>NZ_CANNDS010000001.1:0-897500 GCF_947503415.1 uncultured Tateyamaria sp.
TGCTTGCACGGAACCGTCGTCACAAACGAAATGTCGTTCGCAACCAAATCATCCGTTATCTTCTTGTCGATGTTCATGTTTCGAGAGGACCTTTCTGAAATGTGGGATGTCGTATCATTGGGATGGGGTGCGATGTACATGCACGGCGCAGCCAGCATGGCGGACGACACGGGCCGCGGTGGACCCTAGAAAATAGTCGCTGAGGCCGGGTTTGTGCGATCCGATCACAATACAATCGACACCATTGGCATCCGCGTAATCGATGATTGTGCGCGCAGAGTGCCCTTTGACGATCACGGGCTCTATGTCAGGTTGGCCGGACAGTTTGTCTGCAAGATCGTCCCGAGCCTTTTCAAAGCCTGCCAGAACCGTTTCTTCGTCGAGATAGGCGCTGACGGACCCTTGCGGCGCTTCATGCACGTGCAGCGCAATGACTGAGCCATCCGCGGCCCGCAGCGCATTGGCAATTTCGAGCGTGTGGTTCGACACACCATGGTCCAGTGCCATCGGAACCAGAATTTTCTTATACATACGGTGTCTCCATCCAATTGGCGGCGGGTTCTATGCCCACGGATCAAGGACGATCTTCGGCGCGGCGACAGTGCCCGCCCTCAGATCGCGAAACGCTTGTGGCCCTTCATCCAGACCACGGCGTTCAATCCAGTTGAGCGCCCCAAATGATCCGGCGAAGATGGCAGCACAGGTGTCCCGGAAATCCTGACGTGTATAGGTGTACGTGCCGATAAACGTGATCTCCTGAAGGGTCATGCGGCGAACATCCAGCCCCCCTGTATCTTCGCCCAACCCGATGTGAACGATCACGCCACCTGGGCTGCAAAGCGCGGAGGCCATGGCGCGCGTCGCAGCATATCCGACGGCGTCGATTACGATCGCATAGTCGTCAGTCGCGGCGGCGATGGCCTGTGCGCCACATACGTCGGAAAGGTATGCGCGCCGGGTCGCATTTGGCTCGACGATTGTCACATCGTCGATGCCCTGCGCCTTGAGCGCCAGCGCGGCCGCAAGACCGATAGCGCCCCCACCTATCACCAGGGCGGTCTGTCCAAGCGCGCGGTCGTGGGCCGCCAAACCAAGCCGCACGGAATGCCAACTGACGGCCAGAGGTTCGGCCAGCGCAGCCTTTTCCAGCGGAACGTGATCCGGAACAACGACCAGGTTTTCGTCCCGCATCGCCACGTATTGGGCAAAGGCGCCCTCGCGCGGTGGCATCGAAATAATCAAGCGGTCCGGGCACAGGTTTTCGCGACCCGATGCACAGGCAGTGCACTGCCCACAACTGACCAAAGGATTGATCGTGACCCGCGTTCCATCCCGCGCCCCGCCTTCGATCACGCCCGCGGCCTCGTGGCCAAGGATCAACGGGGCCGGTCGCCGTTCGTCATGCCCCAGATATGCGTGCATATCGGACCCGCAGATCCCGGACGCGGCAATACGCACCAGCGACTGTCCCGCGTCTGCCACTGGATCTGGCAGATCACGTAATCCCAGTGTTTCGACACCCTCATATACCAGCGCTTTCATTTGGCGGTGAACCCTCCGTCAACCATGAGTGTTTGTCCGGTGACATACCCGGACGCGTCCGAACACAAAAACAGAATTGGGCCATCAATGTCTTCAAGTTGTCCGTTTCGCTGTATGCAGGTTTGCAGGGCGTTTCGCTGAGACCGCTCGGCATCGGAAAAAACGGCCTGCGTCAGTTCTGTGGGGAAAAAACCCGGTCCAATGGCGTTTGCGCTAATACCATAGGGCGACCATGCCTCGGCCATTGCGCGGGTCATCTGCGCAATACCAGCCTTAGTCGTTCCATAGGCAATACCTCCGGGAAACGCGCGCGTCGTCTGAAGCGACGCGAAATTGACGATACGCCCCCAACCTTTGGCTTTCATCGCTGGCACCAAGGCCTGACTTAGGAAGAAAGGTGCTGTCATGTTTAACGCCAACGTTGTGTCCCAGCCCTCTGCTGTCACATCATCGGCCGCTTGGCGCGTATTGATGCCTGCTGCATGAACGACAATATCCGGTGCACCGAAAGGCGCGCTGATGGCCTTTGCGAGCGCTGAAACTTTTTCGCGCTCTGCGATATCCGCAACGACGAAGTCCGCTTGTGCTCCAATCTCGTGCTTCAGTGTCTCCAGCTCTTCGGCACGTCGAGCCACGCCAACGACGCTGGCACCCGCCCGCGCCAACGTAACTGCGGCACGACGCCCAAGGCCAGAGCTTGCACCGGTGACGCACGCCACCCGGCCTGTCAGGTCAAAAAGATCGCGCGGGTCAGCCATTTGCGGTCAGATCGAACTCTTCGTCCGGGAAATACTTGGCAAGGCGTACATCTGCGGCGCGGGCGTGCCCTTCCATCCCCTCAAGACGCGAGATGCGGGCGGTCGCCTCGGCAACGGCCTTGGCACCATCTCGGGTGGCGCGCTGCCACGTGACGATTTTCATATACTTGTGGACCGAAAGGCCGCCCGTGTAATTGGCCGCACCCGATGTGGGCAGCACATGGTTTGTACCGGTTGCCTTGTCGCCGTAGGACACGGTGGTCTCTTCGCCGAGGAACAGCGAACCGTAGCAGGTGAGGCGATCAAGCCACCAGTTCAGATCCTCGGCCTGCACGGTCAGATGCTCGGGCGCGTAATCATCTGAACACGCTGCCATCTCTTCGCGATCGGCACAGACGATAACCTCGGCATAGTCGCGCCAGGCCGCGGCTGCATTCTCGCGGTTCACCTCGGGCAGATCATCGATCAGGTCTGGCACCATCGCCATGACCTTCTCCGCCAACACGCGGTCATCCGTCACAAGCCAGACGGGCGAGTTGTAGCCGTGTTCGGCCTGGCTCACCAAGTCGGTGGCGACGATATGCGCGTCCGCGGTAGCATCGGCCAGTATCAAGCTGTCGGTTGGTCCGGCAATCATGTCGATGCCCACACGGCCAAACAAGATGCGCTTGGCTTCGGCCACGAACTGATTGCCCGGCCCCACAAGGATGTTGGCCTTTGGCAGACCAAAAAGGCCAAAGGTCATTGCCGCAACCCCCTGCACGCCCCCCAGCGCCATAATCTTGTCTGCGCCACACAGGTTGGCCGCGTAGATGATGGCCGGAGCAACGCCGACGCCCGGCCGCGGCGGGGAACAGGCGGTGATATGATGGCATCCAGCCACCTTGGCCGTGGTTACCGTCATGATGGCGCTGGCAATGTGGCTGTACCGCCCCCCCGGCACATAGCACCCTGCGGCATCGACAGGGATCGCCTTTTGACCCGCAATCATACCCGGAACGATCTCAACCTCGACATCCGATACGGTTGCTTTCTGAGCCTCGGCAAAACGCTTTACGTTGGCATGGGCAAACCGGATGTCAGCCTTGAGCTTTTCGGGCACCAGCGCAGCGGCCGCTTCGATTTCTTGCGCTGTCAGCATCACATTGCCATCATAGCGATCAAACTTGGCGGCGTATTCCATGGCCTTGGCATCACCACCCGCCTCGATATCGGCGAGGATTGTCTTGACGGTTTCATGCACTTCGGACGCATCAGACTTCGCCGTCAAAGTCGCTTTCTTCAGGTATTCACGAGACATTTCTAAGGTCCTACTTGTAGATTTCTGGCAGGAAGGTGGTCGAGATTGCTGGCACATAGGCGATCAGCAAAACCACCAGGAACATGCATAGAACGAAGGGCACCGCGCGGGCGGCAATCTTGAGGATGGATTCGCCGGTGATACCTGACACCACAAACAGGTTGAGCCCAAGTGGAGGGGTGATGAACCCGACGCCCAGGGCGGTGATCATCATGATGCAGAACTGAATCTCGTTCATGCCGATGTTGTCCGCGAGCGGTTTCAGGATCGGCGCAAGGATCACGATGTTCGGCGTCGTCTCCATGACGCAGCCTGCCGCGATCAGTATCCCGATCATCAACAGGATCAGCAACCAAGGCTCATTCGTGAGGCTGGTTACGGAGGTCACAAACCCTTGGGGAACGCCCATGATCGCCAGAGCCTCCGCAAGAGGGGCAGAAAAGGCAATGATGGGCAGGATCACCCCGTTCACCTTGGCGGAACTGACCAGCATTGCAGGGAAATCTGCAAGGCTTAGTGTGCGCAGAACAAAGCCCATGATGATGGTCACGACGACTGCAGTGGCCCCCGCTTCGGTCGGGGTCAATCGGCCCGAAAAGATGCCGTAGAAGATGATCCCGGGCACAATGAACGCGTACCAGCCGGATTTCAGCGACCGCCCGAGGTTGCCCAGCCATTCGCTGAGGGTCATCTGGCCACCGCCCTCATAAGCATAGATGCGGTTCACTATTAGGTTGGTGATCAGGATGGACAGCAGAATGGCCACACCTGGGATTAACGCCGCGAGGAACAGCGTCGAAGCGGATATGCCCAACACCAGACCGATGATGATGTAAGCAATAGATGGGGGAATGAGAATGCCCGTACATGCCCCCGCCGCCACCAGGGCACATGCATATGGGCGGGGATAACCGCTTTCGACCAGCCGGGATATGGTCATGCGCCCGACGGCCGCCGCACCGGCAGCATCCGACCCTGAAATCGCTGCAAACATGCCGCAGACCAATACGGTGGCCGATCCGAAGCCACCCTTGGTAAAACAGGTCAACGCCTCTGCAACATCAAGGAATTTGCGGGATAGACCGGTTCGGACAAGCACATCGCCGGTCAGGATAAAAAGCGGCACCGCGGTCAGGGCAAAGGCATCGATGCCAGCAAACAGGCTTTCGCCGACCAGGCTGAGCGGCAGATCACCCGACATCATCAGCATAAGGATGGCGGACGCACCGATGGCCGCCCACACAGGCACGGCCAGCGCGATCAGAGCCACGAACATGATCACGGGCAGATAGAAATCCCAGCCCAGTTCGACCGTTTGATTTACTGTGTTCCAAAGCATAGCGCGGCCCTCAATCAAACAGCTTGTCACCCTCGAAAACGGGCTTGCCCGTTCTGAGGGAGTGGACATCGCGCAGGTACGACTGAATCAACCGCAAGACGATCAGGGCAAAGCCCAGCGGCACAGCCATGAGGAACCAGACTTTTGAAATGCGCAGCCCATCCGTGACCGAACCAAACTTGGCGGACACATGCACAGCTTCGTAGGACCAATACAGGGCGATGAGCGCGACCACGAACATCACCAGATCGCCAAAGATATATAGCAGCGCTTTGGGACGGGGCCCAAGGTAGTGCATCAGCACATCAATGCGGATGTGGGCACGTTCCTTTACCGCAGCAGCGGCCCCGATCCATGCGAGATAAATGAAGGAGTAGCGAACGATCTCTTCGCCCCAGATCGAAGAAAACGAGAATATTTCACGTCGCAGCACTTCGATGGCCATCGTGATGACGAGCATGACGTAAAAGACCAGAAGCAACCACCTTTCGGCATCGCGATCAATTCGGCGCAAAATATCCATGTCTGAACCTGCTGGGTTGCCAAGCAGACCGAGCGCGCGGACGCGACAGGATCATGCTGCGGCGGGAAACGTGGCGGGCGCGCACAGGCACGCCCGCTTCGGCAATTACGCGTCGTGCACGTAGTATTTGCCTTGTGTGCTTGCGGCCTCTTCCATCTTGTCAAAGGCGTCCATGGACCCGGCCAGTTCAGTCTTGAACTCGTCCCACTCAGGGCGCTGATAGCCCCCTGCGTCCTTCCATTCACCAAGCTGGTCGTCGCTCAGGCTATGGAATTCAACACCCGCCTTGGCCAATTCGGACATCGCATAGGCGCGCGCCGACGGGACCTTGGACAGGTTCTGGTGCGCGGTCATTTCCGAGCCCCACATGATACCTTCCTGCACGTCGGCAGGCATCGAATTGAACCATTCCAGATTACAGGAATAGACTTGGCTGTCCGGTACGGCCTGAGTGAACGTCACGTGGCTGAGGATATCCTTGAAGCCAAAGACGAAGAGCGCGCCGACAGATGGATCGAGCGCATCGGCCACACCCTGTTTGATGGCGGAAGGTGTCTCACCCCAGGCTACAGGTGTCGGGTTCGCGCCGACCATGCGATAGTATTGCTGCAGCATCTTGGAACCGGGGACGCGGAACTTCACTCCGGACAGATCGCTCGGGCTCAGCACGGCACCTGCCCCGCCTTTGCGCACCGCAACGACACGCGGATCGATGTTGACGTAGAACAGCGCCTTGAACCCGTTGGCCTCTACCTTGGGATGCACTTCGCTGTTCCAGAAATCCGAGGTAACAAGATTGGTGAACCGTTGGTTCGATCCGCACAGATAGGGCATGTTGATCAGATCGACGGTCGATGCGAAGGGCGCAAAGTTCGACAGCGAGTGTTGCGCCGCCTGGATGGTGCCGCCCTGCACTTTTTGCACCAGTGATCCGCCTGCGCCAAGTTGCCCGCCCGGTGCCAGCTTAACATAGACCTTGCCGTTGGTGGCGTTCTGGATGTTTTCCTTGAGATCAAGCTGCATGATCGGATAGCTGCGCGATGCACCAAGCACATAGGCCGTGGCGATGGTCATTACGTGCTCGGCGGCCTTTTCGCGGTCACGCTCTTCGTTGGCAGTTTGTGCGGCAGCTTGCGATGACCAAAGCATGCCTCCGGCACCGGCAACCATTGCCGCGGTGAAACCACCGGTCGCAGTCAGTTTCAAAAAATTCCGGCGTGTTGCCGACGCAATTTCCTTGCGGTCTTTGTCCATAAGATTTCCTCCCAGAAAGCCTTTAACTGCCGTCTTTGTTTTTTCGGTCAGCTTCTTTTTGAAGAATGGCGACGACAAAAAGGATCGACGCAGCAAACAGAACCAGCATCTCGCCAACGTCGCCCAGAAAAGCGCTTCCTGCGAACGCCCCCAGAGCGACGTTGGCGAAATAGACGACAAAGACGATCAGGGAAGCAGCAAGAAACATGGACGGATATCCGTAGCGGTTGTGGTTCTGCGATCAGTGTAAGCGCTTACATTTGATTCGTGCAAGCGCTTACATTTCCAGTGAACTCTTTGACTTTTTGAAATATTCTGTTCAAGGAAGCTTAAAGCCACTGCAGGTCAATGAAATGGCGCGAGCCCGAAATGTTCCAACGCTTGATGATGTTGCAAGGAAGGCAGGTGTGTCCACTGCAACGGTATCGCGCTGCTTGAATTCTCCGGAACAGGTGATTGAACGCACCCGCAACAAAGTCATGAGTGCAGTCGAACAGCTGGGATACACACCCAATTTCGGCGCACGTGTGATGGCCGCCAAGCGTACGTTTACGATCGGTGCCATTATCCCGACCATGGAAAACGCGATTTTCGCCCGCGGCTTGCAGGCCTTTCAGGAAGAGTTGCACACACGGGGCTATACGTTGCTTGTATCCAGCACCGCCTACCGGCCGGAGATCGAAGCAGAACAAGTGCGCTCACTTGTTGCACGCGGCGCAGATGGTCTTTTGTTGATCGGATATGCGCGCGATCCTGAACTCTATGCCTATCTGCACCAACGTTCGATCCCCGCACTGATCGCCTGGGCCTTCGCGCCAAACAGCGATCAAGCCTGCATCGGCTTCGACAATCGCGCGTCAATGCGCGCGCTGGCAAACACGGTCATATCGATGGGGCATCAAAAAGTTGCTGTGATTTCCGGTATCGTTGAGGGGAACGATCGCGCAGACGGACGATTGCAGGGCATAAAGGACGCATTGGTCGAAAACGGTCTGGACCCGAGCAGTATGCCCGTCATCGAGACCTCATACGAGATCGAGTCCGGGGCCAAGGCGTTTGATCAGCTGATGCAATCACCGGCTTCTCCAAGTGTCGTGATGTGTGGAAATGATGTGCTCGCGGCAGGTGCAATGCGCCGCGCGCGCGAACTCAACTTGTCGGTGCCAGACGACATCTCGATCACCGGTTTCGATGATATCGAACTGGCACGCATCCTAACGCCTGCGTTGACAACAGTGCACGTTCCCCACCGCGAGATGGGACGCAGAGCGGCAGCCGAACTGGTCAGAATGGTGGAGCAGAAAAGCGTTGGTGTTTCGGAACAGCTGGAAAGCTCACTGAAGCTGCGCGGTTCGCTGAAGTCACTTAATTGATGGCTTTTCTGCGATCCAGTAGAAGCACGATGGTTGACCTTTATCTACGAGCTTCGACCGTGTTGTGTTTGTTGTCGGAGCATCGCTCGGCTGCACCGACATAGCTTCACCGGCGAGAGAACGCGTTCTTCATACCACTAGTACCTGGCGCGGCGGACTGCCACCGGGCACACAGGTGTGAGCGTGGCACGCGCATCGGCTGTTCCCTCGGTTGGAGAACGGGCCAAAGCTGGCCAAGCAACCCTTCAATCGAGGCGCGCCACTATTTGCACAGCAACACCGGCAATCGCGCGTTGCGCAACAGAGCCTTGCTTGTCGCACCAACCACGAAATCATAGGCGTTTGAATGCCCAAACGCGCCAGTGACAACCAGATCAGCGCCTTGCTCAAATGCACACTCCATCAACACCTCAGCAATGGCCTGGCCCGCTTGATTGAGATGTCGCAATTCCACCTTGCGCCCGTGGCGTGACAAGGCGGACGTCAGGTCGAGCATGTCGGCATCCTGCATCTCGTCCATGTCCCTGCCTTTGACGCGTAGCACAACAATTTCCGCATCTGGCACTGTGACGCCAAGCATATCATGGGCTGCACGAGCCGCCTCGCGTGTATCGCTCCAGCCCAACAGGACCTTATTGCCAATCTCTGGACCGTCGTAGTTGAGTGGGACCACGATGACGGGGCGCCCACTTTGGCGGACGACCTCGGCCTGCACCCGCCGCTGGTCGTACCGGTCCACTTCCTTGTCTTCGTGCGCCATGATCACCAGATCGGCCGCGCGAGCGCTTTCGATCATCCGTTCTGATGCTGTATTCGATTGCGCCTGAACAAGACGAAACTCGCTGACAAACCCTTCGGCATGTGTATGTGCGTCGAATATCTTTTTTATCTCGCTCGCCTTCGCCTTTTGACTGTCATTGAAGAACTTAAAGGCGTTGTCGGGCACGTGTATCGCGATGCCGGGATAGACCTCGAGTGCTTCAAGCGTGTGCAGGCCGATCAGGTGTGCTCCTGTGCGCCGTGCCAGAGGAACGGCCACTTTCATCAGCGTCGCGGCGTGTTCCTCAGTTGTCAGACAGACAAGAATTGTTTTCGGTTCCATCGGGTCCCCTCCAGACTTACATTTTTGTCCCGGCGCGTATTGCGCCGGGATCCATCGGTCACGATGCGCCGATTTCGATTTTCTGAACGCCCGTCGGAGCGGTCTCCGGTCTGTCAATCCGGAGGGTCAGAACGCCGTTGGAAAATTCCGCTTTCACCGCGCCATTTTCGGGGACAAATCCCAATGGGATATGTCGACGAAAACTGCCATAGCGGCGCTCCACAAGGTGGTAATCCTTGTCTTTTGCTTCACGATCCGCGCTTTTCTCGCCCTTGATGACCAGCGTGTCACCATGGACCGATGCATCAAGGTCTTCTGCGTTTACACCCGGCACGTCGGCGGTGATTTCCAGACCCGTTTCAGTTTCAGCCACATCAATGGCTGGGGTCAGTGGGCCACTGTCCTCGGTCGGTTGCAGGACCGACGTACCGCGTAGATGATCCAGCATCTGCGCCATTTCCCTTTGAAACGACTGAAAGAAGGGCTGGTACAAACTGGTATTGGGTCCGGTAAGATTGGAGTTCGACATTGTGAGCCTCCCTTTGGGTGATTTGGGTTTTGGATTATGATGATCTAACAAATCCACCTCACAACCGATTGATCGTTATCAATTCCGACTTCGGATTCTGCGTTACGAAATTGGCGCAGCAATGGAGCGGTTGAGATGCGTCAGAATTTCCTATTGGTCGTAAGCGCGATGGCAGCGCTGGCCGCAGCGCCTGCAGTCTCAGAACCCAGATTGTCCGAGCATGGCGGCGACACATTCGTCGCGGGTGAAACGGTGACGCAAACCCTTGATGCAAGCGGCGACGTCTTTGTTGCGGGACGCTCCACAACTGTTTTGGGACATGCGGAGGGTGATTTCCACGCGTCCGGGTTTGACGTCGTCATTGATATCGACGTGGACGAAGATGCCTATGCGGCAGGCGCAACCGTTACCCTCAAGAGCACCATTGGCAAGGATCTGTCCGCAGCCGGCTTCACCGTTCGAACTGAGGCCATGTCGCGCGTTGCTGGAAACACCCGGCTGGCCGGTGCAACGGTGGTTGTTGATGGACCGGTCGACGGTGCTTTGTCTGTGACGGGGCGCGATGTCTTACTGAACGCCCCGGTCGCAGGCGACACGCGCATTGTAGCCCGCTCACTGCGCTTTGGACCCGAGGCGGTGGTGTCTGGGCGTCTGATATACACCACCGAGGCACGCATTGACGTGCCAGCGCGCGTGGCCCCGGCCGCCCGTGTCGCTTTTGAGCCGTTGACGCGCGATGGATTGCGGGGTGCATGGGAAGGAATTGGGGACATGCCCGGTTTCCCGACCTTCGCATCGGTCTTCTTTGGATTCGTCGTCACCCTGCTGTTCTTTGTCCTCTTGGGTGCAATCACTTTGGGATTTGCTCCGAAACAAGTGTCCTGGTTGCGCAAATCCATCGGCTCCGCGCCGGGGCGGACATTGCTGCAAGGTGTGGTGGGCTTGTCGATCCTGTTTGGCGCAATTCCGGTCATTGGACTGACAATCATTGGCCTGCCCTTCGTTCCCATCGCCCTATTGGGCATCGTGGCAGTCTGGACGCTGGCCTATGCGCTTGGTGCCTATGCCGTTGCGATGCGGCTTTGGACCGGCCTTGGGGGCGAGATGGACCCGGCAATACTCACACGGTTGATGGTCTTTGCGACAGCTATCATTTGCGTGGCGTTGATGAACTTCATCCCCTTTGTCGGATGGGTGGCGAACTACACCCTGGTTCTGCTGGGTGTCGGCGCCATGACCCATGCGGTTTTCCTTGCGCTTATCCCCGATATCGATCCTGCCTTAGACGCAGATATGCGGCCCGCTGACCGCGATGACGTTACAACCTGAATAGAGGAGAGCGACTATGTCCAATCAAGGTCTCGAAGTGATCGATCAAACCGTGCATCTGACCCATGAATGGATCAATGAACTGGCGGAACGCGTGGGGTATTCTTCCAAACGCAGTGCGCTGCGATTGCTGCGTACGGTGCTGCAAATCTTGCGTGATCGGGTGCCTCAGGACGAGATGGCCCAGTTTTCAGCACAGTTGCCGCTGTTGGTGCGCGGTGTCATGTTCGAGGGCTGGCAGCCCAAACTGGTGCCCAAAACGGCGCTGGTGTTCCAAAAACACGTGATCACCGAAATGCAGGACACGTCCGAATTCCGCGGCCCAGAGGATACCAAATACGTGTTTGACCTGCTGAATGCGCGCATCAGCCGGGGTGAGGTCGAAGATATGCGCGCCTGCCTTCCACAAGACATACGCGCATATTGGACGGCGCCCTGATTGGGCTTAATTGCTGCCCCGAGACAGGTCTTGCAACATGGCAGGCTGCATGACGATGATCGTTTGCGCGCCGTCCAAGGCAATCACGCCGGACAGGCGCAACGCAGTGAAGGCTCGGCTGACGGTTTCAGTGGTCAGTCCAAGGAAATCTGCGATGTCGCTGCGGCTCATCGGCAGGTCGATCTGGCGATAAACACCCAGATCTTCGCCGTACCGTTGGGTGATCACATTCAGGAACGACGCAACCTTTTCTGCGGCCGATTTCCGTCCGAGCATCATGACGTGGTCCTGCATCGCGCTGATTTCTCTCAGCGCTGCATGCAACAACGCCATATGCAAATCTGGATCGCCATTCCCATGATCCAGCGCCGCGCGGTTATAGGCCTGCAACGTCGTATCGACCAGCGCTTCGCAGTCGGTATGGTGGCACCCGTCCGCAGGAAACCCGATAATGTCGCCAGGGTAGCCAAACGCGATGACTTGCCGCCGACCGTCTTCGAGCATTCGGGTCAGGCGCACAACGCCGGTTTCAACCTGGTAGATACGTTCGACTTCATCCCCCTCGCGATAAAGGTGCTTGCCTTTCTTGAGCAATGTGCGCGGCGACGTGCGATGCCCCTTGTCTTGCGCCAAAAGACTGGTGTCGGGGCGATTTTCCGCTGACAGCGTAATGTACATGTGTGTGGTCCCCCTGTTTTTGCCAGGACCTTGTTGGACGCGCTGTGTAATCTGACGTACGGTTGGGTGAGTGAGATTTGTATCAATTTGTAACAGCAACCTCGGCCACCACGTGCGCGTTCGAGGGGAAGCAGGCGCAACCGCGCCACGGGTACGGAGCGAAAGGTGAGCCAACCGCTGTCCATACTGGTTGTCGAAGACGATCTGAAAGTCCGAGCGCTTTTGCGCAACGTGCTGGAGGATGATGGTTTTGATGTGCTTGAGGCGGGCGACGCAGCCTCTACACTCGGCTTTGTGCAAAACAATGACCTCAGCCTCGTCACGTTAGATATAAACCTGGGCGCCGAAAGCGGTCTCGATCTGGCACGGGACATTCGCAAGATATCGACCGTGCCAATTGTCATGGTCACCGGCAAAGACGATGTGATCGACCGTGTTGTCGGCCTCGAGATTGGCGCGGATGACTACATTGCGAAACCATTCCATGTGCGCGAGGTCATTGCACGCATTCGTGCGGTCCTGCGGCGGCATCAGTTTGCAACGAATGACGCGCAACAGTCCATCGAACCGGTGCAGGACACGCGCGACAGTGCCAAGTATTGCTTTGACGGCATGATGGCGGTGCCGGATCGCATGCAAGTAATCGACCGCACCGGGAAGGATTGCGCGCTGACCACGGGCGATTTCAACTTGCTGAAGGTGTTTCTGGAACGGCCGAAACGGGTGCTGTCGCGCGATCAGCTTATGGATCTGACGGGCGGCATTTCCTGGACGCCTCTGGACCGCACCATCGACAATCAGGTCGCCCGCTTGCGCAAGAAGATCGAGCGCAATCCGTCAGACCCCCGGATTATCAAAACCGTGCGTGGCGTTGGCTACACCTTCGCCTGCGACGTGGACTGCCAGTCCGAACATGACACACTTCACAAAAGCGCCTGAAGCCGTTCGGCCAGTTCCGACTGCCGATAGGGTTTGTGCAATATCCGATCGTCCGCGCTGCCGCCCATCTTGCCGCTGATCACGTCGCTCGCATAACCCGAGGTCAGCAAGATCTTGATGTGGGGAAATTCTTGTCGAACTTTTGCCGCGAGATCGTAACCGTTGAGCGTGCCAGGCATGACCAGATCGGAGAACACCAGATCCACTTGCGCCCCGGCAGACAGCAAAGCAAAGGCCTCGTCACCATTTTCGGCCTCTTCGGTTTTGTAGCCCAGATCACGTACCCGTTCTATCGACAGCCTGCGCACACGCGGATTGTCCTCCACAACCAGAACAACTTGCCCGGTCCCAAACGGCATGTCGCTTGCCTCTGCACCACTCAGTTTTCCTTTCGCCGCATTCGTATTTTTTAGTGCTGGAAAGTACAGGCCGAAACTCGTGCCGTGCCCCAGTTCGCTGTAGAGCGTGATGTGCCCACCGGACTGTCGGACAAAACCGTACACCATCGCCAGCCCAAGGCCTGTGCCACCCTTATCGGCCTTGGTGGTAAAGAAGGGTTCGAACGCGCGGCGCTGCGCATCGATGCTCATGCCTTCGCCATCGTCACTGATGAACAACCGGACGTAGTCCCCGGGTTCGATATCGGTTTCCTGCGCCATGTATTCGTCGTCGATTCTCACATCCGCGACCGAGATCAGAAACTCACCACCGTTTGGCATTGCGTCCCGCGCGTTCAAGGCAAGGTTGATCAGCGCAGATTGTAGCTGCACCGGATCAACCATCACCGCACTCAGCGTTTTGGCGAACTCGGTACGGATGGTGTACCGCTCTCCGATGGTGCGCCGAAGGATCGCAAGTGCATCGCGGCACTGTTGGCGCAAATCGACGCGCGTGGGCTTCAAATCACCCTTGCGCGCGAACACCAGCAGGCGAGAGGTCAGATCAGCGCCCAATTCAGCCGACGCCAATGCATCATCAATTAGATCGGTCTGTCGCTCGTCCACGCCCCGCATCTGCAACAGCTCGAGGTTGCCGATGATGACGGTGAGAAGGTTGTTGAAATCATGGGCAATTCCGCCGGTCAGTTGACCCACCGCATCCAGCCGTTGTGACCGTGCGAGGGCCTCTTGCGCAGCGCGGCGTGCGGTGAGGTTGTGCAGGATGCCGATGAACATTGGCGTGCCAGCGATATCCGCGCGACCAACTGACAAATGCAACGGAAACACCGTGCCGTCTTTTCGCTGCCCTTCGACATCACGACCGATACCGATGATCCGCTTCTCTCCTGTTTTGAGATGATGGGACATGAAGCCATCGTGTAAATCGGCCAAAACCTTTGGCATCAACACGTTGACGCTTTGCCCAATGAGCGTGCCTTCATCGTACCCAAACAACCGATCCGCTGCGGGGTTGGTTCGTTGCATCAGACCATGGTCGTCGGCCACAATGATCGCATCGGCCGCGGCCTCCATCAGGGCTGTCAACAGAGCTGTATCCTGGCTGTGATCCACGAATTTTTCCCAATTGCCTCATGCGACTTTGAACCAAGTTGAACAAACCGACATGATCTGGGTCAAGGCAAGACCGTCAGACATGCGCCGCCGTATTTGTCCCGGCCTGCTTGCCGAGGCTGGCGAGCAAGCCAAGATGCCGGGTCAAATCAGATAGCGTAATAACACCAAGCAGCCGCCGGCCTTCGACAACCATAAATTTGCGCTGCCCGGTTTGCGCGATGCGTTCAAATAGCTCCAAGACCGGAAGGTCCGGTGGGACGCAATTGTTGGGGTCCAGATCAACGAAGATGTCGCCCACCGTTGTGTTGGCCCAATTTTCGCGGTCGATGCTCGACAAGACACCTGTATCGATATGGCCCAGAAGCACACCTGCGTCGACCACTGGCACAAAGCCGATCCGCTTCGCCAATATCACCTGATTGACCAAAGCGGAAAGGGTCGCCTTGGGATCCACGATCACAGTCTCTGCAGTCATCAGTTGGCCGACCGTCCGGTCGCCCAATAGGGACTTGGTCCGCTGTGCATCGACACTGCTGCGCGCGGCCGCCAAAACGAAAACCCCGATGAGGATTTGCCAGAACCCGCTGACCATCGCGCCCTGAAACAACCCAAGCAGACCCAATCCCATAAGCCCATAGGCAAGGATCGTGCCAGCGCGCGCCGCTGTTTCCGTTGCGGCCAGCATGTCACCGCTACGCCGCCACAGCCAAGCACGCAGGATACGCCCACCATCAAGCGGAAAGGCAGGGAGCAGATTGAACAGCGCGAGGATCAGATTGATCAAAGCCAGATAGTTCAACACTGCGACCACCGGCCCGGCGCCGACAAGGACCGCACCCGCACCCGCCAATGTCCAAAAGGTAAATGCGAGACCGAAGCTCATTGCCGGGCCCGCGGCGGCGATCCAGAGTTCGTGCACAGCCTTTGTCGGCTCTTGAGCCAGTTCAGCAACGCCACCAAACAAAAACAGCGTGATATGCCGTGTCTCCACTCCAAACCGACGGGCTGTCACGGCGTGCGCCAGTTCATGCCCCACCAGTGACGCGAAGAACAACAACATCGCCAGAACGGCCATTGCTGCATAACTCCACTGCGACAAACCCGGCAGGGCAGCGGGAAAGGTATGTTGACACAAGCTCCATGTAATCAAGGCAGCGATCAGGCCCCAACTTGGATCAATCCTTATATCAAATCCAAAAAGGGTGACGATGGTTCGGGCGTTTGAAAACATGGCGACCGTCCTTTTTCCCCAACGATAAACCCGGCTCAACCAGCGCCATTGATTTCGCTCAACCCGGATGCGCTGCGGGGCGAATTGAGAAATATCAGCACATGCTCTGCCCGCAGGCGTAAGCGGACGGCATGGAACACCTGACCGGTACGCTCGCGCTGACTTTTGCCACTTTTGCCATCAGCGCCTTTTCCGTCTGGGTGGCAGGCGCGCGTCTGGCCTATCTGGCTGACGCCCTGTCGGACCGGATGAAGCTCGCCAAATCAGTGGTCGGTCTTGTGTTTCTGTCCACGGCTACGTCGTTGCCCGAGATTGCCACCACCCTGACCGCCGCCGTGCAAGAGGCCCGCGCGCTGGTGTTGAACAACCTGTTCGGCGGCATCGCGTTGCAAACCGCGATCCTTGCGATGTCGGATTTCTGGGCGCACGGGGCAATCACGAACTATCCGCGCAAAGCCAACCACGCACTTGAAGCGACGCTTCTGGTGCTGATGCTTGGCGTCGTAATCGTGGTTCTGATGCTGGGCGAACCGCTGTCTTTCGGAGGCGTCGGCATCGGCTCTGTCATCATCGCGCTGGTCTATGCTGGGGCCTTGTGGCTGCTGCGAACCTATGACGGGGCCAACGATTGGGTGCCGGTCGATCTGCCTGATCCGGATCCCCTGCCCTTCCCGGCCCCCACCGGATTGGCGGATGCCTCCACACCGAACCTCATCACTCAGGCATTGATCGCCTGCGGAGCGATCCTCGTTTTTGGCTTCCTGCTTGTCATCAGCGCGGAACGGCTTGCTGTGCAAACCGGGCTTGGCACCAGCTTTGTGGGTGTGACCCTGTTGGCCGCTGCGACCTCGTTGCCCGAACTGACCACCAGCATCACGGCCGTTCGCATGGGGGCCTATACGCTGGCCATTTCCAACATATTTGGCAGCAACCTCATCATGCTGGTCTTGGTCTTTCCCGCGGACATCCTGTTCCGCGACGGTCCGATCCTGAGAACAGATGCGCCCATGGTGATCGCGTCGCTTGGGTTTGCCATTGTTGTCACGGCGATTTTCCTTACGGGGCTATTGATCCGACGCAAGCCCAAGGTCGGCGCTGTAGGCGTCGACTCCGTGCTTGTCCTCATCAGCTTTGCTGCAAGTCTTTTTGTCTACTACCAGCTGCGCTGAATACGCGGCCCATCCACTTTGACAAATCTCAAGGGGCACGCGCAGGGACGCGCTAGGTTTGTCAAAAGCAGAAAAAAGAGCGGAATGGAGCACTATGCTGGGGGAAAATCTTATCAGTGACGAGCTGGGCTATCTCGTGGGTTGCGGTCTGGAACAGCACGGATGCGTCATGACGGATACGATCACCAGAGGTCACCCGATGCGGTTACATGACCGGGCCGATTTGGCCATCGTCCTGTCCGGTGCGGTGCGCACCGCATCCAGATCCGGGTTTGCCGCGCATATCTGTGGTCCCACCCTTGTCCTGAAATCGGACATCGAAAAGTCATACATTTGCGTCGCGCAAGACCTCCGACTTCTGAGCATGAGCCTCGAAACCTGTCGCGCTTTGATACACGACAATCCCGCGTTCCGGGATCTGTTCTATATCGCCTTCAGTTCACGTCTCCAGACACTGTTGGCTGTCGTTTCACCCGAGGCGATACCGCGTATTCACTGACCAAAAAGGGGAACCACAATGATAGCGAATTTGGGACGCGCCGATCGACTGATCAGAGCCTTGATTGGCTTGATACTGATTATGGCACCGCTGGGAAATATTCCGCCCATCTGGGACAGCGGATTAGCGGCATATGTTTCGATGGGAGTTGGTGTGGTTCTGATCGCCACAGCTTTCATCCGCTTCTGTCCACTTTACCGCGTGGTTGGCATTTCAACCTGCAAGACGTGAAAGGCGGGGAAACGGATGCCGGATCTTGCCACATACAAAACCCTGATCGACGCGCGCCTGAATGAACTGGGCGCGCGCCTGTCAGACATCGAAACCGAACTTGACCTTCCGAAGTCCAAGGACCTCGGGGAACAGGCCGTAGATCTCGAAGATGACGAGGTGCTTGAAGGAGTCGGCCTGGTGGCTCAGAAGGAGACAGCGCTGTTGCACGATGCGCTCGGGCGCATTGCTGACGGGACCTATGGCACCTGCCAGAAATGCGGCGACCCGATTTCCGATGCGCGCCTGCGGGCTGTGCTTTATGCCGTTGTCTGCCGCGACTGCGCGCAAGCGGCCAGCACCTGAAAAATCAGCGCTGGATGCTTTCCAGATAGGCGGACAACGCAATCAGGTCTGAGGGGATGGGAGTTGAGACGCCCCCATCTTCGACCTGCACGTTTGGCCCAAGGTCTTCGTTTCCAAACTCTGGCATGACCGAATTGAGGTGATCGCGCCGATCGAACCCGTCGATCACACTCATCACAAAGTTCTGCGGGAAGATGCCGCGGTTTTGAGCCTTGAGCGTCGTCAAATCCGGTGGCGGTGTCCCAAGGCCAAGTGATTCCGGACCCGCCCCCACAGCATCCGCGCCATGACAGGCCGCACATTTCTGGTCATATAGCTGCTTGCCTCGTTCGACGCTGATATCGGGGTCGCGCGTATCGGGGGCGCAGGCGGTCAGCAACGCCGCTGCCACAAGGCTCGTGAAGAGATTGGAGTGGGATGTCATTGCATGCTCGCCTTTGTTGTTTCCCTGACCATAGCGAGTGCAGAGGGCCGTGAACTTGATGGATATCAAATCACATAGATGACACCTCACGCCCATGCACATCATATTTCCAAGACAATTCGTCCAGTGATCTGCCCGGCTTTCATTTGGTTGAAGATCGCGTTGATATTCTCGAGCCTGTCCCACTCGAAATGTGTCGCGACAAGCCCATCCGCCGCGATGCTGAGCGACTCTGCCAGGTCCAGACGTGTCCCCACGATTGAGCCGCGGATGGTGAGCCGCTTCAAAACGACGTCAAAGATCGGCAAGGGAAAAGAGCCCGGCGGCAAGCCCACAAGGCTCATCGTGCCATGGCGCCGCAGCATGCCGGTGGCCTGCGCAAACGCCTGTGTGCTGACGGCGGTCACAAGCGCGCCGTGCACGCCGCCCAGATGGTCCGTTACCTCCTTGACCGGGTCGGTGGTGGTCGCATTGATCGTCACGTCCGCGCCCAGCGCCTTGGCCAGCGCCAGCTTGTCGTCAGCGACATCGACGGCCACGACATGAATCCCCATCGCCTTGGCGTATTGCACCGCCATGTGACCCAGCCCGCCAATCCCACTGATCGCGACCCACTGGCCTGGACGCACCTCAGTCTCTTTCAGGCCCTTGTAGACTGTGACGCCTGCGCACAGCACCGGTGACGCAGGGCCAAACTCTAGCCTGTCCGGCAACGCACCGACGTAATCCGCGTCCGCACGCACAAATTCGGCATAGCCGCCATCGACGGAATAGCCCGTATTCTGCTGGCTCTCGCACAGGGTTTCCCACCCGCCTGAACAATGCTCGCACCTGCCGCAGGCGCTATGCAGCCACGGGACACCCACGCGGTCGCCCTCTTTCAGATGGGTGACGTCCCGCCCCAGTGCTGCGACTTCGCCCACACCCTCGTGGCCGGGGATGAACGGAGCCACCGGCTTGACCGGCCAATCGCCCATCGCCGCGTGCAGATCGGTATGACACACACCCGACGCGCGCACGCGCACCAGAACATCGCGCGGACCGATTTTCGGCACGGGCAGCTCGCGGATATCGAGCGGTTTGCCCAGCTCGGTCACGACGGCGGCTTTCATGGTCTTTGGCAGCGCGTCTGGCATATCTTGGCTCCTTGCGGTTGATATGGCTTTTGCTTGCCATGACGATTGGCCGGTCAAATTGACATTGCTCAATCCTGGATCTGCTGGCGGCAGTAAACCGGGGCCGAAAGGAGCCGGAACCATGTCTGACACCCCACGTCCCGCCATCTATTGGTACTCAAAATCAGGGAACACCCGCCGCGCCGCCGAGGCATTCGCGCAGATCACCGGGGCCGAGATCGTGCCGATCGAGGTTAATCGCTACCGGGTGCCCCTGCTGTGGATGTGTCGCGCGATCTGGGATGTAGGGCGCTCCAATGCCCCGCGACTGCGCACCGGATATGTTGTACCGGCAAAACGTCCTTGGATCGTTGTGGCCGGGCCGATTTGGGCAGATCAACTTGCGCCACCCGGTCGCAGCGTCTTGGAAACGCTTGCCGGTACCAGCATTCCGGTTGGGTTGCTGACAACGTGTGGCAGATCAGTGGAGCAGGTCAAATACGCCCAGACCGCTGAAGCGGTACTTGGGCGCCCCTTGGTCGCGCATGTGAGTATCCAAAGCAAATTCGTCGGCACAGAAGAGATGACGCGGCAAATCACTCGCTTTGCCACGGCCATGGCACCCGGTGCATCCATCGGTGCCGCATGAAGGCCGACAGGGTGTTTCGCACCGCAGGCCTGACCAAAGTCTACGACACCGGCGAGGTTAAGGTCTATGCACTCGATGGCGTCGACCTTGATCTCTATGCAGGTGAGTTGACGGTGTTGCTCGGCCCATCGGGCAGCGGCAAGTCAACGCTTCTGAACATCCTTGGGGGTCTGGATCACGCTACCGAAGGCCGGGTCTGGTTTCGCGATCTGGAACTGACCAACCTGCGCGACAGGGGGCTGACCCAGTACCGGCGCGACCATGTCGGCTTTGTCTTTCAGTTCTATAACCTTGTACCCAGCCTGTCGGCACGCGAGAACGTCCAGCTTGTCACCGATGTGGCCCGTAACCCCATGCGCCCCGAAGAGGCGTTGGACCGTGTCGGCCTTGCCCACCGAATGGACCACTTTCCAGCCCAGCTGTCGGGCGGCGAACAGCAACGCGTCGCCATCGCCCGCGCTGTGGCGAAACGCCCTGAAATCCTGCTATGTGATGAGCCCACCGGCGCGCTCGACAGCAAAACTGGCATTCAGGTGCTCGAAGTGCTCAAGCAGGTGAACGAGGAGCTTGGCACCTCAACGGTTGTCATCACCCACGCCGCCGAGATCCGTAAGATGGCCCACCGCGTGATCTGGTTTCAGGACGGCAAGATCGCGAACATCGACATCAACGAAACGCGGCTCGAACCGGCCGAAATCGCGTGGTGAGTGGCATGAAAGCGCTCGACCTCAAGCTCATGCGCGATTTTCGCAGGCTCTGGTCCCAGTTTCTGGCCATCGCCCTCGTGCTGGGTGCCGGTGTTGCGGTGCTGCTGATGTCCTTTGGTATGTCCGACGCGCTGGAGGAGACGCGAACCACCTATTACGAACGCAACCGCTTTGCTGACATCTTTGTTGACCTGAAACGCGCGCCGAACGCGATGCTGGAAATAATTCGTGACATCGACGGCATCGCCTCTGCCGAGGCACGTGTGACCACCTACGCCACGCTGGATATTCCAGCCAAGGTGGACGCCACCGTTGCTTTTGTCGCGTCCTTGCCCGACGACGGCGCCGATCTGAACCAGTTGATCCTGCGCCTTGGCAATTGGCCCGACGCCACGGCGACCGATGCCGTGGTGCTGAACGCGCCCTTTGGTGAGGCGAATGACCTTTGGCCCGGCGACACCTTCACGGCAAATATCAATGGCACCAAGCGCACCCTGACCGTCACCGGCTGGGCGTTGTCGCCCGAGTTTATTTACACCATCGGCCCCGGCAGCCTGATCCCGGATGATGAAGATTTCGGCGTGATCTGGATGCCCGAAGATGCGCTGGCCGCCGCACTCGACCGCACAGGCGCGTTCAACAATCTGACCGTCAAATTGCGCCCCGGCTACAGGGTCGATCCCGTGATTGACGAGTTGGACCGGCTGCTCGAACCGTATGGCGCATTGGGCGCGATTGACCGGACAGAGCAGGTGTCGAATTCGTTTATCGATGCGGAAATCACGCAGTTGGAAACCCTCGCCTATACTCTCCCGCCGATCTTTCTGGGGATCACCATATTTCTTGTGAACATGGTGATGGGGCGGATCGTGGCGTTGGAACGGGCAGAGATCGGGTTGCTCAAGGCGCTTGGGTATTCCGATGGCGCGATCCTGATGCACTATCTGCTGCTGGCGGGGCTTGTAGGTGTGGTTGGGGTGACGATTGGCTATGTGGCGGGAAGCTGGCTCAGCTACCAATTGGCGCAGCTTTATGCGGACTTCCTGAAGTTCCCGTACCTTATCTATTCGGTGTCGTGGAACACCTACGTGGTTGCCGGGGTGCTGGGCTTGCTGGCGGCAGGGACCGGTGCGGCCCGTTCGGCCTGGACGGCGGCCCGTTTGGCCCCGGCCACCGCCATGTCGCCTCCGGCCCCGCCGAACTTTGGCACCAGTTGGGTGGACCGCGCGCTGCACGCCATCCGCATCAGCCAGCCCACGATGATGATCCTGCGCAGCATCATCCGCTGGCCCGTCCGCGCCAGCCTGAGCGTGCTGGGCATGGCCTTGGCCGTCGGTATTCTCGTGTCGTCCAACTTCTTTCCCGACGCGCTGGACCTCATCATCGACACGGCGTTCTATCAGTCGAACCGTCAACATGCGG
Organism: uncultured Tateyamaria sp.; assembly: GCF_947503415.1. GTDB lineage: Bacteria > Pseudomonadota > Alphaproteobacteria > Rhodobacterales > Rhodobacteraceae > Tateyamaria. The sequence continues at coordinate 22,412 of NZ_CANNDS010000001.1, forward strand.
TCCTTTTCTTCAACGACGAAATGGCCGAGGACGCCGTAACCGAAGCCAGCCGCCTGCCGGGCGTACTGCAGGCCGAAGGGCAGCAGGTGATGACAGCCGTTTTGCGTTTTGAACATCGCAGCAAACGCGCGACAGTCGAGGCCCGGCGTCCCGGCATGAACCTCAGCCGCATCGTATCAGCCCAAGGGCAGATCGTGGACGCCCCACCGGGTGGCATCATGTTGTCTGAGCGCCTGGCCTCACAGCTTGGCGCGACCGTCGGCGATGTGATCGAGGCCAAGTTTCTTGGCGTTCATCAAGGTACTTACAACCTGCCCGTGACGCAGTTGGTCACGCAGTTTTTCGGGTTGGGGGCGTATATGGATCAGGCCACGGCCAATCGGCTCTTCCAGCAAGACCCGCGCGTGGCAATCGTGAACGTGACACTCGATCCCGATTTCAACGTTGCGTTCCAGAACAGCCTCAAGGACCTGCCCCGCCTTGCCGGGCGCGCGATGCTGGCCGAAAATCGCGCCGGGTTTGAAGAAACGATCAGCCGCAATATCCTGATCACCACCACAATCTATGCCATCCTTGGCACGCTGATCACCGTCGGCGTTGCCTATAATGGCGCGCGCATCCAGCTGTCGGAACGGGCGCGCGAGTTGGCCAGCCTGCGCATCCTTGGCTTCACCCGGGGTGAGGTCGGCTTTGTACTGGTGGGCGAGATCATGCTGCTGGCGGTGCTGGCGCAGCCCCTTGGCTGGTGGATCGGCTGGGGCGTGGCGAAGCTGCTGACCGAAAGCTACACCAGCGATCTTTACAGCATGCCGCTTGTGGTAAACGCGGCCACCTTTGCGTCGGCCAGCCTGATCGTGCTGAGCGCTGCGTTTGTGTCCGTGCTGATCGTGCGGCGCAAGCTTGACCGCATCAACCTCGTATCCGTGATGAAAACCAGAGAGTGACACCATGGCACAGACCAGTCGCAACATCATACTTGGCCTGATCGGGGCCGGAATCGTCGGGGGGCTCGTGTTTGTGACCTTCCGCCCGGAGCCCGTCCCGGTCGATCTGCACACAGTCGAAACCGGTCATTTCGAAATCACCGTGGACGTCGATGGCACCACGCGCGTGGTCGAAGTGTTCGAAGTGTCCGCCCCCATTGCCGGTCTGTCGCAACGCTCGCCCGTGCGCGTCGGTGATGCGGTGGTGGCGGGCGAAACGGTGGTCGCTCTGGTTGAGCCGATTGCACCCGGCCTGCTGGATGCCCGTGCGCGTCTGCAAGCCGAAGCGTCAGTCAGCGAGGCCGAGGCGGCCTTGCACGTGGCCGAGACAGAACGGGCACGCGCGCGAGAAGACCATGTGTACGCCACCTCGCAATTCGAGCGCACCAGCGCGCTGGTCGAACGCGGCGTGGCCACCATCACACGGTTGGAGGAGGCGCAACAGCAATTCGCCATCGCGGATGCGGCGCTTGAGGCTGCAAATGCGCGGATCGCGCAGGCACAAGGGGGGCTGCGCCGCGCGCAAGCGGCGTTGGTTGAGACGTCGGGTGACGATGATATGGGCAATTGTTGTGTGTCACTCATGTCGCCATCAGATGGCGTTGTGCTGGACATTGATGAAGTCAGCGCGCGCCCGGTCACGGCCGGAGAGCGCCTGCTGACTGTCGGGGATCCGACGCGAATTGAACTGGTCGCCGACATGTTGACCTCCGACGCGGTGGGCCTGCCAAACCGGGCGCGGGCCACAGTTGAACGCTGGGGCGGCGCGCCGCTGGAGGCGCGGTTGGCCTATATCGAACCCGCGGCCCGGATGAAGGTCTCCGCGCTGGGGATCGAAGAACAGCGTGTCGACGTAATATTTGACATTGAAACACCGGCAAATGATCGGCGCGATTTGGGCCATGAGTTTGCCGTGTATCTGCGTGTTGTCACCTACGAAGAGGCGGATGCGCTGTTGGTACCTTTGAGTGCGGCGTTCCGTTTGGGTGACGGGTGGGCCGTGTTTCGCGCCGATGGCAACCGGGTCACGCGGGTGCCTGTCACGCTGGGAGCCCGCAACGGGCGCTATGCGGTGGCCGAAAGCGGGCTGGAGCCGGGAATGCGCATCGTCGAACACCCGCGCGATGATCTGACCGACGGTGCGCTGATCGAAGAACGCACCACGTTTTAGGGGGACCGACAATGCCCGACGACCCAGCTGACAGAAACCTTGACCGCATCCTGCACAGCGCCATCGGGCGCTCGACCGGTGGGCTGTCGCCCACAGCACTCAGCACCGCGTGGCTGGACTGGGCCTTGCACTTGGTCGGGTCACCCGAACGGCAGATGCAATTGGTCGCCAGCGGTTGGAGCAAAGCGTTCGAAGCGTGGGCGACAACGTGGGCAGGTACTGAGGCAGCCGGACCGGACAAGAGATTTGCCAGCGCGGCATGGAACCGTCCGCCCTACACTCAGTTGCGCCACTGGTTTCATCTGCAAGAAGCATGGTGGCAAGAGGCCACCGCCCCCATCGCCGGTGTCGATCCTGCGCATCAACGCATTGTCGCCTTTGCCGCACGGCAAATCCTCGACACGATATCACCGGCCAATTTTGCATTCACCAACCCGGATGTACTGGGCAAGACACTGGAACAGCGCGGCCAGAATTTCGTGCAAGGTTGGCAAAACTGGCTTGAAGACTTCAACCAGATCATCAGCCAGACACCCAAGGTTCATCCCGACTACCGCGTCGGCGAAACCATCGCGGTGACTGAAGGCGATGTTGTATATCAGAACCGGCTGATCGAACTGATCCGCTACCGCCCCACGACGGACAAGGTGCAGGCGGAACCCATCCTGATCGTGCCCGCGTGGATCATGAAATACTACATCCTCGATCTGTCGGAGCACAATTCACTGGTGGCATACCTGCGTGATCAGGGGTTCGAGGTTTACATCATATCGTGGAAAAACCCCGACAAGACCGACGCGCACCTGTCTCTGGAGGACTACCTGTCCCTCGGTCTGTTTGGCGCATTGGATCATGTCGCACCGCGACCCGACGGCCGGGTGCACGCAGTGGGCTACTGCCTTGGCGGCACATTGCTGGCGGCGGGGGCCGCTGCTATGGCGCGCGACCACGATGCACGCTTGTGCAGCATGTCTGTGTTGGCCGCACAGGTGGATTTTTCAGAACCGGGTGAGCTCTCGCTGTTCATCAACGAAAACCAGGTGGCCTTTCTCGAAGATATCATGGCGACCCAAGGGTATCTGCGCGCGGACCAGATGGCCGGGGCGTTTCGCATGCTGCGTTCGACCGACTTGATCTGGAGCCGGGTCGTGCGCCATTACCTACTGGGCGAACGCACACCTATGAATGACCTCATGGCGTGGAACGCCGACGCCACGCGGATGCCCGCCCGGATGCATTCAGAATACTTACGCCAAATGTTCCTGCAAAACCGCCTTGCCAAGGGACAATTCAAGGTTGATGGGCGACACGTTGCGTTGACCGATCTGCGCATGCCGATCTTTTGCCTTGCGACCGAGGCCGACCACGTGTCGCCGTGGTCCTCCGTCTTCAAACTGCAATTGCTGACGGATACAGACGTGACCTTCTGCTTGACGTCCGGGGGCCACAACAGTGGTGTTCTGTCCGAGCCCGGGCACAAGAACCGCCACTACCGGCTGCTCACGAAGACCGAAGGGCAGCATCATGTGCCCGCAACCGCTTGGATGGAACGCGCCGAACTTGTGCAGGGATCATGGTGGCCCGAATGGTCAGCCTGGTTGGCCGATCACAGCAGCGGACTGCGCAAGCCTCAAACAGAAAAGCGCCAGTCACTGGGACCGGCGCCGGGTACTTATGTCTTTGGGTAAGGCGTCAGTTTGCCTTGTCATCCTCGCCGACGGTATTGGGGTAAAGTTCCTGGCTCATTTGAACCAGCTTGCCGGTTTCGGCCGTGTATTGGTCAATGGCCTTTTGCATGAACTCTGATTGGATTTGCTGAAAGTCGGCGACATCCTTGCAATGCAGCAGCTTGTGCTGCGTTGCGACATCTTCCTTGATCCGGTCCGCAACGAATGACAGCACTTCGCTGCCCATGTTGCTCAGACCTTCGGCCCAAGCCATGCCAAATTGCGACATCGCCTTCAGCCCCTGATCTTGCAGGGCTGCGGCATCACTTGCCATTCTGGTGGCTGGGTTGTCCTCGGTCAGAGGTACGGTTCCAAGTGTCTTTGAAGGGTCTTTGGTTGGCATTTCGATCTCCCATCAAAACGTGATGAGGGGACACTATCGTGCACCGGGCCTCGTCTGATTGATCTTTCTCAATAGTTGCGCCTTGCCCTCCTGCTAGCGGTTACACGCGACACCGGAGGCCGTGACATGCACGACACGCAAGCATCTGCACAGCACGCCAATGGACTGACATCGGACCAGATTGACGCGCTGCGGCAGATCCACGGTTGGAATGAGTTGCCGCGCCAGAAACCTCCCGGCTGGCCAACCGTCCTGTTGCGCCAGTTCACCAGCATGCTGGTCCTGATCCTTGCCGCCGCTGCCCTGATTGCCCTGGCCCTTGGCGAACAGATCGACGCGCTGGCGATTGCTCTGGTGCTGCTTCTGAATGCAGCCTTGGGGTTTGGGCAGGAGTGGCGCGCCGAAACGGCGCTTGATGCCTTGCGCTCGATGCTGACACCTCATGCGATTGCGGTCCGGGACGGGCGCGAGGTCGATATCCTCGCCCGCGAACTTGTACCGGGCGACGTGGTCATCATCTCGCCCGGTGCGGCGGTGCCGGCGGATTTGCACATCCTGTCCGGCACCGAACTGCGCGCGGATGAAAGTGTGCTGACCGGAGAATCCGTTCCAGTGGACAAGACTGAAGGCGGCGATGACGAAACGGGCCAGCTCTTTGCCGGAACGGCGCTGGTCGAGGGCCGCGCGCTGGGTGTCGTGGAACAGATCGGCCACAACACCCGGTTCGGACACATTGCAAAGCTGACGGGCACGGTTGGCGAGAAGAAGACAAACCTGCAAATGCGCTTGGGCCAACTGGCGCAACAAATCGGCATCGCCGCCATTGCCGTCGCCGCCATTATCGTCGGCATCGGCCTGATTGCGGGTCGCCCCCTGTTCGAGATGTTCATGACCGGCCTGTCGCTGGCCGTGGCCATGGTGCCCGAAGGGCTGCCCGCAGTTGTCACCATTACGCTGGCCATCGGTGCGTCGGCCATGGCGCGCAAAAAGGCGCTTGCGCGCAGGTTGCAAGCGGTCGAAACGCTCGGCGCGGCATCGGTGATTTGTACGGACAAGACGGGAACCCTGACCGAAAATCAAATGACAGCCACACATGTCTGGACGGTCGACCGGAGCTATGACGTTACCGGCGAAGGGTATGATCCCACAGGTCACATCGAAACTGACGGGGTGCCTGTGCGCGCGGTGCATGACGCCGTGCTGGCCGATATCCTGAAAGCGAGCCTGACCTGCACCCACGCGTCGCTGCAAAACGAAGATGGTCACTGGCATATGATCGGTGCCCCGACCGAGGGCGCTCTCGTCACGCTTGCGTTCAAGGGATGGGCGCCGCCAGTGGCGCAAGGCAGCCTGATTTCGGAAACGCCGTTCACCAGCGAACGCAAGCGCATGAGCGTTCTGGCGCGGGACGGGAACGACGTCCGATTGTTCGTCAAAGGCGCGCCAGAGGTCGTGCAGGCGCGCTGTACCCACATCATGACCCAAAGCGGCCCACGTCAACTGGCACCGGCCGACGCGGCCCTGATCACACAAGCATACCAGTCCATGGCTCAGGATGGTCTGCGCGTGCTATCACTTGCCCTGCGCGACGCGGGCCAACACGACACGGAAGAGGCACGGCTGACCTTTCTTGGCCTCGTCGGCATGATCGATCCCCCACGGGCGGAGATCCGACCGGCCCTGCGCCTTGCACGTGCGGCAGGCATCCGCGTCATCATGATCACCGGCGATGGGGCCATTACCGCTGCCGCCATCGCGAACCAGATCGGGCTGGGCAAACCCGACCTGATTGAAGGGCGGGACATTGACGCGATGGATGCTGAAACGCTGGCAGCGCGTTTGCGGGGCGACGTGCTCTTTGCGCGCACACGGCCCGAACACAAATTGCGCATCGTCAAGGCATTGCAGGCCAACGGCCAGATCGTGGCGATGACCGGGGATGGGGTCAACGATGCGCCAGCTTTGAAACAGGCCAACATCGGGGTGGCCATGGGTGTGCGCGGGACCGAAGTGTCGAAAAGTGCGGCTGACCTGATCCTGTTGGACGATGACTTTTCCACCATCGTGAACGCCATTGGCGAAGGCCGCCGCCAATTCGACAACGTGCGCAAATTCGTGCGCTACCTGCTGTCGTCCAACGCGGGCGAAGTCTTTGCGATCATGGTCAACCTGATGATCGGGGGGCCTTTGATCTTTCTGGCCACACAAATCCTGTGGATGAACCTGATCACGGACAGCGTAACGGCCGTGGCACTGGGGCTGGAAAAGGAAGAGCCCGACCAGATGCAGCGCCCGCCGCGCAAGCCCAACGAAGCGATCCTCGGGCGGTCCGGCTTTGCGCTGATCGCGGTCTTTGGCATTTACACGGCATCGGCGAGCTTGTGGGTGTTCTATACGTTCATGCCGCTGGGTGTGGATTTGGCGCGCACCGCCGCATTCACGGCCATGCTGATTTTCGAAAAGGTCAGCGTTTTTGCCTTTCGCTCGCTGCACCGACCAGTCAGCGCAATCGGCTGGTTTTCCAACCCGGTTCTGGTTCTTGCGTTTTCAGTCAGCGTCGGGTTGCAGGTCCTCGCCGTGTACTGGCCGCCGCTGCAACACCTGCTGCGCACAGTGCCCCTGTCACCGGGTCATTGGTGGACGATTTGCCTTCTAGCCGCACCGCTCATCATCCTGCCGGAACTCATCAAGGGCATCGTGATGTGGCGTACCTCCAATCAAGGCGTACAAGCATGACACGACAATTGCCCCCGATCCACGACCACAGCGCAGACGCGATCGCAAAACGATTGCAGCAGGCCAAGACACCCAGTGTGCTCAAGGACCTTGTCTATGGCGGGATAGATGGTGCGGTCACGACGCTTGCCATCGTGGCTGGTGTTCAAGGGGCAGGCTTTTCCCACACGGTTATTATTGCACTCGGTTTTGCGAACATTCTGGCCGACGGATTTTCGATGGCCGCAGGCAACTTTGCAGGCACGCGGGCCGAGGCCGAGGACGTCGCACGCCTGCGCGCCATTGAAGCGGACCATATCCAACGTGCACCGGACGGCGAACGCGAAGAATTGCACCAGATACTTGCGGCCAAGGGTCTGTCCGGCGCACCCTTGGAACAGGCTGTGGATGCGATTTGCAGCCGCGAAAGCGCGTGGATCGACATGATGTTGGTCGATGAATACGGCGTATCACCGCTTGCGCCTGCACCAATGCGCGCTGCATTGGCGACGTTCTTTGCCTTTCTGGTCGCCGGTTTTGTGCCGCTCTTGCCTTACCTTCTGAATCTGGACGATGCGTTTACCGTTTCGCTCGTCATGACATTTGCGGTGTTCGTCCTGATTGGCGCCCTGCGCGGTGTCTGGTCATTGCGGTCCAGTTGGTTGACCGCACTTGAAACAGTCATTGTCGGTGGGATTGCCGCGGCCATCGCATATCTCGTGGGCGGCTTGTTCGACGCGTAAGCAAGCCTCACGCCGCCAACACTCCAAAGAGTATCGCCGGGGGTCGACTATGAATTTTGATACGCGTTGCAACTCATCAGTTGCATGTTACCTGACAAGCCCGCTTCCAGTTTGCATGATTGACTGGCGCGACTTTTTTGGCGCCACCGACAAGCCGCGATCAAATTCTTCGTAGCGACTGACCATGGCAATAAGCACCTAAACCGGCTTTGCATGCCTTGGAGGCAAGGGCTAAGATCGCACGAATGTATTGGCCAATTCCCGGCATAAAAAATCACCCCGAACGGCGCTGGAACCAGCCGGACCGCATCTTCTTCGGTTTCGGAGCCTGCCATATTCTGGCTGGTGTATTTCTTGAAGACCCGCCAATTGATGGATTTTTCGGCGAGTGGATTGTCCCGGACGAAGGCTTCACCGGGACCCATATGTTTGTGACGAATGGCAAAATAGCGTTCGATTTTCACGGATACTCTGCGCGTGACAGGCTCTTGGCACGTTATTGGCGAGGCTATCGTTCTCGATATCCCGGATGGGGCGCAAAGGTCATGAAAATCGACTTTCCACTGCTTCACACAGCGGAATTGAACGCGCGCAAGCACCTCGGACCGGACCAGTATTTCGGCGATCCCATTCCCAGAGCACAGCGGTTTATCGCGGCGAAAAAATGCCCTGCAGATCTGCAAAGATCAGACTGCTTCAAACGAAAGCCTTGCCCTGCAATCATCTTCGGTTGGCGATCTCAACAAAAATGCCCTGCGGGTACTTGGGTCTCTACCCTGCCGTCCATCAGAACTTCTCGCAGTCCACAAAACCTTCGCTTTCCAGAAAATCCGCAAAATCCATGGCGCGGGCGTCTCCGATTTGCAGGACCAGATTCAGCGATGCGGCCTCGACCCGGCTGCGGTCGTATTCGTCCTCGCAGCGGTACTGGGTGGACCAATCATTCCACCGGACATCAAAGACCGTACGCTGATCGCTTTGACGGTAGAAGTAGCCCCGCACGCTGTCTTTGGCGACGATGTAGCGCCCGTTGATAACGATCAGGTCCGCGACAGCACTTGTGGCCAACAGAGAAAGCACCAAAGCAAGGGACGAGGTTTTGAAGGACATTACGGATCCACTTCTGAGGCTGTTGATCGCACAACTCTCGGTCAGCTTATCACGGTATCGCCCTTTGCCCAGCGTGCGGCGCACGCCACCGCTCAAGGCTGCAGATGCCAGCGGAAGTTCGCCAATGCGTATCAGCAAGTTAAATGCGCCGAATCACGCGACGTGCGGCCAACAAAAAGCCCGGCGTGGACCGGGCTTTCACTGTGTCAGACTGTGGGAACGCCTACTTGCCTTCCAGGGCTTCGATCCGAGCCTTGAGCGCTTCGTTCTCTTCGCGGGCTTTCTGCGCCATGGCCCGCACGGCGTCGAATTCTTCGCGCGTGACGAAGTCACGGTCCGCCAGCCATCGGTCCATCATGGATTTCATCGCTGTCTCGGCCTCGTCCCGCGCGCCTTGGGCCACGCCCATTGCGTTGGTCATCAGTTGCGAGATGTCGTCGAAAATCTTGCCGCGTGCTTGCATGATGTCGTGTCCTTTGAAACCTGACCCCTATATGGGCATGAGCGAGCACAGGGGCAAGGTTGACCTGCCCCTCAAGCAGAGGCATTCAGACGCAGATGACAGGCGCCCTTCCCTTTCCCGATATCTCTCCCGAGATTTTTTCGATCTCGATCTTCGGCTTCGAGTTGGCTCTGCGCTGGTATGCGCTTGCTTACATCGTGGGCATCATCATTGGCTGGCGGTTGGTGGTGATGGCACTGAAAGCGCCGCGCCTTTGGCCCGGACAGACGCCCCCGCTGTCCCCTGGCCAGACCGAGGACATGCTGACCTGGATCATCCTGGGCGTGCTGTTGGGTGGGCGCATTGGCTATGTGCTGTTTTATCAGCCCGGTGCTTATCTGGACGACCCGCTTTCCATCATAGCAATTTGGGAGGGCGGCATGTCCTTTCATGGGGGCATGTTGGGCGTGATCCTTGCCTTTTGGCTTTACACGCGGCGGCATGGTGCCCCGTTGTTGACCACGGCCGATGCTGTGGCTTTGGGTGTTCCGCCGGGGTTGTTGCTGGGTCGGATGGCGAATTTTATCAATGCAGAGCTTTGGGGGCGGCCGACGGAGCTGCCTTGGGGCGTCGTATTCCCCGGTCAGGCGGCGCAGTATTGTCCCGATATTGTAGGGGCCTGCGCGCGGCATCCTTCGCAGCTATACGAGGCATTCCTTGAGGGCTTTGTCCTGCTAATTGTCCTGTTGTGGCTGGCGTGGCGGCGCGAGGGGTTCAAACGGCCTGGGTTTATGACGGGAGTGTTTTTGCTGGGCTACGGGGCCAGCCGCTTTGCCGTTGAGTTTGTACGCCAACCAGATGCGCAGTTTATCTCGGACGGGAACCCGTTGGGATTGGCGTGGCATATCGGGGGCTATGGGCTGACGATGGGCCAACTGTTGTCGCTGCCCATGATCCTGCTGGGTCTATTCCTGATCACACGAGCACGGCGGCGTGCTGTGCTGGCATGAGCCTGCGCGATGACTTGGCTGCGCGGATTGCGGCGCAGGGGCCGATCACGGTGGCCGAGTATATGGCCGAGGCGTTGTTGCATCCAACCTATGGCTACTATTCCACCCGCGATCCGCTTGGGGCCGAAGGGGATTTTACCACTGCGCCGGAGATCAGCCAGATGTTTGGCGAGTTGGTGGGGCTGAGCCTAGCCCAAAGCTGGTTGGATCAGGGGGCGCCGTCTCCGTTTACGCTGGCAGAATTGGGGCCAGGGCGGGGAACGTTGATGGCCGACATCTTGCGGGCGACGGCGCGGGTACCGGGGTTCCTTGGGGCCGCACGGATCACCTTGGTTGAAGCCTCCGACACGCTGCGCGACGTGCAACGGAAAACGCTGGCAGGCCATGAGGTAACATACGCGGAGACCCCAGATGATTTGCCCGAAGCGCCCCTTTGGCTGGTGGCAAACGAGTTCTTTGATGCTCTGCCCATTCGCCAATTTCAGCGCGATGGCGCGGGGTGGCGCGAGCGTTGTGTGGGGCTGGATGCAGGTAAACTGTCCTTTGGGCTGTCGCCTGTTGGGCCGCAAGCCAGCCTGAACCACCGATTGGATGACACCGAAAACGGCTGGTTGGTGGAGGTATGTCCCTCCGCACCATCCATCCTGTCAGCCATAGGCGCCCGGATCGAAGCGCATGGCGGTGCGGCTCTGATCATCGACTACGGTGATTGGCGGTCGCTGGGCGACACCCTGCAAGCCTTGCGGCACCATGAGCCCACCGATCCCCTTGCAGATCCGGGTCAAGCGGATCTGACCACCCATGTGGATTTCGAAGCGTTGGCCCAGTCCGCCACCCCAGCAGCGCACACTCGTATCACACCACAAGGCGTGTTTCTCGAGCGGTTGGGCATCACCGCCCGGGCACAGGCCCTAGCCGCGAAACTGGACGGTCCGGCACTGGAAGCGCATGTCGCGGCACATCGGCGGTTGACGCACCCCGCGGAAATGGGAAACCTGTTCAAGGTGCTGGGGCTTTTCCCCACAACCGCTGCCCCGCCGCCCGGACTGGAAATATGACGCTGGAAATCCTGACTGCTGACAGCCTTTCGCCGATCCGGCACGGTTTTTTCACCCGCAAGGGCGGCGCATCGTCGGGCATTTTTTCCGGTCTCAATTGCGGGACCGGCAGTTCGGATCAAACAGAGATCGTCGCCATCAACCGCAGCAGGGCCGCTGACGCCATGGGTGTGGGCGCGGAAAAGCTGGCGGGGGTGCACCAAGTCCATTCTGCAGATGCTGTTGCGGTTACAACTCCGCTTGACCCAAAGCCGAAGGCGGATGCACTGGTCACTGCGACACCCGGGGTGGCGCTGTCTGTTCTGACAGCAGATTGCCAACCTGTTCTGCTTGCCGATGCAAAGGCGCAGGTGATCGGCGCTGCTCATGCGGGTTGGAAAGGGGCACAAGCCGGCATCTTGGAAGCGACGGTCGATGCTATGGTGGCGCTTGGAGCTGCCCGGAACGCCATCCATGCTGTGATAGGTCCCACCATCAGTCAGCGTGCATACGAAGTCGGACCGGAATTCTTTGATGTATTTCTGGATGAAGATCCAGAAAACACCCGCTTTTTCGCAGGCGGTGACGGAGACCGGATGCATTTTGACTTGCCAGGCTATGGCCTGATGCGCCTGCGTGACGCAGGTATCGCGTCTGCGGAATGGACACGGCACTGCACGTATTTCGATCCGGACCGGTTCTATTCCTATCGTCGCTCGGTGCATGACAAAGACCCCGACTACGGACGACTGATTTCAACCATCGTTCTTTGATTGCGGCGCAATTCGGGCACAACTTGCCATGCTGCCGTCCCATTGTTTCCAGATTGACACCAATTGGCGTGTCTAAGCCCTGAAAACAAAGCGTTTGCGCGGGGTCACATTTCCGCCACCGCACGTTTCAGATTTTCCGAAAATTCTTGGTACCGGCCCCAAACCTGCCCAATTGCGTCGTCATTGTTGTCCTCAACGGGCATTCAGACCCAGATAATTGAGCACAGGATAGACCATGACAAACGCACGCTTCATCAAGTCCGTCACCGACACCGCCCAGCAGGACACACCACAGCTGCCATGGGCGCGAGGCGCGCGCCGCGCGGTTTATATTGCAAAACGCAAAGCCGCGTCAGAGCAGCGCAAGTCGGCCTGATCTCGAATCAGATTGTGGCAAACCTACTCTTTTGCCAGTGAACAATGCCGCCCTCGGCGTCCTATTGGTGCACCGTTTACGGTTTATGTCGCCAATACTTTGACAATTTGCGGCAAATTTCAGAATTACTTTCCATCACTTTGACACATGGACACCCTCCATCTGTCGTCGTCGGTGGGGGCCGACACGGATGTGACCAGTACGACGAGGTTACATATGACGTCCCCTGCTGCACTGCGCATACCGCGCACGCGCGACCATCGATATACTGCCCCCATGACACGGACAGATATCCCTTTGCGCACCTTCGAGGTTGCCGCTCTGCGCGCCGATGGAACGCGCAGCATCGCCACATTCAAGGCCCCGGCCCTGCCCCTGTTCGAATCCGCATTCTCGGCTTTTGCCCGTGGTGTCGTGCTTCAAGCCCCCGACGGTGGCATCGCAATTGAGGATCTACTGCCCGGAGACTGGCTGAACACCTCTTCCGGACAACCGGCACAAGTGGTTTGGATCGGATCGTCCAGCTTCGTGCCGTCAGATACCGGACGGCGAATGCCACTGATCCGCGTGATGGCGGACAGTTTTGGTCAGAACCGTCCAACGTCTTTCATAACCGTCGGTCCCGGTGCACGACTGCTGCAAACACCGGCGCATCTGCGCGGCACCACCGGCGGCGCATCGGTCCTAACCCCGGCGTCGGAATTCGTGGACAATGTGAACGTGATCGAGGTCGTGCCACCTACGCCCATACGTCTTTTCCACATCTGCCTGACGCGACACGCCGCGGTGAATGTCGGAGGGATCGAAGCGGAAACCTTCCATCCGGGGCTGAATGCAACCAAGCAGGTGACCTATGCACAGCGCGACCTGTTCCTGTCGATGTTCCCGCACATTGCTCACGTGACAGACTTTGGACCGCTGGCGCATCCGCGCGCACCGGAACCGGATATGGTGGGCTAGGCCGACTTCGCCAACCGCTCTTCCAGCACATCAAACGGCACGCCGGGGGCATCCTTGGCCTGCCGGATCACCAGCGATGTCTTGACCGAGGCGACGTTGGGCGTTGTCAGCAACTCACCCGTCAGGAAGCTTTGAAAGCTCGACAGGTCGGGGGCCACGCATTTAAGGATAAAGTCCACCTCACCGTTCAGCATGTGGCATTCGCGGACCAACGGCCACGCGCGGCATTTGTCTTCGAACGCGCTCAGGTCAGCTTCGGCCTGGCTGGCGAGACCTACATTGGCGAACACCTGAACCTCGAACCCCAACTCGTGCGCATCCACATCTGCGTGGTAGCCGCGGATATAGCCGCTTTCTTCAAGCGTACGCACGCGGCGTAGGCACGGCGGGGCCGAGATGCCCACGCGCTTTGCCAGTTCCACGTTGGTCATGCGCCCATCGGCCTGCAACTCTGCCAGAATCTTTCGGTCAATCGGATCGAGTCGCGTGCTTGCCATGGTGTGCCCCCTGAATTTGCGGTTGTTATAGCAACAATGCAGGCGCGCGCAATAAAGTTTCACAAGCGCGCAACATTAAGAAACGGAAGCCTTGCAGATAGCGCAAACCGGCTCCCCGTTTTCTGGCTTCAAACCCGTGCCCGGCGCGTCTATATCGGATGGGCTTTCACATCACCGACGGGGGTCATCATGGCAGAGACAAAGCGCACCAAGGTTCTGATCATCGGTTCCGGCCCTGCGGGCTACACCGCGGGCGTCTATGCCAGCCGCGCGATGCTGAAGCCCATCCTTGTCCAAGGGATCGAACCCGGCGGACAGTTGACCACCACCACGGAGGTCGAGAACTGGCCCGGCGACACCGAGGTGCAGGGCCCTGATTTGATGATCCGCATGCAGGACCATGCAAAGGCGATGGGCACCGAGATCATCGGCGACATCATCACCTCTGTTGATTGGTCCAAGCGTCCCTTCGTTGCGCAATCCGACAGCGGCACCGAATACGTGGCCGATTCCGTCATCCTTGCCACAGGTGCGCGGGCGAAGTGGCTGGGTATGGCGTCCGAAGAGAAATTCAAAGGCTTTGGCGTGTCGGCCTGTGCCACCTGTGACGGATTCTTCTACCGTGGACAGGAGATCGTCGTGATCGGCGGCGGCAACACGGCTGTCGAAGAGGCGCTGTTTCTGACCAACTTCGCCTCCAAGGTGACGCTGGTGCACCGCCGGGATGAGTTGCGGGCCGAGAAAATCCTTCAGGACCGGCTGTTCAAGAACCCAAAGATCGAACCGCTGTGGTTCAACCAGTTGGAAGAGGTGTACGGCACCGACAGCCCGTTGGGCGTCGAAGGGGTCAAGGTGAAGAACGTGAAGACGGGCGAAATCACGGACATCCCCGCCAAGGGTGTGTTCATCGCCATCGGCCACGCACCTGCCAACGAGTTGGTCAAGGACACGCTGGAAACCCACATGGGCGGTTATGTGGTGACCAAACCGGACAGCACGGAAACGTCGATCCCCGGCGTATTTGCCGCTGGCGACATCACCGACTACCAGTACCGGCAGGCGATCACGTCGGCGGGCATGGGCTGTCAGGCCGCGCTGGAAGCCGAACGGTTCCTAGCGGAAAATGAAGACAGCGCGGACCTCGCAGCCGAGTAACGCGTCCGTTCTTCTGACCGTTGATACTACACCGGCCGGCAGAGCTGCGGGTGCAACGCCCCACGCTTGACCCCAAGCCCCGAGGCCGCCACGCTGCGACCAACAACCAGAATAAGGTGCAGGCATGGCGCACGCGATTTGGCGCGGCAGTTGGGCAACGAAGGTCAGGATCGTCAGCGGACTGATCCTGATGCTGTATCTCACACTGCACATCCTTAATCTGGCGGTGATACTGATTTCCCCCACAGCCTTCGACGCCTTTCAGGCCGCGCGTCTGTGGGTGATCCGGTCCGATCCAGGGACTGTCATCATCATGGGCGCGATGCTGTCCCACATGGTCCTGTCGCTGGGCAAGGTGGTGGTGGCGCGCACCTTGCGCATGCCGCTGACGGACTGGGTGCAGATCAGCTTGGGCCTTTTGATACCGATCATGCTGGTTGATCACCTGATCTATACGCGCGCAGCACATGAGATGCTGGGCGTGACCACGATGTTCGGATACGTCAACCGTCTGATTTGGGGCACTGCAGACGGATGGGGGCAAGCGGCCCTTATGATCATCGCGTGGGTGCATGGGGCCATTGGTTTGCACATGTGGCTGCGGCTGACGGCGTGGTGGCGCGCCTGGGTACCATGGCTTATTGGGGTGGCCGTGACGCTGCCAATCCTTGCACTTGTGGGCTTTGTGACATTTGCGCGCACCATCGACGGGCTGCTGAGTAACAGCCAAGCTGAACAGGTGGCGCATGCGGCGTGGAATTGGCCCGATGCGGCAGGCTTTGCAGCACTCGCCACTGCCTCGACAAACATGACCTATGCGGTATGGGCGATCCTAGGTATCGCTATCACAGCCTTTCTTGCGCGACGCATCATTGCGGCCATCGCGCGGCCTATTCGCATTCATTACGTGGACGGCCCCAGCGTGCGTGCACCACGCGGACAGACCATTCTGGAAACCTCGCGCACCAGTGCAGTGGCGCATACCGCTCTGTGCGGTGGACGCGGCCGATGCACCACTTGCAGGGTGATTGTAGAAGACGGGTTGGACAACCTGCCCGCCCCGTCCGAAGCCGAAGCCCGCAGTCTTGCCGCTGTCGGCGCGCCGCCCAATGCACGGCTTGCCTGCCAGGTCCGGCCCACGCAGTCGGTGCGCGTGTTCCGCGTCTTTGACCGTGACGGCAAGCAAAGCCGCGCCCATGCGAGCCAAGGGAAAGAGGCCCAGTTGGCCGTGCTCTTTCTGGACATGCGCGGATTTACGGCGCGCACGGATGGGCAATTGCCGTATGACGTGGTGCATCTGCTCAACCGTTTCTTTGACGAGATTGTGCCCCCGATCAACGCCGCGGGCGGCACGGTAGACAAGTACATGGGCGACGGGCTTATGGCTGTGTTTGAAACGGACAGTGCAGAGGCGTCGGCCAAGGCGGCGATCAAGGCGGTGCAAGGTATTGGCGCGGCCTTGCAAGCGTTTAATAACAAGCTGGCAGGTGAAGGCAGCGCCCCGGTTGCGATCGGCATTGGAGTGCATCTGGGCAATGTGGTGCTGGGTGAGATTGGCGCAGCAGGTCAGGCCCCGCGCACATTGATCGGGGATACGGTCAACATTGCTTCAAGACTGGAAAGCGAGACCAAGGCACGCGGCGCCCAGGCATTGATTTCCATTGATGTGATCCAAGCCGCCGGGCTGACCGCGTCCGAGGATGCGTTTGTATCGCTGAACTTACGCGGGCGCGAGGCACCCCTTGCGACCGTGCCTTTGATGGATGCCGCAGATATCAGCGTGTTCAAGACCGGTCAGCCGCGTATGGTCTGACCGGTCCGTTACGCATTTACCACAATTGCGGATTTCCGCTCTGCGACAAAGTTTGTTCTGGCGTGAACAGACTTTTTGCGACATATGTTCACCCGTGAACGTAAATAGGTCTGCGTAATGTCCGCCGCCCCCAAACCCAACCCTGAGGCCGAAGACCAGCTCTTTCGCCTGCTGCGCCAGCTGGACGAGGCTCCAAGTGCCTCGCAACGCGCCATGGCCCAGGCGATCGGTGTGTCTTTGGGGCGTCTCAATGCCCTGCTCAAACAAGCGACACAAGCGGGTTTTGTGCAGGTCGGCGGCATGGACAGCCCCGACAAGAGGCAACGCTTTTCCTATGCGCTCACCCCCCGCGGTGCCGGAGAGAAAAACCGGCTCACCGACCAGTTCCTTGCCCGCAAATTCGCGGAATATGACGCCCTTTTTGCCGAATTGACCGGCACCACGTCAGGGCTTAACCCCCTGAAACACAGGACCAAATTGATGGAAAACAACCTCGCTCCGATCCCTGAGCTGTATGTCTCCTATGACAGTGCCCAGAAGATGAAGATGGACGCCGCCGAGCTGGTGAGCTGGGACCTGACCCCGCGCCAGATCTGCGATCTGGAACTGCTGATGAATGGCGGTTTCAACCCGTTGAAGGGCTTCCTGTCAGAGGCCGATTACAACAGCGTTGTGGACACGATGCGGACCGCCGATGGCGCGCTGTGGCCCATGCCCATCAATCTGGACGTGAACAAACAGTTTGCCGATGGCCTTGAGATCGGTCAGGACATCGCCCTGCGCGACCAAGAAGGCGTGATCCTTGCCACCATGACCGTCACCGACCGCTGGACGCCCAACAAGGCACATGAGGCGGAAAAGGTGTTCGGGGCTGATGACAGCGCGCACCCGGCCGTGAATTACCTGCACAATACTGCCGGTGACATCTATCTCGGCGGCCCCGTGACAGGCATCCAGCAGCCTGTGCACTATGATTTCCGCGGCCGCCGCGACACGCCCAACGAATTGCGCGCCTATTTTCGCAAAATGGGCTGGCGCAAGGTTGTGGCCTTCCAGACCCGCAACCCGTTGCACCGCGCACATCAGGAACTGACGTTCCGTGCCGCCCGTGAAGCCCAGGCCAACCTGCTGATCCATCCCGTTGTCGGTCTGACAAAGCCCGGCGACGTCGATCACTTCACTCGCGTGCGCTGCTATGAGGCTGTGCTGGACAAGTACCCGCAGGCCACCACATCCATGTCCCTGCTGAACCTTGCCATGCGCATGGCGGGCCCACGCGAGGCTGTGTGGCACGGTCTGATCCGCAAGAACCACGGCTGCACTCACTTCATCGTGGGCCGCGATCACGCGGGGCCCGGTTCGAACTCGGCCGGCGAAGATTTCTATGGCCCCTATGATGCGCAGGACTTGTTCCGCGAGCATGAGGAGGAAATGGGCATTGAGATGGTCGACTTCAAACACATGGTCTGGGTGCAGGAACGCGCCCAATACGAGGCCATCGACGAGATCAAGGACAAGGATGACATCACCATCCTGAACATCTCGGGCACCGAGCTGCGCCGCCGTCTGGCCGAGGGTCTCGAGATCCCCGAGTGGTTCTCGTTCCCCGAGGTGGTCAAGGAATTGCGCCGCACCAAGCCGCCACGTTCGCAGCAAGGCTTTACCGTATTCTTCACAGGCTTCTCCGGGTCCGGCAAATCCACCATCGCCAATGCGTTGATGGTCAAGCTGATGGAAATGGGGGGCCGTCCCGTAACCCTTCTGGATGGCGATATCGTCCGTAAGAATCTGTCGTCTGAACTGGGCTTTTCGAAAGAGCACCGCGATCTGAACATCCGTCGCATCGGCTATGTCGCATCAGAGATCACCAAAAACGGTGGCATCGCGATCTGTGCGCCTATCGCGCCGTATGCGACGACCCGCCGAGCCGTGCGCGAGGATATCGAAAGCTTTGGTGCCTTTGTCGAAGTCCACGTGGCCACATCCATCGAAGAGTGCGAGCGCCGGGACCGGAAGGGTCTGTACAAGCTGGCGCGTGAGGGCAAGATCAAGGAATTCACCGGAATTTCCGACCCTTATGACGTGCCTGCGAACCCCGAGCTCAGCGTTGAGACGGAGAATGTCGATGTGGACAATTGTGCGCACCAGGTTCTGCTGAAGCTGGAAAGCATGGGGCTGATTGCCGCTGAGTAAATGACCGGAGGGGCGGAGGACACCTCCGCCTTACCCGTAAGGCGCACCTTTGTGCGCCTTTTTCCGTTTGTCCCCGCGGGGACAGATTGGGCGGCGCATTGAAATGCGCCTTACAGGTACAGCGTTCCGCTCATCAGGACGTGGGCGCGGCCCTCGACCACAACGCCAGCGATGGCGTCGCGTGGGCCCAGCACTTCGACCTTTGCCTGACCCGGGCGGCCAAGGCCGTGGCCCTGTTCAGCGACAAAGTTCGGGCTCTCAATTAACCCTTCGGACCAGAGATAGGCAGCCATGGCGCCGGTGGCAGAGCCGGTGAACGGATCTTCGGCCGGGCTCGGCGGGGCCATGAGCAGGCGGGCAAAGGTGTCGCCCTGGTCAGTGGCCCCTTCGAGCGTGCACCAGAATGGCTCCATCACATCGGTGCCATGGACACCCAGCGCTTCCAGATAGGTTTGGAACGCACCAAGGTTGAATTGTGCCCGTTCTAATGTTGCGCGGTCTTTGAGCACTGTGATCGTGAAAGGCAACCCGGTGGACGTGACGCGAGGCGGGTGGATGATGTCGTCCGCGCTTAGTCCACCAACAGCGGCAACCAGCGCGGCGTCCGGCCGTGCGCCAAATGTGGGCGCGATCTGGGTCATGCGGACGGATGTGCCTGACATTTCGACCGGAACGATGCCCGCGCCGGTTTCCAGCGTTAAAGGACCGTGAGATATCAGACCACGATGGCGAAGTGCAGCGACCGTCGCGACGGTAGGATGACCGGCGAAAGGGATTTGCCGGCTGGCAAGGAAGTAGCGTACCCGAATGTCTGCCACGTCTGACGGGCCGGTGAAGGTGCATTCCACGAGCGACGTTTCGCGGACAAATTCCATGCAGGTGGCGTCGTCCAGTCCTGCGCCGTCATGCACGACAGCGCAGCCGTTGCCTCCAAAGGCCTTGTCGGTAAAGGCGTCCACCCAATCCACATCGAAGCTCACGGCCTGTCCCCTTATCTGCCAAACTTACGCACCGCTTCATAATCCCGGAACAAGTCCCGAACAGCGCGTTGCAGGCGGCGGGGGTCAAGCCAAAGACCTCGGTGCACCCCGTGCATTCCTTTCGCGATCGGCGCGTGGAGGTAGTCAAAAGTGCGTCAGTATCATGGCGTCTGGGATACAACCAAGCAACGCCACATTGTGTGGCGCTGGATCCAGCCCACAGCATGAAGCCGCGGGCCAAATTCTTTAGCATCAGTGCAAAGGTTGAGGCGCGTAGTCGTGCTGGCGCGCGAGCGCATAGGCCAGCTTCATGTCAGCGACCAGGGCCAGCTGCTGCCCTTCGGCATCGTGCACGGCGAAAAGCTGGTCGAGCCCCTCGGCCTGATCCTGCACTTCTTGTGGCAAGGCGTCGATGTCGATGGGTTTGACATAGACCATACGGCCCACATCGGCGTTCAAATCATAGGGCGTGTTCATGACTTATCCTTTCCGTATGTTGATCGTCTGGACGATTGTCTCGGGCTTGGCGCGGGTCAGGTCGACGTGCAGCAGGCCGTTTTCCATGATCGCTTCGCCCACCTCGACCCCGTCAGCTAGTACAAAGCTACGTTGAAATTGGCGAGCGGCAATGCCGCGGTGCAGAAAAACGCGCTCTTCGGTGTCTTCGGATTGGCGCCCACGGATGACCAACTGGCGGTCTTCCACGGTGATCGACAGGTTCTCTTCCGCAAATCCGGCCACGGCCAAGGTAATGCGGTAGGAAAAGTCCGACGTCTGTTCGATATTGAACGGCGGATAGCCTTCAGCGCTTTTGGCCGTGCGCTCCAGCAGCCGTTCCAGTTGCTCGAACCCCAGCATATGGGGGTATGAGGCAAGGGTCATTTTCGTCATGCGACACGTCCTTTTGGTCAAGCGACAGTCAGTACCCGCCCCTGATGCGGCAGCGGATGTTCTAAATATGGGCAGAAACCTTATTGGGAACAAGGTCTAGGCGTATCGCAGGGTTGTGATTATATTAAAGGCTCCGCAATTGCTTGGAATCGCGCCATGAATGCCCCTTCTGATATCTCCATGAAGACAGAAGAGGTGCTGCGCGTTGAACTTGAAGTGTTCCGCCGCGAGCACCGCGATCTTGATGAGGCCATTCAGGCGTTGCAGGAAAAAGCTACCGGCGATCAACTGACCATCCAGCGGTTGAAGAAGAAAAAGCTGCGCTTGAAGGATCAGATTGCGATCATCGAAGACCGCCTGACCCCGGACATAATCGCCTGAGCGTCGGCATTGCCACCCTGTCCGATCTGGTTATATTGCGCGTTTTCTGACCTCAGAGCAGCGAACAATGACCCAGACCCAAACCCCTGTTGGCATCATCATGGGCAGCCAGTCCGATTGGCCCACCATGCGCGAGGCGGCCGAGATGCTGGACGCGCTTGAGATCCCTTACGAAACGCGGATCGTGTCGGCACACCGCACGCCCGATCGCTTGTGGGACTATGGCAAGACGGCTGTGGACCGGGGGGTGAAGGTGATCATTGCCGGTGCCGGAGGGGCCGCGCATTTGCCGGGCATGATGGCGTCGAAGACCCGCGTACCGGTGATCGGCGTGCCCGTGCAGACCAAAGCCTTGAGCGGTGTCGATAGCCTTTATTCCATTTTGCAGATGCCGCGCGGCTTTCCGGTGGCGACCATGGCAATTGGTGCGGCGGGTGCTGCGAATGCGGGGCTGATGGCGGCGGGCATACTGGCCGTGTCGGATGAGGCGTTGGCTGCGCGTCTGGATGCGTGGCGCGAGGCCCTTTCGGCGTCCATCCCCGAGGTGCCAAGCGATGACTGACCCGCTGGCGCAGGGGTCCACCATTGGCATCCTTGGTGGCGGTCAGTTGGGGCGCATGCTGTCCGTTGCGGCCAGCCGGTTGGGGTTTCGGACCCATATCTATGAACCCGGCGCGCTGCCCCCGGCGGGTGACGTGGCGCACTTGGTGACAACCGCCCCGTACGAGGACAATGACGCGATCTTTGCATTTGCAACCACGGTCGATGTCGTCACCTACGAGTTCGAGAATATCCCCACCCTGACGCTGGACGCGCTGGAAGACCACGCGCCGATCCGCCCGGGGCGCGAGGCTTTGCGGGTTAGTCAGGACCGCCTGGTGGAGAAAGAGTTCTTGCAAGGGTTGGGCCTGAAAACCGCCCCCTTTGCCGACGTGCCGGACATGGCCGCACTCGCTACCGCCCTGACCCAAATCGGCACGCCTGCCATCTTGAAGACGCGGCGCTTTGGCTATGACGGCAAGGGTCAGGTGCGGATCATGGACCCTACGAGCGCAGAAGCGGCACTGGCCGAGATGCAAGGTGCGCCCGCGATCCTTGAAGGCTTTGTAGACTTCAGCCACGAGGTGTCAGTTATTGCGGCCCGTGGGCCAGATGGGGCTGTGTCCTGCTTTGATCCAGGCGAGAACGTGCACCGCGATGGCATACTGCACACGACCACAGTGCCTGCGCGCCTGAGTGCATCACAACGCACCGATGCGGTGCTGCTGGCCGCCAACATCCTGAATGCGCTGGATTATGTGGGTGTGCTGGGCGTGGAATTGTTTGTCACGCCGCAAGGCCTGATCGTGAACGAGATTGCGCCGCGCGTGCACAATTCCGGGCACTGGACTCAAAATGGCTGCGTCGTGGATCAGTTCGAACAGCACATCCGCGCCATTGCCGGATGGCCTTTGGGCGATGGCAAGCGGCATGCGGATGTGGTGATGGAGAACCTGATTGGCGACGATATGGGCCGGGTGCCTGAGTTGGCGCGCGATCCTGCCACGGCGCTGCATCTGTACGGCAAGGCCGAGGCGCGCAAAGGCCGCAAGATGGGCCATGTGAACCGGATTGTCGGTTAGGCCACGAAACGCTGCGCGATGTCGCCGGACATGTAACTGACGCGGCCGCCTGACATCGTGGCCGCCACCCGGTCGCGATCATCAAGGATCACCAGATCGGCGCGTTTGCCCGGCTCCAGCGTGCCACGGTCCGTCAGGCCCAGCACGGCAGCGGGGCCGGACGACACCAGCGCCCAAGCACCCAACAAATCCATCAACCCGCTTTTGGCCAGCATCAGCGCAGCACGGCGCGGGGAAGGGTAGTGATAATCCGACGCGATGGCGTCGCAGAGCCCCATGGCGATCAGATCGAGGGCGGATGCGTTGCCCTTGTGCGAGCCGCCCCGCACCACGTTGGGCGATCCCAGTACCACCAGATCACCGCCGTGATGCGCGGCCTCTGCCGCCTCAGGCGTTTCGGGAAATTCGGCAACCTGCGCCCCGCGAGCCCGCCATGTCGCGCGCTCTTCTGCCGTCTGGTCATCATGGCTGCCCAGTTGCACACCTTGTGTATTGAGCGTTGCACAGAGGGTATCAAGCGCCGGTGGCACCTCGCCCCCCCGCGCATGCATATCCAGAAGCATCTGAAAGTGGACATCCGGGTTCCGCCCTGCCTTCAGCGCCTGCCCTGTCAGACGCGGCGGTTTGCGCCCTTCGGCCAGACGGTCATGGGGAAGGTGGTCGTTGAAAACGACATACCCGACCTGCCAGTCGGTGATGCGCGCGGGCAGATCGGCATAAAGATCAAGCATATGCGTCTCGAAGCGCAGTTGTGGGCGCAGGTCGGTGACCACATCGCCGCGGGTTGCGATCATGGCATTGAAAACCTGATCCGCGAATTCCAGGCTACGCAGCCCGCCCTCCCAACTGACGAACTGGGCCATAACAGCAGTGGTGATGCCATTGGCGGCGATCTCAGCCTCGGCGGCGACGATGCCTTCGTTCATTTGTTTCATGGCGCCCCGGCGCGGGGCCATGTGCCGTTCGAACCCGTCGCCATGCACGTCAATTATACCGGGCAGGATCCGGTAGCCGCTCAGGTCTACGGTTCGGCCCTTTGGGCGATCTGCGATGACACCTTCGGCCATCGACAGGCGCGTCTTTTCAAGGCCGGAGGGCATCAGCACGTCTCCCCCGACCAGATCAATTGCGATCATCGTCGTCCCCGGCAAAGCAGTCACCCTCGGGGCAGCCAAGCTGTTCCAAGACCGCGTCGACCCAGCGTAAGTCACGGTCGAACTTGCCATTCTCAAGAAAGGTCAGGACCTGTGCGATGACATTGGGATTATTCATCATGAAGGTGTGTGTGACAGGCAGCACGAGGTGATCCGTCATGCCCGCAACCGGGGTTGAGATGACGGCCACCTTGCCATCGTCCCGCCCCGGCAGGAGGGACGAGAAATAGGGGTTGAGCGATTGCTCCCCCGCGATGATCCCCACCGGGTAGTCCACGGCGGGCAGGTTGCGCGGCAGGCTGGCCGGACCAGTGCCAAGCTGCCGCCCCGCAGGGCCGTTGAACCAGCCAAAGGCTTCAAGATCGCCCAACTCGTCTACGACCTCGCTGCCGCGATTGGGCGGGCCCATCATCACCGTGCGCCCCAGATTTTCGGGCCTTTGTGCAAATGCCAACCAGTAGCGGACAAGGATGCCGCCCATGGAATGGGTTACGAAATGGACGGTGTCGTCACCGCATGCCGCCACCGCGCGGGGCATGACGTCAAGCGCGAGCGTTTCTACCGTTTCGGTTGTTGACGGATAGCCGGGCCGCACAACCCGATAGCCATCGGCAAGCAGCGCCTGTTCCATGACCAGCAGGGACGTTTCAGTCCGAGCCAAGCCATGCAGCAACACCACGCAATCGGCGCGGGCAGTGGTGGCCAGAAGGGCCAGAACAAGGGCAGCAATCCATTTCATACCTTTCAGATAGCCCCTTGGAGCCGCTTATGGAATGATAACGCGTCGTCGCATCTGGAAAGGTTTGCTCATGCGCCCGAAATCTCCGCGTCTCGCCGTGCGTGCTGTCATTGTCGAAGATGGGCGACTGTTGCTTGTCAACGCATGGCACACCGACAAGAGCGACCTGATGTGCGCCCCCGGTGGCGGGGTCGAGGTGGGCGCCAGCCTAACTGCGAACCTGGCCCGTGAAGTGCATGAGGAAACAGGTTTGACGATCGAGGTCGGCGCGCCGTGTCTGGTCAATGAATACCACGACGCACCCAGCCAGTTTCATCAGGTGGAGGTGTTCTTTCGTTGCACCGTTGTCCCCGGGACCCTGCGCCCGGAAGTCTGGCATGACAGCGAGGCTGTGGTGACCGAGCGCCGTTGGCTGACCGCGCAGGAAATGGCGCAGGTGCCTCATAAACCTGACAGCCTTGGGGCCGTGGCATTTGGCAACCCGGGCGTCAGCTACGATCCGTTGGAACCATTGATGCGGTGACCGCCACCGCGATACCACCGACTACAAGGGCCGCTGCAAAAGCGAGGCTGAGTGTGAGCGCTTCGCCAAGCAAGAGCGCGCCGCCAGCGATGGCAATGATCGGTACACTCAGTTGGATGACGGCCGCCGCTTGCCCAGCGAGCCTAGGCAGTATGCTGTACCACAGGGCGTAGCCAAGGCCGGATGTGACCGCGCCCGAGATGATGGCGAGCGCGATTCCGGATGGTGCTGCGTGCAGCCCCGCCCCAAGCAACAGAGCAGCGAGGATTGGCAAGGTGAGAACGAAGTTCGCGGCTGTGGCCGCCAGGGGGTCCTTGGCCCCTTTGCCAACAAGCGTGTAGGCGGCCCACCCGAGCCCGGCGACCACCATCAGCACTGCACCGGAGATGCCACCGGCAGCACCATCCTTGGGCCAGAGCGCGATGAGGAGACCCACAAAGGCGATACCAGCGCCGGCCATCTGTCGCATGGTTGGGTTGGCGCCCCGCAGAGCGGACCAGCCGAACATTGTGACCTGCACCGTCCCAAATAGGATCAGCGCACCAAGGCCCGCGTCGAGCGTGACATAAGCCAGCGAAAACCCGATCATGTAGGCTGCGAGGCTAAGAGCGCCGACGACCCGCCCCCGTTCCCTCAAAGGCAACCCACCGCCGCGAACTGTCAAAATCATGCACAACGCCACAGCGCCCGCCAGAACACGTATCATCGCAAAGCTGGACGGGTCGATGGCCCCGCTATCTACTGCCATTCGGTTCAGAACCGAATTGGCGGCAAAGGCAATCATGGTGAGGCAAGTAAGCAATATCAGGCGCATAGTCCTACTTTGCATCCTTCGCCAAGGATGGACAGGCGGGCGGTTCAAAAAACGCTTGTACCAGACCGAACACTCCATCACGATTTTGCCAATCCTTTCATCTGGAGCCCCTGCATGGAGCGGCGCCTTGAGCTGATTTCGGAAATGACACCGGCCATTTGGGTGCACTTGGGCGCGGTCACCGTAGCACTTCTGTTGGGTGCTTTTGTTCTGTTGCGTCCCAAGGGCACGCGATCTCACCGGATCGCGGGTCGGCTGTGGGTAGGTTTGATGGTGGTGGGCGCTGTCAGTTCCTTCTTCATCTCGGAGCTGTTTAACGGTGGGCCGAGCCCAATCCACCTGCTGTCGGTATGGACTTTGATCTCAGTCTTTCTGGGCCTGCGGGCGATCCGGCAACGTCCACGCCGGATGCAAGTGCACGGGGCGCATATGCAGTCACTCTATGCTGCCGGGCTGCTGATCGCTGGTGGGTTTACGTTCCTGCCGCAGCGGTTGCTGGGACAGTTGACCTTTGGACCGTCGATGCCAATCGCGAATTGCGTTTATTGCGGTAACGGTGTCTGTTGGTCTCGTCGTCATGGTCCGGGCCGAACGGCTGAAGTCGTAAATCAACGGTGTGGAATGCCGAGGTTTCCCACCGCAAGCGCTGTACCGAGGTCCGACAGGAACGCGTTCACCTGCGCTTTCGACGTGAAGTGATACTTGGTCTTGTCCGCAGGGGCGCCGTCATACAGAGCACGCATGTTGACCCGCGCAGAGTGGCGCGTGCGCCATATCCAGGACCAGAATTCCAGACTGATCTGTTCGGGGCAACCGTCCGGCAAATCCGGGCGGGTCTTGCCGTAAGAGCGCAACGTCCGCCACAACACTCGACGTGCCCGCAGGCCAAGTGGCAGATCAAGCCAGATCAGCGTGTCTGCGCGGGCAAGCCGTTCGGGCCACGTCTTGCTGTGTCCCCCTTCGAATATCCATGCAGGCCGGTTGCTGGCCTCAAGCGTCATGCGGGTTTTGTCGGCACGGTCGCGTTCAACCCACCCAGATTTCCAGTGGATATGATCGATATGGATGACCGGAAGGAATGTCTTGTCACCCAAGCGACGCGCAAGTGTCGATTTGCCCGAACCGGGCTGTCCTATGATCATGACGCGCTGCATGTGACCAAGGGTGGCGCAAGGTACAAGTGCGCGCAAGACCGCAACATGGCTGAGACTTGAGCAGCTCTATTTCGGGCGTATCTCTGCCTTTCCGCGATGGCTGTGGACCTTCCAGGCACCTCATAAGAGTTGGTTGGGAGCGTTTGACATCATCATGCTGGGACTGGCGCGCATGCAATACAGAGTGACTATGATACGAGCCAAAATATGACCTTTTGCAGAAAACGGGGAATGCCATGAACCGGCGCATTCTCATTTCAGGATGTTCGTCCGGCGGGAAGTCCACTTTGCTGGAAGAGCTTGGGAAGCGAGGTTTTGCGACTGTTCCGGAGCCCGGACGACGTATTGTAGCCGAGGAAAAGGCGGGGGTCGGGGCAGCGCTTCCTTGGTTCAATCCAGAAGCCTTTGCCCGCCGCGCGATGGAAATGGCGCGATCAGATCTGATTATGGCTGAGCGCGAGACGGGTCTTATCTTTTTCGACCGAGGTTTGGTAGACGCGGCCGTCGGTCTGCAAACCGCCTCAGGGTCATGCGTCAGGGATACAATTGGCACGCATAGGCATTATGACAGGACCGTTTTCCTCGCCCCGCCTTGGCCGGAGATATTTGTGCAGGACGAAGACCGTCGCCATGGCATAAAGGCTGCGGTTCAGGAATTCGAGCAGCTGAACTCCTCACTGCAAGACTTGGGCTACGAGGTCGTGATGCTTCCCAAAGTGACAGTACAGGAACGGGCGGATTTCGTACTGCAAAGGGTCGGGGGTGAATAGGGCCGGCGCACAGCACTCTTCGGTATTGCGGATATAAAATCAGCGTCCGGCTTCGATGCATCTTTGGAAAGTCTAATGGCATTTCATTCGCAAAAAATGACAAAGGCCCCTCGTGGGGCCTTTGCTTTTCAGTATTATGACAAGTCGGCTTGGTGCCGTCTTGGGTGGCTTACATCATGCCGCCCATGCCGCCCATGTCAGGCATGCCGCCACCGGCGGGTGCGCCGTCTTTGGCAGGCTTGTCGGCAACCATCGCCTCTGTGGTGATCAGCAGCGACGCAACAGATGCGGCGTCTTGCAAAGCTGTACGCACCACTTTCGCAGGGTCGATCACACCGAAAGCGAACATGTCGCCATATTCTTCGGTCTGCGCGTTGAAGCCAAAGGTCAGGTCATCGCTTTCGCGGATCTTGCCCGCAACCACGGCACCGTCGACACCAGCATTTTCAGCGATCTGACGCAGGGGCGATTCAATGGCCTTGCGTACAATGTTGATGCCAACATTCTGGTCGTTGTTCACGCCTTCCAGACCGTCGAGCGATTTCGCGGCTTGAACCAGAGCAACGCCACCACCGACAACAACACCTTCTTGCACAGCAGCGCGGGTTGCGTTCAGGGCGTCATCGACGCGGTCCTTGCGTTCTTTCACTTCAACTTCGGTCATGCCGCCGACGCGGATCACAGCAACACCGCCCGCCAGTTTGGCAACGCGCTCTTGCAGCTTCTCACGGTCGTAGTCCGACGTGGTTTCTTCGATCTGGCCACGGATCTGGGCAACGCGTGCTTCGATCTCGGCTTTCTCGCCAGCGCCATCGATGACTGTGGTCTCGTCCTTGGTGATCTGAACGCGCTTGGCGGTGCCAAGCATTTCCATGGTCACGTTTTCCAGCTTCATGCCGAGGTCTTCGGAAATCACCTGACCGCCTGTCAGGATCGCGATGTCCTGCAGCATGGCCTTGCGACGGTCACCAAAGCCGGGGGCTTTGACGGCAGCGATTTTCAGGCCACCGCGCAACTTGTTGACCACCAGGGTCGCCAGCGCTTCGCCTTCGACGTCTTCCGCGATGATCATCAGTGGTTTCTGCGACTGGATCACAGACTCGAGCAGCGGAACCATGGGCTGCAACGACGAGAGTTTCTTCTCGTGCAGCAGGATCATGCAGTCTTCCAGCTCGGTTGTCATCTTGTCGGCGTTGGTCACGAAGTAAGGCGACAGGTAGCCGCGGTCGAACTGCATGCCTTCGACAACATCGGTCTCTGTTTCCAGACCCTTGTTCTCTTCGACGGTGATCACACCCTCGTTGCCGACTTTCTGCATCGCGTCTGCGATCTGCTGGCCGATATCGCTTTCGCCATTGGCAGAGATGGTGCCGACCTGTGCAACTTCGGCGCTGTCGGACACTTCGCGGGACGCGGATTTAACCGCTTCGACCACTTTCGAGGTGGCCAGATCGATACCGCGCTTGAGGTCCATCGGGTTCATGCCAGCGGCAACCGATTTCATGCCTTCCTTGACGATGGCTTGGGCCAGAACAGTGGCGGTCGTTGTGCCGTCACCTGCTTCGTCGTTGGTACGCTGGGCCACTTCTTTGACCATTTGCGCGCCCATGTTCTCGAACTTGTCTTCCAGCTCGATTTCCTTGGCGACCGATACACCGTCCTTGGTGATGCGGGGCGCGCCGAAGGATTTGTCCAGAACCACGTTGCGACCTTTGGGGCCCAGCGTGACTTTGACTGCGTCAGCGAGGATGTTTACGCCGCTCAGCATGCGGTTGCGGGCATCTGTGTCGAATTTGACGTCCTTAGCCATGTGTTATCTCCTTTGAGAATGTGGGGAAGAGGATCAGAGAAGCGACGCGCGCTTACTCAATGATCCCCATGATGTCGGATTCTTTCATCATCAGCAGCTCTTCGCCGTCGATGTTGACTTCGGTGCCGGACCATTTGCCGAACAGCACTTTGTCGCCGGCTTTGACGCCCATTTCGATCAGCTCACCACTGTCCTTGCGGGCACCGGGGCCTGCGGACACGATTTCGCCTTCGCTTGGCTTTTCCTTGGCGCTATCGGGGATGATCAATCCGCCAGCGGTTTTCTCTTCGCTTTCCGTGCGGCGTACCAGCACGCGGTCATGAAGCGGTTTCAATGCCATCTTTGCAGCTCCTTGAGGCTCAAAGTTTTACTCCCTGACCCCGGTTTCGGGGCCGTTAGCACTCATCGTATCCGAGTGATAACGAGGCGTAGGTAAGGAAGCGACCGGCATGAGTCAACCGGGTGACACTGCAAAATCTGCCGCGCATTTGCACGGTCACCTTGGCAATGGCCACCCTAATGCATAGCCTTTCCCAAAAGGGATCAGGGCACGATGCGAAAACTAGCCAGATATGTTGTCTATACGTTTGTGTTGCTGTTGCCCGCGATGGTGCACGCGGCCTGCTCGGGCGTCGATGTCCGCCCGCTTCTCGAGCCCGCCGCGCAGTCAGAAATAGCGAACCGCACGGCCGCCCTGCCCTTTGCCGAAGGCAATCACTGGCGCGCAACACGCAGGGATCAAACCATCACGGTGGTCGGCACAATGCACTTGCATGATCCACGGATGGCACCTGTTGTCCGGCGCCTGGCCCCGACCATCGAAACCGCAGACCTGTTGCTGGTCGAAATCACGAGCGACGAAGAAGCCGCACTTTTGAGAACTATCGCGACCGACCCGACCGTCGCATTTCTGACCGAGGGTCCCAGCCTGATTGAACGCGTATCGCCGGAGGTATGGGCGGCTCTGGCAGAGGCAGCGCAGAAACGTGGCGTTCCACCTTTCATGGCGGCAAAGTACCAGCCGTGGTTCTTGTCTCTGACCCTCGCCATCGCCCCCTGTGCCATGGCGGACCTGCATGAAGGCAAGGTTGGGTTGGACAAAATGATCATGGCAGAGGCCGTGCAGGCAAACGTGCCTATTGCTGCCCTTGAGACCCACCGAGAGGTCATTGACCTGCTGGCAGCTGACCCAATTGAAGAGCAGGTGCGCTTTCTCCCCCTCGTTGCACAGATGGAGCATACGGTCGACGATGCCATGGCCACCACCATCGCAGCCTATTTCGAAGAACAGCACGGCGCGCTTTTGGCCTTTTCCCGCGTCTACACGCGCGACCAGATCGAATTCCCCCCGGAAGAGTTCGAGGCACTGTTCGATGACATGATGGAAACACTTTTGGATCAGCGCAATCTGATGTGGATGCAGCGTATCGACGAGCGTGCCGAAGAGGACATTGTGATCGCAGTAGGAGCGGCACATTTGTCCGGCGAAACAGGATTGCTGAACCAACTCTCACAACGCGGCTTCGCGTTGGAGCGTCGGCCCTTTTGACCCGCTTTTCAGCTGCCCAAGGCCTGACCTGACCCTGCCACCGCCTCGGCACCTTTCGGGGTAAGGCCATAGACCCCCTTTTCGACCTTTTCGAACCATCCGTAGTGATCATCGCGCATCATCGTGGTGGCCCGCGTCACTCCGGTTTCGCGTGCCACGTCCGCGCCTTTGCTGGCACCCGCCTCGTAAAGATACATTGCCAGCTTCAAGGCGTCCTGTCGGTAGGCGGTAATAAGACCAACGCGGGTTTGCCCGCCATCGTTGGGGTCACCCTGTCGGGCTGCAAATTCCTTGAGAAGCTTGCCTTGCCGTTTTGCATTCTTGCGCGGTGCGTAAGGCCCCGGATCGCAATGGACCTGCACAAGATCATCCGACAAGCGCACAGTCATCAGCCCGAGGCCCAAGCGCCGACACAGCCGCGTCATGTCCTTGACCGCCTTCTGGAACCGCTTCCCCTTGCCCCGCTCCACCGCCATGTAAACGTCATCGGTGACGCCCATTCGGGCGACGCATTGGTGCACGAGGGCCAGCGAAAAGCCGAGCTTCAACTCAACAATAACCGGGGGCTCTCCACCGCGCATCGCCACGACATCTGCAGCCCCCACTTCTGACTTCACCACGTATCCCTGCCCCTCAAGGAAAGCTTTGACGGCGGGGTAAAGGTCGATTTCGCGGGTGGTCACGTGATTGGTCCGACAAGGTTGGCCCGTGCGAAGAAACCCTCGCACGGGGCCGTTGGCAAGTCTTATCGCCCGCCGGTGCGCCCGGGGAAGCGTGGCGGACGGCCACCCCTGATCTGACCGCGCGCGGCATGATCCGGATGCCGTTTCAGATTGCGCTGCTCAGCCACCGGTTGGCGAGGTTTGGACGTGGTACGGGTGTCGCCCGGTTTGCGGGCGGGTTTCTTGGATCTGGGCATGAGGTGCCCCTTCTGTCTGAAATGGATGGGACTGCACAGAATGCAGAACGATCCCCGCGAATGCGGGTCAGGCAGGCTTGTCCATTGGAAAACACTCCTCTGAAAAATGCGCACAGGCGGCGCGGAACGGTGTGGCGGTCAGACCAGATTGTTCATTTTCAGAGTACTCCTCGTGTTGATGACCCTATGATACACCGGTTTGGCCGCCGCGACAATTGCGCCCCTGCCGCCCCCGTGACACGTCAGCAGAGGTTGCTATAAGGGCGCGAAATTCTCTCCTCTCAAAGGACGCATTCGCATGTCGACGCTTGTTTTTGGCCATAAATCCCCTGACACCGATTCCACAGGCTCGCCCATCATCTGGGCGTGGTACCTGAACGAGATCAAGGGTGTCGCAGCCGAACCCGTCTTGCTGGGTGAGCCCAACACCGAAGCGGCCTTTGTCCTTGAGAAGTGGGACCTGCCCAAGCCGCGCATCATCGACAGTGTGGACACAGACCAGCCCGTGGTGATCGTGGACACCAACAACCCGGCCGAACTGCCCGACGCCATCAACGATGCGGATATCACCGCCATCATCGACCATCACAAGCTGGTCGGCGGGCTGGAAACCAAGGGCCCCATCGACATCCGGATCGAGCCGCTGGCCTGCACCGCCACCATCATGTGGAAGATGATCGGCAAGGACATGGCGCAGATGCCCACAGGCGTGAAAGGCGCGATGCTGTCCTGCATCCTGTCCGACACGCTTGAATTCCGCTCGCCCACCACAACGCAGGAAGACAAAGCGATTGCCCATGATCTGGCCAAGGATCTGTGCGTGGACCTGTCGGCCTATGCGTCCGAGATGTTCGAGGCGAAGTCGGATGTGTCCGCGTTTTCCGACGCCGAGTTGCTGCGCATGGACAGCAAGGAATACGCCGTGGACGGCACGCAGTTCCGCGTGTCCGTGCTGGAAACCACTGCGCCCAAGCTGGTGCTGGACCGCAAGGACAGCCTGATGGCCTCCATGGTCGACGTGGCAAAAGAGGACGGCGCGGACGAGGTTCTGCTGTTCGTCGTCGACATTTTGAACGAGGAAGCCACCATGCTGATCCCCAATGACCGGGTGAAGGGCGTGGCCGAGAAGAGCTTTGACACGACCGTGTCTGGGGACACCGTTGTGCTGCCCGGCATCATGAGCCGGAAGAAGCAGATCATTCCGAACCTCAAGGTGTGACCGGGTGGGCGGAGGACACCTCCGCCTTACATTTAACGCGCCGTGGCCTATGGTGCCGCGGGATGGGCGGACCATGGGTCCGCCTTACTTTTTTGAAGACGGAGTGCACTGATGGCCCAGATCGTATCCTCGCTGGCCGAGATTTCCGACCGCTATGACGCGTTGTTCGTGGACCTGTGGGGCTGCGTGCACAACGGCGTGCATGCACTGCCCGAGGCGGTGGCAGCCCTGCAGGAGTACCGCAGCAGAGGCGGCAAGGTCGTGCTGGTCACCAACTCCCCCCGGCCTCGTGCCGGCGTGACCAAACAACTGGTGCATTTCGGCGTGCCCGATGACGCGTGGGACACGATTGCCACCTCTGGCGACAGTGCGCGTGCGGCCATGTTTCGAGGGATTGTCGGCACCAAAGTGCATTTCATCGGGCAGCCGGGGGAAGAGAAATTCTTTGAACCCATCGGGGTGATCAAGGACCCGGTGAAGATCGAGATGGTGCCGCTTGACGAAGCCGAAGGCATCGTCTGCACCGGCCCGCGCGACCCGATGGCGGACCCGGATGTGATGCGCCCCGAGTTTCTGATGGCCAAGCAATTGGGCTTGAAACTGCTCTGCGCCAACCCCGATATCATCGTGGACCGGGGCGAGGTGCGCGAGTGGTGCGCGGGCGCGTTGGCGAAGCTTTATACCGAGATGGGCGGGGAAAGCCTGTATTTCGGAAAACCCCATCCTCCCATCTATGATCTCGCCCGGCGGCGGTTGGCGGAACTGGGCGTGGACGTGCCTGACAGCGGAATCCTGGCCATCGGCGACGGCGTTCTGACCGACATTGCGGGCGCGATGGGCGAGGACATTGATTCCCTGTTCATCTCGGGCGGGCTGGCAGCAGCGGAAACCAAAACGTCGCACCAACCGGACGCGGATGCGCTAAGCGCTTATCTTGAAACGGAAATGTCGTCTCCGACCTTCGCAATAGGGCATCTGCGCTGACCTTCTTTTTCCTTGATTTTCTGCGCATGCAAAGTCATTAAGTTGCGTATGCGCCGCACTTGCGGTCAGAAAATTACCGGAGCCAGCCATGTTGGACAACCTGCCCCGCGGCACGATCTGCATTGAAGACATCGAAATGGGCATGTCCCGTCACCTGCGCAAAACCGTGACGGACGAAGACATCGAGATGTTCGCGCAGGTGTCCACGGACCGGAATCCGGTGCATCTGGACGATGACTATGCCCGCGACACGATCTTTGCGGGGCGCATTGCACACGGAATGCTGACGGCTGGCCTGGTCTCTGCCGTGATCGGAGAACAGCTGCCCGGACATGGCACGGTCTATATGGGCCAATCGTTGAAGTTTCTCGCCCCCGTGCGCCCGGGCGACATGGTCTATGCCGAGGTCAAGGTGATCGACATCGACTTTTCCAAGCGGCGGGTGAAGCTGGATTGCCATTGTTCGGTCGAGGGCAAGAAGGTTCTGGTGGGCGAAGCGACCGTGTTGGCCCCATCCCGCAAATTCGACTAAGCCGCTGTTTTGGTAAGGGAAAGGCGGGGCCCAACCCCTCGTCCTCACCCCACAACATATCCAACCGGAAGAAACGGATACTTGCCCTTGTTTGGTCGCTTGGCTAGGCAGGGGGCATGAAGATTATCCGGGATTATCAGTTCGTTGACGCAGCCGATCATGGGGCGAGCGTGGCAATTGGCAATTTCGACGGCGTGCATCTGGGCCATCGGTCGGTGATCGAATTGGCGCAGTCGGCGGCACCCGATGCCCCCGTTGGCGTGCTCACATTCGAGCCGCATCCGCGCGAGTATTTCGCCCCCGACGCCCCCCCGTTCCGGCTGATGAGCCAGGCCGCGCGCGCAAGCAGGCTGGAGAAGATGGGGATCAGCTATCTCTTTGAATTGCCGTTTCATTCCGGTCTGGCGGGCTTAAGCCCCGAAGAATTCGCACGCGACGTGATCTGTGACGGTCTGGGCCTGAGCCACGTGGTTGTGGGCGCTGATTTTTGCTTTGGCAAAAAGCGCGCCGGGACCGCCAAACACCTTGTACAGTTCGGAGCCGACATGGGCTTTGGCGTGACCGTCGCCCCCCTGCTGGCGCGGGGGGAAAACACCGTGTCCTCGACCGCCATCCGGCAGGCGCTCAGCGACGGGCGACCACAGGATGCAGCAGAAATGCTGGGCCACTGGCACCGGATAGAAGGTCCTGTGATTGGCGGCGAACAGCGGGGCCGCACCTTGGGCTACCCCACGGCGAACATGTCGATCGACGGGCTGCACCCGCCCGCATTCGGCGTCTACGCCGTTCTTTTCAATGTGCTCGATGGGCCGCACAAAGGGGCCTATCACGGGGTGGCGTCGATGGGCGTGCGACCGATGTTTGGCGAAAACAAGCCAAACCTTGAAACCTATGTCTTTGATTTATCAGGTGATTTATACGGCGCCCCGGTGTCGGTGGCGCTTGTGGCGCATCTGCGAGGGGAAGAGAAGTTCGACGGTCTGGACGCGCTGATTGCCCAGATGGATGCGGACAGCGCGCAGGCGCGTGACATCCTGGCAAAACTATGAGCGACCCGATTGACCGAGCCGGACTAAGCCCCCGTTTCTGGGAGAAAAAGCCAATCCACAAACTGTCCCGTAAAGAATGGGAAGCGCTGTGTGACGGGTGTGGAAAATGCTGTCTGAACAAGCTGGAAGACGAGGAAACGGGCGAGGTTGCGCTGACGCGCGTGGCGTGTCGGCTCCTGGATGACCAGACCTGCCGCTGCGGGCAGTACGACATTCGCCATCAGTTTGTACCCGATTGCATTGTGCTGAAGCCGTCGAATATCGCAGAACACCTGTACTGGATCCCGCAAACCTGCGCCTATCGCCGTGTTTACGAAGGCAAACCCCTGTTCGACTGGCATCCGCTGATCTCGGGCACCGCAGAGACGGTGCATGCGGCGGGAGTCTCGATGCACGGGCAGACCTATAGCGAGTTCGACATCGCGGACGAGGACTGGGAAGACCACATCATAGAAGAGCCGACCTGATCCCGTCAGCCACGCGCCAGGAACTCTGACCACACAGCCGCCACAGCCTCCGGGTTCGTGACCGGCCCCATATGACCGATGCCATCGAACATGTGCGACGTGACCCGCGGCAGGCGACGGGCAATGGCACCGTTGACCTCCGCCGCCCAGCGCGAGGTGGCCCCGCCCATCAGAAGCGCAGGCATCCTTGCGCGCTCAAACCGGCCCGGAGCCAGAAGGCCCGCACTATCTTCAGCAAGGAACGGGCCGGAGTCGCGCACAAAGTGGATGCGGTCGGCCATATAGGCGCGCGTCTGGTCCGGGATGTCAGCCCATGCCGGGCCTTCGGCCCACGCACGGTTAAAGGCACGGGCCGCCGCCACACTGTCGCCTGCATCAATCGCGGCGTCGAAATCGGATGTATCGGCCGCATACCGTGTGCGAAATCCCGGATCGTCCGCCATGGCAGGCGCGAAATAGACCGGCTCGTACATTGCCACGCTGCGCACCCGGCCCGGGTGTTCAATGGCCAGCCGCAGCGCGACCGTGGCACCAAAACTGTGGCCGATGATATCGATGGGGTCCGCACTGATCCCGTCCATGACCTTGAGCGCCATGGCCGTGGCGGTGTCGTGCATGATCCCCTGCCCGTCCCAATCGCCAGACTGGCCGTGATTGGGCAGATCATAGGCGTACAGCGTGACCTGATCCTCCAGTGCCGCCGCCACACCGCGCCACGCGCCCGCGTGCCCCAAAGAGCAGTGGATGGCCAGCGCGGGCCGAGGCCCGGACCCGAAGGTCCGGGTGTTGATATATGGGATCACAGCTTGCCGGACAGGTGCAGATCCAGGTCTTCGAGCTTGTCCTGACCCCAAAACCGCTGATCGCCGTCGACGATGTAGAATGGCGCGCCGAAGACGCCCTTGTCCACCGCCTCTTCCAGATTGGCGGCATAGGTTTCGGCACCGGACAGCAGACCGCTGTCGGCGAGGGATGGATCGAACCCGGCCTCGGTCAGGCACGCCTTGATCACGTCGTCCTGGGCGATGTCCTTGTCCTCGGCCCAGACGGCGCGCAGGGTCGCGTGCACCAGCGTGCCCAGGTCGCCGCCGCCTGCGTTTTGCGCTGCGATGATGGCGTAGGACGATGGGGCCGCGTTGGTGGGCCAATGCGCAGGCTTCAGGTTGAACGGCATGTCGTATTTCTTTGCCTGCCGCACCAGTTCCTGCGCCCGGTACTCGATCCGGTTGATGTGCCGATCCTTGGGCGGTGTGCCGCCCGTGCGCCCGAACAGCGCAATCACGTCCAGCGGTTTGTAGGTGATCGTGGCCCCGTGTTGTTCCGCCAACGTCTCGAACCGTTTCCCGGCCAGGTAGGTGTAGGGCGAGAGCGTTGCAAAATAGTAGTCGATATGGGCCAATTTAGTCTCCTGTCGCAGGGTCTGCTGTTTCGCGCGACGGTACGCCCGTGTTAAGCGGTGTCAACATCACGAATCTGTCACAATCGTGCTGCGCGGGGACACGACATGCCAAATATCCAAGAGCCCAAGCTGATCTCGGGCAACGCCAATCTGCCATTGGCGAATGCCATCGCACGACGCATGTCGCTGCACCGGGGCGTCAATGTGGGGCTGGTCGAGGCCCGTGTGGAACGCTTCAACGACGGTGAGATTTTTGTCGAGGTGTTCGAGAATGTGCGCGGCGAGGACATGTTTATCATCCAGCCCACGTCGAACCCGGCCAATGACAATCTGATGGAACTCTTGATCATGTGCGACGCGCTGCGCCGGTCATCGGCGGCGCGGATCACGGCTGTGATCCCCTATTTCGGCTACGCACGGCAGGACCGCCGGACCAAGGCGCGCACGCCGATCTCCTCCAAGCTGGTGGCGAATATGCTGGTGGGTGCCGGGATCGAGCGGGTCTTGACCATGGACCTGCACGCGGCACAGATCCAGGGGTTCTTCGACATTCCCGTGGACAACCTCTATGCCTCTCCCATCTTTGCGCTGGATATCAAGACCGAGCTGGCGGGCCAGATGGAGGACCTGATGGTGGTATCCCCTGACGTCGGTGGCGTAGCCCGTGCCCGCGATCTGGCCAAACGCCTGGGCGCGCCCCTGTCCATCGTCGACAAGCGCCGCGAGAAAGCGGGCGAAGTGGCCGAGATGACGGTGATCGGCGACGTTACGGACAAGACCTGCATCATCGTCGATGACATGTGTGACACCGCCGGAACCCTGTGCAAGGCCGCCGAGGTGCTGATCGAAAACGGGGCAAAGGAAGTGCACGCCTACATCTCGCATGGCGTGATGTCCGGCCCAGCGGTCGAGCGCGTGATCAAATCGGTGATGAAATCGCTGGTGATCACCGACAGCATTCAACCAACCGAGGCGGTCAAGGCAGCGCCCAACATCCGTATCGTGCCCACAGCACCCGTGTTCGCGCAGGCCATCCTGAACATCTGGCACGGCACATCCGTGTCGTCCCTGTTCGAGGCCGAGACGCTCAGCCCGATCTACGACGGAATGTACGCAGCGGAGTGATCCTAGCCCGTTCCTGCGCAACCAAGCGTTGCGAGGTCAGCCGGGGTGCCAAAGAACCAATCGGAATCCACATTGCCGGACACGCCGGTGTAGTCCGCCTGTGACGTGTGCTGCCAATACCAAAGATTTGTTGGCAGACCCGTACCAGGCAACGTCCGCGTGTAGGCAGCAAGCCAGATCGGTTGGGTGGTGTCCAGCATGGGGGCCATCACCCGGTAGTTCGCCTCGTCGATGTACAGCACGGGTTGGCAACCTGTTTCTGTCTTGACGTGGGTCATCCAATCGAGTGCGGCCTTGAAGTCGGCCTCGCTAGGCGCCCCCTCGAGGTCGAGTACAGGCGGCAGTTCGAGCGATTGCCCGGCGATGGTTTTGAGGAAGAAATCGGCTTGAGCCACACCCGGATCTCCCAGCTGAAAGAAGTGGTAGGCCCCGGTCGGTATGTCGACGCTGTCAGCACCTGCCACGTGGTTTGTAAATTCGGGATCGGGGGAACTGACGCCCTGGCTGGCCTTGATCATGACAAAGGCGATCCCTTCGGTTTTCAGGTCGCTCCACGAGATGTCAGTGCCTTGGAAATGTGAAACGTCAAGCCCCGGGGTCTTTAGTGACAGGTCTGGTTTGAAGGGTTGCGCGCTTTGCGGTGGCTGAGCAGAGGGAGTGAGCGCGGTTGTCAGCATGTCACAGCCCGACAAGGCCAGTGCGGCGCCAAGGACAATCGTTGCGGTTCGCATGTCAAAGAGGTGCGTCATGGAAATATTCCGGATGTGAATGGATCGTGCAATACCTGAAATTTCAACCATGAGTATACATTTGGCGGTATCAAAGTCGACTATTGGGCTATGCCCATGCTCTGAGCAGCCCATGCTGTGCCGCGCACCCACTCGCGTCTCCGCTCTGGACACCCTTGCGCCCTTGCCTGAATATCCCCGCAAAACAATGGGGAGATTTCACATGAAGAATGTTCTGACTGCCGCCCTGCTCAGCTTTGCTGCCACCGGTGCCATGGCAGCGGGTCATTGCGCTGCGGGCAAAACATTGACTGATGGCACACTGACCATCGCGACCGGCAATCCTGCGTATTATCCATGGGTTCTGAACGACGCGCCCGAGGCCGGCGAGGGATTTGAGGCTGCCGTGGCCTATGCGCTGGCCGAAGAGATGGGCTTTGCCGCCGATGCGGTGACGTGGGTGCGGACATCCTTTGACGAAGCAATCCAGCCCGGCGCCAAGAATTTCGACCTGAACATGCAGCAATATTCGATCACGCCCGAGCGCGACAAAGTGGTTGATTTCTCAGCCCCCTACTACACCGCGCCGCAGGCCGTGATGACCACGCAGCCCGTTGTGGACGGCGGGGCCGCACCGACGCTGGAAAGCCTCAAGGGCCTAAAATGGGGTGTCGTCGCCTCCACCACCGCCTTGCCTGTGGTGATGGACCGCATCCAGCCCGATCAGTCGCCGCTGGTTTACGACGACAACGCCAATATCACCGCCGCCATGCAGGCAGGCCAGATCGATGCGGCGCTGTTCGATCTGCCCACAGCGCTGTTCACCGCCGCCGTGCTTATGGAAAACGGCGTGGTGCTGGGCCAGTTCGACCCCGATGCCGCCGAAAACCCCGACCAGTTCGGCATGCTCATGCCCGAAGGCTCGGCCCTCAAGACTTGTGTGGACGAAGCGCTGGCCGCCATGACCGACAGCGGCAAGCTGGCCGAGATCGAGGCGCAGTGGCTGCAGGAAGCCACCGGGGTGCCGCTGATCAAGTGACCAGACGTGCCGCTTACGAGGCCCGGCAGAAACGCCGGGCCAACATGATTGCGGGGGTCAGCACATGCGTCGCGCTGGCCCTTGTTGTCGTTCTGGTCCCTCTCGCGCCGGGATGGGACGCAGTGCGCGCCTCCTTCTTTGACGGCGAAGTGTTCGTGCGCGTGTTCCCGGACCTTCTGCGCGCGTTCACGCTGGATGTGGCGATCTTTGCGTGGTCTGTGCCGATGATCTTTGCCCTTGGCCTCGCCATCGCGCTGGCGCGGGGCAATACGAACCCGGCGCTCTTCCCGCTGCGCATCTTCGGGGCGGTCTATGTGGACCTCTTCCGCGGCATCCCGGTGGTTCTGCTGGTCTATCTGGTGGGCTTCGGCATTCCCGGTCTGGGCCTGCCGCGCCCATGGAATTCTCCTTACATCTGGGGCACCGTCGCGCTGGTGCTGACCTACTCGGCTTACGTGGCCGAAGTGCTGCGCTCAGGCATCGAAAGCATCCACGCCAGCCAGCGCAACGCCGCCATCTGCCTAGGGCTGAGCGAACGGGACACGATGCGCTACGTGATCCTGCCGCAAGCCATCCGCCGTGTGGTGCCCGCCAACATGAACATGCTGGTGGCCCTGCAAAAGGACGTGGCACTGCTAAGCTTCATCGGCCCGGTCGAGATTTTGCGACAGGCGGGTATCTTCAAATCCCTGCTGGCCAATTTCACACCTTACGTGGCCGCAGCCGTGATCTTTCTGTGCATCACCGTGCCTGCCACGCGCTATGCCGACTACCTGATGAACAGGGACCGCGATGCCCGATCCTAGGCTGTCCTTGCGCGGCGTGACCAAAAGCTTTGGCGACGTGCAGGTCTTGCGCGGCATCGACATGGACATCGCGCCCGGTGAAATGGTCTGCCTGATCGGCGCGTCCGGGTCGGGCAAATCCACCCTTCTGCGGTGCATGAACGGGCTGGAGCCGGTGGACGATGGCGCGGTGCGGCTCGACGATGTGGACATTGCCGAACCGGGGTTCGACCTTGGCCCCATACGGCGGCGCATCGGGATCGTGTTCCAGTCCTTCAACCTGTTTCCGCACATGACGGCCTATGACAACGTCGCACTCGCCCCCCGCCGAGTGCTGGGCGAAGACGCGCGCGAGCGAATTGAAGCGCTGTTTGCCCGGTTCGGTCTGGCCGACCACATGCGCAAATACCCCGACCAGTTGTCCGGCGGGCAACAACAGCGCGTGGCGGTGATCCGCGCGCTGGCGATGCGACCCCAGACGATGCTGCTGGACGAGATCACCTCGGCCCTTGATCCCGAACTGGTGGGAGAGGTGCTGGACGTGCTGCGCCGCTTGCGCGACGACGGCATGACGATGGTGCTGGCCACGCACGAGATGGCGTTCGCCCGTGAGGTGGCAGACCGGGTGGTGTTCATGGACCAAGGAGTGGTGGCGGAGGAAGGGGTGCCCGAGCGCATATTCTCGGCCCCCGAGCGGGAACGAACGCGGCGGTTTTTGGCGAGTGTGCTGCGGTAGAAGTGTGGAATCGAACGTCTGATGCCGACCCCAACTTGTAAGCATGCTGCGTTGCCACCAATGCCTGTTTTGGAAACGATGAAAATAGGCGCGGACATGAATACTGTTTGGCAAAGAGCAGCTGCCTGCGTCGTCTCACTTGATGCTCAGCAGCGGGTCTTGCTTACTCAATGTGAGAAAAAGAGTCATCCCAAGTCAGGCGCTTGAAC
Source organism: uncultured Tateyamaria sp. (assembly GCF_947503415.1). GTDB lineage: Bacteria > Pseudomonadota > Alphaproteobacteria > Rhodobacterales > Rhodobacteraceae > Tateyamaria. The sequence continues at coordinate 65,038 of NZ_CANNDS010000001.1, forward strand.
GTTGCCAGGTGGCGGTATGGAATGGGCCGAAGAAGCTCATGAGACAGCATTGCGCGCACTAAAGGAAGAGACTGGCTTATATGCGGATATCGGCCCTTTGTTGGGTGCACAGTCAAAGTGGTTTGATGAACGCACCTCTGACGCGGGACAACGCCCTCTCGCACTCCGCTTGATATTCGGGGTGCGGAATTGTGTTGGCGAACTCAACGGTGATTTCAGGGATGACGACACGACGGTTGGTGCTGCGTGGTTCACAATCGAAGACGTCCAACAACTGAACAGGGTCGAGGTTGTGGACTTTGGCCTTTCCGTTGTTTTCAAGGAAAACACTTCTATTCGACCTCCTGCGAAACGGTCATACAGCGGGATCTGCAATTAAATCGAACAATTGCAGCAAGGTCTCGTAATTCGGACCTACGCGACACCGCAGATCAAAAGAGAAACGTGCCTAACACCGACGTTAGGCGTCGCCTTTTAATACAGGTCCCAGTCGTCGGCCTGACGCAGTTCACCCATCGCCATCCAAGCAAGGCGCACGCGGGCAACGCGCGTGTCGCCCCACGTGCGGAAGACCAGATCAAAGCCGTCCTTGGTGATGGTCTCCGCTACAACATCAGCGCGCACGGCGGTAGCAGTGTCGATGTCCCACATGGAAATGGACACGTGCACAGACGGTTCCGTTCGGAACGGTTCGGAAAAGGCGATACGGCGGCGGCGTTCGCGTTGGCCGCGGCCGGTCCACATCTCTCCGCCATCTTCGAAATCGGAAAACAGGACCGTGTCGCCCTGGTCAATTCCTATCAAGTGGTTGCGTAATCGTTTCATCAGGCCGGGCTTAAATCAATTGCTCTCTGGTATCACGTCGGAGCCGCAGGTTAAGGGCCAAAACGCAAAAAAGGCTCCGCACAGGGCGGAGCCTTCCTCACATATTCTGACAGTGTGTTACAGGCTGGGCTGTTTTGTGCTCAGACCGATCTCGCCACCTACGGCAACCATGTCCGCGAGCAGCTTGGCCGCGTCGTCCACAGGACCGGGTTCGTTCTGGAAATTGTCCTTGGCGCGGCTGTAGATCTCTTGCGCCTCGTCGAACATTGCGTCCATCTGGTCCTGGGTCATGTCGCCCGTGGACACTGCCTGTTCGGCCAGCACGGACACGCCTGCGGTGCCGATCTCGGCAAAGCCGCCGGTGACAACGTATTCGTGGGTCTCGTTGCCCGCGTCGACCTTGAGAACACCGGGGCGCAGGGTCGTGATCGTGGGGGCGTGGTCGGCCATCACAGTCATGTCGCCATCGGCGCCGGGGATCTGTACAGAGTTCGCTTCCATCGACGCAAGGCTGCGTTCGGGCGATACCAAATCAAATTGCATGGGCTTCCTCCTTCAGGAAGGTCGTACCAATTTGGCGGGTCCCAGAAAATTCGGCGAATTTTCTGGGACCCGCACCAAACTATGCTGCGTCCGCGGCCATTTTCTCGGCCTTGGCTTTCACTTCCTCGATGCCACCAACCATGTAGAAGGCGCCTTCGGGCAGGTGGTCATATTCGCCAGCCACAACCGCCTTGAACGAGGCAATCGTATCTTCGAGCGGAACCTGCACGCCGTCAGAGCCAGTGAACACTTTGGCCACGTCGAAAGGCTGCGACAGGAAGCGCTGGATTTTCCGGGCACGGGCCACGGTCAGCTTGTCCTCTTCCGACAGTTCGTCCATCCCAAGGATGGCGATGATGTCTTGCAGCGACTTGTAGCGCTGCAGGATCTGCTGCACGTCGGAGGCGACCTTATAGTGTTCTTCCCCCACGATCTGCGGGTCCATCAGACGCGAAGAGCTGTCGAGCGGATCCACGGCGGGGTAGATGCCCAGCTCCGAAATCGCACGGGACAGAACCGTTGTCGCGTCCAAGTGCGCGAAGGTGGTCGCAGGCGCGGGGTCGGTCAAGTCGTCCGCAGGCACGTACACGGCCTGGATCGAGGTGATCGAGCCCGACTTGGTCGAGGTGATCCGTTCCTGCATCGCGCCCATGTCGGTCGCCAGTGTGGGCTGGTAGCCCACCGCCGAAGGAATACGGCCCAGCAGGGCCGACACTTCGGAACCCGCTTGCGTGAAGCGGAAGATGTTGTCGACGAAGAACAGAACGTCTGTGCCGGAGGCATCGCGGAACTGTTCGGCCAGTGTCAGACCGGTCAGGGCCACGCGGGCACGCGCACCCGGAGGTTCGTTCATCTGGCCATAGACCAGTGCCACTTGAGACTCTTCGAGGTTGTCGGGCTTGATCACGTTCGACTCGATCATCTCGTGATAGAGGTCGTTGCCTTCGCGTGTCCGTTCACCCACACCCGCGAACACGGAGTAACCCGAGTGCACTTTGGCGATGTTGTTGATCAGTTCCATGATCAGAACGGTCTTGCCCACGCCCGCACCGCCGAAGAGGCCGATCTTGCCGCCCTTCGCGTAAGGGGCCAGCAGGTCCACAACCTTGATGCCGGTCACGAGGACTTCGGATTCTGTCGACTGGTCGGCAAACTCCGGGGCGTCCTGGTGGATGGCGCGTTTTTCTTCGGCCTCTACGGGGCCACCTTCGTCAACGGGCTCGCCCACGACGTTCAGGATACGACCCAATGTCTTGGGGCCCACCGGCACCATGATCGGCCCATCGGTGTCGGTCACTTCCTGACCGCGCACCAGACCTTCGGAGCTGTCCATCGCGATGCAGCGCACGGTGTTTTCACCAAGGTGCTGCGCGACTTCCAAGACCAGCTTGTTGCCGTTGTTGTCGGTTTCCAGAGCGTTCAGAATCTCTGGCAGGTGGTCATCGAACTGGACGTCGCAGACGGCCCCGATGACTTGTGTGATTTTGCCTTTAGCATTTGCCATTTTTCGTCTCCGGATGTCTTACAGCGCTTCCGCGCCGGAAATGATTTCAATCAGCTCATTGGTGATCACGGCCTGACGCGAGCGGTTGAACTCGATGGTCAGCTTGTCGATCATGTCGCCCGCATTGCGGGTGGCGTTGTCCATGGCGCTCATCCGGGCGCCCTGTTCAGAGGCACCGTTTTCGAGCAGACCAGAGAAGATCGCCGTGGCCACGCCGCGCGGCAGAAGGTCGGCGAGGATCGCCTCTTCGTCCGGCTCGTAATCATAGAGCGTGTCGCTGCCTTCGTAATCCTCGGGGATCGCGAAGGGGATGATCTGCTGAGCGGTGGGGATCTGCGTCACGACGTTCTGGAACTTCGAGAAGAAGATCGTCGCCACATCGAACTCGCCCGCGTCGAAGCGGCCCAGCACGTCCTTGGCCACGCCTTGGGCATCCGCATAGCTCATGCGTTTGACCTCGGACATGTCCACGTGACCGACGAAGTGATCGCCGAAGTCGCGTTTCAGCTGATCGCGGCCTTTTTTGCCCACAGTCAGGATCTTGACCGTTTTACCCGCACCTTGCAGTTCGGTGGCCTTGGCCCGAGCCAATTTGGCGATGTTCGTGTTGAACCCACCGCAAAGCCCGCGCTCCGATGTCATGACCACCAGCAAGTGCACTTGATCCGACCCTGTGCCCGACAACAGTTTGGGCGCGCTATCAGAGCCTGCTGCCGCAGAGGCCAGCCCCGCCATCACGGCTGTGAACCGTTCAGCGTAGGGACGTGACATTTCGGCAGCTTCCTGGGCCCGCCGCAGTTTTGCGGCGGCCACCATTTGCATGGCCTTGGTGATCTTGCGGGTCGATTTGACCGACTCGATCCTGTTTTTCAGATCCTTGAGATTTGGCATTGCCCGATCTCCTTATGCGAAGGTCGAAGCGAACTCGTCGAGGACCGCCTTCATCTTGTCGACGTTCTCGCCACCCTTGAACTTGGGATCGTCATTCGCAATCCATGCAAGGAAGTCAGATTTCTGGCTGCGCAGGAAGCTGAGCAGACCCGTTTCGAACTTGCCCACATCGCCAACAGGGATGTTGTCGAGGTAGCCGTTCGTGCCCGCAAAGATCACGCAGACGATTTCTGCGTTGGTCAGGGGCGAGTACTGGGGCTGTTTCATCAGCTCGGTCAGGCGCGCACCACGGTTCAGCAGCTGCTGGGTGGCCGCATCAAGGTCGGAACCGAACTGGGCGAAGGCCGCCATCTCGCGGTACTGGGCCAGCGACAGTTTGACCGGACCCGCAACCGACGACATTGCGTCTGTTTGCGCGGATGAACCCACGCGGGATACCGACAAACCGGTGTTCACAGCCGGACGGATGCCTTGGTAGAACAGTTCCGTCTCAAGGAAGATCTGGCCGTCGGTGATCGAGATCACGTTGGTCGGGATAAAGGCCGACACGTCGCCGCCTTGCGTTTCGATGATCGGCAGGGCCGTCAATGAGCCCGCACCGTTGTCTTCGTTCAGCTTGGCCGAACGCTCCAGCAGGCGCGAGTGAAGGTAGAAAACGTCGCCGGGATAGGCTTCGCGGCCTGGTGGGCGGCGCAGCAGCAGGGACATCTGACGGTAGGACACGGCTTGCTTGGACAGGTCATCATAGATGATCAGCGCGTGGCGGCCATTGTCGCGGAAGAATTCAGCCATTGCGGTCGCGGCGTACGGCGCCAGGAACTGCATGGGCGCCGGGTCAGACGCGGTGGCGGCCACGACGATCGAGTAGTCAATGGCGCCGGATTCTTCGAGCTTTTTCACCAGCTGGGCCACTGTGGAACGCTTCTGGCCAACGGCGACGTAGATGCAGTAGAGCTTCTTGCTCTCATCATCGCCGGCAGCGTCGTTGTAGGATTTCTGGTTCAGGATCGCGTCAAGTGCGACGGCGGTCTTGCCGGTCTGACGGTCGCCGATGATCAGTTCGCGCTGGCCACGGCCAATTGGGATCATCGCGTCAACGGCTTTCAGGCCGGTCGCCATCGGCTCGTGCACCGATTTACGCGGGATGATGCCGGGGGCTTTGACGTCAGCGACGCGGCGCTCGGACGCGTTGATCGGGCCCTTGCCGTCCAGCGGGTTGCCCAGTCCGTCCACAACGCGGCCCAGCAGCTCGTTGCCTGCAGGCACGTCCACGATGGAGTTGGTGCGCTTGACGGTGTCGCCTTCTTTAATGTCGCGGTCGGACCCGAAGATCACGACGCCGACATTGTCGTTTTCGAGGTTCAGGGCCATACCCTGAATGCCCCCGGGGAATTCGACCATCTCACCGGCTTGCACGTTGTCGAGGCCGTAGACGCGGGCAATCCCGTCCCCTACCGACAAAACGCGGCCCACTTCGGCCACTTCTGCTTCCTGACCAAAGTTCTTGATCTGGTCTTTCAGGATCGCAGAAATTTCTGCTGCTTGGATACCCATTTATCCGACCTCTTTCATTGCATTCTGGAGGGAAGCGAGCTTGGAGCGGATCGACGTGTCGATCATCTTCGAGCCCACTTTTACGATCAAACCGCCGATAAGGCTTTCATCGACGGTTGCATTGATGGTGACGTCCTTGCCCATGCGGGCCTTGAGCGTTTTGGCGAGTTTGTCGCTTTGCGTCTTGGTCAGCGCCTTGGCGGTTGTGACCTCTGCTGTCACTTCGCCCTTGTCTTCGGCGATGACGTCGCGCAGCGCTTTGACCAGTTGCGGCAGCACAAACAGGCGGCGCTTTTCGGCCATCAGCGTCAGCGTGTTCGACATCAGGTCGGTCAATCCGGCCTTTTTCGAGATGGCTGTGATGGCGGCGGCCTGCTCGTCCCGGCTGTAAACGGGCGAGTGGATCAGGGCATTGAAGTCACCGCTGTCGGCCATGGCCGAGGTCAGTGTATCAATGTCGCCTTCAAGTTTTTTGACGGCTTTGCCTTCTTTGGCAAGCTCGAAGACAGCTGTGGCATAGCGCGCGGCGATGCCTGTGGAGATCGAAGCTGGTTCGGACACGTCCACCCTTTCGATGTCTTGGCCCGGAGGTGTCCACACGCAATGTATGGCCCGGGGTGTTGGACCGCCCTGATTTGCCCAAGGCGTGAAAATCAGGGGGGATGTAGCAGAGGGTTTGCCACCCCGCAACATATGTTCGTGAACAGGTGCCTGAGGGGTTTATGAGCGTTTTCAAGTGGTTAGAAAAACTGCGACCTATTGGCCCGCAGGAATTGTAAGAATCCTGACACAAAACGTGCGCGTTTGGGGGCGATTCCGGGTCGATACGCCGTCAGCGCATTGCGAAACAGCCATTGTAATGCGCCTGTTCTGTAATCCTGCGGCGACACTTGCATTGTATACGACATGGCTGCCTTGCTGGCTCTGCCGTTGACTCGGAATGGCGTCACCTTCATGTAGATATGGTCCAAAAAGGTCCTGGGGAGGCAATATGGGTGCTTTGACTTTGCTGGCGCTGCTGACGGGCGGCCTGTTTTTGACTGTTTTGGAAGATAGTGACTCGAACCGTAGCGCTGGAAGTGGCGACCCCGAAACGCCGACGGACGGACCGGAAACGCCGACCGAGCTGGATCCTGATCCGGTTGATCCCTCACCCGAGCCCACCCCGTTTGATCCTGCCAGCCAGGCGGAGGTCGTATTTGACGAGGCCAACGAAACACTGTCCATTACCGTTGACGAGGAAAGCACCGGTGAGCTGCATGTTATTCGCAGTGAAGTCACCGAAGGGAACAACACCGGGCGGACCTTTTTTTCAGCAAAGGTTTACCTGGTGCCGGAGGGCACGACCTTTCCGCCCACGGATGAAGAGATGCGGCAAATCTTTGAGGATGAGCGCGCCCGCTTGACCGAAGATGACGATCCCGACGCATTTACATTGTCTGGCGACGCATTCCTGAGTGACAGCTATTTCGAGGTGTTGTCCGAGTACCAGATTGCCGAATTGGACCTTGGCGTTCAGTCCTTTGACCAGTCCCTTGACGATAATCCGGACAGACCGGAAACTGACACACGGCCGCTCGATACCGTGATTGAGGCCAATCGCGAGATAACCATTCACACCACTGACCAGGACAATTCCGATTTCATACGGTCGCCCACCGAACGTGGGAGCGGTCTGACCTTTTTGTCACCTTTTGGGATAGAGGCCTCTCGTATTTCAGCCAGCAGCGACTCAGGCCAGCTGACGCAAGAAACCATTCTGCGCGATGGCACCTTCGTCGCAACAGACGCCGACGAACAGTTTCAGATCGAATTATCCGATTGGAACCGACCTCCATACGAAGCGGACCTCACGATTGATGCCGGTGGCGGGAATGATACGTTGTCATTTGGCGAAGATGCGCCCGGCACTCTGACCCTTCAGGGTGGCGCTGGCGATGACTTGCTTGATCTCGACGCAGGCTTCTCCGGTACCGCATTTGGTGGCACGGGCAATGATGTCATTCTGGCCCAAGATGGATTGCTCACCGACGGTGCGGTGATTGATGCAGGCGCAGGCGACGATCAGATCGTTATTGCAAATGCACTCGATTTCACCATCACAACCGGCGACGGCGCTGACCTTGTGGCCCTTGGCCCGGAACTGCGCGATTCGCTGTTGCCGATCACCATCACGGATTTCGATCCTGCCGAGGATGCGTTGGTTCTGGCTCTTGGTGTTGAAAATCCCGATGAGGTCGAGCTGACCATCGTGCGCAATCTTGCCGAGGATCGGACCGAGATACGAGCCACTGTTCCGGCGGTCGAGGCCATGACAGTGACCGAGTTTGGGGTTTTGCTGTATCTCGATGGCGCACCGGATATCTCGGAAAGCGACGTGGCCATCGTCAACGAACTACCCGCACCGACCGCCGTGGCTTGACCCCCTAAACCCGCCCGGCCACCGGTGCAGTCACCCCTTGGGGCACCGTCTGACGCTTGGCCTTGGACCGCATGACCTTGCCCTTGGGCGGGTAGACCAGTTTGGACGCTTCCACCATGAAAGCCCCGCCAGCCACCATGCCCGGCATCCACCGTCCGACTCGTTCGAACACACCAGCCGATTTCATCCAAAGCCGCCGCCCCGACGGAAACTGATAGAGCGCGCCCACATGCCGTTCGGGCAGGAACTGGTGTTTGCGCAATTGTGTTTCCAGCTGGCTAGCGGAATAGGGTCGCCCGAAACCGAAGGGTGTGCGGTCGCGGCGCGACCAAAGCCCAGCCCGGTTCGGTACGATAAACAGGGCTTTGCCCCCCGGGCCCAGCACGCGCCACGCCTCCTCCAGCAGATCATAGGCCCGTTCAGACGTTTCCAACCCATGCAGCATGATCAGCTTGTCCACGTGCCCGGTCTCGATCGGCCAGAGCGTTTCTTCGGTCAGGACCGACACATTCGGCATATCCGCAGGCCACGGCATCACACCTTGCGGGCCGGGCATCAGTGCAATCACCCTGCGCGCGTCTTTCAGGTAAGGCCGCATCAACGGAGCAGCAAAGCCGAACCCGGCGACGGTCTGCCCCTTGGCTTCGGGCCACAACTCGACCATTCGTCGGCGCAGCGATGCCTGTGCTGCCCGCCCCAGAGCGCTGCGATAGTAGAAATTGCGCAGGTCCTGCACGTCCAGATGCATGATCGTCTCTTGTCCTACCGGCCCCGCTGGACCACCTTCGACATAACAGTAAGCACAAAGAGCCGAATTGCCATGCCCCTTGAAATCCGCACCATCCCCTGCCTCAGCGACAATTACGCATATCTCGCCCATGATGCGTCGACCGGGGCCACGGCCCTGATCGATGCGCCAGAGGCCACGCCGATCCTCGCAGCACTTGAGGAAGCAGGCTGGCGGCTGACGGATGTGTTGATCACGCACCACCACTACGATCACGTGGATGGTTTGGCAGAGATCCTGGCCCAGCATCCCGCCCGGGTTGTCGGGGCGCAGGCCGATGCGCATCGCTTGCCTGCGCTGGATGTACAACTGGCCGAAGGGGACACCGTGACCATCGGGTCAGAGACCGGAACGATTATCGATGTGTCGGGTCACACGGTGGGCCACATCGCATTTCACTTTCCGGACTCGCGGGCTGTCTTCACCGCTGACAGCCTGATGGCGTTGGGGTGCGGGCGTGTGTTCGAGGGTACCAAACCTCAAATGCACGAAAGCCTGCAAAAACTGGCAGCGCTACCCCCTGACACGGTTGTCTATTCGGGGCACGAATACACGGCGGCCAACGGGAAATTCGCCCTGACCATTGATCCTGAAAATCCCGATCTTATATCTCGGGTCCGCGAGGTTGCCGAAAAACGCGCATCAGGCACCCCGACCGTTCCGTCGCTTTTGTCCGAGGAACTGGCCACAAATCCGTTTCTGCGCGCCCACGATCCCGCCATTCAAGCTCACTTGGGCATGAAAGGCGCCAACGCCACCGACGTGTTCACCGAAATCCGCACCCGGAAGGACAACTTCTGAGACGTTCGGTTCCATGGATGCGCCCAATGTGACACCATCGTAACGTTTCTCACGCATAATGTGAGGGTCAAGGCAAAGAAAAGCCTTGAAGCCGCGCGATCTTCAACCAAACTTAAACACATGAGGCCATGGTTGGTACGGGGCCTCGACATTCCTTGAGCCCCCCCACCCGACCCCGATCGAAAGGAGCACAAGCCGTGCCTTCATTCTCGACGACACTGGAAAAATCCATTCATCAGGCGCTTGCGCTGGCCAACGAACGCCGGCACGAATTCGCAACCCTCGAGCATTTGTTGCTTTCACTGGTCGATGAACCCGATGCACGCCGCGTCATGCAGGCGTGTTCGGTCGACATTGACGAGTTGCGCGGCACGCTCGAAGAGTTTGTGGATGATGACCTGTCGAACCTTGTCACCGATATCGACGGCTCCGAAGCCGTCCCCACCGCTGCCTTCCAACGCGTGATCCAACGCGCCGCGATTCACGTGCAGTCTTCGGGCCGCACGGAAGTAACCGGTGCCAACGTTCTGGTTGCCATCTTTGCGGAGCGTGAGTCGAACGCAGCCTACTTCCTGCAAGAGCAGGATATGACACGCTATGACGCTGTGAACTTCATTGCGCACGGCGTTGCCAAGGACCCCGCCTTTGGCGAGGCGCGGCCTGTGTCCGGCGCACCTGAGTCCGAGGAGGAGCCGCAAGGCATCACCGAGGGTGAGAAGAAGGAAAGCGCGCTGGCCAAGTATTGCGTGGACCTCAATGAGAAATCGCGCGAGGGCGACATCGACCCACTGATCGGGCGTTCGGCCGAGGTGGAGCGCTGTATTCAAGTGCTGTGCCGCCGCCGCAAGAACAACCCGCTTTTGGTGGGCGATCCCGGTGTGGGCAAGACCGCCATTGCGGAGGGGCTCGCGCGCAAGATCGTTGCGGGCGAAACGCCCGAGGTGCTGTCTGGAACTACAATCTACTCGCTTGATATGGGCGCGCTCTTGGCTGGCACGCGGTACCGTGGCGATTTCGAGGAACGCTTGAAAGCTGTCGTGACTGAACTGGAAGAGCATAAGGATGCTGTTCTCTTCATCGACGAGATTCACACTGTGATCGGTGCCGGTGCCACGTCAGGCGGTGCGATGGACGCATCCAACCTGCTGAAACCTGCCTTGCAGGGCGGCAAGCTGCGCACCATGGGCTCGACCACCTACAAGGAATTCCGTCAGCATTTCGAAAAGGACCGCGCGCTGAGCCGGCGGTTCCAGAAAATCGACGTGAACGAGCCGTCGGTGGAAGATGCCACGAAGATCCTCAAGGGCCTGAAACCCTATTTCGAGGATCACCACGGCGTCAAATACACCTCCGACGCGATCAAAACGTCGGTCGAATTGGCGAGCCGGTACATCAACGACCGCAAACTGCCCGACAGCGCCATCGACGTGATCGACGAGGCGGGCGCTGCCCAACACCTTGTCGCCGCCGCCAAGCGTCGCAAGACCATCGGCACCAAGGAGATCGAGAATGTCGTGGCGAAAATTGCCCGCATTCCTCCGAAAAACGTGTCCAAGGACGATGCGGAGACTCTGAAAGATCTGGAGGCGTCGCTGAAACGCGTGGTGTTCGGTCAGGACAACGCGATCGAGGCATTGTCTTCGGCCATCAAGCTGGCACGTGCCGGATTGCGCGAACCTGAGAAACCCATCGGCAACTACCTTTTCGCGGGTCCAACCGGTGTCGGTAAAACCGAGGTGGCCAAACAACTGGCGGACACGCTGGGTGTGGAAATGCTGCGCTTCGACATGTCGGAGTACATGGAGAAACATGCGGTTAGTCGCCTGATCGGTGCCCCTCCAGGCTATGTTGGGTTTGATCAGGGTGGCATGCTGACCGACGGTGTCGACCAACATCCGCACTGTGTGCTCCTGCTCGACGAGATGGAGAAAGCACACCCGGACGTCTACAACATCCTGTTGCAGGTGATGGACCACGGCAAGCTGACCGATCACAACGGTCGGACAGTGGATTTCCGCAACGTGATCCTGATCATGACATCGAACGCAGGTGCGGCGGATATGGCGAAAGCCGCGATTGGCTTTGGTCGCGACCGGCGCGAGGGCGAAGATACGGCAGCCATCGAACGCACGTTCACGCCGGAATTCCGCAACCGTCTGGATGCGGTGATCAGCTTTGCGCCGCTGGGCAAGGATACAATCCTGTCTGTGGTCGAAAAGTTCGTATTGCAGCTCGAAGCGCAGCTGATGGATCGCAACGTGACCATCGAGTTGACCAAGCCTGCCGCCGAATGGCTGGCCGACAAGGGCTACGACGACAAGATGGGCGCACGCCCCCTTGGCCGCGTGATCCAGGAGCATATCAAGAAACCGCTGGCCGAAGAGTTGCTCTTTGGCAAGCTGATGAAGGGCGGCGTTGTCCGCGTGGGTGTCAAGAATGGCGAGCTTGATCTCAAGCTCTCTGGCCCGGACAGCCCCCGTATTTCGGGCGACAAGCCACCGCTTCTGACCGCTGACTAATGCGGGCGGCAGCCATTGCCGCTTTGACAACATCCCTCGCCGCGACATCGCTCGTGGCGGGGGATATCGTATTGAACGTGCCCATTGATTGCGATCTGGGCACGGAATGTTTCATCCAGCAATATGTGGATCACGACCGATCGCGACAGGCGATGGATTTCCGCTGTTCCAACCTGAGCTACGACACGCATCAAGGCACCGATTTCGCACTCCGTTCCATAGAACAGATGCGGCGCGGCGTGGATGTGATCGCAGCCGCGCCTGGAACTGTGCAGGGCACCCGTGACGGGATGGATGACCGTCTCTACCGGACCGGTGACGCCGAACGCATTGATGGCCGCGACTGCGGGAACGGCGTGCTGATCGAGCATGGCGACGGCTGGAGCACTCAGTATTGTCACCTGAAACGCGGCAGTATCGCCGTGGCGCAGGGCGATCTGGTGGAAGCGTCCAGCGTTTTGGGACAGGTCGGACTGTCGGGACGTACACAATTTCCACATGTTCACATGACGGTGCGCAAGGATGGAGACGTCATCGATCCCTTCGACCCTGATGGGGATGTGCAATGCGGGGCACCCAGCACAGAAACGCTGTGGGACACACCCCCGCCCTACCGCCCAGGCGGGGTTTTGGAAGTGGGGTTTGCCGACAGTGTGCCGGATTTCAACGACATCAAGGCGGGCACTGCTACCGTTGCGCTGCTGCCGCCAGACGCTCCCGCGATTGTCGTTTACGGCTATGCTTTTGGTGGCAAGGCGGGCGACAGGTTGCAGCTGCGCATCGACGGCCCGGACGGCACCTTGATCGATGACGAGGTGGAGATTGAGCGCAATCAGGCGCAATTTTTTCGCGCTCTTGGCAAGAAACGCACAACAGCTGGTTGGCCTGCAGGACAGTACACCGGCACAGTTGTCTTGCGCCGCGGACAGCGGGAAATCAGCCGGGTCCAGAACACAACGATTGTCCAGTAAGGCGCAGGTGACCTGCGCAAGTCCCGCCAGATCTGAGCGCTGGCAAAACTTTAAGGCGTACCTGTGGTGCGCCGCTTACTTCTCGGTGAATTTCAGCTCAATACGCCTGTTCTGCGCCCGAGCGTCAACGGTATCTTCGGGATTGATAGGCTGATATTGACCGAACCCGTTGGCCGACAACCGGCCCGGTGGCAGGCCGAGGAAGTCCACCATGTAGCGCACCACCGACAAGGCACGCGCCTGGCTCAGTTCCCAATTGTCGGCGAATTCGCCCTGCCCTGATAGCGGAACGTTGTCGGTGTGCCCATCGACCTGCAGCACCCAATCAATGCCATCCGGGATATCGTCGGCGATACCGCGCAAGATACCCGCGATATTGGCAATCTCACTTTCCCCTGCGATCGACAACTGAGCCCCTCCCGGCGGGAACAGGACTTCGGAAGAAAAGACAAAGCGGTCACCCACGATCCGGACGCCCTCTTGTGCGCCCAGTACGTCACGCAACTGCCCGAAGAATTCCGAACGATACCGCTCCAGATCCTGCGCCTGCGCTTCAAGCCGCTTGCGCTCTTCCTCTTCCAGTTCGCGCCGCCGCCGTTCCTCCAGGGCCGCCCGTGCCAATGCCGTGTTCAGATCACGCCCCAGCGTGCTCAACTGCACCTCGTTCGCAGCATCCCGCGCAACCGCATCATCCAAAAGGGCCTGCAACTGCCCCAATTGCGTGCGCAAACTGGCCACCTGCTGGTTCAAAAGTTCGGTCTGGCGTTGCGCCTCCAATGTGGCGGCCTCTTCCGAGCTGAGCGCGTCACGCGCCGCAGCCAAAAGCGCCGCGCGCTCTTGCGCCTCGGACGACTGTGTCTCCAAAGCGTCCTCTGCGGCTGTTTTCTCAGCAAGGGCCGCCGCCAAAGCAGCCCTCAATTCTTGCGTGTCCCCATCCACGTTCTCCAGCGCGTTCTCTGCCGCCAGCCTGGCGGCAAGGGCTGCGGCCAACTGGTCACGCACATCCGCATTGCTGCTGCCCGCGGCCTGCGCGTCGACAAGGGCTGCGTCGCGGGCCGCAATGGCCGTCGCCAATTGGGTGCGCAAGGCAGTCAGATCGACCTCTTGCGCAGAAAGCTCGGTTTCTGCCGCCGTACGTGCCGCAACAGCCGCAGCGAGCCGATCGCGCACTTCAGAAAGATCGAGGTTCGACGCCGCCAACCGGGCTTCAACAGAGGTCATCCGCGCTTGCAGTGCCGCCAAATCTGTCGCTGATGCCTCGCGCGCGCCGCGTGCATCTGCCAATTGCGCTTCCAACTCGGACGCGCGCGCCTGTGCTGTCGCCACGTCGGCCTGCGCCTGCGTCAATTCAGTCTGCAAGGCTGCCGTGGTCGATGTCCGGCCGTCCAGAGCTTCCTCCGCCGCGCTCAGACGGGCCTGCAACGTCGCGGCATTCGCGGTTGAGCTGTCCAATGCAGACAGTGCACGGGCCAATTGCTCCTCAAGATCAGCCGCAGCGACGGCCCCTCCTTCGGCATTCAGCAACGCCGCCGCAAGTTGATCCTCCAGGCTGGCGCGTTCCGACATCAGGGCCGAGTTTTCCGACCTTGTCGCTTCAACCGCAGATAAGGCAGAGGAAAGCTGTGCCTCAAGGTTCTCGACCCGGGCCTGTGCAGCCTCCGCCGATCCGCTGGATGTCTCAGCGGCAAGCAACGCCACCGCAAGGCGGTCGGTCAGGTTCTCCTCTGCCGCTCGGGCCGCCGCCAGCAAGGTCAGAGTATCCTCCGCCTCTTGACGCTGGGCTTCCAGTGCAAGGGTCATGGCCGTCAATTCCGCATCCGCGTTTTCCAGACGATCCCGCAGCGCTTCGGCCGCAGCCGCTTCGGCCAACCGGGCCGCTTCCTCTGCCGTCAACGCTTCTTGCGCCGTATCAAGATCAGCCTGCAGGGCTGCGGCCTGATCGGCGCTGTCCGCATTGCGGCTGCGCAGATCAGCGATCAGCGCTTGTAAGGCATCCGTCCGCGCCACCGCCAAGCGCGCAGCCTCTTCTTGAACATCGACCTCATCCCGCGCTGCAGCAAGCGCAAGGTTCAAAGCCTCTTGTTCCGACAAGAGGCGCGTTTGTTCCGCCTCAAGCCCGGCCACGGTGTTCAAAGCCGTATCGCGGTCAGCGATCAAGGCTGCGACCTGTGCTTCGAAGCTGGTGATACGTGTTTCTGCCTGTGCCAAGGCGGTGTCTTGCGCGTCACGCTCCGCCGTCAACGCGGCGATCGTTGCGGCCTGAACATCAAGCTGAGACCGGGTGTCAGACAACGTCGTGTTCAGGGCCGACAGGCGCGTGTCCAGTTCATTTGCCCGACGCTCTTCCAACCCCAAGGCTTGGGCCAAAGCGGCCACTTCCCCCGCCAAGGCGTCCAGTTCCGTTTCCTGACCCGTGATCGTCTCACGCAGGACAAACTGGACGATCATGAAGATGGTGAGAACGAACATCAGCACCAGCAGCAGACCTGTCATCGCGTCCACGAAACCGGGCCAGATCGACGCCTGGAACCGTTGCCCTGTGCGTCGTGACAGCGCCATGGTCAGCTATCTCCTGTGGATTGGCCTTGGCGGTTTCCGGGTTGGCCGGACTTGCGCCCTTGTCCGCGCGGCTGGCTCAATGCCCTGGCAAGGGCCGAGATGTCGGTCCGCAGTTCGGCCATGCTTTCCTGCCGGCCCGCGCTGATCTCTTCCAGAATGCGCAACATCTGCACGTCGATGGACCGCAACCGCATCCGACTTTCCGCGTCGATCCCGTCGACTGTGCCTTGCCGTTCGATCACCTCGATCAACCGGTCCTGCCCTTCGGCCACGCGGTTCAGCGCATCATTGCCGCCGCCCTGTGCTTCCAATCGGGTCGTCATCCGGTCCACGGAATCCGCCAGATTGCCCAGCTTTTCATCCACCATGGACCGGCTGATATCGGACTGGGTGAACATGGTTTGCAGGCTTTCCATCTGTTCAGCCAGATGATCGATCACACCTGCCATCGCACTTTGATCATTGCCGCCTTCGCCATCGGACAGGCCGACGCGGGTGATGGAACTGAGCCACTCCTCAAGCTCGCGGTAAAACCGGTTCTGACCCCGACCGGCAAAGAGTTCGAGCAAGCCCACGATCAACGACCCGGCAAGGCCCAGCAGGGACGAGGCAAAGGCGACGCCCATGCCGCCCAATTGCGCCTCAAGCCCTGTCATCAGCCGGTTGAATACCTCGACCCCGCCTTCGCCTTCCTGCGGCGCAAGGCTACGGATCGTATCGACGACCGCCGGAACCGTTGTTGCCAGGCCATAGAATGTCCCCAAAAGGCCCAAGAAAATCAGCATATTGACGATATAGCGCGTGATATCCCGCACCTCGTCGATCCGGGTCGCTACGGAATCCAGAATGGACCGCGTGGACGTGGCCGAAAGCTGCATCCGCGCCCCGCGCGACCGCAACAGCGACGCAAGCGACGCCAGAAGCTGCGGCGCTTTGGTCTGGGCATCGGCCCGATCACTGGCAAACTCTTCGATCCATTTCACGGACGAGATCAGCGAGAACACCTGCCAGAAACAGGCGATCACCCCGATGATGAAGACCAAGACGATAAAGCCGTTCAGATACGGGTTCGCCTGAAACACCGGCAGCACGCGGGGCAAGGCAATGATGGCGCCAAACAGCGACAGGCCCAGCACAAAGACCATGGCAAAGATCTGTTGAACCGGTTGCGAAAAGTGCGGCTGCGCCTCGGGTGTGGTCTGTGCCATTTTTGGCTCCTGACCCCTGCTCTGTTTTGCTTTCGCCGCAATCTATCGGCTTTTGTGCAAAAGCGCCAAGGATTTATGCCAGAATTGCTGCAACGCGGCGTGACAGCCAATCAAGGTCAGGGTCCGCGACCCCCATGTCGGTCAGGTGTTGCGCGGTGTTGTAGAGATATTCACTGTTCGGTCCCCGGCCGCCATGGGCATGAGCGATGATCTGCGCCTGTTCTTCCAAGGGCAGGCCACCGCAATATTGCACATGATCGGGGTCGATCACGTATGTCACCGCCTCGACCCGGCGGTTGTCGCTCAGGTCTACATGCAGCATCTTTTCCAGATACGCAGACGAGATCAACTCGCGCTCGCGCAGGTAGGCCAGCGTTGTTTCTTCGGTCCCCGGTGCCACACGCAGCGCCACGCCATCGCAAGCCGCATGTGCGGCGGCATCCAGCGCCAGTACCAGCCCCGGCTCGATCTCGGACCCCCGGTGATGGATGGATCGCATGCAGAATGATCGCGCCCAGCCCGGCAACGTACCCCGCACCTGCTCCGCCACTTCGAACCCCGGGTTCCAAAGCAGGCTGCCATAGCCAAACACCCACATGCTCATTGTCACTGGTCCTTTTGCTGCGCGGTGGGGTAGACCCGATTTGGCGACAAAGGGAAAGGGTGCGCATGCGCAAAGTGATGTGGATCATCGCACTTGCTGTACTGGCATGGTGCGGCTGGTGGTGGGCCGCCTCGACCGGCCTGCGTGGCGGGGTGCAAGGCTGGTTCGACGCGCGTGCCGCCGAGGGCTGGCAGGCCGAACTGCGCGAGGTGCAGGGCGGCGGATTTCCAGTGACATTACAGGCAGGTTTGCGCGACGTGGCGTTGGCCGATCCGCAGGCTGGGCTGGCAATCCAGACCGATGCGCTTGATATCTCCGCCCCTGCGTGGTGGCCCGGCGATGTCACCGTGGCATTGGACGATGAACCGATCCTCATCGCCTCCCCTCTGGGCCGGTCCACCCTGACGATGGCGGACGGCGTCATGGCCCTGAACCTGCATCCGGGCACGGCGCTTGAGCTGGAGGCACTGGGATGGACGGCTGGCCCATGGCAGGTCAGCGACGCGATTGGTGTTCAAGCGCAAGCCGACGACTTAACCCTGACCATGGTTCAGACCGAAGGCGCGCAATATGCGCTGACGGCGTCGGCCAGCACGTTCACCCCCGGTGACGCGGCGCGGCGCGGCCTGCGTCTGCCCGAGACCTTTCCACGCTCTTTCGACAGCCTGCAGCTGAGTGCAGATATCACATTCGATCAGCCATGGGATCGCCGCGCATTGGACGACCGCCGCCCCCAGCCGCGCGTCATAGACCTGCATCTGGTCGAAGCGATCTGGGGCGATCTGCAATTCAACCTCAGCGCTGACCTGACGGTGGATACCTCAGGTGTCCCCGCGGGGACAGTCGCCATTCAGGCCGAAAACTGGCGCACGATGCTGGATCTTGCAGAAAATGCCGGCATGCTGCCCGCCCAGTTGCGCGGTCAGGCCGAGGGTATTCTCCAAGCGCTCGCCAATGCCTCGGGCGGTGCGGACACGTTGGACGTTGAACTTGCTCTCAGAGACGGTGCAATCCGGCTTGGCTTTATCCCGCTGGCCCCAACACCACGTCTGATCCTGCGCTGATCTGCTGTTGTTTCCGACAGAAAACATCAGGGGGCTCGCATGTCCGCACCATCGGTTCGAATGACGATGCCAACGACAAAGCCCGGGCGTTCAGGTCACTTGCAGTAAGGCCCACCGCGATAGCGTGCTGTGTCAAAATGGAAGTGGTCACGGTGGAACCGGTCGGAATTTGGGCCCAACACGGTGCCAAACGGCCCGCAGGCGGACTTGTGCATCGACCGCAAGGCACGGCGGTGACGCGAATTCCAGTCGTTCAGCACGGTAAGCGATGTGCCATCCTTGAGCTGAAATCCGGAGATATCAATGGCCCGCCCCTTGCCATGTTCCGATATGCGCGCGCCGCGTTGGTTGTTGCGGGTGCGGCAAGCGTAGTGCGCGGCCACGCGGTAGCTGGCCAGCCCGCCGCCCGTGTTGCGTAGCGCGGGCTTGGCCCCACTTTCCGTCCATTTTTTCAAGGCTTTGGCGGTTGTACAATCCATCAACGCTGACTGGCTCAGCGTCACGCCCGAGACTGAGCGCACACGCACCGCCTCGGAAATCCCGCAGCCGTTGATGCGTCCGGGCACAAAACCCACCACGTCGCCTTGCAGGTCCGGATCGCCACATACTTGCCCACGCTGGCGTTCTGCCCTGCGCGCCATGGCTTTCTCGACCACGGCCTTTGGGCGCAGGAAGGGGCGCAGCGACGTGGCGCGTTCCGGCAAAACGGCTGCTTGTGGCAGCGCAGAAACAACCGTTGGGACGACCGGCGCCACAGCAGCCTCGCGCACCACGTTGCGCGCGTCGGTACCCGCACGCGCGACGGGACGTTTGGAGCTCTCCGGTGCGGCGGCCGCCACCCCCGCGATTATCATCAGGCTGAGCGCAAGCGCCCTCACCGGGTCCCCCCCCGGCCAAAGTCGGGCGCGTCGGTGTCCTGACCCGCTTCGATGATTCCGCGGCGGATGGCGCGCGTGCGCGTGAAATAGTCGAACAGATGGTCGCCGTCGCCCGTGCGGATGGCCCGCTGCAGCGCGAACAACTCCTCCGTGAAGCGGCCCAGAATTTCGAGCGTTGCGTCCTTGTTGGTCAGGAACACATCGCGCCACATGGTCGGATCACTCGCCGCAATCCGGGTGAAATCCCGAAACCCGGCGGCAGAGAACTTGATCACTTCGCTGTCCGTCACCCGGCGCAGATCGTCGGCAACGCCCACCATCGTGTAGGCGATAAGGTGCGGAATGTGGCTGACCACGGCGCAGACACGGTCGTGGTGCTGCACCTCCATCCGGTCCGTCATCGCACCGAGGGCCTTCCAGTATTGTTCCACCTTCGACACCGCGCTGTCGTCCTCGCCCTCGGGCGTGACAACCAAGGTCCAGCGGTTGTCGTACAGCTCGGCAAAGCCGCTCTCCGGTCCGCTGTGTTCGGTCCCGGCCATGGGGTGCGTGCCGACGAAGTGTACGCCTTCGGGCAGGTGCGGCAGCACCGCATCGAACACCGCTTGTTTGACAGAACCTACGTCGATCACCGTGGCACCGGGCTTCAGCGCGCCTTTGATCTCCGCCATCACCGATCCCATCGCGCCAACAGGTACGGCCAGTACCACAAGGTCAGCGTCCGCAACGGCTTCTGCCGCCGTGTCCGTGACCACATCACAAAAGCCCAAGCGCCGGGTAGTCTCACGCGTCGCCTCTGACCGGGCGTAGCCGCTGATCGTCGTGGCCGCGCCCGCCCGCTGCGTGGCCCAAGCCATCGACCCCGCAATCAAACCCAAGCCGATAAAGGTGATCTTGTCGTAGATGACGCTCACGATACATTCCGCCATTCGGTGAGGGCGGCGATCACGCGCCCCGTTTGGTCAGCATTGCCGACGGTGATGCGGATACCTTCGGGGAAGCCATAGCCCGCGACCCGCCGAACCAAGATGCCGTCTGCATTCAGTGCCGCCTCTGCCGCATCTGCTTCGACCACAGAAGCCGCGCGGGCCAGCACAAAGTTCGTGTCGCTGTCGTCACAGGCCAGTCCCAATTGCCGCAGCGCCCCGGTCAGACGCGCCCGTTGATCAGCGTTCAACGCTGCGCAATCCTCGACCCATTTGGTGTCGCGCACGGCTGCCTCCGCCGCGCTGAGGGCAACAGTCGACAGGTTGAAAGGCTGGCGAATACGCGTCATCACGTCGATCATGTCCTTGGGGCCATAGCCCCAGCCAACACGCAGACCGCCGAGGCCATAAATCTTGGAAAAGGTGCGCGTCATCAACACGTTGGGCCGAGTTTCAGCCAAAGACAGCCCGCCATCATACCCGTCTGCATATTCGGTATAAGCCCCGTCAATCACAAGGATCACATGGGCAGGCAACGCATCCGCCAACCGCACAATCTCACTGTCCGGCAAACGTGTGCCGGTTGGGTTGCCCGGGTTCGTCAAAAGCACGATACGCGTCCGTTCGGTCACGGCACCAAGGATCGCATCCACATCCACCACCCGCTCGTGCTCGGGCACACACACCGGCGTGGCCCCGGCCATATTGGCAAGGATCGGATACATGGAAAACCCGTGGGCCGTGTGGATGATCTCATCCCCCGGTCCCGAGAAGGCCTGGGTCACAAATTGCAGAACCTCGTCGCTGCCAACTCCGCAGATCACGCGGTCGGCGTCCACGCCCCACACCTCGGCGATGGCAGTGCGCAGCGCCGCGTGGTCGGTTGACGGGTAAAGGTGCATGCCGGTCGCCGCTTCTTGCAAAGCAGCAATGGCCGAGGGCGGCGGGCCCGCCGGGTTTTCGTTCGACGACAGCTTCAGCACCTTCTCCACACCGGCCAAATGCGACGCCCCGCCCTGATAGAGCGCGATGTCCATGATGCCGGGTTGCGGTGTGATGCGTGCCATTGGTCCTCTCCGTATCTCAGAGAGGTTTTAGGGGGGCATGGCAGGAGTGGCCAGAGGCAAAAGTGCGCGCCTTATTCGCCAACAGGCAGGCAGCCACCGGTATCGCTCAACTCGACGCGTCCGGCGCAGGCTTCCACTTGAACCCCACCCGGATCACACCGTGGTCGTTCGTGCCACTTTCCTTGTGGTCGTCGTGGTTGAGGTGGTCGTTCTGCACAACCATCTCGTCAAAGGCCCATTTGCGGCGCTTGGAGTTGTCGTAGAATTCCTGACTGAACAAGATGTGGTCCAGACTTTCGCGCTGCCCTTTGTAGACATGGGTGTAATAGACGTCGCGCACCGACCGGTATTCCTGCATCGTCTGCGCGGTATACAGCGCGTTGTCCCCACCGCCCGAGGACAGGGGCGACAGGTATGTGGGCTGCTCGGACAGGATGTTCAGCGTGTTGCTGTCCTTGCCGTCGTTCATGTCGCCAATCACCACAACGGGCGTGTCCGTCTTCTTCACCAGCTTGGTGATGATGACGCGCAATGCTGCGGCCTCCGCCGTGCGGCGCACGGTAGAGATGGCATAGCCCAATGCATTCACATGGGGGCCATGCACGTCCTTTTCGTACCAGCTCCGCTCGCGCCAGATCTGTGTCGGACGGCGGGATTTGAAATGACAGACAAAGACATGGATGACGGGGGTCCGGTCATCTGGCTGCACCTGAAAGTGCAGGACGGGCCGGGAAAAGGTGCTCAGGGAGACCTCAAGGAAATCCTGTTGCGGATCATCGCCCCCGGTTTTCAGCTCGTATTCATCGGGAAAGTCGACAATCCATTCCGGATCCCCCACCAGCATTCCGTTACGCACGGCGGCGGCACAGACAATCTTGTCGCCTTCGTGGTCGGGGGGAACAAGCGCCGTGAAGTCCCCGTCCATCCCCGCCTCGATCAGAACCTGATCCAGCGCGGGTGCGGCCCACAGCTCTTGCAGGCCCACCACATCTGCATCCAAACGCCCAATGACCGACGCGGTATAGTCCACCTTGCGCTGGTAAATGATGGGGTCCCACCCATCAGTGTCGCCGTAAATGGCATCACCGGGGGTTTGCAGGTTCAGAAGGTTGAAGCTCGCAAAGGAAATGTCGCGCGCGCCCATGGCAGTCTCCAATTCACGTAAATCAATGGCCGGAGGCTACCACAAGTTGCGCATTTCAGGGATGGAAAATCATGCGGTCACCTGCGCAGGGCGCCACATCGGTCCCACGGCCATCAGCAGAATGCCGATGTTGAACAGCACGTTGGACGCATGGCCCGACAGGATCGACCCCGCGCTGTCCAAGGCAAACCACAGACACAGCGCCGTCACGACGCTGCGCCGCACGCCATCGGGGGCGGCGTCGTAGACCCATGCCTGCAGGCACCAGATCGTCGCGCCCCAACCCAGCAGAAGCCCGCCCATGATGGCCGCCAGAAAGCGGCTGGCCGGGTCGCCATAACGGGGCAAACCGTCCAGAGGCAGGCCCAACAGATCAACCGTAAACTGCAAGGGCGCGGACGTTGACACCATGCTGCCCAAAAACATGATCGGCGCAAAGGATGCGATGACGACAGCCGTGATCCTGAGCCAGAATTTGTGAAAATCGTGGGTCATGTGCCCCTCCATTGCTGCTACGACACAGAGGTACAGCGCACAGATGCAGCCAATCAATTACCTCGCAGGTAATGGATTGGGCCACGGGACAGCGCTAGGCTGGTTGCATGACAGATTTCCCCGGCACCCTTCGCACATGGCGCAAGGCGCGGCGCTTCAGCCAGCTTGACCTTGCGGGCGAGGCGGATGTGTCTGCCCGCCACATCTCGTTTCTGGAAAGCGGACGGGCGCAGCCAAGCCGGGACATGATCGGACGGCTCAGCGATGCACTGACCTTGCCGCTGGACGCCCGCAACCAGATGCTGACCCATGCGGGCTTTGCCGCGCGCTATCCGGCGCGGGCGTGGGACGATGTAGACATGGCGCCGATCCGGGCCGCCGTGGGCCACATGCTGCAGGCCCACAGCCCTTACCCTGCAGTGGCGGTCGACAAGCTATGGACGGTGATCAACATGAACGGTCCCGCCAAACTGCTTTTTGGCACGATGGGGTTGGACCTCGGCGGCAGTCTGCTGGACTTGATGATGTCGGATACCCTCCCGTCGTTGGTCGAAAACTGGCCTGATGTCGCCCATCACGCCTGCCAAAGGTTGCGAACGGAAAGTGCGGCCCAAGGCGGCGTGCCCGCTCTGGACCGCGTGGCTGATTACCTTGGCGCGGTGCCGGGTCGAAAACACGCGCCAACCAGCCCGGTGATCCCCACGATTCTGAACACTGGGCATATGCGGTTGTCGATCTTCGCCACCATTGCGCAATTCGGGACACCCGAAGATGTGGCGCTGGATGATCTGAAGGTGGAGCTGTATTTTCCAGCCGATGCAGAGAGCGACGCAGCCCTGCGCACGATGGCCATTGGGCTGGACAATGTCCCCCCCGCCTAAGCCACGCACCGAAATGCGACGTCGCACGCGGATCGGTTGTCGCAGTCATCTTGCGGCGCCGTTCCAACCCCATATATCAACGTTAACCTTTCAGATTTGGCATCGTAGGAGCAGGCACAGTGCAGTCGATTGTTGTCGCAAGCGATTTGTCCGAACGGTCGCGGCCCGCCGTCCACCGCGCCGTCAATCTCGCCATCGCTTTGGACGCACAACTTACGATTTTGAACGTCGTGAACAATTCTGTGCCCGATGATCTGGCACGTCAGGTTCAGGTGGGCGCGCGCGCCATTCTGGCTGAGCAGGTCACTGAAGATATCGGAGATCGAACGCTTGAATACTTCATCGATGTGATCGTCGGCGATCCGATTGCAGAGGTCGGTTCAACCATCACCAAAGCCAAGGCGGACTTGCTGATCGTTGGTCGGCACCGGCGGCGCACGTTTCTCGACCAGATCAGAGAAACGACGATGGAGCATTTCATCCGCGCAAGCGACATACCCGTGCTTTTGGTGACTAAGACGGGCGATACGCCCTACGGCAATGTCTTGTGTGGCATTGACCTGTCGCCTGTCTGCACAGCCGCCTTGAAAGTGCTTCCCACGGTGGCGCCCGGTGCCGATCTGGTGTTGTTCCACGCCCATGAAGCGTCCTTCGGGAAAGAGGCAAGACGGGATTTCGACACGTGGAAAACCGTCCATCCCGTTCCCAGGAACCTGCCTGATCCCGTTTTCGTCGAAGCCAAGGCACGAGACGCATTGGACGATCTGATGCGTCAGGGCAGCTACGATTTGCTGGCTATCGGTGGACATACACGGGCCACGGGCGGCAGCTATTTCATCGGGAAATTTACAGCTGACCTGATCAGGAATCCGCACTGTGATCTGTTGATCGGGAAATAGGCTCACAACTTGGCAGGCCAGCGCGCCGAACGCTCAAACCGTCAAGCTGGTCACGCTGTTTGCAGCGGCGCCCTGCCCGATCGCGCGACCCGCGCCAAGGCGTTCCGGACAATCAGAACATGGAACGGCATGATCCCCGCCAGATAGATGCGACCGCCGATGTTGTGCGGGTGCACCCACGTGGCAAGTGACACTTTGCCATTTTCCGACCGCACCGAGACGCGAAAGTTCAGGTGCTTGTCATCAAATCCGGCAATCAGCTCCGTTCCCGTCTCGCTTTCGACCGGAAACGGGCCCAGCTTGTCCTCAGCCTTCGGTCCATCCTGCGACAGCCCGAACGGGGCCGTGATCAGGGCGCGCAGTTTGACAAGTATTTGCGCCCAACCGGGAAAGGCGGTGATGATCTCTGCCGCCGCACGCGGGGTGGCAGTGCTGGCCACGCAATAACAGTCCAGAAAATCGCCGCTTTGCATATGGGCGTGCAATGCACTGTCGGGGGAAAGCGGGCATGCGGTGACACGCGGTGCGGAAAACATGAATGCGCTCCTTTTCGGCTGTCTCCGACGACCTTGAGCACACAAGCCCGCGGGCACCATGTGACATGAAATCACAATGGCGGAACCATCCTGCTACAGTGCAGCCACTTCGCACTATCGCAGGACGCATTTAAGTCAGACCAAGACCCACCACAGACCGCATGGCTTGTGCCGAAACTCTATGTCCGGGCATCATGGGATAATACGGAAATTGCGTTTCAAGACGCCGGCCGCCTCGATGTAGAAACGCAGACCATAGAGCATCGCGCCGGAAACAGCCCGGTGTTCTCGACTGTCAAAAAGCCCGGGCTGGCCAAAAGCGGCAATGTTGTCTTGAAGAAAGGCATTTTCGCCAAGGACAACGCATTCTGGGATTGGTTCACTGAGATTAAGATCAACACGATCTCACGCGGGAGCCTTACGACCTCTCTGCCGGATGAACGCGGCGCTCAAACACTGGTTTAGACACGCGCCAATGCCTTTCCGGGCAAGGTCACCGGTACGGATATGCAAGCTGGCGGGAACGGGATCGCGGTGGGCTCCGTCGAATTCGCCCACGACGGCATCGCCGTTCTACTCAAATGAAAAAGGGCCGCCCGATCTGGGCAGCCCTTTGAAATCTTGGTGCAGGTGTGACCCCGCCGCGCCTTAGTTCTTGGCGTAGAATTCGACGACCAGGTTCGGTTCCATCATCACCGGGTATGGCACATCGCCCAATGTGGGCGTGCGGGTGAAGGTGGCAGTCATCTTGGAGTGATCTGCGTCGATGTAGTCAGGCACATCACGCTCGGGCAGTTGTGTTGCTTCCAGCAGCACGGCCAGTTGCTTGGACCGGTCACGGACCTCGATCACGTCACCCTCTTTCACGCGGTAGGAGGGGATGTTGACCTTGCGGCCATTCACTTTGACGTGGCCGTGGTTCACGAACTGACGCGCGGCAAAGACTGTGGCCACGAATTTCGCGCGATACACAACGGCGTCGAGGCGACGTTCCAGCAGACCAACAAGATTTTCACCGGTGTCACCGCCCACACGAACCGCTTCGGCATAGATGCGGCGGAACTGTTTCTCGGTCAGGTCGCCATAGTAGCCCTTGAGCTTTTGCTTGGCGCGCAGCTGGATGCCGAAGTCGGACAGCTTGCCCTTGCGGCGCTGACCGTGCTGGCCGGGGCCATATTCACGACGGTTGACGGGGGATTTGGGGCGACCCCAAATGTTTTCGCCCATGCGGCGATCGATTTTGTACTTGGCAGACGTGCGTTTTGTCACGGCTGATCTCCTTCGGTTTGTGTTTCCAAAGGGCGTTGTCCTCTGTCCGGATTTTGCCGAACCGACAGGAAACCCCTTGCGGGGGCCACCAACACCAATGAAGCCGCGCTTATACGGGCAGATCGGACAGAGTCAACGGCTACTTCGGCCCACCCATCGCCGCACATTCCGCATGACGGAAACATGGGGTGATGTGGTCATTGACCAATCCCGTCGCTTCCATAAAGGCATAGACAATCGTCGGACCTACGAACTTGAAGCCACGCGCGCGCAAATCCTTCGACACCTGTTCGCTCAGCTTGGTCTTGGGTGGGACCAGATCGCGGCTGCCGAAATTCGTCTGCAAGGGCGCGCCATCCACGTATTTCCATAAGAATTTATCGAAGCCCATCTCGGCATTAACCTCCAGATAGGCGCGCGCATTGGTTATTGTCGCCTCAATCTTGCCCCTGTGACGCACAATGCCAGGGTCCGCCAGAAGGCGCTGCACATCGGCCTCGCCCCATCCGGCCACAACCTCGGGATCGAACCCGGCGAACGCCGCGCGGAACGCATCCCGCTTGCGCAATATCGTGATCCAGCTCAGACCGGCCTGAAATCCATCAAGGATCAGCTTCTCCCAAAGGGCGCGCGGATCGTGTTCCGGAACCCCCCATTCGGTGTCGTGATACGCCACATAGTCGGGCGCCTCGCCCTCCCATCCGCAACGGTGCAACATGCCAGTTTTCCCTTCGTTTGGTTAACGAATAAAATTGGAACAAAATGCAAACATTAAGACTGTTTTTACGGCTGGAAGACAATGGTGGCTACAGTTTTTGAGCAAAAGGGTCGCTGCCAGCCCATGACGAAAAACCAGATGCCCTTTATGCCCTCCGGGGCGGACAACCCGCTAAGTGCTGCGGTGTCTGCCCGCGACCGCAGCACGCTGACCATGGTCGAGCAGGCGGTGAAACATCAGCAAACGATGTTGGCGTTCCAGCCGGTGGTGATTGCCAGCGACCCGGGCCGCGTCGGGTTTTACGAGGGGCTGATCCGTGTGGTGGACGACACCGGGCGCATCATCCCCGCCAAAGACTTCATGCCAGTGGTGGAACGCGCGGAACTAGGCCGGGAGATTGACACTGTCGCGCTGAACATGGGGTTGCGGACGCTGTACGATAACCCCGAAATCCGCCTGTCGATCAACATGTCTGCCCGCTCCATCGGCTATCAACGCTGGATGCAGACCCTGAACCGCTGGCTCAAGAAATGCCCGTCTGTCGGGGAACGCCTGATCCTCGAAATCACCGAAGGGTCGGCCATGGATCAGCCCGAACTGGTTGTCGACTTCATGGACAGGCTCTCGACCCGCGGCATCTGCTTTGCCCTGGATGATTTCGGCGCCGGGTACACCGCATTACGGTACTTCAAGGACTTCTTCTTTGATGTGCTCAAGATCGACATGGAGTTCTGCCATGGCATCGCCAATGACCCCGACATGCAGGCACTGACAGCGGCCATCATTCAGATCGGGCACCACTTCGACATGCTCGTGGTGGCCGAGGGGGTCGAACGGCAGGAAGATGTCGAGCGGTTGACATTGATGGGCGTCGACTGTCTGCAAGGTTTCTATTTTCAAGCGCCACAGGTGCGGCCGAATTGGTTGTTCGGCAAGCGTCTCGCTACGCAACAGGCGGGTATGCGCGCCTGAGACATAACGTCCGTTGCCGCATGGCAGCGAATCCGATACTGCACGCGCAGCGCGGGACCATTCTGAGGCCCGCACCTGCGTGTTAAGCCTCGGGCGTGCAAAGTCTCGGATTGGTCCTCATGACAACTGACAGAGGACCTGACACTATGACCAACATCGTCATCGCTTCAGCTGCCCGGACTGCCGTTGGCAGCTTTGGTGGCTCATTCGCCAACACACCTGCTCACGATTTGGGCACTACCGTGCTCGAAGCGGTGGTAGAGCGTGCGGGCATCGACAAGTCCGAGGTCTCCGAAACAATCCTTGGTCAGGTCCTGACCGCAGCCCAAGGCCAGAACCCTGCCCGTCAGGCGCACATCAACGCAGGCCTGCCCAAGGAAAGCGCTGCATGGTCGATCAACCAGGTTTGCGGCTCCGGCCTGCGCGCTGTGGCACTGGGTGCCCAGCACATTGCACTGGGTGACGCGGACATCGTCGCCGCCGGTGGTCAAGAAAACATGACACTCAGCCCCCATGCTGCCGCCCTGCGCGCCGGTCACAAGATGGGCGACATGAAATACATCGACACCATGATCCGCGACGGTCTGTGGGACGCCTTCAACGGCTACCACATGGGCCAGACGGCAGAGAATGTTGCCGACCAGTGGCAAATCACGCGCGATGCGCAGGATGAATTCGCCGTGGCCAGCCAGAACAAGGCCGAAGCCGCCCAGAAGGCTGGCAAATTCGCCGACGAAATCACTGCCTTCACCGTGAAAGGCCGCAAGGGCGACACCATCGTCGATGCCGACGAATACATCCGTCACGGCGCGACCATGGAAGCCATGCAGAAATTGCGCCCCGCCTTCACCAAAGATGGGTCGGTCACAGCCGCCAACGCCTCTGGCCTGAATGACGGCGCTGCCGGTGCCCTGTTGATGAGTGCCGACAACGCCGAAAAGCGCGGGATCGAGCCTTTGGCCCGCATCGCCAGCTATGCCACTGTCGGCCTTGACCCGTCGATCATGGGTGTGGGCCCAATCTACGCCAGCCGCAAAGCGCTGGAAAAAGCCGGTTGGAAGCCCGAAGATCTGGACCTTGTCGAAGCCAACGAAGCCTTCGCCGCCCAAGCCTGCGCCGTGAACAAGGACATGGGATGGGACCCGTCGATCGTAAACGTGAACGGCGGCGCAATCGCCATCGGTCACCCCAT
Organism: uncultured Tateyamaria sp.; assembly: GCF_947503415.1. Taxonomy (GTDB): domain Bacteria; phylum Pseudomonadota; class Alphaproteobacteria; order Rhodobacterales; family Rhodobacteraceae; genus Tateyamaria. The sequence continues at coordinate 94,267 of NZ_CANNDS010000001.1, forward strand.
CGGCGCCTCGGGCGCGCGCATCCTGAACACCCTGCTGTTCGAAATGAAGCGTCGTGACGCCAAGAAAGGCCTCGCCACTCTTTGCATCGGCGGCGGCATGGGCGTTGCCATGTGCCTTGAGCGTCCATAAGCGCTTGGACGACCAGTCGACGCGACTGATCTAAACCAAGGCGGTGCCATACGGTGCCGCCTCCCTCATTCCCATCACGTTTTCGCCTACAGGCACAGGTTGCACGTAATAAAGTTGCGCCAAACCGCTATATCGGCGAAAGAATATTGAAAGACATAAAAGGAGTTTCCCATGTCCCGCGTAGCACTCGTCACCGGCGGCAGCCGAGGTATCGGCGAAGCCATCTCGAAAGCCCTGAAAGACGCAGGCTATTCCGTTGCCGCCACATACGCTGGCAATGACGAAGCCGCCGCAAAATTCACGGACGAGACCGGCATCAAGACCTACAAATGGAACGTGGCCGATTACGACGAATCGAAAGCGGGCCTCGCGCAGGTCGAAGCTGATCTTGGCCCCATCGACATCGTCGTCGCCAACGCTGGCATCACCCGTGACGCGCCGTTCCACAAAATGACGCCCGAGCAATGGCACCAGGTCATCGACACCAACCTGACGGGCGTGTTCAACACGGTGCACCCGGTCTGGACCGGCATGCGCGACCGCAAGTTCGGCCGTGTCATCGTGATCTCGTCCATCAACGGTCAAAAAGGCCAGTTCGCCCAAGTGAACTATGCCGCGACCAAGGCGGGCGATCTGGGCATCGTGAAATCGCTGGCACAAGAAGGCGCGCGCGCAGGCATCACCGCAAACGCGATCTGCCCCGGCTACATCGCGACCGAAATGGTCATGGCCGTCCCGGAGAAAGTGCGCGAGTCGATCATTGGCCAGATCCCCGCAGGCCGCTTGGGCGAGCCGGAAGAGATCGCGCGCTGCGTGGTGTTCCTGGCCTCCGACGATTCGGGCTTCATCAATGGCTCGACCATCTCAGCCAACGGCGCGCAGTTTTTCGTCTAAGTCCCTGAAAAGGTTCAGGGGGTGCACACCCGGTGTACGGGTGGTGCACAAGGGGTGTACGGATGTCACCCCCCCCTTTCAGACAAGAAAAAGGGCCGGTGCAGCGATGCACCGGCCCTGTCTTATCCCGTAAGATGGCGCGCGCGCATCAGCGGGAAGTCTTCGCCCCAAACAGCCAGTTCCAAGCGTCGGCCAGAACGGCACCACGTTCTGCATGTGCTTTTTCAAGGCCTTGGCGGATGGCGGGGGTGGCGGATGTCTCAAACATTGTCGGTATCCTCTGGAGCGTTATGTCTCGATTGATGTGAATATGCGCTTATTTACGCCACCCGACAAACGAGACTTTCCAAGGCTTCACACAAGCTGTACTTAACTGACTATGCCCGACCGCCTCCCCCCGCTCACCGCCCTCCGCGCCTTCGACGCCGCCGCGCGCCATATGTCCTTTGCAAAAGCGGCGGAGGAGTTGCACGTCACACCCGCCGCGCTCAGCTTTCAGATCAAATCGCTTGAGGAATATTTAGGCGCACAAGTCTTTCGCCGCCTCAACCGCGCAGTCGAGTTGACCGAAGCAGGCCGCGCCATGGCCCCCGGAATGGCCGACGGGTTTCAGGCCCTTGCCGCTGCTTGGCGCGCCGCAGAGCGCACTTTGGACAACGAAACCTTGACCGTTACAGCAGGCCCGGCCTTCACCGCGAAATGGTTGGCCCCACGCCTTTACGATTTCGCACAAGCCCACCCGGAGATTGAGCTTAGGTTTTCAGCCACCCTCAAACTCGTGGACCTCAGCCGCGATGCCGTCGATGTTGCAATCCGTTTTGGCCCAGGCACGGACGAAGGGGTCTACTCTGTCCCGCTGGTCGAAGAGTGGGTGTGCCCCGTGATGACACCCGAGATGGCTGCCCGCTTTCCCACGCCCGAAAGCCTGCGGGACGCCACGTTGATCTTTGACGACAGCATCGCCTTCCTGAAACCCTCCAGCGATTGGGCCACATGGTTCCGGATGATGGGCGTTGATTTCGCCCCCACGGCTGGCCCGAGGTTCAGCCAGGCGGATCACGCCGTAGACGCCGCTTTGGCCGGGGTTGGCGTCGTGCTGGGTCGCAGATCGCTTGTGGTCAAGGATCTGGACGATGGCCGTCTTGTCGCGCCCTATCCCAACGCACTCGACACGGGCGTGCGGTTCCGGTTCCTGTGCAGCGAAGGGGCAGAAACGCGGCCCCAGATCGCCGCCTTCCGCGATTGGATCCTTGCAGAGATCGAGAAGACCGGACATATCACCGACCAAATGATCCGCCTGCCTTCTTCCGATTTCCAAGCCGAATGACACGGCCCACCGCCACCTTGATCGGTTTTGTGGCCGTGCTGCTTTGGGGTGTGCTGGCACTGCTGACCGTCGGGTCCGCGCCCACACCGCCCTTTCTGCTCAATGCACTTTGCTTTGCCATCGGTGGCACGCTGGGTTTGATCTGGACGGCTGCCAGCGGTGGCCTTGGGCAGCTGCGCACCGTGCCGTTGCATGTCTATCTCATCGGGACGCTGGGCCTTTTTGGCTATCATGCGCTTTATTTCTCCGCCCTGCGCTTGGCACCCGCTGCCGAGGCGAGCCTGATCGCCTACCTCTGGCCGCTTCTCATCGTGCTTCTGTCCGGCCTGTTACCCAGAGAATCACTTCGGGCTGGTCACGTCATCGGCGCACTTGTGGGATTTGCGGGCGCCGCGTTGATCGTGACAGGCGGCGCGGCTGGTTTTGATCCAAGCGCGATGCCCGGATATTTACTGGCGATGGCCTGCGCGGTCACGTGGTCAAGTTATTCCGTGCTGTCCCGGCGTTTTGGCACGGTGCCGACGGCATCGGTGGCCGTGTTCTGCATCGCAAGCGCGGTGCTGTCCGTGCCGCTGCATCTGCTTTTGGAAGAAACGGTCTGGCCAATAGGCACCGTGGGCTGGACCAGCGCGGTCCTGCTTGGCCTCGGCCCTGTCGGCCTTGCGTTTTATGTCTGGGACATCGGCGTGAAACGCGGCGATATCCAAATCCTCGGCACTGCGTCCTATGCGGCACCGCTTTTGTCGACTTTGGTTTTGATCGTGGCTGGCGTGGCCGCGCCCAGTTGGTCATTGGCCATGGCGGCCATTTTGATCACTGGCGGGGCGCTCCTGGCAGCCCGCGCCAGCCTGAAGGGTCACATCAACTCGAAAGTCGGGTGATTTCCTCTTTCAGTTTCAGCTTCTGCTTTTTCATGGATGCCACTTCGACATGGTCGATGCCGGGCGATCGCTGGGCCATGTCCACCTGATCACTCAGGCTCTGGTGCTTCTTTTTCAACTCTTCGAGATGGGCGACAACGCTCATTCAGTCCTCCTTGCTGATAAAGTGCACCCACAGCGAAGCACAGGTTCGTGCGCAAGTCACGCCGCAGGCGCAGCATAGACACAAACAAAGGTAGGTATGGTTAATAGCCGGTTAAAGATGCAGCGCGGCCCCTTCGCGCAAAACGGCACTGATTTCAGGTGTATAGCTTTCACCATCCCGTTCGTGACGTGCACCCTCATGCAAAATGATCGGAAAATGCAGACAAAAATTTGCGCGACCATTCTTGCGCGCGCGGAAAATCACCAGCTCTGCCGCTTTCCCAATCCGTGGACACAGCGGCCAGACTTCGGGGCTGCCAAGCCGCCCGGCAGCGGCGGCAAGCAGGTCAGGCACCCGCTCAACCCGGTTGATCATGTGCAGGTATCCCTTGTGCCGGAGCCGCCGCGCCGCGGCATCGATCCACGCCGCCACGGGTGTCTCAGCCCCGCGCCCCGCCTCACGCCCAGTGTCGGTGGCCTCGCGCCCGGCCTTGCGGTCAAAGTAAGGTGGGTTTGCCAACACATGGTCAAAACTGCGATCCCGCAACGCCTCTGGCATGTCTGTCAGATCCCCCACAAAGGTCTCCAGCCCATTGCGCCCGGCGAGTGCGGCGTAGTCCGCCTGCCGCTCAAGTCCCACCAGGTCCAGCCCCGGCACCCGCGCGCGCAGACACAAACCTGCCGTGCCCACGCCGCAGCCCAAATCCAGCACCGATTGCCCAACCTTCGCGGGCACGGATGCCGCCAGCAAAACCGGATCAACCCCCGCCCGATACCCCGCTTTCGGCTGCCACAGATGCAGCTGCCCGCCCAGAAAAGCATCGTGCGTCAGATCAGCGTCCAAGGTCGATGTCATTGTCCGTCACCACCTTCAAAGCGGCGTCATAATCGTCGGCCCGCACCATCAATCGACGCGGGAAAATTCCGATGCCGCCTTCAAGGATGCTCATATTTACGTCCATCTGAAAGCAGTCTATATCCTCGCCCTGAAGAAGGGCGGAGGCAAAGGCGATGATCGTCGGGTCGGTGCTGCGCAAAAGTTCCTTCATATCATGGATGTAGGGGCACACCGGCCTAGCTGTCGAGGGGTGCAATGAGGAAAGTGATGGACGCGTCCACAATCGCAAAGCCGCACGACCGTCTGGCTGCCTATCTGGCGGCCGATCTGGAGGGCGTCAACGACCTGATCCGCGACCGGATGGCGTCCGAACACGCACCGCGCATCCCCGAAGTCACGCGGCATCTGGTCGAAGCGGGCGGCAAGCGCCTGCGGCCCATGCTGACGCTCGCTTCGGCGCATCTGTGCGGCTATCCCGGCCCCTATCACGTGCATTTGGCCGCCACAGTCGAATTCATTCACACGGCGACCCTGTTGCATGACGACGTGGTCGACGAAAGCGGGCAACGGCGCGGGCGGCCCACGGCCAACCTGCTGTGGGACAACAAGTCTTCGGTCCTTGTGGGCGACTACCTGTTTGCGCGCAGCTTCCAACTGATGACCGAGACAGGCAATATCGACGTCCTGCGCATCCTGTCTGACGCTGCGGCCACCATTGCCGAGGGCGAGGTGCTGCAAATGACGGCGGCCCAAGACCTCGCGACGGACGAAGCGATCTACCTGCAAGTCGTACGCGGCAAAACAGCCGCGTTGTTCTCTGCCGCGATGGAGGTGGGCGGTGTTATCGCGGGCAAGGACGCCGCGACGACGCAAGCGCTGTTCGACTATGGCGACGCTTTGGGTATTTCCTTCCAGATCGTGGACGATTTGCTGGATTACCAAGGCCAAGCCTCAGCCACGGGCAAAAATGTCGGCGACGATTTCCGCGAACGCAAACTGACATTGCCTGTGATCAAGGCTGTGGCCAAGGCCGACGCCGAAGAGCGCGCCTTCTGGTCCCGCACGATCGAGAAAGGTCAGCAGGACGACGGCGATCTCAACCACGCGCTGGATTTGCTGCACAAACACGGCGCGCTTGAGGCGACCAAGACCGACGCCATTGCGTGGGCGAACAAAGCCAAGGCATCGCTCGGCACTCTGCCCGCACATGACCTGCGCGACATGCTGATTGATCTGGCAGATTACGTGGTCGAACGGATCAACTGACCGGGCTTATGCGCCGACCGTACCGACGGCCCTGACCCACCAGTCAGGATGCGCGCCCGCAATGCGGTCTGCCGCTTCGCGCGCCAGCCATGGGCCGGGATAGACCCCGTAGCAGGTCGCGCCAGAGCCTGACATCCGCACCAATTGCGCGCCTTTTAACGCGTCCAAGGCGCTTGATATCTCGGAGGTCTGCGCCGCAGCGGACGCTTGCAAATCGTTGCGCTGATCACCAAGCCACGTCAGAAACGCCGCCCGGTCGGACCAGTTCAAGTGGGCATCCATGGGCGCATTGTCCTTGCTGGCCAATCGTTTGAAGACGTCCTGCGTCGGCACATGCACACCCGGATTGACGAGGACCAGATCCAACGGGGGCACACCGCCCACCGGAGCGACATCATCGCCAATGCCGCGCATCCGTTGCGGGCAATCCAGCAAACACACGGGAACATCGGCCCCCAAGGCGAGGGCATGCGCTTCGCCGCCCAGCGTCCGCAACACGGCCGCAGCATCCGACGACCCGCCGCCAATGCCAGCGCCGTTGGGCAGTTCCTTTGTCAGGGCAATCCGCGCCGTCACACCCGCCATCTGTGCTGCACGCCAGACAAGGTTGCTTGCATCCGAAGGCACCCCGTCGGCAAAGGGTCCAGTGACCTCCAGCGCCATCTCAGGCGCGGGTTCAATATCCAGATGGTCACCGACATTTGCAAAAACGACAAGGGAATCAAGCAGATGGTAGCCGTCATCCCGCTGGCCAGTGACATGAAGGGTCAGATTGATCTTGGCGGGCGCAAAGGCCTCAATCGTCATTCGCCACCTTCAATGGATCGGCCCCTTCTTCCGCCAACACGGCATCAAGGCCAACCTCCAGCTTGCGGCGCATTCGGACCGGGTCCGCCTCGCCATCCACCTCGTCAGGGTCCACAAAGCTCAGCGCGCGCGTCCACTGGAATTGCGCTTCGCGGTCGCGGCCGACGGCCCAATACACGTCGCCCAAATGATCGTTCACCACCGGATCGACGGGCATCAACTCGACGGCCCGCTCCATGTGCTCTACCGCCTCTTCGTAGCGCCCGAGGCGGTACAGGACCCACCCAAGGCTGTCCACGATGTAGCCGCTGTCCGGGCTGGCCGCGACGGCCTGCTCGATCATCTCCAGCGCTTCATCCAGCTTGATCTGCTTCTCGACCAGCGAATAGCCAAGGTAGTTCAGAACCTGCGGTTGACCGGGGTTCAGCTCCAGCGCACGGCGAAAGTCGGCCTCCGCCGATGGCCATTCCTTCAGCCGTTCGTGCGAAATGGCGCGGGCATAGTGCAGAAACCACGACCCCCGCGCATCCGGATCGGTCAAGTCCAAAGCCCGGTCATACGAGGCGACCGCCTCTTCGAACCTGTTTTGCTGGCGCAGCACGTCGCCAAGGGTGGAATGGACAAGTGGCAAATCGCCAAAGCGTTTTGCCAACTGTTCGAGCACTTCAATCGCCGCATCGGGTTTGCCCGATTGACGCAAGGCCGCAGCGCGCCCCAATTCGGCGGCATGAAACGCCGAGTGATCCGCCGGCACCAACTTGTACGTGGCACTGGCAAGTTCAAACTGCTCCAGCGTTTCCAGCAAATCCGCATTCAGCAGCAGCGCGTCGACATGGTCTGGGCGCAAGTAGTGGGCAATCCGGCCGTAAAGCAGCGTGTAGTCCGCGCCCGCATCTTGTCGCAATGCGCCCGCAAGAGAATAAAACACCTCTGCCACGCCATCGCGCGCGGATGTGATGTGGGTGAAGGCCAGCGTTTCACCCGCTTCGAGCGCGAGGGTCATCGCGTCCAGTTCCGGGTCACTGACGGTGCCAAAAGCAGCTTCCAGTGAGGCAAGCGCATCTTCGTTTCGCCCAAGTTGGGACAGCACTTCCGCGCGCGCCATCGCCCCACGACGCGTCTGCTGCAGGGGGCCCGATCCTTCCGTCTCGAAAAGCGCGCCCGCCTCCTCGAACTGACCCAGGCCCGCCAACGCCATCGCCTTGTGGTACATCGCAAAACCCCGCACGCCGCGCTGTTCCGACACGGCATCAAAGGCGGCCATTGCCCCTTCGACATCATCATTGCCGACAAGCGCCCAGGCATTGAGCAATCCGTCCACCAATGGGCCAATGCCTTGGGTGTCAGTGTCACGCTCCAGATAGCCCGCGAAATCGCCCTGTTTGAGCATTTCCGCGATAATGACCATGTGCGCGGCCTGACTACGCTCGCCGCGTTCCTCCACAAGCTTTGCAATCGGAAGGGCGCGGTCCACGCGGCCAAGGGCCAACTGAGACACGACCGCATCTTCCATCAGGTCCACATTGCCCGGATCACGCGCCAGAGCAGCGGTGTAATATCGCGCCGATGCCTCGAAATCGCTCAGGATCGCCGCCTGCCGTCCGGCAAGGTACGACCCAGCGACCGACTGCGCGGGGGCGACGTGGGGGGTGGTCACCAGAACGGCGGCCAAAGCAACACTGGAAAGAAGCGATCGGATCACGGGGGGCACTGCCTTTTGTCTGTTGTTGCAACCAAGGCTAGCACGTCTGCGCGCATGTGCAATGTGGCCTCGCGGAAAGGTCAGCGAATGCGTGCCAAGAAAAAAGCCGGGCGCGTGGCCCGGCTTTTCCAATTGATCTGAATATGATCACATATTGGGGTAATTCGGCCCGTCGCCGCCCTGCGGCGTGGTCCATGTGATGTTCTGGGCCGGGTCCTTGATGTCGCAGGTCTTGCAGTGCACGCAGTTCTGGAAATTGATGACAAAGCGCGTGTCCTTGCCCTCTTCCTCGACGAACTCGTAGACCCCCGCCGGGCAATACCGGGCGCTTGGCCCCGCATATTTCGGCAGGTTCTGCGCCACCGGCACGCTGTCATCCTTCAGACGCAGATGCGCAGGCTGGCTTTCCTCGTGATTGGTAAAGCTGAACGACACATTGGTCAGCCGGTCAAAGGACAACTTTCCATCCGGCTTGGGATAGTCGATGGGCTGATGTTTGGATGCTTCTTCCGTCGCATCCGCATCGTTCTTGCCATGCCCCAGAGTGCCGAACAGCGAAAAGCCCATCGTGTTGGTCCACATGTCCAGACCACCACCCACAAGCGATGCCACCAGACCGTACTTGGACCACAGCGGCTTCACATTGCGCACCTTCTTCAGGTCGGCCCCAATGGCCCCGTCCCGCACGTCCGCCTCATAGGCTGTCAATTCGTCGCCCGACCGGTCCGCCTTGATCGCGTCAAATGCAGCCTCTGCCGCGGCCTTGCCCGACAGCATCGCATTATGGTTGCCCTTGATGCGCGGCACGTTGACCATGCCCACCGAACAGCCCAGCAGCGCCACACCGGGGGCCACCATCTTGGGCATCGACTGGAATCCACCCTCGGAAATGGCCCGCGCACCGTACGCCACGCGTTTCCCGCCTTTCAGCAACTCGGCCACCATCGGATGATGCTTGAACCGCTGAAATTCCATATAGGGGAAAAGATGCGGGTTCTTGTAGTTCAGGTGAACGACGAAACCGACGTAAACCTGATTGTTCTCAAGGTGATAGATGAATGACCCACCGCCCGCGTTGGACCCCAAGGGCCAGCCCATCGTGTGGGTGACAGAGCCCTCTTTGTGCTTCTCGGGATCAATCTCCCAAATCTCTTTCATGCCCAGGCCGTATTTCTGCGGCTCGCTGTCCTTGGCAAGGTCGTACTTCGCAATAACCTCTTTCGACAGGGACCCACGCACCCCTTCTGACAGGAACACATACTTGCCGTGCAACTCCATGCCGGGCTCTGTGTTCTCGCCATAGGAGCCATCGGCCTCAAGCCCGAAGACCCCGGCCACAACGCCCTTCACTTCGCCGTTGTCACCATAGACCAACTCGGAACACGCCATGCCGGGGAATATCTCGACCCCCATGCCTTCGGCCTGCTCAGCCATCCAGCGGCACACATTGCCCATCGACACGATGTAGTTGCCATGGTTGTTCATCAGAGGCGGCATCGGGAAGTTGGGAATACGGACCTGCCCCGCCTCACCCAGCATGTAGAAATTGTCGTCCTTCACCGGCACGTTCAGAGGCGCGCCCTTTTCCTTCCAGTCGGGGATCAACGCGTCCAGACCGCTGGGATCAAGCACAGCACCCGACAGAATGTGCGCACCCACTTCTGACCCCTTCTCAAGCACAACCACATTCAGGTCAGCGTCCAGCTGTTTCAGGCGAATGGCAGCCGACAGACCCGCAGGTCCGGCACCCACGATCACCACGTCATATTCCATCGCTTCGCGTTCAATCTCGGCCATCAGGCGGCTCCCTTTCAAACACCAAGGCACCGCAGCGCCTCAAGAAATTGGTTGCAAACCAGCTAGACCAGCGCCCGCATCATTGCAATCACGACACCGCGTAAAAACCCGTTCTGAAACGAAGTGTCACGCAACTGTTCCTTGAAACCCGGAAACGGCGCATGGTGTAACATTCACAAACAAGGACCAGCCTCATGCCCATGACCCTACAAGTGCTCTATCCCATCAGCGACGGAACCACGTTCGACGATGCCTATTACCAGTCCACCCACATGGCCCTCGTGGATGAGCATATGGGCGCGCACGTCCAAAGCCAGGTTGTGACAAAGGGATTGGCAGGCGGCCCTGACACCCCGCCGGGTTTCCACGCCGTGGCCACGTTTGTCTTTGCGGATCAGGGTGCACTCGATGCGACACTGGCCGCCTCCGGCCCGGTACTGGCCGACCTGCCCAACTTCACCAATGTGGCGCCGCAAATGCTGATCGGGCAAACCTACTAGGGCGGGCTGTCGCCCAACAGATACCTCGGTCCCTGCCCTTTGCCCGCGGCACTGTCCGCCGGATTGTAAAGGGCACAGGCCTCAAGGCTCAGACAGCCACAACCAATGCAGCCATCCAACGTGTCGCGCAGCTTTTCCAGCCGCGCGATGCGCGCATCCAAGCCGTCGCGAAACTCCGCACTGATGCGCGCCCAATCCCGCTTGGTCGGCGCGCGGTGGCGCGGCAGCAGGTCCAGCTCTGCCTTGATCTGGGCCAGCGTGAACCCGAATTGCTGCGCCACCATGATGAAACTCAGCCGCCTTATGTCTGCACGCTGAAACCGCCGCCTCCCGGCCCCGTTGCGCCAGGGCGCGACCAACCCTTCCTCCTCGTAGTAGCGAATGGCCGACACGGCCAAGCCGGTCCGGGCGGCGATGTCGCCAATGCTCAATCCCTCCGATGCACCCATGGAAAAAACTTCTTGACCTCAAGTTTACTTGAGGTCGCAGGATGCCCGCATCGACCTGCAAAGGAAAGACCATATGACGAAAGGACCAAATGATGCCCGCAATGCTCGAACACACAAACCTCACCGTCTCGAACCCGGACGCGACCGCAGCCTGGATGTGCGACCTCTTTGGGTGGCATATCCGGTGGGCCGGAGCCGCGATGGCGGGCGGGCGCACAGTGCACGTGGGCACCGACGCGCACTATCTCGCGCTCTACACGCCGGGCGCGCCGGACAAGGCAACCGATGACAACTACGCAACAATCGGCGGGCTGAACCACATCGCAGTCACCACAGATGACCTCGACGGGATGGAGGACGCAATCAAGGCCAAGGGATTCGCGACCGGCAACCACGGCGACTACGAACCGGGGCGCCGCTTCTATTTCCACGATGCGGACAACATCGAATACGAGGTCGTACAATACGACTAGGGCTCCGCCCATTCCCGGGCGAGGCGGTCCCCGGGCCGTTTCCGGGAAGCCCGCTCATTCTTCTGACTGAAAATACCATGGGGGAGGCGCACCGCGCCGGGGGCAAAGCCCCATACCCCCTTGCATTCCCCCGCCCCATTGGGTCAGGTATCCCCCATCGCAAACAACGGCGGCTCCAACGCGGGCCGCCGCTCGTTATTAGGACGACGCCGATGGAAAAGATCCCAATGACCCGCGCCGGTGCGACCGCACTGGAAACGGAATTGAAACACCTCAAGTCCGAGGAACGCCCCGCCATCATCAAGGCGATTGCAGAGGCGCGCGAACACGGCGACCTGTCCGAAAACGCCGAATATCATTCGGCGAAGGAAAAGCAGTCCTTTATCGAAGGCCGGATCAAGGAACTCGAAGGCGTGATTTCGCTGGCCGAAGTCATTGATCCCTCGAAGCTGTCAGGCTCGATCAAGTTCGGCGCGAAAGTGACCTTGGTGGACGAGGACACGGACGAAGAAAAGACCTACCAGATCGTCGGCGAGTATGAGGCCAACATCGAAAAGGGCTTGTTGAACATAAAATCGCCCATCGCACGGGCACTGATCGGCAAGGATGAGGGCGACAGCGTCGAGGTGCGCACACCGGGCGGTGAAAAGTCCTATGAAGTCCTGAAAATCGTCTATAGCTGAGGTTATGGCCGAAAAGCCCGATCCTCAATCGCGCCCAACCCCTCTGGGTATCTATGACAAACCCGACGCCGGGGGCGTCACGGGTATCGAGATTGCAGCGCTGGTCCTGACCGCCATCTGGCTGGTCGGCTCGGCGGCCTATTTCATTCTGGCAGGCGATGATCCCGCGGGGACAGGCGAAGGTCTGCGCTTTCTGATCACGATGCTGGCGGTGTTCATGCCCATCGCGATGATCTGGGTCGCGGCCACGGCTGCCCGCTCCAGCAAGGTGATGCGTGAAGAAAGCCAGCGCCTGCAAACCGCCATTGATGCGATCCGCCAAGCCTACATCGCACAGAACCAAGGCCGGAACGTCGCGGACGAGCCCTCCGTCGCGCGCAAACTCGACGAGATCGCCGCAGCGACCCGCAAAACAGAAACAGCGCTCGCCACATTCCAAAGCCGTCGCGACGCGGCACCCGCAGCGAAACCCGCCGCACCGCCAGCCACAGACAACAGCAGCGACCAACCCGCCCTTGCCCTCGGCACCAGCGCCGAAGACATGGCACCGCCGCTGGCCACCGAGGACTTCATCCGCGCCCTGAACTTCCCCGAAACGGCGGAAGACGAAGAAGGGTTCGCGGCACTCCGCAAAGCGATGCGCGACCGGGAGACGGCGAAGTTGGTGCAGGCGGCCCAAGACATCCTGACCCTGCTCAGCCAGGACGGCATCTACATGGACGACCTGCGCCCCGACCGCGCCCGGCCCGAGGTGTGGCGCCAGTTCGCCTCCGGCGCGCGCGGGCGCGCGGTGGCACCGCTCGGTGGTGTAAGGGATCGTTCATCCCTGGCGCTTTCTGCAGGACGGATGAAACAGGACCCGATCTTCCGGGATGCAGCGCACCATTTCCTGCGTCGCTTTGACAAAACGGTGTCCGCTTTTGCTGAAACAGCAACGGATTCGGATATTTCTGCGCTCAGCGACACCCGCACGGCCCGTGCATTCATGTTGCTGGGTCGGGTGGCAGGCACATTCGACTGATCGCTTAAGCGGGTCGAACCAGACCGCGTTCACCCACAAGATCCAGCAATCGTCCCGGAATATCCTGCGCTTTCAACACCGCGTCGGGGTGATCATGCAGCACAACACTTGACGGCATCGACGAATACGCAGCCTCCCCCGGGGCCTGCACCAATGTGCATCCTCCCGCCTCGTGGATTGCCTGTGCGCCCAACGTGCCGTCATTCAGGTTTCCCGACAGAACCACTGCCACCGTCCCGGCCCCGTAACTTTCGGCCGCACTGCGAAACAGCAAGTCCACCGACGGCTGAAAGCGCGCCGCATCGGACAGCCGCCCCAGACGCAGTACGCGCCCTTCAATCCGGGTGTGTTCCCCGCCGGGACAGACCGCGATCACACCGCGGTTCAGAGCCTGCCCATCGGTGGCCTTGCGCACCGGCAACTTCACCTTGGTCGTCAGCACTTCGGTCAGCTTGCTCAATTCACCGCCATGAATGGCAACCACAACGGGCGCATCCAGATTGGGTGGCAGAACCTTCAGGACATCGATCATCGGTTCGAGCCCACCGGCGGAGGCGCCTATGACGATAATACTCTCATTCATTTTGATCGGGCCCATTCTGGCTAACGTCGCCAAGCGGGAATTCGCGCGGCAAAATGGGCATTACGTGCCGAACCCGGCCCAGGGGATGAAGCGTACAAGATCGCCTTGTGTAATAGATATGGCGTGATCTGGCAAATCTACCAGCCCCTCGGCCCAAGATAACCCACTGATCCGCCCTGATCCTTCCGAGGCAAAGACCTCGACCCGGCCATCGCGCATGCGGGCGCGCAGAAACTCCCGACGCCCCGCCTTCTTGGTTTTGGAAAAAGCTGCGGGCACCATGAACCCCTGCAGATCGGTCCAGTGTGCGCCTGCGAGTGTGGCCAGCGCCGGTGCGCCAAAGACCAGTGTGCAGACCATCGCAGCGACCGGATTGCCGGGCAGACCGAAGACCGGCGTGGCGTCCCACATGCCGAGCGCAAGGGGTCGTCCCGGTTTGATCGCAATGCGCCAGAGCGCCATGGCCCCCGCCTCGTTCAACAGGGCCGACACGTGGTCGGCGTCCCCCGCCGAGGCACCTCCGCTGGTGAGGATCACGTCCGTTTTCAGTGCCGCATCATCGAACCGGGTGCGCAAGCTGTCGAGATTGTCTGGGACGTGGCCCAGATCGACAGGATCATGGCCCAGTTGTGTGATCAACCCGTGCAGCATGGGCCGGTTCGCGTCGTAGATTTGCCCGGGTCCTGCGTCCTCACCGGGCTGTTTCAACTCATCCCCAGTCGACAAAATGCCGACGCGCAAGAGCTGCCGCACCGCCACCTCGGCGACGCCCACAGCAGAGAGCAGCGCAAGGTCCGCAGGCGTCAGCTTGCGGCCCGTGTGCGCGATCGCGTCACCCGTCTTCGCGTCCTCGCCTGCCTTGCGCGTGTTTGACCCTTGCTTGATGGGTCCTGTGAAGTGGATCGCCCCGTCTTTGACCGTCACATCCTCTTGCAGGATCACGGTGTCGACGCCGTCGGGGAGGGCTGCACCGGTGAGAATGCGGATGGCTGTCCCCGCGGGGACACTTGTGTCGGGGATGGCACCGGCTGGCATATGTTGTGCGACCAGCGGGATATGGTGGTCCCCCTCCCCACGCCCGTTAAGGAAACCGTAACCATCTACGGCCGTATTTGGCAGTGGTGGGTGCGCGCGCGGGGCAGTGATGTCGGTGGCGAGGATGCGGCCCAAGGCCTCTGCGACAGATATCGTTTCTGTCCCTACGACGCAGGACAGGCGAGTGCGGAGGTCGGCCAAAGCCTCGTCCACAGGGGTCCAGTGGACACCGGGCGGCAGGGCAAAGCAGTCGTTCTTAAGCGGCGGCATGTGTGTCCTCAGCAAACGAGACAAGTTGCGCATTGTGACCAGCGCCGAGGATCCACGCCTCTTCGCGCGCTTCGTCGGGCAGGTCGGTCATCCAATCGTGCAACGTTGCGGCAGGCAGGCGCGACAGGGCTGTGGCGAGGAGGCGGACCTGCACGGCGTCGCGAATGTCGCCCGCCTGAAGCGCCTTGACGGCGGGTTCGATCAGGCCGGGCCAGATCTCGGCAAGGACGGTCGGCGCAGTGGTCCAGTCTTCGAATGGCCAGACGGCCACGCCGGGGCGCGCGCGCAGACGGTTGAGCGTGGGCAGGCCCATGAGGATTTGACCACCGACGGTTGGCGGGAAGGCCAGCTGAAAGCAGCTTGAGGCGGCCTTGGCCGCATGATCGCAGGCGCGGCGTTCGGGGATAGTGTCGTAGCTGATCCCGGCCTTGCGGTACGGCACGCCGGGCCAATCGGTTTGGTTCGGTTTGCCCCAGAACGGGCCGGGTCCGTCGAAGTGTCCGTTCATCTCTTCGG
Organism: uncultured Tateyamaria sp.; assembly: GCF_947503415.1. Lineage (GTDB taxonomy): Bacteria > Pseudomonadota > Alphaproteobacteria > Rhodobacterales > Rhodobacteraceae > Tateyamaria. Next base: position 109,583 of record NZ_CANNDS010000001.1, read on the forward strand.
CGACGGCGTAGCGGTTGTTTGTCCCGTCGGGCGCGTCGGTGATGCGCGCGCTGATCCAGTCCCAAAGGGCGAAGGGATCGTCGTGGCCAGTGATGTGCTTCGCGAGGCCCTTTGGGTAGCCGAAGGGGAAATCGAAACTGGCGAGGAGGCGGCGACCTGCGGCTTGCTCTGCGTCGATGAGGGCGGCGATTTGCGTCTCGGCCTCTTGCCGGGAACGGCAGTAAATCGGGTCCTGAGCCGCCCCGTTTCGTGCAATGCCAAGCCAGATCGCATCTTTGCTGGGCCGTGCGGGGCGGCGTTTGCCTGCAGACCAATCGGCCACCAGTATCGTGTCGAAGCCAGTCAAAGCCCAACCTCTGACAGGATGAAATCGGCGATGGATTTGGTGTCGTTCAGGTCAAAGACGGGGCGGTCCATGGTCATGGGTGTATCGCTGGCGATGGCGCGGATGGTGGGGTCGTCAGGCGCGATGAGGGGGTTGCCGGTTTCGGCCCTGTGCGCTTCGACCTTGGGGTGCGCGTCGCGTTTGTACCCTTCGACCAGCACCAGATCGACAGGGCTGAGGCGTTGCAGGAGGTCTTCGAGTGTGGGTTCGTCCTGTTCCCGCAACTCCTGCATCAAGGCCACGCGATTGCGGGAGGCCAGCAGCACTTCGGAGGCACCGGCGATGCGGTGGCGATAGCTGTCCTTGCCGGGGTGGTCCACATCGAAGGTGTGGTGGGCGTGTTTGACGGTGGACACGGTGTGGCCGCGCCCGGTGATTTCGGTGACAAGCCGCTCCATCAGGCCGGTCTTGCCCGCGTTTTTCCAGCCGACGACACCGTAAATCTTCATGCCATGTCCTTTGCGGTGTTGAGGTCGTCGGGGGTGTTCACGTTGAAAAACGCCACCTCATCCGGGAAGAGGGCCGTGCGTCCATCGTGTTTGTCTGTCCACAGCACCACCTTGCGCAAACCGTCTTGCAAGGCCGTGCACAGGTCGTCGCGCAGGGCGACGGGCCAGAGGCCAAAGGTGGGGTGGCGCGCTTGACCGCGCTTGGGGTCGGGCGTGGCAGCGAGGGCCAGCGGGTGGTCCATGCCTTCGGTTGCAAGCTGCAGGCGCGGGACCAGATCACAGGGGAAGAACGGTGTGTCGGCGGCGGCGGTGACGACAGTGTCTGCGCCCTGCTCTGCGGCCCAGTCGAGCCCTGCCAGCACGCCCGCGAGGGGGCCTGCGAAGCCGTCGATGCTGTCAGCGATCACGGGCAGGTTCAGGTCGGCAAAGCGGGTCGGGTCGCCATTGGCATTGAGCGCGAGGCCAGCCACTTGAGGCGACAGCCGGTCGATCACGTGGTCGATCAGCCGCTTGTCGCCTGCGCGCAGCAGGCCCTTGTCGCCGCCGCCCATGCGCGTGGCCTGCCCGCCCGCGAGGATCACGCCGAGAGGTGGGGTCATGGCTTGCGCTGGTCCTGTTTGTAGGGGGCGGGCACCAGGGTGCTCATTGGGACGGTGACGTAACCGCCATCGGTGTCATCGGGGATCGCGACGCTGGCCTGTCTGGCATAGTCGAGCATCAATTCGCGGCACGGACCGCATGGCGGGATCACCGCGCCGTGCCGATTGACGGCAGCGCAAAAGACAACCGGATCGTCCGGGTCGTGGGTCATCGCCATGCCAAGCGCCACGGGTTCGGCGCACACGCTGGCGCGGGGCAGGATGCTGTCGAGATTCATGCCGATGTGTTGGCGACCCCGGCGTGTCAACACAACGGCGGCCACGGAATGCCAGTCGGGCCGCATTTGCCGCGCGATCAGGGCGCGGGCCGCTTCGACCGCGTCGGCGAAGGGTGTTGCGTCCATTATGCAGCCCCCTTGCGCCCGCTTTTGCGCGGCTCGTCGGTGATGCTGGTGGGGTCGGTGTCGCGGATCAGGCGGTCTTCTCCGCTGAGGCAGACGAAGCGTTGGCCGCGCATGCGTCCAATCAGCGTCAGGCCGACTTCACGTGCGATTTCGACGCCCCATGCGGTGAAGCCGGAGCGGGAGGCGAGGACGGGGATGCCCATGAGCGCCGTTTTGATCACCATTTCGGAGGTAAGGCGGCCGGTGGTGTAGAGGATTTTGTCTGCGGGGTCGCTGCCCGATTGCAGCATCCAGCCTGCCACCTTGTCGACGGCGTTGTGGCGGCCCACGTCCTCCATGTAGACCAGTGGTTGGTCGCGGTGGCAGAGCACGGTGCCGTGGATCGCCCCCGCTTCGAGGTAGAGCGACGGGGTGCGGTTGATCGTGGCGCTGAGGGTGTAGAGCCATGAGGTGCGGACTTGCGCTTTGGGCAGTTGGGTGTCCTCCAGCCCCTCCATCATGTCGCCAAACACCGTGCCAACCGCGCAGCCGCTGGTGCGTGTCTTTTTCTTCAGCTTGTCTTCGTGGTTGGTGGGGTTGGCGGTGCGCACGACGACAGTTTCCAGTTCCTCGTCATAGTCCACCCGCGTGACCGTATCGGTATCCGTCAGCATGCGCTGATTGCGCAGGAAGCCAAGCGCCAGGTAATCGGGGTAGTCCCCGATGGTCATTGCCGTCACAATTTCCTGTGAATTCAGGTAGATGGTGAGGGGGCGTTCCTCGACCACCGATATCTCGGTTTCGGCCCCGGTGTGGTCATGGCCCGTCACCGCGCGGGTCAGGCGCGCTGCCTGCGGATCGGGCGCAATGATGTATCCGTTCGTGTTGGTGTCACGTGCCAATTGCATCCCCCCTGCGCTGGCGTTACCCCTTGGGTACTAGTCTAAGGCCCCCTCATGCCCATCACCACCACCAAATCCGCTTTTTGGGCGGGTGTGCGCGACGGCGCGCCCTTTATTCTGGTTGCAGGCCCCTTTGCGCTGCTCTTTGGCGTGCTGGCGACGGAGGCCGGGCTGAACGTGTTCGAGGTGATGACCTTTTCGCTGGTTGTGATTGCGGGGGCGGCGCAGTTCACGGCCTTGCAGGTGCTGGAGAATGATGCACCCACAGTGGTGGTCATACTGTCGGCGCTGGCGGTGAACCTGCGGGTGGCGATGTATTCGGCAGCCCTGACGCCGTACCTGGGCAAGGCCCCTTTGTGGCAACGGGTGTTCGCGGCGTATTTGCTGGTCGATCAAAGCTATGCCCTGAGCCATGCCAAGTTCGAGGCGGCCCCGGAACTGTCTGTGCCGCAGCGGATGGCCTACTATTTCGGCACATGCCTGCTGGTGATGATTTTCTGGTTCGGGATGAGCTATCTGGGCGCGGCCCTTGGCACGCAGTTGCCGCAGGATCTGCCGCTTGATTTCGCGCTGCCCATCGCGTTTCTGTCGATGGTCGCGCCGATGGTGCGGACCTTGCCGCACCTGATAGCGGCAGTGGTGGCTGTGGTCGTGGGGCTGCTCGCCGTGTCCGTGCCCTATTCGCTTGGCCTGATCATCGCAGGGTCGGCGGGCATGATGGCAGGCGCGCAGGCGGAGCTGATGCTGAAGGGACGCGGCGCATGATCGACAGTGCAACCTTGTGGACGGTGATCATCGGCCTGGGCGTGGGCAGCTTCCTGCTGCGATTTACCTTTCTTGGCTTTGTGGGTGACAGGCCCCTACCCCCGTGGCTGCTGCGCCACCTGCGATATACCGCCGTGGCGATCCTGCCTGCGCTGGTGGCACCGCTTGTGGTCTATTCGGGCGAGAACGGCAGCACGGACATCAGCCGTGTTCTGGCGGCGGTTGCGACGATGGGCGTGGGGATGTGGACGCGCAATGTCTTTGCGGCGATCGGAGCGGGGGCAGCGACCCTCTTCGTGATGGTCTATCTGCTGTAAACGGGACGGTGGGCGGGGCGTCTTTGGCAAGGCCAAAGAGCGTCCGATCCCGTCACTCCGCGATCACGAGGTTTTCGATACCGTCGACGATAGTGCCCTCGTCATCCTCGAAATACTTCTCTTCCACGACGCCGGGATAGGAGGCCATCTGCTCCATCAGGTTGGTGGGGAAAAAGGTTGTCTTGATTCCTTCGAACCCGGGCACCTGCTGCATCAGGGCCGTGTTCGCATTGGTGCAGAACGCACGGGCCACCGCGCCGTTCTGTTCTGCCAGTCGGAGCGCGATCTCGGCCTGCTCGGGTGTGACTTCCACTGTCTGGCTGACAACGTGATAGGTGCTGCGCGCATGCGCACTTTTATAACCCTTCAGAACCGCCGGAGAGATGCCGTAGAGTACATCCTCCTGTTCCGGCACACGGTCATTCACAAAGGACCCCGCAGGGTCAAAGATCACCCGCTGGCTGCCATTGATCATCAAGGCGGAATGCCCGCCTGAGCCATCGCGGTTGCTGACCATGGTCAGAACCGTAAGCGTTGCGGGTCCCGGGGCGCGATAGGCGACCGCCTCCACGCGCTCATTCGAGGCATAGGACACGGTCGGCGGTTGGGCACATCCCGCAAGCACTGCGCAACACGCGAGGGCCGCAATCAAACGCATACCCGAACTCCCCTACCAACCCGAAGGCTGCAAAACCGACTTATGAAATAAAGATCGCCATGCCGACGAGAAGGACGAGGATCACGATCACCGACCATGTGACCCAAGACATGAACCCGTCAAAGGTCTTCTCCTGCGATTCGGTATTCATCTCGCCCACTTTGTGTTCTGCCATGGTCCGGGTCCCTTCCGTATCAGCTTGGGCCGCGCTTTAGCGCATCCCTTTCGGTCTGTCACTGCGTCTTTGCGGCACAATGATCACTCTTCTTCGAGGTCGCGGGCCAGTTGGAAGCCGATCCGCCTTGGTTCGGCCTGTTCCACCGCCTTGGGCAAGGCCCGCAGCATGACATTCAATTGGCTGACATGCTGGATCAGTTGCGTTTTGGACCCTGTCGGATCGGACCCGTAGAACGTCACCACATCGGGCGGGAAATATCCCATCCCCTCGATCCGCAGCACGCCTGCATCGCCGCCCGTGAACCCCATCGCCATCTCGTGTTCGTTATCAAGGCTTTCCTCGAAATTTTTGAGGTACATGATGATCCGCTCATAGGCCCATTGCGCCGGGCTTTTCTGTTCGGTTGGCGTTTTGCTGACGCCCTTGGGCACCGGTTGGTCGGCCGCATTGCGCGCGTCCGGGTCGCAATGCACCTCATGGGCCCGTGGCAGGGCGTCCGCCTCGGCCGCTTCGGCCGACGTGCTGATCTGGTCGGTGATCTTGTCGCTCATAGTGTCGCCCCTATTCGGTGCGCATGTAGACCCATGCGCCATCATCCCGTTTGGCGCGGGTCGCCCGCCCCTCTTGGTGAAGGTGCGACAGATGCGCGACGGCTTCAACCAGGGCGAGGCCATATTCGCCCTCGCCTATCGTGCGTTTGAAGAGCGGCGCAAAGCATTCCGATGCCGATTTGGGCGTGTCGATGTACTCCATCAGCCGTTTGAGCGCGCCGTGATGATTGTCGATCAACTGCCGCATCCGCGTGGGCAGGCCCGTGAAGGGCAGTTTGTGGCCCCCCAGGACGAGGTGGTCGTCGCGGGCCAGCAGGTTGAGCCGTTCGCAGGCTTCGAGCCAGTCCCCGATAGGATCGGCCATGGGTTCCGTGGCGTAGACGCCAATGTTGGGGCTGATCGAGGGCAGGATCTGGTCGCCTGCGATGACCAGATTGTCGTCACGGCTCCAGAATGTGGCGTGTTCGGGGGCATGGCCGTTGCCAATATGGATGTCCCATGTCCGCCCGCCCATCTGGATCGTGTCGCCTTGTTTGATCCGGGTGAAGCCCAGCGGCATGGGCGCGACGATATCCCCGAAATTGAAGGGGCGGTCTGTGCTGCGCTGGTCATAGATGGCCGCATCCATGCCCGCGCTGCGGTAGAAGTCGAGCGTTTCCTGCGTCGGTTTCTCTTGCACATCCAGTGTCAGCATGCGCGAGAAGAGCCACGCTGTGCGCGTGGTGATCAGTTCCGCACCAAAGTCGGATTGCAGCCACCCTGCCAGCCCCACATGGTCGGGGTGGTGGTGTGTGACGATGACCCGGGCGATGGGTTTGCCACCCAGCGGGCCATCCATCAGCTCTTGCCAGATCGCCTTGGTCTTTTTCGAGGAAAAGCCGGTGTCGATCACGGTCCATGCGTCGCCATCGTCCAGCGCATAGACGTTCACATGGTCCAGCTTCATCGGCAGCGGCAGGCGCATCCAAAGAACGCCGGGGGCGACTTCGGTGGCCGTGCCATGCTCCGGCGCGTCCGCCCACGGGTATCTGAGGCCAGCGGGCGGGTTGTCTTTCATCAGGCGGCGAACTCTTCTGCGGTCAGGGCATAGACGTCGTAGTCGCCCGCCTGGGCTTGCGCAAGCAGGCTGTCATGTTCGGGCAGGAGCCGCTGGATGTAGAAGCGCGCCACTTTTTCACGTGCGCCACCTTGGTCGTGCAAGGCCGATTGCAGGTGGACATGGCCGCCCAGCACGCGGGCGAAGGCGCGCAGGTAAGGCACAGCCCCCGAGAAGCGGACGCGGTGGTTTTGCGCGATCATCCATTCGGTGGTTTCGCGCAGGGATTCGCTGGCTTGCCAGACCGCTTCGGCCATCTTGGGGAAGGTGCCGCGGGCGACTTCGGCTGCGGCTTCGATCTCGTCAAAGATGCGGGCGGCGGCCTCGCCCCCGTCCATCATCTTGCGCGCCACAAGGTCCATGGCCTGAATGCCGTTGGTCCCTTCGTAGATGGTCGTCACGCGCACGTCGCGGGCGTATTGGGCGGCCCCCGTTTCCTCGACAAATCCCATGCCGCCGTGGACCTGGATGCCCATGCCTGCCACTTCGTTGCCGATATCGGTGCCAAACGCCTTGGCGATGGGGGTCAGCAGGGCGGCGCGGGATTTCCACGTTTCGTCGCCTGTGGCCGTCGTCATGTCGATGGAGATGGCGCACATCAGCGCGATACCGCGGGCCGCATAGGTTTCGGCACGCATGGTCATCAGCATGCGCCGCACGTCGGCGTGGTCGATGATGGTGCCCGTGTCGCCTTCCGTCTTGCCCTGTTTGCGATCCAGCGCGTAACCCAGCGCGTGTTGGTACGCCCCTTCGGCCGCACCCACGCCCTGCCCGCCCACGCCAAGGCGCGCGTTGTTCATCATGGTGAACATGGCCGCCATGCCGCCGCCTTCCGGGCCAACGAGCCAGCCTTTGGCATCGTCGTATTGCATGACGCAGGTGGGCGAGCCATGCAGGCCCATCTTGTGTTCAAGGCTCACGACCTTGAGCGTGTTTGCCACGCCGGGGTTGCCGCTTTCGTCCGGGATGTTGCGCGGGACAAGGAACAGCGAGATGCCCTTGGTCCCCGCAGGTGCACCCGGCAAACGCGCCAGCACAAGGTGACAGACGTTTTCGGTAAAGTCGTTGTCGCCCCAGGAGATGTAGATTTTCTGGCCCGAGATGCTGTACGTGCCGTCGCCATTGTCTTCGGCCTTGGACGACAGCGCGCCCACATCCGATCCGGCCTGCGGTTCGGTCAGGTTCATGGTGCCCGTCCACTCGCCCGAGATCAGCTTGGGCAGGTAGAGGTCCTTGATCTCGTCGGAGGCATGGTGTTCCAGTGCTTCGATCTGGCCTTGGGTCATCAGGGGCGAGAGTTGCAGCGACAGGCACGCCGCCGACATCATTTCGTTCACCGCAGTCGTCACTGTCATGGGTAGGCCCATGCCGCCATATTCGGGATCCGCGGCCATACCGACCCAGCCACCTTCCGCGATGGCCTCATACCCTTCGGCATAGCCGGGCGATGTGCGCACGACACCGTTCTCAAGCCGCGCGGGATGCAGATCACCGGGGCGCTGCAGCGGCGCCACCACGTCTTCGCACAGCTTGCCCGCTTCGGTCAGGATCGCGCTGGTGACGTCTGGTGTTGCTTCGGAAAAGCGGTCGGTCGCCACGACCTGATCCAGACCCACGATGTGATCAAAGAGGAAGGTATAGTCGTCTACAGGGGCACGATAGGGCATGTGTCAGCTCCGAAGGATCAATGTCTTGGCAAGCGCGCAGGCTGCGCGTAAATGGGCGTCTTTGACATCATAGATGCGGGGCGGATGGGCGCATCGCAACTCAAACGCGGCGTCACGAAAACGCAGACAGGGCCTGATGACTGAAATCGAGACAAGTGTTTTGCGCCCCGATGCCGCAGGAATTGCCGAAGCTGCGCGCTTGCTGGGGGCGGGTGCGCTGGTGTCGTTTCCCACCGAAACCGTCTATGGCCTTGGGGGGGATGCGCGCGACAGCGTGGCCGTTGCGCGTATCTTTGACGCCAAGGGGCGGCCTCGCTTCAATCCGCTGATTGTGCATGTGCCTGATCTGGATGCCGCACGACATTTTGCCGACATCAGTGGCCCGGTCGAGGCATTGGCCCAGCATTTCTGGCCCGGCCCGCTGACCTTGGTGGCCCCGCTTTCCGAAGGGCACGGGTTGTCTCCACTGGTGACCGCCGGATTGGACACCGTGGCGTTGCGTGTGCCTGCCCATCCGGCGGCGCAGGATGTGCTGCGCGTGTTCGATGGGCCCGTTGCAGCCCCGTCTGCAAACCCGTCAGGCCGGATCAGCCCCACGACGGCCGCCCATGTTCTGGCTGGCTTGGCCGGCAAGGTGGATGCTGTTCTGGATGCAGGCCCCTGCCCCGTCGGGTTGGAGTCGACCATCGTTGGCGGCACCCCGTTGGCGCTGCTCCGCCCCGGTGGGTTGGCACAGGAAGACATCGAACGCGTGGTCGGTCCCTTGAAGACGGCGGGCGAAACGATCACTGCGCCGGGACAGTTGGCATCGCACTACGCACCGAACGCGGCGATCCGGTTGAACGCCAATGCTGCACACCCGGGAGAGGTCTTGCTGGGCTTTGGACCGATGCAATCGGATTTGAACCTGTCCGTGACGGGCGACCTGATCGAGGCCGCTGCACATCTGTTTGACCATCTGCACACATTGGACGCCATGGACCGCCCGATCGCCGTGGCCCCTATCCCGAATTGCGGCCTTGGCCGAGCCATCAATGACCGTTTGCGCCGCGCCGCGGCCCCGCGCACCTAAGCCCGACCTGCCGCGCCGGACAGTCCCAGCGGATCGATACCTATCACATCAAGCGCCTTGATCCATTTGGCCGTGTCGCCGGTGCCAAAGACAACCGGGGGGCTCGCATCCACGGTCAACCACCCATTGCGCGTGATCTCCCCCTCCAACTGGCCGGGGCCCCATCCGGCATAGCCCAGCATGACAAGGGCCCGTTCCGGCCCATCACCGGTGCCGATGTCTTCGAGCACATCTTGGGTGGCGGTCATGCCGAATGCCCCCACTTTCAGCGTTTGCAGACGCGACGTGTAGTCATCGGTGTGCAGGACAAAGCCACGCGTCGTCTCGACTGGGCCGCCGAAATGCACGGCCGTATCCCGTGCGAGGCTGCTGCACGGAATATCAAGCTGGTCCATCAATTCGCCCAGCACCATGTCGACAGCCGGTTTGTTGACGATCAGGCCCATTGCACCGTCTTCGGAATGCGCGCACACGAAAACAACCGAGCGATCAAATCTCGGATCGCCCATGTTCGGCATGGCGACGAGAAGCTGTCCAGTGAGATCCAGTGCGGCAGCGCCTGTCATCGCCCGTTCCAATGTTTGTTGGACCAGAATGACCTCCGCGCGCCCCAAGAGCAACCGAAGGATGTCGCGCAGGCAAGCCATCGCGCACCATTTCGTTACAGCAAGTTGACCGGGACGTGACTTGGCATTGATGGCGCAAACCGTCATCTACACCAGTATGAAACAGAGCGCCCTTTCCATTGCAGCCGTCCTGACGGCGATAACTGCTGTGCCCTCGCTGGCGCAGGGTCGGTTTGATGATGTGGTGAAGACTGAGGTGATTCAGGGCTGGGACCTGCCCGATGGCCGCCGGTTGGCCGCCATACGCCTTTCGCTGGCGCCCGGTTGGAAAACCTATTGGCGCGCGCCGGGTGATGCTGGCATTCCGCCCCATTTCGACTGGTCCCGCGCCCGCAATATTGGTGCTGTCAGCCTGACATGGCCCACGCCCGATGTGCACACCCAGAACGGTATGCGCTCTATCGGTTACACTGATCAGGTGGTCATTCCGATGCACATCACGCCCTCAAAGCCGGGCAAACCGATGCGCCTGCGCACGACCTTGTCCATGGGTGTGTGTTCCGATGTTTGCATTCCGCATCAAGTGTCCATCAACACACTGCTGGACAGCCCGGATCTGACGCCGACGCCCGCCATTGTGGCCGCTTTGGCCGATGTTCCCTATTCCGAAGCGGAGGCCGAGGTGCAAGCAGCCACCTGCCAGCTGCGCCCGACCGAACATGGCATGCAGATCGAAGCGCGCGTGACCTTGCCACATACCGGCGGCACCGAAGTCGCCGTCATCGAACCCGGTGTGCCGGGTGTGTGGGTGAGCGAGGCCAAGACATCCCGCACTGGCGACACTGTCGTTGCGGTCAGCGAGATGATGCATGCAGATGGCGGTGCATTTGCCATCGACCGGTCCGACGTGCGTATCACCATTCTGGGTGGCAGCTATGCCGTGGATGTCCGCGGCTGCACCGCCGGTTAGGCCGCGCGCCAGCGTGTGATCTGAAACGTGATCGCCGCCAGAATGTAAGCCACAAGCCCCAGTGCCATAACCCCAACCGCAAAGAGCGCAAGTGCCGTCGACACCGCCGCGCGCTCAGCCAGTTGCGGAAGCGCGGACGACAGTTGCGGCAGCAGAGCGCCTGTAAACAGGGCATAACCCATCGTTGCTCCGAACCACGCCAGAACAATCGTCCAGAGCGCCATGAACCCCCAGCGCACCGAAGCTGCGGGTGATCCAAGGCCCCGCCGCATCGCCCGGATCTGCCGCGCAACGTCGTGCTGGACGGCCACCAGAGCAGGCACCACCAAAAGCACCAGCAGCATGCCGAAACCCAGCCCGTAGACCAAAGTGACAATCGTGGGTTTGAGGAACTGCGCCTGTTGCGATGTCTCGTAGAGCAGCGGCGTCATGCCCAGAACCGTGGTCAGCGTGGTCAGCATGACGGGCCTTAGCCGGTCTGCCGCGCCATCTATGATGGATGGGAACAGGCCCCGATCCTTGGCATAGTCGTCGATTGTGGTCACCAGCACGATGCTGTCATTGATAATGATCCCTGTCATGCCCAACAACCCCACAACCGTGAACATGCTCAGAGGAATGTCCCAGACGCTGTGGCCGTAAATGGTCCCCACAAGCCCGAAGGGGATAATCGCCATCACGACAACCGGTCGCGTCCAGCTGGCAAAGACCCAAGCCAACACAAGATAAATTCCGGTCAGACACAGGATCAGCCCGGTCAGGCTGTCGCTGAGGAAGTCGTTTTCCTGCTCGGACAGACCTGCCTTGCGGAAGTCGACCTGCCGTTCTGCGGCGATGTTGGGCAGGATGTCTTCGGCCAATGCGCGGTTGATTTCAGTGGCCCGCGCCGGATCATCTTCGGAAATGTCGCCGGTGACCGAAATCAAGCGGATGCCGTTTTCACGCCGGACGGTGGAAAAGCCGGTGCGCCGGTCAACGCTGACAATATCAGCAAGCGGCACATATGTGCCGTCAGGCGTCCGCATCTGCGTGCGGTCAAGAAAATCGGCCGTCAGTTCGTTCTCTGGCAGTTCCACCCGAATTTCGGCGCTGCGAGGACCATCGGGGAAAGTGGCCGCCTCAATCCCGTTGAGCCTGTCGCGCAAGGCGCGGCCCAGCGTATCGATGGTGAAGCCAAGCGCTTGACCCTGCGCGGTGAGGTCAAGGATCAGCTCTTCCTTGTCGAAGGCGAGGTTGTCTTCGACAGCGCTCACCTCCGGGTACTGCAAAAGTGCGCGTTTCAGATCTTCGGAAGCGGCCTTGAGCGTGTCGGTGTCGGCGCCGAAGAACTCGACATCCAGCGCATCTCCGCCCGGGCCAGACCGCCATCCCCGGAAGCTGACCGTTTCGGCCAGCGGGTGATGGACAACCACATCCTGCAACTCGGCCACAAAGGCGAACGAGGAATAGGGGCGCAGATCCGCATCGATCAGCTCGATGGAGATGCCGCCCAGCAGGTCGTTGTCCTTGCTGTCCGTGCCCGCCAATCCCCGGCCCGCGTTGCCACCGATTTCGGCAATGACGTAGTCGATGGGATTGCGGCCATACCGTTCCTCGTACTGAACGCCCAGCGCTTCGGTCGCCCGCTGCATTTCGCGCATCATGGCAAGCGTGTCGTCGCGGGACGCTCCTTCGACCATGGCGAAGTTGCCGGTGACCGACCCACGTTCCGGCGCATTGAAGAACCGCCATTGCACGTCGCCCTGAATGAACAGCGCAAGCTGGCTGGCAAGAATGGCGCAGGCGCCCGCCAGCACGACGTAGCGCGCCGCAATCACACCCGCCATCATCGGGCGGAACAGCTTTTCGCGCATCCATTCGAAACCACCGTTGACGATCATCGACGGCGTATCGAGGCCCTTCGTGCCCATGGAAGCAACCCAGGCCAGCTTGAACCGGCGGGGCGAGACAAGGAACAAGGCGGCAAGCACAACAGGCCCCGCGATCAGGTAGGGAAGAGCGTCAGGCAAAGTGGCAATGGCTTCTGGCCAGATGACAAAACCGATGGCACCAGAGATCACAGCCGAAAGCACCGCGACGCTAAGAACCGCTGTCGCCAGCTTGGCCCGGCTGAATTGCGGTTTGTCGGATGCCGCCAGCGCATGCCCCATGTGATGCGGCAGGATCAGGAAACATTCAATGAGCGACGCAATCAGAACGACAATCACGGTAAAGGGAATGTCTGCGATCAGATCGCCAAAGCGTCCGCCCACGGCCAGAAGGCCGAAGAAAGCGATGACGGTCGTCAGGGTTGCGGCAAAAACAGGCATCGCCATGCGCCTTGCCGCATTTTCGGCTGCGACCAATGGCGGCTCGCCCCATGCGCGGTAACGGTGATCGGCATGCTCACCCACCACGATGGCGTCATCGACCACGATCCCAAGCGTGATGATCAGACCAAAGAGGGACACCATATTGATGGTCAGCCCACCCAGATACATGAGGGCAATGGCCGCCAGCAACGCGACGGGAATGCCAGCGGCCACCCAGAACGCCGTGCGGGCATTGAGGAACAGGAACAACAGCGCGATGACAAGGCCAAGGCCCACAATCGCATTGTCGATCAGAATATTGAGGCGTGCGGAAATCGCCTCGGCACGGGTGCGGATCAGTTCGACCGTGACAGACGGCGGCAAGGTTGCCTGCAATTCGGCCGCCACGTCTTCGACCTGGCCTTGCATGGCGATGGCATCGCCATTGTTGGACCGATCCACGCGTATCGAAACGGCAGGGTCGTCACCCACGAAATAACTGCGTTCGCGGGCAGAGCCCAGTTGCGTCACGGTCGCCACATCGCGGATGCGCAGCTTGGATCCGTCGGCATTGGACCGCAGGACGATGCCTGCGATTTCCTCGGGCGTGCGTTTCTGAGTGCCGGTGCGCACGCGGGCATTGGCCCCTGTCACGTCGCCTGCGGGGTCGGTATCCACCTCGCCCGCGATGGCCTGAGCGATGTCGGACATGGTGACTTCGTTTGCGATGAGCGACAGCGATGGCACTTCGACCATCACTTGCGGCGCAGCCACACCGCGGATCGTGGTCCGCGTGACACCTTCGGCAAAGAGACGCACAACCAGTTCGTCAGCAAAAAGGCCCAACTGCTCAGGACCCACCGGGCCGGTGATGACCACATCTGTCACCCGGTCCCGCCACGCGCCGCGGCGCACTGTCGGTTCATCTGCTTCATCGGGCAGCGTGGTCACTGTGTCGACAGCCGTTTGCACGTCGTCTGCGGCACGCCCCATGTCCCAACCCGGCTCGAACTCAAGCGTGATCGTGCCGGACCCTTCGGTCGAGCGTGAGGACGTGCTTTCCACCCCCTCCACAGCCAGCAAACCCGGCTCCAGCACCTGCACGATGCCGGCGTCGACATCTTCGGCACCAGCACCATCCCAGCGGACATTGACCGTGACATTGTCGACAATCACATCGGGAAAGAACTGCGCCCGCATGTTCGGCACGGCGGCAGCCCCGGCCACCAGCATGACCAGCAAAAGCAGGTTGGCGACGGTGCGGTGCCGGACAAAGTAGCTGAGGATGCCGCCCGCAGCCTTTGGGATGCCGCGCGCCATCTAGCCGCCCATCCGGCTTTCAAGCCGGGCCACCATCTGGGCAGGCACACGCGCCTCGCTCAGTCGGGACAGGACGCGTTCTTTCGCTTCTGCCGGCATCCGCTGATTGCCTTCGACAAAGGCAACAAGCCGCGCACGGCGTTCTTCGCTCAGTTCCAGCATTTCCGGCTCGGACGGCGCATCCGCCTGATCCGGGCGCAGTGGGCGCACCGAAATGCCCGCGCCCAGCAGCGGCGATCGCGCTTCGACCACATCGCGACCAACAAGATCGGGGCTGCGCACCAGCACATCATCGCCCTGACGGCGCAAGAGTTGAACGTTGACGGATTCAAGCCGATTGCCTTCGCCCAGCACCAGCACAGTGTTCGCCGCATCAACGGCAGAGGCAGGCAACCGCACAACCTGGTTGAGCGGCGGTTCGGAAACTGCCACCGTCACGAAGTCACCGGGCTTGAACCCAACCGCACTGTCCAGACGCGCGAAGACCAAGCGCCCCACCTGCATCTCACCGCCCCCGGCGCTTGCGCGACTGACGGTGCCGGTGGCCGCAAGATCAATGCCCGCCACGTCCAGAGTGGCTGTCACCGGCGCAGAGATCACATTGCCCTGATCGTTCAACAGGCGCGCATATTGCGCCGTTGAAACGCGAAACACGACCTCAAGCGCATTCGGGTCGATGAGCACGGCCAGCTTTTCGTTGGCAGCGACAAGGCGCCCTGCAACCAGATCCGTTTCGTTCAACGTGCCGTCAAATGGGGCGGTGACCGTCGTGTCGTCCAACGTGCGTTGCGCTTCATCCAGGGCGATGCGCGCGCGGGCAAGACGGGTCTGGCCCTGATCAATGCGCGCTTCGGCGGTGGTGACGGCTTGCCTGCGTGACAGGACAGATTGGCGGGCCGACGATGCGGCTAATTCCGCCTCTTCCACCGCTGCGGCCGTCCCGACGCCACGGGCGGCGAGGTCCACCTGCCGTTGAAAGGCGCGTTGGCGCAGGTTGGCCTGATCCTGTGCCGCCTGTTCTTCGTCCCGCGCAAGGCTCAGGGCACGGTCGGCGTCCCGCACTTCGGCCTCGGCATCCATCAGGTCGGCCTCGGCCCGGGCAAAGGCTGCTTCGGCATTGGCGGGATCGATGCGCACAAGCACCTGACCTTTGTTCACCTCGCCGCCGTCTTCGAACCCGTTGGCCAACTCGATCACACGGCCCGACGCTGCGGCACGCAGTTCAAGCGTTCGGCGGCTTTCGATCTCTCCGAATGCCTCAAGCACAGGGGTTTCGGTTCCCGGCTCTGCCCGCACAACACCCACGGCAAAGACACGCTCGCGGGCCGGTGGCGCCTTGGATTCAGACGCGAGCCGCGCCTGCAATGCGCCACCCACGATCTGTCCGGCATAGGCCAACAGCCCAAGGCTGAGTGCGGCCAGCACCAGTCCGATCAGGCTTTGCCTCAAAAATCTCATGTTTTCACGCCTTTAAACGCCTTTGCTGGAACATAGCATAATTTAGGTGCGCCTGAAAAAAGTCCAAACAACAAAGCTGTTACGTGCGGGTGCGCTATTTCCGTCGCTGATGTTCATCAAGGCGCGGTAGTATTTCGACAAAGTTGCAGGGGCGGTGGCGGTAGTCGAGCTGTCGGCCCAGAATTTCGTCCCACGCGTCCTTGCACGCACCCGGACTGCCGGGCAGCGCGAACAGGTACGTGCCATTGCATACGCCCCCCGTGGCGCGGCTTTGCACAGCGCTTGTCCCGATCTTTTGCATCGAGACGATGGTGAATATGGTGCCAAACGCGTCGATTTCTTTTTCATAAACATCGCGGTGCGCTTCGACCGTGACATCTCGTCCCGTCAGACCGGTGCCGCCGGTCGAGATAACCACGTCGATCTCTGGATCATTGCACCAAGCCCGCAGTTGATCTGCGATCTGCGCGCGCTCATCGGGCAGGATTTTGCGATCCGCCAGCGCGTGCCCTGCATCCGCAATCCGTCCCACCAGAACGTCACCTGACCGGTCCTCGTCCAGACTGCGCGTGTCACTGACCGTCAGAACCGCGATACGGATGGCAATGAAATCAAGGCTTTCGTCGATACGGCTCATGTACGCTCCAGAATGGCAAGACGGGCGGCAAGGGCGGCAAAGACGCTGGCCGAGATGTAGTCAAGCAAGCGACTGCCGCGCGCCAACCGTTTACCGGCACCGCTTGCGAACACGCCCACTGCGCCGTTGATGACGAAACCGCCGAGGGCAAGCAGCGCCCCAAAGATCAGAAATTGCGGCAGGACCGGCCCGGCCTCCGGGCTGACGAATTGTGGCACAAAGGCCAGCACAAACAGGATCACCTTGGGATTGGTCAGGTTGACCATCAGCCCGGCCCGGAATGCACGGCGTGGCACCGCCGGCGCGGCACCTGGGTTGGTGCTGTGCCGCAGGGTTTGCACGGCAAGCCACAGCAGATAGGCCACGCCGATCCAACGGATCACCTCGAACGCCAGCGGCACGGCGGCCACCAGCGCGCCAAGGCCCAAACCCGCCAATCCCGTATGCACAAACGACCCCAGCGAGATACCCGCACTCGCCGCCAGCGCGGCCCGCGGACCTGCGCGCAATCCCTGCCCAAGGCAAAACATCATGTCGGCCCCGGGCGTGAGGTTCAGCGCCAACCCGGCGGGGATAAACGCAAGCAAGAGGACAGGATCAACCATCGCGCAACCGGGCCTGAAGGCTCAGCAGATCGGCCCACGCCTCGCGCTTGGCCGCCGGATTGCGCAGCAGATAGGCCGGGTGGAACATGGGCAGCGCAGGTTTGCCGCGCGCTTCGGTCCAGTCACCGCGCAGACGGGTGATGCCGCGTTTGCCCAGCAGCGCCTGACAGGAATGGTTGCCCACAACAACCAGCACATCCGGGTTCGCCAGTTCGATATGGCGATAAAGGAAGGGTTGCATCATCGCGACCTCTTCGGGCTTGGGATCGCGGTTCTGCGGCGGACGCCATGGCAGGACATTGGTGATGTAGACACTCTCGTCCCGGCTGAGGTTGATGGCGGCCAACATCTTGTCCAGAAGCTGCCCCGCCCGGCCCACAAAGGGTTTGCCCTGCATATCCTCGTCCCGACCGGGCGCTTCACCCACGATCATCACGCGGGCACCGGGGACGCCGTCCGAGAACACAAGATTGCGGGCGCCGCGTTTGAGTTCGCAGTGGTCAAAGGCGGCAAGGGCCGCGCGCAGCCCCTCAAGGTCCTGTGCCGCCGTCGCTGCCGACTGAGCAATCGCAACCGGATCAACGGCGCTCTGCGGTCCGGGCGCAGGCGCGGCTTCGGCCTTCGCCGCGGGTTTGGCCGTTTTTGGCACAGATGCAGGCACAGCATAGCGGTCCACCGGCGCATCCGCGATGCACTCGTCCGCGCCCAGCTCGATCTGCCAGGCGAGCGCCGCAAGGGCGCTGTGATACTCTGCCGATTCCATGGCCTGACCCTACCCCCCTTCGGCGCCAACCGGAACGCCCCAAACACACGTCTTGCCGGGCCGCGTGTCCGCCGCATATAAGCCCCCGAACACGCCAAGGGATGCTCATGACCTTTACCCACCGCCATCTTCTGGGGATAGAACACCTGCGCCCCGAAGAAATCGTGACCCTTCTGGACCGGGCCGAAGACTATGTGGACCTGAACCGCGCCGCCGAAAAGCATGGTGATGCGCTGGCGGGCCTGACCCAGATCAACATGTTCTTTGAAAATTCCACCCGCACGCAGGCCAGCTTTGAACTGGCAGGCAAACGGCTGGGGGCTGACGTGATGAATATGGCCATGCAGGCGTCGTCCATCACCAAGGGCGAGACGCTGATCGACACGGCCATGACGCTCAACGCCATGCACCCCGATCTGCTGGTGGTACGGCATCCGCATTCCGGTGCCGTCGACCTCTTGGCGCAAAAGGTCAATTGCGCCGTGCTGAACGCAGGCGACGGGCGGCATGAACACCCGACCCAAGCGCTGCTCGATGCCCTTACAATCCGCCGTGCCAAGGGGCGGCTTCATCGCCTGAGCATCGCCATCTGCGGCGACATTGCCCATTCCCGTGTGGCCCGGTCGAACATCATCCTTCTGGGCAAGATGGAGAACCGCATCCGCCTGATCGGCCCGCCGACCCTAATGCCCTCGGGCATTTCCGAGTTCGGGGTCGAGGTGTTCGACGACATGGCACGCGGGCTCGAAGACGTCGACGTGGTGATGATGCTGCGCCTGCAACGCGAACGCATGGATGGCGGTTTTATCCCGTCAGAACGCGAATACTATCACCGTTTTGGTCTGGATGCGGACAAGCTGGCCCATGCAAAACCCGACGCCATCGTCATGCACCCTGGCCCCATGAACCGCGGGGTGGAGATTGACGGCACATTGGCCGACGACATCAACCGGTCCGTCATTCAGGATCAGGTGGAAATGGGCGTGGCCGTCCGCATGGCCGCCATGGACCTTCTGGCGCGCAACCTGCGCGATGTGCGGGGTGCGGCATGAGCGACGACCTGACAGTGCCCCGGAATGAGCGCGGCGTGATCCGCGTCTTTGCCCTGTCGATGACAGATGACGAGGCGCGCACGCTCAAAGACGACCCGGCGTTGATCGAAGCAGCCCTTGGCACATCGGTGGATGTGGCACAAGTTGAGGTGTTTCCCATATCCGACCTCGAAGGGGTCGGATTGGTGGGCTATCTGGCCGAAGGCAACGCCGTGCCGATGGACCAACTAAATCCGGACCGGGCCAAGCTCGACAAACTGGGCGGCTGGGTCATGATCGTGTTTTCACTGGCATTCCGGGATTGCGAGACGACGCTGTCACCATCGGCGTCGCTGACGCTCATCGGCACGTATGGTGAGACACGCACCGACTGGCGGGCGACCGAAACGGTAGAGGCCGAGAGTGCGCAGCCCTATTCCGCCCCCGCCGAAACGGTAAAGAAAAAGCCATCCGATGCCGCCATGTCAGGCCGGATCGCGATGATTGCACTGCTTGTGTTGGGTCTGCTGACCTGGGCGATGATTTGGATTGGCGGATGACAGACCTTCTTTTCACAAACGCCAAGCTGCTGGACCCCGAGGGGACCGTGACCACCGGGGCGCTGGCCGTCACGGATGGCCGGATAAGCGCGATCATCACCGATGACAGTCCCCTGCCCGACGCGCGCGACACCATCGACTGCAATCGCAAGCATCTGGCCCCGGGGCTGGTCGATATCGGCGTGAAGGTCTGCGAGCCGGGTGAGCGGCACAAGGAGAGCTTTGGTTCGGCCGGGCAGGCCGCAGCCGCAGGTGGCGTGACCACCATGGTGACGCGGCCTGACACGGACCCGGCCATCGACAACCCCGAAACGCTGGAATTCGTGATCCGCCGCGCGCGTGAGGCCGCCCCCGTGAACGTCCTGCCCATGGCCGCGCTGACCAAGGGACGGCAAGGGCGCGAGATGACAGAGATCGGGTTCCTGCTGGACGCCGGGGCCGTGGCGTTCACCGATTGCGACCATGTGGTGACGGACAGCAAGGTGTTTGCCCGCGCGCTCACCTATGCCCGCAGCCTTGGCGCGCTTGTTCTGGGTCATCCGCAAGAACCGATCCTGAGCGTCGGGGCTGCCGCTACATCAGGCAAATTCGCCTCCCTGCGCGGCCTGCCCGCCGTGTCCCCTATGGCAGAACGCATGGGGCTCGACCGAGACATCGCCATGGTCGAGATGACAGGCGCGCGCTACCACGCCGACCAGATCACCGCCGCCCGCGCCTTGCCCCCGCTGGAGCGGGCCAAGGGCAATGGCTTTGACATCACTGCCGGCACATCAATACACCACCTGACGCTCAATGCGCTGGACGTGGCCGACTACCGCACCTTCTTCAAGATCAAGCCACCCTTGCGCGACGAAGAGGACCGCGTGGCCATTGCCGAAGCGGTGCAAACGGGCCTTATCGACATCATCAGCTCGATGCACACGCCGCAGGACGAAGAAAGCAAGCGCCTGCCGTTCGAGGCCGCGGCCTCCGGTGCGGTGGCGCTTGAAACGCTGCTGCCCGCTGCCATGCGCCTGTTCCATGCGGATCAAATCGACCTTCCTACCTTGTGGCGCGCCATGTCGCTGAATCCGGCCAAACGGTTGGGTCTCAATGCCGGGCGGCTTGCCATCGGTGCACCCGCTGATCTGATCCTGTTTGACCCGCACGCGCCTTTCGTGATGGACCGTGCAACACTTCAGTCCAAATCGCGCAACACCCCGTTTGACGGGGCCCGCATGCAAGGTAAGGTCCTGCAAACATTCGTGGCTGGCCACTCCGTATACAAAAGAGACTGAATGCCCCTTCTTGAAAGCACACTCGCAACGCTCGCCCTGTGGGCGGTGATCGGCTACGCCCTTGGATCGATTCCGTTTGGCATGGTGCTGGCAAAGGCCATGAACCTCGGCAACCTGCGCGAGATCGGGTCAGGCAACATCGGTGCCACCAATGTGCTGCGCACCGGCAACAAGACGGCTGCGGCGCTGACCCTGCTTTTGGATGCTGGGAAAGGGGCGGCTGCGCTTTTGTTGACGCGGGCGGTAACCGGGGCCGAGGATGCGGCACAGATTGCGGGACTCGCCGCGATGCTGGGGCATTGCTATCCCATCTGGTTGAAATTCAAGGGCGGCAAGGGTGTTGCGACATTCCTGGGCCTGCTTATTGCGCTGGCGTGGCCTGTCGGGCTGGCAGCCTGTGTGGCGTGGCTGATCGGTGCGGGCGTAACCCGGATTTCATCCATGGGTGCGATCGTGGCAGCGGCGGCCTCCACGTTTCTGATGCTGTTTCTGGGCTACCCCGAAGGTCTGTTTCTGGGCGTCATACTGACCCTGCTGATCTTCTGGCGACACCGCGAGAACATCCGCCGCATCAAGGCGGGCACGGAACCCAAGATCGGCCAGAAATCCGAGTGAGCGATTTCGCAGCGGCGCTCACAGCCCTGCCCGATGGCACATTTTTTGGCACAGCGCATGGGCGCAGATATGTGGCGACCAAGTCCAGCTATGCGAACGGCAAATCCATCAAGCTGGTGGCCGAAGAACTGGGCGGCACCGACTATATCAGCCTGAACTGGTATGATCTGGGATCAGGCGCGCGCCTCAAACCATGCGAGATGCCTGAGGCCAAAGTGCGCGCTTTTGTAGACGCGCTGGTCCCCGACGCCTAGGCTGGCAGAATGACAGACATCAACCTGCCCCTGATCTTGCTTGCCGCGCTTCTGGCTGGCGCAAGCCCCGGCCCCGCGACCCTCGCCATTGCTGGAACCTCAATGTCCTCGGGCAGGCACGCCGGTCTGGCCGTCGCCACCGGCGTGACGACGGGATCGTTCATGTGGTCGGTGTCTGCGGCCTTTGGCCTTGGGGCAATCATGCTGGCCAATGCATGGCTGTTCGAAATTGTGCGCTATGCCGGGGCCGCCTACCTGGGCTGGCTCGCCATCAAATCCGCACGCTCTTCGTGGATGGGGGCCGCATTGAAAGTGCCGCCAGTCACGTCACGGTCGATCAAGGCGCACTACGCCAAAGGCCTTGCCCTGCACCTGACCAACCCCAAGGCGATCCTGTTCTTCGGCGCGCTTTATTCCGTCGGTGTGCCACCGGGAACACCGGTCACAGCACTTTTGACGGTGATCCTCGCCGTTGGCGCACTGAGTTTCACGGTGTTCCACGGCTATGCGCTGATCTTCTCCTCCGGCCCGATGACACGCGCCTATGCCCGCGCGAAACGCGGGTTCGAAGCAGTATTTGCCATCTTTTTCGGCGCAGCGGCGCTGCGTATCCTTACAGCGCGCTTGGTCTAGGCGCATTCACAGGCGACGCAACGGCTTTCACCCGGCAAGATAGGTCCGGAACCATGCCACCATCCGCTCTTCTGCCAGAGTGGCCGCTGCCTCGTCGTAACGCGGCGTGGTATCATTGTGAAACCCGTGGTTCACGCCGGGATAAATGTGGGCCTCGTACCGCTTGTCATTCTCCTCCATCGCTTTCTGGAACGGAGGCCACATCGCGTTGATCCGCTGATCAAGGGACGCCAGCTGGATCATCAACGGCGCCTCGATCCCGGCCACCTGTTCGGCATCGGGGAAAGAGCCGTAGAACGGCACTCCGGCGGCCATTTCGGGATAGGCGGCTGCAAGCCTGCTCACCACGCCACCGCCATAGCAAAAGCCCGTGGCACCCACCTTGCCATTGGTACCCTCCAGCGCCTGCAGAAACTCAAATCCAGCAAAGAAGTCATTCAGCAACGCCCCCTGATCAAGCGTGCGCTGCATCTGGCGCCCCTCGTCATCGGTGCCCGGATACCCGCCAAGCGACGACAGACCATCGGGACCCATCGCGATGAAACCTGCCTTCGCAAGACGGCGCACCACGTCGCGGATATAGGGATTGAGGCCCCGGTTCTCGTGCACGACGAGCACGGCAGCAGGCGGGCGGTCCGGGTCAATTTCAGTTGGACGCACCAGATATGCGGTGATCTCGCCCGTGCCGTCGGGGCTTTGATAGGTGATGTCCTCGCCGACGATATCGGGGTCATCTTCCTCGACCTGTTGCGCCAGCGCATAGTTGGGCGACAGCGTGCCAAGGATGGCGGCGGCGGTCAGACCACCCACGGCCCACTTGCCGGCACGGTCGAGGAACTCGCGCTTCGTAATCTTGCCGTGCGCATAGTAGTCGTAGAGGTCCAGCAAATCCTGGTCGAAATCCGCGGCAGTCAGGCGGCGGGACGGTGTATGGCTGTTCATCTGCAATCCTCCGGTTGGACACCGGTAAGGTAGCACGGTTCACCGGCATCGCTATCCGCGATTGCGATCACATTTCATGCGGACGGTTCCAACGATCCGTCCGCCGTAGCATGTAAGCGCCACGCAGCCTCGTCGCTTCAATACGAATAGTCGGCAAACACCCGGCTGATATCGCCGTTCCAGTCGCCGTGGTAGCGGTCCAGCAACTCGTCCGCAGGGGTCTTGCCCGTCTCCACGCTTTCCTGAAGGGCATTCAGGAAATGCGTCTCGTCCGGAATCAAACCACCAGCACCGGGGCGGGCACGCGCGGCCAACCCGGCCCGCGAAATCGCAACCGCCTCGCGCGCCAGATCGTGCATTTTCACGCCGTTCACTTCGGCCTGTAGACCGTCAACGGACGCGGCCACCCGCAACCCATCGCGGGTCTCGGCATCCAACCCCTTGACCAGATCCCACGCCGCATCCAGCGCTGTCTGGTCATAGGTCAGGCCAACCCAGAACGCCGGCAAGGCACATAGACGCCGCCAAGGGCCACCATCGGCCCCGCGCATTTCAATGAACTTCTTGATCCGCGCTTCCGGGAAAGCGGTGGTCAGGTGGTCTGCCCAGTCACTCAACGTCGGAGTCTCGCCCGGCAGCGCAGGCAGCTTGCCTTGCAGGAAATCGCGGAACGACTGGCCCAGCGCATCGACATACTGCCCATCGCGATAGACAAAATACATCGGCACATCGAGCGCGTATTGCACCCAGCGTTCAAATCCGAACCCCTCTTCGAACACGAAGGGGATCATGCCGGTGCGGTCCGCGTCCAGATCGCGCCACACCCGGCTGCGCCAGGATTTGTGACCGTTCAGCTTGTTCTCGAAAAACGGTGAATTGGCGAACAGGGCCACGGCCACCGGCTGCAACGCGATGGCGACGCGCATCTTTTGCACCATGTCCGCCTCGGACCCGAAGTCGAGGTTGACCTGCACCGTACAGGTCCGCCGCATCATGGTCCGACCCATGGTGCCCACCTTGCCCATATAAGCATCCATCAGCTTATACCGGCCCTTGGGCATCAAAGGCATTTCTTCGTGGGTCCATGTGGGGGCAGCCCCCAGACCGATAAAGCCGACGCCGATTTCGTTCGCGATATCCATGACCTCGCGCAGGTGACTATTCACCTCGTCGCAGGTCTCGTGAATGGTCTCCAAAGGCGCACCGGACAGCTCCAGCGCACCGCCGGGTTCCAGTGACACATTCGCGCCGTCCTTCTCCAGCCCGATCAGCTTGCCGCCTTCGCGCACCTCTGACCACTGGTGACGGTCGCGCAGCGCGCTCAGCACGGCTTCGATGGACCGGGCGCCCTCGTATGGCAGGGGTTTCAGGGTGTCGCGACAATAGCCGAACTTCTCGTGTTCGGTGCCGATGCGCCAGTCTTCCTTGGGCTTGCACCCGTCGGCCAGATACTGGGCCAGCTGGTCGTGATGTTCGATCGGCCCGCCGCCGGACTGAGGGATGGACATGGGGGCGCTCCGATTTGCGTCTGTGTTGGGATGAAAGGGATGGTGCGAATTGGCGGAGGTGTCAATGCGCAGGGGGCGTGCGTGAGGTCACGGAGATGTGCGCATTCATGCGCATCACGCCCGGCCCTGAGGCTCCATCTGTGCCAAATTCGGTGCGCTGCGTTCCCAGATCACGACGGGCGCGTCCGGTGTGTCGCGCAATTGAGCGAGCATGCGTTCGGTCCTGAGCCCCGGCAAAGCCGAAAAGGCATCAAACAGGGCATCGGCCCCATCCGCATCCACAGGGATCATCAAAGGCGGTTGGTGCGGCTGATCAAGACGCCAGTGCGCAGGGCTTTGCGCCCCGTCAAGGGTTACCCGTTGCACTTCGCGCATCGAGACGGACCCACCATTGAGCGGACCAAAATACGTCACCTCACCCTCAACCACCTGCACGGTGCCCAATCCGCCACCCGCGCCACGAAAGCGGCCACGCTGCAGGCCCACCATGATCAGCGCACCGGCCCCGACCAACATGACCGGCGCTATGTAGCCCAGAACGCCGTGCGCCTGCGCCAACCACCAGAGCGCCAGAATGGCCAGTGCCATACCCGTCAACACTTCGCGCCAGCGCCAAAGGGCGGCCTTGGCTTCGGGTCGGAAGAACATCAGATCGCTCCTTCAATCGTCGCGGCCTTTTTGAACAGGGCAACACGGTAGGTTCCGATCTGCTCGAATCCAATGGCCCGATATGCGCGGGCGGCGTCGTCAGATGCCGCAAACAGGATGGCCCGTCCGATGCCGCGTGCGTGGGCGTCAGCCAGATGTGCTACAACGACGCGACGGCCATAGCCCTTGTTGCGCAATGCGCGAGGCACGAACACGCCCCCAACCTGCACCATGCCCGCAACTTCGGCGTTGAAGGCCGTCATGGCGACGGGCACCGCGTCCACCTCAAGCAGCCCTACAGTGTCGCCCGCGACGGCGCGCTTGGCCCGTGCAACCGCGTCCGCCCGCGTGGATAGGTCACTGTCTGACGCCCCGGTGTCGCACAGGTAGTCGAAAAACCAGTTTTCCAGCATCTCTCGGTCCGACGGCTGCGGGACACGCAGCGTGTCAAAGGGGCCGGCCAAGTCGGAAAGGTCCAACTGGAAAAGCGGTTCATCATGATCCACGGTCGTCTGAGTGTCGGCCAAACCCATGGCCGTCAGCACATGGGCGACCTGAGTTGGCAGCCCGGTCATCCCCACGACGCGCCGCCCCTGCCAGTGCGCGCGTGCCGCGGACAGATCAACCGACCCATCCGCAAGCTGCGCCATCAGATAGCCACCGTTGGTCAGACCAATCACACCATGCACCCGGTCCGCATCTTCGTGAACAAACATTTCTGTTGCGTGCGCCGCGTCTGAGGGTCCAAGCCCATGCGCCGCCAGGTTCGAGCGCAAGAACATCGAGGTCGCGGCATGGGCGGCCATAAACGTCTCGATCCGGGGCGCATCGGCAGGGGCGGCGCGCCGTAAGGCGCAGGTCTCCTGCGCCATTACCGCCAGTCCCCCAAGCGCTGCTGCCAAACGGTCAGCGCCGCCACAGCCGCCGTGTCGGCCCGCAAGATACGCTGTCCCAACTGCACAGCGTGCGCGTTCTCCATGCCATGCAACCGGGCACGCTCCTTGTCGGAAAACCCGCCCTCCGGCCCAATCAATATGGCCCAAGGCCCGGAGATGTCCGGTAAGGCGGAGGTGTCCTCCGCCCCTGCCAGTGCCTCGTCGCAGAACATCAAATGCCGGTCGCCGAGGTCCGCCAAAGCCCGCTCCAACCGCGCCATGTCAGCGACCTCAGGCACGTAGGTGCCGCCGCATTGTTCTGCCGCCTCGACGGCATGGGCCTGCAAACGATCGCGCTGTACCCGGCCTGCATTGGTGAAGTCCGTCTGCACGGGCAAAATGCGCCGCGCCCCCATCTCTGCGGCCTTTTCCACGATAAAGTCAGTACGCGCCTTCTTGATCGGGGCGAACATCAGCCACAGGTCAGGCGGCATCTGAAGGGGCCGGGTGTGCGCCGCGCACAGCAAAGTTCCCCCGCGCTTGCCCGCCTCCACCACCTCGGCCTTCCACTCTCCCTCCGTTCCGTTGAACAGCAGCACAGCCGCACCGACAGACAGGCGCATCACACCAAAAAGGTAGTGCGCCTGCTCCCGCGACAGCGGGACCGATTGCCCCTGACCCAAAGGGTGATCTACATAAAGGCGGATTTTCGCGTCACTCATGGGCCCACACATATGACCAACTCGCAGCCATCGCCAGAGGGCCAAGTGGCCGACGCCGTTTCGGGCAACTGGGTGGACACGCTGGCACCGGCCTGGACACGGGGCTACCTGCGGCTCAGCCGTGCGGACCGGCCCATCGGGACATGGCTGCTGCTGATCCCGTGCTGGTGGGGGCTGGCCCTTGCGATCCTGCATGATCAGACGCCGCGCTGGGAAGACGCGTGGATCGCCATCGGTTGTGCGATCGGCGCGTGGCTGATGCGGGGGGCGGGGTGTACGTGGAATGACATCTCTGACCGCAACTACGATGGACAGGTCGAACGGACACGGTCCCGCCCGATCCCGTCTGGGCAGGTGTCGGTGCGGGGGGCCGTCATTTGGATGTGCCTGCAAGCGCTGATCGCGTTTGGCATCCTGCTGACGTTCAACACGGCTGCAATCCTGCTGGGCATCCTCGCGCTGCTGCCGGTGGCCGTCTATCCCTTCGCCAAGCGTTTCACATGGTGGCCGCAGGTGTTTCTGGGACTGGCGTTCAATTGGGGCGCGCTGCTGGCGTGGACGGCCCATACCGGGCAACTCGAAGCGCCCGCTGTGGTGCTCTATCTGGCGGGGATCGCGTGGACCCTGTTCTACGACACGATCTATGCGCATCAGGACACCGAAGATGACGCTCTGATCGGGGTCAAATCGACGGCGCGGCTCTTTGGCGAAAACACCGGCCCGTGGTTGCGCCGCTTCCTGATGGCGACTGTGGGGCTTATGGGGATCGCCGTGGTCTTTGCCGCCATCGACGAGGCCAATGTGCTTGCCATGGTCCTTGCGCTGGGAGGGCCATGGGCCATGGGCTGGCATATGGCGTGGCAGCTGCGGGGACTGGATATCGAGGATGCCAACAAGTGCCTGCAGCTCTTTCGGGCCAACCGCGACACTGGCATCATTCCGCTGGTCTTTTTCTGCGCTGCACTTCTGGTATGATTGAACCCCACTCGCAACGCGCGTAGACCGGACCGCGCGACGAGGCTTAGCAAAGGTTTGCCGATGATGCGTCAGTCATCCCTGTTGATCATCGTGTCCACGTTTGCCGTGGCCGCCGTTCTGGCGTTGGTCACGGCCAACCTGTCGGTCCAGTTGATCGAGGAAAGCTCGGAAATCGGCGTACGTGATGCGCTGGACGAGGAAGGGCTGACATGGGCCGAGGTGGAAGCGGACGGTCTGCAAGTGACCCTTGCCGGCATCGCTCCCACCGAAGCGATCCGCTTTGCGGCACTGTCAACGGCGGGCAGCATCGTTGATGCGGCGCGTGTCATTGATGACATGCAGGTCGAAGCCGCCGCCGCCATCGCGCCACCGCGCTTTTCGGCTGAGCTGCTGCGCAACGACGCAGGATTTTCGATCATCGGCCTGATCCCGACATCGACCGACCGGGACGGCGTCATCGACCAGATCACGGCCATTGCCGATGACTTGCCTGTCACCGACCTGATCGAAGTGGCGAACTACCCGGCGCCGGACGGATGGGAAGACGCGCTTGGCTTTGCGCTGGCCGCGATGGAGCGGTTGCCACGGGCCAAAGTCTCCGTTGTTGCGGGTCGTGTGTCGATCACAGCGATCACTGACAGCTCCGACGAAAAAACGCAGCTCGAAACGCTGCTGAACCGCGCCGCACCGCCCGGCCTGCGCGTGGCGCTCAATATCGCGGCACCACGCCCGGTGATCACCCCATTCACCTTGCGTCTGGTCATGGACGAAAACGGCACGCGCTTTGATGCGTGCTCGGCGGACACCGAAGCTGCGCGGGGCCGCATCGTGGATGCTGCCTTTGCCGCTGGCCTGACGGGGCCAGGGACATGCACCGTGGGCATGGGCGTCCCGACCCCCAGCTGGAGTGTCGCAGTCGAGCAGGCCATCGCTGCCCTGTCGGAACTTGGCGCCGGGTCTGTGACCTTTTCGGATGCCGACATTACACTGATTGCGGCCGAAGGCACCGCCCAGTCCGACTTTGACCGCGTAGTCGGCGAGTTGGAAAACCAGCTGCCAGAGGTGTTTGCCCTTTACGCCAAACTGCCGGAAACCGTGGACCCAAATCAGGGACCACAGGAATTCGTGGCAACGCTCAGCCCCGAAGGGCTGGTACAGCTGCGCGGTCGTATCTCGGACGAAAACCTGCGCGCTTTGGTCGACAGTTACGCACAGGCCGCTTTCGGCTCCAACAGCGTGTATACGGCGACACGCATCGTGGATGATCTGCCTGCCACATGGCCCGTCCGCGTTCTGACCGGGCTGGAAGCCCTCTCGCAGCTGTCAAACGGAGCAGTGACCGTAACACCCGACACGTTGACGGTGTCTGGCAATACGGGCAACCCAAAGGCCAGCACCAACATCGCCACGCTCCTCGCCTCAAAACTGGGAGAAGCGGAAGAGTTCGACATTCGCGTCACCTATCAGGAAAAACTCGATCCCATCGCGGCACTTCCCACACCGGATGAATGCGAATCCGAAATTGCGACAATTCTGGCCAGTTCAAAGATCACCTTCGAACCGGGCAGTGCCACAATCGACGCGGGCGCACTTGGCACGATGGACGATATTTCGGAAATCTTGCGCCAGTGCGGCGACTTGCGTCTGGAAATCCAGGGACACACGGACAGCCAGGGCCGCGAAGAGATGAACCTGAACCTGAGCCAGGCGCGTGCACAATCCGTTCTAAACGAATTGCGCGCACGCCGCGTTCTGACCGCCACCTATTCGGCAAAAGGCTACGGCGAAACGGACCCCATCGCTGAAAACGACACCGAAGCGGGGCGCGAAGCCAACCGGCGCATCGAATTCAAGCTGATCCGCCCCACCCCTTCTGCACCAGAAGGCGAAACAACGCTGGAAACCCTCGCCGGAACAGGCGATACAGAGGCGGGCACAGCGGACAGCGCCGAAGGACAGGAAGATGAGCAGAACTGAGTTTGTCATTGCGACAGCCATCATTCTTTTCATTGCGTTCTGTTTGGGGTGGTTCGCGAATTGGCTGATCCACCGCTTTACGCGTGTGGCCGCGGGCGACGTGGCTGAACTGGACCGAATGAGCCAGGAATTGCACGAGGCCGAAGAAACCCGCGATCAGGCCATCACCTATCTGCAGCAGCGCGAGGCCGAACTGACCAACCAACTGGCCCAGACCGAAGCCGAGTTGCGCGCGGCCATGGACGGGCTGCGCGATGCCCGGCACGAGGCGGAAGAGCTGCGCGCCTGGATCGATCGGCAACAAGCAAGCTGACCTGACGGGCGGGGCGGATCAAGATCCGCCTTACCACCGGCACTCTACTCTCCCGTAAGGCGGATCTTGATCCGCCCTGACTGCCCTGTCCGTGAGGACCCGCTTCGCTCTCAGATCTGCCGTTCTGTTGCGTCGCTCGCTGCTTCTCCGCACGTTGCGTTAATCGGTGCCAAAGCGTGCGTTGGGGGTGCACAGGGGGTGTACGCAGGGTGCACGGGGGATGACACCCTGCAAATGGGCCGTTCAGCTATATGAACAAGGGGGGAATCACCCACTCTGAATCCTGACCGGTGCACCGCGTCACCAACGGCCAAGCGCGTCCTCGTCCTCGTCCCGGGCAGCGACCCAGTCGGCCCCATCCGCAGTCACTTCCCGCTTCCAGAACGGTGCACGCGACTTCAGATAATCCATCAGGTACTCCGCCGCCTCGAACGCATCCTTGCGATGCCGCGCGGCGGTGGCAACCATCATGATCATGTCGCCCACTTCAAGCCGTCCATGACGGTGAATGACCAGCGCATCCTCCAGCGACCACCGGCTGATCGCTTGCTCGGCAATCTCCGTCAGGGCAGCTTCGGTCATGCCGGGGTAATGCTCGATTTCCATGGCTTGCAGCCCGCCATCGACATCACGCACGATGCCGGTAAAGGTCACGACAGCGCCCGACACGGCACGCCCTTCGGCAAAGCCTGCGGCTTCGGTTCCAAGGTCGAACGGCGCATCCTGAACGACGATCCGCATCGCCCTAACCGCCTGTCATAGGTGGAAAAAATGCCACTTCCCGCACACCGGACAGAGGTGCATCAAAATCCGTCAATTGCTGGTCCACCGCGACGCGCAAAGCGCTGATATCGGCAAAAGCAGCGGCGTAGCGCTCCTCGCGTCCGCGCAGTTCCTCGACCAGATCCATCACAGTCCCGGCTTGCGTGTCGACCGCTTCCTGCGGGATCCCGATCCGTTCGCGGACCCATGCGAAATAGAGCACATCCATCGTCATCACCCTTTCAAGTACGGCATGGCCTTACGGAAGTAATCCCAGCCCGTAATGAAGGTAAGCGCGGCCGCGATCCACAACAACCACAGGCCAATGCGGCCTGACCAATCCGCCCCCGCCAGTTTCCAGCCAAGCCCCTGCAGGTCCGGCTCGTCCCCGTTCAGAATGGCACTGACCATCTGCTCATCCATGCCCCAGATCGACATTCCAAAGTAGTGCTCAAACACGCCTTGGGAAAACAGCACGGCAATGGCGATCATCTGCAAAGTCGTCTTCCACTTGGCAAGTTGCGTCACCTTCAATGTCCCCGCCGTGTCCCCAAGAAACTCCCGCAGGCCCGAGACAAAAACCTCTCGAAACAAGATCATAGTGGCCGGCAGAACCAACCACGGGGACCAACTGGAAAAGCCGATAATGACCATCAGTGCGATCACCACCATCGCCTTGTCCGCGATGGGATCAAGCATGGTGCCCAGCTTGGTTTGCTGCCCCCAGGCACGCGCCAGATAGCCGTCAAACCAATCGGTAATGGCCGCCCCCACGAACAGGATCACGGCCAGAATATCGGCATAAGGCCGCGTAAAATACAGAAACATTACCGCGACCAAAGGGGCCGCAATCAGCCGCAGGGTCGTCAGGATGTTGGGTACGTTCCAGATCATGCTCAATCTCTAGCGTGCTGACGGGACAAGCGAAAGGCGCGGGTCACTGATCATGGAAAAAGTCATAGACCTTTTGCGCCAACCCCTCTGACACACCGTCCACCGCCTTGAGGTCGGCAAGGTTCGCGCGGGCCACCGCCTTGGCCGATCCGAAATGGGCCAGCAGGGCGCGTTTGCGCGCCGCTCCGACGCCGGGAACATCATCAAGCGGGTTTTTCATGTTCGACTTGGCGCGCTTGGCGCGGTGCGTGCCGATGGCAAAGCGGTGCGCCTCGTCGCGCATACGCTGCACGAAATAGAGAACCGGATCATTGTGGCGCAAAGCAAAGGGGTGCTGGCCGATGCGGTGAAACTCTTCCTTGCCCGCATCACGATCCACGCCCTTGGCGACACCGACCATCGGAATATCCTCAACCCCGTGTTCACGCATGATCTCGGCCACGGCACTCACCTGCCCCGCACCACCGTCGATCAGCAACAAGTCCGGCCACATGCCCTTGGTCCGGTCCGGGTCTTCGCTCAGCAAGCGCTTGAACCGGCGGTGCAACACTTCCTTCATCATGCCGAAGTCATCGCCGGGGGTCAGGTCATCGCCTTTGATATTGAACTTGCGGTAGCTGTTTTTCATGAACCCGTCAGGACCCGCGACGATCATGCCGCCAACAGCATTGGTGCCCTGAATGTGCGAGTTGTCGTATACCTCGATCCGGGCAGGCGGTTCGGGCAACTCGAAGGCCTCTGCCAGACCCCGCAGCAATTTCGCTTGCGTCGCACTTTCGGCCATCTTGCGTGCCAAGCTCTCCCGCGCATTGCGCAGCGCTGAATCCACCAACTCGGCCTTTTCGCCGCGCTGTGGCACCAGCAGTTCAACCTTGCGCCCAAGTTTCTGGCTCAACGCTTCGGCCATGAGGTCGGGGTTTTCGATTTCATTCGACAGGATCAACTGGCGGGGTGGTTCCTTGGTATCGTAGAACTGCCCCAGAAAGGCCTCCAGCACTTCGGCGGCGTCCACGTCCGCCCCAACACGCGGATAAAAATCGCGGTTGCCCCAGT
Source organism: uncultured Tateyamaria sp. (assembly GCF_947503415.1). Taxonomy (GTDB): domain Bacteria; phylum Pseudomonadota; class Alphaproteobacteria; order Rhodobacterales; family Rhodobacteraceae; genus Tateyamaria. Next base: position 142,257 of record NZ_CANNDS010000001.1, read on the forward strand.
TCTGGTTTGCACGGATGAAAAACACCTGCACACAGGCCTGCCCCTGTTCCATATGCAGAGCCACGATATCAGCCTCGGTTACACCGCGCGGGTTGATACCCTGCGCCGTCTGCACCTGCGTCATCGCCCGAATACGGTCCCGCAGCGCCGCTGCACGCTCGAACTCCATGTCTTCGGATGCTTGCTGCATCTGTCCAGCAAGCTTTGCCTGGATGTCAGTGCTCTTGCCGGTCAGAAAGCGTTCCGCGTCTTTGACCGACTGCGCATAATCCGTTTCCGAGATCAGTCCGACACACGGACCGGAGCACCGTTTGATTTGGTACAAAAGGCAGGGCCGTGTCCGGCTGTCGAACATCGAATCCGCGCAGTTCCGCAACAGGAAAACCTTTTGCAGTTGGTTCAGCGTCCGGTTCACGGCGCCCGCACTTGCAAAGGGGCCGTAATAGGACCCTTTCTGCTTTTTGGCGCCGCGGTGCTTCTTGATCTGAGCAAAGGCGTGGTCACCGGTCACGAGTATGTTCGGAAAGCTTTTATCGTCGCGCAGCAGCACATTGAATTTTGGTTTGAGCTGCTTGATCAAGTTCTGTTCAAGCAGCAATGCCTCCGTCTCGGTCCGGGTGGTCAGGAACATCATCGATGCCGTCATCGAGATCATGCGCGCAATGCGCCCCGAATGCCCCGATGGCCGCGCGTAGTTCGACACCCGCGCCCGTAAGTTCCGTGCCTTTCCCACATACAGCACCCGGCTTTCGCGATCGAGCATCCGATACACGCCCGGCGAGTTGTCGAGTGTCTTGAGATACCCTTGAACTACCTCGTGCCCGACGGGCGCGAGATGCTCAATCTCAGGCTGTGGAGGAGGGTCCGGATTCACCATGCGATTCGTGCTGTCTTTCATGTTTTGGCTGCACTGATTTGACCATGTGATCAAGCATACTTGCTTCCACGGTTCCTGTGGATAAGTGTGCGGGTAACTTCTGGCCGTTGGGAATTTTCCTTTGTTTTTTCGGGCCTTCGCTAAAATGCCTAATTTTTAGGCACATACGCAACTCTTTGTTTTTACATGTTATTTTATTAAGAGCGCAACAAGTTACTGAAAACACATGGCTTTTGTTAACAGATCTGTAACTTCCATTAACGCGGTGCAAAACTCACCTTACGTCACCTATTCAACGCCGACCACGTCGGGTGTTTCCCACGCAAGATGCTGCCCACCGTCAACGCATAGAAGTTGCCCCGTGACGCCTGGCGAATCGAGGAAATAGCCAAGTGCTGCGACAATGTCCGCCGGGTTCGATCCGCGCTCCAGAACAGTTGCTTCGCGCTGCTTGGCGAAGTGTTCTGCGCTTTGTCGGCCACCCTGCAAAGTGGGCCCCGGACCAATCGCATTGACCCTGATCACGGGAGCCAGACCGCGCGCGCTGGTTTGCGTCAAAGCCCACAGCCCCATCTTGGCCAACGTGTAGGTCATGAACTCGGGCGTCAGCTTGCGTACGCGTTGGTCAACCATGTTCAGGATCAGGCCGGATGCCACTGGTTCGCCCATATCGTCCTGCGTTGGTTCAAGTCCTTGCGCGGCCATCCCTTGCGTCAGCACAAATGGCGCCCGTAGATTGCTGTCCATGTGCCGATCCCAGCTATCACGCGTGGCCGATTCAACCGTATCATATTCAAAGATGCTGGCGTTGTTCACCAGACAGGTGATCGGACCGCCCAGGGCCTCTACGGCTTGCCCGAACAAGGCTTGGGTATCATCCTCGTTCGTGAGGTCGGCTTGCAATGCGACACCCTGTTGTCCTTTGGCCTCGACCTGCGCGACCGTATCACGTGCACCTTTGTCCGAACTGGCGTAGTGAACTGCCACGTCATAGCCACGTCCAGCCAAGTACACAGCCATCGCCTGGCCCAATCGGTGCCCTGCCCCTGTTACAAGCGCGCGTGTCATCGCACCCTCCCTCTTTTCTAATTCAGCTTAGTACGATGGCCAGATAGAGCAGATACAGGCCGGTCAAGATCACACCCCATACCCGCGTAATGTCACGACGCATGTAGACGAAGGGCACCAGCAGGATCGACGCGCCCAGCATGACCCAAAGATCAAACTTCAGGAATTCCGCATCCACGGGGATGGGACCAACGAGGCTGGCGATACCGATGATGGCCAGCAGGTTGAACATGTTTGAACCGATGACATTGCCAAGCGCCACGTCGGCCTGACGGCGCAACGCAGCCATGACGGTTGTTGCAAGCTCGGGCAGCGATGTTCCGACAGCAACAAGGGTCAAGCCAATGACCGTGTCGCTGACGTCATACATCTTTGCAATGACGGTGGCGTTTTCGACAAGCAGGTTCGCACCAAGCGGCAGCCCGACAAGGCCAAGCACAAGAAACACTGCGATGCGCCACCCCGGCAGATCGGGATCGACACCTTCGATCTCTTCCTCTTCTGCTGTGCCGGCCGCACAGGCTGCGCGATGCCCCTTTGCCTCCCGCGCTGCATCAAAAAGAACAAACGCAAGAGCGGCCAGAAGGACGACTGCCGCAATCCAGTCAAACACGCCCCGAAAGGCCAGCGCGATGAATAGAACCGAGGCCGCGATCATGAAATTAAATGTTTTCTTGGTCTCGCATTCGGAGGTGTTCATGACAGCAAGAAGCGCGGGTATACCCAGCACCAGCAATATGTTGGCCGTATTTGATCCAACGACATTGCCGATCGCAATGCCCGGCGCGTCGTCCAAGACAGCCTGGATCGCAATCAACAGTTCGGGAGCGGATGTTCCAAAGGCAACAATGGTGAGGCTGACAATGAGCGCTGGAATACCCAACCGCAACGACAGGTTAACCGCGCCCTTGACCAATGAGTCGCCGGCCAGAAGCAGGATGATCAAGCCAAGCCCACTCAGCAACCATGGCATTGCGACGTCCATCAGGTACCACCCCGCCCGCACGCGCATTTACCTTTGCCAATCCGGTATCGTCCGCACTTGCACTTCGCCGACGCCAGGCGTTTACCGCCTATCCAGTGCAGCTTGCCAAACATGGCCAGCACCGCGATGAAGGCGAGAAACAGCAGGACGATTTTGGACAACATGGGTTACAGTCCAAACCGGGCGTAGGCCGCGCGCTCTTCAATCGACGACACGGCGTCGTCCATCAACTGAGCGCCAAAGCGAGACAGAAAGGGGCGCCGAACGCCATAGCGCCGGAACTTCACCTTGTCACCAAAACGGTCTTGCATCATCGGCTTAAGATGACCGATCCCATCGATGAGACCAAGTGCCTTGGCCTTTTCGGCCAGCCATATCTCTCCGGTAAACAGCTCTGTTTCCGTATCCAGTTTACCCGCACGCCGTGCCTGCACGTGGTCGATGAAATTGGTGTGAATGTCGTTCAACAGGCGCTTGAGGCGTTCCACGTCTTCGGGCTTTTCGGGCCGGAACGGATCCATCATGCTCTTGGACTTGCCCGCGGTATAAACGCGGCGCTCAACCCCGTGTTTGGTAAGGAACTCATGCGCGCCAAAGCTGGCGGATATTACGCCGATCGACCCCAGAACAGATGATGGATCAGCATAGATTTCGTCTGCCGCAGCCGCCAACCAATAGCCACCTGATGCAGCCACGTCTTCGACAAAGGCGATGACGGGCACCTCGTGTTCTGCCGCCAGACGACGAATTCGGGCGCCAATCAAAGACGATTGTACCGGACTTCCCCCGGGGGAGTTGACCTCGAGCGCGACGGCTACGGGCTTGCCGCGGGTAAACGCCTTGTCGATTGCACCGGCTAAAGCCTGGTCATTCAGCGTGCCACGCGATCCTCCGGCAATGACCCCTTGCAGACGCACAATGGCGACCGTCGGGTCGGATTTCATGAAGGGGATCCAGCGTTTCATCTCAGCCCATGTAGATTGCAGCCCCGCACAGAACAAGGCCAGCGCGCAAAGGAGTTGTGCGCCGTTACGTTATTGCCGAATGCGCCATCCGGTTTTGAAGATCCACCAAACAGCCCCGAGGCACAAAGCGGTAAAGAGCGCGATGGCCATCAAGGACGTGCCAATCGAGACATCGGAAATGCCAAAAAATGCCCAGCGGAAGCCCGAGATGAGGTAGACCACCGGATTGAACATTGAGATCGTCTGCCACACCGGCGGCAGCATTGAGATTGAGTAGAACGAGCCACCAAGAAAGACCAGTGGCGTCACGATCAGCAAAGGCACCAATTGCAACTGTTCGAAATTGCCCGCCCAAATACCGATGATAAAGCCCAGAAGGGCGAAGCTGATGCAGGTCAGCACCAGAAAAGCGATCATTGCCAATGGGTTCTGGATCTGAATATCAACAAAGAAGAATGAGGTCGTCAGGATGATCACGCCGATGAACATGGCCTTGGTCGCAGCCGCGCCCACGTAGCCCATCACGATCTCCAGAAAGTTCACGGGTGCTGACAACAGCTCGTAGATTGTGCCAATGAACTTGGGAAAATAGATGCCAAACGACGCGTTCGAGATGCTTTGGGTCATCACTGTCAGCATAATCAGACCCGGTACGATAAAAGCACCATAGCTGACCCCTTCGACCTCTTGGATACGGCTGCCGATGGCCGCGCCGAACACTACGAAGTACAGCGATGTGGACAAAACGGGCGAGATCAGGGACTGCGCCATGGTCCGGAAAAAGCGCGCCATTTCAAAAACATATATTGCACGGATAGCAGTCCAGTTCATTGGGCCGCCTCCGGTTCGTGAACCAGCGACACAAAGATGTCCTCAAGGCTCGATTGCCGTGTGACGACATCCTTGAGCTGTAATCCCGCCTTTTGCAGGTCAGTCAGCAACTTGGTGATCCCGGTACGTTCCGCGTTGACGTCGTAACTGTAGATCAGTGTGCGTCCCTCGTCGCCAAGGGCGAGGTCGTAGCCTGCCAATACGTCGGGCACTGCATCCAGTTGCGTCGTCAGCTGCACATCCAGTTGCTTTTTGCCCATGCGGGCCATCAGGGTGTCCTTGTCCTCGACCAACAGGATTTCGCCCTTGCTGATCACACCCACACGGTCAGCGATGGCTTCGGCCTCTTCGATGTAGTGGGTGGTGAGGATGGTCGTCACGCCATCCGCCCGCAATTGTTCGACGATTTCCCACATATCCTTGCGAAGTTCGACGTCCACACCGGCGGTCGGTTCGTCCAGAAACAGTACACGCGGTTCGTGGGCCAGCGCCTTGGCGATCAGCACACGTCGTTTCATACCGCCGGACAACTCTCGGATTTGACTGTCCTTCTTGTCCCAAAGTGACAGGCGTTTCAGCAAGTCCTCCACCGCGCTGTCCTTGCGCCCCTTTCCGAACAGGCCGCGCGAGAAACGCACAGTGTTGATGACCTTTTCGAACGGCTCCAACGCGATTTCCTGTGGGACCAGACCGATGAGGCGGCGGGCTTGGCGGTAGTCGGTCAGGATGTCATGCCCCGCGACTGTAACAGACCCCGACGTCGGCATCGTGATGCCGCAAACTGTTGATATCAGGGTTGTTTTGCCAGCGCCATTGGGACCAAGCAACGCAATGATCTCACCCTCGTCGATGTCGAGGTTGACGTCCTTCAACGCTTCAAATCCACCTGCATAGGCTTTGCGCAGATTGCGAATACTCAGAATGGCGGCCATGTATGCTCCGGCTGGTTCACGTGGGTCACAGGTACGCCGCGCAGTTTCGTTGGGCCAGCGCGTGGGCGCACAAACGTATGTGCGGACCTACTCTTTACCAGTGAGACGACCCAACCAGCCCTTCTTGGGGCCAGCTTCGCCATCCGCCTCTGTCTCTTCACGGTCAGCAGGTCCTTCAAGCGTTTCCTGCAGGTTGGAAAAGAACTGGTCAGCCATTTTCTTGGCGAACCCGTCGATGATGCGACTTCCCAACTGGGCCAGTTTACCACCCACCTTCGCCTCGACATCGTAGCTGAGCTCGGTACCGCCATCGACGGCGGCCATCCGCACTTCGGCACCACCCTTGGCGAAGCCAGCAGCGCCGCCCTTGCCTTCTCCGGTGATAACAAGGCTTTGATTTTCAACCATTTCCGACAGTGTAACGATACCCTTGAACGTCGCCTTGACCGGGCCAACCTTCTGGGTCACCGCCGCTTCGAACCCCTCTTCGGGTGTGCCGGTGACCTCGGTCGCCCCGGGCACGCAGGCCTTGAGCACATCGGGGTTGAGGAGGGCGGCATAGACATCGGCCGGTGGGGCCGCGATCTGGCGAGTGTCGGACATTTGCATGGTGAGCCTCCCTTGGTCTTTTGCCTCTGATACCTCAACCGGCACGTTCGCGCCATGCGCTTTCCACGTGACAGATGCGACGGGCGTGATAGGGCTTGAGCCATGGAGACTTTGCGACAAAACCGGGCCGGGCTTGGCATCCTCTTTGTTCTGATCGGTGTTGTGTGTATTTCGGTAAATGACTTTCTTATCAAACAGCTATCGGGTGGTTACCCGCTGCATCAGATCGTCTTTACCCGCTCATCCATCGGCATGGTCGTCAGCCTCCTGATCGTGCAATACGAGGGTGGGTTTGGCATTTTGCGCACAAAGACACCGTGGCAGCATACGCTCCGGGGTGTGCTGATCGTGATTGCCAACATGACGTTCTTCGTAGGTCTGGCGGTGATGCCGCTTGCGGATGTGACGGCATTGTTCTTTGCCGCACCGCTGTTCATCACATTGTTATCCATACCAATTCTGGGTGAGAAGGTGGGTCCCCTCCGTATGTCAGCCGTGGCCGTCGGATTTGTCGGTGTGATCATCATGCAGCGGCCATGGGCGGATGCAGACAGCCTTGAGGTCAGCCGTTACGTGCTGGCCTTGCCGGTGATCGCGGCGCTGACTTATGCATTGAACCAGATACTTACGCGAAAGCTGGGCGTTGAGAGCAAGGCCAGTGCCATGGCCGTCTACATCCAAGGCATGTTCATCATCGTGTCGCTGGCATTCTTTGTCGTGGCAGGTGACGGGCGCTTTGCCGAAGGGGCGACGAGCGGGCCGATGATATTTCTTCTGCGGGCGTGGGTTTGGCCGGAAGGCCCGGACATGTGGGTCTTTTTTGGACTGGGCGTAAACTCAGCCATTATTGGATATTGCCTGAGCCAAGCGTACCGACTGGCGGATGCGGCGACCATTGCACCCTTTGAATATATCGGGCTGCCGCTGGCCGTGTTCTGGGGGTTTGTCATCTTTGGCGACTTGCCCGATCTGGCGGTCTGGGTCGGAATCGCACTGATCCTTGGATCCGGTCTGTTTGTGTTTCTGCGCGAGCGTCAGAAGGTGCGAATGGTGACCACGGGTCCTGCGCGGGGGCGTAGGGGTTAAAACAGCGTTTGGCCTGTGAAAGTGCGCAATTTGCGGCGGCAATTGCCCGGATTGCGCGTTAACGATGGTCCGAACTCGGCTTGCGCCACCGATTGAGCGGGCGCGGCAATTCTTGCGTCGGAATTAGCCGTCCACCTGGATCACGACCTTGCCTGTTGCCTTGCGTGTGCGCAGCAGGTCCAGCCCGTCATTCGCCTCCGCCAAGGGCAGCACGTGGCTGACATGGGGCTTCAGCTTGCCCTCGGCATACCAATCAAACAGCACTTCGAAGCTGTCCGTCAGCACCTTAGGATTCACGCGGGTGTAGCCGCCCCAATAGAAGCCAAGCACGGCGAGGTTCTTGACCAGCAGGTAATTGGCGGGGATCTGCGGGATTTTTCCTGAGGCGAAGCCCAGTGGCAGCAGACGTGCCTCGGGGTTGCAAGCGCGCAGGGCTGCGTCGAAAAGATCGCCACCGACGGGGTCATAGACTACATCCGCCCCGCCCAAGGCTTTGACATCCGCCTTGAGATCGCAGGTGTCGCTGTCGAGCAGGTGGTCGGCCCCGGCATGGGACGCGATTTTCAACTTGTCGGCACCGCGGGCGCAGGCGATGACTTCGGCCCCCATCAGCTTGCCCAACTCGACCGCCGTCAGACCGACCCCGCCAGATGCGCCAAGGACCAAAAGCCGTTCGCCGGGTTTGAGGTGTGCCTTGTAATCGAGCGCCACGTGGCTGGTGCCGTAGGCGACAAGGAACGCAGCGGCGTCCACCGCGTTCATTTCGTCGGGGATCGGCACACAGATGTCGGCGGACAGGGCCGCGTATTCCCCAAGCCCGCCGAAGCCGGAATATGCAGCGATGCGTTGGCCTTTTTTCAGGTGTGTGACGCCCTCGCCCAATGCTTCAATCGTGCCGCACATCTCCATCCCGATGGTCGCGGGCAGAGGCGGTTTTTCCTGGTAGGTGCCTTTGACGATCAGCGTGTCGCCGAAATTGAGACCGCAGGTGTGGATGCGCACCAACACTTCGTTCGGACCCGGCGCAGGCCGGTCGATATCGCGCAGTTCGAGAGGTTGCCCAAGGGCGGTGACTTGCATGGCGCGCATGGGGTTGATCCTTTGGCCTAGCGGCCTGTTCGGCCGATTTGCCAGACGACATAGCTGATCTGCACGGCTCCGAACAGGAGGCCATTAAAGAACCACAGGATGAACAGGATCAGAAACGCATCGTCACTGTTTTGGGCATGTGTGTGAATCTCTGCAACGTCGAGCAGCCAGATGGCAGCGACGAAGACGGCCGAGAGCGCAAACCCCACAGCGGTGCCGCTGAGGAACAGGCGGATGAGCGGGTTTGGGTCGTCCTGCATGTAATCAAATATAGTGCGTTGATTTTTTGGTGCCAGCGTGCGGCAAGGCTGAAGTACTCATTGGCTTGGTAATGCCAATCGGATGTATGCCTTACTGCAATTCAACACAGATGGTGAGTAAGTGCGGCTTGCGCGGGACTGGCACTAACGGAAGCCAATGCGCAACCACACCTGGGACCGCATGCGTCATCGTGATTTGAGCAATGTCAGCCTTGCTTCCGAACCTACATAAGTGCTGCAAGTCAGAGATGCTTGCTCAGCCACTCGCAGCGACGGAATTACAGGTGTCCCCAACCGCTGTAGCGCCTACATGATAAGTATGATGAATACTTGCCGTTTTTGCCTCTCCAACGAACTTCTTGAAGACAGGCCGCTCTTTGAGAATAACTCGTATTACGTGTTGGGTATGCGCGAGGTTGAGCGCAGCCATGGCGCCATGGTCGTACTGAAACGCCATGCTGAAAAACCCTTTGATATCAACGATCGAGAATGGTCTGAGATTGGTGGCCCCCTCGCTTTCGCAAAGGAGATGCTGAGGCCTTTCAATGCATCCGGTTATTCGGTCGGCTGGAATGTCGGTGATCCGGCGGGACAACATGTCCAACATGTTCATCTCCATGTCATTTGCCGGTTTGAAGATGATCCTGCGGCTGGCCTCGGTATTAACGGGCTCATTGGCAAGGTGAACGGTCTTATCCCGTGAGCATTGGCACAGTCACGAACGAAAGCCGCCTTATGCCTATGGTGCAGATGCTTGAGTGGCCGTCGTCACGTCCGTAACCGCCCGCAGTTCATACCCCCGAACCCGGCGGCGCGCCCTTGGGAACGGCGCCGGGGCCGCGTCATTTGCAAGTTTTGGGTAGAGTGCCACAAGACGCCCGCGCGCCATGGGATCAAGGCTTTGGCGGGCCACGGGGCCGGGATAAAAGCTCTCAGCCAGCATACCGTTGGCCCAGACCAATGCGTGGGCGTCGAACATGAAGTGGAAGTATTCGACCGCTTTTTGCCCGTTGTCCTGAACGATGTTGGCCCCATCAACGCAATCGCGGGCCGCCATCAGAACCTCCGTCGTGTCGAACATCATGTGAAAGGCCGGATCGCGTCGGAACAGGCAGTGGCGCGGAGACACACCCGTCCGTGTATGCGGTTGACCAGAGCCAAAGGTGTCGGAGGCGATCCAGACCGGCAGGTCGTCGCCCTGTGGGAACAGGATCATGCGCTGCGCGGCCCATGTGATCCGCTGTGCTCCCCCATCAAGTGTAAGAACGCGGTCCCCGATCCCAAGTCGTTCCACCGGTACATCCCCGTTTGGTGTGCGGATCAGTGTGCCGCGGACAAAGCACACGATCTCTCCGTAAGGAGTGCCGCCGCCGTCGTTCTTGAACTCGATATCGTAGGTCGTGCCCGGGACCAGCGGCGCGGTGGAGACCACAAGCGTCAGGTCGCCCTGGTTTTCACCCGGTCCTGCCGCGACAAACAGCAAGTCGATGGGCGGGCCACCGCCGACAGGCGTCGCAGTGAGCGTGAATTCGACCTCAAGCACGGCACCGGCACCCACTTGCACGGCATCACCATCTGCATTTGTGGTGTCGATGTCATCGCGCAGTATCTGGTTCAGCGGCGTCCCCCCGGGATCGTCCTGAAAGCCATCGTCGAATTCCATGTCGTCGTCTTCGACATTGATATCGATCGTGGTGGCCGCAGCGGCCAATGTCGCCTGCGCGTTGCCTGGAAGAGAAAATGGGCCGTTTTGACCCGGGTTCAGTTGCCCGTTGTCGTTGACGAAATTGAAGTCTTCGAACAGGAAACCCGTTATTGAACCACCATTTGGCATGACCCAACACTCCAACATCGGCCCGCGTTTTGCGAACCCCGCGCCCGTTTATACAATCTCTTGGGATACCAGCATACGGGGAATTAACGCCCGATTGGAAACACCGTGTTTCACATCGTGGTGATGGGCTTGCCTCGGCAATCCATGCTCATTTTTTGAGCGCGATTTTCAGAACGCTTCTGGTCGCGCCTCACGCGCCATGTGGTCAAGCACTGCATTGACGAATTTCGGTTCTTTGCCGTCTGGGAAGAACGCGCGCGCCACCTCGACATATTCGACAATCACCACCTTGGGCGGCGTGCCTGTGTCGCGAAACTCAGCCCCGGCAGCCCGGAAGAGTGCCCGCAAGGTCGGGTCGATCCGCGCGATGGGCCATTTGGCGACCAGCGCCCGGTCCGTCATCTGGTCAATGGGGGCCTGATAGTTCACCGCATCGTCCATGACCCGCGCGAAGTGGTCAGGATCGCCCTCAGCCATCTCGTCACCCTCATAGGACGCGCCAAAGCGGTGGTCCATGAATTCGACCTTGATCTGGTCGACGGTCTGCGCCGTCTGTTCCATCTGGAACAGGGCCTGCACGGCATACAGCCGCGCGGCAGAGCGCATCTTGCGTTTCTGGTTGCCCGAAAGGGTCGTCATGCGGTCGTGGATCCTGTCTTGGATGCCAGCTGGTATTCGGTGGCCGGTTTGAACCCGACCCCCTTGCTGGAGCGGCCCCACTTACGGCTGAGCGCGATCAGGTGCAAGGCCGCAGCCGCCGCCCCGCCCCCTTTATTCTGCCTGGCGGGATCGGCGCGCACTTCGGCCTGTTCGGTGTTTTCGACCGTCAGGATGCCGTTGCCGATGCAAAGCCCCTGCAGGCCCAGAAGCTGGATGGCGCGGGAGCTGTCATTGCAGACCGTTTCGTAATGCGTCGTCTCGCCCCGGATCACACAGCCAAGGGCCACATAGCCGTCAAAGTTCGACAGGCGTTCGGCAATGCCGATGGCCGTGGGGATTTCCAGCGCGCCGGGCATTTCTACAAGATCCCAGGTGGCGCCTGCAGCCTCGATCTCGGCCTTGGCACCAGCGACCATATTGTCTGCGATCTGCTTGTAATAGGGCGACACGACGATCAACAGCTTGGTGGGATCTTCAAAGCTGGGACGGTCCAGCACGTGGTGGTCAATGGATGCCATGGTCAGTCTCCGAGGATGGGGCGGGTGCCGACGATTTCGAGCCCGTAGGCGTCGATGCCCATATAGGTGGTGCGCGGGCTGTCAGTCAGCAGGATCAGGCGTGTGAGGCCCATATTGGACAGCATCTGTGCGCCCAGGCCGGTGTTCTTGACGATCCGCGGACCCGCGTCCTCATCGGTGAACAAGGATTTGCGTGGCTCCCGGAACAGGCAGACGACACCTCGACCTTCGGCGGCAATCTGTTCCATCGCGCGGGGCAACTCGCCCACCGGCTTGTCCGAGAGACCGAGGATATCCGTCACTTCGGTCAAGGCATGCGTGCGGACCAACACAGGTTCATCCGTGCTCAGGTCGCCCTTGGACAGGGTCACGTGTTCAATGCCATAGGTCTGGTCGGTGAATATGCGCATATCCCACTCGCCACCATGTTGCGAGGTGACCATACGGCGGTCCGTCTCGACCACCAGATTGTCGTGGCGGCGGCGATAGGCAATGAGGTCCGAAATGGTGCCGATCTTCAGCCCATGGATCTTGGCATAGCTAACAAGGTCCGGCAGGCGGGCCATGGTGCCGTCTTCGTTCATGATCTCACAAATCACAGAACTCGGATAATGCCCCGCCAGACGCGACACATCACAGCCCGCTTCGGTATGCCCCGCGCGGACCAGCACGCCACCCTTGCGTGCACGCAGCGGAAATACATGTCCGGGCGTTGCCAATTCGGCCGCAGTGGCTTGCGGGTTCACAAGCTTGGAAATCGTCAACGCGCGATCCCCTGCGGAAATACCCGTGGTCACCCCCTCGCGCGCTTCCACAGACACAGTGAAGGCTGTCTCGTGGCGCGACGAATTGTGCATCGCCATCATGGGCAGGCCCAACGCATCAATTCGTTCGGCGGGCAAGGTCACACAAATCAAGCCACGCCCATGGGTCGCCATGAAATTCACAGCCGCCGCATCCGCGAAATTGGCCGGGATCACCAGATCACCTTCATTCTCGCGATCCTCATGATCAACCAGAATGAACATCTTGCCCAACCGGGCCTCGTCAATGATCTCTTCGATGGGCGAAATGGCGGCAGCCAAATCCGTCTCCACCGGACCGGGGGTTTCAAAGCTCATGGATCACCTTTGGCAGCATTGCCCGCGACATAGAGGATCAGAAGCGCCAATGCCAGTGCAACGCCACGCACAAACACTGTTCGCTCCCCTGTTCCAGAAAAAATATTCCCGAAGGGCCTATCCGCACGCAGCAACTAAATACGCATGATGCGAGCACACCGGCACCACACACCCAAATGGCGTCAAGCGCAGCTTGTCCGCAGGATCAACCGGCCTCGGCCAGCCGTGCGACGTAGCGGGCAAGCGTGTCGATCTCAAGGTTCACACCATCCCCCACAGCCACGTCGCCCCAGGTGGTCACGTCTTTGGTGTGCGGGATGAAATTGATGCCGAACACCGCCCCCTGCACCTCGTTCACCGTCAAAGACGTACCGTTCAACGCCACGGACCCCTTTGGCGCAATGAACCGCGCGAGTTCATCGGGGGCCCGCAACTGCACCCGGGTGCTGCCGCCCTCATCCACCACAGACACGATCTCGGCCACGCCGTCCACATGGCCCGACACGATATGTCCGCCAAGCTCGTCACCCACACGCAAAGCCCGTTCGAGGTTCAGGCGCTTGCCCACGGCCCATGCTGCCAGATTGGTTTTGGACACCGTTTCGGCACTGACCTGAACATCATACCAGTCGGGGCCAAGGTCCACGACCGTCAGGCACACACCGTCCGATGCGATAGACGCACCCATGTCGATCCCAGCGGTGTCGTAGCCCGTCTGGATGCGCACCCGCAGGTCGCCTTCCTGCTTTAGGTCCATGATCGTCCCGATATCGGTGATGATGCCTGTAAACATGCCTGTCCCTTCCGTGGTGCGTGCCCCCGAGGTAGCGGCGCAACACGCCAAGAGCAAGATCAACGCTCATTGCGATTTTTTTGCAGATACGCCATATAACCGCCCCAGTCGGGTGTTCATCTTAAGGTAAGACATTGCCGCGTATCAGGGATCAGATGACACTGCATGCCCCGCCATCTCGGGTATTCCTGTTCTTGCAGGGACCGCATGGGCCGTTTTTCAACCGGCTTGGCGCGATGTTGCGCCGCGCGGGCGCCGAGGTGTGGCGCGTGGGCTTCAATGCCGGTGATCGCGCCTTCTGGTTTCATCCCCGCAGCTACATTCCCTTTCGCGGCAAGGCCGCCGATTGGCCCGACACGTTTGCCCAACTGGCAACCGACAAGGGCGTCACCGACATCGTACTTTACGGCGACGTCCGCCCGATCCACGCACAGGCCGTGACCGAGGCCAAGCGCCGCGGCATCACCGTGCATGTGTTCGAGGAAGGCTACATGCGCCCCTACTGGGTGACCTACGAACGCGGCGGCACCAACGGGCACTCGCGGTTGATGGACATGCCTGTGTCCGCAATGCAGGAAGCCTTGGCCCGGTCAGACATGGAAGCCCCACTGCCTCCGGCGCATTGGGGCGACATGCGCCAGCACGTGTTTTATGGCGCGCTCTATCATTGGTTTGTGATGTTCCAGAACCGACAGTATCGGAATTTCCAGCCTCACCGCAGCCTAACCGTCGCACGTGAGTTCCAACTGTATCTCAAGCGCCTGCTGCTGATGCCATTCCTGACATTGGATAGAATGCAGGCCACACTCCGCATTCGCTATGGCGGGTTTCCCTATCATCTTGCGCTGCTGCAGCTTGAGCATGACAGCAGTTTTCAAAAGCATTCGCCCTTCGGCACGATGCCAGAGTTTTTGGATCTGGTGATCCGGGGGTTTGCCGAGGGCGCTCCCAAACATCATCACCTCGTCATCAAGGCTCATCCGTTGGAAGATGGGCGCGCACCCATTCGCAAAACCATCCGAACGCTGGCCCAGGAACTGGGACTGCAGGGCCGCGTGCACTATGTGCGCGGCGGCAAACTGGCCCAGCTTCTGAACGACGCGCGCAGTGCGGTGACCGTAAATTCCACGGCCGCCCAGCAGGTATTGTGGCGGGGGATCCCCCTCAAGGTCTTCGGCAAAGCCGTGTTTGCCAAGCCGGAATTTGTCAGCGACCAGCCCTTGCCCGCCTTCTTTGCCGGGGCCACCCGGCCGGACAATCGTGCCTACAAGGACTACCGCCGATATCTGCTGGAAACGAGCCAGATCCCCGGCGGCTTCTACTCTGCCCGCGGACGCCGGCAACTGATGCGGCAGGTGGTCGACATGATGCTGTCGCCGGACGATCCCTATGATGCTTTGGCCTCGGGCACCGCGGCTCCAAGGCAACAGTTGCGGTTGGTCACCTGATCACCACTACCCCTATGGCTAGATTTTATCGCCGGACTCCGGTAGTTTGACCCTCAATCAGCGCGGGAAAACCGACGCGATCACAAGAAAATGGGCGTGGATCAACTTGCGTCCCGAGGCAGACAAGAACAGGTCGAGGAGACCGAGCAGTGATTTTCCAGTCATTCCGCTGGGCGCGCGTAGGTGCGTCATTGGCCCTTTTGGGGATTCTTGCATCGTGCGGACTGCCGCAGATTGGTCCCAACAAACGCCAGATTTTCTCGGGCTCTGTCCAACGCGAAGGTGACGCGTTCATCGTGTCGGTGAGTGACCGTGTGACCGAAGCCACTGCCGTGACACCTGCCCTTGGCTTTTCGGACGAGTTCCGCAACGCGGGCCTGATCGGTTCCGATACGATCCAGCCTGGCGACGTGCTCGGCCTGACCGTGTGGGAAAATGTCGATGATGGCCTGCTTGCAGGCGAAGCGCAAAACTCAACCATCCTCGAAGAGGTGCAGGTTGACGGTGCGGGCTTTATCTTTGTCCCTTATGCGGGTCGCATCCGGGCCGCGGGCAACACACCCGACGCCATCCGTCGCATCATCACCACCAAGCTCGAAGACCAGACCCCAGACCCGCAGGTCCAAGTGCGCCGCGTGGCAGGTGATGGATCGACCGTCTCGTTGATCGGATCGGTGGGCGCGCAAGGCGTTTATGCCATTGAACGCCCCACCCGCACCTTGTCCACAATGCTGGCCCGCGCCGGTGGTGTGACCATCGTACCCGAAATTGCCCGTGTGACCGTCATCCGCTCCGGAATGCGCAGCCAGGTCTGGTTCCAGGACCTGTATGATCATCCCGAGCTCGACATAGCCCTGCGCGGCGGTGACCGCGTTCTGGTCGAGGAAGACACCCGCGCGTTTACGGCTTTGGGTGCCACCGGGGGACAGGCCCGCGTGCCCTTTGAAAGCCAGACACTGAGCGCGCTCGAGGCATTGGCGCAAGTGGGCGGCTTGCAAACCAATTCGTCCGATCCCACCGGCATTTTCGTGTTCCGCAACGAACCGGCAGAAGTGGCCAACGTGGTACTGGGCCGGGGCGATCTGATTGGCGCGCAGCGGCTGGTATATGTGCTGGACCTGACGCAGCCCAACGGCATGTTTCAGGCCCGCGACTTTGTCATTCGTGACGGGGACACGCTCTATGTGACCGAAGCGCCATACACCCAGTTCGCCAAGATCATCACATCGCTCACGACGCCGCTGGTTGGGTTCAACTCGCTTGCGACGGGGATCGAAGGCAACAACTGATACCGCCCATGAGCGCGCAATACGATCCAGCCGCCGGACCCGAAAAGGCCCGGCGGCTTTACGTTTATAACGGCGGATTCTTGGCCCGTGGCCGTGTGCGACGTATCGTTGAGCTGGCGGGCTACGATGTGTCTATCGGCCTGCCCGATCCAGATGGGTTGGTGGGTGTTTGGGGCAATTCGCCGACCGCACACCGAGGCGAAGCCGTGGCAAGCAGGCGAGATGCCAGCGTCGTCCGGGTCGAGGATGCGTTTCTGCGATCTGTCCTGCCGGGCCGCACGGGCAGTCCGCCGCTGGGTCTTTTGATCGACCACAAGGGGGTGCATTTTGATCCCTCAACCCCATCCGATCTGGAGGAGTTGCTGGCCAACGATCCCTTGGATGACACCGCCATACTGAACTCTGCGCGCGGGGCCATGGCCCGGATGCAGGAGGCGCATCTCAGCAAGTACACAGGCTTTGATCCTGAGGCGAGCGTGCCTGACCCCGGCTATGTTCTGGTCATCGATCAGACGCAAGGCGACGCCTCTGTGACGGCCTCTGGCGCCGACCGGAACCGGTTTCTGGAAATGCTGTTTGTGGCGCAGGACGAACATCCCGGCGCGCGCATTCTGATCAAGTCTCATCCCGAGACGGTGCAAGGGTTTCGCGAAGGGTATTTTGGACCCGATGATTGCACCGACCGAGTATTGCTCCACACTGATGCGGTCAGCCCGTGGACCCTGATGGAGGGGGCCGTGGCCGTCTATACCGTGTCCTCCGGTTTGGGGTTCGAGGCCATTATTGCGGGCCACAAGCCCCGCGTGTTCGGGCAGCCCTTCTACGCCGGGTGGGGCCTGACGCAGGACGAATTTCCCGTGCAGCGCCGCCAGCGATCGCTGACCCGTGCGCAGCTTTTTGCGGGGGCCATGATCCTCTACCCCACATGGTACGATCCGCACCGCGATGCGCTGTGTGACCTGCCCACCGTGATCGAGGTGTTGGCCGCTGAAACGCGTGCATGGCGTGCCGATCATCGCGGTTGGGTCGCAAGCGGGATGCGCTTGTGGAAACGCAAGCCTTTGCAGCAGGTGTTTGGTCGCTTCAAGCCCATGCGGTTCGAAGAAGATCCCGCCCGTGCCCGCATGCTGGGCCGACCGTGGATGGTCTGGGCCGGGAAGGCCGATGTTGGGCACGAGGATGCCGTGCGGGTCGAGGACGGCTTTTTGCGATCACGGGGCTTGGGGGCAGAATTGATCCCGCCCCTATCGCTGGTGACAGATGATCTGGGTATCTACTACGATCCTGCGCGCCCAAGCCGATTGGAACACCTGATCCGATCACGCCGGACGCTGCGTCCCGATCAGACTCTCCGAGTGGAACGGTTGATCCGGTCGCTGACCGAGGCGGGGCTGAGCAAGTACAACCTGTCGGGCGATGCCCCGGATGTGCCTTCGGGTCGGCGGGGGTTGGTTGTGGGCCAGGTTGAGGATGATGCGTCGATCCGACTTGGTGCGGGCGATATATGCACAAACCGGGCGCTGCTGGAGGCAGCGCGGGCAGCGCGACCAGACGATGTACTGATCTACAAACCGCATCCGGATGTGGAAGCGGGACTGCGGGATGGGGCGTTTGACGCGTCCGATCTGGCTGATGTTGTGGCGGATGGAACGGACATCGTTGCGTTGCTTAGTCAGGTGAATGAACTGTGGACGATGACTTCGCTGTCCGGGTTCGAGGCACTTTTGCGCGGGGTTCATGTGGTCACGACCGGTGCCCCGTTTTACGCGGGCTGGGGGTTGACCGAAGACCTTGGAAATGTGCCGCCGCGACGTCGCGAGGATGTGCCGCTAGCTGGATTGGTGCACGCGACGCTGATTGATTATCCTCGCTATTTTGACCCCGTCACCGGGACGGCCTGCCCGGTCGAGGTGGTGGTGGAGCGTTTGAGACAAGGCGATGTCCCCCGCCCCGGTTTTGCCAATCGAACTCTATCGAAGATACAAGGCTTGCTGGCCAGCCGCGCCCATTGGTGGCGTTAGGTGCGGGTCCAGATGTGGCAAACGTCATTGCCCGAGCGGGCAACGGATTTGAGCGCAAACCGTTGTGCCGCATTGAGTGATCCGAGCCCAAGTGCGCCGATGCTCGGCAGCCCTTCGGCACCGATGACAAGCCCGGCGGTAAAGCCAACCAGCTGATCGACCAGGTCCGCCTCGATCAGGGAGGCCGCGAGCGCCCCGCCCCCCTCGCAGAAAACGCGGGTCAGGCCGTGGCTGCCCAGTTGTTGCAACACATCCCGCGCGTCCAACTGGCTGCCAGAGGTTTGGCACGATAGAAGCGTCGCGCCCAGATCGCGCCATGTATTTTGCAGCATCGGATCCGCGTCGCGCCCGTGGCACAGGATCACCGGCACGTCGCGTGCTGTCAGCGCGATCTTGGACATCAGTGGCAGATCAAGCCTGCGCGAAACCACGACGCGGGCCGGCTGTGGCATGTCTCCCATGCCGCGTACCGTGAGCGACGGATCGTCGTGCCGGGCTGTGCCACCGCCCACCATCACCGCGTCATGGCGTGCACGCATGGCATGGACGTGGCGCCGGGCGTCCGCCCCCGTGATCCATTGGCTTTCGCCTGTGCCGGTTGCAATACGCCCGTCAAAACTGCTGGCGAGTTTGAGAGTAACAAACGGTCGGCCCTGTTCGGTGCGCAGGGTGAAACCGAGGTGATCCTCTTCGGCTTGCGTCTCACAAATTCCGGTGGTGACGGCGATGCCAGCGTCTTGCAGGATTGCGATGCCTTGGCCGTTCACGCGCCCGTCGCTGTCCTGCATAGCGATCACGGCGCGTTTGATGCCTGCGGCCACAAACGCTTCGGCGCAGGGCGGCGTCTTGCCATGATGGGCGCATGGTTCAAGCGTGACATAGGCGGTGGCACCGCGTGCTGCGCGTCCAGCCTGCGCAAGTGCTTCGGTTTCGGCATGAGGCCGACCGCTAGGCTGGGTCCAGCCACGGCCCAAGATGCGCCCGTCCTTGACGATCACGCAGCCCACAGCAGGGTTTGGGGCTGTGCGCCCCTGACCGCGCCGCCCGAGGGCCAGCGCCAATGACATGAAGCGGATGTCCTCCGCTGCGCTCACTCGTCCGAAGGGGTGTCTGGCCGCAGCTCTGCCACGAACTTGTCGAAGTCATCGGCCGCCTGGAAGTTTTTGTAAACGCTCGCAAAACGGACATAGGCAACCGTATCGATGCGGTTCAGGGCTTCCATCACGATCTCACCGATCTGGGCTGACTGGATGTCCGTCTCACCCATGGATTCTAGCCGCCGCACAATGCCCGAGATCATCTGATCAATACGTTCGGGATCAATGGGGCGCTTCTGCATCGAAATGCGAATGGAGCGCTCGAGCTTGTCCCGGTCGAAGTCCTCACGCTTGCCCGTCGACTTGATGACCACAAGGTCGCGCAACTGCACGCGTTCGTAGGTTGTGAACCGCCCGCCGCAAGCCGGACAGAACCTCCGCCTGCGGATCGAAACGTGATCCTCGGCCGGTCGGCTGTCTTTAACTTGTGTGTCGATATTCCCGCAAAACGGACAGCGCATCGCCCATCCCCTTCGTATTTGTCCCGCCTGTAGTGGGAGTTTTCTCCCGTTCCACGAGACTATAGGAGGTTGTCAAGGTTTTGGGTAGAGGGGAAATGACACCGCTAGATGAGCGGTGTCAGTGTCACCGCCGGACCAATTGATTTTCGGATGTACGCACGCGCAGGAAGGGCAAATTGCGGCACAGAGAGTAGGCGTGGGCCATTGAAAACACCTGACCCGCGCGGCGCACCCCTTGGCTGACCGAAGAGAACGCGCCATCGACCGGTTCGGTACTGAACACGATGCCTTTGCTCCCCGGTGCCGTGGTTGCATCCCCCCGCCCGATTTCGATGTAGAGGTTGCCGTCTCGTAGACCCAGAACGTTTCGCACATAGATACCGGCAGCGCACCAGACCTGCGTACCACCGGCACCGTCCGCCTCGATCACCTCGAACGAGGTATCATCGATCTGGTTGACCGGCAGCGTGAACCGTTCCCGCCGCGCGGTATCCTGTGCTGCGCCAAGTGTCGGCAGCGTAACTAGAATGGTGAGAGCGGCGGCTTTATACATGAATGGCGTCCTTATACGTCATCATGGACATGTCGCATCCGAAAGGGAAATCAACTTGGCAGCTTTGCTCGGCTCTACGCCAAGCCTACAGGCGGTTGTCGCGGATGCTGATGCGCAGGTTGGGTACCCCTCGGCACAAAGCATAGGCATGGGCCATGCTGAACCGTTTTCCTGCTTGCCGAATGCCTTGCGAGTAGGAGGAAATGGCCCCCTCGACCGGCGCTGTGGTGAAGATCACGCTACGCCGTCCGGGAACCGATTGCGACGGTCCGCGTGGCGTTAGAACGGTGATGTCACCGCCCCGCTGCCCCAGTCTGGTGCGCACATAGATACCGGCAGCGCACCACAGGTCCGACCCGCCTGCCCCGTCGTTCTCGATCACTTCGAACGTGTTGGCATCAATGCCAAAGATCGGGATCTGAAACCTGTCACGGCGTATTTCCTGCTGCGCTGCTGCGAGCGTTGGTAAGGTTACGGCCAGAGCCAAAATGACAGGGAACATGCGCGTCATAGACATCTCCTTTGCTATCCAGATAGGAGGCGGCGCACGAAACCCAAGGCGCTGATTGCCGCACCTACGGCGCGATAACCCGCACTTTGACGTAGAGATCAAACCGGGATCTGCACAACGCATAAGCGTGCGCCATGCTGAAGGTCTGGCCTTCCTGCCGCACACCTTGTAAGGTCGACCGGACCGATGTGTCGGCTGCATTCGTGGTGAAGATGACGCTCTTGCGGCCGGGAAAGGTGTTGGACGCAGCCCGCGGCGTGAGCACCGTGATATCGCCGCCGCGTTGACGAAGGTAATCGCGCGTGAACTTGCCTGCCGCGCACCAGATCTGGGTGCCCCCCGCGCCATCGTTTTCCACAGCTTCGAACGTGTACTTGTCGATGGGGCGAACCGGGATGATCACCAGCTCTTTGTAGAAAAAGCGCTGTGCCGCCAGTGTTGTCGGCAACAGAATGACTAGAACAATTATAAGGCTGCGGAAGCTCATAAGGGTTTCGCCTTTACAGATGCGCGAACTTAGCCCGGATCACGCCTTTTGCAAAATCACCTTTGCGCGTCAGGTGCTGAAATGGGCCACGACCCGGCGGTGATGCGGCGCATCGCGATGCTCGAACAAATAGATACCTTGCCAACTGCCAAGCTGTAGTTGCCCGTTCTGGACGGGTATTTGCAGGCTGGTTGGTAACATCGCGGCTTTGATATGCGCAGGCATGTCATCTGGCCCTTCGTAGGTGTGGGTCAGATAGGACATGGAATGATCAGTGGTAGGTGGAACGAGGCGGGCAAAGAAGTTTTGCAGGTCCGTCCGAACCTCTGGGTCCGCGTTTTCCTGGATCAGCAGCGAGCAGGAGGTGTGTTGGACGAAAAGCGTAAGCAGCCCGGTTCCCGTTGTCCATTGCGCTACATCATGGGTGCATTCATAGAGGCCCGGCCCGCGTGTCTGGATGTGGAACGTGGTCTGCATCGACGAGGCCGCTAGCGGAATATCCCGTCGCCCTGTTCGTCAATCACCTGCTTGGCCTTGGCGATGGTGGCTGCAAGGGCATCGTCGTGCGAGGCGATCGTGTCAGCCCGGATCAGGGTATGCGTCTTGGTCTCGTCGTTCACATCCTTTTCGATCCGGGCACAGATGCGGTAGCCATCGGATTCCTTTTGCAAGGTCGGGATGATGCGGAAGTCTTTGTAAATTTCACCTTTGGCTTCAGGTGGTGCGCCGCCTCCAAACAGTTTTTTCAAGAGTGACATGGGCTGTCTCCTTGTCTGTTCTGTTGGGGGACGTGGGCGAAGGACGATGGCGCTATGCCACCGTCCCCAGCGTTTTGGTGTTTACTGATCGAGGAAGCTGCGCAGTTTGCGGCTGCGGCTCGGGTGCTTGAGCTTGCGCAGCGCCTTGGCTTCGATCTGGCGGATCCGTTCGCGTGTAACGCTGAACTGCTGGCCCACCTCTTCGAGCGTGTGGTCCGTGTTCATGCCAATGCCGAAGCGCATGCGCAGCACGCGTTCTTCGCGTGGCGTAAGCGAGGCCAGAACCCGTGTCGTGGTTTCCTTGAGGTTTTCCTGAATGGCGCTGTCGAGTGGCAGCACGGCATTCTTGTCCTCGATGAAATCGCCAAGCTGGCTGTCTTCCTCGTCCCCGATGGGGGTTTCAAGGCTGATCGGCTCCTTGGCGATTTTCATCACCTTGCGCACTTTCTCAAGCGGCATTTGCAGCTTTTCAGCCAGTTCCTCGGGCGTGGGTTCGCGTCCGATCTCGTGCAGCATCTGCCGGCCCGTACGGACCAGTTTGTTGATCGTTTCGATCATGTGCACGGGGATACGGATGGTGCGGGCCTGATCCGCGATGGACCGGGTGATCGCCTGACGGATCCACCATGTCGCGTAGGTCGAGAACTTGTAGCCGCGGCGGTATTCGAACTTGTCGACCGCCTTCATAAGGCCAATGTTCCCTTCCTGAATGAGGTCGAGGAATTGCAGGCCGCGGTTGGTGTATTTCTTGGCGATCGAGATCACGAGGCGCAGGTTGGCTTCGACCATCTCTTTCTTGGCCTGCCGTGCTTCTTTTTCGCCCTTCTGAACCTGCTGCACGATGCGGCGGAATTCAGAGATGTCGAGGCCGACGTATTGGCCCACTTGCGCCATGTCGGCGCGCAGTTCTTCGACCTTCTCGGCAGAGCGTTCAATGAACATCTGCCAGCCACGGCCCTGCTTTTCGCCCATCTCTTCGAGCCAGTTGGGGTCAAGCTCACGGCCACGGTAGGAGTCCACGAACTCCTTCCGGTTGATGCGCGCCTGATCGGCCAGTTTCACGATGGCAGAGTCGATCTGCATGATGCGGCGGTTGATGCCGTAAAGCTGGTCGATCAGCGCTTCGATCCGGTTGTTGTGCAGGTGCAGTTCGTTGACAAGCAGCACAATCTCGGCCCGGAGTTTCTGGTAGGTTTCTTCGTCGCCTTTGCTGAACGAGCCGTCCTCGTTCAGGGTGGCCGAAATCCGGCTGTCCTGCATTTCGGACAGAAGCGAATAGTCGTGAGCGATGACCTCAAGCGCTTCGAGCACCTGAGGCTTGAGCGCGGCCTCCATCGCGGCAAGCGACATATTGGCCTGTTCGTCCTCATCGTCGTCGTCATCCTTGGCGATCGGATTGCCGTCGGCGTCCAGTTCGGGGCTGGCCTCTTCCTTTTCCTCGGTCTTGGCGGCGGTATCGACGACAGGCTCTGACACCTCTTCGCCGTCCTCACCCATTTGATTGCCGAATGTGGCTTCGAGGTCGATGACATCGCGCAGCAAGATTTCTTCGCTCAGAAGTTCGTCGCGCCAGATGGTGATCGCCTGAAAGGTCAGTGGGCTTTCGCACAGCCCTGCGATCATCGTATTGCGGCCAGCTTCGATGCGCTTGGCGATGGCGATCTCGCCCTCGCGGCTCAGCAATTCGACGCTGCCCATTTCGCGCAAATACATCCGCACGGGATCGTCTGTTCGGTCGAGCTTTTCCTGACCCGTGGCGCCCAGCGTCAGATCGCGGGTGCCTTCGGTGGTCGTGACCTCGGTCGAGCCTTTTTGCTCTTCGTCCTCGGCCTCTTCATCCTCGATGATATTGATGCCCATTTCAGACAGCATCGACATCACATCTTCGATCTGTTCCGAGCTGACCTGATCGGGTGGCAGCACGGTATTCAGCTGGTCGTAGGTGATGTAGCCCTTTTCACGGGCCTCCGAGATCATCTTTTTGACGGCAGCCTGGCTCATGTCGAGCGAGTGGGCGCTGTCCTGATCTTCGGTCTTCGCGTCTTCGTTTGTGTCTTTCGCGGCCATACTGGGCTCCTTCAATCGGGGCTCCTTGGCGATTCGTTTGCCCGAATCGCTGCCAGAAACATTTAGTGCTTTAGGTGATTCGGCCACCCATCTACGTGCATTTTCTTTATATTTTGAGACCAATTCGCATCAGTTACGGCGTTTAGAGAAGCTGATCTGATCCATCAAGGCAGCAAAAGCATCCCTTTCACTGCGACTGATTCGGGCACCGTTGTCGCCGGTGTCATATTCAGAATCATCCTCTTTCCCGCTGCGCGTCGCCTGAACTGCGGCTTCAGCCGCTTGGGCAAGGCGCCATGTCACGCCTTCATCTGCCACACCCTCCAGGTCCTGCACCGCATCCGCGATCTCGGCATTCAGTCCCTTTGCCGCGCTGAGTTTTGCGAGCTCTTCGGCCACGGTCATGCGGGCCATGTCAGCATCGCCGGGGGTGCGGATACACGGGACAATTGCCACATGGCGCGATGAGAGCAGGTTATCAAGGGTATCCGGACCAAGTGCGGCGAAAATGTTTTCGCGCAACACCTCCGGACCTTCATGTCCGTGGCGCAGAATCAGGTCGCGCAATACGGCATGGTCTGGATCCTTGCAGGGCAAACCCTCGAGCCCGCTTTCGAACTCTTCGGCCACTTCAGGCGTGCAGATAAGTGCAACAAGGATCACTGTTTCGCGCAGGTGGTCCGTGACCTGCGCCCCTCCCGCAGCCAGTGCGGAGCTCTTAGTGCTGGGCATCGGCACCGGGGGAGCCTGCCAGCCGCGACCGGGTTTCCAGTCCCGTTTCTGGCCGGTGCTGCCGCCACTGCGTTTGGGGCGAAACAGGTCCCAGCGCATGTCCTTGATCGCCTGACCGTAGTGCTGGCGGATCGACGGGTCCTGGATCAGCTTGATTTTCTCCCGCAGCGCCTTGTCGAGTGCTGCCTTGCGTTCGGGGCTGTCGAAGCTTTTGCCTTCCGTCTCGCGCTGCCAGAGCAGTTGGACCATGGGCATCGCGTCATCGAGCAGCTTTTGCAGCGCCCCCGCCCCTTGCGCCTTAAGCAGATCGTCAGGGTCCTGCCCCTCGGGCATCAGCGCAAATCGCAGGGATTTGCCCGCCTCAAGCGCGGGAAGTGCGAGATCAATCAGGCGCATGGCGGCGCGCAGGCCCGCCTTGTCCCCATCAAGCGCAATGATAGGTTCGTCCGCGATGCGCCAGAGCATGGCAAGTTGGTGTTCGGTGACAGCAGTGCCCAATGGGGCCACGGACGCGCCAAAGCCGTGTTCGGCCAGCGCAATCACGTCCATGTACCCTTCCGCCACAATCAGGGGCTGGCCCTTGCCCGCCGCCGTGCGTGCGGGGCCGTGGTTGTAGAGGCTGCGGCCCTTGTCGAACAGTTCCGTCTCCGGCGAGTTCAGGTATTTGGCGTTGTCGTTCGGGTCCATCGCGCGCCCGCCAAAGGCGGTACAGCGCCCCCGCGCATCGCGGATCGGGAACATAATGCGCCCCCGGAACGTGTCATAGGGCTTGCCACCTTTTTGCGACGGCTTGGCAAGGCCCGCGCCAAGGATCAACTCATCCTCGACCCCCTTGCCTTTCAGCGCGTCCCACAGCCCCTGCCACGCGTCGGGGGCAAAGCCGATTTCCCAGCGGTCCTGTGCTGCGGGGTCCAGCCCGCGCCGTTCAAGGTAGTCGCGCGCAGGGCCGGCCGCCCCAGTCTTGAGTTGCAGGCGGAAGTGTTGGATGGCCATTTCCATGACATCGGCCAATTGGGTCCGATTGTCGGCTTTTTCCTGCGCGCGGGGGTCGCGCTCGGGCATCGGCATCCCAGCCTCACCGGCGAGGATTTCGACGGCCTCCATGAAGCCCACATTTTCCGTTTCGCGCACGAAGCTGATGGCGTCGCCCTTGGCGTGGCAGCCAAAGCAATAATAGTAGCCCTTGCGATCATCGACGTGAAAGCTGGCCGTCTTTTCGTGGTGGAAGGGGCAAGGGGCCCACAGGTCGCCCTTGCCCTGATTGGATTTGCGCGCGTCCCACATGACCTTGCGCCCGACAACCTGGCCAAGGCTCAGGCGGGTGCGCAATTCGTCCAGAAATCCGGGGGGCAGGCTCATGCCCTATAATATTGGGTTTGTGTGCCCGGGAGTCGAGTCACTGCTGCAAGCAAAGCTCGGACCATGCGGCCGATAAATCCTCGTTCCGGATCACGCGGCGCTTCTGCTCGTAAACCCACGGGGCGATCAATGGGATCGCGTTGTTGTATTTCTCGGGCCATGTGGGGTCTTGGGCGAGGATATGATCCGTCACTTCGCGTTCGTTGACCCGGTCAAGGCGCGCCTGCTGGACGGCAGCCACGACCTCGGCCTGCAGGGCACAGCTTTCTTCCTTGGTTTCTTGGGCTGCAGCAGGGACAGCGGCCAGAGTCAGCGCGGCGGCAATGGCAAGACGGATCATGGGTGGCTCCAACACACGGGAATCGATTTGAACTGTTTTACCCGCGTGATGCGACGCTTGCCATGGTCCTTTCCAGATCGTGAAGCAGGGTTCCCGCCATGGAGCGGAAGACCATGAGCAGGAAGGTGTCGGTGCCAATGCGCGTGACGGATCCTGACATGTGCTGGATCTGCGTACGGGCGGTGTGTCCACGTTTGAACTGTGTGGCACTCAGATCGAGGGGGATGAGGCGGGCCAGCACGTCCTCTGCTCCCTGCCCTGCGAGGGTGACAGCCGTCCAAGCGTCGGTCTGATCCGTCACGGCGGCAAGTTTGGCCAGCGTTGCATCTGGCTCAGGTCCGGCGAGCAGAACCATGTCGCGCCCGAACCAGATGGCGCGTGCGCCGTCCTTGCCTGTCGCGCGGTTCGGGCCGGGCCATGCCATGCCGTGCGCCGCCTTGAACGGGTCCGCAATCTTGGTCCCGGCATAGGGCGCGATGGATGTCAGCGTGCCAAGGTCCACTTCGTTCACAGTGCAGGTGCCGATGGTCAGGGGCGCCATATCGTCCAGCGGGGTTTTCGCGATCAGTTCAGCCACGGGTCCGTTCCCCTTCCTTGTCAAAGACCACCGGGTCGCACAGTTCCACCCGGGTCTGGATACCACGCACGTGATCGACCATATTCAACACCTCGCCGTGGCGGGACAGCCCGTCGCGGACAAAGCCGAGGCCAAGGTAGTGCCCGAGCGTGGGCGAGAAGCCCACGGAGGTGACATAGCCCTGATCGTGCTTTGCGACGGGGTCTTCGCCATCCGAGTAGATGTGTGCGCCTGCGGTCAGTTGCTTGATCGGACCGACGGGCTTCATGCCCACGAGTTGTTCGCGCCCGTCTTCGGTCAGACCGGGCCTTTGGGCCATAGTGGCGCCGATGAAGTCTTTCTTCTTCGACAACATCCGCTTCATCCCGATGTCCTGTGCCGTGACGCGGCCATGGATTTCGGCGTGTGTGATGAACCCCTTTTCGATGCGCAAAACGTTCAGCGCCTCCATCCCGTAAGCGCCGCCGCCCAGTGCCTCTGCGCGGGCGACAAGCACACGGAACAGGCTGTCACCGAAGCGTGCGGGCACGGCGATCTCATAGGCGTGTTCGCCCGAGAAGGAGATACGGAAGAGCCGCCCCTTGACCCCTTGGACATCCACCGGGCCACAGGCCATGAACGGCCATGTGTCGTTGTCGATGGGGTCGTCGAGCAGTCCGTTCAGCAACTCGCGCGATTTCGGCCCGGCCACGGCGAACTGCGCCCATTGTTCGGTCACGGACATGATCCGCACATCCCAATTGGGGTGCAGGGCTTGGGTGACAAACTCCAGATGCCGCATGACCTGACCGGCTGCGGCGGTGGTCGTGGTCATCACATAGTGGTTCGGACCCAGCCGCGCGGTGGTGCCGTCATCCATGACATGCCCGTCTTCGCGCAGCATGAGGCCGTAGCGCACGCGGTTCTCTTTCAGGGTCGAGAACATGTTGGTGTAGACGAAATCCAGCAGCTTGGCCGCATCCGGGCCTTGGATGTCGATCTTGCCCAAGGTGCTGACGTCACAGATGCCCACGGCGTCACGGACCCAGCCGATCTCGCGATCGCAGGACTGGCGCCATGTCTTTTCGTTCGGCAGCGGGAAGTAGGAGGGGCGATACCACAGCCCCGCCTCGATCATCGGCGCGCCTGCGGCGATGGTGGCCGCGTGGCTGGTGGTCTTGCGTTCTGGCGCAAATCCGATGCCCTGTGCGCCTGCGCCCAAGGCGGCCAGAGCCACGGGGCTGTAGGGTGGGCGGAATGTAGTGGTGCCCGTTTCGGGAATGGCCCGCCCGGTCGCATCCGCGAGCAAGGCCAGCGCCGTGACGTTGGAGTTCTTGCCTTGGTCCGTCGCCATGCCTTGCGTAGTGTAGCGCTTCATATGCTCGACCGAGGTGAAGTTTTCCTGTGCCGCTTGCTTGATGTCCTTCACGCTCACATCGTTCTGGAAATCGAGCCACGCACGCCCCTTGCCGGGCACGGCCCAGAGCGGTTCAACGGCATAGGGTGCGTCGTCTGCCTGCGGCACCTCGATGTCTGCGGCTGTTATACCCAACGCATCAAGGCTGACCCTGGCCGCGGCGACACCTTCGGCCAGACAAGCACCGGTCGAGAATGACCCGTTGCACGCCCCCGCCGTCTCCATGCCCGGAATGGAACCGGGTGTCGGGACAAAACTGGCAAGATCGGCATCCCATGTGGGCCTGCCGTTCATATGGCAGGTCATGTGTACAGTCGGGTTCCAGCCGCCCGAGACGGCCAGACAATCGGTGGCGATCTTGTCAGTGCCGGAACCGGTCTGCACGGTGATGGCTTCCAGACCCTTGCGCCCTTCGCTGCCCGACACCATTGCGCCCCGCATCAAGCGGTAGTCACCCAGCGCCTTGGCATCTGCCCGGCTGTCAATGACGGCGGCGATGTGCACGCCTGCCTCCTGCATGTCCATCGCCGTGCGATGCGCGTCGTCATTGTTGCCAAAGACGGTCACGGCCTTGCCCGGGCTGACGCCGAACCGGTTGAGATAGGCGCGCACGGCCCCCGCCCCCATGATGCCGGGGCGGTCGTTGTTCTGGAAGGCGATGTGACGTTCGATAGCGCCTGCGGCGAGGATTGAGCGCTTGGCAGCGATGCGCCAGAACGTCTCTTTCACGCCGCCGCGCGGGATTTTTTCGACATGATGCGACACCCGTTCAAGCGCACCAAAGGTGCCACCATCATGTGCGCCTGTCACCGTCGTGCGCGGCATCAGACGGACATTGTCCATGGCAGACAGCTTGCCCACCATATCCGCCGCCCAGGCCGCACCGGGTTGACCATCCACCTGCAGGGTTTCTGCGTTCAGGCGTCCGCCCATCACGCTGTCTTCGTCTGCGAGGATCACCTGCGCGCCGGATTGGGCCGCCGTCCACGCAGCCATGAGCCCCGCAGGTCCGGCACCGATCACCAGCACGTCACAGAAGGCATAGGCCTTTTCGTAATGATCCGCGTCCTTCTGACCGCTGAGCGCACCAAGGCCTGCGGCACGCCGGATGATTGGCTCATAAAGCTTTTCCCAAAACGCACGCGGCCACATGAAGGTCTTGTAGTAGAACCCGGCCCCCAGGAAGGGCGCGGCCAGGTCATTGATGCTCATCACGTCAAAAGCAAGCGACGGCCACGCGTTCTGGCTGCGTGCTTCCAATCCATCATAAAGCTCCTGCACCGTGGCACGGACGTTCGGGTCGGTCGCCGCGCCGGTGCCGATCGTCATCAACGCGTTCGGTTCTTCGGAACCGGCGGTCAGGATGCCGCGCGGGCGGTGGTATTTGAATGACCGCGCCACGTGGCGCACGTCGTTGGCCAGCAAGGCAGACGCCAGTGTGTCACCCGCGAAACCGCGATAGCTGTTGCCGTCGAACCGAAAGGACAGACGCTGTGAGCGGTCAATCAGACCCTTTCCGTCAACCCTCATCGCTTGACCTCCCTGGCCAGAACCACGCCCTTGATCTCGTGGCTCGACACGTTGCGCGTCACTTTTAGCCAGGCACCGCACCCGGCATCATGGCTCCACAATTCCTCCAGATCGCCCGCCGGGTTCTCACGCAGATGCAGGTAATCATCCCACGCAGCCTCACCCGCGTCGGGTGCAGGGCGGTCCAGCATCACAGCGGCACCCTGATAATAAAACTCGCGCCGGTCACGCTCTCCGCAAATCGGACATTGCAGCCGCATCAGACGTCTCCATCAGGGTGCTTGATCCACCCCTTACCCGTTTCCAAAAAATCCCAGCCCGCTGACTGGCAGGTGGCTGCGCCACCGAGAAGTGAGGCTCCCGTCATCTCAACCATCCCTAGTGCAGATTGTGCTGAGACCCGGTGGCCTCTTCATCCATGATCCCGCGCCCGGTGCGGAAGCGATCCAGACGGTGGCGCACGGTGGTGTCATGCGGCGTGCCAGTGGCGAGCAAATGAGCGAACGTATGCCCTGAGGCAGGCGTCGCCTTGAACCCGCCATAACACCAGCCTGTGTTGACAAAGAGCCCATCGATGTCCGTCCTGTCGATGATGAACGATCCGTCAGGCGACATGTCCATCACTCCACCCCAACTGCGCAGCATCTTGGCCTTGCCAATGGCAGGCATCAGGGTCATGGCGGCTTCAGCCACATGTTCGACCAGCGGCAGGTTCCCGCGGGCGGCATAGCTGGCATACATGTCCAGATCGCCCCCAAAGACCAGCCCCCCCTTGTCGGACTGGCTGATATAGAAGTGGCCCATGCCGTAGGTCACCACGTGATCGAGGCAGGGTTTCAGCCCTTCGGTCACGAACGCCTGCAGCACATGGCTTTCGATGGGCAGGCGCATGCCCGCCATGGCGGCCACTTGGGACGACCGACCCGCCGCTACCATGCCTACCTTCTTGGCGCGAATGGGTCCCTTGGTGGTTTGCACGCCTTTGACAACGCCGTTCACCACGTCGATGCCGGTGACCTCGCATTGCTGGATCAGATCAACGCCGCGATCGCTGGCAGACCGGGCAAAGCCCCACGCCACCGCGTCGTGGCGGGCGGTGCCGCCACGCTTGTGATAGAGACCGCCATAGATGGGAAAGCGTGTCTGGTCGAAATCAAGGAAGGGGAGCAGCTTTTCAACCCCGGCCCGGTCGAACATCGCGCCATCGTCCCCCAAACCGCACATGGAATTGGCACGGCGGACAAAGGCATCACGCTGCCCGTCCGAGTGCACCAGATTGATGATGCCGCGTTGCGAATGCATGACGTTGTAGTTCAGGTCCTCTTCCAGCCCCTCCCAAAGCTTGAGGGAATGGGAATAGAACTCGGAATTGCCGGGCAGCATGTAGTTGGCACGCACGATGGTTGTGTTGCGCCCCACGTTGCCACCGCCGAGATAGCCCTTTTCCAACACGGCCACGTTGGTGATGCCATGGACCTTCGCCAGATAGTGTGCGGTTGCCAGACCGTGACCACCGCCACCAATCAGGACAATATCATATTCTGACTTGGGCTCGGGACTGCGCCAATGCGGTCCCCATCCCTTGTTCCCGGTCAGCCCTTCCTTCAGGACCTTCAGCCCAGAAAAGCGCATGCGCACCTCCGCTTGTTCATGGGATCAGCATCACCATCCAGCCGGGTGTATCAAGGGGGTGCCGATCTGCCGTGGCACTTTTCGACAATGGCTGGTCAGCGAGCGACGAAATAGTTGGCTCACGGTGATTTGCGTGTTCTGAAACATGATTTTGGCGTTGAGTGGCATCATGACATTTTTCATTCGCCTGCTGGCAGCCTTTGCCGCACTCATTCCCGCTTCGCTGGCTGCACAAACCAGTGATTTTCAATCCCCCTCGATCGTGATCCTGGGTGACAGTCAAATCCCCTTTGGCTCCGGTCCGGTGTTCCTTGAGTTTTTCGAGAACATCAAAGGCCATTGTCCGCCAACACCGGAACAGGCCGCCAATCTGGAGGTGCTTGCGGATATGAAGGTCGCGGTGATCGGGGTGCGATCAACATCCCTGCATTCATGGACCGCCAAGATGGGCCGTGCGAAGGGCGCGATTTGTGACGTTGACCCAAAGTGGAAGGTCAATGCGGGAACGTATGGCTTCATCAATACAACCGGCAACAAGTACAAGCAGATCGGTCAGGGCGATGCCTACCAGTTCTGCGAAAAAGACATGTCGGCCTTCCAGACCATGTTTCGGGCAGGGTATTATGAGCCCAAGCTGATCTTGCTGTCTTTCCTTGGAAATTCGGCGAAACGATGGGCGGGCAGCTATGACAAGGCGCTGGAAGACGTGCAGAACATGAATGCGCAACTGCCCACTGGCGTGCCGTGCATCTTCATGACCACTGCGCCCAGCTATTCCAAGAAAATCACGGACCTGCGCCTCAAGGCGCAAGCCAATGTCAGACGCGCGTTTGCGGAAACGGGTAGCCAGTGCAGCTTTGTCGAAGGGGCGACGCCGGAGACGGTTGCCGCAAACCAAGGCAACAAGAAATACTTTCGACTGTCGAAATCCGGCAAGGTCAAAGACCCGTACCATCCGAACGAAAGAGCGGCGAAAACGTTTTTTATGATTGCCATGGAGGATATCTGCACTGCGGTCTATGACCAGATCGATGCGGCGATGCCGGACCTGGCATCGCGCTAGACATTCATCTTATTTGGTCCAAAAAAATCCTGCAGTTTGAGGTAAGGCTTGAAAAAAAGCACCCGCCAAGCGGCGGGTGCAGGCAAGCGCGTGACGCGCATTCGCGTTAACGAACCAACGGCGGCTAGAGCCCTTTGGCCCTATAGCTGTCGGCAACTTTGCCAATGGCAACGAGATAGGCGGCGGTGCGCAGGTCATCGACCTCATCGCGACCATGCCAGACCGATGCCATGGATTGATAGGCTGCGCGCATCGTGTCATCGAGACCGGAGCGCACCAGTTCCAATTCATCCGCACCGCGCAGGTACTTGCCCTTAAAATCCGGTGTCATGGACCACGCATCGCCAAGATGCTGGCTCAAACGCTCCAGTTCATCGACAACCAATTGGTGCCGCGCTTCTTCCTGGCGGCGTTGCATTCGGCCAAAACGAATGTGGCTGAGGTTCTTGACCCATTCGAAGTAGGACACCGTCACACCGCCTGCATTGGCGTACATGTCGGGGATGATTACGGTGCCCTTTTCCCGCAAAATGGCATCCGCACCGGCAGTCACAGGGCCGTTTGCCGCCTCAATAATCAAAGGCGCAGTCACACGTTCAGCGTTTGAAAGGTTGATCACACCCTCAAGCGCGGCGGGCACAAGGATGTCACAGTCTTTCTCAAGGACCACAGAGCCGTCCTCGACAAAGGTGCCATCCGGATAGCCCCCGACACCGCCATGATTCATGATCCAGTTGCGCACGGCATCGATGTCCAACCCGCGATCATCGACCAAGGCACCATCACGCTCGATGATCCCGACGATCTTGCAGCCATCCTGTTCCGCCAGGAATTTGGCGGCGTGGTACCCGACGTTGCCAAGACCCTGCACAACGATCCGCTTGCCATCGAGCGTGCCGGACATATTGGCCTTCTTCACACCTTCCGTATCACGGAAAAACTCGCGCAGCGCGTATTGCACACCGCGCCCGGTGGCTTCGGTCCGGCCCTGAATGCCGCCCGCATTGGTCGGTTTGCCGGTGACGCACGCCACGCCGTTGATGTCGGTCGTGTTCATGCGTTTGTACTGGTCGGCAATCCACGCCATTTCACGCTCGCCCGTGCCCATATCCGGGGCGGGCACGTTTTGCGCGGGGTTGATCATGTCGCGTTTGATCAACTCATAGGCAAATCGGCGGGTGATCAGCTCCATCTCGTGATCGTCATATTCACGTGGATCAATGTGCAACCCGCCCTTGGAACCACCAAAGGGCGCCTCCACCAGCGCGCATTTGTAGGTCATCAGCGCGGCCAGCGCTTCGACCTCATCCTGATTGACGCCCATGGCAAAGCGGATGCCGCCCTTGACCGGCTCCATGTGTTCAGAGTGGACAGATCGATATCCGGTGAAGGTCTGGATCTGACCACGCAGCCGCACACCAAAACGTACAGTGTAGGTTGCGTTGCAAACCCTGATCTTTTCTTCCAGCCCCGGCGGCAGGTCCATCAACGCCACCGCACGGTTGAACATGATATCAACGCTTTCGCGGAAACTTGGCTCGTTCTGGGTGCTCATCCGGGTACTCCTTTTTCCGGCACGACTCACATTTGGTTGAGTCTGTGCGCCCAGCCTATGACGGTTCCGTTAAGAGGTGCGAATTTTTTGTGCATTGGAAAAACCCGGGACCGCACGCCCAACAGACTAACAATTCGTAAACAGTCGCCCATACGAAGACGGATTGACGACAATCGAATCAAAATCTCCACACAGCTTTCCCCGTTTTGCCCGATTTCAGCCACATTCCGGCGTCACACCATTCGGCGGGTGAAAAGGCTGTAAAGGCCTGAGATGACCGAAACAACAAGGTGTTTAAAGCCAATGATGTGGACACGGAAATTGACAACGAAGGCGGGGCTGAGATCCAGCGTCGCCGGATTTGCACGCGACGAGTCGGGGTCCATGACCATTTTCGCCGTGGCAATGTTTATGATGATGATTTTAGTCGGCGGTATAGGCGTCGACCTGATGCATAATGAAATGGAACGCACGCGGATGCAGGCAACTGTAGACCGCGCGGTACTTGCTGCTGCTGATCTGGATCAACCGCTCGACCCCGAAGAGGTTGTGCGCGATTACTTCGACAAGGCCGGGATGAGCAACTACCTCTCGTCCGTTACAGTCGACGAGGGATTGAACTTTCGGACGGTCACGGCGTCTGCCGACAAGACCACGAGCACACAATTCATGCGCCTGATGGGCGTGGATACGCTGCCTGTTCCCGCACTGGCACAAGCTGAAGAGCGTGTGTCGAATGTCGAAATCTCGATGGTTCTCGACATTTCCGGCTCGATGGGTCGGAACAACAAGATGGAAAACCTGCAAGATGCCGCGAAGACATTTGTCGACACGGTCATCCGGGAAGAGAACGAAGACCTCATTTCGATCTCTCTGATCCCCTACACTGCTCAGGTGAACGCAGGATATGACATCTTCTCTCGCATGGAGACGGATCACCGGCACAACTACTCGTATTGCGTTGACTTCGAGATTGCCGATTTCTCTGAAACCGGTCTGGATCTGGACAACGAGTATGAACAGATGCAGCACTTTGACGAGGGCTGGAACTATTCGAATCCGGTGAGCAATCCTGGCTGTCCCAAGCGCGACTTCGAAGAAATCGTGCCCTTCAGCCAGAGTGCAACGAAGCTCAAGAACACCATCGACGACTACCGTGCACGGGCCAACACGTCGATCCACCTCGGGATGAAATGGGGTGTGGCGTTGCTTGACCCGACTTTCCGTCCGATCACGCAGGACTTGGCCGGGCCGGACGAGAACATCGTCGACGATGCCTTTGCAGGTCGTCCCGCGTCATACTCGGATGTGGAAACACTGAAAACCGTGGTCCTGATGACCGACGGTCAGAACGTAGACACGACACGTATTCAGCCATGGTACTACAACAGCCCGTCCGAATACGCGCACTGGAGCCGTTACCCGCTGCACTGGTACCTGAACAACTACGTGCGCGGCAGCTGGAGCAACTGGCGGTACACCAAATACACCTCCGGTCAGGCCGATGCGATGCTTGAAGACATCTGCGACGCCGCCAAGAGCGAAGGTATCGTGGTGTGGTCCGTGGGCTTCGAGGTGACCGATTATTCGGCCGGCGTGATGGAAAACTGCGCATCCTCGCCAAGTCATTTCTTCCGGGTGGAAGGCGTCGAGATTACCGAAGCCTTTGAGGCAATCGCCAAGCAAATCAACCAACTGAGGCTGACCCAATGACCCTTAATATCAAATCATTCCTGCGTCGGTTCCGGCGCGAAGAGGATGGCCAAATGCTGGTGGAATTTGCCCTTGCGGTGCCACTCATGTTCACCCTCTTCATGACCTCGGTCGAACTTGGAATCTATTCCTTCCGCCAGGGTTTTCTGGACAGGGGCCTCGACATCGCGGTGCGTAACGTGCGCTTGAACACTGGCGCCAACTATGACCACAGCGACATCAAGGCGATGGTGTGTGAGTATTCCGGGTTTCTGGAAAACTGCGAAGAGACGCTGAAACTGGAAATGAAGCCTGTCTCGGCACGCTCTTTCTCAGGCTTCCCGAATTCGCCTGAATGTGTCGACACCTCCATGGCCGTGAGCCCTTCGACCACCTTTGTGCACGGGTCCGAGCACCAGCTGATGATGCTGCGCGCGTGCTATTCCTTTGATCCGGTTTTCCCCCTCGCGGGACTGGGCCGGTCATTCACTAAAGACGGCGCAGGCCGGGTCAAGATGGTCTCGATGTCCGGATTTGTGCAGGAGCCAAGCTGATGAAACGCCTAATCACAAACATGCGGTCCTTCCGCGATGACGAGCGCGGCAGCATTGCGGTGGAAACCGTGCTGATCGTCCCCGTCCTCTTCTGGGCCTACCTTTCGATGTTCGCGATCTTTGACGCATACCGCCAGCACTCGATCAACCAGAAGGCCGCGTACACAATCGGCGACATCATCTCTCGCGAGACGACGCCTTTGGACACTGCTTACTTGAACGGGACACGCGAAATCCTCGCCTACCTGACGTCCAATCAAGACTCGAACGTCGCCGTCCGCGTCACCAGCGTGAAGTATGACGAGGTGAACGACGTTTACAAACGTGACTGGTCGCAGGCCAAGGGCTGGCAGCCCGCACTGTCCAACAACCAGGTCAAGGAGCTGCGGCACCTATTGCCGGTCATGCCCCACAATGAACGCGTGATGGTGGTCGAGACGTTCGTCAAATACGACCCGCCTTTTGCAACGGGCCTGCGCGAGCGTGAGATCGAAAACTTCGTGTTCACGCGCCCCCGCTATGCACCACGCGTGCTCTGGGCCAGCGAGTAATCAGTCAGACGACCGTTCTGCAATCATGGCCGAGAGTATCTCGGCCATGAATTTTGCCTGGTGACCGGGTGTCATTCCCCCGATGCCAATCCGATTGCCAAGGCGCCACCAAAGACCCGGGCGCCATGCACGCCCGTTTGACGCGGACAGTCGAAGCAAAAACCCGTTGGATGGCTTGAACGCAAACATCCCGCGATCGATTGACAGGATGTCATCGATTTTGGCGACGACTTCACCAGAACTGTCCCGCAAAAATTCCGGCGTCAGTTCGAGCGTCAAGGCCGTCGCCCGGCGCATCTTTTCCGCGATCCAGATGGACCCGCCCCCCAACACAAGCAGAAAAACCTGCCAGCCGATCTCGGGCGGGCGCACGATGGCGACATAGATCACCATCAGCGACAGGAGCCATAGCGATCCAATCCCCAGAATGCGCCGCCCCGGCGACGCGTTGATTGTGGCGATGACTTCGCCTTCTTCGAATTTCAGACCATGCATGGCCCGCCCTTAGCTTGGTCGCGTCAGGCGGGCAAGGTCGATCAACGCCGCACGATGACCTCGGCCCCCGGTTCTTCGGGCTCATTATCGACCATTTCTGCGGGAAAGCCCGGTGCGGTGACATCAAGACCTGTCGCCTCTTCAAGCCGTTTGATGATGTTGGGCGACTGCTCACGCGGTCCAAAGCGGCCGATGGCATCATTGAACATGTTGATCAGCAGCGGGTTGAGGTCCAAAGGCACCCCTGCCCTGTCGGCCACGTCCTGAAACAGGCCAATGTCCTTGGCCACAAGATCCATCGTGAAGGAAATATCGCGGCTGCCGTTCAGGATTACCTGGCTTTCGGTTTCATGGACAAAGGACGTGCCGGAACTGATTGCCATCGCCTCATAAGCGACGCCAAGGTCCATGCCCGCCCCCTTGGCGACTGTCAGCGCCTCGGCGCAACTGACCAGGTTCGCGGTGGCGAGGTAATTGGTCAGCACCTTCAGCACCGATGCACTGCCCAGATCGCCAGTGTGCAGTACGCGCCGCCCCATTATGGTGAGCAGCGGCAAAATGCGTTCGAACGTGGCACGGTCACAGCCTGCAAAGATGCTGATATTGCCCGTGTCCGCCCGGTGGCAGCCGCCCGAAACCGGGCAATCGACGGCGGCGGCGCCTGCTGCAATGACCTGCGCGCCGATGCGCTTCAACTCGGCCTCGTCCGTGGTCGACATCTCCATCCAGATCTTGCCGGGGCGGATGTGCGGCAACATCTCGTCCATCACGGCGGCGGACGCAGCAGGGCTGGGCAAACAGGTGATCACGGCATCACAGCTTTGCATCAGCGCCGCCGGGCTTTGCCCGTCGGTTGCGCCGTCGGCCACCTTGGCTGAAACGAACTCCGCATTCAGATCATGCACGGCCACGTCATGCCCGTTGCGGATCAGGCTGCCCGACAGTTTTCCACCGACATTGCCCAGACCAATAAAGCCGATTTTCATGGGCCCCTCCCTTGTTCCTTTTGGCTAAAGGGACGGCTATTGCCCGACACTGTCCGTCTTGTTTACGACGCAGGCCCGAAATTCTCGGCATAAAACCGATACCAATTGCCGCCCATGATGCCCGCCACCTCGTCCTCGGACATGCCGGTGGCACGCAGGCCGTCGTCGATATTGCCGAAGTCACGGTTGTCGCGGAACCAGTCGGGTTGAGGCGGGAAGCCGGGGTTGGCCGCCGAGCCTTCGCCATAGTCGATCTCTTTCGACCAGCGGCCCACACGCATCCATTCGACGACGCTGTCCGGCTGGTCCTGACACAGGTCAGAACCGATCCCGATCCTGTCGGTGCCATAGGTGTCAGCCGTGCGCGCCACCGCCTCGCAAAAGGATTGCAACGTGCAGTTCGACCCATCCTTCAGGTGATGCGGATAAAGCGAAAAGCCCAGCATGCCGCCATTGGATGTTACGGCCCGGATTACATCGTCCCGCTTGTTGCGCAAAGCGGGGTGCCAGTCATGCGGGTTGGCGTGGGTGATCGCGATGGGGCGATCCGAAATATCTGCCGCTTCTATGGTCGAGCGATCAGCTGAATGACTCATATCCACCACAAGCCCCACGCGGTTCATCTCCTTGATCACCTGTTTGCCCATGCGGGTGATGCCGGTGTCCTCAGCCTCGTAACAGCCCGTCGCCAATAAGGACTGGTTGTTGTAGGTCAACTGCATGAAGCGCGCACCCAGCGTATGCACGATCTCCACCAACCCGATATCGTCTTCGATCGGGCTGGGGTTCTGGAAACCGAAGAATACCGCAGTCTTCCCGTCAGCCTTTGCCCGATCAATATCGCTGGCCCACAGCCCCTTGGTGATCAGGTCCGGGTACATCTCAAACCACCGGTTCCATTGCTCAAAATTCAGCACCGTCTCGCGGAAATTCTCGTGATACGAGATGGTGACGTGGACGGCATCCACGCCCCCCTCGCGCATCTGGCAAAAGACCTTTTCCGACCACTTGCAGTACTGAAGATTGTCGATGCGCATGGCTCAGTCCTTGCCCGTGTCTTCCTTGTCGAGGTTCAGCGCCATCATCGCGCTGCGGCCAATTGGGGTGCTTGCAAAGGGGCCACCATGGCAGGCATTGGCCGGGTCCTGCGGGTCCAGCACACCGGCCTTGGCATAGATCTCTTTCGCAAACTGTTCGGCATTGTCCTTGGGACGGTAGCCCAGATGCCGCGCGCCCGAATTGTCGACCGGTGCGCGGTCATTGTCGGACACGCCATAAACGATGGAGAACCCGGCAATGGGCGTATCGATAGCCCGTTCCACCAAATGGATCATGTCATCATAGCTCAGCCACGAGCCCACCGCGCGCGGGTTGGTGACATTGGCACAGGACAGGATGCGCAGGCACACCGCCTCGATCCCGTTCTTGTCCCAATACATGCGCGCAAGGTCTTCGGTGAAGCATTTGGCAAGGCCATAGAACCCGTCGGGGCGGTGGGGGGCATCAATGCCGATGGCCTCTGTCTTGGGGTGCATCCCCACAGCATGGATTGAAGATGCATAGACAATGCGCCGCGTGCCATGCCGGCGCGCAGCTTCCCAAATGTTGTAAGAGCCGATGAAGTTCGGGCCCAGCAGTGTCTCGAACGGTCCTTCATCCACGAAAGCGCCGAAATGCACCACCATGTCGGAGCCTTTGACCAGCGCCTCCATCGCGTCGAAATCGGCAAGGTCAGCCTGAACATAGCTTTCATTCGGCAGCAAGGTGTCGATGCCATCGGCGATGTCGGTTGAAACAAGCGTTTCGCACATCTTTGACAGCGGTTCGCGCAGATAAGACCCAAGGCGTCCGGCAGCCCCTGTCAGCACAAGTTTCTTCATGGTCGGTCCTTCAGATCACTGCTTTTTCGATGATGGGGCGGTCGGCGACAAGCCGGTCATAGTGGAAGGGCGTCAGGTCCAGAGACCTGTAGGCACCATAGGTGAGCCACTCGGCGGTGCCGCGCCCCATGGCTGGGGATTGCTGTAGCCCGTGACCTGAGAAGCCATTGAGAAAGACGAAATTCTCAACTTCATTGTGCGGGCCCATGATGGCGTTGTGGTCGAACGTGTTCATGGAATAGTGCCCGGCCCATTCACTGGTGACCTTGATCGCCTCGAACTGGGGGATGCGCGTGGCGAGGACGGGCCAGACATGGGTTTCCCAGATGCTGTGATCCATGGTGAAATCGTCATAGTCGACAGCCGGGTCAACATCAGAATGACCGCCTGCCTGATAGGTGCCCCCACCGTTTTCGCGGACGTGCACACCGGACGGGTCAATGGTCAGCGGCAGGTCCTGATCCAAGGGCTGTTCGGCCTTGAACACCCATGAAAACCGCTTGCGCGGTTCGACCGGCACACCAATGCCCGCCATCTGCGCCGTGCGCGCCGCGCGCGGGCCGGATGCGTTCACCACCTGCCCGCAGCCAATGACCTCGCCACTGGTAAGCGTGACGCTTTCGACGCGCGTGCCGGATGCATCGCGGGTCATGGCGACGACTTCGTTCTCGATGTATTCAACACCCCGCTCGCGCGATTGCCTGCGCCACCAGTCAAAGACAGCAGCCCCGTCCCAGTACCCTTCGTCCACCGTGTTGATCGACCCCAGAACGATGTCATCCACATTGTAGAAGGGATAGCGCGCCTTGATCTGCTCCGGCGTCATCAGCTCGGTCGCTGCACCGGCGGCATGTTGTACATTAATGTTATCGCGCAGCGTATCGGCAAAGGCGTCCGTATCGGCCAGATACATGTAACCAAAACTGCGGATGCCAAGCTCGGGCACGCGGTCATCGCCGCCCATGTACCGGCGGATGTTTTTCACGAAATCGGCGGCGAACTGGCTGATGCGCACGTTCAACTCGGTCGAGAATTGCTGCCGCATGCAGCTGTTGGTATGCGCAGTCGAGCAAGCCGAATAGGTCGGGTCGCGTTCGACCACCAGAACACGCCCGTCAAAGTCCGGGTTGTCCGTCAGAAACCACGCCGTGGATGCGCCCATGATGGCCCCGCCGACGATGACCACGTCATAGGTGGAATGCGTTGGTGTTTGCGCCACGTGGGGTCCTCCGCTCGGCCTTTGTCCGGGCGCGACTGTGCGGCGGTTTCGCATGGCACGCCAGACCTTTATTCACCTGGCGCCTGTTTTTTAGGCGCACTGCCCAACACGAGAGATCAGGGCGCATGACAGTGCGGCATGGTGTTGCGTGCAGCAACGCGGCGGGTGGATCAGCGGACCACGATACAGCACGACACGCGAGTGACTGACGGCATGAAAATAGCAGTGATCGAACCCGATCCCGACCGCGCCCGCGACATCATTGATGCGTTGATGGAAGGCGGTTGGACTGACGTGGTCGTCTTGGGCGATGTGACGGGGCTGGCACGCAAGCTGGCGGCCCTTGATCCTGATCTGGTGCTGATTGATCTGGCGAACCCCAGTCGTGACGCTTTGGAGCAGGTCAGCGTTGCGTCCGCGGCCCAAAGCCGACCGGTGGCCATGTTCGTGGACCGCTCCGATGACGAGATGACCCAGGCCGCCGTGACGGCCGGTCTGTCGGCCTATGTTGTGGGTGAGTTGCAGCCCGAGCGGATCAAACCTGTCCTGCAAACGGCCATCGCACGGTTCCAGATGATGAGCCAGATGCGCAACGAGTTGGAGGCGGCCAAACAGGCCCTCGCGGACCGCAAGACGGTGGACCGCGCCAAGGGCATGATCATGCGTGCCAAAGGCGTCAGCGAAGAAGACGCCTATGCCCTGTTGCGCAAAACGGCCATGTCGCAGAACCGCAAGGTGATCGACGTGGCGCAGGCGCTTCTGACCGCATCGGACCTGCTTTCATGAGTATCACGCGGCTCAATTGCGGATATGTGCCACTGGTGGACAGTGCCCCGCTGATCGTAGCGCAGGAGTTGAGCTTTGCCGCCGATGAAGGGCTGTCGCTGAACCTGTTGCGCCAACCCTCGTGGGCAGCACTACGTGACCTGTTGGCGCTCGGGCATCTGGATGTGACCCACATGCTCGCCCCCATGCCCATTGCGATGTCACTTGGCCTGAGTGGTCCGGTGGCGCAGATCGATGCGCTTATGGTGTTATCGGTGAACGGAACGGTCATCGGCGTGTCCAACGCGATGGCAGCATCCATGCGCGACAAAGGGTGGCCGGGTGGTTTCAGTTCGCCGAAAGATACAGTCGGACCGCTCTTGTCCGCGCTTGACCGTCCTTTGCGTGTGGGTGTTCCATTTCCCTACTCCATGCACCGATTGCTGTTCGAATACTGGATTGGGCATTCGGGGCACGCGCTGCCTACGGACATTCACATCATCACAACCCCACCGCCTCTGATGGCCGACGCTGTAGCTGCCGATGAAATAGACGTATTCTGCGTTGGTGAGCCGTGGGGATCGGTGGCCGTGGCCAACAATGTAGGTGAGCTGATCTTGCCCGGCACAGCCATTTGGGCGCATGCACCTGAAAAAGTCTTGGCCGCGCGGCATGACTGGGTGGAGGAACACACGTCCACAGTGGGGGCCTTGATGCGCGCCGTGGCGCGGGCGGCGGCGTGGCTGGATGTGCCCAAGAACCGACCTCTCGCTATCGAGATACTGGCCCGCAGCGCGCATCTGGATTTGCCGCATGCTGCTCTGGACCACGCGTTGATGGGGCGCTTCGCCACACAGCTTGGCGCGGCTCCTGTCGATGTGCCCGGCTTTTTGCGGTTCCACGACCGCGCGGCCAATTTCCCGTGGCGCAGTCAAGCCGCGTGGATCGGGGCAGAAATCGCAAGGCTTGCCGGGATGGACCGCGACCACGCCATTTCGGTCGCGCAAAACACCATGCGCCCCGACTCCTATCGCCAGCATTTGGGGCCCATGGGAATCGATATGCCCGGCGCATCCGCGAAAATCGAAGGCGCCCTGACCAACCCCGTCGCCGTCGCGTCGACGCGGGGGGAGATGATTCTGGGGCCGGATGCTTTTTTTGATGGCGCTACGTTTGATTTTACGGCGCTTGAGTGATTACTTTTTGAGCATTCGCTGCATTGCAGCAAGATTCATCATGGTATCCCAACTTTCTTGTTGTTCTCTGAATGAACCGACCGCTAGGCTGATCTCAACGAAGCAATGACGCTTCCCTCTGCTCCCAGTGATGGGGGCTCTATCAAGAGCAAAGCCGCTCGTTTTGGTCTGCGTACACCTCCTCCCGTG
Source organism: uncultured Tateyamaria sp. (assembly GCF_947503415.1). GTDB lineage: Bacteria > Pseudomonadota > Alphaproteobacteria > Rhodobacterales > Rhodobacteraceae > Tateyamaria. The sequence goes on from NZ_CANNDS010000001.1 coordinate 186,288, forward strand.
CGCACCCGAAACGGGCGGCTTTTTTGTTTGAAAAAGGACCGACAGGATGACACGTCTTTTTACGTTTGCAGGTGCCATGGCTGCCTTGCTTGGCACCGCCGCACATGCCGAACTTCTGGACCTTGAAAAGGATGAACTGAAATTCGGCTTCATCAAGCTGACCGACATGGCACCGCTCGCCATCGCATATGAAAATGGCTACTTCGAAGACGAGGGATTGTTCGTCACACTGGAGGCGCAGGCCAATTGGAAAGTGCTGCTCGATGGCGTGATTGACGGCCAATTGGACGGTGCACATATGCTGGCCGGGCAGCCGCTTGCGGCCACCATCGGCTACGGCACCGAGGCGCATATCATCACGCCCTTTTCCATGGATCTGAACGGCAACGGCATCACCGTTTCGAACCAGATCTGGGAAGAGATGAAGCCCCATGTGCCGCTGATGGACGATGGCCGTCCGCAGCATCCGATCAGCGCAGAGGCCCTTGCCCCAGTCGTTGAGGACTACAAGGATCAGGGCCTGCCGTTCAACATGGGCATGGTGTTCCCGGTCTCGACCCACAACTACGAAATCCGCTATTGGCTGGCCGCCGGTGGGCTTGAGCCGGGCTTTTACAGCCCCGAAAACATCAGCGGGCAAATCGGGGCAGACGTACTGTTGAGCGTCACCCCACCCCCACAAATGCCTGCCACGATGGAGGCGGGCACAATATATGGATACGCTGTGGGTGAGCCGTGGAACCAGCAAGCGGTGTTCAAAGGCATCGGCGTGCCGGTCATCACCGACTATGACATGTGGAAGAACAACCCCGAAAAAGTGTTCGGCATCACCAATGAATTCGCCGAAGAATACCCCAACACGACCAAGGCCATCACCAAGGCGCTGATCCGTGCGGCCATCTGGCTGGACGAGAACGACAACGCCAACCGCGAGGAAGCGGTCGAGATTCTGAGCCGGTCGGAATATGTGGGCGCGGATTACGACGTGATCGCCAATTCGATGACCGGCTTCTTTGAATTCGAGAAGGGCGACCGCCGCCCTGCGCCGGACTTCAACGTGTTCTTCCGCTACAACGCGACCTACCCGTTCTACTCGGATGCGATCTGGTACCTGACCCAGATGCGCCGCTGGGGTCAGATCGCAGAGGCGAAAGACGATCAGTGGTATTTCGACGTGGCCGCCAAGGTCTACAAGCCCGAGATTTACCTCGAAGCCGCCCGTCTGCTGGTGGACGAAGGGCTGGCGGATGAGGCCGATTTCCCATGGGACAGCGACGGGTTCAAAACGCCCACACCTGCGGCCGATATCATCGACGGCATTCCTTACGACGGTAAAGCGCCCAACGCCTATATCGACAGCCTGCCCATCGGTCTGAAGGGTGACCAGAAGGTCATCGGCAACGCGGTCGAAGGTTGAAAGCCATGAAGCGGTGGGCAGCATTGCCCACCCTACGCTGCCTTGCAGCAATTTGGCCCCATTGGCGGGGCATCTGCTCAAAAATCAGGCACGCTGCTGTGCCGCAAGAGCCCCTGACTCCCCGGTGTCACCCTGCGTGCACCCCCCGTACACCCCCTATGCACCGCCGCAGTGCAGCATAGGCCGCCACACACAAGATATGGGGTTTTGACGCCCCGCCCGATCCCGCCGAGGAGGCCCCGACATGACCGCCATAGACCCATCCGAATTGGACGCCGCCGCGCGTGAAGACCGCAAGCAGCGAACATTCACGCGCATAAACGCCGCCGACAAATGGTTTCAGGTTCTGGGCCTTGCCTGGCTGACCCCGGTGCTGAAAGCGGCAGCTGGCGACAACCCCAAGGCTCAAGGTCGCGAAATCTGGCGTCTGCTGGGTGTCCCGCTTTTGGCGATTGGTCTGTTTCTGGCCGCCTGGGCCACGCTGGCCCCCACGGTGCAGACTTCACTAGGGGCAATCCCCGGCCCCGTTCAGGTCTGGGAGCAGGTGGGCAATCTGCACGCCGACGCCCAGCGCGAGAAAGAGAAAGAGGCGGCGTTCTATGTCCGGCAGGATGAGCGCAACGCCAAGCTAATCGCCGAGGGCAACGAAGACCGGGTAAAAGAGCGCGTCTATACCGGTAAGCCGACCTATTACGATCAAATCTGGACTTCGATCCAGACGGTGTTCTTTGGCTTTCTGATTGCGTCAGCCATTGCCATTCCGCTGGGGATTGCTGCGGGGCTGAGCCCGATGGTGAATTCGGCCATCAATCCGCTGATCCAGATTTTCAAGCCTGTGTCGCCGCTGGCGTGGTTGCCCATTGTGACCATGATCGTGTCGGCCACTTACGCGTCGGATGGCTGGTTCGCGAAGTCATTTCTGACCTCCGCCATCACCGTGACCTTGTGTTCGCTGTGGCCGACGTTGATCAACACGGCGCTGGGTGTCGCGAGCATCGACAAGGATCTGGTGAGCGTGTCCAAGGTTCTGAAAATGAACACGTGGACCAAGATCACCAAGCTGGTTTTGCCCTCTGCCCTGCCCCTGATCTTTACCGGTCTGCGCCTGTCCCTTGGGGTCGGCTGGATGGTTCTGATTGCCGCCGAAATGCTGGCGCAGAACCCCGGTTTGGGCAAGTTCGTCTGGGATGAGTTCCAGAACGGGTCGTCGCAATCGTTGGCCAAGATCATGGTGGCCGTGTTCACCATCGGCATCATCGGCTTCCTGCTGGACCGGTTGATGTACGCCATCCAGTCCATGTTCACCTTCACGAACAATCGGTGATCCCCATGAGCATGATCGAGTTCAAGAACGTATCGAAGTTTTACGAGGCCGGGGCCGAACGGACTGAGGTTTTGCAAGACATTTCCTTGTCCGTGGAAGAGGGTGAGTTTCTGGTTCTGCTGGGCTTTTCCGGCACCGGCAAGACAACCCTGATCAACCTGATGGCCGGGCTTGAGACGCCATCGTCCGGTGAAGTTCTGTTCAAGGGTGCGCCTGTTGCGGGCCCGGGGCCTGAGCGTGGTGTGATCTTTCAGAGTTATTCGCTGATGCCGTGGCTGACCGTGAACGGGAATGTCGGCTTGGCCGTCGACACGATCTTTCCCGGCCTGTCCAAGGCTGAGCGGGCTGCAAAGGTTGAGCATTACGTGACAATGGTGGGTCTGGGTCATGCCGCGACCCGTCGCCCTGCCGAGCTGTCCGGCGGCATGCGTCAGCGTGTGAATGTGGCCCGTGCGCTGGCCATGAACCCCGAGGTGTTGTTGCTGGACGAACCTTTGTCCGCATTGGATGCGCTGACCCGCGCCAATCTGGCCGATGAGATCGAGCATATCTGGGAGGCCGACAAGAAGACCTGTGTGCTGATCACCAATGACGTGGACGAGGCCATCATTCTGGCCGACCGCATCATTGCGCTGAACCCGGATGGCACGTTGGGGGATGAGTTCAAGGTGTCCATTCCCCGTCAGCGGGATCGGATGGAGATGAACCACAATGATCAGTTTAAGCGTCTGCGCGCCGATGTCACCAAGTACCTGATGGATATGGGGATCGAGGCGAAGGTCGAGGGCACGAAGGTGCTGCCCGACGTGACCCCCATTCATGGTGTGCCCGCGGCTGTGGCGGATGCGCAGAAAGGGATGATCGAGAACCGGTTCCTGGATTTCAGCCAGCTCCACAAGGTGTATCCGACGCCGAAGGGGCCTTTAACCGTCGTTGAGGATTTCGATCTGAAGATCAATCGGGGCGAGTTTATCTCGCTGATTGGTCATTCGGGGTGCGGGAAGTCCACCGTGCTGACGATGGCGGCGGGGCTGAACGAGATTTCCAAAGGCGCCATCAAGCTGGATGGGCGACATGTGGAAGGGGCGGACCCCGAGCGTGCCGTGGTGTTCCAGTCGCCCAACCTGTTCCCGTGGCTGAGTGCGAAGGAGAACGTGGCGATCGGGGTGGACAAGGTCTATCCGCGTGCGAGCCGTGCCGAGCGGCAGGATGTGGTGGAGTACTACCTTGAGCGGGTGGGTTTGGCCGATGCGATGGATAAGCAGGCTGCCAGCCTGTCGAACGGAATGAAGCAGCGGGTGGGGATTGCGCGTGCCTTTGCGCTGTCGCCGAAGCTGCTGCTGCTGGATGAGCCGTTCGGGATGCTGGATAGCCTGACGCGGTGGGAATTGCAGGAAGTGCTGATGGAGGTGTGGTCGCGCACCAAGGTCACCGCCATCTGCGTGACGCATGACGTCGACGAGGCGATTTTGCTGGCTGACCGCGTGGTGATGATGACCAACGGGCCGCAGGCGACCATCGGCAAGATCGTGGATGTCGACCTGCCCCGCCCGCGCACGCGCAAAGCGCTGCTGGAGCATCCGGATTACTACAATTACCGGCAGGATGTGCTCGATTTTCTTGAGGAATACGAGCACGGGGCGAAGCCGAAGCCGCCCGCCAATGGAACTACGAAACCCAAAGCCATTGCAGCGGAGTAAGCCATGACAAGCAATTGTAAACCAATCCGTGGCACAGATCTTTCCAACAGATCAGGAGGCTTGCGTGCAACGGCAGGACATCAAGGCAGTTCAGGCCAGTTTCAACCGCGTGTTGCCCATGCGGGACGAGTTTTCGACGACCTTTTACGGGCGTTTGTTCGAAATCGCGCCATCCGTGAGGCCGATGTTTCCAAGCGACACCACCGAATTGCGCGCCAAACTGGTGGATACGTTGGATTATGTGCTGTTGCACCTGTACAACCTCGACGGTCTGAAAAGCGCCGTGGCCGAGCTGGCACAGAAACATGTGGACTATGGCACGCTGCCCGATCACTTCGCGCCCACGGGCGCGGCGCTGATCCATGCGCTGGACGTGCATTCGAAGGACGGTTTGACAGAAGCGGAACAGGCGGCCTGGCTGGCGGTCTACACGTTCATTTCGGACACAATGATCGAAGCGATGGAAAACGCAAAGGCCTGATATCCACGGCCCCGTCCTTTGAACAAGGAGGGAGCCATGACTAAGCAAATCATCGTCATAGGTGCGGGCATGGCCTCGGGTCGTGCGCTGGAGCACCTGTTTGACGCGGGCGCAGACGTGAACGTCACGCTGTTCAATGCCGAGCCGCGCGGAAACTACAACCGCATCATGCTGAGCCCTGTGCTGGCCGGTGACAAGACATACAAAGAGATCGTGACCCACGATGCCGATTGGTACGAGGCGAACGGTGTGACATGCCGCTTTGGCGAGCGGGTGACGTCCGTGGATCGGGCGGCAAAGACCGTTACCGCAGAGAACGGCGACGTTCTGCCTTATGACAAGCTGATCTTCGGCACCGGGTCCAACCCGTTCATGATCCCCCTGCCCGGCCACGATCTGGACGGTGTGATTGCCTATCGCGATCTGGAAGACACCGAACTCATGATGTCGATGGGGCCGCAGAACAAGGTTGTGGTCATCGGCGGTGGTCTGTTGGGGCTTGAGGCTGCCGCAGGCATGGCCGCGCGGGGTGTAGACGTGACCGTCGTACACATCATGGGCCACCTGATGGAGCGGCAGTTGGACGAAGCCGCCGGGTATCTCTTGCGCAAGGCGTTGGTGGACAAGGGCATTACGGTGCTGTGTCAGGCGAACTCCAAAGAGATCTTGGGCGAAGACGGCAAGGTCAAAGCGTTGCTGCTGGACGATGGCACCGAATTGCCCTGTGATCTGCTGGTCATGGCGGTGGGCATCCGCCCCAACGTGGCGCTGGCGGCAGAGGCTGGGCTGGCCGTGGGCAAAGGCATTCATGTGGATGACCAGATGGTGACGTCTGATGAAAGCATCCTCGCCGTGGGCGAATGTGTTGAGCATAACGGCGCGATCTTTGGCCTTGTGGCCCCGCTTTATGATCAGGCAAAGGTGGCGGCGCAGACGATCCTCGGGGAAGACGCAGCGTTTGTGCAGAAAGAACTCAGCACCAAGCTGAAGGTGACGGGCTGCGATCTGTTCAGTGCCGGGGATTTCGCCGATGGCGAGGGGCGCGAGGACATCGTGTTCCGAGACCCCGGGCGCGGGGTCTACCGAAGGCTTGTGATCGAGGACAATGTGATCGTCGGTACGGTGATGTATGGTGACACGGCGGACTCGGGTTGGTTCTTTGGCCTGATCCGCGACAAGACCGACATCGCAGAGATGCGCGATACGGTGATCTTTGGACCTGCTTATCAGGGGGGTGCCCCCGTGGACCCTTTAGCAGCCGTTGCAGCCTTACCGCGTGATGCGGAAATCTGTGGCTGCAACGGCATTTGCAAAGGCACCATCGTGGACGCGATCGAAGGGGGTGCTGCCGATCTGAACGCCGTGCGTGCCGTCACCAAGGCGTCGGGGTCCTGCGGGACCTGCACGGGACTGGTCGAACAGGTTCTGGCCGTCACGCTGGGCGATGATTTCGTCATGCCCACGGCCCAGCCCATTTGTGGCTGCACTGACATGACCCATGAAGATGTGCGGCGGATGATCAAGTCTCAGGAACTCAAATCCATGGCCGCCGTCTGGCAGGAATGTGCGTGGAAGACGGTGGATGGGTGCCATGTGTGCCGCCCTGCCCTGAATTACTACCTGATTGCGGACTGGCCGCTGGAGTATCTGGACGACCCGCAGTCGCGCTTCATCAACGAGCGCAAGCACGCAAATATCCAGAAAGACGGGACTTTTTCGGTTGTGCCGCGCATGTGGGGCGGGATCACCACGCCGGATGAGTTGCGCGCGATTGCCGATGCGGCCGACAAGTATGATGTGCCGACGGTGAAGGTCACGGGCGGTCAGCGCATCGACTTGCTGGGTGTGAAGGGTGAGGATTTGCCCTCGATCTGGGCCGATCTGAACGACGCCGGGATGGTGTCGGGCCACGCCTATTCCAAGGGTTTGCGCACGGTAAAGACCTGTGTGGGCACGGATCATTGCCGGTTCGGGACGCAGGATTCCACGGGCCTCGGCATCAAGCTGGAGAAGGCGCTGTGGGGGTCGTGGACCCCGCACAAGTTGAAGCTGGGGGTGTCGGGTTGTCCGCGCAATTGTGCGGAGGCGACCTGCAAGGACATTGGCGTGGTCTGTGTCGACAGTGGCTATCAGGTGGGCATTGGCGGGGCCGCTGGCATGGACGTGCGTGAGGTCGAGCGGTTGATCGATGTCGAGACCGAGGAAGAGACCATTATCGCGATCAAGGCGATGACGCAGCTGTATCGTGAGAACGCCAAGTATTTGGACCGCATTTACAAGTGGATGAACAAGGTGGGGTTGGATTGGATACGGAAGCGTATTTCCGATCCGGTTGAACGGGCCGTGTTGGCCGCGCGGTTCGACCTGTCTCAGACCGTTTATCAGAAAGACCCCTGGGCCGAGCATGCGCAGAAAAAGGCCGCGATTTACCGGCCTGTGGCGAACCTGACGCTGGAGGCTGCGGAATGACCGAGTGGATTGATATTGCAGCTTTGGACGATGTGCCTGTGCGCGGTGCGCGTGTGGTGAAGACGCGGGCGGGCTGTGTGGCCGTGTTCCGTACGGCGGCGGATGAGGTGTTTGCTTTGGACAATGCTTGCCCGCACAAGCAGGGGCCGTTGGCCGAGGGGATTGTGCATGGGTCTGCCGTGACCTGCCCGTTGCACAACTGGGTGATTTCTTTGGAAACCGGTCTGGTGCAGGGCAATGACGCGGGGCAGGTTGCGACTTATCCGGCCCGTGTTGAGGCTGGGCGCATATTGCTGGATGTGGCGTTCTTGCAGGCCCGGAGTGCGGCATGACCTGCACGACCTGTCCGTACTGCGGCGTAGGGTGTGGAGTGATTGCGTCGCCCGATGGGCAGATCAAGGGGGACGCGCAGCACCCGGCGAACCTGGGACGGTTGTGTTCCAAAGGGTCAGCTTTGGGCGAGACCATCGATCTGGAGGGCCGGTTGCTTGCTCCTTTGGTCGGCGGGGTTGAGACGGATTGGGATAGTGCGACGGCATTGGTGGCCGCCAAGTTTGCCGAGGGTGTGCGTGAGCATGGACCGGATTCGGTGGCATTTTACGTCTCGGGCCAGTTGCTGACCGAGGACTATTATGTCGCCAACAAGCTGATGAAAGGCTTTATCGGATCGGCGAATATCGACACGAATTCAAGGCTTTGCATGGCGTCGTCCGTGGCGGGACACAAGCGTGCCTTTGGGTCGGACACGGTGCCGGGCACGTATGAGGACTTGGAAGAGGCTGATTTGATTGTGCTGGTCGGGTCGAACCTGGCGTGGTGTCATCCGGTATTGCACCAGCGCATTGTCGCAGCGAAAGAGGCGCGGCCCGAGATGCGGGTTGTTAATGTGGACACGCGCCGCACCGCGACGTCTCAGCTGGCGGATTTGCATCTGAGCGTGGCCCCCGATGGGGATGTCGCGCTGTTCAATGGGCTTTTGGCGCATCTGGCGGCGGCCGGGCGTGCGAACCGTGCCTATGTGGAGGCCCATGTGTCTGGCTTTGCGGCTGCGGTGACAGCGGCAGAGGCGACGGACCCGGCTGAGAGCGGGTTGTCGGCGGATGATCTGGCGGTTTTCTATTCCATGTGGGCAGGAACCGAGAAGGTCGTGACCGTCTATTCCCAGGGCGTGAACCAGTCGTCCTGCGGGACGGACAAGGTGAATGCGATCCTGAATTGCCATCTGGCGACCGGGCGTATTGGGCGGCCCGGCATGGGGCCGTTTTCCGTCACGGGTCAACCCAATGCGATGGGCGGGCGCGAGGTGGGGGGGCTGGCCAATATGCTGGCCAACCATCTGGATATCGAGAATGCCGACCATCGCGACGCGGTGCAGGGCTTCTGGGGCAGTCCGACCATTTGCACGTCGCAGGGGTTGAAGGCCGTTGATCTGTTTCAGGCGTGCGCTGATGGGCGGATCAAGGCGCTGTGGGTGATGTCCACGAACCCCGCGGTCAGTCTGCCCGACGCGCAGGGCGTGGCGGAGGCCATTGCAGCGGTGCCATTTACGGTGGTGTCTGACATCATGGCGCGGACGGATACGGGCGATCTGGCCGATGTGCTGCTGCCCGCTGCCGGGTGGGGCGAAAAAAGCGGGACAGTGACCAATTCGGAGCGCCGCATATCGCGCCAGCGTCCCTTCTTGCCAGTGCCGGGACAGGCGCGGCCCGATTGGCAGATCATCGCGGATGTGGCAGCGGCCATGGGATGGGCAGAAGCGTTTGATTACGACGGGCCTGCAGCGATTTTCCGGGAATATGCGCAGCTTTCGGCGGCCACGCGGCAGTTCGGACGAGACTTTGACATCAGCGGCCTCGCGGACCTGACAGATGCCGAGTACGACGCGCTTGCGCCTGTGCAGTGGCCTGTGCCAGCGGCGGGCAGAGGGCCTGCGCGCTTCTTTGCGGATGGCGGGTTTTACCATGCGGATGGGAAGGCGCGAATGTTGCCTTTGAGTGCGCCTGCCCAGCCTGCGCGGGGTCAGTTCCACTTGAATACAGGACGCAATCGGGACCAGTGGCATACGATGACGCGGACGGGGAAAGCGCCGCGGCTTGGGGCGCATCTGGCCGAGCCATATGTCGAGATGCACCCGGATGACGCGGCAGAGGCCGGAATTGGCACGGCGGAGCTGTGTGTGCTGAGTGATGGACAGAACACGTCGATCCTGCGCACATTGCCCACGGACCGGGTCGAACGTGGCGCGCTGTTTGCCCCCATGCACTGGACCCGGCAGCGGACGGGTGCGCCAGTGAATGCAGTTGTTCAAACCGGGACGGACCCAGTGTCCGGCCAACCAGCGTTGAAGTTCGGACAGGTGACCGCAAAACGCTTTGCCGCGCGCTGGTACGGCTTTGCCGCTGCACAAGCGGACATGCAGGTCTTTGGGGACTACTGCGCCATCGCCCGCACGAACACCGGATGGCAGGCAGAGTCGGCAGGTGCAGACACCGCCCCGGATGCCGAGGCCGTTTTAACGCAGCTGATTGGCGCATTGCTCGGCAGCCTGAGCCAGTTTCGCGACGAAGCCACCGGCGTGCAACGTCTAGCGCATCACGTGGATGGACGCCTGAACGCTTTGTTATTCCTGGCCCCTACGCCGGTGCAACTGTCCCGTCCCCACGCCATTGCCGCCATTGGGCAAGTCAGCCCAAGCGGTGCAGCCCTTGCCGGGCGTGCGGCAGGCGCACAGGTCGATCCCGGCCCGACGGTTTGTGCCTGCATGAGCGTGGGCTTGAACGACATCAAGCGCGCCATTGCCGACGGGGCCGCAAGCGTGGATGCGCTTGGGGTCTGCACCGGGGCTGGCACGAATTGCGGGGCTTGCAAGCCTGAACTGGCCGCCCTTCTGCCTGCCCACCCCACCGCCGTTGCTGCTGAATAAGGAGCCTGCCATGAAGACGTTTCCGATGTTTCTGACCATGACCGGACGCCGCGTGGTGATCTTGGGGGGTGGTGAACAGGCCACGCAAAAATGCCGCCTGATGCTCAAGACCGAAGCGGCGATCGAAGTCTTTGCCCCGGTTCTGGATGTCGAGTTGCAGGCGCTGGCGGATCAGGGGCGGATCACGCACCGAACTGGCTCCATCAGCGCAGACGCCTTGCGCGGCGCGGCGCTGGTCTTTGTCGGCACGGGCTGTCCCGGAACGGATGCAGCGCTGCATGCCATCGCGACCGAAGCCGGGGTGCTGGTCAATGTCGTGGACCAGCCTGACCTGTGTGACGCGATCACCCCCGCCATCGTGGACCGCGACCCGGTCGTCGTGGCCATCGGCACTGAGGGCACGGCCCCTGTGCTGGCGCGTCAGATCAAGACGGCGCTGGAGCGGATGCTGGACCCGCGCCTTGGCGATCTGGCGGCTCTGGCCGGGCGATTGCGTGACTTTGCCGCCGCCCGTCTGGGGCCACGGCAGCGCCGTGACCTGTGGCGCTGGGTGTTTGCTGGCCCCTTGCGCGCGCAGCATGCCCGCGACGGGGATGCGCCTGTGGCCCGCGCGATCAAGGACATTATCCGGACCGACGAGGTACCTGCCGCCGCACCTGCTCCCGTGGCGTTGGTGGGGGCTGGGCCGGGGTCGAGCGATCTGATTACGCTACGCGGTGTGCAACGCCTGCAGGAAGCGGACATCATTTTCTATGACAAGCTGGTCGATCCAGGCGTGCTGGAACTCGCCCGGCGGGATGCCGAGCGCGTTTATGTCGGCAAAGCCCCCGGCTGTCATTCCTGGCCGCAGGACAAGATCAACGACGTGCTGGTCGCTGCCGCCAAACGCGGACAGCGGGTGGTGCGGTTGAAATGTGGCGATCCAGGAGTGTTTGCACGGGGGGCTGAGGAAGCCGAAGCGCTACGGGACGCAGGGATCGCGTATGAGATTGTGCCCGGTGTGACCGCCGCCAGTGGGGCCGCCGCCGCTGTGGGCGGGTTCCTGACCGAACGCGGGAAAAGCGACACGCTGGTGCTGACCACCGGGCGTTGTGCCGATGGCAATGGTGTTCCCGATTGGGTGACGCATCTGACCCAGCGCAGCCATGTGGCCGTTTACATGGGGGTCGCGGCAGCCACGCAAATCGAAGCGTGTCTGGCCCGCGCAGGTCTATTGGATCAGGTTGAGTTGACAGCTGTCAACAACGCGCAACGTGCCGACCAGAAGGTGCTACGGTGCAGTGCGCGAAACATGGTCGCAGAATTGGCAGAGGCCAGAATTGAAAGCCCGGCCATCCTATTTTTATCGCGCAAGGACGTCACTGAGGCTCCTGTCATGCTGGCATCACCGCAGTTGGTTGCCCTGTCCGCCTAGAGCGCCAGATCAGCCATCAGGTCGTCTTTGCTGTAGTCGGCTTTGGTCGCCGTGCGCTTGACGCGCCCCTGCTCCATCACCGCGAAGCTGTCGGCGATGCGATAGGCGAAGTCGGCGTTCTGTTCCACGAGCACAATCGCCATGTCGCCCTGATCGCGCAGGGTTTCGAGCGCGTCGCCAATCTGTTGGATGACGTTGGGCTGGATGCCTTCGGTGGGTTCGTCCAGCAGCAGTACTTTTGGTCTGGTAATCAGCGCGCGGGCGATGGCCAACTGTTGCTGTTGCCCGCCCGAGAGGTCCCCGCCGCGTCGCGTGCGCATGTCGGACAGGACCGGGAACAGATCGAATATGAAATCGGGGATGTGGTGGTCTGCCTTGGGCAGGCACGCGAACCCGGTTTCGAGGTTTTCGAGGACCGTGAGCATCGGGAAAATCTCGCGCCCCTGCGGGACATAGGCGATGCCTGCGCGGGCCGCCTGATAGGGTGAGGTGATCGCGATGGGTGCATCGTTTATTGCCGCCTGACCACCTGCGGTGGGGTGACGGCCCGAGATGGCTTTGAGCAGGCTGGTTTTGCCTACGCCATTGTTGCCCATGATGGCGGTAATCTCGCCCACTTGTGCCGTCACCGACACATCGAACAGGATCTGGCTTTGGCCGTATTTCAGGTCGACATTCTGGACATCAAGCATGGGCGCGCCCCAGATATACGTCGATGACGGTTTGGTCGGAGGTGACGTGGTCGAGGCTGCCTTCGGCCAGCACCGACCCTTCGTGCAGGACCGTGACCTTACAATTGAGCCTGCGCACAAACTCCATGTCATGTTCGACCACAACGACGGCGCGGGTTTTGGCGGCTTCCTTGAGGATATCGGTGGTTTTTTCCCGCTCTTCCGGCGTCATGCCGGCGGCGGGTTCATCGACCAGCATCAGGCGCGGTTCTTGCGCAAGAAGCATGCCAATTTCGAGCCATTGCTTTTGGCCATGGCTGAGTTCGCCTGCGACGCGGGTGATTTCATTTGTGAGGCCGATCTGTTCGGCGACTGCTTCGATCCGGGCGCCGTTTGGCTTGGTCTTTTTGTGCATGAGGACGGCAAAGGGGCCGCGCGGCGTTTTCAGCGCCATGGCGAGGTTCTGGCGCACGGTTTGCGCCTCGAACACCGTGGGTTTCTGGAACTTGCGCCCGATACCTTCCCTTGCGATCTGGCTTTCGGACAGGCCCAGCAGCGAGATGTTCTTGTCGCCCCAGATCACCGTGCCCTCGTCCGGTTTTGTCTTGCCCGTGACGATGTCCATGAACGTGGTCTTGCCCGCGCCGTTGGGGCCGATGATGGCGCGCAGTTCCGCGGGTGCGAAGTTGATCGACAGGTTGTTGATGGCGCGGAAGCCGTCGAAGCTCACCGATACGCCTGAGACTTCCAGAAGCATGCTCATGGCTGTTTCCTGACCAGAAGATCAAAGAGGCCGCCGATCCCTTTGGGGAAAAAGAGCGTGACGGCGACGAAGGAGAAGCCCAAGAGCACCAGCCACCAGTCCGTCCACTGGATGACATAGAACCCGAGGTTGATGTTAGGCGCACCGCCGCCCGTGAACCAGCTTGAAACGAGCGATACGAAAGCCGCGCCGATGACCGCGCCATAAAGCCTGCCGCGCCCGCCGATGGCGACCCAGACAGCGAGGTAGATGGAGGCGATGGGGGCAATCTCACCGGGGTTGATGATGCCCGCCTGTGGGTAATAGAGCGCGCCCGCGATGCCTGCGATGATGGCGGTCGTGGTGAAGACGAAGAGCTTGTAGCCTTCGACATGGTAGCCCAAGAAACGCACGCGGGCTTCGTTGTCGCGGATGCCTTTGATCACGCTGCCCATCTTGCCCGACACGATCCACGCGAAGAACACGTAGCCTGCGGCGAGGGCGATGGCAGAGGTGATGAAGAAGACGATGGAGATAGTGGCTTGGCTGAAATCCTCGTAGCCGGGGATGTTTTGCAGGCCCGACAGGCCGTTGTTTCCGCGCAGGCCGCTGTCGTTCTGGAAGAGGTAGAGCGCCAGCGCCAGTGTCATGGCCTGCGTCAGGATCGACAGGTAGACGCCGGTGACGCGGCTGCGGAAAGCGAGCCAGCCAAAGACGAGGGCCAAAAGGCCCGGGACCAGCACGACCATGAGGAGTTGCAGGAAGAGGTTGTCGGCGAAGGCCCAGATCATCGGGAACTCGGAACTGCCCACCACGCCAAAGATCTGGTTGCCGATGGCGTCTGATATTTCGGCGGGCGTGGGTGGGATGGGTTGGCCGGCAAGACTGCCCAGCACGATCCCTTCGGTCCGCGCGTACATCAGCCACATGCCGATGGCATAGCCGCCAATGCCGAAGAACGCGAAGTGGCCCAGCGACAGGATCCCGCAATAGCCCCAGACCACGTCCATCGCGATGGCGACAAGGCACAGGCACAGCGTCTTGCCCAGCGTTTTGACGAAGGAGGTTGAGATAAGGCCGACGCCTGTCACCTCGGACACCAGCGTGACGCCGACGGTGAAGCCTGCAAGGATTGTAAGGAACCACAGGATGGAAGGGTTCTGGAGGAAGAAGGAACGGTGCATCGGTCAGTCCGCCGCTGCCCGGCCCTTGAGCGCGACAATGCCCTTGGGTCGGAATTGAATGAAGAGGATGATGAACAGGATCATGTAGGTCTGCGCCGCCAGCGTGTTGGAAGGGTTCAACCACTCGATCCCCTTTTGCAGGAAGCCGATGAGTGACGCACCTGCCAGCGTGCCCCACACATTGCCCACACCGCCCACAACCACGGTCATGAAGCTCTGCACGATGTAGTCGGCACCCATCTCGGACGTGACCTTGGCATAAAGCCCGATGGCGACACCGGCGATGCCTGCGATGCCAGAGCCAAGCCCGAAGGTCAGCATATTGATCCGGTCGGGATTGATGCCCATGGAGGCCGCCATGCCGGGGTTTTGCGTGACCGCGCGCACCTCAAGCCCAAGGCGGGTGCGTTTGAGGACAAAGAGGATGAGCGCAAGGAACAGAAGCGCCAGCACGAAGATGGCGATGCGGATATAGCTGATGGCGATCACGTCATTGAACACCAGCGCTCCGTCCAGCCACTCGGGCGAGGTCAGGGGACGGGCTTGGGTGCCAAAGATGTTTTTCGCCAACTGTTGAAGCGCAATGGAGATGCCGAAGGTCGCCAGCAAAGTCTCAAGCGGGCGGTGGTAGAGGTGCCTGATCACCAAACGTTCCATCGTGACGCCCGCGCCAAAGGTGACTGCAAAGGCCAGCGGCAGCGCGATGATGATCGATAGGGTGTAGTCGGGCACGAATTGTTGCACGACGAAGCCGGTGTAAGCGCCCATCATGATGAACTCACCATGGGCCATGTTGATCACGCCCATCACGCCAAATGTGATGGCAAGGCCGATGGCCGCGAGAAAGTAGATGGAAGCCAAAGACAATGCATCGAGGCCAAGATCGGCGGCCTGGCTGAGAGCGACATTGGTTTCAATGGAGCGCAATGCGGCACGCGCCGCGTCGGTGATGGCAGTGTCGGGTTCGGTGTATGCAAGGTAGAAGCTATGCGCCTCGATTGCGGCAGCCTGCTCGGCCTCGGACACCCGTTGGGGCAAGAGGCCGTCTGCTGCAAGCGCATCATAGGCGGTTGCGCGTGCCGCATCGGTGTTGAGTGTCGCGACCGGAACACCACCAACAGTGTCGCCATCAAGATTGGCGACCAACGCGTTGCGGATGGCGGCCTTGGAAATGAGCGGCGGCGCGAGGTCGGCAGCGACGAGGCGGGCGTAGGCGTCCTCGGCCGTGAGGTCAGTGCCTACGGTCAATATCTGGGCGATATTTTTGTCCGCCGGTGGCTCAGGCGCGACACCGGTTTTTGTGGTCAGGATCGTGTTGAGCACCGCGCGCACATCAACCGACAGGTCGCCGGACAGTGCTTCAATCGCTTCGATCCGCTTGTCTTGCGTGTCTGCAAACCGTGCCCCCAACATCCCCGCAAGCCGCTGTTTGGTGGCGCGGAGTGTCGGGTCAATCTCGCCCTCGATAGAGGCTTCGAGAGGGCCAAGCTGGCTTGCCTCCATACTGCGGGCAATGGCGTTCACCGCACTTCGGCGTTTCAGGATGTTGGGATCAGACAGCTGGAACTGTACCAACGCATCCCCAATCGCGCGGCGCACGCCGCCGTTTGGGCGCGAGTCCGTCAGGTCTGCGTCATCTGCGGTGCCGACGTTTTCCCCGGTATCAAGATCATTGAGTGTGATTGCATCGCCGTCTTCGGTGGCCCGGAAAAACAGGCCGTCGCTGTCACGTTGCACGATTTCGCGGTCGCGCCATGCCTCAAGAAACGGAACTGTCTGGGGCAACCCGCTGGCGACCAGATCGTCCAGCACGACACCGACCGAGCGGCGACCGGGTTTCAGCACTTCGTCTTGATGGGTTTGCAGGATGTCTTGCAATGTCTGAGCTTGGACCGCGACGGGCGCAAGCAGCCACAGCGTCAGAGCCAGAAAAATCAGTCGAGGCATTGGGGATTGGGCCGATCTATCAGGCGGAAGTAACGATGCGGGGCGCCGTTGGATGCGCCCCGCAAGGATGTCTTAGTAGTTCGAGGTCAGCTGAACGCAGGTCGATGTTTCAGTGTTGTACATACCGCAGCCCAGCTCCTTCCAATCCGATGTCAGGACAGCGGATTCAGGCAGGTAGTCTGTCCATGCGTCGCCTGGCACTTCTTCGGTCTGGCTGACGATGTCGAACTGACCGTCTGCCGTGATCTCACCGATCAGGACCGGCTTGGCGAGGTGGTGGTTCGGCAGCATGACCGCCGTACCGCCTGTGAGGTTCGGGAACTCTTGCCCGTACATAGCCTCACGCACCGTATCCACATCCGTGGTGCCCGCTTCGGTCACCGCATTCACCCACATGTTGAAGCCGATATAGTGGGCTTCCATCGGGTCGTTGGTCACACGATCGCCGCCCATCTTGGCCTTCCAAGCTGCGACCCATTCGTCATTGGCGTCAGATTCTGCCGACTGGAAGTAGTTCCACGCCGCGAGGTGGCCAACCAGATCGGAAGTGTCGAGGCCAGACAGTTCCTCTTCCCCAACCGAGAAGGCGACGACAGGAATGTCGTCAGCAGAGATGCCTGCCGCGGCCAGTTCCTTGTAGAAGCCAATGTTCGCGTCGCCGTTGATGGTCGAGATCACGCCAACCTGCTTGCCATCCGCGCCCAGCGCCACGACGTCCGCCACGATGGTGGCCCAGTCAGAATGACCAAAGGGGGTGTAATTCACAAAGATGTCTTCTTCGGCAATGCCGTTAGACTGCAGGTAGCTGGCGAGGATGTTGTTTGTGGTGCGGGGGTAGACGTAGTCGGTGCCCAGCAGCGCGAATTTCTCGACGCCCAGTTCCTCAAGGAAGTAGTCCGTGGCCGGGATGGCCTGCTGGTTCGGAGCGGCACCCGTGTAGAACACGTTCTTGGAGCTTTCCTCGCCCTCGTACTGGACGGGGTAGAACATCAGGCCGTTCAATTCTTCGAGCACCGGCAGTGCGGATTTGCGGCTGACGGATGTCCAGCTGCCAAAGATTACGTCAACTTCGCTGACGGTCAGCAATTCGCGCGCCTTTTCGGCAAAGAGCGGCCAGTCGGAGGCCGGATCGACCACAACGGCCTCAATCTCGCAGCCTAGCAAACCACCAGCGGCGTTCTGATTTTCGATCAGCAACTCCATCGTGTCTTTGAGCGTTGTCTCGGAAATGGCCATCGTGCCCGACAGGGAGTGCAGAACCCCCACTTTGATCGGATCGGCGCACTCAGCTGCGGCAATGGCTGTTGTGCCCAGCAAGGCAGTCAATGCAAAGGCAGAGGTTTTCAAGGTCATTGGTCTTCAGTCCCCGTTGTCGTTGCAGGCGTCAAGCGGGCGGAAGTGCCCCTTTTCAACGATCCCCCAACCAACTAGGCAGGACCCGCAACAGTGATGTTGTAGTCGCGCGAAGGGATCGATCTGCCAGGATGGACCTTCGCGCGGCGCTCGAAATCTTCGAGGCCCCAAATTTCTCACCGTGGCGAGTTTTCAGAACCAGAAATTTGGCAGAGGTGCCGGATCGCGTCGGCATTCGCACAATTAATCGGCGAAAAACTGGCACCTGCCTGCTTTTCAGACATTTTCTGTACATCGCCTGCCAAGCGCCGCGGAACTTCGCTTTGTCTTGGCGATTTGGCTAACTATACGAGAGAGTACGGCGTTCGTGCCACAAGGCCCTCAATCGGCTCTTCAGGTCGTTGGGCGTATGGCTCTTTAAGCAGACGTCACACTGCTGCTTTACCGAATGAGCCTCCTGATGCAGTCCGCCCGCCTTGGCCGCCTGAGCGAAGTACCGATTGCGAGGGATCGATCAACAGGCAGCAGCATCCCGCTCAATCGGATCTCACGAGGCAGACAAACGGCACGCGGCCGGTTGAGCAAGCTGTTCGAGATGCTCAAACCTGCGCCGGTGCAGCCTGTGCACGGCGACATGGGACAGTGCCGAACACTGCTTTTTTAATGGCCACGACGTTTTCATTCTTTGCTGCGGATCATCCACTGACCCTCATTCGTTTTTGCGTCATGTTCGACATTTCCATTGCGTCACAAAATCTCGTGTCGGCATCTGGTCCTACTTCGACGTGTCAAAGACAGATACTGTCCCCCATTGTCTAAGGTGTTATGAGTTCACCAAATCCCCATCGGTGTTGGGACGTTGATGACTGAACCAAGCTTGCATATCGAAGAAGAAGACGGAGCAACCACGTTGCGCCTGTTCGGACGCTTGGTGACTGATCGTTTGGCAGAGGTTGAGTCTGATTTTGCAAATGCACAAACAACATCCAAAACACTGCGCATCGATCTGAGCGATATCGAAGCGTTGGACACCGGCGGCGCGTGGCTTGTCGCCGATCTTGTTGCGCGACTTGAGGCAAAAGGTGTTGAGGTCGAGTATAGCAAGGCGTCCGCCGCGCACTTGCAACTGATTGACGTCGTCGCTGCTGCGCGACCGACCGAGAAAGGTATAGAGGACCCAGCACGCGGTCTGCTGCCCTGGCTGTCGCGCTTGGGCGAAAAGACCGCTGGCGTTGGCGCATCGGTCCTGTCGTTGATGAGCTTTATGGGCGAAACGCTCACGGTTCTTGTGCGAACAGCGGTGCGCCCTGCCCGTTGGCGCCCGGCAGCCCTAGTGACCCAAATGGAAGAGGTCGGGTTCAACGGCATCCCGATTGTGGTGCTGATGAGCTTTCTGATTGGCATCGTGCTGGCCTTTCAGGGGGCATCCCAGTTGCGTCAGTTCGGCGCCGAAATTTTTGTTGTTGATCTGATCGCAATTTCCATCCTGCGCGAATTGGGCATCCTCCTGACAGCCATCATTGTGGCCGGTCGGTCCGGATCGGCGTTCACTGCCTCCATCGGCTCGATGAAAGTGCGAGAGGAACTGGACGCGATGCGCACGCTTGGCCTGGACCCCATGGAAGTGCTGGTCGTGCCGCGCGTGACCGCGCTGGTGATCATGCTGCCCATCCTCGGGTTCATCGCCAACATCGCGGGACTGTTTGGCGGCGCGTTGATGAGCTGGGTTGAATTGGGGGTCAGCCCCGGACAGTTCATCACCCGGCTTCAGGAAAACACCGATGTCTGGCACCTTGCCATCGGCATGATCAAGGCACCGATCTTTGCCGCCATTATCGGAACGGTTGCATGTTGGCAGGCCATGCAGGTGCGCAGTTCGGCGGACAGTGTGGGGCGGCACACGACCACGTCGGTGGTTCAATCCATTTTTCTTGTGATCGCGGTCGACGCGCTGTTTTCAGTATTTTTTGCGGAGCTTGGACTGTGAACGCGACCAACGACACGGAGCGGACGCCTGTCATTCAGGTCCGGAACCTGCGCAATCAATTCGGGTCGCAGGTGGTGCATGATCAGTTGGACCTTGACGTGTGGAAGGGCGAGGTCCTTGGCATCGTCGGCGGATCCGGTACAGGCAAGTCGGTGCTGCTGCGAACGATCGTGGGCCTGAACCGCCCGGCTGCCGGATCGATCCACGTGCTGGGTGCGGATGTGTTGCACGGCACCCGTGCCGAACGGCTTGAGACCGAACGTCGTTGGGGTGTCGCCTTTCAGGACGGGGCACTGTTTTCGTCGCTCACCGTGCTGCAGAACGTCATGGCGCCGATGCGCGAGCATTTGAACCTGTCCCATAGCCTGATGAAAGCACTGGGGGAGTTGAAGATCAGCCTGGTGGGCCTGCCCCCGTTCAGTTGTGGCAAGCTGCCGTCCGAATTGTCGGGCGGCATGCGCAAGCGCGCGGCCCTCGCGCGTGCATTGGCCCTTGATCCCCAGATTGTCTTTCTGGACGAGCCGACCGCCGGTCTCGATCCCATTGGCGCCGCGGCCTATGACGATCTGATCGGCGAACTTAAGCGCTCTTTGGGGCTGACTGTGTTCATGGTGACCCACGATCTCGACAGTCTGTACGCGATCTGCGACAGAATAGCGGTACTTGCCGAAAAACGCGTGCTTGTAGAAGGTCCTATTGAGTCGATGAAAGACGTGGATCACCCTTGGGTGCAGGAGTATTTCACCGGACCGCGCGCGCGCGCCGCGCAGCAGTCAGCGTAGGGGCGGCCGTCGGACATGGAAACCAAGGCCAACTACGTGTTGATTGGTGTGTTCACCCTGCTGGGCGCTTTCGGTGCGTTGGCCCTGTTACTGTGGCTGGCAAAGGTCGAAGCGGACCGCCAATACGCATTCTACGATATTCTGTTTGCCGATGTTGCCGGGCTGGGCACGGCCAGCGATGTCCGTTTCAACGGTGTGCCAGTCGGTCAGGTCATCGAACTTGACCTTGATCAGGCTGACCCGTCCCAGGTGCGCGTTCGTATCGAGGTGGACGCCGACACGCCGGTCAGCGCGGAAACCGTTGCGAAATTGCAGGCTCAGGGTGTGACCGGTGTCGCTTATGTGGCGCTTTCGGGCGGATCGGCCCAAGCAGCCGCCTTGCCGGAAAACGCCGTGATCCCGTCTGAACGGTCGGCGCTGCAATCCGTGTTCGAAGGAGCGCCCGAGTTGCTGGAACGGGCGATCTCGTTGCTTGAGAACATCGACGACGTGTTCAACGAACAGAACCGCACAGCGGCCGCGACCATCCTTGACAACCTGTCCAATGCGTCCGGGCGGCTGGACAGCGCGCTTGGCGATTTTGAAGTGCTGTCGTCCGACCTGCGTGATGCCGCTCAAGGCGTGACCTCGTTCTCTGACCGGCTGGAACAGCTCGGCGATGTGGCTGAGACGACGCTGACCACCGCAACCAGTGCCCTTGAACGGGCCGACACCGCCTTTGCAAGTGCGACCGATACAATGGCGACGATCGATACGTTTACCACGGATCAGTTGACGCCCTTGGCTTCGGACCTGCGCACTACTGTTCAAAGCGGTGAGCGGGTGATCGAAGATCTGGGCAAGAACTCAGACGCTGTTGCCATGCGGTTGCAAACGCTGGCCGATGATGGTGACGTAGCGCTAAAGGCTGCAACGAAGGCCTTCGACAATGCAACGAAAACCCTTGAGCTCATTGATCAAGCGATGCTGGACACCTCTGAAACTCTGGACACAGCGGACCAGACTTTTGCGATGGCGAACGACTTGATCGAGAATGACATCGGTGACATCGCAGGGGATTTGCGCGCGGCAGCCACTGCCTTTACAACTGCGGTTCAGGATGCCGCGACCGACATCGACGCCATTTCCGACGAGGTCCTGTCCGCATCGCAATCGGCCGCCAGTTTCACGGACACTCTGGATTCAGTTGTCAGCGGGAACGAACGGCAAGTGGCACAGTTCTTGCGTCTGGGCTTGCCGGAATTTGTACGTTTTACCGAAGAAGCCCGCGGATTGGTCGTGAACCTCGAACGCCTTGTGACCCGGATTGAACGGGACCCTGCACGGTTCTTGCTGGGCACACAGAACTCGGACTTTCGGCGATGAGCATGCGCATTGCTAAATGGATATCCGGTGCGATCATGCCCTTCCTGCTTGCAGGATGTGCCGGGCTTTCCAGTCTGGTCGAGGTGGCAACGCCAACCGACCTCTACACCCTCAGTCCGAAAAGTACGTTCAGCACGTCCTTGCCAAGGCTGAAGTCCCAGATCGTGGTGGATCAGCCGACTGCGACGGCGTTGGTGGATACAAATCAAATTGCCGTTCAACCGACGCCGTTGCAGGTGCAGTACTTGCCAGAAGCACGCTGGGTCGATCGAGCCCCATTGATCGTGCAGGCGCTCATGATCGAAAGCTTTGAAAACTCTGGCAAGGTTCCGGCTGTCGGAAGCTCTGCAATCGGATTACGCGCTGACTACCTGATCGTGACAGACATCAGAGAGTTTCAGGCGTTCGTGCCGCAGACAGTCGAACCGTCCGCGCTTCAGGTCGATGTGCGTTTGAATATCAAGATCATCGATGCGTTTTCAGACCGCATCATCGCGTCCAAGTCCTTTGAGGAAATTGTTCCGTCTAAATCTGACGCGGCCGCAGACGTGGCCAACGCATTTGACGAGGCTCTGGGTGACACGATGCGCGACGCCATCGAATGGAGTATCCGTGCAATCGCCAAAAACGTGGCCTCTCAAGATCGTCCGAGTTGACCGGGAATGGAAGCTGAGTGCCTGACGGCAGATGCGGTCGGACCACCGATTACAATTTAGGACATGCACGCTCCTTGCGTTGAGCGACACAACGACGACTGTTCGATAGCCGAGGCTCTAAAACACGCGGCTCTACCAAAGCCTTTTAAAACCCACCGTTCGCGCACTTGTTGCCGAAGACGCGGCCGTATGATTTTGAGGCCGCCCTTGATCGTGCAGCGCGAATGATTGCCGAGCGGCTTAATGTTCTGGCATGGCTCAACGCAACCCTTGTTAGAGCGAA
Organism: uncultured Tateyamaria sp.; assembly: GCF_947503415.1. Lineage (GTDB taxonomy): Bacteria > Pseudomonadota > Alphaproteobacteria > Rhodobacterales > Rhodobacteraceae > Tateyamaria. The sequence goes on from NZ_CANNDS010000001.1 coordinate 208,986, forward strand.
GGGATAACCGATCACACGAAATACTGCGAATTGCTACACCGGGTGGACAACCTCGATATCGGTAACCGCGGTATTGAAACCCTTTATGGCGCGTCGGGCGCCTTCGTTGGTGCCCCGCTGTTTGGTGTCGCTGCGGATTGGCTTTAAACACTTCCCGAAGATGGCGCCGTGATCGTGACAACGGCGGCCGTGTACCGCGTTCGGCTATCACTCGAAGTGTGGGGACAGTGATCGCCCCTCGGGTGCAGTAGAGTTAGTGTGGGAGCGGCGGCTGACGCCAAAAGCGACCGTTGTTGTGATTGTCGAAGAGAGGTTATCCCACCCATGGCGGCCATTTGCTGGAGTGTGGACTGGCCGTGGTAGACGACGACATGGCGCGGCAGGCCAGCGCTGACGGGTCCATGGCCTGCGTGGTCATTGAGACCTGGTCGGTTGAGGATGCGGGACGGCAGACGGAGGCGGTGTTCAACTGGGGCTGCACGACGTTTGTGGAGCGACAGTGCAGCGCATGGACGACCTTCGGCAGATCCACACCCCCGCGATGGAAACGCGCCTCCTGAAGCGTAATGACCAGCATTGGGCTGATCAACTCCGTCCCCGGAATTATCAACCCTCAAGTTGATGGCATCCGTGAATCGACTAACATAGCATTGGCCAGAATGGCCGAAGCCATTGTGCGTAAGGCATTGATGCGAATGTGCATGTCCCAACCCCGCGACGGTCTAAAAAAGGCAGACACGAATGATTACCGAAAACCCCTCTCTCATGTCCGACATTCGCGCCCGTTTTGCGCATGTGGAAAGCTGCCCCGTCGCCGGTCCGCGCGTGTTCTTCGAAAATGCGGGTGGTGCGCTGACGCTCAACAGCGTTGTGGAAACATCAAACCAATTTGCGGCGATCCCTGACAATCAGGGGCGCGACAATGAAATGGCGCATGAATTGGTGCGGCTGATCCATCAAGCCAAGGACGACATGCGTGTGTTCTTCAACGCGCCGGAGGGCGACATCTTTGTCGGCGAAAGTGGAACCGAATTACTGTTCCGCTTGATCATGAACGCCATTCTGGGGGCGGACGAAGGCGGGGAGGTCCTGGGCTCAACGCTCGAGCATCCAGCGACCCGCAGCGCCTGCACCCGCTGGGCCAAGATCGCTGGAAAACCCTATATCCAGGTGGCACACAACGATGCGACGGGCTGTGTCACAGCCGAGGATTACATACCGCATCTGCGCCCGGACATTCGGGTGGCCACGATCCTGCACACATCGCCTGTGACGGGCATGGGTGTGGATGTGGGGGCTATCGCCAAGGCAATCCGAGATGTCGCACCCGACGCCTATATCATCGTCGATGGCATTCAACATGCCAGCCACGGTCTGATCGACATTCAAGGCTACGACATCGATGGCTACGTGATTTCACCCTACAAGGTCTTTTCACGCCACGGCTACGGAGTGGCTTGGACCTCGCCGCGGTTGAACGCGCTGCCCCACGACAGCCTTGATGGCGGACCTGAGGGCAATTGGGAATTGGGCACGCGCGACACCGGGGCCTACGCTACGATGTCGGATGTGGTGGGCTATTTCGACTGGTTGGGCGGACAGGTGAGCGATGCACAAGACCGCCGCGCCCGGATCGAGGCCGCGGGCGCGGCGATCCACGATCATGAACAGGCGCTGACCAAAGCCATGATCCGCGGCACCGGCAATCTGGCCGGGCTGGCGGATTTACCCGGCGTCGGCATCATCGGGGGCGAGGATAACCCTGCCCGCGAGGGGCTGGTGTCCATCACCCTTGACGGAATGGATGCGCCTGATCTGGTCACAGCCCTGCGCACGCGTGGCATTCGCACCCACACCCGCAAAGCGGACCATTATTCCGGCAACATCTTGAATCCGCTCGGCCTTGCGTCGGCGGTTCGGGTGTCGATGTGCCACTACAACACGATTGCCGAAGTCTCGGCCTTCCTTCAGGCCATGCGCGAAATCGTAGACGAGCAGTCCGCCAGCTAGTAGGTGGCGGTGCGCCTCCTCCCAGACACCGTCAATCGCGGCTCTCAGGATGGCGATCGCATCGGAAATCCCGCCTGCGGTGATGATCTACGCCGGCCTATAGCTGATGCGGGCTGGCGGGTTCGACCGCACTTAAAACCTGTGCACGTGAACCCGGCCTTTCGAGACGGTGCAAACCTTCAACTTGGGGTTCCAAAGGGCACCGCTGGCCTTGCCCGGCGCAAATTGGATACCACAAAACTGCCCGATACCACGCAGTCCCCCACCGATGAATGGTCCAAGAGCGCCTCGCACCCGTTACGAGACGCGCTGCACAAGGCTTACAACAATGATATCGTCATATATCGACAGGCCCCAGGAACGATGTCGCTTAACGTGGGCCGAGCTGAAGGCAATCTTCTCAAGGTGCGCAACGCAAGCACATTTGTCGAAATCCGGCATCTCCAGAAGATCAGCTCACTCGGTCGCGTGGTGGACGCGGCAAAGCCTATTGGCCGGTTGAGCTGTGGTGCCTCACGTCGCGACGCGCCGCATTTGTGCCGTGTCGTTTGCTCCGGCTCCAATCGGAGTGGTCTGGACACACGAACACCGCCCGGATGAAACGGACGACAGCCCGGCGAACCCCGTCGCCGAGGCCTTGCAGATGCAGTTTTAAGGAACCTGACACCCCTGAATGCATGAGACTCTCGACCCTCTGAAGGAGTGAAAAATCATCATAGTTGCATCTATTCGCAGGCCGCCACCGACGCGATAGCCCAAGCGCACAACCGTCTCCTTAGAGGACCCCACGGCATCCAGAAAGTCAGGCTCGCACTGGACCTTGGCCATCCCCGGCCATCGTCGTTAATTCGTCGGAATGGCCCGGTAGCCTTTGATGATCATCGCGATCCCAACAACTGAGAGCCCAAGCCCGCTAAGGACATCCGCATTCAACCATTTGGACTTTGCGCGTCCGACCGCCGCTGTCGTCACCAGCGCAAAAGTCAAAATCGAACACGCATCGAGCACGATAAAGATTGTTCCATAGACGATGCCCTGTAGCAGCACGCTGTGCTCCGGCGACATGAATGCCGGAAACAAGGCGACGAAAAAGACGATTGCCTTGGGGTTCGTCACACAGGCGAAAAACCCGGCCCAGAACGTCGCTCGGTCCGAGCGCACAGGCGGCGCGTTGCCCGATGTCCCAATGCTTCTAAACGCATGCCACGCCATGAAGAGGATGAAGATACCTCCGACGATTTGCAAAAAGGGCAAAACGAGTTCTGACAGGACCACCAGCGCCGTCAGTCCCGCGACCGCCACCGTGACGTGGACCATCGTGCCAAGTGCATCGCCTGCGACCGCGATGAATGCCGCACGCCGCCCGTGGCGGAGCGCCTGTGCCGTCGCGAACGCAACAGACGGCCCGGGGGCCAAAAGGAAAACGACCGACGTTGTAAGAAATGCGATGAAGAGAATTGGGTCCATTGGGCAGCCGATCAATTCCGAGAAGTTGTCTTCCCGAGACTGTCAGATCATGCAGATGCCGTCGAGATGATAAGGAACGGCCCGGACCTTCTTTCTGTGTGCCTGAAGGACTAAAGAAGCGGACCTGCCTATCTGGACGCGGATCACCTACCAGGGTTTCACGGCGACAAGCAGGATAATCAACGCCGAAAGCATCATGCCAGCCGGTAGGAAAACCCCGGCACTTTACGTCGCATTGCTTGAGCTTTCCGATATGGCGCTGCGCAATTTGTCCACCAATGCGCCATGCAGCCCGGAAAGACCCAGCACGAGCACAAGTGTAACTCCCAGCCACGTTGACGTGAGCCATCCGCCCTGCCCCCCCAGGAAAATGCCAAACAAAAGGGCATGTATCATCGCCGGTGTCGTCAAGGATCGCGCTGCAACAAAGGCGCGGATCATCGAGGCCGCCCGCACCGTGTTCGCCCGGCGTGGCTACGATGCGGCTGGTTTGCGCGAGATCGCGGAGGTCGCTCAGGCAAGCCGTCAATCACTTTGGGATACCGCGTGCTCTCAATGGTCAGCGCGCCTTTCAGACCCGACCCAATTTAGACGACGATGGGAGCAAGCCGTGCTCTTGCTCGCCTCGATGGATTGGCTTTCACGCGGCCTGTCGGTCCAGTCGATCCGTGTTAGCCGGGGGCCGGGAATGGATGAGCATGGGCGGAGTCAGGTTTCTGAATTCGATTTCGACACTACGGCTTCGAGCCTGCGTGAGATCGCCATAGCCACGCGATCGGGCGCTTCAAGCAGCGCGAAATGTCCAAGGCCCTCGAGCACGTCGAACGTCGCGTTCTGGCACGCTGGAACAATCGGGCGAAGGGGATCGGGCGGGGTTAATTGATCGCGATCACCTGCTACGAAAATCAATGGCAGCTTGGTCGCCATAAGCTGCTCGGACGCTCCGGGTCGGGAAACCGCCAGTTCGGTTTGCGCCGCGATGAATTGCGAAGTGTTCTTTGCCATATCAGCGACGAAGGACCTGAGCGTCTCACTCGGGTCGTTGGACATCAAGGCCCAGTTCTCCTCCACCCAATCTCGCGCTTCTCCGGCGAGGATGCGGTCGCGGACGGCTTCGCGATTGGCCCGGTTGCCCTTGGGGTCCGGGAACGGATTGCAGGCCAACAGAATAACTGCCTTTGCCCGGTCCAAAGCATTGAGATTATGGGCCAGTATCATTGCACCGAGGCTGAACCCGCAAACAATCTGTCCGCCTGTCGCAGCTGCACGCAGAGGTCCGTCATAGTCTTGAAGATGCGGAGCGTTAACCTCGATAAAATGTTGCTTTTCCTCTGCCACGCCCAGATGATCAAGAAGCGGAGCGAACACCTCCGGCGTGCACAGCGTGCCGGGTAGAAGCACCCATTCATCTGAAGCTTCCGATGTCATGAGGCGCTGGCCCTATTCCGCCACCATCCCGTAATTCGGGATCAAATGCGCTTCGGCGACATAGCCCTGCGCATCGAGTACAAAGCCTTCGCGATGAGCGGCCTCGATCACATGGCTGCGAAACTTCGGCCGTTTCTGATGATCGCCTGACACAATGACCAACAGCTCAACAACCTCGTCACCGACGTTTTTGAGCGCCCGAACCGTACCACCAGGGATGGAGAGCGTATCCCACGCGCCGAGGTCCAACGATACATCTCCACTGTCATTCAGAGAAATCTGGACGCCGCTTTGACGCGGAATGACCACCATCTTTTCGTCGAGCGTAAAGGGAGAAACCCCCTGCCTGGGCTTCACCCGTAGCCACTCCATCGAAAATCCGTGCGGATTGTTAATTCGGGCAGTGTGGTCGCGGTTTTGCGAAATTCCATGACCGATGACGGGTGCAATCTCTGCGCCACATCCATCCAGTTCCAGATCAATAAATCCCGGGCGGTAGTCGCGATCATCTGCCGTGACGACGCGCTTGCGCATTTCCTCGGGGCTATAGGCCCGCAACTTTGCCACGTCCTGCGCAGACATTGGATCAATACACTGGTCTTTGCTGGGGACCGGATCGCCGTTGGTCGTATCGATCAGGACATTGTCCTTGGACAGATAAAGGCCATAGTCGGCGGCCTCACGGATGATATCGGGGTGGAAGATGACACCGCCCGTGTTGTCACCGCCAAGCGTCGTAAAAATCCAGCCTTCATTGTCGCCGGAATTCACAAATCCACGGTAAATCCACGTTGGCACCGACAAGATATCGCCGGGCCGCCCAACGAACTCGTTTTCCCCATTTGGTCCCCAACGGAAGGTATATTCCCCGTCATAGACCATGAACACTTCGGCGGTGAAATGGATGTGCAAATTGTTTGTGATGCCAGGCGGCATCGCGGCGGCGCCGATGTTGAAGCCATGTGCTTCGGGAAGGTTGATGACCTGCTCTGTCGAGGATGTCACGCCGGGGCCGATGATCGAATAGTTTTGCTTCAGATGCGATCCCGGCTTTTTGCAATCGATGAAGGCCACGGTGCAGGATTGATAATCGCTGCGCTTGACGTGCCGTGCTTCTGCGTCGGCTTGGGAAATTCGTACCATTTCGTCGGTCCTACGTTTGAGCTTTCGGTCTGGCTGTCCCGGTTGGAATGCGGGCCGAGCCCCGCACGATCAATTCACCCGGTATCTCGATCTTTTCGGGCGCACATGAGGGGTTGGTTATCTCATTTAGCAGTGTGTTCGCTGTGGCGTCGATCATCTGCCGCAATGGCTGACGCACGGTTGTCAGATCAAAGGTTTTCCAGCTTGCCATCGGCGCGTCGTCATAGCCGATCACCGAGACATCCTCGGGCACGCGCAGGCCCAGTTCTTCGCGCAAGACTTCCAACACGCCAAATGCCATGTGATCGTTCGCAACAAACAGGGCATCCGGCACCTCGTTTTGCGCGAAAAGCTTGCGCGTTTCTTCCATCGCGACATTTCTTCGGAAGTGGCAATCCACGCAGGCCAACGGGTTCAGCCCTGCACTTTCCATAGCTGCCAAAAAGCCATCGCGGCGGTCGACACCATTCAGGGCTTTGCGCCACCCCGCCAAATGAGCGATGCGCTTGTGTCCGGCTTTGATAAGAAATTCGGTTGCCTGTTTGCCGCCCTCGAAATTCGACGCCGTGACCATGGAGGTCCCCGGGTCGGACTGGCCACGGTTGAAGAGCACGCAAGGAATGCCCGATTTGCGAACCCTTGAAACAAGAGCGTTGGACAAGCTGATCGACGCCAGAACAATGCCGTCCACCTGATCAGCCAGAAGATCATCAACGATGGCATCGACCTCGTCAGAACTGTTGCCCGCAAAATAGACCGTTACGGAATAGCCCTGCTTGTTGAGGGCCTTGGAGAGATCCTGCAGCGCTTCTCCGAAGAAGCCGTTCTTGAGATATGCCAGCACAATGCCGATCCGGAACGAGTTTCCGGAATTGAGCGACCGTGCGACCAGATTGGGGATGTATCCCAACTCGCGGGCTACGGCGCGTACACGTTCCGCCTTGGCGGGATCGACGGAGGCCGACCGGGAAAAGACGCGGCTGACCGTCGGCTGGCTGACACCCGCCGCTTTGGCCACATCATATGCCGTAATCCTTGCCGAACCCATGCGTCGTGCTTTCACTTTCTATGTCGCCGTAATGCCGAACGCGGATATTGAATTGCCCCGCATGACACTCAAAAACCTTTGAGCATGTGCAAGCGCGAAGCGGACATCTTCTGAGTTAGAGGTGCTGGCCATAGCGAGGGTCTCTATGACTTCCGCCTTGCTCGGCCGAAAGTTGTCGTGGTCGTAGCCGTCGGACTTTTTGACCAACTCGCGCATGGCTGCATAGCGCCAGGCTTCAAAGTCATTGATGGTGGCCTCGGGCACCTTGGCATCGTTTTTGGCGTGATCAGCTAAGGGTTTCCTGCATTTGAGATATTCAATCGCCATAGCCTACATCCTGATCCTGTTTTCGGTCTCGGGATCGAAGAGATAGAGGTGGTCCTGATTAAGACTGATCCCGACAACGTCATCCTGATCTTTGCGCAAATGGCGATCTCCGCGCGCGATGACACGCTGCGCGCCCCACTGAACCGTTAGCAGCGTGCTTTCGCCCGTGTTCTCGAAGGCGTAGATCTTGACGTCGATATCGCCCTGCCCTTCCTCATGAACGTCCATGTCATCCGCACGCACGCCCAAAACTGCCTTTGCGCGATCGAGTGCTTTCACCGGCACCAGTCGCGTGCCACCGGTTGTCACGAACATCCCGCCCGAAATGGAGCCGTTGATCAGGTTCATGGCAGGTGAGCCGATAAAGCCCGCCACAAACAGGTTCGCAGGGTCGTTGTAAATCTCATCCGGCGTGCCAAGCTGCTGGATGATGCCGTTCTTCATAACGGCCACACGATCCGCCAAAGTCATCGCCTCGATCTGGTCGTGGGTCACGTAAACGGTGGTGATCTGCAACGCGCGCGACAAGTGCTTCAACTCGGCCCGCATGGTTACACGCAGCTTCGCGTCGAGGTTCGACAACGGCTCGTCCATCAGGAAGACTTTGGGCGTGCGGACAATGGCGCGCGCCAATGCCACGCGTTGGCGTTGCCCGCCTGACAATGCCTTGGGCTTGCGATGCAGGAATTCGGTCAGTTCAACCTGCTCGGCCGCTTTCTCTACGCGCGGCTTGATATCTGCCTTGGGTGTGCCGCGTACGCGCAGCGGATAGGCGATGTTGTCAAAAATCGTCATATGGGGGTAAAGGCCGTAGTTCTGGAACACCATGGCCACGTCGCGGTCCTTGGGCAGATCATCGTTGACCATCCGGTCACCGATCCAGATCTCACCGCTGGTCGGGTCTTCCAAGCCTGCAATCATGCGCATCGTGGTGGTCTTGCCGCAACCGGATGGCCCCAAAAGCACCAGAAACTCCCTGTCATTAATATGCAAAGACTGGTTATCGACGCCGACGAAATCGCCCCAACGCTTGGTCAGGTTACTGAGTTTGATTTCAGCCATCTTAGCGCACCGCTCCCATTGTCATGCCTTGTACGAAGTATTTGCGGATCATCAGGGCGAGGACGAACATAGGCGCCATGATGATGATCCCCGCGGCTGAGAGCAGGTTCCAAAGGTCGCCCTCCTCCCCCTTGAACAGGGCCAGTCCAATCGGCAGCGTCACTGCGTTCTTGTTGGTCAGGATCAGCGCAAAGAGGAACTCGTTCCATGCAATGATGAAACAGAATATCGCGCTGGTCAGAAGGCCCGGTGCGGCCATAGGCAAAACGATGTTGCGGATCACCTGCAAGCGGGACGAGCCATCGACCATCGCCGCTTCCTCGGTATCCATGGGGATGCCGTCAATGAACCCTTTGATCATCCAGATGGCGAACGGCATCACGATGGCAAGGTTCACAAGGATCAAGCCAAGGCGCGTGTCCAGCAGTCCCACATCGCGGAACATGACGAAGAACGGCAGGATGATCACCACGGCAGGCACGAATTGCGTGGCGAGAATCGTGACCAGCATCATCGTCTCGCCCTTCATGGTGAACCGACTGAATGAATAGGCCGCCAGAGTGGCAATCGGGATGGCAAAGACAATCGTGACAAAGGCCACAATCGTGGAGTTCAGAAGCTTCTCACCCAGCCTATACGGATCGTCGAACACCACGGCGAAATTTTCCAGCGTGGGCGTGAAGAACAGTTTCAGCTGGTAGACATCCACATGGCTTTTGAATGCTGCGAGGAAGATCCAGACAATCGGGACCAGCATCACGAACATGGCAATCAGGATCAGAGCGGTCTGAATGGCCCCGAAGATCTGCTTTTTCTGCCGTCCTGTCATTGGTCTGCCTTCCGGAATACGAATTTTGCGTAGGCGTAAGTGAGGAAGATCATCGGGATCACCATCAGCCATGCGACGGACGCGGAATATCCGATCTGTCCGTATTTCATGCCGTTGAAATAAATGTAGTGGCTGAGCGTCTGCGTCGCGGTGCCTGGCCCCCCGTTGGTCAGCATAAACACCTGATCGAACGTCTTGAGGCTGAAGATGGATTTCAGAATAACGACAACCGCCAGAACCGGCGCGAGTTGTGGCAGCGTCACATCCTTGAAGACGCGCCAGCCACTTGCTCCATCGACCTGCGCGGCCTCAACGGTGTCGCGTGGCACGCTGGCCAGCCCGCCGATCAGAACGAGGGTCAGGAAAGGGATCCAGCCCCAGACATCGGCCATCACCACAACCGCAAAGGCAAGCTTTGGATCAGCCAGCCAGCTGACATCTGCCAGCGGCGGGATCATCACGCCAAAGAATGCGTCAAACAGGCCAAACTCCGGATTGAACATGAAACGAAACGAAACCCCGATCAGAGCAGGGCTCATAGCAAAAGGCAGGATCAGAAGCGTCTGTGCAGCACTTCTCAGTCGCCCGCCAGGGGCCAGCAGCATCGCCAATCCCAAGGCGAAAACCGTGGTCAGGCCAACTGTCAGCAGCGTGTAGATTGTCGTGACCCAGACTGAGTTCCAAAATGCGGGTTCTTCCAGGATGGCCCAGACGTAGTTTTCCCAGCCGAGATATCGCTCAAGCGAGCCCGGACGGTTGAGCCGCCCGACGGTGAAGGACAGGCGTGCCGCCTCGATCAATGGCCAGATCGCGGTTGCAAACACGACAATCACGGCGGGCAGAACAAGAAGGTATTTGAGTGTGTTGTCGCGCATGGGGACGCTCCCAATCCCTGTTGCCCGAAGCGGTGACGGTTCGGGAGAGTATGGGGCGCAACACTTCGCGCGCCCCATGTCTATGCTGGCTTACTGCAGAACGCCTGCGCGCTTCAGGACCTTGTCGGCACGCTCCGCCGCGGCGGTCATCAGCTCTGCCACGTCGCCACCGGATGCCGCTTCGGCAATGGCCGCTGACAGGATGTCGCCGATCTCTGGCCATTCCGCGATCTGAGGCATGATGTCAGACTGCTTGAGGCTGTCCCACGCGGCGGCTTGGATACCGTCATTGGCCGCATTCACGTCCGGGTCCTGCAGGGACGAGATATGCGTGACCACGTTGTTGACGATCTTCTTGCCGCCCACTTCGCGCTCGGTTGCGTTGGCCTTGTCCATTTCCGGGTTCGACAACCATTTCAGGAATTCCCAAGCCGCGTCCTGATTTTCGGAGTATTCCGAGATCGAGAAGGGCATGGAAATGGCGTAGGTTTTTGTCGTTCCATTGTACGACGGCATCCCGGTGAAGCCGACCTGATCCTTTGTCAGGGTGGAGCTGTCGGGGTTGTAGAAGCCTGAATATGCCCACCACCACACGGGCATCATAGCAGAGTTGCCCTGCATGAAGGATTGCCGTGCGTCCTGTTCATTGAAGGCTACACTGTTGGGGTTGGTCACAGCATGCTCGGTGTGCAACCCGATGTAGTCCTTGGTTGCCTGAATCCCCGCTTCGGACGCCCACGCAGCGCTGCCATCCTCGTTGAAGATGTCCGCACCAGCAGCCCATAGGAAGTTGATCCAGATGAACAGGTTCTGACGGTTGCCGTCATTGTTGTAATAGAGTGCCAGTGGCGAGATGTCGGGGTTGGATTCCTTCAGCTCTTTGCCGATGCGCACCACGTCTTCCCAGGATGTCGGCGGTTCAGGGATCAGATCCTTGCGATAGAACATCAGCTGTGGGTGCGCACGAAGCGGGAAGCCAAGCGTTTCACCTTCGAACTGCGCAGAACGGGCGAAAGCCGCCGGATAGCGGTCCATGCTGATCCCGTCGCGCGCCATCAACTCGTCAATGCGTTTGAGCCAATGGGCGTTCGGCGGCCCCCAGCTGTCGAGATAGTTGACCACATCAAACGTGCCGTTCGCTGCCACGCCCTCAGCGTTGATCTTTTCCTGTAGGGAGCCAAAAGGAATGAACGTCCATTCCGTTTCAATACCGGTCAGCTCGGTGAATTCGTCGTCTCGCAGCATCAGCCCGTCGAATTGCGGAGTCACAACGCTCAGAATGTTCAGCTTGGCACCGTCAAAAGGTTTTCCCGGCAGAAGGTTGTACTTCTCGAGGTGTCCGTCAGCGAATGTAGCGACTGGCATCAATGCGGTTACTGCAGCTACGGCTACAGAGGCCAAAAATGTCCGTTTGCGCATGTGTTCCTCCCATTGCGACTAAGTATTCACTCAACTATACACGTCATGAATGCGCATTCAACAGTTATGAATGCGCATTCATTGACCCGCCGGGCTTGAGAGCGCCCCACGAACGCGGAAGGCTGCGACATGAGAGAAAACAGACTGAAACGCCTGCTCGCCAATGGTGAAGCCATCACCAATGCATGGCTTTCCATCCCGTCCAGCTATCTGGCGGAGGGCGCCGGCCATCAGGGGTTCGATAGCGTCACGGTCGATCTGCAACACGGTATGATCGGCTTCGAGACGGCTGTGACGATGCTGCAAGCCATCTCCGCGACACCCGCCGTTCCTTTGGTGCGTGCGCCCTCAAATGACGCCGAAGCGATCATGCACCTCTTGGATGCAGGCGCCTACGGCGTGATCTGCCCGATGATCTCCACTCCCGATCAGGCCGCGCACTTCGTAGCCGCCTGTCGCTATCCGCCAGTCGGGAACAGATCTTTCGGTCCGGCACGCGGTAAGCTTTATGGTGGTCCGGACTACTTCGATGCGGCAAACGAAGAAATCCTCGCCGTCCCGATGATCGAAACGGCTGAAGCCCTTGAGAACATAGATGCGATCCTGGCGGTCCCGGGCGTGGATATGATCTATGTCGGACCAAACGATCTGGCACTTGATCTTGGCGAACGCCCCGGCGCGGAACTGGACACTGGCGCAACCACGGACGCAATTGCACACATTCTAAGTCGCGCCAAAGCCGCCGACGTCGCAACCGGCATCTTTTGCGGAGACGCGGCGCTGGCCAAAAAACGACTGTCCGAGGGCTTCGACCTTGTGACGCCCGGAAATGATTTCAACCTACTGATGAACGCTATGTCAGATGCGGTTGCCACCTCGACAGAGCGTTCGTCGACATAAAGCACCTGGCTCGCCCTTGCAGGTTTCAAACACTCCGACATTTGTACCGCATGGGCGGCCCAGAGCTGTCGTTGGGTGTGTCTGATAGCACCACAACGGACTTCTCACAGCCGCCATTTGCTCTCGCATTGAAGCCCTTGTTCGGCATTCCTGCCAAATGGCGTTTGCTAAGATGAAGACCCTTATGCCAATGACAAGAGGCGCGACTGCATAGCGTGGCTCACGTTATTCCGCTGCGATGGGGTCGGTGTCTTCTTCCATCTCACCGAACCCTTTGGGAACCGGCAGATCAGGCAGACCTGCCGCACGCTTTTGCAGCGCTCGCCCGATGACCACCCTGCTGATCTCTGTGGTGCCGTCCACGATCCGCAGCATCTGAGCGAGGCGAGACAATCGGTCCAGACCGTATGGTTGCAAAAGCCCCATACCTCCCAAAACCTGCGTACAGGTGTTCGCCGCCTTCACGGCGGCATCGGGGACAAATCGTTTAGCGTGCGCAGCCATCAGCGGACCTTCCGGTGTGCCAAGCGCTGCGGCAGCCTTGCGATAGAGCAACCGGGAAGCCTCCAGGTCAGTCGCGACGCCCCCCAACATCCATTGTATGCCGTCCAGATCGAGGTTCTTGCCCCCGAACATCTTGCGGTTCTTCGAATAGGACAACGCGGTATCAAGCGCCGCCTGCATCAATCCGCAGCACCCCGACGCAATGGACACACGGGCAATATCAATCGCCATGAGAGAGCCTTGAAAGCCCTGACCGACAGGCAGGATGATGTTGTCCTCGCTCACCACCACGTTGTCGAGGTACATCTCGGACATGGGGAGGAAGTTGTACGATGGCGTGTCATACATCGGGCCAAAACTGATCCCGGCGGCATCAGCTGGGATGGCGATCATCGCCATGTCCTTGTGGCCCGGTGCGTCCCTGGTTTTCACCACGGTAAAATAGATATCGGCCTCACCCGCCAGGCTGACCCAGGCTTTCGCACCACTGATTGTCCAGGTGCCATCGCCGTTTATCGTGGCACGTGTGTACATCTTCATCGGGTCAGAGCCGGATTGCGGTTCGGTCAACGCAAAATTCGCCAATTTGCGGCCAGAGGTAAGATTGCGCGCCCAAGCATCCTTGAACGCATCGGTTCCGTATCCGCACCCCGCATAGGTACAGATGTTGTGCATCGACAGCGCGAAGGCATAAGCCCCGTCCCCAAGCCCAAGCTGCTCATAGACTTGAATGCCGTCGGACAAAGGCAAGCCTTGGCCACCGAATTCCTCGGGAGCATAGAGGCCAGTCAGCCCAGCCGCACCCGCTTTGTCCGACGCATTGCGGGGCCATGCCTTTGCCGCGTTCCAGGTGTCAACATTGGGGGCAACCACATCGGTGGCGTGGTCACGGGCCGCGGCCAGAATTGTATCCAGTCTTTCCGACATTGAGGCAGTCCTTTCGATGGCGCACACTGTCCCATGTCGCCACTTGCATAGTGGGGGCGACATAGAAACGGTGGAAGCAAATTGGTCGTTGAATACTTATTTCCTTAGCATGGCAGTTGACCGGATATGCGCGCCATCTCACGCAGTGACAGTCGATTGTCCGAAAGTGACATACTTAGCTGTCTGCGGCCTGCCTGCGCCTATAAGAGCTGGGGGTTGTTCCCGTCCACCTTTGAAAGGCCTTGTGGAAACTCGCAGCCGACGCGAACCCGACGTCCTGCGCAATCGCCTCGATACTGGTCTCCCCCACCTGCAGGCGACGGATCGCGATATCGCGGCGCAGTGCATCCTTGATGGCTTGAAAGGACGTTCCATCCGCCTCCAGCCTTCGGATCAGGGTGCGGGGCGTCATGTGCAACGCACGTGCCGCCCCGGTGAGGTGGGCATCCTCCCAACCTGCCTCGCTGAGATAGGCACGCACGCGAAGCGACTGGGTGTGGTGCTGGGACCGGGTAAAAATCCAGTCTCTGGGTGCGTTTTCAAGAAATCGGTCCAGATCAGCAGAACTGCGCACTTGCACAGGCCCCAATACCTTCGCGTCGAAATGGATCGTTGTCGCGGGGGCACCAAAGACGATAGGTGCGGGGAAAATCAGCGCGTAGTCCTCCTCGAACACGGGACGGTCGAAGGCAAAATCGACACCCTTCACCGGCACCTCATGGCGTGCAAGCCACGACAGCAAACCATGTGCCAGTTTAAGGATCAGCATCTGGCCAAACCGCTGCGCCGCGATATCCCCCTGCGGAACCAACCTCAGCGCCATGCCGTTCGCTGCCTCAGACAGTTCAAACTGGTAGTCATCAAGTAGCAAATTCCAGAATGTCGAAAATCGGTAGAGCGCCGACGTCAATGATGTCGCCTCCCGCACCGAGGTCAGAAGATGCTGCAACGCGCGCGGCCGGATCGGACGCGACCACAGGCCCATCATTTCGTCCGCGGTTTCCACGGCGGCCAGTCGGTAGAGGCAAACAATCTGATCAAGCGTAACGCGACCCTGCGGCGCAGACTGATCGGTTAGCAGACCGGAGCGGTCGAGAAGCGACAGGTAGTGATCCTGCGCGCACAGGGATCGCAATGCCACCAGCCAATCCGCAATGAACGCACTGGAAACAGTTGAAAAAAGTGTTGGCGCTTCGCGGGTCATCCTTTGCGAAGCGGTATCACTGATTGTTGCAATGGAGAAGACTGCGCCCGAAAACTCAGGCCACCGTCCAACTGCTCATCTACGGTTTTTGATGCTGTGACGCGCCTCGTCGGCTTGGACGTTCTACGCAGCTGCAAAACTCTGCTTCTGTCGTTCTGTTCAGAAAGAGCTCAGTATTCACCCGAACAATTGCCATTGGGCCCGTTTGGGTGTCGTTACACAAAAAATAGCCCGGGTGCGCCTGCAGTTTGGCGGTCCGGAGGGTTTTGATCGGTGAGGCGAACTGCTCATCCCGCCGATCTCCTTTAATTCTTTCCCAAGCGAAACGCGCCATCGAAGCGTTACGTCCACGTAAACTCTTTGAGACTCTCGATCACTTGAATGAACTTGGGGATCACCGCGTCGCACTTCGCATAAGCTCGCTCCCCGACTCTATCGCACGGGCCAGCACCGCTAAGCGCACCCTCGATAGGCGTCGGCGGTGAATTACCAAGCTTTTTACCCGAATGAAATCCAAGGCATTCCGCACAAGCTCAGAAAGTACCTGCGATCACATGGCCTTGAGTTGTGAAGTGGTGCCCGGGGGCGGAATCGAACCACCGACACGAGGATTTTCAATCCAATAAAGGCGTATTTTCCACGCTTCAAAATGCATCAAGATGCGCCAGCATGAATACCCCAAGGCACTGATATTAAACGAAGTTTGCATTATTCTTTTTCGAGACATAGGTGCATCTTGAAGCAAGGAAACGCGGCCTAGCGCGACGTGAAAGTTGCCCCAGAGTTGCCCCAAGAAAAGATGATCAAGATATGAAAATGGATCTCACCGACGCCTTTATCCGAGGCATTTCTGCCAAAGGTCGCATTGAATATTCCGATGCCAAGTGTACCGGCTTGAAACTGCGGGTTTCGGCGGCCGGAAAGAAGACTTTCGCTTTGAAGGCCAAGAACCATTTTGGAAAAACCAAGACAGTGACCTTGGGTGAATATCCGCATATGGGTTTACGCGAAGCACGCGATGCAGCGGTTGATGCCCGGCGTCAGATGAAAGACGGCAAGGACGTTACGGCGGAGCGTCGCGCCAAACGTGTCGCGCTATCGACAGCCCCGACCCTCCGAGAACTGGTTCTCGAATATCGTGAAGTCGGTGGCGTCAGAACAAAAATCTGGCGTCCCCGTTCAGAAAACACCCTCCCGGAAGCACAATCAGCCATCTTCAGGGTCTTCGAGCCAATCCTCGACCGACAGATCACGATCTTGTCCGCTGAGGATTTCGCGGAGGTGATGGGGTCCTATGAACCGAAACAACGCGGAAAGGGTTCTGCAAACGGAAGCGTATCAAGAGCACGATCATACTTGTCAACAGTGCTCCACTGGTCGGCAGGGCGGAAAAGGTTCGGCAAGATTGGCGCGGGTCGCACCCCACGGGTAGATGCCGCCAACATTGAAGAGACACACGACCCTGCAGATTCAGATCCCACAATTACTGGGAAGTGTGAACGCGTTTTGACAGAGGACGAATTGGCAAAGGTTCTGCCTTTGATGAAGTATCCTGCCCCCGCCAGCCTATCAGGCAAATTGGATCCAGAAGATCATTTGCGTCCGGCTGCACATCGGTTCATTCTTTTGACGTGCGCCAGGCTTCGTGAAGTGGCTGAAATGTGCTGGGGTGACGTAGACTTCAGGTCAGGCATCTGGACAAAGGTTCCGATCGACAAGCGCTCGAGAAAAGACAGCAAAATGCAACGGATCCCACTCTCCGACGCCGCGATGAAACTGCTCGCTGACCTGCCCAGCGCGCAGAGTGCGGCTTCAGAAGACCTCGTATTTCCAAACTCTGTTGGCAACGTCGAAGGAAACTGGTCGCGCGGCACTGCGGCACTTCAAGAAGCAAGTGGAACTGCGGACTGGACACGACACGATCTACGGCGGACATCGTCGACGATTCTACATGCGCTGCATACTCCGATCGATACCATCGCGGATATTCTTGGGCACACGAACAGCTCAAAACGGACAGGCCTATCCGGCGCAGTCGAGCATTACATCGTTGCCACAAAGATCTTGAACGATGTCGAAGATGTTCGCAAAGTCCACTTGGACCGGCTCGCCAGAGTTTTGGATACGATTGAAAGTCGGGCTGATGAAGCCGATGGCGTGGATGCCGCATAGAGCAATCAGATGCCCAAGTGGGAGTATACCATCAACCACAACAGTATAGTTGCTGTGATCGATTTGCGAACAAGGAGAGCTTCCCGCGGTGGGCATGAATGCAGGCGCAGATTTGAAGGATGGGATAACCGCATCCTGAATATCATGTCGTCTGCTATGAAAAGGCCACCTATTGACCGGCCACCTCGGGCCCTCCGGGCAGAATCGAAAGCGGGGCGCTCACCAAAAGCGCCCCGTTTCAGGATAAAATCACCGTTTTCGGTCGACTGACCTTACCGTGAGCGATCGAACAGATGGTCAAGAACCTCATCGAGCATCTCATGGGCACGGGCACGAAACCTCTCAGTGATCGTATCACACAGCAGACGCTCCCGATTGGCAAACTCACCATCGACATCATCGAGAAGCTTGCGAACCATTTTCGTAGCCGTGGGAACGCTCCCCGAAACGGCCTTCTGATCACATGCCGCTCCATTCGCCCAATCATCGGAACCATGGAGCGATGCTTCGCCGATAGCATTTGTTGTTGACATCGCACGCCTTCTTGCTTTCGAAGCGCGGTCACTGCCGATACCGCCGGGCAAAATCTTCCTGATCTCCGCGATGGACGGCAACCGGCCATTGGCTTCCATGAACTTCATGATCTCGGCATCGACTTCTGCATCGTTCGTCTTGGGCTTGCGCGACATTTGGGACTCCTTTGTCTTTCGATATGTCCAACACGTATGTCGGCAAATTTTGATGCGGCGGGGTTATCCACATGAAAGGAGCTGCGAAATCGCTTCTTCAGAATCCAAGCGACTGATCGTGATCGACGGCAGACTCAACTCTCGCTCCGTGTTTCAAGCAGAAATACGACGCGAGCCTTTCTGATCCCGGCCCAAACCCATTTTGCGGTTCTTCGATCACGCGGTCGCAGGTGCGAAATTGGATTTTCGTTTCGTCGGGCAGCCAAAACAGAACGTCAGCGGAATGCTTGTTTATCCGATGGTGAAAGTGAATTCCCAAATGACGTGCAACTGACAGAAGCCGAAGAAGCCACCACCCTGGCCCTAAACCCCGTCTATGAGGAATGTCAGCTTCTCCAGAACTTCCTTGGTGTTTTCGTTGGAGGTCTGGATTTCTTTCCTGAGTCTTTCGAATTCCCGCGCCTGATCCCGGTACCCATCCTGGATCTCCTGCATGAAGGCCAACAGGCGTTCGGCAAACCCCGCCATCTGGTCGCGGTCCGCCGGCTCCAAGAGACTCAGCATCGGGAGAAGGCGGCGAATGTCTTCCCGCATCGCATCGATCTTGCTCGACAGGATTTCGGTGTCGGTTTTCATTTGGGTCATGGCTTTCCTTTCTGCTCAATATTGGAATGAGGTTAGCCGGCAGCATCCTCGCGAGCTTCTCCAGAACAACTGCAGCTCTGAGAATTTCGATGCGCCTTGCAAGGTGCAAGCGACGGAACAGGTGTG
Source organism: uncultured Tateyamaria sp. (assembly GCF_947503415.1). Classification (GTDB taxonomy): domain Bacteria; phylum Pseudomonadota; class Alphaproteobacteria; order Rhodobacterales; family Rhodobacteraceae; genus Tateyamaria. Next base: position 227,761 of record NZ_CANNDS010000001.1, read on the forward strand.
CCGATGAGAAGTCGGCGCCGGCGGACTTCGGGTTCAACCGCTCGCCGGTCACTTGATGCCGCGGTACCAGAATGCTGTCCGAGGTCGGTGACATCTCGATGGTCCAGTCGCTTCCAGTTGCTGCGAGTGCCTCGTTGGCCTGTGCGATGTCCGATGGCAGGTGCAGATCCATGGCCCTGTTAAGTTCATCAGCAAATGCCCTTGCGGACCCCGTTGCGCCTTTGCGAACGTGACCAAGCAAGGTCGTTGTCTCGGATGGCATCCAGTGCGGCTCGGGCAACCCGAGAACATGTGCGAGGTCCACCGCCAGCTGGTTGGTAGAACGCTCTGACACTGAAAGCTCCAAAGTGCGACCTGACCACGTCTGGCGTGATGAAACGATGTGGACGTGATCGCACGCGGAGTCCTGATGTCCCCAGACGAACCATGGGACCATCGTAGGCGGGATGCCGGTCCGTTCCAGCACCAGGCACGACACGTCGTGCCATCCGGCATGGTCGAGTGAGTCACCCATCGGCAACGACAGTGTCGTATGCAGCAGTCCTTCTCCGAACGGCACTTCGAACGGCTCGAACCACCTCATCAAGGACCCGGGCTGCTCTTCGAGAACCGACCCGGAAATCAGCTTTCCACTCTTTCCCACGTAGCGCCCGACTTGGGAGCGACTGTCATGAAACCTGCGAAAAGGCCTCATCGCGCGGCCTCTCTGAGGGTCTTCATCGCCGACCGCACCTCCCGCTTCAATTCCGACAAGGCACGAGGTGGCAGAGCTCCGGCGGTTGCCAGCCGATGCAGTGCAAAAGCGATTTCGGACAAGCGGCTCAGGAGCAGCTCGTCGCCCGGTTTGGATCCGTAGGTTAGCCCGGCTGCAGCAAGGAATTTTGCCCGGGTGGCATAACCGTGTTCAAGGCAGGCTTGATCGATCTGGTCGACGACGTCCCTCGGCATACGACAGGTAAAAGTGACAGGCTTGGCCTTCATGATTTCCTCCTTGGAAGAGCTCATGAAATTTACCGCCCTCGCGCCGATTGAAGCAAAAGCACAGCCGGCTAGATACGACGCCCCAGATTGCGGATTTGGCCAGTAAAGCAAGGTCGCATGCCTGCAGACTACGCAGACAAACTTTCTTCTTATTTCTGCTCTGAAGCGCCGGACACGTTCATTTGGGATATCTTATTTGGCAGAGGTTGCCGCAGAAATGGTGGCAGGCCATAGGTACTTACTACGAGGCGACCGAAAACCGGCGGACTGTTAAACGATCACCTGAGTTTCTGTCGCTGCGCAACCTCCTCACAGCAACACATCTCTGACCTTGGATAATCAGGGCGCTAAAGAACGAGGTGCAAGCCTTCAAAAATGCGCGACCCTGTTGGCCCAGTCTGTTCCCGACGTCGGTTCCACTCAGACCGCAGCAGTCGAACCTGGCCTATCGGATCATGCAGCACGCTTGAGAAGCATGGAACGTCCTCCGGCATCATCTAGTGACAAGCCAACTTCGCGGACAGCTGTTCTTGGCAGACAAGTATAACTTAACGCCATTTTGACGTTTCACTGTTGGACTGGCCTAGATATGGTAGTCGTGTACTGTACGGGGAACCCATGACGCATCGGCCAGAAAGCTTTCGGTTCATTGACCTATTCGCAGGCATCGGCGGGCTGCGGATCGGCTTCGAGGCCATTGGTGGCACATGCGTCTTCACGAGTGAGTGGAACCGTTTTTCTCAGGAGACCTACCGCGAGAACTTCGGTGAGGCCCACCCGATCACAGGAGACATCACTGAGGTTGAAGCCTCAGAAATCCCAGTCCACGATGTTCTGCTCGCCGGGTTCCCGTGTCAGCCTTTCAGCATCGCAGGTGTAAGCAAGAAGAATTCCCTCGGGCGGTCGCACGGGTTTCTGGACGAGACCCAAGGAACCCTGTTTTTCGATGTCGTCAGGATAATCTCATATCATAAGCCTCGCGCCTTCCTACTGGAAAACGTGAAGAACCTTCTGTCGCATGACAAAGGCAACACCATGCGGGTCATTCTACATGCGCTCGATGAGCTGGGATACGATGTCGATCACAAGATCATCGATGCGAGGAGCTGGGTGCCGCAACACCGGGAAAGAATCTTCATCACCGGTTTCCGCCGCGACGTACCGACACGATTTTCGCTGGATGATGTCGTTGTTCCAGACGGTCCGAATCCAACGCTTGTCGACATCCTGCACCCCGAAGACGGCAGTGAACCGGCAGAGCCACCGTTTACAGAGGGCAACGACGCGCACGTCGGAGCGAAATACACACTGTCAGACAACCTTTGGAAGTACCTTCAGGACTACGCAGCAAAGCACAAGGCTGCAGGGAACGGGTTTGGGTTTGGCCTCTGTACGCCAGAAAGCGTCGCGCGGACATTGAGCGCGAGGTACTATAAGGACGGGTCAGAAATCCTGATTGCCCAAGAAGGGAAGAACCCTCGAAGACTAACACCTCGTGAGTGCGCGCGGCTCATGGGGTTTGACAGGCCCGGAACAAATCAACCGTGGAAAATACCGGTGTCGGACGCCCAAGCCTATCGCCAGTTCGGGAATGCAGTGTCAGCACCAGTCGCAGTGGCGATCGCACAGGCCATGGCACCATGGCTTGAAAACACGGTCGCACTGAACCCACGGAGAAGCCAGAGTGCCTAGCCGAAAGGCACCGATGACCAGATCACAGATAATGGCGAGGATCGGTCCCAAAGATACAAAGCCTGAACTCGTTATCAGAAAAGGGCTTCATCGAATAGGCTACCGCTTTCGGCTCCATCAGAGGCATCTCCCTGGAAAACCTGATCTTGTTTTACCAAGATTCCGCGCGGTGATCTTCGTCCATGGCTGCTTCTGGCACGCGCACTGCGGTTGTCGTTACTTTAGGTATCCTAGGACCCGAACTGATTTCTGGCGTACCAAGCTAAATCGCAATGTAGAGAGAGATGCCGAAGCAAAGGCTAAATTGATCTCAGACGGTTGGCGTGTCCTGACGGTATGGGAATGCGCCACTCGAAACATTGAACCCGAAGTACTCTGTGACAGGATCGCCAACTGGTTGATTGCAGGCGGCGTTTCAGATGAGATACCCGCAAGCAGCGCAAATACCTGATGTGCAGTTGGAAAACTCAAAAAAGTCTCGAGGACAGTAAACATGAATGACTTGGTTAACAAACCGGATGCATCACGGTTGATATTTGGCCTGCGTGATACCGGATACAACGTAAAGACGGCTGCCGCGGACATAATTGATAACTCGATCGCTGCCAAAGCCGATCGGATCAATGTAGAAATAGTTCTACACGAAGATGGAAGAAAGCTCGTCTTTTTCGGGGACAATGGAATAGGCATGGACCCTGAGACTTTACATCGTGCGATGAGGTATGGTGCGCCAGTCCGTGAAAACCCGGAAAGCCTCGGAAAGTTCGGTCTAGGCTTGAAAACGGCCTCAAGCTCCGTCTGCCTGAAATTTTCCATCATATCCAGATGCGAACCTGACGCTCCCTTGTCGAAGCTCGCGTGGGACCTCGACCACGTGAAGGACATCGGCGAGTGGGAGATGCTACGTGAAGGCGTGACGCCGGATGAGGGCGAGATGTTTGACGAGCTCTGCGGAGAAACGGGAACACTTGTCGTATGGGAGAAATGTGATCGCATCCTGTCCAAGGAGTATGAAGCTGGGGGAACCAAGGAACAGGCTGCCATCAAGAGGCTTGCTGACACCCTGAGCAAGCACCTCTCACTCGTCTACCACCGTTTCACCAACACGATGGACAGTCGTGAGCGGAACGTCGAGATAATCGTAAACAGCAGCCCGGTGGTGCCATGGAACCCTTTTTATCCGAAGCGTTCGGATCAGGTTCTTCCCGAAAAGAAGCAGACTCTCATCGTGGAGATGCCCGACGGCTCGGAAGAAAAGGCAACCATCCGCGCGTGGATTCTTCCTCACCGTCGCGACATGACCAAAGACGAAGAACGTGAATACGCGCGCATTTCGAACCGCGCACAAGGTTTCTACGTTTTCCGGGAAGGTCGCTTAATCCAAGATGGTGGCTGGATGGACGTTTTCGGTGCGCCAGAACCCCATACATCTTTGTTGCGTATCGAGTTCGATTTCGGACATGAGCTTGATGACGCCTTCCGCATCGACGTCAAGAAATCCCGGATCCTCTTTCACCCTGATCTTGAAGACGGACTGCGGACCCTGCTTCAGCCAATCTACCGGGAAGCCGGCAATCGCTACCGCCGCCAAAGCCGCGCACAGGCCAACTCCAACAACGGCGTGGATCACGGCAGTTCGAACAAGAACATCGCTGCAACCGCAAATGCAGCCAAAGCGCAGGTCACTTCGGTTGATCCGGCCACACAATCCGCTGAAATATCGAACAATATGGGGCCGAAGATCCGGATCAAGTCACCGATCCAGAACAATGTCAGTCCGGATTTCGTCCATGTCGAAGCGGTCGAGACAATCAATAGCGGCGAGCTATGGCAACCGGCCTTCAGGAGCGCAGGAAGTGACGGGCATGTGCCCTCGGTCCTACTCAACAAACATCATGACTTTTATCAGAAGATCTATCAGAGGGCGGCCGCGAACGGCTTTGCTGTCGAAGGAATGGATCTTCTGCTTTGGGCATTTGCTGCTGCAGAACAGAACAACACAAACGACGAACTCGAACCGATTTTTGAGGACATCCGTACGGAAATTTCGAACAATCTTCGAAAGCTCCTCCGAAACCTCGCCGATCCCGAGCCCGGCGAGCTTGGGGAAGATGACCAGGTGCCATGATAGGCCAGCATGAGGAGCTGATCGTTCGCGAACTTGAACTGGGAACTGGGGCCGCCATCGAGGTCGCGGTCGATAAACGCGGCCTTCGAGCCGGCATGCAGATCTGGTTTGGTGATCTGGGCCCCAGAAACGGACCGGTTGCTGAAATGCGGCCTCATGGACTTAAGTCGCACAAGGTGCAGTTGAGCTTCGGAAATTTCTCTGGCGCGGTCATCAACCAAATCAAGGAGGCTACCCACGAGGATCGTCAGCTGGCACGTGCGCTTGTAGGCTCGATGGAATCCAATGTGAAAATTGAGGTGCCAGGTCAGTCACTCGAAGACTGGAGTGTCAACGACGGAAACTTTCGAATGGACGCGCAGATAAGGCACGAAACGCGTTCCGACACGGAGCTAATGACAGAAAAAACATGTCGCGACGTGGTCGTCCCAATGATGGGTGCGATGGCCGAACTGATCGGGTACGACGTCATTGATGAGGATGAAACTGAGGATGAGCCACCAGTCGAGGGAGCGATCAGGCCTTCCGTTGTAAATCGACGTGAGCGGAACCCCCGAAACCGACTCCTTTGCATTCGATTACACGGTGAAATCTGCTCCGCTTGTGGTTTGGACCCCTATGAAAGATACGGAGAGAACGGGAAGATAATTGAAGTCCACCATCTGGAGCCACTGTCCAGCCTCGCTTCCCCTAAGCCTTATGACCCAGTAACAGACCTTGTTCCGCTGTGTCCCAATTGCCATCGCGTCGCGCATAGCCGTAGACCCCTTCCATGGTCCATATCGGAAGTCCGTTCCATGCTGGGAATGACAAATGACTGATTACCGGACGCTGCCGGAGACTTTTGAAGAGCTGAAGCAGAACATTCCGGAGGGCCATACGCTTTCGGGACGACTTGTCGAACCTTTCATCCGGCTAGATCGGGTTGGAAAACGGATCGTAGGTCGGCTGGGTGGCGCAAGAACCGTGCAAGGTCGCCGTATCGAGATGATGGCACCGTCAAATCAACATTCTTGGGTTGTCGATGGCAACGTACTGAGGCCGCTCCCACGCGACGCAGTTGAGGTCTTTCAGTCAGCGCTGAACGACATTGACGCGAATGACATGTCCTTCAGCGCTGCCATTCGCCTTGTCCGTGCCGAAAATTGCGAGCTCGTTGCCAAGACCTCCGACGAATTGCTTAAGACTGGCAACGAAGCGGCAGATGCAGAAGACGATCTGATCGATGTCGTGGGCCTCAATGCGACGCTGTTCCCGTATCAGGCCCGTGGCGTAAAGTGGATGTCCAGCGTCATAGATCAGACGGGAGGGCTGATACTAGCAGACGAGATGGGCTTGGGGAAAACGCTCCAGATCATCGCTCTTCTTTTGATGGACCCACCTAACAACAACTCTCCCGCTTTGATTGTCTGTCCGACCAGTCTCATTGCGAATTGGGTGCGCGAGATTGAGCGGTTTGGGCCCTCACTGACCGTCTCCGTTCATCGCGGACCGCACAGAACAGGTATCGTATCCGGCCTGCAGACTTCACAGGTTGTCCTGACGACTTACGACACGATGGTGAACGACATATCGGTCTTTTCAGGGCTTGAATGGGCATGGGTGATCTGTGACGAGGCGCAAGCCATCAAGAACCCGCATTCGAACAGGCGTCAGGCCATCGCCACCATTCCGCGCAGGCGTTCAATTCCGATGACCGGTACGCCGGTTGAGAACACACTCGTCGATCTATGGTCACTTTCTGACTTCGCGATACCAGGTCTTCTGGGGAACCTTTCCGAGTTCGAAACTCTGTTCCCTGACGATTTTGAGTCGGGAAAGAAACTTCAGCGGCTGACTGACCCGATCATCCTCAAACGCCGGGTGGCTGATGTTGCTGGAGATCTGCCGGAGCGGATGGACATCGACGTGCCCTTGGAACTCGACGACACCCTGATCGACCACTATGAGGCTGTCCGCGAAGCAACACTGGCCCGCTACCCAGTTGCTGGAGCATTGGTTGCAACCATGCAGCTTCAACTGGTCTGCGCCCATCCTTGGCTTCGGGAAACTGGCGGAGAAAACGACGAGGCTGAAATTGTCGCTTCCGACCACCTCCCACTCGTTACTCCTAAAATGGAACGCGCGGTTGAACTGCTCCGGGAAGCGTTCTCCAACGGCCGAAAGGTCATTGTCTTCGCATTGTTCAATCGGATTGGCGATCTTTTGATCCAGGCCTGCTCAGGTCTACGGGACATCCATTGGGGCGCGATCAACGGCTCTACGCCTCAGGCGGATAGACAGGAAATCGTTGACAGGTTTTCAAGTCACGACGGGCCGGCTTGCCTTGTTCTAAACCCCAAGGCTGCCGGTGCCGGCCTGAACATAACCGCCGCAACCGTCGTCATCCACTTCACTCCGGTCTGGAACCCGGCGTTGGAAGCGCAGGCGAGCGCGAGGGCGCATCGCCGCGGGCAAACGAAGCCGGTCACTGTCTACCGGCTGTTCTATGTCGATACCGTGGAAGAAGTCATGATTGACCGCTCTACATGGAAAGGCGAACTTGCGAATGAAACGGTGCCGGTCTCGACGCGAGATGCAGAGGACTTGAAACGAGCACTCGAAATACTGCCCAAAAGATCATGACAACAAAGAAGTTTCGGAAATCCCTGAGCGCAAATGACGTCGGCTCGACTGGCGGCCATCAGGGTGGCATTCTCATTCCGAAGGGTGAAAAGGAACTCTTGGCCATCCTGCCGCAGCTTAGGTCAGATACCAAGAACCCGGATGCTTGGATCAGATGCATCGACGATGCCGGAAACGCAATGAAGTTCCGCTTTGTTTATTACAACAACAAGCTTCACGATCCGGGAGGCACGCGGAATGAGTATCGCATCACCCACATGACCGGCTGGTTTCGGGATGTAGGTGCGAGTGAAGGCGACAGCTTCGAAATTTCCAAGGCCGAACATGAGCCGCACTATTCGATTGCGATCAGGCAGCAGTCGAGCGAGACGGAACCAACTGACGAGAATCCGAGAATTCGTTTGACCGGCTGGCGGCGCGTACACTGATGTTGGCTGATCTCAGTGCCGACGCGAGAGCGAAGAAATCCTGACCCGTGGCGCCTCACTCTCGTCAAGAAAACCCTCTTCCTTGGCCCGAGCCAATACATCGACTGCAATCAGAGACTGCTTTTCGGAGGGCAGCCTTGAGGTTCCGGCTGCACAGGCCTTCAGCACGCCATCTTCCTTCGGACTGAGGAACCGACGCTCGTTGCTCCACGTCCGGAGGTTCCCCCAGAACTCACCGCCTGCTTCGATTACCTTGGCCTGAGCTTCTATCCCCGACACGATCGCTTCTTCCCGCTGACCGTCGCGTTGGGCCGAACGGGCATCCTCCGGTTCTATCGTGCAGTTGGACAGTTCAGGGCCATATTCAACGTCGGTGCGCTGAAGAACAGCCCAGCATGCCTGCTTCTTGCACCACTCCGTGATGTTGTTGACACCTGCTTCAGGACTTGTGATCACCTTTGCCGCTGCCTCTCCAGCCAAAAGCAACGCATCCGACAGATCGCGTGGGACGGATTGCCTACGCCAGACTGCATCAAGATCGACAAGCTGATCGCGTTCATCCAGATCTGCGACCAATTTTGCAATCGAGTAGGTCACAAGATTGGCCCTGTAACCGCCGGGATACCACGGCTGTTTCGGAATGGTTTTCTCGAGGTGCCTGAAAATGATCAACTTGGCCACAAGACGCCGAAACCATGTTTCGTCAAACTTCTTGTCGCTCCTGTTCCACTCAGCCCCGATACGTTGTGCAAACTCACCGAAATTCTTCTGGGCTCCTTTGCTGACAGTGTCAGGTTGCAACCGGAAACTCATTTCGACCTTCGCCAGATCGGTCTTGACGAAATACTGGGGTTTCGGAAATTCCATGTCGAACCGACGGCGCTCCGCCTGCGACTTCTTCGCCCGTTCCACAAGATATTGCCCACGCGCACGCTCATAAAACCAATGGGTTTCCCGGTTCGTTCCTTCGGCTGCCGGGGCCAGCACCCTGCGCGAGTACTCCTCCATCCTCATGTGAAATGGGTGGTTCGAGAAGAAGTCTGCTGCACTTACCTTGTTCTGGCTGTTGGCGTACTTCGATATGAATGGGACCACCTCTTCCGAGGTTTCGGGCGGCACAATGGTCAACTTCACCTGAACATGGACGCTGCCCAGTGTTTCAGGTGAAACCTTCCGCGCTGCGTGAAGCGATGCAGTGGTCTGACCACCATTAACAATCTGGAGGTTATGTGCCGATACAATTGTCAGCCCGCCCGGAGACTGTTCGACCTCTACACTGTCGGCAGTGGCTGAAAGCCCATTGTTGTAGCTGAAAAACATCTCCGGCTCGTCCCGGATCGTATCGCGGATACCACGGTTCACTGCGCCACGAGCCTGCAGGAAGCTACGGACATTCGACTCCAGCAACCTTGCACCCCACTTTTCATATATCTCACCAAGCTGCGCACCGCCGATCACGGCAAGATAGCTGTCGAGTTGATCCCCGTTGCTCGAAGCCTTGAGCGCCGGAATACCCTCGCCGAAGTCTGCCTTGAAATTGACAGTCAGCTTTTCGGCAGCGCGGCCAGAAGTCTCGTAACGCTGGAAACGCTTTAGATCCCAGACGTTGTACGTCACCGGAATGTCAGCAATGGTTCCTGCCAGCACCGCGTCGGTGCGCGCGCTGTACACCGCATTCGTCATCAGGATCAGTTTGACCTTGGTGATCGACGACCAGGCTGAAGCAATGGTCGCAGCCGCACCAGCCTCGGGAGAGCCGGCAATCAGTTCCTCCCGGAATGCCGCACGGCGGGAAGCGGCGACAAAATTGATCAGATGACCGAATGCCTTCTTCGCATCCTGAGCATTGATCTTCTTTACCTCATCCTCGGCAATGACATCGCTGACAATGACGCTGAGTATCCCGTCGGCTTCTCGGGGATCTCCACCGATCCCGTCTATTCTGACAGTCTTGTTGGATGCAGCAGCAACAAATCCAACCCTGTCCGCCGCTACGATTTCACCCTCTGCTTCCAGAAGACCTGCCATACGTTCAAAAAACACATCTGAAACAGGAGAGCTTTTCTCGTCGCCCTCTGTCCGCAGCTCGTTCAGCAGATCGGTGTGAAATTTATCAATTTGGTCCAACCTTTTACCCTTAAAGCTGCTGTGTTGATGAAATGCTTGCCCGTACAGGTCATTGATAGGGATAGGCTGGAGGCAACTCAACCGCCGCACCTGCATGACGGTCACCGGGTTAACTGGGAAGGTGCATCACTTGCCAGCAGCTTGACCGAGTGCCACAACCAAAACCAAGGTCTCAGCTGTCCATGTCGCTCTCGACCAAACGCACCAGTTCGGCGAGGGTGAGGTCAAGTTGCCGGGCTAGAGCGTCCATCACCGTCAATGTCGGCTGCCGGTTTCGTGTCTCAAGCAACGAAACGTAGCTTGTCGAAAGATCCGCGCGAAAGGCGAGCTCCTCCTGTGAAAGGCCCACCGCCTTCCTCCGATCTTTGAGTGCCTTTGCAAAGGCCCGTATCAGCTTCTCGTTCTTGCGCTCCATCCCCAACGGTATCGGGGAGGTTGTGCATTGAATCTAATGACTATAGTAGCAATTTTACTATAGTCACAGGCGGCCAGAGACATGTTGTTCGCCAACCAGCAGAGGGAAAAAAATGCAGGCATTAACGGGCCAGATCGTCGATCTCGAAGGAAAAAACCGAACGGACGATGATCAAGTGGAAACAGCGATCGATTACCTAGAAAACAAGACCGTTGGCGGCGGCATCATGACCGATCTTCAGTCGAACGAACACACGCTTAAGGCGACAATGGTCCTTTCCGACGAACGCGTAGAAAGGGTGTCTATCCCCAGTGCCAGCTTTCTCAACGTTGGCGATGTCGTGACGGTAGTAAAGGACACCGACGGTTGCGAGATATACTACAACAATCATACAGCTGACAGGAAATGGTCATACCCTAGAAGCCCGGAACACATCCGGAAGCGCTTCGGTTTCATCCGTTTTGGAGTAAATCAGAGCTTGCTCTGGGCATGCCTTCTGGGAATTGTTGCCGGCTTGGCACAAGGGCAATTCACTACCTTGAATCTGATCGTCATTACATTGATAGCAGTGTTCCTGTACTGCGCGATTTGGAGCCTGTCGGTACGTCCGCGTGCGATAAAGAAACATCATGCTTCGGCGAGAGCCGCAGCCGAAACGAACGCCGCGGCAAATGAGTCATTTATTCAAGCAAAAGCTGACGAACGGCTGGGTAGGCTCAAAGCGGCGGCCGGAGTTTAGGCTTTGGGTTGGTTACAAGTCTTAAGCTGCATTTTGAAGGGCAAGACACGCAGGTTTGACACGGCCCTGAGCGGACATTGGCCACGGTCCTCGATTGCTGCGGCCGCAGCCCGCATAGCAGACCTTAACCGCGTAAGCGAAACTATGCGCCTCTCACCCCGCGTAAGACTGGTCCGCTGTGTAATCTGTTTGGGTAGCGTGATCGTGTTGGATACTCATGGTCGTGCTTTGAACTTAAGTCTACGGTGTGGCCAAAGGATCTTAGGTTTTATCAGCATGCTTTCTACGTGAGGTTATTTTGAACGACAAAGACAAGGGCGGAATCGAAACTGATCCAACTGCCATCGTTGGCGGCGCCATCGCCACCACTTTAGCGGGTGCGGTAGTTTCAATATTTTTTGACAAAGGGGGATTGCCAGACCAGCTTTCTCAGATCGAGATATTGGAGCGCCGGATGGACCTTTTGGAAAGACTGGCCAACCGTAAGCATTCGTCTGATGAAATCACCACCGCTACAAACCTCGAGATCCAGAGATGGGAAACAGACGTTATTCATTTTTTGATGAATTATCGAGCGAAACAGAACTTCACATTGCTAATCGACGGTTTTCACTATTTGCCATGGCATGAGATGAGCGCAATGCGGAAGGCTTTCTTTCCCCCAAGACCACGCACATGGTCGGGATGGATTCCGATAATTGCCCACCGAATATGCGCTGGCGGTCTGCTTTTCGTAGTCGGGACAGCTCTCTATTTTGCCATTGGTCCTGATGAATTTAGCTGGGAATCCGGTATGGAGGTGTTTGTAGTTTTAGCAATTGCATACCTCCCTGTATCCTACTGGGTGATGAGGAAGTATAAACGCTGGCACCATAAAGCTCAGGAAGCAACTGAGAAGGCACTTAACGCACGGATCTTTAAAAGAGCTACAACTCCAGACGAAGAGCCGCAAGGGGGCTGAGTTTTCTCCTGGAACCTGACAGCCCGCTGAACAATCTGCTTGAGATTGCCAGCAAGATCGGCCCATTGCGGACCTTGACAATACCATGCTGTGCTGCACCGCAGCTTCCCGTAAGCGGACTTAGAGGAATGGTGGCCATCCAACTTTGTCGTGAGGCAAAAATTGCCAAAACCGCAAAGGATTTGCTGGGGTTTTTTGTCATGGCAAAGCGATTGATCCTAGGCGGGCCCGGGGATGCGGCCAAAAACGACCGATGCTGGTGAAAAACTCGCGGTCGCGTCGAGCGGATGGGTTTTGGCGTATGAAGCGATGCGGAGAAGGTCTTAAACGAGCCAAACTTGACCGATGCTGCGCAGTGCAAGAATGTCTGTTTGTAACGAATTAGGGTCGCGAAACCGGAACGATGGAACTGCTGACACCAAGTATTGACCAAATCCCCGCGTACGTTTCGGCGCTTCAGCGAGGCTGGTCGCCAGACAACTTGCGTGCTGAAGCTGCACAAGAGCAGATCGAAACGATTTCGAAAGATGCAGCATCGTTCGTTGCAAATCTCGATGACCCCACCGCAAAGGCCGGGCCTGTCACTCTGCCAGATGGATCGAAAGTACCTCGCTTGCCAAGTATCCGAAGGTGGATATGGGATGATGAGTTTTGCGGCCACATAGGTTTGCGATGGAAGCCGGGGACGGAGGAATTGCCCCCTACGTGTTCTGGTCACGTCGGCTACGCTGTCGTGCCTTGGCGAAGAGGAGAAGGATTGGCGTCTGCTGCGCTCATTGCAATTTTACCAGAGGCAAAATCAGTCGGGTTGAAGTACATTGAAGTCACTACTAGCCCAGACAATCAGGCGTCCGTGCGTGTCATCGAAAAGGCGGGTGGCAAATTTGTTAGAAGCTATATCGCTGACAAAGCTCTTGGTGGCCATGAGACGGTCGAGTTCAAAATTGCATTGGTGTAGCGGTTAGGTTCGGAAACCCGACAGTCACCTTCAAGGATCGAAAGCCCCCTTCGTCCGCACTGCGGACACACCCCCAACTGCCACAACGTATGTGCTTAAAAACGGCCGATGCTAATGGAAAAACTCCGGGCTTGATCGAGGCTGAAGTGGCTGATTCACTTGCTATATTGGCAAGGAGGATCGAGCGATGATGGGACGGCTGGAGACGCAGGAGAACCTGTTTTATCGGTTCCGGATCGAGGATCATGTCCCGCAGGGCCACCTTTTGCGTCGGATCGACTGGCTGTTGGACTTCGACGCGACCCGCCAGGAGCTGGCTACGCTCTACAGCCACACAGGACGCCCCTCTGTCGATCCTGAGTTGATGCTGCGCATGCTGCTGATTGGCTATTTGTACGGCATCCGGTCCGAGCGACGGCTTGTCGATGAGGTCCACCTCAATCTGGCGTATCGGTGGTTCTGCAAGTTGGGCCTGGAAGGCCGGGTGCCGGATCGCTCGACTTTTTCGAAGAACCGACACGGGCGCTTTGCCAATGGCGATGTGCTGCGCCGCCTGTTTGAGAGCGTCGTGGAAAAGTGCGTCGGTTTTGGGATTGTGGGTGGCACGGACGCAGCCATCGACGGCAGCACCATCGAAGCAGATGCAAACCGGGATCGTAAGGATGCGCCAGATACGGTTGAGAAAATCTGGTCTCTCAAGGAACAGGTGCAGCGCCCTGTCGCCGACTATCTGGCAAAATTGGCTGACGCAGATGAGGCAACGCAACCAGGCCCCAAGAAAAAACCGCCAAAATATATCTCGGAAACCGATCCTGAAGCGGCATGGTCGCTAAAGGATGGTCCTGGCCGATTCAGTTACGAGACCAACTATCTGGTAGATACTGACCATGGCATCATCGTGGATGTTGAAGCCACGCCCGCCCGTCTGAGCCAGGAAATCGTCGCGGCGAAGGCGATGCTGGAGCGCAGCCGCCACCGCCATGACTTTCGCCCTGATCGAATTGCAGCCGATGGCTCATACGGCACCGGCCCATTCCTAGCCTGGCTCCTGAAGCACGAAGTCACGCCGCATGTGCCGGTGCTGGATCGCCAACATCAGACCAAGGGCAAATATGACCTCAGTCATTTCCGGTACGATCCCGAGACCGACAGTTACACCTGTCTTGAAGGTCACGAAATGCCGCTGCGGCGGATCAGAAAGGACGATCGGATCAAGAGCTATTTTGCTGGGAAAGAAACCTGCGGGGCTTGCCCAATCAAGAAGGCTTGCACCGACGCACCGTTCCGAACTGTCACACGCCACATGGATGAAGAGGCGCGCCAAGCCGTTCGCGAGCTGCGCGATACGGCAGCCTACGACGAGAGCCGACGACGACGAAAGAAAGTCGAGATGTTGTTCGCCCATCTGAAACGACATCTCGACTTCAAGCGCCTCCGGCTACGAGGTCTCAAAGGAGCCAACGAAGAATTCCTCCTCGCCGCCACCGCCCTGAACCTAAAACGTCTTGCCAAAATGGTCCCGTGCTGAGGTTCGCAAAGCCAGCAATTGGCAACTACCAAAAACACTGCCTTTGACCGCGATTACAGCGGGTTGAGAGACCGCGCGTCGGCTAAACACAAGATGTAGTAGGTCGAGTTTTTCACCTAAATCGACCGTTATCGGCCATGCTGCAACGTGCACATGTAGCAACTGACCTGATCCACAACACGATTCTCAGATTATTCTTCCCTAGGTAGACGTACGTTGGAGAAGAAAATTTCGTGAATTCTGTTTCGGCTTGGCTCGGTATTTTCGGCCATCAACCGAAATCTAAGTGAAGCATGGGATGCCAATTTAGCCAATTCGTTGCTATAGATTCGTGAGTTATTGGGGGAAAAAACTAGACTGACAGTCATGGGCACTTTGTTGGGAAAGCTAATCGCAATTTGTAGCGCATCGCGGCTATGACAATCGCGAACATCAAAAAAAACCATCTCATTTCCAAAACGCGGCGCAATCCCCTCATCGGCGCAAAAGGGAACTCCAGATGCGGCAACGACAAAGTATGGATTTCCAAATTGGTCAACTAGCTCTGGGGTTGGGTAGTAGATCGCACCTTTCGTATCTAGTTCACTCAGGTTAGTGATACTTAGAATCGCACGATAATGTCGATCTAAGTTTGGCTCACGAATTATTCGGATCATCTCGACCCGCAATCCGCCAACTTCCACAACCTTTGGGCACTGATCGACCTGACCACTCGGGGCACAGCGACTTGGTACTGGTGGCTCGGCAGCGACTTCTTCCGCTGATGCAAGCTCGGCAGCGTAGAAAAAAGCGACCAACACCACGACGGTGCGATAGAACGTCATTGCTCTGTATCCGTTGGAATCTGAATATCCGGCACGATTACCTCGTCCAATATTATAGTTTTGAACTGATCCCTCGAGTGAACGAACCGCAGATCGAGCGTCGCACTAGTTGCCATTTTGGCCAACTCCTCACTAAATGTACCGTCAGAGGACTCGGAGAAAATCAATGCCATGGTCATCGGAGATCTACTAGGAAGGGAATTCGACCATTGGGCGTTGTCGTCATACTGCTTACATTTCGGGACAGTTGGTGGGTAGTCGTTGAACCTCCCGTCGGTCAATCGCTGGTGAACACATCGGGTTAGACCTGATGCCCCAACAAACGAATACTCGTTTCCCATGTTGTCGACTAGCCGAGGGGAAGGGATAAAGCGCAATATTTGAACGGTTTGATCCGATGTATTTGTCAATTGGGCAACTATCCTGAGGTCACCCACTTCTGTAGGCTCATTAAGAATATACGTTATTTCAATTTCGATATCATCAAACGATGTCTCAGCATTTGGCCGTGCAACAGGTTGGGCTAAACCCGCTCTGTCACTATCAAGTGTAAGCTTGTAAGTTTGATGTTCACATTGAATGTTTAGAATTTCCAAAATCGGTTTGATGCTAACCACCGGTGTCACAAATGTAAGGTTGTTACTGCTACTGTCCGCACCCTTGACCAGACCGACAACATTGCCTCTGCTGTTGAGC
The DNA here is from genome assembly GCF_947503415.1 of uncultured Tateyamaria sp. Taxonomy (GTDB): domain Bacteria; phylum Pseudomonadota; class Alphaproteobacteria; order Rhodobacterales; family Rhodobacteraceae; genus Tateyamaria. Next base: position 243,863 of record NZ_CANNDS010000001.1, read on the forward strand.
ACAGGGCCACCTGTCATTGTGGGAACCATATTTAGATCAGTGGGTATCAACCCGGCTCTCATCGCGTCGCCAACGACTTCACCACTTGGCTGTATGACACCTCCGAACCGGTCAGCTCCTCCGGTAAAGCCCATGGCACGAAGCTGCGTTCCGGGACCCAGGGCTCCGCATTCTAGAGCGAACACTCTGTCGAGTGTCGTTGGTACGGTCCCCGATGGAACTCTGACGGCACAAATGTCCCGATTCCCCATGGCGCAAAGGACATCGGTTTCGTCGATTGGAACTGGGAATGCGGATTTTCCTGAGATCGAAACAATGATCCGCTCACCGGGTTCGACAGCCTCGATAACGTGTTTCGCGGTCAAGACAACGCCTTGTCTGCTAACGAGAAAACCGCTGCCCAGAGGTTTCAAGTTACTCGCCCCTAGCTGCTCGGCATCTGCTGCCCAGAAAAATACCATCGCAGATTGCGGGGCTGCTTCCTGGGCGAACGACGGTGTCACCAAAGAAAAGCTAGCCAAAATCCAAAAAACAACTTTCACTTTCTTCAAATTGCGCTCTCCTGATGTAAAATCGAGGGTAAGCCTAGGCAAAAAGGAGCGCAAACTAGAATTCAACACACTCATCTCGAATGATCCCAAACTCATTAACTGCACTTTCGCCTTCGCAGCTGGCATTGCTCTCAACATCTTTCTTCCGCACTAGATCAATCAGCTCATAGCCCCCGGTGTGCGTACCTTCATAGTCTCGCTTTAGAGCTTCAAGAAAGATGCGTAATTCATCTGATGTTTCAGCAACGTCACGTCGCGCCCAAAACGCGAAAATTGAATCATGAAAATCGCGCCCGTCAGCATCGGCGCCGTGATGTACATGCACTGAGGTTGGTGTCCCCTCTTGAGTCTCCATATCGAACTCAAACCATCCTCGAAGTTCTGCAGACCGTTCACAGCCAAAAGAGCTGGACGCATTGATATCGAACTCAATTGGAATCTCTGACCAGAATCTTTCAGGATGCGTGTCGCTGAGTAACTGATCGTAAGTGAGCAGCATTTTTGCCCAGTTGGATATTCTTCCTTGCCACTCTGGCTCCGCCTCATCAAGCGATGCGATTATGGCCGCGTATTGTTCGTCAAAAACACCAAAGGATAACAATGCATCTAAAGCCAGTTCGCTCCGATTTTGAAGTGGGTTATCAGGACTGTCACCTACGGCACTAGCCGTTGGGAACGGTACGCGCCCCCAGTACGCAACCAACTGTTCAGCTTCCGCACCATACAGCATTGTTACAATGGTTTTATAGGCGATCGTTGCTTCAAGTTGGGTTCTCATGAACGCCAATAGCTCTCGCGAATCTGAGCAAGACTGTAGATAGTCTTCTACTGGAATATCGGCCCCTGTCGGCTCCACAAAAGCCCACAAGTTTATCTCTTTAACCGACGGAGGAGCAATTCCGCTATCAGACACGCTAGAGGAGTCGCGCCATATCTTCATCAAAACAGCCCGCACGAGTTCCACGATCTCTGATTCGTCGGAGACTTCGGAAAGCGTCCCAAAAACGTCACGTCGAACTTTGGCATTACGTTCCCTGCGAACTGGGCTCGCTTCGGGTCTCACCGCAATGACGGAATCATCATCTCCTCGGAGTATATTCGCCAATCCATCCCAAAAGTAGACGGGCTTTTCAGACGTCGATGGGGGCGTCACTACAACGACATCGTTGGGAGCCAGCACATCGCAAGCAATACCAAAGCCAAGTAAAGTTGGTGCTGCACTCGTCATGGGCGTTATGAAGGTCAAATTGGGCGAGGTGCTATCAGCACCTTTTACAAGGCCAACAACACGCCCCACCTCATTTAATACTGGGCCTCCACTCATCGTTGGGACCAAGTCAATATCCGTCGGGACAAGGCGGTTTATCATCGGGGCACCAACAACCTCCCCTCCCGGCTGAATCACACCGGCGAAACGGTTCGCACCCCCGGCAAACCCTAGAGCTCTTAACCTAACACCGACGTCTAGTACCCCACACTCAATTTCAAAAAAACCTTGTAGCGTAGGCGGAATTGCATCCGTTGGTATACGGACGATGCAAACATCTTGGTTGCCAGCCGCGCATACAATATCACCCTCATCTATTGGGACAGGAAAGGTATTCTTCGAGGAAATCGTAATAACAATGTCCTCACCCACCACTCGCCGCTCCAGTACGTGACGAGCGGTCATGACGATACCAGAGCGGTCAACAATGAACCCGCTTCCCAGTGGCTTTACACTGCCCTGACCTGTAAGTTCAGAGTCTTGCGCCCAAAAGAAGACCATTGCTTGCAAGGGTGCGCTATCCTGAGACGCTACGGGCATCGCCAAGAATGGCATCGGGAGAAATAAGATAAATGCTAAACGTGAGGTAAAAGGTTTCACCTGACTCAAGCAGAATAAACGCCAATAAGACATCTTCTGTCTCTTTCTGTAATTATACCAGCTCTCTGATAACTCGCTCCATCTTGCGTCCAACGGCTTGGTATCGTGTACATCATTATCGAAGTTTCATTCAGATCAGGATCGCCAATACACTTTGCAGAGCTATCTAGCGGCGTCAGTATATTCCGGTAGGTCTGAGCTTGCGACCAGCCGTGCCGACGTCTCATCTCCTCAACCACAACATCTTCGCGAAAACTGATAGCGCCAGGAAATCGATGCTCATGGCGTAACCCGAGCGCATGGCCAAATTCATGCTTTACTGTTGATGGCCGATTGAAATTGGCCAGCCTCATTGTCGGCTCTTCCTTTGGAATACGGAGGTTGTCGCGACCTACATAAGAGTTGTTCCTGTTTCCGCCCAACTGAATCCGAATATGGGCATCGGAAACTGGGACGTCGAAACGAAAGTCTATTAGCTGTCCAAGTCTGCCATCAAGCCAATCGTTTGCCGCATTGACTACGAGTGCATGCTGTTCTGGCTTCCCATTAAAGAAACCGCATCCAAGCGTAATCTTACCACTATTCGGTGTAAGCCCGTCGCGTTGTCGCCAACGTTTGGCAAATACGAAAGTGCCGTAATCACTTATCTGTAGGTCTTGAATGACCTGTTGCTGTTCTGACGAGAAGTCGATGATCTGCATCTGATCGCTGAATGGATCGAGGGCGGAGCAACCGAAGTCTTCTATCGGCGGTTCTATTTCGCCAGATATATGAGACTCTCCTAGGGCAAACTGAGGCAAACAACCACATGTCAAGCTGGCCGCGCTTCCTCTGAGGAAATGTCGTCTGTTCAAGCGCATTTCACAACTCCACACTGATTTAGCTGGACGTACCTCCACTGCACATTATGACTTTACAAGGCTTTTGGGAACGATAAAGGATTGAGGCACAGATACGTGGATTTCTGTAAGTTGCCTCCAATGACGGCCATCAGTGACTGAGGCCCGGATCGCGGTCAATGTCACGATCCTTCTCGACCTCCTGATCCTTTTCCCGGTCGCGCTCGTCTTCGATCTCCAGCTTTTCGCGCGGCTTTTTCAGCACGTCTCTCAGCCGCTCATGCACTCACGGCTTACGCCCATTGTCCTCGTCTATGTCTTACTCGCTGTGAACCGCCGCCAGGCCGTCGCGCCCTGCGTCCTTCTCCATGATTTCCTTCAGCCGCTCCCGCGCATAATTGCGGCCTTCCAGCTTCGGCGTGTCGTGCTGTTCCCGTGACTGGCCCACGACACGCGCCGGACGCTCCCGGAAGTCTTCCGGGTTTCGGTCGCGGTCGCGGCCCTGAGTGCTGCCAGACCAGCAGAGACACGGCCCTGCCCGGCCTCGCGCTCGATGCCGTAGGTCTCGCGCGCGATGTCCAGCCGCTCGCGCATTTCACGTAATGCAGCGCGGGCCTGGCGGGCGGCACGGACCACGGCTCCGCGTTCGGTGAAAGGTGTGTATTCCCGGCCCTCTCGCTCGGCCATCGCCTTAGCCCGGCGCTCCATGGAGTTCGCCGCTGGTCCTAGCTTCAGCTCCGGATCGCGGTCCAGCTCCTCGGCGGAGAGTTGATCGCCCCGCTCCAGCGCAGCTTCGCGCTGCGCTTCCAGTGACCGGTGATCGACACGCTCCACCTCTACTGCCCGCTCTAGGGCCCGGTTCTGCAACTCGGCCCAGAGGCCGCGCATCTGCTCGATCTCGACACCGCCGGTCTTGGCGGAATCGAGCACGCGGGTCTTGGCGGTGAAGCCATCCGCTTCCAGCTTGCGGGTGGAGGTCAGGACATGGGCGTGATGGTTGCGCTGATCGCCCTCGCGGCGCAGGGCGTGGATCGCCACATCGACGGCCACGCCATAGCGGCTGACCAGCTCCTGGGCGAGTCACGGGTGATCTGCGACCGGTCTTCGTCGCTGATCTCGGACGGCAGAGCCAGCTCCCATTCGCGGGCAGTGACAGAGTTGCGGCGGGTCTCGCTGGCCTCGACCTCGTTCCAAAGGCGAGAGCGGTCCTGCGCCTAGGCTGGGGCATTTCTGGGGTGACGATGAAGGTCTCCTTGATGCCCTGCTTGCGGGTGTAATCGTGGACGCGGCCTTCACGCTGGCACTCGATGCGCTCCCCGACACGGTAGGCGGCGGCTGCCGTGGCGGAGCGCCCGGCGCTGCGTTTGATCGTCTTCGCGGAGAGGTGGTAGCTGGCCAGCCGAAAACACCCTGACGGGTCGAGATTGCTGCAAATATTGGAACCGCAGGTGTGGGGTTGCATAAGTGCGCTTTCAGCGGTTTTTCGCACCACAATGCCACTGGATGGTATCTGAGGCCCTCAGAACGGTCTGCTGGCTGCCACTACCAATAGTCTATGCCCCCCTTCCCACGGCCCAATCCGGACTCTCGACACATCTGCTGGATGCTGCAGTCGCAGCTCGCACACCAGACATTCATGGAGTGTGCTGCAATTGGGAAGCACTCTGAACGCGACCAAGCGCTCTGGCGCGACTCCGAGATGCAATTGAGTCAAGCCCGAGATTTAGTGTGCGAATTCAATAGGAGGCCAACTTGGACGACAAAATCGCAGAATTCATACTCTTAGCTGCCAAAATGGAGTTTTTTTTGGTCAATCTTGACCAAGACTTTGCGCATGTGGATGGAGAAACAAGGGTCATAAGGGGTGTTAACTGGAACCGTATCGGTCAGTCATTGGAAGACATGTATCCATTTGCCGATTTTGATTTCGAGGGCTCAGGTTTCCAGATCCTTAAAGAAACGCTTCCTCAGTACTTGGTGGCGAAAGAAAATGGCGGATTGAAATGGGACAGTGAAGATGTCGTGGTCTCTTCCTGGCAAACACTGTTGGGACGGAGCTATGCTCAACTTCGAAACAATGTTGCACATGGCAACAAAGCTCAACTGCCTGCACCTTTCACACACAATCGAACAAAGGACCTGCTCGAGGCGGGCCATTGCCTGATCCACTTCATTGGTGGAGCATATTCTCATGACGACAGTTGGAGCTATGCAATTCAATTCCAATGAGCCTGGGAAGTTGCTCGTCGAAGGTCCGCAGGCCTGCAAGTTGCACCGGCCCATTGCGGACCTTGGCTATTGGGTCAAGATGCTGCGGCGCGGCCCATCAGAGCTGACATTCGCTGCTACTGCACAATCTAGAAGGGTGCGAATTCACATTTCGCGGACGAAGCGGGCCTTTAACGCGGCTTCTGAAGGGCCGCTTTGATCACTTCCAAAACAAAACGTTCTAAACGGAAACTGAAGGCAGTCTCGGCGCTTTGACTGTGGCTGTCTCGTTTCGCCGGTATTGGCGGATCAGACCAAACAACCTGAGTTTTGGTTAGTCGCCGCCATCGCCTCCACTGTCGCAGCCGATACCACCGTCATGGGCACCCCCGTAGCCCGACAAAAGAATCCAGAGGGTCAAGATCACTCCAACAAATAAGGTGCCGAGACCCGTGTCGACAGCACCGTACCTTTCGGCCAATTGTGCAAACATCCTGACGCCGATGCTTTCTCCCGGAAAGTACCCAAATAAGGCGCAGGTCCCGAAGATGAAACAGGACCCGCCGAGAAAGGTTGCCCAAATTTTGTTAGATAATGCCATGTGACGGAGCTAGTGGGGAAATGTGGCGAAACTACGGTTCGGGCGGTGTTACGCGGATACCAAAACTGGGCGCGTTGAAGGTACTGGACTTGTAAAGCGGAACTCGCTGACTGACCGGGTTGATCTCGTCCAACCGGAAGAACAGCATAAAAGGCGGCATCGTTGGCTTCGTCCACGGCGATGGTCGCGCGTACAAAAAAGGCAAGTCGGCTGCCTGTAGCCGACTTTCGTTGCGTCGTAGCATCCGGTAGGTTTGGTCTCGAAGCCGACCTCGGAGGCGGCGCTTTCGTGAGCAGAACCGACGCTAAGCATTTTTATGGACGGCCAAAGCCGACATTGACCAACTATGGGCCATGCTACGAGTGCAAGCCCGCCATAGCGGCCGTTCGCCACGATGGCAAAACGAGGGGGTTGGAGAACTAGCGTTCTGCGGGACAAAAAACGACATTCATTTTTTGACTGTTGCTGACGCAGAGACTTTTCACGCACGCGCAGATGTTCATATTGCGCGGCAATCGACATCGTCACAGCAGCCATTGATAAGCTTTTCTCACTTGGGTGCACTTGCGGCGTTTTCGCCGCGTGCATCCAACCTCACCGATGAAGGCCGTGTCGCCAATAGTCGCGGCAAAGTAGGTATCTTGCGCGAACAGACGCTAGAGTGAGCGGCTTTTCCCAAGGTTGTTGTTCAGCAAATCCTTGCTTTACGGTCATCGTTCGTTTCAACTTGGTGGCGAAAACAACGTAAAGACCAGGTCCCGTTTTGCCCACACAACGTCCCTTTATTGATATGCATATCCATCTTTTTAATGCGCAGTATTTGCCGCTTGCGCAGATCCTATATGCGTTTGGCGTGCCCAAGCTTTTAGCCAAAGGTCTGGAAAAGGTCGCTATTGCAATAACAGGTGTCTCAGATCTGGGACGACCGGATGACGAAGATCCTCTCGAAGATAAATTGGTCAAGGCCCTGATGGCCCGCGATACCGAAGCTTTAATGGATGCAACAAGTCGTCGGCTGCGGTTTTGGATCCGCAGATACCAGCGCCAGGCAGAACGATCCCCCGAAGATCACGACCGATTTAATGCAGCACTTTCTGGCATCGATGCCTTGGCCGAGGCCACCGGGCATGACAAATCCAAAGGCGACCCAGTCAGTACAAGGATCCTGAGCGAAGAAATACGAGAGGCCTCCGTCTTTGACGACAAAAACATCGGCATCGACGTATTGGACCGATTGTTCGCAGACGCCTTCACCCGCGCAGGCGAGGCAGTGGAAGGCGAGGATTTCCTGCACGACGCGGCGCATTTGCATCTTGAACTGGACCCTAGCCCCGAAGACGGCGCGATGAAAAGCCTGTTTGGCATCGATGACTCTCAGTTGGAAAACCTGTCTCAGGTCCTTATTTTTATTGCCGTCATGGCCCTGTCGGAAAAGGCTCGGTTCCGCGTTTTGGAAATCGATTATAATCGACACAAACCCGATGAGGGTTACGATGCGACACATTATGTCGGCCTGTTAATGGACATGTATGAGGCCTATGCAGAGCGTCACGGGCGGAACTTCGATCTTCCGTATTTTGAGTTCAAACAGCAAATGACGCGTATGGGTCAACTGGCCAAACACACAGATGGTCAATTGATCTCCTTTGGAGCCGTGGACCCATTTCGCTCCGGGGATTGGAAATCCTACATACGCCACGGTTTGGAAAACGGCGCCAAGGGGTTCAAAATTTATCCCCCCCTTGGTTTTAGAGCCATTGATGACCCTGCCATTCATACCCCGATCAACCCGTCTGAGACCGTCGATCAAGCGTATCGAAACAGGGCTGTACAGCCTGCTCCAAGCGCACATGCGCAACGGGCCATGTCCGAAATTCTCCCCTTTTTCGCTCGCAATGACCTGCGCTTGTTTACGCATTGCACACCGATTGGGTTCGAAGTGGAAAGAGGGTTTGGAGTCTATTCTGATCCAGGCGTTTGGCGGCATGCTATGGACACCTATGACGCACAAAATCTATGGCTTTTTTTAGGTCACGGAGGAGGAACTACCGGTGTCGATTGGTTCGGATGGGCGGCGGCCACAGATGCAGAATTTGAACAAACCTTTGCCTACCGCGCTATCAAAATGGTCGAAGACTATGACAATGTGTACATGGGGCTTGGATACATCTTTGAAATTTTGCACGAAGACCACGGGCATGCAGGGATGCAACATGATCGCTTTGTTGCTCGCCTGATGCAACAGCTGACCCAAGACAAACCCGCTGGGGCGAAACACCATTTCCGGGACAAAGTCTGTTATGGGACAGATTGGTCTATGCCTCGTGCCATTGGGCGCACGCGCGAATATCTGAACGCGTTTTACGACTTTTTCGATCACCTAGAAGTCGATGAGAGCACGCGTGAACTCTGGGCGCAAAAATTCTTTGACGGAAATGCGCGTCGATATCTTGGCCTGCCCGCGCGCGCCGACACCTAGAGGCCGGGCGTAAGGGTCACAAAGATTCCTGCGCCGCGCGCACTTCTTCCAAGGTCGGAGGGCAAGAGGCAAAGCGATAACAATATCCAGCCCGCGACCGCCGAGTATGCAATGCTAAACGCGACAGATAAAACAACAACTTAGAGCGATCTCGTGGATGGGCCTCCATCCAGGTTTTTTAAAGTTTCTTGCTGGATGCGAATGCTGCCAAGAAAGTCGTGGCGGTTTTCTCTGCAATTGTTCATCCGCACCACCCAATCATGTACCAACGCAAAGGCTGGAAGCGCTTCGGGTTGAAACAGACGTCCGATGCGGAAGATCTTGGGAATGGTGCCAAGGTCGGTAAAAAACGCTGGTGGTTCAATGATTTCTCCGCTGGGGCGTTCAAATGACATCGGCGCATTAAGCTGTGGCTCATAACGCAACCACCCTTTTTAAGCGGACAGATGCAAAGTGGGATCAAGATCGTTTGCATTGTGCAAATATCCTGATCGGCAGGTCGCGACAACGTTCCAAATCCATCTGCATCACTTTCAAAGCGCCCGCCCGTTGAAGCCAAGCTACCGCCTGGGTTATGATGCTGTTTCGCTACTTGGTAAGCGTAACGCCAAGTAAGTAGCTCGTCGAGGCGTATGATTTCATGGACGGCCCAATGCTGCCGTTGATGATAGCCTTCAATTGCTGTGCGTGCAGCCCAGATTGCGGACATTCGCTGCAACACGACTAAGAGCTAGAGGAATTGCGTGCGGAAGCTTCGCATGAGCTACACTAGGAATGTAACCGAGGTTGCAGATTTCGCGAAAAACTCCGGAATGTGAGACCAAGAGGATATTTCTCTCGATTGGTAGCGCGCTTAGAGCTTCAGTGACGCGACGCCGGAATTCACCCTCCGTCTCACCAAGTTCAGGGTCTTTCTCGACACCTCGTTGCGATTTGGGGACACCTTCATAAACGCCCCAAGCTCGTTCAGCCAATTTAGGCTCTAAGACGAACTCATGATCGCCAGTTGCGCGAAACGGCGCAATCGTCATTAGGCATCTAGTCAGCGGGCTGCATACGATCATGTCAATCGGATACTCTTGCAAGGCAGTCGCCGCCAGGTCCGCTTCCGTTTTTCCGAGATCAGAAAGCGGGATGTCCGACTGTCCCATCGTCAGCCCATCACTGTTCCAAGGCGTCCTGGCATGCCTGAGGAAAACTAGCGATATCGGCATCTTCAACGCAGAGCTTTGATCCATGCTCTCAGCTTAAAGCAGGAGCGCTTTGACGACATCGTGCTCTGCTCCAAGCCCATCCATCAACATGTCGAGCAGGTCTTTTTTGAACTCGCGCGCCTCGTCGGACAGGCCCTGATAGGCGGCGGTTTGCAAACCCTGTTCGCCTGGTAGCTTGAGCTGCGTACGGATGTCCGCGTCATCGAGTTGCGCAAGAAACCGGCCGTATCGCGCAAGCGGCTTTTCTATTGCCGGGCCAAAAATTGCCTGCAAGCGCGCGATCGTCGACATTGCAAAAAGCTCTTCAAGCCTCTGACGCTTCTCAGCGACTTCAAGTCCTTTCGTTTGGCTGACCGCTGCGACCCCTCCCAGGTAAAGAAGCATGCGGGAAAACCGCAGCTTAATGAGGCGGATTGCTCTCGGCTTGTCTGCCGCCGCCGTCTTATGCTCGAAATCCACACAGATCGTGCGCCAGTACCTGATCACGTCATTCAAAAGAAAGAGGCTTAACTTGTGATCGCCTAAGTCGTCTGCGACGTAGCGCTCAATCAATCGGGTGCGCGTCTGCTCGAACAGCTGTCGATTGAAGGTCCACTCACCTTCGAGCAGAAATAACATGCGACGTGTGATGAACTCGTTGGTGTCCTCGTCTCCCCCAATGGTCCTAAGGAGATTGTTGATCTTCAACGGGTTTTCAAAAACTCCCCCATGAGCAGGCATAACAAGCCCTACATCCTTCAGCTTTGACCGATAAGCATCCTGCGCCTTGCGCGCGTCGGAAATAGTGACTTTGCCATTGATCAAGAAAAAAAGGTCTACATCCGAACCACTTGTGCACTCCCGCCGGGCGACACTTCCGTTTACGCCGAAGAGATAGTTCGGGTGATCTCCAAACATGTCCGTTGCGATTTTCCGCATTTGGCTCAGTTGGCGCTCGGACTCGGTTTTGCAAGCCGCTAAAATCGGCGACGTATCACCACTCTTCATCGAACTATCCCTGAATGAGGTCTTCGAGCTTCACGGAATAGCGAGAGCGGGTCTGCTTGTATCGTGCGTCGATTTGATGGGGAGCAGCAAGTTCGACGCTTTCGTCCACGAAGAACTTACGATCATTAATTTTGACATCAACGGCCAACCAAGATTTCGGCAACCGCGACCGTAAATCGTCCTCGTCGTTGACTACGATATTCAAATAGGAAAAGAGTTCCGCATGCGAAGCCCTAAAGCTTCTCTCGGTCTTCAGAAAATCGTCTGGCCCAAATCTGTCGATGTTGGCCGCCATATAGGACTGAGCGACCGTATCAAGCAGTCGGCCAAGCGGAGCATTGATCACCAGATTGTAGACACTGTTCTTTAACGACCAAAAATCATCGAAGTCATTCTGGGGCAGTCGACCTGATGTGGCCCAACGCCTGACTGCAGCGCTTGCACTTCCAAAGGCGGACCTCGGACCTACGAATGCCCGACATCGCGTAATGCCTTCGAGCGTGTCGATATTGATCGGCGCAGAGAACAAAAAGGCGTGCTTTCCATCATGTTGCCCTTCGATCAAAGCAAGCACGTCATCGGGATCAACTTCGAACTCCTTCAAGATGTCGAGAATCTGCGACCCAAATCGGGTGGAGCCTTTGACAATGTCTCGGGTTGTCCGGTGATGGTTTATCCCAAATCGTTCTTCAAAAACTGGTTCTAAAGTATGAGACAGCGGGCCGTGTCCGATATCGTGGAGCAACGCGGCGCATACAAGTGTCTTACGATCTCTTTCTTCTATCTCAACTTCAAGGGCATAGGTTTCAGCTAGCTTCGCCACACCAATCGAATGCTCTTTGCGGTTGTGGCGACGCCGATGGGGCTGTCGACCCGAACCTTTTTTTGCGTAGTCGATCGCTCCTAAAAACCCAATGCCCTCCAATCGCCTTAGAGGCACAGTCTGCAAGAGCGCATTCGCAACGCGATCTCTCAGACGGAGGTCTTCATCGGAGCGCAAAGTTGGTGTTGCATCAGCCATATGCATCAAAGTCGGTGCGCAAACCCACCTTGGGATGCACTCTCCGTCTTGCCTATGGTTGCATTGGATCTGCACTAGGTATCCGCTCCTTGATCTCTCTTTCAACCAACATAGGATGAAAATTCGGCTGATACGATGCCCATGTTCAGATTCTTTAGCGCACTGCGGCGCAATCGCGCTTCGAGGCGCCACATTTCAAGCAAAACTCACCGCCCCAGTCTTGCTGAGAGACAGCCTGCTCAGACCACGGCTAAGCCAAAGGACAGTCCTTCATGGTCCCGCAACACGACGTTTTTGACTGCTTGAGATCGTTCAGTAACTCCCGTTCTCGGGATCGGCGTTTGATTTCAAGACGATTAAGCCTCTCAATAACGTCCCGGTTCGGGCAACTTGCGCGTAAGATTGGGTGATGGTCTCTTTGGCAATCGGTTTTGCACTCGTGACGTTCACAGGATCTCTTGCGGTATGGAAAATGAAGCCTCTTGCATCCGCGAGGGCAAGGTGTTCTCAGGTTCACAAATCTTGATTTGTCCTTGCTTAACCGAAGCGGCGCATCGTGTAGAAATCCCGTCCCTCGAAAGATCGAGCTTAAAACTTCGTCTGTCCAACCAACAGTGTCTGCCAGGCGTTCCATTTCAACTTGAGTGGTAGCCGCATCTCCGTGGCTTAAGCCTTGGTTGATCGGCCAACGACCAAATCTGGCTGCGTACTCTTGATTGGAAAGATATCTCGCCAGACTATTCCACCAATCGCGCGCGGCTTTTGGGCTACCAACTGGCTTCGAGGAGTCCAAATGTAAGCAGAAGCTAGAGTCGGAATTGATGTGACGCTCGACGCAACACTTCGGCAACTTCTGTTCGGCCTTGGTCTCATAGATTTTTATTTGATCAGAAGCCAATTGCTCGACTGCGAGTGAATAAACGTCACCAAGCGCTCCGCTATCGCGAACACAGGTAGCCCTGATTACTGCCTTTTTTGATTTTCTGGACTCGACTTCAACCCATTCGGGTACCTGTTGGAGTAGTTCATCAAGCGAGTTCATTTCTTCTCAAAGTGCGCGCGCGTATCCGTAACAACCGAAGGTGCGTGGGCTCGCGCGTATGGTGCGGCAACTTCCGCGACTGCCGGAGCACTTACGGCTGTGCTGACATCGTCAAACTGAAGGTCCCCGGCCATCCCGTCACTGGAAATCAGATCGTTCAAAGCCACAGGAGCAAGTTTGAGCACCTCTGGTCCAAAACGCGTTTCGTTATGATCACAGGATTTTTGCATAGCTTCAGAGACGCTCGTGGTCTTGCTTGATGCAACACGAACCGAGCGGTCACCTTGTATTCCGATCTTGGAGATAGGCGTCTGACCGTACTCAACACCAATGGCCAATCCCAATTCATTCACGCCCATCAAAGCCGACTTGCACAGCTCAAACGAAGACCGGATTGCGCCAGCACACTTGGCTGCTTCCATTATAGTTTCTTCAGAGCTTGTCTCGCGGTGATCACCTTCCGCATGCAATGCATGAATGCAGTCTCCAATGAATCGCACTTTGCGGCCGCCAAAGTCATCATGAACGACGTTTTGGAACTCTTCTCGGAACACATGCAGGGCTTTGACGGCATCGGCGATCATGCCAAGCGCGATAGCACGGTCGATGTAGTCCGTGAATCCCGACAGGTCAGCATAGATTGATGCAAGCGGCATCCTAATCGACTTGCTCGGAGAGATGTCCTCGAACTTAATCTCAGCAAGCGGCGGGCGCTTGTAGTGAAATACAAAATTCGGATTGGTCGGATCGGGCACTGAACGTGCTTGGATGGCCGTCCGCCATTCATTGATCACCCCGTCAAGTGAGCGCGGCATCTGATCGAAGCCGAGCTCGATGCCCTCTCGGACATCCCTTGATGCGACAAGACGCCCATAGGTCGCCTCGTCCAACTGGAGCAGGGATTCGAAGCTCGAACTAAGTTCAGCTTGGCCTATTGCAGCCCTCACGCGATTTGAAAGATAGATGCCTGGTTCGTCACCATCTGCTAGCTTGGCTGCATGGTTCGCTGGACTGCCCAGGAACATAGGCTCCTGCTCGTGCCCGGTCCCATTGTTGATCGCAACGCAGCGCCCTGCATCTACTCCGATACGGAAACGCGCTTCAAATTCACCATCTGCGAGTTCTTTGTTAGCCTGCTCAGCAACATAACGAAGGTCTCGTACGAAGGCCAAGGCGTTTGACACAGTTTCCTCAGTGACGCCGTTTTCCCCTTCCGCGACAACGACAGCATGCATCCGGCCGCCATGAAAATCCACCCTCTGAGCGGGGCTGAACTCCATCGCACGGTCGCAAGCACTATAGTGCAGATGTAAGAACTTCAGCGCCTTCGCATGCGATGCTTCCGTTTCCCTGTGCTCTTCCATTCGGTAGTCGTCGTAGTTCACCAAAGTCACATAGACATGCACCGCGTCCACAACGACGGCGCGACCCTTGGGCAGCTCATAGAGCGGAGGAGTTCCCTGATGACCCTCCGCTAGCAGCGCTTTGCGTCTCTCCAAGAATTGGGGAAGGTAGTCCTCATGGAACTTCTGGACTTCGATAGCGGGCGCTTCATCAATCAGCTTTGTTATGCGCTTCTGCGCAACATTGTGTCGCCAAGGCATGGCAGCTCCTATTCATGACACCTCGCGCAGCACAAGGCGGTAAGATTTAGTATGTCTACCACATAAAATAGGACTTCAGTAATTTTTGTCAAGGTGCTACACTCTGGTACAACGGGAGGAAACCGCCTTGAACCCATTCAAAGACCTAAAAACAAGCATCAAACGACGTTTCGAGTTCATCGAGTTTTGCCTCAATTGGAGTGGGCACGTTGGTCGCCCACAACTGCAGAATCAGTTTGGAATTTCGCCGCAGCAAGCCACGAATGATCTGACCAACTATTTGGACGGCTGCCCTGGAAACATGCAGTATGACCCAAGGGAACGTGCGTACGTCACTAGTCCAGGCTTTAAACCCAAACTGATTTCAGGCGAAGCATCTGAATATTTCATGCATCTTGAGATGTTCTCTAGAGGCTTCAGAACCAAGGAAGAAATTTGGATTAAAGAGCTTCCGGAAGTTTCGACGGTGTCGGTGTCTTCCCGTCCTCTCGACAAACGGATTGTTCGAACAGTGGTTCAAGCGATAACGACTAATTCAGCATTACATTGCGTCTATGCATCCATCAGTTCCGGCATAGACAGCGAGCGCACGCTGGTTCCAACCGCACTGGTCAGTGACGGGCATCGCTGGCACGTCAGAGCCTACGACTTCGAGAAAAAGCGCTTCTCCGATTTTGTACTGACGCGCATGGCGACTCCAAAGGTGTTAGCCAAGCCTGATCAGGCCATACCGCCCGATGATGATTGGGATGAAGAAATCACGGTGAAGTTGTCAGCGGCAACCACTCTCAATGAATGGCGCAGAAAGCAGCTTGAGCATGAATATGAAATGGAGTGCGGGACCCTAGAAGTTCCGACAACAAAGGCGATGCTCTTCTACGTACTGCGTCAATACGGCTTCAATCCCTACGATCGAGACGATGACGGCATGATGCGCAATGTAAGTAGCTTCCAGCTGGAGGTCTTGAATTCCAAGGAGGTTGAGGAATGTTTGCGTCGAAGAAGCTAACACAACCTCCAGAAGTTCAGGCCAATTCTACTCTTGCCGCTGACGATATTGAGCGGGACTTGGAAACGCTGAAGCGCAACGAACTCATTGCTGGAGACGAAGAAATAGCGCAGCAAATTCTGGATGAATCGGAAGTCCACACCTTCAGTAAGGGTAATCGGCTAATTGGTGAGGGCGAACAGGCTGACGATGTGTATTTTCTTCTTTTTGGCGACGTGGAGGTAATCCGAAAAGGTAAAGGTAGGCTGGATAAGCTCAGCACACCTTCCACAGTCGGAGAGTTGGCAGCAGACGAACCTGGCCAACCCAGAACTGCATCTGTGATTGCAAGTTCAAACAGACTGAGAACACGTGTTCTTCCAGGGCGCGTGTTTCGTGAGATCAGAGACAGTAATCCGAATTTTGCTTCCGCGCTTAAGAAGCTCATCAGCAACATGAACCGCAGGAAAATTGCGCAAAATCTGGAGCAACCGTTCTTGGCCAAAGTTGTCAAACCACTACTGACCGGATGTGGTAGCTTTCTGATATCTGCGTTACTGTTCTGGAACTTTACAGACCTGACTACCGGCCAATTACTATCGCTGAGTGCGCTAGCTGCAGCTATCGTGGTTGGCTTGGCGATGTACTTCGACCACCAGCACCGGTACGGAAGAGCGTTCTCAATGGCGCTACTTGCCACAATACTGTACGGCTCACACTTCGGCGTCAGCTACTTCTTATTCGTAGATGGGCGTACTGCTCCCTTCCCTTTCTTTTGGAACTTCACCGCCAACCCCGAGCAAAGCCCGCTAGTCGCCTCCGTATTTCTAGCAGTGCTCTTTCTTTTGTGCGTTGTTTGCGGAGTCTTCGACTACTTGAGAAATCTGAGCCACAGACAGCATTAGCAAAAAGTCCATCGAACTTAAGGCTCACGAAAGTCCGGTATTGCGAACCCCTGCTTTGCTGGCTGCGCTTGCAGCGAACTTCCGCTTCCCGTCCAATGCGCAGGATCATCAACCATTCTGATGCTTTTGACTCAACCATTCTTCGACGATGCGCCGTATGAGTTCCGGTCGGCTGGGAAGATCTTCCGTTTCGCGCCTCACCGTATCAAGCTGCTCCACGAGCTCCGACGGCATGCGTACCATGAGCGGAATAGTATCAACTTTGGGCCTTCCGCGAGATTTCATGATATCATCTATTGACTTGAGATTTCCTGATATCATATAAAGCACGTGAGCGATGGAGCTGCAACTCCTTCGCCCACGCTGACCGATCAGATCCGTAGGAGATCATCATGGCTGATACGCCGAATACCATGCCCGCAGAGGGGCTGAAACCGCTGGAATCCGTCCTCTGCGATGACCGTCTTGCCTTCCGGAATGCGCTCGACCTTTTGTTCGAGGCTTTGCGCGCCGACTGGGACGTCCATACCGCGCGCGCAAATCTGGATACCGCAGAGGGACAAGAACTGGGGCACGCCGCCGCATCCGCTTGGTCGTCCTGCGTTGGAGCTCTTCGTGAGCTGATGGAGATGACCGGCGTGCATCTTGACCTGTGGCACGCGTCCAAAGCGCTGTTGAAAACAGCGCCCGGCAACTTTCCGGATGAGTTTGACCTGCTGCAATCCGGATCGGATATCCTCAAACTGCAAAAGGCGAACAGCCGGAGCAATCCGGGACTGGCTGCCCTTCTGTTTGAGTCATACGCGCTCATGGAAGCATACCGCGGCAACCTCGCATTGATGGCCGTGCAGCGCGCCGGCTGACTTCTTTCCCATCCCGTTTCTCAAGCCTGTCCGGTCTTCCGGACAGATTGGGAAGTCTGTCCCCAAATCCAGCATGCCGATGCCTGTTCCAGTATTTACATGCTCCCTATTGGAGTCCTCCAATGCCTGTTTCAAAGGTACAATTCCCGTTCCCGATCGATGGCCGTGCCGTGCCGGTCTTTCCCAAGCCCATCCCTATCCGGTGGCGCGACGCCGCCGAAACGAAGGGATTTCACCTCATTGCACGCGCCAAGGATCGCCTGCATGTCGTCCTCGCCTGCAAGATCTGCGGCAAGCCCACTTTGAAGCGGATCAGCGTCGTGCTCGGTCACAATCCGGAATGTCCGCATTGCATCACGGCCCGGCGAAAGGCAGCCGCGGCAACAGTAGGTGCAGAGTTCGTCGCAAGGGATCCGAAGGGTGATCGTCACTATGGTGTATATCGGCTGGCGTGCGGCCACACTGATCGCCGCCAACATCACCGAGTCGAGGCTGCAGCGTCAGGCGGCCACGCCTTGAGTTGTGAAATCTGCCTGAACGAGCGTCATGCAGCGGAAGCCGAAGCCCAAGACTGGCAACTGATCGGACCTTCTGTCCGGAAAAACGCCAGCTACCGCGAGTACGAACATGTCTGTGGCCATCGGCAGGATGTGTCAGTCGCCAATATGCGAAGTGGTGACGTCGATTGTGCCGGTTGCGGGGAAAGTTGGACGTCAAAGCCCAGCCGACTGTACATCTTGAGCTTCAAGCTTCCCGGCCTCGACGTCATCAAGCTCGGGTTCAGTTCCAATCCGGAATTCCGGATGCGTCAGGTGCAGTTCGATCCGACGAACACGGAAGGCAAAGTGCAACGCGTCGTCGAAATTGAAACCGGGCATCGCGCGATCTGTGTGGAGAAGGCCCTGCACTCACACATCAAGGCGCACAGACCCGATCTGATCGTTCCGCCGGAACTTTTCCGCGAGCGCATCCGGACGACGTCCGAGATCTACCACAGCCACGCGCGCTCTTACATTTCTGCGCTACTAGATGCTGTCGAGGCAGGGTGGGATCCAACCCTGCATTCCATTTCGACCTCTCGAACCGAACCTTCCTGATCTTTGTGGAGCCGCGCCTGCGGCCCCCTTCCCTCCGCTACAGCACCTGAACCTTACCCCATGTCCCTTTCTTCATTGAATACGCGCGACAGCGCGCTCTCTCCGCATGCTCTCTCAATCCTCCGCCCCCTTCTCCGCCGGATCGCTCTCTGGCACCGCGACCGCGTCGCGGAACTCAGGCCGGAACCTGATGCAGACTTCGATATCGATGATATCGATACCGAAGAAACGCACGGCGAGGCTTCGGCCGAGCGCCTCAACGCCTTGGCTCTGCCACTCGAGCTCCGGATCAATGCTCCTTATTCAGCGACGCCCGCAGCCTCGCTGATGTCACCGGCGGAAATTGTCGAGGCTTTGTCCGAAGGCCACGATCCATGGGCCGAAGAAGCGGAGACGTTCCGGAATGGCCAAATGCATCAACCGCCGATCCGGACCATGTCGGTCGCCGCACGCTTCGCCGGACTCTTTGAAGCTGCGGAGATCAAGGAAGAGATGACCCGCAGCCGCGCCATGACGCGGGTCGAAGTTGAATCCGCGGAAACGGGGCGGGCGCTTTACAATGAGCTGACACGTATCCTGCCATGGCTCTCGGAGCTTTCAGATCCGCTTGAAGACACATGGCGGTTCTTTGATGTTTCGGCTTGGGGAGCACACGAGGCGGACACAAAAACACAGGCGAACCAGCGGCGCATTGACTACGAAAAGTCTGTCTCGTCAGCAGTGCGACAAGGGCAAAAAGTTCTTTGCATCACATCTGCCGGGGCGCCGATGTCTGCAGTCGAACTCGCAGTGTCCGAACGAACGGTGCAGCTTCCGCCCCTGACGACAGAAATCTGCATCGAACTACTTCGGACAACCCACACTACAACCGGCCAACTCGCTGAAGATGAAATCCGGAGACGTCTTCCGACAACTGCCGAACTTTCCGAATTGCCTTTGGCCGTTGTGGAAGGGGCGTTTCGTGAGAAGACGACGATCGCTGTTGCGGACGCCCTCGCCCTCTCGGCTCAAAGGCTCCGGACACCATCCGGCACCACTCGAACCACTCTGGAGGATATTGTTCTCAACGAAGACGTCGCAGACCATGTCAACCGACTTGTCCACGACGTTGCACTTTGGAAAGCGGGCAACCTTGACTGGAACGACGTCTCATCATCGATCCTCCTTTTTGGCCCGCCGGGAAACGGGAAAACACTGCTTGCCTCCGCGTTGGCCGGATCGATTGATGCCGCATTCATCGCGACCAGTTATTCGGATTGCCAACGGCATGGCCACCAAGGCGATATGCTGCGGGCCTTGTCGGACAAGGTTGAGGAAGCAATCCGGATGCGCCCATCCGTGTTTTTCTTGGATGAACTGGACAGCTTCACCCATCGAGATGCGCCGAAGCGGAATTCCGACTACATTGTCGGCGTGGTCAATGGCTTGCTGGAGCATCTGAGCAGGCTTAATGAAACGGCCGGTGTTATCGTACTCGGCGCCACGAACTATCCGGACATCATTGATCCCGCGATCATTCGGCCCGGACGTTTCGATGTTCATCTCGAGATCGGCAATCCGGATAGAAACGCGATTGTGCAGATCCTTCGGCATGCCTTAGGCGAGACCGACGATCCCATTGATGTGGGCAGTGTGACCGACAACCTTCTCGGCTCTTCCGGCGCGCAGGTCGTCGCGCTTGTCAAGGAGGCCAAGGGGCTTGCCCGTCGCGAGGGGACCTCACTGGAAAATCGCCATCTCGTTGCAGTCGTTGACCGGATCCGCCGACCTTTGGATGGTGATACTCAATGGCGCACAGCCGTCCACGAAGCCGGGCATCTTGTCGTAGCCCACTGCCTCAAGCTCCCTGCGCCGCTCAAGGCGACTATGTCGCGCTTCGGTGGTTTTGTGGATCTGCCATCCCGTCCCTTGGAGAGCCACCAGTCGGCCCGAGATCGCATCGCAGCTTTGCTTGGAGGTCGAGCGGCGGAAATCGTACTTCTTGGAGGAGCCATGAACGGTGCCGGAATCGGGGCGCAATCGGATCTCGCCTTCGCAACCAGGATTGCTGAAAAAACGCTATTTGAGTGGGGGCTCGGCGATCAGCTGGCGTTCACACCAGTTGGTCTTGTCGATCCCTTGAACATCCAACCGAGTGCGGTCAAAAAAGTCGATGCCCTCCTCCACGCACAACAGGAACGCGCGATCCGGATCGCTGACCAGCATCAGGATGACATCGTCAGGATCGCCCGAGCTCTTCTGAAGGAGCGAGAGCTGTCAGCGGCAAGGCTACTGGAGTTGCTCAGCCCGATCGAAAATTGCGAGACGAAACCTGATACATGTGGAAAACCCTCCAAGTGCGTTTGAATTCCGGTTACCCACGACCTTTGTCGTCGGACCAGACATCTGCACGACGAGACTTCCAATGCCCATTCGCGACAATCTGCGACTGCTCACCGTTGAACAAGTTGCCGAGATTTTCGGACGCGATCGCACGACGATCGACAGGTGGTGTCGTGAGCGAAAGGACTTCCCGCAGAAGGTTCAACTTCGGCCTGTCGGCTCCCGCTTTGTTGCCGAGGAGATCGAACGCTATATCCAGAAGTCCATCGATGATCGGGACGCAGGCACGTCCTAGCACCTCGCAACACCAACGTTTCAAGACACATCTGCCGGTCCGGCAGCACGGTCATTCACAGAGGGTTTCCGATAAAGCCGGGGTTACCATCCCCGTTCATGGAAAGCCCGTGCCTCCAGCATGCGATGCAAAAAGTTGCCCCATGGTTGCCCAGAGGTCCAAATCACCCGCGAGGCACCATTGCAAGTTAAGCTTGAGGGCCAGCTTTGATCAATCTTTTCATATAGTTAAAATGGTGCCCGGGGGCGGAATCGAACCACCGACACGAGGATTTTCAATCCACTGCTCTACCCCTGAGCTACCCGGGCACGGGAGAAGCCAGAGGCTTCGGGTGGGCGCGTGATAAGCGGATCACCGGGCGCTGTCCATAGCAAAATCGCACCAAATGCCTAATGCGGCAAAGGACTTTCTTCTTCCGGCAAATCTTGGTCTTCTTCGCGTTGCGATGGGACGGCGTAGCTGCCATTCACCCACCGCGCCAGATCGATATCCGCACAGCGGCGCGAGCAGAACGGGCGGTACTTCGGAACGGTTTCAGCTTCGCAGATCGGGCAACCCATCAAAGCACCTCCGCCAACGGAAGGCGAGCGCGCTTGCGCTGCAGTTCGAAATGCCCAAGAGGCGTCCAACCTGCCATCACCGTATCCACATCATCCTTGCGCAGTGCCGCGCGCAACGCGGCTTCGAATGTCTTTCGCTCCTTCTTTGGCATGGGTGCGAGATCAATTGTCACCTGACCACCCAACCCGCGCACGCGCAACGCCGCTGGCAACTGGCGAGCGCATGACAAGTTGGCCTTTGAACCGGCTGCAAAGGATCCATCAGCGCCTGTGTTCACATCGACAGCAATCAACGCGCGGGTCGCCTCCACATACATGCTGGCGCCAGCGCCCAATGATACTCGCGGCGACTGTGCATCATCAATAGCATCGAGAACACCATGCGTCTCAAACGATCCGGCTTTGGTGACCACGTCTGCCGTTTCCGCCCAATCGCGCCATGCAAGGACATGGGGCCCATCCCCCTCGGTCAAGGTCTCCGGGCCTGTGCCATTGTCGTCTGTAACGGTCTCTGCAAGGGCGCGCATCGCTGCGATGTCTTCAGACACATCATCTGCGGCAGCACCAGCGGATGCCGAACGCAGGATCAGACCCATCGCGCTGCCTTCCATCCCATCATGGGCAAGTGCCAGCAGTTCATCCCGCATGTCGTCGTCGCGAATACTGCGCGACAGGTTCAAACCCGGCGCGTCAGGTGTGACAATCGCATAGCGGCTCTTGAACAGAACCTTGTGACTGACCGGGATCGCTTTGCCTGGTTCGGCATAACCCGTCACTTGTACCAGCAGCGTTTCGCCCTGGCCGATCCCTTTCACGCCACGCAAATAGGCCGCGCCATCTGGCGTTTTGAGGAAAATTCCGCCTTGCCCCTTCACCGGTTTGTCCGTCACGGCGCGGTACACTGTGCCGGGCCGTGGTGCATCGGAATCGATCAAGAGATCATCCAAACGCCCGTCAACCATCAGTGCGGCCGCCTCGCGCCCGTCGAGATGATCCAGCAATATCTGGCGACCCTTCATGTCCACACCCTCATCCCTGCAGCCTGCAATAGGCCTGCGGCTTCGGCCAACGGCAAGCCGACTATGCCTGTGAAAGAGCCCGAAATCCAAGGGATCAAAGCGCCAGCCGGACCCTGGATGCCATACCCGCCAGCCTTGCCCCGCCAATCATCGGTGGACAAATAGCTGGCGATTTCGCGTTCCGACAAAACCTTCATGCGCACCGTGCTGACAACGTCGCGTTCCCAAATCTGGTCATCTTTCCGCACCGCAACGGCTGTTATGACCCGGTGGCGGCGTCCGGACAGCAAGTCCAGAAACATGCGCGCTTCAGCCTCATCCGCCGGTTTGCCCAGTATACGCCGACCCAGCGCGACGGTGGTATCGGCGCACAAGATGATATCCCGCGCATCCGCACTGACCGCTTCAACCTTCTCCCGCGCGATGCGGGCGCAATACGGACGCGGCAACTCACCCTTGAGTGGGTCTTCATCAATGTCAGGAGGGCGCACGGCATCCGGCACGATGCCCAATTGCCCGAGCAGCTCAAGCCGCCTCGGGCTTCCTGAACCGAGGATGAATTTGCCGGTTTGAGTCACGCTGGTGCCTTGTCCGCCAGCCAGTGATGGCGGCGCTTTGCAACGCCAAGCCGCTTACCACACTGACGCGAAGCCATCGGCTTCGTGCTATTTGAAACGGTAGTTGATCCGACCCTTGGTCAGATCGTAGGGGGTCATCTCGACCTGCACCTTGTCGCCTGCCAGAACACGAATGCGGTTCTTGCGCATCTTCCCTGCCGTGTGTGCGATGATCTCATGGCCATTCTCTAGCTCGACCCGAAACGTCGCATTGGGCAGGAGTTCCTTCACGACACCGGGAAATTCGAGCGTATCTTCCTTGGCCATGGTCTCTCCTTCGTTACACAGCCCGCCAATTTGCGGACGCGCCACTAAATGCGCCCCTCCGCCCCATAATTCAAGGGGTAATCAGGCCAGCTTCACGACTGTGACAGGATCGGCACGACCGGTCTGGGCGTTCCAGTCCCTACGGTTAAGAACGCCACCATCAACACGCACTGCTGCAACATCGGCGAGATCCACATCCCCATAGACCCAACCGGTTTCGTTCATCTCGCCCAACGCGACAACGCCCGTATCGGGAAAACCGCGATCAGGCGGTCCAAAAATACCGCCTGCGCCGACGGAGATATCAACCGCCTCGGACCATGGCGCCAGACCAACGACAGACGACATAACCGTGACGCACTGGTTCTCCAGCGCGCGGGCTTGTGCCCCAATCCGCACGCGGGAATACCCGGCCAGCGCCTCCGTCACCGATGGTACCAGAATGATGTCCGCTTCATTCAGCGCATGACCCAGAAGGGGAAACTCGCTGTCATAGCAGATCAGGATCCCAATCCGCCCCAACGCGGTGTCAAACAGCTGAAGCGGTCCACCCGGCACGACATCCCATGTTTCGGCTTCAAACCGGGTCATGATCTGTTTGTCTTGAACACCTACTTCACCGCTCGGTGCAAATAGACGCGCGCGGTTCACGGGGCGCACAACACCGTCCGGCGGGTCATGGGTTGCAGGACCAGAAGCTGCCAGGATGTGCACTCCGAATTGGGCCGCGAGGTGGGCATGCAATGCATCTGCATCCGGCAAGCGCTCTGCAACCGCGAAGAGTGACGCCTCCAAATCGCCTGCAACGTCCAAACCTGCCAGCGTGGCAAGCTCCATGGCGCCATACTCCGGGAACACCAAAAGGTCCGCACCGGCTGTCGCCGCCTCAGTGACCCAGGCGGTCAACTTGTCTTCGTAGGCGGCCCAATCGGGCAATACATCAAGGGGATAAGAAGCTGTTGCAATCCTCATACCTAGTTGTGCCCCATCTGTGACAAACGGCGCAAGTCAACGCACTCCCTTCACGTTTTCTGAATATGGATCGGGAAAAAGCTGATTTTTCTTGACCAATCGCACGCCCCACATTCAAAGAAAACAAAACTGGGGAAAGGCAAGATATGCTGAGCAAGGGCGTCACACTGCGCGGGCTAGAGGTATTTGAGGCGCTCGCGGCAACAGGGTCCGTTGCCCAAGCCGCCGCTGTAACCGGGCTAAGCCAACCTGCCGTCAGTCAGCAATTGCGCAATCTTGAAACAGCATTGGCAACGGATTTGGTCGATCACGGCAAGCGACCAATGCGCCTCACTCCCGCGGGCACAAGCTTTCTTACGCGGGCAGAAGCTGCCTTGTCCCAGCTGCGCCTTGCACAATCGGAACTGACGGTGATGGACTTGGCACATCTGTCGGCGCTCGCGATCGGGGTCATCGATGATTTCGAAAATGACCTTACGCCTCGGCTTGTGACGATACTTGCGGACAGCCTGACGCGCTGCAAATTCACGCTTGCAACTGCGCCAAGCCACGAGATCCTCCAAGCGATTGCTGACAAGAGCCTGCACATCGCCATATCGGCCAGCGACGGAGCGATGCGTGATGGCGTTATCGAATACCCGCTCGCCCGCGATCCGTTTATCTTGGTGGCACCACGCGGTGTTGTTCGTGATGGCAACCCCATGACGATCCTGCCCGATCTGCCCTTTTTGCGATACGAACGGGCGCAACTGATCTCACGCCAGATCGAGGCGCATCTGGCAAGGCAAAAGCTGGACTTCCCGGACCGGTTCGAAATCGGCAGTCATCTGGCTTTGATGGCTATGGTTGCGCGGCGCATTGGCTGGGCCGTGACGACGCCGCTTGGCTACATGCGAGCCGGTCGCTTCCACGATCAGGTGGATGCCTTCCCCCTGCCCTTCAAGCCGTTTTCACGCACGATCTCGCTCTATGCCAGTGCCGATTGGGCGGGCGATGTGCCGACGGATGTTGCAAATACGATGCGCCGCCTCATCAAGACACATATGATCGACCCCGCACTGACCCAGCTGCCATGGCTCGCAGGTGAACTGCGCCTTATCGACAGCTGAACTTCTTCCCAGTCTGTGCGTCCTGAACAGGAGAACAACATGACAGCTCCATCCATCGTGATCCTGACCGGCGCCGGTATCTCGGCTGAAAGCGGACTTGGTACCTTTCGAGACGAGGGGGGGCTCTGGGCGCAGCACCGCATCGAGGATGTCGCCACACCCGAAGGGTTCGCCCGTAATCCGCAACTGGTGGTCGACTTCTACAACGCTCGTCGTACTCAAGCTGCCGAGGCACGCCCAAACGCCGCCCATCACGCATTGTCCCGGTTGCAGACAGAACATGCAGGGCCTGTTACGCTCGTGACGCAGAACGTGGATGATTTGCATGAACGGGGCGGCAGTGTTGACGTCATCCACATGCACGGCGCTTTGAACTCGGCATTGTGTTCCGATTGCGATCATCGCTGGTCAGCGCCACTGGAGATGTCGGTCGGGCAATCATGCCCCAATTGCGATCAACCCACAGCGCGACCGGACATTGTGTGGTTCGGTGAAATTCCATACCAGATGGATCGCATTGAACGCGCACTGCTGGACGCGGATATCTTCGTGGCGATTGGCACCTCGGGTAACGTTTATCCGGCCGCAGGTTTTGTTCAGATGGCCCGCCATGTCGGCGCCAAGACGATCGAGATGAACCTCGATCCCGGAGAAAACGTGGGGCTGTTCGACGATATCCGATCCGGCAAGGCGTCGGATACGGTGCCCGCATGGGTGGCCGAACTGCTGGCCAGGTAAGGCGGATCAGGATCCGCCTTACAGCATCGTCCATTGCGGCAGGCCGACATCCAACCGTAAGGCGGATCTCGATCCGCCCATCCTCAGTGCGAATGCGCGCCCGCCTCGGGCTTGCGCTCATTGTCCACCGGGATGGTGATCACAACCTCTCCCGCCTTTTCAAAGACCAGAGTGACGTCGATCGTCGAATCCTGTTCGAGCGGGCCGGTCAGGCCCATTAGCATGACGTGATCGCCGCCGCGCATCATGTGGTGTGTACCACCGGCAGGCAAAGTGATGCCGCCCTCAATTTCGGTCATTTGCATCACGCCATCACTGACTTCGACATGGGTGTGCAATTCGACACGAGCGGCCACATCAGTTTGGGCTGCAATAAGGGTATCGTCCTGGCCGGTCTCGTTGCGGATCATCATGAATGCGGCACCGGATTTGGCTGCCGGGCTTGCGGCCCGTGCGTAGGGATCCATAACCATGATGCCATCGGCAAAGGCCGGGAGAGTGAAGAGTGTGGCCGCTGCAGCAGCGAAAAGGGATGTGCGAAAGGACATGTGGTCCTCCTGATTTTGAAGTGGTCCGAAACTACGAAAGATGGATCACGTCAAAAGGAGGTGCGCGTGCGGATGCATATGTCCACGTGACACCGGCACCGTGCACAGAAGACAGGTGTACGGCTTTTGCAGAAGCGACAATAGCCCAAATGGGCGCGATGTCGGGTGGCACCAGCGCCGCCAGCAGGTGAAGCGCGCAATCTGGACAGAGATGTGGTGTTTCGATCGGCTGACCGTCTGCATCCACGTAAACCGTTGTGACAGTCGTGCCGGAACAGATCACGATCTGGTCCACAGCATGCGGTGCGCCGCGGGCCATAGCGGCGCTGTGGCTGGTTACCAGCAGCACAAGGCTCAGAGCTATGGACAACAAAGCGCGCAACATAGCTTACATGTAGATGGACTTTTTCCACATCTCAACTGCGGCACAAACGCTGCTTGAGCATAAACCAAGTTTGGCCAACACATGAGAAAACCCCGCCTGCACAGGCAGACGGGGTTTCAAATCAAAACGCAGCCAGGATCAGGCTGTTGCGGCCTGCGCCTTGGCGATCTCTTTCTTGACCTTCATCGCGCGATCGGACAATTCCACGTCCTTGGCTTTCGCCAAATACGCGTCCAGACCACCGCGGTGATCGACAGACCGCAAAGCAGCCGCCGAGATGCGCAGCTTGACGCCACGACCAAGCGTTTCAGACTGCAAGGTCACATCGTTCAGGTTCGGCAGGAAACGCCGACGTGTCTTGTTGTTGGCGTGGCTGACATTGTTGCCAGTCATCGGGCCTTTACCGGTCAGTTCGCATACGCGCGACATGGGTTTATCCTCTTCTCCGCTCTGCCGTTGAACCCGGTGCGGGTCCCCAAACGACATAGGCACCGCACGGCACGGCGGCGCCATCGAAATTCGTTCGGTGGCTTTAGGGGGAATCGCTGGCCGGGTCAACCCGACCTTGGCCGAAATCAGCATCCAGAGCATCCAGCATCTGTGCCGCTGCCGCAGCAGGGTCCAAACTGCCCTGTGCAACCTGTGCACCAAGGCCGCGCATCACGTCTTTGGCGGCACCGGTTTCAAGTTTCGACAGCAGGGCTGCGCGAACGTCCTGTTCAAACCAATACTGCGCCTGATCCGCGCGCGTTCGGTCAAAGAAACCTGCACCGCGCCGCCATTCCACCAACGCCTGCATGTCCGACCAAGCCTCCACAAGCCCGGTTTCGGTCAAAGCAGAGACCATCATTGCCTTGGGAAATCCATCTGGATCCTGCGGACGTTTGCGTAAAAGCCGCAACGCCCCCGTATAGTCCGCACAGGTCCGCGTGGCGGCAGGTTTCAAATCGCCATCCGCCTTGTTGATCAGGATCATGTCGGCCATTTCCATGATGCCGCGTTTCACACCCTGCAACTCGTCCCCGCCCGCAGGGGCCAGAAGCAACAAGAACAGATCCGCCATCTGCGCCACAACCGTTTCCGATTGCCCGACGCCCACGGTCTCGATCAGCACCACGTCAAATCCGGCCCCCTCACACAGGGCAACCGCCTCACGCGTGCGCCGGGCGACACCCCCCAAATGCGTCTGGCTGGGCGATGGGCGGATGAAGGCAGCCGACTCCCGGCTCAGCCGGTCCATTCGTGTCTTGTCGCCCAGGATTGATCCGCCTGACCGAGCCGATGATGGATCAACGGCCAACACTGCCACCCGCAGGCCCGCCTGAACCAGCATCATGCCAAAAGCTTCGATAAAGGTGGATTTGCCAACACCCGGAGTGCCCGACAGCCCGATGCGCAAGGCCTGACGGTCACGGGGCAACGCAGCCAAAACGTCAGCCGCTTGCGCACGATGATCCGCACGCCCGCTTTCAACAAGCGTAATCCCGCGCGCCAACGCCCGGCGTTCACCCGCTGCAATCCGATCTGCAAGGTCTTGCGTGTTCATGCCGGTGTTTCTGCGGGGGCGTCTCGAAAATGTCCAGTGTTGGCGATGGCGGCCAGTTCGGCCATAAGGCCGCGCATGACCCGGCTGCCCATTGATGACATCCTGCCAGACCTTATGGACGCCTTGCGCGACCAAGGCCGGGCCGTGCTGCAAGCGCCGCCGGGCGCGGGCAAGACGACGCGCGTACCGCTTGCCATGCTGGACGCGGGCCTGACCAAGGGCCGCATTCTGATGCTGGAGCCGCGACGGCTCGCCGCGCGAGCGGCAGCAGATCGGATGGCCGCCACCTTGGGCGAAAAGACGGGCACCACCGTCGGCTACCGCATCCGCGGCGACAGCTCGGTCAGCAAATCGACAAGGATCGAAGTCGTCACCGAAGGTATCCTGACCCGTATGCTTCAGGATGCACCGGACCTGCCCGGTGTGGGGGCGGTCATCTTCGATGAATTCCATGAACGCTCCCTCAACGCAGACCTTGGCCTCGCCCTCTGCCTCGAAGTGGCCGAGGCGCTGCGCGACGACCTGATCCTGCTTGCCATGTCCGCCACGCTTGACGCAGGCCCAGTGTCCGAAGTGATGAACGCGCCTATCCTCACTTCGGAAGGCAAGAGTTTTGCGGTGACACCGCATTGGTTGGAGGCCCCGATGCCAAAGACCGTGCGATTTGAGACAGCAATGGCCGATCTGATCCGCACCGCATGTGCTGCGAACCCGGGCAGTCTTTTGGCCTTTCTCCCCGGCGAAGGTGAAATCCGGCGCACCGCCGCGCTTTTGTCTGATCTGCCGAATGTGCAGCCTTTGTTTGGGGCAATGGACTTCAAGGCGCAGCGCGCCGCCGTGTCACCGTCCAAGCATCGAAAGATTGTGCTTGCCACATCCATTGCCGAGACGTCCCTGACCATTCCTGACATCCGGATCGTTGTTGACGGCGGGCGCGCGCGCCGGGCTCGGTTTGACCCGTCATCAGGCATGTCGCGCCTGATCACTGAAAAGGTCACCAAAGCGGAGGCGACGCAACGCGCGGGGCGTGCGGGACGCGTTGCCACAGGTATCGCCTACAAACTGTGGACCAAGGGAGAGGACGGCGCTCTCGCGGCCTTTCCGCCACCAGAGATCACCGCAGGCGACTTGGCCAGCTTCGCGCTGGAACTGGCAATCTGGGGCGGAACAGAAAACGAACTGAAATTCGTCACGCCTCCGCATGAAGGGCGCCTCGCCGAAGCGCGAAGTGTGCTGCAAATGCTTGGCGCGCTTGATGCGCAGAACCGCATTACGGATCACGGGCGGTTGCTGGCCCGGCAACCCTTGCATCCAAGGCTCGCGCATATGCTGGTCGCGGCGGGCCGTCAGGCGGGCCTTCTAACCGCTCTCCTTGCGGATCGCGACCCGTTGCGGAACCGGGGCACGGATCTGTCACTGCGGTTGCGCGCGCTCCGGACGCCGGGTGACTTTGGCGACAACGTCAACCGAAGCGCCGTGGCGCGGATCAAGGACGAAGCCAAACGGCTCGCCGCCAAACAACAAAACGGCCCCCAACTCAGCCCCGCCGCCATGGCCGCGCTCGCCTACCCCGACCGCATCGGCCTGCGACGGGCTGGCGATGCACCCCGCTATGTTCTGTCGGGCGGGAAAGGGGCTGTTATGCCAGACGGCGATGCGCTGGCCGGGCAGCGCCTGATCGTGGCAACCGACCTCGACGGCAACCCGCGTGAAGCACGGATCAGACAGGCGGCGGCTTTGGCACTGTCCGAATTGGAGGAGCTGTTCTCTGATCAGATTACGTGGGCCGACACGTGCACATGGTCAAAACGTGACCGAGCGGTTCTTACCCGCAGCCAACGTCGCTTTGGCGCCTTGGTGCTGGACGACAAACCATGGCACGACGCGCCCGAAGAGGCGATCGCCACTGCGATGTTGGACGGTGTGCGGCAGTTGGGTCTTGCACCCTCCAAAGCCGCTCAGCGTCTGATGGCGCGGTCCGCTCTGATGGGCGATGACTTTGCAGACCTGAGCGAAGAGACATTGTTGAACACAATAGAAACGTGGCTCTTGCCGCATCTCTCGGGTGTGAAGACGTCCGCAGATTGGAAAGCCTTCGACATCCTGCCAGCCCTGCAGGCGCATCTGGGATGGGACAACATGCAACGTTTGGATCGTGCCGTTCCGGGGCACTTCCAGACCCCGCTTGGACGCCGTGTGCCGATCGACTACGATGGGGCGGTGCCGGGCATCTCGGTACGGTTGCAAGAGATGTTCGGCGTAAAAAAGCACCCGTTGGTTGGTACAGTGCCGTTGCAGGTCACGCTGCTTTCACCGGCACGGCGACCCGTGCAGGTGACTTCGGACTTGCCGGGCTTCTGGGCGAACTCCTATGCCGATGTGCGCAAAGACATGCGCGGGCAATACCCCAAGCATCCCTGGCCCGAAGATCCCACACAGGCTGATCCAACGCTGCGCGCCAAACCGCGACGGTAGAACACAGCTCTCACCACGATCCGTGGTGGGTGCCCGACGCATCAATCCGTTCAAACCCATGTGCACCGAAAAAGTCGCGCAATCCCTGGATCATGTTGGCCGTTCCGCGTGCCTGCCCCATGCTGTCATGCCAGGCAAGTGCCGCAGCCAGTGCGGGAACCGGCTGGCCTGCCAGTGTTGCCGAAGCCACAACGCGCCGCAAAGACTGTATCGCGGACGTCAAACGATCCCGAATTGCCGGGGCAAAGATCATATGATCGTGGGGCATTTCTTTGCGAAACGCGTCAGAGAAATCATCTAGCAACGCAGACCGAATGATACATCCGGCCCGCCAAATTTCGGCGATGCGCGCCATATCGAGGTCCCAGCCAAAGGCCTCCGACGCCGTTGTCATCACCCGAAACCCCTGCGCGTGAGAAATGATGCGCCCTGCCAGCATCGCGGCTTCCAGATCTGCTACGGTTGGCGCATCTGTTGGTTGTCCCTTGTCGAGCACCTCTTCACCATACCGGCGCGCCTCCAATTCCGACGACCAGCCACGGGCACCGACAGCCGCCTCTATTGCCGACGCGGACTGGCCAAGTTTCAAGGCTTCGATCACTGTCCACCGCCCCGTCCCCTTTTGTCCGGCAGCGTCCTTGATCAAATCCACCATCGGTTTCTCCGACGCCTCGTCCGTCGCGGTCAGAACCTTCGCCGCAATCTCCGTCAGATACGAGTGCAATGCGCCTTCGTCCCAACGTGCAAACATTGCGCCAATGTCCGCGGGCGCCCGCTTGGCCATGTCGCGCTGGATGCCATAGATTTCGGCAATCATCTGCATGTCTGCATATTCGATGCCGTTGTGCACGGTCTTCACAAAATGACCCGCGCCATCGGGACCGACATGGGCGACACAAGGGTCCGTCTCGAACTTGGCTGCGATCGCTTCAGCCATAGGCCGGAATTGCGCCCAGGAGTGATCGGATCCACCAACCATCATGGACGGACCGTGACGCGCGCCCTCGGCACCGCCGGACACACCCATACCGACGAAGTGCACACCTGTCCCGTTCAGGCGGTCATTGCGCGCGCGTGTGGCGTTGAAGTCCGCATTGCCGCCATCTATGATTGTGTCGCCATCGCTCAGAAGTGGCACAACGGTGTCGATCATGGCGTCCATCGGCGCACCTGACGGGATCATGAAAAGGATGGTACGCGGAGCCTTGATCGCCTCCACAAAGTCCGCAAGTTCGGCAAATCCACGAACGTCCCCGGCAAGACCATCCGCTTCCGTCAGAAAGGGATCGATCCAATCCGGCTCCCGGTTCGACACCGCAACAGAAAATCCATTCTCGGCAAAATTGAGAGCCAACGCGCTGCCCATCGTCCCCAGACCGTACACTCCGATGTCTGCCGACATGCGCATCCCCTTATCTCGCTGCACGGCGACCATAGGGCCGGTGGACGGACGCGCAAGGCTATTGCCGGATGTCGCCAGGCGAAAGACCGGGTGACCCGTTTCCCGCAGCCTCGGCCTCTCGGATCAGGGCGCGCATCCGGGTGTTGAGCGGAGCCTGTCGACCATGCCGTTCTGCCAGCGCAATGATTGCGCCTTGCAGCGCATCGATCTCTGTTCTCCGGCCACGTTTCAGGTCGTCCCACATCGACGACCGGGCCTGTGCGTCGATCATCAACATCTGCGCGGCGATCCGGCGAAACAGTGGTGTGGGAAGGCGCAGGATATGAGGGATCAGGCGCGGTGGTGCTGCCGTGGTCTTTGCCGGCACAATCCCTGCCGCCGCCATGACACGCAATGCTTCAGCCATTTGGTCCGCCATCAGTCGGCGCCACGCCCGATCCTGCAGCTGTGTCAGCAACGGCATATCCGCCAGCGCATTGATCGCGTTTCCAAGGTTGATAAGCAGCTTACCCCATTGGACCGCCTCGATATTGTCGACTTGTTCCCAGACCAGAGTCGGCGTGCCAAAATCAGGCAATGGCCCTGCCTCCACCAATATATTGCCGGAGGTCGCGCGGTGAAAATGTGCATCCGCCTCGGGCACCACATTGAAAGGCACCATCGCGGCACGCACATCCGCCGCGGGCAAAGCCGCGCGCAAAACGGCTGCATTCTCGACCCCGTTTTGCAGGCTGATGACCTGGGCTGTCGGGGCATGCGTCGCGATTTCCTGTGCCATGGCTTGCGTGTCACCGGACTTCACGCAGACCAGGATCACATCGGCATCCGAAAACGCCTGCTCGGCCGCCTCAACCATTTGAGAAGCCCTGACAATCGTTTCATTGCCGTCAAAATCAGTCAGCCGCAGCCCGTCTTTGGCACACGCATCGACAACGCGGGGCCGCGCCAAGAAGCGCACATCGTGCCCGGCATCCGCCAGCAAGCCACCGACATAGCACCCTATGCTGCCCGCCCCCGCCACTGCAATGCGCGTATCCACCATCAGATCAGACGCCGAGACACCAGCGCATGACAGCCTTTTGCGCGTGCAGTCGGTTTTCCGCCTCATCAAAGATGACGGAATGCGGGCCGTCCATGATCTCGGATGTCGCCTCATCGTCGCGGTGGGCGGGCAGGCAATGCATGAACAGGCTGTCTTCCTTGGCCTTCGACATCAGGTCGGAATTCACCTGATAGCCACGTAGCTGGTTGTGCCGCCGTTCCCGCGCGGATTGCGGATCATGCATGCTGACCCACGTGTCAGTGACAACCAGGTCCGCGCCTTCGACCGCTTTGTGCGGATCGCGCTCCGTGGTGTATAGCCCGTCAAGCGCACGCTCAGGATCCAGCGGTTCCGGCCCGGTAAAGACCAGATCAAATTCGAACTGTTTGGCCGCGTGGGCAAAGCTCGCAAAGACGTTGTTTCCGTCACCCGACCACACGACCTTTTTCCCTTTGATCGGGCCGCGATGCTCTTCAAAGGTCATGACATCCGCCATGATCTGACACGGATGCGTGCGGTTGGTCAGCCCGTTGATGACCGGGACGGTGGCGTGTTCCGCCATCTCAAGCAACGTTGCCTCTTCGAAGGTGCGGATCATGATCAGATCCACATAGCGGCTCAGAACACGGGCGGTGTCGGCAATCGTCTCCCCATGGCCCAGTTGCATGTCGCTGCCCGACAGCACCATGGTCTGACCGCCCAATTGGCGCACACCCACGTCAAAGGACACGCGCGTGCGCGTTGACGGCTTTTCAAAGATCAACGCCACGATGTGACCGGCCAGCGGCTGGTCGTCGTCCGGCGTGCCCTTGGGGCGACCTGCACGTGCAGTCTTCATCGCGTGGGCGTTGTCGATGATCTGCCTTAGATCGTCTTGGTCAGTGGTGTGGATATCTAGGAAATGGGTCATGTTTTTACTCTTGGTGGGAAGCACCGGGGGCTGTCTGCCCCCGGACCCCAGAGGGTTTTTGAAACAGCAAAAGATCAGGCCGACACGGCATGTGCGGCGCTGTCGAGGCGCTTGATGGCTTCGGAAATCTCTTCATCGGTGATGGTCAGCGGCGGCAACAGACGGATGGTATTGTCTGCGGCAGGCACGGTGATGACGTCGTTCTCGTAGCCAGCCGCGACCACGTCCCCGCACGGCACTTTGCATTTGATCCCCATCATCAGACCCGATCCGCGCACCAGTTCGAATACATCCGGGTGCTCGGCAATCAACCCTTCGAGTTTTTGCCGCAGAAGCCCTGCCTTGCGGTTCACCTCGGCCAGAAAGGCAGGATCACTTACGATGTCCATGACCGCAGAGCCGACGGCACAGCCAAGCGGATTGCCGCCATAGGTCGACCCGTGTGTGCCCGCCGTCATGCCACTTGCCGCCTCTTCGGTGGCAAGGACAGCACCGAGGGGAAAGCCGCCGCCAATCCCTTTGGCAACCATCATGATATCCGGTTCGATCCCGGCCCATTCATGCGCGAAAAGCTTTCCGGTCCGACCGACACCGCACTGCACTTCATCCAGGATCAGCAGGATGCCCTTTTCGTCACACAGATCACGCAATCCCTTGAGGCACTGATCCGGCACCGGGATGATGCCGCCCTCCCCCTGTACCGGTTCGATCAGGATCGCCGCCGTGTCGTCTGTGATGGCTGGCGCAATCGCATCGTGATCACCGAATTCAAGATGTGTGAAACCGGGCAGCAAGGGGCCGAACCCCTTGGTCATCTTTTCTGATCCCGCTGCGGCAATACCGGCAGAGGATCGTCCATGAAAACTGCCCGAGAAGGTGATGATATCGACTTTTTCGGGATGGCCTTTTTCGTACCAGTATTTGCGCGCCATCTTGACGGCCAACTCGCACGCCTCTGTTCCGGAATTGGTAAAGAACACCGTGTCGGCAAAGCTCGCGTCGACCAGCTTGTCCGCCAACGCCTGTTGCTGCGGAATGTGATACAGGTTGGATGTGTGCCACAGCGTGTTTGCCTGATCTGTCAGGGCCTGCGTCAGCGCGGGATGGGCATGGCCCAACGCGTTCACCGCAATGCCAGCGCCAAGGTCCAGAAAGCGTCGCCCATCCGCCTCGATCAGCCAGGTGCCTTCGCCTTTGACGAAGGTCAGAGGCGCGCGGTTGTAGGTCGGCAGAACGGACGTGATCATAAGGATCATCCTTTTTTGGAAAGCCCAAAGCGTCAAGGCACGTTGGTGCATGAGGCATCGGGCGGGGTCAACTGATTTGAGAAAGGGGGTGTGCCAAAGGCACGCTATGATCGGGCGCAGCAATCAGCTGCGTCGCAAGACTCGTCGGAATGGTGCGATCATGATCATGTCGCTGGCTTAGGCCAGAACGCGGGTCTTTGCCAGCGAAAAAGAGGGTTGTGCATGTCGGCGTCAGAGCGCAGGCAGTGGCCATGTTCGCACCGAAGGCCCAGAACCCCGCGCTGGCAGCGCTCTTGATCGTGATCGCCTGCGCATTCATCGCGGCCGCAACGCTTTTCGCAAAGGCACTTGGAACGGACCAGTTCGGTCCTCCGCTTCACCCGTTTCAGATCAGTTTCGGTCGGTTCCTGTTTGCATTCCTGCTGCTTGCAACAGCCGCTCTTGTGCTGCGGCCCGAACTGCACCGGCCGCGGCTGCTGCTGCACCTTGCGCGGACCACCAGCGGTTGGATCGGGGTGACGCTGATGTTTGCGTCCGTTGCCTATATCCCGCTTGCCGACGCAACGGCCATTTCCTTTCTCAATCCCGTCTTCGGCATGATCCTCGCAATCCCCTTGTTGGGCGAAAAGGTCGGCAAATGGCGCTGGCTGGCCGCCGCGATTGCCTTTGTCGGCGCAATGATCCTACTGCGCCCGACGCCTGCCAGCTTTCAACCTGCGGCCCTGCTGGCACTAGGTGCCGCCATGGCGCTCGGGTTGGAGCTGAGCTTCATCAAGAAGCTGACCGGGCGCGAAGGACCCTTCACCATCCTGCTGGTCAACAATGGGCTGGGTTTGTGCATTGCAGGTGTGGCCGTGTCCTTTGTCTGGTCGACACCCACACTGGCGCAATGGGCCCTGCTGGCGGGGATAGGCGGGGCAATGGCTGCTGCGCAATCATGCTTCGTCAACGCCATGGCGCGCGCCGACGCCAGCTTTGTCGCGCCGTTCAGCTATGGCACCCTGATCTTTGCCGCCGCCTACGATATCATCTTTTACAAGGTTGTTCCCGACGCCATCACGGTCCTGGGTGCGAGCATCATTATTGCCGGAGCCTTGCTTTTGGCGTGGCGCGAAGCACGTCGTGTGGCACCATAAGCTTCAGGTGGTCCCTTGTAACTTCGGCCCGTGTGATTAGAATAGGGCGCTGACACTGAAGTAAGACACAAGGCGGCCCCGTGAGAGGCCGCTTTTTAGATCGGAAAGCCTGCTGATGTCCTGGACCGACGAACGCGTTGAACTGCTGAAGAAAATGTGGGGCGAAGGCCAGTCTGCCAGCCAGATCGCCAAGGAACTGGGCGGCGTGACCCGCAATGCGGTCATTGGCAAGGTGCACCGCCTGGGCCTGTCAAACCGTGCAGGTGGTGGATCAAGCGCCAGCACGGCCAAGGCAGATGCCAAGCCCAAGCCAGCCCCCAAGGCAAAGGCCGAACCCAAACCGCAGCCCAAGACGGAACCTGCGGTGAAACCGGTTGCCGCGCCAGAGACAAAAACCGCGCTGCCCGCGCGCAAGCAGATCATTCCGGCAGGCCAACCCCTGCCGCCGCAACCATCTGCCAACGAGATCAGCCCGGAGGCGCTTGCCAAGGTCAACGAGGTCGAGAAGAAGGCCAAGAAGATCGGCCTGATGGAATTGACCGAGCGGACCTGCAAATGGCCCGTGGGTGATCCCGCGACCGACAATTTCTGGTTCTGCGGCCTGCCCGTGCAACAGGGCAAGCCCTATTGCGAGGCCCATGTCGGTGTGGCCTTCCAGCCTATGTCGTCACGTCGCGACCGCCGCCGCTGATCCAAAGGCCGCGTGCCGCGATATCATGTTTCAGGGGGCTTTGCCCCCGCGCTGCGCGCTCCCCCATGGTATTTTCAGTCAGAAGAAGACAGGCTTTTCAGAATTGGACAGTCGGGCCGGTCATCTCCGGCGCATGTTTTGACCAGATTTCCCAGCGTGTCCCGCATGGCCGACAGATCCACGATCTTTGCCTCAATGGCCGTCAGATGCTTTTGGGCAATGTTGCGCACATCCGCGCTTGCCCTGTCTCTGTCTTCCCACAGAGCCAGCAAGGACCGGCAGTCTTCCACCGAAAAGCCAAGCGCACGGGCGCGGGCCAGAAAGGTGAGCTGATGGATGTGCGTATCGGAAAAGCTGCGATATCCGTTCGCACCCCGGTCGGGTGAAATGAGCCCGATGTCTTCGTAGTACCGGATGGTCTTGGACGGCAGGTTTGTGGCCTCCGCCGCTTGCGAGATGTTCACATGCCCCCCTTTGACCGAAGCCTGAGCGCGTTGGTCACAACAAAAACAGACGACAACGCCATCGCCAACGCTGCCAAAGCAGGAGACAGTTGCGGCCCGCCTAACGGCACCAGAACACCGGCAGCCACCGGGATCAGCGCAGTGTTGTAGACAAACGCCCAGCCAAGGTTCTGCCAGATGTTGCGCAAGGTGGCTGCGCTGATGTGCAAAGCCCGCAGAACCGCGCCGGGCTCGGGCGACATCAGCACGACATCAGCCGCTTCGATTGCGGCGTCGGTGGCCCCGTTCACGGCCAGGCCCACGTCCGCAGACGCGAGGGCCGGTGCATCGTTCAGTCCGTCACCGACATATGCAACCGGTCCATGCGCCGTGCGCAAGTCCTGCAGCGCATCGACTTTCTGATCCGGTTTCACGCCCGCAACAACGGTATCAATCTGCAATTGATCGGCGACATGGCGGGCCGCTGCCTGAGTGTCGCCCGAGATCATGGCGACCGCGCGACCCTGCGCTTTCAAGGCAGCAACGGCGTCCGCAGCACCTGCGCGA
Source organism: uncultured Tateyamaria sp. (assembly GCF_947503415.1). Classification (GTDB taxonomy): domain Bacteria; phylum Pseudomonadota; class Alphaproteobacteria; order Rhodobacterales; family Rhodobacteraceae; genus Tateyamaria. Next base: position 282,420 of record NZ_CANNDS010000001.1, read on the forward strand.
ATTGTGTCCCGCACGGATATTGCAGCCACGTGATGACCATCGACGCCGACATGTACAATCGTGGCTCCGGTGTCGGCCCAGGCCGATGCTTGGGTACTCAAGGCCTTGCTCGCTGATATCCCGCTCTGCTCCAGCATCTCCATATTGCCGACGACAACGGCCTGCCCGTCAACTGTCGCAGACGCCCCCGCCCCCAGGACCGCGGCAAAGCCGCTCACATCCGTGGGTGCTTTTTCGGCTGCGGCAACAATGGCCTGAGCGATTGGGTGTTCGGACAGGCTTTCAACGCCCGCAGCAGCACGCAGAACCACGGCTTTTTCCTGTTCATCCGCAACGGCGATGTCGTGCACCTGCGGCTTGCCAATCGTCAGTGTGCCCGTTTTGTCAAAGGCCACAACCCGCGCATCCTGCACACGCTGCAGCGCATCTCCCTTGTGAAAGAGCACACCCAATTCCGCCGCACGGCCTGTGCCGACCATGACCGACATTGGGGTGGCCAGTCCCATTGCACAGGGGCACGCAATGATCAGCACCGATACTGCAGCCACCACCGCAGGAGCCAGCCCGACAAGGGTCCACCACGCCACAAAGGCGATGACCGCAACGGACAGAACCGCAGGCACGAACCACGCCGTGATCCGGTTCACCAAGGCTTCGACCGGCAGTCGTGCCGCCTGAGCATCGCGGGTCAGAGACGTGATGCGTGCAAGAACCGTGTCCTCGCCCACATGCGTCGCGCGCAGTAAAAGCGTTCCGGTGGTGGTCAATGTTCCGCCCGTCACTGTGTCGCCTGGCTGCTTCAGGACCGGAACGGGCTCGCCCGTCAGCATGCTTTCGTCGATATGGCTGTGACCGTTGACAACCTCACCATCCACGGGAACTCGCCCCCCCGGGCGCACGCGCAGCACGTCGCCCGCCACAATTGTAGACAACGGCACGGTGTCGATCTGCCCGTCACGCACGCGTTCGGCCGTATCGGGCTGCAACCCAAGCAGACGACGCACTGCGTCCCCCGTCCGCCCCTTGGCCCGCGCCTCAAGCCAACGTCCCATCAGGATCAGAGTGACGATGACAGCGGCAGCTTCGAAATAGACACCGGCAGGCGGCAGAATGCCCGGAGCCAGCACCGAAAACGCCGAAAAGCCAAATGCTGCCCCGGCACCAAGGGCGACAAGCGCATCCATGTCGGGGCGCGCCTTCAGCAGGTTCGGCACACCGCGCCGAAAGAAGGCGGCACCGGGTCCCGCCAAAACAATCGCCGTCATGATGAGTTGAAAGAGATGGCTGTTGGTGGTGCCAATCGTTCGCGCCACCCAGTGGTGCAACGGAGGAAAGATGTGGCCACCCATTTCGATTATGAAAACCGGCAGCGTCAGGACCGCAGCCAGCACAAACTTGCGAAACATGATCTGAGTTTCGTCACTGTGTTCGGCCTGCTCTTGCGCGGCATCTGCGGGGTATCCCGCGGATTTGAGGGCCAAACGCAATTCGGTATCGTCACCCAGCGTTTCGACAATCAGGCTCTTCGTGGGCAGGCGCGCCTCTGCCCGCAAGACGCCCGGCACAGCCTGCGCGGCGGCCTCGATACGCCCCACGCAAGAGGCACAGGACATGGCCGGAATATGCAATTCGGCCTGCCGAACCTCTGCCGGATAGCCAGCGCGATCAAGGGCGCGTGCGGCATCCACAGCCGCAACACCCGACACGCGCGCGCTGTGATCGGCAAGGTTCACGCGCACATCCTGCGCACCCGGCAACGCGGTCAAGGCGGCCTCGGCCCGCCCAACGCAGGATGCGCAGTGCAAGCCCTGCAGCCCGAATGTCAGTGCTGTATCTGTCATACTTTGCACATAAGGGTTCCAGTCACTGGAAGGTCAACCCCACGATGAAACAAACCATGGCGCAGGTGTGAGTTGTGCGTCAGCCGCGACCATGACAGGAAGACGCGGCGCTGAAATTTGGAAGACCGACAATGAAAGATCTGCCACCCAATCCGCCTCGTGCCGCTGACGTTTTGGCCGCACGGCTGTATGACGCAGGGTGTCGCTTTGCCTTTGGCATGCCCGGGGGCGAGGTTCTGACCCTGGTCGATGCACTGGAACGCGCAGGCATACGGTTCATCCTGTGCAAGCATGAAAATGCAGCCGCCTTCATGGCCGAAGGGGCATGGCACCGCACCGGCGCGCCGGGTGTTCTTGTGGCAACGGTCGGACCGGGTGCATTGAACGGGGTGAACGCGGTTGCCAACGCCCATCAGGACCGCGTGCCGCTGATCGTGTTGGCGGGCTGCGTGGACGCGGACGAGGCGCAGACCTACACGCATCAGGTGCTTGACCAGACGCAAGTCTTCCGGCCCATCACCAAAGCCACATTTACACTCAATACAGGCGCCGCACATGTCATCGCAGACAAGGCCGTGTCCATCGCACTTGAGGGACGGCCTGGTCCCGTCCACATTGATGTCCCGATTACGGTCGCTGTCACGCCTGTCACGCCCGTCATTCCCGCACACCGCGCGTCAGCGGAGCCCATGATCCCGGCACCGCATACGCTGTCTGAAATGCGCGACGCGCTCGCCCGTGCCGAACGGCCAGTGCTGATTGTCGGTGTAGATGCGCTCAATCAGAACTTCGACACGCGCCGCAAGGATATGGCTGCAACTTTGCGGACCTTCGCGGAAACCTTCAACGTTCCGGTGATCACCACCTACAAGGCCAAGGGCTTGCTGCCCGAAGACCACCCGTTGTCGTTGGGTGGCGCGGGCCTGTCCCCCAAGGCCGACGAGATTCTGCTGCCGCTTGTGCACCGCGCAGACTTGATCATCGGGCTTGGCTATGACCCGATTGAAATGCGGACTGGCTGGCGGGATTTCTACTATCCCGGCATCCAGACCATGATCGACATCACGGCCGAGCCGAACCACCACTACATGCATCAGGCGACCACCAACGTGATTGGCGATTGTGCCGCGACGCTGACGGCAATGGCAGATGGCATGACGCCCCGCAGCACGTGGACGGACGGAGAGATCCCAGTCGCAAAGGCCAATCTGACAAGCGCATTTCCCAGCGACGAGGATTGGGGACCTGCCGCCATCATCGATACATGCCGCAACGAACTGCCACGCACCGCGCTTGCCACGGCAGACAGTGGCGCCCACCGCATCCTGCTCAGCCAGATGTGGGAATGCTACGAGGCCCGCGGGCTCATGCAATCATCTGCCCTGTGCACCATGGGGTGCGCGATCCCACTGGCGATGGGCGCGCAGGTCGCTGATCCCGAAAGGACAGTTGTAAGTTTTTCCGGTGACGCGGGTTTCCTGATGGTCGCGGGTGAGCTGTCGACTGCGGCGGAGCTTGGGCTCAATACCATTTTCGTGGTCTTCGTTGATGCCTCCCTTGCCCTGATCGAATTGAAACAGCGGCAGCGGCAATTGACCAATGCGGGTGTCGACTTTGCCAAACACGACTTTGCCGCCATGGGCCGGGCCTTCGGCGGTGCAGGGCATACCGTGACGTCGCGGGCGGAACTGAAAGACGCCCTTGCCGACGCCCAAACCGCCGATACCTTCACTGTGATTGCAGCCGTGATCGATCGGGGGGCTTATGACGGACGAATCTAAAACACCGGGCGCATTGGACGGGCTATTCGTCCTGGACCTGTCGCGCATTCTGGCGGGTCCGACGGCGACGCAGATGCTGGGCGACCTTGGGGCCACCGTGATCAAGATTGAGAACCCCAAGACCGGCGGTGATGACACCCGTGGCTGGGGCCCCAACTATGCGCGCGACACCGACGGGCAACCCACTGATCTGTCGGCCTATTTCATGTCCGCCAACCGCAACAAGCAGTCGGTTGCCGTGGATCTGTCGACGGACAACGGACAGAACACAATCCGCCAACTTGCCTCCCGCGCTGACGTGGTGATCGAAAACTACAAACCCGGCGGATTGGTCAAATACGGGCTCGACCACGACACGCTGCTCAAGGCGCACCCAAACCTCGTCTACTGCTCGATTTCGGGCTTCGGGCAGACAGGGCCGAACCGCGATCAGCCGGGCTATGACCTGATGGCTCAGGGCTACGGCGGGATCATGTCGTTGACAGGTGATCCGGACGGTGCACCAACGAAGGTGGGCGTGGGCATCGCGGACGTCATGTGTGGAATGTATGCCACCATCGGCATTTTGGCAGCGCTGCGCCACCGGGACCAAACGGGCGAAGGGCAGCATATCGACCTCAGCCTTGTCGACGCGCAGATGGCGTGGCTCATCAACGAGGGATGCAACTACCTTGTGTCCGGCCAGGTGCCTGAACGGCGCGGAAACGCGCATCCGAATATCGTGCCCTATGACGCCTTTGGCACATCTGATGGCCACGTGCTGGTGGCGGTTGGCAATGACAGCCAGTTTGTCCGGTTTTGCGACGCCATCGGCGCCCCCGCGCTGGGACGCGATCCACGCTACACCACCAATCTCAACCGGATCGAAAACCGGGTGGCTCTGACCGCGTCTCTGACCCCCATTCTGGCCAAGATGACCAAGGACGAGTTGCTGGCCAAAATGCACGCCGTGAAGGTCCCGGGCGGGCCGATCCATGATGTGGCAGAGGCACTGACATCCGATCAGGCACAGGCACGGGGCACGGTGGTCGAGGTCGCCCGCGACGACATCACCGACGGACACGTCCGGCTGTTGGCGAATCCACTGAAATTTTCGGCCACACCGGTCACTTACAGGCGACCACCGCCGCGTTTCGGGCAGGATACGGACGCCGTTCTTGCAACATTGCGCGACGAAAAACCGCAAGGTAACTCCGAGTAATCCAAGCGCTTTGGCCGTTTTTTGCCGGCTTTGAGGGTGAGTGCTGACATTTTGCTCACGGAACCCCCTGAATCGCTTCACGGTTGCGTGTTACGCGGCTGCACACACTGCCAAAGCGGCACAGATGGTTTACACCCAACTTCGAAGAACGCTGGTAAGAGGTACAGCCACGATGATGCACGACATTTGCCAAGCCCCGGTCACATTGGATGACCCGGCCCTCGTAGAGGAATGGAACGGAATGATCCGGGCCTTTCTCGCGCACGGCACGGCAACGCCGACCCATCTGGGCGCAGTACTGAGCGGCGCGCCGCAATTTGCAATGGGCTTTGCGGCGAAGGGGCTGTTCTCCCTGATGATGGGCCGCAAGGAACTTTGGGACGTGGCCCATCAGGCTGGCAAGGATGCGGTGGCCGCACTTGCCGTGTCAGGTGGATCGTCTCGCGAGCGGCTCTGGGTGCGGGCGCTGGGGGAATGGCTTGATGGCCGTCCGTCGGGTGCCATCGCCGCGATGGAGCGGGTGCTTGCCGAATATCCCACCGACACATTGTCCGCAAAGGTGTCCCACGCGATCCGCTTTATCCTTGGTGACGGCGTCGGCATGCGTGCCTCGATCGAAAACGTGCTGGACGCGCACAAGGGTCACGCGCTCGAAGGATACGTGCTGGGCTGTCACGCCTTCACGCTTGAGGAAACGGGCGAATACGATGCGGCCGAAGCGGCTGGCCTGAAGGGGCTGGAGCTGTCCACAGATGACGCGTGGGGCCTGCACGCCGTGGCCCACGTCTATGACATGACCGCACGCCCCGACGCCGGTATTTGGCTGATCGAGAACAATTGCGCGGCATGGGATCACTGCAACAACTTCCGCTACCACGTGTGGTGGCACAAGGCGCTGTTGCATATGGACAGGGGTGAGAATGACATCGTTCTGGCGCTCTATGATCAACAGATCCGGTCAGACAAGACAGACGACTACCGCGACATTGCCAACGCAACATCACTGCTGATGCGGCTTGAGCTTGAAGGTGTCCACGTGGGGGACCGCTGGGACGAACTGGCGGACTTCGCGCAGCATCGCACCGATGATGGGTGTCTTGTCTTTGCCGACCTGCACTACCAGCTGGCCCTCGGGGCCGCCGGGCGGGACGACGCCGAAGCTGCAATGACATCACGCTTTGCCGTAGATGCCGCGCGTCAGGGCGAGATGCCTGCACGCGTCGCCAATCCGGGCAAGGCCGCGCTTTCGGGCCTCAATGCCTTTGCCGAAGGGCGCTATGACGCGGCCTTCCGGGATCTCGCATCGGCCCGTCCGTCCATGCAGATCATCGGCGGTAGCCACGCCCAACGCGACGTGTTCGAACGCATGACAATCGACGCAGGTTTGCGGTCAGGCATGCACGACGCAGTCGAAGCCCTGTTGGAAGACAGGATCGACCGCCGCGCAGGTGCGGTTGACCGCTTTGCCGCATCGCGGCTCGCCTCCATTCAGGACGCACGGCGCATTCCCGCGCAGTGACGCGCGGGTGTGGTGCCCAATAATAAGGTAAAGTAGACAGCGGCCATGACTTTTGCCGACCCAACGTCCAGTGCTGCAGCGCCCGCCGCAGCTGCCACCCCCGCCAATCCGGTGCGGGTGCGCGACATCCGTTTGGACTTCTTTCGCGGCATAGCGATGTTCATCATCCTGTTTGCCCACACACCCGGCAATTTCCTGACGGCCTGGATTCCCGCGCGCTTTGGCTTCTCGGACGCGACGGAGATGTTCGTGTTCTGCTCGGGTATGGCGTCGGCCATCGCCTTTGGGGCCACGTTCGACCGGGCAGGCTTTGCGCTTGGCACGGCACGCGTCGCCTACCGCATCTGGCAGGTCTACTGGGCGCATGTGGGCCTCTTCTTTGCCACGGCTGCGCTGTTGGTCTTTGTCACCGACCTCGACATCACCACGCGCAACTACTGGGGTCAGATGAACCTGTGGATGCTGTTTGTCGAAAGCGAGCATTGGCAGAACCCCAACATCCTCTTCAGCTTCATGACGCTGCAATGGGTGCCGAACCTGTTTGATATCCTGCCGATGTACATGGTCATCTTGGCGATGATGCCGCTGATCCTATTCCTGGCACGCGTGCACCTTGGCCTTGTGGCCGCCTTTTGCATCGTGCTTTGGATTTTCGCCCAGCGTCGGTTGATGGAAGCGGCGGGCCTGCCCTATCTCAACTTCACGGCGGAGCCTTGGGTGGGCAATGACGACTGGCAACGGCGCTGGTTTCTCAACCCCTTTGGCTGGCAACTGGTGTTCTTCACCGGCTTTGCGTTCATGCGGGGCTGGCTGCCCAAGCCACCGGTGAACGCCGTCCTCATCGGCATCGCGACGGTCATCGTGCTGGCCAACGTGCCGCTGTCCAATATCGGCGTGCGTGAGCTTGGCTTTGAATGGGCCCGCGAGTGGCGGATCGAGAACCGCCAGTGGATCTCCAAATCCGACTTCGGCATCCTGCGCTATGTGCAGTTCCTTGCGCTCGCCTATCTTGCGTGGGTGATTGCGGGCGACAAAGGCAACCGCCTGCGTGTCACTGCCACACACGCCGTGGCCCGCATCTGGGAAAAACTGCTCGCACTGATCTTGAAGGTCGGCCAGCAATCCCTTGCGGTTTTCGTCGTGTCGATCTTTGTCGCCCGGTTCAATGGCTTTGCAATGGACATCCTGGGCCGCGACACCGGAACCGTTCTGGCCGTCAACGCGTTTGGATGTGGAGTACTGATCCTGACAGCCTATCTGGCGGGATGGTTCAAAGCGACACCATGGAAACCGAAGGTGACCCGTTGATGCTGCGACGCGAGTTTCTCGCATCCCTTGCCGCACTCGCGGCGGCCCCTCATGCGTCCTGGGCGCAAGAGGAACCCGGCTTGCAGCTTGGGGATGCGACCGCATTCAGCCCTTCGGACGTGATTGATCTGGCGCGCGACAAGGCATCTCGCGCATACGAGCCTCGGCCCATGATCCCCGAGGCGTGGCAGAACCTGACCTATGACCAGTATCGCAAGATCTGGTTCGACAGCCGCAATGGTCTTTGGGAAGGCACCGACGCCTCCCAACGCATCGACGTGTTCCCCCCGGGGCTCTACTTTCCGCAGGCGATCCGCACTTACGTGGTCGAAGGCGATCAGGCCCGCCCGCTCAAGTTCGACTTCAGCGTCTTTGACACCACCGACAAATTTCCGACTGATCTGCCCATCGACGATACGCTTGGCTATTCCGGCCTGCGCCTGCGCGCCGAGTTGCGCCAACCGGGTATCTACGAAGAATACGCCGTCTTTCAGGGGGCCAGTTATTTCCGCGGCATCGGCACAGGCGACATCTATGGCCTGTCCGCCCGCGGTCTGGCGCTGAAAACCGGCGACCCAATGGGCGAGGAATTCCCCGACTTCACCCATTTCTGGCTCGAACGGCCCGCCGCTGGGGCCGCTCAAATCGTCGTGCATGCCTTGCTCGACAGCCCCTCCTGCACTGGTGCCTACCGGTTCGAGATCATGCCGGGCCAGCCCCTCACCATGCAGGTCGAGGCCGAGATTTTCGCGCGCGAAACATTGACCCATGTGGGCATCGCGCCGCTCACGTCGATGTTCATGTTCGACGACATGGACACACAGCGCTTTGACGATTTCCGCCCTGCCGTGCACGACAATGACGGGCTGATGATCCACAACGGGGGCGGTGAGGTGATCTGGCGCCCTCTCGCCAATCCGCGCACGCTTCAGATCAGCGCGTTCGGGGATAACAACCCGCGCGGTTTCGGCCTGATGCAGCGGGCGCGCAAGTTCAGCGACTTCAACGATCTCGAAGCGCTCTACCACCGCCGCCCCGGCCTCTGGGTCACACCGGGCGAAGGCTGGGGGCGCGGTTCCGTCGCCCTGATCGAGATCCCGACCGACAAGGAAATCTACGACAACATCGTGGCCTACTGGCGTCCCTCGGCGGATATCGAAGCAGGCAGATCGCACCGCATCACCTACCGCCTCGACTGGGGCGAAGATCCGGCCCCCACCGCTGCAATGCCTTTGCGCGTGCTGAACACCGCCGCCGGCGGGCGTCCTGAAGGTGGCCGCATCTTTACCATTGATTTCGAAAACGCCCCCCACGTGCCCGAAGACCTGTCCAAGATCGACCGCCTTGTCCGGTCCAGCGCGGGCGACGTGACCGAGGGTATCATCCAGCGCAACCCGGAAACGGGCGGCCCGCGGCTGGCCTTCACCTTCACGCCGGGTGAGGCGAATTGGGCAGAGTTCCGGGCACAGTTGCGTCTGGATGGGCAAGCGCTCAGCGAAGTATGGCTCTATCGATGGACCGCATGACGCACATCTCCATGCCCGAACGCGCGCCGCTGGACATGCCCGCGCAGGACTTTGCGCGCGCGCCGGATTGCGGCAACGCAGGCACGGACCGGCAAGACCCGATCTGGCGTATGGCCGTGTTTCTGCCCGCCCTTGCGATCACCGGCGCTGTCCTTTGGGGCCTGTACGGGCTGTTTGCGATGTCCGGTATGACCGGCTTCGAATACGTGCTTCTGGCACTTATCGGCCTGACCTTCATCTGGGTCACGATCGCCGTGTCCACCGTGGGCGTGGGCCTCGCAGGGCGGCTTGACCCCACCCGCAAACCGGCCCCGACGGACCCGCTCGACGTGGCCCTTTTGGTGCCGATCTATAACGAAACGCCCTGGGATGTGTTCGGCAACGCCGCGGCGATGCTTACGGACCTGACGCGGCAAACCGGGGGACACAGCTACAGCCTGTTCATCCTCAGCGACACGACAGACGAAGACATCGCAGCACAAGAATGGCAGGCATTTGAAGCCCTGCAAGCCACAGCACCCGTGCCCGTCCACTACCGCCGCCGTGCTGCCAACACTGACAAGAAGGTTGGCAACCTCGAAGACTGGATCACCGGTTGGGGTGCGGCCTATGAGGCGATGCTGGTGCTGGACGCAGACAGCCTGATGACAGGGCGCGCCATCGACCGATTGTCCACCGAACTGGCGGCAGACCCCAAAGCCGGACTGATCCAAAGCTTCCCCCAACTTATCGGCGCGGACACGCTCTTTGCCCGGATGCAGCAATTCTCCAACATCGCCTATGGTTGGCTGCTGGCCGAAGGGCTTGCGCATTGGGCCCGGACCGAAGGCAACTATTGGGGCCACAACGCCATCATCCGCACCCGCGCCTTCGCGTCTTCTGCGGGTCTGCCACACCTGCGCAGCCTTTCGGGTCGCACGGATCTGATCCTGTCCCACGATTTCGTCGAAGCCTCTTTGCTACGCCGCTCCGGCTGGCGCGTGCGCTTCCTGCCCCGCATCTCCGGCAGCTTTGAAGAGACACCCGGCACGCTGATCGACTACGTGATCCGCGACCGGCGCTGGTGCCGCGGCAACCTGCAACACCTGCGCCTTCTGGGCACCCGCGGTTTGCATGCGGTCAGCCGCTTCCACCTGTTCCAGGGGGCCGCGGCCTACCTGATGTCACCCGCATGGTTCGTCCTGCTTGTCTTCTGGGCGCTTCTGGGCCGCGACGCGGAAACCAACGTGATCTCCTATTTCAACGAGGCGAATCCGCTGTTCCCCAACTGGCCCCCCGCCATGACGCATATCGACAGCGCCATCTTCCTCGTTGTGATGTATGCAATGCTGCTCACACCCAAGATCACGTCGGCCATCATCATCGCCGCCAACGGCAAGGCCGTGCGGCTTTTTGGCGGGCGGCGCATGTTCGCAGGGGCCGTGCTGACAGAGCTTGCCCTGTCCGTGGCCTATGCCCCCATCATGATGATTCAACAGACCAAGGCCGTGATCGGCGGCCTGATCGGACGCGGCGGCTGGACACCACAAAGTCGCACGGCAACCGCCTATCCGCTGGGCACGCTGCTCAAGTTCCACTGGATCGAAACCGCCCTTGGCACGCTTTTGCTGCTCGGCCTCGGCTTTGGTCTGATCTCTTGGTGGCTGATCCCCATTGCAGCAAGCCTTGCACTGGCCGTGCCGCTGTCCGCACTCAGCGCCTACCCGCTTGCGCTCAAAGGCTTCGCCGCCCTCCGGCTCGACAATCCACTGACATTGCGGGAACCCGCGATCGTCGGCAGCGCACGCACGGCCCGCGCAGAAATGCGCGCGCGGATCGAAGCCAGCAATATCGCCGCGGAGTAAGGTCTGGTGCCGATGCGGTGCCGGTTGCAGTGTCAGTCAGCCTGCGCAGTCGGGCGCTGGTGTGCCCGAGTGATCTACCGAGTGGCTGGCAGCTTTTGAAGCGCTCCGCCCTTCGGATCAGCGGTGTGGCTGGCAGCTTTTCTATGAAAAGCTACCCTTGCCACTGACTGCGTCTGCCTACGCAGTCGCAGTCTTTTTGTCTCGGAGCCGCCCTCGCTTGGTCTTCAAGAGACGGAGCGACAGCCCATTGCCAAGAGAAATCGCCGAGGGGCCCCGCGCGCGGGGAGACGGCTATTTCTCTTGGGAAGGGGATGGCACTCTGTCACGCCAAAGATCAGGCAAGGGTGGATCAGAGACAAAAACTTTGTCTTGGTGAGCCCGAAGCCAAAAAACACAGAATAGAATGCGCCGTCAGGCGCTCAATCGGATCACGGCTATGCGGGCGCCCACGCGACCACAGGCAAACCACGCTTCAACCAGCCGGGACCGGCCCCCGACCCCAACATACCCTCAGGCACATCAATGATGTTGGTAAAGCCCGCACCGGTCAGGCGGCGCGTCAATCCCCGCGACCGTACGCCCCGGGCACAGATCAGCGCCACAGCTGTGTCGGTGCGCCCGTCCGTCCGCGCCAAAAGTGCGTCGGTGAAATCGTCGCGGCGCATGTCGAGGGGTACAGCGCCTTCGCCCACACCCGTCCGCTGCCATTCATCGGGGCGGCGGATGTCGATCAACAGCACATCGCCACTCAATGCAGCAACATGGGCATCTGGCGTGCTTAACGTCCCATCCACGCCGGCCTGCGCCGAGATATTGTACCACCGCGATGCAAACACGGCGCCACCCACAAGGGCCGCGCCGCCAAGGATACCAAAACCCCGGCGCGTCATGCGCGCCGGAGCGGACGCCCGATCAGTCTTGGAGGTATGTTCGGGCGTCTTGGTCATGTCAGCTCTTGGGTGCTTCGCTGGTGAACTTCGGGATGGTGCTCGACGACGCGGCCTCTGGCTCGATGCTCACCCAGTTGGTTTCGGACTTGTCGATGTTTCCGGGAATATCTTCCTCCCAAAAACCCACCACCACATCCGTGATGTTCAGGTACAGCTTGTCATCAACGATGCGCCACAGGTTCGGGTTGGCCGGCACCTTGCCGCCCTGTGCCACGCCATAGGCGCAGTGGCCATCATATTGCGGCGCATAGCGGGCCGGGTCAGCGACAAACTTGTCTCGGTTCTCTTCCGTGGAGAAGGCAAACGTTGCACCGTTGTACTCGGCGGTGATGTTTGAGTTGCCGGGCACGCCGGGTGTCTGGGTTTGGCCCACGGGCTTCGCGTCCAGATCGAAATAGGCCACAACGTCATAGCCCGATACGGCAAAGCCGGTTTCGTCCACATATTGGTCACCCGCGAAGGCGGCTGACGCAAGGGCCATCGTGCTGGCAGCAGCGGCGGCAAGGGTCATGGTAAATCGGTTCATCATACGGGGTCATCCTTTGTCAAACTGGGACCGCCGCGCAGTATCTGCGGCGAATGATGAGACAATAGGGTCGCTCTGTCCAGCTTGGCAGCCCACCTCGCGCCGATGTGAGGGTGTGCGGGAATGCGTGATCGGAACGACGGGTTTGTTACGGCTCAGCGCAGCCGCGGGGGGCGATCCGGGTCCATACCGGGGGCCGCAGGCTCGGGCGCGCGTGCGGGTGCGGGCTGCGGCAGATCAAAGCGCAGCCCCACCCGGGCAAGCCGTTCCGTCACCGGATCGCGCGCATCGAAGAACCCGACATCCATTGCTCCGGCCTCGATCCCGGAAAAGGTCAACGCCTCGGAGGCAGCCCGCGCCAGCGCATCCTCGGCCCCCGGGGCAGCCCCAACAAAGCCTAGCAAATGGCTGCGTGCTCCTTCGGTATCCGTCGTTCCAACCAGATAGGCCGCTTGCGCCAAACCCGTGGCCGTCGCCAGCTTGGTATCGAGGGCCAAAATCAACGCATCCGGTAATCCGGCCGGGGCCGACACTTCGGCCAACCGCGCTTCAACCTCGTCCGGGCCATGCCCAAGGGTTTGTGCCAGCCACCGTACTCCGTCTGCATCAAGCAGAAAGGACGACGGTGCCACATCCAGGTTCAGACCAAGGCCCAATCCCTGCTCCGCCAAAAGCCCCGCAATGACGCGGCCCGACAACCCGGCATAAGGCGCCTCTGCTCCGACAAAGGCCGCCAAACGCTCTTCACGATCAAAGACAAGTACCAGCGCCCCCGTGCCGGGATCAAACACCTGTGGGGTGACCTGATCGCCTTGGGCCTCGCCCTCCAGCAACAAAAACAGTTCCGCATCGCCCAACCGTTCAAAGAATTTCAGGCGCGCGCCATCATCCTCGGGGGCGGCCTGCATCGCTGCATGGGCCTGATCCAAAACCGTCTCTGTCACGCCAACACCTCTTGCACACGGGCCCGCAAGACGGGCAACACGTCATCCTCGAACCATGGGTTCTTCTTCAACCATCCGGTATTGCGCCACGACGGATGAGGCAAGGGAAAGGCCCGAGGCGCAAAGTCGCGCCATGCGGCCACTGTCTCGCGCACCGACATCTTTGTGCCCAAATGCCAGGACTGCGCATAACCGCCAATCAGCAGAACCAAGGGCACATCGCCCACATGGTCCATTACATCGGCGCGCCACGTCTTGGCACAGATCTTGGGTGGGGGGCGGTCCGAACCCTTGGCGTCATAGCCCGGAAAACAGAACGCCATCGGCACAATTGCCAGCTTGTCGCGGTCGTAGAATGTAGCCTCATCCATTCCCAACCAATCACGCAGTCGGTCCCCTGACGGGTCGGTAAAGGGCCGCCCGCTTTCGTGCACCCGCGCACCGGGGGCCTGTCCCGCAATCAGGATACGCGCCCCGGGTTTGAACCACGCCACCGGGCGCGGGCTATGTCCCGTCTCGGTCGCCGCAAAACGGTCAGCACAGATCGTGCAGGCGCGGATATCATCGGTCAGTCCCATGGCAAACACCTAAGTAGGGCCAGGCACTTAGGCAATTACTTCGACGATTACCGAAATGAGTCTTGCCTCCCGCAATCATTTCGACAATTCTAGAAATATGAAAATAGATTCGCACCACCCCCTCGACCTGACCCGAGCCGCCGCCGCCTTTGCCGCGCTCGGCTCCGAACAGCGGCTGTCGGTCCTTCGCACCCTTGTCCGCGCAGGCCCCGAGGGGCTGAGCATCGGCACTCTGGGCGACCGCACTGGCGTCACCGGCTCGACGCTTACGCATCACGTCAAAATCCTGAACAGCGCGGGCCTTGTCACCCAAGCCCGCCAAGGCCGCTCCATCATCTGCGCCGCCGTCGCCTTTGACGAAGTGCAGGACCTTGCCGACTTCCTTCTCACCGAATGCTGTGCAGACAGCCCAGACACGGATCACACCCATGGCTGACACGACGTCCCCAACCTCCAGCCCGCGCCTCTGGGCACGCATCGACCGCGTCTGGCTCGCCGCTGCCATCATCGTGACACTTGTCGCAATCGTCGACTTCCCCCGCACCGATGACGTGGTCATTTTCGCCGCCAAAGCCCTGCTGGGCACCTTGCCCTTCATCGCCTTCGCGGTCTTCGCCATCGCCTATCTCAAGGCCACGGGTGCTGAAAACCTCCTCGCGCGGGCCTTCGAAGGCAACCCCGCCCGCATGATCGTCATGGCCGCCCTGCTGGGTGGCCTCTCCCCCTTCTGCTCGTGCGAGGTGATCCCCTTCATCGCCGCCCTTCTGGCCGTCGGCGCACCGCTTGGCGCGGTTATGGCCTTCTGGCTCGCCTCCCCGCTGATGGACCCAGCCATGTTCGCCATCACCACCGGGGCCATCACGCTGGACTTCGCCATCGCCAAGACCTTTGCCGCCGTGGCGCTTGGCCTCTTTGGAGGCTTCGGCACGCTCCTTCTGTCACGCACGCCCATCTTCACCGACCCCTTGCGCGAAAAGCCCGCCGTGGGTGGCTGCTGCGGCGTCAAGGCACCATTTTCGGCCACGCCTGTCTGGACATTCTGGAAAGTGCCCGAGCGGGTGCAGATCTTCCGCCACGCGGGGCTCGACAACGGGATCTTCCTGCTGAAATGGCTCACACTGGCCTATACAATCGAGGCGCTGATGGTGTTCTACATGCCTGCCGACTTCATCGCCAACGTGCTGGGTGGCGGCGGTTTGGGCACCATCCTGCTGGGGTCACTTGTGGGCATGCCCGCCTACCTCAATGGCTATGCGGCCGCACCCCTGATCGGCGACCTGCTGGATCAGGGCATGGCACCCGGTGCCGCGATGTCCTTCATGATTGCAGGCGGTGTCAGCTCGATCCCCGCAGCACTTGCTGTCTGGGCCTTGGTCAAACCGCGCGTTTTCGGGGCCTATCTGGGCTTTGCACTTGCCGGGTCCGTGTTGGCAGGCATCGCATGGCAGGTGATTTCCTAGATCGCGCCGACCAAAACAAACCCCATCCACCATCACGTCCCGGTCACTTCAGCGTGGCGGGGACGTGCCACTGTCTTTTCCCCAGCAACAATACCTGCCGAAACCTATACATTTAACATGACTTTGGACATAATATCGTCAAAGTCGGTGATTAGACCGTTAAGACGCCTCTGGTAAGGAGGGCACCGGTTCCCCACTTCTTCGGTGGGGGCAGAGCAGACACCGCGGAGCAACGGGGATGCTGGAATTCGAAAACGTATCCAAGTCCTTCTGGACGGGCACACAGCGCAAGGTGATCCTTGACCGTGTGTCTTTCCGGGTGGAATTGGGCCATTCCTTTGGCGTTCTGGCCCCCAACGGCACGGGCAAGACGACGCTGATCAACATGATGGCGGGCCTCGAAAAACCGGACGAGGGCGAAATTCGTCGGATGTGCAACATCTCGTTCCCGCTGGGGTTCATGGGCGGTGTGCTGCCCAAGATCTCGGCGCTGGAAAACTCCCGCTATATCGCGCGGCTGTACGGGCTTGATCCCGACTATGTCGAAAGCTTCTGCCGCTGGCTGTGCAATCTAGGCGAATATTTCGACCAGCCGCTTGGCACCTATTCATCGGGCATGCGGGCACGGTTTTCATTCGCGCTGATGCTGGCGCTCGACTTTGACATTTACCTGATCGACGAAGGGATGCCGTCCTCCACGGACGTTGACTTCAACCGCAAGGCGGGCGAAGTGCTGCAGGAACGGCTGCGCACCACTACCATTATCATCGTGTCACACCAGGCCCAGACGCTCGAAAAGTTCGCGCGCTCTGCCGCAGTGCTGCTCGACGGCAAACTGCATATGTTCGACACGCTCGAAGAGGCGAAACGGCTCTATGACTACGAAACCCAAAGCTAGAAAATTCCGCATAAAACGGAACGCACCCGCGCTTGGCAGCGCGGCGGCCGCCTCTGCGCGTGATGACGAAAGCCAGGACGCGCCAGCCCCCCCGGCCCGGCCTCAGGCCCAAGCCAAACCAAATCCGCCCGCTCAGGATGGTGAGGTTGCCTCGGCCAAACAGGTGCAAAGCGAGAACTCAATCGATGCCATCCGACAGGAAGGGCTGACAGGGCGACAATTGCGCATGGCACGGCGGGTCGCGCAAAAGCACGGGCTTGCCCCGACATCCGACTTTGATGCGGTCCGCCTGTTGCGGGCCAAGGGGATTGACCCCTTCCAGCGGTCCAACATGCTGGAACTCGTGGTCCCGCAGGCCGGTGCCGAACAGCATGAGGGCGGCGCGCCTGATGCCTTTGCCAACCTGCCCGCCACCACCGGTGGCGCTGGTGCTGCGCGCAATCAATTGCCGCAAACAGTGCCGGTCAAACCACAGCAACTCCCCTCGACAGAGCTGAGCCCGGCCGAGCGCCGGAGCCAGGAAATACAGAACATCCAGCGCGACATCGCGCGCCGTCGTCGCAAGAAGATGGGCCTGCTGCTTGTCCGCCTCGCCTTCTTCGTGATCCTGCCGACGTTCATCGCAGGCTACTATTTCTACAACATCGCCACGCCGATGTACGCCACCAAGTCCGAATTCCTCATCATACAGAACGAAGGATCGGGCGGCGCGGGCCCCCTTGGTGGGCTTCTGCCCACGCAATTCGCCACCAATGCCGACAGCATCGCGGTGCAGGGCTTTTTGCAATCCAAGGACGCCATGCTCCGCCTTGACCGCGATGTCGGCTTCAAGTCGCACTTTACGCAGGACTGGATCGACCCGATCCAGCGTCTCAGCGATGCGCCGACGAATGAAGAGGCGTACAAGACCTACAAGAAGAACGTCAAAATCGGCTATGACCCGACCGAAGGCATGATCCGCATGGAAGTCGCCGCTGCCGATCCGCAGGTGTCAGCCGAGTTCTCCAGCCAGTTGATCGACTATGCCGAGCAGCGCGTGAACAACCTTTCGGCTCAAAAGCGTGACGACCAGATGCGCGACGCCCGCGAAGGGTTTGAACGCGCCGAGGTTGAGCGTCGTGCCGCACAGGAAAACCTTGTGCGCCTGCAGATTCAGGGCTCCACCCTTGATCCCGAAGGCGTCATCGCATCGCTGCGCACGCAAATCGGTCAGCTTGAGACCCAGATCATCGAGAAAGAGATCGAGTTGGCCAGCCTGCTGAACAACGCACGCCCCAACCAGTCCCGTGTGGACGGCGCGCGTGGCACGCTTGAGATCTACAAGAACCAACTGGCCCTTCTGAACAACAAGATGACCGACGTGTCGCAGGGTGAAAACTCATTGGCGGAACTGGCGGCCAACATCCAGATCGCGCAGGCTGACCTCGCGGCACGCGACATGATGCTGCAATCGGCCTTGCAACAGATGGAACAGTCCCGCGTCGAAGCCTCGCGGCAGGTGCGCTATCTCACAGTGGCGGTCGAACCCATCGCCCCGGAAGAGCCCACCTACCCCCGCGCCTTCGAAAACACGATCTTGGCTTTTCTGGTCTTTGCAGGCATCTATCTGATGATCTCGCTCACTGCGTCGATCCTCAGAGAACAGGTGACAAGCTAGTATGAAACACGTTCAAGTCGCCGACCTGACAATCGGCAATGACCGCCCCCTGACGGTGATCGCAGGCCCATGCGCATTGGAAAGCGTTGACCTCGGCCAAGAGGTCGCGGGCCGCATGAAGGAAGTGTGCGACGCCGCGGGCGCGCAATATGTCTTCAAGGCGAGCTACGACAAAGCCAACCGCACGTCGCTCTCGGGCGGGCGCGGCATGGGACTGGATGAAGGGCTGAAGGCACTGCAAGCAGTCAGGGACGCCATCGGCGTGCCAGTGTTGACGGACGTGCACACCGAAGCCCAATGCGCGCCTGTCGCCGAAGTCGCCGACATCCTGCAAATCCCCGCCTTTCTCTGCCGCCAGACGGACATGCTGCTGGCCGCAGGCAACACAGGTGCTGTGGTGAACATCAAGAAGGGCCAGTTCCTCGCCCCGTGGGAAATGCCCAACATCATCACCAAGGTCGAAAGCACCGGCAACACCCGTATCCTGCTGACCGAACGGGGCACGTCCTTTGGCTACAACACGCTTGTGGCCGACATGCGGTCGCTGCCGCAAATGGCGCAAACGGGCTATCCGGTGGTGATGGACGCCACGCATTCCGTCCAGCAACCGGGCGGCAAGGGCGGCTCCAGCGGCGGACAACGCGAATTTGCCCCCGTGATGGCGCGCGCAGCTGTCGCCATCGGCGTCGGTGCGGTTTTCATCGAAACCCATCCAGATCCGGACACGGCCCCGTCCGACGGGCCGAACATGATCTATCTCGACCAGATGCCCGCATTGATCGACACGCTGATGCAGTTCGACACACTGGCCAAGGCCAACCCGATGACGTTCTAGGCCAGCATGGCAAAACCGGCGACAACCGTCACACCGAACACGTGGGAATTCCTCCGCGATCCCATGATCACGCCCACGGGCTTTCGTGAATACGACGCACGCTGGACGTACCCGGACGAGATCAATCTGCCCGGCATCACAGCCCTCGGGCTCGGGCTCGGCACGCAAATGCACCGCCATGGCATCGATCCGGTGATAGCGGTGGGCAACGACTACCGCGACTATGCGCTCAGCATCAAGAACGCGCTCATGCTCGGGCTCATGCAGGCCGGGATTCACGTCAAGGACATTGGCCCGGCCCTGTCGCCCATGGCCTATTTCAGCCAATTCCACCTTGATGTGCCCGCGGTCGCCATGGTCACGGCCTCGCACAATCCCAACGGCTGGACAGGCGTGAAAATGGGCTTTGATCGCCCCCTCACCCACGGCCCGGATGAGATGAGCGAACTGCGCGACATCGTCCTGACCGGCGCAGGCGAGGCACGGCCGGGCGGCAGTTACGAATTTGTGCCCGGCGTGCGCGACGCTTACCTGAATGACCTTACGCGCGGCTTCAAAATGACCCGCAAGCTCAAGGTCGTCTGCGCCAGCGGCAACGGCACGGCGGCAGCCTTCGCGCCAGAGCTTCTGCGCCGCATCGGTGTCGAGGTCGTCGAAAGCCACAGCACGCTCGACTACACCTTCCCCAACTACAACCCAAACCCCGAAGCCATGGAAATGCTGCACGACATGGCGGCATCGGTCAAAGCCTCCGGCGCGGACTTCGCTTTGGGGTTTGACGGCGACGGCGACCGCTGCGGCGTCGTGGATGACGAAGGCGAAGAGATCTTTGCCGACAAGGTGGGCGTCATCATGGCCCGCGACCTGTCAAAACTGCACCCAAACGCCACCTTCGTGGCTGACGTCAAATCCACCGGCCTCTTTGCATCCGACCCCGAACTGCAGGCCAACGGCGTCACGGCGGATTACTGGAAAACCGGGCACAGCCACATGAAACGGCGGGTCAAGGAACTGGGCGCGCTGGCCGGCTTCGAAAAATCGGGCCACTACTTCCTCGCTGAACCGGTGGGCCGCGGCTACGATTGCGGCATGCGGGTGGCGGTGGAACTCTGCAAGCTGATGGACCGAAATCCCGAAATGAACATGTCGGACCTGCGCCGCGCTCTGCCCAGAACATGGGTCACTCCCACGATGTCCCCCTATTGCGCAGACACCGAAAAATACGACACGCTGGCAAGGATTGTCGCCAAATTGACGGTCATGGCCGACAACGGCGACCAGATCGCCGGGCGGACCATCAAAGAGGTGGTGACGGTGAACGGCGCCCGCCTGATCCTCGACAATGGCGCATGGGGTCTGGTGCGGGCGTCCTCCAACACGCCAAACCTGGTGGTGGTCTGCGAAAGCCCTCAAAGCGACGAAGAAATGCGCGCCATCTTCGCGGATCTCGATGCGGTCATCCGCACAGAAGACAGCGTCGGGGACTACGACCAGACGTTTTGACAGACGCCAAGCGATCCGGCCAACCCGGTCGCTCCACGCGGTTATGAAACGACGCCTTAGGCGCAGTTGACCGAAACTGTTTCGCTACTTACGCTCACCGGGCCTGCACTTGTATTTTAAGCAGGCAATTCCCGGGGGGTGCGCCGATGCAATTTGAATTTACCGCAACAATCGATTCTTCATATCTGACGACGTTCAATGACGTTCTGGCACCGGTCGGGTCCACGCTCTATGGCACCTTTTCGTACGATCAGGACGTCGGCACACAATCCGGCGCGTCACATTATTTCGACGCAGGCGCTTTCGAATTGTCCGTCTACACGGACGAAGGGTTCGAACTGTCGCTGTTCAACCGGGTGACCAATGTTGCACCCACCGACTCCGGCGATTCATTCACGGTCCAAAGCTACATCTCCGAAGCGCCGAACGACTGGCACATCGTTGTAGACCTTTTCGCGCAGGACTTTCTGAACGGATCAAACGATCTGCCCACATCTTTCCCCGACGCCTACGATTTCGCTTATGTGCAAGTCTATTTCACAGATGAATTCGAATGGGTGCAATCGATCGAGGCAACGATCGAAACGATCGTGCCGGTGGCAGAGCCCGCCAACTACATTGGCGAAACAGGTACCGTGTCCCTCAACCACCTTGAAACAACGGTGACCCTGCAACAGAGCTACGAAACCCCCGTTGCCATGGCCTTTGTGGCAACCGAAAACGGCGCGCAGGCTGTCAACGTCCGCATTTCCGAGGTCAGCGACGACGCGTTCACCTTGCAGCTTCAGGAGACAGGCGATCTGGATGGCTGGCACCTGTTCGAGACGGTCAATTACGTGATCGTCGAAGCGGGCACTTGGGTTTTGCCGGATGGAACGGTCGTGCAGGCAGGCACGTTCCAAAGCGATCAACTGTCCACGCAAGGGTTTGATGCCGTCGCCTTCGATACGGAATTTGACGACACACCCTTGGTCTTCAGCCAGGTCCAGACGTTCAATGGTCAGGACTTCGTAACCACGCGCCAGACCGGCACCAACACCACTGGCGTTCAGATCACCATGCAGGAAGAAGAGGCGCGCAATGATGGCGGCCACGTTCAGGAAACGATTGGCTGGATTGCAATGGAAGCAGGCAGTGGAACCGCAGGTGACGTCACTTGGGCGGCGGGCCAAACCTCTGGCATAGATCACACCACCACATCGGTCGATCTTGGCGCGTCATTTGATGCGGACGCCAATGTGATCGCGATGCTCTCAAGTTTCGTGGGGGGCGACCCGGCTTGGGCGCGGGGCAGCGACAGCAGCCAAACCGCATTCGATGTCTCTGTCGAAGAGGACGTCAGCAGCGATCCCGAGACCTGGCATTTCGAGGAAACCGTGGACTACTTCGTGTTTGAAGATGCGGGGTTGCTGGGTGGCAGCGCCTACGACCTGCTGGGATAACACGCGCTGATCTTGACGCTCGAAGCAAGAGTGGCGCTGATTCAAAAGCAATGGAATTGCAAAAACACGGCACCGCCTGCCGTCGTGCGCAGCCTACCAGTTTGGTGGTTAAAATCCGGATACCCGACCGAACGCAGGCCCAAGCACCTGAGCGCAATTGGAAATCCCACCATGGCGAAGAAAGGGTAAACGCATCGAACACGCTGTCCCCGCGGGGACAGATCAGTCAAACAGGCTCCGCAGACCCTTTTTGACCTCGTCTTCCAGCTTCTCCTTGGCCGCATCCCCAAGGCTTTGACCCTGATCGGTAACTCCCAATTCTTCGGCCACCTTCTCGCGCACCTGCTCTTCAGCGCGCGCTTTCAGCGCTTCCTTTTCCGCTTCCAGCTTTTCGTCCAACCGCAGGTCGATGGCCGATTCCAGATCGGGCAGAATGCTCGGGTCGGCCCATGGCCCCCGAATGCGCACCGGGATGGCAAGGTCGGGTCCATCCTCCCCCTTCAGCGCCGTCGGAGTGAACAGGTAGTCGATGTCCTGTTGCCCCAGTCCGATGCGTCCGGTCCCACGTGCCTCGAAACTGCGCAGCACAACCAACAGGTCATCGTTGAACAGATTGCCGCCGTCCATGCGGAACGTGGCCCCCATATTCTCGAAAACCGTTGTGCGGCCATTGCCCCGCCCGAATTTCAGAAGGCCATCGAGGTCCAGGCCTTCGATTGTCCCCTTGGCGACGTTGAACGATCCGTTGCCCGACAACGACTTCATGATGGCATCCACATTGGCCCCAACGCCGAGGAATTTCAGATCAGCGTTGGCCTGCCCCGTCAGCATCTCCAAATCCGCCGCGTCCCGCAGGAAAGGCTGCAATGACAGCCCCCGCATATTCATGTTTCCACCCACGCTCAGACCCGAGCGGTTGTTGACCACAAACTCACCAACCAGCGTGCCGCCATAGGCCGCAACTTCACGCAGCTCGAACACCATGCGGCTGTTGTCGTTGCGCAAAAGGGTGCGGGTTTGGCCCAGTTGGAATTGCCCCAGATCGATGGAGGACGCGGTGAGCGCGATCTCTCCGTTGAATGCCGCCAATCCGCTTGCATCAATGCGGTCCGTGGGCCACCCGCTGCCCGCCGGGGCGGTCGTGCCACCATCGCCGCCACTGCCGGACCCGTCCGATCCCGTCGCACTGCGCAAATCCAGCGCGCCTGCGTTCAGCTGAGCGTTCACGGTCGGGGTCCCGTTCAGGCTGATATCCGCAGCTCCGGAGATGGTGTTCCCCCCAAGGTCCGCGCGCATGTCCCGCAGGGACAGCCGTCGGTCGGCGGTGAGGGTCAGTTGGGTTGTCATATCAACCGACTGTCCCAGCTTTTCCGGCAGTCTCGGCGCCGGCAGGGCAAGGGCTTGCATGAATGCGTCCGTATCGGAAAGGGTCACCCCCAAAGCGCCGGCCACATCACCGGCCGTGCTGGCCCGGCCATCCAGTGTCACGCGTCCGCCGTTGGCTTCGACCGTGGCTTCGACCGTCTGGACCTGTCCCGCGATGAAGCCCGCGAACCCGCCAATGGTGGCGGCCACGTCGACCGCTGTCCCCGCGGGGCGCAGGGTCGCGTTGATGCTGGCGGGTCCAAGACGTTCGGGCCAGTCCAGAGTAAGATCCACGCCTGAATACGAAACCAGATCCGAGCCCTCCGCGTCATAGATCAAGGTGGCGTCCGTCACCTGCAGCTTCTGGATCGAAAGCGGTTGGGCTGCGCGTGTCGGTGTGGTTTCCGTCTCGATCTGCGCCTCGCCGGAGGCATCCATGAAGACCCAGCTTGCGCGCCCATCGGCGCGACTTTCCAGCCGAATGGTCGGACGGGTAGCCTCGATATTCGTGATGCGGATTTCACCCGACAGAAGGGCCATCGCATCCACGCCAATGGCCGCGTTCTCTGCGGTGAGCATCGGCCCCTGTTCAGACCACTCGGCATTGCCCACCTCAAGCCCGTCGGCGCTGACACCCAGAACTGGCCAAAGGGTCATGGACACACCGGTGATCGTGACGTCCCGGCCTGTGGCCTTGCGGATCTGGTCAGCGGCAATGGCGCCGATCCGGTCAGCAGGCAGAAAGAACAGTGACACCCCCACCACGAGGACAAGGACGATGACAAATCCGATCAGTCGGACAATCCATTTCATGACAACTGCTCCGTTCTAAAGACGTGTTGGGTTCAGCCTAACGCAGCGTGCGTCAGCACCCCAACCCTTTTCCCGAGCCCTGAGTTCACTTATGAGGCACGACATGAGCACAAACCCACCAGACCTCCGCCCTGACCTTGCCCCCAAAGCCACCCTGGACGGCACCCGCCGGCCCGGACAGCCGACTATCGGGATGGTCAGCCTTGGCTGCCCCAAGGCATTGGTGGACAGCGAACGTATCCTGACCCGATTGCGGGCCGAAGGGTACGGTATCTCGCCTGACTACACCGGCGCGGACGCGGTGATCGTGAACACCTGCGGGTTTCTGGACAGCGCCAAGGCGGAAAGCCTCGAGGCCATCGGCGAGGCGCTGGACGAGAACGGCAAGGTCATCGTGACGGGCTGTCTGGGGGCCGAACCCGAATACATCACCGGTGCACATCCAAAGGTGCTGGCCGTGACCGGTCCGCATCAATACGAGCAGGTTCTGGATGCTGTGCACAGTGCGGTTCCGCCGGACCCCGACCCGTTTGTCGATCTGTTGCCTGCGCGCGGCGTCTCCCTGACGCCCCGGCACTTCAGTTATCTCAAGATTTCAGAAGGCTGCAATAACAAGTGCAAGTTCTGCATCATCCCCGATATGCGTGGGCGGTTGCAGTCGCGCCCTGCGCATGCGGTCATGCGCGAGGCCGAAAAACTGGTTGAGGCAGGGGTGAAGGAATTGCTGGTCATCAGCCAGGACACCTCGGCCTATGGCGTGGATGTCAAACATGCAGAGACTCACGGCCATCGCGCCCATATTACCGATCTGGCCCGCGATCTGGGGTCACTTGGCGCTTGGACAAGACTGCACTACGTTTATCCTTATCCACATGTCCGAGAGCTTATTCCATTGATGGCGGACGGATTGGTCTTGCCATATCTCGACATTCCTTTCCAACATGCCCACACCGACACATTGCGCCGGATGGCGCGACCCGCTGCCGCCGAGCGGACATTGGATCGGATTGCCGAATGGCGCGACATATGCCCCGACATCACGTTGCGGTCGACCTTTATCGTCGGCTATCCCGGTGAGACGGAAGACGAGTTTCAAACCCTGCTGGACTGGATGGACGAGGCGCAATTGGATCGGGTCGGGTGCTTCCAATATGAAAACGTGGAGGGCGCGCGGTCGAACGCGTTGCCCGATCACGTTGCGCCGGATGTCAAACAGGACCGGTGGGAGCGGTTCATGCAGAAAGCTGCCGCCATTTCCGAAGCCAAGCTGGCCGCCAAGGTGGGCCACCGCATGGACGTGATCGTGGACGAAGTGGATGACGAGGCCGCAACCTGCCGGACGAAGGCAGATGCGCCCGAGATCGACGGCAATCTGTTCATCGACGAAGGCTTCGAAGACTTACGCCCCGGCGATATTGTCACGGTCGAGGTCGACGAAGCAGGCGACTACGATCTGTGGGGGCGGTTGGTGTAAAGCGGATCAAGATCCGCGTTACAGGTTGGCGTCATCCAGAGAGGTCTTTGGCCACCTAAGCGCATCGAGATGCGCCTTACACCAACACCGACGTCCGTAAGGCGCACGTGTCGTGCGCCCTCCCACGCTTGCAATATTTGGTTAATGTTCTATATTTGTTCTCCACCGTAGGAGAACAGACATGTCCATACATCCCACGCTTCCCGGATTGTTTGAGCCTGTGCAGGCTACGCTTCCACTGGAGACCGCGCCCGCGACGGACAAGCAAATTGCCTACGCCCGGTCTTTGGCCGCCAAGACGGGGCGCGCGCTGCCCGCGTCGCTTCTGCGCAGCAAAACGGGCCTCTCTGCCTGGATTGATGCTGTAAGGCCCAAGGCGTCTGCGGGTCGGTTTGACGCCTATCCCAGCGCCAAACAGGTACAGTTCGCCGAACGGATCGCCCGTCTGAAGCGCCGCCAGATCCCGGCGGAATGTTTCAAGGACAAGGTGATGATGTCGCGGTGGATCGACGGCAACAGACCCCGTTGAACTGCGGCGCTTTGTCTGTGGAGTGGCCTGCGCTACGCCCTAACTGTCCCTCATGAGCGATGACACCAGAGTGCTTTACAACGCCGAATGCCCGGTCTGCAGCTTCGAGATCGACCACTATGCCAAGTATAGCGGGGATCGCGCGCTGCCGATCCGGTTTGAGGATTTGAACCGGGCCGAGATGGCCGATTGGGGCTTGGATCGCGATCAGGCAGCACAGCGGTTATATGTGCTCAAGGATGGGCAGATGTATTCCGGTATTCCCGCTTTCATCGTGCTGTGGCAGGACATGCCACGCTATCATTGGCTGGCCCGGATCGTGTCGCTGCCCGGGGTTCATTGGCTGGCGTGCAAGACCTATGACCACGTTTTGGCGCCGCTGATCTATCGCTGGCATCTGCGGCGTCAGGCGGCAGCAACGTCAACCAATTCGTGAGGAGTTGTGCCTAGACTGCAGGTCTTTGACACGTCAGGCTGCAGCTTATGCCTTATCCTTACTCTCTTCGTGAAACGCTGGCCGATGCGTCAGTGCATGTTCTTGGTGTCAGCGCGGGTATGACCGCCGGGGCCATGCTGCTTGTGCAGGTGGTGCAAACCCAGGGCGCAGCGCAAATTGCGGCAACAAGTGTGTATGCGGGCTTTGCGATTTTTGCGCTGATAGCCTCTGCCGCCTATCACCTTCTCCCGTGGGAGGCGTCGCGGCCTGTGTTTCACCGGATTGATCATGCGGCGATATACTTGAAAATCGCGGGGACATACACGCCGTTGGTTGTACTGATCGGGTCGGCCTTTGCCTACATGGTGCTGGCTGCCGTGTGGTTGGTCGCCGTTCTGGGCGCCGTGGCAAAGCTGAGTTTCTGGGCCACGGACTCGCGTGGATCGCTGGCGCTGTATCTGGCGATGGGTTGGGCGAGCGTGCTGTTGATCTGGCCGATGTGGCAGAACCTGCCCGGCGTGTCCGTCGCTTTGATTGCGGCGGGCGGAGGGCTTTATACTCTGGGCACGGTATTTTACGCGGCCAAGGCGTTGCGGTTTCAGAACGCAATCTGGCACGCGTTCGTGCTGGCCGCCTCCGGCTGCTTTTTCGGGGCCGTCGCGTTGGGCGTATCAGCCTGAGCGACGGGCGAGGTCTGCAAAGGCTTCGGCGTTGCGGCAATAGCCCGGAGTTTCCGAGACAGCACCCGCTTGCGCATCAAGCCATGCGGCGCATGTGTCGGGCTTGGTACAGCCCGCGCAACGCATCACGAGATCGGATATATCACCGGGTGTCAGATGGGCGCGCATGGCGGCTTCTTGCAGGTCCACGCCGCGTGCGGCGGCCATGCGGTCAACAAGGTCGGCATGTGTCTTCAATCGGGCATCAGTCATGGGGTGTTCCCTTTGGGTCGGTGCCTAGGATGCGCCCAATGTGGCAAGGCGCGTGAACGCCTGCATTGATCCACGTCAAAGTCCGTCGAGATAGGCCCGCACGCATGCTTGTACGTGCCTGAACCGATCGCCGCCCAGATGTTTGCCACCATACCACCGGGTCACGATGATCAGGTGATCGGTCAGCCCTTCGCGTTCGAGCATGCGCAGAATGACCATTCCCGCGCCCGCTTCGCCGTCGTCCCCCTTGATTGGCCCACCGGTACCAAGGATCGCGCCCCATGTATTATGTGTGGCCTTGGCATAGGCCCGATCCCGTTTCAGCGCCTTGAGCGCGGCATCCACATCTGCCCGCGATGCGACCGGACAGCCCGACACGGCATACTTGGATCCGCGGTCCGTCAGGATGTGTCCAAGCCGCTTCAAGGTCTGGATTCCCGGACCCGACAAGCGGACGCGTACGTGCTAGTCATATTGCATTGAACGACCAAGACCATTTTCACATCGGGTATTTCCAATGACGTATTCTTTGCTTGAGACCATGCACATTTTCGAGGTCATCGGCATATTGGGGTTTGCCCTTTATGTGATGAATTACGGGCTGTTGACCACACGCTGCCTCAGCGGCGATTGCCTGACCTATTTCTGCATCAACCTGATCGCCGCGACCTGCGTGCTTTTGGGGCTGATGACCAGCTTCAACCTGGCGTCGGCGCTGATCCAGATCTTCTGGGTGGCGATGTCGATCATCGGCATCCTGATCCGCTTGCGCAGACGCCGGTACAACACAATCGCGGAAAGCCCGGCTGTCTAAAGCCCTGCCGCCGTGCGGCGCACCGTTTCGATGCGTTGCGCGTTGGGCGGGTGGGTGCCGAGGAAGCGGTCACCGGGATCCGGGATGCGGTTGAAGAACTGCGAACCGCGCACCGGGTCATATCCTGCCCGCGCGGTGATCACGGTGCCCAGCGCGTCGGCCTCTAGCTCAAAATCCTTGGAGTAGGTCCGCGCGCCAACCTGTGCGCCGATCCGTTGGGCGGCTTCGGGGTCAGTGCCTGCAAGGGTCGCAAGGCCACCGAAGATCACGGCGCCTGCGGCGGCATTCTCGCGCTGGCGGGCAATGTGACCGCGAACGTGATGCGCGGCCTCGTGGCCCATCACAAAGGCCAGTTCGTCCGCATTGCGCGCCTCATCGATCAGGCGCAGGGTAAAGACCAGAATGGGTCGCCCGTTGTCATCCAGCGTTTGGAACGCGTTCGAGGGGGCGTTTGCACGGTCATCAACCAAAATCTTGAAATCGCAATTTACACCGCTTGTCCGCGACCGGCATTCGCGTTCCGCGATCGGCTCGACACGCTGCACAACATCAGCAAAGGCACGGACGGATTGACCACGCGTGCGCAATTCGTCTGGCACGTCCTGTACAACGGGCGCAGGCCCGCCCGAGGGTGCAGATGTCACAACGATGTCGTCACATGCAGCAACGAAAGCGAGGGTCGTCAACGCGGCCATGAGGCGAATGATCAAGGCGGTGTCCTTTCTTGCGACTGAGGCTGGACTGTATCATGCACGCGGGCGGCTGCCAGCCCCGATCACGCAGCCGTGTGCCCCTTTGCAACGCATCGCTCATGCCATAGGTTTCGGACATGTTTACAATCGAGCACGAATTCGACGCATCGGTGATCACCCTTGTGGACGATGGCACCGCCCCTTTGCAGGAAGACGTAGTGATAAACGCCTTTGCGGAGGTGATCACCGTTGAACAATACGACCCGCGCAGCGATGCCATGGTCAAGATCACCCTGTCGCCTGAACAGGCAAGGGATCTGGCCGCCGCACTGGACCTTCCCGAAGGTGTGTATCAGCTGCGCAGGGAAAGCCGTTGAAAAGGTCTGGACCCTTGACCTGTCTCTGATAGCCTGCGCGGCAATTCAGGGAGGAACACGATGGCGACCGGCACCAATATCCGCACGTTCTATGAAGGCGCATGGCATGATGAGGATGTCGCCATCATGCGCGCAGCCGATCATGGCAGTTGGGTCGGCAGCACGGTGTTCGATGGCGCGCGTTGCTTTGACGGACGGTCGCCTGATCTGGCGCTGCACTGCGCCCGCGTGAACCGGTCTGCCGAGGCGCTGATGATCACCCCCACCATTGCCAGCGACGATATCGTGGATGCCGTGACGGAAGGGCTGAAAGCGTATGGCCCCAACGACGCCATATACATCCGACCCATGTACTGGGGCCTTGATGGCGATGCGTCGGGCATTGTTCCCAAGGCGGATGCCACCGGCTTTGCCATCTGTCTCGAAGCGATCCCGATGGCCGATCCCTCGACCTCTGTCACTTTGGGCCGCACCCGGTTTCGCCGCCCGGTCATGGAGGACAACGTGGTCAATGCCAAGGCTGGGTGCCTGTACCCCAACAACGCGCGGATGCTGGCCGAGGTGCGCAAACGCGGGTTCCAGAATGCATTGGTTGCGGATGCCATGGGCAATGTCGCTGAAAGTGCCACGGCAAATGTGTTCATGATCAAGGATGGAGTGGTCTTCACCCCCATTCCCAATGGCACGTTCCTTGCAGGCATCACCCGCGCCCGTCACATGTCGAACATGCGCGCGGACGGCATGGAGGTCGTCGAGAAAGTGCTGACGTTTGAAGACTTTGAGGATGCCGACGAGGTGTTCCTGTCTGGCAACATGATGAAGGTGACACCTGTGTCAGGGTTCGAGGATACGTCCTATCAGATTGGCCCTGTCACCCGGCGTGTCCGCGAGATGTACTGGGACTGGGCCGCCAACGATGGTTAAGCCGGTCGAGTTCTGGTTCGAATTCGCGAGCACCTACAGCTATCTCAGTGCCGCCCGGGTCGAGGCCGCCTGTGCAGGGGCGGGCGTGCCGCTGATCTGGCGCGCGTTCCTGTTGGGCCCCGTATTCGGCGCGCAGGGCATGACCGATTCCCCGTTCAACATGTTCCCGGTCAAAGGCGCTTACATGTGTACCGATATGGATCGGTGCTGTTCCGATCTTGGCCTGCCGTTTCGCAAACCGTCTTCCTTTCCGCGTGGCAGCCTGTTGGCCGCGCGCGTTGCAGCTGCACATGCCGATGCCCCGTGGGTCGGATCGTTTGTGCGCGCCGTTTATCATGCGAATTTTGCGGATGATCGCGATATCGCCGATGATGCCGTGATTGCGGCTATCCTGACGGAGATCGGACAGGATGCGGCGGCTGTTGTTGCCGCGGCGATGGCGCCCGACGGCAAGGCCGCACTGCGCAGTGCGACCGAGGATGCATTGGAGCACGGCTTGTTCGGGGCCCCCAGTTTTCTGGTAGACGGCACGCTGTTCTGGGGCAATGACAGGTTGGAGCAGGCGCTGGCTTACGCCCGCGCTGCGTGAAAATACGCGGGATTGCGTGAGGCTGGGCCTTGGGTCATTGTGCCGATGTGCCCGAGCGGAGGAAGAGATGCGCAAATTTCTGGTGGTGCTGGATGACAGCCGCGAATGCCTGAACGCGATGCGCTTTGCCGCGATGCGAGCCAGCCACACGGGCGGCGGGGTTGCGATCTTGTCCGTCATTCCGCCCGATGAGTTCAATCACTGGATCGGTGTGGGTGCCGTCATGCGAGAGGAAGCGCGCGAGCGCATCCACGCGCATTTCGAGGTGTTTGCCAAGTGGATGCGCGACAAGCAGGGGATCGACCCCGAGTTGGTCATTCGTGAGGGTCAGCCTGTGGATGAGATCATGGCGCAGGTCCATGATGATCCCGAGATTGGCGTGCTGGTTCTGGGGGCAGGCACCGACAAGAAAGGCCCCGGCCCGTTGGTCACGCAGTTAAGCCGCAGCGCGGGCGCGTTGCCCATTCCCATGACCATCGTGCCCGGTGATCTGAGCAAGGAAAAGCTCGAAGCCATCACCTAGGCCGAGGCGCGCAGGTCGCGCACGGTGTCGGGCAAGCCGCCAAAGGCCGCGACAGGGTGTACCGTCGGCCCGTAGCTGTGGGCCACCGGGGCAGCCCGCAGGTTGGGCATCATGCGGATCAGATCGTGAGTGGCTGCCGGACCAAGCGACAGCAGGCCCCATGGCCCCGGATAGAAGCTTTCGCAGGCCACCCCTTCGGCCATGATCAGGTCGTGACTGTCGAGCAGCAGATGATAGTAGGTCACCTGCTGTACCCCTTGGGCGACACGCACCATCCCCCCGCGCATACGGGCAAGGTGACCAGCCCTCACCAGTCGTGCCGTACCCGCCGATGCCTCAAGCGCGATGGCATGTTGCGCGGACAGGCGCAGCGACCGTGTGTTGCCAAACGTGCCGGGCGCGATGTGGATTGGGCGCAGCATCGCGTTGGCTGCAAGCTCGTGCTGGTTCACGTCGCGCGTACCGATCCAGCGAATGGCCCGCATGCCGTTGTCGCGGGTCTGCACCCTGTCGCCGCGTCGCAAAGCCTCGACCGGCATTGCCCCCCTTGCGGTGGCAATCCGCGTGCCTTCGGTAAAGCAGGGGATGCCCGCCGCGTTCAGTTGCTGGGCCGACGACATTTGGGCGGGCGAGACGCCCTGCAGCACGATTGTTTCACCCTCGGGAAATGTCAGCCGGGCGTTGCCGGCACCATCATCGGTGACAACGACGTCGAAAGCATGGATCGACCGCCCATCGGGCGTTTGAAGTTCGGACACGTCCAGTTGGTCGTTATAGACCCCGTCCCCATTCGCATCCCCGATGTCGAAATCAGTGACGAGCGTGCTGCCGTTTTGCGACTGAACAAAGGTGTCGTCGCCCGCGCCCCCGGTAAGCGTGTCATCGCCCGACCCGCCATCCAACCGGTCATTGCCGTCACCACCGTCCAGCTGGTCATTGCCCACGCCGCCATCAAGCGTGTCGTGCCCTGCCCCGCCATCAAGGCTGTCGTTGCCGTCCTGACCATTTACAAGGTCATCGCCATCACCCCCGCGGACGGTGTCGTCATCGGCGTTGCCGGCAAGGGAGTCGTTGCCCGCGCCGCCTTCGATGGAATCGTTGCCGAATTGGCCGGTGACGGAGTCGTCGCCCGCCCCGCCTGACAACACATCCGCACCCGAGCCGCCCTGAACCGTGTCCGCGCCATCGCCGCCGTCGATCGTGTCGTCGCCATCTTCGCCGTGCAGATCGTCATTATCGAACCCACCATAGATTTCGTCGTTATCCGCGCCGCCACGGATCGTGTCGTCATCGGCACCGCCATAGATCGTGTCCTGACCGCTGCCGCCTTCGACAGAGTCTTCTCCGTCCCCGGCATCGATCTCATCATTGCCGTCCTCGCCAAGGATCGTGTCATTGCCGGCTCCTCCGTCGATGGAGTCGTTGCCGTGCCTGCCCTCAATCTGATCGTTGCCGCCGCCACCATCGACCGTGTCTGCGCCGCTACCGGCAAAAATCTGGTCGTCTCCTTCGCCGCCGGTGATCGAGTCATCGCCATCATCTGCGTAGATCAGATCATTTCCATCCTGACCGTGGACAGTGTCGTTGCCTTCGGATGAATAGATAACATCGTTCCCGGTGCCCCCATCGATCGAGTCGTCCCCCCAACCGGAGTAAACCGAGTCGTCGCCTGCACCGGCATCGATGGTGTCGTCGTAGTCGTAATTGGGTTCGCCGCCCTCTTCGTCGATGATGTCGTTGCCATCGCCGCCGCGCACGGAGTCCCCGCCACGACCGTAGGCGATGTAGTCGTCACCACCACCGCCATCGATTGTGTCGCTGCCGTCGCCGCCGTAGAGGTTGTCGTTGCCTTCGCCCCCGTCGATCTGATCGTCACCGGCATCCCCATAGACAGTGTCGTTCTGCGCGCCCGTCCGGTGGACATCGTTATTGGTTCCGCCCTGATAGGTATTGGCATTGTCAGGATCATCGGTGGGCGCGATCAGATCGTCGTATCGCGGTGAATTCGATAGGGTGACGTTGGTCGGGCCGCTGAGTGTGTAAGCCGTACCCGGCGTGATCGAGCCGTCGGCCACCCAGCCGGAATGAAACCCGGCACTTTCGACCTTGTAAAGCATGATCGTGTTGCCGAGGCCGTCCGTCAGCGTCCAGCTTTCTTCGAGATAGACGTCACCTGAGGCCACCAGGTTTCCCTGGGCATCGTATTTGTCGGCAAACTGGTCGCCCGGGCCCACCTCATCATTCTCATCATCGCCTTCAAACAAGACGCCGCCGTCGGACTCCGTGATCTCGTAGCGCAGCGCATCCTCGCTTGCGTCGAAATCCGGGTCGAGCATCAGATCGCCCTCGGGCGTCGTGAAAAAGGCGTCCGTTGCGTAACCGCCGACTGTGTAATTGGCCATGTCATGACCCTTTGCTACCTGCTCTTGCAGCGTCTGTAGTCGCCAAGCCCGAACGGTCAGTTAAAGGGAAAATTTTATAGGTATGGCCGACTCGCCGCGAATAGCTTAGAATCATTCCAAACCTTGACACTCGCCCCTGCGAACCGCATATCCGAGTGTAACGCTCAGGAGTTGTCCCATGTTCATTCAGACTGAATCCACGCCGAACCCCGCCACCCTCAAGTTCCTTCCCGGTCAGACCGTGCTGGACATGGGGACCGCCGACTTTCCGACTGCCGAGGCGGCAGAGAAGTCGCCGCTGGCGCAGCGTGTCTTTGCAGTAGAAGGTGTGACCGGTGTGTTCTTCGGTGCCGACTTCGTCACCGTGACAAAGGCCGATGCCGTGGATTGGGACCACATCAAGCCTGCCCTGCTGGGCGCGATCATGGAGCATTTTCAGTCCGGTCAGCCGGTTATGGATGACGGACATGCGCCAGCCTCTGGCCACGCCGAGCATGATGGCGAAGACGCCGTTGTCGTGGGCCAGATCAAGGAATTGCTGGACAGCCGCGTGCGGCCTGCCGTGGCGCAAGATGGCGGTGACATCACCTTCCACGGATTTGATCGCGGCGTTGTCTATCTGCATATGCAAGGCGCTTGCGCGGGCTGCCCGTCCTCGACCCTGACGCTGAAGATGGGGATCGAGAACCTGCTGCGCCACTACATCCCCGAAGTGACCGAGGTGCGCCCGGTTGCCGTCTGACGCCCTTACGGCAAGGTGCTATTGCGGCGCGTCCCGACTGACGCTGGATAAGCCACCCATCACGGTGGCTTATTGCCATTGTAGCGACTGCCGCCGTTGGACAGGCGCACCCGTTGCCGCCTTTGCCGCCGTGGACCGCGCGGATGTGATTGACCAATTGCCCGATGCGTTTCGTGCCGTGCCAACAGTCGAACGCTGGACCTGTCCCACCTGTCATGCCCCGCTGGGGGCGGCATTCGATTATCTGCCGGGTCAGGTTTACGTGCCTGTCGGCATCATTGATCAGGTGGAGCAATTGGCACCTGCGATGCACAGCCACGCACAAAGCGCCCTGCCATGGTTGCATATTGCTGACGACCTGCCCCGAGCGGGCGGATCCGCGCGCGGCGCATTGAATAGTGCGTCAGAATGAACGTTCCTCCGCTGATCCTTGGCTTTGACACCTCTGCTGCGCATTGCGCGGCCGCTTTGGTGCGGGGCGATCAGGTGTTGGTGTCGGTTGGCGAAGAAATGGCGCGGGGGCAGGCCGAGCGGTTGATGGGTCTGTTGGAAGAGCTTTTGGCCGATCAGCACGTCACCTGGGCCGATCTCGATGCATTGGCCGTGGGAACGGGCCCCGGCAACTTCACCGGCATCCGTATCGGCGTGTCGGCGGCGCGCGGTCTGGCCCTTGGCCTGGGCTGTCCTGCATACGGTGTGACCGGGTTCGAAGCGCGCGGTCGGTTGGCACAGGACGACGCCCGCGTGGCCATCCCGGCCCCGCGCGATATGGCCTATGTCATGGACGGTGCGACGCCGCGTTTGCTGCCGCTTGCGGAGGTCGAGAACACGGCACCGCCCCCCGCCCCGGCAGAGATTGCGGCGGCCATTGCCTTGCATGCGGTAACACTTTGGCCAGGCAAGGCCCCTGCGCCCGCGCCCTTTTACATCCGGGCGCCCGACGCCGCACCGGCGCGCGATGCGCCGCCGCCAATCCTGTCATGACACCACAAAACCTGTCGGACCTGCACGCCGCAGCCTTCGTGAATGAACGGCCATGGTCGGCACAGGAATTGGCGGACCTGTTGGCGAATCCCCTCACGCATCTGGAGACGGCGGCGCATGGGTTTGCCCTGTGGCGTGGCATTGCAGATGAAGCCGAGTTGCTGACCATCGCCGTGGATCCCGGGCATCAGGGTCAGGGCATTGGTGCCGCCTTGATGCGTGGTTGGATGGCAAAAGCCGCCCGAACCTGTGCCAGCGCCTTTCTGGAGGTTGCGTCGGACAACGCGGCCGCAATCGCGCTCTACGGGCGCCAAGGCTTTGAAATCATTGCGACGCGGACGTCATATTATCAACGCGCAGACGGCCACACCGACGCGTTGGTCATGCGGGCGAGGTTGCTCAATTCCGTTGCAGAAAAGCCTGTGCGCCACAGCCAACCGTGACACGGGATACCCGCAGACAGCGTCCCGCCTAACCATGCAGCTTTGCGCAAGGTCAGCCCCGTCTGTGCGCCCCCAAATGGTTAAAAAGCGGTTGACCCCACCGTGGCCCTGCGGCCTAATCCCGTATGATCTTTTGATCCCGGGCGTGGGTGGCCCGCTGCCCCTGCCCCAACCATGATAAACTGGGAGACCTGATACATGACCATGATGCAGAAATTCCTTGGCGCGACCGCGGCCCTTGCCCTGTCCGCAGGTGCTGCGCTGGCCGAACCCGCGCTGATCTTCGATCTGGGCGGCAAGTTCGACAAATCCTTCAACGAAGCAGCCTTCAACGGTGCGAAACGCTGGGCCGATGAAACCGGCAACAGCTTCCGCGAGATAGAGCTGCAATCCGAAGCCCAACGCGAGCAGGCCCTGCGCCGTTTTGCCGAATCCGGTGCCAACCCCATCGTGATGGCCGGCTTTGCCTTTGCTGACGCTCTGGGTCAGGTGGCGGCAGACTATCCCGACACCAAGTTCACCATTATCGACATGGTTGTGGATGCACCGAACGTCCGTTCGGTTGTCTTCAATGAGCACGAAGGCTCGTATCTGGTGGGCATGATGGCCGCCACGGCATCCGAGTCCGGCACTGTTGGCTTTATCGGTGGCATGGACATCCCACTGATCCGCAAGTTCGCCTGTGGCTACG
Source organism: uncultured Tateyamaria sp. (assembly GCF_947503415.1). GTDB lineage: Bacteria > Pseudomonadota > Alphaproteobacteria > Rhodobacterales > Rhodobacteraceae > Tateyamaria. The sequence goes on from NZ_CANNDS010000001.1 coordinate 318,963, forward strand.
CCCAGGGCGTGAAGGCCGTGAACCCGGATGCCAACGTCATCGCAAACATGACCGGTACAACACCTGCGGCCTGGAACGACCCGGTGAAAGGGTCCGAGCTGACCAAAGCGCAGATTTCTCAAGGCGCTGACGTGGTTTATGCAGCGGCTGGCGGCACCGGTGTTGGTGTTCTGCAAACCGCAGCAGACGAGGACATCCTGTCCATCGGCGTGGACAGCAACCAGAACTACCTGCACTCCGGTAAGGTTCTGACCTCGATGATGAAGCGCGTGGACAATGCCGTTCATCAGGCGTTCACCGATGGTGTGGACATGGAAACCGGCTTTAACGTCATGGGATTGGCCAATGGCGGCGTGGGCTATGCGCTCGACGAGCACAACGCCGATCTGGTGAGCGATTCCATGCGCAACGCTGTCGACGAAGCATCGAACAAGATCGCCAGCGGCGAACTGGTCGTGCATGACTACATGTCGGATGACAGCTGCCCTGCACTGAACTTCTGATCCGGTTGAACAACTGAATGGGCCGTGCCGCATAACCTGTGGCGCGGCCCCCTCATTAAGACGGGGCGCAGCATGAGCATCGACCTACAAACCGTATTCGACGCCTGGGGCGAGCCGGACGCAACGGCGCGTGCGGCTTTGGTCACACCGGCGCTGCACCCCGACTTTTACTACGCAGATCCACACGCGCCGCACCCCTATCAGGGTGTGCCTGCCTTTCTGGAATTTCTGACCGTATTCACCGACCGTGTGCCTGGCGCCGCGGTAAAAGTGACCGGGTCATCAACGCACAACACCCACACACGCGTCACCCTTGACCTGACCCGCGATGGCGCGCCAATGGCAACCGTGCAATACTTCATCGACCACGACGCCGACGGCAAACTGACGCGCATGGTCGGCTTTATGGGAACGGAAGACACCGCATGACCGCCCCCGCCATCGAACTCAAAGGCATTTCCAAAGCCTTTGGCCCCGTGCAAGCCAACAAGGACATCTCGATCCGCGTGATGCCCGGCACGATCCACGGCATCATCGGCGAAAATGGCGCGGGTAAATCCACGCTGATGTCGATCCTCTATGGCTTTTACAAGGCCGATGCGGGCGAGGTTTTCATCTCGGGCAACAAGACCGAGATTCCAGACAGTCAGGCCGCCATCGCGGCAGGCATTGGCATGGTGTTCCAGCACTTCAAGCTGGTCGAGAACTTCACCGTTCTGGAAAACATCATTCTGGGTGCCGAAGACGGCGGGTTGCTGAAACCGTCGCTGTCAAAAGCCCGCAAGACCCTGCTGGAGCTGGAAAAGGAATACGACCTCAAGGTCGATCCGGACGCCGTGATCGAAGAAATCGGCGTGGGCATGCAACAGCGCGTTGAAATCCTGAAGGCCCTGTACCGGCAAGCCAATATCCTGATCCTCGACGAGCCGACGGGTGTGCTGACGCCCGCCGAGGCCGACCAGCTGTTCCGTATCCTTGGGCGCCTCAAGGAAGAGGGCAAGACGATCATCCTGATCACCCACAAGCTGCGCGAGATTATGGAGATCACCGACACTGTAAGCGTGATGCGCCGGGGCGAAATGACGGCCACGGTCAAGACGGCCGAGACAAGCCCCGAAGAGTTGGCCGAGTTGATGGTGGGCCGCAAAGTGTTGCTGCGTGTAGACAAGGCACCGGCCACGCCCGGAGATGTGGTCCTGGACGTCAAGAACTTGAAAGTCGTGGACGAACAAGGGGTTGAGCGTCTGCGCGGCATTGATCTGCAAGTGCGAGCGGGCGAAATTCTGGGCATCGCAGGGGTTGCGGGCAATGGTCAATCCGAACTGCTGGAAGTGTTGGGGGGCTATGCCACCGGGTCTGGCACGATCACGCTGAACGGCGCACCCATTGACCTGACGGGCAAGAATTCTGACGGGCGTTCGCGTCGGGCACGTGGCATCGCCCATGTTCCGGAGGACCGGCAGCGCGAAGGGCTGATCATGGATTTCGCCGCGTGGGAAAACACGGCCTTTGGTTATCACCGGGACGCGGCCTACACCTCGGGCCTGCTCAGCAACAATGCCGCGATCAAGGCGGATACAGCCGACAAGATGGAGCGTTTTGACGTGCGCCCGCCGCACCCGCATCTGGCGGCCAAGAATTTCTCGGGCGGGAACCAGCAAAAGATCGTGCTGGCGCGCGAGATCGAGCGGAACCCGGACCTGTTGTTAATCGGACAGCCCACGCGTGGTGTGGACATCGGTGCGATCGAGTTCATCCACCAACAGATTGTGGCCCTGCGCGATCAGGGCAAGGCGATCCTGCTTGTGTCGGTCGAGCTTGAGGAAATCCTGGGCCTCGCCGACCGCGTGGCCGTCATGTTCGACGGACAGATTATGGGTGAACGCCTGACAGCGGACACCAATGAAAAAGAACTGGGGCTGCTCATGGCCGGGATCACGGACACCGACGCCCCACATACGATGGCCGAGATCGAAGCCAATCTGGCCCACGCGCATGGCGACGCGTCAAAGGAGGTCTGAACCATGGACGTGATGCCAAAATGGGCCGAGGTGATCCTTGTTCCGCTGATCTCTCTCATCCTTGCCGCGATATTGTCGGCACTGGTCATTCTGGCCATCGGCGAAGATCCGGTGGCCGCGGTGAACCTGATGATCACCGGCGCGCTCGGGTCGACCTATGGCTGGGGCTACACGCTGTATTACGCCACCAATTTCATGTTCACCGGGCTGGCCGTGTCGGTGGCCTTTCATGCCGGGTTGTTCAACATCGGCGGTGAAGGTCAGGCCATGCTGGGCGGCCTTGGTGTTGCTTTGGTTCTGCTGTTTATTCCATGGCCGCACTGGACCATTGCCCTGCTGGCTGCCACGGCGGGGGCGGCTGTTTTTGGCGCGCTTTGGGCGGCGATCCCGGCCTATCTGCAGGCCAAGCGCGGCAGTCACATCGTGATCACGACGATCATGTTCAACTTCATTGCCGCCGCCGTTCTGAACTACATGCTGGTGAACCAATTGCGCCCCGCAGGCAGTATGGACCCGGCCACCGCACGCTTTGTCGAGACGGTGCACCTGCCCAACCTGCACGAGATGCTGGCCCCCATCGGCATCAACTTTTCAAAGGCAGCCCCTGCCAACGTGTCGCTTGTCATCGCGATGATTGCCTGCGTTCTGGTCTGGCTGCTGATCTGGCGCACGCCTTTGGGTCTGGAAATCCGGTCCTATGGCAAATCAGGGCGGGCCGCGAAATATGCGGGTATTGGCGCTGTGCGCATCACCATGATTGCCATGCTGATCTCGGGTGCGCTGGCGGGCATGATGGCCATCAACAACGTGATGGGTGAAGCCGAGCGGCTGGTGCTGAACGCTGTTGAAGGCGCGGGTTTTATCGGGATTGCTGTCGCACTCATGGGCCGCAGCCATCCGTTTGGGGTGTTTCTGGCGGCGATCCTGTTCGGATTTCTGTACCAGGGCGGGGCCGAGCTGGCGCTGTGGACGTCGATCCCGCGTGAGCTGATTGTGGTGATCCAGGCGCTGGTGATCCTCTTTACGGGTGCGCTGGACAACATGGTGCGGATGCCGCTGGAGAAGATATTCCTCGCGGCGCGTATGGCCCGCGCGCCAAAGCCTGATCGCAAACCCACAGAGCCTGCGGAGTAGACCCATGGATATTCTCGCGCTCTTCGACCTTTCCGTTCTGGACTCGACCGTGCGTCTGGCGACGCCACTTTTGCTGGCCTGTCTGGCCGGTCTGTTTTCGGAGCGGGCGGGGATTTTTGATATCGGCCTTGAAGGCAAGATGCTGTTTGCCGCGTTTTTCTCGGCTGCGATTGCTGCTCTTGTAACGATCAATGCCGAGAACGCGGAGCAAGTCGCCCAAGCCGTGGCAGACGCAGTCGCCAACAATGATCAAGCCACAGCCCAAAGCGCAGCCGAGGGTTGTTCAGGAACATGCCGCTTCTTTGCGGGCGTTTCGGGATGGCTGCCCGCAGTGTGGATTGGAGTGCTGGCGGGGGTCAGTGCTTCCCTTTTTCTTTCACTCGTTCACGGCCTTGCCTCGATCACCTTCCGGGGCAACCAGTTGATTTCCGGCGTAGCGATCAACTTTCTGGCTGCGGGTATGACGGTGCTGATCGCGCAAGACTGGTTTCAACAGGGCGGGCGCACGCCATCCCTGATTGGTGGCGGGCGGTTCGAGCCGATTACCCTGCCCTTCGCCGAGACCTTGAGCGGCGTGCCGTTCATTGGCCCGATCTATGCCGAGCTGATCTCGGGCCACTCCATCCTCGTGTATGTCGCTCTGTTGGCGGTTCCTGGCACGTGGTGGCTGCTGTTCCGCACGCGCTTTGGCCTGCGCCTGCGCGCTGTGGGTGAGAACCCGGCGGCGGTCGACACGGCAGGGGTCTCTGTCGTGGGCTTGCGCTTTGTGGCGGTGGGCATTTGCGGTGTTCTGTGCGGCATTGCGGGGGCTTATCTGGCGACAGGTCTGCAAGCGGGTTTTGTGAAGGACATGACGGCGGGCCGTGGCTTTATCGCATTGGCCGCATTGATCTTTGCCAAATGGCGCCCGTGGCACGCGCTGTGGGCGACGTTGCTGTTTGGGTATCTGCAAGCCATTGCATTGCGGCCGGACATTATCGAGGGCGCTTTGGGCTTCAAGGTGCAGGTTCAGTTACTGGATGCCCTGCCGTACATCCTGACCGTGGTGATCCTAGCCGGTTTCGTCGGCAAGGCGATCCCGCCGCGCGCCGGGGGCGAGCCTTACGTCAAAGAACGCTGAGACGGCGGCGTATAGTCCGACGTTCCGCCGGCCCAATCGTACATGGCGGTCATGACCGGTCCCAAAGCGTGGCCCGCTTTTGTCAGGCTGTAGTGGTAACGTGGCGGGTGATCCTGATAGACCGCCGTCTGGAGAAACCCGCGATCCACAAGCGACTTCAACCGCGCAGATGCGGTGTTAGGTGAAAACCCGCGTTTCTGTGCGTCGAAATGCTGAAACTTGCACGTTCCGTCACGAAACAGGTCACGCAGGATCATCAGCGTGCAGGCGAGGCGGATTTTAACATGCGCATCAATGGCATTCCCGCAACTTGCGCAAAAGCACCCGTCGCGTTGGACGACGCGACACGCAGTCTTACGGCGTCGGGGTCTTACTGCATTTGGACGGGCATCGGCAACGTCCTTGCGACAGTGCACCTGACGGCCGATTGGCAGGGGGAATCACCGCAAGCCATTGGTGTGCGGTACCTGATCCGCTTCAACGGGACCGGGAACGGATCCGGGGCGGGCACCTTCCGCGCGGACGTGCGATAGGGCCGGGACGGCGCGTGAGCCACTCGTAGGTCCAGTTTTGCGATTATCTTAGCCCCAGATTGCTGCGCGGCGGCGTGACATCTTGATTTCCGATCCGCCCCCGTCCTAACAGGGAACATGCAAATCTACCTGCCCATCGCCGAGGTATCGGTCAACGCGTTCCTGCTTTTGGGACTGGGCGGCATGGTGGGCATCCTGTCTGGCATGTTTGGCGTGGGCGGCGGCTTCCTGATGACGCCTCTGTTGTTCTTCATCGGCATCCCTCCGGCGGTGGCTGTGGCGACCGAAGCAAACCAGATCGTGGCCTCTTCCTTCTCGGGTGTACTGGCCCACCTCAGACGCAAGACCGTTGATTTGAAAATGGGGGTCGTGTTGCTGATTGGCGGCCTCATAGGAGCGGCACTGGGCGTGCTGATCTTCAACTATCTGAAGTCCCTGGGTCAGGTCGATCTGCTGGTGCGCCTTTGCTACGTCGTCTTTCTTGGCGTCATTGGCGGACTGATGTTCATCGAAAGCCTGAACGCGATCCGCAAGACCGCCAAGGGCACTGCGATCCCCAAGCGCAAGAAGCATGGGTTGATCCACAAATTGCCGTTCAAGATGCGCTTTCGGGTGTCGGGCCTTTATATCTCGGTCATTCCACCGCTGCTGGTTGGGTTGGTTGTGGGCATTCTTGCCGCCATCATGGGTGTCGGCGGCGGGTTCATCATGGTGCCTGCCATGATCTACCTGCTGGGCATGCCGACCAAGGTGGTTGTGGGCACGTCGCTGTTTCAGATCATCTTTGTCACAGCATTCACCACCATGCTGCACGCCACAACGAACTATACCGTCGACGTCGTGCTGGCGGTGCTGTTGTTGGTGGGTGGTGTCATCGGCGCCCAGATCGGCACGCGCATCGGCGTCCGGATGAAGGCGGAGCAGCTGCGCATCCTGCTGGCGATCATGGTGCTGGCCGTCTGCGGCAAACTGGCCTTTGATCTGCTGGTCATGCCATCCGAGCTGTTCTCCATCGGCGCGGTGGAGGGGCATTGATGATCCGGTGGTTCGCCTTCTTCGTGCTGCTCGCGTTCCCGACATGGGCCGAAGAGGTCGTGTTGGGCCTGAGCCAGGACGAAGTCGCGATCACCACCAGTTTCGATGGATCCGAGATCCTTATCTTTGGCGCGGTCAAACGCGAGGCTCCGATCCCGGAGGGCGAGCTTGGCGTCATTGTCACGATATCCGGCCCACCCGAGCCCGTCACAGTACGCCGCAAGGAACGCCGGTTCGGCATTTGGATCAACGCCGACGCGGTCGAGATTGACGGCGCACCCAGCTACTACGCCGTTGCGACAAGTGCTCCGATGGATGAGGTGTTGGGCATTCGTGACAACCTGCAACACAAGGTGTCGATCCCCAGCATGCTCAACAGTGTCGGCGCGCCGGAAACCGTTCTGGATGCCAGTACCTTTGTGGCTGCGCTGATCCGCATCAACACCAATGCAGGCACCTATCAGGTGCTGGAGGATCAGGTCGTTGTTGATCAGGATACGCTTTTCCGTACGCGTATCCGTCTACCAGCGGCGCTGACCGAAGGGGTCTATGAAACCCGCATATTCCTGACCCGCGAAGGGCAGGTCGTGTCCAGCTACGAGACGGCGATTGATGTGCGCAAGGTCGGCTTGGAGCGGTGGTTGTTCGCGCTCAGCCGCGAGAACCCTTTCTGGTACGGGATCATGTCCCTAGCCATCGCAATCATTGCCGGTTGGGGCGCATCGGCTGCGTTTTCCCTTTTGCGTAATTAGACTTCGGGCTCTTCTGGCGCCAGCGTCAGGGTCGCGGCAGGCACACTGCGCAAATCATCAACTCTAAGCGGTCCACAGGGCTTCGACAGTCGGTTGCGCACCACCCAGATGAGGCGATCCTGCGCGCGGGTGATGGCGACGTAGGCGAGGCGCTTCCACAACGGCTGTCCGGCTTCGGTCCGGTTCATCCGCGCCGCAACAAAAAGATCAGGGGCAAAGACCTGCACCGTGTCCCACTGGCTGCCCTGCGCCTTGTGGATCGTTACCGCCGCTCCATGGAGAAAGGTGGCGCCCATGCGGGCCGCGTAGGGGATAAATGGCTCTTCTTCGTCGGGTTTTTCTATCTTCACAATTGACGCAGCCGACACTTGCGGGTCCTCAGCACCGATGACATGCAGGCGAGAGAACCCGGGCTTGCGCCCTTCCCCCAGAAAAACGACTTGCGCGCCTTTGATGAGGCCGCGCGCTTCAAGATCGAGCCGTTTCTTGCGATGCTTGAGCGGCAGTTCCAAGCCGTCACAAATGAGCGGCTCGCCCTCGATCAACCGGTCGTCGGGTGCCTCGTATACTGCGCGGAATGCGTTGATCAGGCGAATGCGTGTGGCGTTGCGCCAGACAAGGACCGGGCTGCGGGCCATCAGGTCAACTTCAACCCGTTGCCCCCACACGACGCGTTCATCGCGGGCCGCTGCCTCTTCCACCATGGTCTCGAATTGATGAAAGTCGACCTGTGGGTCAGCGAGCGCATGCGCCAGATCAAGGATGGGGTTGTCGGCGGCTTGACGGTGGACGCGACCCAGGTTCATGACGCGTTTTTCGGGTAGCTTGTCAAAGACCATCGTCCCCGATTGGTTTACAGGTGCCAGCTGTGCGGGATCGCCGAACAACAGCAGGGTCGGGAATATCTCCTTGAGGTCTTCGAACTGTTTGTCGTCAAGCATCGAGGATTCATCGATGAAGCCGATATCAAGCGGTTCCTCCCGTCGTTTCCAACCAGTGATAAAGTCACTTCCCCGCAAACCTGCCGCGGCCAGCGCGCCGGGAATGGATTTGTTCGTCTGGTAGAACGCATGGGCCCGGTCAAGCGCCTGATCGGTCAGCCCCTCCACCTCGGGTCGGTCGCCATTGCCGGCAAGCCATTCGGCGATGCGTTCATATTCCGGGTCATAAACAGGCGTATAGAGGATGCGGTGGATCGTGGTGGCTGGTACGCCACGGAACCGCAGGACACTTGCCGCCTTGTTGGTTGGCGCAAGGATGGCAAGCGTGCGGCGGTCCTTGCGTTTTCGGGATTCGTAGTCGCCTGACACGACCTCTACCCCAGCAGCTTCGAGCGCCTTGTAGAGTTCAGAGAGCAGAAGTGTTTTGCCGGAACCGGCTTTGCCCGTGATCGCCATGACAGATGTGGCCGAGGATTTCGGCGGCATCAAAAGGGAGTCGTCCAGATCAATTCCGGCCCCCCGCAACATCTCTGTTACCGTGTCAAAGGCGGACGCCTGATCATCAGAAAGTGCAAGCTCGGTGGACATGCCGCGACCCTATAGCCGGGTCGCGGCAGGTGCCAGCAGGATCACGCAGTGCGCGCGAGTTCCCGACGCAACGTGGTTCCGAATGCGCGGTCAAACCACTGGCGAGAACGTTCGAGCGGGACGCCAGCGCGGTCCGCGACAGCGGCGGCCGCCTGATCATCGAAATGCCAAAGGCCAACGCTAATCTGGTCTTTGCCCGTTCCTGTACTGCCAAGCACCTCGGGCGACGACCCGATCATCCGGTAGATACGGACCATGCGCGCATCAAAGACGCCGACGAAGTGTTCAACGCCGAAATTCTGCATGATCTCGCCGCCCCCAAGCATAAGCGCGGCGGCAACGTGGCTGCCAGCGCCGCGCGTCAGGCAAAAGCGCGTGCATTCCCAGATCACGGGGCTGGTGATGGGGCCGGACATCAGGTCGCCGAAGTGTTCGTTCACCATCGTGCGGCCCGTCGTCGGCAGAAAACGCATGGAGCCTCCGTGCGAGCCGTCAGGCTCTTCCCATATGACATAAAGCGGGTTCAGACCGTCGTACTCGTCACGCTCGCACCCATCCTTGTCCACATGTACATCCCACCCAAGACGGGTTTTGAACTGATCCGCACGATCGCGAAACATGGTACGGGCAAGTTTGGGGTGATCACACAAATCGGAAGCGTAGACGTAACGCAGCATCGGAGTACTCCTTGTCAGACCGGGGCAGGTATGACCGAAACACTACCGGTGCGTGCGTTAACGTCTATACATACACGCGTGCGATGTGTTGCCAAAATCGGCAACAGGAGGTGTCATACAACAATCAAGCCGCGGCTCATGGCGCGCGCGACGGCGTGTGTCGTGTTCATTGCGCCCAGTTTGAAGCGGGCGCTTTCGATGTAGACACGCAGGGTATGCTCCGAAATCGACAATGTGTCGGCCACCTGCGCGCGGCTGTACCCCATGGCCAGAAAGGTCATCGCATCAACCTCGCGCGGGCTGAGCGACTGGGATTGTTCTGGCGCACGATCCGGTTCGAAATCGAGCGCCTTTTCGTTAAAGGTATGAGCGATCAGGATCAGGTCACGGCGGTGCGCCTCTGTCCATTCTGCCCAAGTTTCATCGTCACATGAGTGGCTGACTGTAAAGAGCGCGAACTGACCGTTCGGGCCCCTGATCGGCACCGAAAACCCTTGGTTCCCGACACCGTGCTCTATGGCTTCCGCCTGAAACGTGCGCGCGGGCTTACTGCTCCAATCCAGCCGCTTCCAATCCACGGGGTGAAATCGTTGAAAGCACCCCAGGATCACCGGATCTATACGCAGATAGTTGTGTTCCAGATATCGATCACGCCAATCATCCGAATACGTTCCACACCCATATTGGTCCCCGGCGGAGTCGACCCAGTGGTATACCACATGATCTATCCTGTAGTGGTTGCGGATTGCCTCGGACGCCGCCTGTAGGGCGGCAAGCCCTTCAGCTTGTTCCAAATCCTCCAAAATAGGTTCCAACGGCTGCCTCGCCGTCGTGGTGCTGACCATCTTTGGTTTCCTTAATCGCGGCGATCTCGGCCATTGCGACGATTGCTGTGTCATCCAACTGCTCTGCAAGTGCGGGCATGTCGTTGGTTCGTGCAAAAGTCTTCAAGTCGGTCAGAACGTCCAGTATCCAGTCACTTCTCATGGTCAGACTCACTCTCGAGTGGTTAATGAAAGGTTAACACAACTATAGCATGTGTTAACTTGCCTTGAAAATTCACTCATTTCCCCTCCCCAGAAATAGCGAGGGCGAGATTTCCAACCTGTTGATCCCATTGCATCGCCTTCAGAACGCAAAAACGCCCGCGACACCGTGGGGTGATTCGCGAGCGTTTATACTCTGCCTGAGCGTGTGAACGGTTAACGACGCGCGTCCAATGCGTCCTCAAGTGTGCGCAGACCCGTCTTCGGCGCTTGAACCAGCACGGACATGTTGCCTGGCTTGTGTTCGTTGCGCAGCATCTTCATGTGCGCCTCCGGCAAATCGCTCCAGGCGAACACTTCGGACATGCATGGATCAAGGCGACGCTCGACCATCAGGTGGTTTGCGGCCGACGCCTGCTGCAGGTGGGCAAAGTGGCTGCCTTGCAGGCGCTTTTGGTGCATCCACATGTAGCGAACGTCAAAAGTGCAATTGAACCCGGTGGTGCCCGCGCAGATCACGACCATGCCGCCCTTCTTGCAGACGAAAGTCGAGACGGGAAATGTCGCCTCGCCGGGGTGTTCGAACACCATGTCGACATTGTTGCCCTTGCCGGTGATCTCCCAGATCGCCTTGCCGAACTTGCGCGCCTCTTTGAACCAGTCCGCATATTCGGGCGTGTTAACCGTTGGCAGTTGGCCCCAGCAATTGAAGTCCTTGCGGTTCAGAACGCCCTTGGCGCCCAGATCCATCACAAAGTCACGTTTGCTTTCGTCGCTGATCACGCCAATCGCATTCGCACCCGCCGTGTTGATCAGCTGGATGGCGTAGGACCCCAAACCGCCTGACGCGCCCCAGACCAGAACGTTCTGGCCGGGTTTCAAGTCATGCGGTTCATGTCCAAAGAGCATCCGGTACGCGGTGGCGAGTGTCAGCGTGTAGCAGGCGCTTTCTTCCCACGTCAGATGCTTGGGTCGCGGCATAAGCTGCTGCGCCTGCACGTTGGTAAACTGGGCAAAGGAGCCGTCTGGCGTCTCGTAACCCCAGATGCGCTGGCTGGGCGAATACATTGGATCGCCGCCATTGCAGTGTTCATCGTCGCCGTCATCCTGGTTGCAGTGAATGACAACCTCGTCGCCGACCTTCCAGCGCTTGACCTTGTCGCCTACGGCCCAAACGATGCCTGCAGCATCGGAGCCTGCGATGTGATAGGGTTGCTTGTGGCCGTCAAACGGGCTGATGGGCTGACCAAGGGCTGCCCAGACACCATTGTAGTTCACGCCCGCGGCCATCACGAGCACCAGCACTTCGTGACTGTCCAATGTCGGCACATCAACGACTTCAAGCTGCATGGCCGTATCAGGTTCGCCATGCCGTTCCTGACGGATCGCCCATGCATACATTTGCTTGGGGACATAGCCCATGGGAGGGATCTCACCCATTTCATAGAGGTCTTTTTCGGGTGCGTCGTAGGACGCGATGCTGGTGTCGAGTGCCATTTTAAGCCTCCGGGCTGAAAATTCTGTGCCGCAGTGCAGAATCGACTGCGTTAAGGCTGAATATGGCCGTTCACGCAACAAAGCAACCAAGATTTACCGGTTTTTGTAATTTTATGACTTTGCGCGTGCAGCATCACTCGGGGTGATGCTGTCAGGGTACAAATCGTCAATGGAGTTGGCATAAAACCTGAACAGGTCCTGCTCCGCCTTTTCCATGACCCAGCCATTTTCTTCCTGACGCACCATTCCACGCCGCTCCATGTCGTGCAGGGCGCGCTGTATCCGTTCATTCAGTTCTTCGGCCACAAGCGGTGGGCGTGTTCCCCGGTCGGATGGCATTGCTGCTTTGACGCGGTGGCTCAGGTTCGCGTCTGGTATCGGTGCATCCGTTTGCAGAAACAAACGCGACAACAAAGGTACGAACGGAACAGGCATCACATCTTGAATCCGGTCGCGCAGAGTGCTGGCCAGGCTGTCAAGATGATGATCCGTGCCCAAGGCTGCCAGCGACACGGGCGGCCCGAATACCACCGAAGCGGTGCCGAACTTGCGATAGCGCCGGGTGATCCATTGACCCAAAAGCCTCAGTATCTCGACCATGACCACGGTGATGCTAACGCCAAAGCGGCGGTCGCCTCGTTTGTCAGCGGCGATCAACACCCGATCCTCGAGCACGCGGTCGTAATTGATAGCCACGGGCACAAAGACGACATCGCGTTTGTTCGGATCGAAACCGTCCACGACATAGGACAAGAGACCCATTTTGAGCGGCATCAACCTGCCGTTCACGCTTAGCCCGCCTTCAGGAAAGATGGCCTGGGTCACGCCATTCTCTGTTGCCATCTGGACGTACCGGGCCAGCACCTTGCGATAGAGCTGCCCGCGGGATCTGCGCCGGATGAAATAGGCACCCATGGATTTGATCAGCCGCGACAATGGCCACACCCGCGCCCATTCGCCCACCGCATAGCTGAGCGCGGATGCCTGTGCGGCCAGATAGGTGACAAGCACATAGTCCATGTTGCTGCGGTGGTTCATGACGAAGACCACGGTCGCATTGGGGTCCGCGCTTTGAACTTGCTGGTCGTTGTTCAACCCTGTGCGCACATCATAAAGCGCCGTCGCCAGCCACCGCGACACGCGCGCGCCAAAGCTGAAATAGGCGAAGGCCGAAAAGCTGGGCACAATCTCGCGGGCATAGCGGCGCGCCTGTTCAAAGGCCACGTTCTCGGGCACGTCATTCTCGGTGGCGTGCTGCACGATCGCTTCGGTCACTTCGGGATCATAGATCAAACGTTGGATCATGTCGTACCGCCGGGCCAGCTTGAACGGCTCAATGGGCCGCGTCAGCCGCTTGTTCAGCCGCGCCACCGCGCGCTCCAGACGTCGCCGGAAAAACCAACGTACGGACGGGAACAGAAAGTGCGAAGCAAAGGTCACAGCCGCGAACAGCACGATCAGCACAAACAGCCAAAGGGGGAGTTCTACGGTTGTCATCATCGCGGGAACACTTGCAGGCGTATGGGGCGGGGGCAAGGGAAATGGGGTGGCCTTTCCCCTGTCCTGCGTGGAAAGTGCGCCCATGTATGACGGAGATTCATTCTATACCCTGACCATGTGGGGTCAGATCGGCCTGGGCTTCGTATCCTTGCTGTTGGCCGCCATCGCCCTTGGGTTCACATGGCTTTTGGTACAACGCCGCCCGCTGATCATCCGCGTGCCGGTATGGATTGTGGCCTTCATCACCTTTGTCTGGGCGTCGCCGCAAGGCTACTACACCTATTACCGCATGATCTTTGATGGCTTGCCCGCGCAATCGGTGATCAAGGCGCCGCCCCCGCCAGAAGAGATTTTGGCCCTGCTGACATTCACCGGTCCCGTGACACTATCGGCGCATTCGGCCGGTGTTTTGGGCTGGTTAATGTTTGTGGTGGCGATCTGGCCGCAGCGCAGAAAATGCCGCAACGCAGCGGATTGACTGCGCCACAAAATTACCTATACCTCTTCTCGAACGAAATTTTGTTACCCAGCCGATTCACGGGAGACACCGCCATGTCGCAGCCTGTACAGAAAGACCGCCCCTGGTTGATCCGCACCTATGCAGGTCATTCGACGGCGGCAGCGTCAAATGCGCTTTACCGGTCGAACCTAGCAAAGGGACAGACCGGGCTTTCGGTGGCTTTCGATCTGCCCACTCAAACCGGCTATGACAGTGACCACGTTCTGGCACGCGGCGAGGTTGGCAAGGTCGGCGTGCCCGTCGCGCATCTGGGAGATATGCGCACGCTTTTCTCAGATATTCCTTTAGAAAAGATGAATACCTCGATGACAATCAACGCGACGGCCCCGTGGCTTTTGTCGTTGTATATCGCCGTCGCCGAAGAACAGGGTGCGGATGTATCGAAACTGCAGGGCACGGTGCAGAACGATCTGATCAAGGAATACCTAAGCCGGGGCACCTATATCTGCCCACCGAAACCGTCGCTGAAGATGATCGCGGATGTGGCCGAGTATTGCTATACCCACGTGCCGAAATGGAACCCGATGAACGTGTGTTCCTATCATTTGCAAGAGGCGGGCGCGACACCGGAACAGGAATTGGCGTTTGCGCTGGCCACCGCCACCGCCGTTCTGGACGAATTGAAACCGCGTATTGATCCCGCGGATTTCCCGGCGCTGGTGGGGCGCATTTCATTCTTTGTCAACGCAGGTATCCGGTTCGTGACCGAGATGTGCAAGATGCGCGCCTTTGTCGATCTGTGGGACGAGATTTGCGAGAAGCGGTATGGCGTAACCGATCCGAAATACCGCCGCTTCCGCTATGGTGTTCAGGTCAATTCCCTGGGGCTGACGGAACAGCAACCCGAAAACAATGTCTACCGTATTCTCATTGAAATGCTGGCGGTGACGCTGTCGAAAAAGGCCCGTGCGCGCGCTGTGCAATTGCCGGCGTGGAACGAAGCGCTTGGTCTGCCCCGCCCTTGGGATCAGCAATGGTCGATGCGGATGCAGCAGATCATGGCGTTTGAAACCGACCTTCTGGAATATGACGACCTCTTTGACGGCAACCCAGCGGTGGATGCCAAGGTTGAAGACCTGAAAGCCGGGGCGCGTCACGAGTTGGAAAACCTCGATGCGATGGGCGGGGCAATTGCGGCCATCGACTACATGAAAGCCCAATTGGTGCAATCGAATGCGGAACGCCTGAACCGTATTGAAAAGGGCGAAACGGTTGTTGTCGGTGTGAACAAATATCAGGCGGGCGAGCCGTCGCCTTTGATGACCGGTGACGGTGGGATCATGGTTGTCGACCCTGCGGTGGAGCAGGAACAGATTGACCGCCTGAACGCATGGCGGACCGAGCGGGACGATACATTGGTGCAAGCGTCCCTCGCCGATCTGCGCGCTGCTGCAGCGGCGGGCCAGAATGTCATGCCAGCCTCCATCGCCTGCGCCAAAATCGGCGTGACCACAGGCGAATGGGCCGCACAGATGCGCGCCGTGCATGGCGAATACCGTGGCCCCACCGGTGTGTCATCGGGCCGGTCGAACATGACCGAGGGACTGGACGATCTGCGCGACGCCGTTGATGCGGTCAGCGACCGACTGGGGCGCCGCTTGAAATTCCTGGTGGGAAAACCGGGCCTTGACGGTCATTCGAATGGTGCCGAACAGATTGCCGTTCGCGCGCGGGACTGCGGCATGGAGATCGCTTACGAGGGCATTCGACTGACGCCCGAAGAAATTGTGGCCGCCGCGCGCGATGATGATGCCCATGTGGTGGGGCTGTCGATCCTGTCGGGCAGTCATATCCCTCTGGTCGAGGATTTGATGCAGCGTATGAATGCAGAGGGCTTGGGACATGTACCCGTGATTGTCGGCGGGATCATACCCGACGATGATGCCGAACGGTTACGTGCCATGGGCGTTTCTCGGGTCTATACGCCGAAGGATTTCGAATTGAACACGATCATGCTGGATATTGTCACACTTGCTGATCCACAGGCAGTGGCTGCCGAATAGAACTGCAGGCCAATTCCGAACCATCGGCGGACCCAGGGCGTGGGTGCTGCCGTATTCAGCCAATTTGAGCGTCAAAACCGGACGTAACTGCACCCGTTGTTGATCCGCATTAAGCCCTGCTACGACCAGTTGAACCGGCTTGCATACGTTTTTCTGGGCCGGTGCCGGAACTTTGGCGGGTGGATCACGGCCGCTCTGCTGTAATAGCCGATCGCATCAATTCGGCAGATGTTTCGACTGCATTTTTCTTCGACGCACATGTCTGTCCAACGTCCCTTTGACACGACGCGTCACTTGCTTCCCGGAAATCTGAGCCCTTGCGCTGGAAATCATGAAGCCTACTTCCACTGCCAGTCGAAAGAAACGCGCATAGCGGGCAATTCCCCGCCGGTGACACAATTACGTTCACTCAGGCTATTGATTCTTCACAAATTTCGCCGAATAGAATGACCACATTAAATGAAACTCGGGAAAAAAGATGGCAATCAAACTCGACAAAATGAGCCGGAAGGAGCTGGAAGCGCTACGTTCTGATGTGGACGAAGCAATTGTTCAGCGCCGGAAAACAGAAAAACAGGACGCGTTGGCGGCAGCACAAAAAGCGGCAGCCCAGTTTGGTTTTTCTCTGGACGAACTGACCGGCAAAAAAGGTGGCCGCGGCGCGAAAGCGACAAGCGCGGAACCAAAGTATATGAACCCCGACAATCCGACCCAGACATGGACTGGCAAGGGACGCCAGCCCAATTGGTTCAAGGCAGCGGTTGACGCGGGCACTCCAGCGGAAAAGATGGAAATCTGAACGATTTCGGTTTTGAAATGGGCCGTGCTTCCGATGTTGGAGGCGCGGCCCATTTCTTTTGAGATATCGAAGATGGCGCCAAAGGGGATTCCTGCCGTCATGCTGTGACAGGGTGTTTCGCATCGATGCGCGTCTGGTTATTCTACAGCTTCACAAATGCCGGTACCACGGCGACCCTCCTCAGATGAAAGACATGACCATGACCGTTCATATTGGTGCAGAGCCCGGCCAGATCGCTGAAACCGTATTGATGCCGGGCGATCCGTACCGTGCGAAATGGGCGGCTGAGACCTTTCTGGACGGCGCCGAACTGGTCAACGAGGTGCGCGGAATGCTGGGGTTCACCGGGACCTGGCGTGGCCATCGTGTGACCATCCAGGGATCAGGCATGGGCATGCCGTCGCTTTCGATTTACGCCAATGAATTGATCACGACCTTTGGTGCCAAGACCCTGATCCGCATTGGGTCATGCGGCGGAATGCAGGCCCGGGTGGGCATCAGAGACGTCATCATCGCCATGACGGCAAGCACGATCACATCACCTTCGTCAGGGATTTTCAAAGAATTGAATTACGCCCCGTGTGCCGATTATGGACTGCTGGCGGCAGCTGTGAAGGCGGCGGAGACCAAGGGCAGCACGACCCATGTGGGCGGCATTTATTCGTCGGATGTGTTCTATGCCGAGCGGGCGGATCTGGACGAGCAGATGGTTCGCCACGGCATTCTGGGGGTCGAGATGGAGGCCGCTGAGCTGTACACCCTGGCGGCACGGCACGGGCGCCGGGCGCTGGCCGTCCTGACCGTCAGCGATCACTTACAGACGGGCGAGGCGTTGCCGTCCGAGGACCGAGAGAAGACCTTTGGGGATATGGTGGAAATTGCGCTTGAAGCGGCGTTTTCCTGACGCCGCCCACATAAACCCTTTACTTTCAGTGACTTGCGGCATGCAGCAGGGTGTCACCCCACGTGCACCATGCGTACACCCCCTGTGCACCCCCACCGTCACGGTTGGGTAAGGTTTCGTTAGCAGGTTAGCCGCCCTGCGTTAACGATCCGTGTCGGCACCGTCACCCCGTCCGTGGCTGCGGTCATAGCCGTTGGGGGACGGGCGTTGCCAGCCGTCAAGCGCGCCGGGGGCGGGTGCGAACACCTCGATCTTGAGCGGGTGGCATTGGGCGACGTCGGAGGTGTGTTCCGATCCGCAATCCCCGCCCGGACAAGCGCTGAGCGCGCCCAAAAGGTCGATCTCTGCCAGAAAATCGATGTGGTCGCCGGGACGGACGGGCGACGCCTTCATGAAATACTGACCGGTGTCGCGGGTGAAGCCGGTGCACATGAAGACATTGAGGACGTCGTGCACATGGCCTTCGGCCTCGGCCATGGACAGGCCGGCGTGATCGGACAGCGCGCGCGTCAGGTTCGAATGGCAGCAGTGGTGGTAGTGGCCGCCCTGCAGCAGGTTGCCCGTATAGGGATCACACCGCGTGCCAATCACGTCATGCACCGAGCCGCCATATTCGTCGATCCCGTACCAACCCAACGTGTCGTGGATCACGGTGGCCATGGGGCGCAGGGTGGGAAAACTGCTCCACATCCGTTCGCCGGTGGTGATGTGCGTGCCGTGCAGGGCGCGGGTCTTGCCTGAATAGAAGCGTTCGGAGAGGTCGTTTGCGTTCCAGAGGTTCAGGTCACCAACTTGCGGACCTTCGACCGACGAGATGCGAAAGATGTGACCGGCAGGTACCTCGAAACAGGCAGCCTCGCGCGGTGGAGCGAGGGTTTCGGATACCTTGGTCATGTCTTTTCGGGCACGCGCATAGAGCGCCATATCGGGCTGTGGCAGCGTGTCGGTTGGATAGCAAATGACTGGAGCGACAGCCCTGCGGGCGTCAGCGTCTTGGGGTATTGGCATGGCTTATCCTTGGATCGCATTTGCGCCATTCAGAGCATTTCCGCCGCTGAGCGCAAGATCGTAATCCCATCAGCTACATTCTTAGGGAGGCAGAGAGATGGACGGCAATTGCACTCGCGGCGCAGGCGCGAAGGGTCCGGCCAATCAGTGCTCTCGCAGGACGGCGCTTGTGTCCAAATACCGGGAGAACACCGACGCCCGCAACCGATCGACGATCTCCTTTTTGTTCAGAATGCGTAGCGTCTCGCTGGTCAGCGTCCCGCTTCTGAACGGAGACTGCATGCCCGTGTCTTCGATGCTCAGAAACGCTTTTACTTTCGAAAGGATAATCTCACTTCTGGGTGCGAGATTTTCATATGTCACGTTGAGAACGTCGTGATCCTTGAAGTCCCGTTTCACGTTGTGAAGCGTTGCGTAGAGGCTGTTTAACTGATTCATCATCCGTGGAATGTTGACCTTGATTTCGACCGCTTCCGCATAGTCGGCCGACCAATCCGAGCCTGTCTTCGGATGCCAGATACCAGACTTTTGGGCCCGAAGATCGCTAAAGTGTCGGTCGAGCAGATTGCGTCGATTCAGGAAAACCACCTTGATATCTTTGCGGTCTTTCAGATGCTGCCAGATATCCGCCGATCTGGCATCCTCGCGGCAGTGAAAGAAGAACAGTTTGCTGCCAACCGTATCGACATCACCTTCGGTAGAGAAGATATGATCATTCAGAAACTGGGCAGAGCTGGTGCCCGTTTTCCACCTCTTTCCATCAACCTGCGCCCGTTTTTCTTCAGAGATGTGGAAGGGCTCAAATCGAATTCTGGTTTTGGGTGCCGCAGCCAGATTGTTCATCAGGAAATTCGTTCCGGCCCGGCCATGGGACAGGACTATAAATTTTTGTGCATGTGGGGACATGTATACATTTTCACTTTGTCGGGCCTTGGCATGCAGGTCGACTTGGATTGAACCATTCGGCTGAATGTCGAGCAGTGCGGCGATGAGATGGCTTTGGCCTCGGATCCAGATGCCGTTCTATTACTGTTCCGACGCTACACTTGGGTGACTTGAGTATTCAAGCGTGTCGCGCACAACCGCAATTTGGTTGTTGGACAGTGAGTGTCCAACAACCCATGCCACCGTGACCTCAATCTCAAGGCGTTCACACCAAAAAGGCGCAGCCGCAGCAAAGCCCTTTTTGAGGTATCCACCGCCGTCAGACCGTGCGTTCGACCATCATCTTCTTGATGTTGGCAATCGCCTCTGCCGGATTCAGGCCCTTTGGGCATGTCTTGGCGCAGTTCATGATCGTGTGGCAGCGATACAGTTTGAACGGATCTTCGAGATCGTCGAGCCGTTCGCCAGTGGCCTCGTCCCGGCTGTCGATGATCCAGCGGTAGGCGTGCAGCAGGGCCGCAGGCCCTAGGTAGCGGTCGCCGTTCCACCAGTAGCTGGGGCAGGACGTCGAGCACGACGCGCACATCACGCATTCATACAAGCCGTCGAGCTTCTTACGATCTTCGATGGACTGTTTCCACTCTTTCGCGGGGCGGTTTGTCTTGGTCTCCAACCACGGCATGATCGATGCGTGCTGGGCATAGAAGTGTGTGAGGTCGGGGATCAGGTCCTTGACCACCGGCATGTGCGGCAGCGGGTAGACTTTGACGTCGCCCTTCACCTCGTCCATGCCGTAGATGCAGGCCAGCGTGTTGATGCCATCGATGTTCATCGCGCAGGACCCGCAAATCCCCTCGCGGCAGGAGCGGCGGAAGGTGAGCGTCGGGTCGATCTTGTTCTTGATGTAGATCAGCGCGTCCAGCATCATCGGCCCGCAATCGTCGAGGTCCACGAAATAGGTGTCGACCGACGGGTTTTTGCCGTCATCGGGGTTCCAGCGGTAAATCTGGAACTTGCGCAGGTTTGTGGCGCCTTCAGGTTTGGGCCACGTCTTGCCCGTCGTCATGCGGGAGTTTTTGGGAAGCCTCAGTTGAACCATTTTTGGTGCTCCTTTTAAGCGGTCAGGGCAGAAAGACCTGCCCGGACGACGCACTGTTGAGTGTCTGGTCGCTCAAGCACGGAACGCACCAGAGCGACGGTTGTTTCGGAGACGCCGATGACGGCATCCTTGGCAAATTCGCCAATCTCGCGGGCTGACGCGTTGTCGATCACGCAATCGGTGAACGGGGTGACGGCCTGTTCCGGCACCGCCGGAAAGCGGGTGACAATCGTTTCGGAGACGGCAGCCTTGGCGCTGCGGCGGGCGACATCATCCACGGCTTGAGTGGCCTCGTCACAGGCGGTGAGTGTCAGCAGGGCGACAAGGGCTGTTGCGCGGATCATGGCAGGACCACCTGTGCTGTTGCGGTGTCGCGCAGCGTTTCGAGCCGCTTGGCATCCGCGGGGAAGATGACCTTGAGCCGGTCCATGAAATCCGTGTCCCGCGCGGCCGTCCACAGCAGCATCTGGTATTCGTGGTCCTGCGCCATCTCGGCACTGCGGCCGTCGGTGCGCAGGTCGGTCGCCGCCGCCGCATCGGTCTGGAAGGACGATCCACCGCCGTAGCGTTGTACAGGACCAAGGCCCAAATCAGTGCCGGGCAGGTCGAGGCGTTTCAGCGCGCCCAGGCGATAGTTCTCGTCTGCGGTCCAATCATCGTAACACAGCGGCACGACATCTGCGTTCTGCACCCGGTTCAGCATATCGGCATAGGTGCTGAGCGCGCGGCCCATGATGCGGTTGCGATCCAGCGGGCCGTAGCCCTCATTGCCTTGTATCTTGCGCAGCAGTGACGCCGCCCAATGCAGGAAACTGCGGTAGATGATCACCAGCATTTCAGGTGCCGCATAGAGCGGCTTTGGCGCCACTGGCGGCATCCGGTCTTCGTAGGAGATCACCGTGAAGGGCTGCGTTCCGGCATGCCGCAGCTTTTGATAACGCCCGGTGATATCCACTTCGGTCCCGTCTTCGAATACCGATACACGTTTGGACGTGGCGACGGGATCCGCCCCGTGGCGGCAGTCGTTGAGAAACAGCCCCCGCCCATGATCAGAGTTCCGCATGATCCAATTGATCAGCGCGTGATTGCCCGAGCGCCGCATGCCATAGACGCGCAACACCTGCCCGGGGGCAAACGACGCGTGAAGTTCTGGCATGGTTTGACCAATCATGTCCCACCTCTTTGTCGAGCGTGCTGGTTTGGTTTCGAAGTCACCCTGAGCGCACAGCATATCGACAAGACACGACGATGTCTTAACCAGAGTTCAGACTGGCGCCGTTTACAGTTTCCAAAAGCTGTTGGGGACAAGGCTTTCATCCGCGAGTTGCCTCGAGATGCCGCGCAATCTCATCTTTTGAACCGTGCTGGAAATAGTAGTGCTTTGCATCGAACGGCACCGGGCGAGTACGGCCTCCAGCCATCGGTAATTCATCGAAAAAGAAACGCTGCGCCATTCGCGCCACACGCGCACGGTTCTTTTTGCGCTTCAGCAGGCCCAGGTTAGCGCACAGAACAAGAGGTCGCCACGTTGCAAAGACAAATTTCCATTCCGGCGACATCTCGCTATCGGGTGCCTGGATATCGCTGAGGTTTTTCATAAAGGCGCTCAAGCGCGCGCGGTCCACTATGAAGAAGGACTGCTGCAAAGGTTGCGGAGTTCCCTCTCCCGCGCCGAACATCAATCCAGTTGTCATCTTTTCAAGGCAACGTTCGATTATGCGTTCACCTTTGAGCAGGCAATCCTGTTCCACATACACAAAATAGTCAGCCTCAGTCGTCAGAGCATATTGACCGGACATCAAAACCGAACGCACCCATCCACTCCATTGACCGATATGGTCAGTTGCATGGCGGGCATTGAAAGGCAGTTCGATCCAAGCCGTTTGCGCACGCAACTCAGCGTCCGGCTTGATCGGTGAAGCGGAGTCCACGACAACAATCGACGCTGGCGACGTGTAATTTTGTATGTTGTTCAGCCAGATCTGGAAGAATTCGACCTTGCGCTGCTCATCTGAGCCCAGTTTTTTACGCTTTGGATTTATTTGCGTATCAGCTTCGTCCGAACACCACCAACCGCTGCCAATAACATATGTCGGCGATGAGTTGGCGTGACTGACCTTATCTCTATTCATCATTCACGCCTCGGCCATCTTTTGTGCAAGTGCGTATAGCTCTGTGGAGGGCGCGTCGTGGTAAACAACGTTGTCGAAAAAGGGGCGCATCGACGCTTGATATATGGATTCGAGCTTTGTGTTGACGCTTGGGTAAAGGTGCACCTCTCGTCCCAGCAATGTCGCTGCGATGCCTACATGCAGGCGGTTGGTGTGCACAATCTTGCAAGCGCCAACTCGATCAAAGAACGGCTCTATGTCGAAAGCGTGGGTTTGCTCAGCGCTGATATCAACATTACCTTCAGGCACGTCAAAACTGGCGCGCTCGACATCCTCGCGAAAAAAGAACCCAAATTCTTGTGTCACTTCACGAGCAGCGGGCTGGAGATAGAAGGCAAGGTCATGGCAAAACCGGGCATCAGGCATAGACGCAACGCTTTCGAGGTTGTCCCGGCGCCAAAAAGTCATGTGTTTTGGGTCATGATCAATGGCAAATTCATACGATGAAGGCATTACCAAGACGTGTTCGAATTGACGTGCTGCGTCCTGAAACTGCTCCGGTCTTTTGTAGTGTTTTCGAAGCGCCCCTGACCCGGTAAAGATCGCGCGACGCTTCTTGATGTAGCGACGGAACAACTCTTTGCTGCGCTTGGTTTTACTCAACTTTTGGACCCGAATGCGCTCCACTTCGATGCCAACATCCGCAAAAAATCTTTCTTGGCCGGCAAGGATGAGCGCATCCCCCCAGTTGCCGGAATTCAGTATCTCCACCATCGGCTTGCCTTGAGCCAATTCTTTCAGCCCATCGGCAAGCTCTTGGAAGCACTGTTCATTCCGAAGTGACATGGCCTGCCCTAAGCTCTTACGTCGCGAAATCGTGACATCTGAGTGTCAATACACCCGCGCTTTGGGCGCAATTTTCTTCAGATCGATGCCGCCGTCATTGTGGCTGGTGAGCGGTTGCAGGTGGACACCGCGGAAGCCGAGCGACGCCTCGTTGCCCTTGAACCAGATGAGGGAGTGCTTGCGCCAGTTCTCGTCATCGCGGTCGGGATAATCCTCGTGCGCGTGGGCGCCGCGGCTTTCCTTGCGCGCTGCCGCTGCCGTGATTGTGGCCACCGCGTTGGGCATGAGGTTGGTGAGTTCCAGCGTCTCCATCAAGTCGGAGTTCCAGACGAGCGACGTGTCGGTCACTTGCAGGTCGTCGAGCTTGCCAGCCACGCCTTTCATCTTCTCTTCGCCCTCGGCCAGTGTCTTGTCCGTGCGGAACACGGCGGCGTCGGCCTGCATGGTGCGCTGCATCTCAAGGCGCAGTTCGGCCGTGGGCACATGGCCCTTGGCATAGCGCAGACCGTCGAAACGGCTGAACGCAGCCTCAATCGACCGTTTGCTGGGCGTGGGCACAGGTGCGGCTGCGTCCACGACATCCTTGGCGCGGATGGCGGCGGCGCGGCCAAACACGACAAGGTCGATGAGCGAGTTGGAGCCCAGACGGTTCGCCCCGTGAACCGATGCACAGCCCGCTTCGCCCACGGCCATCAGGCCGGGTGAGACGTTGTCGGGATTGTCGGCGGTCGGCGCCAGCACTTCGCCCCAATAGTTCGTGGGAATGCCGCCCATATTGTAGTGCACGGTGGGAAGCACCGGGATCGGTTCCTTCGTCAGGTCCACGCCCGCAAAGATGCGCGCGCTTTCCGAGATGCCCGGCAGCCGTTCTGCCAGCGTTTCGGGCGGCAGGTGGTTGAGGTGCAGGTGAATGTGGTCGCCGTCCGTGCCAACGCCGCGCCCTTCGCGGATTTCCATGGTCATGCAGCGGCTGACCACGTCACGGCTGGCGAGGTCCTTGTAGGTTGGCGCGTAGCGTTCCATGAACCGCTCGCCTTCGGAATTGGTGAGGTAGCCGCCCTCGCCCCGCGCGCCTTCGGTGATCAGGCAGCCCGAGCCATAGATGCCGGTGGGGTGGAACTGCACGAACTCCATGTCTTGCAGGGGCAGGCCCGCCCGCGCCGTCATGCCGCCGCCGTCACCGGTGCAGGTGTGTGCCGAAGTGGCCGAGAAATATGCGCGACCATAGCCGCCCGTCGCCAGCACAACCATCTTGGCGCTGAAGAGGTGCATGGTTCCGTCATCGAGTTTCCAGCACAGCACGCCCTGACACACGCCGTCGTCGGACATGATCAGGTCGATGGCGAAGTATTCGATGTAGAATTCCGCGTTGTTCTTGAGGCTTTGCCCATAAAGCGTGTGCAGGATCGCGTGGCCGGTCCGGTCGGCGGCAGCACAGGTGCGCTGCACCGGGGGGCCTTCGCCAAATTCGGTGGTGTGGCCGCCAAAGGGGCGCTGGTAGATCTTGCCCTCTTCGGTGCGCGAGAACGGTACGCCGTAATGTTCCAGCTCGTACACAGCCTTGGGCGCTTCGCGGGCGAGGTATTCCATCGCGTCCGTATCACCCAGCCAGTCGGAGCCCTTGACCGTGTCGTACATGTGCCACTGCCAGTTGTCGGGCCCCATGTTGGACAGCGACGCCGCGATGCCACCTTGGGCCGCGACGGTGTGCGAACGGGTCGGGAAGACCTTGGTCACGCAAGCGGTGCGCAGACCCTGTTCGGCCATGCCCAAAGTGGCGCGCAGTCCGGCACCGCCAGCACCGACAACCACAACGTCATATTCGTGCGTCTCGTAATCGTAAGCAGCCATGTCGGCCTCCTATTTCAAAGCGCCAGGCGCGCGATGGCAAACAAGCCCGTCGCGGCGGCGGCATAACTCAGGCAGATCATCACAAGGATGAGCACCTTCTGCATTGTTCCGTGCACATAGTCCTCGATCAGCACCTGAACACCGTCCTTGAAATGCATGAAAGTGACGACGATGGTCAGCGCGGCCACGATGGCCGGGAACGGACGTGCGAAATGCTCCGTGACCTCAGCATAGCTGGCCCCCAGCATCGGACCAAAGGTGAAGACAAAGAGCGGTATAAGGATCAGCAGCGCGAACGAGCTGACTTTCATGGCCCAGAAATGAGCCGTGCCTGTCTTGGCAGAGCCCATGCCCACGGCACGT
Organism: uncultured Tateyamaria sp.; assembly: GCF_947503415.1. Lineage (GTDB taxonomy): Bacteria > Pseudomonadota > Alphaproteobacteria > Rhodobacterales > Rhodobacteraceae > Tateyamaria. The sequence continues at coordinate 344,639 of NZ_CANNDS010000001.1, forward strand.
TTGCGGTCGGTCAGATAACGCATGGCAGCCTCCTCAAATCACGATGACAGTGAAGATGGTCAGAACGACCGAACCGATGATGACGGCCCAACCCATCTTTTCGGCTGTGTCCAGGTCCAATCCGATCGCATTGTCCCAGATCAGGTGCCGCACACCGGCCAGCGTGTGATACCACAGCCCCCAAAGCGACAAGAGCATGATGATGTTGCCAAGAACACTGGTCAGGACCCCATCAGCACGGGCAAAGGCCGCTTCGGACGTGGCAGCGGCCAGCAGCCACCACACAATCAAAAGGGCCGACAGAAGGAGCGCGTTCCCGGTGATCCGCGTCAGGATCGACGTGATCGATGTCAATTGTGGGCGGTATATCTCGAGGTGCGGCGAAAGCGGGCGATTGCCCCGGTTGACGTCAGCCATTGTGCATCCTTTGTGGTCCGTTGCCTCTTGATACCTCTTTTTACGCCCGAGTCACCTGCGAGGCTTTCAGAAAAGCCGCGGTTTTTTGGCGCATTTGCAGGATTTTGCTCAAACGTGATCACGGGCCAAATGCGTGTGATCACAAGTTCAGTCATTCTGCAGAATAAGTTAGCTGCCTTGTGGTCTCGCGCTGCAGTTTGCGTTTGATTTGTTCGGGGTAATCCTCGAATCCCTGTGCCGTCATGACAAACGCCCCCGGTCCTGTGATCAGGTTTTCAAAGAAATAGGCGGTCAGGTCCGTCTTGTCGGTCTCAATCGCGATGGCGTTCACGGTGATATTCTCCGCATTCAGGCTGCTGCGGAGGGTGGCCGGTTCAACGCCTTCATTGGAAACGCCGTCCCCCGACACGTCGATCACCTTGCGCAAACAGTGATCCATCGATGCAAAGGCAGAGAGGGACACGGACAAAGCCTCCCCGATGGCAGTCGAGTAGTTACGCCACACGCGCGCGTCGGCTTCGACCTTGTCCGCAAGGGCCAGCACATCGTCGTAGGTGTCGATGCGGGTCCAGGGGATGGTTTGCCGCTGCCGCGATGATCCTGTCCATTGCACCAGTGCCACTTCGGCACGCTGCTCGATCAACGCATCCGCCACGATCCCGTCACGCAGGGCATAGGCAAGCCCGTCCATCTGGATGCGATACTCTTTTGTATCGACGGATCCCGACACATCCACAGCCAGCAACAGCGCCAGATCACAGGCCCGCGCCGGCGTTGTCAAAAGCAGAAATGCAGTCAGAAGGCGGATCATACACGGGACCCTAGCGCGCGTCCGCGATTGGCGCACGCCCCAAAAGCGCCGTCAGTCGAGCGTGTCGTAAAGTTGCCTGAGGTGATCTTCGAACTCAGTGCACATGATGATTTCCGTCGTACCGGGGTCGTAGAACGCATTGGCCTCGCCGCAGTTTTCGACCCGCACGATCAGCGGCACTGGCAGTTCAAAGTCGTCGTTGAGCGCGGCCACTTCGGCGGCCATCACATCGGTGGTCAGAAGTGTGTTGCCGCCGTCCGCGAACACGAGAGTGTCCCCCTGCCCTGCAATGTCGTCAAAGGCCGGGCCCCAACTGTCGAGTGCCAATTCAAACTCCTCCGGGCAGGTTTCGGCCCGCTCTTCGGGCAAGCCCAGATCGGTGGCAAAGCCCTCGCGCGCGTCTGGGTTTGCCCCATAGAACAGGCAGACGGTGTTGTAGAAACGCTGCTCGTCGGGACCATGCGTGTCCCAATACGGCACGTCGTTGACCGCAGCCTCCCCCAGAAACCCAAAGGCCGTGTCATAGGCGAGCGCTTGAGCGGCATCCTCGTCATAGAACCCGTCGATCAACAGGATCGAAGCGACATCCGCGGCATCTTCCTCCTGCCCGAACACCGGCAACTGCAGGATATCGATCAGTGCGTGGCCCAGTTCGTGATAGAAGATGCCGAGCAAGTTGGCTTTGACAAACGCCTCGCGTTCTTCATCGGCCAGCACCGGCGAGGACAGCACCAAAAGTGGCAACAGATATCGTAACATCACGTCCTCTCGCAGCATGCGGGATGGCGGGTGGGGCGTCGTCGTCAGACGCGCGTCACCCAAGCATCCCTTACATCGGCATCAAGGCCCAGTAATCCAGATCAAGCAAGACGTCCGGCAAGTATTTGCCGTCCGCACCACGCAATTGAAACGGCTCACCACCCTTTGTCGCGACCAACCGCAGCCGGATTGCACCAACGCCCGGGGCTGCGGTGTCTGCTTTATCCAATACCTCGGACCAGGCCCGCACAGTATCGCCCGACAGGCATGGGTTCGCATGCGCCCCCGCATTCAAACCCACCACCATCTGTGCGTTTGCCAGTCCGTTGAACGACAGTGCCCGCGCCATTGATATGACGTGCCCGCCATAGATCAGGCGCGTGCCATCGGGCCGAGCGGACGTGTCAAAATGTACTTTGGCCGTGTTCTGCCACAAGCGCGTGGCCATCATATGCTCGGCCTCTTCGACAGTGACGCCATCCACATGATCGATCTGCTCACCGATTTCGTAGTCGCCCCAGCGGTGCGGCTCCCCAGCCAGATCAAAGTCGTAATTTTCGAAACTCAGCCCCTCGGGCACGGCCAGTGTCCCCGCGGGGACAACCTTGGCCAGTTCAGGCACAACCGTCTCGGGCGCAGGTGCATCAAGGTTTCCTTTGCGCACCATGACCCAGCGGACGTATTCCAGCACGTCTTGCCCCCGCTGGTTCCGCCCCGTGGTGCGCACATAGACAACACCCGTCTTGCCGTTCGAATTCTGCTTGACCCCGATGACTTCCGATTGAGAGGTCAGCGTGTCGCCAGGCCACACGGGGTTCAGCCAGCGCCCTTCGGCATAACCAAGGTTTGCCACAGCGTTCAGCGACACGTCAGGCACGGTTTTGCCAAAGACAGTGTGGAACGCGATCATGTCGTCCAGTGGTGATGCCGCCAGCCCGCACGCCTGCGCAAACATGTCCGAGGAATAGAGCGCATGTCGCGCAGGATAGAGCGCGTGGTAGAGCGCCCGTTCCCCTGACCCGACCGTGCGCGGCACCGCATGGGTCAGCACGTCGCCCACGGCGTAGTCTTCGAAAAACCGGCCGGCGTTTGTCTTGGCCATCAGTGTTCCCCCAGTTTCGTGTCCGGGGTGTAGTCGCCCGGCACCTCTTTCACGACGGCCTGCCCGCAGCGCATGAGACCCGCCGCGTGGTCCCACGTCTGGGTGGGCGAGCCGTGCAGCTCCCAGCCTGCGTTCAGCGCTGCGGTGACCTTGTGGCAAAAGGCAGACGTGTCCTCTTCGGACAGAAAACGGTAGAGTTTCATGTGCTTACCCCGGGAACGGCCAGACACCCAGCCAGTTGTGGATCATGCCGATGATACCCAGCAGCACGACGGAGCCGACAATGAACATGGCATCCTTGGCCAGTGTGCCTTCGGGGCCGCGCTGCCAGTCGGGCTCTGCCGTATTGATGATACGAGCCGTCATGACGGCCCAGACCAGCAACCCGCCAAACAGGACGATTGAGGCCAGATCGCCATTCACCAGAAGGTGCGCAATCGCCCAGAGGGAAAAGCCCGTCAGCATCGGGTGGCGCATGCCGGATACCAGCTTGCCCCGCTTGGGCGCCGGGCTGAGCAGGTAGATCGCAATAAGCATCAGCAGGTTGTTGATGTGGATCATGAAGGCGGGCGGGAACCAGACATTCACGAAGTCCGTCCCGCGATACCCAATGACCATCAGCACAATGGAAACCGCGATCCCGATTGCAACAGCCCCTTTGCCGCCGTCGCCCATCGCCGCCCGGCGTTCCGGGGCCACCCGTTTGAACAGATGTGCGCCCCACCACAGGGCAACGCCCGCAATCAAAACAATCCAGTACATCGCTTATCCTTCCGCCATGGCCGCGATGGCATCGGCTTTGGCCAATGTCTCGCGCGCGGTCACGATGTGCAGATTTTCGACGATCCGTCCATCGACAACCGCAACCCCTTGGCCCGAAGCCTCTACCTCTTCAAAAGCCGCGATCTGGCGGCGCGCGAGGTCGATGTCCGCATCCGACGGCGAGAAGGCCGCATTGGCAATGTCGATCTGGGCCGGGTGGATCAGGGTTTTGCCATCAAAGCCCATATCGCGGCCCTGATCACATTCGACTTTCAGCCCGTCATCGTCCTTGAATGCATTATAGACGCCATCGACGATGGCGCAGCTATGCGCCTTGGCCGCCAGCAGGCACAGGCCCAGACCGGTTTGCAACGGCAGGCGGTCGGGGCGGAAGCGGGTCTGTAGTTCCTTGGCCAGATCGTTGGTGCCCATGATCATGCCTTGCAACAGCGTGTGTGCGGCAATGGCGGGTGCGTTGATCATGCCAAGCGGGGTTTCCATCATCGCCCACAAGGGTGTGTCACCTGTGATCGCGGCCAGTGCATCAAGATCGGCAGGCGATGACACCTTGGGCAGCAGGATCGCGTCCGCACCCATGTCGCTGGCTGCTTTTGCATCGTCACGCCCCCATGCAGTGTCAAAGCCGTTGATGCGTACGATTTTCAACCGTGCGCCGTAGCCGCCCTGCGCCAGCGCATCGGCCAAGGTCGCGCGTGCGCTTTCCTTTTCGTCCAGTGACACCGCGTCTTCGAGGTCGAATATGATCGCATCCACCGGCAGACCGCGTGCCTTGTCCAGCGCCCGGGGCTTGGAACCGGGGATGTACAGAACAGAACGGAGGGGACGGTTGAGGGCCATGGCGTGCGATCCTTGCAAGTCATAAAGTTGCGCGGAAAGGGGCATTTTTTGCCAGATAGTTCAAGCAGTAATCTTCTGCATTGCAGAAAAATCCTTGGGCGAGACGTCGGCAATTATGCCGTTGCTTCAAATTGCAGATACCTGCGCGCGCTGCGTTAACCATTATTCAAACCTCGAACCGCAGTCTGTGCTCAATCCGATTGCTCTGGGAGGGCCGTTTCGGCAGGGCCGCCGAACACTTCACGGAGTGAGCGATTGGAGCAGATGTGAACCGGGGCTGCCCGGTCATCGCCGGAGTTCCGGTTGGGCCAGATGACCAGTGGTGACGCCTTCCTTTGTGAAAGGCTGAACGTGATGACACGGATGATGAATGTGATGACAGCAGGTGTTCTGGCGCTTGCGGCGATGACCAATGCAGCGCAGGCGCAACAGGCCCGCAATTGTGGACCCCGCGATATCGTGGTGAACCGGCTGGCAGAAGGGTATGGTGAAACGCGTCAATCGATGGGTCTTGGGGCCAACAATTCGGTGATCGAGGTGTTTGCGTCCGATGACAGCGGGACATGGACCATCACCGTGACCACCCCCAACGGATTGACCTGCCTCGTTGCAAGCGGTCAGGCCTATGAAACCCTGGCCGAAGCGCTTCCCGCCAAGGGCAGCGATGCCTGAACAGCGGGGCGGACGGCACGTCCGCCTTACTGCGCAATCGCAGACCTGTAAGGCGCACCTTGGTGCGCCTTTTCCTTTGCCTCGCCGAAAATCAGAATCGTAAGGCGGATCCTGATCCGCCCAACCGCTACCGCACAGGCGCACGTCGGATCGTCATTCCCCATTTCTCATCCGCGCCAAATCCGAGCTTTTCATAAAAGCCGCGTGCCTTGGCAGTTCGCCCCGTCATGAGCATGATTTTGTAGCATCCGGCCGCCCAAGCCGCATCAATAACGGCCTGCATCACGGCGCGGCCATGCCCTTTGCCCCGATGATTGGAATGGGTCACGACATTTTCGATCAACGCATAGGAACGCCCGCCCTGCGTCATGTTGGGCAAGATGTGCAGCGTCGCCATCGCCATCAATGAATCTTCTTCGAAGGCGCCGATCACACACGTGCCCCGATGATCCAGAAGCGCTGCGAACGCTGGGCTTGGTGCAAGCGCTTGGTCCCCGACCAAGTGCTGGTACAGCACCAACGCTGCATCCGTGTCTTCTGTGCTCAACGCGCGCGCTGTCATGTCAGACCATCCCAGATCAACTTGGTGCCGGTCAGGATCAGCATCACGTAGGTCAGCATGAAAAAGGCACGTTCCGGCACCAGATGATGCGCGCGAACGCCCAACCATGCCCCCAGCAGTGCAAACGGTGCGAGAGCCAGATTGGCCCACGCCGTTTGAACCGTGAACATGCCCAAAAAGGCATACGGCACGAACTTGAAAATGTTGATGGCAGTAAAAATCAGGACCGTGTTGGCCTGATATTCGGTCTTCGACGGGCGCAGAGACAACAGATACACCGCCGCCGGAGGACCGCCCGCATGGCTGACGAAACTGGTGAACCCAGCGACGGTTCCGGTGACTGCCCCGACCCATGCAGGCAACGCGCGCGATGCAGTGCGAATCCAACCTTGGCTCCGACCGACCTGCCAAAACACAAATCCAATTGAAATGACCCCGATCAGGATCCGGAACACATCCGGTTCAGTGCGCGAGAACAGCAGGGCACCCAGCGCCACTCCCGGCAATCCTCCGAGGATCATCAGCGTGGACACCCGCCAGTTCCACTTGCCCCAATAGGGTTTCAGGGTGGCCGCATCGATCAGCATGAGCAGGGGCAACACCACGCCGAGCGCCATGCCCGGCTCGATCACCAGCGCCAGAATCGACGCTGACGCAAAAGATGCGCCAGACCCGAACCCGCCCTTGGAAATCCCCGCAAAAACCACGGCAGGAGCTGCAATGGCAAAAAACCACAGATCAAGGTCCACTTGGGTCCGACCCTTCGAAAAACAGTGCTGTTGCGAACCTTTAGCGCGCAAATATGATAGACGCCAGCGCGCGGCATTCGCTACGCTGCAGTGCGGCACCCTTGCGCGACGGCCTATCTCGCGCTAGGCACCGCGCCAGCAAAAACCCCAAGTGCGGAGACTTTCACCCATGGCCAGACCCAAGATTGCCCTGATCGGCGCCGGTCAGATCGGCGGTACACTTGCCCACCTCGTAGCTCTGAAAGAGCTGGGCGACGTGATCCTGTTCGACATCGCCGAAGGCACCCCCGAAGGCAAAGCCCTCGACATCGCGGAATCCGGCCCCTCCGAAGGGTTCGACGCCAAGCTGAAAGGCACGCAGTCCTATGCGGACATCGCGGGTGCAGACGTCTGCATCGTCACTGCCGGTGTTCCCCGCAAGCCCGGCATGAGCCGCGATGACCTGTTGGGCATCAACCTCAAGGTCATGAAATCCGTGGGCGAAGGCATTGCCGCCAACGCCCCCGACGCGTTTGTCATCTGCATCACCAACCCGCTGGATGCGATGGTCTGGGCGCTGCAGAAATTCTCGGGCCTGCCCGCGAACAAGGTCTGCGGCATGGCCGGTGTTCTCGACAGCGCGCGTTTCCGCCACTTCCTGGCCGAAGAGTTCGACGTGTCCATGAAGGACGTCACCGCTTTTGTTCTGGGTGGTCACGGCGACACCATGGTGCCTTCCGTCCGTTATTCGACGGTTGCGGGTATTCCTTTGCCCGATCTGGTCAAGATGGGCTGGACCACGCAAGAAAAACTGGACGCCATTGTGCAGCGCACCCGGGATGGCGGTGCCGAGATCGTGGGCCTGCTGAAAACCGGGTCCGCCTTTTATGCGCCTGCCACATCCGGCATTGAAATGGCCGAAGCCTACCTGAAAGACCAAAAGCGCGTGCTGCCCTGTGCAGCGCATTGCGATGGCGAATTTGGCCTGAAGAGCATGTATGTGGGTGTGCCGACCGTGATCGGTGCGGGCGGCATCGAACGCATCGTCAACATCCAGCTCAACAAGGAAGAGCAGGAGATGTTCGATACATCCGTCAAGGCCGTGCAAGGGCTGATGGAAGCCTGCAAGGGCATCGACGACAGCCTCGCGTAATTTGCGCGACACTCATTTTAAGGGCCGGATGCCGTCGCATCCGGCCTTTTTTATGTTTATATGGTTCACATGCCCCAGTCGCGCCCCATCGAACGTAAACTGACCACGATCCTCTCGGCGGACGCGGCCAATTACTCAGGCCGGATGAGCCGCGATGAAGATGGGACGGTGCGCGCGCTGCGCGCCAGTCGTGAAGTGATTGATGCCGCTATCGCTGAGTGCGGTGGACGGATCGCCAACACGTCCGGCGACGGGCTCATCGCCGATTTTCCTTCTGTTGTGGGGGCCGTCAGATGCGCCGTCGACGTCCAGCGCATCTTGAACACGCGCCCGGACCTTTTGCCCTTCCGGTTGGGCATTCATCTGGGCGACGTGATCATCGAGGGCACGGATTTGCTGGGCGACGGGGTAAATCTGGCGGCGCGTCTGCAGGAAATGGCGGATGTGGGCGGCATTCTTATTTCGCAGCATGTCTATGACCATACCCATGGAAAGCTCGGTCCGGTCGAATTGCGCCCGCTTGGCCCCGCCACACCAAAGCATCTGGTGGAAGAGGTGGGCGTCTATGCCGTCGTGGCCGAAGGGGTCAGCGCACCGCGCCATCTGGACAATCTGGGACCCAAGGTTTCTCGCGCTGATCCGCCACCAGTCATACCGGAGGAAACTGTTACTCCGCCCGAAACCGATGATCCGACACGCGCAAAATTCAAGACGGACCGCAACCGTATTCTCGGTGCAATAGGCGCCATCACACTGGTCGAAATCGCGGTTGACCTGCCCTTTTTCGTCACCGTTCTGCCAACCGGCGCCCTCGCCTATGTCCTGTTCGTGAAGTGGCGGGCGTTCAAGGCATACGACCGGGAAACGTCTACAAGCTAGATGTCTGCAAGAAGGCTCTTGAGCCTCGGGTTGCGGTGAAGAAGTTCGGCGTCAAACGCATCGACGGACAGGTCGGGACAGTCCGCCCCCAGCACGCACGCAGGATCGAACGCGATCGTCTCAAGCAATCCGAACTGTTCGAGCTGCGATTGTCGCTGTGCCGTTGCTGCAAACATAGTGCGGTGGGCGTTGCGCATGCTCTGCACATCCGTACAGCGTTCTTGCATCCAAGCGATCTGTGCTGCGCGATGCCGTTGCAGGATCGCTGATTGCACCGCCTCAGGGTTCTGAAGGTAGCGCAGGCATTTCGCCGCCCAATGCAATGGCGTCAGCCCGTCGAAATGCAGCAACCGCGCAGTGGATGAGATGCGCCTGGCCACACGTCTTTGGCGACCTTCGGACCCGGTGCGTGTCGCATTATGCACCCCCAGCCGCAGGCCAGCGCCCACGCGGACACCGCTCTTGCCTGCCCCGTGCGAGTATTGGCCTCGTTTCATGAAACGCTCGAATGGCCCAAATGCCGCTTCGGTTTCATTCGTTTGCAGGTCAGACGTGGCGCGGAATGGACCGTCAAAAAGAGATACCCGGTCGCCCTCCGGGAACATCCGCTCAAGCACCGGCAGATTCAACTCCGTGCGCGGATCGTCGTGCGCTGCCAGTTCCGCCTTAAGGTCGCCGTCCTGCCAAATGAACTCATCCGCATCGATGTGAAACAACCAATCAAGGCCACATTGATTCTGGGCCCGGTTGGCATTGATGACCTGTCGCCGCATCTGTGATGCCGGGCGACCATGGTTTGGCCGCCGCGCCTGCCAGTAGGCATCGTCACACCACTGCACCGTGCAGCCCGGGATGGCCGCCAACCGCGTACCAGCCCGGTCATCCGGATCGTCCAGAAAGACGAAAACTGCACTTGCCCCGGTCGCCAAGTGCCATCGCACATTACACTCGACCAGTGCCGTTGGTTCGTTTGCTGTGAGTACGATTCCCCAAACCATGTCATTTTTGTCATGTTTTACAGGAAATTGCGGTTTCATTCGGCTGATTCTCTTTTCACCAAAAATTTTTGTGATCACACGATTAAATGCAGTGATCACAAATGTCGGATTTCCGCCACCAAAACCCCCACTGCGACATATTTTCCGTTTACGCCTCGTTCAGTCTTGTTCGTATAGGCCCAACGTTGACGTATCTATACGGGATCAAACCGCCATGAACATCCATGAATACCAGGCCAAAGCCCTTCTGCGCAGCTACGGGGCCCCGGTCTCGGACGGGCGCGTTGTCCTGCGTGCTGAGGAAGCAAAGACAGCCGCAGGCGCACTTGACGGGCCTCTGTGGGTGGTCAAGGCGCAGATCCACGCCGGTGGTCGCGGCAAGGGCAGCTTCAAGGAAGCAGATGCAGGCGACAAGGGCGGCGTGCGTCTGACCAAGTCGGTGGAAGAAGCCGCCGAAGAAGCAAAGAAGATGCTGGGCCGCACCCTTGTGACCCACCAGACAGGTCCCGCGGGCAAGCAAGTGAACCGCATCTACATCGAAGACGGCTCTGGCATCGAAACAGAAATGTATCTGGCCCTCCTCGTTGATCGCGTGACCAGCCGCGTCAGCTTCGTTTGCTCGACCGAGGGCGGCATGGACATCGAAGAGGTGGCCGCCGAAACCCCCGAAAAGATCCTAAGCTTCAGCGTTGATCCAGCCACGGGCTATCAGGCGTTTCATGGCCGCCGCATCGCCTTCATGCTGGGTCTGCAGGGCAAACAGATCAAGCAATGCGTGGGCCTGATGGGTCTGCTCTACAAGGCGTTCATGGAAAAAGACATGGAGATGCTGGAGATCAACCCGCTGATCGTCACTGACGGCGGTGATCTGAAAGTGCTGGATGCCAAGGTCAGCTTTGACGGCAACGCCATCTACCGCCACACCGACATCAACGAATTGCGCGACGAGACCGAGGAAGACCCCAAGGAACTCGCGGCCTCCAAATACGACCTCAACTACATCGCCCTCGACGGAGAGATTGGGTGCATGGTGAATGGTGCGGGTCTGGCCATGGCCACGATGGACATCATCAAACTGTATGGCGCAGAGCCTGCCAACTTCCTCGATGTGGGCGGTGGTGCGACCAAGGAGAAAGTGACCGAGGCGTTCAAGATCATCACATCTGACCCCAACGTCAAAGGCATCCTCGTGAACATCTTTGGCGGCATCATGCGCTGTGACGTCATCGCAGAAGGCGTGGTGGCCGCGGTGAAAGAGGTTGGCCTGCAAGTGCCGCTGGTGGTTCGCCTCGAAGGCACGAATGTGCAGCAGGGCAAGGACATCATCAACAACTCCGGTCTGGACGTGATCGCAGCCGATGATCTCAAAGACGGCGCGCAGAAAATCGTGAAAGCGGTCAAGGGCTGAGTTTGATGCCGGTGCGTGTTGCGATGAGCGCCTGTCTGATGTCTGCTGCGCCCGCCGTGTGCGCAGCAGGTGCAGACCAACTGCGCAAGCAACTCTTCGATGACCATTGTGTAGGCCGCACGGCCGAGCAAAGCGAACGCGCCTCTGAGCAAGTCGGCAGCCCCACCGTCAACACCTTTGGCGGCGGGCAGCGGTATCTGAACTTCCCGGTCAAAAGCGCCGAACGTGCCGTTGTCCCGGGGATCATCAACACAGCCACAGGCCTGCAGTGCAGCGCGGGCGTCAACCATGTCGGGTACTTATTGTACGAAGAAGGGCGCAGCGCGGGTCTCTGAACCCAAGTGCCTTGATCTGCAAGCGGACGGAAGGAAAAAAAGGTGGATAGCAAAAGGACAAGTTGGGTCCCCAAACGCGCGCATTCCGCGCTGGCATTGCTGATTGTGGCCTCGCTGTCCGCCTGCACCACCGGCGGACGCTCGGACATCCAGGTATCGGACAACTTTCCACCTATAGGTCTGGCCGCATCGGCGGTTTGGCTTGAGGACCGGCAAGTTGCATTGCCGCGTGTCAGGGCTGCTAGCGACGTGCCGACATCGGAAATCCGTTCGGTTGTGGGCGGCAGGGCACCGGTGGCGTCGGGCACACCGCCAGCGCCTGTCCCAGTTGCGCAGCGCACGGCGCTTTCGAATGATGACATACTCAACAGCCTTGTTTCCAGCTTCCGCGCAGGATGCCTGAACAACGCGCCGGGCTTTGACACCGCTTCAGCGCGCAAGGCATTTCAGGCCAATCCGCCCTCCTTGGCCCCCGGCATGACCTACCTGTCGACAGGCCGCCCCAGACAAAGCTGCAATGTAAGTGTGCAAGGGTACGGCACAAGCCGACCGCGCCTGACCCGTTCTGACGTGGTGCTGCTGACCCAAGAGTTGCAGCAGCGGCTTGGTGGTGATGTCGTCGTGTCCAACCGCAACCCGGAGTCGGCCTCGGCCCGTCTTCGTGTGGGTCGCACCACATATCGACTTTCCTCTTTTGTCAGCCGCCAGGGCCGCTTTTCGCTGAGTGTCAGTAAGTAATGACGGTTCGGGCACATATCGCCGTAGCTTTTGGTCTGTGTGCTGCACTGGCCGCGCCCGCCGGCGCCGGTGTGCACCCGGCCATCAGCGCATTTGCCGATCACTGCTTTTCGCCCTTTCTGACCGCAGCGACGGCTGCGGCGCACTTGTCAGCACCCGGCGCCCGCGTAGCTTTTTATGACCTCGATCCGGTGTCGGCTGTCGCATCCTCGCCCTCTGACAATGTCGCACCCGGCACGGATCGGCGCTGCTCGGTCGCAATCGATGGCAACCACGTTGATGATGCGACGTGGGCCGTCGAAAACGCCTTGATGCGCGAAGGCATAACCGATCCCGCATCGGTGCCGGGTACCTATGCACAGACGGACGGAACCGCGCTTCTCGCGGCCCGCTACCTTAACCCGAACCGCATTGCCGTGGTGATTGTGGAAACGCGCCCCGGCACCAACGGCATCGAAACTCACATGACTGTAGAACGGCTGCTGCCGCTCGATAAATAAGGAAAGACTCCATGGCCGTACTGATTGACGAAAACACCAAGGTGATCTGCCAGGGCCTGACCGGTTCTCAGGGCACATTCCACACCGAACAGGCCATCGCATATGGCACCAAGATGGTCGGCGGCGTGACGCCCGGCAAAGGTGGCCAGACGCATCTGGACCTGCCCGTCTTCAACTCGGTGCACGAGGCGATGGACGTGACGGACGCCAACGCGTCTGTCATCTACGTGCCGCCGCCCTTCGCTGCGGATTCGATCCTTGAGGCCATCGACGCAGAGATGCCCCTGATCGTCTGCATCACCGAGGGCATCCCGGTGCTGGACATGATGAAGGTGCAGCGCGCTTTGGAAGGCTCGTCCAGCCGCCTGATCGGCCCCAACTGCCCTGGTGTCATCACGCCCGACGCCTGCAAAATCGGCATCATGCCCGGCCACATTCACAAGCGCGGGAGCGTGGGTGTCGTGAGCCGGTCGGGCACCCTTACTTATGAGGCTGTGAAACAGACAACCGATATGGGCCTGGGCCAATCAAGCGCCGTGGGCATCGGCGGTGACCCGATCAAGGGGACCGAGCATATCGACGTGCTTGAGATGTTCCTCGCGGATGACGAAACCGAGAGCATCATCATGATCGGTGAGATTGGCGGTTCTGCGGAAGAAGATGCCGCGCAGTTTCTGGCAGATGAGAAGAAGAAAGGTCGCTGGAAGCCCACGGCGGGTTTCATCGCGGGTCGCACCGCCCCTCCGGGCCGTCGGATGGGGCACGCGGGCGCGATCGTTGCCGGGGGCAAGGGCGGCGCCGAGGACAAGATCGAAGCGATGCGGTCCGCTGGCATTGTGGTGGCCGACAGCCCCGCAACGCTGGGCGAGGCCGTGATGGAGGCGATTAAAGCATAAGCATGCTGACAGGTCCGGCAACAGAACTGAGGGCATCCCCCGACCGCGGGTGGGGGAGTCTCTCCCGCCCGGTGGGGCGGTCGGAGGATGCCCGGCGGTGCCTCCGGGCAGGGAGCAAAATATGAAAACTGCTCTCTTGATAGTGTTCGCGATGCTCGGAAGCTCTGCCGGATTGTTTTGGTTCGCGATTACCGGCCCAGAACGTACCCTCCAACAAAGAGAAACAACACCGGACGGCCTAAGGGTCATTTTGGTAGACTTCCCAAGTGATCCCAACATCGTGTCATTTGATCCCGCTAAGGTTTCTGCAATGGCATTGCGGGACTTCGCCGCGGCCCTCTGCGGACATGACACGCGATCAGTTTCAGAATTGCAGCCGACTTTGTTCGATAAGTTGCGCGGACATAACCGCGTAGAGATCATTTGCTCCTGAGGTAAAAACATGACCGACCAATCCCCCAACGACCAGTTCCATGCCTCGTCCTTCATGCAAGGACACAATGCGGAGTACCTCGAACAGATGTACGCCCGTTATGCCAATGACCCCGGCGCGGTGGATGAAAGTTGGCAAGCCTTCTTCAAGGCGATGGGCGACGACGAAGTGTCGGTCAAACGCGAGGCCGAGGGGCCAAGCTGGGCACGCGCCGACTGGCCGCCGCAACCAGGTGATGACCTCACCCAAGCGCTGACCGGCGAATGGGCAGCACCTGCAGAGGCCAAGGCCGCAGGCGACAAGATCAAGGCAAAGGCAGCTGAAACCGGCGTTGAGGTCAGTGACGATCAGATCAAGCGCGCCGTGCTCGACAGTATCCGCGCGCTCATGCTGATCCGTGCCTACCGCATCCGGGGTCACCTTGTGGCGGATCTGGACCCGCTGGGCATGCGCGATCAGACCCCGCATCCGGAGCTGGACCCCAAATCCTACGGCTTCACCGAGGCCGACATGGACCGACCCATCTTCATCGACAAGGTGCTGGGCCTTGATGTCGCCTCGATGCGCGAGATCGTGGCGATTGTGAAGCGCACCTATTGCGGCACCTTTGCGCTGCAATACATGCACATCTCGAACCCGGACGAAGCCAGTTGGCTGAAGGAACGGATCGAGGGTCTGGGCAAGGAAATCCAGTTCACCCGCGAAGGCCGCAAGGCGATCCTGAACAAGATGGTCGAGGCCGAGGGATTCGAGAAGTTCCTGCACGTCAAGTACATGGGCACCAAGCGCTTTGGTCTGGATGGCGGCGAAAGCCTGATCCCCGCGATGGAGCAGATCATCAAGCGCGGCGGCGCATTGGGAGTGAAGGATATTGTGATCGGCATGCCTCACCGGGGGCGGCTGAGCGTGCTCGCCAACGTGATGGCCAAACCTTACAAGGCGATCTTCAACGAATTTCAGGGCGGCAGCTTCAAACCCGAAGATGTCGATGGCTCGGGCGATGTGAAATACCACCTCGGTGCCTCATCCGACCGCGAATTTGACGGCAACACCGTGCACCTGTCACTGACGGCCAACCCCTCGCATCTTGAGGCGGTGAACCCGGTGGTGCTGGGCAAGGCGCGCGCCAAACAGGATCAGAATAACGACTCCGACCGCACAAGTGTGATGCCGATTCTGCTGCATGGTGACGCGGCCTTTGCCGGTCAGGGCGTTGTGGCCGAGTGCTTTGCCCTGTCGGGCCTGCGCGGCCACAGAACAGGCGGCACCATGCACCTTGTGGTCAACAACCAGATCGGGTTCACCACCGCGCCCCACTTCTCGCGGTCATCGCCGTATCCGACCGACAACGCGCTGGTGGTCGAAGCGCCGATTTTCCACGTGAATGGCGACGACCCAGAGGCCGTGGTGCATGCTGCCAAGGTTGCGACTGAGTTCCGCCAGAAGTTCCGCAAGGACGTCGTTATCGACATCTTCTGCTACCGCCGCTTTGGTCACAACGAGGGCGACGAGCCCATGTTCACCAACCCGGTGATGTACAAGAAGATCAAGAAGCACAAAACGTCCCTGACCCTTTATACCGAGCGGTTGGTCAAGGATGGCCTGATCCCCGAAGGCGAGATCGAAGACATGAAAGCCGCCTTTCAGGCGCGCATGAATGACGAGTTCGAAGCGGGCAAGGATTACAAGCCGAACAAGGCGGATTGGCTGGATGGCAAGTGGTCTCATCTGGACAAGGAAAAGGACGACTATCAGCGCGGCAAGACCGCCATCGCGCCCGAAACGCTGGCCGATATAGGACGCGCCCTGACATCTGCGCCGGACGGCTTTCCGCTGCACAAGACTGTCGGCAGGCTTTTTGACGCGAAAAAGCAGATGTTCGACAGTGGTGAGGGGTTCGACTGGGCCACGGGTGAGGCGCTGGCCTTTGGATCGCTTCTGACCGAAGGGTTTCCGGTGCGTCTGGCCGGTCAGGACAGCACCCGCGGCACGTTCAGCCAACGCCATTCGGGCATCGTGAACCAGGAAACCGAAGAACGGTATTTCCCGCTCAACAACGTGCGGGCGGGTCAGGCACATTACGAAGTCATCGACTCGATGCTGTCGGAATATGCGGTGCTTGGTTTCGAATATGGGTATTCGATGGCCGAACCCAATGCATTGACGTTGTGGGAGGCGCAATTTGGCGATTTTGCCAACGGCGCGCAGATCATGTTCGACCAGTTTATCAGCTCGGGCGAAAGCAAGTGGCTGCGCATGTCGGGGCTGGTTGTGTTGTTGCCCCATGGCTTCGAAGGGCAAGGGCCCGAACACTCCTCCGCCCGGCTGGAGCGGTTTTTGCAGATGTGCGGTCAGGACAACTGGATCGTCGCCAACTGCACGACGCCCGCCAATTATTTCCACATCCTGCGCCGTCAGATCCACCGCGACTTCCGCAAGCCGCTGATCCTGATGACCCCCAAATCCCTGCTGCGCCACAAGATGGCGGTGTCCAAGGCAGAGGAGTTCACCACCGGCTCCTCCTTCCACCGTGTGCTTTGGGATGACGCGGAATTGGGCAACTCGGACACCAAGTTGGTGAAAGACGACAAGGTGAAGCGCGTGGTCATGTGTTCGGGCAAGGTCTACTACGACCTGCTGGAAGAGCGTGACGCCCGAGGGATTGATGACGTGTACCTGATGCGGATCGAACAGTTCTATCCCTTCCCGGCGATCAGCCTCGTCAAGGAACTGGAACGCTTCAAGGGGGCCGAAATGGTCTGGTGTCAGGAAGAGCCCAAGAACCAGGGGGGGTGGTCCTTTATCGAGCCCAACATCGAATGGGTGCTGACCCGGATCAAGGCAAAGCACCAGCGCCCCGCTTATGTGGGCCGCGCCACCTCTGCCTCACCCGCCACGGGTCTGGCCAGCCAGCACAAAGCACAACAAGCCGCGCTCGTGAACGACGCGCTGACCATCGAAGGATAAGACCATGACCACCGAAGTCCGCGTGCCCACCTTGGGCGAAAGCGTCACCGAAGCCACCGTTGCCACATGGTTCAAGAAACCCGGCGACGCGGTGGAGGTGGACGAAATGCTGTGCGAGCTGGAAACCGACAAGGTGACGGTCGAAGTGCCCTCCCCTGCCGCTGGCACGCTTGCCGATATCGTCGCCGCCGAGGGTGAGACAGTGGGCGTGGACGCGCTGCTCGCCAACATCTCAGAAGGCGGGGCCGCGACCCCATCCAAGGACGCACCCAAAGCCGAAGCCAAGGCAGAAGAACCCGCCGCCGAAGCACCCTCATCGGGCGGTGACAGCGTTGACGTCATGGTGCCCACACTGGGCGAAAGCGTCACCGAAGCCACCGTCAGCACCTGGTTCAAGGCCGTCGGTGACAGCGTGGCCCAGGACGAAATGTTATGCGAACTGGAAACCGACAAGGTCAGCGTCGAAGTGCCGGCTCCCGCTGGCGGCGTTTTGACCGAGATCGTGGCCCCGGAGGGCACCACTGTCGATGCCTCGGCCAAGCTCGCCGTGATCTCAGGCTCTGCCGTCGGGCAGACCGATCCGGCCCCGGCCCCCAAGGCCGATGCGGCCCCGGCAGCGGCACCCGAAGGAACCGGCCGCTCGGACGTGGAAAACGCACCGTCCGCACAAAAAGCCATGGCAGCCGCCGGGATCAGCGCAGATCATGTCACGGGCACAGGCCGCGATGGTCGTGTGATGAAGGACGATGTGGCCAAGGCCGTTGCCGCAGCCGCCTCTGCCCCCACGGCGTCGGCCCCTGCCTCTGCACCTCGTGCACCGGTCGCCGCAGACGATGCCGCGCGCGAAGAACGGGTGAAAATGACCCGTCTCCGCCAGACCATCGCCAAACGCCTGAAGGAAAGCCAGAACACAGCTGCCATGCTCACCACCTACAACGAGGTGGACATGGGCGCCGTGATGGACTTGCGCAATGAATACAAGGACCTGTTCCTGAAGAAACACGGCGTCAAGCTGGGCTTCATGTCCTTCTTCACCAAGGCGTGCTGCCACGCGTTGAAAGAAGTGCCCGAAGTGAATGCCGAGATTGACGGCACCGACATCGTCTACAAGAACTTCGTGCATATGGGTGTCGCGGCGGGTACGCCCACGGGCCTTGTGGTGCCGGTGATCCGCGATGCGGATGCAATGTCCTTTGCCGCGATCGAAAAGGCGATTGCCGAAAAGGGGGCCCGTGCCCGCGATGGCAAACTGAGCATGGCGGAAATGCAGGGCGGCACATTCACGCTGTCCAACGGCGGCGTCTACGGCTCGCTCATGTCCTCACCCATCCTGAACCCACCGCAGTCGGGTATCCTAGGCATGCACAAGATCCAGGACCGGCCCATGGCTATCGGCGGTGAGGTGGTGATCCGGCCCATGATGTATCTGGCGCTCAGCTACGACCACCGCATCGTGGATGGAAAGGGTGCTGTGACGTTCCTTGTGCGGGTCAAGGAAGCGCTGGAGGATCCGCGGCGGTTGTTGATGGATTTGTGACGGAGGTAACGCTGGTTGTATGTCACACTCCGCTAAACATCGAATTACCCAGACCGGCGCTCTGTCACTGAGCACCTGTCTGGGCATCATCTGTTGTATAGCGGGTGCGATGACCACAGGTTATGTTACGGGTCAGGTGACCGGTAGCAGGTGGTTGCAGTTTCTGTTTATGCTGGTTTTGCTTTTTGGCGTTCCGGCGGGATTTATCATCATAAATGAGTTCACAGAGCAAAAGTGGAAACAACTGCCGTTGGTGATCCGAACAAGGTCAATGCTTCGATGGTTGCCCCAATTGGTCTCAGTCGCGTCACTTCTGGGATACGGAATTTTCGGTAATATCATTTTTGTCGTCGGCGCTTACCTTTTGGTCTTACCCGGCGTTTCGATCATTGCGCTCGTATTCTTGGAAAAATACGCGCAGCAACACTTCCGTGCATAGTAATACAGGATCAAAGGCATGACCCCAGAACTCACCTACCTCACCTACGCCGTCATCCTCCTGATCGCCCATGCGATCATTCAGGCCACCTTCTCTGACCTGTCCAAAGGGCTTGGCTGGGCGCTCGGCCCCCAGGACGAACAGCGCGACCAGAACGTGGTCGCCGCCCGCATCCAGCGCGCGCTCAAGAACTATCTCGAAACCCTCCCCGCCTTCATCGCACTCGCCTTGATGCTCAAGGTCACGGACCTTGGCACCTCCGCCACGGCCACGGGCGCGGCGCTCTGGTTCTGGGCGCGCGTCGCCTACATCCCCGCCTATGCGTCCGGCATCCCAATGGTCCGCTCCATCGCTTGGTTTGCCTCGCTCGGGGGGCTTGTCATGATGCTGTTGCCGTTGCTGGGCGCGTGACAGCGAAACAGACATACCAGCGTGCCATCGCTGCACGGCGCGCCTTTGCCCTGCCCGGCTATCCCACGCTGGCGCAGGCGGGCTTTGATGGCGACTATGTCTCGCCCATCCAGATGACGTCCGGCAATCTGGCGGGGCCACTGCTCATGTCCAAGGACTGGCTCGACGCCCCCTCGGCAAAGCAGCACAAGGACCAACTCAAGCGCACCGGATACCTGCCGAATATCCCCTACAACAAGGTAATCGACAGGGTGCTCCAGCTACTGAACCTCACCCGAGCTGACATCTACATCACGCCCATCTTCCACCTGCTGACCCCCAAACGGTCCAGCACGATTCCCCCCGCCCATGCGCGCGCCTGTTTCGATGCCGTTGGCAGGCACGAACTTCTGGGCCGCAGGCCAGTTGCGCTTGGCACCGACAGCGCCCGCGTGCTGGCGTTTTTCGGGATTGACCACATCACGGCCCCCCACCCTTCTGCACGGATCGGCAGCTATGATCACAGGGCGAACCTTATCGCAGAGGCGGTGCAAGCGGCATGACCCCCGAACTCACAGCCCTCGCGCTCGCCGCACTACTACAGGTCCTGCAGTTTTGCCTGATGGCCGTGCCAACCAACATCGAATTGCCGCAAGGCAAGACCCTGTCCCCCCGCGACCGCAACCGCTTGGGCGGCGACATCCAGGATCAGGTGTCTACCAAAACCGCCCGCCTGATCCGGGCGTGGGAAAACCATTTCGAAAGCCTTGCCCTGTTCACCATCGCCGTCATCGTCGTGACTTTGGCAGAGGCAAGCACATCCTTCACCGCAATCTGCGCATGGGCCTACCTGCTCGCGCGCATTCTCTATATCCCCGCCTACTATTTCGGCCTGACCCCGTGGCGGTCGCTGATCTGGCTGGTGGGATTTCTCGCTGCACCCTGCATACTTGTCGCAACGCTCCTGTCTTCTTCTGGCTGAAAATATCCCGGGGGTCCGGGGGCAGCGCCCCCGGGTTCGACCGGCAAACAAAAGGACCAAACCCATGGCTTCTTACGACGTGATCATCATCGGCTCAGGCCCCGGCGGCTATGTCTGCGCCATCCGCTGCGCACAGCTGGGTCTGAAAACGGCCTGTGTCGAAGGGCGCGAGACGCTGGGCGGCACGTGCCTGAACGTCGGCTGCATCCCGTCCAAGGCGCTCTTGCACGCGTCGCACATGTTGCACGAGGCCGAACACAACTTCGCCGCCATGGGCCTCAAGGGCAAGTCGCCGTCCGTCGATTGGAAGCAGATGCTGCAATACAAGGCCGACACGATTGGCCAGAACACCAAGGGCGTCGAGTTTCTGTTCAAGAAGAACAAGATCGACTGGCTCAAGGGCTGGGGCTCCATCCCCGAAGCGGGCAAGGTCAAGGTCGGTGACGAAGTGCATGACGCCAAGAACATCATCATCGCGTCCGGGTCAAACGTGGCCACCCTGCCAGGGGTCGAGATTGACGAAAAGGTCGTTGTCTCCTCCACCGGCGCGCTGGAGCTGGGCAAGGTGCCCAAGAAGATGGTCGTGATCGGCGCAGGCGTGATCGGGCTTGAATTGGGCTCGGTCTACAGCCGTTTGGGGTCAGAGGTGCAGGTGATCGAATTCCTGGATGCCGTCACCCCGGGCATGGATGCGGAGGTCCAGCGCCAGTTCCAGAAGATCATGACGAAACAGGGTCTCAGCTTTACCATGGGGGCTGCGGTGCAGTCGGTTGAGACGTCCAAGACCAAGGCCAAGGTGCATTACAAGCTGCGCAAGGATGACAGCGCACACGAGGTGGACGCGGATGTGGTTCTCGTCGCGACAGGGCGCAAACCCTACACCGACGGATTGGGTCTGGATGCGCTTGGCGTCAAGATGACGGATCGCGGCCAGATCGCCGTGGACGCGCATTGGCAGACCAACGTACCGGGCATCTACGCCATTGGCGACGTGATCGAAGGGCCGATGCTCGCCCACAAGGCCGAGGACGAGGGCATGGCCGCCGCCGACCAGATCGCGGGCAAGCATGGGAACGTGAACTACGGCGTGATCCCGGGTGTGATCTATACCCACCCCGAGGTCGCCAATGTCGGAAAGACCGAAGAGCAGCTGAAAGACGAAGGGCGCAAGTACAAGGCGGGCAAGTTCAGCTTCATGGGGAACGGTCGGGCCAAGGCGAACTTCGCCGCCGACGGCTTTGTCAAAATCCTTGCCGACGCCGAAACAGACCGGATTCTGGGTGCGCATATCATTGGTCCCAGCGCGGGTGATCTGATCCACGAGGTTTGTGTCGCGATGGAATTTGGCGCCTCGGCCGAGGACTTGGCGCTGACGTGCCACGCCCACCCGACCTATTCCGAAGCTGTGCGCGAGGCGGCACTTGCCTGCGGGCTGGGCGCAATCCACAGCTGACCAACAAGCGCCCCATTCTATTCGTAGCCACTGGCTGTTGATGAGGGCATTTCCGCAGCCGCAGGTGCAGGCCATCTTGGACCCGCACCTGCCGTTGCAAAACTTAGGCTTGCTCGAACCTCACGCCGCAGCCGCGACACGTGCTTGCCGCTTCGAGGGCCTGCATCTCCCCCTTGAGACGGCCAAGTTCAGACGCCGTCGCCTTGTCCCCTTGATAAAGAATGCAGCCAGCCGGAAGAGCACCAATGCCACAGCTGTCGCCGTCGCATCATCTTTGGCCTTCTTACTTTGTACACGCGCAATCTCGTTCGCCTGCAGGCTAAGCCGCGTTGCCTCCAGGCGCATCTGCGGGCAGTTCAGGCTTTGGAACCGCAGCGGGGAAACCTACTTCGGCGACACATCTTCCGCGGTCTGTACACAGTCCGACACCGCAAGGGCACCAGCGAGAAATATCGCACTCGTCACCTAAAAACTCTCGACTCCTTCAGATCGTGCACCAGCACTATCCAAGTCCGGATTTTGAGGAGTTTTAGCGCCAAATCCAAACTTCCGCATATTTGCGAAATCCCTTGGATTGCACTCGGAATCGACGCATTCGCGTCCAAAACCTTCCCGGCGGACGTACTGAACGGCGCATTCTCGCCTATCCGTACCATACGCAGGGGAACTTTCCTGCCGAGCGCTAGGTTATGTCTCCGGGGACAGCGCGCGGGTCATTGTCTTCATCCGCCCGCGCCCCCTTTGATAAAAGGGCCAAACTTGGCCCAGGACGCATTATGAACGAAAAAAGGACACCAACATGGATCGTCGCAGCACTTTGAAACTGATCGGGGGCGCGGCCGCCCTTGCAACTCTCGCCGCATGCGCGCAGCCCCAAGACCCCGATATCGTGGACATCGCCGCTGGCGATCCGAACTTCTCGACACTCGTCGCAGCCGTACAGGCCGCCGGTCTGGTCGACACGTTGAAAGGCCCCGGCCCCTTCACCGTCTTTGCGCCGACCAACGACGCATTTGCCGCCCTGCCCGCAGGCACGGTCGACAACCTGTTGCTGCCTGAAAACAAGGACCAGTTGGTCGACATCCTGACCTACCACGTGGTCCCCGGTCAGATCACAGCCGGTGACGTGCTGGGAACACGCCAGAACGTGACCACCGTTCAGGGCGGCACGCTGGACGTGAACGGCATCGTGGGCAAGTTCGGCTCTGGTGTGAAAGTGAACGACGCCAACGTGATCCAAGCAGACATCTTTGGATCGAACGGTGTGATCCACGCCATCGATCAGGTGCTGCTGCCCTAATCCACGCGAAATGTCCCACGATGGGACATGTTATGTTAAATCACCACATGGTCCGGGCGGCGCGCTCGGGCCATGCTGCGTCATAGGACGCGCCGCCTTCGTCGCCCTGCGACACCTCTGCCAAAATCTCGCCCGGCGTTGGCAACCCGTCAGCATCGTCGCGAGACCACAGGCCGGCCCGGATCAGCGCGCGGGCGCACTGAGTGTAAACTTCGCCAATCTTGATCACGATGACAGTGGCCGGGTGCCGCCCTTTCTGTTCGAACCGGGCGCGCAAGGCCTCGTCGGCTGTCAACTTCGCCTGCCCGTTCACACGCACCACCGTGTTTGAACCCGGCACCATGAACATCAACGACACGCGCCCATCCGATACGACATTGCGCAAGCTGTCGAGCCGTTGATTGCCGCGCCAGTCGGGCATTGCAAGCGTCTTGGGATCAAGCTGCAGAACCACCGGACCATCGTCGCCGCGTGGGCTGCCATCAGTGCCGTCGGGACCCACCGTCGTCAGCACCACAAAGCGGGAGGCCGCGATCCACTTGGCATAAAGCGGTGTCAGATGATCCGCGACCTTACGGATCGACGCCGCACCGGGCGTGCCATAGAGCGCTTCGAGCGCGGGAATGTCTTCAACGAACTCCATTGGGCTCAAACCCTCCTTCGCGCATCAGCGCGTCTGAACGCGTCTCGACCGTTTCCTCAAGCTGGGCCAGAAACGTATCACGGTCCAGCCCATCCGGCATGGCGGGCAAAAACTCGACAATGGCGGTGCCCGGTTTGCGCATGATGCCGGTGCGCGGCCAGAACACGCCCACATTGGTGGCGACCGGCACACAGGGCTGACCCAGTTGTTCATACAGCACGGCGGTGCCCACCTTGTAAGGTCTTTTGACGCCCGGGGCCACGCGCGTGCCTTGGGAATAGATGATCAATTGGCCCGGCGTGGCGCGCCCGGCCTCCACGTCCTCGACCATCTTGGCGATGGCGGCACCGCGCTTGCCGCGGTCCACCGGCACACATTCCAGACGCTTGGCATAAAGACCGATGATCGGCGTCCACAGGATCGACCGTTTCATGATGAACTTGGCCGATGGCAGCGCCGTGAAGATCATCATGATATCAAGGAACGATTGGTGCTTGGCTGCGATCAGAACCTCGCCTTCGGGCACCTCGCCCCGTACTTCGGCCTTCAGCCCCACCATCCAGCGCATGGACCAGAACACATAGCGGCTGTAGCTTTTGCAGGCCGACCGTGCGCCATGCTTGCTGACGATGGCATAAGGGGCCCAGAGCAGGCCGATCACGAGCATCATCACGTAGATATGGCCGACAAAGACCAGTGAGCGGAGGTATTGGATCATGTGAGGGTCCTTAGGGCACGGCTGGCAGCGTAGGCGGTGGCGATCAGGGCAACCGCCCCGCAGACGAGCGGCAACAACAGCGGCACAAGCCAGCCCGCACCGCTGAACCCAAGGCCGGTAAGAAAGCCCGGCGTGTCGCCACCGGATGGCATCAGCAGGACCGCGATTGCCCCAATCACCGCGCCCACAGCCGAACCAATGAGCGCGCGCAGCGTGAAGCGACGGACAAAGGCGTTGGCAATGTAGCTGTCCGTTGCGCCCACAAGGCGTAGGACCGCAATGACCTGCGCATTGGCGGCAAGCGCTGCATTGGCCGCGAGGGTGACCATGGCAGCAACGGCACCGATGATCAGCAGGGCAACCGTCCATCCAAGCAACCGCAGGCGGTTCGCAGCAGATACAAGCGGCGCGCGCCAGCGCCCGTGGTCGTCCAGAACGGCACCCGGCACCTCTGCTGCAAGCCGCAGGCGCAGGCCCGTGGCGTCAAAGCCTTGTTCCGTTGCTTCGATCTCGATCAACCGGGGCACGGGCAGCGTGTTCAACGGCAGATCCTGTCCGAACCACGGGGCCAGCAGGGCCTGTTGTTCCTCGTCCGTCAGGGCGCGCGCAGCCGCGATGCCGGGCGTGGTTGTAAGGACTTGCAGCGCGGCGGTGGTCTGGATCGCGCGCTGGTCTTCGGGGGCGACGATGCGGATGGTCGCGGTGCGTGCAAGTTCGTCACCCCAACGGTCGGCCAGACGGCCAGAGGCCAGCGACAAAGCCAGTGCAAAAACGGCCAGAAAGGCCATGGCGCCCGACACAAACACTGTAAGCTGCGCTGTGAACCCCGTGGGCGGCACAACCCGGTCGGCATAGCGATCACCGGCGATAAGGCCACGCAAGGTCTTGGGACTGATTTTCACAGGTCCGCCCCCGCAAGCTGCACCCGCCGGTTCGAGATGCGCAGAACCCGCGCCTGCACCTGTGCCTTGGCCGCCCGGATCAGCGACAGGTCGTGGGTGGCAATCAGGACCGTCTTGCCCATCTTGTTCAGCTCGACCAGCAGCGTCAGCAAGCGCTGAGACATCTCCCAATCGACGTTGCCGGTGGGCTCATCCGCAAGAACCACGTCCGGAGACATGATGACAGCCCGTGCCAGCGCCGCCCGTTGCCGTTCGCCACCCGACAGTTCGGGCGGCATGGCGTCCGCGCGTTCGGTCAAGCCCACCCACGCCATCAGCTCTGTCAGGTCACCGTTTGCGGCTTCGGCCTGCCGTCCCGATACGGTCAGCGGGAGGGCCACGTTGTCCGACACCGGCAGGTGATCAAGGAATTGCACGTCCTGATGGACGACCCCGACACGGCGGCGCATGCGGGCCACTGCGTCCCGCTCAAGTGACCGCACATCGCGGTCAAAGACCTGAACCCGGCCCGATGTGGGCAGCAAGGCCCCGTAACACAGCTTGAGCAATGTGGTCTTGCCCGCGCCCGACGGCCCGGTCAAAAAGTGGAACGATCCCGGGGCCAGCTTGACCGAGATATCGGACAAAAGCTCGCCCCCGCCATAGCTGTACGCCACATTTTCCAGCTCGATCACGCGTGCCCTCGCCCATTTGGCACCTGTTGTGCCTCAGCACCATGCCGGATTCAATCTGAATGCTCCGACAGCGGTGGTCGCAGTTATGACTTTTCTGAACACCGCCTACAACATATGGTGACACTCAAAACCGAGGCAGGATCCGAAATGCGGCTGATTTGTCCCAATTGCGATGCGCAATACGAGGTTGTGGATGATGTGATCCCTTCCGAAGGGCGCGATGTCCAATGCTCCAACTGCGGCCAGACGTGGTTTCAGCACCATCCTGATCACGCGCCTGCCGAGCCCGAGGAGGACGAAGCGCCTGCCGATCTGGCGCCGCCCGACGATACGCCTGCCGAAGACGAAGAACGCGCCGAAGCGCCCGAGCCGCAGCGCCGCGAGCTGGACCCCTCCGTCGCCGACATTCTGCGCCAGGAGGCCGAGATCGAAGCACAGGCCCGCGCAACGGACACCGAAGGGTTGGAAAGCCAGCCGGACCTTGGCCTTGATACTGCAGAGACCGAGGCCGACCGCCGGGCGCGTGAAGCGCGCGAACGCATGGCCCGCATGCGGGGTGAGGAAACGGATGCCCCCGAACAGGTGTCCGAAGCAGTTGCCACGGCGGCTGCGATCGGTTCTCGTCGGGACCTGCTGCCGGACATTGAAGAGATCAACTCGACCCTGCGCTCCACCGGTGATCGTCAGGGTGCCCCGGCGGCGGATGCTGCGGCCGACCCTGCCGAACTGGCACCGCGCAAATCAGGCTTCCGCCGCGGCTTTATGCTGATGGTGCTGTTGGCCCTGATCCTGGGTGCAATCTATGTCTTTGCACCTGCCATTGCACAGTCCGTGCCGCAGGCAGATCCGTTCCTGAGCGCCTATGTCGCCCAAGTGGACAGTGCCCGCGTGTGGCTTGACGGTCAGGTTGCGGCGGGCCTCACCTGGCTTGACAATCTGACGGCTGCCGAGGGCGAATAGCCCTCAGAACCGGTCCAGCAGGCGCTTGAGATAGTCCAGTTCGACATCCGGGCGTTCGCCGTCGCCTGACCGGCGGCGGATTTCGTCCAGCAGGTCGCGCGCGCGGCGATACACGTCCTCGCCTTGCAACAGCCCCTCTTCGGTGCCGACGCCGCCATTGGTCCCCGGATCACGGCCCAGCGGATCGCGCGCTTCGGCGCGGCGGTCGCTTTCGGACGTGCCTTGGCCCTGCTGTGCGTTCTGCTGTTCCTGCTGCATCGCTTCGCCCAGCGCGCGCATGCCTTCGCGCAGCGCTTCCATGGCTTGCGATTGGTTGTCGATGGCCTCGGCAAAATCGTCCTGACGCAGCGCCTCTTCGGCCCCGTCCATGGCGCGGCCAGCCCGGTCGAGCGCGTCACGCGCGGCATCACCTTCGGGGGTGCCCTCACCGGGCAAGCTGCGCTGCTGGCGGTTCAACTCGTCGCGCAAGGCCTGCTGGCGGTCGGCAAGCGATCCCTCGCCTTGCCCTTCGGCCTGCTGGTCGCCTTCGCCACCTTCCTGACTGTCGCCCTGTTCGCCCTGACCTTCACCGCCCTGGCTGTGCTGATCGCCCCGGCCCTGACCACCACTGCGACCCTCGTTGCCCTGGCTTTCACCGGCCTGAGCATCGGGGTTGAACTGTTCCTGCAAGTCACGGAATGCCTGATCGCTCAGCCCTTGCTGTTCGCGCAACGTCTCTGCCAACCCTTCCATGGCCTGCTCACCCGGGCTTTGGCCATCGCCGCCTTGCCCCTGGGTGACTTGCATGTTCTCCAGCATCTCCTGCAACTCACGCAGGGCCTGTTCGGCCTCGGCCATGCGGCCCTGTTCCATCAGTTCCTGAATACGGTCCATCATGCGCTGGATGTCGTCCTGCGACATCTGCATCTGATTTTGCGATTGCTGCTGGTTTTGCTGGTTTTCTTCGCCGTTTTCACGGTCCCGCTGCGCCTGCCGAGACAATTGCTGCATATAATCGTCGGTCGCCCGGCGCAGCTCTTGCATCAGCTCTTCGATTTCGGCGGGGCTGGCGCCATCGCGCATTGCCTGTTCCAGCCGTTCGCGGGCGCGGCGCAACCGTTCCAACGCATCCGACAGGTCCCCTTCCTCAATCCCGAGGGCAAGGTCCCACATGTCGCGTGACAGGTCTTCTTGTTGCTCATCCGTCAGACCGTAGCTGGCCAGCGTCTCAAGCCGTTCGATGACACGGCCCAGGCGCAGTTGATCGACCTCGCGGCGGAACACGTCATCAGGGCGATGGGCCACTGCGCGCAGGATCTGGGCCACGCGTCTGCTGTTGTCCTTTGACCAAAGCAGGTCCCGACGCTGTTCGATGATCGACGCGGCCATCGGATCAAAGAAACGCCGCCCCGGCAGGATCATCTGGACCGGTTCGGTTTCCGATTGCTGCTCAGCCGCATCAAGCGCCGTCATCACAACGGTGACAGGCAAGTTCGCCCATGGATGTTCTGAGAAGTCTTCGACAAGCGCTTCCTCGAACTCCGTCCGGTCGCCGGTAAAGGGCATGGGCAGGGACACGGTGATTTCCGGGCGCCGTTCGGGTGCAATTTCCAGACCGTGGCGGCGATCGACTTCTGTCAGATCAAGCGCGAACCGCGCCTCGCCCGCCTCGACGCCGTAATCGTCGGAGGCCGTGAAGGGGAGCGTCATCTCGCCCAGCGCTGTCGCTTCGGGGCCGTCCAGCACCGCGATGTTGGGGGCGGCGTCAGGCAAGACTGCGACCGACCATGTGCGACCGCCCGGGCCATTTATCGCAATCTCGCCTGATTGAATGACGGTGAAATCCTGTTCGGGATCAGAGGCCGGGGGCACTTCGCCGATCCGGCCAGACACCGTTTCAGCAATGGTCAACGCGCCCACCTCACCATAAAGCCGCAGCGTGATCAGCGACCCTGCAGGCACTTCCAAGGGTCCTTCGGCAATGTCGTTGAGATAGATGGTGGGCCGTCCGGTGTAGCGCGGGCTTTCGGCCCAGCCTTCCCACACAGGGCCAGTGGCCAAGCCGTCGCCCGCGCCGGGGGCCATGTCGGCCACCGACCCTACGCGCCAGATCGAACCGAAAATCAAAGCCACCGCAAAGACCAGTACCGCCACATAGCGCAGCGCATAGGGATCGCGGCGGGCAATGCGCAGGTCTGCCGGCACCGCTTGGGCCTGTGCCGCCCGTTCGGCCATGCGCGCCTGATGCGCGCGCCAGACGGCGGTCGAGGCTGCATCGCCATCCCCCACGGCCTGTTCATCCATAAGCGCCTGAATGGGACGACCGGGCAGCGTTTCATCCAGCCGAACCAGCGCCGCATCACGTGTCGGAATGCGGAACCGGCGGAGCGCGTAGATCAATGTGCCCGCGACCGCCAAGGCCGCCACGACACCCAAGCCCCAGACCAGTTCGACCATCACACTGTCTTGCAGGCCCAGCATCAGCACCGCGAGAACAGCCAGAACAACCGTCGCAAGGGGCCAGGTGGCCTGCCAGAACGCCTCTGCAAACATGCCTGCGCGTGTGAGCGCCAGCGGCCAGCGCAATGCTTTCAGCCCACGTCGCACGTCATGTCTGGAGAAACTGGCCATTCATCGCGTCCCTTGCCGGAGGCTGAGCCACTGCCGGTGGCGCGGCGCACCATAGCGCCTGTACCTTATATAGGCGCTGAACGGGTCAGAGCCACTCCGGGATGGTATCGCGATTTATCATTTCGTCAAAGGTCGGACGTGCGCGGATCACCGCGTATTGATCGCCATTGACGAGAACCTCGGGGATCAGGGGCCGCGTGTTGTATTCGCTGCTCATCACTGCGCCATAGGCTCCGGCCGAGCGGAACGCGACAAGGTCCCCGGCGGCAAGCGGCGGCATCATGCGCTGTTTGGCAAAGGTATCCCCGGATTCGCAGACCGGGCCCACGATATCGTAAGGTGCCTGTTCCGTGCCCGGTGCGGGTTCGATCACCGGAACGATGTCGTGGTGTGCTTCGTACATGGCGGGCCGGATCAGGTCGTTCATGGCCCCGTCGAGGATCAGGAAATCGCGTCCCTCGCCCGACTTCACATAGATCACTTCAGACACCATGAGCCCGGCATTGCCTGAAATGAGGCGACCGGGCTCGATCTCGATCTCGCAGCCCAGATGGCCGACGGTGCGCTTGATCAGCGCGCCATAGTCGGTGGGCAGCGGGGGCGCTTCGTTCGAGCGGGCGTAGGGGATGCCAAGGCCACCGCCCAGATCGAGGCGGCGAATGTCGTGGCCATCTTCGCGCAGTTGCACGGTCAGTTCGGCCACTTTCTGGTAGGCCAGTTCGAACGGGGCAAGGTCCGTCAATTGGCTGCCGATATGCACGTCGATGCCGATGACTTCGATATGATCCATGGCACCCGCCATGGCATAGACCTCGCGCGCGCGGGCGATCGGAATGCCGAACTTGTTTTCGGATTTCCCGGTCGCGATCTTGGCGTGGGTCTTGGCATCCACATCCGGGTTCACGCGGATGGTAATTGGGGCACGCGCGCCCACCTCGCCCGCGACACGGTTCAGCACCTCCATCTCCGGCTCGGATTCCACGTTGAACTGGCGGATACCGCCGTTCAGCGCCATGCGAATTTCATCTGCGGTCTTGCCGACGCCCGAGAACACGATCTTTTCGCCGGGCACGCCTGCGGCCTTGGCCCGCGCGTATTCGCCGCCCGACACCACGTCCATGCCTGCGCCCGCTTGGGCCAGCGTCTTGAGGATCGCCTGATTGCTGGCCGCCTTCATCGCGTAGCAGACCAGATGGTCCATACCGTCGAGTGCATCGTCAAACAGCGTGAAGTGGCGCAGCAGCGTGGCCGTGGAATAAACATAGAACGGCGTGCCCACGGTGGCGGCAATGTCAGCCACCGGGACGTCCTCGGCGTGCAGAACGCCATCGCGGTACAGAAAATGATCCATGACAAGCGCCTTTAGCGGTGCTGCGCGTCAGGATCAATCAGGTGACGGGGCGGGACCGTAAAAACAGGTACAAAGGCAGGCCGCAGCTGACGCCGATGCAGAATGTTGCAGGAATGGCGATCAGCGCGGACCAGTTCTGGCGCACTGAGACTTCGGAGATGATCCAGATCGTCAGCGCCAGCGCCGCAATGGTCAGGTCCCAGACCAGACCGCTGGTGGCCGTGTTCACATGCCACGCATCCACCATCGCCATGATGTCCCAGGTGTTGGCCTGAAACCAGCTGATGAAATAGTACATCGGATGGATGGCCCCCCAGATGGCAAGGCCAAGATAGATCATGCGCACCGGAGCCATGGATCAGAACAGGCTCACACCGACGGCCAGCGGTCCACGGCTGACACCCACCGTGCCCCCCGCGTGCACACCGCCAGACCCGATCCCGATGCTCACACCGCCATGGGGTTGCACCGGCTCACCATCAGCACCGCAGGCGGCCAGAGCCATCAGCGACAAGACACAAATGATACGGATCATGCGATCACCTCTCTCCACCGGGCGACCTGCGCGCGCACCTGGGTTGGCGCAGTGCCGCCATAACTTGTACGCGATGCGACGGAATTTTCCACGGTCAAAACGTCAAACACGCCTTCGGTGATGCCCTCATGGGCGGTTTTCATCTGATCCAGCGACAGATCGGGCAGATCGCAACCCTCGGTTTCGGCCAGCGCAACGAGGCTGCCGGTGATGTGATGCGCATCGCGGAAAGGCAAGCCCAGCACCCGCACCAGCCAGTCCGCCAGGTCAGTTGCAGTGGAAAAGCCAGACCCCGCCGCAGCGGCAAGGCTCTCGCGGTTGGCGGTCATGTCGCGCACCATCCCGTCCATGGCCGCCAGCGCCAGCATCCAGTTGTCAGCCGCATCAAAGACCTGTTCCTTGTCTTCCTGCATGTCCTTGGAATAGGCCAACGGCAGCCCCTTCATCACCATCATGAGCGCGGTGTTGGCACCATAAATCCGGCCCACCTTGGCGCGGATCAACTCTGCCGCGTCGGGGTTTTTCTTTTGCGGCATGATGGACGATCCGGTCGAAAAGCGATCCGACAAGGTGACAAAGCGGAACTGGGCCGAGGACCAGATCACCAGCTCTTCCGCGAAGCGGCTCAGGTGCATGGCGCAGATGCTGGCTGTGCTCAGAAACTCCAGCGCAAAGTCGCGGTCACTCACGGCATCGAGCGAGTTGGCGGACGGACGGTCAAACCCCAGCGCCCCTGCCGTCATCTGACGGTCAATGGGGAAAGACGTGCCTGCCAGCGCGGCAGCGCCAAGTGGGCTTTCGTTCATCCGGGACCGGGCATCTCGTACTCGGGAAAGGTCGCGCCCGAACATCTCGACATAAGCCATCATGTGGTGGCCCCATGTGACAGGCTGCGCGGTTTGCAAATGGGTGAAGCCGGGCATGACCCAATCGGCGCCCGCCTCTGCCTGATCCAACAGGGCTGCGATCAGGGACAACAGCGCGCCTTCAGCGGCATCGAATTGGTCGCGGACCCACAGTTTGAAATCGGTCGCCACCTGATCATTGCGCGACCGGCCAGTGTGCAAGCGCCCTGCCGGCTCGCCAATCAGGTCCTTCAACCGCGCCTCCACATTCATGTGGATGTCTTCAAGGGCGGTCGAAAACGCGAACGTCCCGCCCTCGATTTCTGACAAGACCGTGAGAAGCCCTTCCCGGATCGCCTCAACGTCCTTATCGTCCAGAATGCCGGTGGCGCCCAACATGGCGGCATGGGCACGCGAGCCTGCGATGTCCTGGGACGCCATGCGCTGGTCAAATCCGATCGAGGCATTAATTGCCTCCATGATCGCATCTGGCCCTGCCGCAAAACGGCCACCCCACATTGCATTCGCGGTTTTGTCGGACATGAACGTGCCACCTTGAGGAATATGATGAATAAGCTTGTTACCGCAGCCCTCTACATGGCCCTGAGCGTGGGCGCAATTCCCGGGCATGCCGACACGGACGCTGCCGCCGCCCTGCGCGACGGCGACATGAAAAAGCTGATTTTCCACGGCACGCCCGAAGCCGTGTCAAAACAAGCCTTTGATCTGGCCGATGGCGCGGGCGAAGGCACATTGGCCGATTACGAAGGCAAGCATATTCTGGTGAACTTTTGGGCCACGTGGTGCGCCCCCTGCCGGCACGAAATGCCGATGCTGTCCGAATTGCAGACCCAGTTCGGCGGCGATGATTTCGAAGTTGTGACCATCGCAACGGGCCGCAACAACCCGGCCGCCATCGTGAAGTTTCTGGAAGAGATCGACGCCACCAACCTGCCCCGCCATCAGGACCCCAAACAGAAGCTGGCCGCCCAAATGGGCATCTTTGGCCTGCCCATAACCGTGATAATCGACCCCGAAGGCCGCGAGATTGCGCGCCTGCGTGGCGATGCGGACTGGTCGTCGGACAGTGCAAAAGCAATCATTGCGAAGCTGATAGCGGACGAAAGCAGTTAGGCAGCAGCAGAAGCGGCGCTCACCCCGCGCACGTAAGATTAACACTTATTAACAAAGAGTTGCGGTTACCATTTGGTAACCGCCTCCAGCCTCCTGCCCCAAGCTGACGCAACGCCACGCTTGACCCTGTGCCGCTCTCACCGCTGAACTGCGGACAGGGAGGATCAGGCCGTGCCCTTGCACATCCTGTTGATTTTGGTTGTCGGTGGTATCGCGGGCATTGCCCTTGCGCTGCACCTGCTTGGCTTGTCAAAGGCCTCGCCCTTCACAACCCAAACGGCCCATGCGGCATGGCTGCGCGCTCATCCGGATGACGCGATCAAAGACCTCCAGATCACCCAAGACGGACGCACGGCGCGTATCACCTCGGGGCACGGCAACGGCATTATATGGCAGATGGGGGCAGACACCTGTGCCCGCCGCCTGAGCGGTGCGGAGAGATTGCAGACCAAGGGCACCAAAACCATTCTGCACCTCAACGACTATGCTGCACCCAAGGTGCGGCTCACTCTGAGTGCGGACGAGCAACAAGACTGGCAAAACTGGATCACTCAAACATGATGGCCGACCTCACCTATCCAGACGTCGTGCAACTCGCCGTGCCGTTCTTCATCGCGGCCATCGCCATCGAACTGGCATGGATCGTGATCAAGGGCCGCGGTGGGCGGTACGAGACGCGCGATGCCGTCACCTCCCTGATCATGGGTGCGGGCAATGTGGCCTCCGGGATCCTTCTGGGCTTCATCGCGTGGGGCTTCTTCATGTGGCTGTGGGCCCTGACACCGCTCGATCTGGGCACAAGCGTATGGATTGTCCTGCTTTGCTTTGTCCTCGACGATTTGCGATACTACTGGGTCCACCGGTTCGGGCACCGCATCCGCTGGGTCTGGGCCAGCCACGTGAACCACCACTCATCCCAGCACTACAACCTGACCACCGCCTTGCGTCAGACCTGGACAGGCACGTTCACCTTCATGATGGTCGTGCGCGCACCCCTGATCCTGCTGGGCTTTCACCCGGCCATGGTGCTGTTCGTCGGCGGGCTGAACCTGATCTACCAATTCTGGATCCATACCGAAGCCATCGGCAAGCTGCCCCGCTGGGTCGAGGCCATCATGAACACGCCCAGCCACCACCGGGTGCATCACGGCCGCAATGCGCGCTATCTCGACGCAAACTATGCGGGCGTCTTCATCATCTGGGACAAGATGTTCGGCACCTTCGTACCCGAACTCGACAGCGAAAAGCCGGACTACGGGCTGGTCCAAAATCTGGGCACATTCAATCCGGTCCGCGTGGCCTTCCATGAATGGGTCGGCATCTGGAAAGACGTCACGGCAAAGGGTCTGACACTCAGACAGCGCATATTATATGCCATCGCCCCACCGGGTTGGAGCCATGACGGATCACGAGAGACATCCGAACAGATCAAGGCCAGGCACCTTGCCCGCACCCCCGGGGACACGGGCACCACCGGCTTCACCTAGCGTCTTTCTTTCGGCCAGAAATATCCCGGGGGTTTGGGGGCAGAGCCCCCTTGGAAAATAGCGTCGCGCAGCGTCCTTTGGATTACGCTGCGTGGTTCAGGATCGCGGCCTCGCTCGCACTGAGGTTGCGGCGGGCATAGCTGCCATAGGTGTGCGGATCGTGTTCGAGGTTGGGCATCGCCGACACCAGCCGCGACCGATCTTCATCGTTCAACATGGACAGGGCGGTGTTGGCCGGGTGGAAGCTTTCCGTCTCGACCCCGTTGGCGCGCAGCACTTCGTGCCGAGGCAACAGCAGGTGGACGTAAGTGACCTCACGCGCCTTCAGATCCACGGTGATGGTCGAGCCGTTGATCAAATCCTTGGCGGCCACCAACACTTCCGGCGTGTTAAAAAGATCGCGAGCAACATCGCCTTTGACCAGCATCCGATGTTCGGGCGACACCAGCAATTCCTGATCCGGCCTCTCTACGCCAAGGGCCCCGGTCGCGATACGGATAGGGCGCAGGCGGGGCATCGCAAAAAGGCGGGCGCCCGTCATGCGACGGCTGCCCGTCCACAGGATTTCCTGTGCACCGTTGTCCTGCGTCTGCACCTTGTCACCCTCACGCAGATCTTCGATGCGGCGCGGGCCGTCCGGTGTGTCGATACATGTTCCGGGTGTAAAGCAAATCACGCCGCCCGACCCGTCCGGGGTCGGATCACCCTGGGCCGTGTTGATCGTGTGATGCACCACCCACAGGTCCGTCTTGCGCGGCGGAATATCATCAAGAAACATCAAAAGCGGAGGCGCTCCGCGCCCTACTTCAATCACTGTGACAGTGTAACTCTTGGCACCGTCGGTGACCACGAAACTGCTGTCCGTCATCAGGGGATCGGCATCCGCCGGGTCTGATATCAGTGGCTTGTTGTCGATGGCCGCACCCACCAGGCGGTGAACCATCCGTGCCGCTTTGCGGCGAATTGCGTCTTCTCCGTTTGCCCTGTCCAAGCGCAATACATCTTGTGGTCCGTCCACACGAACAGCGTCCCCACGCCAAGCCCAAGCAGCACCCACCGCCAATGACGGCAAAGGTGCGGCCTCAAGACCGTCCACTTCAGTTTGCGACCAGGAGATGACAAACGTGCCTCGAAAGCCCGTTTCCATTGCCTGTATGCCTGCCTTGTCTTTTTTTTATTGATCTGAGGTTAACAAAGCGGATTCTGTCTGTGAAGTCCGGTTTTGTGACATATTCCAGTGTGTTGCGCGATAAACATCATGTTGCCGGTCAATTCGCTTGACCTGACCCGTTTCAACGTAAGCTAGAACGGCACACGCCAACGGATGGCACCGACAATCTGGCCTTCGTCCTGTCCCTCGAATTCCTCGCCCAAATACGTCAGCCCGTAAAAGCCTGAGATGCCCGTCTCGCTGCGCCACATGACACCGGCGCGCACCCGTTCGCGCGTCTCTTCCAGCCCGATGCCACGCTCGGACGGCAGAAACTCACTGTCGCTTACACGGGCAATGTCCGCACCGACGACAAAGCTGAACCCAGTCCAGTCCGCCTGAACAACGCGGTATCGTTGTCCGCTGACCCCGTCGCGCACCAGAAGTTCGCCCTGCCCGAGCCCGCCATAAGTGAAATCGACACCTGCCCGCACAAGCGTCTCCACGCCTGCGCGCGCCTCGACAAAGGGGCGGAGGGACGACGCCTTTCCAACTTGAAAGCTGCGCCCGGCCTCGGCCACCAGATTGGGTCGGATGTCATTTTCAATCTGTGCGTCCCGCACAGCGTCGGACGGTGGGACGATGTTGAACGTGTCGTGAAAGGCGTCCTGAAATTCATCAAGCCGGGTCTGGGGACCAAGAAACACGACGTCGCCGCCCACGGAATACTCCATCGGACCGCGCGCGAAATGGGTGTGCAAACCGATGGACAAAGCACCCGCATACGGCCTGTCGCTTGGATCGGGTGTGCGGATGTCATCAGGTGCCAGAATCTCGGCCGCGAGCCGCAGTTCAAGCAATTGGCCAAAGCCTGACGGTGCCATCCCCTCCCACGCAGGCCCCCAAACACGCGACGACTGAAAGCCCCCGGTGCGCCAGCGGTCTTCGCCATCGCCAAAGAAATCATTGGTCAGCAGGCGCCCGTACCCAAGGCGTTGGCGGTCCTGCGCTTCGGCCAAACCCGAAAGGCAGATCGTCGCGCAAAGCGCGGCGGTCAGAAGTTTCAGCATCAGGATGCCCCGATCAACGTGCCCCCCCGGGCAAAAACACGCATAGCGTGTTCGGCAATAGTTTGCCTAGTGTGAATGCGCCACAGTTACGGAAAGTCAGCCTGCTTGGCCGCCGCATGGCAGGAGTTGGGGTCACAGACGGCAAATTCCCGATCAGCTTTCAAACATCTCAAATTTCCTTATCCCTCTGGCAAAGCCCGTGGTTGCGGGGGGAGGCCCGACGGCACGTCCAACGGCACGACATCTGATGGATTTTCTGCTGTCTGATCGGTCAGTGTCTTCAGAAATGCCACCAAATCCCTGACTTCAGTGTCCGTCAGGTCAATAGGCGCAAGCTGGTTCGCTGTCAAAATTCGATCCCGCAGCTTCGGCGTTTCCATGACGCGTCTGTCACGCATATCAAACTCCGCACGCCGTGATGAATCGACCGCAACAAAACCCAGTTGGGTTCCGCGACCGGACATGCGCAGCACATCGTCCAGCTTTGGCAGTTCGACCCGCGATGCATTGAACGCAGTCAGACTCGCCTCTGGATGCAGATGGTGCCTGATCACCCCTTCGAGCGTGTCAAAGGCACCGCTATGACCCCACGGACCCGTCAACGCGACATTGCGCAAGGACGGTGTGCGAAAGGCAAACAGATCATCTTGGTCCAACGTGACGCGATACCGCCCTTCATCTTCCTGCCGCCCCGGGAAACCAGTGTCCCGCCAATAACTTAAATCGTCGCCATGGCCTTTGCCCGGCCCAATCTGCGGAACGGCGATTGCATGAAACCCGTGATCGGTCAGGAAGGGGCCGCTGTGGCACGTGGCACACCGGGCCTTGCCATAGAACAACGAAAGTCCCGCTTGGGCCATTGGCGACAGGTGCGAGGTATCGCCCGTTCGCAGAACCCGGTCGAACGGCGCGTTGTCTGACCGGAATGCAGTGGACTGAAATGCAGCCAGAGCTTCGGCAATATGCGCGAATGTCGCGTCCTTGGGTGTGTGCAAATCCTGGAACGCGGTCTGCATCATCGCGAAATACGCTGGTATGTCGGCCACGCGCGCCGCAAGCAAATCCCAGACTTTGGCCCGATTTTCGGTTGCTGCGGCATCGGCCACCGGGTTTTCACCGAACTGACCAGCCATTTCGATGGGGGAAGCCACGGGAAAGAAAGCCTGCGCCGTCAGGAGGTTCGGCAGGTCATCTGGTAACTCCTGCTCAGCCGGACTGCGGAACCTTCGTCCACCGCCGCCTTGGATTGAAACCTCCACCCGTCCGTCGTGGAAGAGGCTCACATATTCTTTTGCGCCGACATTCCACAATGCCTGCGCATTGCGCGGCACGCGGCCAGTCACCGGATCGCGCGTCACGCGATGCGTGCCTGCACCGTCGCCACCCTCACCAATACCAAGGGCCAACCCATCCCCAGACGCCAACTGAGGGTCATGGCATGTCCCACACGATATGTTCCGGTTCCCCGACAGGATCGGGTCGAAGAACAAGTTGCGCCCCAACTCGACCAACGCGCCGGGCGGTGCACCATCGTAGAGGTAATCGCTGTCTTTCACCGGGGCCGGAAGCGGGAGGGATGTGTCGGATCCCGCAGTTGCGAGACCAACGGCAGCCATGGCCAACGCCGCGAAAGAGACGGCCGCAATGAAATGTCTGTTCGGGTATATTCGTGGCATAAGAAGCTCCGAAGGATGGGGGGCGTCTGTCAATTGAGTGGTCCACGCTGTTCTGGTCATGCGATAGCGGCCCGTAGGGAGCAGCGCTTCAGGCCAGTGTCTTTTCAAGCATGAGGACATCGCCGGTGTAGTACGGGGCGCACGGGTGGCTAAGAACGGGTGAACGCGCAGCCAGTGAATACCCCAGCCTTTCGTACAGCCGGACCGCACCGCTGTTCTGCTCGTACACCTGAATGCTGAGCCAGTCGTAGCCATTGCAGCGCGCCGCCTGTTCGGCATCTGCCATCAATGCGGTTCCGATCCCCAGACCGCGCGCATGTGGTAAAACGGCCAAGGCATTGACGTACCAGGTTCCGACCGACAGCTGTTCCAGCTCGACAAATGGGACAATCGGTTGCGGCAGTTCGTCAACATCTGCGTCCGGCATCGTCGCGATCGGGTACATCAGCACCATGCCGACGATGTCGCCGAAACGCTCGGCGACGCGTGCATTTGTGTATGAAAATCCACCGGTGGTGCGCCGGGCGCGATTGACGCCCACATCAAGTGCGGATTGCCCGGCTTCTGCGGAGTGCGACCAGAGCCAGTTTGGAATGCCCTCGCCGGCGATATCTATGAGTTTGGCCAAAGACAGGGCGTCGCCCGTCTCTGCTGGTCGAAAATTCAATTCTGTAAAGTCTTTCATGTGATCACTCGTGGAAATTGGAGATGGCGTATGACTGCGCCCCCCTGATCCGCCGGTGCGGACAAGGGGGGCACGCGTGGTTAGAAGAACTTGTTCAATCGCGGTTCCACCGGGCCCACTGGGAAACCGGAGTCCCACTCAAGATGGTCGTCTTCCGATGGCAGATGGTCCGACGACGCGGGGTCCACCCGGTGCGCATGGTCTTCGATCGGACGTTCAAATTCGAACGTGGCGCTGATCGCCATGAACTCGTTGAAGCCCAGCGTGGTCTGCACGAGGCCACCTTCGATCTCGGCATAGTGACCCGTTGCACCGGTGATCGGGCGCAGGTTCTTCTGACCGATATCCGCGATCTCGGTGCCTTGCGTGATGATCTGATCGCCGTCTTCGAAGGCAAAGACCTGTCGGGAGATCACCCACACGCCAGAGGTCGCGTTGCCAGCTTCACCGACAAAGTAGCCATCGCAGGTCCATGTCCCCAGCACGAGGTCGGGGAAGGCCGCGCTGCCATCTTTCAGGACACCGGCGGTCCCGTCCTTCAGCGTACCAGCGGGGTAGATGTACCCCTGGCTGAGGAAAGCGTTGCCGTGGGCAGGCATTCCGTTTTCGTGCAGCGGCGTTGCGGCCATGAAGATCCGCGTGTGATCTTCTGCGATGTCAAAGGACATCAAGGCCCCCTCGGCGAGGGCAAAGCCAGTGGTGGCGAGGAGGGCCAGGGTAGACAGTGTTGATTTAAGCATTTGAAATTCCTTGAGTTTGATTGTGTCAGATAGAGTTCACAGAGCGCGTTGCACCGGGCCACGCACGACTGTTGGGTGAGAGCCTCGGAAAGGCCCGAAAGTTCGTCAGGTGGATGCGCAGATCGCGGCCACGTGGCGGTGATCTGTTCCGCAACATCCGCCCAAGACGGTGAGATTGGGCAGCAGATGCGCCAGCTGTGCATACAGATCGCCCAATTCCTGCGGGTCGCCATCATCCAGCGTGTCCGCCACATCCAGTTCTGCGTGACTAAGGCGGGACGCATTCGCGCGGAGGCCCATGATCCGCCTCGTCCAGTCGCCGTTCAAAACGTGCGAGAAGTGGTCCGGATGTGCGCAATTGATCATGTAGTAAGCAGGGTAGCCGCCGGTCGCATCGTCCACCGTTTGGATCGCATCCCGCAGGCTTTGGCCCGACGGCAGGGCGCCGTCGATTTCGACCGTGAACGCAATGGAGACAGGCATGTTTCGCGACTTTGCTGCAGATGCGATGCCAATGGCTTCGTCGACATAGGTCATCGTGATCCCCGACACCATGTCCGCCCCGAATTCTTCGAACCAGCCCACTTGCACGCAATGATAGGCTTCCGCCTGATCCGCTGTCAGGGTGCTGCTGGGCGCATAGCCATCGTCTTGTGGTCCGATCACCCCATTGACCACAAAGGGACTTGTCTGAGGGTGCTCGAACCGCTCTCTGAGACGGATCAGAGTACAGACGGTTTCCTGATGCACTGCGCGCAGCGTCTCTTGGGTCATACCGAGTTCGGCAGCCCACCGGGCGCTTGCCCGCCACGTGGGGGTGTCCATGACAAACCCGCGCCGTTCGCGGCATGCAAGGTCGGCAAAGCGCGTCATGTAGGCATCAATCGCCGCAAGCCCCTTGTCGGATTCGAGTGCTTTGAACGCAGCGAATAGGGGAAGCTCAAGCCCATCATGGAAGATGAGTGTTGTTTCGAGACCGCCATCTGTGATCATCTGCGTGCCGTTCATTTGCGGCAGTGCATTGCGGTATTTCATGGTCGTCCCCTTCTGCGGCTTTTCTAAGCGTTGGTGTCGTGGCAGAGAGTTAGGGGGCATCGTGCGCCGATGCTTGAGGCAAACCTGAGAAGACTCTGAGAATGTCTGAGAGTTGGGATCAAATGACGTACAAACCGGTGGACGCCGCATGAAAGTTCGCATTGCCGACGCGGAAATCGATTTCGACAAGATGACGGTGCGCGACGGCGACGCTGTCCGGAAACTCACCCGCCAACCGCTCGGCATCCTGCGCGTTCTCGTCGACGCGGGCGGCAATGTCGTGACCAAGGATCAGTTGGTCGACAAAGTCTGGGATGGACGCATCGTCACGGAAGCCACCCTGTCCACCGCGATCAAGGAGGCGCGCCGGGCTGTCGGCGACACCGGTGCGGCACAGCGGATCATCAAGACGGTACATGGCGTCGGGTTTCAGCTTGCCCTGGATGTCGACGATGCACCGACGCAAACGCGCAGCGCGATGCCGTGCCTGCTGGTCCTGCCCTTTCGGAACACCAGCCGCGCCCCCGATGTGGAATATGTCTGCGACGGGCTGACCGATGAGATCATCACAAGCCTGTCCTGCTTCCGCGGGCTGAGCGTGCTGTCCCGCACGACGTCCGATGTCATTCAGGCAGCCAAGCTGGACCCCACAACCATCCACAGCCGCTATGATGTCAATTTCGTCGTGGAGGGCAGCGTTCGCATGACACCCGAACGCATCCGCGTTTCCGTTCAGTTGATGTCGACAGAAAACGGGACGGTGGTTGTGACCGAGCAGTTTGACCGCGACGCAACCGTTGCATCCGTGTTTGACGTCCAAGACCAGATTGCCCAGATGTGCGCGGGTCGGCTTGCCGGGCCCCATGGCCCGGTTGCACAAGCCACGGCCGAGACTGCACACCGTCAGGATCAGCACTCCAGTTGGCAGATGTTTCGTCTCGTGGCCGACTTTCGAAGGTTCTACCGCACCTATGATCCCGTACTTCACGCGGAGTTGCGCGCGGCCTTTCCATCCGCATTGGAACGTGACCCGCAGTCGGCCAGTGGTTGGGCCGCCTACGCGGTTCTGCTGCTGGAAGAGCACCGGTACCATGTGAACGAGCGCGCAGGCGTTGATGCGCTGTCTCTGGCCACATCCGCTGCGGAACATGCGGTGCAGGCGGACAATCGAAACGCTTTTGCACAAGTGGCGCTGGCCATGTGTCGCCTGTTTGCCATGGACGTGCCCGGTTTTGACGCAGCCGCAGACAAGGCTTTGCAGTTGAACCCGGGAAACTCGGATGTCCTGTCGGAGATCGGACATTGCTATGCGTTTCTGGGCCGCGAAGATGATGCGATCCGCCTTTTGGACCGAGCAATGGAGATCAGCCCCGAGCATCCGGGATGGTATCACTTTGCAAAGACTTGGCGGTATGCGCGCCTTGATATGTTTGAAGCAGCGCTTGTGGAGGTGCAGAAGGTCCCGATGCCCGGGTTTTACTGGTATCATGCGCACTTGATCTGGCTGCATTCGGCACTTGGGCATCATGACAGGGCAGCCGCCGAAGTGGTTGCCTTGCGCGCCGTTTTTCCGGAATTCGAACACCGCGTTCATGAAGAGTTGGGCATGTGGGATGCCAATGCAGACCTTGCTGCATCAGCCCTCGCCCATTGGCGCGCCGCTGGTCTGGTTATTTCGGAACCAGCCGCCG
The DNA here is from genome assembly GCF_947503415.1 of uncultured Tateyamaria sp. Classification (GTDB taxonomy): domain Bacteria; phylum Pseudomonadota; class Alphaproteobacteria; order Rhodobacterales; family Rhodobacteraceae; genus Tateyamaria. The sequence continues at coordinate 387,624 of NZ_CANNDS010000001.1, forward strand.
CCGCGCTGGATTGAGACCGAGCAGCCCCGACAGCAGGATGACCACGGCCAAGGTCTGGTATCCGCCCATTTGGATCACCACCGCACCGACGGCCCCTCCGGTCGCGAAACCCAACAGGTAACCGGCCATGGCCTGTGGCATCTGTTTGCCCGCACCTTGCAGATAAAGCGGAAAGAACATGAACAAGGCAAAACCATTGGCGATGATCGTGACCCCAAAGATCGACAGATCGGCGGCGACATAGCTTGCAGCACCCGTCGTCGCCGCGATCAGCACGCCGATGATCTGCATACGTGGGCGCAACCTTTCAGGTATCCTTGCCGCAAGCAGTGACCCACAAGCGCCGGACAAGAGGCTTCCCAGGAGCCAAAGGTTGACAGCGTCGGCGTCATTGAACCGGCCACCGAAAAGGTCAAGAAACGTCCAATACGCACCCATCATCACGAAAAACCCGATATATCTGAGTGGCAAGGCCAGCATATGGGTAAATGCCGGATTGCCGAGATCGGATGGGACCGCGTCGCCCGGCAAAAGCACCAGCGGCAGCGATAGGACCAGCAGCAGAACCAAGGGCGACGCATCTAAAGAAGGAACCAGCAGATACAACAGCAGCGATACGACCAGACCAAGTGACAACGCTGTGCTGATGGCTTTCAGACCCTCTGTAGACGCCTGAATTGCCCCGAGGGCTTGCCGCGTCAAATGGCCTATCGCGCCTCCTAGCCCCACACAGCCGACTGCAAGGACAATCGCTGGAGCGTCCTGTCCGAAGGCAATCAGCGCGAGCGCAAGCACAACGAGAAACCGTGCCAAGCGCGACAGCATCGCAGCGCCAACGCCTGCGCAGGTCAGCGCCGCAGACACCAGAACAAGACTTGCGAATGCTCCGGCCATACGTTTGGTCAGAGCCGGGTAGCTGCCAAGAACCCCAACCCAGATTGGCAAAGTGTTGATCAGCACGGCACCAAAGCACAGTACCGCAATCCCGACAAAGCGACTCAAACTGCCCCCTCCTGCAAGCGGAGAGCACACCATTACAGTCCGAACCTCAAGCATTCGCATCAACAGGCGTGTTGTGCGCCGGATCGATTGGCACCGCTATGCTTATGCGTCAGCCTGATATCCCTGATAGCTATCGCCCGCACGTTCCAGGCGCATTTTGCCCAGACCGTTCAAGTGAGTGGCGCAGAATGCAACTTCGTCGGCGACTATTCGTTCGAATAGCGCAAGCCGCGTTTGCAGCGCGAGCTCCGGATCGCTGTCCAGAACATAAGTCACTTGCGGCCGTTCAAATTGCAGCGGACCTGCGATCATAGCGTCACCTAGCAGCAAGAGCTGATCAGCACCCGATGACAGGTGCACCATTGCGTGGCCCGGGGTGTGACCCGGTGCAGGCACCAGCCGCACCCCCTCCCCCAAATCCGCAGCACCGGCATGCAATTGTCGCGCGTACGGCAGACCATTGGCGATGGATTGGATCAATCCGGCAAGTGGCTTTTGTCCTGCAGGCACATTTGATGGGCGGTCTTCGGCGGTCCAATAGGTCCATTCGACTTCGGACATATGCAGCACCGCATTCGGGAAGACTGGTTGCCCATCCTTCATGAGACCACCGATATGGTCAGCGTGCATGTGCGTGACGATGATGTCCGATACAGTCTTCGGGTTGATCCCAGCAGCAGTCAACCGTTCAACCATCTGGCCTGTCGCCGGGTATTTCGCCTTGAGGAAGTCGCCCGACCCGGCATCCACCAGGATCGACCGGGTGCCGGTCGAAATGGCCCAAAGCGTCGCGCCCGCGCGCAGGCTTGATGCAAGAGAATGCGTGCCCACATTCTGGAACGCCTCCGCAGGCAGATCGAAGTGGCCGTCAGACAGGGCTGTCACGGTAAGGTCACCCACCGTCATCCGCTGGGTAAAGGCTGTTTCGGCATAAGACATGATTGGAATCCCGGACAATAAGGTTGATGCGGCAATGCTTTGCACAACGGCTCGGCGCGATACGGGGTCGTCAGACATGGCGACCTCCACTTGCATCTCCTGCCGCGCCCGGTGACGTATGACCGTGCGGCAGGAAAACGGCCAACGATGCTGCAATGAGAAAGACAGGATACTGCCAGCCGTTGGCTGCGTGATCGAACAGCATGGCTCCGAACAGGATCGGGAACAGCGATCCCACGAGCCTCACCAGGTTGGGCTGCACAGGAATGCCGGCGTCATGATCGAGGTTGTGATATGTCATCATACGCTCCTTCAGATCGTTCCACCTTTGAACGCACGCCGATCAGATGATACAAATTCTGTCGTTTTCCTTTTCAGAATACCGCGTATCTGCGCGCAAACAGGCGTTACGGCTTGCGTCAACGTTCGTGAGAACCGCCACGCGATACTTAGCGTCTCACGCAAAGTCATTGAGCGGTAACTGTTTCGCCTTCATGGGGAAATGGTCATGCCCGAATGGATTTCTTTTTAGGAAACCTGTGCAGGACCAGAGTGTAACGCACTGCGCGGCTGCATTCCGAAAGGTAGCGATTAGCATTTGCAAGGCTTTGGTTCCGTTGCCGGGACGTGCAGAAATTTCACGCCCCGACGCGTTCCAGCTCCCCAAAAAAGGTCACCACTCACGGAACGAAAGAAGTCTTCGACGTTGCGTTCCGCAGAGTCAATCGGAGTCAACCAATGCGAGAGATCGTTTTTTGGGCACATTGTTAAAAAGGCCCGAAGCGGACGCATGCGGTAAGTTCGGGCGAAGCACTGTGACAATTGCAGGAAAGGACACGGAATTTTTTTCGGGACCTCCTTTGATCCCGGTTGGAGCGAAACGGACTTACATGCAGGTCAAACAATCAAACGATCAACTTACGCGGCATGGCTTTGCGCGTTTCTAAGGGCTCAGAACAACTCTCAAAGTGACAATCTCAAAAGGCCGCAATTTTAGTTCTACCCGGTGTTCATCATGCGAAATCGGCGACACGTCCTGTTCCCAGAAATCGACGATTGAGGCAGTCAGGATTTGCGGGACAAACGTGATACTGGCCACTGCCTCTTGGCCTGCCGCCTCGAACATGCGGAGCACAATGCCATTTCCATCTCCAGCTGGTTTGAGCGTTTCGACAATCACATTGCGCGTTTCAATGGATCGAAAGAGAGAATGAGCATCGCTTGCGCCGCTATCGGCGGGCAGGAAACGCGCATTAGAGTTCAGGTCATAGGCTTCGCGATCAAGGCTGTGCCGATCATTTCCTGTAAATGGCAACAGGCTGTACGTGAACGTATGCGGGCCTTGATCCGCATTGGGATCCGGAGCGGTTGAGGACTTGATGAGGGTGATCCTGATCGTGTCATCATGGACGTCATAGCCGTATTTGCAGTCATTCAGGACAGCGACGGAAAGCTCAGATGTCGTGAGCATTGCCCATTTTTGAGCCGGAACCTCAAAGCGCGCGGCGTCGAAGGAACTCTCACGCGAGGTTGCCCGCTCGACATGACCCCATTGAATATCAAATTGTGCATAGGGTGCCTGGACGGCGGTTGGGAAGGCGGCTTTGAGCAACGTGTGCTGTTCGTGCCAATCAACATCTGTAACGAAATCGATCCGGTTGGAATGGGCGCACAGAGTGATCTTTTGCGTTATGACACTCGACCGCCACCGCGTCGTGACGCGAACGCTCGCCCTGATCGGACCTCGCTCCACGATTTCAAATGTGGTTGCGCCTGAAAAGATCTCCATCCGATCTTCGAAATGCGGGTCTATGTCCCACGCGTCCCAGCAAATCGGACGATCCTCGAAGGTTTGTAGTTGATTACCGGTGCAACCGGATTTCAGAAAGTCGCATCCGGTTGTCTTATCAAATACGCGGGTCAGCTGTCCGTTCGGCGCGATCTCTACCCGCAAGTATGCGTTTTCCAAAGCGACGCTTGCGTCGTTTTGCTCAACGCAAACAGGTTTTGCAGGCAGCATGGCATTCGAAGTCGGCGTCACGGAATACGCTGGTAGCATCTCGAAGAACAGCAGCGTGCCATCTTCAACCGCCTGCCCGTCCTCAGAGCCGGGCCCGTCCTGCAAGATCACCCGCGCGCCCGAGATAGGTGACGTGTTTGCAATTGCGGGGCTGGACGCGCGCAATGCAGTGGCGGCCTGCGCTGCGGCGCGCTCTGCAATCTCCATGATCTTTGCAAAGTCACGACGTGCATCCTTAAAAACCGATGGAACCGAGGTGCCTGTGACGATGTCGTGGAACTGGTTGAGGCACAGCAAGCGCCAGGCTTCGGACAAATCTGGTGTCGAACCGGCCATAGCAGACAAGGCTTCGGCCTCGTGAAGCGCTTGCTCGGCCCGTCTGTTCGCTCTCTTGATCCAGCCCTGCGACGTCAGAACGCCGCGATGGCCTTCCATGTAGTGCTCGCCGGTCCATACGGGCAAATCGGCAGCGCTTGCCTCAATGTGCTCAAATGTCTCCCGGACCGTGCTCATCTTGAGTTTCGGCATGCCGGGCATGTCTCCATATGCACGCGCCTTGGCCAGCAAATCCTCGGTCGGTCCGCCCCCGCCATCGCCATACCCGTAGCAGATCGGCAGCGTGTTGATCTGAGCGGGAATTGTCGGGTCATTTGACGTGCCCAGAACCTCGGCGGCGCTCAGATCGCTTTTGTAATTTGTCGGGAATGGCAGGTATTGCACGTCTCTGGGCGTCGTCAGGATATGGGCGAGCACGCGGCTTCCATCCAGACCTTCCCAATGATGGGTGGACCATGGAACCTTGTTCTTCTGGTTCCAGTTCAGCTTGTTCGTCACAAACCACTTGAGCCCGGCAAGTTGCATAAGCTGCGGAATTTGGGCCGGAAATCCAAACGTGTCGGGAAGCCACAGAACCGGTGTTTCCACGTCCCCGAACGTGTCACGGAAGTATTGGCGCCCCAATGTGAGTTGGCGGACCAAAGCTTCGGGTCCGGGAATGTTAAGATCCGGTTCGACCCACATGCCGCCCATGACCTCCCATCTGCCCTCCGCCACGCGGGCTTTGATTTGCTCAAACAGCACCGGATAGTCCTCGGCAGTCATCGCGTAGAGTTGTGGTTGCGAATGGGAGAATTTGAAGTCAGGCTCCTCCTCCATCAATCTCAGAACGTTGGAGTAGGTCCGGGCATTTTTTAGACGGATTTGAGAGATCGGCCACAGGTAGGCAATATCCATATGTGCGTGACCGATCCCATGCAGGGTCACGTCAAGGGGTTGGCCCGCAGCCGCTATGCCTGCATCAAGGGCGGCATGTGCTGCGGCGACCGAATTGTATAGATCATCGCCAATCGGATCGCGGGTATCGAGCACTTTGAACGCTTGATCGAGCGCTGCCAAAAGAGATTGGCGCTCCTCGCGCTCTGGCTCCAAGACCGAAACTGTGTCGAGCGCAGCATTTGCCAGTTGATGAAATGCCAAGAGCCCCTCGTCCCGTTCAACCAACGAAGGCGTTCCCATGAACAGTTTTGCCTTGCTCGCAGGAGCGGGTGGCCATCCTGCCAACCCGGTCCATCCGTGAAGTGACAGGACATGTTCTGCGCCATCGGACACTGCAGCGCTCAGCGGCAGCGTGTGGTGATACCGATCTGCCGATCCAATAGGAACCTGATCGATGTGAACAAGAGCTTCGGGATGGTTGAAGATATCACCCAGTTCCCCAAGCGGCAGATGCAATGCCAGATGTTTTGCATTCCAATCCTGCGGAACCCGGAAACTGCTTTTGAGAACGAAATTCAGATCGGTTTGACCCCAATAGCTTTCATGCGGAACCTCCTCCCAATTGGTGGGGTCAGCGCAGATCGGCGCATCGATCATCGCCCCGGTGAGCGGCATCAGCCTGAAAGGCGGCAAAGGTCGTTTTCGTCGGAAGATATAAGGCGCGATCAATGCCAGCCGCGAGGCGATCTTCTCTTCGGTGAAGGGCCAGCGCCCGCCCATCCCGTGTTAGACCTGTGCCAGTTCGAAGCCGGCGACATCGCCACGATATACAGCGCCTGCGCGTTCGGCTTCGGCCTCCAGCGAGGCTGGGTCCCAATCGTCGCGGCCACCACCCCAGGCGCGGTTCAGATCAGGCCACGGGATCGAGTCGATCAACAGTTGCGTGTATGGATGCTGCGGCTGACCAATCACCTCTTTTGGCGGACCGGCTTCGACCACGTGTCCCTTGTACAGAACCATCACATAGTCGCTCACATGGTAGGCCGTGGCCAGATCATGGGTGATATAGAGGATCGAGATGCCGTATTTGTCCTTCAGATCGTAGATGTTGCTCAGGATGGTCGCGCGCAGACTGGCATCGACCATGGACACAGGCTCATCCGCGATCAGCAACTTCGGAGAAAGCATCAAAGCGCGCGCCACGATGAGACGCTGGCGCTGGCCGCCCGACAATTGGTGCGGATAGCGGGAAAGAACCAGATCGGGATCAAGCCCCACCGCATCACAAGCCGCCTCCATCGCCTTTTGCGTATGTGCTTCGGACTGCGCCAATCCGAACTGCTTGAACGGGAATTTCAAAGCATGATTGACCCGGTAGAACGGGTTGAAACAGGAATACGGGTCCTGAAACACCGCCTGCACATTTTTGCGAAACTCGAGGCTTTGCGCAGCACTCATGGTGGCAACGTCCTGCCCTTCGAAGAGCACCCTGCCCTGACTTGGCGGATTGAAGCCAAGCATGATCGAGCCCATCGTGGACTTGCCCGAACCGGATTGCCCCACGATAGAAATAATCTGCGGCGTGTCGCCTTGCAGCGCGAAGGACATCGGGTGCAGGGCCGTTACGGGCCCATAGTCCTTGCGCACATTTTCAAAGCGCAGCAACGGCTCATTGCTGGCGCGTTTCGGCGCTTGGGCATTGCGCTCAGGATTGAGAAAACTCTCACCGCCAACCAGAGGCACCGAAGAAATCAGGTCCTGAGTATAGGGATGCTTCGGCGCTTCGATGATCTGCTTTACGGTGCCGTGTTCGACCAGTTCGCCATCTTTCAGAACGGCAAGCTCATCCACCGATTGTGCCATCAGACCCATATCGTGACCAATCAGAATAAGACCTGACCCGATCTGCGCCTGAATGTCATTGAGCGTTTGCATCACCTGCCTTTGCGTCACCACATCCAGCGCAGATGTGGGTTCATCGGCAATGATCAGATCGGGGTTCAGAATGATCCCAAGCGCGATGCAAACCCGTTGCTTCATCCCGCCTGACAACTCGTGCGGATAAAGGGTACCCGTATGCGCGGGCAGCCCGACGCTGGTCAGCGCCTCGTCAGACCGACGCTTTAGCTCTGCGCGGTCCATATTGCCTTCGTGTGCGATGATGCCATCCCAAAGTTGCGGTTCGATCCGCATCACGGGGTTCAGCGAATTCATGGCGCCCTGTGGAATATACGCAATCCGCGACAGGCGGGCCTTCCGAATCTCCTCTTCGGAGAGCGCCAGGACATCTGTACCTGACAGATCAATAGTACCGGATGCGACACGCCCCGGTTCGGCCAGCATCTGCATCACGGCAAGCGCGGTCGTCGTCTTGCCCGAGCCGCTTTCACCGATAAAGCCCACGCGGCGGCCTTTCTGGATCGTCAGGTTCAGGTGTTTGACCGCTTTCACGACACCTTTCGGTGTCGGGAACTCGATGGAGAGATCGCGCAAGGTGAGGACAGGTTTGTCGGTCATGACAGTTTCCTCAGGCGTGGGTTCGACACCTCGTCCAGACCCAGATTGATGAGCAATAGCCCGATGAACATCGTGGCAAGCAGCAAGGTCGGAATGCCCCACCACCACCACAGGTTCTGGATCAGCGCGCCCGCATTGATCGCCTCGTAAATCGTCCGCCCGAGGGTCGGGATGCGTTGTGGGCCAAGCCCAAGGACCTCAAGCCCCACCGCTGTCACGATGGAGGTGGTGACCGACGCAATGAAGGACCCGAACAGATACGGCACAAGGTTGGGCATCATCTCCCGAAACATGATGTGGCTGGTCGAGGCCCCGGACAGTTGCGCCATCTGCACGTATCCTGATTGCTTCATCGAAAGCACTTGCGCCCGGATCAGCCGCGTTGGCGATTGCCAGACAAACCCCGCGATCAGAAGCGCCATCATGGTCAGCGTCACGTCGCCAAAGGCTGACTGGAATACGACGAGGATCAGAAGCGGCGGAATAGTGATCATCACATCCGCCAGCACGCGGATCGTATCGTCGGTGCGGCCACCCACAAACCCGGCTGAAAAACCCAGAAAGATGCCGATGGACATGCCGATCAGCGACGCCAGAAGTCCCACGAACAAGGTGTTTGGCGCACCGATGATGATGAGGGCCAGCATGTCCCGCCCGCCGCCATCCGTTCCAAGCGGATTGCTCCAGACACCCGGTTGCTTGCGAAGGTTTTCGAAGCCGACAGGCGGAAGCTTAAGCGTTGCAGATCCGGTGAAGACCAGCTCCGGGTCCCAAAGAACGCGCCCGATGAGCCCCAACGCGATGATGCCCAGAAGCAGGCCTGCACCCCAGATCAGTTTCGGGTTCATCCACGGGTTATCGAAGCGCTTCAGGCGCTTTTGCTGCCGTCTTTCACTGCGGGTTATCGGTGCATCGGTCATCAGGTGACCCCGTGTCTGATTCTGGGATCGATGAACGGATACAAGAGGTCCACAAGAAACACGGATACCGCCGTCATCAGAATGATCACGTACGACACACCCTGAATGACCGGGAAATCCTGATTGAGGATCGCGTCATAAAGAAGCTTGCCCATGCCGTTGTAGGCAAAGATGCGTTCCACCAGCACTTGCCCCGCGATCAGCAACCCGACCTTCAGCGCAAAGGCCGTGATCTGCGGCAGGATCGCATTGCGGATCATGTATCGGTACAGGATGTATCGCGGACGCAGACCCTTGGCCTCGGCCAGTTTCACATAGTCCTCGCCCTGCACCGTGATCATCAAACCGCGCATGCCCAGGGCCCAGAAACCGAAGGTCACAATGACGATGGACAGCGCAGGCAGGAAGCCGTGATAAAGCACTGAAGAGACGAACTCCCACGTCCAGCCCGGTTCCACGAAAATCGAGTAGGCCCCGGTCAGGGGAAACCATTGGAGTTTGGCCGCGAAGATCCACATCAGGAGGAGACCGGAGAGGATCGGTGGAATTGATGTAAAGACCATCGCGGCCGGGATCGCCACACGCACCAGCTTTGGCGATCTGTCCCAAACCATCAACGCCCCCAATAGGTTACCGATGAAAAACGTGATGATAAGCGAAAGGATCATTAGCCCCAATGTCCACGGCAGCGCGTTTAGGATCAGGGTCGACACCGGCGTGGGAAAGGCCGCAGTCGAAAGGCCGAAATCAAAAACCAAAGCGCCCGACAGGTATTTGATGTACTGAACAATCAGCGGCTGATCGATGCCCATGTTGGCCCGCAACTGCGCAAGGATCTCCTCGGAATTCGCAACCGCCCCTGCGCCTGCCGCCATCCGGCCAAGCGCGATCTCTGCCGGGTCGACCGGCGAAAGGCGCGGGATGATCCATATGATCGTCGCCGCGATCAGGATCGTCAGCACAAGCGTCACAAGACGGTTGATCAGGTAGTCCCTGGGGATGCGTCCCATGTCTCAGACCTCGTCAAATCGGCGGCATTGAGCCTCGGCAAGAATTTCTGCAATGGCTCGCTGTTGCGCGCGATGTGCCAGACATGGGCCACCGCGCGCAGCAACGATTTCGGATCACCCGGCAGGTTCGAGATTGTGGATGATCTGGTGGGTATGGTTCCACCAGAAGAACGGGTGGTTGTAGTAGTTCTCGGCGCTTGGCCAACCAGTCCAGTAAGTGGTGTTCATCGGCAGCAATTTTGCGGCCTGCACCAGTGGAATGAACGGCATCTCGGCATCAAGATGGGCATAGGCTTCGGCCACCATTCCCGGGATCGCCTCATCCCCAAGCGGCATGGTGCCAATCTTGTCCACGATTTGCGAATACAGCTCTGCCGCGTCACCATCCCAGCGGGCGGTGTTGTTAAAGCCCGGAGACCGCTCACCCACCGGAACCACATCCTTCACCGTATAGCGCCCCATGGAGGCCCAAGGCTCGTTCACCGAACCGCAGGACAGCCACGAATAGCTCATCTCGTAGGTGCCAAATGGCAGTACTTCACCCCAGAACACACCATTCTCGACCGGCACCGCCTTGGCGTCGATGCCTGCGCGCTGCAACTGCTCAACGATCACATCGATGGTGCGCGTGTATTCCGTTGACGCGGAATTGACATGAATGTTCACCGACAGCGTCTCGCCATCCTTTGCATAGTAATCGCCGTCCCTGACCCAACCATCGCCTTCGATCAGCGCCTGACCCGCCGCCACATCAGCTGACGCTGGAAGGCCATGGCCCGCATCCACGATCGCGTCGATAAAGGGCGCCATCGAGCCATATTGAGCAAACATGGTCCGCGAGGCTTCTGTCGTGCCTTCATAGGCCACATTCACGATCTGGTTCCGGTCAATGATATGAGCCACCGCCTTGCGCATGGCCGCACTGTCCCACGGGGCCATTGTGGTGTTGATCTCAAGCTGTCGCGCGCACGGGTCCGAAGCGGCGAATGGGTAATCCTGATGCCAGGCGATGACGTTTGGGTTTTGCGCCTGCACGGCTTCGAACGTGCCGATGCTGACGTTCTGGGCGGCGTCTATCTGATTGGATGCCATAAGCTGCGCGCGGCTTTCTTCGCCACCCGTTTCAAGGAAGATCACGCGCTTCGGCGCGGGCAAATCCTGAAAGCCTGCCTTGGCGCCCCACCACTCATCATTGCGATCCCAAATCGCGCGGTTGGAGGACGCGGAGGTGAAGGTGTACGGCCCGGTGCCAATCGGTGGGTTGAACGCGAACGTCGCTGCATCCTGACCGTTCCAGATATGTTCCGGCATGATCAGGAAGGATCCGAAGATGCGCACCCCAAAGTTTTCAACGACGAAGCGCGGATTGGCATCCGCCAGCGTGAACTTGACCGTCAGGTCATCCACTTTCTCCACCGAAGCCACTTGCGCCCGGATCGTAGAAGCCTCCCGCGAAGAAATGTCTTCATTCGTCAACGCCATGTTGACCGTGAATATCACATCATCAGCGTTGAAGGCTTCCCCGTCGGACCACTCCACGCCGTCGCGCAGGGCCACCGTGAATTCCGTGCTGTCGCCGTTCGATTCAAAGCCCGTTGCCAGCCATGGATCAAGATCACCCGTGCCGTAATTCAGAATAAAGAGCGGCTCCCACATCGTTTGGTGCGCGCCATGCATCCGCTTGGTGCCGGGGGTCATCCAGTTGAAGTTCTCGGGGTCCTGTATCGTGCGGTCGAGGTCGAAGATGACCGTCTCTTCGCGGCTGATATCCTGAGCGAAAGCACTGCCGGAGAATGCCGCAAAGGCAAGTGTAGAAACTGTTAAAAGCAGTTTTGAAACTCTCATATTTTCCTCCCAATTGGTCCGACGGGTCGTTGCCCGCTTGTCCGTTATCGAACGTAATCCAGCACCAGAACACGCGTGCGTTCAGGTAGAGTTGCATGTGCCAGTTCAGTTGTCGCGCCAAAGGCGAAATCGACATCTTCGTCCTTGAAATGGCTCAGGAAACTTTCAATCCACACCGTATTGCGCGGCTTGTAGGTCAGCGTGCGGAAATGCATCGGTATGACCAGCTTTGGCCGCGTGCGATGGATCATTTCCATCAGATCTGGCAACTCCAACGTCAGGTAGCCGCCCGCCAGTGCAAATAGCACATCCGTATCTTCAAAAAACGCCTGTTGTGCGTCCGTCAGCGGATTGCCAACATCCCCCATATGGGCGAATTTGATACCATCCAGCGTGAACCGATACATGCCGTTTTGTCCCGGCACTTCATGCTCTGGATGATGGTCCCACTCCGCCGCTTCAATAGCAGTAACTTCAACCCCTTCGGCTGTGGTGGATCCGCCATTCTGCGCCACGGTTAGGGCATTCACCACCGTAGGGTTGCCAGCAATCAGATCAGACCGGCAATGTGCACTGTCGTCGTCGGAAGAGATCAAGACGAGATCGGCGGCGTCTGCGATAGGCGCGTAACCAACACCGTCGGGGGTGTACGGATCCGTGATGATGCGCGGTCCGTCTGTTGGATCAAGTCCAAACGCCGCGTGTCCGTACCACGTCACTCTCATCTAGTTATTCCCCACAACATGGGGAGAACTGGTCTTGGTGATATCATCATTGTCGGGCCGCGGATGGGTTTGCCAATTCCCCGCCTCTCCCCGACAAAGGATTGCCTCGACGCCGCGCGCCCAGGTTTCGTCGGTGATTTGTACGTCAGGCGGGCAATACCGCAGGGTCAGCCCGCAGCGACGACGGTTGCTGGTATTGGCCAGCGAGCCGTGCACCAGCATGTCAGCGTGCATTGATATCTGACCGGCGTTCAGAGAATTGGTAAAGGGGTTGCCCAAAGCGTCCGCATTCGCAGTTTCCTTGTGAAACACAGCACTGCCGTCGGTTTGCTGCACCCTCATCGCGCCTTGATCATGCGTACCGGGAAGAAAACGCATTGCCGAATTGCTCTCGTCCGCGTCATCAATCGCCAGCCACACCGTGACTGTGCGCGCAGGCGCAAGCGACCAGAACGTGGCGTCCTGATGCCATGGAACGACCTTTGGATCATGTGGCTTTTTCGATAGAATTGCGCTGGCCCAGCACAGCACATTTGGGCCAATCAGGTCGGCCACGTGATCAAGTATCCGGGGGTCGGTCGTTATATCATAAAGACCGCGCAGGCGCGCTTGATAGCAGTTGATCCCATAGGCACCTTGCGGTCCCATCTCGTGCATCAGTTGATCAACATACGAGCGAATGTCGGTAATCTCTGCCACTGAGAAAATGTCGAACGGTTGGACAAAGCCCCGCAAATTGTATTGAGCGATCTGTTCAACGCTCAACGTCTTTGGGGTTGTATTTTGCACACTCTGAAAGCTCAGATTGTGCGGTTCATCCAACATCACGACACACTCCCTTGCCAGGTCAGCTTACTTCAGGGGGGCGTATAGTCAGCGACGCAAATTGACTTTTTGTTGTACTATGTTGATCTTTTGACTGTCTGGAGTTTGATTTATTGGCTTGAGTTGCTGCATGCGAAGAACACACTTCCACATCGAAAGCTACCTGAGGGAGGATGAGGCATTCCACTTCGCCCGTAAGAAACTGGCGACACGCTATCCGGGTGCTGCCCATGACCACGACTATTTCGAAGTCTTTCTGATCGAGAACGGGCGCACCGCACATTGGGTAAATGGCGTCACTCAGACGTTGGAACCCGGACATCTGGCCTTTATCCGCCCCGGCGACGTGCATGCATTTTCGGCGGATCGAAAATCCGGATGCCAGATCATCAACGTCATGTTTCGCATCGAAACAGCCGAACATCTCGCAAAGCGGTATCAAGATACTATCGCAGGGCGCTTCTTTGATGCACGTGGCGCGCTACCGGAGTTACACACTCTGGGGCCTGCGCGTTTCTCGCGCGCTGTTAACGTCGCTGATCAATTGCAGACCGCGCGGCGGTCCCTCGCAGGCATCGAAGAATTTCTGTTGGTCCTTGTGAACCGTGTCGTGCACGCGTCAAGCAATCTAAACGCGTCAACGCCGCGTTGGTTTGCGGAAGCCTGCAGCGCGGCATTGGCGCCGGATGTCTTTCGCCTTGGCGCCGCTGGATTGATCTCGGCCGCTGGACGCAGCCACGAACACGTCTGCCGCACATGCAAGGTCGTCACCGGAATGACCCCATCGGAATATATCAATCGCATCCGGATCGAACATGCAGGGCAACTGTTACGCAGCACCGAAGAACCGATCGAAGATGTCATTGAAGCCTGTGGCTTTCAAAACACCAGCTATTTCTACCGGCTGTTTCGAAGCCAAACCGGATCAACACCGCGCGCCTACAGGCTTGCCGGTCAGCGGGATCCTTTCCAGCCTGTTGGTCAATCTTAGCGTGAATTGGCTGGCAGGGTTGATCCCAGGCACTCGCCAGACATCGCAGCCGTGTCACCATGTCCAGCCAGCCGACCGCATCGGACGCCCGCAGCACCGGTACTCTTGGGGAGGATAATCCTGTTGCCAAACGCAGGCCACTCGGGAATCCTGTTGGTCAATGTCTCTGGGAGGATTCAATGTTTCACAAAGCCATCATCGCTGCCGCCAGCCTGTCACTGCTCGGCTCTGCTGCCGTTGCTCAGGAGAAGATGCGGATTTCGCTGCAACTGCCGCTGACCAGCCATCTGGGTGAAAACCTCACGCTTTTCGAAAAGGAAGTCGAAGAACGCACCGGCGGCGCCATTGATGTCGAAATCTATGACAGCGCGACGCTTTACAAAGACAAGGAAGTGCCCGCGGCCGTCGGCTCCGGCGCGATTGAGGCCGGGGTTGCCTCACTGACACGCTACGTTGGCGACGCGCCGGTGGTCGACGTGTTCTACATGCCGTTCCTGTTCAACACCGAAGACAAGGTGCGCACCGCAGTTGCCGAAGGCTCCCCCGTGCGCGAGGTTCTGGAAACCGAAATTGCCAAGACCGGCGGCGAGGTTCTCTATTGGCAGGCCTACGGTGGCGCGATCCTGTTGTCGCAGGATGAGCCGATCCTCACACCTGAGGACATGAAGGGCAAAAAGGCGCGCGTTTTCGGGAAAACACTGGGTGATTTCGTCACCGCTGCGGGCGGTGCACCAACTCTTATTTCCGGCTCGGAGCAATACCTCGCGTACCAACGCGGCACGGTTGATGTGGGCATGACGGGCGTGTCCGGCGTCAAATCCCGCAAGCTGTGGGAAGTGATGGACACCATCACCAAGACCAACCACGCGAACATCGAATTCGTTGTGGTGGTCAACAGTGACTGGTGGGCTGGACTGGACGCGGAAGTCCAGGGTCAGATCCGCGAGGCGGCCAAGATTGCGCAGGACGATGTACGCGATCGGATGAGCCAGATTGAGGCCGATGCCTATGCCGCAGCCGAAGAAAACGGCATGACAATCGTTGAACTGAATGACCAACAGCTTGCCGCATGGCAGGAAGTGTCCCAGCCAGTGATTGACGAATACCTCGAAGCGACGGGCGAGGCTGGTCAAAAGGTCCTGGACGCGCTCGGCGTTGATTCAGGGTCCTGATAGACATGCCCTTACAGTCTGAGACAGACGGCCTGCGGGTCGTCTGTTCTTTTGCGCCATGAAGGCAATCACGTCCCTTTCGCGCGCAGCATGCACAATCGGTTCCGTACTGTTGGCAGCGACCGGAGTGATGCTGACCTATGAGGTCGTTGCACGCTACTTCTTCATACGGCCAACGATCTGGGCGGCGGAGTTGAGCCAGCTTTGCCTGATCTGGGGATGCCTCTTGTCGATGGCGTATCTATTGACCCTCAGACGCCACATAACCGTGAATGCGGTCACAACCCTTCTGCCGCAACCTGCACAACGGTTCTGTGCCTTTATCGCACTGGCCGTTGTTGTGGCGTTCTCTGCCATCGTCGCGTTCTGGGGCTATGACATCTTCCACGACAGCTTCGTCCGCGGCAGGACAACCGGATCGCTGCTGAATTTGCCGGTCTGGATCGCGGAGGCTTCGGTGCCTATCGGCTTTGGTCTGCTTGCAGTGCAGGGTGTGGTTGAGTTGATTGGCTTGCGCGGCTCCGGCACGACCAGCCTTGGGGCGACGCACGAATGACCATAATCCTGATCCTCGTCTGCCTTTTCGCGCTTCTGCTTCTGGGTGTGCCTGTGGCCTTCGCGCTCGGTGGAATGGGTCTGGGCATGCTTCTGCTGGGCGGGTTTTCCCCGCTCATGGCACCGCAATCCATCCTGTCGACACTGGATGGGTTCATCCTTTTAGCGGTACCCTTGTTTTTGTTGATGTCAAACCTGCTGCTGAAGGGCGGTGTGGGACGTGATCTGTTTGCTGCGGTGCAGGCTTGGGTTGGTCACTGGCCCGGCGGGCTGGCAGTGGCCACAATCATCAGCTGCGGCCTCTTCGCTGCGATCTCCGGGTCATCGGTGGCGACGGCTGCAACCATCGGAACGGTCGCAATTCCGGAAATGATCAACCGTGGGTACGACAAACGCTTCGTCTACGGGCTTTTGGCGGCCGGAGGCACACTTGGTATTCTGATTCCGCCCTCTATCCCGATGATCGTCTACGGCTTCGTCACCGAGCAATCGGTGATTGCCCTGTTTCTTGCGGGCATTGCCCCCGGCCTGCTTCTGATCACGCTTTTTATCGTCTTTGCGATGCTGCACGCCCGTTTGTCCGGCAATTTCGAGAACGTGCCAAAGGCAAGCATGTCCGAACGGATCGATGCGTCGAAACGTGCGTTTCCTTCTGTGGCGCTTGCTGCGCTGGTGATCGTCGGTTTGTATTCCGGCGCGTTTACTCCGACGGAAGCGGCCGCTGTTGGCGCAACTGCAGCACTTTTCATCGTTGCGTTCTGGCTGCGGACGCTGACATGGGCAACGCTTTGGGAAGCCGTACGCGAGTCCGCCATAACAACGGCCGCAATCCTGTTGATCGTCGCGGGAGCCAAGGTGTTTGGGAAGGCAATCGCGCTCTACCGCATCCCGCAGGACATCTCGGCCTTTCTGGCATCCACCATCGACGGGCCGATCATGTTCATCATCGTGGTTTCGGTTGTGCTTTTGCTCATGGGACTGGTGTTCGAAGCGCTTTCGATGATCCTGATCATGACACCTGTGCTTCTGCCGGCCGCTTTGGGTTTGGGTTTCGATCCGATTTGGTTCGGTATCTACATGGTCATCATGGTCGAATGTGCGCTGATCACACCGCCGGTGGGCCTGAACCTCTACGTTATCCAATCGGTGGCGCGAACTACGCTCGGGAACGTCGCCCGGGGGGTCTGGCCCTTTCTGGCGCTGATGTTGTTCACCGTGGCACTGCTATACGCTTTCCCTGACCTCGCCCTCTACATCCCGTTCAAATGGTAATCCAATGACATCAGCCGAAACCCTGCGTGCCCTCTTGGCGGAAGATACCTGCCACATCATGCCCTGCTGCTTCGATGCGCTGTCGGCCAAGTTGATCGCGCAGGAAGGCTATGCGCTTACGTTCATGTCAGGCTTTGCGGCATCAGCCAGCCGGATTGGCGCACCCGATCTGGGCCTGATGAGCTACGGCGAAGTTTTGGATCAGGTGCGCAACATTACCGATGCCACCAACATTCCGCTGATCGGCGATGGCGATACAGGGTACGGGAACGCCATGAATGTGCGTCGCACCGTGGCTGGCTTTGCCAAGGCCGGGGCCGCGTCAATCATGATCGAGGATCAGCTGGCGCCCAAACGCTGCGGTCATACGCCTGGCAAAGCCGTGGTGTCACGCGACGAGGCTTTCGACCGTGTCCGCGCGGCCGTAGACGAACGGGAGGCGCTGCGCGCGCGTGGGGGTGATATCCTTATCTTGGCGCGCACCGACGCACGCCACGAGCATGGCCTTGGTGAAGCCATTGAGCGTGCCGCGAAATTCTCTGGGATCGGCGCGGACATTCTCTTTGTGGAAGCGCCCCGCTCCGAAGGAGAGATGCGCGAGATTTGTCGGTCACTGCCGGGACCGAAGATGGCAAACATTGTTGAAGGTGGGGATACCCCCGATCTACCGAACGCAGCACTGCACGACATCGGCTACACGATCGCGGCGTATCCCCTGTCACTTATGGCGGCCGCAATGCAGGCGATGGTCACAACCCTGCGTGCTATGCGCCAAGACCAGCGCCCCAACCAGATGGATTTCGGCAATCTCCGGTCTCGGATTGGCTTTGACGACTATTACGCAGCATCCGCACGCTACGCGTCTTCACTTCGATTGCGGTCCGACGACTGACGCATTGGACATTGCTCAATAAGGCGCCGGACGCCGAGTATGTTCCAGCGGCTTTGCAATAACGTCCAAGTCCTTCCCGATCAGGCTCTGACGGCCAGTGGTACGTTGAGACGCGAACCGACCCGTGTGCGTGGCCGGTTTCGAAATTGCGCCTGTCCCATCAAAGCTGACGGATGTGGGTTTCGACCAACTCTGGCAAGTCTTCGAAATTACCAAAGGCCACATCATGGTGCATCGTGTCCACGGATTGCTTGCGGTATCCTTCGGTGAACAGAAAGAACGGGATCGAAGCGCGGCGAGCCGTTTCTGCATCAACTTCACTGTCGCCCACATAGATCGGCGGCCCGTCCCCAAGCGCCTCAAAGGCAGCCAGCAAAGCCGACGGATCCGGCTTTCGGCCAAGAGGATTGTCGCCGCCCCATACCGAAGCAAAAAAGCCATCCAACTCAAGATGTTTCAATACCGCGGCACAGGGCCGGTACAGCTTGTTGGTGCAGATCCCAAGGCGGTGGGTGCGCGCAAGCGTTTCCAGCGCATCGCGCACGCCGGGATATAGAACTGTTAGTGTCACCGCCTCGTCGTATCGCGCAATAAACGCGTCCAGCATCACTTCTTGCGCACTGTCCGGGATGTCACGCGCAGCGCGCACCTTGGAGACAAGAACGTGTATGCCTTCACCGATGAAACTACGGGTGTCGTTGAGCGAAATCGGTTCCACGCCCATATCCTGCAACACCGCATTGGCCACGCCCTGAATATCGGGCGCGCTGTCAATGAGTGTGCCGTCCAGATCAAAGACAATTCTCGCCGTCATGGGCGGCTTACAACGAAGCTTGGCGTGATCCCAGCCTGCGCAATCGCCGCTTTCACATCCTGACCGGCAAAAAAGCCGTAGCCAGAGATCAACGCCGATGCGACACCGGCAGTCTGCGCGCCCAGAATGTCGGTGTGCAAGCTATCCCCCACCATGAGCACCCGCGACTTGTCGACCGCTCCCAGCCGTTTGAAGGCCAGATCAAAGATGTTGGCGAACGGCTTTCCAAAGAATGTGGGCGCAACATTGGTCCGATCGGCAAGGCGGTGTGCGAAGTGGCCGGGCTCCGTCGAGAAGCCTGTTTCGCGGGGGGCGACGATATCCGGGTTTCCGACGAGAACGGGACGTGGGTTGTCCATCAGCGCGGCCTCCAACAGGGTCTGCCGCGCGTCGGTCCAAGCCGCCGATCCGATCATTAGAAAACCGTCGACGGTGGCATAGGGTGCCGGATCTTCCTCCAGATAGGTCAGGTTCAGCCCTTCCAGATCACGCAGGCCGGTGCTGCGCGTCGCCATCAGGCCCCAGTGCATTCCGCGATGGCCGTTCAACCCTGCCAGCAACGTTGCGCGGCTGGTGACGACGTCCTCCGGCGCAAAGTCGTACCCAAGCCTTGCGTATTTCTCCATCAGCGCCGCATGGGGGAACCCCGCCGCGTTCGAGACAACCAGAACGCGTTTGCCTGCCGCCTTCAATGCCTTGACCCGTTCGGGCGTGCCCGCAATGGCCGTCTCTCCGATATTGAGAACGCCAAATGCGTCCAGAAGGAACGCGTCGAATTCATCGGCAAGGTCTTCAAGCGTTTCAACGCTGCGATATGAACCGTCTGTCCGTACGGCGTCAGGCAAGCGATGCCGGACCGCTTCGTAGGCGAGAAACGCTTCTTCTGCTGAGATTGCGCTCAAATAATCGCTCCACGCACCTTTGCCGACACCCATTCACTGATGACAACGGCAAACAGGATCACGACAAGGATCAGACTGACCTGCGGCCACGCCAGCACATTGAGCGACGCCGAAAGCTGCAGCCCAATCCCGCCCGCGCCGACAAGCCCCAGCACGGTGGATTCGCGAATGTTGATGTCCCACCGGAAGACGGCGATGCCCGCGAAAGCGGGAAGGATTTGCGGTACGATACCATACGCCATGACCTGCCAACGGCTGGCGCCTGTGGCTGTGATGGCTTCGACCTGGGTGTGGTCGATCTCCTCGATCGCCTCGTACAGCAGCTTGGCGCAAAATCCGATGGACCGGATGGCGATGGCGACAACACCTGCAAAGACACCAGGACCGATGATGGCAATCAAAAGAAGTGCCCAGATCAGTGAATTGATCGACCGGGTGGACACGATGATCAACAAGGCAATGGGCCTGACGAAAAGGGCAGACGGCGTGGTGTTGCGGGCGGCAAGGAATGCAACCGGCACCGCAAGGCACAGCGAGATCATTGTCCCGAGCGTCGCGATGTTCAGCGTGTCCCAGATCGGGCGGCCCAATTGGGTGATGTACTCCCATTTGGGCGGCGTTGCGCGCGTCCAGATGTCGTTTGCGATGCGCGGGGCATCCCAGACAAAGAACCACGTTGTGGATTCTGAAATGATTTGCCAGCAGTAGACAAACACCGCCACACCCAACAGCCACCCGACCCAGCGGATCAGGCTTTCACCACTGGTCCGACGCCGCCATATCTGCGCACCTTCACGCTCCAGAACCGGCATTACTGAACCCTCGCGCGGATGACGCCGGACAAGTATTCAAGCGCCATGACAATCCCGATGATAAGCAGAAGGATGGCCGCCGCAGTGTCGTATTCATACCGATCAAAGGCGGTGTTCAGCGTCGCCCCGATGCCACCGGCACCGACAAGACCAAGGATCGCGCTTTCGCGAAAATTGATGTCGATCCGGTACATCGACAGTCCCACAAGCCGCGGCATGACCTGCGGCTGCACACCGTAGTTGATCCACTGCGTCCAACGTGCGCCGCTGGCCTTGATCGCTTCGGCCTGCACCTTGTCCATGGCTTCGATGTCTTCGGCCAGCAGTTTCGACAGAAAGCCGATCGTGGCAAAGGACAGCGTCAGGAAACCGGCCAGCGGACCAAAGCCAAAGATCGCAACAAGCAGGATCGCGACAATGATTTCCTGCAACGCACGGCTGATGGCCACGATGCCCCGACAAATGACATAGACCGGTAGCGGCGCTATGTTGCGGGCGGCGCCCAAACCGATGGGGATTGAAATCAGGATGCCCACAACCGACGCCGCCACGGTCATGACGATGCTTTCGACAAGGCCGCTCCAGATGTCCGACCAGCGCGACAGGAAATCCGGGTTGGTAAAGGCAAGGACAAAAGCCCAGCCCCGATCCAGCCCGTCATAGACGCGGCCCCAATCGACCTCGATGGTCATGAAAGCGGCAATGAGGTACGCGACGAACCCCACAATCAGGGTCCAGCGCAGTGCTGTATTCTTGATAAAGGCCGGCTTCCGCCAACCGCGCCCCAGCATATCGTCCAACTCGCGATGGCTCATTCCGCGGCCTCTATGCCGGTCTCATCGTCCTCGACCTTTTCGATGGTCGCTTCCCAGTCTTCCTCGCCGTAGATTTCAGTCAATTTGTCTGGGGTCAAACCAGTGGGCAGACCGTCATAGACGATCTCGCCGAACCGCAAACCGACGACGCGTGGAACGAACATCTGTGCCAGCGCCACATCGTGGATATTGATGATCGCGGCCAGCCCCCGTTCCTGACACAGCTCGGTGATCAATCGCATGATCTGTCGGCTGGTCTTGGGGTCAAGCGACGCCGTGGGTTCGTCCACGAGCATAAGCTTTGGGTTTTGGATCAGTGCGCGGCAGATACCGACCCGCTGGCGCTGACCGCCCGAAAGTTCATCGGCGCGTTTGTCAGCCATGTGCAACAGACCAACCCGGTCCAGTAGGCGGAACGCTTCATCAACGTCAGATTGCGGGTAGCGCCGCAGAAAGCTGCGCCAGAAACCAACATAGCCAAGCCGCCCGGACAGAACGTTCTCCATCACTGTCAGGCGTTCGATCAATGCGTATTCCTGAAAGATCATCCCCATTTCGCGGCGCGCCTTGCGCAACGCGCCAGAGCTGAGTTTGACGAGATCCACATCGTCTAGCATCACCGCGCCGCTGGTGGGTTCGACCAGCCGGTTGATGCAGCGGATCATGGTCGACTTGCCCGCGCCCGACGGCCCGATCAACGCCAGAACCTGCCCTTTCGGTACGTCCAAGTCGATTGACTTCAGCGCTTGATCGCCAGTCTTGTATGTCTTTGTCAGTTTTTGAAGGCGCAGCATAAAATTTCCCTAGCACGGGGTATGGGCGGGCCCTGATCAGGCCCGCCGGATCAGCGAAGACCTATTCGCAGGCGTAGGACACGCCATTCGCCGCGTCGATCTTGCGGATGACTTCCCAGAACTCCTGATAGGTCATCTCAAGGAACTGGCCCTCGTTCGACTTCGAGAACTCGGCCTCGAGCGATGTGCCTTCCCATTCGAAGCTGAAAAAGGCGTCACGGATGCTGTCCTGCAATTCAGGTTTCAGGTTGTGAACCGTGCCAAAACCCGTCGTCGGGAACGTCTGGGACTTGTAGATGACTTTGACGTCATCCTCCTTGATCACATCACGCAAGATCATCCGCGACTTGACCGAGTTCGCAATAGAGGCGGCCATGTAGTCCTGATTGGCGACACCAAGGATCGAATTATCATGCTTGCCCGAGAACACCGGCTCAAAGTCGCGTTCGGGCAGCATATCGAAATCGCCCTTCAGGATGGCAGATGGTGCCTTGAAGCCCGAATTCGACGTGGGTGAGGTAAAGGCAAGCTGCTTGCCCTTGATATCTTCCACGCTTTCGATGCCCGAGCCGGGATATGTGATGATCTCCATCTCATAGCCGAAATTACCATCCTTCGACGCCATGATCGTAAAGGGCCGGAAGCCAGCGCAGTTGACCGCCAAAGGGTTCGAGCCCGTATTGAAGCCCGCGATATGCAAGCGACCCGACCGCATCGCCTCGATCTGGGCGGCGTTGTTCTGCACTGGGAAGAACACGACGTCCTTGCCGGTTTCAGCCTCCAGATGCTCGAGGAAATCCGACCATGCGGTTTTGTAGACGGCAGGGTCTTCGACCGGAGTATAGGCGAAGATCAATGTGTCGGGGTCAATCTGGTCGGCGGCATCGGTGGGGATGTCCGCGATCAGGTCGCCATCCGCATCGCAGAAGCGTGCGTCCAGATCTCCGCGCGGGCAATCCTGGGCCGAGGCCGAGGTGCCTAGCGCCATCAACGCTAGGGCCGATGCACCTATCAGCAGTTTTATGTCCAGTTTCATGTGTGTCCTCCCTGACATGCGGCGTTTTTTGCCGCGATTGATTATGTGTCGTCCGTTGAAATGATGTCTACGTTCGCCGCGACCAGCGCACCAAGCAGCGCGTCTTTTGGTCGGCTATCAACAACAATAGATTGCAGGCCCGTCAAGTCTCCTACGTGGGCCAACCCCTTGCGCCCGAACTTTTGCGAGTCGATCAGAAGGTGCCGATATTCGGCCCTCTGCAGCATCATCCGCTTTACTGCAGCGAACCCACGCACCGATTCCGACGGCCCCTCGGTCGAAAAACCGGACGATCCGATCACGCAACGGTCGACGTTGAACCGCGACAGGAATTCCAGTGTTTCGGTCCCGATCACGGCTGACTCGGCGGCGAGATATTCACCCGGACAAAGCAGCACTTCGGGGGCACCGTGGCCAAGTGTCATTGCCACGGGGATCGAATTGGTGATGACGGTGCAGGGCGTACCCAGATAGGCCAGCGCGCGCGCCATCTCGATGGTGGTAGACCCGGAATCGATCATCACCGTCTCGCCCTCGCGAACCAGCTTGGCGGCACGCCGACCGATGCGTTCGCGTTCGTCGATCCGTGAATTTGCCCGCTCGTCCAGATTTGGATAATGCCCCTGCGACGGGGCTGATGCGCCGCCGTGGGCGCGGGCGATCAGCCCTTCGCCAGACAGCGCATCGAAATCCCGACGCACGGTTTCGGTCGAGACATTGAAGCGTTGCGCCAGCTCACTGATCCGCACATGCGGACGCAATTTGAGCTCCAGCAAGATCTGACGGCGCCGCTCCTTTTTCTTCAAGCGCGCCCTGTCCTTGATCTCCGCTTTCGACATCTGCCGCCCCGTTACGTCCCCTGAGGGCAGAGTGTGGCCTTTCCGACGGATTTTCAATTATTTTGTTGCATAAGCCACGTTTCAGTGTGAGATTTTCAAAATTACCTTTGAAAACAACAAGGAAACCAGATTTGACCCGGGACGCATCATACCAGCGGACCAAGACGACGCGACTGCACCCATGATCTTGCTGGCCGGGCACCTCGCCGCGGCGGTGGCATTGCTACTGTGGTCCGTGCGCCTGATCCGAACCGGGGTCGAACGGGCTTTCATGCCAGAACTCAAGCGCCGGCTGCGCGCTTTGTCGGGGCGCACTGTGTCGGCTGCGAGCGGCGGGATACTGGCCGCGATGGTGATGCAAAGCGCCACGGCGGTCGCGCTAATCGGCGCTGGCTTTGCAGTCTCGGGCATGCTGGCAGTCCCAGCGGCTTTGGCGCTTGTCCTTGGCGCAGATCTGGGTTCGGCCCTGATGGCGCAGGTCCTCTTCTTACCGGTTCAGGCCGCGATCCCGTTTGTTCTGCTGGCCGGAATTCTGACGTTCTTCAAGGCGCGAAGCCGAAAGACAAAACAGGTCGGGCGCATCACAATCGGCTTTGCCCTCGTGCTGATTGCGCTGGACATGATCAGACAGGCCACAGCGCCGATGGGCGAAAATGACATTGTCCAGTCCATTGCCACATACTTCCAAAGCGATCTGGTCAGCGCCTTCGTCATCGCGGCACTTTTGACATGGGTCATGCACTCCAGCCTTGCCGCCGTGCTGACCTTTGCCACCTTCGCGGCGACAGGTCTTGTCAGCGCACCCGTCGCCGCAGCATTGGTGATCGGCGCAAACCTGGGCGGCGCGTTCATTCCGTTCGTCTTGCTGATAGGAGACGACAGGCCCGCGCGCCTTGTCGCCGTTGGCAACCTTTTGGCCCGCGGTGTCGTGACACTGGTATTTTTCGCCGCGCTGCACCTTGGGGTATTTCAG
This sequence comes from uncultured Tateyamaria sp., assembly GCF_947503415.1. Lineage (GTDB taxonomy): Bacteria > Pseudomonadota > Alphaproteobacteria > Rhodobacterales > Rhodobacteraceae > Tateyamaria. Next base: position 412,509 of record NZ_CANNDS010000001.1, read on the forward strand.
CCGCTCTTTGCCATTCCAAACGCAGGTCAGCAGGCCATCGTGCTGCATATCGCCCTGAATACAGCCGTCGTTGTCCTGGCGCTCCCTTTCATCGGCCTTCTGGTGCGGTTGGCTGAGGCACTCGTCCCTGAACGTGCCGAAAACAGCGCAGCTACCGTCACGGCGTTGGACAAGACAGCGCTTGAACACACGCCGCTTGCCCTTGCCTGCGCCCAGCGCGAATTGCTCACGATGGCGGAAACGGTGCAGACCACCTTGGTTCCTATCATGAGCCTGTTTCGCGATTGGAATGCGGACACCGCGCGGATGATCGACCTGTGCGAAGACAAAATCGACCACATGCATTTCGAAACCAAGATCTACATCTCTCAATTGCGGGAGCGCACGCTGACCGAGGCTGAAGAAAAGAAAACGCTTGAGATCGTCGCGATGGCAAACAGCCTCGAAGAGGCCGGAGATCGCATTGCCGTCAACCTCGCCACGCTGGCGAAAAAGTTGCGTGACGACGCCCTCGCCTTTTCCGAACAAGGCACAAACGATCTTGAGCATTTTCACGATCAAGTCGTCACCAACGGTCAATTGGCGTTACAGGTGCTGACGACCGGCGATGCCGAAGCCGCCCGTCAACTGGTGGCGGAAAAGGACCGCATCCGGGTCGAGGAGCAGCGGCTGCAGGAATGCCACCTCAAACGTCTGCAACAAGGTGGCACGGCCAGCATCGAGACGACGAACATCCATCAAGAAGTCCTGTGCCTGCTGAAACAGATCAACGCAGCCCTCAGCTATGTCGCCTATCCGATTGCCGAAGAGACCGGGGATTTGCTGGGCAGTCGTCTGGCGAAACCGAAACGCTCCATGGGTCTGGCATGAGCACGAAACGCGACATGGCCGTACAGATCGCCGCCCTGCCCGTCCGTTGGGACAAAAAGGGCAAGCTGCGGGTCCTTATGGTTACCTCGCGCGACCGCGGCCGGTGGGTCATGCCCAAGGGTTGGACGATGGATGGAAAGAAGCCGTGGCAGGCGGCCAAGATCGAAGCGCTGGAAGAAGCGGGCGCCGTTGGCTTCGTGTCGGACCAGGCAATTGGCATCTATCACTATCACAAAAGACTGGCGAAGAATCGTTCGGTCCTTTGCCGGGTGACGGTCTATCCGATGATCGTGGACAGGTTGAAACGGCGTTGGAAAGAACGCAAGGAACGCAAAAGGCACTGGTTTTCTTTGGGAAAAGCCGCAAAGCTGGTGGACGAACCTGAATTGACGCATTTGCTTCGGGACTTGGCAAAGAACCCGAAAAAACTGATTGAACTCGAAGAATTGCGCCCGGCGGCCTAACGTCGAGCGGATAGAATCCGGAAATACCGGATCGTTTGAACCCTAGGGAGGACCAAAATGAACAAACTGAAACTCACGGGCGCGAGCGCGTTGGTCGCACTTGCCGCGTCGGTCAGCATGGCGCAGGCGGACAAGCTGACGTTCTATTGCTCGGCACAGGAAGACTGGTGCCAGTTGATGGCCCGCAGCTTTGAGGATGCGACCGGCATTGATGTCGACATGACGCGTAAATCCTCGGGCGAAACATTTGCCCAAATCCGCGCCGAGGCGTCCAACCCCAAGGGTGACGTCTGGTGGGGCGGCACCGGTGATCCGCATTTGCAGGCCGCCGAAGAAGGGCTGACGATGGAATACATGTCGCCCATGCGCGACCAGCTGCACGATTGGGCGATTTCCCAAGCCGAGAGCGCTGGCAACAAGACCATCGGCATTTATTCGGGTGCGTTGGGCTACGGCTACAACACCGATCTGCTGGCCGCGAACAATCTGCCAGAACCCGCGTGTTGGAAAGATCTGCTGAAGCCTGAATACAAGGGTCACGTGCAGATGGCGAACCCGAACTCTTCGGGCACGGCCTACACAACGCTTGCCTCGATGGTGCAAATCTTCGGCGAAGACGAAGGCTTTGAGTTCATGAAAGGCCTTCATGCAAACGTGAACCAGTATACCAAATCGGGCTCGGCTCCGATCAAGGCTGCGGGCCGCGGTGAAAACACCATCGGCATCGTCTTCATGCATGATGCTGTGAAACAGGCGGTGTCTGGGTTCCCGGTCAAGGTCGTCGCACCATGCGAGGGCACCGGATACGAGATCGGGTCGATGTCGATCATCGACGGCGCGCGCAACGAGGACGAGGCCAAGCAGTTCTACGACTGGGCGCTGAGCACCGACGCGCAAAACCTTGCCCTTGAGGTCAACGCCTTTCAGGTGCCGTCGAACACAGGCGCACAGACATCCGACAGCGCCCCTGACATGTCGACGATCAAGCTGATCGATTATGACTTCAAAAAGTATGGCTCGTCTGATGAACGCAAGCGCCTGCTTCAGAAGTGGGACGAAGAGGTGTCAGTTCTGCCTCAGTAATCCATGCGTTCCGTCTCAAGTCTACGGACCGCCCGCCCGGTTTTGATCTTCTGGATCATTGCCGGGTGGGTCGGGTATCTTCTTTTGCCATGGTATATGGTCGAGGATGGCATTTGGTCATTCTTGTGGCTGGTCGATGGCTATCCTTTTGATGAGGATTTCGCGCCAGCTGCGTTTCTGATCGGTCAGGGCGAAAAACTGTGGCTCACGCCACTTCTGATCCCACTTGCCATGCCGCTTCTGGTGCTTGGGCGTGCCAAATCCGACCCGCTTTACGCCCGCATCCTGATCCTGTCCGGAGCCCTCGGGTTTGGTTGGCTGATTGCCCAGGGCTTCGGCATCGGCATCCGTGGCTTCAACTATGACTGGCTGGAAGCCCTGTTCGGAGACCTGCGGATCCGCCAGTTCGGTATGGGCTACGGCGCGATGATCTGCGCCTCGTCTTTCCTGTTTATTCTGACACAGGGCATCGCCGCACGTGGTGCAATCAACGGTGATGTCTTTGTCGTCAGCGCCATCGGCGGCGTTATCACGATTGTCACGGCCTTTGTGTTCTACCCGATTGCCAACATGCTGTTTTCGGCCTTCGTCACCGAAGACGGAGCATATTCGCTGGCCGTTTTCGCCGCGAAGTTCTTTGATGACCGGCTGTGGGGGCTTGGGTGCCTTTGGGGCGCGCGCTGTGGCGTCGCCTGGAATTCGCTGTTCCTTGCCATCGCAGTTGGTTTCATCACAACCATACTCGGGCTCTGCTTCGCTCTTGTCGTCACCCGCTCGGGCTTTCGCTACAAACGCGCCATTCGTGCATTGACGGTCCTGCCGATCATCACGCCACCCTTCGTGATCGGGTTGGCGCTGATCCTGCTCTTTGGCCTGTCGGGTTCAATCACAGTTTTCTTTGCCGATCTCTTCGGCACGCAACCCACCCGCTGGCTCTATGGCTGGCCCGGTGTGCTGATCGCGCAGACGCTCGCCTTCACCCCGATTGCCTTCCTTGTGCTAATCGGTGTGGTCGAAGGCGTCTCTCCCTCGATGGAGGAGGCCGCGCAGACGCTGCGCGCCAACCGCTGGCAGACGTTCCGCACAGTCTCGCTGCCGTTGATGCGGCCCGGCCTCGCCAATGCGTTTCTCTTGGGCTTCATCGAGTCGATGGCCGACTTCGGCAATCCGCTGGTGCTTGGCGGCAACTTCGACGTGCTTTCGACCGAGATATTCTTTGCCATTGTGGGCGCACAATACGATCAAGGCCGCGCCGCTGTTCTGGCCATGGTGCTGTTGTTCTTCACTCTCTCGGCCTTCTATGCCCAGCGCGCTTGGCTGGGCAAAAGAAGCTATACCACTGTCACCGGCAAGGGTGACGCAGGCGTTCATCCGTTGATGCCAACCGCATTTGCCGTTCCCGTCCTCGCGATTGCCCTGACATGGGCGCTGTTCACTGCGGTGGTTTATGCCATGATCATCTACGGCAGCGTGGTCGAATTGTGGGGCGTCAACAACACGCTCACCTTCAAGCACTACGTCACCGCCTTCAGCGTCCGGTTCGAGGCCGAAGGCATCCGCTGGACTGGGGCCGCGTGGGACAGTTTCTGGACCACGATCACCATCGCCGCCATCGCCGCCCCCCTTACGGCGGCGGTGGGGCTGGTCACCGCCTATCTGCTCACGCGCCAGTCCTTTGCGGGCAAGAATGCCTTCGAGTTCGGTACGATGCTGTCCTTTGCCATTCCCGGCACGGTGATCGGTGTCAGCTACATCCTTGCGTTCAACGTGCCGCCTATCGAAATCACCGGCACGGGCGTCATTCTGGTTGTCAGCTTTATCTTCCGAAATATGCCCGTCGGCGTGCGCGCAGGTATCGCGTCAATGAGCCAATTGGACAAGTCACTGGACGAGTCGTCCCTCACCCTTGGCGCGAATTCATGGCAAACATTCCGCCGGATCATATTGCCGCTGTTGCGCCCTGCAATCCTTGCGGCACTTGTCTACAGTTTCGTCCGGGCCATGACGGCGATCTCGGCGGTGATCTTCCTTGTGTCGGCCAAGTACGACATGGCAACCAGCTACATCATCGGGCGGGTCGAGAATAACGACTATGGCCTTGCCATCGCTTATTCGACCACGCTGATCTTCGTGATGCTGTCGGTTGTGGCCGTCATGCAGTTGATCGTTGGGCGCACCCGGATCGGGCGCCGCATGACGCAGTCGCGCACCAATGTGTAAGGAACCCCGACCATGAGCATTCAATCCAAGGCCGCTCCCGTCCGGTTCGAGGGCGTGTCGAAAGTCTTTGGCAAAGACGTGGTCGCCGTCGACAGCATCGACCTGCATGTCGAGGCCGGCAAACTCGTCACGCTGCTGGGGCCATCGGGCTGCGGCAAGACAACGACACTGCGCATGATCGCTGGACTGGAGATGGCCAGTTCGGGCCGCATTCTGATCGGCGATCGCGATGTAACCCGCCTGCCCGCCACTGACCGCGACGTATCCATGGTGTTTCAATCCTACGCACTGTTCCCCCACATGAGCGTGCTGGAAAATGTGATGTACGGTCTGACCTTTTCGGGCTTTTCGAAGGACGAGTCACGAACCCGCGCGCTTCACGGTCTGGACTTGGTCGGCCTGAAGGGCTTTGACGACCGCCTGCCATCCGAGCTGTCGGGTGGACAGCAACAGCGTGTCGCCGTGGCCCGTGCACTGGTTCTTGAGCCGCAAGTGCTCTTGTTCGACGAACCCCTGTCGAACCTCGATGCAAAATTGCGCCGGCAGGTGCGCGAAGACATTCGGGCGATCCAGCAGGACCTCGGCCTCACCGTCGTCTACGTCACCCACGATCAGGAAGAAGCACTGGCGGTTTCGGACGAAATTGTTGTGATGCGCAACGCGTCCATTGCCCAGATCGGCACACCACGGCAACTGTACGACGCCCCCAATGACCGCTTTGTTGCCGATTTCATCGGCGAGGCGAACCTGCTGACATGCCAGATCGTATCGGTCGACGGCGGCACAGCCACGATCGAGATCGACGGCTATCAACACAGCTTGCCAGCGCGCGGGCTTGGGCTTGGTCCGGCCACCCTTGCCGTGCGCCCCTCGCGGCTTCTCATCGGGCATGACACCGGTATCGCCGCCACGGTTGCAAAGGCCACTTATGTTGGCGTGCACATGGAATATACGCTGACGGGCGAATTCGGTCAGGTCTTTGCCGTGCTTGATGACGTGGACGACCCGCTGGAACCGGGAACAGAGGTCAGGATGGCCTTTGCAGCCAAAGGGCCGGTGCTGTTGCCCGAAGAAACCTAGTGCCAAAGCTTCTGGTCGTCACGCATCCCGAAGTGGTGGTCGAGCCAGATCGCCCGATCCCCGATTGGCGGCTGAGCGAAACCGGACGGAACCGCGCAACTGCCTTTGCCACCAGCGCGCATATGGCGCACGTCTCTGATATCTGGTGCAGCACTGAACGAAAGGCGCACGACACAGCCGCGATCCTTGCCGTACCATGCACATTACCTGTCAATGTCGACCCGGCCCTTGGCGAAAACGACCGCAGCGCCACCGGTTTCCTGCCGCCCGCAGAGTTCGAAGCTGCGGCAGATGAGTTCTTTGCCAACCCGTCGAACAGCTTCCGGGGATGGGAACCGGCCGTGGACGCACAAGCGCGCATTTGCCAAGCTATACAAAGAATTGCGTCGCAACATTCTGGTGGTGATCTTGCCATCGTCACCCACGGCGCGGTTGGAACGCTGCTTTGGTGTCACTTGATGCACCGGCCCATCGACCGGACACATGATCAGCCTTCACAGGGGCATTTCTGGCAGGCAGACCTGTCGACGCTACGTCCGCAAACCGGTTGGCTGCCTATCGCCTGAGCCGCGCCAAACGTCAGTCGTTCCACGCCTCATCAGCGATGGCCACCAGCGTTCCGAATACGTCCTGACTGCCTGCAATGACCCGCCCACCTGTCCGGATCATCTGGTCCGCGTCCTGTTCTTCGACCATGCCGCCGGCTTCCTCGATCATCAACTGACCCGCCAGACAATCCCACGCGTTCATATGCTCTTCGATGTAGCCCAGCAGCCGTCCGGCCGCGACATAGGCAAGCGACAACGCACCGCTGGCGTTCCGGTGATACAGCGCGCCCCGCTCGACCAGCGCCGCAAGGACAGGTATGACATGCGCCGCCTCAACCCGGTTTGAATAGCCGACAGACACTGTCCCGCTGTCCAGCGCGACACCGGACGCCACCCGCATCTCGGCGCCGTTCAACGTTGCCCCACCGCCACGTCGCGCCACATAGGTCTCATCGACATTCGGCTCATGGATCACGCCGATCTGGGTCTGCCCCTCCGAAACCCCCGCCAACACGATTGTCCACGCGGGGATGCCGTTGACGAAGTTCGTGGTGCCGTCGATGGGGTCGATCACCCAGTCAAATCCGCTCTGCCCCACTTTGGGCGCATGCTCTTCCCCGACGATACCATCGTCGGGCCAAGCCTCTTCGATCCGTTCGCGGATATAGATTTCAACGTTTCTATCCGCCTCGCTGACCCAGTCCTGCGCGCCCTTTTGATCGATCACAAGCGCACTTCTGTCTGCAAAATACCGAGCGGCTTTTGTACCTGCATCCCTGCACACGGCGATAGCAAACTCTTGGCGGGTTGAAAGGCTATCCATGGGCACTCCGATTTCACATTGGCATCTGTTTGAACTTAGAGGACCGACGACCGGCATCGCAAATGCTGAGTTGAATATACCTTCGACCGGGGCAAACTGTGGACGATGTGGCGCATTTTGATGGCCGCGTTACAAAAACAGAAAATCAGCACATGGACGCATGTCTCAGGCGCGCTCAACATGTCGAAAGGCGGGTAGCACTATGGTTGCGCCTGTCTCCGTTCATCCGCCTCTCAAAGGGTGGCGCACTGGCAACGGAGGGTCCTTTTTGCACGCAACGGCTGCAAAATGTCTCAACATTGCCATCACGTTGCGGTACTGTTCGCTTTAATAATTCCGAACCTATTATCAAAGCACTCCATTACCAGGGAACGCACGACCGATGACCGCTTATTACACCATCGACCCCGACACGCTTCTGATTGAAAATGATGTGGCCAAGGCTGCCGGAGCCGCAAAAGCCGAAGCCTATCAATCTGCAGAGCCCTACCATCACGGCTGCATCGACAACTTCCTGCCAGAGGCTGTGTTGGACCGCGTGCTTGAAGAACTGGGAACGATGCCCGAGGCGGAAACAAGCTTTTCCCGTGCACAGGAAAACCTGAAATCGTCCTTCATCCCGGAGCGTCTGCCCAACTACACCAAGAACCTGTTTTACGCCTTCAATGCGCGCCCTTTCATTCTGTTTCTGGAACAGATGACGGGCATCAAGGGATTGATCCCCGATCCCTACTTCATGGGCGCAGGCATCCACAAAACGCTCAATGGTGGGCACCTCGACATCCATGCCGATTTCAACTTCCATGGCCAAATGCGGGTAGAACGTCGGCTTAACGTGCTGATCTACCTCAACCGGGACTGGAAGGAGGAATATGGCGGCTCCTTCGAGGTTTGGGACAAGGGCATGACCACGAAAATGGCGAGCTTCGTGCCGACCTATAACCGTATGGTATGCTTTTCGACCGGCTCGGACACGTTCCATGGCAACCCCGAACCCGTGAACCACCCTGATGGTGAGCCGCGCCAGTCGATCGCGCTTTATTACTACACTGCGACCTGGGATGCGTCGCGGAAAGGGCATGGGACGCTCTTCAAGCCGCGACCGGGTACCGTGGATCAGGCAGACAAGCTTGAAGCGCGCCGCGCTGTCATTCAGGATATCTTGCCACCTATCGTCTATCGCAGATTGGCAGGACCGCTCAGACGCCTCGGGCTTTGAACCACATATGACCGAAAGAGCATGAATATGGAAGGCGAAGGGTTTCGACTCTCCGCCACACCACTCGACCACGACATCCTGCATTTGAGGAACGATCAGAAACTGTCCAATCGCTTGGCGGCAGTCGGAGCTTGTGGGTGAGCCGGGATGTCCAGCTAACATCCTGCCCTTTTCAAGCAGAGGCACTGCCCTGGCGTACTCGGGCGCGTCATACCTCCTGTTCGCAGAAACTGGAGCGCTGATGTTTTGGGAGCCGACATGCGCGCGCTGTACGTGGCTTCGCACAAGACGGAACATAGCTAAGGTCAGCTGATCGCTCTCAACGCTGTATTGTCGCTCTTTCGGCTGAAGGCACACGCGTGCCGACACAAAATAAAACGGACAAAGTGCGTGCGCGCCTTGTCCGTTTTGGTTTTGTCAGAAGGATGGAAGGGAGAGGGCTGCGCTGGCGATGCCCTCCCCTTAGGATTTTACCAGTATGCCCAGGCTTCAGCGCCGGACATGCAACCCATCGAAGACATTGCGCTTGCCATGGCCCCGTCATCCTCTTTGTCGAACGACGCGAATTTGCCGGCCGACATAACTGGCGCGTTGTCCGACCTTTCATCTTCCACCAGAACGACGTCACCGGCAGCAGAAGCGGCTGGCTCGTTGCCTATGTCGATCAGTACGTCGTCGGGTTGGACATCAAACGTGCTGGCTGGGGGGGCGGATGCAAATACGAAGCTGTCAGCACCCGATGAACGATCACCGCCGGACGATTCTTCACGCCCTTCGCCACCATTGCTCTGGTCTGCGCCGTCGCGATCCCAATTGGCAGTCACGTCGTCGTCAACGGTGTTGTCGTCGCCAACAGTCCGCACTGAGGTGCCGGAGCCGGTGCCAAGGTCAAGCCACACCTCATCGGTGTTGTAGTTCACGGTGACAGTCGCGCCGCGCCCACCGAGGCCCAAAACATCGAAGCTGCCGATGTCGCCTGTGACTTGATCCGCGCTGATCAGAAGGTAGCTGCCGTTTCCAAGGTAGGACTGGCTCAGATCAACGGTCAGATCAACGTCACCCAGTTCGACACGGGACGAGACATTGCTGTTGTCACCAAATGCGCCGGACCGGAATTCGGAGATGCTGCCCAGACCGCTTGCGTCGTTGGCAATGGTCAGGTCAGCGCCCGCAAGGAAGCGAATGATACCCTGCGCGCCGCCATCACCATCAAACCCTGTGCGTGCATCGGCACCGATGATGGTCAGCTCATCGTTGCTGCCCACGGTGAACGTCCCGCCATCGGCACTGAGGATCGCTTGTCCACTGTCGATAACAAGATCGACATTGCGGGACACCGAACCTGTATTGGCAAATCGTCCGCCGTCCTGTGTGATGCTGAGAACTCCGGGGCCGCTGTACCCGTTCAGCCAAGCCTGACCAGCGTTGGTGATGTCGATTTGACCACCTGACACACCAGTCGTTGTCTGACCGGCGACGTTGAGCCGTCCATGCGACACGTCAAGCTGACCGCCGTCGCCAAAGTTGAGCCCATAGATGGTGTGCGTGCCGCCATAGATCACATGGTTGCCACCCAGATTGACACGGTCGCCTGCCACACTGCCGGCCACATCGTCCGTGTCCCAGTTCATGCGGTTGTCCCAGCGCACGCCATCGCCCAATTCGTTGGGAATGAAGCGCACTTCACGCGACTCCGTACGGGTCTCGTTCAGGATGCCAAAGGCTGCTTGGAAATAGGCGTTGAGCGTATCTGCTTCAACTTCATTCTGACCGATCCAAGCGACAAGATCTTCAAGGCTGGCATTCGGGTTGTTCAGGACAATTCTGGCCAGGTTGTCAGCCGTTGCCTGATCCAGAACACTGCGGTCCAGACCCTCGATGTTCTGGTTTTCACCTTCTTCGATGCCGCGCTCTGTGTGCCAGGTGCCATACCAGCGATAGACCATTGTATCGTCGAAATACGGGCTGTGCTCGTGGTTCAGACCGCCTTCGTTGATTGAACGTTCGGCCACTTCCTGTGGATCGTTAGGATCGGCCAGATGCGCGACAATGTTGCCCGTCAGAGTGGTGTCGTTGCCTCCGTTATAGATGCCCATGGCATGGTAGCCTTGGCCTTCGTTTGCGGCGCGGTACCCAGCGGCCGTGATGACGTTGCCGGACACAAGTGTGAAGTTCCCGATGGGGCCCTCGCCCCAGAATTCACCACCGCGGAAGATCAGTCCGCCGCCGCTGTCCATCAGCAGGTTGTCTTCCACAAATGCGCCGCTGCGCAACTGTGCCGCCATGGACGCCGCCGAGGCAGAGATGTTGTCGCGGAAGGTCGCGTCCAGCACGTCATGCTGAAAATAGATGCTGTGGGAATAGGTGCTGGCCGGTTGCGGACGGTCGCCGCTCCCGTAGTAGTCATAGCCTTCGTCCCAACCGATGCCGGTGAACCGCGTGCCTTCAATCAGAAGGCCTTCTGTGTCAGAGAAGTATGAGCCCGAGAAGCGCTCGACATGAGGGCTCCAGTTGTCGCCATAGCGCGGCGCGTCCGGCCCCGTATCCAGCATATTGGAATCGCGCAGCGTAAAGCTGTCTGCGCCTTCGACAACAACCCATCCCAGGTCCGTTGCCGTGATTGAATCAACGAGGATGTTTCCGCTGCCATCGGTTGAACCACGGAAAAGCAATTCGTCCGTGATATTAAGATCATGGAGGACGATGTTGGTGAAGGTCTCACCATTGTACCCGGCCACCCAGTGGTTGCTGGCCAGAACCGGTTGTTCGCCTTCTCCGTAGGAGGTGATCACGACCGGATGCAGTGGGCTTTCACCATGGATCCCCGCTGGCATAAGCGCGTTGTCCGCGATCTGGTCGTAGGTATAGCCACTTTCCAGACGCAGCCAGTGCGAGCTGGCGACTGCATCTTCGCCGGTGGCAAAGTTACGTCCCGTCAGTTCCCACCACAGCATCATGCCGGCGTCTTGGGCCAAGGCCGTGTCCGCGCTCGAACCGTAGTTGGGATGCTCAGCGAGCCATTCGCCGGTGATTTGCCAGGTCTGCAACCCTTCCTGGGCCGCAATATCGGAGATGGTCAGGGCATCTGACGACGCAGAGACATAGACCTCACGGTGGTTCTCACCGGTTTCAATGACCAGTTCACCATCGTCATCGGTCTCCAGCATATAGTGGTTGGCGCCGGTGCCCCACCCGCCCTGTTGGCTGGGGGCTGTGACGTTGAAATTGAAGGTCTGCTGTGAGGTGTTCCCGTTCGCGTCCGTGATTTCTACTGTGAAATCAAGCGCTCCCGTATGGTCGGACTCTGTCATGACGAGTGCGAGCGAATTGTCAGGGTTGACCGTCAGAGTGCCGTGGTCGGGTCCATCAATAATCGTAATATTGCGCGCGGTTTCGTACCCATCCGTCTGGAGAGTTGTGACCCGAGCGCCGGATACTTGTGCAGTTGTGGAGGTATTCAGTGTGAGTGGCATGAGTGCGCCTTTTTCATTCATTCCTTGGCGGTGGCAGGCCACCGGCAATACTTCTCCAGAGGCTTCCCATAGGGAAAGCCACCATTGATCGCGCATGCTTGCTCTGCGCGTTATTTCACTTCAGCGGGTTACCTACTCGACTTCCTGCGTTAATTATTACTACCGAAACGTGCAGGAATTGGCCCCTCATTAAGGCGGTTTTACGGCAAGAAGGTAAACAGACAAGCCACCTGACCGGAAATTTTGAGAACTGTGGGAAATCTGCGCAGGAACTCGCCGACCGACCTAAGGTAGAGTGCAAGTCTTTGCTGCAAATGGAAGCGGACGGATGCGTTTGCGTCCAGTGCGCATATCCTTGCCGGTGTCTTGGCAAAGAGGCGCTTAGGAATCCAGGCTCTCCAGCCAGGCTTGGACCATCAGCACGTTCCAGAGCTGCGGGCCCCAATTGAATCGCCCCGACAGGTGCTGCTGCCACAGCTTATCGATCAGGTCCGCATCGAAGTAGCCTTCGCGATTCAGACGCGTACGGTCCAGAAGGGCGGCGGCCCAGTCCTTGAGGCTGTCGCGCAACCACAGCCCGATGGGCACTTCGAACCCCATCTTGGGCCGTTCAATCAGGTCTTTGGGCACATGGCGGTACAGAACCTGCCGTAGGGCCCATTTGGTCGCGTCTCCACGTAGTTTCTGGTCCTCGGGCAGGCCCAGCGCAAATTCCACAACCCGGTGATCAAGCAGCGGCGCACGGCTTTCGAGGGCGACAGCCATGGTTGCGCGGTCCACCTTGGCCAGAATGTCATCCACCATGTAGGTCAGCATATCGAGCTGCATCATGCGTTCTATATCACTCAAGGCACCCTGCGGCGGCAGATGCTCTGCCAGCATGGATTGCGGGTGCGACGCCCCCGGCACGGCAGCGTCTGGAAACCGCCAGACAGACACCATGGCACGGTGCAGGGTCTCCAGATCAGGTTGGCGCGCATAGTTGGCCAGACGGTGCAGACGCTGCCCGATGGGTTCCTTGCCCTGTGGCGTCGGGATGAGGCCCTGCAGCGCAGCAGTCAGCGTGGCGGCAGGAATGGCCCGAATGGCGCTCGCCCCCAAGTTGCGCAATGGCTGGGGCATTGATTTCAGTCGAGTGCGCAGTTTGCCCGCATGCGCATAGCGGCCGTAACCGCAGAACAACTCATCCCCGCCATCACCAGACAGGGACACCGTCACATGCTCCCGTGCCAGCTTGGAGACGAGATAGGTGGGAATTTGCGAGCTGTCGGAGAAGGGCTCGTCATACATTGTGGGCAGCAGCGGCACGACGTCCCGCAATTCCTGATCCGTCACGTAAAGATCTGTGTGGTGGGTGCCCAGATGCCCGGCAACGGCCCGGGCAAACTCGGCTTCATTATAACGTGCTTCCTGAAACCCGATGGAGAAGGTGTGCACGGGCCGGTCTGACAGATGCTGCATGATGCCAACGATGGCGGAACTGTCGATCCCGCCCGACAGGAATGCACCCAGAGGCACATCCGACATCATCTGTTGGCCGACCGCATCCATCAGGAGGGCCTCCAGATCGTCTACAACCTGATCATCAGGGCGACGCACAGGCTTGGGCGCCGCAGCAACTTCTGCGCCATTCCAATAGAACTCCGTCTCTATTGCGCCGGTCGACGCCTCGATGGTCACCATTTCCCCAGGTCGGACCTTGCCGATCCCGCGATAGACGGAGCGGTCTTCACCCACATTGCCGTGGCGCAAGACTTCGACAAGGCTGTCGCGCGCGATCTCTCCCTCGAACGAAGGATGGGTACGCAGCGCCTTGAGCTCTGAACCAAAGAGCAATGCGCGAGCGTCCTCTGCGCCCTGCCAGCCATAGTAAAGCGGCTTTTCCCCCATACGGTCGCGGATCAGATACAGGGTCCGTGTTTCCCGGTCCCACAGCGAAATGGCGAACATGCCGATGGTCCGCTCCAGCGTGTCCCGCAGGCCCCAAATGTCGATCCCCGCCAGCAAGGTTTCGGTATCGGAGGTACCGCGCCACTCCGGAGCCTTTCCGGTGTCTTCCAACTCACGCCGCAAGATTTGGTGGTTGTAGATTTCACCGTTGAAACACAGCACCCAACGCCCCGAAGCCGACGTCATGGGTTGCGTGCCCGCCGGGCTCAAATCAACAATAGCCAACCGCAGATGGCCAAGTGCCAATCCGGCATCGGCATCGCACCACTGGCCCTGACTGTCCGGTCCACGGTGGGCGATAGCCCGCATCATTGGCAGCAGGACTTCGTCGCGGGCCTGCCCGGGGGACGTCGTACACAGAAAACCGGTAATGCCGCACATATCAGGAAGGTCTCTTCAACGGGTCAGGACGTATCTTGCCGTCATGTGTACCGGCAAAAAGCGCCCCTATTCGGGCGGCTTCATGGCGCACATCGAATTCGGCGCGCACTTTTTCACGGCCACGTGCGCCCATTTCGGCCCGTCGTGCAGGATCTTCGGCCATATCGTGGATGCGCGCGGTCAGCGCCTCGGCGTCGCTGGCGGGCACGATAAAGCCTGATACCCCGTCTTCGACCAACTCACCGACACCGGCAAGCTGCGTGCAGATCACCGGTTTGCCAGCGGCCAAGGCCTCCATCAGCACAACGGGCAAGCCTTCAGCGAAAGAGGGCAACACCAATGCATCCGCGGCAGCCAATGCGTCGGCCACGCCCTGTTGGCTTTGAAAGCCCAGAAATTGCACCGCATCGCCCAAAGGCGCAGCCATTGCCTCCAGATGTGCCCGGTCATCACCATCACCCACCAGCGTGAGCGTCAGGTCAGGCCGCGTGGCATGGGCGGCGGCAAAGGCCTCTATCAGGACCCGAAGTCCCTTGATCGGGGTCAGGCGACCCACAAAAACAAGGTTGGTCCCTGGTGCCTTCGATTTTGGCGGGTCACTTTCGTAGCGCTCGGGGATAACGCCGCAATGAATGATATGCAGCTTGTCCCAATGGGCGGGGTCGGAAAAATACATCGCCTGTGAGCGGCAGAAATGGCTGATGCAGGCGACGAAAGTGGCCTCGGCCGTCTTTTCGCGCAGGCACCATGTGTTGGGTTCGTAGATTTCGGCGGGGCCATGCAGCGTGTAGCTGAAGGGGATGCCCGACAGCGCGGCAGTCAACATCGCCACATGGGCAGGCGGGTCGGCGAAATGGGTGTGCAGGTGCTGAACACCTTGCGCGTGCAAGTGCCGGGACAACACAAGGCCTTCGGCAAAATAGGCGAGCTGTTTAAGTGCCCCTTTCAACCCCGGCGGTGCGGTGCGGCGGGCCAACTTAAGGGCCTTGAGAAAGCGGGCGGGTGATGCGAGCCCCCCTGCAATCGCTTGCAGCATCCGAACCGGGTTCTTGCCAGCCTCAATGACATAAAAGGTGCTGTCGTGGGCGGCTTCTTCTTCGGGACCGATCAGGTGTGTGGGTCCGGGACGGCGGACGGAACAGGTCACAACCTCAAAACCCAAATCGCGCAAGGCGGTCACTTCGCGCAGAATAAAAGTGTGAGATGCAGCCGGATAAAGCGATGTCAGATAGGCCACGCGGGGCAGGTCAGACATGTAAATCAAGTTCCTTAATCAACTGGGGCTTTATGCCGAAAGGCGGCTGTCGAGTAAACCGCGACCCGCATACCTGCGGTTTGGAATGGAGACGGTTGGTGATTTCCAAGGCACACACATCCTCACATGTGTCCCGCTGCGCCGATGGATGAACATCATTCTACAAGCCAAGCGCGTTTCGGCGTTGCTGAAACGCCCATTCGGCGGCCTCTGCCTTGCCGCTGCGCAGGGCGCGCATTTGATAGGCACGAATGAAGGCCGTGATGTCACGGTCACCGAAGCGCTTTTCGCCCTGCAGCCAGGCCTTCATGTAGCCATAGATGGAGAACAGGGTGCCCGTCACATAGGGTCGCTGCCGCACCGAGCGGTAGAGCGAACTCAACATGAAAAACAGCGGATGCGCGCCCAGATGGAACTGCCCTTTGCCATGGCGGATGCGCCCGCGATAGATGCTTTTCTGGCTCGACCCCATGGGGCGCAGGTGGATGAATTGCAGTTCCGGATCATTCCAGCTGACGGCGCGCCACCCAAACCAGCGCGCACGGTGGCAGTCATAGCCGTCCCAGCCCACTTCGGCGACAAAGCCGCCAATCTCTTCAAAGCAGGTACGGCGGTAGAATTTCGTCATCCCGACCGAGGCTTCATCACCACACAGCTCGCTTTTGCGCTCGTTCGTGGTGGGATGCATATAGTACGCCTTGCCCGAGGCCGTTCCAAGGCGCGGGTCCTCAGCCATGCGGTCCAGAAGGGTCTCGAAATAGCGTGGCGGCAGGTCCAGATCGACATCGAGCTTGCACAAGTAGTCGTAGTCGGTCACGTCAACGGCCGCGAGGCCAGTATTGAACGCCTCGATCACGCCACCACCCACCCGCCGGTCACCCTGCGGCCGGTTCACGACCTTGATATATGGCATGTCCGGCAGGTATTTTTCGATAATCTGAACACTGTCGTCGGTAGAGCCATCGTCGACAATGACCCATTGTACCGGTGGCACCGACTGGTCCCGGATCGAGATAAGCGTCTTTTCAATAAAAGCCCCTTCGTTCTTGCAGGGCGAGATCAGGATATAAGTCATGGAATCCGGGTTATGTTTGCGGCAAAATTGTATTTTCAGCGTGTATATATAGTTGGGTTGCTACAAGATCGGGCGGACAAAACAAATTCTATTCCGCCCCTTTGGTACGCATATTCTTGAAAGATGGTGATTTCACGACATGACGCAGGCAGATGCAGAGCTTTTGGAGGTCCTCCGAAAGGTGGAACGGGACTCTTTGGCCTGGTCTCTGGACCAGCTTCACCCCGGCAAGGGCGCGCAGCGGCTGATGTTTCTCAACGCGCATGGCGTCAACTGCGCGGCTGAGAACACCGGTTTTCGTCAGCAGGTGTTGCACAGTGAGTTTCTGCTGCGCGACGGGGTCGGGCTTGCCAAAGGGATGCAGCGACTGGGGCTGCAGGAGACCGAGAACCTGAATGGCACTGACCTGATCCCCAAGGTGCTGGCGCACCACAGGTCTGCGCGTCTGGCGGTCTGGGGATCCTCCGAGGAAGCCTTGGAGAAACTGGGCGTGCGGTTGCGTGAAGACGGGCATGATGCGCTTGTGTCGCTGGAGCACGGGTTTCATGAGGACGCGTTCTATGTCGAGAAGTACCGGACGCTTCAGCCTGATATTCTGGTCCTGTGCATGGGGATGCCCCGGCAAGAATTGTTGGCAGGCAAGCTTTTGTCGGACAAAGGCGACGGTCTGATCATCTGTGGAGGCGGCTGGGCCAACTTTCATTCCGGCCACATTCCCCGCGCACCTCTGTGGGTACAACGAATGCGGTTGGAATGGCTGCATCGACTCAGCCGCGAACCGCTTCGGTTGGGGCGGCGATATACAATCGATATTGTGAGATACTTCATGCACATCAGGCGGCTGTCGCAACGCGCCTGATCCCTTGCAATGGCGCTATGGTGCCGGGAAATAGGTTTGGGTCTTGCCCTGCATGCGATAGAGCAACATGCCGAGCCATTCCTTGGCGGCCGTATCCGTCATCGCCAGCCCTTCGGTCAGGGGATATGTATAGAGAGGGTCAAAGGGCGGTATCCAGCGAAAATCGACCGGGTATGGGATTGGCTCAAGCCCTTGAGCGCGAAACACACCGATCGCACGCGGCATCCGGTGAGCTGACGTGACCAGCCACCATGTCTTGTCCCGATCCGCACCGATCACGCCCATGGCGTTGGTCACCCGTTCATGCGTGCTCAGCGAGTCCGCATCGATGGTGATCCGATCCTCGTCCACTCCAAATTCCATCAATATACGCCGCATTCCGTCCGCAGGCCGTGTCGGTCTGGGATGACCGCTGCCGCCGATCAGGATCAGCTGCGCATTAGGATATCGCAGGGCCAGCAAAGCCGAGATTGGCACGCTGTCGCCTGCTTCGGTCAGTTCCATCAAGGCACCGGTTGTTCTGGACGAAACTTCGTTGACGCCGTCGCCGGTCACGATGATACCAAAAGGGGCCGAGACCGTTTCAAGGTCCGGCGGAGCAAACCGGGACACAAGGGGCGCCATCAGCAATTCCCCGGCAGAGCTATAGCCAAAGGTCAACAGCCCCACGGTTCCCAACAGGGCCGCACTCATCCCCAATCGCCGCCAGCGCAGCAGCATGAGGCCAAGCCCCAGAACAATCAGCAAGACGAGTGCATTGGACGGGGTTGTCAGAAAGACAAATACCGTCCGCATGGTTCAGTTCCGCCCGTTCTTGAGGTCCGCAGGCAACCGGCTGACCGAGATCAGATGATCGACACGGCGGGCAAACGTCGCTTCAAAGCAATGTGTCCGGGCAAAATCGCGCCCCTGCCAAGCGGCGGCCTGCAGGGCCGAACGATCCGCGTGTAGCGTTGCAATGCGCGCAGCCAGCGCATCCGTGTCATGGATCGGCACAGCCCAACCGGTGCCCGACTCCCGCACGATCCCGGCAAAGGCTTCGTTGTCATAGCCGACAATGGGCACGCCGCAGGACATGACTTCGGGATAGGTGCTGGACGGATCACCCTGCGGATGGCAGCAGATGAAAATGTCCGCTTGCTCTTTCAAGTAGGGGATCCAGCCGGTGTTGAAGTCCACAGGGGGATGCAGCGTGACCCGGTCTGTCAGCCCGCCGGTGGCGATTTGACTGCGCAACGTGTCTTCCAAATCGCCGCTGCCATAGATTTCCATACTGTAGGGCACGCCCAGCCGATCCAAGGCTTGTGCGATCGGCGGCAAGTCCAGCACACCCTTCATGGCAATCAACCGTCCGCCGAAAACCAGACGCAGCGGGCGATCTTGCGCCAAGCTCGCGCATTTGGCCTCAAGTGCCGCGTCGTCCAGAATATCGTCTGCGTGCACACGATTGTCGAAGAACAAAAAAGGATTGGGCGCCATAGGACCATAGAGATCGAATGTAGGTGTCCCACTGCATTGCAACCCGGCGGCATGGCTTTTCAGGATCGTCTGGCGCGTGCGTTCGGCCCCAGAAATCCAGAGCTTGCGGCGCAGCCGCAACAGCGGGTTCCGGGTCCCTGCATCGACGATCTGTCGTTCGGTCTTTGGCGCATATTCGCTGACCATGACGATCGGCAGTCCGATCTTGTGGCAAAGAGCGGCGGTCTCGGCTTCGTCCGGTGCGAGATGGGCGAGAGCAACCGCGCCCCGTGACAGCCGCTCGGCCAAGGCCTCGGGGTCCGTCGGACGGACTTCAAGCCCTGTGCGCAAGCTGTCAGGATCGGACTCCACCAGATCCATGTTTGAATTGGCCTCGGTTTCAAGATTGACCAGCGTTGTGACCGGGCCGGGCCAATAGTCGGCATAGATATCGACCCCATCAAGATATTTCTGCGTCAGGATCAACCCACCGCTTGGGCCGCGATGCGCCCGAAGACTGGGCAGGGCGATCAGCTCTGTGCAGGGCGCTGAGGTCATGAGATCAGATCCAATGTGCGCAGCAGGTCGTCAACATCAATTCGGAACCCGCCTTGCGCCGGACGGCCCACAGTGAATGCAAATGTGATATTACGCCGATCCGTAAATTCCTTAAACGCCATGGCAAAGCGATCCGGCGGTTGCAGCACCAAAAAGGCGCCGTTGTCGGCAATGGAATAAATTGCGTGGCCCAACTGACTGCCTTCAACGCTGACAACAATCGGCGTGTTCAGGCAGCGACGCGAGATCTCCTCGGGGCTCAGCCCCGCCGGTTCGACCACGTCAAAGCCAAGTGCCGCCAAAGCGGCCTCGACCTCGGCCTCGTTGGTCACAACGCGCTGTTCGCCTGTCGCACCACGCTTCAGATAAACACCCGGTGGAGGTGCGGCTCCTGCGTCGGGCAGGTTGGCGCGCAGGCGGCGACGCAGCTCGGCATAGCGTTCGACTTTGGACGCGTTGTGCGCAAAATCCTTGTAGATCGTCAGCCGCTTGATCCGCCCACGGGTGATCTCCTGGGGGCGGGGCATGGACAGCAAATCGCGATACCCTTCTTCGTGGCCATAAGTCTTGGTGCGCATCTGGATGACCTGATGGTCTTTGGCAGGCAACATCTCAAGCGGCAAGGACGCACGCATGAATAGCCCGAAGAAATTGCTGGACGCCCAATTGGAAACCAAATGCGCTTCGTCCAAGGATACGGACGGACCAGCGCCGCCCCCGGTCAGATGCTGAGGACCATATCCGGGATGCTCTTTTGCAGAACCGCAATACAGAAATGCGCCGGAGATTTCGGCGTTTTCGATCAAAAAGGCTTCGGAAGCCGCGTGAACCGTTGGCCCACCTTCGAGAAATGGCCGTTCACTGTCCCAATCGCGCCATGGCGACAAGGATACGACGTGGTCCAGCGCGTCTTCTAGGTAAACCGCAGGCGGGCTGTTGATGGTTTCGGCAGGGCTAATTTCCCAGCGACGTGTGGCCAAGTCAAAAATATCGGCACGGCGTCCGGAAACAAGCCGCTTTATTCCCCATTTCATGAGTGCCGTGTTTACGGCCATTTCGGATATTCCATTAAAAAGGCAAACCTAATTTCGCGTCAAAGTAGTGTTTTATCGTCTATATTCGGTCAGTAATGCGCATTCTTGCGTTGGCCTTCTAACAAGGTGCCCAACAAACGCAATTAAGCAGCATAGGGGCTCGATACCAAAATTGTAAATACAGGTTTCCCCTACCCACGGAGTTGTGTGGCACGGTGGAATTCTGCGCAAGTGTCTGTCCGTCCCATGGCTTGCCAATAGCCCGAAAACGGGGTTCTTGGGTGCATGACAGGTACAAATGACACGTCGTATGGTCAGGCAGTTGCGGACAGATCAGGTCTGTGGCTGCCCATCTTGATCATCGTGTTGTGTTGCGGGGTAGAGATCTGTTTGCAGGTTGCCGCCCGTGCCGATCTTGCGCCGCGGCTGCGTGCCACGACCTTTGAAAACGGGGCATTCTGGGCAGGTCTGCTGTGGCGCTGGCAGCCTAACTACGAGCTGCAGCCATATATAATGTTTCTAAGCTATGGGTTCCTGCACGGTGGCATCATGCATCTTGCGGTGAACATGATCACACTTTGGTCGCTCAGCCTAGGCGTTCTGGATCGAGTGCGACCGAGCGGATTTGCGGTGCTGTATTTCGGCGCGATGATCGGAGGGGGCGCGGCCTATGCAGTACTGACCACGACACCTGCGCCGATGGTCGGGGCCTCGGGCGCATTGTTCGG
Organism: uncultured Tateyamaria sp.; assembly: GCF_947503415.1. Taxonomy (GTDB): domain Bacteria; phylum Pseudomonadota; class Alphaproteobacteria; order Rhodobacterales; family Rhodobacteraceae; genus Tateyamaria. Next base: position 433,587 of record NZ_CANNDS010000001.1, read on the forward strand.
CCTTGCCGGAGGGTTGTTGGCTTGGGACTATGTGGACCGATCCACGCGCAAAGATGCGCTTCGCCCCGTGGCCCGTACCGTGGGGATTCTGATTCTGCTGAATGTGGTGATGTGGTGGGCGCTGGACGGGCATCTGGCATGGCAGGCCCATCTGGGAGGCTTTGTCGCCGGCTGGATTTTGGCCCTTCTGATCAACCCGCATCCACTGGTGCCGGACTTGGACGACAACGGCTGACGCTAAAGGCTCGGGATGCGGCGGGGTGCTTTCGTACGTCCGGTCAGCTTGTTGAACAGGCGCCGCTTGAGAGACAGAACAGGCAGCTGTTCGCAATCTCGATCAAAGGTCACTCCGTTCAGATCCTGATCATGCCATAAGGCCAGCGCCACGCCCCATTTCGCGGCCACTGCGGGGTCAGTGCCATCGGGCAGCCCCATCTCGGTTTGCAATGCGCCGGGCACCCAGTCATTGATCAGGATGTCATGGAACCTGTCGCCCAAATCCCGCACCATGGATTTGGTCAGAATGCGGCAAGCCCCCTTCGAGACCGAATAGGCAGAGGCCAGATAGGTGGGATCATTGCCTGCGAACGTGGCCACGTTGATGATCCGGCCCCGCCCGCGCGGGACCATGCGTTCAAGCGCCAACATGGCGCAGGTCAGTGTACCACCCAAATTGATGTCCATGACGTGCTGAAAGCTTTCCGGGGTCTCGTCCAGAAAATCGCGATGTGGATAGACGGCAGCGTTATTGAACAGGATGTCCACCGGTCCCAGCTCGGCATCGATCCGATCGAATGCCGCGCGCAAAGCAGCCATATCACTTACGTCCGCAAGCACTGGCAAAACAGTGCCGCCGTTACTGGCCGTTTCGGTCGCCAAAGTCTCCAGGTCGACCATCTTTCGACCCAAGGCCGCAACGCTCAGTCCCTGTGCGGCCAGTTCCAAAGCCAAGTGTCGCCCAAGGCCGCGCCCAGCGCCCGTGACAACTGCGACCTCGGGAGCAGGCAACGCCTCGGGCGGCATCGCGGGCGAGGTCATGGCACTATTCTGCTGCGACATCCGGTGCGTCCTTCTGATTGACAGCTTTCGCAATGAGATCCCCAACCCGCAGGGCATTGGCGGCGATCGTCAGGCTCGGGTTGACCCCCATTGAGCTCGGCATGAACGATCCGTCAGCCACGTAGAGATTGTTGAGATCATGGGTGCGGCAGTCCGGTCGCAGCACGGACGTGGCCGGGTCTGAACCGAAGCGCAAAGTGCCCAAGGGGTGACCGAAATTGAGCACTGGCTGGAGTGATACAAGAAAAGACACGTGTTTTCGAAACGCTTTCCGAAGGGCACGGCGAAATGCTTTGCGGCGTTTGAGAAGCTCCGGGTGGTAACTGTATTCGAACGTCAGGACTTCCGGGTCTTCAGAATTCAGGACAACTCTGTTCTCCGGATAGGGGAAATCCTCCATCATGCCGACAAAGACTGCTGCTTTGCCGAAGACGCGGCTGGCGATGAAAGCTGGCACCCGGATCAGCCCCCGCAAGCGGCGAAACCGGCGCAGGATCGACTGATCGAATATCCGTCCCATGTAAAAGACAATGTTGCCATAGCTCACATCCAGCCCGATCGACTGGACCAACCCGAACCGCTTGCCCGGGGCGGTGTAGAGATCACGCAGAGAGATGGCCTTGCCAAAGGGACCTGTTTTCGCGGACCGGGTCTTGGGCCACAGAACAAACACCTCGTCGACATGGAACATCAAGCCCCGCCCAACCCAATCGCTTGAGTTGGCGCAGCCTCCAGCGGAGTGACTTTGGGACGCGAGCATGAGCCGGGCCGACCCCAGAGATCCGGCACAGAGGGCATAGCGCGTGCCTTGCAGTGTTGCTTCCTCTCCGTTGCAGTTGACCCGCAGGCCGGTCACCTGTGCCCCATCCTGCAAGATCTCGCGCACATCGCAATTGTCGAGAAGCGCCGCATGCCCGGTGTCCAGGGCTGGCACAACGCCAGCGGAACGGCCGTCCATCTTGCAACTCCACGGGCACTTCTTTCCAAAGCATTGCCGGCAAGTCTCCGGGTACTTGACTGCCACGTGTAACCGGTAGGGATGCAGGCCGCTCTCTTCCATCTCGCGCATAAGCGCGAGGTCTGCGTCCGACGCCGCGATAGGGGGCTTCAACCCTTTCGGAACAGGTTCGCGCGACAGGGGATCTGGTGTTCCGCACAAATGCAAAAGCGCGCTGGCTTCATCAAAATAGGGTTGGAATGCGTCAAAGCAGACAGGCCATCCTCCGGTTGGGTGCGGCAGCTCGGAACTGTCATCCATGTCATGACGCTCGGGCCGTTCCAGAGCCGCGGCATAAAAAGTCGACGAGCCTCCGACGCCACTGCCGTATGGACCGAAAAACCGGGTGGCTATGCCGCCCAGACGGGATTCCGATTGCTTTGGCCACATGCCTCGGAGCTGCCGCGCTTTTGAGGTCACGGGGCTATTTTGTCCGGTCTGGCTATCCATGGCGTAGCCCGCAGGCCCTTTTTCAACAAAAAGCACCCGTAACCCGTGATCCGTCAAACGCCGGCCAAGCAATCCGCCACCCAATCCGGCCCCGATGATGATGACATCCCAGGATTGGGACCGGGCGTCAGAAAGGCAAACTGTCTGCATGGCTTATTCTCTTCCAAGAACCGGTCTGAACACATCCCGCAGGATCAGCGCCCCGGTATTGGTGACGTGGTTGTTGTCATAATAATAGGGAGTGCCGTCGAAAATTGCTTCGCACCGGGCGTCGGAACAAAGTCGTGACCAAAGTTCCAGCACGGTGACACCGGGCGTTTGGGCAACCCGCTCCAGGGCCGCGTCGACACTTGCAAACCGGTCTTGCAACGCGGCGCGAGACGTTTGCCCGGATGATGCAGCAAGCGTGGCGGTATCGGTTCTGCCGAAAGCCAGCGCACGCGCTGCATCGCGCGTGGAATAATCGAAGATTTCCGGCACCTGCTGAAGCACGAACAGCTGGTCAACCTGCGGGGCCAATGTTTCCGTAGTCAGTGCCAGCGCTTCGGTGAACAGGTCCTGCTGGGTCTGGGTTGTATCCAAGGGGCCGCCGGGATGCGCGGACAGGGTGATCCAATTGTGGCTATCTGCCCCGATGCCGGTGCCTTCGGCGTAGTAGCTCCAGCGTCCAATCATCAAAAGTCGCTGGATCGACGGTGTGGCCGCCAGTCCTTCGGCCACGATCTGTATGGACTGCGCGCAAAATGCCTCTTGCGCTGGGGTCGATACCAACTCGTCTTTCACCACGCCCATCAGAGGCGGGCAGCCTGCATGCCAGATGAGCAGCCCGGGTTCGTTGGCTTCGGAGGCGGCCAGCTCAAGCCCCTCCTTGAAGGCGCGAGCATGGCTGTCGCCCCAGACCAGAAACTCCGGCGGGCCGTCAGGGCCAATCGGGCAAATCTCGATACCGGCCCAAGCCCCGTCCTCGGGGCGGGTGCAGCGGGACCAGTCCTGAATGAAGCCACGGGTGGCGGAAATGAAAGGGCGTGCCTCGGTCGGAAAGCGGCCTGGCAACCCTTCGGAAAAGGCAAAAGATAGCGCGGTACAAACCAGGGCGGTCGCAGCCGCGCCATAGCTCGCCACCAGGCGCCACCCCGGTAGAGCGCCCCGGCGGAAAGGCGTTTCCACATATCTCCAAGACAGCCAAGACACAGCGATGGCGGTGGCAAACAATATCGGGATTTGCCACAGAGTCGGAACAGCCCCCTGAAAGTTGTGCAGAAGCGTCACCATCGGCCAGTGCCACAGGTACAGCGAATAGGAGATGAGCCCAAAGAACAGCGCCGCGCGGCTGCACAGGATACGGTTGACCAGGTTGTCATCCTGACCGTTGAGGATGATCAAAACCGCGCCCAGAACCGGGACAAACGCGTAGAGACCGGGAAAGTGATCACCCGCCTCAAACAAGAAGATGGCGGAAGCAATCAAGGCAATCCCGACCCAGCTAAGCACGGCATGCACGCGCCAGCTTAGGCCCCGGCGATACCCGACGATGGCCAGACATACTCCGGCCAGAAGTTCCCAAGCGCGGAAAGGGAACAGGTAGAACGCACCCGGCGGCGAGATGCTCATCATCCACAAGCAGGCCAGCAGAGACAGCACACCCAAGCCCATCAACAGGGCGAGCAAATGCACACGCCAGTGCGCCAAGCCAATGAGCAGCAGGGGCAGAACGATATAAAACTGCTCCTCCACAGCCAGCGACCAGGTGTGCAGCAAAAGTTTCAATTCGCTGGCCTGATCGAAATAGCCGGCGCCGTTGAAGTAATGCACATTCGCCAGATAGACGGTCGCGGCAACAAGTTCCTGCCCAAACTCTCGGAAATCGAAGGGCAGAAGTATGAACCAAGCTCCGATCAGCGTGGCCAATGCCATTACAAGATAAGCCGGAGCCAATCGACGGATCCGCCGGGTAAAGAATGCGCCCAGTCGGATTTTCCCAGTGCTCTCCAGTTCCGCCCAAAGGATGCCACCGATGAGAAATCCCGAGATCACAAAGAAGATGTCGACGCCAACAAAACCACCGTCCAGACCTGCCACGCCGAAATGGTACAAAACCACGGGCAACACAGCCACGGCGCGCAATCCGTCGATCTCTGGGCGATAGCGTGCATGCGGGGTTTGGTTCACGTGCCGAAGTCCACGTCAGAAGGGCGGTTTATCATGTGTTTGTAAGGAAAATTCTAAAAACATGCGGATGATCTAACAGGTTTGCAGACCAAGACAAGCATCCGACGGCGTGGGCCGGAAGAGTTCTCCACAACCGCGGTTTTCAGGTCGCATGTGCCGGCGCGGACCCCGATGCGCACACGCGTTCAGCAGTTGATTGCCAATGGGGCCTGTGTCAGTTTCTTCGTCACTAGAATACTTGGCGATTTGCAATGTAGTCAAAGCAATTGAGCCTGAACCAATTGGGCAACAGTTTTATTGTGGCGATGTGCGCCACCTAAATTTATGTATTTTTTTCAACCCGTTGAAGGGTATCAAAAGGATATGATCAGGCGTCTTAACTCGCCGGTGCGCGGGTCTCAGTTTCCGCAAACTGCTTTAACTATCGGAGGCATCAATGGTGCGCCATATCCCATTTAATCGCCCCAGCCTGATCGGGAATGAGATCAAATATATTCGGGACGCGGTGCGGCTCGGGCAACTGGCCGGTGATGGGACCTATACTGGCAAGTGCCAGGATGTGATCTGTACGCTTACGGCTGCGCGAAAATCCCTGATCACCCATTCCTGCACGGCAGCACTCGAGATGGCGGCTGTCTTGTGTGATCTGGGGTCAGGGGACGAGGTCATCATGCCGTCCTTCACCTTTGTCTCGACCGCAAATGCCGTTGTTCTGCGCGGGGCAACGCCGGTTTTCGTCGATATCGACCCCCTCACGCTCAATATGGATCCAGCAGAGGTGGCCAAACACGTCACGCCCCAGACGCGAGCGATTTTTGCCGTGCACTATGCCGGCTTTCCGGCGGACATGGACGCGCTCGCTGAAATCGCCAAGGCGCATGATCTGATGTTGGTCGAAGATGCGGCTCAAGCACTAGGCGCGACGTACAAAGGGCGCCTCGCAGGCAGTCTTGGGGATATGGCGACCCTGAGTTTCCACGAGACCAAGAATATCATCAGTGGTGAAGGCGGCGCGCTAACGCTGAACCGGGAAGACCTCTTTGAGCGCGCCGAGATCATTCGCGAAAAAGGCACCAACCGGTCGCAGTTCTTTCGTGGGCAGGTCGACAAATACACTTGGGTTGATGTGGGGTCGTCCTATCTCCCTGGCGAACTGATCGCCGCGTACTTATTTGCGCAGTTAGAGGCGCACAGCACGATCCTGGCACGGCGGCAGGCGATCTTTGATACGTATATGGAAGCCTTTGCTCCATTTGAGGAGCTGGGAAAGATCACGCGTACCAAAACGCCCCCCCACTGTGTGGGCAACGGGCACATGTTCTATCTGCAGTTGCCCGATCTAAAGGCGCGCACCCGTTTCATCAAAGAGATGGGTGAGCGGGACATAAATACGCCTTTTCATTATGTCCCGCTGCATAGTGCGCCTGCAGGGCTGAAATTTGGCCGCACCACCGGGCCGTTACCGTGCACAGATCATGTGGCAGATACACTGGTGCGTCTGCCGATGTACTTTGATCTGGGCCCCGACATCGAAACGGTGATTGGTGCGGCCAGCGAAATTCTGCAGACGCTCTAGGTGTTACCCCACCTCGGTTGCGCCGAGTGAGGCAGGTTCTGGCCTCAGATCACCCTTGAAATCGGTATGAGCATTAGGCTCTGCCAAAGCTTCGCCCAAGGCGGGCGAATTCAGTGCTGGCATCCAAAGGGTCGCCATATCGGTGGGGTGCGCAAACTGACTCGCCAACGGCGTAGACGAGTTACGATATCCCCGATACCGGGGCTCGAAGGCAGATATGGCCGTCATGGGTTCATACCGTCGACCTTGCGCCCCGAGCGCAGGCGCATGGATCAGGTTGTTGCGCGCGACTACACTGCTGAACCCAATTGAATCCCGCACTTCGGCCGCTGACACATTCGTGAGGTTCACCAGCGTGTTGTTGTAGAACAGAACCGGCGTCGCCTCGTTGGCAGGGTTGCCTTGCCCGCCGCCTTCCATCCACAAGAAACCACCCTGAATCCCAGCGTTGAAACCACCGATCGAACCGCTGTCATGCGACACCGGTGCAAAGATGCCAACGTTGTTGCGGATCGTCGTGCCGCCATGGCTGACCTCGAAAATCGCCCGGGACTGGAAGCCCGCTATCAAGACACAACCCTCGACCAGCGCGTTGACAAGGCCACGCGCCGTGCTCGGATTCTGGCTGTTGACAGACATCGGTGTCCAGGCAGCTTCCATGGCGCAGGATTGAACGTTCAGACGGGCTCCCGCATGCGGGGCCGAAGTGTTCCATCGCACACAGGGTTGTGTGGCCGAAATAGCGCCCCAACGCGCCCATCCGTTGAGTGAAAACAGATCACAAGCACTGATGACAGATCGCCAGGGGTCAGTGATCCGGATGGGTGCGTTTGGTTCGTTGGTCCGATCTCCGCCTGCTTGCGCATTTGGATTCTGGGCGATCCGGCAGCCGGTGATGGCGTGGCTCGACTGAGAGGCTTCCAGAATGCCGTACCCACCCCATTCAGTGATTACGCAGTCATTGTAGGTCGCGACCCGGTTTGTGATGCCACGCCCCGAAGGCCAGTCACTGCCATAAAGTGTGATGCCCCAACCTGTGAAATCGCACGCATCAAAGGTCACGCTGGTCGGGCCGTTGCCGCCAGCGGCAACCTGATAGAAGGTCAGTCGCACACCGGATTCGTTGATCGCGTTCCACTGACCGCGGAAATCAATGCCGGAGAACACCGTACCGCTCATAGCGGACCCGGAGTTGGCGAGGGAATTGTCGTAAAAGACGTTTGATTCCTGGCTAGCATAACCCGTGGCTTGCACAATCGGTTTGGCTGCATCGCTTGTTCCGGTGCTGGGGCGGGCTTCCATACGAAGACTGACGCTCGAAGCACCGGATGGTTGATAAAGCGCAACATCAGAGGGCGAGAGGGTATAGCTCTGGCCGCGTTCCAGCATGATCCGGCTGGCGCGTCTGGCTGTTGCCATGACGTTCCAAGCCGCCCCAATGCTGTTGAACCGCAACGCGCCGCTCGGGGCATTGGCAAAGGAGCCCGAGGGATCGACAAAAAGCGTGGCCGTTCCGGTGTAGAACGTGTCGGGATTGCCCACGGTGACAGTGGTGACCCCCTGCCCCCATTTGCCCGAAGATGGCTCAAGCACCGCCACGCGTACGGTATAGCTATTCGCTGACCGATAGGTGTGCGCGCCCAGTGGACCACGCATGTAACGGCTTGAACAGCGATTGCCCCCGTCCGTATCATCCATGGAGATAACCTGGGTCGGAGCTTCGAATGTGTAGTCTTCCCCAAAGTCCCAGAAGATGACCTTGTCATGATAGCTGGGGTCGTACTGACCCACCGGAAGCGTATTGGTGTCAAAGCCTGACAAATCGACGTCAAACATCATTCCCTCAGGGGCAATTTGATGTTCGGAGCGCTGCACGTTGATCGCGACGTTTGTGCCTGGCGCAGCGGGCTGATCCCAGACAGTTCCACCGCCTTCAACTTGCCCCCATGTGTTGACTGTGACGCCGCCGATTGTGACAGCCGTTCCTGCCGAAAACCCGGAAAATGCAATATTGGGCATGATCTTATACTCCGTTGTAGACGACGGTGGTCATGGACGCGCCATGCTGCCACGATTGTGTGCCGCCATCAATTTGCAAGGTGCTGGTGAAGGTGCTCGCGGGCACATCTTCCGCCGTGGCAAAAGTGCTGCCGAAAAACGCGGTGAGCCGTGAGCCCTGGGAGGTCGTGCCGCTCCAGGTCTCGTTGCCGTTCATTCTGTCCGAATAGCCTGAGACGAATGACAGAACGAGGTTTTCGGAGACGGTTGGCGCCACAGACGTAGACAAAAGGCTCGCATCCGCGGTTTGGTCTCCGTCGGCGGCCACTCGTGCACCACCCGATACAATTGCACCCACGAAGATATGTCCGTTCGAGCTTGAACCTCCCAGATTGACATCAACAGAAGCGCTTGCCGACCCGGCGTTGGTCAGAACCAGTTCGTAAAGATACCCGCTTGTCTTGTTGCCGTCCGATCCGGCCGCAGCGCTGGCAATCAGCGTCATCGCCTGCCCGTCTATGGTCAACGAGACTGGGGCCGAGGCACTGTCTGAGCCATAGTGGATCAGAACCGTGTCTCCTGCGGTGCCCGCAGACAGGTCCATGGTTTCTGATGCCGTCGACGAGTTGTCATAGTTGGCGATTGGCGCAGGTTGGAAGAATGTGGGCGTCGTCGCTGAAGGTGCCGAAGGCGCTTCTGCAATCTCGACGCCATTTGATGCCGCATCGATTGTGTTTGCCCCTTGCGTCGCTTGCGCCGTTACCCTGAGTGTAGACTCGGCGTCAGCCGCACTAATCAGCAGTGTCGGATTGTCCGGGTCCCTTGTATCGACCGCATTGGCGCCATTGGTTGAATAGCTTACGGACAGATCCCCAAAATCCGGATCATAGGCGAAAAGGGCTGGAACAATGCTCAGCGTCTCTCCGGCCGTCGGGGTGCCGTCGCTAGTCAGGATGGGTGCGACCAGAGGTACCGCCCCGGCTTCAAGGCTACCTGCATTCACGTTGTACATGCCATCATAGCGGTCCAGTGAATCATCGACAGGAAAGCTCCGCCCGTCATTGCCTTCGATTTGCAATGTCCCGTCGCTGCCCAACACGATGTTGAACGCGCCCGACAGAGCGGCGATGGCCACGCCGTTCGACGAGGTGCTCGTGTCGTTCGCCCCTTGCGTGGCTGTTGCAGTCACGGACAGCGTCGTTTCAGCATCGGCAGGGTCAATCATCAGGACGGGTGCAGCTGGATCACTGGCATTCACGGTGCTTGCACCGTTTGTGGCATAGTTCACCGACAGCGACCCAAGAGCCGGATCATAGGCAAAAAGGGCCGGAGCAATGGCCAGGATTTCTCCGACCACTGGGTTACCGTCCGCAATCAGGACGGGCGCGACCAATGACACCGCACCGGATGCAAGGGTACCTTCGGCCACGCTATAGGTGCCGTCGTAACGGCCTTCTTCCAACGTGAAGCTGCGCCCGTCATTGTCTTCGATCTGCAATGTCCCATCGTTGCCAAGCACGATATTGAACGTGTCGGGCAGAGGTGAGGCTGTGCGGAAACGGCTGTAGAAGCGCTTAAAGTTGCCTTGATCGTCTGTGATCTTCTCTCGGACTCGATAGTCGCGACCAGCTTCAAGAACCGCGGCACCGTCGTAAGCGGACCAATCCGCCAAATCAGTGCGCACCTGACGCAGTACAGACTGAATAGCGCCTACGTTTGACGCGTAGTCGCTGCCCCACGTCACTACTTCGTCCAGCGTTTGACCTTCCGTGAGATTCTGGTCGATGGAAGGACGTCTGCCGGTAATCTCCGGCACTGCGGGGATCTCCACACCGTTCGAAACGCTGTCTACGGATGCACCGCCCTGTGTTGCATTGGCCGTCACAACCAACGTCGTACCAGCATCAGCAGCATCCGCGACCAGCGTCGGCGTATTTGGATCACTTGCATCAACAGAACTTGCGCCGTTGGTAGTATAGCTGACGGCAATTTCCCCAAACGCGGGATCACAAGCAAAAAGCGCGGGCGTAATTGTCAGCGTCTGACCAACATCCGGTGCTGCAGTCGCGTTCAACACAGCATCCACAAGTGCAACTGGACCAGCACTCAGGTCCGCCACGCTATACGTACCGTCGTAGATGTCTGCCGGGTCATCCAGTGCAAAACTGCGGCCATCATTGCCGATAATGTCCAGAAGACCTCCAGCTTTCAGTGTTGTGGCAAAGAGACCCTGTTCGTGCACAGCGTCGATAGAATTTGAAGCAGCGCTGCGCGCGCCGTTGGCGCCAGCCACGGTTTCGATCAACTGCAAGTCTTGATCCGCATCAGCCGCGGTGGGCGAATACTCGGGCGCAGTGGCGCCGGGAATGTCGATCCCGTTGCGCTGCCAGCGATAGCTACGTGTGTGGCCGCTGTTTTGATCGTCATGCGCCCAAAGACCGGGCGCGGTAAGACGCAAAGGTGCGCCGGGCACAGCCTGTTCGATCTGCGGGGCACGAACATTCAACAGTGCATTGGAAAGCACGTCACTTTGAACCGGATAGATCCCGCTGTGGGTCACCGGGCCGAGGATACCGACAATTGTGATGCCAACCCCAGCTGTCAGTGGCAGAAAATAGTCGGGTTCGACCGTTTCAAAAACCTGAACATTTAAGGTTCCGGGAGATTGTGCCTGGCTCAAGCCAAGACCGATAGCCATTGAACTCATTGGAAAAGCTCCATGATATTTGTTGTGGATTTTCCTGTGGCCCAGGCACGGCGTAAGCGGATCGGAACAACCGAGCATGCAGCGTTGAACATGGATGCGGCATCTTCGGCGAACGTTATCGCGCACACAATCCAACTAAACGCTTCATTCAGGGCGCGGCTGGGAATTTCCAGATATTCCGCGTCGTCGTGAGGTACAGGGGGGATAGCGGTCGCAAGACGTTGTAGCGACGTCTGCTGCGCCGAAAAAATATCGGTCATGTAGAGGACTCCGCATTGGGTTCCGAAGAGCGCGCCGCTGCCAAGCGGGCGAAAAGGATCGTTCATGCCGTGATCCACTTCAGGGGTGCTGCCCACTGAAAATGCGTATCATCGGCGCCCCAGTAGAGACCGAAATTTGGTTAAGATGATTTTAGATGAGCGTACGTTGCGAGCGTACGGTCCTGCCGTTCACTCACAACTATTGGGCATTTTTTGGTCTTAAGACCAAAGACTTGGCCGATTTTCCTATCCAGGCATAAAGCGTGGTAGGGGGCCTTGAAGATTGCTCAGGACGTCCTGCAAACGGGCCTCGGCATCCTCGTTGGGCTCTCCCGCATGCATCGGTGTCGTTAGCCGAACAAGCGCGCCATCAGTACGGCCGGTACGAATACCATCCACCATCAGCCAGTATTTGGCTTCGAAATCCCAAGCGATGCGGCGCCCCTTCTGTTCGAACCAGTAATACACCATCATCTTATTCTCACCCTTCTGGATGATGGCTTTGTTGATTTCGAACGGGGTGTCACTGCCGACCTGCGCGGTAATGTCACTGCGCTCCAACCAGGCAATTTCCCAGCCGGCCCCCGGCAGGCAAATCTCAGGACTATGGACACCCCCTTTGGACTGGTCAGCGTACCAAGCCATGAACAGGCCGACCCCGGCCTCTGAACCGGGCCGGGTCAGATCAATCTGCAGATAGTCGTCTGCGTGCAAGGCGTCCTCCACATCAGGCGAAAGTATCTTCTGCGGGCCGGTCTGACGCCACGCCCCAAGCTGCTGCGGGAATAGAGCAAAGCTGTCGCGCTCTGCGATCTGTTGTCCACGCTCGGGCAGGCTTTGAAAGGCCAGAACCGTTGCCAGTACAGCCAGCGCCGAGCCAATGAGAGCCGCCGACGGGCGCACCAGCCGCAGCCGCAGTGCTTGCGTGCCAAGCCCGTCCGTGTCCAGATCAAGCGCATGGGGCAGGCTCATCTTTTCGCGGTTGAACATCAACATGACCCGCGCCAGCCCGAACAGGATCAGGATGCAAGACAGGAAAATTACCCAACCTTCGAAGAAATGGGTGAAGCCTTCGAGCCACTCGACCCCGTAAAGGTTCACGATGATGCCCGCCAGCGCGATGCGAACCGAATTCATCAGCACCGTTATCGGCGCGGCCGAGATCAGCAGAACCGCCTTGTGCCACATCGGTCCTTTGTAGAGGACGGCAAAGATGTAGGAAAAGCTGAGGATCGGAAAGAGGTAGCGCAAGCCCGAACAAGCCTCGGCCACGTGCAGCTTCATGATGCCCAGATCAATGATGTTGCCATCCAGGAACACCGGAATGGCCATCAGCTTCAGGAACCAGACCCCCAGCTCGGACGAGATCAGCTGCAGCCAAGTCGTCAACTTGTAGTAAAGAACCCCCGGCAAGGGCAGCATATAGACAAGATGCAGCACAGGCGGCCAGAAGTGTTTGCCCGTGGCCCAGCCAAAGCTCACCAGCAGGATGCCCCCGACCCAAAGGATCAAGGCATAGGCTACGATATCATCGATATTGGCCAGCCGCCCCAGTGTGCCAAGAGCAATGGCGGCAAGGATCACAATCACACCCGGCCATCGCGCGCGTACCGGCCCATGGTTTTCCGGAACGGTCTTGAGCTGTCGCAGGAACAACAGCCCTGACAAAACGGGGATCAGGGGCCCGTGGCTGTATTCCGGCAGTTGCCAAGCCACCAACAGCGCCCGGGTGCCATCCCAAAAGAATACGAGCGCCCCCAGCGTCGCGACCAAAAGCCAGAACATGCCCCAGCTGGCAAAGCCGTGGAACCGGGTGCTGATCTGGTTCTGATGCTCAACGACGGACATGGGTTGTAGTTATTCGATATACGGGACAAGACGGCCAACACATGTTCGCGAGCGTGCTGCCTCGCTGTTCCGATGTTGCGATTTTGTCCGCGATCATTGCAGGGCGTCGGGCTTTTCGGGTTTCTTCCAGGTGGTGCGCAAGATGTTCGTCAACAATTCTGCGTCTTGATACTCGGCTAGCTGCCCTTCAGCCCGGAGCTTGGCCAGTTCCTGCTTCAACGCATCCGGGGTTGGCAGGTTCACATTATCCGAACCTGGCCACGCGCCTTCAAAACCTGCGAGGTAATCGTCCAGGCGGATTTTGTTCACGTAGCAGTTTGGCTTGACCATATGTTCGGTCTCGGCGCGCAGATGTGCCCAATAGGGATATCCCTCCCTGTCCCCGGCATAGATACGGGGGTCGTGAGCGCCACTGTCACTTGTATAAAGATGCGTTTGGATATGCGCGACACCGCCTGGCCGTAGGACCCTCGCCACTTCCCGCATCACGGCAACCGGGTCCGGAAGGTGCTCAAACACATTGTGAGAGACCACGACATCAAAACTGTTGTCCGCAAACTCCATGTTTTCGGCGTCCATGACGCGGAATTCTGTGTCGACTTCTGCGACACCGATCATGTTCCGCATTGTCTTGTCATACTTGCGGGACAGGCCGGTTGCGTTCTTGATCGCATTCTTGGCGGCGCGCGAAAAACCCCGGTCCCGAATATCATCGCGAAAATCCTTCACGACACTGCCAGACGGGGCGGGTTCGATATCAATGCCGATATACTTGTTCTGGGCACCAAAGAGATATCTGAACGCAGACCGCTGCCCGGAACCAACCTCCAGCACGTCGCAGTCTTCGACTGGCCGTCCCAGCATCTGTGCAATCTGGTCTTCGGTTTCACGCGCGGCGGTCACGGCATCAGCAACTGTTCCGCTAATATCCTGGAAGTTGCTCTTATAAAGGGACCAAAGCTCGTTCAACGAAGCTGATCTTAAATACGTCGCCAAAATTCAGGTCTCCCGGCATCCGGTCAAATGTTCATGTGGCGGCACCGCACTGCATCCAATCAAGACAGGCGTGTGTCATGCTTTGGCAGAGTATGCCTTTTAACTTCGAAATGCACCTCGATACGAGGCGTTGCTTAATACCGCATGATCAACACTGTGTCTGTGCAAAAAGCAAGGTTATTATAGGGCGATTTTCCCATACAAAACAGTTCTGCCCGTAGCACACCTTATGAAGACCGGCAGCCTTCGAAGACCTGCGGGGATGTCCTGAACATACCATCGATCAATGCCTGTGTTGCAAGCCCGTTGCCCGCTTCAGTAAAATGGGAATGCCCCTGTTCGCGGTAGAGCCATGGATCGGCATCTTCAGGATATTCGTCAAAAAGAGACATGGGCGAGATTACCCGTGCGGATGTGGCCGCATCCAAATCCAGGTCCTTTGCGAAGCTACCATAGGCTCGCCCATAAAACTTGGCGGGGATTTCGAACATGAACCATTCCATGCCTTCTTCCTCTGCGCGTACCCGGCTCAGCATCAGCAAATCTGACGTGTAGCGGGTCTGACGCATGTAGGGGGTCACTGTCTGCACCTTTTGTTCGGTAGAAGAGGCTGACTGTGCTGCGTCGGACTTCCCGCGAAATGCTGCGACCTGCCGGCGCATGTTTCCCACCGATGTCAGCATGTTCTGTACCGTCTTGCCAGCCCATTCCCGGATCGCACTGTAAAAGTGGCTGTCACTGATCAGCATTCGGTAGAAAGCCGATTTCATCAACGTGTCCCTGATATCTACGCCGGGCAGGTAACTGCCACCGGTGGGCTGCGGCACGCCGTCTTCATCCAGTCGGTATAGGCCCGGGCGCATGTTGTCCGCGAAATCTCCGCGGCCGAATTGTACGATCACGACATCGGGATCGAACGTCACCGTGCGCTCTTCGAATTCCCGCAGCATTTCTTCGGTACTAAAGCCTGAGACGGCGAAATTCGGCACTTCGACCCGGTAGCCCATCGCTGCGAGCCGGCTTTCCAGAAGACCCACGATTGTATCTTCGTAATGAGCCTCGTAGCCCATGAAATAGCTGTCCCCAAGCAACGCGATCCGGCAGGTGCCGGGCGGCTTTTCCAGAGCAAATTCCTGATTGTTTCGCATGCCCTGCCCGTTGATGCGAACCTCGACCTGCACTTCCGGGGTAGACTGACGGTAGACTGAATTGGGGATATTGCCCCGGATGCCATACTCCGTCCCCGTGACATAGCGCGGCATGCGCACCTGAGGGTCCAATAGGCGCAGGAACACCTCACCAAAGAGGCAGGCATAAATCCCGCCCACAACAACCAGACCGCCCCATTTGATGAGGCGAAGCAGGGAAAAGCGTCGTGTCACATCCGAGCGTGTCATATCCGTTGCCTAGAAATCAAAATAGATGAAGTCCTGACCCGTCGAGACATCAAGGAACAGAACAGAGAACAGCACAAAAAGGCATAGGTTGAACACCACAATACCGGGCATTCGCTCCCAGGGGTTTTGCCGACCCGTCAAACGCATGAAGGTTTCAATGATCATCAACGGGGCTGCGTAGAAGAAAACCGTGGCATAGTTTTCCGACCAAACTGGCATCCACATATGAGCCAGCATGTGGGCGGCATCGGCAAAACTTGCGGCTCGGAAAAAGACCCAGCCGATCACGGTCAGCACGAACATTATGACGCCTGCCGTCAGCATGGCCACCATCCGCGGCACGCCAGCCATCGCCGATAGCCGATTGTCGACGTCGCCAATGCGGTAAATCACCAAGATCGCGCCGTGAAAGGCGCCCCAGGCGATGAAGGTCCAGGCCGCCCCGTGCCAAAGCCCGCCTAAAAGCATCGTCAGGGACAGGTTGCGATAGGTCAAAAACGCTCCGCCACGATTGCCACCAAGCGTGATGTACAGGTAATCCCGCAACCAACTGGACAGCGAAATATGCCAACGTTGCCAGAATTCGGACGGCGTGCGAGAGAAGTACGGCATGCGAAAATTCACCATCAACTCAAAGCCGAGCATGCGCGCCAGCCCGCGGGCCATGTCCGAGTAACCCGAGAAATCGCAGTAAATCTGGATGGTAAAGGCCAGCGCCCCAGCTAGAAGCTCACCTGTCGAGACAGCCGTAGGATCGGAAAAAATACGGTCCGACACGGGCGCCACATTGTCAGCTATTACCACCTTCTTGTAAAAGCCCCACATGAACAGAAGCGCGCCGGATCTCAGGCGATCCGCTTTGATCTGTCGGGCTTCGGCAAATTGCGGCAGCAGGTTGCGCGCCCGTTCGATGGGCCCTGCGACAAGCTGCGGAAAGAAGCTGACAAAGGCGGCAAACTGCAGGAATTCGCGGGTCGGCCGGAAGTCCTTCCGATAGATGTCTATCGTATAGCTCATCGTCTGGAAGGTGTAGAACGAGATCCCCACCGGAAGGATCAGGTTCAGGGTCAGCGCATTGACCTCCCATCCGACCGCGCTGGCCATCTGGGCAAATTCGCCTGCAAAGAAATCAAAGTACTTGAACGTGGCCAGAATGCCCAGATTGGTCAGGATCGACAGACCCAGAAACAACCGTCTGCGTCTGTCGTGCGGCATCTCCTTTGTCAGCGCCAATGCCACTGCCAGCAGAGCCATACCAAGTGCCGTAAGGCTGGCAATCATGATCAGACTACCCGGCGCGAATACCGCAATCCCAGCCAGGACCGCCGCAAGCAACGCCAGCGGTGCACGCCAAACGGCTGCGCCAAACCGGTCCCCCGAGATCACCAACCCGCAGATATAGTCAACAACGGTCGAGATCGTGATCAGAATCAGGAACCGGACGTCCCACCATCCATAAAAGATGTAGCTGCCAAGAAGGATCAGCGCATTCTGCCGGGCCAGCCGATTACGCAGCAAACCGTACAGCGGAAAGAAAACAGCAAAGAAGCCAAAGAAAACTGGCTGAAAGAATATCATCTGGACGAGAACGCCTTGCTCAGGGCGTCATTCAGCGTGGTGTAGCCAAGCTGATTGAAATGCAGGGTGTCTCGGGAATACTCGCCGGGGAGCGGGCCATCGCCACCGCTCAGGGCCTGATTGAAGTCGATGACGTCATACCCAAGCTCCGCGATGCGGGCATTGGCTTCGCTGACAAGTTCATAAAGTACATCGTCCCAGAACAGCAAACTCCGTTGCAAATCCGGCTCGGTCGGTTGCACGATCGTCGCAACGTTCACCTTGATCCCTTGCGCGCTGGCGTCTTCTGCCATCGCGGCCAGATGCCCCAGCATTCGGTCCGCAATCAGATCATGTATACCGGGCACGTTGCGGGTTTGGACACTGGCGCCAACCAGATCGTTGATCCCGGCGGCTAGAACGATCTCATCGGGGGCCGGATCAAGCGCCAGCACGTCACGGGCAAACCGTTCCCGTACTTCTGCCGTTGATTCCCCACCTACACCGCTTGTGGCGAACACCACGTTGTTTTCATTGGGCAAGGCGTACCATTCAGCGATCCGGCTGTCTCCGACGAGAAGAACCCGGTACGGCGCATCTTGCCAAGTGTCTGGGAGCCGGGTTGCCGGTGCAGGTGGCAGTCTTAGTGTTTCCAGACGCAACTCGCGCCGGGTGTCTTGCAACTCTGTCAATACAACGTAGCAAGCGGCCACTGCAGCCAGTGCTGCAAGCCATCCTGCCCAACCCAATATTCTGAAAATACTCATAAAAAAACTGTCCGTCCCGTCGAAGAGCCAAAATACACCCCGAAGCTTTCCCTACAGGAAGGCCCGAATCCGTTCAAGTCTGGCGGATTCTTCCAAGACGAACATGCTCATCTCAGGAGTATTTGGGTCACACCCGGTACAAAAAGCCTGCACGTTTGATAAATTGGTCAAAAACTGCATCTGGCCACGGCACAAACGGGCAAAAGTAAGTATGATGTGCCAAGCAACTGGACAATCCTGTCAGAATCCATGAAGACTCACGGTGTTTTTTTGGACAATTTTTCTGGCACATTCATTGCCTAATTTTGGCGTATTCTTTGAGTAAAGCGTAATCAAACATAGTTCGAGCTGACGTAATTCATGACCGACATTGCAATCATAGGCATGGCCGCGCATCTGCCCGGGGCAGATAGTATCGAGGCCTATTGGGACAATCTCAAGAATGGGGTTGAGTCCATCCGTCACTATTCCCGGGAAGAGCTTCTGGCCGCAGGCGAAGCACCACATCTTGTGGAGCGACCCGACTATGTACCTGCCGCCGCGCCGCTCGACGGTTTCGAAACCTTCGACGCAGATTTCTTCGGGCTATCGCCCAAAGAAGCGGCGATCATGGACCCCCAGCATCGTCAGTTTCTGGAAGTGGCTTGGGAAGCACTGGAAAACGCGGGCCATCCGCCCTCCAAAGCCAAAGGGCCTATCGGCATTTATGCAGGCTGCGGTATGGGCAGCTATTTCTATTTCAACATCTGCTCGAACAGGGATCTGGTCGACGATGTTGGTATGTTCCTCCTGCGCCATACCGGCAATGACAAGGATTTCCTGTCGACCCGCGTGAGCCATATCTTCGACATGAAGGGCCCCAGCGTGAACGTGCAGACTGCCTGCTCCACCTCGCTGGTTGCGACCCATTATGCGGTGCAGGCGTTGTTGGCAGATGATTGCGACACGGCGATTGCAGGCGGTGTCACGATCGAACTGCCCCAGCATCGCGGCTATTTGTACAAAGAGGGCGAAGTGCTCTCGCCCGATGGCCACTGCCATGCGTTCGACCACCGCGCACAAGGCACGGTCTTTGGCTCGGGTGCAGGCGCCGTTGTGCTGCGTCGCCTCGAAGATGCTATCCGCGACGGCGACCACATCTGGGCAGTGATAAAAGGCGCGGCCATCAACAACGACGGCGCGGCAAAGGCCGGGTATCTGGCGCCCTCCGTGGACGGACAGGCCGAAGCGATTGCCGAGGCGCACCTGATGTCTGGCGTCACCGCCGACACCATCGACTACGTGGAATGCCACGGCACCGGCACCTATCTGGGCGACCCGATTGAGGTCGCCGCCATGACACAAGCCTTCAAAGAGACCACGGATGAGACCGGGTTCTGCCGCATAGGCTCCGTAAAGACCAATATCGGCCATCTGGATACCGCGGCCGGGGTCGCAAGCCTGATCAAGGCCTCGCTGTCGCTGCACAACGCGCAAATTCCGCCATCGCTTGGGTATGACGCACCGAACCCGGCGATTGATTTCGAACACTCGCCGTTCCGCGTGAATGACACGCTCAGCGATTGGGTCAGCCACAAAGGACCGCGCCGTGCAGGCGTGAACTCTCTGGGCGTGGGTGGCACAAATGCCCATGTCGTACTTGAAGAGGCACCCGAACGCGCAGCATCGGAGGAATCCGACTGGCCCTTCCAGATGTTGCTTCTGTCCGCACGCTCCAAAGCCGCGCTGGAGGGCAATGCAGAAAAGCTAGCCGCCCATTTGCGGGCCAACCCCCATCAAGATCTGGCCGATGTGGCATGGACTCTGAAAGAGGGGCGCCATGCCTTTGAACGCCGCCGCGTGGTGGTCGGCGAAACGCACGAAGAGGCGGCCCAGAAGCTTGAGGCCAACGACCCGCGGCAGGTGTTCACGCACACGGCACTCGACCGACCCGACGCAGTTTTCATGTTCCCCGGTGGCGGCGCGCAATACGCTGGCATGGCGCGCGATCTTTATGAGACCGAGCCTGTCTTTGCAGAGTGGATGGACAAGGGCCTCGATATCCTTGCCCCCAAGTTGGACTATGACATTCGCGCACTGTGGCTTCCCGAACCGGGCACAGAGGCTGACGCAGACGCGAAGCTGACCCGACCGTCAGTGCAATTGCCGCTGATCATGATCTGCGAATATGCGCTGGCCCAATTGTGGATGAGCTGGGGAGTGCAACCCACCGCGCTGGTGGGGCACTCTATGGGTGAAAACACCGCTGCCTGCGTAGCTGGTGTGATGAGCTTTGAGGATTGCATTGGCCTCGTGCATCTGCGCGGGCGTCTCTTTGATACCGTACCTGCGGGCGGCATGTTGTCGGTGGCCCTGCCCGCGGATGCATTACGGCCCCTTTTGGGCGATGATCTGGATCTGGGTGCGGTCAATGCGCCGAACCTTTCGGTTGCCACCGGTCCGCAAGCGGCCTTGGACACGCTGCAAATGGAGCTGGAGGCGCGCGAGGTCGATTGCCAGCGCATCCCGATCGATATCGCGGCCCACTCCCGTATGCTGGAACCAATCCTGCAGGAATTCGGTGACTATCTGCGCTCCATCACGCTGAATGCGCCGCAAATCCCCTTCACCTCCAACCGCTCGGGCCAGATGATCACGCAAGCCGAGGCCACAAGCCCCGACTATTGGGTGGGACATCTGCGCGGCACAGTGCACTTTGCCGATTGCATCGGCACATTGGCGGACAAGAACCGCATCTTTATTGAGGTCGGTCCCGGCAAAGCACTGGCGTCATTGTCAGGGCAGCATCCGGATGTAGAGGCCAATCAGGTGATCTCATCCCTGCGCCATCCGAATGATGATACGGCGGATGACGCCTACTTCATGGCGATGCTGGGCCGGGTCTGGGCCTTGGGCGGAGAGATCGACTGGGATCAGGTCTGGGGCGAAGCGCGGCGCGTGAAACTGCCGCTGCCAACTTATGCGTTTCAGCGCGCACCTTATTTTATCGAGCCTTCGCAGGCTCCAGTGGAAAACGCCTCAGAATGGCTGATGCGCAATGACGACCCCGACACATGGGGCTGGCGTCCAGCATGGAAGCCGGCCTATGCGGGTTGCGATATCGACGTTACGGGCGATCTTACTGGCCTGCCGCCGGAACGCTGGTTGGTGTTTGCCGATGAGGCGGGGCTTTGTGATGCCGTGACCGCCCGGCTATCCGCGGCGGGGCACGAGATCCTGACCGTGCGCGCAGGTGACACCTTCGCCCGCGATGGCGAGGACGGCTATATCCTGTCACCCGAACGCGGGCGCGACAGTTATGACGCATTGGTCGGCGATCTGTTGGAGCGGGAGTTCCTGCCCACCCGGGTTCTGCACGGTTGGCTCGCCACCACACGCGAAACCTTCCGACCCGGATCAAGTTTCTTTCATCGCAATCTGGAACAGGGCTTCTTCAGCCTGTTGTTCCTTGCACAAGCCATGGGCGATGAAGGCTGGAGCCATCCTGTTCACATGACCGTGCTGAGTTCCGGTGCCGTACAGGTGGCAAGCGAGGCGCTGGAGTACCCGGAGAAGGCGACACTTGCAGGTCCGGCTCGCGTGATTGGGCGCGAATTCCCGCAGATTACCGTGGGCACGCTGGATCTGGATCTGCCACAGGCCAAGGGGCGTACGAACCCGTCCTTGACTGCTTATACAGAGCCTGTGTTGGAAGAGCTTCTGTCGCCACCGACCGACATGACCGCCGCTCTGCGCGGTGCCAAACGCTATGAAATGTCCTGGCGTCCACAACCGTTGGAAGCGCCCGGAACCGGGCAGGCACAGCTGAAGGACAAGGGCGTTGTGCTGATCACGGGCGGCTTTGGCGGCATTGGCCTGACACTGGCCGAACGCATGATCAAGGCGGCAGGCACACGCATCGTGCTGATGTCACGCGGCGGTCTGCCACCAAGGAAAGACTGGGACAAGGTTCTGGCCAACACTGCACCGGGCGACGCTCTGCCGCGCCGGATCAAGGCGGTGCAAGCGCTGGAAGCGGCAGGCGGCGAGGTCCTTTGCCTCGCCGGTGATGTGTCCAACGTCGAAGACATGCGCGCCCTGCGATCCGACATCGAAGCACAGATGGGTCCGGTATCGGGCATCATCCATGCCGCTGGCGTGATCGAGGATGGTCTGATCCAGACCAAGACAATTACCGAGATCGAAGATGTCTTTGCACCCAAACTGCATGGAACGCGGGTCATTGAGGATGTCTGGCCAGATGGTGATCTGGACTGGATGGTCCTGTTTTCGTCCAGTTCCACAGCGACAGCGCCTGCGGGTCAGGTCGATTATGTGGCCGCCAATGAATATCTCAACGCCTACGCCAAGGCCCGCGCGGGCGGCAAAACGCACGTGCAAGCCATCGGTTGGGGCATCTGGGCTGACACCGGCATGGCAGCGGACGCCATGGCGGCGCGCACCGGGGCCAATGAGGAAGCCCCTGTTCTACCCGCCAATGTGCCCTTGTTGGACGAAAAGACATTCGACGCGGCAGGGCACCGCATCTTTACGGCCAACTACACGGTCGCCGATCGCTGGGTACTGCATGATCACCGGACAGGTGCTGGCGATGCATTGATGCCTGGCACCGGTTATCTGGATCTGGCGGCTCAGGCGCTGCGTGCGCAAGGGGAGACCGCCGCATTCGAAATCCGCGATCTATATTTCCTGCGACCATTGGCTGTTGGCGAAGGTGAGACCCGATCCGTCACCCTTCGTCTGCCGCGCAGCGAAACGGGCTACGACCTCGAAGTGCAAAGCGGCCCTGACGGTGCAACCGAGATGAATGCACAAGCGCATTTGTCGCTGTTGCCGATGCGTACGCCCGCACCCATTGATGTCGCCGGGATTGCCGCACGCTGTGCCACACCTGTACGCGCACCCGAAGGTGGGGCGCTGAAAGGCGCGCAAGAGGCGCATTTGCAGTTTGGCCCCCGATGGCGCGTTCTGCAATCCACGGCCCTGGGGAACGGCGAGGGCCTCGCCGAACTTGCCCTGCCCGAAGCTGCGGCAGGTGATCTTGAGGCGGGCTATCGCTTACACTCCGGCCTGATGGATCTGGCCACGGGCTGGGCCATGGGTCTGATCGATGGCTATGACCCGCAGGCCTATCTGTGGGTGCCGGTCAATTACCGCTCCGTGAAAGTGTTCCGCGATCTGCCTGCCAGCATCGTATCCTGGGTCCGCAATGCCGGCGAAAACCGCTCCACGGGCGAGATCGCGAGCTTTGACGTGACGCTCGCCACGCCCGAGGGCGAAGTCTGTGTCGAAATTCGCGGCTTTTCGATCCGGCGCATGGAAACGTCAGCAGGCTTTGCAGCAACCGAAGATGCACCAGCCGTCACGGGCGCCGAGACAATCCAGCCCCTGTCACCTGCCGAGGAACGGCTTCGGCACAATCTGGGTCAAGGGATCCGGGCCGAGGAAGGTGCCGACCTGTTCATGCGCGCGCTGGCGTTGAAGACACCACAGGTGATTTTGTCTTCGCTGGAAATCCCGGCGATGATTGCGCAGGCCGGACAGATGGAGGACAACAGCGCAGGCGGTGGACAGACTTTCGAACGTCCGCAGCTCGATAGCGAGTATGTGGAACCCGAAGGCGCAATCGAAGCCACGCTTGCAGGCTTCTGGGCCGAACTTCTGGGCGTCGATCAGATCGGGGCCGAAGACAGCTTCTTTGATCTTGGGGGCCATTCGCTGATCGCGGTTCGCCTCTTTGCGCAAATCCGCAAGACATGGAACGTGGATTTCCCGATCTCCGTCCTGTTCGAAGCACCGACCATCCGTAAGGTGGCAGCACTGATTGCCGAACGCGGCGTGTCTGACGAAGGCAGCGAGGAGACTGGCGGGTCCGAGGGCGAGGCCAAGCCCGCGCGTCGCTTTACCCATCTGGTGCCAATGCATTCGGGCGAAGGCGGGCCACGCGCGCCGTTCTTCCTCGTGGCGGGCATGTTCGGCAATGTGCTTAACTTGCGTCACCTGGCGCATCTGCTGGGGACCGATCGCCCCTTCTACGGGCTGCAAGCCCGCGGTCTGTACGGTGATGAAGACCCCCACCGCACCATTGAAGAGGCTGCAACCGACTACATCGCCGAGATGCGGCAGGTTCAGCCGGAAGGCCCCTATATGCTGGGTGGCTTTTCGGGCGGCGGCATCACAGCCTTCGAAATCGCGCGCCAGCTTGAGGCCGAGGGCGAAGAGATCGGCGCTGTCATCCTGCTGGATACGCCCTTGCCGCAGCGCCCGCCGCTGACGCGCCGAGACCGGATGATGATCAACTGGCTGAACCTCAAAGGCGAAGGGGCGTCCTATGTCACGACATGGGCAAAGAACCGCATCGCCTGGGAACTGCAAAAGCGCCAAGGCAACGAGGATGGCGCTGCCGAGGAAGGTCAGCAGTTCCACGATGCCGCAATCGAAGCCGCGTTCCTGGAAAGCGTCGGCAAGTATCAGGTGACTGCATGGAACGGCCCGCTGACGCTCTTCCGGCCGCCCCTGCTCGCGCAGTGGGAAGTGGCACCCGGACGCCTCGTGGACAAGGACCGGCACTATATGTACCCCGACAATGACTGGACGCGTTTCGTGCCCGGCGTTGCCATTCACGAGGTGCCCGGAGACCACGACTCGATGGTGCTGGAACCCAATGTGCGCGTGCTGGCAGCCCGTATGAAAAAGGTGCTGGAAGCAGCAGAGCTTGAAATGGCACAGCGGCCCACCCCGGGCAGCCCCCCCTTCCGGGAGGCGGCCGAATGACCGCAGAGCACCCGACGGTTCTGACGATTATCCTGAACTACAAGACCGCTGACATGACGCTGCAATCGGTGGACGCCGCCCGCAGGGCCATGGAAGGGATCGCGGGCGGGATTCTGATTGTCGACAACGACAGTCAGGATGGGTCATTCGAAACCCTGTCGGCACATGTGGCCAAACAGGGTTGGGATGCGGACGGCCGTGTGCGCGTGATCCAGTCGGGCCGCAACGGCGGCTTTGGCGCGGGCAACAACGTGGGCATTCGGGCCGGACTTCCGGGCGGAGCGCGGCCAGATTACCTCTATGTCCTCAATTCCGATGCCTTCCCGGCAGCAGATGCGATCCGGGTGCTGCTCGATCATCTGGAGGCCACGCCGGGCACCGGCTTTGCAGGCAGCTACATCCATGGCCCCGAAGGCGATACGCATCTGACCAGTTTTCGCTTCCCCTCCATCGCCAGCGAGTTCGAGGGCGCGATCCGCTTCGGTCCGGTGAGCCGCCTTTTGAAGAACCACAAGGTCCCGATCGAGACACCGACAGAAACCATCCAGGTGGACTGGTTGGCGGGGGCATCGGTCATGATGCGCCAATCGGTCCTGGATGAGATCGGGCTTTTTGACGAAACCTTCTTTCTCTATTTCGAGGAAACCGAGCTGTTCCTGCGTGCAGCACGGGCCGGGTACAAAACCGACTACCTGCCCGCCAGCAAGGTGGCGCATATCGGCTCTGCCTCCACCGGCATGAAGGAATGGAAGCGCGTACCCGACTACTGGTTCGATAGCCGCTGGTATTATTTCTCGAAAAGCCATGGCCGTGCCTATGCCGCGCTTGCGACGGTCGTGCATCTCTTGGGCGGTTTTCTGAACTGGCTGCGTTGCACCTTGACCCGCAAGCAACGCAACATTGCGCCCGGATTTCTGTCTTCTCTACTTATCCATGATTTGCGCGCACTTCTGACCGGGCACCGCGCCTTCAAGGTGCCCGAACCCACAGTACCCGCGCCCCAAACCCGAGCTTAATTCAGGGATTTTCCCCATGTCTTCTTTCAGCACAATCCTTATCGGCCATGAAAGCCTTGTGATCCAATGCGGTGAGCTTTTGCGCAGTGAGGGGCACACTATTTCAGCCGTGGTCACGCGCAACGGCGATGTGGAAAGCTGGGCGGCGGGTGCCGGGTTGCCCTTAGTGGCACCGGGCAAGGGTTTGGCGGACTCGCTTGCCGGCATGGACTGCGACTGGCTTTTGTCCATCGCCAATCTGGACATCATTCCCGACGCAGTGCTGGCCCTGCCCAAGCGCGGCGCAGTGAATTTCCATGACGGACCGCTGCCCGCCTATGCGGGGCTCAACGCGCCCGTGTGGGCCGCGCTGGCAGGCGAGACATCGCATGGCATCAGCTGGCACCTGATCGAAGGCGGCGTGGATGAAGGTGACGTACTGGCCCGTGCCGAGATCACCATCACCCCCGAGGATACCGCGCTGACACTGAACACCAAATGCTACGGTGCGGCGATCGAAAGCTTCCCGGCGCTGATGGCGGAACTCGCGAAACCAGAGCCTGCGCGGCAAAAACAGGACCTGAGCCTGCGCAGCTATTTCGCCCGCGACGCCCGTCCCGACGCGATGCTGGATTTCACCAAACCGGCTGCTGATCTTGCGCGGACAATCCGCGCGCTGGATCACGGAGAGTATTGGAACCCGCTTGTGCTGCCTTCGTTCGAGGCTGGCGGCAATTTGTGGCTGGCCCGAGCAGCCCATGTATCCGAGAGCGCTTCGGGCGCGGCACCTGGGGCGGTTCTGGCCGCCGATGGTGATCAGCTTGGCATCGCCACGGGTCAAGGAGATCTGGTTCTGACCCGGATCACCAGCACGGATGGCAATGCAGCAACCCCCGGCGACATTGCCCGTGTGGGAACCATCCTGCAAAGCCCCTCGGCGGATGCAAAAGCGGATGTAGAGGCAATTCTGAGCCCACTTGCGAAGACCGATCCGACTTGGCGCAAAGCGCTGGAAGCAATCACGCCTGTTGATCTGCCCCTGATCAATCCTGCGTCAGGCCCTGCGCAGCCGTTGGCGCGCACAATCCCCGTGTCTGCCACCGTGTCAGAGGACCAGACCCGCACTGCCTTTGCCCTTCTGATGGCACGCATGACCGAAGACGCGCGTGCCGATTTTGCGCTGTCCCTGCCGGGCACACATGCCCATCTATGTGACTGGGTTCCGGTCAAGGTCGAGATGACGGACAGCTTTGCCGCCATGACAGCTGCGCTGGCGCAAACCATGGAAGCGGCGCGCACGCGCGGCCCGTTTGCAGCCGACCTGCTGGCGCGTCTTCCGGGCACGGATCCGACTTTGCCTGCGCTGGCCTTCAGCGACACGGCCGAGGCTGGCCTGATCGGCCCATCTGCCCTGACGCTGGCAGTGACGCAGACCGGGACGACGCTCTATGGCGACAAGGCCCGCATCGACGAGACCGCGCTTGACCTTTACGCCGCGCGGCTGACTCATCTGCTGGAACACCTGAGCAGCAGCGATGATCCAAAGGCGTTGTCAATTCTGCCCGAGGCAGAGCGGAAACAGACACTTGTCGACTGGAATGCCACCGACAAACCATATGACCCCGAAGAGTGCGTGCATCAGGCCTTCGAGGCGCAAGTTGAGCGGACGCCAGGGGCCGAAGCGCTCGCCTTTGAGGGTGAGAGCCTGAGCTATGCCGAACTCAATGCAGCCGCCAACCGGCTGGCGCACAAGCTGATCGGCATGGGCGTTAAACCGGGTGTCACGGTGGGTCTGCACCTGCCGCGCTCCTCCGGTCTGCTGGTCGCGGCGCTGGCGATCCTGAAGGCGGGCGGTGCCTACCTGCCGATGGATCCGACCTATCCAGCGGATCGAACGGCGCTTTATCTGGAAGACAGTCAGGCAGGCGTGGTCGTCACCAATGCAGATCTTGCAGCTACGTTGCCTTCCAGTACGGCACAGATCCTCGATATCGCGGCATCCGTGGCGGACCAGCCCGACACCAACCCACAAAGCAGTGTCGGCGGCGCTGATCTGGCCTACATGATTTACACCTCCGGCTCGACTGGCCGGCCCAAGGGCGTCATGGTTGAACACCGCAATGTCGCCAATTTCTTTGTCGGCATGGATGACCGGATCGATCACGCCTCTGGCGGGGTTTGGCTGGCGGTCACGTCTCTCAGCTTCGACATTTCCGTGTTGGAGCTGTTCTGGACACTCGCGCGCGGCTTCAAGCTGGTGCTGTCCGGCGATGAGAGCCGGGCGCTGGTGGCCGGAGACGGCGACACAGGCGGCGGTGTGCCGGGCGGGATGGAATTCAGTCTCTATTACTGGGGCAACGATGACGGGCGCGGGCGTAACAAGTATCGCACGCTGCTGGAAGGCGCAAAATTCGCCGACCAGAACGGCTTTGTCGCTGTCTGGACGCCGGAACGGCATTTCCACGCCTTTGGCGGCCCCTATCCGAACCCCTCCGTCACCGGCGCAGCCGTAGCGGGGGCCACACAGAACATTGGGGTCCGCGCAGGCTCGTGCGTGGCACCGCTGCACCATACCGCACGCATTGCCGAGGAATGGGCAGTGATCGACAACCTCACCAACGGCAAGGCTGGCATGGCGATTGCCAGTGGCTGGCAGCCAGATGACTTTGTGCTGCGCCCCGAAAACACGCCCCCCGAAAACAAACCTGCCATGTTCCGCCAGATCGCCGATCTGCGCAAACTGTGGGCCGGGGAACCGGTGGCGTTCCCGCGCAAGGACGGGCAGATGCACGAGGTCGTCACGCAACCGCGCCCCATCTCGAAAACCCCTGATCTGTGGGTCACGACCGCAGGCAATCCCGAGACCTGGAAAGAGGCGGGGCGCAATGGCTGTCATGTGCTGACCCACCTGCTGGGCCAGTCGGTCAGCGAGGTCGGCGACAAGATCAAACTCTACCATCAGGCGCTGCGCGAGGCAGGCCATGATCCAGCGCGCTTCAAGGTGACGCTGATGCTGCACACCTATCTGGCTGGCACCCGCGACGAAGCGCGGGAAGTGGCGCGCGGACCCATGAAGGACTACCTGCGCTCGGCCGCCGGGCTGATCAAGCAATACGCCTGGGCCTTTCCTGCCTTCAAACGCCCGGAAGGTGTGGACAACGCGTTCCAGTTGGATCTGGGGTCTCTGACCGAAGAAGAACTGGAGGGCATCCTCGATTTCGCCTTTGAACGCTACTTCAATGACAGCGGCCTCTTTGGCACCACCGAAGATGCAATGGCCAAGGTCGCCGAGGTGAAGGGTATCGGCGTGACCGAGATTGCATGCCTCATCGACTACGGTATCGAAGTGGATACGATCCTCGAAGCGCTGACGCCACTGGCCGAAGTTGTGCGCGCGGCAAATGCAGGTGCGGGTCCGGCGGCGGATGATTTCTCGATCGCGGCCCAGATTTCGCGCCACAAGGTCACGCATTTGCAATGCACTCCGTCGATGGCGCGGATGCTGGTGATGAATGATGAGGCCAGCGCTGCATTAGGGTCGGTGAAGCACCTGATGCTGGGAGGGGAGGCGCTGCCCGGCGCATTGGTCAGCGATCTGAATGCGCTGACAGAGGCTCATATCGAGAACATGTACGGGCCAACCGAGACGACGATCTGGTCCACAACCCGGACAGCGCGCGCTGATGCGGGGGTTGTCGGCATTGGCACCCCCATCGCCAACACACAGGTCTATATCCTGAATGGCGCGCTGGAACCGCAACCCATCGGCGTGCCGGGTGAGCTGTATATCGGCGGCGATGGCGTCACGCGCGGCTATTGGCAGCGCGAAAACCTGACGGCAGAGCGCTTCGTCGCAGACCCGTTTTCAACCAAGAAGGGTGCGCGCATCTATGCCACCGGCGATCTGGCGCGCTGGTTGCCCAGCGGAGAACTGGATTTCCTCGGTCGCGCCGACTTTCAGGTCAAGCTACGCGGGTACCGGATCGAACTGGGTGAGATCGAAACTTCCATCGACGCATTGGACGGTGTGCGCCAGTCGGTTGTTTTGGTGCGCGAAGATACACCCGGCGTCCAACAACTTGTGGCCTATCTGCTCGCGGATGGAAGCCTCGAAGAACCTACCCTGAAAACGGCTCTGGCCGGGGTGCTTCCCGCCCATATGATCCCGGGTCGCTTCGTCACGCTGGACAGCTTCCCGCTGACGCCCAACAAGAAAGTCGACCGCAAGGCACTGCCCGTGCCGGGCGCCCCTCTGCGGGCCAAAATGGCCAACACTCCGACGGCCCCTGCGACGGCGAAAACCACCTCGGGCGACGGCCCCGGTTTCGACGGCGATGTGACAGCGGCAATCAGCGGGATCTGGACCGCGATCCTCGGGGTTTCTGATATCTCCGGGCGTGACAGTTTCTTTGATCTGGGCGGGCACTCCTTGCTTGCGGTGCAGGCGCATCGTGAGATCAAGTCCCAACTGGGTGTCACCAGACTGTCGATCACGGATATTTTCCGGTTCCCGGTTCTCGCCGATCTGGCAGCGGCGGTGGAAGGTAAGCTGGGCGCCGCGGCGCCGAAACCTGCCGCTTCGACCGCGCCCCCCGAACCGGCAAAAGTGCCCGAACCCGTCGGCGCACCGGCAGTTGCTGCAGAGCATCCCGCCACCCGTGCCGATGCGATGGCACAACGCCGGGCCATGCGGGCGGCGCGTCGCAAAGGCGGATAGTGCCGCTACGGCCAACACATACAACAAACGCTGCCCGATTTTTCGGCGGGCGGTTTGGCTGGCCGTCAAGCAATGGCAACGGTCGACCTCCAAACTTGAGCTATTCCTATCGCGTTCAGGTCAAGCGCTAGAGGTAGGTCTTGATGATCTCGCAGCGATGCTCATAGACGCTTTCGTCATCAAACGGAGCCCCATCGCGGGCGGCCCGGACGATAAGGTCGGCCAGCGCAGCCCTGTCTTTGTCCAGCGCGGCCACGGCATCTGACAAGGCGTCGACATCATTCAACGGCACAAGCCGCCCGCCCTGATGCTCCGCAATAAGATCGCGGGCAAAAGACCCCTCATATCCGACAATGGGCGCGGCTGAGACCAACGCCTCGATCAGGCAGCGAGGCGATTCAGGGGTCTTGTGGCAAAACAGGAAGATATGCGCCTCTCGCAGGTGTTGCATGACCGTGTCGCGGTCCTCCACAAACCCGGCAAGATGGACTTTCTCCTTCAGCCCGGCTGCATCGACAAGAGACTTCATTTCGGCCAGATCAGGACCATCGCCCAACCAGGTCGCCTTGAAGTCCACGCCTTGTGCATTCAGGCGATCCAACACACCAACCCAGTCCTGAGGCCCCTTCATGGCGCTGGCCCGGCCTGTATAGACGATGTTCAGGGGACCCTGCGAAACCGCGGCACTTTTTGCCTGAACCTGATCAGGCGTGATATGATCCGCCTTGTTGATATGGATGTCATGCACCAGCTGCGGCTGTTTGCAGTAGGGCGCGTAGGTGTCAAAGGTCTCTTTGCCGTGAAACAGGCCCAGTGCCGCGCGGCGGATGATGAACTTTTCCCACCACCACATGGGGCGATGTTCCAGCCGGGCGCGCAGCCTGCGCCGCCATAGATCACTGCTGGCAGCGGTCCGGCGTACAACTTCGGATTCCACCCGGTCCGTCCAGATCGCAAAGGGCAGCCCCGCCCGGTGCGACTGCCACGCCGCAACCGAACCCCAATCGCCAGCCAGACCCCCAATCGAAAAGGACCGGTAGTCCGCATTGGCGATCTCAGTACGAATGATGTCCCGACAGGCTCGAAAATGGCGAAAGAACTGATCCGGCCGATAGGCCATGGGCAGAGGAACAAGCCGGATGCGGTGCATGTCCAGACCGGCCTGATCGATGGGGATCCAGCCGTCCGGCAAAGGCCCCGTCGTGACCGGGTTCATACAGACAACTTCATCGAAATGCTCGGCCCACAACCGCAGCCCATTACAGGCCTGTCCTTCCAGATGCAGACCATCCTTTGTCTGCACCAGCGGAACGGGCGCATAAATAAGCAACTTTCCTGATTTCGTCATGAAATAGTGTGTCCCGTCGTCACATCATCAAAACGGATGCTGTCGTCCGGTCTTGCATTGACCTAATGACGGGACACATATCGAATGAAGTCTTCATTGTCACCAAAACACGTTGTTCCCATGCCTTTACGTCGTCTCAAACGCAAATCCGCCACACTGCTCCTGCTCTTTCTGTCAGCATGCGGACTAACAACCCGCTGCGGTGGGCCGGAGCCCCTGGCCGATGCCGACTTCGCCGAACTTTATGAAACCCCACTTGAGCCGCCTGCGTCAGGTTTGTCGGTGTATCATCTGGGTCATAGCCTGGTGGGGCGCGACATGCCGGTCATGCTTGAGCAACTGGGCGGGGCGGAACACAGCTTCAACAGCCAGCTTGGCTGGGGCGCCATGCTGCGTGAACACTGGGAACCGGATATGCCGGTGAAAGGGTTTGAACAGGAAAACCAGCACACGCAATATCGCGACCCGCACGAGGCGCTGGCCGAAGGATCATACGACGCGATTGTCCTGACCGAGACGGTCGAAATCCGCGACAGCATAGAATACCACAATTCGCAGGATTACCTGCGCAAATGGGCGACCGCAACTTGGGCTGGTAACCCCGAAACCCGCGTCTACCTGTATGAAACCTGGCACAATCTGGATGACCCCGAAGGCTGGCTCACGCGGTTGGATCTGGATCTGGACCGATACTGGGAAACCGAAATTCTGCGCCGCGCGCTCGCCCATGACGATGTGACCCAACCCATTTATGTCATTCCCGGCGGACAGGTCATGGCAGCCTTTGTGCGCCGACTTGAGGCGGCTGGCGGCATCGGGCCGGTCAAAACCCGCGAGGATCTTTTCTCCGACACGATACACTTTAACGATTATGGCGCTTACCTGATGGCTTTGACCCACTACGCGGTGCTGTACGGGCGCAGCCCCGTGGGCTTGCCACATGCTTTGCTGAAATCGGATGGCTCACCCGCCCAAGACCCGGGACCAGAGCTTGCCGCCGCGATGCAGGACACCGTCTGGCAGGTGGTCAGCGCCTATGCACCAAGCGGAGTGCGCGGGGACTGATCACTGGATCGACAGGACATGCAGCAAAGCGTCCTGATTGATCCAGAACGCCAGCGACCCGCACAAAATGGTCAGAGCCATAAAGACCCCGTCATGCAGCGGGTCTTCGGCGCGGTAGGGCCGGATCAGGTAATAAAGCACCGGGTAGCTCAGGATCGCTGCCAGCGGTTGGGCCGCCAGTGCCCCGATCAAGCCAAAATTCATCACGCCTACGATCAGAAGCCCGGTTTGCAGCACCGCACGCAACGCCTGATAGGCGGTGAAAAGACCCGACCTGCCAACAGCCAGCAGCACAAAGGCGTGGCCACGAATGATCAGGCTCGGCATCAACGAGACGCTCATCACCACCAGGATTGGACCCGCGGCCCAGTATTCGGTGGTGTAAAGCAACTCGATCAGCCACTGGCCCAAAAGCGCCAGCACGAACTGCATGGCAAACAGCAGACCTGTCAGCCCGAACCGCGCCTTGGACAACGCACGGCGATTGGCCTCTGACTCGGCCGGGGGTCGGGCCGAATAAAGCGGATAGACCACACGCACCGCAAAATTGCCCATCAGCATCAGCGGCACAGAGCCAAAGAAGTACGCGATGTTGTAAAAGCCCAGATTGGCCAGCGTGAAGAATTTCGACAGCAACATGCGGTCGCCGTTCTCGATGATGAAGGTAAGGCCGGAGCTGACAAAAAGGTATTTGCCGAAATGGAACAGCTCCCAGAAGGCCGCCCGCTCCAGCCGCAAACGGTTCGGATGACCGGGCAGCACCAGATGCGACAGCACCGCATGCAACGCCTGTTGCACCATCATGCCCACAACCAGCGCCCAGACCGTTTCCCAGACCCACGCCAGCACCACCATGACGACAATCGCCACCGACTGGCAGCCCAGATCAAGGAAGGTCACGCGGCCCAGATGGATGTTGCGGGACGCGGTCCCGATACGGGTGGACCGCATCTCCATGATAAAGACGGTGAAGGCGAGACCGAACATCAGCTCATACAGGATCGGCTCTCCGTAGAACCGAGAGACGGGGCCTGCAATCGCGCAGCAAATGAGGCCCAACAGGACGCCGCGCATCACTTGCAATGTCCAGGCCGTGTTCAGAAAGACCGGGTCATCCCCGCGCTTTGATCGCACGATGCTGGTGCCCAGACCCACGTCGGAAAACATCTGCAACCCTGCCAAAAACAAGGACACGATTGCCATCAGACCAAAGGCTTCGGGAAACAGAAGCCGCGTCAGGATCAGGTTCGACAGGAGCCGTAAGAACTGCCCTCCACCAAAACCCAGAAAGGTCAGGACAGAGCCACGCATGACCCGCGCACCCATTCCGTCGCCGGAGAACTGCCGCTGGATAATACCGAACATACCTACCCAGCTTTCATCGGTTCACAAAACAGGCCCACCACGCCCTATTCAGCCTTGACCGCACTTGGATGGCAGCCGTTCAAGACAACT
The DNA here is from genome assembly GCF_947503415.1 of uncultured Tateyamaria sp. Classification (GTDB taxonomy): domain Bacteria; phylum Pseudomonadota; class Alphaproteobacteria; order Rhodobacterales; family Rhodobacteraceae; genus Tateyamaria. The sequence goes on from NZ_CANNDS010000001.1 coordinate 467,722, forward strand.
CCCAACACGTTGGTGCTTTCGGCAACTTCGCGTTCACAGACATCGAGTTGGTTGAACCGCGTTTTCTCGGCCAGTGCCACGATCAGCGCGCAATCGGTGTTTTTCAGGAACGCCCGTGCGCGATCTCCACCGAGGATGGCAGGCAGGTCAAAAATCATCACGTCAGGTTTGTAGGTGTCTTGCACGCTATCAAGAAATTCACCGATCTTGTCGGACAGGATCAGTTTGTTTGGATCGGCTTCAGGTTCGGGCGAGATGACAACGCCGACATTCTCGCGGACCCGCTGCAAATGGTCCGACAGCGGTACGCGCCCGTTCAGGATCGACCTCAGACTGTGGCGGCTTTCAAGGCCCAGAAACTGATGAACCGATGGATCGCCCAAATCGAAATCGAACAGAATGGTGCGCAAGTTGTTCGTTCGGCCCAATCCCAAAGCCAGATTGCACGCAATCGTCGTCTTGCCGCTGGAGGATTCCGGGGACGTGATGGCCAGCCGGCTCCATCCATTCTGCTGCATCTGCAACAACGTCTTTGTCCGCAACACGTCAAAGGACGCAGAGCTGGTGTCCGGGGCCTGCGACACAACCCGGTGCTTGCGCAATGTTGCGTCGGACAGGTGAACACGGGGCAGATCATCCCATGCCCCAGGCGCCTCGGGCTTCGCCTTGGGGCCCGGATGGATCTGCGCTGTGTCCGATCGCTGTGACCGAGCTCTTGCCAAAGCCGCCTGAAGTTTTTCCATTCTCTGTCCGTTTTATCGCCGCGAGCTAAGCCCCGGCGTCTTACATCAATCCCAAGCGCCCAAGAATCTTGTTCGCGACAATCTCAAGAGGCATGATTTCCGTGTGCAAATAGTAAAGTCCGGCAGGAACCAGCGCGATAGCCGCCAAAATAGCGGCAAGCTTGTACAGACGCCGCCGGATCCGCTCCCCCCGCGCTTCCAGATAGGGGACCACCCCAATGGGGATGATGTTGAAGCGTGACTGCAATTCATTTGGGTGTCGGATTTTCTGGTTGAGCAGTTCAAACAGAACAAACAGACCAACAGCGAGCATCATGCCGCCACCCACTCCGGCAACCGCAATTTTCATACGCGGCGGACCTGACGGTTCCTGCGGCACAACCGCGCCTTCGATCAAGCTGATGCGCTGGCCTTGGGCATTGACTTCGACCCGTTCGGCCATGCGCGCCTGATTGAGGTTGTTGACCGAGGTGTTGTAGCGCGTGCGGATGCTTTCCAGATCGCGCTCCAGACGTTCCAACGTGATCGAATTGGTCGCAGTCGCCGTGATGGCGCGGGCCAATTGTTCCAGCTCGTCATTGATGCGCACGATCTCGAGGTCAATTTCCTGAACGCGCTGGTTCATCTCTGCCAGTTGCAAATCCAGAAACGAGGGCTCTGCGTTTTCAGGGTCTTCGTCGTCTCGCGGCCCTGCCCCGGCAATGCTTCGTTCCAGCTGTTCAATCTGGCCTACAAGCTGGATCAGGCGGGGGTTCGTGTCGGAGTAGATGGTGCGGGCCTCGGCCAGTTCCAATTCCAGATCCTGCAGCCGCCGTTCTTCGGGGGACAATTCGCGTCGCGCAGTCACGCCAAGCCGCCCGGTTGCCTCGAACACGGCAATCATCTCGCTGCGGTTGCTCACGATCGACGCGCGTTCCTGCTCCAACCGGCTCAGACGTTCCTGCAACGTGGACTGGCGATCCTGCCGATACAGCAGATCTTCGGGCAACGCCTCTACATTGGCATTTTTGAAAGCGATGATCCGATTGGACTGTGCATCAATTTCATCTGCCAGCCGATCTGTTTCTTGGGCAAAAAAGGACACGGTGTTCTCGACACGCTCGCGGCGGAAGGAACTGTTGGCCTCCAGCACCAGCGTTACGTAATCGTTGACGACCTCTGCCGCGACCTGCCCACGCGAGGCGGTAAAGGAGATCGACATGAGCGTTGCCTGATTGCTCCCGCTGGACCGGCGAATGCTGGTGGCTTCCCGCATCGCGCCCACGATCCGGTCAGGGGTCATGTCGCCGATATCGTCGAAAACCCCATATTTCTGAGCGATATCCAGCAAGTTTGCCCGCGTCAGCAATTGCTCTTCGATCACTTGCAACTGTTCGGCGGCTTCCGTTTCGACAACGTTGCGTCCCAGTTCGATAGTGATCTTCGGCGCTTCCACCTGCAGGCGGGCCATGGAGGAATAGACCGGCGGCAGCGTAAATGCCGCAAAAACGGCAATCCCGGAACACAGCAGAACCAGAACCATCATCAACGGCATGCGACGCAAAAGCAGCATCCAGTAAAAGCGCAGCGGCAAGGTCATTCCGCAGCCTCCCCGGAATGATTGTCAGGCATATCGACCGCGTACCGGTTGGACAGGAACAGCGGCCGGATCGGGGCCGTCAGGATCACCCCATCGGCCAGCAGCTCTTCGATCAGCTTGCCATCGACCGCCATCTTGTCGGCACTGACCGCATAGACAAGCGCAAGATCGCAAAGCTTGTTGATCTCGCGCGGGACGCCGCCGCTGATCTGATGGATAAGCGCCATGGCGTGTTCGGTGAATTCTTCGCCACTTCCGTCCACATGCAACAGACGCGAGCGGATGTATTCCCGGCTGGTTGCCCTGTCCATGGGCTCCAAATGATAGCTGACCGAAACGCGTTGCGCGAACTGGCGCAATTCGGGCTGCGAGATCATCTCGCGCAGCTCAGGCTGCCCCAGCAGGACAAGTTGCAGAAGCTCATCCTTGCCCGAGTTGATATTGGTCAGCATCCGCAGCTCTTCGAGCGTTTCCGAAGACAGGTTCTGCGCCTCGTCAATGATAAGAAGCACCGAATGACCGGCAGCGTATTGCGACAGAACGAAATCCACGAATTGCTGGTGCAGCGCCACATAATCGGCCTGAGGTTCCGCGTGTTGATCGAAGGCATTCAGCACCCAGCGCAAAAGCTCGCCCCGCCCACCTTGCGCGTTGGAGATAAGCCCAACGACAACATCACGATCCACCTGCGCAATCAGCGCCTGAAGCAGCGTGGTTTTGCCCGCGCCAACTTCGCCGGTCAGCACAGTGATCGGCGCTTGTGTAATCAGCCCATATTCCAGAACGGAAAACGCTCGTGTGTGCCCTTTGGACCAGAATATGAAATCCGGATCCGGCAGAAGCGCGAAGGGGCGCTCCCGGAACTGGAAATGCTTGAGATAAAGGTCCGTTTTCAAAGGTCTACCCGAATGCTCTAGTCTGCGGCGCGTTTTCTATAGTGCTCTATCAAACGCGCATCCTTATATCACTTCCAATCAACAGACGACAGAGTGAATCCCCGAGACAAAGCAGGTCAAAGAAGCGGTTTTGTTTCAAAAATGGCGTGCGTAGCTTAACCTTTTCACCCCCGCGGGATGGTCGAGAGGTATGAGCCGTTGGTCAGGCACCAATATGAGGTCAGGAATCGGCTGTCATATGACGTAGCCAACAGCCCTTTTTGATCTGATTTGATCCCAGCGTGGCTTGGACACAACAGCCGATCAACACCGCCAATAATGAGGCAGACCAACGCTCAAAGTCCCGTTTCGCCTGCCCATTCTACAAAAACCCGGGTCAGTGGAACGAATTGGAGGTTGCCCCGCTCAATGGTGACACTGCTGGGCCAGCGGCGCATCGGTGCCACTTCGGTCAGCACAGCATCGAAATTGATCTGCGCGCCTCCGAAATGAACCGCTACTCCGCCCTTGGCATACCTGTCACACTGGCCATAGAATATCTCCCGACAGGCAAAGGGCAGGTCCGCAGGCCACCCGATTTGTGCGATAGTGCCCGTCGAAAACCAAAAAAGGTTACATTAACAGGATTTGGATCAGGATGGTCACAATACAATGTGACATACGAAAGGGACGGCAGGCATGATACCTCCGGTCTTTGCCCTGCTGAGCTGGCCGGTTGTCGTCAGCCTGATCTGTCGTGGACGCAGCTTGCAAGTCGCCATTCTGGTGACGATCCTCGGGGGCTATCTGTTCCTGCCCGAACGCCACGCCATCGACCTGCCGGCACTCTATGAGCTGAACAAGATCTCCATTCCGGCCTATACGGCGCTGGCCTTGGCACTGATTGCGATCTCTCGGGCCTCCAACACGGGGCGCGGCGGGCCACAAACGTCGGACCCCAGCACAGCGCAATGGCTTGACGGCTGGGTGCCGCGCCTGCGCCTGCCACTGGTGTTGATCGGGCTGACAATGGTGGGCGCGGTCATGACGGTTGTGACCAACCGTGACCCGGTGATCGAGTTGAATATCTACAATTGGCCCCGAGGTATCGTCGGCGAGAACATCTTTATTCCGGGGCTGCGGCTGCAGGACGCCGGGGCAAGCATCCTTGTGGTTATGGTCAACCTGATACCACTGCTGCTGGCGCGCAGGTTCTTCGCCCACCCCGAAGGTCAGAAAATCCTCCTTGCCGGGTTCTGCATAGGTGGTCTGCTCTATGTCCCCCTGGCCATGTTCGAAGCCCGGATGTCACCACAGCTCAACCAATGGACCTACGGCTTCTTTGCACATCTGTGGTCGCAGCACGTGCGCGGCGACGGCTTTCGCCCAATTGTCTTTCTCAGCCACGGGCTGCTGGTCGCCCTGTTCTTGTCCACCGCGCTGATCATCTCGGTTGGCTTGGCACGGGTGCATACCGGGCGTTTGCGCGGGCGCTTCCTGATGGCGGCCGGGATGCTGTTTATCGGGTTGGTGATCACCAAATCGCTGGGCGCGCTGGTTATTGCGCTGTTCCTGTGTCCCATCCTTCTGTTTGCGCCCCGCTGGGTTCTTCTGTCGCTCACCGCCGGGATCGTCAGCATCGCATTGCTCTACCCCGTTGTCCGGGGCACCTCGATCATCCCGCTCGACACGGTCGTCACCTTGGCCGGGAATGTGAACGAAGAACGCGCAGCCTCGTTCGCTTACCGGCTGAACTTCGAAGAACAACTGCTGGCGCGCGCGCAGGAGCGCCCGTTTTTTGGCTGGGGCAGCTGGGGGCGCAATCTTTACCTGGGCAATGGCGAATTTGCGGTGCCCGACGGGGAATGGACCTTGTTGCTCAGCCAATCCGGCTGGTTCGGCTTTATCGGACGCTTCGGGCTGATGTTCCTGCCGGTGATCCTGCTGCTGTGGCGCTGGCGAAAGGATGGTATCGGGATGGAGACGGCGGTGATTGCCGCAGCGCTGACTGCTGCGGCAATCGACCTGATCCCCAACTCTGGCATGACCCCTGACAAATGGCTGTTGGCCGGGGCGCTTTGGGGACGGTTGGAATTGGGGCGCATTACGGCCACCGCCAACGAAGAGGTGCCTGACCCGCCTGCCCTGCGTCTGCGACCCGGATATGCACGGCCCGCTCCTGCAGCTGTGGCCCGCGACACGACAGAGCCAACGGCCCCCGCAGGTCCGCGCTACACCCGACAGGCAAAGCGCATCACGCGCGGTACAACCGCCCCAACTACAAAACTGTACAGAAGATAACATGTCGCTTGCTGTGATCATCATCGGACGCAACGAAGGCGACCGCCTGATCCGGGGCTTGGCCTCGGTTCAGGCCGCGTCGCGGATCATCTATGTCGACAGCGGCTCCACCGACGGCTCGCAGGATGCGGCCCAGACGGCAGGCGCCGAGCTTGTCACACTGGACATGTCGCAGCCCTTTACTGCGGCGCGCGCACGCAATGCAGGGCTTGAACGCTTGCGCACTCATGGCGCGCGGCCCGATCTGGTGCAACTGATGGATGGCGATTGTGAACTGCAACCAGACTGGCTGGATGCAGCGCAGACCTTCCTCACCGACCATCCCGATGTCGGCATTGTCTTCGGACGCCGCCGGGAACGCTTCCCCGAAGCGACCATCTACAACCGGCTCTGCGACTGGGAATGGGACGTGCCGATGGGCGAGGCGCGCGCCTGCGGTGGTGATGCCTTGATGCGCATGGACGCGTTGGAAGCAATCGGTGGGTACAACCCGGGACTGATCGCAGGTGAAGAGCCCGAAATGTGCGTGCGGATGCGGGCTGCAGGCTGGAAGGTCTGGCGCATCGATGCCGAGATGACGTGGCACGACGCGGCCATGACCCGGCTGGGCCAGTTCTGGTCACGGGCCCGTCGGGCGGGCCATGCCTGGGCCGAAGGGGCTGCGATGCACGGTGCCCCGCCCGAACAGCACTGCGTGGCAGATGTGCGCAGGGTCCTGATCTGGGGCCTTGTGGTGCCAATCGCGATCCTGTTGCTTGCACTGCTGACAAGCCCTTTGGCTCTGATACTTTTCGCTGTTTACCCTCTGCGCGTTCTGCGCATGGCCCGGCGCGGCGGAGGCAGGCGCATTGATTGGGAACGTGCGGGGCTGGTTGTGCTGGGACAGTTTGCCGAAGCCGCCGGTGTGATCGAATTTCACCTGCGCAGACTGACCAGTCGGCCGCGCGGCTTGATCGAATACAAATGACCGGCTCACGGCTTAGCGTCGCCGCCACGTCCACACATCACCGGCGGGCATAAACATCCTCGTAACGGACGATGTCATCCTCCCCCAGATAGCTGCCGGTCTGCACTTCGATCAGACCAATAGGCACTTTGCCGGGGTTCTCCAGACGGTGCTTGGCGCCCAGCGGGATATAGATCGACTGGTTTTCACTCACCAATTTGACCTCGTCATCCACGGTCACCTTGGCCGTGCCTTCAACGACGATCCAATGTTCAGAACGGTGGTGGTGGCTTTGCAGGCTCAGGGCGGCACCCGGGTGTACATGGATACGTTTGACCTGAAAGCGTTGGCCAATGACAAGGCTTTCGAACCACCCCCAGGGCCGGTGTTCCTTGGGGAACGTGGTGGCTTGCAGCGCTTGCTTTTCTTTCAGCGCCGCCACCGCTTCTTTCACATCCTGTGCCCGCGATTTGTCCGCCACCAGCACCGCGTCCGGCATGGCAACGGCGATGATGTTGTCGAGGCCAATGCCCACCAGTTCCAGCGTGTCGACCTCTGACCGCAACAACGTGTCACTGCAATCGATCGCCGTGGCCCCGGTGGAGGCGGCAACACCGTCCCCATCCGGCCCCGTTTCGCGCCAGACGGCGTCCCAACCGCCCAGATCGGACCAGCCCGCCTCAAAGGGCACGACGCTCAGATTGTCGGCCCGTTCCATCACCGCATAATCGATGGAGATATCCTCGGCCTCTGCCCAAGGCTCGGGCGCAAGCCGCAGAAAGCCTAGGTCGGGCGTCGCGGCCTCGACGGCAGCGCGCACAGGCGCCACAAGGTCCGGCGCGTGGGCCTCGAAAGCCGCGATGATGTCGGAGGAGCGAAAAAGAAAGATGCCCCCGTTCCACAAATGGCGGCCATCGGCGACCATGGCCGCCGCATGCTCGGCATCGGGCTTTTCCACAAAGCGGGTCAGCGGCACGGGCGCGCCGTCTTCAGGAACGGTGCTCAGTTCCAGATAACCATAGCCCGTCTCGGGATAGGTTGGTGTGATCCCAAAGGTGACAAGCTGGCCTGCACGGGCCGATGCGGCCCCGGTTTCGACAGTCGCACGAAAGGCGGCGGCATCCGGCACCACATGATCTGACGGGGCCACCAGCATCAACCCATCGGGGTCACTGGCAGCCACATGCAGAGCAGCGGCAAGAATGGCGGGTGCCGTATTGCGTCCCTCAGGCTCGATCAGGATGGCACCGGGGTCGATGCCCGCATGATGCAACTGCTCGGTCACGATAAAGCGGAAGTCGGACGCGGTCACGACCACAGGGGGGGCATAGCCCGGACCCGAAAGCCGCTGTGCGGAAGCCTGAAACAGGGTTTGCTCACCCAAGATGGCCGCAAATTGCTTGGGATAGGATTTGCGGCTCAGCGGCCAAAGCCGCGTACCGGATCCGCCACAAAGAAGTACCGGGGTAATCATCGTCTATCCTTACCGCTGCGCCGTCAATTCCAGCGCGCTTCGCACCTGTTCCTGCCCAATGGCCGCCCGCACTAGCCTTGTCTGCGGGGCGTATGAGAAGAGGTGGCATAGTAGATCTGAAAACGGTAGTGCAAATGACCAAAGCCCAGAATGTTCTGGTTGAAGCGGACGGCGAGCACGCACTATTTGCACTGAAGTGGTCAACGTGCCGGATCCGACCGCTATTGGGGTCCCGAGTTGCGGGCTCGCCCCCCCGACCATCGTCAATGCCCCGCCCGGAGCAGAGCCTCCCCATGATCACAAGACCCCCAAAACGGCACGACGCACGCTGCCCCATCCAGCGTGTCAAATAGAGAACATATGCCGAATAAACGCGTCTGACGGGCTGAAATCGCTTTCTCAGACCGCGAAACTGACCTTAGGACATAGGGAAACGAGCATAATACTGATCGGGACCCAACCTGTGGCGCGCTTAATTATTATACTTTCTCTGGCGCTTAGCGTCGTCTTCGGCACACTGACTGTGGCCGAAGCCCAAAGCAATTACCGGGTGCGGACAGGCGACACGCTGGAAATTCAGGTCCTCGAAGATCCAAGCCTCAACAGATCTGTGCGCGTACTGCCGGACGGGCGGTTCAGCTTTCCCTTCGCCGGAACCCTGCGCGCGGCCGGGCTGACGATCCCGCAGATCGAACGTAACATACGGGTCGGCATTGCCAGTAACTTCGCCACAGACCCCAACGTATTCGTGTTTGTCGTTCCGGAAGAACGCGAACCGCTCGAACCAGAGACGATCAATATTTACCTCTTGGGCGAATTCAACACACCGGGCCTTGCTGAAATGCCGCCCGGCACGACTGTTTTACAAGCGCTGTCCATGGGCGGCGGCATGACGCGCTTTGCGGCCCTCAAACGGCTGCAACTGCGTCGCACCAACCCAAAAACGGGCGTTCAAACGGTCCGGAAAATCAATTTTAAGGCCCTGGCAAACGGGGCTGCATTGAGCAACGATATCGTGCTGAAGGACGGGGATGTTATTCTTGTACCAGAAAGGCGCCTGTTCGAATAAATCTCGCGAGCGGGCCATAAAGGGCAAAGCACGATACTGGGCGCAACTGCTTGGCACATGCGCTCTTGGTGTCCTGGCCCTTTCGCCAGCCGGACAGGCACAGGACGTGCCTGAAGGCGCTCAACGATTTACCCTGGACGCGCGCAGTGGCCTTGAGTGGTCCGACAATCCCGACCTGCTGGAGGATGGTGACAGCCGTATTGTCAGCCGGACCCGGCTGGATTTCGCGCTGGAGCGGCGCACAGCCATTGATACGCTGATATTTGGCGTCGGTGGCGATATCGTTCTGGGCCAAGACACGGATGAGACGATCGAGAACTCGGATGCCCGCCTGCGATGGGACCGCGATGTCGGACGATCACGCATCGGAGTGGGCCTCACATTCGAAAACACAGAGCTGGACAGCACAAGTTTTGCCACGGGCGTCAGCGCGGACAGCGTCGATTTCGACACGTTTGACGGCGGATCACGTCGCAACATCGGCATCGAACTGGACGGTGCGGTAGGTGTCGACGCCCCATTGGGCGCCACATACAGCCTGACGCAAAACCGCATTACCTATGACGGCACGGATGATCCGTCTCTGCTGGACGCAGACGCACGGGATTTCCGCTTTTCGATCACGGGCGCGTTGGACCGGACCACGTCGCTGGGGCTCATTGGCTCCTTCACTGAATTCGACGAAGAAGGCCCCGGCGCTCTGGATACACAATCTGTGCGGCTCGGGACCGAGTTCCGTTCAGAGATCACGCCCACGCTGACCGGTCGTCTTGCGCTTGGCTGGCAAGAAACCGAGGAAACCGGTGCAGAAACCTCGCGGACCGATGGCGTGTTCGTGGATGGTGAACTGACCTGGACCCGGCCAAATGGAACGGCCGGGTTCGTCCTTGATAGCCCCATCGACGTCAACGGACGGCGCACAACCGTGCAATTCCAGCGCACGCTCGAATTTCCGCGCGGCGGCTTCGGCTATTCCATCGGCGCATCCCGTGCAGACGGGCTTGGGGCACGGCCTCTTTTTGGCCTGAACTGGGAATACGAGATGCCCCGCGCCACCTTTACCGCGGACCTATCCCAGACACCCACAACAACGCGTGACAATGTTGAGACCATCAACTCCGTGCTCAGCCTCAATTTCAATCAGCAACTGACATCGCGCGGCAACCTCGATGTGCTCTTTTCGATCCGTGACGGGGATGAGGAAGGCGACGACGCAAGTGATACCAGCCGCATCGGATTGGACCTGACATATCGCCACGATCTGACACAGGAATGGGATCTGATCGGCCAAGTCTCGTCCGTGCGGATCACCCAGGATGATGCTGAAGATCGCAATGCCAACACGCTTTTCCTTGGGCTCGAAAGGCGCTTTGGCTGGAACTAACGCCTCAGGTTTGACCCAATGGTCACGGGTCATGCTGGGCGCTTTCAGTGGTTTTCGATCACAAATTGGAACCTGCGCGAACGTATGACTTGGTCCACCGGGTGTGGTTGAAGTCCGCGCGAAAACCCCGCCGAGACACCCGATTCGGTCACATTTCGCGCGCAAGATGAACCTACAGCCCATGCGAGAAGAGCGACAACCACGGGTGGAAAATACCCCCTTGACCCGGCTCCATCGTTACCGATCCATGCACAATACGGGGGCGGATTCAGCTTTGGAGCGCTATTGTTGGATTGCTCAACACAGCGAAAATGTGTTAATAACAATTTTAAGGAAGTGGGTTCAGCGCCTTGGGAAGGGGGCTGAATGGTAGAATGGTTTGGAAGTGAAAATGACTTTTTATAATACTATTTGTAATTCATTGCGTTCCGGAAGTCTGGTGGCTGCTTTTGTCGCCGTTGGCTCCGTTGCAAGCGCCACGACGATCGACTTCGATGTCGACCGTGGCTACACAAATGGCACAAACGAATACACAAGCACCGACGGCACGGTTTCCGTAGGTGTCGATGGCGTGCATGTGTCGAGCGACGGCACGATCCGGAACACCAGAAACTTCTGGACGTCCAGCTGGGACGGCCCCGGGGAGAACGGCGGCCTTGGCGTTTATGACTGCCGCTGGTCGAACCTGTGCATCGACAACAGCCAGATCGATGGTCGCGGACCCGATGAATTCGCGCTTCTCGATTTCGGCGATCTGGTTGTAGAGATCACCTCGGTGACATTCTCCTACTGGGATGCCAACGACACGTTCGCATATGGCGTCTACACTGACACTGATATTCCAGCGACCGCCCTGATTTACGAGCAGGACTTGGACGATGGCAACGCAAACCCCTACACCTACAGCTTCGGCGCGGGTGAGGTTGTTGGATCGATCATTGGATTTGGTGCAGACAGCTGGCGCGACAACTTCCGCCTGCAAAGCGTCTCTTTCGATGTGGTGTCGGCTGTGCCGCTGCCTGCTGGCGGTCTGCTGATCCTCACCGGTCTGGGTGGCTTGGCGATGATGCGCCGCCGCCGCAAAACCAGCTAATCAAAGCATACAGAGTTACTGATCTAGGCCAGCTTTTCAGCTGGCCTTTTTCGTTTGCAGTGACTTTGGCGCCGGAACTGGCATGCAGTTTCTACGGCGCCGAAATTAATCCAGTCAGATTTCACGAAACGGGTCAACTGAGCCACCTTCCGAACGATGTCGGCGGTAATGGCGACACGACCCAAAGATCAGCTCCTGGATGGCAAAAAACCGCTGAGGCTCAGGGTTGACTCCACCGGACGCGTCTAGGGTGCAAGCCGTCTTAACTGCCGCTTTTGACCCTAGCACCGATTTCCGCCCCTTGTGCACTCTATGATAGCGTGTCCCGTGCGAGGATCTTGGCCAAAGTGACGTAGCGGCGTGGACTTGCCGACAGTCACAGGTCGTACAGTTCAAAGGCGGAAACCTGGCATTCGACGTGCCGCTCCCGACGCCTCAGTGTCAGATGTCAAGCAGGTCACCGTTGGCATCGATCGACCGCCACAGCTGGCGTTGTACGCCGTCCGCTACCGGAACAATCTTGTACGACTGCCATGCATGTTGAACCGAGGGCATTCTCAGCGAACGCGCGTCACCAATGGGGGCCAACCCGGCTCACCCAAAGCCAGTGTGCTACAAAACCGACTATAACGCAGTGTTCCGCCAGCAGATTGGCGTCACTTGCCATGCCCGAAGCGCCCGGGCTGCATAGGCAATAACTTGCGCGGGAAACAGGGGACTTCCGCGCACGGCACAAGTGTTGGCCTGGCGCCATCGAGGCGCAGTCTGGTTGGATCGGACCAAGGAACCCGGCAGCGCCCAGACGCCCCTGCGAGCGTCAGACGATTCGCTGAACGCGCGATCATGATTCGGATGCAGCACCGCAGCACAGCAGAGGTTTCACGCCTTTTTCACGTACATTTCTCTGTACTTCGCGACAAAGATGAATCAATTCTATCTAAAGTTGTAACCTTCTGATTCGAAAACAAACCTTTTCTAAAAATTCGATCTTTTGAGCAAAATCACGCTCCTTTCCCCTTTGGAGCGTAGTTAAGAAATGGTAAAGATAGGACATGAGGGCAAGTCTGCGCCTGAGCGTAACGAGGACATTAAATTTATTTTTTGACGTGCCAGGTCTCTGCTGACTTGGCCGGGAGTTTTTCAAAATGACTATTCAACCCGTTAATTTCGACGGAAAATTTTCTTTTGCCTATCCGGTTCATTACCGCGACCGTCTGAACGGCTTCTACCACAATCATGTGAAACGCTGCTTGGATGTATTTCTGGTCGTGGTGGCTGCACCAATAGTCTTGCCCGTCGTCCTGTTGATGCTACTCGTGGTGGCGCTGGACGGCGGCAAGCCTTTGTACTCGCAACTGCGTGTCGGTCGGAACGGGCGGTCTTTCCGTATCTGGAAAATCCGCACCATGACCGTCGATGCGGATGAACGTCTGAATTCCTATCTCGCGGAAAACCCAGCGGCACGTGCCGAATGGAACGCCACTCAAAAGCTCAAGTGCGATCCACGCATCACCAAGATGGGTCGGTTCTTGCGCAAGTCGTCCATGGACGAACTGCCGCAGCTTTGGAACGTGCTGACCGGTTCGATGTCGTTGATTGGGCCCCGTCCCATGATGGTGTCGCAAAAGGCGCAATACCCTGGCGTTGCTTACTACTGGCTGCGTCCTGGCATCACGGGCCTGTGGCAGATTTCTGACCGCAACAACTGTGACTTCGCTGACCGGGCTCATTTCGATGAAACCTACGCGCGGACCATGTCACTGCGTACAGATGCGAATGTGTTGGCAAAGACCGTTTCGGTCGTACTCAAGGCAACCGGCTATTAACCTAGCGGTGTTTTGATCGAAACAGCTTACTGCGATCCGCTGCTACAATTGCTCCGCACTGCATGAGCGGCTACATATCGTTGTGTGATGGGTGGGCACTGCATTTGTGCCCACCTTGTTTTGCGAGTTTGGACACTGCATGCTGAAATCCCTGCGTAAACTCGGGCTGGCCCTTGGGCTGACCTTGGTCCTTGTGGCGTGCGACTCTCCGGAAGAACAAGCTGAGAAATACCTCGCCTCCGCGCTGGAACTGATCGACGCAGGCGACCCGGACCGTGCCGCCATCGAGTTGCGCAACGTGTTCGCGCTGGTGCCCAACCATGTCCCGGCCCGCGAAACCATGGCGCGGCTGATGCTCGATCAAAATGACAAAAGCGCGGCCTACGGGCACTATCTGCGCCTTGTCGAACAGGTCCCCGACCATCTTGAAGGGCGTATGCTGCTTGCGGAAATCGCCTTTGAAGCGCGCAATTGGGAAGAGTTCGTGCGCCACGGCAACAAGGCCGTCGAGTTGGCGCCAGAGGAGCCGCGCAACCAGATCATCGACCTTGCGTTGCGCTATCAGCAGACCATCGAAGATCGCGACGGCCCCGCGCGTGACGCCCTGCGCGATCAGGCCAAGACCCTCGCCGAAGATGCACCCGACAATGATGTCCTGCAGCAAATCCTCTTTGACGCCTATATGCGCGACCGCAATTTTGAACAGGCGCTGGGTCAGCTTGACCGGATGATTGACCGCAAGCCCGACAATCGCACTCTATACACCCAACGCCTGAACCTGCTGACACAGCTGCAGGATTTCACGGCGGTTGAGGCGCAACTTAAGGACATGGTCGACCGCTTTGCCGATGACGAGCGACCCAAAGAAGACCTGATCCGCTTCTACGTGGCCCGAAAAGAGCTCGACAACGCAGAGGCCTTCTTTCGCAGCATTGCCGATCCCGCGGCCGAAGACCCCCGGCTTTTCATCGGCTTGATCCAGTTCCTCGAAGATGTGCGCGGCGCCGAAACAGCCCGCACCGAATTGACGGCCGCCTTGGATGTATCGCCAAACCCCGACCGGCTTCGGGTGCGGCTGGCCATTATCGACTTTGAAGCTGGCACGCAGGACAAGGCCATCGATGACCTGCAAGCGCTCCTCGACCGGGACACCCCATCCGACAATGCCGACGAGATCCGGATCACCCTGGCCCAGATGCTTGTCCGTTCAGGCAACGCCGTCGGCGCGCAGCGTCTGGTCGATACGGTGCTGGAGGGGGATGAATCAAATGTCGCGGCGCTCAAGATGCGTTCGGCATGGATGATCGAGAATGACAACACGGACGGTGCCATCGCGATCTTGCGTCTGGTGCTGGATGCGGCGCCCAATGACGTGGCAGCCATCAACCTGATGTCGAACGCCTATGCGCGCGCAGGCAACCGCGATCTGTCCCGCGACTTCATGGCCCTTGCCGTTGATGCGTCCAACAACGCCCCCGCCCCTTCCCTGCGCTATGCCCGTACGCTGGCCGCCGACGAACGCTATCTGGCCGCCGAAGAGGTTTTGATCCCCGCCTTGCGCCGCGACCGGAGCAATCCCGACATTCTGGTGTTGCTGGGCGAGATTTATCTGGCCTCCGAAGACTACTCTCGGGCCGATCAGGTGTTGTCACGACTGCGCAGCCTTGGAACAGCCCGCACGCTGGCTGTCGCAAATGCGCTCGAGGCCCGCATTTTGGGCAGCCGCGAAGGGGTCGAACAAGCGCTTGGGTTCCTCGAAGAATTGGCCGCGCGCGAAGATGCTGGCGTGAACACACAGATTGCCTTGCTGCGCGCCCGCCTGAGTTCCGGTCAGACAACCAAAGCGCTGGCACAGGCCAAAACACTCGCCGCCGAAAACCCCGACAACCCCGCGCTCAAATTCATTCTGGCCGCGTCTCACGCCGCCAACGGTGCGCCTGATGTGGCCGAAACGCTGCTGACAGGGTTGCTGAAAGAAGACCCCAGCCGCATGCGCATCTGGACGCAGGTCTATCGGTTGCAGCGCATTCAAAACAAGAACGCCGAGGCCACCCGGACCTTGCAGGACGGTCTCGCCATTGATCCCGAAAACCGCACGCTGCTGTGGGCACAGGCGGTCGAACTGGAAGCCGCAGGCGATATCGATGGCGCAATCGCAAATTACGAGCGGATTTACGAAAACAATTCCGGTGATCTGATTGCGGCCAACAACCTGGCCAGCCTGCTCGCCACGCACAAAACCGATGACGCGAGCCTTGAGCGCGCCTGGACCGTGGCACGGCGGCTGCGCGACACAAATGAACCGGCGCTGCAAGACACGTATGGCTGGATTGCCTATCGCCGTGGCAGCGCCGAAGAAGCGCTGCCCTATCTCGAAGCCGCAGCATCCGCTTTGGCCTCGGACCCTATTGTTCAGTTCCACCTCGGCCAGGCCTACGGCGCCCTTGATCAACGCGAGGCGGCCATCGCCCAATACAACCGCGCACTCGAGATTGCAGGCGCTGACGACACACGCCCGCAATTCGACATCGCCCGGTCAGAGATCGCCCGTATTGAGGCACTGCCCGCGCCGGTCGAAGAGTAAAGCGGTTCTGCACAACGCCACAGGCGCGTACCAAAAGCATTGCATAGCGGATCAGCACGACCCAATTGCGGCTGAAGTGGCTGGCAGTGTTAAACACTGCATCCCCCAGTGTCCGACACTGAACCAACCTATCACCCCGCCGCTCATCCCCACGAAAAAACCCCGGCGCGTGTGCACCGGGGTCAGTTTCATAACCGAGGGGAGGATGGTTATATCTTACCAGTCCGATGGACCTTTTTCTGCAAAGGCATGGACCAGAAAATCAATGAAGGCACGGACCTTGGGCTGCGTGAACCGACCCGGAGGGTAAACCGCATAGATGCCTTGGGTTTCCATGGGCAAGTCGGGAATGGCGTCCTCGACCAGACCTTGCTCCAGCGCGTCCGCATAGAGGAAGCTGGGTAGGTATGCGATACCAAGGCCCGAAATCGCGGCGTTCAGCAGGGATTGCCCGTCATTCACACTCAGCCACCCGGCGGTGCGCACTTGACGCTTTTCGCCCGAGGGCGCGGTCAGCTTCCAGACATTGCCCGACGATTGGTTGGAGTAATGCAGCAGCTTGTGTTCGTTCAGATCGTCAATCTTTTCAGGGCGACCGTATTGCTCGAAATACTTCGGGCTCGCGATCATACGCTTGGTCGTTTCGGTCAGCTTCCGGGCGCGCAGGGTGCTGTCTTCCAGCTCTCCGATGCGGATCGCCATGTCGAACCCTTCAGAGATCAGTTCGACATACCGGTTGTTCAAAACCATGTTGACGGTGATGTCCGGGAAGTCGGCCAGAAACTCCGACAAACGCGGCGACAGGTGGTTCACACCAAAGTCGGTCGCAACCGAGATACGCAACAGGCCCGAAGGTGCCGATTGCATGGAGGTCACCAACGAATCCGCCTCGCCCGCATCATTCAGAACACGGCGGGCGCGGTCGTAATAGGCCAGACCAATCTCGGTCGGGCTGACACGGCGGGTGGTGCGGTTCAGCAGGCGGGCGCCAAGCCGCGCCTCCAGCGACGACACGTGCTTTGAGACGGCGGATTTCGAAATCCCCATCTTCTTGGCCGCGTCGGTAAAGCCACCCTGGTCCACGACCGTGGCAAATGCTTCCATCTCGGTAAGGCGATCCATGCCTGCTGCCTCTCAATCCATGCTTGTTGAGGATCAGGTATGCGGGCGAATAAAGGCACGATCTGGGCGGGGGTGGGATAATATCGCGGTGATTGCAGGGATCGTTGATGGCATGGAAACGACGCCAAACGGCTCAGGTGGCGATATCCGTGCTCCAGCTTTGGAAGGTCTCGGCCTCTTCGGCCAGGGGCACGGTGTCCGTTCCACCGATCAGCAAAAAGCCGTATCCGGGTGTGTTCCAACGGGCCAGCCCAAGCCCCTCGGCCTGCCCCATATCCACCGGTTTCGCATCCGGTCCCGACGGAAGGATGCACAAGGCCACAGGCGTGCCATCGGCGCGGGCAAACGCAATCTGGATCAGCGGCTTGCCGCGGAACCCAAGCACCTGCGCCCGCTTGAAGGTCAGATCACCAGCGGCGGGAAGCGCACTCAGATCCAACCCAATCGCATCGGACACAGAGGCCAGCTGCAACGCAGCCTCCGCAGGCGAAGGATTGTCCACGGCCAGCGTCTCGGCTGTGTAAAGCGCCTGATAGGAGGCCACGAAAGACACCCACCCGCGTGGGGCGGGTTCTTCGGGTGTGCCGAAGCCCGCGAACATCGCAACGGCCAGACCGGCAGCCAGACCAGTGGCAAAGGTGCCGATGCCAAACCCCCAGCGTCCCCGCGGGGACGGGGCGGCCACAGGCTCGGGCAATGCAGGCATCGGCGGGGCGTCTTGCAACAGCGCCTCATAGGCTTCGGCAATCGGGGCGAGCGGCACGTCCAACGCGGCCATCTGCTCGGCCACGGACGGATCAGCGTCCAATGCAGCCTCGATTTCGGCCTGCAGGGCATCGTCCGCTTCCCCATCCAGGAAAGCGGTCAGCTCCTCATCCGAAAATCTGCGCATGTCCGTCATGTCGCTTTTGCCTTTCCCTCGGCCATGTCGGTGTTCAGTCGCTTCCGTGCAGCGGCCAAACGGCTCATCACCGTGCCGATCGGGATTTCCATAATCTCGGCAGCTTCCTTGTAAGCATACCCTTCCACATAGACCAGAAAGACAGCCTGACGCTGGGCCTCTGGCAATGCGTTCACTCTATTCAACACGTCACGGGCCAGAATATTCACTTCCGCCCCCGGAGATGTGTCGGGAAGGTCAATGTCCTCGACAGGAACCAGCCCACCGCCCGTCCGCACCTTGCGCGAGCGCAGCTCGTTCAGCCACACGCGTTGGGCCATTCGGAACATCCAGCGGTCCAGATGGGTGCCCGGTTCGAACTGCTCGGCCTTGTCCAATGCGCGCAGGCAGGTGGTCTGCACCAGATCGTCGGCCCAATCCTTGCGCCCGGTCAGCGCAACAGCATAGCGCCACAGCCGCGGATAGACCGCAGCCATGCCGTCGCGCACGATGCTGACGGATGTTTGAGATGCGCTTGTGATTAGACCTGTCCCACGGTGTTACTTTGCTCCGAGATCACCATGCACCGGAGGAAATGTGAAATGAAATCATTTGTCAAAACCGTGACAGTTTCGGCAGCAAATGCACAGTCCGAGTGCACAGGTCACCATTACGCCTGCAAATGCCACGGCGTCAGTGTGATACTGGCTGCCGGCGATACCCTTACGTCGCTGCTAGGTGCGCCCCTTGGCGGATCGCTGATGTCCCCGCAGGGACAGCCTTGAACACCACGCCCAATCAGATCCACTTGAGCCAGCGCAGCACCCACACCGCGCCAACCGACATCGCCACCAACCCCGCACACAGCGCTGCAAAGGCCCATGACGTGTTGATACCGGGCATGCCTGCCACGTTCACCCCGAAGAGACCGGTGATGAACCCCAAGGGCAGGAACACCGCCGCAATGATGCTCAGAACATAGCCGTTGTGGCCTTGCAATAGCGCCGCTTGGGCCGTGTGGTGATCCTGCACAGCGGTCATGCGCGCGATCAGCCCTTCCAACTCTTCGACGTTCAGCTTGGCAAGGTTTGCCTGTTCGCGCAGCAGGTCACGTGCGCTTTGGGACATCAGCGGGCTGTCGGTGCCCACAAGCGCCACAAGGGCGTCGCGTTGCGGGGCGAGGTAGCGGCGCAGGCGGATCGCCATGCGCCGTTCCTCGGCCAGTTCGGGTGGCAGGGGACTGTCGTCGTCCTGCACGCTGTCCTCCATCCCGTCCACGCGTCCCGACAGATCGAACACGGTGTCCTGCACGCGCCCCATGAGGCGGGTGGACAGGGACGAGACAAACATCATCGGTGTGGCGGGTGCATAGCCCTGTGCTGCATCCTCGCGCAGGGTGTCGAGGGCAAAGACCTGTCGCATCCGCACCGTGACCACCAGGTGCGCCGTGACCCACATGCGCACCGCGACCATCTGGTCTTCGGGCCCGTCATCGGTCAGGTTCACGCCCCGCAGGTTCAGCATCAGGCCGTCACCGAACCGGTCCGCGCGGGGTCGGGTTTCGGGTGCCACAAGCGCCGCCGCCGGGATGGCGGGCACGTGCGTGTCCAGAAATGCGGTCAGGTGCGGGTCATCCAGATCAAAATGCGCCCAGCGATAGCCCCCCTCGGGCGGCGCGTCGGCCGTTGCCACGTTGGATCCGTTCGCGGTGATGTCGAAGGCAAAGACTGTCATGTCGGCACGCTACCCACGCCGTCCTCGCGCGGCAACCGTCAGGCGATGGCGGACGACACGTCCGCCTTACGGGCGTAAGGCGGATCCTGATCCGCCCTAGAGGGTGGCCGCCAGCCGTGTGCCCTGATCAATGGCGCGCTTGGCGTCCAGTTCGGCTGCCACATCCGCGCCGCCGATAACGTGGCATTGGATGCCCTCGGCCTCCAGCGCGTCGGCAAGGCTGCGGTCCGGCACCTGGCCTGCGCACAGGATGATGTCGTCGGCTTCGATCAGCGTGGGGTTCTCGCGTGCGTCGCCAAAGGACACGTGCAGGCCGTGTGCGTCGATGCGCTCGTAATTCACGCCGCCCACGAACTCCACGTCCTTCATCTTGAGCGCGGCACGGTGGATCCACCCGGTTGTCTTGCCCAGCCGCTTGCCGTGTTTCTCGGCCTTGCGTTGCAGCAGCGTCACCGCGCGCGCGGGCGCGTCGGGTTGTGGTCCCTGCGGGGACAACCCGCCGCGATGTTCCTCTGTGTCGGCCACGCCCCATTCTTCCATCCATTCGGGCAGGTTCTCGGTCGGGCTTTCACCTTCGTGCACAAGGTATTCCGACACGTCGAACCCGATGCCGCCTGCGCCGATGACGGCGACGCGTTTGCCCGGTGTCGCGCGCTTGCGCAGCACGTCGATATAAGAGTGTACGTTGTCGCCATCCTGTCCGGGAATGCCGGGATCGCGCGGCAGAACGCCGGTGGCGATGATCACTTCGTCAAAGCCCTTGAGCGTGTCCACGTCGGCTTCGGTGTTCAGCTTCACGGTTACGCCCATCTCGTCCACCATGGCGCGGTACCAGTCGACAAGGCCCCAGAACTCTTCCTTGCCCGGCACCTGCTTGGCCATGTTCAGCTGGCCACCGATCTCATCCGCGCGGTCGAAGATGGTGACGGCATGCCCGCGTTCCGCAGCAGTCAGCGCGGTGGAAAGGCCCGCAGGCCCTGCCCCCACGATGGCAATGGATTTCCTTGTCCCCGCGGGGACGATCTGCAACTCGGTTTCATAGCACGCGCGCGGGTTCACGAGGCATGAGCTGATCTTGCCCGAGAACGTGTGGTCGAGGCACGCCTGATTGCAAGCGATGCAGGGCGCGATCTGGGCCGCATTTTCTTCCATCGCCTTGCGCACGAAATGCGCGTCCGCGAGCATGGGCCGGGCCATTGAGACCATGTCGGCGCAGCCCGTGGACAGCACGTCCTCGGCCACTTCGGGCGTGTTGATGCGGTTGGAGGTGATCACGGGGATGCCCACCTTGCCCATCAGTTTCTTCGTGACCCATGCAAAGGCCGCGCGGGGGACGGAGGTGGCGATGGTGGGAATGCGCGCCTCGTGCCAGCCGATGCCGGTGTTGATGATCGTGGCGCCTGCCTTTTCGATTTCCTGGGCGAGTTGCACGACCTCGTCATAGGTCGAGCCGTTGGGCACGAGGTCGATCATCGACAGGCGGTAGATGATGATGAAGTCGGTGCCGACTTCTTCCCGCGTCCGGCGCACCACTTCGATAGGCAGGCGCATGCGGTTTTCGTAGGAGCCGCCCCAACGGTCCGTCCGCTTGTTGGTGTGGGTGACGAGGAACTGGTTGAGGAAGTAGCCTTCGGACCCCATGATCTCGACCCCGTCATAGCCCGCCTTTTTCGCGCGGCCTGCGGTGGCGACGATGTCGCTGATCTGTTTTTCGATGCCTTCTTCGTCCAGTTCCGCAGGCGGGAACGGGGAGATGGGGGATTTCACGGGCGACGGGGCAACGCACATGGGACCGTAGGCATAGCGGCCTGCGTGCAAGATCTGCATGGCGATCTTGCCGCCGCTCTGGTGCACGCGGTCTGTCACGATGGCGTGGTTGGCGACATCCTCGTCCGTCGTCATCATGGCCGCGCCCGGCAGCACGGAGCCTTCGAGGTTGGGACCGATGCCGCCTGTGACCATCAGGCCAACCTCGCCCCGTGCCCGTTCGGCGTAGAACTCGGCCACGCGGTTCCAGTCCTTGGTTTCTTCAAGTCCGGTGTGCATGGACCCCATGAGCACGCGGTTCTTCAGGGTCGTGAACCCGAGGTCCAGCGGTGCGAGCATGTGTGGATAGGCTGTCATGGTGTCCTCCCAAGGCGTGACGTTCCCTTGGTTTCAGGTATAGCCCGCGGGATGTCACGTGCAACGCGGCGTCATGGGGACGGGCTGTCCCCGCGGGGACAGGTTTGTGTTTGCGTTTGGGGCTTGCCACTGTGGGTTGCGGTGGGACGGAGATATGGGACGGCAAAGGGCGCTGTTTATTGCCGGGGACATAATGGAGCGGGCGGTGGTGTGATGAGTGAGGCAACGGATATGCACCTGCGCGGCATGATTGCGGGTGAGGCGGATGCGCTGGGGCGGGTGATGTTTCGGGCTGTGCGCGAAGGGCAGAGTGATTACACGGATGCGCAGCGCCGCGCCTGGTGTTCCGCGCCGCCAGCGGGAGATATCTGGGCCGCAAAGCTGGAGCGGCAAGTGACGGTTGTGGTCGAAGCGCAGGGCGCGCCGGTTGGGTTCATGACCCGCGAAGGGGCTTATGTCGATCTCGCCTTTGTTCTGCCCGAGTGGCAGGGGCGCGGCGTGTTCTCTGCCCTTTTTACCCGGGTCGAGGCGGATGCCCGCGCGGCGGGGCTGCGCCGGGTGTGGGTCCATGCATCGCTGATGGCGGAGCCTGCATTTGCGGCGCGGGGTTTTAGTGTTATCCGGCGGGAGACTGTTGAGCGGCATGGTCAGAGATTGGACCGTGCCGAGATGGAGAAGGTGCTGACATGACCGGTGACGAGATCGCAAAGCTGCCCTACCGCAAGAATGTGGGGGTCATGGTGATGAATGGGGATGGCCTTGTCTGGGTTGGCCAGCGCACGGACCGGTACAAGGATGCCTGGCAGATGCCGCAAGGGGGCATCGACAAGGGCGAGGATGCGCGGACGGCGGCTTTGCGTGAGTTGGAGGAGGAAACCTCGATCCCGGCGGCGCAGGTCGAAGTGGTGGCCGAAACCGCCGAATGGCTTCCTTACGAGTTGCCCCATGATCTGATCCCGAAGCTGTGGAAGGGCAAGTATCGCGGCCAGAAACAGAAGTGGTTTCTGATGCGCTTTACCGGGGCGGATGACATCATTGATCTTGAGACGGCGCACCCTGAGTTTTCGGCGTGGAAGTGGATGACCCCTGCGGACCTGCCGGATGCGATCGTGCCGTTCAAACGCGATGTCTATGTTCGCGTTCTAGCTGAATTCGCGCCGCATATGTCACATGATATTGCATAACAACGGGCCAGTGCCCCATGTCTTTCGAGGTTGAGCGGGCCATCTCCCGCTCCTTGGTAGAGGCGGGGCGCGGTGTGCGAGTTTTAGGTGCTTTGTTGGCGGTTTTACCGTGTCCCGTCTTTGCCTTGTCCTGCCTGCCGCACGGGGTGACGAACGCCTATCAGGAGGCAGCGGCGGCCGAGGACGGATATGTGCCGGTGCTGGGCACGCTGGCGTTTGATCCGGACCTGTTGCCCGAAATGGACTTGTCGAAGCCGCAACAGGGGGGCGGTGTGACCCTGATCCCCGCGACCTTCAAGGGCGAGGCATTGACCGTGCGCGGTGTGAGCCAGCCCTTCGAGACGGATGTGGTGCTTGAGGTGCAGTGCTTTGGCCCGTGGTGCCCGCAGCCCGCACCGGGCGAGATGCTGGGGTTTCTGCGCCAGACCAGCCACAGCTATGTGCTGCACACCAATGCCTGCGGCGGATTTCTGTTCGGACGTCCGACGGACGAACAGGTGGAACAGGTCAAGGATTGCCTGGCGGGGCGTGAGTGCTCTGCACAGGCGCGCCCATAGCTGTCGTCACTGACAACTGGATTTGCAGCGGCAGCCCTGATTGCCTGATTTCAAGGATCAAAGATCGGGACGTGCGGTGCCAGCCCGCGGTCGTAGCCGAAGGTGAGGCGCGGATCGTCTGCCACCTCGATCTTCTGGCGGATGGGGGTGAAGCCCGAGCGTCGGTAGAATCCCAGCGCCTGCGGGCTGTCGAGTGTGCAGGTGAAGACGTGGAACCGGTTGATCGGCTCTGCCCACGCGGCCTCGATGGCGGCGTTCATCAGGAAGCGCCCAGCGCCTGTGCCGATCAATGCGGGGATGAGCCCGAAATAGACCAGTTCGCATTCACCGTCTGTCCGAAAATCAAGTTCGAGCAGCGCGCCGTCTGTCCCGTCCTTTTGCAGGGTGTAGATGTGCACCTTCGGGTCCGACAGCACGGTGTCGATTTCTGTATCAGGCAGCTTCATGCGCCCGAACCAGAGCCAGTCTGCCCCAACGGACATGTAGAGCGCGCGGTACCAAGGCACGGCTGGCGTCTGGATGCGGGTCAGCATCCAGCCGTCTGGCACCGGGACATCGCGCGTTTCGGGCCGCGCCCGCATCTCAAGCTGCGTGACAACCGTGGCGACCTTGCCCTTTGGCACGTCATGGTATCCGTCGGTGAGCATCTGTCCGGTCTCTCCCAACTGGTTTTGCCGTTTGCGGCACCGCCCGCCTAGAGCAGGCCTGCGCCGGCAAATTGCTGTTTCATGTCGATCTGCGGGCGGGGGCCGATATGGCTGATCACTTCGGCAGCACAGAGGTTGCCCATACGCCCTGCAACGTGCAGGTCCGCGCCGGTGGCGAGGCCGTAGATGAACCCGGCGGCGAACTGGTCGCCTGCGCCTGTGGCGTCCACGGGCGTGATCGTTTCGACCGGGATGTCGTGGCGTTCGCCGTTCCCGATGATCGTGACCCCGTCACCGGATTTGGTGCAGACCAGCAGGTCGATCATGTCAGCGGTCTTGTTCAGCGCCGTTTCCAGATCGTCGATTTCGAAGAGGGATTTGATCTCGTGTTCGTTTCCGATGACGAAGTCCAACTCGTTCCCGATCATGTCGAGGAAGTCCGCCCGGTGCCGGTCAACGCAGAAAGGGTCGGAGATGGCGATGCCGGCCTTGCCGCCTGCCGCGCGTGTCAGGCGGGAGGCTTGGCGGAACGCGTCTTTGCCCTTGTCCTTGTCGAAGAGGTAGCCTTCGAGGAACATGATTTCGGCACTGGAGGCCACGTCTTCCGGCACATCATCGGGGCCAAGTTCGGTCGAGATGCCCAAATATGTGTTGAGCGAGCGTTCACCGTCAGGCGTGACGAAGATCATGCAGCGCGAGGTTGGCAGTTCGCCGTCTGGGATGGGCGCGTTCACGAAATCGGTGCCGCTTTGTGCCATGGATTGCGCATAGAACCGGCCAAGCGCGTCGTCGTGCACCCGCCCGATAAAGGCGGTGGGCAGACCAAGCGCGCCGACGCCTGCGATGGTGTTGGCCACGGCCCCGCCCGGCGTTTGCAGCCGTTCCGTCATGGAGGCATAGAGCACCTCGCCCCGGTCCTGTTCGATCAGCTGCATGATCCCCTTTTCGATCCCCATGAGATCGAGAAAGCTGTCATCGGCATGGGAAATCACATCGACAACGGCGTTGCCGATGCCAGCGAGCGTGTACTTGGTCATTCGGTTTTGTCCTCAAACGGGCAGAGATCTTTGATGATGCAGGTGGGGCATTGCGGCTTGCGCGCTTTGCAGTGGTAGCGTCCGTGCAGGATCATCCAGTGGTGGGCGTGAAGCTGAAAATCGGTCGGAATGTTGTCTTCGATGGCGCGTTCGACCGCGTCCACGGTTTTGCCGGGTGCGATGCCGGTGCGGTTGCCGAGGCGGAAGATATGCGTGTCGACGGCTTGGGCCGGGTGGTGCCACCACATGTTCAGCACCACGTTGGCCGTTTTGCGCCCGACACCCGGCAGCGATTGCAGGGCGGCGCGGGAATTGGGGACCTCTCCGCCATAGTCGTCGACGAGGATCTGGCTAAGCTTCATCACGTTCTTGGCCTTCTGGCGGAAGAGGCCGATGGTCTTGATGTGGTCCGTCAGCCCGTCGATCCCGAGGTCGAGCATCTTTTGCGGGGTGTCGGCCACCTGAAACAGCGCCTTGGTGGCCTTGTTCACGCCTGCATCGGTGGCCTGCGCCGACAGCGCCACAGCCACGACAAGGGTGTAGACGTTCACATGGTCAAGCTCGCCCTTGGGTTCGGGGTCTGCGTCCTGAAACCGGGTAAAGATCTGACGGATGGTGTGATAGTCGAGTTGCTTGGCCATGGCGCGGGGTTATGGGGGAGATTGCACATGCGGGCAAGTGTGGTGCGCGCGGGACGATTGGAATTTTGGTGCCAAACGCTTCGCTTAGAAGATCGAGTTGCGTCTATCCGCCGGTTTGCCAGCCAGAGGGCGCGCATTTCCGAAAACAGTTAACGCTGCAAGCGCTGGCTGGTATGGCATGGAAGAACGGTTAACAAAGTGTTAATCCCTCGCCTCGAATTACCAGTGGATATGAGTTCATGCCAACAACGACGAATGTGATCAACGGCGGTCTGACGATCAACGAGATCGGGTCAGACCCCACCGGCACGCCCGGGTTCGATACAGATGGCAGTGGCGATATCAATCCGTTGGCCGATGAATTCATCGAGATCATCAATGTGTCGAGCGCGCCAATCTCGCTTGCGGGTGTAGAGCTGTGGGAAGACCAGTTGGTGCATAGCTTCACCGGCGGCACGTTGGGCGCTGGAGAAACCCTCCTCATTCTGGACAATACGGCAGACCTCGCCTCGGCGCAGGCCGCGAACCCGAGCTCCACGATCGTTTTGGCCAGTGGATCGCTGGCGATTGCGAATGCGGGCGACGGTTTGGCGCTGGTTGATACAACGTCAGGGGACTACGTGGCCTTCAACTACGGCGACGCTGTTGGCGGTGATCAGGCCTCTGACACCAGCGGGTTTCCGGGCACCAACCTGATCGGAACGGACAACACGGCACTGACCCCCGACGGCCAATCGATCCAGCGTGATCCGGCGGGCGATGACAACATCGTTGCGGGCGATGCAACGCCCGGGCTTGTGTGCTTTGCCGAAGGGACGTTGATCAGTGGCCCGACGGGCGAGGTCCGGGTCGAAACGCTTGAGATCGGTCAAAAGATCCTGACGGCGTCAGGGCACCTGTGCCGTGTTCACTGGATTGGGCGGCAAACCGTGCAGCCCGGGTCCGCCTTGGTGCCTGCCAAGATGGAGCCTGTGCGCATCCGCGCCAGTGCCTTGGGCGATGCGGTGCCGCACAGTGACCTGATCGTGACGGCGGAACATGGCTTGATCATTGATGGCCTGGTCATCAATGCAGCGGCGCTTGTGAATGGCACAACTGTCCAGTGGGTTCCGGCGGCGGAGCTTCCTGCGACCGTAACCTACTATCACGTCGAAACCCTGCACCACGATGCAATCCTTGCAAATGGTGCGGAGACGGAAACATTTGTCGATTATGTTGGGCGCAGTGCGTTTGACAACTACGCGGAATATGTCGCGTTGTATGGGTGCGACCGTGTCATTCGTGAAATGGACCGTCCCCGTATCTCAGCCGCGCGCCTTGTGCCGGAAGAGATCAAGGCGCGTTTGCGCACGGCGGAAAGCGCCCCGGACGTTGGTTTGCCGTATCCTGAATTGAGGATCGGTTCCTCCGGACGGTAAGTGCGGTGCAGGCCTCGTCAATGTGAGGGCCACGGCATGGGTCAGCGGACCGCGGCCTTGCAAAACAACGTCGCCCTTGGATGGCATTTGTGCGCAAGGAATGGCCGATCCGCGTGGCGCACGGCCCCCGCGCTTTGCCGAAAGTGCTCTGGCTGGTACCCTGACCGCATAGCTTTAAACTTGACGCGTTGTGCGGCGCTTATTTTTTCAAGGTAGTTCGGCCTTTCGGTTTTTTCATTCCGCCGGCGTGTTCACATCTGATTTTCAGTCGTGGAGGACGCGATGTCCGGTTTCTTCAAATCCGTTGTCTTTGCATGTTTGGCATGTCTGACCGCAGGCGCCGCTTTGGCGCAAGAGGCCCCGCCGAGATATGCCGCCAAGATGGTATGTGGCACCCAGCCCGATCCCAAGGTCTTGCAACTGGTGCAGGGTGTTTATGCCAGCATCGTAAATGTCCTGAACATATCGGGCGAAGACCAGACGTTGACCGTAACGCTGGCGCTTGCGCATCCGCCGCCCGCGCCCTTGCCGGGCGGTGTTTACAGCGTCGCCGATATTTCCTTGGCCCCCGGGCAGGCCGCTGCCGTGGATTGCGACGATATCGCGGCACTGACCTTTCCCTTTGGAATGCCTGACACCTATATCGACGGGTTTGTGCTGATTGAGGCGGAAGGGCCTTTGACGGTGCAGGCGGTTTACACTGCGGCACCGCTGATCAAGGACGGGTGTTGTCATGGCCATCCGGGGCCCGTCGCCAGCATCGATGTCGAACGGATCGAGCCTGTGGCAGCGCAGTCCGGCCCTGTCAGCCGCGCCGATTTGCTGCCCGAACCACCCACGCTTGAAAGCGATCCGCCCGGGCAACCCGGAACCGGGTTCTGCGGACCAAGACCCGCCGACGGAGGGCCGCCGGGCGCCGTTGCCTTGGTGCGCAATGTGGGCAGTGCGGCGGCGGGCGCGTCGACGGCCACATTCGATTTCGGAGCGTTTGGGAGCGAGGACCGACCGGTGCCCAAGCTGGAGCCGGGCGAGAAGCACGAGATTGCTGCGCCGATCCCCACCGCCTGTTTCGGCACGGCCAATGATGGCACTTGCGCGTTTGATGTTATCGTCGACAGCGGCGCGGTTGTGGTGGAAACGCTTGAAACGAACAACCTGCGCCGCGGCTATTGCCTGAGGGCGCGGCAATGAGGGCACTGCTTCTGGCCCTGCTGCTGGCAAGCCCTGCGATGGCGCAAGACCCGCGCCCCTCCGCGCCGGTGTTTCGCTATCTGCACGAAACCAAGGTGACCTGCGGCACAATCAAAGACGGCGCCCCATTGGCAAGTGGTGTCTACGGCACTGTGGTCAACGTGTTGAACCCGCATGGTGCGTCCGTCACGGTCAGCGGCGCGCTGCAATTGGCGCATCCTCCGGGCCAGGTGACAGGTGGCGAAGGGGTTACTTTGGATCCGTTTGACCTGCCCGGTGGGCGCGCCTTTGCCGTTGACTGTCGGACCCTGCGCGCGCTGCACTATCCCTACGGCTATCCCGAACCATTCATCGAGGGATTTCTGACCCTCGAGGCGTTGCAGCCCTTGGTCGTCACCAGCGTCTGGACCACAGGAGCGGCGACGGGCAAGGATGTACATCTGACCAGCCTTGACGTGGACACCGTGCCGCCCCGGGCGGTCGAGGTGCCCCCCGTCGATCCCGATTGGGCAGACGGGGTGGAAAGTCAGGATTTTTGCGACCGGTTGGCAATGTCCAGCGTGGCCCTGACGGGGCGGGTGGTGGCCCAAAGCTATACCTTTGACGAAGCCCCCGGCGAGGGTCCGCGCGAGGTGACGCGGCTTGAAGACGTCACCGTTCTGGCCGGGGCCGGGGCTGTCGTGGGCGGCCCGGTCGAGGTGCGCCTGCAACGCGGGCTGTTCCCTGACGGGCGTTTTCTGGATGTATCGGAGATGCCGGTGCTGAGTGTCGGCGAACGCTATTTGCTGCTGTTGCCGAACCACGGGTGGCGGATCGAGGCGGTTTCGATGGACGATGTCCTGCGCATCGTCTCGTTCGGCGCGCGTGAGGTTCTGGTCGACCAGTCGGGATTTGCCGTGACGGATGTGGACGGCGGGCGCAGTACCGACGCCGTCGCCACACAGGAACAGACGTTTTTCGCCCCCACCCTGACCGGCGCAGAACCTCCGGTGGATGCGATGGAGGTCGCGGATTTCGTGGCGGCCATTGATGCGGCGGGATGTGACGGGCCGGTGCTGAGCGGGCCCTATACGTCCTATCCGCTGGTCACGAACGGTATCGAGGGGGTCGCGGAATGAGACGTCTTGGCGCGCTTTTGTTGTTGATCATTGCTCAGGTCCTGCCGACCCAAGCCTTCAACGTGCAGGAAAACTGGGTGGGCAATGAACTCAGGTGGGAGGATTCCGACCTGCCCATCGAATGGATTACCGATTCAGGGAATGCCGCCATCGGGGGGGCACGCTGGGATGCGATCCGATTGGCCGTGGACCAGTGGAACAGGACCGGCGGGCTTCGGCTTTTGTTCACGCTGTCCAACCCGCAGGAAACCGACAACACGATGACTGATGGCGATGGCAAGAGCGAGGTGCTGTACACCACACGTGCCACGATCGACGGCGTTGCCGGACGCGAGCGGACAACCCGGACCTGTCCCAGCTGTCGTCGGATCATCGAATCCGATGTGGCCATTGCCAATGATGTCGCCCCCCTGCCGAACCCACCGACAGACGCGTTTGGCGGCTGTAGTGCAGAGGCGGTGCTGATCCATGAATTCGGACACACCATCGGGCTTGATCACGAAAACGGGCGGTTGGCGATGATGCAGGACATTTGCAACAACACGCCCCGCGTGCTGGGCCAACCGGCGGGCACCATGGTGTTGCCGGACGATCAACAGGGTGCGCGTCAGCAATATAGCGGCAATGGCGACGAGGTGAACCTGATCGCCGTGCCGCAATACCTGTTCCGTGAATTGCCGGTGCTCTTTCGCGACCGCATCACCGCGCTGACGGGTGCGGGCATTATCGCGGCGGCCAACTTTCCGGTCAGGCTGGTCAATTTCGGCCGTGCAGGCACGCCGCGTGCCTTCAACCCGGACCTGCTGGAATGCGCGTTTCTGGGGGGCATTGACCCGGGATGCGAGGGCAGCTTTTACGATGTGAACGCACCCAACCAACCCCTTATGATGTGCCCGGGTGACAGCATGAATGTGCCTTGGACGGTGGCCAGTCGCACCAATTCCGGCGGGTCCGAACGTGCCCACAGCATGGGGTTTTACCTGACCGATGATGCCACCGTGCCGTTTGATCCCACCTCGGAATTCCTGATTGACCTGCCGTTGGCCGGCGCGTTCCTCGACAACGAGATCGAGATCGACAGCACGGGCCAACGCAATCTGACAGGCGTTGAACGGCTGACGCTCAGCGATGATCCGGACTGTGCATTGGCCGGGACATACCGGCTGTGGCATGGCGTGGATATCTGTCACGAGCATCTCGAAGGCTCTGGCACCGTGGCGGCAGGCGGGGCGTTCGAAGAGGACAACTTTGCGCTGACCGGCCTTTTCGTGACCATTCTGGACCCGGGAGCCGCGCAATGCGCAGGCGCCGCGATCCCGGCAAGCGACGGCGTGTGCCCCCTGTCGGAGATCCGCAAGACCTGTGACGCACCCCCATTGCCCGACCCCGACGGCGAACCGCAGCCACCCGACGATTGCGATCCCGGGGAAGAGGCATGCATTTGTCAGACTGTCGTGGGCGGGCTTGGTGATCCGGATGGCCACCCGGACGGAAACCACGCCTTCAACGAATTCTGCCCCGACGATGAGGGCGAACGGGTCTGTCTGAGTCAAGGCGGCTTTGGGCTGTGCGAAACGTGCAATGCGCCCAATGACCGCCAGCCCGGTTGCTCATGCACCGCAGATGACCAATGCGGCGCGGATCTGACCTGCTTTGGCGAAGAAACGCAGAATGGATCAGGCATTGGCACCTGTCAGCCGGACTCCCCGCCCAGCTGGACTTGCCTGGCCGACTGCCAGCAGCTGTTCAACGATCCAAACGCATTTTGCGACAACAACCATCCGTCCGGCACCGCCCTTTGTGTGCCCGGTGTCTGCAACGGACCCGACATTCTGGCGTGCTGGACCGAGGGCGAATTGCTGGGTGTCGACGACCAGCCGACCTTTGGGCCGTTTTGCGGGGTGGCACCGGATGCGTCCCCACTTTCGCGGTCGTGCCAGTCACAATGTGGTCCGGGAGCCGATCTGGACAATCCGGACTTGGATGTGAGTTGTCAGGATATTGGCTATCCCCCGAATTTTGAATGCGATCTGCAGGTCGCAGGGGGCGCCTGCCGACCTGGACCTCTTTGATAGAACCGCAACAGCCGGGGTGCGGAACGCACCTTTCGTTCGAGGTCGGGTAGAAACAGGTGGAACCGCTGTGTCGGCGGCAAGCGTCGTGTCCGCCAGCCACAACACGCACTTCAGGACGACGGTACAGCCGTCTGCGCCAGAATGCGCCTGATCTGTCCCGGTGTCTGTCCTGTCAGCTTTTTCAACGTGGTCGTCATATGACTTTGAGACGAGAACCCGACCGCATAGGCGATGTCGCATATTGGCAATGAGCTTTCGCGCAACAGCCTTGATGCATGCTGTACGCGCGTCTGGATGATGTAGGCGTGCGGGGACACGCCAAGCGCCTTTTTGAACACTCTGGCGAACTGAAAGACGCTTAGATTTGCGATATCCGCAAGCTCGTCCAGCGACAGACTGACGTCCACGTTACTCTCGATATGTGCCAAAACGCCTTCCAGACGTTTTGTGTCTGGATGCGTCCAGGCCGACCCGCCCACTCGCTGCCGGGTCCCGTCCGACGAACGGTGGCGGCGCGTTGGACCGCTGAGGTTTTGCATGCCAATCATGGCGTCGTAACTGTCCAGCATCTGTGCTTCCTTTTCGGTTTGTCGCCTCTGTTTACCGAGGGGGTGGGGGGCACAGACATCGGGCATTTCCCCGAAGCGCAGGCCGTTGATCATGATCTGGTGCAGGGTCGTATCGCTGCCGAACGGGCAGCCTTTCACAGGACTTGGCAGACCTCTTCAAAGGCGAACCGATCGGCGCGCGGGTAGGCCTTGGATGTGTCCGCATAGCCCAAGGCACACAGGAAATTGGATTTGATCCGGGTGCCCGCGAAAAACGCCTGATCGACGGCGGCATTGTCAAAGCCGGACATGGGGCCGCAGTTCAGGCCCACGGCACGCGCGGCCATGATCAGATAGGCCCCTTGCATCGACGCATTGCGAAAGGCCGTGATCTGGGCCGCTGTTTCGTTGTCCTCGAACAGTTGCTTGTTCTGCGGGGCCACCGGAAACAGTCGCGGCAGATGGTCAAAGAATTCCAGATCATGGCCGATGACGGCGATAACAGGCGCGCTGCGCGCCCGGGCGACGTTGCCGTCAAAGAGCGCCGGACGCAGACGTGCGCGCGCGTCCGGGGATGTGAGGAAGATCAGCCGGGCCGGGCATGCATTCATGGAGGTGGGGCCCCATTTCATCAGGTCGTAAAGCTCTGACAGCAGGTGTGGTGCGACTGGTGTCGGCAGAAACCTGTTGGCGGTCCGGGCCTCGGTAAACAGAGATTGGCGGGCGGTTGTGTCCAGGGTCATTGAAAAACACTCGTCAGTTGGGGAAAGACAAAGAGAAGCCCGATCATCAGCAGCATGACACCGACAAACGGGCTGGTTCCGATGAAGATATCGCGCAGGGTGATTGCGCTGTTGCCCAGCGCGGCCTTGACCACGAACACCGACAGCCCAAGCGGTGGCGTCAAAAGCCCCACTTCGATGGCGATGACGGTGAGGATTCCGAACCAGATCAGGTCGACGTCAAACGACGCAAGGATCGGCAGCATCAGCGGCAGGGTGATCAACATGATCGAGACGGAATCAAGCACCATCCCCATCAACAGCAGCGCGCCCAGATAGCACAGGATCAGCACCGCGAACGGCATCTCGACCGCCACCACCAGCTGCACCAGATCGGCAGGCAGGCCGGACAGCGCAATCATGCGCGTGTACATATTCGCCGCGATGATCAGCAGCAGAATGGAGACCGACACCTGTCCCGTTTCGATCAGCAAGCGCCACAGCGCGGGCCAATTTGACAGGCCGGGTATCCGCACTGCCCTGACGGCATAGATGCAAAGCGCAAGTGCGGCGCCGACCGCGCCCGCTTCGGTGGGGGTAAAGACGCCGCCATAGATGCCGCCCAGAACCGCGACAATCAGCAGACCGATGGGTGACAGTTTCGCAAGGGCGGTGCGCGGTGTTTCCTTGGCCTCGGGCGCGCGGCTCCAGGCGCTGGGATAGGATTTGCGTGCCGCGTGTGCAGTGACACCAGCGAAGGACGGGGCAAACCGCGCGATAGCGTAGATCATGAGGGCAAAACCGGCCGCCAGAATGATACCGGGAATGATGGAGGCGGTGAACAACGCGCCCACCGACACCTCCGCCACGATCCCGTAGACGATCAACAGCAAGGAGGGCGGGATGAGCATGCCCAGCACCGAACTGCCTGCAACAATACCAACGGCAAAGCGCCCGGAATACCCGTGATCCAGCATTGGCGGCACTGCCACGCGGGTGAAGACAACCGCTGATGCAATCGAAATCCCGGTGATCGCGGCAAAGACCGTGTTGGCGGCCACCGTGGCAATCCCGAGGCCGCCCACGATCTTGCCCAGCAGCCATTCACACACGTCAAAGGCATCGCGCGCAATCCGCGCCTCGTTCACCACCAGCCCCATCAGGACAAACAGCGGGACGACACCATAGAGCTGGTTCTGGATCGACCCGGTCGCCGCGATCTTGAGCATGTCGGCGGCGGTCAGGAAATCCTCGCGCAGCAGCCAGACGCCCACAAAACTCAGGCCAGCAAGGGCCATGGCAATAGGCATGCCCAGCAGGACCAGAAGCACCATGCAAACGACCAGCGTCACGGCGATGCCAAAGCCGCTTTGAAAAGACAGCAAGGCAATCGTCAGGCCCGTCACGGCGACGCCTGCCATGGCCGCGAGCCGGAGCATTTTACGGGTGTTCGCGCGCGCCATCGGGGCGTCCGCCATGGTGCGGAACATGTCGACCAGAAAGGCAACACTGGCCAACCCCGCACAGATCACGACCACGGCGCGAAACGGCCAGACCTGAATGGCAAGATCCGACTGGCTTCCGAAATAATCGGCATAGCGCCAGCTTTCGACCAGATCGGGCAAGGTCGCGATGGCGATGATCCCCATGACGACCGCCCCGACCATCTGGAACCCGGCCATCATCGCAGCAGCCAAGAACGGTCGGCGTTTTGCGATGCTCTCGCTCCACGCGTCTGACCGGGCAAGACGACGGCTGAGCACACTGTCGACCACTTGCAAAAACACAATGGCGACAATCGAATAGCCGACAATTTCGGGGACACGGGGCAAGGGCGCATTCAGTAGGCTGCGGCCCAGCACGTCCGTAACGATCAGGGCCATCAACAACATGGTCCAGATGGACCCGGCAGCGCTTAGCCAACGGCCGATGCTGTACAATCCTTGCATCTGGTGGCGGCCTGACCAGAATGTACTGCGGCTCCAGGCGGAGGGGCGGCGCGTGGGTGCGCCTGCCGATGGGCCAAGCTTCGGGGCTTTGAGCAACGCTTGGGTCATGCCCCTACCCCCAGTTGCGGGCGGGTGTCGCACCGGCGGCCGTGACAGCATCCATATACGCGGTCAGGATGTCACGGGCCGACGCCCCACGGGCTTCGGTCACCTCCACCCAAGACCCAGCAATATCGGGCAGGTTGTCGACCCATTTTTGCCGTTCCGGTGCAGCAAGCGTGGTGATTGTGGCCCCGGCCTCGACCATCTTGGCCTCGTACCCTTCGGAGGCGGCCATCAACTGCTTGGCATGCACGGCGGAATATTCATCACCCAAGGTTTGCAGTACCTCGGTCACATCCTGCGGCAGCCGCCGCCACTTGCGCTGGTTCACGGCAAGGCCCCCGGTCATCTGGCTGCCGATGCTGACCTTGGTGACAAAGGGCGCAGGCTCGTACAGCTTGAACGGAAACGCGCCTGACAGCGAAATCAGGACGCCATCGGCCACACCGGTGCTGAGCGTGTTGTAGAAATCCGGCAGGCCCGCGTTGACAGGCACAGCACCCGACCCTTTCAGGAAATTGCCAACCGAGCCTGCGGCGATGATCTTCATCCCGTCGAGTTGGGCGTAGCTGTCGAACGGCTCACGCGTCAAAAGGTGGTAGGTCTCAATTCCGCTGGCGCCAAGAAACACTTGGCTTTGCCGAGCCCACGCCTCGGACAGTTCGGGCATATCACGGTGCAACTGGTTCATGACGGCCAGTTGCATGGGCAGGTCATCGGTGACGAACGGGGTGTAGAACGTCACGTTCTGCAAGGGCATCTTGCTTTCTTCCCAAAGCGTGCCCACCCAGCCCATATCGGTCAGGCCATCGGCCACCGCCTCGAGCGTCTTGTCGAACTTGTAAAGCGCGCCGCCATAGCTTTCGGTCCAGTCAATGCTGTGCGGCGATCCCGCATCCGTCAGGCGCGTGTTGGATTGCCCGACGACATGCGACGACAGCGACCCGACCCACGGCACGGCGGTGGGATGGCTGGATGCCATGGTCAGCCTGATCGTGTCTGCGCGCGCTGCGGCGGGCAGCAACGCGGCACCCGTTGCGGCGGCCAATCCGGCCAGAACTGTTCTGCGATTATGTGTCATGCTTTTCCTCCTTCAAGCATTGGTCGAACTGCTGCCAACAGGCCGCAGGGTTTGGTCCCAAGCCCCGCGATGCGGCCCTTGGGGGGTAAGGTCATGGTGTGGGGTAAAGCAGCGCCGGGCGTTTTGTGTGTGCCCGGTCAGACGCGCGCTAGGTCACGGGGCCACCAGCCCGGCATCCAGCGCCTTCATCGCTGCCGCCGCGCGGGACGACACGCCCAGTTTGCGAAAGATCTTTTCGACATGCGTGCCGACGGTCTTGGGCGACAATTCAAGGCCGCGGGCGATTTCCTTGTTGCTTTGACCGGCGATCAAACCGGCCAACACGTCCTGTTCGCGAGCGGTCAGAGACAAGACGGGTTCTTCCTCTGCCGAAGGCAGGTTTCTGGCGCCCATCGCTTCAAGGGCAAGGCGCACCGCGCGCAAATCAAGGCGACCGGCCTTGGCTTCTGCGGTCAGAAGCGTGCGCAGATGTGCGACGGGCCATTCGGCACGCAGACCGTGCGCCATGCGTTCAACGGTTGCGAGCCGGGCCACCTGCACGATGCGCGCCTCGAACGGTTGCGCAGCAGCGGTTAGCCCACGATTGAAACCGGAGCCGTCCATCCGTTCGTAGGCAAGGCTCGCCAGCCGTGCCACCGCCAGCAAATCCGGCGCGCGGGACAAGATGCGTTCGGTCCAGTGCGGGGCAAGGCGTGCGGCTTCGGACGTACCTGCCCCATGATCAAAGGCGGGGTTCGGCACTGCCACCTGCCCCAGGTCAGCCAGCGCTGCGGCAAAGCCGATGGCCGATATCTCGTCCGGGTCCTGTGTCGCGGCTTCGGCCATTTTCAGCGACAGGCCCTGCGCGAGCCGCGACACACCGGTCATGTCGGGGCGTTTCAGGTCTGAATAATCGGCCAGCAACAGCGCCACGTCGGACAGCGACACGTCATCGTCACCAAGCGCGCAACATGCAAGGGCTGCGGCACATGCGTCGCCGGGCGCTTCCGCCTTCAGCCACCGATCCATGTGCTGGATCGCGATCTGTGCAAGCGAGGGATCATAGACCTTGCCCGCCCGGTTTTCGATCAAGAGCGTGGCGCGGGCGGTGCCGAAATTGCGGCCATAGACTTCGATGTCGCCCGCCAGCGCAACATATTGCGCGGCCTCGTGGATGGCGTCGCCCGCCTTGCCCGCAGGAAGCCCGGAGCCATCCCAGTTTTCAAAGAAATCCTCGGCGGCATGGATCAACACGTCGGGCAATCCCAAGCGCTGGCAGATCATCACAACCGCTTCGCAATGCGCCACGGCAATGGGCACCATCGTGTCGTGCAGGGATGCGGGGTTCGGCGGTTCCGTCGCGACAAAGGGATTGCGTCCTTCGATATAGGCGGCACGCCCCCCCACATCATCTCCAAACAACATGGCGAACTCACGGGCATTCGACGTGCAGCCGGCCCAACGCAGCATCGCCAACCGGGCGGCGTTGGCCTGCATGTCCGCATCTGCACCCGCACTGTCCGCCAGCCGCGCGGCAAGGCGTGCCACATTGGGAGAATGATCGGGGGGCTGCCCCATGCTCAGATCACCAGCAAAGGCGAGGGCGCCGATGGCTTGTTCCATACGTGTCAGTGTCATGTGACCTCCGTCGTTTGATCCTGATTACCAGACCGAAGACCTGCTTACCCTAAGGCATTTGCCGGATGCCGTTGCCGTTTGGTTTCGGATTGGGTCGCGCCATTCGCAACTGATCAAAAAGGATCGCAACAGTGCCACTTGATCTCAAAACCCTCGCCATCACTGCCGCCCTGACCCTTGTGTCGGCAACAGCCCACGCCGCCGGACTGCGCGTCCGGGGCGAAGTGACGGCCATCGACGGCCCGATGATTTCCGTCGAAGCCGCGACCGGACAGGTCGTCGACGTGTCGGTGCCCGAGCCCGTTGTCCTGCTTTACCGCGACATCGACATTGAAGACATCGCACCCGGCGCTTATGTCGCCGCACCGACGGTCAAAAGTGCCGACGGCAACCGGCGCGCCCTGGGGCTTGTCGTTTTTCCCGAAGCCATGCGCGGCCTGAACGAAGGGTTCAAATCCTGGGACCTCGGATCAGACAGCAAGATGACAAATGCCACCGTCGCACAGATCGTCGCGCGCGGAACAGACCGTGTGTTCACCGTGACCTACGGCGACGAACAGCAGCTGGTCGAGGTTCCGCCCAGCGCGCCCGTCACAACATTTGCACCCGCCGACGATGCAGACATCCAGATCGGCATGAAGGTGGTGATCTTCGCTGACCAATCGGGCGACGCCATTTCGGGCCAGTATGTCGGCATCCATGAAAACGGCGGCCTGCCACCGCTTTAGGCACCGCTTTGGGCAGGCGTCGCGACACGTCTGCCCCTTTGCATCAAACGCAACGCATTCGGAGCTTTCCCATGACGGACACAGACCCAATCTACTCCGGCCTTGCCCGCACCCTGCATTGGGCAAACGCAATTGCAACGCTGGGGCTCATCTCAAGCGGCTGGGCGATCTTCAACGCAGCCGCTTTCTATCCCATCACCTTCCCCTCCTGGGCCACCCTGGGCGGATACCTCACCGGCGCGCTGCGCTGGCATTTCCTTTTCATGTGGGTGTTTCTTTGCAGCGTCCTTGGCATGGTCGCACTGCGGCTGATCGCGCGTCGCGGTGGCCCTCGGCTGTTCCCCATCTCGGCGAACGGCATGATGGCGGACCTGCGCGCGACACTTGCGCTGCGGTTGAAACATGACGCGGGTGCTTACAACCACATTCAACGGGCGCTTTATGTGATAACGCTGCTTGCCTGCGTTCTCAGCGTGGCATCCGGCATGGCGCTTTGGAAGCCGGTCCAATTTCAGAGCATCGCCGACGCGATGGGCGGTTACGAAATGGCGCGGCGGGTGCACTTCTGGGTGATGTGCGGCATCTCGGGTTTCGTCCTTGTGCACGTGGCCATGGTGGCACTGGTGCCCTCCAGCCTGGGCCGGATGCTGTTCGGCGCTCGGCTGGCACAACGGGAGCACATGTGATGTCCCATCAAACCATCACCCGCCGTGGTCTTCTGGCGGGGCTGACCGGCGTTGGCCTGACCGCCGGGATTGGATCATTGGCCTTTGTCCCCACCTTGCGCACACCGGCGTTGGATCACGTCTCGCGCTTCAACGACACCATGCAGGACACGTTGTTTTCGGCGGACAGGCTGGCGCCCACCTACACCGATGCCGAGATCACGCAGCCGTTTCGGTACAACGCCTTCTACCCAGAAGCCTATGCACCCGATGTGGACCCGGACACATGGCGGCTGCGTGTCGACGGCCGTGTCACGCGCCCTGCTGCGCTGTCGCTGCACGATCTGCGACAGTTGCAGGCCGAGACGCAGATCACCCGTCTAATCTGTATCGAAGGATGGAGTGCGGTGGGGAAATGGGCAGGCCCGCGCCTGTCCGATGTCCTGCAGGCCGCAGGCGCGGACATGTCCGCCAAATATGTCCGGTTCGACTGTGCCGATGGGTATCATAGTTCGATCGATATGGCGTCTGCGTTGCACGCCCAGACCATACTCGCGCTTGATTTTCTGGACAGGCCGCTGTCCCGCGCATTCGGAGCGCCGATGCGACTGCGTATCCCGGTTAAGCTGGGGTTCAAAAATGCGAAATTCATCACGCGTATCTCTGTCACCAACGCGTTTCCCGGTGGGTATTGGGAGGATCAGGGATACAACTGGTTCGCGGGGCTGTAGCGGCGGCCCTTGGCGCATTTTCTAGGTACATAAAGGGTGAGCCATGCCCAAAATAACCTCTGGCGTGGTTCAAGCTAACACCAGCGTCCACGGATCGGGTCGTTTTGTTTTTTTGCGGAAAGAAGATCACAGAGAGTAGTTCGGCCGCTCCAACCAATCTTTATGGTCCCGACGGAGCGAGGGTTGCCGAAACGGCTGCTGGCGCGGGCTGCCATCTTATGGCGGGTACCACGCGGACTTGGATGTCCGGGTCGGCAGGCGACTTCGATACATAAGACGAGCCCCTTCGCAGAAAAGTCGCCAGGAGCGCCTGTCGCGTTCTTGAAGTCAGCAATGGTGATACGCCCGAAACACGGCGATCCGTTCTGAATTGATACTGCTGAAAACGCAGCACGCGCCGTGCACGAAACCTCGATTTCGTCATCAGATCAGGCTGTTACGATACTGGATCTCACATGGTGCAACGCCGCACGCGGTGACCCTTTGGCTTTGCGGCGCGGGCGCCACGCGGAAGCTGCGTGTGAAACTTTTTTGCGCGGATGACTGAACCGTTCGGCACGTACAGGCAACTCAGTTGTGATACCGGCGTCGATCGGCGCTCCGGACCCCGCAAAAAAAGGAGACAAGACCCATGGTTAAGAAAATCGGCAATCAAACCTATCCCGACCAGGTGATGGAGATCATGGCGGATCGCAATCTCGGCAAGCTGTTCCGCGCGTTTCTCAAGTCGAAGCTGGCCTCCGAAAACTCCGACTTCCTCGACCTCGTCGCCAAGCGCTTTGATCCCAAGAAGATCTACCCCAAGTTCATCGATCCCAAAGCCTCCGGCAACATCAACGTGTCCCATGCCAACCGCAAGAGAGCAATGGATCTTGCAGAGGCGAACGACTTCAAGAACTCGGAGTGGAAGAAAATCATGAGGGATCTCTGCAACGAGATCGAATATCTGCTCCAACAAAATTTCGTCGTCACGTTTTGGAAATACAAGCCTTTTCTCGAATTCCACAACGCCCGTGCAGTCAACAAGATGAAGGGCGATCCGCTCAAAGCGGCCCGGCTGCTCGGCGTTTCGGATCCCCGCGCGGTGAAGTCACTGATGGTCGCCCATGCGACAGGCGACCAGAAGGGGGCCAAGACGATAACGGACAAGCTGGCGGCCACACCGGAACTGAAGAAAAAGAAGGTGAAGTCCAGCATGATCACCAATTTACTGCGCAAAGCGAAGGTGATCTGACATCGGGCGGGCGCTTCACGCGCGTGCCGGACATGCGAGGCGCATGGGAAACATGCGCCTCATTTTTCGAAGTCGGACATTCGTAAGCGGCGACGCGTTCTAGCGATTGATGCTTGCAATGAGTTGGTGGAATTTTTCGCCCTGAACGGCAACGTGGCTGCGCAGGACATCTGCTGCGCGCTCGGCCTCTCCATCCTGAAGGTGCTGCAAGATCTGAGAGTGCTCGTCCATCGACTGCTTCAGACGACCTCGAAAACGAAGCTGAATCCGGCGGTAAGCCTTTAGCCGGTTCTGAAGCTGCAGCGCCTGTTTTTCGAGGTAGCTGTTTGCCGCGCCGCGGTAGATGATCTGGTGAAAGGTCTCGTTTTCCGAATAGTACTGATCATGGTCTGCATTCTGGATGGCCTGCTGGCACCGATCATTTGCATCGCCCAACGACGCAAGATCCTGATCCGTCATTCGCGTTGCCGCAAGCCGACCACAGGCGGCCTCAAGCTCTGCCATGGTCTCGAACATTTCCATCAGCTCAACGGGGCCGGGCTGGCGGATGAATACGCCGCGACGGGGGATTTGCTCTGCCATGCCCGACGTCACAAGCACCTGCAACGCCTCGCGGATCGGGGTGCGGGATACATGGAACTGCTCGGCCAGCTTCAACTCGTCCAGCCGTTCGCCGTCCTGAAACTCCCCTGAGAAAACCAGCTGTTCAAGTGTGCTTGCGATTTGATCTGCGAGTCTGACGTCCATACCCAACACTTAGCACCGCCGAGCGCCAAAATGCAATATAGCAATCCTTGTATACAATATGATTGACTCGTAATGCGCAGCGTGAAAGCCTTCCTCTCGGAGCGTCGGCTCATGAAGCCGATTCACACCCAGGGAGGAACTTATGAAATTTGCGAAACTCACGGCCACAGCCATGGCGGCCTGTCTTGCCATCGGGTCAGCAGCGAGTGCGGAAACTCTGCGCCTGTCCCACCAGTGGTCCAACAAGGACGTGCGTCATCAAGTAGCCCAGATGGTCGCGGACGAGGTTGCTGCCGCGGACGTTGATCTGGACATCCAAATCTTCGGTTCAAAGTCTCTTTTCAAACCGCGTGAGCAATACCGCCCGCTGAGCCGCGGCCAGTTGGATATGACTGTGCTGCCGCTCAGCTATGCCGGTGGTCAGCAACCCGCCTACAACCTGACACTGATGCCGGGCATGGTGAAGAACCACGATCACGCAGCGCGTCTGAGTGCGTCGCCCTTCATGGCCGCGCTCGAAGAGAAGATGGCTGATGACGACGTGATGGTCCTGGTGCACGGCTATCTTGCCGGTGGGTTCGTCGGCAAAGACAAGTGCATCACGGGCCCTGACGACGTGAAAGGCCTTCAAACACGTGCAGCCGGCAAGGCGTTTGAGCAAATGCTTGCGGGCGCTGGCGCATCCATTGCATCCATGGCGTCGTCGGAAATCTATAACGCGATGCAGACCGGAGTTCTCACGGCTGCAAACACATCGTCGTCGTCCTTCGTGTCCTACCGCATCTACGAGCAGGTCAGCTGCTATACTCCGGCGGGTGATGTCGCACTTTGGTTCATGTACCAGCCCCTGCTGATGAACAAATCGCGCTTTGACGGCCTGACGGAAGATCAGCAAAAGGCTCTG
Organism: uncultured Tateyamaria sp.; assembly: GCF_947503415.1. Classification (GTDB taxonomy): domain Bacteria; phylum Pseudomonadota; class Alphaproteobacteria; order Rhodobacterales; family Rhodobacteraceae; genus Tateyamaria. The sequence goes on from NZ_CANNDS010000001.1 coordinate 510,352, forward strand.
CTGGACGCATCTGCCAAGGCGCAAGCCTTCTATCTGGAAGAAGCGAAAAAGCAGGACGCCGCATCCGAGCAGGTGTTCCGCGATGCGGGCGTCGAGATTGCCCAGATGTCGGCCGATGACTTCGAAGCATGGCGCGCGCTGGCGCAGGAAACGTCCTATGCCAAGTTCGTTGACGAAGTTGAGGGCGGACAGGAGCTGCTCGATATGGCTTTGGCTGTCGAGTAATCGACACTGGATCGGGCCGCTTTGATCAGCGGCCCGACAAAACCACTCCCTTCATCCAAGGACATCATTATGGCGGGCCAAAGCTCCGCTGCGATTGCGCAAACCGGGAACAACCCGTTTCTGCGTCTCGTGGCTGCACTCTCTACACTCGCGGGCTGGTGCTCTGCGGCAATGATCGTGGCGGCTGTCGCGATCACCTGCCAAATGATCTTCATCCGGTTTGTGCTGAATGGATCAACTGTCTGGCAAACCGAGGCGGTCATTTACCTTGCCATTGGGGCCACGCTGATTGGGTTGCCCTACGTCCAGCGCCTGCGCGGTCACGTGAATGTCGACCTGATCCCCTTGGCTTTGGCGCCGCGTGCACGGTTCGTTTTGGCGATGTTCACACTGTCGCTGTCCATTGTGATGGTCGCGATCATGCTTTGGTACAGCTATGAATTCTGGCACCTGACTTGGGAACGCAATTGGAAGTCCGACACCGTCTGGGGCGTCCGGTTGTGGATACCCTATCTGGCCCTGCCGGTGGGCTTTGCCCTGTTCCTGCTGCAACTCATTGCGGACATGGTGGCGATCCTTTTGAAAATTGAGAAGCCGTTTGGCTTGGGGGGCGTCTGATGGATCCGCTCACGCTTGGCGCAATCGTCGCGGTCTGCACGATTTTGGTCCTGTTTTCGGGCGTCTCGGTCGCCCTTGGGCTGCTCATCGTCTCGACCGGGTTCATCATGATCTTCGACGGTATGCGCTCGCTTGAGCTGCTGCCGGAAATCCTGTTTGGCAAGCTGGACAATTTCGCGCTGCTGTCGATCCCGATGTTCATCATCATGGGGGCATCCATCGCCTCGACACGCGCAGGTGCGGACCTGTACGAGGCGTTGGAACGCTGGCTGACGCGTGTGCCTGGCGGTTTGGTGATCTCAAACCTTGGCGCGTGCGCCTTGTTCGCGGCGATGTCCGGGTCCAGCCCTGCAACCTGCGCCGCCATTGGCAAGATGGGCATCCCCGAGATGCGCAAGCGCGGCTATCCCGACGGTGTTGCGGCTGGTTCCATCGCGGCGGGCGGCACGCTGGGCATTCTGATCCCGCCCTCTGTCACCATGATCGTCTACGGCATTGCCACAGAGCAATCGATTGGCCGCCTTTTCCTTGCCGGCGTAATCCCCGGTTTGATGCTGGTGGGGCTTTTCATGGTGTGGTCGCTGTACGCGACGTGGAAATCCGGCGATCAGCAACTGCTGGCGCGAGGCAACTATAGCTGGCGCGAGAAGTTCGAGGTTCTGCCACGCGTCCTGCCCTTTCTGCTGATCATCGTGGGCGTGCTTTACGCCATGTATGGTGGCGTCGCGACCCCGTCCGAGACGGCAGCCGTCGGCGCACTTTTGTGCCTGATGATCGCGATGATCATCTACAAGCTGTGGAACCCCAAAGACCTGTGGGTCGTGCTGCGTGACAGCACCAAGGAAAGCGTGATGATCCTGTTCATCATCGCGGCGGCTGGTGTGTTTTCCTATATGCTCTCCAGCCTTTTCATCACGCAATCCATCGCAGCTTGGATCGGCACACTGGACGTGAACCCGTGGGTCCTGATGGGAGCCGTAAACCTCTTTTTGCTGGTGGCGGGCTTCTTCCTGCCGCCTGTTGCGGTGATCCTGATGGCCGCACCGATCTTGCTGCCGATCATCACGGCGGCGGGTTTTGACCCGATCTGGTTTGCCGTGGTCCTGACCATCAACATGGAGATCGGCCTCATCTCTCCGCCTGTGGGTCTGAACCTTTATGTCATCAACGGCATCGCACCTGACATCTCTCTGAAAACCATCCTCAGAGGGTCATTGCCCTTTGTGGCCTGCATGGTGATTGCAATCATTTTGCTGTGCATCTTCCCCGGCTTGGCAACATGGCTTCCCAACGCAGTGATGGGCGCCGCCATATGAGCTATTTTGGCGGTCTCTTTTCGTCAGTATTCGAGCGTCGCTTCGCCCGCACCGTCTCGTCAGATGCGGAGGGGCAAGGCATGGGAGAGCTCAGCCTCGAACTTCTGGGCGCTCAGGGCGAAGTGTCGGGCAGCACGCTCGCGCAGTTGATACTAGAGCAATACGCTGGCGCTGATGCGGACGACAAACGCGGGTTCTTCGAGTTCATGATGCAGGAATTGGAGATTGATCCCGTCGACGTTGTCGAAAGCCTGAAAGTCTACAAGGAAGCCCCGTCCAAGCGCAGCTACCGCGCCTATGCGCAGGCCAGTGAACCCAAGAGGCAGGAACTGCTCAGGCGGCTGAACCGGGTGCCGGGCGGCACCGAGCGTTTGGTCGCGATGCGCAAGGATCTGTTGGAGATGATGCGCGAGGACGTGAAGCTTGAACCGCTGGACGTGGATTTCCAGCATTTGTTCGCGTCGTGGTTCAATCGCGGCTTCTTGGTGTTGCGCCCGATCAATTGGTCAAGCCCGGCAGAAGTTCTGGAGAAAATCATCGCCTACGAGGCCGTCCATGCCATTGACAGCTGGGATGACCTGCGCCGCCGCCTGCAGCCCAAGGACCGGCGATGCTTTGGCTTTTTTCACCCCGCCATGCCGGACGAACCGTTGATCTTTGTCGAAGTGGCGTTGACGCAAGGCGTGCCGAACTCAATACAAAACCTGCTGGCGGATGGCCGCGATCCAATTGACGCGGAAGACGCGGACACAGCGGTGTTCTACTCCATCTCGAACTGTCAGGCCGGTCTGGCGGGCATCTCATTCGGGAACTCGCTGATCAAGCAGGTGGTCGCGGATCTGTCGCATGATCTGCCCGGCTTGGAGACGTTCGTGACGCTCTCGCCCATCCCGGGGCTCACCAAATGGTTGAGCACTGCTAAAGCACCGTCTCTGCAAAACGCCTCCGTACAGGTTCAAGCTGCCCACTATTTTCTTGAAGCAAAACGGGACGACAAATTGCCGGTGGACCCCGTCGCGCGGTTTCATCTTGGGAATGGGGCGGCTGTCCATGCGGTTCATGCAGAGGCGGACACGTCGGAAAACGGGATGGCGCAGTCGCGCGGCGCCATGGTCAACTATCTTTACGACCTGTCGCAGATCACGACCAACCACGAGCAATTCGTCACTGAAAAAACGGTTGCTGCCTCGAATGAAGTGCGTGCACTCAGCGCCTCCGTTTCACGGGCAACCTAAGGACCTTGACTATGGCAAACCCGCTCTACGATACGCTCTTTGGACGACACGCCGAAAGCGATGCTGTGTTTCTGCACCTCGCGGATGGGGTCACGCTGAGCTATCGAACCTTCCTCGAAATGGCTGCGCAATATGCGGGGCTCCTGACGGAGGTTGGGCTGAAACCCGGTGACCGCGTCGCCGTCCAGATTGAAAAGTCCCCACAAGCACTTGCTGTTTATGCGGCTTGTGCGCAGGCGGGGCTGGTATTTCTGCCCCTCAACACAGCCTATACCCCTGACGAAGTGGCCTACTTCGTTTCGAACAGCGGCGCGGGTATCGTGCTGTGTGACGATCGGAAGCGGGACGGTCTCGCGCCCATTGCCGAACGCTGTGGCGCGCAATTGGAAACTCTGAACGAGGATGGGTCAGGCAGCTTTGCGGAGAAGGCCGCGACATGCCCCAAGTCTTTTCAAACCGTGTCTCGCGATACCGACGACCTTGCCGCGTTCCTGTATACCTCTGGCACAACGGGACGTTCAAAAGGGGCCATGCTGAGCCAGGGCAACCTGCTGTCCAATGCAGAAACCTTGCGACACGAATGGCGCTTCACCGCCAGCGATGTCTTGCTGCACGCATTGCCGATTTTCCACACGCATGGTCTGTTTGTTGCGACCAACATCACGTTGCTTGCGGGCAGCCAGATGATTTTCCTACCAAAATTCGACCTTGATCAGATGATTGCAGCAATGCCGCGCGCAACGACGATGATGGGGGTTCCGACATTCTACACCCGGCTGCTTGGAGACGCGCGTTTCACCAAAGAGCTTGCGGCCCACATGCGCCTCTTCGTTTCAGGGAGCGCGCCACTCTTGGCCGAAACCCACGTCCAATTCGAGCAGCGCACCGGCCACCGTATTCTGGAACGGTACGGCATGACCGAAACCAATATGAACACCTCGAACCCCTATGATGGCGAGCGCCGCGCAGGCACCGTCGGGTTCCCGTTGCCCGGAGTCGAGTTGAAAATCACCGACAGCAAAACCGGGGAGACCCTGCCAAAAGGTGAGATTGGCGACATCGAAGTGCGCGGCCCGAACGTGTTTCAGGGCTATTGGCAGATGCCCGAGAAGACTGCCGAAGAGTTACGGGCGGATGGTTTCTTTATCACTGGTGATCTGGGCCAGATTGATGCGGATGGATATGTCAGCATCGTAGGGCGCAACAAGGATCTGATCATCTCAGGGGGCTACAACATATACCCCAAAGAGATTGAATTGCTGCTTGATGAGCAACCGGGCGTCTTGGAAAGCGCGGTTATCGGCGTGCCGCACCCTGATTTCGGTGAAAGCGTTGTCGGTGTACTGGTTGCGATGCCGGACCAAGAACTGAACCTGGATCATATCAAGGAAAACATCGGCAAATCCCTCGCCCGCTTCAAGCAGCCGCAAAAGTTGGTCGTTCTGCCCGAATTGCCTCGAAACACGATGGGTAAAGTGCAGAAGAAATCGCTTCGGGAAGATTTTGCAGATACGTTTGTTTGAGATCGTGAGGTTGTAGTCGTTCATACGACCAGCAGAATTTCGGCTGTCTCTTAGGCGTACCCGACGCACCCTTATGCAGCTTCCAAAACGGCTTCGCGATACATCAAAGGTTGATCAAACACGCGTAGCCGACGCAAAGCTGGCAAGAACCGATTGTGACGCTCCACGGCGCCAAGGGCGGCCATACCCATGCAATATTTCGAACATTGCTTGGTTGGGTGAAGATGTTCACCCCGCAGAATGCGATCTGCCATCCCATTTCCCCGTGCCGATTTGGTTTCAAGTATGAAGTGATCGGGGGCGACGTGGCGTTCAACCACGTGGTTGTGGAACGACAGATTTGTGTCGATGGTCATGCGCTCTCCACCCTCTTTCGCCACCAGCGTTATGCGTGCATAACGCATCTTGATAACGGGCATTAATCTGCGGTTCAAAGGTGCTCCGTAGATGTCGAAATGGCAGCGGTCGATAAAGGTCAATGCGTCGTTGGACAGGCCCATTTCGCACCCAGCAAGCTTGAGCCGTTTTTTGACAGTGACGTTTCGCCGATCTTTGAGTTTGACCTCGAGATAGCTGAAACCCGCATCCACATACGTACGAACCCGTATCTTGCAGCGTTTCCTGCGCCCTTGGTGATGATCGAAATAAGACCGGGCATTTTTGTCATCGTGATACTCGGTCGCGTACAGGAAAGAGCGCTTGCCGCTGATTTCGAGCACGTCAAACAGGTCCTTGAACCTCACCAAGGCGGGCAGCAGCTGATCGATCGGCACAATGTATTTATTGTCCAACCGCTCGAGCATTGCCGCCTTTTCGTTCAGCGCTTCGAGTGAAATCGCATCAAAGGATGTGAGCGCGCGTGCCATGTTCAGGTTCATGTCGAAGTCTCCTGTTGAACGGATCATTTGCGATAGAAGACGCTGATTTGCGCCATGTCAGTGATGTAGTTGAGAGCAACAATCTGATAGCTCATGACCTCGACCCCCAATCGTTCTGACAGGTCACTGCGCATCTTGTTGGGGTTGGACAGGGCGTCATGTTCGATCTTGTCGAGCGTGATCTTGATGCCGTCCACGGACTTGAGAATGCGCGGGTGGTCGAAAGTGTAGGCACCCAGCAAAACCAATGTGATCACCGCGCCCACAAACAGAAGCGTCGTGCCCTGGATCGAGCAGATCACTGCGATGGCCACGGCGCCGAAGAAATAGGTAATCTCGATTTTCGTGATCTGTTCGGAGCGTAGTGTGAAAAGCGCAAGGATTGCGAACAGACCAAACCCTGCTGCCAGTGAAAACTCGACCGAACCAAGGATGGTGAGGACACCAAACGCAAAGATGTTGAACAAAGATGCCGCTGTGACGAGTTCCTTGTCGCGGTATCTGCGATAGAAAAACCCGAAAACGAGAATGGTCATGGCGACAATGTTCAGCGCAAAGCGTTCGATGATCCCGCTTGTGAGTATGTGTTCCAGCATGGCTTCAGACTTTCCGATTTCTGCTGCCAGTCTGGTCAGCATTCTCTGAAAAGTTTGGCGTTGTCAGATGGCGCATGTCTGCACGCGGGATGAAGCCCACGTAACCGGTTCATGAACGATTTGTGACAATTCCGGTTTGGCAAATGCCGGAACGGTTGCGCGATGCCTGGCGCGTTCATCTGGCGTTCATCTTTCGGCACGCATCAACGTCATCAAACCATGCGACAGTCGTGCGCTTGGGCGGTCAATTCATCGCTTTGATTGAACATGCTCTTGAGCGGGGAATCACGCGTTGCGCAGCAGACATTGGAGTTGGTCGATCTCAGAATTTGGGAAAATCGCACCGAGCGGGCCAGTGCGTTTGGTTTTGTGTCTCGTTCTCGCCCTCGGGATCAGCGTCGGACCGGCCGCGCAAGCGACGGCCCAAACAGCCAGCTTTAGGGCCGTTGATACGAATTCTGACGGCACGTTGAGCTATGACGAACTGGTCGACACATTCGGGAAAGGCGGAGCGGCACGGCTTCTGCAAAGGTCAGACCACAATGGTGACAACCGTCTTTCCATCGAAGAACTGCGCCGGGAACGCAGTGAGCGCGCAGACCGAAATGGCGATGACAGTGATCGTCGGTCCGGCAACGACAATGACGACCGTGATCGCGACGATGGTGACGATGGTGACGATGGTGACGATGGTGACGATGGTGACGATGGTGACGATGGTGACGATGACTAGGGAGAGACGTCCATGCAACCTCTCGCACCTGTTCATTTGACGTTCATCAAATTGCTCGGCGGTGGTTCATGCGTCTGCCGGATCACGGTCAGGCGACAGTGGCATCAAAGGAACATCGAAACACTTCAGTCAGGAGCGAACTGATGAACCAAATATTCCACCCGACCCCCGCCATGTGCACGTTTGCAAAGTGGGCATTCACGACCCGGCGTGTGACGCGCACGGATGTGCGCGGTTTCTCCACAAACTATTCTGCTGCAAAAGCGGGCGACCTGATCCTTTGCGAAATCGCAGAAATCGGACACCACAAGAAAATCCAGTTGGCGGAACGGCGTGTGTCGACGGGCTACCCCGGTGACCATGTGGTCCTTTGCCTTGGCGATCGCTATGCGCCGGACCAGTTTCTGGCCTCTGCCGTTATCGATGATGACCTGATTGATCTGGTCGCTGGTGGCGGTGTCGCGGGCCGTGTGGATGCAGCGCATCTGCAAATGGATGACCCAACACGGTTGCGACCATTGGGACTGCTCACAGGCCCGCGCGGACAAGTGATGAACGTGGCGGACTATTCCCTGCCCGCCCGACCCGCTAACGAGCATGTCACGGTGATTGGTGTATTTGGTGCGTCGATGAACTCTGGCAAGACAACGGCCGCCTCAAGCCTTGCGCACGGTCTTGGCCGCGCGGGCTATGTTGTCGCTGGCGTCAAGGCGACAGGCACGGGTGCCTTCGGAGATTTCAACAGCTTCGAAGACGGCGGTGCGCCCGCGCTGGATTTCACGGACGTGGGCATGGCGACAACCTTCCGGATGCCGCTGGAACGGATCGAGGCAGGCTTTGATACGCTCGTTGCGACGGCAGCGGAGCGCGGAGCACAGGTGGTCGTGGTGGAAATTGCCGATGGCGTGTTCCAGCAAGAAACCCGCGCGATCCTGACGTCATCGCGCATCCGCGATCGTCTTGACGGCATCCTTTTTGCAGCACCCGATGCACTCAGCGCGTTGGGTGGCGAAAAGGTTCTGAACATGATGAACCTCGGATCCTTTGCCATTTCCGGCATGGTCAGTTGTTCGCCCCTTGCCGCTGCAGAGGCCGCAGAGGTCACCGGGCTTCCCATCCTCTCGCGTGAGGATTTGTGGTCACCGGAGACCATCGCCACACATGTCGCTCCGCTGATGCGCCTGCCGCAAGAAGATGTGGCGGCATGACCTCTGTTCCGACCCTCGCCAAACAGGATCGCGTCACTGATGCGATCCTGATCACGCTGTGTGGCATTTTGCAGGCCGCCGCTGTGGCCATCGCCGCCTTCGCGACCCGAGACGCCTTTGCCGCGTTGCATTCCGGCACAGGGCTGACAAACGACACCCTTCTGAAATTGGGCTTGTCCGGTTTTGTCGGGGCGAGTTTTCTTCTGGCCTCTCGTCGCAGAGCCGAACGGCTTGGGCAAAGCTATGCCATCGAACTGCGCCACGTGCTTTACGAGAAGATCGCTCAACTTCCCAAATCGCGCCATGATGAACGTCGTGTTGGTGCCCTGGCTCTCCGATTTGTTGGTGATCTGGCCGCGGCACGGCTGTGGTTTGGGCGCGGGCTTCCCGATGTCCTGACGGCGGTCGTCGTCTTTCCGGGGGCCGCGATCATCCTGTTCTCACTCAGTCCCGCCCTTGCGCTGTCCGGCTTTGCCCCGCTTTGCTTTGTCGTCCTGATCATGGCTGCAACGGCCTGGCATCTGGAACGTCGTCACAAGACGTTGAGGCAGCGCCGCGCGAGCATTGCAATCAGGATGATCGAGCGCATTGCGATAGCGCCCGAACTGGACGTGATGGGGCGCACAAGAAAGGAGCTACGTGCGCTTGATGCGCAAGGACAGTCCCTTTTGAAAGACGCCGTGGCGCGCCGTGGCAGGACTGCCGCTCTGCAGTCGATCCTACAGGCGGGTGTTGCAATCTCCGGGGTCGCAATGCTGTGGAGTGCGGGCCAATACAAGATCACACCAGCGACCGTTGCCGCCAGCCTGTCAGTGCTGGCTTTGGTCGCTTTGCCCCTCCAAGATCTTGCAGCCGCATGGGATCGATATTGCGGCTGGCGCGTGGCACGGGCCAAAGCGCAGCGCCTGTTATGTGAACCCACGCTCGTGCGTCGGTCGCGCAAGACGATAACGTCGGCATCCATAGAGCTTCGTGGTGAATTGGATGGTTTGCCTGTGAGCTTCGAGGCGGACGCATCTGAGGTCGGCTATTTGACGGGTCCCCAAAGCGGACAAATCGCTCGACATATTTCAGGCTTGGACAAGTCGGACGGCCTTGAGGTCTTGTTTGACGGACAAACAATCAGACCGAAGATTGCGCATATCGGCGATGATTACATCGGGCTGCAGGGTAGCCTAAGGCGATCTGTCGTGTTGATGAACCGCAAGCGTCCAAGTGACGAACAGATTGCTGACGTCTTAGTCGCATTTGGCCTGAAAGATTTGCTTGCGTCGCCGGGCGGGCTCGATCAGCGCATATCTGAAAATGGCAAAGGCTTGACCGCGGACCAAACGCTACGCCTCGACTTGGCACGCGCCGTTTTGGGCGAAGCAAATGTGATCGTCATTGCGTCACTGCGATGGGTTGCCAACCCTCATCAGGCGAACCTTTTGAAAACCCTGCGCCAACAGACATCTGCCACAGTTATCTTGGCGGAAACGACAAACATCTCCATTCTAGCCGAATAACCCGAAGGCCATCCGACATGCGCTCCACAACTCTTTTTGGAATATACGCGGCCATCATCATCGGCCTCATAAGCGTGCTGGCCGTGCTGACGCTTTACAGCTTGGAAAAATCGCGCTGGTGGGATGCAAGGACGCAGCTGGCCCAAGAGTCATACGGGTTGCACTTGCGCCTGGAGGCAAACCTCTATCGCCTGTTCAAACAGCACGGCGACGCGCTTCTCATCGGTGATCGCGACGGCGGCGAGGGTGAGCGTGCCCTGAGGATCGCAATCAATGAAAACCTCGTCGACATCCGAGATGTCATCGAGCGCGAGATCGCAATGGTGGGTGAGGAGGAGGTCGAAGAATTGGACCTGCTCGACGAAATCAAAACCGACATTCAGGCCGTAAATGATGCAATCGCGACCTTGACCACGTCAGGCGATCCGATCGAGACTTTTGTGCAGATCGAGCGACTAGCGGCCTTGCTCGACGACGACATTGATGTCGAACTTGACCGCAAGATCGAAGCCGCACTTGAAGAAGAGTTGGAGGAAGTTGAGGAGGTCCTTGCCGAAGCCGCCGCGTTTCGCGCGTGGAACAAGCGATTGGTCTATGTGATTTTGGTCATCACCGGTGGGTCATTTATTGTGGGACTTCTGTCCTTCAACGGGCAAATCAGGCAACCCATCGTACGGTTGCAGCAAGCGATCGCTCGGTTGCAAAACGCCGACTACACAGCACAGGTCCGGCTCGGGGGGAGCCGTGAGTTCCGTGAGCTTGGCACAGTGCTTTTCAACATGGGCAAGGGTCTTGCCGCACGGGAAGCCAGCCGTGCTGAGCAGAAAAAGCACCTTGAAGACACAGTGCAAGCGCGCACAGCCGAGCTTCAGCAATTGATCGACAAGCTGGAAACAGGCGAAGAGAACAGAAAGCGATTGATGGCGGATATCAGTCACGAATTGCGCACGCCTCTCGCCATCATCTTGGGCGAAGCAGATGTCACGTTGCGCACTGCCGGGAAGCTGCCAGAGGCCGTGTCAGACTCGTTTGCACGCATTCGCGAGTCCGCCAAACATACAAATCAAATCGTAGATGACATGCTAACGGTGGCGCGCGTCGAAGCTGGCGAACTGCGACTTGACCGGAAAAAGACGGACCTGCGCAAGGTCGTGAAAGACGCGATATCCATGTTTCCAAGCTCCGTTCTGGTCACGGAGCCGGGCCATCAGATTGTCGCAAACATTGACGAGGTACGCATCCGTCAGTCGGTATTGGCGCTGTTGCACAATGCACGTCGATATGGCGGTCCCACCGTGTCAGTGTCTTTGGAAGAAACGCCGACATTCCATAAGATCTGCGTCGAAGACAACGGCCCCGGCCTGAACGCTGCCGAGAAGTCGCAAGCGTTCGAGCGGTTTTTTCGCGGCTCCAATGCGTCTGGGCAAGGTGAAGAAGGCAGCGGCCTCGGCCTGCCCGTCGTGAAGTCCATCGTTGAGGCCCATAAAGGCTCCGTCAATCTCGAAGACAGTGACGAAGGCGGACTTCGGGTTGTTATTGAGTTGCCGCACGAGCCACGGGTGAAACTGGTATCGACCGGCGTCGCACAGACGCGCGACTAAGCCGGTGAGGTAAGATGTATATTGAGCGAGAAACCAATTTCCAGCACGGCAACACCTCTTTGGGTGGCCGCCAATTTTTGAGCTAAACCGGAGTCGGACATGAACATATTGCTTGTCGAAGACGAGACCCGCGTCGCCGATTTTATCCGACGTGGTTTGGCCGCCGAGGGGTGGTCGGTCGACCATGCCGGCGATGGTGAAGATGCGCTCGAGCATGTCGCATCCAATGCTTACGATGTGATCCTTCTCGATCTGATGCTGCCGGGTATCCAAGGCCAGGACGTGTGTCGAAAGCTGCGCGCCCGGAAATCAACGACACCCATCCTGATGCTGACAGCGCTCGACAGCAGTGAGGAGCGGGTTGAGGGATTGAAGATAGGTGCGGACGACTACCTTCCCAAACCGTTCGACTTCGATGAACTTGTTGCACGCATAGAAGCGTTGCACCGGCGCGCAACCGGCTACGCTGTCGATGTAAGCGATACACTGATCACAAGTGGTGCACTGAGTTTTGACCGGTCTTCGCTGCAGGTCACTATTGGCGACAAGATCGTAGATTTATCAAAGAAAGAACGGGATCTTCTCCTCCTTTTCCTGACCAACAATGGTCGCGTTTTGTCGCGGGAACGTATCCTCAATTCGGTCTGGGGTCTGAACGCTGACCCTCTGACCAATGTGGTCGATGTTTATGTCGGTCGCGTCAGGCGCAAGATCGGCAGTGAGGGCGATCGGATCGTGACGCTTCGGAACGTTGGGTACAGAATGACGTGAGTGCGGTTGCCTGTTCACCGACCGGAACTGGCGTATGGCCGTCGAACATGTGTAACAAAACCTGCCTGTCACCCAGTGGGCGCATTGCAGCCCGGCGCTGCTTAGGGCGCCAGATGCGTACTTGCGGGCGAGGTGGATAAGGCCTCAAACTTGCGGGTAAATGTTACAAATGGCCATCGCGACATCATCAAAATCGGCTTAGGTCGTCATGCCCAATTATAGACAGGACTGTCGCTCCGGCAGACAGTATTCAACATGATCGATCGGCCCGAGAATTTGTTATCGATCGCCCTGCACCGACCTGCTGCCAATGCGCCCAGTGTGTAGGACTACCTGGGACTTGTCTCTTCGCTCACATGCACCGGCACCGGAGATCAGCACGGTCAACTCCTCGAACTTCATATCCCCCTGCTTTCGAACAAAATCGAACGCGCATCGGTGGTCGTCCTGCGCGTTAGGGAAGTCGATCACCAATCGATCTGGCAAGATGTCGGAGCCGGACGCGTTGATCTCCCCGTTTTAGTTGGGGCACCTTTGCTTCGAGGCCTTGGCGCATCGGTCCTGTTCGAACAGAATTTCGTCCAGTTACACAGTTCCGACATATCCCCGCCAGTGTCGTTGCAGGCCTATCTCAAAGCGATCCACGTTGCCGTCGTATTTCGGGAAGAAGACGCGGGCTAACCGATCAAAGGCTAGCGGCGATGAGGCAGCGAGGACATGTGGTCGCGTGGACGCTGAGGTTCGCGTCCATACCTGATCTCGTCGCCAGAACCGGTGTGCTGCCGACAATTCCAGCACCCATCACACGGTCAAGTTTGGTCTGGGCTTGGCGGAACTGCCGTTCAGGCTAGACCCTGTTCCGGCGCGACTGCCCAGGCACGAGGGTCGGCAAACGGATCCGGTGAATATATGGTTACGCGATCAGGTCAAAGGCGTTGTCGAAAGCCATACGAAGGCTTGAACCTGTTCTAGAATGTAAAATTCGCAGCGGCTTGTTCCCTGCGATCAATGCGTAACCGGGTGCGGTGCGGCAGTTATCATCTCGTATGCGCTGTAGTTGAAGAGTACTTAACCACTTGATTAATTAACTATTTGGTTTATTAGCTTATCTATGAGAAATGATGATCGCTTGGACGCTGCCTTTTCAGCGCTCGCTCACCCTACCCGGCGGGCCATCCTCGCGCGACTGGCCAAGGGCACGGCAACTGTGAACACGCTTGCGGAGCCGTTCGATATGTCGCTGCCCGCCGTGTCCAAGCACATCCGCGTGCTGGAAAGTGCAGGGCTGATCAGCCGCGAGAAGGATGCGCAGTTCCGTCTGTGCTCGCTGAATACACAGCCGATCCAGGACATCGCCAGCTGGACCGAACAGTACCGCCATATTTGGGACGCCCGTTTTGACGTGATGGGCCAATTGCTGAACGACCTAAAGGAGAGGGACAATGAGTCAGGACAATAACTGGGTCCGGATCGAACGGAAATTCGACGGCCCCATTGATCTTGTGTGGAAGATGTGGACCGATCCTGCGTTGTTCAAACAATGGTACGGGCCCAACGGCATGTCCGTGCCCACTGCGGAAATGGACGTGACCGTCGGCGGCACGCGCAAGGTTTGCATGTCCATGCGATCACCCGAACGGTCGATGGAGATGTGGTTTACCGGTGTCTACAAAGAGGTGAACGCCCCCCGCCGTCTCGTTTACACCGAAAGCATGTGCGACGCCGATGGCACGCTGATCTCACCCAAGTCCATGGGCATGCCCGACAGTTTCCCCGACATCACCGAGGTGATCGTGGAACTGACCGAGGACGGCGACAAGACCCGTATGGTAATGGTGCATGTCGGTGTAGAGGCGGGCACGGCAGGTGCGGGTGGATGGAACCAGGCTTTCGACAAGCTGGGAGCCTTGGCGCAATCCCTCGCTGGTGCGGCCCAGTGACATGCGTGAACTTGGGGTTCTAGCGTTCGTGACCCTGGACGGGGTCATGCAATCTCCCAGCGCGCCCGAGGAAGACCCTTCGGGCGGCTTTGCAGAGGGTGGCTGGACGGCGCCCTATTGGGACGGCGTCATGCCTAATGTGGAACGCACTGCGATGGCATCGCCCTACGACATCCTGTTCGGGCGCAAGACCTATGATATCTTTGCGGGCCACTGGCCGAACGCGCCGAAATCTGACGTGGCCGATATGCTCAATTCAGCGCGTAAATATGTGGCCACAACGCGCGGCGACGCTCTGACTTGGGAAAATTCGCAGGCGTTGGCGAACGATGTTGTGTCGGAGGTACAACGGCTGAAATCCGAAGATGGCCCGCGTCTGCAAATCCACGGTAGTGCCGCGTTGATCCAGACTTTGCTGGCGGCCGACCTGATTGATGTTTTTCAAATCTGGACATTCCCGGTCGTCGTCGGCGCAGGCAAGCGATTGTTTGAAGCTGGCGTAACGCCCCGCCGCTATGCTCTGCAAAGTGTCGAGGCTTTGGAAATCGGCGTTGTGCATCAGGTGCTCAGACGCGCAGAAGGCAACGCGCCCTGATCCTGACCGCGAAAGATGACCCCGAGGGCCAGTGCGAAAAGTCCAAATTGCAGGCTGAGAAACACAGTTTCCATCGCGATAAAGACCCCTGCCCCCGGCACGTTCGGTTTGGCGACAAGCGCCAGTACATGGCTTGTCCAGAAGAACAGACCCAGCAGCCCTGCAAACCGGAACGCCCGTCCGAACCCTGCCTGCCCCAGCCGAAACATCGGATAGATCGCCGCCAGCACAGCCCCTTGAATGATCATGCTGGCCAGACCGACCGCAATGTTCGGCTCTCCCTCAAAGTAGCCGAATGTCACGTAGCGATCCGGGAACAGTACGAGGTGCCAGATGATCGCCAAGGGAAAGACGATGACCGGGTAAACGGCGGCTGCAATGAGTTGTTTGCGGATCATTGCCATCAGACCCCCTCTGCCCGTTTCCAAAGGGCCATAGCGCTGCCGCCCGGATCACGAATGAAACTGGCGTCACCTGCGGGGCCTTTGACATTCTCGGCAATGATGGTCGCGCCATGGCGTTTCGCTTGGACGATGGCGGCGGGCAGATCGTCCACCTCGATGTAAGGCACCCAGCCGCTCATGCCCTCAAGCGTGTCGCAAGTCGCGGCAAAGGGTGTGTCCACCCCGTCCGCCGTCAGGAAGGTTATCGGGCCGATGACCTTCGGTTGCCAGCCAAACATAGCGTGCAGGAAGTGCGTCGTGTCATGCCGCGTTTCGGTCATGTTGTCGAACCATACGAAAGGGGATGGCATCAAATCTCTCCACTTGCAATTTGCAAGTGCTTTGATAGCCAGTTCGCTTGCATATTGCAAGTGTCCTGTGATGATCTATATCTGCCTCATGACAAAAACTGGCAAACCCGACTGGTCAGGATGCCCTACGCGCTATGCGGCAGGGATCGTGGGGGACAAATGGTGCTTCCTCCTGTTGCGCGATGTGCTGCTGCACGGCAAACGCACCTATCGCGAGTTTCTGGCCTCGCCCGAGGGGATTTCGACCAATATTCTGGCCAACAGGCTGTCAAAGCTGGAAGCGCTTGGCATGTTCACGCGCGAACCGGACCCGCGCAAGGCCAGCAGCGTGTGTTACTTCCCCACCCAGAAAGCCAAGGATTTCCTGCCTGCACTTGTGTCCATGATGGTCTGGGCCACGCAATATGACGAGATGACTGAAGCACCCGCATCCTTTGCGGCCAGCTTCAACGACGACCCAAATGGCACCATCGCCTGGTACGTGGCCGAGATGGCCCGTGTGGACCGGGCGTTAAGGGGCGGGTGACCTGTTGGTCCACCACGTGTGCATCGAGGTAAAGACCGGCTCAAGCGCCAGACCATCCACGCTTGCCGAATACTCGACTCGTGGCGGCACCTCTGCATGGACCTTGCGCGTGACAAGACCATCGGCCTCCAGCGCCCTGAGCTGATTGGTCAGCATGGTCTGAGTGATCCCGTCGATGGATTTGCGCAACTCGCCAAAGCGTTTGGTCCCTTGAAAGATCAGGATCTGCAGAATCAGCAGCTTCCACTTGCCGCCGATCATCCCGATCACCGTGGGGGCCGGGCATGTCTTTTGCCCCGCCTCGGACGCAGTTGCTGGGTTTGGTACGCTCTGTGTCATTTGGTTTTCCGCATTAGTATGATTTTTGATAGTATACCAAAAAATTCTGCCTACTTTTCTGATCATACCTTTGGGGCTAGGCCTGTGCAAACACGCGGCCGCAAAGGATATGTGACATGACCCTCGAATTTTGGACGGTAAGTGGGGCACCCAGCCCATGGCGGGTGGCTTTGGCAATGGCATTCAAGGGCCTGACCTATGACATGCACATGCTGTCGGCCGCCCGGAAAGAGCATAAGGCCGACGCCTATCTTGCCCTCAATCCACGCGGCACAGTTCCAACGTTGAAGGCAGGGGACCACACGCTTGGGCATTCCATCGCGATTCTGGCGTGGCTTGATCGTATGCACCCGACCCCGCCTCTGTTTGGACAAACGCCCGAAGATGCAGCGACGATCTGGCAGCGCACGATGGAGATTTTTGATCACCTGCCGCCCGCGACAAGCGGCGTGCTTTCGCCCATCTTCTTTGATGGTGCCACGCGGGCCACAGATGCGTTGCACACCGCGGCCGACACGCTTCGGGCCGAGCTGTCTTATCTCTCAGGTCTGTTGGCCGATGACCCGTTCCTGTCGGGGGCGCATCCGGGCGCTGCGGATGCGGTGGCTTTTCCTCATGTCCGCCTCTTGCAACGCGCAATCGATACAAATCCGCAGCTCATGCAGGCGCTGAGGTTTTCTGCCTTGCCAGCCGACATCGCGGCGTGGGTCACGCGGATCGAGGCGTTGCCTGGCGTGGAACAGACCTTTCCGCCCCATTGGTCGGAAGCCGCGTAAGGAGGAGCCCCATGACCTCACCGAACTACAAGAAATCGATCATGGTTACGGCGGATGCGGCGCAGGCCTTTGACGCTGTGACGTCGGGGGTGGCGCATTGGTGGACCCGCCCCGACCAACCGCTGCGCCAGATCGGGGATCGGGCGAAATTCTCTTTCCCGCCCGGCCAGTCGTATTGGACGTTTGAATTGACGGGTGCAGACAAACCGTCTCGTGTCGAGTGGACCTGCGTGGACGCGCTGCACATCCACGAAGGCCAGCCCAAGGCGATTGAAACCGAGTGGTTGGGCACGCAGGTCTTCTGGGACATCCACACAGATGCGGGCGGCACACGGATTGACCTTGAACACGCCGGGTTGACCCCGCAGCTTTTGTGCTATGACATCTGCGAAGCTGGATGGGACATGTTCTTTCTGGGCAGCTTGCAGCAATACCTCGACACCGGCCAAGGCGCGCCGCATCGGGTTTGAAGTCAAATCATGTGATTGGACTCCAAGCCTGCTAACCGCCTTTTGGCCCGGACGCACGACACGTATGCGGTGGTTGCCGCGAGAGCGATTGCGGAGTGGAAAACCTTGGAACATCGAGCATGGTATGATGCGAACAGATACCAGTTCTTCAGGTTGTCGAATACAATTGAAGTGCGATCGCACCGTGTGTGTCTGCGGTTGTCATACCAGGCAATTTTGACTCCGGTGCTGATCGCCCTGAAGGTGCTTTCAATTCCAGAAATGGCGCAAACCATTCCAAGGCGCGCTCCGGACGTTTAGCAACGAAACTTTTGCGCGATTGTCCGAAGTCTGCTTTGTGGTGGCTGCTGTTTTCACCCGCCGGTTCAAAGATCAACCGTGCTCGCATACACCAGTCGCTCCTCAACAACACGACGCAGGATTGATCCGTCGCGCACGAACCGGTCCGCGTAATATCGCTCGAACTCGCGGACCATAAGGCGTGCCGGCAGTCCATCTGTATCAGGCAGGTCCGCAGTGGCAGACCACAGCACTGGTTCAATCAACGGCGTGGCGACTTGTGCTGCGGTCAACGTACGGGCCGCTGTTGCCGACAGGCGTACGTCCCGCCCAGCGCGCGTGGATATGACACGCTCTGTTTCGGCTGAAATGGCAGCTTCGTCGAAAATACCACCCGCGCGACCGGGACGAATGGTCAGTGATCCGCTGCCGCCACCCACGATGGCGCTTTCCAGAATGCGGAAGTCTGTCCAGGACAGGTCACTGTCGATACCCTGAGGGCGGGTTTGCAACACGAGTTCAAAACGGTTTCGTCCGGTGTCACGATCTTCGGGCGGGTAGTACGGCACGCCTGTCACCGGGCTTCTGGACACCCAAGGCACGTCCGCATCAAAGGACACCGGTCCCGCCTGCGGTGCGGGACCTCTCAGGGACAGTTGAACCGATCCATCCACCGCAGTCAGCCGTGCGCGGCGCCGTGGCAAGATCTGACTGAATTCGGCCAGAGCAACCTTTGATATCCTGGCAGTTGGAAGTGCGTTGGGTTGGTAACGCACGAAGGCCAGTCGAACAAACGGCATGTATGCGGCACCGGGGTTCAAGGCGATGTCGCAATACCAAAGACCCCGCGCCCCATCCCAATGCACACGGTGACCAATCACTGTGACGGAGGACGCATCGGGTTGCTCCAGAAGGCGGACAGACTCATCTGCGACAGCTGCGGGGAAGTCGCTGATCCTTGTGCGATCACGCGGTGCGCCTGAGGCCCACAATGGATCCGCACCCCATTGGGTGACCAGTGCTTGCCTGTCCTCCGGTATCTGGGTGAACGGTGCGGCCTCACCTTGAATGATCACGCCCAGCAATTCTCCGTCGCCAGACGAAAACCAAGGACGATCGAGCCACACGCGCAGCCCATTGCCGTACCGTGTCGTGTCTGTTCCGCCCAGAACATCCGTGCTGTGCCACCTGAACGTCGGCACGACGTACAGGATGCGTGGGTCATCGGGTGGTGCAGAGGCCGGTACAATTGTGTTGGCCGTCTCGCCGGCGGGGTCGCGCAACACCGGCGCGCCGGGATCGTCTTCGGCACCCGACACAACCGCTGGTCCCTCGGCAATTGGGCCAAGGCGGGTCACAAGGTCGGGCTGGTCATAAATCGCCTGCGGCAGATACTCGCGAAAGCGGGTCGAGGCGCGCACGCGGTAGCGGATCAGTTTGAATTTCGCGTCACCAATCTCGTGCACATCACCACGCGCACGCGGACGGTTGATGTCATGCATCTGATTGTTGACTGCGGTCGACAGCACAAAGGTATTGGCATGGTTTTCAGATAACAGGATTTCGCCCAACTGCCCCTTGCGGTGCACCCGTTCCGGTGCGTCCGCATTCAGATCATCGATCCATTCGTGCCAGTCCGCCTCGATCTCGAACTTGCCGGAGGACGGCCCGTGCAGCCGTACCACGCGGCATGAAATGCGCGCCGATTGGCTGCCGATCTCGCGTTGGGGCGACATTTTGATCAGTTCCGGCTGGCACACCGGCGCCTGTGTGGCATGCACCATGGTCAAGTCGCGCCACGGGGTGATCATCCAATGCGCGCCGAGGGCGGCGCGACTCCAGACCCGGCCCTGGTTTTCCGGCGCTTCGCCAGCCCATCGCAGAATGCCGAACGTTCCCAAATGATCGGGGTCCACAAACGACGAATACCGCAACCGTGCGATCCGGCCTTTGGGCAAAAAGAAGGTCAGTGTTCGCGCGGCTTCGTCCCACTCGGGCGCACCGTCGTCTGGAAAATCCTCGTCGCACGGCAGATCAGTGATGTCGGCACGACGTTCCTGCAAGATGATGCGGAAGGCATCTTTGTCCGGCCACGGCTTGGAGAAAAAGACCAGCAAGACAGGCTCTGATTGGCCACCGTCCAGCAGGGTTGTAATCGCGCAATGATCGCCAAGGATTGTATCCCCTTTAACCCCTGGCAGATCGTGACCGGGTGCCGCGCGGATCGCAACGCCAGCGGCAGCCACATCAGGCAGGTAGGGCGTTTGAAGACGCTCCTCACCATGAATGACATATTGGCCACCCACGATACGTTCGCCGACAGGGTTGTCCGGGGTCGGCAGATCAGGCGGCAGACCGGTTGTCTTTGCGACATCCGCCAGAGCGGTCGGTGTGACAAGTTCGACCTGCGCGCCCGGCACCTCATCATAAAGCGTTCCGTCCTCGCGCGCCGCAATCTCATACCCATTCCTGATCTCTTCCCAGCCTCTGAAATAGCGGTCAAACGCGCCGTGTGTCTCGCATTGCTGTTGCGAGGATTTGGGCGGAACAAGGTGGCGTTCGTTGATTGCGGCATAGTCGAAATCAGCGCTCGCTGGCAGCCCGATTGCCACCGCTATGTCGGGCGTGGAGAGGTATGCATCGGCCGTCACATCGAAGTTCGACCGGATCACCATCCGTTCAAGGCTTTCGCCTTCAGACAGACGTCTGCGTCCCACCATCGCAGGCGGATCAACCGGTTCAAACCGCCAGTAGCCAACCGGATCGGTCACTTGCTCATCTGCCTCAAATGACGCGTCATCAAGGCGCAAGGAGTTGTTCGCGATGTCCACGAGACGTGCGCGGAACCGATAACTCCAGCCAAATCGCAACTTCGGCAAGGTGCCTTTCGCTGCGCGCCATTCAACGGCAAGGTTGTTGCCATCCTCGGCTTCCGGCAGTTTGTCTGTCGGTTCTTCGGCCTGCAATTGCGTGCCCTCGATCTCTCGTGATCTGATGGTGCGTCCGGGGCGCGGTGCGGCAAGGCTCCATCCGGTCCAGCGGAACAACGACTCGTGCACATAGTGGTCGTCCGGCTTTGCCTCGTCCGAGGTCGTGGACGCACCCGAGACGTACCCCTCGTCCGCCGGGAAATCGAGCGGCTCTGCTTGCTCGATCAGACGGTAATCGCCTTCGCGCGCGTGCAGGCTGTGCCAGGGACCGGGCGTGGGATCTTCGAAATGCGCCGGTGGTTCGGGCCAGACGTCGATGCGGTAACCCTTGGTCACATCATCGGCGAAATAGGTGATGCTGCTGCCATTACCCGATGTGAGTTCGGCGTTCTTGAAGTCCGCCGCATGTGTGGCACCAGCAAGTTCTGCGGCCCTGCCGTGACGCGAAATCCCGAACCCTCGCGATCGCAGCGCCGCAACCGGCTGATCGTCCCCGGTTGTATACGTCACCGCACCATCGATGCGGGCGGGATTGAGATGCTTGGCCACCAACCTCTGCGCGGACAAGGTGAAACCAGCCGTCTTGAGCGCAGCCCCGTCGGCATCGACCTGATAGACGTCGAACAGGCTATCGCCACTTTTGTCCGTCACGTCCCATCCATCATCAGCATCGCGCAACCGCAGTGTGCCGCGTTCCATGGTGCTATCCAGGGGCCGCGCGGTGAACCGTTGCTTGTCGTGCACCCAGGCTGTTCGCGGCGTGCTGTCACCACTGTCATCGCGGCCATTGTCCCATTTTACCAACAAAGACATCAGTCCCGTCGACCCACCGGGAGCGGTCGAGAACAATCCGGCCGGCGCACCACGGGTGTTGACAGTGAAGTCGAGCACAAGCCCAAGGGCTCGCAATACATGACCATAGTCGCCAAACGAGGCGACTATGCGGTGGAAATCAAATTCAGGGGGTTTCGGCCTGTCGGGAATATCCTGATAGGACGGGAAGCGCATCTTTTTCTCTTCCTCAGTGGCGCGCGTGCGCCGATAGAACCGGTCAGCCTGGTATAGGCTATATTCCTCAGCACTGGCGAATTGATCCATCAAGACGGCATCAGGTCGGTTGACCAAAGGCGTGCCCGGCCCGGCAGGTCGCGGATTGTACCAGTCAGGCGGCATCGTGCGATTTTCGACGCTTATCCGTTCCGGTGTAGCCCCAGAACGCGTGCTGGTTACCGGCCCCGGTACATCAATCTCATAGACGGACTTACGGCCAAACACGGTGCGGTTCAGGATCGGATCAACCGGGTTTTCCTCATTCAGAAAACGATCAAACCCCGGAAGTAGAAATTCGATCTGGCGGTCTCCGAAATTGACAACCTGCGTACGTGTTCCCAGATCACTCAGCATGTCCTTGAGCGCCGGATCTGCTGACTTCCACGGCAGCAGGGTTGGATGGTCCCCGCCGCCCGTGGCCGCGATCTGTGCGTAATGGCGTCGCACGGCGCCAAGGATATTGCGCACCGGATAGGATCGCCAATTGGCCTTACTGAAATCCGGATAGACAAACCCCGCAACCGGCGTTGCCTTGGAGAAAAGCTTGGCCCACAGGCCGCTGTCAGGTTTCGATTGCAAGTCCAGTTCGAAATCCTGTGCCCCGACGCTGAGCGCGAAGCGTGCGGCTTGCAGTGTGGCTGGCCAGTCCAGAAATTCGGGAAACGCCTCCAGCACCTGTTCATCGGAGGCTTGCGGTGTCAGGCGCGGCGATACCACTGCCGAGACACGCAACACGCCATTCTCGTCCCGCCCATCGGGGAGGACTGTCCACATCAACGTCTGGTCTGCCATGCTTTAGCCTCCCTTACGCGAACGCCTCGCAGTGATCACGCCACGCATAGGCGGTGTTTGAATCAATGGCGGCAAGTTCATCTGCCAGCGTCAGATCCGGCCGGAATCCCATCATCTGACGCAGGTTCGGATCGCCGTTGGACCCGGCGAATTTGCGTTCGCAGGTGATCGTCACCGAGCCGGAGAAAATGAATACGGAAATCTCAATGGTCAGCTGCGCCTTGCCCACGCATTTGCCGGATTGGAATTCATAGCGCAGTTCCAAATACAGTTCGATCGACGCGGAGATGATGCCAAGCACGTCTACATGCCCGCCAAGTCGGAAATACCCGGTCAGGGACGCGTCATCCTGCTCCATCCGAAAGTAAAAGCCCGCCATCACCTCCACGCCGCCTGACGCCACGCCAAGGTCAATCGAAAGGCTCGCGCCGAATTCCAGTGACGCTTCAAGGATTTGGACACCAGACGGGTCGATGGTGATGCCGAAGAAGCCACCACCGCCGAACATGTAGACGGTCAGCAGGAAGGGCTGTTCTCTGGTGCAGAAATTGAACCGGACAGACAGCGGCTGACCAATAAACGGCACGGTAAAGCCAGCACCCAAGGAGATGTTTTGTATATTGAGAACACCGCAGGTGATGCCCGGCAGCGCAATGTCGAAACCCGCATCAATGCCTTGCGGTGAAATGTCGAGGTAAGGTGGATCGGAAAACCCATCCAGCGGGATGAGGTCGCGCAAGGTTTCCACAAACGACAGCGGCCCCACGAACTTGATATCCGTGAACAGCACGTCAACATCGGTCTTGGCCTTGCTGTCGATGGAAAACTCGATCTTCTCAAACATCAGTTCCAGAAAACCGGCGGCTCCAATCAACACCAGATCGAAATTTTTCAGCCCACAAATCACCGAAATCTTGGGCGCACTTGAGCCGTTCTTTTTCACCTTTGCTTCTACCGCGACCGAAAAACCGCGCTTGTCATTGACGCGGAAAATCGGATCGGTGCTGGGCCAAGACGAAATCTCGGGGTTCCAATCGAAACGGACCGTCAGTTCATCCCCGAAAAGCCCGGCGATTGTAGAAACATAGCCAAGCACTTCCTCCGTTGCGTTCAGCGCATCCACTATCTGCGTTCGCAGCGCGCCATCCAGCAGATCGAGCCCTGCAATCGTCGTCGAAAGCGGCCCAATCGCCGCGATGACATCGTTCACATTGTTCTGGAAGGTGGTTGCGTCCTCGAACAGTGCCGCAAGGGCCGTGGGGTCGCCGACAATTGCCTCAAGCGCGTCAAACAGGTCTTTGCCCTGTGCGATCAGAACGGGAAGTTCGGCAATGTCGTCCAGCACTGCCTCAAGCTTCTGACACAGCGTCAGACCTTGTTGCCGGAACCCCGCGGGCAATGATTGCCCGGCAATCTGGGCATCCAACGCAATACGTACATCCGAGAGCCCACTTTGAGCTTGCGACACCGCCGTCGGCAGGTCCGTCAAGGAGGGGGCGGGCACCCCGGCATCGAGGACAGTACCAATGGCGGTCTGCAATTCGCTCACGACGCTATCGATGCCAGTTATGAGGTTTTGCACCTTCGGAGTAATGTCGGCCTGCTGCGCAGCGTTCAAAGCGGCGGCCTGCGCGATCGTGTCAGTCAACGACGCATGGAACACATCCATGGCGGCGTTTGCAATTCCCGCTGGACCAGACGCAATGTTAGAAATGATGCCATAGGTGCGGATCAACGTATTGATGAAATTCTCGATCTCATTCCCGGATTCCTGCTGGAATTTCGGGATTTTTTCCTGATTGCTATCAAGGTCAGACACCAGATCGATGATTGCGCCCAAGGGGATGCACCCAAAGATCAGTGGCAGCGGCAGTGAACTGATGCCATCCGTATCGGCAAATCCGGCGGATTGAGGCACTGTACCCGTGATGTACTGCTGCACGTCTGACGTGATTGGCCCACCGATCCGTGACAATGCCTTGGGCACCATGTTGGGTTGGACGAAACCTCCAGATCGATCACCTTGCGCAGAGAAATCCATTTGCGCGGGGTTTGCGCTTTGATCGATGTCGGCAAACACTTCGCCTTTCTGTTCAAGCCCGACTTGCAGATACGTGTCGTTCCACGTCAGCGTGCTGGGATCATTCGATCCGGTCAGATGGGAAACCGCCCCAATCCGCGCATCAACAGAGGCGACAACCGGCGTCCAGATCGGCTGCAACAGCTTGTCGCTCGCCGCCTGAAGCGAAGCGTTGCCAGGTTGGGCAAAGCCGCCAAAGCGCATCTTTTCGACCTGTACCGTCGTGTCGCCTGTCTTTTTGCTGCTCGCCAGGGCCACCTGCTGCAATTTCAACTCGGCGGTATGGCGCGGTGGAAACGGCTCGGCCCTCTCCATCGCAAATGACTGCGCGGCGGCAGCGGCGTTCTGCGCGGCAGTGACGTAATGGATTGGATCGTCATCGGGATTTCCCGGCGCGGCCACGGTGTTGTCCATGAAGATGATCGGCAGATCAAAGGCGATACGGCGCCCATCAAGATCATAGGCCAACCACTGAAACCTGAAGGGGGCGCCCGCGACGAAGGGCCAGAACATCGTCTGGCCCCGTCCCGCCTGCGCCTCCGAAGCACCCGGTGGATCAAGTGGCGGCGTCAGTTCGGTCAGCAACTGAACGCGCGAGAACGGAAACTGCAATGCAAGGCTGTTGTCGCCGTCCTTGAGGGACCCATTGTCATAGGTCCGCTCGCGCTCCCGCCGGGCAACAAAAAACTGTTTGCGTAGATAGGCTCGGTTCTGCGGCGCTTGAAGATCGCTGTTGGTGCCGCCGATGCCATTGTGGAACTTGCGTTCCGTGACTTCGATCAGTGCCATGCGATGGCCAAACGGAAACGCGCCCCCCTTATACACCACACGCACATAATGATCGCGGCCCATGGCCGCGCGGTGCACCCATTCTTCGACCGACAGACCCTGAGGCACCTCCCACGCGCCCCTGCTGTCAAGCCACCCCCCCAGCGATGACAGCATCATCTGTTTGGTATCAATGGGCTCCGGGCGATAGCCGGTTATGCTCCAGTTTGATGACAGATGTGCAATCTGAAGCCGGTTGAAATCCGACATCGCTGTCCGGAAGGGTGCGGTCGGTGGTTCGGTATCCGGATCAATGTCCATCGCATCATGGGTGGACTTCATTTGCGAAGTCGATCCCTCGCCAGTCTTGGCCCAGACCGCGCGTATGGTCCGGTTTGCGTCCGGTTTCGGCGGCTCAATCGTTTCGCCGTTGGCCTTTGGCGCAACCAGCCGCGAATGCCACAGCTCCGTGGTGCCCGCAGGCGAGGTTACTGGCGCGCTCGCATGCCGCCACCGTTCGCCGGCATGTGGTGACACAATCAAACGCCACGGCATCTCGATGGCCGTGGTCACGGCGTTGGGGGCCGATGGGCGCGTCGGTCGCGCGATGACACGGGTGGGGATGACAGTGAATTGAGGTGGCAAGTTTTCTGTCGCCGTCAGCCCGCTGCCGCCACCGATCTGGCGCAACCGCAAGGTGGCGTCGTCATTGCCAAGAACAATGCTGCGCGCAGCAAATCCAGAAAGAGCCGCCCGTTGCGACGGTGTCATCCGCGCTATCGCCCTCGTGTCAAAAAGTTGTTCCAGCCCAAGAGATGGCTGAAAGCGCGACGGGCGCGGTTTGGCTGCCGAAGAGACCTTCATAGCAAGGTCTTGTACCGCCTCCAAAACACCTTCCAGTGTCCAAGGAATGACCGTGCCATCCGGCACAGGAAAGACCAGCCGCGATTCATCAGCGATCCGCGCGCGGATCGGAGGGGCGTCGGGCGTTTCACTAGCGCTGAGCGCGTTGGCATCGATGAAACCCGGGGGCGCCGCCTGATAGAAACACTGCTCGGTGATCGACTGAGGTGGAAAATGCAGGATCAAATACGCGGTGCCACGACGCGTCTTTTGCAAAATTGGCGGATCACCCGGCACAACGGACAAGTTACGCAGTTCAATCCGCAGCGCCAAAAGGTCAAGCGCGCGCACGACAGGCGTGCCCGCGCGGCTCCGGTCAAAAATGTTGAAGACATGATCAACGGGCACTGGAATCAGAACGCCCGGGCGCATGATAGTTCTGGTAATCGACCTGAAAACGTCTGCGGATACGGGTCCACGCCCTACCGGTAGCCTGGCCATGGATTCCCCCCCCTCGACCGCAGCTTACGACATTCGCCACTGTAGATTACGTTACGTCAACTTGCGTATTTTCGCCAGCGCAGCCGACCTCATCGGCCAAATATGGCTCATGCAACGTCGAACATTCGGGCGTGCCGGGATCGTTAGGCGTGCTCTGCAAACCGGTCGCCGATACATCTTGCCACGCAACGTGCAGATGTGGGTGAAGCGGAAACGCTGGTCCTCAGTGTAGGCTTCAATCATCCAATGCCCGCGCTAATGGGCGACCTCGGTGGCATCCGCCTTCGATGCACCGATATGGACGATGTAATCGACACCAACGACAGCCTTCCTAACGGTCTCCACGGTGTCGAGATCGAGGTGAACCGGCTGTGCGCCAATCTCACTCCTAATCTCGGCTTGATCGTCGCGATGGACTGCAAGCGTTTTGACAGCGATCGCCTCGGCGCGCGTGCAGACGACACTCCCACCAAACTTCACTGTAATGCCGATTGCGAGAACGCGGCGATATTTGAGAGGGGCCATAATCTTTACATTCGTGAGTGTTTGACCGGTTTTGCCTGTTGGCGTCATTCGCCCATGATCGCTTCTTTCTTCACGACACCCGCTCCGCCGCACTTTTCCGTCTCGTGCAGCCAGCTTTCGAAGCTGCGCCACCCGAATGAATGACACCCACGGGTGGAAAAGCACGCGGCGCATCAGTGGCTGCAACAGCAAGTGCCAGCCTGCAAGCGGGTGCTCCGGATCGACACGAGTTCCGTGCCATGGACCCCAATATCCATGTTTGAACACCGTGGCTGATGGTCCGGCATGGCAGGTCCAATAGTTTCACAGACAGACTCCAGCAATGGAACGTGTCGAGCATTTGGGGGACAGGTTCACTACCTCACTCAGTGTCGGCAGGACAGACGCCCGCTGAGTTGTCACCGGGTCGCTGCATCGTGCGGGCTCGGCCTCGACACACAGCAACTGGAAAAAAGGGCTTTCAAAATGGCTTCGATCAAGGCGGCGATCTGCATGTTTTGCGCCAGCACATTGCTCAGCGGCGCAGCAATTGCACAGAACTTTACCTCACCCTTGATGGACGGACGCCCGTGGTCCGTCACCTTGCCCGATGGACGTGCCATCACAATGACGTTCATGCCGAACGGTGTTGTTGCGGCGTCAGCCGGCTACGGGACCTCGGCCATGAGGTGGGTCAGAAACGGCAACGTGCTGTGCATCTCCGGTGCTCCGAGCTTCGGCGCCTCCGCGATGCACCCTGTTCCCAGACCAGGTCCCAAAATACGACCCGGGCCGGGCCCAAAAGTTCGCCCAGGCCCCGGCCCCGGCCCCAAGATCGCGCCCAGCGTCCGGCAAAGACAATGCCTGAGCCTGCAGGTCTATGGCACCGGATACGCTGGATACACCGAGCAAGGACACATGGTGCTGTTCAACCGTTGAGCAGGCATTGGCCTCAAATGTGGAGCCTCAAACGGGGTCGCGTACAAACAGGCCCGATGTCAGAAGGTCCACGTGGTGTTTCACAAGGTGTTGCATATCCAGGGGCGCGATGTCGTCAAAGGTCAGCCTCCAGATCGCTGCCATGATGACAGGGGCCATGATCAATTTCGGATCGTAATCCAGCGCCTCCGGGCGGACCTCTCCGCGTGCGACACCACGGGCCAGCATCTTGGACATCATGTCCTGTGCGACCGTCAGTATCGTGTCGTGGTAAAAGCGCGTAAGCTCAGGAAACTGACGCCCTTCGGCGATCAGGACACGCAGCAACACGATTGTGTCGCGGTCTACTAGTCGCGCGTACATCGTGTTGAGCATATGGGACAACATCTCGGAAAATGACTGATCCGCAGCGTCTCCCGAGGGTCGTGCATCTGCCATGACGTTCCCGACACGCACGCGAAACGCTTCCTGGATCAACGCCTCCTTGTCGTCGAAATACAGGTACACCGTTGACCTCGCGATCTGGGCCCGCGCTGCAATCGAGCCAATCGTCGTCGCCGAGTATCCCTTGATCCCGAATTCCTGCACGGCTGCATCAATGATGTCGGTCGGTCGCATGTCCTTGCGCCGCCTGCGTTTGGTTTGTGTCATTTTGTGTCTCTTATTGAAACGCCATTCGTTAATGACATATGTGTCATTAGTATTCTCAAGGATGAGAAATGGCCAATCCCGATCGATCCCAAGCCCCTGATTTACCACTCACGGATAATGGGCTTGAGGCGCCAGTACCAGAACGCATCACCCCGGCGCAGCCACGCAAACCTGTGCTTCGGCTGATGCCTCTGGTGCTGGCGTCAATGTTCGCTGGTGGGGTGATCGGTATGTATTTCCAACCGCCCGCCCTGCGCGCGTTCTTTGAAACCACCGGGCTGACGCCTGGTGCCGGGACGGACACCCCCATTGCCGTTGCCCTTGCCAAGGTCAGCACGCAGGAAGAGGTTGCCGTCGTCAGCGAAGGGGATATCGTTGCGTTGGGACGTATCCTGCCTGCAGGCGATGTGATCCGGATTGCCACGCCATTTGGCGCCAGCGACGCGCGCATTCATGCGCTGAAAGTGGCGGTCGGTGATACCGTTGCGCAAGGCGATACGTTGGCAATCCTCGACAACAGGCTCGATCTGGAAAGCGGCATTGAAATTGCCGCAGCCACGGTCAAGGTTCGCGAAGCGACCCTCATGCAATCCCGCGAGACAGTCCGCGCCAGCCGCGAAGAAGCGGCCGCCAATCTGGAGCGTGCCGAGGTGACGGCGAAACAGGCCGACTCGGAATTGGCAAGGGCCACATCCCTGCTGGATCGCGGCGTTACCACCCGGGCCGATTTCGACGAAGTTGTCGCGCGGGCCACAGAAGCCGCGCGCGACGTCGAACGAAATCGCGCCACGCTGTCGCGATACAGCACGTTGTCCGGGTCAGTGCAGGCCGACATCGCCGTGGCCGAAGCCAATCTTGAGGCGGCACGGGTCGACCTGCGACGTGCTGAACGGGAACTTGAGCGCAGCATTGTCCGCGCGCCCCAAGGCGGCACTGTTCTGGACATCAACGTGCAAGTGGGCGAACGCCCGGACACCGACGGCATCCTCAATCTCGGCGACATCGGGCAGATGACGGTCGAGGCGGAGGTCTACCAGACCCTGATCGGGCGCGTGTCCATTGGTGATCCGGTGACAGTGACCGCCGCAGCTTTGGGGGATGTTCTGACCGGCACGGTACAGGCGATTGGACTGGAGATCGGTCGCCAGTCAATTACGTCGGACGACCCGGCCGCCAATACGGATGCACGGGTGGTAGATGTGATCGTGATGCTCGACCCCGCCTCTTCGGACAGAGCCAAGCGCTACACCAACCTGGAAACCATCGTGCGCATTGATACGGCGCAACCCAAATGAGCAGGCTGCTCCAGCGACTGTTCGGACGCCTGCCAATCGGGTGGTTGCAGCTGTCGCACAGCAAAGCCCGGTTTGCGGCCGCCCTTGCGGGCGTCGCCTTTGCCACGCTTCTGGTCTTCATGCAGTTGGGCATTCTGGGCGCACTCAACAGCTCCACCATCGCGCCCTACAGCTTCTTTGACGCTGACATCATCATTTCTGCCGAAGATGCCAACACCCTCACCGATGGCAGCAACGTCGCGCGCAGCCGCCTGTTTCAGGCGTTGGGCGTGGCCGGTGTCGCATCCGGCACGCCGCTCTATATCGGTTCTCTCGACTTCCAATTGGATGGGGGCAGCACGGCCAGCCTGCAGACCTACGCGCTCGACACGCAGGGACAGGCCTTTGTCACTCGCGCCATCGCGGAACAGTTCGACCTCTTGATCCCCGAAAACACTGCATTGATCGACACGGCCATGCGCGGCGTGCCCACAAGCGCATTTGACGGGTTGCGCGCGGGCCAACCCTTTGCGTTCGAGATCAAGGGCAAGACCCTGACCGCCGTGGGCACGTTGACAATGGGTGGCGGGTTCACCGCTGACGGCACGTTGTTTGTGTCCGACCAGACGTTTCTGCGGTTTTTCAGCGGGCGCAGCAGCGGCGCGCCCAATCACATTCTACTCAAAGTCGCGGACGGCGCAGAACCCGACGAAGTTGTCAGCCGTCTGCGCACGATTCTGCCTGCCGAGGCGGTCAAAGTGCAAACGCTGGAAGAGGCGGCCAATGCCGATCTGGCCTACCAAACGACAGAACGGCCCACCGGCATCATCTTTGGCTTTGGTGTGCTGATCGGGATCATCGTGGGCATCGTGATCGTCTATCAGGTGTTGTCGACCGACGTAGCGGATCACCTCAGCGAATACGCTACGTTCAAGGCGATGGGTTACGGGCAGCCATTCTTCCTTGGGATCGTCTTCGAAGAGGCGCTTGTGCTGGCCGTGATCGGCTTCATTCCAGGCCTGTTTTTTTCCATACTCCTGTACATGGGGATGAGTGCGGCCACCGGGCTGCCTGTGGAAATGGAGATTGCCCGCATCTTATCCGTCTTTGTCGGCACATTAGTCGCTTGCTGCCTCTCAGGTGCGATTGCGACCCGGCGGCTGGCGGGCGCTGATCCGGCGGACCTGTTCTGATGACGGATGCCGCCCCAATCATCACCTCCGGCCTCGACCACTTCTTCGGCACCGGCGAGGCGCGCAAACAGGCCATCTGGGACGTGAATCTGGAAATAGCACCCGGCAAGCTGACGGTTTTGATGGGGCCATCCGGGTCTGGCAAGACCACCCTCCTGACGCTGATGGGGTGCTTGCGGGACGTCAAGGATGGCAGCGTCAGACTGCTGGGCATCGAACTCAACGGCGCGCCGGAAAAACAGCTGGTCGCATTGCGACGCAAGCTGGGGTTCATCTTTCAGGCACACAACCTGCACGAAAGCCTGACGGCGACCCAAAACGTCATGATGGGGCTGCAAGTGCACGGGCGCGGTGATCCGGTCAAACAACTGGCCGCGGCGCATCACATCCTTGGGTTGGTCGGTCTGGCAGATCGCCGCGACTATCTGCCGGGCAACCTGTCCGGCGGGCAAAAACAACGGGTCGCAATTGCACGGGCCCTGGTCTCAAATCCCAAGATCGTCTTTGCCGATGAACCGACCGCAGCACTGGACAAGGTGTCGGGTCGCAACGTCGTCGAAATGCTCAAGGCGCTTGGCGTCCAACGCAACACCACCACGGTCATGGTTACACATGACAACCGCATTCTTGAGATGGCGGACCGCATCATAACGCTTGAGGAAGGCAGGGTGGTCAAGGATGTCGTCCAGCCCACCAAACCCTTGCAACTTGTCGAATTGACCAAGAGTTGATGCGATGACCGAACCTGACCGCCCCGTGTCATTGTTGGATCGTCGCACGCTGATCCTTGGGGCTTCAGCGCTTTCAGTGACGGCCTGCGCGGGCCAGGTACCCAGCCTCGATGAATTGCCCGACCCAAACGCGCCCGATCCGCTTGCCCGTTATCGGCTCTCAACCTCGGACGATGCGGATGCGTGGATGCGCCACCTCGACCCATCCCGGATGCGCGGCGGACCCGACATGCTTGCGCTGTCTGGCGGCGGAGAGGATGGCGCATTTGGCGCAGGCGCTCTGAATGGCTGGACCTCGCATGGCAGCAGGCCCGAGTTTGACCTTGTTACGGGGATTTCGACCGGAGCCTTGATCGCGCCCTTTGCCTTTGCCGGACCTGAACACGACACCGCCCTAAAACAGATTTTCACCCAGCATGGGCCGGACGATATCCTGCGCTTGCGGGGGTTGCGCGGGCTGTTGAACGACTCGCTTTACGATGTGAAACCGATGGCAAACCTGATTGCCAAATACACTTCTGCCGATGTGTTGAACGCCGTTGCTGCCCGTCACGCTGAAGGCGCACGCCTGTTTGTCGTGACATCCAATCTGGACACAGGCAAAGGCACGGTTTGGAACATGGGCGCGCTGGCATCTGACGGGCAATACGAGCTGTTCCGTGAGGTGATGCGCGCCTCATCCGCGCTGCCGGGCCTGTTTCCGCCGGTCACGCTGCAATACGGGACCGAGGGCCGTACCGTCCGTGAAACCCATATCGACGGTGGCGTAAACATGCAGCTTTTGGCGGTGCCGCCCGCCGCGTTTTCGGGTCCGGCACGTCGCGGGAATGGAGGGCATCTGTATGTCGTGATCAACAACACGCTTGATCCCTCCCCCCAACCTGTTGCGCGCAACGTCATGTCAATCTCTCAACGCGCCCTCACCACCATGATCCGGTCAAGTGCAGCTGAAACGGTGCGATCCGCGCGGCTGTTCTCGCAGCAAAGTGACCTTGATCTGTCGGTGGCATCCATCGCTCAGGAGTCCGGCATCACGTTTGATCCCGGCGCACGGTTCGACCAGCAATACATGCAACAGCTCTTTGCACATGGCTACGACCGGGCCGCGCGCGGTGCTTTGTGGGGCAACCTGCCCAATACGATCTGACCGCCACCCACAGGGCCACAAATCGTCACAGAGCCGACGGTGAAACACGCATCAAAACGTGGTCCAATTCCAGAGAATGCAGAAACGACAGGCCATGGCACAAGAACAAAAACACATCTTGATTGTCGAGGACGATGCCGAGATTGCTGACATGGTGGGCAAGGCGCTTGGTCATGCCGGTTATCACGTGTCTGCTGTCATGACCTCGGACGAAGTGCACATCACCTTTGCCAACGACCCTCCCGATCTGGTGCTGCTCGACATCATGCTTCCGGGTGATGATGGCATCGATATCATTCGCCAAATCCACCTCAGCCGCACCACTCCGGTGATCATGCTCACGGCCCTGAGCGAAGCCGGGGACAAGGTCAAGGCCCTGCGCCTTGGCGCGGATGACTACGTGTCAAAACCCTTCAATTCTCAGGAACTGCTGGCCCGGATCGAAGCGGTGTTGCGCCGGGCTGCGGTCTCACCAAAACAGGCGCGGGATGTGTATCTGGAATTTGACGGCTGGCGGCTCGACACAAGGTCGCGCGACTTCCGGGCGCCGGACGGATCGCTGGTCTTGCTGACCAGCGCCGAATTCGACCTGCTACGTGTCCTGTGCGAGCATGCCGGCCAAATCCTGAGCCGCGACAAACTGGTCCTCATGACCCAGAAGCGTCAGGTCGAACCCTATGACCGCAGTGTCGATACGCTGATCAGCCGCATCCGGCAGAAAACCGAAAACGATCCAACGCACCCGGCGATCATCAAGACAGTGCGCAATGGCGGCTATGTCTTTGCCCCCAAGGTGCAGGAGATCATGCCGTGATCGAACGTCTGCGCCGTTGGATCGGAACGTTCGGGATCCGGGCACAGATCGTCATGTTGTTGGTGGGCACGCAGCTTTTGGCGCATGCCGTGACCTTTGGCTTCATGCTATATCTGTCCAGCGAACTTGGTCGCAAATCCGAAGTCATTCGGGATCTGTCCGATCCGATGTTCAGCGTGCTGCGCGTGCTGGGCGATGACCCCGCAAAGCTGGATGTGCTGGTCGATCAGGACCGCCGTTTCAGCCTCGTTGACGAGGCACCGCGCGTATCCAGTCTGCCGGAAGTCGACGCCGTCGTGACCGAGGCGATCGGGTCGGGGCCCGTTGCGGACGTCGTGGCCTTCGCCCTGCCAGCCAGCGCTAATTGGCCACCCGCCCCGCGCGTGCAGCCCTTTGGTCTGGCCAGCAGGGCACCGGATGGGCGGTGGCTGATCTTTACGCCACGGCCCAACGTCATCACCCGCACGCTTCCCCGTGTCGCCTCCACATTGGCACTCAGCCTGCTTGCTTTGCCGTTGATGCTGATGTCGGTCTGGGCGGGGGCATGGTTGGTCGCCCCAATTGCCCGGCTGTCAGCCGCCACAAACGCCTTTGCCCGCGATATTCAAGCCCCCGACATGGCGGTTGAAGGTGCCTTGGAAGTCCGCCGCGCCATCGTCGCCTTCAACCACATGCAGCATAAGTTGCGCAGGCTGATAGACGACCGCGCAAACACGCTCGCCTCCATAGGGCACGACATGCGCACACCGCTGACCCGTCTGCGCCTGCGCCTTGAAACAACCCACTTGGGCGATGCGAAAGCCCCGGTCGAACGGGACCTGTCGGTGCTTGAAACCATGATCGACGATGCCTTGCGTTTCATGCGCGACGATCAGCATCAGGTTGATCTGCAAAACATTGATTTGACTGCCCTTTGCCAGACAGCAGTAGACGCCATGCGGGATCAGGGCCACGATGTCGTAATGTCCAGCACGTCCCGCGTTGTTGCAATCGGCGACCTGACGCTGACCATGCGGGCACTGGATAATATCCTGAACAACGCGGTCAAACACGCAGATGCAGCCGTGGTTGCCGTGGAAATCAACCTGGACTCGGCGACAGCGCAGATCACCGTCACAGACACCGGGCCGGGTATCCCTGATCACCTGATCGCGTTTGTGCAACAACCCTTCAACCGGCTGCCAACCGTGGCCGCAGGGGACACCGGCGACAAGTCCGGCTTTGGACTTGGCCTTGCCATCGCAAGCGACCTGATGGCGCGCCAGTCCGGCACGTTGGAGCTGGCCGCAAACACCCCACACGGGCTCAGGGCCACCCTGACCCTCCCAACGCAGCGCGACGGCGCATGACCGACGAACCACCCCCAAGACCCCGGATGGGCAGACCGGAGGTGTGGATAATCGTCGCGCTTCTGATCATCGCAGCCCTGTCGGGCATCTACGCAGCACGTGTCCTGATGTTTTGATGCGCGCTGTTCCTTCTCCTCCATACGAAAGGACCCAGACATGAAATGCACGACACTTTTCATACTTCCCTTGACGCTCGCGATTCTGTCGCTGGCCACAGTGGCCCACGCCGATGTCACGCGACTGGCAGACGGCCAGCCCTGGAACGCCGATAACGGCGAAGGCCGCTCGATGACCATGACCCTCGCGCCGGACGGCACGGGCCGAATGAAAATGGGGATCATGTCGCGCAAGGTAGCGTGGCGCGATGCCGATGGCGCGCTGTGCCTGAACGGCCTGCCCGGTGGCGGTGAACGCTGCATGGCGTTGCAACCCGTCCAGGGCGGATACCGGGCCGAGGCAAGCGACGGCACCATCCTGATCCTGACCCGCTGACCCAGGCAAAAGACAGGCCAATGCAACCCATCATCGACGCGCTTTTTGGACGAACTGCACCGGTGCCGTACGGCATGTAATTGGCGATGACCATCAACGTGCCGTTGGTTGCATTGGCCTGCCACGTGTTCTGGCACCTATTGGCGGTTGGGCTGAAGGACTGGCGCTTCCAGATCGTGCGCCGCGCAACGCAACCCAGTTCCGGCGCGAGCCAAGGAACAACTTTTACGTGCTATGTGTGAGCCCACCTTCGCAGTGGTGCTGACCTATCTCGGCATCATGGTATGCGTGCGGAGTTAACTTGGCATCTCGGACCATCACTTGTCGGTTGCCCTGCTGACCTTTTTGAGCAGGGATGATGGGAACCGGGCTGGATGGTTACGAAGTGCGTTATGACGAATTCCAAGTCTCATATGTGCTTTTTCATGCTGCAAAGTACAGCCATGAGCTGCATTCGGTTAGGTGATTTGAAATATGGAGCGCGATGAGTCGTCGTTGATCGCAATACTGTCCACGGATGTCTCACAGGTCTGATCGTCTTCTAGGATCAGTAGTCCTACTGCGTCCCGGTGGAATAATCAGAGTCGTTCTACGTCCATC
This sequence comes from uncultured Tateyamaria sp., assembly GCF_947503415.1. Classification (GTDB taxonomy): domain Bacteria; phylum Pseudomonadota; class Alphaproteobacteria; order Rhodobacterales; family Rhodobacteraceae; genus Tateyamaria. Next base: position 546,901 of record NZ_CANNDS010000001.1, read on the forward strand.
ACGGGCGCAAAAGTGTTACGAAACACATCCATCGTCGTTTTCGGCCGGAACTGTTTAAGCATCGGCGTCTCCTATCCTGCCTTTCGCCGTATTGCTGCCCTTTTGTATTTTCAAAGCTCTTAGCGGTCATGGGTTGTATGCAGTTTCCGACAAAAGTGTGCTGCTTCCTGCACCGGGCGTGTTGGACCCCTAGCGAACATTCAGGCGTCATAACCTCGACATGCTGCGTCCCCACACCGGACGTTCGTACACAGCGGGGCATCTTCAACCGTGCAAGGCACGAAACGCGCACCCAGCCGTCGCTGATTGGTTTGCAATGATCTGAACGAGTCGGTTCGCAGCGTTGCATGTGTTACTTTTGCAGGATCGATGAGGAAGAAACTTGAAGCGGCCGCCGAACACCATGCCCAGCTTTGTGCGAAAAGCTCTTGAAACTCATGAGCTTTGGGATCGCTATGATCAACGACCTTGGTATCAACGCAACGATTACCTTGGCTGGATTTGTCGTGCCAAACGCGAAGAGACGAAATCAAAGCGGCTCAACCAAATGCTTGAAGAGTTACGGGCAGGAAACGTTTACATGAAAACGGTCTGGAACCCCAAGTCAGGATCGCGCAACCATGACTAGGACCATCGCGTTGGTGAGCCAAGAACGGGCATTTGACGCTTTCCAAGGCCCTCGGCACAAGACAATAGGCTTCGATATTGACGGGGCCGCAAAGGCAAAGCACCGAACATTGCCGTTCGACTGACCGTCTTCATTTCAGCTTTGGGCCAGATCAGCATTTACCCCTTGCAGCCATCGCGCCGGTTTATGACGCGATGGCAGACGCGAGCTGATACCTTATCCCACCCGGCTCTCTTTTTCTGCCGCGTAGTTGTTTTGCGCGGTCTCCACAGCCTTTGCGTGGATCTCAGCCAGTTCCGGCCGCATCTTTTGCGCCCGCATGGCTGCGTTCATGGTTGACATGTGCTGCCCTTGGAAATGTGGGAAAACCTCGCGGGCGATAAGTTCGTAGGATTTGCGCGTCGCATCGAAATTGGCCCAGTTGTGTGCGAGCATCAGATAGGCCCCGAAGCCGCCATTGGATTGCGTCCAGAGCCGGTCAATTTGTGCCTTGCACATCTCGGGCGTGCCGATTGCCCCGAAGCCGCTGTCATTGATGAAGTCGATCATCTCCTTGGCGTTCTGCCCTGGCATCGACATCTGCGGAAAGGCGGCGATTTCCTGAAAATAGTTGAACCAGTGTTCGATGCCATACTCCACATCGCGCCGCGCCTGTTCGGCCGTCTCGGCGATATGGCACAGCCCCACAAGCCGCCATTTGGACCGGTCGACCTGTTGGTTGTGGTGTTTCGCCTCTTCCTCGATCACGTCCCAATGCAGCGCAAGTGCGTCGAAACCGGCCGCTGTTGTTGCCCCGATCGAGATCAGCCCGGCTCCGTATTTGCCTGCAAGCTTCGGCCCCGTGGGCGAGGCGACTGCAGCGGTGGCCAGATCGAAGTTGGAATAAGGCCTTAGATGCAGCCGCGCGTCTTTCAACACCCAGCGGTCGTTTTCGAAATTGACTGGTTCGTCGGAGCGCAAAAGCCGCGTAATGATGTCCAGCCCATCGGCCAACAGCCCGCGTGTGTCCTTTTGCGACAACCCGATCATGGCCGCATCCGTGGGCAGCGATCCGGGTCCAAGTCCCAGCATCGCCCGCCCGCGCGTCAAGTGGTCAAGCTGCACGATCTTTTCTGCCACCCAAAGGGGATTGTGATAGCTGACAGATACAACGCCTGTCCCAAGTTTGATCCGCTTGGTGCGCGGAGCGGCGGTGGCGATCATCAGTTCCGGGCTGGCTGATATTTCCGATCCGGCGGAATGATGCTCGCCAAACCAAACTTCATCATAGTCGCACCGGTCCAGCCATTGCACCAGTTCGAGGTCCTGTTCGAGCGCCAAGGTCGGGTTGATCCCGGGTTTGTGAAACGGGGCAAGAAAAATGCCAAAACGCATACGGTCGTTCATTCTTAGTCCTCCCTTAGGGTCATCCCCCATCATGCAGGATGACGCATGGTCAACCTAAGCGCGAAGGTCCCGATTCAGAAAGGATTAATCGGCGCACGTCTTGAACGTGGTCGACTATTGAGCCTGCAGACGCAGTTTCCTGCATCAGATCGTGTTTCTCACCGCATAAATCGACACAAGTATCGATCCTCTGCACGCCGATCTTAAAGTGTATTGTAGCCTTCACTGAACGCCGGAGGTGGCCGCAACGTTGTTCCGTTCGCTTGATGCATCAATACTGTTTGAGGGCCGCGGGGGTCACGATGAAACCCTGTTGAATTACGACTTCGATGTTGGGCGGCTGCAGGAAGGTTTTCTGCTGCAACTGGTAAGAACCCGATGCCGCTTTAGGTCTCTGAGTTTACGCAATGAATGACTTCCGGCAAAAAGGCGACTTCGCTCGCCTCGCGGCAAGTGTTCCCCAGGCTTCTGACCAAGGCATCAAGGTATAACGGATGCAATTTCGGAACAGCCTGGTTTGCGGCGGTCAAAACCATGGAGTCGGTCGTTTTTAAATCTACCTCCGAAGCTAACAGAAAGCATTCGAGATTTGGGAAGGATTTGCGTTACCGGTGTACCCCACCACTGATCTAGATACTCAGGTTAAACTTAGGTCGCAGATTTATAGATCCAAATAGTTCTCAGAAGGTTTTCACAAGGCCATCCGCTATCTCCATTTCAACCCACGAAATTCTTGTAGATGCCGATCAGATTGTCTTTCGCATCAGTATGTCGGCGCCTTCGCTGTCGGATATTACGGTGCGATACCGGGCGGTGTAGGACGGCACGGCGCTGGTGAGGCGCGGCGATGTGAGTGGTATGTCGGCCAAAGACAGCATTTCAATCGTCCCAAGGCATAACGTGCTGAACGAGAAGAAAATTGGCAACTTACGGTCGAATGGCAATAAGCGCTCGTATTGGCAGAAGAGACGCATGTTTGTGCCGGATGGTTGGTCGTAGAAAACCAAGAGCATTGCTTAGCGACGGCGGTCCGGTGCGGACAAACAGCTCGACGTTGGAAGCTGTGATCGGGCTGTTGCATAAAACGTCGAAATACAATGGGGCGCCCGCGGCCTTACGGGCTTACCGCAACATTCAAGCCACTTCGAACCACCCCATCATGCCCGACTTCTGGTGTGACAGCATGTGGCAGTGGATCATCCAGACACCGGGATTGTCCGCCACGAAAGCGATTTCCACGGTTTCATCCGCACCCACGAGGACAGTGTCGCGCACGTCGCCCGCGGTATTGGCAGACCCGCTTTGCGATTGAATCGTGAAGTGGTGCCCGTGCAGATGAATGGCGTGCGGAAATCTGGACCTGTTGGTCATCTGCATGTGAACCGTGCGCCCCAGTTCGGCGCGGAACATCGGCTCATCCATTCCGTGGGCCACGCCGTTGAAGGCCCAGACCATGCCGTTCGCAGCGAGGTCGCGGAAGTCCAAAGTGTCGCCGTGATAGCGGGCACTTTGCATTCCGCGCATGGCGCCACCGTCCATCAGCAGCGTTTCGCGCTGCGGCTCCGACAGATCCGGTGCGGGCAGTGTGCCCCATGCTGGCAAGGGCCGCACATCGGCCGATGGTGTCGCTACAGGATCGCCCTGGTGGACAAATGCGGCGATCTCCACCCAGGTGCCATTGCCGGGATCAAGCAGCAGGCTTGCCCGAGCTTCCCCATCCATACGTCCGTCAATCACCACATCCGCCCGTTGCGCCGGGCCAAGGACAAGCGTTTCCACAGCGCGAGGCGCAATCGGGTGACCATCCAGAGCGATGACCGAAGCGGACAGGTCCGGCAGGGCGAGCGGCATGATCCTGTCGGTGGCTGCGTTGATGATCCTGAGCCGTACACGTTCGCCCGGTCGAATGCGCAAGTCGGGATAAGCCATCCCATTTACGGTGACCGTATTGCCCATGCGTCCCCCATGCGCGGCGGCGTGCAGATCATCCCACCGACCCTCGACAATGGCGGCGGCGTCGCCCAGCAGCCAATCATCCAGAACCAGCACCAGCTCGCGCGTTGCAGCGCCCAGCTCTCCCAGCCACGGGTCGCGATCTTCGACGATCAGCGGCCCGGCCAGCCCACGTGCGACCTGTTCGGTACTGCGATTGTGCGAATGATACCAATAGGTTCCGGGATCGGGCGCAATGAAGTCATACTCGAAACTGTCGCCGGGCAGCACGGGGGCTTGGGTCAGTGGGGCCGCACCATCCATCCCGTTCTCGATGCGGATACCATGCCAGTGCACCGCCGTGGCTTGGGGCAGATCGTTCTGCAGTCGGTACCTGACCCGTTCCCCGGCCCTTACCCGTATCTCTGGCCCGGGTACTGTTCCGAAGCTGTCTGTTGCGTAAGCCCAAACGGGCGTTTCCGGAAACCCGGTCGGGGCGAGTTGCGCAAGTGCCGGGGCCGCGCGCAATATCGGCAGGTCGGTTCCCGCGAAAGGGGTCCGCGCCAGCAGAACCGATCCGCCAAGGGCGGCGGTGCCTTGCAGAACGGCGCGTCTGGTGAATGGGCGCATGATCGGGCTCCTTGTTAGAGGTTGACTGGGGGCGTGGTGATGGATGCCAGCGCCGCCGTGGCCATCAGGATAAGCAGCACGGCGATAGCCTCGAAGTAGATCGACCGGCGCAGATGGATTGCGGCGGATGGTGCGCCGCGGGCAAGCGCCGGGACAAGGCGCCACTTGTTGAACGCGGCAATGATCATCAGCCCCGTCACGATGATGAGCTTCATCAGAAGCGTCCAACCGTAAGCGGTGGTGAAGAGTGCGACCAGCGAACCGGTCATCAGCCACGCGAAGGTCGCGCCCACGAGGATCAGTAGCGCGACAGTCACGCTGGCGATCTGCCCAAACCGGTGGAGCAGCGCAGCCCCGCCCGCGTCTTTGGCTGCGTGCCGCAAGGGGGCCAGAGCGCCGACCCAGAAGGCCGCCGCCAGAAGGTGGAGGGTCAAGAGCGACGCAAGAAGCCAGCGAGGATCCCCGAGCGCATGCCCCACAGAAGTGTAGGATACGCCGATCATCGCCGCCCCAACCAGACCTGCCACAAGGCCAGCGATGCTGTCGAACATCGCCGTAAAAACCAGCGCGGTCCCTACGCTGTGCCAGACTGCGGCGGTCCCAAGAGGGCTGTCCCAGACAAAGCCCAGCATCATCGGATCGAACGCCCCTTGCAGTCCCATCCCCGAGATACGCCCGGCACGGATGCCAAAGCGGACAGCCAATATTGCCAGACCAATCAGCGCGGCCACAATTGCGATCTTGCGGGCAAGGCGACGCACATCGGTTGGAGCCTCAGGGAACGCGGCAAGGAAAAGGGGCCCTCCCATCGCCAAGAGCGCCGCGCCATAGCCTGCAGCTTTGGCGATGATGGCTGCAATGGCCCATTCGTCGATCGGAGCCAGCCCCTCCATGACAATCAATCCGCGACTGTGAAGCCAAACGTGCCCTGCATCGGGTGCCCGTCCGCCGACAAGCCCCGCCAGTCGACCGTATAGGCACCGTGCGGCAGATCGGCGGGTGGCATGGCGCGAAACTCGGTCACGGGATCCATACCGGTCTCGCGCGCGACGGCGACGTCCCCAGCGGGCCCGGTCATTGTAATCGCGGTCACGCGCATCGGCGCATCGAACCGCAGTTCGATAACCTCGACCTTTTCCATCGTGGCATCGTTCGCAGGTGTCGTCTGTTCCGCTTTCGAGTGCGCCCAAACTCCGGTCGCCATCGCGGCGAGAGCAAGAGCGGCAAAGAGGGTCTGTCTCATTTTCGGTTCTCCATTGCGGTGTGGCGGGCGCGGATGTCCTCGGGCCACGTGGATTTGATATAGCTCAGAACGGCGATGATTTCGTCATCCGTCAGGACGCCTTCATAGATCGGCATGTTCGAGGCATAGTCAGGGTCATTGATCAACGCGCCCACGCCGTACTTGGTCAGCCGAAACAAGGTGTCGCCGTCGTGGTGCCATGTGTGGCCGGTTTCGTCATGGGGCGGCGCGGGAAGCCGTCCGTCCGCCTCCGGGATCCGCCAGTTCGCTTGCCCCTCAAGTTCAGTACCGTGGCACGAGGCGCAGGACGCGTCATAAACGGCGGCTCCGGTTTTGATGACCTTGGGATCGGTATCGCGCAAGACGACCCTGTCCATCTCTGCCGAGACTGCGCCCAAGGAGTAGAATGCCACCGTCAACACGACCACGCTGGCACCTGCGGTCCAAATGGCGCGCCTCATAGACCCGCCCGATGGAATACCACACCCTTGCCCGCAGTGCCGCCAAACGCGATGACATCATATTGTGCGGTTGGATCAGTTCCCATGCCGGGCGATCCTGCGGGCATGCCGGGCACGGAAATGCCGGTGATGGCGGGACGTTCTTCCAGCAACTTTTGAACTGCTGCAAACGGCACATGCCCCTCTACCACATAACCGTCGATCATAGCCGTGTGACAGGCCCACAGATCGCCGGGGATATCCATGTCGAGTTTGATCGTCACCACATCAGCGGTGTCGGTGATGTCAATGTCGTACCCCTCCTCACGGGCCAACGCGACCCACGCCCCGCAGCAGCCACAGGTGGGGCTTTTGGTAACGTGCATTGTTCCGGGTTCGGCCATGTTGGAATGGCCATCCGCAAGGGCCATGTCGCCCCACCCAAAGGATGCGACCCACAGGGCCAATGCGGTGGTTGAGGCAATAGACGTGAGACCTGTCTTGATTGCTGTCATAGCGTGTTCCTCTCGAAAGAATTGCGCCGATCTGGTTCGGCACCGGGCAAAGCCCGTCTTGATGTCATTGATTGGATTTACGCCGCACCCCGACAGGGTCCGGCAGACATCACACCGCGCGGGGCGGGTCGAGAGGACCTGAAGGATTGATACCATCCGGCAGGACGCCCACCGCGCAAAACACCGTGTCGTGCGCGGATGGTGCCGCGCCGTGCAGGTCCGCTGCAGGAAGTACCGCCGCCAGGATATGGCACGATTGGGCGCGTTCGGTGCTATCCACGCAGCACGGGGGTTGGTCGTCGGGCATATGCTCACCGCCCGCATGATGATGCCCCGCCATTGGCATGTGGCTCGCCTCCGCCACTCCGGAGAGTGGTGCGGACAATGTCACGAGGACAATCAAAAGAAGGCGAAACAAACCCATGAGATATACCTACATGCCGTTTGTGGACGTATGCAAGCAACCGTTGGGCGTTGCCCAGAGCCGAGACCACTAATGTCCGTGCACGTCCTCACCACGCGCCATTTTCAGATGGTGCGCGCGATGGTGGTCCTGACTGGCCATCAGGCCGAAGAAGCCCAAGCCCCTAATCCGCGCGACAACCGCAGGATTATCGCTCGTCACATGTAGGTCCACACCTGTGTCAGTGTTCTTCGCCTCAACGCTCCAGCGCTCATCGAGAGCAAGCTGTGCCGCATGGGCTGGCACCATCCGGCGCAAGGCGGCGACAGTCGTTGCGTCCCCGGTCGCGGATGCGATGATCCCGTTGGGCAGCGACGATTGTGTGACAATGGCATCTGTCACCAGACGGTCCATGTCGATCAAATGCGCCCGCAAACCCGTCAAATCGACGCGCGACCAATCCGTGGTCGGATCAGCCTCCAACACGCGCACAACTTCGGACAGGGCTGCGAAGGCGCCTTGCCCGGGTTCTGTCAGCACGGCATCGACCGGAGCCTGATCGTGCGACGTGTGCTTCGTTCCATGGACGTGGCTGGTTTGCGCAATTGTAGACGCCGCGCCCCCGATCAGGGCTATCGCCGTCAAGATGAGTGTCGCCCGCATTCCGTGCCTCCTGTGAATGACCGGGACACTCTATGCCAGCAGCACCGATGACTGTATGATCTCTATCATGTTCACTTGGCTTGATGTTTTCGATGATGCGCCCGTTCAAAAGATCGAGAAGGGCACAGCCCTGTTTCACCGCGAAGACCTGGTGCAACACATGTACCTGGTGCGCAGCGGCGCAGTCGCTTTGGAGCGCGCAATGGCAGATGGCACGTCCCTCACCTTGCATGTTGCGACATCGAATATGGCGCTGGCCGAGGCGTCGTTGTTTGCCAACACCTATCATTGTGACGCGGTGGCTAGGGCGCAGTCCTTCGTGGCCAAGCTTCCACGTGCAGATTTCCTAACCATCTTCAGGAACCGCCCGGATGCCGCGTTGAGCCTGATCGAAACCCACGCAAGAGAAGTGCAAGCACAGCGGGCGCGGATCGAAATCCTGCGCTTGCGTCGCGTTTCCGACCGGCTGGATGCATGGCTGGATCTGTATGGTGAACCGGCAAAGGGTGAATGGATCCGCGTGGCCGAGCAAATCGGCGTATCGCCACCGGCGCTCTATCGTGAGTTGGCAAGGCGACGTGCCTGACACGTAGACTTGGCGACTTCAGGCTTCTGCAGGTCATTGCGTGACGCGGCCCGGAAATCCGTGAAGCTACCGTCTGGCGGCTATTCCCGACCCGCCCAATACTGCCCTTGCACCTAGCCGCAGATTCTGCGCCGTCGTCCAACTCTACAAATGCGAATTGGCGTCGTGGGAGGTCACCGGACTCCAGAAAATCAACAGTGAAGACACTAAGCCTGTCGACCATGTGCAAGCATCGTTCTCTAAATGTGTAGCAGGCATGCTGGTGGTCGCCTCGGCTCCTACTGGCCATGCAAAGACAGCGTCAACACACGGCGCTATTCAATTTGTCAAAGCCTGATAATCGACTAACGTGTGCAAGCAGTGGATGAAATTCCATGACTTCGGGACTGCCGTTGAAACAAAAAAATAGGGAGAAACGTATGAAAAACCGATTCTTAGCAGGTGTTGCCACAACACTCTTGGCCTCCGCATTGAGTGTCGCCGCAGCAAGTGCCGACGTGCTCGACACCATAAAGGAACGTGGGACGCTCATCGTGGGAGTCAAAGCGGACTACAAGCCGTACGGGTTTCTGGACACCTCCGGCAATGTGATCGGTATTGAACCGGATCTTGCAAAGGACGTAGCCGACAAATTGGGTGTGGCCATCGAATACGTGCCTGTTGTCAGCTCCAACAGGATGCAGTTTCTTGAGCAAGGCAAGATCGACTTGATGATCGCCACGATGACCGACAGACCGGATCGCCGTGAGGTCGTGTTGATCCCCGACCCCAACTATTACTCATCCGGGACCAACATTCTTTCACTGAAAAGCCTTGGCTTGACCGAGTGGGAGGATCTGCGGAACAAGCCGGTCTGCGGTATTCAAGGCGCGTTCTACAACAAAGCCACATCGCAAAACTACGGCGCCGAGATCGTTGCATTCAAAGGTACGGCGGAGGCTTACTCGGCATTGAAGGCAGGCAACTGCGCTGCGTTCGTCTATGACGACAGTGCAATTGTCGCCAAAACAAATGACCCGGAATGGGCCGATTACGAGATGCCGCTCCAGACCATTGACGATGCGCCATGGGGTCTGGCGGTTGCATTGGGCGAGGAAAACTTTGCGCAGATGATGAGCGATATGATCATCGACTGGCACAAAACTGGCCGCATCCTCGAGCTTGAGACCAAATGGGGTGTCACCAATACACCATTCGCCAAGGCGATGAACGAAAAATACAATCAATAACAATGGGATATCGGGGCGGGCACCGCTCGCCCCGATATCATCTTCGGGGGAGCAGGCATGGACGTTATATACGAATGGTTTCGTCTCTTGTATCAGGAGACGGGGATCAACCTGCCCTTCCTTTATGACGAATATGACCGTAACCGGATGGTCGACGGCTTTCTAACCACCGTCTGGTTGTCTTTGGTCTGCCTCTTCTTCTCTGTCATTATCGGTGTGATCGGCGCATGGCTGCAGGGGTCTTCCTTCAAATGGACGCGCCGCTTTGTGAACGGCTATATTCAGTTGTTTCGCAACACGCCGCCGCTCGTTCAGCTCTACTTTTTCTACTTTGCGATCGGCACATTGCTTCCGCGGGTCGAAAACGACTGGGGCGGGCAGTCACCCATTTTGGGCAGCTTTGCATGGGCAGCGATCTCGCTGTCCTTCTTTGCAGGCGCATTCAACGTTGAGATCTTCCGCTCGGGGATTGAAGCAGTGCCGAAATCCACCGTCGAAGCGGCGGAGGCATTGGGTTTCTCAAAGCTGCAAATCTATCGCGACATTACGCTGCCACTGGCCTTCCGGGTGGTCCTGCCAGCGCTCAACAACAATTTGGTCAATCTGGTCAAAACCACGACGCTGGCTTATGCGATTGCGGTGCCAGAGATGTTGTACGAGGCCAACCAAATCTGGTCTGACAATGTAAACGTGACCGAGATGATGATCTTCCTGTTGCTGGCTTATTTCGTGCTGGTCGGCGTGCTGGTTGGCGCAATGAACCGCTGGGAACGTGCCATGAAAATTCCGGGGTACGGCTGATGACTTGGAAAACCGATCTGCCCGTCATGCTGCCTGTTACCAAGCCAGAGCCGGAACCGTTCCTTGGCCTCAAAGCGTGGCACATCCTGCCCGTTGCTCTGTTTGCCATTCTGGGTCCGTCACTGGGCTTTGCACAAACAGAGGACGGCGGGCAAAACCCCTTGGTCGTTCTGATGAACTGGGCCCCTTTGTTGCTGCAGGGCTTCGTTTTTAATCTTGTCATTTCCGTCAGCGCCATGGCTTTGGGGACGGTCGTCGGCGCACTTCTGGGCCTCGGGCAAATCTCGTTGATCCCGGTCGTCCGTGGTGGCTCTTGGTTCGTTACGCAGTTCTTTCGAAACGCGCCCTGGCTCGTCCTGCTGTTTTTCGCGATGTTCCTTTTGCCTTTCGAAATCAGCATTCTGGGGCTGAAAATACCGTTCCCGGACTGGCTGAAAGCGATCCTCGGTCTGTCGTTGCCCGTGATGGCAAACGTGTCCGAGATCGTGCGCGGTGCAGTCAGGTCATTGCCCAGCGGTCAGTGGGAGGCCGCCGAAAGCCTTGCCTACACACGGATGCAGACCCTGTGGTTGATCATCCTGCCGCAATGCGTCAAGCGCATGTTGCCCCCTTGGATGAACCTCTATTCCATCCTGACAATGGCCACCGTTCTGGCGTCGATTGTGGGCGTGTCCGAAGTGATGACGCTAACGGGGCAAGCCCTTGCCTCGGAGGGAGGCCGGCCCGAACTGCTCGCCCCGTTCTACGGCTTCGTTTTGCTGCTGTTCTTTATCTACTGCTATCCAATCGCACGTTTCACGGTGCGGTTGGAAAAGAAATTCGCTGTTATTGGCTGAGGACGCATTATGAGCTGGAACACTTCCGACCCGATGGTGTCCCTGAAGGATGTGCATAAATCCTTTGGCGACCTAAAAGTCCTGAATGGCGTCTCACTTGACGTGATGAAGGGAGATGTCATTTGCATCATTGGGCCATCTGGATCAGGTAAATCCACCCTGATCCGCTGCATCAATGCACTCAACGACATTCAGCAAGGGTCGATCCTTGTCGAAGGCCAAGAAGTGAATGATCCGAAGTTGAACAAGCTGGAACTGCGCAAAAAGGTCGGCATGGTATTCCAGCAATACAACCTTTTCCCGCACAAGACCGCGTTGCAAAACGTCATGATGGCACCCGTCCGCGTGCTCAAACAAGACAAGGACGCGGCCGAAAAGAGTGCACGCGCGCTGATCAAGAAAGTACGGCTGGAAGGCAAGGAAGACGCCTATCCCGGCGAACTATCTGGTGGGCAACAGCAGCGGGTGGCAATTGCACGCTCTTTGGCGATGCAGCCCGACGTTATCTTGTTTGATGAAGTCACAGCTGCGCTTGATCCGGAAACCGTTGGCGAGGTGTTGCAAACCATCAAGGATCTGGCCGAAGACGGTATGACCTGCATCCTTGTCACCCACGAAATGGCTTTCGCACGCGAAGTCGCTGACCACATCTATTTCACGGACCGAGGCGTTATCGTCGAGCATGGACCGCCAGACACATTCTTCAAGAATGCTCAGGATCCCAGAACAAAAGAGTTTCTGAGTCAGATTCTATAGAGGTTCAAACCATTAACAATACGATGCGCGAGGCTGCAACTGTCCCGACCGGTCGGTAGGCCTTTGAAGGCGTATCTATGGATCAAGGTAAACGCCAAATCGTTCACAGATGATCTTTCAGCCCACAGCCGTCCATCGGAGCGTAAATATGCTGCGCGGCGGACTGTTTACTGGCATTCTCTGCGACTTCGGCAGATCGTCATACTCACCCGTCACGGACAACAGATCTTGGGCAACGTGCGCATCGTGCTTGCCCAGACCAGCTTGAATTCATACCGGCGCTTTCTGGGTATTGCTCATGCGTTTCCATCGCTGACAAGACCTGCCCTAAGGCTGGTTTCGACCAATTCGGCGACGGTCCCGACGTCCATTTTCTCCAAGATACGCGCACGGTGATGATCCACGGTACGCGGGCTGATGCCGAGTTGCCTAGCGATTTCCTTGGACGAGTTCTGACCCGTGCGCGTCGCAAGGAGCAAGGAAATCTCTTTCTCTCGGTCGGTCAAAGACTGAAACCTTGCCATGATCCCGGACGTTTGCACCGCCACCGCACGACGTCGCCTGTCGGTATCAAGTGCCGCTTCAATTCGTTCGATAAGCACAGATTGCTTGAAGGGCTTTTCCAGAAAATCTACCGCTCCCATTTTCATGGCTTCGACGGATTCCGGAACGCCCCCATGGCCGGTGATGAAAATCACCGGAAGCTGGCTTCCCATGTCTCGCAGGTGTTTCTGAAGCTGAAGACCATTCATTTCGGGCATGCCATAATCCAGCAGCAAGCAACCGGAGATGTCACGGTCGTAGGTATCCAGAAAGTCTTGTGCTGTCGCAAACGTCTTCACGATGTAGCCACGCAGCCCCAGCGCACGGGATAATGAGCCTCGAATGTCCGCGTCATCGTCCACGAGAAATACGAATGGACCGTCATCCATGGTCAGAGCCTTTCAGTGGAAGCGTGAAGCTGAAGCGCGCGCCCTTTGCAGATCGATCGTGCCATATCTCGCCGCCATTTGCTTCGATAAGGGTCTTGCTGATTGACAGACCCAACCCCATCCCATCGCGTTTTGTGGTTTCAAAGGGGGTGAACAGTTGCAGGCTGTCCGCAATGCCGGACCCACCATCCTCGACGTCCACGCGGGCAAATCCATCTGTCGCTTCCGCCGAGATGGTGACTTTGCGCTCACTACAGTCACTTTCGGCAATTGACTCGATCGCATTGCGAATAAGGTTGACGACAACCTGCGCGATTTGAACGTGGACCGCGCGGACCTGAAGTTCCTCACCCTTGACCAGTACGATATCGATTGAATGTTGTCGCGCTTCGGACCGCACAAGCCGCCGGGCCTGCAAAAGCAACTCGCGGATGTCGAAATCATCGGGAATGTTTTCATCTTTGCGGACCAACGCACGCAGCGCACGGATGATGTTGGCCGCCTGGTGCGCTTGTTGGTCGATTTCGCTCAACAGACCCTTCACATCCGTTGTCTTCTCGGGGGTGTCGCCGAGGATGTATGCGGCCGCATCCGCGTTCTGCGTTATTGCAGTCAGCGGTTGATTAAGCTCGTGCGCCAACCCGGTTGCCAACTCTCCCATCATCTCCTGACGCGAATAATGCGCGATCTCGCGGTGCAGGGTTTCAATTTTCTCTTCGGAAACACGCGCTTGTGTGATGTCGTCAATCGTCGCCACGATGTAGGTGCCACCACTTGAATCTGCCGGAAAGAAAATGCCGTTGAAATTGATCCATATTGGGGCCCCGTCTTTCTTGATGGCTTTGGCCTCGAACCCAAATGCCGAGTGCCCTGCAATCCGTTCCATGAATTCGTTCAAAGCATCCTGATCTTCCGCGGAAAGTCGCGACTGAAAGGTCGTACCGACCAGTTCTTCCTCAGCAAAGCCAAATAGTTTGGCAAAGCTCTCATTCACACGCAGCAACCGACCGGTCGTGCTCTCGATGTGGACCATCCCGCGCGACGCTTTCTCAAAGGCAAGTCGGTATTCCGCCTCGGTTTTCTTGCGTTGCGAAATCTCTTTGACAAGCGCGGTGTTGGCATTCTCCAACTCTTTGTAAGTCGTTGGCATGGGCTCGTTCGGATTGACCTCTCCTTGAGAGATCAACGCGGATCTGACAGCAAAGGCCCGCACAGGGGCATGGATCCTGTTTGCCAGCGCCAGCCCCAGCAAGGCAGTCACCGCAGCAACGGCCACGGCGATCAGCGTGTTTTGCGCTCGGTTTTCCTTGATGATCCCGATGAAGTCGTTTTCCGGAGCGTACAGCACGATTGTCCACGGGATGTCGTCCAGTCCGAATGGCATGATCAAGGACACAAACTGTTGCCCCTGATGCTCAAAATCAGTCTGGATCAACCCATCTACGGCGACGCCATCCGCTGACAGACGGTCGCCAAATGCCGCGCGTGCGATTGGGTCTTCCAACGTGTCAATCGAAGGAAAACTGAGACGTCCATCATTGGTTTCGGTTGTCAGCAATTCGGGATCCGGATGCGCGATCACGTCACCGTTGCGGCTCAGGATGAACGCCGCACCGGTTTTGCCAATCCTCAACTGGGACAGAAAATTCGACAGCTCTTTGATCTCGATATCAACGCCCACGACACCTTGGACATGATTGTCAAAACCTATCACTGGTGTTGCGGCAGTTATCCCGGGCGACTGCGATGTAAAAAAGATGTACGGGTCTGTCCAGATGCTGCTGCGATACGCCTTTGCCTCTTGGTACCAAGGCCGACTTCGCGGGTCATATCGATCTTCGGGGTCAAAAAAACGACCCACCGACGCAAAGTTTTCACTTCGCTGGATAAACTCGGTGCGTTCTTGGACGCCGACCGCTACATCGACAATTTTTGTGACGTACTCGCTTGCGCCTTGCCTTTTGACATAGACAAAATTGCCGTCTTCGTCGCCGTAGTAGGCCCCCGCGAACTGCGGCGCAGACCTGAGCTGTTGAAACAAAAGGCCTTCGAGATGATCGCGTTCTTCACGCCTGACAATCTGGTTTGACGCTAGCGCCGTCGACAATTCAGCAGCGCTGCGTGCCGGGGACATGAACCACTTTGTGTGCTGGATCACGTTCGTCCCCACATCCACCATCTGTGTCCGGGCGTGTTCGAGCAGTGTTTTTTCGGACGTGAAATAGGAAGAAGAGACGACCACCGCGATCGCCAGCAGCTGTAGCCCGGCCAAGGCAAGAGCTAGAATTGCACCAAGGGACTTCATCGTACTTTAGCTCACCGCACCGCGCCAGTTTTCAGCCAAAAGCCTAAGCGCTGGGGTAGCAGAAGTGAACTGTGAAGACAAAACCAATGAAATTGCGCCCTGCCCCGAAGGACAGAGCGCGCAAGCCAGAAACACTCACTACTGGGCAAGCTGTAATGCTTGAAAGGCAGTTATAAAAACATAGGACTTTTTGAAAAAGGGAACTCGTTACTGGTATAAAGACTACCCCGTCGCTCAAGGGTCGGCTATTCGCGAAACTACCTAGGTAGTATTGCCTACGCCCTTCGTGCACATGTGCGGGGCAAGACTTGGACAATCAGGCTGTGAGGAATCAGACCTGTTCCCCCAAAAGGAATGAGAAACGAGGTTGACCCATAAGAGTACCATTGTGACCTACTCCGTTTAGGGTCCGCTACTGTAGGTTGGCTCTGTTCAGGTTTTAACCTTCCTGTGGCCGGTGAACATTTTCAGCCGGTGTCATACCAGCGAGGCCAGAATGTGGGCGGTCGTGTTTGGGCCAAGGTAGCAGTCTTCCGTACTGATCGAGTTGACTGACGGCGGCCCAATGCTAACGCCTACAGGATCTGTGTCTGCTGCCCTGCAGTTTCGGCAAAGCAGACCTTGCTAACAGTAGAGCACCGCTGTCTCTGGATCCAAAAACAGGTGTAATGACGTCGCTTTGCACAATACTGTCCGTCATGGCACCGCACAACTATGCTTGGGCCTTCCAGATCTTCATAAACCGTCTTGGTCTCTATTCCCTCACCGTACCCCTCTCTATGGCGGAGTAACTGTCGCCGACGATCCAGGCGCTCATCCTAAGACTTGGACGGGACTGGGACATGCCCCTTTTGGCTCTACACCTTGAGCAAGCGCTTGCTTCGTCCTTTTTTGTGTGGCTTTCGAAGTTTTTCCAGAGAACTATCTAAAATGTTGAGTTCTCCGCGTTTCAATACAAATTAGTAAATGCAGCTGATTTTGCGACTTTCAAATGTTTTCGGGGAAGCGATCTGCTCCGCCTTTTCCAAATAATAATTTGGAATCGGTGATTTGGATGGACCAATTCGATAAGGGCGTCTGGCAACAACGGTCGCGCAGTTGGGCCTATGGCAAGCCTTACATCCATCCGGAGAAGCGTACGATCAACCTGCGCTCGACCAGAAGCACAGGCACAACAAACGTCAGTGGCTACGGGGGCGCAAACACGCCATCGAGGCCGCTTTGGCCAAGGTGAAGAGCCGGCGCATGCCCCTCGATCAGACCTCCGAGACGGGTGGGAACTCTATCAGTGGCGAAGGACTCCTTGTCATGTTAGAAATCGCGCAACAGTTGCACAGCGAATTCCTCTATCCCAGTGATCTGTGTGAAGCCTTTCAGCAGGGGTCAGAAGAACGACTACAACGAAACAAAGGCAATCGCCGAGGCGGCACTTCGGCCCAGCCTGCAAACCGTGTCCGAGAAGAGCGAGGATCAACTCGATCTATAGGCACTGCACCGGGTCAGATCGTATTTGGTGTCCCGCCGAACGGCGACCATCAATCAGACCCGCGCGTTCCTGATTGAGCAGGGCATCACGGTACGGAAGGCGCTGCGTGCCTAGAAGAACTCGGTCGAGACGATCTTGGAAGAACGCAAGGACGAGATATCGCCGCGCATGCGATCGATCCTGATCGGACTGTACGGTGACTGGGTGTGGATGGACCACCGGATCAAGACAGTCTCAGCAGAGATCGAAGAGATCAGTCGAACCGAAGAGAAGCGCGTCCACGTCATGACGGTCCCAGGCATTGTTCCGATGATCTCGACAGCGATGGTGGCAGCGATTGGTAAAGGAGAGGCCTTTGAGCGCAGGCGAGATTTTGCGGCGTGGGTGGCATTGATTCCCAGACAATACAGCACCGGGGAACGAACGGTCCTTGGGCGTACTACCAAATGTGGCAGCAGATATCTTAGGATGCTGTTTGTTCAGGCGGCGAAGATCATCATGATGCAACCGCATCGTTGGCCCGGCTTCAACTTCGGCGATTGGCTGGCGCACGCTTGTGGCCATATGCATCGAAGTAAGGCCGCTGTCGCCCTTACAAATAAACTGGCGCGTATGGCCTGGAGCATATTGAAAGAAAAAACGGCGTTTGATGCGCCACGAGACCAGGTTTCCATTGACGTCTGACTTGGCGGGGAAGGCCAATTCTCGGGTCACCTGATTGTGTTCCGAGGGTAGCGGGGTGATCTGCTGAGGATCGTTTGGTGGGAAGACCAGGGGGCATGCCTGTTCAGCACACGGCTGGACCGCGGGCGGCGGCACAAGTCTCCCCGGACTTGCTGAAATACCGTCCTGCAAAGCTGCATCGAACCCCGCCACCTGACTGCTTGCAGCGGATTTTAGGTCCACATCTCCACATCGACATCGAAACGCAGCCGCCAATCGCTCACTTCGCCCCAGCTGTGACCAACTGATCCGCGACCAGCGAGACGAAACCATTTACCCCGCATTTCAATTTTTTGGAGTCCCCGCTGACGGCCAGAATGTCGCTGGCCATCGCATGCACGACCTGATGCTTTGAACCCTTGTTGTAAATCGCCATGCCGAGTTTCTTGAGATCTTTCTTTGCACCGTTCTTCAATTTGAAGCCTTTGATGATCGCATTCCAATTCGCCTTGTCTACGGCCTCTTTATTGAATTTATAGTACCTGATGACGTGACAGTCGTGAGCCTCCATTGCTGCTTCGAAATCGGCCATGCTGGCTCCCGCCGGGATCTCTCCGGCATCGACCATGACCTTGTAGAGCCTTTCGCCCTCCTTTTTGGCGGCAAGGACACCTTTGCTGTGAAACACTGTCGTGATGCCCCTCAGTTTACTGGCGTTCTTTGCCAAGACCTTGCCAAAATCGAAACTCCCGTACTTGGAGATGAACTTGGCAAGTGCCTTGGTGAAATCAGCAACACCTTCCTCCTTGAGCACATGAACGACCCTGAGACTGCCGACGATGCTTCGGATTTGATGACGGACTGCGGTTTTGTTGCCCATTCGGTTGTCGTCAAGCGCCTGCTTCATCGCCTCGTAGAATTTTGGCTTGTATGCGCCCAGTTTGCGCTCGTTTATCTTCTGTGAATCCAGAAACGCATCAATACGTGCTTGGTCTTTCTTGCTCATGCGAAAATCCTCTAACGTAGGGTGACTGTTCCTGTAGGTGCCGGCGAAAGCCCAAACGGTTCATTGACGGTCTTGTTCGCACCTTTTCTTGCCCGGCAGGAACGGTCCCTAAGCGAAAAGCGGCAGCTAGCCGGATGTGGTGGCCAATGATATCTCAAGCTCCGCCGTGTTCGAGGAAATCGTTCATCGGTCGAATTTATTGGTTGCAGCTACAGCGCCGACATACCAAACGAGTTCTTCAGTTGAGCTAAAGGGGACCTGTACGACAAAGAACTCTTCACCGCTGGGCTTATCTCCAGCTAACTTTGCAGCAACGTGTCCTTACCTAGAAGCCGCTCCGCACCTCGCATACCGACAACCAAGTTGGATCCCGCCTCGCTAGCCATCTTTTGGATCTAGCGGTTTCTGAGATTGTCTTGTTTGCTAAGGCGTATTGTATCCTGAGCGGCTCCCTGAGTGATCGCAATGACGTGAACCCCGCAGGTACGAGCCTTGAAGGTAAGACGGGTCATCGTGCTCTAAATGACTCTCCGTTATTCGTCAGAACTAGCCAGCCAATCGACCATCTCGTCATGAACGACGAAGATGTAGGGCAGGCGGTCCCGTGGCGGCGCGATATCGTTACACTCAGATATCTTAGGAGCACGTTTTGACTTGATCAGCTCACAACGTCGATCCATTTCGGCAACGATCGTATTGAGTTTCTGACGTCAGCGATGATTCCCAACTGGATGTGCTTGTTGCGATGCATGAACAAACAGCTATTCGTTACACCAAGTTAAACGGCTGAATTGTCCGCAACCCACTGTTAGCGGTGTTCTTCTCCCTGTATCTTGCGTGAATTTCCGGTTCTGTCACCGGACAGCAATACAAACCATCATGCATCTGCCGCATTTTTGTTCTGCGAGAGCACGCAGTGCGAAAACCGAATTCACAGGAGGGGCGCTTTGCAGTCATCGGAGGCATCGCGAGCCGCAACGTATCAGATGAGCATTGCTCAAACGGCCCATTGCTGCCGCTTACCAGCTCTTAATCAAGCTGCGGTGCGGCCTGCCAGAGGAGACAATCGCTGCAAGCGCAGAATTTATGTCAGGTCGAACGCACTGTCTGCGAGACGAAATGGGCTTTCGCTGCGATTGTTACGATGGCTGCTTTCGGTCACGAGCTGATGGCTCAAGGGTCGTTGCGACATTCTTGTCCTGATCGGCAATGCTGCATCCACCCAAGCACACCGTAGCCGAAACATTTGTATAGGCTTATCTGCGTGAAATTTACAGGCCGGACCAGAACGAAGCCAAGCGCTGCCAGCCACTACAGCAATGCTACATTGCCAGATCAACAAGATGAATTTGCCTGGTTTGGCAAAACACACGCGGTGACGGCATTGGCCACATTGATCAGCAGCAAAGACGACGAAAGCCATCCGTTTGGTCTGTGACTGCGTCGAAGCTGCGTGAACCTTCTCGAGTGATTGAGAAAGATCAAAGCTGCGCCCGCCATATCATGCTTCGTATGCCCATCTCGAAGGAGCCTGCAGTGCATGTTTGAGTGGTTTATCGCAGTTGACCCCATCCTACAGGCGTTGCTGGCTGGGCTGTTCACTTGGGCCATCACAGCCGTAGGTGCCGCGACCGTTTTCATCGCCAAAGACGTCAATCGCAAGTTTCTGGACGCGATGCTGGGGTTTTCGGGGGGTGTGATGCTGGCCGCCAGCTATTGGT
Source organism: uncultured Tateyamaria sp. (assembly GCF_947503415.1). Classification (GTDB taxonomy): domain Bacteria; phylum Pseudomonadota; class Alphaproteobacteria; order Rhodobacterales; family Rhodobacteraceae; genus Tateyamaria. The sequence continues at coordinate 567,062 of NZ_CANNDS010000001.1, forward strand.
CGCTGCTCGCGCCCGCGATTGAGATTGCCGAGACCGGATCAACACCCAGTTGGGTGCCCCCCGCCATCGGGTTTCTGCTGGGCGGCGCTGTGCTTTGGGTGTTCGACAAATCTCTGCCGCACCTGCACCTGGGCTTTCCCATCGAAGAGGCCGAAGGGCCGCAAACAGCTTGGCACCGTTCGGTGCTTTTGGTCACGGCGATCACCATACACAACATCCCGGAAGGCTTGGCTGTCGGGGTCGCATTCGGTGGGATCATCGCCGGGGTCCCGTCAGCCAGCATTGCGGCGGCAATGGCCTTGGCGCTTGGGATTGCCATCCAGAACTTCCCCGAAGGCGTGGCCGTCGCTGTCCCGCTGCGCGCCGAAGGGATGAGCCGCGCAAGAAGCTTCTGGTACGGGCAGCTTTCCGCAACGGTCGAGCCCGTCGCCGCCGTCGTCGGGGCCGCCGCTGTGGTGATGGCCGCCCCCATCCTACCCTACGCGCTCAGCTTTGCGGCGGGTGCGATGGTCTATGTCGTGGTCGAAGAACTGATCCCGGAATCGCACCGCGAGGGCAATGTCGACCTGGCCACCGTCAGCCTGCTGCTTGGCTTTGTCGTCATGATGGTGCTGGATGTGGCGCTGGGGTGACCCGACTGCACCCGGCGGACGGGCGCTTAGTCCGTCATTGCCTCCACACTGCCATCCAGATCCATCAACAGCAGTTCCACATCCAGATCAGGTTCGCGGGTCCTGATCTCGTCGGCCAGCGCCTCCATCCAAATCATGTGGATGATGGTTTCACGTTCGCGTTCATCCGCACAGGTTGGGCCAACAAAGGCTTTGCAGGCACCACAATCGCGATGATCAATGATGATGACCTTGCGAATTCCATGCAGATCGCGTGCCAGTTTGACATGCTGCCAGAATGTTTCGGCCCACGCTCTGGTCTGATCGGACATCACACCGATGGCCCCACCAGCCAGAACGATCTGGTCATACCGGCCCCGCAGGCCGCGCCCCTCAAGGTAGTCCGCAACAGGCGCAATAAGGCGATGGTCCATGCAATTGAGCACCAGAGCCTCGGTTGTACTGGCCTGATTTCCCGACGTTTTGGTTTCGAGGTGTGCAACGTTCATATTCATGGTCTTGCTCCTCCAAAGCTGTCTGCAGGCCGGAAAATTCCTGCCTGCGACACGCACGATCAAAGTTGATTGATTGGGACTTTCAGGTAGGACACGCCATTGTCTTCAGCCGGAGGCATCTCACCGGCGCGGATATTAACCTGAACCGATGGCAGGATCAGCGTTGGCATCGACAGCGTCGCATCCCGCGCCTCGCGCATCGCAACGAATTCATCCTCGGTCTGGCCTGCGCCGATATGGACATTCTTGGTCCGTTCTTCGCCAACTGTCGTTTCCCACTTGTACTCATCGCGGCCCGGCGCCTTGTAGTCGTGGCACATGTAAAGCGTCGTCTCGTCCGGCAGGGCGAGGATCTTTTGAATTGACCGGTACATCACTCGCGCGTCACCGCCGGGGAAATCAGCACGCGCTGTGCCGTAATCCGGCATGAACATCGTATCGCCCACAAAGGCCGCGTCGCCCGCAACATAGGTCATGCACGCAGGGGTGTGGCCGGGGGTATGCATCGCCTTGATCGTCATGCCGCCCACGGCGAATTCTTCGCCATCTTCGAACAGATGTTCGAACTGGCTGCCGTCCGTCAGAAACCCCTTCTCGACGTTGAAAACCTTGGCAAAGACTTCCTGCACGTCCCTGATATGCGCACCAACCGCTGTGGTCCCGCCCAGCTGCTCTTTCAGATACGGCGCGGCACTCAGGTGGTCCGCATGGGCGTGGGTTTCCAAGATCCACTCGACCGTCAGATCGTTATCCTTGACATGCGAGATGATGGCGTCGGCAGACGCCGTGCTGGTCCGCCCGGATTTGGGGTCAAAATCCAGCACGGAATCAAGGATCGCACAGCTTTGGCTGTCTGGATCCTTGACCACATAAGACACTGTATTGGTCGGTTCATCAAAGAATGCTTTTACATCGGGGGTCATGTCGGGGACTCCTTTCAGGTTTCATTGTGACGGGCACTGCCCTGCCCTTGATTGATCATTCTCAATTCCAGGTCCCGGTCGCCGGTTAGGGTCGCGAAAGCACCGTCTTGCCCTTGACGAGATAGGATTGCCTTCTTATCTGCGCAAGTATGAAGATAAAAGAAATGAACTCCGCCGCGGATGATGTCTGCGAACTGATGACGCTCCTGTCGAACAAGAGCCGCCTGATGATCCTTTGCCTTCTGACCGAGGGCGAGAAATCGGTCGGCCAACTGGCAGAAGCGGTTGGCATCCGGGACACGGCTGTGTCCCAGCAACTCGCCGTTCTCAGACGCGAACGGATCGTGAAGCCACGGCGCGAGGGACAGACGATGTTCTATCGCATCATCAATCCCGACGTCGCCGAGGTTCTGGAGTTCCTCTACGCGAAATACTGCGGCGATGTCGCAGAACCAAAGGAGAGAAGAGATGACGCTCAAGACAATTGACGCCCACAAGACGCACGAGTTGTTGAAATCCGGCAAGGCCGTTCTCATCGACGTGCGCGAACCCGATGAATACATCAAGGAACACGTGCCAGAGGCGCATCTGGTGCCGCTCTCTGGCTTCAATCCCGAAGACTTTCCAAAAGATCACGACAAGATCGCCGTGTTCCACTGCCGCAGCGGCGGCCGGACCGAAGCCGCGGCACCGCAAATCCTGCGCACCGGCTTCCGCGAGGTCTATCAGCTCGAAGGCGGCATTCAGGCCTGGCGCGAGGCCGGGTATAAGCTGAACGAGACCGCCCGCGCGCCGATCAGCATCATGCGGCAGGTCCAGATCACTGCCGGAAGCCTTGTGCTTCTGGGCATCGTGCTGGCCGTCCTTGTCAATCCGTGGTTCGCCGCCCTGAGCGCCTTTGTCGGCGCGGGTCTGACACAGTCCGGTATCACCGGCACCTGCGCCATGGCCAGCATGTTGAAACACATGCCCTGGAACCGGGTGATCTCCGGCCAGCAGGCGGTTGCTGACCCCGCGCTGATCTAAGGAGACGACCCATGCAGACCGGTATGCTGAAACGGTATCTACCCCTTCTTGAGTGGATGCCCGGCTATGACCGCCAGATGCTGGCCAGCGATGGCATGGCCGGTCTGATTGTGGCGATCATGCTGGTCCCGCAGGGCATGGCCTATGCCCTGCTGGCCGGTCTGCCGCCCGAAGTGGGACTTTATGCCAGCATCGTGCCGCTGATCTTTTACGGTCTGCTGGGCAGCAGCCGCGCATTGGCCGTGGGCCCGGTCGCCATTGTCTCTTTGATGGTGGCCACGACCTTGGGCACATTGGCCGAGGCTGGCACGGTCGGCTATCTGGCCGGTGCCGTGCTGCTGGCCTTTCTCAGCGGGGCGATCCTTCTGGGCATGGGGCTGGCGCGACTGGGGTTCCTCGTGAACTTCCTCAGCCATCCGGTCATATCCGGTTTTTCAAGCGCCGCAGCATTGGTCATCGGCTTTTCGCAACTCAAGCACCTCTTGGGCTTTGATATCCCCCGCAGTCACCTGATTACCGAAACAATCGCGCATGCAATCACCCATATCGGCCAGATCAATCCTGCGACCTTCGGCATCGCTGCCGTATCGCTGGCGATCCTGTTGGTCTGGAAAGGCCGATTGGGGGCCTGGATGAAAAGCGCAGGCATCAGCGCGGGCGTGACCGATGCAATATCAAAGTCCGGGCCACTGGTGGCGGTTCTGGTCACCACACTCGCCGTCTGGCTCCTTGGTCTCAATCAATCCGCAGGTGTCAGCATCGTGGCTGATATCCCCGCGGGTCTGCCGCCCTTCACGCTGCCTGCATTCGACCTCGCATTGATGCAGCAATTGCTGCCAGCGGCCTTGCTGATCTCCCTTGTTGGGTTTCTCGAAAGCGTGTCGGTGGCCAAATCCCTTGCCAGCAAACGCCGCCAGAAGATCGACGCCAACCAGGAATTGGTCGCCCTCGGTGCTGCCAATATCGGCGCATCCTTCACCGGCGGCTATCCCGTGACCGGCGGGTTCAGCAGATCGCTCGTCAACTTCACCGCAGGCGCTGTCACGCCTTTGGCCTCCATCATCACCGCCGTTCTGGTCGGGATCACGGTCCTGCTGCTGACCCCCCTGCTCTACTTCCTGCCCAAGGCGACGCTGGCCGCGATCATCGTTGTGGCCGTCGCCAACCTCATCGACGTCAAGATGGTCCGCGAGACCTGGGCCTACAACAAGACCGACGCCCTGTCGCTGATCGTCACCTTCGTGGCCGTACTCACCATCGGGATCGAGATGGGCATTGTCATCGGCGCCGGCCTGTCCATCGCGCTCTACCTCTACCGCACCAGCCGCCCGCACATCGCCGTGGTCGGGCGCGTGGGCGAGACCGAACACTTCCGCAACGTACTGCGCCACAAAGTGCACACCGACGACGACATCCTGATCGTGCGGGTCGATGAAAGCCTCTATTTCGCCAACACGGCCTATCTGGAGGACGAATTGCTGGCCCGCGTCGCGGATCAACCGCAAATCAACCACCTTGTGCTGATCATGAGCGCGGTGAACTTCATCGACGCCAGCGCACTGGAGACGTTGGAAACGCTGATCGAACGCCTGCGCGACGCGCGCGTGACCTTGCACATGGCCGAAGTGAAAGGCCCCGTCATGGACAAACTGCAACGCGTCGATTTCGAGCACACCCTGGGCGACGGCAATGTCTACCTCAGCACGCATGAAGCGGTCGCAGACCTGAAAGCTGGCTCAACGCGCCAGGTCGCCTGACTCCCGTCGCATCGCGCTCAACTGTCCGAGATCGCGTTTTCCAAAGCCAGTTTCGCCATGCACAGCTTGTAGCAATGCGCAAACTCCGCACAGGCAAGGCAATCGTCCCATTCCGCGAGATCCGTCTGGATACTGCGCGCCGACCGCGCCAACCCGACACTGTCCAGCTCAAACGAAAAAACCTTCCCCTGCATCTGATCATTCTCGGAAAAGTGCAAACTGTCGTGGAACATGGTGCCGTAGCAATGCTTGTGCCCGGTCATGCCGCCGCCTCCCGCAGCAGCGCGCCAATATCCGACGGGTTCAGAACCCGCCCGCTGGACACGACCTTGTCGCCAATCACCAGACCGGGCGTCGACATGACCCCATAGCGCGCGACGTCGATAATGTCGGTGACCTTTTCGATCTCGACATTGATGCCTTCGGCGTCTGCGGCGGCTTTGGCGTTCTCGGCCAGAGCCACGCATTTCCTGCAGCCCGACCCCAGTATCTTGATGTTCATATGCCCTCTCCTTCTGTCAAACAAACAAATGCGCTGTCGCGTTGAAAACAATTCCGATCAGGATGATCCCCACCGTGACAATCCCGATAAACACGCCCAACAGCGGCAGCCTGACCACGCGCTTGAGCATGATCATCGAGGGCAAGGACAGCGCCGTGACGGCCATCATGAAAGTCAGCGCGGTCCCCAGACCGACACCCTTGTCCACCAAAGCCTCTGCAATGGGCAAGGTCCCGAAGATATCGGCGTACATCGGCACGCCCGCAACGGTTGCGACCAGAACGGACCACCATTTGTCCTGCCCCAAAAGGGCCGCGATGAACCCCTCGGGGATCCAGTTGTGGATGGCCGCGCCAATGCCGACACCGATCAGCACGTAAAGCCACACGCGCCCCGCGATCTCCGCCACCTGTGCGCTGGCATAGCTCAGCCGTTCACGCCTGCTGATCGCTCCGTCATTGTCAGGGTCGCTGACCGGGCTTTGGTAGACGAATGCCTCCACCTGATCCTCCAACCTTAACCGCCCAATCAACGTGCCCCCCAGCACGGCAAGAACCAGGCCAATGGCGACATAAGCCAACGCGATGGACCAGTTGAAGATGCTCGCCAGCAAGATGACCGACGCCAGATCGACCAATGGCGACGAAATCAGGAATGAAAAGGTGACCGCCAGCGGCAAACCCGCACTGGTGAACCCGATAAACAGCGGAATGGACGAACACGAACAAAACGGGGTGATCGTGCCCAGCAGGGCGGCAACCGTATTGGCCCACAGACCCCGACGCTGCCCCAGAATGCGGCGCGTGCGCTCGGGCGGGAAATAGCTTTGTACGTAGGAAATGCAGAAGATCAGAACGGACAACAGAATAAAGATCTTGATCACATCATAGATAAAGAAATGAATGCTGCCGCCGATCCGCCCGGTCGTGTCCAACCCGAACCCGTCCCGCACCAACATTGTCACCAAATCCGACAGCCATTGCATGCGCAGCAGTTGATCATTCAGCCAGATAAATATCTCTTGCATGACAAGTGTCGCACCCGATCACATTGCAGTCTCCTTGCGTTTAAGGGATCAGGCGCGCACGATGTTGATATCGCTCAAGAGCGGCACCATCCGTGGCCTATCTCTGCCACGCAAATGTGCACAATGAACCGATAGACTCTAGGCGTATAACCAATCTGGCTGACTATACCCATCCGCAAATCCAACAGCTGTGTGCCGATCTGACCAAATCCGAGGACACCCCTCGTGGCAAGCTGTCGACATTGGCGGGGTCAGGTTGCCCATTTTGCGTCGTGTGAGGCGAAATCGGTCGTCATCCAAGACAGGTGTGCCTGCGGCTCGTGATCCACGCCTTGCTGCACCACCTGTTTTGACAAAGTACCAGCGCTGACACGGCAACTTGTTCAATTGCGCTTGATCAATGGGGAACCGGACATCTTGCGCCATGCTGGTCCGAACTGGGCTTCTGAAGTCATTCCTGGGGTACAAAGCAGAATGAAAGACACCGACACTGTTCAGCTGCGGCGATCGATTGGATTGACCGGACTTGTCCTCTACGGGCTCGGCGTCACGATCGGGGCCGGTATCTACGTTCTGGTAGGTGAAACGGTCGTCCGCGCCGGTTCCTACGCGCCTGCATCCTTCCTGCTTTCCGCCTTTGTGATGGGGTTTACTGCGGGGTCCTTTGCCGAACTGTCCGGCCGTGTGCCGCAGGCCGCGGGCGAAGCCGTGTATGTCGAGAAATCCTTTGGCCTTGCGTGGTTGACCATCGCCGTAGGACTCGCCGTTTTGGCCGAAGCGATGATTGCGGCGGCGGCCATCGCCGTGGGGTCGGCGGGCTATGTCGCCGAACTGATCGCCCTACCGAGCGAGGTTCTGGTGACCTGTATCGTGGTCCTCATGGCCACGGTTGCCGCATGGGGCATACGGGAATCCGTGACCATCGCGGGTGTGATGACGCTGGTCGAGGTTGCTGGTCTGCTGATTATAATCGTTCTCGCGTTCACCCAGGATCCCGGAAGCCTCGCAGACCTGCCACGTTCACTTGTTCCGCCACTTGGCGACTGGCCAGCAGTGTCCGGCGTGCTGGCAGCCAGCATGATCGCCTTTTTCGCCTTCATTGGATTTGACGATGTCGTCAACCTCGTCGAGGAGGCGAAAAACCCCGCACGGATCATGCCGTGGGCGATAGGCATCACGCTGGCCACGGTGACTATCCTGTATGTTCTGGTCTCGTTCGTAGGCACGCAAATTGCCACTGCCGAGGAGATGGCCAGTACCGCGGCCCCGATCAGCCTGCTGTTTGAACGTCTGGCCGGATTTCCGCCGCTCGCCATCACCCTGATTGCCATCCTTGCAACGATGAACGGGGTGGTCATCATTTTGATCATGGCGGCCCGCGTCACTTACGGGATGGCACAGGCGGGCCGGTTGCCCGCGTGGGTGGGTGCGGTGTCACCGCGCACGCAGACGCCGGTGCGGGCAACTGTCCTTGTTGCCGCCGTCGTGCTGGTTCTGGCGGTCTTCACTCCGCTTGACACACTGGCCGAGACGTCCTCAGAGGTACTGCTGACAATCTTTGCAATCATCAATTTCGCACTCGTGTGGTTCAAGTTGAAGCGGGTGCCGGCGCCCCACGGCGCGTTCACGGTGCACATCATTGTGCCAATTGCGGGCACGATATTTTGCATCGCGCTGGTGTTGGGTTCCGCGCTGGCCGGCGGCTAGGGATCGGCATCGCGTGAACACAGCATGGACCGACGTATGCACTCCTAATACCATTGCGTTCAACGCACCCTAACCGTTCATGTCAGGACAATCCTTGGTCCGAAAAGCAACTCTCACGCCGGAAGACGCCGCGCAATCACCCGACGATGACGTCCGCGCCCTTCTGGAAAACCTGACCGGCCCGGCGCGTGGTAAAATCGCGTGGGTCTCTTCGGATCAGGCGCAGATCAGCGTCGACGCCGGTCGCGTTCTGCGGGTTGTACCGGATGCGGATACTCCCCCCAGTCGCGAAACACGCGCGCGCCTGGCCTGGTCGGGGAAAACCTATGAGATCGAAGCCCTGTCGGGACACAACCTTTGGGTCAATGGGCGCAAAGTCGGAACTGCGCATCTTTTGCACGGCGATATGATTGAATTCGGGGAAAACGGTCCGATGTCGCGGTTCCGTCTATGTCGCGACGCCTTTCCGACCCGCTGGCCCGTCGAAGAAATCCTGAGCGATGCGGTGGCCTATGCGCGCACCAGCCGCCGCCCCTTCAGATCGCGTCTGTCCGGGGCGCTGTTCTATGGTGCAAGCAGGCTGGTGCTGGAAACATCTATCGTGTTCCGCATAACGGTCATCGCCGTGCTTGTGGTTCTGACCACGTTCGTCGCGATACAATACCAAAGCGACCAGCGCATTCAGGAGAGTATCGAGGCAGAGGCCTTGCGCCTCGAAGCCATGTCCATTGCCCTTGCGGAAACTCGGCAGGAGGCGTTGACAGCGGATGAGCTTGCGATGCTGCGTGAACAACTCGATCTGCAACTGACCACCAACACAGAGCGCCTTGCCACGCTTGAGCGTCGGCTCGGCGCGTCTGCCCGGGTCATCAGCGGCTCGACAGCTTCGGTGGCGTTCCTGCAGGGCGCGTACGGGCTGCGTCAGACATCCAGCGGAAAACTCTTGCGCCATGTTCTGGGTCCAGACGGCACGCCGTTGCAGACACCGCTGGGCAAGCCGGTGGTCGAAGCCGACGGCACCGGCGAACCGCTGGAGTTTCAGTTCACCGGAACAGGGTTCCTGCTCAAGGACGGTGGGCTGTTGGTCACCAACCGGCACGTTGCCCAGCCTTGGACCAGCAGCGACCGGTTGCGCGCGTTCGAACAGATGGGATTGGCACCAGAGATGCTCAAGTTGATTGCCTTCCTGACCGGTCTGACCACGCCCGTCGATGCAACCTTTGTCGGTGCCAGCGACGATGCCGACCTTGCGCTATTGTCGATCAGTGCCGAGGCCGCAAACGGCCGCGGACTAACCTTGTCGCAGAGTTCTGCACAGGTCGGTGATGAAGTGATCGTTATGGGATATCCCACGGGATTGCGCGCCCTGATTGCACAGGCCGGGCGCAGTTTTCTTGACGCACGGGAAGAGGCAGGCGAAACGGACTTCTGGACAATTGCAACGCTGCTGTCCGAGCAGAACAGAGTAGCGCCCCTCGCCAGTCGCGGCATCATCGCACAGATCACCGCAAACGCAGTCATCTATGATGCGGAAACGGCCATTGGGGGCAGTGGTGGTCCGGCGCTGGACAGCAACGGCGATGTTGTTGCCGTGAATGCGGCGATCCTGCCGGAGTTCGGGGGTGCGAATATCGGTGTTCCGGTGGCCGAAGTGCATCGACTTCTGGCGGACATCCGGGCCGACTGACGCGGGCTGTCATTCAGATGTGCGGTAGGGCGAGCTTTGCACAACCAGCACCACCAGAAGCGGCACCGCGACAGAGATCACGGCAACGACCACCAACAGTTGACCCAATTGCGAGTAATCGGACGCAGAGAATGGCGCGCCAGAAACCGGATCCACCGACGCCCGGGAAACCACGAAAATCTTGTTGAGGTATTTCGTACCCAGGCTGCTGGCCGAAAGCGCCATGTTGGTGAACGACGCCATGACGGCAAAGAATGTGGCCTTCAGTTCGGGCGGCGCATTGCGGGCAATCCATGCCAGCATCGGGACCATGGCGATCTGACCCAGCGGGGATTCAATTGCTGTGTCGAGAATGGCGATGAAACGAGCATCAACGATCCCGCCGGTTTGGGCCGCCGTCCAGTGGTGCACCCCGTAATACAGCCCGATATTCGGCAACGAAAGAATGCCTGCCGCGATGGTCAAAAGCACCACGATGTAAGCAATTGACCGGTGCGCCATCAGCGGACGCAAGATCACTAGACCGGCCAGCGCCAACAACGCGGTGATCAGCGACAGGATCGACAGGAACTGTTCATCGAACCTGAGTTCGTCAATCTCGAACCACGTCAGGCCCGGCCCGGGAAGCGGCACAGCGCGGAACACGAAAATGATCACCGCCGTACCGATCAGCACCCGCGCCGCCTCTGGCTTGAGGTTCTTCAGCAATTGCCGGATCAGGTACAGAATGATCGCCAGCGAGACGGCAAACACAATCTCTTGGGAGTACGCGAGGCCAGAGGTGCCTAAAACAACGCTCAGCACCGCGAAAACCAAACCACCGCCAAGAATCTTCCAGTCAACCTCCGTCTCGCCATCCGCCCGTTCCTGCGGCCTGCCTTTGGCTGCCTCTCTGCGCTGGAAAAGTGTGTGAAAGACGACGCCGCTGACCGAAATCACCGGGATGGCGAGGGCGATCAGGTAAACCCTTGCATAAAGGTCCAGCCTTGCCGCGCGCGGCAACGCCTCGGTATCGGCAAAGATCCAGATGTTGACTGCCGCAACCGAAACGAACCCCGATATAATCGCGATCCGTCCAAGCGTCTGCATCGTGGTGTGCATCACGCGCGATTCCGCTTCGGTGAACGTTCGCCCGGTGTCGTCGGTGCGTGGCACCGCCTCGACCGTCATGGCATCCGCCACAACGTCCTGAATGGCGTAGCCGGAGGGTGACAGAAGGATCGCGATCACGAACCACGTCCCAAGCGGAAGGATGGCACGCATCTCGTCCGGCCGAGATACCATCGCGTACAGGATCAGCAGTGACAGCGCGATCAGCCCGGCCCCCAGAAGGATCAAAAGCGCTTTCCAGCGCCAGAACAGATCGACCAGATGTCCCAGCGGCAGCTTGAGGATCCAAGGTAACCCTGCCCAAAAGCCAAGGCCTGCGATGAAAGCCGCCGTCAGATCCAGGTAATCCTTGACGAAAAACGCCGATACGACCGAGGTCAAGCCGGATACCCCCGCCGCAAAATAGACCAGAAGCGGCGGCAAATAAGTCCATCGCATCTGGCGGGCGAGATCCAGAAAAACCCTCTGAAACCAGGATCTTCTGTCCGTGGGACTATTTTGGTCTTGCCAGTTCATTCAACTTTTGCACCGTTCAGTGATACGTGAAACGCACATTCAATTCCAAAACTTCGGTCAGTCCCCTTTTCTGCACTGGTCGGCCATCAACCATCAACGTGACTTGGCACGGTCGCCGATATTTACAGTATCAACAGATCAAGACATGAACGATGGTGCCAAACGGTAGCGTATTTGATGAGCATAGGCTCAATTCCGCAAGGAACTTTGCGAAAGATCAACACGCCAGACGGCAGTAAACCCTTGCACCAAGCTGTCCGCCATCGGGTCGTTTACGCGAAAAAGCTTTTGGCGGCGCACAACCGTCAGTATTTCCATCCTCCCCTGCACTCAGTCATAGATTTCCTAGGATTTCATTGTCGCATTGAGACACAAGCTCGCGGATGTCGCGATCTAACGCTCGATCCAAGTCGAAGGCGCTGTTTTTCGGAAGAGCTCGAACTCCGTGATCCTGGCATGTGCACTGCCAAACGGGACCAGTCACCGGTCAGCGCGCAACACCTGTACCAAATACATATGGCCCAAATATCACGCCCATGGCGGCCGCGATCAGGATGCCGACCAGATCGAGCAAGGCCCCGGCGCGCAGCATGTCGGCGCGCGTGACGGAAGGATAACCAAAAACGATTGCATTGGGTGGGGTAGCGACCGGAAGCATGAACCCGATGGAAGCCGCAAGCGCGACCGGTAGAATGAAGGTTATCGGGTCGGCGTCGAGTACTATCGCCGAGGCACTCGCGATCGGCAGAAAGATGGCCGCCATCGCCGTATTACTTGCCAACTCGCCCAGATAGACGATCAGGGCGGCAACCAGAAAGACCAGAACCAGCGTGGGAAGATCATGTAATGCCTGGGTTTGTCCGCCTATCCACGTGGCAAGCCCGGTCCGCTCGACCAGACCGGCCAGCGCAAGGCCACCGCCCATCAGAATGAGCACATCCCATCGCAGCGTCTTTGCGGTCTCCCAATCGAGCAACCTTTCGTGCCCGCCCGCCGGAACCAGGAACAGGCTGACCGCAGCGGCCATAGCAATTCCGGCATCCGTCACAGCGACAGCGGGCAAAGCCCATTCAAGCAATGGGCGCGCGATCCAGGCGGCGGCGGTTAGAACCGCGATGACCGCAACCCGCCGTTCGGCTGCGCTCATCGCGCCGATATCCTGACCGAAAGAAATTTGCAGCGTGCCCGGCGACACGCGTGGCGAGATGCGCGCCAGCACGCCCCAAGCGACCGCCAGCAGGATAACGGCGGTCGGCAGCCCGATCATGGCCCATTGTGCGAAACCAATCTTGATCCCGTATGTCGTACTCATGTGGGCGGCGAATATCGCGTTTGGTGGTGTTCCGATAAGGGAGCCCATGCCGCCAATCGTTGCCGAGAACGCGACGCCCAGCATCAATGCGGTGCCGAATTTCGGGTGCGCCATCTGGGATGCGGCGATCGCCCCGGCGACCGGGGCCACTACCATGGCGGAAGAGGTGTTATTGACCCACAGGCTCAGGAATGCGGTTGTCGCCATCATCGCCGCAAGGATCCGCCGCGGGCTTTGCCCGGCGAAACCCAGCAGCGTGACGGCAAGCCTTCGGTGCAGGCCCCAGCGCTCAATTGCCTTTGCCAACAGGAACCCGCCGAGAAACAGAATGATCAGGGGATGGCTGTAATGTGCGGCCACATCAGCTATCGGAGCGATCCCCAGCAAGGGTGCAAGCGCAAGCGGGAGCAAAGCGGTGGCGGCCAGCGGTACTGCACCGGTCAACCACCAGAGCGCCATCATCAACAACAGACCGAACGCCCGCCATGCCCCCTCGGACAGTCCATCGGGCGCACTAAAGATCAGGGGGATGAGCAAAAGAACAGCGCCGGCACCCAGTACGATACGTTCGGAGTTCATACCGGCCGTCTTGCCCAAGCAGCACGAGAACCATGACTTCGCAGTATGTCAACGAACCGCTCCGCGCAGTGTTCGCACGCTACATCCACTTCAGTACCCCCGGCGCAACGCCATGGCCTCGTGCAACCGCACTTCGGCCAGGGAATTGGCAGCGTCGCGGGGCGGAATGCCCTTGTCTTTCACGATGTCCAGCACCGCTTGGGTGTTCCGACCGATTTGCTCGCTGATCGTGGACATCGCCTGTGCCTCGGTCCCGCCGCGCCACTCGACCGCGGCACAGATCACACCACCGGCATTCGCGATGAAATCCGGAATGACCAGCACGCCGCGTTTGTACAACGCCTCTTCAGCCTCAATGGTCGCAGGGATATTGGCCCCCTCGATGACCAACCTGGCTTTGATAGCATCGGCATTGGACAGGGTGATCACATCCGGTCGGGCGGCGGGCACCAGAATATCGCAGTCCGCTGTGATAACTGCCTCTCCCTCCGCGATCTCGGCATCGGGATAGTCGATGACCGATGCCCCATTGACCTTCAGCGCGTCGAGACGATCAAGGTCAAACCCACTCGGGTTGAGGGCAGTGCCGCGCGAGTCTGCAACAGCAACAATGCGCGCGCCTTGTCCAGCAAGGCAACGGGCAGCGTGTCGACCTACGGCACCGTATCCTTGTATCGCCACGCGGGCACCGTCGAGCGTGATCCCGCAAAACGCCTGCGCGACGTCGGTGGCCACGGCAACCCCGCGACCGGTCGCGCCGATCTCGTCCAATGGAATGCCGCCCAAGACACGCGGCAGACCGACCGCGCGGCCCATCTCGTCCCGAATCCACGCCATACAGGTTTCATTCGTGCCCATGTCAGGGCCGGGAATATAGTCCGTGACCCAGGCAATCGCCTGCGCAAACGCGCGGATCAGACCCTCCTTTTCGGGCATGGACAAGGACGGATCAGCGATGATCACGGACTTGCCACCGCCATGTGGCAAGCCGGCGGCTGCGGTCTTCAGGCTCATCGCCCGGGCTAGACGCATGCATTCCTGCAGGTCCGCGTCGGGTGCCATTCGTACACCGCCCACAGCCGGGCCAATCGCTGTGTTGTCGATGACAACGATGGCCTGCAGTCCGGCGCTTTGGGTGTTGATGTGGATGATCTTTTCCGGCCCGGTTTCATCCACCAATTCGAAGACTGACATCATGGTCTATTCCCTTTCGCCATGTGTTGGCCGTTCAAGATCAGCGCGCACCGCCGCCAGAAAGCGCGCGGCCTCGCCACCCGCGACCACCCGGTGATCGAACGTCAGCGAGAGCGGCAGCGCCCGACGCACTACGGGTTGCCCGTTTTCGGCAAGACAGACGTCGTTGATCTGTCCGGCACCGAGGATCGCCACCTGTGGCGGCGTAACAACCAGCTCTGCGAATTCACCGCCCAGAGTACCGAAATTCGACAAGGTAAAGGTCGCATCACGCATGGCTTCAGGCTTTAGGCTCCGTGCCTTAACGGCCGCTTTCAACGCGGCGATGACCGGCACGAGATCGTCCTTGGTGTCCACCTTGCGGAGGACCGGCGCAAACAGGCCGTCGGGCGTGTCCACGGCGATGGCGAGGTCAAGATGACTGTGCAACTGCCGCGATGTACCGTCGAACCAGGCGTTCAGGGCGGGTTCAGCCACACAAGCCACCGCTATGGCCTGCACCAGCCGCAGGGTTGCATTTTCGCGCGCATCCCAGCGGTGAATATCGGCGCGGTCCGTGACGGTGGCGGGCGCCACAGTGTCGCGAGAGTGCGCCATCGCCCGGGCCATGGACCGGCGCACACCGTGCAAAGAATCCCCCGCCACTGACCCGCTTTGCGCCGCGAGGACGTCGCTGGAAAGAATGGCGCCACCGGGGCCGCTGCCGGTGAGCGTGGCAAGATCGACACCTTTCTCCCGCGCCAGTTGGCGCACGGCGGGTGTGGCACTTGGAGCAGGCGACGGTCGGTCCGCTGAGGGCCTGTGAGTTGGGCCAGCTTCCGCCGCACGTTCCTCCAGTTCGCCCACGATTGCACCCTTGTCCTCTCCAACTGTGGTTGCGATGTCCACCAGCGGCGCTCCTATCTCCACGACATCTCCTTCCGACGCGATGATCTTGCTGATCGTCCCCGAAAAAGGCGTCGGCACCTCGACCACGGCCTTGTCGGTCTCGACCGATACCAGCGGCTGGTCCGTGATTACGTGGTCCCCTTGCGATACATGCCAGGCGACGATTTCAGCCTCTTGCAGGCCCTCACCAAGATCGGGAAGCGTGAAGACAGTCATGCGAATTCCATCACGTGCTGGGCCGCCGCCTGGATGCGCGCGGCATCCGGCATGTAACGGTCTTCGAGCTGCGCATAGGGCATCACCGTGTCATAGCCGGTCACCCTTACAACCGGGGCCAATAAGCTGGTGAGGCAGTGTTCAGCCAGATCAGCGGCAATCTCGGCCCCCAGGCCAGCGGTCAGCGGGGCCTCATGCACGATGATGCAGCGGCCGGTTTTCTGCACCGATGCGCGAACCGCTGAACGGTCTATGGGCTTGAGCGAGGACAGATCGATCACCTCGGACGAAATCCCCCGCTCCGCCAGCGCATCCGCGGCCCGGCCCACCTCCGCGACCATCGCGCCCCAGGCGATGATGGTCAGATCGCTGCCGTCGCGCACCACCAGCGCGCAGTCAAGGGTCAAGGCAATCCCGTCGTTGGCCACCGGCTCTTTCAGCGCACGATAAAGTCGCTTGGGTTCCAGAAACACCACCGGATCCGGATCGCGGATCGCCGCCAGAAGCAAGCCATAGGCCCTCGCCGGAGTGCTGGGGACAATCACCCGAAGCCCCGGAATGTGAGCCAGCATTGCCTCCATGCTTTCGGAATGGTGTTCGGGTGCCTTGACGCCGCCGCCAAAGGGCGCGCGCAGCACCATCGGACAACTCAGGCGCCCTCGCGTGCGGTTGCGCAACCGTCCAGCGTGGTTCGCAAGCTGATCAATCGCAGAATACAGAAAACCCATGAATTGTATCTCCGCCACGGGCCTGAGCCCCTGTGTTGCGGCTCCGACCGCCATACCTGCGATGACTGTTTCCGACAGGGGCGTGTCGCGCACACGCGCAGCACCAAACCGCTGCATCAGCCCATCCGTGGCGCGGAATACCCCACCATCAATCCCGACATCCTCGCCAAAGATGATGACATCCGGATCGTCTTCCAAAGCGCGGGACAACGCCATGCGGATCGCCTCGACCATGGTCAGATCAGCCATCGCCCATCTCCTTGGCCAGTGCCGCGATGTCCGGCGGAGCGGTGGCATAGAGATGATCGAACATGGCGCGCGCGGGTTGTGGTGACATCGCCAGATACCGTTCGGCGGCGGCCTCGGTTTCGGTCCGGCTGTCGCGCAGCAGGGCTTCTTCGTCGTCCTTTGACCAGCCATGTTCGGCCACCAGATGAGTGCGCAATCGCACCAAGGGCTCAGTCTTCCAGTGACGGCTGACCTCGGCATCCTCGCGGTAGCGGCTTGCGTCGTCGGCGGTGGTGTGATCGCTCAACCGGTAGCTCAGGCATTCGATCAGGGTCCCGCCCTGCCCTGCCCGCGCCCGGTCCAGCGCACGGTTCGTTGCCTCGCGCACCGCAATCACGTCATTGCCGTCCACCACTTCACCCGGCAGGCCGGCAGCAACGGCCTTTTGTGCAAGGGTTTCCGCCCGCGTCTGTTCGGCCCGCGGCATTGAGATGGCCCACTGGTTGTTGTTGATCACAAAGACCGCTGGCAGCTCCCAGACCCCAACGACGTTCATGGCCTCGTAGAAATCACCTTTCGAGGTGGCGCCATCTCCGGCAATTGCCACGGCCACACCACCCGTCCCCTTGTGCGCAAGCCCCAGCCCAACACCCGCTGCGTGCGGGAAGTGCGAAGCGACTGGAATGCAGACAGGGAAATCTTGCCTTGGCCCGGCAAAGTCATTGCCGCGCTCGTCACCGCCCCAATAGAGCAGCAGTTCTTCCATGCTGACCCCGCGCCACAACTGCCCGCCATGTTCGCGGAAAGAAGGCAGAAACACATCCGCTTCAGACATCGCGCTGGCAACCCCCACGCTGATCGCCTCCTGCCCGAGGCTCGAGCCATACGTGCCCAAGCGCCCGGTGCGCTGCAAAGCGATGGCCTTGGCATCAAACACCCGCGTTTTGACCATCATGGAATAAAGCGTGATCAGCGTTTCAGCATCGCGGGCAAAGTCTGGAAGTTCACGCAGCACCTGACCCTTTGCATCCAGAAAGGCGCTGCAGTCGGGCAAGTTGCCAGTCATTTCTCCTCCTCCTTCGCGCGCTCCAGTTCCTGCGCCATCTGTTCACGCATCACGAATTTCTGCACTTTGCCGGTGATTGTCATCGGAAATTCATCGACGAAGCGGACGTAGCGGGGGATCTTGAAGTGGGCGATCTGACCTTTGCAGAACGCGCGGATATCCTCCTCGGTCAAGCTGTGACCCTCTCGCAGCTTGATCCAGGCACAAACTTCTTCGCCATATTTTTCGTCAGGCGCGCCAATCACCTCGACCTGCTCGATGGCCGGATGGGTATAGAGGAAATCCTCGATCTCGCGCGGAAAGATGTTCTCGCCGCCACGGATCAGCATGTCCTTGATACGGCCGACGATCTGGAAATAGCCCTCATCGTCCACCACGGCGATATCGCCGCTGGCAATCCAGCGCGCTTCGTCAATCGCACTCGCCGTCTTTTCGGGATCGTTCCAGTATTTCGGCATCACGCAATAGCCGCGCGTCAGCAATTCGCCCGGGGTGCCGCGCGGGGTGATCCGGCCTTCACCATCCGCGATCTTGATTTCGGTGTGTGGCAGCACCCGGCCCACCGTCTCGACCCGGCGCTGGACGGGATCGTCGACACTGGTCTGGGTGCTGACCGGTCCGGTTTCGGTCATGCCATAGGCGATGGTGATCTGGTCCATGTGCATCTCGGACATGATCCGTTTCATCAGCTCGGCAGGGCACGGTGCCCCAGCGATAATGCCAGTGCGCAGCGAGGTCAGATCGCGCGCCGCAAATCCCGGACTGTCGAGTGCGGCGATAAACATCGTCGGCACGCCGTGCAGCGCGGTGCAGCGTTCGGCCTCGACCACCTGCATTGTCGCTTCCGCGTCGAAGCCGGCAGAGGCAAAAACCATCGTAGCGCCATGCGCCACACAACACAGCGTGCCCAGCACCATGCCAAAGCAATGATACATCGGCACCGGGATGCACATCCGGTCGCGATGGGTCAGCTTCATCTGCAACCCGGTGAAACGCGCATTGTTGACGATGTTGTGGTGCGTCAGCGTTGCCGCCTTGGGCCGCCCGGTGGTGCCGGAGGTGAACTGGATATTGATCGGGTCATCAAATTGCAGGGTCTGGGCAAGCTCTTTTACCTGCTGGCGCGTGCCTTCCGTCGCCCGTGCCCTGACCTCTTCATAAGTGATGGTGCCGGGCGTCGCGGCCCCCTCAAGCGTGATCACCCAGCGCAGTGTCGGTATCTTGGCCGCTGACAGGCAACCCGGCTGCGCCCCCGCCAGTTCCGGCATCAACGCGTTCAGCATCGCCATATAGTCACTGGTCTTAAAAGTCTGCACCGTGATCAAGGCGCACACCCCGGTCTGGTTGAGCGCACATTCCAATTCGGCCAGCCTGTAGGCCGGGTTGATGTTCACGAGGATCAGCCCGGCCTTCGCGGTTGCAAATTGCAGGGCCACCCATTCGGCCATGTTTGGCGCCCAGACCCCCACACGGTCCCCCGGTTCCAGACCCAACGCCAGCAAACCCGCTGCCATCTCATCGGCTTGGCGGTTCAGCTCGGCATAGCTCCACCGCAGGTTCTGATAGGGCACAACAAGAGCGTCGGTATCGGGATGTTTGGTGGCGGTCTGCTCCAGCAATTGGCCGACTGTCATGCCAACCAGTGGCCTGTCAGACACCCCGTGCAGATAGCTTTGTAAGGCTGCGCTAGGTGCCAAAATACGCCTCCATCCGGTCAAATGCCTGATTGATGACGTCGTCTTCGACGCAGAAGGCCATGCGCACATGATGTTTGCCCGCAGGCCCAAAGGCGCTGCCGGGCGTGACGGTAACTTGGGCCTCATCCAGCAGCCGGTGCGCAAACGCGACATCATCATCGTGCGTGATCATCACACGGGGGAACACATAATAGGCACCTTGTGGTCGGATGTACTGAAACACGTGACCCAGCCGATCGAGCCGCTCGCAGATCAGGTGACGCCTGCGGTCGAGTGTGCGTTCGAAGTCCGCGAGATGGGATTGGTCGCCCTCCAGCGCGGCCTTGGCGGCAAGCGGGGAAATGCGCGGCGTACAGATCATTGTCAGATCATGCACCTTCACGATCTCGGCGCGCAGCGCGGCGGGCATCACCATATAGCCCACGCGCCACCCGCTCATGGCGTAGCATTTCGAAAAGGTGAACAGATAGACGATAGTGTCGGCGTATTCCGGAAGGGACGCCAGATTGAAATACTGCGCCCGGTTTTCATAGGTGAACTGGCTGTAGGGATCATCCAGAATGACCAGCACCCCGTGAGCGCGCGCCAGCTTGGCTACAGCACGCAGGGTGGCCTCCGACAGAATGCTGCTCGTGGGGTTTGACGGGGTGACCAGAACAATCGCCTTGGTCCGCGGACCAATCAGGGCGGGCAGCTCAGCAATGTCAGGCTCCCATCCGCGCCCCTCGTGCATCTTCCAGAACACCGGGACGCCTCCGTTGAACCGGATTTGACTGATGTGGGACACAAATCCGGGATCGGTCACGATCACCTCGTCGCCGGGATCGACAAGCACGCCGAAAAGCGCGTTCAGCCCCTCCATATTGCCGGCAGTGATCGTTACATTCTTGCCCGCATCGACACGCACACCGGTCCTGTATTCATGCGCGGCGGCGACAGTCTCGCACACCTCCGGCAATCCACCGGGCAACGTGTACATGCCCAAGCTAAAATCGCTTTCAAGCGCTTCGGCAACCGCCGCCCTGATCGGTGCGGGCGTTCGAAAGGATGGCAACCCCCAGGCCAGCGATGCCGCGTCGGGGATCTGTGCACTGCGGATCGACATTTCCTTGATTGCTGATATCGCCAAGTCGCGCGATCTGGATGCAACCAGCCGTGCCCTTGGCGCAATCATCTCATTCATCCTGAACCTCCTTGCCACCAGAACGAGGCTGTTCGCATTATCCCAGAGGCTTCAAAGCGTACCCGTTTTCCCGGCGCTCTGATTGTCAAAAGTCAATTGGAATACGGCGGCGCGCCGTTAAGTTGCCGACCAGATGATTTGAAGAACTCAGCCGAGCTCAGGTTTCAGGTCCGAGGTCCACAATGATGCTTGCTTCGATCCGTGCGGTCCCATTTGCGATGATGTGTATGCTGCCAATTGGTACCGCACAGGCTGAACGAAACCGGTACTATACGGGTTTTGTCGGGATCATGACGGAAAACAGATGGCATGACGTTGTCACGCCCGGTCGACTTGAGCTTGCGGACTCTGCTCTTATTGGGTTTGGGCTGGGCTGGGACCGCCAGATTGGAACAAGCCGGTTCAGCTACGGTTTTGAGCTACAAGCCCTGCGCCATTTTGGACGGCAAGACCATTTTGAGGTCAACCTACCGATTGTCATGCGCTACAGGCCGGAGAACCCTGTTCCACAAGCGCTCACTAGCGTGGCCTTTGGTCTTGGTGTTTCGCATGCAACAGAAATTCCACAGGTCGAGATTGACCGGAAAGGGGCCTCGCAGCAGAATTTCTTCTATTGGATGGCCGAAGCGGAATTCGCTTTGACGTCGCTGGACACAAGTCTGTATTTCAGGCTCCATCATCGGTCGGACGGTTACGGCATCTACGACGTGGACAGCGGGTCCACCGGTTTGGTGGT
This sequence comes from uncultured Tateyamaria sp., assembly GCF_947503415.1. Lineage (GTDB taxonomy): Bacteria > Pseudomonadota > Alphaproteobacteria > Rhodobacterales > Rhodobacteraceae > Tateyamaria. Next base: position 588,270 of record NZ_CANNDS010000001.1, read on the forward strand.
GGGATGGCGCAAGTTGTTCTGAACCTTTCCGCTCTCTGCAATCCCTGCCTTGTCAGGCACACCGCAGACCAAATGGCGATCCGAGCAGTTCCCGGCTCAAGTTCCGAGAACACCTACAATCCCATCAAGACACGGCCCGCCCGGATCAACACCATGGGATCGAGGTCGGTCCGCGCGACAGGCGGGGGTGGGTCCGTGCAACCTGTCAGACAAGCCACGGCACTGCGCGCCGATCGAACTGAGTATTCAACCGTAAAAACGCAATCGCGCGGCAATTCACAGAACTGCCCGATCACCGCGAAATTCTGCGCGCCATCAGGCTGCACTTTGGGCCGATCACCCGGCGCGCGGGGCATGAACTGGCTGGTGATAAATGGCATCCGGCACGGCAGAACCCGCGCACCGTCAAACCATGCGACCTGCTGTTCGGTTAGTTTCAGGTGCCCGGCAAGCTCTGCAATGATGTCGTCACCCGTCGCCTCCCACATCGGTTTGTTCACGAAATCACCCGTGCGGGCACCGCGCAAACCATATCCCCAGAACGTGTAGGTTCCGTGTGTCTGATCTTTGAAATGCGGCTGATGAAACAGCACGATGGACAGCAACCAGCTTGCGTCCGCGAATGTGACAAGTCCGCCGGTCCCGGTGCGGTTATTGGTGAAATCCTCCATGAATTCGAAGAAATCGGGTCCATCCATGGTCACCGTGAACGAATGCCACGCCGTTTTGTCAATGTCCCCGCAAAACACCTCCGGGCGGCCAAAACCCTCGTTTCGCGCGGCAAGCTTGCGCCAAAGCCGCCAAGCGCCCCCCTCTTTGTCATCAAGGCCCGGCGCCCGGTCGTTTGAGCCGATGACAGAGCCGTCGGTCATCGACCCCAATGTCAGATAAACCCGATCCGTTGCGCTGACCGGCACCATGCGTCCGTCGGCCAGCGCAAGGGCCGAGACAGCGCGCCCCTGCCCTGTGCCATCGATCACCACATCCGAAACCTCTGTGCCGGTCGCGATTTGAACATCCCGGTCGCGCAACCACGTCAGGATGGGAGCAATAAGAGAGTCGTATTGATTATAGCGCGTGCGCAGAATTCCAGCGATGCGTGTGAACCCGGGAAAAAGGTGAATGAACCGCCGCAAATAGCGCCGCAACTCGATCAGCGCATGCCAGGGCTGGAACGAGAACATGGTCGACCACATCAGCCAGAAATTGCTGTCAAAGAACGTCGGACGGAACCAGTCTTGGATGCTCTGACTATTCAGGGACCGCTCGGGTGTCAGGATCAGCCTGTTGATATCAACAATGTCATGCCCGGTGAGCGTGAGATCATAGCGATCTTCGGCGGGTTTCCCATCCTGAACCAACCGGCAGTTGGACGCGCCAGGAACCATGCGGTTGAAGGACATGATGTCGTCGGTGACAGATATCTCAGGATCATCCGCAGATGGGATCGTGTTTAAAAGATCGAAGGTACAGGCGAAGTGTTCTTCAAACATGCGCCCGCCGCGGATCATGTATCCGTCCGCGGCGTTGCCGGACCCGTCTAGAGACCCGCCAACCTTGGCCAGCTGCTCGTAAATATGGATATCCTCGCCCCTGACCCCTGCATCACGGATCAGGAAAACGGCTGTTGCCAGACCGGCGATGCCGCCGCCGACGATGTGATGCTGATGATTACGTGCCGCAATTGTCATTGGTCATCCTTCTTCGATTGCGAGGCCCGAAGGGCTCTGCGTTGCCGCAGCAGAACTGGGCAGCCCCCCGGACAGGGTCCTTAGAGGTGGCCGTTACGCAGGCCCGCAGCCGTCAGCGCAACGTGATCAGGGTGCTGTGCGACACCGCAAGCGCGCGATCCATTCGGTTTGGACGTTGATCTGCCTATGATCCTCAGTCAGCCTGGTAAAGTGGCGCGTATCTGGGCGATGGCTGTTGGGTACAACAGCTCGATCTCGTCGGCGTCATAGGCATGACCCTTCATATCGAGGCCCGAAATACGTCCCGCCCTGAATTGCAGGACAAGCAACGGTTCTTTCTGCGCCCTCCCCGACAGCGTTGACCCGAAAGCCCGGACGGACACATTAAAATCAACAATCGCCGCGATGACTGTGTCGCCGACCTGAACCGGCATATCGACCGTCCAGCTCATCGCTTTGGTCCAAATACGGACCAGCCGAAACGGGCGGCAGGCAGCAGAAGACGTGCCGGCACCACAGATAGGTCCAGATCTACTCGTCCCCTCAAAATGGCTTGGTCGAAGTCAGGCTCTACGGTTAGACACAGGCGCGAGCTGGCGACAGTTCCGTAGATCACCGGTGTCAGCATACCAAATATGTGGCCCGTTTCCGCCGGATCACCCGTGCCAAATTGCATATCCAACCTGGCGGCATCAAATTTGGCGCGATGCAGAATATCCACCCCAAAGCGCGCCCCCGCCCGGATCACGCGCAGCAGATTGGTCCGCCCCCTGAGGCGCCGCGCCGATTGAGATGTCTGCGGTTCCTGTGCCTGCGCTTTGTGGCCTGACAGAGAAATACGCGGACCAAAACGCCCAAACGCACGACACGCGGCTTTATACCGCCATGCTTCGTGTTTGGTCAGGACCAATTCGATCCGAAGCGGCATGAGCATGGCAACGATCAGAAAGACAAGCATGCCCACCAGCACGACCACCAAGACCATCAGGGCAAGGGACATCGGCGCGCCTATCCGTTTGTATTCTTGGTTCTCGGTTTGTCGGCGACCGTATCGATGACCTTGCCGGCTGTCGTGCCAAGAACCTCGGCAAAGGTTGTCATGGCACCTTGCACCGATTCAACCCGTGCACCCTGGTCGTCAATGATGATCGCGCCAAGCGGTTTGATACCGCCGCCGGCACCGGTACCCGACGTATTGCCAGATTTTCCGTTGTCGCTGCCGCCTGCGCCAAAACCAAACCCATAGCTGACAATTGGGATCACCGTCGCGGTCCCCTTTTCAATCGGATCGCCCAAGACATTTTTGGCATTCAGCAGCCGATCCAGTTCCTCCACGGTCCCTTTGAGTAGTCTTTCAACGTTTTCCATTTGAGCACTCCGGCTTTTCTGAATTGAGACCCGAAATCTGCCAGCATGCCGCCAGGCACCCTTGATATTGCTCAATCCGCCGCTGATTGTATTGCCCGAAACCACGCCCGGAGAATGATTTCCATCAACTGGACTTGCACATGCCTGCCGCATCATGGGGTCGGACCCAAGCACGAGAGGCCGCAGATGGATCGCAAAAAAGCGCTGATTTTGAACCTGAACACTGTCACCCGCACAGATCTCGATCTTGTGGGCGGCAAGAATGCTTCACTGGGCGAGATGATCGGCGCGCTGGCCCCAAAGGGCATTCACGTGCCGCCCGGATATGCGACCACGGCCCATGCCTTTCGTGCCTTTCTTGGCCACAATGATCTGCAAACCGCGATTTCCAACGAATTGGACGCATTGGCACAGGGGCGGATCAGCCTGCAATCAGCTGGCAAGGCCGCGCGCGGTCGTATTCTGGACGGGGCATGGCCCGACGACATGCGCGATGCAATTGTTAGTGAGTATCGCGCATTGGGCACCGCCGTGGGCGATACGGACGTGCCTGTTGCCGTCCGATCAAGCGCCACCGCCGAAGATCTGCCAGATGCCAGTTTTGCCGGTCAGCAGGAAACCTATCTGAACGTGATCGGAGAGGCGGCCCTGCTTGATGCTTGCAAGCGCTGCTATGCATCGCTGTTCACGGACCGCGCGATTGCATACCGTCAGATGCAAGGGTTCGCCCATGATCAGGTCGCCCTTTCGGTTGGCGTGCAACAGATGGTGCGCGCCGATACCGGCGGGTCGGGCGTGATGTTTTCGATCGATACCGAAACAGGGTTTCCGGATGTGGTGCTGATCAACGCCGCTTGGGGCCTTGGCGAAAATGTCGTGCAGGGTGCCGTGGACCCGGATGAATACCAGGTGTTCAAGCCGTTTCTGGACAACGCCGACCTGTCTCCGATCCTGGAAAAACGGTGCGGGGCCAAGGCGATCAAGATGATCTACGGCGCGGACAGCACACCGCGCAATGTCCCGACATCGAAGGCCGAACAACAAAGCCATGTGCTGAGTGATGCCGAGATACTGGACCTGTCCCGACAGGCCAAAATCATCGAGGACCATTATGGTCAACCAATGGATATGGAATGGGCGCGTGACGGTGTGACCGGGGCGCTTTATGTCGTGCAGGCGCGGCCCGAAACAGTGCAATCGCGCGCGGATATGGGGACCCTCAAACGCTACACCGTGAACGATCCCGGCCCCGTGATCCTGTCGGGCCTCAGCGTTGGAACGGCTGCCGTTGCCGGGCGCGTGTCGATCATCGAAAATGCAGCCGACATTGACCGGTTCATCGACGGCTCGGTTCTGGTGACCAGCACCACCGATCCCGACTGGGTGCCGATCATGAAGCGCGCAGCGGCCATCGTCACCGATCATGGCGGGCGCACATCCCATGCGGCGATTGTCAGCCGTGAAATCGGCCTGCCTGCCATCGTTGGATGCGGCAATGCCACCCATGTGCTACACGACGAACAGGATGTGACCGTGTCCTGCGCCGGTGGCGAGGAAGGCGTGGTCACCCAGGGCCTGTCGGACATCAGCGCGACCGAGGAGCCACTGGACGCGCTGCCCAGCACAAACACCAAGGTCATGTTGAACCTTGCCAACCCCAGTGCGGCGCTGCGGTGGTGGCGCCTGCCGGTGGACGGGGTCGGGCTGGCGCGGATGGAATTTGTCATCAACAGCGCCGTGCGCACCCACCCCATGGCGCTGGCGCATTTCGAGAGGGTCAGCGACCCCGCCGCACGGGCAGAGATTGAACGCTTGACCGCCGGATATGACAGCAAGCCCGCCTATTTCGTCGACCGGCTTGCCCGCGGTTTGTCCCGTATCGCCGCGTTTTGCTATCCCAAACCCGTCATCGTGCGGATGAGCGATTTCAAAACCAACGAATATGCCGATCTGCTGGGCGGACGCGATTTCGAACCCGAAGAATCCAACCCCATGCTCGGGTATCGGGGAGCGTCGCGCTACTACTCGGACAATTATCGTGACGGCTTTGCGCTGGAATGCCAGGCCATTGCACGCCTGCGCAACCAGATGGGATTTCAGAACGTCGTCATCATGATTCCGTTTTGCCGCACACCCGAAGAGGCGGACAAGGTTCTCGCCGTGATGGCAGAACATGGGCTGGAACGCGGGCAAGACGGGCTTGAGATCTATGTGATGTGCGAAATTCCGTCGAATGTGCTGCGTGCGGATGAATTCGCGGCGCGGTTTGACGGGTTTTCCATTGGCTCCAACGATCTGACACAGCTGACCCTTGGCATCGACAGGGATTCCGACGCGCTGGCGCCACTGTTTCGCGAAGACGACCCAGCCGTCCTATGGATGATCGAGCGGGTGATCCGCGAGGCGCACAAAGCCGGATCAAAGGTCGGTTTCTGCGGGCAGGCACCCAGCAACGATCCCGAATATGCCCGGCATCTGGTCCGGTTTGGGATTGATACGATTTCAGTGACGCCCGACAGCTTTGTGCAGGTTCTGCGCAATGTGGCTGCGGCGGAAGACGTATCCGAAAAAACCTAAGACCAATGCCGTCCATCGCACATGACCAACCTCAGATTTCGCTCACGTCGCACTGGTGGATCAGCGCTTCGACCTCGGCCCGACTGCAAAGCGCAGTGCCTTCGGTGGCGACGGTCGCGCTGGCTGCCGCAACCCCCCAGCGCAGCGCCTGATCTGTTGGATCGCCCTGCGCCAACGCGAGGGTCATGGCACCAACCAACGCGTCACCGGCTCCGATCTTGCTGCGCACTGGCACTGTGGCCGACCGGGACAGAAAATGCGCTTCCTGCGTGACCATAACCGACCCTTCGGCGCCGCGCCCGGTCACGACCATCCGGGCCACGCCCCGCGCCACCAAACCGGATGCAAAGGATACGCTGTCGGCAATCGTATCCATCTCGTGATTTGCTGCTTGGGCAGCCTCTTTCTGATCGATGCGCAGGATGTGAACGGGGGACACGGGCTGGGCGACCAGCCGCATCAGCGCGGCCTTGGACGTGTCCACGATCAACCGATCTGTGCGCGGCGCAATCGCCGCCTGTACCCGCTCCGGAAAATCATCGCCCAACCCCGGCGCCACGCCACCGCTGAGCACGACAAGCCCGTTCTGTGGTGCAGCGTCAGCAATGGCAGCAAGCAGGCGTGAGCCGTCGTCGGGACCAAGCATCTCGCCCGGCAAGCTGAAGCGATATTGCGCCCCGCTGCTGGCATCGGTGACGGCCAGACTTTGCCGAGTCTCGCCCGGCATGTGAACGGGCAAGGTCACCACCCCTTCGGCCGTCAAAAGGTCAGTCAAACGCGTGCCGGTCGCGCCGCTTATAGCGACTAACGCAGTGACCTCGCCACCAAGTTTGTGGATCATGCGGGCCACGTTTACGCCGCCCCCACCCGGGTCGACACGCGGCTTTGTCGTATAGAGCTTGCGGTCAGGCACGACCCTGTCCACCGACGCGGCCAGATCAAGTGCCGGGTTAAGGGTGATGGTCAGAATGTCTTTCACCGCGGTTTCCTGTTCAACACGTCCGAATGCACTGCCGTTCGCCGTGATTGCGATAGTTCAAATCCCTGCTTGCCGTCTTGGAACGTGTTGCAACAACGAGATCGCGCGGCACGCCGACCTGTCTATGGCGGTCATCCTGCCATTTTGGCGGGCGATCAATGCGATGGCTGGACGTCATGTGACAGTGCCTATTTTTCCAATGTCATACCCAGACGCAACACCGCAGCCAGAATGGCCTGCCCAAGAACCGGCGAACGACCCCGACCAATGACGGCGTCATTGTCGCGCGCATCGCTTTCGCGCAAGGTACACCGCCAGTGACCGTCCCGGTCGTTGGCCTGCCCCTGGATATGCACCACCCAATTTGGAAAAGCCCCATCCGCAATCAACATGGCCCCGTCGGCTGTACTGATTTGCTGAGCGTTTGCAGTTTCAGGCACGCGGCCCGGCAGCAGAAACGTCAAGGCATTGTAAACGCCATCTAAGTCGGCAATGCTCAGATCGCTGCGCGTTTCCAAGGCCTCAATAAGGATGTCGAGTTCGGGATCTCTCACGGATTTGCACTCCTCGGTTCGGGGTGTTGCGGCTCGAGTTCGGCAACGCCGACGATGTAGTTTTCGTGGTAGTGGCGCGCGCATTTCGGGCAAGTCGTGTAGAACATGTAAACGGTCTTGGCACGTCGACCCGCAGCCCTGGCAGCCACGTCCATATCATGCACCCAATCCTTGGCGTGCCGGTATGGCCCCTCAAAGACGCGAGTGATGTAGTCACCGCTCAGCGTCACCATCTCTTCGTCCGGCACGGGAGTGGTTACCGCAAAATAATGTTCGCCTTCGGTGGCAGACAGATCGCGGCTCAGCACCAGATACCCCTCCGGATCCTGCGCGCCGGCATCTTCGATATGCTGCTGCACGCGGGTAAAGACGCTGCCCATGTCGATTGGCACATGTAGAATTGCCCGCGTGGTGGCCCGTACAAACAACTTGTCTTCGAAGTGCAAATGCCTGCCGTCCCACCCTTGAGGATTGAACCGTGGGCAGCAGCCTGTCTCGGTCGCCAACATGTCCATCTTCGGCAACGTGTTCGTTTCCATGGCGGGTGCTCCCTCATAAATGACGGTTGTCAGGATATTACCCAGCCGCGACCCACGACGATTGACATGCCTCAATCAAGGTTCCGGGATTATTCGAAGGAAGGGCCATCCGACGACCGCCCCACCAGTCGCTGCATTGCCCCGGCCAGCAAATCGTTCGCCGCTTTTTGCGTCTCGGCTATGGCCAAAAGGTTGACGGATAGACCGTTCGGATTTAGCGGCGGGGACAAGATCACCAGACCGGTTTGACTGCCCCCGTTCTGGAACAACAGGTCATTCAATACATCGCACAATATGTCCGTTTGCAGCCGGATATCCGGGATAACCTCTTGGACAATTGATACATATCCGTCCGGCGCCAACCGTGACGCGATTGTCATCGGAATCGACACACCGCCCCAGCGCCCATTGCACTCGATCCAGTGGATGACGGCTGGCGCACCGGGGTTTTCGCAGATTACAGCGTCAAAGCTGCACCGCCCAAAATAGCCAAGCCTTTGCAAAACGCGCCCAACACGCCGCGCTTGCGCGGCTAGCTGTTTTTGCATCGTCATCGGCAACGTAGAGGGCGCTGCCCCGGCAAATGCGGTCGTAGCATCCTGCACGCGCTGTTCAAAAATACCTTCGACCACTGGATCACCGTCGGCGGCGTGCGGCAACCACAACTGGACCGAAGGACTGTGCGTGACGTTTGCATCCCAAACACCCACCAGGATTGGGTAGCGATCATGCCACCCGGTCGCATAAAGTCGGGATAAGAGCATGTACCGCAACTCTGCCAGTGACAGGTCGCGCACCTGTGCGTTGTCCAGACGGATATTCCCGGCCGACCCGGCGCTGTCAGGGACTTTGACAATGACCTGCGCGGCAGAACGGCTGATCCGGCGCACCAACCCCGCGGCTGCGGCAGGGCCGTAGGCCGACAGGGTGGGCGGCGTCGCCTCTGTTCCGATGATCTGACGTGCCAACCGGGTGAACCAAAGCTTGTCGTTCGCTCGGCGCGTTGCGCGCGGGGACGGGCCGCACACGTGAATACACTGGCCCGACCTCTCTCCGATGGCCTGCGCCAAACGCCAGAGGTTGCCGGTTGTCAGATAAGCTTGCAGCGTTAGCCCCCCATGTGCCGTGGCAGTGTTTGCAAGTATCTTCAAAATCTCATCTGACGTTCTCGCCTGCTGGGTCACAGGGGTCAGCGGATCGTCATCTACCTGAATGAACCTCACATCACTCAGCCCCAGGCAATTGGCGAGATAGGCTTCGAACTCGGCATCGCGGGCGCGCACAAGAACAATGTCACCATTGCGCGCAAGCAGGGCCATGCGGTGGTCCAACCGCTTGTCGGCCAAGGAGTGTATCAAATTGATCTCGGCCTGATCCCCGATCAGAACCGATGGCCCTGACCCGGTGCCCTGAGCAACAAAAGGACCGAAATCAAGTGACGAAACAAAGGCTGGCTCGTCCCGCACATAGTCTTTTGCGATTTGAACAGCGTCAATGTTTGGCAGGTGGGGATCTTCATGCATAGCGCAGGATAGGCCAGAATTTCCACCTTGCCATTGATCAAGATCAGCCTGCCTGAGACAGGTCTTGTACAAACAAGGCAACCAGCAAGAGGAACACCCTATGTGCCGGCTCTATGCGATGCACGCGAACGAACCGACCAAGGTCGAATGCGGCTTGGTCAAGGCCCAGAACGCCCTGATGGCACAAAGCCAGGGCGACATGCAGGGCTATGCGCACGGTCATGGCTGGGGTGTTGCGGATTACCCTGATGGCGTGCCCTTGATCGAAAAACAAACATGGGCGGCGTTCCATGGCGAGCATTTCAGCCGCAACGCCGCGCGCATCTATGCCAAAACGGTGGTGGCCCATGTGCGCCGGGCAACCGTCGGCGGGACCAGTATTGAGAACACACACCCCTTTCACCACGGCAAGTGGATCTTTGCGCATAATGGAACGGTGCCGAATTTCGACCAGGTCCGCGACAGCATGCTCGATCACATCGATCCGCTGCACCGCGTCGAAATTTCCGGCACGACCGACAGCGAACATATCTTCCGCTATGTGATGAGCCTGTTTTTGCGCCACCCCGAACGGGGTCTGCTCGATACTGTGCGCCACGGCCTCGAACAAATCCTCGCATGGTCAGCTGAAATTGACGCTGACGCCCGCGTGGGGCTGAATATTGTTCTCACCGACGGTCAACACATGATCGGGTCCCGCTTCAACAGATCGCTGTACTATCTGCCGCGGGATCATGTCTTTCACTGTCCAATCTGCGGCCAGTTCCATGTGCACCACAGCCCCAAGGTCACCTATCAGGCGATAGAAATTGCATCTGAACCCGTGACCTTTGTGGATGATTGGTACGAGGTGCCCAACAAGACCATTTTTTGCGTGGCTGAGGATTATCGGCTGGATATGCAACCGCTTGGACGACGACTGTAACAGCTACGAAGTGTGTGTTTGCAGATATGTCGCGAGCGCATCAAAGCTCCGCATCTGCTGATAATCCGCCTCGGGCATATCCGTGCCAAACCGTTTGGACAACGCGGTCACAAGCGTCAAAAAGTCCATAGAATCAATATCGAACTCCTCGCGCAGATCAGCACCACGATCCACGTCGGCCAAGTCGATGTCCGGGGCAATGCGGTATAACTCCTCGGCAATGGCGGTTTCGACGTCGTGGCGGCTCATAGCGTTTCAGGCTCCTGCAAAAACTTATCGATGGCCCTCAGGAACAGTGCACCGCGATGACCGTCGCTGACGCGGTGATCCGCGGCCAACGTCAGCGACGCGGCAAGACGGGCAGTGACCTGCCCCTCATGCACAACAGGCTGCATCCGCTGGGTTCCCACGCCAACAATGGCGACCTGCGGGGGGTAGATCACGCCATAAAGCTGATCGACACCGCGCTCGCCCAGACTGGTGAGAGTGATGGTTGCATCCGACAACTCGCGCGCTTTGAACCGGCCCGCCCGCACCCGTGTCACCAGATCGCGCATCGACGCCATCAGGGCATCAAGGGGCTGGTCTTCCGCATCCAACAGGGCCGCGGCGACCAGACCACCACCGCGAATATGTGTCGCAAGACCAAGGTGCACCGCCTCGCTTGGGTGAAACAAATCCTCTTTGAAATGGCCGTTGAATTCCGGGTACTTGCCCACGGCGCGGGCGATGGCCTTGGCATAAAGCACAGTAATCAGAAGCCTGTCTTCCGGGCTGCGACCGGCGTTTGTCCGTGTCGCGAACGCATCCGCTGCCGTCAGATCAACCGTATGCGACAAATAATAATGCGGTATCTCCCGTTTCGATCGGGACATGGCCGCCGCGATGGCTGTGCGCATGTCGGCCTGCGGTTTTGGCTTTGCGCGCGGGTGCCGCGTTTCGATATCCACACGCGCAATCGTTTCGCCCGCTGCGATATCCAGATCCGCCGCATCCACCCCCATCTGCGCCATCAACCGTCTGGCCGCCGGGGTAATGCGCGGGCGCGTGCCCACTTGCGCGGGGGGCGGTTTTGCGGTGACCGGCTCTTGCACATCTTTTTGGGGTTCTGGCGGGATATCCTCGGCCACTTCGTCGTCCGAACGGATCACAGCTAGCGCGGTCCCGACCGGTACTTCGGTTCCAATCTCGATCAGCCAGGTCTCAAGCACCCCATCCTCGAACACCTCGATCTCGATCACCCCCTTCTGCGTCTCGACCGCCCCGATCACGTCACCACGTTTCACAGGCTGGCCAGGCGCGATCAGCTGCTCGACAAGCGTTCCGGCTTCCATATCCGCGCCAAGGGACGGCATCAGGAACTGGCTCATGGTTTGGCCCCCATCAGCTTGCGCGCAGCGTCGACGATCTTGTCGGTCTGCGGGATCGCGGCCTGTTCAAGATGATAGGCGTAGGGGATCGGCACCTCTTCGCTGCACACCCGGGCAAGGGGCGCATCAAGCTCAAAAAACGCGTCCTCCGCCAATCGCATCCCGATCTCGGCGGCCAGACTGCCGGTCTTCCACCCCTCGTCAACGATCAGGGCGCGGCGGGTCTTGCACACGGATGCAAGGATCGTTTCCATATCAAGCGGGCGCAGACTGCGCAGATCAATCACCTCGGCCGAGATACCCTCCGCTGACAAGGCCTCCGCCGCATCCAGTGTTTTGAACAAGGATCCGCCATAGGTGATCAGGGTCATGTCCTCCCCTGCCCGGCGCACAGCCGCGCGGTCGATATCGACGGGACCTGCGTTTTCGGCCAACATTCCCTCGCGGTTGTAAAGCATCACGTTTTCAAAGATCAGCACCGGGTCCGGGTCTTCCAGCGCCGTCCACAGCATCCCGCGCGCATCTTCCAACGTTGCAGGTGCCAGCACGCGCAGGCCGGGGATATGCGCGTACCACCCTTCCAGGCTGTGCGAATGCTGTGCGGCCAATTGCTTGCCCGCGCCTGTCGCCATGCGGATCACAACCGGCACGCCGAACTGGTTGTTCGACATGTGCCGGAACGTGGCCGCCGTGTTCAGAATCTGATCCAGCGCCAAGAGCGAGAAATTCACGGTCATCACCTCGACAAGGGGACGCATCCCCGCGATGGCAGCACCGATACCTGCGCCTGTGAACCCGGATTCAGACAGCGGCGTGTCACGGATGCGCTTCGCTCCGAACTGATCCAGCAGCCCCTTGCTGACCGCATAGCACCCGCCATAGTGGCCAACGTCTTCGCCCATCAGGAACACCCGATCATCGCGTGTCATTGCATCAACGATGCCCGCCTTGACCGCGTCGCGATAGGTGGTCTTGAATTGCTTGTCCGGCGCTATGATTTCAGGCGCTGCGGGGCGCTCCGGTGCCATCACGAATTGGGTCAGGTGCGCAACCGGCTCGTCCGTTCCAGCCTCGGCAAAGGCGACCGCCTCCGCGATCTCGGCGTCGCAGTCCGCGACGATCTGCGCCACCTCGAATGTCTGAAGCAGACCGGACTCAACCGCCCAATTCTGGAACCTTATGATGGGCCCCTTGCTGCGCCATTCGGCGATCTCTTCCTTGGACCGATAAAGCTGTGCGTCAAACATGGAATGCGCACGGAAACGGTAGGTCTTGCACTCCAGAAAATAGGGCTGGCCGGTTTCCGCGATGGATGTAAGTGCCCGCCGCGCAGCAGCCTCGACCGCGACGATATCCATCCCGTCGACGGTCTCGGACATAATACTGTAGCAGGATGCCTTTTTGCTGATCTCGGTTTCGGATTCCGTCAGGGCCAGCGCCGACCCCATCGCGTAGCCATTGTTTTCACACACAAACAGCACCGGCAGTTTCCATACCGCGGCAAGGTTCAGGCTCTCGTGAAACTCCCCCTCGGCCACCGCCCCTTCGCCAAAGAAACAGGCGGTGATGCCCCCGCTGTCGGCCATACGATCAGCCAACCCAAGCCCAGCCGCCAAGGGCAAGCCGCCCCCGACAATCGCATTACCGCCAAAGAAATTATGATCGCGGCTGAAAAGGTGCATCGACCCGCCCCGCCCCCCGGCGCAGCCCTCGGACTTGCCATACATTTCGGCCAGCACCGCCCCCATGGGCACACCACGGGCCAGCGCGTGACCATGTTCGCGGTATGTGCCGACGACCCGGTCCTTGGGATCGAGCAGAGGAATAATCCCGGCCGCAATCGCTTCTTCGCCATCATAGAGATGCAGGAAACCACGGATTTTCTGCTGCGTATAAAGCTCCGCGCATTTGTCCTCGAACCGACGGATACGGATCATACCCTTCAGCAACGCGTGGACATGGGCGTGATCAAGGTGCGGTTTGAGTGTATCGACAGTCATTTCTCATCACTTTCCAGGGTTGAGATATCGCCCTCTGGCAGTCCAAGCTCGCGCGCCTTCAAAAGACGGCGCATGATCTTGCCACTTCGGGTCTTGGGCAGGTTTTCGCGAAAGGCGATGTCTTTGGGGGCCACGGCGGGGCCAAGGCGCTTGCGGGCGTGGCCCATCAGGTCAAGGCGCAGATCATCCGTAGGTGCGTGCCCGGGTTTCAGCGCGACATAGGCTTTGACCAACTCGCCCGCCGTCTCATCCGGGATACCGATGACACCGGCTTCGGCGACGGCCGCGTGCTCCATCAGCGCGCTTTCAACCTCGAATGGGCCGATCAGATGCCCCGCACTTTTGATCAGGTCATTGCTGCGCCCGACGAACCAGAAATACCCATCCGCATCGCGCATCGCCAGATCGCCGCTCAGATACCAGCCGTCGCGAAAGCATTTGTCATAGCGGGCCTGCTCATGCAGGTACCCGCGCATCATCGACGGCCAGCCGGGGCGCAATGCCAACTCACCCACAGCGTCCGGGTCCGTCAGGTCGCGCACACCGTTTTCGGTGATCTCGACGATACCCGCCTCAATCCCCGGCAGCGGCTTGCCCATGGACCCCGGTTTGACATCCATCGACGCGAAGTTGGCGATCATGATGCCGCCGGTTTCCGTCGGCCACCAGTTGTCGTGAAACGGCATGCCAAAGGTCTGATGGCTCCACGTCACGGCTTCGGGATTGAGCGGTTCGCCCACGCTGGCCATGAACCGCACCGCGCTCAGGTCATAGCCCTGCACAACGCCCGCCCCGGCCTTCATCAGCATCCGAATGCCCGTGGGTGCGGTGTACCAGACATTCACCGCCTCGCGCTGCAACGTATCGTACCAGCGCGCGACATCGAATTCGGCCTCATCGACGATCATGGTGGTCCGGTTGGTCAGGGGTGCCACGATCCCGTATGACGTGCCCGTCACCCAACCCGGATCGGCAGTGCACCAGTAAACGTCCCCCGGCTTCAGATCGAGCGCAAGCTGGCCCGTCACATGATGCGCAACAACGGCCCCGTGAACATGCACCACCCCCTTGGGTTTGCCTGTGGTACCTGAAGTGAAATGCAACAACGCCGGGTCTTCGGCCTGCGTCGGCACCGTCTTAAATTCGTCCGCAGCCGCGTTCATCAAGGGCGCAAGCGATAGGGTGCCATCCTCTTGCCCATCGGTCAGAAACACCTCCCGCAACGCGGGCAGCCGTTCACGTAAGCCCTGAAGCTTGCGCCGGTACAACCGCGACGACGTGATCACCGCGTTGGCGCCACCAATCTCCATCCGGGCATGGATGGGTTCCGGACCAAAGGCAGAAAACAACGGGCAGAACACGGCCCCCGCCTTGAGTGTGCCCAGGGCCGCGATGTAAAGTTCGGGCACCCGACCAAGCAGGGAATACACCTTATCCCCGCGCTCGATGCCGCGGCTGCGCAAGACATTGGCAAAGCGGTTCGTCGCGACGTGCATCTCCCGGTATGTGAAATCGGTACGCGCCCCTGACTTGGCAATCCAGCGCATCGCCACCTGATCGCCGTGGCCCGCTGCGACGTGCCGGTCGATCGCTTCAAATGCGATGTTCAACCCACCATTCGGCAAACCGGACATCTGGTCGCGCGCAGCTTCCCATGTGAACACAGCGCGGGTGTCTTCATAGCTGACCATATTCGCCGCTGGAATGACGCGGGCGGGCTTGGTGATCCTGTCTTTCTTCATGTGCCTGCCCTCCCTTCAGTAACCTGAGGGGAAGCATAGAACGCGCCGCAAACACTCGACTGACGAAAATCAGTTGGCATTGATGTTGCTCACACTCTCACTGCAAAACCTTGCGTTCCAATCGCGTCCACCGGCAGAAGGCCTCGCTCCCTTTCGGGTCTGTAGTTCGACAGACCATGTCACGCTTACTTGAAACCGGACCCCGACCCGCCATGGTGCGGCGACGGGCGCTGGCCCGTGATCTGCGACTTGGGGGGGATATCGGGACAAGGCACGATGCCGCCTGTGCCCGCACCATGCCGGCAAAAGGTGCGCATCCGCTCCGAACGTGGTCTTGCAACCAAACACCTACGCCCCAAAAACCGGGGTCGCCCCGCACCGAGATGATCAATATCAATATCACTGACCGTGATCGTGGGATGCTGCCACTGTCGCAGCAAAAACAACGGAGCAGATCCATGACACCCAGACGCACCACTTTGGTCTTACTATTCGCGATGGGATTATCGGCGTGCGAAAACAGTCGCGCAGGCTCCAACGAAATTGTAGGCACGATGGCCGGTGCGATTGTCGGCGGCGTTGTTGGCGATCAATTTGGCAGCGGAAGCGGCAACACATTGGCCACAGGAGCCGGTGTTCTGATCGGCACCCTGATCGGCAGCGAAATAGGCCGGTCGATGGACGACGTGGACCGCATGCGCGCCAATCAAGCCGTTCAACGGGCCTACACCGCACCACTCGGCGACCCTATCGTCTGGAGCAATTCAAATACCGGCAATTCCGGCACCGTGACCGCAACAAGAGAGGGCAGATCAAGCACCGGTCGGTACTGCCGCGAATATCGGCAGACGTTGATCATAGATGGCCGCCGCGAAACAGGCATCGGCGTCGCATGTTTGCAACCAGACGCCACGTGGCGGATTGCCAGCTAGTCCACCTTGATGTTGCGCGCGACACTTTGGGCCTTGGTCTATCTGACCATTGTTTGCTTGCCATTGCTGACCGGTTGGTTGCTGGACCTGCCTCCCCGGTCGGTGCGCAACGAACTGGCGTCCGGGCTTGGCCTTTTGGCCTTTTCGATCATCCTGGTGGAATTCGTTCTGTCAGGCCGGTTTCGCACGGTCTCGAACACACTGGGCCTCGATATCACAATCCGCTTTCACCAGCTTATGGGCGGCGTCGCGCTGGTGTTCGCGCTGGTGCACCCCTTTGTTTACAAGTTCCTGCCGGGGCCACCCAGACCATGGGACCCGACTCGCGAACTGACGATCACCAGCGACTTCTGGGCTATTTTGCCGGGCATCCTCGCGTTTGTTCTCTTGCCCACATTTGTGTTGGCATCAATTTACCGGGACGAGTTGCAGTACAAATACGAACGCTGGCGGCTCGTGCACGGGTTTGGTGCCTTGCTGATCGCTGTCTTGCTGTTGCTCCATGCCGAGGCCGCGGGCCGCTACAGCGCCGAGCCCGCTGTTGCCTGGATGTGGCGGGGATTGACCAGCCTTGCGGTCCTATCCCTGATCCATGTGTATATTGCGAAACCGCTTTATCAGATGCGTCACCGTTGGCGGGTGTCGCGGGTCGAACGTCTCACGCCCCGGCAATGGGATCTGCGGATCGTGCCGGATGGCCATGATGGCGCATCCTATCAGGCCGGACAGTTTGTCTGGCTCAATGTCGGGCATTCTCCGTTCTCGTTGAACGAAAACCCGTTCTCGATCAGTTCAGCGCCGTCCGACAATCCCGAGATGGGATTTGTGATAAAGGAGTTGGGTGATTTCACCGGTGCACTTGATCAGGTCGCCGTCGGGGACAAAGCCTATATCGACAGTGCCCATGGAACGCTAACCATCGACGGGCGATCGGAACGGGATATCATCATGATTGCGGGTGGCGTCGGGGTCGCGCCAATGCTCGGCATTCTACGCAAGATTGCGCTGGACGAGGATCGCTGCAATGCGGTGTTGATTTATGGCAACCGAACATCCGAACAGATCGTATTCCGCGACGAGTTGGATGAACTTGACCAAAGTGAGTGGGCGGATGTTGTCCACGTTCTTTCAGAACCGCAAACAGGTTGGTCCGGGGAAACCGGTTTTATTGACGGAGAGTTGTTGGATCGGATTTTGCCCAAGCATCTATACGAAAGCGGGCTATTCGTGCTTTGCGGCCCGCCGATCATGCTGACCTTGGTCGAGAAAGCACTGATCGACCGTGGTGTCTCTGCCCACCGAATTTTATCGGAGAGATTTCAATATGATTAGATGGTTAGAAGAAAAAACTCAGCATGATCGGATTACCATTGCAGTCAGAGTGGTTACTCTGATCCTGATCGTGTCGCTGGTCCTTTTTGCCGTTCGGTGATGCGCAGGCAAACCAAGTGAGTGAGTATCTGCCCGACGTTGGGTTCTCTCGAGTAGATTCGTGGATGAGGCCGAGGATTCGCACTTGGAACGCCATTGATCTGCGCACCAACTCCCAAAGGGCGCGCCTATCAGTCTCCAATTTCACTCGATCGAACAATGTGGGATTACGCCGACTGATCGTGCTCGGCCTCTAAGCGCACGTGTTGCAGAGACCCTCTGCTCTCTTGAAGCCTGTGACCGCGGTTTGGGTCCGACGGCACTGCGGTACATAAACACAATTCGGTTCACGCGGCGGCATTACGAACGTCAGTCGACCCACTTTTGGTGTGGCCGCTGATACCTTTGATCAAGTGCTCCGGTTATCCAATACAAACGGCGTGATTGATAAATATCAACATATAAGAATGTTGCTATGTGTATGCAGATCCGGATGGCAACGATGGCTCAACGGTGCGCGCAATTTCTGCACTGCTGATCGCCTAGACTTGGAGACAGACAGTGATTTACACATCTCAATCCCACATATTTTCTGTAAACGATTTACTTGGTTCCTTTCTCGGACAGCAGTACCCGGACCTTCCTTCCATGCTGGACATCGACGGTTCGGTCGTTGACCCGTTCGTGGATAAGGACGGCGACATTCTTTACGGCATCGACAGCGAGTTCGGTTTTGAAGTCACTGATTTCATCGGAGCCGAAGACAAGGAATTGGATGGCGATTACGCGGAAGGATTTGCAGGAGACATTATCGACGATGCAGCAGACATTCTCGGCTTGGCAGTTCGGAACTCTCCCACGGATGTGTTTCGCTCGGGAGCTCCGCTTGGAACGTGGTCACTGGGACTTGGTGGACAGACGGTCAAAGCCTCCACGGAGCATTACGCGACAATAGCAAGTGTTTTGTCCGATCAGAAATACCCCGGAGATCCGGATGCGATTGGCGCACTCGACAACGACCTGAAGTTCCTCGACCTGCGGCCAAGTTCGGTTGATGGCGTGTTTGAAGCCGGTCTGTTGCATGAGTTGTACGCAGAGGAAGTGACCCAAGCGCTACAGCTCGCGATGGACAATACCCTGAACGACCAGACCTACAACGACATCGATTTTGATCGCGACGGCACGCTCGATACCTATGCAACTGTCGGTACATTTGTGGATGCCGATGTCGACGATGATGGAACGGTCGAGACAGTGTTGGTCGGTGGCGTCGATCTGGACGCCGATGGCACGGCGGACGTTGTCGACAGCTTTCTGAATGGTTTTGGTGGCACGGCCGACATTATTGATTTGCTCGAGCCAAACGAGTCCAGCATCACCTACGACATTGCGTACAGCACAGATTATTCAGTCACCGTCAAAGATGACGGAAAGCTACTGTATCGGTGGGGTGAGGCGGTCAAACGTCCGAACGACATCCGGTTGGAGGTCGACATCGAGCTGCCGGCGGAATGGACAGAAGACCTTGATGACAATGGTATCGCCGATGTCCTCGAAAACGGATTTGAAGGGTTTGACGTCACGAAGGCGGAGTTGCGGATCACCCACAACATCACCAACAACCCCAATGACCAGGTCCGCCCCGAGGACTATGAAAACGAGGCTGCGATCGGGCGTTTGCCGTCGCATTACATCGTCAAGGACCCCGATGATCCGACAAACACTCTCTGGATCTCGCCCGTAGATTCGTACAATGGTGAGGGAACATTCCTGCCAAGCTATCTAAAGCTGGATGCTGCCGGGCAGGTGGATCTGACAGCGGGTGGGATTGAGGTCTTCGATCTTGACGACAACCTTGTCGGCTATCGCAACGAGGACGAGGCCGGAGCCCCGATTGGCACGGTGCTGCGTGACCTGTCGCTGGTTGCCCTGGCGGATGCTGCCGATTTGACATTCACGACATCCGATCTGGCCCAAGGGTTCACGGCTGAGTGGTACACCACAGTGGATCGCGAGCCGTTCGAATGGTCCTATGACAAGTTCCCTGATGACCCCTACCGCAACGTGTTTGAGAGCTTTCGTGATCCGGACCTTGCCGAAGCGGCGGGCTATAGCGAGGACGATCTTGTGTCCGGGCCGCGCTGGCGCCTGACCCCCAACAAGTTCGGTCAGGACCTTCCCGGTCTGGAAGTACCATTGGTGCCAAATACGTCGCCCCCCTACCAGAAAGACAACATCAAGTACGAAACGGGTGAACTGGTAACGACCACGCTCAACCTGCTTGACTGGGACGAGGAGTCACCGCTGTCCAACAGTCTGGGCTGGATGACCGTCGACAAGGGTCGCCTCGACGAAAACAGCGACGGTCTGATCGATGAAGGTTGGTCACAGGTGAACGGCACCCTCGGCGCTGGCGATGATCTGCCCGAAGGGTTTGTGCTGACTGCTGTCACTCCAAATGGTGTCACCCTGGACGCGAACTTCTTCGATACGTCGATCTATGTGAAGGGCGACCGTCAGGATGCGGCCAAGCTCTACGATATGGAGTTGATCATCGAGTACGACTCGAATGAACCGGTGATCGGATCAGTGCAAAAGATCGAAGGGTTGACCCACACAGCCGAAACTGTCGCCTTCGAGGGCGCAGCGACGTTCTTGAACCCGGTTGTATTTGCATCACCCGTCAGCACAAACGGGGGCGAGCCGGTGACTGTCGAGTTCTCCGAAATCACCGCGACGGGAGCCACGTTCTATCTCGAAGAGCCCGACTACACCGACGGCACGCATACACCCGAAGACGTCACGCTTCTGACCTTCGAAGAAGGGATCTGGGACTTGTCGGACGGCAGTTTGCTGCAGGTCGGCACAACCGAATTTGCCGGGGGTGCGTTGAACGACTTCCAGTCCGTTGAATTCGATGTGACGTTTGACGAAACTCCGATTCTCCTTTTGCAAATTCAAACCAACAACGGGCCTGATTGGGAAATTGCGCGCGCTCGTAACGTGTCGACCACAGGGTTCGAGTACGCCATCCAGGAGGTGGAAGCAGCGCCGGTCGATTTCCACCTTGGTGAAGTTGTCGGGTGGGCCGCGTTTGATGCGTCGGCTGCGGATGGATCCTTTGACTGGTCCGGCATCGCGGCTCAAGCCTTTTCAACGGGCGAAACGGTCACCAGTGCGCCGACACCGTTCGCCTTTGAAGACGACCTTGGTACGGACCCGCTTGTCTCGGCAATCCTGTCCAGCTTCAACGGTGACAACACCGCCAATCTGCGCCTGGCGAACCTGGTGGATGATGGTGAGGCTGCAACCGCCGTATTCGTTGCAGCGGAAGAGACCAGCCAGGATCAGGAGGTGATGCACGTCGCCGAAGATGTGACGGGGTTGGCCTTTGCGGAAGAAGGCGTGTTGACCGGCCTCGCCTATGTCGAGGACACGTTCCTGTTCGTATGAACTGGAGATCGTGAAGCAAAACGGCCCGGAAGCGCGCACCGCGCGCTTCCTTCAATGACCAAACCAGACCTTTCTAGGCACTACGAAATTGAAGTGGTTCTGGTCAGTCCCGCACATTCACAACCCCGAAATCCCGGACCTGCCAGCCGCCGCTTGGAAAAACGCCTTTGGTACATGATCACGTCGCAATAATGTGCACAGACAGTGACCACAGATCATAAAGAATTCCAGCGTGTCGCTTTAAAAGTGTGTGCTTTCGCAGTCAGTAATCAGATGACCGCAGCGCTTCGTACCGCGCCAATTGGCGCAAGGCTGCATCACGTTCTTCCAGCAACTCAAGAACCAGGGCCACACCCGCTGTGTTGATCCCCAGATCGCGATTCAGCCGTCGCGCCTTTTTGGCGCGCGCAATACTGGAGCCGAAAAACCGCCAATTGTGGCGCTGACCACCGACCGGATCCAGAACTCCATGATCCACCAGTTCGATGACCCAAGCCTCGTCCGCCTGACAGAACCGGCAAAGGTCCTCCAGCGAGAGGGCTTCGAGGATGTTACTTCGTACCGTCGCCTTCTTCATGATCTAGCCTCCTAGATGCGCGCGCGGATCGAATGGCATTTCCTTTGCCATCCGCTGAAAGAATGCGCGCGCTTCATCCGTTTCAACCTTGGGATTGATGATCTTGAGCGTTGCGAAAATGTCGCCGGACGGATGCCCCGGAAGCCCCTTGCCCTTGAGGCGCAGCTTTTGCCCGGAACGCGCGTTCTTCGGGATGCGCAGATCGACCTTTCCATCCGGCGTCGGCATGACAACATGACCGCCCAGCGCGGCTTCCCACGGGGCGATCGGCAATTCCAGGTACAGGTCCTTCCCATCGGGTCGAAAGACCGGATGGGCTGCAAATGTGACCTCCAGAAACAAGTCACCAGCAGCCCCGCCGCCTGGCTGCCCTTGTCCCGGCAGCCTGATATGCTGCCCGGCGATTACACCTTTGGGCACGTGAACTGAGATGACGCGATCCTGCAGTGTGACCTGTCCGTTTGGCCCCATGACCGGTGTGCGGAGGCTCAACTTGCGCTCTGCCCCTCTGTAGGCGTCTTCAATCGATATCTCGATGCGTCCGTGGCTGTCAGACCCACGCGCCTGTCGCATGCCCTCGGCAGGGCCTGCACCGCGTCGAAACAAGGTTTCAAAGAAATCGCTGAAGGCTTCGTGGTCTTGCGGACCGCCCTGCGAAAAAGAAAATCCTTCGTCCCAACCGGGTGGCGGTTGATAAGATCCCTGACCTTGCTGGGGGTCCTGACCAAGTTGATCATACGCAGCGCGGCGTTCGGGATCTTTCAGGACCTCATAGGCTTCGTTCACATCCTTGAACCTGGCCTCGGCCTCGGCGCTGTCATTGATGTCGGGATGATATTTGCGCGCCGCCTTGCGAAACGCCGTTTTGATCGCGTCCGCATCTGCGTCGCGCTTTACACCCAGAACGTCGTAGTAGTCCTTGAACTCCATTCGTATCTCACCTGCACCGACAACAATCTGAAATCTGGCATGGGAACGGAGCACGTCCGTTGATCTTTGTCAGTGTTGCGGACGTTTGCCGTGCCAATCTGAGCGTCACTGATCCGGCACGACGTCGGATGACCTTTCGAACGGAGATCGCCATGAGCCGCCGCACAATCCTTTTTGTGATGACCTCGCAAACCCCCGATGCAGATGTTTCCGATGTTGCAGACATGGCCGCCCGAGACGGCACGCATTTGCTGTGTCTGCTTGTCGATGCGGCTCCGGCTTTACCCATGTATGCTTATGGTGTGCCACCGTATGGCGGCATGAACGTCCCGGAAAACTGGCAGCAGACCGTAAGCGAAGCGCAAAAGACCCAAAAGACGCGTGCCGATGATGTTGAAAAGCTGCTTTCCAAGAGTGGCGCTTCTGGCGAAGTCGTTGTGGCGTTGACGGCGAGTGTCGACGCGAAACACCACGTGGCGCGGTGCGCGCGTGTCAGTGACGAGGCCATCTTTGCGGCCAACTTGCGTGACAGTCCGGAGTTCTTTCGTGAAGCCGCGTCTGGTGTCCTGTTTCATTCCCCAATCGGGTTTCAGGTCAACGCGTCTACGGCCGGACAACCGGGATGTGTTTTCGTCGCATGGGACAGCAGTGAGGCGGCCGCTGCCGCAGTTCATGCGGCCTTGCCATATCTCACCAGTGCCCGCGACGTTGTCATTGGCTGTTTTGACCCGGTGGTGACTGCGGAACGTGACGGGCAAGACCCCGGCACTGATGTCGCCACATGGCTCAGCCATCGTGGATGCAACGTGACGGTGTCCCAGTTTCCCAGCGGTGGACGCCCCATCGCCGAGTGCATTCAGGATCGCGCCAAAGAGGCGGGGGCCGATCTGGTCGTCATGGGGGCCTATGGGCACGCACGCATGATCCAGACAGTGTTCGGTGGCACAACGCGCTCCATGGTCGAGCAAACCGAGCTTCCGGTCTTGCTGGCGCACTGAGCGCGGCCCTCGCGTGTGAATTGCAAAGGCGCGCGACACCGCGTGCGCCGCGTCATGTATCGCCATTCAAAGTGTGAAGGTGGCCTGGTTCTGCTGCCCCGGCCATCCGCAAGAGACGGGGCCGGCAATTGACAAGGGTCAACCGAAGCGAAGCGGCACCGTGAGATGGTTGTCCGATCACATACCCCGAAAGGCACAGACGAGGCCGTGGCCAAGACAGACCCAGAACACTTGCCGCTTCCCGCCGGGCTTGGACCCGGCGACGTGCGTCTGGTATGCGATCCGGACAGCCTTGGATTTGACGCGACCGACAAGGTGAAGCCCAAGGACCAGTTGCTTGGGCAGGACCGAGCGGTCGACGCCATAAAACTGGCCGCTGGCATCGGCCACAAGGACTTCAACATTTATGTCTTGGGCAATCAGGGCACCGGGCGGCACGCGGCAGTGACCAGCCTTTTGCGGGACGCAGCGAACGCGCGCCCTGTCCCTTGTGATTGGGTCTATGTCAATAACTTCGAAGCCCCGCACAAGCCGGGTGCGATGCAGTTGCCGGCGGGCATGGCGGGTCCGTTTCGCAAAGCGATGCAGGATCTCGTGGACGATCTGGCAAACGAAGTGCCTGCACTGTTCGATTCCGAAGAGTACCAGACCCAACGCCGTGCCATCGAAGAGGAATTCGGCCAACGACACGAAGAGCCCATCGCCGCCTTCGCGGATCGGGTCAAAGAAGAAGACGTGGCTTTGCTCAAGACCCCCATGGGCTTCATGCTGGTCGCTCTTGTTGATGGCAAACCCGTAAAACCAGACGTTTACGAAGCCCTGCCCCCTGCAGAACGCGCGGATATCGACGCCAAGATCGAGCGGCTTCAAGAGCATCTGTCCGACGTTCTGCGACACGGGCCGCAGTTGGAAAAGGAGCACCGTCAACGGCTCGAAGCCCTGCACGCCTCAATGGCGGAACGCGTAGTGTCGTTGCGCGTCGCAGATGTGGCAGACATGTTGCCGGACAACGCCGGTATTGCTGCTTATCTTGTTCAGGTCCGCGACGATATGATCTCGAATGCCGAACTGTTCCTGTTGCGCAATGAGAACGACGGGGACGGGCCATTTCCCGAAGCCATCCGCAAGTACCACCGCGAACCACATTTCGCGCGGTACGCCGTCAACATCATGGTGTCGTGTGACAAGGACGAATGCGCAGCACCTGTCATCCACGAAGACATGCCATCGCTCAATCATCTTACCGGCCGCATCGAACACATCTCTGAAATGGGCACGCTGGCCACCAACTTCACCTTGATCAAACCAGGCGCGTTGCACCGGGCAAATGGCGGGTATCTGGTGCTGGACGCGCACAGGCTGTTGTCAGAACCCTTTGCCTGGGATGCGCTGAAAAGGTGTTTGCAGGCACAGTCCGTGACGATCACGTCGCTGGCCGACCAGCTCAACCTGACCTCGACAACGACGCTGGAACCTGACCCCATTCCGCTGGACGTGCGGGTTGTCCTGATCGGCAACCGCCGACTGCACATGCTGCTGACCCTGCTTGATCCCGAGTTCGGCGAACTGTTCAAACTGCAGGCCGATTTCGAAGATGACCTGCCGCGGTCCGCACGGAACACACGGCGCATGGTCCAACTTGTTGCCAGCTTCGCAGCCCGCGAAAACCTGCGCCCGCTGACAGCGTCGGCGGTTGCGGCCATTCTTGACCATGCCGTGCGTCTGGCCGACGACAGCAAGAAATTCACGTTGCGTATCAGCGGATTAGCAGACGTCATGCGCGAGGCCGATCACTACGCCGGGCAGGCCAAGCACAAGCACATTTCGGACAGCGACATCACGCAGGCGATAAACGAGGCGACGCGGCGCGCTTCGCGTGTCAAGGATCGTTTGCAAGAGGCGGTGATACGCAAGACCATTCTGATCAACACCAGCGGAACGGCAATCGGACAGGTCAACGGCCTTTCGGTACTTGGGATCGGCGGCCATGCCTTCGGACGACCATCCCGGATCACCGCGCGGGTGCGTATGGGCACGGGAAAACTGGTCGACATCGAACGAGAGGTCGAATTGGGTGGGCCTTTGCACACCAAGGGCGTTCTGATCCTTGGCGCGTATCTGGCGGCACATTATGCGACGGATGTCCCGATTTCGCTGCATGCCAGTCTTGTGTTTGAACAAAGCTATGGCGGCATTGACGGCGACAGCGCGTCCTCGGCAGAGCTTTATGCGCTGTTGTCGGCGCTGTCGGGCGTGCCGATCCGGCAGGGGATTGCTGTTACAGGCTCGGTCAACCAGAACGGCGAAGTGCAGGCCATTGGTGGCGTCAACGAAAAGATCGAAGGGTTTTTTGATATCTGCAAGGCCCGCAAACTGACCGGCGAGCAGGGTGTCCTGATCCCGATGTCGAATGTCGATCACCTGATGCTGCGCCCGGATGTTGTCGCAGCAGCCAAGGCTGGCACGTTCAGGGTCATACCGGTCAAGTCCATCAACGAGGGGATCGAAGTTTTGACAGGCCGACGGGCCGGAAAACGGTCCCGCGCCGGACAGTTTACAGAAAACAGCATCAATGCATTGGTCGAGGCGCGGTTGCGCGCTTTTGCCGAAGCGCGACGGCGATACGGGGACCGAAACATGTCCCCGACCGATACCAAGCCCGACACATGACCGCCCCCGTGCAGGACACCACCCGCATCCTGATCGGGGCCAGTTCGTTCGCAGATGCTGCTGTGGCGCTGCGATTGATCGAACGCGTCATGCATGACCTCAGACCGCGTTTGAGTGGAATGTTGGTCGACGAAACAGCCTCTCTCACCGTGGGGGCGATGGCCACGCAGCGGGTCATTTCGGCCAGTGGGCAGGTTGTCCTTGCGCCCTCTCCTGCGCAGTTCAACACGTTGATAAACGCCGATGAGCGGGCCTTCCGGACTGCGCTTGAAAGGCTGGCACATAGTGTGGACGCGTCGTGGACCTTCCAACGTGATACAGGTGATCTTGTCGAACGCGGTCTCGATAGCTGTGCGGCGGTGGACATCCTTGTGTTTGGGCACAGGAGCTTTCATCCGGTTGCCGGAAAAATCGTTACCCTGACGTCGTCTGCCACTTCCGACGGCGCTGCACTCTCGACCGCCCGATTGCTGGCGCGGCATCTGAAGGCGGA
Source organism: uncultured Tateyamaria sp. (assembly GCF_947503415.1). GTDB lineage: Bacteria > Pseudomonadota > Alphaproteobacteria > Rhodobacterales > Rhodobacteraceae > Tateyamaria. The sequence continues at coordinate 614,962 of NZ_CANNDS010000001.1, forward strand.
TCTTGTCGAGATGGTGATTGATGACCGGATCGCTGACGGTGCAGTGCCCCAGACCCGTTTTGCCACACTCGATGCTGCGTTCGGAAGGCTGGCACGGATCAACGCGCAGGCTGTTTTTGTGGACCTTGCCAATGGCCCCGCACTCTCGCCAGAGCAGTTGCGCCATCTGCTCGACGTCGCCCGCTGCCCGGTGTTTGTCCTGGGATTGGCATCTGCGGCGCGCGCATTGGAGCATTCGACCCATATCCCCGCCTCGCCAGACGGCGGTACCCATTAAGCGAAGCGTGTGACATCGGAAGATCGCGGATCGCTCATTGATCAAGCGCAACGCCGACTGCACCGAATTCGCTATGTTGGCCGCGCAGCACAGGACCTGAAAGAGAGCCATGGGAAATCACGTGTCACGACCGGATCCCGATTCCCCCGGTCCCAAGGAACCACAGATTGTTCATTGGCTTTTGTGGCCTCTCATAATGCTCGTGTTGTTTTATGTCCTCTTTGCCTCGCAAATGCCCACCGGCGCGCCCGACACCCGATCGGTTCCTTATAGCGAGATGAAAGTGCTGATCCGCGCGGGTGAGATCACAAATGCCACCCTCGAAGAGACCGCTATTGTTGGCACCTTGCGCAGTCCGGAACCGGACGCACCCGGCCTTGTGCGGGCCGTTACCCCACAGCAACCCGATCCCACCCTGCTTCCCCTGCTGGAAGAGATGGATGTGACCATCACCGCCGAGGCACCGACGCAGGTGTCGCCGCTGTATTCATTCCTGCCATGGCTCTTGCTGATCGCTTTCTATGTCTGGCTGACGCGGCGCATGATGAACCGCGGCATGGGCGGTGGCAGTCTGAGTGGGCTTGGAAACCTGCTGAGCGGGCGCGGGTCCAAACCAACCGAACAGGCCCAGCGAACGACCTTTGCAGATGTCGCCGGTCAGGATGAGGCCAAGAGGGAGGTGTCAGAACTGGTCGAGTTTCTGCGCGACCCGGACCGGTTCCAGAAGGTGGGCGCGACCGTCCCGCATGGCGTGTTGCTCATGGGGCCTCCCGGCACGGGCAAGACACTCCTGGCGCGCGCACTGGCAGGAGAGGCGGACGTGCCGTTCTTTTCCACATCCGGGTCCGAATTTATCGAGGTTTTTGTGGGCGTAGGGGCGGGCCGCGTGCGCAAAATGTTCGAGGAAGCGCGCAAGCAAGCCCCTTCGATCATCTTCATCGATGAACTGGATAGCATTGGGCGCACACGGGGCACGGGTCTTGGTGGCGGTCACGACGAACGGGAGCAAACGCTGAACCAGATTCTGGCGGAACTGGACGGATTTTCCGGCAAGCACGCGGTTGTGGTGCTGGCCGCCACAAACCGCCCCGACGTCCTTGACCCGGCCTTGCTGCGACCGGGCCGTTTTGATCGCCATGTGACACTGTCCCTGCCCGACAAGCGCGCGCGCCGAGCGATCCTGGATGTGCATGTCAGGAACCTGCCATTGCATGCAAATGTCGATCTGGACCGCGTCGCCGCAGGTACGCCCGGCTTTTCGGGGGCTGACCTCAAGAATCTCTTGAATGAGGCGGCGATCACGGCCGCCCGTCGTTCGGGGTCCGATATCACGCCTGTCGATCTCGACGAGGCCCGCGACAAGGTCATGATGGGTACGGTCCGCACGCTTGCCATCATGCCCGAAGAGAAGCACCGACTTGCCGTGCACGAGGCCGGGCATACCGCGGCCGCGTTCTACTCCCCCGGCGCGGACCCTTTGTACAAAGTGACGATCATCCCGCGCGGGCGCAGCCTTGGCGGGACACACATGCTACAGGAAAATGAACGACACACGCTGCCCGAAACCTACCTTGAGACACAGTTGACCACGTTGCTTGCCGGTCGGGCCGCGGAAAAGCTGTTGCTTGGGTCAGTCAGCTCGGGTGCCGACGACGATATCCGACGGGCAACCACGCTTGCCCGTTCCATGGTCGCACGTTGGGGCATGGACCCCGACATCGGTCCCGTCGATTTGCGTGAAAGCGAAGATCACCCGTTTCTCGGACAGCAAATTGCGCGGCCCCGCACGTTCTCGGACGAAACGGCCGCTCGGGTCGATCAGGCCGTCATCGCGCTGCTGAACAGCGCAGAAGCACAGGCCACCCAGCTGATCGAGGACCACAGGAGCGAAGTGCTGACCCTTGTGGACCTGCTGGAGCATGAAGAAACGTTGGACAGGGAGGCAATTACCGGATGCCTCGACCCGGAAAAAGCCGGGACAACGATTGGATCACACACGGACATCCCGTCGGTCGCCGCGCCGGAATAGCGGCGAGGCCTGACCTGCCAATCCCGGCAACAGCCCCGCCAGCTTCGAACACGACTGGATGATCGCTACGTCGCACTCTGCACCGATCTGCCCCACCAGGTCTCGGTCTCCACCGACCGCCGGACCAGCGGGCTGAGCGCGATCAACAGGATCGCAATCGAAAACAGGCACCAGACGGCGGGCATTTCATTCGGGTTGTCGGTCAGCATCCATGCCAGAACAGGCCCGGTTACTGCATGCAGCAGAACAAACCGCCATGCCCCATAAACCAAGGGAAGCGCGAAAGCGGTGATCATGTAGGTGGGAAACCCCGACGCCAGGCCCAACTGGTTTTCCACGTTCGTCATCAAGCCGTTATAGGGCACCTGCCACCCGATGTGCCATGTGCCCGACACGGTACACCACTGTTCCCCGCAGAGCGGACTGCCCGGGAGACAGGGACCAACCCCGGTCAAGGGGGCGATCTGCAACAGCATCACACCTGCCGACAGGGCGCAGGCCGCATACACCCAAACGCGTGCGCGGCGCATGACGGAATGTGGCACCATCTCCATCGCGAAGGCGTTTATTAGGAAGGGCTGCAGAACGATGTGGAGGTCGGACAGAACCGTCACCGTTTGGTTCGACGGCGTGCCGCATTGATCGACCACGGCATAGCCCCAGACCTGTAGCGCCTCCATGACCGTGAAATAGGCCAGCGTCAGCCAGATCGCTGGCCGTTCGGCCCGAAGATATGTGACCGCTGTCGCCGTTACCCCAACGCCCACCATGGCGACTGATACTTCTGCACTCCAACACATGTCTTGTCCTCTCGCCCCTCACTTTAGGAGTGCTTGGGAGCGGTGGAATTGACAGCGATCAACTGCCAGTGGGCGAACATGGCCTATGAAACTGCGAACGTGTGCGTCCCAAGGTGCAAATCGACATGACCAGTGTTCCCCGAATGGCAGTGTCTGACAACGCATTCATTGCCGACAAACTCGACGAGGTCGCAGGCTTGCTTGACCAGCAAGGCGCCTCCCCCTTCCGGGTAAGGGCCTATCGTGATGCGGCAGATTATGTCCGCACGACGACACAACGGCTGAACGAACTCTATACGCACGCCGGGCGATCCGGGTTGGAGAACCTGCCCACCATAGGCGCGTCCATTGCCAGTGCGATCATCGAATTGCTGGAAACCGGCGATCTGGCTTTGCTGGACCGCCTTCGCGGATCAACCGACCCGGAGAAGCTGTTTCAGACCGTTCCAATGATCGGCCCATCTTTGGCGCGGTCAATTCACGACAGCCTGCATATCGATACGCTCGAGGCCTTGGAAAGTGCGGCCCATGACGGGCGTCTGGCGACGGTCAAGGGGATAGGGCGACGACGAATTGACGGGATTCGCTTTTCCCTGAACGACCTGCTGGCACGCAGGCGGCCCCGCCCGCTCGCAGCCACGGGAGAAGCGCCGGGCATCGCCGATATCCTGTCGGTGGACACCCAATACCGCGGATCGTTGCGTACCCTGCCGGTGATCAGACCGCGGCGTTTCAATGACAATGGGCATGCGCGCATTCCGATCCTGCATTGTGAAAGAGATCACTGGCGGTTCACCGCCATCTTTTCGAACACCGCTGCGGCGCATCGATATGGCAGAACGCGCGATTGGGTTGTCATCTATTTTGAACAGGATGACGCGCCCGAGGGGCTGGCAACCGTGGTAACCCAACATGGCGGTCCGATGGATGGCATGCGGGTCGTGCGGGGTCGGGAACAGGAATGTGCCGCGCACTATGACACGACACTGGACGGCATCAATGCCTGATGTGGCGTGCATGCGGCGATGGGTGTTGCGAGGTCTCTCGGTACTCGTCATTATTTGGCTTGCTTGGGCCACACAGACCCAAGCGGAAGGGGTTCAGCACGACAGCGACCACGCACAGCCGGGCTTTGACGTGCCACAATTCGGCAAGGCCATTTTGGTCAACATCCCCGCCTTCGAACTGATCGCCTTCGAGAACGGTACACCGGTCTTGCGCAGTCGGGTGATCGTGGGCACGCCCTGGCATCGCACGCCCCGGCTCAGGACGCATGTGTCATCTGTTCGCTTTCGACCGACGTGGCGCCCGACCCCTTCGATGATCGCAAGTGGCGAATACCCCGACCGCGTCTGGCCTCCGGGAGAGCGCAACCCCCTTGGGCTGGCAGCTGTCCGGCTGGGCACCGGGCTGCTTGTCTACCTGCACGACACCAACCGACGAGAATTGTTTGAACAGGACGATCGCGCCCTGTCCCATGGCTGCGTCAGGGTGCAGAAATGGGCAGAACTCGCGGCGTTTGTCCTGAGCGTGAACCTGCGGGAGGTGTTGCGACACGCTCACGGCACGCGAACTTTCGACGCCCCTGCACCGCCGATCCCGGTCGAGCTTGGGTATTACACGCGGTTTCCAGATGCCTCCGGCCAGATCGTTACGTATCCCGACATCTATGGCCTGCAAGGGGCTCTTGGGCTGTCGGACGATGTGCCACCGGTCGAGGATCTGGCATGCCTCCACCCATAGGCAGTCCGAGGCGCAAGATTGGCTCAACGGCACCCAAACCAGAAAAGACTTTGCAACATGCAACATCTGTCCAAACGGTTTGATCAGACATCACACCGATGACACCACCGGCCACGGTTGCGACACAGCGCGGACGCGCTTTAACTATCGCGCGCACCAATCGCTGACAGCGCGGCGTTTGCCACGTCCTTGTCCTGATCGGCAGTGCCTGATCCAATGCCGATGCCGCCGACGCAGTCGCCTTCAATGAAGATGGGCAGGCCTCCGCCCAGACGCGTGACGGCATTGCCGGTGGCGGCGGCGATTGCTGGTCCCACGGCCTCGGGGATCGCGTCGCTGGGTGCGCGGATGGAGGCGGCGGTGCAGGCCTTGGTCGCTGCACTCTTGAGGCTGAGGAATTTGGCCCCGGTCATGCGGATCTGGCCCAATGTGACGCCGCTCGCGTCCACGATGACGATGCATTGAGGCTGGCCCATTTCTTCGGCCTTTTGTACCGCCGCGGTCAGCATTTTCATGACGCCTGCATGAGTGAGGGTACGCGTTGGGGTCGTGAAATCGGTCATACCGGCGACACTCCGTTCACGTTCAGGAACACCGAGTAAAGCGAGGTCGTGCCGCAAATGAACAAGCGGTTCAGCTTGGGCCCGCCAAAGCAGACATTGGCGACCAGTTCGGGGATATGCACCTTGCCGATCAGCGTGCCGTCCGGGTCGTAGCAATGCACACCATCCGCGGCAGAGGTCCAGATGCGCCCGTCGCGGTCGAGGCGGAAGCCATCGAACAGCCCTTCGGTGCAGGTTGCAAAGATCTCTCCGCCGCTGAGTGTGCCGTCAGGGCCCACGTCGTGTCGGCGGATGTGTTTGGGGCCGTCAGGTGCGTGCGTGGCACCTGTGTCAGCGATGTAGAGTTGAGTTTCATCGGGGGAGAACGCGAGGCCATTCGGCTTGAGGTAGTCGTCCGCCATGATCCGGATGTCGCCGGTGTCCGGGTCCGCACGGTAGACATGGCAGGCACCGATTTCGCTCTCTGCGCGGTCGCCTTCGTAGTCCATCAGGATGCCGTAGCTGGGGTCCGTGAACCACACCGACCCATCAGATTTGACCACAACATCATTGGGTGAGTTCAGGCGTTTGCGGTCGTAGCTGTCGGCGATGACCGTGACCGTGCCGTCATGTTCGGTGCGCGTGACACGGCGGGCGAGGTGTTCGCAGCTGACCAGCCGCCCCTGCCGATCCACCGTGTTGCCGTTGGAGTTGTTCGACGGCTGGCGGAAGGTCGACACCGACCCGTCGGTCTCATCCCAGCGCAGCATTCGGTTGTTGGGGATGTCGGACCAGACCAGATAGCGCCCGGCGGCGAACCACACCGGCCCTTCGGACCAGCGTGCGCCGGTCCACAGCCGTTCGACCCGTGCGTGGCCCACGAAGCAGGCCTCGAACCGTGGATCAATGACTTCGAACCCGGTCCCTTCGATCACTCCGAACATCTGTGTCTTCCTTTCGTGTCGTGCGGCGCACACCCCAGCCGGGATGCGGGCGGGCGTTACCCGGATGGGCGGGATCATCGCCCCAGATCGCCTGATATGTGTCTATCGCCATGCCGCGTTTCTGCAAAATGACAAACGCGGTGATGAGGCCCGCCCACCACAGGATCAGAGACAGCCACATCCAGTTGGGGCCGTTGGCTTTCCAAAGACCCAGCAGGATGGTGATGACCCCAAGCAAGAGAAGCCCATAGCCGATGGACTTGTGCAGCGCCTCGAACATCAGCCGCCATGGCGTCATGTCGTAGTGGTGCCCATGCAGCGACCCATCCGGCGCGGGGGCTGTTGGGCCACCCTTGCTGCCGCGAAAGAGGCCCAGAAGGACTTGGACGGTCAGCAGCACAAGGACGCCGTAGCCGAACCAATTGTGCAGACTCATCCGGGTGAAATCCACAGGCAGAACCAGCACGAAGCCAAGCGCTGTCAGCCCCATCACAGCCATCTGCCCGATCCAATGGCTGCGCCACCACGCAAGGCTGTCAACCTCGCGCGGGAAATCCTGACCGGGCAGCACTTTGAAAAAGCGCGCAATCAAGACCGCAAGGGGGGCCAGCACGCCCCATCCCAGCACCATCGATCGCGCGTGCCACGACACGGCAAACCCAACCTCATGCGCGCGGGCCGCATCCATGGGGGAGAGCAGCCAATCCCACATCAGCCTTTGACCGCACCTGCCGTCATGCCGGTGATGATCTGACGGCTGGCGAGCAGCGTGAAAATGATGGGCGGAATGGCCAGCAGCATGCCCGTGGCCATGATGACCCCCCACTCGACGTTGAATTCCGACATGTTGTTCACGATCAGGATCGGCACGGTTTTGGTGTTCCGGTCGGACAGGGCCGAGGCGAGCAGGTATTCGTTCCACGCGATGCGGAAGGTAAAGATGGCCGCCGCCGCAAGGCCGGGCTTGATCAGGGGCAGCACGACTTTGAAGAAGACCTGAAACGGCCCTGCCCCATCGACGCGCGCGGCCTCTTCCAGGGATCGGGGCACCTGCACGATAAAGCTTTGCAGGATCCAGATCACGAAGGGCAGGTTCATGGCGACGTAGATCAGGATGATGCCGCTATGCGTGCCCGCCAGACAGACATCGCCACGCCCCCCAAACACATCCCGGATCGCGCCGCCGATCAGGCCATCACGGTCCAGACAAAACTCGTTGTTCCACAGGCCAAAGACGGGGACCAGAAGCACCGCAGGGGGCACCATCCGCACCATGAGGGTCGACAGCGAAACGGTATCCCGCCCCATGAACCGGAACCGCACCAGCGCGTAGGCCGCCATGCACCCGATCACCAGCGTCAGCACGGTCGAAATCAGCGCGATGATCAGCGAGTTGATGAACGCGCCACCAAACTTCAGCGAACAGAAATCCACATGGTTCGGCTCGTACCACAGCACGTCGCACAGCGCCTTTTCGTAGTTCTGGATCGTGGGCAGGAACAACAGCCCACCGGTGCCCGAGATGATGTCCACGTCCAGCTTGAACGAGTTGGCAAACATCAGGATCACCGGACCCACGGACATAAAGACCAGCAGGGCAATGACGGCATAAAAGGCTGGGTTCTGGCGTTCGGTATAAGCCATCAGTCGTCATCCTCCACAACCATGCGCAGCTTGGCGGCGCGGGCTTCTTGCCAGCGGGTGAAGGCGAACATGGCGACCGTCAGCAGCAAGAGCAGGATCAGCAGGTAGTTGGACATGGCCGCCGCCACGCCAAGCTCCCGGAATTCAGTGGCGGTGCGGGAAATGCGCAGGGCCAGGATTTCGGTCGACAGGCCCGGCCCGCCATTGGTCATCACCAAAATCACCTCAAGCACCTTGAAGGCGTCGATCAGGCGCAAGAGGCCGGTGACGATCAGGACCGGCATCATCAGGGGCAGCTTGATGTGAATGATCTGTTGCCACGGGGTGGCGCCGTCGATGCGCGCGGCCTCAAGCGCCGACCGGGGCAGCGATTGCAGCGCAGCCAGCGACAGGATGAAGATGAACGGCGTCCACTGCCATATGTCGGCAATGATGATCGACGTCAGGGCATAGTCCCCCAACCAATCGACCTTGGGCAGACCGATGCTTTCAAGAAAGCGGTTAAAGGTGCCGATGGTCGGATGGTACATGTAGCGCCACATCAGACCCACCACGACGGGCGCAATCATCATCGGCAGGATGAACATGGTGCGCAGCACAGACATGCCGCGAATGTCGCGGTCCAGAAGCAGGGCAAGGCCAACGCCCAGCACCATCTCGATCGACACAACGAAGAAGGCAAAGCGCAGGGTAACACCAAGGCTTTCGTGAAAATTGGGGTCGGACCAGAGGAAGATGTAGTTCTTGAGGCCGACAAACTCGGCTTCCCCGATGGATTGGCTTGGGTTCCAGTCCCGGAAGCTGCCCCAGACCATATAGCCCAGCGGGTAGAGTAACGCGATGGCCATGATGACAGCCGCAGGGGCCATGAACATGTAGGGCGTCATTCGGTTGGCCATGGCGATACGCATGCCGGGAACCTCGTGTCGGGGCGAAAGGGGTCAAAAGGCCGGGGCGCGTGCAGCGTGCATCACGCCCCGGCAGGGAGGATCAGCTTACTGCCAGGTATAGTAGCCGGCGTCTTCCATCACGGCTTTGGTCCGTTCGGCCACACCGTCCAACGCTTCCTGTATGTCCAGATCTTCGGTCAGCACTTTGGACAGGGTCGTGCCGATATCCGCGTTGATCTTGCCCCAGACGGGGATGATCGGACGCCAGTCGGGATCGGCATATTTCAGGGCCTCACCAAAGGTCGACGCGAACGGGTATTTGGCGTTCAGGTCCGCGTTCTCGTAGGTGGAGAAACGCGAAGGGTTGCCGCCTTCCATGGCGACCATCAGGTCACCCTCTTTCGACGTCAGCCACTGCATCAGCAGGAACGCGGCTTCCTTGTTTTCCGCATTCTTGGGGATCGCGATGCCAAAGCCGCCGGTCTGGCTGCCGCGACGCACGCCCTCGGGGTGCATTGCATAACCAACCTTGCCCACCACGGACGACCGGTCGGGGTTCTCAAAGCCGGGCATAAACGCGATGGAGTCCATGAACATGGCCGCATCACCGTTGGCAAACGCGTTGGCCGCTTCGGCCGGGCCAAAGCTCATCGCGCCTTCGGGGCCGCAATCCACGATGGTTTTCAGTGCCTCGGCCGCTTCCACACCAGCAGCGTTGTTGATGATCGGGTTCCACTGGTCGTCAAAGACGCGACCGCCCAAGGGGGCGAGGTGCAGCAGGAACGCGTGGCTCGCCTGGTGGCCCGATGCAGCGCGCGATGCCATACCGCCCATGCCCGGCTCAACCTCGGGGATCTTGCACGCCGCGTCCAGCAGCTGATCATAGGTTTCTGGCTCGGCAATCCCGTGCTTTTCAAAGATGTCCTTGCGGTAGGCCAGCACGGACGTCTCAGACCCGAATGGGATACCAAACAGCGACCCTGTCTTGCCCGGCAAATATCCTTTGGTGCCGCCCGCAACGCCGATATTTTCGACATAACCGTCGATTAGGTCATCCGCGTCATAGGCCGGGTTCGCCAGCTTGGGGTTCATGAAATACTTGGCGAGGTTCTCCAACTGATCGGCAAACACATAGTCGGCTTTGGAAAACACCACGTAGGAAATCAGGTCATATTCGCCTTCATCCTGCGCCAGTTCCAGCGTCTGACGTTCGCGCATCTTGAGGTATGGCAGCTGGTCCACCTCAACCTCGATGCCGGTCTGCTTTGTGAACTCCGGCAGCACCTTGATCGCGGCGTTGTAATGCGGATGCGCGGGGAAGTTCACAACCAGCGTCGTGCCCGCGTATTCTTCGTACGGATTGGCGTATGCCGCCCCTGCCATAAGCGCGGCCACCGCGCCCAGTTTCAACGATTTCAACATAGTTTCCTCCCGTTTATGTTGGTGTCTTGAGCCGCTAGAGCGCAACTTCTGTCTTGTGGTCGAAGAGGTGAATGCCGCCTGCATTGACGGCAAAGGTCAGGGTCTGGCCCAACGCCACAGGCGTGTCAGAGCCAAGCTCGACCATGACCTTGGCCGGGCCGCATTGGCACAGCAGCACGGATTGCGCGCCGACATATTCCGAGACGAGCACATCCAGCGACAGGGACCCGTCAGCCGGGGCATCCGCGTCATAGCGCAGGTCAGAGGGGCGCACGCCAAGCGTCACATCCTTGCTGGAATGCGCGCGGGCCGCTGCGGCCTTCGGTCCATCAAGGCGCAGGTCAAAGCCATCGCCCACAACAAAAACGTCGCCGTCCCGTTCAACAATCTGACCATCCAGAAAGTTCATCGGCGGCATGCCAAGAAAGCCCGCCACAAACTTGTTGATGGGCCGCTCGAACAGCTCTTTGGGTGCGCCCTGCTGCTGGATCACGCCGCCATGCATGACGACAATCCGGTCGGCCAGCGTCATCGCCTCGATCTGGTCATGGGTGACGTAGATCATGTTTTTCTGAACCCGCTGGCTCATCAGCGCCAGTTCCGCCCGCATCTGCCCGCGCAGCTTGGCGTCAAGGTTCGACAGCGGCTCGTCAAACAGGAACGTGGCAGCGTCGCGGGTCAGCGCGCGCCCCATGGCAACCCGCTGGCGCTGACCACCGGACAATTCGCCCGGCTTGCGATCCAGGTAATCGGACAGGCCCAAAGTCGCCGCCACATCGCGCACTTTCTTGTCAATCTCGGCCTTGGGGCGCTTTTGCAGGCGCAGGGCGAAGGACATGTTCCGCGCCACGTTCATATGCGGGTAAAGGGCGTAATCCTGGAACACCATCGCGATGTCGCGGTCCTTGGGCTCCAGATGTTTGACGGGCTTGTCGTCGATATAAATCTCACCCTCCGACACGTCCTCAAGCCCCGCGATCATGCGCAGGGTTGTGGACTTGCCGCAGCCCGAGGGGCCCACCAGAACGGTGAATTCGTTGTCGGCCATCTCAAGCTCGATGCCGTGCAGCACCTCCACGTTGCCGTAGCGCTTGATCAGCTTGTCCAGTCGGATATGTGGCATTCTGTCCCTGCCTTACGGCTTTGTTACCGGTCACAGTAGCAATTGTGACCGGTAACACAACATTTTTCTTCTCGGCTAAGTGGTTGATTTCACGTCGCTCAGCCTAGCGCGTGCTGTCGCGCAGGCTGATTTCGACCTCGATCTTGATGTTTTGGGGAATCGCGGACGGATCGCCATGCAGAAGCTCGGCCAGCAGTTGGCCCGTGGCCTGACCGATGCGCCGGGGATCGACGGTGACGGTGGAAATGGCAGGGGTGGAAAAGCGCGAGACCTCGAAGTTGCCGAAGCCCGCGACGCCGATATCGTCGGGCACAGACAGCCCCATTGCACCTAGCGCCGAAAGCGCCCCAAAGGCGGGCGCGTCCGAGACACAAAAGATGCAATCAGTGTCGGGATGCGCCTCGAGCAAGGCCGGTGTTGCCTGTGCGCCATCCTCAATCGACAGGGGCGGTTTGCCCAGTTTGACCTGCCGATGCGCGGACAGTCCCGCCTCTTTCATCGCCAGCGCAAATCCCTTGCGCCGGGCAGCACCACGGGTCCAGTCGTCATCCGCCTCACCCAGAAACGCGATGTTGCGATAGCCCCGTCCGATGAGGGCGCGGGTCATGTCAGCGGCCGCGTCCCGGTTCGAAAAGCCGATGGTGTGCCCGATGGGGCCTTCGGGCTTTTCCCAAAGCTCAATCACCGGCACCTGCGCGTCCGAGAGCAACTGCACGGTCCGGTCGGAATGCCCGTCATAGGACAGCACAATCGCTTCGGGCCTGCGGCGTAGCATCGCCTCGACCAACTGCTCCTCTCGGTCTTGGGCATAGTCGGTGTGGCCAAGCAGGATCTGCTGGCCGATGCCCTCCAACTCCTCGGTCAGCGCCTGAACGGTTTCGGCAAAGTGCAGGTTGTTCAGCGACGGCACCAGCACCGCGACAAAGCCTGAGCGTTTGGTCGTCAGGCTGCCCGCCATCTGGTCGGGCACATAGTTCATCTCGCGCACGACCTTCAGGATACGGTCGCGCGTGTCCTTCGACACCGGGCTGTCCTTTTTCAGCGCTCGGCTCACCGTCATGCGCGACACACCTGCAGCGCGCGCCACGTCGCGCATTGTGACGGGACCAGAGGATTTTTGTGGTGGCCGGGACATGTGCTGCAGGGTGTTCGCGGTAACATTCCGCGTCAAGGTGGTATTTGTCAAGGCGCGGACATCCTGTTCAAGGACGGCTGAGATACGGTACCCTCCCCGGCGCTGGCGAGAAAGCGCTTGGTAAATTGCGGTGGCTGTACCGTCTTCTTATGTGGGCAATGGCACCGGTATTTGTTCAAGGATTATAAGGCTGTGAGATTTTCACCTGTTGCGCGATTGGCCGTCAGGCTTTCTGTTTGTCTGGCCCTTTTGGGTGGTTCGGTTGTCTCCGCCTCGGCAGAGACTGTGCTGAGCCGGGACCAGTTTTCCGACCAAATGGGCGACCGGCAGTCAAGCTTTCTGGCGCGTGATCTTATGACCGGCACCGTGTGCCGTTTGGAAGGCAGCGATCTGGAGACGCGCCACGCCCCATGGTCGACATTCAAAATCCCCAATACCCTGATCGCGCTTGAAACCGGTGCGGCGGCGGGTATTGACCATTGGCGGGATTGGGACCCTGCGCAGCGCCCTGCGTTACAGTACTGGCCTGAGGCATGGCGGCAAGGGCAAACTCTGAAAACGGCGTTTCAACGGTCAGCCGTGTGGTACTTTCAGGACATCGCGTTTGATATCGGCAGCCCAAGCTACCGCACCGCTCTGGAGGACTGGCGCTATGGCAATGCGGTGGTGCCAGATGGGTCTGACGCATTTTGGCTGGGCGGGCCTTTGAAGCTGTCAGTGGATGAACAGGTTGGGTTTCTGACCCGGATGGTCCAAGGCGATCTTGGGGTACAGAGCGCCCATCTTGCTGACCTGATGAATGCAGCACATGCGGGGCCGCTTGGGTCTGCAACGCTATATGGCAAAACCGGGTCCGGGCCGGTTCGGTCGGGTCAGTTTTCTGGCAAGTTTGAAGGGTGGTATGTGGGATGGCTTACGCGGGGCGATGACGTCTTTGTCGTATTCGCGCACCATGTAACCGGCCCGTATTTCGACGCAATCCGCACGTACCGTCGTGACTTTGCCGAAACACTGCTGACGGCTTGCGGACTGACCGGGGCACAACAATAGCAGGTTGGCATCACCCCCTGAAAAGGGATGACGCCCGCTTGTTTCTAGCGATCCAGTGCGCCCACGCCTGAGAAGCGGAACGCTTCCTGTTCCAGTGCGTCGATCTCGTCCGCGCTCATCTCGTCATGGGCCACGGTGATCCGCCCCAGGAAAACGAAGGGCAATTCGTCTGCGCGCCCTTCAAGATCCGCCTTGATGGCTTCGGCTGTGGCTGCACCTACATCGTCACCCATACGCATCGGTGTGGCGTCCAGCTCACCGCGGCGGATGGCGTCCAGTTCCAAACCCGTGCCGCCCCACCCGGTCGAGAATATCTCTTTCTCCTTGCCGACGGACACTTGCGCCTCGACGCTGCCCATCGCCATCGCGGTGTTGGCATTGTGGATGATTGTCGCCTCTGGATAAGCCTGCAGGATCAGCGACGTGCCGGCAAAGCCACCTTCGCGCTGATACTCACCATAGTGTTCATACACGGTGGTCCAACCTGCTTTCTCCTCGACACAGGCTTTGAAATCACCAGACCGCTGGTTGTCCGTGATGCCGGGAATGCCGCGGTTCATCGCCATGGTCACGCCTTCACCCAAGCGCCCGATCATGTAGTCGCACATGGTCAGGGCACCAGCAGCGGACGAAAAATCAAACCACGCGGCTGGCTGATTTTCCAACTCTTTCAGCGGTGTGTGAAAGGCCCAGACATAAGTGGTCAGATCGTCCGTTTCCGCCGCCAGTTTCGAAATGTTGTCGGCTTGAATGGCCAGTTCCGATGGGCCGAAAATGACGTAATCATAGATGTCTTTGTCCAGAACCACCTGATTGGCATAGGTCGTTTGCAGCGAATGTTCGATCTGGCGCGAGGCGAATTCGGTCGTTTCGTATTGCACGCCCAATTCGTCCAGACGTTTGGTCATCGCCAGATAATTACGCGCCCAGAAGTCCGAGGTGTCGGACGACGGATAGATCAGGGCGATCTGGACGGGCGCATCTTGCGAACCAGTGAATGCCACAGCTTCGGCGCCAACGACGGCTTGCATCGCTTCCAGCTTGCCTTCCGCGTTCACCTCATCGGGGACCCAGTAGTCACGATCCGCGATGTCGGGCAGTTCCTTCAGCGGCAATGTGGAATGACCGTCAGCCAAGGCCGCGCTGGTCATTGCTGTTGCCACGAGGGCTGTGGTTGCTAAAAATCTCATCTTGGTTCCTCCCTTTGCAATGAGAGCGGGGCCACCGGCCGGTGTCGGGGCTGCACCCCCGGCCCGGCCACCCCGCATATGGCCGTTTACCCGCTGTTCACGGTGTCCCCGGCAAAGATGCCGCCGATCGCCAACAGGGCAATCAGGACACCAATCAGCAGCGCGGAAAACCGCACCAGTTTCTGACCCTCGGCTGTTCGCAGATCAGCGAACCAACCACCCGCGCCATCGCGGTCCTTCTTCTGAATCCAGGCATAAAGTGCGACCGAACTGATGATCACAAAGCCCGACGCGACGGGCTGCCAGAAGAACTCGATCCGCAGCGTCACCAATGCGTTCAGCATCATCGCCAGCAGCAGCACGCCCGAGAACGACCCGATGATGGACGCCCGGCCCCCAAAGAGCGACGTGCCCCCCACAACCACCGCCGCGATGACGTGCAGGTTGAAGAAGGGGGCCATCGTCGCCTGAATTGCGTTCTGTTTGCCCGTCAGCATCAGACCCGCAAGGGCCGCACACGCTCCACAGAGGACATAGGCGTAGACCTTGTGCCGCTTCACCCCAATGCCCGTCAGTTCCGCCGATTCCGGGCTGGAGCCGATGGCGACCGTATACCGGCCAAAATGCGTGCGTTTCAGGATGTAGTAGCCCGCTACCATGGTCAGCATGCCGATCACCGCAGGCGTGGGGATGAAGAACGGCGTTTGCCCCCGCCCCATTTCCGTCAGCACGTCCGGGAAACGCGCGAGCACCAGCCCCTTGGCCAGCAAAAGCGCGAACCCTTTATAGACTAGGTCCATCGCCAGTGTGCCGATCAGATCGGGCACGTTGAACCGCGTGATCACCAGCCCGTTGATCAGCCCCAGCAGCGCGCCGATGGTCAGCGCAATCGGGATCCCGACATAAATCGAAAAGCCGAACTGCTTCACCAGAAACGCCATGATAATGGCCGACAGTACGGCCACCGACCCAACCGACAGGTCAATGCCGCGCTGGGTGATGACGAAGGTCATCGCCATTGCCATTGGCATGTAAAGGGCGGCGTCCTGCAGGATCAACTCAAGATTGCTGATGCGGTAAAACCGGTCGGGCGAGGCTACGGCCATGAACAGGAAGATGGCGGCAATCATCGCCATTGGCGCAATGACCGCCATGTATGGCTCAAGCCGTTCGCTGAGCGGTGGCTTGTAGTTTGGGTCAACGGCGGTGTTCATGCGGCGTCCTCCTTGGCACCAACGATCATGCCCAGAACCTCTTGGGTCGAGCTTTCGGCGGTGAGGGCGACACCCACACATTGCCCCCGGCGCTGCACATGCACGCGGTCCGCAACTTCGAACACATCATCCAGCGAGTGACTGATCAGGATCACGGCCAGCCCTTGCGCCTTGAGGGCCTTGATCAGTTTCAGGGTCCGCGCAGTTTCCTGCGGGCCAAGGGCGGCGGTGGGTTCGTCCATGACCAGCACCCGCAGACCCTCGTGATAAACCGCACGTGCAATGGCCACGGCCTGACGCTGCCCGCCCGACAGGCTGTCGGTCGGCGCGTCCAGTGATTTCAGGCGCACGCCCAAGCGTTCCATCAGAACGCGTTCTGTCTCTGACCGCATCTTCTTGTTGTCGAGGACAGTGATGCCAAACACTTTCTTGGTCAGTTCATTGCCCAGAAACATGTTGGCCGCAGGATCAAGGTGATCGGCGAGCGCCAGAGTTTGATAAACGGCGTCGATCCCAGCGCGTGCGGCGTCGGCGTGGTTGGAGAACTCGACCTTTTCGCCATCGAGGAAGATGTCCCCCTCGGTCGGCTGGTAGACGCCGGTTAAAACCTTGATCAGGGTCGACTTGCCTGCGCCGTTGTCGCCCACAATTGCCAGCACCTCGCCGGCATAGGCAGTCAGGTCGACGTTTTCCAAAGCGGTCACGCCGCCGAACCGTTTGGTGATGCCCGTCATCTGGACAAGCGGTGTCTGTGCCATGGCGTTATCCTCCGCCAACTCGGATGGGTGGCGCGGATACATGCGCCGGAACTCAACTCGAAAAAACAAAGGTGCAGGGCCCCGGCACTCACTCCGGGACCCCGCGGGGGGAGAACTCTTACTTGCCCCAGATATCCGCGTATGCGTCGCGGTAAGGGATGTCCGGATCAAAGGCGTTGCTGTCGCCCAGCTTCGCCAAGCCTTCGGGCGTGACCAGCGCGGGCGAGGTGACATAACCCGAGCACGCCTCGCCCTGAATGGCGCGGTTCAGCTCGTCCACCAGTTGCCAGCCCTGCAGGTTCAAAGGCTCGGCCACGGTGATCGCCTGATAGCCGTTTGAGCGGATGCGCTGGAACGCGGCCTCTGACCCGTCACCAGCAGAGCCCGCTTGTGGCCCCGCGTCAGGGGACAGACCAGCAGCCGCCAGCGACGGTCCCATGAAGTCAAAGTACAAGTCATTGATCGCCAGCGCATGCGTCCAGCTTTCACCGTATTTCTGCAACAGCGACGTGGTCAGCGGACCCATACGCGTGGACGTGTCCGCAATCGGCGTATCCACATATTCCAATACGGTGCCGCCTGCCGCCTCGACCGTCTCTTTCAGCCGGTCCGCCTTGTCGATGGCGATCTGGTAGGTGGAGTCGGTGAAGATCACCACACCAATGTCTTTGCCGCCATCCTCAAGCGCCCATTCGGCAGCCACTTCGGACACGGTCATCGCGTCCGTGGACACGTTGGCAAAGATGCCGCCCGGCGCGTCGCAACCAATCTTTGGCCCTGAGTGCCAGGCGACCATCGGCACGCCTGCATCCACGACACCCTCAAGGGCGGCTTGCTGTTCGACTGCATCAAACCCGTTGATGATGATGCCGTCCGCTTTCAGCGCCAGCGCCTGACCAATTGCGGCCGTCCGGCCTTGAATAGAGCCTGCGCCGTCCAGAACACGAACTTCCCAGCCGATCTTCTCGGCGGCCTCTTCAACACCCGTGGTCACCCCCAGAATGCCACCGTTTTTCAGGTCACCGGCGACCACCACGATGGACTTGCCCTCCGCCGCCGCAGGCCCGCTTGTCGGGCCATCCCATTCGGCCAAAGCCGGAACAGCCGTCATCATCGTCGCGGCCATCAATCCGGCCAGAAATGTACGTTTTTGCATAGTATCCTCCCTTTGCAATCACTCGATCTTGCCGTGCAGTTTGACCCAAAAACCGGTTCCCACTTTTTGGACTGCACTCAATGCGTCAGCGCTTGTCTGCACCTTTTTTGCGCTGCGCGTAGCCTGCGATGCCAATGGCAACCAGCAGGGTAACTCCGTTGAACAGCGGCTCGACCCAGAAGGAGCCGCCTAATTGTTGAATGCCTGAAATGCCCACGGCCAGAATGACAACACCGACAACGGTGCCCCACACATTGACCCGTCCCGGCTTGATCGTGGTCGACCCGAGGAACGCGCCAACAAGCGCAGGCAGCAGGAACTCAAGGCCTACAGATGCCTGCCCGATCCGCAGCTTCGCGGCCAGCAGCACCCCCGCCAACGCCGTCATGGTGCCCGACGCAACAAAGGCACCGATCACATATTTTCGCGTGGGTATGCCGTTGAGTTGTGCGGCGCGCTGGTTCGCGCCAATGGCATAGAGGTAGCGGCCCACGGGTGTGTATTCGAGGACGATCCACATCACGACCGTGATGACGATCAGGTAGTAAGCAGTGATCGGCAAGCCAAAGACAAAGGTGGTGTTCAGGGCATAAAACCCATCCGGCAACAGCCCCACCATCTGTCGCCCCCCGGTGTGCCATAGGGCCAGCGCATAGAGCACCGTCCCCGTCCCAAGCGTGGCAATAAAGCTGTCGATCTTGGCAACTTCGACCAGCAACCCGTTCAGGAAACCGGTCACAGCGCCCAGCAGCAGCACAATTGCAACGGCAATCGGCCAGGGCAGGCCCAGCATCGTCTGCAAGCTGATCGCCAGAATGTGCCACAGCACAATCCCATACCCCACGGTCAGATCAATCCGCCCCGCCGCCATGGGGATCATCGCGCCCAGCGACAACAGCGCAATGATCGCCTTGTCAGAGATGATGGACCGCAGGTTCAGCATCGTGGGGAACGTGTTGGGCAGCAGGACCGAAAACAGGCCAATCAGAAACACCGTCAGGATGACCAAGCCGTAAACCGGCAAGAACCGCATGATGCGCTTGCCCATGCTCAAGCCCTTCAACTCGGCCTTGGTTGGCTCCAATGCGCCGGATTCAAGCGACTGCATTTGCACCGCCCCCTTGTGTTTCGATATTCCCGGCAGAAGCCGACTGGATCAGGTTTTCCGTCGTCAATCGCGTGCCACTCAACTCGTCCACGATGGCGCCCTGGCTGAACACGATGGCGCGGTGGCAGATGGTTGCGATCTCTTCGAAATCGGTCGACATGATCAGGATCGCGACCCCGTCGCCAAGGGCGCGGTTCAGCAGAGCATAGATCTCGGACTTCGCGCCCACATCCACGCCCGCCGTCGGGTCCTCGCAGATAAGCAGCTTGCGTTTGGTGGCGAGCCAGCGGCCAATGACGACCTTTTGCTGGTTGCCGCCCGACAGCGCCTCGATGGCAAGGGTTGGGTCATTGGGCGACAGGCCCAGTTCGGCCCCAATGATGGCGGCTTGATCCGCTTCGGTCCGCGGCGACAAGAGGTTCAGCAGTTTGCGGCCAATGCCTTCGGGGTTCAGAAACGTGTTTTCCCGAATGGACAGGCTCATGGCGACGGATTCTTCGGTCCGGTCCTTGGCGACCAGCCCCACACCCGAATGCAGCGCCTTTTGTGGCGTGGACAAATCAGGCTGCACGCCACCCAACGTCACCGACCCTTCATAGGGCACCAACCCAAACAGCGCGCGCGAGATGGCCTCGTGCCCCGCTCCGCGCAGACCAACAAGGCCCAAAACTTCGTTCTTTTGCAGATCGAAGTTAAGAGTTTGCATGCCCGCCACTTCGAAATCCCGCAGCGACAGCACAGGCGCGCCAATCGCCTCGTTCGCCTTGACTGTCTCGCGGGTCTTGCGGCCCACGATTTTCTGCACCAACTCCTCGGGCGTGGTGTGCGCGATGCTGCGCATGCCCACCATGGCCCCGTCCCGCAGCACGGCCACACGGTCGGCAATCTGGAAAATTTCATCCAGCCGGTGGCTGACATAGATCATGCCGACGCCCTTTTCGCGCAGCGAGCGCAGGGCGGTGAACAAGCGCTCAACCTCGTCCGCAGGCAGTGACGCGGTGGGCTCATCCAGCACCAGAAACTCGCTGTCCACCGCCAACGCGCGGGCGATGGCAACAAGCGACTTTTCGGTGCGCGTCAAATCCTCGACCCGCGTGGTGGGGTCAAATTCGGCATCGACCTTGTGCAGCGCTTCGACTGCGAAATGCTCAACATCCTTCCAACGGATCAAACCGTTCTTGCGGGAAAACCCAAGGGCCAGGCTGATGTTCTCGGCCACCGTCATCCATTCGATCAGGCCAAGGTCCTGGTGGATGAACGCCACCTTCTGACGTTCGCCAAATCCAGCGAGTGTGTGTTGGTAAGGCTCGCCGTCAATCAGCACCCGGCCTGCGTCCGGCGCATGGATGCCCCCCAGCACCTTGATGAGTGTGGATTTGCCCGCCCCGTTCTCGCCCAACAGCGCGACAATCTCGCCCCGGCCCACAGTCAACGACACGTCTTTCAGCGCGTAAGTCCCGCCAAAATGCTTGTCGATGCTGTCGAAAAACAAACCTGATTGCAGGTCTGGCATAACGTCTCCTCCGGGGTTACGGCCCCCAACCTCCCCGTTGAGTTACCCGTAACGTTACGCTAGCATCGGGGCAGATTGCACAACCTGTCAAGGCTTAAGTTACCCGTAACGTAAAGTGACAAAAAACGTGGAAAAAAGCAGCAAGAACAATAAGGTAAGCCTGTCTCAGGTGGCGCGCGCCGCAGGAGTGTCAAAGATGACGGCAAGCCGTGTTTTGCGCGGTGAGGGCGGATATTCCGAGAACACCCGCGTCAAGGTGATGGAGCAGGTCGACACCCTGGGCTACCTGCCGAATCGTCTGGCCACGGTTTTCGCAGGTGATCAGGCTTCGACCTTCATCGGCGTATCGATCCCCGACCTCGGGAACGAGGTGTTCGCCCAAGTGCTCGAAGGCATTGACCGCAAGCTGGGCACCTTCGGTTATCAGTCCGTTTTGGGCCTCACCCAGCACACGTTGGAGGAGGAGGAAAACTGGATCAGAACGGTTCTGTCCTGGCAGCCCGCGGGCCTGATACTGACCGGTCGCTATCACTCACCGCGCGCTACCGACATGCTGCGGAATGCGGGCATCCCGGTGGTGGAAATCTGGGACCTGAACGCCGCGCCCCTCGACATGAGCGTGGGCATCAACCATTTCGACAGCGGCTTTGACATGGGCCGCTATTTGACGTCACTCGACTATCAGAACATCGGCTACGTGGGCACATCCCACGACACGGCAAACGCCGCGACCGAGCGGTTGAACGGCTTTTGCAAGGCGGTCGAAGGCGCAGGTGGCGCGGTGGTCAAACAGCTCTGCCTGCACGATACGGCAACGTATTACCCGGGCTTCTACGGCACCGAACAGTTGCTCGCCGCGGCGCGTGATATCGAATGCATCTTCTACCAGAACGACGCGATGGCCTTTGGCGGGCTGCAATATTGCGCGGCCAAGGGCCTGTCCGTGCCCGGCGACATCGGCATCGCAGGCTGGGGCGACCTGCCCATCGCATCGGTGATGAACCGAAGGCTCACGTCTTGCCACGTGTCACATCTGAAGCTCGGCCAGACGGCCGCAGAGATGATGATGGGGCGGCTGACGGACGAACCGGTGCCGACCTGCACGGATATTGGCTTTAGGTTGATCCCGGGATCGACGGTGCGGAACAGTGCGATTTAGCGCCTGATCCCGCCGTCGTCGTAGGCAAATGGCGCGTTCGGCATGCAAGGCGAATGTCGGGTTTGAGCCCAAGGCGGTCATTGCGTTTTCTCGCTGCGCGCGCTCGAAGCGAAAAAAAGCGGCCTGAGCGAAATCAGCCATGCCGCCGAGCGGCAGGACAAGGGCCATTGGTACGGCCCGTAGCATGGATCAAACGGCAATTCAAAGCGAAACATGATATCTCGAACCTGGTTGTGTTGTTTCTGCATCGCCGCCAAAGTCAGCAAACGGGGATCATGCTCGAGGGTGACGAATTGACTATGTCGACAAAGGGACCATTCGCCAAACTACGTAGCCTTAACTTCGTTGGACGAACTCCAGAAGTCGACGCGTTTGTCCGCGCTTTGGACTCGGTTCAACGGCACGACGAACATCGGATTATCAATTGGTTCGCCCCAGATGGGTATGGAAAGAGTACGCTACGCAGAAAACTCGAAGAACATGTTGAGAAAAGCAAAGCAGCTTCTATCTGTGCGTTGGATTTCGAACACGACCGGCATAGATCGCACGTTGAGTGGCTGCTTCGCATTCGCGAGAGATTTGGAAAAGACAAAAGGATAGATTTTTCAACGTTTGACTTTGTATTTGCTCGGTACTTTGCTCTTACAAGACCAGATGAAGATGTTCGCGAAGCATACCCACGGATATTTGCAAACGGTAGCAGCCCTATTGTCGAAGACCTATTCAGCTGGGCCGATGAAGGGCTTGGAGTTCTGATTGGCGGAGCCTCTACTATCCTGCCCGGACTAAACCTACTCTACAAGTACGGATCAAGACTTAAAGGCGCTCTCGCTGATTGGTGGAGGACCAAGTCGGTCAAAGAGCAGCTAGAGGGCATCGATGACGTAGAGGTCGCTGAATTGGAGAACGCACTACCCAGCATTCTTGCTTATGACATTCAGAGATCTCAGACCAAAAAGGATCGACCTCGAATTGTACTCTTTCTTGATGCATACGAGGTGGTTTCGGGCAGCGGACGTATGATTGCTCGGAATCCATATGACAGTTGGTTTCGGAATTTGGTAGAGCTCCTGCCGGGCTGTTTAGTAGTCATTTTTGGGCGATTGTATATTTGACAAACCCAAGCGCTCAGGCGTAGGTTGAATCTCTTTTCATTAAGGAGATTCGAGGAATGTCAGACCAGATCAACATCACGTTTGAATGCAAGAACTGTGGGGCTAAGCCTGCTACGCTGGAATTGCCCGACGACCACACCGACAACGACATTGCCAAGTGCAAAGGGTGCGGTTTCGAGTTTGGGCCTTACGGAGAGATTAAAGTCAAGGCCATGGAGATGGCAAAGGCTGAGGTCAGCGGAATGGTCAAGGCTGCCTTCAAGGGATTGAAGGGTTTCAAGATCAAATGAAAAGCCGCTCACTTCCGCCATAGGTATCATGATACCCCATCAACTGGGGTAACTCAACACCTCACCCGCCCTTCTTGGCGTCCGGCTTCTGCTTCACCAGCTTGCCCAGCTTGGCGTTGAACTTCGCTTCGTCGTCGTCCGCTTCTAACTCGCGGGCGGCTTCTTTGAAGCGGTCTAGTTGGGATTTTTCTTTTTCCATAAACGCAAGATAGTCGCAAACGGCAGACAAAAAAAGAGGCGACCCGTGGGCCACCTCAGTTAGGTTTCATACAGATACCCACCATCAGACCGCTAACGCATAGCCTGACAGCGCCCCATCACCGTCTCAGCTTACGCTGGGTGACTGCGCCAGTGAGCACATACGTACTCCAAGCGGCCACGGCGGATACGATGATATGCGTTAACAAACACGTTCTTCATGCCCCATTCTCCAGTTAAGAAGGGTTTCCCTTGAAATGGGGCAGAACTCTTGTCATATTGCGATTGTTGAAGCCGCGTTTGACATGGGGTCCTGCCCCGGTGAAATGCACCTCGAAAGTCGATCCTTGTGGGTCGGCTTTCTTGCTTCCCCCCTACGGTCAGATCAAACGATCCGGGTGCGCTGCCGCAGGGGCAGAGCCAGTCTCTGCATCGAATCCTCACTACATCTTGGGGGATCTGAAACAGAATCCCCATGATCGACACAATACACCGCCTCACGTGCCCGTCAACAGTCATCAGTAATTTAAATTGCTGTTACTGAGTAACCGTGCTATCAACCTTTCAGTCAAGTGGAGATTGATATGGCCGGAAAACCTATTCGCAGCCCTGCATACCCCAGCATGTCCCTTGAGGACGCTGTGGGCGCAGTTGAAAAAATCGAAGCCCAGTATCGTGGTTCGCCTGTGGATCGGGAGGACGGGGCCAAATTGCTTGGCTACTCGGGGGCAACAGGACCGGCAAACAAGGCCTTGGCTGCGTTGGCATCCTACGGCTTGGTGGAGCGGGCAGGGAAGGGAATGATGCGGGTAACAAGTCGCGCCCGCTCAATTATTCACCCAGACAACGACGCAGATCGCAATGAAGAACTGGCGCAAGCTGCGTTGGAGCCAAAGCTGTTTAAGGAGTTAAGGGATAGGTTCGAGGACATAGCGGTTCCACCTATGGATGGCGTCGTGACCTATCTGAATCGTGAGGGCTTTAATCCGACCGCAGTTGGACCTGCGGCCAAGGCTTTCATCAACACTATGCAGTTCATTCAGTCACGGGGCGAAAGCGAAAGTCATGTTCCTGACGATTCAGTTGACGCAGAATTGGGACCACCGGGCAAAGCGTTCGGTGGTGCAGCGGTTGGCGATTTCGTTCAGTGGGAAAGCCAAGGCGCACTCCAATTTGAGACACCCCAACGCGTCCGCGCTGTTTCCGAAGACGGTAACTGGATTGCGGTTGAGGGAAGCGAAACAGGGATACCCATGAACCAAATTACCGTAGAGCAAACTGCGCCGCCCAAGCCACCAGCGTTCCCAAGTGAAGCGCCTTCTTTTGAGAATCCTACCGCCGCGAAAGGTTTTTCAGAGTGGTTTCGCGCCAAGGTCGGCGCAGACAAACTTGTCACTATCAACTTCAAAGGCGAAGGCGAAATTGGGCCAAAAGAAATAGAAAAGATGATCCGCGTTCTTGAGGCGCAAAAGCTAGCACTTGAAGATTAACCGAACCGTTCAGAATATTTCAGGGCGGGGCATCAGCCCCGCCCTTTTGTTCGCTTAGTCAGGTCTTGCGTATGTCAACCGCTTCCCTACCACCCCGCGCAACGCGACGTTACCGCGCTCAGCATCATCCACACCATTCGCAACCCGGTTGTTGTAACGGAAGTCAAACTCCGCAGCATAACGGTGCAGGTGCTGCTTACCGCAGTGCTGGTAAACGCCCTTCATGCCGCGCTTGAAGATGCTGTAGAAGCCCTCAACCGTGTTGGTGTGGATTTCGCTATCCTGATAATCGACGTACTGGCCCGCACTGTGATTGGTCCAACCGTGGGCGTCAAACACCTGACCTGCGCCGATACCCTGGTACTGGCGGGCTTCGTCGGTCATAACATACGCCTCTTTGGCGATGTTCTCTTGCAGGATCGGGATAAGCGTAGACTTCTTGAGGTCGTCCACAACGATAGACTTGGCGCGCTTGGTGGTGCGATCCACCAGCGTGACCATCTTCATCTTGTGAGAACCGCCGCGAGCCTTGGGGTGCTTAACCACGCCCGGTTCTTTGCCTATGAAAGTTTCGTCTACTTCTA
The DNA here is from genome assembly GCF_947503415.1 of uncultured Tateyamaria sp. Taxonomy (GTDB): domain Bacteria; phylum Pseudomonadota; class Alphaproteobacteria; order Rhodobacterales; family Rhodobacteraceae; genus Tateyamaria. The sequence continues at coordinate 640,336 of NZ_CANNDS010000001.1, forward strand.
CAATGCCGCCGTCCCCACCAAAGCCAGCCAGTGCGCCGTCACGCATACACTCACGGATGCGGTGCGTCAGGAACCATGCGCTCTTGTAGGTGATGCCCAGAACGCGGTGCAGTTGGTGGCTGCTGATACCTTTCTTGCTGGATACCATCAGGTGAATGGCTTGCAGCCACAGGTGCAGCGGAAGGTGGCTTTCCTCAAAGATCGTGCCTTTGCGCACCGTGAACTGACCACGGCAATCGCGACACTTCCACAGGCCAAAGCGCTCTTTGCCCTCTGGGTTCTTCTTAGAGGGCTTCGTGCGGACGCCTTCCAGCTTATAGGCGCTATCTACAACGCCACAGTGAGGGCAGACAGGGCCATCAGCCCACAGCATCGCTTCAACGTGGGCAAACGCCGCTGCTTCGTCGTGCATGTATGGGGCGGAAAGAACGGACATTGGATTAACCTCTGATTTGTTGAGTTTAATCTAACCCTTAGCCGTGGGTTTGTCAAATATATAATCGCCCATTTTTGGGCGAGAACCTCTTCGATGGGGTTTCTACGATAAGCTATTTCTAGACGTCATAGATTCTCGGCGACTTCCAGAGATCAATGTGACAGCGTCTGCCGAACTCTTGGAGCAATACGACGTCACAGATCCTGCAATTCGGAGCAAGATCATATTGAGCTGCCAAGGTATACCATACGCGTTGATACTGGCTGGCGAGTATTATCTATCATTGGCTCAGACTACGGCCAATCCCTCACTTGAGCTATTCGGCAACACCCCCGATGAAGTTGTTGATCGGTTCATTGACCATTTGAATGAAAACTCCATCAACGCAATCAGGCTAGCCTCCTACCCCCAGTTGCTCGAAGAACAACTTTTCCAAGAAATCTTTGAAGGGTTTTTTGGAGGTTCAGCGCTTCCTGATTGGAACAGGCTTTCTCAGAGTAGTTTGATGTCTCCGCATGTGCCCGGATTTTTCACTATGATGCCGGTGCTTAAGGCAGAGATCCAATCACGCGAAAAGAAATTCAATCCAGATATTTTTAGGAAAATCCATGAATTTCTGTCATAAGTAAGCTTGAACAAGGCAGAGGCGAAAAGGAAAGAAGGCGATCTTCGCTATGCATTAGCCTATGTCAAATCGGCGATTTACTCTCTTCCTAGCGACTTAGATTCTGGGAATAGCGCAGTTCCTTTAAAGCTTGAACTAGCGAAGATTCAGATTGGAAGAGGTGACCTTATGAGTGCTCATAGGACTCTTGAGCAAATTGTAGATTCAACGACCTCCTCAACATCGGTTTGCACCGAAAAGCTACCGGGTACCTTGGAGTACTCAATGTCTTGAAGGGGAACTTGAGTGCCGCCGAAATCCTTCTAAAAAGGGCCCGAAATGCTGAGGAGGTAGACCTCTATTTGCGCAGCAACATGTTCCTGTCGATCTGGCAAGCCAAAATTCGAAGCCTCCAAGACTGTTCCAATGAGGCCGAGGTAATGCTTCGAAGTCTATGTTCGCAAGCAAAGGCAAAAAAATACTGGGACTTGTATGTCAAGGCTATGATAGCCTTGGGTCATTCTCTCGTCGAACGAGATGAATACGATGAGGCCGCCACTCATTTTCAAGCCGCCTTAAAAGCGGCGGATCAAACTGAGAGAGCTGATCTCGATATTGAGGCTAAGACTGGGCATGCGCTATGCCTACTAAAACTGGGTCAGCAAAAGAATGCAGGTTACCTCATAATAAAAGCAATGACTCGGGCGCAACAGGGTGGTCTGGGGCTTCTTCGCGCTAATGCAATGGTTGCCTACGCTGACATTTTGGTCTCCAGAGATCAAGAAGAGGAAGCAGTTCGGATACTCCAACACGCGTCCAAAGAAGCTCAAAGTTGCGGCTATATGATCACTTGTGCTCAGATACAGAAGCGACTGAAGCAACTACATGTTCTACCTGACAAACCTTCTAACGAGAGAATTCGCACAGATCGGCTTGGCACCGACCGAGAGAATCCGTGACGACGGTTCTAGCGTCGGGCGAGTTGCCAAAACTGCTTCAGCTCAATGAGACAGATTTGCAGAGCGTCGCCAAGCAGTTATATGAGTTTCGTTAAATTTTCGCCTGGTAATGGCCGAGGTCAGCGATACTGGCTGCCTTGCAACAGAGGTCCCGCTGTACTTGCGAATGTATGCCGCGTCAGCGAAGAACAGAGAACGAATATCGCAGAGCCCCGCTCCTTTCTAGTCTGACCCGGTTGCGGCGAAAGTGCGTTATCGGATCAGGCGAAATCGACCCCCGCTGACGACCGCAATGACGTCAAGCGCTGCGCTGCATCAAAAGTCGTGCCGCATGTGCGAACGAATGCTGCGTCAGCGAAGCTCGAAAATCCGAAGACGGGTTTGTCCCGCAGATCACCAGTTCGTTTTCGGTAGCATTTCGCTTGTGCAGCGAATGACAGCTTCGACGGGCCGCGTTGCAGCAACGGGGGGCCGTGACGAAGGGCCTGTGTGGATGGCTCCTGCATTGCAAGATATTTGTGCGAGTTTTCGATGGTCTGTCAGTACAGTCGTGTGTTCGGCCTGTTTGTGTGGCATTTGCCACTGGCCCTGATGAGTTCCGCGAGCAAGGTTCCTATCGGCTAAACGACCTCTGGGGCCGCGACATTGGTCGGAGTGTCCTTACTCTTGGTTGACTTCGTTTCGCATCATCACATCAAGCGTCTTGCATCCCGCGGCAGGATCAAACGATCGGCTGCCGGTATTCCTCTCGTTTCGTCAGTAATGCCCAAATGATCCGGGCGGATTTGTTCGCCATGGCGACCGTCGCCAGCCGGAAGGGCTTTTCGTCGAGCAGCTTGGCGGTCCAGGTGTCCGCCTTCTCGGGCTTGTTCTTGGCCATGAGGGCACGTGAGGTCATTCCGATGATCAAGAGCTTTCGAATGTATCTGTCGCCCTTCTTGGTGATGCGCCCGAGACGTTCCTTGCCGCCGCTGGATTTGTTGAGCGGCGTCAGACCCAGCCACGCGGCCAAGTCGCGCCAGGTCTCAAACTGTTTCGCATCACCAATTGTTGCGACGATGGCCGACGCGGTGATCGGTCCGACCCCAGGCATGCGCATTAGCCGTCGCGCATCGACATCCAGCCACGCGTGCTTTTCGATCAGTTTGGTCAGTCCATCGACTCTCGCATTGAGGCCATTCAGTTGATGGCACATCACGCCGAGAATGCCGTCCGCGATCTCGGGCATTGCCAATTGATCTTCGGTGCAGTGCTCTCTGGCAAACTTAGACACAGCCTCAATGCCCGTCGGCAGGATATGTCCAAACTCTCGGAGAATGCTGCGGATCATATTCACGACCTGAGTACGTTGTCGGACGACTAGATCCCGCGCTCGGTGGATAGCGAGGACTGCCTGCTGATCCTCTGACTTGATCTCGACGAACCGCATCGTCGGGCGACGCACAGCTTCGCAGATCGCCTCGGCATCTGCCGCGTCTGTCTTGCCACGCTTCACATAGGGTTTGACATAGGCTGCTGGCATAAGCCGAACGTCATGACCGAGTTCGCGCAACTTCCGTCCCCAGTGATGGGATGATCCGCAAGCCTCCATCCCAACCACACAGCGCGGTAATGTTTCGAAGAAGGAAATCAGTTTCGCGCGTTTGATTTTCTTGTTGATGATCTTGCGCCCCGTCGCAGAAACGCAGTGCACCTGGAAAACGTCCTTGGCCATCCCTCTCATTGATTGCTTTGCAATCAACTGCCGGTCAATGATCCAGGCCCACAGTTTTTACTGTCATTGGGTGGCTCCTTACCTAGCAGTCGATGACAACTGCACTTTGGCACGTTCGATGCCGGTGGAGCAGGAGCCATCCACCTCATCCGCAAAGGGCCGCATTTTGATGAGCCAATTCGTGACGTTTTAACGACCTCAGCGATCGCACGAGCATCCTCGAGCTCAACGCCTAGAAGGCTGCGCAAACGTCACTCTTCGGACTACATGTCACAAGAAAACTCACAGCATACTTGGCACGACGAGGACGAAAGCCCAAGTCGCAAGTAACACAATCCGGTGAGGACTGAAACGTTCACTCATAGCCTGTGTGTGCCTTAGGGCGGTGCACATACTATGAACTAGGTGATGCCGACTAGGCTCGTTGCGCGAGCCAAAATGCTAACAGCAGGCTTTATGTTCAAGGGCGAAGTGCCTGACTGTAGTCCAGACACACCAAAGGCATCATCGAATGTCGCGATATCGTCCGCGAGTGCCTGCGCCTCTTTGTACCGGCCCAGATGCGCGTTCGAAGCGAACAGGTATTTTTTTGTGGCATTGAACTTGGGATTCGCTTTGAGCGCGCGTTCTCCAAACGCCCGCGCACGTTGGAAGTCGCCGCAGGTCGTAAGGCAGGCGCAAAACACTGCATCCATAAACGACTCGTACAAGGAACTGCCGGGCAATGTGCGGGCGCGGTCCATACACCTAGAGGCCTCTTCTGACCTTCCCGCGCGCAGCAGGGCAAGCGCCAGAAACGCCAGATTCAACTTGTTGTCTGGTTGCAATTCGACCGACCGCTGCGCGTGCTCCACCGCCAGACCGTTGTCCTGCAAAAACAAACTGAAAGCATGTGACGCAACCAGGTTTGCCATCGAACTATTTGGCGACAACTCAAGCGCGCGCCGGACGTCGTGACGTACCAGATCCTTTGTTACGCAGTCATACCCTTCCATTCGCTCACCGTATTGCAACATCCGCGCACAGTTTCTGAGTGAGATGTTGATGGCAGACGGTTCAATGGCAATTGCTCGGTCGATAGTGAGATTCACGTCTGAAATAGGTCTGGAACCCGGGATGAATAAGCCGTCCAGAACATCGGACATCTGCATGTCACTCTGCCATTTTGTATTGTTTTTCCCACCATGAGCATAACCGATGAGAAACTCCAAAAGGATGGCACACACGTCGTCGAAATAGGAGAACACCTTTTGCGAAGAAATATCGCAAGAGAACTTCGGATTAACCCAGATCGCTGTATTGTTCGGGTCTCTCAGAACAATCTGAAACTCGAGTGAGCGTTGCGACACGTAAGCCGACAAACTGACAGAATGCGTCCCGCGAAATGGAGCGGCCGATCGGCCGGTGTGACGTGAGTCGACAACCTCCCAATAGTCGAATTGGAACAACGATCGGACCAGCGTGTCAGCAAGTCTGTTGACGTTGTGGGCCGCGATTTCACTTGCGAAGTTGGGAGCATGGATCACGCGCGCAACCGTGGGCGTGATTTCGATACGAAGCTTGGGCACAGGGGCGCTCTCACGCCTCGTACCGTCAAAGACCTCGCCTTGCCCCGGTGTGGCCAAGAGTTTTTGGGACTTCTTATTTCGATCTAGTCCACCGTCAAAGTCGGATGACGCACGACCACGCAATTCCCCCAACCAGGCATCGAAGGCAGGTGAATCGAAGACATCCAGCCCATCCAGCAAAACGTTCTGGCAAAGCCCATGGTCGGGTGGATTTTGCACGTCGAAACGTGACAGGTCCAACTCCACGATACGCCGGTCACTTTTGATTGGCGCGTCCGGGTCTCTTCCCAATGCGTTCTTGAGCCCGACCAGCTCTTTGCCCAGGCTATTGCGTTGTTGCAAATGCGACCTTGTGCTCCACAACAGGTTTCTGAGCTTTGACCGCATGCAAAATCCATGTGGCGACAACAGCAGAATTGCCAGGATTGCCTCTGACTTCCTGCTTGCAAATTTGACGCGGCTTCCATCTGAACGCACAACGCGAAATGGGCCGACAAGGTGGACCACGAACTTCGTCACCCAGCTATTTCCCAATCAAGTCTCAAATCATCGGCGGACATGATTCTTAATGCCTCGCGCCGACAAAGGTACACCCGGGCACGAAATTAACGAATAGGTAATGGAAAGGTAACGGAAGCCACATTGCGTGGATTGGCACATTCCGCCTCAACTGAACGGACAATTAGATCAATACGTTCACTGGGGGAATTCTATGAAAGTCTATCCACAATACATCGAAAATCAGGCTTGTTGCTGCGGTCACAAAAACACCTCAAACCTTGTGCGGTGCCCGGAAGACTGTTCGCCTTCTGAGGGTGGAACCGGAAACATCCCAAGCAATCCCGGTGGCCATATTGGCCAACATATTCGCGAGCATATTCATATACATGACGGCATCGCCGACCACATCCATGTCAGTGAGCAGCCCGAAAAAGCAGGCTCTGAATCTGTGCGGATGGTTGGTCAGGGACGTTACAGTGGGCAAGACAGGTTCGCCGATATTGAAATCCGAGTCGACCATGAGCTCGGCATTGTCAGCGGCGACATTTTCAGGACCGATCGACAGGATCGCACCTGGGTGACGTCCTTTCGCACTCAGCCCGGTGAAATACTGGAAGCCGGGCGGCGTCTTGATATCGTAGTTGTTGATCGGCATTCGGAAAGCGGCCACGGACAGCTTCTTTTTTCACAGGACGCCAGCGTTTTGCGCGTGACGCTGACGCTTGATGCGCAACTGGACAGCCTGCCCTTCAGGCGTGAGTTCGGGTTCTATCTCGAAAAGACCGGAGACGCCTTTCGCCGACTTGGTATCGAAGTGGAGCTTGAGCACGGCGTAGCACCCGTGTCGCACGTTGATTTCAATGGGGTCGAATACACATTCGAAGACGTCATGAAGAACGCTGGATTTGACGTTGAATCTGTCGGTCGGACCAATGTGCTTCCCCTCCCGCCAAAAGACGGGTGGAGCGAAAAATCGCTCGAAACCGTGATGCACGACCTCGCACAAAGCGACACAAGCCGCCCCAATTTCGATCTGCGTATGTTGTGCATCTCGTACATGAACCGCAAAAACGTTCTGGGGGTGATGTTTGACATCGACGGCGAAATGCAACGTCAAGGATTTGCCGTTTGCCAGAGTGCGTTGAAAAACCGCAAAGACATTCCCGACGACCGCCGCGCCGTAAAGACCCTGCAAACGGCCGTGCACGAAGCCGGGCATGCCCTTAACCTTGCACATCGGTTTGAACGCGAAGTTGGACGCGCTGACAGCCTGTCACCCATGAACTACGATTGGAAATACCGTGGTGGCGGACAGATCGACGCGTTCTGGCGGGACTTTCAGTTCAAATTTGACAAAGACGAACTGGCATTCATGCGCCACGGCAGTTTCAGAGATGTCGTGCCCGGCGGTGCCGCATTTCACTCGGTACGCTACTGGGCGGATGGTAACGGCGGCTATTCGCCTTACGTGCCCCAGGCACCATTGCATGGCTGGGATTTGAAACTTCATGCACCAATCCACAATGTGATGCACTTCGGGCAACCGGTTACCGTCGGTCTGGAGCTGACCAACATGACAGGGCGACCGCAGGCCGTACCCAGCTTCCTGCTTGATCAAAAGGCGGGGTTCGTCCAGTTCCTGATCGAGCGTGAAGGCAGCGGTCAACACCAGCATTTTCACCCAATCACGCATCGGTGCTACGATCTTGGTGCACCAAATGACGACCAGACGCTCCTGCCGGGGGGCGCACCGCTGACGGACAATGCAAACCTGACCTTCGGCACCAGCGGCTTCCCCTTCGCCGAACCTGGCAACTATCGCATCCGCGCCGTTCTGTCGATCTACCGCAGGGACCAGAACAACGACGTGTTCGAGCAGGTGACACTGTCAAACGCCATTCGCCTTCGCGTGTCGATGCCGCAGACGCGCGACGAAGAACGGGATGCGTTCAACCTGTTGCAGCCACATATCGGCCAGTACTTCGCCTTCGGTGGCTTGCAACGGCTGCAAACTGCCGAAGACACATTGCTTGAGATCGCGGAGCGCCGTGATCGCACAAAATCCGGCGTCGTACGCGATCCGATTGCCGCGCATATTCACAGATGCGCCGGATTCAATGCCGGACGCATGTACCTGCGGCACATCAACGGCGAGTTTCTGCGCCAGGAAGCAGACCAAGCGCGCGCCAAAAGCCACTTTGACCGGCTCGACGCGGAAAGCCTGAAATGCGTGGACGAGATAACGCGTCAGGCGACGATGACACACATCAACGCCGCCAGCTGATCCTTCAAATTCCGGAGAAATGAAATGGAACTGACACCTTGGGGGGTTCTCCCCGCCGAAAGACATGGACACGCCGAAGAAGCTTCGATGAGCGGTTGGCCGAAAAACAAAAGCTGGGAAAAATACATCAATGACAGAACGGAAGAATTTGCGGAATACCTGTGGCCGAAGTGGGACCCGGTCAACCGCAAATGGGAAGGCGCAGCGGCGGACAAGATGCACGAAGCAACCAAGGCAGAGCTCGAGATTTGCGTGCGAGAGCTGCACCAACAGGACATTTTGCAGGCGTTTCCCAACACGCACGCAGCGTCGCGCTTGTCGCCCAAAAATCATCTTTGGCATTACCGCGTCGAAGACTTCATCGGCTACGATGACACCGGCATCGCGCATCCACCACAGGAATACGGTTACGACACCGCGACAGCGACGCGGCCCTTCTCCAACATCGTGCGTTATGACCCGGACCAGAATGCGGATGATATCTGGGAAGTGTTCTGCGACCTGAACGGGAGCAAGGTCAAAGGAACATTCCAGTTCAAGCTCACGTTCCAGCGCCCGCGCCCCTACACCGCAACCATGATCCTGGGCGTTGACGGCGTCAAACATCACACCGCGACCCGGCATATTCACACCGGCGGGCATCCCGCGTTCCCAAGCGGCCACTGCTTGCAAGGCCTTCTGATTAGCGGCGGGTTGATTCACCAGCAGGCCGAACGGCTTGGCCTGGGTGCGGTGAATGTGGACGCCATCATGCAATACGGCGTCGATTTCGGAGACCGGCGCGTCTTTGCGGGTGTGCACTATCCCACGGACAACATCGCCTCTTGGGTGAATGCCGTGCTGCTGTCAGGCGAACTTTTTGACGACAACAAGGCAACCCAGGCCCGCATCAAACACGCGATCAGAACGCATAGCCGTGTGTACAAGGTGATCAACCGACACTACCGCGACATCGACGTTCTCAAACCAGCCGTTGCCTACATGGACAAGCACATTTGATCACAGGTGCGTCAATGGAAAGCAACTCAAACCGGATGCGATGTACGTGCCGCGCCAAGGGCCGATGGGTCAGTGCAGTACTTGCCAGCGCCTTGTGCACAGGATGCGCGTTCTCCGAGTCAACGATGGCTGGTCAAGCTCCGAAAAAAACGTTTCGGCTTGGCGCGCCCCCTGCCTGCTCGGAGCAGGGCCAACGCACCAAAACGACCAGCGTTGGTCTCTTCGCAGGGCCGCAACTGGCCGGGCTCGGAGTGGCGCACACAGACCATCTATGCCTTCCGACCGAAAGCTGCAGTGCCGTTTTCTTTGTCGAAAACGCGCAGCAGGCCAGCCAGATCAAGGCCCTGTTCCCGGACCTGCACGCACTGTGCATCATCGAATGATTAAACAAGGAAAACAAATGACTTACCCAAAAACAGTTCCGACGACAGCGCTCCCATTTGTGTTGCTTCTTGGCGCTTGTGACGTTCGGGACAGTACGTCCGTCGTCTTTGTACAACGTCACACGCTGGGGATATCCCTCGCCCAATCAGAGACAACGCAAGCTCCCGAATTCAACCTGGGCTACAGCGATGCGAATGCGGCGGTTATGCCCGCTTTTGCCGTAGCGTCGGATGGGCGGGTTGTGAAACTCGGCGGTGAATCGGTCGTCGGCTCCACTCGTTTCCACGAAACCTATTCTGTCCTTGGGCAGTTCGAAGCCGAAGCGCCGACCAAAGTCGGGGCGAATGCCGGCTTGGGCAAATTCTTCGCAACCGGGGCGGCAGCCCAAAAGATGTCAGCCGGATTTGCGTGCGCAGTGTCCGACGGCCGGGACGTCGGACACTGCCACCCCCCTTCAGGCTCTGCTCAGCCCTAAGGCGCGAGCCATCGGTTGGCCCGAAAAACCAAGGGCCGCCGTTTTCAGCAAGCATTTGAGTGAAAAAGGAAAACGTTATGCACAAGATCATTGACACGCCATGGCGGACGACAGCTCACCTACCTGCTCTCAGGTCCGGCGGCGTGCGGACAATCATTCGATACTACAACCACAACAACTCATCGACGCTCAGTGAAAAGCGGATCGAACCTGCCGAGGCCGAGGCGATCGCACATGCAGGAATGAACCTTGCCGTGGTTTTCCAACAACGTGGTGGCGCGGGTGGGAACCTCAGCGATCTGGATGCCCAAAGCGGCCGATCCGATGCAAAACGTGCGGTCAAGCTGGCCAAACGGATTGGACAGCCGCAGGGATCGGCCATCTATTTTGCAGTCGATCACGACTATTTTCGCGCCGCTGAATTGCAGTCCATCACAGAATACTTCGCCGCCATTTCGCAGGTGATAGCCGGGGCGTATCGGATCGGTGTGTATGGGTCCGGCACAGTTGGAAAAACAGTCGTAGATGCCGGTCACGCAGATCTCATTTGGCTAGCCGCCGCCAACGGCTGGTCCGGCACGAAAGCCATGTTGCCAACCACACAATGGGCCCTGCGTCAGATTTGGCCCCCCATTGGTGCGCCATTGCCGCATGATGGCAATATCCTGTCTCCCGCTTGGAGCGATTTCGGGCAATTTGTGCCCGGCAATGGCGCGCCCGGCAGTGTGCACGACGATCCAAACGTCATGCCTCAGGAATTTGCCCTTTTGGAGGTGACAGCCGCAAGCGGCCTGAACCTTCGGCGCGGACCAGGTCCGGACTATCCCGTCGAACGCACACTCGCAGCCGGCCAGATCGTGAGCGGGCTAGGCACTTCAAACGATTGGATCAACCTCGACGTCAACGGAGACGGCCAGTCCGACGGGTACGCGCACCGTGGGTATTTGAGGGTCGCGTCAGGCGGATTCTCGGCGTTGTCAATTTGGCCGACGTCACCAACACCTGTTACGCATCCAACGCCTCCCACGCCGCCGACTTTTGCCTTTGCGGCTGATCTTCCAGCGTCGCCAACGCCCTACCAGATTGCCCAGGCAGAACTGGCCTTGGATGTGCGCGAGGTGCCCGGCCCGGGGAACAACCCAAGGATTGTGATGTACCACCGCACGACCAACGCTTGGTCAGGGACCGAAGACGCCGTTGCCTGGTGCTCTTCATTCGTGAACTATTGCGTGGAAACCGCCGGATGGACCGGAACCGACAGTCAACGCGCCCTGAACTGGCACAACTGGGGCGAGCCGGTGTCCAACGACGTCCAGGCGGGTGACATTGCCGTGTTTGAACGCGTGGGCAAAGGCGGGCATGTGGGCTTTGTGGTCAGGGACCACGAAACCCACATCGACCTGCTTTCCGGCAATTCGTCGAACCGTGTCCGCATCCAATCCTATCCAAAAGACGGACAACTCGGATCCACGCACTACAAGCTGCGCAGCATTCGCCGCGCGTGATCAACGCGCTGCGCATCAGGACCAAGCTGCGCAGCGCGCCTTCCTGCACCGCCAAACAAATGGGAACAGCAAAATGAAGCTATCAGCACTGTTGACAGTCGCCCTCCTGCTTTCAGGTTTCTCCAGCGCGGCACAGCACGCGACCTTTGCCGAACAAGGTCTAGACACCAGCCCCCAAACCGTCCCGCTCGCCGCGTTCTTCGAAAAAACCGAACCGACGGAGTTTGAGGAAAAAACCAACCCATGGGGTCACTCTTCTTTCGAAGGCGCAGATAGCGCAGCCCCGGTCGGGTCGAACAAAGGGACACAAAGGCTCGACTTTGTGCTGCAAGGATTTTCACAGTTGTCTGACGCAGCGCAAGCCACGCTCGCAGTTCCAGACAGCCTGTTCAAAAAACACAGTACTCTGCCTTACATCGACGACCCCAATCTGGACCCGACCGCGTGCTCGGACTGCGCCCCAATTCCGGTGGTGCAACCGCCAAAGTGCAAGAAAAAGTGCCCGCCCTCCCCGTTCTTTGACGTTTTCGGCTTTCGCGATTACGCCACCGCTGATGCGGCAGACATCACCCGGAGAATAGAGGCCGGTGAAATAACGACATTCTACGGAATCGGATGGGCGCTAATCGAAAACACCGAAGTCGCCCAGGCGTTTTCACTCGAGACCGGCATTGAACTGGACGGCACGTACAGTGCCGACGCGCTCGGATACTTCGCCGCGCTGACCTATATTCCCGGCAGTTTGGACAAACCGATCCCTCAGCCGAGGCCGGGTCCGACACCATTTCCTGGCGATCCATTTTTCGTGCCGGTCCAGGACACGGTTCTTGCAAACCACAGCTGGCGAGAGATCTACAAAGCGCACCTTGATGGCCGCCTAAACATCGAAGCGCAATGGGAGCTGAGAGACTGAGATGACCTGCTTTCGCCTCATCTGGTCCGCCGTCGTCCTTGCCGCAACAGCAATCACGGCCGCGGCCTGCAGCGACGCCGCGCTGCAAAACCGCGATTGGCAAGCGTATAACCAAAGCCGCTACGAAGCATGCTCGGCCGCACTGGCCGCGCTGAACGCAGCGCAGAACACGCTGAACGGCGTGACTTACGACTCAATCACCGCATCCGAAATCCGCCGGATCGGCGCACAATACGCTGCTTACGAGCGCGGCTGTTTTGAAACCATGGCCGATCTGAAATGCGCAACCTAGGACATCCTCAGGTCGCAGATTGGCGGCCTGTTTTCTGCCAAAGCAGAGGAGAAGGACACGCCGATCTGCACTGTCCTGCGCATCGACCACCGTCATGTCATGACGGCGCGCCACTGCTTGTTTGCAGAAAACATGAGCATGACCAAAACCGGTTTTCAGGTCAGCATCCTGAACGCACCAGCACAGCGGCTGACCGTTCTGGGGGAGCGGCACACCGACAAAATCCTGAACGGCAAGGCCGCGACTGATCCATGCTACGGCGATCTCGAAGACGTTGCGGTGCTAGAAGTGGCTTTTGAGGATGATGGTTTTGTCTCGGCATTGCCGGTCGCGGCCATAGAAAAAGACGCCCGTGTCCTGATCCCAGCAATCTTCACACCCGAGCTTGCGCTGCGCGACGTCGTTGAACCTGGAACATGGGCAGAAGCGTTCCGGGTCGATATCGATCCTGCGTGCAAAAACCTCGATCGCCTGCACAATTTCCAAAAGCGGTCATCGGCGCCAACCAGACGCGTACGCTCGCTCTACCAAGGCAAAAGGCGGCAAGCCTGCATTGTGACAAGCTGCCAGACCTTCAAAGGTATGAGCGGTGCGCCCATTCTCAGTTTGACCAAGGACCGTCGCCTGTTTTTGGGCGGTGTGTTTGTCGGTCAGGGCGCGTCAACGCCAAGAGTCTGCCAAGTATCCCGCAGTTGCCGCCATGATGCGCTCGACGACTACAATTTAGGGGTCAGTCTGCCCGATGGCCTGCGCCCTGTGCTCGGCAACACGCTCGAACCTCAATGAAGCTTTCTCACAAGGAATAGACCATGAAGACTTTTCTGATCTCTCTTTTACTCGCTGGCACAGCTGCCACGAGCGCCTATGCACAAATGAAAAACGCCGAACCACGCATGGCGTTTCACCTGCAGGCCGGCCCGGCAGACACATGTATTCTCGAAGAGCCTCGAGCGCCAAAGGCTTTGAATGAAAGCTTGCTCAGCATCGTGGCAACTGCAGTCGCTGGCGACATCATTGCTGGGGTGTCCTCCGCAACCGTCGGAGCGGTCAAAGCCTGGATCGCGAACCACGTTGACAAGAACGCGCCGCCCCCGGTGGTATTCGGAGGCACCGCTAACACAGCCTCTGTTGCCGTCGCCGAAGGAGAGATTAAGGTTTCCGCAGGCCTGCGCTGCATCTTGCTCATTGCAGGTGAGCGGCAAGTCGAAGCAAATCTGAGCGACAAGCAGGATGCCGACCTGGCAGCAAGATCGGCACAATACGATCCGTTCGCACAGTTTTATACGGACGAAGATGGGTGGCAGCTGTTTGATTACGGGTTCACGGATTACCCGCGTTTGCTTGCCGAATTTCATGTCGATTGGGACAGCGAAGCATTGGACTTAATGAAAATCACTCTGGCGAAACTCTATGTGCGTGAGGCGCCGCTGAAAACGGGACGCAGGGACGGCAGCCCGTTTGATGCATACATTACATTGAGCCTGACCAACGCCGCGGGCGGGAGCGAACAAGCTTTTGCGCTGGCGCTTTCAGGTTTGGAACCTGGGCGCATCTACGACGGAAACATGTTCAGCGCCTCGAGTTTTTGGCTGCCGAACCCCGCGGCGCAAACCCTCGCGGCGGAGCTGAACGCGGCCAACACTGTTCTGACCGCAGGAAAAACTCCCCTTGTCGATGCTGACAACGGAGAGATAAACATAAGCGCCGCCTACGCGCAGTCGAGAGACCCCGGCGCGTTTCTGACCTTCATGTCAACAGTCGTGAACGCGATTGAACCAACTAGCGTACAACAGGATTTAAGATCATTGATTGGGATCAGCAGCAATCAATAGCCATTCCAAACTGAAAGCATGAAGCTGGTCCTCGAAAGACGCGGTAAAGCGACGAACGGCGCTGCATCTCCTTGTTGGACTTCTTCTTGGATGAACGAGTGTAGGGCGCTGGTGTTCGATCGGAGGGCAATTTCCCGCCCATGCTTGAACTGGCCCGTTTCTCGAAAACTTGCATTTTTTGCAAAGGCATTAGTGTTTGTGGCGGTTAGATTTCTGGCACAGCAATGTGCGCTGTCGTAAGCCTCCACACCGATTGCGGAAGGTTTCAACATGTCAAAATGCAACATCCATTGCGCCGCGTTGCAGCGATAGCTATGCCGCTCGTAGGAACACATGCTGCGTCGGCGAAACCTCAAATCCAATGTCAGCTTGGTCCGCGTCGGTGGTGTCCGTGTCGGCCGCGGCGAAAGTACGGTAACGGCTCCGCTTGAAATCATGCCTGCGAATGGCCGGTCTGAAGATACTGCCGCAATGCAGTGGATCACCTGCTGCGAGTGCGAACGAATGCTGCGTCAGCAATAGCCGCGCCCGCATAAGGCCGCTTTGTCCCGCAGACTGTGAGTTCGGACCAATCCATATATTGCGGTCGCAGCGAATATCGGCTGTGCGGGCTGCGAGCGCAGTATCTTGACGGTGGGACAAAGGTCGGCAATGGGCCGTCCACAGCCCGGGAAATACTCCAGTTGAAGTTGATACTACACCGCATCTGACGGCTGCGAAGAACCCATTTCAACGGGCGCTGCACAGCGAATGAATGTCAGTTTCTTTCGGAAATGGGGTAATCAGCGTCATCGAAGCACAGCGAACGGTGGTCTTAGGATTCTTTTACCAATGATGAATAGAAGCTGTTCCGCAAGAATGCGGAGGTTCCATGCAACACGTTTTCGGCGACTTCGTCAGGAATGGCGGCAGCGGTCAGTACGATTTCATCCGGAGGGATGGCCATATTATCGGTCGCCGCTCGGGATTGTCACTGAAATCGCCCTTTCCAAACTATTCCGCTTTACGGGCCGATTTTGGTGAACGCCTCGATCAGGTGATTTCCGCAAACACCCGGATGCTCCTGAACGCGCTGACACCACCTGACACCGTTCCAACTGTCACCGAAGCCGATCTACGAGATGTGTCGGACGCATAGGCAGAGGCGCTTGATGTATGGACTTGCGCCTTGAGAGCATTTTCAGCCAATACTAAAATCATTCGCAGCGACTGCGTCCACTTCGAACCGCGATGGAAGAACACCTTCTGCGTGCCTTCGGAGGGCTGATCAACCAGCTCCGGCAAGAAGACCTCGCGATTGTGCAGTACATCTGGCGCTCGCGGGATGACGCCAAAGTGCGAGACAGCCACGCTACACATGATGACCGAGTTTTCCGTTGGGATGATCCGCCGGAAGGTGGGCATCCAGGCGAAGCACACAATTGCCGTTGCTACGCTGAGCCTGTTTTGCCCGGCGTCCAGAGCAATGTAGTGCTTGTCGATTTTGCCCCCGCGGCAGGTAGTGTCCCTGCTCTCGATCCGCCTGACGCGATACGTGGCTGGCGCGCGCTGACCGGCGTTGGCGCGGCGCTTCTTGCGTCCGATGCGCTGCAAGACTGGACGGACGCTATGCGGGATCGGCGCGTAGATGAGGCAACCGCGCGACTAGGGGTGGATGTGACAACCATCGAAGGCCGTCTGGCCGCAACAGCTTATGCCCTTGTGCAAGAAGGGATCAGTAGCGGCGGGTATCCGGTTCTACCCAAAGACCCGGAATTTGCCCGTATCGGCGCTGAAGCGGCGGCACTTTACGAGTTGTTGAACCCGGGCACCATTCTTGAGACAGGCGTTGGCGGCGACTCTGCGAGACAACGGGCCTTGCAGGATTTCATTGAAGCCGTTGGTGATGCGCTCGCACGTGGCGATTTACAGCTTCAGGCAGGCGAGCTGGCCCAGGGCTGGGTCGAGATTTTCCCTGAACTGACAGAAGATGAGCGCCGTTTGGGAGAGCTACCCGGTATCACCCCGGAACGGATCGAGCAGTGGCTTGAAACCTATCCTATCGAAGAACTGGGCCTGCCAAACAACACCGGCTCCCCCGTTCCCGGCGATCCAACGAGTAACACCATTTCAACACCAATTTCCTAGGCGACGAGGCCGAATATTGTTGCTAATGAGATTGGTAATCTTTCAATACCCGACGAACGTGATCTTCCTGATGATTTTGGTCGTCGGTCCGTTGAACTCGCTAATGAAAATGGTGTTCAGCGGCCTCGTGAAGGTCGCGCAGGTGCTAGCTATGAAGCTGCCACAGGGACTACATTGACGCGTCCCGACCCAGCGAACCCCGCCTACGATTTTTTCGATGAATCGAAGCGCGAAAGAATTGGAGTCAAAGGACCGGTCCCAAGGGTGGACGGCGCAGTTCCAGAAGAACGTTTAGATAGACTGAACGAGGCGACCATCGAGGAGGCCAATTTCCAGTCTGGCGCGGATCGAATTGTCGTTGATGCTGAAGGACTAAGCGCGACGCAAGTGGACAGGTTGCGCCAAAAACTTGAAAATCGGGTATCGTCGGATATTCCGGTGGACATAATGAGGTAAGCATGGCGAACACAGTTCTTAAATTCAAAGATCAGACAATCCGCATCAACTATCATGATTTGGCGGAGGTGTTGGCGGTGCTGAACCAAAGACTGGAAACAGCATCATTGGCCAGACAAGTCACAGAGCCTTGGTTGAACCACATCGAAGAAGGCCTCGGGTTTGTGTTGCTCGACACAAGCCTGCTGAATGTTCCCAGCGTCATTTCAGACTTCGAGACGGCACTAACCAAGCTGTCATCTGATCTACGAACGGGTGACGTTTCTCCTAACACATCGCGTTGGAACAACGTGTCAAACGATATTCGCCAGCAATCAGCCTACTTGCAGCGCATGCAGGCAGTTATCCGAGATTTGCGGAGCGCGTTGTCGCTTTCAGGGTGAGATTGGGCCACATTCGATCGCTTCAGTTTGCCAAAGCTCACACGTTTTTTTCACCAGCATAAACGACCGTTCCTGATGTTGCCAAATCGTTGAAGCTGTCTTTGGCGCAGCCGCAGCGACAGCCCACTTGGTCCGCAGACTGTGAGTTCGACTGCCGTCGGATTATGCGAGCGCAGCGAATAGTAGGTTCGGAGGGCCGCACTGCAGCGACTATCTTTAGGAGCGAACGGCAGGATTGGGCCGCTCACAACTTGCTAATTCCCAGGGAGTGAGGGTTCAGTTTCCAAACTCTTCCGCATCTTCAGAAAGCGCACTTGGAGAGACATCCTGACCACTTGCCCGATCAGACTTGATCTGCGGCGCTTTCTTAACCCATGCGGCCAGTTGGGACCCTGTTTCACCATAGAACTTTGGCACGATCCGCTCAAGTTCAGAGACAAAGTTGGTCTGCTGGGTGAACTTTCCTCCGAGCCGTTCTGACAAGAAGATATGAAAGCCATGCGGCGTCAGATGCTCCTTGCCGGCTGCCGCAAGATCTGGATCGACCCTTAAGTCCGCAACCGGATACTGAGTTGGTTCGCTCGCCCCAGGCCAGAGTAGGCGGATGAATAGCCCGTCAACGTTTTCTCCTTTCAACTGGCGCAAAAGCCAGTTTACTCGAGCTTTCGTCGACTTCTTGTCTTCAGGCGCTTTGAGCGTCATTCCGACGTCCAGTGAGCGTCGAGCCAAGTCTGCTGACACGTTGATCGGCGCAGCGGCGTCTGGGACCATCAAAGTGCACGATATACAATGGCTCTCCCGTAGCTGCGACAGCTCATCCTTCTGGCGTAGCGCTGGATCGCCAACTTGCTTGCGTGGCAATTTCTCCGTAACAACATTGCCTGTCATGCGGCTCAGGATCATCGACAGATCGCGGGTTTCCTGGTGCCAAGCTTCCAGTACTGTCTTTGCAGGCAATGACTTGGCTGGGATTGCACCCCCAGAGGAGACGAGCTTATTGAGCTCCGTCCACTCTTTGGGCATCCGGTCAAAGCCTTTTACGCCAGCACTTTCATGCGTCAGAAACCGACGCAATTCATTGAGTAAAACGAGCTGGTCGACGTCGGCGACCTGCTCTCCCGAGATCAACAGGTCCGCTGTGGTGAGGATATGCATCCATGACCAATGATAGACAGGCACCCGTGAGCGGCTCTTGCGGACTTGCTCGACCGGATGGCTATCAGGGGAAGTCGCAAATTGGTTTGAAAGAGTGATTACGCAATCGATACCATTCTCCTTGGCCAATACCCGATAGCGCTCGATTTGGTCAGCATCGAGCTCACTGTTGCCAACTTTGGCCTCAACCAGCGCCCTCCATTCGCGGCTACCGATCCGCACGACAATCAATCCATCAGGGCGGTCTTTAATCCCTGTACTCTGTCTGTGAAACACCACCTCGGTGTAAGTGTCGACGTTCGCGCGAGCGCCGACCCGCTGACCAACGGATGATAAGAGCCGGGCACCGAACTCATCGATTTTGCACAGACAAGCTAGAACAATTGAGGTGGTTCGTCCTTCCTTTGATGTGGTAGACAGGACAGGGAACAGGCGAGCTGCCTCACCTTGCTTCAAGTAATCAGGCAGTTGCTCGCTTCCCAATGAATAAATCCTTGCTTATCAACAATGAATTGAAGTTGATCAGAAACCCGGTCTTTAGGTCAACCCTCGCGTGTGCGGCGGAGGTTTCGTCTGTATTGCAAGCAATTGAGAACAGTCGATCGTACAGCAGCGGTAAAAACCAAAGGGAAGGTCCGCTTCGAAGGATTGCGCAGCGGCATTCAGATCGAGTGCTCTATGTCCGGTTCGGGCCGTCCTCAGCGGTGCCACTGAGCCCAACGGACATGCTGCGGACGATCTACCGGCGGCTGCGAGCCCATTGTGTGAATTCGTTTTCCTTGCTGCGCGCGCTCGCAGCGTAACAATCCGGCGATTGCGCGCTCTTTCTTGCTGCTGTGCAGCAGCGAAACCAGCCATTTGATCAACACGCTGCGAAAATGTCGTGCAAGTATATACAGTGCGGACGAAGTTGCGACGGGAACTGCGGGTTAGCAAGCGTTCTAGGCAGATTGTTTCAATTCGATCATTGATCATAAGCTGGGGATGTTGATCACGTTTCTGCCGCGCGGCTTTAGTTGACCTTGGCGGCATCGCAAACAATTATATGATTTGTCGAAAGATACTCGCCCCTCAACTTCAGGTGCTGAAAAACGCTCGCGAAACGGCAATAGTTTATGCGAGTATAGGCTTTGCACCTAAACATAGGCGGAAAGACAGCAGTCATCTGTGGAGGATCTGCGGGAATTGGTTTGGGTTGCGCGCGGGTTCTGGCAGGGGAAGGCGTGCGGGTCTGGCTGGTGGCCCGTGACGCAAAGCGCCTGGCTCAGGCGTGCGAGGCCATCAGAGCCTTCGGGAGACAGGCCGACCCAATTGTTGCTGATCTTGCAAGAGAGGATTTGGCAGACCGCATCGCTGCTATCATGCCTGCGCCGAATGTTCTCATAACCAATCCAGGCGCCACCCCCGCGGGGTCGCTGACTGAGGCCGCCGTGTGGCGCGCGCAGGCCGAAGCGATTGTGGGATGCACACTGGTGCTGCTTGACCTTGTCCTGCCTTCAATTAGGGATCGCGGCTTTGGGCGCATCATCAACATCACCGCTGCAGGCGCTTTCGAGGGTAGTCCCGCGTTTGGTGTTGCCGGCGCGCTAAGGGCGACCTTGACCCATGCGAGCGCCATGGTTGCCTGCAAAATCGGGCCGCACGGCGTTACGATCAACAGCGTTGCGCCTGGTCCTGTGCGTTCCGAAGGTCTCGATAAACACTTCGAATGTCGGGCTCGAGAGTTCTCGAGAGTTAGGGCAGTCACTTGATGAGGTCCGCCAGACACGCTTGCAGCAGATACCAACAAACCGCTTCGCGAAGGCAGATGACATCGGCGCGATATGTTCCACGTTTGCCTCGCCTCTTTCGGCAAGCTTCACGGGCCGGACAATTCTTGTGGACGGAGGCGCGAACGCCTTCCCCTTCCTGTAGTCCGTCCGGCACTTTGTACAGCAAGCTGAAACGGGTGGGCTTTTGCATAGAACGGCTGGCGGCGCTTTTTCTGTCGAAAATTGCAATCCTCTGAAAGTCAAAATCACCCGGACCTGAGATCGTTCTTAGTTGCTTTGGGCTGGCAACGGATTTGAAAGCGACACAACGATCTTGGGAGATGGGCGGCATTGCAAGGCGTCGGAATATTGACCATTGGGAAATAGTATATCTTATTTTTCAAAATTAGGCAGCCACCGCGAAAAAGTCGACAATTTGCCTCATCGATAATAGGTATTCCCATGTCGGACCTAGCCACACTATCGGACCCACTGATCGCAGGTGTGGCCAGGCCGCCGGATTGGTGTGACCCGACCCCGGATCGTTTTCGCGGTCTGGTCACATCTGATCTGCGGGTTCAGCGGACAATAATGTCTGCGATCAACTTTGATTTCACCCTCGACAGTATCGCCACTACCGAGCCTGAAATGATGGTCGCCGCACGGTCTCTGAAAAGAGCCGGATGCCAAGCGGTTATGCTGACGGGCACGCCGATTACCTGGGCAGCAGACCCGACGCAAGCGGGTGCGCGCGCCTTGCAGGACCGGGTTTCGGCAGCCGCCGGGGGTGTGCATTCATTCTGCCGGGTCTGTCAATCGTCGAGGCCTGCCGGGCGCTGGGGATTACAAGACCCGCATGCTGTACCACGTACTATCCTCCTGACTGGCGCGCACGCTGGACGCATTTCCTGCGCGACTGCGGGTTTCAACGCAAGGTGATGATGTCGATGGAGCAACTAGGCATGTCTGACCCGATACAGGTCGTCGGCGATCTTGGCTGGCCTCTAGCGAATGAGCGTCTCGTGGAAGCGGCCCGCGCAGTCCGCAAGGCAGACCCAAAGGCCGATGGTATGCTGATCGGTGACGCTGGTGTTTCCACTCTTGGATTGATTGAGGGTTTGGAGCAAGAATTCGACATACCGGTCATTGGCGCGGACGGTGCAATGGTCTGGGGCCTTGCGCGGGCATTGGGCGTTGATCTTCGCGATGGATCCCTGGGTTGGATGACGCATGTCGGGCGGCCCCCTTCGGGACAATGAAATGAACGCGACAAGTTCCCGCGATTTGGGCAAGGATCGGCTCTACAAGATTGTCTGTGACGGCATGTGCATCGGATGTGGCCTTTGTGCCAGCCTTGCTGGGCCCGAAAAAATCCGCATGGCATTTGTGCGCAACGGTGATCTGCGCCCCCATGACACTGGCACTTTGTCGCAAGAGTTGGTCGATGAAATCTATGATCTTTTCCCCTCCACACGGCTGGATGGGCTGCCACCTAACCTTCAGGGGACCGGCACGATTGTCGATCCGATTTGGGGGCCTTATCTGGCGATGTGGACCGCCCATGCTACAGCCCCCGATACTCGGATTAAGGCTGCCACCGGTGGGGTGATCACAGCGCTTTGTCGGCTGCTGCTGGTTCAGGGTCGCGTGGAATTCATCTTGCAGGCGGCGCCATCGCCGGATCGACACACAGCCGGTCTGGCGCAATTTTCCCGCAGCAGCCAAGATCTGCACCGCACCACCGGTTCGATCTATGGGCCGGGTTCGGTGCTGGAGCGCTTGCGCGAAGCCCTTGACCTGAACCAGCCGTTTGCGCTTGTCGGCAAACCTGGTGATCTGGCCGCAGCCCGAAACCTGGCGCGGAGGGAGCCACGTGTGCACCAACTTGTGCGATACTGGCTGACCCCGGTCTACGGTGGCTACGTCCCCCCCAAACGCACGGAAGAATTCCTTGCTGAACGCGATGTGGACCCGGCCACATTGACCGGCTTTAAATACCGGAGCGATGGATGCCCGGGAGACACCGAGTGGCAAACCTCGACCGGCCAAAGCGGTGCCGCCAGCATGATGGATCTTCATGGCGACGACGGCGAAGCCACCTGTGCATTGCCGCTGCGCTGCAAGCTTTGTCCTGACGGGCCGGGCGAAAGTGCGGACATAGCAGCGGGGGATCAATGGGTTTACGATGTCCTCGATCCTAAACTGGCAGGATCAGATCCCCGCTACAACGCTGTCATCGTTCGCACAGAAATTAGTCAGGAATTATTTGAGGAGGCCTGCAAGGCGGGCTACCTGACAGTCGACGGCGCAATCACACCTGAATTCTATGACACATGTCAGCATCATCATGTGACCAAGAAACGGGTTATGCGCGTCCGCTGCGACGCTGCCTTGGCACTTGGTCACACAGTTCCACGCAGCACGGGATTGCTGCTGGATGCGATGGCTTCACGCGAATCGAACGGAACCTACTACACCCAGTTCGAAGGCGCGATTTTCTTCAATCATCGCGATGGTGCCACCTGCGATATCTTTCTGGCCCAAGCCTACCTTGACGCTGCTGCTGCCGCTGAGCTTGGCGTGGGTACCGCAGTTTCATTCCGGAGGAGAACCATAATGCCACTTGTGAAAATCGAAATGTTTGAAGGACGCACACAAGCCCAGAAAAAGGCGGTTGCCAAAGGCATCTGCGAGGTCTTTCGCGAGGTTCTGGGCGGCTCACCGGATCACAGCTGGATCATCTTCGAGGACCGCAGCCGCGATCAGTGGTTCGTCGGCCCCAACAGCCAGACCGAGATTAATGCCAAGCGCCAGGCGGCGGGTGGCGACGACTGATGGTTTCGTCAAAACGCCTGACTCGACGGTTAAACTTTATATGCCCGAATGAGCGCAAAGGATTGAAGGTAAATGAGAAATACCGTGACACCGCGTGAACGACTTGAAAAAATCGTGACAGATGGGATGTGCATTGGTTGCGGATTGTGCGCCTCTCTGGCGGGCCGCGACCGCATAAGCATGGAGACGGTCCAGACTGGATATCAGCGCCCAGTGGCGCTTGTCCCGCTGAACCACGAGCTTGTTGACCGGATATATGATGTCTGCCCCGCCACGCGTCTGGAAAGCCTACCAACGCATTTGCAGGGCGAGGGATTTGCGATTGATCCGGTCTGGGGGCCGATTTCCTCGATGGTCCGCGCCCATGCCGCGGATGAGACGACTCGGATCAAGGCGGCAAGTGGCGGTGTGCTGACAGCGCTTGCCAAGTTCTTGCTCGATCAATCCGAAGTGGCGTTTATCTATCACGCGAGACAATCGGAAGACGATCTGACTTTCGGAGTGCCACACATCAGCCGAACGGCTGCTGATGTGGCACACGGCACAAGCTCCATTTACGGTCCAACTCCCATTCTTGAGATCATGAGTGATGTTCTGGATATTGGCGAGCCTTTCGCCTTTATCGGCAAGCCCTGCGATATCTCGGCGGTCCGGAATCTTGCACGTTACGACCCCCGGGTGGACCGGCTTGTGAAAATCTGCATGACGCCAGTCTGTGGCGGCATTGTTCCGCCGCCGCAAATGAATGATTTCCTGGCGCAGCGTCAGACGGATCGTGACAATCTGACCCGGTTTGCCTATCGCGGCGACATGTGCCCGGGCGACACCGAGTTCGAGACACGTGACGGGCATAAGCATACTGCAAATTTCTTTGAGCCTTATGGTGGCATCGAGGAAACCTCGTGGCAGTTGCCGTTCCGATGCAAAGTCTGCCCGGACGGTCCGGGGGAAGCTGCTGATATTTCGGCCGGTGATATATGGCCGAACGATGTGCCTGACTGGGAAACCGCAGACGAGGACAAGGGCTCAAACGCGGTCCTCGTACGCAGCGCGGTGGGTCGCAAACTGTTTGATGCCGCCGTAGAGGCAGGCGTTATTGTAATCGAGGAAGACGTTTCGCCGCGTTACTATGACACCTGCCAACACCATCATGTGAAGAAGAAGCAGTACATGCGGCCGCGGTATGATGCCCTGCTTGAGGCTGGCCGAACAGTACCGCGCACAGCTGGGTTGCGGCTCGATACATTTGCCGCCGATCTGGATGACGAGACGTATCACTGGCAAAAATCGGGCACCCTTAGCCGCCTGCAAAGCGGCAAGGCAGATGAGCTCGCTCCAAAAGCGCGATGGGATAGAAAATCAAATGACTGACAGGCAATCAAACAATGGGCCTATCATCGGTATCCTGTCACCACCCGACTGGTGCGAACCATCGGTGGATGAATTTCGCGCTCTCAGCGCCACCCCGGTGCGCATGCAACAGGCGATGGTGCCCTTGCCGGGCCTAGAGTACGACGATCTGCGCAACATCGCGAACGCGCAGCCGCAGGTTGAGGTTGCGGCCCGCCTGCTCGGCAATGCTGGCGCCTGCGCAATCGGCATGACAGGTACGCCTTTCGTCTGGGCGGGGCTGTCAACGAAGGCTGATATCCTCGCGCGAAAGGCCAGTATCGCTGAGGCTGCGGGCTGTGAGGTGGTGATGGCCGGAACCGCCATCTGCGACGCGCTGCAAGCGCTGGATGCGCAGCGTATCGCCGTCGCCACGCCCTACTACACGCCGAAATGGCGCGCGCAGACGGAAATCGCCTTGCGCGCATTCGGGTTTGATGTCGCGGCCACTGCCTCCGCAGACATCCTGACCGCGGGCACAAGCATCACAAGCATCGCGGATCATGACGCGACATCAGACATGGACACAGTGCTGCGCCTGCTCACGTCGCTGCGACATCAGGTACCCGACTCAGATGCGCTTGTTGTCGCGGGCGCGGGTGTCAGAATGCTGGAGGCCACACCGCGTTTTGAGGCTGAACTTGGGTGTCCTGTCGTGTCTTCGGACACCGCTCTCTATTTCTCCTTGCTAAGCGCCGCGAACCTATCTGTTCAACCTGGCTTGTTGGGATCAATGGAAGCGGCCTTGTTGTAAACTCGCATCGAATGGAAAAGCCTGCCCCTGTGAGGGCACTGGCACTGGCCTGCTGCATCCAAGGGTGCAACTGCCGTTATGCCTGAAGCTGTAGATCCTTTGCAGGCTCAACTGTTTTATTCCATACTGGCTTGCGGTCGTTGTTCCAAGCGGGCAATCAGTTCCTGCAGGTGTTGGCTCCTCTGTCTCAGTTGACATAGAAACGCCCACGTCGAGAGGACTTGAAAGACCGGTCCAGCGGCATCTGAAACGCCGCATAAACAGGCCTGACAGATGACCGCATCCGTTCACATTCCCAAAACACTCAAAAAATGACTTGCATTAACGGGGGGGGGCATCCACAGATGTGAGTTCGACAGAGCACCGATCTCGCGCGCGCAGCGAACGGCCGTTTAGACGGGCCACAATGCAGCGAGAGGAGCGTGCGATGAATGTCTCTCATGGGCCGTCCTTGGCAGGCCCTTGGTCTTAAGCGCGGCTTATGTTGCACTACATCCGAGGTCAGCTCTAGAGCCCATTTTGACAAATGCTGCGCAGTGCACGAATGTCTGCGAAGCTCATGCAGGATCGAGACCCGGGGACCAAATTCCGCACCATGGAGACTGAAACTAAGTTCGCGGCAAAAGTCTTTGCCACTCTTTTGGTGGCGGGTACATTTGGCCTGCCAAATATTGGCCTTGCTGACAACATTCCCGACAACTTCTCGCAAGAGCTCGACCCAAATTACGTCGCGTGCCTAATGGCTGTTGATGACGCTGAAACGGAGTTCCGCGACACGCTCCAGTCTGCTTGCCTTCAACGCATGGGCGATCTTTGCAGCGGAAGGAACGGTCTTGCTCCTCCGTCTCAAGTCATTGACTGCATTCACTTTGAAACCCAACGAGGCATCGATTTTTTGAGAGTGGCAACTAGCGAGTTGCCTGAGTTTATCGAAAAAGAAGGGCTCTTTGGACATGGGTATGAGAGACGGCGCGACAGCATTTTCAATGATGTAGAGTTGCTCACAAATTCGCCCAAACCTCAAAGCATCGAAACTGCAGTTCAGCAAAGCGTTGAAATGGCATCGGCAGTTACCTTACTGTTTTGGCTCGCGAGAGAAACTCAAACGCCACTTGATGCCTACGTGGCGACATCATTTGATCATCATTAACAGCAGTTCATTTGAAAGCAGACATTCTTAATGCCTTTGTAAACGGCAGCTTTGTCCCGCACAGGAGACACAGGACGCTTCTAGCTCGTCTCCCCCACCACCAGCTCTGACCCCACATCGACCCGCACTGGCGCATCGACCTCGCCGTCAAAAATGCCCTGCAACAGGCTCACAACCTGTCGTCCGATATCCTCGGCCTGCACGTTGACGGTGGTGATACGGGGGTTCGACACCTTGGCCACCTCAAAATGACCAAAACCCGTGATCGCCAGATCATCAGGCACGCGTAGCCCTATCCGCTGCACAGCACTCAGACAGCCAAAAGCGACTGGATCAGAGACACACACAAGCGCGTCATAGCGCGCCACGTCTCGGCCCATCGCCTCGATCACCGCAGCGCCGTGGCGCATAGAGACAGGCGCAGGCCCTGCATCGACCATCGCGATCTCGGGCAACCCATGGGCACGGGCCGCCTCAACAACTCCGGCCCGGCGCACCGCACCGCGCATGTCTGCCCCTTCGGAGGCCCCGACAAAGGCTAGCTTGCGCCGCCCCGTCTGTTCCAGATGATCCACGATATGTGCCATCGCATCGCTGTTGGAAAAGCCAACCACGTGGCCCAGCGGACGGCTCGGCAGGTCCCACATCTCGATCACGGGAAGCCCCCTGCCCTGAACCAGTGACTGCATGGCCTCCGTATGATGCCCGCCAGTCAACACAAGCGCTTCGGGATTGCGGGTCAAAAGCTGGCGCACCAACTCCTCTTCGCGCTCCACCCGGTAATTCGTACTGCCCAAAAGCAGCTGCAATCCCGCCTCCCCCAACCCACCCGTCAAAGCACGAAAGGTCTCGGCAAAGTTTGCATTGTTCACCGACGGCAAAGTGACGGCGACAAAGCCGCTTTTCTGCGTGCGAAACGCCTGCGCCGTGCTGTCATAGACATAGCCCAACTCGTCCGCCACCTGCCGCACCCGCGCCCGCGTGTCCGCATTCACCGTCCGGTCCTCGCGCAGCGCGCGGCTGACCGTCATGGGGGACATGCCCACCTTTTGGGCCACATCCCGCATGGTGATGCGCGTGGCCATGGCTCAGGCCCGGTATTCGTTCAATTGGGTCACATGGTGGTGGATGCGGCCGTCAAAATGCTCCGACACGATCTCACCTGTCACATCGCGGGATTGGGCGCGGTAGGGACTGCTCAAAGCGCTCTGCATTGCCGCCTCGTCCGGGTAGGTGATGGCCAGGATCAGAGGGAATTCAGGCGCCCCTTCGTCCCGGTCATCGCTGAACATCACACGCACATCCGTGTTGCCGGGAAATTGACGCCACAGGGGCACCAACCGCTCCAGCACAGCGGCACGAAAAGCATCCGTGTGGCCGGGTTTCACCGACCCTTCGAACAGGGCAAACCGTGTGATCATTGGGGCATCTCCTCTTTCGCGCCGTTGAAAAACTCCATGACGGCGGCCTGATCTTCACCACCCAATCCGGCGGCAGTCAGCATTCGATGAATCTCGGCACACAAGGCGGTCATGGGCATGGATGTTCCGGTCTGTCGGGCCAGATCATTCACGGCGTTCAAATCCTTGACCATGTTGTCGATCCGGCCCGTGCGCCGATAATCCTTGGTGACGAAACGGGGCAAATACTCCTGCAACAGAGCCGAATCTGCCCGCCCGCCCTTCAGCGCCTGCGGGATCTTTTCGGCGTCCACACCCGCGTCCAGCGCCAGTTGCGTGGCCTCTGCCACAGCCAGAAATCCCAGACCACACAGCACCTGATTGATCAGCTTGGTGGTCTGCCCTGCCCCGGACGGCCCCATATGGGTGTAATTCGACGCCACATGCTTGAGCGCCACATGCGCGCGCTCGACATCCTTAGCCTCGCCTCCGGCCATCAAGGTCAACTCACCGATCAAAGCCTTCGGCGCACCACCGGACAAAGGGCTGTCGACCCAAGCCAACCCAAGCTCCGCCGCTTGTTTTGCAAATTCACGCGTGGCCTCGGGTTCAATCGACGACATGTCGATGATGACAGTGCCCGGCTTGGCCCCCTCCGCAATCCCGTTCGCGCCAAAGGCCGCGATGCCCACGATGCGGGACGCATTCAGGCTGGTGATCACGAAATCCACGTCACGCGCGGCCTCGGCAGCAGAAGCAGCCGCAACCGCCCCCTTGGCCACCAGTTCGGCCACCCGTGCCGCGTCCAGATCAAAGACATGCAGTGTATTGCCAGTCTCTAACAAACGCGTTCCGATGGCACCGCCCATGGCCCCTGCCCCGATCAAGGCGATCTTTTCGCTCATGTCATCATCCCCCGAAAAGCATTTCGCATCAAAGCGATGCCGTGATGCCGCCATCCACATACAGTGTGTGGCCGTTCACAAAACTTGACGCAGCTGACGACAGAAACACAGCCGCCCCGACCAACTCGTCCACCTGACCCCAGCGCCCGGCGGGCGTGCGCTTTTCAAGCCATGCGGAAAACTCAGGGTCCGCCACAAGGGCCGCGTTCAAAGGCGTGTCGAAGTACCCGGGTGCGATGGCGTTGCATTGCAGGCCATGTTTGGCCCAGTCGGTCGCCATTCCCTTGGTCAAGTTTGCAACAGCGCCCTTGGTTGCGGTGTAGGGGGCGATACCTGGCCGGGCCAGCGCAGACTGGACAGAGGCGATGTTGATGATCTTGCCCGCGCCGCGGCCAATCATATGGCGGGCAACGGCCTGCCCCACATGGAACACGCTGGCGACATTGGTCTGGAGCAGGCGTTCGAACGCATCAGCCGGAAAGTTTTCCAGCTCTGTCCGATGCTGCATGCCTGCGTTGTTGATCAGGATGTCGATGGAGCCGTTTTGCGCTTCGAAATCGTCGACAGCGTTGCGCACCGCATCGTGGTCGGTGGCATCAAAAGCAAGCGTGTACACAGTCGCCCCGTGCGCCGTCAGCTCTTGCGCGGCGGTTGCCAGCTTGGCGGTGTCGCGCCCGTTCAAAACAATCTCTGCACCTGCATCCGCGAGGCCCTTGGCAAGGGCGAACCCGATGCCCTGAGACGAGCCGGTGATCAGGGCACGACGGCCATCAAGTGAGAAAAGGCGGGGCATGCGGTTCTCCGGAATTGGTATTGCAGGATTGACGATTACTGATTGTTACCGATACCATGATACCGATAACACAACCTGTCAATAAGAGAATAGCATGCGCAAGATCGCGTTCCTGAAAAGTGGCCCACGCCCGGTGCTTGCCCCGGCCTGCCCAAAGCGCAACACTGTTCAGACGCAGCCATACACAACCAATAGCGGCTCTTTGAAAGGTCCCTCATGAAAGTCATCGTTGCCCACGCGGCCAAGGATTTGCGGATCGAAGAGCGCGACACGCCCACTCCGGGGCCCGGTCAGGTGCTGATCAAAATGGCTGCTGGCGGGATTTGCGGATCGGACCTGCATTACTACAACCACGGTGGCTTTGGCGCGATCCGGTTGCGCGAACCGATGATCCTTGGCCACGAGGTGTCCGGCCATGTGAGCGGGTTGGGCGACGGCGTCGAAGACTTGGCCATCGGTGATCTGGTGTCTGTCTCCCCGTCCAGGCCCTGCATGTCCTGCAGCTATTGCGCCGAAGGCAAACAGAACCATTGCCTGAACATGCGGTTTTACGGCTCCGCGATGCCCTTCCCCCATATTCAGGGTGCGTTCCGCGAATACATCGTCGCGGACGTGGCGCAATGCGCCCCAGCCGGTGATCTCAGCGTGGGCGAGGCCGCGATGGCCGAGCCGCTCGCCGTTGTATTGCACGCCGCACGCCAAGCGGGCGACTTGATGGGCAAACGGGTGCTTGTGACCGGATGCGGCCCCATCGGTTTGCTGGCTGTCCTTGTTGCCCGTGCTGCGGGCGCGGTTGAGGTTGCCGCCACGGATATTTCCGATTTCACGCTCGCCAAAGCGCGCGAGGTTGGTGCGGATACCACGGTCAACATCGCGCAAGCGCCGGATGGCTTGCAAAGGTTTGAAGCCGACAAGGGGCACTTCGACACATTGTTTGAATGTTCCGGTGTGGCCTCTGCGCTGGCCTCAGCCGTTCCGGCCATGCGTCCAGGCTCTACCATTGTGCAGCTGGGATTGGGCGGCGACATGACACTGCCGATGCAAGCGATGACAGCGAAAGAGTTGCAGTTGAAAGGCTCGTTCCGCTTTCACGCGGAATTCTTCACGGCGGTGGACATGATGCGGACGGCCCGATTGGATGTGCGGCCGCTGATCACGCACGTTATGAACGTCGACGATGCCGTCACGGCGTTTGAAAGCGCGGGGGATCGGACGCAGGCCATCAAGGTCAACATTGCCTTCTGATGATGTGATACGATCCGACCTGTTATTGCGCGGGGAGTGATAGATCGGTCGAAAGAAAACCGACGAGCGCTCTACGCGTCGCGAAATTGGCGTGCGTCTTCCGCATTGCGACGGCGTTGTTCGACCGTGGCTCCGGTGCTTTCGTTCAGAGTTTCAGCCGTGTCGCGGACGGCCGCCCGTATTGGGCGAGGCACGGGTAAGCGGCGTAGTCGTTTCGAACCGAGTTGTCAGTATGCGAATGTTGGAGAAGTCTTTTTGGAACCGTTCGCCAAACGGACGTCACACCTTGAGGAGGTGTCTGTCTTCTCTTCGCCCAACTGACCCAGATAAGTGACGGTGCTGTCGCATTCGCTCTAGCTGATCGCAGATGAGACGCTGTCCCTGCGCACACCCAGCCGATTTGCGGAGCGGTAAATCGAAACCGACCAATTGTGCCGGTTCGTGTTTGCTACGGAGCCGGAATTCGGGTTTTAGCGTTCAATTGAACAGTAAATTTTTCTCTTACTGGATTATGCGATGTGCATCCATTCTCAAATCGGCTCTGTCGCTTATCACGATCTGCTGCGTTTGTTGCAGGATGATGCTGCGTCTGATCTGCGCGGCACTGCGACCCGCGTGACCGTGAAGGGGCGCGTGTTCTGGTATGACAAGTACCGCGTCGGGACAGAGATGGAGCAGCATAACATCGGTCCCGAAAGCGACGCGTTGCGGGTGCGGTTGGCGGCCGCAGCGGACCGCCGCGCCGAGCAGACCCGTCTTGTTCGCATCTTTCGGGCCGGGGATTCGCCTATGCCGAGGCCATGACGCTGGGGCCGAACTGGGCACGTCGGATCAGCCCCAGTTTGGGCCGCATGCCGCGTGCGACGGAGGTGTTGGCGGACTGATCGGCGCCCGCCCGTTCAAAGGCCAATCGTGCGCAACCAAAAAACCCTTTTGACAGGATATCAGCCGCGCTGGCTAATGGGGCAAATCGCCTTTGATTGCATCGGCGTCTTACTGAACAAGCGGATCGTTTCATGTCACAGCTTTATCCATTTACCGACCTGATTGGCGCTGAGGTACATCCGCCGCATCGCATGGCGCAGGCAGATGGCATCCGGGTGACCGATGTAGATGGAAACACATTTATCGACGCTGTATCGGCCCTGTGGTGTTGCCCGCTGGGCTTGACCAATGACCGGTTGGCGGCGCGGGCTGCGGCGCAGATGAACAGCCTTGGGTACTACCACAGCTTTCTGGGACGCACCCATAGCCCGTCCGAGGAACTGGCCGCGCGATTGGTGGAAAAGCTGCCCGGCGGGCTGGCCCATGTATTGTTCGGCACCGCCGGATCGGAGGCTGTGGATACGGCCATCAAGATCGTGCGCTATTTTCAGAATGCGCGTGGCAAGACCAACAAAAAGCGGATCATTTCGCGTGATGCGGCATACCATGGGTCTGGCACGATGAGTGCTGCGCTGACGGCGATGGCCGCCACACATGACGGCTTTGACGTGCCGGACGATATGGTGTTGCGCACGGGCCGACCGCATTACCTGCTGGATGCCGAACCGGGCGAAAGCGAGGTCTCATTTTCCAAACGTCGCGCGGCGGAACTGGATGCGCTGGTCCGTCGGGAAGGGGCGGATACAATCGGCGCCTTTATTGGAGAGCCTGCGATGGGGGCTGGCGGAGTGATCATGCCCCCCGAGGGATATTGGGCCGAGGTGCAGAATGTACTGGCCCGACACGATATCCTGCTGATCGCGGATGAGATCATCACCGGCTTTGGCCGGACGGGGGAGTGGTTTGGGTGCGAGACCTATGGGATCGAACCCGACATGATGACGATGGCCAAGCAGTTGACGGGGGGCCTGTTCCCGCTGTCCGCCGTGGCGATGACAGATGAGGTACGCAACACCGTTGCGGGGCTGGCCCAAACCTATGAGGTGTTCGGGCATGGCGTCACCTATGGCGGGCACCCTGTGGGGGCGGCTGTGGCGATGGAGTGCCTGGATATTTACGAAGAGATGAACCTGCCCACTCATGTCAAGCATTTGGGCGGTATGATGCAGACACGGCTGGAAGGCATCCGGCAGTTTCCGGGTGTGGCCGACGTGCGCTGTCTGGGGATGTTGGCCTGTGTCGAGTTCGCGGCAGGTTCGGGTCATTGCCAACAAGTGGCAGCCGAGACGCAGGCGCGCGGTGTTTTCTTTCGCGTGATCGGTGACGTGCTGGCCATCGCGCCGCCTTATATTTGCACGGATGCGGAGTTGACGCAGATCATGGATGTGTTGGCCGACAGCGTACTGGCTGTGACCGGGGCCGCGCCGCATGGGGGATGACTTGTGCTTTATGGGCGCGGTCGAGGCGTTGACCCGCTTCAAACGCCGCGACCTGTCCCCGGTTGAGATGACGCAAGCCATTCTGGCGCGGGCAGAGGCGACGCAAAGTTCCATTAATGCCTACGCCTTCCTTGATGGCGCGCGGGCCATGGACGCGGCGCGCGAGGCCGAGGCCCGGTATATGGAGCAAGGGGCTGCTCCGCGCACGTTGGAAGGGATTTGTGTTGCACTGAAGGATGCGGGCAGTCTGGAGGGGTGGCCCACGACCTATGGTTCGCTCACGACGGACCCTGCCCCGCGCACCAGCACAACGGCAGAGAATGACACAATGGTGCAGGCGGGCGCGACACTGCTGGGCAGCACGCGGACGCCGGAATTCAGTGGCGCCCTTACTACCCATTCCCGGGCTGGGGGCGTGACGCGCAATCCCTGGAACACGGCGCTGACACCGGGGGGATCGTCTGGTGGGGCGGCTGCAAGCCTTGCGGCGGGGGCGGCAACCCTTGCCATGGGGTCTGACATAGGC
Source organism: uncultured Tateyamaria sp. (assembly GCF_947503415.1). Classification (GTDB taxonomy): domain Bacteria; phylum Pseudomonadota; class Alphaproteobacteria; order Rhodobacterales; family Rhodobacteraceae; genus Tateyamaria. The sequence continues at coordinate 673,995 of NZ_CANNDS010000001.1, forward strand.
GGATCCATCCGCGCGCCCGCATCCTGTTGCGGTGTGGTCGGGTACAAGCCGCCCAAGGGCCGCAACCCGGTCACGCCGCCCTTCAACCTGGATTACTTTTGCCATACCGGCCCACTGGCCCGGTCGGTCGCAGACATCATTCTGATGCAAAACGCGATGTGTGGCCCGCACCCCGCCGATGTGACAACCCTGCGCCCAAAGCTGCATGTGACGTCCGAGATCAAGTCACTGAAGGGCCTGCGCGTCGCGTATTCGATGAATCTTGGGTTCTTTGAAATCGACCCTGAGGTGGCGCAAAACACGTTGCGCGCGCTTGAAGTGTTCCGGGCGTGTGGGGCGACGGTCGAGGAAGTATCGCTGCCTTGGGACTGGTCCGTGATGGATGCGGCCAAGACGCATCTTGGGCACATTTTTTCAAGCTGGATGGCGGCGGAATCCCGGGGCAAGGCAGATTTGATGTGCCCGTACACTCAAACGTGGATCGACATTGGAACGGCCAGCACGGCGACGGACTTTTACGGAGCCTTGGGCGTGGCTGGGCGTATAGGACAGTCATTTGCCGCTGTGATGTCTGACTACGATCTGTTCGTGTGCCCGACCACAGCAGTGCCCGCTGTTCCGGCAGAGTTTGATCACAGCCGCGATGTGTTGGAGATCAATGGGCGCGTGGTCGATCCGGTGCTGGGCTGGGCGCTAACAGTGCCGTTCAACATGCTAAGCAGTCACCCGGTTCTGTCCATGCCGTCCGGGGTCGCCGGAAACAACTGCCCGACGGGCATTCAGCTCGTGGCCCGACCCTATCACGACCAGCAGGTGTTTGATGCGGCGCTGGCCTATGAGGCCGAGTTGATGGTCACACAAGGGTCGTTGCAAAGGTTTTCCGCTATCTCGATCTGAGAGGGCGGCCGCACGAGCGTCGCGTTTTGCGCGCCTGTTCGGGTTCTCAATGGAAGCCATTTGCCGCCGCGCTTTACGAATTTCCGCCGCAGGCGAAAGTACAAATTGATATTAGGTAGTAAGCTCAGCTTGGTTCAGCGTTCGACCGAGCAGATCGATGAATGCCACAAAGACCGCTTCTAGTCCGCTGCTGTCACATTCTCGATCACCATGTCGATCGACTCCAGATGCCATACTGCGGGACCTACAACTCTCATGCGCCGACCTTTCTGAGCGGCGTCAACGAACTGGGCTATAAGGTCGGCTTCCAACACTCCACGCACGAAAATCTGGTCGCACCGGTCGCGTTCGCCACAATGGGCGATCCCTTGGACGTCCGCAGCCATGAGGCCTGTCGAATACTCGGACAGTGGGCCCACCTGAAAGGCTGGGACACCGATTATGTCATAGGGTTCTGGTTCGCTGGTCACGAAAGGCGGTGCAGCGAGCAAATAGGACAAACAAGTGATATCATCCGCGTCAGTCGTCAGACGCCGCGGCTGCGGATCATATGTGTAACAGCGGTCCGGCGCTCCACGCGCGACGTTTCGGAACACCGCGCTTGGTTCATCCCGCGCTGTCGTCTGCTTCCAGAAGGTTATGGCTCCATTCGTTTGTTCCAGTGCCAGAAGACTGTCGGTGTTCCCTGATACAGAGGCCGGGGCAAGCGCCAACTAGATCGCGGACATCAACGTCGCGATACGGATTTTGATCGGGAGCACCTCCGACATCAAAAACCCACCCGTGCAATGAACCGAAGAACACTGTGCCAGATCACCAAGGCCTCCCGAGCGGTCAGCGGCGGCGTATCCGGGAATTGATGCTGACGGTTCATCGTCGCCCGAGCTTGGATACCGTGATCATCGACTTGGCCCCCGGCAGTTACCAGAAACTCGAACCCACTAGTTCGGGAAACTTCACCTTTCCAGATCGCGACCCGCTCTCCTCCCGGCACGCCAGCGATATCAAGTCTGCGCGTGAGGTCGCCAAAACGCGCAGGATCAAACACCCCACTGCGGTTGAGCATAACGGAGAGGTCGACGGTCAGAGTAACCTCCGCGTCAACCGAAGCGACGTTCTGTTTGAGAACGATGTAGGTCGCCTCTTCAAGATTGGCGGGACCAGTCAGATACCCGCCATTGAAACAGGCGCCGGGGTTTTCGCGCTGCCAGGGCTCAGGGCGCAATCGTCCAAGCAGCGCGGCGGCGAAAAGCGGTGTCGCGTTTTCTTCTGGCGGCACGCCTTCCACGTGCAAAACGGCACCTTCTCTTTCAATCCATCCCTCCACGGTGACAGGGAATTCGGGCCAGCCCTCCTTTAGTGGCACGCTATGGCCCAGAATAATCGCGTCCCCTTGTGGCTCGAACCATCGTAAAGTGATCTTCTGGCCATTGTCGTTGGTTGTGCCGCTCCTCAACGCCGCAACACGCGCGCGCCAGAGGTCCTCTGCGCCCTCTTGTTCCGTCTCTAGGCGCGATATGCCAAGGTTTCCGGCGAAAAAACATGTAGGGTCATGTCCCAACCGACCGGCAGGGTCACTTGGTGGCGCCCGAGGCAGACATCCTGAAACTCAAATCTACTTGATTTATAATCTTCCTTGGCAAGCGCTCCATTTGAGCCATGGCGGTGCTGAAAACCGAACAAGCCAATGCCTGCCAGAGCCAAAATAGCGATCCAATGGCTAAGGCGCGACGTGAGTTTCACTGGACCGTGGTATCCTCTCTTTGGCTGCGCGCAGACGTTGCCATAAGGGTACGCAAGATCCGCTCTTTTAAACACGCCCGGTCGTTTTCGCCCCTGCGCAGACCGAGCCCCGCAACTTTTGCGAAGTTCGTCGATGCGGTTCGACACGACAGGTAAGATCCTGACTGACGCCATCGCAAGCGCGACTGCGGTTGAGAGCATCAAGGCCGATTGGGAAAGGCTGCATTGGATGCGCGATACTTTCGAAGGATCAAACAAACGAGACGTGCACCGATTGCAATCATTGATCCGTGATAGCTGAGTTTTTTGTCGTTGCCATGGAATTGCTGGGCGATCCCAAGATAAAGGCGTCTCCGGCCGCGCGTTTCTTTGGTATTGCTGAGTGGCAAAGCAGCGTGCCTGGTCCCGTCGACAAAGACTCTGAAATCATTCCATATATGGGACCGCATGTTCTTCAGATCGATGAAAATCGCGCACTCTTGCGAGCCGGCGGAGACAGTATCGCGGCCCGTTGGGCAATCAGTTGTGGGTTTTTCTTTCCCATCTACGCAGTGGTTCTGATTATCGAGGCCTCCGAAGTCTTGCAGTTTTTCGCGCGCGGCGGGCGAACGTGCCATCAGCACTTCATGACTTCCGGCGGAGTGGTGCGAGAAGATTTCTCTTGACGCATCGCTCGTAAATTATGCTCGATCTGAATGGTGCCAGTTCCGTCGCATCTTTGGCGAAGCCTCTCAGTTCACGACGCTTGCAGAGAAAATATCGACCTATTTCTATCTCGAGCGGATCGTATGGATCGCTGTATTTGTTGTCCCGCCCATCTGGCTTTTTCTCGTGATGCGACAGACGTCCGCTCCGTTGGCCCTTGATTGCGCACGCGGCTTGATCTGGACGCAACAAAACGGGCAGACGTGGTCAGCGCCTTGGCCGGATGTTCAGGTCACTGGCGTAAACGCGCCGTTTGCGACGTTTCCCGCGTTTGCTCTGCGCGAGGCCGGATCGGACGAGATGCGATGGGTAACGCTTGCCGGATGTCACGCTGTCGGAGAGATGAGCGTCTCGCGCACGAGAGCCCTCGGTCTGAATTGGCTGACCCGGTGGGGTGGCAGGCGCTGCTGGATGGTGGCATTTATGGAGCTGGGCCCCGATCATGTTCACGAACGGAACACGGGGCTGACGCCCGCCGGCATTCTCGCCCTGCGATCAGAGACTCTTTCGGGGGCCCCTTCGCCAAAAGATATCCCCGCTGGTGACAGGCCTCGACGCGTTGCTGCGCGCAGTATCGCGGCCATGCTGCGACGTCATGCTGATATCACTTAACCGGAGGAGTGTGGATTGCAGCCAGTTGGGCCAGCGTCATGATCTAAGGGGATATTGCAGGCTGATTGGCCATTCCAAAGCATTCGTCCGCAAGATGCCGGAAGCCTGACTGGAACCGCACAGTGCATTGGGATATCGTCCACCCGCCCCGAGAAGCATCGTGCCGATGATCCAGAGGCCGACGAGGCACCGGCAACCAAACCGGACCACACCATGGCCGCACACCGGGTTGGCCGTTGCTACAGCGGCGTTAAGGGCATAAATCAGCGAACGATGGAAATCGTGAAAGCTGCGTATGTTGTGAAGTCCAACACTCTCGCACTGCGCTTTGTATGGGCGGGGTCGAGGTAGGTTTGTAATGTCTGTCAGATTTGATGTGCGGATAAGACAATCCTGGTTCAGGACAGATATCGAATTTCTCCCAACCGAGAATAGTACACTGTCGGGATCGAAAACTTTGTCAGTAGAGCTCTCTAAAACGGACAATGGCGCTAAGTCTGTGACTTTGGCGTATGAAGCACGGAACAAGCGCAACAATCAGTCCAAATTGGCAATCACAGACGAGCACGGCTACTTAGGCACGGCGAAACTGACTTGAGCGAAGATGGTTTGGAACTGTCTCGCGAGTTCTGGTAAACCCGCGCTTGGCACCGTGGATTGAACGCCGCTGGTCAGTCTGTCCTAAGAAAAAAGTGCGGTTGAGAAATCGGGTTAGATTGATGAATTCCGAGCGTTCTGGTTGCTTTCATTGGATGTCTGACATCTTCCAAATCGACAAGAAGGTCTCACCTACAGCCAACTTACTCTTTCCGCCCAACGTCACCTATACATACAAGCCCGCACTGCGTCCTCTCAGTTTGATCAACGCAAGAACGGTGTTGATTGTGGGGGTCGGCGTGTCGGTCACGCGGCCCAGTTCCTGCACCGAGCCCACAAGTGCGTCGATCTCCATCGGGCGGCCTTGGTCGAGGTCCTGCAACATCGAGGTGCGGTGCGCACCGACCGCGGCACCACCATCAATCCGGCGGTCCACGTCGATGGGGAATTTCACACCCAGCTTTTCTGCGATGGTCTGCGCCTCAAGCATCATGTTGCGCGCCACGGCGCGGGTGCCATCATCGGTGCACAGCACGTCGAGCGTGGCATGGGTGAGCGCGGAGATCGGGTTGAATGACAGGTTGCCCCAAAGCTTCACCCAGATCTCATCGCGCAGCCGAGGGCGCACAGGCGCCTTGAGACCTGCCGCCATCAATGCCTTGGACAGTGCCACCGCTCGGTCGGACTTTGAGCCATCCGGTTCGCCCAATGAGAACCGGTTGCCCTCGATATGCTTGATCGTGCCCGGTTCGGACACCTCGGCCGCCGGGTAGACGACGCAGCCAAGCACACGGTCCGGCCCAAAACCATCCCACTGCGCGTTGCCTGGGTCCACTGTTTCAAGCCGGGTGCCTTCCAGATCGCCGCCGATCTTGTGGAAATACCACCACGGCACGCCGTTTACGCCTGAAACGATAGTGGTATCTGGCCCGATCAACGGCTGCATCTTGTCCACCACTGGCGGCACGGAATGGGCCTTGAGCGTGACAATCACGTAGTCCTGTACGCCCAACTCCGCCGGATTGTCGCTCGCCGTCACTTGCACTGTTTGGGGTGCGCCGTCTTCCTCGATCATCGTGAGACCCTTGTCCTGCATTGCTGCAAGATGCGGGCCGCGTGCCACAAGGCTCACATCCGCCCCCGCCTGGGCCAGTTTCACGCCCATATAGCCGCCGATTGCGCCCGCGCCGAACACACAGATCTTCATCGCACTTACGCCTTTTCCACGAGGCCAAGCTTTTCAGCCAGACCAATACGTTGCATCTTGCCCGTCGCGCCCTTGGGGATCTCATCCATGATGATGACCTTGCGCGGCACTTTGAAGTCAGCCATGCGCTCGGCCGCGAAGGCGCGGATGTCCTTCTCGGTCGCTGCGGAACTCTCCTTGAGCACCACGGCCGCCGCGACCTCCTCGCCCAGTTTGGGATGCGGCAGGGCAAAGGTGACCACCTGCGCCACATCCGGATGATCAAGCAGCACACCGTCAACCTCCAGCGGGCTGATCTTTTCGCCGCCGCGGTTGATGATTTCCTTCAGGCGTCCGGTGAGGTGCAGATAGCCGTCGTCGTCGAACGCACCCTGATCGCCGGTGCGGAACCAGCGCGCGCCGTCGGCCTCGAAAAAGTTCTTTGCATTGGCGTCCGGGTTGCTCTCGTACCCCGGCGTCACGTTGGGGCCGGAGATCACGACCTCTCCGGTGCCATGGATCAATTGGTTTTCGGTCTCGTCGGCGATGCGGACCTTCGGGCCCGCTTCAACACCCACGGCACCGGGCTTTTGCGCGCGCGGCGGCAGGGGGTTGGAGGCCATCTGGTGCGCGGCCTCGGTCATGCCGTAGCCTTCAATCACCGGAGCGTCGAAGGTGTCCTGCAACTGCACCATGACCTGTGCAGGCAACGACGCGGACGACGAGCGCAGGAATCGCAACGGATGTTTGGCAATGGTGTCCGCATTGCGGTCCGCGCGGCTCAGGATCGCCTGATGCATCGTGGGCACGGCAGTGTACCAGGTGGGTGCAGCCTCATCCATCATCGTGAAAAAGTTGAGCGCGTTGAAGCCGGGCGTGCAAAAGATCGAGCCCCCCGCTGCGAGCGAGGCACACACTGCAGCCAAAAGCCCGTGGATGTGGAACAGTGGCATGACGTTCATGCAACGGTCTTCCGAGGTTAGGGCGAGGCTGTCCCGGATATGCTGGGCCGAGGCGGCCACGTTGGATTGCAACAGCGGGACGATCTTGGGGCGCGACGTGGTGCCGGACGTGTGCAGGATCAGAGCGATGTTATCCGCGTTTGGCGCGCGCGATGCGTCCCCGCTCATGTCGGAGGACAGGGTGAAGTACCCGGCAGCAGCACCTTCGGGCACCGACAGGCGGATCACGGACATGCCCAACTTGGTGGCGGCCGCAAAGGCCGGGCCGTCATAGTCATCGGCGACCAGCAGCGCCTTGGCTTTCAGATCATCCAGGTAGAACGCGTATTCATCCTCGCGGTAGGCCGGGTTGAGCGGTGCGGTTGTGGCCGCTTGGGCCACGGTGACAAAGGCCGTGGCCATCTCGGGGCCATTGGGCAGGACAATCGCCACACGGTCATTGGCATCGATGCCCATGGCGTTCAGGCTTGCGGCAACCTCGTTCGTCAATCCGCGCAACGCGTCATAGCTGAGCCAATCGCGGCCCGTCGCGCCAATGGCGGGCCGGGCGCCTGCCTGATCCGCAATGAGCGCTTTCAGTGTGGTTTCCATGAAGATCCTCCCTCAGTCATTTGGCGGCTTTGACCAAGCCTTATTCCGATATCAATGCCTTTGCGAGCAGTCTGCCACTGTTGAACGCGTCTTGGGCCGTATTGCCCAGACACCAATCCCCGCAGACCGAAAGCCCCAGCGACACGTCATGCAGATATGCCTGCCCCAATGGTTTGGACGTCTGGGCATAGCGCCAACGGTGCACCATGCTGATTTCAGGCGTAACGGGTGCGCAATCGAGTGCTGTGAAAAACGCCTCCAGCAAATGGGTCTCCACCTCTGCGCGGTCGCGTTCCAGATGTTCGCGGCTCCATTCGGCGCTGGCCTGGATGACCCAGCCGTCGCCGGGCAGATCTCGGCCCGGTTTTGCGGTCTCGCGGGCGATGACGGAAATGGGGCCTTCTTTGTGACTGGCATAGGTGGCATCTGTGTGCAGGGACGTCTCAAACCCAACCATCAGTGTCCAGCAGGGGGCCATTTCAGCGGGTTCGATCTGTGTCTGAAGATAGGGCCACGGCGACAGCAACCTGTGTGCCTGTGGCTGCGGTATCGCGAGGATAAGGTGGTCGAAGTATATGCCCACGGCCTCAGCGGGGCCACGTAGGGTCCAGCCATCCGGACCACGATCAAGCCCGGTCACCTCAGCTTGGGTGTGGATCGTCAGCCCGTTGGCAACGGGTTTTACGAGACCGCTCATCCCCGGCAGACCCGTCCAGCCGCCCGCGTCTTTCCAATGCGCGGCATATCCTTGGGCTTCGCTCTGATTGACGAAGGCCGCAAACGCATCCTCTGTTGGGCGCAGGGCAACCGCCCCGTGATCAAAGCGCCAGCCATCTTTGCGGCGTGATGCCATGCGCCCGCCAAGGCCGCGTCCCTTGTCGAAGATGACAACCGAATGTCCTCTGTCCACCAAAGCCCTTGCGACCGTCAGCCCCGCAAGCCCAGCGCCGATAACGGCAATTTGGTCAGTTTTTTGCACGGCTCAACGCTCCGGTGATCGCTGGTTTGGCAAGATGGACGGGTCGTCTTGCTCGAAGAGGGTCATGTAGTGCCAAATCGTGCCGGATCAGGTGAAAGATGCGTCGAGGCCGTATTCGGCGGTCAGAGCTTCCAGATCCCGGCGCAAGGCGGGCTTGAGGATGAGACCTTGCTCCATGCGTCCTTTGGCCGCCGCAGTCTTGCCGTCTCCGGGCAGGCGCACGGTGTCGTGGCCGGGCAAAGGTTGCGAGGCGCGCATTTCGTCAAACACGCGCTCAGCCCGCTCTCCGAAATCTGTAATGCCAAAGGCCGCCGGATCGAGCGCCATCACGAACTGTCCGGTGTTGGTCGAGGAGGTTGTGTCGTTGGTGAAGTCCACAACATCCGAGCCGAAGGCGGCGTCATTCAAGACCCCGGCCATGAGTCCAATTGCGACGGACAGTCCAAAGCCCTTGGGGCCGCCGATGGGCAGCAGGAAGCCTTCGGATTTGCGCGCCGGGTCGGTCAGGGGTTTGCCATCGCGCCCCACCATCCATCCTTCGGGCATAGGCTGGCCTTGCTGCAGAAGCGTTTTGATCTTGCCCATGGCCGCTACGGTCGTTGCCATGTCGAATACGAAGGGATCCGCGCCATCGCTTGGTGCGGAAAAGGCGATGGGGTTCGTGCCCAGAAGCAGGTCTGACCCGCCATAGGGTGGCACGTGGTTGGCGCTGCCCACCGCCGCGGCCATGCCCAGCAAACCTGCCTCTGCCTGAGGACGCACATAAAGCGCCAGAGGACCCGCATGATTACCACGCCGCACCCCGACCCAACCGATCCCGGCGGCGCGCGCTTTTTCCATGGCAAGGTCGCGCGCTGCAGCCATGGCCAAATGGCCCAGACCGTCGTTTCCGTCGATCACGGCGGTCGCGGCTGTTTCATGTGCCACGGAGACATTTGCCTTCGGGTTGCAGCCTCCACCCGCCAGACGGGCCAGATATTGGCGCAAGCGAAAGACACCGTGGGTCGCGTAGCCGTAGACATCCGCCTCGACCATCAGGGCGGCAACTGATGCAGCGTCGTCATCTGGCACACCTTGCGACCCAAGCGCCTGCGCCACAAAACTGCGCAGCGCCTCGGGTTTGATTGGCGCGTCCTCAGCCATCGTAAGAGCCCACGCGCTCCTTATGCCAGAACACGATCTTGCGCTGCGCGAACTGTACCAGAAGGTAAAGCGCAAGGCCGACAAGGCTGAGATACAGGATCAACGAGAACACCCTTGGTGTGTTCAACTGCGAGGCCGCGACACGGATCAACTCACCAAACCCTTTGCCCCCACCAAGAAACTCCCCGGTAATCGCCCCAGCCATCACCCCGACGGCGCCAATTTTCAGGCCAGTGAAGATCTGCGGCAGGCCAGTGGGCAGTTTCATCTTGATCAGGGTCTGCATACGGCTGGCCCCCATCGTCTTGAACAGCATACGGGCGTTCTCGTCAGCGGCATGCAGCCCGGCGGCGGTGCCAACCACAATCGGAAAAGTCGCGATAAAGGCGGCAAGGGCCACTTTCGATTCAATCCCAAAGCCCAGCCATGCCACAAACAGGGGCGCGAAGGCCACCTTTGGCATCGTGTCAATCGCCACGAGATAAGGCATCACCGCCTTTTCGCCAAAGGCTGTTTCGCCCACCAGTACACCAAGCGTAAAGCCAATTGCGATGGCGAGAGCAAAGCCATAGATCACCTCCAGTATGGTGATCCACAGTGCGGTCAGCATGTAGCCGCCGGTCAAAAGGTTCTGGCCGACAAAAATCATGTCCTTGAGCGTTTCGGCGGGCGTCGGCAGAATGATCGGAGACACGAGGCCGAAGCTGGTCACGAATTGCCAGGTGCCGATGAACACCAGAAAGACAAATGTCATGGCGATCCAGCGGGGCACCGAGTCGATGAACGCGACCTCTTGCACCCAGACGGTGTCTTCGGCGTTGTCCGCAGGTGATGGAGCGTTCGAAACATCGGTCACATGTCTTCTCCCTTGTCCAGTTGTCCGCGAATGTATTCGACGATCTCACCGAATTCCGGCGTCGTCATCATCTCAAGCGTGCGGGGGCGGGGCAGATCAACTTTCACGACCTCGGCGACGCGGCCCGGGCGCGGCTTCATCACCACGATTTCGTCCGACAAGATCACCGCTTCCTGGATCGAGTGGGTCACGAGAAAGGCGGTGGCGTCCTGCTCAGTGCAAATCCGCTGCAATTCCATGTTCATCATGTCGCGGGACAACTCGTCCAGTGCGCTGAACGGCTCATCCAGCAGCAGCACGGCGGGTTCGGTGATCAGCATCCGGCAGATCGAAGCCCGTTGCGCCATGCCGCCTGAAAGCTCGTTGGGGTAGACGTTTTCGAACCCCTTGAGCCCTACAATATCCAGAAGCTCATAAGCCTTTTCCATCGCCGCTTTGGCGGCTGCTTTTCCGTCACGGATTTCGATCGGCAGCACGATGTTCTCAACGGCTGTCTTCCAGGGAAACAGCGTCGCTTGCTGAAACATCATTCCGATGTCGCGGCGTGGCCCGGTCACTGGTTTGCCTTGCAGGACGACGCGGCCCTGTGACGGGGGAATGAGGCCCGCCATGATCTTGAGCAATGTGGATTTCCCACAGCCGCTGGACCCGATCACGGAGGTAAAGCTGCCTTTGCGCAATGTCAGGTTCACCCCTTCGAGCGCCACGACAAGATTGCGCGCATAAGTTTTGCTGACGCGGCTCAGCTCATAAACTGGCGCACCCAAGGGTGCGCCAACTTCGTTTTCTACCAATTCGGTGTTCATTCGCTGGCGGCCGCGTTTCCAATGGCTGCGAACTCGTTTGTCCACGCCGCGCTCAGATCATCGAGCGGGGCAGCAATCTCGCCACCGGTCACAAGCGCGTCCTGCCATTCGGCCCAAACCTCGGCTGGGTACCAACCCAAACCGTTTTCCGGGCTGGTCGAAATGGTCTTGGACCGAACCGCATCAAACAGGGCCGACTGGAACTCCTTGTCCTCGCCTTCCTGCGGGTTGCCGTCGGCCAGATGCTTCAACACTGCCTCGCGGTTGGCGTCATCCAGCGCGAAGGCATGGCCCTTGGCAAAGGCACGGCTCCACGCTTCGACCAGTTCACGGTCATTGGCGATGGTGTCGGCCATTGTTGCGATGCCGTTGCCAAAGAAGCGGCCAAACTCGGCAGGCGTAATGTCCCGCACGGCCATACCGCGCTGATTCAGGATCGCGGTGTCCGCTGTGGAGGCTGAATAGGCATCAATCTCGTTATTGAGAAATGCAGCAGTCGCCGGACCACCGTCGCCCACCGTCAGGAACTCGTAGTCGGTTCCGGCGGTCAATCCCGCGCCCGACATCACGTTGCGGGCAAAGCCCACTTCCGCGCCGTCTGCGGTGCCTGTTCCGATGACTTTGCCGCGCAGGCCTTCGATGTCCTGAATGTCGGAGCCTTCCTGTACCGCGATCCCGAAGTTGCTGCGTGCGGCCACGTTATAGATGTGGACCACCTCAACACCGCGCGACCGGGCGGCAAGGATTGGACCCGGACCGGGGCGGCCAAACTGCGCTTGCCCGGCGGACAGCGCCTGAATGACGGCACCCGAGCCGTTGATGGCTTCGACCGTAACGTTGAGGCCTTCATCCGCAAAGAAACCTTCGCCAATGGCCACGAAGACGGGGAACGAGTTGATCGCCGATGGGCTGGGCTGCACAAACGTGATGTCTCGCATATCTTGCGCCAAAGCGCCGGTGCTCAAAAGGCCAGCCACGGGGATTGCGGCAAGAAGCTTTGTAAAAGTTCTTCTGGTTGTCATTTTGGGTCTCCTCCCTTGGTTGAATGCGTGCCGAGGTCTCTGATTGTTGCGTGCCGCCTTGATCAGGCGACGCGGACAGAGTTGCTCAGCTCCCCGATTTCCGAGACTGTGCAGACGACCGTGTCGCCTGCTGCCAGAAAGCGGGGCGGATCCATCGCGTATCCCACGCCAGATGGCGTGCCGGTTGCGATGATGTCACCGGGTTCCAGCGTCAGACCCTCCGACAGGGAGGCAATGAGCGTTGGGATATCAAAGATCATATCTGCCGTCGTACCGTCCTGGCGTTGCTCGCCATTTACGGTCAGACCAATCGACAGCTTGTGCGGGTCACTGATTTCGTCGGCGGTCACGATCCAAGGGCCAACGGGGCAAGAGCCGTCCAGCCCCTTGCCCTTGAAATACTGCCCTCCATGACGCCGCTGCACATCGCGCGCGGTAACGTCATTCAGAATCGTATAGCCGAAGATGTGATCATAGGCGTCTCGCCTTGTGATGTTGCGCCCCGGTTGGCCGATGATAACCGCAAGTTCCACTTCGTAGTCGATGGATGTCGAAACGTCGGGAAACAGCAAGATATCACCACCGGGGGCAACAATTGATGTGGGTGGCTTGGTGAAAAAGACGGGGTGTTCCGTCACACCAACCTTCTGGTTTTGCGCCCGATCACCTTCAGCGATGTGTTCGGCGTAGTTTCGTCCGACGCAAAAGACGTTCTTGCGTGGTTGAGGAATGGGCGCCATCAACTGAGGATCAGTAACGACCGCACCGGCGTGTTGGCCTGCCTCGGCTTGCGACACCAATTCACGCAGCGCAGGGGCAGCGTCGTCGCCCGCTTCGATGATGGCCTGTAAGCTGCCGGCTTTAAGAGCGTCACTGTTCGATGCCCCCGCTGCCTGCGCGACAACGAGCCAGCTTCCGTTGCCAAGTTCCACCACTGCAGAGGGTTTGCCTCCAACTGAAAGTGTCGCCAATCTCATTTTTTCTCCCTCCGAGCGGCGTCGCGTTCAGCTGCTTGACTGGCTGATTTTTGCGACTCTGCGACCAAATGCTGAAGGCAAAAGGCCGACTTATTGCAGCTCTCCTGCATTGACAAAGAGCGCTCTGCACCATGAAATCAACTGACCAATTCGTTGATTGGGTGGGTCTCAATGCCAAAAACCGAGCTTCTTGTGCAGCGTATCAGGCAGATGATTGCGTCTGACGGCTACACTCATAACGACCGACTGCCGCCGGAACGGGCGATGTGCGCGACGCTTGGCGTCACGCGCAACCAATTGCGGTCGGCGCTGGCGCGGCTGGAAGCGCGGGGGCTGATATGGCGTCACGTGGGGCGTGGCACGTTTGTCGGAGAACGCCCCGTTTTGAACCTCGATGACGTCTTGTATCTCCGCGATCAGGTGACGCCACCGCAGGTCGCGTCCGTTCGGCTGGCCATCGAACCGGAGTTGGCACGTCTCGCAGCAACCAACAGTACGCCCACGGATCGGGAAGAGCTTCGAACCTGCGCGGAGCGTTGCCGAGACGCCCCTGACTGGCGCAGCTATGAGGCGTGGGACAACAAGTTCCACTTCGCGGTCGCCCGCGGTGCAAAGAACCAGCTGTTCCTGTACTACTTCGAGACGCTCAATGTGGTGCGGCGATCCATGGTATGGGCGCAGCCACGCACGACTGCGAAACCGGTGAAAAACTACTCGAGCTTTCTGGAGCACGACTTGATCGTGAAAGCGATCGACGACACTAACGGCGATTTGGCAGCGCATTATATGAAGCAGCATCTGCGTTCTGTTTACGGCCGCATTCTGCCATCGCTCGACGAGACTGCAGTGCAGCGCACCAACTGATGCGCGACACCCCCGCAAGACGGGAGCATCACTGACGGCTTTTGATCTGCCAGAGCGATTAGGTCACGGTGACGGTCAGCGTACCAAGCGCGGGTATCGCCACTTCCATGACGTCGCCTTTGACCACCGGACCAACGCCCGACGGTGTACCGGTCATGATCACATCGCCCGCTGCCAGTTCGAAATATTCGGACAGGTAAGAAATCATCTCGGGCGTTTTCCAGATCAACTGGTTCAGGTCGCCTTCCTGGCGCAGCTCCCCGTTTACTTTCAGCGTAATCGCGCCCTCATCAAGGTGACCAACCTCAGCGACGGTGTGGATCGGACCGATGGGTGCCGAGCGCTCGAACGCTTTGCCAATCTCCCAAGGCCGCCCTGCCTTTTTCATTTCGCCCTGAAGATCCCGGCGGGTCATATCGAGCGACAATGCATAGCCATAGACGTGATCCATCGCGCTCTCGACCGGAATGTTCTTGCCACCGGATTTCAGTGCAACGGTCAATTCAGCTTCGTGATGAACATCAGATGTGTGAGGCGGGTATGGAAACTCCCCCGTGGTATCGAGGTTGTTGGGGTTCTTTTGAAAAAAGAAGGGCGGCTCGCGGTCCGGGTCATGGCCCATCTCGATGGCGTGCGCTGCATAGTTGCGGCCAATGCAGTACACCCGACGCACCGGGAATGCGCCGCCCGATGCGACGGGGATCGACGTTACGGGTGGCGTGGGGATGACGTAATCAGACATTGAGCAGCTCCATATTTCGGGTCCCGCTTGGCATACGGGTTGAAATCTGAGAGATCAATCTGACCAATGGGCGGATTGGTCCGGCCATGCTGGCCAAAATGCAATCAAGGACGGTAGTGCATGATCAGCTGATTTGATCGCTACGCGACGCCAGCGGTGTCTTGCGATTGCAACCATTTCACGACCGAAGCCCGCTTTGCGTCCATGTGGTTCAGCAAAGTGGCCGCAAGGTTGGGACCGTCGCGCGCGACAAGGTATTGCAGGATTTTCTCATGCTCCTGCACGGCGTCGTACCAACGGCTCTCCGAGATGTTGGCCAGATAACGGGCGCGTTGCATACGCAGCGACAGCGCCTGAGACGATGTGGTCAGTGTTCCGTTGCGCGCCGCCATCAGGATGGCCCGGTGGATTTTCTGGTTGATGCTGAAATAGGCGTCCAAGTCCCGGCGTTCATAGCTTTCGATCATCTGGGCGTGCAGCGCACGCACCTCTTCGATTTCAGCGTCAGTGATGTGCTTGCAGGCCAATTCACCGGACAATGCCTCGAGCGCGCCCAGCACGGGAAACACTTCCTCGACTTCCTCTTGGGTGACTTGCGTCACCCACGCGCCGCGGTTCGGCTCCAACCTGACCAACCCGTCAGAAGCGAGTACCTTGAGCGCCTCGCGTAACGGAGTGCGAGACACGCCGAACTGGTCGCACAATTGCTTTTCCGGCACCTTGGTGCCCGGTTTCAATTCGGAATTGATGATCAGGGTTTGCAGGCGATCCACCAGCTCATGATGCAGGGATTTGCGCATGATTGTCTGTGATGTGTGCAGTGTCATCGCGTCACCTCATTGCGTCAACGCACGTTCCAGCAGACGTGCGATATGTATGGGTTTTCGGTCTGTCAGATCGGCCACTTGATGACGACAAGATGTGCCATCCGCAACAATTAATGTGTTTTGGTCGGCGTCGCGCACGGCGGGCAATAGATCAAGCTCCGCCATTTTCCGCGACACCTCGTGGGTTTCGACGCCATAGCCAAAGGCGCCCGCCATGCCGCAACAGCTTGTCTCGATCACCTCGACCTCTGTGTCGGGAAGGCGCGCGAGGGTCTTTTCGATGGAGGACATCACCCCCATCGCCTTTTGGTGGCAATGGCCATGCAACAGCACCTTGGGTGCCGGCGAGGATAGCGGCAGGTCGAAATCCGGATTGTCGTCCTGATCCGCGATGAATTCCTCGAGCATCCGGGCGTGTTGGGCCAATAGCTCGGTGTCCTTTCCGGGCAACAAGGCCGGGATTTCATCGCGTAACGTGAGCAGGCAACTGGGTTCAAGGCCGATGATCGGGACGCCTTGTTGCGCGAAAGGCAGCAGCGCATCGACCAGCCGTTGCGCCTCTTGCTTTGCTTCCTCAATCAGACCAGCGGACAGAAAAGTGCGCCCACAGCACAGGGGGCGTTCACCCTTGGGGGCTGCCGCCACGTGCACCGGGACGTCCGCGGCGTTCAACACCTTAGCGGCCGCGCGCAGGTTTTCGGGTTCAAAATAGCGGTTGAAGGTGTCGGCAAACAGAACCGCCTTGGGTGGTCCGGAGGCTATGACTTCATCATCCTTGAACGGCTGTCCATGCCATTTTGGCAGATCGCGGGTGGCGGTGAAGCCGGTCAGCTTTTCGGTCAGTTTCGCAAGGCCCGGCATGCCGTTGCGCAGGTTCACCAGAAACGGCACCCGCGCCGCCCAGCGGGCATAGCGCGGCAGATAGGCGACCAGACGGTCATGCAGACTAAGCCCGTTCTTTGCGATACGCGCGGCTTGGACCTCAATCTTCATTCGGGCCATATCGACACCGGTGGGGCATTCGCGTTTGCAACCCTTACAGGACACACACAGTTTCATCGTGTCGGCCATCTGATCAGAGGTCAGCGCGTCAGGTCCCAACTGCCCCGAGATTGCGAGACGAAGCGTGTTGGCGCGACCCCGTGTCAGGTCCTGTTCCTTGCGTGTGACACGGAACGAGGGACACATCACACCGCCCTTCAGCTTACGGCAGGCCCCGTTGTTGTTGCACATCTCGACAGCGCCCTGAAATCCGCCGCCGCTGCCCGTCCATTCCGACCAATCCAGACCGGTCTGAAACTCCGGCACTCTGTAGTCGGGGCCGTAGCGAAACAGAGACCGGTCATCCATTTTGGGCGCATCCACGATCTTTCCGGGATTGAACAGGCCACCGGGATCAAACCGCTGCTTCACCTCAGCGAAATTTGCCACCATCCGCGCGCCAAACATCTTCTCGTGAAATTCTGACCGGACAAGGCCATCGCCATGCTCGCCCGAGTGCGAGCCCTTGTAGCGCGCGACGAGATCAAAGCACTCTTCGGCAATCGCGCG
The DNA here is from genome assembly GCF_947503415.1 of uncultured Tateyamaria sp. Lineage (GTDB taxonomy): Bacteria > Pseudomonadota > Alphaproteobacteria > Rhodobacterales > Rhodobacteraceae > Tateyamaria. Next base: position 691,055 of record NZ_CANNDS010000001.1, read on the forward strand.
CATTTTCCTGACGTCCTGATCCAGTTTGAGGTTCAGCACCGGACGCACATGCAGGCACCCGACCGAGGCATGGGCGTACCATGTGCCGCGGGTGCCGTGTTTGTCGAAAATCCTGGTCAGACCTGCGGTGTAGTCGGCCAGATCAGGCAGTTCGACGGCGCAATCTTCGACGAAGGAGACAGGTTTACCATCGGCCTTCATCGACATCATGATGTTCAAGCCCGAGCTGCGCAGATCCGCGATCCGCGCCTGCATCCTGGGGTCAGGCACAGCCGTAACACCGCCCCAGTTCTTGCCGGTTTTGTCCCAGGCAAATCCAAGATCGCCCATGACTTCTTCAAGCTCTTTGAGCTTTTGGGGATGCGTACTGCTGTCTTCCTCTGCGAATTCGACCAGCAGCAAGGCATCCGGTTTGCCAGTCACGAATTCCTCGATGGTATCCCGGAACATGGGTATGTCGCGGGCCAGCGCGATCATTGTGGCGTCCACCAGTTCGACCCCTTGCGGGTTCAGTTTGACAAGATGCTGTGCCGCATCCATGGCCTGATGGAAGGTGGGAAAGTGGCAAACACCCAGAACCTTTTCCGTCAGGATCGGCCACAGCTTCAGTTCAATCGCGGTGGAGTAGGCCAGCGTTCCTTCGGACCCCACCAGCAGATGGGCAAGGTTGTTGGCGGTGTCCTTGGGCACCAGCGCGTCGATGTTATAGCCCCCCACCCGGCGCATCACATTGGGGAATCGCGCGTCGATCTCAGCGGCTTCGCGCGCGCCCAGTTTCAACAGATCGTCTTGCAGCGCGGCAAGATCAGCGGGGCGGTCATTGCCGATGGGACCAAAGCGGTGCTTGCTGCCATCGGCCAGAAACCCTTCGATCGACAGGACATTGTCGCGCATCATGCCATAGCGCAGCGATTTACCCCCGCAGGAATTGTTGCCCGCCATCCCTCCAATCGTCGCGCGCGAGGCGGTCGAGACATCGACGGGAAACCACAGGCCATGAGGCTCCAAGGCGCGGTTCAAGTCGTCCAGAACAATGCCCGGCCGCACCACACAGCGCATGCCCTCAACATCCAGCTCCAGAATGTCATTGAAATACTGCGTGTTATCGAGAACCAGTGCCGCGTTCACGGTCTGACCACATTGCGATGTTCCACCGCCGCGTGCCAGCAGGGGTGCGCCTTGCGCCCTTGCCACGTCGATGGCGGCGGCAATGTCGTCTTCGGATTTCGGAGATAACACGCCCACCGGCATCATCTGATACAGCGACGCATCCGTCGCATAGCGCCCACGCGAAAAGCTGTCGAACATCACGTCACCCTCGACACGATTTTTCAGGGCATCGGAGAGGTTCTGCATGATCTGTCCTGTATCATTCGGCCGTCTTTTCGTTTGACTTAATTATGAATTCAAAATTACGTTGCGACAACAAAAATCAGAATTCGTGGGTAAGGCTGCTCTGCCAAGCCCACGCAAACACTTGCTTGTGAGACCTGCCGTCATGAGAAAAGCTGGCCGCCATTTTCTGCAAATTCCTGGACCAAGCGCCGTGCCGGACCGGATTCTAAGCGCAATCGGCCAGCAAACCATCGACCACCGCGGCCCGGATTTCGCCAAGGTCGGCCTACGTGCGCTTGACGGCATGAAGTCGATCTTCAGAACCGACGAACATGTGTTCATCTACCCCGCGTCCGGCACAGGCGCTTGGGAGGCGGCGTTGGTCAACACCCTGTCACCCGGCGATCGGGTCCTCATGTTCGAGACGGGCCATTTTGCCGCCATGTGGAAGAAACTGGCCGAAAAGCTGGGGCTAAAGGCCGAATTCATCGAAGGGGATTGGCGCAGCGGTGCCGATCCTGAGCAGATCGAGGCGTATCTTGCCGAAGACAAGGCGCATGAGATCAAGGCGGTCTGTGTTGTCCACAACGAAACCTCGACCGGGTCCGTGTCCCCCATCGCCGAAGTGCGAAAGGCGATTGACCGGGCCGGGCATCCTGCCCTGTTCATGGTCGACACAATCTCTGGTCTGGCGTCACTGGACTATCGGCATGATGAGTGGGGTGTTGATGTCACCGTCTCAGGCTCACAAAAAGGTCTGATGCTGCCGCCGGGGCTGTCGTTCAATGCGGCAAGCGCCAAGGCGATGGCCGCCAACAAAACAGCCAAGCTGCAGCGGTCGTACTGGGATTGGGCCGACATGGTCGGGCCAAACAAGACAGGCTATTTCCCGTACACCCCCGGCACCAACCTGCTCTATGGGCTGAACGAAGCCATTGATATGTTGCACGAGGAAGGGCTCGACAATGTCTTTGCCCGCCACGCGCGCCACGGCGCCGCGGCCCGGGCAGCGGTGCGCAAATGGGGACTTGAGGTGCTCTGCGCCACGCAAGGCCAGGAAAGCGGCGTGCTTACAGCCGTAAAGCTACCCGATGGTCACAGCGCGGATGCGTTCCGCGCCACAACGCTCAAGCACTACGACATCTCCTTAGGCAACGGGCTGTCCAAGGTCGCCGACAAGGTGTTCCGCATCGGCCACCTTGGGGACTTCAATGACCTCATGCTGATCGCAACACTTGCAGGGGTCGAAATGGGGCTGAGCCAGGCCAGCGTACCGCACACGAAAGGCGGTGTGCAGGAGGCGATGAACCACCTCAGTTAACAAAACCGCCCGCACAGAAAGGGCCAATACCAATAAGAAAAAGCGAAAATCGAAAATCTCTGGGAGGAGAAGATCATGAAAGTAATCTCAAGAATACTTGCAGTCACCACAGCGATTGGCATGGCGACGGGTGCCTTTGCGGCGGACGTCACCATGAAATTCGGCCATGTCGGTGCGCCCGGCTCACTGTTCGAGGCGACGGTCGATAACTTTGCCGCCTGCGTGAACGGCGCGATGGGCGACAAGGTCGAGGTGCAGACCTTTGGGTCATCGCAGCTGGGCAAGGACAAGGAATTGCTGCAAAAGCTCAAGCTGGGTCAGGTCGATTTCTCCCTGCCCTCTTCGGTCATGTCATCGGTGGATGATGCGTTTGGCATTTTTGAGATGCCCTACATCATCGCGGATCGCGACCATATGCGCCGCGTGCAGGGCGAGATGATGGATGTCTTTCAGGACGCGGCCAATGCAAACGGCTATCACATCGTCGGTCTGGCCGAAAATGGCTTTCGCAACATCACCAACAACACCCGCCCCATCAACGTGCCGGCCGACCTTGAAGGGATCAAGCTGCGCACACCGAACGGGGTGTGGCGTTTGAAGATGTTCCAGGAATACGGGGCCAACCCGACACCGATGGCGTTTTCGGACGTGTTCACCGCCCTGCAAACCGGTGTGATCGACGGGCAGGAAAACCCTTATGCTCAGATCGCGTCAGCCAAGTTTCAGGAAGTGCAGAAGTATCTGTCGGTCACAGGCCATGTCTACACACCTGCCTACATTCTGATGTCGAAAAAGAAGTACGACAATCTGGATGCCGAAGTGCAGGCCGGTCTGACGGATTGCGCGAACCAGACACAGGATTTCACCTATGAAAAGGCGGCTGAGTTGGAAGCCAGCCTGTTGAAGGTAATCGAAGATGCGGGCGTTGCTGTGAACACCGCGGACAAGGCGGCGTTCATCGAAGCCTCTGCACCGATCTACAAGCAGTTTGCCGATGAGGTCGATGGCGGTCAGGGCATGATCGACAAAGTTCTGGCTCTTGGCAATTCGGGCTGAGAAACGGCTTTGCTTTGCTGCACGTGTTGTTTGTAAATCCAATACACTCCTTCGCCCCGGTTGCCGGGCGGAGGAGGTCGATAAATACCCAACAGGTTTGCCGGCATGGAAAATGAAGCCTACCCGACCTTGTCTCGGATAAATCGGGCTCTCAGCAAGGTTCTGGAATGGGTCACGATCAGCCTTATGATCCTGCTCACGCTTGTGGTCACGGCGGCGGTTCTGGCGCGTTTGATGGGGCAGAGTTTTTCATGGTACGATGAGGTGGCCGCCATCATGCTGGCATGGATCACCTACTACGGGTCGGCGCTGGCCGCCCTGCACCGACGCCACATCGGCTTTGATACGGTGCTTTTGAAGCTCCCGCAAAAACTGCGCATCGCGGCGGTGCTGTTCGGCGAGGCAATTGTACTGACCTTCTTTTTCCTGATGGCACGCGCCGGGCTGCAAGTCCTTGAAGTGCTGGCTGGCGACACGTTGATCTCGCTCACCTGGGTGCCGATCCAGTTCACCCAGTCCATCATTCCGATTGGGGCCATCCTCTTCATGCTGTGCCAGCTGCTCAGCTTGCCGGGCTACCTCAAGATCACGGCTGCGGGCGTCTCGCTCGAACATGCCGAGATTGAGGAAGAGGTCGAAACCGAGCTTGAAAAGAACAAGGATCGCGTCTGATGCTGATGGCCGGTATTTTCATCGCGATGCTGATCATGATCTGCATCAATATCCCCATCGCCGTGGCCCTTGCTATGTGCGGCGTGCTGGGCCTGCTGGCGACCGAAGGGGTGGACAGCCTCGTGACCATCGCGCTGGATATGTATGATGGCTCCACCAAGTTTTCGCTGATCGCGATCCCGATGTTCGTGCTGGCCGGTGCCATCATGAACGCAGGCGGGATTACGGACCGGCTGATCAACTTCGTCGGCGCCATCATCGGCTTCATCCGTGGCGGTCTTGCGATGGTCAATATCGGCGTTTCGCTGTTCTTTGCCGAAATCTCCGGTTCGGCTGTGGCGGATGTGGCGGCCATGGGATCAATCCTGATCCCGCAGATGAAAAAGCGCGGCTACAGCAAGGAGTTTTCGGCGGCTGTCACCTCATCCTCCGCCTCGCTTGCGATCATCATTCCCCCGTCGATCCCAATGATCCTCTATGCGGCATCGGCCAACACCTCCGTGGAGCAGTTGTTCGTTGCGGGCGTCGTCCCGGGCCTTTTGGGCGCCGGAGGGTTGATGACGGTCGCCTATCTTTTTGCCAAACGCTACAATTTCCCGACCGAAGACGCGTTTCGTCTTGCCCGTCTGCGCGAGACATTTGTGGACGCGCTGCCGGCCTTCACTCTGCCGGTGATCATTCTGGGCGGTATCTTCGGCGGCTATGTCACCGCAACCGAGGCCGCCGGGCTTGCCGTCTTGGCGTCTCTTGCCGTGTCGGCCTGGTACGGCAATCTTGATTTCAGCCACCTGCGCCGCGCCATGTTGGACGGGGGCATTCAAACAGCCGTCGTGATGCTGCTGGTCGCCGCCTCTGTGTTGATGGGCGGGTTCCTGACCCGCGCACAAATCCCGCAGCAACTGGCCGAAGGCATCTTGTCGATCACGACCCAACAGTGGGTCATCCTGCTGATCCTGAACTTCTTCTTTCTGATTGTCGGGTTTTTCCTGCACTCAGCCGCCGCGATCATTCTGGTGATCCCGATCGTGATCCCGCTGATCACTGCCGCCGGGATCGATCCCGTCCACTTCGGGCTCGTGGTCACGCTGAACCTCGCCATCGGTCAACAGACCCCGCCCGTGGCATCGGTGTTGATCACCGCCTGCTCGGTCGCGCGGGCGAACATCTGGGAAGTGTCCAAGGTCAACATCTGGTTTGTCGGCGTGCTTTTGGCTGTGCTGATGCTGTGTACTTACGTCCCATCCGTGCCGATGTTCCTGGTGGAGTATTTCTACAGATGAGCCGCGAAATAGCAGATGAGGTGCGCAACGGCGTACTCTGGATCACCTTCAACCGGCCGGAGGCGCGCAACGCGCTGACCTTCGCCATGTATGATCGACTTGCCGAGCTTTGCACAACGATGCCCACCGACGGCTCCATCCGCGCAGTGGTGATTTCGGGCGCAGGGGGCAAGGCTTTTGCGGCTGGCACGGATATGACCCAGTTTCGCGCCTTCGAGACGCCGCAGGATGCGCTGGACTACGAACACCGCATCGACGAAGTGCTGGAGGCGGTCGAGCGGTGTCCTCTGCCGACCATCGCAGCACTCAACGGGGCCTGCACCGGTGGCGGCGGGTCCATCGCTGCGGCCTGCGATATTCGGGTGGCGTCGGCCAGCCTCAAGTTCGGATTTCCGATCGCCCGCACCTTGGGCAATTGCCTTGCAGCCGGCAACCTTGCCCGCTTGTCTGAGCTGATCGGCGCGGGTCGTGTGCGCGAGATCATCTTTACCGCCCGCCTGATCGAAGCACAGGAAGCGTTGGACACCGGACTTGTCAGTGAAGTTCTACCAAATGAAACCGCGCTGATGGCTCGCGCATCCGAGCTTGCCGACAAGATCGGTGGCATGGCCCCCCTAACTTTGCGCGCCACCAAGGAAGCACTGCGCCGCAACCGCGCAGCACTTCAGGTGGACGATTCCGATCTGATTGTGTCCTGTTACATGAGCGAAGATTTCCGCACTGGCATGGAAGCGTTCCTCGCCAAGACAAAACCCGCGTGGAAAGGAAAATGAGCGCCAAGACCGGCCCGCTCAGCGGTATGCGCGTGATCGAACTTGCGCACATCATGGCCGGTCCCGTCTGCGGTTTGATGCTGGCGGATATGGGGGCCGATGTCATCAAGGTCGAAAAACCAACTGGTGATGACAGTCGGCGTTTCGTGCCACCGGATATCGGCGGCGAGGCGGCAGCCTACATGATGATGAACCGCAACAAACGCGGGATATCGCTGAACCTGAAAGACCCGTCTGCCGTCGACGTCCTGCGCAAACTGCTGGCTGACGCGGATGTGGTGATCGAGAATTACCGCAAAGGCACGATGGAAAAGCTGGGTCTGCGGTACGAGGATCTTGCGGCGGTAAATCCGCGCATGATCTATTGCGAAATCTCGGGATTTGGCCGCACAGGCCCCTACGCAGACCGCGGCGGGTTTGATCTGATCGCGCAGGGTATGTCCGGTCTGATGTCGATCACGGGCGAAGGGCCGGGCCGACCGCCAGTAAAAGTCGCCGCGCCAATTTCGGACATCAACGCGGGCATTCTGGGTGCTATGGGTGTTTCAGCGGCCTACGCGAACATGCTCAAAACGGGTCAGGGGCAAAAGGTGGACACGTCCCTGTTCGAAGCCGCCATCGTGCAAACCTACTGGCAATCCGCCATCGCTTTTGCGACCGGCGACAAACCCGAACCGCTTGGCTCTGCTCATCCGCTCAATGCACCCTACCAGTCCTTCCGGACCAGTGATGGCTGGATCAACGTGGGTGCCGCGAACCAACGAAACTGGCTGCGCTTTCTCGACGTCATTTCGGCCCCCGAGCTAGACGACGACCCGCGCTTTAATTCGAACGCGGTCCGCCTTCAAAACCTGCCTGCGTTGGTTGACATTCTGAACGGCTACCTTGCGCGGGACACCACCGCAAACTGGCTGGCCCGTATGGACGCTGCCCATCTTCCAGCCGGGCCGGTCAACGATATCCTGCAAATGCACGACGACCCACAAGCCAATGCGCGCGATATGATCGTGGATGTTGATCACCCGACCGCGGGCCGGGTCAAAACCATTGGGCATCCGGTCAAATACAGCCGCACACCGGCCAGCGTGGATCAGGCCGCCCCGGTCCTGGGCCAACACAGTCGCGAGGTGTTGGCCGAGGTCGGGTATGACAGCGCAGAAATCGAAGCGTTGATCCAAGCGAATGCTGTGATTTCGCCGTAACTTGTGGCCGCGCAACGCCTTGAGCGTGGAAACCAGATTCCCGCAGGTTTCAGACACTGAAGCCTTGAAAGGAAGCCGCAATGAACCTGACACTTTAGCAGGCTCAGCACATCATCGATGACTGTCTGAACCGATGCCAGATTCTTGATCCGCAACCTCTCGCCTTTGTGCTGTTGGACGGCGCGGCCTCACGTTTTTTCCGTCGCGCGCGGGGAGCCGGCCAAGGTTGAGCGCCCTGCCCTCACTCTGCTGGCGAGAAGCCTGTTATCAGTTGCTTCAATCCAAAGCTTGCGCCTGCAAAGATGGCAAGGAACGCAACCGGTGCGCTGAATGCCAATGTCGAGAACGCGGAAATGCCCTGACCGACGCTGCAACCAACGGCCAGAATAGCCCCCGGCCCCATCAGTGCGGCACCCGCGATCTGGCGTCGCAACTCTCTTGGATCCTCGCACGCTTCCCAGCGGAAATGCCCTTTGGAATACGATCCCATTGCCGCACCAATCATCACGCCAACGACGGATCCGACGCTGAACGACAATGTGGTGGCAGAGGCCGTCATCACATAGAATAGCGTGTCGCCGATTGGTGCGACGAAGCTGTGGGTCTCAATGGGTTCGGGTTCAAATCCGATGCTTGCGACCCAGTATGTGCCGATCCATCCCGATACGATGACAAGGCCGACAACGCCGCCCCAGAACACGTGCTTCGGTGAGCGTCGCATTTCAGAGCTCGAAAGCCCCGCAACGATTATCATTGCCCCAATGATCAGACCGGTCAAAAGCGGCGAGATGCCGAAATGTACGTCGAACAACTGGCCCAGGCCCTGTGGGCTTGTCGCACCCGTCTCGACCGGAAAGAGCCAGACGCGTGCATGTGCCAGCGGCCCCGACATTACGAAATATGCGGACAGCCCCATCACGATCACAATCACAAAGGATCGCAGATCACCGCCACCCAGCCGCGCCAACGCGCCGTAGCCGCAATTGCCGCTCATCGCCATGCCGTAACCGAACATCAGCCCGCCGATGACCGTACCAAGTGGATTCCAGACCCGATCAAGATAGGCAGATGCACCAGCATCAAACATGTTCAGAAACATGGCAACATGCGTTCCGATGATCGCGACACCGATGGCAATTGCCCACATACGCAAGCGTCTGTCATCAGATCCGTAAAGCACATCCTCAATCGCGCCCAGCGTGCAAAAGCGCCCAATGCGCGCGGCAAGGCCAAGGGCGATGCCGCCCAACAGTCCAATCAAAGCAACGGTGTTGGCTTCACCAAGCAGGTCCAGCATGTCGGCTTCCTCCCGAGGACCGATCACTGGCGAGGCGACCGGTCAGTCTTCCCTGCAAAACAGGTCGTAGACGACTTCCATGATTTGCCGGGGCCGGTCATCTGTCAAGCTGTAGTAGATCGCCTTGCCATCCCGCCGGGGTTTGACCAACCCCTCCAGCCGCAAACGGGACAGCTGCTGCGACACCGCCGCTTGCCGGGCGGACAGCAGGTCCTCAAGTTCGGTGACCGACTTCTCGCCCGACGCCAGATGGCACAGGATCATCAACCGCCCCTCGTGGCTGATCGCCTTGAGGAAGTTCGATGCCTCCTGGGCATTGCGCATCATCTTTTCCATGTCTTCGGCACACATATTCGCGTCGAACACAGGCAAACGGGATGCGGTATCGGTCGTTGGGTCAGGCTGGCTTGTCATATCAAGGGTCATAGCTTTTTACCCGGTCTTGTCCAATGGGATGTCGGCGCGTTCAAACATCATTGTGAGCAGGCCCCAAAAGAAATCCTCGCCCGGATAACCTTCGATCCGGCCAACTTCGGCACCGTCCTCGACCAGAATGAAGGTTGGCGTGAAGTGTACGCGCTGCACAAAGGTGACGTCCGGCGCCTCACCGCGAAGGTCATAACGCTGCAACGGGGCCGTCTTGCCTTCAGCTGTCTTGGGATAGATGTGGGCGATTTCCTCGTTCCACTTGGCGCACCAATAGCATCCATCCTCCTCCGCCATCAGCAGATAAGTGTCCGCCCAAAGGTTGAACGGAAGCCACGTCAGGACCGTGACGGCAAGTATGCGCAGTGGCTTCACAAGATCGCTCCGATTGACGCCATTTCATAATTCATCATAATCTAATTTTTGAATGTCTCAAGACAAAGGGCCGCCAAACCATGTTTGATGTGACATATTTGGGCGCTTTGCTTGCAGGTCTGCTGTCTTTTCTGTCGCCCTGTATCCTGCCGATTGTGCCGTTTTACCTCAGCTATCTTGCCGGCGTCGGCATGAACCAGATCTCTGCACAGGCCGACATGACGCCTCAGGTGCGCATGCGTGCCTTTCTGGCGGCCTGTTGCTTTGCGCTTGGGGTCATCACCGTCTTCATGGGGCTGGGCGCCACGGCCACGGCGTTCGGGCAGATGGTGCGCGACTATTTCGATATCCTGCGGTGGGTGGCCGCGGCCATCATCATTGCAATGGGCCTGCATTTCCTTGGCGTCTTGCGGATCGGGTTTTTATACCGTCAGCTCCGGGCAGATGCCGGGAACACGTCGAACGTGGGTCTGTTGGGCGCTTTTGTCATCGGGCTTGCCTTCGCCTTTGGCTGGACACCCTGCGTGGGGCCGGTGCTGGCCGCCATCCTGTTCACCGCCGCAGGACAGGAAACGGCTGGTCAGGGGGCCACCCTATTGTTCGTCTATGGGCTAGGCATGACCCTGCCCTTCATAGCAGCGGCGCTTTTCATCGGTCCGTTCATGCGGTTCATGGCGCAGTTTCGCCGCCACCTTGGACTTGTCGAAAAGATCATGGGCGCACTTCTGATCCTGTTCGGCGTGCTGATCGCCACAAATTCCATCAACTACATCGCGCAATGGATGCTGGAGCACGTCCCGTGGTTCAGCGCCATTGGCTAAACCGGGAGACTTGCCATGTTTCGCTTATTTGCCCTTTTGACCGCCCTGATTCTCGCCTTTCAGGTGAACGCCGCCGAGCTTGGCGATGACGGCCTGCACAAGGCGCCGTGGATGCGCGATACGTTCAAGGATTTGACCGAAGATCTGGAAGAGGCCAATGCCGAAGGCAAGCGCCTGATGGTCATGGTCGAACAACGCGGCTGCATCTACTGCAAGAAGATGCACGAGGAAGTCTTTGTCGTGCCCGAGGTGGCGCAATATATCGAGGACAACTTCTTTGTCGTGCAGATCAACATGTTTGGTGATGTTGACGTCACCGACTTCGACGGCACCACCCTGCCCGAAAAGGATATGGTCAAACGCTGGGGCGCGCTGTTTACCCCCAGCATCTACTTTTTTCCCGAAGAGGTGGCGGACGATGTGATCGCAACACAGGCCGCTGTGGCAAACATGCCGGGCGCGTTCGGGCGCTGGACCACTTTCAACATGCTGAACTGGGTTGTCGAGAAGGGCTATGACGGGGACGAGCCGTTCCAGAAATACCACGCGCGGAAGTTCGAAGAGCAGAACGGATAGTCACCTTGCTGCAGGTGCGAGAAAAATCTTGCGTCTCATGCTGCAACTGCGAACAGATACAAAAATTCATGTAGTTGAATTTGATATTGCTCAACCGTGAATGTGTACAGTAGTGTACCCCCAAGAACGGACGGGAATCGTCCAAGGGAGGGTGCATGAAACACATAATTGGACTAGGTCTGGCCGCGACATTTGCAGCCACCATCGTTGGCGCGGAGGCTGTGAAGCCCACGCAGGTTGTTTTTGAGGATGGCGCGATTGCCGCTTCCCTCAGCGGGGCGGCTGGTGACGCGGAAAACGGTGCCATCCTGATGAACAAGGGATCGGGCAACTGCATCGCCTGCCATTCGGTGGATGCCCTGTCGGACCTGCCCTTCCACGGCGAGGTTGGCCCGCCCCTTGATGGCGTTGCAGACCGTTGGAGCGAAGCGGAACTGCGCGGGATCGTGGCCGACGCAAAGATGATGTTCGACGGCACGGTGATGCCATCGTTCTACAAAACGACGGGTTTCACCCGTCTTGGTGATGCCTACACCGGCAAGGCCCATGCTGACGGTGAGGTCCAACCCCTTTTGACAGCTCAGGACATCGAGGACGTTGTCGCGTTCCTTGTGACCCTGAAAGAAGAATGAACCGAGACAACTGGAGCGTTCCATGGAACTGACACGGCGAAAACTGCTTGTAATTGGCTCTGGCGCGGTCGCGCTGTCGAGCCTGACCGGCCTACCGGCCTTTGCCAGCCTGACCGACGACGCAATTGCGGAACTGACGGGCGGCGCAGAGGTGGGCGAAGGTGCGGTGACGATCACGGCCCCCGAGATTGCCGAGAATGGCAACACCGTTCCCATCGAGGTGTCGGCCCCCGGCGCGGTGGCGATCACGCTTTACGCGGACGGCAACCCGGTGCCCAATGTGGCCACCATCAGATTCGGCCCGCTCAGCGCATCGCGCAGCGCATCCACGCGCATCCGTCTGGCCACCACGCAGGACGTCATTGCCATCGCACAGATGGAAGACGGCTCGTTCCAGAAGGCATCGGCCAACGTGAAAGTGACCATCGGCGGCTGCGGCGGCTGATCTTACAATCTGCCCACCCGCACACGGCGGATGTCGGGCACCAGATATTGGAGAGAGAGAACATGGCATCCGGAGTGAAACCCCGCGTAAAAGTCCCCAAAACGGCGGCTGCTGGCGACACGATCACGATCAAGACCCTGATCAGCCACAAGATGGAAAGTGGCCAGCGCAAGGACGATGACGGCAACGTCATCCCCCGCTCGATCATCAACCGCTTCACAGCCGATTTCAACGGCCAGAACGTGATCGATGTCACGCTGGAACCCGCGATTTCGACCAACCCGTATTTCCAGTTCGAAGCCATCGTGCCGGAATCCGGCGAGTTCCAGTTCACCTGGTACGACGATGACGGTGACGTCTACGAAACAGCCAAGAAGATCGACGTCTCTTAAGAAGACGGGGTCTCGCCAGGGAGGGACACTAATGAACTTGAAACCATGGATAGCAGCCGCCGTCATAGGGATGGCCGGGGCCGCGTTCGCGCAAGATGACAGCACGCTGTCGATCGATGGCGAGGATTTCGTCACCGAAACAGCCGCGCCCGCGCATCTGGACAACCTCAGCACGATCTATTCGGGCTGGCGCTTCCGTACGCCTGAAACGCAGGCGCTGCAGATTGATGACTTCGACAACCCGGCCATGATCTTTGTCGACCAAGGCATTGACCTCTTCAACGCGGTCGACGGCACCGAGGGCAAGTCCTGCGCTTCGTGTCACACGGGCGGGCCAGAGGAATTTGCAGGTCTGCACGCCCAGATGCCAAAGGTCGTTGATGGCAAGCTGGTCGTGATGGAAGATCTGATCAACACCCACCGCCAAGAGGTGATGGGCGCAGAGCCATGGAAATGGTCCGGGGCCGACATGCAGGCCATGGTCGCCCTGATCGGGCTGCAATCGCGCGGTATGCCGATGGACGTGGTGATTGACGGTGACGCCGCCCCGTTTTGGGAAAAAGGCAAAGAGATCTACTACACCCGCTACGGTCAGCTCGAACTGTCGTGCTCCAACTGTCACGAAGACAACTACGGCAACATGATCCGCGCCGACCACCTCAGCCAGGGCCAGATCAACGGCTTTCCGACCTATCGTCTGAAACAGGCCAAGCTGATCTCGCGGCACAACCGGTTCCGTGGCTGTATCCGCGACACACGGGCCGAAACATTTGCCGAAGGGTCGGACGAGTTCAAGGCGCTTGAGCTTTATGTGGCAAGCCGCGCAAACGGGCTGGATATCGAAACACCTGCTGTTCGCCAGTAGGCAAACAAAAAAGGGGCGCGCAGGCATGCTGCGCCCCTTTCTGCACTAATTAAATTCAAATATGCGCATATGTACTAAAGGACACGAACCATGATCTCGCGGCGGGACTTTCTTCAGGTTGGTATGGCGGCCTCGGCGCTGATCGGCGCATCGGGGTTTGGCAACTGGGCGCGGCTGGCCGCCCAACAGGCGCTTACGCAGGACCAACTGCTGAACTTTGACACGTTCGGCAACGTATCGCTGATCCACATCACCGACATCCATGCGCAACTGAAACCAATCTATTTCCGCGAACCCTCGGTGAACATCGGCGTCGGCGGCAACAAAGGCGCAGTACCGCATGTGACCGGCGCTGACTTCCGCAAGCTCTATGGCATCGACGATGGCTCGCCCGCGCATTACGCGCTCAGCTCCGGCGACTTCTCCTCGCTTGCCCAAGGCTATGGCCGCGTCGGCGGGCTGGACCGGGTTGCCACCGTGATCAAGGCGATCCGCGCCGACCGCCCCGATGCGATCCTGCTGGATGGCGGCGACACGTGGCACGGATCCTACACCTGCCTCAAGACCCAAGGCCAGGACATGGTCAACGTGATGAACGCGTTGAACCCTGACGCCATGACCTTCCATTGGGAGTTCACGCTGGGGTCCGACCGCGTGAACGAACTGGTGGAAAGCCTGCCATTCGCGGCCCTTGGCCAGAACATATTCGACGTCGAATGGGACGAACCGACAGACCTGTTCCCGCCCTACAAGATGTTCGAGCGCGGCGGCACCAAGGTGGCCGTGATCGGACAGGCGTTCCCCTACATGCCCATCGCCAACCCCGGCTGGATGTTCCCCGAATACGCCTTTGGCATCCGGGACGAGAACATGCAGGCCATGGTGGACGAGGTCCGCGCCGCTGGGGCCGAATGCGTTGTCGTACTCAGCCACAACGGCTTTGACGTCGACAAGAAAATGGCCACGGTCGTGTCGGGCATCGACGTGATCCTGTCGGGCCACACCCATGACGCCCTGCCCGAACCCGTGGTGTCGGGCGAAACACTGATCTTCCCATCAGGCTCCAACGGCAAGTTTGTCACCCGCATTGACCTTGATATCCGCGATGGGCGCGTGCTGGGCTACAAATCCAAGCTGATCCCGATCTTTTCCGACGTGATCACGCCAGACGCCGACATGACCGCCCTGATCGACGCCCAGCGCGCACCGTTTGAGGCCGAGTTGTCGGAAGTGATCGGTCAAACCGACAGCCTGCTCTACCGGCGCGGCAACTTCAACGGCACGTGGGATGACCTGATCTGCGACGCCCTGCTCAGCGAGCGCGAGGCCGAGATCGCGCTCAGCCCCGGCGTGCGTTGGGGGCCATCGCTTATCCCCGGCCAGGACATCACCCGCGAGGATATCTTCAACGTCACCTCCATGACCTATGGCAAGGCGTATCGCACGGAAATGACCGGCGAATTCCTCAAGGTCGTGCTCGAAGACGTGGCCGATAACATCTTCAACCCGGACCCCTACTATCAACAGGGCGGCGACATGGTGCGCACGGGCGGGCTTGGCTACCACATCGACGTCAGCCAGCCGCAAGGCAGCCGCATCAGCAACATGACCCTGCTCAACACGGGCGAGGCGATTGATCCGGCGCGCAGCTACGTGGTCGCGGGCTGGGCTTCGGTCAACGAAGACACCGAAGGCCCGCAAATCTGGGACGTGGTCGAAGATCACATCGCCAAGATGGGCACCGTCACCGTCAATCAGGACAACAACAGCGTCGTCGTCACCGGCGTTTAACCAAGGGACATCGAAACCATGGATGACATGTTCAAACCATCCCGGCGGGCCTTCCTTCGCGGCTCTGCCGCCGTGGCCGCCGGATCTGTCGCGGGGGCGGCATCGGCCAGCGGACCCGACCCGCTGATCACCGAATTGCAGGACTGGGCCAGCTACACCGGCGTGGGCGTTGACGAAACACCCTATGGCATGCCCATCAGCTTCGAGAGCCACGTGGTGCGCCGCAATGTCGAGTGGCTGACCGCCTCGCCCATCTCGTCCATCAACTTCACCCCGATCCATGCGCTGGACGGCACGATCACGCCGCAAGGCTGCGCGTTCGAACGGCACCACTCGGGTGCGATCGAGCTGTCGAAGCCGGACTACCGTCTGATGATCAACGGCCTCGTCGATCAACCGTTGGTCTTTACCTATGACGACCTGATGCGCTTCCCGCGCGAAAACCACGTCTATTTCTGCGAATGCGCCGCCAATACCGGCATGGAATGGGCAGGTGCACAGCTGAACGGGGTGCAGTTCACCCACGGCATGATCCACAATATGGAATATACCGGCGTGCCCCTGCGGACCCTGCTGAAAGAGGCGGGCGCGGATATCTCATCCGACAAATGGGTCTATGTCGAAGGCGCAGATGCGTCCTCGAACGGCAGGTCCATCCCGATGGAAAAGGCGCTCGATGACGTGCTGGTGGCGTTCAAGGCCAATGGTGAGGCGTTGCGCATGGAACATGGCTATCCCGTCCGGCTGGTCGTGCCGGGCTGGGAAGGCAACATGTGGGTCAAGTGGCTGCGCCGCATCGAAGTGACCGACATGGCTGTCGAAAGCCGCGAGGAAACCAGCAAGTACACCGACGTGCTGGAGGATGGCACGGCGCGCAAGTGGACGTGGGAGATGGACGCCAAATCCGTCATCACCTCGCCCAGCCCGCAGATGCCGATCACTCATGGCAAGGGGCCGCTGGTCGTCTCGGGCCTCGCGTGGTCCGGTCACGGCAAGATCACCCGCGTGGACGTGTCCAAGGATGGCGGCATCACATGGGAAACGGCCCGTCTCGGCAAGCAGGGAGACACCAAGGCGCTCACCCGCTTCTACCTCGATATGGACTGGGACGGCGCGCCAATGCTGCTGCAATCCCGCGCCATGGACGACACCGGATATGTGCAGCCCACCAAAGAGCAATTGCGCGAACAGCGGGGCGAGAACTCCGTCTATCACAACAACTGTATCCAGACATGGTACGTGAATGCAGAAGGGATCGCAGAGAATGTCGAAGTCTCCTAACTTCCTTATCCCCGCGCTTGGCGGTACGGCCCTTGTCCTTGGGGCGGCCTTTGCCCTGATGAACCGCGACTATGCGGCCGACAAGATCGACACGCTTGAAACCCGTGTGGAACAGGTGTCGGCACAAGCCACCAGCGCCACCGAAAAGGCCAGGGCCGAAGCCGCCCGCGCCGCTGAGCTGGAACAGCAAGTGGCCGAGATACAGGCCGTGGCGTCTGGCGGTCTGATCGCAGAACCTGCACCCGATGCCGATGGCCGCTACGGTCTGGGCCGCGCGGCCCTGCCCGAAGAGATCGCGGCATGGGACGTGGACGTCCTGCCCGATGGTCGTGGCCTGCCCGAGGGCAGCGGCGATGTGTGGACCGGCGAAGAAGTCTTTGTCGACAATTGCGCCTCCTGCCACGGCGACTTTGCCGAAGGGGTCGATAATTGGCCCGTGCTTGCAGGCGGTTTCGATACCTTGGCCGACAAGGATCCGGTGAAGACCGTGGGCAGCTACTGGCCCTATCTCTCGACCGTCTGGGACTACGTGCACCGCTCCATGCCCTTCGGCGGGGCAGGCACGCTCACCAATGATGAGACCTACGCCATTGTCGCCTACATCCTCTACTCCAACGACATGGTGGATGATGATTTCGTGCTCAGCCGCGAAACCTTCACAGACGTCGAAATGCACAACGCAGATGGCTTTGTCGTCGATGACCGGGCGCAGACAGAATATGCCGAATGGCGCACCGAACCCTGCATGGAAAACTGCAAGGACGAGGTCGAGATCACCATGCGCTCCGTCTTTCTGGTGGAAACACCGCCCGAGGGGGGGTCGAACTCCATCATGAACCCCGCCAAGGTCGACGATCTGCCCTCCTTCACCGCGGACGGCCCCTCTTTCATCCCGGCGGCGGCACCCAAACCTATAGAGGCGCCTGCACCCGAGGCGACACAAACCGCCGCAACCGACGACGACGCGATGCTGAAACACGGGGAAAAGGTGTTCAAGAAATGCGCCGCCTGTCACGCCGTGGGGGACGGTGCCAAGAACAAGGTTGGACCGCAGCTGAACGGTGTCATGGGCCGGACCATGGGGTCGGTCGAAGGGTTCAAGTATTCCAACGGATTTGCCGAAGCGAACGCCGAGGGCAAGACCTGGACCCCCGAAGAAATGGCCGCCTTCCTGGCCAAGCCCAAAACCTACATGAAAGGCACCAAAATGGCCTTTGCCGGGCTGAAGAAGGACGAGGATCTGGCAGCGATCAACGCCTATCTGGCGAGCTTCGGGAACTGACGGCCATGCGGTCCGTGTTCAAATACCTCGCGGTCGCATCGCTGCTCGGCCTGCCCATCGCGGGCCACGCCGACACCGGCGACGCAGAGGCGGGCGAAAAGGTGTTCCAGCAGTGCAAGGGCTGCCATCAGGTCGGCGCGGGGGCCAAGCACCGCAGCGGGCCGCACCTGAACGGCCTGTTCGGGCGCAAGGCCGCGAGCCTTGACGACTTCCGCTATTCCAAAAGTTTCCAGCGCGCAGGCGCAGGCGGGCTGGAATGGCACGCCGACACACTGGACGTGTTTCTGGAAAACCCGCGCGCCATGGCGAGCGGCACGCGGATGAGCTTTCGAGGCATCAAAAACGCCGATGATCGCGCAAACCTGATCGTCTACCTGCGCACCTTCTCAGACGATCCCGCAAACATCCCCGAGGCGGATCCAACCGCCCAAGCGCTGGACCATGACCTCGACCCGGCCATTCTGGCGCTCAAAGGTGACCCGGAATACGGCGAGTACCTGAGCGGCGAATGCACCACCTGCCATCAAGCCGCCGGTGGTGATGACGGCATCCCGTCGATCACGCTTTGGCCCGAGGATCAGTTCGTCGTGGCCATGCACGCCTACAAGACCAAGCAACGCAATCACCCGGTCATGCAGATGATCGCCGGGCGGCTGGGCGATGACGAAATTGCGGCCCTCGCCGCGTATTTCAAAGACCTCGAAAACTGAGGCAACCCTAGGGAGGAGACTGACATGACACTGAACAGAAGGACGTTCCTTGGCGCATCTGCCGTGGCCGCCGCGACGCTCGCAGCGCCGATGGTACGGGCCCAAGGCAAACCGCGCGTCGTCGTGATCGGCGGCGGTGCAGGTGGGGCCACGGCCGCGCGCTACATCGCCAAGGACAGCAAGGGGGACGTTGATGTCACCCTGATCGAACCCACGCGCACATACTATACCTGCTTCTTCTCGAACCTGTATCTGGGCGGCATCAAGGACATTGATGATCTGGGCCACAGCTATGGTGGTCTGGCCGCAGGCGGCGTGAACGTGGTGCATGACTGGGCCGTGGGCGTGGACCGCGATGCCAAGACCGTCACCCTCGCCGGGGGTGGGTCGCTGCCCTATGACAAGCTGATCCTGTCGCCCGGCATCGACTTTGTCGACGGCGCTGTAAGTGGCTGGGACCTGTCGGCCCAGAACGCAATGCCACATGCCTACAAGGGCGGGTCGCAAACCGAACTGCTCAAGGCGCAGCTCAAGGCGATGCCCGAAGGCGGCACCTTCGCCATGGTGGCCCCGCCCAACCCCTATCGCTGCCCCCCAGGCCCCTACGAACGGGTGTCGATGGTCGCGCACTATCTCAAGGCCAACAATCCGACGGCCAAGATCATCGTCGCCGACCCCAAGCCGAAATTCTCGAAAATGGCACTGTTCCAGGAAGGCTGGAACAACCACTACGCGGGTATGGTGGATTGGATCGGTGAGGACTTTGGCGGTGGCGAAGTGTCCGTGGACCCCGCGACCATGACCGTGACCATCGACGGCGAAGAGACCAAGGTGGATGTCTGCAACGTGATCCCCGCCATGAAAGCGGGCCGCATTGCCGAAATCGCTGGTGTGACCGATGGCAACTGGGCCCCTGTCAACGCCGCCGACATGTCAAGCAAGGCCGACCCGGATATCTACGTTCTGGGCGACGCCAGCCAGCAGGGCGATATGCCCAAATCCGGCTTCTCGGCCAACAGTCAGGCCAAGGTCTGCGCCAACGCCGTGCGCGGCGCGCTGACCGGGTCCAAGGTGTTCCCGGCCAAGTTCTCGAACACGTGCTGGTCGCTCATTGACGCCAATGACGGGGTCAAGGTGGGCGCGACGTATGAGGCGACGGACGAAAAGATCGCCAAGGTCGATGGCTTCATCTCGCAGACCGGTGAAACATCGGACGTGCGCAAAGCCACCTACGAGGAATCCGAAGGCTGGTACGCGGGCATCACCGCCGACATGTTCGGCGCGTCTGTCTGATACCGCGGCGGGGCCTTGATACTTCTCAAGGCCCCGCCCGCACATGCGTGCAATTCTGCGGCATGATCAGGAGGATAAGATGAAACAGACCATTCTTGCCGTGACCCTCGGCCTCGCCGGTGCCGCCCACGCAGACAGCCCCATCGTGGTGCCCTATGACGGGTCATTCGATGATGCGACCTTTGCGGTCGAAAGCGCCATTGTCGGTCAGGGGCTGGTGATCGACTATGTCAGCCATGTGGGCGACATGCTGAACCGGACGGGTGCGGATGTGGGCAGCGACACGCAGCTTTTCGACAATGCAGACATCTTCATCTTTTGCTCAGCCGTTGTGTCACGCGAGGTGATGGAAGCCGATCCGATGAACATCGCCCACTGCCCCTATGGCATCTTCGTCGCCGAACGGGACGGAGAGGTGATGGTGGGCTACCGCGACTACCCCGACGGCGAGATGCAGAAAGTACAGGCGCTGCTGGCCGACATCGTCGCCGACGCCGTGGAGAACTGATGAACTACACCGCCTTTTTCCGGTCCGAACTGGACTCCCTGCGCGACAGCGGCAACTACCGCGATTTTGCTGAACTCGAACGCCGTCGCGGCGCCTTCCCATCCGCCACGTGCCACAACGGCCCGGGTGAGGTGACGATCTGGTGCTCCAACGACTATTTGGGCATGGGCCAGCACCCCGTTGTGCTGGATGCCATGCACGAGGCGCTCGACCGGACGGGGGCGGGCGCCGGGGGCACGCGCAACATTTCGGGCACCACCCATGACCACGTGCTGCTCGAGGCGGAACTGGCCGACCTCCACGACAAAGAGGCGGCGCTGCTGTTCACGTCCGGCTACGTGTCGAACTGGGCAGCCCTTGGCACTTTGGGCGCACGGATACCCGGGCTGACAATCCTGTCCGATGCCCTCAACCACGCGTCCATGATCGAAGGGATCCGGCATTCCAAAGCCGCGCGGGTGATCTGGAAGCACAACGATGTGGCCGATCTCGAGGCAAAGCTGGCCGCCCTGCCCCCTGATGCGCCCAAACTGATCGCCTTCGAATCCGTCTATTCCATGGACGGCGACATCGCCCCCATCGCCGAAATCTGTGATCTGGCAGATCGCTACAACGCCATGACCTACCTGGACGAGGTGCACGCCGTTGGCCTTTACGGCCCGCATGGTGGGGGCATTGCGGAACGCGAAGGCCTTATGGACCGGCTGACCGTGATCGAAGGCACACTTGGCAAGGCCTTTGGCGTGATGGGCGGGTATATCGCGGCCTCCGCCGAGATTTGCGACTTCGTCCGGTCCTTTGCCAGCGGGTTCATCTTTACAACCGCCCTGCCGCCCGCCGTGGCCGCCGGTGCTGCGGCGTCAATCAGACACCTCAAAACCAGCACATCGGAACGCAGCGCACATCGAGCCCGCGTGGCTGACGTGCGTGCGCGCCTCGACGCGATCGGCCTGCCGCATATCGACAATCCCAGCCACATCATCCCGGTGATGGTCGGCGACCCGGTGAAGTGCAAGTTCATCTCGGACACGCTGCTCAAGGATCACGGGATCTATATCCAGCCCATCAACTACCCGACCGTCCCCGCGGGGACAGAGCGGTTGCGCATCACACCGTCGCCCGTGCACAGCGATGCGGATGTGGAGCGATTGGCGGCGGCACTGGAAGACCTCTGGACCCAATGCCAATTGGCGCGACGCCCCATGGCGGCACAGTGACGGGCTAGGCTGATCGCAGCAGTTTTCCCCGTGACGCCATCCAACGATGCGTACCCATGGCCCCCAGCCACATGCAGAACACGGCAACCCATGCGGTCAGCGCCATGATGGAGCCGCCCGCCATGCCAGCCCCCACGGCACAGCCACCCGCCAACATGCTGCCGAACCCCATAAGGATACCGCCGACCAGATACCGCTCCATCGGCGTATCTGCGTCAAAGCGCTGAATGCGCGCTTCGCCCTTGATCAGCGCCGTGACCAACGCGCCGACAAAAACGCCGGGAACAAGGCCCAGACCAAAGCTGGGCGCGACCTGCGGGGCCGTGACAAGCGCCATCAGCGTGTCGGTCGACGGACCGGTAAAGGTGACGGACTGCACCGCGATCACCTCAAACGAGGCCTGCGCAATGGCATAGGTCGCGACCCACCCCAGAAAGACGGCCAGCCCTACAAAGGCCGCCGCCACAAGCTCGGAGACGGGCACACGCTCAAGACAGCCAAAGATCAGCGCCCCCACCAACGCCAACGCCGCGACACCGGTGATCACGGGCAAGCCAAGACCAAGGATCGCAGCCATGCTGCGCGTCGCGCCACCCGGCACGGTCCACAGCAACGCCATCCACTCGCGGATCGGCGACAGCGCGCCGCTCAGCGCGGCCTGGGCCACGATCGTGACGATCAGCCCCGTGACAATGGCCCGCAGATTGCCGGTGGCCGACAGAACAAGCAGGCGGCTCACACAACCGCGCGCAAGGATCATGCCCACACCGAACATCCCCCCACCGATGATCGCCCCGGACAGGCTGCCCGTCGCAGCCAACTGCCGCGCCCCGCTCAGATCAACAGCGCCCGTCATGACCGTGATTTGCACAGCCAGCAGGGCCGCGAAAAAGGCAACAAGCCAGATCGCCAGACGCGGCCCCGCCTGCCCCTCCGCCACCTCCACGGCTGCCGCACGCAGGCAGAACCGCGCGTGCAACGCCGCGGCACCGAACACCAATCCCACAAGCGCGCCCGCCGCGCACATTACTGCCGGATCGCCAAATCGGTCTATCAGGCTTTCCATGTCCATACGCTCCCGTCTCAGACCACGTATGCACGCAGTGACAGACCGCAGACACCTACGCCTTGACCCATCGCAAATGGCCCC
This sequence comes from uncultured Tateyamaria sp., assembly GCF_947503415.1. GTDB lineage: Bacteria > Pseudomonadota > Alphaproteobacteria > Rhodobacterales > Rhodobacteraceae > Tateyamaria. Next base: position 713,755 of record NZ_CANNDS010000001.1, read on the forward strand.
GGGTTATTCGAATTCCATCTGCTCGAACACGCGGCCCGCATTTCTGGTGGCCAACTCCTCGAACGTGTCGAGGTGGGCATAGGCACTTTGATCGACGTAATAGGCCTCTGCCAATTCGCCGCCCGCGTCCAGATGTGCGCCCACCGCCTCGCGCAGATGGACAAGATAGTCCCGCGTGTACCGGCGCACCTGATCCATGTTGGTCGGATGCCCGTGGCCCGGAATGACGTAAGTTGCGCCAAGCGGCTCGAAACAACACTCCCATGTTTCGATCCAGTCCAGCACAATCGTGTCCTCGAAAATGGGCAGCATCCGCTCGTGAAACGCCATATCGCCTGCGATCACCAGCCCCTGTTCCGGCAACCAGACCTGCGTGTCACCGGGTCCATGCGCAGGACCAAGATGCAGGACTTCCATCCGGAACGCGCCCATCTCGATCACTTTCCTGTCCTCAAAGGTCTCTGTCGGAGGGGCGACGAAGGTTCCTTCGGCCTTGTCCCGGTTGTAGCGTTCCATGTTCTCAAGGATGCGATTGCCGCGTTCTTCGATCTCGTGCGCGGCATCCACATGAGCAAGGATCGGCACCCCCTGCTCTGCCCAGTATGAATTGCCAAGCATCGCGTGGCCCTGTCCGTTTTCATCAATGACCAGTTTCACGAGCTGGTCCGTGATCTCCTTGATCTCGTCATGCAGCGCCTTGGCCAGCAGATACGCAGCGCCGCCATTGATCACGACGACACCGTCGCCCGTGACAATGAAGCTCAGGTTGTTGTTGTGACCACTGTTTTCGTAGGTGGGCGGCGCCGTCGCACCAATGGCCGACCAGACATGCGGGATCACCTCCACCGGTTTTGAATACAGCAGCGACGCCGGATACTGATCCGCTATGTCCTCACTGGCAAAGGCAGGTGCAGCGCACAGAACCAATGTACATGCCCAGCGCATCACGCGGCACCCGGCAGGAACACATATCCCTCCGCATCACGATCCACACGACCCATGCCACCTTCAGGCAGATGGAAGCCGACAATCTGCATCTGCTCGGACATGATCCGGTCAAACAGCACAGCGCGCGTGGCGGCCGCCAGATCACCATTCTGGTCCGCCCCGCTGATCCAATCGGGCTTGCGGAAGGCCACGTGGTGATTGCCAATGGCATCGCCCAGAACCAGCGCACTGTCCGACCCGTTGCGAAGCTCGAAACTCATGTGCCCCGGCGTATGACCGGGCGAAGAGACGGCGGCAATGCCGGGCAAAATCTCTTGCCCGTCCTCAAAGAACACAACGCTGTCCTCGATCACTTCCATCCGCCGCTTGGCACCGACCGCAAATGCGGCACGGGCATCGCCAATGGTGTTTACCGTGTCCGGATCCCACCAGTAGTCCCACTCTGCACGGCCCATCCTGTAGGTGGCATTGTAAAACAGCGGATCGTCAAATTCGTCGATCAGCCCCCAGATGTGATCCGGATGGGCATGGGTGAATACCACGTCGGTGATGTCTTCCGGCGCCAGCTCCACCGCGTTCAAACTCTCCAGAACCGTGCCCGCGGTTGGCATGAAGTCCGGACCCGACCCGGCATCGAACAGGACGGTGCGTTCACCATCCCGGTACAGCGCCAGATTGCATTCCGGTGTCAAACGCTCGTGGGAAATACCGAAGTCTGCCAAAACGCGCTTCAGCCCATCCTGAGGCATCGGCTCAAAGATGAAATCTCCGGGAAGTATCAGGTTCCCGTCACTCACCGTCGTCAATGTCGCCTGCCCGACGCTCGCGCTGGTCACTTTGGGGAAAACGGACAAGGATGCTGCCGCAGCGGCACCGCCTTGCAAGAGGAGCGATCGTCTATTCAGCTTCACCATGTCACCTCGCATTCTTTAATATGAATATGTAGGGAATGCCGCTTAAATGCAAGCGCTTGGTGCGTGCAGAACGTGTCCTGACAGCCGAATGTACGGCGCGGTTGACGGTGTTGCAGGGCTCACTGGTCTTCGACAGCCATACTCGGTTGTGCGAGGGTCTCAGAAATCCACTTTGACCCGCGCCAATCCGTCAACGCGAGGCACAATCGCCTGCACTGTAGCTCACATGTCCCTAGACCAACTCATCACGTCAAAGCCCCGAACATACGGCCAAGCCAAATGTTCTGAACCGCGGCTGCGCGCCCCACCTGAACAGGCGCATCCAAACGTGCACACCCCAAAATACAAAAAATGGCGATCCCTGAAGGACTCGAACCCTCAACCTGCTGATTAGAAGTCAGCTGCTCTATCCAGTTGAGCTAAGGGACCGCTGTACCCGTCTTGCCGCAGGTCAACGCGCAGGGCAAGGGTTCAGAGCGTGCGGGTCATGAAAACGCTCAAGGGGTCCTCACGATAGGTCCCGAAAGGCGGGCATTCCGTGAAGCCGTGCGCAGCATACAAGGTGCGGGCCGGGGCAAACATCTCTGCCGTCCCGGTCTCGAGGCTGACGCGGGTCAGACCGATGTCGCGGGCATGCGCAAGCAAAGCCAGAAGGACGTGACGGGCCACACCCCGCCCGCGGGCTTCGGCAGCCGTGTGCATGGACTTCAACTCGCCATGCTCTGGGCCAATCACGGCAATCGCACCAACGCCAAGAACGGCAGCCCCCTCGCGAGCGGCAAACAGCGCCGCGTCGCGCTCCAGCAACGCATCGGGCTGCATCACATGGCAGCTTTCCTCGGGGGACGATGCGCGCATCAAATCGAAATGACGTTGCAACAGCGCCGTCACGGCAGGGCTGTCCACGCCCATACGTTCCACCGTCAGACCACTCACAACGGCGGCCCCACGAAAGCGACGTCATACAGTTCCGCAAGTTCTGTGATGCGCGGCATGTCGGTGGCCGGGCTCAACCCTTCATCCGACACGGCGCGGAAAAACGCGTCGCCGCCGCCGGGTGACAGGGTGATCAGCACAACGGACCCGTCCGGGGCCAGCCCCTTGAAGGCATGGGGCACACCCATGGGGATCAAGACGGTGTCGCCTGCGCCCGCCTCGAACTGCGCGCCATCGGCTTCAAACAGGACACGACCGGTGCGCACGACGAAAAGCTCGGCTGCGCTGGTGTGGATGTGTCGGGGCGGGCCCGCGCCCTCGGGCACGTCCTCTTCCCAGACCGATGGCAGGGTCGCGTCGCCTGTGACGTGAAAGCGCCGGGGCAATCCAAACGCGTCATTCGGGGCGCCCGCCCCTGCAGGCGTGTGCACCGCGCCACCCATCAATGGGTCCAGGCACCGCGCCGGTTTGTGGCAAAGTTGTCACCGTATCCGCCGGGGCGAATGTTGGCCCTGCGCTTGTTTGGCTCTTGCACCTGCGCGTCGATGCCATGTTCCTTGGCATAGTCGAGGGCAGCCTCTTTGCTTTCAAATGTCATGTGAACCTGCGCTTGCGTGTCGGACGATGACGTCCAGCCCATCAGCGGATCAACGGACCGGGCAGATGCAGGTGCGAATTCCAGCACCCAATGCTTGGTCTTGGCCGTGCCCGATGACATGGCCGTCTTGGCCGGTTGAAAGATGCGTGCGCGCATGAGGTCGCTCCATTCTGGCTCCCGAATATATCGGGAATTCCGGCCCGCGCTGCAAGATGCGAATTGTCTCAGATGCAAAGCGTGCCATAACAAACAGATGCAAGACACAGACGCGCATATCGCCTGGATCCTGTCCACAGGACGCATGTTGGGCCTTCAGGCATTGGTGGACGGCCTGGGGCCACGCCTGCGCGACGGGGGCATGGACCTGATGCGCTTCAGGCTGGGCATGCGCACCACGCACCCGCTGACCACCGCGCTCAGCTTCGTGTGGGAAAATGAGGGCGGACCGATTGTTCAGGTCGCAGCCCCGCATGGGCTGGAAAGCCGCTCCGCGTATGTCGGCAGCCCGATGGAACATGTGGCCACGACACGCACGCCGTACCGGCGCAATCTGACAGGGCCACTGACGGACACGGACCATACCATTCTGCACGAACTGAAAGAACGTGGTGCGACGGATTACTACGGTGTTCCGCTGGACTTCGTGGCCGCATCAAGCGGTATCATGATGGTCGTGTCCGATGGCGCAAACGGGTTCAGCGACGACGATATTGCGCTGCTCACCACGCTGTCGCAGGTTCTGTCACCCGTGGCCGAAGCCCACGGCAACTTCCACCTCGCCACGGCCATCGCCACCAGTTACCTCGGCCCCAATACGGGCCAGCGGGTGCTGGACGGCCAGATCACCCGCGGTGACATCGAGACGACGCAGGCCGCGATCCTGTTCTCGGACATCCGCGGCTGGACCGCCCTGAACGCCGCCGAACCACCAGAGCGGGTGCTTGAAATCGCCAACGGGTATTTCGAGGTGATGTCGGATGCCGTCGACAACAACGGCGGCGAAATCCTCAAGTTCATGGGCGACGGCATTCTTGCGCTCTTCCCCTCCGACGGCAGCGATGCGGGCAAGGTGCAGGCCTGCCGACAGGCCCTCAGCGCCGCCCACGCCGCCCTCGGGATCGCCCGACTGGCCGACCTGCCCGTCCCCTTCGGCACCGGCATCCACTATGGCGAATTGCTCTATGGCAATGTGGGCGCGCGCGAACGGATCGACTTCACCGTGCTGGGCCAGTCCGTCAACATCGCAGCCCGGGTCGAGGCGTTCTGCGGCAGGCTCGACGAACCCATTCTGCTGTCGGACCACGCCGCCCGGCTGACGGGCATGCCCACCCGCCACGTGACCACCGAAGTGCTGAAGGGGCTGGATATGCCCATGCCCCTGCACGCACCGAACGTCCCCTGACCTTCGCCCCGCAACACGCTGTACACGCCAAAGCACGGTTGTGCCCGGTGCCACAAAACCTGCGCGGAATTGGGAGTCAATGCGCGTGCATATGAGAGCCTGCAAGGGCGAGAGTGCCGCACACGGCGGCACCCTCACGCATCAGAAGAAATCGTAGTCGATGCTTGGCGCAGGGTTGCTGTACTGGCCTCCTCTGCTGAAGTCAGAGTTGTCGAGGGGGACATCGAAGGTGCCGAAACTGCCATCATTGGTGTAGTAATAGGTCGTCTTCGTCTCGTTCATCCGGTCGTAGACAGAGAAGGTTGCGCTGTCGCCACCCGGCTCCACGGACAAATCGTACTCGATGTTCGGAGGCGTCGACTTGAACTCGAAACCGTCCTCACCGTCGAGGCGACCGTCGAGAAAATCAAAGGCGGCATCCACGAAGTCGCCAACCGTGGGCGGTGTGTCATCGCCGTCGGCGTCGGACGGGCGCGGTGCCGTCACGATGATCTCATTCTCTTCCTCCGGGCTTGGTGGCGTTGCGCCCCCTCCGCCCCCACCGACAGGGCCTTGTTGGCCTTGGACGACGCCGAAGGTGCCGAAGGTGCCGCCGAAACCACCCCAAAACCCACCGCCACCATTGTCGTCTGTGGAAATCCGGTCCGCTGTTACCACAATCTCGTTCTCTGTTTCTGTGTCGTCGTCACTGGGCATTGAGCATCTCCATGGTTGAGGTATCAGGACAGGCTAGCCAGCGCGCGTGACAGATCAAACAACAGGATGCGCGCGCCCCTTGGATGCGCGGCAGATCGCTTGTTGCACATCCATGTCGTCAGAAACGAACCCGGACGCACAGCCATGCACTCCCGTTTTGTCCCGTAAAGCCGACGCCTCGCAGCATTGCGTCGAACCGGCGACCTCCTGACACATTCTGACAGCAATGCACATTCAGGCGGCACCCACCGGGCCCGCCCCCCTTGCATCCGGGCGGGCGCGCGACAGATAACAAAACATGGCATACACGCACACCGATTCCACCGATCCCGTCACCTACCTCGCCAACCCGGCCGAGGATGTCCGCACCCGTCTCAAGCTGGAGGGCGGCAAAGATCTGGTGATGAACACCGAATTCCAGCCCGCAGGCGACCAGCCCACCGCGATCAAGGAGCTGAGCGCAGGGGTTCTTTCCGGCGACCGCGATCAAGTCCTGCTGGGGGCCACGGGTACCGGCAAGACCTACACCATGGCCAAGGTGATCGAGGAAACTCAACGCCCCGCGATCATCCTTGCGCCGAACAAGACGCTGGCCGCCCAACTTTATGGTGAGTTCAAAGGGTTCTTCCCCGACAACGCCGTCGAATACTTCGTCAGCTACTACGACTACTACCAGCCCGAAGCCTACGTCGCCCGCTCCGACACCTATATCGAGAAAGAATCCCAGATCAACGAACAGATCGACCGCATGCGCCACTCCGCCACGCGGGCGCTGCTCGAACGGGACGACGTGATCATCGTGGCCTCCGTCTCCTGCATCTACGGCATCGGGTCGGTGGAAACCTACGGGGCCATGACGCAAGACCTGAAAACGGGCAAGACATACGACCAACGGCAGGTCATCGCAGACCTCGTCGCCCAGCAATACAAACGCAACGACCACGCCTTCCAGCGGGGCTCCTTCCGGGTGCGCGGCGACAGCCTCGAAATCTTCCCCGCCCACCTCGAAGACCGCGCATGGCGGCTGTCCTTCTTCGGCGAAGAACTGGAAAGCATCACCGAATTCGACCCGCTCACCGGCGAAAAAGCCGACACGCTCGACCACATCCGCGTCTACGCCAACTCGCACTACGTCACGCCCAAACCCACGATGAACCAGGCCATCATTGGCATCAAGAAAGAGCTGAAGATGCGGCTCGACCAACTCGTGGGCGAAGGCAAACTGCTCGAAGCGCAACGGCTCGAACAGCGCACCAACTTCGATCTGGAAATGCTCGAAGCCACCGGCGTCTGCAACGGCATCGAAAACTACTCCCGCTACCTCACGGGCCGCGCCCCGGGCGAACCGCCCCCCACGCTCTTCGAATTCATCCCCGACAACGCCATCGTGTTCGCGGACGAATCCCACGTCTCCGTCCCCCAGATCGGCGGCATGTACAAGGGCGACTACCGGCGCAAGTTCACACTGGCCGAACACGGCTTCCGACTGCCCTCCTGCATGGACAACCGCCCCCTCAAGTTCGAGGAATGGGACGCCATGCGCCCGCAATCCGTCTTCGTCTCCGCCACCCCCGCGGCATGGGAGATCGAACAGACAGGCGGCGTCTTCACCGAACAGGTCATCCGCCCCACCGGCCTGCTGGACCCGCCCGTCGAAATCCGCCCCGTCTCCATGCAGGTCGACGATCTGCTGGACGAGGTCCAAAAGGTCGCCAAGGCCGGCATGCGCACTCTCTGCACCACGCTGACCAAGCGCATGGCCGAGGATCTGACGGAATACATGCACGAACAGGGCATCCGCGTGCGCTACATGCACTCCGACATCGACACGCTGGAACGGATCGAAATCCTGCGCGACCTGCGGCTTGGGGCCTTCGACGTGCTGATCGGGATCAACCTGCTGCGCGAGGGGCTGGATATCCCCGAATGCGGGCTGGTCGCGATCCTGGATGCGGACAAGGAAGGGTTCCTGCGGTCCGAGACCTCGCTTGTGCAAACCATCGGCCGCGCCGCACGCAACGCCGATGGCCGCGTGATCATGTACGCCGACAAGGTCACCGGCTCGATGGAGCGTGCACTGGCCGAAACCAACCGCCGCCGCGCCAAGCAGATGGCCTATAACGAAGAACACGGGATCACGCCCGAGACGGTGAAGAAAAACGTCGAGGATGTGCTGGCGGGCCTCTACAAAGGCGACACGGACATGAATCGCGTCACCGCCAAGATCGACAACCAGATGGCGGGCGGCAACCTGCAAGCGGTCCTCGATGGCCTGCGCGCCGACATGCGCAAAGCGGCCGAGAATCTTGAGTTCGAAGAAGCGGCACGGTTGCGGGACGAGGTCAAACGTCTGGAAACGGTCGATCTGGTCGTGGCGGATGATCCCCTGGCGCGTCAGTATGCAGTGGAGAAAGCCGTGGACGATGCGCAGAAGGCGTCCGGTCGCTCAACGGCGGGGCGGGCTGGTCAAAGGGGTGGGAATGTGAAGCGGCGGAAACGGTAGGGCAGAGTTTCGCCAGCTAGGTTATCCTAGCGTTCCACACTGTTCATTTTGATCGAAAGTCTACTATTGAATCCTTCAACGGACCGTCCATAGTTGAGTGCCGCTACAACATAGTCGCCTTTTTGCAAACTGACCGTAATTCTTGAATTTAGACCACCGCCTCCATCATCGTCATATTCTACGATTTCACAACTATTTACTAACCCAACTCGAAGAAGCACGAGGTATGGGTCCACGAATACCTCTCGCACCAAATCAGTCAATTCGATAGTTACTCTAATTCCTTCCGTCGACGCCACTTTAAGTGGAGCGTAGTAAGGCAGCGCAACGTCAACATCTCCAGTAAGCTCCCCTTGCAAATTTCGGAATCCGTCGCGACACTCTGCCAGCGCTTGACTACGTGGGCTCGATAGGTTTCCAATTGACTCACGTGGGATTTGCGGGATTCGTGCCTGTACCCTGTCCTGAAACTCAAGAACCTCTAGGAATGGGCATTCGGCAGAGTCAAATATCCGGTGGTATTCGCAAATAACTTGCTTACCCAAAAAAGTAACCTCCGCCTCTGCCACGTCTGTATAACTGTAGTTAACAAGCTCTTGAGCACGTAACGTCCTTAAGTCTTCTAAGAACTCTTCTTCCTCACCGTAGCGGTAATAAAATTCCCTGAATGATCCGCCCTCGCCATCAATTTCGGAATTTCTTGACGGTCGGAAAGACAGCAGCAAACCCAACGCTCCACTGTAACGCAAGCGCTCTAGGTGCGTCGTGATTCTATCATTTGCAACAGTTCTAGAGATTGATAAAACTGCCTGAGTTCTTGCTTTATTATCCAAGTCTCCAATAATTGCAGTACTAGGACTAGTAACCCGCTCTCCTTCTTGCCTTGAGGTCTCTTGCAAATTCGTAATAATTTTATTCGCCAAATCCGAGTCCCGCCCCTTGAACTCAGACCCATCTTTTAGTGCTGCACCCCCGACTTCTTCGGAAAGGCTCCGGCCTGTTATTAGAAGTGTAAAATAAACCATATCCTTAGTTGGAATAATTAAGGCTCCAATAATCAACACTCCTAATGCTGAAATGAATTTATCCCGAGTGCGAGAAATTAAAGAGACAATAATCCCAATAGCCGCGAGCATTGCAAAAAGCTCAACACTTCGGAAGCGAATCCACGGCTCAACATTATCCGCAAAAATGATCGAAAAGAACAGGAAAAGTACACCAACAGCTCCAGAAAGGACAAAGACTATCAGACCGGCTCGTTCAACAAGTCTACCATCCAAGATTACTGGAGATTTTGATGCTTCTGTATCGCGCTTACGCGGCTCCTCGACTGAAGCAACATCTGATTGATCATACTCAGGTTCGCTTTGAGCTTCGCTTTTATTATCTTCTTTAACCATAACAATCACGAGAATATATTCATTTAAAACTCACCTATACCATAAAAGGCGCAAGCACACAACTATGGAGCGAGGCTTGCTATTTGATTTTTTTCTGTGTGACGAGCAAAAACAATGCATTAATCGGTGAAAAGCAAAAAAATGCATATTCTCCCACAGAGTCTGACCGGTAGATTTGGCCTAACAACCCCGATGATTGAGGCAACAATGCACCTTTCATCTGTGGCTATCCGCGCCAATAGAAAAGTTTCCGCCTCAAAACACCCCCGCCACCTCATACATCACCGGCTCGAACCGCGTGCACATCCCCGCGATCTCCCGGTTGCGGTCCCGCATCTCGTCCGTCCGCAGCATCGCCTGAAAATCCTCACGCCGCTGCCATTGCGAGTAATTGGCAATCCGCGTCTGCGCGTCGTTCACGTGCAACCCGGCGGCAATGAACCCCGGCTGATGAGAGATAAGATCCCGGTACGCCCCCTGCAGCTTGTCCAGCACATCGGCACAGGTGCCGGGCGAACATTCGAAGGTGGTGATCACGGTCTGGCAGTCGGTGGCGGTGTCGATCTTGAGCATGGGCATCCTCCCTGCCCGCATCATAGCACAGCTTGGCACCGCACGGATCAAGGGCGCATCACGCAACCCATCCCTCGTACCTATCGGGCCGAGCCTCGCACGATCTGCCTAGAATTAACCATTTGATAACAAACAATGTTTCGCGCGCGAAACAAAAAACGCGGCCCCCATACGGGCGCCGCGCCAAATCTTGAACCGTAGGGTGGGGTTTCACCCCACTACCCCGATCATGCCAGAGCGATGTTGACCGCGCTCTCGCGGCCGTCACGGCCGGATTCCAGGTCAAACGTGACCTTCTGGTTGTCGGCCAGACCGGTCAGGCCCGAACGCTCAACGGAGGAGATATGGACGAACACGTCCTTGCTGCCGCCGTCGGGTGCGATGAAGCCGAAACCTTTGGTGGAGTTGAACCATTTCACTGTGCCAGTGGCCATGTGATGTCTTCCTTCAATAATTACCGCTCACGGGAATGCAGCGGTCCGGCGTAGTCGTCTTGATCGAGAGACTGGTCGCCGTGAGGAAAGTCAGAACATCGAGTAGAATAGCTATGCAAGCCCGGCTCTACAGCATCCACGCCAAAGCACAAGGGTATTCGAAACGCGTCGGAAGATGTCCGCCGACGAAATTCGCTCTACCATAATGCCATGCGTATTCTGATTGCCCTCGTCCTGCTGACCACGCCTGCCCACGCGTGGGAGTTCTCGACCACCCCGATCTGCACTCTGTCGCACAGCGAAAGTGGGGCGGATGTGCAGGTCACCTATAACCACGCGACGGCCCTCTATGCCATCGCGATCACCAGCCCAGAGGGGTGGCCCGGTGCGCCCGCCTTCTCCATCCGGTTTGACGGTGCCCGTCCAAACACCATCTCAACCCAGACCTTTCAGACCACCGACCAGACCCTCACGGTCACGGACAGCGGCTTTGGCAACGTGCTGGATGGGCTAGAGTTCAACAGCACTGCCAACGCCTTCACCCAGACGGCTGCAATCACGGTGTCACTTGATGGTGCACCCGGACCGGTCCAACAGTTTCGCGCCTGCACCACAGCCCCCATCGCCTGAGACGTCAGGAATACCTGACTAAGCGCGCCGCTGCATGCCTGTTACAGTGATCTCATATTTCACTGCCCCGCAGACCATCGCGAGGCCCGTCCAAGGGGCTTTTACATGGACCATTTGTTATTTGGATTTTCACTGACCTTTGTCACCGCGATGATTGTCGTCGTCGGTGACTATGCCATCAAACTCGCCGCGGACGGGAACCAGCCCATGTGGTCCTGGCCCGTCATTCTGGGTGTTGTTCTCTACGGCACATCGGCGCTCTTCTGGTTCTATGCCATGCAGCACGTGACATTGGCGCAGGCCGGCGTGGCCTACTCCATGCTCACATTGATCGCACTGGCCATAATCGGAGCCGTCTATTTCGGCGAAACGCTCCACGCCCGCGAATATGCGGGGCTGGGCTGCGCACTCTTGTCGATGATCCTGATGAGCCGCCTCGCCTAAAAGTCGAAGATATCGCCCAGCAGATCACCCATGCCCTTTTTCTTCTTGCGGCGTGGATCGTACTGGCGATCGTCATACCCGCGGGACATCTGCGGTTCGGCCTGAGGCGGCGGGGGCGGTGCAGAATAAGCGGACGCACGCTCGATGATCTTGTCGAGCTCACCCCGGTCCAACCACACGCCGCGACACTGCGGACAATAGTCAATCTCGACCCCGCTTCGGTCGGTGATGACAAGTTGGGTTCCGTCGATAGGGCACTGCATGGGCATCTCTCCGTTGATTACTTGACCAATATAGTGCGGAAACACGCCCCCCATAGGGACACCGCACAAAAAAGCCCCCGCGCACGACGCAGGGGCTCAGATTGAACAGGGCGATTTGAAAATCAGCCGTCGTTTGCGGGCGGCGTGACTTCAATGCCGGGCACGGTCACTGTGGTCTCTTCCATGGACACGTCCACGTCCGGCACTGTCACGTCGACTGTCTCTTCGGTCAGGTTCACTTCCCCGACCTCGGCGTCGAATGCGGGCAATTGGCCACCCTCGACACTGACTTCTGGCAGACGTGTTTCCTGTGTCTGGTCAATGTCCACCATGTACACGGCAGCACCCACGGCCAGAACGGCCACCACGGCCAGCAAAACTGTCATTGTCGCTTTCATCTCAAATCTCCTTTCGCATCACTTGCGTCGGTGGGCAAACGCAGATGGGTGCCCGAAAGGTTCCGAAAAATTTTACATCCTGAGTGCCAAAAAGTGATGACTCACCAATTGTTAACCATGTTTGGGCCACGGTTGGACTTTGTTAACCTTCCAGTGGACCGAGACCATCCGCCTGCACATCCTACCCCTGCTTCTGACCGCGCTGCTTGCCGGAACCGGCGCGATGGCTGGGGCGTGGTTGCAGGAGCACCGCAAAGGCTTTCTGTCATACAGCAGCGTCTACGAGGAAAGCGGGCGGCTCGACGGGTCGTTGTTCATCGAATACGGGCTGCGACCAAAGCTGACGCTGGGTGCCAAGGTCGATGTGGACATGACAAGCGGGCGACTTGGCAATGGCACCGCATTCGTCTTTCTACGCAAGCCGATCCCCACCGGCGAACGCGAGTACAAATTGGCCTACGAGATAGGTGTTGGCAGCACTTTTGGCATCGCCATGGACCCGCTCCTGCGCACAGGGTTGAGCTATGGGAAAGGCATAAAGGTTTGGGAGAAATATGGATGGTTGGCCGTGGATGGTGCCGTTGAATGGGCCATCGACGACGGACCGAACACACTGAAAATCGACAGCACATTCGGACTAACATTGAATGACAGGTTCAAAGTGATGATGCAGGTATTCGTCAGCAGCGCGGACGGAGACGTATCAACGACGCTCGCTCCATCGCTGATATGGCAGCCAAAAAAGCCGAAAGCGCCCAGCATTGTCGTCGGTATCGAGGGCGAGGAAGGTGTCCTCGCCCTTAAATTCGGCATGTGGCAGTCATTCTGACCGCGCTGGATCAATCCTTGTCCATGCGGACAGTGGCCCGGATCGACCCACGCATGTCTTCACTGAATTCGAGCGAAAACTCGTCTTCGTTCGGACCAATCCGACCCCGACCCACCGGCGCCTCATAGCGGCGTTGGTTGGAGTTGTTGCGCAAGTCGCCCGTCAGCACGACAGAGTCGACAAAATGGCAGAAGCTTTCAAAGGGCAGCTTCTTGCTGGTGCCAACCGTCCATGTCCGGGCGTTGGTGCTTTGGGTATGAGCCACCAGAAGCGGGTTTTCGGCATGCTCACTCACGTTGTGATAGGAGTTGCCTTTGAACCAGACAGACCGGTTCCGGTTGTAGTCCAGATCGGCAAAGCTGGTATCGACACGTTCCGCCCGGTCGATATTTCCGTTGATGGAACGGAACCGGTTGCCCGTCACTGTGATGCCGTTCAGGAAATGACCCGTGCCATGCGGTTTGACCACGAGATAGCTGAACCAGGGCGCCACATCGCCGGACAGGAACACGTTGTCCGTCAAGCTGAAGGAACTGAACGAAAAGCCGCTGGTAAACTGGGGCGTGGGGTCGCGTTCATTGGTCCATTCGACAAAACAATTGTCAATGTAGTTCCCGGTGATCACGCTGGCCGTGTAATTGTCCTGCAGCACAATGCCCGCCGTGCGGACGCCATCCGCAACGCCATCGCCTTGAAAGAAGTGGTTGCCTTTGATCAGGTGGTTCTGCCCGGCCAGCAGCATGAAGTGACGGAACTGGGTCGCGCGGCAGTCGCGGATCTTTGCGTCATTGGAATTCACGTTGAAGCCGATCGTAGTCCGGTTCGCGACAGTCTCGGATTCTTCGGATGACAGGAATTGGCACCGGTCAATCAGAATGCCCTGGCAACCACCACCGATCGAGGTGATCCCGCGATCTTTGGGGCGGCTGATAAAGCATTCCTGAAGTTCGAATGTCGGTCCGGCGGGCGCTAGCATGATGCCGCTGCACTTGTCGTTACACTGGAACTCGATGTTCGACATGTTGAACTTCGACAGCTTGGAGAACCCGCCGAAATCGATCAGGTAGTCAAACCGGCGGAAGATGAAATTCTGCGTGCCATCCGCATCAAAAGGAGGGGCGTTCAGTTCAATGGTCCCCGCACCCACATTCTTGCTGCGCACGTAGATCTCGCGACCGACCCCGTTGCCGCTGACATGCGCCCCGACAGGTACATTGGCGATGTTCGCCACATCCGTCAGTGTGCGACCGTTCGTGGACGAGTAGGTCGCCTGACTGATCACAGTGACGGTGTTCCAGTCTTCGCCCTGCGCTTCGAATTGACCGTTCCGAATAACACGCCGGGTGTTGAACTGGTCACGGTTCGGCACTGCGGACTGCATGTCGATGGGTTCGAACACTGCAATACGGCGCCCGCCCATGTCGAGGCTTTCGTGGTCAGAGCTGTTCAGAAGGGCTTGGAACGCCTTCTTGAAGGCCAGCACCTCGTCGCCGAACGCTTCGATATAGGTCGGCAGATCAAAGCTCTTGCGCAACAGCAGCATCTTGTCGTCAGGCATGCTCAGCGTACCCTCGAACTTCACCAGCTCTTCGAACGCCACATCCTTCTCAAGGCGGAACACACCGTCCGGCACCAGAACGGTGCGCCCGTTGGCGGCCGCAATCGCCGCATCAAAGGCATCGCTGTCATCGGTTGACCCGTCTCCCATGGCGCCAAAGTCGCGGACATCCACGACAGATACGATATCGCGCAGGAAAACGGATGTGATGTCTTCGATGATGATGTCATCAATGCGAACGACACCGCCATTGGGGCCTGTCAGATCCAGGCCGAAGTGGCCGTAGATTGCATCCGATCCCCAAACAAGGTCCACACCGGCCCGGTTGCCAGCACCGATGATGGCCGACACCTCGGTCACTTCGCCGTAGCTCGTCAGGGCAACGCTCTCTCCGGTTGTATCCACACCCGGTACGGACGAACCGTTGGCGCGCGCCGCAAACCCTGCAACGCGTACCGACGGCAGGCTGCCGCTGATCGCCTTCAAACGGACGATGACACGCAGGTAACATCCGGGCAGCAACGGTGTTTCGCCCATGTAGCGGACGCGCGTCGTGTTGGATGTCTTTTGCAGTTCAAGACAACCGCCAAAGTCCTGATCAGCCGGTACGAAGGCCGCATTGGGAGCGTTTTGATACGTGTCCGATCCCGGCGTACCATCACCGCTCGACCACACATTCAAACCATCCGCAAACGCGGGCGGCATCAGCAGTACGCCGTCAGTAATTGCCTTGTTCATCCAATCATCCCTTTTCCACAGGGGCCGAAACAGCCCGTGTCTCGCAGTCACCAGAAATCGGCCAGATGGTTCGGCCGTCGCGGGCAAGGGAAGTATCAACGATGGGTTAACGGGCGCCGACAGGACCGTGCGGACGGTTCTGTACCCGCGCAACACAGCGCTCGATTGTTACAACCGCTCACAACCTTTGCATCGATTGTGGAATAATCCGTAGGGCGACCCGACCTATGCTATGTGCAAACGCAGCAAATCCCTTTGCAACCGCAGCGAGGTCGCCATGTCAAAGGTTACGCAATCCCGACCCAAGGTCGTCATTATTGGCGCTGGCTTTGGTGGCTTGGCCGCCGCCCGCGCACTGAAAAACGCGCCCGTCGATATCAAGGTAATCGACCGACGCAACTACCACCTGTTCCAGCCCCTGCTCTATCAAGTCGCCACGGCAGACCTGTCGCCCGCAGACGTGGCCTGGCCCATCCGTGGCATCTTTTCCAACCAGCAGAACGTGTCGGTGGCCCTGACCGAAGTGCTCGATGTGGACAAACAGGCCCAAAAGGTCATCACTGAAGAGGGACAGTTCGACTACGACCACCTCATCGTGGCCTCGGGTGCGCACCACTCCTACTTTGGCCGTGACGAGTGGGAAAAGCACGCTCCCGGCCTCAAGCGCATTATCGACGCGACGGAAATTCGCAAACAGGTGCTGATGGCGTTTGAGCGGGCGGAAATCTCGAACTCCGATGCCGAACAACGCCGCCAGTTGACCTTTGTGGTTGTCGGTGGCGGCCCCACCGGCGTGGAAATGGCAGGCGCGATTGCGGAACTGGCCAACCACGCGCTGGCCGCTGACTTCCACCGCATCAACTCCCGCGATGCCCGCGTGATCCTTGTCGAGGCGGGCGACCGCCTGCTCAAGGCCTTCCCCGAAAGCCTCTCCACCAAGGCGCAGCAATCGCTTGAAAAACTGGGGGTCGAAGTGATGGTCGACACGCGGGTCGAGGACATCACCGAAGACGGCGTGAAACTGGCCGACCAATTCATCCCCTCCGCTACCAAGGTCTGGGGCGCAGGTGTCGCGGTCAAAAACGTGGGCCGCTGGCTTGATGCCACGACCGACCGCACAGGCCGCGTGCCCGTCAACCCCGACCTCAGCCTGCCCGACGCGCCCAATGTCTACGTGATCGGCGATGCGGCCCAGGTGCCGTGGAAAGACGGGCTCGATGTGCCCGGCATCGCGCCTGCGGCCAAACAGGGCGGCAAATATGTGGGCAAACGGATCAAGGCGCTGACCGCTGGCAAAGCCCACAAGAAACCCTTCCGTTACAGTCACGCGGGCAACCTCGCCACCATCGGACGGCACGCCGCGGTCATCGACTTCGGCAGCATCCGCATGTCGGGCTTTGTCGCATGGTGGCTCTGGGGCGTCGCGCATATCTACTTCCTGATCGGCGTGCGCAACCCGGTCTTCGTGGCTATGAACTGGTTCTGGTCCTACCTCACCTTCTCCAAAGGGGCTCGGCTCATCACCGGCCTCCGTCCCCTGCACGAAGACCACGACACGGAACCAAAACCCAGCGTACATGCTGCAGAATAGGCAACGCACCGGTGTCCCTTGGGCCGACAGGCAGACGCAGCAATGACCCAAACGCAGCACACCGTCCGGCACCACGGCGCCGAACCTGCCAAAGTCGTCGTTCTGCACGGCGGTCCCGGCGGCGCGGGAGAGGTTGAAGCCTTTGCGCATAAGCTTGGGCACCGGGGCCACGCCGTCCTTGAACCGTTCCAGACGCAACACTCGGTGGGCGCGCAGATCGAAGAGTTGCGCGAACAGATCACGCACCACAGCACACCACCGATCACCCTGATCGGCTGGTCCTGGGGCGCGTGGCTCGGGTGCCTCTTTGCCGCAAGCCACCCCAACCTGGTGCGCAAGCTTGTCCTCGTCGGCAGCGGCCCGTTTGAAGCGCGCCACACCGAGGCTATCAAGGCGACCAAAGCGGCCCGCCTAACCGATGCCCAACGCGCAGAGCTTGCCACTCTCAACCTCGGTTCCGGCGATCCCACACGCACCGCCCGCTTCATCGCGCTCAACGACGTGGCGGACACATTCGAACGCGACACGTCCCCCCTGCCGGACGTGCAGTTCGACGCAGACATTCACCGATCCGTCTGGCCCGAAGCCAACGCCATGCGCACAAGCGGCGCGTTACTGGACACCCTCGCGACCATCCGCTGCCCCGTCATCGCCTTGCACGGGGACCATGACCCACGGCCCGCAGATGGTGTGCGCCTCCCTCTGCAAGCGGCCTTGCCGTCGGCCACCTTCACTCTGCTGGAAAAATGCGGCCACAAGCCATGGCAAGAGGTCCACGCACAGGACCAATTCTATCAATTGATCGAAGCGGCACTCGACTGACTCGCCGCTCAGGTCGCGATCTGCTTGAAACGACGCAGCAGAAACGGCGTCAGATACATCGGGATCTGATAGCACCCCACAAAGATCATCAGCGGGGCCGCCACCTCGGGGGGCAACACAATCAGAAACAGCGCAATGTTCCGATTGCCCGCGTAGATCCCGGTTGCCAGCGGCATCGTCCACCCGAACCGGCGACACAGCCACAGCGTCACCAGCACCAGGGCGAAATTGATCAGCAAAGCCGCCGCCAGCCACAACGCCAACTCAAGTGGGTCAGCCCGCAGCAACGGCCCAATCGCATTCATCAGGCCGACCACGACGACCCCCAACAGGATCGCCGCACAGCCATCCAGCGCCTGTTGCGCAGGCCGCTCGCCCAAGCGCGGCACCATCCGCCGCACGGCAAACCCGCAGCCCACGGCAATCACAATCGCGCTCAGCAGTCCAAAGGACAACGACACCGCGCCAAGCGCCCCGGTCCCCACCGGATCAACGATCATCAGCACCGGCAAAGCGGTCAGCGGAAACAGGGCCGTGCCCAACACCAGCAACCGCATCCCCGGCGCCGGATCATGCCCCAGCATGATCGCAAAGTTCGGCCCACCTGTCAGCGATGGGGCCGACAGCATCAGCACCACAGCCAGCGCAAGCGGCGCATCAATCACCCCCATCGCCGTCAGGCACACCGCGACCACTACCGGCAGGATTGTCTGCAAAATCACGAGCCGCGTCAGCGTGGGCCGCAACGCCTCAAGATTGCCAAAGGCCCGCCGCGCACCCACACGCATGCCCGTCACGAACAACAGCAGCGCCACCATTGTCCCGATCCACGGCGTCAGCACCGCCGCCACACCAGGCAAAAGCAGCCCCGCCACCAGCCCGGCAATCAGGCAGAACTGTCCGTGCCGCCCAATCGTGGAAAGCGCCCGGATCACCCGTCAGGGGGCCTGTCGCATGGTCTCGGGCAGCCACATGGCGATGTCCGGGAACCAGATCAGGACAAAGCACATCAGCACCATGATCATGAACATCGGGAAGGCCGCACGGGTGATGTACCCCATCTCATGCTCGGTCATGCCCTGCAGCACAAACAGGTTGAAACCGATGGGCGGCGTGATCTGCGCCATCTCGACCACCACAACGACAAAGATGCCAAACCAGATCAGGTCAATCCCCGCCTCGCGCACCATCGGCTCGACCACGGCCATGGTCAGAACGACAGACGAAATCCCATCCAGAAACATGCCCAGCACGATGTAGAACACCATCAGGATCATCAGCAACTCAAAGCGCGACAGCTCCATGGTCGCAATCCCGTCGGCCAAGGCACGCGGCAGCCCGGTAAAGCCCATCGCCAGCTTCAGAAACGCAGCGCCCGCAAGGATCAGCGCAATCATGGCCGACGTGCGCGTGGCCCCCATCAGGCTCTCCGAAAACGTGTTCCATGTCAGCGACCCCTGACTTGCGGCCAGCACAAGCGCGCCAATCACGCCAATGGCGGCTGCCTCAGTCGCGGTGGCGTAACCTGCATACATCGACCCGATCACCACAAAGATCAGGCACAGCACAGGGATCAGAAACCGCGAATTCTTCAGCTTCTCGCCAAAGCTCATGCCGGTTTCCTGCTTGGGATTCCAACCGCTCGACATCCACGAATAGATGGCCACATACCCCATGAACATCAGCGCCAGACAAAGCCCGGGAAACACGCCAGCAAAGAAGAGCTGCGTGATGCTTTCATTCACAGTCACGCCATAAACGATCAACGCAAGCGATGGCGGGATCATCAGACCCAGCGTCGCAGCCCCCGCCAGCGTGCCAATGACAATGCGCTCGGGATAATCCCGCGCCCGCAACTCGGGAATGGACATCTTGCCAACGGTGGTCAGCGTCGCCGCAGACGATCCCGAGACAGCAGCAAAGACGGTACAGCCGACAATATTCGTATGGACCAACCCGCCCGGCAACCGCGCCAGCCATGGGGACAGGCCCCGAAACATGTCTTCCGACAACCGCGTTCGAAACAGGATTTCTCCCATCCAGATGAACAGCGGCAACGCTGTCAGCGTCCAACTGGATGACGACGCCCAGATCGTCGTGATCATCGTGTCGCCCACAGGTCTTGTCGTGAACAGCTCCATCCCGACCCAGGCCACACCCATCAGGGCCAAGCCAACCCAGACCCCACTGCCCAGCAGCAGGAACAACACAAACAGAAACAGGCTGATCGCATAGACTTCTTCCATCACCCTACTCCGCGAAACTTTGATCAACGAGGTCGCGCTGAATGCGGTGATCCCCTCGGAAAATGACGTGTATCAGATGGTCGGTCAGCGAGATGGCCAGAATACCGCCACCAATGACCATTACAGATTGCGGAATCCACAACGGCGTGGCATCCTGCGCCTGGCTCAACTCGTTGAATTTCCACGACCAATAGGTGAACCAATAAGCGTAGTAGGTGAAATACCACATCACTCCCGCCGCAATCCCGAAACACCAGATCTCAAGGAACCGACGAAACCGCTCAGGCACCGCATTCAGCACAATCGACACCCGGATGTGCGAGCCGCGGTTCAGCGCATTGGCAAAGGCAAAGAAGCTGGCGGCGGCCATGGCATAGCCCGCGTAGTTGGCCGCACCCGGAAAAATCTCGCCCGTCCAGCGGGCCACCATCTGCGCCACGATCAGCAAAAGGATCGCGATCAGGCACAAGGCAGCCAGCACTCCGGCAGCAAGATACAAAAAATCAAGAAAGCGGCGCAGGCCGCGCAGGGCACCCGTCATAGGTCAGTCTCCGGGGCTGAAAAGCGCCCGGGCCAGCACATGCAGCCCGGGCAAATCGCGCTTATTGCGCAGCGTTGTAGGCATCCAGAATGGCAGCACCGGTGTCACCCGCAGCTTCCAGCCATTCGGCGGCCATCGTCTCACCCACACCGCGCAGATCGCTCATCAGCTGATCGCCCGCGGGGGCCACGGTCATGCCACCTTCGGCCAGACCGGCAAGGGTAAAGCCGGTGTATTCCTTGGCGCGCCACGTGCCAGCATACTCGGCCATCGCGGCACAGGCATTGATCACGTTCTTGTTCTGATCAGACACACCCGACCACACATCGTTGTTGATCAGCATGTAGTTCCGGGGCAGCCACGCATCGACGGAATAGAAGTGGCTCAGGCTTTCCCACACCTTGCGGTCATAGCCAGTGGCACCAGACGACACCATGGACTCCGCCACACCGGTGGCAAAGGCTTGGCTGATCTCGGCCGCCTCAATGGACACAGGCAGCATCTTGGTCAGCTCGGCCATGCGGGCCGTCGCGTTGTTGTAGGACCGGAACTTCAGGCCTTCCATATCAGCGACAGAATTCACTTCCTTGTTGAAGTACAGACCCTGCGGCGGCCACGGCACGGAATAGAGCATGGTCATGTTCTGCTCGGCCAACAGCTCCTGCACGTGGGGCAAGGCGGCTTCGTAAAGCTTCTCATGCTCGTCAAAGGACGACACGAGGAAGGGCACGGAATCCCAGCCAAAGATGGCGCTTTCGTTCTGGTGACCCGACAGCAGACGCTCACCAATCGGCACCTGACCGGTCTGAACGGCACGCTTGATGTCCGCGCCCGCATAAAGCGACCCCGACGGGTGCGTCGTAATCTCGATCTCGCCACCCGTCCCTGTGGTCACACATTGGGCAAACTCCGCACCCGTCACCGAGTGAAAGTTGGACCCGGAATAGGCCATGGGCAGGTCCCACTTCTCCTCTGCCATTGCAGGCAGGGCAAGCAGAGTCGCCGTGGCGAGGGTTGCGCAAGTTGTCTTAAGTTTCGTCATGTCTTACTCCCTGATGGTCATTTTTCTGCGGACTCATGCAAAACGCATGGGGTCGAACGCGCCGATATCGGTGTTCATAGGTTGGTCCGCGACAAGACCTGCCACGATCCTTCCCGTTTTCGGGCCACCGGTCAATCCAATGTGATGATGACCAAATGCGGTGAACACGCCCGTGTCCCGCACCTCGCCAATCAACGGCAAGCTATCCGAGGGCGCGGGCCGGTGTCCAAGCCACTCGATTTCCCCTTTGCATGAAAGGTTTGGAAAGGCCGCCTTTGCCTGTTTTCGCAGCAGGTTCAGGGCCGCCTCGGACGGGCCCGCCTCCAAGCCACCAAACTCGACCACACCCGCACAGCGCAGGCCCGCAGCCATGGGTGTCGCCACAAACTTGCCACTCGCCACCATGATGGGATGCGATGGACCGCCTTCCGCCTCTTCAAAAATGATATGATAGCCGCGTTCTGACTCGATCGGGATGGACAGACCCAGCTTCTGCATCAACGGCTTCGACCACACGCCCGTTGCCAGAATGGCCTGATCACAAGGCTGCCGCCCTTCCGTCGTCAAAACAGCAGCCACCTTGCCGTCCGCCATCTCGAAATCCTTGATCTCAGCTTGCACAATAGTGCCGCCCACAGCTTCGAACACGGCGGCCAGCGCCTTCACATATCCACCCGGATCGCGGATAAAACCGTGGTCGGTCATCGTCGCCAGCAACCCAACCGACGGCGACAGTTGCGGCTCATAGGCCCGCACATCGGCACCCTCACGGATCACCGGCTCAAACCCCGCATCGCGGCGCAAACCCCAGGTATAACTGTCGGCTTCAAACGCCGCCCGGTTGGCATAGGCAAAGGAATAGTCGCTTTCGCTTACCCAATGCGCGGCATCCGTATCCGCCACCAGCGATTTGTGCTGATCAACGCAATCCCCGACAATCGTGGTCAAACCGGTCGCAGTCCGGCGCGTATCGCTGTCATTGGCATTCGACAGGTATTTCATCAGCCACGGCAGCAACTTCGGGAAGTATCCCCAACGCATGAACAGCGGGAAATCGGGGTTCATCAGCATCTTGGGCGCCTTGCGCACCAAGCCCGGCGCTGTGACAGGCACCATGGAACAGGCCGCAAGCACACCCGCATTGCCATGCGACGTGCCCTCACCGGGCGGCAAACGATCAATGATCGTCACTTTTGCATCCGAAAAGCGGCGCAGCCAGATGCCCGTCGACACACCGACGATACCCGCCCCGGCGATGATCACATGTTTCGGCATTGTCGCGTCCCCCAAGAGCAGGCCAAGCCCGTCCGCCAAATTGCAAGTGAAACAAGGCACAGCCTTGTGCGTGACGCAAGACCCGCGCTAGCGTGCCGCAAATTGCGCTGCCTCAAAGCGTCCCTCGGAAAGACCACACATGACAACACATGGCGGCAAAACCGTCTTCGGCGCGTCCGTCGGCATCCTGATGCTGAACACCCGCTTCCCCCGCATCCCCGGCGACATCGGCAACGCAGGCACATGGCCTTTCCCCGTCCAATACAAGGTCGTCCCCTCGGCCACCCCCGACAACGTGGTGCGCGGCGACGCCACCCCGCTTCTGGGCGCGTTCATCGACGCGGGGCGCGAGCTTGTTGATCTGGGCTGTGACGGCATCGCCACCAATTGCGGCTTTCTCGTCCCGTTCCAGTCGGACATGTCCCGCGCCCTCGGTGTGCCCGTCGCGTCCTCCTCGCTGCTCCAAGCCTCCCTTATCCGCCAAACCCTGCCCGCAGATCAGAGCTTGGGCATCCTCACCATATCTTCGGAAACCCTGACCACCGCCCATCTCGACGCCGCAGGCATCCCACACGACACGCCCGTCGGCGGCACTGGCGCGGGGTCCCACTTCACCACCCAAGTGCTGGGGGACGCCGCCGAAATCGACTTCGACCAAGCCCGCACCGACAACGTCCAGGCCGCCCAACAGCTTGTGGCCGACCACCCCAACATCGGCGCGATCCTTCTGGAATGCACAAACATGGTCCCCTACGCCGCCGACATCCGCCGCGCCACGGGCCGCCCCGTCTTCTCGATCTACACGTACCTGCTGTGGTTCCAATCCGGCCTCCTGCCCCGCCGCTTTCCATCCAACCTCGACGACTTGCGCGCATGACGGACCACCGCATCACCCACCTGCGTGTCCACTGCGTGACCATTCCGGCACGCGCCGTCCACTCCCACGGCTCCGGCGACGTCGGCGGCATCAACGCAGCCCTTCTGGAACTCGCGACGGACACGGGCCTCACAGGCTGGGGCGAAGCCTCCCCCTGGCCCGTCTTCACCGGCACGGTCGAGGGCAACGCCGCCGCCCTGCACACCCACCTGCGCCCCCACGTGATCGGCCAGAACCCCACCCAAATCGAACCGATCATGGCCCAAGCCGACCGCACCCTCGTCGGCCACCCAGAGGCCAAAGCCGCCCTCGAATGCGCACTGCTGGACCTCACCGGCCAGATCACGAACCTGCCCATCGCAGAGCTTGTCGGCGGCAGGCATCGCACCCAAATCCCCCTCAGCTTCTCGGTTGCCAATCCCGACTTCGACGCCGACCTCGACGACATCACACAGCTTTGGGCCGACGGCATCCGCATCTTCAAACTGAAAACCGGCTTTGCCGACCACGCCTTCGACCTCATGCGACTCGAAAAACTGCGCAGCACATATGGCGACGCCGCCCGCTTGCGCATCGACTACAACCAGGGGCTCCCGGCCTACGACGCCATCCGCCACATCCGTGATCTCGAAACCTTCCGCCCCGACTTTGTCGAACAACCCGTGAAAATGCACGAACGCGAGGCACTCGCCGCCATCACAAGCGCCGTAGATGTCCCCATCATGGCCGACGAATCCGTCTTCAACGTGCGCGACGCCCTCCAAGGCGCGCACAATCGCATCGCCAACATCTTCTCGCTCAAGACCGCCAAATCCGGGGGCGTCCGGCGCTGCGTTGAGATCGCCGCGATCGCCCGCGCCGCCGGGGTTGAGGTTTACGGCGGCTGCATGTTCGAAACCTCCATCGCTCACATGGCAGGCGCGCACCTCATGGCCGCCATCCCCGACCTCACGCTGGGATGCGAATTCTACATGTCCACCTATTACGCCGAAACGGACATCGCCCAGACGCCCTTCCCGGTCCGAGGCGGCCACGTCCATGTGCCGACCACACCCGGCCTCGGCACCGCGCCGGACCCCGACACACTCGCCCGCTATCGCACAGATCTGCTGGAGGAAACATGACCCAGATGAACGGCGCCCAGGCGCTCCTCCACATGCTCGAACTGCATGACGTCACCCACGTCTTCGGCCTGCCGGGCGAGACGACGATAGGCTGGTACAAGGAATGGCGCGCCCATTCGAACATCGAATTTGTGCTCACCCGCGACGAACGCACCGCCTCCTACGCGGCCGAAGCCTACGCCAAGATCACCGGCAAACCCGCCGTGCTTGAGGCGCCCAGCCCCGGCGTCACCCACTGCACCCCCGGCATCACGGAGGCGTTCCTCTCGTCGGTCCCCATCATCTTCTTCTCCTCCGACATCCCCGTGAACCAGGACAAGAAACACGGGCTCACAGGTGTCGACCAAACCGCGCTCTATAACAGCATCTGCAAAGAATCCTTCACCATCACCAAGGTCGCGGACATCCCGTTCCTGCTGCGCCGCGCCTTCCGCGTCGCCACCTCGGGCCGCCCCGCCCCCGTGCATATCCGTGTCCCCATCAATATCTTCGGCGAAGAAGCAAACCTGACAGACCTCTACGCCGAACCCGACTACGAGCACTACCCGGCCCACCGCCCCGTCGCGGACCACAGCAAAATCCGGCAAGCCATTGATCTGCTGCTCTGCGCCAGCAAACCCGCCATCGTCGTGGGCCAGGGCGGGCTGATCTCCAAAGCCTCCCAAACCATCCTTGACCTCGCGGAATTGCTGCAAATCCCCATCGGCACCACCACCCCGGGCAAGGGCACGATCCCCGAAAACCACCCGCTCTCCCTGCGGGTCATCGGTGCACGCGGCGGGATGGAACACGCCAACCAGTACCTGTTGGACGCCGACATGATCTTCTTCATCGGCACCAACACCGACAGCGCCGCCACGGACCACTGGAAGCTCTACGGTGACCCCAACACCAAAACCTTCCTGCATCTCGACATTGCCGAAGCGCATGTGGGCAACAACTTTCCGCTCAAGCTCGGCATGGTCGGTGACGCCCGCGCGACGCTCGACTACATGGTCGAACTGATCAAAACCGAACACCCAAATCTCAACAGACCCAAAGTCGACCTGACGGACCTAAAACAAACCGCACTCGACACAGTCTTCAACGCCAACATCCCGATGCCCGACGGCACGCTGTCGCCCGTCAAACTCTCGCAGGCGCTCGACAGGCTGATGCCAGACGACGCCATCGTCACGTCCGAACCCGGCGTCAGCGCGATCTTCCCCTCGGCCCTGCTGACCTTCCGCAAAGCAGGCCGCCGCTACATCACCAACTACTCCATGGGCGCACTCGGCTACTCGGTCCCGGCGGCCATCGGCGCGTCCTACGCGCATGATGGGCCGATCATCTCCTTCACCGGCGACGGCTCCTTCGGCTTTGTCATAGGCGACATGGAAACGATCAAACGGTCCGGCAAAAACGTGACAATTATCCTCAACCGCAACGACAGCTTCGGCTGGATCAGGGGCGAGGCGATCCTGCTGGATGACGTGGACGAGCCTTGGTCCACCGACTTCGGCGGCGTCGACTACATCAAGGTCGCCGAAGGGTTCGGGTTCGACGCCACGCGCATCACGTCCCACGACGACATCGAACCAGCCCTTGCCCGCGCCATCGCCAACCAAGGCGCCAATTTCATAGAAATCCGCGTGCCCACACAGGACCAGATCGTGCCCTTCGTCCCCTCATGGGTCCGCGCCGCGCGGGCCAAAGGGCTGCCGCACTTCTCATAGTCTCAGGCATTCACCCCGGGCGCATCCAGCAACTGCACGCCACCGATCTTCCAACCGTCAGCGGTCTCGATCATGGCATAGGCCAGAAAATGCACGGCACCCTCTGCGTCTTCAATCCGCACCGTCTGCACATACCGCCCGCCTTCTTCCCGCAGGTCGAGATAGGTGACATCCGCCGGCCGCCACACCATTGGATAGCCTTGGGTGACCATGCGCCCAAAATTCTCAGGCGTCCGGAACATCCCCTGAATAGAAGGCGCCGCAAAGGTAAACGCCTGCTCAAAATCATCCGCCTTGAAGGCTTCGATCTGACTGCCGATGACGCCTTCAATTTCAGTCCCCTGCGCCATCGCGGCACCGGCCAGACCCACGGCCAACACGGCCCCCATCATCCATTTCCGCATCTGATATCCTCTTGGCTCTTGACCAAAGGATAGCGCTGGACACGCTCAGAACAATGGCGGCGTGCAATCAGAAAAACAAAGCTCCGAACAATGTTCTGTCTGCTTTGTTCCGTTCAACCGCGCGGCACAGCAGGGTGGGATCGTTCGGGTCAAACGGGCCATACTCCTGCTTAAATGCATCCAGTTGCGCCTTTGCTGTCGCTTCACGTGCTTGTTTGTCTTGAAAAATCGCTCGCCTGCCGATCGCTGCCGCTCGGTCGAAATACAAATAATCCAGCGGTACACCGCATTCCGCTGACGCGACAAGCGCGAGGCGCGTAAATGCAAAATAGGTGATGTTGCCGTATTGCTTATTGGGCATCTCAAAATGCGCGTTCTTCCAATCAGAGCGTTGGATGCGGAAGCCACGGTTGGCAAAAGTCGGTTTATTTCTGACCTGTGATTGAGGGGTTGCGACCGGTGTCTGCGATACGGCCTCAGTGTTTTGGGTCTGTGGAGCCGTTGCATCGCAAGCAGAAAGAGCGATGGTGGCCGAAACGACGGCAAGTAACTGTTTCACTAAATACTCCTTGGCTTATTTCGCTCGAAAAGAAACGCAAAACCTCTACTATCTCAAGGAGAATTGCGATAGCGCCCAATCGTCTAAATGAATTTGCAACAGGCGACGGGCTGGTAGAAGTTCCAGCCTCGTATGGCTGTCACGAAAAACGGCGCCCATTCACGTGTTTTCCGTTTCAACGAGTTCCTCGAAGGATCGGATTAGCCAAAACGAAAATCGCTGCCCGCCTTCGCGGTCCATCCTGCCGGATGCGTGGTTAATTTTCCCTGACCCAACCGTGCAAAAGCCAAGCGGTTGATCCCGCTTGGCTTTCACATCTCTCTAAAGATCAGGCAAAGCCACCGAACAGGCTGTCCCCGCGGGGACAGATCAGCCCACCAGCTCTCCCGCCAGCGCTTTTTCGATCAGGGAGACAGTCTCTTCGACCCCGTAAAGCGCAATGAACCCGCCAAATCGCGGGCCTTGGCTCGCGCCCAAAAGCACCTCATACAGCGCCGTGAACCACTCCCGCAGCGGATCAAACCGATCCCGCCCAACGGCATAGGCCACGGACTGCAACGCCTCGTCCTCGATGGGACCGTCATAGGCCTCCAACTCGGTCTTCAGCGCTTCCAACGCCTCTCGCTCGGCATCCGTCGGCAAACGGTAAACCTTCGCCGGTTTCACAAAGTCGTTGTAGTAGCGCACCGCGTGCCCCACCGCCTTGTCCATGCCGGGATGCGTCTCCGGCCCGGTGTCCGGCGCGTAGCGCTGAATGAAGCCCCACAGCTTGCCCTTGTCCTCCGCCGACGACACCGACGCGAGGTTCAAAAGCATGGCAAAAGGCACCACCATATCGCTCTCGGGCACGTCGCCCGAATGGATATGCCACACCGGGTTCGCGGCCCGCGCCTTGTCATCCTGTCCCGCATAGGCGCGCAGCTGCTGATGGTACTCGTCCACCGCCTTGGGGATGACATCAAAGAACATCCGCTTCGCCGTCTTGGGCTTTTGATACATGAAATAGGACAGCGATTCCGTGCTGGCATAGGTCAGCCACTCGTCGATGCTGACACCATTCCCGCTCGACTTCGAAATCTTCTGTCCCTGATCATCCAGAAAAAGCTCATAGGAAAAGTGGTTCGGCGGGCGCGCACCCAGGGTCCGACAGATCGCGTCATAGATCTTTTCGTTGGTTGCGTGCTCCTTGCCATACATCTCGAAGTCCACGCCAAGAGCCGCCCAGCGCGCGCCGAAGTCCGGCTTCCACTGCAGCTTCACGTTGCCACCCGTTACGGGAAGCGTCATCTCACCCCCGTCCGGATCGTCGAAAGTGACGGTGCCATTGGCCGCATCCACATGCTTCATCGGAACGTACATGACGCGGCCCGTGTCAGGATGAATGGGAAGAAAGATCGAATAGGTCTGCTGACGCTCTTCGCGCAAAGACTTAAGCATGATCGCCATCAGATCGTCATAGCGTTCCGCACAGCGCAGCAATACCTCGTCAAACCGACCAGAGCGATAAAACTCGCGTGCCGAAATAAACTCGTATTCGAACCCGAACGTGTCCAGGAACCTGCGCAGCATGGCATTGTTGTGATGGCCGAAACTCTCATGCGTCTCGAACGGGTCGGGCACCGAAGTCAGCGGCATCTGCAGGTATTCCTGCAACGCGTCAGGATTGGGCACATTGCCCGGCACCTTGCGCATGCCATCCAGATCATCCGAGAAACATATCAGCTTGGTGGGAATATCCGACAGCACCTCGAAGGCGCGGCGGACCATCGTGGTGCGCGCCACTTCGCCGAAGGTCCCGATATGAGGCAGACCCGAGGGGCCATAGCCCGTCTCGAACAACACATATCCCTTCTCGGGTGGCGCCTTTTCGTAACGTTTGAGCAAGCGGCGGGCTTCTTCGAACGGCCAGGCTTTGCTGCTCATCGCGGCGTCACGGAAAGTTGACATGGCTTTGGTCCCATATGGCAGGCCTCCGCCCTATGCGCGGCCCTTCGGACATGTCCCCGCGGGGACAATCCCGCCGGTACCTATTGCGGGCCGGGTCAGGCGTCAATATTGAGGGAGCACGCACCCAAAAAGGACGCACGCCATGGCCAACTCACAACTCTCCCTGACCGCGCAGGATGCGCTGGTCGCCCTGATGATTGCGGTGTCGGCCTCGGACGAAGACATCCGCACCGCGGAACTGGTCAAGATCAACTCTGCCGTCAACAATCTGCCTGTCTTTGCGGGCTACGATCTGGATCGGCTGAACCGCATGGCGCAGATGGTGTTTGATCTGTTCGAACAGGAAGACGGGCTTGACGCACTTTTCGGGCTTGTTCGCGAGGCGTTGCCGGAGCGGCTGTTCGAGACCGCATATGCGCTGGCCTGCGACGTGGCGGCTGCGGACGGGACGCTGGAGGAAGCGGAGCTGCGCTTGCTCGAAGAAATCCGCTACGAGTTAAACATCGATCGGCTGCACGCAGCAGCCATCGAACGCGGCGCCCGGGCGCGGCATTTGACGCTTTAGGTTAGGATTGCGGGAAAAAGCAATCATTAGCCACCACTACGGCAATGGCGGCCTTTGATCGGTCGCAAAAATGATCTGCTCTGCTCCAAATCTCTGAACCCGTTCAACCTCCACCATCCCAAGTTCCCTCAACAGGCGGCAGGATGCTGAATTGGCGCTCTGGGTTTCTGCAATGATCCGCCGCAATCCGGCCTCATCAAGAGCATGCCTGACGACTTCCCGGATAGCCTCGGTGGCGAATCCCATACCCCAAAAGTCGGGGGCAAACTGGTAGGAAATTTCGTAGTCCTTTCCGTCTTTGTGCAGTCCCAGTTCGACGAGACCAATGGGCTGGTTGCGCTCTGTCAGGCTTACCACCCAGACGCCCGCGTTGCTCGGACAAGTCAAATATCGCTTGAAGCGTGGAAACCGTTGCCTTCTAGGAACAGGGCCGCCGAGATACCGCCTGACGCATGCCTTCCCTAAGATCTTGTAAAAAAACCAAAAATCCCGCTTTCCGAGCGAACGTAGCAAAAGCCGTTCTGTACGGATTTGTTTCGCAAAATTCATAGCATCTTACAAAGACCGACGTCCGCCGCGACGCAGCATCAATGCATTTGATGCTCAGACCGGGCACCCACTGAAAGCACCGCCCGACCCACGACAAAACGTCAAATCACTTACAACTCCCACGCCTTACCCTCACGATCCTTACACTTGGAAAAGTATCACTCTCACAGCCGTCCGACGCATGCAAAATACGTGTTCTGGTTACAGGTCTGTCCAACGGCTCAGTGCGTTGGTCTTACTGCTGGAGGCATAATAGCCCGCCAAAATGAGGCCCGACACCGACCCGATCAAAACGGTTCTTACGCAAAATTCGAATACTGATCTTCCCCCGGGAATACTGCCAGACGAAATCGAGACCAGTCCGATCAACAGGGTGAAGAAAACGCTTTGTCCCAGAAAGCCGCGCCAGAAAGGTTTGTAGTGGGGTGGAACGGGTTTTAGGCCAAACTTGTACAGGAGCCGGGTGTAGAGTGGTACGGCATTGGACGGCCAAATCCCTGCGTCCTGCATTTCAAGTTCTGCGGCTTTGAAACGGTGTTGGTAGTCTGACACTGGACTCACCTCCATGCCCGATGAGTGTTGCACTGACATAGGAGCCATTCAACCGGACCACAGGTCGGCTTGGCATGAGTTTGCCGATGTGTACGCGACAGGTTTCCGACACCGCCATCGGCACTCACCTCGAGCAGACATTGGCTGCGATCCAGAAGACGTCGTTTGGTGTTGAAAACCGCAGCGCGCTGTGCTGCGCCAGCGCCCCTGTAGCGCGCGCATCACGCATGCGCATCTGTGACAGTGCGTGATCGACAAACCCTTTGCGCGACTCGCGCAGGCTTCCTATGTCGGGCGCAGTCGCAGAGGCCGACATGGGAGAGCGCGGGACATGCCCGCCGCCGAAGGAGCAACGCCCCGGAAACTCTCAGGCACCAAGAACCGTGCCGGCCGCGCCCCAGCAGAGGGGCACATGTGATCATCTGGAGAGTGGTTGGACGTCACGCGCCCGGCCCACCGAAGGAGAAAGCGCCGCATGCGGCGTCAAGCTCTCAGGTCTCGCGACAGATGGGGACGGATGCCCGGCATGGTGCAGGGCGGCGTCCTTGGTTCGCGTGTTTTGGGAGGACCCCCAATGACCCATATCGCCGTGATCGGCGCCGGTATCACCGGCATCACAACCGCCTATGCCCTTGCCCGCCGTGGCTACCAAGTGAGCGTGTTTGACCGCAACCGCTATGCCGCGATGGAGACATCCTTTGCCAATGGTGGGCAGTTGTCTGCCAGCAATGCCGAGGTGTGGACCCGCTGGGGTACTATTTTCAAGGGCCTGAAATGGATGATGAAATCCGACGCCCCCCTGCTGGTGAACCCACGCCCCAGCTGGCACAAGCTGTCCTGGATGGCCGAGTTCATGGGCAATATCCCCGATTATGAGCGCAACACGGTCGAGACCGCCCGGCTGGCCATTGCCGCGCGTGCGCATCTGTTGGAGTTCGCCAAGGAAGTGGGTGCCGATTTCGATATGGAGCAGCGCGGCATTCTGCATGTCTATCGCAAGCAGTCCGAGTTCGATCATGCCCGCCGTGTGAATGCCCTGCTGGAACAGGCGGGCCTTGAGCGGCGTGAGGTGACGGCCGACGAGGTGCAGCGCCTTGAGCCTGCACTGAAGGCCGACACCATCGGTGGCTTTTACACCGAGAGCGACTTTACCGGCGACATCCACCGCTATACCCGCGCGCTGAGCGACGGGTGCGAGAAGATGGGCACGGCGTTCCACTACAAAAGCAACGTGACCGACATTACGCACACGGGCGCAGGAGTGCGTTTGACGTGGGACGATGCCGGTGTGGTCGAGAAGCAGGATTTCGACGGCATTGTCGTCTGCGCCGGTGTCGGCAGCCGTGCCATTGCGTCAGAGCTTGGCGACCGGGTGAATATCTACCCGGTGAAGGGGTATTCCATCACCGTGAACCTTGATGACGTGGAGAGCCAGGCGGCGGCCCCTTGGGTCAGCCTGCTGGATGACGAGGCAAAGATCGTGACCTCGCGCCTGGGTCGCAAGCGCTTCCGGATTGCCGGGACGGCGGAGTTCAATGGCTACAATCTGGATATCCGCGATGACCGTATCCGCCCCCTGCGCGAATGGTGCGAGGCGTTCTTTCCCGACGTGTCGACGGAGCATTGTGTGCCTTGGGCCGGGTTGCGCCCCATGTTGCCATCGATGATGCCCAAGGTCGGACCGGGTGCGAAGCCGGGTGTGTACTACAACACAGGGCACGGGCATCTGGGCTGGACGCTATCGGCCGCCACGGCTCAGGCGACTGCGGATATCATTGACGTGAACCGCATGAAGAACGCGGCTTGAGGGGCGGGGCGGATCAAGATCCGCCTTACGGGGCACAGGCGGAGGTGTCCTTCGCCAGCCTCAACTGCCGTACACGGCGCCCCAGCGTTCGATCAGCTTTTGCTGCATGATCTTGGCCCGCCGGTTCCAGCTGCGTGCGCCTTGCGGGCGTTCGCGGTTGGCACGGGTGATGCGCGCGCGTGTCGCCTCGTCCGCGGCGAAGATGGCAAAGGCCATTTCGGTGCCATCGCGGGCGGTCATGTAGCCTGCGAGGCCCGACACGAAGTTGAGCGTGCCCGTCTTGGCGTGCACCTCCACCGGGTGGTTCTTGATCGCGCGGCGTTGGCTGTCGAGCATCGGGATCGCCTTGAGAATGGGGCGGAGCACATCGTTCTGCCGTGCCTTGACCAGCGTCAGCACCATGTCATCCGCCGTCATCTTGCTGGCAGCACCCAGGCCCGAGTGATCCACGAGGCGCATGTTGGCGGCCCCAAGTGTCGCCTTGGCCCAATGGTTCATTTCGGTGGCCGAGCTGCGCAGCGAAGACGGTCGCCCGCTGCGTTTGGCCGTGGCGGCCATGCCGACCATTTCTGCGGTGATGTTGGTGGAAAAGCGCAGCATGGCGCGCAGGATCGTCTGAAGATCGTCGCTTTGGTGCAGGGCAAGCGTGGTGCCCTGCGGTGCGCGGCTGACCACCTTGGCGTTTTTCAACACGATACCTTGTGATCGGGCGAGGGTCTGGAACACGTCACCGGCATAAAGCGCGGGTTTGCGCACCGGCAGCCAGCGCGCGCCGCCATTGCCAAGTGCACCCCGTGCAACCGTCCAGTTGTCGGTGCGCCCGCCGTCGGCAAAGGTGTAGACCGGGGCCCGCCGTTCGCTGACCTGCATGCGGGCCATCGCCACATCGGGCCGGTAGCGGTTCGAGCGTGCGTCCATGGTCACATCGTAGCGGGTGCCCTGCCGTTTCCATTCAAAGTGCACGCGGTTGAAGTTCAGCGCGATGCCCGACAGTGCCGGGCTGTAGCCGACATGATTGGGCTGATCCTTGTCGATGGTGTGGACCTGCGGGAATACACCCTCCGCCACTTTGAAATCGCCGCGCACCTCGCGAATACCTTTGGCCTTGAGTGCTGCGGCAAGCCCCGCCAATGCATTGGTGTCCAGCGTCGGGTCGCCCCCGCCGACCAGCACCAGATCACCCTGTACCACCCCACCCGATACACCGCCGGTGGCGACGACGCGGGTGCTGAAACGGTGAGACGGCCCAAGCGTGTTGAGGGCGTAAAGCGCCGTGACGGCCTTGGCCACGGAGGCAGGCGGCGTGCCGACCTTTGCGTTGCCGCCTTCAAGCTTGGTGCCGGTTTTGGCGTCGGCCACCGCGTAACAGACGCGCCCGCCCAGCCGGGCATCCGCGATGATGGCCTGCGGATCAGCGATGGCTTTCTTGAAATGATTGCCGCCGCGCGCACTGGGCCTGAGCGATGCCGTCGGTGGGGCAGCTAGGGCTGAAGTGGCCGTGGACCCGGCCAATGCAGCCAGAAAAAACCGTCTCGAAATCACGCGCAACATAGGAGCATGTAACCGCAGCTTTGCGCCGCAAACAAGCACCTGACGATCACAAATCCGAAGAGTGTGCCCAGCCGCCCTGCGCCCGGATCGCGGTGGAGGATTCTGCCGTCATGGCAACATTGACAAAACACCAGGCCGGCGGGTCGGAGGACCCCAGCATCTGGCTGGCCCGACCCGAGATACGGTAGTGCCGGTAAAGCCGGGCGGCGGGGCTCATCCGGGCTGAAATGCGATCACCCGGCCGGGCAAGCACGCCGACCGGGACATGTTCCATGATCCACGTCCAATCCTGCCAAAAGTGAAATTGGGCGAGGTTGTCCGCGCCCATGAGCCAGACAAACCGGACGCCCCGATACCTGTGCATCAGCGCCGCAAGTGTCTCTGCCGTGTAGCGGGTGCCCAGATGCGTCTCGATATCTGTCACGGTCACGCGGGGGTGCTGCATGATCCGGCGCGCATGGGCCATGCGGTCAACAAGCGGTGCTGGTCCCGTCGTCTTGAGGGGATTGCCCGGAGATACCAGCCACCACACGCGGTCGAGGCCGAAGCGTTTCATCGCCTCCCGGGTGATATGCACGTGCCCGGCGTGGGCCGGATCAAACGAACCGCCCAAAAGGCCGATGGTCTGGCCCGGTCTGGCAAGGGGAAAGGCAGATTGCGTCACGTGGCTGTCCGTCTTGATCACGTATGCGGACCGGACGCCAAACCTGACGCCTTGTCAATCAACGGGCTGCACGGTGTCGCCCATTGCGACGGTGCCGGGTGTGACCACCTCGGCGCACCAGCCGCCGTGGCCCCGCACGGCGGCATACCCCCCATGGCCCATCAGCCGCTCCATCAGGCTGCATGGTGCACAGATGGTGGTAAAGCGCAGGATGGCCGTACCCACCCGTACCTCGCGCCCCTTGAGGCCATTAAGGTTGAGGCCCCGCACCATGATGTTGCGGCGCAACAGGGTCGGGTCGATGCTGTCGCGACCAAGGCAGGATGCGATGGCAGGCAAATGTTCAGCCTGGATCAGCGTGACGGCGCGTTTGCCATTACGCCCCCGATCACCCTCAATTCCGTTGTCGCCGATCTCGGCCCGGTCGAGCACCTGAATGTCAGCCGCCCGCGCCGGGCGCACCCCGATCCAATCCACCACGCCCGGCTGTGCCCAGCGTGCCATCATGTCGTGCAATTCGCTCATCGTTCATCGCGACGGGCGGCGCGTGCCTCGATGCTCAGCAAGTCAGGCAGCCGTTCCAGTGGATAATTCGGATGCAGCACCCAAACGCCGTCCTCGTCCTGATCCAGCGGGCGCAACGTCCCCCCCGGGAAAGCCCGTGTACGCAGCGCCAGAACCACGTCGGACAGCACCGCAGGATTGTCACGGAAATAGGCATGCCCGAACCCGCCGCGCACGTTTTCGACGCGGATGAAATGCACCAACGCTTCCTTGCGCAGGCGCTCCAGTTCCCCTGCGCGGAAGTCTTCGTTGTTGAGCGCCCCCAGCCGGGTGGATCGGGTCAGATAAGCCGACAGGCGCAAGGCCCCGTCATTCGGGTTGATATAGAGGTTGATCTGCTCGAAGGATTCCGAAAACCTTTCGGCCTGCAGCCTCTGGCGCACGATGTCCACGTCCAGATCGGGCGCGGCCATGATCAGCGTACCGGTCTTGAGCATCAGCTTGGGATGAACGCCGGCGCCCCGCGCCTCGATCATCAATTCGCGCAAGGCCGTCGTGGCCACATCCGTGCCGCGCGAATGGGCGATGATGTCGATACTGTCGACCTCGGGCATCTGCGCCAGCATGCGCAGGAATTCCTTGGTGTGGTGGACCGAGAACACGCCCGCATCCCGGTCGCGGAAATACCCAAGCGGCCCGATCCCGTTGCCTGCAGGCCATGTGAACGACACCGGTACGGATTCGCGCCCGGCAAAGTGCCACATGTTGGCCAGCGTCGTCAGGCTGTCTTCGAAGTCGTTGTTGAAGCCGTGGATATAGACAAGCAAGCTACGGTTGCCGGTCTGGGCAATCTCATCTGCGATGACTGCCTGAAAGCGCGACGCCTGTTCGTTGTAGATATCCAGCGTATCCTGCAAATGGCGGAGCCGCCCGTCGGAACGCGCGTATGGCAGTGGCGTGGTTTCGAACCGCACGATCTCTTCGAAGTCGGGCACCCAGAGGGTCGACACCTGTTCATCGGAATCCGCGCGGGTCCGGTTCAGCAACTCTTCCCACCCCAGATCGCGCCCGAACTTGACCGTCGCTGCCCCAAACGCCATCGAATCCGATCGGCCCGAGCCATAGCTTTCGTCATCGGGCGCCCGATCCGTCATGTAGAAAATCTTGGGTTCCGCCGTGCGCCAGACCTCAGGCACCAGATTGTCGGGATAGTTCAGGCCGCCGCGATACAGGTTGGGCGGTGGTGCGAGGCCAATGCCGACCGCACATCCCCCCAGAATGAAACACGCTGCCAGCAGGATTAACCGCCGCATGTCAGACACTTCCATAGGTTTTGTCTGTCACCGCTAACACGACTCCGCCACCATCACCAAATCCCATTTCCGCGACGGGCGGCG
Organism: uncultured Tateyamaria sp.; assembly: GCF_947503415.1. Taxonomy (GTDB): domain Bacteria; phylum Pseudomonadota; class Alphaproteobacteria; order Rhodobacterales; family Rhodobacteraceae; genus Tateyamaria. The sequence continues at coordinate 750,751 of NZ_CANNDS010000001.1, forward strand.
CATTGCCCTTTGCCCTCTTGCCGGGTAGACGGACCTGCACAGTTTTTTCCGGGAGAATGCCATGGCTGCCTATCAATATGTCTATCACATGTCGGGTGTGTCCAAGACCTATCCCGGCGGCAAGAAGTGCTTTGAGAATATCCACCTGAACTTCCTGCCCGGCGTGAAGATCGGCGTCGTGGGTGTGAACGGCGCGGGCAAGTCCACGCTGATGAAGATCATGGCCGGTCTGGACACTGATTTTCAGGGTGAGGCATGGGCCGCAGAGGGCGCCAAGGTTGGGTATCTGCCGCAAGAGCCGCATCTGGACCCGGCCCTGACCGTGCGGGAGAACGTGATGCTGGGCGTGGCAGAGAAGAAGGCCATTCTGGACCGCTACAACGATCTGGCTATGAACTACTCGGACGAGACGGCGGACGAGATGGCGGCTTTGCAGGATCAGATTGATGCAGAGAACCTGTGGGATCTGGATTCGCAGATCGACGTTTCGATGGAGGCGCTGCGCTGCCCCCCCGATGATGCGGATGTAACGACGCTATCGGGCGGTGAAGCCCGCCGTGTGGCCCTGTGCAAGCTGCTGCTCGAAGCGCCTGAAATGCTGCTTCTGGACGAACCCACCAACCACCTCGACGCCGAGACCATCGCGTGGCTGCAACAGCACCTCATCGACTACAAGGGCACGATCCTGATCGTCACCCACGACCGCTATTTCCTGGATGACATCACCAGCTGGATTCTTGAACTGGACCGCGGCAAGGGTGTGCCGTGGGAAGGCAACTATTCCTCGTGGCTGGAACAGAAAGCCAAGCGCCTCGCGCAGGAAGCGCGCGAAGACAAGAGCCGCCAGAAAACGCTGGAGCGGGAACTGGAGTGGATGCGGCAGGGCGCCAAGGCCCGTCAGGCCAAGTCCAAGGCCCGGATCAACGCCTATAACGAGATGGCCGACCAGTCCGAGCGCGAAAAGCTGACCCGCGCGCAGATTGTCATTCCGAACGGGCAGCGCCTTGGGTCCAAGGTGATCGATGTGCACGGGCTGTCCAAGCACATGGGGGACAAGCTGCTGGTCGAGGGGCTGGAGTTTTCCCTGCCCCCCGGCGCCATCGTGGGCGTCATTGGCCCCAACGGTGCCGGCAAATCCACGCTGTTCAAAATGCTGACCGGGCAGGAAACGCCCGATGCCGGAACCATCGAACTGGGCGACACGGTGCAACTGTCCTATGTCGACCAGTCGCGCGACGATCTGGCCGCGAATGACACGGTATGGGAAGCCATTTCCGGCGGGGCCGAGATCATCGAACTGGGTGACGCGCAGGTGAATAGCCGCGCCTATTGCTCGTCCTTCAACTTCAAGGGCGGCGACCAGCAAAAGAAGGTGTCGCTGCTGTCAGGCGGCGAACGCAACCGCGTTCACATGGCACGACTGCTGAAAGAGGGCGGCAACGTGCTGCTGCTCGACGAGCCGACCAACGATCTGGACGTAGAGACGCTGCGGGCGCTGGAAGATGCCTTGGTGGATTTCGCGGGTTGTGCGGTCGTGATCTCGCACGACCGGTTCTTCCTCGACCGGATCTGCACGCATATCCTCGCATTCGAGGGCGACGCGCATGTGGAGTGGTTCGAGGGGAATTTCGAGGACTACGAGGAAGACAAGAAGCGGCGGCTGGGGCCGGATGCCCTTGAACCCAAAAGGCTGAAACACAAGAAATTCGTCCGCTAAGCGGACGGAGTTCTTGTGTTTACGTTTGGGTTCAAGGCGTGCACGAAAGCGTGTTTGCGAAGCAAACGCGCGTAGCGGCACCTAGTGGCAGTAGTGATAATTGTAGGAAACGTGGTTGGATAATGGAGGCAACTGTTGATGCCAAACAGAGTAACCCTGAACGAAGTCCTTCAGTTTATTAAAGATACCGACCAAGATGCTTTGATCGCGTTGACTGCACACGCGATGTCAGAAGTCTCAGTTCATCAAACGACTACACACCTTCGGGTCATAGAAGAATTGTCGCCAGAAGTTCGCGAAGAGTGGTTTAGCGCCTTCGATAACTTCCCAGATCCTGCATAGTCCAGACTATAAAATTGCTGACATCGCGTAATCAATCTCAGCATCTCAATTTCAAACTGAATTGCCGTAGGGTGCGCATTTACTGCGCACCATTCCCCGAAAATCGACCGACCATTGGTGCGCAGTAAATGCGCACCCTACGCGGCCCAGCGTCCGTTTCTGATGTCGCGGTGAATGGATGAATACGGCCAGTCACGCGGATCGGGCACCAACCCGTGTTTCACCGGGTTGATCAGACAATACCGGATCGCATCTGCCTTGTCCGATTCCGTCCGCAGGTGATGTTCCCAAAACCGGCGTTGCCAGATGCCCCGCTCGCGCCTGAGAATATGGCTTGGGCGGCGGCGGACCGCCGTTACTTGCCGCGAAAACCGCGCTTTGATGACACTCCACCGTTTTGAATAGTCGCAATCCCCAACGGGCAGTGTCCAGACGGCGTGGATGTGATCTGGCAATACCACCCAGGCGGCGATGTCAAACGGATGATCTGCGTGCGTCAGGCGCACGGCACTGCGCAGATGATCGATGTGACCAACCAATGAACCCCCGGCACAAGGCGAAAGCCTGACCGTGAAAAAGATGGAAGCGCCGGGAATACGCGGCCTGATGTAACTGGACATACCGAAAGGATATGCATTCGATGGTTAACTTAGGGTGTGCGTTTATCGCGCACTGTGCAGATGTCAGTTGCGGGCGCGCGGTGAGCAGTGAATGCGCACCCTACAGGCACAAAAAAGGCCGCTGAAACAACGGCCCTTCGGATATTAGATGTATGCAGACTACAACAAATACGCCCACACAAACATCACCGGCAGCGCGCAAGCAAATGCGATCATGAACAGTTTCGCCGCATGGCTCACCTTGCCGAACAGCCCGTCGCCCAGTGCCCCTTCGCCGTAGTTCATGGCCGCGGACATCACGACATAGCCGCTTTTCTCCCGTTCGATCTTGGACCGGTTGATCGACGCCATCGCCGCTTGATACCGCGCGTCCTGGCGGGTTTGCTCTTCGAGGTCTGGTTGCAGATTTTCCATACGTGTCATGTGGTGCGCTCTCCCGTGTTGGCAAAGAAGATGGGGCAAATTCCGCTCAAATCCAGCACCCGCGACAAAAAAGGCCAACCCGCAGGCTGGCCTTTGCTCAATCGGCGATTGCCGGTGTTAATTCAGTGCTTTGTCCGTGATCTGGTGCGTCCATGCCCCTTCGGGTGCCGCAGAAATCACCGGGTCCGAGCCGCCCGACAGCAGCGATTGCACGGTGCGCTCGTAATCCGCAGGGGACAGCGCGCCGTTGGAGCCAGCGGTCAGCTTGGCCACTTCACCCATCATCCGCTTCTGGTGCTTTTCGGTCTGCGCGCCGGTCTCATCATATTCCAGCACGATTTCGGCGGCTTCATCCGGGTTGGCTTCGGCGTATTTCCAGCCCTTCATCGACGCGCGCACAAAGCGGACCATCTTGTCCTCGAACGCAGGGTCGGTGAGGTTTTCCTCAAGCACATACAGCCCATCTTCGAGCGTCGCGACACCGTTGTCTTCGTATTTGAAAACCGTCAGCTCTTCGGGCGTCAGCCCTGCGTCGATGACCTGCCAATATTCGTTGTAGGTCATGGTCGACACGCACGCGGCCTGTCCGTTCACGATTGGGTCGACGTTAAAGCCCTGCTTCAGCACCTCGACCCCGTTTTCCGAGCCATCCGTTGGAATTTCAAGCTGGCTCATCCACGACAGGAACGGGAATTCGTTGCCGAAGAACCAGACACCCAGCGTCTTGCCGGGGAAATCCTCGGTCGTCTCGACCCCTGCATCCTTGCGGCAGGTCAGCATCATGCCGGACGATTTGAACGGCTGCGCGATGTTGACCATGGGCAGGCCCTTTTCGCGGGCGGCCAGCGCGGCGGGCATCCATTCCACCGTCACGTCAGCACCGCCACCGGCCAGCACCTGCGTAGGCGCGATGTCGGGCCCGCCGGGTTTGATGGTGACGTTCAGGTCTTCTTCTTCGTAGAAGCCCTTTTCAAGCGCCACGTAATAGCCCGCGAACTGCGCCTGCGTGACCCATTTCAGTTGCAGCGTGACGTCGTCCGCCGCCATGGCCCCTGTTGCGGTCAGCGAAAGTGCTGCCAAAGTTGCTTTGATCTTCATGATACCCTCCGAGGTTGGTTTTGTTATCCGCGTTGTGATGGGTGCCAGAAGGTCACCCGCTTTTCGATCCAGGCCACGATGCCGTAGAATGCCGTGCCCGCCAAGGCGGCGACGGCGATTTCAGCCCAGACAAGGTCGATGCTCAAGCTTCCCACGCCGGTCGAGATGCGGAAGCCCATGCCGCGTGTGGGAGAGCCGAAATATTCGGCAACGATGGCCCCGATCAGCGCCAGTGTGGTGGCGATTTTCAAGCCATTGAAGATGAAGGGCATGGCCGCAGGCAGTCGCAGGCGCAAAAGCGTTTGCCAATACCCGGCAGCATAGGTGCGCATCAGGTCGCGCTGCATCGCTGACGCTTCGTTCAGGCCCTGCACCGTGTTCACGAGGATGGGGAAGAACACCATCACCACGACCACTGCGGCCTTGGACTGCCAATCAAAGCCGAACCAGTTCACCATGATGGGCGCGATGCCGACGATGGGCAGGGCCGCGACAAAGTTCCCGATGGGCAGCAAGCCCCGCGTCAGGAAGGCAGACCGGTCGATCAAAACGGCGGCGATCAGGGCGGCAATCGCCCCGATGGCAAAGCCACGCAAAGCGCCCTTGACCACTGTTTGCTGAAAGTCAGTCCACAGGATGTCGGTGGATGCCGCAAACGTCTGCGCCACTGTGGACGGGGCGGGCAGGATGACCGGAGAGATGCCGAAGGCGTTTACCAGCGCCTCCCACACCAGCAACAGGGTCAGGCCAAAGATCACCGGAACCGCAATGCGGATTGCCCGGCTTTCCTTGCGACCAGCCAGCCACATGTTGAGCGCCCAGCCCCCCAGCCAAAGTACCAGCGCAAGGATCAGCCAGCTCATGGTGCCATCCCCATGCGTTTCAGCGTCACCCGCTGCGCAAGATCAAGCAGGGTGACCAGCGCCCCCGCCAACACGGCCGCAGCAAACAGGGCCGACCAAATGGCGAGGGGTGTTCCAAACTGATCCCCGATCAGAATACGGGCACCAAGGCCAGAGATCGCACCGGTTGGCAGCTCACCCACGATCGTCCCGACAAGAGCGGCGGCAATGCCAACCTTGAGCGACGTAAAAAGGTACGGCACCGAGGCTGGCAACCGCAGGCGCAGGAAGCTTTGCAGCCCGGTGGCATTGTATGTCCGCAACAGGTCAAGCTGCGCAGGTTGCGGTGCGCGCAAGCCTTTGACCATGCCCACAAGAACCGGAAAGAAGCACAGATAGGCCGAGATGATCGCCTTCGGCACCCCACGCCCCTCGATCCCGACCTGCGACGACAAGACGATGATCATCGGCGCCAGTGCCACAATGGGAATGGTCTGACTGATGATCGCCCATGGCATGAGGCTCAGCTGTGCGGTCCGGGAATAGACAATCGCCACAGCTCCAACGATGCCCAGAAGCGTGCCCAATGCAAAGCCCCAAAGCGTCGATTGCAATGTGATCCACCCGTGATAAATCAACCCACGTTTGGAGAAAGGCCGCCCCTTCTGCACCATCTCCCCCGTGGTCTTCCAAAGCTCTTGACCCACTTGGCCCGGCGTGGGCAACCGTGGCCGCTCCAGTGCATACCCCAAGGCCACATGATCTGAATTGTCCAGCATCAAGCGCCAGACCGACACGGCGCGCCGGGGCACGGACCCTTCGGGCACAACCACCTCTCCTGCCCGCTCCGCCTGATCCAGTGCAACGCGCACATTCATCGGTGCGACAGCCAGATACCAGATGCCGACGATCACGGCCAAAACAGTGAAGACGGGCACCAGGTTCTTCACGCCCTTATCCTCCAGCAAAAAGCCAGAGTGGCAGATGCCAGTGCTGCACCTCCAAGACCGCCAAAAAACAGTTGCGAGAACCAGCCGTCAGAGCAATTTGCAGTCGCGTTCCAATTCGCTTTTGGAATGTCAGCACATCCTCGAAACAAGAAGTCTGACCTTGCGGCTGAAGCGATCAAAGCGCACGTGAGGGCCAAAACCAACAGGATGACACCAGACGCCGTTTGCACCGCCTTAGTCATAGGCATGCCCCGCACGCAGCCCATCCCGCACCCGATGCGCAATCTCCAGAAACTCCGGGCTTTCGCGAATGTCCAAGGGGCGTTCCTTGGGCAATGTGCTTTCGATGATATCCGTGATCCGCCCGGGCCGCGGTGACATGACCACGATCTTGGTCGAAAGATACACCGCCTCCGGGATCGAGTGGGTGACAAAGGCAATAGTCTTTTCGGTCCGCGCCCAAAGCTGCAAAAGCTGTTCGTTGAGGTGATCGCGAACAATCTCGTCCAGCGCGCCAAACGGCTCATCCATCAGCAGAATATCCGCATCAAAGGCCAGCGCGCGGGCAATCGAGGCCCGCTGCTGCATGCCGCCTGACAATTGCCAGGGAGACTTCTTCTCGAAGCCTGCAAGCTCCACCAACTCCAGCGTCCGCGCCACCCGGTCGGCAATATCGGCCTTGGAATACCCCATGATTTCCAACGGCAAGGATATGTTCCGCCCAATCGTCCGCCACGGATACAGCCCCGCCGCTTGGAACACATACCCGTAAGCCCGCGCCTTGCGCGCCGCCTCAGCCGTTGTTCCGTTTACGGTGATGGACCCGCCTGTGGGTTGTTCCAGATCCGCCATGCAGCGCAGGAAGGTGGTCTTGCCGCAGCCCGAAGGTCCGATGAAAGACACGAAGTCGCCCTTGGCAATGTCCAGCGACACGCCCTTCAGCGCGTGCACAGGGCCGTCATTGGTCTGGAACGTCAGATTAAGGTTCTGAGCGGAAATCACGTTTTTAATTGTCATGCGTTTTCGGCCATCGCGGGTGATACGGTCCAAACCAGAAAGGCGGCTGCCATTGCAATAAGAATGATTGCTATGATCTCAGTGCGCGCAAGACTTCCTTCCCCGCCAATTGTCCCGAAAACCTCTCCGTAGAAGCGCGCACTCAGAACGGCCCCAAATCCAGATGCAGTCCCGGCGGCAAGCACGGCACTCAGGCGCGTTGGAACGCCCAACGACCTTAGGCCCCACACAAGCGGCAAAAAGATCCCGAACACAGGTATGGCTGACCAGATCGCAACCATGATGGCTGTGCCGATGATCACCAGCGGGAACACCATTGGCGCTTCATCAGATCCAAGCATCTGCGGAATGAAGTTGATGCAGCTCAGGACGAGCAGACCGATGGAATATGCCACCACCGCCCTCAAGAACAACACCCGTCCGAAGGTACTACCCAAGCCCCCACACCTAAATCCCCGCCGGAATGTTCAACGGATCCCGCTCGATCATCTTGGGCGCGGTCAGCGCCTTCCACTTCGACAGCGCCACCGATGCGCTCGGGAACGCAGGCCGCGGCACGAACTTGCCCCGCCCCGGCGCGGGCTGCGAGTTTTGCCCCCAGGCCCAGATCACCTCACCCCGGCTGAGTGTATAGCGCGACTGCGCCTTCACTTCGAACCCTTCGAACACGTTGTAGTCCAGCACCGAATGATGGTTGGCGGGGCTGATCGTCTTGGTGATCTTCGGATCCCACACCACGATGTCCGCATCCGCTCCTTCCACAATCGCCCCCTTCTTGGGGTAGATGTTCAGGATCTTGGCGACATTGGTCGACGTGCTCGCCACAAACTCATTGGGCGTCAGGCGCCCGGTCTCGACCCCTTCGGTCCAAAGCACGGCCAACCGTTCCTCCAACCCGTTGGACCCGTTGGGAATGATCCGGAAATCATCCCGCCCCGCCCGCTTCTGGTCTGTGTTGAACGCCGCGTGGTCCGTCGCCACCACCTGCAGCGACCCCGCCTGCAGGCCCGCCCAAAGCGAATCCTGATGGTCCTTCGACCGGAACGGTGGCGACATCACGCGGCGCGCCGCGTGGTCCCAGTCCTTGTTGAAATACTCAGACTCATCCAGCGTCAGGAACTGGATCAGCGGCTCGCCATAGACCCGCATCCCCTTCTGCCGTGCGCGCCGGATCGCCTCGTGCGCCTGCTCGCAGGAAACGTGCACGATATAGAGCGGCACACCCGCTGCATCCGCGATCGTAATGGCCCGGTTCGCCGCTTCCCCTTCGAACTCTGGTGGACGACTATACGCATGGCCCTCCGGCCCCGTGATCCCCTGGTCGAAATACTTCTGCTGCATCTCGGCTACCAGATCGCCGTTCTCCGCATGCACCATGGGCAGTGCGCCCAACTCGGCGCAGCGTTTGAAGGACGCGAACATCTCGTCATCCTCGATCATCAACGCGCCCTTGTAGGCCATGAAATGCTTGAAGGAATTGACGCCCATATCGACGGCATCCTTCATCTCGTCAAAGATGTTCTCGTTCCAGCCGGTGATCGCCATGTGGTAGCCAACGTCGGAACAGATCTGCGGCGCGGACTTGCGATGCCATTCGTTGATCGCGTTCTTGATCGACCCATCGGCACCCGGCAGACAGAAATCCACGATCATCGTTGTCCCGCCAACAGCCGCCGCCCAAGTGCCGGACTCGAAGGTCTCCGCCGCGGTCGTCCCCATAAACGGCATCTCAAGATGCGTATGCGGATCAATCCCGCCGGGGATGACATAAGCCCCCTCGGCATCGATGTACTCATCTCCCGACAGGTCCTCACCGATCTGCTTGATCGTCTCACCCTCGACCAGCACATCGGCCTTCCAGGTCCGGTCCGCCGTGCAGACCATCCCGCCTTTGATTACCTTGGTCATGTCATCGCTCCTCTGTCAGCCAATTCTCTTGGCCAGAAATATCCCGGGGTCTGGGGCAGAGCCCCAGTCAGACGCTTGCAAAGCACCCCAGCGCTGGCCCATGCACGCCGATGTCCAAGGGCCCGAAGTCACTCTCTACACATAACGAGAAGTACCCCGCGCGCGGCAAGTATACCACGCGGTAGGCCCCATCGTTGCGCGTCACGGTCCAACAGCGCTGCGTGATGCCGCCGCTAAAATTAACCGTTGTCTCAAAGGGGTGCACCAAGGCATCTTCAAACGCCTGCACCAGGGCCCTGTCAGCCTCGGTGCGCCTTGGCGCATCCAGGGCCTCTGCGGCCACCAGATCAGCGATCCGGTCGGCAAGGCTCAGATCAGGGTTGATCACCCGACGATCTCCGCCGTCTCGACAACCGCATGCATCAGCACATCTGTGCCAGCCGATGCCCACTCCTTTGAGATTTCTTCGGCCTCATTGTGGCTGAGCCCGTCCACGCATGGACACATCACCATGGCCGTGGGGGCCACCTGATTGATCCAGCAGGCGTCGTGTCCGGCCCCCGAAATGATGTTCTGGTGCGAGTATCCCAGCCGTTCCGCCGCAGAACGTACCGCAGTGACGCAGCCTTCGTCAAAGGCGACAGGATCAAACCCACCCACTTTCTCAAAGGCAATGGTCAGCCCCATCTCGTCCGCAATTGTCTGACCTTCGGTGCGCAGCCGCGCTTCCATATCCTCGATCACGCTCAGGTCCGGCGACCGCAGGTCAACGGTAAAGACCACTTTGCCCGGGATCACGTTGCGCGAATTCGGGTAGACATCGATATGCCCGGCGGCGCCCACAGCGTGCGGCGCATGGGACCAGGCAATCTCGTCCACCTTCTCCAGCACCCGCGCCATGCCCAGACCCGCATTCTTGCGCATCGGCATTGGGGTTGATCCAGTGTGGCTGTCTTTGCCTTCAATTGTCACCTGCGTCCACGACAGACCCTGCCCGTGCGTGACAACGCCGATGTCCTTGCCCTCAGCCTCAAGGATCGGGCCCTGTTCGATGTGCAGCTCGAAAAAGGCGTGCATCTTGCGCGCGCCGACATCCTCATCGCCGCGCCAACCAATGCGTTTCAACTCATCGCCAAACTTTTTCCCGTCCGCATCCTCACGATCATACGCCCAATCCTGCGTATGAATGCCCGCGAACACGCCCGAAGACAGCATCGCTGGTGCGTATCGCGTGCCCTCTTCATTGGTGAAGTTGGTCACGACAATCGGGTGCTTCGTCTTCACATCCAGATCATTCAGGGTGCGGATGATTTCCAAACCGCCAAGCACGCCCAGAACCCCATCGTACTTGCCGCCGGTCGGCTGCGTATCAAGATGGCTGCCCACATAGACCGGCAGCGCGTCCGGGTCCGTCCCCTCGCGACGTGCGAACATGTTGCCCATCTGGTCCAGCCCCATGGTACAGCCCGCGGCCTCACACCACGACTGGAACAGGGCGCGGCCTTCTGCGTCTTCATCGGTCAGGGTCTGACGGTTGTTGCCCCCAGCCACGCCGGGGCCGATCTTGGCCATCTCCATGAGGCTGTCCCACAGCCGTTCACCATTGATCCGAAGATTTTCGCCCGGTGCCGCCATGTGATGTCCCCTTTTGCCGATGGTCGATAACTTTTTGACCAATTGGTAAAGCTACGATTGCCAGACAGCCCATTTCTGTCAAGAACTGGTTTAGCCCGATTTGCCCAACACGGGTGCAATTGCCTAGAGTTGCGGCACCAGACACGAACAGGACGCCCCATGCCCGAAGGGACAGAAAAGAAGCCGAGCCGCATCCAGATGCGCAACCGCAGCCTGATCCTGGATGCGGCGCTTGATGTATTCTCGGTCCACGGGTTTCGCGGCACAACTTTGGATCAGATCGCAGAGGCGGCCGGGCTGTCGAAGCCGAACATCCTGTACTACTTTTCCGGCAAGGAAGAAATTCATGTCACCTTGCTGAACCAGTTGATGGAGACATGGCTGGACCCGCTTGTCGAGATGGATGCCGATGGCGACCCGCTGGAGGAATTGCTGGCCTATGTACAGCGCAAGCTGGACATGGCGCGCGACCTGCCCCGCGAAAGCAGGCTGTTCGCCGGTGAGATCATTCAAGGCGCGCCGCGGATGCTGCCGCATCTCGAAGCGGGTTTGAAGCCACTCTTCGATGAGAAATGCGCCGTGATCCAGCGTTGGATCAATGAGGGCAAACTCGCGCCGGTGGATCCGCGGCACCTTGTGTTTTCGATCTGGTCAACGACCCAACACTACGCGGACTTTGACACGCAAGTCCGGGTTTTGATGGGCGGCGATCCACATGACAGTGCGCGCCAGTATCTGGTCCAGCTTTTCAGCAGGCTGCTCACACCTTGAGAGTTCATTAACCAGAATCATGAACGGTTACGGCATGTATTTGGCCCAACGTGCACCACCCAATGATGCCTGGATCGACCAGTTGTTTTCGTCCAAGGCCGCGCGCAAGGGGGCCGTCGTGCGGCGTTCTCTGGCTTGGGTTCATCGTGAGGTTGGTCGCGCAGAGTTCGAGGCCGAAGTGCGCAAACGCGGCTATCACCTGATCGAGACCGCCGACCAATTGGTGGTTGTCTGCCACAACGGTCCGATCCGCCTGCTCTTCTAAACACATTCGCAGGGTTTTCCCGCGCCCGAGATTTTTCGTACGAAAAATCTATTCCGCCGCGCGCGCCGCAGGATTGTTTGGATGCGTGGTCCAGTTGGCATACTCCGGTTCAACCGTCTTGCCCGTCCTTGGGTCCGTCTGGCCGGGTTCCATCGCCTCCATCGTGATGCAGTTTTCGACAGGGCACACGTTGACGCACAGGTTACACGCCACGCACTCATCATCGATCACTTCGAACACGCGCTCATCGGACATGGAAATTGCCTGATGCGAGGTGTCCTCGCAGGCCGCAAAACAGCGACCGCACGAAATGCACAGATCCTGATTGATCTTCGCCTTGGCCACGTAGTTCAGGTTCAGATACTGCCAGTCCGTCACGTTCGGCACGGCAGCGCCGCGGAAATCATCGATGCTGGCGTGACCCTTTTCATCCATCCAGTCGGACAGGCCGCTGATCATCTCCTGCACCACCTTGAAGCCGTATGTCATGGCGGCCGTGCACACCTGCACATTGCCACAGCCCAGCGTGATGAACTCCGCCGCGTCCCGCCACGTCGTGATCCCACCGATGCCCGAGATCGGCAGGCCACGAGTGTCCTCTCCGCGCGCGATTTCCGACACCATCGACATGGCGATGGGCTTGACCGCAGGCCCGCAATACCCCCCATGCGATCCTTTCCCATCAATAGACGGTTCGGGCGACATGCTGTCGAGGTCGACGGATGTGATCGAGTTGATCGTGTTGATCAGGCTGACCGCATCTGCCCCGCCAGCCTTGGCGGCGGCGGCTGGTTTACGGATATCGGTGATGTTGGGTGTCAGCTTCACGATGACGGGTTTCGAATAGTACTGCTTGCACCACCGCGTGACCATCTCGATGTATTCGGGCACCTGGCCCACCGCAGCACCCATGCCGCGCTCACTCATCCCGTGCGGGCAGCCAAAGTTCAGCTCGATCCCATCCGCGCCTGTGTCTTCGACCAGTGGCAGAATGGCTTTCCACGCCTCTTCTTCGCATGGCACCATGATCGACACGATCATCGCGCGGTCAGGGTAGTCCGCCTTGACGCGCTTGATCTCTTCGAGATTGGTGTAAAGGTCACGATCGGTGATCAATTCGATATTGTTCAGACCCAAGAGCCGCCGGTCCGCCCCGTAGATCGCGCCATAGCGGGGGCCGTTGACGTTCACCACCGGCGGCCCCTCGGACCCAAGCGTCTTCCAGACGACACCGCCCCACCCGGCCTCGAATGCGCGACGGACGTTGTATTCCTTGTCCGTGGGCGGGGCCGAGGCCAGCCAGAACGGATTTGGGGATTTGATCCCGACGAAATTGCTTTGCAAGTTTGCCATCTGTCGTCCTCCGCTCAGCCCATCAGGCTTGCATGAATGTCCATCGCCGCGTCGCGCCCTTCGGCCACGGCAGTCACTGTCAGGTCGTCGCCGCCGGTCGCACAGTCGCCGCCTGCCCAGATGCCATCCATGGATGTGCGCCCGGTCTCCGTCACAGCGATCTTACCACGTTCAAGCGCAGGCAGGGACTCACCCTCCAGCGTTTGGCCGATGGCGCGCAGCACCTGATCGGCAGGAATCCGTACCATTTCGCCGGTGCCGGTCATATCATCGTTCACGTATTCAAATTCGATCTCGCGCACCGCGCCATTGCCGTGCAGTGCCTTGGGCACGACATGTGTCGTGATCCGCACGCCCTTGGATGCGGCCAAATCCTGCTCGAACACGCTTGCGTTCATGCGATCCCGCCCACGACGGTAAGCCAATGTCACATTCAAGGCACCCAGCAGCTTGGATTGCACGGCCGCATCCACGGCGGTCATCCCGCCACCGATGACCACCACATCGCGGCCAACAGGCAGGGCACCCAGATCACCTGACTGGCGCAGGTCCGCGATGAAGTCGACGGCATCCAAAACGCCTTCCTTGTCGCCACCGTCAACCGTCAGGGCATTTACGCCGCCCAGTCCCATGCCAAGAAACACAGCGTCAAAGCCAGTTGTCAGCTTTTCAAGCGCAACGTCGCGACCCAACGCAGTGTCGTGGTGAAGCGTGATGCCCCCGATCTTGAGCAGCCAATCGACCTCTTCCTGCGCAAAGCCTTCGGGTGTCTTGTAGGCCGCGATCCCGTATTCGTTCAGCCCGCCGGGCTTGGGTCGTGCATCATAGACAGTCACATCGTGGCCCAGCATCGCCAAGCGGTGCGCACAGGACAGACCCGCAGGCCCCGCCCCCACGACAGCCACGGACTTGCCGGTGGCCGCAGCACGGGTGAAAGGATGCACCCCCTGCTCTTGCAAGTGGTCGGTCGCATAGCGCTGCAATTGCCCAATCAGGACAGGCTTGCCCTCGGCCAATTCGCGCACGCACGCCTCTTCGCACAGCGTTTCTGTGGGGCAGACCCGGGCGCACATGCCCCCCATGATGTTCTGCGTCAGGATCGTCTTGGCCGCCGCGTCCGGCGTACCGGTGGCGATCTGGCGAATGAAAAGCGGAATATCGATATCCGTGGGACACGCCGTGATACAGGGCGCGTCATGGCAGAAATAGCAGCGATCCGCCGCCACAAGCGCCTCGTGTGCGTCCAAAGCCGGGTGCAGGTCCGAAAAATTCTCGGCATATGCCGCGTCGTCCAAACGGCCCGCCGCCACACCCGGTGAGAAAGGAGATTGCGTCATGTCCGCTCCATCGCAACAATCATTCGCCTGAAACGGTCTCACAGGTTCAAAATTTTATCAACTGGTAAAAAAGCGTTCGCAAGCCCGAAAAAGCATTGCCGCACAAAGAAGCGGCAGACCGCCGGAAATCCCGAAACCACCCGGAAAACCTTGCAATGCACCAAAACAGTGCCATATTTTTCCCTGCTACATCATCTATCGACCCACTGCTCCTTTCGGCTCAGTCACTTCGATCTTATGACAACGCCAAGGCTGCCGCATAACGCGGGCAGCACATCTTAGGAGTAACGACGATGGCCAACGGCACCGTCAAATGGTTCAACACCACCAAAGGCTACGGCTTCATTGCACCGGAATCCGGCGGCAAAGACATCTTTGTCCACATCTCGGCAGTCGAGCGTTCGGGCCTCACCGGTCTGGCCGACAACCAGAAAGTGACATTCGACCTGGAATCCGGCCGTGACGGTCGCGAAAGCGCGGTCAACATCGCACTGGCCTAAGCCACACGCGATACCAGAATTCGAGGCGGTGCACTTCACGGTGCGCCGCCTTTTCCTTTTGCGAGTGTCGGAGCTTCCCGCAGGGTTTTTTTGAAACAGGGAAGTAGATGGGCTGCTTCACTTAAAAATGGCGTCGCGCAGCGGCCTTTGGATCACGGGCCGTCCCAGTTGACGTCGCCGGCCTCTTCAATGTGCAACCGGCCCTCCGGCCAAGGGACCATCAGGGCCTTGGCCGCCTCCAGATCGTCTCCCATCCATGTGGTCAGATCGGCACGCTCCAACAGCACGCCCATGCGGTGGTGGATCGGAGCCACGTCGGCATTGGGTTCACAGGTCACGGCAGCCACTTGCGGCACCTCCAAACCACCGGGCGCGGTCCAGAGATCGGTGATGGCCGCAAAATACAAAAACCCACCGTCCTTGGGGCCAATCCGCCAGGCCGTTTTCTTGCGTTTCTCACCGGTCCATTCATACCAGCCATTCACCGGGATGACGGCACGGCCCACACCATCAAAGGCCGTCTTGTCAAAGACTGTCTCGGACCGCGCATTGATGATCTGCTCCATCACCGGGCGTCCGCGTGCATTGACGCGCCCCACCGGGACGATCCCCCAACGCATCCGTTTGAGCGCGCCATCGAATACGACAATTTCCTGACCGGGTGCGATGTTCTGGCGGGCAGGTTCGTTGCCAACTGTCCCCGCAGGAACACCAAGGGCGGCGGTCAGGTCCGACACCGGATCGGTGAGGAAGAACCGCCCCGGCACCTTCAGTCCACCCGTGCAATCAGGTCTTGAACACTGGGGCCTACACCCTCGACAATCCGCGCAACGCCGTCTGCGTTCGGGTGTATGCCGTCCGGCTGCATGAAACTGCGCACAGCAGCCGGGTCCGTGTCCGGCCCACCAAGACCCGCAAAGAAGCTTTCAAGGTAAAGCGTGCCGAACTGCGCCGAAATCTCTGGATACATCGCATCAAAAGCCTGCTTGTACTCGGGTCCGTAGTTGCCGGGCGCCTGCATGCCCACCACAAGCACCTCGACACCTGCCGCGTTGGCCGCCTGCACAATCCCTTCGAGGTTGGCGCGGCTCACCTCCGGCCCGATCCCGCGCAACAGGTCATTGCCGCCCAAGGTCACGATCATGGCATCCACATCGGGCGTGAGGGTCCACGCCACACGGCTCAGCCCCCCTTGGGTCGTGTCACCGGACACGCCCGCATTGATCAGGTCAACGTCATGGCCCTCCGCCTCCAGCCACGCCTCAAGTTGTGGCACAAACCCCTGTTCGACAGGAAGCCCGTACCCCTGGGTCAGGCTGTCCCCCAAAGCGGCGATGGTCACCGTCTCGGCCGACACCAACCCGGCCCAAAGACTGACGACAATTGCACCGGTTACCTTGCCCATGCTGATCCGATCTCCATATGACCTCGTAGATGATATAAAGGCCGCCTTGCATGTCCGATCCAGCCCTATCCCTCAAAAATGCAGCACTCAGTCTCGATGGCAATGCCGGGCGGGTGGATATCCTGCACGGCATCACGCTGGATGTGATGAAGGGAGAGACGGTCGGTCTGGTGGGTCCATCGGGTTCGGGCAAATCATCCCTGCTCATGCTGATGGGCGGGTTGGAACGGGCGACCGGCGGCTCAATTATGGCGTTGGGGCAGGACCTGACGGCCATGAATGAAGACGCGTTGGCCCGGTTTCGGCGTGGGC
This sequence comes from uncultured Tateyamaria sp., assembly GCF_947503415.1. Classification (GTDB taxonomy): domain Bacteria; phylum Pseudomonadota; class Alphaproteobacteria; order Rhodobacterales; family Rhodobacteraceae; genus Tateyamaria. The sequence goes on from NZ_CANNDS010000001.1 coordinate 767,246, forward strand.
ACATGGGCGTTGTCTTCCAGTCTTTTCACCTGATCCCCACGATGACGGCGCTGGAAAATGTCGCGACACCGCTGGAGCTTGCGGGCGTGCGCGATGCGTTTGACCGGGCCGAAGCTGAATTGGACGCTGTGGGGCTGGCCCATCGCAGCGGCCACTATCCCAGCCAGATGTCAGGCGGCGAACAGCAACGCGTGGCCCTCGCCCGCGCCCTTGTCACAAGGCCCGACATTTTGTTGGCGGATGAGCCCACAGGCAACCTTGATGGGGCAAACGGACAAGCGATCATGGACCTGCTTTTTGACCTGCGGGACCGGCACGGGGCGACACTCGTGTTGGTGACGCACGCCCCGGAACTGGCCGCGCGCTGCGACCGCGTGATCCAACTGGCCGATGGCCGGACCCTTGGACCGATGAAAGCCGCCGCAGAATGAGCCTTGCCACCTCTGCCCGTTTTGCCCGCCGCGAGTTGCGGGGCGGCCTGCGCGGCTTTCGCATCTTTCTGGCGTGCCTCGCCCTTGGGGTCGCCGCGATTGCCGCTGTCGGGTCCGTCCGCTCCGCCATCGAGGCTGGCTTGGCACGCGAAGGCGCGGCGCTGTTGGGCGGCGATGCCGAGATGGACTTCACCTACCGCTTTGCCAGCGACGCGGAACGCGCCTGGATGGAAGACGTGGCCGACGACGTGTCTGAAATCGCGGACTTCAGATCCATGGCCGTGGTCGAGCGCGGGGGCGAGACCGAACGCGGTCTCACGCAAATCAAGGCCGTCGACAGCGCCTACCCCCTCGTTGGCGCGGTTGAGCTTGATCCCGCGATGTCCTTGCCAGACGCATTGGCCGGAACCGGTGGGCGACCCGGCGCGGTGATGGAACGCGCGCTGATCGACCGGCTTGGGCTGGCTGTGGGTGACGTGTTTCGGCTTGGAACACAGGACTTTGTGCTGATGGCGACGCTGGCACGCGAACCGGACAGCGCGGCGGGCGGCTTTGCCCTTGGACCGCGCACCATCGTGTTGCGGACATCGCTTGAGAACGCGCAGCTGTTGGCGGCTGGCACGCTGTTCAATTCCAAATACCGGCTCAAACTGCCAGCCGGCACTGATCTGGAAGCATTGGAAACGCAGGCCCGCGATCAATTCGAAGCGACCGGAATGCGCTGGACGGATGCGCGCAACGGCGCACCGGGTGTGGCAGAGTTCGTGGACCGGTTGGGCGCATTTCTGGTGCTTGTCGGCTTGTCCGGCCTTGCCGTGGGCGGTGTCGGAGTGTCAGCCGCCGTGCGCGCGTATCTGGCGGGCAAGACAAGCGTCATTGCCACCTTGCGCACATTGGGGGCAGAACGCAGCACGATCTTTCAAACCTATTTCATCCAGATTGGTGCCCTTTCGCTTCTGGGCATTGTCATCGGTCTGGGACTCGGTGCCCTTGTGCCCATCGCCCTTGCCCCGGTGATCGAGGCGCGGCTGCCGATCCCGGCCAGCTTCGCACTCTATCCCGTTCCCCTGATTGAGGCTGCAATCTATGGCCTGCTCACGGCCTTTGTCTTTACGCTGTGGCCGCTGGCACGGGCCGAGGATGTCCGTGCAGCCACCCTGTTCCGCGACGCGCTGGACAAGGCACGGCTCTTGCCCCGCGCGGGCTACCTGCTTTGGATCGCCGCTGGTCTGGGTGCGTTGATCGGCTTGGCGGGTGTCTTTTCCGGCACATGGCGGCTGACACTGTGGACGGCTGGCGGCATCGCCTTTGCGCTGGGTCTGCTGGCACTTGCGGCCACTTTGATCCGCTTTCTGTCACGCGTACTCGCGCCACGGGCCAAGGGGCGGCCTGCCATGCGGTGGGCGCTTGGGGCCATCTCGGGCACACGCGAAGGGGCCGCTTCCGTGGTCTTGTCGCTGGGTCTTGGCCTGTCGGTCCTGGCCGCCGTGGGGCAGATCGACGGCAATCTGCGCAACGCCATCTCCGGCAATCTGCCCGAGGTCGCGCCCAGCTATTTCTTCGTCGATATCCAGCGCGACCAGATGGCAGGCTACACCGAGCGGTTGGAAAACGATGCGGGCGTCAGCCGCATCGACAGCGCGCCGATGCTGCGCGGCATCATCACCCAGATCAATGGCCAACGGGCCGCAGACGTCGCAGGCGATCACTGGGTCCTGTCGGGCGACCGGGGCATCACCTATTCCGAAACCCCGTCCGAAAACACACGCATCACCGACGGTGCATGGTGGCCCGAGAACTACTCAGGCGCACCGCAAATCAGCTTTGCCGCCGAAGAGGCCGAAGAGATGGGCCTGTCCATCGGCGACAGCATGACCATCAACATCCTTGGCCGCGACATCACCGGCACGATCACATCCTTCCGCGAGGTCGACTTTTCCACAGCCGGCATCGGCTTCATCCTGTCGATGAACCCGAGCGCCTTGCAGGGCGCGCCACACACATTCATTTCGACCGTCTATGCGACGGACGGGGCAGAAACCCAGATCCTGCGTGACATCGCCAATGCCTATCCCAACGTGACGGCCATCCGCGTGCGCGACGCCATCGACCGGGTCAGCGAAGTGCTGTCCGGACTGGCCGCGGCCACCTCCTACGGCGCGGCGGCCACCCTTCTGACCGGCTTTCTGGTCTTGATCGGGGCAGCCGCTGCGGGCACCCAAGCGCGCACCTACGAAGCCGCCGTTTTGAAAACACTGGGGGCCACCCGCCGTCGCATCCTGATCAGCTTTGCAACCCGGGCCGCCCTTCTTGGCCTTGGTGCCGGGGCCGTGGCACTGGCCGCAGGCATTGCAGGCGGATGGGCCGTCAGCAATTTCGTCATGGAAACGGATTTCACGGTGATCTGGCCCTCAGCCCTTGCCATCATCATCGGTGGGGTCACGGCAACCCTTCTTGCCGGTCTCGCCTTTGCCTGGGGTCCGCTCGCCGCGCGCCCCGCCCAGGTTCTGCGCGGGCGCGAATAAGCCCCGTTGCGGCGGTGCAGCAAGACATGGCACATCTATCGCGCGCAATGGAATCAAGGACCCGCCCGATGACCGATCAATTGCCCATGGCCGTCACAGCGCCCCTGTCACAGGCGCAGAAAACCCAGATCATCAACCTGATCCGTCGCGCCGCCCGGGCCGAGATCATGCCCCGCTTCCGCCGCCTCGACGCAGGTGACATCGACACCAAGAAGGACGAAACCGATCTGGTGACGCAAGCCGATACTGCAGCCGAGGCGATGATCACGCGCGGTCTGCAAATGGCCTTCCCCCACGCCCTCGTCATCGGGGAAGAAGCCGTATCCGCCAAACCAGACCTGCTGAACGGCGTGGGTGAGGCGGAACTGTGCTTTATCATCGACCCCGTGGACGGCACGTGGAACTTCGCCAAGGGCATGCCGCTCTTTGGCACGATGGTGTCGGTGTGCCGGTTCGGACAGCCCGTCTTTGGGCTGATCTACGATCCCGTCGGCAACGATCTGATCATGGCCGACAACACCAGCCCCGCCCAATGGCTCACCCAAACGGGCCGGGTGCGCGCCATCCAGACAGCCAAGCCAAAACCGCTCGATCAACTGGCGGGGTACATGCACATCCGGCTGATGCCCCCCGCGGATCGCGCCCTCATGTGGACCAAGGTGGGAGCCATCGCCCATGCCGGGTCACTGCGCTGTTCGGCCCATGAATACCGACTGGTCGCAACCGGAGCGGTGGACTTCGTGCTGTCCGGCCACCTGAACAGTTGGGACCATGCCGCGGGCGTGCTCATCTGCCAGCAGGCGGGCGGCAAGGCGGCGATGCTGGACGGATCGGACTACAACGCCACGGTCGACAGCGGCTACTTGCTGACCGCGTCGTCCGAACAAGTGTGGGAGATCGCCGCCCGGCAGTTCGGCGACCTGATGTCAGACGCATGACGCCCTGGTTCTTCGGCTATGGCAGCCTCGTCAACCGCGCCACGCACGACTACCCGCAGGCGCAACAGGCCACGCTGCGAGGCTGGCGACGCACATGGGTGCGGACCGCGTTGCGCGACGTGGTGTTTCTGTCGGTGCACGAGGCGCCGGGGCACAGCATCGACGGGCTGATCGCCTCCGTCCCGGGCGCGGATTGGGCAGCACTTGATCAGCGTGAAAGCGGGTACAACCGGATCGACGCCAGCCATGCCGTGCATCACGGGGCAGATGCAGGCGACATTGCCGTCTACCAGGTGCCACAAGAATCCCAACGCATGGGCGGCGATCACCGCATCCTTCTCAGCTATCTCGACGTCGTGGTGCAGGGCTTTGTGCGCGAATTCGGTCAGGCGGGCGCAGAGCACTTCTTTGCCACCACCGACGGGTGGGAGACACAGGTGCATGACGACCGCGCCGCTCCGCTCTATCCCCGCGCTCAGGTGCTGACGGCGCAGGAACGGGCGCTCACCGATCGCCTACTTGCGCAGGTTCAGTAGGGACAAAAGCCGCCCCTCGCGGGCAAAGCTGTCACGCGTTACATCGCCGCCTTCCGCTGCGATCACGCGGCGCGCCAACACCCACGCAACGCTGCCAAAGACGACACCTGCCAACGCCTGCCCGATCAGCACCCCCGGTGCCCCAAAAAGCTGCGCGCCGATCCAGACCAACGGGATCATAGCGACCGTATTGCGCCCCCAATTCATCCACGTGGAATAAAATGGGTGGCCCAGATTGTTGAACGCCGCATTGGCCACAAACAACACACCATTGAAGAAAAATAGCAGCGCAAGTGGGCCGCAGAACAGGAACACCAATTGCCGGGTCAGCCCCGTAGCGGCAAACAGATCAGCAATCGGCCCCCGCAGCACAAACAGCGCCCCCGCAATCACGAAAATCACAACCCCGGCAAAGATCAGCGCCGCGTTGAACCCCGACCGCACCCGGTCATGCCGCCCCGCGCCAAAGTTCTGACCAAGGATCGGCCCGACAGCACCCGACAGGGCAAAGATCACGGCGAAGGACAATGGCATAAGGCGCCCGACAATGGCCATCCCCGCCACGGCCTCCAGCCCGTATTGGGCCATGGAGCGCGTGACAATCGCCTGCCCCACGGGCGTCGCAAACTGGGTCAGGATGGCCGGAAACCCAATCGTCACAAGCGGCGGCAGGTCCCCGATCATGCCCGGTAGATCGGGACGCGGCAGGCCCCCATGATGGCGCAGGATCGGCAACAGGGCCGCAGCGCCAATCGCCACACGGGCCGCCACGGATGCAAGGGCGGCCCCGGTCAGGTCCAGCCCAAAGCCAAAGATCAGGATCGGATCAAGCACCGCGTTGACACCGCCACCCCAGATGGTCGCCATCATGGCCCGCCGCGCATCGCCATAGGCGCGCAGAACGGCGCTGCCCATCATGCCCACCACAAGAAATGGCAGCGAGGGAACGATGATCTGCAGATACCCCTCGGCCAGCGCCGCCGTCTCTCCGGTCGCACCGATCCAGGACACGAAGGTCGGGATGTTCCACCAGACAAAGGCGGAAAACAGCACGCCAAAGCCCACACCATAGGCCAGCCCATGCGCACTGCGCGATTTGGCCCGATCCGTATCGCCAGACCCAAGATCGCGCGCCACAAGCGCGCCGACAGCAATCGCCATGCCAATGGAAAAGGACGTGGTGAAAAACAGGATCGACCCGGCGTATCCCACAGCGGCAGCAAGTTCCGCCTTGCCTAGCATCGAGATGAAAACCATGTCGATGAAGTCCACCAGAAACACTGCCATCAACCCGATGGTCGAGGTCAGGGACATCACACTCACATGGCGCAAAAGCGACCCGGACAGGAACTTTGCCTGCCCGTCAGCCACGGCCGGATTCCTTCATCTTGCCAGGAAAGCTCCACCCCATTGCCCGGCAGGCGGCTGTGCCGCCATAAGGGGAGGGCCGCTTTGTCAAAGCGCCCCCCGCACGCATCAGGCGCGGGCCTTCACAACCTGCAAGAGCGGCATCAGTGACGCCATGTCAGGCCCATGCCGCTGCCCGGTCAGGGCCATCCGCAAGGGCATGAAGAGCCCCCGTCCCTTGCGACCCGTCGCGGCTTTGACGGCACCGGTCCATTCACCCCACGTGCTTGCATTGAACGGGCCATCCGGCAGCATTGCCATGGCTTCGGCCACGAAATCCTTGTCCTCATCCTCGATCACCGGATCGGTACCATCACGGCACAACGCCCACCACGGCGCGATGTCGGCGCGGGTGTCGATGTTTTCGCGGATGACGGACCAGAACGCGTCTTGCTGATCCGACGGCACTCCGGCGGCATCAAGGTCAGACTGCACCGCCTCGACGGGCAGCGACTGCAAATACCGGGCGGTGAGCGGATTGATATCGGCCACGTCAAACTTGGTTGGTGCCGTGCCGAAATGACCAACGTCAAAGCCGTCAATCAGGCTTTCCATATCCATGCGCAACTCGACCGGATCAGACGACCCAAGGCGTGCAAGCAGGCTCAGGATCGCCATCGGCTCAACCCCGTTGTCGCGCAGATCGCGCAAGGCCAGCGTGCCCAGACGTTTGGACAACGCCTCGCCTTGCGGGCCGGTCAACAACGAATGGTGGGCAAAGCTGGGGGCCGTGCCGCCCAAGGCTTCGATGATCTGAATTTGCGTGGCGGTGTTGGTCACGTGGTCCGATCCACGCACCACATGGGTCACGCCCATTTCGGTGTCATCGACCACCGACGCGATGGTATACAGCACTTGCCCATCGCCCCGGATCAGCACGGGGTCCGACACGCTGGCCGCATCAATGCTCACATCACCGATGATCCCATCGGTCCATTCAATGCGCTCGTGGTTCAACTTGAACCGCCACACGCCTTGGCCACGCTCTGCGCGCAGGGCCGCCTTTTCATCATCGCTCAGCGCAAGTGCTGCCCGGTCATAGACCGGCGGTTTACCCATGTTCAGCTGTTTCTTGCGCTTCAGGTCCAGCTCGGTCGGCGTCTCGAAGGCCTCGTAGAACCGGCCAATCTCACGCAGTTTGTCAGCGGCAGCGGCATAGCGATCCAGCCGCTCGGACTGACGCTCCACCCGGTCCCAATGCAGGCCCAGCCACTCCAGATCCTGTTTGATCGCATCGACATATTCTTCCTTCGACCGCTCTGGGTCCGTGTCGTCGATGCGCAGGATGAACGTCCCACCGGCCTTGCGCGCGATCAGGTAGTTCATCAGGGCCGTCCGCAGGTTTCCCACATGGATGTAGCCGGTGGGGGACGGGGCGAAACGTGTGGTGGTCATGGCAGTCTCCGAAGGTTGCGCCTGCCTTGTCACAGGGGCCGCGCCTTGTCCAGTTAAGCGCGGTCCCGCACCGGCCAATGGGTCGCCAGATCACGCAACCCGGCGGCGATCAATTCTCCCAGCACATCCATGTCCACCCGTGCCAGCCGGGTGATGTACAAACAGGACTTGCCCTTCGAATGCGGCCCCAGACGATCCAGGATGGGCGCGAAATCGGCATAGCCCGGCATGATATAGACGCTCAGCTTGGCCTTGCGCGGCGCAAAGCCTGTTGCCATCCATGTCCCGGACCGACCCGAAGCATAGGTGTAATCATACGCACCATAGCCCACGATACCGCCGGTCCAGACCTGCGCCTCAAAACCCGTCACACCGCGAAACAGAATGTCCAGCGCCCGCGCCTCGTCCCGGCGCAGCTCTGGTTCGACATCCGTGACCCAATCTTCGAACGGGGCCGCCAGTACCTTGGTTTTCGGCTCGGACATGGGACCTCTCGCAAAAATGAACAGACCACCGTGCGTTGTGACGCGTGACTATGCGGCAGGCGGGCTATGTTGTGGTTCTCTGACAGGAAGGATAACACCCATGTCCACACCCCCCAAATTCAACCGCCGCACGGCGCTGATGAGTGCAGCAGCGCTGCCTTTGGCCGCCGCAACCGCCACGCAGGCACGCGCCGCCGCCCCGATGCTTGGCGTGGCCCAGGCCCCGTTTCGCCGCGTAAAAGTCGGCAATTTCGAGGTGACCACGCTGCTGGCGGGCACACGGTCCGTTGACGACCCGCACAGCATCTTCGGCATGAACGTCGATAAGGAAACGTTCGACGGCGTGTCGGCAGAGGCGGGCCTGTCCACGGACGCGGCCCAGTTCTTCTTTACGCCGACGCTTGTGAACAACGGGTCGGAACTGGTGCTGTTCGACACCGGCCTGCAAGGCGCAGGCACCGTCGCCGCGATCGAGGCGGCAGGCTACACCGCAGATCAGGTGGACAAGGTTGTCATCACGCACATGCACGGCGACCATATCGGCGGCATCTCGACCGATGGCACACCGACCTTCGCCAACGCCGCCTACATGACAGGGGCGACCGAGTTTGATGCGTGGTCGGGCACCGGAAACGAGAACTTCGATGGCAAAGTGGCTCCGCTGGCCGAACAGTTCACCATGCTGGACGATGGCGGGTCCGCCGCGTCCGGGATCACGGCCATGGCCGCCTTCGGGCACACGCCGGGGCACATGGTCTACATGGTCGAAGACGGCGGCACGCAGCTGGTGATTGGCGCCGATTTTGCCAATCACTATGTCTGGTCTCTGGCCCATCCCGATTGGGAAGTGCGGTTCGACATGGACAAGGAAGCCGCAGCCGCGACACGCAAGAGCCTGCTTGACATGATGGCCACCGACCGCACCGCGTTTATCGGCTATCACATGCCATGGCCCGGTATCGGCTATGTCGTTGGCAACGGCGAAGGCGGCTACCGGTACGAAGCACATAGCTATCAGCTGATGCTTTGACCGGCGGGGCGGAGGACACCTCCGCCTTACAGTTTGAAAGACAGGACAAGGCGGACCAACAGGTCCGCCTTACACTTTTCCAGCCACGCGCAACCGATCCCAGGCATAGCTCAGAAAACTGCGGCGGAACGAATGACCGCCCGGAAACGTGCAAAATTCAAGGACATCGCCTGCCGCATTGTCCTGACGCTGACAGCTGAGATCGTCTAGTGCCTCGCTGGTCTGAACGCCCCCGAACGCGCCCAAATCCCGGTACATCGCCAGAACTGCGGCCACATCGCCTTGGGTCGTGTCGCCAATCGGGCGGCCCGACAGGGGCACGGTGCGATCTGCGGTGCCATGGATGTGGATCACGCTGGCCGGGGCGGTGCACGTGTCGGGTGGGCCTTGCCAGAAGGTGCCCGACACCGGGGCAAAGCCTGCAAACAGGCCCGGCCGGTTGCACGCCAATTCCCACGTCACCATGCCACCTGCCGAAAACCCCGACATCATGATCCGGTCCGGGTCGACCCTGAAGCGCGTGGTGATATCCTCCACCACCGCATCGAAATACGCCATTTCGGTCGCGCCGGTGCTGTCCATGTCACTGGGGGAGCCGGGCAAATCCCAGTCCGGTCCTGCCGACTTCACGGCGACAAAGGCAAGGCCCATGTCCGACACCATCCGGCGCATGTTCATGTTGCGCATCGTGCCTTGTGCCGACCCGCGGTAGCCGTGGGCAAAAACAATCGCCCCCACCGGTGTCACCCCATCATGCCCCTCGGGCAGCGCGATCCGATAGTGCCGGTCGCCCAGAACGCAATCGGTGTCGGGGCCGCATGCCATCGCCGGGGCGCTGAGCAACAGTCCGGCAATGCAGGCAGAGAGAAGTCGAGCAATCATGTGTCACGGTCCGGCTTGGCAAAGGGTGTGTCCACCTTGCCCAGCTTGGCGTGTCCCGCAATTCACATGCCCGTGTCCGGCGCTTCAGGCGGCATAAAAGAAACTTGGCGGGTTTACTGTTTGATCACGTGGTTTGAGGCCCAGCCATTTGCGCACCAGCGGGGCGTCACGCTTGCGCAAGACCCGGCGTGCGGTGGCTTGCGCCGGGCGATCCGGGAAACGACCACCAAACGCGTCCTCGAACCGGACATACGCCGCCTCAGACATTACGCCGCGCATGTCGTCACCCAAAAGCAGGCTTTCACTGCATAACCCATGCGCACGAATGACCTCGTGCCGCTCAAACAGCAGGTGAAAATAAGTGACCAGCTTTCTATTTTCGCGCCGGACCTGATGTCCGTCGATCAGATGACCGGCCGGGATCAGCACTTGGGACGCGCCGAAATGCGCTTCGCACCGGGGATCGCTGACAAGAACGCGGTGCTGCAGGGATACGGTCAAGGGCGCCTCGGCCCCCAGCAGACCCGGTTCAAGGATGACAGGCGCGCCGCGCCCCAGCCCGGGCACGGTCGACGACGCGACCCACAACACAGGCTCCGTGCGCCCGTCGCAGGTCGGCACATGGTCGCCCGTCACGATATCATCGATGCGTTTCGGACCTGCCACGGTATCGATCAGCGTGCCGGACGCAAAGCAGGCAAAACTGTATTGCTGCGCATCCTGATCTGTCGTGTAAAACCCGGGCGACTGGCCTTGGTCGAAATTGTCGAAATACCACCCTTCGAGATCGAAATTGGGCGACCAGACAACCTGCACCAAATCGCCCTGCGGATTCAGCCCCTCGAACACGACGGCCCCTTCATTGCCGGTCAGCGGATCGCTGCGGATCACGGTCGCGTTTTCGATCGACGTGCCGCCATTGCCCTGAAACGACAGTGTATAGGTTTCGCCCACCTCGAACAGCCGCGCATCATCATCATCCGCGTGCGAGGTGATCACCAGGTTCTTGGTGGACGTGGGGGGATAGTCGAACGTACTGGTGCCGTCGCCTGAGTTGACGTTGTCATCGGTTGCAGCCGCAAATTCATTGTCTTCTGCGTAAAATGTAAGCGGCATGGTGCACGGGTCCTTTCCCGCACACCAAAACCACGAAGGCGCGAATGGCGCGTTAAACCCAAGGCCCGTTTCGTTCAGTTTCTGTCGACAATTTTCGCCAAATCAACTGGGGTCGCGCCACCGGTTCACGATGGGATAGCGTCGGTCCAGCCAGAACGCCCGCTTTGTCAGCCGTGCCCCGGGTGCCGATTGGAAGCGTTTGTATTCGCTGAGGTAAATCAGCCGCTCCACCTTCTGCGCTACGTCCCGTTCAAACCCGGCAGCCACGCAATCGGCAATCGATCCGTCCTGATCCACCAGAATATCCAGCAGCGCGTCCAGATCAGGATAGTCCGGCAAGCTGTCGCTGTCCTTCTGGTCATCGCGCAACTCGGCGCTGGGCGGCTTGGTGATGATCCGGTCCGGGATCACCTCTCCCGCATTGCCCATCATCCAGTCGCGATGGTTGGCATTGCGCCAGCGGCACGTCTCGAACACGCGGGTCTTGTAGAGATCCTTGATGGGATTGTAGCCGCCCGCCATGTCGCCATAGATCGTGGCATAACCCACCGCCACCTCGGACTTGTTGCCAGTGGTCAGCAGCATCTCGCCAAACTTGTTGGACAGGGCCATGAGCAGCAGGCCACGAATACGGCTCTGGATGTTCTCTTCGGTCAGGCCCTCCTCCAACCCCTCGAACAACGGCGCGAGGGTCGAGGTCACCGCCGCCCGCGTCTCGGCAATCGGCACGTAATCATAGTGGCAGCCCAGCGCGGTGGCACAGGCCTCTGCATCCTCCAGCGAATGGGGGGAGGTGTATTCCGACGGCAGCATCACGCAGCGCACATTCTCGGGGCCCAGCGCATCGGCGGCGATGGTGGCCACAAGGGCGGAATCCACCCCACCGGACATGCCCAGCAGCACCTTCTTGAACCCGGTCTTGGCGCAATAGTCACGCAAGGACGTGACCATGACCCGGTAATCCTGCTCCCACGCATCGGGGTGATGCACCTTTTGGCCCTCGACGACGCGCCAGCCCTTGGGCCCGCGCTCCAGATCGACATGGGCCACCATCTCGTCAAAGACGGGCAGTTGCAGGGCAAGGGCGCCGCCGGGGTTCAGGGCAAAGCTGCCCCCGTCAAAGACCTGGTCGTCCTGCCCGCCAACCATGTTCAGGTAGATCAACGGCAGACCGGTCTCGACGACGCGCGCAACCATGTGGTTCAGGCGGGTTTCGAACTTGTCGCGGTAATAGGGGGATCCGTTGGGGACCAGCAGAAACTCAGCCCCGGTTTCCTGCAAGGTTTCAGACACTTCCGGGTGCCACGCATCTTCGCAGATGGGGCTGCCCACACGGGTGTTGCCCACGGAATACGGACCGCCCAAGGGGCCTGCATCAAAGATGCGCACCTCGTCAAAGACGGTCTCGTTGGGCAGGTTGTGTTTCAGCAAACGGCTGACGATCTTGCCGCCCCGACAAATCAGATAGCCGTTGAACAACTCCGCCCCTTCGGTCCAGGGGCACCCAATGGCAAGGGTCGGACCATCGGCGCAGTCTTCGGCCAAGGCCTCGACCGCGCGCATGGCGGTCGTGTGAAAGGCGGGCTTCATCACCAGATCCTGCGCGTTGTAGCCGGTGATGAACATCTCGGGCAGAGCAACCAGATCAGCCCCCGCGTCACGCCCCGCCTCCCACGCGGCGCGGGCCTTGGCGGCATTGCCGGGAATATCCCCGACGGTGGGGTTCAACTGACCCAGAGTGATGCGAAATCTATCGGCCATGGCTGGCGCTCCTTCAACGTCCCGGCTCATGTAGCAGAAAGCCGGGCCGAGGGAACCCACCGCGACACCACCACCTCTTCCTTCTCTTGGCTGCAAATATCCTCGGGGGAGCTCGAGGGGGCAGACAGCCCCCTCGTCAGCCAGAAATGGCCAGAAATGGATCGTGTCGCGCGCACGCGCGTCCTTCGGATCACGTCGACCTGAACCCCATTGCCCCTCGCCGCCCCCTGTCTTACCCTTTCCCCGCTTGCCAAAGGTGGGGCAGGCCAACGAATCTGAGAGGTGAGCCATGTCCGTGCGCGGTCTGATCTTCTGCCTATGCCTGTTGCCGGGGGCAGCGCTGGCCCAGTCGGGCAATGTGCTGACCAAGCAATACGATGATGGCGGCGTCTACGAAGGCACCTTCCGCGGCGGCCTCCAGCATGGCGAGGGCACGTACCGCCTGCCCAATGGCTACGAATATTCCGGCGAGTGGGTGGACGGAGAGATCAAGGGAACCGGCACAGCCCGCTTTCCCAACGGGTCGGTCTACGAAGGCACGTTTTCCAAGGGCAAACCCGAAGGCTTCGGCAAGATCACCTTTGCCGATGGGGGCACCTATGAAGGCGAATGGCTGTCGGGGGCCATCGTGGGCGAAGGCGTGGCACTTTACGCCAATGGCGTACGCTACGAAGGCCAGTTTCGCAACGCCAAGCACCATGGCAAGGGGGTCATGCAATCCCCAAGCGGCTATGAATACAAGGGCGACTGGATCGACGGCATCAAACAGGGCATGGGGGTGATCACCTATCCCGATGGCTCTGTCTATGATGGCCAGATCGACGCGGGCAAACGGCAGGGCGAGGGCAAGCTGACCACACCTGACGGTCTGATCTATGTGGGACTGTGGGCGGACGGCCAGATCGACGGCAAAGGCACGCTCACCCAACCCAATGGCGACGTCTACGAAGGTGCGCTCCTGTCGGGCAAGCGCGAAGGCAAGGGCCGCGTGACCTATGGCAACGGCGACGTCTATGACGGGCAGTTCGCCGATGACCGCCGCCATGGTCAGGGCACCTTTATCGGCAATGACGGATACACCTATATCGGCCAATGGGCCGAAGGGCAGATCGAAGGCACGGGCCGGGTGACCTATCCTGACGGTTCGGTCTACGAGGGGCAGTTCGTCGATGACCTGCCCCAGGGGACGGGCAAGATCACCTATACGGATGGCTCCGTCTATGAAGGCGCATGGATCGCAGGCGTGATCGAAGGTCAGGGCAAGATCACCTACCCGAACGGCATCGTCTACGAAGGCGGGTTCAAGAACGCGCGCAACCATGGCAAAGGCGTGATGACCTATGCGGATGGATACCGGTATGAAGGCGCGTGGGCAGATGGCAAACGGGCAGGCACGGGCACGGCCACCTATCCGGATGGCACGGTCTACACCGGCGAATTTCTGGATGGTCAGCGCCACGGCACGGGCAAGATCGTCATGGCATCGGGCTTCACATATGAAGGTGAATGGCAGCAGGGCGAGATCAACGGGCAAGGGGTGGCCACCTATGCCAGCGGCGACGTGTACGAAGGCACCTTCAAGAACGGCAAGCGTCAGGGCGTGGGCACCATGCGCTACGCCACCGGCGAGGAAGCCACAGGCGAGTGGGAAAGCGGTGCGCTCAACGAAGACAGCTAGGGCCGCCGCCGCAACCCTCATGTGCCTGCTTTGCGGTGCACCTGCCTGGGCCGAGTGGCGCTTTGTCGACGGATTTACCGACCCGGTGAACGGGTTTGACACCAACGCCGCGGCCAGCACCGCGCCCAATGGCACCACCCTGCACCTCTATCGCAACCCGATCGGACGGGTCTATGCCCTGATCACCCTGCCCGAAGGTGCCGCAGACATCGCCCCCGAAGGACAGGTTGCAACGCTGACGCCCGAAGGGTTCGACAGCAAGGTGATCGAAGCACGCTCCGAACCCGGCCGCGTCGTCGAATTTGCCAACAGCACAGGCCGCACCCTGCGCGACAGGCTTTGGCACGGTGAAGGCACCGCACCCGCATTCGGCACATTGCATGACCTGATCGAGGCACCCGCCGTCACCGCCAGCCTCACCTTGTCGGATGGCTCGGACCTGCAAAGCACATGGACGATGGAGGGCGCAGGCACCCCGATTGCACAGGCCCTGGGGTTGACTATCGAAGGGGCCGCCGCCGGGCAGGAGTGGGAAGATGCAGCATCGCAGGCCATCCTTGCCGCCATGACCACATGCCAGTTCCCAACCCTGGACATGGCCTGCGTTCAGAAGGTCACAACCTGCTCGGACAAGATCAGCAAAGAGCGTGACATCGACGGCTTCGACAGCTGCGTCGCAGCCGGGGACTAGGCACTCAGGCCCCGGCGACCGGATCCACGGACCGGGCCTGCACCATCAAATCTATTCGCACCTGCTCGTCTGCCGCACCGGACTGGCGCGGCTGGCGCAAAACATAATGGCCCAAGCGATCCGGCCCTTTCGGATCGCCCGTGCCCGTCTGCACGTCCAGCTTGTCCAGATAGTCCGCCACCGTCGTCATCGCGCTGGACGGCGTGTCCAGAAACATGTCGACCAGTGCCCGCGCCACCTGCGGGGCGGCTGATGATGTCCCGCTTTGCGCGATATAGGTGCCGCTGCGTGTCCCGGCCCCCACGATGCCCGGCTGCGTGACAGACCGCTCCGACACTGCGGAAAGCTGCACTTGCGCGCCCGCGGGCATCACCTCTGGCGACGCCCCGTCCTTGGCGCGCAAGGCACCTGCACAACTGTACCGCGCCGCCCGCAAGGTCATCTCGTCATAGCCTCCGACGCGCAGCACATGTGCGCCCGTGGCCATCCCGCTCATCGTGCCGAAACGGCGCACAAGGGCGGCCCCGGGACCCGAATCCATCTCCGCCAAACGCCCGTCATCGGCGTACAGGGCGTTGTGCGGATCGATGAAATAGCTTTGGCGCGCCCCGGACCCGCTGGCCGCGAAATCCTCATCGCGCTGTATCCAGAATTGCAGACCGCCCGCCTTGATCTGCTGGGTGGGATCGGTGGCGTATCCGGGCACGGGGTCGGCCATGCGCTTGGTCACACGCAGCGTCCAGCGCCCGGCAGGCGCCGGGGTCTGATCCTGCCCCACATCCGTCGGGGCCAGTGCCACCACATGGCGCCAGCGCCCCCCACGGCACCGCTCGGTCGACAGCTGACCAATCGGTGCACCGCCCTTGGTGACGGGAGCATGGGCGACGGTCTGCGCCGCCGGAAAGGCGAACGCGTACTGATCCAGACGCGCGTGCGCAGGCGGCACCAGTTCCACACGCAGATCATCCGGGTTCACACCATCGGGAAACCAGATCTCGAGAAAGCTCGACGTGCGATCATCGGGGGGCAAAAACCAATCCAGAGCCACAGGGCCGGTGGCCTGCGCAAAATGCGGCTCTGTCATCACCGCGTGAATGCTCTGCATGAACATGTTGCCCGAGGGCAGCACCACGGCCGTGGGGTGGTGGGCACGGCGGGCCGCGATCATCTCGTCAAAGGCGGCCTCGACCAGCCCGTTGCCATCATGCGGCCCCGATGAATGACCATAGCTGAGGTTGATCACCAGCGGCACACGCGCGCCGGGGGCCGCATAAGCCGCCGCAATGCGCTCGGCCCGATCAAAGATGTAATGCATGGCCGACAGAACAAACATGTCCTTGCCAAAGCCCGAGGTATCGGCGCTCGCCATGGCGGGCAAATCGACGGCAATGATTTGTACGCGGTCCTGCCTGGGGTCGCCATGTCCGGGGGTCTGCCCCGCCAGACTGTCCAGCACATGCGCCCCGTGCGAAAACATCCGGTCCAGCGGAAACCGCACCGTCGGATCGCCCCCACCGGCCAGACCGGCAGCCTGATACACGGCGCCCTCATCGCCACCGTGACGGCGGTACAATGCGTCAATGGCGGCCTTGTCATATTCCCGACCAAACAGCATCGGCTGACCCGCCTTGGTGGCGGACTGGGACCAGCAATACTCAATGCGCGTGCCACGCCCGGATGCCGCGATAAAGTTGCGATGGGCAAAGGGAATGCCGTCATCCACGATGGCGACAATAACAATAGCGTCCTGCTGCGGTGCGGGGTCAGGTGCGGCGCTGTCGCTCCAATCTGCGCACAGGGTCGGCGCGCGCACGGGATAGTTCACATGGGCAACGACCTCTGAACCCGCCGCCTGCCCCGCCACGGTTGGCACCGGGGTCTCGTTCACAGCATCGGCAAACAGCTTCAAACCTTGCGCAGGCGTGTCGCTTGGCGCGTCATCACGCTCGCAAAACAAGGCCGGGACAAAGCGCGACCTGAAGCCATTGGCAGACCACAACACCGGGGTCCGAAACGTGCCCTGCCCGGTGGACCAATGCCCCGGCACATCGCCAATCGCGAACGGGTCATCCGCCTCGAAGACACAGGACAACACGTCAGACGCACGGTCGAGCCCCGGATGGGCATAGGCCTGACCCAACCCATGGACCCAATTCTCATACGGGCCTTGCGCACACCGCGCATAGGGCACCTGCACACTCATGCCGACGCAAGCAGATGCTTGATGTCATCCTGCGCGCGGCTCCACAGCCACGCAAACTTGCTGTCGTCAGAAGGCATACCGACGGTCTCGCGCTGCATCGTGACCCCGGGAAGCGGTGTTGCAGACGCAGGCTCGAACAGGGCCATGGCGTCGCGCAGGATGAAATCGGCGCTCCGGGCCTCCGCGTCATTGGGATCAAAGGAGAAGCAGGTCAACTCCGCCTTCGCGTTCTGGCCAAGGGCCGCAATGATCCGACCCACATTGATGCCGATCATGAACCCGGCGGCACTGTCGATAGGATAATGCACGCCCGCCACGGTGCGGTTGACGGCAACCCGGTGGCCCGTGGCCCGGATCATGGCACGCCGCTCGGACAGATGGCTGACGCCCTGCCCCGCGGCATCCAGCAAGGCCACCAGAACGGTCGACACCGCAGCGGCCTGCGTGGCGTGGCCGCTGGGCATGCTGCCATGGGACGGCGTCGGAACAAGCGGCACCAGACGGCTGTCCAGTTCATCGGGACGACGACAGGCAAGCGCGTGCTTGGCAGGCATGGAGGCCATCCCGGCCAGATGCTGAACCAGCAACATCAATTCGATCAGATGGGTCGACCGGCTGGCAGGCACCCCCAGCACCGGGGCAAAGAACTGCGTGATGCCCCCGGTCTGGGTGATAATCTCGGACGCACGATCGCCGCGCTGATCCATGTAATAGCGCACCAGATTGACCTGAGTGGACAAGGTCGTGGCCGTCGCAGGCACAAAGCGCGCAAAGTCCGTACCCGCCCACGACAATGCCACGCACCCCGCATCGGGATCAGACGTGTAGACCGCCTTGAAGGCCTCAAGGAACTCCATCGTCAACAGTGTCGCGCGTACATCCTGACCGTAACGCCCCATGTGGGTGGTCGCATTCGGATCAAGCGTCCCCCCGGCCCCGAGAGGCGGATAATCATCGGTGCCCGCCAGATGAACCAAAGCCATTGCACTGGCCTGCACCGCGCCTCCGGCGGCATACGCATCACCGTGCCCGGCATGTCCTGCATGACCGGCATGACCGGCATGGCCCGCGTGCCCCGCGTGTCCTGCATGGCCAGCGTGGCCCGCATGACCGGCGTGAAATGGCCCGAATAATGACATTACTAAATCCCCTGAATTATTCGCAAAAAATCTTGCCTTAAAAACCTGCCGCTTGCAGCGCAGTGACCATGCGACGGCCAACGTCGTAATCCGCGGCCGGGTGCTTCTGGCGGTATTCCTCCAAATCGAAATACGGCAATTGACGGCGCAGGCGCTGGCCCGTCTGCATCATCTCTTCATGCTGATCCAAGTGATAATGGGCACACAGCTTGGTGCGCAGGGTCGACACGTGACGCGCGTTCAATTCAAGCGACAGGTCAGCCAATTCGACCGCCTGTTCATACTCTTCCGCAGACACGTGAGCAAAAGATGCAAAGGAATGAAACAGATATCCCAACGGGTCAATCGGCGACAGGCGATGCGCCTTTTCCACATATTCGACCGCCGTCGCGGAATTGTCGCGGAAGGCATGGGTCACACCGCTGAACAGCCACGACATCGCGTCGTTGGGGTT
This sequence comes from uncultured Tateyamaria sp., assembly GCF_947503415.1. Taxonomy (GTDB): domain Bacteria; phylum Pseudomonadota; class Alphaproteobacteria; order Rhodobacterales; family Rhodobacteraceae; genus Tateyamaria. The sequence continues at coordinate 785,917 of NZ_CANNDS010000001.1, forward strand.
GACCTCCAAAGCCTTTGAGAACCGTTTTTCGGCAACGCCCTGACTGTTGTTCAGCGCCGAATGGACGACCCCGTCCACAGCAAGGCACAACGAATTGTCCGGGTCCAGATCCAACGCCCGCTGCGTGAATTCAGAGGCCAGCAGCGCATCCGATTTGGCATCCGAACTCCACCCGTTCCAGATCGACATGATGTACCAGTCGCCCAACCACGCCAGTGGTTCGGCAGCATGGGGCGCGCGGGCGACGGATTCCTCGATCAATTGGCGGGCCTTGGCAAAGCTTGCCAGTTTCAGCTCGTGCATCATGCCGACCCCGGCCAGCAGCAGGCGGTGATCCTCCAGATCAGACAGGTGGCGGCCCCGGGCATAGCGCACGGTGTCAGAGGCAATCATGCGCCCGACGGCGGTTGTCAGCTCTGCGATGGCCTCGCTTTTGGATGACAGGAAATCGGCGATAGGCGCGGTAAAGGATCTGGTCCACAGGATACGTCCCGTCGACGTGTCGATGAAATCGGCGTCCAGCGTGGCATTCAGATTCTGCGTGCGCAGCGATCCGTTCAGGCAGTAATGGGCCCCAAGGGTGTTCTGGATGGTCTGAGTATCGAGGTTCTGCACGCTCAACTGTCGCGCCGACATATGCGAGATCACCGACATCAGGCTGGATTTCGACAGCGACCGGCACACTTCCTCGGCCACGAAATCCCCCATGACGCTCATGCTTTGGTCGCTCGAGATCAGCCGGAACGGCACAACGGCCACGGTTGGCAGAATGGACGGCGGTGGGGGTTGGTGGGCGGTACTGAACAGCCCGTAAATCTGGCTGGGGTTTTGCCGGATGTTGTTCAGCCACTCCTCGAACCCATGTTCACGGATGTCCAGACCTTCCAGGAACGTGGCGCCCCCCGGACGGCCCAGAAACCGCACGTTCTGCATGGTCAGCGTCAATTCGGAATGGGTTGCCGTCAGGAAGTCCTCGAAATCCTCGCCCAGCAGCGCCTTGATGTCAGAGACCGCCCGCCGCAGGCTCTGCCGCCCACTGTCGAACGTGGATTGGCCCCACAACGTGTCCTGCAGGAAGCTGCGGGTGCGACGCCCAAAGGGCGCAGTGGCAAGCAAGGCGAACAGGGCCTTGTGCTTGGTTCCGGTAATCTCATAGCCGTTCTGGCCCGCCTTGCGCACAACGCACGGACCGAACAGATTGATCTCAAGCACTTTGCCAGCCACGAAAACTCCCCCAGCGCCACACAAAGAAGTTAACGGAACTCCCCTGTCCGAAAAAGCGACTTCACGCTTTATTCACGCGCCGCAATCCACCGGACCTGCCATAGTTCACCTCAGGGACACCCTGCGCCCATGTCGGGGGACTTTCAGGATGGGAGATGCGCAATGATCATTACACCCAAATGCTTGCCAAGTACGGCCGCAACCGGCGAGCCGCTGACCGCGCGGGACGTGATCGACTTCCACATCCGCTGGGACGAGTTTCGCCCCGTGGCCAAGTCCATGCATGGCCTGCCGGACCTGTCGCAGGATCAGGCCGAGACCTTGTACTGGCTGATCGAACTGTCCGACCGCGTACACAAGGAAGACCTGTAACCGTATTTGAAACCATTTTTCAGCCAGCCCCCCGTGTCCCAACAGATCACGTGGGCCGGCCGCACAACAGGCTACGAATTCGGGGCGCATAAGATTGCCAATGTGACCCGATTTGGCCGGAATTCGCCCGCGTATCGTAACGGCGAAACTGTAAAGTATCCGGCCAAACCTGTGCCCCGGGCTATCCGCGCTCAGACAAGCTCCCCCGCCGACATCCGCTCCAGAAACGCCTCCGCCTCCGACAACACGGTCGCACGGCGGTCCGCGTCCATCCGGTCCCACGTCCGGTACATGTTCCCCATCCGCGCATTGTTCGAAAACCGGTCCCGATGCCGATCCAGAAAATGCCAATACAGCAGGTTGAACGGACACGCCCCCTCGCCCGTCTTCACGCTGACCTTGTAATGGCACCCCTTGCAGTAATCCGACATCCGGTTGATGTAGGCGCCTGACGACACATAGGGCTTCGACGCGATCACCCCGCCATCGGCAAACAGCGACATGCCCACGACATTCGGCGCCTCCACCCACTCAAACGCATCCGCATAAACGGCCAGATACCACTCCGACACCTGCGCCGGATCAAGCCCCGCAAGCAGCGCAAAATTCCCCGTCACCATCAGCCGCTGAATATGGTGGGCATAGGCTTCGGCCCCCGTCTGCTCCACCGCCTTCGACACGCAACGCATCCGCGTCTCGGCCCCCCAGTAAAACTCCGGCAACTTCCGCTGATGGTTCAACCCATTGCGGCGCGGATAGTCCGGCCCCTCGTGAAAATAGATGCCCCGCACATATTCCCGCCAGCCAATGATCTGACGAATGAACCCTTCGGCTGCATTGATGGGCGCATCGCCATCCTTCCACGCCTGCTCCACAGCGCGGCACACTTCCAAAGGATCCAGCAGGCCCACATTGATATAAAGCCCCACAACCGCGTGATAGAGAAACCGGTTCTCCGCCAGCATCGCATCCTGAAAGTCGCCAAACTTCGGCAACGCATGTTTCACGAAATGGGTCAGCGCCCGCCGCGCTTGCCCCTGATCGGTGGCAAACCAGAACGGGTGCAAATCGCCAAAATGATTGCCAAAGCGGCGCTCGACCAGCGCCAGCACCTCTTCCACCACCGCGTCGGGCGTGAACTGCATCGGCCCGCCAAAATCCACATCATCGGGCGCAGGTTTGCGGTTGTCGTGGTCGTAATTCCACTTGTCCCCGGCGGGCTTATCGCCCTCCATCATCAACCCGGTCTTGCGGCGCATCTCGCGATAGAAATACTCCATCCGCAGCGCCTTGCGCCCCTCGGCCCAGTCCTCGAACTCCTTGTGCGAGGCAATGAACCGATCATCCTCCAGCAGCGTCACGGTCAGCGGACAATCTTCCAGCGCCGCAATCAACCGATACTCCCCGGGCCGCGTCGCAATCACCTCCGACGCGCCGTACTGATCCGCCCGGCGCAGCAACTCGCCGGGGATCGACTGGCTGTTCTCGGTATCATCCGATTCGGAATAGGCAACGGTCCAGCCACCCTCCCGCAACCGCGCCGCAAACTTGCGCATGGATGCCAGAATAAACGCGATCTTCTTGGGGTGATGGGGCACATAAGACCCCTCCTCCGCCACCTCAGCCATCACGACGATGTCCGACGCCTTGTCGGCAGCATTCAACGCCGCCACATCTTCAGACAACTGATCGCCCAAAACCAAAATCAACCGGCTCACCACGGCACCTCCGCCCCAGAATAGTCAAAGAACTTGCCGGTCTGCTCCGGTCCCAGCCCCTTCATGACGGATATCAACTCATCAGCGGCCTGCCCCGGTTCCACCGCCGGATGCCGCCCCAGATATTTCTCGGTAAACGCCGTCTTCACCGTCCCCGGATGCAAGGCCACAACCGCCGCTTGCTTGTGCGTGCGCGCCAATTCCACAGACGCCGTGCGCACCACCTGGTTCACCGCCGCCTTGGCCGCCCGATACGAAATCCACCCGCCAATCCGGTTGTCCCCGATCGACCCAACCCGCGCCGACAACACCGCCAGAACGCCCGGCGCATCCCGATCGAGCAGGCCATGCGCATGGCTCAACACCAGCGCAGGCCCCACCGCGTTCAGCGCAAACTGATCCATCATCGCAGCAGGCTCCAAACCCTTGATGGTCTTTTCAGGCCCCGCCCCATCAATCTCCAACGCCCCCGTCGCCACGACGACAACACCATACGGCCCACGCCCCGCCAAATGCCGTGCAACAGACGCCGCATCGGTCACATCAAACCCGTCCTCAGAGCGCGACAGCCGATCAACCTCAGCCCCGCGCGCCTCAAACCCGGCCGCCAAGGCAGACCCAATGCCGCCCGACGCCCCCAATATCAAAACCTTATCCATGACCGCACCAGCTAGCCGCCAATCCCGATCCATCAACTTCATCTTGCCAAATAAACTCCCCCCGGAGGGCCGGCCAGCCTCCGGAATTCCCCACTTCCCATTTCAAACGCAGCGCGTATAACTATCCCCATGACACACGCCATGCATATCCCGACCGCACGCCGTTCCGGCGCGCTCCTGCGTGGCCTCCTGCTCCTAATCCGCCTCTGAGCGTGCCCAACGGCGCGACCGCTCAGAGGATGCCTTTCGCGCCAAGGCCTTAGGACAGAAAAAGAGAATTCAAATGACCCAAGACACGAAAACTCAGGACCGGGTTGTCATCTTTGACACAACCCTGCGCGATGGCGAACAATCCCCCGGCGCCACCATGACCCACGCCGAAAAGCTCGAAATCGCGGGCCTTCTGGACGAAATGGGCGTCGATATCATCGAAGCGGGCTTTCCCATCGCGTCCGAAGGGGACTTCAACGCGGTCAGCGAGATCGCCAAGAACGCGCAAAACTCGGTGATCTGCGGCCTTGCCCGCGCCCAACTCGGTGACATCGACCGCTGTTGGGAGGCGGTCAAACACGCCGATAAACCGCGCATCCACACCTTCATCGGCACCTCGCCCCTGCATCGCGCCATCCCGAACCTGACCAAGGACGAAATGGCCGAACGGATCGAACAGACGGTCACCCACGCCCGCAACCTCTGCGACAACGTGCAATGGTCGCCCATGGACGCCACCCGTACCGAGATGGATTACCTCTACCGCGTCGTCGAAATCGCGATCAAAGCAGGGGCCACCACGATCAACATCCCCGACACGGTCGGCTACACCGCCCCGCGCGAAAGTGCTGATCTGATCCGCAAACTGATCGAAAACGTGCCCGGCGCGGATGAGGTGATCTTCGCCACCCACTGCCACAACGATCTGGGGATGGCGACGGCGAACTCCCTCGCCGCGGTCGAAGCAGGCGCACGCCAGATCGAATGCACGATCAACGGTCTGGGCGAACGCGCGGGCAACACAGCACTCGAAGAGGTCGTGATGGCCCTCAAGGTCCGCAACGACATCATGCCGTTCCAGACCGGCATCGACTCGACCAAGATCATGAACATCTCGCGCCGCGTCGCCGCCGTCAGCGGTTTCCCCGTCCAGTTCAACAAGGCCATCGTCGGCAAAAACGCCTTCGCCCACGAAAGTGGCATCCACCAGGACGGCATGCTCAAAAACGCCGAGACGTTCGAGATCATGCGCCCCGAAGACGTCGGCCTGTCCGAGACCAACCTCGTCATGGGCAAACACTCCGGCCGTGCGGCCTTGCGCGACAAGCTCGAACAGCTGGGCTTCGAAGTGGGCGACAACCAACTCAAGGACGTCTTCGTCCGGTTCAAGGCGCTCGCCGACCGCAAAAAGGAAATCTTCGACGACGACCTGATCGCGCTGATGCGCACGTCCGAGGACGAGGACTCCACCCGCCTTCGCATCGTCTCGCTGGCCGTGCAATGCGGCACCGAAGGCCCGCAACAGGCCGAACTGACCATGGAGATCGACGGCGCGGTGCACAGCACCACCCAGACCGGCGACGGCCCGGTCGACGCCACTTTCAACGCGGTCAAGGCGCTCTTCCCCCACGACGCTCGCTTGCAGCTTTACCAGGTCCACGCCGTGACCGAAGGCACCGACGCGCAGGCCACAGTCTCCGTCCGCATGGAGGAAGACGGCCGCATCGTCACCGGCCAATCGGCCGACACCGACACGGTGGTGGCAAGTGCCAAGGCCTACGTCCACGCCCTCAACCGCCTGCTGGTCCGGCGCGAAAAGGGCGGCACCGACAAGGCCGAGATTAGCTACAAAGACGTCAGCTGACCTGAACACCCAACCGGGGCGAAGCCAATGCAATACCACCTCAACGGCTTCCGCCCCGGCGACCCCACACAGCACCCACAGGCCGACACCACCAAAACCGACACCGACGTCCTGATCGTCGGCACCGGCCCCGCCGGACTCACGCTCGCGGCCTACCTCGCGCAATTCCCCCACATCCGCACGCGCATCATCGAACGGCGCGACGGCCCGCTGGTCATGGGGCAAGCCGATGGCATCGCCTGCCGCACGATGGAGATGTTCGAAGCGTTCAACATCGCCCACCTCGTGAAACACGAAGCCTACCACGTCAATGAAACCACCTTCTGGAACCCCGACGACACAGGCCAGATCACACGCACCGGGCGCATCGACGACGTCGAAGACGGGCTTTCCGAACAACCCCATGTCATCCTCAGCCAAGCGCGGGTACACGACTTCTACCTCGATCTCATGCGCAAATCGCCCACGCGGCTGGAACCGGACTACAACACCCAACTCACCGGGCTCACCATCGGGGACAGGGTCACGGCGCACACGACCCAAGGCGACATCCAAACCCAATACGTCATCGGCTGCGACGGCGCACGCAGCGCGGTGCGCAAAGCGCTGGACATCCCTCTCAAAGGCGAAGCGGAAAACGCAGCCTGGGGCGTCATGGACATCCTTGCGACCACCGACTTCCCCGACATCCGGCTCAAATCCGCCATCCAGTCCCGCGATCAGGGCAGCCTCCTGATCATCCCGCGCGAAGGCGGCTACATGGTCCGCTTCTACATCGAACTGGCCAAGCTCAACCCCGACGAACGGGTGGCCGACCGGGACCTCACGCCCGACCACCTGATCGCTGCGGCAAACAGGATCCTCCACCCCTACATTCTGGATGTGAAACAAATCGTCTGGTGGTCCGTCTACGAAATCGGGCAACGGGTCACGGACCAATTCGCCAACACCGCCCCCGGCGACACGACACCGCCCCGCGTCTTCATCGCAGGCGACGCCTGCCACACCCACAGCCCCAAAGCGGGGCAAGGCATGAACGTGTCGATGCAGGACGCGTTCAACCTCGGCTGGAAACTGCAAAGCGTCATCGAAGGGCGGGCAGACCCCGCACTCCTGCACAGCTACTCCGCAGAACGCCAAACCATCGCGCAGGACCTCATCGACTTTGATCGCGATTTCGCCCGCGCCTTTGCGGCCCGCGGCAAAGACCCAAAAGCCTTCCAAAGCCACTTCCAGAAACACGCCCGCTACACCGCAGGCGTCGAAACCCAATACAAATCCGGGCCACTCACAGGCGCGGACACACACCAGCACCTCGCCACAGGCTACGCAATCGGCAAACGGTTCCACTCGGCACCGGTGATCCGCTGGGCGGACGCCCACAAAATGCAGCTTGGCCACACGATCACAGCAGACGGGCGCTGGCGGCTGTTCAATTTCGTGGGCAGCGTTGACCAGACCGACGCACTGACAGAGACCATCGCCCGGTACACGCCCACAGGCGCAGACCCGGACAGCATCATCGACCTGCGCACGGTTCTGCAAACCCCGCACCGGGATACGCAGACAGACGCCACACGCTTCCCCACCAAGGGCACGCTTCACCTGCAAGACATGGAAAAACTGTTCTGCCCGGACCCTGCGGCAGACATCTTCGATGCGCGCGGCATCGACAGAAAGATCGGGGCGCTCGTTCTCGTGCGCCCCGATCAGTACGTGTCACTAGTCCTGCCACCGCAGCAGCAGAACGCACTGGTTAACTGGTTGGATCAGATACTGAACACCTGACCCCGCAGGGTGCGCATACACGGCACACCGCCACGTTTACCCACTGGTGCCATCCGCATCGAACATCAGACGCAAGGTGACGGGCACGGCACGGACGATATTGGGCAGGCTGGCAAGCTCCATCAGCTTGTCGACACCGGGGTCAATCTCTGCATCAGCAGTCGACAGGAACATCATGCTGTCTGTTGTGACCATCACCTTGTCGTCGGTCAGGCGCATCACGAACATATCGCCATACAACGGCACCTCGACGCCCAGCAGATCAAGGGTGCCCTCAACCTCCATCACGGCACTGTCGCCCACGGCCACGGCCTCCATCGCGGACATGTCGATCTGGGCGGACACGGTCGCACGCGGGGCGTTCTTGAACACATGCTCGACCATACGCTCGTTGCGGATGTCGATATGCGTCTCGACCGAAGACAGATCGATGCCAAGGGTCACGGTGCCATCCTCGGCCACGGATCCGTCAAGGGATTTGAAGCTATGCACTTCACCGGTGTCATTGAATTTGATGGACCCAAACGCAAGGTTCGACGCATCGCCATCCAGCGTCCAGCCGTCTGCAGATACAGTGGTTGCCGCCAGTGCCAATCCCAGTCCAAGGGCCGCCATACGCAATGTCTTCATTCTATCCTCCCGAAATGCAGGTTGCTCCGGGCAAGCGGGCCCAGCTGTCGTATCAACACGACTCGGACCCAGTTTATTCGCTTCCCGTCGGAAAATTTTTCAAATTGCGATCAAAGGTTGGCGAGGTCTCGCCGACTTTCCCCCTTTTTCAACCCTTTCGTCCGTGCCTGCACGGTCCTATAAAGCGCTCGGTCCGCGCCTCGCCCTGAGTCGCGGACCCAACTTCATTGGGGCCACGCAAAGGCAGGGTGTACGGGCATGTCAGTTTTCGGAAATCTGGGTGGGCTGTTTTCGTCCGATATGGCGATTGACCTCGGCACCGCCAACACGCTGGTCTACGTCAAAGGGCGCGGCGTGATCCTGTCGGAACCCTCGGTCGTGGCCTACCACGTCAAGGACGGCGTCAAGAAAGTGCTGGCCGTGGGCGAAGACGCCAAATTGATGCTGGGCCGGACCCCCGGCAGCATCGAAGCCATCCGCCCCATGCGCGAAGGCGTGATTGCCGACTTCGACACCGCCGAAGAGATGATCAAGCACTTCATCCGCAAGGTGCACAAACGCTCCACCTTCTCGAAACCGAAAATCATCGTCTGCGTCCCCCACGGCGCGACCCCCGTTGAAAAACGCGCGATCCGCCAGTCGGTGCTGTCCGCTGGCGCACGCCGCGCCGGTCTGATTGCCGAACCGATTGCGGCGGCCATCGGTGCGGGCATGCCAATCACCGATCCCACCGGCAACATGGTCGTGGACATCGGCGGCGGCACGACCGAGGTGGCCGTTCTGTCGCTCGGTGACATCGTCTATGCCCGCTCGGTCCGCGTCGGTGGCGACCGCATGGATGAAGCGATCATCTCCTACCTGCGCCGTCAGCAGAACTTGCTTGTGGGTGAAACCACCGCCGAACGGATCAAGACCTCCATCGGCACGGCGCGCATGCCCGATGACGGGCGCGGCACCTCGATGCAGATCCGCGGCCGCGACCTGCTGAACGGCGTGCCCAAGGAAATCGAAGTGACCCAGGCCCAGATTGCCGAGGCACTGGCAGAACCCGTCCAGCAAATCTGCGAAGCGGTGATGACCGCCCTTGAAACCACCCCGCCCGATCTGGCGGCCGACATTGTGGACCGGGGCGTCATGCTCACCGGCGGCGGCGCACTCTTGGGTGATCTGGACCTCGCGCTGCGCGAACAGACGGGTCTTGCCGTGTCCATCGCTGACGAAAGCTTGAACTGCGTGGCCCTTGGCACCGGCAAGGCGCTGGAATACGAAAAACAACTGCGTCACGCCATCGACTACGACAGCTAATGCGCGTTAATGTCTGGTTAACCAGCTAACGCACTGATTTGGCGCATAAAGTAAAATGTCCCAGCGTGGGACATGTGGTCCCTTGCTCTGGCGGGGCAAATGTCGGACCATCCCGGGAACGGACCAAAACTTGAGGTGACACCGCCTTGGCCAAGGACCGCACACAGGTAGATTACGGCGGCCCGCTGCGGCGGCTGGTTCTGGCTGTTCTGGTGCTGGCTCTGGCAGGCACGTTCCTGCTGTGGCGCATCGACAGCCCGCGGGTGGAGCGGTTCCGGGCGCAGGTGACGGACCGGATCGTGCCCAACATGGACTGGGCCATGGCCCCCGTGACGGGCACCATAAATCTTTTCCGCGACTTCCAAAGCTACCGCCGCATCGCCGAGCAGAATACGGAACTGCGGCGCGAGTTGCGGCAGATGCAGGCGTGGAAAGAGGCGGCCCTCCAGCTCGAACAGGAAAACGCCCGCCTCCTCGATCTCAACAATGTCCGCCTCGACCCGCGCCTGACATACATCACCGGCGTGGTCCTCGCAGACTCAGGTTCCCCTTTCCGCCAGTCCGTCCTCCTGAACGTCGGCGCTCGGGACGGGATTGTCGAAGGCTGGGCCACCATGGACGGCATCGGCCTCGTGGGCCGCATCTCTGGTGTGGCGCAGAACACCGCGCGGGTGATCATGGTCACCGACGCCTCCAGCCGCGTGCCCGCGATCATCCAGCCCTCGGGGCAAAAGGCCATCGTGGCAGGCGACAACTCCGCCGCGCCGCCGGTGGACTTTCTGGAGAATCGGGAGCTTGTGCGCCCCGGAGACCGCGTGATCACCTCCGGCGACGGCGGCGTGTTCCCCGCGGGGCTGCTGATCGGCCAAGTGGCCGCAGACCCCGGCGGACGCTTGCGGGTGCGGCTCGCCGCAGACTACGAACGGCTCGAATTCCTGCGCGTGCTGCGCCACTACGGCAACGAACCCGTAAGCGACGACAGCAACGTGCTCGCGCCGGGCGGGGCGGCCCTTCTGACACCGGAGGCGACGGAATGATCGACACCGCCCCTTCCTCCCGCATGTGGACCATGCGCATCTCGTTCGTCGCCTTGGTGCTCGCCATCCTGTTTTTTCACCTGTTGCCACTGCAAACGGCCACCGGGGGACTGATCTGGCCCGATCTGATTTTGACCTTTGCCATTGCATGGTCCGTGCGCCGCCCCGAATACGTGCCCGCCGTGCTGCTGGCCCTGACATTCCTGATGGCGGACCTGCTGCTGCAACGCCCGCCCGGGCTTTGGGCGCTGCTGGCGCTGATCGCCTGCGAGCAGATGAAAAAACAATCGCGATCCCTGCGCGACGCGAGCCTCGCGACCGAATTGGTGTCTGCCGTCCTGTGGATCGTGGGGGTTGGCATTGCGTATCGCCTGATCCTCGCCATCATGCTGGTCGAAGTGCCACAGCTTGGTCCCGCATTGATCCAGATCGTGGTCACGGCCATCGCTTATCCGCTGGTCGTGGCGATCACACACGCCTTCATGGGCGTGCGCAAACCCGGTCCGGGTGACATTGACGGCAAAGGGGTACGATCATGAAACGGCCTCGGATTGATGTCGAAGCGAACCACCGCCTGCTCAGCCGCCGCGCGGCGATCCTGGGCGGGGTGCAACTGGCCTTTGTCGGCGCGCTTGGGGCGCGGATGCAGTTCCTGCAAGTCGATCAGGCCGACCAGTTCCGCCTGCTGGCCGAGGAAAACCGGATCAACATCCGCCTGATCCCGCCCTCGCGTGGGGAGATCTTTGACCGCAACGGCGTGCCACTGGCCCGCAACGTGCCCAGTTACCGGATCGTCATCGTGCGCGAGGATGCGGGCGATGTCGAAGAGGTGGTGCAGGAACTCAGTAAACTGGTGTCCCTGGACCCCGATGAGGTCGTGCGGGCCATGGCCGAGATGAAACGCTCTGCTCCATTCCTGCCCATCACATTCGCAGATGAGGTCAGCTGGGACGATCTGAGCCGGGTCAGTGTCAACGCCCCCGCCCTGCCCGGCGTCACGCCCGAAGTCGGCCTGAGCCGGGTCTATCCGCTCGGATCAGACTATGCCCACGTGCTGGGCTATGTGGGCCCGGTCAGTGACTACGATCTGGAACGGATCGAAGACCCCGATCAGCTGCTCCGCATCCCCCGCTTCCAGATTGGCAAGGTCGGGGTCGAGGCCAAGATCGAAGAAACCCTGCGCGGCAAGGCGGGCGCCCGCCGGGTCGAGGTCAACGCCGCAGGACGGGTGATGCGCGAACTGGACCGGCAGGAAGGGATCGCCGGGTCCGACATGCAACTGACCATCGACGCCAAGCTGCAAAGTTATGTGCAGGCGCGGTTGAGCGGTGAAAGCGCCAGTGCCGTGGTCATGGACGCGCAGTCCGGCGATCTGCTGGCAATCTCGTCAGCGCCGACCTTTGACCCGAACCTGTTCGTGCGCGGCATCTCCAGCCGCGACTACAAGGCACTGACCGAAAACAAGTATCGCCCGCTGGCCTCCAAGACGGTGCAGGGCACGTACCCGCCCGGCTCGACCTTCAAGATGATCACGGCCATGGCCGCACTTGAGGCCGGGCTGATCGGTCCCGACGAAACGGTCTATTGCCCCGGGCACCTGACGGTCAGCGGCCGCCGCTTTCACTGCTGGAAACGCGCGGGACATGGATGGGTCGATCTGGAAACCTCGCTCAAACGGTCATGCGACGTCTATTACTACGATCTGGCGGTCAAGGTCGGCATCGAAAAGATCACCGCCATGGCCAACCGGTTTGGGCTGGGTGAGCGCCATGACATCCCCATGTCGGCAGTGGCAAAGGGGCTGACGCCGACCAAGGACTGGAAGCGGCGCGTGCATGACCAAAGCTGGGTTGTGGGTGACACTGTGAACGCCTCGATCGGGCAAGGCTTCATGCTGGCCTCGCCCTTGCAGTTGGCGGTGATGACGGCGCGGCTGGCATCGGGCACGGCGGTCAAGCCACGCCTGATCAAGACCATTGACGGGATCGAACAACCGTCGGGCGCAGGTGAAAGCATGGGCATGAACGAAAACAACCTGCGCAAGATGCGCCGGGCGATGTACGAGGTTGTCAACGACCGGCGCGGCACGGCCTATGGCAGCCGCATCATCGACGATGCCGTGCGGATGGCAGGCAAGACCGGCACCAGCCAAGTGCGCAACATCACTGCAGCCGAGCGGCGCGCAGGCGTGGTCCGGAACGAGGACCTGCCATGGGAACGCCGCGACCATGCGCTGTTTGTGAACTTTGCACCCTACGACAATCCCAAATATGCCGTAGCCGTCGTTGTTGAACATGGCGGTGGTGGATCGAAGGCCGCAGCCCCCATCGCACGGGACGTAACTTTGCAGGCGCTCTATGGCGGTGAGCCACCGCTGGAGGCGTATCCCACCAAGGACCGTGACCGGATCAAGAACCAGCAGCAAGTCCTGCGCGGTGTCCAGCCGCTTGCCAATATCGCGGGAAGCGATCAGGCATGAGCTATCTTGAGTACACGGTCAAAAATGTCCCCGCCGGGCCGCGCAAGATCCTGTTCCTGAACTGGCCGCTTGCGTTGCTGTTGGCGGCTGTTGCCGGTGTCGGTTTTCTGATGCTCTACTCGGTCGCGGGTGGATCGTTCAGCCCATGGGCCGAACCGCAGATGAAACGATTTGCCGCCGGCTTCGTGCTGATGCTTATGGTGGCGATGGTGCCTATCTGGTTCTGGCGCAGCATGGCGGGGGTCGCGTATCTGACGTCACTGCTCTTGCTGGTGGCGGTGGAGTTCTTTGGCTCTGTCGGTATGGGCGCGCAACGCTGGATCGACCTTGGGTTCATGCGTTTGCAGCCGTCCGAGTTGATGAAGGTGACGCTGGTGATGATGCTGGCCGCCTATTACGACTGGCTGCCCGCTTTCCGGAAATCGAGACCGTTCTGGGTGCTCTTGCCCGTCATTCTGATCCTGATCCCTGTCGCCTTGGTGTTGCGGCAACCCGACCTTGGCACCTCGATCCTGCTGCTGGCGGCGGGCGGGGGCCTCATGTTTCTGGCCGGAGTGCATTGGGCTTATTTTGCAGCTGTGATTGCTGCCATCGTGGGTTTGATCACCACGGTGTTTCAGTCGCGCGGGACAGAATGGCAGTTGCTGAAAGACTACCAGTACCGGCGGATTGATACTTTTCTGGACCCGGGGTCCGACCCGCTTGGCGCGGGCTATCACATCACGCAGTCAAAGATTGCGCTGGGGTCCGGGGGCTGGACCGGGCGTGGGTTCATGCAGGGCACACAGAGCCGCCTGAACTTCTTGCCGGAAAAGCACACCGACTTCATCTTTACCACGCTGGCCGAAGAGTTCGGGTTCATCGGAGCGTTTTCGCTGCTGGCCCTCTATGCCCTGATCATCCTGTTCTGCGTGGTCTCTGCGCTGGCCAACAAGGACCGGTTTTCGTCGCTTTTGACCTTGGGCATCGCACTCAACTTCTTCCTGTTCTTTGCGGTGAACATGTCGATGGTCATGGGACTGGCTCCGGTCGTGGGTGTGCCCCTGCCGCTCGTCAGCTATGGCGGGTCGGCGATGCTGGTTCTGATGCTGGCCTTTGGTCTGGCCCAAAGCGCCCATGTGCATCGCCCACGGCAAGGTCATTGATGGACCATCTGCAAGCGTTTCAGGGGCGAGATGTGCGGGCCTTGTCCGTTGCAGACCGCGACGGTTGGCGGTTGAAACGCTACGCCATCTTGGCAGACGGGCGTGAGTTTTCAGACGAGGTTGCTGCATCAAGCACTGACGCGGCCTTCGACCGATTGCCCGCCCCCGGACCGTTGGAAGCCGTCGCTGGCAATCATGGCGTCGGCTTCCAGATCATCCATTTTGCCGAAGTGGCTGTCGTATCGCCCGTGTTCTATTGGCAGTGGGGCAGTGTGCTGGCACATATCCAACAGATCCGCGCGCCATGGTCTGCGCCGACATCCTTCGACGATGGGCAAGCCGACGTGTTTGGCTGTGTCTGGGAAATGGAGCTTGTCGCGTTCGAGGTCAACGCATGGAAGACGACAATGCTTGTCGACAAGGGCACACCGGACGACAGGTCGACCCTGTATCTAAACCGGACAGCTGGCTGATCCACTTCGTCGCGACACGGCGTGGTCCTGATCACGATCAATGCTTTTGCATTTGATCGCCGTGCCGCTACACCTGTGCCAAACGCTGACCGGAGATGCCATGGCCCCGCTTCACCTTGCCTTTGATGTGACCGACTGGGACATGCCCCGTACCTTCCATGGTAAGCTGATGGGCTGTGCCGAAGGGCGCAGCGCGGGCATGTGTATTGGTCGCGATTTCATCGGGGATCGGTCCAGGTTCCCTTTGGGCAGAGCCGACACGGATAAAGTGGGTGATCGGGGTGCGTTGATGCCGCGTTCCCAGCCCGAAAAGGAGCCGGGGGAACAATTGACCATGATCTTTACTGACCCAACCGGCGACCCGATCGAGACTGCGGACATTGCTGACCTTAACGGAGCCTGCACCACATGAGTGTCAACGTCCTTTTTGCCGCCACGGAAGACCGCTGGACGGAGTACGAAACCCCCTTGCGCAAAGAGATAGCTGCGGCGGGCATCGACGCACATGTTGCCACAGATATTCCCGCAGATCAGGTCGACTACATCGTCTATGCCCCGAATTCAGAGGTAAAGGACTTTGCCCCTTTCACACGTGCCAAGGCGGTGCTGAACCTGTGGGCGGGGGTGGAGGAGATTGTGGGCAATCCAACCCTGCACCTGCCTTTGGCGCGTATGGTCGATCCCGCGCTGACCCAGGGCATGGTCGAATGGGTTGTGGGCCACGTCCTGCGTCTGCATCTGGGCATGGACGCACACATCAATGCCGCCGCAGGGACATGGGAGCCGCAAGCGCCGCCATTGTCCTTTGACACGCCTGTGACCGTGCTGGGGCTCGGAGAGTTGGGGACCGCCTGCGCGCACGCCTTGGCCGGATTGGGTTTTCCGGTCACTGGCTGGAGCAGGACTCAAAAAGACATCCCCGACATCACCTGCCTGTCGGGTGACGCGGGGTTGGATCACGCGCTGAGCGTCGCGACTTATTGCGTGTTGCTGTTGCCCAAGACAGCGGCGACAGAAAACACGCTCAATGCCCGCACGCTTGCGTTGATGCCGAAGGGTACACGCATTCTGAACCCCGGGCGCGGACCCCTGATTGATGACGATGCCTTGCTGGCCGCGTTGGACGCGGGCCACGTCGACCATGCCACTTTGGACGTGTTCCGCGTAGAGCCCTTGCCCGCCGAGCATCCCTACTGGTCCCACCCGAGGGTGACCGTCACACCGCATATCGCATCAGAAACACGCGCCGCATATTCCAGCAAGACCATCGCTGAAAACATACGGCGGGGTGAGGCCGGAGAGCCGTTTCTGTATCTGGTGGATCGTGGCGCAGGCTACTGAACGAATATTACAGGATCGTCACGACAGGTTGTTTTGAACCGATTGGTTCCAAACTCTAAGTAAGGTGCATCAGAGCGCCCCTGCCATCTGGCTTAACCTTTCGGAGAAGATCCAATGTCCAAATTCGTGACCCAAAAACTGCACGCTTACATCGACTATCCCGTGGCCCTTGGCCTGATTGCCGCCCCCTTCGTTCTGGGCATCGGCATGGACAACGCCATTGCGTTTGCCCTGTCCATCGCAACCGGTATCGCGGCATTGCTGCTGACCGCATTGACCGACCACGAAACCGGCCTGCTGCCGGTGCTGCCCTACAAATTCCACTTGGCCGTTGATGCCCTTGTCGGTGCCGCCTTTGTCGCGGCACCGTTCCTGTTCGGCTTCACCGGCCTTGATATGGCCTACTATCTTGTCATCGGCAGCACCGTACTGGCGGTGGTTGGCCTGCATAAAGGTGACGACGTGATCGTCGCGCACCCTGCAGAATAACCCGTGACCCGGGGGCTGCGCTACGCGGCCAGCCCCCGCCCCTTAAGCAGCGCCTCAACACCGGGCAAGCGGCCCCGGAACGCTGTATAAAGATCAGCCGCATCTACACTGCCGCCCGTGCTGAGGATATGTTCCTCGAGTGCGGCGGCCTTTTCTGCATCGAAGGGTCCATCGGCTTCTTCGAAGGCGGCAAAGGCGTCGGCATCCATCACCTCGGACCACATGTAGCTGTAGTAGCCGGATGAGTATCCGTCGCCCGCGAACACATGCGCAAAATGCGGCGTTGCGTGACGCATTCCGATGGCGCGAGGCATGCCGAGGCTTTCCAGAACTTCGGCCTGTTTCTGCATCGGATCGGCAGGCGCCTGTCCGTCGTGAAATTCGAGGTCCACAAGCGCTGAGGCCACGTATTCCACCGTCTGGAACCCCATGTCATAGGTCGCCGCCGCCAACACGTTGTCGAGCATGGCCTGCGGGATCGCCTCGCCCGTATCCGCGTGGATCGCGAATTGGTGCAGGACCTGCGGCACCTCCAACCAGTGTTCGTAAAGCTGGCTGGGCAGTTCGACGAAATCACGGGCGACGGAGGTGCCCGAGATCGACTCGTAAGTCACGTTGGACAACATCTGATGCAGGGCGTGGCCGAATTCATGGAACAGCGTGCGGGCGTCGTCATAGGACAGAAGCGCCGGATCGCCCTTGGCGAAATTGCACACGTTGATGACGATGGGTGTCTGCGGTTCGGGGAACTTGGCCTGCGCCCGCATGGCCGAGCACCACGCGCCCGAGCGTTTCGAGCCGCGCGCAAAGTAGTCCCCGATGAACACCGCCACATGCGCGCCTGCGCGGGTCACTTCCCATGCGCGGCAGTCGGGATGGTAGAGGGGCACGTCGAGCAGTTTGAACTCAAGCCCAAAGAGGCGGCTGGCGCAGTCGAAGGATGCGTCGATCATGCGGTCGAGTCGGAAATACGGCTTCACTTCCGCCTCATCCAGATCGTGCAGGTCCTTGCGCCGCCGCTCTGCATAGAAACGCCAATCCCATGGCTCGAGCGGGCCATCGACGCCATCTGCTTTGAGCATTTGTTCAAGTGCCCATGCATCGGCGTTGGCCTGAGATTTGGCGGGCTCCCACACGGCCATCAGCAGTTCACGCACCGCTTCCGGCGTCTTGGCCATCTCGGTTTCCAATTTGTAATTGGCAAAGTTGTCGTAGCCCAACAGCTTGGCGCGCTCTTCGCGCAGCTTCAGGATTTCGGCGGCAATGGCGCGGTTGTCAGTGTCCCCGCCATTGGCACCACGGGCCGTCCATGCGCGATAGGCCTTTTCGCGCAGGTCGCGGCGGGTGGAGAATTGCAGGAAAGGCACAATGATGGACCGGGACAGGGTGACAACGGGGCCACCTGCATCCTTTTCGTCACCCGCCGCGCGCGCCGCATCCACGACGAACGCGGGCAGCCCGGCAAGGTCGCCTTCGCCCAGCGGCATGAACCAGTTGCGTTCGTCCGCCAGCAGGTTCTGGGTAAAAGCGGTGCCCAGTTCGGCAAGCCGCCCTTTGATTTCCTTCATGCGGGCCTCTTGGTTCCCTTCAAGGGCCGCACCGGACCGGACATAGCCGCGATGGGTCAGCATCAGCACACGCTGCTGTTCGTCGGTCAGCTCCAGTTCGTCACGCGCGTCCCAGATGGCTGCGATCCGGGCAAAGAGCGCTTTGTTGCTGGAAATATCCGCGAAATGCGCGGCCAGCTTGGGGGAAAAGTCGCGTTGCAACGCCTCCCGCTGCGGATTGCTGTCGGCGCCTGCGACGGTGAAGAAGGTGCCAAGCACCTTTTCCAGCCCTTCACCTGCCGCCTCCAGTGCCTCGATCGTGTTGGCAAATGTTGGTGCCTCATCCGACCCGGCGATGGCGTCGATCTCAGCCTTATGCGCTTCGAGCGCAGTGTCGAGCGCAGGGGCGAAATCATCGTCCGAGATGGCATCAAAGGGGGCGATCTGAAACGGCGTGTCCCAGTCTTGCAGCAGCACGTTTGTCATGGGGGCAATCTCCTTTGAACGACGATGTAGGGCGGGGTCAGGGCGCCGCTACGTCTTTGCACGTTTCGCAGTCGTTTCTACGTTTGAGCCCAATCTTGCGGCTTTCACCGTAGAGCGCATCGTAGATCACCATTTCACCGCGCAGGGGCGTGCCTGCGTCGGTGATCAGCTTGATCGCCTCGACCGCCATCATCGACCCGACCACACCGGGCAAGGGGCCGATCACGCCCGCCTCGGCACAGTTCGGGGCCAGCTCGGGCGCAGGTGCCTCTGGGAAGATACAGCGATAACAGGGGGCGTTGCGGGCCGGGTCGAAGACGCTCACCTGCCCCTCCCACTGCGTGAGCGCACCCGAGATGAGCGGCACGCCCGCCCGCACAGCGGCGGCGTTGACCATGTAGCGCGTGTCGAAATTGTCGGTGCCATCGATGATCAGGTCGTAGTCGGCCACCAGATCATCCACAATGTCGTTTGTCAGGCGGCGATGATAGGGGCGCACCGTGACATAGGGGTTTTGAGCCTCCATAGCGGCCTGGGCCGAGAACACCTTGGGCATGCCGATGCGCGCATCGGTGTGGATGGTTTGGCGCTGCAGGTTCGTATTCTCGACGGTGTCGTCGTCGATCACTCCAATGATTCCGACCCCTGCCGCAGCGAGGTACTGCAACACAGGCGCACCAAGACCACCTGCACCGATGACCAAAACCTTTGCATCCTTAAGGCGTTTCTGGCCCACGCCCCCTACCTCGCGCAGAACAATGTGCCGCGCATAGCGGTTGAGTTCGGTGTCGGTGAACGGTCCATCCGGTTTGGGGGCGGCCTCGGCCTCCTTCACCTCAACCCGACCACGCAACTTGCGCAGGATGGCGCGGTAACCGACAGCAATGGCGGCAAACCCGCCTACGATCAGCCACAGGGCCGGGCTTTCGCCCGTAGCAATGCGCAGGGGGTGCAGGTCCGGAAGCGCCACCTGGATGGCAAGGACCAGCACATAAAGGATGCCGATCATCAGCCAACGCGCGCGGCGCGGGGTTTTCATGGCAGCGCCAATGCCCCAGATCACGCCCGCCAGCACAAAGACGAGAAGCATCAGCCGCGCCCCGTCGAACCGAAGCCACCCGCGCCGCGGGTCGTTTCATCGAGCGTGTCGACAAGCTCAAAGCCAGCCTGCACGACAGGGGCCAGCACCATTTGCGCGATGCGCATGCCATGGGTTACGTCGAACGGGAGGTTTGAGGTGTTCAGGACAATCACGCCCACTTCCCCCCGGTAGTCGCTGTCGATAGTGCCGGGGCTGTTCACGAGCGCGATGCCATGTTTCAGCGCAAGGCCCGAGCGGGGACGCACCTGTACCTCGAATCCGTGGGGGATGGCCATGGCAAGGCCCGTCGGGATCAGCGCACGGGCGCCGGGGGCAAGGGTCACAGCCTTTTGGTCCGGGAAATTGGCGCGCAAATCTGCCCCCGCCGCGCCATCCGTTTCATAGGAGGGCAAGGCAATGTCCGGGTCCGATCCAGCGACACGCGTGATTTTCAGGGCGACTGTATTCATCTTCATCTTGCCAAATAAACTCAAATCCCATGGCGGCCAGAGGCGACGGGCTCAGACCAGTGCATCCGCGATCTTTCGGGCAAGCCGCATTGCCACATCTGCCTTTGACATACGCGGCCACGCGTCGGCACCTTTGTCGGTAATCAGGACCACAGCGTTCTCTGTTCCGCCCATGATCCCTGTCTTGGGCGAGACATCATTGGCGACGATCCAGTCGCAACCCTTGCGGGCGCGTTTGGCTGTGGCGTGATCCACAACGTCGTTGGTTTCAGCAGCAAAACCCACGACGAGACCGGGGCGGCCTTTGGTCATTTGTGACACGCCCGCAAGGATGTCTGGGTTTTCCGCGAACTCCAATATCGGCAGGCCGTCCTTGGACTTTTTCAGCTTCTTGTCGCTGGCAGAGGTCACGCGCCAATCCGCAACGGCCGCGGCAAAGATGGCGGCGTCAGCCGGGAGGGCGGCATTGACCGCTGCCTGCATCTCTTGTGCGGTTTGGACCGGGACAACCGTCGCGCCCTGCGGGGCGGCCACATCTGCCGGACCCGTCACAAAGGTGACATTGGCACCCAACGCGATGAGGGCGCGGGCCAGGGCGGTGCCCTGCGCGCCGGAAGAGCGGTTGGCGATGTAGCGCACCGGATCAATCGGTTCATGCGTGGGGCCGGACGTGACAAGGATATGCTTGCCCGTCAGGGGCTTGGGGCCGAAGTGCGCCTCAACCGCGGCAACGATCTCAAGCGGCTCTGACATGCGGCCCGGGCCAAATTCACCGCATGCCATATCTCCGTCATTAGGGCCAATGACTGCAACGCCGTCACCCCTTAGCTGTTCAAGGTTTCGCTGTGTCGCAGGGTGATCCCACATGCGCACGTTCATCGCAGGCGCAATCATAACAGGCGTGTCGGTGGCCAAAAGGAGGGTCGAGGCAAGATCATCCGCCCGGCCTTGCGCCATCTTTGCCATGATGTCCGCGGTCGCTGGCGCCACAAGGATCAGGTCGGCAGAGCGGGAAAGCTGGATATGTCCCATCTCGGCTTCGTCCGTGAGGTCGAAGAGATCGCGATAGACTTTTTCGCCAGCGAGTGCAGACACAGATAAAGGCGTCACAAACTGTTCTGCCGCACGGGTCAAAACAGGTGTCACAGCCGCACCGCGTTCGTGCAGGCGTCGGATCAGGTCCAGCCCTTTGTAGGCGGCGATGCCGCCCGTCAGGATCAGCAGAATACGTTTGTTTTGCAGCATGTTGGCGCGTCCGGCTGTCTTTTAGTGTCGTGACCATAGGCGGACGGTGGGCCAAGGACCAGCCCTCGGGCCATATGGGGCCCAGCCCCCTTGCCACCAGAGACCTTTTTGAACGGGAAAAGTGCCGCGCGCTATTGCGTGAACACTGCGCAGGGATCGCCGCGGTCCGGGGATGCTGCGCCGTTCAGGGTCCAGGAGAAAACCCCTTCGGGCGGTTCCTGTCTTTCGCCCTGACCGATGCTGGTGACATCCAGATTAGGGCGGACGCGGGCGAGGTAGGCGGGCACCCCCCAATCAAGGCGCGCGTGGCCGTTGCCAGTGATCAGCATGACGGGCGCGCCGTACTTGTCGATGGCGGTCAGAACGGTGCGGGCGAACGCGGCGTCGCGCAGACGCTGCGCCTCGACCATGCCGCCCATCATCTCAAGCGGCATCGCCTCGCAATGGGCGTCGAACTGACCCAGCTCTCGGGCCGCCTGTTCGTCTTCCGAGAGCGGTTCGGTCAGGCCAAAAATGTCTGCTTCCGGGCCAAACGTCTGTGCCGCCCCATCGCTGAAAGCGGCGCGCATGTCTTCGCGGGGCAAAGCCGCGCCGATGATCACGGAGCTGGCTGCGAGGATGTCGGCATAGTCGGCGATATTGGTCCAATGGAAGCCTTCCGTGGCTTCGGTCATGTCGCCGGGGTTCCGTGGGATGTCCGCCAAAGCTGATGCTTCTGCGGGTGTAAGCATTTCGAACACCACGGCGTTGGGCACGATGATCCGCGCAGCTTTTGCCTGTTCGGCATGATGGTCGGGGTTGTCGTGGAATTCACCCAAAATCAGCACGTCGCCGGAAAAGTCGGACCAGTCGGTCGCCGCAAATGAAAATGCCGCCGTCGACATGGTCGCAACGGCGGCAAGGATCAGGGGGTATATCGCGTCTTTCATACGAGGAAGTGATGTACTTCCCGGCTTTGCATTTCGAGCGATTTGCGCATTTTTGTGAAGGCTGCAGCTTCGAGTTGGCGTACGCGCTCTTTTGATAGGCTCAGTTCTTGGCCCAGGCTTTCCAAGGTACGGGGTGCATCGCGCAACTTGCGCTCGCGTACGATAAACCGCTCCCGCTCGTTCAGCGCATTGAGCGACAAGAGCAACCATTCCCGCAGCTGTTCTGTGTCGTGGCTGTGTTCCACAGTTTCTGCGGCCTGCGCGCTGTCATCTTCCAGTGCGTCAATCCATTCGCGACCTTCATCATCCACGGATTGGGTCGCGTTCAGTGAATAGTCTGAGCCGGACAGGCGTCCTTCCATCATTTCCACATCGTGCAGGGGCACTCCGATTTCGGTCGAGATCATCTGACGCAACTGGTGCTTGTCCAACGTCTCGCCCGCAGCAGCACTCTCACGTTCCAGACGGGCTTGAACACGACGCATGTTGAAGAACAGGGACTTTTGCGACGATGTTGAACCGGTGCGCACCATCGACCAGTTGCGCATCACATAGTCCTGGATGGACGCCTTGATCCACCACACGGCGTAGGTTGAGAAGCGCACGCCCCGATCGGGATCAAACTTGTCGGCGGCTTTCATCAGCCCAAGTCCAGCTTCCTGAATGAGGTCATTCATCGGTGCGCCGTACCGTTTGAACTTCGACGCCATCGAGATGGCAAGGCGCATGTAAGCGGTGATCAGACGGTGCAAGGCCGCCTCGTCCCGCTCGTCCCGCCACGCATATGCAAGTCGAAGTTCTGTCTCTGCGTCCAGCAATTCGGCCTTCATGGCCGTGCGCGACAGTGACATGTCTCGAACATTATCCAACGCCATGTGTCATCCCCCTGGATGGTTATGCTTGTTTTGCGCACTTGAACTGTCTACGCGTCGGATCCGCGATTGGTTCACTCTTGGGATGAAAAAATGTTGCCAGCACTGACCTTCGTTCTAGGTGGAGCCGCCTCGGGCAAGTCGCAGTGGGCGGAAAGCCTTATTCTTAACAGTAGGTTAAGCCCGGTGTACTTGGCGACTTCACGAATTTGGGATCAGGAGATGCAAGCCAAGGTTGACTTGCACAAAGCACGGCGTGGGGAAGAGTGGATTACAGTGGACGCATCCAAAGGTGTTGAGGCGGGTCTGGGCGCTGCAACGGCGGATCAAACCGTGCTGTTGGATTGCGCCACCATGTGGTTGACCAATGTGATGATGGACGAGTTGGAAGTGGCCGATGCGCAAACCACTTTTCTTGAAGCGCTCGGGGCATGTGACGCACCCGTGGTTGTCGTATCGAACGAGGTAGGACAGGGAATTGTGCCCGATAACGCGCTTGCACGCAGGTTCCGGGAGGCGCAGGGCCGGTTGAACATCGCGCTCGCCACACAGGCCAATACAGTTTGGCACGTGCTGGCCGGGCTGCCGCAATTGCGCAAGGGGGAAGCCCCATGACCACGTGGCATTGGGTCCGGCACGGTCCGACCCACCAAAAGGCTTTCACCGGATGGCGTGACGTGGATGCAGATCTGTCAGACACCGGCGCGGTGGAGCGGTTGGCGGCGCATTTACCCGAGGACGCCCTTGTTGTGTCATCGGACCTGACCCGGTCCGTAAACACTGCCTCCGCTGTGCAACGCGATCGCACGCGCCTGCCCCATGATCCGGCCCTGCGTGAGTTTCATTTCGGTGTCTGGGACGGTGTGTATTTTTCGACCGTGGCTGAATGGCACCCCGATCTCAGCCGCGCTTATTGGGAAACACCAGGCGATCCCACCCCACCCGGTGGCGAAAGCTGGAACACCTCTGCCGCCCGTGTGGCCATGGCTGTGCGCCGGATCGAGGCTGCGCATCCGGGGCGCGACATCATTGCCGTGGCGCATTTCGGTGTGATCCTGACACAGGTACAAGCGGTGCTGAGGCTCAGCGCCACTGACGTGCTCGCTCACAAGATCGATCCTCTGTCTGTAACGACGCTGGACCGCGCAACGGGGCAGGCCGAAGTGATCAATCACTGCCCGTGATACGACCCCTCACAAATCAGCGTTGGGCATTCGGGGCACGCTGCACCTAGCCTGCGCTCCATGACTTATGAACTCTATATCGGTGACCGCACGTTTTCGAGCTGGTCCTTGCGCGGTTGGCTCATGCTTGAGAAATTCGGCCTGCCCTACCGCACTCACATGATTGGACTGTATTCCGGCACCATGGCCGAGGAAATGGCGCCTCTCGCCCCTGCCCGGTTGGTGCCGGCGCTGAAACTGCCAGACGGCACGGTCGTGGGCGAAAGCCTCGCCTTGGCCGAAACACTGGCAGAACAGAACCCGGAGGCAGACATGTGGCCCAGCGATCCCGCTGCACGTGCGACAGCCCGCTGGCTGTGTGCCGAAATGGTGGCAGGCTTTACCGCGCTGCGGGGGGCATGCCCAATGCAATTGCAGCACGTGAACGAAGGGTTTGCGGTGTCAGACGTGGTTCAGACCGATCTGGACCGGATTGAAACCCTCTGGGTCCATGCATCAAGATTCAAGACAGACGGGCCATGGCTGTTTGGAGCTTATTCGTTGGCCGACGTCTTCTATGCCCCTGTATGCGCACGGATCGTTGGTTACGATTTGCCAATGTCGGACGCATCCCGCGCCTATTGCCACACTGTGATCACGGACACTGCGTTCCAGACATGGCGGGCGGAGGGGCAAAAGGTAACGTACGACCCATTCCCCTATGACATGCGTGTGCCCACGCGGCCTTGGCCCGCATGACGTTTACCGCTGCATGAATTTCTGCCGCGCCTCGCGGGCGATGTTGTAGCGCATTTCAAGCCGCGCCAGTTCGGCCAACGCATCCTTGCGCGAGTCGTCGGCATGGATGTCTGCAAGACACTTGCGCAATGCCTCCATTGCCTTCTTGATCTCGATCTCTTCGGGAACGACGCCCGCTTGCGCCATGATGCGAAACCCTGCGGCATCTGCCGTATCTACCAGCGCCTCTTCGGGGCGGGCGGGCAATGGCTTGCCCTCACCCTTCAGTCCAGAGAGCCCGCCTTGCGCGCGGGCTTTCTGTATTTGCCGTTCGATCAACTGTTGGACACTGCGGATCATGGTCCGAGTATACCTGATCACACCTCCAAATGCGACTTCGCCGCGTTAACCAATCGTAAACCGCAGACCGCTAGCCATTAACCATATTCGGTGGATGGGTTCATGGTCGCACGGGCATACACAGTCGCATTTCAGGGCGTCGAGGCACGAGAGGTCGAGGTGCAATGCGCCATGACCCCGGGCCTGCCCGCTTTTTCAATCGTTGGGCTGCCGGACAAAGCGGTGTCAGAGGCCCGCGACCGCGTGCGCGCAGCCCTGACAGCCATGTCCATCGCGCTGCCATCGAAACGGATCACGATCAACATGTCGCCCGCCGACCTGCCCAAGGAAGGGTCGCATTTCGATCTGCCCATCGCATTGGCTCTGTTGGCCGCGCTTGGCATTCTGCCCGAAGACGCGGTCGAGGGAACGGTGGCCTTGGGCGAATTGTCCCTCGACGGCACGTTGGTGCCCGTCCTCGGTGCCCTGCCCGCCGCCATGTCCGCCGCCGAACAGGATCGCGGGCTGCTTTGCCCCGCCGGATCGGGGGCTGAAGCGGCGTGGGTTGATGCGACAAAAGTTATTGCCGCCGCATCGCTGGGCGACGTGGTGCGGCACTACACCGGGCAGGTGCCGCTGGAACCGGCCAAGGCGGGGCAGATCGCACGCGGCACCGGCCTGCCCGATCTGCGCGACGTCAAAGGGCAGGAACGGGCCAAACGCGCCATGGAGGTCGCCGCCGCGGGACGGCATCATTTCCTGATGGTCGGCACGCCGGGGTCAGGCAAATCCATGCTCGCCGCGCGCCTGCCCGGCATCTTGCCGCCGCTGTCCGCAATGGAGGCGCTTGAGACGTCCATGATCCACTCCCTTGCCGGGCTGCTGGACGCAGGTGGTATTTCGATGGACCGCCCCTTTCGCGAACCACATCACACCGCGTCGATGGCCGCGATCATCGGTGGCGGGCGTGGGGCCAAACCGGGCGAGGCGTCTCTGGCGCACAACGGCGTCCTTTTCATGGACGAGTTTCCAGAATTTCCCCGCACCGTGCTCGAAACCCTGCGCCAGCCAATTGAAACAGGCGAAGTGATGGTGGCCCGCGCCAACAACCACATCAAGTACCCTTGCCGGTTCATGCTGGTGGCCGCGGCAAACCCGTGCAAATGCGGCTACCTGTCGGATGCGTCGCGCGCCTGCGGCCGGGCACCGGCCTGCGGAGACGATTATCTGGGGCGTATCTCGGGCCCGCTGATGGACCGGTTTGACCTGCGCGTGGATGTGCCGCCCGTCACCTACACAGATCTCGATTTGCCACCCTCTGGTGACGGTTCAGCCACCGTTGCAGCGCGCGTGGCGGCTGCGCGGCAGATCCAGACCGCACGATTGGCCGATACAGGCATGCGCAGCAACGCGGACTTGTCCGGGGCTGCACTGGATGAATACGCGTCCCCGGACGAGGACGGGCGTGCGCTGTTGACCAAAGTCGCTGATCGGTTTGGATTGTCCGCCCGTGGCTACCACCGCGTCTTGCGCGTGGCCCGCACGATCGCGGATCTCGATGGCTCTGACAACGTTCGGAAACCTCACGTGGCCGAGGCGGTGAGTTACCGCGTGACCGCTCTTGCTCCGGTCTGAGCTTTGATCCATGCGCCCAGCGTGTTCAGAGTGGCGCGCGCTTCGGGCAGGGTACTGTGGAAAATGGGCCAGACATGGGGCAAGTCATGCTCCTCGACATAGGTGGCATCCACCCCTTGCGCTTGCAGATGCGCCGCCATGCGGCGACTGTCGTCGAGCAGAATTTCGGTGTCTCCGGCCGTGATCCAGACCGGCGGCGCACCGGTGAAATCAGCGAAAAGCGGGCTGGCCAACGGATCGGTGGGATCGGTGCCATTCAGATACATTTGGGCCATCTCATGCGCCCGCTCGGCAGGCAGTTCGACATCCGCGTCAGCGTTGGATGCAAAGCTGTCACCCGAAAATGTCAGATCGGTCAGCGGAGAAAAGGCAAAAACAGCCTCGGGCAACGGTGCTTTGTCAGCCAGCAGACGCGCCAGCAATGACAGGGTCAGCGCTCCGCCCGCGCTGTCGCCGCCCACAATGACAGATCCACCTGTTGCCCGCACCGCTTGATAGGCGGCCAAGGCGTGATCGAGTGCTGCGGGAAACGGATGTTCCGGCGCCAAAGGGTAGCGGGGCAGCACCGCGTCCGCGTCAGCGCGGCACGCTAGGGCGGCCACCATCGCGCCGTGTGTGCGCGGGGAGCCGAAGACAAAGCCGCCACCATGAAAGTAAAGGATCGTGCATTGTGACATTGGCCCACGGCGAGGGCGTACCCACAACGCCTCTGATCCCGCCAATTCGCCGCGCTCGAGCCGTGTGGCTCGCGGTGCATGAAAGAACAGGCGTGCCTTGAACTCGAAGCTCCGACGCAAAGCATCGGGGCCAGACGCCTTGCGCATATGCGGCTTTTCGGTCAGGCGCAGGTATTGGTTCAGAAGGGGCCGAAGCAGGCTCAAACGATCTTGGCCTCGATTGCCTGCCAGATCTTCTCGGCGATGTTCACGCCATCAAAGCGCTCCAACTCCTGAATGCCGGTGGGGGAGGTCACGTTGATTTCGGTCAGGTAGTCGCCGATCACGTCGATGCCGACAAAAACCTGGCCTTTTTCTTTTAGAAGCGGGCCTATGGCCGCACAAATTTCAAGATCGCGCTCGGAAAGGCCAATCTTTTCCGGGCGTCCACCGACGTGCATGTTGGACCGCGTCTCACCTGCGGCAGGGACACGGTTGATAGCGCCCACAGCTTCGCCATCCACAAGGATCACGCGCTTGTCGCCATTGGACACATCGGGCAGGAATTTCTGGACAATCAATGGCTCGCGGCTGAAGCCAGTGAACAGCTCATGCAATGAGGTCAGATTGCGGTCGTTGGCATCCAGACGAAACACCCCCGCACCGCCATTGCCATAGAGTGGCTTCAAAATGACATCGCCGTGCTTGGCTTTGAACGCCTTGATGGTGTCCAGATCGCGCGCAATCGTGGTGGGCGGGGTCAGGTCGGGAAAGTCGAGAACAAGCAACTTTTCTGGGTAATTGCGAACCCAGAACGGGTCATTGACCACCAGCGCATCCCCTTTGAGACGGTCCAGCAAATGGGTCGAGGTGATGTAGTGCATGTCAAATGGCGGGTCCTGCCGCAGCCAAACGACGTCAAAATCTGCGAGATCGACCTCGCGCAGAGGACCAAGTGCGGCATGATCCCCCTGCACTCTTTGCACCGTAAAGTCATGCCCGCGGGCGGTAACATGCCCTTCCTGATAGGCAAGCTGATCGGGGGAGTAGAAAAACAAGGAATGGCCGCGCGCCTGCGCCTCCTCCGCAAGCCGGAAACTGCTGTCGGCATTGATGTCTACGGCCCCGATCGGGTCCATCTGAAAGGCAATTTTCATGGCGCAACTCCGCTGTGGTCTGCGCCCTTAGATGGCGCAGCACAGGCAAACGCGCAATGGCAACACGCTGTGCGGTGCTGCAGAGCGGGCTGCGCATGAGGTCAAACGTAGGCGGCGAAGGCGTTTTCGTGAATATCGAGCATGCCCGTCTGATCCACCAATGCGACGTCAAATCGGACATCGGTCAAGGCACCATCCGGCAACGTCGCCAGATACTCGTCTGCGGTGGCATATAGCCGTTTCACTTGCGCCGGCGTAACGTGAGCCGCAGCAGATGCGAATGTCTTGCTGGCTTTCACTTCGACCATCACGACGCCTTTGATAGTCGAAAAGATCAGGTCGATTTCGCCACGCCGTCCGCGCCAACGCTCCGCCGCCAACACGTACCCGGCATTGCGATAAGCGCGTTCAACGATCTCTTCGGCGGCCATGCCTGCCAAGTACGACACGCGGCCCCGCGTACTCCGGCTGTCAACGGGCTGCGCTGTCTCAAAAGACCTTTCATGTCGGGCCATCGTCTTGCACCTGATCTGTTTTACCGGTCCCGCGCCAATTCCAATGCGCGCTGGTAGACACGCCTGCGCTGGACGCCCAACGTTTCAGCGACAAACGCCGCCGCATCTTTGACTGACATATCATCCAGTGCCGAGCTTAGCGCGCTATCAATGTCCAATTCCTTAACGGCCACGGCCTCGGATCGCCCGATCAGGACAACAATCTCTCCCTTGGGGGTCTCAGAGCTATATGTCTCGGCCAATTCACCCAAGGTACCTGTTTTGACGTCTTCAAACCGCTTGGTGATCTCGCGACACACCGAACCTTGCCGTTCCGCCCCCAGCACCTCTGCTGCATCCGCCAGCAGCGCCCCCACCCGTTTGGGTGATTCGTAGAGCACCAGCGTTGCTTGAACACCGGCCAACTCCTGTAACGCGCGCTGCCGGGCGGTGCGTGTCGCGGGCAGAAACCCGCCAAAATGGAAGGCGTCCGTCGGCAATCCCCCGATCACCAGCGCGGTCACAACAGCAGAAGGTCCCGGCGCACAGGTTACAGGAACACCGGCAGCGCGGGCCTCCCGGCCCAGCTCAAACCCCGGATCGGCAATCAGCGGCATCCCGGCTTCCGAGGCGTAGGCCACGCTCTCTCCGCCTGCGGCCCGCGCCACCAGACGTGTCACCTGCCCGGCCTTGGAATGTTCGTGCAACGCCTCGATCCGACGACCGTCCAAAGGGACGCCGTGGATGTCCATCAGCTTGCGCAAGCTGCGCGTGTCCTCGGCCACCAGCACGTCGGCAGAAGCCAATACATCCAGAGCGCGAAGTGTGATGTCCCGCGCCGTGCCGATGGGCACGCCCACGAACCACAACCCCGGGCTGAGGGGGACTTTGACATGATTCAACGCTGGACCCGCCATACCTTACGTCTATTATCCGCCCGGGAAGATCGGGCAGGCGAACGTCATGCCCCGGAACGTTGGGAGTGACAGTTCATGTTTGCGTTTTTCAAGACTCTGCGCAAGGCGGTGCGGCAGGCGATCCTGCCTGTGGCCGCCCTTGCGCTTGCGGCCTGTGATCCCGCCGCGTTGGGTGGATTGGGCAGTGGACTGTCGAACAGTGGGCCCCGTATCGACACAACACAACCTGTACCGGTGGCCCTTTTGGTACCCCGCGGATCGGGCCAGGGCAGCGACGAGCTTTTGGCAAACAACCTTGAGAACGCAGCCCTTCTGGCCATGCGTGACCTGAATGGCGTTGAGATCGACCTGAGGGTCTACGGTACCGCCGGGAACGCGAGCACTGCCGCCGCGCAAGCCGCTCAGGCCGTAAACGACGGCGCACAGATCATTGTGGGACCGCTCTATGCCGAGGCCGCGAATGCCGCAGGTGTCGCGGTTGCCCCACAAAATGTGAACGTTCTGGCCTTTTCCAACAACACGACCATCGCAGGCGGCAATGTCTTTGTGTTGGGGTCGACCTTTGACAACACTGCCAACAGGCTGGTCAGCTATGCCGCGCGACAGGGCCGGGACCGTATTGTGGTCGTCCACGCGCAGGATGTCGCCGGCCAGCTTGGGCTCAATGCCATTCAACAGGCTGCGTCGCGTAGCGGCGCAACCGTGACAGGCACGGTCGACTACCCGCTTTCGCAACAGGGCCTCGTTGCGGCCGTGCCACGCGTGAAATCCGCGATCGACAATGCCGGTGCCAATGCGGTCTTTATGACGGCCGCCCCCGCAGGTGGCCTGCCACTTCTGTCACAACTGCTGCCCGAAGCAGGTGTGAGCCCGACCGCCACGCAATATGTGGGGATCACGCGCTGGGATATCCCGCGCCAGACGCTGGACTTGCCCGGTGTGCAAGGCGGGTGGTTTGCATTGCCAGACCCGGCCCGCGCCGGGGCGTTCCGGTCTCAATACGAAGCGGCCTATGGCAGCGCGCCACACCCGTTGGCGGGTCTGGCCTTTGACGGGATCGCGGCCATCGGTGCCTTGGCAGCCCAAGGCAATTCCGGTGCGTTGACTGGATCGGCGCTGACACAAGGCTCAGGCTTCCAGGGTGCGACAGGCATCTTTCGCTTGCGCTCCGACGGGACCAACGAACGTGGGCTGGCGGTGGCCACGGTGCGTGACAATCAGGTCGTCGTGATCGACGCGGCACCGCGCGGATTTGGTGGCGTAGGGTTCTGATCCACCCGCGCCTCCGCTATCGGAGACCATTTTGAGCAACACAGCCCTTCAGGCCTTTGAGACGCCTGACCAACGCCTGATCTGCGCCGCCACCGATATCTTCGATGGCGGCGCTTTCGATGCGCTGCTGTCCAGCGCGCCGCAGCGAGACGAGATTGTCGCCCACCTCAAGGCTTCGCAAACGTCAGGGCGGGACGCGATTGCTGCCGCTTTCCGTGCCGAACCATTTGCGTCGCGCCCAACCACGCGGGCCTACACCTATCTGACCGATTGCCTTGTGCGAGCGGCTCTGCGGACCGCGCAGACGCTCATGCATCCGAACCCGACACCCACCAGCAGCGAACGGTTGGCCGTACTCGCGGTGGGCGGCTACGGCCGCGGAGAGATGGCCCCGTTTTCCGATGTGGATCTGCTGTTTCTGACGCCCTACAAAATCACCCCCTGGGCCGAAAGCGTCATCGAAACCACCTTGTACATCCTTTGGGATCTCAAGCTGAAGGTGGGCCATTCCAGCCGCACCGTACGCGATTGCCTGCGCCTTGGGACCGAAGATTTCACGATCCGCACGGCAATGCTGGAACATCGTTTCATTTTTGGGCACGCGGACCTTGCCGCCGAACTGGACACCAAGCTGCGGACCGAACTGTTCCAAGGCACGGAACGTGAGTTCATTGAGGCAAAACTGGCCGAGCGCGACAGTCGCCACGTCCGGCAGGGCCAGCGCTATGTGGTTGAGCCCAACGTCAAGGAAGGCAAAGGCGGTCTGCGCGACCTGCAGTCGCTGTTCTGGATCGGCAAATACATTCACAAGGTTCAGGATGCCGCCGAACTGGTGCCGCTAGGTCTGTTCACGGATGACGAGTTTGCCAGTTTCGTCGCCGCCGAGGATTTCCTGTGGGCCACACGGTGCCACATGCATCTGATCTCGGGTCGGCCCACGGAGCAGCTGACCTTTGACATGCAGGCCGCCGTCGCCGAGGACATGGGGTATCAGGACAAGGCAGGCCGCCGCGCAGTCGAGCAATTCATGCAGGATTACTTCCTCCATGCCACAGAAGTGGGCGATCTGACACGCATCTTCCTGACCAAACTTGAAGCGGATCACCTCAAGGCCGAACCGATCCTCGAACGGCTCTTCAAACGCAAACCACGGGTCAAACGCGGCTATGAGGTGATCAACAATCGCCTCGCCATCGCGGATGAGACCGCCTTTCTGGATGAAAAGCTGAACCTGCTCTGCATCTTCGAAGAAGCGTTGCGCACCGGCATGCTGATCCACCCGGACGCCATGCGCACCATCAAGTCGAACCTGCATCTGATCGACGACGACATGCGCAACACACCCGAAGCGCAGCGGCTGTTTCTTGACCTACTGCTGAAGCATGGGAACCCGGAACGGGCGCTACGGCGCATGAACGAACTGGGTGTGCTCGCAGCCTTCATTCCAGAGTTCGAACCCATCGTCGCGATGATGCAGTTCAACATGTACCATTCGTACACGGTGGACGAGCACATCATCCAATGCATCGCCCAGCTTGCCATGATCGAAAAGGGTGAGTTGATTGAGGATCTGCCGGTTGCCTCATCCATCCTCAAGGAAGGGGTGAACCGACGCGTGCTTTACGTCGCGCTTTTGCTGCACGACATCGGCAAGGGACGGCCCGAGGACCATTCGATCTTAGGCGCGCAGATCGTGCGCAAGGTGGCGCCGCGGCTGGGGTTGAAACAGGACGAGGTGGACACCGCCGAATGGTTGGTGCGCTATCACCTGCTGATGTCCGACATGGCACAGAAACGCGATATCGCGGACCCACGCACGGTGCGTGATTTTGCCAAGGCGGTACAAACGGTCAAACGGCTCGACCTTTTGTGCGTGTTGACGGTGTGCGACATCAGGGGCGTCGGCCCGAACGTCTGGAACAATTGGAAGGCGGTGCTGATCCGCGCCCTATATCGCCAGACCCGCCGCGCACTCGAAGATGGGATGGAAGCGCTCAACCGTGACAATCGTGGAACAGAGGCGAAGAAGGCACTGCGGGCCGAACTGGCAGATTGGCCGCGCAAGGATCTTCAGACCGAGACGGGCCGGCATTACGATCCATACTGGCAAGGCCTGCACATCACAGCCCACATCGTCTTTGCCAACCTCCTGCGTGACATCGGTGAAAACGAAATCGCAATGGACCTGCACCCGGACGATGACCGGGACGCCACCCGCGCGTGCTTTGTCATGCCCGACCATCCAGGTATCTTTGCGCGCCTCACGGGGGCACTGGCATTGGTCGGGGCGAATGTGGTCGACGCGCGCAGCTATACGACCTCGGACGGCTTTGTGACGGACGCGTTCTGGATACAGGATGCCGACGGCAACCCCTATGACGCGGCCCGCCTGCCACGTCTGCGCAAGATGATCGAACGCACGCTTGCAGGCGAAGTCGTGACCCGTGATGCAATCAAGGACCGCGACAAGGTCAAAAAACGCGAAAAGGCCTTTAAGGTACCGACGCACATCACCTTTGATAACGAAGGGTCGGACATCTACACGATCATCGAGGTGGACACCCGCGACCGTCCCGGCCTGCTGCACGACCTGACGCGCACGCTGGCGGCATCAAACGTTTATATCGCCAACGCAGTCATCGCGACCTATGGCGAACAGGTGGTTGATACCTTCTACGTCAAGGACATGTTCGGGCTGAAATACTATTCAGAGAACAAACAAAGGGCGCTGGAGAAGAAGTTGCGCGCCGCAATTGTCGAAGGCGTAGAGCGAGCCGCCGGCTAGAGCACGCCGCCGCCACGCCCCGTTTGACTAGGTGATCACGTCCGGTGCGCTGCGCCCGGTGCGAGCTGTGATTTCAGCCAGTTCATCAGCTGCGGCTATGATGCCTGACAGTGCCTCTTGCGGATCTTTGTCCAGTTCCGCCGGATTAGTCTCCAACTGCTCAAGATACACGCGCAACGTAGCCCCGTCCGTGCCGGTGCCAGACAGGCGGAACACGACGCGCCCACCACCGTCGAAATAGATGCGGATGCCCTGCCCCGACGAGGTCGACCCGTCCACCGGGTCGTCATAGGAAAACTCATCTGCCCCTGAAACGGTCAACCCACCGGCCGATTGACCGGGCAACGCGCCTAGGCGCGCCCGCAGATCAGCTACCAGTTTATTCGCTGCGGCGCTGTCCACCGCCTCGTAATCATGGCGGGAATAGTAGTTCCGGCCATAGGTCGCCCAATGCTCGACCATCAACTCGGACACGGATTTACCTGTCATGGCCAGAATGTTCAGCCACAACAGAACGGCCCAAAGCCCGTCTTTTTCCCGCACATGGTTCGACCCGGTGCCGGCGCTTTCCTCACCACAGAGCGTCACCTTGCCCGCGTCCAGCAGGTTGCCAAAGAACTTCCAACCGGTGGGCGTTTCGAAATGCGCCATACCCTTGGCCTCGGCCACCCGGTCTGCGGCGGCAGAGGTTGGCATGGACCGCGCCACACCCGCCAACCCACCGGCATAGCCCGGTGCCAGTTCAGCCCGGTCCGCCAGCAACGCCAGACTGTCCGACGGGCTGACATAGCAATGCGCGCCCACAATCATGTTGCGGTCGCCATCACCATCCGATGCCGCGCCGAAGTCAGGCGCATCATCCGCATACATCACGTCCATCAGTGTCTTGGCCCAAACCGGGTTGGGGTCAGGATGCCCTCCGCCAAAATCCGGGCTTGGCACACCGTTCATCACGGTCCCCGCAGGCGCGCCCAAACGCTGTTCCAGAATCTCGTGCGCATAGGGGCCGGTCACCGCATGCATCGCATCAAACGCCATGCGAAAGCCGCCCTTGAACAGACCCGCAATGGCCTCGAAATCAAACAGAGTGCCCATCAACTCGGCATAGTCGGCCACAGGGTCCACAATCTCGACCTGCATCGCACCAAGGGCGCTGTTGCCCAAAGCGTCCAAATCGACGTCGCCCCCGTCCAGAATGCGGTAGGCGCCAATCTCGGTTGTCCGGGCAAAGATTTTCTCGGTCACGCCCTCGGTCGCAGGGCCGCCATTCGGCCCGTTGTACTTCAGACCGAAGTCGGCATTCGGCCCGCCGGGGTTGTGGCTGGCCGACAGTATCAAACCACCGTCCGCGCCGCGCTTGCGGATCAGGTGGGACGCTGCAGGCGTGGAAAGAATACCGCCCTGCCCCACGATGCACTTGGCTGCCCCGTTGGCTGCGGCCATGCGCAGGATGATCCCGATGGCCACGTCGTTGAAATACCTGCCATCACCGCCCACCACCAAGGTCTTGCCGTCGATGCCGCCAATCCCGTCAAAAATGGCCTGTGTGTAGTTCTCAAGATACCCGGGCTGCATGAACACGGCTGTCTTCTTGCGCAGCCCGCTCGTGCCGGGTTTCTGGCCGTCGATGGGCGCAGTCTCTACGGTTTGAACATTCATGCTTTGACCTTTCTTTCTCGGGCTTCCTGACCGTCGGCCGCTTTGCCGCCAATGGGGCAGAGCTCCAGCGCCACGACGCTGTTGGGTGCCACACTCACGACACCGGCACGCGGCGCGTCAGCCGGTTGGCCAGAGGTATCAATCACTCGCTGCCAGCGATGGCCGGGCAGAGCCTCGGGCAAGGTTGCCTTGGTCTTTCCACCCGCATTGAAGAGCAGATAGATTGCACCCAGACGCGGCTCATACACCGGCGTGCCCCGCGCCATGCGCATCTCGACGCCAAGGAATTTCAACTCGGGGCGCTGCCAATCCTCTTCCGACATCGCCGCACCGTCTGCGCGCCGCCAGAATACATCCGGCTTGCCATCCACGGCCCGCTTGCGGGAATGCAAGAACCGCTTTTGGCGCAGGATGGGGCTGGCCTTGCGGAATGCGATGATCTGGCGACAGAAGGCCAGAAAATCCGGGTCCGCCTCGTCCCAATTCACCCAGCCGATCTCGTTGTCCTGACAATAGGCGTTGTTGTTGCCACCCTGAGAGTTCCCCAGCTCGTCCCCCGCAAGGATCATCGGCGTGCCTTGGCTCAGCATCAGCGTAGCAAGCATGTTCCGCCGCCGCTGCGCACGGCACGCCAGCACTTTGGGGTCTTCAGTCGGCCCCTCAACGCCGCAGTTTTCGGAACAATTGTGATCATGCCCGTCGCGGCTGTCTTCGCCATTGGCCGCGTTGTGTTTTTCATTGTAGCTGACGGTATCCATCAGCGTGAAACCGTCATGCGCAGTGACAAAGTTGATGGATGAGGTCGCAGGCCGCCCATCATGGTCAAAGCGTAACGCTGACCCGGTCACATGGCTCGCCAATTTGCGGGTGATGCATCCATCGCCACGCCAGTATTTGCGGACGTTGTCGCGATACTTGTCATTCCATTCGGCGAAAGGCGACGGGAACGCGCCCAATTGGTAGCCTCCGGGGCCCACGTCCCAAGGTTCTGCAATCATCTTGACCTTGTTGAGCACAGGGTCCTGCCGGATCGCGCGGCAGAACGGCCCGTCGCGGTCAAACCCACCCGAAGTGCGGGCAAGGGTCGACGCAAGGTCGAATCGGAACCCGTCCACATGCATGACCTCTACCCAATAGCGCAGGGAATCCATCACCATGCGAAGCACAAAGGGATGATCCAGATCCAGCGCATTGCCGCAGCCGGTATCGTTCACATAATACCGCGGATCATCGGCCAGACGGTAGTAGCTCGCGTTGTCAAAGCCCCGGAAACTCAGTGTCGGCCCACGCTGATCGCCCTCGGCCGTGTGGTTATAGACGACGTCCAACAGCACCTCGATCCCTGCGGAATGGAAGCGTGCCACCATCTGCTGGAATTCGGAAATGTCGTGATTGCTCAGGTACTTCGGTTCGGGGGCAAAGAACCCGTAGGTCATGTAGCCCCAGTAGTTGCTCAGGCCCTTGTCCACCAGAAAACGGTCATCAACCGACGCCTGCGCGGGCATCAATTCAATCGCTGTCACCCCCAGATCGGTCAGATGCTCCAGCATCTGATCCGACGCCATACCGAGGAACTTGCCCGCATGAGGCACATCCTTGCGCTGCGCGGTCAGGCCCTTCACGTGTGCCTCATAGATGATCGTGTCGGACCATGGGGTATCAAGGCTCACCCGCTCACCCCGGCCCCATGTGAACGCGGGGTCCACGACAACCGACCGTGGCATGTATTCCGCACTGTCACGGGTGTCGAAGCTCAGATCGCGATCCGCATGCCCGATCTCGTAGCCATAAAGTGCGTCGTTCCACTCCAAATGGCCCGTCAACCGCTTGGCATAGGGGTCCATCAGCAGCTTGTAGGGATTGAACCGGTGCCCTTCCTCGGGCGCGTAGGGTCCATGCACACGGTAGCCATATTGCTGACCCGGACGCATGCCCGCGATGTAACCATGCCATATATGCCCCTCGCGTTCCGCCAGATCGACAAGGTACACTTCGCGCCCCTGATCGTCGCACAGGCACAGCACCACGCGCGTGGCGTGTTGCGAGAAGACGGCAAAGTTTACGCCCTCGCCGTCGAACGTGGCGCCCAGCGGGTTCGGGCGTCCCGCGCTCAATTGGAATGGTGTCATCCAGCAGCCTTTGTCAGGTCGGCATACAGCGCAGCATAGGCCGCCGCCGACGGTGCCCAGCCCACCGGGTGGGCCATCGCGTTTCGCTGCATCTTTGACCACATCTTGGGACGTTCGAAAAGGTCGCAAAGCTGCGCAAGCGCGTTTGACAGAGCATCAGCCGTGATTGGATGGAATTGCAGCCCCGTCGCCACCTCTTTGGCCATGGTCGCCGGGGTCGCGGGGATCACCGTGTCGGCAAGGCCCCCGGTCAGGGCCACCACTGGCAATGTGCCATATTGCAGCCCGTAAAGCTGCGTCAGGCCGCACGGTTCAAACCGCGACGGCACAAGGATCGCATCACCGCCCGCCATCATCCGGTGCGACAGCGCCTCGTCATACCCGATCCGCGCGGCGACATCGGGATGATCATAATTGGCAAACGCCGCCTCCAACCCCGGATCACCGGAGCCGAGCAGCGCCAGTTGCCCCCCGCGATCGAGCAAAGCAGGCAACGCCTCAAGCAGCAGGTCCAACCCCTTCTGCTCGGTCAGACGCGAGACGACAACACAAAGCGGCCCTTCGGCTTCCGGCAGCCCGAACTCTTCGCGCAGGGCAACCTTGTTCGCCACCTTCCCGCGCGGGGTCTTGTAGGGCCGCACATGGGTGTCCACAGACGGCGACCACACGTCCAGATCAATGCCGTTCAAAATCCCCGACAGATCCGCCCGCCGCGCGCGCAGGACCCCATCCAGCCCCATGCCGAACTCCGCCGTCATCAATTCGCGGGCATAGGTGGGCGACACGGTGGTCAAATGATCGGCCCTGATCAAGCCAGCCTTCAGCGCTGAAATC
This sequence comes from uncultured Tateyamaria sp., assembly GCF_947503415.1. Taxonomy (GTDB): domain Bacteria; phylum Pseudomonadota; class Alphaproteobacteria; order Rhodobacterales; family Rhodobacteraceae; genus Tateyamaria. Next base: position 824,840 of record NZ_CANNDS010000001.1, read on the forward strand.
TGGCCCCAGTATTCGACGCCCTCTCGGTTCAAATCGGCATTGGCAATCCCAAGCGCCCCGGCCCGGTCCATAGGCACAAGGCCCTGAAAGGCGATGTTGTGAATGGTCAGGACACTTGGCACCGGCACGGCGTCGCGCTTCAGGTAATAAGGCACCAACCCCGCCTGCCAGTCATGGCAATGCACCAGATCGGGTGCCCATTCGCCCAAGGTGCCACCCGCAATATCCGCCGCCACCCGGCACAAAGCCGCAAAGCGTTCCGGATTGTCGGGCCAGTCCTGCCCATCGGCATTCAGGTAAATCCCTGCATCCCGATCAAACAGATGCGGCGCATCCAGTACAAACAAATCCAGCCCTGCGGCCACACCGCTCAGCAAACGCGCTGACCCGCCAAAGCAGTCAAACGACGCCACAACGTGGCCCGCACCCAATGCCGACATCACCGCAGGATAGCCCGGCAGCAACGTCCGCATCTCAACCCCCAAAGGGGCCAGCGCCGCAGGCAAAGCGCCCGCCACATCCGCCAAACCGCCGGTTTTCACCAGCGGCGCACATTCGGACGCGACGGACAGTACTTTGGTCATTGTGCGGCCTTCCATGCCTCCACCATCGGCTTGGTGATCAGGGTCGTGCCCTTTTCGGACACGCGGAAGAACTTGCCGTCCTCCGTCGGGTCCTCACCCACCACAAGCCCTTTCGGAATCTCAACACCGCGATCAATCACACATTTGCGCAAGCGCGCAGAGCGGTTGATGACCACATTCGGCAGCACCACAGAGTGATCCAGCACCGCATAGGAATTGGTGTGCACGTCCGTAAACAACAGCGAATTGCGCACCTCGGTACCCGAGATGATGCAGCCCCCCGACACCATGGATGATATGGCAACGCCACGCCGGTCCTTCTCATCATGGATGAACTTCGCGGGCGGCACGCTTTCCGAATAGGTCCAGATCGGCCAGCTTTGGTCCCATAGGTCCAACTCGGGGGTAAAGTTGGTAAGGTCGATATTCGCCTCCCAAAACGCATCGATTGTGCCCACGTCACGCCAGTAGCTCGGCGCACCGCTCGCCCGCACACAACTATCGTCAAAGCGGTGGGCCACGGCCTTGCCCTTCTTCACGATGTCGGGGATCAGGTCGTGCCCGAAATCGTGGCTCGAATTAGGGTCTTCGGCATCCGCAATCAGCAGTTCGCGCAGGAATTTCCAGTTGAAAACATAGATGCCCATGGACGCCAGCGCCTTGGTGTCATCCTCGGGGGTGCTGGGCGGGTCAGCGGGCTTTTCAAGAAACGACGTGATGCGGCTTGTCTCATCCACAGCCATCACACCGAAGGCCGAAGCTTCCTCGCGCGGCACGGTCAGACAGCCCACGGTCACATCGGCCCCCTGCTCCACATGCTGGCGCAGCATCACCTCGTAATCCATCTTGTAGATATGGTCGCCCGCAAGGATGACGATGTATTCGACGCCGTAACTGTCAACGATATCAATGTTTTGCGTCACAGCATCGGCGGTGCCACGATACCACATCTCTTCTGACACACGCTGGGATGCAGGCAGGATATCCAGAAACTCGTTCCGCTCGGCCCGGAAGAAGTTCCAGCCCCGCTGGCAATGGCGGATCAGCGAATGGGCTTTGTACTGTGTGGCCACAGCCATGCGGCGAATGCCAGAATTGACCGCGTTCGACAGGGCAAAATCGACAATCCGCGTCTTGCCGCCAAAGAACACGGCGGGCTTCACGCGCCGGTCGGTCAATTCCTTCAGCCGCGATCCGCGTCCCCCCGCCAGCACAAAGGCCATGGACCTTTGCGACAACCGTGTCATGTCCGCCATATCGTTTCCTCCCTTATTGTTTCAGTCGGAACATCACCGTCGCCAATGGCGGCACGTTGATATCCACAAAGTCCGGCAACCCGTCCCATTCGCCTGACTGGCTCTGGACCGCGCCGCCGTTCCCCCGGTCGCCACCGCCATAGGCGGCCGCATCACTGTTCAGAACCTCCTCCCAAAGGCCCGGAACCGGCACACCTATGCGCCACTGACGCTCCACCGGGGTAAAGTTGCAAACCACAATCACAGGCGCATCGCCGTCCTCACCGAAGCGGGCGAAAGCGGTCAGCGACTGGTCGGGGTCATTGGCAATCCACCGAAACCCCGACGGATCACAATCGCGCCGGTGCAACGCCGGCGTTTCGCGATAAAAATGGTTCAGATCGCGCACAAGCGCCTGCACACCGCGCTGATGTGCGCCATGCAGCGCGTCCCAATCCAGCGACACATCATGGTTCCACTCGGACCACTGCCCAAACTCGCAGCCCATGAACAGCAGCTTCTTACCGGGATGCCCCCACATGAACCCGTAATAGGCGCGCAGGTTCGCAAACTTCTCCCACTCATTGCCCGGCATTTTGTCGATCATCGACCCCTTGCCGTGCACCACCTCGTCATGGCTGATCGGCAGGATGAAGTTTTCCGAGAATGAATAGTCGATGGGGAACGTCATCAGGTGATGATCGTATTTGCGGTGAATGGGGTCTTTCTCGATGTACCGCAGGGTGTCGTTCATCCACCCCATGTTCCACTTGTACCCGAACCCGAGGCCACCGGCATCGACGGGTGACGACACACCGGGAAAGGCGGTGCTTTCCTCGGCCACCGTCATGATGCCATCGACCTCACCGTAGCAAACAGTGTTCATTTCCTTCAGGAAATCAACGGCTTCGTAGTTTTCGCGCCCGCCATCCTTGTTGGGCACCCAGGCATCGCCGTCCCGCGAATAATCTCGGTACAGCATCGACGCCACCGCATCCACGCGCAGCCCGTCGATATGGTATTCCTTGAACCAATAAAGCGCGTTGGCCGTCAGGAAATTGCGCACTTCCGTGCGCCCGTAATTGTAGATCAGGGTGTTCCAATCCTGATGAAACCCTTCGCGTGGGTCCGCATGTTCGTAAAGATGGGTGCCGTCAAACTGCGCCAAACCATGCGCATCCGACGGGAAGTGCCCCGGCACCCAATCCAGGATGACACCAAGGCCCGCCTTGTGCGCCGCCTCCACCAGATCGCGAAATTCGTGCGGCGGACCGAAACGAATGGTCGGTGCATAAAGCCCTAGCGGCTGATACCCCCACGACCCGTCAAACGGAAACTCGCTGATGGGCAGAAACTCCAGATGGGTGAACCCCATCCAGACGGCATAATCGACAAGCTCGGTCGCAAGCTCCTTGTAGCTGAGCCGCCGCCCGTCGCTTGTGTGCCGCCACGATCCCAGATGCACCTCGTACACCGAAACCGGCTTGTCGCGACTTTGCGCCGCCCCGCGCGATGTCATCCACGCATCATCGTCCCAACCATAGCCGGAAATATCGCGCACCACGGACGACGTCTCGGGCGCATGCTGCGCGCCAAAGCCCACCGGGTCCGCCTTCAAAAACGGCGCGCCGTCCTGCGGCGCAATCTCGTATTTATACAGGTCGCCTTCGCCCAGCCCCGGCAGGAAAATCTCCCAAATACCGGTCACGCCCACACGGCGCATCGCATGCCGGCGTCCGTCCCAGACGTTGAAATTACCCACGACAGACACGCGGGTCGCGTTGGGGGCCCAGACCGCAAAATGCGTGCCCGTAACGCCATCCACCTCAGTCACATGCGCGCCCAGCGCCGACCACAACTGCCGATGCGTGCCTTCGCCAATCAGATACTGATCCATATCCGTCAGGACAGGCCCAAAGCGATAGGGATCGTCAAAGGCCCATTCGTCCCCGTCCTCAAACGTCGCTGTCAGGGAATGCGCAAATTTCGAATTTGGCACCTTGGCGGCAAACAATGGCCCCTCAATGCGCTCCAACTCAACCTTCTTGCGGCCCACGGTTGCCACCAGCTTCACTGCATCCGGCACCAAAGCCACGCACCACGCGGCCCGGCCCGTCTTGTGCACACCCAGCACATCAAAGGGGCGATCATGGCGCGCCGCCAGCAACGCATCTACGTCCGCCCGGCTCATATGGGGGGGCAAGGTCACCGTCTCCGTCATCAGCTCAAACGCCCGATCAGGAAGCCACTGCCGCCCAGCGTCACGCTTGACCCATCCACATCAGCGGATTGATCCAGAACAGACGTCACCGCATGCGGCAAGTCCACCGTCACACGCTCGGTAGACAGATTATAGATGCACATCATGTTATCTCCACGCATGAACCCTAGCACGGGTTCCGGCAGATCAAGAAATTCCGTCTTGCCCGCGCGCAGATCATCCGACGACCGGCGTAGGGCCAACATCTCGCGGTAAAACGCCAAAACCGAGTTTTCGCCCTGCTCCGACACCGCCCGCGCCTGCTGCGGCGCCTTGACGGGCAGCCATGTCCGGTTGGCCTGGCTGAAGCCACCATTGGCAGACCCAGCCTCCCACACCATTGGCGTGCGGCACCCATCGCGGCCCTTCTTTTCCGGCCAGAAATTGATGCCCTCAGGGTCGGTCAGTTCGTCAAAGCTGAGAACGGTATCGACCTGCCCCAGCTCTTCGCCTTGGTAGAGACAGATCGAGCCCTCAAAGCTCAACAGCATCGCAGCGGCTTGCTTAGCCAGCGCATCCTGATCCACGCCATGCTCCAACCAGCGGCCCACATGGCGCGGCACATCATGGTTGGAAAACGCCCAGCACGGCCATCCATCGGGTGCATCCCGGAAAAACGCCTCGATCCGTTCACGAAAGTGCTTGGGCGAGAAATCCGGCCCCAGCATCTCAAAGCTGTAGGCCATGTGCAGCCGTTGACCGGAGGTATACTCGCCCATCAACTCGATCGAATGGTGGCTGTCGCCCACCTCGCCAACCATGGTGCGGGCGTCGTATTCGTCCAGGAGCGCGCGCAGCTTCTCAAGAAACGCGATGTTCTCGGGCCGGTTCTTGGAAAACAGCGTATACTGCATCTCGAAAGGGCGCACGGCATGCTGCGCCCAATCCGACGGGTTGGCCGCATTGTCGCGCAACAGATGGTCGTGGAAATAGAAGTTCACGGTGTCCAGCCGGAACCCATCCACACCCCGGTCCAGCCAAAACCGCACACAATCCAACAAATACGCCTGAACCTCAGGATTGTGCAGGTTCCAGTCGGGTTGCTCCTTCAGGAAGTTGTGCATGTAATACTGACGGCGGCGCGCATCCCATGTCCATGCGGGGCCACCAAAGATCGACAACCAATTGTTGGGCGGCGTGCCATCGGGTTTGGGATCGGCCCAGATGAACCAATCCGCCTTCGGATTGTCCCGACTTTGGCGGCTTTCTTCGAACAGCGCATGCTGATCCGACGCGTGGCTCAGGACCTGATCAATGATGACCTTCAGGCCCAGATCATGGGCCTTTTCAACCATCGCATCAAACTCAGCCAACGTGCCAAATGTGGGATCAATGTCCAGATAGTCGGACACGTCATAGCCCATGTCGGCCATGGGCGACGGAAACACCGGGGACAGCCAGATCGCATCCACACCCAAAGATGCCACATGGTCCAACCGATCCATGATTCCCTTGAGGTCCCCAATCCCGTCACCATCCGCGTCCATGAAGGACCGGGGATAGATCTGATAGGTCACAGACCCGCGCCACCAGTCTTGTCCATCTGCCATTGTCGATGCCCTCGCTCGCAAAATGTTAGCCCTAACACTCAAAGCGATCTGTTACGCGCGAGGAAGGTAAAACGCAAACGATTCACGGCGTGGAAGAGGGGTCGCAGGTAGGAAATCGCGTGGATGGCGCGTTTGCGAGACAATGCGAAGACTGCGGTGTTCGTCATCAAACCGGAAATCCGGGGCAAACAGAGCGTCACATTCCGTTGCTTCACCTTGCCGGGTCAGTCCGATGTCTTCTAAGCGCCCCGGAAGGTGCCGCGTTATTGAACGTCACCTGAATCGTATCCGCGGAAGACTTTTCAGATCGGAGTCGCGTCCTCGTTCTGCAGGGCGTTTTGGAAGAGGCGCTCGACGGCGTTGTCGTAATGTGCGCGGGCTTCCTTGGCGACGATGGGGAAATAGTTGGCGTAAAAGTCGAAGGCAAACCCGGGATAGCGGGTCTGGAGGTCATGATAAGCCGTGCGGGCAGCGGCGTGATCCTCCAGCATCACATGGGACAGGCATCTGTAAATGATCGCGGACACCCGCTGTGGTCCAGACCTTGAGGCGGCCACGCTGCGCGCATAGTCCCCAAAGAAAAAGCGGATGCGCGCCTCCACAAACCGATACCATCCGGGCGGCAGCGGATTTAGCCGAAGCGCCAGGTCAAACATGTCGCGCGCCCGCGAAAAGTCCCCCGATATGACGCAAAGCGATGTGGCGACACAAACGCAGGCGTCGGCATCGCCGTGACAGGTCTGCACCGCATGTTCGAGGCTTTCCAGAGCGCCCGCCAGATCGCCCTCGCGCGCCCTTTGCAGCGCGATCAGGGCGGAAATCAAAGGATCCCGGGGGTTGAGGATGAAAGCCTTCGCCATGGCTGCGGCAGACTCTTCAAGGATAAACGGGTCCTTTTGCGCATAAACGTCATAGGACCACTGAAGCATGATCGCTTTCATCACGAGGCAGCGCGGGAAATTGGGATCAAGCTCAAGAGAGCGGTCCAGATGCGCAAGTGAACGCTTCACGCTTTCTGTGTCGAAATTGAGCTCCAGATCGCAGCCCCTGATGAAATGCTCAAATGCGCTGAGGGTCTGGGGCGGTTTTCGGGTCCCTTGCTTGTATTCGGCAAGGTGCAATTCGCCCTGCCAGCCCGAAATTGCATTTACGACCTTGGCCGCCAGCAATTCGACCTCGCCATCGTCGACAAGCTCAAATCTGTCGGCCCAGACATGGTGGTCCGATTGCCCGTCGATCAGGTGGACTGAAATCTGCGTACGGCTGTCGAGACGGGCCACGCTGCTTTCCAGAAAATACTGCGCGTTCAATTCCCCAGCGACTTGGCTCAGCTCGCGGGTTGGATCAACTGCAAAGGATGACTGGCGTGACACGATTTCCATGTATTTGTGCGACACAAGGCCCGCGATGACGGCTTCGGCAAAGCGGTCGCCGATAGTATGCAAATCTCCGTGCACGATGGGCCGCAGCACGGCAAGGTTGGGTGTCTGATCCTGAGGCGAGGCTCTTGGACCTTGCACATTCGGACCATCCAACGCCGTCTCGATGACCTTTCCAATCAGCCGAAACCCCTTGCCGCGAACGGTTTCAATATAAGCAGGCTCCTTGGCATCATCCCCGATCGCCGTGCGCAGATCAAAAATGTACTCGCGCACCAGATCCTCGGTCACATGCAGGCCGTGCCAGACATGATCAAGGATGTGGTCCTTGCTGACGATCTCGCCCGGCCTGTCCAGAAGGCAGATCAGGACAGAGGCGGCTTTCGGCGTAATCTGAACGATCTTGCCGGCTCTGCAGAGTTTGTTTTCCACCTTGTCGAAATACAGCGGTTCCAAAACAAGACCTTCAAAGGTGTTGTGACTTGGGCAGCAACTACAGTGCTGAACATATCCAAGCCTGTGCCATCCGGCAACGTCGCCGCCTGGTGGGCATGTGGCAAACGTGGGTGGGCAAACTCCACAATGACACAACGGACTGCTGCGAAGCGACCCTGTACCGTTTAGCTGTGCTCAATTCATGGGCACGTCGACGCTTGCTGCAGGACTGTGCGGCATCTCATTTTCAGCCGGAGACACATTATCCTTCCTGCCGGGGGTCTCCATTCGTACGGCCACACGTCCTGCACTTGCCGGCACATCTGTTGAGCCAATCAAGTATTTTTGGAGAAAAACCATGACTGACGAGTCCAGAGATGACATCGATGTAATTGCCAATCGCGCGACACCGGACGATCCGCAAATGGACACACCCGGCCCGCTCCGGATGTATTCCCATCAGTTCCGGCGGGTGCATGTGCCTGCGGTGCGTGCCGTATCAGGGCAAGTGACCGTCCCGCACATCCGTGCAAACCGTGCCAGTGAACGACGCGTGCGCGCCGCACTTGAGCAGCGCTTGCATCCTGATTTCAAAGAGTTTGACAGCCCCCAGCCCGACGAAGGTATGTCTTGGGAGGCTTATTTTCCCGGATGCGCCGGGGAGGATGAGCATGACGACCTACCTGAAAGTGACCATGTCGCCTTTGCGCTCGCAAATGCGGCAGCGACCCTCGAAAAACCTGAGCGGCTGGTGAACAAGACTGCCGTGGCACTGGTGATCGTTGACGGGCCCGGGCCCGACTTCAAGATTTCACAGGCCGAGCGCGAGAACATCGAGGTTCAGTGGCAGGAAGCAACCGAATGGATCAGTGCCCAACGTCCATCAGCAAAAATCTCCTGGTACACCGAAGTGCATGACGCCTCGGTCGACATCACGCCCTGGGACGGGGCACCATGGAAAGGCATGCCCAACTATGACGGGGTGTCTGCCATGTTCACCAACTCTGTGAACGGGCGCATCTATGGGTTTGACATCAAGGTCAACGCCAACAGCTCTTCACCTCGGCCACAGTATTTCCGGATCTCCAGCCTCGCCAACGGGGTTGATCCGGGCTACCCCAAAGACATCAAAGACCATTGGGACCTGCCCGCACAATTCGAAAGCGGCGTGGATGCCGCGTGCTGGCGCGAGAAGAACCAGAAAATCTATCTGTTCAAAGGCTCGGAATATGTGCGGGTCGATCCCGAAACCTTCGCGGCCGACCCCGGCTATCCAAAACAAATCGCAGTCGGCTGGAAAAACATCGATCCCGACTTTGCGGAAGGTGTTGATGCCGTCCTTGGTCACAAGGGCAACAACAGCATCTACATGTTCAAGGGGTCTCAATACATCAAGTTTACCAACGGCAGCAGCAACATGGCGCCCGGATATCCCAAATCCATCGCAGATCACTGGGGCGGCGGCGATCTTGGCAAGTTCGCAAACGGCATTGATTGCGCGTTCTGGCGGGACAGCACGTCGAAAATCTACATGTTCCGCAATTCGCGCTTCGGCGGAAAATATCTGCAAATCGACCCGGACACATTCACCGTCGACGACGAATACAAGAATGGCGTGCCCATCGGCTTGTCCAAAAACGATGCCGAAGCGCTGTGGCGCAACCCTGCTTTGGAACAGCTTGGTGTCGAGGGGAGCCTGGACGGCGCATCGCAGCTTGCCTTGAACGCGAAGGCCGCAAGTGGGGCTCAAAACGCCATCATTGCCTTTGTGACCAAGTGGACCACCGTGCACTCTGCTTATGCGGGCGGGCATCGGTTCACCCTGTCCAAATCAAGCCTCGCGGGCACCTTTTTCCGCACAATGGCGCATGAAACCCTTCACCTTTTTGGCGCCAAGGACGAGTACAAGACCACCTCATCCTGTTCCGAGCTCTACGGGCGGTTTTTCAGGGCAAAGAACTCCAATTCCCGGAGTTGCACGCCCAGCCCGGTACCCTGCATCATGGATGCCAACGAACCCAACGTGTGCGAGTATACCAAGCTGCACGTCGGCTGGGGTCCGTTCGAGGATAACATCGACGCGGCCGTCTTCCGAGGCGATACCGGCCAGACATACTTTTTCGGAGGGGCGCACTACATCCGCTACTCGGATATCAAGGACGGTCGGGACACAGGCTATCCCCGCTACATCGCGAACGGCTTCTCAGGGCTGCCCCTGTCCTTCAAGCTGGGGATCGATGCGGCTTTGTGGCGCGAGGACAACGAGGCGCTCTATTTCTTCAAGGGCAACGAATATGTGCGCTTTGACAAAGGCAGCAACACCATGAAGACCGGATACCCGAAGAAGATCAAAAGCCGCTGGAAAGGTTTGCCCGCACATTTTCAATCCGACATTTCGGCCGCGTTCTGGCGCAAGTCCAACGACCGTATCTATCTGTTCAAGGGCGACGAATACGTCCGCATGGAAGTGACCGGCAGCGGGATTGCCATGGAAGACGAATACCCGAAGCCCATCGCGTCCGTTTGGGACGGGCTCCAGCGTGTTGACGCCGCCTTGATGCGCAGGGACACCGACCAAATCTACCTCTTTCACGGCACGCGCTACTCCCGGTTCTCAAAGGTGAGCGATGGGAAAGATGAGGGATATCCCCGGTTCATCGACGGAATCTGGATGCCGTTCCCCCGATAAAGGCCAGTGAAGCACCCAAAGCGACCGGCGTCTGATCAAAGGCGCCGGTCCATTGCCATGCAGTGACATGCGGCTTGGGTGTCGCGCCCGACGCGGTGGACTACAACCGCCATTCAGGCTTTGCCAAGTGCCAAACATGCTCAACCGGGTAGTCTTTCGCCCAGTCCGCAGGAATTGCCGCACGAGTGCCTAACGCCCATTCAGGCGCGTAAAGCTCTTGATATTTCGTGACGTGGAAACCGATGTCGGTGAACAGGTCCATCCAGGCTGACATCGTCAGATTGAAGCACACGCCTGTCGGCTCAAACTCAACCTCCGTCCAATCCGCACCCCACATATCACGGTAAGGACGATGCAACGTCCGATCTGCAGGCGACCCATCAAAAGGCGAGCAGATCAGCGATAGCGGATGGTTTCCGAGAAACACCAACCGTCCACCCGGGCGCAGCAACCGCCACGCCTCCGGCAACCACCTGTCAGGCCGACACCAGATCGACGCACCGTACTCCGACACTGCGAAATCAAACGACGCATCGGGTAAACCGGTCGCTTCGGCATTGCCCTCGATAAAGGTGATAGCCGCCTTGTGGTCTGTCGCCAGTTGCCGGGCGGTGGCCAGTTGTGCTGCGGAGATATCTATGCCCGTAACCCTCGCGCCACGCCGGGTCATCCAATAGGAAACGTAGCCCGTTCCGCACCCCAATTCCACCGCGTCCATACCTTTCATGTCAGCGGGAAGCAGGTTCAGGCCCTCATCGGGGTTTCCCCACGTGCCCCACTTCGGAGACTCGAGCGACCAATGCCCTTTTGCAAAATCGACCCAATTGCCAGCGTCAGCATCCCAGACATCTCGGTTGATCGACAAGTAGTCGCGTGTCATCGCCCACCCTCCCTTGGCGCATGGGCTTTGCTTTAGCACACCCACCCTGTCTCACCAAAACAGGCGAGTGCGGCGAAATCCAACCGAACCAGCGTCCGCATGGTCCGCACGCCACCGCTTGCACCGAAGCCATCCATCACCCGCCTGCCACACCCACGCGCCCTCGCACCCTCCCCCCATTGCGCAGGCGGCGCCCACCCGCTACCCCGTTCCACAATGAAACCGATCCGCCTTATCAGCGGCTTTCTGACCGTGGGGGTCTGGACGCTGCTCAGCCGTATCTTGGGCTTTGTGCGCGAGATCATGATCCTGTCGCTGATCGGCCCCGGCCCGCTGATGGACGCGTTTGTCGCGGCCTTTCGCTTGCCCAACATGTTCCGCCGCTTCTTTGCCGAAGGGGCGTTCAACGCAGCCTTTGTCCCGATGTTCTCCTCCAAGCTCGAAGGGGACGAAGATGCCGCCGAATTCGGACGCGACGCCCTGAACGGGTTGGCACTGGTCACGCTGATGCTCATGGCACTGGCGATGATCTTCATGCCCGCCCTTGTCTGGGCCACCGCAGGCGGCTTCGGAGAGGAACGGTTCGACCTGACAGTCGGCTTTGGCCGCATCGTCTTTCCCTACATTTTCTTCATGTCACTCTCGGCGCTGTTCTCCGGCATCCTGAATGCGACGGGCCGTTTCGCGGCTGCCGCCGCAGCCCCCGTCCTGCTGAATGTTCTGGTCATCACCGCCATGGCGCTGGCCTGGGCCACGGGGGGTGAGGCTATCACGTGGCTTGTCTGGACCATCCCGCTGGCGGGTGTGGCCCAACTGGTGCTCACATGGGGGGCCGCCGCGAATGCGGGCTTTGCCCTGCGCCCCGGCCTGCCCTGCTGGACGCCCGATATGTCCCAAATGGTGCGCACCGCCGTGCCCGCTGCCCTTGCCACCGGTGTCATGCAAATCAACCTTGTCGTGGGTCAGCTTGTAGCGTCGAATTACGACAACGCGGTCAGCTGGCTCTTTGCTGCGGACCGGCTTTACCAACTGCCGCTTGGGGTCGTGGGCATCGCCGTGGGCATCGTCCTGCTGCCCGACCTGTCCCGACGGCTCAAGGCCAACGACACCGATGGAGCCCGCACCGCCTATTCCCGTGCGACCGAGTTTTCCATGGCCCTCACGGTGCCGAGCGCCGTGGCATTGATGGTCATTCCGCTGCCACTTGTGTCTGTGCTGTTTCAGCGTGGGGCGACCGGGGTGGACGACGCCGCCGCCATCGCGGTTGCCGTCGCTATCTACGGGCTGGGCCTGCCTGCCTTTGTGCTGCAAAAGGTGCTGCAACCGCAATATTTCGCGCGCGGTGACACCCGGCGCCCCTTCCATTACGCGCTGGTCGCCATGGTCATCAATGCAGTGATTGCCGTGGGCCTGTCCCCGATCATCGGCTGGATCGCACCGGCCATCGCCACCACCGTTGCGGGCTGGGCGATGCTCGGCCTACTCTACTGGGGTCTGCGCGGCATGGGCGACGTGGTGCGTACCGACGACCGCTACCGCCATCGTTTGCCCCGGATCATTGCAGCCTCTATCGCCATGGGCGTCGTCCTCGGCGCGCTGGCAACGGTTCTGAAACCCGCCCTCGGCACCGATGGCGTCAGGTACATCGCGCTTCTGGGCCTGATCGTCATGGGCGCAGGCAGCTATTTCGGCATTGCCCACGCCATCGGCGCGATGCGGCTGTCGGACATCAAAGGCGCTGTCCGGCGCAGCTAGCGGCGGCGCAGTGTCGCCAACACCCGCGCCATGCCCCCCGGCATGACAAAAGCGGTCAATGCAAAGCCTGCACAAAACCCGGCCAGTTCTCCCACCCAGGCATAACCCACCTGAAAGAACATCCCGAATAACAGCTGCAACCCCATCAGTACGCCAATCAGGGTAAAGGCACGCGATTGCGGCCCACCCGTCGCCGCTAGCTTTTGCCACAGCAGAAACGTGAACACCCCAATCAACCCGTACACACTCGGATATGCGCCAATCAGCCAAGCCTGATCCGTTAGCAGCGCAAAGACCAAAGCCCCGAACACCCCACACAACACAAACAGCAGAATGACCGCCCAACCGCCCATCACCTCACCCACCATCTTGCCCATGGCCAGCAGGATCACGGACGCAAATACGGTCGAGGTGAGGGTGCCATGCACAAAGGGATAGGTCACAAAGCGCAGCAAATGCTTAGGCAATAGAATGCCATTCGATACCATGTAGTCAAAGGCTTCCCCCGAAAACCCGTAGTCATTCAGCGCCTGCAAGCGCCAACCAACAGCGGCAGGGCCACCAATCAAATTCGCCTCGCCCAGCGAGAACGCCAACTCGGGCAGCGCAATGGCCGCAAACAGCAACCATACCGCTGGGGGCAACGGGTTCACGGGACTGGGTTCACGGTAATCGGACATGGGGCCTGCCTGCTTGACGCTTGTTTGCCCCATGGGTAAGCCAACGACGCAAATTTGCCCAGAGGGAAGCCCATGTCAGACAGCCAATTCACACCCCGCGTGTTCTCGGGCATCCAGCCCTCGGGTGGTCTGACGCTGGGCAACTACCTTGGCGCAATGAAGCGCTTCGTTTCCATGCAAAACGAAGAGTTCGAGACGATCTACTGCATGGTCGATCTGCACGCGATCACGGCCAAATTCCTTGATCCGGCCACACTGCGGCACAATACGCGTGAACTGGCGGCAGGGTTCATCGCATCCGGCATCTCTACAGAGAAATCCATTCTGATCAATCAAAGCCAGGTCCCGGAGCACGCGCAACTGGCATGGATCTTCAACTGCGTCGCCCGAATGGGTTGGATGCAAAGGATGACCCAGTTCAAGGACAAGGCTGGCAAAAATGCCGAAGCCTCGTCGCTGGGCCTCTTCGCCTATCCGGCACTCATGGCCGCTGACATCCTGATCTACCACGCGACGCATGTGCCCGTAGGCGACGACCAGAAACAGCACCTTGAGTTGACGCGCGACATCGCAACGAAGTTCAACCACGATTACGGCGTGGACTTTTTCCCAATCACAGAACCGGTGATCGAAGGGGTGGCCACCCGCGTGATGTCCTTACGCGACGGGTCCAAGAAGATGTCGAAATCCGACTCCTCCGATGCCTCGCGCATCAACATGACGGACGACGCCGATACGATCGCCAAGAAGATCCGCAAGGCCAAGACCGATCCCGATGCGCTTCCGTCCGAAGCAAAAGGGCTCGACGACCGGCCCGAGGCGCGCAACCTCGTCAACATCTACGCGGCCCTTGCAGATATGACCGTGGACCAAGTGCTGGCCGACCACGGCGGCGCGCAATTCGGTACGTTCAAACCCGCACTTGCGGAACTTGCGGTCGAAAAGCTCGCTCCCATCTCGGGCGAAATTGCGCGGCTCATGGATGACGTGACCGAGATCGACAAGATCCTCGCTCACGGCGCGGACCAAGCGCGCGAGATCACGGCACCGATCCTCAAGAAAACCTATGAGATCGTTGGAATGGTTGGCAGTTAAGCGCACAATCCCGCCCGGGGGGACTAACACCCCCGGGCATTGCTTCGAAATTCGCACCGCTGAGGTGCAAAAATAGCATTTGCGCCTGCGCATTGGCCCGATCATCCTCGCCCCCGACAGGAGGGCGGAGATGCAGGACAACAAGGGGCCACGCGGCTATCACGACGTTGGCGGCGATCCGGCCGGTGCGATCCCGCAAGTCGAACTGCCGTGGTTGCATTGGGAAAAGCAGGTCGAGGCGATACGCGGCCTGCTTGGGGACGGCACCCGGCGGATCGTATCGCTGGACGAAGTCCGGCGCGGCTTCGAAAGTTTCGGCATCGACAAGTACAATGAGTTTTCCTTCTACCGACGACGGCTGGAGGCGATGACCGATATCCTGATCGAAAAAGGGGTCGTGACACGGGCGGAACTGGAGACAAGCATCCAAATTGTCTGCGCACGCTGGTCGGACCAGACAGACGCCGAATGAACCGATGTGCCGCGGGCGATCAGGTGCGCGTTCTGGCGCTTGGCAAGCAAGGGCACGTGCGCATTCCGCACTACATCCGCCAGCAAACGGGCCAGATCGTGGGCTATTGCGGCACTTATCTGAACCCCGAAGACCTCGCGTTGGGCAACACCGCGGGCACCGCCGTTGATCTCTATCGCGTGGCTTTCAAACAAACGCAGCTTTGGCCGTATGAGGACCACCCTCGTCAGGATCGGCTGATCATAGAAATATACGACCATTGGCTGGCCCCGACCGAGGACGCGCACCATGCCCCATGATCACCCTCACGAAGAACACGAAGCGCTGGTGATCGAGGATGAGGCGGGCAACACAGAGGCCCAGATCATCGCCGACGCGCTGCAAGACCTGTTGATCCGCAAGGGACTGCTGACCGCCAAAGAGGTGACCTCGGCTATTGCGAGGTTGGAAAGCCCAGGCATCCATCTGGGGGCCAAGGTCGTGGCCAAGGCCTGGACCGATCCGGCCTACAAAAAGCGCTTGCTGGACGACGGTCGCGCGGCAGTACAGGAACTGGACATTCCGGTGACAGAGGCGCGGATCATCGTGGTCGAGAATACGGAAACACGACACAACCTGATCACCTGTACGCTGTGTTCATGCTATCCCCGCTCAATCCTCGGACAGCCTCCGTCCTGGTATATTTCCAAGGCCTACCGGGCTCGGTCGGTGCGTGAACCGCGCCGGGTGTTGTCGGAGTTCGGGCTGGACCTGCCCCGCGATGTGCAACTGGATGTCCATGATAGCAACGCGGACATGCGGTACCTCGTCCTGCCGGAACCCCCGGCGGATTTGCATGCGCTTAGGGTCGCGGATCTCGAAGCGCTAGTGTCCCGCGATCACTTGATCGGCGTGGCGCGCAGCGTGTTATGACGGGCTTCGACGATCCGGCCCACATCCGGGCGCGGCTGAAGGGTTGGGACCAACACATACATGCCTTCGTGACGTTGGCCGATCCGGTTTCTGCTTCGGCGTCCGGCCCCTTGGCCGGGATCACGGTGGGGGTGAAGGACATCATTGATGTCGCAGGCCTGCCCACTCGAAACGGCAGCGCCACCTGCGAGGCCGCGACGCCCGCACGGGATGACGCACCGGTGGTGGCCCGCTTACGGGCCGCAGGTGCAACCATCGTGGGCAAGACAACCACCACGGAATTTGCCTTCACCGATCCGACGCAATGCCGCAATCCGCATGATCTGGCACGCTCACCCGGTGGCTCCAGCAGCGGATCGGGGGCGGCGGTTGGCGCTGGTATCGTGGACATTGCACTTGGCACACAAACAGCCGGATCCCTATGTCGGCCCGCAGCCTATTGCGGCGCAGTTGGGTTCAAGCCGTCGGCTGGCCTGTTGCCTCGGGAAGGCGTGACGCCTCTGGCCCCCAGCTTTGATACGGTTGGGATCATCGGACGGAACGTTGGCATGGTCCAATTCGCCTTTGGCGCAATGGCGCCACCAGCATCCGCTCGTTACCCAACAAAGCCAACAGCCCTTTGCGGACTTTGGCACACAGGTGCCACCTTGGCGCAGGACTGGTCGCAAGCTCTGCTTGAGGCGCAAGACGTGTTCGCGAGCATTGCCGGTCGCGTGAACAGCAGCCACCTCCCCGCAGATGTGGACGCAATCGTTGCGGCCCACCGCACCGTAATGGGCGCGGAAGCTGCGATCGCCCATGGCAGCGCACTCGCGGATGCGCGCGCGCCGCTATTGCAACCCAATTTCCGTGCAGCGCTGGAAGCGGGCCGCAAGGTTACGCCTGACGCGTTGGCAGCCGCTCGGAGCATGTTGGCGCAGGCAAAACAAGCGTTCTGGGCACAGATGTCATCGGTGAACGCTGTGCTGACCCTGCCCGTTCCCGATGGCGCACCCTTGCTGGATGGCAGCACCGGGTTTCAGGATTGGCTGACCCCCTGGACCGTGGTTGGCGGCCCGCTTGTCTGCCTGCCATGGGGTCTTGATGCGCTGTCGCGGCCACGGTCGGTGATGTTGGCAGCACACCCGGGGCACGATCGGTGGCTTCTGTCCCTCGCAGCACAGTTAGAGCGTCATGCACCAAAACTGCACGCCCCCCGTTTTCCGGACCGTGCCTAGGCCTTCAGGCGCACAATAGCATCCACTTCGACGGACGCGTTGCCGGGCAGGCCCGCGACCCCAACAGCGGTGCGCGCATGCCACCCATCATCGCCAAAAAGGGCGATGAACAGCTCTGTCGCGCCGTTGATAACGGCCGGGCTTTGCGCGAAACCGGACCTGCAATTGACGAAGCCGCCTAAGCGCAGCACAACATCGACGCGGTCAAGATCACCGTCGCAGGCTGTGCGCAGACGGTACAGCAGGTTCAGGGCACAAATCTGCGCCGCCTTGCGCGCGGCCTCTATACCCTGCGCCGTGTCTTCGACCGGCCCGGAATGGGTAACGTCCCCCGCCCACTCACATATTTGACCCGACAGATAGACAGTCGCACCGTCCTTGCGGAACGGCAGAAATTGCCCGCGCGGGACCCAGTCTGGCGGCAGTTCAAGCCCCAGAGCGGCGAGGCGCTGTTCTGCCTGTGACGTCATGCGGGCACGCTGGACTTGGCCAGAAAACGGCGCCAATCCCCCAGTTCCGTGATGTCAGTCGCCCCCTCGAGCCCCGCATGCTCGCACAGAAAACCCTTGACCGTCGATCCATCCGACAGATGGATTGTACCGATCCCTAACGGGGCCGGAATACCTGCCATGAACGTGCCAAAGGCCGATGTCGGCACGTCCCATATCTCTAGCGCAATTGACCCAGCGTTCGGCCCCTTGTCCCGCACAAGACCGGGTCGCGCAGGTGGTCCATCGGCAAGCGCATAGAACCTGTAATCGGCTGACGTCGTCGCCGTGCGTACAAACCTGGCGTTCAGATCAGTTAACTGCCAGTTCAACGGCAGCCCCGTCATATGCGCGCCGCACACCGCAAGCGCGATGGTGCCCGGGTCAGCAGCAGGCAAAGGCGCGGGGTTGGCAACAGGATGGCGTGTTGCGCCCATCATACGGGCACAGTCCTTTTCAAACCCACGCGCAACCGCTGCAACCAAAGCATCCTCCCCCGCCGCCGCCAAAAGCGTGACGCTTCCGGGCCGCCCGTCGCCGCGCGGGGCCGTGGGCACAGCAATACCGCACATATCCAGCAGATTAACGAAGTTGGTATAGGTACCGTTGTTGGAATTTGGCGTGACCGGGTCCGCCAGCAAATCGGCCACGGAATAGAAAGTGGGAACGGTGGGGACGCACAGCATATCCAGCCTGTCCAGCATCGGTGCGGCAGCGCGTTTCAATTCGGCCAGCCGATAGAAGCCCCTGAAGGCATCCGCCGCCGACATCGTTTCGGCATGGGTGATGATCTGCCGGGTCACGGGGTGGACGGCACCCGGTGCTTGGGCCAGCAGATCTTCAATCACTGTATAGCGCTCCGCCACCCACGCCCCTTCATAGAGCATGCGGGCAATGGCATGGAGCGGCTCGAAATCGACATGTTCGATCACCGCACCACGGGCCGCGAGGGTTGCCACATCACGCTCGAATGCCGCCCCTTGCACTTCGTCGCCGAAGAATTTGATCGATGCTGCATTCGGCACGCCCACACGCAGCGGGCCGGTTGGATCGGTCATATCCTGATGCGGAAGCTCTTTGGAATAGGGGTCCGACGCATCAAACCCCCGCGCCACAGCAAACGCGGCATAAGCATCATCGACGGTCAGCGCAAAGATGGACACGGTATCAAGGGTCCGGCAGGCGGGGACAACGCCACTGGCCGACAGCGCGCCCAGCGTAGGCTTCAACCCGACAATATTGTTCAGCGCCGCAGGCACGCGCCCCGACCCGGCGGTGTCCGTGCCCAACGCGAATGACACGATCCCATGCCCCACGATCACGCCCGAGCCACCAGAGGAACCGCCCGGCACAATTTCGGGATCAACGGCGTTCAAGGGCGCGCCATAGGGCGTGCGGACCCCCACAAGTCCCGTGGCGAACTGATCAAGGTTGGTTTTACCGATCATCAAGGCCCCCGCCGCACGCAGTTGCGCAATCACAAAGGCATCGCGGTCCGGCATGTAGGCATAGGCCGGACAGCCTGCCGTCGTCTCGATGCCGGCCACGTCGATATTGTCCTTCACCGCAAAAGGTATGCCCCACAGCGGTTTGTCCGGATCATACGCGCCCAGCGCTTTTGCCTGCGCCACAAGGCTGTCGCGGTCGCAAAGATGGATGAAGATGCCCGGATCATTGACCGCATCAAGGCGGGCCAGCACTTCGTCAACTACAGCAACGGGGCTGGTGCCCGCGGCATAGGCCTCACGAAGCGCGGGTATCGTGAACGGCAAGGTGCTGAGCATTCTTTGTCTCCAATTGGGTAGGGGCAGTATCCCCGGCGCGCTCTGGCGGAGTTGGCGCAGCCGCGATCAGGGATTTGGTATAGGGGTCTTTCGGGTCCGCCATCACGTCCCGCGCGGGACCTTCTTCGACAATCTGACCGTCTTTCATCACGATCACATGGTCGCACAGCAGACGCACCACATGCAGATCATGACTGACAAACAAATAGCTCAGACCGAGCTTGGCGCGCAGGTCCACGAGCAGGTTCAGAACAACCGCCTGGATCGACACATCAAGGGCGGCGGTTGGCTCATCCAGGATCAGGAACTTCGGATCAAGGGCCACGGCACGGGCAATGCCGACGCGGGCTTTTTGCCCTCCGGACAGCTGATGCGGAAAGCGGTCAAGTAGGGACAACGGCAGACCAACCAGACCAGCCAATTCCTCGATCCGGGTGGTCAGGGCGTTTCCACGCATCCGGGCCAGACGCCGCAATGGCTCTGCAATTGTCTGGCGGGCGGTGTGGCGTGGGTTCAGGCTGTCGGTGGCATCCTGAAAGACCATCTGGATATCGGCCCTGCGCGAGTCGCGGGCAAAGCGGCGTGCTGGTGTCTTGGCGATGTCATCGCCATCAAATTTGATCTGCCCTGAGGTGGGGTCCAGCAGGCGCACCAGCATTTCCGAAATGGTGGACTTGCCGCAACCACTCTCGCCGACAAGCCCGACGCATTGGCCCCGGTTGATGGTGAACGATATCCCCCGGACGGCATGGACGGGCCCGGATTTGCCGGCATAGGTCTTGGTCAGATTGCGGACCTCGACCAACGGCTGGTCCGTTGCCAGCATGCGCGGCTCCGCACTGCGCGCCTCTGCCGGCAAAAGATCACGCACCGATGCGCCTGCACGGGGGGTCGCATCGACCAGCTTGCGGCTGTACGGGTGTGCAGGCTGGCCGAATATCTGGGCCGGATCGCCCTGTTCGACTATCAACCCGTCCTTCATTACCAGCAGGCGATCACAATACTGGGCCGCCAGTCCAAGATCATGGGTGATCAGGATGCTGCTCATGTCCCGTTCACGGATCAGCCCGCTGACCAGATCCATCACTGCCTTCTGCGTGGTGATATCCAGCCCGGTTGTTGGCTCATCCGCGATCAAGAGTTTGGGATCGCAGGCCAGCGCAATGGCGCACACGATGCGCTGGCACATCCCACCAGACAGCTCGAACGGATAGGCGTCAAAGCGGGCTTGCGCATCGTTGATCCGAACCGCCTCCATCGCCGCGATGGCCTTGCCACGGGCGTCATAGCGAGTGGCCTGGGCATGCTGGCGCAACACGTCCTCGATCTGATGACCCACCTTGCGGATCGGGTTCAGAGCGGCGCGCGGGTTCTGAAAGATCATCGAAATCTCGCGCCCGCGGATGTCGCGCATGTCCCGTTCCGCGGCGCGACGCAGATCAACACCGGAATAGGTAGCCTCGCCCGCCTTGATCATGCCGCCCGCATCGAGAATGCGCATCAAGGCATAAGAGGTCACCGATTTGCCTGACCCGCTTTCACCGACGATGCCCAGAATTTCACCCTTCGCCACATCGAAGCTGACGCCGCGCACGGCATCCACAGCGCCGCGCCGGGTCTGGAACATGACGCTCAGGTCCTTGACGCTCAGCATCGCTCAGGTCCTCTTGCGGGGGTCAACGATGTCACGCAGCCCGTCGCCCAGCAGGTTGAAGGTGAAG
The DNA here is from genome assembly GCF_947503415.1 of uncultured Tateyamaria sp. Classification (GTDB taxonomy): domain Bacteria; phylum Pseudomonadota; class Alphaproteobacteria; order Rhodobacterales; family Rhodobacteraceae; genus Tateyamaria. Next base: position 845,976 of record NZ_CANNDS010000001.1, read on the forward strand.
ACGGCGAACATCAGCCAAAGACCCGGAAAAACGGCAAGCCACCACTCGCCCGAGACGATGAAATTGGCCCCTTCGGCCACCATGATGCCCCATTCCGCCGTGGGCGGGCTGACGCCAAGACCGATGAACGACAACCCCGCCGCATTCAGGATGGCCCAGCCAAGGTTCAACGACACCTGCACCATCATAGGCGGCAACGCGTTGGGGAAGATTTGCGTGGCCAGCACGCGCATGTCCGAGCTGCCCGCCAGTTTTGCCGCCCGCACAAAGCCCGCGTCGCGGCGGATGTTCACTTCGGCCCGAACAAGGCGGGCGTAAAACGGCATATTGATGATTGCGGTGGCGTAAATGATGTTTTCCACCGAATTGCCCAGCGCCGCCACGATCCCCATGGCCAGCACAAACAGCGGAAACGCCATGATCGTGTCCAGAAACCGGTTCAGGATGATATCAGGCCAGCCCCCCCAATACCCCGCGATGCAACCCAGCACCGATCCCACCACAAACGAGATCGCCACTGCCGCCACAGATATTGTCAGATCAAGCCGGGTTGCCACGATCACCCGGCTGAACACGTCGCGGCCAATCTGATCCGTGCCGAACCAATGAGCCCACGAGGGCGGTTGCAGGGCATTGCCCGCATTGGTCGCCAGCGGATCATAGGGCACCAGCGCCGGACCAAAGAGCGCGGACAGGATCAGAAAGGCAAACATGCCAAAAGCGATCAGCGTGACGGGATTGGCCCGCAGCACATAGAGGATGTGATCCAGAGTACCCTTCTGGCGCGGCAGGTCGGCGGGGGTGATATCGCTCATTTCGCGTCAAACCCGATGCGCGGATCAATCGCCGTGTAGAGCAGGTCAATCACCAGATTGAGCGCCACAAACAGCAGCGCCATGGCCAGAACAAACCCTTGTACGGCGGCATAGTCCGACACGACGAGCGCCTCGACTGCATATGACCCGATGCCGGGCCAGGCAAAGACCTTTTCCACCAGCACATTGGCCCCCAGCGCAAAGGAAAACACCATGCCCAGCGTGGTCACGACGGGAAGCAGCGCGTTGCGGAAGGCATAGCCGTACAACACCGTTCGGTTGGAAAGACCCGCCGCGCGGGCGGTGCGGACGAAGTCGGAAGACAGCGCAGTCAGCATGGCCGCCCGGGTCATGCGCGCAATCGGAGCAAGAGTGAAAAGCGCCAGCGTCGCGGCGGGCAAAATAAGCTGCTTGGCTGCGCCCCACCACGTCTCCCAATCACCCATCAGGGCGGCATCGATCAGATAAAAACCTGTGACGTGATCCGGGTCCAGATAAATGAAATCAAGCCGCCCAAGGGGCGACGGCGCGATGCCCAGAATGTAGTAGAATATATAGATCAACAGAATGCCGGTGAAGAATGTGGGCAACGACACGCCCGCCGTCACCACGATGCGGCACAGATGATCGACCCAAGTGCCGGGCCGCGTGGCCGCAAGAACTCCGAGCGGCACGGCAATGACGACGGCGATGATCAGCGCGGTCAGGGTCAACTCAAGCGAAGCAGGCAAGCGGTTCGCCAGATCGGTCGCCACGGGTCGCCCGCTTGACAGGGACTGGCCCAGATCACCCTGCAACAGGTCCGCCACATAATGCGCGAATTGCACGGGCAACGGCTTGTCGAGGCCCATGGCCACGCGTGTCTGTTCGATAGATGCCTCGTCTGCTGCGACCCCTGCAAAATAAACCGCCGGATCACCGGGCAAGGCACGGGTCAGCACAAAGCTGATCACAACGACACCCATCACCACCGGAATGGCCTGGGCCACGCGCAACAGAATTGCGCGCAGCCGGGGGGATGCGGCAAGCATGCTCAGACCGCTTTCAGAACACGCGCGTCCAGCTGACGGTGGAACCAGAACTCGTAGCCTTCAGCACCGTTTACCGCCACGTTCAGCGCGGGCTGGTACAGCGGAATACGTGGCAACTCGTCCAGTGCAATCTCGAACATACGTTTGATCTGCGGTGCATAGTCCGGATCGTCCATCGGCATGTGCAGCGTGGCATCGACCAACTGTTCGATCTCCTCGTTGCGGTAGTTCGACGAGTTGAACAGATGCCCGTCCTTGTAGGCCCAGAAGAAATAGTAATCCGGCGTGTTCAGCCAACCGCCAAAGTTTTCAAGATGCAGGGGCAGGCGCTTTTCGACCAGAACGGCCGTGCGCCAATTGGCACCGGGGATCTTCTCGATGGTGACGTTGATGCCAATTTCACCAAGGGCTTCCTGAACCAGTAACGCCGTCGGCTCCATCCACGACGCCAGATCAAGGCTGATCGACAAGGGCACATCAAAGCCGTCCGCATAGCCCGACTTGGCCATGTGCTCTTTGGCCTTGTCGAGGTTGGTACTGTACTGTGTCTTGCGCGGCCACGCGGTGTCGGTGATCCTTTCCTCCCCACCCCACAGCGGCAAACCCCGACCAAACGCGGCAGCCTGAAAGATGTCCTCGTAGGGAACGGCATAGGCGATGGCCTTGCGCACATCCGGGTCCTGAAACGGTTCAAACGCGAAATTCGGGCACAGGCAATGGATGCAGTTCTCCACAGGGGTCGAGAACACATCCAGACTGTCCGCCAGTTCGGCGGCATCCTTGTCCGGAATGTTGAAGGCAACCTGCACGTCACCGCGTTCGATCAGGGCGCGGCGCGTCGCCGGGCTGGGCACTTCGCGGATCACCACCCGCTTGGCGGCGGGCAAAGGGCCACCCACCCAGTTATCATTGCGTTCATAGACAAGTTGCTCGCCGGGGTTCCACCGCGCCACCTTGAAAGCGCCTGACCCTGCGGGCGTCATGTGCAAGTATTCCAATGCCCAAGGATCGTCATCGGTGGCATTGGCAAGCGCCTCGACCGAGTTAATGATGTAGGGCACCGGCACGGCAAGGTCCGGGATGGTCAACTTTGACGGGCGGTCCAGATTGATCACAAAGGTGTCGTCATCCACAGCGACGAACTGCTCGGGGCGTTCCAGCCCGCCGGCCTTCATTTGCACGGTCGGAAAGCCACCCACAGACACCGCGCGGTCAAAGGACCATTTGACATCCGCCGCCGTCACCTTGCGCCCGTCCCAGAAGGTCGCGTTTGGCTTCAGCTTGAAGGTTAGGGTCAGCCCATCATCCGATTCCGTCCAGCTTTCGGCCAATTCGGGTTCGACAACCGTATAGTCATAGGACAGGCCGTTGCCGGGCACCTCCTTGGTGCCGAATGTCAAAAGCCGGTCATAGCAGTTGATGCCGACCTGATAGGACGCGCGGCTTGTTCCGGTGCGATGAAGATCAAGACTGTTGATGGTCTCCCCCGTCACCACCACCAAGGTGTCGCTCCCCTCGGCTGCAGCAGGCATCGCGCGCAGGAACGGCAGAACAGAGGCACCAGCGGCACCCATTTTCAGGAAATTACGTCTCGAAGTTGGATCGGTCATTCATCACCCCTGCGGTTGGTCAAATTTTAGAAGGAATCGCGTCGCAAGGGATGTTGCGATGGAACAGCGTGCACATCTAATGCTATAAAAGAATATAATCGGTGCAAAAATTGCATCGATAGCTGGAAATGGCCTAAAATGAGATACTTACGGACCTTTGAATTGATTGAGGCAGTAGTACGCGCGGGGTCCATCCGAAAGGCGGCCGAGGATACGAACCTGACCGCCTCCGCCCTCAACCGGCGCATTCAGGGGTTCGAGAGGGAGTTTGGCTGGCCGATCTTCGAACGCCTGCCGCGCGGTATGCGGCTGAACCCGGCGGGTGAATTGCTGATGCAGCATATCCGCCTGCAACGCACCGACCTTGCGCGGGTCCAGTCGCAGGTGGCCGACCTGTCGGGCGAACGGCGCGGTCACATCTCGATTGCCTGCTCGCAGGCTTTGTTGCCCTACTTCCTGCCGGAACAAATCGCCATCTACCGGGCGGACCACCCCGGCGTCACGTTCTCGATCAATGTGCGGGACAGGGCGCAGGCAGAACGTGATCTCGCATCCTACAGCAGCGATCTGGCTTTGGTGTTCGAACCGGTGCATCTGGTTGAATTTGATGTACTTTATGCCATGCCGCAAAAGGTGCACGCAGTGTTCCCCCATGGCAGCCCGCTTGCCACCAAGCCGACCCTGCGATTGCGTGATTGCCTGAATTACCGGCTTGTCCTGCCAACGGCAGCCTACGGTGTGCGCAACCTGCTGGAGCTGGGCGCGACATCCATCGGGCGCACGCTGACGCCCACGCTCGAAACCGAATCCTTCGATCTGATCCGCCACTACGTGACACAGGAAAACGCCGTCGGGTTCCAAATCCCTATTGGCCTCAAACCGCCAGAGCAAGCGGATTTCGGGCACCGCCCTCTGGCGGAACGCGATGTGCGGCCCGGACAGCTGTTACTGGGGCAGATGAAAGGCCGCGCCCTGCCCGTCGCCTCATCCAAGTTCGGTCAACAATTGGTGGCCGCACTCGAAGCGTTGGCCGCGCGGTAACCGCCCCACGGCGACGTGCTCTGCTCACCGCTGCAAAAAACGCATCGCAACGGTGCGATATTAGCAGACGACAACAGCGCTCCTTTCCAGCCATTTTCCAATCCGATCACGCAGGGGGCCAAATGGTCATTGCCTGCAGACAGATATCGCTTTGCGCTAAAGGAGTATGCCAATGTCGTTCTCACCCTTGTCTCGTCGTGGCTTTCTGAAAGGGACCGCCGCCGTTGCGGGGGCCACGGCCCTGCCCCATCTGGCTCACGCCGCATCCGGCGGGCCTTTGACAGTTGGTTTCATCTATGTCGGACCCAAGGATGATTTTGGATACAATCAGGCCCATGCCGAAGGCGCCGCCGCGGTCAAAGCCATCGAAGGCGTCACCGTTGTCGAAGAAGAGAACGTCGCCGAAACCATCGACGTGCAGAAATCGATGGAATCGATGATCGCCTTCGACGAGGCCAAGCTGCTGTTCCCGACCTCGTTCGGCTACTTCAACCCGCATGTGCTGGAGGTGGCGCCAAAACACCCGGATGTGCGGTTCCAGCACGCGGCAGGCCTCTGGACCGATGGCATGCCCACAAATGTCGGGTCCTATTTCGGCTATATCGGCATGGGTCAGTACCTGAACGGGATCACCGCCGGGCACGCCACCGCCACCAAAAAGATCGGCTTCGTCGCGGCCAAGCCGATCCCGCAGGTCCTGCTTAACATCAACTCGTTCCTGCTGGGCGCGCGTCAGGTCGATCCGGATATCACCTGCCAAGTCATCTTTACCGGCGAGTGGTCACTGGCGGTCAAGGAGGCCGAGGCCACCAACGCGCTGGCCGACGCAGGTTGTGACGTGATCACCTGCCATGTGGATGGCCCCAAAGTGGTGATGGAAACCGCTGCCGGGCGCGATTGCTTTGTCTGCGGATACCACGCCGACCAATCCGCACTCGCGCCGGAGAAGTACCTGACCGGCGCGGAATGGAACTGGGCCGGGGTCTATACGGGCATGGTGCAAACTGTGCTTGATGGCGGCACCATCGACAATTTCGTGCGGGGCGGTCTGGCCGACGGGTTCATCAAGATGTCTCCGCTCGGACCGGCCGTGTCCGACGCAGCGCGCGCCCAGTTCGAAGCGACCAAGGCCGAGATCATGGCAGGCGGGTTCACCGCCATCGAAGGGCCGCTCAAAGACAACACAGGCTCCGTGATTGCCGCCGATGGCGAAGGCTTTGCCGAGGATGACATCGCGCTGGAGAGCATGGATTATCTGGTGGATGGCGTGATCGGCTCAACCTCCTGACCGGGTCAATGCGCGCCTCGTCCCCACCGCTTGCAGCCACGCCTGTCCAGCCCGTGACCAGTCTGGCGGTTGTGGCCCGCCGCGCCGAGGCGGTGGTTCTGCCGCTGGGCGCATTGCTGGTAGGCTTTGCCGTGTTCAGCCTTTTTCTGCTGGTGCAGGGCAAATCTCCGACCGAGTTCTTCGCGCTGGTCTATCGCGGTGGCTTCGGCACCGGGTTCTCTTGGCAGAACACATTGTCGCGCACGGCCCCACTGCTGTTGGCGGCCCTGTGCGTGGCCCTGCCTGCGCGGCTGGGGCTGGTGGTGATCGGCGGCGAGGGCGCGATAGTGCTGGGCGGGGTCGGCGCCGGGTTTGCCGGCGTTGTGCTCAGCGGCGCACCAGCCGCCGTGGCGCTGCCACTGATGCTGGGCTTTGCGATGGCCATCGGCGCGCTCTGGATCGGGGCGGTCGGGGCCTTGCGCCACTTTCGCGGCGTCAACGAAACCATCGCCAGCCTGCTGATGGCCTACATCGCGATTGCCCTGATGAACCATCTTGTCGAAGGCCCGCTGCGGGACCCCGCCAGCCTGAACAAACCCTCGACCGCGCCACTGGATGACGCACTGCGGGTGGGCAACCTACCCGGCTGGGACGTGCATTGGGGGCTGGCTTTCGGTGTGATCTGCTGCGTGCTGGCCTGGGTGCTGATCGACAAAACCACATGGGGCTTCGCGGCGCGCATCGCCGGTGGCAACGTCCGCGCGGCTCAGGTGCAGGGGCTACCCGTGGGCAAACTGATCCTCGGCTTCACCGCGCTGGGGGGCGCATTTGCTGGCATGGCCGGCTTCTTCGAAGTGGCCGCCGTGCACGGGTCGGCCAATGCCAGCTTGGCGGGCGGCTATGGCTACACGGGCATCCTGATCGCGTTTCTGGCCCGGCACAATCCGCTGGCCATCATCCCCGTCGCGATCTTGTTGGCTGGGTTCGAGGCGTCGTCAGGCCTTGTCCAGCGCCGCATGGACCTGCCGGACGCCACGGTGCTGGTGCTGCAGGGTTTTGTCTTCATGGCGATCCTGATCTCGGAAACGCTTTATGGACGGTTCAAGATCTTTGCGCCTGAACGTTGGGGGACACCCTGATGGACACGGATCTGGGCCTTTGGGTGATCCCGCTCGCCATCCTAGGTGGGGCAATTCGGGTGTCGACGCCGTTTCTCTTTGTCAGCCTTGGTGAGGCGCTGACGGAACGGTCGGGCCGGATCAATCTGGGGCTTGAAGGTACGCTCGTCTTCGGGGCCATGTCGGGCTACGCGCTGGCCTATTTGACGGGCTCGCCTTGGCTGGGGGTGCTGGCCGCAGCGCTTTGCGGCGCGCTGTTCGGCCTGCTGCATGGCGTCATCTGTTCGCTGCCACGGGTCAACGACATCGCCGTGGGCATAGCGATGATGATCCTTGGGCTGGGGCTGGCCTTCTACTTTGGTAAACCCTTCGTGCAGCCGGTCGCACCGGACCTGCCCGCGATCAGTTTCGGTGGCTGGTCGGATATGCCGCAGATCCGGGCCGCACTGGAGGTGAACGTGCTGTTCCTGATCGGAGCAGTGTTGGCGGTTGGACTGTGGTGGTTGCTGCGCGCCACCCGGATCGGGCTGATCATCCGCGTCGTGGGCGACAGCACCGATGCGGCCCGCGCGATGGGTCTGCGACCCGCCATGATCCGCACATGCACCACCGCGGTGGGCGGTGCATTTGCAGGTGTCGGAGGGGCGTATCTGTCGCTCTACTATCCGGGCAGTTGGAACGAAGGGATCTCCTCTGGGCAGGGCCTGATGGCCGTCGCGCTGGTGATCTTTGCGCGCTGGAACCCGCTCGCCTGTTTCGGTGCGGCTCTGCTCTTCGGCGGCGCGGGCGCGCTTGGGCCAACGCTGCAATCGGTCGGCATATCCGAAGGCTACTACCTGTTTTTCGCGGCACCCTACGTTCTGACGCTGGGTGTTCTGATCGCAACCTCGTCGCCCACCCGCGCCATGACCGGCGCGCCAGCCGAACTGAGCATAACCAAATAGGAGACACCAATGAATGGATTAGGAGGACTGAACAAGTCGTCAAACGGTGTTGTCATCGGGCTTGTGCAACTGAAGCTGCCCGTGGTCGAAACCCCCGCCGATCTGGCGGCACAAACCGCGCGGATCGTGGACATGACGGCCAAGGCGCGGCGCAACATGGGCACCATGGATCTGGTCGTGTTTCCCGAATATGCGCTGCACGGGCTGTCGATGGACATCAATCCCGACATCATGTGCACCATGGACGGCCCCGAGGTTGCAGCGTTCCAGCAGGCCTGCATCGACAATGACATCTGGGGCTGCTTTTCGATCATGGAGGCCAACCCCGGCGGCATGCCCTACAACGTGGGCCTGATCATCGACAACGCAGGCGAAGTGAAGCTCTACTACCGCAAGATGCACCCATGGGTTCCGGTCGAGCCGTGGGAGCCCGGCGATGGCGGCATCCCGGTGATCGACGGGCCAAACGGCTGCAAACTGTCGCTGATCATCTGCCATGACGGCATGTTCCCCGAAATGGCGCGCGAGGCGGCCTATAAAGGGGCGGAGGTCATGCTGCGCACGGCAGGCTACACAGCGCCCATCCGTGACAGTTGGAAGTTCACCAACCAATCCAATGCCTTCTGCAATCTGATGGTCACGGCCAATGTCTGCATGTGCGGCAGCGACGGTACTTTTGACAGCATGGGCGAGGGGATGATCTGCAACTTCGACGGCAGCATTATCGCGCACGGCACGTCGGGCCGCGCGGACGAAATCATCACCGCCGAGGTGCGCCCCGATCTGGTGCGCGAAGCGCGGGCGAACTGGGGGGTCGAAAACAACATCTACCAATTCGGCCATCGCGGCTATGTCGCGGTCAAGGGCGGGGCGCAGGATTGTCCTTATACCTACATGACCGATCTGGCGGCGGGGCGGTATCAGCTTCCGTGGGAGGATGAGGTCAAGACCACCGACGGCACCGATTTCGGCTTCCCCGCCCCGACACGGCGCTTTGGCGGCCCGCAGAAGGATGCCGCCGAATGACCATCGCGGCCACCCCCTATGCCTGGCCTTACAACGGTGATCTGCGGCCAGAAAACACAGCGCTGATGATCATCGACATGCAGACGGATTTCTGCGGCAAGGGCGGGTATGTCGACAAGATGGGCTATGACCTGTCGATGACACAGGCACCGATCCAGCCTATCAAGGCGGTACTCTCCGCGATGCGCGCCAAGGGCTATCACATCATCCACACCCGCGAAGGCCACCGCGCCGATCTGGCCGATCTGCCCGCCAACAAGCGCTGGCGCAGCCAGCAGATCGGCGCAGGTATCGGCGATCCCGGACCGTGCGGCAAGATCCTCGTGCGGGGCGAACCCGGATGGGACATCATCCCCGACCTCTATCCCGTCGCAGGCGAGCCGATCATCGACAAGCCCGGCAAGGGCAGCTTTTACGCCACAGACCTCGAAATGATCCTGCGCACGCGGGGCATCGACAATCTCATCCTGACCGGCATCACCACCGATGTCTGCGTGTCGACCACCATGCGCGAAGGCAATGACCGCGGCTTTGAATGCCTTGTGTTGTCCGATTGCTGCGGGGCGACGGATCAGGGCAACCATGACGCAGCGCTCAAGATGGTGACCATGCAGGGTGGTGTGTTCGGGGCCGTCAGCGACAGCGCCACAGTGCTGGACCACCTGCCATGACCGGACCTCGGGCCATCGGGGTCGAGACCCTCCATATGACCATGCGGTTCGGGGCTTTCACCGCGCTCGACGACTGCTCGATCAGGATTGCGCCCGGCAGTTTCCATGCGCTGTTGGGCGAAAACGGGGCGGGCAAGTCGACGCTGGTCAAGTGCATGATGGGCTTTTACCACGCCACCGCGGGCGAGATGCTGGTGGACCGGCGCGAAGCCCGGATCACGGACCCCAAGGCGGCACATGCGCTGGGGCTGGGCATGGTGTACCAGCATTTCACGCTGGTCCCGTCGCTGACCGCCGCCGAAAATCTTGTGATCAGCCGCGAAGATGCACCTCAAATTATCGACTGGCGCTCCGAACGGGCGGCGTTGCAAGACTTCATGGACCGAATGCCGTTTCAGGTGCCGTTGGACCAACCGGTGCGCGCACTGGCAGCCGGTGAAAAGCAAAAGCTGGAAATCCTGAAACAGCTATATCTGGGACGCCGTTTCCTGATCCTTGATGAACCCACATCGGTGCTGACCCCGGACGAGGCGGACGAGGTGCTGGGCCATGTCCGCCAGCTGTGTCGGGACGGCGAAATCTCCGTGCTGATGATCACCCACAAATTCCGCGAAGTGACCGCCTTTGCAGACGAGGTTTCGGTCCTGCGCCGGGGCAAGCTGGTGGGGGGCGGCAAGGTTTGCGACCTCGACCACACCGACATGGCGGCGCTGATGATGGGCGGCACGCAGCTTGCTCGCCCCGCGCCCCGGTCCGGCACGGTTGGCGCGCCGGTGCTGGACCTGCACAACGTCACCGCGCGCGACAGGACCGGCTTGAAGGACATCCGGATTGACGCGTTGACCGTACACGCAGGCGAAATCGTGGGGATCGCGGGCATCTCCGGAAATGGTCAGATGGAGCTGATGGAAATCCTGACCGGCCAACGCCCGCGGCAAACGGGCAAGATCATGGTCAAGGGCACCCCCTACGCTGCACGGCGCAACGAGGCACTGCGCCACAACGTTCGCTTTCTGCCCGAAGAGACGCTGCAAAACGCCTGCGCACCACGTATGTCGGTCGCTGAAAACATGGCCTTCCGAAGCTTTGACACAAACGGTGCGCGGCCCCGGTTCTGGCTGTCCGGGCGTGACATACGGGCCCGCGCCGCCGACCTGGTGCGGCAATTCAAGGTCAAGACAACCTCCCTCGACAGCCCGATCGCAGCCCTCTCCGGCGGCAATATCCAACGCAGCGTGCTGGCCCGCGAACTGTCGGGTCAGGTCGATTTGCTGATCATCTCGAACCCGTGCTTCGGCCTCGATTTCTCGGCTGTGGCTGACATCCGTAGCCGCATCATGGACGCCCGCAACGCAGGCACCGCCGTGTTGATCATGTCCGAAGACCTGGACGAAATCATGGAGTTGACCGACCGTGTTCTGGTCATGTCAGAGGGCCGGATCACCTACGACACCCCAACGTCCAGCGCAGATATCGGAACGCTTGGGCACTTCATGGGGGGGCACGCAGGATGATCAAGGTGGACGCGGCACGCCCCTTTCCCTTTGCATTTGACCCGGCCAAAACCGCACTGATCGTAATCGACATGCAGCGCGACTTCGTCGAACCGGGCGGCTTCGGTGAAACGCTCGGCAATGACGTGAAGCGCTTGCAAGCAATCGTGCCCACAACAGCCGCTCTGATCGACCTGTGCCGCAACAAGGGGACGGAAGTCATCCACACGCGGGAATGTCACCGGCCTGACTTGTCTGATCTTCCACGCGCCAAACGGGACCGGGGCAATCCCGAATTGCGCATCGGCGACACTGGCCCGATGGGGCGCATTCTGGTCGCTGGCGAGGTGGGAGCAGAGATCATCCCCGCACTCGCCCCCACAGACACCGAACGGGTGATCGACAAGCCCGGCAAGGGCGCGTTCTATGCCACGCCACTGGCCGATCACCTGTCACAACGCCAGATCACCACCCTTGTCCTTGCGGGCGTGACAACCGAAGTTTGCGTACAAACCACCATGCGCGAGGCCAACGATCGCGGTTTCGACTGCCTGTTGATCGAGGATGCCACCGAAAGCTACTTCCCGGCATTCAAGACCGCCACACTCGACATGATCCGCGCCCAAGGCGCAATCGTCGGCTGGACGGCGCGCTTTGCTGATCTCAAGGCCGCATGGTGTGGCTGAGCCGTTCTCGATCCCCGACCTTACCGGCAGCCTGCACGATCTGCCGTTCGAGCCGTTTCGCACAGGTGTGGACATTCACCACATACAGACCGGCGTCCCGGCGGTCGCCCTCTTGCGTTATGCTGCGGGCGCCCGCGTGCCCCGTCATCGCCACACAGGGCTGGAAACCATACTTGTCCTCGAAGGGGAGCAATCCGACGAACGCGGCACCTATTCCAAAGGTGCATTTGTCCTGAACCCAGAGGGAAGCACGCATTCGGTCTGGTCCAAAACCGGCTGCGTGGTGCTGATCCAGTGGGAAAGGCCGGTTGAGATTCTGGAATAGCTGGCCCGCCTGACGCAGCACAAGGATCACGCGTTAGGGGTTGGCGTCCATGAACGCCACCGCAGCCCGTGCCAACTCGGGTCCGACATCCTCCTGCAGGAAATGCCCCGCGCCATCAAATATGACATGTGCCTGCCCGTCGGCCCCCGGCATGATCCGCTGAAATACCTTCTCGACACCTGCCATCACCTTGTCTTGCGCGCCAAACGCGGTCAAGACGGGCAATTCCAGCCCTTGCAACACGGCCCACGCCGCCCGGTTCGGACCCGCTGCCGGATCATCCGGGCTGTCAGGCACCAGCATCGGAAACACACGCGCACCGGCCTTGTAACTCTCATCCGGAAACGGCGCGTTATAGGCGGCGACTTCATCCTCGGTCAGCTTGCTTTCCGTCCCGCCATAGACGATGCGCCCGGAATCGAACGGGTTCACCGTCTGCGAAAACTCGCGCCACATCTTGAACGCCTCACTCATCGGCTGATCGCCGGTGGGCAGGGCCGTGTTGGCCACAACCAACCGCTTGAACCGATCCGGCATCGCCGCCAACAGGCGCAACCCGATCAACCCGCCCCAGTCCTGACACAGCAACGTAATGCCGCTTGCATCAACCTGCCGCAGCCAGTCACTCATCCAATCCACATGCCGCTGATAGGTATAGTCCGATTGCTGTGTCGGCTTGTCGGACCGGCCAAAGCCCACCAGGTCGGGGGCCAGCACGCGGTGCCCGGCTTGGGTGAACACCGGGATCATGTTGCGATACAGATAGGACCACGTCGGCTCGCCATGCATGACCAGAACAACCTCGCCGTCCCGTGGTCCCTCGTCCAGATAGTGCACCCGCAGCGTTCCACCGTCCGTGTCGTCCACATCCATATAGTGCGGGGCGAAATCATAATCCGGCAGCCCTTCGAAACGGGCGTCCTCGGTGCGCAAAAAGTCCATGGCATCCTCCGTTGGCAGGCATCCAGCCTAGGGCGCGGATCGTGCGCCTGTCTACCAATCCTGTGCGCATATGCGGATAGGCGCGCGGGTCCGCGGCCCTTACCTTGCACATCAAAGGAGAGCACACATGTCCACCCGCGTTCCCGCCGACACACGCGTCGGCCATATCCACCTCAAGGTCACAGACCTTGATCGCGCCATCGCCTTCTACGGCGACGTGCTGGGGTTCACGTTGACCCAACGCTACGGCACCCAGGCCGCATTTCTGTCGGCAGGTGCCTACCACCACGATATTGGCCTGAACACATGGCACTCGCGTGGTGCAGGTCCCGCGCCGGACCGGGCGGCGGGCCTCTACCACGTCGCCTTCCTTTTTCCGGACCGCGCCTCGCTTGGGGCGGCCCTCGGGCGGGTGCTCGCCCACGGCACGCCGCTGGATGGGGCCGCCGATCACGGCGTGTCCGAAGCTGTGTATTTCCGCGACCCCGACGGCAACGGGATCGAACTCTACCGCGACCGGGCACAGGCGGACTGGCCGCGCCAAGCCGACGGCACTCTCGCCATGATCAACGACCCACTGGATGTCGACAACCTGCTTGAGGAAGGTATGGGAACATCGCCCTGAAATCCGCACCCGAAATCCATGATCAACCCACCGCATGCCCCCATGGACAACCCCGCCCCCCTTCGCCACGCTGCCCCAAAAATCGGAGGGTGAGATGAGCACCGGATTCTACTGGGATGAACGCACGATGTGGCACGGCGGCGGCAACTATGCCTTCACAGTGCCGCTTGGTGGATTGGTGCAACCCCTGGCTGCCGGGGGTTTGCCAGAAAGCCCCGAGACCAAGCGCCGCATGAAGAACCTGATGGACGTCACCGGCCTGACGAACGACCTGCACGTCACCTCTGCCGACGCAGCAACCCAAGAGCAACTCCTTGCTGCGCACTCAGCCGAATACCTAGACGAATTCAAAGCCTTATCAGATGCGAATGGCGGCGAGATCGGCCACCACGCGCCCTTTGCCAAAGGCGGATACGACATCGCAGCCCTCGCCGCAGGCCTGACCTCAGCCGCCGTCGAAGCCGTGCTGAAAGGCACCCACGAAAACGCCTATGCGCTCGCCCGCCCGCCGGGGCACCATTGCGAGGCCGCCACTCCGATGGGCTTCTGCCTCATGGCCAACATCGCCATCGCGATCGAGGCCGCCAAAGCCACCCGCCCTGATCTGAAAGTCGCCGTTCTCGACTGGGACGTGCACCACGGAAACGGCACGGAATCCATCTTCTATGACCGCCCTGATGTGCTCACAATCTCGATCCACCAAGAAGGGAATTACCCCTTGGATACCGGTCACTTAACGGACCGCGGCACGGGCGCCGGAGAGGGCGCAAACCTCAACCTCCCGCTGCCCGCCGGGGCCGGTCACACCGCGTATCTCCATGCCATCGACCGGGTCGCCACCCCCGCTATCGAAGCCTTCAACCCCGACCTGATCATCGTCGCCTGTGGGTACGATGCAGGGGCCGTCGACCCCCTCGCCCGGATGCTCGCCACAGCCGAAACCTTCCGCGAAATGACGCTAAAAATCAAAGCCTTAGCCGAACGCATCTGTGACGGTAAACTAGTCCTCAGCCACGAAGGCGGCTATTCCGAAATCTACGTCCCCTTCTGCGGTCACGCCACGCTCGAGGCGCTGTCAGGCAGCAAGATCACCGCCGCAGACCCCATGGCCCGCGCCCTGAACAACCGCCAACCCGGTCCGCGGTTTAATGCGTTCCTGCGCGCGGAAATTGACCATATGGTCCAACAACTTGGCCTCTAACCCCTTGACGTCGCAGCCATTCGCCACGACATGACCCTCAACATGTAAAAAGGCGTAACATATGCCCGCACGCAACCAAGCCGCCCTCGATTTCCTGCTGACCCGCCGGTCCCGCCCCGCCAAGACCTTGGCCGAACCGGTCCCCGACCGCGCAACGCTGGAACAGCTTCTGACCGCCGCCGCCCGCACCCCCGATCACGGCAAGCTCGAACCCTGGCGCTTCATCGTGCTGGGCAAAGGCGCCATGCCTCGTCTCGCAGAAACGGCGGAAACGCGCGGCCGTGCCCTCGGCCTCGACCCCGAACAAATCACCAAGGGACGCAGCCAATTCGACCAAGGGCACCTCGCCGTTGCAGTGATCGAAATCGACCGCAAAGTCGAAAAAATCCCAGCACTTGAAATGACTTACTCCGCCGGTGCTGTCTGCCTGTCCCTTCTGAACGCTGCCCTTGCGGCAGGCTGGGGGGCCAACTGGCTCAGCGGTTGGCCCAGCCATGACCGGGGCTTCATGGCCCAAGCTCTGAACCTTGCTGACAACGAACGCGTCGCGGGTTTCATCCACATCGGCACCGAAACCGCGACCCCGCCGGAGCGCCCCCGCCCCGACGTGCCCTCCATCACCACATGGGTCGACGCATGATCGTCACGTCCTTCTTCGCAGCCCTCGGCCAGATCAGCGACCCGCGCTTTCGCCGGGTCCTGCTCCTCGGCATCGCGCTAACTGTCGCCCTGCTGATCGCCGCCACATCCGGCTTTGTCTGGTTCATCGGCTGGCTCACGGCGGACGGCGTGTCGCTGCCGTGGATCGGCACGATCACATGGCTGGGGGATATCATCACCTGGAGTTCGTTCTTCCTGTTTTTGGTGCTGTCGATTTTCCTGATGATGCCAGTGGCCTCGGCCATAACCTCAATGTTCCTCGATGAAGTCGCGCAAGCGGTCGAAGACAAACACTACCCACACCTGCCCCCGGCCAAAAGCATACCAATTGGCGATGCGCTCGTGGATACAGTGAACTTCCTCGGCGTGCTGATCACTGCCAACATTCTGGCACTGATCCTCTATGTCATGTTCGCCCCGGCAGCGCCCTTCATCTTCTGGGGCCTCAACGGATTCCTGTTGGGCCGGGAATACTTCACGCTTGCCGCCATGCGCCGCGTGGGACGGGAACGGGCAAAGGAATTACGCCGCGCGCACAATGGCACGATCTGGCTTGCGGGAACGCTGATGGCGATCCCGCTGTCCGTGCCCTTGGTGAACTTGCTGATCCCGATCATCGGGGCCGCCACGTTCACTCACATCTTCCATGCAGTTACAGCGGCTCAAGCGACCGATCAAAGAAGTCCATATCGTCCAGACTGATCCATCCCGACAGGATGATGCCGGCGATAATGATCCAAAGCACCAGCGCCACCCACGTCACGATCCACGCCTTGCGGCGGGTGTGGTGATGCTCGGGCGCGCCTGCATGCGTGCCGGGCTCAACCTCGCCCAGATCACCTTGGGTCTGTACCTTGATGGGCAGGGCAATCAGGAAGCACAGCCACCAGATGACGGCATAAAGAACAAGGGCGGATGTGATCCCCATCAGACCTGCTCAAGCTCTGTCAGGGTGCCATTCATGTCCTTGGGATGCAGGAACAAGACAGGCTTGCCATGGGCACCGATCTTTGGCTCTCCATCCCCCAACACCCGCAGGCCGCTGGCCTTCAGATGGTCGCGGGCGGCGATGATATCCTCAACTTCGTAGCAGACGTGATGGATCCCGCCGGACGGGTTCTTGTCCAGAAACCCCTGGATCGGAGAGTTCTCACCCAAAGGGTACAGCAACTCGATCTTCGTGTTCGGCAACTCGATGAAAATGACGGTCACACCGTGATCGGGTTCGTCCTGTGGAGCGCCGACATTCGCGCCCAGCGCGCTGCGATATTGCGCAGCGGCGGCCTCAAGGTCGGGGACGGCGATGGCGACGTGATTCAAGCGACCGATCATGGCGGGCTCCTGTGGTTGGGGCTGCGGTGCGCCCTTATCGCCAAGGGGCCGCCTGCGTGCAAGTGGGCGTTAACGCGCTGTTAGGCATGGACACGTAACGATGAGTCGCAAGAGTTTTTGGAGGATCAGATGGACACGACGGACCCGTTCAAACCAAACTATCCCGCGCCCACCGCCATGCGTCCCTTGCTGGGCCTGACAGTCCTTGTGATCGAGGACAGTCGATATGCGTGCGAGGCGATGCGCCTTTTGTGTCTGCGCAGCAGCGCACGCATTCGGCGGGCAGACACGATGCGCGCGGCACGGCGGCACCTGCAGGTCTATCGCCCCTCGGTTGCGATCATCGATCTGGGCCTGCCCGACGGCAACGGCGCTGACCTGATCCGCGACTTGGCGACGGCAGCACAGCGCCCGGATGTGGTTCTGGGTATCTCGGGCGACGCAGACAGCGAAGCCCGCGCGCTGGAGGCTGGCGCTGACGGCTTCATATCGAAACCCATTGTCTCGCTGGCCGCCTTTCAGGAAGCGATCCTGACCCACCTGCCCGAAGATCGGCAGCCGATGGGCCCCCGCGCCGTGCCGGAGGGGGAGGTTGAACCCGATCCCATCGCCTATCGCGACGACATGGTTCATGTGGCCGATGTTCTGGAAGATGCACAAGACATGCGGACGCTCGATTATGTCGTTCAATTCCTGGGCGGCGTCGCGCGCAGTGCGCGGGACGATGAATTGCTGCAGGCCACGGACGCGCTTGCGCAAAAACGGGCACGGGGTGACGCAGCCGCATCCGAGACAGCAGCCATTGCAGGGCTTGTCCAGGACCGGTTGGCAGACAAGATCGCGATCTAAGCCCAGGCGTCAGCCCGCACCCAGCATTGGATCATCTGCCACACGCACCAGCCGGGTCAGGTCAGACAGGTGCTCGATCTGCGCACCGTCCGCATCGAAGTTGCTGTCTGACAACCATGCGCCAAATGCTTCCTTGAGCGCAGGCCACTCGGCGTCAATGGCGGCAAACCATGCGGTGTCGCGGTTGCACCCTTTGACAACCGCAGCTTGCCGAAAGATGCCTTCGAAACTCAGGCCAAGGCGTTGGGCCGCCGCGCGCGACGCACGGTTCAACGCATTGCACTTCCACTCAAAACGCCGATACCCGGCCGCAAATGACCACTCCATCATCAGGAAAAGCGCTTCTGTCGCGGCGCGGGTGCGCTGCAATGCGGGGCTGAAATTGATGTGGCCCACTTCGATACTGCCAGCCTCCGGCGCTATACGTAGAAAGCTTGCCACGCCTTCGTATTGCGCCGTGGCGATATTGAAAATCGCATAGAACTGAACAGCCGGGTCCTGTTCCATATCACGCACCCATCGATGGTATTGCGCGGACGACGAAAACGGACCGTAGGGCAGATAATCCCAAACACCGTCATGCCCGACATAGGATCGGTACAAAAGCGCGGCATGCACATCTGCGCGCAACGGCTCCAACCGCGTGTGCGCGCCTTTCATGACGGTCTTTGCATCCGGGACAGGCGGTGGCACCCAATTGGGCACCGGCGCCGCGTTCAATTTGTAAATCGCAGTCATGGCCGGACGTTAGGCAAGCAGACGCCCAAGGCCAAGGGGCATTCGGCAGGCGTCAGAGCACCAGACCGGGATCACCACCCATGTCCAGGCCCGGGAAGATCGAACTTTCCAGAACGCTGCGATCCAAACCGGTCAATCCACGCATCACCCAAGCCGCCTGTGCGCGCACGTCACCCGTCGGCATCAGATCGCGATCCTGAAACAGATCGCCGTCGCCGATGCCCGGCCATTGACCATATACGCGACCACCCTTGATCGCGCCCCCCGCCACGATCATCAGACCGCCGGTGCCATGATCCGTCCCGGCCGTGCCATTCTGCCGTGCGGTCCGGCCAAACTCGGTCATCGCAACAACAGCCGTCTTGCGCCACGTGTCGCCGCGCATCTTGCCGCGCAGGGTCAAAAGGGTCTCCGACAGACGGGTCAGTGCCGTGTCCATGAACCGGGCCTGACCGCCATGGGTATCCCACCCATTCAGCGAAAACGCCGCAATCCGCGCCTCTTCCGACAATCGCGCAGCCGCAAACTCAGCGATCTGCACATGGCCACTCTTGCCCTTTTTGTCGATGCCCTCACCGACGCTGGACAACACCTGCGCTTCGGCAAGGGCCGCGTGCAAGGCCGGGTCAGACTCCGTCACAAGCTCAAGCAATCGCGCGGCCTGCGGGCTCAATCTCAGGTCAGCATCGGGCGCCCAGTTGGCCACCTCGGCCGCACCCTGAAGCAGCCGCATGTCACTGCGCCCCACGGCATAGGCCGTCTGGGGCGTCACGCCGGGCACGGCTTGCAGCATACGGTTCAACCATCCATCACGGACGCCCGCCATACTTGTGGTCCCCGCCTCCAGCAGGTCCTGACCATCGAAATGGCTGCGTTTGTCGCGATAGGGCGTGGACACGGCATGAACAAAAGACAACTGCCCCGCGTCCCACATCGGGACAAGCGGGCCAAGGCTGGGATGCATGGCAAAGTAACCATCAAGGTCATGCGCCCCGCCCTCAGCCCCCACGGCAAGAGACCCGCGCAGCTTGCTGAATGCAGGATCACCATAGGGCTGCACCACGTCCAGCCCGTCCATCCCGCCGCGCAGGATGATCACGACAAGTCGCGTGTCCCAAGGTGCAGCTGCAAGGCTCACCGGTGTCAGCAAGGGGCTGGCAGCCAGCGAGCATCCGACAAGTCCGCTGCGGGCAAGAAAGGCACGGCGAGATAAAGGCGAAGACATCACAATCTCCTATTTGCGCTGAAACGCAGGGGACATCAGAACCAGACCAACGGCTTCGGGTCGGCTTTCGGCAGCGCCGGCAGCGAACCGCACCGCATCATCCGCAAATCGCCCCAGCGCGGTTTCGGCGAACGCGCGCGGGTCGGGCAGCGGATCTTTCATTCGAACAGGCACGTCCATGGCCCACGCCACCCGCGCCGAAATACCCTGCGGTGTGATCCACTCGGGATCCTCCTCGGCCCAGCCATCAGGCCCCACGGGGCGCTCCCATGTCTGGCCCATATGCACAAGCGGCATCGCAAAAAACCGTCTCATCCACTTTTCGTCACGCCCCGCAAAGGCATTTTCAGGGATGGCGAGGGCACGCAGTGCAGATGACACGAAATCAATCGGCAATTTGAAATTGGAAAACGTGGGCTCCCACGCGGACGGATGACCCAGCAACACCTCATAGACGGGCATCAAAGCGCCATCATGATCGATATAGGCAGCCTCCAACGCGTCAATCAGCTTGGGATCGGGATGGTCAGACACGAAATGGACCGCCATTTTCCACGCCAGATGGCGGGCGGTGGAGGGGTGCGCCGCCAAATCAACAAGCGCTTCGCGCACCCATTTCACTCTCGGCTCTTCGCCATAGGCCACGCCCAACACCGTTTCGGCACCCGGTTCCGCAAAATCCTGACGGAATTTGAACCCGTTTCGGGCATCAAACGTCATGCCGGTAAAGAGTTCAGCCAATTGCGTCACGTCGTCTTGGGTATAGGGGCCGTTCACACCCAGCGTGTGAAGTTCCAGAACCTCGCGCGCGAGGTTTTCATTCAGGCCTGCCGGGTTTTTGGGCCCGCGTTTGATCGCACGCGTGCTGTTCGGTCCCATGGCGCGGGTCTGGTCCAGATAATCCAGCATCAGCGGGTGCATCACGGCAGATTGCAGCAGATCGTCGAATCGACCCGTCACAAAGGGTCGAATGGCCGCTTCGATATAGGGTGACGTGCCGCGCCGAATGACGCCGCGCTTGCCTCTAGCGGTGAAGTGATCCGCCCAAAACGCGATGATCCGTTCTCGAAAGGCCGTTTCTGTATATGTCCGCCGCAGCATCGTTTGACCCAACCAGTCAAACATGGCGGTCCGCGCCTCTCTGTTCAGCACGTTGCGCTGTTTTCGGGCAGCCTCGGCAATGTCTGTCCCACGGTTTTTCCGGCGAATCGCGTTTTGCGCCTGTGCCTGCACCATGCGCGCCCTGAATTTGGCAAAGCGTTCGATGGGAAAGGCGCTTTGCATCACGTCCGGAGCGGTCAGCCCATCCAGCACATCCTGGGCGTTTTCCGGCGGCTTTTTGAGGGGCGACAGCCCATACCCAAAGCGAATTTCAGCAATTTGAGGGTCAAATTCACGCAACGCTACACACCATGGGTCTGATCGAACACAGACCCTAGATAGCATTGATCGCCCCGAATTTCACGGGGCAACCGAACAGTATTGCGCGATTGCTTGCCTAGTCCTGCGGAATGACGCGCAAGCCCAGTTCCATCAGCTGATCGCTGGTCGGATCGTTGGGCGCGTCCATCATCAGGTCTTCGGCGCGCTGGTTCATCGGGAACAGGATCACCTCGCGGATATTCTGTTCACCTGCCAGCAACATCACGATCCGGTCGATGCCCGCCGCACAGCCACCGTGGGGCGGCGCGCCGTATTGGAACGCGTTGACCATACCACCGAAGCGCTTGCGCACTTCCGCCTCGTCATAGCCTGCGATCTCGAACGCCTTGAACATGATCTCGGGCCGGTGGTTTCGGATCGCACCCGACACCAATTCGTACCCGTTGCAGGCAAGGTCATACTGAAAGCCCAGCACGTTCAGCGGATCGCCTTGCAGCGCGTCCATCCCACCTTGCGGCATGGAGAACGGGTTGTGCTCAAAGTCGATCTTACCGGTTTCCTCGTCCGCCTCGTAGATCGGGAAATCCACGATCCAGGCAAAGGCAAAACGATCCTCGTCGATCAGCTTCAGCTCTTCACCGATCACGTTGCGCGCACGGCCCGCGATGGCCTCGAACGCCTTGGGTTTGCCACCAAGGAAAAACGCCGCATCGCCGACGCCCAGACCCAATTGCTGGCGGATCGCTTCGGTGCGTTCCGGACCGATGTTCTTGGCCAACGGACCAGCCGCTTCCATCCCTTCGCCCTGATCGCGCCAGAAAATATACCCCATCCCGGGCAATCCTTCCTTCTGGGCATAAGCATTCATGCGGTCACAGAACTTGCGGCTGCCACCCGTGGGCGCAGGGATCGCACGGATCTCGGTCCCCTCCTGCTCCAACAGCTTTGCGAAAATCGCAAAGCCGGAATCGCGGAAGCGGTCAGAGACCACTTGCATTTTGATAGGGTTCCGAAGGTCGGGTTTGTCCGATCCATACCACAGGGCCGCGTCACGGTAGCTGATTTGCTCCCAGCTTTCGGGCGCGTCCACTTTCTTGCCGCCGCCGAATTCTTCGAACACACCGGCCAGCACGGGGGCCACGGTGTCGAACACGTCCTGCTGGGTGACGAACGACATCTCCATGTCCAACTGGTAAAAGTCGGTGGGCGAACGATCCGCACGCGGGTCTTCATCGCGGAAACAGGGTGCAATCTGGAAATACTTGTCAAAGCCCGACACCATCAACAGCTGCTTGAACTGCTGTGGGGCCTGCGGCAACGCATAGAACTTGCCGGGATGAAGACGCGACGGCACCAGGAAGTCGCGCGCCCCTTCGGGGGACGAGGCCGTGATGATCGGCGTCTGGTATTCGCGAAACTCCTTGTCCCACATGCGCTTGCGGATGCTCGCCACCACGTCCGACCGCAGCTTCATGTTCTCTTGCATCTTGTCGCGGCGCAGGTCGAGGTAGCGATAGGTCAGGCGCGTCTCTTCCGGGTACTCCTGATCGCCAAACACCATCAGCGGCAATTCGGCCGCATGGCCCAGCACCTCCATGTCGCGAATGAACACCTCGATCTCGCCCGTGGGCAGCTTGGGGTTCACCAGCGACGCATCGCGCGCCTTCACATTGCCGTCGATGCGAATACACCATTCCGACCGCACCTTCTCGACCTCAGCGAACACCGGGCTGTCGGGATCACACAGCACCTGCGTCACGCCATAATGGTCGCGCAGGTCGATGAACAACACGCCGCCGTGGTCGCGCACCCGGTGGACCCAGCCCGACAAACGCACGGTATCACCCACATTGGCCGAGGTCAGAGCGGCGCAGGAGTGAGAGCGGTAAGCATGCATGATGTGGTCCCTTCGGGGCTGCAATTCAGATCGGCGCAGATACACCGGGCAAGGGGTGGAAAGTCAAGGCGACAACGGCCCTGACCCCATGCTATCACCGACAAAAAGGGAGGGTTCGATGGACGACAAATGGGCGAAGGGCATGGGCGTGCGCCGCACGGTGCTGGGCGACGCCCACGTGGACCGGGCCGAAGCGGTGAAAACACCCTTCGACGCCCCGTTTCAGGAACTGATCACCGAAGGGGCGTGGGGCACGGTCTGGGCCAGTGACGCCATCAGCCTGCGGGAACGGTCAATGCTGACGCTCGCCCTGCTCGCCGCCACCGGGAACTTCGATGAAATCCCCATGCACATCCGCGCGACCATCCGCACGGGGGCCAGCAAACAGGACGTGGCCGAGGCGTTTCAACACGTCGCCATCTATGCAGGTGTGCCGCGCGCCAACCGCGCCCTGCAAATCGCCAAGGAAACCTTTGCCGAGATGGAGGTTGGCCTATGACCGACGGCCCCCTGTTCCACCGGGACCGCAATTGGCACCCCAAAGGTTTCACCCCCGATTACAAAACCAGCGTTGTGAGATCCCCGCAAAAGGCGCTGTTGTCGATGAACACCACGCTCAGCGAGGAGACCGGCCCAGTCTTTGGCCACGAAATGCTGGGTGATCTGGACAACGACCTGATCCTGAACTTTGCCCAACCGGGCGAGATGGCGCTGGGGCAGCGGATTATTGTGCATGGTCGGGTGCTTGATGAAAACGGGCGCGGCGTGCCCGGTGCGCTGCTCGAATTCTGGCAGGCCAACGCGGGCGGACGCTATCGCCATGCGAAGGAAGGGTATCTGGCCCCGCTCGACCCGAATTTCGGCGGCTGCGGGCGGACGATCACCGGCGACGATGGCGGCTATGCCTTCCGCACCATCAAACCCGGCGCCTACCCGTGGCCCAACGGCGTGAACGACTGGCGGCCCGCCCATATCCACTTTTCCGTCTTCGGGCGCAGCTTTGGCCAGCGCCTGATCACCCAGATGTATTTCGAAGGCGATCCGATGATCCCCCTCTGCCCCATCGTGCGTACGATCAGCGACCCCGACGCGGTCGCGCAACTGATCGCCCCGCTGGACATGAACAACACCATCCCGATGGATGCCCGCGCGTACAAATTCGACATCGTGCTGCGCGGGCGGCGTTCGACCCTCTTTGAAAACCGGATGGAGGGGAATTGATGCAAAAGCTCACCCACATCAAGGAAAACCCGTCGCAAACCGCAGGGCCTTACGTGCATATCGGTTGCGTGCCGAATTTCTGCGGAATCACAGGCGTCTATGACCAGGACCTTGGCGCATCCATGGTCAACGATCAGACCAAGGGGGACCGGATCACCGTCACCGGGTCCGTGTTCGATGGCACCGGCACCCCGCTCAAGGACGCGCTGGTGGAAATCTGGCAAGCGGATGCCAACGGTATCTATCCAAACGGCGATCCACGCGGGGACGCCGATCAGAACTTCACCGGCTGGGGCCGCGCCGCCGGGGACTATGACACGGGCGTCTGGTCATTCGAGACGATCAAACCGGGGGCCGTTCCCTTCCCCGATGGGCGCATGATGGCGCCGCATATCTCGTTCTGGATCGTGGCGCGGGGCATCAATATCGGCCTGCAAACCCGCATGTATTTCCCGAACGATCCGATGCTGGCAGACGACCCGTGGCTGACCCGGATCGAACATCAGAACCGGGTGCAGACCCTGATCGCCACCGAAAAGACGCCCACGACCTTTCAGTTCGACATCCATCTTCAGGGCCCGGACGAGACCATCTTTTTCGACGTCTGAAACGCAAAACGCGGGCCACAATGGGCCCGCGTTTCGTTCTTTTTTGCTGACTTACAGCAGATCGAAGCGATCCGCGTTCATCACCTTGGTCCATGCGGCAACAAAATCCGTCACGAACTTCTCGGCGTTGTCGTCCTGCGCATACACCTCGGCATAGGACCGCAGGATGGAGTTCGAGCCGAACACCAGATCGGCACGGGCAGCGGTCCACTTGACGGCGCCAGAGGCCCGATCGCGGATCTCGTAGCTGTCGTCAGACGCGGGGTGCCAGCTGTAGGACATGTCGGTCAGGTTCACAAAGAAGTCCTGCGTCAACTGACCAACGCGGTCAGTGAACACACCGTGTTCGGAGCCACCATGGTTTGCCCCAAGAACACGCAGGCCGCCCAACAGAACCGTCATCTCCTGACTGGTCAAACCAAGCAGTTGCGCGCGGTCCAGCAGCATTTCTTCGGGGCTGATGGCCAGATCGCTCTTGGCGAAGTTGCGGAACCCGTCTGCATGTGGCTCAAGCACATCGAAGCTTTCCGCATCCGTCATTTCGTCCGTGGCATCACCGCGCCCGGGCGTGAACGGAACGTCCACGTCGAACCCGGCAGCCTTGGCCGCCGCTGCAACAGCTACATTGCCCCCAAGAACGATGACGTCTGCAACCGACGCACCGGTGTCGGCCGCAATCGGCTCCAGCGCGGCAAGCACCGCATCCAGACGCTCCGGCTCGTTCGCTTCCCATGTGCGTTGCGGCGCAAGACGGATGCGCGCGCCGTTGGCGCCGCCCCGCTTGTCCGACCCACGGAAGGTACGGGCGCTGTCCCATGCAGTTGCAATCAGATCAGCATGGCTGATGCCGCTGTCTGCAATCCTGGCCTTCACCGCATCCACATCGTAACCGGTGTTGCCGGCAGGGACCGGATCTTGCCAGATCAGATCTTCGGCGGGGACATCGGGGCCAATGTAGTTGGCGCGCGGGCCCATATCGCGGTGGGTCAGCTTGAACCATGCCCGCGCAAACGTATCGCGGAAGTAGGCCTCATCCGCCATGAACTTCTCGCAGATCGCGCGATAGGCCGGATCGACCTTCATCGCCATATCCGCATCCGTCATCATCGGCATGCGGCGGGTCACACCATCACCGGCATCGACCGGCATATCTTCTTCCTTGATGTCGACGGGCTGCCACTGATGCGCGCCTGCGGGCGACTTGGTCAGCTCCCAGTCATAACCAAAGAGCAGCTTGAAATAGCCCATGTCGAATTTCGTGGGTTCCGTGGTCCAGGCGCCTTCAATGCCCGACGTGACCAGCGAACTGGCCGAGTCGGTCTGAGCGGGGTTCGTCCACCCCATGCCCTGCGCCTCGATGCCAGCGCCTTCGGGCTCTGCACCCAGCGCCCCCGCATCACCATTGCCGTGCGCCTTGCCGACGGTGTGACCACCGGCAGTCAACGCGGCTGTCTCTTCATCATTCATCGCCATGCGGGCAAAGGTTTCGCGCACATGCAGGGCCGTGCGGGCGGGATCAGGATTGCCATTCACCCCCTCGGGATTGACGTAGATCAGACCCATATGAACAGCCGCCAAAGGGTTCGCCATGGTCGACGGATCATCCAGATCTTCGTAGCGGTTCTCGCTCGGGGCCAGCCATTCGTTCTCTTCGCCCCAGTTGATATCGATGCCGGGTGCCCATGTATCGGCACGGCCAAAGCCGAATCCAAATGTCTTCAAGCCCATGGAGTCGTAAGCAATATTGCCAGCCAACAGCATCAGGTCAGCCCATGACAGGGCGTTGCCGTATTTCTTCTTGATGGGCCACAGCAAACGGCGCGCCTTGTCGAGGCTCGCGTTGTCAGGCCATGAATTCAATGGGGCAAAGCGTTGGTCACCGGACGCGCCACCACCGCGGCCATCCTGCATCCGGTAGGTCCCGGCCGCGTGCCACGCCATACGGATCATCAGGCCGCCATAATGGCCCCAGTCGGCGGGCCACCACGGTTGGCTGTCCGTCATCAACGCATGCAGATCAGCTTTGACCGCATCATAATCCAGCGCCTTGACGGCCTCCCGGTAATCGAAACTCGGGTCCATGGGATTGGTCGGCGCCCCATGCTGATGCAACACTTCGACCCTTAGGGCATTTGGCCACCAGTCTTGATTGGTGCGCCCACCAAAGGTGCTTTGCAGGCTCGCGCCGTGCATCACTGGGCATTTACCGATGTCGTTGCCGTCCATATTGCTCTCCGATAATGTATGCGGTCTTGCGGTCTGAGGTGGAACTTAAGGTCTGTTGAGAATGATTCTAGACTTGAGTTCCAACTCCTTTTTCCTGAGGCGCGTCAGGGCCCGATTCGTCGCTCAAGACCCATTTCCCCCTCGATCATGACGCAACCTAACGGAGGCAATGGATTTACTTAAGTTGTATTTCTTTATGATCACGATAGTTTTTGGTTATGAACCTGACGCTCAAACAACTGCGATACTTCAAGGCCCTGTCCCAAGAGCTGCACTTCGGGCGGGCCGCAGAGCGGTGTGCGATTTCGCAGCCCGCATTGTCGGTGCAGATCCGGGAACTGGAAGACGGGCTTGGCCTGCAACTGTTCGAACGCCGCCCGCGATCCTTGCGGCTGACCTCGCATGGCGAGGAATTTGCGACCCGGGCCAGCACTATTCTGCAAACTGTAGACGAGTTGGGGAACTGGGCGGAAGCCGCACGCGCGCCCGGTCTCGGGCGGTTGCGATTGGGCATCATACCGACGATTGCGCCCTACCTTCTGCCGAACCTGATCGGCGCTTTGACACAGGCGCATCCGACCATAGACCTGCATGTCCGTGAAACGGTTACGCCGCGGCTGGTCGACGAATTGCTGGATGGTCAACTGGACGTCGCCATCGTTGCATTGCCGCTGGACGAACCGTCCTTGGTCGAAACCCCGCTGTTCGAAGAGGAAATGGTGTTGATCCGACCGGGCAAGGACGTCGATCAGCCCCCCATATCCATGGCTGACCTGTCCGCCATGCGCCTACTTCTGCTGGAGGAAGGGCACTGTTTTCGGGATCAGGCCATGTCGTTTTGCAACATAAGTCCAAACCGCCCAAATGCCGGGATGGACGGCAGCTCGTTGGGCACGCTGGTGCAGATGGTCGGCGCAGAGATCGGCGTGACCCTCATCCCGGAAATGGCCATCGAGGTCGAAACACGGTCCGCATCTGTCTGCGTCAATCGCTTCGACGCGCCGATTCCCAAACGAAGCATTGGTGTTGTCTGGCGGCGCACCAATCCGATGGGCGACACGCTCAAGGAAGTTGGAGCGATCGTGAAATCGGCAGCCTCCGGGCCCACGACATAAACGCGCATCATCAGCCCCCTGAAACGGGAAACGCCGCCCCGAGGGACGGCGTTTTTGGTTGCGGGAGTTCGCACCCACCGAAAGCGAATGGTTGTCATTTTGGAAGTCTAACTGACAACGAAGCGAATTTTGCCAGATTGCATCAATGTTCACCACGACAGTGTTCGTGGTCAGCCAATGATGCCAGAACATAGCACTCTTCTGAACTTCCCTCGCCATCGCATCCGTCTGCGATGCGAACCAGTTCGGTTTCCAGTGCCTTGAGTCTTAGCAGCTTCTCACGCACGTCGGTCAGTTGATGCTGGGCGATCTCGGTGGCCTCTTGGCAGGATCGGTCAGGATGTTGCTGCAAATCGATCAACGCGGTGATGGCTTCGATGGAGAATCCAAGGTCACGGGCATGTCTGATGAAGCCCAGCCGTTCCAGACCCTCTTTGTCATATCGTCGTTGATTGCCTTCGGTGCGACCTGCGGACACCAGCAATCCAACCTGTTCGTAGTATCGAATGGTAGGAACTTTCACACCCGTCTGCTTTGACAATTGCCCGATAGAAAACATGCGATTTACCTCTTGAAGCTCTAGTGACTAGAGGTTGTAGATAGGGTGGGACACAAAGAAAAGGCGATTCGTATGTCCTCTGATCCAACGACCCAACAGACCCCACTCCTCAATTACTCAGCAGGCCCGATCCAGTCACTGATTGCGGATCGTGGGTGGTCCAAACTTGAACCTGCTGAGCGGGCAGAAGCCGCCTATGAGTTTGTCAGGAATGAAATCGCATTTGGCTACAACAGCGACGACACCTTGCCAGCCTCCGACGTGCTGCGGGATGGTTATGGTCAGTGCAATACAAAGACCACCCTACTGATGGCATTGCTGCGGGCGATGGATTTGCCATGCCGCTTCCATGGCTTCACGATCCACAAGTCGCTGCAACGTGGTATCGTTCCCGAAATCGTCTACCCCCTCGCACCGACCAATATCCTGCACTCATGGGTAGAAGTCTTATTGGACGGGAGGTGGATCACCCTTGAGGGCTTCATCCTCGATGATGCCGTGCTGAATGCACTGCAAAGAGCTTTCCCCGATCAGGACAGTATCTGCGGATTTGGTGCTGGCACGGACAACCTCCATGCCCCTGCTGTCGCCTGGTCTGGGGGTGACACATATATCCAGAGAACGGGGATCAACGCCGACTTGGGGGCATTCGCATCACCAGATGCATTTTACACGGAACACCAGCAACTGCGTGGCATCAAAGGATTGCTGTATAGACTCATGATCCGCCACTGGATGAATGCACGTGTGGAACGCCTCCGTCGTGGCCTGGTGCCGACCATCCCTAACGGTCCCGCAACAGCATTGCCCCCTCAACATCCGAATGTGAAGGAGGCTATGTAATGTCGGGTTGCTGCGGACATGATGCGAAGTTCGAAGGCGTCTCGGCTGATTACAAACGCCGCCTTTGGATCGTCATCGCCCTGAACGCCACGATGTTTGTGGTCGAGATGTCGGCGGGTCACTATGCCCAGTCTCAGGCTCTTCAGGCCGATGCATTGGACTTCTTAGGTGATGCCCTGACCTACGGCATTTCACTGGCGGTCATTGGTGCGTCCATTCAGGTGCGCACGAATGCTGCATTGGCAAAAGGGCTGAGCCTCCTCTTGATGGGCCTCTGGGTCTTCGGCTCGACCCTTTACCGCGTATTCTACGTTGGAGTGCCTGAAGCGGGCATCATGGGGGGCGTAGGTGTTATGGCACTTGCAACAAACCTGGCCAGCGTTCTGCTGCTGGTTCGATACAAAGACGGAGATGCCAACGTCAGATCGGTGTGGCTGTGTTCACGCAACGATGCCATCGGCAATGTGGCAGTTGTCTTTGCCGCCCTCGGTGTTTGGGGAACTGCGACAGGTTGGCCAGACCTGATCGTTGCGGGGATTATGGCGACGTTGTTCCTGTCGTCGGCGTTTCAGATCGTGCGTCAGGCTTTGCAGGAACGTCGAGATGCGATGCAGCACATCCATGGGGCAACATGACGGTCGTTCTGCTTACCACCATGGGGATCGCTATTGCGTTCGGGACCTTGGCAGCGATTGTCTGGTCCATCGCTTATCCCGAACGCCGACTGTGGCCGCCAAAAGAGTATACGGCACTGACACCGATCTTGGTGTGGGTGCCAACCTTCACCCTGTTTGGCACCATGATCGCAGTTGGTGTCATGGAGTGGGGGTCTTGGTCCATTCCCGCTGCTATCAGATACTCCTTGGGAGGGACGTTGATCGTCCTGGGCAATCTGGGTGTGTGGTCGGAAGTGCTGAAGTTTGGCGTCGATCAAACAGGCGGTGCGCCAGGTAACCTGAGAACGTCAGGGCTGTATCGGTATTCCCGTAACCCGCAATATGTATCAGATATGATGATCGTGCTCGGCTGGACGTTGATGTCGGCGTCACCAAATGCATTGCTGATCGCGTCTGCATCCATTGTTGTCCTAGCCGCCGCACCGTTCGCCGAAGAACCTTGGCTTGTTGATCAGTATGGTGAGGAATACCAAACATACAGATTGACGGTTGGTCGGTTTCTTTAAGAAGTTTGGCCGTGTCTCAAAATCGGTTGGTTTCAAGGTTATCGTTACCCTTGGGCTTCCCGCTGCTAACGGCCCGTGTAGCGTTGGTTCTGAATTTCTCATAAACCCCTATCGTAACGAATCACTATTCCTGCTAAGATGGTCACGAGTTTTGAGAAGGAGAACGAATGCAGATTGGATACGCACGGATCAGCACAGACACACAGACCCATGACGCCCAGATCGCGGCACTGAAGGCGGCGGGGTGTGAGAAGATATTCATAGAGACCGCATCTGGTGCGAAGAAGGACAGGCCCGTGCTGAATGAAGCACTGGCCTACCTACGTCCACACGCTGATGACAAGCTGGTGGTCTACAAGCTGGATCGTGTGGCTCGTAGCCTCCCACATCTGATCGAAATCATGGATCGGCTCAACCAGGACAACATCGAGTTCCAGAGCCTGTCCGAGGCCATCGACACCAAGACCCCTGGCGGAAGACTGCTCTTCCACGTCATGGGGGCAATCTCAGCCTTCGAACGTGATCTGATCATAGAGCGGACCCAAGCGGGGCTCAGGGCCGCGAAGGCAAAGGGTCGGGTCGGTGGGCGTCCGAAGAAGATGACTGACGACAAGATCAACGCGGCCCGTGAACTTTTGGCGAATGGCACCGCTGTCAGGGATGCTGCTGCTGCGGTGGGGGTTTCAGTCCCGACCCTATATCGCTGGCTTCCAGGGAAAGAACGGTCGTCGTTGAGTGCCTAGCTGATTTTCATGCCTGTCTCATTCACCAGAATGAACCTGGTGTTGAGATGGTCTAATGCGGGCAGTTCAGCGTGGGTTTCAATGCTGTAGCTGGGTGGTTTTGGTGATCAGCAGCGTCGAGGACGGCACCCAGGCTTACATCTGGGACGGCTCGGCCCTGCTGAGCCTATTATTCCAGGCGGGCGTCCAGATAGTCATAAAAACATGTATCTTCAGCGTCTGGGTCGCCGCACCATTTCTTAACTAGAGAGAGGAAGGCAACAAAGGAACTCCTAGTAATCATACCATGTCGAAGCCAAGGCTGGGGCTTATGAACGACCTGGTTCCATCCTGACATCCACAGATGAATGAACTGCTCTGCATATGAAAGCTTGGCGAAGTTTCGTTTCACATAGGCCAACCGTTCCTGCACCTGGAGTTCGATCACACGAGCAGGGTCAATACTGACACCAGTCACATCCAGGGACTTGCCCATCGAGAAGGAAAGATTGCGTTTGTTGACCTGACCACCCAGGAGGGCATGACCAATCACGGCATCCTTCTTCTGCTCAGTGGTGTCCAACTTAACCTCGGTCTTCTCCATGGCAGAGTATTCCAGATAGCCCTGGGCACCGTGGGTGACCTCACCATGCTTGTTGATGCGTTCTGGCTGAACAGTCGCGACACAAACCCTGCGACAGCCTGGGAACGCTTCCCTGACGATACGGCGAACTTCTTGTTTGCTCAGATAAGGGTCAGCGACGATCCCGTGCCAGTGCAGCAGGGCGAAGACCTCATCGGGACGGTTGATTGGATCGAAGCCGACGGGCCATTGGTCCTGAGGAAAGATCGTGGCCAGATACCCAGCGGTCTCCATGGCGAAGTGGAAACGACCTGAGACCTGTGCACCGTCAGTCAATGGGCTCAATGCATCTCGCATTCGACTGCGACATGCATCGATGCTGGACTTTGCATCCGCTGTCAGCGGCAGGATCATATTGTTGACGGTGGTTGGGTGGCGCATCACATCTGGGAAGCCCTGCTGCTTCTTTTCCATGCGTTCTCCAGCACGGCTTGCATAGGATCGCCCCTGGACAGAGCCACATGCGTTGAATCCCTCAGGAGACTTGAAGTCCTTCCTTGTTCGAAGGCCATCGGCCTGACGCGTCCGCCTAGGTCTTGTGTTGTATCGCTTCGCTGCGTCGGCGCGGTCCATTGCTGTTTGCTGCTGGTTCAAAACGGAGGCAATGGCCAAGTTTCCTGTTGCCTGGAACTCTCGTTCAAGGATTCGTCTCTTGTAGTGCTGATCGTTCGCCAGTCCTGTTTTCCCGATTGCGGTCGCCTCGATATTGTCGCGCATCCTGCGCATCGTTGGTCGTGCCATGCTATGATCCTTTCCGATCTTTTGCTTTGGACCGAGGGAACATAGTGAGATTTTCGCCGAAGCGTTAATCGGGGGGTGGACATCAGGTGAGTGGCCAACATCCGCTCCCACGGACATCGGTATTTAGTCAGACCGTAGTCAGACTTGGGAACCAGGGTAGGAAGTAGGATTCCACGATAGTCAGATACAGGTCTGCCCCAAGGCCGATCATCCCTAAATACCAGTAGGAGGACGACCAATGATGAAAC
This sequence comes from uncultured Tateyamaria sp., assembly GCF_947503415.1. GTDB lineage: Bacteria > Pseudomonadota > Alphaproteobacteria > Rhodobacterales > Rhodobacteraceae > Tateyamaria. The sequence goes on from NZ_CANNDS010000001.1 coordinate 878,964, forward strand.
GCTTTTCCGTGCGCAACCTGGATCAGGATGCCATCGACATGCTGGCCGAGATCAGGGCCGAAGAACGCCGTGAGCTAGGTGCGATCCTGGAAGATTGCATCCAGTCATACTGGAGTGAATTGTTTGAGGCTGAAGCTGAAAACGATCTTGCTTTCGAAAATGCAGCCTGACTTCGTCTTATAGCGCGGCCTGCTTCAGCGCCTGAACGATGGGCCTCACCTGGATACCCATTTCCATGAACTGTTGTTCAAATGGCCCTTGGTCCCAAGCATACAGGTAGCAGGTCTTTGACATTTGTTGACCTAACCACTCGATCAATACTGCGTCGAACCGATTAACCAGCACCAGTGTCATTTCCTGACCTACATGGACGTTCCAGGGGCTATCTGGATCGAATGGGGTCAGGGGCAGGCCGTGGAGGGCCTCAAGGCTTGTCCACGCATCTGAGGGTCGCAGGGCATGGTCGAGGTGCCGCTGGTCGAGGTCATGTATGCGGAGATACGCGAAGGCGGCTGACAGGTCTGTGTGCCGCTTTTCAGCGGAGGCGTTCAACAGGCGGACACGCTCGGCGGTCACATCGCGACACAGGTTCTTGTCGGGTCGATCATTTGTCCCCTCCGTCGATGACGCCATGACAAAGCGGCGGTTACCACCGTCTTCGGCATTCAGTTCCATTACAGCTTGAGCAGTTGTTGCTGAGCCCGCGAAGAAGTCGAGAATCAGGTCATTGGCGGATGTTGACTGGCGAAGTAGCTCACGGATCAACGACGTGGGCTTGGGGTGGTTGAACGTCTTCGATCCGAACAACCTGCGGACCTCTTTTGTGCCCTCGGTGTATGAACCTGCCTGAATTTGGATGTTGCCGTCGTTCGAGGTGTCCGTGTCTGACGGGCGGGTAATCCAGCTTGAGAGTGGCTGTGTCGTGCGTTGCAGTTCGTCTTTGAATAGCTTTCGGCATGGAGTGCCGTATCCTATTTTCTTGCCAACCCAGAATTCGAGGTCAGGGAGATCATGTCGGAGGATCGGGACTCCACCGCTCAGTGGAACGTCCTTTTTGTCTATCGCGCTCTTGAGATCATCCAGGGTGGAAAACGTCTCTACCCGCTGCTCAAGGGGGAACACGATGCGGCCCTGAGCAATAAAGTCCTCGACAGGCTGTGTTTGCAGTCGGCGGCCCCTGGGTAGGCGCTTACGTGTTGCATACCGCCATACAGAGTCAGCATTGCATGGATAATAGATGTCCGTCTTCGAGTCGTGCAGTGGGTAGTAGAGGTTCGGGCGTTCCAGATGCGAAAAGCTCAGCTTCATTGGAACAGCCTGCCAATCACCCCGTGGATCGAAGTCGGGGTTGGCATAGGCTGCATAGCTCTTGGCGTTGCCAGCGAAGGCGAAGCCGCGTTTGCCCGCAACGAGGACATGCTCGTGGTCAGCACTCAGGTAGATACCCTGGTCGGCGTTCGAGCCGTTCCTGGTGCGCCAAACCAAGCTTCCATGCTGGAGGTCAGGTAGGGCCTCCTTCATCACCAACTCGGCAACGGCCCGCTGCTCATCGCTAATCGACATCAAGATCACACCATCGTCGGTCAATAGATCACGGGCCAGCACAAGACGGCGGTAGAGGAACTCCAACCAGGTGGACTGCTCAAAGCGATGCCCAGGGTCACGGTATCGGTCGTCATATACCCAGTCGGTGTTGCCTGTATTATAAGGCGGGTCGATGTAAATGCATTTGACCCGACCACGATGCGACAACCGTAGCCATCGCAGGGCATCGTAGTTGTCACCTTCGATTATGAGGTTTTCCCAAGGGGCCGCCTTGTCACACAATGTGAGGTCGAGCCGCGCGATGGGAACGGTTTGATCACCTTTGGCCTGGTGGCCAATGCGGTCATGCTCCCACACGAGACCAAGCTTTCTGCTGCGGTCCTGGGCCTCCAGCAGCCCGACAAGTTCGGCTTTGCTGAGGTGGTCATATTTGCGCAGCCGTTCACTCTGGGGTAGTCCTACACGGTCTGGCACATCAGCATCGCCAGGAAGGAGGGACCTGATCAGGTCGTCGGCCTGCCCCTTGTTGGCCTCTCGATATGCATGTTCGATCTGACGACGCTTTTGTTCCACGGCATGGGCGGACCTTTCCAGGGCAATCGATCTGTCGGAGGTTTGCAATGACACCCAGTATTCGCGGCGCTTCAATGTGGCCTGCATTGGCCTTGGCACCTGGACACGGACATACCAACGATTGCCACGAAGAAAGAGTTTTGGAAGTGCTACAGTGCTTGCCATATCATCGCATTATTGATCTTGCTGTAGCAAGACAAGGTGTAGCCTCATGGGTTCGTGTATCCACCCACCGAACGCCAATCAGGCGAACACGGACCCTTCGGCATATTGCTCCAGGAAGGCGTTCAGGTTCACGATCCTTGGAACCCTCCGCTTACGGCCTGTCTCGGCCTCCAGAGCAGCCTCGCTGATCCGCAGGGTGTCCATGAGCATCCTGATCCGACCAGCGACACCAGGACTGCCCTCAGCTTCCCTCCACACCTTCTTGACGTAGGGCCAGAGCAGCATCTCGTAGACCAGATCACCGATGGTGGTTTGGCTTTTCTCATTGGCACCCACAACAATGAAGCTCCTGAGGAATATGAGGACTTCCTCGTCAGCCATCTCTTCGATGAACTGATGCAGTTCGGTGGGAAGATCGTCTCTGATGTTCGATCCTGGGACTTCGGCCATGCTGCTGCTCCTGGTTAAGGTTCACCAGTATTTACTGATTGGACAGCTAAGAACTCTCATGCTTCTGCACCTTTCGCCAGTAAAGCACCGTGATGTTTAGAGGCTTGATACCCAACTGTCGACGGATGTGCTGGCGTTCGAGCAACCTTTCGAAGACGGCCTGTTTGAACTCTGACGATAAGATTAGGCCACAGACACCAAGGGACTGGTTCGCACCCTTCAAAACCCGTCGTCAGGCTGGCAGGCAACATCACCGAGGGCATCACGTGATCCATTCAAGCTGAACGCGGCAGAGCGCCCCTCTGAGGCTGTGACCGTCATCAAGTTGCCAGAGGCCGTGGCACCCCAAAGCGCGGTGTAGGTCTGGCCGCAGACGCTGCACTCAGTATTGATCTGTCCACCCTCTGCCCAAACGGTCATGGCAAATACTGTTCCATCCACATCAATACTGATCTGGCCACCAGGGGCAGGCTCCCCATCCAGTTCGACATAGAGCCCGCCATTTTCGCCGATGTCATTGCACGTGAACGTAACCGAGTTGCCGTTGCCATCACTGGTGCCGCTCTCGTAGACGCCCTGGCCGCCGCTGAAGGTCCATGGTCCGTTGCTGGACGATGATGCAATGGAGGCTGCTTTGGGCGGCTCACAGCGGTCCCAGAAGGCTGTTCCACTGACCCTGTCGATCCGCACACCATCCACCGTCGGTGTGATCGTCATCTGTTCGCGGTAAGTGCTGCCCTCGGCGGAACACACGGCGGTAAAACGGGTGCCGTCGTCGAGTGCTACAGGCAATGTCAGATCGCACTGATTCTCTACACCTTGGAAGACCCCGCCATGGATTGCCAAAGCGCCGCCCTCTATGCCGATCTGGTCGGGTGAACATGACCAATCGGAGCCGACAGGTTGAAATAGGCCGTCGATAGTCTGCGCGCCTGAACCCGACGCCGCGCATATCATTACAACTGCAAACCCACAGACCACCAGCGGGGTTGTAAAGACGGGACGACCACTCACCGTGCCCCGCCGAGTGCTATGGATCGACCCAGCCAGAAGCTGAACCACAAGACCCCAAGCTGGATTGCATGGTGAAGGCCGATGTAGCCACCAGGGCTGAAGTTCATGATGCCCGCCTCGAAGGCATACAAGACCGAGTCCAAGTGCGCGGATGTCCAGAACAACACCACCTGGAAGAAAATGACTGCCCCCAAACCGATCACTGCTTCACTAGGGAAGAGGCAGAAGAATCCTGTCAGCAGGCCACCGATGACTGTCACACCGAATAAGGCGATGATCTGCGGGCTCGTAAGTGACATGAGGAAAACGTCAATCATTATATCTTCTCGTGCTTCTGGTGGTCGGTTTTACTTTCGGCTGCCTCATCATCGACGCTGATCAGGTCCTGGATGCTCACCTTCCCACCAGTGGCCGTGACAATCGCCTGTAACGTTCTGCGGGAGGGTATGTTGATCCCGTCACGAGCACGGAGAACGGTAGGTGCACTGAGCCCGCAGCGGTCCCCAAAGACCTTGAGGCTGAGTTTGTTCTGATCGAGGTAATCCTTGAGTGTCATAGCAACGTTACCTATCGTGAAACAAATTGATTCGCTATAGGTAACTTACATGACTGTTGCATTTTATTCCAAAACGTTACATATGGTGAAACGTAAGTATCATCAGGCGACATCGTGGAACATCTATACGACCGCATCAGGGAAGCACGAGAACGTGCAGGTTTGACCGTGAACGAGGCGGCGGAAAAGTTAGGTGTGAGCAGGGTCCAAATCTGGAGGATGGAGAACAAGACAGAAACTATCACGGCAGAACGTTTGTTCATTATTGCGGCCATCTACCAGGTGGACCCATATGCATTGTTCAAGGGGATCGACGCGACCACACAGTCATACACCGCACTCTACAGCCGCATTGGTGAGATTGTGGCAATGGTGGAACAAGAGGTGCAACGCCAGGACGCCAAGCCGCCGCCTGATGTGGTTGGCGAAGCCGTCGTTGAAATCCTTCGTCAAGAAACACGGGGCCGAACCAGCCCGCCGACCGACCCCCTCGACCCCGAAAAATACCAGGGCCTCGTTGCCCTCCTCTTCAAGCAGGCAAGCCAAAAATGACCCCAGTCACCCAAGCCGAAATCAACAAAGCTGCGTGGGGGGCATGTGATACCTTCAGGGGTGTCGTCGATCCGTCCGTCTACAAGGACTACGTGCTCACCCTGCTGTTCCTTAAATACGTGAGTGACGTGTGGAAGGACCACCAGGCCCGTTACCAGGCAGAACACCCCGACAGCCCAGAACTGGTCGAGGCCATGATGCAGCAAGAGGCGTTCAAGCTGCCTGATGGGGCCAGCTTCGACGCCCTGCACAAACGGCGGCACGAGGCGGGCAATGGTGAACGCATCGACAAGGCCCTCCATGCCATCGAAGAGGCCAACGGGGACAAGCTGCGTGATGTCTTCCAGGACATCAGCTTCAACTCCAACAAGCTGGGAGATGAGGAACAGAAGAACGATATCCTGCGTCACCTGCTGGAAGACTTCGCCAAGGATGCCCTCGACCTGCGTCCCTCCCGTGTCGGGCAACTCGACATCATCGGTGGGGCCTATGAATACCTGATCTCCCGTTTTGCGGCCACGGCGGGAAAGAAGGCTGGCGAGTTCTATACCCCCGCCGAGGTGTCCGACCTGATGGCTCGTTTGGCCGACCCGCAACCTGGGGACCACATCTGCGATCCGACCTGTGGCTCCGCATCCCTGCTGATGAAATGCGGCAGGCTGATCCGCAACAGCGGTGGCAAGGGCTATGCGCTGTTCGGGCAAGAGGCCATCGGCTCCACCTGGGCGCTGGCCAAGATGAACCTTTTCCTGCACGGCGAGGAAAACCACCAGGTCGAATGGGGCGACACGATCCGCAATCCCAAACTGCGCACCAAAAACGACGCCCTTCGCCACTTCGATATCGTGGTGGCCAACCCACCGTTCTCCCTGGACAAGTGGGGCACCGAGGCCGCCGAGACCGACAAGTTCGCCCGCTTCCGCCGTGGCATCCCGCCCAAGACCAAGGGCGACTATGCCTTCATCCTGCACATGATTGAGACGCTGAAGCCCAAGTCGGGCCGCGCTGTCGTGGTCGTGCCCCACGGGGTGCTGTTCCGTGGATCGTCCGAGGGTAAAATCCGCCAAAAGCTGATCGAGGAAAACCTGCTCGATGCCGTCATCGGCCTGCCTGAAAAGCTGTTCTTCGGCACGGGCATCCCCGCCGCCCTGATGGTGTTCCGCAAACACAAGCCCGACGACAGCGTGATGTTCATCGACGCATCCCGTGAGTTCATCTCTGGCACCAACCAGAACGCACTGGACGCCACACACATCGACAAGATCGTCCAGACCTACGCCGCACGGGACACAGTGGACAAATACGCCTACCGCGCCACACGGGCTGAGGTGGTGGAGAACGATTTCAACCTGAACATCCCCCGATATGTGGACACGTTCGAGGAGGAAGAAGAGATCGACCTGATGGCCGTCCGTGCCGAGCGGATGAAGCTCAAGGATGATCTGGCCGAGTTGGAAGCGCGGATGTCAGAGTATTTGCAGGAGCTTGGTTTTGCAGATTGAGGACTGGTCAGATACGACACTGGCCAATGTCGCCGAGAAGAAGATTGTCTACGGCATTGTTCAAGCTGGTGACCATGATGAAGGCGGGATGCCTTACATCAAGAGTTCAGACGTGGGCAAAACCATTCAGCCCATTACACTCACAAAGACCGCGCTTTCGATTCATCAAAAATATCACCGATCAAAAGTCCAACCTGGTGACATCGTGTTTTCGCTCCGTGGTAACACTGGTGCAACCAGCATCGTTCCTGATGGTCTTCCAGAAGCGAACCTTACCCAAGGAACCGCTAGAATTGCTGTAGGTCCAGACTATGACAACAGGTTTGTGCGATATGTCCTGGCTTCTGACATCGCAATGCGGCAAGTCTTGGCAGTCGCCAAGGGCAGCACATTTACAGAGGTGTCGTTGGACGCCCTGCGTAAGATTACCATTCCACATCCCCCACTTCTCGAACAACGGAAGATCGCGGATATCCTCTCGACCTGGGATGCGGCCATCGAGAAGACAGAGGCCCTGCTTGCCACCGCCAAAGCCCAAAAACGCGCCCTCATGCAATCCCTCCTCACAGGCCGCCGCCGCTTCCCAGAGTTCGAAGGCCAACCCTGGCAAGAGTTGCGGTTCGAGGATGTATTTTCACGGGTAAGACGGAAGAATACAGTCGGCAACGACAACGTTCTTACTATATCGGCACAGCATGGGCTGGTCTCGCAAGAGACGTATTTCAACAAGCGCGTCGCGGCCAAAGACCTCAGCGGTTACACCCTGCTTCACCAGGGCGACTTCGCATTCAACAAGAGCTACTCCCAAGGTTACCCCTTAGGTGCAATCAAGATGCTGGAGATCGATGAGCCAGGGGTTGTTTCCAGCCTCTACCTTTGCTTCGCATTGACGGATGCAGGTGCGAACAGTCGAGAGTTTTTCCGTCATTTCTTTGAAGCTGGGCGATTTAATCATGAAATCTACAAGATTGCCCAAGAAGGTGCCCGCAACCATGGATTGTTGAATGTGAGTTCAACTGATTTCTTCCGTGCCCGCCTGAGTGTCCCGTCACTCACCGAACAAAAACTGATAGCCCGTGCGATTGGCAGTGCAGAGGTTAAGGTTGATGTGCATCGACGTGAGTTGGCCAAACTTCGCACCGAAAAGAAGGCCCTGATGCAGCAACTGCTCACGGGCAAACGGCGGGTGGTAGTCTGATTTATTGAAGTATTTTGTATGAGAGTGGATTGAATGACGTATTGGGAAGAACGCAGAGACGGTGGTGTTACCAAAGATGGACGCACCCCTTATGAACGGGACTATGCCAGGGTCGTGCACTCTGCCGCCTTCCGCAGACTACAGGCCAAGACCCAGGTGCTGGGTGTAGGTGACAGTGACTTCTACCGCACCCGTCTGACCCATTCGATGGAGGTCAGCCAGATCGGCGAAGGCATCGCACGACGGTTCATCAAGGATGCACAAGGTGATGAGGACACCTTGAAGGTGCTGCCCGACCCGATCCTGATCCGCACCATCTGTCTTGCCCACGACCTGGGGCACCCGCCTTTTGGTCACGGTGGTGAGATCGCTCTGAACCGCTGCATGATTGACCACGGTGGTTTTGAGGGGAACGGCCAAACCCTGCGCATTATGGCTCTGATTGAACCCTACCATGAGACACTCGGCATGAACCTGAGCCGAAGGTCACTGCTGGGTGTTCTGAAGTATCCCGCGCCGCTAAGCGCCGTGGTGAACAAGAAGCAGTATGAAGGTGCGGACGCCAGTGCGTCATCCGTGTTCAAAGCCAAGCCATTCAAGCCGCCCAAATGCTACCTGGATACTGAGACTGAAGTCGTCAACTGGATCGCCAAAGACCTTGGTGATTGGCCACGGATCAGCAGTGAGTTCGAAGATCAGGGCGACAAGAAACACAAGAAGACCCAGCATCACTCCCTAGATACCTCAATCATGGAGATCGCTGACGACATCGCCTACGGGGTGCACGACCTCGAAGATGCGATAGGTTTGGGCTTGATCGACCGCGCATCATTCATGGAAGCCGTGAGTGCCGAAGACATCGCTGGATTCTGTGCTTGGTCCGATGGCCAGTCTTATGACGATCTGGTGGGTCACCTGTTCTCATCTCACACATATCAACGAAAGAACGCAATTGGAGCATTGGTTGATTTCTGCATTCGGCACACGACTCTGAACACATCCAACCCACATGGCTTTGGCAACCCAATCTTTGGCCATCAGGCAGTGCTGGCACCTGATGCCCGCAAAGTTTTGGATGTGTTGCAGGAGTTGGTCGTTAAACGTGTGATCTTTACCACCACAGTTCAACAGCTTGAGTTCAAAGGACAGAAGATCGTCACCGAACTCTTCCATGCCTTTGCAACTGATCCCACCAGGTTGCTCCCACCCCGTGACGTAAAACGCTACGAAGAGGCGGAGACTGACGATCTAAAGCAACGGGTGATCTGCGACTATCTCGCTGGCATGACCGACGACTACGCGACGAAACGGTATCAACAATTGTTTGAACCGCGTGTTGGATCGGTATTCGACAGGATATGAGCATGACGAACCGCACCCCTGACACCCGCGAAGAAGCGGCCTCAAAACTGCCAGCGTTGCATGTGCTGATGGCCATGGGTTGGACGTATCTGTCCCCTACCGACGCACTGGGCCTGCGCGGGTCGGAGCGGTCTGTGCTGCTAGAGCCTGTGCTGCGGGAACGGCTCAAGGCGCATCGGTTCGACTTTAAGGGCCAGAGCTATCCGTTGTCCCAAGGCGGCATTGATCAGGTGATTCGTGACATCAGTGCGACAGGACTGAATGAAGGGCTGATCCCTGCAAACGAGGCGATCTACAAGCATCTGACCCTCGGCATAACCGTCACCGAGTTCGTGGATGGCCAGCGCACATCCGTCACCGTGCCCCTGATCGACTGGACTGATCCGAGTGCAAACACCCTGCACGTCACCGACGAGTCGAGCGTCGAACGCCCCGCTGGGATGGGCCGCTATCGGCCCGATGTCGTGTGCTACGTCAACGGTATCCCCCTGGTGGTGATCGAGGCAAAGCGGCCTGTGTCATCGACCAAGGACGCCGCCATGGTCACCGAGGGGATCAGTCAGCACCTCCGCAATCAGAAGCCCGACGGCATCCAAGACCTTTACGCCTATTCACAGGTGTTGATGTCGATCTCTGGCACGGACGGGCGCTATGGCACCACAGGCACACCTGCAAAGTTCTGGGGAGCCTGGACCGAGGAAGAGATCACCGAAGCCGAGATGCAGGCCGTGAAGTCCACGCCCCTGTCAGAGGCCCAGAGCACGGCCCTGTTTGCGGACAAGCCCAAGTGGATGCGGGATGACTTCGACAGGCTCCACAGCGGCCCTGTGCTGCCCACAGAGCAGGATAGGTTGATCATAAGCCTGCTGCGCCCAGACCGTTTGCTGGACTTCACCAGACGGTTCATTTTCTTCGACCGTAAGCTGGGCAAGATCGCGGCCAGGTATCAGCAGGTCCAGGGGGCCAAGGCGATCCTGTCGCAGGTGGCGAACCAGAAACCCGACGGTAGCCGTGAGGGTGGCGTGATCTGGCACACCACGGGGTCGGGCAAGTCGAACTTGATGGTGTTCCTGACCAAGGCGCTTCTGCTGGATGCGGAGCTTGCTGGATGTCGGATCATCATCGTGACCGACCGTGTGGACCTGGAAAAGCAGCTTGCTGCAACTTTCATGACGGGCGGAGCCTTTGGGTCTGCTGTGGCCACCAAGAAGGAGGGCGAGACCTCCAAGGTCCAGTCGGGTCGTGATCTGGCCAAGCGGATCGGCTTAGGGTCGGAGCGGATCATCTTCACGCTGCTTCAGAAGTTCAATTCGGCCACCAAGCTGCCAGAGTGCAAGAACGCATCTGACAAGATCATCGTTTTGGTCGATGAGGGACACCGCAGCCAGGGTGGAGAAAACCATGAACGGATGCGTCAGGCCCTGCCCAATGCGGCCTTCATCGCCTTCACTGGGACACCGCTGTTGAAGGAGGACAAGACCCGCAACAAGTTCGGCCCGATTCTTCATGCCTATACGATGCAGGATGCGGTTGAGGACGGGGCCGTCACCCCGTTGGTTTATGAAGAACGAAAGCCCATCGTCGATATCAACGATACCGCTATTGATGCCTGGTTCGACAAGATCACGACGGGGCTCACGGATAGTCAAAAATCGGACCTGAAGCAGAAGTATTCCAGCCGTGGCCAGGTTTACGGTGCTGGTGGTCGCATTGACTTGATCGCCTGGGACATCGCCACGCATTTCACTGAAAACTTTGCCAAGCTGGGACTGGGTCTCAAGGCGCAACTTGCGACGGACAGTAAGCTGTCAGCGATCCGCTACAAGAACGCCCTCGATCTGACGGGCATGGTGACCAGTGCGGTTGTGATTTCGGCTCCCGACACCAGGGAAGGTCATGAGGATACCGACGAGGCTAAGACACCAGAGGTGCAAACCTGGTGGAAGATGAACGTTGGCAATGATGCGGAGACCTACGAGACCGAGGTCATCGAGCGGTTCAGCACCGATGGGGCCCCAGATATCCTGATTGTCGTGGACAAATTGCTGACGGGCTTTGATGAACCGCGCAATGCCGTCCTCTACATCGACAAGCATCTCAAGGGGCACAACCTGCTCCAGGCGATTGCACGTGTGAACCGTCTGCATGAGGCCAAGCAGTTCGGATACCTGATCGACTACCGTGGCATCCTCGCCGAGCTTGATACATCGATTCAGGATTACCAGAACCTGGCAGAGGAAACGCAGGCTGGATATGAGATTGATGATCTGGCAGGCACCGTGTCCAACGTATCGGTCGAGTATAAGCGCCTCCCTGGGCTACATGATGCCCTGTGGGCGATCTTTGCAGACGTGGCGAACAAGCAGGACACGGAACAGTTCCGCCGTGTGCTGGTCCCTCAAATCGCCGAAGATGAAACGGGCCATAGCATCGACCAAAACCAGAAGGTGCGCGAGGACTTCTATGATGCCCTGACCAAGTTTGGGATGTGCCTGAAACTGGCCCTGTCATCACGAACGTTCTTCGAGGACGGGGCGTTCGATGAAAAGACCATCCAGGGCTATAAACGCGATCTGCGGTTCTTCACGGAACTGCGGGTGCAGGCAAAGCGTGACGCCCAAGAAACTGTGGACTTCTCAGAATACGAAGACCAAATCCGCCGCATGGTGGACAAGCAGGTCATCGGCCAAGAGGTTGTTGATCCTGAGGGCTTCATCCGCGTTGATACACTCGGCCAGTCAGACGATCCTGATGATTGGACTGACGAGAAGACACGCACTGAAGCGGATGTCATCAAGACGCGGATTCGTAAGACCATCGAACAAGACCTGATCGACGACCCTTATGCGCAACGGGTGTTCTCTGAACTGCTCAAGGAAGCCATCGAAGCTGCTGAGGCGATGTTCGATCATCCAAGGAAGCAATATACCCTGTTCAAGGACCTGGAAGAGCAGGTGGTTGCACGGAACACGCCTGGTGTGCCTGATCGCTTCACGGACCACCCACGGGCTGCCGCCTACTACGGTGCAATCCTTGAGCAGCTAGGTGACACCGAGCACCCTGAGGACACAATGGTCGAAGAGGCCATGCACATCGACAGCACGGTTGATGATGCCGTGCAGACCCATTCAATCAATCCAGGCAGTATCGAGGCTGAGATACGTAAGGCTCTGCTCCCCCGCTACTTCAAGTTCTTTGGTGGCCTGGACGACGCGAATGCATTGATTGACCAGATCGTCGGTATCGTTCGCGCTGGTGCAACCAGGTCATGACTGGATTCGTTCTGGCATACGGGGATGATCGTATCCCCTATCAAGTGTCATACGCCGACAGCCGCAAATCCCGTGTCGCAATCCATGTGAACCCAGACGGATCAGTTGCCGTGGATGCGCCACACGGGTTCTCTGACGACAGTATCAGGCAGGCTGTCCAGAAACGGGCCCGCTGGGTCGTAGGTCATGTCAGCGAAGCCAGGGAACGCTACGCCCACGTCCGCCCTCGAGAATACGTCTCTGGCGAACAAGTGCTGTATCTGGGTCGCCGCTACATGCTCAAGGTGATCCCCACTGACAGCACACCAGCCCCAGCACGGATGCGTGGCAATCGACTGGAGGTGCAGACAGCCAAAGGAACTGAGGACGACATCAAGGTCCGCCTCCGAGCCTGGTATCGCGTCCGAGGACGGGACTACCTGAGCCGCCGCATTGATGCCTTGGCCAAGAGCCTGCCCTGGGTGGATGCACCGCCGCCGTTTCGTCTTTTGGAGATGTCACGCCAGTGGGGAAGCTGTTCACCATCTGGTGAGATCATCATCAACCCACATCTGGTCAAAGCCCCACGCAACTGCATTGACTATGTGCTGATCCATGAGATGGCGCACCTGAAGCACCACGATCACGGGACCGCATTCTGGAAACTGATCGACGCCCATGCAGGTGACTGGCGGAAGGCTAAGTATCATCTCGATGGGCTGGTCGAAATTTTATTGACTGACTAATTCTGGAAAGGGGACTTGAAACATCGCAGATGTGATACCAAGTGGAGATCACTGTGATGTTCCCTTGCTTCGACCATAGGTCCGAGCCGAACCACACTCAGGTCAAACGCGATGTAAACGGTGCGCAAGCGCCGTGCCTGTATGTGAGCTTCATTAACTGGAACTGAGGGTGGAAAACTCAGGCCGAAGCACGGGCCTGATTATGGAATCCCTACACACTAAACCACAATATCAAAAGTTGAAGACAAAGACAGCGCACCAGCCAGACAAACTGGATGATGCACTCCTCCTCCTGAGCCGCTTGTTTGGGCGACAGTCCGCACTGGATTTCTTGAAAGATGCTGACATGCTGAATGAAGGAGGCTCAGAATGACTCGTTGCGTAATCTACTGCCGCTATTCGACGGATATGCAGAAAGAGACTTCCTTGATTGATCAGGAGCGCGAAGCTCGTGAATACGCCAAGAAGCAAGGCTGGTCGGTGGTGAACGTCTATGCAGATGCGGCCATGAGCGGTGGGTCGAGCAATCGTCCAGCGTTTGAACAGCTTCAAACGGATGCAGAGGGAAACCTCTTTGATGTCGTCCTGTCTGAGAATATTGATCGTCTATCCAGAAACCTGGCCGTTACTGCGAAGCTCTATGAGAATCTTAGCTTTCGAGGCATTCGCTTGTTCACTGTTCACCAAGGTGAGGTGAATCACATGATGGTTGCGATCATGGGGATGGTGGCCGAACAATTCTCGCGTGACCTGAAAGACAAGGTCAAACGAGGGCAACGTGGACGTGTGTTGGACGGCAAGGCTGCTGGGGGTGTCGGGTATGGCTATGGTGTCGGAGCACCTGGTGAACGCAGCATCGATCCAGAGCAAGCGTCGGTCGTGAACCGCATTTTCAACATGTATGCCGACGGGGTGAGTCCCAGGACAATTGCTAAGGTTCTCAACGATGAAGGCGTTTCAGGGCCGAAGGGAAATATCTGGAAGGATACCACCATTCGCGGGCAACGTGCCCGTGGGACAGGTCTGCTTAACAATGAAGCATATATTGGACGGTTGATTTATGGGCGGACAGCATACGTCAAGAACCCAAAGTCTGGGCGGCGTGTGGCTGTGCCCCAGCCTGAGGATGCTTGGATTGTGACTGAGGTCCCAGAACTTAGGATCATTGACGACGATCTCTGGGAGCGTGTGAAAGAGCGCCAAGAGGCGAACACAATTGTCATGCCAAGGGACGGGGACAATCGCGCACTGAACCGAAAGCATCGCAAGACACATGCCTTGTCTGGAACTTTGGTTTGTGGGTTCTGTGGTGGTCCAATGGCCATCACAGCGAAGGACCGTTACGGCTGTTCGGCGTATCGCGCCTCGCGCACCTGTAACAACAAACAGACCGTGCCTCGCAGCGAGATCGAGGAAAGGGTCTTCGCTGGATTGCAGCGGAGCCTGTTGGACTCCAAATACATGGACGCATTCACGGCTGAGTTTCAAAAAGAGATTGATCGGCTACGCAAGTCCAATACATCCGAGCTTGCAGCGAAGAAGAAGCGGCTCCGTCAGGTCACTGGTCAGATTGATCGCATTGTCGAGAACATCATGAACGGGATTGGTAATAAGAGCGTCACAAATAAGCTGGATGATCTGGAAGCTGAACAAGAATCGCTTGAAGCCGAAGTTAGCCAAGGTGAGGCGCAAACCACGGTCGTTCCAATCCACAACATCGGTGAGGTATATCGAACCAAGATCAGGCAACTGACGGATGGGCTGAATGACCCAGCTATTCGGTTGAAGGCCATCGAAACAATCCAGGGCTTGATCGACCACATCAAGATCACACCAACAAACACTGGGTTTGACGTGGAACTCCATGGTGAATTGGGTGCTATTATGGAAATGGTGGGCACAAACGAACGACGCCCCGCAGTTGGAACTGCGGGGCGTTCGTTGTCAGTGGTTGCGGGAGTAGGATTTGAACCTACGACCTTCAGGTTATGAGCCTGACGAGCTACCGGGCTGCTCCATCCCGCGCCAATGCGGGACAGGTATGGCAAGTTCAGCCCGTCTGCAAGGGGGCAGAGCGCGAATATGCAACTTTTATGTGCGCTCTTCCGGCTGGTCGGTCGACGCGGACGTCCACGCCTCCCGCACCCAGGACGATGGCAACAGAAACTGTCGAATGCTGCGAAGTTTGCGCTTTGATTTCAACGCACGGCGGATGTGGGCGGCTGGCGGAAGGTGGGGCCGGTCCTTGCCATATTGGCCTTCGATCGCATCTGGCGGGTTCAATCCACCGGCAAAAATGACGACACGCCCGTTCTTTGGCTTGCGCGGTTCCACAAAGAAATTCATCGGGAAGGACGGAATGCATTCAACACGGAAATGCGTCACCCATTCCTTCGGCCAGAACGACACGCCCCCGGGCGCGTTTTTCGTCACGAAATGCTGTTCAAACCGGTATGTGTCGGCGATCCCCTGCGGATCTGCCGCGAACATGTCCTGCAATGGGGCCAGGGCACCGACAGGCATCCGGTAAATCGAGGTTTGCCCAAGTTTGTGAAACGGTTTTGCCGCATTGCGCGCGAGGACCACATCATCCGGGCTGCCGAACTCAAAAAACGGATCAAGGCTGCCCAAAATCACGACATCGAGGTCGATAAACAGGATGGGACCGGACAATTCTGCCAATTTGGGCGCCCACAGACGCGATTTGGGCCATTTTCCCAAGGTATTCTTGGGCATGAAGCCCGGCATTGGCGGCAGATCATAGCATTCGACTTCGGACCGCACGCCATCGCGGGTGTCGGTGAAACAGACGAACCTGAACGGCGGTGTGATATTGCGGCGGACCATCTCGTAGAGACGATTGATATATGGCGCACCGTAACGGGTGCCCCAATTGATACACATGATCTGCTTGTTCATGGAAATGCCGGTATCACCCGAACGGATGCCAAATCAACTGCCCGAAAAAAGAAAAAGCTGCAGCGGCGCGAACCGTGCAGCTTGAATTCTATTGATCATCGTCAGAGAGATACGCACAGAGGGCTTTTTAGGTTTGGCAGTGACCTACTCTCCCACGCCTTAAGACGCAGTACCATCGGCGCAACAGCACTTAACGGCCGGGTTCGGGATGGGACCGGGTGTTTTGCTTGCGCTATGACCACCAAACCGAAAAAGCCCTCTGTGTATGTCCAAGTCATGTACGACTGATTGTGTGTGTATGCTCTTGATGTATCTTTCGAAGTCTTGCTTCTACTGGATCAAATCAAGCCTATCGGACAATTAGTACCAGTCAACTGAACGCATTACTGCGCTTACATCTCTGGCCTATCGACGTGGTGGTCTACCACGGTCCTCAGGGATACCTTGTTTTGAGGGGGGCTTCCCGCTTAGATGCCTTCAGCGGTTATCCTGTCCGAACATAGCTACCCAGCACTGCCGTTGGCACGACAACTGGTCCACCAGTGGTTCGTTCACCCCGGTCCTCTCGTACTAGGGGCAACTCCTCTCAAGTATCCTACACCCACGGAAGATAGGGACCGAACTGTCTCACGACGTTCTAAACCCAGCTCACGTACCTCTTTAAACGGCGAACAGCCGTACCCTTGGGACCTGCTCCAGCCCCAGGATGAGATGAGCCGACATCGAGGTGCCAAACACTGCCGTCGATATGGACTCTTGGGCAGTATCAGCCTGTTATCCCCGGCGTACCTTTTATCCGTTGAGCGATGGCCCTTCCACTCGGGACCACCGGATCACTATGGCCGTCTTTCGACTCTGCTCGACTTGTCAGTCTCGCAGTCAGGCTGGCTTCTGCCATTGCACTCAACGAGCGATTTCCGACCGCTCTGAGCCAACCTTCGCGCGCCTCCGTTACGCTTTAGGAGGCGACCGCCCCAGTCAAACTACCCGCCACACAGGGTCCCGGATCCGGATAACGGACCGCGGTTAGACATCAAGCAAAGCAAGGGTGGTATCTCAAGGGAGGCTCCACAAAGACTAGCGTCTCTGCTTCAAAGCCCACCACCTATCCTGCACATGCTTGGCCTGATGCCAGTGTGAAGCTGTAGTAAAGGTGCACGGGGTCTTTCCGTCTAACCGCGGGAAACCTGCATCTTGACAGGTAATTCAATTTCGCTGAGTCTATGTTGGAGACAGCGGGGAAGTCGTTACGCCATTCGTGCAGGTCGGAACTTACCCGACAAGGAATTTCGCTACCTTAGGACCGTTATAGTTACGGCCGCCGTTTACCTGGGCTTCAATTCAAGGCTCTCACCTCTCCTTTTAACCTTCAGGCACCGGGCAGGCGTCAGACCCTATACGTCGTCTTGCGACTTCGCAGAGCCCTGTGTTTTTAATAAACAGTCGCCACCCCCTGGTTTGTGCCCCCAGCCCCTAGTTGCCTAGGAACCGGGCCTCCTTCTCGCGAACTTACGGAGGTATTTTGCCGAGTTCCTTCAACATAGTTCTCTCAAGCGCCTTGGTATTCTCTACCAGTCCACCTGTGTCGGTTTAGGGTACGATCTTATAGGAGGGCTATTTCCAGGAACCTCTTAGCAGCCCATTCAATCCGATAAGGATGAACTACCTTCGAGATCCGTCACCACTCCACGGCCCAGGAATATTAACCTGGTTCCCATCGACTACGCCTTTCGGCCTCGCCTTAGGGGTCGGCTTACCCTGCTCAGATTAGCTTTAAGCAGGAACCCTTGGACTTTCGGCGAGAGTGTCTCTCACACTCTTTGTCGCTACTCATGTCATCATTCTCACTAGTGATCTCTCCACCGGATCGCTCACGCGCCGGCTTCACAGAAAGCTCCTTGTGTCCAATCCGCCCGAAGACGGTAAGGACACATGGAACTATGTCACACTACGCTCTGCTACCATGCCTTACGGCATCCTAAGCTTCGGCTCATGGCTTGAGCCCCGTTACATCTTCGCCGCAGGACAACTTATTTAGACCAGTGAGCTGTTACGCTATCTTTAAAGGATGGCTGCTTCTAAGCCAACCTCCTGGTTGTTTTGGTCGTCCCACTTGCTTTCCCACTTAGCCATGAATTGGGGGCCTTAGCTGTAGGTCAGGGTTGTTTCCCTCTCCACGACGGACGTTAGCATTCGCCGTGTGTCTGCCATCTAGTACTCCCGGGTATTCGGAGTTTGGTTAGGATCAGTAAGCCTGTGGGGCCCCATTACCCATCCAGTGCTCTACCCCCCGGGGTATTCGGATGACGCTCTACCTAAATAGATTTCGCAGAGAACCAGCTATCTCCGAGTTTGATTGGCCTTTCACCCCTAGGCACAATTCATCCCGATCTTTTTCAACAGATGTGGGTTCGGCCCTCCAGTAAGTGTTACCTTACCTTCAGCCTGATCATGCCTAGATCACTCGGTTTCGGGTCTGATCCACCTAACTCGACGCCCTATTAAGACTCGCTTTCGCTGCGCCTACACCTAACGGCTTAAGCTTGCTAGATAGACCAAGTCGATGACCCATTATACAAAAGGTACGCTGTCAGGCCGCAAGGGCCCTCCAACTGATTGTAGGCGTTCGGTTTCAGGAGCTGTTTCACTCCCCTCGTCGGGGTGCTTTTCACCTTTCCCTCACGGTACTGGTTCACTATCGGTC
>NZ_CANNDS010000001.1:902500-2257908 GCF_947503415.1 uncultured Tateyamaria sp.
AAGCTGCAGTGCGATCTCACCCAGCTCGTGTTCCAGCGCCTTGACGGGTTCACGGCCAAGGCCCCCGGTCTGTGCCATATAAAGAAGTACAGGGACCGGAATCATGGACACTATATATAACGTCCATGTGGGGACCTTTCGGGCCGCCTGGTTGATCCGGTCCACAAGCATCAGTAATTCGCGCGCAGGTCCATGCCTTCATACAGGCTCGCGACCTCGTCCTCGTACCCGTTGAACATCAGCGTCGGTTGCCGCTTGGCAAACAGGCCGCCACCGACAACACGCTCGCTCGCCTGGCTCCAGCGCGGGTGATCCACTTCCGGGTTCACATTACTATAGAAGCCATATTCGCGCCCGTTCGACTTGTTCCAGCTTGTGGGCGGCTCATCCTCGGTCACGGTGATGCGGACAATCGACTTGATCGACTTGAACCCATATTTCCACGGCACCACCAAACGCATGGGTGCGCCGTTCTGGTTCGGGATGGTTTTGCCATAGATGCCGGTGGCCATCATGGTCAGCGGGTGCATCGCCTCGTCCAGACGCAGACCTTCGACATAGGGCCAATCCAGAACGGGGAAGCGGACGCCCGGCATCTCGTCGGGGCGCAGCGCCGTTTCAAAGGCCACGTATTTGGCACCGTCCTGCACACCGGCCATGGTCAGCAGGTCCGCCAGTTCAAAACCGTTCCACGGGATCACCATCGACCACGCCTCGACACAGCGGAAGCGATAGATGCGTTCTTCGATCGTCATAGCGTCCATGATCTGCGCCATGGAGTAGTCACCGGGATTGTCGACCATGCCATCGATCACAACGGTCCACGGCTCGGTCGTCAGCGTGTGCGCATTGCGCGCCGGATCACTCTTGCCGGTGCCGAACTCGTAGAAGTTATTATATTGTGTGATGTCTTCCCAGGAATTGGGCACCAGCGCGTCGGCGTCCTGGCTGCGCGCCATGCCAGCCGCGCCGATCAACCCAAGACCCAAAGCGCCCCCCATGATCTGCCGACGATTCATATAGGCCGCCATGGGCGTCGCATCAGCACGCGTGAGGGTGTTTTTCCAACGATGGGCCATTCATGTGTCTCCCGAGACTAAAAGCATCATGCCTCATAGATGGTTCCGCACGATTACGAAAATGATATCCGCTCACGGCCTTGTCACCGGGTTGTAACTCGGGGTGATTTCATTCAGCGGCCGTGACCTGCCATCGTCCTGCACGATGCGCACATGACGGCGGCGCATCATCCGCGGCTCGGCCACGCCTACGGAATGGGCAATGGTCTCGACCTCGTGGATCAGATCGCGCGCATATAAAGTGACCCGCTTTTCCTTGTCCTTGACCACCAGCCCCTTCTGGAACCGCTTGTCATGGGTGGTGATGCCGGTGGGGCATGTATTCTTGTTGCATTTAAGCGCCTGAATGCAGCCAAGACTGAACATGAACCCCCGCGCGGTGGTGATAAAGTCGGCCCCCGCCGCCAGCGCCCACGCCACGTCGCCGGGATTCACCAACTTGCCGCTCGCCACCACGCGAATGCGCTCTTTCAGCCCGGCCTGATCCCGCAGATCGACGACGGACACCAGCGCCTCCCTGATGGACATCCCCACCAGATCAATCAGCGGCATGGGCGCGGCCCCCGTGCCCCCTTCGCCGCCATCCACTGTAATAAAGTCGGGCGCGCACTCTGCACCGCGCGCATTTATGGCCGCAAACAGATCGGCAATCGGCCCCTCGGCCCCCACCACCGTCTTGATGCCCACGGGCTTGCCCGTCACCTCGCGAATGTGGCCGACCAGATCCAGCAGATCGTCCCAGTCGTCCACCTCGGCATGGCGGTTCGGCGAAATGCCGTCCTGTCCGACATTCAGGCCGCGGATCTTGGCAATCTCCTCAGTCACCTTGGCCCCCGGCAGGATACCCCCCTTGCCGGGCTTGGCCCCCTGCGCCAGCTTGATCTCGAACATGCGGACCTGTTTGTGGGCGGCCACCTCGCGCAACTTCTCGTCGCTCAGGTTGCCGTCCTCATCCCGCACCCCGAACTTGGCCGTCCCGATCTGAAAGACGATGTCGCACCCGCCTTCAAGGTGAAACGGGCTCAGCCCCCCTTCGCCCGTGTTCAGCCAGATACCCGCCTCTTTCGCCCCACGGCTCAGGGCCCGGACGGCCGGTTTCGAAATCGCGCCATAGCTCATGCCCGAGATATTGAAGAAGGACCGCGCCGTGAAAGGCATCCGCGCGCCCTCTCCGATGGTCATGGGGGCGGTGCGGGCAAACTGATCCTCCAGCGGCGGGAAGGCCGCATTCACAAAGATGGGTGTGCCCACGATCCCAAGATTGCGGGTCGATCCAAAGGCCACCGTATTGCTGACACCCTCACCCGCCCGCTTGATCCACTCCCGCTGCGCCCGGTTGAACGGCAACTCCTCGCGGTCCATCGCGAAAAAGTACTGACGGAAGAACTCGCCCAACTGCGAAAACAGATGCCGAAAGCGGCCAATGACAGGATAGTTCCTGCGAATGGCATCATGGGTCTGCACCCGGTCCACAACAAACATGACCACGGCAACCGCAGCAGCGATCCCGATCACAACAAAAAAGCTGAGGGCCATGACCTCAAGCACGGCCATTGCAAATCCCACGGGCAATCCTCCACTGATCTTTCCGCACTGTGCAAAGCACGCGGCACGGGCGCAAGTACAGGCGGTTTTCTGCCCGGCTTAACAAAGTCGTGAGTGGAAATGAAAAAAGCCCCCGGCTTAGGCAGCCCCGGCCATCCGTCAAGGCATGGTGGGAAAAATTTCCACGTGATCCAACGGCGCAAACCGCACGTTTCCTTCACGATGCCGCCTGACGGTAATCGCAACCTATCTACGGGAGACACCTTTATGATCCGCAAGACACTTCTGGCCACAGTCGCCACCGCCGCCTTCGCAACAGCCGCCATCGCAGGCTCGGCCAAGAAAGACATCGTTGACACCGCCGTCAGCGCAGGCTCCTTCGAAACACTGGTCGCCGCCGTGCAAGCGGCAGGCCTCGTAGACACACTCAAAGGCGACGGCCCATTCACCGTCTTCGCCCCCACGGACGAAGCGTTCGCGGCCCTGCCCGAAGGCACGGTCGAAAGCCTCCTGCTGCCCGAGAACAAGGACCAGCTGACAGCGATCCTGACCTACCACGTCGTGCCCGGCAAAGTGATGTCGACAGACCTGCAGGACGACATGGAAGCCACGACCGTCCAGGGCGAAGCAGTCACCATCGACCTCGACAACGGCGTGCAGATCGAACAGGCCAACGTGGTCAGCGCCGACATCGAAACGTCCAACGGCGTGATCCACGTGATCGACGCCGTGATCCTGCCCGAAGGCAACAGCTAAACCACGGCTGACATAACCGAAAAAGGGGCCCCACCGCACGGGGCCCCTTTGCTTTGCGCAACACACGCGCATCCGGCCTCATACTGCGCCCAGCAACCCAGAGGCCCAGATATGACCGACCCACTTCACACCATCCCCCTGTCCCAGATCGACGCAAACGCCCTGCCCCGCGACCGCGGCACGCATGACGCGCAGGCACAGACAGAGCTTGAACACTCCATCCTCACCCAAGGGCTGCGCCAACCGATCGAGGTCTGGAAACTCTCCCAACCGCGCGACGGGCACGAATACGGACTCATCTCCGGCTTCCGCCGCCTCGCCGCCGCCCGCGCGCTCAAACACGACACGATCCCCGTCTTCCTCCGCACACCCAAAGACATCCCCGACGCGCTCGCCTCCATGGTCACGGAAAACGAAATCCGCGCCCAGATCAGCCCATGGGAAAAGGGGCAGCTCATCCTCGATTGCATCCGGTCGGAATTGTTCGAGACCGAAGACGCCGCCATCGCCGCCCTCTTCGGCACACTCTCGCGCCAGAAAAAGGCGCGGCTGCGCAGCATCGTGCTGGTGGTGCAGGTGTTTGACGGCGCCCTCGCCACGCCGGACCGCCTGTCGGTCGCACGCATCGAACGGCTCGCCTCAGCCTTGCGCGCCGGGTGGGAAGACCTGCTGTCCGACACGCTGCGCACCTCAGGCAGCCACACGCTGGAGGGGCAATGGGCAGCACTCGACCCGGTGCTGACCGAAGCGCTGAACCCCCGCCACGACGACGCGGCCCCCGGCACCCCCCGCGCACCGCGCCGGTCGATCAAATTCGCCCAAGGTCTGCAAATCCGCCGCGAGCTCACCCGCACCGGCTGGATCCTCCGCTTCTCCGGCCGCGAAGCCAAGGTCCCGGGCCTCATGGACGACGTGATGGAGACAATCGAACGGCAGTTCGGATCAGAGAGCTAACCCGTAGGGTGCGCATTCATGCGCACCCCCGCGATCAAAATGCGGTCACACCCAAAAACCGCCCATCCCCCAAACCCGTAGGGCAGGGGTCTGCCCGCCATGTGGTGTGAGTTTGTGTGTCGGCTGAGCGCAGAACCCTAACCCCGCAAGGCAGGCAATATACCCCCCACCCCTCCGTAGGGCGGGCTTCAGCCCGCCATGTGAATTTTGCGTGTGTCGGGTGCGGGCAAGAAGTGGTCTTTGCGAAGTTTGGTGCCCCGCCCAAAGCGGGTCCTCGATAGAATTCGCAACAACAAAAGCAAATGGCAGCTAAGAAGCTTACCTTTTCGAGCAAGCCAATGAACGCTTCTTAAAAAGCCTTTGCTATCTTCTTGATTAGCTTTGCCATCTCCGGAAGGTCGGCGCTAGTCAGCGTACTCGTCTCGAATTTCCGAAGCGCAGCCTGTTTCAAGTTGCTTTTTGCTGATTTTCTTGCCGCGCCGTTCGCCGAACCAAGTGCCATTACGTCGTCAACGCATTCGTTATAAACCTGAGCCATAATCGTCTCCGGAAGCAGCCCTTCAATGCACTCTCGTCCAGGTTTATCAAGTCCTACGGCGCAAAAATCCTTGTCAGCCGCAAGTTCAATTGACTCCAGCTTGCGAACGACCTCACTTTTGGCATCTAGATCAAAAGTGATAAAGACTCTATCAAGGCGGGACAGCATGAACTGAAGAACCTGAGTATTCTTTAACGCATCTTTGCCGCCATACCCGACGACCTCAACATCATCCGGGAGACCGTAAATCTCAGGGAACTTAGTCTTTATAATGCTGAAGTACTCGACGTCAATTGCACCTTCCACCAAGACAATTCTAGAATTCGCCGAGCCAACAATCTTCTTCCATGGTATGAACTCATCCGATGTTACACCAAGGTTGTCGGCGAACGGTAACATCCAATCGTCGCCGGAAGTATCCACTCTTTCTGTTTCCTTAAGCTTCTTGCGCGACACTTTCCTCTCTAGGAGCAAGTTTGCCTCTGGAACCCTTTGATTCAACATATAGGGACTATGAGTCGTCGCTAGTATTTGAATGCCAAAGTCTTCTGCTAGATTATTCAAAACCTTTCCAAATTCAGCTTGAGCTGACGGGTGCAGGAAGCTTTCGGGTTCTTCAACGATTACAACCGGCGTTGATCTATTTTCAGACGCCTGCGACTTCCTAATTCGATCTGCTTCCAAAACGGAAATCAGCACCCGTGTTCGGTTTTGAGTGCCGGAACCCCATCCTCCCAAGTTAGCGTCGACGCTCTTGTCATTCAGCTTGACGTTCAGGGGAAATCGCGAGGATCCACCTCGGTCAAGCGTTGTCAATTCAACATCATAGTTTTCACCGAGTCGCCCTAGCAGCTGGCTCAGTTCTTCTTTGTGTTGCTTCGCTGCATTCTTTACTTTGTTCGAAAGGTTACGTTCCGCATCAGAAATCTTCTTTCGATCTTCTTGTGAGAAATGGGACTCTAGGACCTCGGTCATTTCGCCAGAGAAATAATACAGGCGCCTACTTGGTGCAGTGGAGTTGTGGACCACTAAGTTTGCGGCAGATTTAAGCTTTTTTGCGATTTCACTTGAATTTTGACTGTCTAAGTCGGTGCCGTTAACACGGCAGACCAGAGAGCTCTCCCCGTCCTTTGAGAACCTCTCAGTCAGCCTAACTCGCGCGACGTCCCCCTCAATCGGCAACGTCGCAAACTTTTCCACAACAAAGAAGACCTCAGCATCATCATGGCGATGGAGCTCTAGCCGCACCGACATTTCCATTTCCTCTGTCGACGACCATTGCGTGTGATCACGGGCAAATGAAAGCTGGTTTTCGCCATGTAGATATGGCCGATCCTCATCATCCAGAAAATGACGAATAATTGTTACAACAGCAGTCTTGCCCGCGTTGTTTCGTCCGCTCAAAGTGCAAAAGTTATCGACGAATTCGACTGTCAAATCTTCAAGCGTGCGAAAGTTCTTGGCGCCAACCTCACGTAATTTCATTTATGCTTCCGCTATTGCATTGCTCTGGTCGATCTACCTTAGCGCGTATATCGTCGTAGCGGAACACAGACATTCGACCCTTCTTGCTGCAAAGGTCAGCATTCCGCACGACCATCAGAATGTTAATGTCAGCTTAGGGCTGAGAAGTGCAATTAAAAGTATATCCCAAAGGGCAGCCTTCAACAAAAACCACCCACCCAAAACACTAACAAATCCTAAACACACCTCTGTAACCCATTGAAGTCTATGGGGGCGTTGGGTGTCCCAGCGTGGGACACCCCCCAAACGGCCCCATCCGGGGCCCATCAAAATCAGTGGACGACCGCATCCTCGGGGCGGGGGCGGTTGGTTCCCGAAATCCGGTCCCCGATGATCAATCCATCCGGCCCGGCCGACACCTCGACGACCTCTCCATCCTTGATATCCCCGGCCAGCAGCATCTCCGCCAGCGGGTTCTGAAGCGCCGATTGGATCACCCGTTTCAAGGGCCGCGCCCCGAAAACAGGATCATACCCCTCATCCGCCAGCCACTGCCGCGCGCCCTCATCCAGCGACAGCTCGATTTTCCGCGCCGCCAGCCGTTTGAGAAGCCGGTCCATCTGGATGTCCACGATGCCGTCCATGTCCCCGCGGGCCAGCCGATCAAAGATGATCGTCTCGTCCAGCCGGTTCAGGAACTCGGGCCGGAAATGCGCCCGCACCGCGTCCATCACATCCCGCCGCGCATCCGAAGCATCCGCCCCATCCGGCAGCTGACTGAGCGCCTGCGCCCCCAGATTGGATGTCAGAATGATCAGCGTCTGCTTGAAATCCACAGTCCGCCCCTGCCCATCCGTCAGCATCCCGTCATCCAGAACCTGCAACAGCACGTTGAATACATCCGGGTGCGCCTTCTCGACCTCATCGAACAGGACAACCTGATAAGGCCGCCGCCGCACAGCTTCCGTCAGCGCGCCCCCCTCATCGTACCCGACATAGCCCGGAGGAGCCCCGATCAGACGCGCAACAGAATGCTTCTCCATGTACTCGGACATGTCGATCCGCACCATCGCGTGCTCGTCATCGAACAGGAACTCGGCGACAGCCTTGGTCAGCTCGGTTTTCCCGACACCCGTGGGCCCGAGAAACAGGAACGAGCCCAATGGCCGGTTCTCATCATTCAACCCAGCCCGCGCCCGGCGCACCGCATTTGCAACCGCCCGCACAGCGCTGTCCTGACCAATCACCCGATTGTGCAGTTGATCTTCCATGCGCAGCAGCTTCTCGCGTTCACCTTCCAGCATTTTGGAGGTCGGAATACCGGTCCACCGTTCAACGACGCTGGCAATCTGCTCGGGGCGTACAGCCTCGGCGACCATCGCGTCGGTCTCGGTCCCTTCCGCCTCGCCCAGCTTGCGTTCCAACTCGGGGATCACGCCGTAGGAAAGCTCCCCGGCCTTCGCCAGATTGCCCTCGCGCTTGGCGATATCTAAAGCTGCGCGGGCGTGGTCCAACTCTTCCTTGATGTCACGGTCCGAGGCCAGCTTGTCCCGCTCGCCCTGCCATTGCGCCGTCATCTCGGCACTGCGCTCGGACAGGTCGGCAAGATCCTTTTCCAAGGTCTCCAACCGGTCCTTGGACGCCTGATCGTCCTCAAGGCGCAATGCCTCTACCTCGATCTGCATCTGCAGAATCTGCCGGTCGAGCGCGTCGAGTTCTTCGGGTTTCGAATCCACCTCCATCCGCAAGCGGCTGGCGGCCTCATCCATGAGGTCGATGGCTTTGTCCGGCAGAAAGCGATCTGTGATGTAGCGATGCGACAGGGTCGCAGCCGTCACCAGGGCGCTGTCCGAAATCCGTACACCGTGGTGCAGCTCGTATTTCTCCTTGATGCCACGCAGGATGCTGATCGTATCCTCGACCGTTGGTTCGACAATCATGACAGGCTGGAACCGGCGGGCCAGGGCCGCGTCCTTCTCTACATACTTGCGATATTCATCGAGGGTCGTGGCACCGACACAGTGCAACTCGCCCCGTGCAAGGGCGGGTTTGATCAGGTTTGCCGCATCCATCGCGCCATCCGATTTGCCCGCGCCCACAAGCGTGTGCATCTCGTCAATGAACAGGATGATCTCGCCTGCAGCCTCGGTGACTTCCGTCAACACAGCTTTCAAGCGTTCCTCGAACTCACCGCGATACTTCGCACCAGCAATCAGTGCGCCCATGTCGAGCGCCAACAGCCGCTTGTTGCGCAGACTTTCTGGGACGTCACCGTTCACAATGCGCAGGGCCAAGCCTTCAGCGATCGCAGTTTTACCCACGCCGGGCTCACCAATCAGGACCGGGTTGTTCTTGGTCCGGCGCGACAGCACCTGCATCGCGCGGCGGATCTCTTCGTCGCGGCCAATGATCGGGTCGATTTTACCCGCTTCGGCCCGTTCGGTCAGGTCCAGCGCGTATTTCTTGAGCGCGTCATAGCCTTCCTCGGCGCTCGCCGTATCGGCGGTGCGTCCCTTGCGAATGTCATTGATGGCAGAATTCAGCGCTTGCGGGTTCACCTTGCCCGCCTCCAGCGCGTCCTTGGCGCCAGATTTCACCATTCCAAGCGCCATCAGCACCCGCTCGACCGGCACAAAGCTGTCGCCCGCCTTCTTGGCCAGCGCTTCAGCCTCGGCCAGAACCTTGGCCGTTGCGTTGTCCAGATAAACCTGTGCGGCATCGCCCGTCACCTTCGGCATCTTGGCAAGGGTCTGATCCACATGGGTCAGCACACGCGCGGGGTCTCCGCCCGCACGGGTGATCAGATTGGAGGCGAGGCCCTGCTCGTCATCCATCAATGCTTTCAATACATGTTCGGGGGCAAGCCGTTGGTGGCTTTCGCGTGTGGCGATCGTCTGCGCTGCTTGCACAAAGCCGCGCGACCGCTCCGTGAACTTCGACAAGTCCATGGGCATTTCTCCTTTTTTAGCGCCCTTCTATGCCACGCCCTGCAAGAGGCACGCGGCCGTGTGGGCCTACGAGAACAAGATGGGAAACAGACCGCCGTTGCACAAGTGCCACAGGGGTATTTTCCACATCGTTTTTTGCAATCGCCCACCGCGTCCCGATTGACCCACACGCGTCACGCGAGGCGCAATTGGAGCGTCTAAATCAGGCCTTTCGGCAAAACCTTGCCGATTCAAAGGCTTAGCAAAACGCACTCAAACCATACGCATACGTCCCTAAATATTTAACAAAATCAGAATCTTGCGGATAATCAGCATCTTACCCTGAAACCGAAGGCACAGTTCCGTGAATCCACGTGAGCCTTGGTCCCCCTGAAATTCGGGAACTTCGAGCCCATGTTGAAAGTTACAAGAGCAGAACCACAAAATGTAGGTGACCAAAATGCAGACTGTTCCGTTGCAACTGAGCGATGTGATTTACAACGCCGCCACGCAGTCTTTCGAAGCACTCGTAACCGTGCACGACGCGCAAGGACCTCGCAGCTATGCCTGCGCCATCGACGCGCCGATCACGATGGAGTTTGAAGACGCCGCCGAGGGTCTTGCGACGCAAGCCATGCGCCGTCACACCCACGGGCGGTCTGATGCGGTGCATATGCCTACAGCAATGGCCCCGCGACGCACCAATCGGCTTGCCGGTTTGCGCCGCATGACCATCGACAAATTCGCGGTGCTGCGCCCCCGCGCAGCCTGACACTGCCTTTCCCGCCGTCCCCTTGGCTTTGCGCAACTTCTGTCCCCCGCGCAAAAGCCCGTGACAGCGGGAACACACAGAGACAGGTGCCTGCCTGCTAAGTCTCTGACACTGGCCCGGGTGCAACGCGCATCCGGGCTTTTTTTCGGCCTTGACCTGCCCTACACCCGCGCAAGGACAACGCGAGGGAAGATAGATGGCAGATGACCGGTTGATCGTGGCAATGGATGTGCCAAATGCCGTTGCGGGATTTGACCTGGCTGATCGGTTGGGCGATAGCGTCAGCTTTTACAAGATCGGTCTTGGCATGCTGACAGGCGGCGGTCTGGGCCTTGCCAATGAGCTGAAGCAAGAGCGTGGCAAACGCATTTTCCTGGACATGAAACTGTTCGACATCGGCGCCACGGTGGAAGCTGCCGTTCGTGGCTTGGCGCAATTCGACCTCGACTTTCTGACGGTTCATGGCGACCCACACGTGGTGCGCGCCGCAAAGCAAGGTGCCGCCGGCAGCGATATGAAGATTCTCGCGGTGACCATCCTGACGTCCTTGGAACGCGCGGACCTTAATGATTGCTTGATCCAGGCTGGCGATGTGGCGGACCTTGTGACCGAACGGGCGGGCCGCGCATTTGATGCGGGGGCCGATGGCGTTATCGCCTCACCACACGAAGCAGCATCCATTCGGGCGCTGCCCGAAGCCGACGGACGCTTGATCGTGACCCCCGGTGTGCGTCCTGCCGGGGCGGATGTGGGCGACCAGAAACGGGTTGCGACACCGGCCAGTGCCATCGCCAATGGCGTTGATCATATCGTGGTCGGTCGTCCTATCTGGCAAAATCCCGACCCAAAAGCCGCCGCAGAGGCGATTCAAAATGAGATGCTCAATTCGCAGGCATAGCCTGTCAAAGTACTGAGTTCACAAATCTTTTTGTCTCGCAGCACAACCATGCGGCGACCCCGGTGATCAACGGGTTGTGCCATTTGAGCAACGGGCCACAGTATATTGCAGGGTCAGGAATTCCTGACTCGGAGAACTCACGCAAAAGTGGTAGTTTACGTTAGGTGATACTCCCCGACGAACCGGCTCTTCCTGAGGTTCGTCACCTCCCCCCGCCCCGCGCGGGGGGCTTTATGTTGGGGGTCTCTCAATCGCAGCAGTCCGCACACCAGCCAGATAATCCCGCAGTCGTGGCTTGAATTGCGGCACCACACGCTCGTGATCCAGAAACGCCTGAACGTCCATCAGCGACCAGGCTTGTCCCTCATCCCCCAATTGGATTTCATCCGCCACGGTCGCGGGAACATGCGCTGCGAAAAACCACGAAATGTCCCCGCTTGAAGCGCCATAATCGCGCCCCCAGCGCACAAGGCCGGGATCAAGCGTCAGGGACAGCTCTTCCTCGGTTTCACGCAGCACGCATTGCAGTGGCGTTTCATCCCTTTCCCGCCCACCTCCGGGCAGGTCCCAGTGATTGGCCCACATTAGACCGGGCTTGTCGTCGCGCAGCAGGGTCGCCAGGCGGTCGCCCACGAACAGGGCCAGTTTTGCACCGATCAGTCGCCCGCCCATGTTCATTCCTCGACTGCTTCGCTATACCAAAGACCACTAGCCAAAAAGCCGCCACATGCCCAGCCTCTGCCGCGATTGCCTGACCACGTTTGACGCAGGATCCCGCTGCCCGTCCTGCGGGGCACCACGCGTGGTCAGCCATCCTGAACTGTTTGATCTGTCCATCGCGCACATGGACTGCGACGCCTTTTATGCCTCGGTCGAAAAGCGGGATGATCCCAGTCTGGAAGGCAAACCTGTCATCATCGGCGGCGGGCGGCGCGGCGTTGTCTCCACCGCGTGCTACGTGGCCCGTATCCGTGGCGTGCGGTCAGCCATGCCGATGTTTCAGGCCCTCAAACTCTGTCCCAATGCCATCGTCATCAAACCCCGCATGGACGCCTATGTCGAAGCCTCCCGCGCGATTCGCGAGATGATGGAGGAGATGACACCCGCCATCGAACCCCTGTCGCTGGACGAGGCATTTCTTGACCTCACCGGCACCGCCCGCCTGCACGGCAAACCGCCTGCCGTTATGTTGGCGCGGCTGGTCAAGCGGATGCGGGATGAGTTGGGGCTGACCGGCTCTATCGGCCTGTCCCACAACAAGTTTCTGGCCAAGGTCGCGTCCGACCTCGAAAAGCCGCATGGATTCTCGATCATCGGTGCTGCCGAAACCATGGACTTCCTGCGCGAAAAACCCGTGCGCCTGATCTGGGGCATTGGCCCTGCGGCGCAAGCGTCGCTCGACAAGGCTGGCATCCGCACCTTCAACGACCTTCTCCGTTGGGAACAGACTGACCTTGTCGCCCGCTTCGGGTCGATGGGTGATCGCCTGTGGCATTTGGCGCGGGGCAAGGACGCGCGTCGTGTCAATCGCAATGCGCCGATGAAATCCATCAGCAATGAAACCACGTTTGGTGAAGACACCAATGACCCGGACATTCTGGACGGCCACCTCTGGCGCATGGCTGACAAGGTTGCCAGCCGGGCCAAGGCCAAGGGCATCGCCGGGCGCGTGGTGACGCTGAAACTCAAACGCCACGATCACTCATCGCTGACGCGCCGGGTGTCTTTGCGCGATCCGGCACAACTGGCCGATACGATCTACCGCACTGCGCGTGGTCTGTTTGACCAAGTGGGCGATGAAGGGCCCTACCGGTTGCTGGGGTGCGGGATTTCGGACCTCGTGGATGCGGACAGCGTACATGCATCTGGCGATCTGTTGGACCCGGACGCCCGCAAGCGCGGAGAAGCGGAACGCGCCGCGGACGCCATCCGTGACAGGTTCGGACCAGATGCAATTGTGAAAGGGCGCGCTCTGCGCTGACCGCTACTCAGCCGCCAGCGGCAACCTGTTCTGTCCGATGGTCGAAATCTCTGCCACGACCGCGCGCAACCGATCCCGCACATTCTCAAAGTCGGCATTTGGCTTGATCAGACGCTCGTTCATGTAAAGCGACCGGTCAATTTCGACCTGAACGGCATGCTGGTTGCGGGATGGTCTGCCGTAAGCCTGCGTCACGTAGGCACCGGCAAAGGGCGCGTTGCGCGCCACGGTGAAGCCTGCCGACGCAAAGGATGCCTCGACCAGATCGACAATCTCGCCTCCGGCAGCGGCACCAAACCGGTCGCCCAGAACAACGTCGGGGCGCTTCCGGGCACCTTGGGCGATACCGTCCATCGCCTCATGCGGCATGGAGTGGCAATCGATCAGAACG
Source organism: uncultured Tateyamaria sp. (assembly GCF_947503415.1). Lineage (GTDB taxonomy): Bacteria > Pseudomonadota > Alphaproteobacteria > Rhodobacterales > Rhodobacteraceae > Tateyamaria. Next base: position 915,806 of record NZ_CANNDS010000001.1, read on the forward strand.
GCCAATCCATGATGCTGATGCGCGCCATTCAACAGCTTCTGAAGCATTTGGTGGTAGGGCCGCCAATACAGCTCGATCCGCCGCTCGGCCTCGCGCAAGGGCAGCTTCCCGCGATAGATCACGCGGCCATTGGCCACCACCCGAGGGATCACACCAAGACCGCTGGCAATGCGCGGGTTGTGCCCCTGACGGCGCACACCTTCGATCAACGCCGGGTCCAATTCATCCGCACTGCGGTTGAGATCCACGAATGCACGCGGCGCGCCAGCCTTCAACAAGGGGGCACCGTATTGCGCGCTCATTTCGAACAGCTTGTCGACAAAGGCATCTTCGGACGACCGCACCGTGTGCTCGTCGAGGGCCGTGCGGCGCAGAAAGCTCCACGGGTAATCGCGCCCGGAATGGGGCGATGCAAACACCACGCAGGATGTCCGGCGTTCCGGGTGCAGAACTTCGTATGCGACCTTTGGCATGGGTCCTCCTCTGTCCACCAACATAGCCCGACAAACACGAAATCCAAAAGCCCTTGATCCCGCTTCCGACTCCTTTTATACGCCCCTCACCCGGCGCGGATTTCCGCGCCCGCTTTTATTGTGGGCAAGGCATCCGGGACGGTCAAAGTGGGCGATTAGCTCAGCGGTAGAGCACTTCGTTGACATCGAAGGGGTCACAAGTTCGATCCTTGTATCGCCCACCACCGATTTCGCCAACCGGGGCTTCCCCGCACGGCACCAGACACCGGCACGCATGTGCCGAAATGCAACCCGGCGCTGCTTCGCGCCATGAAATTAAGGGAAGAAGCGCCATGAAGGTTCGCAACTCGCTCCGTTCGCTCAAAAACCGGCACCGTGATTGCCGTGTTGTGCGTCGCAAGGGCCGCGTCTACGTCATCAACAAGACGCAGCGCCGGTTCAAAGCCCGCCAGGGCTAAGCCCCGCACAATTCGAGAATTCGTCAAACCGCTCCCATTCGGGGGCGGTTTTTCTTTTGCACGGTGTTTTGTGTTGCCACAATTCCAAGTCTGCCTGTTTAACTCGACATGTTGACCGCTTGATTGCGCTGGCACCGAACAAGGCACTTGATGACGAACGCTCTGACAATACTGGCCGCCTTCATTCTTGGCTTCGCCCTGTCACGCGCGTCCACCTGCACGGTTGCCGCAACAATGCGCCTGGTGCATCAGCGCAAATTTGACTGGCTTTTGGGCATAGCAGTCGCCGTCAGCTGGTCGGCCCTTGCGTTGTTTCTGATCCGCTTGGTGTTTTCGGACAGCATGGCAGCACCCCAAGCGTTTGCGATCAACGCGACCCTTGTGGCCGCCGCCATCATCATGGGCGTCGGGGCGTGGATGAACAGCGGGTGCTTCATCGGGTCGGTGGGCCGCGTCAGCAGCGGTAACCTGTCCTTTGTAGCCACCTTTCTGGGACTCGCCGCGTCACAGATGCTGAGCGATGTTGTCCACCAATCGAACTTTGCATCGATGGAACCCGTCGCGCGCTTGTCCACACAGTCCGGCGCGCCGTTCTGGGGTTTCGTCGCCACCTTCGCAGCCCTTCTGGGATGGAGCGTTTGGCGCATCACCCGGCGCAGGCAGCAGGCCATTATTGCTCTGGCCACAATGGGTGCTGCGGCGGCCATCGTCTATTCGCTGCAACCCAGTTGGAGCTACGAGGCCCTGATCGGGCGTCTCGTACATGGTGAGAACGTCCTGAACGATCTTGTGGTGGTTCTGACCGTTGCAGCCCTCTTTGCCGGTGCCACGATTTCAGCCGCCTTGAACCAGAAGTTTCAACTGACCCATATGGGTGTGATCGGAACGATTTCGTGTTTTCTGGGTGGTCTGCTGATGGGCCTCGGCGCGCAGCTCATGCCCGGTGGCAACGACACTCTGATCCTCTGGGTCATTCCCAGCTTTGCGTTCCATGCGCTGGTTGCCTACCTGTTGATGATTGCAACGGTCGCACTGCTTCTCATGATCAAACCGCCCCCTGCGGCCTAGAGCCGAGGGGGCGGTCTGTGAGTGGCCTCCCTTAGAAGCCGATGAAGTAATCCGCCAGCGCCATGAACAACGGGATGCTCAGGATCGCGACAGGTGTGCCCAGCCCGGTGGACGCCCCGACATAGGCTGACGGGTTCGCCTCGGGCAGTGCGCCGCGCATGGTGGGCGGGCCGGAAATGTCGGAACTGGATGCTGCCATGATCGACAACAACACCACACCACCTGCGGAAAAGCCCGTGAAGTGGTGGGCAATCAGCCCGGCCCCGAAGCCCAGTGCGCCATGCACCAACGGTGCGGTGATGCCGTAGAACAGGTACGCATGCGCCACGCCCTTCAGTTCGGACAACCGCGACCACGCTTCGATCCCCATGATCAGCATCAACACCGACAGCAATCCCCGGAACAGCGGCTCGTAAAAGCTGGCATAAACCGTCTCGGGCCGTGCAAACAGACCAAGCGCCAGTCCCAACAGCAGGGCGGAGATCGCAGGTGACCGCACCGTGTCGAGCAGAATATTCTTGATCAGACCCTTTTCGATGACAGGCCCACCCGCGCCGCCGCCCATGGTCATGGTTCCGCCACCCTGAACGGATGTTGCCGCCTTCCGTGCTGCCGCCAGCCGCGCCAACACGATGGCCGTGACCAAAGCGGCCACATCCATGAACGGATAAAGCGCGCCGATGAACCCCTCGTACGCAATGCCTTCGTCATCCAGCACCGCCATACCGGCGGCCAACGTGGATGCGGATACTGCACCAAACAGCCCCACGGTCGCCGTCGCATCCAGTTGCGACACACCCCGCCACCGGGCCAGCGTCACACGGCCCAGAAGAACAATTGCGATGCCGACACCTGCTGCCAACAAGGCGGGCACGGCCAGTTCGACGAAATTCGCTTCGCGGACCGAGATACCAGCGCCGATGCCCACCTTGAGCAACAGCAGGATCACGATGAACTTGTAGATGGGCTCGGGCACTTCGAACTTGCTGCCAAGCGCCGCCAACATCATTCCCCCTATCAGAAAGGCGAGTGTTGGTTTCTGCATTTGCGCCAGAATGGTCGAAACAATTTCCGTGATGATGTCCATGACACGTATCTCCTCAGGGTCGAGGAACGAGATAGACCAACACCTTTGTGATAAAAAATATAACTATTCGCACAAATCGTTCTATATTTTGGATGTATGGATGCCCTGAATTATCACCACCTGCGCTATTTCCGTGCCGTCGCGCACGAAGGGAACCTGACCCGTGCCGCCGAAAAGCTGAACCTGTCCCAGTCCGCATTGTCCACGCAAATCAAGGCGTTGGAGGCGCGCTTGGGGCATGACCTGTTCGATCGCGTTGGCCGTCAGTTGCACCTGACAGAGGTGGGGCGCATTGCGCTGGACCATGCCGACCGAATTTTTGGCACCGGGCAGGAGTTGATGGAAACCCTGAACCGTAGCGCCGCCCATGCCCCCCCTTTGCGCGTGGGAGCGTTGTCGACCCTGTCGCGGAACTTCCAAATGCAGTTCCTGCGTCCGATTCTCCGGCACGCCGACCAGGATATCGTTCTGAAATCGGGGCAGAACGCCCCTCTGTTGCGGTCATTGGCTGAACTGGCTCTGGATGTCGTGTTGACCACCGACGCGCCGACAAGTGCCGCAGGCTCCGATTTCATCGCTCACCGCCTCGCGGGTCATCCTGTCAGCCTGCACGGCACGCCCGATCGCATGGGACACGCATCTTTGAAATCGCTTCTTACAGCAGAAGCGGTCATCGTCCCGACCGAAAGCGCGATCCGCACCGGCTTCAACCGCCTGACCGCCCGGCTTGGCGTTCAGCCCCGCATCGTCGCGGATGTAGACGACATGGCGATGGTGCGCCTCCTTGCCCGCGAAGGGGTCGGCCTTGCCCTTGCGCCCGAAATTGTTCTGGCGGACGAGATTGCCAGCGGACAGTTGGTGACAGCACCCTTCGACACCAAGATCACCGACACCTTCTATGCCGTCACCACGCAACGCAGTTTTCCCCACCCCATGTTGAACGAATTGCTCCCGGACTGAGGGGGCCATGTGCAGCACGGCACACCCCCGCCCCTTGCGACGGCCCCGCAAGGCCATAGGTTGCACGGCAATGTAAACAGAAAGGCCACCAACATGAGCGATCCCACCTACACGCCCCCCGAAAAATGGACATGGGACGCTGAAAGCGGCGGCCAGTTTGCCTCGATCAACCGACCAATTGCTGGACCTACACAGGACAAGGACCTGCCCGTCGGCAAGCATCCGTTTCAACTCTATTCGTTGGCCACGCCCAACGGAGTCAAGGTCACGATGCTGTTCGAAGAGCTGCTGGCCGCCGGCATCACGGATGCGGAATACGACGCATGGCTGATCAACATCGGTGAGGGCGACCAGTTCGGGTCGGGCTTTGTGGATGCGAACCCGAACTCCAAGATCCCTGCTCTGGTGGACCGTTCCGGCGACTCAGAATTGCGGGTCTTTGAATCGGGTTCGATCCTGATCCACCTCGCTGAAAAGTTCGGGATGTTCCTGCCTGCATCCGGCCCGGCACGCACCGAGGTGCTGAATTGGCTGATGTGGCAAATGGGGTCTGCCCCGTTCCTTGGCGGCGGCTTTGGCCACTTCTATGCCTACGCGCCCGAAAAATACGAATATCCGATCAACCGCTATGCGATGGAGAGTAAACGGCAATTGGACGTGCTGGACCGGGAACTGGCAACCAAACCGTTCATCGCAGGCGACGACTACACCATCGCCGACATGGCGATCTGGCCTTGGTACGGGCAACTCTGCCTTGGGCGGCTCTATTCGGCGGCGGAATTCCTGGATGTAGAGAGCTACGCGAACGTGATGGCGTGGGCCAAAAAGATCGACGCGCGCCCCGCAACCCTGCGCGGTCGCATGGTCAATCGCGCCTTCGGCGAGCCCGAATTGCAACTGCACGAACGGCACGACGCGTCGGACTTCGACACGCAGACGCAAGACAAGATCGGCCCGAAGGAGTGACCGCGTAAGACGGAGGTGTCCTCCGCCTTTCCCATCGGCAAGACGGCGCTACTTTCCTCAGGGCATCACCGGAGGTTCCAAATATGCGTCGTCTCGCCCTTGTCCTTGCACTCGTTGCGCCATCTCCCGTCCTGGCAGATCTGACTGTCACATTCCGTGACGGCGCACCCAAGGATCGCTTTGCCATCAGCTATGACGGGGCCTGCACATTGGACAGGCTGGACGTGCAGATTGATCTGGGCGCAGCGCCCGCCGGTCTGATCTTTGACACCACAAGCGCCGGTGCCGGTGTTGAGGTGTTTCAACCGTTGGAATGGGTCGTTGGCACCGCCAGTACGTCGGACGTGACGGATGGCGATACACTGCTGTCCATGTCGCTGGACAACGTCACCCCGGGTGCCACATGGGCCTTTACTGTCGACATCGACGACACAACCAGCACGCGTCAGATCACGGTAGACGGGTCTGAAATGGCAGGCGCCTTGGTCAGGGTCGAAGGACAGGCTGCCCCCTTCGACGCCAATGGCCGCGCGACGGTCTCTCTGCAGAACTGCCTGTCGTAAGGCGCACCTCGGTGCGCCCTAACGGCGGCCCACCTGGCGACAGATCAGGATCACGGGCAACAGGCCCACAGCCACAATCACAAGGCTGGGCACAGCCGCGCCGTCCAACCGCTCGTCCGACGCAAGGCGGTAGGCTTGCACCGCCAGCGTGTCGTAGTTGAACGGGCGCATGATCAGCGTTGCGGGCAGCTCCTTCATCACGTCGACGAATACGATCAGCAACGCGGTCAAAAGGCTCGGCGTCAGAATTGGCAGATGCACGCGGCGCAGTGTGGCAAACGGGCCCTTTCCCAAAGACCGGCTGGCCGCATCCATATTCGCATGCACCAGCGCCTGCCCCCCCTCATACGCCCCCAACGCCGCTGCCAGAAACCGCACCATATAGGCAAAGACCAGAAGCCAGATGGAGCCGGTGATCAGCAAGCCGGTCGAGATATCAAATGTTTCGCGCATCCATGCATCAAGAGCATTGTCAAAGGCCGCGAACGGCACCAGCAATCCCACGGCGATGACCCCACCCGGCACGGCATATCCCAAACGTGCGATATAGGCGGCAATGGTCGAGGACCGGCCAGGTCGGGTGCGCAGATAGTACCCCACGACGATGGCCGCCCCCAAGGTCAAGGCAGCGGCGGTCGACGCCAGAACCAGCGAATTGCGGATGAAGCCAAGATAACGCGCGCTCATCAGATCCTGTTCAGATCCAAGCCCCAGGTTGAACAAGGCAACAATGGGAAAAACCGCACCAAAGAGCACAGGCACACCGCAGAGGACGATGGCCGCGCCGGCTGACCACCCACTTAGCATGATCGGCGGATGGTGCCGTTGTCCGCGGCTTGGATCGTGATACTTGGCCTGCCCGCGCTGCATCCGTTCCAGCACGGCCAGCATCAGGGCAAAGGACAAAAGGCACAGCGCCAGCTGCGCTGCCCCTGCCCGGTCCCCAAGAGAGAACCAGCTTGTGTAAATCCCGGTGGCAAAGGTCTGAACGCCGAAATAGGCGACGGTGCCAAAATCCGCGATCGTCTCCATCACGGCCAGCAACACACCCGCTGCAATGGCCGGGCGGGCCAGTGGAAGGCTCACCCGGAAAAAGGCAACAAGCGGACGTGATCCCAGCGCGCGCGCCGCCATGAAGGTCGACCCACTTTGTTGCAGGAAAGCAGCCCGGCTGAGCAGGTATACGTAGGGGTAAAGCACCAGCACCAGCATGACCGCCGCCCCGCCAAGTGACCGAATTTCCGGAAACCAGTAGTCGCGTGGCCCCCAGCCCGTGATGTCGCGCAATGTCGCCTGAACGATGCCCGGATGGTCAAGGATATGGGTATAAGCGTAGGCCAGCACATAGGCCGGGAAGGCCAGCGGCAGCACCAATGCGATCTCGAACAGGCGCGCACCGGGAAACCGGGTCATCGTCACCAGCCAAGCCGCGCCGACGCCGATGGCAAAAGTGCCCATGGACACCAGTATCACCAGAAGCAACGTGTTCCCGACATAGCCGCCCAACACGGTCGAAGCGAGGTGACCAAGCGTGTCAGTACCCCCCGTCATCGCGGCCAGCCCTACGGCCAGCATCGGCAAGAGGCAGATCAAGGCCACAATCCATCCTAGAACCGGCAAAACGCCCGTTACTGTCCGCGCCTTGCGCGCGTCGGATTGGAAGGGAGATATCAGCGCCACCAAAGACCCCATATACGGTTGCGCCGTTATCTTACGTTTTCGCTCGGGTTTCCAGCCTTTTGGGGTCAGGCCTTCCGTCGCAAATAAGGACACCGTTTAACGGGCCAAGTCTGGTAAACTCCAGCCGCATAGACAGGGAGAATTGTCCTATGGCTTATATCGATGGATTCATGGCCCCTGTGCGCGCCGATGACCGCGACACCTATGTTGCCTGGCTCAAGGATCAGCACGCGATCTTCAAAGAATACGGCGCCGATGTCGTTGTCGACGCTTGGGAGGATGACGTGCCGAAAGGAGACGTGACCTCGATGCGCAAGGCCGTCGCCCTCGAGGACGGGGAACGCGTGGCACTTGGCTGGATCATGTGGCCCGACAAAAGCACGCGGGATGCGGCCTGGGCCAAGGTCATGGAAGACCCGCGCATGTCGCAGGACAGTGCGCCTATGCCCTTTGACGGAAAGCGCATGATCTTCGGTGGCTTTGCGCCGGTGCTGATCACAGACTAGTCGTAGCTGCGCTGGTCTTCGATCACGAGGCCGTCCTTGGGCAATGAGCCGGGCGCGTGAATTTCCACTGCGCCCTTTAGCTTGAGCGTGTCCGCGACGGATTGCGCATAAGCGTCCGCGTTATCATTGAGGCTTTCGATCTGCACCGTCATGGCGTCCTGTTCACCCTGCCGCGTGGCAATCACACGTGCACGGGTGATGTCCTCATGTTTGGCCACGAGGGCTGCCACCTGTTCAGGCCGGACAAACATGCCTTTGATCTTGGTGGTCTGATCGGCGCGGCCCATCCATCCCTTGATGCGCATATTGGTGCGGCCGCACGGGCTGTGGCCCTCAAGTACGGCGCTCATGTCGCCCGTGGCAAAGCGGATCAGTGGGTAATCGGGGTTGAGCGATGTCACTACAACCTCGCCCACCTCACCCGGTGCCACCGGGTCGCCGGTGCCGGGGGTGACAATCTCAATGACCACGCCTTCATCCACGATCATGCCTTCGAGGGCCGGAGATTCGTAGGCGATGTTGCCAAGATCGGCAGTCGCATAGGACTGCATGCAGGTTACACCGCGATCCGCATATTCCTGACGCAGCGATGGGAACAGAGCGCCTCCACCAACCGCAGCCTTGGTGATCTGGAGCTTGACGCCCATCTCTTCGGCCTTGTCGAGGATGATCTTCAGATAATCGGGCGTGCCCGCATATGCCGTTGTACCGATGTCCCGCGCCGCCGTCACTTGCAGTTCCGTTTGCCCGGTGCCCGCAGGCATCACCGTGGCCCCCACGGCCCGTGCGCCGTTTTCAAAGATCATGCCCGCAGGCGTCAGGTGATAGCCAAAACAGTTTTGGACGATGTCACCGGGCCCAAATCCCGCCGCATGCAGGAACCGCCCCATGCGCCACCAGTCATGGCCCACACCGCCGGGTTCGTAGATCGGGCCGGGGGACTGGAAGATATGCGCGATGTTCTTGACCGGGATACCGCCAAAAGGGGGCTTTTCGGCCTGCCATTTCGCCAGTTCGGACTTTCGCAACACCGGCAGATGCGCCAGATCTTCGAGGTATTTCAGCTTACCGATATCGGGCAGGCAGTTGCCTGCGGCTTCAGCCACGCGGGCCAGCTGGGCATTCACCGCCTCCAACTGCGCCGCGTGCCGCGCGTCGGAAGACCGCGTTTCCAGATCGTCGTAATACACTTTGTCCAGCATCTCTTTCATACCGCCCTGATCTGTTGCGGACCTTTGACATCGAGGCGTTCAATCTCGCCCCGCACTTCCATCTCAAGCTTCACCGTCACCACGTGCCACCCCAGCTTGCCCAGGTCGGCCAGCGTCTTGTCATCAAGCCGTTCACCCACCGCATCCTTCAGCGTCATGGCCTTGATCGGCCCACCTTTCAAAGCATCAAGTATCGCCGCCCTGACCGTATCGAACTTCCACGCAGGGATGTTCGTGACACCGTCCCGCCCTTCGGCAGGCGTGCGGCAGGCGACCTTGTTCATTCTACTCCGCCAGAACGGTCAGAGGCTCGCCCTTGCGCACGACATGGGTGGTGATCGCAACCATGGGACCGTCGCCCACATTGGTCAGCCCGCCATGCACTTCGCCTTCTGGAAAGTAGAGCGGGGTGCCCACGGCGAACTCAACGATGTTGCCGTTGGGCGCTTCGGCACGGGCGGCGGTCATCACGACAGCATGTTCGTCGCCCGGATGGGTGTGCAGCGGGATGCGCGCGCCAACAGGTACGGTCAGCCGCGCCACAACCACTTCCATCGTGTCGGATCCAGGCACGTCAGCGCGTCGAATTTCCTCGCGCGCGATGTCCTGCGCCCAAGCGCTGCCCGCTATCAGCAAGGCAACCAAACTCAAACCAAGTGTCTTCATCTCAAAGCTCCCTTAGCTCAGCCACCGCTTGCGGCGGCGATAGGACCGCACATCGCGGAAAGACTTGCGCCCTTCGTCCGACATGCCGAGGTAGAATTCCTTCACGTCCGGGTTCTCGCGCAACTCGGCCGCGGGGCCGTCCATGACCACACGACCGGATTCAAGAATGTAGCCATAGTGGGCAAAGCGCAGGGCCACGTTCGTGTTCTGCTCGGCCAGCAGGAACGTCACGCCCTCATTCTCGTTCACCGACTTCACGATGCCAAAGATCTGTTCCACCAATTGCGGGGCCAGACCCATCGATGGCTCGTCCAGCAGGATGGTTTCAGGCCGGGACATCAGCGCGCGCCCAATGGCCGTCATTTGCTGTTCTCCGCCCGAGGTATAGCCTGCCTGAGACTTGCGACGCTCGCGCAGACGGGGGAAGTAGTTATACACCATCTCCAGATCAGCAGCGACAGCGCCCTTGCCGTCGGTCCGGGTATAGGCCCCGGTCAACAGGTTCTCTTCCACGGTCAGGTGTTCAAAACAGTGACGGCCTTCCATCACCTGCACGACGCCGCGTTTCACCAGATCGGCGGGGTCCTTCTCGGCCGTGTTCTCCCCGTGATACAGGATTGACCCCTTGGTCACCTCACCACGCTCGGACGCCAGCAGGCCCGAAATGGCCTTCAACGTCGTGGTCTTGCCCGCGCCGTTACCACCCAGCAGCGCCGTGATGCCGCCCTTGGGCACCTTCAGCGACACGCCCTTCAACACAAGGATCACGTGGTTGTAGATCACCTCGATATTGTTGACCTCAAGAACGGTCTCGGTCTGTGTCTCGGCATCCAGCATGGGCCACCTTCATTGTTCGAAAAGTTTGCAAATCCCCGGCGGCAACGCATGCTGCCGCCGGGCAAAAGGCTTAGTTACAGCCCGCTTCGATGCCATTCTCGGCAGCATAGGCCGCGCTGTCTTCGTCGATCAGCGGCTGGATCACGTCCATGTCGGATTCCGAGAAATCAGAGACCAGCGACCACGTGCCTGCCGACGCATCCCACTGGGTCATGCCGACAAGGCCGGGACCACCGTGGTTGGCGCAGGACACGTTGAACTCTGGACCAAAGCCCGGCAGACCCAATTCGGTCATCTTGGCTTCGTTGATCTCCAGCGCTTCCATGCCGTCACGCATCATCGCAGGTGTGATATCGGCCACGCCATGGATTTCTTGCGCTGTCTTGGCAGCCTCAGCCGCCAGCATCGCCGCGTAAAGTCCACGGTTGTACAGCACCGTGCCGATTTGGTCGCCAGCTCCAGCTGCCAGACCTTTTTCGACCACATGCGTGTTGATGTCGTCAAACACGGGGAAGTCGCTGCCCACACCGTGGAACGTCAGCGCCTTGTAGCCGTTCGCCGCATCACCCGCAGGCAGCACGTCGTTTTCCGACCCGGACCACCAGATGCCAATGAAATTCTCCATTGGGTAACGGATGTTGGCCGCTTCCTGAATGGCCACCTGGTTCATCACACCCCAGCCATACATGATAACATTGTCGGGACGCTCACGACGGATCTGCAGCCATTGCGACTTCTGCTCTTGGCCCGGGTGATCCACGGCCACCAGCATCAGCTCGAACCCATGCTTTTCCGACAGCTCTTCGAGTGTGCGGATGGGTTCCTTGCCGTAGGCGGAGTTGTGGTAGACCAGCGCGATCTTCTTGCCCGCGATGTCACCCTGGCTCATCAGGTAATTGATCGCACCCGACGCACCGTTCCAGTAGTTGGCAGGGTAGTTGAAGGTGTGGCTGAACACTTCGCCATTCGCGGCAGACGTCCGGCCATAGCCCATGGTGTGCATGGGGATGCCGTCCGCCGTGGTCTTGGGGATCAGCTGGTACGTGATGCCGGTGGACAGGGGCTGATAGACAAGCGAGCCTTCGCCCTTGGTCGCCTCATAGCATTCCACACCCTTTTCGGTGTTGTAGCCCGTTTCACATTCCAGCACGCGCGCCTCGACGCCGCCAATGCCGCCGTCACGTTCGTTCAGCAGTGTGAAGTAGTCGGCATAGCCATCCGCAAACGGAATACCACCCGCCGCATAAGGACCGGTGCGATAGCTCAGCGATGGGAACACAAGGTCCGCCATCACGGGGCTTGCGGCCATCATGGCAGCGACAGCGTAAGTGCCTAGTTTCATCTTCATCGGTAATTCCTCCCTAGTGGTTGTCCGATGCGAGCCGTACGGCCCATCCGTTGGGCGGGGTTCACCCCGCCATTCTTGGCGACCAGCCCCGCTAGTGCGGGAACGGCCACAATCTCAGTTTTTCCTTGGCGACGCGCCACAGCTGGGCCAGCCCGTGTGGTTCCAGGATCAGGAACATGATGATCAGCCCGCCCACGATCACAAGCTGGAAATGGGCCACGATATCCGTGGGCCACCCCATCAGGTCCACGCCCACGATCTTCAGCACCACAGGCAGGACGACCAAGAACGCAGCCCCCGCAAAGGACCCAAAGATCGACCCAAGGCCGCCAATGATGATCATGAACAGAACAAGGAACGACTTGGTGATGCCAAACACCTCACCCACCTCGACCGCGCCCAGATAGACAGCAAAGAACAACGCGCCCGAGATGCCGACAAAGAAGGACGACACGGCAAAGGCCGTCAGCTTGGCGCGCAGCGGGTTCACCCCGATGATCTCCGCCGCGATGTCCATATCGCGGATCGCCATCCATTCGCGCCCGATGGACCCCCGCGTCAGGTTGCGCGCCAGAATGGCGGCCCCCACGGTGAACACGAGACAGAACAGATACGTCGCCCACGCTTCGGTATTTGGGCCTGTGACTTCAATGCCGAACACGGTTCGCTCCGGCGCGTTGATCTGGCCGGAAGCCGAGTAGTTGTAGAACCACGACACCTTGTTGAACAGCCAAACGAGGAAGAACTGCGCGGCCAGCGTCGCCACCGCAAGGTAGAACCCCTTGATGCGCAAACTCGGCAAACCAAAAGCAGTGCCCACCAGCGCCGTAATGCCCCCCGCAATGATCACGTGAAAAAAGATGTTCACATCCGGAAAGGCGGTCATCAGCTTGTAACAGGCATAGGCCCCCACGGCCATAAAACCGCCGGTGCCAAGGCTCACCTGCCCGCAATATCCGGTCAGAATGTTCAGCCCGATGGCGGCAATCGCGTAGATCAAAAAAGGCAGAAAGATCGAATTGACCAGATAATCCGTCATGACAAAGGGCATGACCAACAAGGCCACAGCGAGAACAAAATAGTACCGATAACGGTCGAACCTGATCGGGAAGGTCTGGCTATCCTGCGGATATGTGGTCGAAAAATCGCCCGCCTCACGGTAGAACATCAGCTCGCTCCCTCTGCCGCGCACATGGTGAATGCGCGCTTAACCAACATCTGTGGTTTTCCTGTTTCGCCACATTTCGCCCCAATCCCGATGGCACCTTCGTCATGGGTAAGTGGAGTGGGATCTATGACCGCAATTCTGGACGACATCCGTCGTCTCGATACCGCGCATGCGCGGGGTGAAATCAATGCCGTCGACCTCGCAGCGGCCAAGGCCAAGCTGTTCGAGTCGATACCGGACGCAAGCGACGTATATGTCGAAGCGCCCGCACGCGAGCCGCCGCGGCGAACGCATTCGCGACTGGGGCAAACGCTGCTCTTGTGCATCTTCGTGCTGACTCTGTGCGCCGGGGCGACAATGCTGCTGACAGGTGACCTCATGCTGGCCATGACGCTGTCGATCACAGTTTTGGCCGCACTGACGGTAACACTGTTCCGGCAGATCGACGGGTAAGAAGGCGCCGGGCGGGTGGGTGTCGTGAGGCCACGCCTCACGCAGTCACCCGTGCGGCGATCATACGCGCTCAATGATCTTCTCCCCAAACAGGCCTTGCGGGCGGAACACCAGAAAGATCAGCGCCAGCACATAGGCAAACCAGTTCTCGGTCGCGTTCATGGTAAAGCCAAACAGCGCACCCGCCAGATCACCCGAGGACATGAAGAACTCAAACAGCTTCTCGCCCACGCCAATGATCAACCCGCCGACGATGGCACCGGGGATGGACGTAAACCCGCCCAGCATCAGCACCGGCAACGCCTTGAGCGCAATCAGCGACAGCGAAAACTGCACACCAGACTTTGCACCCCACATGATGCCGGCAACCAGTGCCACAAAACCAGCCACCGACCACACCAAGATCCAGATGTAGTTCAGCGAAACCCCCACGCTCAGCGCGGCTTGGTGGTCATCCGCAACAGCCCGCATCGCGCGCCCCTGCTTGGTGTATTGGGAAAAAATCACCAGCGCAGTCACCAGCAGGATCGCAATGATCGTCGCCGTGATATCCAGATTGTCGATAAAGAACCCATAGCCGAACAGGTTGAAGGTCGCCTCATCAATGGCAAGGTTTATACCCTGCGGCAGGCACGTGCCCTCCGCCAGACACACATCCAGCTTCTTGATCTCGGACCCCCACATCAGGTCAGCCACGCCTTCCAGCAGGTACGCCAAACCAATGGTTGCCATGAACAGGATGATCGGCTCCTGCCCCACCAGATGCTTGAAGATGAACCGCTGCACCATCCACGCCAGCAGAATCATCACAACAACTGTCAGCAGGATGGCAAGCATCGAATGCACCTCCCACCCGAAATAGTGGATGTCGGTACCAAAGAGCGCATTGATCAGGTGCGCAAAGGGCACTTGCCCGTTCTGAATACCAACCAAAGTCATGGCCGCAAACAGCGCCATGACCCCTTGAGCAAAGTTGAAGATGCCGGACGCCTTGAAGATCAGAACAAAGCCAAGCGCCACAAGGGCGTAAAGCACCCCGGCCATCAGGCCGTTCAGAAAGACTTCGCTGGCATAAATCAGCTGTTCAGACATCATTTCATCCCTATTTGCATCAGGTCCGCCGTATGCGGGCGCAGCGGCTGGTAACTCACACGCAGCCGTGTCAGCCCAGCGAAAGTCAGGTTCCAGTTCAATGTAATCTCGGTCACACGACCATCCCGGCGGGGTGCGGCCAAGAAAGCAGCAGCATAGGCCCGGTCCATCGTCACCCTGCTCACCGGCTCGAACCCTGTCGTGGACACAAACCGTGCCCCGGCCCCATCGCGCCATTCGTTGAAAGCCAGCAGCAACTCGGAATAGCTCAGCCCCTGGCTGATGATCTCGCAGGCGGGTTCGTCATACATGAACACCACCAGCGTGTTGGCCAGATCGGTCTCTTGATACCCCAGAGCATAAGAATTCAGCGTGCTTTCGAAATAGCGCCGGAATGTGCGCGGGATCGGCATGATGTCCTGCGGCGACAGGCTCGCCGGGTCCTCCAGATAGGGTAGGCACCGTGTCTCGATCACATCGCACAGACCTGCCATCCCAGGTTGCGCCGGGTCGCAGATCGCAGGTTCGTCGGCCAGCGCCGCACCGCCCCAGACCGCCAGACCTATGGCAAGACCCAATATTCTCATCCTTTGGCCCCCGCTTGCGTTGCGCGCCGCGGCACATGACCGCGCGTTGGGGGTGCACAGGGGGTGTACGCCTGGTGCACGGGGGGTGACACCCTGATGTCGGGCGTCAACTCAGTCATGCGACACCCCAAGATAGGCGTCGATCACATCCTGATTGTTGCGCACTTCGTCGGGCGTCCCGTCCCCGATTTTCTTGCCATAATCCATGACAACAACACGGTCGGACAGGTCCATCACCACGCCCATATCGTGTTCGATCAGCGCAATGGTCGTCCCGAATTCGTCATTCACATCAAGGATAAAGCGGCTCATGTCCTCCTTCTCCTCAACGTTCATGCCCGCCATCGGCTCGTCCAACAGCAGCAGCGAGGGCTCAGCGGCCAGCGCCCGTGCCAGTTCCACCCGTTTCTTCAACCCGTAAGGCAGACGCGACACAGGCGTTTTTCGGATGGCCTGAATTTCCAGAAAATCAATAATCTTTTCGGCTACTTCCCGGTTGGCCGTCTCTTCGGCCTCGGCCTTGCCACGCCAGATGGCCTGACCAAAAAGCCCGGTTTTCATGTGGGTCAACCGCCCCGTCATCACGTTGTCCAGAACGCTCATCCCTTCGAACAGGGCGATGTTCTGAAAGGTCCGCGCAATCCCCTGCCGCGCCACTTCAAAGGGCTTCATCTGCGGCCGCGGCGCACCTTTGTAATACACCTGCCCCTCTTGCGGGATGTAAAAGCCGGAAATCACATTCAGCATTGACGATTTGCCTGCCCCGTTGGGGCCAATGATGGCGCGGATCTCACCCTCTCGGATGTCGAACGAGATATCTTTGATGGCCTCAACCCCCCCAAATCGCAGGGTAATATTGCGCATCTCCATGACCACCGCACCGATCTTGCGACCATCGGCAGTGACGTATCCTTCAGCCTGATCAAGCATGGGGTGCCTCCATCGTCCGCGGCTTAAGCGGGATATTAACCATTTTCTGCGCAAGCTCGGGACACATTTCGGAGGGGTCCCAATGTTTGATGCACTTGAACGCCGCTATCTCTTGAAACTCGCATTCGATTGCCGCCGAAAGGGGCTGAGTGCCGCGGAAACACGCAAGATCATGCGCCGCAACATCGGCCATTTTACCGGCGACAACCGCTTGATCTGCGCGGTGCGGCACGTTTTCGAAGACTGACGCACCACAACTCACTGTTTTGAGTAAATTCCTCCCGGTGGGCCGGTTAGCCAAGCGGTACACCCGACGGCCAAAAAGCGCCCGACGGGATGGTGGGCGGGGCGATGGCGCAGCCGAGCGTCGAGCCAACATCCTCACTCCGCTGCCATCTTCTGCGCGACGGGCAGGACCGCTGCTTCACAAATCTCCAGCGTCGCCGAAATCGACCCCTTGCGCCCATCCTCATAGGTCACCTCGGTCGTCGTCGATACCTGTTTTGATCCATCATAAAGCGCCGAGATGATATCACCGTATTTCTCTTCGATGATGCGGCGGCGCACCTTGCGGGTCCGCGTCAACTCCCCATCATCCGCGTCCAGTTCCTTGTGCAGCACAACAAACCGGTGCACCTGACAGCCCGACAGCATCTCGTCCTCAGCGACAGACTTGTTCACCTCAGACACATGCTCGGTAATTGTCGCCAGCACCTGTGGATGCTGCGCCAATTCCTGATAGGACCCATAGCCGATATTGTTCCGCTCGGCCCAGTTGCCCACAGCCGTCAGGTCGATGTTGATGAAGGCCGTGCATTCTTCACGCCCATTTCCAAAGACCACGGCCTCCAGAATGTTCGGAAAAAACTTCAGCTTGTTCTCGACATATTTCGGCGCGAACAGCGCACCAGACGCCATCTGCCCCACATCCTTGGCGCGGTCGATGATGCGCAGATGCCCGGTGTCTTCCTCGATAAACCCGGCATCGCCCGTTGCCACCCAACCTTCGGCATCCTTGGTATCGGCAGTGCTTTCGGCGTTCCTGTAATACTCCACAAACACACCGGGCGAGCGGTAAAACACCTCGCCATTGGGCTCGATCTTCAATTCCACGCCCGGGCATTGCACGCCCACCGTATCACTGCGCACCTCGCCATCGGGCTGTGCGGTAATAAAGACGGTCGCTTCGGTCTGACCATAAAGCTGCTTCAGGTTGATGCCCAAAGATCTATAGAAATCAAAGATTTCCGGCCCAATCGCCTCACCGGCTGTGTACCCCACGCGCACGCGGGAAAACCCAAGCGTGTTCTTGAGTGGCCCATAGACCATCAACTCGCCCAGACGGTATTTCAGCCGGTCCATGAAGCCCACGGACTTGCCGTCCAATATCGCAGGCCCGACCTTGCGCGCATGATCCATGAAGTAGTGAAACATCTTCTGCTTGAAGGCACTGGCGTCCTCCATGCGGATCATCACATTGGTCAACTGCGTCTCGAACACGCGCGGCGGGGCGAAATAATAGGTCGGCCCAATCTCGCGCAGGTCCACATGCATCGTGTCCGCGCTTTCCGGACAATTCGTACAGAACCCCGACCACAGCGCCTGCCCGACGGAAAAGATGAAATCACCCACCCAGGCCATCGGCAGATAGGCCAGAATGTCGTCTGACTGCCGCAGCCCATCAAACTCGGAAGACGATTTCGACGTCTCGATCACATTGCGGTTCGACAGCACCACACCCTTCGGCTTGCCCGTCGTCCCTGAGGTATACAGCATCACGCAGGTGCTGTCGTAGTCCAGCGCCGCAATGCGCTTAGCCATCTCCGGCGCCAGCTCATCCCGCTTGGCCCGACCGGCATCCTGCACATGAGAATACTGGTGCAGCTTCGAATGATCGTATTTCCGCAGCCCCCGCGGATCGAGATAGATCATCTGCTCGAAATTCGGCAGACCACCCTGCACCTCAATGACCTTATCCACCTGCTCCTGATCACCGGCAATCACAAACCGCGCGCCCGAATGATCAAGGGTATAGGCCATCTCCTCCGCCGCGGCGTCCTGATACAGCGGCACAGGGATCGCCCCTGCCATTTGCGCGGACATCATTGACCAATAGAGGTAAGGCCGGTTCCGCCCGATCACGGCAATATGGTCACCGGGCTGCACGCCCAGATCAATCAGCCCAAGCGCCAGCGCCTCGACCTCTTCCAGCGTTTCGGCCCAACTCCAGCTTTGCCAGATCCCGAACTCTTTCTCGCGATAGGCCGGTGCCGATCCAAATTCCTTGGCATTCCGGTGTAGCAGCGCAGGAACGGACACCAGCCCGTTTGCGCCTTCAGGCGACTTGACCACGTATGTTCCTCCCGAACACATCCCCCCGTGTTGGGGACGTGCATGATCGCTTAGACGATTCTTCCTGCGTCTAAGGATGTTGTTCACAGGCTGCGCGTCAACTTTTTCCTGATGTTTTCCCAATCCTTACGAATTGTAACAGCCACACACCCGCCGTTGTGCGCCCCATAAAACCAATGCTAGCCATGGCGCATGGCACAGGATCACACGGCATCGCTCACGGCCTCGGGCCTGAACCTGATCGCGCAGGCGCTCACGATCTATGACCGCGATCTGCGGCTGGCCGTTTGCAACGCCCCGTTCCAACAGATGTTCGAGCTGCCCGACGCGCTGGTCACTCCAGGCTCCACCTTTCGCGAAACCATCACCCATCTGGCAGAGCGGGGCGAATACGGCCCGATTGAGGATGTGGACGCTTTCGTGCAGGAACGGGTCGATCAGGCCCTCGCGTTCGAACCGCACTATATGGAACGCACCCGTGCCAATGGGCGTACAATCTCGGTTGAAGGTTCGCCCCTGCCCCAGGGCGGTTGGGTCACCGTCTACACCGACATCTCCCACACCAAGGCCCAAGAGGCGTTGCTGCGCGCCCGCGCCACCGAACTCAGCGATCAGGTGCTGCAACATACCGAGGCGCTCAGCACCACCAACCGCCAACTGGCCGCGACCGTCTCAGCGCTGGAAGAGGCCAAGCGCCAGTTGACCGAAACCGAGGCACGCACTCGACTCACCACCGAAATGATGCCCGCCCACATCGCCCATGTGGACGCGACCGGGCACTACACCTACTCCAACCGACGGCTCAGCACGGTCATCCCCAACCGTCCCTCAGAGATTGTTGGCGAACACATCTCCGACGCCCTCGGCGCCTTCGCCTACGGGCGCATCGCCTCCAACCTCGCCCGTGCATACCACGGCGAGGCATCCGTCTTCGAATTCACGGATGAGGCAAGCGCCAGACGCATTCGTGTGGCCTTCACTCCCGAAGCCTCGGGCGGCGTCTACATCCTGTCCATGGACATCACCGAAGAAACCCAAGCTCGCGTGGCCCTGCAACAAAACCGCCGCCGCACGCTGGCCGCGCAGATGACCTCTGGCATGGCGCACGACTTTTCGAACCTGTTGACCATCATCCTCGGCCTGCAATCCAAACTATCTCGTATGGAAGGTCTGCCTGAAGGTGCGACCGGCCTCATCGACGGCACCCTGTCCGCCACCCGCCGGGGCGGCGAGTTGCTGAACGCCATCGCCGACATGACCGCAGGCCGCGCCATGCGGCCGGCAGCAACAGACATCGAAACCCTGCTCAGCGAAGTGCAAACCATGGCCCGCTCGACCCTGCCCACAGGTGTCACGCTGACCACAGGTACCACCGTCACCGGCCCCTACATGCTCGACCCCGGCCTCGTGCAGGACAGCCTCCTCAACCTCATCCTCAATGCCCGCGACGCCTGCGGCACCGCTGGGCAAATCACCCTCACCGCCCGCCCGGTCCACGACACATGGCTCGAATTTACCGTCACCGACACCGGCCCCGGTTTCTCAGACGAGGCGCTCGAACACGGGTTCGACCCGTTCTTTACCACCAAAGGGTCCGAAGGCTCGGGCCTCGGCCTGCCCATGGTCTACGACATGACCAAACGCGCGGGCGGCGACCTGAAGCTCGGCAACGGAGATGTCGGCGCGCAGGTTCGCCTGCGCCTGCCCCTGGGCCCCGCCCCGCAACTCGCGGGCGCACTTGTGCTGCTGGTCGAGGATGACCCAGACCTGCGTCAGCACTACCGCGACCAGCTGATGGGCATTGGCCACGCGGTGATCGAAGCGGCAGGCGTGGACGAGGCCATCGCCCTCACCGCAGACCTGCCCGACATCGGCCTTGTGCTGTCGGACATCAACCTTGGCTCGGGCACCCGCACCGGTATCGACCTCGCCACCCAACTCAACGGCACTCTGCCAGTGATCCTGATGACATCGCTTCTGCCCAGCGACCCCACCTTCCAGGCAGCCACCCGCGCGGCCCCGGTCCTACGCAAGCCGTTCGAAGCTTCCGACCTCGCCGCCCTCCTGCAAGCAGACGCCGCATGACCCAGCCCCTCGTCACCATCCTCGACGACGAACCGGCGATCCGCACGATCCTTGCGGATGCGCTGGAAGAAGCCGGGTTCCGCACCCTGTCCTTTTCCCGCGCGTCCGCGTTCGAAGCGGCGCTCAAAACCCACAAACCCGACGTCTGCCTCGTCGACCTCGGCCTGCCCGACACCGACGGGCTGACGCTTGTGCACAAGCTCGCCCTCGAACAAGGGGAGGCGGTCATCATCATCTCGGGCCGCGCTCAGGTGCAGGACCGGGTGACAGGGCTGGAACTCGGTGCCGACGACTACATCATCAAACCCTTCGACCCGGCCGAGGTTGTCGCCCGCATCCGCGTCCGCCTGCGCACACCCAAAGCCACGTCACAGTCCAGCCAGGTCGCCCATTTTAACGGCTGGACGGCGTCCTTCGACAGCTACACGCTGACGGACGAAATGGGCGAAGAAACCCCCTTCTCCCATGCCGAAGGCGAAGTGCTGCGCCTCTTCCTCGACGCCCCCAAACGCCTGATCAGCCGAGCGCAAATGCAGGAAATGCTGGGCGGCGGCGCAGGTGACAGCTTTGACCGCGCCATGGACGTGCGCATCAGCCGCCTGCGCACCAAGCTGCGCGAAGACCCTAAAAACCCCCGCCTGATCAAGACAATCTACGGCGCGGGGTATATCTTTTTGGGCGATGTGGAGTGGACATGACGATTCAACTCATGGCAGAAGCGCACCATGGTTGAAGCGCTCCTCTATCGATCCGACGACGCCCGGTTTTACCGTGTCGAAATCACGCTCAACCTCTTTGCTGAAGCGTCTGTGGTGATTGAATGGGGTTTCAAGGGCGGCCAACCCTGCCGCCACATCACCTGCCACAGCGACCTGCGCGCCGCCTCGACCGCCGCCGATCGCTACCGCCAGCGCGCGCTCAGCCGCGGCTACGCAAGGGCGGCCTGAAGCCCCGCGGCATGGGCCAACACGCGCAGGCCCGCCACCAGATCAGCCTCGTCCGTATCTTCCTCAAACGCATGGCTGATGCCGCCAATGGACGGCACAAACAGCATCGCCACCGGCATCACCCGCGCCACATTGGTCGCATCATGCAGGGCCCCCGATGGCATACGCCGCCACTTGCCGGGTGCAAAGGCCTCCGCCCCCGCTTCCAACCGGGCACGCAGATCAGCATCCATCGCCACCGGCTCCAGCCCCAAAAGCGGCCCCTTCTCAACCCCCAACGCCATCTCTGCGGCAACCTCCGCCAGGGTCTCCTCGATCCCCGCTTCCATCCGCGCCAACCGATCCACACTGCCATCGCGCCATTGCATGGAAAACCGCACCTGCCCCGGCACGATGGACGACGCATTGGGGGCCACGCTGACATGCCCAATTGTCCAGACGGATGAGGGCGTGACCACATTCCGCAACCGCTCATTCAACCGCGCCGAAAACGCAACCAGACCCTGAAACGCATCCCGCCTGAGCGCCATCGCGGTGGTACCAGCATGGTTCTGCTGACCGGTCAGCGTGATCACCCGATCCCGAATGCCCACAATGTCAGTCACAACCCCAATCTGCTCCCCCGCTGTATCCAGCGTGGCCCCCTGCTCGATATGCAATTCGACAAATCCAGTGAACTGCGCCGGATCAACAGGCGCACCAACGCGGTCCCCCACAACCCGCCGCGCATCCCCCAAAGCCACGCCCTCATGGTCCACCAGCGCGTCCGCCTCAGCCTGCGACAGCCCCCCGGTCCACACATTCGACCCGGTGGTCACACCGTACCGCCCCTCTTCATCCTGAAACGAAACAACGGATATCGCAGGCCCACCGGCCTCCAAACTCGCCCGCGCCACCTCCAAAGCAGCGACAACGCCCAGCGCCCCATCCAGCCACCCGCCCTGCGGCTGACTGTCCGAATGCGACCCAAGCAACAGCGACGGCCCCTCCGCCAACCCAAACAGGTTGCCCATCGGATCAAAGCGCGGCGTCAACCCGGCTTCGGCCATCCGCGACGCCAGCCAATCCCGCGCAGCCATGTCAGCATCGGAATAGGCCGGGCGCACCACACCCTTGCCCACACCCGACGCGCCAAAGGCGCGCAAGCGATGCAAATCCTCCAAAAACCTGTTCGGGTCGATCATCGCGCTCTCTTCATCTTGCCAGACAAACTCTGGGGAGTTTGAGGGGTGAAACCCCTCATTCACAAGACGAAAATCGCGCGCGCCGTCAGGCGCTCATCCGGATCACTCCGCCGCCACAGCCCCGGCGACCGCCTCAACCCGCACCGCCGAAAACTTGAACTCCGGGATCTTGCCATAGGGGTCAACGGCAGGGTTCGTCAGAATATTCGCCGCCGCCTCGACATAGGCAAAGGGCACGAACACCATATCCGGTGCCACAGCCCGATCCTCCCGCGCCATGATCTCGATGGACCCGCGCTTGGTAATCAACCGCACCATGCCGCCCGCGGGCACGCCCAGCTTGCGCAGGGTTGAGGGATGCAACGAACAATTCGCCTCCGGCTCCACCGCGTCCAGCACGGACGACCGCCGCGTCATCGACCCGGTGTGCCAATGCTCCAACTGCCGCCCCGTGGTCAGGATCATCGGATACTCCGCATCGGGCACATCATCCGGCGCAATCACGGCGGCCGGCGTAAACCGCGCGCGCCCATCGGGCCGCGGGAACCCATCGCCAAAAACAATCGGCTGGCCCGGATCCTCGGGCGACAGCGACGGATAGGTGACAGCATTCTGCCCCTCCAGCCGCTCCCACGTAATGTTGTTCAGCGACTTCATGTTCAGCTTCATCTCGGCAAACACATCCGCCGGGCTCTGATAGTCCCAACCCAGACCCAACCGCTTCGCCAATTCCACCTCGATCCACCAATCCTCGCGCGCCTCGCCGGGTGGCGGCACCGCAGGGCGACCCATCTGCACCTGACGGTTCGTGTTGGTCACGGTCCCGGTCTTCTCGGCAAAAGCACTCGCAGGCAGGATCACATCCGCATAATTCGCCGTCTCGGTGATGAAAATATCCTGCACCACCAGATGATCCAGCTTGGCCAGCGCATCCCGCGCATGCTCCACATCCGGGTCCGACATCGCCGGGTTTTCGCCCAGCACATACATCGCCTTGATGTCACCCTCATGGACCGCATCCATGATCTCGGTCACGGTCAGGCCCTTCTCATTCGAGAAATCGCCAGACCCCCAAACGTCAGTGAATGCTGACCGCACCCCATCATCCGTCACGGTCTGATAATCCGGCAGGAACATCGGGATCAGACCCGCATCACTGGCCCCCTGCACATTGTTCTGCCCGCGCAAGGGATGCAGCCCGGCACCGGGCCGCCCCACCTGCCCCGTCATCAAAGCCAGCGAGATCAGGCACCGCGAATTGTCCGTCCCGTGAATATGCTGGCTGACACCCATGCCCCAGAAAATCATCGCAGATTTCGCCCCGGCAAAGGTCCGCGCCACATCGCGCAGCACATCCGCCTCGATCCCGCAAATTTCGGCCATCTTCTCAGGGGTAAACCCCTCCAGATGGGCCTTCTCCGCCTCCCAATTCTCGGTATAGGCATCAATATACTGCTGGTCGTAAAGGCCCTCCTCCACGATCACATGCATGATCGCGTTCAGCATCGACACATCCGCCCCGGGCCGGAACTGCAACATATGGCTGGCAAAGCGCTTCAACGCCTGCCCCCGCGGATCCATCACAATCAGCTTCCCACCGCGCTTGGTGAACTGCTTGAAGTAGGTGGCGGCGACGGGGTGGTTCTCAATCGGATTACACCCAATCGCAATCGCCACATCCGCATTCTCGATTTCGTTAAAGGTCGCGGTCACAGCCCCCGACCCGACATTTTCCATCAACGCCGCCACCGACGACGCATGGCACAACCGCGTACAGTGATCGACATTGTTGTGGCCAAAGCCCTGCCGGATTATCTTTTGAAACAGATACGCCTCTTCATTGGTACACTTGGCCGACCCGAACCCGGCAACCTCGCGCCCCCGCCCCTTCATGCCGCTGGCCGCAAAATCCAGTGCCTCGTCCCAGGACGCTTCCCGGAAATGCGTCGTCCAATCGCCGGGGTCCACATTCAACCCCTTCGCGGGCGCATCCTCGCGCCGGATCAGCGGCTTGGTCAGGCGGTGATCGTGGTGAATATAGTCAAAGCCAAAGCGCCCCTTCACACAGAGCCGACCCTCGTTCGCAGGGCCATTGATGCCCTCTACATATTTGACGCGACCGTCCTTCACCTTCAGCGACACCTGACAGCCGACCCCGCAGAACGGGCAAATGCTCTCGACCTCACTGTCGTAATCCTTACTGTCCCCAACCTGACGCTCATCCACGACGGTCGAGGGCATCAGCGCGCCCGTAGGACAGGCCTGCACACACTCACCACAGGCAACACATGTGCTGTCGCCCATCGGGTCGGCCATATCAAAGGTCGGATAGGCATCATGCCCCCGCCCCGCCATGCCGATCACATCATTGACCTGCACCTCGCGGCACGCGCGCACGCACAACCCGCACTGAATGCAGGCATCCAGATTGACAGACATTGCCACATGGCTGTCATCCAGCAATGGAATGCGCCCCTCTTCCAGCTTCGGAAAACGGCTCTCGGACACGCCGTTCATCTCAGCCATGTCCCAAAGATGCGCGGACTTGTCATGGGCCACATCGCGCTCGGGCTGATCGGCCACCAGCATCTCCACGACCATCTTGCGGGCATTCTCCGCCCGCGCGGAATTGGTGGTCACAACCATGCCGTCGCTGGGCTCACGAATACAGGACGCCGCCAACACCCGCTCGCCTTCGATCTCGACCATGCAGGCCCGGCAGTTGCCATCAGGGCGGTAACCGGGGGCAGGCTTATGGCACAAATGCGGGATCACCAGACCACGACCGTTGGCCACCTCCCAGATAGTCATGCCAGCCTCGGCCTGCACTTCCTCACCATCCAGCGTGAATGTCACCTTGTCCGTCATCGCGCACATCTCCCTGCTCTCGGCCCAGTTCTAGCGCGCAGACACGGCGCAAAGGACTCCCAATCCCGACACCAAAACCCATTTTCGCGTCCCACCCGTTTCCTATTGGCACGCCAAGCCGCAAATGCGCTCCTGATCCCTTTCACTTTGCAAAATAAACTCCCGCCGGAGGCTCCCGCACTTCCCACCCGCGAAACGCTGACCTAGAACAGACCAAACACCAGCCAAAGGCCCCCATGTCCCACATCACCCTCATTCGCCACGGCCAGGCCAACACCCATGCCAAGGACGAGGCCAGCTATGACCAGCTCTCGGACCTCGGCCACCAGCAGGCCAAATGGCTGGGCGACCACATGCGGGACACGCACCACCACCACACACGGCTCTACACAGGCACCCTGCGCCGCCACCGCGAAACGGCGGACGGGATGGCAACGGGAATGAAAGCGACAGAAGACGCCCGCCTGAACGAGCTGGAATATTTCACCATGGCGCAAGCGCTCGAAGCCGAACACGGCATCGCCGCCCTCGCTGAGCCCTCAGAATTTGTGCACCACTTTCCCAAGGTCCTGAAATACTGGCAAGACGACAAGCTGGAAGGCGCGCCGGAACGCTTCCACCAGTTCGAAACCCGGATCAAGGACGCGCTGAAAGAGATCGGCGAAGGCACCGGACCCGCCCTCGTCGTCACCTCCGGCGGGCTGATCGCCATGACGATGCGCCTACATCTCGGCCTCGAAGTCGCCGCCATGGCCAACGTCGCCCTTGCGATCATGAACACCTCCATGCACCGGCTGCACCCCATCGGCGGCACATGGTCCCCGGTGATGTTCAACGCCATCCCGCATCTCGAACACCCCGACAGGCAACACGCCCAAACGCATGTCTAAGGAGCCGCACATGAAACTCTACTACGCCGCCGGCACCATCTCGATCGCGGTTGCCATCGCCCTCGAAGAAGCGGGCCTGCCCTACGACGCGCACAAACTGGACTTCGCCGCGGGCGAACAGCAATCCCCCGACTACGCCACAATCAACCCCAAGGGCCGCGTGCCCGCGCTCGACGTGGGCGGCACCATCCTGACCGAAACCGGTGCCCTGCTCGACTATATCGCGACCCAAACGCCCCACCTCATGCCCACCGACCCGGTCGCAGCGGCCAAGGCGCGCAGCGTCATGTACTACCTCGCCTCTACCATGCACGTGAACCACGCCCACAAAATGCGCGGCCACCGCTGGGCAGATAACGAATCCAGCTGGCACGACATGACAGCCAAGGTCCCCGAAACCATGACCGCTTCGGCCCAGTTCGTCGAAACCGAATGTCTCATCGGCCCCTATATCCTCGGGGACACATTCACCCTCGCCGACGCCTACCTCTTCATGGTCTGCACATGGCTGCCCGGCGATGACGTCGACCTCGCTCCCTTCCCCAAAATCCGCACGTTCATGGACGCGATGGACGCACGGCCCAGCGTCCAGGCCGTCCGCGCCAAAGGCATGCTGCGATGACACATCTCTGGGTCCGCGCCGAACAACGCGAAAACGAAGACCGGGTTGGCCTTACCCCCGAAGGTGCCGCCAAACTGATCGCACACGGAATGAAAGTCACAGTCGAAGACAGCAAGACCCGCTGTATCCCCACCGACCGATACGCAGCCGCAGGAGCCACCATCGCCCCCGAAAACACTTGGTCCGCAGCCCCCGATGACGCGATCATCTTCGGGCTCAAGGAACTGCCCGAAGACGGCACACCGCTGCCGCACAAACACATCATGTTCGGCCACGCCTACAAGGGCCAGCCTGCGGGCCAAATCCTCCTCAACCGATTCAAGGCAGGGGGCGGCACCCTCTACGACCTCGAATACCTCGTGGACGAGGCAGGCAAACGCGTCGCCGCTTTTGGCTACTGGGCGGGCTACGCAGGCGCCGCGGTCGGCCTCAAATGCTGGATCGCCCAACAACACGGCAAGATCGCGGGCCCGGTCCACGCCTACCCCAGCTCCAACCACCTGCTGGCAGAACTCCAATCCGACCTCGTCGCCACCGGCACCCACCGCCCCACGGCACTGATCATCGGAGCTGTGGGCCGCGTCGGCACGGGCGCAGCTGACCTCTGCACAGTGATGGGTGTGCCCACCACCCGCTGGGACATGGCCGAAACGGCACATGGCGGCCCCTTCCCCGAAATCCCGCAGCACGACATCTTCTTCAACTGCATCCTCGCCCGCCCCGGCACGCCCGTGTTTGTCCCAGCAGACACACCGCACAAGGCGCGCAAACTCACCGTCATCGGCGACATCGCCTGCGACCCCGACAGCGACTTCTCCCCCATCAAGGTCTACGACCGCACCACCACATGGGACGCCCCGGCCCTCCGGGTCCACGACAGCCCCCCGCTCGACGTGACCGCCATCGACAACCTGCCCTCCATGCTCCCGGTGGAATCCTCCGAAGACTACGCCGACCAACTCCTGCCCAGCCTTCTGACGCTCACCGACCTCACCTCAGGCGTCTGGGGCCGCGCCAAGCAAACATTCGATCAGGCAATCACTGGCTGATGCGGCCGCAATACCACTTCCGCGATGGCCCGGACGGGCTCATGGCCTGGGACATGCGCAAGATCGCGGCCACAACCGAACACCTCACGCCCCAAAGCGTCCCACTCGAAAACATCGCGGAACTGGATGAAAACTGGTGGTTCGCCCACGGCACCACCCCCACACCGCGCGCCATCGCGGGTCACATGAAACTGATCCAATCGGCGGACCGCACCTACCCGATCATCCTCGACTCAGAGGGTCGGCTGATGGACGGCATGCACCGCGTAGTACAAGCGCTGCTCGCAGGCGACACAACAATCAACGCCATCCGCTTGCCCAGAACGCCAGCGCCTGATTACATCGGGCGCGACCCATCCGACCTGCCTTACAATCCATGATCCGCATTCATCTTGCCAAATAAACTCCGGGGTCCGGGGCAGCGCCCCGGTCCACCAGCATGAAAGGACACCGACATGACAATCCACTGGTGCGGCACCGGCCTCTCCGCCATCCCCGGTCTCAAACGGCTCATCGAACTGGGCTACCCGGTGACAGTCTGGAACCGCACAGTCGAAAAGGCCGAAGAGGCGATCGGCAGCTATACCCAAAACATTCACCAATTCGACCTGCCCACACTCAAATCCGCCCTGCATCCCGGCGACACCGTGGTGTCCATGCTGCCGGGTGACTGGCACGTCCCGCTGGCCCAGGCCGCCATCGACGCACAAGCGCATTTCGTCTCCTCCAGCTACATCGCGCCAGAAATGCGCGCCCTCGACCAAAAGGCAAAAGAGGCGGGCGTGGCCCTCGTGAACGAGGTCGGGCTTGATCCGGGCATTGACCACCTCATGGCGCACCACCTCGTCGCCGCCTACCGGAACTCCGATGCCTATGACGACGCCAACCGGATCAGCTTCACATCCTATTGCGGCGGCGTGCCCAAACACGCCAATCCGTTCCGCTACAAATTCAGCTGGGCGCCCGTCGGCGTGCTCAAAGCGCTCAAATCCCCGTCGACCTCAATCCGCGCGGGCGAGAAACTGACCGTCACCAAACCCTGGGACGCGATCAGCAGCTACAGCGCCCCGCTGCCCCAGCCCGAAGCGTTCGAGGTCTACCCAAACCGCGACAGCCTGCCCTTCATGGCCGAATACGGCTTTGACCCAAAATGGGAGGTGCACGAATTCGTCCGCGGCACGCTCCGGCTCAATGGCTGGGCCGAGGCTTGGAAAGATGTCTTTGCCGAGATTGAAACCAACCCAAGCGACGCGCGGCTTGCGGAAATGTCGGACGCCATGCTGGCCGACAACAGCTATGACGAGGGCGAGCCAGACCGCGTAATTCTCTGCGTCGATCTCAAGGCGGATAACGCAAACGGCACCGCATGGCATCAAACATATGTGATGGATGCCTGGGGTGATGCACGCGGCACGGCCATGGCGCGACTGGTGTCGATTCCGGTGTCACTGGCCGTGCAGGCTGCTCAATCAGGCGCTATCTCCCCCGGCGTGCATGCGGCCCCATCGGATCTGCAACTGGTGGCCAACTGGATGGACGAAATCTCGCGTCTCGCCCAACACCTCGCCATCGTAGACCATACCGGCTGACAACCAGTAGGTTGGGTTTGCAACCCACCCAAACCCTCACCGCAACAACGCCTCTTCCTCTGCACCAAGCGGAAGACCCAAGGCTTCCATCCCGGCTTCCAAGTGATCCGCAAAGTGCGGCGTACCCAGCAAGTAATCCGCGCAAGGGGTGGTGGCCTCTGCCTCTGCCGTCTCGACCGCCTCGTCAAAGTCACCTGGCTCAAAGGCACCACGCCCGACCCACATGATGGCGACCAACTCCGCCTGCTCATCTGTGTCAAGCCGATCAATCAACCCGCGCAGTTCGCCTTCGGCACGGCCCAATTCTCGGCCCATCAATACAACTTGCGCCACAACGGCACGCTCAATCTCAAGGTCCATGGATCAACCCTCCTGATCCGACCCTGAGGCAAACCGGAACCCCCTGCCTTGATCCGAATCAATTTCTGGCGCAAACCAATCAACTTAATCTTGCCAGATAAACTTCCCCCGGAGGGCCGTATCGCCAAGCGCATCGTGAAGGCTGTACAATTAAAGCCACAAGCAACCTGACGCAGGAAACAAAGAATCGCAGCCCAAGTGATAAGGCGTGCCGAATGGACCTCAGGCAAAGATGCGGTAATACAACCAGTCCGGCAGAAACTGCGACCCGCGAAACAGCAGCGAAAAGAAGGTCGGAAAGCTCTTCTTGAACCCGTCCGTCAGCATATGCTCGAACATCTCGCGCGCGGCCTGTTCCGGCTCCATAATAAACGGCATCTTGAAGTCGTTCTTGTCGGTCAGTTGCGTCTTGATGAAGCCTGGATTGGCCACCTGCACCCGCACGCCAGTGTTGCGCAGATCGGCGTGCATGCACTCGGCCAGCGACATGGTCGCCGCCTTGGATGCGGTGTACCCAATCGACCCCGGAAGGCCCCTAAACCCGGTCAGGGACGAGGTGATGACGATGTGCCCATCGTCCTTATCAACAAAGGCCGGAACCACCTCTCCCAGCACGCGCATGAAGCCGGTAAAGTTGATGTCCGCCATGGCAATCGCCTGATCCGCATCCCATTCACGCGCCGAAAAAGGCCAATAAACGCCGGCCAGTAGCACCAAGCCATCAATGTCACCCAGGGCCTCTGCCGCCGCCCGCACACTGTCCGTATCGGCAATATCGATGGTCTGATACGACGCTTTGCCGGGCAGTTCATCAACCAGCTCTTTCAGCTTGTCCTCGGACCGTGCGGAGACGACAACTTCCACCCCTGACCGGCTCATCTGATGCGCCAATGCGCGGCCCAAACCGTCGCTCGCGCCCACCAGCCAATAGCGTTTGCCGTTCAGGGATATGTCACTCATGCCGCTTCTTTCATCTCTGTATTTGCGGGCCGCATGGTGGCAACAAGTTCAGCCACCTTGATCCCGTATTTGCGAAACTGCGACCGGTTCACGATGGTTCCGTTCGGGGCCAGATACATCCAATCCACGGTATCCAGCACATGCCCCCCCGACGCCTCCGGCAGGCGGAACTTGTATTTCAGCTGCACCGAACTGCCCGTCTGTTGTCCGGTTCCATCACCCTCAACATCATCCGCACGCGCCAGAATTTTACCGTCATTTCCTATAGTTAGACTCCAAGCACGGGTCTGCTGCGATCCATCGCAATAGGTGAACACCTCGTCCATCGTTCCGGTGTTGCCTTCCCACCGGCAATCGAACTCACCCACGAACCGGGACGAAACGCGCCCCATCGGGCCAAAGATCACGCCCTCGCATATGAGTGGTCCGTTCAGATGCCTCCGCACGTCGAATTGCGGGCCGCCCGTGGCGTAGTCCTCCGGGCTCTGGGCCAGAAAGTCGGCATAGCGGGACCGTGTCCAGCCAAAGGCCATGATCAGCACAGCGCCCAGCAAGGCAAAGATCAGTCCGTCCATCTCAGGTCTCCTTCAGATCGGTCGTGGCAAGCAGCGCAATGGCCACAACCTTGAGGCCACAAGGCACGGCTGCATACAGCAGCGTGAGAAGCGCAAGCGCTTCGGGCGGGTGCGTGGCCGCACCGCTGTCAAACCCCGCCCGCTCAAGCGCGGGCAGCAGGGTGACAGCGGCAAAGGCCAGGGTGAATTTCGACACAAAGGACCACAGGCCAAACCCTTCGGATGCCGAGGGGCTGATGCGGGCCATGCGGGTGGCAAAAACGGCAGGCAGCACGGTCAGATCGGCCCCCAGCGTGGCCCCCGACAGCGCACAGATGATGGCAAACGCAACCCAGTCGCCGGGGCCAAGGGTGACAGCCCACCCAAAGGCAAAAATGGCCAGCACCATTGCAGACAGAAGAACCGATTTGGGACCGTAACGTTCCGCCAGCCGACCCCAGACGGGGGCTGCCAAGGCCGCGGAGAGAAAGAACAAAAGCAATAGCGGTCCTTCGAAACCGGGGGCCTGCAGTCGGCTTTCCACGAAGAACAGGAACAGAGTCGAACTGACGGCCACGGGCGCTGCGTTGACCAGCGCGATCAACAACAGTTTCCGCGCCAGCGCATCGCCCAAAACGGCCTTGAACCCGACCGACGGCGGCAGGCCATCGCTGACCCATTCGCCGCGCATCATCACGACCGCGGCCAAGGCCAGAACCAGAAAGCCAACCGCGAACCCGGCAAAGGGCGCGCCCATGAAACCGCCCAGCATCACAGGCGCAATCGCGGCCAAGCAAACGCCCAGCAACGCGCCGGTCTCGCGCCAGCGCGCCAGCATCAAATGCCCCTGACCGGGCAGCCGATCCGCCTTGACCACACCTTGGGCATAGAAGTTGATTGTCAGGAAAGAGAACGCCGAAAACACGCCCGTCAGCATCAGGCCGAACCACACCAGCGGCGGCAGAAGCGGCGGCACAGCAAACAGGCCCAGCATCGACACCGCCATTACCGTCGAGCCGATCAGAATCGCCAAACCGCGCCGCGAGCGCAGCGCCTCGGACATCCGCCCGAACAGCGGATCCTGCACCACATCAAGCAGCCGCAAGCCAAATAAGACAGCGCCCAAAGCGGCCAGCGACACACCGTATTCGTCAACGTAAAACTTCGGCGCATGGATATAGATCGGCAGCCCGGCCGCACTCAGCAACGCGGCGAAGACCGCATAGGCGGGCAGACGTGTGGGCTGCGCATTGCTCACCGCGACACTTCCTTGGACGGGGGCACGGGGCGCGCGCGATAGGTGGCGCGTTTCCACCAGAGTTTCAGCGCCTGCCAGTGGATCAGCGCCAGCACACGGCGCGACCCGAACGGACGGCGCAGGACCGCGCGCAGAATGCGCCCGTTGGTCAAGGCACAACGCTGTCCGGTCAATGTGGCGATCAGCCCACCTTCGCCGCGGGTGTAGTCAATCCAAACGCCGATCCGGTCATCCCGGATGTCGAAGCGAAATTCATACCCACCTTCAACAGGTTGGAAGGGCGAGACATGGAAAATCTTGGTCGCCTGCATCCGGTCTTCGGCTGCGATGGGCCGCAGGTCGGAGTGGTTCACCAAGTAACTGTGGCGGTCGCCAAACGTGTTCGTCACCTCAGCGATCACGGCGATCATCTGATCATCTTCACGGCGGCACAGCCAGAAGCTGACGGGGTTGAATACATAGCCCATGACCTTGGGCTGGGCCAGAAGTTCAATGCGTGCCACGCCGTTGATCTGGTGGGCCTGCAGCACGTCGCGCACCCACGCAGCCCCCCGTCCCTGGTGCGGTGCGCCGCCGTGATCCACATCATCCAACGCCATCAGCCCGCGCGTATTGCGCCCGAACAGGCGCGGCACACGCAGCTCAGCCTCGGCGTCCAGCAGCATGTAATCGACGCTGTAGCGAAAGGCATTCTCGATGCCCCCCTTGCGCCCGTGAAACGTCACGCCCGCGATATGATCGACGGTCGCCGTCATTCCGCGGCCACCTGCAATTGCGGTGTGCGCAGCAGTGCGCGGGCCACGTCCAGACCCGCAGTCAGGCCATCTTCGTGGAACCCGTGCCGCATCCATGCGCCACAATACCACGTGTTGTTGGACCCATTCATCGCGCGCACCTGATCCTGCGCGGCCAGTGCGGCCAGATCATAGACCGGATGGCGCAGCACCGTCTGGTCGTAAATCAACTCCTCGCGGATCGTGCGTTTGGTGTTCAGGGTGACAAAGTGCATGTCGTCCATCGGGATCGGTTGCAGCGAGTTGATCCAATAGGTCAGGTCGATGCGGTCGGACTGCGCGCCCTTGTCCTCGGTATAGACCCAGCTGGACCAGACCTGCCGCCGCGTGGGCATGATGCTGTCGTCGCGGTGCAGAACCACGTCATTGGGCTGGTACTTCACAGCACCTAGGGCGGCCTTTTCATCCTCGGTCGGGTCATCGAGCAGGGCCAGGCTGTCGTCGGAATGGGTGGCAAAGATGACCTCGTCGAACATCTCCCATTCGCCGCCCCAGGCCTTGACCTGTGCACCGCCCTCCGTGCGGCGCACGGACTGGACCGGCGCACCAAGGCGGATGTCGACGCCGTTGCCCAGCATCGCCGCCTCGATCCGGCGGACATATTCGATGGACCCGCCATCGACCGTGTACCACTGGTGCTGTCCGGTGGCGTTCAGAAGCGCGTGGTTTTCAAAGAACTGGATCATGGCGTGGGCCGGAAAATCCATGATCTTCTCCACCGGGGTGGACCAGATCGCACCGCTGAGCGGCAGCAGATAGAAATCGCGGAACCAGTCTCCCGTCCCCATCACGTCCAGAAACTGCGCGACGGTGCGCGTTCGATCTTCATTCGCGAAACGCAGGGCGTTCTTGTTGAACCGCAGGATGTCCCTGACCATGCCAAGAAACTTTGGGTTCAGCGCATTGCGACGTTGGGCAAAAAGCGCATCCAGGCTGGCGAGGCCGTATTCCAGCCGCCCGCCGTCGATGGATGCGCCAAAGCTCATGTTCGACTTCACGACAGGCACGTCCAGTTCATCGAATAGGCGGGCCATGTTGGGGTAGTTGGCGTAGTTGAACACCAGAAACCCCGTATCCACCGGCTGATCGCCGCGTTTGCCCGCCATTATGGTGCGAGCGTGCCCGCCCAAGCGCGGCTCTGCTTCGAATAAGGTGACATGGTGGTCGGACGCAAGAGTATGGGCAGCGCCCATCCCTGATATCCCGCCCCCGATTACGGCAATGCGTTTCGGAGCGGCGGCAGCAATTTCAAATGGCATAAGTCGTCAGTTCCCGTACGTCCCAAGGTTTGTTCTATCTACGCAGGCATGACGCAACCGGATGCACAATAACCAGACTTTTATTTTTGATCCGAAGCACTTTGTGTCGCGTAGACGGTTTATGTTTGCGGGTTTAGACACGTCAAAGACAGATGCGCAGCTGTCCATCGGTATCATTCCGGGGGCGGCGACAGGACCGGCACTCATGCAAGACAGCGATGCAAAACGAATGCAGTGGGTCGACCACATGGTTCGTATTCGCGACGATCAGGATCAGGCGGCCTTTGCCGCGCTGTTCGACCACTTTGCCCCGCGGGTCAAAGGGTTCCTGATGAAGTCGGGCGCGGATGCGTCGCTGGCAGAAGAATGCGCCCAGGAGGTGCTGGCGACCTGCTGGCACAAGGCGCACATGTTTGACCCCGCGCGGGCCTCGGTGGCGACATGGATCTTCACCATTGCGCGGAACCGAAAGATCGACGTGCTGCGCAAGCAGCGCCGCCCTGAGCCTGAAGATTTGGCATGGGGCCCTGAAGAAGAACCTGATCAGGCCGATGTGATGGCCTTGCAACAGGAAAGCGAACAGTTGGGTCGGGCAATCTCTGAACTGCCTGCAGCCCAGCGGGAATTGATACAAAAGGCGTATTTCGGGGATCTGTCCCACAGTGAAATCGCCGAACAAACCGGTCTGCCCCTGGGCACGATCAAATCTAGGATTAGATTGGCGCTTGAACGATTGCGCCACGCGATGAAGTGACGGATATGACACAACAGATCACACATCACCTGACGGATAACATCCTGATGGGCTATGCTGCGGGGACGTTACCCGAGGCCTTCAACCTTATGGTTGCTACACATGTGTCGCTTTGCGATGCGTGTCGGGCGCAAGTCGAAAGCTACGATGCTGTTGGCGGTGCTGTACTGGACCAGACACCCGGCAACGATATTTCGCTCACTCCGGGCAGCTTTGCCGCCACGATGGCGCTGATTGCCGGCGGTGCCCCTGATGAGATCCGCAAACCCCGCAGCCGTGACGTTGTGCTGCCGAAACCGCTGCAAGACTACGTGGGCGGCGGCCTTGACAGTGTTAAATGGCGGTCGATTGGCATGGGCGTGAAACAGGCGATCCTGCCCACGTCGAAAGATGCCTCGGCCCGTCTGCTTTATATCCCGGCAGGTGCGGCGATGCCCGACCACGGCCACCACGGCACCGAGATGACGATGGTGTTGCAGGGCGCGTTTCAGGACGAAGATGACTATTTCGCCCGTGGCGATGTGGAAGTGGCCGACAGCGATCTGCACCACACGCCCGTGGCCGACATCCATGAAGATTGCATCTGCCTAGCCGTGACGGACGCGCCACTGCGCTTCCAAGGGCTACTACCCAAGATCGCACAACGGTTCGCACGCATCTGAGGTCTGGCGGAGGGTACCTCCGCCCTACTCTTCCCACCCACCGTGTAAGACGGACGTGTCGCCCGTCAAAATCCGACGGTGCTTTTGTCGCCCTCGGAACAGAATTGCGCGCACCATGTGCCAACCCTGACCACGTCAAAAGGTCAGGAGGCACCATGCTTTCGTCTCATACCT
Organism: uncultured Tateyamaria sp.; assembly: GCF_947503415.1. Lineage (GTDB taxonomy): Bacteria > Pseudomonadota > Alphaproteobacteria > Rhodobacterales > Rhodobacteraceae > Tateyamaria. The sequence continues at coordinate 952,220 of NZ_CANNDS010000001.1, forward strand.
TGTCCGCAGGTCGGCTCAGCGCCAATCAACAAGCGCAGTATTGGCAAGACGGGTTTCTCTTTCCGCTGCCGTCTATTTCCGTTGACACGGCCCATGCTGCCCGCGCTGAGCTGGAACATATAGAAGCTGCGTATCATATGGCGGACCTGCCTCACCCGCTCAACACCTACAAACGCGTCAACGCCCACGTGGTCATGCCAATGGCCGTCCGCATCGCGCGTGATCCCGCCATATTGGATGTGATCGAGGGCATCTTGGGCCCCGACATCCTGATCTATTCGACCGAGTTCTTCATCAGGGAACCCAACACCGCCCACATCGTGTCGATGCATCAGGACCTGACCTATTGGGGCCTTGGCGCCATCGACGGGCTGGTCACGGCATGGATCGCGCTGTCACCGGCCACACCTGCGTCCGGCTGCATGGACTTTGTCGCGGGCAGCCACAAGAACGCGATCCTTGAACACGAGGACAACTTTGATCCCAACAACCTGTTGTCCCGCGGCCAGGAGGTGAAGGTGGACGTCGCCTCCGAGGACAAGACCGCCATCGAAATCCACCCCGGCCAGATGTCGCTGCATCATGGCCTGTCCATCCATGGCTCGGGCCCCAATACCACCGACGACCGGCGTATCGCCTGCGTGGTCCGCTATATCCGCCCCGATATGGCGCAAGAGGTCGGCGCGCAGGACTACGCCATGCCCGCACGGGGCACGGACACCTATGGCAATTTTATCCATGTGCCGGTGCCGACTGCCAACTTTACGCCCGAGGCACTGGCGCTTTACGATGACATCCGCGCCTCACAGGCCAAGGTCATGATGAAAGACGCCAAGGGCAGTACGGAGATTTACGCCTAATGGACCATGTGAAATTCACCGCGATGAAGGACGGCGACAAGGAGGATTACGACTTCCTGACCGCGCACGAGATCGAATACACGCGCGGCACCGCTGACCGTCTGCTGACCGCGCTCGAAACGCTGGATGACAGCCTGTCCGGCTATCAAGTCACACGCCTTGGCCGTTCCGTCCAATCCGCCACACGGGCGTGGCGGGACGGGGCGGATACCGACTGGGTGGTTGCAACCCTGCTGCACGACATCGGCGACATCTTTGCCCCTTACAACCACGACGAATATGCGGCCTCGATCCTCAAATCCTGTGTGCGCGAGCAATGCACATGGGTGGTCGAGAAACACGGCGATTTCCAGATGATCTATTATGGGCAGCATGTGGGCGCGAACCCGCACAAACGGGATGCGTACAAGGGGCACCCCTATTTCGACGACTGTGCGGCGTTCTGCGAACGCTGGGACCAGTCGAGTGTCGACCCTGACTATGCTAGCCTGTCTCTTGATTTCTTCCGGGACATGGTGCGCGACGTGTTCGCGCGTGACGCTTACGACCCTGATGTGATGCAACCGGGCGTGCGCGTCCCGCTTCAGGACGCGGAAGTGGCCGCCGCGCGCGCCTGATCCAGTGACAGACCCCAGACAGAAATGCTGCCCTGACGACCCGGCAGCGTGAGTGACGGAATATGTTGCCACCCCGGCTCGCGATGATCGAGGGCTTGCATCACGTCCTCTGATACAAGCAGCGCCATGCCTTCGGCCTTGGTCGCCGCCTCAAGCCGGGCCGCGACGTTCACCGTGTCCCCCAGAACCGTGTGTTCCAGGCGGCCCTCGTCCCCGACGACGCCGGCAAAGACATTGCCCAAGTGAATGCCGATCCCAAGGGGCACCTCATCGAAATGGGCCAGAACGTCATGGGCAAAAGCGACCGCACAGGTCGCCGCATCTGCGTGCCGGTCATCAAAGATGATCATCGCGCCGTCGCCCACGAACTTGTCCACGATCCCCCCCGTTGCATCCGCCGCCTTGGAAATGCACGCCCGGTAACGTGCCAGAAAGGCCGACAAATCAGGCGGGGCCATGGTTTCTGCCAGCGCCGTGAAGCCCCGTATGTCGATGAACAGAATTGCCATACGCTTTTGTTCACCCGCCCGCATGGCATCCAGTCCCCGCACGGCCAGTTGGTCATCCAGTTCCGTCGGCAGAAACCGGGTCAGCTGCCCGCGGGCCTGCGCCTCGTCAATCGACCGGCGCAACAGCGCCCGAATGCGCATGGACGCGGCCACCAGCACAATCGCCGCCAAAGAGATCATGACGATCCGCACCACATTGGGCGGCCAGCCAAAGAGAAAGCGCAGCCCCTCCCGCGCTTCGGTTTCAGGGCCCAGAAACGGAATGTTCAGGATCACCGAAAAACCGACGATCAGCACCACGGACATGCAGGCCAAAAGCGCCGGATTGAACCGCAACGCGCCGCAGGCCAGCACGACAGGGATCAACCAGATCGTCGGGAAGGCGGAAATGAACTGGCCCGACAGGCCCATGTTCGACAGGCTGAGCCATGACCCAAGCAGAATGAAAACACAGTCGATCAGCGCCGATGGCCACGCCATCCACGCGCGGAACTGACCGCTGCGGATCAACAGGATGATGACAGTGCCCAACCCGAAATAGCTGGCCATGGTGAAGGCGGCATAAAGCAGTTGCTGTTCCAGCACCTCAGATTGCGGCATCCCCGTGAACCACAGTGCCACGAGCAGGACAACGCCCAAAGAACTGGAAATGATCAGCCGCAGAATGCCGATCAGGTGTTCCGCCTGCGCTTCGGCTTCGAAGAAAATCCGTTGTGCCTGGGGGGTCATTCCGCCGCTGGCGCGCTGCTGTTCAGCGCGAGAGTGGCTTGGTCTTCCAGTTCCTCGAAATCGAAATTGTCCAGCCGGTTGGCCCGCTTGCCCGCCTTTTCGGCGCTGATCTTGATGTCTTCGATGTCTTTGGAGGCTTGGGAAAAGTGCCGGTCCAGATTGCCCACACGCGTGCCCAGCCGGTCCACATCCGTCACCAGCATCGACAATTCCTTGCGAATGGCCCCCGCCTGTTCGCGCATCCGCGCATCCTTGAGGATCGCGCGCATCGTGTTCAGCGTCGCCATGCAGGTCGTGGGCGATACGATCCACACGCGCTTGTCGAACCCTTCGCGCACCAGATCGGGGAAGTTGGCGTGCAGTTCAGCATAGACCGCTTCGGACGGCAGGAACATCAGCGCACCATCGGCTGTTTCACCGTCGATGATGTATTTGTCCGAGATGTCGGCGATGTGTTTTTTGACAGCCGTTTTCATCGCGGCGACAGCCAACTTCAGATCCTGATCCGTCTCGGCCCGGCGCAGCGCTTCATAGGCTTCCAGCGGGAACTTTGAATCGATCACAATCGGCCCCGGTGGGTTCGGCAGATGCACCATGCAATCCGCGCGCTTGCCGTTCGACAGCGTCGGCTGCCAGGCATAGCTGTCCTTGGGCAGCGCCTTGCCCACAATGTCGCGCAGCTGGATTTCCCCAAAGGCACCGCGTGTCTGCTTGTTCGACAGGATGTCTTGCAGGCTCAATACATCGCCCGACAGTTTGGTGATGTTATCTTGCGCCTTGTCGATGGCGGCCAGGCGTTCCTGGAGTTGCGTCAGGCTGGTGGTCGTTTGCTTGGAACTCCCGTGCAGGGTTTCCTTCATCCGCTCCTGCATTTCGGTCAGGCTGCGCTGGCTGCGCATCGCGTTGTCGGCCAGCCGTTCCTGCATCTGCTGCTGCACCGCGCCAAGGCGTTGTTCGACCGTCTGGGCCAGTTGTGCCTGCCCGTTGGTAGCAGTGTCGGACACCGTCTGGATCGAGGCGCGCAGGCCTTCCTGCCCCTGCGCCAGACCCTGTACATGCTGTCCGAGATAGCCCAATTGCTGCGCCAGCGGCTCTGTCGCCCGTGCAGACCGACCAGCGGCGCGCAAGGCGAGGATCAACAGCAAAACGATCAGCACCAGAGCACTGGCCCCGACCAGAGCGGCCACAACCAGCGGGTCGCTAGTGTCAAATGTCATGTCGCCAATCTGGATCATGTGCGTCCGAACAGCCGTTCGATATCGGCCAGCTTGAGTTCTACATAGGTGGGCCGCCCGTGATTGCACTGGCCGGAATGCGGCGTCGCCTCCATTTCACGCAGAAGCGCATTCATTTCCTCGGCCCGCATCCAGCGACCCGACCGGATGGAGCCGTGGCAGGCCACGCGGGACAGGATCGCTTCGACTTGCGCTTGCACGGATTGCGAGGACCCAAGATCGGCCAACTCATCCAGAATGTCGTGGATCATCGCCTTGGCATCGACCTCACCCAGAATGGCCGGCGTTTCGCGCACGGCGATGGCGTCCCCGCCAAAGGCTTCGATGCCCAGACCGAAGCGCGCCAGATCGTCGGCAACCTCCAACAGCCGCGCGCAATCGCCGGAGGACAGGCTTACGATCTCGGGGATCAACAATGCCTGTGCTGCCACGCCGTTCTCGGCCATCTGGCGTTTCAGCTTTTCATAGACCAGACGTTCGTGCGCCGCATGCTGGTCCACGATCACCATGCCTGTCGCTGTTTGGGCCACGATGTAATTCTCGTGCACTTGGCCCCGCGCGACGCCAAGAGGCAGATCCTCGGGTTCTTCCATCGGCGCTGTTTCGACCACCTGCGCGCTGAAGTCCTGCGCCATCTCGGCAAAGCCGCTGTCCCCGCGGGGACCAAGGCTGGGCCTGTCCATCTGATACACACGCGGCTCGGTTGGTTCGGGCCGCATCGCGCCCAGCGTCGCGCCTGCAACGGTTGTAGACGCCCGGTGCCCCGCATCCGCCAGCGCGTGGCGTAGACCCGACACGATCAAGCCGCGCGCCGTGCCGGGGTCGCGAAACCGTACTTCGGACTTGGCGGGGTGCACGTTCACGTCGACCAGCTGCGGGTCGCAATCCACGAACAGGGCCGCCGCCGGGTGCCGGTCGCGGCTAAGAAAATCGAAATAGGCGGCCCGGAGCGCACCCGTCAGCAGCTTGTCCTTCACCGGGCGGCCGTTCACATAGAGAAACTGCGCCACGGCCGCGCCGCGCGAATAGGTTGGCAAAGCGGCGTAGCCCGTCAGGTGCAGACCCTCACGCTCGGCATCAATCGCAATGGCGTTGTCGGTAAAGTCCTGCCCCAGCACGTCGCGCAACCGCCCCTTGAGGGCTGCCATCACGTCACCGCTTTGCGCCTCAACCTTGAACACAGTGCGCGGATCGTTCGACACATCTCGCAGCTCGAACCTGATGAAAGGCTCGGCCATGGCGAGGCGCTTGATGATGTCGGTGATCGCCTGTGCCTCGGCCCGGTCGGTGCGCAGGAATTTCAGACGCGCAGGCGTGGCATAGAAAAGGTCACGCAGGGTGATGACCGTGCCGCCGTTCAAAGCGGCGGGTTTCACGGCGCTCATCTCGCCCCCGGCGACGCTGATCTCTGCCGCTGCCTCACCCGGCACGCGGCTGGTGATGGTCAAACGCCCGACCGCGCCAAGGCTCGGCAATGCCTCACCCCGGAACCCGAAGGTGTGGATGTTCAAAAGGTCACTGCCGTCGATCTTGGACGTGGCATGGCGGCTGAGCGCGAGGGGCAGGTCACCAGCAGCGATACCGCACCCATCGTCCGTCACCCGGATCAGGGTCTTGCCCCCGTCCGCCACATCAACGGAGATGCGTTTGGCCCCGGCATCTATCGCGTTTTCAACCAGTTCCTTGACGGCAGAGGCCGGGCGTTCCACCACTTCGCCCGCCGCGATGCGGTTGATTGCTGCATCGTCCAACTGTCGGATAACAGGACGTATGTTGGGGGCGTGGGTGTTCATGCCACAAGACTTAGCATGTGGCGCGCCGATTCGACCAGCGGTTCAGCCGCCGATTGCGTTGCGATACCACGCAACGATGGCGGCGCGTTCGTCGTCTTCCATGTAGCTGAGGTTTGCGGGCGGCATCGCGTGACTGACGCCCGATTGCAGGTACACCGCGCGGGCCTGCCGCGTCAGATCGGCCTCCGTCTCCAGCACCACACCTTTGGGCGCCCAATGCAGGCCCGGCCACACAGGTTCGGCTGCGTGGCACATGCTGCACCGGCCCAGCACGATGTTGTGGACATCCGTGAAACCCGGCACCTCTGCAAAGCGGGTGACCACGGCCGCCTCCCGGTCATCCGTGGGGACCGTGGACAGCCACGCAATCAGGATGAACAGGATCACCGTCACGCCCCACGTCCAGTGCGGGTTCCCTTTGCGCGAATGGTGGGTGTTGAACCAGTGCCGGATCGTGACGCCCATGAGGAAGACGAGGCTGGCGATCACCCAGTTCCATTCGGACGCAAAAGCGAGCGGGTAGTGGTTGGAGAGCATCAGGAAGATGACCGGCAGCGTGAGGTAGTTGTTGTGGGTTGAGCGCTGTTTGGCGATCTTGCCGTAGATCGCATCGGGCGTGCGCCCGGCCATCAGATCGGCCACCACGATCTTCTGGTTCGGGATGATGATGAAGAACACGTTGCCCGACATGATCGTGGCCGTGAACGCGCCCAGATGCAGAAGGGCGGCGCGACCGGTGAACACCTGTGTGTAGAACCACGACATCGCGATGAGCACGGCGAACAGCGCCACCATCAGAACGGTCTGGTCGGCGTTCACGAAGACCTTGCAGAGCGTATTGTAAATCATCCAACCGGCGGCCAGTGAGACAAGCGAAATGCCCACCGCCTGCCACGTCGCCAGATCCATCACATTGGGGTCGATCAAGTAAAACTCGGCCCCCAGATAATAGACCAGCACAAGCAGGATGAACCCGCTGATCCAGGTCCAGTAGCTTTGCCATTTGTGCCAGATCAACCCGTCAGGCATGCCAGCGGGGGCCACCAGATACTTCTGGATGTGGTAAAACCCGCCGCCATGGACCTGCCATTCCTCGCCATCCGCGCCGCTTTGCAGGTTGCGATCCCGGTGCAGGCCCAGATCCAGCGCGATGAAATAGAACGACGACCCGATCCACGCGATGGCCGTGATCACATGCAGCCAGCGCACTGCGAATTCCAGCCATGCGCCCATGACGGCCAGGTCGTACATGTCGGTGTCCCTCTCGTTCCCGCCCGCCACGTTAGATGCGGCGCGCGGGAGACGAAAGGGGGATTGGGGCGCTGCCCCCGGCCTTTGGCCTCCCCCGTGGTATTTTTAGTCAGAAGATGCCCTAGTCGTAGCGCAATTCTGCAGCCTTGCCCTTGAACACCCAATAGGCGAGTGCCGTGTAGCCGCCGATCATCGGGATCACCACGATCGCGCCCACGAGGATGATCATGAGGCTTTCAGGCGCACTGGCTGCTTCGTAGATCGTCAGCTTTTCCGGCACGACGTAGGGGTAAAAGGAATAGGCCAAACCGCCAAACGCCAAGATGAACAGTGCAATCGCGTAGGCGAAGGGTGACTTGGCCCCGGCATCCGTCGGGTTCGGCAAGCGTCGCAGTGATCGCCACAGCAGGAGGACCATGATCCCCGACAGGATCGGCAGCGGTGCCAGTATGAAGATTTCCGGCACCGCGAACCATTTGTCAAAGATACGCGGGCTGACCAGCGGTGTGGCCAGCGATACAGCGCCAAGCCCAAGGACAAGGCCCCAGATACCACCCTTCGCCCATGTGACCGCCTTAAACTGCAGCTGCTCTTCGGTTTTCAGGATCAACCAACACGCGCCGATCATCGAATAGGCAACCGTCAGGAACACGGCGGTGATCATCGCAAAGGCCCACGTGCCCAAAGTGCTTTCAAGGCCCATGACGTATTTGCCAAGCATGAACCCCTGGCTCAGCGACGTCATCAGCGACCCGATGAAGAACAGCCAATTCCATGTGGCCTTGTGCGGTGTAGGTGCTTTGACCCGAAACTCAAACGCAACACCGCGCAGGATCAGACCGATCAGCATGATCGCCACGGGCAGGTACAGCGCTGTCAGGATCGTGCCATGGGCGGTGGGGAACGCCACCAGCAACAGCCCGATGGCCAGAACCAACCACGTCTCGTTCGCGTCCCAGAACGGACCGATGGAGGCCACCATCATGTCCTTTTCACCATCTGTGGCGAAGGGGAACAAGACCCCCACGCCCAGATCGAAGCCGTCGAGGACCACGTAAACGAGGATCGACACGCCCATCAGGCCTGCGAAGGTGAACGGCAGCCATTGTGCCGGATCGCCAAACATCTCCATGCGCTTTACTCCGCCGGAACTTCACGTGCGATGGCTTGGCCGGACAGGGGTGTCCGGGGCCGCGGCACGTCACCGTCCACCGCCTTGCGGGCGAGGAAGAACAGCACGCCGATATAGGCCGACAAGAGTAGGGCATAGATCGCCAGATACGCGCCCAATGTGGTGCCCACAAAGGGTGCAGGCACATCCGCCACCGCCTGTTTGGTGGTCAGCACGCCCTGCACCAGCCATGGCTGACGCCCGATCTCGGTCGTGTACCACCCGGCCAGCGTCGCCACCCAGCCCGAAAAAGCCATCGGCACCATTGCGTAGTACATGAATGTCGGAATGCCTTCGGGGCCGCGTCTTTTGCGCAGCATCAGGAACGCGCCCGCCCAGCTCAGGAACAGCATGGCGAACCCGGTGCCCACCATGATGCGGAAGGACCAGAACACGGGGGCCACAGGCGGGTGCAGCACCTCGCCATCTTCGGTGACAAAGTCGTTCAGACCCGGCACAACCCCATCCGCTTTGTGCTTGAGGATGACAGAGGCCATGTTGGGAATGCCGACCTCAAAGTGATTGGTCCGCGCCTCTTCATCAGGAATGGCGAACAGCAGCAGAGGGACGTTTGATTGCGTCTCCCAATTGCCCTCCATCGCGGCGACCTTCTGCGGCTGGTATTCAAGCGTATTGAGGCCGTGCAGGTCACCCATGAAGATCTGCACCGGGATCAGCATCGCACCCATGAACACACCGGTTTTCAGCGTCACACGCACGCCCTGGCTGCGATCCCCCAAAAGCCAGCGGAAGGCGCTGAAGCCCGCGATCAGGAAGGCCACTGTAAGCCCCGATGCCAGCATCATGTGGATAAAGCGGTAGGGCATAGACGGGTTGAAGATGATGTCGAACCAGCTGGTGGCAAAGGCCACGCCTTCGCGCATCTCGAACCCCTGTGGCGTGTGCATCCAGCTGTTCAGAACGATGATCCAGAAAGCGGACATGGTTGTCCCAAAGGCCACGAGGAAGGTGGCCAACGTGTGCAACCAACTGGGAACGCGGGAAAACCCGAACAGCATGATGCCAAGGAACACCGCCTCCAGGAAGAAGGCCGTCATGATCTCATAGGCCAGCAGCGGCCCCGCGATGTTGCCCACGGTCTCCATGAAACCGGGCCAGTTGGTCCCGAACTGGAAGGACATGGTGATGCCCGAAACCACGCCCATTGCAAAGCTGAGGGCGAACACCTTCACCCAGAAGCGGTAGGCATCCATCCAGCGCACATTGCCGGTCGCATTGAAGCGCAGTTTGAAGAACAGCAGCACCCAGCCCAAGGCGATCGTGATCGTCGGGAACAGGATGTGAAACGAGATATTGGCCCCGAATTGAATACGGGACAGCATGAGGGTGTCCATAAAGGCCTCCGCTTAAGAAAAACGGTTACGTTGTCGTGTCTTGGGTCAGATATAGACCCCGCATGACCCGGGTCAGCGGGGGTGCGACAGGGTGCACATGCGCGTTTTGTCACAGACGGGTGGGTGGGTACGTTGCGTGTGTGTTGGGGTCTGCACGCGGTGAGCGTGCGAACGGGTTGCCGAATTATTTTGCTGGCCGCTATGAGGACAAAGCGTACTTGTCGATAGCGATACCAATATCAGCATTGGCAAAATATCTATAGTTCAGTTGCAGTACTCGTAAGCACCTAGATCGCAGGGAAATTTGCGGATGCGATTGGCCAAACTCCTGTCACGCCGGAAACCGTCGCTCCCTTGGTCATACTCCTGAGCCAGAATAGAGCAGCCAGATCCATCTTCGAGACACGCACGCAAGTTCGCTGCGGCGTAGATTTCTGCATCACCGTCTGTGTACCCCGCCAAATGACGGCATCCGGAAACTTCCCCCAAGTCACAGGCGCGTCGAAACAACTTGATGGCTTCATGCTCGTCCGTCCCAACATTCCTTCCAAGCTCGAACTCCATCCCAAGCCTGTCGCAGCTTGCACCTTCGCCGTTGTCGCAACCGCGCTGCCATGCGGGCAGAAACAGGTCGGGGCGACTTCGCGATCCACGTCCGGAATGCATGTCTCCGAAATGTGTGCAGGCCGGGAAATACCCTGTGGCGCACAGACCTTCAAAGATCGCCCCGCGCGTCTCGCGGTCGCCGATACCGTCGAAATGGCCCCAGTCGAACCCACGCCCGGCGCGGTCGTCGTAGAACCCGGCCAATGTCGCACAGGCTGCATTCTGACCACTTGCACAGGCACGCGCTGTTCTGCGGACGGCTCCGTGCGTCTCCGGGGGAAAAAGAAAGTACTCAGGTTTTACGAGTGCCTCGAACACCGAACCTCCGGCACGATTTTCGGCCATTCTTGCACGGGCGTCATTCCAACTTGTCGCGAGGTCACGGTGGGGGTTCGGAAGTGTTTCCAGACACGCCTCCGGACTGCCAGAGCCACAAACCACGGGTGCTTGAGACACCTCTGACGCGCGACCCGTATTTCGACACGCCCACGCTTTACCAAGGTTGCACGCACGCTCTTTGTAAACACGTGCCCTTTCCACATCTGCTGTGACGAATTTGCCTTCCTTAAGGACAGACGCCAGAGATGCGCAGCTATCCGCATGAAATTGGTCGCACCCTGTTTCAAGGTTACGGACGACGTCATCCCAATCCGGTGGTTGTGTCTCTTCATCCCGGGCAAGACCAGTCGCCAAGGAATAATTGTCACTCAACGCAAACAGGTAAGTCGCATGACAATTCGCCCCGTCACCGCTTGCGCAAGCCGCTCGGCTCAGCCGCCGGGATCGGGACTTCAGGTCCCGCATCTCTTTCAGGGCGCGCGGGTCTGAGTGTCGCATGTATAGCTTCTCGGCGCGGTCCGCCAAAGCGTCACAAGCGATGCCGTCGCCCAAGTCGCATGCTGAAACAAGAACCGGAACAAGGGCTGCTCTGGCGTCGTCGACGTCGAGCCGGAACGGCCCGAATAAAGGGTCGATCTTGTGGCACCCTTCCATCACGCCCCGATAGCAGCCAAGTTCGAACATCGCGGTCGCCAGATCCCTGTCTATCCAGGTACCAATCCCAAGGCGATAAAGTTCGGCCAGTTCCAGACAGCGCCGCCCATCGCCATCCAGACAGGCGAGGCGATGCGCCCGCGCTTTTGGGCGGACGGCTGGCGTGAAATCGTCGTCCGCTTCACGAACCAAAACCTGCACCTCTACGAGCCGCAAGGCGTCCATGGCCAGTTCCGTCAGCTTGGCATCTCGCGCCTCGCGACGTGTTCTCGATTGCTTTGCAAGTTTGGCGAACTGCGCTGGTGACAGAGTCCGGGCATTCACGTCGTTCAATTCCGGCCATGCATTGAAGAGCATATCATCCTCAGCATGGGTGATACTGCCAAATATAAGGAGAGCAAGGATGCAAAGATATTTCATTTTAGCCCTACCGTTTTGTGAACGGTATTTGGGGAAATTGTCGTTATGTGGCCCAGAATCGCACCGTTCTATGGCGTTGGCTCGACGGAAGCCAAATCTCACGATATCCAAATGGCTTTGCTGAGCTTCGCGGCCAAGCGTGGTTAAGGAATACGGACATTCGCGTTGACTGCAGCATTGGTCACTGTGGGCTCGACAGCAGACCTTCCCCCGCTACCGACAACCAAAACACGCCGCCACTCAAACCGCACCCAACCCCGCATCCAACGCTGACAACACCTGCGCAATCTCGTCCTCCGTCACCACAAGCGGCGGTGACATCATGATGTTGTTGCCCCCGATGCGCACCATGGCGCCCGCCTCATACGTGGCCTTGTGGATGCGCTTGGTGGTTTCCGCGTCCAAAGGGGCCTTGGTGCCCCGGTCCGCTACCAACTCAACTCCGGTCATCAACCCGTGTCCGCCGCGCACGTCACCGACAACGCTGTGCTTTTCCATCAGGGAGACACAGCCGTCATAAAGCTGTGCACCCCGCGGCCCCGCATTCGCGCGGGTGTCCAGTCGCAAGGTTTCCTCCAGACAGGCCGTCACCGCAGCCGCCCCCACAGGATGCGCCGAATAGGTGTAGCCGTGGAAAATCGCGCCATCGGCATCCGCGTGTTCAAATACTTCAGCCACTGCCTCGCTCATCAGCGCAGCACCAACCGGGAAATAGCCCGAGGTGATGCCCTTGGCACAGCTCATCATATCCGGCTGCACGCCCCAATGCCGCGACCCTGACCAATCGCCCGTTCGGCCAAACCCGGTGATCACCTCGTCAGCAATCATCAGAATGCCGTGCCGGTCACAAATCTCGCGCATCAGCGGCATGAATGTCTCGTGCGGGACGATGACACCGCCCGCACCCTGGATCGGCTCCATGATGAAGGCGGCAATGCTGCCCGGCCCTTGGAACTGGATCTCATCCTCCATCGCGGCGGCGATGTTCTGAGCCAACACAGCCGGGTCCGTTTCGTGAAACGGATTGCGATAAGGATAGGGCGACGGCAGATGGAAACAGCCGGGCATCAGCGGCTCATAGGCGATGCGAACACGATTGTTGCCGTTGACCGACGCCCCGCCGAAATGCGTTCCGTGATAGCCTTTCTTCAGCGACAGGAACTTGCTCCGTCCCGGTTCGCCCTTGATGCGGTGATACTGCCGGGCAAGACGCAAACACGTTTCGACCGAATCCGAGCCCCCGGAGGTAAAGAACACCCGCGCCATCCCATCAGCCTCAAAGAACGAGCGCACGGCATAAGACGCCTCAATCGCCGTCGGGTTCGAGGTGCCGAAGAAGGCGGAGTAATAGGGCAGATCATAGAGCTGCTTGGCAATCGCGTCTTTCACTGCGTTGTTGGAATAGCCCAGGTTCACACACCACAAACCACCCACCGCATCCACGGTCTTGTGTCCGTCAATATCCTCGATCACCGACCCCTCGGCCCCGGTAATAATGGTTGGCGCATGGGCCATCGCCTCGCCCGGATGACCCATCGGGTGCCACATATGGCGGGCGTTGTTGGCGCGCAGGAAATTGTCGTCTTTCATCATGGCCTCCCTCGGTTGCCCTCACCGGGCCACAAAAAAAGAAGCAGAGCAAGCGCCCTGCTTCTTTCAATGCCACATAGGTCCCGAAGGATCAGACTTCTTCAGGCAGCACCAGGTTCAGCACAATCGCCACAAGCGCGGTGGGGGCGACGGCACTGGTCATTAGTGTTTTCACCACACCGGGCAGATATTGGACCGCGCTTGGCACAAGGTTCAGACCCAGACCCGCCGCAAGAGACACCGCGATGATCACCATGTTGCGGCGGTTCATCCTGACCTCGGTCAGCACGTTCAGACCGGCAGCGGCCACCATCCCGAACATCACGATCACACCGCCGCCCAACACAGGCAACGGCATGGAAGCGATCACGGCGCCGATCTTTGGGATCAGGCCGCAAATGATCAGGACAAGCGCCCCTATGGTCACAACATGGCGGGACATGATCCCGGTCATGCCCACGATGCCGACATTCTGGCTGAAGGATGTGTTGGGCAACCCGCCAAAGACAGCCGCCACAGCCGTACCCGCGCCATCGGCGTAAGTGGCCCCAGCAATTTCCCGGTCGGTGGCCTCGCGCCCAGCGCCCGCCTTTGTGGTGGCAGACGCGTCACCGACCGTCTCAATGGCTGACACAACGCTGACAAGCGTGACAGCAATCACCGCGCCCAGCGAAAATTCGAAGCCGTAAGGCAGCGGTGCGGGCACCATCAACCACGACGCATTGGCCACAGCGCCGAAATTCACCATCCCGAATGCAAATGCCAACACATAGCCAACCAGCAGCCCGACGAGAATGGCCGCATTGCTCAGCAGCCCCTTGGTGAAGAACTTCAACACCAGCGCCACGATCACCACGCTCAACGCCACGGACCAGTGCATCAGCGATCCAAAGCTTTCCGCCTCCATCTGGAAGGTCGCTGCGCCACCGGCGGCGTATTTGATCGCAACAGGGATCAGATACAGACCAATGGCCAGGATCACGAGGCCCGTGACAAGCGGGGGAAACAGCCAGCGCAAATGCTGAATGACCGACCCCAGAGCGAAATGGATCACACCGGCAATCAGGCAGGCGGTCAGCGCCACACCCAGCCCTTGGGTCGCCGCCACACCGGCCAGCACACCCACAAAGGCAAAACTCGTGCCTTGCATGATCGGCAAGCGCGCGCCCACCGGACCAAGGCCCACCGTCTGGAACAGTGTCGCAATGCCTGCAAACAGCATCGCCATCTGGATCAGGTACACCTGCTCCGCTCCGCCAAAGGCAAGGCCCGCGGCCCCAGCAACGATGATCGACGGCGTCACATTCGAGGCGAACATCGCCAGAACGTGCTGCACGCCCAGTGGTACGGCCTGATGCAAAGGTGGGGTGATATCCGGGTCCGAAAACGTGCCCGAGGTCATGTCTGTCATTCTGAGTATCCCTGTTCCCAAGCTGTCTTGTCGCAGCTCGCGCGGACTATGGAACCACTACATATGGGCGATCAAGAAAAAACTCTTCGAGATTTGGGGTTTCCCCGATCCGGTCGACAACTGCAAATAAACCGGGCAGATGCAGCGGCGTCAGCACCCCATGCCATACACCGCGATGCAAGTTGATGCCCTGTCCCGGCGCGGTCAGAAAGGCCAGCGGCACGCCCGGTCTCCCGTCCTCATCCGGGGCCACAGTTACGAGGAACCCATGCTCCGACATCGGAATAAAGGCTTGCGATCCTTCCGGGTGCCGCTCCAACAGATCGAGCGTGTAGGGCAATGCGCGTGGCTGCGCTTGAAAGAGGCTGATACCACCCCGCGCATCGCCAAAATCCAGCTGCGCCCGGTCGTGATAGCGCCCGCACATGCCTGCATTGATGATCTTGTCTGGATTGCCCGCGCATTCCAGTACATCACCAAAGGGTGCGAATGCGTCCTGCGTCAAAGGCTGCGCAGTGATCTCAAAGCGGGACATGCCGGTTCACGTCCTTGTAGAGCAGATAGCGAAACGGGCCATCGCCGGTGGCAATGCACGCCTGCGGACAGAACGCACGCAGCCACATGAAGTCGCCCGGCCCCACGCTTACCCAATCCTTGTTCAGCAGATACTCCGCCGTCCCTTCCAGCACATAAAGCCCATGTTCCATCACATGCGTCTCGGCAAAGGGGATGCGCCCGCCGGGCTGGAAGTTCACGACATTCACATGGCAGTCGTATCGCATGTCGAGCGGGTCCAGAAACCGCTGCGTCGCCCACAGGTTCCCGCAATCCGGCATCGGTGCGGGCGGCACATCCTGATCATGCGTCACCACAGCATCCGGCAGGCTCAGGCCCAACCCGGGAACATATTTTTTGCGTATCCAATGCACGCCACACATCCGTTCGGACCGGTTCCAAAGCGTCCACCGTGCACCCGGCGGAATATAGGCAAAGCTGCCTGCCCGCAGCACATGCAGGTCCGCCCCCAGTGTAAGGTGCGCGGTGCCATGCGCCACGAACAGCACGGCTTGGGCGTCCACATCCGGTTCTGGATCATTGCTGCCGCCTTCAGGCGCCAACTCGACCGCGTATTGCGCGAAACTCTCTGCAAATCCGCTCATGGGCCGGGCCAATATCCACGCCCGCGTTCCATCCCATCCGGGCAGGAAAGACGTCACGATATCGCGCTGCACAGAGGCGGGAATAACCGCGTAGCTTTCGGTAAACACCGCAGTGCTTTCGGGGTGTTCGTTCTGACTGGGCAACCCGCCGGGGGGGAAGGCATAACTCATTCCATCGCCTCCAAGCGCAACCGCGCGATGCGTTCGACCTGACGGCACGCCTCCGCCATCTCAGTCTCCGTTTCATGGCCAATGCGCCGTTCAAAGGCACGCAGAATGCCAGCCTTGTCGTGGTCCTTCACCGCGATGATGAAGGGAAACCCATGCTTGGCGGTATAGTCCGCATTCATCCGCTCGAATGCTGCGCGCTCTGCGTCCGTCAACGCGTCCAACCCCGCACTCGCCTGTTCTTCGGTACTGTCTGCTGTCAACCGCTTGGCCGCCGCCAATTTGCCCGCCAGATCCGGATGGGCGCGCAAAACATCCAGCCGCTTGTCCTCCGAAGCCGCCCGAAACACCCGGCACAGCGCACTATGCACGCCCAAAGCACAGTCATGTGCAGGCCCCAATTCCAGCGCCCAAGCGCTCTCTGCAATCCACGGCGAATGCTCAAAGATACCGCCAAACCGCGCAACAAACGCATCGCGGTCCAGCAGGTGCCAGCCGCGTGCGGGCACCGGCGGATGCGCCTCTGCCCAATGCGCTGCAATGTCTTGCCGTCGCGCGCACCACACACCCTCATGCTCCTGCACGTAGTCAATGAAACGGCGCAACGCCTGCACCCGACCGGGTCGCCCGATCAACCGACAGTGCAGGCCCACGGACATCATGGCAGGCCGCCCCGCCGCCCCTTCAGCATAGAGCGCATCAAACGTATCCCGCAAATAGGCAAAGAATTGATCGCCCGAATTGAACCCCTGCGGCGTGGCAAAGCGCATGTCGTTGCAATCAAGCGTATAGGGCAGGATCAGCTGATCTCGGTCCCCGATGCGCGCCCAATAGGGCAGATCATCGTCATAGGTGTCGCTGATCCAGTCGAACCCACGCGCGGCAGCTAAGGCGACTGTATTCACCGAACACCGCCCAGTGTACCACCCGCGCGGAGCGTTTCCCGTGACCTCGGTATGAAGGGCGATCGCTGCATCCATATCAGCAGCCTCCTCCGCCTCGGTATGATCCTTGTAGTCAATCCACTTCAAGCCGTGCGAGGCGATCTCCCAATCGGCCGCCTGCATCGCCTCGACCTGCGCAGGCGACCGAGCCAACGCCGTTGCCACGCCATACACGGTCACCGGCACGCGGGCTTTGGTAAACAGGCGATGCAACCGCCAGAACCCGGCGCGCGCGCCGTAATCGTAAATCGATTCCATGTTCCAATGCCGCTGCCCGGGCCACGCCGCGGCACCGACAATCTCTGACAGAAATGCCTCGGATGCGGCATCGCCATGCAGCAGGCAATTCTCGCCGCCCTCTTCGTAGTTCAAAACAAAGGACACGGCGATGCGCGCGCCACCCGGCCAGGCTGCATCAGGTCTATCGGCCCCATGGCCATGAAAATCGCGCGGATAGCGCGGCGGCAACTCGGCCATGGACTTCCCCAGACAATCAAGGTGAGATGTCGCCAATCTGCGACCAAACAAGGCGGGATGCAATGGCAGCCGGATACCTTACCACACACGTCCTCGACACGGCCCGCGGGGTACCCGCGCCGGGCATCAAGATCGCGCTCTACCGCGTGTCGGGCAACAGCCATAAAAAGATCGCCGAGGCTGAAACAAACGCCGATGGCCGCACCGACGCGCCTATCCTGCCGCAAGGCAAGATGAAGCAGGGGCAGTATGAACTGATTTTCTTCTGCGGCGACTATCTGGACGTACACGGGCTGATGACGGACGAGGTCAAGTTCCTTGATCAAGTCCCGATCCGCTTTGGCATTACGGACGAAGAGGCGCACTATCACGTGCCGCTCCTGCTCTCGCCCTATGGCTATTCAACGTATCGGGGCAGTTAGGTTTGGGGTGTGGCCGACTGTGACGTCAACCGTTGCGCGTTCGGTGCGGGCCTGCAACCGCGGCAAGACCCAGAATGATCCCCGACACGGTCGCAATCATCCCCGCCGCGCTGACGGATGCCTGCGCCCCGATCCACAGCGGTCCATAGCCTGCCAGCACATATCCCGACACCGCCGCTAGCACTGCAAACACCACCGACCACGCCACCTGATGACCCAGCCGGTTCGTCATCATCCGCGCCGCTGCGGGCGGGCAGATGAACATCGCAATAACGATGATCGACCCCACCGCATCAAAGGCGGCGACGGCTGCTATGGCCGACATGATGACCAACGCCAGACCCAGCGGCGCGGTGCGGATACCAAGGCCACGGGCGAAGCCTTCGTCAAAGGTGGACAGGGCCAAAGGTCGCCAGAAAAGCCCTACGAACACGGCGATAACAAGCAGTGCCAGCGCCATGCGCGGTAGCTCAACCGGCAATCCGGCGAGGGCCACGGGGTCTAGCAATGACCCCCAGCCGGTCGCATCCAGCCAAATCAAGCTTTCCAGATTGCCATAGAGCGCATGCTCAACGTCCAGATGGACCGAGGACGTATCCGACTGCTCCAACAGCAGCACGCCCCCCGCAAACATGGCGGTAAAAATGACGCCCATCGCGGCACCCGCTTCAATCTTGCCCAAACGTCGCACGGCCTCAATTGCGACCACTGCAATCACCGCAGCCCCTGCCGCGCCCAGCAGCATCGGCCCCGTCGCAACAAGCCCCGTCAGCAGGAACGCGACGACGATCCCCGGCAGCACCACGTGGCTGATCGCGTCCCCGATCAGCGCCTGCCCGCGCAACAGCAAAAAATTCCCCGGCAACGCGCACGCCACCGCCACCAGCACCCCGATCAGAATCGGTGGCAAGGACAGGGCAACAAACTCCGCCCCCATCACGCAATCCCCCGCGGGGCCGCAATTTTTCCATCAATTTCGGTTAGTTGATCAGGCGTCAAAACCGTCTCTATCGGCGTCAAACCATCATACCGCGTCGCCGCCAAGGCATAGGCCTGATCCCCCCGCACAATCGCCCACCGCGTCTCATCCAGCAGCGCCTTCGACGCCGCCGCCTGCCCCTCAGCCGTAGGCACGCCGTCCGGCAAAATCAGGCCCGAACGGGCCAGCAATCGCCGCGTCAAAGCCTCATAAATCGGTTGCCCGTTTGCCAACGCCAACAGCCCCTGTCGCACATGCACGCGGCGCTGATAGCGCAGATGCGTCAGCACCGATGCCAACACCCCACGGCGCGGGGAATAGAGCAGGGAAAAGAGGAAAATGGCAAAGCCCACCAGCACGACAATCGGCCCCGTGGGCAAGGCCGGGGCGACCGCAGACGCCGCCGCACCAACGTAGCCCGACACACCGCCCACGACCCCGGCAATGATCACCACGTGATCCGCCCGTTCCGTCCAAAACCGCGCCGTCACCGCAGGCACGATCAACAGCGCCACGATCAGGATCAACCCAACCACCTTGAGGCCCACGACCGTTACAACCAGCACGATCCCCATCATCGCCAGATCAATGCGCGGCAGCGACCAACCCGTCGCCTCGGCATAGCCGGGATCAAAGGCCGCCAACCCCAAGGGCCGCCGCAGGATCAATACCAGCGCCAGCACCAGCGCAGCGGACACCGCCAGCAGGATTGCATCGCTGCGCAGCATCCCGGCGGTCGAGCCCAACAGGAACCCCTCAAGCCCTGCCTGACGGCCCGCGTTCATGGTCTGGATGACAGTCAGGATGACGATCCCAAAGCCAAAAAACACCGATAGTACAGCGCCAATGGCGGCATCTTCGCCAAGCCGCGTTCGACGCGTCAGCCACTGCACGCACAGCAATCCCAGCGCTGCGGATACACCTGCACCAAGCAGTAAACCGAACAGCGACCGCCCCTCGCCCCCCATCGCCACCATGACGACAAAAGCAAGACCAACGCCGGGCAAAGTGGCATGCGAAATTGCGTCGCTGACAAGTGCGCGCTTACGCAGGAACAGGAAGGTGCCAGCGACCCCAGCTGCAATGCCCAATAGGGCCGCGCCAAGGGTCACAAGCGTCGCGTTGTAGCCCAGCTGCAAGAGCAGCGCATCGGCCAGCATGACCTAGCCCGCCACGCTTTCCGGATCGACCCGCGCCGTGGTCAAACGACCGCCATAGGCGGCTTGCAGGTTGGCTTCGGTAAATGCCTCTGCCACGGGGCCAGCGGCGACGACCTGTGTGTTCAACAATACTACATCGTCGAAATAGTCAGGCACCGTCGCCAGATCGTGATGCACGGCCAGTACCGTCTTGCCTGCGTCGCGAAGCCCTTGAAGAACCGCGATAATCGCCTTTTCCGTCGCCGCATCAACCCCTGCAAACGGTTCATCCAGCACGTAGATATCCGCCTCTTGCGCCAATGCACGGGCCAGGAACACACGTTGCTGCTGACCACCGGACAATTGCCCGATCTGGCGGTGCGCAAAGTCGGCCATGCCAACCCTGTCCAGACAGTCCTGCGCCAACGCCTTGTGCTGACCACGCACGCGCCCCAACAGGCCTAGCTTGCGGTACATGCCCATCATCACCACATCGATCACGCGGACCGGGAAATCCCAATCCACACTCGTCCGCTGCGGGACATAGGCAATCCGGTCGCGCATCGCGGCCATCGGTTGTCCAAAGACGGTCACGGATCCCGCCAGCGGTGCAATCACACCCAACGCTGCCTTTAGCAGCGTGGATTTGCCTGCCCCGTTTGGCCCGACAACAGCCGTCATGGCCCCTGCGCGCACAGTCATGTCGACCGAGAATATGGCAGGCGTTTGACCGTAAGATACTGTCATGCCCCGCACGGCCAGCGGGCTGGCCACTCGCACAGCCTGGTCGGTGTCACGCGATGTCACAAGAGCAAGATTCATGCCGCCGCCCTCAATTTGCCCAACCGTCCACCAGGGGGGGCATTTGCCCCCAAGGCGCGTGCGATCGTGGTCACGTTGTGATCGATCATACCAAGCCAAGTCCCTTCATATGTGCCGTCCGGGCCCATGGCGTCACTGAAAAGCGATCCGCCGATGCGCACCTCGTGGCCCTGCGCCGCAGCGCCTTCGACCAACGCCCTTATGTTGCGGTCCGATACCGAAGTCTCGACAAAGACCGCTGGCAAGTCCCGGGCCACAAGCAGATCGACCAGTTCGCCGATACGGTTCAAACCCGCCTCGCTTTCGGTCGAGATTCCTTGAATGCCCAGCACCTCGAAATCATAGGCGGTGCCGAAATACCCAAACGCATCATGGGCGGTCAGCAGCACGCGCCGCTCTGTCGGGACGCTCAAAAGCATCTCGCGGGCGTAGATCGAAAGTGCTCCCGCTTCGGACACGAAAGCTTCTGCATTGGCTTCGAACGTGCCGCGTGCATCCGGGCGCAGATCAGACAATGCATCAACAACAGCGGGCACACATTGCACCCAAAGGTCCGGGTCCATCCACACATGCGGGTCAAAGCGGCCATCGTAATCCTCGTGCGCGACAAGGCGGGTGGGATCGAGCGTTTCGGCAATCGCATGCACCGGGCGTTTCCGCCCCAGATCCGCAAGGAAGTCTTCCATTTGCGCTTCGAGATAAAGACCGTGCCACAGCACCGCATCAGCCCGTGTCATAGCCACGATATCACTGCGCGTCTGACGGTAGGCATGAGGGTCAACACCTGCACCCATCAGTCCTTTGACGCTTACCAAATCGCCGCCAATAGTGCGTGCCATATCGGCAATCATTCCGGTGGTCGCGACGATGTTCAGAGGGGCGGTGCTGGCATATGTCGGCAATGCCGCCATAGCGCCCAATCCTGCGAGCATCGCCCGACGCGATAGGTGGAAAGAGGTTGCGTGCTTCATGTGAATGAATATGAGAGTCATTCGCAAGAAGTCAATAGAATGAGAATGACTCGCAATAACATTTCCGTTTTTGGAGGCGGATCATCCGAAAGAGACCAGAAAACAGGCTCCCGGGCCCTCATCCGACAACGCAATTTGACCGCCCCGTGCCGTCACCAGACTGCGCACAATGCTCAAACCCATGCCCGTGCCGCCTTGTTCCCGTCGCGTTGTAAAAAACGGATCAAAGATGCGGTCGCGATTGCCTGGGCTGACCCCCGGCCCGTCATCCGCCACTTCAATCCCGCCTTCCAAAACGCGCACCGTCAAGACAGTTGCACCATGGTCCGCCGCGTTGCCCGCCAGTTGGGTCAGGATGGTGCGCAGGTCCTCACGCACCAGCGGAACCATCCCGTCTTGCAGGATTTCAACGGGCAGCGCCAGACCATCGACCACCTCGGACAAGCACACCGATCCCACACCGCCTGAGGACGCAGCCTGTGCATGGCGGACCAGATCATCCAGCAGATCCTGCATGCGGCTTGATGCGTCCATGATTGTCTTGCTCAGCGTTGCGGCATCCGCGCCGCTTGCGCCGGCATCCAACAACTCAGCCGCACCCCGGATTGCGGTCAGCGGCGACTTCAGCTCGTGTGTGACGTGGTTGGCATAGGCCTGCAGACTGTCCGCCCGGCTTTGCAGGCTTTCACCCATCCCCATGACGCTGCCCGCCAGTGCCATGAACTCAGGCGTGCCAAGATGCGTCGGGGCGTCCGGCTGGCCGCCGTTCCGTACATCTTGGGCGTATCGATCAAGCGCCCAGACCGGGCGCAGCACCAGCCGCCACAGCAAAAAGCCCAGAACAGCCGTTGCGATGATGGCGATCCACGCGATCAGCCACGCAGCCTCCCCCCAGCCCAGCACGTTGCCCCAGAGCCGCAGGTTGACGATGCCAAGGATGGGCAGCGTCAGGACCGCAGCCAATGTGCCGCCCAGAACCAAGGCCAAGGGCGGGCGCCACTTCTTTACGAACCTGCGCATGCGCCCATCCGAATGCCGATCCCGTGCACCGTTTCAATAGCGTCCGGGCATCCTGCCGCCGCCAGTTTGGCCCGCAAGTTCCGCAAGTGGCTGTCGAGCGTGCGATCACTGACCTGCGCCATGCCGTATACCGCATCAACCAACGCGGGCCGTGCGGACACCTGATCCGGATGGTCCATGAGATGTGCTAGGATATCCATCTCACGGGCTGTCAAATTCAGGGGCACGTTGCTGACCTCACATAGGTGACGTGCCGGATCGATACGCAAGATACCATGCACGAACGATGGCGACGGCGCAGGACGTGCGCGCTTTAGAATGGCGGAAATCCGGGCCACAAGTTCGCGGGGGGAGAACGGCTTGGTCACATAGTCGTCACCGCCCAGCTCGAACCCCAGAACGCGATCAATCTCGTCCTCGCGCGCAGTCAGGAAAAGTACGGGGGTCTGGTCACTCGCGCGCAGAGCGCGGCACAAGGCCAGCCCATCCATTTCAGGCAAGCCAATGTCCAAGACAATCAGGTCATAGCGCCCAGATTGCGCCTTGGCCAAACCTTCGGCTCCATCACCGGCCTCATCCACGTTGTGGCCTGCCTGTCCGAGGGCGATGCGCAGGACGGACCGGATGTGCGGGTCATCATCAACCACCAGCAGATGCGTCTGGGTCATGGTACGGCAATCTCGATCGTCATGGCGGCAAGGCTATTGCGCGTCCGCCAGTTGCGAAAGCCCCATTCGCGCCAATTGTCCGGCTGGAACAAGCGCGGTTGGGTATATTCCGAAAGGCAGTGCGCGCGCCAATTGAGTCCAAGGGTATGGCGCAACGAAGGGATCGCGTCCTCTGACAACCGACACAGCAGCATCATGTCCGGTTCGTCATGGTGGGTCAGGTTGTGTCGCGCCACCACCGCATCAAAACTGACAAAAGCGCAGGCATACAAGGTGACCGCCCCTAGCGCGCTGCTGCGCAGCATCATCCATGCCGCATGCCTGTCCTGCCAGATTTGCCAAACCACGATGCACAGCCCTGCCGCGACCAGCCCCATCCAGACATAGGCCGCCAGTCTCAGACGGGTCAGTCCGAAAGCGTCAACATAGATATCCAGCCGCCAGACGGACGCCACCACCAAGGCCAACGTTTGCACAAGCCAGATCAACATCAGCCACCGCAAGACGGGCCGACCCGCCAGATAGGGCCGGGCGAGCACCGCAAACAGACCGGCCAGCAGCGCCGTGACAAGCAATGGATAGGCCCCGCGATGGGCGTAGGCGGCCGGGCTGATCCCGTCCGGCAACCCCGCATCTCCGTAGAGAAACAAGACGTCCATCCCGGTCTGCACCGCAAACAGGGCATTGAAGGCGACAAGCGACCGGGCCACGGATTCCGCGTTGATCACCCCTTCGCGTTTCACCGTGTGCCGTTGCAGCTTGCGTGCCCGCAAGCGCTCACGCATCCGCCATGTCACCAGCATGGGCCAGATTGCTGCACTTAGGCAGACCCAGAACCATGCGCGCCAAAGATCAGGTTCAGGCAGGTTCCAGGTCATGGCGTCCGCAACCCAACGGTCCAACACCGGGTTCGCGGCAAGGATGAGCACTCCGAAGATCAGAGTTGTCCCCGCGGGGACACACCACACCATCACCAGAGCGCGCAGATCAACACGCGTAAGGTTCAGGTCACTCAGGGCTTTTGCGCCGTTAGCGCCATCAGACACAGATTGCACCGGCGCCACCCACCACAACCGCGCGGCGCCGCGTAGAAGATCACCACGCGATAAACCGGCAAGGGCAGCCGCACACAGCGACAACCCCACCAGAGCGATCAGAATCGAAAGTGGCTGCAGCACTTCGACCATCGGCAACAGGCTCAAAACCCCGCCTGCAGCAATGGCGCCGCGCGTGCGCGCCCGAAGCTGCGGCCACGCCAGCCCCAATCCCGCAAACAACACAACACCGGCAAACAGCGCGAGGTTCAGCCCCGGCGCAAATCCCCAAACGAGGACATCACCCAAGGCGATAAGCGCCAGTAGCAATCCCGCCTTGCCTGCATCGCGGCGGCGCACCACCCGGCGGCGATCTTCCTTGTCGGTCGGCGCATCCAACCACCACCCATCCTGTTGCATCGCCACCGGAACACCCGGTATCGTCAAAGCCTGCATTGTCCTGTCCCTTTTGGTCCATTGCTTTGAGGCATAAGTGACAGGCGCAGGTGCAGGAGATGTCGGGCCACTTGTGCAGGGTTTGTGCAGATCGGTGACACAGCGGCAATGGTTGCCAAAGACGCGTGCCCGTGCCACTCCGGGACTCCGTCGCCGTCCGAAAGGATCACGAAGATGCAAACCACAACGACGAGTACGACCACCACGGCCACGACCTCGGCACAGTTGCCGCAGGTGACCGAGCCCCGCAATCCCGGCACCAAGCTGGATCTGGATTGGGTCGCCCGGGTGCAGGCCAACACGTCCGCCATTGAACGGCGCTGCGCAACGCTGCCCGGACGCCGGTCGATCAAGAAGGACCATCAGGCGGCGTGGCTTTTAAAGGCGGTCAGCTGCATCGACCTGACCACGCTGTCCGGTGACGACACTGAACGCCGCGTGCATCGGCTGTGTGCCAAGGCACGCCAACCCGTACAGGCCGCGATGCTTGAGGCGTTTGGGATGCCGGGCCTGACCACGGGCGCGGTCTGCGTTTATCACGAGATGATCCCGGCGGCGGTTACTGCTCTGCAGGGCTCGGGCATCCCGGTCGCCGCCGTCTCCACCGGTTTTCCGGCAGGCCTATCGCCCTTCCACCTGCGGATTCAGGAAATCCGCGAAAGCGTCGCAGCCGGAGCTGAGGAAATCGACATCGTGATCTCGCGCCGCCACGTGTTGGAAGGCAACTGGCAAGCCCTGTATGATGAGATGGCCGAGATGCGCGAAGCCTGCGGCGAGGCCCATGTCAAAGCGATCCTTGCCACTGGCGAATTGGGCAGCCTGCGCAACGTCGCCCGTGCATCGCTGGTCTGCATGATGGCGGGGGCGGATTTCATCAAGACATCGACGGGCAAGGAAAGCGTGAACGCGACCCTGCCCGTGACACTGGTGATGATCCGGGCGATCCGCGACTACTATGAACACACCGGTTTCCGTGTCGGGTACAAGCCCGCAGGCGGTATATCCAAGGCCAAGGACGCGCTGATTTACCTGTCGCTCATCAAGGAAGAGCTCGGCGACCGCTGGCTGCAACCGGACCTCTTCCGCTTTGGGGCTTCGTCCCTACTGGGCGACATTGAGCGTCAGCTTGAACACCACCTGACCGGCGCCTACTCCGCTGGCTATCGCCACGCCATGGGCTGACCCGAAAGGACACATGACATGACCGTCAAAGAGATTTTCGAAAGCATGGACTATGGCCTCGCGCCCGAAGCGGCCGGTGATGCACTGGCGTGGATCGTCGATCAGGGCGCCCGGTTTGGCCACTTCATCAATGGCGAGTTTACCGACCACACGGACGGGTTCGACAGCAAGAACCCCGCCACGGGCGAGGTGCTGGCCACCCTATCGCAAGCCACCCAAGCCGAAGTGGACGCCGCCGTAAAGGCCGCCCGTACCGCCCAACCCAAATGGGCCAAGTCCGGTGGCCACGCCCGCGCCCGCGTCCTCTATGCCATCGCGCGTCTGCTGCAAAAACACAGCCGCCTCTTCGCCGTCCTTGAAACACTCGACAACGGCAAGCCGATCCGCGAAAGCCGCGACATCGACGTGCCCTTGGCCCAACGCCACTTCTACTACCACGCCGGCATGGCGCAACTGATGGACGCCGAACTGCCTGACCGCGAAGCGCTTGGCGTTTGCGGCCAGATCATCCCTTGGAACTTCCCGCTGCTGATGCTCGCGTGGAAGATCGCGCCTGCCCTTGCGATGGGCAACACGGTTGTCCTGAAACCTGCGGAATACACATCCCTGACCGCGCTGCTGTTTGCAGACATCTGCCGTCAGGCGGGCGTGCCCAAGGGCGTGATCAACATCGTGACCGGTGATGGCGCCGTAGGCGAGATGATCGTGAACGCAGACGTGGACAAGGTGGCCTTCACCGGCTCCACCGCTGTGGGCCGCCGCATCCGCGAAGCCACTGCAGGCACCGGCAAATCCCTGACACTCGAACTGGGCGGCAAATCCCCCTACATCGTCTTCGACGATGCCGACCTCGACTCGGCAGTTGAAGGGCTGGTCGACGCCATCTGGTTCAATCAGGGCCAGGTTTGCTGTGCAGGTTCGCGCCTTTTGGTGCACGAACCGGTCGCCGACGCGTTCTATGCCAAGCTGCGCGCGCGCATGGACAAGCTGCGCATTGGCGACCCGCTGGACAAGTCCATCGACGTGGGCGCGGTTGTGGACCCCGTTCAACTCGACACCATTACCGATATGGTCCGAAGCAATTCTGCCGGAGAAGTCTATCAAACCCAAACCGCATTGCCGGCGACAGGTTGCTATTACCCCCCCACACTCATCACTGGCCTGCACACCGCAGACCCGTTGATGCAGGAAGAGATCTTTGGCCCCGTCCTCGTCTCCACGACGTTCCGCACGCCATCCGAGGCGGTGGAGTTGGCCAACAACACCCGCTACGGGCTGGCCGCGACACTCTGGACTGAAAACGTGAACCTCGCCCTCGACGTGGCACCCAAGCTTGCGGCAGGGGTGGTTTGGGTTAACGCCACCAACCTTTTCGATGCCGCCGCAGGCTTTGGTGGCGTGCGCGAAAGCGGCTTTGGACGCGAAGGCGGCTGGGAAGGGCTGCTCGCCTACACCAGATCCAAAGGCAACGCCAAAACGCTCAAACCCATTGCGGCCTACACAGGTGATGACACCCCATCCGACCCGCTGGATCGCACGGCCAAACTCTACATTGGCGGCAAGCAGGCGCGCCCTGATGGCGGTTATTCCCGCAATGTCTATGGCAAGAACGGCGCACTTCTGGGCCAATCCAGCCTTGCCAACCGCAAGGACGTGCGTAACGCGGTCGAAGCGGCCGCAGCAGCCAAAGGCTGGGCCAAAACCACCGGGCACCTGCGGGCGCAAATCCTGTATTACATCGCCGAAAACCTCGCAGCGCGCGGAGACGAATTTGCCCACCGCCTGAACGCGCTGCAGGGCGGACGCTCCGGCGACAAAGAGGTCGAAGCAACCATCCAGCGGCTCTTTACCTACGCCGCATGGGCGGACAAATACGATGGCGCGGCCAAAGGTGTTCCCTTGCGCGGTGTGGCACTGGCCATGAATGAACCCACCGGGATCATCGCGGGCCTCTGCCCGGACGACGCGCCGCTTCTGGGCCTCGTGTCGCTGATGGCCCCAGCCATCGCGATGGGCAATCGCGTGGTGCTGGCAGCATCCCAGCCGTTCCCGTTGGCCGCGACCGACTTTTACCAAATCGTGGAAACGTCAGATGTACCTGCAGGTGTGGTCAACATCCTGACAGGCAATCACGCCGACATGGCCACGCACATGGCGAAGCATCTGAACGTCGATGCGGTTTGGTCCTTCTCGGGCACCGACCTGTCAGCAACGATCGAACGGGATGCCGCTGGCAACCTCAAACGCACGTGGGTGAATCACGGCAAAATGCGCGATTGGATGGGCTCAGAAGGCGAAGGCAAGGCCTTTCTCCAGGCGGCGACAGAGGTCAAGACCATCTGGGTGCCGTACGGGGAATAAGGGCCAACGTCCCTTTTCTCTGTCTCAAGAAAATCCTCGGGGTAGGTCGAGGGGGCAGGCAGCCCCCTCGTCAGGCAAAATCAGATCGCGTGTGCGCTAGCACTCAATTCCCGACGGTGGTCTCCAGCCCTTCCGGCTGACCGACCACAACAAAATGCAGGCTTTCGGGATCCAGCAATTCACCCGCGACACGGCGCACATCGTCTAGCATCACCGCCTCGACCTTTTCGTTCCGGGTCGCGATGTAGTCGATGGGCAGACCCAGCATTTGCATGCCGACCATGATCCGCGCGATGGGGGCGTTGCCATCAAAGCGCAATGGGTATGCACCCGTCACATACAACTTTGCTGCATCCAGCTCTTCTTGCGTCACACCATCTGCGGCAGCCTGCGCCCACTCATCACGGATGACGGACACCGCCTCTGCAATGCGTTCATTGGCGGACGCCACCTGCCCTTGATAAGTCGCGGCGTGATCCTGTGGCACGAGGAAGGAATACACACCGTAGGTCAGACCGCGTTTTTCGCGCACTTCGGTCATCAAACGGCTTTCAAAGCCGCCAGCGCCCAACACTTGGTTCAAGACCCGGGCTGCAAAGAAATCCGGGTCATCCTGTTCGATCCCCGCCTGCCCGAAAATGGCAACCGACTGCGGCGTGTCGAACGGCACCACGGTCGTGCCGCCTTCGATCAGGATTTCGGCGGGGCCGGGTTGCGGCGCACCTTCGTCCGGCAATGCCCCCAGCAATTCATCCAGAAGCGGGCCAAGTTCTTCGGGCGTGATATCCCCAACCGCACCGACATAGAGCCGGTCCTTGGCAAACACGGCACTATGGGCCGCCAGCATATCCTCGCGTGTCAATGCGTTCACACTGTCGATGGTGCCGCGGTAATTCGATCCATAAGGATGATCGCCAAAGGCCAGTTCGTCAAAGGCGGCGCGCGCGATCTTGTTCGGGTCCTGAGCGTCCGACCGCAGACCCGTCAGCACCTGTCCGCGTACACGGTCCAGCGCTTCCTGATCAAAGCTTGGCTCGATGATCGACTTGCGCAGCAATTCCACGGCAGCCGCCCGATTTTCCGTCAGAAAACGAGCCGACACGGACAGCGAGTCATCCCCGACATCATAGCCCAAGGACGCCGCAAGTGCCTCAACCTCGCGGGCGAAGGCACGGGAGTCGAGGTCACCTGATCCTTCCTCCAGCAAACCTGTCATCAGATTGATCGCACCGCGCTTGCCGGGCGCGTCCAGCGATGCACCACCGCGAAATCGTAGCTCAAGTGCCATGAACGGGATCGACGGTTCCTGCACCAACCACGCGGTGATGCCACCGGGACTGACGACCTCTTGTATCTCGACCTCGGCCCGTGCGGGCAGGCTGGCGAACAAGGCAACGGTCAAGGCTGCAAACAAGCGGATCATTGGGTCACCTCCTCGGATACCGGGCGGGTCAACCAACCGGTCACCGATGCCTCACGTGTCAGAACCGTGCGGGCGGCGTTCATGATGTCTTCTTCGGTGACAGCTTGCAGAATGTCGGGCCACGCCTGCACATCCTCCACCGTCAGGCCAACAGACAGAGCCGCGCCATAACGACGGGCAATGCCATCTACATTGTCACGCTGATAGACTTGGCTGGCGCGCAACTGGTATTTGATCCGTTCCAACTGTTCGGCGTCCACGCCGTCCTCAAGGAATTGGGCAAGGGTTGCGTCCATGGCGGCTTCCGCCTCTTCAAGGCTCACACCCGGCACCGGCAAGATCACAACATCAAAGGTCGTATCGTCCAGCGACGTGCCGCGGTAGAACGCGCCAGTGAACACAGCCTTTTGCTGTTCGAACTGCAGCTTTTCCGTCAGGTAGCTTGTCTGCCCTCCACCCAAGACCTCTGCCAAGAGGGTCAGGGCGGCCGCTTCCGTCTGGTCCCCCGGATCACGTTCGGCGGCCAGATAGGACCGGCTCACATATTCCTGCGCCACACGCGCGTCACGGTAGATCAGGCGGCGTTCCGTGGTCTGAGGCGGCTCTTTCGAACGAACCCGCTCCGGCAGGTCCGGGTTGGCCGGGATCACGCCATAGTATGTCTCGGCCAGCGCGCGCACCTCTTCCGGGGTCACGTCACCCGACACCACGAGGATGGCATTGTTCGGGTAGTAGTAGGTGTTGTAGAACCCCAACGCGTCGGCCTTATCCAGCGCCTCCATCTCGTGACGCCAGCCGATAATCGGCACGCCGTATCGGTGGTTCAGATACTGCGCCGCGTTCATTTGTTCCGAGTACAGCGCCCGTGGGTTGCTGTCGGTGCGCTGGTTGCGTTCTTCGAGGATCACGTCGCGTTCCGTCGCCACATTCTCCGTCGTGAAGTTGATGTTGCGCATCCGGTCCGCTTCCATCCGCATCATCAGCTCAAGCCGGTCAGCGGCAACGCGTTGGAAATACGCGGTGTAGTCGTAGCTGGTGAACGCGTTGTCCGTGCCGCCGTTGGCGGCAACGGTGGCTGACAATTCACCATCCGCCAAAGTGTCGGTTGCCTTGAACAGCAGATGTTCAAGAAAATGCGCCACGCCAGACGACCCGACGGGTTCATCGGCAGAGCCCGCCTTGTACCAGACCATGTGCTGCAACACCGGCGCGCGGTGGTCTTCGACGACGACCACCTGCATTCCATTGTCCAGGGTGAACGACGTCACCCCGTCATCCGCCGCATGCAACGCCAATGGTGATAGGGTCAGTGCAAGCCCGGCAAGGGCAGAGCGGAATCGGGGCATGTCAGGTCAACCTCAGGCAATGTGTGTTGACCAAGAGATACGGTCCCGACGCCCGGGATCAAGCACAACTGGCAGTTTTGTGAGCGATACCGGCTCAGCGCCGTCCGCGCCGCACGATCCTGGGTGGGGCCATGGGGGTTGGAATGCCAGCACGTTGGAATTTCCGGGCGGTTTGCACGGGGTCCAGCGCCTGACGCCGATAGGCCTGATTATAAAGGTCTTCGCGCACGACCCGGATCTGGGTCAGGCGCGACTGACGCTTGCGGAATTCGGCATCTGCTGCCGCCAAGGTGGCGCGAATACTTGCGTCGCGCCCAAAGCGGCTGGCGTGGTTGACCAATGCACCGTCCGATCCCGGAATTGGCGCGTTGGGAGACGAGCGTTGACCACCAAGCGCACCGACACTGTCCTCAAGCGGTCGCTGATCGGACCGGTTGAACCCACCGGGTGTCGGGGCAGGCAGGGCGGAAAAGCTCTCGGGTTGTTCCAGTGGCTTGGCAGGTACGACGATAAACTCGTCAGGTCCTTCACCACGCGACGTGATCTGGCGCAGACCTTGATTCTCGCACGCGGCGAGGAAGGTCACGGCTATCATGGCACATGCGATCAGTCGCATTGGAACTCTCCCTTGTTCGGCGTGCATTATCGCAGCTTCACACCCCTTGTCACGCGCCCTTTTTCTGCGGTGTCCCGTCCTTGGCAAAGAACACAAGCCCAATGGCCCCCGCAAAGATAAAGATGTCTGCCACGTTGAACACAAACGGATTGTTGATGCCGCAGCAAGACATGTTCAGGAAGTCGAGAACAAAGCCATACAGCAACCGGTCCAGCACGTTGGCGAGCGCGCCGCCGATCAACAGACCGGCGCTGGCATTGGCAAGCCCCCCTTGCGGATGGCGCCGGATCCACCACAGCACCCCGCAGCAGATCACCAGTGCCACAGCGATCAGCGCCCAAACGCTGGTGCCATCGCCTAGCAAACCAAAGTTGATCCCCCGGTTCTCGCCGTATCGGAAGTTGAGCAATGGCGGCAGCACATCGATTGGATTGAACTGCGACACGCCCATCACGTGAATGACGACGTATTTCGACACCTGATCGAGCAGAAAAGCGATGGCCGCAGATATCCAGAGAAGTTTCATGCGCGCCTCAATGCCGGAAATGACGCATGCCGGTAAAGACCATGGCCAGTCCGGCCTCGTCCGCCGCGGCGATCACTTCGTCATCGCGCATCGACCCGCCGGGTTGGATCAGGGCTGTTGCCCCGGCCTCGGCCGCCGTGATCAACCCATCCGCAAAGGGAAAGAATGCGTCCGATGCCACAACCGACCCTTGGGTGAGCGGCGCGTCCAGCCCCATCGCTTCGGCCATGTCCTGCGCCTTGCGTGCAGCAATCCGCGTGCTGTCCACGCGGCTCATCTGGCCTGCGCCCACGCCCACGGTCGCGCCGTCCTTGACGTAGATGATGGCGTTCGATTTCACGTGCTTGGCGACGGTCCAGGCAAACAGGAGATCGCTCAGTTCCTGTTCCGAGGGCTGGCGTTTAGTCACCACCTTCAGATCATCGCGGCTGATCCGGCCCACGTCTTTGTCCTGCACCAAGAAACCGCCCGACACCTGCTTGACGGCCAGCGCTGCGGTGTCGGCGTCTGCCAACCCGTTGGTGGTCAGCAAGCGCAGGTTCTTTTTCGCGGCAAAGACCTCACGCGCCTCCGCCGTCGCGCCGGGGGCAATCACCACCTCGGTGAAAATACCCGTGATCTCCTGCGCCGTCTCCGCATCCAGTTCGTGGTTCAGCGCGATGATCCCGCCAAAGGCCGATGTGCGGTCGCAATCAAAGGCACGTGAGTACGCGTCTTTCAGCGTCGCACCCGTCGCGACACCGCACGGGTTCGCGTGCTTGATGATGGCACAGGCCGGGCCCTGGCCTGCAAACTCGCTCACCAGCTCAAACGCTGCATCCGTGTCGTTGATGTTGTTGTAGGACAGTTCCTTGCCCTGATGTTGCATGGCTGTCGCGACACCGGGGCGCGCCGAGCCATCGGTATAGAAGGCGGCCGCCTGATGCGGGTTCTCACCATAGCGCAGAGATTGCGCCAACTGCCCGCCAAAAGTGCGGCGGCGGGGTGTCTCGCCGACTTGCGCTGCCATCCACGTGCTGACAGCCGTGTCATAGGCGGCGGTGCGGGCATAGGCGGTCTGTGCCAGGCGCTGGCGCAACCCATACGTCGTTTGCCCTGCATTGGCCGACATCTCTGCCAGCACCACGTCGTAATCCTCGACATCCACAACGATATTCACAAAGCCATGGTTCTTGGCGGCAGAGCGGATCATGGCCGGACCACCGATGTCGATATTCTCGATGACCTCGGCATATTCCGCGCCCTTCGCAACGGTCTCCTCGAACGGATACAGGTTCACGACCACCAGATCGATGGCTCCGATGTCATGCGCGTCCATCGCCGCCACGTGATCATCATTGTCGCGCAGGGCCAGCAGCCCTCCATGCACCACCGGGTGCAAGGTCTTCACGCGACCATCCATCATCTCGGGAAAGCCTGTGACCTCGCTCACATCCTTTACGGCCAACCCTGCATCACGCAGCGCGCGCGCCGTGCCACCGGTGCTCAACAATTCGACCCCATGGCCTGCGAGGGCAGTGGCGAAATCGACCAGTCCGGTCTTGTCGGACACGGAAATCAAAGCGCGGCGAACGGGGTAGAGGTCGGTCATGTGGGCAGCAATCCTTCAGTCATAGACCTCTCCGAGTTCATCCCGGTTCAGGTCGCGGATGCCCATGGCAGTTTCCTGCGCCTTGGACAAGGACCAGCGCACGCGGGTGGCATAGGTCATGGTGCGCCCGGTCAGCACAATCTGCTGCGTCGCACGCGGCTTCAGACGCCCCTTTTCAAGATACACGCTCGGCTCCAATGTCAGGTCCTGCGTGCCGTCATGACGGAAGACCCACAGCTCTCCACTTTTCAACGCCATGGACACCGCAGAGCCGCCCATATCCAGCTCAGCATTCACCTCCGGGTGGAGATGGAAGCGAATATCAAACGGAATCCCCGCCAGCCTTTTGGCGTCCATCACCTTGTCGAACAGGCGTTTTTCGGCATCTTCCAAGGACAGGAGCATATCCTCTCCGGCCATGCCACGCCCGTCAAAGGTCAGCTCCAACTGGCGTGCGTGCGTCAAGCCATGGGTCCGGACATAGCCATTGTGCCCGCCCTGAAAGCGCAAACCGTCAGAGGCGTGGTTGATCTCGATCGGGACATGGGTGGGGGCATCGATCAGCGTTTCGCGGGCCGTTGCACGCTCAGCGTCGCCCAGCCGGGCGCTGGAATAGCCGTCCAGCGACAGGGCCGAATGCGACGGTGTGGCGCGGCCCGCGCGTCGCCAATCGGCGCCAAAACTGGCACCCGAGCCGCAATTCACGATCAGGGGGCGGCGACCAGATGTCACCTCAAACGCCAAGGTCGAGGCATGCGCATTGTGTCCAGCCTCGGGTTTCGGCGGCGCAGACGCATCAATGATGACGCTGGTGCGTCCGGAACTGAGACGGGCATAACCCATCGACAAACCATCCGGTTGCCGCGTCTTTACGCCCGATGCGGCAAGCGCGTGGTCAAGCCACCCTTCCTGCCCGCGCCCGCCACCGTGAAACCGGGCAAGGCCACCGTCCGAGTGGCGCAGTGTCCGCAGGGTCGGGGCAATCCGTTCAATGGCTTCAGTATGCGCGCTTGGTACGGTCTGTTCCGCTTCTTCCAACGCTGCCGCCGCCCAAGTGAGAAGCGTAAACACGTCCAAAAGCTCTTCGGGATTGCGCGTCGGCAGACCACCTTGGGCGTCGATCTGGCTCTCGCACTCCTTCGCGAGGGCCTCAATCGCCGGTGGGGCCAATTCTTCCATCCCCTCAAGCGCAAGCCCGGCATAGATCAACCCGGTCAGCGCCTCGAAACGCGGCAAACCCGGTGCGGCCGCGTGCCAACGCTTGGACAGAAAACGGGTCTGCTGGGCAAGGCTGAGGTAGAACGCGTCTGTCACCGGCACCTCGTGGCCGCGCAGCAGGAACAGCGCATGGTTGATCCAGCGGATCAGGCGTCGGCCCGTCAGGTCCGGTGTCCACCCCGGCCCACGGCCGCGCCCAAATCGGTCAATCCAGCCCCATAGCCACGCCTGTCCCAACTCTCGGGTGGTGACGTCTCCGACAGCGGCCAGATCATCCAGCCACGCAAAGCCATGAATTTCGTTCAGATATCCGGTGTCGGGCGCGGGAACGTCCCAGATCAAAATGCCCTTGGCCTCGATCAATGCCCCGGCAAACAGGTAGTTTCCGGCCACCAACTGCCGCCCCTTGGCAAAGCTGCCAATCGTGCGCGGCTCGGGCGACGACACAAAGGCCGTCACGGCCTTGGCCCGCGTGGCACGGCGCGCGTGCCAACGGTTCAGGAACCGTGCCTTGCGTTCGGTAAACCCTCTCGGGATGGACATGCTCTCTGCCTCTACGCGTCTGCGGCGTTTTGAGGCGCACCATAGCTTGGGCCATGGCGCGAGTCACGCGTCGGTTAGTCCGATTTGCGCAGGCACGCGACATAGAAGCCGTCCATGCCGCCCCGATCCGCCCAATGGTCCGGGCGCAAGCGCAATCCACCCTCTTCCGTGATCCAAGCAGGTTCGATGCCCGGACGGTCGAGCGCCTTGCGATCCACGCTCAGCGACGGATGCCGCTCAAGGGCTTCTTCCACCTGCACTTCGCCTTCGTCCGGCAGCAATGAGCAGGTGCAAAACACCATCCGGCCGCCGGGCTTCAGTAAGGTCACGGCATGGTCGAGCATACGCTCCTGCAATTCGATCAGTGCGCCGAACTCGGACCCGTCCTTGGCAAAGGGCAAGTCCGGGTGACGCCGAATCGTGCCTGTGGCCGAACAGGGCGCGTCCAGCAGGATCGCATCAAATTGCCCGGTCACACTGAACGCGTCCTCAACCAGAGTGGTCGCATCCAACTTCGTGCGGACAAGGTTCTGCTTCACCCTCTCCATCCGCCCTTCGGAGATATCGACCGCCGTCACATCCGCGCCTGCCGCCGCCAGCTGTAGCGTCTTGCCGCCCGGGGCCGCACACAGGTCCAACACTTTTTCACCCGCCTGCGCATCGAGTACTTTTGCAGGGATCGCGGCGGCGGCGTCCTGCACCCACCAATCGCCCGCCGTGTAGCCTGCAAGGGCCGACACCTGACCACCATCGGTCAAACGCACGGACCCTGTGGGCAAGGTATCCCCCTTGACCGCCTCCGCAACGGCTGCGGCATCACTCTTGGCGGTCAGGTCCAGCGGTGCGCCGGTGAAGTGCACAGCCTCCATCGCCAGCACCGTCTCTCCACCCCACGCCTGAACCAGCGGCCCCCGCAACCACTTGGGCAAGCGGGGCGTGCGCAATGTCGGCCATTGGTCGGCCCCCTTGTCCGCGACCTTGCGCAGAACGGCATTCACCAGCCCCTTGAGGTGGCCATAATGCTTGTGGCGCGACACGACGTTCACCATGGAATTTACCACGCCATGCGCTGCTTCACCCGCGCACAATTCAATTGTGCCGACACGCAACGCGTTGCGGACGGTCAGGGGCGGATATTTCTGCAAATGCTTCTGAAGGATGCGGTCTGCCCGCTCCATCCCGCGCAGGGTCTCGGTGGCAAGACGCTGGGCACGGGCGCGGTCTGCGGGGTCGAGCTTGTCCAGAACACCTGCGCCAATCAACTCGGGCATCAGCTTGCCCTCGCCAATGATCTGATCCAGCAGATAGATCGCGCTGCGCCGCGCGGGCAGTCCCGTATCGCTCATTTCCGTCCCCGGTCATTCCTGTCGCACCCGCTTGCCCGGGCCAAGGCCGGGCGTATATCAAGGGGACGTCCCAAGAGGAACCCACCATGTCAGACGATCCAAATCGCCCCGACGCACCACCGGGCATTCCGCCCATACCGGACCCCGCCCCGGCGCCCGCGCCCCCCGAGGCCCCTCAACCAGATCTGCCACCACAGTCACCACCGGGCCCAACCTCGCCACCCGAGATGCCGCCACAAACGGGCGCAGACCTGCCGCCTGCCGCACAGCGCGCCTTGGCCGAGGCCGAGGAACGGCGCAAGACTGCAGACGCTGTTAACCTGCCAACAGAACTTGGTGGACGCGACGGGCCAGAGCCCGTGCGTTATGGAGATTGGGAGAAAAAGGGGTTGGCGATCGACTTTTGATCGCGTTCAGCGCAGCCGGAACATGGCGCTGTCACCGGCGCCCCGGTCGGACGTGAACTTGATCCGGCCATCGGCGCTGGCCTGCACTTCCTGGCAATTGTAGCCCAAGGCGTCTCCGCCCCAGAACAGGTCACGGCAAAAATATCCGTTCTGCCAGGACCATGTGCCTTCAACATCCCAGCGCGCCCCGCGCCCTTCGATCTGGCCATCCGGCTTCACGTTCAGCTTCACGAACGGACGCGTCAGCGTCTTGCCATTCACCAATTGCACGAATGTCTGCTGGTTATCGACCTTGAACAGATCGGCCAAAGCTGGCCCAGCGGCAACGGCGGCCACAGCCGCAAACATCAGCATACGCATATCACAATCACCTTCACGCGATGGCGTCCTTTGCCAATATCTACGCGTGATCCGGGCAACTGGTTCACTCAGGACCGAAAAAGGCCGCTACACGGTGGCGTTTACCCACGCATTCCAAGCACATCGAGCATGTCGTACTGCCCGGGCACCTTGTCCTGCGCCCACAGAGCGGCGCGCAAAGCCCCCTTTG
The DNA here is from genome assembly GCF_947503415.1 of uncultured Tateyamaria sp. Taxonomy (GTDB): domain Bacteria; phylum Pseudomonadota; class Alphaproteobacteria; order Rhodobacterales; family Rhodobacteraceae; genus Tateyamaria. Next base: position 990,129 of record NZ_CANNDS010000001.1, read on the forward strand.
CAAAGAGAGCCCGGTCCGTCGCCATGTGTTTCAGCACAACCCGTTCACCCGCGCCCGCAAACAGCACCTCATGTTCACCCACGATGTCGCCACCGCGAATGACCGAAAACCCGATATCGCCCCGGTTTCGCGCCCCTGTGATCCCGTCACGGGCTGCATCGCGCACCTTGTCCAGATCCACATTTCGCCCTTCGGCGGCCGCCTCGCCCAGCATCAAGGCCGTACCCGAGGGCGCATCGACCTTGTGATGGTGGTGCGCCTCTATCACCTCGATGTCGAAGTCCTCGTCCAAAGCGGCGGCCACCTGCTTGGTCAACTGCACTAACAGGTTCACACCAAGGCTCATGTTGCCCGCCCGCACAATCGGCGAATGGCGGGACGCCGGTTCCAACTGCGCGATCTGGTCATCGCTCATGCCGGTGGTGCCAATGATATGCGCAGCGCGGGCCTGCGCTGCAATTTTCGAAAGCGCAATCGTCGCTTCGGGCGCGGTGAAATCAATCACAGCCTGTGCACGGGCCATCGGCTCTAGCGGATCATCATAAACAGAGACACCCAGCGGCTGACCACCCATCGCCTCACCCACATCACGACCGACCCAGTCGTGGCCCGGACGTTCCAGTGCCCCCACAAGGCGCATCCGATCATCTTTCAATACGGATTCAATCAGCATCTGACCCATCCGGCCCGAGGCGCCTGCAATCACGATACCCGGCAAATCTGACATGTCCCTCACCCTCTCTGGCGGTTTCCCGCTTCCCTAGCCTGCTCCGCCACGCTTGGCAAAGGTCAGCGCCTGTCTTAGATGGGGCACATGGCAAAGAACAAGTTTCACGACGGCCCCGGCCCCTCTCAGCGTCAGTTGCGCGTGGGCGAACTGATCCGCCGCTCCCTGTCCGAGGTGCTGGCGCGGGGCGACGTGCATGACCCCGACCTCAACCGCATGTCGATTACCGTGGGCGAAGTGCGCACGTCCCCCGATCTCAAGATCGCGACGGCCTATGTCCTGCCGCTGGGCGGTCAGGGGCAAGAGGACGTGTTGAAACTGCTGGCCCGCAACAAGGGCGAGCTGCGGCGCGCCGTGTCCAAGAAGCTGGCCCTGAAATTCGCGCCCGACCTGCGGTTCCAGCTGGACGAAACATTTGACCGGATGGACGACACGCGGCGCATGCTGAACCAGGACGCCGTGCGGCGCGATACCGACGCATGATGCGATGGGCGGCGCTTGCCATGCTGGCGTGGGCGGTGCCCGCGTGGGCCGTGACTTGCGAAAACATCCAATACGATGGCAACCGCTATACAATCTGCACTGTCGATCCCGCGCAGGAGGAGTTGCGGCTTTTCCTCTATGACGACAACGACGCGCCTTTGGGCCAGTTCAGTGCCGTGGATCGGACGCTGGCAGACGAAGGCAAGGCGCTCAGATTCGCGATGAACGCAGGCATGTACCACGACGACCGCGCTCCGGTGGGCCACTATGTAGAGGACGGGGAGGAGATCATGCGCGTGATCTCAAACCCCGGACCCGGCAATTTCGGCCTGCTGCCCAACGGCATCTTGTGTCTGCGTGCTGGCCGCGCCGACGTGTTCGAAACACTCGACTACGTGGATCAAGCGCCCGACTGCACCCACGCCACCCAATCGGGGCCCATGCTGGTGATCGACGGCGACCTGCACCCGCGCTTCCTGACCGACAGCACCTCCCGCTTCATCCGTAACGGTGTGGGCACGACCAAGGACGGATCAAAGGCAATCTTCGCCATCTCGAACAACGCCGTCACCTTCCACGAATTCGGCAGCCTTTTCCGCGACCACCTCCAGCTCCCCAATGCGCTGTTTTTCGATGGCAACATCTCGCGGCTCTACGCGCCGGATGTGAATCGTGACGATTTCGGCTTTGCCCTTGGGCCGATCATCGGCGTGGTCGAGACCGCCGATTGACAAGGGGCGCGGGCCTGCGATACGCGGCAGCCCTTGCACGAAAACGAGGGTGACATGGGCCGCACACGCAAAGGGCGCGACATTTCCGGATGGTTGGTGGTGGACAAGCCCGCGGGCATGACCTCGACCGCCGTAGTGAACAAGGTCCGTTGGGCATTGCAGGCCAAAAAGGCGGGGCATGCGGGCACGCTTGATCCCGACGCAACGGGCGTTCTGGCCGTGGCACTGGGCGAGGCGACCAAAACGGTCCCCTACATCACCGACGCGCTCAAGGCATACCGCTTCACTGTGCGGCTGGGGCAGGCAACAAACACCGACGATGCCGAAGGCGAGGTGATCGCACAATCCAACACAAGGCCATCCGATACGCAGATCAAGGCCGCTCTCGGCCACTTCGTCGGCGACATCATGCAGGTCCCACCGAAGTTCTCGGCTGTCAAGATCGAGGGACAACGCGCCTACAAGCTGGCGCGCGATGGCGAGGACGTGGAACTGACAGCGCGCCCCCTCTGGGTCGAGGAACTCGTGCTGACCGACCGGCCCGACGCCGACCACGTGGAGCTTGAAATGATCTGCGGCAAAGGCGGCTATGTCCGTTCCATCGCCCGCGATCTGGGCGAGGCGCTGGGATGCTACGGCCACGTGCGCGAATTGCGCCGTATCTGGTCAGGCCCGTTCGAAGCCTCGGATGGACTGACGTATGATCAGATCGAAGAGATGGCACAAACCCCTGCTCTCGACGACCATCTGCGTCCCATCTCCGAGGGCTTGGCAGATCTGCCAGAAGTGCGCGCAACAGCCGAAGGCGCGGCACGGCTACGCAACGGCAATCCGGGCATGGTTATGACGGCGGATGTCGACTATGGCGATGAATGCTGGGCGTCCTTCGATGGCAAGCCTGTGGCGGTCGGGCGATACAAGGCGGGCGAATTGCACCCGACGCGGGTCTTCAATTTGTAACAAACGGGCGAATTCGACGGGTGAACCAGACGAATCCACGGCAAAAACATAGTTAAAATGTTACAATTACCGGGTCCGAGGTAAGCACCGCGTGAGGTCCCTACCCGTTAGGAACCAATTGGTCCATATTACTCCCATCAAGACAGAAACAACGTCCATGAATGGGAATTCAGATATGACAAACGTCACACTCCGCACCGTAGGCACCGTCCTGACCGCAGGCGCTTTCGCCACCATCGCATTCGACGCCTTCGGCCAAGCCATCAGCCCCCTCTTCGGCTACGCCAAACTGGCCCCCGTCGGCCTTGCAGGCGCGTCCATCAAAGCGATCTTCGGCGCCAACCCCTCGGGGGCCGCACACCTGCTGCACGCCCTGACGGGCCTGATCTTCTACGCTGTGGGCTACTTCGCCATTGCACGGCCTATCCAGCTGGCTGTCATGCCGCGCCTGCATTGGTCGATCACAGCCGTGGTTTACGGCATCGCGCTCTGGGTCTTTGCGCTCTACTTCATGGCGCACCTCGTGACGGGCAACAAACCGTTCCTGGGTTGGACAGGCATCACATGGGTCGCTCTGTGGGGCCACATCGTCTACGCCGTGGTCGCAGCGGGCATCATGGAAGCCAAAGGCGCCGTGCTGGACCTGCGCCGCGAGCCGATGGCCATCCCCGCCGAATAACGGCACCTGAATAAACACATTGATGGGGCGGTCTGCGGCTGGCAGAACCGCCCCATGATCGTTCGAACACACACCAAGGGCGATGCGCCCTCAACCGCCATCTATTCCGATTGTGAACGCTACCGTTACAGCCTGACGCGGGTCTGGGACGATAGCGGCAAACGCGTGAATTTCGTGATGCTCAACCCGTCCACCGCGACGGAAGTGCAGAACGACCCGACCGTCGAACGCTGCGAACGGCGCGCCCGCACTCTGGGATATGGCAGTTTTGCAGTCACCAACATCTTCGCCTGGCGCGACACCGATCCCAAATTGATGCGCGCAGCCACCGACCCCGTTGGACCCGCGAACGACGAAGCGATTGTCGAGCGCGCGACATGGGCCAACGATGTGATTGCGGCTTGGGGCACACACGGAGCGCATCTGGACCGGGGCGTGCATGTGGAGCAGCTCTTGAACGCGGTAGACAGGCCCTTGTTTCATCTTGGCCTGTCGAAAGCCGGTCACCCCAAGCATCCGCTTTACCTGCCTTACACACAGCAACCCCAGCCATGGGCGGTGACGCCCGCCGTTACCCTACGTTAACCATTTTCCGGGATTACCTTTGTTTCGAACCACGGGCTCGGGTAAGAGAATCGTGGGTATTTCCGCCCTTTGCTTTGGATTTTGAACATGTTGTGGCTTGCTGGTTTGATGGGGCTTATGGCGGTCGGTGCGGTCGGCACCATCGACATGATGTCCACCGAAGAATCTGACGAAGACGAAGGCGTCGAAGTCTCGTCAGAAGAACCAGAGATCAGCGATGATACGGCCGATGCCGTGCCCTCGATCGAAGATGAGGCGGGCTTGAACGACGGTTCCGACACGTTGACACTCGGATCGGAAGACGACGATACGCTGATCGGCAGCGATGGCGATGACACCCTTTATGGCGAAGAAGGTGATGACATCGTGGGCGGCGGCAGCGGCGATGACACGCTGCACGGCGAGGACGGCGCCGATTCAATCGACGGCGGCGACGGCGCGGACCACATGTTTGGCGACAATGACAGCGACACGCTGGACGGCGGCGCGGGCAATGACGAGATACATGGCGGCATGGGCGACGACAGTGTCGCGGGCGGAACGGGTGATGACGCTGTGCATGGTGGTCTCGATGACGACACGCTGGATGGCGGCCAAGGTCAGGACACCCTGTTCGGTGGATGGGGAAATGACGTCATCAACGGTGTAGTGATTGACGCTAGTACCGACACGGTCGACGACACCGATGACAGTGACTACCTGAATGGCGGCGGCGGAAACGACGTTATCATCGCCGGTGACGATGACGTGGTGACGACCGGCAACGGCGAAGACACCATTGTCATGGGCAGTTGGATTACTGACGGCACGGCCGTGACAATCATGGATTTCGACGCGGACGATGACAACTTATTGCTGGTCTATGAAGACGAAGAAGAGGTGCCTGACGTCACTTTGGAAATCGATCCAGATGATCCGGCGGTCACCAATGTCATTATGGATGGCGTGGCCGTTGCAAATGTGATGAACGGCGCTGACCTGACGATTGAGGATATTGCCCTCATGCCGCTCAGCCTTGCGCAAAGCACAGGCATGGCACCTGTCTAAAACCCTCAGCCGCCGAACAGGGGCCGTTGCCAACGCAGCGAATCTCTCCTATACGCGCGCATCCCGGTAACACCCGGGTTCTTGGCCCCGTGCTGGACGACATCCCGGCCGGCGGCGTCTCACTCTAACCTGAAAAGGAGATCCCGATGTCGATCACAGCCGAAGACAAAGCACGCGTGATGAAAGAATATGGCACCAAGGAAGGCGACACCGGTTCGCCCGAAGTCCAGGTTGCCATCCTCAGCTCACGCATCGCCACGCTGACCGAGCACTTCAAAACGCACAAAAAAGACAACCACGGCCGCCGCGGCCTGCTCAAAATGGTTGCCCAGCGCCGCAAGCTGCTCGACTACCTGAAAGCCAAGGAAGAAGCGCGGTACACCGATCTGATCAAACGTCTAGGCCTGCGCCGCTAATCCCGCGCAAAACCGAACGGCCAGAAACCGCGCCATTCGGCGCGGTTTTCATTTGAGCGACACGTGTTGTGAACCGTCTGCATCGCGCCGCGCATCCAAGGCCCACAGCCGCAGAGCATCATGTTTGCCATGTGCGGCATAGTCTGGCAGTCGGCGCAGGCGCGCTTGCCACGTATCCGGCAGATGGCCTTTAAAGGTATCGGATACAACAATATCCGCACCATATGCGCGCGCCGCACTCTCGATCCGCGCCGCACTGTTCATCGTGTCGCCCAACAGGGCGATTTCCTTCTTCCAAGCGCCCACTTCACCTGCTGCAACCGGCCCACAATGGAGCGCAACCCGTATGCGCAACTCTTGTCCGTACCGCGCGCTGTAGGTGGCAGAACTTGCTTTCAGCGTCCCCACCATCTCGGCCGCGCAGACCAAACCGCGCTCGAAATTTTTCGATTCGACCATGGGCCACGTGGCGATGATTGCGTCCCCGACATAGCGGTGAATTTCACCTCCCGCGTTGGCAATCGGGACATCCAGATCATAGGCCACATCACCCAGCAACTCGTGAAACCGCAATTCGCCCAAACGCTCTGCCATCGCGGTCGACCCGGTCAAGTCTGCAAACATGACAATCCGGTTTTCCAACCTTGGCCGCCTGTAGCGTCCGGTGAACACAGCCAGCGACGCCTCTCGACCCAAAAGCTGGAACAACTCCAGAGCCGTGGAAATCGCGACCGCGATGCTGATCGACAGCGAAAAGCTGAACAGAAAATCAGGTTCCTGCCAGAGCGACCTGCCCAGAAATACCAAGGCCGGCAGAACCAGACTGATCACGATGATCAAGGAATAGGCTGTCGCCCGCATCACCACGATGATTGCGATGGGCACTTTGCGCAGCCAGCGAATGGATCGATTCGACAGCCAGAACACCTCAAACACCAGGCATCCGGCTCCGATCATTGCACCAGTCACGCCGCCTACGAACAGTTCCGGGATCGCAATCCCGTCCTGCGTATTCAGCAAGGTTGTCATCGCCCCGATCGCGAACGAAAAGGCAATGATCTTTGCGAAGAAGATCAGCGTTTTCGACTGGGTCACGGCGGTATCTCACCCTCGAAACAGACATCAGGATTGTAATCCGCGCAACGAACCCATCGCAATGTGTTCAACACACTCAAGGGACGCTCAGAGGTGCCAGACAACATGGACAGACCTGTCGTACCCCCTACCTCTGTCCTATGCATGATCTGCCCCGCATCGCTCTGTCGGTCCGCCAGCCCTCGGCCTGGGCGATCATCACGGGCCACAAACCCATCGAGAACCGCAGCCTCGGCTCAATCCGCGCCGGGCGTATGGGGCCCGGGCGGATTGCGCTGCATGCCGCGGCGGGCCTCAAGGAAGAAGAATTCCGCTACCTCTACTGGCGCCTCGACAAACACGGCGTGCGATGCCCGCATCCGCTGGACCTTCCGCGCGGTGCCATCATCGGTTCCGTCGAGGTCACGGGCATCATCACTGAAAGCGACAGTCCGTGGTTCGGCGGCCAGGCGGGCTTGACACTGCAAGACCCCGAACCCTGCGATCCCATTCCAGCCCCTGGTGCACTGGGTTACTTCGAATGGGCTCCGGCTGGCACGTTTGCCCCGCCAAAGCGGTGGATGCAGAAATGGGGCACCGCAGCGCCGGAAAGCCGGACAGACGACCTATTTCCCGACGCGCCGATTGCCTTTGCCAGACCGCCCAAAAGGCCATGGTCCTGAGCGCCGATAAGCCGCAATGCGCAACGCTTTCATTTCCCGCAATTCTCATGTATGCGCGCACAATCTGAAAGCCAGGCGCCCGGACCTCAGCGCCCGAAAGTAGATGGTGTCAAAAGAAGATACCGAGGTCAGGGGGAATACGCCCCCTACGCAAATGGCCACCCGGCCAACTTAGGAAACCTAGATGTTCAACGAAGTGAAAAAATCCATGCAGTGGGGCGAAGAAACGCTCACACTGGAAACCGGCAAGGTTGCCCGTCAGGCTGACGGCTCCGTGATTGCCACGCTGGGCGAAACCAGCGTCATGGCGAACGTGACGTTCGCGAAAAAGCCAAAACCGGGTCAGGACTTCTTTCCCCTGACCGTCCACTACCAGGAAAAATACTACGCCGCGGGCAAGATCCCCGGTGGCTTCTTCAAGCGTGAGGCCCGGCCCACCGAGAAAGAAACCCTGACCGCCCGCCTGATCGACCGTCCGATCCGGCCCCTGTTCGTCTCCGGCTTCAAGCACGAAGTTCTGGTGATGTGCACCGTGCTCAGCCACGATCTGGTCAACGACCCCGATATCGTCGCGATGATCGCGGCAAGCGCCGCCCTGACAATCTCGGGCGCGCCGTTCATGGGTCCGATTGCCGGCGCCCGCGTCGGTTTCGAGGATGGCGAATACATCCTGAACCCGACCGTCGACGACATGCAGGACCTGCGCCTGAACCCCGACCAGCGCCTCGATCTGGTTGTCGCCGGCACCAAAGACGCCGTGATGATGGTCGAATCCGAAGCCTACGAACTGTCCGAAGCTGAAATGCTGGGCGCGGTCAACTTCGCACACGAGCAAATCCAGCCCGTGATCGACCTGATCATTTCGCTGGCAGAAGATTCCGCGAAAGAGCCGTTCGACTTCCAGGCCCCCGACTACTCGGACCTGTCCGCAGCCGTCAAAGCCGCAGGCGAAGAGCAGATGCGCGCCGCTTTCGCGATCAGCGACAAGCAGGAACGCACCACGGCGGTCTCCGAAGCACGCGCTGCGATCATCGAAGCGCTGACAGAAGAGCAGCAAGAAGACGCCAACCTCGGCTCCGCGATGAAAGGTCTTGAGGCCTCCATCCTGCGCGGCGACGTTGTGAAAACCGGTACCCGAATCGACGGTCGCAAAACCGACGAAATTCGCGACATCGTGTGCCAGACAGGCCTGCTGCCCCGGACCCACGGCTCAGCGCTGTTCACCCGCGGTGAAACGCAAGGTTTGGTGGTCACAACACTGGGCACCGGCGATGATGAACAGTTCATCGATGCCCTGCACGGCAACTTCAAATCCAACTTCCTGCTGCACTACAACTTCCCCCCCTACTCGGTGGGTGAAGCGGGACGCGTGGGCCCTCCCGGACGGCGTGAAATCGGTCACGGCAAACTGGCATGGCGCGCGCTGCAAGCCGTGCTGCCCGCCTCGACTGACTTCCCCTACACCGTGCGTCTGGTTTCGGAAATCACCGAATCCAACGGCTCCAGCTCCATGGCTTCCGTCTGCGGCGGCTCGCTGTCGATGATGGACGCGGGTGTTCCGCTGAAGAACGCGGTTGCCGGTGTGGCCATGGGCCTGATCCTCGAAGAAGACGGCAGCTACGCCATCCTGTCCGACATCTTGGGTGACGAAGACCACCTGGGCGACATGGACTTCAAAGTGGCAGGCACCGAAAACGGCATCACCTCGCTGCAGATGGACATCAAGATCGCAGGCATCACGCCCGAGATCATGGAGAAGGCGCTTGCACAGGCCAAAGATGGCCGCATGCACATCCTGGGCGAGATGGGCAAATCCATCACCGGCGCACAGGAATTCTCGGTCCACGCGCCGCGCATCGAAACCATGCAGGTGCCCACGGACAAAATCCGTGAGGTCATTGGTTCGGGCGGTAAAGTGATCCGCGAAATCGTCGAAGTGTCGGGCGCCAAGGTCGACATCAACGACGATGGCATCATCAAGATCGCATCGCCCAATGGCGACTCGATCAAGAAAGCCTACGACATGATCCACTCGATCGTGGCCGAACCCGAAGAAGGTGCGATCTACACCGGCACCGTCGTGAAGATCGTCGATTTCGGCGCCTTCGTGAACTTCTTCGGCAAGCGCGACGGCCTTGTGCACGTGTCCCAGATCGAAAACCGCCGCCTCAACCACCCTTCGGACGTTCTGAAGGAAGGCCAAGAGGTCAAGGTCAAGCTGCTGGGGTTCGATGATCGCGGCAAGGTCCGCCTGTCGATGAAAGTCGTCGATCAGGAAACCGGCGAAGAAGTGAAAAAAGAAGAAGCGGCCGAGGAGTAATCCTCTCGCTCACAGCGTCCCCGGCTCAGGTCGGGGGCGTTTCCCCAGCCTCTCCACGGCGGACAGCATGACGCGCACAACCTGCGCCAGATCAACGCCACCGGAGCACGCCCATGTCACACCCCGACAGCATCGCTAACTTGCCAACAGACCGTGCCGCCGACGGCACTCGGTTCTTTTGGGTCGACCACAGCGCGCGCGACAAGACAGTACTCCTGTCGCAAACAGACTTTGCGCGGCCCAGCCTCCAAGACGACGCCAACCTGCTGAAATCGGCGCGCCAGCGCTTCATCTACCGGTGTGTTGGCCCCGACGGATCAAAGGTGGTCAAACTCTTTCCCCTGAACTTGCTCAGCAGCCTCCACCCCCGCAAATACGCCTTGACCGAGTTCGAAAAGACCCGCGCGGCCCGTGCGCTTGGGCTGCCTGTACCCGACACCTACGCCTATATCGAACAGCGCAAATGGGGGCGCACAACTTGCGTCGGTGCCGTGTTCGAAGATCTGAACGGATACCGCGAACTCTCCAAACTACTGCGGCGACAACGGTTTACCGTGGCCGAATGCGGCCAGATCGCAGCACAGGCGCTGACCGAATTATATGCTGCGGGTGCCAATCATCTGGACGGGCGCGACGCAAACATCATGGTCCACCCCGATACGCGCGCAATGTCGATCATCGACTGGCAATATGCCGAATTTGTCGCCCCACGTGCCGATTGGCTGCTCGAGCATCTGGCCGGGTTCTACCTGCAACGCAGCCCCCAGCACAGCGACGCCTATCTGGACGCAGGCTGGCTGCGCGACCTGCACACACGCAGCTCTCACCCCATTTCATACGACACGTTCAGCAAACGCGTTCTGACCCTGTCCAGCCGCAAACGCCCTTTATCTGAACGGGCGAAACTGCTACCCGTGGCCGACTGAAAACAATGCAAAACCGAATGGCCAATCGGCAAGGGACATGACAGCGACAGCCAACACACCCCAGCAAACCGACACGGGCCCCGCATCACGCAAACTGCGCATCGTGGTGTCGGCGCTCACGCGCAAGCGGCCCGTGCTGGTGGCAAATATGATCCGGTCCTTTGGCGACATGGCTCTGCCCGACAATTGCGAGGTGCGCTGCCTGATTGTCGAAAACGACACAGAGCGTAAGACAGAAGCCGCCGTGCAAGCCTGCCTGCCGCTCGCCAATGGGCTGGCGCTTGATTATGTGCTGGAATCCGAACTGGGCATTCCCTTTGGGCGCAACCGCGCCGCCAAAGAGGCGATCGCATGGGGCGCCGACCTGCTGACCTATGTGGATGATGATGAATATGTCGATCCGAAATGGTTGGTCGAGATCGTGAACCGCTACCGCGAGACAGGGGCGGCACTGATTGGCGGACCGATCCTGATCCCACCCAGCAGCGAAACCCTGACCCGCATTGAGCAGGCGTTTCACGATGACCTGACGGCCGATTATAAGCAACGCGCCGCACACGCGATTTCCGCCGCAGCCGAAGGGCGCTTCAGCCCAGTGACAAACAACTGGCTGGGCGAGGTGTCGCTATTCACCGAACACGACCTGTGGTTCGACGAGAGCCTGCGCTTCACAGGCGGCTCCGACAGCCGCTTTTTCCACACCGCGCGGGATCGCGGGTTCAAACTGGAATGGGCGGCCAAGGCCGTGGTCTACGCCGACATGACTGCCGACCGGCTGACCTTCGGCACGCAATTGCGCGAAGCGCATAGCCGCACAATCAACCGCATTCGTTTGGATCAAATGGACAAACGGTTCTACTGGCTGCGCCTGCCCTTCAGCCTGCTGTTCAAACTGATCAGCGCCATGGTACTGGCTGTCACGTTGCCCTTCACCGGCGGACGCGGCATCCTGAAACTGACACAACGCCTTGGCCTCATCACCGGACGCATCACAGCCGCGTTCGGCGGCAACTCCTCACTCTATACAAAGATCTTCGGCAAATGACGGACACTGCCCTCAAACAGCCGGACGATCCTGCCCTGATCCTGACAATGAAATGGGGCACGCTTTACGGACCTGAATACGTCAATCGTCTCGCCGCAGGCGTAGCAAAGCACCTGAAGCGTCCGTACCGGTTCATCTGCTTCACCGACGACAGCACCGGCCTCGCAGATGGAATCGAAGCGCTGCCCTTGCCCGAAATGCGCCTGCCTGGAGGGCACGAGGATACGCGCTGGCGCAAACTGGGGCTCTTTGCAAAAGACCTCTCCGGTCTGTCCGGCACAGCACTGTTTCTGGACCTCGACCTGATCGTCGTGGCCTCGCTTGACCCGTTTTTTGAGGATGATGCGCCCTTCCGCATCATCCGCGACGACGACCTGTTCCGAAACAAGCCATTGCGGCGCGTCAATCCCGAACGGGACCAATTCCTGCATGCGGTCGGCAACTCTTCCGTGTTTCGCTATACAGTCGGCGCGCACAGCTACATTCTGGACGCTTATCTGGCGGACCCAGCCGCCGCCACCGCCGGTTTCGAAATCTCGCAGCAGTTCCAAAGCGCCCAACTCGCGAAGCACGGGCACCTCAACTACTGGCCCAACGATTGGTGCGTCAGTTTCAAGAACCACTGCGTGCCGCGGGGTCTGCGCAGCTACCTGTCCGATCCCAGCCTGCCCGACGGCGCGCGTATTGTTGTCTTCGCGGGCGAACCCAAGATGCACGATGCGCTGAACGGCAAGGGCAGCAAGTGGTACAGGCGCATCGGCGATGTGAATTGGCTGCGGCAGGCGTGGGTGAACCCGTGAAAATAAAATTTCTCGACGACGCATTTCGAGGATTGAAGTACCTGATCCGGCGGCGACGTGCCCGGGCCGAGCTTGCCGCCCGTACCGTCACACCAAAACCTCACCCTCTGCGAACCCCGCTGATCGTGTCGCTGACCAGCTATCCCCCGCGTTTCGACAAGCTCGCGCTGACATTGCAGGGTATTCTGAAGCAGACCATGGCAGCAGATCGCACGATCCTCTGGATTGCAGAAGAGGACATGGATGCCCTTCCTGTTTCCGTCCGCGACTTAGCGGACGATGGACTCGAGATTCGAAGCTGCCCAAATCTACGCTCTTATAAAAAGATTCTTCCCGCACTCGCCGAAGCGCCTGATGCCACGATCATCACAGCAGATGACGACGTATATTATCCGCCGCACTGGCTGGAAGATATCGTGACGGCACATCATGACAGTGGTGCCCCGGTTGTTTGCGTTCGGGGCCATTATGTCCAACTGCAAGAAGATGGCCGGCCAAAACCCTATGGTGATTGGACGATGAACCACTCCGCACCCACGCGGTCGGGGCTCATCTTTCCCACAGGTGTGTCGGGTATTTTGTACGCGCCGGGCTGCTTTGCAGCTGGCGTAACGGATTGGGAAACAGCTTCAGCCCTGTGCCCGACGGCAGACGATGTCTGGTTGTACTGGATGCACCGCCTGAACGGTGTCGAAGCATACAAATTCGGTGAATACCATCGCATTTTGGAATGGGAACGCGATCCGGTGGATTCGCTTAAAACCACAAACGCGGCCGGTGGCAACGATCAACAGATCGCTGCCATGATCGACCGTTTTGGATGGCCCGCCCCCTGATCACAGGAGCCGAGCCGCCACAGGATCAGGTTGGCGCCTTGGTCTTGCGCAGATAGGGCAGCACCGTCTCGAACTCCCCAAACTTCGCCTTTGCATCTTCATTGGACACGGTCGGCGGAATGATCACATCCTCGCCCGGCACCCAGTTGGCTGGCGTCGCGACACCCTTGGCAGACATTTGCAACCCGTCCAGCGCCCGCACCACCTCGGCAAAGTTCCGACCCACAGTCATCGGATAGGTCATCGATAGCTTCAGTTGCTTGTCCGGCCCAATGATGAACACGGACCGCACCGTGGCGCTGTCCGCAGGTGTGCGCCCATCGGGCAAATAGGCTTCGGCTGGCAGCATATCAAAGGCCTTCGACACTTCCAGACCCGCATCGGCAATGATCGGGAAACCGGCGGTGGTGCCAGCGACCTTCTCGATGTCGCCCTTCCACTTCTTGTGGTCCTCAACGCCGTCCACGGATACACCAATCACCTTGGTTCCGCGCTTTTCCCACTCATCTGCCAATTGCGCCACAGCGCCAAATTCGGTCGTGCAGACAGGGGTGAAATCCTTGGGATGCGAAAACAGAATGGCCCAGCTGTCGCCAATCCAATCGTGCAGCGAAAGGGTGCCGTGATCCGTTTCAACCGTCAAATCGGGGATCGTGTCGTTAATGCGCAAACCCATGGTGTCCTCCGTCGGGATAATGTCGTCAGACGCAACCTAAGTGATCCGGCCCGCCATTTCATCCCCCGACTTGCTCACCCGGTTCGCGGGTGCCACAGTCCACCCAAATCTCAGGGAGTTTTCCAATGCTCGAAAAACGCGACTTCTACATCGGCGGCCAATGGGTCGCACCACTGAACGGCACTGATCACCACGTGATCGACCCTTCGACCGAAGAGCCAACCGCCGTCATCTCACTCGGCGGCACAGAAGACGCAGAAGCGGCCATTGCCGCGGCCAAAGCCGCCCTTCCCGCATGGATGGCCACCCCGCTAGAAGACCGCATCGCGCTGGTCGAAAAACTGATCGAAGTGTACGAGGCCCGCGGCGAAGACCTCGCCCAAGCCATGTCCGCTGAGATGGGCGCGCCCCTCGACATGTCGCGCAGCCAGCAGGTGGGCGCAGGCACCTACCACCTCAAAAACTTCATCCGCGCCGCGAAATCCTTCGACTTCATCAAACCGCTGGGCGATCACGCCCCGAATGACCGGATCATCCACGAACCCGTCGGCGTCGCGGCCCTCATCACCCCGTGGAACTGGCCCATGAACCAGGTCACGCTCAAAGTGGGCGCGGCGGCCATCGCGGGCTGCACCATGATCCTGAAACCCTCCGAAGAATCCCCCCTCAACGCCATGATCTTTGCCGAGATGATGGACGAGGCGGGCTTCCCTGCGGGCGTCTTCAACCTCGTGAACGGCGACGGCCCCGGCGTGGGCACAGTCCTGTCGGGCCATCCGGACGTGGACATGGTCAGCTTCACCGGCTCGTCCCGCGCGGGCCGCCTGATCTCCAAAAACGCCGCCGACACGCTCAAACGCGTGCATCTCGAACTGGGCGGCAAAGGGGCCAACGTGATCTTCGACGACGCCGACGAAAAGGCGGTCAAACGCGGCGTCCTGCACATGATGAACAACACCGGCCAAAGCTGTAACGCGCCCTCCCGCATGCTGGTCCAGCGCGGCAAATACGACGCCGCCGTCGAAGAAGCCGCAGCCGTCGCAAACAAAGTCACCGTGGGCCCGGCAAGCGAAGAAGGCCGCCATATCGGCCCCGTCGTGAACGAAGTCCAATGGACCAAAATCCAGGACCTGATCCAAAAAGGCATCGACGAAGGAGCCAAGCTGGTCGCCGGTGGCACGGGCCGCCCCGAAGGCTTCAACAAGGGCTACTACGTCCGCCCCACCGTCTTCGCCGACGTAAACAACGACATGACGATCGCGCGCGAGGAAATCTTCGGCCCCGTCCTGTCCATCATCCCGTTCGAGACCGAGGAAGAAGCGGTTCAAATCGCCAACGACACCCCCTATGGCCTGACGAACTACGTCCAGACCCAGGATGGCGCTCGGCTCAACCGCATGGCCCAAGCGCTCCGCTCCGGCATGGTCGAAATGAACGGCACCTCCCGCGCCGCTGGCTCCCCGTTCGGCGGCATGAAACAGTCCGGCAACGGACGCGAGGGCGGCGTCTGGGGGATCGAGGATTTCCTGGAGGTCAAAGCCGTCTCCGGTTGGGCCGCCGAATAACGCACGGCACGATCCAACTTCATCTTGCCAAATAAACTTCGGGGGGAGGCGCAGCCGGGGGGCTGGCCCCCCTCCCACTTTGACCACCCCAATACAGCACAAGCATGACACCGTAAGGCGGGGTTTCACCCCGCCTCACCCCTCCGCCCACATGGGCCGATCCGCCTCATGCTCGTGAAACGCATTCCGCACGCCCGGATCATCATCCAGACACTGCGCATTGATGGGAAAGGACGCCTCCGGCGACAACGGCTCGCCCAATGAGGTCCCGCATGCCCGACAAAACGACCGATGATAGGTAAAGGGCGGCACAGGCACCACCGTCTCAATCTCCCCTTCCCCGTCCACCAACGTGAACTGATCCCGTTCCACAAACACAATCGTCGAGGTGCCCAGCTTGCGACACCGCGAACAATGGCAGGTCCCCATCATCTTGGGCGGCCCGCTGATCGCAAACCGCACCGCTCCACACATGCAACTTCCCTTAATCTCCATCCAAATCTCTCCCGGGTCCAATGATTGCACCACGGGTCTATCCGCCCCATGCTGACAGCATGGTGTCAGCATGCATATGACACTCTGTCGGCAGGAGGCATGGCATGAGACGCGGCGACCGACTGTTCGAAATCATCGAAATCCTGCGCCGCGCGCAGGGTCCCATCTCGGCCGACACGATCGGCGCGGAACTGGACGTGACGAAACGCACAATCTACCGCGACATCGCCGCCCTCATGGCCCAACGCGTGCCCATAAGGGGCGAGGCGGGCGTCGGCTATGTTCTTGAGGCAGGCTTTCATATGCCCCCACTCATGCTCACCGCGGACGAGATCGAAGCCGCCGTGCTGGGCGCGCAATGGGTGCAAAACCGGGGTGAGCCAACCCTCGCAAACGCTGCCGCAAGCCTGATCACCAAGATTGCCGCGGTCGCCCCCGACGATGCACAGGGCATCTTTGTCGAATCCGCCACCAGCGTGGCCCCGACGACACCACCTGCCGAGGTGCTCAGCGCCGCCGATATCCGCTTTGCGATCCGCCAGCGGCACAAGATCAGGCTCACCTACAAAAGCGGCACCGGGACAAGGACCGAGCGCATCATCTGGCCGATCCTGATCGGCTACCGCGATGCCGGACGCATCATCGCCGCATGGTGCGAATTGCGCGCCGCCTTCCGCTACTTCCGCACCGAACGTATCACTCAGGCAGACGTGCTGCCGGACAAGATCCCGCGTCGCATGGACCTCCTGCGCACCGAATGGCGCGCAGCGATGGATATCGAACGCCAGCGCTATGCGTAAGGCGGAGGTGTCCTCCGCCCCGACGCATCAACCCGTTGTTAAGATTAGGGACCGTGCGGTGCGTTAACCACGGCATTTGCATCCATACGCACCCGAAGGGGTGCACAGGGGGTGTACGCAGGGTGCACGGGGGGTGACAGGCCCCAAACCCCTTATTCGCAAGGGATTAACGCGCATTTCATGACGTTACGTCCGAAACGACCACCGAACGTTGCGCGTCAAAACGGTGCGGGGCTTCGGAATCGCATCATCTTGCCGCTGTCCGGATGCTTGATCCGCAGCTCCTCCGAATGCAGCATCAACCGCTCAAACTCCCGCGCAGGCCCCTCCGCATAGAACGGATCACCCAGTATCGGATGCCCCAAAGCCAGCATGTGCACCCGCAACTGATGGCTCCGCCCCGTCTGCGGAAACAGCCTCACCCGGCTCTCCGTTTCCGTGTCCCGCAGCACCCGCCAATCCGTCACCGCAGGCTTGCCGTTCTCATGATCCACATGCTGTTTCGGGCGGTTCGGCCAGTCCACGATCAGGGGCAGATCAACCCGCCCCGTCTTGGGCGTCATCCTCCCCCAAACCCTTGCCACATATGTCTTTTTCGCCGCACGCAACTCGAACTGCTTCGACAGAAACCGCTGCGCATGGGGCGTCAAACCAAACACCATCACCCCGCTTGTGTCCCGGTCCAACCGATGCACCAACAGCGCCTGTGGCCACACCGCCTGCACCCGGGCGATCAGGCAATCGGACAGATGCTCCCCCTTGCCCGGAACGCTCAGCAGGCCCGACGGTTTCGACACCACCACCATCTCCGCATCGTCGTGCAGAATGTCCAAAGGATCATCAGGCGGGGCATAGACATCATCCATGAGAAACCGCCTCTCAAATACGCAGACCAAAGACAACCCCCATCACGTTTCAGCGAGGGTGTCACTGACAGATTGCCTGAATCGCAAACCCATGTTCTGTCAGCAATATGAAATACTTAGCCGCGCTCCTCCTCGCCCTCCCAACCTTCGCCTTCGCCCAATGCGGCTCTGACGCACCCTGCGAAATCAACGGCGGCAGCTACCACATGGCAGGTGCAGAAACCGGGTCCGATCCCAAGCCTGCACTCGTCTTTTTCCACGGCCACAACGCCACCGGACAGATGATTTTCCGGGGCGGGATCAAATCCGATTTCACCGACGCAGGCTATGTCGTCATCGCCCCCAACGGCACACCCATTGATGGCCGCCAAACCCGCCGCTGGTCAGGCCGCGACGGGAGCACGCGGGACGATGTGGGCTTCGTCCTCGACGTGATCCAAGACGCCAAAACCAAAGCCAATATCGACCCCGACCGCATCTATGTTGCAGGCTTTTCCGCAGGTGGATCAATGGCTTGGCTCATGGCTTGCAAAGAAGCTGAACACTTCGCAGGTTACGCCTCCATCTCCGGCGCACTGCGCGAACCCAACGACACATCAGACTGCCCCACAGCCCCCGTTCGCTTCCTCCAAATCCACGGTTTCGCCGACAATCAAGTCCCCTTCGAAGGACGCGCCATCCGCGACTGGCACCAAGGCAGCCTGTGGGACAGCCTTGATCTGGCCCGCGCCGCAAACCAGTGCCGCACCCACCCCGACACAATAGATATCGGAGAGCGTTTCCGCTGCCGCGACTGGAACGCAAGTTGCGGAAACGGCGCGATAAAATTCTGCGAACACGATGGCGGCCACGGCATGCCCCGCGGCTGGACCACGCTCGCCCGCGACTGGTTCGAAGGCGCCTAGGCCGCCGCCCGCATCTGCCGGATCATCGATGTGGAGTAGATCACCAGCGCCGCCCAGATCATCGGAAACGCAATCATCCGCGCCTGCCCAAACGGCTCCTTGAACACCACAACGGCACACAGGAAAATCATCGTGGGCGCAATGTATTGCAGGATCGCGATGGTCGTGAGCCGCAAGCCCTTGGCCCCGTTTGCGTACAAGATCAACGGGATAGCCGTCACTGCACCGCAGCCCAGCAGCAACCAATTCGTGCCAGGGTCACCCGCCATAAACTGCCCCTGCCCGGTCCACGCCAGCCACGCCACATAGCCAAGCGCAGGGATCAGCAGGATCAGCACCTCAAGCAGAAATCCCTGGTTCGGCCCAATCGGCAACTGCTTTTTCGCCAATGCATAGAACCCCCACGTCACCGTCAATCCCAGCGCAGCCCAAGGTACTACACCCGCCGAGATGGTCAGGACGGCGACCGCGCAAGCCGCCAATCCAATCGCCACCAACTGCGCACCCGTCAGCCGTTCGCGCAGCAGCACGGAACCCAAAGCCACTGAAAACAACGGGTTGATGTAGTACCCAAGTGCCGCATCCAGCGTATGCCCGCTGGTGATCGCCCACACGTAGATTCCCCAGTTCACCGTGATCAGCGCCGCCGTCACACAGCCCATCGCCAGCATCCGCGGATTGCGCAGCGCGGCCATCAAGTCCCCTGTCCGTCGCAGTAGGACCAGCAATACAGCAGCAATCGGCACCGACCAGATGATCCTATGCGCGACCACTTCTGCCGGGCCGAGATGGCTGAGCAGCTTCATATAAAGCGGCAGAAAACCCCAAAGAAAATAGGCGGATAGGGCAAAGCCCAACCCTTGGGGTGTGTCACCGGATGCTTGTGTCATGGGGTGGTCCTTTCAGTCCCACCCCTAGCATCGCTCTACGCCAGCGTCACGCCTTCACACGCTCGGATTTCGGGTCGTACATCGGCTTCAATGACGCTTCTGCCCGAACCCGCGTGCCCGCCACGTCAATCTCGTAGGTCGAAGCCAGAACCTCCGCCGCGCTTTCCCCTTTGCACGGCACATAGCCAAGGCCCATGGCCGCCCCCAGATGGTGCCCATACGCACCGGAACTGAGGTAGCCCACGATGTCGCCATTCCGCAGAATCGGCTCGTTGTGATAGAGCAGCGGCTCGGGGTCTGTCAGCTTGAATTGCAGCAGGCGGTTGGCCAGCCCCTCGTCCTGTTTGCGCAGCACCGCGTCACGCCCGATAAAGGACGGTTTGTCCTTCTTCACGGCAAAGCCAAGGCCCGCTTCCAGGACGTGATCTTCACAGGTGATGTCGTGGCCGAAATGGCGGAAGCCCTTTTCAATCCGGCAGGTGTCCATCATGTGCATCCCACACAGCGACATCCCCAGATCCTGCCCGGCCTCATAGAGCGTTTCGAACACGTGACCCGCCATGTCAGAGGAGACGTAGACCTCCCACCCAAGCTCACCCACATAGGTCACGCGGTGCACCCGGGCGAGGCCCATACCAATCTCGATCTCCTGCGCCGTGCCGAAAGGGTTCACATCATTGGAGAAATCCGCAGGGCTGACCATTTGCAGCAGCTTGCGCGCGTTCGGCCCCATCACAGCCAGCACGCCTTCCCCTGCTGTGACATCGGTGATCACCACGTTGAAATCACCCACATGGCGCTGCATCCATGTCTGATCTGCCAGCCGCGTGGCGGCAGGGGTGACGACCAGATAGGCCGTCTCGGTCAGGCGCGTGACCGTCACATCCGCCTCGATCCCGCCGCGATTGTTCAGGAACTGGGTGTAGACGATCTTGCCATTCGGCACCGAATAGTTACCACCGCCCACATAGTTCATGAACGCCTCGGCGTCGCGCCCTTCGACCCTGATCTTGCCGAAGGAGGACATGTCGTACATGCCCACATTCTCGCGGATCGCCTTGTGTTCATCAGCGACATTTCCAAAGAAGTTCTGCCGCTTCCATGAGTATTCATAGGCTGGGTCCTGACCGTTCCGGGCAAACCAATTCGCCCGTTCCCAGCCCGCCAGCTCACCCATCACGGCGCCATGTTGCAGCAGGTGGTTGTGGAAGGGCGTGCGCCGCACACCGCGCGCCGTGGCTTTCTGGCGGTAAGGGAAGTGGTCGGCGTAAAGCAGGCCAAGTGTCTCGGTCGACCGGTCCGCAAGGTAGGTCTTGTTGCCCATGAAGGGCTGCATGCGGCTGATGTCCACATCGCCCAGATCAAAAGGTTTTTGACCGTCTTCCATCCACTGCGCCAGCGCCATGCCTGCACCGCCAGCAGACTGGATGCCGATAGAGTTGAAGCCACACGCCACCCAGACATTGTCCATCTCGGGTGCAAGGCCCAGATGGTAGGCGTCGTCAGGCGTGAACGATTCCGGTCCATTGAAGAATGTGTGAATGCCTGCCTCGGCCAGCATCGGCATGCGGTTTACGGCGGCTTCGAGAATTGGCTCAAAGTGGTCGAAATCTTCCGGCAGCTGGTCGAACTCAAAGTCGCGCGGAATACCATCTACAGCCCAAGGCTTGGCATTCGGCTCAAACGCACCGAGCAGCATTTTGCCAGCATCTTCCTTGTAATACGCGCACTCATCCGGCACGCGCAGCACCGGCAATTGTTGCAGGCCCTGAATAGCCTCGGTCACGATGTAGAAATGTTCGCAAGCCTGTAGCGGCACGTTTACGCCCGCCATCTTGCCCACCTCACGGCCCCACATGCCGGCGCAATTCACCATCATGTCGCAGGCGATGTGCCCGCTCGTGCCGTCCTCACCTTGCCAGTCGACACCGGTGATGCGGCGCCCGTCACGGGCGATGCTGGTGACGGCCACCCGCTCCTGCACTTTGGCTCCTCGCTGCCGCGCCCCTTTGGCCAATGCCAATGCTATGTTGGCCGGGTCTCCTTGCCCGTCGAGGGGGAGATACACGCCGCCCGTCACATCCTCGATGTTCAGATGCTCGTATTTCGCCTTCACTTCGGCGGGTGAAATCTCCTCGACCTCAACCCCGAACGCACGCGCCATTCCGGCCTGACGTCGCAGCTCTTCCAACCTTTCATTGGTCAGAGCCACCGTGATCGACCCCACGCGTTTGAAGCCCGTGGCGACGCCTGTTTCAGCTTCAAGATCGCCATAAAGCTCCTGCGAATACCGCGCCAGCTTCGTCATGTTCGCCGTCGCGCGGAGCTGTGCAATCAGTCCCGCCGCATGCCATGTTGTCCCCGATGTCAGTTGCTTGCGTTCCAACAGCACGACGTCTTTCCACCCCAGTTTCGTCAGGTGGTAGGCAACAGAACAGCCAATGACGCCGCCACCAATGATGACAACGCGGGCAGAGGTGGGAAGGTCAGGCATGAGCAAAAATCCTCAGACGATAGTATGCCCATCCGCGCGCAGGCGTCGGGCGATTTCGGCAATGTGGGCGGGGCTAACTTCGCAGCAGCCCCCGACGATGGTGGCGCCGGACGCCACCCAGGTCATGACGTGATCGGCGTAGAGTTCGGGCGTGAAGTCGCGGCGCAGAGTCAGGGCATCGACGGTTGGTTTATCGTCCATGAACCCTTCGCTGATCTGTTCGAAGCCATTGGCGTAAGCGCCGAAGGGTAACGTGGTACCGGACAGGCCAGCCAAGGCGGGTGGGATCGCCTCTGGCGTGGAACAGTTGATCAGGATGGCACTCGCGCCACCGGCTTCGGCCACGGGCACGGCGTTGGACACAGGCTCGCCCGAGCGCAGTTTGGACCCATCCTTATCGTCCACCGTGAGCGCCAACCAAACCGGTAGGCCCAAAGGCACACTTGCAGCCAGAATGTCCCGCGTATGAGCAACAGACGCGACCGTCTCGCAAATCAACAGATCGCAGGCAGGGGCCAGCAAAGCGGCGACTTCCGCGAATAACGGAACGGCTTCGTCTGCAGATGGGTGCAGGTCGGGGCGATAGCTGGCCCGCAATGGACCGATGGCACCGGCGATCCGGCCGGACCCATGTTCGCGCCGCGCTGTGCGTGCTTCGTACAATGCACTTTGGTGCAGGGCAGAAAACGCGCCCTCCACCGGCGTATCCATCAAACGATCATGGTGAATGGCATAGCTGTTGGTCGTGGCAATCGTGGCCCCAGCGTCAAAGAAGTCGCGGTGCACCTGCGTGACCAGACCGGGGTGATCCAGCATGATCTGGGTGGACCACAACGGCGTGGGTTTGTCCCCGGCGCGGTGCACCAGTTCCTGCCCCATGCCGCCATCAAGAAGGATGATATCTGCCATGCTACGTCTCCGTCAGAGGTGCCGGACACCGACGTGGTGTCTGGTCCGGCTTCCCTGTTGGAAAATGCTCAAGCACGCAACCGTTCGTTGGCAGGATCCCAAAGCGGCTGGTCCGGCTGCACGGTCGCGGCATAGCGCTTGCCATACATCTCGATCTCAAGCGCCGTGCCGGGCGTGGACAGGTCCGTCCGCACAACACCCAAGGCGACAGAGGCGTTAATCCGATGCCCCCACGCGCCCGAAGTTGTCTCGCCCACGACATCATCACCATTCCAGATCGTGGACATGTATGGCGCGTCCTGATCGCCTGCCTCCACCAGCATGGTCACGAAACGCTTCTTCGATCCCTGCTGCTTTTCGTTCAGGAGCGCTGCCTTGCCGGGGAAATCCTGCGGTTTGTCGAGTTTGACGAACCGGTCAAGACCGCCTTCGAACAGAGTGTAATCTGTGGATAGATCGCCCTTCCATGCGCGGTATCCTTTCTCGATCCGCATCGAGTTCAGTGCGTACATGCCAAATGGTGTGGCCCCGGCACCCACAATCGCATCGTACAGCGCGGGGATGTCGGCCATTGGTGCATGCACCTCCCAGCCCAACTCTCCGGCGAAGGACACGCGCAGCAAGCGTACGGCCTTGCCTGCAAGAACAGCATCCTGATGGGTCAGCCAACCCAGCGACAGGTCCGCCTCGACGCCCAACTTTTCGAACAGCGCACGCGATTTGGGACCGCTGACGATCAAGGTCGACACCTCCTCCGTATGGTCGGTGAGGGTCAGACCCGCGGGCAGGTCCTTGTTCAGCAATTCGAAATCATGCCACTGCGCAAGTGCGGCAGTGATTAGGGTAAAGTCATCCTCGCCATGCCGAATGATCGACATCTCGGTCAGAATGCGCCCCCGGCTGTCTGGGAAGTAGCCCAGCGTCATGCGCCCCGCCTTGGGCAGCGCACCGGCGATACGACCACGCAGCCATTCGGCAGCGCCCTCACCGCTCAGATTGAAGCGGGAAAAGCCCGGTAGATCCAGAACACCGACGCCATTTGTCACCGCCTCGACCTCTTCTTTCACACGCACGTGCCACGGTCCTTCACGGTCCCATGTATGCGTTGCCTCCTCGGAGGTGTCATCGCCAGCCTTGGCAAACCAATTGGCCCGTTCCCAGCCGTTATAGGCGCCCATCTGACCACCTGCCGCACGGATACGATCATCGACCGGAGACAGTTTCTTGTCCCGGCCCGCAGGCCATTCGTGGTTCGGGAAGTGCATCGCGTATTCGTGGCCGTACGTCTCCAACGCCTTCGACAGCGAATAGTCGTGGTCGGCGTAGCCTGTGTAGCGGCGCGGATCGGTCGCCCACATGTCCCACTCGGTTTCGCCGTGCATGATCCATTCCGACAGCACCTTGCCCGCGCCACCACCCTGCGCGATGCCGAAGGTGAAGCAGTGCCCTTCGAACGCGTTCTTCACCCCGGGCATGGGGCCGATCAAGGGCAGACCGTCGGGCGCGTATGGAATGGGGCCATTGATATTGCGGCCAACGCCTGCGGTGCCCAGGGCAGGGACGCGGGCCATCGCATCTTCGATATAGAACTCAAGCCGTTCCAGATCATCCGGGTATAGCTGGAAGCTGAAGTCTTCTGGCATCGGGTCTTCGGGTGTGATCCAGTGCGCCTTGCAGTTCCGCTCGTAGGGGCCAAGGTTCAGGCCATTCTTGTCCTGCCGCAGATAGTAGCTGATGTCGACGTCCCGGATGATGGGCAGCTTGTGGCCCTTCTCCTTGGTCCATGCGGCGACCTCGGGGATTTCATCGGTCAGGAAATACTGGTGGGACATGACGACCATGGGCACGGTGCGCCCGCCAAAGGGCCTGAACATTTCGCCCACGCGCTGCGCGTAGTATCCCGCGCAGTTCGCGACATAGTCACAGCGGATGTCTCCCTTGTCGGTTTTCACAATCCACTCGTCACCGTCCCGCTCAATGCCGGTCGCAGGACAGAAACGTTCGATCCGGGCACCCAGATCACGCGCGCCCTTGGCCAGTGCTTGGGTCAACTGCGCGGGGTCAATGTCCCCGTCCAGCGGATCCCACATGCCACCCGCCAGATCATGCGTTTCCATGAAGGGATGGTAGTCCTGCATCTCGGATGCGGTCATGATCGGCATCTCAAGGCCCTGATACCGGCCCATGCCGGACACGCGCTCAAACTCCTGCATCCGCTCTTTGGAGTGGGCGAGGCGGAGCGATCCGGTGACGTGGTAGTTCATCGGGTAATCGACGTCATCGGCCAGTGAGCGGTACATTTCCAGCCCATAGCGCTGCATGTTCATCACGGCCCAGGAGCCTGAGAAGTTGGGGCAATTGCCCGCCGCGTGCCAAGTGGAGCCTGCCGTCAGTTCGTTCTTTTCCAGCAGGACGCAGTCTTTCCAACCGGCCTTGGCAAGGTGGTAGAGCGTCGACGTGCCAACCGCACCGCCACCAATTATGACCACGCGGGCCATTGTTGGAAAATCGCTCATCTCAGTCCTCCCGTTGCGGCACGTCGTCCGCGATGTCGTAGTAGTCGCCCTTGTGGACGGTAAAGATATGCATGCGCAGCTTCAGACCCGACGGTCCGTCGACCGACCCCATGGAAAAGCTGATCCATTTTTCGGAATGGTCCTTCCAGAACAGGAACGCACCGCATGTCGGGCAGAAGCCCCGTTTGGCGGTTTCGGTCAGGGCGTACCACTGAACGTCCCCATTGATCGTCAGGTCCGCTTCGTCGCAATAGCCCGATGCCCACGCATGGCCCGATTGCTTGCGGCACTGCACGCAGTGGCACATGGCAGGCTGACCGATGTCGCCCTGCGCTGTCCATGTCACGGCCTTGCAGTTGCAGGATCCAGTCAGCATTTCAGGTCCTCGCTGGTGTCGACGACGCGCCAAGAAGCACACCGTAGGTAACGAAACAGACTGCCATGACACGGCGAACCCACACGTTGAACACGGCCCCCAAGGCCGCCCGACCGATGCCAGCACCAAGAGCGGTGAAGCCGGAATAGCTGACCGCCGTGATCGTCAGCGCTGTGGGCATGATCAACCACATCTGATCCCAGACGGGCACGTCAGGTTGCACGAATTGCGAGAAAGCCGCGAGGTATCCCGCCACGCTTTTGGGATTGATCGTGGCAATGGCCAGCGCGCGGACATAAATGGACCTGCCTGATTGAGCCGCCACCTTCGGTGGTGTCCGCGCCATTAGCCAACCGCGCACGCCGAGATAGATCAGGAACCCGGCTCCGATCAGCTTGGCCACGAAGAACGCTGTGGGTGACGCGGCAATCAAGGCGGTGATGCCGGCCGCCGACAGGACCAGGAACAGCGTGGCTTGGGTCAGGATCGCGAGGATACCGGGCACCGACCGACGGAAGCCAAGCGTCATCCCGTTGGTGATGCAGTTCACGGCATTTGGGCCAGGCGTCGTGACAAACACGACCCAGAACAGTGCGAATATGATCCACCCCTCAACCGACATCAGTAGACCGGAGGCGCGATAACCCAAATCGCAACGGCAGGCGCGTCATATGGGTTTTTCCAACGAAACGGCTCACCCCGGACACGAAAGCTGTCGCCGGGATTGATGACGTAGGTTTGGCCCGCGATCTCCAAGTCAAGACGGCCCGAGATAAGATAGCCCACCTCTTGTGTGGGGCGTGTCACGGTCTGTGTGATTTCGCTATGCGGCTCAAAGGTCGAGTGCACCATTTCGAAATCATCGGTCAGGTCGGGCGACAGAAGTTCTTCGACCAGCCCGGCTGTGCGTGACCCGATAGGCCGCCGCGCGCCGCTGCGGACCACATACCCTTCTTCATGCGCGGGGGCAGCCCCCCTGCGAAACAGGGTCGATACAGCAATATCCAGCTTGGCCGCAATGTGGCGCAGATCGGTGATCGACGGCTCCGACAGGTCCCGTTCGACCTGACTGACCCATCCCACAGACCGACCCAGCGCATCCGCCATATCCTGCAACGTCAACCCACGTGCCTTGCGCAACGCACGCAAGTCCGCGCCGAGGCTGTGAGCAATGGTTGGATCGGTTTGCAGCATGCGTCGTGAAATTCCCTTTTCGAATTCACGTAAGGTCAACCGAAATGAAAAATCAAGCTAGATTTTCACGAGCGCGCAAAAACATCCGTGAGAATCGCTTTAAGGGCCTCGGCATCGCTTTCTGAGAAAGCGTCCGGCTGGTCACTGTCGATATCAAAGACAGCTATAAGGTCACCATCGGCATTCAGCACCGGCAACACCAGCTCCGACCGGGTTGAGGTGGCACAGGCGATGTGACCGGGAAAGGCATCCACATCTGCGACCAGTTGCACATTGCCCGTGCGCGCCGCGGCGCCACATACCCCCCGGGAGAATGGGATCTGCAGGCAGCCATGACCGCCCTGATAGGGCCCGATCTTGAGCATCTCGGGGGCCGTCACGCGATAAAATCCCGTCCAGTCAAAGCGGTCGTCGCTGTGATGCACTTCGCAGGCGACCGTGGCCATCAAGGCGACTGTATCGTCCTCGCCTTCGGTCAGGCTTTGAATTGATTTGGCGAGCATGTCGTAGTCGGGCACGGAGTTTCCTTTTATGCGCGTCTTGGACTGGGGCTCTGCCCCAGACCCCGTGGTATTTCCAGTCAGAAGAAACTCAAACCCGCTCAATGGCGATGGCTGTTCCCTCGCCGCCGCCAATGCAAATGGCCGCGACACCGCGCTTGAGGTTCCGTTTTTCCAGAGCGTTCAGCAGCGTCACGATGATACGTGCGCCCGATGCTCCAATCGGGTGACCCAAGGCGCATGCACCGCCGTTTACGTTGACGACATCATGGCTGAGTCCCATTTCCCGCATGAACGCGAGCGGAACAACGGCAAAGGCTTCGTTCACCTCCCACAGGTCCACATCCTCTTTCGCCCAGCCGATCCGGTCGAGCAGCTTTTGCGCGGCGGGTACGGGGGCTGTTGTGAACAGGCCAGGTGCTTGCGCGTGGCTGGCATGACCGAGAATACGTGCGCGGACGTTCAGATTGCGCTCCGTGGCCGCGTCTTCCGATGCCAGAACCAGCGCCGCGGCCCCATCAGAGATGGACGATGAATTGGCTGCCGTCACCGTGCCGCCATCGCGGAATGCCGGTTTCAGGTGTGGGATCTTGTCTGGGAGCGCTGTTCCGGGTTGTTCGTCCGTCTGCACCACCACCGCGCCTTTTCGCGTCTTGACCTCTACCGCCGCGACTTCATCCTCGAACGCGCCCGTATCTATCGCAGCCTGTGCACGGCTGAGAGATGTCAGCGCGAACGCATCCTGCACCTCTCGGGTGAATTGGTAAGTCTCGGCGCAGTCTTCGGCAAAAGTGCCCATAAGACGGCCTTTGTCATAGGCGTCTTCGAGCCCGTCGAGAAACATGTGATCAATGACCTGCCCATGGCCCAATCGCGCGCCGTTGCGCATCTTGGGCAGCATGTAAGGGGCGTTTGTCATACTCTCCATCCCGCCCGCAATCATGGTGTCGGCGTGGCCCAGGGCGATCTGGTCAAAGGCCATCATCGCCGCCTTCATGCCCGATCCACACATCTTGTTGAGGGTGGTGGCGGGCACTTCTTCACCCAAACCGGCTGCAAAACCTGCCTGCCGGGCCGGGGCCTGACCCTGACCCGCGGGCAAGACGCAACCCATCAGCACTTCATCCACGGTCGCCGCACCGGCGCCCTCCAACGCGGATTTGATCGCGATGCCGCCCAATGCAGAGGCAGACATGTCTGACAACGCGCCTTGGAAGCCGCCCATGGGGGTGCGCGAAGCACCTGCGATCACAACTGGTTTCATGGCCTGTGTCTCCGGTCTGATGGTGGCAACCTAATAGTAAGGATTGCGGCCTAGACAGACAATGTAACCAGAGAATTGCAAGAGGGCGCGCATGGATCTTCGCAGCCGATCAGAAGACACACTGCAAGTGGTGTCAGTGCACGACAGCCGCATCGACGCAGCCGTGGCTATCGAATTCAAGGAAGCCATGCGCAGCGCAACCGATGGCGGCAACGACACCGTCGTGCTGGATTTGAGCGAGGTTCAGTTCATCGATTCCAGCGGTCTGGGCGCAATCGTTGCCGCAATGAAGCAGATGGGGCAGTCCCGCAAACTGGCACTGGCCGGGCTGACACCCACCGTCGAAAAGGTGTTTCGCCTGACCCGCATGGACAGTGTCTTTCCCGTTTTTCCGACCCTCGATGGGGCCATTACCAAGCTGAAGACCTGAGTTTGTCGCCCCAGATGAAAGTCCTTTCGATGACCCGCACGACATTATTGCCCGTTTTCAGTATCCTGGTGGAGAGTGGACAATTGGCCGTCAGGGACGCGCTACGCCAATTGCTGGACGGCCTGAAGCCATTGGACCTCGATGTGGAAGAAGCGGGCACTGTTGAGCTGGTCATGGCGGAGGCGCTGAACAACATCGTCGAACACGCGTATCCGGAGGGTGACACAAGCGGCCCGATTCGCATTTCGTGCGAGCACGCAAGGGACGGGTTACACCTGACCGTTGTTGATGCTGGCCGCGCCATGCCCGATGGCCGCACGCCTGTCGGCGCGGCTGCAGACCTTGATGTCGATTTTTGCGATATGCCCGAAGGCGGGTTTGGCTGGTTCCTGATCAAGGATCTGGCCAAAGACGTCACATACCAGCGGCACGATATGGAAAATCACTTGCGTATGCGCGTCGCTGTCGCGCTGAGCTAATCCGCAAAGGTTTTGAGGATTTTGCCGACTTCTCAAAACAGACGCCGATCCACCATATTCCTGCCCAAATCAAACGGCATACAGGTCCTTGTAGCTGCATATAGCTTCCCTCGGTGTCGCGTGTAATTGCCCCCACCCAGTGCGCGGCACCGAGGATCTTCTCCCTACAATATCCAGTGGACAACAACCATTCGCCAGTTAGGTTGCGCCTTGCAACAAAACCTTGGGGACCACCATGCGCGACTTTCACCTGCCCGGCCGCTCACCTGTTTTGGCAACCTCCGGCATGTGCGCCACGTCGCACCCGCTGGCGGCACAAACCGCCATCGAGGTTTTGAAGGCGGGTGGCAATGCCATGGATGCGGCCATCGCCGGGGCAGTACTGCTGGGCATTTGCGAACCCCAGATGACCGGTATCGGCGGCGATTGCTTCGTTCTGTGGTCCGATGCGAATGGAACGGTGCAAGCCCTGAATGGCTCAGGTCGTGCACCAGCCGCACTGGATGCCGCTGAACTTCGCGACGCGGGCGAAACAACCGTTCCGCCCTACAGCGCGCACGCGGTCACTGTGCCCGGCGCAATCGACGCGTTCTGCACCCTTTCGGATCGCGTAGGCCGTCTTGGTCTTGACCGCCTGCTGGCCCCGGCCATCCACTATGCTGACACGGGAATTCCCGTTGCGCCACGCGTCGCGTTCGACTGGGCAAAGGATCAAGCCGTTCTGCAAGGATCGGCGCGCGAGGCTTTCCTGTTAAACGGTGCTGCTCCAAAGGTCGGCCAAGCCTTTTCCGCTCCCGGTCAAGCGGAGGTGTTGCGCCGCATCGCCAAGAATGGGCGGGATGCCTTTTACAGCGGCGAGATTGCCGATGACATGCTTGCGGCGCTCAACGCTCTGGGCGGCAAGCACACGGCCAAAGACTTTGCGAACACCAAATGCACGGATACCACACCGATCAGCAGCGCCTACAAGGGCGTGGATTTGATCGAGCACCCGCCAAACAGTCACGGTGCCACTGCCAACCTGATGCTTAACATCCTGAAGCATTTCGACATCGCGGATATGGATCCGTGGGGCAGCCAGCGTGCGCATATCGAAGCCGAGGCTGCAAAACTGGCCTATGATGCACGCAACCGCTTCCTCGCAGACGCGGACCACACAACACGTGTGGACCACATGATGTCGCCCGAAACAGCCAACAGATTGGCGGCACTTATCGACCCTAACAAAGCCATGGCAAACGCCACGAGCTTGAGCGAGCAAGTGCACAAGGACACGATCTACATCACAGTGGTCGACCGCGACGGCATGGCCGTGTCCATGATCTATTCCATCTTCCACGGCTTCGGGTCTGGCATCGCCAGCGACAAGTTCGGCATCCTGTTCCAGAACCGTGGCGCGGGCTTCACGCTGGAGGAAGGGCACCCGAATGAGCTGAAAGGCGGCAAGCGGCCGATGCACACGATCATCCCGGGCATGCTGGCCAAGGACGGCAAGCCGATTATGCCTTTTGGCGTGATGGGTGGGGCGTACCAGCCGAACGGGCACGCGCGCGTCGTGTCGAACCTCACCGACTTCGACCTCGACCCGCAGACAGCCATCGACGCGCCGCGCGCCTTCTCGGACGCAGGCGACATGAAGGTGGAGAGAGGCTATTCTGATCAGGTGCGCGCAGAGCTGAGCGAACTGGGCCACAAGGTCAGCATTCCTGATACGGCCATCGGCGGCGCCCAGGCGATCCTGATGCGCGATGACGGTGTGCTGGAAGGGGCAAGTGACCCACGCAAAGACGGCTGCGCGCTCGGGTACTAGGAACGAGGTAAGGCGGAGGTGTCCTCCGCCCCGCCCCTCAATTCAGCTGGAAGTGCAGGGGGTAGGACCCGTCCTCAAACGGGCCGAACAGGTCCGGAATATCGGGGTGGTCCACGGGCTGGCCGGAATAGTCCGCCACCAGGTTCTGCTCAGACACGTAGGCCACGTAGTAGCTTTGATCGTTCTCAGCCAGAAGGTGATAAAACGGCTGCGCCTTTTTGGGACGGCTGTCCTCGGGGATCGCCTCGTACCACTCGTCCGTGTTCGAAAACTCCGGATCGACGTCAAAGATCACACCCCGAAAGGGATGCTTCTTGTGACGGACAACCTGGCCCAGATGATATTTTGCGCGTGTTCTCAGCATGACATTGCGCCCCCTAAGGCACGTAAGTACACGGTGCAAGGGACACTTGTCCAATAATTGAGCGCAATATTGCTGGAAACAGTCTGTGAACCTCACCTTAACAGTCCTGCAAATCGTGGCACCCGTTTTCCTGTTGGCGGGCATTGGTTTCGCATGGGTGAAAGCGGGTCTTGAATACCGCATCCAGTTCGTCACGCAGCTGGCAATGACCTTGTCCCTACCCTGCCTGATTTTCGTGTCCCTCATGCGGACCGAGATCGATCCGGCGGCCCTTGGTGCTCTCTCCGTTGCGTCGGTTGTTGCATACGCCGCTGTTACTTTGGTGATGCTCGCACTGGTCCGATTGGCGCGCTTGAACACACGTACCTATGCGGCCCCACTTATCTTCGGCAACACCGGCAATCTGGGCCTGCCGCTTGCTCTTTTTGCGTTCGGAGACATCGGGCTCAGCTACGCAATCATCGTTTTCGCGATCATGGCGCTCTGGTCCTATACCTACGGGATCTGGTTGGTTGCAGGTGCGGGTGCGTTTGGCAAAGTGCTGCGCGAACCGCTGGTCTGGGGAACCGTTCTGGGTGCGTTGTTCCTTTGGCGGGGCTGGCAAACCCCTATTTTTCTGACCAATGCGCTGGACCTTGTGGGGCAAATGGCCATCCCGATGATGTTGATCACCTTGGGCGTTGCCGTGGCGCGACTGTCCGCCAAGGGTCTTGCGCAAGCCGCCGTTCTTTCTGCTCTCAAGCTCAGCCTGTGCGTCGGCATTGCATGGGTCGTTGGACGGTACTTCAACCTCGATCCCACCGCCTTTGGCGTGCTGGTTTTGCAAGTCGCGACCCCGGTGGCTGTTACCTCTTATCTCTTGGCCGAGAAATACGGCGCCCAGCCCGACAAGGTCGCTGGTCTCGTTGTTGCGTCAACCCTCATGTCGGTTGCAGCACTCCCGGTGATCCTCGCCTTTGTCCTGTGACAAATCGTGATTTCCCCGTGCGATATTTTCCGGTAAAGTAAGAAAAAACATAAAAAAGCGAGTGAGGCAGATGAGCAGACTCTTTCGCGCAATGGCTTTGGTTCTTTTGGCTGCCAGCTGTGGTGGCGGGTCGGGTACGGCCCCCAACCGGCTGGACAACGCCTGTTCCATTGTCAGTGAGCGCCCAGAATACCTTCGCGCCTTCAGGGCCGTTGAACGCAAATACGGCGTGCCTGTGCACGTGCAGATGGCGACCATCTATCAGGAAAGCAAATTCATCTCGGATGCGCGCCCACCCTACCGCTATGCTGCGGGCGTGATCCCGACGGGCCGCATCTCAAGCGCCTATGGCTACAGCCAGGCACTGGATGGCACATGGGGTGAATATCTGGACTCGACCGGCAAACGCCGCGCCCGGCGGGACAGCATCCGCGATGCAACCGACTTCATGGGCTGGTACATGGCCGAAACGAATGCTCGGCTTGGCATTCCGCTCAGCGATACCCGCAACCAATACCTCGCCTACCACGAGGGGCGCACCGGCTTTACCCGCGGCTCCTACCGCAACAAGGCGTGGCTGATGCGGGTCGCGGGCGAGGTTGACGCCCGCTCTGACATGTACGCGGTACAGCTGCAGTCCTGTTAAGTCAGTCCGTCGTTCGACGTGGCGCATCAAAGAGGCGGTTCGAGATTGAGCCGCCTTTTTCCAACTCCGCCAGAATGACGGTCGTCTGACCGCCGCCGCTGTCGTTGATCACCCATTGGCGCAGTTCGACCGGGTTACCGGTGAATTTCATCTGGATGTTGCCATATTCCGGATGCTCAGGGTCCTGCGCCGTCACAATGGTGGCCGTGCCGTCAAAGTCATGCCCCACAACCATATTCGCCCGTGACAGGTTCACATTCCGCGCCAAAATAAGCGACAAGGGCGTGCGACGCAGCGGATATGTCTCGGGCGGTTGGTTCGATTTTGAATCGACAATGTAGACGGCGTTGGCACTGGCCACGACCAGTCCTTCATTCGGCGCGTTGTATTCAAACCGCATCTTGCCCGGGCGCTTGATATAGATCTTGCCGGTATCGACAGTCCCGTCATCATTGATCTGCGTGAACGTGCCTTCCGCCGTGCGCAGGTCATTCAAATAGCTGGAAATGGAATTGAGCGGCAACTTGTCCGCCCACGCCGCTTGTGCTGTCACAACCGCCAGCGCAACCGCTGCCATCCGGGTCATCAGAGTCATACCGCTCACCTTTCGCGTCTTGGTCTTGGCACTGATATAGGCCGCAACCGACTGATATGCGATATCAACGGGGAGCGATGCTGTGCAGTTCCCCGCTTACCCCTGCTCCGGCACCAAGATCTCGCGCTTGCCCACATGGTTGGCCGACGACACAACGCCTTCGTCCTCCATCTGCTCAACCAGACGCGCAGCCTTGTTGTAGCCGATGGCCAGTTTCCGCTGGATATACGAGGTCGAACATTTGCGATCCTTGATCACGATGCCGACGGCCTGATCGTACAGCGCATCCTCACCATCCGTGTTCCCGCCCAGACCCAGAACAGCATCAATGTTGCTTTCCTTGTCCTCGGCAGGGCCATCCACGACGCCCGACACATAATCCGGCGCACCAAAGGCCTTGAGGTGGTTCACGATCTCTTCGACTTCCTCATCGGACACAAACGGCCCGTGACACCGCGTGATTTTCGCCCCGCCTGCCATGTAGAGCATGTCGCCCATACCCAGAAGCTGCTCCGCCCCCATCTCGCCCAGAATGGTGCGGCTGTCGATTTTCGAGGTCACCTGAAAGGAAATCCGCGTCGGGAAGTTCGCCTTGATCGTTCCGGTGATCACATCAACCGACGGGCGTTGTGTGGCCATGATCAGGTGGATACCCGACGCACGCGCCATCTGCGCAAGTCGCTGAATACACGCCTCGATCTCCTTGCCTGCCACCATCATCAGGTCGGCCATCTCGTCCACGATCACGACGATGTACGGCATCGCCTCGGGCGCGAATTCTTCGGTCTCAAAAATCGGCTCGCCCGTCTCGTCATCAAAGCCGGTCTGCACGGTGCGCGAGAACATCTCGTCCTTGGACAGCGCCTCTTTCACCCGGCCATTGTAGCCGTCGATGTTGCGCACGCCCATCTTGGACATCTTGCGATAGCGTTCTTCCATCTCGCCCACGACCCATTTCAGGGCGACAACAGCCTTCTTCGGATCGGTCACAACAGGCGACAACAGGTGCGGAATGCCGTCATAAACGCTCAGTTCCAGCATCTTCGGGTCGATCATGATCAACCGACATTCCTCGGGCGTCAGCTTGTACAGAAGCGACAGGATCATCGTGTTGATCGCCACCGATTTACCCGACCCGGTCGTACCCGCGATCAACAGGTGAGGCATTTTGGCAAGGTTCGCCACCACCGGATCGCCACCAATGTCCTTGCCCAAGGCAAGCGGCAGCTTCTGATTGCCATCACCAAAGTCACGGCTGGCCAAAATCTCCCGCAGGACAACTTTCTCGCGGTTCTCGTTCGGCAATTCGATCCCGATCACGGACCGGCCGGGCACCGTCGACACACGGGCCGACAGGGCAGCCATGGACCGGGCGATGTCGTCCGCCAAACCAATCACACGGCTGGCTTTCAAACCCGGCGCAGGCTCCAATTCGTACATGGTGACCACGGGGCCGGGACGGACCGACACGATCTCACCCTTCACACCGTAGTCGTCCAGGACATTCTCAAGCATCCGCGCGTTTTCTTCCAACGCCTCATCACTCAGATGATGGCGCTGCACCACGCTGGGGCTTTCCAGCAGGTTCAGGGGCGGCAGTTCAAAGCCCGGATGCGTGTCCTCAAAGCTCAGCTTCGGCTGCGCTTCCAGTTGCGCACGGGTGCTCGGCTGCACCGGCTTGCGCGTGGGCTGATGCACCACGGTACGCGGTTCAGCCACAGGAATGACGGGGGCCGCTTCCACGGGCTCCGGAATGGGCGCATCCAACTGTCCGGGCTCTGGCACATATTCTTGGACAGGTTCCGGCGCATAAGGTGCCGCAGTCAATGGCGGCTCCATCCGGCCCAATGACGCTGCAGCCGTCAGTGGCGGCTCGGGTGGCAAGATCGCTTGCGGCGTCGTGTTCAGAACCAGCGGGTCTGGACCGCGGCCACGCCCCTTGGTCAGCGGTGCGACACTCTCGGCCTGCACGGCCGGGTTTGACCGAACACGCGACTTGATGACATCGGCGATCTTGGTTTTGATCCGCTCGTCGCCCGGACCTTCACCCACATCCACATCGCTGTAGGTCTCGATCAACTCCTGTTCAGGCATTTCATCCGGAACAGGGTCGGACCGTTTGATCAAGGCAGGCATACGCGCCAGCAGGCTTGGCTTTGCAGCCTCTTCATACTCCGGCTCTTCATAGGCATGCACCGGCGGCACCGCAGCCGCATAGGCTTCTGCCTCCGCCGCCTCAGCCTCACGCGCCGCTTTACGTTCCGCCTGACGCTCCTGCATGATCCGCGCGGCTTGCACGGCCCCGCTTGCGCCACGGCCCAGAACAGTCATCAACAGAGCATAGGCCATGACCAGCCCCACCAGCAGGAACCGCGCCAGACGCGCCACTTCCAACCGGGTAAAGCCCAGCACAAACGCACCAAACACCACGATCCCGATGCCCATCAACAGCGACATCAGCTTGACGGCAAAGCTC
The DNA here is from genome assembly GCF_947503415.1 of uncultured Tateyamaria sp. GTDB lineage: Bacteria > Pseudomonadota > Alphaproteobacteria > Rhodobacterales > Rhodobacteraceae > Tateyamaria. The sequence continues at coordinate 1,026,658 of NZ_CANNDS010000001.1, forward strand.
GACCCGAGGGGCAGAACAGTCAGGATGAAGGCCATGACCGTGTCGCCAAAGAGGCCCCCCAACCCAAAGCCATGCGTCGCCAACCACAGGTCACCCGGCTGCAACGTCGCGGCATAGATTGACCCGAACGCAATCGCGATGGGTGCAAAGATCAAACGCCCCAGCGCCCGCTCAGTCCCGACATGCAGGGCGAAACGCACGCCCCATGCCATCAGCACAATGGCGATGCCAAAGACACCCCAGCCGCCGATCATGAACAAAGGTGCAGCAATCGAGGCACCGGTCCGGCCCAACCAGTTCTGCACCGGCGCGTCCGTGGATGCCATCCAGTTCGGATCATCTGGCGTATAGCTCAGCATCATCGCTGCCGCGATCAGGCCCGCGATCAGCAGGCCGATGCCCACCAACTCGCGGCCGCGTTTTTCCAACGCCACCTGCATCCCTTGATCAAAAAGCGGATCCCGCCGTGTCTGATATGCCATGCCTCGCCTCGTCTTTTCTTATGTGGCGTAGATGACGTCGCGGATTGCCGTCAGGCCCCGCTCGGTCTCTGCCTTTGGGGCCACAAGTGCGACCCTGATAAACTCATGTCCGGGGTTGAATCCGTCGATCTCGCGCGCCAGGTACGCGCCCGGCAGCACACGTACACCGGTCTCTTTCCACAATTTCAAAGCCGCTGCTTCGCCATCCGGCACGGGCAGCCAGAGAAAGAACCCGGCTTCCGGAGCCACATACCCCGGCACATCGCCCAGAATGCGATCTGCCAGGTCGTATTTCTCATGATACTGCGCGCGGTTTTGAATCACATGCTCCTCATCCGCCCAAACGGCGGCCGCCGCATGTTGCAGCGGCGTTGGCAGCGGCGTACCCGCATAGGTGCGCAGTTGCTTGGCTTCACGAATGGTTGCAGGCCCGCCGACAATGAAACCCGACCGCAGGCCCGGCAGGTTCGACCGCTTCGACAGCGAATGAAACGCAACGACGCGTTCCGGGTCCGCGTTGCCAATGCACTGCAACACACCGACGGGTGGCACGTCGCGGTAAATCTCGGAATAACATTCGTCGGCAAAGACCTGGAAATCGTACTTCTCAGCCAACGCAATCAAATCGCGCCAATAATCCGTACCAGCTACGGCCCCCTGCGGGTTTGCAGGCGAACACATGTAGCAAGCAACAGTGCGGTTCAATATCTCTGGATCAACCGATCCGTAATCCGGCAGATGCCCTGTCTCTGCCGTGGCTGGCACCAGCACCGGTTCGGCCCCTGCCGAAATGGCAGCCAGCATATAAACCTGATAAAATGGGTTGGGCATCAACACGACAGGCTGCTGCCCGTTCTTCACCTCGGGACACAAGGCCATGCCCGCATTATAGAGCCCCTCACGCGTGCCATTCAGCGGCATCACATTGGCATCGGCATCCATCGACACGCCATAGCGACGACCCAACCAATCACAAAACGCCTGCCTTAACTCCGGCAGCCCTTCATTCGGAGGGTAGTTGTTGAAGCCCGCGGCATGCTCGGCAATCACATCGGTGACCCAAGCGGGAAAGGCATGCTTCGGCTCCCCAATGGTCATATGCACCACGTCACCACCCGGCTCGATATGATCAAGCAAAGCGCGCAAACGCGGGAACGCATAAGCCGGAAGGTTCGAAAACCGCTCGGGAAACTTCATAAAACTGCCTCAGGTTCGGGATCATTCACGCCCCGTTTCCCCGAATGTACCCCAAGCAAGACTCCGGCGTCCAGAAAAACCACGTCAAAACGTCACCTTGTGGCAAATCCGCCAATCCCGGCTTCTTCTGGCCACAAATATCCCGGGGGCTTGGGGGCAGAGCCCCCATAAAATGACAAATCGTATCGCCGTCAGGCGCCCTTCGGATCAGCCCAACGCCGCCTCTGCTGCCACACCCATCCGCAACAGCGCTTCTTCGCAATTCTGCGGCCCCATCAACATGATCCCGCAACTGGGCACACCTGTCGGCAGTGTCAGCGCACAAATGCCCATCAAATTTCCAACCCGCGTATTACGCAGAGCCAGCAGGTTCTCGGTCTTGTAATACTCACTATCGGAGTTCAACCGCTCCAGGTTCGGCGGCAGGATCGGCGCGGATGGTGCCAACACTGCATCAAACGGTGCCACAGCCACGTCCCAGGCCTGCCGCACCGATTCCAACTTGGCCCAGGCTGCGTTGTAATCCGGCGCACTGAAATTCTTACCCAGCCTGAAGCGCTGCAACACCTCCGAGTACATGGCCTCCGGATCGGCCTCGATCACATCGCGCCATAGCCCGTAAACCTCACCGGGCATCAACGGCCCGGCCTGCGCCATCGCCTCTTCCAACTCCGGAACTTCCAACGGCTCCACCACGGCTCCCGCCGCCTCCAAGCGCGCCACGGCATCATCATAGGCGGTCCTGGGCGCATCCCGAATGTCGTCCAGAACCACGGTCTGCAACGCCGCAAAGCGCCTTCCCTCCAACGATGCACCGCGTAAATCACCGGGTACCTCCCCTTCCAGGATAGCCATCAAAAGCGCCGCATCTTCAACGGTCTTCGTCAACGGCCCCACGGTGTCGAACTTCAAAGACAAGGGCACACACCCTTCCAGAGACAACCGCCCATGGGTTGTCTTCAAGCCAACCAGATCGTTCCACGCCGACGGAATGCGCACCGACCCGCCCGTATCCGACCCGATAGCTGCCGGGGCCAAACCAAAGGCAACAGACGCGGCCGCACCTGACGATGACCCCCCCGGCACGGCATCCGCATCATTCACACAAGGCGGCGTGGCGGTGGATGGATTGTACCCCAAACCCGAAAACGCCAACTCGCTCATATGGGTCTTGCCCAGACATACCAGCCCTGCGGCGGTCGCATTCTGCACCACAACCGCGTCTCGATCCGGCACACGCCCGGCCAACAATTTCGATCCCGCCTCGGTCCCGTCACCCGCCGTATCAAACAAGTCCTTCCAGCTGACCGGCACTCCATCCAGAACCGACAACCGTCGCCCCGATTTGGCGCGTGCAGACGCCGCCTGCGCTTCGGCCAAGGCGCGCTCCTCGGTCAACCGGGCATAGACGCGATCCGCCAAGTCATGCCCCTTGATGCGCTCAAAAAATGCCTGAACCAGATCAACCGGATCGACCTCCCCCGCTCCAATGGCTCGGCCCAAATCCGCAGCACTCTTGTCGATCCACTCTTGCATGCTTTGCCCTCCAGTCGCGCTTCGCAAACGGTAGCGACGGTCGGGCGCATGGACAATCCCAAGCGCCCCGCCATATTGCCCCGCATGACCCATGACAGCGATATCCTGATCGTCGGAGGCGGACTGTCCGGCCCCATCCTCGCACTGGCACTGGCCCAGAGTGGACACAGCGTGACGGTGATCGACGCACTAACGGAAAAAGTGCGCAAGAACGCCGCATTTGACGGGCGCAGCTATGCCGTGGCGCTCACGTCGCAGCGACTTCTGAACAGTATCGGTGTCTGGGACGCCATCGCCGACAACAGCCAGCCGATCCTTGAGATTAAGGTCAGCGACGGGCGCGCAGGTGAAGGGCCATCACCCTTCTTCATGCATTTCGACCATGCCGAGATCGAGGAAGGTCCGATGGGCCACATGGTGCAAGACAGGCACATCCGGCGCGTGTTGCTTGATGCGATGGCCCAGTCGGATGGCATCACCCACCTGTCGGGTGAAACGGTCACGGCGCAGCAAGTCACTCCCGGCAGCGTGACGGTAACACTTGTTTCTGGCAAAACATTGTCAGGCAGCGTTCTGATCGGCGCAGATGGGCGTGGCAGCAGTACGGCCGAACGGGCAGGCATCAAGCGCACTGGCTGGGGTTACGGGCAGACGGCGCTTGTCTGCGCCATCGCGCATGAACAGCCACACCATGGCATCGCGCACCAGTTCTTCATGCCCGCAGGGCCTCTTGCCATCCTGCCCTTGCCCGGCAATGTCAGTTCCATCGTCTGGAGCGAAACAGCGGAAACCGCTACTGCCTTCAACGCACTGCCAGACGATGAGTATCTGGCCATGCTCCGCCCCCGCTTCGGCGACTTCCTTGGCAATATAAGCCTCGCAGGCCAGCGCTATACCTACCCTTTGTCCCTGTCGCTCGCACAAAACCTCGTAGATGACCGTCTCGCGCTCATCGGAGACGCTGCGCACGGAGTGCACCCTATTGCAGGCCAAGGCCTCAACGCAGGCATGCGCGACATCGCAGCACTCGCCGAAGTGATCACAGACGCCACAAGACGCGGCGAAGATCCTGGCAGCATCGCCGTCCTGCACCGCTACGAAGAATGGCGGCGCTTCGACAACACGGCGCTTGCGATGGCGACGGATGGATTCAACCGTTTGTTCTCAAACGATAATGCAATGGTCCGGGGCATCCGCGATATCGGCATGGGTGTGGTCAACGCGCTGCCTGGTCTGCGTCGCAGTTTCATCCGCGAAGCAGCGGGCCTAACCGGCGACTTGCCGCGACTGATGCAAGGCCAACCCCTCTGATGGGGCGCACGACACGTGCGCCTTACAGTTGCTGCATCGTTCCCATGTGACCGCTGGTGCTGTCGCAGCAAGCTGCGCCTTACAGAACACCCGTAAGGCGGACGTGTCGTCCGCCCCGCCCGTCAATCCAGCTTGCGCGCCTCGTCTTCCAGCATGACCGGAATACCGTTGCGAATAGGATAGGCCAAATGCGCCGCGTCCGAGATCAATTCTTGCGCGTCTGCATCATAGCGCAGGGTCGCATGTGTCAGCGGGCAAATCAGCGCCTCAAGAACCCGGCGGTCAATGTCAGTGGTCATTGCATCATTTCCCCTTCGCCGCCCCGTAGCGCAAACTCGATCAATGTGACCAAGGTCTCGCGACGGGTACTCAGCGACGGGGCCTCAAGCAAGGCCTGTTTGTCCTCGGGATCGAAGTCCAGCATCATCGACAGCGAATTGATCAGCAGCTCGTCATCCGCGTCCTTCAACGTCTCCCAATCCGCAGACAAGGATTGCGCCGCAAAGTATCGGCCCAGAATGTCCAGAAACACGGGCCGATCAAAGCTCAGATCTTCTTCGGTTCGCCCCTGATCACGGTCAAAGCCGCTCCAAGACACCTCGCACCGGCGATAGGGGGTGAACCCGTCGACCTCCTCTTGCACGCGAAACCGCGAGATCCCGGTCAGGGTGATCAGATAGCGATTGTCTTCTGTTTCGGAAAACTGAGTCACACGGCCTGCGCAGCCGATTGTTTGCAGGCCATTGCCCTTGCGACCTTCAACCTCGTTTGGCTGCACCATGCCAATCAATCGACCGGGCGTTTTCAACGCGTCGTCGAACATCTGCAGATACCGCGGTTCGAAAATATGCAACGGCAAACGCGCGCGCGGCAAAAGAAGAGCACCCGGCAATGGAAAGATCGGGATCACTCCGGGAAGGTCAGCCACTTTTATCATGAAGTGTCAGCTAGCTCGCAAAGCGGCTCAGGCAAATATCATTGAACTCAGGCGGCGACGGCCATTCAGAACAATCGGATCAGTGGGCTTGAGCGCGTCGAAAATCGTGAAAAGCTGCTCCTTGGCCGCGCCGTCGTTCCACTCGCGATCCTTGCCGAAAATGGTCAGCAACTCGTCCACGGCAGCTTCGGCATCTCCGTTGGCATAAAGCGCCTGAGCAAGATCGAGGCGGGCCTGATGATTGTCCGGCTCTGCCTCGACCGCCGCGCGCAACTCCGCCACGGGTCCCGCATCGGCGGCCTGGCGGGCAAGCTGGAGCTGGGCATGGGCCGCTTCCAACTCTGTGCTGTCGGAGATTTCTGCTGGCGCTCCGTTCAGGATGGCCTCAGCCTGATCGAGATCATCCATCGCGATGTGGGCGCGCACCAGCCCGCCATAGGCGCCTGCATGGTTTGCATCCTCCCCGAGAATCGCAGCGAAGGTTTGTGCCGCATCTACGGCCGCGCCTTCGGCAAGCATTTCTTCGGCTGCCTCAACGGCGCTATTAAGGTTGTCTGCGGGGGCTTCGCCACCTGCGGCCTTGATGACCCGGTCGATGAACTCGTTGATTTCCGACTGTGGCACCGCCCCTTGGAACCCGTCCACGGGCTGACCCTGCCAGAACGCGTACACGGTCGGGATGGATTGGATGCGGAGTTGGCCTGCGATGGCCTGGGCCTCGTCCACGTTGATCTTGACCATCTTTACCGCGCCCTTGGCGGCGGTGACGGCGGCCTCCAATTGGGGACCGAGGGTCTTGCAGGGGCCGCACCAGGGGGCCCAGAAATCCACGACGATGGGGACGGTCTGGGACGCCTCGACCACGTCCTGCATGAAGGTGGCCTCGGAGCCGTCCTTGATCAGATCAGCCTCGGCCGGGCCGGCAGACAATCCCAAATCCATGATCTCGATCCTTTTTCAGATATTGGGGGTTATATGGATTTAATTGGCGGGCCTGCCAAGGGGGAGTTGGGTGTCCCACGCTGGGACAGGAGGTGGGCCCCGGAGAATCAAGGGGTTACAGAGGTGGATTAGGGAGTTGTTAAGGAACTTGGGTCTCAAGCAGCGGTCTTGGTCGGACGCCATTTCGTGCTTTCACCCTCGGGCTTTCCGAAAGGTCGAGGGTTGGCACATGCTCTGAGACCTGGTGCAACGCCCCGGGATTTGATGCTGTCCGGGCCATTTTCGTGGCCCGGCATACATTCGAATGAGCCAGTCCTGTTGCGATGCTGACCAAAGGTGACTGCACACCTATCGGCCTCGACTGGTCTGGAGAGATCGGCGATGCGAAATTCGATCTTCGCCCCGGTCGTGACCTTGTTGAACACCGCGCAGCTTTGACTGAATGGCTTTTGCTGTTCCGAAGGAGAAATGCAGCCTTTGGAGGGGGATGCAGCGACCGGCTTGAAGGAGCCCATCTTGCAAGAATGTTGTGATGCAGCCAATGTCGGCTTCAGGAATTGATTGAAGTGGTGCGGCTATAGTGACCGAGCGGAGGGCATGGACTATCTCCAACGTTCAAAGATATGCAGCGCTCTTTGGTGCGGCGATCATCGGATTTGGCTTTGTTCCCGTTCCCTTGACCGACCCGTCACTTCCAAAGGCGACTTGGTTGGAATGGTCCGTTGCTGTTTTGCCTCTCATGCCATTCGCTATCTTGGCGCTTTCAATTGTTAGTCGTCGGAGGATACCGGTCGTTTTAGCGTTAGTCCTTGCCTTGATTTTTTTTAGCGCCGGAGCGTTCACCACATTCGTTTTGATGGCTTTGTCGGGCGGCGGAACAGAAATGGTCATACTGCACGGAACGGCTCTGACATTAGCGTGTGCCACTTCCATTCTGCTCGTCTCAGCCGCTAGGCAAAAAGCTAGGTCGGTCGCATTTGGCGTTTTCGTCCTTCCTATTTTGGTTGGGGTTTGGTCGCTAGCTACGGTTCCCCTAGCTTACGCAAGCGCCGTCGAAGCGTCCGCAAACCGTGCATACTGCATTGGCGAACACTCACCGATTGAGAGAGAACTAAGCTCCATGTTTGGGCTTCGCGGCTTATCCTTCTATACGACCAGATCAGGTTACAAAGTCGGTGACACTTGGTACTTCCACGGACTGCTTATTGTAGAAGGTGATAGCGGCTTGAACGTGTACAACTGGTCGCCAAGAGGCATGCGCTTTAAAGTTGTGGAGAGGCCTGAAACTTTGATTGCGGACCCATTTGTCGCTTGCCAGCCTAGGAATGGATTTTTTGAGGAACTCAATTTGATCTAGGCAGATCGGAAGCGATAGCCGACATTGAGCCTCAACTGGCAAACGGCAGCAAAGTCCCGCATAGCCGTCCTTTAGCCTGTCCCGCACAAGCCCGTGGGGTGGTGTTTCATCGTCTGTTTGACAGCGCTTTATGGCAGCCAGACAGAGTCCACAGAATTTCCGTTCGGCACGGCAGCCAAAACACCAGCCCGCCGGAACGGGCTTGTGTTGGACCGGCGCCTTCGGCTTGATTCCGGTCCGGTCAGTGAGTTGAAGGCGGGTCAGCTTTGTCTGCAAGGCGTACCTGTCCCCTGGCCAGCGTCTGGCTTGGATCAAGAAAGCCCTGCAATTGCACGCGTTTGGTGACGGTGATGTCTGAGGTGCTATCGCGTGCGCGCCGATCCGTTTGGCTGTGAGCGCTGCTGCGCACCTATCCCTTGGCCACCCGCTTTACTTACACATCAAACGTCGCAAACACCGGGGCGTGGTCGCTTGGCTTTTCCCACCCCCGCGCGTCGCGCAGGATGCGGCTTGAATGTGCCGCGTTCGAGATGTCGCCCGTGGCCCAGACATGGTCGAGGCGGCGGCCCTTGTCGGCGGCGTCCCAGTCCTTGGCCCGGTAGGACCACCACGAATAAAGCTGGCCGTCGGGGATGTCGGCGCGGGTGACGTCGACCCAGCCGCCTGCGTCCTGGGTCTCGGCAAGGTGTTCGACCTCGACCGGCGTGTGGCTGACAACCTTCAGAAGCTGCTTGTGAGACCAGACGTCATCCTCGCGCGGGGCGATGTTGAGGTCACCCACAAGGATGGATTTTTGCGGTTTGTCGCCGTGGAACCAGTCGCGCATGTCCGTGAGGTAGTCGAGTTTCTGGCCGAATTTGTCGTTCTTCTCTCGATCCGGCACGTCGCCGCCTGCGGGAACGTAGAAGTTGTGGATTGTGACGCCGTTTTCGAGCTGCCCCGCGATGTGGCGGGCGTGGCCGAGGCGCGCAAAATCCTGTGCGCTGGATTCGACCATGGGGATTTTGGACAGGATGGCCACGCCGTTGTAGCCCTTGTCGCCACGCGCGACCATGTGGGTGTAGCCCAGTGCTTCGAACCCGTCGCGGGGGATCTTGTCGACGGGGCTTTTGCACTCTTGCAGGCAGAGGACGTCGGGCCCTTCCTCCTCCAGCAGCTTGAGCACGATGGGTTCGCGGAGGCGGACGGAATTGATGTTCCAGGTGGCAAGCGTGAAGGGCATGGGGTGGGCTCCGGCGTTGGGTTTGGCGGCAGAGTAGACGCGTGTGGGCGGGGCCTCCACCCGGAAAATGAGGGATCGTTGCAGCGCGGTGATGTGCGATGGCTGTGGTCTTTGGATGGGCGCATTCTAGGTTCTGGTGGGTGCCGGTGTTGCGCGGCGTCACCCGTTGGGCGTTTGCAGATACGTCACGGGTGTCCGTGTGGCTTTTGCACTTCGCGCGGGGGACCGGTAGGGTGGCGTGACTGTCCTGGGGGAGGGATTATGAGCCAAGCAGATCATCCGTGGTCGGCCTTTTACGGGCCGTCCATGCGCACTGACATCGACACCGCCCACTACCGGACCATCGGCGACATGGTGAGCGCGGTGTCGCATCTGTACAAAAAGCAGACTGCGTTCACGGCGTGCCTGCCCAACGGGATGAACGGATCGCTGAGCTTTGCGCAGGTCGATGAGATGTCTGACGGGCTTGCGATTTATCTGCGCGAAACTGCCGGTCTGAAACAGGGGGATCGCGTTGCGTTGCAGGTGCCCAATGGTCTGTCCTTTCCCGTGGCTGCCTTTGCCATCCTGAAAGCGGGATGTGTCGTGGTGAACGTCAATCCGCTGTATACGGCCGAGGAGATGGCCCATCAGTTCGCTGATGCTGACCCTCAGGCGCTGATTGTCGTCGATATCTTTGCCGACAAGCTGACCCAGGCCCTGAAGGGTCATCCCATTCCAAATATCATCGTCACGCAGGTGGCCGAGTTTTTCCCTGCGATGCCGCGCGGGATTGTGCGGCTTGTGCAAAAGCACTGGGATCGGACGCTTGCTCCGATCACGTTGCCGCATATCCGGCTGCCCGAAGCGATTGAGGCCGGACAGCAGGAGAGTGTGCGCAACAGCATCGCCGTGGAGGAATATCGTGCGGCCCTGTCGCCCGACGATCTTGCGTGCTTGCAGTACACGGGCGGCACCACGGGTGTGTCGAAAGGTGCGATGCTGAGCCACGGCAATCTGATGATGAACATGGAACAGACCATGGAAATGATCAGCGGTGTGGAGAAGGGCAAGGAGGTCGCCCTGACGGCCCTGCCGCTGTATCACATCTTTGCGTTTACGGTGAACCTGCTGGGCTTCTATTCCCTTGGTGCGCGCAACATCCTGATCCCGAACCCACGCCCTTTGACGAACCTGAAGCGGGCGTTCGAGAACTATCCGATCAGCTGGATGAGTGGTGTGAATACGCTGTTCAACGGGCTGACCAACGAAATCTGGTTTCAGGACAGCCCACCGAAGCACCTCAAATTTGCATCCGCGGGCGGGATGGCGCTGCAAGGGTCTGTCGCGCAGCGGTGGCAGGAGGTGACGGGCAAGCCGGTGCTGGAGGGGTACGGGCTGACGGAATCGTCGCCTGTCATCACGTTCAATCCGCCGGGCAAGATGCGCCCCAATTCTATCGGGATACCGGTGCCGTCCACCGACCTGCGCTGTCTGGACGAAGACGGCAACGAGGTGCCGCAGGGCGAGGCCGGAGAGCTGGCGGCCCGTGGTCCGCAGATCATGAAGGGATACTGGAACAGGCCCGAGGAAACCGCCAAGACCATGCGCGGCGACTGGCTGTTGACGGGCGACATCGGGATCATGGATGCGGATGGCTATTTCTCGATCGTGGACCGCAAGAAGGACATGATCCTTGTCTCTGGCTTTAACGTCTATCCCAACGAGATCGAAGACTGCCTTGCGCGCCATCCGGGCGTGCTGGAGGCGGCTGTCATCGGGGTTCCGGGCGGCGCATCGGGAGAGGCCGTCAAAGCCTTTGTCGTTCTGCGGGACAAGACGCTGACCCCAGAGGCGATCCGCGCCTACTGCAAGGAACATCTGACGGGGTACAAGGTGCCGGCATCGGTTGAAGTCCGCGATGACCTGCCAAAATCGAACGTCGGAAAAATCCTGCGCAAGGATTTGCGGAACGAAGACACCGCGTTGCGCAACGCGTCCTGAAGATACGGATTACAGGTAGTACCCAAAATGGTCGGACAATTCGAACAGGCGATCCTCGCGCTCATGATCTTTGTGATCATGCTTGGCATGGGGGCATCCCTGACACCGCGCGACTTCATACTGGCGCTGAAGCGCCCCTATGGATTGATGATTGGCGTGATATCACAATACGGCTTCATGCCGTTCATTGGGTTCATACTGGCGCTTGTCCTGCCGGTATCGGACCCGATCAAGATCGGCATCCTGATCATGTCGTGCATGCCCGGCGGGACGACATCGAACATCTTTACCTACTTCTCAAAGGGCAATCTGGCGCTGTCCGTGCTGATGACCGTCACGTCGACCGTGTTTGGCGTGATCCTGATCCCGATTGTGCTGGTGATCTATGCGGGCGCACTGGACGTGGATATCCCGCGCGAGAACATCATCATCACGCTTGTCTTGCTGTTGGTGCCTGTCGCCATCGGGATGGTGATGCGCAAACTTAACGCCAATGTCGGCGCGGTGACGGAATTCATGGGCTCGATGCTGGCGATCTTCTTTATCGCGTTCCTGATCGTGTCGTGGATCCCCCGCAATTTCGCATTCCTGATGGAGACGGGTTGGGCGACCTATGCGGCGTCGATTGCGCTGGGGCTGATCGGTATCACCGTGGGCTACCTCTTTGCCAAGGCGCTCAAGCTGCATCCGCGCAACGCGCGCACCGTTGGGCTTGAGACGGGTATCCAGAACGGCCCGCTTGCCATTGCCATCATCGCGTTCACGTTTTCCGGGGTCGAGCAGCAGTCGGTCAACGCCGTGCCTGTGCTGTATTCCCTGTTCATCGTGATTGTGTCGACGCTGATCACGCTTTATTTCCGCCGTGCCAACACGGCGGCAGAGCAGAAGATGCCCGACGGGTTGTTGTAAGCGCGGATGTGCCTGCGCAGCGTCTTCGGTTGGGATCTATTCAGCGGCGTGCAGATGGTGAACGGGCGTCGTTGCAAAGCCGTCCCTTGTCTGTGGCGTGCGGATACCAAGGGCTGATCCCGCAATTTGCGTGCGCAGGACCTGTGCCGTGCCGCCGCCGATGGTGAACATGCGCACGTCGCGGTACATGCGTTCCAGCGGTTCCTTGTCGCCATAGCCCCGCGCGCCAAACATCTGCAACGCATCGTTCACGACCTTGATCGCCATTTCCGAGGCAAAGAGCTTGGCCCGCGCCGCCGATGTCATGTCGGGGAACTGGCTGCCGTTTGGCCCGCGCGACCGTGCCGCATCATGCAGCATCAGACGCGCGGCATGTATCTGCGTTTCCATGTCGGCCACCATCCATTGCAGGCCCTGAAACTCTGCCAGTGGCCGCCCGAATTGCTGGCGTTCCAGCAGGTAATCCTTGGCCCGGTCACAGGCCCCTGCTGCCACACCCATCGCGATTGTACCCGCACCCACCCGTTGCGAATTATAGGCGTTCATCAAATCGGCAAAACCGTGCCGGAACCCGGATGGCGGAAGAACGGCCCAGTCTTCGGCAATGACAAGGTTTTCCATTGTCAGTTCGGCCTCGGGCATGCCGCACAGCCCCATCGTCTTTTCGCGACCCGTGATCCTGAAGCCTTCGGGTGCAATACCTGCGTCCGGGTCCACGTGAACGATGAAACCGCCGATGCCCAACGGGCGACCGGCCTCGTCCAGCACTCGGGCGAACACCAGATGCAGCTTTGAGACGCCGCCGCCGGTGATCCAGTGCTTGGTCCCGTTGATCACGTAGGTCTTGCCGCGCTTTTGCGCCGTTGTGCGCATGTCGGTTGCCGCACTGCCCGCTTCGGGCTCGGTGATGCAGATCGCAGGTTTGTCACCGGCCAGAACGATGGGGGCGCAAAACGCTTTCTGCGCCTCGGTGCCATATGCCATGATGGCGCTGATGCCGCCCATGTTCGCCTCGACAACAACGCGGGCTGTCAGCGTGCAGGCTTTGGCGATCTCTTCCACCACCTGAACGACATCCAGGCAACTGGCACCCGATCCGCCAAATTCCTTTGGGAGGCTCATCCCCATGATGTTTGCATCCACCAGATCGGCGATGTTGTCCCAGCAATAGGTCCGCTCGGTGTCCCACGTGGCTGCGCGGCTTGCAAAGAGGGGTGCGAGGTCTTTGGCTTTGGCGACGGCTGGATGTGACATTGCGGAGCCTCCGGGTTGTTCACGAATAGTTTATCGCTGGATTTCTTCAACTCAACGAAATAAGAATGAATATCAAATTCAGGAAACCTGAACTTATGCAAACACGTGCCCTGAGAAACCTTGTCAAAACCGCAAATGTCGGGTCGTTTCTGCGCGCGGCGGAGCAGCTGAACATGACGTTGTCGGCGCTGTCCATGCAGATGAAAGGGCTGGAAACCGAGCTTGGCGTTCAGCTGTTTGACCGGTCTGTGAGGCCGCCGCGCCTGACGCCCATTGGACGGGCCATTGTCGACAAGGCCGAAGATGTTCTGGCGCGCGAAGATGCGTTGCTGGACCTGTGTGTGCCCGACGATGATCTGGTTGGCACGTTCCGCATCGGGTTTGTCACGTCTGCGGCGGCGCGGCTGTTGCCGCTGTTCCTCAAAAACACGCAGCGGGGCATGAAACGCGCCACTTTCGCGTTTGAAACGGGGTTGTCCAGGGCCTTGCAGGAGAGCGTCCTGACCGGGCGCCTTGATGCGGCAGTGGTCACGGGGACCGAGGGGAACTTGCGTGGCCTGACCCAAGTGGAGCTGCGCCGGGAGCCGTTTGTCTTTGCCGCTCATTCGGGGATTGCGGGCGATGGCCTTGGTGCTTTGATCGCCCGCCATACGTTCTTTCACTTCATGCCGCAGACCGGGATCGGGCAACTGATCGCGGATGCGATGAAGCCAATTGATCGCCCCGCCGACGCGCCCATTGTGGTGCTCGACAATCTGGAAGCGATCATGGGGTGCGTCAAAGCGGGGTTGGGGTTTACGCTGCTTCCCGGCCCGGATGTGAACCGGTACGCCGATGAGGATCTGGTGAAGTTCCCCGCGCCGGCAGAAAGCCGACGGTCGTTGGTGCTGGTGACCCGGTCCGGAGATTTCATCGGTCGGCGGCTGGATCTGCTGACGGCGCAATTTGATCCGCGACCTCTGGTTTGAGTTTGCAGGCTGCCGGGGCCGTGCGTCTTCGCACGTTCAGGCCCGTCCGCGTGCTGTTGTTCGCCCTTTTTTTGAAGGGTGAAACCGAAAAGCCTACGAAAATCGTGGGGCATTTGTTGAGAAACCCCCACCTGCGACCTACCTCTCCTCGGATGGGTCCGACGTTCGGGCCCCCATCGACACAAGCTGATCCTTCGGGGGTCGGACAAAAACAGTGGAGGACTCACACATGAAAGCCATAGCAACACTTGCTGCAACGGTGCTTGCCACGACAACCGCGTTTGCGGAAGGCGATCAGGATCGGACCGGCTGGCCCGAAAGCTTTACCGTCGCGACGGCCTCGCAAGGGGGCACGTATTTCGCCTACGGGTCGGGCTGGGCGAACCTTGTTGCCGAGGAGCTGGGCCTGACCGGCGGTGGCGAAGTGACGGGTGGACCCGGACAGAACATGGCGCTGGTCCATACCGGCGACGCGCAGTTCGGCATGACCACGATGGGTCCCGCAGCCGAGGCGATTGCGGGCCTCAGCCCGATTGCGCCCGGCCTTGAGATGACCAACGCCTGCGCGATGTTCCCGATGTACCAAACGCCGTTCTCGGTGACGGCGCTGTCGTCGTCGGGTATCACGACAATCGCGGATATCCCCGCAGGCTCCCGGATCGGCTTTGGCCCGGCGGGTTCAACATCCGACACGTATTTCCCGCGCATGATGGAAACTCTGGGCGTGGAGTTTGACCGCCGCAACGGGTCGTGGAGCGACCTTGGCGGACAGCTGCAGGACGGGTTGATCGACGTGATCGCCTTTGCCGCCGGTGTGCCCGTGCCTGCGGTCAGCCAGCTTGAGGTGCAGACGGATGTGAACATCATCGAATTCACCGAGGCCGAGCAAACCACGATCATGGAAGCCTTCCCCGTGGCCCCCTTCGACATTGCGGCCAGCACGTATTCGACGCTGGACGCGGATGCGCGGTCGGTGTCGATGTGGAACTTTGCCATCGCCAACTGCGACCTGCCCGACAGCATGGTCAATGCGGTGGTCGACATCATCATGTCCGACAATGAGCGGATGATGAACATTCACAAGGCTGCCCGCTCTACCCTTCCGGAGAACTGGGACAAGAACGGCGGCGTCATTGCATGGCACCCCGGTGCGGCCCAGTGGTTTGTCGAAAACGCGGGCGCTGATATCCCTGCGGACCAGATCCACAGCAAATAAGCCCTTTGTGATGGCCGCGCCGCTGGTGCGGCCATCGCTTTTCCATATCATGAGACATTTCAAAGCGACGGAATGATGCGGCCACAAGGGCGCACGGCAAGGGGGTATAGAATGACCATCAACGCTCAGCGAGACGATGTGCCCGACGGGCCGATCAATGTCGATGGTGTTGATGACGAACCCGTAGAACACAATCGCCGCGCCTTCGAAGGTCGGGCCTATCTGGCCATTGCCACGATTTCCGGTCTCTACGCCATTTTCCACATGGCCGTCCTGAACGGGTGGTCGATCAATTCGTGGACGGGGATCGATATTCCGGGCCTTCCCGTCTTTCCGATGGAGACGTGGAACTTTCGGATTGTTCACATTGCCGGGGCTTTGATCCTTGGATTCCTGCTGTATTCGGCACGCGAATTTCCGGAGCGGGACAGGGGCGGCAGGCACCCGCTTGATATGGTCGCCTACCTGGCTTTGCTGCCTGCCTTCTATGCCTGCTACACAGCGATTACCTTTGCCACGCAGATCGCGGGCGGCACGATGTGGAACGGCATTGATGCGGCCATTCGAACGGCTGAGATTTGGCACTACGGCGTGCCGCTGATCGCGGCCACGGCGATTGGCATCGTGGTTGGCTGGCTGCGGCCGCGGGTGCGCGGCAGTATCGCGTCGGCGGATCTGGTGCTTGTTGTCTGTTCCGTTGCTGTCGCGATCTATCTGATCACCGTCTTTGGCACGTTGATGCGCAACGCCACCGGCACGCCCTTTGCCCCCATCGGAATGAGCCTTGCCGCCGTGGCAGGTACCGCATTGATCATGGAGATGACGCGGCGGGTGGCCGGTCTGGCCCTGATCGTGATTGCGGGCATCTTTCTGGTCTACGTGTTTGTCGGTGACCTGCTGCCCGGCTTCCTGAACGCACCCGACATCGCGTGGCAGCGTTTCTTCAGCCAAGTCTATACCGATGCGGGCATCTTGGGGC
Organism: uncultured Tateyamaria sp.; assembly: GCF_947503415.1. GTDB lineage: Bacteria > Pseudomonadota > Alphaproteobacteria > Rhodobacterales > Rhodobacteraceae > Tateyamaria. The sequence continues at coordinate 1,042,951 of NZ_CANNDS010000001.1, forward strand.
CGACAACGGCGGTGTCCTCGACCTACATCATTCTCTTCATCATCTTTGCCGCCTTCTTGCAGGCGTCGAAAGTTGGCGAGTATTTCGTCAACTTCGCCTTTGCCGCCGCAGGCCGCGCGCGCGGTGGTCCGGCCAAGGTTTCCATCTTTGCCAGTGGCTTGATGGGGATGATCAACGGGACATCGGCGGGCAACGTGGTGGCCACCGGGTCCCTGACGATCCCCCTGATGAAAAAGGTCGGCTACAGGCAGACAACCGCAGGCGCGGTTGAGGCGGCAGCCTCTACCGGCGGGCAGATCATGCCGCCCATCATGGGCGCCGGTGCGTTCATCATGGCCGAGATCACCGGCATTCCCTATACCGACATTGCCATCGCCGCGATCATTCCTGCGGTCCTGTATTTCGTATCGATCTATTTCATGGTCGATTTCGAGGCCGCGAAGCTTGGCATGCGCGGGATGCGCGAGGATGAGTTGCCAAAGTTCCGCGACATGGCGCGGCGGGTGTTCCTGTTCCTGCCGATTGTCATTCTGATCGCGGCCCTGTTCATGGGCTATTCGGTGATCCGCGCCGGGACATTGGCGACGGCTGCCGCCGCCGTGGTCAGTTGGTTTACCCCCTACCGCATGGGCCTGCGATCCATCGCGAAGGCGTTCGAGCTGGCGGGCATCATGTCGATCCAGATCATTGCCGTCTGCGCCTGCGCGGGCATTATCGTCGGCGTCATTTCCCTGACCGGTGTGGGCGCGCGGTTCTCATCCGTGTTGCTGAGCATTGCAGATGCGAACCAGTTGCTGGCGCTGTTCTTTGCCATGTGCATTTCGATCCTGTTGGGCATGGGGATGCCCACGACAGCCGCCTATGCGGTTGCCGCAAGCGTCGTGGCGCCGGGCTTGGTTCAGCTGGGCATTCCCGCCCTTACCGCGCATTTCTTCGTGTTCTATTTCGCCGTCGTCTCTGCCATCACGCCGCCTGTGGCGCTGGCCAGCTATGCTGCTGCTGGTATTTCCGGGGCCAATCCGATGGAAACCTCTGTCGCGTCCTTCAAGATCGGAATCTCTGCCTTCATCGTGCCGTTCATGTTCTTCTATAACTCAGCACTGTTGATGGACGGCACGTGGTTCGAGGTTTTGCGTGCCGGTGCGACTGCCATCTTTGGCGTCTTCCTGTTGTCATCGGGCGTGCAGGGCTGGTGGACCGCACGGCGGGCGAGCTGGCCGATCCGGGCTGGGTTGATTGTTGTCGCGCTCTTTATGATCGAGGGCGGTATTGTGTCGGACCTGATTGGAGTGGGCGGGGCAGTCGCGCTGTTCGTTCTGTCCCGTGCGGCGAACCCGAAACCGGCGGCATCGTAAGCTTCGCCGGTGATCTGCGCGTGCGCGAGTATGATCGCGCCTTGCCCTTCTAGGCGAGGCGCGGCGTTTGCCTGTCACGCGCCCTTTGACCAAAGCTCCATCAAGGCTTGTGCCATTTCGACGTTCCTGTTGGCATAGACCGCCGCCTGCAACGCTTCCTGACCATAGCGGTTCGCAAGCGAGATCAGTTCACCGCTTTCGATCTCACGATGCGCCATGCTGAAGGGGAGCCAGCCAATGCCAAGCCCATGAAGCACCAGCTCCCGTGTGCCGCTGGAAAAGGCTGACACGCTGAATGCGTTGGCACCGGAGCCCGCAATGCCGAACGGCCTGTCGTTCTTCTGCAGCACCTCACCGAAGTAGCTGCCCACCGGATAGACGATCGCGGGCGTGTCGGCCGGAACCTCGCCCGCGTCCGTCACGATATAGCGCAGCGCGCCGCCGACCACCGGGACCAGATAGTCGTTTCCCCAGATGCCGCGCCGGATCTCCGGGCCGAACTGAAGCGGGCCGATGCTTTCGGCCTCGTAACACAGCAGCATGCTGGTATCGCCCCGCAGAAACATGGACACACAGTCATTCAGATTGCCGGCGCGCACGCGGAATTGCAGGCCCGGAAAGCTGCGCCTGGCCCGCAGTGCCATATCGGGGAAGGTTGCACAGACAGGAGCGTGCTGGGCGGCCAGCTCAACCGTCTGACGCGCCTTGTCGAATTGCGCAATTTTTGTGCGCAGCTCTCGCAGGCGGGCCATCAGCGCGCGGATTTCGGCCTCGTTGGACAGAAGGGCGTCGCTGATCTCCACCCTGTTGGTCTGCCGGTCCAGAACGGTCACGCCAAGCCAGTCCTCGAACCCGCGAATACGCCTTGAGAATGCAGGCTGAGTGATGTTTCGGCGGGCGGCGGCGCGGGACATGTTCCCTTCTTCCAGCAAGACAAGAACGTCGTCCAACCATTGCAATTGCATCGCGTCCCCCAGGTCCAGCCAAAGGAAATGTATGGGCAGCCCAAGCAAAAAGCACTGTTTTTCTATCTGGCCCTAGATGATGCTTGGGCTGATCGAGGCATGGGGGACATCGTGACTGCTACTGAACACATGACGGCGCAAGATTTGACCAGTGACACCGATGTGCTGGCGAGCCGCTGCAAGGAGCTTGCCGTGCGGCTGGCGCAGTTTCCGCGGGTCGCGCTGGGACACTTTCCGACCCCGCTGGAACCGATGGACCGCCTGAGCGAGATGCTGGGTGGTCCGCGACTGTGGGTGAAACGGGACGATTGTACCGGTCTGTCGTCGGGCGGCAACAAGACCCGCAAGCTTGAGTATCTGATGGCTGACGCCCAGCAAAAGGGTGCAGACACCATCATCACCCAAGGCGCCACCCAGTCAAATCATGCCCGCCAGACCGCTGCGGCGGCGGCCAAACTTGGCATGGGCTGTCATATTCTGCTTGAGGACCGCACCGGGTCAAATGATGAAAACTACATCATGAACGGCAACGTGCTGCTGGATCGCCTGCATGGGGCGACCGTGTCAAAGCGCAGCGGCGGCACCGACATGAATGCGGAAATGGAGCGGTTGGCCGACAGTTTGCAGCAGGACGGAAAGACGCCCTACATCATCCCCGGCGGCGGCTCCAACCCGATTGGCGCGCTGGGGTATGTCAATTGCGCCCGCGAACTGGTCGAGCAGGCCAGCGGCATGGGCCTGAAGATCGACGCGCTTGTGCATGCCACCGGATCGTCCGGTACGCAGGCCGGGCTGGTCGCAGGATTGGCCGCCATCGAAAGCGACATTCACCTGCTGGGCATCGGCGTGCGGGCACCGCAAGAAAAGCAGGAAGGCATGGTCTTTGACCTTGCACAGAAAACAGCGGCCTTTCTGGGCATGCCCGACGACATCGCCCGCAGCAGCGTCCGTGCCAATTGCGACTATGTCGGTCCGGGCTATGGTCTTCCGACGGACGGGATGATCGCCGCGCTGAAACTGCTGGCGCAGACCGAAGGGCTTTTGTTCGACCCGGTCTATTCCGGCAAGGGCCTTGATGGGCTGATCGACCTGACCCGCAAGGGCTATTTCGACGGTATGAGCAACGTCGTTTTCACCCATACTGGCGGCAGTGCCGCCCTGTTCGGCTATCCCGAGACCTTCGATTTGCCGGGCTACAGCTCATAAAAACAAAAAAGACTGACCAACAAGGAGAAACCTGAAATGACATTGAAGATGAAATTGATGACGGCGGCGATGACAAGCGTCCTCGCCGTGCCGGCCTTTGCAGAAGAAGTGAAAATCGGTGTCCCGACCTGGACCGGCGCACAGGCCATCGCCTATGTCCTGGGCGAGATTGTGACCACGCGCATTGGCGGAACCGTTGACTATGTTCCGGGCAACAATGCCACCATTTTCCAAGCCATGGATCAGGGCGAAGGCGACATTGATGTCCACCCCGATGTCTGGCTGCCGAACCAGGAAAGTTTCACCAAGCAATATGTCGATGAGGCGGGCACGGTGACGTTGTCGTCCAACCCGTATCAAGGCAATCAGGGTTTTTGCGTCTCCAAGGACTTTGCTGCCGCCAACGACATCACTGACATTGCGGACCTGGGGCGTCCTGACGTGGCCGCCCTGATGGACAGCGACGGCAACGGCCTGGGAGAGATGTGGATTGGTGCACCCGGCTGGGCCTCTGCCAATGTGAACGAGGTGAAGGTCCGCGATTACGGCCTGCTCGACTTTATTGAACCCATCCGCGCCGAAGAAGCCGTGAAAACGGCGCGCATCAAGGACAGCATCGCCAAAGGCGAAGGTTATGCGTTCTACTGCTATGAGCCGCACGCGGTCTGGTACATGTTCGACGTGACCATGTTGACGGAGCCAACCTTCGATCCAGCAAAATACAACATGATCCAGCCCTCCGACGATGCGGACTGGTATGAAAAGTCGATGGTCGCCACCAAGGATGACCTCAAGCAGGTGCAGATCGCATGGTCCAACTCGCTGGGCGACCGATCACCGGCCATTGCCGAGTTCTTTGCCAATTTCGCGCTGTCCGCCGATGATGTCAGCAACCTTGCCTTCGAGATCAGCGCCCAAGGTCGTGAGCCGGCTGACGTTGCAAAAGACTGGGTCGAAGCGAACTCGGATCGCGTGGACGCGATGTTGGGTCTTTGATCCGCGCAAGACCATGATCCCTGTCGGCACGGTCCCCCGTGCCGACGCCCCTGAATGTGGGTGACGCGACAATGCAGACCAATGAACGGGTCATCGAAATCTCCAACGTCTGGAAGATTTTTGGCGCCAAGCCGGAGCAGGCACTGCAAGCCATTCGCGACCGTGGGCTGAGCAAGGCCGAGGTGCTGGCGGAACACAATGCCGTCGTGGGCGTCGCCGATGTCAGCTTGTCCGTCAATCGCGGAGAGATCTTCTGCATCATGGGTCTGTCCGGCAGCGGCAAGTCCACCCTTGTGCGCCATTTCAATCGCCTGCTGGAACCGACAGCGGGCAAGATCGAGATTGAGGGCACCGATGTCATGGCCCTTGGGCCGAAAGAGTTGCAGACCTTCCGCAATCGCAAGATCGGCATGGTGTTTCAGAACTTTGCCCTGATGCCGCATCGGTCTGTTCTGGACAATGTCGCGATGCCGCTGGAAATTCGGCAAGTCGCCAAGAATGAACGTATGCGGCAGGCGGCCGCCATCCTTGATATTGTCGAGTTGGGGGCCTGGGGCTCCAAATTTGCGCATGAGTTGTCGGGCGGCATGCAGCAACGCGTCGGCCTTGCACGCGCCTTGGCCGCGAACCCGGATGTCCTGTTGATGGACGAGCCGTTCTCTGCGCTTGATCCGCTTATTCGGCGGCAGTTGCAGGACGAGTTCATCCGCCTGTCCAAAATCCTGAAAAAGACCACGATCTTTATCACGCATGACTTGGATGAAGCCGTGCGCATTGGCGACCGCATTGCCATCATGCGCGATGGCAAGGTGGTTCAGGTCGGCACGGCCGAGGATATCGTGATGCAGCCCGCGGATGATTATGTGGCGGATTTCGTTGCCGGTATCTCGCGCCTGAAAGTGGTGCATGCCCATGCCGTCATGCAGCCGATGGACGCCTATGTCGCCAGCAATGGCCCGATCCCGGCCAGCGCCCCGCGTGTCGACGGGCAGGAGACCCTGAGCAATCTGATCAACCTCGCCATTGACGACGCCAACCCGATCCTTGTGCAGGACGGTGGGCAGGATGCAGGCATCATCACCCGCGCGGATCTGCTGCGCACCGTGATCGAAGGAACGGAGGTTTCATGATGGACGCCACAGTGAACCCACTCGACGATCCGCACAGCGATGCCGCGATCGCCTATGCAGAAGAGCGGCGTGACAATATCCGCACCTTCGTGCGGACCAGTCCGGATTACTACATCAGGAATTTCAACAAGATTGGCGCGTCGGCCCGGTTCACCCCGACCCTCAACCTGATGGCCGGGCTGTTTGGTCCCATCTGGTTCGGGGCACGTGGGCTGTGGTCCTGGGCCCTGCCATTTCTGATCATCGAAGCGCTGGCGCTGGTGCAAATTGCGCGCGGCCTTTTCGGTGATCTGGGCGCGGATGCGATGGCGCGCATCGCCTCAATCGAGGGCACGCTGGAGCTGCGGCGCCAGCAACTGGCCGCCGCCATCGAAAGCGGGTCCGACAGGGTCGATGCCTTCCAAAGGGCCGTAGAGGGTCTTGAGGCCAACATTGGCGGCATGCGCGACGAGGCGGCCGCCATGGCCGCGCAGGGGCCACAGATCGTGCTGATCGGCTTGGTCATCTTGCTGCTGGCCAAGGCGGCACAGGCGATGGTGGCCAACTGGGCGCTTGAGGCGCGCTTTTCCGACTGGTTGTCCGACCGCTCGGTCCGGTCCGGCATGCCCGTATCCCAGATCGTCTTTAGCGCGATATTCATGGCCCTGATCGTGCTGGCCGCGATGCTGCACTACAGCTTTCCGGGGCGCTTCGATCTGCTGGGCAATTTCCCGACCAACCCGGACATCCGCCTGACCAGCATCGAATGGGTCGAGACCTTTTTCAACTGGGCGGTTCTGAATGGCGAGGCGCTGTTCGACGGGATCACCTTCGTGATCCGCCTGCTGCTGGACGCGCTGGAGATCGTGTTTGTCAGTACGCCGTGGATCGTGATTGCCGCGTTGATCATCCTGCTGACTTGGTTGACGGCTGGTGTCCGCATGGCGATCTATTCGGGCGCGTTCCTGTCCTACATGGGCTTGCTGGGGTTCTGGGAAAAAGCGATGACAACGCTGGCCCTGCTGGGCACTGCCGCGTGCCTGTCGATCCTGATTGGTATTCCCCTGGGTATGTTCGCGGCACGCCGTCCGCGGTTCTATTCGGCCATTCAGCCGATCATGGATTTCATGCAGACCATGCCTGCTTTTGTCTTCATGATCCCTGTCATCGCCTTTTTCGGGACCGGCAAGCCTGCGGCCGTGGTGACCACGATGATCTTTGGTGGCACGCCTGTGGTGCGCCTGACTGTACTTGGCCTGCGCGGTGTGCCGGAAAGCGTGCGCGAGGCTGCGATCTCTTTCGGGGCGAACAAGTGGTATTTGTTGACGCGGGTTGATTTGCCCCTTGCCAGCCCCTCGATCCGGGCGGGCATCAACCAGACGATCATGCTGTCGCTGGCGATGGTTGTTGTCGCCTCTCTGATCGGGGCCAAGGGGCTGGGCGAGGACGTGCTGGAAGCGCTGCAATACGCGAATGTCGGCCAGGGGATCCTTGCCGGCTTTGCAATCCTGTTTTGCGCGATGATCCTTGACCGGATTGTTCAGGGGCAGCGCAAGTGACACCGCTTGTCATGGTCCATGGGTTCATGGGTGGTGGCGCGCAATGGGATGGCGAGGTGGCGGCGCTGTCGGACAGTCACGAGGTGATTGCCCTCGACCTGCCGGGGTTCGGACGGAACGCCGATTTGGAGCCGATCAACACCATTGGCGGATTCGCGGACTGGGTGACTGAGCAGTTGGAGAAACGGGGGGTGCGTCAGTTCCACCTGCTTGGCCACTCCATGGGCGGTATGATCGTTCAGGACATTGCTCGGAAGGTGCCGGACAGGATCGCGTCCCTTATCCTCTATGCGACGGGGGCCAAGGGCGTCTTGCCCGGACGGTTCGAGACAATCGCGCAAAGCAAGGCGCGGGCACAGACAGATGGGGCACGCACTACCGCCCGGCGGATCGCAGCGACCTGGTTCCTGCGGGGCGACGCCGCCCCCGGTTATGCAAGCTGCGCCGCAATCGCAGAACGGGCGACTTTGCCCGCCATCATGGCGGGACTGGATGCGATGGAAGGCTGGTCAGGCGAAGCCGCACTTGCCGCTCTTCGGCCAAAGACGCTGATCATCTGGGGAGACTGCGACCGGACCTATGCATGGGCGCAGACGGAACAGTTGTGGAAGACAATCCCGAACACGCGCCTTGCCGTTGTTCCGGCTTGCGCCCATGCCGTGCATCTTGAGAAACCGGACCTGTTTGCAGCCCTGTTGCAAGATCATCTGAGCCACGTTTGACGGCAGTCTGCGCCTTGGCCCAAGGAGCGTCTTGCGCCACCGCATTGCTGCGGATTCACCCGCTTCCAACGCCACTGTCACCTTGACCACTGCACAAAAAAAACCCGGGCACGCAGGCCCGGGCAAGTCCAACAGGGAGGTACATGTTTTGCCGCGAGGCGGCCCCGACATGTGCGGGCTTCTAGCCTGTAACCTGAGCCAAGGCGAAAGGTTCCGCCTTGACCCAAATCAAACTCAGGCCATCAGACGATATCCACCAGATTCGGTCACAAGAAGGCGCGCATTTGACGGATCTGGTTCGATTTTCTGGCGCAGACGGTAGATGTGCGTTTCCAGCGTGTGGGTTGTGACACCCGCATTGTAACCCCACACCTCGTGCAGCAGCACGTCGCGGGCCACCACACCTTCGGTCGAACGGTAGAGGAATTTGAGGATGTTGGTTTCCTTCTCCGTCAGGCGGATTTTCCGGTCATCTTCGGTGATCAGCATCTTGACGGATGGCTTGAACGTGTACGGCCCAAGCGTGAAAACGGCATCTTCGGATTGTTCATGCTGACGCAGCTGGGCACGGATACGGGCCAGAAGGACAGGGAACTTGAAAGGCTTGCTGACATAGTCATTCGCACCCGCATCAAGGCCGAGGATCGTGTCTGCGTCGGTGTCGTGACCCGTCAGCATCAGGATGGGTGATTTGACCCCCTGCTTGCGCATCACGCGGCAAAGTTCGCGGCCGTCCGTGTCGGGCAGGCCCACATCGAGAATCACGAGGTCGTAGATCGCCTCCTTGGCCTTGACCAGCGCGTCCTGACCATTGCCCGCCTCGAACACGTCGAAGTCTTCGGTCATGACCAGCTGTTCGCTGAGCGCCTCGCGCAGGTCTTCGTCATCGTCGACCAGCAGAATCTTTTTCAGTTGTGCCATGGCTCTTCTCCCTGTCCGTGTTGAGGGATAGATGCGCTTTGGGGGTGATTTCAGCAAGTTATGGAGGTTTTGTTTCACGCCCATGTGTGACGGAGTGTGCAAATGTTTCAATTCTCGTGGGATTTGCTTATGTCGAGCGGTGCGTAGGAAAGGATTTGTTACATGGGACTGGGCCCGGATATCACCGAAACGCTGGCGCGGGCACGCGCGGACCTGCGGATGGGCGTGCCAATTGTGGTGATGGGTGAGGCCCATATTCTGGCTGTCGCGGTGGAGGCGCTGTCGCCTGACCGTCTGGCCGGGTTGCGCGCCCTTGGTGGATCCCTGGAGCTGGCGTTGACCGGATGGCGGGCGGAAACGCTGAAGGCCCGTGTCTATGATGGTGACGTGGCCCGGATTGCCGTACCTGACGCCGCCGCGCTGGGATGGTTGCAGTCATTGGCTGATCCTGCCGACGATTTGGCGACACCGATGAAGGGGCCGTTGCGGTCCGTGCGCGACGGCGACGCCGCCCCCCATCGTGCGGCGCTGCAATTGTGCAAGTCCGCCCGGTTGCTGCCCGCGGCCTTGTGCGTTGAAGTGCCGGACGGGTTTGCCTTGGCTGCGGCCCAAGGGCTCACCGCTGTGCCTTTGGCGTTGGCGGAGCCGCTCTTGCAGGACCGCAGCCCATTGCATCCGATTGTGCAGGCCCGTTTGCCAATGGAAGTGTCCGAGGCCGGACGGCTGCATGTGTTTCGCCCCGAAGATGGCGGGGAAGAGCATTACGCCATCGAGATTGGCCGCCCGGATCGCAGTCAGCCGGTGTTGGCCCGATTGCACTCGGCCTGTTTCACCGGCGATCTTATGGGCAGTCTGAAATGTGATTGTGGTCCGCAGTTGCGTGGTGCCTTGGCCCAGATGGGGGCCGAGGGGACCGGCGTTCTGCTGTATATGAACCAGGAGGGGCGCGGCATCGGATTGGCGAACAAGATGCGCGCATATGCTCTGCAGGATCAGGGTTTTGACACGGTAGATGCGAACCACCGCCTGGGCTTCGAGGATGACGAACGGGATTTCCGGTTGGGGTCAGATATTCTGAAGTCCATGGGTTTCAGCGCTGTCCGGTTGCTGACCAACAACCCGGCCAAGGTTTCGATGATGGAAGCCAGCGGTGTGACCGTGACCGAACGTGTGCCGCTGAAGGTTGGCGAGAACCGGTTCAATCGAGATTATCTGGCCACCAAGGCGGCGAAATCAGGGCACCTGCTGTGACACCCTTGGATATGGTGGTGACGCCGCGCGGCATGCGATTTGCAGGGCGCTGCTTTCCCTGCACTGTCGGCAGAAGTGGCGTCACGGGAACCAAGCGCGAAGGCGATGGTGCCACTCCGCGTGGCGTTCACCGGATCGTTGGCATGCTGTACCGTCCAGATCGCATGGCCCGCCCGTCAAACTGGGCTTTGCCCATTCGCCCCGGCGACGTGTGGTCCGATGATGTGGATGACGAGGACTACAACCTCATGGTGCGTGCGCCCTATGCCCCCAGCCACGAACGGCTGCGCAGGGCGGATCCGCTGTATGATCTGGTGATCCTGACGGACTGGAATTGGCCATATGCCGTGCCCGGTCGAGGATCAGCCATCTTCATGCACCGGTGGCGCCGGCCGGGATATCCAACCGAAGGCTGCATCGGATTGCGCCCGGATCATCTGGCGTGGATTGCACCGCGCATTCGGTATCAGACGCGGTTGATCGTCGTCTGACTTCAGGCCTGTGTTGTCCGCTCGCCAAAAATGGCTGAGCCGACGCGGACATGTGTGGCTCCGAGCGCTATGGCGCTTTCGAAGTCGCCGCTCATTCCCATGGAGAGCCCGTACAACCCATTGCGGTTTGCAAGCTTGGCCAGCAGTGCAAAATGAAGCGACGGCTCTTCATCGACCGGCGGGATGCACATCAGCCCTTGGATCGGCAGGTCCAGCCCACGGCACTCAGCGACAAACGCATCGGTCTCAGCAGGCAAGACACCGGCCTTTTGCGGCTCTTCGCCCGTGTTGATTTGCAGGAAGATGTCAGGGCAATGCCCCATCTCTTGCGCCAGTCGTGCAATGGTCTTGGCCAGTTTGGGTCGATCAACAGAGTGAATGGCCTGGAAAAGCTCCATCGCCTGCCGCGTCTTGTTGCTTTGCAGCGGTCCGATCAGATGAACATCAATGTCGCCGTATTGATCCCGCAGGTCCGGCCATTTGCCAGCCGCTTCCTGCACGCGGTTCTCGCCAAACAGGCGATGTCCCTGATCCAATACCGCCGTCACCCGCTCAAGAGGTTGCACCTTGCTGACCGCAATCAGTTGTGCAGCGTCAGGAGCCCGCCCTGCCTTGACGCAGGCTGCTTCAATTCTTGCCGCTATTTCAGAAAGTGACATCGGGTGCACCTATCGCCTCGGGGATGGGTGGCACAAAGCACGACGTGCGATCAAATGCAAAGGGGTCGAAACGAAAAGGGGCAGGCCAATGGCCCGCCCCAAATCGTCTGTGTCGTCAACTATTAGAAGTTGAAGACCACACCCAGGTCAGCAAAGGTGTCGCCGTCGGCGAGTTCACCAACACCACCTTGCAGCGATACACCGCCGCCCAGCGAGTGGCGGAAGCCGATGCCGTAGACTTCGTCGTCGCCGTCGATGCCGGTGTCAGCAAAAGCGAAACGGATTTCGGTTGCTGCGCCAACGTCATACTTGACCGAGAAGCCGTAGGATGTGTCGTCGTTGGCATCGTAGTCCGCGATCAGGATCGAGAACGCCAGAGCGCCGATTTCACCACCGAACGACACGGCCCAGAAGTCGTCATCCGTGGATGCGACTACAGCGTCGGAAGCGTCACGATCTTCAGTTTCTTCGTTACCGTACACGAAGCCAACCGAGTAGTTGCCGAAGTTGTAGCCAACACCAATCTGGTATTCTTCAACTTCGGTTGCTGTACCAGCAGTTTCGTCCTGCGCGGACGTACCGTCTGTAACCGATGCCGACACAGTGAAGTCGCCTGCAGTGTAACGCAGCTTAACTGTTGGAGTAACCTGCTCGGTTACCAGGTCGTCTGGGTCACCCACGGTGCCGAAGCCGTTTGCAGGCAGGCCGAAACCGGTCGACTGTTCCAGCGACGATGTCAGACCAACGCCGAAGCCGTAGTAGTCAACAACGTCACCCGAGTCGAGAACGTCGGAAACCGAACCAACGTCGAGGCGGAAGCCGCCTGTCGACACAGCAAAACCAGCTGCCGACTGCTCGGCCAGGCTGCTGTTGCCATTGGCTTGGTCATCCGTTTGGAAGCGGATACGACCTTCGAATTCCAGACCGTTGTCGGAAGTTGTGGTGCCGGTTACGGTCAGACGGAAACGCTGTTCGATACGGACATCGTCGTTGCCGACAGTATCATCGTTGTTTTCGTCATAAACGAGGCCGAAGCGGCCAAAGCCGCCAAAGCTAACTTCCGCAGCTGCCATGCCAGTCGTGGCAATCAGCGCGGTTGTAGCGAAGAGAACTTTTTTCATTGGTTTTCCCTCGGTTTCAAGTCACACGCCCTAACCGGGGAATCCGGCGAGGGGATGGATGCTGTCTCAACCATTTGCCGGAGCATCTCAAGCGACGCATCATGTGTTGGCCGCAATTCCGGCATGGTTGGTGCAGCTTTGCCACAGTCCGGTCACACCGTCCCTTCTGCATTAACAGTGTGATACGCCACCTTGCCCGTGTCTTGCGAGCCGCTGGCAACTTGGCTATCACGGTCCCCAACGAACAGGGGTTGGGACTTCCAATGCGTAAAACGCGTGCAATGGGCCGCTTGGCCATTCTTTCTTTGGCGCTTGTGCTGACGGCATGCGGCGGTCGCGTCGGTATTACCGACCCGGACTCGGAACGTATTGTCGGTGACGGTGACAGCGCACGAGAGCGTGACATTCGGTCGGGCACGACACTGGGCGAAGCACTGCGTGCACGCCGAAATCAGGAATCCATTGTTCGGGTCAACAAATACATCTGGTCCGCAAGCCTGCAAGTCCTCGATTTTCTTCCGATTCAATCGGTTGACCCGTTTACGGGCGTCATTGTGACCGGCTTTGGCACACCGCCGGGCGGTGGTCGTGCGTACCGGGCCACTGTCCTGATTGGCGACCCGGCGCTGGACGCAAGATCCCTGAATGTGGCCTTGCAGACCCGTAACGGCCCAGCCAGCGCCGCAACCGTGCGCGCGATCGAGGATGCGATCCTGACCCGTGCGCGCCAACTGCGTGTGGCAGACAACCGCCTTTAAGCCCTTCCAGAGCACAGCATTCCCCATTATCAGATGCGCCGGGCCCTTGTGCCCGGCGTTTGCACATTCAGGACCAGACCCCATGGCAACCTACACCCCATCCGAGATCGAAGCCCGCTGGCAAGCCGCCTGGGACAAGGCCGATGTGTTCAAGGCTAAGCGCAGCGCCGACAAGCCAAAGTATTACGTGCTTGAGATGTTCCCCTACCCGTCGGGCCGCATCCACATGGGCCATGTGCGCAACTACACAATGGGCGACGTGATCGCGCGCTATAAAATGTCGACCGGCCACAACGTGCTGCACCCCATGGGCTGGGATGCGTTCGGGATGCCAGCCGAGAATGCGGCCATGGCCATCGGCGGTCACCCCAAGACATGGACCTACGACAATATCGCCGACATGCGCAGCCAGATGAAACCGCTGGGCCTGTCCATCGACTGGTCCCGCGAGTTTGCGACCTGTGACCCTGAGTATTACGGGCAACAGCAGGCCCTCTTTCTTGATTTCCTTGAGGCCGGGCTTGTGTACCGCAAGAACGCGCAGGTGAATTGGGATCCGGTCGACATGACCGTGCTCGCCAATGAACAGGTGATTGACGGCAAGGGCTGGCGCTCGGGTGCCGAGGTAGAGCGGCGCGAACTGACGCAGTGGTTCTTCAAGATTGCCGACATGGCGGGAGAGTTGAAAGACGCGCTTGCCGGGCTCGACAATTGGCCCGCCAAGGTCCGCCTGATGCAGGAAAACTGGATCGGTGAGAGCAGAGGCATCGACATCCCCTTTGTTCGGACAGATGGCGACGGCACCATCCTGTGCTACTCAACCCGCCCCGATACGATGCGTGGCGCGTCGTTCATCGCCGTTTCGCCCGACCATCCGGTCGCAAAAGCGCTTGAGGCCCAGAACCCTGATCTGGCTGCGTTTATCGACGAATGCCGCAAGATGGACACAACCGAAGCGGCAATGGAGAAGGCCGAGAAGAAGGGGATCGACACCGGCGTGCGAGTCAAGCACCCCGTCTATGCGGACGTGGACCTGCCCGTCTGGATCGGCAACTTTGTTTTGATGGATTACGGCACCGGTGCCGTCTTTGGCTGTCCGGCGCATGATCAACGCGATCTCGACTTTGCGCGTAAATACGGTTTGCCGGTGCAGAATGCGTTTTACATGCCCGGCGACGAAACCGAGGTCGCGGATGATGCTCTCGTGCCTACGAAGACCGAGAAAGTTGTTTACATCGACCACTTTGCAGGGATTGCGGAGGCGACAAGCCAACAAGGTATCGACGCCACTATCGATTATTTCGAAGCACATGGCCTTGGCAAAGGGCAAACGCAGTATCGGTTGCGTGACTGGGGCCTCAGCCGCCAACGCTATTGGGGCTGTCCGATTCCGGTTGTTCACTGTGATGACTGCGGCGTGGTGCCGGAAAAGAAAGATAACCTGCCGATCGAGCTGCCCGATGATGTCAGTTTTGATATCCCCGGCAATCCGCTGGACCGCCATCCAACATGGCGCGATGTGCCCTGTCCGTACTGTGGCAAGCCCGCAAAGCGCGAAACGGACACGATGGATACGTTTGTGGATTCGTCTTGGTACTTCGCCCGCTTCACTGCGCCGCATGCTGCGACACCCACTGATCTGGAGGATGCCGCGTACTGGATGAATGTGGACCAGTATATCGGCGGCATCGAACACGCGATCCTGCACCTGCTTTACTCGCGCTTCTTTGCGCGCGCGATGCGTATCACCGGCCATCTTCCCCAAGGGTGTGAAGAGCCGTTCGATGCGCTGTTCACGCAAGGCATGGTGACGCACGAGATTTACGTGACACGTGATGAGAAGGACCGGCCCGTCTATCATCTGCCCGAACACATTGAGTGGACGGAATCGGGTGCACGGCTTGGCGCAACTGGCGAGCCGGTGGATGTGATCCCGTCGGCCAAGATGTCCAAGTCCAAAAAGAACGTGGTCGACCCGCTTGGCATCATCGCCAGCTACGGCGCCGACACCGCGCGCTGGTTCGTGCTGAGCGACTCGCCCCCCGAACGGGATGTGGAATGGACAGCCTCGGGCGCGGAAGCGGCCTTCAAACACCTGACCCGCGTCTGGAATATCTGCGATCGGATCAGCCAGATGGACAAGGACGCGCCCGGCACCGGCGATGACGATCTGTTGCGGGCCATGCACAAGACCATCCATGACGTGACCATGGGTGTGGAATCCTTCGGCTTCAACGCGGCCATCGCCAAGCTTTATGGCTTTACGGCCACCCTGCAGAAGTCCAAGGCAGGCCATGCCGCCCAGCGCGAAGCCGTGATGACGCTTGCGCAGCTCATGGCCCCCATGACGCCGCACCTTGCCGAAGATATCTGGGCGCATCAGGGCGGTGAGGGTCTTGTGATCCATGCAGCTTGGCCCACGGCGGACAAGGCAATGCTGGTGTCCGACACCGTGACCCTGCCCATCCAGATCAATGGCAAAAGGCGCGGCGAACTGACCGTTCCCGCCGATATGGACAAGGCCGAGGTTGAAAAACAGGCGCTGGCAACCGAAGCTGTGCAAAAGGCACTGGACGGCGGGTCCCCCAAGAAGGTGATCGTCGTGCCCGGCCGTATCGTCAACGTGGTGGTCTGACCCAACATGCGCATCCTTGCCGCCCTTGCCCTGATCCTGACCGTCGCCGCCTGCGGGTTCGAGCCGGTCTACGGCCCCGGCGGCGCAGGAACGCAGTTGCAGAACCGTGTGCTGGTCGACAAACCCATCGACCGCGAAGGGTTCCTGCTGGTCCGCCAATTGGAAGAACGTTTGGGCCGGAGCGGTGATCCCGCCTACGCACTGGGTATCCAGCTGTCGGTGAAAGAAGAAGCGCGCGCGATTGACCCCGATGGCGACATTCGCCGGTTCCACGTCATTGGCGAGGCAACTTATTCGCTGTCGGACACGTCAACCGGCGCAGTGGTCCAATCAAATACTGTGGATAACTTCGTGGGTTATTCTGCCACCGGCACAACCGTGGCGACGTTGGCGGCCAAGCGGGACGCGACGGAACGGCTGATGACAATGCTTGCAGACGAAATCGTGTTGCAATTACAGGCCTCTGACCTGTGAAGCTGAATACGGGGCAAGCCAACGCCTATTTCTCAAAACCGGATCCGGATGCGGCTGGCCTGTTGATATACGGCGCTGACGGGATGCGTATCGCGCTTAAGCGACAACAGGTGGTGGCGGCGCTGATTGGTCCGCAGGGCGAGGAAGAAATGCGCCTGACACGGATCGCGGCTGGTGATCTGCGCAAGGAACCCGCGTTGCTGCTGGACGCCGTCAAGGCCATTGGGTTTTTCCCCGGCCCACGTGTCGCGCTTGTCGAGGATGCAAATGAAACCGTAGGTCCGATCATCACGGATGCAATTTCGGACTGGGCCGCAGGCGACGCCCAAATCGTTGTCACCGCCGGAACGCTGAAACCCACGTCCAAACTGCGCAAGGCCTTCGAAGCGCATACGGCAGCCTATGCCGTAGGGATCTACGATAACCCTCCGACCCGAGACGAGATCGAGCGTGATCTCACTGCCGCAGGCATCACAAACCCGCCGCAAGAGGCGATGCACCTATTGATGGACCTCGCGCGGCAACTTGAGCCCGGCGATTTTCGTCAGACACTGGAGAAGGTGGGGCTTTACAAGCTGAACGATCCTGAACCGCTCAGCGCGGATGACATCACGGCTTGCGCGCCGGCATCCGTTGAGGCGGATGTGGATGATGTGCTGTTGGTCGTGGGCGATGGGAACGCAGCTGCCATTGGCCCTGTCATGCAGCGATTGCAGGCCCAGGGCGTCAATGCGGTGGCACTGTGTATCGGCGCCATGCGGCACTTCCGGTCCTTGCACCGAGCCGCAAGCGACACCTCTGGCCGTCCACAGATCTGGGGGCCCAATCGTGACAAGATGCTGGCGCAAGCCCGCAATTGGGGGGCGCCGAAACTGGAACTTGCTCTGACGGAACTGACGGACACAGACCTGCAACTCCGCTCGGCCGGGCAAAATGCGCCGGCCCTTGCGCTTGTGGAACGCTGTTTCATCCGTCTTGCCATGCTCGCACGACGCTGATCAACGCGCAGGTCCATTCTTCTCTGTTCCAGGACTATCAATGGGGGGCGGCGAAGCCGGGGGGCTGGCCCCCCTTGGAATGTCGTCGCGCAAGCGCCCTTTGGATCACGGATGGTCTTCCGGTGGGGCTGCGAACATCGCCATCACTTCGGCCTCAGTCATCACATTCCGCCCCTCACCTGCAAATGCGTATCCGTCGGGTTTCAGGTCAATGAAAATCTCGCCAGTAAGCGGAATGCCCGATGCATCGTCGAATGTGCCCATGCCAACATGCATTTCGCCGTTCATCGGGCCCGGTGCGGTGACGCGGTAAAAGACTGAGGACCCGCAGGTTTTGCAGAACGCCCGCTCGGCCCACTCTGACGACGTGTAGACAGCGAGGTTCTCTTCCCCCTCGATCTGCATGCCGCCCTTGGGCACCTGAACGCCCAGAAACACGCCACCAGACCACTTGCGGCACATACTGCAATGGCATGCGCCGGTTTCGGTGACCGGAGCGGTGATGGTGAAAGAAACCGCACCGCAGATGCAGGATCCTGAATGAGACATGACAACCTCCTCTTGGTTCTTTGCCCAAGCATAGCACTGGTCCGTGTCATTTTCTGACAGCAGCCTTGCGGCTGGTACCCATGCCTGCGATCCTTCGGAAACAGAAAAGGGGCAGCCATGTATCGCGTCATTGGAACCGTCAAAAGTCGCGCCTTCCGGGTGCTTTGGATGCTCGAAGAACTGGGGCAGCCCTACGAGTTGGTGGAGGCGTTTCCGCGCTCTGACGAGGCGACAAAGTTCAACCCGTTGGGCAAGATCCCGGCCCTTGTGGACGGTGACGAGGTGCTGACCGACAGTGTCGCCATCATGACCTATCTGGCCGACAAGCACGGCGGACTGACGGCACCTGCGGGCACGCCAGAGCGTGCACGTCAGGATGCGGTGACCCTGTGGCTGATTGATGAGCTGGATGCACTGCTTTGGACAAACAGCAAGCACGCGTTTGTCCTGCCCGAAAACCTCCGTGTGCCGGACATCTCGGCGACGTTGCACAAGGAATTTGCCCGCAATGCCGAAACCTTCGCCGGGATGCTGGACCAATCGGGCGCATTTATTATGGGCGATCAGATAACGCTGCCTGACCTATTGGCCGTACACTGTTTCGGCTGGGCCTTTGGTGCCGGGTTTCCCCCCTTGCCTGACGGCGTCAAAGCCTATTCCAAACGTCTGCGGGCCCGCCCCGCCTTTCGCGCCGCGGCGGACCATTAGGTCTGGAGGTACCGCACGACGCCCTGTCCAGCCCAACGGCCCGTCGCAAGGCACGCCGTCAAAAGATAGCCGCCTGTGGGCGCCTCCCAATCCAGCATCTCGCCCGCGCAAAATACGCCCGGCTTTGCGTGCAACATTAATGTCGTGTCCAAGGCCGAAGCAGGAACGCCGCCACCGGTCGAGATTGCCTCATCCATTGGTCTCAATCCCGCCTGCGTGACGCGCAGTTTCTTCAGCCGCCGCGCGACCTTAACCGTGTCATCAGGCCACGGACGTCCCCATTCCTGCGCCAGCGCGATCTTGAGCGGAGACAGTTTGAGTACTTTGCGCAGATGGTTGGCAAAACTTGTTTTGCCGCGTGGCCGTTCAAGTCGCGCGGCGACGTCGTCCACACTCAGATCCGGCAGCAGGTCAATGAACAGGTCACCCCCCTCGCGCACGCCGCGCGAAACCGAATAGATGCCACCACCCTCAAGACCGCGGCGCGATACAATGGCTTCCCCGCGCGACCGATACGGACCCGCCCGCCAACCGACACCCTTGATGGGTTGCCCCATGTGCTTGTGCATGTGCTCGGACCATATCACCGAAATCGCGGCATTCGACGCAACGAAAGGCTTGGTTTCGGCATCGATCCAATCTGCCCAAGCACCATCAGAGCCCAACCGCGCCCAGCTTGCCCCTCCGCAGGCCAGGACAATGGCGTCGGCTTCTATCTTTTCCGAAGTACCATCGGGTCCGGCGATCACCGGACGTGAACCGACCCAACCGATCCATCGGTGACGCGGCCGTATTTCAACGCCCAGCCCGTCAAGCCGCAGCAACCATGCGCGCAGCAATGGCGACGCCTTCATTGCCTTCGGAAACACCCGCCCGGTTGAGCCTGTGAACACCGGCTGGTCCAATCCTTCCGCCCATCGCGCGATGGCGTCCGCGTCCCACGCCTTGAGTGCGGGCGAGAGCCATATGGACGCCTCGGCATAGCGCGGCAGCATCGTTTCGATGTCTTCGGCCTTGGTCAGGTTCAGGCCGGACTTGCCTGCCATCAGAAACTTGCGCGCAACGGTTGGCTTGGCCTCGTACACGGTGACCGACAACCCGGCTTCTGCCATCACCTCGGCCGCTGCAAGGCCCGCTGGTCCGCCACCGATGACCGCAACCTTGCTCACTCCGATATCGTCCGCAGTTCACCCTTCATCTCGACCACGCGATGCGGATAAGGAATGGTAATGTCGTTTTCCTTGAGGGCGTTCCAGATCAGGAACAGCACATCCGACGTGTATTTGTTCGGCCCGTCATCGATGCCGTTCACCCAGAACTCGACCGCGAAGTCTATGCCGCTGTCGCCAAAACCACGCAGTTCGCAATCCGGGGGATAGGGGGCATCCAACACCTCTGGGTGCTGCGCGACCGCAGCTTCGATAATGGCGGGCACTTCGTTTATGTCCGTGTCGTAACTGACGGAAAACGGCGCTTCGTACCGGTTGGCCGATCCGCTGTCGGAATAGTTCACCACGCGGGTGGTGATGAAATCCTCGTTCGGGACAACGATCCAGCGACCGTCATAGGTTTCAAGGATCGCGGCGCGCGCAGTCATCTTGACGATGGTGCCTGCCTCTCCGCCGTCCAGTTCCACATAGTCACCGACCGTCGCCTGCCCTTCGACCAACAGGATCACACCCGAAATGAAATTCGACGCGATCTTTTGCAGACCAAAGCCAAGACCGACACCAATGGCACCCCCCAGCACCGCCAGGGCTGACAGGTTGATGCCCATGATGTTCATCAACAGCAAAAAGGCGGTGGCAAAGATCGCAAACTCGACCGTCTTGGCCAGCAGTTGGCGCAGGGAGGGCCGCATCTCTGCCTGCTTGGAGATGAAGGCCGTCGATTGATCGTTTGACCACCGGCCCAACCAGAACAGGAAGCCGCCCGCGATGACGCCACGGACCAGCGCCATGGCCGAAAACTGGATGTTGCCGAAACTGACCTGCATGGCCGTCAGCCATTCGGTCGCGGCGTCCAGCAACCCAAGCGCATAGATCGCAGCAATGGGGATCAGAACGTAGCGTCCGAGCAGCTTGAGGAACGGGTCGGTGATGATGTCCCGCACCAAAGCGCGCACCGCCAAAAACAGGAAGATGCGCTTGCCGAAGGCGATGACGGCACCGCTGTCAAAGATCGATCGGACAACGCTTTCGCCGATTCCGGTCAACGCATAGGCCAAAAGGGGCAGCAAAAGAGGCAGGAATTGCGCGATGAAACGCCGGGACGTGGCAATGAAATTGTCGCTGTCGCCGGGGTCCAGCACCCGCGCCAGCGCCGGACGCAAACGGCGCGTGATTACAATGGCGGCGAGGTAGGCGACAATCAGCAAAGCAAACTGCGACCACGCCACCGGGCTCAGCAACCATGTCAGTGCCAATTCCCACCCTTGCAGCGCATAACCCGCAATGGTCTGCACAATCTCTGGCTGGCTTTCGAGATCAAACTCCACGGCGCACCTCTTGCCTCGGTCTCGGGACGCGCCAATTGTCACGGGCAACACCAACTGTGCAAGGGAACATACCCGCTGTCCGATCCGATCTGCCCCCTATGTGGCCGTCCCATCCCACCTGATGTCCCGCAAAGCGCGCACCATCTGATCCCGAAACTGAAAGGGGGCAAGGGTGGGCCAACGGTATTGCTTCATCATATCTGTCACCGCGAGATTCACGCCACCCTGACAGAGGCCGAGCTGGCCCGTGCGTACAACACGCCCGAAGCGCTGCGTTCGCATCCGCGATTGGCAAAGTTCTTCAAGTGGGTGGGAAAGCGACCGCCGGGATTTGCGTCAAAGGTGCCGGGGGCCCGACGGAAACGTCAACGCCTTCCCGATTTCGGCGCTTGAGTGCGTTTTTTATCCAGTCGGTCGGTGACGTCGCCCAGAACATTCGACACCAGAAGTTG
The DNA here is from genome assembly GCF_947503415.1 of uncultured Tateyamaria sp. Lineage (GTDB taxonomy): Bacteria > Pseudomonadota > Alphaproteobacteria > Rhodobacterales > Rhodobacteraceae > Tateyamaria. Next base: position 1,064,377 of record NZ_CANNDS010000001.1, read on the forward strand.
AACACGTTCTGACGTGGTCAAATCCCGAGCTTGCTGCACGGGCTTGGGCACGCGTTTGGCGCGCTCTATCCGGTTGTCACGGGCCATTGTCTTACAGGATACACCCTGTCACACAAAGTTGACAACTGTTGTGTTTCAGGACTTAAGCGGTTGATTGCAAATGGCTTTAATATCTCGCGCCTTCGAAGAATCAGCCGCCGAAGAATCAGCGCAAAGTTCGCGTGCCCGATCGGTGACGGCGCCGTCTTCGACAATTTCGTCTACCAACCCATACGTGTATGCGGTGTGCGCGGTGATCTTTTCCCCTGCCAGAAAAATCAATTTGGTCCGGGCGGGCCCAATCAGGGCCGCCATGCGCACAGGGTCGCTGGGTTGCGGCAGATATCCAAGTTTCATCACCGGGTAAAAGAACTTTGCCGTCGGCACGGCGATGCGGATGTCGCAAGCCAGCACCATGCCCGTCGCTCCTCCTGCGACCGTGCCGTTCAGCGCCGCGATGGTCAGGCAGGGCAATTCTGCGATGGCGCCCGACAGTTCTTCCCATAGCGGGGAGGTGGCCAGCCCGGCACGTGCAGCGTCAAGGTCGGCTCCGGCACTGAACACCTTGCCCGTTCCGGTCAGGATCAACGCCGCCGCATCCTTGGCTTCGAGGACGGCATCGCGCAGGTCGATCAACATCTGTTCGGTAAGCGCCCCCGCCTTGTCAGGACGGTTGATGGTCAGGGTGTGGATCGGGCCAGTGCGATCAATGTCGATCATGTCAAACCCACCCGTGCGCGAATGTCTGGATCGCGCAGCGAAATTTCTTGCCCGACCCAATCGTCCGCATCGGCGGAGCACATCCAGAGGAGCGCCTTTGCAGGCCAGTCCGCCGGGATGTGGTCGGACCAGTCAAGTTGGCTGACAGGGTTGATGCCACTCGCCTTGATCTCGCGCTGCATTTGCGTCGCGACAGTGCCGGGTGACAGGCCCATGGCGCGAATGCCTTTGCCGCCGTTTTCCTTGTCGAGGCAACGGGTCAGCATCGCGGCCCCTGCCTTGGATGCGCAGTAGTGCGACCAAGCCTCGACCGGGCCATGGGCTGCGCCGGAACTGATGGTGAGGATGGTGCCGCCGCCAGCCTCCAACATACCCGGCAGCGCCGCGCGCATGCCAAAGAAGACCCCCTTGAGATTGATGTCGATGACATGACCCCACGCGTCGGGGTCAGCCGTCGCCAGATGCGAAATCGGCTCAATGACACCGGCGTTGCCGATCAGAACGTCCAACCCGCCAAACTTGTCCCGTGTAGCGGCAACCGCGTCAGAGACGTCCGCGTAGGTGCTCACGTCGCAAGGCAAGGCCAAGGCTTGCGGTCCAATCTCTTCCGCAAGCGACGTGATCGCATCGGCACCGCGTGCGACCAGTGCAACGTTGGCCCCGGCTTGTGCAAAAACGCGCGCCGTGTCTGCCCCGATTCCCCGGCTGGCCCCTGTGATCAGGACCGTTTTTCCGCTCATATCGTGCATCATATCCTCCGATGTGCTGGCTTGGTCTTGTGGTAGGCAGAACAGCCGCATAGGTCCACCCTGTGGCCTTGACGCATTTCTTGCTGTCCCAGACGATACGGCCAACGCTAACCAAGGATTCTGTCATGTCTCGTATTTCGAAGTTGTTTTCCGGTACTGCCATTCTGGTCTGTCTGCCTGCCACGGCAGCGCTTGCGGATCTGACCGCCGCAGAGGTCTGGTCCGACTGGCAAGCTTACATGGAAAGCTCGGGCTACACCGTGACATCCTCGGAAGTGACCGAAGCGGGATCCGTCTCCGTATCCGACATGACGTTGAAGATGGAGTTTGACGACGACACCGGTGGCGGTGCGTTCGACATGGTGCTTGAGACGATCAACTTCGTTGAGCAGGGCGACGGCAGCGTTGCAATCGAATTGCCCGCCAGCACCATCATGAACATGGCGTTCCAACCCGAGACAGGTGAAAACGTGTCCCTGGCAATCAACTTCGAGCAAACCGCGCACAATATGGTGGCGACGGGTGAGCCGAACGATCTGACCTATACCTACGCAGCCGAAGCGGCGCGCATGGCGTTGCAGTCCGTCACCATCGACGGTGTTTCACTTGGGCCGGATGTTGCCAAAGTGGACATCACCATGAATGACCTGTCCCAGGTCACGAGAATGACATTGGGCGAGTTGCGCAATGTGGCGCAGGATATGACCGTTGCCTCCGTCGACTATGACGTCGCATTCAGCGATCCGCAAAACGACGAAAGTTTCAAAGTCACGGGTAATATGCAGGACCTGAAACTGGACGGCACGGGCGACTTGCCGACAGAAACGGATGTTCAGGACTTCAACGCCATGCTGGACGACGGCTTCAAGGCAGCCGGGTCGTTCACCACGGCAGGCGGCGGCTATGACATGTCTTTCAGCAGCGGATCCGATGGCAGTGGCACGGCCAATGCCACATCAACGGGGGCTGCGTTTGACGTGTCCCTTGGCCCGGACGGGCTGCTGTATGACATCGCGCAGACCGGCGTCAGCATGAACATGTTGCTGACCGAGCTGCCCCTGCCCCTGTCCTTTTCAGCCGAGCAGATCGGAACACGCTTTCTGGTGCCCCTGCAAAAGTCGAATGAAGAGCAGGATTTCGGCCTTGCCGTGACGCTGAATGACTTTGCCATGTCCGATGTCATCTGGAGCCTGTTTGACCCTACAGGGCAATTGCCGCGTGATCCTGCGACATTGGTTGTGGATCTGAGCGGCAAAGCCAAGGTGCTGTTCGACTTCCTGGACCCGGACCAGGCCGCCGTATTGGAGCAAGCGGATGCTGTGCCCGGTGAATTGAATGCGCTGACCATCAACAAGCTTGAGCTCGATGCCGTAGGTGCGCGCCTGACCGGATCGGGGGACTTCACTTTCGACAACAGTGATCTGACCTCTTTCGATGGTTTGCCACGGCCAGAGGGTGCGGTGGACCTGAACCTTGTCGGGGCCAACGGGCTGATCGAAAAACTTGTTGGGATGGGCCTGCTGCCCGAAGATCAGGCCATGGGTGCCCGCATGATGATGGGCCTCTTCGCCGTGCCGGGTGAGGGCGAAGATACACTGGATTCGAAAATCGAAGTGAATGAACAAGGCCACGTGTTGGCCAACGGTCAGCGCATCCGCTGAACAGACACAGGCGAGGGTGGCGCAGACCGTCACCCTTGCACCTGCTCCCTTGCGCAGCTACCTGAATGCACACGCCTGCGGAGCACACACATGACCCCTTCCGACCTGTCGACCCTGACCCAACGCCTGCTTGAGGCGGCAAAATCTGCTGGGGCAGATGCTGCTGATGCCATGGCGGTACAGGGCACGTCCGTTTCCGTCGACGTGCGCGCCGGAGCGTTGGAACAGGCAGAACGGTCAGAGGCGATCGACATCGGGCTGCGCGTGTTCGTCGGGCAGAAACAGGCAAATGTTTCTGCATCCGACACCACGGACCGTACCATCGAAGAGATGGCAATGCGCGCCGTTGCCATGGCGGGCGAAGCGCCCGATGACCCTTATGCCGGTCTGGCCGATCCCGACCAATTGGCGACCTCGTGGAACATTGATGCGCTGGAGCTTAACGACCCGACGCCCGAACCTGCGGCTGACGTTCTTCAATCAGATGCATTGGAAGCAGAGGCCGCAGCCTTGGCCGTAGAAGGCGTGTCGCAGGTCCAACAAGCCTCTGCCGCATATGGCGCACGTGACATATGGTTGGCTGGCAGCAACGGATTTTCAGGCGGGTATCGTAGGACCGACCGCGCACTGAGCTGCGTCGCCATTTCCGGCACTGGCACCGATATGGAGCGGGATTACAGCGGCGACAGTCGTATCTTTCAGGGCGATTTGCGCAGCGCGCGTGACATTGGAACCGAAGCGGGCATGCGGACTGTCGAACGCATTGGCGCGCGCAAGCCGCCCACCGGCACTTATCCGGTGCTGTTTGACGAACGCATTTCATCAACGCTGATTGGACATCTGCTGGTTGCCGCCAATGGCGCCAGTGTTGCGCGCGGGTCGTCCTGGCTGCGCAACAAGCTTGGACATGCCGTGTTGCCGGATGGCCTGAATCTGACCGAAGACCCGTTGCGGCCTCGCACCTCCGGCACCCGCCCTTTTGACGCAGAAGGTTTGCCTACGCAGGCGCGAACCATTGTCGAAAGCGGCGTTCTGACCGGGTGGACCCTGGATTTGTCCACAGCGCGCAAACTGAATATGGAACCCACCGGCAACGCCGCGCGCGGCACGTCTGCTCCGCCCAGCCCGTCGAACTGGAACGTCACCTTGGACAGCGGCGACGCATCCCGCACCGACTTGATCCGCGACATGGGCACGGGGCTTCTGGTGACTTCCATGATCGGTTCGACAATCAACCCGAACACCGGCGACTACTCGCGTGGGGCGTCGGGCCTGTGGATCGAGAACGGAGAGATCGCCTATCCGGTCAACGAATGCACCATCGCGGGCAACCTGATGGACATGCTGCGCCGTATTGTGCCGGCCAACGATGCGCGCCCGCACCTGAGCCGCGTTGTCCCATCGCTGTTGATTGCAGGCATGACCCTTGCCGGCAGCTGATCTGCCCCTTCTGATCGACGCCGCGCGGATCGCCGGACGCGTTGCCACAAGCTTTACGGGACCTGCCGCGGCACGGTGGGACAAACCCGGCGACGCGGGCCCAGTGACCGAGGCCGATCTGGCTGTGAACGACGTGCTTGCGTCCACCCTGCGGCTGGCGCGACCGGATTATGGCTGGCTGTCCGAAGAAACCGAGGATGACGCCAAGCGCCTGTCTGCGGACACGCTGTTTATCATTGATCCGATTGACGGCACCCGCAGCTTTGTCGAAGGGGCGCGAACCTGGGCCATCTCGATTGCCGTGGCGCATCAGGGCCAGATCACTGCGGCAGCAATTTACCTCCCCCGACGCGACAAGCTGTATGCGGCTGGCAAGGGATTGGGCGCAACACTGAACAACACACCCCTGACCGCGACACACGCGGACATGGAACCCGGCAGCACGGTTCTGGCCGCACGGCCCAATTTCAACGACAAGCATTGGCGCAACGGTGCGCCACCTGTCGACCGCCATTACCGCCCATCGCTGGCGTATCGTTTGTCCCTTGTGGGCGAGGGTCGGTTTGACGGAATGATCACTTTGCGCCCCAGCTGGGAATGGGACATCGCCGCGGGCGCCCTCATCGTTTCAGAGGCCGGAGGCATGATAACAGACCGGACCGGAGCCCCCTTGCGCTTCAACAATTCCCATCCTGCGCTGAATGGAGTCGTGGCTGCCGGACCGCGCCTGCACAGTGCACTGGTCAACGAACTGGGCCCCGAGCGCGCCGCCTGATCACCTTGACCCCTCGACCCATATGGTCAAACTGCGCCACGCAGCCCGGCCCATGATCAAAGGAATACGCGATGACACAGCGCCTGCACCTCGTCTTTGGTGGCGAACTGGTGGACCCGTCCAAGAACGTTTTCAAGGACATCGATGACCTGCACATTGTCGGCATCTTCCCGAATTACCAGGCCGCCTATGACGCTTGGAAATCCGAAGCGCAACGCACCGTCGACAACGCGCATATGCGCTACTACATCGCGCATCTGCACCGCCTGCGGGATGAGGAAAGCGAAACAGCCACTACAGAAGAGTTGGGCTGACCCCAACGTGCGCGGATCGCTCGGGCTGTCGGCCTATCGCACATTGTCAGGACGGCGTACGCCGCCCGCCTTTGCTCCGTCTCGCGACCGGCCAGAGGGTGAATTGGTGTGGATCCACGCAGCCGAGCCGGGCAACAATCGCGCACTCAACGATCTGGCGCACAGGTTGGCGTTCATGCGACCCGGCTGCAACGTGATGCTGACGGCGGCCCATGATGCCTTTGGTGATCGCGGGTCACATGATGTCTGGCAGGAAGACATGCCGCCAGATCATCCAGTGGTGACTGACGCCTTTATCTCGCATTGGGCCCCCGACGTGCTCGTATGGGCTTGGGGGGATCTGCGGCCCAATCTTGTTCTGTCAGCCGCCGAAAGCGGTGCACACATGATACTGGTGGACGCCGCGCGCGACGGTTTTGAAAAGCGTCGCGACCGCTGGCTGCCCGAAGTGCCCCGCGCCCTGCTCGCTCAATTCAACCACGTCACGGCCCGTGACGAAGACGCGCATCAACGTATGGCCCAGATGGGCCGCCCGGTGGGTGCGATGGAACTGGCAGACGCGCTTCATCCCTTCGGAAAGATGATGCCTGCTGCCGAAAGCGACCTGTCGGATTTGTCCACGGCCCTTGGCGGGCGACCGACTTGGCTGTCAGCCCGAACGGCGCCCGCAGAGTGTGCAACGATCCTGTCCGCACATAAACAGGCTCTCAAGGCCTCGCACCGGCTTCTGCTGATCCTTCACTTTTCCGATCTGGCACAGGCCAAGAACGCTCAGGCGCAGTCAACGGATCAAGGGCTGCGCGTGGCCAACTGGACAGAGGGCGAATTTCCCGACGAGAACACCCAAGTCCTGATTGCGGACGATGATGATGAACTGGGGCTTTGGTTGCGGGTCGCTACCGTCACCTTCCTCGGAGGCTCCATGCGGTCGGGATCCGAAGTGTGTGACCCATTTTCTGCTGCAGCCCACGGAACGGCGATCATATATGGCCCGAACATAGGCCCGCATGTCGATGCCTTTACCCGACTGATGAATGCAGGTGCGGCGCGGATCGTGAACGACACATCTTCACTGGGGCGTGCCGTCAGTCAGATGATTGCACCGGATCACGCCGCCCACATGGCAATGGCGGGCTGGGATGTGGTCACCCGCGGGGCTGACAGCCTCGACCGCATCATCTCTTTGATCCAGGCGCGGTTGGATGCACGTCGCGGCGGGGTCGCTTGATGCGCGCGCCTGCTTTCTGGTCACAGCCACAACCTGATTGGCGTGGAAAACTCCTGTCGCCGCTGGGTCTGTTGTATGCCCGCGCCACTGCAAATCGGATCGCCAAGGGACAGGCAGAGCAGTTGCCCGTACCTGTCATTTGTGTTGGCAACATCAACGCAGGTGGTACAGGCAAGACACCGACTGTCATGGCCATCGCGGAAAAGCTGCGTGATCAGTTCCATGACCCCCATATCGTCAGTCGCGGCTATGGCGGGACAGAGACCGGCCCCATCGAAGTCGACCCACTGCGTCACAACGCCGAGATGGTCGGGGACGAACCTCTTCTTCTCAGCGCATTTGCCCGCACATGGGTCGCCCGTGATCGTGTTGCAGGCGCGCGCGCAGCGATCGCAGGCGGAGCGACCGCCATAATCCTGGACGACGGGTTTCAGGACCGTTCGCTTGCCCACGACCTTTCGATTGTTGTGGTGGATGCTGAAACCGGATTCGGAAATGGCTTGTGCGTGCCAGCTGGACCGTTGCGCGAACCGATTGACGTTGGCCTCTCGCGTGCGGACATTGTGCTGACCATTGGGTCGGATGCCGCGCAAGAGCGGTTTGACGATAGTACCTTACCCAGCGACCTTCCACATATCAGGGCCGCCTTGACACCGCTGCAGACCGGCATGGACTGGACCGGTATGCGTCTGATCGCATTTGCGGGCATCGGACGGCCCGATAAATTCTTCGAGACATTGCGCGCGTTAGGCGCAAAACTTCTGCGTACCGAAGCGCTCGGGGATCATCAAAAACTCAGTGCGGCGTTTCTGACGCGGCTTGAGCGTGACGCACGGGCCGAGAATGCACAGCTTGTGACCACAGAAAAGGATGCTGCGCGCTTGCCAGCTGCGTTTCGATCGAAGGTCATCACGCTTCCCGTGCGACTGTCTTTCGACAATCCCGAAGCACTGGACGCAGCTCTCAAGGCCCTGCCAGTACCATTATCATCAACGCAGAACGCTTAGGCGCGCGGCAATACAATCACTCGCAACCCGCACATGAAAAACGCCCGGCCAAAGGGCCGAGCGTCATATCGGTGAAAGGCTGATACGGATCAGCTGCCAGCGGCTTCTTCGATCAGGGTCGACATCTCGGAATAGGCCATGTTGTTATACGTGGTCCCGTTGATGACAAAGCTGGGGGTCGAGCTGACACCATCGGCAGCGGCATTTTCCTGATACCACGCCACCAACGTGCGCAGGTTGTCCGCGTCTGTCAGACACGCCTCGACGCTGTCACCACCAAGGCCCGCCAGACGACCGACCTTGCGCAGTTCATCCGCGATCTGTGCCGGATCACCACCACCGGCGCGCGCCCATTCGGACTGGGTCGAATACAGGATGTCAGTGATGCCAAAGAACGTCTCGGGCGTGCCAGCACAGCGCGCAATGGCGGATGCCCACAGACCGAAGCGGTCAAAATACACTTCGCGGTAAATGAAGTTGATCTTGCCCGTGTCGATATAGTCCGCCTTCAACTGCTTATATGCGCCTGTGTGGAAGCTGGCGCAGTGCGGACAGGTGTAGCTTGCGTATTCGATCACGGTCACAGGCGCATCGGGATTGCCCAACTGCATTTCGACCACGCTTGAGGTGTCGACATCGCTCGACGCTTCCTGCGCATTGGCCGCACCCAACAGCCGTTCAGCCTGCGCCTGCTCTTGCGTGGACGGGCCACTGGACTGCATCGAGTTCCACAGGAAATACCCGCCGACGCCGACAACAACGGCGAGGATGGCAACGATACGGTTCATGTGCGTGTTCCTTGTTTTTCTTTTGTCAGGATATGTGCGCCCAGCCGTTCGAGGGCCATGCGCAGTGTTTCATCTTCGACAGGGGCCACAACCTTGCTGGCCGCCTGCGTCATCTCCGGCGCGGGTTGCTTGGGTCCGTCTTCCTTCGGGCGGTGGGCAAAGGCCACCTGCCCGTCTTCAAACCCGGTCGCGGCTGTTTGCGTGATCCGGATGCGCGCGATGGCGTTGTAGCCATAGACCGCATTCACCTTTTCGCGCAGTTGCTCTTTCTGCATTTCCAGCATCGGTGCTTGCGCCCCGGTGGTCAGCAGCGTCAGCGTTGCCCCCATTCCGCCACGGCCATAGCTCACTTCGACAGGCCGCGCGATCGAGGCAATATCGGCGCCAGCGACCTCTGACCAATCCGTCAGCAATCGGCTTTGGGCAAAGCCACGGCTTTCACTGGCCTGCCGGATACGCCCGGTCAGCAACGAAGCTGTCCGTTTGAACCCTTTTGTACTGGCGCGCCGCGTGGCCATGGCTATGTTCCCTGTCACTTGGACGTGATCATAGCGGATCAAGGCATGATCACCACCCATCTCAATAGGGAAAGCATAACTCTTGCGTGACCTCAGCCGCGACCTTTTGGACTGGTACGACGTTCATGCCCGGACCATGCCGTGGCGGGTAAGCCCGACAGGCAAGAAGGACGGCGTGCGACCCGACCCCTATGCGGTCTGGATGTCGGAGATCATGCTGCAGCAAACGACCGTGGCGGCGGTCACTGAATACTTCAAACGGTTTATCACCCGTTGGCCTACGGTGGCTGATCTGGCAGCCGCACAAGACGCCGATGTCATGGGGGAATGGGCGGGTCTTGGGTACTATGCCCGCGCCCGCAACCTGCTGAAATGCGCCCGCGCCGTAGTGAATGATCATGGCGGCCAGTTCCCCGCCGATCATGCCGCCTTGTTGAAATTGCCGGGGATCGGTCCTTACACGGCGGCAGCCATCGCCTCCATCGCCTTTGACCTGCGCCACGTCGTGGTGGACGGCAATGTCGAGCGGGTCATGACGCGTATGTTTGATGAACATACGCCCCTGCCCGCAGCCAAACCGATCCTGACGGAACATGCCGACCGCCTGACGCCAACCGACAGACCCGGCGATCATGCGCAGGCGGTGATGGATCTGGGAGCCACGATCTGTACCCCCAAATCACCGGCTTGCGGCATCTGCCCGTGGCGCGACCCCTGTGCCGGACGCATCGCAGGCACAGCACCTGAACTGCCGAAGAAGACCCCGAAAAAGCCAAAGCCTGTCCGCCATGGCACTGTCTACCTCGCCCAGCGCGACGATGGCGCATGGCTGGTCGAAACCCGCCCGGACAAAGGGCTACTGGGTGGCATGATGGGGTGGCCAGGCTCAGATTGGGTAGACACGTCTCTGCCGCGCCCCACCGACCCGCCACTCGAAACTGCATGGCACAAGCTGCAAGGGGAAGTGCGGCACACGTTCACCCATTTCCACCTGATTCTCGATGTGATGATCGCAAAAGTGGACGACATCACTCCTGATCGGGGGCGATTCCTTGCACGCACCGACTTCCGCCCGTCGGACCTGCCCACCGTGATGCGCAAAGCATTCGATCTGTCGCAGAAGTGAAGGCACGCGGCGTAGCGTCACGCTTGGCAGACCATCGTAGGCGGGCCTATTGTTTTAGTACGAACACCATAGGATTTTAACTCGTATGACCCTGCCTCCCGAAACAGTCGCCAAGGTGCAGAACGCGCTGCCCTTTGCCTTGTCGTTCCTCCTGATCCCTCTGGCCATCGTCAGCGCAGTCTATGGCGGCTGGACGGTGATCCTATTGCCGGTAGTCACTTGGTACATGTTCTCGATCCTTGATTTGGCGGTCGGTCTGAACACGGACAATGCTGATCTTGAGGCGACGGATGACGACCTGTTCTGGTATCGCATGATCACGGTCGCATGGGTGCCTGCACAATTCCTGATGCTCTTTGGCTTGATCGGCTATGTCGCCCCGGCCGAACACCTGAATACGCTGGAAAAGATCGCGATTTTCTTTGGCATCGGCGTCATCACCGGCTCGGTCGGGATCAACTACAGCCACGAACTGATGCACCAGAAGAACAAGTTGGAACGCTGGCTGGGTGACGCGTTGTTGGCGATGGTCCTCTATTCCCACTTTCGGTCAGAACACCTGCTGGTGCACCACCGCTATGTCGCCACGCCGCGCGACCCCGTCACTGCCCGCATGAACGAGACGTTCTACCGCTACTACCCTCGCGTTCTGAAACAGTGCTTTTTGTCCGCGTTGAACGCCGAAAAGGCGATGCTGGCCCGCAAGGACCTGCCTGCAACCGACAGTTCAAACCCGTTCTGGAAATACGCCTACCTGCAATTGATCTGCTTCATGCTGGCCTTCATCCTGGGCGGCTGGGCTGGCGTTGGCCTTTTCGTCCTGCAAGCCGGGGTCGCGATCTGGCAGCTGGAACTGGTCAACTACATTGAACACTACGGCCTGACCCGCAAACATCTGGGCGATGGCAAATACGAGCATGTCCAACCACGGCATTCGTGGAATGCCGCACACAAGGCATCGAACTGGCTGCTGATCAACCTTCAGCGGCATTCCGACCACCACTATAAACCCGACCGCCGCTTCCCGGTCCTGCAAAACTACACCGAAGCGGACGCCCCCCAACTGCCCTATGGCTATCCGGTGATGACGATTGCCGCGATGATGCCAAGCGTCTGGAAACGGGTAATGAACCCGCGGGTGCAGAAATGGCGGGACATGTACTACCCCGAAATCACGGATTGGAGCGCATATAACAAGGCTTCCAACCCGCTCCCGCGTTAATCCAGAACCCAGACCGGCAAAGGCTTAGCTACACCGCGCACCGTTTGATCTGGTGCGCGGTGGAAGCCATCGGTGCCACCTGCCGCAACCATAATCGCATCGCTGACAATAGCGCGCACATCCAGACCACGGGTCATCGCCTCAAGCCTGCTGGCGACATTCACGGTGTCCCCCAGCACGGCAAACTCCAGGCGGTTCGCGCCGATGTCACCCAGAACAACGGGCCCGAAATGGAGGCCGAACCGGGCGTCGATCTCTGGCAGTCCGTCGGTCCCCCGGTCGGCGTTCAACGCATCCATCCGGTCCACCATCGCCCGCACACAGGCCACCGCACGCGCGGCATCATCCTCAAGCGGTAATGGCGTGCCAAACGTCGCCATCAACCCGTCCCCCAGATACTTGTCGAGCGTTCCGCCATGGGCGAACACCTCGCTTTCCATGCGGGCGTGAAAGGCGCGCAACGTCTCAATCACTTCCTCAGCGGGACGGCCATTGGCATAGGTCGTGAAGCCGACGATATCGACAAACAGCACAGCAGCATCATGGCTGCGGATTTGCCCGAGCGGCTCGTCCTTGGTCGACAATTCTTCGACCATCGTAGGCGAAAAATATCTGGCCAGATTGGTCCGTTCGCGCGCCATCTCGGCACTGTCCAGCACAAGGTTCTGATAGCGGCGCACCGCCACAGCAAGGATCGCCGCCACAACGACAAACACGACGACCTGTTGAAAGCGCAGGTCCCAGTTCACATTGTTCGGATCAAAGGCGCGGGCCAGATCGGGATTGTCGGGAAACATCTGCACGGCAGCATCGGACAACTCCGGAAATGTCCTGCCAAACCACCAGACGCAAAGCGTGCCCAGCAACCAAAGGGCCGTGGTCCAGTTGCCAATCGCGATGATGGTCCGCCACGAATAGGTCAGCACCCCTGCGGCCAGAATGATGAAGAAATACTGGAAAACCTCGAAGTTATAGATCAGCGCCGTTGGGACCGGTTCATTCTGCAATGGGTTGGGCACCAGCAAGGCCAGCGTCATCAACAGCAGGTCCAAAAACAGCAATCCCAGCTCAGCTCGTGATTGGCCCACGCGACCCACACGGCGCTGCGCCAGTCCTACAAGCACAAGACAGAACAGCAGGAACAGGTACCAGATCACATCCCAGTTCGGGTTCAGGAACACCAGCATGATCGCCGTGACAGACAACGCACCGATGCGTGCCTTGACGGCCAGGTCCATCCCCTCGCGCTTGTTGCGGGCCAATGCCTCTTGCGCGTGGCGGTGCGCGGGCACCTCATCATCACGGTCATTGCGACCGGCTGTCGCCAGTGTGCTGCTGATATCGACCATTCTGTCTGCCCTCGTGTGTCCGCACGGCAAATGTAAACCGGAGTAACAAAAAAGCCCCGCCAAAAAGGCGGGGCAAGGTGCAGTGCCATTGACTGGCCTTGGTTAAGGCCGCAGGCACCTGGCGGTGTCTCGAGAATTAGTCGTGCATCTCCGACCGAATCTGTTGGCGCAAGACATCAATGGGCACGGTCTGCCCATCGCGCTTGAAGCACCAATAGGTCCAGCCGTTGCAACTGGGCGCGCCTTCCAGATGGGCACCCACCTGATGGATCGACCCTTTGATATCATCGCCGATCAACGTGCCATCGGCACGGACCTTGGCCTTGTGGCGCTTGTTCATGGAATAGAGTTCCTCGCCCGGACGCAGCATACCACGCTCAACCAACTGGCCAAAAGGCACACGCGGCTCGGCGCGTTTCGAGGCGGACACAGTCAACGCCTCCTTATCGAACTTGCGAACAGCGGCGATGCGCTTCTCGGCCACCTTGCGGTACGCGGCCTCACGCTCGATCCCGATGAACTCGCGGCCCAGCATCTTGGCGACAGCGCCGGTGGTGCCTGTGCCAAAGAACGGATCAAGAATCACGTCACCGGGGTTGGTCGAGCCAACAAGCACACGGTGCAGCAAGCTTTCGGGCTTTTGCGTCGGATGCGCTTTGTCACCCTGATCATCTTTTAGACGCTCGTGCCCGGTGCAGATGGGCAGAACCCAATCGGATCGCATTTGAATGCCTTCGTTCAGGGCCTTCAACGCCTCATAATTGAAGGTATATTTGCTGGCTTCGTCCTTGCCCGCCCAGATCATCGTCTCATGGGCATTGGTGAAGCGTTTGCCGCGGAAGTTCGGCATAGGGTTAGACTTGCGCCACACCACGTCGTTCAGGATCCAGAACCCTTCATTCTGGAGCGCAGCACCAACCCGGAAAATGTTGTGATAACTGCCAATGACCCAGATCGCCCCATTGGGCTTTAGCAAGCGACGCGCAGCCTTCAACCAGGCAGTGGTGAACTCGTCATAAGCACGGAACGAATTGAACTGATCCCAATGATCATCCACCGCATCGACCTTTGAATTGTCGGGGCGGTGCAGCTCACCTTTCAGCTGCAAATTATAGGGCGGATCAGCAAATATCAGATCAACGCTGCCAGCAGGCAGGCTGTTCATCACATCAATGCAGTCACCCGCAAGGATTTGGTTCAAGGGAAGCGCCTCGGCGCCCTTTACATGTTTCGTCATCGTCTGCCTCTGTCCCCGGTGCATTTTGCACTCGTTGGTTGCAGCTAAGATGAGTCATACCCGATTCGTCGTCAAATTCTTTTTTGAATCAGTCACTTATGATTTTTTCTTGATACAACATATTGTGGACGGGTTTGAAGGTTCGTCTATGGTGTGGGGTCACCCCAAGATTTTCCAACGCCAACCTGTGGCTTTTTGACGGATATCCCATGTTCGTCTCCCAGCCGTAGCCGGGGTGCTGTTGCGCCAAATCCACCATGATCCGATCGCGACATATTTTGGCCACAATTGAAGCCGCTGCGATGCTGAGCGACCGGGCGTCCCCGCGCACCACCGGTGTCGCGCGAACAGCCAACCCGCGCGGCAGCATTGTCCCATCAATCAACACATGATCCGGACGTATCCGCAGCCCGGCCACCGCACGCTCCATCGCCAGATGCGACGCACGCAAGATGTTCAACTCCTCGATCTCCCGAACCGACGCATGAGCAACCGACACATCCGCAGATCCAAGAATGGCATCCAAAACCGCTTCTCGCTTGCGGGCAGTCAACTTCTTTGAATCGTCCAGCCCATCGGGAATCGCATGAGGGTCCAAAACGACTGCCGCCGCCGTCACGGGTCCGGCCAATGGCCCACGTCCGACCTCATCCACACCAGCCACGCGCCCACAAATCCGCGCTTCCATCTCAAAATCCGGCACAGCGTCATCCGTTTCTTCTGACCAAAAATACCACCGCCGGAGGCAAAACGCATTTTCCGGAGGAAAGTGCAAACATCACGTGTCGCCGCAAGGCGACGCAATGAAAAAAGGGCGGTGCCCGAACACCGCCCTTTGCAAGGTGGACCATGCAGGCATGGCCCATCTGCCCGCTCTTAGCGACGGGCCAATTGGTAACCATGCCGGTTCAGACACCGCGCCGAAAACCCTCGGCGCCAACCGCGGTTGGTATACACATCACGGTGGCATGCATGCGGCAGGCTGTTCACATGACGGTAGTGATTATTCAGACACCGCTGTCCAAATATCTGGCGATATCCACGGTCCGTCGGAACACTTCGCAGACATTGCTGCGGCAACAGCTTGCGGTTCACCCGTTTCGGAATTGGCTTGGGATGTACCGGTCTATGAACACTGTGGCGCTTCTTCTTGTCTTTCTTCTTGTCGTGAATGACGGCGCCCACGATGGCCAGTCCCAAGAGGGCGGCAATGGCCGCTCCAACTTCATCGTCTCCCGCACGGGCGGGGGCTGCGGTGAACCCAGTGATGGCAATTGCAATTGCTGCAACAAGGCCAATGAACTGACGGTGTACACGATGGGTCATAAGGTGTCCTTTCCAGGAATTGCGTAACAAGGCGAACGAAGCAGCATTGGTGCTGAACCGAACTTGGGCCACGCCCGGAAAGACAGGCAATAGCGGGCCTGTGTTATCCAATATCGCGGCGCTCAGACCGTTGTGGTTATTGAATATCTTGGGGTTTCAGCGCAGGTTGACCCCATGAAACAGATCGCCATATCCCTCGCCTTGTCACTGGCGCTGGCCGGGGCCGCTCAGGCCCAGTGCTTTGCCGACTACAAGGCCAAACAGGACAACCCGCTGCGTCTGCATTATGGTGTGGCGCAGGTGTCAGGCGCATGCAGCGCCGGTAACGCCACAGGGCAGCTTCGGTCGCGGCTCGCCGCACAAGGATGGACCTTGCTGCAAGTCCAGTCCGTCTTCGGCCCAGAGGGTCTCGATCAAAGGAAAGCCAGTGCAGGACAATACTACCTCCGCTTCTGAGATGCGGCGCACCGGCGGGCGGCTCGTGATCTTCGGGATCGCGGGCATCGTGCTGCTGTTGATCCTCGCCGCCGCGCTGCTGTTCTTCACACTCCCCGACGCCGGTGCCTTCGACGCCCGGGTCGAGCGTATGTTTATTGAGAACGCAGACCTCACCAGCCAAGCCGAAATCAAGCTCCTGGAAATCCTGGCCCAATCCGGCACCGCCTTTGCGGACACGCTTGCCAGCTACCGGCTGGTGATCTTCGTCCTGTTGGTCTTCGCCACAGGTATGATGATCGCCGCCCTCGTATTCCTTCTCTTGCTCGTCGGCTTCAACCGCCGCATGGCCCAGATCGAACGCGCGGGCATCCAGGTGAACTCCCTCCTGATCAGCCGCGAAGAAAACACCGTCTACCTCAACAACCTCGGCTTCAAACTCACAGACGCGGCCATGGAAACCATGTCGGTTCTGGCCGAGGCACGCATGGACGACGATGTGCTCTCCGGCTCCGAGATCGAGGGCGTGATCTCGGGCCGCTCCGCTGCGGATTGCGAAGAGGCGGCAGGCGCCACCCGCATCAAACGCCTGCGCGACACGCTGGGCAACCAGATCGTCAGCGAACTTCTGGTCAAGAACATCGCCCGACGCGGCTACATGTTGTCTGTGGAAAAAGACGTCATCAAAGTCCTCTGAACTTCATTTCGCCGAATAAACCGCCGCCGGAGGCGAAACCCATCTGCCGGATGGCAGATGTATCAAATCGCGTGGCGCGCACGCGCCGCAATTCACCAGTAGCCACGGGTGCGACCACGGGTCTAGGGTGCCCCAAATCAAAGGAGACTGCCCATGCCCGCCCCGATCAACCCATTCAAAGCTGCCATCAAAAGCGGCGAAACCGTCATCGGCTGCTGGCTCTCTCTGGGCGACCCCCTCGCCACCGAAATTGCGGGCACGGCGGGATTTGACTGGCTTCTTATCGACGGCGAACACACACCCTACGACATCTCCAAAATGCGCATGCAACTCATGGCGCTCGAAGCGTCAGACAGCCACGCCGCTGTCCGCGTACCTGTGGGCGAGACATGGATCATCAAACAGGTCCTCGATGCAGGTGCGCAAACCGTTCTGGTCCCCATGGTCGAAACGGCCGAGCAGGCAAAACAACTGGTACACGACGTGCGCTACCCCCCCACGGGCGGGCGCGGCGTCGGCTACTCCGGCGCACGGTGCAGCCGGTTTGGTGCCATCACCGACTACGGCCCCACCGCAGACGACCAGATCTGCCTGCTGATCCAAGTCGAAAACCGCGCAGGCATCGCCAATCTCGACGACATTCTCGCGGTCGATGGCATCGACGGCGTCTTCATCGGCCCCGCAGACCTCTCGGCAGACATGGGCCACATGGGCCAACTCACCCACCCGGACGTGCAGGCCACGATCAAAGGCGCAATCGCCCGGATCGAGGCGGCAGGCAAAGCGCCCGGTATCCTGACAACGACGCCCGAATTCACGCAAGACGCGCTCGACTGGGGCGCGCGCTTTGTCGCCACCGGGCTCGACCTCTTGATCCTCGCCAAAGCACTCCGCGACCTGGCCGCAACCTGGAAAGCCAAGGCGGGCTGAAGCCCGCCCTGCCGCCTAGCCTGCCTTCAACCCAACGGACGCCTGCGTATACCCACCCGCAGCGCCATCAATGAAGTGCACATGCGTGTCGTCCATGATGGACGGCACGATGCAGGTCATCATCGCCTCGTCCTGCGTGTGTAGCCCATAGCGCGCCACACCATCCGCCCGCGCCTCGTCCAGCACCGCGCGCAAGCGCGACACCGTCGCCGCATCGCAATCGACAGTCATTTTCAACCCGTCATCGAATTTACGGAAATCCGCATTGTCACCCACGGTCTTTCGATAGTGCGTGGGATCAAACCCACCCAGCTTGATCCCCGTCTTGATCAGCACCCAGGCAATCAACGTCTCGAACAGCACCTGCCGCTTGCGCGCCCTCACGCCTTTGCTCCCATGGCTGGCATGCGCCTCCAGCGTCGCCCCCGCAGGCGGCCAATCGGTGCCAGGGCCCTCGGGCGGCGACGGGTGCCCGCCGCGATCCAGATGCGCGACCTCGGCCAGCACCGCCTCGACCACCGTGCCGAACCGGGCCTGATCCACACCCTCAACAGGGGACAACAGCAGCGACAGGATCGTCCCGTTGCGCGCCTTCATATGGCTCCACCGACAACTCAGCCCCGTCAAATCGGGCTGTGTCCCCGCGGGGACAGGGGGCACAGTCTCTTCCCCGGCCTTCATCTGACCCTCGGCCCAACTCACACCGCCACCTGCAAACATGGCGTAATCCACACCCTCCGACACCGCATAGCGCGCCACGGCCACCTCCGGCCCCGCCGCCCGAATATCGGCAACAGAATACAGACCCACGCGCAGACCCATGCCAAACTCTGCCTCCGCCCAGACCCGCACGGCGGCCAAAGCACGCCCCGCCTCGTCCGCAAACTCCGGCGGATGGGCAAACGCGGCCCCATCGCCGCCAAACACATACGGAAAGGCCCGGCCCCCCGCCGCATTGATCTGGGCCGAGATCACCGCCGCCCCGATCATGTTGACGGTCTTGTACTTACCCGCCGCCACCGCATCGGTGGAGCCGACGATATCGGACACGCCAACAACCCAATCATCCGGAAGCGGCGTATAGCGCCCAAGATCAGCCACATCGTCAAAGGCCGTCAGCCGCGGCAGGTCATCATAGAACATCTCTGAACCCCTTCCCGCCAGACCCTAACACGGGTCCGCCCCCACACAATGTCCCTTGCGCGCACCCCAACCCCATGCGACCCAATGCACAGGGAACGGAGACCTCCATGCAAACCGGACTGATCCTGCTGGCGCTGGCCTATGTGCTCAGCCAGTTCTTTCGCGCCTTCCTGGCCGTACTCACAGGGCCGCTCGAAACGGAGTTGGGCATCACACCCGATGTGCTGGCCACAGCCTCCGGATATTGGTTCCTCGCCTTTGCACTCATGCAACTGCCCGTGGGCAAAGCGCTAGATACACTTGGCCCCCGCCGCACAGGAGGCTGGCTGTTCCTCATCGGCGGGGCTGGCGGTGCTGCCCTCTTCGCACTGGCCCAAGGCCCTCTTTACATCCATGCCGCCATGGCCCTCATCGGCATCGGCTGCTCACCCGTCCTGATGGCCAGCTTCTACATCTTCGCGCGCGAGTTCGATCCGGCCCGCTTTGCCACGCTCGCCGCGCTGATGATCGGCATCGGCACCATCGGCAACCTGATCTCAAGCTACCCCATGGCCTTCGCGGTCGACACGATGGGCTGGCGCAACGCCATGTGGGTCCTGTCGGCAACCACGGCGCTGATCGCCATCGGCGTCCTTCTGTCCGTCCGCGACCCGGCCAGGGCCGACGCCGCGGGCCAAGGATCACTTCTGGACCTGCTGCGCATGCCCGCCCTGTGGTTCATCTTCCCCATCATGTTCGTCAACTACGCCCCCGTCGCCGCCGTGCGCGGCCTCTGGATCGGCCCCTACATGCGCGACGTGTTCGACCAGACGACAGCCCAGATCGGGATCGCCACGCTGGTGATGAGCCTCGCCATGATCCTCGGCACCATCGCCTATGGCCCGCTCGACCGCATCTTCGGCACCCGCAAATGGATTGTCTTCGCGGGCAATGCCCTGACCGTCGCCATGCTGGCGCTGGTGATCCTGTGGATCGACACAGGTCCGTGGATGTCCATCGCCCTCTTTGCCGCCATCGGCGCCCTCGGCGCGTCCTTCCCCGTCATCATCGCCCACGCCCGCAGCTTTTTCCCACCGCACCTGACCGGGCGTGGGGTCACACTGATGAACCTCTTTGGCATCGGCGGCGTCGGGGTCATGCAAACCATCTCGGGCCGCATCCACACGGCCACGGCAGGCGGCGACCCCACAGCCCCCTACATCGCCATCTTCGGCTTTTTCGCCATCGCCCTCGCGATAGGTGTGGCCATCTATGCACTCAGCCGTGACTCGACTGACTGACGCCCTTTCCCCCGGCAGGCATTGGGTGTAAGGCCCACGCACCTACCCGAAAAGGAGTCGAAAATGGGGTATCGTGTCGTCGTCGCGGGCGCCACCGGTAACGTGGGCCGCGAAATGCTGAACATCCTGGCCGAGCGCCAGTTTCCCGTGGACGAGCTGGCCGTTCTGGCAAGCCGCCGCAGCCTGGGGACAGAGGTGTCCTTTGGTGAGCAGACATTGACGACAAAGGACCTTGATACCTTCGACTTCACGGGTTGGGACATCGCGCTCTTCGCTATCGGCTCGGACGCGACCAAGAAATACGCACCAGCCGCGGCCAAGGCAGGCTGCGTGGTCATCGATAACTCGTCGCTTTACCGCTACGACCCCGATGTCCCGCTGATCGTGCCCGAAGTGAACGCCGACGCGATCGAAGGCTATGCCAAGAAGAACATCATCGCCAACCCCAACTGCTCGACCGCGCAAATGGTCGTGGCGCTGAAGCCGCTGCACGACCGGGCCAAGATCAAGCGCGTTGTGGTCAGCACCTACCAATCCGTGTCGGGTGCCGGTGCTGCTGGCATGGACGAGCTGTGGGACCAGACCAAGGCCGTCTACAATCCCACCACGGACGTGGAGCCCGCCAAGTTCACCAAGCAGATCGCCTTCAACGTGATCCCGCATATCGACAGCTTCATGGACGATGGCTCGACCAAGGAAGAGTGGAAGATGGTCGCGGAAACGAAGAAGATCATCGACCCGTCGATCAAGGTCACGGCGACATGCGTGCGGGTGCCCGTGTTTGTCGGCCACTCGGAGTCGGTGAATATCGAAACCGAGGACTTCCTCGACGAGGACGAAGCACGCGACATCCTGCGCGAAGCGCCCGGCATCATGGTGATCGACAAGCGCGAAGACGGCGGCTACGTCACGCCGATCGAATGTGTGGGCGACTTTGCCACGTTCATCAGCCGTCTGCGGCAGGACAGCACCATCGACAACGGCCTGAACTTCTGGTGCGTGTCGGACAACTTGCGCAAGGGCGCTGCCCTGAACGCGGTGCAGATCGCAGAGGTGCTGGGCACGCGGTGCCTAAAAAAGGGCTAGGTCTCAAACGCAGCTTGCGGGGAACAAGGGGCCAATCGGCCCCTTTTCTTTTGGCCCGCACGGTGCAGACTGTCGGTACCCAACCTAAGGTGCCCCCATGCGTTTCGCCCTGATCCTTGCCCTGCTGCCCCTGCCTGTTCTGGCTGACACCTTCGTCGTACAAGCCCCGCTAGTGGCCGCCACGGTCTATGCGCAAGGGGCGCTCGTCTCTCGCAACGCAACGGTCGACCTGCCCGCAGGCCAACACACGGTTGAGCTGCGCGATATGGACCCGAGCCTGTCGCTGGACGCGATGGACATCCGTTTGACCGGGGCCACGATCATCGCCCGCAGTTGGACGCAGCGGCCAAACGCCCCTTACCGCGCACCGCGTACACCCGACTGGGTGGCTGCAAAGGACGCCCTCGACACCGCCACCGAAGCACTGGCGGCATTGGATGATCGGATCGCATTGGCCCTTGCGTCAGCCCAAGCAGCCCAGGATCAGATCGAATTCCTGAACGGGCTGACAGTTCCCGAAGACGCGGCCACAAATGTGGACGACCTGCGCGCCATCGGTCAATTGATCGCCAGCGACGGCACTGCCGCTCGCGCCGCCATGCGCGCAGCCGAGGCCGAAGCGCGGCAACTCCGCCGCGATCGCCCCGATCTGGAGTTCGCCATGGCACAAGCCCAAGCCGCGCTGGATGCTGTCACGCCGACAAACACGGCCCCTGCGACCTTGTCGCTCAACGTCAGCGTCCCGCAACCGGTCGCGGTTGCGCTGGACCTGACCTACCTCACAGGTGGCGTATCTTGGGCTCCGGTCTATGACATCAACTTGACGGACGACACGGCTCTTTCAATCGCGCGCAGCGCCGTCATCTCGCAATTCACGAACGAGGATTGGACCGATATCCAACTGACCCTCTCCACCCTCGAACCCTTTGCCCAATCCGAACCCAGTCAACTCTGGCCCCAAAGGCGCCGGATCGAAGACCCGGTGCAGCAAAAACGCGAACTGTCCCGGCTGCAAGCCGACAGCGTCATGGGTGCCGCTGAACCCATCATGGAAGCCCCCGTGATCGTAGAAGAAGCCGCCGCCGCCAACTTCGACGGCATCGGTGTTACCTACACCCTGCCCACCCTCGTCACGATCAAGGCACGCAGCGAAGACCTGCAGGTCGCTCTCGATACGCTGGATATGGATGCCACGCTCAGCGCACAAGCGATCCCGCTTTTTGACGAAACCGCATTCCGGCTGGCAAAAATCACCAACACCAGCCCGGAAATCCTGCTGCCCGGACGCGCGCTGCTTTATGTGGATGGGCAGTTGGTCGGCAGAACACAGGTTGCTGCACTGCCACCGAATGCAAAGGCCGACCTTTTCTTTGGCCGCATCGACGGCCTGCGCCTGACCCGCACGGTGCTGGACCGCAACGAAGGCGACCGCGGCATCATCACCCGGTCAAACGAGGAAACCGAAGCCGTACGGATCGAGGTCGAGAACCTGACAGACCGCGCGTGGGACGTGGCCGTGCGTGACGCGGTCCCGTTTTCCGAACAGGAAGATCTTGAGATCGACTGGTCTGCTTCACCGGCCCCAGACCACGAAGCCGTTGATGATCAGCGCGGCATTCTGGAATGGCAACTGTCGCTGGACGCAGGTGAAACCGAAACCATTTCCATAGATACCACGCTCACATGGCCCGAAGGTAAGGTGCTGCGCTAGTCAAAAGGCCGCTTTAAACGTGCGCTATGCGGCACTTTTGCGAGTTCGGTCAATTTGTACGCAAGTGACATTACTTGCTACCACGTTGTTTCAAATGGATAAATCTCCGGATCATTGCACTCGTTAAGACGGCTCGGTGTCCGGGAAAGCAATTGGTAATACCGCTCTGTCATACCTGCCTCATCGGCCGGCTACATGGTCGGCCTTGGGACGAAAAAGGCGGGTAACGCCTTGATCCATGTCCCCGACGCAAACGCAATTGATTGCGTCAAAAACGGCAGAATGCCGCATTCCATCGCAGGATCAAACCAGTGGCCGGGGTCGTGGGTGACCCGACGCCAGAGGACAGATGCCTATGCGCGGTGGACAGCGGTTGATGCACGAAACATCCGCGCGGTGAAGGAACCAGTGAATGGGGTGAGTGGCGCGCGGGTTTGTGGGGTAACGAGTGGTCTGGGCGGCGCATTCTGAGGGACGTGCCGCCCTTTTTTCGTTCAGAACCGTTCGGCGCGCAGCACTTCGCAATCGCTGACCGTGACCACGCCGATATGCCGTTCCACAACGGCAAAGGCGGCATCCAGCATCTCATCGAGGCGCTCGGGCTTGATGATACAGACGACCTGCACCATGCCTGTTCCCCGACTGACCTGCCCCTCGCGGCTCCATGCGCCCGACCGACCCGATCCGCCCAACACGGGCAAAACCGTCCACCCGGTCACGCCTCCGTCGGACAATGCATCGGTCAGACGGCTTTGCATCACCTGTTCGATGATGATGGCAACACGTTTGGCCTTGTGCGTCTGCATGGGCTTATCCTCCGGTCAGCGCGCTGGCGATGGCGACATAGATCGGGATGCCAAGCGTCAGATTGAATGGGAATGTAACCCCTAGCGACAGGGTCAGGTAGATGGACGGGTTCGCCTCGGGCAGAGCCACGCGCATGGCCGCGGGCACGGCGATATAGCTGGCCGAGGCGGACAGAACCATGAACAGCGCCACGCCGCCCGTGCTGACACCCAACAAAAGGCCCGCGATACAGCCAAAGGTGGCCCCCACCAGCGGCATCACCATGCCAAAGACCAGCACACCGGGCTTCAACACACCTGACCCACCGCGCAGGCCCCGGCCCGCGACAAGCCCCATATCCAGCAGGAACAAGCACAAAACACCCTGAAACGGCGATACGATGAACGCGCTGATCTTGGCCAACCCGTCCACACCCGTGATCCAGCCGATAACGAAACTGCCAACCAGCAGGACGATGGACCCGTTCAGCATGATCTCCCGCAACAGCTCAGGGTCCATGCGCCGACTGTCCCCACCGCGAGAGATCAACCACAGAGCCGACAGGATCGCAGGCGCTTCCATCGCCGCGGCCACGGCAACCATGTACCCTTCGGACGCGATCCCGCTGCTGTCCAAGACGGAGGTCGCTGCCACAAAGGTGACAATGGAAATCGACCCGTAATGCGCAGCAACGGCTGCGGCATCCAACCGGCTCAGATTGCCCATGACCTGCAACAGACCAAAAGCGACAACGGGCAAGGCCGCGGACAACACGATGCCCGCCAGCAGGGACGCCGCCAAAGTGCCGTCAATCCCATGATCGGCCACGCTCACGCCACCTTTGAAGCCGATGGCAAACAGCAGGTAAATCGACATGCCCTTGGCCACGGCTTCGGGAATGTTCAAATCCGACCGGGCCAAGGACGCCGCCACGCCCAGCGCAAAACTCAGGATGATGGGCGACAACAGGTTTGTCGCCGCAAGGCTCAGGATTTGGTCCAAAACTGTCCCCTCGGGTGGCCCGGATCAAACGGGTTGAAAATCAAGCGTCTTGCCCATGAACTGCTTCAGCCCACCTTCGGCAATATCAGTCCAAAGCCCATGCACGCTGAGGGAGCCGTTGTTCACCCGCTCTTCCACGAACGGGAAGGTCATCAGGTTCTCCATCGACGTGACAACGGCCAGTTGCTCAAGGCGCTGCGCCTTGTCCTCGGGTGCGGCCAAATCGGCCACTTCGGGGAACTTGGGGCGCAGGATGTCCATCCACCGACCCACAAAGCTTTCCTTTTCCTCCAGCTCGGGCGCGCGGCCCTCGCACATGTCGATACAGCCCTGCACGCCGCCACAACGGGAATGGCCCAGCACGACCAGATGCGCGACCTGCAATACGTTCACGGCATACTCGACGGCAGCGGAGGTGCCATGGTGGTCGCCATCCGGCTCATAGGGGGGCACAAGGTTTGCAATGTTGCGGTGGATAAAGAATTCACCCTGATCGGCGCCAAAGATCGACGTCACATTCACCCGACTGTCACAGCAGGAAATGACCATGGCGCGCGGACGCTGACCTTCGGTGGCCAGGCGCTTGTACCAAGCGCTGTTCTCTTCATAGGTCGTGGCCTTCCAGCCCTGATACCGCTGCAAAAGAAACGTCGGAAGCGGCTTCATCCTGTGCATGTGCGTCCCCGGTCAGTCTGTCATGTCGCCCTTGGAGGCGGTGATTAGCCCCATTTCGCAACAAATTCGAGCGAAAAGACAGTGCGCGCATAACGATTTGGGAAGGGTCTGTGACCTATACCCAAGACCAGCCGTGGGGGCAGTAAGACTTTTGGGTGAGTAGAGGTGACGTTTTGTCAACAGTAACACAAATTCAGCTGCACGAGTCCGTGCAGGTCAATCACGACCGCCTGAACGCGCTTTACGGGGAAATGGACCCCGCAAACGCGGAGGATGTCGTATGTCGCGCGATGGAAGAACTGGCCCTGCGCATGGGTCATTGTGATCGGTTGTACCGCAAGGGTCAGCTCAATGATCTGCGCCGATCAGCGAAGTCACTGATCGCGATTGCCGATCAAATTGGCATGGATGCGCTTGCAAAGGTCGCGGGTGACGTCGTCCGCTGCGCCGAAGCACGGGATCAGGTCGCCATCGCAGCAACCCTGGGCCGACTGCTGCGCACGGGCGAGGGATCGTTGACCGCGATCTGGGATTTGCAGGACGTCACAATTTGACGGTGCCTGCGCCCACTTGCGGCGATATGCAAACTGGTTAGGCTCTGCGCAACACAACCGCAGGATCTTTTCCATCATGACGCTTAGCTTTGCCGCTCGGACTGACACGACCCGGCCCGTTCGCCTATTGGATGACACGGCCGCCCCAAGCTGGCTTGCGGATCAGCCCGAGCCGGTTCGGAATTGGGCCGAAACGCACGGTTTTACCGGGGCGATCGGTCAGGCTCTGCTTCTTCCGGGTGATGCAGGTGCCATTGTTGGATATGGCAACACAAAATCACGCGCCCGCGGTCGGTTCCATCTGGCCGCGGGCGCTGCCAAGCTGCCGGCGGGCACTTACGAACTTGTGTCAGACCTTGCCCCCGGCACGCTGGAAGTGGAGGCACTTGGCTGGCTTCTGGCAAGCTATCGGTTTGACCGGTACAAGGACCAATCGCCAATGGGTGCCGAGCTTGTAGCGCCCGACGGATTGGATGCCGCGCGGATCACTGCGATTGCCAATGGCGAAGCGCTCAGCCGCTCATTGATCAATACACCTGCATCGGACATGGGGCCACCGGATCTGGAACAGGCCGCCCGCGATCTCGCGTCGACCTTTGGTGCGCAGATCAACGTGACAACGGGTGAAGATCTGATCGCGCAAAATTATCCGATGATCCACACGGTCGGGCGCGCTGCTGATCGCGCACCCCGTCTGATCGACATGAGATGGGGCAACAAAGGTCCAAAACTTGCACTTGTGGGCAAAGGTGTGTGCTTTGATACCGGCGGGCTGAACCTCAAACCCGGCAGCTCAATGGGGCTGATGAAAAAGGATATGGGCGGGTCCGCCGCCGTGCTGGGCCTTGCCCACATGATCATGGCGACCGGGCTGCCCGTGCAACTGCGCGTGCTGATTCCGGCCGTCGAAAACAGCGTGTCCAGCAACGCCTTTCGCCCGCAGGACATCCTGACCAGTCGCAAGGGCCTTACTGTCGAGATCAACAACACCGACGCCGAAGGGCGCCTGGTACTGGCCGACGCGCTGACCTTGGCTGACGAAGGCGAACCCGATCTCATCATATCCATGGCCACGCTCACGGGTGCAGCGCGCGTCGCCGTCGGCCCCGACCTCGCGCCCTACTATACGGATGATCCTGAATTGGTGTCCGCACTTGAGGCTGCAGCAACGTCCACCGCCGACCCTGTCTGGCGGATGCCTTTCCACACGCCTTACGAGGCGATGATCGAACCCGGGATCGCCGATCTGGACAACGCGCCCAAAGGCGGGTTCGCGGGCTCCATCACCGCAGCGTTGTTCTTGCGAAGGTTCGTGGACACAAGCCGCTACATGCATTTCGACATCTACGGATGGCAACCCAGCGACGCGCCCGCACGACCAAAAGGCGGCGTCGGCCAAGGCACGCGCGCCCTGCTTGATGCTTTGCCGCAGATGTTGAACCTTTGACAGACCGCCGCACAACACCCGACCCCCACTTGGTCGATGGCACGACGCCGGGCCAGATTTCTGCCGCCCATACAGATCTGCTGTCGCGGCCAAGCGGCCCACGCGACCGGCAACTCATTGCAGGGGCGACAGTCACTGTGCTTGTGCAGACAGACGGCCACGCCTATGTCCGTGCCGATCTCGACGGCTATGTCGGCTTTGTTCCGGCAACCGCAATCGGCCCTGTCACGCCCGCAACGCATTTGGTCATAACGCCCGCCGCCCATGCCTACAGTGCCGCAAACATTAAGACCGCCGAAACGGCAACACTGACCTTCGGCGCAAAGGTCACGGCATTGTCGGACACACCCGACTTCATCGAAACAGCCTTCGGCCACGTGCCAAAGGCACAACTTTCGCCGCTGCCCTTCACGGCAAACGCCATCGAAACTGCGCGCCTCTTCCTCGGCACCCCATACCTCTGGGGTGGCAACACACGGGCAGGCATCGACTGCTCCGGCCTCACCCAAATTGCACTCACCACCGCAGGCATCCCATGCCCCGGCGACAGCGACCAGCAAGAGGCAGCGTTCGAAACAGCCAACGGCCCACACCAGCCCGGTGACTTGTTGTTCTGGAAAGGGCATGTTGCCCTCGTCACAAGCCCCACCCACATGATCCACGCCAACGCGTTTCACATGTCAGTGGTCGAAGAATCCATCGACACCGCCAAAAAACGTATCGCGGCCAAAGGCGGTGGCGATATCACCAACCACTTACGTCCCTGATCTTCTTCTGGCTGAAAATATCCCGGGGAGCTCGAGGGGCAGCGCCCCTCGTCAGCAAAAATAAGTCGCGCCCGCGTCAGCGGACAATTGGATCACTCAACGGCCCGGATCAGCTTGCGCTCCAGTACCCGCAACACGGTCTTCAGATCATGCCCTCGGCGCAGCACCTGACCATCCATACCAATAACGGCGTACATGCCTTGCTTGCCGCGCAGCTTTGGGCGCTTCTCAATCCGGTACATCGGGTTTTCCGCCGTCCGTCGAAACACGGAAAACACGGCAACTTCCTTCAGGCAGGAAATCCCGTAATCGCGCCATTCGCCCGCGGCCACCATGCGGCCATAAAGGGACAGGATCACCGACAACTCGGTCCGATGGAAAGCGACCTGCGGGCTTGGCATTTCTCGCAGATTTGAGGGAGGAGGCGTGTGAAGCGTCATGCCGCAACACTTGCGCGGCGCGGCCACAATTTCAAGAGGCAAGCCAATGCGCTTGAACGTGTTACAGAACCCATGCAATGTCACGCCAGTCTGAAACGCATAAGGGAGGATGCCGGATGACACCACAGCAGCGCGCCCAGCGCAGCGCCGACAGCATGTGGGCCTCTGACCAGGCCAGCCAGGCGCTCGGCATGGAGATCAAACATATCGCACCAGGTCACGCCACGCTGACCATGTCGGTGCGCGACGACATGTTGAACGGTCACGGTATCTGCCACGGCGGCATGATCTTCACGCTGGCCGACAGCGCCTTCGCCTTTGCCTGCAATACCTATAACATGCTCACAGTTGCCCAACAAAACCAGATCACCTACCTCACGCCCGGACGACCCGGTGAACTGCTCACCGCCACCGCGACCGAAACAGCCCGCCAAGGCCGCTCCGGCACCTATGATGTGACCGTGACAGGCGCAGATAACCGCCAGATCGCCCTGTTCCGTGGCCTGTCGCGCACCATCCAAGGCACCCATTTCGACGAGGACGCAGAATGAAAGACCTCACGCCCGCCCCGAACACCCTCGACCCCATCGAAATCGCCAGCCGGGACGAGATTGAGGCGCTCCAACTCGACCGCATGAAATGGTCCCTCGCGCACGCCTACGAAAATGTGCCGCACTACAAAGCCGCCTTCGACGCCGCGGGCATCCACCCGGACGACCTGATCTCCCTCAGCGATCTGGCAAAATTCCCCTTCACCACAAAACAGGACCTGCGCGCCAACTACCCGTTCGGCATGTTCGCCGTCCCGCGCGATCAGGTGAAACGCATCCACGCATCATCCGGCACGACAGGCCAACCGACCGTCGTGGGATACACCGAAAACGACCTCAGTCATTGGGGCCAGGTCGTCGCCCGATCTTTGCGCGCCGCAGGGATGACACCCGGCGATCTGCTACACAATGCCTATGGCTACGGCCTATTCACCGGGGGTTTGGGCATCCACCTTGGGGCCGACGCACTCGAGCTTACAACCATCCCAATCTCTGGCGGCATGACACCCCGCCAAGTTCGGCTGATCGAAGACTTCAAACCCAAGGGCATCACGGTCACCCCGTCATACGCCCTGTCGATCCTTGATGAATTCACCGCACAGGGCCTCGACCCCCGCGCCTCGTCGCTCGAAGTCGGCATCTTCGGCGCTGAACCCTGGACCAATGCCATGCGCCGCGAAATCGAACAGGCCTTCGACATGCACGCGGTCGATATTTACGGTCTCTCGGAAGTCATTGGCCCCGGTGTGTCCATGGAATGTGTGGAAACCAAGGACGGGTTGCACATCTGGGAAGACCACTTTTTCCCTGAAATCATCGACCCGAACACAGGTGAACCGGTGGCCGAGGGCGAAATGGGCGAGCTTGTCTTCACGTCGCTCACCAAGGAAGCGTTCCCGATCATCCGCTACCGCACCCGCGATCTCACGCGTCTGCTGCCCGGCACCGCACGCACCATGCGGCGGATGGAGAAAGTCACAGGACGGTCCGACGATATGATCATCCTGCGCGGCGTGAACGTCTTCCCCACCCAGATCGAGGAATGCCTGATGGCCACCCATGGTCTCGCTCCGCATTTCCAGATCGAACTGTCCAAACCCGACCGCATGGACCAGATGCGGGTGCTTTGCGAAGCAAACGATCAGAACACGGATCGTGCTCACGCGGCTCAGGCGTTGGCCGCTCAGATCAAGCAGACCATCGGCATTACAGTAACTGTGGATGTCGCCGACGCAGGGCAAGTCGCCCGGTCACAAGGCAAAGCCGTCCGGATCGTTGATCGGCGCTAAAGCATAGGGTTCTCGATCCGATACTGGACAGCCGACGCACGATCTACCGAATTGGGAATACGCTGTAAAAAAAACTTGAACTTGGCTCTTTCTGGAAAGCCTTGGAAAAGTCCGTTGCTGCTGCGGCACTTGAGGCGCCAAGTCGGGTGTCAAATCGCTTCGCGTCTGACCCTTCCCGGCGTCGTACCGAGCACTTTGTTGAACACATCTGTCATATGGCTTTGCGAGCTGAACCCGCATGCGTAAGCGATCGACACAATCGAGTCATCGGAATTACGCAAGCTCCGTTTGGCGTGGGCGAGACGCCGTTCCGTGACATACCGATGTACGTTTCGGCCAGTGGCTTTTCGGAACTCGCGTGACAGGTGATACGGACTGACGCCAGCAATCTCGGACAGCTCTTCCAGGGTATGGCTCTCGCTCAGGTCTGCCTCGATATGATCGAGAACGCGTTGCACCCATCTGGATGAAGCAGCCGGTTTTCTTGGGCGTATGTCGCTGTGCCGCGTATGATGGCGCATGCGGAGCATCAACAACGTAGCGGCCGCATCGATTTCTTCCTTTGTTGGGCTGGGCAACTCGTCAATCCAGAACCCTGCGATCAGCTGCGCAATGGCAAGCAGAGTGTCGTCTTCGGCGTGGCAGATCGCGCGCAGACCCGACCGTTCATTCAGGTTGATACTGCCACTGTCCGCTGCCTGAATCGCGTTATCCATGCGGGTAGCGTCGAAGGCAAGCTGTATGCTCCACCCCGAACGCGCCGCCGCGATCTCGCGTTCACCATTTGCAGGCAGGAAAACGAATGTGGAGGGCCTCGAAACGGTGCCAAGGTCCTCAAAGCCCGCAACCTCATAGGTGCCGTCAGACTTCCCAAGATAGATATCGAGGAAATGATGCTTGGCTGGCACTGTGATCCGGCACGCGCCGGGTCGCCGCACGACAAGTAGATAGTCCGACCCTTGGAAGTGCAGCGCTTCGTCTGTGGCATGGTCTCGTCTATGCATCGTTCTGAATGTCCATTGAAACGTTACAAGCCGACTTAGGTTCAGGCCCTCTTGCGTTCTTTCGACGCAGGCCGACGTATTGAAATCTTGCGATACGCGATCGTTGACAGGATCGAGCAAACTTCCGGAAGCCGCCATTTGCGATGGGTGGTATGATTGCAAACAGGAACACGTGCGTGCACATCACGACGAAGCCTGTCGCCCTTTGAGGCGGTGTGTATGAGTCCGGTTCGAAAGAGCATCACGAAACTGCGCAGGTAAGGCGCGTCTGAATGTTGGCGTTTGCCCAACCAACCGCTCAACTGCCGGAGACACCTGCATGATAGAGCCTGCTCAACTGCACGAGTCGCTGTGCCACATCCTCGGCAACACATGCCGTTTGTCGCGGACAGCCAAAAGCTATGAATGGAATGTGTCTGGGCGCGGCGCGGTTTTGGCACAGGCCTGCTTTCGCGAGCAGGCCGAAGCGATGCACATGTCGATAGACCCGCTCGCGGGCCATATTGTGGATTTGGGCGGCCACGCGGTGCTTGATTATTCGGATGGGGTTGTTGCGGTCAATCCGCCGACTGCAAACGGAATACCCACGCTCAGGGAGATGGTGCGCAACCTACATGAAGGGCATCGCCAAGCGATCCACTCGGTTGGCGCAGCCATTGACGTTGCGCGCGAGGCCGATGACGAAAGCACAGTGCAGCTTATGGCGACGCATCAGGCGGCGCACCGCGCGTGGCGGCGCAGGCTTGCGTTGGTTGAGCAGGACGTTTGAGGCAGTACCCGCAAGATTTCGATAGAAAGGTCACTTTCGAAAGGTCATATCGAATTACACACCTATATATCGCATATCAGATCGGACAGCAGTTGAGACCGGGGAGCGGTTATGAGACAACAATTTGACCTATTCAGCACTTCCGGGCGGGGCATTGGGCCAAACGTGCTGATATTGACGGGATCCCGTCGGGAGCTGACACTATGAGCTATGCGCGAATAACGGCGACGCAGGAAAAACGGCCTACATTGCGTGCATTTGACTGGATGGATGCCGTAAGCCAACTGGAGCAACGGCACGTCGTTGTTCGACCAAAATCCGAAATCAATTGCGCACGCTTTTCCGTTGCGGCGCATCAATCGCATATCGATGCTGAATACGGTAATGCTGTTCTTGTCTTGTCGACCCAATCCGCGGGCAAGCTACGGGTCGAAGCGGGTGGCGGTAAGCACGACGCCGAAATTCGTTCGGGATCGTTGACGTTCATGCCCCCTGGCATTGATCAACACTATGATTTTGATGGCGAAACGACAAACACGTTTCTTTCGATTAATCAGTCTCTGCTTGACCGCGTTGCGGAATCCAACCCGGGTTTGGGACGTGTAGGCGGTCTTGAGCCGCGTGCCTCCTTTTTTCGGCCGGCGCTGCAAAAACTGGTCGAGGAACACTATGCGGTCATGGCCGCCGGAGACGATGGTTGGCGGGTGTTGTCCGAAGCGATTTCGCTCCGCATTGCGTACGAGATTTTCACGGCTTTCAACGGTTCTGATGCCCAAAAGGCTGGTGCAGCCCCGCTGACCCAAGCCGAACTGAATACGTTGATTGAATTCATCGAAGCAGAGATGGAGCACAATTTCGACCTCAGCGACATGGCGGGCCTGCTGGACCGGGACGCCTTTGGGTTTTCCCGGGCGTTCAAGGCTGCAACGGGCGAAAGCCCGCACCAATTCCTGATCCAGCGGCGTCTGATGCGGGTCAAGCAGATGCTGGCGCAGAGCAACGCACCTCTGGCCGAGATTGCTTATGCGACAGGCTTTTCGAACCAGTCGCACATGACGGCGGCCTTCTCAAAGGCGATCGGCGTACCTCCTGGCGCGTTCAGAAAGGCTTTGCGGGCGTGACCTACCAGAATACCGGTATCAATAAGATGCCTGCCGCGACGATCCCTCTTATTGATCCTCTGTTGAGTGGTTTGAAGGAAAGCGAAGCTGTCAGTAAATTTCTGGAGTCCCTCAAATTGCCCGCGACGCTGCTGTTTCGCAGCGATGCCACGGCTCCTCTGAGGTTCCTGTTCATCAATCAGGCGCTTGAGAACATGTCTGGGTTTGAAGGCGCTGATTTGATCGGTGAATCGCCGCGTCTGCTTCTTGGTGAAGACACCGACTATCAGGCCGCCCTGTCGTTCAGGCAGGAAGTTGAGCAGGTTGGGCAGGCGTTCACCACAATGACCCATTATCGCAAGAACGGCACGTCACACGAGGTGTTCGTGCTGGGCGCGCGCGTGACACCGCTGGCCCAACCCGCTGATGAGGCCGCCGTCTTTGCGTTCTTTGTCTTTCATCTGGCTGACAACATGTTCGGCTCGCCGCGCCCACCGCTAAACAAGCGACGTCCAACGGCGAATTAAGGGAAGTATCCTTCGAATTCGCTGTTCTCTCCGGGCATTCTGGGGGCGTGCGAGAGCGGTGCAGAAATTCTGGTGACGGCTAAATTGGTTCGGCGGGAGAATGCGGGAATAAGCAACGTCTCCTGACGGATTGCTTTTCTGTCCGGCGGCTTTGCCATTCTTCACATCAGCGCCGTGCTCCTACCCTACAGCTTGAAGACACGGCGCAATACGCGAAAGTTCCCTTTAACCTGACTCTCCCAAGCTCGGTTGCGAACCTTTGCAGGACGGCGTCAAATTCGTAGTTGGAGGTCGCATCCTAGACCGCCTTGCCCTGCTCCTTCATCAGGCCTTTTCGGATCTTCCCACCCGTTGCGTCGTTCCAATCTGCTTTGCGAACGGCTTCGACAACGCACCCATTGGTCAGCGATACGGCAGAACCTTGTGGTGCCAGTGGATTTCATCGCGCAATACCTACCGATCAAGACCGATGCGGACAACGGGTTTGATCCGATGGTCGATGAGCTTGCCGCACTGATTTGGGGTGACGCTGCCAAACAGAAGGTAGGCGTGATCTTCAGTATCATCTCCGATTTCTACGTCGGTCGCGTCTCAATTGGCGCAAAAGCTTTGTCTCAGGATGAAAGCCAACCGCTGCGAACACTCATCTCCGCGGCTTTGCATGCGGTTTTGTCACCGGGGAATGATCGGACAAGCGGATAACCGTCAGAGTTGGTTCGAGGAGATGTATGAAGAAGAAGCTCCCAAGCCTCAGTAGTCAGTCGTTTGAGCAAACCCGCGCAACGGGCCGCAGTCCCCATCTTCCCTCTCAACTCGGAACAAACGTTCGGCCTTTCGAGGTCACATCTTTGTCGACGTAGAGTTCGGGGTTATCTGAAGAGCCTGAACCTCACCGCAGGGTCAGGCAAAGGATCCCTGACAAAACCACCCCGGCGACATGCCTCCGCCATGCGCATAGAACAGCCACAACCGCTGCCCGTCCTCCGTATCCGTGACCCAATAGTCCCGCGTCCCCGACCGCCAGTTCGGGTCATCCAGCCACCATTCCGGCGCAATGCGTTCCGGCCCAATGGCCCGCTGCCGGGTCAGATCCATCCCTCGCCAGCGAAAGCTTTGCGGTAATTTGGGCGTGGCAGGCGCGTGTACAGGCTCGGGATGCCACAGCAGCATGGGGCGTGGGTTCGGGGGCAAGGGCCACGGCCCCTCATGCGGCTTTGACCAGGCCGCAGACATGATTTTATGTGACTTTTCAGGGATGTTGCTGTCCGCCGGTTCAAAGCGGCGGATCGCATCCAGCCCCACCCGCGCGCCCAACCGCCCGATCAGATCGTCCATCGCATTAGCGTTGTTCAACCGCGCCTGCACCGCCGCCCCGGCCTCCCGGTGGCCCACGGTCATCACGTCGTGCATGGGCTCCACCTGCACCGCCAGAACGCGGATCATGTCGATGCCAAAGCCCGCATCGATGCCCTCGATCTTCATCTCCAACAACGGGCGAATGCGATGTGGATCATGGGTCGGGCGGGCCAGCCCCACCTCTACCACCTCGACCGCATGGTCACTGCGAAA
The DNA here is from genome assembly GCF_947503415.1 of uncultured Tateyamaria sp. GTDB lineage: Bacteria > Pseudomonadota > Alphaproteobacteria > Rhodobacterales > Rhodobacteraceae > Tateyamaria. The sequence continues at coordinate 1,099,638 of NZ_CANNDS010000001.1, forward strand.
GGCCTGCAACATCACCAGCCTCGTGCCTTTTCCCTTATCTTCCAGCATCTTGCACAGTCTCGGCAAAACACGATCAATGGCTGCCATCACGTCCTCGGCCAACCCAATGGGGTCGGGCAGGGTCATGCGCACCGCAAAATGATCCGGCGGCTTGGCAGGCGACACAGGCTCAGGCGCACTGCCCATCGCCTGATCCAGCCGCAGCACCAGACCCCGGCCAAAACGGCGGGCCAACCCGGCCCGCGGCTGCCCCAGCAAATCCCCAACCCGGCGCAGGCCCAAACGGCCCAGCTGTGCGGTCATCTCAGGCGCGAGCCGCAAGGCGGCAATAGGCAAGGGCGACAGCGCGCTATAGGTCTGGCCAGGCGGCGAAATACGCGTGACATCAAGAGCCTGCGCCGCAACGGCTGGGGCCGCCCCCCCCTTGGTCCAATGCCGCCGCTTGCCCGCACGGGACCGTGTGGCGCGCGCCTCCTGATCAATGGCATCACCGGACCGATCCGATCCAGTCGCACGACCTGCATAGCGGGCCAGCGCCCACGCCGCCCCCCGTGTATCCGCTACACCCATCAACACGCTCAGGCCCAGATCGGTGCAATCATCCTGCACCACCTGCATCAACTCCGCCTCGCCCCCGAATAGATGCGCACAGCCTGTCAGGTCCACCACCAAAGCGTCGCCATCCTCGGGTGCAACCCACGGGCTGAACTTGCCCGCCCAGCGCTGCAGCGCCTCAAGAAACTGCTTTTCGCCCTGCTCGGATCGGGGAAACGTCAACAATCCCGGACACATGGCATGAGCATCGCGGACCGGTTGCCCGACCTGCAAACCGTCGCCCTGCGCGACCCCGTTCAGGGCCGTGATCACCTGCATGTTCTGGTGTTCCTCCACCACGGCAACGGGCTGATCGGCCAGCATGGGCTGACGGCGGATCAGGCGCTCGGCCCCCAGCCGGGGGAACCAGATGGACAGGATACGACGGTCGGGCATACGCAAATGTTCGCATTTTGTTCTGATTATGGATATGCTGAGTCGCGGGCCCGAGTCGAGAAGTCAGATCAGGAAAAAGTCAGACGCCGTAGCGCGCAAGGAAGGTTTCGACGGCACTGTCGACGACCCGGTCGATGTCGTCCTCGGTCACGGTATCAATGACCCCAAACATCAGGCGTGGCCAAAGATCCGCTTTGCACAGCTCACCAAATTGATCCGCCGCCAGCGTAAAGTCCTCGACTTTCAGCTCGCCCCGCTCAACCGCAGCCCGAAAATAGTCACCCATCTCGGCCCGCATCCGTTCCGGCCCCGACTTGTAAAAGGCACGCCCGATCTCGGGAAACCGATCCGATTCCGCCACACAGATGCGAAACACCTGCTGGCCGAATTTCGAGGTGATGAAGCGCAGGAAGTGCTTGCCCGCCTGACACAACACATCGCGTGGGGCGGCTGTCATGTCGATATTGTCGATGGCATCCTGGCTTTGGCGGGCACATTCCGTGTTCGCAACTTCCATGAACAACAAGCGCTTGTCCGGGAAATAGCTGTACAGCGTCGCCTTGCTGACCCCTGCCGCGCGGGCAATGTCATCCACGCTTGCCCCTTCAAACCCGTCCACCATGAACACATCGCGCGCGCCGTCCAGCACCTGGTCAAATTTCCGGCCCTTGCGGACGATGGGGGTTGCGTCGTTCATCTGCCATCCTGTTTCGGGGAATAACGCCAATATAAACCGCTTCGTTCACTTTCCATACCAAAAAAGTCATCCCGCCTGTTGCATCTTCGATCCTGTGGGGCATGATAGTTTGGAATGGTTCTAAAGTAACGGTGGTACGATGCGCTTCACGACCCAACGCAAACGCTTCAGCGACCTGACCGAGCAAGAGGTTCTGGCCCTCGCCATTTCATCCGAAGAGGACGATGCACGCATCTATCGCGGCTATGCCGAGCGGTTGCGCACGGATTACCCCGCAAGTGCCGCCATCTTCGAAGACATGGCGCTGGAAGAAGACGACCACCGCCAGCGCCTGATCGACCTGCATCGAGACCGCTTTGGCGACACGATCCCCCTGATCCGGCGCGAACACGTGTCTGGCTACTACGCCCGCCGACCCGTGTGGCTGGTCGAAAACCTGAGCCTCGAACGTATCCGGTCCGAAGCCGAAGCCATGGAACGCGATGCCGAACGCTTCTATGCCGCCGCAGCCGCCCGCACCTCTGACGCGGCAACGCGCAAATTGCTTGGCGATCTCGCCGCCGCCGAGGCAGGGCACGAAGCAAAGGCCGAAACACTGGAAGCCGCCCATCTCGACCCGGACACACGGTCCACCGAAGATGAGAAAGCGCATCGCCAGTTCATCTTGACCTATGTCCAACCCGGCCTTGCGGGTCTGATGGACGGCTCCGTCTCCACCCTCGCGCCCATCTTCGCCGTGGCCTTTGCGACCCAAGACACCTGGACCACGTTCCTTGTCGGCCTTGCAGCATCCGTGGGCGCGGGCATATCGATGGGCTTTACCGAGGCTGCATCCGACGACGGCCAATTGTCTGGCCGCGGCTCGCCCATCAAACGCGGATTTGCGTCCGGCATCATGACCACTGTCGGGGGCTTGGGCCACGCGCTGCCGTACCTGATCGCGGACTTCTGGACCGCCACGATCACCGCCATCTTCGTGGTCTTTGTCGAGTTGTGGGCCATCGCATGGATTCAGAACAAGTACATGGATACGCCATTCTGGCGGGCAACTCTGCAGGTGGTCGTAGGGGGCGCGTTGGTTTTTGCAGCCGGGGTGTTGATCGGCAGTGGATAGGCGGCGCCACACGCGCTATCCCTGACCCATGTTGCCGATCCTGTTGAAGACCCTACCCTTTTTTGCCCTGATCGGCCTTGGCTATTGGGCAGGCCGCACGCGGTTCTTCACGGAAGAGGCAACCGCCTACCTCACCAAGTTCGTCTTTTACTTTGCCCTGTCCGCGATGATCTTCCGCTTTGCCGCGAACCTGGAACTGGCCGAGGTCTGGGATGCTCGGCTGGTCGCGGCCTACCTATGGGGCACCGCCTTCGTCTACGGCATCGCCACCATGGTCGGCTTCTTGCGTGGGCTCGACGTACAGACCAACGCGGTCGAGGCGCAATGCGCGGTGATCGGCAACGCGGGCTTTTTGGGTCTGCCGATGCTGGCACTCCTCTTCGGCCCTCAAGCTATTGGCCCGGTGATGCTTGTGCTGGCCACGGACCTCATCGTTTTTTCCAGCCTGATCGTCATCCTGATCACAGTGGGCCGGGACGGACGCATGTCGCCAGCCATCATAAAAACCATTGGCATAGGCCTGATCAAAAACCCAATGATCGTGGCAATGGCACTTGGCTTGCTGTGGTCCGGCTTACAAATCCCGATCCCAGACCCGATGAATGATTTCCTCAGCATCCTTGGCGGCGCTGCGACACCCGGTGCACTCTTCGCCATCGGCGCATCGCTCGCTTCAAAAACCACAGAACGCATCCAGATCGCGGGCTGGCTCAGCTTCTGTAAACTGGTGCTGCACCCGGCCTTTGTCGCCTTCTCCGCCATCTATCTTTTCAACGTCGAACCGTTCGGGGCTGCCATGATCATCGCCTGCGCCGCCATGCCGGTTGCGGGCAACATCTACATGCTCGCCCAACACTACGGCGTCGCACCCCAACGCGTCTCCGCCGCTATCCTCGTCTCGACCGCCCTCAGCGTCGTCACCCTTACCGCCGTCATTGCATGGGTAAGCTGATCCGCATTCATCTTGCCAAATAAACTCCCGCCGGAGGCTCCCGAAACTTGCCGCAAGCGCCAACGCCCGCTAGCGATGAACCAACAGAGAGGATCACGCCCATGCAAACCAACTCCGAAAACGCCTGCTTCGGCGGTACCCAAGGGATCTATACCCACCGCTCCAGCGCCTGTTCGTGTGACATGACATTCGGCCTGTTCCTGCCGCAGGAAGCCCAAGACGGGCCCGTCCCCCTGCTCTGGTATCTGTCGGGCCTGACCTGCACACACGAAAACGCCATGACCAAGGCGGGCGCGCAAGCCTGGGCGGCAGAACACGGGATTGCCCTGTGTTTTCCCGATACATCCCCGCGCGGCGACGAGGTGGCTGACGATGATGGCTATGACCTGGGCAAGGGCGCCGGCTTCTACGTGAACGCAACCGAAGAACCGTGGGCCAGCCACTACCGCATGTGGGATTACGTGATGGAGGACTTGCCAGAGCTTCTGGGCAACACGTTCGCCGTCGATATGGATCGCCAGTCGATCACCGGCCACTCCATGGGCGGGCACGGGGCGCTGACCATGGCGATGTCTGCTCCGGGCCGCTTTCGGTCTGTGTCAGCGTTTTCGCCTATCACAAACCCCAGCGCCAGCGACTGGGGACGCAAGCAGCTCTCGGCATATCTGGGAAGCAATGAAGACCTCTGGTCGCCGCACGACGCCACCCTTTGCATGCGGGATCGGGGCTTTGACGGGCCGATGTTGATCGACACGGGCACCAATGACCAGTTCATCGACCTGCTGAAACCCGAAGCGCTGGCCGAAGCCGCCGCTGCCCGACGTCAGCAAATCCAGTTCCGGATGCAGCCGGGTTACGACCACTCCTACTTCTTTGTTTCGACTTTCATGGAGGACCACGTCGCCTTCCATGCGGAACACCTTTGGGCATGACCACCCTCTATATTGACGCCGACGCCTGCCCGGTGAAAGCAGAGGCCGAAAAGGTCGCAACACGCCACAAGGTGCCGATGAAAGTCGTGTCCAACGGCGGACTACGCCCGTCGCAAAACCCTTTGGTAGAGACTGTTATCGTGCCGGAAGGTCCTGACATCGCGGACATGTGGATCGCGGATCGGGCGACAACGGGCGACGTGGTGATCACAGGCGATATCCCCCTTGCCGCCAAATGCGTCGAAGCGGGTGCGCGGGTGCTCAAACACAACGGCGAAGCGCTGACAGCCGCCAATATCGGCAACGTGCTCGCCACCCGCGACCTGATGGCCGACCTGCGCGCGGCAGACCCGTTTCGGCAAGGCGGCGGGAAGGGCTTTACCAAGGCTGACAGATCGCGTTTTCTGGACGCATTGGAAAGAGAATTAAGGGCTGCCAAAAGATGATGATCAAAGCTGTGGTGTTCGATATCGGCAACGTGCTGATCGAATGGCAACCCGAGCGCTTCTATGACAGCGTGATTGGCGAAGACCGTCGTCGCGCCATGTTCAAGGCCGTCGATCTGCATGGCGTGAACGAAAAGGTCGATCTGGGCCACCCGTTTACCGAAACCATCTATGCGGCCGCCGAAGAGTACCCCGATTGGCGGGACGAAATTCGCATGTGGCACGACCGCTGGATTGAAATGGCGTCACCCGCAATCGACCATTCGGTCCGCCTGATGAAAGCGCTTCAGGCCAACGAGGTGCCGGTATTTTCGCTCACCAATTTCGGTATTGGCAGCTACGACTTCGCTGCCACCCGCTATCCGTTTCTGAACGAATTCGACCGCGACTTCATCTCGGGCCATATGCAGGTCGTCAAGCCCGACGCGAATATCTACAAGATGCTTGAGGACGCGAGCGGCCTGCGCGGCGAAAGCCTGATTTTTACCGATGACCGCGCCGACAACATCGCCGCCGCCCAGATGCGTGGCTGGCGCACACATCACTTCAAGGGCCCGGACGGCTGGGCAAACCGACTGGTGAAAGAAGGCTTGCTGACGGAAAGCGAAGCGGCGTGACTTCGGTCCCCTATATTCCATTTACGGAAGGCGAGGCGGTGTTGGACTGGATCGGCCTGACCGATGCGTTCGCCGCCGGGCACACCCTGCCCAAGGCTGAAATCGGAGACACGTTCCTGTATCGCGATCCGGACACACTGCTCAGCCGCGCGGCGTGGATCGACGGAATGGGCATGGCTGTCAAAACCGCAACGGTCTTTCCCGGCAATCCCGGCAGGGGTGCACCGATGATCAATGGGGGTGTGAACCTCTATTCCGATGGCGACGGCACATTGCAGGCCATCATCGACTTCCATCTTGTAACCAAGTGGAAAACCGCGGGCGATAGCCTGCTGGCGGCCCGCAAACTGGCCCGTCCTGACAGCAACAACATCCTGATTGTGGGTGCCGGAACAGTGGGTCGGGCTCTGCACGATGCCTACTCCGCGATCTTCCCCAGCGCTAATTTTCACATCTGGAACCGCACCCGTGCAAATGCGCTGGCGATGGCGGCGGAGCGGCCCACGCTGACTGTGGCCGATGATCTGGAAAAGGCCGTGCGCCGCGCCGACATCATCACCAGCGCCACTATGTCGACCGAACCCGTGATCCAGGGCGACTGGCTGCAACCCGGCCAGCACATCGACCTGATCGGCGCTTACCGCCCTGACATGCGAGAGGTGGATGACACGGCCCTGCTGAAATCCCGCGTGTTCGTGGACAGTTTCGACACAACCATCGGTCATATTGGGGAGGTGAAAATCCCGCTTGAGGCCGGTACGATCAGCCGCGACCACCTGTTGGCCGACTACTACGATCTGAACGCGTTCACCCGAAACGACGAGGATATCACCCTGTTCAAGAATGGCGGCGGCGCACATTTGGACCTGATGACCAGCCGCTACATTCTGGATCGGTGGACCGCCGCGTGATGTGGGTCGTGGTGATCCTGTTGGGCATTCTGGCCATACCGATAACGACCGAACTCATGCGGTCGGGCATGTCCGACGCCCAGCGCGCAAGAGCACCCGGGCAATTTGCCCTGCTGTCCCAGGGCACCACGCACTACGAATGGTTGGGACCGGAACGTGGCCCGGTTGCCGTTTGCATTCACGGGCTGACGACCCCTTCGTTCGTGTGGCGGGGCATGGCGAAAGGACTGGCCCTGATGGGGTTCCGGGTCCTCGTCTATGATCTGTATGGGCGCGGCTATTCCGACCGGATCAGGGGTGATCAGGACGCCGACTTTTTTGATCGACAACTGGTCGACTTGCTCGGCGACCAGAATATCGACGGAAACCTGACGGTGCTTGGTTACTCAATGGGGGGCGCTGTCGCAGCCCATTTCACAGCGCGCCATCCGCAGCGCGTCAAACAACTCATCCTGCTGGCTCCGGCAGGTATGTTCGAGCTTGCCGGCAGCCGCATCGCTCTGGCCCGCGACCTGCCGATCATAGGCGATTGGCTGTTTCTGGCGGCCTACCCTTGGGAAGTGAGGCGCGGCATCAAAGCAGAAGAGCATCTGCCCACAACGGTTGACGGGATATATGATCTGCAGCATGCCGAAACCACGCGGCGCGGCTACTTTCCCGCGGTGCTGTCCAGTTTGCGCGGCCTGCTGCGTACGACCTGCGAAGATCAGCACAGGGCCATCGCGGCGGCCGGTGTCCCCGTCCTTGCCGTCTGGGCGGCAGAAGACGGTGTCATCCCTCTGAGCTGCAAAGACACGCTGGCTGAGTGGAACCCAAACGCCCATCAAGTCGTCGTTCCAGAAGCGGGGCACTCCCTGCCCCACACTCATACCGATATGGTTCTTGAGGCGATCCGCGCGTCACGCGGTTAAGCGGCTGCTGGCTGACCCAAGGGCTTTTCGCGGATCGGCAGATGCACAATGGCACTGAACGCGCCGATTGCCACGCCGATCCACCAGACCTGATCGTATGTTCCGTAAGCGTCGTAAAGCCGCCCACCCAGCCACACACCCAGAAAAGACCCCAACTGGTGGCTGAGGAAAATGATGCCGTACAACGTGCCCATGTACCGCAAGCCATAGATGTGGGCGACCAGACCGCTGGTCAGCGGAACCGTTGCCAACCACAAAGATCCCATCGCGATAGAGAACATAATGACGGTCGTCGGCGTCATGGGCAGGATGATGAACAGCGATGCAACCACCGTCCGTCCCGCGTAGATGCCCGCCAACAGGTACTTCTTGGGAAAGTGCTTGCCCGCCCAGCCAGCTGCCAACGTACCCGCGATATTGGCCAACCCGATCAACGACAGGGCAACGGCCCCTAAAGCAGACGTCGTTGTGATCCCGATATTGTGCAGCACTCCGCCGGGAACAATCGGGCCGCACACTTCCGTCACGAAGGCGGGCAGGTGCGCTGTCATAAAGGCGACCTGATAACCGCAGGAAAAGAAGCCCAGAAAGATGAGGGTATAGGACGGGTCCTTGAACGCCTTCACCAGAACCTGACCCAGCGATTCCTCCAACTCCGCCTTCGATGCCATGGACGGAACCTTCATCGCGGGCAACGTGAGAACCAACAGAATGATAGCCAGCGCAAACCACAGGAACACGGACTGCCACGGCATGAAACTCAGCATCCATTCGGCCACGGGCGCGCCAAATATCTGCCCACCCGATCCCACCGCCGCCACGACCGCCAGTGACATGGACCGGTTTTCGTCACTGCTGGCACGGCCCACAACGGCGAGGATGACGCCAAAACCGGTGCCAGCCACGCCGAAACCAACCAGCCAAGCATAGAGCTGATGCTCGATCGGTGTCGTGGCTCCGGCGCTCAGCACCAGACCCACAGCGTAGATGATCGCACCCATGAAAATGGCTTTGCGATCCCCGATTTTCTCCGCAATCGCACCAAAGATCGGCTGGCCGATCCCCCACGCAAGGTTCTGAATCGCAATGGCGAGTGAGAACTCGGTACGGAGCCAGCCGAACTCCTCCGCGATGGGGATCTGGAACACACCAAATGAGGCGCGCACCGCAAAGCTGACCATGATGATGACGCAGCCCACGATAAGGACGGGTGTAAACAGCGGGGTACGGTCGGTCATGCAAGCGCCTTTGATTGATACGCTCGACTGTATGGACGCAGGTACATGCGTCAAATCAGGAATTCTTGGCGTCACATCACCAAAGCTGAACTGACCCGATTTCCCTTGGGCTTCCCATGCGGCGGCGTGCGCGCTACCACAGGGGCAATGACCGATTTGCTGACCGAATATCAAACGCTTGTAGACAAGGGCGAGCTGCAAGGTGACGATGCCCAACTGGCCGTTCTGCCTGAGTTTGAGCGTATCCGTGCGGCCCTTGCTGCGCCCGTGAAAAAGGGGCTGTTTCGAAAAGCACCCGAAGCGCCCAAGGGTCTTTATCTGTGGGGCGGTGTCGGACGCGGCAAGTCGATGCTGATGGACTTCTTTGCCGCGCGCCTCGACGTTCCGGCACGGCGGGTCCATTTCCACGCTTTCATGCAGGAAATTCATGCCGCCATGCACGTCGCCCGGCAGAAGGGCGTGGACGACGCAATTGCCCCGGTCGCTGTAGATGTCGCCGCCTCGGTCCGCCTGCTCGCCTTTGACGAAATGCAGATCACCGACATCACAGATGCGATGATTGTGGGCCGCTTGTTCGAGGCGCTGTTTGCGGCTGGTGTTGTCGTGGTGACCACATCAAATCGGGTGCCGGATGACCTCTATAAGGATGGTCTGAACAGGCAGCTTTTCGTGCCCTTCATTGACCTTTTGAAAGACAAGATGGAGGTGTGGGAACTGGCCTCTCCCACCGATTACCGGCAGGACCGCCTGTCCGGAAGCCCCGTCTATTTCTCACCATTGGGCGGCGCAGCACGGGCAGGGATGGATGCGATCTGGTCCGACCTGTCCGGCGGCGCGTCGGAGCCGTTGGACCTGACGGTCAACGGACGCACCGTGACCATTCCACAGTTCCGCAACGGGATCGGGCGCAGCAACTTCTTTGACCTGTGCTCGAAACCGCTGGGCCCGGCCGATTTTCTAGCCGTTGCAGAGGCCTGCAAGGTTCTGATGATCGACAATATCCCGTGCCTTGGCCGCAGCAACTTCAACGAAGCCAAGCGCTTTGTGACCCTGATCGACGCGCTTTACGAGGCGCGTGTGAGACTGATCTGCTCGGCCGCTGACACGCCGGAAATGCTATACCTTGAGGGCGAAGGGACGTTCGAATTTGAACGCACGGCGTCGCGCTTGCGGGAAATGCAAAGTGTGGATTGGGCGGCTTGACCCTGCCATTGACGCACCGGCGCAATCCGCAGATCGGCCAATACGACCTGCTCCACCCGGCCAGAGATCGGGCAGCGTCAGCCGTTTTCCCGCAAAACCGACCCGGCCAGATAGAGCGACCCACAGATCAAGACGCGGGCGTTGGGATGGCGGGTCAGGATCGTTTCAAGGGCGGCTTCCGCATTTTCAGCCTCCGTCGCCGTCATACCGACATCGCGCGCGGCCTTGGCCGTTTCTGCCGCCGGCAATGTATTCGCTTCACCCGGAATGGACAAAGCGGTCAGCCCGTCCACCTCTGCCGCCAGCGGTTCGAGATACCCGCGCGCATCCTTTGTATTGAGCATACCGCAGATCAAATGCGTGGGCCGTTTGGGCAGGCTGCGCAGGACACTTGCGATCGCCACCCCTGCCGCCGGGTTGTGACCGCCGTCCAGCCACAACTCCACCCCAACTGCAGCCGCACGCTTTGCCAAAGGACCCGTGCGCAAGCGCTGCATTCGGGCGGGCCATTCGGCGTTTGTCACCGCGGCAAGACAAGCCGCCTCGTCACATCCCAGATGTCGCAAAGCTGCCAGCGCCATACCTGCATTCTGGATTTGGTGATCGCCGGGCAGCACAGGACGCGGCAAATCGAGCAGACCAGCTTCGTCCTGATACACCATCCCGTCCCGTTCGGGTGCTGCATGCCAGTGCTGACCGTACACCTGTAGCGGCGCGCCCAGCCGCATGGCCTGCGCTTCGATCACATTCAACCCGTCTTCATCTTGTGGACCAACAATACAGGGCACTTGCCGCTTGATGATCCCGGCCTTTTCACCCGCGATCTTGGCCAGCGTGTCGCCCAGAAACGCCTCGTGATCCATAGACACCGGCGTGATGATCGTCAGCGCAGGCTTGGCAATGACATTGGTGGCATCCAACCGCCCGCCAAGGCCCACCTCAAGCAGCGTGTAGTCCGCAGGCGTGCGCGCAAAGGCAAGGATGGCCGCGCAGGTCGTGATTTCAAAATAGGTGATGTCATCGCCACCATTGGCGGCATAGCATTCGTCCAGATAGGCCGTCAGATCAGGCTCTGAAATCAAATCCCCTGCCAGCCGAATACGCTCGTGAAAGCGCGCCAGATGCGGCGAGGTGTAAGCGTGGACGCGGTGCCCTGCGGCCTCAAGACCCGCACGGATCATGGCCTGGGTCGACCCCTTGCCATTGGTGCCTGCGACATGGATGACGGGCGGTAGATCGTTCTGCGGGTTGCCCAGTGCCTCAAGCAGTCGCCACACGCGGTCAAGCGTCAGGTCGATCACCTTGGGATGCAGCGCCATCATCCGTGCGAGGATGGCATCGGAACCGGCGCTCATTCCTGTGCGGCGTCCTCGGCCTCGGTCGGGGCAGGATCAGGTGCCGGCAGGTCGCCTTTGACGGCGGGGGGCAGGCCCATCAACATACGCGTGATCGTGATCAACTCGTCGCGCATTTGGGTCCGGCTTGTGACGCGGTCGAGCATGCCATGATCCAGAAGATACTCGGCCCGCTGAAACCCTTCGGGCAGCTTTTCACGGATGGTCTGTTCGATCACGCGTGGACCGGCAAAACAGATCAGGGCGTTGGGTTCAGCGATATGCACATCACCCAACATGGCATAGCTGGCCGTCACACCACCGGTCGTCGGGTGGGTCAGCACAACGATGTAGGGCAGGTTCGCCTCTTTCAGCATCTGCACGGCCACGGTTGTCCGGGGCATCTGCATGAGGCTCAGGATACCCTCCTGCATCCGCGCACCACCTGCGGCGGAAAACAGAACCAACGGGCGCTTCAGCTTCACCGCCTCTTCGGCGGCGGCGATGATGGCGTTGCCCACATACATGCCCATGGATCCACCCATGAAGGAAAAGTCCTGTGCGCAGGCGACGATGGGCGTACGGCCAATCTCGCCGCGCGCGACAAGCATCGCTTCTTCCTCGCCCGTGGCCTTCTGGGCGGCCTTCATCCGGTCGGGATATCGTTTCTGATCGCGGAAATGCAGGGGGTCGGCCAACGGCGCAGGCACCTCAACCTCGGTAAAGATGCCGCCATCAAACAGTGCGGTGAACCGATCACGCGGCGTGATCGCCATGTGGTGGTTGCAGTTGGTGCAGACGTTCAGATTGTCCGACAACTCGCGGTGAAACAGCATGGTGCCGCAGTCATCGCATTTGGTCCACAGATTGTCCGGTGTCTCGCGCCGCGAAAAGATCGAATTGATCCGGGGCCGGACGTAGTTGGTAATCCAGTTCATGTGGGCTTCCTGCTGCCGTGGTGCATGTCAGATAATCCGGGGCCGCGCCAAATGCAATCAAGCGCGAATGGCAAGGCGGGCCGCAAGCCAACTGACCAGCATGAAACCGAAGTCCACCGGCAGCCACGCGGCCATCGCCGCCTCGTCCCCAATGCCGAAGGGCAAAACATACAAGGCAAGACCGGACATCTCGTCCGGGGTGGCCGTCAGAACCATGGCCGAGATGTTGTTGGAAAAGTGCACGGCCATTGCAGGACCAAGGGTGCCCGAGCGCGCCGTCAGGTCCGCCATCAATATCCCGAACAGCGTCGCCCAAAGCGCAATCGTGACCGCATTGCTGCCCGCGCTCTCGGGGAGGTAATGGCCAAATCCAAACAGCATGGCTGGCGCAACCATCCAGATGATTGGTGACTTGAACCGCGCCGCCAGCTGCTGCTGCAAGTAGCCGCGAAACAGAACCTCTTCCGCGCCGATCTGCACAAAAACAGCGACAATTGCGATGGGCAGCAAAATCAGCCACCGGCCTACATTCATATTCTGCGACAGCGGTTCGCCTGCGTCATAAGGGGGCAACAGCCACAACGCAGCGGTCAACAGAACCATCATGAACAGCACCGCCGTGAATTGGCGCACAGCAAGGCTCACGGGCCCAATCAGTGTCGCGGGGCGACGGTTGTGCACCACAATCACGACCAGTGCGGCAGAGACCGCCAAAAGACCCAACTGGAACAAGAGCAAAAGCATGCCACCCGCCGTCTGGCCAGTCTGGGCGTCGCGCAGAACGGCATTGGCTGTCTGCGGCTCCAACAAGCCGAGAATGGTGCCGAACACCAGCTGGCTGAGAACAAGGAAGAACCCCGCGACCAGAATGACGCCAAGGATCAACCGCCACAGCTGCGCGCGATCCCGCGCGGGATCGATGAAGCGCGCATGCGGGCGATAATCAAAGCTGAGAACACCCATCAGTCGTCAATCGGCGGGGGCGGCGGGCCCTCGTCCTGCGGAATTTGCACATTGGCCTGGCGCAACAACTCGGCCGCCCCCGTCAAATGGCTTGCAACGGTGTGCAGCAAGCTCATCAAGACATCTGCATCCTCTTCCAGCACAGCACGGAACTCCGCCGCACCGATGCGCAGGAATGTCACTTCGGACAGGGCGGTCAGGTGCAGCTGGCGCGGCTCGTCCAGGATGATCGCAAGGTCGCCGATCAAACGACCCGGTTCGACCACGGACACCTGTCTGTCTTGACCATCATCGGAATCGTAGCTGAGCACGGCGCTGCCCTTGACGCACAGATACGCAGCATCCGCTTTCTCCTCCATCGAAAAGATGCGCTGCCCCTCTTCGGCAGTGTACCACTGCGCGGCAAAGGCAAGCAGGCGCTGATTTCGACTGTCGATCCCCGAAAACAACTCAGCCCGAGAGATGACCCGCAACTTGCGGCTCAGGTCATCGGCCTCCTCATCATCTTCATTGGCTTGCACACCGTCGATGCGCCCATCCTTGATCTCGATAAAAAGGTCATAGGCATCCGGGTTGTTGAAATGTTCCTCAAGGAAAATCAGTGTGGCGTCAGGCAACAGCTTGCGCAGGGCCGTCCGCGTCTTGCGTCGCTGATCGCCGCCATGGCTTGCCAACGCCCGATCAAGCACCAGAATGTCCGGGCGCTTGATACCGGCCCGGGAAAACGCCGCGCGTTCGTGGAAGATCGTTGGCAAGTTGGTACCGCCAAGCCCCGTGCGGATATCAAAGATCGTTTCAGCCACCTGTCGCCGCAGATTGTTGTCGCTGATCAGTTCGGCAACCAGATCTTCGATCAACTCCCCCTTCGCACCCGCAACCATGGAGATTCGACCATAAAGCGCGTTCTCCAGCAAAGTGAGGCGTGGCAGATATGTTTCCGGCTCGATCGGGATAAAGATGCCCTTGGTCTGCTCGCGCAGCGCCGCCCCGTTGGTCTTGCGGATTTGCACGATCTCGTTCTTGAAGCTTTCCGGGAATGCGGGGCCAATCTGTTCTGCCGTAAAGGCGAAGGGCACGGTCAACAGCAACGCAAATTCATCATCGGTCAAGGCCACATCGCCACGTTCCCGACGGCGGGCAGAGATATCGACAAGCTGCTCATACATCTCTTCTTCGATGTTGAGCGCCGTAAACAACGGGTGGCTTGTTCCGTCGCGGCCAAAGGTCTGGTGCAGCGTGTCAATCAGGGTTTGCGAGATGGCGATACCCTGTTCGGCTAGCCCATGTTCAAAGACCAGATTGATGAAGCGATGATCGCGCGCCAGCCCCTGTTGCGAGATGTCGCGGGACGGCGCGGCAAACAACAGGTTGCCGCCCAAAGGCACGGCTGGGTTAAATTCGTCGGGATCAAAGCGGTACACTTCGTCCAGCATCCCCTTGTCGCGCAGACACTCCTCGACCTTGGGGCGCAGATCAACAACGGCTTTGGCCAATTCCGGATGTTTTTGCGGGTCAATGCGGCTGTTGAGCATGCGGCGGAACATGAATTCGTCGATGCCCATAGCTTCGACCAGCTCGAACCACCACGCGCGCACTTCATCTTCAGTACCCAGACCGGCAAGGCCCGGATCAACCCATTCCGTATCCACCCGGTCGACGCTGTTGCCAGACCGCAGCGCTTCGGTGGTGTAGCGATCCTTGCCGCGCTGATTCCACGGCACGGTGTTCGGACGGGTCATCAGCGGCATCAACAGGTTGCTGCCCAGCGTGCCGTCAAACAGGTACGGGCGCGACTGGGCATAGCCGATGCGGGCCGACACAATCTCTTGGTGCAGTTCCGACAGGTCGTGCCCGGCCATCGTGATCGTGCCACGCGTCGGCAACACCTCACGTGTCAACAGCTCGGCCAATGCGGTCCGCTCAGATTGGTTCTTGGCCTGAATGGCAACACGCGCGCCCTTGGGAATGGTCAGGTCGATCCGCTCAAGAACAGGCGTATTCTCCGCGTTGCGGATCGTCACGTTGTCCATGACGATGTCGCCCTGCAGGTGGGGAATAACCTCCGGCTCGCCCTCGAACAGCGCCTCGTCAATCATGTCGCGCGGGGCAAAGCGGTCCGTCACGATCTCCCACCGCAAGGACATGTCCTGCGTCTGGTTGTAGTAGGTCAGCAGCTCTTTCCACGGGCTCGACAGGTCCTTGTAGGCCGCAATCGCCGCCACCAGCGCGCCCACGGTGATGTCGCCACGAATGGCCAGATACCCACCCACGGAATAAAAGAAAAACGGCGTCAGCTGCGTGATGAAGTTGTTGAGAAACTTCATAAAGAACTTCTGCTGGTAGATCTTGAACCGCAGCTCGAAAATCCGCCCCAACCGATCCGTAAACTGCGCCTGCCGGTACCGCAGACCGCCATTGGTGCGCAGATCAGAGATGCCTGCCGCGCTTTCGCCAATCTCGGCCGAGAATGCGCGCACCTGCTTGATCCGGTCCTTGTTCAGGAGGTTGATCCGCCGTTGCAGCATCGGAATGACGTAGGCCTGCAGAGGGATCAGCGCGATCCCGGCCAAGCCAAACCACACCGATTGCAGGAACAGAAACACCACGATGATCAGCATCTGACCGGCCTGGAACACAGGCTGTGCCACCATATCACCCATCAGGCCACCCATCGGCTCCGCCTCGGATGTGACCATGCTGACCAACTCACCCTGACTGGTCGAACGGAAATAACTGCGCGGAAACCGCAACATGCGGGTGATCAGCTGGAACCGAAAGCGGCGCAACAACCGCTCTGCCGTCACGCCTTTCATGGTGTTCAGGCGCATCTTCAGCAAACCATGCGCCAGAACGGCGGCCAGATAGCCAAAACACAAGGCAAGAAGGAACTGGATTTGGGTCAGGTCAAACCCGAAAAAGTTGATCAATCCACCCGACGCACCAATGGCATCGTTGATGATGCGCTTGGGCAATTCGAGCGTCGCATAGAGAAACGGGAACGTCACAATCGTGAGCCCCAACAGCATCAACTGATCACGCTTGGAGTGCTTCCAGATGAAAGCGAAGATGGTGGAATCCATAACTCGTCCTGGCGGGCGCCGCCCCTGTCCAATTGGTTGAAACGACAACCGGGTGCGATCCGTCCGGAAAACCTAGTGCCAGCAATGTCCTATTACAACCGCGGACGCTTGCAGCACAGCGGACCAATGGCTATTCCGGTCCAGACGCTTTCAGGGGAGACGCCAAATGCTCAAAGGCAAGTTCGACAAGTCCAAATTGCCCAGCCGCCATGTGACCGAAGGGCCCGCGCGCGCGCCGCACCGGTCGTACTATTATGCCATGGGTATGACAGAGGCTGAAATTCACCAGCCTCTGGTCGGCGTCGCCACCTGCTGGAACGAAGCGGCCCCCTGCAACATTGCCCTGAACCGTCAGGCGCAATCGGTGAAAATGGGCGTCAAATCCGCCAGCGGCACACCGCGTGAGTTCACCACCATCACCGTCACCGACGGCATCGCCATGGGCCACGAGGGCATGCGCTCTTCGCTGGCCAGTCGCGAAGCCATCGCCGACACCGTGGAACTCACCATGCGCGGCCACTGCTATGACGCCATCGTGGGCCTCGCGGGCTGTGACAAGTCCCTGCCCGGCATGATGATGGCGATGATCCGTCTGAACGTGCCGTCCGTCTTCCTCTATGGCGGGTCGATCCTGCCGGGTCGCGCCCCTGTCGGGGCCAAGGTGCCCGAGGAATACGCCAACCGCGACCTGACCGTGCAGGACATGTTCGAAGCGGTCGGACACCAGCAAAACGGCACCATGACCGAAGCGGAGCTTGACGTGCTTGAACGCGTCGCCTGCCCGTCGGCGGGTGCGTGTGGTGGCCAGTTCACTGCCAACACCATGGCCTGCGTGTCCGAAGCCATCGGCCTTGCCCTTCCCAACTCCGCCGGGGCCCCCGCCCCCTACGAAAGCCGTGACCAATACGCCGAAGCGTCCGGTGCCGCGGTCATGAACCTGATCGAAAAGAACATCCGCGCGCGCGACATCTGCACCCGTGAAGCGTTCGAAAACGCGGCCCGCGTGGTGGCCTGCACCGGTGGGTCCACCAACGCCGGCCTGCACCTGCCGGCCATGGCGCACGAGGCTGGCATCGACTTCTACCTTGATGATGTCTGCGAGATTTTCCGCGACACACCCTATTTCGTCGACCTGAAACCGGGTGGGCAATACGTGGCCAAGGACATGTACGAAGCGGGCGGCATCTATGTCGTGATGAAGGAACTGCGCAAGGCGGGCCTGATCCACGAAGACTGCATGACCGCCACCGGCAACTCCATCGGCGAAGAGCTGGACAAGATTAGCCTCGAGGCCGACGGGCGCGTCATCTACCCCATCGAGAACCCCATCACCAAGACGGGTGGCGTTGTTGGCCTGAAGGGCAATGTGGCCCCCGAAGGCGCCATCGTGAAGGTCGCGGGCATGGAAGCCCAGCACCAGATCTTTACTGGCCCAGCACGTGTGTTCGAATGTGAACAGGACGCGTTCGAGTCGGTTCAGAACCGCACCTACGAGGAAGGCGACGTGTTCGTCATCCGCAACGAAGGGCCGTCCGGCGGCCCCGGCATGCGCGAAATGCTGGCGACCACGGCAGCGCTTTCGGGCCAAGGCATGGGCAAAAAGGTGGCGCTGATCACCGATGGCCGTTTCTCTGGCGCGACACGTGGCTTCTGCATCGGGCATGTTGGACCCGAAGCGGCCCATGGTGGCCCCATCGCACTTCTGAAAGATGGCGACGTGATCACCATCAACGCGATCGAGGGCACCATCAACGTGGACCTCTCGGACGAAGAGCTGGCGACGCGCAAAGCGGCATGGGCTGGCGCGCGCGAAACCATCTACGCCTCTGGCGCACTGTGGAAATACGCGCAGCTTGTCGGTGAAACATACAAAGGGGCGGTCACGCACCCCGGCGCAAAGGCAGAGCGGCATGAGTACTGGGACCTGTAAGGGTTTCCTGCTCGGAGCACTTCTGATGGGTCTGGCCGCCTGCGAAGATATCGCAGCGCTGGACCTTGGCGGGGCAACCACAGGCGAAAACCTTGCATTGCGCAATGCAACCTTGGGCGATGGGACTATCAAACTGGTCCCGCCGCCGGGCTTTTGCGTGGACAAGCGCAGCTTGCGGAAAAGCTTTGCGATCATGGCGCGGTGCGACACGCTTGGCGGAAACCTGAACACAGACGCGCCGCTGGCCGTCATCACCGCGACCACGCTCGCAGTGACCGGCCCGGCACAGGTCAGCACATCAGACGTTGCGGGGGCATCGGAAACGGTTCTGCAACAGGACGATGACGGCCCGCTTGCACTGGTGCAGGTCAAAGGCGCACCGCCCAGCCCGGACATGCGCGATACCTATTGGCGCGGGGCTGCACGGGTCGGCAATCACGTTGTCGGTCTGGCCATCTACGAGGCGACGAGCGGTCAGGATCTGGGTGCAACAGCCCCGAACCTTCTGATCCAGACATATGAGCGCACACAGGAACAAAGCGTCGTGGCACTGGTCGCACTTCAGGACAATTCTGCAACGGGCGGCCCGAAACAAACCAACGGTGGTCTCCTCTCGGGTTTATTTGAGTGAAACCTTTGGCATAGATAAGTGACCGGCACGCGAACCGGGCGCAGGGGCACATGGCAGGCAACCGCATCTCTTTCATCGACAAGATCACGCACAGGCGAAGTGTGCGGCGCTGGGCGCGTGCGGCGCGCAATGCAAATGATACCACCTTGTCTGAATTGCGCGGTTTGCGGTCCGCCGCGCGCTTGCTGCGCAGCCATCTTGACCGCCTGATCCACCGTGCCGACGAACGGCTGGCATTGCCCGCCATCGGCTCGACCGCATTCCCCCGTCCGCACAACGCCGACTGGGCGTGGCGGCCCGAATTGTGGCGTGGCTCCTTGCCAACTCCCGGACGATCATCGGTTCAAACCAAATCGATGCTCGGAAATGAGGTCACTCTGTTTCATGACTGCGAACTCAGCGAACTGACCCTGCGCCAGCTGCGCAACCTGCGCGAAGAAGATCTGGCCCCCTACGGTGTCCGGCTTGACGTGTTCAAGTTCGACGGCTCGTTCCTGTCTCTCGTGATCGACTTGCCCGAGGACGCAGTCAAAGGGCTGACCAAGAACCATCTTGTCGGCATGAACGCGATTGTCGAAATGGAAAAACCTCTCGAAATCTTCGCCCGCCTTAACGTGCGCCACGGCCCCAACACCGAACAGATCGTCCGCGAACTGCCTCTGAATGAAGAGGATGTGACCGTCGAATTCGACCTCGCCTACTCCAAGCTGAACGAAAAACGGGTGGAGCGGGCGTGGATCGACCTAATCTTTGAAGGGCCGGAAATGAACCAGGTCACCTTGCGCGACCTCACCTTCTCGCGCCGTCCGCGCGCGGCCCTGTGACGAAAGGGAAGCCATGAGCACTCTGACCCTCACACCAACCAAAATGCGGTTCGGCATCTGGCAGGGCCTGATCCAGCAGAACGGCACCGGCGTGCCGCAGATCAAGGTCACGCATCTGGGAAACGACATCCCCGACGTCCAAGTCACCGAACAGGGCGATGGCGGTCAGTGGCTGTTGCAAGTGCCCGTCCCTGCCGAGGCTATTGCCGATGGCGTACAGGTCTTTGTCATCTCGGACGCGACGGACGATGAAAAACTGGGTCAATTCACCCTGATCGCGGGCGAGGCGCTTGGCGACGACATTCGGGGCGAAGTGGCGCTTCTGCGCGAAGAGCTGGACATGCTCAAACGCGCCTTCCGTCGGCATTGCGTCGAAACCAGCTAACGCCGCGCCGCCTTCAGTGCGGCTGAAAGTACATCGCGATCCCCGACATGATTGGCCAGCACAAGGATCAACCGCGCATTCAGCGCGTCGCTGTCGTCCTTGCTCAGCCCCTGATGGGCGGCTAACAACTCGTCATAAAACCCATCCGGGTCGACGATGTTCGGCTCAAGGTTCAATTCCATCACGCGCCCTTCCCCAAAGCAATCCGCACAGCCGCAGCCACATCATCCGCCGACGCTTCAGCCCAACGCGCCACAACGTGCTGATCCGGGCGGATCAGATAAACAGCACCTTTGGCATCCCCCAGATACCGCTCTGACAAGACCGGATTGTCCCGCCGCATCAGGTCCAGACGCGTGACCGCCACGCCATCCACCTCCGAAATGTCCGGCGCAGCCGCGTCGATACAAAGCAGCGTAAACCCACCGGGCAGCCGATCAAGAAGATAGCCATCGTCCAATTGCACATCCACAGCCGGCGCACCCACCCGCGTCCGCGCGGGCCCATCCAACATATCCGGCCCGTTCAACGACAACCCGTCATAGACACAGGGCACCGACAACCGCCCTGAATTGACCAAAGGCCGGGCAAAGGCATGGTCCCGCGCCAGTTCCAGCACCGCATTGCGAAACACTTTGCTGATGTCACTCTTGGGCGTCAGGAAATCCGTGGCACGGGTTGAGTTCAGAATGTTCTCATCCGCAGCAACTGCCCGCTCCTCGGAATAGGTATCGAGCAACGTCTCGGGTGCCAGCCCCCGCAGCACATAATCCAGCTTCCACGCCAGATTGTCCGCATCCTGCACACCGCTATTGGCCCCTCGCGCCCCAAACGGCGACACCTGATGCGCGCTGTCCCCGGCAAAGATCACACGATCATGCCGAAACTCCTGCATCCGGCGGCACTGGAACGTGTAGATCGACGTCCACTCCAGCTCATACGCCGCCCCCTCGCCCAGCATCGCATCCACACGGGCGCGAATGTTCTCTTCCTTCAGCTCCTTGGCCCGATCAATGTCCCACCCAAGCTGAAAATCAATCCGCCAGATGTCATCTGGCTGCTTGTGCAGCAGCGCCGATTGGCCTGCGTCCTTGAACGGCGGCTCAAACCAGAACCACCGCTCGGTCGGAAAATCAGCGGTCATTTTGACGTCGGCAATCAGGAAATTATCCTCAAACACCCGCCCATCAAAGCTCAACCCCATCATGTCACGGATTGGACTGCGCGCGCCGTCACACGCAATCAGCCACTCGGCCTCGATCTGATAAGGCCCATCCGGCGTATCCACATCCAGCAGTACGTGGTCACCCCGCTGCTCCATCGCCGTGACAGCATTGCGCCCCCGGATCTCAATCGGTGCGCCCTCCTCCTGAGCCACCCGGATCTCATCCACCAGAAACTTCTCAAAATACGGCTGCTGCAGGTTGATGAACGCCGGGCAACGATGCCCATCCTCAGGCTGCAGGTTGAACTGGAACACGCGGTCGTCCCCGTGAAAGACCTTGCCCACGTTCCACACCACCCCCTTGTCGATCATGCGCTGCCCCGCACCTAACCGATTGGCAATCTCCAAGGTCCGCTTGGCAAAACAAATCGCCCGGCTGCCCTGACCCACGCCGTCGTGGTCATCCAGCACCAGCACCGGCGTGCCCTTGCGCCCAAGATCCAACGCCAAGGCCATCCCGATGGGTCCACCGCCGACAATGACCACTGGGTGCCGTTGCGCGGGCAAAGACTGCGCCGCGACGGGCGCGTATGGGTAAAGCTGAAATGCTATGTCATACCGCACATCGACCATGGCCTACCCCTGCAACGCCTCCCACATCTCGATATCGCGCTTGTCCGTCCAGATGCGCGGATGCGCGATGCCGCGGGCCTCGTCATAGGCGCGGGCGACATTGAACGGCAGGCAGTGCTCGTAAATCGCATAGTCGCTGAACTTCGGATCACACTCAGCGCGCACCGCATCCCACGCTTCTTTTAACGTGCCCCCACGCGCCGCGACCCGCGCCGCCGGGCGGTACGTGCTGTCGACAAAATCCCGCGTACTTTCGACGGCTTTGTTCACCATCTCGGACCCCACAAGCGCATCACCACGCCCCGGCGCAATCGCATCCACGTCATAGGCTTTGATCGCATCCAATGTGTCGCCCCAATCGCCGAAATACCCGTCGCCGCAATAACAGGCCGAATGATACTCAACGATATCGCCAGTAAACATCACGTTCTGATCCGGCACATGGATCACAGCATCCCCTGCCGTATGGGCGCGACCTACGTGTTTGATGTCCACGCGACGTGACCCGAGATACACTGTCATCGAATCCGAAAACGTCGTCGTCGGCCAGGTCAGCCCCGGAATGCTCTCATGCCCCTCGAACAGACGCGGAAAGCGCTGGAACTCGCTGTCCCAATCCTCTTGGCCCCGCTCGGCCACCATGCCACGCGCCATGTCCGACATGATGATTTGATCGGCACCATAGGCCGACGCGCCCAGCACGCGCACCGCATGGTAATGGGTCAAGACGACATGGCTGATCGGCTTGTCCGTCACGCCCCGCACCTTCTCAATCACCTTTTCAGCCAGCCGCGGCGTCGCCTGCGCTTCAACAATCATCACGCTGTCATCACCAATAATCACGCCGGAGTTCGGATCGCCCTCGGCGGTAAAGGCCCACAGACCCTCCCCGATCTCATCAAAGGTGATCGTCTTTTCGGTGATGTCACCTTGAGAGGCGAAGGCTTTGGCCATGTGTCGGGTCCTTTCAGGAAGCGTCAGGTTGTTGGTCAGGATGGGCGGCAGCAATGGCAGGCACGTCCAGACACGCCGCCTCGATCCGCTGTGCATTCGGGAAGGGGGTCACATCCACACCCCAGCGATGCGCATTATACACCTGCGCAACAAGGCACAGATCGGCAAGGTCCGGCGCGAGCCCAAAGGCAAAGGGAGTGTCGTCCCGCACCAGCGCCTCGAACGCGGTAAAGCCTTCGACCATCCAGTGCCGCATCCAGTCCATCGCGCCATCCGTATCCGCGCCGTAGGCATCACGCAGGTGGGTCACAACGCGCAGGTTGTTCACAGGATGCACATCCACGGCCAAGGTATGGGCCGCCGCCTGCACCCTGGCGCGGGCCAAGGGATCAGCAGGCAACAAGGCAGGCTCAGGCCACCGCGCTTCGATATAGTCGAGGATCGCAAGCGATTGCGTCAGCACAGACCCATCCTCCAGCACCAGCGTCGGCACACCTTTTCCGGGGTTCATTTCGGCATAGCCGGCGTCCTTCTGTGCCCCCGCCAACAGGTCCACCGGCACAATATCAAACGGCACACCCTTCAGGTTCAACGCCGCCCGCACGCGGTAAGACGTCGTGGAACGCCAGTAACTGTACAGGGTCAAAGGGGCGGTCATGCAGGTGTCCGTTGCAAAAGTCGTCGCATCGGTAACTGTTGATTTTGTAACCAACAAGCCTCAGCGCAACAGCGCCGACGACCACGCCTCAAGAAACAGCGCCCGCTTCAACCGATCCAGATAGACCAATAACCCGGGGTCCAGACTGACCACATTCAAACCCGGTACCTCCGCTTGTCCAATCGACGGCAAAGGAAAGCCGGGCCGATCCTGCGCCGCCCAAGCGCCCGAGGTGAGGTAGGCCACCAACGCCTCCGCCTCATCCCCAATAGCGGTCGATTCCAGCACCAAAGCCGTCCGCATCATCGTCGTCGCAAAATCCTGCGGCGTGATGATCGTGACCTTGTCCAACGTCTCGGGCCGGGTCGATGCGTAACTGCCCAGTACATTGTAAGCGACAAACAACTCGCCTGAGGCCAGATCGTCGATCATATCCCCCGAACAGCAATAAAGTCGGGCATCAAGGTTCCCGAACACCTCCATTAACCGCCAGAACGTCTCGGACGCCCGCGCATCCTGCGTGGCAAACAGATACCCCAGCCCCGACAACCGCACATCATAGGTCCCGAGCCGCCCCCGAAAGTGCTCCGGGTCCGCCCGCAACGCCTCGATCAGCGCCTGCCGCGTCGTGGGCAACGCACGCCCCTCAAATGCGGCCCGGTTCAGCACCACCGTCGCGGGCTCCAGCGTAAACCCAAACACGCTCTGCCGCCATTGCGACCCGCCCTGCGCCAACCCATCCAGACGCCGCGCCAACCCGTCATTGGCCAGTTTCAACTGCAAATCCATGGCACTCGAAATCACCACGTCAAAGCAATCGCCGCACTCCGCAATCAAGGTCACAATGTCCGCCGACCCCGCCACGGCATAATCCAGCGACACCGACGGGTTACGGGCAATAAACCCCTCAAGGATCGGCGCAAAAATGTCCGTATCCGTGCTCGACAACACGCGCAGGGTCACGCCATCCTCGCCGTGAAACATCTGGCGGTCTTCCAACTCTGCCGCGCCCAAGACGGACGCCCAAAGCCATGCAATCACAAATACAATGTTGCGCATGCCCCGCCTCCGTCCGCATTGCTTAATTCCAACCGCCCGCCATGCGCCTCGGCCACGTCTTGCGCGATGGTCAGGCCCAGACCAGAGCCCACCGTATCGCCCGCATTCACCCCCCGCTGAAAGCGCTGCGACAACTCCGCCATCTGCCCAACCGGAAACCCGGCCCCCTCATCGCACACCACAATCGCCACAGGATCAGCGCCGACCTCAATCCGCACCGCCCCATCAGGCGGCGAGTATTTCAACGCATTATCAATCAAGTTCCGCACCGCGTTCTGGATCAGGATCGGATCGCCCTGCACCTCTACTGGCCCTTTAGCGACCAACACCAACACCAGATCCTTCATCTCCGCCACAGGCGTCAGCCGGTCCACCAATTCCCGGCACACAGCAACCAGATCAACCGGACGCTGCTCCATCTGATCCCCGCGAAACGTCACCATCGCATGATCCAACAACTGCCCCGCCGCCCGCGAACTCTCGTCAATCGCCCGGATCATAGACCGCAAAGCCGCCCGGTTCTCATCCTTGTCTACCCGCATCAACGTCGCCTCCGCATGGGTGCGCACAGTGGCCAACGGCGTCCGCACCCGGTGCGCAGCCTCGGCAATAAACGTCTCCGACTGGGTCAATGACGCACTCAACCGTGTCATCAGGGAATTCAACGACGTGACCAAAGGCGACAACTCCGTCGGCACAGGGCGCACCACGGGGCGCAAATCCCGCGGCCCCCGCCGCGCCACAGCCTCCGCCATCTGGCTCAATGGCCGCACGGTGGACCGTGACGTCCAGAGCGCCATCCCCGCCGCCAACAGAAAAAACGCCCCGCCAAACAGCGCCGCATTCACCGAAATCGCCAACAAAGTCCCCGCCAGACTGTCCCGCGTCTGCGCCACGCTCACGGTCAGCAAAACAGGCGCAGGGCTGGCAGGCAAAGACTGCGTCAACGACGCCACCCGCACTTCCGCCTCACCAAACGCCTGCGTCTGGAACGCAGGCCGCGCCGCAGGTTCAAACGGCCCGTCAACCAACCCGTCATACCCGGTCAGCAACGCCTCCCCCTGATGCACCGCATAAAACACGCGGTCGTCCGCAGCGGTATCCAGCATCGCAAACGCGGCATAAGGCACGTCAACCTCAACCGCCCCTTCACGCACCACAGCGGCATCCATCAAAGACGTCAAAGACGCCTCCAATATCCGGTCCTGACTTTGCTGCGCGATCTGCTGGGCATAGGTCCGCACAACCAGATAAAACAGCACAGCCAGCACCGCCGCCCCACCAATTAAGGTCCAGGTCAGCCGCCGCCGAAGGGACGTCGCCCTACCCCTCATCCAGCCGATACCCCAGACCCCGATGGGTCGAAATGGTTAGGCAAGACGGCTCCAAATGCTTGCGCAGCCGCCCGACATAGACCTCAATCGCGTTGTCCGTGACCGTCCCGTCATAGGAAAACAGCCGATCCACCAGCTTGTCCTTGGAGAAAATCTGCCCCGGCGCGTTCATGAACAACTCCAACAACCGCAGCTCGCGGTTGCGCAACGTCACCTCCGCCTCCCCAATGGTCAGCACCGACGCCACCGGATCAAGTGCCGCATCCCCCCGCCGAATAACCGTCTGCGCCGACCCGGTCCGACGGCGCAACACAGCCCGGCACCGGGCCTGCAATTCGGCATGGTCAAAGGGTTTGGTCAGGTAATCATCCGCGCCCAAATCCAGCATCCCAACCCGGTCCGACACCTCCGACCGGGCGGTCAGCACAATAACCGGCGTGTCATCCTCACGTGCCCGGTGACGCTCCAGAAACCCGCGCCCATCACCATCAGGCAGCATAATGTCCAGAAGGATAAGATCGTACTCCCCCACGCTCAGAAAATCCGACCCTTCCGACAAAGTGCCTGCATGATCAATGACATGCCCATCCAGACGCATGCGATTGCACAACGCGCCTGCCAGTTCGGCATTGTCCTCGATCAGCAGGTATTTCATGTCATCCGCCCACGCCGCGCCCCCGTGACAGGTCTGTGTCAGGTTCGCATGTTTTCACGTCAGCATTCGCGCGAAATAACGCGAAGTCAAATGGGAGGATACCATGAAAACTTTTGAGATGGGCCGACGCGCCCTGCTCGGCGCAGCTATGGCATTTGGCCTGAGCGGTGCTGCATTCGCAGACGGCCATCAGGTCGTCGACAGCATCCACTTCCTGATCCCCGGCGGTGCCGGTGGCGGTTGGGACGGCACAGCACGTGGCACGGGTGAAGCGCTGACAAATGCGGGCCTCGTCGGCACCGCTTCGTTCGAAAACATGTCCGGCGGCGGCGGCGGCAAAGCCATCGGCTATCTGATTGAAAACGCAGACAGCAACCACGGCACCCTGATGGTCAACTCGACCCCCATCGTGATCCGCTCGCTCACCGGCGTGTTCCCGCACAACTTCCGTGATCTCACGCTGGTCGCAGGCACCATTGGTGACTACGCCGCGATGGTCGTGGGCAAAGACAGCCCCATCAACTCGATGGAGGACCTGTTGGCCGCTTATGACGCCGATCCCGACGGCACCGCCGTGGGCGGTGGCTCGGTTCCCGGCGGCATGGACCACCTCGTGGCAGCCATGGTGATGGAAGCTGCGGGCAAGGATGCGCTCGGCGTGAAATACATCCCCTACGACGCGGGCGGCAAAGCCATGGCAGCGCTGCTGTCGGGCGAAATCGCGGCACTCTCCACCGGCTTCTCCGAAGCGGTTGATCTGGCCAACGCAGGTGAAGTGAAAATCATCGGCGTCACAGCACCCGAGCGTGTGGACGCGGCCCCCGATGCCATGACCATGAAGGAACAGGGCATCGACACCGAGTTCGTGAACTGGCGTGGGTTCTTCGCAGCGCCGGGCTTGCCCGAAGCGCAACTGGCCGCCTATCAGGACGCGCTGACCAAGATGTACGACACACCCGAATGGGAAGAAGTCCGTGCACGCAACGGTTGGGTCAACATCCACAACAATGGCGACGACTTTAACGCCTTCCTGGAAGAGCAGGAAAAAGTCATCGGCGACCTGATGAAGAAGCTCGGCTTCCTCTGATCTGATCGCTTTGGGTGCGGGTCCACACTGGTCCCGCATCTGCCCTTGAACGGGGGTTAAACCGTTAAAATTAAGTAAAATTAACCCTTTTGTTCAATGAATTCAGGGGTGTCCCCGCGGGGACAGATCATTCGGGGGGACACCATGGCACTTGATCGCTGGATCGGACTGATCCTTTTGGGCATCTTCGCCGCCTACGGCTACGCCGCGTGGTTCACCATGGACGGCAGCCTCGCCCCCTTCATGCAGCGCAACCCCATCTGGCCCTCGACCTTCCCCAAGGTGCTGAGCGTGATGGGAATCATCGTGGCACTGATCATCGTTCTGGGTCTCGAAAAATCGGACAAACCCCGCGAGGAAAACCCCTCCGTCATCGTCTACCGCCAGCTCAAGGAATTCAAACTCGGTCAGGCAGGTCTGCTGCTGGGCCTCATGGTCGCCTACGCCCTGCTACTCCGTCCCGCCGGGTTCATCCTCGCAACGGTCGGCTTCCTCGTCATCGGGTCTGCGATCCTTGGCGAACGCCGGTGGATCATCATGCTGATCGTCGCGGGCCTTGCCACTGGCATCGTCTGGTATCTGGTGCAGGTGGTGCTTGGCATCTTCCTGCGCCCCCTGCCCGCGTTCATGGGGTTATAAGGCCATGCTCGAAGGTATCCTGATCGGCCTGCAAACGGCCTTCTCCATCCAGAACCTGCTCATGGTCATCGGCGGCTGTCTGATCGGCACGTTCATCGGCATGCTGCCGGGTCTCGGACCCATGAGTATCATCGCCATCATGATCCCCGTCGCCATCTCTTTGGGCGACCCCTCCGCAGCCCTCATCCTTCTGGCAGGCGTCTATTACGGCGCCATCTTCGGCGGCTCGACCTCGTCCATTCTTCTCAACGCGCCAGGGGTCGCAGGCACGGTCGCGACCAGCTTTGACGGCTATCCTATGGCCCGCGACGGCAAGGCGGGCAAGGCCCTCACCATCGCCGCCATTGCGTCCTTCTGCGGCGGCTCCATCGGGGCGATCCTGTTGATGATCTTCGCGCCGATGCTGTCGTCGGTCGCACTCCTGTTCCACTCCGCCGAATACTTCGCACTGATGGTCGTGGGCCTGTCTGCCATCGCCGCTTTCGCGGGCACGGGGCAAGTGGCTAAGGCCATCCTGATGACCCTGCTCGGCCTCATCATGGCAACCGTGGGCGAGGGCGCTTTGTTCAACATGCCCCGCTTCACGATGGGCCTGATGGATCTGCAATCGGGCTTTGCCTTCATCACGCTCGCCATGGCGATGTTCGCCCTGCCCGAGGCGCTGTACCTTGTCATGGACCCTGCCCGATCCAAGTCGGGTCAATCGGGTGACATCAAGGATCTGCGGATCACACGGGCCGAGGCCAAGTCCATCGCCCCCGTGATCGGCCGCCAGTCCCTGCAAGGGTTCTTCATCGGCGTCCTGCCAGGCGCGGGGGCTACGATCGCGTCCTTCCTTGGCTACGCGGTCGAACGCAACATCGCGCCGGAGAAGGAAAAGCAGGAGTTCGGAAAAGGGTCGATCAAAGGCCTCGCCGCACCTGAGACGGCGAACAACGCCGCTTGCACCGGGTCCTTCGTGCCGCTGCTGACACTCGGCATCCCCGGCTCGGGCACCACGGCCATCTTGCTGGGCGCGCTGATCGCCTTGAACGTCACACCCGGTCCGCGCCTGATGGTGGACGATCCACAGATTTTCTGGGCGGTCATCATCTCGATGTATATCGGCAACCTCGTGCTGCTGATCCTGAACCTGCCGCTGATCCCCTATATCGCCAAAATCCTCGCCGTGCCGCGCAACTTCCTGATCCCCTTCATCCTCTTCTTCACATTGATGGGGGCCTATATCGGGCAGAACAACGCGACCGAATTGCTGCTGCTGGTGGGCTTCGGCATCTGTGCTACAATCCTGCGGTTTGCGGACTACCCGCTGGCTCCGCTGCTGATCGGGTTCATTCTGGGCGGTATGCTGGAGGACAACTTCTCCCGCTCCATGCAGCTTTACGACGGCGTGAGCTTCATCTGGGAACGACCCATGACGCTTGGCCTGCTGATCATCGCAGCCCTGCTGGTGATCCTGCCCAGCTACCGGGCACGTCGCGCGCGGGCGCGCGCGACGGGAGTGGCCGACGGTGACTAAACCATTGGACGGGGTCCGGGTTCTTGACCTGACCAACGTACTTGCGGGCCCGTTCTGCTGTCATCAACTGGCGCATATGGGGGCTGAGGTGATCAAGGTCGAGGCCCCCGGTCGAGGTGATCTCGCGCGGCAGTTGGGCGCTGATCCCGAGTTGAATGCGAAGGGGATGGGCGTGTCCTTCCTTGCGCAGAATGCCGGGAAAAAGTCGGTCACGGTGAACTTTAAGAACACCGACGGCAAGGCGTTGTTTCTGCGGTTGGTCGAGACGGCGGACGTGGTGGTGGAGAACTTTCGCCCCGGTGTGATGGATCGGCTCGGCCTCGGGTATGACGTGTTGAAAGCCCGCAAACCTGATCTGATCTACTGCGCGATTTCCGGGTTTGGGCAGGACGGTCCGTGGGTGGATCGGCCTGCCTATGATCAGATCGTGCAGGGTGTTTCGGGTGTCATGTCGATCACCGGAGATGAGGTCAGCGCACCGTTGCGCGTCGGCTATCCTGTGGCGGATACGGTGGGCGGGATGACGGCGGCCTTTGCTGTGGCCGCGGCGCTCAATGCCCGTCCCCGCGGGGCGTTCATTGATTGTTCGATGCTTGAAAGCGTGCTGGCGACGATGGGGTGGGTTGTTTCGAACCATATGATCGCCGGGGCCGAGCCAAGCGCCAATGGGAACGAGAACCCGACCTCCGCCCCGTCGGGTGCGTTTCAGACCGGTGATGGGTTGATCAACATTGCAGCGAACAAGGACGAGCAGTGGGTTTTGCTGACGGATTTCCTTGGGCTGGGGGCGCTGCGGGATCGTGCGGACTATGCCACGCGGGAAGATCGCAAACGGAACCGTATGGAATTGCGATTCGAGATTGAGGATGCGTTGGCGGATTGGGCTGCGCAGGACTTGGCGCAGGAGTTAAACGCGATTGGGGTGCCTGCTGGAGCTGTGATGTCCGTGCCCGACGTGCTGTCCCATCCTCAGGTGGCGGAGCGGGGGTTGATGACGCATTACCCCGACGTTCCGGGTGTAGGTCGGGATATCGACGTGGTTAACACTGGGGTCAAAATGGACGGTGCGCCGCTGACTGTGCCGACCCCGCCGCCGCAGTTGGGGGAACATGGCGCTGACGTTTGGGGCGCGCTTGGGTTGAGCGACGACGACATTGCGGAATTGAACGACAAGGGCGCGATATGAGCGACGTTTCCGACTGGTGGAGTACCGATATCATCGACATGGCCCCCGGTCAGATCAGACTACGCGGACACCCGATTGAAGAGTTGATCGGAGCGGTGAGTTTCCCACAGATGATTTGGTTGATGACGCGGGGTGATATGCCGTCTGAGGCGGAGGCAAAGCTGTTGGAGGCGGCGTTGGTCGCCGCCGTGGATCACGGGCCGCAAGCGCCGTCGATTGCAGCGGCGCGGATGGCGGTGACCTGTGGCTTGCCCCTAAACGGGGCGATGGCGTCGGCGGTCAACATGCTGGACGATGTGCATGGCGGGGCGGGCGAACAGGCGGTTGAGTTGTATATGCGCGTTGATACCTCTGACGCGCCTTTGACCGAAGTTTTGGCAGCGTGGCGTGCGGAGCATGGACGGTTTGTTCCGGGCTTTGGGCACCGCTTTCACAAGCCGGTTGATCCGCGCGCGCCGCGGCTGTTGTCACTGGTCGATGATGCGGCGAAGGCAGGTACGGTGTCCGGTCGTTTTGCCGGGATCGCACGCCAGATCGAGGCCGCATTGGCCGCGGAAAAGGGCAAGCCTGTGCCGATGAATATCGACGGGGCGACGGCGGTTATCTTTGCCGAGTTAGGCTTTCCTGCGCCTTTGGCGCGGGGTTTGTTTTGCCTGTCGCGCAGCGTTGGCATCTTGTCCCATGCCTATGAGCAGCAACAACAGGGGGGCCGGAACAAGGGGCCGACCCCGCCGGGATATCGCTGGACCTATACTGGTCCCAATCCGATCAGGGACTAGCGCCCCATCCAGCCGCCATCGACCAGCATGACGTGGCCGTGCATGTAGGCGGACGCGTCGGACGCGAGGAAGACGGCGGGGCCTTTGAAATCCTCTGGCTTACCCCAACGGCCCGCCGGGATACGCTCCAGTATGGATTTGGATCGGACCGGATCGTTGCGCAGTGCTTCGGTGTTGTCGGTGTCGATATATCCTGGTGCGATGGCGTTTACATTCACGCCCTTGCCGGCCCATTCGTTGGCAAAGGCCATGGTCAGCTGGCCGATCCCGCCCTTGGACGCGGCATAGCCGGGCACCGTGATCCCGCCCTGGAAGGTGAGCAGGGAGGCGGTGAAGATGATCTTGCCCGATCCACGTTCGACCATTTTCTTGCCGACCTCGCGCGTGAGAATGAACTGGGCGTTCAGGTTCACCTCGATCACTTTATCCCACATGTCGTCGGGGTGTTCAGCGGCAGGGGTGCGCAGGATGGTGCCCGCGTTGTTGATCAGGATGTCGATCGGCGGGTGGTCTGAAAGGACTTGGGCGGCGAAGGCTTTGACAGCTTTACGGTCCGAGAAGTCGCAGGCGTACGGTGTGAATTTCCGCCCCTTGGCTTCGATGCTTTTTTGCACGTCCGAGCCGGGTTCGAGTGTGGCACTGACGCCGATGATGTCTGCCCCTGCTTCGGCCAGCGCTTCGGCCATACCGCGCCCAATGCCGCGTTTGGCACCGGTCACGAGGGCGGTTTTGCCTGACAGGTCGAAAGTGTCGAGAACGGTCATTGCAGCCCCTCCGTCACGCGGATCATGGATTTCATGGCGTTGGGGTTTTCGGTGAGCGATTTGAACGCGCCTTCGATGTCGTCCAGCCCTTTGATGTCGGTGATGAAGGCGTCGCAATCGACAACGCCTTTGGCGAGCAGGTCCATGGCCTTGTCGTAGTCCTCGGGCCGGTAGACGCGCGCACCGATCAGGTCCAGCTCGCGCCAGAAGAATTGGAACATGTCGATCTGCGGTTTGGTGGCGTGGATCGCGACCATGACGATACGGCCCCGTGTGGCAGCGGCGGCTGTCATCAGGTCGACGCCCGGTTGGCTGCCAGACACTTCGAAGACGACGTCCGCGCCTTTGCCGCCGGTGGCCTCGTGCATGGCCTTGGCAACGTCGGTGGTTTTGGGGTCCAGCGTGGTGAACCCGATCTTTTGCGCGAAGGCGAGGCGGTTGTCGTTGATCTCGGCCACGGTGACGTTTGCCCCAGCCTCCCGCGCGGCCATGGCGACCAGCATGCCGATCGGGCCGCCGCCGATGACAAGCACATCTTCGCCCGGTTGCACCTTGCCCCGGTCCACATCGTGGACAGCCACGGCAAGTGGTTCGATCAGTGCGGCATGGGCGAGGTACAGGTCGGCGGGCAGGACATGGACCGTGTGGGCGGGGACGTTCCATTTTTGCTGAAATGCCCCGTCGCTGTCGATGCCGATGAATTTGAGGTTGTGGCAGATGTGCTGGTAGCCCGCGTTGCAGGCTGGGCAATCGCCGCAATGGTCGAGAGGGCGGACGACGATGTTCTGGCCTTCGCTGAAGCCTTCGACACCTTCGCCAACGGCGGCGATCACGCCTGACATCTCGTGCCCGATGGTGCGTTCAAAGCCGACACGCGCGTCCATATGGCCGAGGTAGATGTGCAGGTCGGTGCCGCAGATGCCGCAAAAGGCCACGTCGATCTGGACCTGGCCCGGGCCGGGTGCGGGGGTGTCGACGGCCTCGACCGTGAAGTGTTTATCGCCGCGATAGAACGCTGCCTGATGCGTCATGATTGGTCCTCTCCCTGTCTTTGGGGCGACCTTGGACCGGATTGGAAAGGCCGATCAAGAGGAGGGGTCAATTTCGTGAAACCGGAATTTCAGGACTTGGAGATCAGGGTCTTTGCCGCGTTCACAATACCGTCGGTGGAGGGGAGTGTGGCGGCGTAGGCCGGGCCGGTGGCGATAAAGCAATCCTCGGCCGTAAGGCGGGCGATGTTGGGGATGTTTGCTTCGGTCAGGAGTGTCATCAACGCTTCGGATTGGCTGCCGGTGCGGCGGCATTCATCCACGATCAGCGTGGCATTGCAGGCGCGCACTTGGTCGAGGATCGCGTCCTTTGCGAGCGGTGCGAGCCAGCGCAGGTCGATGACGCGGGTTTTGATGCCGTCTGCGTCCAGCCGTTTGGCGGCTTGTTCGGACAGGTATCTTCCGTTGCCATAGGTGAGGATGGCGAGGTTGGTGCCGTCGCCTTGCACGCCGATCTCACCCAGCCCGATCCGTTCGTCGGGGGTGGGGTAGGTCGACATCCAGCCCTTGTCGCCGTCTCCGTGCAGGTCGCGCATGGGGTAAAGGGCGATGGGTTCTATGAAGACGACGACGCGCTGTTCTTCGCGGGCGAGCCGGACGGCTTCCCGCAGCATTTTGGCGGCGTCATCGCCGCGTGAGGGGCAAGCGATGATGAGGCCGGGGATATCGCGCAGGACAGCAAGCGAGTTGTCGTTGTGGAAGTGGCCACCGAACCCGCGTTGGTAACCGAGGCCCGCGATGCGCAGGACCATGGGGTTGGTGTGTTGGCCGTTGGAAAAGAAGGGGAGCGTGGCGGCTTCGCCCCTGAGTTGATCCTCGGCGTTGTGGAGATAGGCGACGAACTGGATTTCGGGGATCGGGACGAAGCCGTTGTGGGCCATGCCGATGGCGAGGCCGAGGATGGATTGTTCATCCAGCAGTGTGTCGGTGATGCGGTTGGGGCCGAACCGCTGCTGGAGTTTCTGGGTCGCGCCGTACACACCGCCTTTGCGTCCGATATCTTCGCCTGCCATGACCACCTCGGGGTGTTCGAGCATGAGGTCGGTGAGGGCCCATGAGATGAGTTTGCTCATCACTTGCGGTTCGCTCATTGCCTTGAGGTCGGAACCAAAGGCTTTTTCGCGCGCGTCAGGTTTTGGGCCATTCGTTGGGGCGCAGGTGCGGGTTGGGGGGATCAGGCTGGCGCTGACATCTTTGGCTGTTTGCAAACGGGGGCGTTTGGTGGCTTTGGCTGCGAGCGCTTCGCAGTCAGCACCGATCTCCTCGTAAATTCCCAACGCTTCGGTTGGCGTGCACGCCCCGCTGTCGCGCAACAGGCGTGTTGTGTGCAAAAGCGGATCGTTGGCTTCATCCGCTTCGATTGCAGCCTTGTCGCGGTATGTGGCTTCGACATCTGAGCCAGCGTGACCGTAAAGGCGAACGGTGCGGATGTGCAGGAACGCCGGGCGTTTGTGGCGGCGGACAAATGCGGCAGCCTCTGCCGCGACGCGGGCGGTTTCCGCGACGTTCAGGCCATCGCAGGTGAAGTATGTGAGGCCCGGTTTGTGCGCAAAGTTGGCGGCGATCCAGCCCGAAGGCGTGGGGGTTGAGATGCCGATGCCGTTGTCTTCGCACACGAAGAGCAGCGGCAGTGGCACGTTTTGGAAGCTGGTCCAGCAGGCCGTGTTGATCGCCCCTTGGGCTGTCGAGTGGTTGGCCGACGCATCCCCGAACGAACACATGACGATGCTGTCATCGGGCAAGTGCGCGTGTTCGGGACGGGCGCGTTTGGCAAGGCCGATGGAGTAGGCAGCACCCACCGCCTTGGGCAGATGGCTGGCGATAGTCGAGGTTTGGGGCGGGATGTTCAACGCCTTCGATCCCAGCACCTTGTGACGCCCGCCGGACATGGGATCGTCGGCAGAGGCGGCGAAGCTGAGCAGGATGTCCCACGCCGGGTTTTGATCGGGCACCTGGCCCGCACGTGCGATCTGAAATGCAGCATCACGGTAGTGCAGGAAGGCCATGTCCGTCGGGCGCAACGCGTGGGCGACGCCTGCCATGCCCTCGTGCCCGCTGGAGCCGATGGTGTAGTACCCCTGCCCTGCCTTCTGCATCGCGCGACTGGTACGGTCGAGTTGGCGCGACAGGCATTGCGCGCGATAGAGGGTCAGGAGCGTGTCGACGTCCATGTTCCCCGCGCCGTCTCCGTCCGGCAGGTCATTGGCCGTGAGCCGCCGGTGGAAGTTGTCGTGAACAATAGCGGCGCGATCCATGGGGCGGGTCCGTTTTTGGTGGCTGTCTTGCGGCCATAGAACAGTGCGCCGTCCTGATCGTCCAGCGGGCATTCAAAGCGTTACGAAATTTTGCGCCGCACACCGCATCGTGTAACATTAATCATTGAACGGAATCGCCGTCCGCTCTATTTTCCCATCAGGAGGACCTTTATGGACGCATGGATTTGTGACGCGCAACGCACGCCCATCGGGCGGTATGGTGGCGCTTTGTCTGGCGTCCGCGCCGACGATTTGGCGGCGGCCCCCATTGCCGCGTTGATGGCGCGGAACCCTGACCTGGATTGGGCCCGCGTCGATGATGTGGTCATGGGCTGCGCCAATCAGGCGGGTGAGGACAACCGCAATGTCGCTCGGATGGCTGGGCTTTTGGCGGGTCTGCCGGTCGATGTGCCGGGGATCACGGTGAACCGGCTGTGTGCATCGGGCATGGATGCGGTGGGCATTGCGGCCCGTGGGATCAAAGCAGGTGACATGGATATCGTCGTCGCTGGCGGCGTCGAGAGCATGAGCCGTGCGCCCTTTGTCATGCCCAAGGCGGAAGCCGCCTTTTCGCGCGCCAATCAGGTCTATGACACAACCATCGGCTGGCGGTTCGTGAACCCGAAGATGAAGGCGGAATATGGCATCGATTCCATGCCGCAGACCGCCGACAACGTTGCCGCCGATTGGCAGGTGGAGCGTGAGGCGCAGGACGCCTTTGCCGCGCGGTCGCAGGCCCGGTGGGCTGCGGCGCATGAGGCGGGCGTCTTTGTTGAGGAGATTTCGGTTGTGACGATCCCGCAGCGCAAGGGCGATCCGGTTGTTGTGGATACGGATGAACACCCACGGCCCGGCACGTCAGCGGAAAAGCTGGCCGGGTTGCGTGGGATCAATGGGCCAGACCTGACCGTCACCGCTGGCAATGCGTCAGGTGTGAATGACGGGGCGGCGGCGATGCTGATCGCCTCGACCGACGCAGCGAAGGCCCAAGGGCTGACGCCCATGGCGCGGATTGTCGGCATGTGTGCCGCCGGCGTTGAGCCTCGGGTCATGGGGATTGGACCGGTGCCTGCGTCCGAGAAGGTGCTGAAGCGAGCGGGTCTGACCATCGACCAGATGGACGTGATCGAATTGAACGAGGCGTTTGCCTCGCAAGGGCTCGCAACCTTGCGCAGTCTGGGTGTGACAGATGACGACCCGCGCGTGAACGCGCAGGGCGGGGCCATCGCGATTGGGCATCCGCTGGGCATGTCTGGCGCGCGGTTGGTGATGACCGCCGCCTATCAATTGAAACGAACCGGCGGCCGCTATGCGCTGTGCACGATGTGTGTGGGCGTGGGGCAAGGCGTCGCTCTCATATTGGAGCGCGCGTAAATGGGCTGGAGCTTGCACATCACTCGGCGGGCATTTTGGGCAGACGATGATGACGCCATCATCTCGCTGGACGAGTGGTGCGACTGTGCCGAAGCTGATCCTGACTTGATTGCGAGGTCCAAGAACGTCGACGTAAAGGGGCAGATGGAGGGCACCTTTGGGTATGTCACATCTCAGGGGGACGAATGGCCCTTGCAATGGAGCGAAGGAAACGTGCTGGTCGACCGTCCCCCGGATGACCTGATTGCAAAAATGTCGTTCATCGCTGCCAAGTTGGATGCTGTTGTTATGGACGACGATGGCGGCAGATACGACAGCGAAGGGAATTGGGTAGAACCCGAACAGCAGATTGGCGTGCAGAAAATCCGCCAAATCTTCCACAACCGGCTCAGACAGCTTCTTAGAGGCTAGAAAAGGATAAACCGATGTACGCACAGATGATCAAATCCGAAGCGACGCAGGACGATCCCGAAAAGCTGGCCGCCTTTCAGGCGCGCATTGATGCGGGCGACAAGATCGAGCCGAAGGACTGGATGCCCGCAGGCTATCGCAAGACGCTGATCCGCCAGATCGGGCAACACGCCCATTCCGAGATTGTGGGCCAACTGCCCGAGGGCAACTGGATCACCCGCGCGCCTACGCTGGAGCGCAAGGCGATCCTGCTGGCGAAGGTGCAGGACGAGGCGGGGCATGGTCTGTATCTGTATTGCGCAGCCGAGACGCTGGGTGTGAGCCGCGATGAGCTGACCGAGATGCTGCTGGACGGGCGGATGAAATACTCCTCCATCTTCTCGTATCCGACCCTGACATGGGCGGATATGGGCGCTGTGGGTTGGCTGGTCGATGGCGCGGCGATCATGAATCAGGTGCCGTTGCAGCGCACATCCTATGGACCCTACGCCCGGTCGATGGTGCGCATCTGCAAGGAGGAGTCGTTCCACCAGCGGCAGGGCTTTGACATCATGATGAAGATGGCGAACGGGACGGACGCGCAAAAGCGCATGGCGCAGGATGCGCTCA
Source organism: uncultured Tateyamaria sp. (assembly GCF_947503415.1). GTDB lineage: Bacteria > Pseudomonadota > Alphaproteobacteria > Rhodobacterales > Rhodobacteraceae > Tateyamaria. The sequence continues at coordinate 1,137,864 of NZ_CANNDS010000001.1, forward strand.
ACCGGTTCTGGTATCCGTCGCTGATGATGTTCGGCCCGTCAGACAAGGAAAGCGTGCATTCCGAACAGTCTATGCGCTGGAAGATCAAGATGAACTCCAACGACGAGCTGCGCCAGAAATTCGTGGATCAGACGGTGCCGCAAGCGGAATATCTGGGGCTGACCGTGCCGGATAAGACATTGGCCTGGAACGAGGAAAAGGGCGGCTATGACTTTGCCGAACCTGATTGGTCCGAGTTCTTTGACGTGCTGAAGGGCAATGGCCCTTGTTCGGTCGAGCGGATCGAGGCGCGGCAGAAGGCTTGGGACGATGGCGCTTGGGTCCGCGAGGCGCGGATGGCGCATGCAGCCAAGAAACAGGCAGCAAAGGTGGCGGCGGAATGAAACTGGCTCAGCTTAATGTGGGCTATGCCCGCTACCCCACCGATGATGCCCGCATGGCGGAGTTCATGGACAATCTGGACCGCATGAACGCCATGGCGGAACGCAGCCCCGGTTTTGTCTGGCGGATGCAGTCGGACAGCGGCAATGCGACGGATATTTCAGTGCCAGGCGATGCCGACATGATCTCGAACCTTTCCGTCTGGGACGATGTGACAAGCCTTGGGCACTACGTGTTCAATACACTGCACGCGCGGTTTTACGAAAAGGGGACGAATTGGTTCGTCCCGATGAAGACGCCTCATTTCGTGATGTGGCATGTGCCGGAGGGGCATATTCCAACACTGACTGAGGCCATGGAGCGGTTGGCGAAGTTGACCGATCATGGGTCGACCGACGACGCCTTTGGCTGGGATTTCGTCGACACATCTGCATGGCGCCGTTGTGCCATGGCCGCGGGGTAAGCGCATGAAACAGGAATGGCCCCTTTGGGAAGTATTCATTCGTGGGCAGCATGGGCTGAGCCACCGGCATGTCGGCTCGCTGCACGCGACCGATGCGGAGCATGCGATCCAGAATGCGCGTGATGTTTATACGCGCCGAAAGGAAGGCGTAAGTATCTGGGTGGTGCCTGCGGCACAGATCACGGCGTCATCGCCCGATGACAAAGAGGCGCTGTACGATCCGGCGGACGACAAGGTGTATCGCCACCCGACATTTTACGACATTCCAGACGATGTGGGGGCGATGTGAGTACCCTTGGCCTTATCCGTATGGGCGACAACACGCTGGTGCTTGGCCAGCGGGTGTCGGAATGGTGCGGGCATGCGCCGGCGCTGGAAGAAGATATTGCGCTGGCCAACACTGCGTTGGATCTGATCGGGCAGACGCAGTTGTGGCTGGGTCTGGCAGCGGAGCGTGAGGGTGAGGGTGAGGGGCGGACAGCGGATACTTTGGCCTATCACCGGGACGCGTGGGACTTTCGGAATGTGCTGCTGGTCGAGCAGCCGAACCGGGATTTCGGCGTGACCATGATGCGGCAGTTTTTGTTCGACGCCTGGCATCTGGAGGCGCTGAAGGCGCTGGCCGCGCATGAGGATGCAGAGGTTTCGGCAATTGCGCAGAAATCCGTGAAGGAGGTCACGTATCACCGCGAACGGTCCTCCGATACCGTCATTGCTTTGGGCGACGGGACGGAGGAAAGCCATGCGCGGATGCAAGCGGCGCTGGACCGGCTGTGGCCCTATGTGGGCGAGATGTTCAGCACGGACGACGACGATCTGACCGACATGGCAGCGCTGCGACCTACATTTGACGCCTATTTAGAGACTGTTTTGACTGAGGCGACACTTGTGCGGCCCGACAGTGACTTTGCCCATATGGGGGGCAAGACCGGGGCGCGGCATACCGAACATCTGGGGCATATGCTGGCGACGATGCAAGTCCTGCCCCGCAGCTATCCAGATGCAACATGGTGACGGCGCGCACCTCAGTGGACGAGGTCTGGGCATGGCTTGCGGATGTGCCGGACCCGGAAATCCCCGTGATCTCGCTTGTCGATCTGGGGATCATCCGGGACGTGCGCTGGCAGGGTGATACGCTGGAGGTGACGGTTACACCGACCTATTCCGGCTGCCCCGCCACTGCCATCATCAATATGGAGATTGAGGCGGCGCTGCGTGCCAATGGTATTGAAAAACTGTCTCTGAAAAGGAAGATTGCCCCCCCTTGGACGACCGATTGGATGACGCAAGCGGGCAAGGCGAAGCTGGAAAGCTATGGCATCGCGCCGCCGCAACCTGCTGGCGGACCTGAGCGCTGCCCACATTGCCAATCGACAAGCGTGGAAAAGATCAGCCAGTTCGGATCGACCCCGTGCAAGGCGCAATGGCGCTGCACCGACTGTCTGGAACCCTTTGACTACTTCAAGTGCATATGAGCCAGTTTCACCCCCTGACCGTCACCGACATCCACCACACGATCCGCGACGCGGTTGTGCTGACGCTGGAACCGCAGGAACCCGAGGCGTTTCACTTCGTTCCGGGCCAGTACCTAACGTTCAAACAAGACTTTGACGGGACCGAGTTGCGCCGGAACTATTCAATCTGTGCGGGGCTTGACGACGGCAAGCTGCAAGTGGGCGTCAAACGCGTGGACGGCGGTGCGTTTTCGACCTTCGCCAATACGGAATTGCAGGTTGGTGATACGCTACACGCCATGCCGCCGATGGGCAATTTCGGTGCAGAAATAGAGCCTAATAAGGGCAAATCCTACCTTGGCTTTGCCGGTGGGTCAGGGATCACGCCGGTTCTGGCGATCCTCAAGACAGTGCTGAAACGCGAGCCGGACAGCACGTTTACCCTCGTTTACGCCAATCGCGCCGTGCACACGATCATGTTCCGCGAGGAACTGGAGGATCTGAAGAACAGGTACATGGGCCGGTTCACCCTGATCCATGTGCTGGAGACGGGGCAGGATATCGACCTCTTCTCGGGCCGTGTGGATCAGGAGAAATGCGCGCTGCTGTTCAAATCCTGGATCAACGTAAGCACAGTCGATACCGCGTTTATCTGCGGACCGGAGCCGATGATGATGGCGATTTCCGAGGCGTTGGAGACGCATGGCCTGTCCAAAGATCAGATCAAATTCGAATTATTTGGTGCCGGCCAGCAGGGGCGGTTGGCAAAGCAAGCGGTGAGCGCACGGGCCGAAGGTGCGGCTGAGACGACCGTGCAGATCACGCTGGATGGGACGACCCATCAGATGGAAATGGCCAAGGATACCTCCGTGTTAGAGACTGCTTTGGCCAATTCTCTGGACGCGCCCTTTGCCTGTAAGGCGGGTGTCTGTTCGACCTGCAAGGCCAAGGTGACCGAGGGCGAATACGAGATGCTGACCAACCACGCGCTTGAGGATTACGAGGTCGAAGCAGGTTTTGTTCTGACCTGCCAATGCTATCCGATCAGCGACACGCTCAGCATCGACTACGATCAACACTAGGGGAGCATCATGCACCAGGTTCATTCGTTTGCTGCCGGGGCATGGGTCCCGCCGGGGTCCGGTGCGCGGTCGATTTCCAGCGCGATCACCGGTGACGTGATTGCCGAGGCCGGGAATGACCGTTTGGATGTGCAGTCAATGCGTGCCTATTCCCGCGATACGGGCGGTCCGGCGTTGCGCGCGATGACGTTCCACGACCGGGCGCGGATGCTCAAGGCGCTGGCGCTGCATCTGCGGGAACATCGGCAGGTTCTGTATGACCTGAGCTTTGACACCGGGGCCACGCAGTCCGACCACCTGATCGATATCGACGGTGGGATTGGTACGATGCTGGTCTTCGCCTCCAAAGGGCGGCGTGAGATGCCGGATAGCCGGGTCTATCTGGACGGTGCGCCGGAACAGTTGGGGCGTGCCGGGCAATTCTTTGGGCAACATATCTGTACGCCGTTGCAGGGTGTTGCAGTCCATATCAATGCGTTCAATTTCCCCGTCTGGGGGATGTTGGAGAAGGTGGCACCGACCTTGCTGGCGGGTGTGCCCGCCATCGTGAAACCGGCCACGGCGACGTCCTATGTGACCGAAGCCTGTGTGCGTCTGATGATCGAAAGCGGGCTATTGCCCGATGGTGCGTTGCAACTGGTTTCCGGTGGGATTGGCGATCTCTTGGATCACTTGGATTGTCAGGATGTGGTGACCTTTACGGGCTCTGCCCATACCGCGCGCACGCTGCGAAGCAACGCAAACCTGCTCGACAATGCTGTGCGCTTTACGGCGGAACAGGACAGTCTGAATGCTTCTGTCCTTGGGCCTGATGCCACGCCCGGTACACCGGAGTTCGACCTGTTCGTCAAGGAAGTGCAGCGCGAGATGACCGCGAAGGCCGGGCAGAAATGTACCGCCATTCGCCGGATCATGGTGCCAGAAGCACACGTGGACGCGGTGATTGATGCGATCAATGCGAGGCTTGCCAAAACAACCGTTGGTGATCCCCGCGACGAAGCCACGAGGATGGGCGCACTCGTCTCTAACACGCAGAAAAACGACGTTTTGGAGAAGGCAGCGCAGATCGAAACCGAGGCCGAGCGGGTGTTCGGCAACCCGGACGATTTCGCAATGTCGGACAGCAAGGGCGCGTTTGTGCCCCCCATGTTGTTTCACTGCGCGGACCCGGACACGGCGCAGGCCGTGCACGATGTCGAAGCCTTTGGCCCGGTATCGACGGTCATGCCCTATCGCGATGTTGCCCATGCCGCGGCCTTGCTGAACCGGGGTAAAGGGTCACTTGTGGCCTCTGTGATCACTCATGACAGCGACGTGGCGCGGGAGATTACGATGGCGTCCGCGGCCTTCCACGGCCGCCTCTATTTCAACAACCGCGACAGCATGGCCGAGGCCACCGGGCACGGCGCTCCGCTGCCGCACATGGTCCATGGCGGACCGGGACGTGCGGGCGGCGGCGAAGAGTTGGGCGGCATTCGTGCCGTCAAACACTACATGCAAAGGACGGCCATTCAAGGCAGCCCGGACATTCTGACAGCCATTGGACAGCGTTGGGTGCCGGGTGCGGCCGAGGCGAGCGACAAGCCACATCCGTTTACGCGGCCCTTTGGTGATCTGGTGCTTGGCGACACGTTCAACAGCCCGTCCCGCGAAGTGACGCTGGACGACATCGAGACGTTTGCCCATTTCACCGGCGACACCTTCTATGCCCACATGGACGATGCAGCCGCCAAGGCGAACCCGTTCTTCCCGGGGCGCGTCGCGCATGGGTATCTGCTGCTCAGCTTTGCGGCGGGGCTGTTTGTGCAACCTGATCCGGGACCAGTGCTGGCGAATACCGGGCTGGATAATTTGCGCTTCATGAAACCGGTAGAGGCGGGCGACAGCATCAAGGTGCGCCTGACCGTCAAGGCCAAAACGCCGCGCAATGATGAGTATGGAGAGGTGCGCTGGCACGTGACCCTCACCAATCAGGACGATGAGGCAGTGGCGGAATACGAGCTGCTGACGATGAATGCCTACTGACGCCTATTCCGAGGCACTGGACAGCCTGAGCGATCTTGGGCAGATGCGCGTTTGGTCCTTGTTAGTGACTGTTTTTGGCGATCTTGCACCGGACCGACCGCTTGATGGACCAACCTTGTCAGCCATCATGGCAGAGATCGGGATCAAGCCTGAAGCGACCCGCGTTGCCTTGCACCGATTGCGCAGTGATGGCTGGGTGGTATCGGAAAAGCGGGGGCGCACCAGCCTGCATCGCCTGACCGATCAGGGGCAACGCGACAGCGACGCAGCCCGTGCCCGCATTTATGGCGCGCCGGATGACATGGACGATGCTGCCCGCGTGATCCTGATGCCCGCGCCCACCGACCTCGACCCGACGCGCTTTGCTCAGATCGGACCTCGTGTGTTTATGTGCAGCATCGGCACCTCGTTGCCCGAAGGCGCAATGCAGATGACACCCAACGGCCTGCCAGACTGGCTGGGCGGTCAGATCGAAACCGACACAATGCGCGATGCGTACAAGTCCCTTCACGCTGTGCTGACCGACATACGCGAAGAATTGACCAGCACTCTGACGCCCATGCAAACCGCAGCTTTACGCGTGATGATCGTCCATGCATGGCGACGTCTTGCGCTGAAGCATCCCACCCTGCCGCGCGCGGCGCATTCGTCGGATTGGCGAGGTCATGATTGCCGTGCGTTGGTCACTGATCTGCTGCGACGGTTTGCGCGCCCCGATCTGGATGTGATCAAAGCTGCCTAAACCGCGCTTTCCCAAGTGCAAAACGCGCGCTATAGCGTGCGCATGACAAACCACCTGCATATTTCCGACCTGCCCGATGATCTTGATCTGGGGCCTTTTGTCGCCATCGATTGCGAGACGATGGGCCTGAACCCGCACCGCGACCGGCTGTGCGTCGTGCAATTGTCCGGTGGGGATGGCAACGCGCATATCGTTCAGATCAAGCTGGGCCAGACCGAGGCACCAAACCTGTGCCGGCTGCTGGAGGACCCCAATGTGTTGAAGCTGTTCCACTTTGGACGCTTCGACATCGCGGCGATGCTGAACGCGTTTGGCGCGGTCACGGCGCCTGTTTATTGCACCAAGATCGCGAGCCGCCTGATCCGCACATACACGGACCGGCACGGGCTGAAAAATCTGTTGCAGGAATTGCTGGGCATCGACATCTCGAAGCAACAGCAGTCCAGCGACTGGGGGGCCGACACCCTGACCGACGCGCAACTTGAATATGCCGCATCGGACGTTCTGTACCTGCACAAACTGCGGGATGCACTGAACCTGCGTCTGGAACGCGAGGGGCGGATGGAGATTGCGCAGGCCTGTTTCGACTTCCTGCCTATGCGCGCGCGTCTGGATCTGGCGGGATGGCCCGAGACGGACATCTTTGCACACTCATGACCAGCAAGACCCCCTTCATCGACACGGCGCGACGCGTCATCAGGGCCGAAGCTGACGCGCTTAACGTGCTGGCAGACGGGCTGGATGACAATTTTCGCACCGCCATCGATCTGCTGTTGAATGCCACGGGTCGGGTCATTGTGACGGGCATCGGAAAGTCAGGACATATCGCCCGCAAGATTGCCGCAACTTTTGCCAGCACCGGCACGCCTGCGCAATTCGTGCACCCGGCCGAAGCAAGCCACGGCGATCTGGGCATGGTCACGTCGGCTGACGTTGTTCTGGCGATCTCCAACTCGGGCGAAGCTCCGGAACTGGCCAACATGGTCGCGTTTTCGCGCCGGTTCGAAATACCTTTGGTCGGGATCACCAAAGCGCCCAAAAGCGCACTTGGGCGTGAATGTGATGTGGTCCTGCAATTGCCCGACCTGGGCGAGGCGTGTGGCACTGGCGTGGTGCCCACCACCTCGACCACGTTGACGCTTGCCATGGGGGACGCCTTGGCCGTCGCACTAATGGAGCACCGCGATTTCACGGCGGAACATTTTCGGGACTTCCATCCGGGTGGCAAATTGGGCGCGAAGCTCAGCCGGGTGCGGGATCTGATGCACACAGGCAACGCAATGCCGCTGGTGGACGAAACGACGCTTATGGCTGATGCGCTGATCGAGATCAGCCAGAAAAGCCTTGGGGTTGTTGGGGTGACCAAGGCCGATGGGACACTGGCGGGGATTATCACCGATGGCGACCTGCGCCGGCACATGGAAGGGCTGTTGTCCTTGACAGCGGCCGATGTGATGACCACCTCACCCACAACGATCGACAGTGCCGCCCTCGCCGAAGAAGCTGTGGCGGTCATGAATGCGCGCAAGATTACATGTGTGTTTGCTGTAGAGGCAGGAGCACCGCAGACACCGCAAGGTATTCTGCACATCCACGACTGCTTGCGCGTGGGGCTGGGCTAAGGAACATGGCATGGACGGCTATTCAAAACTCGTCGCCTGGCTGAAGGTGCTGTTGCCGCTGGCAGCCCTTGGCCTGTTGTCGACGCTGTTTTTGCTGTCGCGCAACATCGATCCGGTTGCGTCCATCCCCTTTGCAGAGACTGAAATTCAGGAACGGCTTCAGGGTCAGCAGGTCACGGCACCCTTCTTTTCAGGCACATCGACAAGCGGAGATCGCATTTCGGTGTCGGCTGGCACCATGGCAACGGCGGGCGGGCAAAACAACGCTGCCACCGACCTCGCAGCGCATATCGACCTTTCGAATGGCACACGCGTTGTCCTGTTTTCGGACCGCGGGGAGTTCGACATGACCGCTGGTGCGTCATCTTTGGAAGGCAATGTCGTCATCACGACATCTACCGGATACAAACTGAATTCCGAAGAATTGCTGACCGATTTTGACCAGATGAGTGTTGAATCTCCCGGTCCTGTCACCGGCACAGGCCTGTCTGGCAACCTCGAAGCGGGCCAGATGCGTCTTGAAAAAACCGAAGATGGGGAAAACACCCATTTGATTTTCACAAACGGCGTAAAGTTGATATACCGCCCGGAAGAATTGGAAGAGTAATACACCCGTGACTTTCTTTCGTGCCATAGCCTGCCTGCTCTTTATAGGCCTGATTACCCCACTCTATGCTCAGGGCACGCAAGTCGCCTTTGGCGCGATCCGACAGGATACATCCGCCCCGGTTGAAGTGAGCGCGGATGAGCTGAACGTTGATCAAGAGACCGGCGCCGCCATTTTCACCGGAAATGTCGTGATTGGTCAGGGTGATATGCGCCTGTCTGCGCCGCGTGTCCTTGTCGTGTATCGAGACGATCAGGCCGGGATAGAGCGGATGGAGGCGACTGGTGGGGTGACACTTGTGTCGGGTCCGGATGCCGCCGAGTCCCAGCGCGCCGATTACAGCATAGATACAGGATTGATCGTGATGACCGGCGATGTGCTTTTGGCACAAGGGCAAAGCGCGATTTCATCCGACCGCATGACGGTGAACCTGGAAGACGGCACAGCCCGGATGCAGGGCAGCGTCAAAACGATCCTCCAGACTGGCAACAACTGATGGCCAAACCTGATTTGAAAATTGCAGGCGGGTCTTCGGGCCTGCGGATCTCGCATTTGCGCAAGTCCTATCGCAAGAAGCTGGTCATCCGCGACTTCTCGATGGAGCTGAACCGTGGCGAGGTGGTGGCCCTGCTGGGCCCTAATGGTTCCGGCAAGACAACAACCTTCTATGCCGTGGCCGGGCTGGTCACACCCGAGGGGGGCACGGTCACACTCGATGGTGTCGATGTGACCAATCTGCCGATGTACCGGCGCGCGCAAATGGGCATCGGCTATCTGCCGCAGGAGATGAGCATTTTCCGCGGATTGAGCGTGCAGGACAACATTCTGGCCATTTTGGACATCACTGAACCCAACCGGCACAAACGCCGCGAGCGGCTAGAAGAATTGCTGAGCGAGTTTTCAATCGAACATATGCGCCGCGCGCCTGCGTTGGCCTTGTCCGGTGGGGAACGCCGCCGGGTCGAAATCGCGCGATCGCTGGCGGCAAATCCGAAATACCTGCTTCTGGACGAGCCCTTTGCCGGGGTTGATCCCATCTCGGTCGGGGATATCCGGCATCTTGTCGCGGATTTGAAGAAAAGAGGCATCGGTGTGCTGATCACCGATCACAACGTGCGCGAAACCCTCGAAATCGTGGACCGTGCCTACATCCTCCACGATGGGCAGGTGCTGATGTCCGGCACGCCCCAAGATGTTGTGCAGAACGAGAATGTGCGCCGCGTCTATCTGGGCGAAAATTTCCGGATCGGATAACCGAAACACCGTTGGCCACGTCCGCTTTTCATTGACAGACACGACCCTTTTGGCGTGCAATGAGGTATGGCTTTGTTGCTGTTCCCGATCCGCACGTCGTCCATCCTGATGTCAGGGTGGCAAGCCGATCAGGGGCAGATCAAGTCACTTCCGCACATCTGACAGCACACGCTCCGTCGATCACCGACAGGGGGGTAATGCGCGTTGCGGACACACCAGAAGGAGAAAGAATGCAGTATCAAATCAGTGGCAAACAGATCGATATCGGCGAAGCACTGCAATCCCATGTAAGGGATGATTTGGGCGCAGTTGTGCAGAAATATGCGGAACGCCCCACCAACGCCCAAGTGGTGTTTTCCAAGTCCGCGCACGAGTTTGTATGTGAAGCAACCGTGCACCTGTCCACCGGGTTGACAGCCCAAGCCAAGGCCCATGCCACTGAAATCTATGCAGCTTTTGACGGTTGCTCCGAAAAGATGGAGAAGCAATTACGCCGCTACAAAAGGCGCCTGAAGGACCATCACAAGGACCGCGCACAGCCTGTTGAACTCTCTGGCGCAGCCTCTTATATCCTCGCCTCTGACGGGGGAGTAGACGACTCGGAACCCGAGACACTACAACCTATGATCGTAGCCGAGATGGAAACGAAGATTCCCTCTCTCTCGGTTGGTGAAGCGGTCATGCAAATGGAATTGGCGGGCGCCCCTGTGCTGGTGTTCCGAAACGAAGGAAAAGACGGGCTGAATGTGGTCTACCGTCGTGAAGACGGGAACATTGGCTGGATCGACCCGTAAGGGATCGGTGCCACGACGCACCGACAAGCGAGCAGAATGAATTTTGGGACTCTTTTGAAACCCGAGGCTGTCAAGGTTGTGACCTCCGCCTCGTCCAAGAAACGGCTTTTTCACGAGATCGGTGATCTTGTGCAAGGATGCTATGACTTGAACGCTGGTCTGGTGGTCGAAGCCCTGATTGCACGCGAAGCGCTTGGCCCCACTGGTGTGGGGCACGGCGTGGCTTTGCCGCATGCCCGTCTGGATGGAATTTCGGACGTCATGGGCGCGTTTGTTCTGCTCGACAAGCCTATCGACTTCGATGCCGTCGACCGTCAGCCGGTCGACATCGCCTTTGCCCTGTTCGCGCCGGAAGAAGCCGGTGTTGAACACCTCAAGGCACTGGCACTTGTATCACGGACGCTGCGCGATCAGACCATCTGCACAAAGCTGCGGGCCAACCCCGACGCGTCCACATTGTTCGCCATCCTGAACGAAGCAAAGCCTGCGCAAGCGGCCTAAGTCGCCATCCAATTCATAAACCCGAACATCAGGTAATCGCGGGCATAAGCTGCGCGCGCCAAGCCTTCGATCTCCGGATCATAGATGTCTATCAATCTGTAGGGCCGGTCGTCCGGCGCTGAATCGAGCTGCGGCGGATCAGCAAGGCCAACGGTCGCGCTGAGCTCTGCCAGCTCATGTGCCATCGTCTCGACCCGCATCAGGCGGTCGGGCAGCACGAATTCAGCGAACCCTTCAATGGTCTTGGCCTGACTGGCCCAATCAGGATCGACGCGAATGCCGGTCTGACCGTTCAGGTTCGCCTTCAAAAACCGCAAGAAAGCCGCAAACGCGTTGCGGTGGGCGCCCTTGTCATAAGACGGATCAGAGGGGTCATCCGGCAATCCGATCTTGTAGCGCTTGGACAACGTGGCGCGGATACCGCCATAGCTCCCTTTGCCGGTGTTCAGGATGCGATGGCAAAACACCGAATGCGCCCGAGCCAGCGGATGGCGCAACACGGTAAAGCTGCGGTGCCCGGGGTGGGCGCGCATCCAATCGCGCAGGTCATTCTGCGACAGCTTCGATCCCGGCTTGGCCCCGCCTGCCCCATCAAGCGCTTGCAACCAGCGCACGGCCTGATCGTCTGGCCATCCGCGTATGGGCAGATACAGCAGGGGTTGAGCCTGACTTGCGATGTAAGTGGGCGCGGCCGCCCCCCGTCGCGGCTCAAAATTGGGCGTGCGGGTCAGATTGAACCGGTCAAGCCCCGACAGCGCCTCGGTCATCTGTCCGAAGTTGCTCACCTTGTCAGACAACGCGCTTGGGTTCTGCACTTTTAGGCTCTTGTCGAGCGCCTCAAGAACACTGTGCACGCCCAGCCACTTGGCTAAACCATTCATTGCGTCAAGGCTTTGCAGGTCTTCATACGCCACATAAAACGCGGTCTGCCCGGATGCCTGCAAACGGTTCAACAGTGACACCTGAAACTCTTGCAACGCAGTTAGATGGTTCGCGAATTCATCCGCATCAAAGGTTGCCTTCCCGTCCTTGCGCGCCTTGGAATCCGTCAACTTCCACTGCCCGGTGGCCTGAGCAATCTTCCACGACACGTAGCTGTCGACGGGATTTCGGGTCAGCACGATTTTTGCGCATTTGGGGTCATCGACGACCTTGTCAAAAATCCGTGGATCATGGTCGTGGAAATACCGAAAGCCATTGAGGCCCGGCGCTTTCTTGATCTCGCGCAGGAGCGTTCTGGGGTCTGCGTCGCGCGCACCCTGACTTACACCAAGGAGCGCATCCGTATTCGGGTACCCAATAAAGAAAGGGTTGAACGCTTCACCATGGCAGGCAAGGCCATCGAACGCATTCAGATTTGTCTCAAGGAAGTTCGAGCCTGTGCGCATCTCTGCAAACACAACGAAATAGTCGAACTGTGCCATAGCGGATCAGCGCACCAGATAGGGTTTGCGAGGCGGGTCCTGAACAGGTTTCGGGCCCAACGCTACGGGGAAATCACCCATGAGATAGGGGTGCATGCCCTGATTCTTGAGGTTCTGGAGGAACTGCCCGAAGCCCGCCAGATCGGCCAGCTTCGGCACTTCTGACAGGCGGCGTGCGTGGGTCAGGCCAATTTCGTCCAAAATACCCTGCAGAGGCTCCATCGGCGCTTCCACAAACTCGGCCATCGTCCAGATGCGAATGCGCGCCTTGGCATAGGGGGACCGAAGCACATCCAGATGATCGCTTTCCAGCTTTTGCAGGCGCGCGGCCTCTTTGCGGATATCCAGGAAGTTCAGATTGGACCGGAACAACGGCACCGACCAGGCACCCGAAATAACCGAAATCTGGGCATTCGGATCTTTGGCCACCTTCCAATTGATGTCCTGATTGTCACCGGGCCCAAATTGGAAGCACTGACGCTCGCCGCGCGTATTCCAGATCACGTTGGTCAGAAACGCGTTGGCGTTATAGTCTCGCGCCTCGGCACTGTTGCTGAGCGCGCCGTTCAAAGTGGTTTGCCCTTCGGAAAACTCGACGCGGTCCGGATGGAAAAGATGCCCGTGCACCCGCGCGCCTGTCGCCTTGGCAAGCCACGGCTCGAAATTCTCGAAAATTTCGGTAAAGCCCTGGAACATGGAATACGGCGCGGCAGTCACACCGTTCTCCCAATCTTCGTTCGGAAAGCGGCTTTGCATGTAAAGGCCGGGTCGTCCGCGTGTCCGCCGCTCAACCGCTTTGGCAAAGATGCGGTCGATCTTGCCCGGGTTCGGCTCCGTGCGTTTCATGGCGCCCGATGGGTCGGTCAGAAACGCTTCGTACAGGCGGTTGGCATGCGGCCAGATCTTGCGTGCGACAAAGCAGTCGGACCGGCGCAACAGTTGCAGGTGATCGTCGTAGAAAATGTGCGGTTTGCCCTGAAAATCGAACTTGGACAAGGTCAGCGACCGGCTTTCAATCTCGATCGCATATTGGCGGGCGAGGGTCTGATAGTAGCTTTCGTCAGGAATCCACACCTGTTTGAAGTAGGTATCATATTCCTTGCGGTCCGGACCCTGCAGAATGGCAGACAGGGTTTGGCGGGTCAGACACCACCACTGGCTGCCCATGTGGGGGACAAGCCCGGCCGGGATCTTGCGCTTCAAGCCTATCTTGCGCTGCAATTCCACGTATTTGTCAAAAAGGAAGCGGCGGCGCTTCCAGGAAAAGGGAAAGCGCAGCGTAAACCGCTCGTGATCAAGGCCCCCGACAGTCCATGGCACGTCAGCCGTTGTCGCGCTTTCGATGAAATCCGTGCGCGGACGATCCGCAAGGTAGTCCACCAGTTCCTGCACCGGGCGCAGAGGAAGGCATGACCCCGATGCGAGGTAAACGTGCCGCACATCGTCAAATTCGGCCAGCATCAATTCGGATGCAGCCTGACTTGCAGCGACAATGCCCCAAGTGCCCCATTCGCACCGAAAGCGTTTCGAGAATTTGATGGCAGGGATGTCCGACAGCGCCTTGGTGAAAGCGATATATGTCTTCTTTGGCACGTTCACATCGACATGGATGACAACCGGGCAGCCGCCCATCGCCCAGAAGCGCGCCGCCTGTTCGGCCCGGTCCAGCGCCGTATGTACCAGCATGACGATACCGACGCTCACGCCCAGTTCCCCTTGGACATGAGGCCCAGAATTTCCAGCTGACGCCAGTTGATGTATTTTTCGGACCACTTGCACCACAGGTCCGGATCATCGCGCAGGCTGGCGGCATAGGCCTTGTATTCCACCGATGCGGCGTAGTGCTGCTTGCGCTCCAGTTCTTCGGCCGCCTTGGCCGTAAACGTGTCGAGGAACTTCGTATGCAGAAGAACGCCCGAAGCTTTCTCTCCGCCCCACTCGTCATAGACCTGATTCAATCCGCGCGGCAGCAGTGTGTGTGTCGAACTTGCATAGGCGTAACGGCGGTTCCATTTGACCAACGGAATTTTGTTCAGCGCAGGCGCACGCTCCGGCTGGTCCGGGAAAAACACGCGCGCGCGTGGACCGCCCTGGATCCACAGATTGCCCATGCTGTGGTTCTTGGAGATCGTGTAATTTCCGCTGTCGAACCAACTGGCGATTTCCATCGGGTTCTGTCCAGCAACGTACGGTTGTTCGTCCAATCGACCCTTGGGATACATATCCAGCAGCATGGCCGAAAAGGACCGGATCGAAGATGCGTCCAACCAATCCGTAAGCGCTCTGAGCGAGCGCGTGTCGCAAAACGGGTAGACGAAAAACTCGTCCGGATCGACGACAAGCGTCCAGTGGTCGTGCGCGTATTTGCGTTGCAGCCAATTCAACCAGTCGACACCGAAGGTCGCAGATTTATAGCTTCCTTGAGTGTGCCAGATCGAAACGTCATCTTGCCCTATCAGATGCTCAACGCCGGCATCCGTGCTGTCGTTGTCCACGAAAAAGAAGTGGTCGACCCCAAGGTCCCGGTAATACGACAGGAAGTAGGGAAGGCGCACAGCTTCGTTGCGAAAGGTGCAAAACAGCAACAGGTCGTTGGGCCGAATCAGGTGCGTACGGTCCTGCACTTTGTGCAACTCTCTGGATTTCCGCACAGCACGCACGATGCGACGTTTCCGCCGCAAGCGCATTCTATAGGAGTTCCAAATGCCCACCTGTGTGTTCCATTCCTTCGAAAGGCCGCGTTTTCACTTCGAAATCAGCGGCTTCCGCTTTGCTCTTTGGCTCTATTTGGCCTAAATTTAGGTGTACGGGCAACGAATTTAAAAGAAGTTACCAAGAGTTTGTGTGGTTTTCTTCTTTTTGAATGCCGCGACACTCATCCAAGCTGACCTGTGCGGTTCAATTCCACCCGCCTGACGACATCAATCCAAGCGCCTCCAGCTGCCGCCAATCTTCGTATTTCGTCGATTCCGGCGTCCACATACGCGGGTTATCCAGGACTGTATCGTAGTAATCCTTCATGGCTGCAGGGTTGGAAAAGTGCTGCCGCCTTTCCATGTCCTCACGCGCCTTGCCTACGACATTGGGCAGAAATTTCGTGTGGAGCAACACGCCCGAAGGATCATCGGACCCGGGCCCGTCATATCCATGGTTCAACCGGGGTGGCAGCGCGGAATGACAGGAATTCAGGTACGCGAATGATCGATCCCACTTGATCAACGGGATCTTGTTCAACGTGGGTGAGCGCCGTGTGTCGCGTTGAAAGAAGACGCGTTCGCGCGCGCCGCCCTGCACCCAAAGGTTCTGTGCGGGCTGTTGGCGCATCGACCGGTACTGACCTGCATCAAACCACTGAAGATGATCCAATGGATTTTCGCCCAAATTATCTGTCTGTTCCCCAAGGGCACCGCGCGGATACAGATCAAGCATCATCGCCCCGAAAACTGATCTGCCCTGATCCTCGAGCCATTTGGTCAATTGGGTCAGGCTTCGGGTGTCGTGATGGGCGTAGACAAGCAGTTCATCTGCATCCAGCGTCAGTGACCAGATGCGGTGGCAGTACTTCATCTGCAGCCACGTCATCCAATCAACGCCAAATCGCGATCCGCGATAGCTATGGTCGGTGCGCCACACCGAAGTGTCTTGTTGATCCCTCAGAAATTCGAAGGTTCCGTCGTCGCTTTGATTATCAACCACCAGAAAATGGGTCACGCCCAGAGCGCGGTAGTGCTTGTAGAAATAGGCAAGTCGAGGCTGTTCGTTGCGCACCGTCATCACGGCGACCACATCGCGTCGTCCGATCTGTGCGGTCCTGTCCGCAACACTGGTCAGTTGATGACGACTGCGCCAAGACCGCCACAGCAAACGCCTGCGTTTCCATCGCATGCGATAGGATGTCATCGCCTGCGCAGCGTATGATTGCGTCAGCGGTGCGTTATGCGTTGTCTTGGACAGTTTGCTGCCATCTCCAGGCATCGGTGTAAGCGTGGGACGCGTTGGTCATTCAGCCGAGATCAAGAATGCCATCTGCGACAGGTGTGAAACCGGGGCTGCGCACCCAGTCATACGTGTGGCACCCTAAACATCCTATGCCAGCGCTTGATCAGGTGCCGCGTTGTGGTCCGCCCTTACTCTGCGGCCTTGTCCATCTGGACAACATCACGGATGTAGCCAAGCAGGTCGTCTCTCAGTTCGTCGCGCGCCAATCCGAATGCAACGGTCGCCTGCAGGAAGCCTGACTTCGAACCGCAATCAAACCGTTGGCCGCGGAAACGGAACCCATAGACACCGTCCTCACCGCCGATTTCGCTTGCGATGGCGTCTGTCAGCTGAATCTCACCGCCAGCGCCGGACTTCATCTGGTTGAGAGACCGCAACACCTTGGTCGTCAGGATGTACCGTCCGATGACGGCAAGGTTGGATGGTTCTTTGCCGGGTTCGGGCTTTTCAACCATGCCCTTGGCCTCGACCAACTGGCCCATGTCGTTCTTGATATCAAGCACACCGTAGGACGACGCCCGTTCCTGCGGTACTTCCATGGCGGCCACGATGTTGCCGCCCGTTTCGTCGTAGGCTTCGACCATCTGTTGAAGGCAGGGCGTGTCAGCCGCAATCACATCGTCGGGCAAAATCACGGCAAAAGGTTCGTTGCCGATCAAACGACGGGCACACCAGACCGCGTGTCCAAGGCCAAGCGCCTTGTGCTGGCGGATATAGGCAATGGCCCCGCTTTCCATATTGGTGTCTTTGAGGGTCTCAAGAAGCTGGTCCTTGCCCTTCTTGCGCAGTTCCTGTTCCAGCGTGGGGGCATGGTCAAAATAGTCTTCCAGCGCGCCTTTGCCGCGGGATGTGACAAAGATGAATTCCTTGATACCCGCCGCGCGCGCCTCGTCGATGGCGTATTGAATCAACGGGCGATCAACGAGCGTCATGATCTCCTTGGGCACCGATTTTGTTGCAGGCAGAAATCGGGTTCCAAGCCCCGCGACCGGAAAAATCGCCTTCGTTACTTTCTTAGGCATATCTACCCCTTGCTTTCAAATCTCGGTCATATCCTCCCCTTACTACTAACCGTTACTTAACAAATATCCAATTCTTGAGTGTGGGCGGGCGCGCTTGGAGTGTTGCCCAGACGCGCCAAACCCGCTTATCCAATCAGCCGCTGTTTGCCGACACGACGGGTTTCTGCAGCAACGCGTTCGGAATAGGTAAACATCCGAAAGGCGGGTGCGTCCCGATTTGATCTGCCGAACAGACCGCCGCGCTGCTCCCAAAATCCGGCGGGATCAAAGCGTACGTGATGGTGCTCGGTCGTCGGAGAAAGCAGAAACAACGACACGATGTCCCCGTCATTCGCCCGCTCCACAGCCTCTGCCCGAAGGCGCGCACGCTGCCATATGTGGCCGGACAAAACCACCGAAGCCCGCGTTCTGGAGGGGTACCGTTTGAATGCCGACACCGGACTGTTGGACAGACGCGCCCCACCACGTTGGCGCATCAACCCCTGACCGTACCCTTGATCCAACCGCGACATGAGGTGCCGCACATCCCGCGGGGCCAAATGCCCCGTCACCATATGATCCAGGATACGGGTTTGTTCGGTTCTCCGAATTGCGCGCCAGTGTTTCTTGCGCTTGTCCTCGGACAGGAACTTGCGTTGAAACACTGCCCAGCTTGAGCCTGTGTCGAACAGATCACGGGGCACCTGATCCTGTCGTCTGCGCGGGCTTGCGGCAAAGCCATGGTGCACCTCAGCCATGGGAACAAGCGCCGTGGCATAGCCAGCGCGGGCAAGCCGCAGGTTCAGATCCGTTTCATCCAGGTGGAAGGCAAACCCGGGATCAAAGCCTTCCAGCGCGATCAGCACATCGCGCCTGAAGGCCATGTTTGTGCCTTCGGTTTTGATGGCGCGGCGGCCTTTCGGCGTCAGCACAGTCGCCCGGTACGGACTGACATCAAGCGGTTCGGTCACGCCAAACGCATCCACGGTGCGGGCTTCCCATTGCCACGAAATGCCGTCTTGGCCCCGCACAAATCCAGCCATGGCGGCAACATCGGGACGGTGTGCAGGTGCAACCAGTTGATGCAACCAACTGGGTTCGGGCACGGCGTCATCGTCAATGAAGGCAACAATGTCCCCAGCCGCGTGACTGATGCCTGTGTTGCGGGCTTCCGCGATGTTCGGGCGGTCGAACTCAACCAACTTGACCTGACCTTCAAACGGGCCGTCTTGCACAGCGGCGCACCCCGCCGGATCAGCGACAACGACGATCTCATATGTCGGGTATTGGAGCTGTGAAAGCCCTGTCAGGCACCAGATCAGCGCGGTCGGTCGGTCGCGGCTCACCACCACAACACTGACCGAAGGGTGGATCATGCCACACCCATCTCCGCCATCATGGCTTCGATCCGAGGCACATCGGCGGGGTTGTTCAATTCCCAGAACTGACGCCCGCGGGCCTCGACCTCGACACACAGAACCTGCCGCCCGTTTTCCAGAAACCGCAGCTGCTCCAGCCCTTCAAGCGTCTCAAGCGGGCCAACGGGCCAGGTGGGATAGGCCGACAGCGCATCAGGTCGATAGGCATAGACGCCCACATGATGAAAGACGGGCGTATCCGCATCATCTGCATAGGTATTGTTGGTGTACGGGATCACCTCTTTGGAGAAGTAGAGCGCTTGGCCCGACACACCGAACACGGCCGTGGTGCCACCGACGCGCCCCGCCTTGCGGTCTTCGAGAAAGCCGCTCAGCGTTGCGCCGTCACATCGCAAAACCGGGGTGGCAATCTCGGCCTCCGGTGCCGCGCGCAAGCCCTCCACCAATCCTTCGATAAACCACGCTGGCGTCAGCGGGGCGTCACCTTGCAAATTGACAACCACGTCGTAACCAGAGCCCAGCGCATCATGCGCTTCGGCACAACGTTCGGTGCCGTTGCCGCAAGCCTCTGATGTCATGACAACCTTGGCACCAAAAGCCTCCGAGGCATCCTTGATCCGGTCATCATCCGTGGCAACCACCACCCGGTCCACGCCGGACACGGCCATAGCTGCACGCCAACTGCGCTCGATCAAGCTTTGCGCCTGCCCGGTCGCGCCGGTCAACGGCACAAGCGGCTTGCCGGGATAGCGAGATGACGCATAGCGCGCGGGAATGACGATCAGGACCGACATCAGGCGGGCTTCAGATCAACCGAAGGGGCGTAGGCGATAAAGAACGGGTTGGCATATCCGTCCTTTCCGTACTCGAGCGGGCTGTGATCATCGAAACGGACAACCATCCCACCTGCACCGGTCAAAACAGCATGACCCGCGGCAGTGTCCCACTCCATCGTGCGACCCACGCGGGGATAAATATCAGCCTCACCGGTTGCCACCAAACAGAACTTCAGCGACGAGCCTGCGCTTTTCATGTCCTTGACGGCGTATTTGTTGATGTAATCGTCCGTTGCCTGATCGCGATGGGATTTCGATGCGACAACCATCAAGGCGCTGTTGTCACTCGCGGCCACAGACAGGGGGGTGACGTCACCCACGGTGTCCTTGTCCAGAGCACCGGTTTCTTCCACGGTTTGACCATCGGCTTGCGTGTAGAACATGCGATCCTTGGCCGGGGCATAGACGACGCCACGGGTTGGAACGCCGTCTTCGACCAGTGCGATATTGACCGTGAAATCACCACGGCGATGGACGAATTCCTTGGTGCCATCGAGCGGATCGACAATCAGAAACGTCTTGCCTGTTGTGCTGTGGGTGGCGGCCTGTTCCTCGGTCACCAGCATCACATCGGGAAAGGCGGCGCGCAGCCCGTCAGAGATCAGGGCATCTGCGGCTTCATCCGCCGCCGTCACGGGGCTGTCATCAGATTTGACCTTCACGTCAAAGTCGTCGCTGTTGTAGATCTCCATGATCTTGTCGCCGGCTTCCAGCGCCAGTTTGCGGATCACCGGGATCAAGTCGTCATAGGTCATCAAAAAGCCTCCGTGGTCGGGCATTTGTTGTAAAGGACCCGCGTGGTCCTTATGATGCGGCGGTAACGGAACGGCAAGATTTCCCTGCGACCTTCGCAGCCCACGAGGCACAACTGCATATGTTTCAATCAACGCGTAAACCGCAGACGGGATTCGGCAGCGCCATTGCCATGTTCGAGGTGATTTATCACTCGATCGTGCGAAGCGTTCGCAAGGCACACAACAATGCCTTTATGGCCATCGCAACAAACATGTTGCAGGTGGTCATTTTCGTTTTGGCCTTCTACGTCATGTTTTCCGTGCTGGGACTGCGTGGGGCCGCAATTCGGGGCGATTTTCTGCTCTACATCATGACGGGTATCTTCCTCTACATGACGCATACCAAGTCGCTCGGGGCGGTGCTCGGGGCTGAAGGGCCCTCAAGCCCAATGATGCAGCACGCACCGATGAACACCATCGTATCGATCTGCTCCGCAGCACTGGGGGCGCTCTATATTCAAGTGTTGTCGCTGTTCATGATCCTCTTTGTCTATCACGTGGCCTTTACGCCCGTGCAGATCGAACAACCGTTCCAAGCTTTTGGGATGCTGCTGATTGCATGGTTCACAGGATGCGCGCTGGGGCTTGTCCTGCTGGCGATAAAGCCCTGGTTTCCAACCTTTGTTTCGATCTTTTCGCAGATCTACCAAAGGGCCAACATGATCGCGTCGGGCAAGATGTTCGTCGCCAACACCTTGCCGGGCTTCATGCTGGCCATGTTCGATTGGAACCCCCTGTTTCACG
The DNA here is from genome assembly GCF_947503415.1 of uncultured Tateyamaria sp. Lineage (GTDB taxonomy): Bacteria > Pseudomonadota > Alphaproteobacteria > Rhodobacterales > Rhodobacteraceae > Tateyamaria. The sequence goes on from NZ_CANNDS010000001.1 coordinate 1,158,966, forward strand.
CCATCGACCAGGCGCGCGGCTACACGTTCATCAACTACAACCCCCGTTATTCCAGCTGGGAATATGCGTGGTGGGTCGGGGTCATACTGCTCATGGTCGGGCTGATGGGCGAGTTTTACACGCGACGTCACGCATCTATCAGTTGGAACGCGCGGCGCTAAACGGCATATAGGCCGCCATGACCCTTGATTGGCTGTCGCTGCTGCGCGACTTCATCACGCTCTTTGTTGTCATCGACCCGGTGGGGTCGTTGCCCGTGTTCCTGTTTGCCGTGGCCCACGTCCCCGCTGCGCTGCACCGGCAATTTGCCATTCGGGCCGTGGGAATCGCGGGCATCGTCCTCTTTGCCTTTCTGCTCGGTGGCCAGCTTCTGCTGGAGGCGATTGGCCTGCGTCTTGGGTCCTTTCAGATCGCTGGCGGGATCATCCTGTTTCTCTTTGCGCTCACCATGATCTTTGGCGACGCCAAGTCCACGACCGAGATTGCCGAGGCCGAGCGTGATCACCTTGCGGGCGCGGTGTTCCCCCTTGCCATGCCGTCCATCGCATCGCCCGGCGCAATGCTTGCTATCGTCGTGCTGACAGACAACAGCACCGAAAGCCTGACGGATCAGGTCGTGACAGCCGGGCTTTTGCTGTTGGTGCTGATTGTCACTTTGGTGCTGCTGCTGACCGCCACTTACGTCTACCGCCTGATCGGAAATACCGGGGCCAGCGTGATCAGCCGGGTCATGGGGATCATCCTTGCCACCATTGCCGTCGATTCGGTTCTTGTCGGTCTCGACACACTGCAATTGCTGGACCTTGATGCCGCATTCGAACAACCGGCCACCACCTCTGTCCTGGCACCACCCACCGAATAGAGCTAGCGGACCACCCGACACGTCAGGTTGATCCGCCCCCCCTTGGGCAACAGCGACGATGACCCGAACCTGATCCGATCCACCCCGTGATAGGTCAGCCGCGCGTCACCGCCCATCACCACCACATCCCCGCTGTCCAGCCACAACGATTCCGTCTTGCCACCGCGCGTCGTGTTGCCGATGCGGAACAGCCCGGCATCCCCCAATGAGACGGACAGAACCGGCCATTTGAAATCCGCTTCGTCCTTGTCCTGATGCATCCCCATACGCGCGCCTTCACCATAATAGTTGATCAGGCAGCAATCGGGCGGGTGCTTTACCCCTGTCAATTCATGCCACAGGGTCAGAACGGCATCGGGAATCGGCGGCCAGTCCACACCGCTCGGATGGGTCGGCGCATATCGGTAGCCGGACCGATCAGCATACCACCCCACCGACCCGGCAGAGGTCATGCGCACGGACATCGGTTTGCCATATGGTGTCTCGGGCGAGAACATCGGTGCAGATTCGGCGACATGCCGGATATCGGCCACCAAACCGGCCTGTGCCGCGGCATCCAGATACCCTTTGTAAATCTCAAATCCGCGCACAGTCGCGTGCATGGTCCTTTTCCCCCTCAAAATGCGCAAATTTTGCTGTTTCACAGCCCGTCAGAACGGTTGCAGCGCACATGCACCCTCCTTATATACGCCGCAGCGCGCACGAAATCGTGCGCAAAACTATACGTGGCGTCGATGCCGAAACTCGGGTCGCCGCTTCGTGTCATCGCCTTGAACTGATATGAGGGATCGAAAATATGGCTAAAGTCATCGGTATTGACCTTGGGACCACAAACAGCTGCATCGCCATCATGGACGGCAGCCAGCCCCGGGTAATTGAAAACTCCGAAGGCGCGCGGACAACACCGTCCATCGTCGCGTTCACGGAAAATGAACGTTTGGTGGGCCAACCGGCCAAACGCCAAGCGGTTACAAACCCCGACAACACGATCTTTGGCGTCAAGCGCCTGATCGGCCGCCGCAACGACGATGCGGATCTGGCCAAGGACAAAAAAAACCTGCCCTTCGCCGTAATCGACGGCGGCAATGGCGACGCATGGGTCGAAAGCCGTGGTGAGAAATACTCGCCCAGCCAGATCTCTGCCTTCATCCTGGGCAAAATGAAAGAAACCGCCGAGAGCTACCTTGGCGAAGACGTGACCCAAGCGGTCATCACCGTCCCCGCCTACTTCAACGACGCTCAGCGTCAGGCGACCAAGGACGCGGGCAAGATTGCCGGCCTCGAAGTGCTGCGGATCATCAACGAACCGACAGCGGCCGCGCTGGCCTATGGCCTCGACAAGGAAGACAGCCAAACCATCGCGGTCTATGACCTTGGTGGCGGTACATTCGACGTGACGATCCTCGAAATCGACGAGGGCCTGTTCGAAGTGAAATCCACCAACGGGGACACGTTCCTCGGCGGTGAAGACTTTGACATGCGCATCGTGAACTACCTCGCGGATGAGTTCAAAAAAGAGCACGCCGTTGACCTGACAGCAGACAAAATGGCCCTGCAACGCCTGAAAGAGGCCGCAGAAAAAGCCAAGATCGAACTGTCCTCGGCCAACCAGACCGAGATCAACCAACCCTTCATCTCGATGGGTTCCAACGGTCAGCCGCTGCACATGGTCATGAAGCTGACACGCTCCAAGCTGGAACAGCTGGTCGGTGACCTGATCAAATCGTCCATGAAACCCTGCCAGGCGGCCCTCAAGGACGCGGGCCTGTCGGCATCGGACATTGACGAAGTTGTTCTAGTCGGCGGTATGACCCGCATGCCACGCGTGGTCGAAGAAGTGACCAAGTTCTTCGGCAAAGAGCCCCACAAGGGCGTGAACCCCGACGAAGTGGTTGCCATGGGCGCCGCCATTCAAGCCGGTGTTCTGCAAGGCGACGTCAAAGATGTTGTTCTGCTCGACGTGACACCGCTGTCGCTGGGTATCGAAACGCTGGGTGGCGTGTTCACCCGTCTGATCGACCGCAACACGACGATCCCGACGAAGAAGAGCCAGATCTTCTCGACCGCCGAAGACAACCAGAACGCCGTGACCATCCGGGTCTTCCAGGGTGAGCGTGAAATGGCGTCGGACAACAAGCTGCTGGGTGCGTTCAACCTTGAAAACATCCCGCCCGCACCACGCGGTCTGCCTCAGATCGAAGTGACCTTCGATATTGACGCCAACGGCATCGTGTCCGTGGGCGCGATGGACAAGGGCACGATGAAAGAGCAGAAGATCACGATCCAGGCCTCCGGTGGCCTCTCGGACGAAGACATCGAGAACATGGTGAAAGACGCCGAGGAAAACGCCGAAGCCGACAAGGCCCGTAAGGAACTGGTCGAAGCAACCAACCAGGCCGAAAGCCTCATCCACTCGACCGAAAAGTCGCTGGAAGAGCATTCGGATAAGGTTGATCCGACCACGGTCGAAGCGATCGAACTGGCCATTGCCGCGCTCAAGGACGAGCTGGAAAGCGAAAATGCCGACAAGATCAAATCGGGCATCCAGAACGTGACTGAAGCGGCCATGAAACTGGGCGAAGCGATCTACAAAGCGGCGCAAGACGACGGCGACGAAGAACCCCAAGCGGCGGACGAGCCGCGCGGCGACGACGACGATATCGTTGACGCCGAGTTCGAAGATCTCGACGACGATAACAAGCGCGCCTGATTTTGGGCCTCAGAGGAACCAATCGCGAGGCCGGCCACAACAGGCCGGCCTCAGACGTTCCAGCAAAGGACATAATCCATGGCAAAACGTGACTATTACGATGTGCTTGGCGTCTCCAAGGGCTCAAGCGCCGACGAGATCAAGAAGGGCTATCGCAAGAAAGCCAAGGAACTGCACCCGGACCGCAATGCGGACAATCCCAACGCCGAAGCGCAGTTCAAGGAAGCCAACGAAGCCTACGAAGTCCTGAAAGACGCCGACAAGAAGGCGGCGTATGACCGCTTTGGCCACGCCGCATTCGAAGGCGGCATGGGCGGTGGCGGCGGACGACCCGGTGGTGGCTTTGGCGGCCAGCAGGGGGACTTCGGCTCCGCTTTTTCCGACGTGTTCGACGACCTCTTTGGCGACTTCATGGGCGGACAGCGCGGTGGCGGTGGTGGCGGACGGCAACGCGCGTCACGAGGTTCTGACCTGCGCTACAACCTGCGTGTCTCACTCGAAGACGCATTTGCAGGGCTGCAAAAAACCATCAACGTGCCAACCTCTGTTCAGTGCGAAAACTGCACTGGCACGGGCGCAGAAGGTGGATCAGAACCCACAACCTGCCCCACATGCTCCGGCATGGGCAAAGTCCGTGCGCAACAGGGCTTTTTCACAGTTGAACGCACGTGTCCCACATGCTCCGGCCTTGGCCAGATCATCAAGGACCCGTGCAAGGTCTGCTCCGGCGCGGGCCGTGTCGAAAAAGACCGTGCGTTGTCGGTGAACATCCCCGCGGGCGTCGAAACCGGCACCCGTATCCGCCTCGCTGGTGAAGGCGAAGCGGGCATGCGCGGCGGACCCTCGGGCGATCTTTATATCTTCATCGATGTGGCCGATCACAAACTGTTCGAACGCGATGGCACGAACCTGTTCTGCCGCGTTCCGGTCAGCATGGGCACCGCCGCCTTGGGTGGCAGCATCGAAGTGCCGACCATCGATGGTGGCCGTGGCCGCGTGCAAATCCCCGCAGGATCGCAATCGGGTCGCCAGATGCGCTTGCGCGCCAAAGGCATGCCAGCGCTGCGCGGTGGTGGGCCGGGCGACATGTTCATCGAACTGGCGGTTGAGACGCCGGTGAACCTGACGGGCCGACAAAAAGAACTGCTGCGCGAATTCGAGGAACTCTCGGAAGAGAACAACCCCGAATCCTCCAGCTTCTTCTCATCGGTGAAATCCTTCTGGGATTCGATGAAGGGCTGAAGCATCACGTAGGGCGGATCAAGATCCGCCTTACGCTCCCCCTCCGCAAGTCGGATTTCAGTCCGTCATCGTCGCGGCCTTCATCACGCGACTGACGGACGACCCGTTGCGTAAAACTGCAAACAATCGCGCGTTGGGGGTGCACAGGGGGTGTACGCATGGTGCACGGGGGGTGACACCCTGTTTTCCGGGTCAAATTAACCCTTCGCTAACCCTGCTCGGGCACCTTCACGGTATGTCACATTTCGCCGAACAGCCGCTTCCTTTCGACCTTGACGAGGCAACGCCGGTGCCCATTTCCCAAGGGCGCACACCCTCCTACATGGCAGACCATCGTAAGCGCCTGCGCGCCCGCTTCATGGACGGCGGTGCCGCTGCCTTGCCCGATTACGAGATGCTGGAACTTGTCCTCTTCCGCGCCATCCCCCGACAAGATGTAAAGCCGCTCGCATATGCCCTGATGGCTGAATTTGGGGATTTCAATCGGGTGGTCACCGCCCCCGTCGAACGTCTTCGCGCGTTCAAGGGTGTGGGTGATGCAGTGATCTGCGAATTGAAGGTGATCGAGGCCGCGGCGCATCGCCTTGCCCGCGCCAAAGTATTGAACAAACAGGTTATTTCCAGTTGGGACGCGTTGCTGGACTATTGCCACACTACCATGGCGCACCGCGAAACGGAGCAGTTTCGCGTGCTGTACTTGGATCGCAAAAACGTCCTGATCGCCGACGAAGAACAGGCCAAAGGCACCGTCGATCACGTGCCAGTCTATCCCCGTGAGGTCGCGAAACGAGCGCTGGAACTGAACGCCTCTGCACTCATTCTTGTGCACAACCATCCATCAGGTGATCCGACGCCCAGCCAGTCAGATATCGACATGACGGAAAAGATGGAAATGGCCTGCTCCGCGCTGGGGATTACGGTACATGACCACCTGATTGTCGGGAAAAGCCGCGAGTTGAGCTTCAAGTCCGAAGGATACCTCTAGCGCACCCACACCTCGACCCGCCGATTGGCCTGCCGCCCCCACGCGCTGTCATCACACGCCATCGGCAACGCCTCTCCAAACGCATCTACACCCATTTGAATTCGTTCAAAATTTGCCGTCGGCGCAGCCGATTCGATCGCGCGGCGCACTGCTTCGGCCCGGCGCAGTGCTATGTCCCTATTGGCTGTTGCGGGCCCATCCCCATCGCTGAAGCCCGCGAGCAAAATCTGCCGCGCATCGTACTTTCCCTGCTCGATCGCTCGGGCCAATTGTTGAACGTTGGATCGTGACTGGGCGTCCAACCGCACCGACCCTGCCTCGAAGCGGAAGGACGTTGTCAAACGCGCCATCCCATAGAGCGTGCGGGTCATTCGCTGCAATTCTTCCAGCGATACCTCTGGCCCGGCGGACGTCACTGCGTTGGCAAAGCGGTATCCTTGATCATTGATCGACACCTCTTCCGGTGCTTGATCGACAAAGCCCGCCCGGCGGATGACCACTTGCGCCGATGGACCGCGGGTGAAGGCCAAAAACTCTCGTCCAATCTTGGGCAAACGTCGTGCCGGCAGGTACAGGAACATCGGCGCGGTCAACGGATAGTCTTCGGTCTTGATCGTCTCCCGCCCCGCCGACAACGAAAAGCCGCATGGCCCTGTCAAAGTAAGCGCGCGTGTGTTGCCGGTATCGGCAAAGCTTGCAATCCCAATGGCGAAAGGGTCGGTCAGAACAGCATCAACCACATCAAGCCCACGCGCATGACGCACGATACCGTCGGCAAATGCCGTGCGCGCAGGTCCCATGATGTCGTCTTCAACCGACTGTCCAAGTCCCGTGCGCAGCCCGGGCAAATGCATTGAAATCGGGGCATCCGCACCGCCGAGGGCGGCCCAATTGGTGATCCGACCCGCGAAAACGGCGGCCAGATCTTGTGGAGATATTCGATCAATCGGATTGGACGGCGCCACAATCGGCACCATCGCGTCCAGCGCCAGCACACGGCTGCGGTTGGCTTCGGTCATGTCGCCCATCCCAGCGTCGCGGGCCAGTTGCCGTTCATCCGGGCGAATCTCTCGCAACGCCATGACAATATCCGCGTCATTGGCAAGCAGATCCGCAAACCCCTCATCCGTCGTGGAAACATGGAAGAAGAACAAAGCGACCGGTTTGTCTGTCAGAGTATCGGTCAACTCATAGATAAAGTTCCGTGCGTCTACATCCCGACGCTCCGCCTTGTAATTGTTGCGCAGCGCAAAGCCTTCGATCAGGGCGGGCAGCAGAACAGATCCCATGGTGGCGGACCCCGACACGCTGATCTCGGCCACGAAATCCTGCAGATTGGGGCACGCAGGTCCATCACACAGCACACCGGATCCATCCACGGTCAATTCGCCGTAGACGGTTTCAATCCGGTAAAACTCGCCATCGAACCCCAGAAGTGTCCCGCTCAGTTCCACCTGCCCGTCGGGCGAAGTGAGCGTGACGTCTTGGGCAAAAGACGCGATCCCCCAAAAAGAAAGTGCGGCGAAAATCGCCGCACGTATCCAAGCCATATGAAGCCTATTTCGCAGCGGTCAGTTGCTGGCGACTTTCAGGTCTGCGACGAGATTGTTCAACACCAGAAAACTACCAATCGCATCACAACCAGGCACTGCGAGGGTCAAATCCTGAGTTTTTATCACCCCACCATCCATCATTTCGAGTGACTGTGCTTCAACCTCGAGACCGCAATTGCTTTCGGTGACCTCTGCCTCGACGCTCAGATCGATGGTCCCATCCTGTGCCGATATCCCGGATGGAAAGGTATAAACCTCGGCCATCAATGGCTCCGCAGATTGCGTGTCGCCAAGGCGCATGATGTACCCATTGTTGCCTTGGGTCATCCCCTCGGCATTTTGCGCAATGCCCGACCAGACGTGACCATCTTGGCCGTAGTCAGCACCGAATTCTCGGGCATGCAATTCAAAACCAGCCCGTCCACGCCATTGGATCGTGGTACGGTCATATCGCTCCAACTCCGGCACAGTTGTCTGGGCCACTGCCCCGTCGCCATTTGAAAAAGCCATGATGAACACGGCCTGCTCGGTCAATGCAGGGACAATCACATTCAAACTGCCGGTCGCGTTTGTGGTCTCAGTGAACATCATGCCGTTATGGTGGACGGTCAGGCGCTCGTTGGCGGCACACGGCGCGGCCAACGTCAAAGCCACCATCGCCGCAGGGGCGTTTTGCGCATCCGCAACAATCCTGCAGCTTTCGGCCCGTGGCAAAACATCCGAGGCATCTGGCATTTTCGCCGAAGCCGGGGCTGACACCCGATGCACGCCTCTGTCCGTTTGTGGCACCGGTACTGGCATCGCCTCGCTCGCGGATGTCAGTTCGATTTCTTGAACCTCAAGCAGCACATCCGCGCTTGAAGTCCCGCTTAGCTGTTCGTCATCCGGCGTCGGTGCGGCAACAGCGGAAGGTCGAGCCGCCTCACCATATCTTTCTTTTGCTGCTTCGCTGCTCTGCATGACAAAACCAACACCCACAGCAATAGCCAACGTCCCGACCGCTGTCGCGATCTCTTTTATATGTCGCATCGTCCCATTCCCTTCCCACGGATTGGTTCAGGTTGGGAATCGCACAACAAGCGGGCCGGGTTATGACCGGCTTTGGGAGTCTTTGAGGCAGGATTGCGGCGGCTGGATCAGACCAGCGCGCCGTGACAGTGTTTGAACTTCTTGCCAGAGCCACATGGGCACTGCTCGTTCCGACCCGGATTGCCCCACGTGCTTTGATCGTTTTCGTCAAAGCCGTTTTCGACCGCTTCGGCCGTTGGTGCCGGCGGGGCGTTGGTTTCGGCAGCGTCTACAACCTGCTGTTGCTGCGCATTCATTTGCGCCAACATTTGGGCACGTTCTTCGTCTGTCAGCGGACGAATGCGGGACAGTTTATTGGTCACCTCGGTCCGTAGGCTTTCCAGCATGGATTCAAACAGCTGGAACGACTCGTTCTTGTACTCGTTCAGCGGATCGCGCTGCGCATACCCGCGGAAACCAACGACAGACCGCAAATGTTCGAGCGTCAGCAGGTGTTCCCGCCATTTGCCGTCGATGGCCTGCAAGATCAGCTGCTTTTCGATGCTGCGCATATTCTCTTCGCCAAAGGCTTTGGCCTTTTCCGCGAGCATTTTATCGCTGGCTTCAATGAGGCGTTCGCGGATCTGTTCGTCATCCACGCCTTCTTCTTCACACCATGCGATCACAGGCACATCCAGGCCAAGGTGTTCGATGACATCCGCATACAAACCGTGCGTATCCCACTGATCGGCATAGCTGTTGGCGGGCATGTATTGGTCGATCAGGTCATCGACCACCTCGTCACGCATGTCAGATGTGATTTCCGACAGGTCTTCGGCTTCCATGATCTCGCGGCGCTGGTTGAAGATCACTTTGCGCTGGTCGTTCATAACGTCATCGAATTTCAGCAATTGCTTGCGGATATCGAAGTTGCGCCCTTCGACCTTGGCCTGCGCACGTTCAAGGGACTTGTTGACCCATGGGTGAACGATGGCTTCGCCTTCTTCCATGCCGAGGGTCTTGAGGACCTTGTCCAGGCGGTCCGACCCAAAGATGCGCATCAGGTCATCTTCAAGGCTCAGGTAGAACGACGTACGACCGGGGTCACCCTGACGGCCCGACCGGCCGCGCAACTGGTTGTCGATCCTGCGGCTTTCGTGCCGTTCAGAGGCGAGAACAAACAATCCGCCCGCGGCCAGCACTTTCTGCTTCTCATCTTCATGCTCGGCTTCGATCCGTTTGCGCGTCTCTTCGGGATCGACCTCCGGATCAGCCGTGATTGCTTCGAGAACCTTCAATTCGACATTGCCGCCAAGCTGAATGTCCGTGCCACGACCCGCCATGTTTGTTGCGATTGTCACCGCACCGTACTTGCCCGCATCCGCGATAATCTGCGCTTCCTGCTCGTGCTGGCGCGCGTTCAGAACGTTGTGGGGGATTTCTTCCGCTTGCAGCAGGGAGGAAAACATCTCTGACTTGTCGATGGAGGTCGTGCCGACCAGAACCGGCTGCCCCCTTTCGTGGGCCGCCTTGATCTCTTGGACCATGGCCTGATATTTTTCCTGACCGGTGCGGAACACCTGATCGTCCTCATCAACACGCGCGATGGGTTTGTTCGTTGGCACCTCGACAACGCCAAGGCCGTAGATGGCACCGAACTCTTCCGCCTCGGTCGCAGCGGTCCCGGTCATGCCCGCCAGTTTGTTGTACAGGCGGAAGTAGTTCTGGAACGTGACCGACGCGAGGGTCTGGTTCTCAGGCTGGATCTTCACGTCTTCCTTGGCCTCGATGGCCTGATGCAGACCGTCGGACAAACGACGCCCCGCCATCATGCGCCCGGTGAATTCGTCGATCAGGACAACTTCGCCATCCCGGACGATGTAATCCTTGTCCTTCGTGAACAGCTTGTGCGCGCGCAGTCCCTGATTCACGTGGTGCACGATGGACGTGCTTTCGGGATCGTAAAGCGACGCGCCTTCTTCGATCAGACCGCGTACCCGCAACTGCTCTTCAAGAAACTCGTTGCCTTCATCGGTGAAGGTCACGTTTTTCTGTTTCTCGTCGAGGGTAAAGTGATCGTCCTCGATCAACGGGATGATCCCGTCGATGGTCACATACATCTCGGACCGGTCAGCCAATGGGCCGGAAATGATCAACGGTGTCCGTGCTTCGTCGATCAGGATGCTGTCGACCTCGTCCACGATAGCGTAGTTGTGGCCGCGCTGAACCATATCCTCGATCGTGGGCTTCATGTTGTCGCGCAGGTAGTCAAAGCCAAGTTCGTTGTTCGTGGCATAGGTCACGTCGCAGGCATACGCCTCGCGCTTGGAGTCTTCGTCCATACCCGCAATGGCGACGCCGGTTGTCAGGCCAAGGGCGGAAAATACCTTGCCCATCCATTCCGCGTCACGCTGCACGAGGTAATCGTTCACGGTCACGACATGGACACCGTCGCCCGTCAAAGCGTTCAGGTAGGTGGCAAAGGTCGCGGTCAGGGTCTTACCCTCGCCGGTCTTCTGCTCGGCAATGTTGCCCTGATGCAGGAAAATGGCACCCAACAACTGCGTGTCATAGGCCCGCAAACCCAATGTGCGCTTGGCAGCCTCGCGACAGTTGGCAAAGGCTTCAGGCAAAAGGTCATCAAGGCTCTCGCCGCCTATGGCACGTTCGGCCAGTGATTGGGTCTTTTCCTGAAGGCCCTCGTCGCTCAGCGCTTCGAATTCCGGCTCAAGTGCGTTGATCTTTTCGACCAGCGGACGCGCTCCCTTGACCTTGCGATCATTGGGTGTGCCAAACACCTTCTTGGTGAGGGTTCCGAAACCGAGCATGCGTTCTCCAGCCGATCAATTATGTTCATGCAGCAACTGCTTGCCGGGCGCGCGCCAAGCCCATAGATACGGTGGGCGAAAACCGGCCCGGGCCGCGTCCATAGGGCGATGTAAGGGTCACGAGAAACCGTGTCAATGCGCGCCCCGGGACGGGCGCCGAAGCCCAAGGACTGTTCCATGAAAAAACGTTTCTTTTCCCTGCCCGCGCTTGGTCTGATCGCCGCGATGGCGCTACCGGCGGCTGCACAGGATGCGGACACGGTTGTCGCCACTGTAAACGGAACGGACATCACCGTTGGTCACATGATTGTGGCACGCGCATCCCTGCCGCAGCAATTCCAGCAATTGCCACCCGAAGTGCTGTTCACCGGCATTCTTGAACAACTGATCAACCAGACCCTTCTCGCTCAGGCCTACGAAGGTGAACTTCCGAAGCGCGCGCAGTTTCAGCTTGAAAACGAAACCCGGTCTTTGACAGCTGGCGAAGCACTGGAAGTACTGTTTCAAGAGCAGCTGACAGACGATGCGATCCAGGCCGCGTATGAGGCACAATTCGCCGGGACTACACCAAAGGAAGAGTATAACGCGTCCCATATTCTCGTGGAAACAGAGGAAGAAGCGACCGCCGTCAAATCCGAAATCGAAGGTGGTGCAGATTTCGAAGCCACGGCACGTGAAAAGTCGACTGGCCCATCGGGCCCGAACGGTGGACTGCTTGGCTGGTTCGGCACAGGTCAAATGGTGCCCAGCTTCGAAGCGGCCGTCATTGCACTGGAAGTGGGCGAAGTCTCTGACCCCGTCCAAACCGACTTTGGCTGGCATATCATCGTTCTGAACGAAACGCGGATCGCCGAAGCCCCCGCTTTGGACGAAGTGCGCGAGGAATTGGAACAGACCGTCCGTGATACGGCAGTCGAAGGATATGTGGCGGAACTGACTGAAGGTGCCCAGATTGACCAATCCGCAGCGGCTGAGATTGACCCTTCGGTTCTCCTTGATCTGACCTTGGTACAGTAAACGATGGCCGGTGCTTTGCCTCGGTCGCCCTTGGCACCAGAACGTTTTCCCGAACTGCCAGAAATCAACGGCGTAACATTTGCAGCAACCGCTGCAGGTGTGCGGTATACTGGTCGAAAGGACGTCATGCTCGCGGTGTGCGCTCCGGGAACGGCTGTCGCCGGGGTGTTCACCAAATCGGCGACACGCGCTGCGCCGGTGTTGGATTGCCAGAACAAGATTGGGCGGAATAGCGAAGCTGGCGCGGCGATATTGGTGAATGCAGGCAATGCAAACGCCTTTACTGGGCGTAATGGAACCGACGCTGTGCAGGCGTTGGTCACGGCGACCTCACAAGCAACCAGTTTGCCGGAAGACCGCGTCTTTACCGCGTCGACTGGTGTGATTGGTGAGCCTTTGGCGCATGATCGGATCACGGCGCATCTGGCCGACCTCGTTACAAATCAAGCGCCAGATGCAATTGCTGATGCCGCTTCGGCGATCATGACGACGGATACCTACGCAAAGGGTGCCGCGCAGACGGTGGTCATTGACGGTACTGCGGTGCGTATCGCGGGGATCGCCAAAGGCAGCGGCATGATCGCCCCGGACATGGCGACCATGCTTGTCTACATCTTTACGGACGCGTTGATCGAACAAGGCGCGTTGCAGGACTTGACCAGCAGCATCTGCGATCGAACGTTCAACTGCATTACCGTCGACAGCGACACGTCAACGTCGGACAGCCTGCTTGTGGCCGCAACCGGCGCAAGTGGGGTGGATGTTGCCGACAGCACTGATTTTGCGGATGCGCTGCACTCCGTCATGCTCGACCTTGCGCATCAAGTGGTGCGGGACGGCGAAGGCGCGACAAAGTTTGTCGAGATCGCAGTGACGGGCTGCACGGACAATACGGCGGCCAAAACTCACGGCCTGTCCATTGCAAACTCGCCTTTGGTCAAAACCGCCATTGCCGGCGAAGATCCCAATTGGGGCCGCGTCGTGATGGCAATTGGCAAATCTGGCGCGCCAGCTGATCGAGACACGCTGTCGATCTGGTTTGGCGATGTTTTGGTCGCTGAAAATGGATGGGTCAGTCCGAGCTATCGTGAAGAAGATGCAGCAACGCATATGAAGGGCGACCACATCCATATCCGGGTAGACTGCGGCATGGGAGACGGGCAGGCCACGGTGTGGACCTGCGACTTGACCCATGGATATATCGACATCAACGCGGATTACCGGTCGTGAAGGTTGTTCTGGTTTCAGCCGTGGCGCTGATTGATGTGGACGGGCGCGTGTTGTTGGCCCAACGGCCCGAAGGCAAGTCCATGGCGGGGCTCTGGGAATTTCCGGGTGGCAAGGTCGAACAGGGCGAAACGCCCGAAGCTGCCTTGATCCGGGAGTTGCAGGAAGAATTGGGAATCGACACGTGGCAGTCATGTCTCGCGCCGCTGACCTTTGCCAGCCACAGCTACGAGACATTTCATCTACTGATGCCGCTATTTGCCTGTCGAAAGTGGGAGGGCACGCCTCAATCTCGCGAAAATCAGGCTCTGAAATGGGTGCGGCCCAAGGATTTGCGGGACTATCCCATGCCCGAAGCGGACATCCCGCTGATCCCGATCCTCCGAGATTGGCTATAGGTTTCAGTCATATTCTTCACAAACTGGCGAAAAAAGAGACAGTTCTGTGACATTGTTGATGACTTGTTAACCATCATACTTATAGTTGAGGCATCACTTTCTTTTTGGGGAGGAAAGTCATGCTACGCACTATTGCCTTGGGCAGTGCCGTTCTAATCCAAGGGGTTTACGTAAAAACCCTTTCTGATGGACGGATGACTGTCAGGGTCGACGGAGCTCACTACTCCGGTACACCCGTTACGCAAACTGCATAACGCGACGATCTGAAGAAAAAAGGGGACGGTGCACTTCGCCGTCCCCTTTTTCCTTGCTTGTCAGTAATGCGATTAGTCGAGTGTCCGCGTGACCTCTTCGCGCTCGAAGATCTCAATCACATCCTTTGGACGGATGTCGTCGTAGTTCTCGAACGCCATGCCGCATTCCTGGCCCGACTGCACTTCGGCCACTTCATCTTTGAAGCGTTTCAGAGTTTTCAGGGTGCCCTCGTGGATCACGACGTTGTCGCGCAGCAGACGCACACCGGCAGAGCGGCGCGCCACACCTTCGGTGACCAGACAGCCCGCGACCTTGCCGACGTTGGATACCTTGAAGACCTCTTTGATCTCAGCATAGCCGATAAAGGTCTCGCGGATCTCCGCGCTCAGCAAGCCAGATGCCGCCGCTTTCACATCGTCCACAAGGTCATAGATCACCGAATAGTATCGGATTTCGACGCCCTTCTGGTTCGCAGTGTTCCGGGCGGATGCATTCGCACGCACGTTAAAGCCCATGATAGGCGCGCCTGACGCTTCGGCCAGACCCACATCGGTTTCGGTGATCGCACCGACGCCCGAGTGCAGCACGCGCACGCGCACCTCGTCATTGCCAATCTTCTCCATCGCCTGAACGATGGCTTCGGCAGACCCTTGCACGTCCGCTTTGACCAAGATGGGCAACTCGCTGACGTTCTCGTCGGCTTTGGCGTTGGCCATCAGCTGTTCAAGGGTCGTGGCCGCACCAGCCGCCGCACGTTTGTCCTTGGCCGCTTTCTCGCGGTATTCCGCGATCTCGCGTGCCTGTGCTTCGGTCTCTGTCACATTCAGAACGTCACCCGCTTCGGGTGTGCCATTCAGGCCCAGAACCTCGACAGGCACCGATGGGCCCGCCTCTTTGACGCGTTCGCCCTTGTCGTTGATCAGCGCACGGACCTTACCGTACTGCTCACCCACAACAAAGATATCGCCCTGACGCAGCGTGCCGTTCTGAACCAGAACGGTCGCAACAGGACCACGGCCCACATCAAGCTGCGCCTCGATCACGGCACCTTGGGCAGCGCGGTCGGGGTTGGCTTTCAGTTCCAGTATCTCGGCTTGCAGCGCGATGGCTTCCAGCAGTTCGTCCAGACCCTGACCCGTGATGGCCGAAACTTCGACATCCTGAACATCGCCGGACATCTTCTCGACGATGACCTCGTGTTGCAGCAGATCGGTGCGGACCTTGTCAGGTGTCGCATCGGGTTTGTCGATCTTGTTGATCGCCACGATCATCGGCACCTCGGCCGCCTTGGCGTGGTTGATGGCCTCAATCGTCTGCGGCATCACAGCGTCATCCGCCGCAACCACCAGAACAACGATGTCCGTCACTTGCGCACCGCGCGACCGCATCGACGTAAACGCCGCGTGGCCCGGAGTATCAAGGAACGACAACAACGCGCCGCCATCGGTTTTCACCTGATAGGCACCAATGTGCTGGGTGATACCGCCAGCTTCGCCCGAGACGACCTTGGCGTCACGGATGGCGTCCAGCAGCGATGTCTTACCGTGGTCAACGTGACCCATGATGGTAATGACGGGCGGACGATCTTGCAGGTCTTCATCGTTGTCGATGACCTCTTTGATCACGTCCTCAACATCAGCATCGGAAACGCGCTGCACCTTGTGGCCAAACTCTTCGATGATCAACTCGGCGGTATCCGCGTCAATGGTCTGGTTCTGCGTGACCATCATGCCGTTGTTCATCAGCGCCTTGACGACATCGCCCACACGCTCGGCCATACGGTTGGCCAGCTCAGACACGACAATCGCTTCGGGTAACGCAACCGTGCGCATAACCTTTTCACGCTCAACCGAGCCGCCCATCGCTTTCTGGCGGGCACGCTCTTGCTTGCGCTTCATCGCGGCCATGGACCGCTGACGGCCACCTTCGCCACCGCGCAGCGCTTGGTTCAACGTCAGCTTGCCAGAGCGGCGACCGCCATCGTCACGGCCACGGTTGCTGGGGCGCTGTTCGCGCTCGCGATCCGTCTTGCGTGGGGTCGCAGCAGGCGTGGCCTGACGTTGCGCAGGTTTTGCAGCCTCTGCAGGGGCCGCGGCAGCGGCCTGAGCAGCAGCGGCAGCTTCGGCCACTTTGCGCTTCTCTTCTTCTTCCTTGGCCTTGAGGGCTTCCTCGCGTTCACGCTCGGCTTGCTCTTTGGCTTCGGCTTCGGCCCGGCGACGCTCGCGTTCGACTTCGCGCGCTTTCTCTTCCTCAGCACGCTTGGCGGCCTCTTCGACCTCACGCGCCTTGGCGGCTTGCACGGCCTTCAGGCGGCGGTCCATCTCAGCATCGGAAATGCCCGCAGGGCGACGGCTTGGATCACCACCGGCAGAGCCCGCAGCGCCGGCAGGCTTTGCGGCACCCGGCTTGGGTACCACAACGCGCTTGCGTTTGGTTTCGACGACGACATTCTTGGTCCGTCCGTGGCTGAAACTCTGTTTCACATTGCCCGGACGCGCGCCGCTGCGCAGACCCAAAGTCTTCTTCCCGTCAGTATCGCTCATAAAGCTCGTCTATCCTTCCCGACGGCCCTTGCCGTCGTCATTTTCGCGCACCCCGCGTAAACGGTTGGCTTCCTCTACAACACGTTGCGTGAGTCCACCAGAGGCGAGCGCCCCATGTATCACAGTTTGGCGTCCGAATGCCAAACCCAACTCGTCGGCCGTCAACCAGCCGATGTAAGTTCCAAAATGCGGCGTGCTCAGTTTGGACTTGCCACGGCCCGAACCATCCGACGCCTGGATCAAAACCAGTGCTTCTTCCATCTGAAGCATGTTCTTGACCTTCTCGTACCCGGCCACGGCACTGCCCGACTTGCGGGACAGGGCAATCAGGTCAACGACACGCCGCGCCAATTGGCGTTCGACCTCGTCCACCAGGCCTTCGGGCACCTGCACGGGTTGCTTGGCCCCCCGTGCAAACAGCTTCTTCTGCACTGCCTTCTCAAGTGCTGACCGATCCGCCGCAACATAAATACCACGACCGGGCAACTTGCCCGCGATGTCCGGCACGATCTGCGCATCTGGTCCCACGACAAAGCGGATCAACCCATATTTGGGTTGCACCTCGCCCGTGGCAATGCACTTGCGTTCCGGTCCATCCGACCGATCCTTTGAGGCGCCACCGCGTCCCATCAGGCCCACCCGAGGCCTGAGATCAGGCCTCGGCCTCCTCGGTGGCTTCTTCGCCGTCTTCTTCGGCTTCGGCCTGTTGGGCCTCAAGCTCTGCCGGGTCGACCCAACCAAGCAATACGCGGGCCGTCATGATCAAATGTTGTGCCTCTTCCAGGGAAACCTCAAAGGGTTCCAGAACACCATCATCCTTGTGACGTTCGCCATCGACGGTTGTCCAGCCACCGGCCAGTTCCCAGTCCGCGCATGTCGCAAAATCTTCGAGGGTTTTGACGTCGTCCTTGGCGAGCGCCTCTACCATTTGGGGTGTGAGCCCGTCGAATTCAATAAGGCTGTCTTCGGCACCCATGCTGCGCGCATTATCCAGTGCTGCCTTGGCTTGCGCTTCCAACACGTCGCGGGCACGGGCTTGCAGTTCCTGAGCGGTGCCTTCGTCCACGCCGTCGATGACCAGCAGTTCTTCCTGCTCGACATAGGCGACCTCTTCGAGGTTCGTGAACCCTTCGGAGACCAGCAACTGCGCAAAGAATTCATCCAGGTCCAGCGTGTCCATGAACAACTTGGTACGTTGCTCGAATTCCGCCTGACGACGGGCCGATTCTTCGGCTTCGGTCATGATGTCGATATCAAGGTTGGTCAGCTGGCTTGCCAAACGAACGTTCTGACCACGACGGCCAATGGCGAGGGACAATTGTTCCTCGGGCACGACCACTTCGATCTTGCCGGCCTCTTCGTCCAGAACAACTTTGCTCACTTCCGCAGGCTGCAGCGCGTTCACAAGGAAAGTGGGCTGATCTTCATTCCATGGAATGATGTCGATCTTTTCACCCTGCAATTCGTTCACAACGGCCTGCACGCGTGACCCGCGCATACCCACACACGCCCCGACAGGGTCGATGGAGTTGTCATAAGAGATCACGGCGATCTTCGCACGGCTGCCGGGATCACGGGCCACGGCCTTGATGTCGATGATGCCATCGTAAATCTCGGGCACTTCCATCTTGAACAACTCGGCCATGAATTCAGGCGCCGTGCGGCTCAGGAAGATTTGCGGACCGCGTTGTTCGCGGCGTACATCTTTGATGTAGCAGCGGATGCGGTCATTCGGGCGGTACGATTCGCGGCCGATCTTTTCGTTGCGGCGCAGGATGGCTTCGCCCGCACCCACGTCCACGATGACGTTGCCGTATTCCTCACGCTTGACCAACGCGTTGATGATGGTGCCCGCGCGGTCCTTGAACTCTTCGTACTGACGGTCACGCTCGGCTTCGCGCACCTTCTGCAGGATCACCTGCTTGGCGGATTGGGCAGCGATGCGGCCCATCTCTACCGGGGGGACTTCCTCGACAAAGGTGTCACCGACGGCAGGGTTTTCCATGTACTGCTTGGCCTGCTCGACGGTGAACTCGGCCTGGTAGTTTTCCAGCTCCTCATCCTCGACCACGGTGCGGACGCGGGTGAATGTAGCCTTGCCGGTCTTGCGGTCGATGGCGACACGAATGTCCATTTCGGCCCCGTAGCGGGACTTGGCCGCACGGGCGAGCGATTCTTCCATCGCCTCGACCACCAAACCGGGGTCGATCATCTTTTCGCGCGCAACGGCTTCTGCGGTTTGCAGCAGCTCAAGCTGGTTTGCAGATGTAATGGCCATCAGCCGTCCTCCTCTGACCCTTCGGTCTGTATCTCGTCGAAATCAGTTTCGTTCAACACGCCCGCGGCTTTGCGCTGGCGCAGCATTTCCTTGATCAACTCGTCCGTCAGGACCAGCTTTGCATCGCTCAACCACTCGAACTTCAGGCCAATCGTGCCCTCGGCCACGTTGATCAGCACTTCGTCGTCTTCAATCCCGGCCAACACACCTTTGAAGCGGCGGCGCCCGTCGATCAATTCGTCGGTTTCCAGCTTCGCCTCGTAGCCTTCGAACGCATCAAAATCCTTGAGGCGCGTCAGCGGGCGATCAATACCGGGGCTGGACACTTCAAGCGTATAGGCGTCCAGAATCGGATCCTCCACGTCCAGCGTCGCGCTCACGGCTGTCGAAATCGCACCGCAATCATCCACTTCGATCCCGCCATCGGGCTTGTCCGCCATGATTTGCAGCGTCGTTTCCTTGCCGCTCATCAGCCGGATGCGCACCAGTTCATAGCCCAGATCCTCGATCACCGGAGTGATGATCTCGGCCAGGCGGCGGTCGATGGCTGCTTTGGCGATCAGGTCGTTGGTCATGGTGTCCAATATCTAGGTGCAGGGCACAAAAAAACGGGCGCGCGGCCCGTTGGTGTTTCCCGGTGGAGCGTCGGGTGTGGACCCCAGCGCGCCGCTGTTGAGGGGGATATACGCATGTGGTCCTGAGTCTGCAAGCCCCATGCGATTGGGTTCAGGCCATCCACCACCGTTCAGCCATGCGCAGGTTGTCGAGCGGACATGATTTGCCGACGGTGACAGGCACTGTGACCGACCGGCTGGCGATATGCGTCGCAGCATGCGCATTGGGCAATGTCTGGAAATCGCGCGGGTCGGCGTAGTCGTCCAAAGCGATTACATCGGCCACATCCACCAACCCATCGCGCAACGCTTCGCCACGAATCTGTTCGGCGCTGAACTGCACAAACTCGACCGAATCGAACCACCCGGCACCCTGCTTCCAGTGGTTTTCTACGCGACTGCCGATGAAGTGCCGCCCGGCGTCGAGCTTCTGTATTTCATATAACCCGGTGCCCGTCGTAGACCGCACTTCGAACCCCGGCTGCGCCAAGAGATAAGGCAGGCTTGGGTTCGGCGCATCCAGCGTGATCTCAAACGTGAGGTCATCAATCGTGGTCACATTCCACATGAAGCCACCAACAGACGCCGCATTAAATACGGTACCATCGTGGAACTTCACACCTTCGCGCAGCTTGAACCGCCAGACACGCGCCTCTGCATCCGACGACCACTCAGTCGCCAATTCACCGCGCAGCGTGCCGTCGGCCGCAATCTCTGTCAGGTTGTCGAAGACTGTCGCGGCCACCGCTTGATCAAACAGCGCGGGCGACAACGCCGCCTTCAACCGCCCGCCCCGCTTGGGCAGCGCAGATGCGCCCGTGGCCGCCAGCAAGGCTGCGGCAGCACCGGAAGCAAAAAGCGCGCGGCGGTCGATCCGGGTCATTTTCCTGCAATCCTGTCCATGGTGCGCACCAGTTCAGCCGAAATTCCCGGCTCAGACAAGGCATGCCCAGCATTGCGGACCATTTTCAACTCCCCCATCGGCCACGCCTGTGACAACGCGTAAGCACTGTCAGGCGGGCAGATCATGTCATAGCGGCCCTGCACGATGGTGCCGGGAATGTGTTTGATCCTGCCCGCGTGGGCAAGGATCTGTCCGTCGAATTCCAGAAAGCCCGCATTGGTGAAGTAGTGATTCTCAAGCCGCGCGAAGGCGCGAGCATAGTCACCGGGCGCTTCACCACCCGCGCCGGACGAATGGATCGATGCCAGCGCGTTTTCCCAAGACGACCACGCGCGGGCAAAGCGTGTTTCCATCGCGACATCCCCGGAAAAGAGCCGCCGGTGGTAAGCCCCGATCAGATCGCCGCGCTCATCCTCGGGGATTAACCCTTCGAACCGGGCCCAAACCTCGGGCCAGAACTTGCCGGCACCGCCGCCATAGAACCAGTCCAACTCGGCCTGCGTCATCAGGAACACACCGCGCAGCACAAGGTTGCGCACACGGGCTGGATGCTCTTCGGCATAAATCAAAGCGAGCGTTGCACCCCAGCTGCCGCCGAACACAATCCACGCATCAATTTCCAGAGACTTGCGGATCAACTCGATATCATCGACCAGATGCCACGTCGTGTTGTTCATCACGGACGCATGCGGACGGGACCGGCCACAGCCGCGTTGATCAAACAGAATCACCCGGTAGTGTTCGGGATCGAAATACCGGCGCATGGCCGGGCTGCATCCGCCGCCCGGTCCGCCATGCAACACGACAACGGGCACACCGTCAGGATTGCCGCATTGCTCTACATAAATGCGGTGACCTTGCCCCACCTCCAGCATGCGCTGATCGAAGGGATCGGTGGGCGGATACAGATATTGCACCGCGCGCTTTTGATCACTGTGTTTGTCCATCGTACCGACCTACATAGGGCTTAAAGCGCACATGAGCATACGGAGACGCAAATGCAAACGCATCAAACCACTGTTGACCCGTCAGAAATCGCGAAATTTGAGGCGATGGCGGCGGAATGGTGGGATCCCAACGGGAAATTCAAGCCTCTTCACATGCTGAACCCCTGCCGGCTGGACTATATCACCAGCCAGATTGCAGCCGAATTTGACCGGGACCTTACCGGCCCTGAAGCATTCAAGGGCCTGCGCATTCTGGATATCGGCTGCGGTGGCGGGCTTTTAGCGGAACCTATGGCGCGGCTTGGGGCCGAAGTTGTCGGCGCAGACGCGGCGGAACGAAACATCCCCGTGGCGCAGGTGCATGCGGAACAATCCGGCCTGACCATCGACTATCGCCACACGACGGCCGAAGACATGGCCGCTGCGGGTGAGCAGTTCGACGTCGTTCTGAACATGGAAGTGGTCGAGCATGTGGCCGATCCGCTCAGCTATCTCACCGCCTGTCGCCAGCTTTTGAAACCCGGCGGGCTGCACATCTGTTCAACGATCAACCGGAACCCAAAATCCTACATGATGGCGATCATCGGGGCCGAACATGTGATGCGCTGGCTGCCGAAGGGTACGCATGAATGGTCGAAATTCATCACGCCGGATGAGTTGTTTGATCTGATGCGCAACGCGGGTCTGGACCCAGTCGACCGCAAAGGTTTCATCTTCAATCCGCTGACATGGGGCTGGAAGCTGTCGGACACAGACCTCAGCGTGAACTACGTCACGGCGTCTCTGAATCCGGCTTAGGTTTGTTCGACATCTCGACGCGCAATTGACGCAGGATCGGCAGGGTCGAGCGCACACGCTCTTCCCCCAACTTGTCGATGACATCGCTGACCATCGGGGCAATCGCACTCAGCGCCTGTTCACGGGCACGTTTGCCTGCGGGGCTGATCGCCACCATCTTGCGGCGCGCGTCGTCCCAGTCGGGGCGGATGTGGATGTAACCTGCCCATTCCAAACGGCTGAGCGTGTTGGTCATGGCGCCGCGCGTGACGTTGAACGTCTCAGCCAATTGCGCCGGGCTACGCTCACCCTCGTGCCACGCCAAGTGGTTCAGAACCGAGAAATGGGAAATTTCCATGCCCTTGGGCAACACACGGCTCAGGCGGTTGCGGACCATCTGGTCCGCCGCCAACACCTCGCTGAACAGCGAAATGGCAAGTGCGTGTTTTTCCGTGCTCATGCGCCATCAGGGGGCTTTGAAGGGGCGCGCATTGTCCCGTGATGGGATACGGCGGCGCGCCTCGGCCACCTTTTCCAAATCCAGATCAAAGACATAAACGCCGGGGTCAGTCCTTGCGTCAAGTATCACCTCACCCCACGGATCAACGACCAGCGAATGACCGTAAGTGTCGCGCGTCCTGTTCTGGGCGCTGGAATGCGTGCCTGTCTGGGCCGGGGCGATCACCCACACCCCGCCTTCGATCGCACGGGCCCGCAGTAAGCTGTGCCAATGGGCCGCACCGGTCACGGGCGAAAAGGCAGCGGGGTAGGTCAGAATTTGCGCACCTGCCGACACCAGTGCGTCCGCCAGCCGTGGAAACCGCATGTCGTAGCAGATCGCCATGCCGATCTGTCCAAAGTCGGCCTGGGCCATCACGGCCTGTGTTCCGGGGCGGTAGCCGGAGGATTCTTTGAACGTCTCGGATTCATTAATCGCGACGTCGAACATGTGGATTTTGTCGTAACGGGCGAGGATGTCCCCGCGGGGACAAATCAAAAAAGACCGGTTGGCAAATCGGCCGTCCGGGTCGTTGGTCTTCAAACCAAGTGAGCCGATCAAGATGTGCACGCCGCGGGTTGCCGCAACATCGCGCAGCGCTTTCAAGGTCGGATCTTCATCTTCGAACTGTAGAACGGACTGTTGATGCGACCGGCTCGTTGAGACGCAATTCGTGACCTCCGGGGTCAGGATGAACTCAGCCCCCTGGTCCGCCGCTTGTTCAACCATCTGGATGGTCCGGAGCAGATTGGCCACCGGATCATCCGAGACATTCAGTTGGAGCAGGGCCGCTTTCATTTACGCTGCAAGCAGCGGGTCAAGCTTGCCGGATTGCTCAAGCGCATAGAGATCGTCGCAACCACCGACATGAGTTTCCCCGATGAAAATCTGCGGAACGGTCCGACCGCCATTGGCACGCTGGATCATCTCGGCCTTGCGCCCGGGATTCTTCAGCACATCAACTTCCGAAAAGGACACGCCCTTTTGCTTCAGCAGCCGTTTGGCCGCGTGACAGAAACCGCACAGGGGTGAGGTATAGATTTCAACATCTTTCATGGCGCAGATCCTTTCAGCGCAAATTCAATTTGCCGGATATCTAGGCATCTTTCGCCACACGTGCCAGCACAGCAACGCACACATCAGTGGCACCTGCCGCACGACACGCCTCTGCGCAGGCGCTGAGCGTGGCCCCGGTTGTCATCACGTCATCGACCAATACGACGGTACGATTGATGATCCGGTGACGGCGGCGCGGATTGATCCGAATGGCCCCGTCCAAGATATCCGCGCGCTCGCCCCGTGTCTTTCCATCAAGCGAAGGCGTCTTGCGCGGACGTTCCAACAGATCAGGGCAGGCATCAAGTCCGGTCATGTCCGACAGGCTCTTCGCAATCAGCGCTGACTGGTTGTAGCGCCGCTTGGCCAGCCGCATCCAATGCAAGGGCACGGGCGCGATCAGGGCATTTTCCGGTGCCATATCCATCACCGCCTGCCGCATCCATCCTGCCGCTGGTTTCGCAATTTCCTGGCGATCCCCGTGTTTCAGACGCAGGACCAATTTGCGCCCCATGCCAGTATAGATCAGTGCCGCGCGCCCATGTTTCCAAGGCTTTGGCGCGCGCAAGCAGACGTCACAATGCACTACTTCATCAACGACGGATCCGGGCAAAGGCGTGCTGCAGATGTCGCACACCGTTCCGCCGACAAACGCCGTTTGACCCCAACATGCACCGCACAGCCCAAAATCGCTGTCCACCATCTCTCCGCACCCCAAACAGCGGGGGGGATAGATCGCGGTGAGTGCTGTTTGTAAAAGGCCCATGCCTGTCCTACCTATGCCGCCATGACCCAACCCACGCCCTTGACCGACACCGCAGCGCTGACCCGCAACCGCGCCCGCGCGCACCTGTCGGCCCTGTTTCTGCAAGAGGCAGCCCGGGACGAGGTCGAGGATCGTCTGGAGATGGTTAACAAATCCTTTTCATCCGCCGGGATCGTGGCCGCTTTTCCATCATTGTGGCACGGTCGCATTGATGGGGCAGAGGTTCTGCCGGAGACAGAGACACTGGCGCTGACCCCAGCGACACACGATTTGGTGATCCACAGTCTGGGCTTGCATTGGGCAAATGATCCGGTTGGGCAACTGATCCAATGCCGCCGCGCCTTGCGCGCCGATGGGTTGTTGTTGGCCGTGGGTTTGGGCGGTCAGACATTGCATGAGTTGCGTGCGTGTCTCGCCGAATCGGAAGCGATGGAAACCGGTGGTCTGTCTCCGCGCGTGGCGCCCATGGCGGAAGTGCGCGATCTGGGTGCCCTGTTGCAGCGATCCGGATTGGCCTTGCCGGTCGCAGACACCGTATCTTTGCGGGTGCAATACCAATCCATGTGGCATCTGATGCGCGATCTGCGTGCGATGGGAGAGACAAACGCGCTTGCGGCACGGACCAGATCGCTGACCCGGCGCAACATCCTGAACCGCGCTGCAGACATCTATGCCAATGGATTTCCCGGCGATGATGGCGGGATCATCGCCACCTTCGAGCTGATCGTGCTAACAGGGTGGGCTCCCGATGACAGCCAGCAAAAACCGTTGCGACCAGGATCCGCGCAAGCACGGCTGGCAGATGCCCTCAAGACGGACGAAACGCCGCTGTCAGATTGACCTGCAAGCAAAACCGTTTATCTGAGGGCCATTGATGACCACGGAATGAACCAAGATGCTTGATACCAGCAAAACAGCGATCCGTCCGGCGCATGCCGCCGTTGACCACCCGGCGATCCCGCCGGCGCGCGTTGGCATTTTGCTGGCGAACCTCGGCACACCCGATAACTACGACTACTGGTCTATGCGCCGGTATCTGGGCGAGTTTCTGTCGGACAAGCGGGTCATCGACTATAGCCCGTGGATCTGGCAACCCCTGCTGCAGTTGATCATCCTGACAAAGCGTCCGTTTTCATCGGGTGCGGCATACAAATCGATCTGGAATCATGAAGCAGGCGAAAGCCCCCTCATGACCATCACCAAGGACCAGACGGCCAAGATCAAGGATGCCATGCACGCACAATATGGCGATCAGGTGGTGGTCGATTTCTGCATGCGCTACGGCAATCCGTCGACCAAATCCAAGGTGCGCGAGATGATCGAAGCCGGGTGCCAGAAGATCTTGTTTTTCCCGCTCTACCCGCATTACGCCGGAGCAACATCAGCCACGGCGAACGACCAGTTCTTTCGCGCCATGATGGAAGAAAAGTGGCAGCCAACCACGCGCACAGTCGAACCCTATTACCAGCACCCGAAATATATCGAAGCACTCGCCCAATCCATCGAACGGGCCTATGGCGCGCTGGACACGCGGCCCGATATCCTGGTGTGCAGCTATCACGGCGTGCCGCTGCGCTATCTGATGGAGGGCGATCCGTACCATTGCCAGTGCCAGAAAACGACGCGCCTGCTCAAAGAGCGGCTGGGGTGGCAGGACACTGAAATCACAACGACCTTCCAGTCGAAGTTCGGTCCTGAAGAGTGGCTGAAGCCCTATACGGTCGAGGAGGTCGCGCGCCTGGCCGAAAATGGTAAGAAAAACATCGCCGTATGTGCGCCAGCATTCTCAGCCGATTGCATCGAAACGCTGGAAGAGATCAACGAAGAGATCAAGGAAAGCTTCGAAGAGGCCGGTGGCGAGATGTTCACCTATATTCCATGTCTGAACGATGATGATGCGCATATCGAGGCACTGAGCACAGTGATCAACGAAAACCTACGCGGCTGGCTGGATTGAAAAACTGGCAATTCAAACAAAAAAGGCGGCTCGCGATGAGCCGCCTTTTTCTTTTTATGATGTCTAGGACTTAGTCCGCGACAGCAGCTACCACAGCGATCAGGATCAGCAGGGGCAGGATGATGCCACCGGAAGAGCTTTGAGTCTCTTCAACGATCACGGGTGCTTCGATGATTGGCTCGGCAGGTGCGCCAGCAAATGCGGTCGAAGCAGCAGCAGTCAGTGCAGCAGCGAGAACGAGTTTTTTCATATTAACCTCCAGTTTTGCGCGCTGGCAAACAACGCCAGAACGCACCCAAGACTTACCTCGTGAGTCTGTGTAAACAGCAATAGCCCGCGATTGCAAACCTTGTTTCAGGGACTTAGCAGCCGATCCGCCTCAATGTCGTCAAATAAGCAACACTTGCGTTCCGACGTTCGCCATCTCGTAAAGCTCTTCGATATGCTCGTTGTAGAGGCCGATACATCCATTCGACGACTTCCGCCCAATCTTGCGCGTATCGTGGGTGCCGTGGATGCGGTAATACGTCCAGCTCAGGTGCAGAGACCGCGTGCCCAACGGGTTTTGCGGGCCAGGACCGATATAGTCGGGCCATTCAGGGTTCCGCTGTTTCATGGACGGTGTAGGGCGCCAATCCGGTTGCGGATCCTTCAGGATCACCTTTGTTCGGCCCCGGCGCGTCAGATCTTCGGTCAAAGGGACGCTTGAGGGGTACAGTTTGTATACCGTCTGCTCTTCGTTCCAGTAGTGAACGGCACGGCTGTCGATGTCGACAAGGATCGCGCCTTTGCGCAAGTTGTCGAAATAGGGCTGCCAATCCAGCGAACGGAAGCTCGAGATATTGCGTCGCGCCGAGAGTTCGGGATCACGGGACGCCTGGCCTGCAGGCACATTCTGAGCAATCGCAGGAGCGCCCAAAAGCGCTGCCGTCCCGGCCAAAAATGCCCGGCGGCTTGGGGTATTGAATGATTTCTTGGACATTAAATGCCTCTCCGATGTGTAATCCTGCCAGTCGCGCGAACAATATTGCTTGAAAGTGACAGTCGCAAATCAAACAGATGTCATCGCGCAGCTTCACGCCGATGTGGGTTTGTAATGCAACGTCCAAGCGGCTATCGAGTTTCAAACAACAACAGTGATGTGCAGAAACAATGCGTATTTTCTCGGTACTTCTGGTCGCTTTACTCACTTTGGCGGCCTGTGCAACACCCAACGCGCCGACCATTGGTGATGACGGGCGTCCGTTGCCCCAACTGTATCGTATCCGCGGCAATGATACCGCCAAACTACAGTTCCGTATGCTCGATTCCGTGAACGCATTGCGCAGTGCCCAAGGAGCCGCACCGGTTGAGTTGGACCCGAAATTGAATGCCGCGGCTGCAACCCATTCACGCGACATGTCCTTGCAGAACCGTCCTTGGCACTTTGGTTCGGATGGATCGTCGCCCATCGATCGTTTGCAGCGGGTGGGTTACTCGGGCAGCCTGATCGGCGAAAACATCTCGGAAACTTACGAAACCGAGTTAGAAACGCTGGCCGCATGGATGGAGCAACCGGACACCCGCCGCACGATCCTGTCGCCACAAGCCGGTGATATGGGCTTTGCCTGGTTTCAGGAACCCAATGGCAAGATCTGGTGGACCATGGTGATGGGAAATCCCAACGACACGCCGCTTATTCCGGCGTCGAACCCATCCGCCACGCGTCTTGTGCCGGACCCAACGCCAAATCCAGACGAGGTCGCCACAGATGACACGGGCGAGGACGTGGTGATCATCACCACGCCTGCGACCTGATCAGGGATTTATCTTGATCGGGGTACCGTTGCGCACCATCGCGTAAACGTCTTCCATTTCGGAATTCGTCACCGCAATACAGCCCCATGTCCAGTCCTCGCGCTTGCGCCGGAACGGGCTGGAGTTGCCATGGATAAAGATGTCGCCGCCTGGCGGTTTGCCCAGCGCGGCTGCTTCTTCCAGATCCAAACTGTTCGGATACGAGATACCGAGCGACAGATAAAACCGACTGTTCGGGTTCCGCCGGTCGATGATGTATGTGCCTTCGGGTGTACGCCCGTCGCCTTCAAAGAACTTGTCGCCAATGGGCTCGAACCCAAGGTCGATATCGTAGTCCTTCAGCACCCTGTTGTTGTTGAATAGAAACATGCGGCGCGTGTCTTTGTTCACCACCACATAGGTGACATCGGGCCCCGAATATCTTTTGAATTTACTGTCTCGTGTCGAACAGGCGCTTAGCCCAACGGCTGCGGCCCCGCCCATCATAAGATGTCTGCGCTTCATGTAAGTCCTGTCCCAATAGGTCGTTTTTGTATTTGGCCGAGAATTTACCACGGTTCGACTGTAATCTCAAAGTGGGTTTTTGGCCGCAGCAATCACCAGTGCGAGATCACTTGTCCTTCAACTGCGCTTCGATCGCTTCAAGCCGTTTGATCACCTCGTCCCTGTAGCTGTCGGTGGCGGCGTTGCTTTCCTCGGCATGCGCATCCTGCATCGAATTCACGATCAGACCAACCAGCAGGTTCACGACGGCAAATGTCGTCACCATGATGAAGGGAACAAAGAATACCCATGCGTAAGGGTACACTTCCATCACCGGACGAACGATGCCCATGGACCACGATTCCAGCGTCATGATCTGGAACAGGGAATAGGCACTGAGCCCCAAATCACCAAACCAGTCGGGAAAACTATTGGAAAACAGTTTCGTCGCCATGACAGACCCAATGTAAAAGATCAGCGCCATCAACAGAAATACACTGCCCATGCCGGGCAGGGCGGTCACAAACCCCTCCACCACACGGCGCAGACTGGGGGCCACGGATATGACGCGCAACACCCGCAGGATACGCAGCGCGCGCAAGACAGACAGGCCACCTGCACTTGGCATCAAAGCGATGCCCACGATGACAAAATCAAAGATGTTCCAGCCATTGCGGAAGAACTGCCCGCGATAGGCGATCAGCTTGGCAATGATTTCGGCCGTAAAGATGGCGAGACAAATCTTGTCGATGGTAACAATTAGCCCGCCCGCCACCGCCATCGCGGTCTCCGACGTCTCGAGTCCCAGCGTGATTGCGTTCAGGACAATGACAGCGATGATGGCATTGGTAATGCGTGGGCTTTCCAGCCAGCGAACAAGCGCGGTGCGATCCATGTAAGGCCTCCTTCAGCGGGCGATATGGGCCAAACGGAAGGCACCGACAAGTTCCACATGCGCAGACCAGCGGAACTGGTCCACCGGCTGCACCCAGTCCAGAACATAGCCCGCTTTGATTAATGTTTCGGCATCGCGCGCAAAGGTCTGCGGGTTGCACGACACATGAGCAATCACCGGCACCTGAGCAATTGCCAGTTCTGCAATCTGCGCCGCGGCCCCGGCACGGGGTGGATCAATGACAACCGCATCATATCGGGCTAGCTCATCGGGCAACAAGGGGCGGCGGAACAGATCGCGGGTTTCTGTCACGATACGTTTCAACCCTTGGGCCTGCCGCCATCCCGCATCGAGGGACGCCATCATGTCGGCTGACCCTTCAACTGCAAGAACTTCCGCCGTCTGCGCCAAGGGCAAAGCGAAGGTGCCGCACCCGGCGAACAGATCGGCCACCGACTTGGCGTTGCCAACAGTCTCGGCCACGAGGTCTGTCAGAGTTTGTTGTCCATGCTCCGTCGCTTGCAGGAATGCGCCCGGTGGCGGCACAACCCGTGCCTTGCCCATGGGTTGAGCGGGCGGAACGCGCATGCCGATCAACTCATCTTCCCATGTGAGGCGCGCCAACCGGTGCTGTTCACACAATGCTGCCAACACGATCCGCAGATGCCCATCAAGCGGTTTGCCACCCGTCACAGCGACATCCAACCCTTCAAGGCTTTCAGTGACCGTGACTGCAAGTGCTGTTTTTCGGCTGGCTCCGGCCAGTGCCAAATCTTCGGACACTTTCAGCCCAACGCGCAGGGCAGGGGTGACCAGTATGCACTCGGGCACTGCAATGATGGCGTCCGACTTGCGGGCATGGAAGCCAGCCATCGCACCCTTTTTCGTGCGCCGCGCGGCAAAGGTGGCACGGCGGCGGGAGTGATCGGGCGAGGTTACCGTCGAGCGTAAATCAGTCTCTAATCCATACGATTTCAGCGCCGCAGCAACAATATCGCGCTTCCAATCAGCCACCAAAGCATCCGACGCATGCTGCATCTGGCAGCCACCGCAGGATCGGAAATGCGGGCATGGAGGAGACACACGATCAGGCGAGGGTGTCACGATCCGGATGTCGGTCAGCCCGGACCCAGCTTGCGTTCCGCTCACCACCTCACCCGGCAGGGCAAGCGGCACAAAGACAGGGCCGGGGGCAATCCCATCGCCCTGCTGGCCCAAACGTTCGATTGTCACAGTTGTCATGTGCCGTGGCCTAACCGCACCCGCCCAATTGCAAAAGCCCTATTCGGCAGCGCGAGTGCTGATGAACCCGCCGGACTGCCGCTGCCAATACCGGGCATAGAGGCCGCCTTTGGCCAAAAGAACCTCGTGCGGTCCTTCCTCTACGATGCGGCCCTGATCCATCACGACGATACGGTCCATCTCGGTCAGGGTGGACAGACGGTGCGCAATTGCAAGGACGGTCTTGCCTTCCATGACGCGGGACAGAGCGGATTGAATAGATGCCTCAACCTCACTGTCGAGCGCACTTGTCGCCTCGTCCAGCACAAGGATTGGCGCGTCCTTGAGGATCGCGCGGGCCAATGCAATCCGCTGCCTCTGGCCGCCGGACAGTTTCACGCCACGCTCGCCCAAATGCGCATCATAGCCGGGGCGGCCCCTGTGATCCTGAAGATCGAGGATGAAGTCGTGCGCTTCGGCCTTGCGGGCGGCAGCAATCATCTCGTCATCACTCGCTCCGGGGCGACCGTACAAGATATTGTCACGGGCGGAGCGATTGAACATTGCAGTTTCCTGCGTGACCATCCCGATATTATGCCGCAAGCTGTCTTGGGTCACATGGGCGGTGTCATGATCATCGATCAGGATGCGGCCACTTTCGCTTTCATAGAGACGCAAAAGCAGCGACACGAGTGTGGATTTCCCCGCGCCCGACGCACCAACGATACCCACCTTTTCACCCGGCGCGATGGTCAGGCTGATCCGATCGATCCCCCCAGTTTCACGTCCGTAACTAAAGGTCAGATCGTCGAAGGTGATCTTGCCCGCGATGTTGCCCAGCGCTTTGGCATCGTCCGCGTCCTGCACCCGTGCGCGTGGTGTGAGGGTGCGCATCCCATCCTCGATCTCGCCCACGTTGGAATAGATCGCCATCAGCGTGAAACTGACCCAACCGGTCATCTGGGCGATACGGATCGCAATGGCGCCAGAGGCAACGATGTCACCGGGTGACGCAAGGCCTTGCCGCCACATCAAAATGGTGCCACCCAACAAAAATACGGGCAGCAATCCGGCAAGCGTCATCAGTGCAAACCGGAAACCAGCAGACAGGATACCGAAATCCACCGCCGTTTTACGGAACGTGCCCATCGCGCCAAGTGCGGCCTGATCCTCGTGGTCGTCATGGGCGAACAGCTTGACCGTCTTGATGTTGGTGATCGTGTCCACGACCTGCCCGGACACCATCGCCCGCGCCGCCGCCCGCGCAGCAGAGCGTTTGCGGATGCGCGGAAGGTACCAGCGGATCAGCGCGAAGTAGGCCACCAGCCAAACGGCAAACCCCATCGCCACCCGCCAGTCGATGGCGAGCAACAGCAAGGTGGACCCCACAAGCGAGGCGAGGGCGAAAGCAACCACGTTGATGAATTCGGACACGACGTCAGTAACAGCACGGGCTGCTTGCATCTGCTTTTGCGCAATGCGGCCCGCAAAATCATCGTCGAAAAACGTGACCGATTGGCCCAGCGTCCAGCGATGCAGGCGGGACAATACCAAGGGGTTCACATTCGGTTGCACAATGATCGAGTTGGTGGCCGAACTGAGACCAAACAGGATGGGTCGCGCGACTAGGAAAAAGGCCAGCGCACCGCCGATAAGTCCAATGTTAGTGACGGAAAAGAACCCGTCCGGCCCAAGTTGCACAGTGGCATCAATGACCCGTCCCAGGATCAGCGCCGTGCCCGCCTCAAGCGCGCCTGCCGCCGCAGAACAGATCGCAGCCAACCACAAGGCAGGCCAAGCGCCGGACAAACACCAACGCATGAAGGGCCACAGCTCTTGCGGTGGCGGCCCCTCAGCCCGTCGGAACGCACTGATCCAATCTGAAATCTTCACTCTGCTGCCTCAGTCGCGATGAACCCACCGGATTGGCGCGCCCAGAAGTCGGAATATAGTCCGCCCTGCGCCAAAAGCGCGTCATGCGATCCGTCTTCGACAATTTTACCGTCGTCCAACACAAGGATACGGTCCATCTGTGCAATCGTGGACAGACGGTGCGCAATGGCGATCACGGTCTTGCCCTCCATCATGTCATAGAGCGTGTCCTGAATGGCGGCCTCAACCTCGCTATCAAGCGCACTTGTTGCTTCGTCCAGCACAAGGATCGGGGCGTTTTTCAGTATAACACGGGCCAAAGTGATGCGCTGGCGCTGACCGCCAGACAGTTTCACACCGCGTTCACCCACCTGCGCGTCATATCCGCTCCGCCCGTCGGGATCGGTGAGGTCGAGAATGAAATCGTGCGCCTGCGCCTGTTTGGCCGCGGCAAACACCTCCTCCTCCGAGGCGCTCGGACGGCCGTACAGTATGTTGTCACGCACGGACCGGTGCAAAAGCGAACTGTCCTGCTGCACCATTCCGATGTTCAGGCGCAGGCTGTCTTGGGTCACCTGTGCGATGTCCTGACCATCAACGATGATTTGCCCATCTTCGGCGTCGTAGAACCTTAACAGCAGCTTCACCAATGTCGATTTACCGGCACCAGACCGCCCAACAAGTCCAACCTTTTCACCCGGTTGGATGACGGTCGTCACCTCTTGCAAACCGCCGCTGCCACGACCGTAGTGGTGTGTCAGCCCGTGCAAAGCAATCTCGCCCTTGGTCAGCTGAAGAGGTTTGGCATCCGCCGCATCCTTGAGGGTGACAGGCTGGGCAATCGTCTCCATCCCCTCGGAAATGATGCCAAGGTTCTGAACCAGAGACGTCATTGCCCACATGATCCAATACGTCATGTTGTTGAGCCGCAATGCGATGGTCAAAGCGGCGGCCACCATGCCTTCGGTCGTGAAGCCGCCAATCCAAAGCCAGATCGCCAAACCACCCATCGACACAATCATACTGGCGTTCAGAAGGGTCAGCGCCACATCCATTCGAACAACGATGCGCATCTCTTTCATAAAGGTTTGGCGCGCGTTTTCGATGGCCTCCTTGGCGTAGTCGATCTCGTGGCTGTGATGGGCAAACATCTTGACCGAATGGATGTTGGTGTAACTGTCGACGACCCGTCCCGTGATCGCGCTGCGCGCATCCGAACTGGCCTTGGCCGCAGGGCCAGCCCGCCGGATCACCCAACGCAACAACAGCAGATAACCCACGATCCACAAGACCAAAGGCAACGCCAACCAAAGATCAAAGCTCATTAACAACAGGACAGCGCCAATGACGGACACCGCAAAGAACGATCCGGCATCAAGCACTTGGAACATTGCCTCACCTGCAGCGGGCGGCGTTTGCATGATGCGGTTGGCAATGCGGCCCGCGAAATCATCCTCGAACCAGCCAACCGACTGGCGCAACACATGCCGGTGCGACCGCCAGCGGATCAGCGTGCCGAGGTTGGGCAGAAGCGTGTTGTGCAGCAACGCCACGTCGACAAAGCCCATGATTGTGCGCAAAACCAAAACCCAAAGCGCGACAAGCGCAAACTCAAATCCGTATTCCGGGATGATCAATTCTGGCGTGCCTTGCGCAAGCAGGTCGACGATCCGGGCCACGTACCAGATCAGCAGAATTTCCCCAAAGGCAACCACGGTGCTGAAGACAAAGGTGATGGCGATCACCGCCCGGAACGGTTTCAGATATTCGCGCAGGAACGGCCACAGCTTTGTCGGTGGTGTGTCGGTTTCAGTGTAGGGCAGATAAGGATCGACG
Source organism: uncultured Tateyamaria sp. (assembly GCF_947503415.1). Taxonomy (GTDB): domain Bacteria; phylum Pseudomonadota; class Alphaproteobacteria; order Rhodobacterales; family Rhodobacteraceae; genus Tateyamaria. Next base: position 1,193,496 of record NZ_CANNDS010000001.1, read on the forward strand.
AGCGATTCAAAGAACTTGAACATGGGGAGGACCGTGAAAAGTAAGTGCAACAGGTGCGTGACGCGGGCAAGCGGCCCAGCATGTCACGAAGGACAATCAGCGACGATCAGGCGTCGTTCCAGATTCCAAATACCATGTTGCTCTCCATCAGGTTCGACAAATGACATAGCGCGGGTTATCGCGAATGTCACGGGGTCAGCAAATCCTGTTTCGATTTCGTCAGATCGGACGCCAGCCAAAGTTGCTTAAGGCGTTTCAATTCTATGCCAAGGTCGACGCCGGACAGGTGTGCCAAATCCTTTGCGCTTATGGGAAAATCTGCGGATGCACCTTCGGACACGGCGCAAAGATCACTGCGATCAATCGGTGCATTGGCATAGGCGGCACGCAGCAAGACGGCGGCGGTCCCGGCCTCCAATCCGCCGATGTGTCCAAGCGCTTTCGCACTGTCCGTCGACACGCTGAGCTGTCGGATTGATTCGAGGTGCTTTTGATCGCGGCGCGACAGGCGCAGGCGGTCCGGAATATCCATTCCGCCAAGGGCCGCCAAGCGTGCCATCGGATCAATCTGCGCACCGGTCATCTTCTCAAGATGAACCAAAGGGCCAACGAAGGTTGGATCAGTACCGGGAAGCACAGTTGGCAGAACGCCTGTTTGCTGCATCACAGCCAAAGCGGGCGTTGGATCGGGCGCAGCCAGCAACTTCAGCATTTCAGACCCAACGCGTTCAGCCGAAAGTGTCTCTAACCCGGAAAGATTTTTTGCAATTCCCGCAAGCGCATCTGGATCCCAGCCATTGGCGGGGTCGGAATATTGCGCGTTGAACCGGAAGTACCTGAGGGTGCGCAGGTAATCTTCGCGAATGCGCTCGCCTGCATCATCAATGAATCGCACACGTCGTGCATGCGCGTCATTCAAGCCGTCTACTGGGTCACTGATCTGACCGCGCGGGTCAGCATAGAGCGCGTTCATGGTGAAATCTCGGCGGTGCGCGTCTTCGGTCAGGTTCGTGGCAAATGCGACAACGGCACGGCGGCCATCGGTTTCGACATCCTTGCGGAATGTGGTCACCTCGAATGGCTCACCCGACACGACGACAGTGATTGTGCCATGGTCAATTCCTGTCGGAACCGGTCGGAAGCCCGCCGCATTGCTCAGGTCGATCACCTGTGCAGGCAAGGCGTCTGTTGCGATATCGATGTCAGAGATGGGCACCCCCATCACCGCATTGCGGACGCACCCACCTACGAAATAGGCTTGATACCCGGCATCTTCCAATGCGCCACACAGCGTCTGCGCGCCCGGATCGGTCAAAAACCCAGTGCTAGGGTCTAGTTTTGCGGCAACAGGTCGGTCCATGCCCGCAATATACGCGCGGTTGCGCCCCAGATGTAATAGGGGCCGTAGGGCACGGTGTAATACATCCGTTTCTGACCGCGCCAGCGACGTGCCTCAATCACGAAATTTTCTGGCGCGAGAACATGTGACAGCGGCACGCGGAACACCTCAGACACCTCGCCAGCCTCAGGCATGGCATCAAATTCACGTTTCACCAAAGCGATCACAGGTGTCACGGTAAAGGACGTGACTGTCTCATGCGGGGCGAAAGTGCCCAGCACTTCGACATTTTGGTCATGCAACCCAATCTCTTCCCGCGCTTCACGCAGCGCCGTTTCGATCAGGCTGATATCTCCCTCGTCACGCTTACCGCCGGGAAAGGCAATCTGACCCGGATGATGCTTCAGGGCCGAAGACCGTTTTGTCAGGATAAGCTCATATCCGTTCCGCCCTTCGATAATCGGGGCCAGCACGGCTGCGGGCCGCAATTTTCGGTCAGCAGGCAGGGTGATCCCACTGTTCAGATCAAAATCCGAAGACGCGGCGCCTGATTGCTCAAGCGCCGCACGGGTTTGATCAATAAGATCAGGCACCGTCCTGAGTTTCCGCCTCGAAACCTACAGTGGTCGGGTCCAGATCGTAGTGCGCCCCACAGAACTGACAGTCTGCGGTGACACGCCCTTCGTCCGTCGTCATCTTTTCGATGTCGCGGGCCGAGTAGATGGACAGGCTTTGCCGCACACGATCTTCGGAACAGGTACAGCCAAACCGGACCGGCTGGGTGTCGAACACGCGTGGCGCTTCTTCATGGAACAGGCGCAGAAGCAGATCATTTGGCGCCAGTTGCGGACCGATCAACTCCATCTCTTCCACCGTGTCGAGAAGGATATTCGCACGGCTCCAGTTTTCGGATTCATCGCCCTCAAGCAGATCATCGGAACGTAGGACATCACCTGTACCTTCGGACGTCGCCGCAAAAGGTGATGCTTTGGGCATGTGCTGCAACATCACGCCACCGGCCCGCCAGTGTTCTGGTGAACCAGGTGCTGTCGACTTGCCAAAGCTCAGCTGAAAGCGTGTGGGCAACTGTTCAGATTGCGCAAAATAAGTCTCTGCACAGGCAGAAAGCGACCCTCCGTCCAGCGGCGTGATCCCTTGGTACGGGGTCATTCCGGTGCCCTGATCGATCATGATGGCAAAGTATCCGTCACCGACCTGATCGAACGGCGTGCCGTCGGTCAGCCGGTCGCGATCAAAGCTGGCATAGGCTCGGATGCGAGCAATTTCGCCTTCGGTCTCGGGCCCATAATAATCTGTGGCAATCATGCGCACGGGTCCCTTGGATTGAACCTGCAGCGACAGCTTCCAGCGCAGTTTGATCGTCTGCCCGATCAACGCCGTCAGCAAGGCCATTTCCGCGACAAGCGCTTCGACCTGATCAGGGTAATCATGTTGTTTGAGGATGCCATCCAACACTCCGTCAAGGCGCGCCACGCGCCCACGGATGTCGGAAGCATCAAGTTGGAAAGGCAGGACGGTATCGTCCCACGCGAGTTGCGAACCGAGTGTCATTGGGGTTTCCTTTGGTGCCAGTCGTTGGCATATCGCGTCTATATAGGATAGCGCGCAGAAACTGAAAGGGGGGCATGTGATCCGACGTTTTGGACAGCAACCCCACCCAAGGCGCAAGTATATCGTGCGTCCCGGCGCCTATGCGATCCTACCCCTTGGGCGATCCTTGCTTCTGACGTTTCAAAGCCAGCCTGAGCCAGAGTTTCAATTGCCGGGCGGTGGTATTGATGCAGGTGAAAGCCCGATTCAGGCTTTGCATCGCGAAGTTCATGAGGAAACCGGCTGGAAAATCTCGGCACCCCGCAGGTTGGGTGCGTTCAGGCGCTTCACATACATGCCGGAATACGATCTGTGGGCTGAAAAAATCTGCCACATCTTTGTCGCGCGCCCATCGTTGCGATTGGGTGATCCGGTTGAGCAGGATCATTCGGTTGCCTGGATGCCACCAAAGGATGCGGCGGCAGCGGTATATAACGACGGAGATCGGGCGTTCCTGGAGCGTTACTTCTGCTGATCCGGGCCGTGATATTCGAACAGGATGCCAGAAACATCATCGGGAAATGTGCTTTCCCCTGCGAATTCGGTCAGTCGCCACAAGAGTGCTTCGAAGAAAGCTGGGCCGCCGACCTCTGACAGATCCCGCATCAAGCTCTCGAGCCCCGCTTCTTCGAGCATATCGCCGTTTGGGTCGGGGCATTCGGTGACGCCATCCGACAACAACAGCATCCGATCACCCGGTTGAAGTTGCACTTCGAACTGGGTGAAGGAAATCCCAGACATCAATCCCACCGGAAATCCGCCAGGTCCATTCTGCTCAATCTGGCCGTTCTTACGTTGAATTGCCGGGTGCGGATGTCCAGCTTGCGCCATACGAACGTGGCCAGTGACCAGATCGACGTCAGCAAGTAGCAAAGTGAAATAATGCTCTGTGTCCATCTCGTCGAGGACGAGATCGTTGAGCGTCTCAATCACTTCTTCAGGCGGCAAAAAGGCGTATGACCCGTTGTCCAAACGTTGCAATGCAACGTTCTGATCAGGCGCGGCGGCAGACAGATATCCCGCCAGTCGTGCGGTCATAAGGGCCGAGCTTATTCCATGCCCGGACACGTCGATCGAATACAAACCCAAATGTCCCGCCTGTGCCGGGAAGAAACCAACCAGATCGCCACCAACATGGCCGCTGGATTGCAGCATCAGGCTCAGATTGGCCGTGTCGAAAGACTTGTGACGCTCGCGCACAAGCGATTGTTGGAGTTTCTTTGCTTCTAGCAAGTCGCTGTCCAACGAGTCGTATAACCGTTGCAACTCGTCCAGCGTATCGGTGATCAAACGGTTCTTTTCCGTCAGCTCACGCTGCATGTGCAAAATGCGTTCGCCCGCGGCGATCCGGGCGCGCAATTCGTTGGCATCAACCGGCTTCGTTACGAAGTCATCGGCGCCGGCCTCAAGCCCCATCGCGACCTCGGCTTTTTCGCTCTTGGACGTCAGCAGGATGAAATACCCGTATTTGTCCTGACTGAGCTTGCGAAACGCGTCACAAAATTCGAGCCCGTTCATGCCGGGCATCATCCAATCACTAAGTACCAGATCGGGCAGGATATCCTTGCAAATCTCCAGTGCATCCTCGGCCGATCCGGCCTCATACACTTCGAATCCCCAGCGTTTTACGGAACTGGACAGAATTTTTCGTTGCAGGCGACTGTCGTCCACGATCAGCACCCGATGCGGGACATCGGTGTCTTCGGGTGTATCAGGCACCGTCTGCTGGATCATTTCAACGTTCATTTGACACGTGTTCCGACTGCTTCGGCACTTGTTACGGCCTGCCGCTTAACGCGCGGTGAAGTGAAACGGCTCATTGCCTAAACCTTTAACAATCACGGTTTATTAAGACTGGTCATGGTCAAACATCCCAAGTGAATCGGAGACGGCTATGATTGATTGGGAACGGGTCAACACCTTACGCGCGGAAATTGGCGAAGAAGATTTTGAAGAAGTTGTGCCGCTGTTCATTGAAGAGGTAACAGGCATAATCGATACGCTTCGCGATACCCCTGATCTGTCTCGGCTCGAGGAAGACCTGCACGCCCTCAAAGGCAGCGCACTCAACCTGGGATTTACCGACTTCTCTGTTCTTTGCCACAAGGGTGAGGCGTTGTCGGCCAAGGGAAAAGCGTCAGAGGTGGATGTCCCAGCGATCGTGGCAAGCTTCGAAGCCTCCGAAGTCACATTCACGTCCGGCCTTTCCGCGGGGAAGGCCGCCTAGATCACGAATTGGGCAAGCGTCTCATCATTGGTGATGTCTGTGTACGTGAAACCGGCAGCGTCCAGTTCTGACAGAAGCCGATCAAAGTTTTCGGGTTTCTTCGTTTCGATACCAATCAATACCGACCCGAAATTGCGTGCTGACTTTTTAAGATACTCAAAGCGTGCAATGTCATCGTCGGGCCCAAGGATGTTCAAGAAGTCTTTCAACGCGCCCGGGCGCTGCGGCATACGCAGGATGAAGTACTTTTTGACGCCGGAATAACGCTGCGCACGCTCTTTGACTTCGGGCAAGCGCTCGAAATCGAAATTGCCGCCAGATGTGACACACACAACCCTCTTGCCTGCGATCTGATCCGCAACATCGTTGAGCGCCTCGATTGCCAGCGCCCCTGCCGGTTCCAGCACAATCCCTTCGACGTTCAGCATATCAATGATAGTGGTGCAGATGCGGTCTTCGGGGATGTCGATGACGGTTTCAGGGTTGGCCGATTTCAGCCGCGCAAAGGTTCGCGCACCAATGGTCGCGACGGCAGCACCGTCGACGAATGTGTTGATCGGAGACACGTTCACCGGATGCCCGGCGGCAATGGCCTGCGCGAGGGATGGCGCGCCGGTCGGTTCCACAAATGTGTACGTCACCCGTTCTTCAAAGAAACTGCGCGTGCCTGCCGACAACCCACCGCCACCCACCGGGAGAATGATGTGATCCGGTGCGCGACCAAGCTGCGCTTCAATCTCAACGGCGACTGACGCTTGCCCTTCAATCACGTCATCATCGTCAAACGGCGACAAAAAATGTGCGCCCGCTTCGCTACAAAAAGCCTGCGCCGAGGTAAGCGTGTCGTCGAAATAATCACCAGTCAGACGCACTTCGACATGACTGCCGCCAAACATCTGCGTTTTCATGATCTTTTGCTGCGGCGTGGTCACCGGCATGAAGACGACACCGCGAGCGCCAAAATGCTTGCACATGAATGCAACCCCCTGTGCGTGATTGCCCGCACTGGCACAAACAAACGTGGCGCCATCCGTCATCACTTTTCGCATTGCATTGAAGGCGCCGCGCAGCTTGTAGGACCGAACCGGGCTCAGATCTTCGCGCTTTAGCCAGATGTCTGCTTGAAATCGATCCGACAGCACCTCGTTCCGCAAAAGGGGTGTGGCCGGAAACACGCTGCGCATGGCCTGTTCCCCCGCGCGCGCCTTGTCCTGAAAGCTCATTATTTGACCCCTTTGTCGGCAATCCTACTGACCTAGCGGTGCCTCCCCTACGGGTCAATCTTGCCCCTGTGCTGCAAAACCGCTATCGGCAGCCAACTCTTGCAAGGGACATGATAAGATGAGCGCACCCAAGAAAGTTGTGCTGGCCTATTCCGGCGGCCTCGACACCTCGATCATCCTGAAATGGCTTCAAACGGAATACGGGTGCGAGGTTGTGACCTTTACCGCCGATCTGGGCCAGGGAGAAGAGCTGGAGCCCGCCCGCGCCAAGGCCGAAATGATGGGTGCATCGGCCATCTATATTGAGGACCTGCGCGAAGAATTTGTGCGCGACTTCGTCTTCCCGATGTTCCGCGCCAACGCTTTGTACGAAGGGCTTTACCTGCTCGGTACGTCCATCGCCCGGCCGCTCATCTCGAAGCGTTTGGTCGAAATCGCGGCCGCCGAAGGGGCGGATGCCGTGGCCCATGGTGCGACAGGCAAAGGCAATGACCAGGTCCGCTTCGAATTGGCCGCCTATGCCCTGAACCCCGACATAAAGGTGATCGCGCCGTGGCGTGAGTGGGATCTGTCCAGCCGCACCAAGCTGATCGACTTTGCAGAAAAGAACCAAATCCCGATTGCCAAGGACAAGCGTGGCGAAGCACCGTTTTCCGTCGATGCAAACCTTCTGCACACCTCGTCCGAGGGCAAAGTACTGGAAGACCCGGCCGAGGACGCGCCCGATTACGTCTACCAGCGCACCGTTGCGCCGGAGGATGCACCCGATACACCAGAATATGTCGAAGTCGGGTTCGAGAAGGGTGATGCAGTCTCTATCAACGGGGAAATGATGTCTCCGGCCACTGTCCTGACCAAGTTGAACGAACTGGGCGGTAAGCATGGCATTGGTCGGCTCGACCTTGTTGAGGGTCGTTTTGTCGGCATGAAGTCTCGCGGTATCTACGAAACGCCCGGTGGCACCATCTTGCTGGAAGCGCATCGCGGCATCGAACAGATCACACTTGATCGTGGGGCGGCCCATCTCAAGGACGAGTTGATGCCCCGCTATGCCGAGCTGATTTACAATGGTTTCTGGTTCTCACCGGAACGCGAAATGCTGCAGGCCCTGATCGACCAAAGCCAAGAGCATGTGACCGGCACCGTGCGATTGAAACTGTACAAGGGACTGGCCCGAACCGTTGGCCGCTGGTCTGATCATTCGCTGTATTCGGAAGCGCACGTGACGTTCGAAGATGATGCAGGCGCTTACGATCAGAAGGACGCTGCGGGTTTCATTCAGTTGAATGCGCTGCGCCTCAAGCTTCTCGCAGCACGCGACCGACGGCTCAAGTGATCTTGCGCGCGGCGAGCTTTTCATAAAAGGGCATCGCCGCGTCCGCCAACGCTGCATATTCTCCGTCGAGCGTTGGCAACGGCCCTTCGGCTGCATCAAATCCGTTAGAACCGTGGACGGCGTTGTACCAATGCGCCGCCCAAACTCCATCCGCCGGATGTCCCCCGGCAGGCCAATGCAACATGTGATCGGTCCACGGAATGCCAATCTGGTCACACAGCCTTTGCAACATCCTTGCTGGATCTGCGCGGACGTCGCTTGAATCCACAACGACGCCACCCCCGACCTGATCGAAAATACGCGCCTGTTGGACAAACCCCAGATCCGTCAGCACCGGAGCCTCCCGTTTGCGCGCGTAACTGGCGACAACACGGGCCGGGTGGCGGATCAGAAATACGTGCTGAACCTCGTTCATCCACGCCTCATCCCAGTCCGGCAGCATGTGATGCGTCATGTGCTTTTGGTAAAAAACAGTCTCTGACACAGGCGAAATCAGCATTTTCGCGACGACGCTGGGGTCTGTGCTCTGAGAGCCAAGGATATCATGCCGCATCGGATGATCCGCACCCGTTTGATCGAGGTAGGCCGCATAAAACGGTTCATCCACCACACGGGCATCACCGCGGGCTGCAAAGCTATACATCATGGCGGTCGACAGGTTTCTGGGCCCGGACCATATGGCAATACGTATCGTCATGGCGACAGGCTAAGACCCTTTGACCATTTGGTAAATCACCTCACGCTTGCGCGACCTCTCCGTCCTGTGAATTGAGTGTCATGGCTGTTGCGGTAAGTCTGTCGCCAAACAGGAGACATGCAATGACATCGCTTCGTACTTTGAAAACCGTATCCCTTGGCGTCATGATCGCGCTTGGCTTTATCGCGCAATCAAAGACCAGCCACGCGCAACAGCTCGAAACGATAACCGTCGCAGGTGGATGCTTCTGGTGTGTTGAGGCCGATTTCGAAAAGGTCGATGGGGTGAAAGAGGCGGTGTCCGGTTTTGCGGGCGGCTCGGTTTCAAACCCAACTTACAAGCAAGTCGTCAAAGGTGGCACCGGTCACTACGAAGCGGTTCAAATCACCTATGATCCGGCCAAAGTGTCCGCTGCGACGCTTTATGAATTGTTCTTCCGGTCCGTCGACCCGACCGATGCAGGCGGGCAATTCTGCGATCGGGGTGAAACTTATCGGACGGCGATCTTTGCCACAGCAGGTCAAAAAGCAGCCGCTGAGGCTGCAAAAGCCGGCGCGCAAGCGAGTTTGGGCCAGACAATTGTGACGCCCATTCTTGGCGCGGCCGAGTTCTACCCGGCGGATGGGTACCATCAGGATTACTACAAACAGAACAGCCTGATTCTGACGCGTTTCGGTCCGAAGTCCAAAGCCAACGCATACAAGGCCTATCGCGAAGCCTGCGGGCGGGATGCGCGTGTCAAACAGCTTTGGGGTGATGCGGCTCCGTTTGCAGGCAGCTAACCCAGCCTGGCATCCTCGATCTCTTTCAGGTCGGGGATGACATCAGCGGTGCCAAGCCGGGTCACCATTAGCGCACCTGCTTGCGTTGCCAGATCGAGCGCTTGGCGCATCGGCATGCCGCGGTCCAGACCCGCAACAAGGTACCCCGTAAACGTATCGCCCGCGCCCGTCGTATCGATTGGGGTCACTGAAATGGCCGGCACGTGCGTTTCACCGCCCGCATCCGTCATCCACAAACATCCCTCTGCCCCCATCGTCACCACAACATTTTCGATGCCCAGCGCATTGACGGGTTTGCCCAGCGCGTCCTCAAGCTGCTGTGCCTCGACCTGGTTCAGAACCAGCATATCGGTGAAAGGCAAAACGTCCTTCACCGCGCCCGGATCAAACGGAGCGGCCGCATAGACCACCCGCAGCCCCAAACGTTTGGCTATGTCCGCACCCATGCGCTGACCGCTGGTTTCGTTCTGCGTGAGGAACGTATCGCCGGGTGACGCCTCTGTCAGCGCCGCGCCAATCCTGTCTTGGGTGATGGTTCGATTGGTCCCTTCGAACAACACGATCTGGTTCTCGCCATCTTCGGCTACAGCGATGATGGCGTGCCCGGTCGCCTCGCCATGAACTACTTCGATCTGTCGTGTGTCGACGCCGTATTCCATCAGCCGTTCAACAGTCCATTTGCCATCGGCACCGACCGCGCCGATATGCGCGACCCGGGACGCGGCGCGCGCAATCGCGACAGACATATTGGCACCCTTGCCGCCCAGCCCTTGACTGAACGCGGTCGCAGCCAATGTTTCACCCGGCGCAGGCAGGTGCGGCACCCGGTACACGTTGTCGATATTGATCGAGCCGAGGTTCCAGACTGCCATCAGCCCACCTTGCAGGCCGCCAAAACGGCCATGTTGAGAATATCGTTTGCCGTAGAGACGGAGGAGCAGATCTGGATGGACCCCCCAACACCGGCAAGGATCGGGCCAATCACCGTTGCCCCACCCATTTCCTGCATCAGCTTGACGGAAATGCTCGCGGAGTGACGCGCCGGAACGACAAGGATGTTCGCCGGGCCCGTGAGCCGCGAGAATGGGTAAGCCGCCTGCGCTTGAGCATTCAGAGCCACGTCTACGGTCATTTCACCTTCATATTCGAAATCAACGCCGCGACGGTCGAGAACGACAGGCGCCTTGTGCATCTTCTCGGCCCGCTCGGACACCGGATAGCCAAAGGTCGAAAAGCTGACAAAGGCCACTCGTGGCTCAAGCCCCATATTGCGCGCGACGACTGCCGCCTGTTCGGCGATGTCGGCAAGGTCCTCTTCATCCGGCCATTCGTGGACCAGCGTATCCGCGATGAACACGATCCGACCCTTGAGCAAAAGCGCCGTGATACCCGCCGCCTTGCTTGTTTCATCGACGTCAAAGACATGTCCGATACGCTCGAGAATGTGCGCTGACTTTCGGGTGGCGCCGGTCACAATCCCATCGCCATGACCATGCGCCAGCATCAACGCCGCAAAGACATGCCGATCCCGGGCGGCTAGGCGATGAATGTCCTGACGGTCAAAACCGCCCCGGTTCAAACGGTCGTACAAATGCGATTTATACGCATCAAGATGCATGGTGTTGGCCGCGTTCACCACGTCCAATTCTCGAACGGCATCGCCCAGACCGGCGGTTTCCAGTTTCGCCTTCACATCGTCCTGACGTCCCACCACCAGCGCTTTGCCGAACCCGTTGCGCTGATACATGACCGCAGCGCGCAGCACGCGCGGGTCATCGCCTTCGGCAAAGATCATGCGCGCCTGTGCCGCCCGCGCACGAGCATTAATGCCCGTCAAAATGCTGGCCGTTGGGTCCATCCGCGACTTCAGGCTCAGCTCGTATGCGTCCATGTCGATGATGGGGCGACGGGCAGCACCTGTGTCCATGCCGGCCCGTGCGACCGCTGGCGGAATGCGGTGGATCAGGCGCGGATCAAACGGTGTCGGAATGATGTAATCGCGCCCAAAGGACAGCGACTTGCCATAGGCTAGCGCCACTTCATCCGGCACATCCTCGCGCGCGAGAGCGGCAAGGGCGTGAGCGCATGCAATCTTCATCTCGTCATTAATGGCGCGTGCGTTGATGTCCAAAGCGCCGCGGAACAGGTACGGAAAACCGAGCACATTGTTGACCTGGTTCGGGTAATCACTGCGCCCGGTGGCCACGATGGCATCCATACGTACTTCGTGGGCTTCTTCTGGCGTGATCTCGGGATCGGGGTTCGCCATGGCGAAAATTACAGGATTGTCCCCCATGCTCTCGACCATTGCAGGCGTGACCGCCCCCTTGACTGACACGCCAAGGAACACGTCGGCACCCTTCATCGCTTCCTCAAGGCTGCGCAACTCGGTCTTGACCGCGTGGGCTGATTTCCACTGGTTCATCCCCTCAGTCCGACCTTGGTAGATCACGCCCTTGGTGTCGCAGACGATGCAATTATCATGCCGCGCGCCCATGGATTTCAGCAGCTCGATACACGCGATCCCAGCAGCCCCTGCCCCGTTCAGAACAATCTTCACATCCTCGATTTTCTTGCCCGAGATGTGCAGCGCATTGATCAGGCCCGCCGCGCAAATCACGGCAGTGCCATGCTGGTCGTCATGGAAGACCGGGATATCCATCTCTTCCTTGAGGCGCTGTTCAATGATGAAGCATTCAGGCGCCTTGATGTCCTCAAGGTTGATGCCGCCAAATGTCGGACCCATCAGCCTCACCGCCTGACAGAAGGCATCGGGGTCCTCGGTATCCAATTCGATATCGATGGAATTCACGTCGGCAAAGCGTTTGAACAGAACCGACTTGCCCTCCATCACGGGTTTGGAGCCCAGCGCGCCAAGATTGCCCAAGCCCAACACGGCTGTGCCGTTTGAGATCACCGCAACAAGGTTGCCCTTGTTGGTGTAGTCATAAGCCGTTTCGGGATTTTCGGCGATGGCCTCACAAGGCACCGCAACACCGGGGGAATAGGCAAGGCTCAGGTCCCGCTGGGTCGTCATAGGCACGGTTGCCTGAATCTCGAACTTGCCGGGCGTGGGTTCCATGTGGAACGCCAAGGCTTCTTCCGGCGTGACCTTTGTCTTGCTCATATGCGGTTGTCCTCCCGTGACACTCAGGCGTCATACCGCGCCGGGTGCCGTGTCTCAATCGACTTTGGCTTTTCCTCGGGTCGCCGCGTTTGTAATGTCGCGCGACGAACAGGGGGAAGTCATGTCAGTCACGCCCATGATGGCGCAATATCTTGAGATAAAGGAGGCGCATCCCGGTGCCCTTCTGTTCTATCGGATGGGCGATTTTTACGAGATGTTTTTTGACGATGCCGTCGCTGCGGCAGAGGCATTGGACATCGCGCTGACAAAGCGCGGCAAGCATGACGGCGCTGACATTCCGATGTGTGGCGTGCCTGTTCATTCTGCCGAAGGGTATCTGTTGACCCTGATCCGCAAGGGGTTTCGCGTCGGGGTTTGCGAACAGTTGGAAAGCCCGGCAGAAGCGAAAAAGCGCGGTTCTAAATCCGTGGTGAAGCGGGACGTGGTGCGTCTAGTCACGCCCGGTACGTTGACCGAAGATACCCTGCTGGAGGCACGACGGCACAACTTTCTGGCCGCGTTCGCAGATGTTCGGGGTCAATGCGCGCTGGCGTGGGTGGACATCTCAACCGGCGCGTTTTCCGTCATGTCGCTTGATTTGGCCTTGTTAGGGCCTGAATTGGCACGGCTGGCCCCGTCGGAATTGATCGTTACGGATGCGAAGGAAAATGATCTGCGCCCCTTGGTCGAAGAATTCGGCATCTCGATCACGACACTTGGTGGTGCGGCCTTTGACAGCAGCGCCGGGACGGATCGCCTTGGCGCTTTGTTCAATGTTCAAACGCTGGATGCGTATGGCAATTTCGACCGGGCCGAAGTTGGGGCCATGGGCGCGCTCGTCGAATATCTGGAGATCACGCAAAAGGGCAAGCTGCCGCTCCTCCAGCCACCAAGACAAGAAGTGCAGGCACGCACCGTGCAGATAGATGCCGCGACGCGCCGGAACCTGGAACTGACAACCGCCCTGTCCGGTGGTCGCAGCGGATCGCTTCTGTCCGTGATCGATCGGACGGTCACGGCAGCAGGTGCGCGTTTGCTCGGGCGGCGATTGGCCTCTCCCTCGCGCATGCTGGACACGGTTTCGAACCGGTTGGATGCTGTTTCCTACTGCGCTGATGATACAGGTTTCGCCCAAGCCACCCGCGAGGCGTTGAAACGCGTCCCGGATATGGATCGCGCGCTGTCGCGGCTGTCATTGGATCGGGGTGGGCCCCGCGACCTTGCGGCGCTGCGGAATGGGTTGGGGCAAGCGCAAACACTGTTCGATGGACAGCCGAACGATCTGCCATCCTTGCTCCAAGACGCCTTCAAGGATTTGGCGGGGCATGCGGATCTGATCGATCGGCTGGACAATGACCTTGTTGCCGATCCTCCATTGCTGGCCCGTGATGGCGGGTTCATTGCGACGGGATGCGACGCGGAACTTGATGAAGCGCGCCAGCTGCGGGACGAAGGGCGATCCGTCATTGCGAAAATGCAGCAGGATTATGCCGCCCAATGCGGTGTTCAATCGCTGAAGATCAAACACAACAATGTCTTGGGTTATTTCATCGAAGTCACGGCGACACATGCCGACAAGATGATGTCGGCACCGCTGAACGAAACCTTCATCCACCGCCAGACAACGGCCAATCAGGTGCGATTCACGACTGTGGAGCTTTCGGAGCTTGAAACACGTATTTCGAATGCGGGCGGTCGTGCACTGGACATTGAAAAGCGTCTCTACGAAGGGCTAAAGACCCTCGTTCTGGAGGCAGCGACTCAAATCAGTCAAACCGCCCGTGCGCTCGCGGAGCTGGACTTGGCCACTGCCCTGGCGGACTTGGCCGTGTCGAGCAACTGGTGCAAACCCGTCCTCGATACATCCCGAGCGTTCGAGATCGAAGGCGGGCGCCACCCTGTCGTGGAACACGCCTTGGCACAGCAGGGCGGTGCGCCTTTCATTGCCAATGGTTGTGAGCTGAATGCCGAAGACGGTGCGGCGGTGTGGCTGCTGACGGGTCCCAACATGGCCGGTAAGTCGACATTCTTGCGGCAGAACGCGCTGATTGCGATCCTTGCGCAGATGGGCAGTTTTGTTCCCGCACGGTCTGCGCATATCGGACTGGTCAGCCAGATCTTCAGCCGCGTTGGGGCATCCGATGATCTGGCGCGTGGCCGATCAACCTTCATGGTCGAAATGGTCGAAACTGCGGCCATTCTGAACCAAGCCGATGATCGGGCGCTGGTGATCCTTGACGAGATCGGGCGCGGAACCGCCACCTACGACGGTTTGTCGATCGCCTGGGCGACGCTCGAACATCTGCACGACGTCAACAAATCCCGCGCGCTGTTCGCCACGCACTACCACGAGATGACCGCACTGGCCGGAAAATTGAGCGGCGTCGAAAACGCAACTGTATCGGTGAAGGAGTGGGAAGGTGAGGTTATCTTTTTGCACGAGGTAAAGCGCGGCGCTGCGGATCGGTCTTACGGCGTGCAGGTCGCGCAACTGGCCGGATTGCCGCCGGCGGTCATTGCCCGCGCGCGCGTGGTGCTTGATGCATTGGAGTCCGGAGAGCGTGAAGGCGGTGCTACGCAAAAGACGTTGATTGATGATCTGCCGCTGTTCTCGGCTGCACCGCCACCGCAGCCAGTGAAAACCAGAGAGTCGCCTGCATTGGACATGCTTGAAACGGTGCATCCGGACGAACTGACCCCGCGGGAGGCGCTCGACCTGATCTACAAACTGAAAGACGCGGCCAAATCCTGACCGCGCCCTCGTTGTTCTTCAGATTTGAAATGCCTTAGCTGGCCGGCATGGATGACACGCCAACTTGCGCGGGACGCAGCAACCGGTCGTGCAGCATAAATCCTTCGGCAGACACCTGAATGATCTCGCCTGCCTTGGTCCCGGGCACTGGTGCTTCGAACATCGCCTGATGTAGCTGCGGGTCGAATGTATCGCCAACCTCGGGAGAGATCCGTTCGATCCCGTATTTCTTGAACACGTTCAGCAGCTCGCGCATCGTCAACTCGACACCCTCAAGCAGCGCACCAGAGACTTCGCGTTGCTCATCTGTCGCCGCCTCAAGCGCGCGCTTCATATTGTCGTAAACGGGCAGCATGTCACGGGCGAGCTTGGAGCCGCCGTAATTCTCAGCCTCGCGCCGGTCCTTGTCTGACCGCTTGCGGGCATTCTCGGCATCGGCCAACGCACGCATAAAGCGATCTTTCAGCTCGTCACGCTCAGCTCTCAACTGGTCAATCTCGAGCGCCTCGTCATCGATTTCTGCCATTTCTTCGGCATAAACCTCTTCCTCGGCCATATCGATATCATCAAGGAAATCTTCGTTCTTCGGCTCAGCCATATGTCACCTTTCATTGCGGTCCGTCAGCATTCGCCCGACCAGCTGGGCTGTGTAATCCACAATCGGCACGATCCGGCCATAGTTCAGCCGCGTGGGCCCAATGACCCCAACCGCTCCGATAATCTTTCGATCAGCGTTCATATATGGGGAAACCACCAAAGAGGAACCCGAAAGTGAGAAAAGTTTGTTCTCTGAACCAATAAAAATGCGTACACCGTCGCCGTCTTGGGTCAGGTTCAGGAATTCGGCAATATCGCGTTTGCGTTCGAGGTCGTCAAAGAGCGTTCGGATGCGATCCAGATCTTCGGCTTCGGTCGATTCGCCCAGCAAATTGGACCGGCCGCGCACGATCAAACGTTCCGGAGTGTCACCCTCGCCTTCCCAGGACGCCAGCCCGCTTTCCACCAGGGCGCGGGACAAGGCATCGATTTCCTGACGCCGTTCCGTGATCTCGCGCTGCATGATCGTTTTCACTTCGCTCAGCGTGCGCCCCTCGATCATGGCATTCAGGAAATTGGCCGCCTCGCGCATGGATGACGGGGTTTGTCCGGGGGGCGGTTGGAACAATCTGTTCTCGACATGGCCATCGGCAAACACCAAAACCACCAGCGCCTGTTCAGGGCCCAGCGGCACAAAGTCCAAGTGTTTGATGGCCGCCTCATGCTTTGGCGTAAGAACCAAAGACGCCCCGTGGGTCACGCCAGACAACGCCGATCCAACGCGGTCGAGCAATCCGGCAACGTCCCGTTCATTTGACCCCATCGTCGCGTCGATTTTCTCCCGGTCTGACTCGTCGGGGATGCCAACTTCCAGCAAGCCATCCACAAACATCCGCAGGCCCAGCTGCGTGGGAATACGCCCGGCGCTAATGTGAGGGCTGTTCAACAGACCCATGAACTCAAGGTCCTGCATCACATTGCGAATAGTCGCGGCGCTCACCTTTTCGCTGAAATCCCGCGTCAGCGTTCGAGACCCCACCGGATCGCCGGAATTCAGATACCCTTCGACCACGCGGCGAAACACTTCGCGCGAACGGTCGTTCATCTCATCCAGCAGTTTCTGTGTGTCTGTCATTGTTGATAATAAAAGGGCGCGGGAATCAAAGGTCAATCGGGGTTGCCTCTTGCCCCGGCGCAGCGCTATCCCCAATCCATACACGAAAAAGGAAGTTACATGCGCCCCTCTGGTCGAGAACTGAACCAAATGCGGTCCGTTTCCATCGAAACCGGCTTTACCAAACATGCCGAAGGGTCCGCCCTGATCAAGATGGGCGACACGCATGTTCTGTGCACCGCCACCATTGAGGATCGCGTGCCGCCGTTCATCAAAGGGTCGGGTCTGGGCTGGGTCACGGCTGAATACGGCATGCTGCCCCGCGCCACCAACACGCGCATGCGCCGCGAAGCCGCTGCGGGCAAGCAGGGCGGGCGCACTGTTGAAATTCAGCGCTTGATTGGTCGATCACTGCGCGCTGGCGTGGACCGTGTTGCCTTGGGCGAACGTCAGATCACTGTCGATTGCGATGTGCTGCAAGCCGATGGCGGTACGCGCTGTGCATCCATCACAGGGGGTTGGGTCGCCCTGCGTCTGGCAGTTAACAAGCTGATGAAAGCGGGCGACGTTGTAACTGACCCGCTGGTGTCGCCTGTGGCAGCGATCAGTTGCGGCATCTATGCCGGTCAGCCCGTATTGGATTTGGACTACCCTGAGGACAGCGAAGCGGGCGTAGACGGCAACTTTATCATGACTGGCGACAAGCAGCTGATCGAAGTGCAAATGAGTGCCGAAGGGGCGACGTACAGCCGCGATCAAATGAACGCCCTCATGGATCTGGCCGAGAAAGGCGTAACTGAGTTGGCCGAGATGCAATTGAGCGTCTCCAAATGACGCGACGGTTCGAAGGTGACCGCATCCTTGTGGCGACCCACAACGCTGGCAAGCTGGAAGAGATGGAGCAACTGTTCCAGCCCTTCGGTGTGACCGTCGTTGGGGCGGCAGATATGGACTTGCCCGAACCGGAAGAGACCGAGACCACATTTGTCGGCAATGCGCGGATCAAGGCGCATGCAGCCGTCAAAGCGACAGGGTTGCCAGCACTAGCGGATGATTCCGGGATTGAAGTTGATGGGCTGGGCGGTGCACCAGGCGTTTACACCGCCGATTGGGCGGAAACGCTTGAGGGGCGTGATTTCATGTTGGCGATGACGCGCACGCACACCGAACTGACGACATGCAACGCGTCCCAACCCTGGACGGCCCGTTTCTGTTCGACGCTTGTGCTCGCTTGGCCGGACGGTCATGACGAGGTGTTCGCTGGCACTGTCGAAGGCACGTTGGTCTGGCCCGTGCGGGGCCAGTTGGGTCACGGCTATGATCCGATGTTCCAGCCTGTTGGATATGACCGCACGTTCGCTGAAATGTCGGCTGACGAGAAGAATGCGATCAGTCACCGCGCGGACAGCTTCAAAAAACTGATCGCTGGCTGCTTTGGCTGAAGATTGGGAAGCGGGCGGTTTCGGGCTTTATGTCCATTGGCCGTTTTGTGCCGCCAAATGCCCGTACTGTGATTTCAACAGCCACGTTACAAATTCCGTAGACCACGATGCATGGCGCACCGCTTTGGTGGCGGAAGTACAGCGGATCGGTGCACTCACCCAAGGCCGCGTCCTGAGATCGGTCTTCTTTGGCGGCGGCACACCCAGCTTGATGGCACCTGAAACCGCGGGTGCCATCCTTGATGAAATCACCAAGACCTGGCCGCTCGCCAATGACTTGGAAGTGACGCTTGAAGCCAACCCCACATCGGTCGAAGCGAACAAGTTCTCTGCCTTCAGAACCGCCGGTGTGAACCGTGTGTCCATGGGTATTCAGGCCCTGAACGACGACGATTTGCGCGCATTGGGTCGTCTGCACACCGCAAGTGAAGGGCTCGCCGCCTTTGATGTGGCCCGATCCGTCTTTGATCGGGTCAGTTTTGACTTGATGTATGGGCGGCAAAATCAATCGCTGAGCGCATGGGAAGCGGAACTTCGTACAGCGTTGTCATATGACCTCGATCACATCTCGCTTTATCAATTGACGGTCGAATCCGGCACTGCATTTGGGGACAGGTACAAGCGTGGGAAATTGAAAGGGTTGCCGAACGACGATTTGTCAGCGGATATGTACGCGTTGACGCAAGACGTCTGTTCCGACTTTCAGATGCCGCGATATGAGGTTTCGAACCACGCGCGTGATGGTTCTGAGTCCCGGCATAACCTGATCTATTGGCGGTATGGTGACTACGCCGGCATTGGTCCGGGCGCGCATGGTCGCCTGACGATTGAGGGCACAAGAACGGCGACCGAACAGCGGCGTATGCCAAATGCGTGGCTGAAGGGTGAGGAGCGCGAAACGACAGAAACGCTGACCCGGACCGATCAGGCAGTAGAGTTTCTGATGATGGGGCTGCGATTGTCGGAAGGCGTTGACATAAACCGGTACGAAAACTTGGCGGGCACACCTCTAAGCGCGTCGCGTATTGGCGAATTGGTCGACATGGGGTTGCTTGCCCACGAAAAAACGAAATTAACCGTTACAAATCAGGGGTTTAGCCTGTTGAACGGTGTGTTGCGCGAACTGCTGAACGATTAGGTTGCGCTCAAGCGTCTGCACAGATCATCGAGCTGGTCGAGGCTTTCATATTGCAGCGTCAGCGTACCCGCTTCACCGTTTGGTTTGTGCGCCAGCGTCACCTTGACCCCCGTGGCCGCCGACAAATCATCTTCGAGCGCTCGTGTATCTGCATCTTTTTCGGGCGCTTTGGCTTTGGGCGTCGAGCCGGTGAAAATATTGTCGCCCACGCCATCATTGGCCTTTTTCACCAGCGCCTCAGTTGCACGTACAGACAGCCCACCAGCAATAATTTTCTTCGCCAATACGGCCGGATCATCAGCGGTAATCAACGCTCGGGCGTGCCCGGCGCTCAGCGATCCATCAACAACAAAACCCCGGACGCTTTCAGGCAGCTGCAACAAGCGTAGAAGGTTGGCGATGTGACTTCGGGACTTGCCAAGCGCCTCCGCCATCTTTTCCTGTGTGTGGCCAAAGCGGTCCATCAGTTGCTTGTAACCTGCAGCCTCTTCTATCGGGTTCAGATCAGCGCGCTGAATGTTCTCGATGATCGCAACTTCCAACACTTCGGTGTCAGAGAAGTCGCGCACAATCACGGGCAGTTCGTGCAATTGGGCCTGTTGGGCTGCACGCCAACGGCGTTCACCTGCAACGATTTGATACTCATCGCCAATGGGTCGCACGATCAATGGTTGGAGAACGCCCTTCTCCTTGATCGAAGCGACCAGATCTTCAAGGGGGCCAGCATCAAATTGGCGGCGTGGCTGATCGGGGTTTGCCTTGATCTTTTCAATCGGGATACGCTGCTCACCACTACCAGATGTAGCGCTCGTTTGCACTGGTTCTGCGACATCTGCCATCAATGCGGACAGCCCGCGACCCAATCCACGCTTTTTGTCATTGCTAGCCATATCAGGCCCCCACTGCTGCGTTATTGGCGATCAGCTCTTTGGCCAGATCGCGATAGGCCACTGCGCCTTTGGACGCGCCGTCATAGGACAGTACAGGCATAGCGAACGACGGCGCTTCGCTCACTCGGACATTTCTCGGGATTCGCGTTTTAAATACGATATCGCCCAGATTGTCGCGCGCATCCTGTTCCACTTGCTGGGACAGCTTGTTCCGCGCATCGTGCATCGTCAGAACCACGCCTTCGATGCGGAGGTTCGGATTGCCAGTCTGACGCACTTCCCGCACTGTCAGCATCAGCTGTGACAGACCTTCCAGAGCGAAAAATTCGCTTTGAAGCGGGACCAGAACCGAATGCGCTGCAATCATCGCATTCACAGTCAGCAGGTTAAGGGAAGGCGGGCAATCAATCAGAATAAAGTCGAACGCATAGGCATCCATATCGGTCTGCCTTAGCGCATCATGCAGCAAGAAGCTGCGTTTCTCGTTCGAGATCAGTTCTATGTCAGCGGAACTTAGGTCTACGGTCGCCGGGATAATTGCGAGGTCTTCGATGTCGGTCGCAAGGATCACGTCGTTTAAGGGGACATCATCCAACAACAGGTCGTAGGTGGTCCGAACACGATCCTCCATCTCGATACCAAGGCCCGTGGATGCGTTCCCCTGCGGATCAAGGTCAACCACGAGTACGCGATTTCCAATCTCGACCAGTGCGGCAGCCAGATTGATCGTGGTAGTGGTTTTCCCCACACCACCCTTTTGGTTCGCAACAGAAATAATCTTGGGCCCTGGTGGGCGCGTCGGGTCAGACACGCGTGATATCCTTGATTTTGAGGACAACTGCTTCGCTGTTCGTTTTACTTGGCATCGCTTCATATGAAAACCGCCAGTTTTTCTGTGCGGCCTGAATTTCGATACCCCACTGTGCGCCCTTTTGAAAAATGCACAGACCGTCGTTCGTCAAATGAGGCTTCGCCAAGCCCATAAGCTCATCCAAAGGCGCCAGCGCCCGGGCAGATATCGTTTTTGCATTCAGCGGCGGAATTTCTTCGATGCGGCCTGCAACAATATTTATTTGGAGGCTGAGCTCGCGTGCGCACGTGCGGAGAAACGCACATTTTCGCTGATCGCTCTCCACCAAAGTTACTTTTACGTCATCACCGTTTGCTTGCGCCAGAATTGCGACAACCACGCCAGGTAACCCGCCGCCGCTTCCAAGATCTACCCAATGATCTTCTCTTGGTTCATAAACTTGCGCACTGTCCCAGAGATGGCGGACCTCCAGGTCACCTACAGTAGACTTGGCCACCAAGTTGATCTTTGGCGTCCACTTTCGAATGAGATCAGCGTAGGCCTGTAACTTTTCCAATGTTTCACGTGAAACATCGGCGACCCACCATGCGGGCGCCTCCATTACGCTGACTTCTTTTGGAGAAAACGAATACGACCAAGAACCAGGGCAAGCGCCGCAGGCGTCATCCCATCAATACGAGCAGCTTGAGCCAGATCGCCGGGACGTACCTGTGTGAGCTTGTTTGTCAATTCAGCTGAAAGCCCGGAGATCGCCGAGTAATCGAACTCACTTGGAATCTTGAGTTGCTCATCCTTCCGCAACTTTTCGACGTCTTTCTGCTGACGGGCAATGTAGTTCGCGTACAGTGCGTCACGACCGACCTGCTCCAGAATGCCTTCCGGGAATGAAGTTGCTTCCGGAACCAAGTTGAAGATTTGGTCAGAAGTAACATCCGGGAACGCCAGCAGCTGAAATGCCGTTCGTTTCGTTCCATCCTGGTTGATACGGATACCACGAGACGCGATCTGTTTCGGCGTAAATTCTGTTTTTTCCAACTCGCCACGAGCTCGATCCAACAAGTCCCGTTTCTTTGAAAATGACGCCATACGTTCGTCGGAAACACACCCGATATCGCGCCCAAGCTGCGTCAGCCGTTGATCAGCGTTGTCCGCACGCAAAGACAGACGGAATTCGGCGCGTGACGTGAACATCCGATAGGGCTCCGTCACACCCCGCGTCGTCAGATCATCAATCATCACGCCAATGTAGCTTTGGTCGCGCCGGAAATGCAGCGGTTCATCTCCAGACGCCATACGCGCTGCGTTCAAGCCTGCTACCAAACCTTGAGCAGCCGCCTCTTCGTACCCAGTTGTCCCATTAATCTGGCCCGCAAGAAACAGTCCGGGGACATCCATCACGGACAGGTCGGCACTCAATGCACGCGGATCGACGTAATCATATTCAATTGCATAGCCAGGCTGCAGGATCCGCGCTTCTTCAAGCCCCGCCATGGATTGCACGTATTCAACCTGAACATCTGCAGGAAGCGACGTTGAAATGCCGTTCGGATAGATCGTGTGATCGTTCAAACCTTCGGGCTCAAGAAAGACTTGATGCGAGTCCTTATCGGCAAACCTCACAACCTTATCTTCAATCGATGGACAATACCTGGGTCCAACACCTTCGATATGGCCGCCATACATCGCGGACCTTTCAAGGTTCTTTTGAATGATGTCATGCGTTTGCGTGTTAGTATGCGTAATACCGCAGGCAACTTGCGGCATGGGCGCTTTGTCCGACAGGAAGGAAAACAGCGACGGGTCTTCATCTGCACATTGTCGTTCAAGGATATCCCAATTGATCGTACGGCCATCCAATCGAGGCGGGGTGCCGGTTTTCAAGCGACCCAGAGGCAAACCAAAACCATCGATTCGATCGGCCAGAGAGACAGAGGCATCGTCACCCATCCGACCTCCTGAATAGGAGGTGTCGCCGATATGTATGACACCGCGCAGAAATGTGCCGGTTGTCAGAATGACAGCTTTGGCCAAAACCTCTGATTGATCCTTCAGCCTCACGCCAGCGACACGCTGCCCTTCCATGACGAAATCGGTAACTTCGGCTTCAATAAGTTCCAAGTTTGCCGTGTTCTGCATGATCTGCAGCATTTCCTGCTGATAGATTGCCCGGTCCGATTGCGTCCTTGGACCCTGTACAGCCGGTCCTTTGCGCCGGTTTAGCAAGCGGAATTGGATTCCTGAGGCGTCTGCCACGCGGCCCATAACGCCGTCCATTGCGTCAATTTCCCGGACGAGATGGCCCTTGCCCAAACCGCCGATGGCGGGATTGCAGGACATTACGCCGATATCAGTCTGCTTCATAGTGACAAGTGCAGTGCGTACACCCATACGCGCCGCGGCGTGCGCAGCTTCGGTACCGGCATGCCCACCGCCAATGACAACAACATCAAAATGTTTCACGTGAAACACTCCATCATTTTCCTAAGCAAAAGCTCGAGAATATCTCATCCAGAAGGTTTTCGACATCAACCCGCCCCACAACCGCTTCCAACGATCGAATCGCAACGCGTAGTTCTTCGGCCGCAATATCATAGCGATCAGGACCTGCACCAATCAAAGACCACACCGATTTCAACGTAGTGAGCGCAGCGGTCATTGCCGCACGATGGCGTTCATGAGTTGCCAACCCTGCATTCTGGCTTCGATCTAGAAGCGACGCTGTGACTTCGGCAACGAGCGTATCCACGCCCTGCCCGGTAAGACCGGACACTGCCAACGCCTCGTCCGTTCGGGAATCGGCTTTAGGCGCACGAACAACGTCGCCCTCCTGGACGTCCACTTCCAGCGTATCATCCGGCTCCATTAAGAAAATACGGAGGTCCGATGCATTTGCGCGCGCTACAGCGCGCGAGATACCTTCGGCCTCGATATCGTCAACAGCCTCGCGAAGCCCGGCCGTGTCCAGGAGTGTTACCGGCAATCCCTCAAGATCCATACGCACTTCGATTACATCGCGCGTTGTCCCTGCAGTTGCCGACGTAATCGCAGCATCCCGACGCGCCAGCGCGTTTAGAAGTGTGGATTTCCCAGCATTCGGTGGCCCAACAATTGCTACTTCGAACCCGGTCCTGATCCTCTCGGCGGCAGCGAACCCCTTCAATTGATCAGAAATGTCGTCGGTAACGCAGGTCAGCAGATCCTGAACCTCTGGCGTCACATCGACGGGAACCTCTTCGTCAGCGAAATCAATTGTCACTTCAATCAAGGATGCAGCCCTGATCAGCTGACTGCGCCACCGCTCGATGCGGGCACCCAGTTCACCGGAGACAGTGCGCAAGGCTTGTTTTCGCTGCGCTTCGGTTTCCGCTTCGATCAGATCACCAAGTCCTTCGACCTGAGCGAGGTCCATTTTGTTATTCTCAAGCGCGCGACGCGTGAACTCACCGGGCTCGGCCATGCGCGCCTGGCTTTTTCCCAGCTCCCGCAAAACAGCGGCGACGACTGCGATACTGCCGTGCAGATGGAATTCTACAACATCTTCGCCGGTGAAGCTGGCTGGCGCGTCGAACACCAGGACAAGTGCGTGATCCAGCACAAGACCGTCTTCATCATGCAGCCTACGCGTGGTAGCGCGCCGTGCTTCGGGCAGGGATCCACACAATTTCTGGGCCACCGCTTTTGACTGCGGCCCAGATATGCGGATGACAGCAACACCTGCGCGTCCCTGCGCCGTGGCAAGGGCAAAGATTGTATCCATCCCCCTACTCCCGGCTGACTGATCAGGTGTTCATGGAATCGAAGAATTCGCTGTTTGTCTTGGTCTGCTTGAGTTTGGAGATCAGGAATTCGATGGCGTCTGTAGTGCCCATCGGATTCAGGATACGTCGCAAAACAAAGGTTTTGGTCAGATCGACCTTGTCGACCAGCAGGTCCTCTTTCCGCGTTCCGGACTTGAGAATGTCGATGGCTGGGAACACGCGTTTGTCTGCAATCTTGCGATCCAGGACGATTTCCGAGTTACCCGTGCCTTTGAATTCTTCAAAGATCACTTCGTCCATCCGGCTGCCGGTATCAATCAGCGCGGTTGCGATGATTGTCAGCGATCCACCTTCTTCAATGTTCCGTGCCGCACCAAAGAACCGCTTGGGACGTTGCAGGGCGTTGGCATCTACACCACCGGTCAGGACTTTGCCCGACGAAGGCACCACAGTGTTGAATGCTCTACCAAGTCTTGTGATCGAGTCCAGCAAGATCACAACATCTCGTTTATGCTCAACCAGACGCTTAGCTTTTTCAATCACCATCTCGGACACGGCAACGTGGCGTGTGGCCGGTTCGTCAAAGGTTGAGCTGACAACTTCGCCTTTCACGGAACGCTGCATGTCCGTAACCTCTTCGGGCCGTTCGTCGATCAGCAGCACGATCAGGTAGCATTCCGGGTGGTTCTTTTCGATGCTCGACGCGATGTTCTGCAGTAAAACGGTCTTACCCGTCCGCGGCGGGGCCACGATCAAGGACCGCTGGCCCTTGCCGATGGGCGACACCAGGTCGATGATCCGCGCAGACCGGTCCTTGGTCGCCGGATCGTCCGTTTCCATCGTCAGACGCTCATCCGGATACAGTGGCGTCAAGTTATCGAAGGCGATCTTGTGTTTGGCGCGCTCAGGTTCTTCGAAGTTGATCTTCGTGGCGTTGGTCAGGGCAAAGTAACGCTCGGTATCGTCGGGCGCCTTGATCACACCGTCGATCGTGTCACCAGTGCGCAGCGAGTACTGACGGATCATCTCGGGCGAGACATAGATATCGTCCGGACCCGGCAGATAGTTCGCCTCGGGCGAGCGCAGGAAACCAAAACCGTCTTGTAGAACTTCAAGCACACCGTCGCCGGAAATCTCCCATCCCTCATCCGCGCGTTCGCGGAGGATCTGGAACATCATCTCGCCCTTCCGCATGGTCGAGGCGTTTTCGATCTCCAGCTCCTCTGCCATGGCAAGGAGGTCCTTGGGGCTCTTCGCCTTGAGGTCAGCAAGGTTCAGGGATTCAGTGGTCATGGTAATACTCTTGGCCCGCTTGTGAGAAGCGGTGCGCGTCCAGTCAGTTGTAAAAGCTGTATGCGGTCCCCGGACGGGGTGCTGAAGGCCAGATAGGCGCTGCCACGCCCGGAGTCAATGCGTTCAGAACTTCACGACCACGGACAGAACAATCAGCACCATCAACAGCGTCGGAACTTCGTTCATCATGCGGTACTGCCGACCCGTCTTGATCGGCCCTCCTGCCGCAAAGGCTTTGCGCTGCGCACCCAGCCATCCATGGAAGCCAGACATCGCCAAGATGCCAATCAGCTTGGTCCAAGGCCATATCGCGCCCCAGTCGATCACTCCGGGGATAGAAGCAAGCAGTAAACCGAACACCCAAGTCGCAATCATGGCCGGGTTCATGATCACTTTCAGAAGCTTGTATTCCATCGTCTGGAACAAGGCGTGGGTCTCTCCTTGCAGACCGACCGTTTCCGAGTGGTAGACGTACAGACGTGGCAGGTAAAACAGAGCAGCCATCCAGGCGATCACAGACATGATGTGGAATGCCTTGATCCAAGGATAGAAGCCGATCAGAATTTCCATGACTGTCTTGTCCCCGCTGTTCCGGCTCACCCTTATAAATAAATATAAGAAAGAAAAGAGATGATGATTTTGTAGGGAACGGGATTTCTGTGGATTAACGATTTCTTAAGGGGTTTGCCCACATCGGGATATGATTTTCTCGAAATCCGTGTGTCTACAAATTTTCATATTTTTCAAATTTAAAACAATGACTTATGTGGCTTTCCTGAGCACCCTTGATCTGGAAAACCCTGTGCGTAAGTCTGGACAACCTTGCTTACACACAGGAAGAAGGTTGTTCTTGCCCACGCTGGACAGTTTGGCTGATATCACTCCGAACGATGCCTGATTTCCCCGTGACCCCCAGACGGGTCTGTTTTTCACGGCATTGATCCTTCATTTCACCTTCCAAGATGCACAAGGATATCCACATGACCGTCCCCATCATCCTGGCCTCCGGCTCTGCCGTCCGCGCTCAATTATTGCGGAATGCAGGCGTCGAATTCGAGGTCGTAGCGCCCCGCGTGGATGAAGACGCGATGAAGGCGGCGCTTTTGGCTGAAGACGCACCGCCACGCGATATTGCAGACGCA
Organism: uncultured Tateyamaria sp.; assembly: GCF_947503415.1. Classification (GTDB taxonomy): domain Bacteria; phylum Pseudomonadota; class Alphaproteobacteria; order Rhodobacterales; family Rhodobacteraceae; genus Tateyamaria. Next base: position 1,220,715 of record NZ_CANNDS010000001.1, read on the forward strand.
CTGGCCGAGATGAAAGCCCGAAAGGTTGCCGACAAGGTTCCAGACGCGATGGTCATTGGATGCGATCAGGTGCTGTCGCTCAACAACCAATTGCTTTCAAAACCCACAGATCGGGTCGATGCCGGCAAACAGTTGCGTGCTCTGAGGGGTGAGCGTCACATGCTTTTGTCGGCATCAGTGATCTACCAAGAGGGCAAGCCCATTTGGCGCCATGTCGGGCAAGTGCGTTTGCGGATGCGAAACGCGTCTGACAGCTACCTTGATGGGTATGTCGACCGGAATTGGGATGACATTCGGCGCTCAGTTGGCGCATATCAGCTAGAGGCGGAGGGAGTGCGCCTGTTCCACAGCATCGAAGGGGATTATTTCAACGTCCTTGGAATGCCCTTGCTGGAACTGTTGGCATTCTTGACGCTGCGTGGTGTGATCGACGGATAATCAAAGGCAGACGAGGATGAGCGACAAAATTCCTTTGGCGGGTGTCATCGGGTCCCCAGTGGCACATTCGAAGTCACCCCAACTGCATCGGCACTGGTTGAAAACCCTTGGCCTGCGCGGTGACTACATTCCAATGGACGTATCGGCGCAGGATCTTGAGGTTGTTTTGCGTACGCTGCCCAAGGCTGGCTTTGTCGGTGTAAACATCACGATCCCCCATAAAGAAGCTGCCCTAGAACTGGCGGACCTTGTCACGGACCGTGCCACATTGATTGGTGCTTCAAACACACTGATCTTTCGCAAGGACGGCCAGATTCACGCAGACAACACGGATGGGTATGGCTTCATCGAGAACCTGAAGTCCGGTGCACCCGGATGGGTGCCCAATAGTGGGCCCGCGACCGTATTGGGTTCCGGGGGGGCCGCGCGTGCCGTTATCGCATCTCTGTTGGATGCAGGTGTGCCAGAGATATTATTGACCAACCGCACCCGTGTGCGCGCCGAGAAGTTGGCAGAAGACTTCGGAAAGAAAGTCACTGTGGTGGATTGGGTGCAGGCCGGTAACATTCTTGAGGACTCCGCGCTGGTCGTGAACACAACGTCACTTGGGATGATTGGCAAACCATCGATGCGGGTGCCGCTGGATGGGTTGCGCCGCGGCACTGTTGTGACCGATCTGGTCTACACCCCTTTGAAAACTGATTTGCTGGCGGCAGCCGAAAGCGCAGGGTGTGTGACCGTTGATGGGCTGGGAATGCTGTTGCACCAGGCTGTTCCTGCGTTTGAACGCTGGTTTGGTCACAGGCCACTGGTCGACAGCGCGGCGCGCGCGGCTGCTTTGCGATGACGTTCAAGCTGGGCCTGACGGGTTCCATTGGAATGGGCAAATCCACGACTGCGCAAATGTTCGAAGACGAAGGATGCGCCGTGTGGGATGCAGATGCCGCCGTGCATCGTTTGTATGATGTCGGCGGATTGGCGGTAGTGCCAATGGCCAAGGCCTTTCCCGAAGCTGTGGTGGACGACGCCGTATCCCGCGATGTGCTGCGCTCGATCATTTCCGATGACCCGACCGCCCTGCCCAAGATCGAAGCGATTGTGCATCCTTTGGTGGCGCAGGACAGGGCTGATTTCATCAAGTCTGCGACTGCCGAAATCCTGGTTTTTGACATCCCGTTGCTTTTTGAAACAGGCGGTGACAGCGCCATGGATGCAACCGTCGTCGTCCATGTCGATGCGGCGACGCAACGGACCCGCGTTTTGGATCGGGGCACGATGACCCAAGCCCAGTTTGAAGCAATCCTCACCAAGCAGATGCCGAGCGCTGAGAAATGCGCCCGTGCGGACTTTGTCATAACGACTGACACGGTTGAACATGCCCGTGCACAAGTCCATTCTGTCGTTCAACAGATCAAAAGCAGGCTCTGACATGCGCGAAATCGTTCTGGATACCGAAACCACCGGTTTTGACCCTGAAAACGGGGATCGCATCGTTGAAATCGGGGCCATTGAACTGATGCGGCATGTGCCCACAGACAATGTCTTCCACGAGTATATCGACCCAGAGCGGGCAATGCCCCAAGAGGCATTCGAAGTGCACGGATTGGGCGATGACTTCCTGCGTGGCAAACCGAAATTTGCAGCGCTTGGTCAGAAGTTCCTCGATTTTGTCGGGGACGCCAAGCTGGTCATTCACAATGCAGCATTCGACATGAAGTTTCTGAATGCCGAGCTGCGGTGGATGGGCCTGCCTCAAATCCCGTATGATCGTGCCATTGATACGTTGGATATCGCGCGACGGCGATTCCCCGGCTCTCCGGCGTCCCTTGATGCGCTGTGCCGTCGCTTTGGCATCGATAATTCGGCCCGGACGCTACACGGCGCTTTGCTGGACAGCGAAATTTTGGCCGAAGTGTACCTTGAGCTTATTGGCGGTCGTCAGCCTGACTTCGCATTGTCGACATCCGGCAGCTCTGCGGCAGGTGCGATTGAGGTGGAAAATTGGACACCGCCGCCCCGCCCGCGCGCCTTGGCAAGCCGCATTTCCGCGCAAGAGCGTGATGCGCATGCGACCTTTGTCAACAAACTGGGCGAAGATGCCCTTTGGCCCAAATAAAAAGGCCCGGTACAAAGACCGGGCCATTCACATCATTTGGAAAGATCAGTTGATCGTTTCGGTGGATGCGTTTTCTTTTTGACGGCGCGCGATCTCGTTGCGGTACAGCGATACGAAGTCGATGTTTTCCAAGTTCAGCGGCGGGAAGCCGCCATCGCGTGTGATGTCGCTGACAACGCGGCGCAGGAACGGAAAGATCATGCGCGGGCATTCGATCAGCAGGAACGGGTGCATCTGCTCGTCCGGCACGTTTTCGATGTGGAACATGCCGACATAGTCGATTTCCAGAACAAACAGGACGGTATCGCCTTCCTTCGCCTTTGATGTGACATTCAGCTTGATGGAGCTTTCGTACTGGTTGTCCTGGCTGCGCTTTTTCGCATCCAGATTCACCTGAACCTGCACATCGGGCTGCACGTCAGGTGCAGCACCCTTTTGGGACACGATGTTTTCAAACGACATGTCGCGAATGTACTGTCCCAAGACCCGCATTTGTGGCGCGGTGGGTTGTGTGGCTTGTTCTTCGGCCATCTGTTTTCTCCGAGGCAATAATTAAGTTGCGCGCTTGGTAACAGCTTGGCCCACAGGCCTCAATGCTTGGTCCATCCCGAAGGGCCACGAACTTTTTGTCTGTCCGGGTCAACTTCGGTGTATTCACCATCCACGATGTCGGGATGTTGGCGGTTGGGTCCAGCGTGCGTGGAAAATGTGGTGACTTTGATACGGCTTCGCGCCCAGCGAAAAACGGCCAAACGGACGCCTGGAACCAGAAGCGCAAAACCGACAGCATCCGTGAAGAACCCCGGCGTTAGCAGCAAAGCACCGGAAAACAGGATCATCGCGCCATGCGCCAGCGCCTCACTTGGGTCACGCATTTCGCTGAATGACGACTTCACCTGGCCCAACGCCTGCATGCCTTGGGCGCGCACCAGCATCGTGCCAAGCACCGCCGTGATCACCACGACAAGAAGCGTCCAGCCCAACCCGATTGCGCCGCCAACCTGAATGAACAGGGCGATCTCGATCAATGGAACCAGAAGAAAGGCCAAAAACAGCCACATCCGCGTAATCCTTTCCTTTTCGTCAGGGGCCGTACAGTGGACTTGGGCTCCCCGTACACCTACATAAGGTTTCAACGGCGCTATCGCCACCCGACCCCGAATGACGAGGCATGAATGAACTCTCCGCTTATCCAGTTGCTGGTGCTTGCCGGCATCGCTGTTTTCCTGATCTTACGCCTTAAAAACGTGTTGGGGACACGGGATGGGTTCGAACAACCGCCGGTTCCAAAACAGGCATCCGATCGGATCAACCGTCCTGACCTTGAGGTGATCGAAGGCGGTCCCGATCTGGATATCACCGACCACGTCGACGAAGATAGTGACGCCGCCAAGGCGCTGACTGAAATGAAACGTGCCGAACCGTCGTTCAATGTTGCCGATTTCCTGCAAGGTGCACGCGGCGCTTACGAGATGATCGTGATGGGGTACGAGAACGGCAATCTGGCCGATATCCAGCCTTTTCTGTCCGAAGAAATCTATGAATCCTTCGTCGATGGCGTCGCAGCCCGCGAAGATCAGGGTCTGACCATCGAGGCGGAATTCTTTGGCGTACGAGAGCTGAAGTTGATGAATGCCACCTTCGATCCTGAAACGAACGAAGGCGAATTGACCATCCGTTACGTGGCCGAACTCAAATCAGCTGTTCGCGATCAAGGCGGAGATATCGTAGAAGGTAGCCTGACTGAGGTGAAGCGGCAGAAGGACACGTGGGCCTTCGCCAGAACCATGGGGGCAGACGACCCGAATTGGCTACTGGTGTCTACAGACGCGTAATCCGTTTCTGCGCTGTCTTTTTCTGTGCGATATCACTGGCCATGACTGCCGCTGGATCGGACGTAAAATACACGGTTCTGGACTTCGCCGCGCTGGATGGCTGGGCGCAGGATGATCATGAGTCTGCGCTCTCGACCTTTCGCAATACGTGCCGGGACTTTGACGATCCTGATTGGACGTCATTGTGTGCTCTGGCGGCAGACGTTCCGGATGCCCGCGCCTTTTTCGAACTGTTCTTTCGCCCTGTCCTGATCGAAGACGGCCAGCCCGCCCTCTTCACCGGATATTTCGAACCTGAACTGGAAGGGTCGCTTCGCCGCAGCGCCCGCTACCGTTACCCCGTATATTCCATGCCGCCCGAAGCGCGGGTCATTCGTCCGTGGCTCACCCGTCGCCAGATTCTCGAAGGGTCCATCATGCAGGGCCGCGGTCTTGAGATCGCGTGGGTCGATGACCCGGTCGAGCTTTTCTTTCTGCAGATTCAAGGTTCTGGCCGTATTCGCCTCCCGAGCGGAGAGATGATCCGCGTCGGGTACAGCGGTTTCAATGGTCATGAGTACCGGTCGATTGGTGCCGAGCTGGTCCGCCGTGGCACCTATGCCTCGCATCAGGTCAGCGCGCAGGTCATCCGCAATTACGTGCGGCGCAACCCGGAGGTCGGCGAAGAGCTTTTGTATCACAACCCGTCCTATGTCTTTTTCCGCGAGGTCAGCGAAGTGCCTGCGGAACGCGGCCCGCTTGGGGCGATGAACCGTTCAATCACAACGATGCGGTCTGTGGCTGTCGACCCTGCCTTTGTGCCTTTGGGTGCGCCGGTCTGGGTTGAAAAGGATGGGGCTGATCCGCTGCGTCGCCTGATGATTGCGCAGGATACAGGGTCTGCCATCAAGGGCGCGCAACGCGCGGATGTCTTTTTCGGGACAGGTGACAAGGCAGGTCGCGAGGCCGGACGTTTGCGCGATCCCGGTCGAATGTTGGTGTTGATGCCAATCCAGCGCGCCTATGCCTTGTTGCCCGAGGGGGCGATATGAACCGCCGCAGGTTACGCCCGGACGAAGAAGAGCTGTGGCGCAAGGTAACGGACAAGACAGAGCGGCTGCATCCGGAAAAGCCGTTCCATCCGGATGATTTCGTAACAACACCCCCTCAACAGCAACGCACCAGAGCGTCCTTTGAAGTGACCCCGGCGCCTATCAAGTCGCAGAAATCCAAGCCATCGACATCAATCAACCTTTCACCGTCCATCGTGGATCAGGTTGCGGCCCAGCCAGTCCAAATGGACAGGAAAGCGTTCACGCAAATGAAGCGTGGCAAGTTGAAACCCGAAGGCAAATTGGATTTGCATGGAATGACAACGGATCGCGCGCACCCGGCGCTGACCCGGTTTATCCTGTCGGCACAGTCGCAAGGGAAGCGATTGGTTTTGGTGGTGACAGGCAAGGGCAAGAACCGCGACGATGAAGGGCCGATCCCGGTCCGTTTCGGCGTTCTTCGTCATCAAGTACCGCAATGGCTGTCGATGCCGCCATTGTCGTCGGTCGTGATGCAGGTGAGCCAAGCCAATGTCCGCCACGGAGGCGGTGGTGCGTATTATGTCTACCTACGCCGGAACCGGTAGGTCGTTACGCGCACGTCGAATGCCGATCCAAATCCCAAGGCTTGCAACGGCATAGTAAACGGCAACCCAGATGTACTGGGTTTCGAGCGATACCCCGGTGTCAATCAGGATGCCTGTGACCAACGGGCCAATCGCGGACCCAAGAACCATCACCGCCGCCGCCATGGCCTTGATCGATCCGATAAACCGCGTTCCGTAGAACTCTGCCCAAAAGGCATTGGGCAATGTTGAATTGGCCCCACTCGTGATCGCGAAAAACACCAAGCCCAATGCCGCCATCCACAGACCGTCCGCAAAAGCAAAGCAGAGAAATGCGAGGACAAGTGGCATTTGGTAGTAGGGGATCAAACGCGCAGTGCCGAAGCGATCCAAGGCGAACCCGGACACAATCATCGCCGCAATTCCGACGCCTGTGTACACCGGGAAAAGCGCAACAAGTGACAAGTGCGTCCATCCTTTCAACTCCGCATAGTGCGCCTGTTGAAAAAAGAAGGCGGTTCCAAACGCGGACAAACCCAGCAACGCGGGCACCATGAACCAGAACAGCGGATGCGCCAGAGTTTGGTTTCGGGTCCAGTGTTGGTTGTTCATGCCAGCGCTCTGGTTTTCGCCCGCCATAGATTGTGGTGTCCGCTCCTCTTTCAAAAGATGGGCCAGAACCGGCACGCCGATCAGGGCAACGGCGGCCGCGACCAGCCACAAAAGCCGCCAATCAAAGACTGTCATCAGCGCAACGAACAGTAACGGCAGGATGGCCTCGCCCAACGAAAACCCAAGCGTTGCAACAGCAAGGGCCTTGCCTCTTGTCGCAACGAACCAGCGGGCCATGGCGACAATCGCGATGTGGCTGGTCATACCTTGCCCTGTCAGGCGCAGGGCAAAGATGACAAATGGCAAGACAGCGGCATATGGATTGACAGCCATGGCAATGCAGGACGCCGCCAGCAACGTCAAAATCAGCATTCCAATGGCTCTGGCGCGAAAGTGGTCGGTAAGGCCCCCCGCCCAGATCATGACAACCGCTGACGCAGCCGTTCCAAGCCCATAGATGGCACCCCATGTCCCGTGGGTCAGAGCAAAGTCTGCCTGAATTTCGGCGGCAAAGATTGAAATGAAGAACGTTTGCCCAAAGGACGACAGCAACGTCAAAAGCGCCCCTGCCCCAAGCCACCGCTGATTGGTTCGCAGGAACTGGCCCAATGATTGTGACATGGCAGTCCCGGTCACTACCTGGACTCGCCTGGAATCATAACGACGGCTGCGCGACGGTTTGGAACTTGTACACGCCGCGCACCGGGAATTGTCAGGACAGATCCACCGCGCCCCCGCAGAAACTCCCGATCAAGATCGGACGACCTGCGCAAAAGCTGGATCAAAGCGGGCGACCCGCCAGCGACAAAATGGTTGCCAGACTTTCGGTCGGAGAAGGCAGTTACATCCACAACCGTGATAGGCAGGTCCGCCACAGACTGCGCATTCTGGATATTGCCCAATTGTGTGCGTTCGCCCCTGAGGCGCGAGGATATCCGTAAGATGGCGTCCTTGCGCGATACCATGACCACGAACGGGTCCGGCACCTTTTGGATACGTGCAAACTGGCTACGGAAAATGTCTATGTTGATATCGGGCGACAGAAGGATCACGCCACTGACGTTGCGACCTGCCCAACCGGGCTCAGCGATTTCGAGCTGCCGCAGTGTTTCCATGACCAGTGACCCACCCATGGAATGGGCAACAATGATGATATCAGGCTGCCCTGCCGCTCGGATTTCGCGCATCAATTCCGCCAGACCGTCTCGGGCGAACAGCGAACTGTCGCGGTCGTATTCATAGCCCAAAGGATTGCCGCGGCTGGGCCAGGAATAGCTGACATGACTGCCCGGAAGCTCAAGATCTTCGGCCAATTGTGCCATGCGAAACGCTGCGTTGGTGAAGCTGTTGTTGAACCCATGCACGAACAGCGTGACTTCGCGCTGATCCGCAGGTTTGGACGCAAGATCCGCAGCGAGGGCATCGCGAAAGCCCGATCCATCGGGATAGGTGTTCAAAGCAGCAAGCGCGAAGTCACGTTCAGGTTTGGGCCGGTCTTGCCCGTCCGTGACACTGCCCAATGCACGTTTCGGCGGCAATGACACCGTCGCCTGTAGTAGGCTGAGGGACGAAGATCGGCCAATGCCGAACTGCCCCTGGTCATCGAGGCTTCGCGTCGTGCCGATGAAGATATCGCGATTGATGCCCACCGACTTTGCTGCGGGCACGATAGGCGCTGCGGTCCTGTCATTGCAGGCCGCAAGGACCATGATCAGCCCCAATAGAATTGCGCGCATTGCCGTACCCCGCCGCCCTGCAGACCTGTCGCGTGTACCCGAGGGGCACACAAACAGCTAGAGCACGTAGCGGCTTACATCGGTGGACCGCGCAAGTTCGCCCAAGTGGGTTTCAACAAACCCCGCATCGACGGTGATCGCTTCGCCCGCGCGATCCGGCGCATTGAATGACAGCTCCTCGAACACCCGCTCCATCACGGTGTAGAGGCGACGGGCTCCGATGTTTTCGACGCTCTTGTTCACATCTGCCGCAATACGGGCCAAGGCGCGGATACCCTCGGGTTCGAAGGACACAGTCACCTCTTCGGTTTTCATCAGGGCGGCGTACTGAAGCGTCAGTGCGTTGTCGGTTTCTTCGAGAATGCGCACGAAATCATCCTCGGTCAGATCCCGCAATTCCACGCGGATGGGCAGACGTCCCTGCAATTCAGGCAGCAGGTCCGATGGTTTGGCGATATGGAACGCGCCTGATGCAATGAACAGGATGTGGTCGGTTTTCACCGGACCATGCTTGGTGCTGACGGTGGTGCCTTCGATCAGGGGCAGTAGGTCACGTTGCACGCCTTCGCGGCTGACATCTGCGCCGCGCGCATCGGACCGGGCACAGACTTTGTCGATCTCGTCCAGAAATACGATCCCGTTTTCCTGTACGGCTTCCAGCGCTGTCTTGGTCACCGCTTCGTCATCCAGAAGCTTGTCCGCTTCCTCACCGATCAGGATGTCGTAGCTTTGGGCGACAGTCAGTTTCTTGCGCACGGTGCGCCCACCCATCGCTTTGCCAAAGATATCGCCGAGGTTCATCATACCCATGCCACCGCCGGGCTGACCGGGAATGTCCATGGTAGGAAACGGGTTGGTGGTGTCGGCGATGTCCAGTTCGATGATCGTATCGTCCAACTCGCCCGACTTGAGTTTCTTGCGAAACATGTCCCGCGTTGCGTCCCGCGCGTCTGTCCCTGCAATTGCTTCGATCACACGATCTTCGGCAGCTTGATGCGCGTTGGCTTTCACCTCTTCCCGCATGTATTCGCGGGTTTCCACGATGGCAGCGTCGACCAGATCGCGGATGATCTGCTCCACGTCACGCCCGACATAGCCGACTTCGGTGAACTTCGTCGCTTCCACCTTCAGGAACGGTGCGCGCGCCAGTTTGGCCAAACGGCGGCTGATCTCTGTCTTGCCCACGCCGGTGGGGCCGATCATCAGAATATTCTTTGGATACACCTCGTCCCGCAGGTCATCATCCAGCTGTTTGCGGCGCCAGCGGTTGCGCAGTGCAACGGCAACAGCGCGCTTTGCATCCTTCTGGCCAATAATGAATCGGTCGAGTTCAGAGACGATTTCGCGGGGGGTCAGGTCAGTCACAAGCGGCCCGTTTGTTACAGAGTGTTTGGACTTACCTATGCAAAAACCCGGAAAACGCAACGATTGCCGCGCATTTCATTACGCGCGCATCACTTGAGCGAGAGGTCTGGTTATTTTGCCGCAGCATGGGCGTAGGTTGGTCCCGTCACACAACCCCTCGGAGACGACCCAATGACCAACCGCCGTTCTTTCCTTATCGGTTCCGCAACCCTTCTGGCCTCCACCGCCATCCCGTCCTTCAGCTTTGCTGGCGGTCACGGCCGCATCGGTGAGTTCACCGGCGCCAGCAACCACGTCACCAAAGGCCGCGCCGAAGTGGTCACCAAGAATGGCAAAAGCCAGGTGATCCTGCTGGATGACTTCTGGTTCGACGGTGCGCCCGACCCAAAAGTGGCGCTGGGTCGCGATGGCTATGACAGCGACACGCTGATGGGTCTCTTGAAAGCGAACTCAGGCAAGCAGACCTTTGATGTGCCCGCCGGTATCGACGCCGCGACATATAACGAAGTCTGGATCTGGTGCGAGAAGTTCAACGTGCCGCTGGGCGTTGCCAAGTTGAACTGATCCGGTTCAACGTTCGAAAAGAAGGCCGCTGTGCAGAACAGCGGCCTTTTTCGTTTCACGACAGGATTTTTGTGTTCAGCTCATCCGTCATCATGGCGTCAAACCAGTGCGGATAGCGTTTTGCCGGTGGTGCAATGTCCGAAAGGGCTGACAGCTCGCTCTCGCTCAGTGTTAATCCGGGTGCGGCAAGCGCTGCATCCATGTGGCTCATCTTCGAAGCGCCAAAGATCACGCTGTGCCCCCGATCCTGAGCCAGCAACCACGCCAGCGCAACAGTTGCGGGATGCGCGTCATGCGTCTTGGCGACGTCGCTTAGCGTTTCGATGATCTTCCGCGCGGTAGCCTTCTCGATCCCAAGGAAATCACCGCCCTCGCTCAACCGCCCGTCGCCTGCTTCGAGGTTGTCAGGGTCGTACTTGCCCGACAGCAAACCACCAGCAAGCGGCGACCATGCCATCAGGCCACCGCCCATTTCGGTCATCATGGGCAGTACATCCAGTTCGATGTCGCGGGCCACGAGGTTATACAGGTATTGCCCTGCTACGAACGGCGCCAGGCGATGATCGCGTTGATATTGCACAGCGCGGGCCATCTGCCACGCGTTCCAGTTTGACACACCGACATACCGCACCTTGCCATGCTCAACGGCGATTTGCAGCGCGGCGAGCGTCTCTTCCAAAGGGGTTGTGAAATCTGTCTTGTGCAGCACCAGCAGATCGATGTGATCGATATCCATCCGACCCAGACTGCCTTCGATCTGTCTCAGGACATGGGCGCGGTTCAATCCCGCGTCGCCAATCTGATCCGTCTGGCGAAAACCAAGCTTGGTGCAGATCACCGCCTCGTTCCGGCGCTTGCCCAGCGCCTTGCCAAGGATATCTTCGGCCTCGCCGCTGGAATAGCCGTCAGCAGTGTCAAAGAAATTCACGCCAGCATCTAACGCGCGATGCACCATCTCGGTCGCGGCGTCTTGTCCAACCTTGGCAACGCCGGGAATCCACTCGGACCCATGGTTGAAGGTCATGGTGCCAAAGCACATGCGGCTGACGATCAGCCCCGAGTTGCCCATGCGGGTATAGGTCATGTCAGTCATTTGCTAATCTTCTCCACCGTCAGGTTGCCGTTGGTGTAGACGCAGATGTCCGCCGCGATCTGCATGGCGTCGCGCGCCACGGCTTCGGCATCCTTGTCAGTGTCCATCATCCCGCGGGCAGCGGCCAAAGCGTAATTCCCGCCCGACCCAATCGCCGTCACATCATGTTCGGGTTCAAGCACGTCACCTGCGCCCGTGATGACCAGCATGTCCGCACCGTCCGACACGATCAGCATCGCCTCCAGCTTTTGCAGGTATTTGTCGGTGCGCCAGTCCTTCGCCAACTCGACGCTTGCGCGGGCCAGTTGTCCGGGCGTTGCCTCCAGCTTGGATTCGAGGCGTTCGAGCAACGTGAATGCATCCGCCGTCGACCCGGCAAAGCCCGCGACGACGTCATATCCACCGGGGTTGAGCCGACGCACCTTGCGCGCGGTGCCCTTGATCACTGTTTGACCCAGCGACACTTGCCCGTCACCGGCGATCACAACCTCGCCGCCCTTTTTCACGCCGATGATGGTGGTTCCGTGCCATCCGGGGAAGTCTGAGCTGGTCATGCGATATCTCCTTGATGTTCGGTCCTATATGCGACGTTCGTTGAGTGGCTTCAATCCGCACACGCATTGCGGCCGAAAAGCTCACGCGCGACACTTGCCATTGATCACCCAAACCTGACGCCGCAAATAAAAACGGCCCCGCACGCGGAGCCGTTTCAAAAACCAGTCTTCGGATGATCAGATGCTGTCTTCGATCCAGCTTTGCAGGGCAGCCTTCGGTTTGGCGCCTGCCATGTTCGAAACGACCTCACCATTCTTGAAGATGAACAATGCGGGGATACCGCGCACACCCATCTGGGCGGGCGAGTTTGGGTTTGAATCCACGTCCACTTTCACGATCTTGACCTTGCCCTCCATCTCGGACGACAGCTCTTCCAGAGCCGGGCCAATCTGCTTGCACGGGCCGCACCATTCGGCCCAAAAGTCCACCACAACGGGGACATCGGAATTTTTGACTTCGGCGTCGAAAGTCGCGTCGGTGACTGCCACGGTTGCCATGTGAGTTCTCCTGCCAGGCTCAAGCGTAGGGTGGCAACCTAGGTACGCCCCGGAGCATCGTCAAGATATGGCGTGCGAGACAACGCTGTCGTCACGATATCGTGCGAGATGGGCATCAGCACACCTGTGTGGGTCCACAGAATGCTAAGGCGAATTTCCCGATCGGGATAAATCTGAGCCATTGCATGGGCATAGGCACCCATTTGGCGCAAGACACCCTCGGGCGTTTGGTCAGCTGTGCCGGGCACAATGCGATTTGTCTTGAAATCCACCACGTGCACGATGTCCGGTGTGATGTGTAACCGATCAATTGTGCCATGGATGCGGTTCGCACCCAGGGCGGCCGTCAACGGAACTTCGGCAAAGACGTCATCGGCGAAAAGCCATGCAAGATCCGGATCAGACATGACCCGATTTGCTTGCGCCTGCGCATCAGACTTCAGCGCTTCGGAAAGCGCCGAATTGTCCAATAGCTGTGCCCCCAAACGAGAGCCATCAAGCAGCGCATGGACCAGCGTTCCAAATGCTTTGGCGGTTTCCTCATCCAGCCCATCACCGGGCAAAGCCTTGGCACCTCCAAGGTCGGACGGTGACACGGTCGTTTTGTCTACATCCGGGGTGCGCGCAGGTTCTGAATAAAGCGTGGGCAACGTGGCGCTCATCTGTCGGTCGGCTGGGATGTCATCGCGTGCGTCGAACACCCAATCGCCATGCTGCATCCGCAATCCCGGCCCCACGGGCGTGTCAAAAGCGGTACAGCCGCTTTCCTCCATCCCGGCCTGAACCCGCTGGTGCCAATCATCGCCGTTCTTGTCCAATTCCCCGGCGGCCCCGACAATGAGCCACTTTTCAGCCCGCGTCAGTGCCACATAAAGCAAACGCAGTGATTCTTCTCGCTGTGCGGCTTTCATCTCTTCCAACCGCTGGCCCATCGCTTCGGGCTGATGGTCCGATGGCATTTTCCACACCGGTGTGTCTGTCATACGAATTATGTTGTTGCGGATCTGGATATCGCGCTTTCCGCATTCGGGCAGGATCACGATGGGCGCTTCCAAACCTTTTGATCCGTGCACAGTCATCACCCGGATCTGGTTAGACGCGCTGTCGATCTGGCGCTTGACTTCAAGGTCGTCGGTTTCCATCCACGTCAGAAACCCTGTCAGGCTTGGTACCTCACTGCGCTCGTAGGACAATGCTTGCGACAACAGCGCGTTGATCCCATCCTCTGCCTCGGTTCCGAGGCGCGCGAGCATACGCTGGCGCCCACGGTGACGGGTCAGCATGCGTTCGATCAAGTCATAGGGGCGCAGGAAATCCACATTGTCCCGCAAGTCCCGCAGAATCGAGACTGTTTCGGGGAATTCGTCCAGTTTATTGCGTAAAGATCGCCATAGTTCTTCTTCTGATCTGTGATGCGCAAGCGTGAACAAATCTTGCTCTGACCACCCGAACAATGGGGACCGGAGTGCGGTCGCCAAGGACAAGCTGTCCTCGGGCGTGGCGAGGAATGACAGAAGCGCGCCCAGATCCCGCACGGCTGTTTCCGCACCAACTTTCAGGCGATCCGCACCCGCGATGGGCAGGTCCAGTTCTTTGCAGGCGCGGATGATGTCGGGAAAGATGCCCCCGCGCCGCTGCACAAGGATCAAGAAATCGCGCGGTTGAACAGGGCGCGCACCGTTCCCGTCCGGAATCAGGGTGCCATCATCCAACAGCGTCTTGATCTGTTCTGCAACGGCCATGGCAAGCGTACGGAACTGATGTTCGTGGCTGCGCCTGTCCACAGGATCGAACCAGTCCCGCTCCGTGGTTTTTTCCGGCTTTGGCACAAGCGGCCACAAATCGACCCGCCCGGGAAGATTGGCGTTGAACGCAATATGTTCCCCATCGCCAAAGCCTGCCCCCGGCTCCGATTGAAACACCTTGTCAACCAACCGTAGGATCGCGGGAGAAGACCGGAAGGAAAAATCGAGGCTGCGATCCCAGAGCTTTTGCCCGACTTCTCCCAACTTAGAGCCGAATTCCATCTGCATTCGATCAAACTCTCGGGGGTCGGCACCTTGGAACGAATAGATCGACTGCTTTTTGTCACCAACGACAAAGATCGTGCGGGTGATGTCTGGGCGCGCACCCTCTCCGCTAGAAAACTCTTCTGCAAGCCGCCGGATCACGTCCCATTGGGTCGGGCTTGTGTCCTGCGCTTCGTCCACGAGGATATGATCAATCCCGCCATCCAGGCGATACAACACCCATGCCGACACGTCCTTGTCGCTTAGCAGGTGCCGCGCTTTCTGGATGAGATCATCGAAGTCCAGCCACCCGCGTCTCTGTTTTGCCTCGGCGTAAAGCTGTGAAAACCGGCTGGCAAAACGATGCAGCGCGACAGTCCGCTCAGCCGCTTCGATTGCAAGACGCGACTGGCGCGCCTCTTCCACACGTTCAATCAGCGCCTCAAGCTGAGGTAACAAATGGGCCGCTTGTGCCTGGGTCGACTTGGTTGGAAAGCGTTTCTTGCGCGTACCGGCTTGGGTCAGAAAAGCCGCCTCGGCAATGGAAAGACTGCCGGTATCAAGCGAAACGATTTCTTTCAGGGTTTCACCAACAGCTTTGTCCGTGACGCCCTGTGTTGCGAGGATCGGGATCAGTTCTTGCAACATGTCCCAATCGGCGGGTGAAAAGGTCTCTGCAAGCAAGCTGTCGCGCGTCAAATCGTGTGGTTGTCCAAATAATGCCAAGGCATCGCCGATTTTCAAATCGCCAAAGTCTGTCCCGATGCCAACGATTTCCTTGGTGAGGGCAAGAAAGTCCTCGCCCCTGTATTGTGCGGCCAGCCCCGTCAACGCCTCTGCGTCAGTACCTTCAGCCATTTGATCGACCAGCTCGGCCCGCAACAACTCGGCGGCGCGATCTTCAATCTCTGTGAATTGAGGGCTTACACCCGCTTCGAGTGGAAATCGCCTGAGTAGAGACGCACAAAACGAGTGAATCGTCTGTATTTTGAGACCGCCCGGAGTTTCGATCGCACGTGCAAAGAGCGTGCGCGCATGACGCAGTTCCTTTGCATCCGGAACATGTTCCAGCCCAAGTTCGGCCAGCTCGGATCGCAAAGCGGTGTCATCCAGCATCGCCCATGCACCTAGTCGCTGAAAAAGGCGGTTCTGCATCTCGGACGCGGCGGCCTTGGTATATGTCAGGCACAGGATGTGCTGGGGTTCGACATCTTCCAACAGCAGACGCGCAACACGGTCGGTCAACACACGCGTTTTGCCCGAGCCGGCGTTCGCAGACAGCCATGTGGACTGCATCGGCTGCGCTGCCTGTTGTTGGCGATGTGTCGCTTCGTTGGCAGCGATACTCATTCCAGCACCTCGGCGACCGGTTCCTCTGTTACATCCCATTCGCCAAATCGGGCCAGTTGATCGTAATCCCGCGCTTCCCGATCTTCGTAGAGGGCGCGGCGCGATGTATATCCTTTGTCACCTTCGAGATACGCGCTCAGTAACCCCACCAATTCTGCAAGCACCTGACGCGGAGGCTCGATGTCCAGCGGCGCATCTTCGGTTTTGGGTGTGCTGCCCATTCCAATGAATTGCGCCGCACGAACGGGCCGCGGGCCAAGTGTGGCGAACGCGCCCTCCTCGACCATCGCCGCTTCGATCAACAGCTGCTTGTCGAAGTGTTTTTGCTGATCCTTGGTCGGGGGTGATCCGGACTTGTAGTCGTAAAGTATGACGGCACCCGACGCGTCGACATCAATGCGGTCCGCACGCCCTTCAAGTTCTGTCTTGATGGCGAGCAGGGTCAACTTCCCGATGGCTTCGTTCTCGAACAGGGTCGGAGTGGCAATTGTCTGCCGCACCTTTTCCGTATCAACCAGCCATTCGGCGGCTCGACTGAAACGCGCTAGCCAAAGCGCACGAGCGGCCGGCCAAGGCACGTCCCGCGTCAGCACGTGACGCGCGTGCTCCATCAATGCGTCAACCGTCAGGGTGCCCGGTTTGTCCAGCGTGTCCCGCACAAACCGCTCCATGACGTCATGCGACAGGATTCCACGCAACAGGGCGTCGGGTGTTTGCACCAAGGGCCGCAGGGCCCGCAAGCGCAACACGTGCTTGGCGTAGATTGCGTAAGGGTCCCGTATCAAGGTTTGAATTTCTGTGACGGTAAAGCGACGTGGCCGTGCGGATACCGGCGGGCAGGGCGCAGGCCGCGTTGCCTTCGGTACATCCGGCGCCGCTTCAAGCTGCCGGGTTAGTGCAAGCCAATGCGTGCCGCGATCCTGCATCGCCGCCCAGTGATCCTTTTGTCCTTGACTTGCCAATCCCTGCAATAGGTTGCGCAATCGGTTCACCCAACGGGAGGGGACAGTTTCCGCATCGTCTGACCGGATGGACCGGGTCAGCCAGACCTCAGGTGCAGCGATGGCTTGCTGGAAATCATGGGCAGACAGGCCAATCCTGCGTTCAGGCAGCAGCAGCCCGGCATCAAAGCGCATCTTTCGGTTCAACCACGGATCGGGCGCGGGTGGTTCGGGCCAAGTTCCATCATTGAGACCAGCGAGGATCACAAGGTCTGCGCCCTGCACCCGTGCTTCGAGCGTGCCCCAGATCATAATGTCGGGATGCGGCGTGTCACGGTCCCGCACATCGTCGCCGTGTCGCAATGCGGTCGCGACCAGATTTGCATAATCACGGGCAGAGAGTTCGCCGCCGTAACCCGCATTCTCGGCCAGACTATCCATGACGCTGCGCGCAGCTTTGCCAGCCTTCTTCTCCCATAGCTCACCTGCGTCTGTACCGTTTGGTCCCTGCGCCAACGTCTCAGCCAGAGTGCGATGTAGCGACACCCACCTTTCAAGTGGCAGCTGCTCAGATACCTCGCGCCCGCACAAGACGTCTCCGACCCAGGTGGCCCACGGTTCGATTTCTTCCACCTGTTTGGTGGCTTTCGCAGCGCAGCGGATCAAGCCATCAGGATCGGGATAAGGCAGTCCATCCTTGCGCATGCGCAGCTCAAGACGTTGCGTGTTGAGCTGATGCAGATTTCGGTCCGCGCCCGAATGGGCCAATGGGTGCTTGAGCAGTGTAAGCAATGCTTCTGCATCCAGGGGCGACTGAAACACCGCCGCCATGTGCCGCAAGAACCGTCCCGGTGGCGAGAGGTGCAAAGGTGTGCCAGCACTGTCGTCCGGGACGATTTCCCAGCGATCCAATGCTGCCGTCACCTGTCGCGTCAACATGCGATCAGGCGTTATTAGAGCCGCCTTTTGCCCATCATCTGTGGCTTTTCGCAAGCGCATGGCGATGGCAATTGCTTCGGCCCGCGGCGTATCTGCCTCGACAAGCGTGATGTTGGCTGTTGCAGTGCTTAGGTCGGTCAGGCGCGGACCTTCTTCGCGCCACGCGTCGGTGACGGGCGCCGGGCGCAAAGCGAGCGACACAAGGGCATTTCGCGCGCGAGATGCTGGAGGCAAGCCCGTCCAGGATGTGACATCTGCGGGTTGCAGATTGAGGGCATGACACAGACGCAGAAAGCGGAATTGGGGATGATCCTCAGCTGTTTGATCCTTGGCCAGGACGTCCCACACGTCTGCCGGCATATGATCATCGAAACCGGGCAGCAGAACGGCCCCTTGAGGAAGTGCGGCGACCGCTTGCATCAACAAAAGGGTTGTCCCACGCGACCCGGTGGACCCGACCACAATCACCGGATCCTTGGGTGGTGTATGCGCCCAATGCTCTGCAAGTTGCAGAACAGTTGCGCGTTGTCGTGCTTCTGGATCAGGCGCGCTGTTGCTGGCGTCGATATAGTCTTGGGCGATGGCGATGAATTGCTGCGCGCGCGCCCAGTGCCCGGATTGATCCGACACATCCAGATTTGCGATGTCCGCGGCACTGACGCCTTCGCCCTGCATCTCGTCCATCAGAGTGGCCAGACTGTCCGCCAGATCAAATGGCCCGGCGTCCGGGGCAAGGTCGGGTTGTCGGTCGATCAAGGTCTGGATTAATGTCGCAAGCTCAAGCCTTCGCCGCAGGGGTGACGCGCTGGGTGGCAATGGTTGCGCGGGCAGCAGATCGTCCAGTTGCGTGATCATGCGGATGCGTGGCAAAAGCCGGGCAGGCCCTTCATCGAACAGGGCGCGAAGCCGCCGCGCCATGCGAGTGGTGTTGACCAGCAAGGTCACCTGCGCCCACGCTTCGGGCGGGGCGTCTTTCAAACGGTCCTCCAATCCGCGCACAACGGCGAGGGGGAAATCGACACCAGGGGCGCATCCGTACAAGCGGGCTGTGTCCGAAGGGTCAAACATCGTGATGTCGCAACATGTCTTCGGCGATGTCGATGCCTTCGGGATGACCGACGTCGCACCAATGCCCGGGGTAGTGCAGGCCGCGCAACCGCCCGTCTGCCGCCATCCTGCTCCATACGACATTCAGGGAAAACGCCGTGTCAGGCACCTCACGCAGCAGAGCGGTCTTCATGATCTGCACACCGCCATAGACCATGTCTCCGCCGCGGTGCAAAAGCCCTTCGTCGTCCAAGTGGAAGTCGCCGCCGCTTGAACGTCCGTGCACCCTCGCGCTGGGCACACACATCAGCAATGCGTCTGTATCTTCAGGATTCCAAGCCTCCAGCAACATATGCAGCGGGTTCGGGCCAGCCCAAATCGCATCTGGGTTCACCGTGATGACAGGATCACATTCCAACAATGGCAAAGCATTGCGTAGCCCGCCGCCCGTTTCGAGAATGTCCGGTTCTTCCCGTACTGTTATGACCTGACGATCCGCCAGATGTGCCTCCAGAACCTCGGGCCGATAGTGCAGGTTGACCACCGTCCGCGGAGGCGCGATCGGGTCAACCATATCCAATGCGTGGTCGATCATCGACTTGCCCGCCACCGGGATCATCGGTTTCGGCTGCACTTTGGTCAGATGCTTCATCCGCGTCCCGAACCCGGCCGCAAAGATCATTACGGCAGGGGTATTGTTTGGCATTGGTTCTTCAGGCTTTGGAGTATTGTGGGGGTCGGGTCAGGCAATTCCGCCCGAATGAGTGGTGCGATGTGCGCCGCCGCGGGGTGCCCGAGATTGGTCTCAATATGATGCCAGACCCGGGGAATCAAATCGACATAGTGCGGTTTGCCATAGCTAAGTGACAGCCGTGCAAACACGCCCAAAATGCGCAGGTTGCGTTGCAATCCAAGCAGGGCATAGGCGTCACGAAATGCGCTGTCATTTGTACCTGACCCCGCGATGTATCGGTCCATCATGGCCGATTGGACACTTGGCGACACGTCCCGTCGGGCGTCCTGCAAAACCGACACGAGATCATAAGCCGGATGCCCGAGCATTGCGTCCTGATAGTCGAGCAAGCCCACGCGTCGCGCGCCGGATCGATCCGGCAACCAGATCAGGTTTTCGGCATGGTAATCGCGCTGGATCAAAACCGCAGGTGCCGCGTCCAACGGTTGAAGCGCGGCGCGCATGGCCGTTCCAAATGCGTTCCGTGCATTGGTGTTCACCGACCCTCGCACCCCGCGTTGATACCAATCAAAGGCAAGGCTCGCAGCCTCTGTCATCACATCAGCATCGTAGCGTGGCAAGTCGGGTGGGGGGGCTTGGTGCAGGTCCAGAAGAACGTCAACGGCTGCTTCATAAAGTGGCATTTCACGCGTTGGGTCCTGTTCGATCACTCGGGCGAACAGGTCATCGCCTAGATCTTCGATCAACAGAAAGCCGTTTGCGTCATCCTGAGCGTGGACTTCCGGCGCTGACAGTCCCGCTTTGCGCAGATAGCTCGTGATATTGACGAAGGGGCGGACGTCCTCGCCCTTTTCCGGCGGCGCATCCATCAGTATCCGGGTCTGAGCTGCTTGTGTCAGCCGTTCATATTTCCGGTTGGATGCATCACCTGCCACCAGAACCCGGTGCGCGCCATCCCAGCCCGTATGCTGCAGAAAAGATGTTTTCAGATCGGCGCGATCAGGCATGGGCCACCAAACTCTCAAGCCGATCAGCCCAGCGCGAATCTGTCCATGTCAGTGTGGCTTCGCGCCCCTCGTCCTTCGCCTCTATTGCTATCGTCAACGCGTTGGCGGGCGTCAGCGGACCAAGACGATCCGGCCACTCGACAAGGCATATGGCATCCTCAAAAGCATCCGTCAGGCCCAGCTCATCCACTTCGGTGTCGGCAGATACGCGGTACAGATCGGTGTGCCAAAGCGGTCCGTTTCGGGTTTCGTAAACCTGGACAAGGGTGAACGTCGGTGAAGGAACATCTTCGGCCGTAAGCAGCACGGATTGGATCAATGCGCGCGCGAAATGGGTCTTTCCAGCGCCCACGTCACCTTCAAGCAAAATCACGTCCCCAGGACGCAGCAGTGGACCAAGCGATGCACCGGCATAAGCCGTGTCATCGTCGGTTGGCCAATTGAGCGTGAAGGGCGTCGTGGTCATGTCCACAACCTACTGCCATCACCCGGCGCTGCAAGGTGGAATGGTCAGGTCAGCTCAGCATCTTTGCGGGCAGTTTCGGGCGCTGTTACTGAAAACCGTATGACAGTTGCCCCGGACGCAATGGGCGACACCTGCGCCCTGAGCGGACCATGTTGATGGTGCAGGACTTCGGCATCCCACATCGCACGCTCGCCAAGCTTCATGACGAAATCGCGCATATCCCCCCAGGCGGGATCTGGCACACATTTTTCCTGCCACGCTTGCAAACAGTCGACGATGGTCACGTCGGCAAAGCTGTTGTCCGGATCAAGCTTCCACATCTCTCTGTAGGAGGCATTGCAGAATGTCAGAACACCAGCAGACGAAAAGACAACCAGCGCATCCTCGAACGTGTCCATCAGCGATTGACCCAGTTCAAGCTCTGCCCGGAAGTTGCGGGTCAGCGATATCTCCGCGGTGATGTCTTCGATCAGGAACGCGATTGCGCCATCGGGATGTGGGCGCCCGCTGACGCGGTAGGTGTGACCGGTATCGAGGTTCCACGTCTCATGATAGCTGCCATGGGAGGCCGCATTGATCATCGCGGAAATCTCTTGCCGCCATGATCCATAGTTCTTGGGTTCGGGCATCACTCGATTGTCGCGCAGTCGGTCAAAGAACGACAGCATATCGGGCCGCGCGCTCAGAAACTCCGCTGGCAGCGATGTCAGGTCCAGAAGGGCCGGATTGAACAGCGCCAATTGACCATTCCGATCGAAAATCGCGAGGCCGATGGACAGCTGTGCAAAGGTTTTGGCAAGTGTTTGGACAAAGTTGCGCTGGGCTACCTCGGCCTGAATGACGGCATTGATGTCGACGGCGTGGAACACAGTCGTAGACCCCGCTTGGGTCGCTGTGACATTGTACCATTCCGTTGTGCCGTTACGGTCCATTTTGACAGGCACCCGCACCGAGGATTTGCCTGTCATGTCGATGGGCGTGAAGTCAAACACGACCGGAACTTCGTTGTTGTCCGTTCCATGCACCGCGCGTTCCAGCGTGTCATATGCGGTGTTGCGCCATGTGATGCTTTGGTTCTGGTCGACCAGCCAGATCGGATAAGGGGCCGCAATTGCAGCAAGGCGCAAGGTATCCAGCTCAGACGCGAGCGATTGCATGACGTGTTTCGTACTTGCGTCGACTGACACGTGATCATCAATCTCGACGCGTGTCATGTCGTCTTCGCGGTGCAATCGCAGCACGGCCGAATCGTCCGGACGCGCGGCTTGCAGGGTGAGAGTTTCGACGGTTTGAATGTCACCTTCGTCCGGCAGTCCAGGGAAACGAGCATTCAGTCCAGCCTTCAACGCCTGCCAATCGGTGATGTCGGGGCTGCGCTGCATCGTGGTTTCGGCCTCATGCGAAGCATGCTCCAAATCCACGCCATCAAACAGAAAAGACATGGGGTCCGATGTGCCGGGCGATGCGTCGTGGGTGGCGGTTGCGGGAGAGCGACCGAGGTACAGGATGCCGACAACAACCGCGCAAAGCGCAGCGCTGAACACCACAAACATCTCGACAACCATCATTCCGCGACCTTTCGCCACCCGCGGGAGAGTATTCGGTAAGGATGGTTAACGCAGGCTTAACGCGTGGTCGGTTTCAAACCTCTATGCGCTCATTTCTTCCAATCGACAGGGCGTTTTCGCCCACACGGGCGTCCACTTTTTGACGTGGCCACACCACTTCGACAATCGCCCCGATATGCGTATCGCCGGGCTCCCACGTTCCATAAGGGTCTGCACCATTGGCAAAAGTGAGTTCTGCGCCGGATCGTTCAAGCAATGTCTTGGCGATGAACAAGCCCAGTCCCATTCCCTCGTATTCCGGGCGCTGCGCGCGTTCTGATGATGTTTTTCGCCGCCGAACAAACGGATCACCAATGCGTCCCAAAAGCTGCGGAGGAAATCCGCGGCCATCGTCCATGATGCGGATCGTGATTTCGTCTTTGGTCCAGTGCGCTTCGATCCAGACGGTGGCGCGGGCAAAGTCGACTGCGTTTTGGACAAGATTGCGCAGGCCATGGATGATTTCGGGCTGTCGCAGGATGGCGGGTTGGTCAATTTCATCACCTGCGTCCGGGTCATGGATGTATTCAACGACCTTGCCACGCTGCGTGTGTGGTTCAGCGGCCTCTTGCACCACCGTCATCAACGGGGCCTGGCGCAGGTGCAGGTCATCTTTGCCTGCACGGCCCATGTCGCGCAGGATATCCCGGCAACGATCAGCCTGTTCGCGGATCAGAGCTGCGTCTTCCTTCAATTCCGGCCTGTCATCCAGCTCTTCGAGCAATTCGGCGCTTGTCAGCTTGATGGTGGCAAGTGGGGTGCCCAACTCGTGCGCGGCAGCGGCCACAACGCCGCCAAGGTCGGTCAGTTTCTGTTCCCGTGAGAGGGCCAATTGTGTGGCCGACAGTGCGTCCGACATCGAATGAATCTCTGACGTGACGCGGCGGGAATAGAGGCCGATGAAGCAGATCGCGATGACCAGGGCGATCCAGTTTCCAAAAACAAACAGGTCTGGAATGCGCAGGATGAAGCCCTGCTGGGTGCGAAGGGGCAGATGGAAATCGGATAAGACTGTCACGATAACGATGGCCGTGGCGCCCACCAACAACGTGGACCGTGTGGTCAGGACGGCCGCCGAAATGGTGACGGGTCCAAGAAGCAGAAGGGCAAAGGGATTGTGCAATCCACCTGTCAGGAACAGAAGGAACCCAAGCTGCAATACATCGAAGAGGACCATCAGCAGGTTCTCAAACTCGTTCAGGCGTTTGTTTTCCGGGAAAACGAAGATGGCGATCAGGTTGCCGATCACCGAAACACCGACGGCGAGATAGCACAGGCCCAGCTCAAGCTGCAGGCCGTACAGGCGCTGCGCCACGGTCAACGCAACAAGCTGACCAACGATGGCGACCCAACGCAACAGGATCATCGTCCGCAAGCGAATCCAGTTGGATCTTTGTTGGCCGGTCAGCAGGCCAATGTCAGGTTGCGCCATTGTGTCACTTCTTCGTTTATTGAACTCAGGCCGGGGATTGATAGCTAGGGTATAACCCTAGCCCGGAGGCCGAACATGACCCGTATCATCGCACCCGTTGCCGCCATTGTCGCCGCCCTTTTTCTTGGGGGCATCTGGTGGGTGACCCAATCGGGTGGAGAAGAGACAGCCTTTGCCCAATGCGGTGCCACCCAGATCGCGGGTGACGGCAATCAGATCGGCGGCCCGTTCGAGTTGGTCAATGCCGAAGGGCAAACCGTGACGGACACAGATGTGATCACCGAACCAAGCCTGATCTATTTTGGCTACACATTCTGCCCCGACGTGTGCCCGCTGGACACGGCCCGCAATGCCGAAGCCGTGGATGTACTGGCCGAACGCGGCATGTCGGTGACGCCCATTTTCATCACCGTTGATCCGGAACGCGATACACCTGAAGTCGTTGGAGATTTCGCCTATAACTTGCATGAAAAGATGATTGGCCTCACCGGAACGCTTGAGCAAACGGATGCAGCAAGCAAGACCTATCGCACGTATTACAAGGCCCATGACAAGTCGGACGAGTTCTACCTCGTGGATCATTCGACCTTCACCTATCTCGTTTTGCCGGAACATGGATTTGTCGAGTTTTTCCGCCGTGACGTCAGCGCAGACACCATGGCGGACCGGGTTTCCTGCTTTGTGGAAAATGCCTGATATCGCGGAATAATTTGACCAAGGTCCCTGCGCGCGCCATATTCTGCGTCAGCCAGAATAATAAGCGGGAACTGGAGAATTCGATGGCCGAAGCAGCACAGCAGGAATTGGGAGAGGACAAAACTCTCTTATTGGTTGACGACGACGAACCGTTTCTGCGGCGGCTGGCGAAGGCCATGGAAAAACGCGGGTTCGAGATTGAAACGGCCGACAGCGTGACCGCTGGCAAGGCCATCGCGACGGCGCGCCCACCGGCCTATGCCGTGGTGGACTTGCGTCTTGAGGACGGCAATGGGCTGGATGTGGTCGAGGTGTTGCGTGACCGCAGGCCGGATGCGCGTGTGGTTGTCCTGACCGGCTATGGTGCCATCGCGACGGCTGTGGCTGCGGTGAAAATCGGCGCGACTGACTATCTGTCGAAGCCCGCGGATGCGACGGATATCACCAACGCACTGCTGGCCACGGGTGATGATCTGCCACCCCCGCCCGAAAACCCGATGAGCGCCGACCGCGTGCGCTGGGAGCATATCCAGCGTGTCTATGAACTGTGTGATCGCAACGTGTCAGAGACGGCGCGGCGGTTGAATATGCACCGCCGGACGCTGCAGCGCATTTTGGCGAAACGCTCGCCTCGTTGACAGGTTCAAGGGGGCCGTGTGGCCCCCGACCTGCGCCCTCCCCCCGAGGAATTTTCTGGAACAGAGACGGGTTGGATGCACGGTTGTGCGCCCACCCGTAGATTTCAATTTCTGAAATCTGTGGCCGCTGCATAGGGTGTCACCCCCCGTGCACCCTGCGTACACCCCCTGTGCACCCCCACCGTGAAGGTGGCGTAACGATGCGTTAACGAAATCAGAGGTCGTAGCGCTTGAGGATCTTGTCCACTTTCTGGCCGTTCGCCATCTCGTAATCTTCGATGCGGCCGTAATCCTGAAATCCGCGCGACTGGTAATAGATGAGCCCACCGTCATTGTCGGCGCGGATATTGGCATTGATCCATGTGTAACCAAGGTCTTTGGCCGCATTGCGGGTGGCGTCGAACAGTTTTGATCCGATGCCGAGCCCGGTCTGGCCCACCTGGACAAACGTGGCAATCTCTGCCGCTTCGGGCGGCAGGTAGTCGGTGCCGCTTGCGATCCATTGAAAGCCCACCACACGTTCGGCGTTGTCCACGGCCACATGCCAGGCCGCGCGCCCTTTTTCCGCCATCCACTGGGCCAGATCGTCGCCGGAAACTTTGGTGGTGATCGCCGTTGTGCCACCTTCTTCGATGATGGTGTTGAGCAGTTCGGCCATGGAGGGGGCGTCGAGTGCGATGGCGCGGCGGACGTTGATCATGTGCAGTGCTCCAGCAATTCGGCGTGTCGGGCGGTGAATGCGTTTCGGGTTTCGACCGGCGGGCGCAGGACAATCTGCAAGGCGTCGATCAGGGTGAGGTCCGGTTTGCCAAAGAATTTACTGGCCTCGCCTTCGGTAAATCCGGCGATCTGGGTGGCTTCCATCCAGGCGCTGATCTTGTCCGCCTTCTTGATCTGGCGCTTGATCGCTTGCGGCACCTTGGCGGGCAGGCCAAAGCGGATATGGACCGCCGCCTCGAGCCGGTCATCCAGATCCTTATAGCCCGGTCCAACGGCGGCCTTCACGGGCGAGATCATGTCGCCAATCACGTATTCCGGTGCGTCGTGCAGGAGGGCCGCCAATCGCCATTTTGCCGGGGCCTTGGGCGCGATGCGTCCAAACAATGTCTCAACCAGCAAGGAATGCTCTGCCACTGAATAGGCATAGTCGCCTGCCGTCTGCCCATTCCAGCGCGCGACAAAGGCAAGGCCGTGGGCGATGTCCTCAATCTCGATATCCATGGGGGTCGGGTCCAGCAGGTCGAGCCTGCGGCCTGACAGCATGCGCTGCCATGCGCGGGGTTGTTTGGCCATGTCGCCTCCGATCTTGGCGTGTCCTAGCGCAGGCGTGCGCTGCTTGGAAGGATCGCGTGTCCAGACGCCCACCTTCACCGCACGAAGCTGAAATGCAAGTTCGCGGGAACCTAAAAGACGCGGCAGCGTTTTCTGTGAAAGGAAGAGAGTATGAAACGCACCATCGCACTTGTCCTCGCAGCTTTTATCCCGGCCACGGCCGCGTCTGCCGATCCTGTCTGCATGCTTGCAGCAGAAATGGAGGCGGCCCTGATCGATTGGTACGCCGAAGCACCGGTTGAGGGGGCTTGGGTCGATGCACAGCAACTCTGGGCGTCCGAGGCGACCGGTACATGGACCTTGATGGAGTTGAACGGTGACGGAACGGCCTGCGTCCTCAGTCAGGGTGACAACTGGCAGGCTGGCGATGATGCCCTGATTGCGCTTGGCCGGTCCCTGGAGTCGCAGGACGGTGGTTCCGCATCCGCGATTGCCTTTCTGGACATGCTGCAAGCTGACGCATCCTGATACAATTTTGTCATCGGCGACCGTGCCGCGCAGCAGCCGAATTTCCACATGATTGCCCCTTGGGGGGTCCGGTGTTATCTGCCTTTCAACCCGATTTGAAAGGACAGAACAGATGACACAAGATTACGTCGTAAAAGATATCGCCTTGGCCGATTATGGTCGCAAGGAATTGGACATTGCCGAAACGGAAATGCCGGGCCTGATGGCCTGCCGCGAAGAGTACGGTGAAAGCAAACCGTTGGCCGGTGCGCGCATTGTCGGGTCCCTTCACATGACGATCCAGACCGCTGTTCTGATCGAAACGCTGGTCGAACTGGGCGCCGATGTGCGCTGGGCCTCGTGCAACATCTTTTCGACGCAGGACCATGCGGCTGCGGCCATCGCGGCCAGTGGAACGCCGGTCTTTGCCATCAAGGGTCAGTCGCTGGAAGAGCATTGGGATTACCTGGACAAGTCGTTCCAGTTCGAAGATGGCCCGAACATGATCCTCGACGATGGGGGCGACGCGACCCTTTACGTTCTGCTCGGGGCTCGTGCTGAAGCAGGCGAAGACGTCATTGCCGTGCCCACTTCCGAAGAAGAAGAGGTGATCAAGAAGCAGATCGCCAAGCGGATGGCGCAAAGCCCCGGTTGGTTCACCAAACTGCGTGATCAGATCAAGGGCGTGTCGGAAGAGACCACCACCGGTGTGAACCGTCTGTACCAGCTGGTGCGCGACGGGCAGTTGCCATTTCCCGCGATCAACGTGAACGACAGCGTCACCAAGTCGAAGTTCGACAACAAGTATGGCTGCAAGGAATCGCTGGTCGATGGCATCCGCCGCGCCACCGACACCATGATGGCCGGCAAGACCGCCGTGGTCATGGGCTATGGCGATGTTGGCAAAGGATCGGCCGCCTCGCTGGCCGGTGCTGGTGCCCGCGTGATCGTGACCGAAGTGGACCCGATCTGCGCGCTGCAGGCGGCCATGGACGGCTTTCAGGTCACCACGCTGGAGGATGTTGTCAGCACCGCCGACATCTTTGTCACCACCACCGGCAACAAGGACGTGATCCGCATCGAGCACATGCGCGAGATGAAGGACATGGCCATCGTCGGCAACATCGGCCACTTCGACAATGAAATTCAGGTGGCGAACCTGAAGAACCACAAGTGGACCAACATCAAGGAACAGGTGGACATGATCGAGATGCCAAACGGCAATCGCCTGATCCTGCTGTCCGAAGGTCGTTTGCTGAACCTTGGCAATGCCACCGGCCACCCATCCTTTGTGATGTCTGCGTCCTTCACCAATCAGGTGCTGGCGCAGATCGAACTGTGGACCAAGGGTGATGAATACAAGAACGACGTCTACATCCTGCCCAAGCATCTGGATGAGAAAGTCGCCCGTCTGCATCTGGACCGGATTGGCGTGAAGCTGACCCAGATGGATCCCGAACAGGCCTCGTACATCGGTGTGTCGCCCGACGGGCCGTTCAAGCCGGAACACTACCGCTACTAAAGAAAACGGGCGGGGATGTCCCCGCCCGTCAGTCGCTTTGAAAGGTCGCGCGTTGCGCGGCCTTTTTTAGTTGTCGTTCAGAGCGTTGCCGATACCCACGACCGATCCGATCAGGCCAAAGACTGTGCGGACGGAGTTGATCGGGCTTTCTGTCGCCATCACCAGGTCGCCGGGATTGATGTTGAACTTTCGTGCCGCAAACAGTGCATCTGCCGAGGTCAGATCAATGGCAAAGACCACTTGGGTTTTTGCAGGACCAGTGCCATCTGACCGCAGATCCTTGCTGGCGTAGTCACGCAGGATCAGCACACCTTTGGGATTGGCGCGGTTGTCATTGATGCCATCGACAAGGGCCAAGGCTTCGATGGCGTTGATCCGTTCCTGCGTGAACGGCACGATTGTCTCGGACCCGGTGGCCCCCAATGCGACGAAATACCGTTCGTCTTCCTGTGCGATGATCTTGTCGCCGCCCCGCAGGATGACATTGGCAGAGGGCCGTTCATACAGATCGTCGGCCCGGATTTCATAAGAGTTGCCGCCACGGATGACCCGGATCAGCGGATTTTCCAGATCGGACGACACGCCTCCGGCAGCGGAGATCAGGCTGAGGATCGAGTAATTGCGATTCGGCAATGGATAGTTGCCGGACGCATTGAACCCACCCACGGCATCCACCGAGTTGTCGGGGCCGGATGTGACGGACAATTGTACCTGCGGGTCAGGGATCACGACGCGCAATTGCTCTTCGATCTGGCGGCGGGCCGCGTCGGGCGTTGATCCACTGACCTGGACATGGTCGATGTAGGGCACAAAGATCATGCCGTCGGCGGCCACCATGATTTCCTCGAGCGACACGGCTTGCTGCGACAGGCCGGTCAAAAGCGAGTTTTCCTGGTTGTCCCAAATGACAAGCTTGATGCTGTCGCCGGGTCGAATGACATTGGATTTCGGCCCCGGATCGCGAGAGAACCAATGGTAATGACCCTCCCACCCTGTGGCTGGCCATGATGCCAGCTGCGATACGTTTTGAAGTGTGATCGGAACAACGGAAAACGCTGCGTCTTCGTTGTCTTGGTTGCGATTTATTTCGCCTTCGACAGCCGCACCACGTGGCAGAGTACATGCCGCAACTGTCGCAATGATCATCAAAGACGCAAAAAAGCGAATTGGATATTGCAAGATCTGTCCCCCTGCGCCTTTACGGCGCGATATTCCAAGCAGGTTTAGCCGGAAACATCGGCGGCGCACACAACCATTCTATCGCACGGGCAATCAATCGCCGAAACCGTTGCGCGTTGACAATAGAAAACCCCAGATCAGGTGGTTTTACTTTCCGGATTGCCCATATCTTCCGCTTCGAGCACGTCCGCATCATCGACAACCGCGAGGTTGGATGCCTCGGCCTTGGCCGGAGTGCCGACCAGCAGCGGCAGCATTTCGGTTCCGCCGGGCAGTGACAGCTCTGCATTGGGCGGACGTTCCCACGTCAACGTGTCGAACGCGCCGCAATTGCTGCAGGTCGGTGCCCATTCGCCATGGATGTTGTGACAGTTGTCGCACACCCATTGCGAACCGCGCGGGGCCGTCAGGGCGCGGGCCAGCCAGCCTTGCACAACCGCATCACTCGCCCCCTCGCCGCGCTCTATTGCAGCCATGAGGGTCAGTGACCGGGTGGTTGGATCAGTTTCCACCAGATCACCAAGCGCGCGCCGCGCCGATGGGAAGTCTTCTGCCGCGATATGCAACTCGCTCAGAAGCATGCGCGTTTCGGGGTGGTCCGCTTTGGATTTGGTCAACGCCGCGAAACGCTTCTGCCGCGCTTGCGCATCCTCGTCCGGTTCAATCGCGGCATAGGCGGCGGCGACGTCCGGGTGCGGTTGCGCCTCCCATGCCTTTTTCAGCACGCGGGTCGCATATCGTTTCTGGCCCTTTTCAATATAGCCATGGGCTGCCATCACAGCTGCAGGGATCAGGTCGGGCGACAGGCGGTTGGCTTCGATCGCGGCCTCACGCGCTTCGATCGTTTCATCCTCTGCCAGCACCTTTCTGGCTTCGCTCAGCGCGAGCACCGCGTCGCGCCGTTTGTGCACGTCGCGCGGCAGGGCGCCGTGCTTCAGCTTGGCGCTCAGCGTCTCGCGCGCGCCTTTCCAGTCCTGCTTGTCCGCTTGCAGTTTCAGCAGAATATCCTGCGTTTCCTCGTGCTTGGGTTTGATGGCAAATGCCTTTTCCGCAAGCTGCAGCGCTGTGTCCGTGTCACCATCGGCCAGCTTTTGCTTCATGATCCCGCGCACACCGACAAAGCGGGTGGCATCATTCTCCACCAGCTTGCGATAGGTTTCTTCAGCCTTTTTCCTGTCACCCGCCTGCTCTGCCGCTTGGGCGGTGAGCAGGTTCGTCAGTTCGGGCCTGTCCAGATAGCGATCCGCCTTTTCTGCTTTGGCAAGCGCTGTGCGCGCTTCACCCGATGCAAGGGCCATCATCCCCTCGGCCAGCGCGTCGAACCCTTTTGCGTATTTGCGACGTTCGAAATACCGCGAGATGGCGGTGTCGTCGCCATTCAGGAAGTGCCACGTGGCGATGAGCAGACCCAAGAGCTTCAACGCGATCCAGACCGCGATGACCAGCACCACAAGGCCGATCACCGATTGCAGCGGACCAAGTGTGTATTCGCTGCCCGACACCACGACGCGTACGCCGCCGTCGCTTTCGAGAAGCCAACCGGCGCCGAGGGCCAGGGCCGCAACCGCGACCACGAAAATGATGATTTTAACCAATGACCAGATCATAAAAGGCCCCTTCAGAGTGCCGACAGGCGTTCCGCCAATGCGTTTGCGGCCGTAACCGCTTCGTGACGCTGTTGCGCCTGTTCCAACCACGACCCGAGGGCCGCTTGTGCTTGTTCGGGCAGGCCTTCGGCCTCGGCCAGTGCGTCGCCAAGCCGCCCGTCACGCGCGGCTGCTTCGATCCGGGACAGTATGGCATCCGGGTCGGAGCCTTCTTTGGGCAGGATCGACCGTGTGCCAAGCTGGCGCTCAAAAAACGCGCCCAATCCACCGCCCTCTTCCGCAGAGCGGGCTGCGGCCAGTGCATCGCGCGCCGCGTCAGAGGCTGTCGCCTGCAGTGCGGACAACGGTTGCACCCCGTCCGCCGCAGGTGCCCGCAATGCGTCAGGGATGTCCGTAATGCCAGCTTGTTCAAGATCACCAAGCGCGGCTTCGAACGGGCCACCACTGTCAAGGGCCGCGAGCACGCGATTGACGGCCGCGCGGGCCAGGGTTGCGCTGGCGGACGCCTCCGCATTTTCGCGGGCAACGCGCGCATCTTCGAGCAGGCGGTCAATCTCTTCTTGTTGCGCGGTCGCGGTGCTGCGCAGATCGGCCAAAGCCGCATCAATGGCATCATCGGGCACAATTGGTGCAACGGCGGGTGCATCTGCCAACGCCTCGATCCGATCAGAGAGGTCAGCGATCTGTTGTTCCAGCGGACCAAGGTCTGTTTGCGGCACCGGCTGGTTTTCGAGGTCAGAGGTCAGCGTCGCGATTTGCGCTGTGGCGTTATCCAGACGCGCGGTCAGGTCATCGACCCTGCTGTTCAACTGCTCCACCACTTCCGGGTCGACCCCGGCAGGAGATGTGCTGGGGAAGATCGGATCAAGGATGTCGGACCGCGCCGCGATGAACCCTGCCATCGCGACAATGATGCCCGCAAAGATCATGGGCAAAACGCTGCGGCGTTCAGGTTCCGGTTGCGGAGGTGGCGGCGATGAGACAGCTTCTGGCTCTGGCTCTGGCTCTGGCTCTGGCTCTGGCTCTGGCTCTGGCTCTGATTCCTGCGCGGTGTCTTCGATCGACGCCGGATCATCGGGATCGGCCAACACCACTTCTTCCGCTTCAAGGTCTATGATTTCGGTTGCGGCAACTTCGTTGGACACCTCTGTGCCCACGGCATCGCCCTGCTCTGGGGTCACTTCAGCGCTGTCCGGTTGAACGACCTCAGCGTTTGGCTCTGCGTCGGGCGTTTCCGGCGTTTCCGCCTTGGGATCGTCCTTGGGCCCACTTTCCGGACTTTTGCGTTTGGCCAAGGAATCCCCCTTTCGATTCTCACGTGCGGTTGCTGCACCGCATCAAAGTCTAGCGCGCGGTCCCGCGCCCCTCAACCCGCACTGATGACATCGGCAATGGCATCGTACATCGCCGGCGCGTCGGGCCGGGCGGCAATCGCGGCCGCTGTAAACGGCTGAGCCGCGTTCGCAACCGCCGCACTCATCGCCACCACACGCAACGATGTGGCGCGCGGCGCCTGGTTTGCAAATTGTGCAGCCATTCTAGGAGAGAAAAGAGGTGCCACGACCATTTGTTCCCGCGAAATGGCATTTTTTGCAGCATCCGACAGTGGTTGGAGCACCTGTTCATACACAATCGCCTCCCGTGCACTGTGTCCGCTGACTTGCAGGCGGGCGACGATATTGCCGCGCGTGTGTCGGCCACGCACATGCACAAACGGCTGGTCCGGCGGTAATTTTTCCAGATACGACACCAGACCATCTGCATCTTCCCCGGCCATCCGGGCCCCCCACCCGTGCTGATTTGCCCATTTGGTGGTTGCAACACCCACGCAATATGCAGGTCTGCCATCGCTCTCTGGTCCATGAGATACCGCATTGGACGAGGTGAAAATCGGGATCTCAGACTTGGTGAGGGCCACCGTTCCGCTCAGTCCTTCAATCCGCATCACCGGGCTGAAAAGCGGACCAACACGCGCGCGAAGTTCGGCGGGCATGTTGCCCACAAACCGTTCGGCCGCGGCGCGCGGGCGGGTCATCAGCAATGTGACGCGGGGGGGAGGTGCATTGTTTGCCACGGCTTATGCTGATACCTCGCACGCGCCTTTGGTGCAACGGATGGGCTATGACGCAGACGGTGACAGTTCTTGGGATCGAAAGCAGCTGCGACGATACGGCGGCGGCTGTTGTGCGCGGCGTGCCCGGACAAATGGAGATTCTTTCGTCCGTTGTTTTTGGTCAAACAGCCCTGCACGCTGATTTCGGCGGCGTGGTCCCCGAGATCGCGGCCCGTGCCCATGCAGAGCGTCTGGACGTCAGCGTTGCAGGTGCGCTGGAGGAGGCGGGTTTGGCCCTGAGTGAAATGGACGCCATTGCCGCGACCTGCGGTCCCGGCCTGATTGGCGGTGTCGTGGCGGGTGTGATGACGGCCAAGGGGTTGTCGGCGGCCACGGGCAAGCCGCTTTACGGCATCAATCATCTGGCGGGCCATGCCCTTACGCCGCGCCTGTCCGATGGCATTCCGTTTCCCTACCTCATGCTGTTGGTGTCTGGCGGGCACTGCCAGTTTCTGGTGGCTCACGGTCCCGATAAATTCACGCGGTTGGGCGGAACGATCGATGACGCCCCGGGAGAGGCATTCGACAAGGTCGCGCGGCTGATCGGGCTCGGTCAGCCCGGAGGCCCGGCGATTGAGGCCGCCGCGCAAGATGGTGATGCAACGCGCTTTGCCTTCCCGCGACCGCTTGCGAACAAGCCCGGGTGTGACCTGAGCTTTTCCGGATTGAAAACGGCGGTGCTGCGCGCGCGTGATGACATCGTGGCTGAAAAGGCGGGCCTGACGCAAACAGATCAGGCCGATCTTGCGGCGTCCTTTCAGGCGGCTGTCACGGACAGTCTGGCAGGCAAGGCACGGCGCGCGCTGGATCTGTATCTGGACCTGTCGCCGCAAACCCGCACGTTCTGTGTTGCGGGCGGTGTTGCAGCAAATATGACCATCCGGGCTGCGTTAGAGACTGTTTGCAAGGATGTCGGCGTCTCATTCAACGCTCCGCCTCTGGCATTGTGCACGGACAACGCCGCCATGATTGCAGCGGCAGGGATCGAACAAATGCCATTGCGCGCGCCGGACGGGATGGGGTTGTCTGCGCGTCCCCGCATGCCGCTTGATACAACAAGTGCATCGATGCTTGGGTCAGGTAAGAAAGGGGCAAAGGCGTGAGCGTCGGCATCGTAGGTGCCGGAGCCTTCGGCACGGCCTTGGCCATCACCTTGGGACAGGAACAATCCGTTGTTCTGTGGGCGCGCGACGCAGAACACGTGGCGGAAATGCAGGCAGACCGAAGCAACCGCCGCCGTCTGCCCGGTGCCAATTTCCCCGCCAATCTGTCAATAACCGCCCAATTAGAGACTGTTTTTGCCTGTGACATCGTCCTGTTTGCCGTTCCAATGCAGTCATTGGGCGCGTTCGTGGCCGGTCATGACCTCAGCGCAATGACCGCCGTTGCGTGCTGCAAGGGGATCGATCTGACAACCGGGACCGGGCCGACGCATGCCCTGTCGGGGGCCGACTGTGCCGCTGTTCTGACTGGCCCGAGCTTTGCTGCTGATATCGCCGCTGGTTTGCCGACGGCGCTGACGCTGGCTTGCAGGGATGAGATACGCGCCGAAACGCTGCAATCGCAGCTGTCTACGTCTACACTTCGGTTGTATCGCACCACGGATGTGGTTGGGGCGGAACTGGGCGGGGCGCTCAAGAACATCATTGCCATCGGCTGCGGTGCTGTCATGGGTGCGGGCCTTGGTGACAGCGCCCGCGCCGCACTTTTGACCCGCGGTTTTGCCGAGATGCAGCGCGTGGGTGCCGCCCTTGGTGCGCAGCCTGAAACGCTCATGGGATTGAGCGGGCTGGGCGATCTGACGTTGACCTGCACTTCCGACAAGTCGCGGAACTACCGCTTGGGTCTTGCCCTTGGCGCAGGAACGGAATTTGATGCCGCCACCACCGTGGAAGGGGCAGCCACCGCCCGGGCCCTGCGCGGGGTTGCTGCCAAACACGATCTTGATTTGCCTGTCTGTGCCACAATTGCTGATCTGGTGGACGGCATCATAGATATACAAGGCGCGATGGCCCGTTTGCTGGCCCGCCCGCTCAAGGAGGAATGACATGCTTTTTGCCCTGATGGCCTTTGACAAAGACGGCGCGCTGGACGTGCGGATGGACAATCGGCCCGCGCATCTCGACTACCTTGAGAGCACCGGCGTGGTGAAACAGGCCGGACCGTTTCTGGACGCGGGTGGCAACCCGTGCGGATCGCTGATCGTGCTGGAGGTTGAGGATATGGCAACCGCACAGGCGTGGGCTGACGGCGATCCCTATGCCAAGGCGGGCCTGTTTCGTGACGTGCAGATCAAGGCGTGGAAACAGGTGATTGGGGCATGAAATACTGGCTTTTCAAATCCGAACCTTCGACCTGGAGCTGGGATCAGCAGGTCGCCAAGGGGGACACAGGCGAAGAATGGGACGGCGTGCGCAACTACCAGGCGCGGAATTTCATGCGTGACATGAAGGTTGGCGATCGCGGGTTCTTTTATCATTCGCAGACCGAAAAGGCTGTTGTGGGCATCGTTGAAGTGATTGCCGACGCCCATCCTGACAGCACCACCGATGATGATCGGTGGGAGTGCGTGGATATCAAGGCGATTGGGCCCGTGAAGACCCCCGTGACGCTTGAGATGGTCAAGGCTGACCCTCGATTGGAAGAGATGGCGCTGATCCGAAACTCGCGCTTGTCCGTCCAGCCGGTGACGGAACGTGAATGGGCCGTGGTATGTGAAATGGCGGGCGTGGACCCCTAAACGCTTTGGAATTTCCCCATCCTCTGGCAGTTTGACAGCACAATTGGCCGAAAACGGAGGGACAGATGGGATTTTTGGCAGTTTTGGTGGCGGGTATCGCCGGGTTCATGTTCGGAGCAATTTGGTACACGGTGCTTGCCAAACCATGGATGGAAGCGTCTGGCGTGCCGCTCAATGCTGCCGGCGACGCGCCTGCAAATCAGAAAAACCCGGTGCCCTACATCACCAGCATCGTTGGCGCGATCCTTGTCGCGGGTATGATGCGCCACGTATTCGCGCTGAGTGCGATTGACAGCTTTGGTGAAGGGTTGGTGTCCGGCTTTGGGATCGGGCTGTTTCTGGTCACACCCTGGATCGCGACATTCTATGCGTTTGGCGCACGGCCGTTTCGGCTGACACTGATCGACGGGGGGTATGCCACATTCGGATGCACGGTGATCGCTGCGGTTCTGATGCTGTTTTGAAAAAAGGGTTCTGACCTGACACGGCCAGAACCCTCTTTCACCCCGGTGTACACTCCCAGTGGCCACCGCATCTAAGGCTGAATTTCGGGCCTGACCTTCTGGTCTGACAGGATGGTACGTAGCAGTGCGACGCTAAAAACTCAATTTCATAGTGGCAACGATTGGACCCAAAAAAGAAACACCCGCTTAAAGCGGGTGTCCCATTCGTTAACGCCAGAGCCGTGATATCAGCCGTAAACGCTTTCTTTCCCGAAATGCTTGGTCAGCATGTAGTAGACGACGGCGCGGTACTTGTTGCGCTCTGATTTGCCGTAGGTCTCGATGACCGACGCAATCGCTTCGTCCAGCTTGGGACCGTCTGCAAGGCCCAGCTTCTTGATAAGGAAGTTGTTCTTTACCGTTTCCAGCTCCCCCGGCTGGCTGGACGCGACGGTGGATGCATCAGAGTCGTAGATCGACGGACCACAGCCGATCGTCACTTTCGTCAGCAGGTCCATGTCCGGCGCCATGTTGCATTTGTTTTTCAGATCGTCCGCATATTGCGCGATCAGATCGTCCCGTTTGCCCATATCTTAGTCTCCCACCAGTTGGACTTGGCCACCATTCATGACCTTGGACGGGAGGTTAGAGCAGCAAGGGTGCCGAAACAAAGGAAAAAGTTTGCCGCTTTTTCCCCGTCAAATTTTTTGCTGATCTGCGATTCAATACCGGTTGATCTTGATCTCGGTCTTGCCCGTCGTGGTTGGCATCTGTTCCGGATCGGACACGGTGGCATCGCTGTCGCTTGCGTTGCCAGTGTCGTCAAAACTGAAGGTAAAGCCGCGCACGTAGAACGACCGGGGTTCCGTGATTGACGTAGTCCGGTCGACCCATTCCGGAGAAAAGGCAACCGTCCAAACACCGGGGTAGGCGTGCACAAGATTGTGCATGCAAGTCAGAGCGACCCAGATGCCGACGGTTTTTGCAGCGAGATGTTCCTTGGTCGTCAGGTTCAGGGCCGACCGCAGAACAAAGGCGATTGCAATGGCCAGACCACCATCCATCAGCATGGTTAGATCCGGATCCACGTTTGGGTCGGGGGCACCGTTGACGTGGAACATCGCATATCGGGACAGCACTACCGTGAAAATGCCGACAAACAGCGCGCCAACGATGGAACCGGGATAGGCCAGATTGCGGACCCAATCCGGTGTGCGCCCGCGTGCGGCAGCCGCAGCTTCACTTTGGCGGGTTTGATGTTGTGTGTGCGTTTCGTTCAGGCGAGCAAGCCGCGCCGCAAATACGTCATGTCCCTGTGCCATGGGAAACCTCTAGCCAAATCAACAGGTTCTATTCTGACGCGAGTTGGCGGCAGAATTGAGGCAAGTTGACGAAACAAGAATGGCGTCTGTCAGCGTACCGACAGGATTTCGGTCAGTGGCTTTTTGATCTTGGCGACGGCGGGCACTGTCGCATCTTTTGCCGCGTGACCCACAGCAATGATCATCGTCGCTTTCTCACTCTCGGGTCGGCCCAAGAGGTCGCCAAGGAATTTCATCGGGTTCGGCGTGTGCGTCAGCGTTACCAAACCGGCGGTGTGCAGGGCCGTCAGCAACATACCCGTCGCAATGCCAACGCTTTCGGGCACGTAGTAGTTCTTGTACCGCGTGCCGTCGTCAAACAGGCCATAGCGCTGGGCAAAGACCACGATCAGCCATGGCGCGTCCTCAAGATGCGGCTTGTCGGCATTGGTCCCGATCGGTTCCAGCGCCTTGATCCACTCGTCGCTTGCGCCGCCATCGTAGAACTTGCGTTCTTCTTCTTCGGCAGCTTCGCGGATCTGGCGTTTGACGTCCGCGTCCTTGATCGCGACGAAGTGCCAGGGCTGGTGGTTGGCGCCCGAGGGCGCTGTACCCGCCGCGGCCACGCACGCCTCGATCACCTCTTGGGCCACGGGACGGGTGGAATAGTCGCGCACGGTGTGGCGTTGGGCCATGAAATCGCGGAACTCTTCGACGCGTCTCAGCATCTCGTCGTCGCTCAGGTCCTGCCGGTCCGGCAAGGGCAGTTGGTTGTATTCCAGCTTGTCCTTGGCAAACACGATCAGAAATCCAGGTTCTCGACGCTCAGGGCGTTCTTCTGGATGAACTCACGGCGCGGTTCGACCACGTCACCCATCAACTTGGTAAAGAGATCATCAGCCTCGGCCATATCCTCGACCTTCACCTGCAACAATGTACGGGCATCGGGATCCAGAGTCGTCTCCCACAGCTGATCGGGGTTCATTTCGCCCAGACCTTTGTAGCGTTGCAGGGACAGACCGCGTTCGCCTTCCTCAAGGATGGCGTCCAGCAGGTCCATCGGCCCCATGATCGCTTGCACCCGATCCTTGCGGATCAGCGTGGCGGGGGTGCCGTAGACATCTTGCAGCCCTTGTGTGAACGAGCCGGTCTTGCGCGCCTCGCCCGACCGCATCATTGGCCCATCCAGCGTACGGACCTCTTCGACGCCGCGCAGGATACGCGCCAGACGCACGCCCTTGTCCTGCGTGATCCGGCCCTGCCAGCCGCGTTCCCATTCCAGCGCGATCAGGTTCAATCGCTCGGCCACCTTGTCGGCCACACCTTGCAGGTCGGCATCGACCGCACCGGGCACAAAGGCCCCGGCAATCGCTGCCTGTTCCAGAATGTGGCGCGGATAGTGGGTGGGGAAGGCTTGCAAAACGCGTTTGAGTTGCCGTGCATCGTCCACCACGCGGACAAGGTCCTGGCCGACGATCTCCTCGCCATTGCCCTGGCGCAACATGGCCCCTTCGATGCCCTGTTGGATCAGGTAATCCTGCATCTCGGCCTCGTCCTTGAGATACACCTCGGACTTGCCGCGCGCGACTTTGTAAAGCGGCGGTTGCGCGATATAGAGATACCCGCCTTCGATCAGTTCCGGCATCTGACGGTAGAAGAAGGTCAGCAGCAGGGTACGGATGTGCGCGCCGTCCACGTCCGCATCCGTCATGATGACGATCTTGTGGTAGCGCAGCTTTTCGATGTTGAACTCGTCGCGCCCGATCCCGGTGCCCAGCGCCATGACCATGTTGCCAATCTCTTGGCTGCCCAGCATGCGGTCAAAGCGGGCACGTTCAACGTTCAGGATTTTACCTTTGAGCGGCAGGATTGCCTGGGTTTTCCGGTCCCGACCCGTCTGGGCGGAACCCCCGGCGCTGTCACCCTCCACAAGGAAGATTTCGGTATTGGCCGGGTTCTTGTCCGAACAATCCTTCAGCTTGGAGCTGAGGAAGTTCATGTCCATCGGGTTCTTGCGCCGCGTCAGTTCCCGCGCCTTGCGGGCCGCTTCGCGGGCAAGGGCCGCTTCAATGATCTTGCCAACGATGATCCGCGCTTCGTTCGGGTTCTCTTCGAACCACTCGGCCAGCTTTTCGTTGACCAACCCTTCGACAGCAGGACGCACTTCGGAGCTGACCAGCTTGTCCTTGGTCTGGGACGAGAATTTGGGATCAGGCACTTTGACCGACAGCACACAGGTCAGCCCTTCGCGGGCATCATCGCCGGTGAAGGTCACTTTTTCCTTCTTCGCGATGCCGCTGGTCTGCGCGTAATTGTTGATCGTCCGGGTCAGCGCACCACGAAAGCCCGCCATGTGCGTGCCGCCATCGCGCTGCGGGATGTTGTTGGTAAAGGGCAGGACGTTCTCGTGGTAGCTGTCGTTCCACCACATGGCGACTTCAACGCCGATGTCGTCCCGCTCGCCGGTGATAAAGATCGGCTCGGGCATGACGGAGGATTTGTGCCGGTCGAGGTATTTGACGAATTCCTTGACCCCACCCTCGTAAAACAGCTCGGACCGCAGATGTTCGATGGGGCGTTCATCCACCAGGATGATCCGCACGCCCGAGTTCAGGAACGCCAGTTCGCGCAGCCGCTTTTCCAGCGTCTCGAACGAGTATTCGAGGTTCGAGAATGTGTCGGTTGAGGCAAGGAACCGCACTTCGGTGCCCGTGCGCCCACCGGCGTCAC
Organism: uncultured Tateyamaria sp.; assembly: GCF_947503415.1. Taxonomy (GTDB): domain Bacteria; phylum Pseudomonadota; class Alphaproteobacteria; order Rhodobacterales; family Rhodobacteraceae; genus Tateyamaria. The sequence goes on from NZ_CANNDS010000001.1 coordinate 1,261,363, forward strand.
CGACAACCTTCAGATGCTCGACTGTATCGCCATGCGCAAACCGCGCCACGTGTTCCTTGCCGTCGCGCCAGATGCGCAGGTCAAGCTCGACCGACAGTGCGTTCACCACCGACACGCCCACACCGTGCAAACCGCCCGACACTTTGTAGGAGTTCGAGTCGAATTTCCCGCCTGCGTGCAGTTGCGTCATGATGACTTCGGCTGCGGACACGCCCTCTTCCTCGTGAATCCCGACCGGAATCCCGCGCCCGTTGTCGCTGACCGACACCGAAGAATCCGCGTGAATTGTGACGGTCACCGCGTCCGCATGACCGGCCAGCGCCTCGTCAATTCCGTTGTCGACAACCTCATAGACCATGTGGTGCAGACCGCTGCCATCATCGGTGTCACCGATATACATGCCCGGACGCTTGCGTACCGCTTCCAAGCCTTTGAGAACTTTGATAGAATCCGCGCCGTATTCTTCGGGGGTTTGCTCGTTGTCAGCCATTGATGGGCCCCTTTGTTCGTTGCCCAAAATATACTGTTTTCCACAGGCATTGTCACGCAACTGACACAAGATTTTGTGTGTCAGGTCAGGGGGATGATCAGGCCGACGCAGATCAGCAAGCCACCTGCGATCAGGTTCATCCGCCGCAGGGCTGTGGCAGAGGTCATAAGCCGCCGCGCACGGTCGATGAACAGCGCCATGACAAGGTTGCCGAACAGCGGCACGATCATTGACAACAGCACAATGACAGCCACGTCCCAGGCCGTCAGCCGGGTCAAATCGAAGAACCCCGGCAGCATGCCCATGTAGAACAGGATGGCCTTCGGATTGCCCAGGATCACGGCCAACCCAGCCAGAAATCCGGCCCACATGCCGGGTCGCGTCAGGCGGCTATCGGTGCCGATGGTCTTGTCCGCATTACGGATCACCAGCGCACCCATCAGCAGGAAGATCGCCGCGGCGACCCACTTGAGGACGGCAAGAAACCCGCCATAGACGGACAGGATCCACGTGATGCCAAAGATGGCGAGCAGCGACCACAGCACATCACCGACAACCACACCCAAGGCCAAGGGCCACGCGGCGTGAAACCCCCCTGACAGGCTGCGCGCGATCAGGCCCACCCACACGGGCCCTGGTGTCAGGAACAGCACCGCCAGCGCGCCTGCATAAAGCGCAATGTCCCAAGGCGCGAGGGTCACGGCCCCGACACCTCGCTCAGACCGTCATGGTCCGTCACGTGCACATACTGCGCCCGGTCCCCCAGACTGTCGAACAGCTCCGTCTCGGTCCCCGTCATCCACGCCTGTGCTCCAAGCGCACAAATCTCGTCATAAAGCGCGGCCCGCCGGTCCTGATCCAGATGTGCCGCGACTTCATCAAGAAGCAGCAGGGGTGGTGCCCCAAAATCCCGCGCTAACGCCCGCGCATTGGCGAGGATCAAAGAGACGAGCAACGCTTTCTGCTCACCTGTGGAACAGTCCTTCGCCGGAACGCCCTTGGCCGCGTAAACCCCATATAGATCAGCGCGATGCGGCCCCAAGAGCGTACGTCCGGCTGCCAGATCACGACCGCGCCCATCAGCCAAGGCTGCGCGCACATCCTCAACCGTGTCTGGCATCCCCAACTCACCGGGCTGCAGGGTCAGGTCCGCTGCTGGAAAGGCGGTCTGCGCCCCCTCCTGCGCCTCGGCCAGTTCCGCCAAGGCGCGCATGCGGTTGGCGTGAATGGCACTCCCCGTTTCGGCCATGCGCAACTCAAGCGCTGCATACCAATGCGCGTCACGCACCATGTCCTTGAGCAAGCGGTTCCGCTCGCGCATCGCCTTCTCATACTCCAATGACACCTGCGCATGATCGGGAATAAAACTCAGGGTCATGCGATCCAGAAAGCGCCGCCGCCCCTCGGCCCCTTCGATCCAAAGACGGTCCATGGAAGGGATCAGCCACAACACCCGTGCAATCCGGCCCAAGGCTGTCTGTGCCGCCGCCTTGCCATCAATCCTGACCTGCCGCGCGGCGCCGCCTTCAGACCACGTCTCGACTTCGTGCACCTGCTGCAAGGAATGCAACACACCAGACAGTTTCCAGCCCAAGGCCTCTGGCCGCCGCGTCATATCCTCCGCCGACGACCGGCGCAGACCCCGGCCGGGTGAAAACAGCGATACAGCTTCCAGAATGTTGGTCTTTCCGGCGCCATTGGGTCCGTAGATCGCAACGGGTCGCGCATCCAGCTCCAAACGCGCCAGCTTGTGAGACCGAAAATGGGACAGGGTCAAAGAGGAAAGGGACAGCGTCACCCCTGTCCCCTGTTTCTTCTGACTGAAAATACCACCGCCGGAGGCAAGATTTTTCGCCGAAAAATCTTAAACGCGCATCGGCATGACAACATAGACTGCCGATTGGTCGGTGCCTTCCCGCATCAAGGTTGGATCACCGGAAGAGTTGAACATGAACACCGCGTTCTCTCGATCGACCTGAGAGGCGATCTCAAGCAGGTATTTCGCGTTGAACCCGATCTCCAACCGCTCATCGCCATAGGCGACGGCCAGCTCTTCTTCGGCCGCGCCGCTGTCGGGCGCGTTCACGGACAGGATCAACCGATCCTCGTCCAATTGCAATTTCACCGCGCGCGAGCGTTCGGATGACACGGTTGCAACCCGGTCCACGGCCTTGGCAAAATCGGAGGCGTCCACCTCCAGCTTGCGGGTGTTGCCCACCGGGATCACGCGCGTGTAGTCGGGGAACGTGCCGTCGATGACCTTGGATGTCAGTGTGATGTCGGGCGTGGCAAAGCGCACCTTGGTCTCGGAAACGGATACGGCGATCTTCATGTCGTCGTCATCCAGCAGCTTGCGCAATTCGCCCACGGTCTTGCGCGGAACAATCACGCCCGGCATGTCGGCGGCCCCGTCGGGCAGATCGCTGTCGATCCGCGCCAGACGGTGACCGTCAGTTGCCACACAGCGCAACGCCTTGCCATCATCACCGTCGGCAATGTGCATGTAGACACCGTTCAGGTAGTACCGCGTTTCTTCCGTCGAAATGGCAAACTTGGATTTGTCGAACAAGCGGCGCAGCTTCGGTGCTTCGACCGAGAAATTCGAGGCGTACTCTGACGACGCCATGACAGGGAAATCTTCCTTGGGCAGGGTCGCCAACGAAAAGTTCGACCGTCCCGCCTCGACCGTCAAGCGGCCCGCAGCACTGTCGGCGATCAGGGTCACAAGCGCGCCATCGGGCAGCTTGCGGACAATCTCGTGCAGCGTTGTGGCCGCCACGGTTGTGGCGCCGGCCCGTTCAACCTGCGCGGGGGCCTTGTCCACCACCTCGATATCCAGATCAGTGGCGCGGAAGGTCACGTCAGATCCTTCCGCCTCGATCAACACGTTGGCGAGGATCGGGATCGTGTTGCGACGCTCGACCACGGATTGGGCCTGGCTCACCGCTTTCAGCAGCACACCGCGTTCGACACTGATCTTCATGGCCTTTTCTCCCCCACCTTGCATCGGGATGGGCACACTAGCCCAACCACCGTGCATCACAAGCATTTTATTGCTTGTCGGGTGAGTACGCGACGGCGTCAAGTCGCGGAGCACTGAAAACGGAAAAGGGCGTCCCGAAGGACGCCCCATGTGCCTCAAATGCGGCAGGCTCAGGCCTCAAGCGACCGGCGCAGCAACTCCAGATCCTCGGCGATCTGTCCATCGGATTGCTTCAGCTCTTCGATGCGCTTCACACCATGCATGACGGTGGTGTGGTCACGCCCGCCAAAGCGGCGGCCAATCTCGGGCAGGCTGCGGGATGTCATGTGCTTGGCCAGATACATCGCCACTTGGCGGGGTCGGGCATACGCGCGCAGACGCTTGGGGCCAATCATGTCCGAAAGGCGGATGTTGTAATGCTCGGACACCTTGCGCTGGATTTCCTCGACCGTGATCTTGCGCTCGGAGGCGCGCAACACGTCGGCCAGACAGTCCTGCGTCAGGTCCATGTCGATCTTGCGACCCACGAGGGAGGCAAAGGCAAACAGACGGGTCAGCGCGCCTTCAAGCACACGCACGTTGGTGGAAATGCGGTGGGCAAGAAATTCCAGAACGCCTGCTTCGACCTTGAGGTCGGGATAGGTGTTCATCTGCTGCTCGACCTTGGATTGCAGAATACCAAGACGCAGTTCGTAGTCGGTGGGGTGCAGATCCACGACCAGACCACATTGCAGACGGGACTTCACGCGGTCCTCCAGATCCTTGATCTCACCGGGCGCGCGGTCGGCGCTGATAATGATCTGTTTGTTCTGGTCCACCAGCGCATTGAAGGTGTGAAAGAACTCTTCCTGCGTGCTGTCCTTGCCCGCGATGAATTGGACGTCATCGACCATCAGCACGTCGACAGACCGGAACATCTCTTTGAAATCCATCATCTTGCGGTCGCGCAGGGCCTGTACGAAGCGGTACATGAACTGCTCGGCAGACAGGTAAAGGACGTTCAGGTCGGGGCGGCGGGTCTGCAATTCCCACGCGATGGCGTGCATGAGGTGCGTCTTGCCCAGACCGACGCCACCGTACAGAAACAGCGGGTTGAAGGTGACGGGGCCACCCTCGGCGACACGTTTGGCGGCAGCATGGGCCAACTCGTTGGGCTTGCCGACAACAAAGCTGTCAAAGGTGAATCGCTTGTCCAGCGGTGCCGCCGACAGGGCGGATTGCGCGGATTTGCCAGCGGTTGGCATCGTCGGCGCCGACGAAGGTGCATCCAAGGCGGAGGGACGGTTCTGTGAGTTGGCGGCCACGGCAAAGCTGAGGCGGCGAATGCTGTCATCCTCGGACTTCAGCTCGTGCAATATCAGATCAGAGAAATTCTGGCTGACATAGTTCCCCATGAAATTGGTCGGCACATCGAAGGTCGCAATGCCTTCGCGCAGTCCCCGAAACTGCAGCGGTTCGATCCATGTTGTGTAATTGTTTTGGCCCACGGTCTTGAGCAGCCGTTGTCTCAGCTGTCCCCATTTTTCTTGTGTCATGCGCTACCAACCATCCCTTCTGCACTATCAAACATCGGCGATCATCGGCCCGCCGAAAAAGCCCGTCCCAGTTCTCAAGGCGATCAAAACCAGGCCACTGCCTACGGCGTAGCTTTGATCCATTCGGATATTTACAGATGTGGCATCATGCCTTTCCCGATATTTCGGGTTTTCGCACGTGCCTTCCGCACACCAAATTTTTTGACAGGTCGAGCATTGGCCAGCAGCCGTGCACAAAATTCGGTTCAGACGAAGTCTGTCATCCCCTAATCCAGACATTTTGCGCGTACCATGCACATCGATGTCTGGCCTGTCCCCCCAAGGCGATTCCAAATCGCAAGATAGGGGTAGCAAGTTCGTGAGCGGGCCGTCCACAGAACTTAAATCTTGACTCTAGGATTCTGAAAAAAGAATCTGCGCGACCCTTGTTTTCATAGGAAAAACAAAAAAAGCGCCGCAAAAATGCGACGCTTTGTGACTTCGTGTATCGAGGGAATTAGCCCAGAGACTTCACTCGCGCAGAGAGTCGCGACATTTTCCGCGAAGCGGTGTTTTTGTGATACACACCCTTCGTCACACCGCGCATCAGCTCGGGCTGTGCGGCTTTCAATGCAGCTGTTGCGGCGTCCTTGTCACCCGAGGCAATCGCCTCTTCGACTTTGCGCAGATGCGTACGGATTCGCGAGCGTCGCGCCTTGTTCACTTGGAAGCGTTTTTCGTTTTGACGGGCCCGCTTCTTGGCCTGAGGCGAATTTGCCATTTTATCTCGTCCCAATCTATTGGTGCGGTAGTTTCAACAAGCCGCGCAGATAGGCGGTTTAAAAACCAGAGTCAACGGCCCCAGCAGCCCGCTTGCGTTGAATCAAGTAAACCCCGCCGCGATGTGGTATGGTCCCTCATAGCTTTTAACTGACGGAGGACGACATGACACAACCCATGGCCACTTCTCAGCATGCTCATGCGCTGTACCGCGCCCATGGTGACAAGGCTGAAGCCGAGGTTGCCCAGCGTGAACGCATGGCAGTCGAAGCGGGCAAAACCGAGGAAGCTCAGGACTGGCGCAGAATCCGTGCTTCGATTCGCCAGATACGGGGCGCAAACCAGAAATAAGCCCGTTCCGACCGGACCATCGGCAAACACTCGCAGGCACCAAACGTGCCGCCCCGTTATTTGTCCCGGAACTGCGCCTCGCGCTTTTCAAGGAAGGCGGCCATGCCTTCCTTCTGGTCTTCGGTTGCAAACAGCGAATGGAACACGCGGCGTTCGAACAACAGACCTTCGCGCAGCGGTGTCTCGAAGGACCGGTTCACGGCTTCCTTGACGGCCATGGTCGAGATCATCGATTTCTCGGCAATCTTGGCCGCAGCCCCCATCGCCTCGTCCATCAGCTTCTTGGTGGACACCACACGACTGACCAGCCCTGACCGTTCGGCCTCTTCCGCATCCATGAAGCGGCCCGTCAGGTTCATGTCCATCGCCTTGGCCTTGCCCACGGCGCGGGTCAGACGTTGTGTGCCGCCAATGCCCGCCATTACGCCCAGGTTGATTTCGGGCTGACCAAACTTGGCCGTGTCGGACGCAATGATGAAATCGCACATCATAGCCAACTCGCACCCGCCGCCCAGCGCATAACCACTCACGGCGGCAATCACGGGTTTGCGGACGCGCACGATGGCGTCGGTCTCGGGGCCAAACAGATCCTCGGTGAAAACCTCAGTGTAGGACTTGTCCTTCATCATCGCGATGTCGGCCCCGGCGGCAAATGCCTTTTCCGACCCGGTGATGACGATGCAGCGTACCTTGTCATTGGCCTGTGCCGCGCCCATCGCGTCGGCCAGTTCAGACATCAATTGATCGTTCAGAGCATTCAGCGCGTCGGGACGGTTCAGCGTCACCTTTGCGATGTGGTCTTCTACTTCGACGATGATCGTCTCATAGGCCATGGATCTGCTTTCATCTGTTACGGTTCAAGAAGGCAGGCTTATCACGGGCGTCTGCCGTTTCAAGTCAAGATTGGCACGACCTGCAGTAGAAAGACGACCGCCCCGACTGCACGATACGTGCCACGGATTGAGAACACCCCGGGGTCCGACAAGGTTCCCCCTCGCGTCCGTAAACATCAAACCGATGCTGAAAATAACCAAGTTCGCCATCCGCTTGGCGGAAATCCCTTAACGAAGATCCCCCGGCCTCGATTGCCTCGGCCAGCACGTCGCGAATGATCGGCACCAGCGCTGCAACACGCGCCTTGGAAATGCGCCCCGCCTTTCGTGTGGGCGCGATACCCGCCCGAAAAAGCGCCTCGCAGACATAGATATTGCCCAGGCCGGCCACGATTCTCTGATCCAGAAGTGCTGATTTCACGGGGCTATTCTTGCCCTCGAACGCGTCCACAAGATGATCTTCGTTGAACGTATTGCCCAAGGGTTCCGGCCCCAGCACCGCCAACAACTTGTGCTGATCGGCGCTGGCCGTCTCCATCAAATCCATCGCCCCGAACCGGCGCGGATCGTTGAAGGTGATGCGCGCGCCGTTGTCCATGTGCAGCACAACATGGTCATGCTTCTCGGGCGCAGGGTGGTCATGCACAAACTGCCCCAGCGGATCGCCAGACACCAACATTCGCCCCGACATTCCCAGATGGATGAGCAGTGTCTCACCTGATGCGAGATCCGCCAGGATGTACTTCGACCGCCGCCGCAGCCCCAACACCTGCTGCCCGTTCAACCGCTCCGCCATCCCGGCCGGAAACGGCCAGCGCAGATCGGGTCGGTTCACATCCGCCTGCACAATCACGGCCCCCTCCATCGCAGGGGCAAGGCCGCGACGCACAGTTTCAACTTCGGGCAGTTCGGGCATGCGCTCACTCCTGCGGCAAAAGGGCTACGTTGTGTATGCCCAGAAGCGGCCTATAACAAGGCCTGACAAAACAGAAAGACGCCCTTTCCCATGACCGACGACAAGACCACGCATTTCGGGTTTGAAACCGTGCCCGAGGGGGAAAAGGCCGGGCGTGTGCAGGGGGTCTTCAACTCCGTCGCCTCGAAATACGACATCATGAACGACGTGATGAGCGTCGGCATCCACCGCATCTGGAAAGAAGCGATGATGGATTGGCTGGCTCCGCGCGCCGGTCAAAAGCTGCTGGATGTGGCGGGCGGCACCGGCGACATCTCGTTCAAGTTCCTCAAACGCGCGGGCCACGGGCACGCCACAGTGCTGGATTTGACCGAACCGATGCTTGTCGAAGGCCGTAAACGGGCGGAGGCAGATCGCATGGCCGACAGTCTCGACTGGGTGGTGGGCGATGCGATGGCGTTGCCTTTCGACGACAATACGTTCGACGTCTACACCATCAGCTTCGGCATTCGGAACGTGACCCGGCCTCAGGATGCGCTGGCCGAGGCGTACCGCGTTCTCAAACCCGGTGGCCGCCTCATGGTGCTTGAGTTCAGCCAATTGCCCAACGAAGGCATGCAGAGGCTCTATGATCTCTACAGTTTCAACGTGATCCCGCGCATGGGCCAGTTGATCGCCAACGATCACGACAGCTATCAGTATCTTGTCGAATCCATCCGCAAGTTCCCGGATCAGGACACGTTCCTGTCGATGGTCCGCGATGCAGGTTTTGAAAATGCCAAGTACCGAAACCTGACAATGGGCGTCGCAGCACTGCATTCCGGGTGGAAAATCTGACAATGACCCCAGATGTCGTGGTTAACAAAGCGTTAAGCGCAAGTGTCCCCGCGGGGACACTTTTGACCCGCCTTGTCCCCGCGGGGACAACCCCATGAGGGGTCCGCACAATATCATCCGCCTGATCCGCACTGGCGCCACACTTGAACGGGCGGGCGCGATGAACGTCGTGCTCGACGCGTTCGAAGCCCCCCCGGTCCTGCGCTTCGTCGCCAAGGCGCTGGCCAAGCCATTCCGCTGGCTGGGCTACAAGGGCGATCCGTCCATGCCGCCCGCGATCCGCGCGATCACAGCGCTGGGTCCGGCCTACATCAAGTTCGGCCAAATCCTGTCGACACGGCCGGACGTGGTGGGCGACGAACTGGCCGTGCAACTGCGCGTCCTGCAAGACAAGTTGCCTCCCTTCGCCGCTGCAGACGCCAAGGCCGAAGTGGCGCGCGAATTGGGTGTGCCCACCGACACGCTCTTTTCCGAATTCAGCGAACCGGTCGCTGCCGCCTCCATCGCGCAGGTGCACAAGGCCAAGCTGGCGGACGAAGAGACATTCGTCGCGGTCAAGGTGCTGCGCCCCGGCATCGAAAAGGCATTTCAAAAGGACATCGACGCCTTCTATTTCGCCGCACGGATAGTCGAGGTTTTCGCCCCCGGCGCACGCCGTCTGAAACCCATGGACGTGATCGAACATTTCGATGGCGTCGTGCAGGGAGAGTTGGACCTGCGCCTCGAATCCTCTGCCGCGGGTGAGTTCGCCGCCAACACGGAAAAGGATGCAGGGTTCAAACTGCCCAAGATCCGGTGGGAGTACTCCGCCCGTCGCGTGATGACGCTGGAGTGGGCAGACGGCGTGCCTATGGGCGACAATGATGCCATTGATGCGGCGGGTCACAACCGCGTGGACCTCAGCGAACGGGTGCTGAAACTGTTCCTTCTGCACGCGCTGCGCGATGGGTATTTCCACGCCGACATGCATCAGGGCAACCTCAAGGTGGCCCCCAACGGCGACATCATCGCCTATGATTTCGGGATCATGGGGCATATCGACGAATACACGCGCCGTGTTTACGCCGAGATCCTGTTTGGCTTCATCCGCAAGGATTACAAACGCGTGGCCGAAGTGCACTTCGAAGCGGGCTACGTGCCCGCCGACAAGGATGTGGATGAATTCGCCCGCGCCCTGCGCGCCGTGGGTGAGCCGATCTTTGGCATGGATGCCTCCAAAATCTCCATGGGCCGTTTGCTGGCCTACCTCTTCGAAGTGACCGAACGCTTTGGCATGGAAACCCGGACCGAACTGATCCTGCTGCAACGTACAATGGTTGTGGTCGAAGGGGTCGCGCGGTCGCTGAACCCCAACATGAACATCTGGCAGGTCGCGTCGCCGGTCGTCACCGACTACATCCAGAAATCAATCGGACCCCGCGCTGTTGTCAGTGACCTCTACAAGACGGCCCGGGTTCTGTCCCGCTTTGGTCCACGCCTGCCGCGTCTGGTTGAACAGGCGCTGATCGCGCAATCCAACCCGCAACCGCCGAAACGGCGCGGGTTCTGGCGTTGGATTGTGCTGGCGCTGGTCCTTGGTACGCTGTTTGGGACAACGCTGGTCCTGACGCTCGAAACACTGCTCTGACACTGACAGACAACGAATCGTGATACCGTCCCGCGCACCATTGATCAGTGTCGGAGGCACGAATGATGCACACTTATCAGAAACCCAAAGCGCAATACCCGGTTCTGATCTGGATCGCGTTGGCCTTTGTCACGGGCATTGGCATCTGGGCGGGCGTCTATTGGTACACGGATGGCGGTGACACCGGGCCCCGACTGCTCGTCGCCGTGGGGACAGCCGGGTTGTCGCTGGCTTTTGGGGGTGTTCTGGGCGGGGTCGTGAAGAAGCTGTTCGATGCGTGGGATGATCGCAAAATGGGGATCGAAGCGCACACCGCATATGTCGCGCAACTGCTTGAGGACTTCAAAACCGTCTACAACATGGTCGAGCGCGCGCGTTTCCTGATCACGGCGCATAAGTCGGCCAAGACGTATGGCGAACAGATGCGCGACCTGCCGGATGCCATCATCCTTCTGCACAACATCAAGCGTGCAACCGAACAGGGATTTCCCAACCTGTACCGCGATCTTGAGGGACCGATTTTCTATTGCACAATCTTTCTCAAACAATTGGTCGAGGAGTACCGGGATGAATACCTGTCTGTGTCGCGCAAGCAGTCACAGGACGAAGCGGACAACAAACGGACACGCGCATTGATCGCGGACGGCCTGGAAGATCGGGACGCCGACATCGCGCATGCAGCATGGCGCGATATCGAAACTTTGACGCATCTTGGTGTGCTTCTGGCAGCCACCGGTCCAGACAAGGACACCGGACGGCCGGAGGATTTCAGCAGCTATCGCGATGCCTTTGTGCAGCATATCGACCTTGCCAGCTATGCGCTGATGTTGCGGATGCCGGGCAACGAAGATGGCGTGCGGGACAAACAGATGGATGCTGATTTGAAGCGGTTCAGCGATGCCGCGCGCGCGGCCAAGCAAGAGTTCAAGAACATGGCCAAAGAGGCGCGGGGCAGCGACTGACGCGCTTCCCCGCGGGGACAGTCAGGCCATCCGTTCAATCGCAAGCGCGATCCCTTGCCCGCCGCCGATGCACATGGTGATCAGCGCCTTGGACCCGCCGATGCGCTCCAGCTCGTACAGGGCCTTCACCGTGATGATGGCTCCGGTTGCGCCAACCGGGTGGCCCAGCGCGATGGCGCCACCGTTCGGGTTTACCTTCGCGGGATCAAACCCGAGGTCGTTCGACACGGCCAGTGCCTGCGCTGCGAAGGCTTCGTTCGATTCAACCACATCAAAGTCACTCGCCGACAGGCCGGTGCGGTCCAGCAGGTTGCGCACGGCGGGGATGGGGCCGATGCCCATCACCTCTGGCCGGACGCCTGCATGGGCGTACCCCAGCACCCGGGCTTTTGGTTTCAGTCCGGCCTTTTCGGCTGCCGCTGCGGTTGCCAGCACCACGGCACCTGCACCGTCATTGATGCCGGACGCGTTGCCCGCTGTGACCGATCCGTCCTTCTGGAACACCGGGCGCAAGCCGCCCAATGCTTCCATGCTTGTGGCCTTGGGGTGCTCATCCACATCGAACGACACCATGTCGCGTTTGACCTTCACTTCAACCGGCGTGATCTGCGAAGCAAAGCGCCCGTCCGCGATAGCCGCCGCTGCACGGTCCTGGCTTTGCATCGCGAACGCGTCCTGATCGTTGCGCGTGATGCCATGCTCTGCCGCGACATTCTCTGCCGTGACACCCATATGCCCGGTGCCGAAGGGGCAGTTCAAAGCGCCCAGCATCATGTCCAGTGTTTTGACATCGCCCATTTTTGCGCCCCAGCGTTGGCTGGGAATGATGAAGGGGGAACGGGACATATTCTCCGCCCCGCCAGCAAGGCCAAAGTCCGCATCGCCCAGCATTAGAGACTGAATCACGCTCACAATCGCCTGCACGCCAGAGCCGCAAAGACGGTTCACATTCATGGCGGGTGTTGTGTCTGGCACGCCTGCCTGCATCGCTGCGACACGGGACAGGTACATGTCGCGCGGTTCGGTGTTGATGACATGACCAAAGGCAACGTGGCCGATCTGGCCGCCCTCGACCCCTGAGCGTTCCAACGCCGCCTTGGCCGCCACGGTGCCAAGGTCGATGGGCGTGGTGCCTGCCAGCGATCCGCCGAAAGTGCCGATGGCAGTGCGTGCGCCGTCCAGAATTACGATGTCGTTGGTCATGGGGATTCCTCCGTTTGCATAAGGATATGACGATGGGGTGCGCCTGTGTCAGCCCGCTGTCTTGACTTTGACGCAGCGGCACGGCCATTTGTCCGACATGACGGAAAATGATGACGCTATATTGTCGCTTTTGCCCACCCGCCTGAAAGACGCCCGGCGGGCACAGGGGCTGTCGCTGGATGCGGTGGCTAAGCTGTCGGGCGTGTCCCGGTCCATGGTCAGCCAGATTGAGCGGGGAGAGTCGTCGCCCACCATTGCGACGCTTTGGAACCTGACGCGGGCCTTGCAGGTGGATTTCGCGGGGCTTTTAGACGAGGGCGCAGCAGACCGGATCGAGGTGCTGCGGTCGGGTGACGTGCCGAGCATCGAGAACCGGGGTGCGGGCTGCACCATTCGGATACTGAGTGCACCGGAGGATGCCGGGCGGCACGAGGTCTATGAGTTGAGATTTGTGGAAGGGGGCGTGCTGGACAGCCAGCCCCATGCCCGCGGCGCGCGGGAACATCTGACGGTGATCGACGGCAAGTTGCGTGTGACCAGCGGCGGCGCGTCCGAGAAGGTCGGGCAGGGGGATACCGCGCGATATGCCGCTGATGTGCCGCACCGGATTGAGGCGGACGGCCCGGCGCGGGCGTTTCTGGTGGTGCAGGACGCGTGATATCCGTTTTCACGGATTTTTGTCCGTAATTGCGATATCCGCTCTACCGGAATCACCTCCGAAATGTTAGACGCTGGGTCAAAGGAGCACATCCATGACCCAAGCCTTTCTGACCCATGTGACCGACACGCTGACCCAGATCGAAGCGGATGGGATGCTGAAGCGGGAGCGTGAGATCACGTCGCCTCAGGGGGGGTGCATCGAGGTTGCCGGGCGCGAGGTTCTGAACCTGTGTGCCAACAATTACTTGGGTTTAGCCGATCATCCCGACCTGATTGCTGCGGCGAAGGGGGCGATGGACAGTCACGGGTTTGGCATGGCGTCTGTGCGCTTTATTTGCGGGACGCAGGATCTGCACCGGGCATTGGAACACCGGATTGCGCGCTTTCTGGGCAAGGACGATTCCATTCTGTTTGCCGCTTGCTTTGATGCCAATGGGGGCCTTTTCGAGCCGCTGTTGGGGTCCGAAGATGCCATCGTGTCGGACGCCCTGAACCATGCGTCCATCATTGATGGGATACGGCTGTGTAAGGCCAAGCGCTATCGCTATGCCAACAACGATATGGACAGCCTGGAGAAGCAGTTGCGCGCTGCCAAGTCGGATGGCGCGCGGCATATCATGATCGCCACGGATGGCGTGTTTTCCATGGACGGTTACCTGGCGAAGCTGCCTGAGATCACGGCGCTGGCCCGCAATTTCGGCGCGCTGGTGATGGTGGATGATTGTCATGCGACGGGCTTCATGGGGCCGAAGGGGGAAGGGACCCCGGCCCATGCGGGCGTGGATGTGGACATTCTGACGGGCACATTGGGCAAGGCGCTGGGCGGGTCGATTGGCGGCTATATCGCGGGGCCGCAGCCGGTAATTGATTTGCTGCGCCAGAGGGCGCGGCCTTACCTGTTTTCGAACTCTTTGCCACCGGCGATTGTTGCGGCGGGAATAGAGGCAATCCGGTTGGTGGAAGAGGGCGACGCGCTGCGCGCGCAATTGTTTGACAACGCCGCGTATTGGCGCGCTGGTCTTGAGCGATTGGGCTTTGAACTGTTGCCAGGCGAGCATCCGATCATCCCCGTCATGCTGGGTGAGGCGCAGTTGGCGCAGGACATGGCGGCGCGGCTGTTTGAGGAAGGTGTCTATGTTTCGGGTTTCTTTTTTCCAGTTGTGCCACGCGGGCAGGCGCGCATCCGGACGCAGATGAATGCGGCTCTGACACGGGCGGATTTGGACCGTGGCCTTGCTGCGTTCGAGGTCGCAGGTAAGGCTGTGGGTGTGCTGTCATGAGCATTGGTGTGGAGGTTGAACGGGGCTATGCGGCGCAAGCGCCTGCGTTGATTGCGCAATATGACGCGGTGCCGTCCGATGCGATCTATGCTGGCGTGAAGGACCTGTTTCCGGCTGCACCTGTGCGTGTGCTGGATGTGGGGTCTGGCAGTGGGCGCGACACCGAATGGTTCGCCGCGTTGGGCCATGATGTGACGGCTGTGGATCCGGTTGCGGCCTTTGTGACCGAGACGATGCGGCGCGCCCCTGCAGCAACCATTTCGCGGGACCGGTTGCCGGAATTGCGGACCGTGCGGGGGCGGTATGATCTGATCCTTGTGAATGCAGTGTGGCAGCATGTTGCGCCCGGTGATCGCCCCGCGGCACTGGCCCGTTTGACCGGGCTTTTGGCTGCTGGTGGGCGCATGGTTTTGTCCTTGCGTCATGGGCGTGGGCACCCGGAGCGACCGGTGGTCGGGATTGATACAGAGGCCACCTTGGCGCAAGCCGACGCACTTGGCCTGACCCTTTTGAGACGCAAGGAAAAACAGTCTTTGCAACAGGGAAACCGTGCGGCGGATGTGACGTGGACCTGGCTGGTGTTTGAGCGGGGGGCAGCAGCATGAACCAGATGATGGCGCTTGAAAAAACTTACCCGCGAGAAGGGCTGTGGAAAGTCGCGGCCCCGGTGCCGGAGATTGGACCCGACGATGTGTTGATCCGGGTGAAGAAAACCGGGATTTGCGGGACCGATATTCACATCTGGAATTGGGATGCGTGGGCTTCGGCCACTGTGCCGACGCCGTTGATCACGGGGCATGAATTTGCCGGTGAGATTGTGGATATGGGCCGGAATGTCGAAGAGTTGGCGCTGGGCCAGCGCTGTTCGGGGGAGGGGCATCTGATCGGCACCACCTCGCGTCAGAGCCGCGCGGGCAAGTTTCATCTGGATCCGGCGACGCGCGGGATCGGCGTGAATGAGCAGGGGGCCTTTGCCGAATATCTGCGGCTGCCTGCCTTCAACGTGGTGCCGCTGCCGGATGAGATAGACGACGATATCGGGGCCATTCTGGACCCGCTCGGGAATGCGGTTCACACCGCGCTGAGTTTTGATCTGATTGGAGAAGATGTTCTGGTGACGGGCGCTGGACCTATCGGGATCATGGCCGCCGCTGTCGCGCGGCATGTGGGTGCGCGGAACGTGGTGATCACGGATGTGAACCCGGACCGGCTGGCGTTGGCGGCGCGTGTGGCAGACGTGCTGCCGGTCAATGTCGCCGAGCAGAAACTGGTCGATGTGATGCCGGGATTGAAGATGACCCAAGGCTTTGACGTGGGTCTTGAGATGTCGGGCAATCAGCAAGCGCTCGACCAGATGGTCGAGGCGATGACCATGGGCGGACGCATTGCGATGTTGGGGATTCCGCCCGGCAAGAGCCCGGTAGATTGGAGCCGGATTGTGTTCAAGGCCATCACCATCAAGGGCGTCTATGGGCGCGAGATTTTCGAGACCTGGTACAAGATGA
Source organism: uncultured Tateyamaria sp. (assembly GCF_947503415.1). Lineage (GTDB taxonomy): Bacteria > Pseudomonadota > Alphaproteobacteria > Rhodobacterales > Rhodobacteraceae > Tateyamaria. The sequence continues at coordinate 1,277,304 of NZ_CANNDS010000001.1, forward strand.
TTGCGATGTTGCAGAACGGGCTGGATGTGTCGGGCGTGATCACGCACCGGTTCAAGGCGACCGAGTTCGAGGCCGGGTTTGCGGCGATGAAGTCGGGCTCTTCTGGCAAGGTTGTATTGGACTGGACCTGAGGGTTGGGCGGACGACACGTCCGCCTTACGGGGTCAGCGCCTGACGTCCCTGGTCCGTCAACAGCCAGACCTTGCCCCCTTCGAACACCGCCGCGGTCAGGGGCTTGCCGTAACCCGCGCCGCTGTCGAGGTTGACCCGGTTGCCGTAGTGCGTTGCTTCATCGACCGGGGTGTGGCCATGCACGATCAGCTTGGGGTGCGGCACCGTGCTGTTATGAAAGTCCTGCCTGATCCAGAGCAGGTCTTCTTCCGTCTGATCCTTGATCGCGACGCCAGGGCGGATACCCGCGTGCACGAACATGATGTCCCCCACGATGTGCATCAGGCGAAGGTCGCGCAGGAAGGTCAGGTGGGCGTCGGGTACGGCGGCACGGGCATCCGCCTGCACGTCCTTTTCCCGCCGGTGGCCGCTGGCGTCGACACCGTAGGAGGCCAGTGTTGTATTGCCGCCAAGGCGGTCGTGCAGCCAGTACAGCTCGACCATCATGTGGGGGTCGTGCCGGATCGGGTTGCCCATGAACCATTCGAACATACGGTCGTGGTTGCCCTTGAGGAACGTCCAGTTGCGCCCTGTGTCCCGCCCAGCGATCAATGTGTCGAGTGTGGTGCGGCTGTCGGGGCCTCGGTCGGTGTAATCACCCAGAAAGACGATCTGCGCGTCTGTGCCGCCATCCGCTTGGATCAGGGACAGGACGCGGTCCAGTTCGGCCTGTTGGCCGTGGATGTCGCCGATGGCGTAGATGGGGGGCATGGGTGCGCTTTCGTATGGGGCGGACGACACGTCCGCCTTACCGGGTTTCGCCCCTAGCGGTCCAGAGCGACCGTGAGGCCGAGCCCTACGAGGATCGAGCCGCCCATCGCTTTGGCCCGCGCAGTGGCGTTTTCCGACTGCGCCACGAGGGTCGAGATGCGGTGCGCTAGCGCTACGCAGATCAGGTCAGCGCTGGAGAAGATGATGTTGACGGCCGTGCCAAGGATCAGGAGTTGCGCCCAGATCGGCAGCGCCGCAGCCGGGTCCGAGAACTGCGGCAGGAAGGCCACGAAAAAGAGCGCAGTTTTCGGGTTCAGCACCTCGACCATCACGCTTTGGCGGAAGGCGCGTTTGGGGTCTTTGCCCGTCTGTGGTTCGGCGTGAACACGGGTATTGCGGGTGCGGATCATCTGGATGCCAAGCCAGATCAGGTAGGCCGCGCCGACGAATTTGAGCGCAACATACAGCGGCGGGACCAGATCGAACAGGACGGCGAGGCCGAACGCGGCGGCAATGACGTGCACGTAGCCACCCATATGAAGGCCAAGCGCTGCCATCAGGCCACCCCTTGCCCCACGCGCCAGTGTTTGCGCTGTGGCGTAGAGCATTGCCGGGCCGGGGATGTAGGCAAAGATCGCGGTTGCGACGACGAAGGCGAGCAAGGTTTCGAGTGAAGGCATGGCGGGCACCGTAGCAATATTGCGGTGGGGGGCAAGGCGGAGGATGCCTCCGCCTTACGAGGTGCTCAGGTCGCGGTGTCGGCTTTGAAACGGGTGATCCAGTCTGCGTTGATTGCGTCAGCGAGGGGGGCCGTGGCTGGTTTGGGTTCGCCCGCTATGGGCAGGTCGAGGAAGGCGAGTGTTTTGTGCAGCGCCTCTGCCGGGTTGGCTGCTAAGGCGTCGTAGGTGAGCCGCATGGGGGCAATGTCTTGCTCGGCAAACCAAGCCTCCCATTCTGCGTCATAGGTGGTGAGGGCGTCCCGTTCCGCGGCGATGGCCTGTGGGTCGTAATGCGGTGTTTGTCCTTGGCCCGTGCGTTCGAGGTCTGATCCGTCGGCGTTGCGGTGCCAGAGGCCGCTTTGCGCCGCGCGGACGAGGGAGACGGCTTGGGCCACTTTGTCGGCGCGGTGCAGGTGGATGTACTTGGTGGGGCCGAATTGTGCGGCGATGGCGGCGGTATCACTGGTTGCCAGCGGGTGCGTGGCGCGCAGTTGGGCAATGAAGAACGGGGCGCTGTGGCGTTGCAGGCGGAGGCCGAAGATATTGGTGCCGCCACGACCCTTGATGGTGGCGGCGGTGAAGATGTCTGTAAGCGGTGTGGCCGAGGGCAGGTCGAGGCCCCTGCACCAATCCTCAAGTGATGGGCGATGGAACCATGATTGCGGATGGCCCGCGACGCCGCTGTCGCGCAGGAGGGTGCAGAGCAAAGTACTGCCGCTGCGGGGACTTGTGCACAGGATGTAGGCTGCGGGTGGCATGGACGGTCCTTGCGGTTCGCCCATGCTTGTAGGTCAGTTCGGGGGTGATCGTAAGGCGGAGGTGTCCTCCGCCCCGCACGTCAGGCCCCGTTCGTGCGCCCCGTCATTGGGCAACATCGAAGGCCAGCGGTTTGACCTGCGTGAACATGCCGGTGCCGTCCAGTGTGTTCAGCACGTCGCTGGGGATCGGGTCGTCGACATAAAGCAGCGCGATGGCTTCGCCGCCGACATCCGCGCGGCCCAGCGTGAAGTTCGCGATGTTCACGCCGTTCTTGCCCATCGTGTTGCCCAGAAGGCCGATGATGCCCGGCACGTCCTCGTTCGTGGTGTAGAGCATGTTGGCGCCAATCTCGGCATCGATGTTGATGCCCTTGATCTGGATGAAGCGCGGTTTGCCGTCCGAGAAGACCGTGCCCGCGACGGACCTTTCGCGCTTGTCGGTCACGACCGTGACTTTGATATACCCCTCGAACGCGCCGGACTTTTCCTGGTTCGTGGTGGAGATCTGGATGCCGCGTTCCTTGGCGATGACGGGGGCGGAGACCATGTTCACATCCGGGTTGGCGCGCTTCATGATGCCCGCGATCACGCCGCAGTTCAGCGCATCTAGGTTCATGGTGGAGACCACGCCATCATAGAGGATGTTGATCGCCTTGATCGGTTCGTCCGTCATCTGGCCGATGAAGCTGCCCAGATGACCGGCGAGCTTGACCCAGGGGCCCATGACTTTCGCCTCTTCCGCCGTCACGGAGGGCATGTTGAGCGCGTTTTCGACGGCACCGGTGAGCAGGTAATTGGCCATTTGCTCGGCCACTTGCAGGGCGACGTTTTCCTGCGCCTCCGTGGTGGCCGCGCCAAGGTGGGGCGTGACGACGACGTTGGGCAGATTGAACAGCGCGTTTTCCTTGGCGGGTTCTTCGGCGAACACATCGAAGGCGGCCCCTGCCACGTGGCCGGATTTGAGGGCTGCTGCCAGTGCTTCTTCGTCCACGAGGCCGCCACGGGCGCAGTTGATGATCCGCACGCCGGGTTTCATCATCGCGATGCGGTCTGCGGTGATCATATTGGCGGTCTGCTCGGTTTTCGGCACGTGCAGGGTGATGAAGTCGGCACGCTTGATCAGGTCCTCAAGTTCGACCTTTTCGACGCCCATTTTGTCGGCTTTTTCTTCGCCCAGGAAGGGGTCGTAGGCCAGCACCTTCATCTTGAGGCCGCGGGCGCGATCACAGACGATGCCACCGATATTACCTGCACCAATGACGCCGAGCGTTTTGCCCGTCAACTCGGTGCCCATGAACTTGGACTTTTCCCATTTGCCTGCGTGGGTCGATTCCGACGCTTCAGGGATTTGGCGGGCGACGGCGAACATCATTGCGATGGCGTGTTCGGCGGTTGTGATCATGTTGCCGAAGGGCGTGTTCATCACGATCACGCCTTTTTTGCTGGCCTCTTCCTTGTCGATATTGTCGGTGCCTATACCCGCGCGGCCGATGACCTTGAGGTTGGTGGCATTCTTCAGGATCGTTGGTGTGACACGTGTGGCGGATCGAATGGCGAGGCCGTCATAGTTGCCGATGACCTCGGCCAGTTTGTCCTTGTCTTTGCCAAGGTCAGGTTGGAAGACGACCTCGATCCCGCGGTCGCGGAAGATTTGCACGGCGGCTTCGGAGAGTTTGTCAGAGATGAGTACTTTGGGCATTGTCTTGTCCTTGCGTAAGTGCCGGGCTGAAGCCCGGCCTACGGAATTGGGGGATAGCGGTAGGGCGGACTTCAGCCCGCCGCGATTTCGGTCTCGAACGCGTGGGCGAGCCAGGGCAGCATCGCTTCGATGTCTGCTGTCTCGACCGTGCCGCCGCACCAGATGCGCAGGCCCGGAGGGGCGTCGCGGTAGGCGCCGATGTCGAGGGCCACGTTTTCGTCCGCAAGCCGTTTTGCGACGGCCTTGGCGAAGGCGGCACCGTCCGTGATCCGGTCGTCTGTGAACTTGAGGCAGACGGAGGTGGTGGACCGTGTGGAAGGGTCAACGGCGAGGTTGTCGATCCAGTCGTGGCTGTCGCAGAAGTCCCAGACCGCTTTTGCATTGGCGTCGGCGCGGGCGATCAGGCCTTTGAGTCCACCGACCTCGCGCGCCCAGTTGAGCGAGAAGAGGTAGTCTTCGACTGCGAGCATCGACGGTGTATTGATGGTTTCGCCGACGAAAATCCCTTCGATCAATTTGCCGCCTTTGGTCAGCCGGAAGATCTTGGGCAAGGGCCACGGGGGCGTGTAGTTTTCCAGCCGTTCCACGGCGCGGGGGGACAGGATCAGCATGCCGTGGGCCGCTTCGCCGCCCAGCACTTTTTGCCAGCTGAACGTCGTCACATCGAGCTTGTCCCACGGCAGGTCCATCGCGAAGGCGGCGGAGGTTGCGTCGCAGAGTGTGAGCCCGGCGCGATCTGCCGGGATCGCGTCGCCATTTGCCATGCGCACGCCGGAGGTCGTGCCGTTCCATGTGAAGCAGACATCGTTGTCGTAGTTCAGGGCGGCCATGTCCACGATGTGCCCGTAGTCGGCGGTGTGGACGGTGTGTTCAATTTTCAGTTGCTTGGCCACGTCCGTGACCCAGCCCGCGCCGAAGCTTTCCCATGCGACCATGTCCGCGTGGCGCTCGCCCAGCAGCGACCACATCGCCATTTCAAAAGCGCCGGTGTCGGAAGCGGGCACGATGCCGATCTTGTAGTCGGCAGGTACGCCGAGGATGTCGCGCGTATCTTCGATTGCCTGTTTGAGTTTCGCCTTGCCCACGGCAGCCCGGTGCGAGCGGCCAAGGGGCGCGTCAGCCAATGCGGTCAGGTCATGGGTGGGGGGTTTGGCGCAAGGGCCAGAGGAAAAACGCGGGTTTGCCGGCCGCGTTGCCGGTGCTTGAGTAGCCATCTGATGTTATCCTTACAGATATGCGCCCTTCGTTGGGGAAGGGTGTCCCACTGCGGCATGTACGGGTGGGCTTGGGGTGGTGCAACCGGGAATCCGGGGCTATAGCGCCGCTTGAGCATTTATTTGCGACATGCCTGTCGCGTATCGGAAACTGACCTTCATGTTTGTTTGTACCCTGTTAACGGATCCTGCCAATCCGTCCCTCGACCCTGCCCTGATCGACAACCTGCGCAATGCGTGGGGTGGCGGCGATGTGCAGTGGTTGGCCGTGGACGAGGCGGCGGCGTTTTCGTTGGAGCGCGTGCCGGACAATCGGTGGGATGTGTGGGCAGATCTGCAGGCGCTGGGTGTGGATCTGGTGATTGCGCCAATGGAAAGGCGGCGCAAGAAGATGCTGATTGCAGACATGGACAGCACCATGATCCAGCAGGAGTGCATTGATGAACTGGCCGATGTGGCGGGATTTGGCGACCGGGTGAAGGCGATCACGGCCCGTGCCATGAATGGTGAACTGGATTTTGAGGCGGCCATTCGCGAGCGTGTCGGGCTGCTGAAAGACCTGCCGCAGAGTGTGATTGGCGACGTGTTGGCGACGCGGATCACGATGATGCCTGGTGGGTCGACGTTGCTGGCGACCATGAAGGCGCACGGCGCCTATGCTGCGTTGGTGTCCGGTGGGTTTACGGCGTTCACCTCTGCCGTGGCGGCGCATCTTGGGTTTGATGAAAACCGTGCCAATACCTTGCTAGCCGAAGCTGGTGTGCTGACCGGAGAGGTCAGGAGGCCGATTCTGGGACAGCAAGCCAAGGTCGATGCGCTGGAGGAGATTTCAGCCCGGCTTGGGATTGGTGAGGTCGATGTGCTGGCTGTTGGTGATGGGGCCAATGATCTGGGCATGTTGGCGCGCGCCGGGATGGGGGTGGCCCTGCACGCCAAGCCTGCCGTGGCGGCGCGATGTGATGTGCGGGTGAATTTCGGGGATTTGACGGCTCTGTTGTATCTTCAGGGTTACGCAAGGTCCGAGTTTGTGAGTGCGTAGCGGCTCTGCCCGCGACCTGCGGCCTTCGCCGGGATTTTTCTAGAACACAGAAGATGGACCGAATCGTGGTACTCTTTTTCCAGCCAACAGGGAGGGACTGGGCATGCCGGAATATATGTTTGCCTATCATGGGGGGACGATCCCCGAGACGCAGGAAGAGGGTGAAAGGGCCATGGCGGCCTGGGGCAAGTGGTTTGAGGATATGGGAAAGGCCGTTGTGAATGGCGGACATCCTGTGGGGCAGTCGATGACTGTGACCGCATCGGGTGTCGCCGGGAATGGCGGGGCCAATCCGATATCCGGCTTTACCATTGTACAGGCCGACACGCCCGAGGAGGCGTGCGAGATGGCCAAGGGGTGCCCGATGGTTGCGGACGGCTCCGGGTCAGTCGAGGTGGCACCCGTCATCGAGATGTAAGGCGGAGGTATCCTCCGCCTTTGTGACTTGTGCGTGGTGCGGGGGGTAACTGTAAGGCGGATCTTGATCCGCCCTAGAGCAGGGCGGGGGCGGCCCGCATGTGTCCTGTGACCAATCCGTCCCAGTTGCGGATGGGACCGTTGGTGTAGGCCAGTGCCTCCGGGTGGTTGGGATCAAGCGCGCCCAGCCGAACAAGGATTTGAGCGATGGCGCATTCGGCGGCCCGCGTGCTGCCGTCCGTGATCTTCAGCGCTACGCCCATCTTCTGATCGGGCAGGATGGCGACAAAGAACGCCTCGGCCCCGGTTTTGATCGCGACCTTGCCGTTCATCGCGCGCATCAGGCGGGTGCAGGCGCGTCCTTCGCCAGCAACCAGATCGGGGTGGTGTGCCATTGCGCGATGCAGGAGAGCTTCGGCGCTGTCGTCATCTGCAGCGGCGAAGTGGGCCATGGCGCGCGCCATGCCATGCAATGTGCAGGCGAAGTTGGGTGCGGAACAGCCGTCGATGCCGAAGCCAGGAGAGGTTTCACCCGTGACCCGTTCGAAGGCTTCGAGGCAAGCCTTTTGCACGGGGTGGTCAGGGTTAACATAGTCGGGACCCGCGCCAAGGTGTTTTGCCAGCGTCAGGAAGCCGGTGTGTTTGCCCGAGCAATTGTTGTGGATACGGCAGGGGGATTCGTGGGCGCGGATCATGGCATCCCGCACATCGATGTCGCGTGATTCCTGGGGGCCGCATTTGAAGTCGTCATCAGCACACCCAATGGCATCCAGCCATGTGCCGACTTTGTCTGTGTGCACTTGAGCGCCCTGGTGGGACGCGCAGGCCAGCGCAAAATGTTCGGGTGTGAGGCTGTGGGCCGCGGCCGCGCCGCTTTGGATCAGGGGCAGCGCCTGGATCATCTTGGAGGACGAGCGGGGCAGCACGACGGTGCCCGGTTCACCCCAGCTTTCCACGATCTGGCCGGTGGCATCGCAGACCACCGCGTGGCCCTGATGGGCACTTTCCAGGAAAGGGCCGCGCCAGATTTCGGTCAGTGTCACAGCACCATGCGCCGGATGCGTCATCTTTTCCTCACTTCTTGGCGATTTCCTGCCAATTCATCTTTCCTGCGTCGCGCGTTTCGCGCTAATGTGCCACTTGTCGAGAAGAAAGACCGCCCTTGCAAGAGAATGCGCTGAAAATGGCGTGCCCGTGGGACGGATCAGGTATTGAGGTTTGTGACAGCTTGGAGGCTGTGGTGATGGCATTAGGAAAGACAGTAATTGGCTTGGTCGGCGCACTCTCGCTTATGGCGGGGGCTGGAGTTGCTCAGGAGCAAAGCACCAACCGTGTGGCGGCGAAAACCGACTGGAGCGTTTTTGTCGAGGATAACCCGACAGAATGCTGGGGTGTTGCGACGCCCAAGGAAGTGGTCAACACCCGCGAGGGCCGCGTTGTGGCGGCGACCCGGGGGCAGATCCTGTTGATGGTCTTCTATCGCCCAAGCGCAGAGGCCAAGGGGCAGGTGGCGTTCACCGGCGGCTATCCATTCCGGCCGGGATCGACTGTGAATGTGAACATCAGTGGCAACGAGTTTGAGTTGTTCACCGATGGGGAGTGGGCGTGGCCTGCGACCCCGGCGGATGACTCCAAGATCGTGACCGCGATGAAACGTGGGGCCGACGCAATTGTGACCGGCGTGTCGAGCCGTGGCACCACCACAAAAGATACGTTTTCACTGCTGGGCTTCACCGCCGCGGTCGAAGATGCCGAAGCCCGCTGCGGCGGGTAACGCGCGACGAGATTTCAATTCACAAGGCCGCGAGGGGCTGTGCATCAGTGCACGGCCCCTTCGTGCATCTGAGCAGTTGGGAACTTATTGGTTCCTTATTAGATCGCTTGGCGTCCCAATGCGAAAAGGAGACCCCAATGGTCACCACAACTGTTCATAACCTCGACACTGCCCCCGACGCCTCGAAGCCCTTGCTGGAAAACTCCATCAAGGCGTTTGGTCGTCTGCCCAGCCTGCACGGCGTGATGGCGGAAAGCCCCGGCCTGCTTGAAGGCTACCAGCATCTGCACCGCCTTGCGATCAACGGGACCGCCTTCACTCCCGAAGAGCGGACTGTTGTGTGGATGGCCATCAATGTCGCCAACACCTGCCACTACTGCGTGCCCGCCCACACTGGCATCGCGAAGATGGAGAAAATCGACGAGGATATCGTGAACGCCCTGCGTGACGAGACCCCGTTGCCCGAGAAGCTGGAAGCGCTGCGCACCTTTACCCTGGCCATCCGCGAGAGCCACGGCCGCCCCGGCGCCGATGCCATCGCCGCCTTTGAGGCCGCCGGGTACGGCGAGCGCGCGATCCTGGATACGATTCTGATCTATGCGCAGAAGGTGATGTCGAACTTTACCAATGCATTGTTTGAGACACCCACCGACGCGGCCTTTGCCCCGTTTGCATGGGAACCGAAAACGAGCGTTGCGGCCGAGTGATCTGTGGAGGGGGCTCTGCCCCCGCCCTTCGGGCCCCCCGGAGTTTATTTGGCAAGATGAAGAGAGCAGTGGTGTCGCGCCGCTGCTCTTTTTCGTTTGGGCGAATCCTTTTGATTGTCGGTTGCTTTCCTATATAGGGGCGCATCACCCCAACGATGGACAGAGCCATGGCTGACGCGCCGATCACGCAGGATGTTTTGACGATCCCCCGGAAATTGCCGGAGGGGCCGATCAACCTTGTTGGTTTGACCCGTGTGCAGTTGCGCGAGGTGTTGATCGCTCATGGTACGCCCGAAAAGCAGGCCAAGATGCGTGTGGGTCAGATCTGGCAGTGGATTTACCAGTGGGGTGTGCGTGACTTCGACGTCATGACCAACCTGTCCAAGGCATACCGCGCCGAGTTGGCCGAGCGCTTTGTGATTGAGGTGCCTGAGGTTGTGTCCAAGCAGGTGAGTGTGGATGGCACCCGCAAGTGGTTGGTTCGCATTGCGGGCGGGCATGAGGTTGAGGTTGTCTTTATTCCCGAGGAAGACCGGGGGACGCTGTGTGTGTCCTCTCAGGTTGGTTGCACGCTGACCTGTTCTTTTTGCCACACCGGCACGCAGAAACTGGTGCGCAACCTGACCTCTGCCGAGATTGTGGGCCAGGTGATGATGGCGCGCGACGATCTGGATGAGTGGCCTGTGCCCGGTGCGCCCAAGGATGAGACGCGCCTGTTGTCGAATATCGTGCTGATGGGCATGGGCGAGCCGCTCTATAATTTCGAGAACGTGCGCGACGCGATGAAGATCTGCATGGACGAGGAGGGCATTCAGTTGTCCCGCCGTCGGATCACGTTGAGCACATCGGGTGTGGTGCCGGAGATCGAGCGGACCGCGAATGAGATTGGTTGTCAGTTGGCCGTGTCCTTCCATGCGACCACGGATGAGGTCCGCAACAAACTGGTGCCTATCAACAAGCGGTGGAACATCGAGGCGTTGTTGGAGGCTTTGAAAGCCTATCCGCGCGGGCGTAATTCGGAACGCATTACCTTTGAATACGTGATGCTGGATGGTGTGAACGATACAGACGCTGATGCGCACCGGTTGGTGAAGCTGCTGGAGGGCATCCCGGCCAAGGTGAACCTGATCCCGTTCAACGAATGGCCTGGTGTGCCTTACAAGCGGTCGTCGAACAACCGTATCCGCGCTTTTGCCAACATCATTTACAATGCGGGCTATGCCAGCCCCATTCGCACGCCGCGGGGTGAGGATATTCTGGCCGCGTGTGGGCAGCTGAAATCCGCGACCGAGCGCGCCCGCAAGAGCCGCAAGGAGATTGCTGCCGAAGCGGGTCTGGGGTGACGTTTGACATTGTGACGGATGTGGAACGGTTTGACTTTGATCAGATCGTGCCCGCTGTGCAGTCGAGTTACTGGGGGCAAGGGCGGCAGGCCGAAGATATTCGCCGCGCCTTTGCCGGATCAGCCGTGGTTGGTGTGTTCGAGGATGGGCAGCAGGTCGCCGTCGCCCGGGCCATCACGGACGGTGTATATCACGCCTATATCTACGACCTGATCGTGTTTGAGCCGCACCGTGGGCGCGGGCTGGCCCATGTTCTGATGGACGCGTTGTTTTCGCACCCACAGCTGAAGGTGGTGTCAGGCTGGATGCTGTCGACCCGTGACGCGCACGGGCTGTATGAGAAATACGGCTTTGCCCCGATGGACCCAAACCGCACCATGTGGATGCGCCGCGCCCAAACCTAGTTGCTCGCTATCCGTGTACTGTTCTCGAAATGGTCACAATCTTTTCCTGTTTGCGCACCAATAGGGCCTTGGTACTTCGGCATGACAGGCTCAGGGAAAAGGAAATGGAGTGATTGGTATGTCGATTATCTTTGGACAAGAGCAATTTGCCGAAGCGCATGTTCTGGATCTGGTGAGCCGTGAGCGTAGCCAGGCGCTGTCGCGTCGCGAGTGGAAACACCGTTTGGCGGGCTATGGCTATAGCATCCGCGAGACCGAGGCCGGTGACATTGTCGAAACACTGCCGCACCGCGTGCCTGTGTGCAAACTGCCAGCCGATGTCGCTGCCTGAACTGACTGTGGGTTCAGGCCCACACTGTTTGCATTGATAACGTGCTGAATACGCCGGGCGCCTTGTTGTTGGACTAGCGCCCCGGAATTTCACCACGTTTGTCGGTTGGCCCCCAGCTTTCGATCAATTCGATGGCTTCGTGCGCGGTATCGACAAAGCGGAACAGATCCAGATCGTCGGCAGAGATCGTGCCGGCATCGGCCAGCGCGTCCCAATTGATGATCTTCTCCCAGAAGGCCTTGCCAAACAGCAGGAAGGGCACGCGTTCCATGCGGCCCGTCTGGATCAAGGTCAGCGCTTCGAACAATTCGTCGAGCGTGCCGAAGCCGCCCGGGAAGACGCAGATGGCGCGGGCGCGCATCAGGAAGTGCATCTTGCGAATGCCGAAATAGTGGAAGTTGAAACACAGGTCAGGCGTGACAAAGGCGTTCGGCGCTTGTTCGTGGGGAAGAACGATGTTCAGCCCGATGGAATGGCCACCTGCGTCCACCGCCCCACGGTTGCCTGCCTCCATCACGCCGGGACCGCCGCCCGTGACGATGACGTTTTCAGTGCACCCGCTGTCAATGGATTTCAGGGTCATCAAGCGCGAAAACTCACGCGCTTCGTCATAGAATTGCGACAGATCGGCAAGTGTTTGGGTGCGAGCACTGCCTTTGTCCACGGGGTCAGGGATTCGCGCACCACCAAACAGGACGATGGTTGATTCGATCCCCTGCTCGTTCATCAGCATTTCGGGTTTGAGCAGTTCCAGTTGCAGCCGCACGGGGCGCAGTTCATCGCGGCACAGAAATTCCGGATCAGCAAAAGCCAGACCATACGCGGGCGACCGCGTTTGCGGTGTGTCGGGCACACCTTCGGCGGCTTGTCGGTCCGTGTGCGCATCGCGAAATGGGCTGCGGTGGTCGTCTTTCATGCGTGGGCTCCTGTCCGCAAGGTCCTGAGTTAGTGGCAGGTTGGCAGCGCTTTGTCCACGCGTGGTCGTCTGTCAGACCTTGGACAATATGAGGCCGCTTGCCACCAGCACGACGCCAAGAACTCGAGGCACTGACACCTCGTGAATGGGCAGGCCAAAGGGGCCAAACGCATCCAGCGCCAGCGCAACGATAAGCTGCCCGAGGATCATGGCAGAGATGGCCGTGACCACGCCCAGCAGTGGGATCGTCCACAGAATGGCCCAGACATAGAACGCACCCAGAAGGCCGCCGAGCAAAAGCCAACGGTTCACCGACAGAACACGCGCGAGGTGGTCGACCTGACCAGAGGACAGCATGATCGCCAAGAGCACGACAAATCCCACGCCAAACGAAATGGTGGCCGCCGCAACGCCAGAGCCAAGGCTGGCCCCGAGGGCTGCGTTCACCGGTGCCTGCAAAGCGGCAAGCGAGCCTGCAAGAATGATCACCGCCAATGGAAACAATGTCTGCGTCATCTGAAAAACCTCCCTAAAATACCGTCAGGAGCGCCAGAAAAATTGACGCGTGACTGAGCCGTAGACTTGCCCGCCCCAGCCTTTGCAACAAGTCAGGAATACCCCCGTCCGATTGCAACGGCGGGTGGGTCCGCATATAGCACCGCCAACACATTGCACCGACAAAGGGGATCACCATGTCCAACGCCCAGCTTGAAACCGCCATCGAAGCCGCGTGGGACGCCCGCGATAGCATCACGCCTGCGACCACGGGCGAGACGCGCGAGGCGATCGAGGACACGCTGAACGCTTTGGACAGTGGCAAGCTGCGTGTGGCGGAAAAGCAGGACAGCGGCGATTGGCATGTGAACCAGTGGGCCAAGAAGGCGGTGCTTCTGGGCTTTCGTATCAAGGACATGGAACAGCAGGATGGCGGCCCGCAGGGCGGCGGCTGGTGGGACAAGGTTGACAGCAAATTCATGGGCTGGGGCGAGAATCGTTGGAAAGAGGCAGGCTTTCGTGCCGTGCCAAACTGCATCGTCCGCAAGTCTGCTTTCATCGCACCGGGCGTGGTTCTGATGCCGTCTTTCGTGAACCTAGGCGCTTATGTGGACGAAGGCACTATGGTTGATACATGGGCGACCGTCGGCTCCTGCGCGCAGATTGGCAAGAACGTGCACCTGTCGGGCGGCGTGGGCATTGGCGGTGTGTTGGAGCCGATGCAGGCCGGACCAACCATCATCGAGGACAACTGTTTTATCGGGGCCCGGTCCGAAGTGGTCGAAGGCTGCATCGTGCGCGAAGGGTCCGTACTGGGCATGGGCGTGTTCATCGGTCAGTCGACCAAAATCGTGGACCGCGAGACGGGCGAGTTTACCTATGGCGAAGTGCCTGCGGGGTCCGTTGTTGTGGCAGGGTCCATGCCGTCAAAGAATGGCGTGAACCTGTATTGCGCCGTGATCGTGAAAAAGGTGGACGAACGGACCCGCTCCAAGACATCGATCAACGAATTGCTGCGCGACTGATCGGAACGAATGGCTTGCTCATCGGTTATCCCCTCAACTGACAGAGGGAGAAGACCGATGACTGGACTGGGTTGGTTTGCCGCGATCATCGTGGGTGCGCTTGCGGGTTGGATCGCGGAAAAGATCATGAAGACCGATCATTCGCTGTTGCTGAACATCGTGTTGGGGATCCTTGGCGCGGTCGTGTTCAACGCGATCCTGACCTTTGTTTTCGGGTCGTCACTGGGTGGATGGATCGGGCAACTATTTGTGGGTGTCGTGGGTGCGTGCCTGCTAATCGCAGTGGGTCGCGCGGTCCGCAGCGCCTGACGCTTTTACACCGCCTCGAATTGGGCTAGGGCTGTCGCTGTCTAACTGCGGCGGCCCATTGTTATGTCGAACTCCAAGAACCCAAAGACCAAGGCGCCATCGCGGCAGCAGGTTTATACGCTGGTTGTGCAGATAGGGCGCAAGGACGGTGACGGTCTGCCAGACGGTGCGACCGGCGCAGCGCTCATGTGCTTTGCCAGCGGTGTGGACGAGGCGGAAGCAGTCCGTGAGACCGTGGCGCTGCTGAAGCAGGCGGATACCGCGCCCTTGGACGTGACAGGGTATGGCACCGCGGATGAGCGGTTGGCCGAAGGACATGAGATTGACGGCGAGGAGCGGGCTTTGATGCAGCGGGCGCTGGACGAGAATGCCGTGATTGTCGCGCAAGTGACGCCGTTTTTCGACAAGGATTAGGCGCGGCGGAAGGCCAGCAGCAGGGCTGTGTCCTTGGCGTGCGAGCCTGTGGCGTTTGGGCCGTATATAGCGACTTCGGTTGTGCTGAGGTCTGCGATATGTGGCTCTAACACGGACATTTTTTCTGCGAACCCGGTTGTTTCGTAATGCTGTGCATTCACTGAAACAACGATCCATCCTCGCGGGCGTACGGCGTCGATCACGGCATCCAACCCGTCCGGCCCCACATGTCCGTTGGTGAAGGTGCCGGAGCTGACCGCGCCCTGATAGGGGCCGCATGGTGTGGCGAGTCCGTCGAAAATGTTTTCGACCCGTGTGGCGCGGTAGATGTCTTTGGCTGCCGCAACTTCCAGCATCTCGGCCGAGATGTCGGTGCCGTCGATCCGGCCAATCCCGCGGGCGCGCAGGGCGGCCCCGCACAGGCCGGTGCCTGCACCCACGTCCAGAACCGGGCCAAACCCACCGATATTCACGAAGTGGCGGGCGACCTGTTCGTGCAGGATATAGTCACTAACTCGGGCAAAATCGCTGTCATAGCTGTCGGCCCAAGTGGAATAAAGCTGCACCGAATCTTCGGGCGTTTCGAGGGCGTAGGCGTTTTCGAGAGACGGATCCTTGGTCATGTGCCGATTAGGCGGGGCGGCGCTGACCTTGGCAAGGGGCTTGTGCGCGCGCGCCCGCCGCGCCACCTATGAGGCATGACCAAGACACTACTTTCCTTTGGCCACGGCTATTCGGCCAAGGCGTTGACTGAACTGCTGATCCCGCAAGGCTGGCGCGTGATCGGAACCACCCGAAGTGCCGAGAAGGCCGAAGTGTTGGCTGCGACCGGAGTCGAGCCATTGATTTTTCCCGGGGACGATGTGACCGAGGCGCTCGGCACTGCGACGCACCTTCTGATCTCTGCCGGGCCGGATGCCGAGGGTGATCCGGTGTTGCGTGCGGTTGGCGATCAGATTGCAGCGCGGGCGGCGGAGTTCGAGTGGGTTGGATACCTGTCCACGACCGGTGTGTATGGCGATCATGGCGGCAATTGGGTGGATGAGGACACGCCCCTGTCCCCCTCGACCCGGCGTGGTCAGTGGCGGAAAGAGGCAGAGGCTGCCTGGGCTTCGATCCCCAATGTGCTGCTGCATATCTTTCGCCTTGCGGGCATCTACGGACCCGGGCGTGGTCCCTTTGCCAAGGTGCGCGCGGGCACGGCGCGGCGTATCATCAAGCCGAACCAGGTGTTTTCGCGGATCCACGTTGAGGATATTGCGCAAATCGTGGCCGCCTCTATCGCGAACCCGGACCCCGGCACGGCATACAATGTCTGTGATGACGACCCGGCCCCGCCGCAGGATGTGATTGAACATGCCGCCCATCTGCTGGGCCTGCCCATCCCACCGGCCGAGGATTTCGAGACGGCCGAGATGACACCGATGGCCCGCAGCTTCTATGCCGAAAGCAAGCGGGTGCGGAACGACCGGATCAAGGATGCGCTGGGCGTGACGCTAAAGTACCCGACCTACAAGGAAGGGCTGGCCGCGTTGCTGCAGCAGTCGGAATGACCGACGACACGCATGGCACGCTCAACCAATTACTGGATGCGCTGGACGTTGCGGGAGACGATGACAAGGTGTCGGTTCAGGACATTCTGGACGAAATTGGCGAGCGATCGATCATGCCGGTGGTGTTGGCGGTGTCCATCCTTCTGGTGTCGCCTCTGTCCGGCATTCCCGGCTTGCCCACGCTGTCGGCCATCATTCTGTTGCTGTTGATCGGACAGGCGCTTGCCGGACGGCGTCACCTTTGGCTTCCCTCCCTGCTGGCGAGCAGACGCATTGATCGCGTGCGTTTGCAGAAAGCGATCCACTGGCTGCGCCGCCCTGCGACATGGTTTGATCGCCATTCACATCCACGTCTGCGGTTTCTGGCCCATAATCCGATGCGGCAGGTGGCCTTGCTGGTGTGTATGGCGATCCCGATGTCGTGGCCGTTTCTTGAGCTGTTGCCCTTTGTTACGTCCTTTGGCGCAGGCGCGGTGGCGCTGTTGTCCTTCGGCTTGCTGACGCGGGACGGCTATTTTCTGATCGCGGGTTATGTGGTGGCGAGCGGTATTGGCGTCGCGCTGATGCGGGTTGTTCAGGCCGCGACCTGAGGCTGCCAGACACGGTAGATCACCGCTCCGATGATGCCAAACACCGCCAGTAATCCAAGAGCAGTGGCCGCGTTCACGCCGTAGAATGTGACGCGGTCCGCCCATTCCAGAGAGTTCAGGAAGGGGTAGGGCAGCCCGCTGGTCACATCGCCGACCGGTTTGGTGTTGAAGCGTTGTACGAAGAGTTCCGCCCAAGCGACGTATGCCCCGATGATGATGATCAAGGGCAGGGCCGCGCGCCAGACGCGGCGGAACACGCGGCCGAAGAAAAGCGCGTCGATGATTTGCAGGGCGGGGCCAAGCGCATGCAGGTAGTATTGCAACCACCAGTCGATGGGCCCGCGCCCGTTCACCAGTGACGGGTCCGTGAAGTAAAGCCGCCAGTAAAGGAACACGACCATGACATTCAGCACGGCGGCGCACATCGCCGTCACTTCGTGTTTGCGCGTGATCCGGTGTTCGCTGAGTGCCAGCATACGACTGGCGGCGTAGAACGATAGGAACAGTGCCCAGATCGTGAGGTAACGGAAGGGCCCGCCTGCGCCGCTCCATGCGCCGAGCAGCAATTGTTGCAGGCAATAGCCCGCCGCCAGAAGGAATACGATCCAGCGGTAGAACAGAACGGGGCGGCTATGGATGTCCATGTGTCCGAGCCTCTTAATTGTGACCCTAACACTGGCCGAGACGGCACCGTTCGCGCAAGGGTTACGCGCGCGCCTCACCGATTGACGTAACGCCAAGCACGTTAAGCACCTTGGCTTCGATCTGGTCGGCGTTCATGCCTGCGACGGCGTACATATCTGCCGGGCTGGCCTGATCGATGAAGATGTCTGGCAGGACCATGGAGCGGTACTTGAGCCCGCTGTCGAACACGCCTTCATTTGCCAGAAGCTGTGCCACGTGGCTGCCGAAGCCACCTATGGCCCCCTCTTCGATCGTGATGAGTGCTTCGTGATCTGCGGCCAGTTGCAGGATCAAGTCGCGGTCCAGCGGCTTGGCAAAGCGGGCGTCCGCGATGGTCGGCGTGATGCCCTTGGCCGCGAGGTTCTCGGCAGCTTTTTGCACCTCTTCCAGCCGTGTGCCGAAGGACAGGAGGGCGACGCCTTTGCCGCGTTGGATCATGCGGCCCTTGCCGATTTCCAGCGGTGTGCCGCGTTCCGGCATCTCGACCCCAGTGCCTTCGCCGCGCGGGAAGCGGAAGGCGATGGGGCCGTCGTTGTGCGCCGCTGCAGTGGCGACCATGTGGGCCAGTTCCGCCTCGTCCGCGGCCGCCATCACGGTGAAGCCGGGCAGATTGGACAGGTAAGCGACGTCGAACGCGCCTGCGTGGGTTGCCCCGTCGGCGCCCACAAGGCCAGCGCGGTCGATGGCGAAGCGGACCGGCAAGCGCTGAATGGCGACGTCATGCACGACCTGATCATAACCGCGTTGCAGGAAAGTTGAGTACATCGCGCAGAACGGCTTCATTCCCCCGGCGGCGAGGGCGGCGGAGAAGGTCACGCCGTGCTGTTCCGCGATGCCCACATCAAAACAGCGGCTGGGGTAGCGTTCTGCGAACAGGTTCAGGCCGGTGCCGTCGGGCATGGCCGCGGTGACGGCGCAGATCTTGTCGTCGGCTTCGGCCTCGTTCAGCAGGTGCTGGGCGAAGACGGATGTGTAGCTGGGCGCGTTGCTGGGCGCTTTTTTCTGCTCGCCCGTGACCAGGTCGAATTTTGCGGTCGCGTGACCCTTGTCGCGCGCGGTTTCTGCCGGAGCGTAGCCTTTGCCCTTCTTCGTCAGAACGTGGATCAGGATGGGCCCGGTTGCGCGGTCCTTGACCGTGCGCAGGACCGGCAGCAATTGGTCCATGTCATGCCCGTCGATCGGCCCGAGATAACTGAAACCAAGCTCTTCGAACAGCGTGCCGCCAACGGCCATGCCCTTGAGCATCTCCTTGGCCCGTTTGGCCCCTTCGCGGAACGGTTCGGGCAGCAGGCTGACAGCCCCTTTGGCGGCGGCCTTGAGGTCCTGGAACGGGTTTTGGGCATAGAGCCGGGACAAGTAGCTGGACATCGCACCAGTGGGCGGGGCGATGGACATTTCGTTGTCGTTCAGGATCACGATCAGGCGTTTGCCCAGGTGGCCCGCGTTGTTCATCGCCTCATATGCCATGCCCGCACTCATCGACCCGTCACCGATCACGGCGATGGCGTCTCCGGAGCCTTCGGGTGGTTGGCCGCCCAAATCGCGCGCAACGGCGAACCCAAGGGCCGCACTGATGGAGGTGGAGGAGTGAGCCGCGCCGAATGGATCGTAAGGAGATTCAGAGCGTTTGGTGAAGCCGCTCAGCCCGTCTTTCATCCGCAAAGTGCGGATGCGGTCGCGGCGTTCGGTCAGGATTTTGTGGGGGTAGCATTGGTGGCCCACGTCCCAGATCAGTTTGTCGCGCGGAGTGTCAAAGACGGCGTGCAGCGCCACTGTGAGTTCGACCACGCCAAGGCCTGCACCAAGGTGTCCGCCTGTGACGGACACGGCGGATACCGTTTCGGCGCGCACCTCGTCTGCGATCTGGCGCAATTGCCCATCCGAGAACCGTTTGAGGTCCGCAGGCCGTTGTACGGTATCAAGAAGCGGGGTGTTGGGGCGGTCTGACATATCAGTCTCTAACTCTTGCGGGTCACGACAAAGCGGGCGGCGTCCCGCAACACGTCGCCGTCCGCGTGGTATACATGTAAGGCGTCGCAGGCTTCGGTCACGAGTTGGTCAGCGCGGCGTTTCGCCTCGTCCAGTCCCAGAAGCGAAACAAAGGTTGCTTTGCCCGCATCAGCGTCCTTGCCGGTGGCTTTGCCCATGGTGGCTGCGTCACTGGTTATATCCAACACATCGTCCGCGATCTGGAAGGCAAGGCCAAGTGCGCGGGCATAGGTTTGAAGCGGTCCCAGATCGGCTTGGGCCATGCGCGCACCCGCAGTGGCGGACCATTCGATCAGTGCCCCGGTCTTACCGCGTTGAAGGGCGGTGATCTGGTCAAGGGTGAGGGGCGCGTCGGCGGTTTCGGCGGCGATGTCGAGCGCTTGACCCAGCACCATGCCTTGGGCACCGGAGGCTTTGGCGAGTGATTGCGCAAGGTCTGCACACACGTCGCCATTGCCGGCGCTCGGGTGTGTTGCGAGTTCAAAGGCGAGTGTTTGCAGGGCGTCGCCTGCCAACACCGCTGTGGCTTCGTCCCATTTGACATGCACCGTGGGTTCGCCGCGACGTAGATCGTCGTCGTCCATGCAGGGCAGATCGTCGTGGACAAGGGAGTAGGCGTGAAGCGCTTCGATCCCGGTGGCAGGCCAAATTGCCTTGTTAGGGTCTATTCCATGCAACCGCGCGCTTTCCAGAACCAAAAAACCGCGCAGCCGTTTGCCCCCGTTTGTTGCGTGGGCCATGGCGCGCACAACCGGGACGGCATCAAATGTGCCCAACACCGTATCAAACTGCGCCTGAATGGCGGCAGCCGTGTCGTTCAGCCGGTCGCGGAACATGGGTTACAGGTCGCCTGCCGGTTTCAGGCCAGTGGGGTTGCCATCGCCATCGAGGGTGATGGCGGCAACCTTCTCCTCAGCTTCTTTCAGTTTCTTCTCGCAGCGCGCTTTAAGCGCGGCACCACGTTCGTAAAGCTTGATGGAATCGTCCAGCGCCACGTCGCCCCGCTCCAACTGGCCCAGCACCTGTTCCAGCTCGGCCATCGCTTCTTCGAAGCTCATTTCGTCTACGGGGCGGTCAGTCATGTGGAGGCCTTCATCAGCGATTGGACATGGGCGCGGGCGCAAGCGGCCAGCGCGTCCAGATTATAGCCCCCTTCCAGCACCGACACCACCCGGCCCTTGCACAGCTCTCGTGCAGTTTCCGTCAGCATATCGGTGAGGCGCGTGTAGGTGTCTGCCGTCCAGTTGAGTTGGGCAAGCGGATCGTCCTGATGCGCATCGAACCCGGCAGAGATGAGGATGAGGTCCGGTTTGTGTTTGATCAGGGCCGGTATGACCTGACGTTCGTATTCCTGAATCGCGTGGGCACCGTCGGTATGGGGCGCAAGCGGGATGTTGAGGACGGTCCCATGTGGCCCACGGTCCGAGGCCTGCCCGGTGCCGGGCCACAGCGGCATTTGTTGTGAGGTGATGACCAGCGCGCGCGGGTCGTCCTGAAGCAGCGCCTGGGTGCCATTGCCATGGTGGACATCGAAATCGACCACTGCGACACGCTCCAGCCCGTGCACCTCAAGCGCGTGCTTGGCTGCGATGGCGACATTGCCAAAGATGCAAAAGCCCATGGGTAGAGACTGTTCTGCGTGGTGTCCCGGCGGGCGCATGGCGACGAAGGCGTTCGTCACCTCGTCGTCCAGCACCATGTCCACCGCTTTGACGGCACCACCGGCTGCGCGCCAGATGGCGTTTTCGGAGGTGGGGGACAGGAAGGTCTCGGCGTCGGTTTCCCTGTCGAGGCCCGCGAAGCCGTCGGTTGGCATCTTGGCTCGGACGCTGTCGATGTAGTTCTGCGGATGGCACAGCGCGATGGACGCATCATCGGCAAGGGGTGGATCGACACGGACAAGGTCGAGGTCGGCAAGCGCGCGCTGGATATGGTCAAGCCGCGCGACTTGCTCGGGCATGCCGGGGGGTGTGACGTGCAAAAGACCATCGGCATGGGTCAGGAGGGCTGTTGCCATTGGTGTGCGTCCTGTTGGGCTATCGGGTAAGCCGAATTTAAATCCGCCTTACGGTCAATCCGGAGCGAGCATATATCCCGCGCCGCGCACCGTTTGCAGGTAGCGGGGCTGCTTCGGGTTGCTTTCGATCTTGCGCCGCAGTCGCGTGATCTGCACGTCCACAGCCCGTTCCTGCGCTTGGCCACGGTCACGGCCCAAGTCTTCGACCAGTTTGGCGCGGCTGATGGCTTCGCCGGGTTTGCCGGAGAATATCTTCATCAACTGCATCTCGGTGGCCGTGAGCCGCACGAGGTCTTCGCCCTGCCACATCTCGCCCCGTTCCATGTCGTATCGGATGGGGCCGAGGGTGAGGATTTTGGGAGCAGCCTCTTCCGGGGCCACGTCGGGCACACGGCGCAGGATGGCGTTGATGCGCAGCAGCAGTTCCTTGGGCTCAAACGGTTTGGGCAGGTAGTCGTCAGCGCCTGCCTCCAACCCTTCGATCCGGTTGCCAGTCTCGCCCCTAGCGGTGAGCAGCAGGATCGGCGTGGCGTGGGTTTCACGCAAGGACCGGCACAGGCTCAGCCCGTCTTCGCCTGGCATCATAACGTCCAGCACGATCATGTCGAAATCGAGCCCCGACAGAACCCGACGCGCATGAGCCGCATCGCGGGCAGAGGTCACGAGGAACCCGTTCCGCATCAGGAACTTTTGCAGCAGGCTGCGAATGCGTTCGTCGTCATCGACGATCAACAGATGGGTATCGAAGTCACTCATGCACCGCTCTCCTTAAGTCTTTGATAGGTCCGATGCATTTCCGTGTCCATCATTGCCTCTAGCACGGTGCGAAAGCCCGCCACTGCCTCTGGTCCCGCGTCGCGAAAGGCCGCGCGCATACGGGCCCGTTGTGCGTCTGACAACCGTCCCTCAAGCGCGTGCCCATCTTCTGTCAGGAACAGATGCCGTTCCCTTTTGTCGGATTTGCCTATCCGGCTTTCGACCAGCCCGTCTTCTATCAACGTGCGCAATACCCGGTTGAGCGACTGTTTCGTGACACCAAGGATGTTGAGCAGGTTGTTGACCGTGGTGCCCGGCGCACGGTTAATGAAGTGGATCGCCCGGTGATGGGCGCGCCCGTATGCCATGTCGGACAGGATGCGATCCGGGTCAGCGGTAAACCCGCGATAGGCAAAGAACATCGCCTCGATACCTTGCCGCAACTGTTCGTCCGTCAGGAAAAGCAGGTTTTCTCCACCTCTGGTGGTGGTTGCCCGTCCGTCGTCCATACCCGCCCCCATAAAGCGTCGTCTTTTGTGGCAGTTTAAGTCAGTCTTGTTGACATTCCAACACTGAAGCGATATCGAATCGCAGGTTTTGCGCAACTTTGTAACCGTATCGGACTTATCTGCGCAATAAATGTAAATTCGGAGGGTGCCATGGCTGGCTATGATGATCGCGACGGAAAAATCTGGATGGACGGCCAAATGGTCGACTGGCGTCAGGCGAACGTCCACATTCTGACCCATGCCATGCATTACGCGTCGTCCGTGTTCGAAGGTGAGCGCGCCTATAACGGCAAGATTTTCCTGAGCCGCAAACATTCGGAACGCCTGCATTTTTCCGCAAGCGAGCTCGATTTCCAGATCCCCTACACAGTGGACGAGATTGAGGCCGCTAAGCAGGAAGTGCTGAGCGTGAACGGACTGACAGATGCCTATGTGCGCGCTGTAGCGTGGCGTGGCGCGGGCGAGGATATGGGTGTCGCGTCTGCCAAGAACCCCGTCCACCTGGCCATCGCGGCGTGGGAGTGGGGCAGCTATTATGGCGACGCCAAGTACAAGGGCGCGAAGATCGACATCGCCAAGTGGAAGCGTCCGTCGCCCGAGACGGCGCCCGTCCATGCCAAGGCGGCGGGTCTCTATATGATCTGCACTACGTCCAAACACGCGGCAGAGGCCAAGGGTTGTTCCGATGCCCTCTTCATGGATTACCGCGGCTACGTGGCAGAGTGCACAGGCGCCAACATCTTCTTTGTGAAGGACGGCGAGGTGCATACGCCCAAGGCCGACGTGTTCCTGAACGGCCTGACGCGCCAGACTGTTGTCGGAATGCTGAAGGACCGCCAGATCAAAGTGCACGAGCGGGTGATCATGCCGGAAGAGCTTGAAGGGTTCGAGCAGTGCTGGCTGACCGGCACCGCCGCTGAGGTGACACCAGTGGGGCAGATCGCAGACTACAACTTTGAGGTGGGCGGCATCACCCGCGAGATCGCGGAAGGGTATGAGAAGCTGGTGCGCGAGTAACGTGGACTACGACGCCTTTGCCATCGAGTGGGAGGCGGCGTGGAACGCACATGATCTGAACCGCATCCTGGCCCATTATGCCGAGGATGTGGTGTTCCGTTCATAAAAGGCGATGCGCCTTGTCGGGCATGGCACGTTGCACGGAAAGCCCGCATTGCGCGCTTACTGGGCGAAAGCGTTGGCTGCCCAACCCGACCTGTCCTTTGTGGTTGTCAATGTGTTCCACGGGCATGGGATGATGGTTTTGACGTATCGCAATCATCGGGATGTGCTGGCCGCAGAAACACTGTGTTTTGGGGCGGAGGGTCTGATTGTATCAGCTTCGGCCTGCCATGTTCCGCTACGCTGACTATACAATTCAGGCAGGTCAGAGAACGTTTGCCCGGTGTCGACACGCACGCCAAGTGCCTGCAATTCCTTGATCGCGTGTTTGCTGTCGTCGTCCGGTCCGGGGCCGGGTTCGCGCAGGATGACCCGTTTGACCTGTGTTGGATGTGCGCGGGCCGCCGTCAGATACACATGCGCGTCGTGCTGGCCGGTGTCCCCGATCAGGACAAAAGGCAGGTCGGGATGCGCGGTCAGGATCTGATCAATGGCCGACCCTTTGTGATCGCCGTGTGTGCCTGAAATGAATTGTGTTTCCGAAAGTCCAAGGTCACGCAGGAACATCGGCCCTTTGTGCAGCCCGCTGCGTGTAAAGATCGTTTGGAGGAAGTGGAACAGGTTCCATGGTGATGAACTGACATAATACACCGGGTTCCGGCCCGCGTGCAGAGCGTCGATCAGGGCAATGCTGTCGGGAAAGACGCGGCGGGTCAGTGCGTTGCCGGTCAAGGATGTCCACAGGTTTCGCGCCAAAGAGTAGGCGCCGGTTTCCAGCATCGTGTCGTCAATGTCAGAGATGATGCCAAAAGTGGCGTCTGGCGCTGGCACCAGCGCCTCAAGCGTTGCGGTCTCCTGCGGGCTGTCTGGCAGGTGAACGTTGACACTAATCCAGCCTGATTGCTTTTCAGGGCGCGGGATCACAAGGGTGAAATACCCTTCTTCATCGCTGATGGCGGTCGTATCGCCAGTGGAAATGGTCACATTCGCCACCTCGTCCGTGGCAAACAGCGCCAGCATCTGTTTGAAATTTGCCCACTTGCCTTGATCCGGTTTGGGCGCGCCGCGTCGCTGCCGGCTGAGGATGCGACCGCGCAACACGATCGTTTCAGGCGTCGCATAGCCCAGATACGGCTCGATCAGCGGCGTTTTGTTTGGGCGGTGCTTGATCCGGTCGACCATCTTTTCGACAGGGTGCAGGATGCGGGCGAGTGTGCTTTTGAGGGGCATAGCCGGATAACGAAGCGGTGGATGAAAGGTTCCTTATCCCTTCGGGTCTGTCACCGCCCGCGCCCTGCTGCGCCCGCCACCCAATTGCCGTTCGCGCCAGATGATCAGCACGCCGCCCAGTACCACCAATGACGCGCCAATCACCGTTTCCGTTGTCGGCAGCTCGGCGAAAATCAGGTAGCCGATGAGCGCTGCGAAGATCAGCGATGTGTAGTCGAAGGGTGCCAGCATAGATGCCGCACCAAAGCGGTAACTGGCTGTAACCAGGATTTGAGCGGCCCCGCCGATCAATCCCGCGCCGATCAAAAGTATCAGGTCCGTCCATGTGGGAACTATCCACCCGAAGGGCAGGCTCAGCAGGCTGAGAGTTGTGGCCGTCAGCGAGAAGTAGAAGACGATCGCCGCTGTGTGTTCGGTTTTGACCAAGGTGCGGATGTGGATTTGGACGAATGCTCGCAGGATGGATGCACCTAACACGAACAGCGCGCCAATGGTGCCTGCGGTTCCGATGGCCTCAAGCGACAGACGCGGCCAGATCACGATCATCACCCCGACAAGGCCCAAGGCGACCGCGCTGATCCGAAACAGGCGAACGCGTTCGCCCAGCATGATGGCCGCAAGGATGACCGTAAACATCGGTGTGGCGTAACCGATGGCCGTGACCTCGGGCAGCGGCAGCAGGCCGAGGCCCGCGAATGTCAGCGCCATGGCGGCGGTACCAAACAGGCCGCGCCAGATATGGCCTTTGAGGTTCTTGGGCGTGAGCGCCTCGCGCATCTCTCCGGCCCGCCAGATCCATGCGATGATGATCGGCATGGCAAAGAAGGAGCGAAAGAACACCGCCTGACCCGACGGCACGTTCTGCGTCGCCACCTTGATCATCGCCGCCATCACCATGAACAGAAACACCGCCATCAGCTTCAGAGCGATGGCGGTGCCGGGTTTGTTTTGAGTGGTGGGGGCTTTCATCTCTCCCGATCCATGTAGGGCCGGGAGAGGTTTGGCAAGCGATCAGTTCAGTTTGGCGATGCCGAGGGGGACGCTGAACTTTTCACACCAGATGTAGACTTCGTTAAACTCTGACACGTCGATGCCAGCGGGGATGACGAAGGATTGGCTGCCTGTCAGGTTGCCCAACTTGCCCGAGTCGGTGTTGCCATTGAAGTGGCCGTCTTTGCCCAAGCCAACGCGAGGGTCAGGCGCGCCATCAAGGCTGAAATCGTCGCCCAGAACGATGGTGTGGCTGCCGTCAGCGTTCTTGATCACGTCGACACCGCCGGTTGTAATGTGATCGGATGCGCCGGTGAATGTACCGGAGGATACGGTTTCGGCCGAGGCTGTCCCAGCGGCGAAGCCAACAGCAATTGCAAGTGTCAGCGCAAGGGTTTTGATGAAGTTCAGCACGGTAGAGTTCCTTTCGATGTGCATTCAGCGAAGTGTAAGCCTGAGCTCACATTCAACGGCTATGATCGCATTTTCATTCCGATTAATATTTCAGCAAACCGCGAATGGTTGCCTGATTTGTAGACGCATTACTAACATTAGAAACCGATCAGTTCCAAATCACATGCGCGTGAGTTCTGGACTATTTGGTTCCCAACGCTATATTGAGAAGTAGACATCAGGGGAGGCAAAATGGCACGGCCAAGATCTTTCGACACGGACGACGCGCTGGAAAAGGCGATGCATGTCTTTTGGGCGCATGGCTATGAAGGCGCGTCCCTGCCCGACCTGTTGGAGGGCATGGGGCTGACCCGTGGCAGCCTCTACAAGGCGTTCACGGACAAGAAGACGCTCTTCTTGAAGGTGTTGGAGCGGTATGAGGGGCAGGCGGTCAAGGCCGGAGTTGCCATGTTGACCGACCCGTCGGTGCCAAATGGCGCAGAACGCGTGATGGCGATGTTCCAAGGGTCATATCAGCGTGTGATCGATGGGGATTCGCGCGGATGTCTTCTGTGTACAGCTGCCGCGGGTCCAAGCACGTATGATGATGAAATTGCGCATGCCGTGTCGGCAGGCTTGGGCGTTTTGCGCGATGGCATCTATGAGGCGCTGGGCGCGTCGCCTCGGCATGCGACGCTCAGCCCGGCAGAACGCGCCGCCTTGGCTGATATGCTGATTGCGCAATATGTCGGCCTGCGCACGATGGCGCGCGCGCGGATTGATCACGACACGCTTAAGAATATCGTGCGGTCTGTTGGTGTGATGCTGGCTTAGCCGATCGGGCCGCGCACGCCGCCTGTCTGACCTCGGTCCAGCAGCAGATGGTCGAGGATCACGCAGGCCATCATCGCTTCGCCCACCGGAACGGCACGGATGCCGACGCAGGGATCATGGCGGCCTTTGGTGACAATCTCGGCCTCTTCGCCCGTCTTGGTGATCGTCTTGCGCGTTTGCAAGATGGACGAGGTTGGCTTGACCGCGAAGCGCACAACGATGTCCTGTCCGGTCGAGATACCGCCAAGGATTCCACCCGCATGGTTGGACGAATACTCGGGGCCGTCCGGGCCCATCGTGATCTCGTCCGCGTTCAACTCGCCCGTCAGCATGGCGGCGGACATGCCTTCGCCGATCTCGACACCTTTGACGGCGTTAATGGACATCATACCGGCAGCAAGATCAGTGTCTAACTTGCCGTAAACTGGCGCGCCGAGACCTGCGGGCACGTTGCGCGCGACCACTTCGATCACCGCGCCAACCGACGACCCGGATTTGCGCAGGCCATCAAGGTAGTCGGCCCAAGTTCCTGCCGCCTGTGCATCCGGCACCCAGAACGGGTTCTGGTCGATCTGGTCCCTGTCAAAATTATCCCGGTCAATCTCGTGCGTGCCCATGCGGGTCATGTAGCCCTTGATCTCGATCCCCGGCACCAGCTTGGCCAGCGCCGCACGGGCCAAGCCACCCGCCGCAACACGCGCCGCCGTTTCTCGGGCCGAGGACCGACCACCGCCGCGATAGTCTCGAATGCCGTATTTCTGCCAATAGGTGATGTCGGCATGGCCGGGGCGGAATTTCCCGGCAATGTCGCCGTAATCCTTCGACCGCTGGTCCGTGTTCTCGATCATCAACTGCACCGGTGTGCCAGTCGTCTGCCCCTCGAACACGCCAGACAGGATTTTCACCTCGTCCGCCTCGCGCCGCTGGGTCGTGTACTTGTTCTGACCGGGTTTGCGTTTGTCCAGCCACTGCTGGATCATCGCCTCGTCCACCTCGACCCCCGGAGGGCATCCATCGACCGTTGCGCCCAAGGCAGGCCCGTGGCTTTCGCCCCATGTGGTCACGCGGAAAAGATGGCCAAAGCTGTTGATCGACATGTGCGCGCTCCTGTTGCGTGCCCCGTCTAGCGGTGCGGTCTTTTCGGCTCAAGGCGTTTTACGCTTGCGACCGGGCGGTGCGCGCCCTAGCTATTGCCATACCTCGGGGTGCTGGAAACAGCTGAGATGCATGATGCGAACCCGTTGAACCTGAACCGGTTAACACCGGCGGAGGGAAGGTTTGGATCATCCCAAGACCCTTATCCCGCCGCCTCTGCATTTGGAGGATGCGATGAAATACGCTTTGACTTTGGCTGCCATGCTTGGCGCGACAACGGCGCTGGCCGATACACCTGTACTCACGGTCTATGCAGGGGATTATTTTACGTCCGAATGGGGTCCGGGCCCCGTCCTTGAGACCGAGTTTGAAAAGATCTGCGAATGCGATCTGGAGTGGTCCACCGGTGATCTGGTGCCCCGTTTATTGCTGGAACGGGAACGCACCAAGGCGGATGTGGTGATTGGACTGACCTCGGACGTGACGGCCAAGGCGCGTGCCACCGGGTTGTTCGCGCCGCATGGGCAAGACAACAGCGCGTTGACGCTGCCCATCAAATGGACCGACGACACCTTTCTGCCGTTCAACTATGGGCACACGGCTTTCATTTATGACGAAACTACAATGGACGCGCCGCCTGCGTCATTCGATGATCTGCTCGCCCTGCCCGATGACATAAAGATCGTCATTCAGGACCCGCGCACGTCAATCTCGGGTCTTGCTTTGGTGCTGTGGGTACAGGCCGTCTATGGCGACCGGTCGGCAGAGGTGTGGGACGCATTGTCCGACAATATCCTGACCGTGACCAAGGATTGGTCGGCGTCTTACGGCCTCTTTACCGATGGCGAAGCCGACATGGTGCTCAGCTACACCACCTCGCCCGCCTACCACATGTTCGCCGAAGAAGATTTTACCAAAAAGGCGGCCATCTTCCCCGAAGGGCACTATTTCATGGTCGAAACTGTGGGCAAGATTGCAGGCACGGACCAACCGGAGCTGGCGGATCAGTTCCTTGAGTTTGTGATGTCGCGCGACTTCCAGACCATCATCCCAACGGCCAACTGGTCGCTGCCATCCGCCTTGCCCAAGGCCGACTGGCCCGAAGGGTGGACCGAACTGCCGTTGCCCGAAAAGGTGCTGTTCTACTCGGAAACAGAAGCCGCAGCACTGCAGGCGGACGCGATCGAGACATGGCGCGCCACGCTCAGCCAATAAACCCATGGCCCGGCATCGTGGCGGCGGCGTTCGTCGTTACGGTGGTGATTGCCGCCTTTGTCGGCATTGGCCAACGGGTCGAGGCCACATCCGGTTTGCGCATCGCTGAATGGCAGGCGGTGCGCTTTACCGTTTGGCAGGCGCTGCTGTCCGCGCTGCTCTCTGTCCTGTTGGCGGTGCCGGTGGCGCGGGCGTTGGCGCGGCGGCGGTTGCCCGGCCACAGGGTGTTGGTGACGCTGCTGGGTGCGCCCTTCATCCTGCCGGTCATTGTGGCTGTGCTTGGTCTGCTGGCCATCTTTGGCCGCAAGGGTTGGCTGAACACGGGCCTTGGCCTTTTGGGCCTGCCAGAGGTGTCGATCTATGGTGCCCACGGCGTTGTTCTGGCACATGTTTTCTTCAACATGCCCCTTGCGACACGGCTGATCCTGCAAGGGTGGCAATCCGTCCCGGCCGAGCAGTTTCGCATGGTGGGCCAGCTTGGATTGTCGCCGCGCATGGTGTTTCGGGTCATCGAATGGCCCATTCTGCGGCAGGTGGTTCCGGGAGCCTTTGCGCTGATCTTTGTCATTTGCCTGACCAGCTTTGCCGTGGCTTTGACACTTGGGGGCGGGCCCCGGGCCACCACGATCGAGTTGGCCATCTATCAGGCGTTTCGCTTTGATTTTGATCTGGGTCGCGCCGCGGTGTTGAGCCTGCTGCAACTGGCGGTGGCCGGGGCGGCGGCGGTTCTGGCCCTATGGATTCTGCCCCCCATCGCCTTGCAGAATGGACGGGACCGCGCGGTGCGCCGGTGGGATGCGCCGGCACCCTGGGGGGACGCGATCTGGATCACATTTGCTGCCGGGTTCCTGTTGCTGCCGCTTATGTCGATTGCGCTGTCGGGCCTTGCGGGCCTGTCGTACATGCCCCTGTCGGTGCTGAGCGCCACGTGGACAACGATCTGGGTGGCCTGCGTGAGCACCGTTGTTCTGCTGGCCCTTGCGCTGCCCATGGCGGCTTGGCTGGCGCAGGCGCGGTGGGGCGGAGCCGAGGCGCTGACGCTGCTGGGGCTGGTGGCGTCGCCCCTGATGATCGGGACGGGGTGGTTCATTCTGATCTATCCCTATGTGTCGCCCACGGCCTTTGCCTTGCCCGTCACTGCGTTGATCAATGCGATGATGGCGCTGCCCTTTGCCGTGCGCATTCTGCTGCCGCCGATGCGGCAAGTGTTCAATGATTACGGGCGGTTGAGCATGGGTCTGGGTCTGCGCGGTGTGTCGAATTGGCGTATTGTCTTGATCCCGCGCCTGCGTCCCCAGATCGGCTTTGCAGCCGGGCTGACAGCAGCGCTGAGTGTGGGGGACCTGGGCGTTGTGGCCCTGTTCGCGGACCCTGACGTTGCGACATTGCCGCTTCAGATGTACCGCCTGATGGGCAGTTACCGGACCGAGGCGGCTGCCGGAGCGGCCCTGGTGCTGGTGGCGTTGGCCTTTGGAATGTTCTGGATTTGCGATGCGTGGGGGCGGCGGCATGTTGACGGTTGAGGGGCTGCGGATTGAGCAGGGGGCGTTCGCTCTGACGGCTGATTTTGAAGTGCCGAAGGGACGGCGTGTGGCTGTGATCGGACCGTCGGGTGCGGGGAAGTCCACGCTGCTGAATGCGCTGGGCGGCTATATTGAAATCGCTGGTGGTCGGGTTGAGGTGGATGGGCAGGACGTGACGGATGCCGCGCCGGATCAGCGTGGGATCGCGATGCTGTTTCAGGATGGGAACCTGTTTCCGCATCTGACATTGGCGCAGAATGTGGGGCTGGGGATACGGCCTGCGTTGCGGTTGACGGAAGCTGAGATGGCGCAGATGAGGGATGCGTTGAACCGCGTTGGATTGGCGGAGTTTGCGGATCGCAAACCTGGGGATGTGTCGGGTGGGCAGCAAAGCCGAGCGGCATTGGCGCGGGTTTTGGTGCAGGCCAAGCCGTTGCTTTTATTGGACGAACCCTTTGCTGCGCTGGGGCCTGCGCTGCGGGCCGAGATGTTGGATTTGACGTCGCAGGTGGCGCGGGATGCAGGGGCGACGGTGTTGATGATCACCCACGCACCCAAGGATGCGGAGCGGGCGGCGGATGATCTGATTTTTGTCGAGGCGGGCCGTGTGGACCCGCCCCGTGCGGTGGCCGAGGTGATGGCCGACCCGCCTGAGGCGTTGCGCGCCTATCTAGGCCGCTGAGCGCAGGCCCTGCCGTGCGTCCACGATGCCGAGGGCCGCTTATGCGGCCTCGCGTCCCTTGAGCACGAAGTGGTCGGCATAGATGCCAAGGTGATGCTCCGTCTCTTGGAAGTGGTGGGGCGTGAGTGAGACCGACAGGATGGGTACGCCGGTTTTCAGGCCAACTTGCATCAATCCGTCGACCACCGCGGAGGCCACGAAATCGTGGCGGTAGATGCCGCCGTCGACCACGAGGGCCGCGCAGGCGATGGCGTTGTAGCCTCCCGTTTCTGCGAGGGTTTGCGCCATGAGTGGCATTTCGAATGCGCCGGGGACATCGAAGACATCCACTTGATTTGACGCGATTATTTCCGTGAAACCCTGTAAAGCCTGATCGACAATGGCGGCGTGCCACTGGGCTTTGACAAAGGCGAAGCGGGTGTGTGTCATGCGAAATCTCCTTTAGGTTCAGACACTTAAACACCCAAGGCGATTGCGCACAGATACTGGCACCCACGTATGGGGACAATACTGCGCGTTCTCTTTCATCCGGACTGTAACCGTCGGCTCAGGCGTCTCACCTGATCTGCTGGACCCAAGAAAATTCGTACGAATTTTCTTGGCGCTCGTGGGCTCCTGCTTGCGCAGATACCACCGGTGGGGAATTTCACCCCGCCCTGAGAACAGCGTCAGGTTGCCAAGCCGAAGCCGGAGAGGCAAGAGGGACGCGACGTATCACGGACCATCGCCATGCACCCGAACTCAATTTTTCACACCGAATCCGCAGACCGGAACATTGCCTTTGCGCGAGAGCGTGCGTTTGGCGTGTTGGCGATGAACGGGGAAGGCGGGCCGATGATGGCGCATGTCCCCTTTCTGATTGATGAACAGGGCGCGCAGTTGGACCTTCACCTTGTGAGGTCGAACCCGATTGCGCGCGCCTTGAAAGCGCCGATGCAGGCGAAGATCGCGGTCAGTGGGGCGGATGGGTACATCTCGCCCGACTGGTACGAGGTGCCGGATCAGGTGCCCACGTGGAACTATGTGGCGGTGCATATCACCGGCAGCTTGGAGATGCTGCCGCATGATATGATGCGGGACATGCTGGATCGGCAGTCGAAGCATTTCGAGGATCAGCTGGTCCCGAAGACACCGTGGAAGACGAACAAGATGACGCCCGAGGTCTTGGACAAAATGATGCGCCAGATCGTGCCGTGTCGCATGACGATCGAGGCCGTGGATGGCACCTGGAAGCTGAACCAGAACAAGCCGGATGAGGTGCGGTTGCGCGCAGCGGACTATGTGGACGCTTATGGCATGGGGCAGGAGGTGCGCCTGCTTGCTGCGCTGATGCGTGGGGCCTAGGCTGCGCGCAACTTCACAGGGAGAATCGCGATGAAGCTGTTGATGGCGGGGCCCAGCCCCTTTGTGCGTAAAGTGCTGGTTTTGCTGCATGAAACAGGGCAGACCGATGATGTGGAGACGGTGACTGTCACCGCCGCGCCCGGCGGCACCGACGCGACGCTGAAAGCCGCGAACCCGGTGGGCAAGATCCCCGCGCTGGTGCGCGATGAGGGGCCGACGCTTTATGACAGCCGGGTCATTTGCCGGTATCTGGATGATCGGGCGGGTGCCGGCCTGTATCCGGATAAGGGCTGGGACACGCTGGTATTGGAAGCCACCGCGGATGCGCTGATGGAGGCTGCCGTGCTGATGATCTATGAAAAGCGGTTCCGGGATGAGGCCGAGCAATCTTCCAAGTGGATCGAGGCGCAATGGGGCAAGGTTGAAGGCGCGCTGGATGCCTTGAATGCCCGCTGGATGAGCCATTTGGCCGGGCCAATGGACATCGGTCATATCGGTGTGGGCTGTGGATTGGGCTATCTCGACTTCCGCCATGGCGACCGGGATTGGCGCAGGGGACGGGACGCGTTGGCCAAGTGGTATGACGCGTTTGCGGCGCGTCCGTCGATGGAGGCAACCGTCCCGCAAGGGTGATGTTGCGCAACGCTCGGTGGGTGTTTTCCACCGAACGCCAGCGAATCGCGGTTAACGTCAAAGAAACAAGGCAAATGGGGGTGGCACCATGCGTACACCCCCTGTGCACCCCCCGTACACCGGTTCGTCGCCAAAACCGTGGTTAACGAACCGTGCGGTCTCGAATCTTATCAAAGGGTTAATTCAACCCACCTGCGACCACGTGTGTCAGATTGCGCGCTGGACGTGGGGGGGTGACCCCGCTAGATAGCCCGTCAAAGCCGACGCGCGCGCGCGGCATGGAATGATGTATTGGCCCCGTCGGGGTCGCCTTGAAACTGGAGAAGTCCCCCGTGTCCCACGCAGAAGAAGACCACGAAGGCACCCGGCGCGATTTTCTGTACTTTGCCACTGCTGGCGCAGGCGCGGTAACGGCGGGTGCAGCGATCTGGCCACTGGTTGATCAGATGAACCCATCGGCCGATGTTCTGGCCGCAAGCAAGAAGCGCGTTGATGTGTCGAGTGTTTCGCCCGGCACGCAGATCACCGTCCTGTTCTTGGGCAAGCCGGTGTTCATTCGCCGTCGTACCGAAGAAGAGATTGAAGCAGCAGTAGC
The DNA here is from genome assembly GCF_947503415.1 of uncultured Tateyamaria sp. Classification (GTDB taxonomy): domain Bacteria; phylum Pseudomonadota; class Alphaproteobacteria; order Rhodobacterales; family Rhodobacteraceae; genus Tateyamaria. The sequence goes on from NZ_CANNDS010000001.1 coordinate 1,311,501, forward strand.
TGTTTCGTTGGATGATCTTCCGGACCCCGAAGCAAGGAACGAAAACTTGCCGGGTGGCACTCCGGGCGATGATGGAAACCGGTCTCTCCCGCCCTTCGGTGGTGCGGAAAACACGGGCGAGTGGCTGGTGATGCAGGGCGTGTGTACGCACCTTGGGTGTGTGCCTTTGGGCGATGCAGGGGATTTTGGCGGCTGGTTCTGCCCCTGTCATGGCTCGCACTATGACACTGCTGGCCGGATCCGTCGTGGACCTGCGCCGACCAACCTGCCGGTTCCTGTTGCTGAATTCGTGGACGAGACCACGATCCTACTGGGTTAAGGGAGAGAGACCATGGGTGGAATTCCTCACGACCACTATGAACCGAAGGCGGCCTGGGAAAAGGGTCTGGCCAAGCGGTTGCCGATTGTTGGCCTGATGTACGACACGCTGATGATTCCGACGCCAAAGAACCTGAACTGGATGTGGATCTGGGGCATTGTTCTGGCTTTCTGCCTGGCGCTGCAAATCATCACCGGCATCGTTCTGGTCATGCACTACACGCCGCATGTCGATATGGCCTTTGCCAGTGTCGAACACATCATGCGCAACGTGAACGGTGGCGCAATGCTGCGGTATCTGCACATGAATGGTGCCTCGCTGTTCTTTGTGGCCGTCTATGCCCACATTTTCCGCGGTCTTTATTACGGGTCCTATAAGGCCCCGCGTGAGATCACGTGGATCATCGGTATGCTTATCTACCTCTTGATGATGGGCACCGCCTTCATGGGCTACGTTCTGCCGTGGGGTCAGATGTCCTTCTGGGGTGCGACCGTGATCACCGGCCTGTTTGGTGCCATCCCGTTCATCGGTGATGCGCTGCAAACATGGTTGCTGGGCGGGCCCGCCGTGGACAATGCCACGCTGAACCGCTTCTTCAGCCTGCACTACCTGTTGCCCTTCGTGATTGCCGGTCTGGTAATCGTACACATCTGGGCCTTCCACACGACGGGCAACAACAACCCGACCGGTGTTGAAGTGCGCCGTACGTCGAAAGAGGAAGCCGAGAAAGACACGCTGCCCTTCTGGCCTTACTTCGTGATCAAGGACCTGTTTGCGCTGGCTGTCATTCTGGTGGTGTTCTTTGCCATCGTGGGCTTCATGCCGAACTATCTGGGCCACCCCGATAACTATATCGAGGCGAACCCGCTGGCGACGCCCGCGCACATCGTGCCGGAATGGTACTTCCTGCCCTTCTACGCGATCCTGCGTGCTTTTGACGGCGACGTGTGGGTGGTGATCATCGCATCGACCCTGACGGGCGGCATCATCGACGCCAAGTTCTTTGGTGTGATCGCGATGTTCGGCGCAATCGTGGTGATGGCGCTGGTGCCATGGCTCGACACCTCGTCGGTGCGTTCGGGTCGGTACCGTCCGATGTTCAAGTGGTGGTTCTGGCTGTTTGTCGTGAACTTCTTTGTTCTGATGTGGGTGGGTGCGATGCCTGCCGAGGGGATTTATCCCTACATCGCCCTGATCGGGTCGACCTACTGGTTTGCGTATTTCCTGGTGATCCTGCCGCTGCTTGGCGTGCTTGAGAAACCCGATGCGCAGCCTGCGACCATCGAAGAAGACTTTGCCGCGAAGATGGGCAAAGGGGACAGCGGTTCGGCCGCGCCCTCCACCCAGCCTGCGGAATAAGGAGAGACTGCAGATGTTGAAGAAACTTGCAGCAAGCATGGTGGCGGCGTTCGCGCTGGCCACAGGTGCCTTCGCCGCTGGCGGTGCGGGTCACGTCGAGGATGTCGACTTTTCCTTTGACGGGCCCTTCGGGTCTTTCGATCAGAACCAGTTGCAGCGCGGTTTGCAGATCTACACCGAGATCTGCGCGGCCTGCCATGGTTTGCAATACGTCCCCTTGCGGACCCTTGGCGATGATGGCGGGCCTGACCTGCCTGACGATCAGGTCCGTGCCTATGCCGAATTCTATGAGGTGTTCGATCCGGAGATTGACGATTTTCGCGCGGCAACGCCTAACGATCACTTCCCCGGCTCCAACTTGGAAAATGCACCTGACCTGAGCCTGATGGCCAAGGCCCGTGCCGGGTTCCATGGACCGTACGGTCTGGGCATCAACCAGTTGCTGAAAGGCATGGGCGGCCCTGAGTACATCGTTGCTTTGCTCAACGGGTACACCGGTGAGGAAAAGGAAGAGGCGGGCGCGGTTCTGTACGAGAACACCGCGTTTCCCGGTGGCTGGATCGCCATGGCGCCCCCGCTCTATGGCGATGATGTCGAGTTTGCCGATGGGCATTCCACGGACCTGCATCACCTGTCAGAGGATGTATCCGCCTTCCTGATGTGGACGGCTGAGCCGAAGCTGATGGCCCGCAAGCAGGCTGGTTTTGTCGGTGTGATCTTTCTGACCATCCTGTCGGTCATGCTGTACCTGACCAACAAGCGTCTGTGGGCGCCGGTCAAAGCCCGATACAAAAAGAAATAAGTCGCTTGGAATTGAGCGCTTGGAAGCCCCGCCATCTGGTGGGGCTTTTTTATTGGGGCATGGCGCAGGACACCTGCGCCTTACGGGTTCTGCTGTGCCGACGCATGTGATTGAGGTGCCGCCCGGAGGGGGCTCTGCCCCCGCGGCTTGCGCCGCCCCCGTGGTATTTTCAGTCAGAAGAAACGGTAAGCGCAGTGTTGTTGTGCCCGGCGATCCGCGCGGTGACGATCTGGCCTTCGGGTTGGGCTGTGTCAAAGGTGACTTCGGTGAATTGCTCGGTGCGGCCCATGTGCGGATTCTCCATCAGTATGTGATGGACCTTGCCCTGTTGCGCTTGCAGGTGGGCCTGCACTTGTTTTTCGCCAGCGGTGCGCAGGCGCGCGGCGCGGTCTTTGATGGCCTTGCCGTTCACTTGCGGCATTCGTGCGGCTGGCGTGCCGGGCCGTGGCGAGTAGGGGAAAACGTGCAGCCAGGTGAGGTCGCAATCCTCAACCAGCTTCAGGGAGTTATCGAACATCGCGTCGGTTTCGGTTGGGAAGCCTGCGATGATATCTGCGCCGAAGGTCATGTCGGGCCGCAGCTTGCGCGACTCTTGCGCGAATTGGATCGCGTCGTCGCGCAGGTGCCGGCGTTTCATCCGCTTGAGGATCATGTCGTCGCCGTGTTGCAATGACAGGTGTAGGTGCGGCATCAGCCGACGTTCCGTGGCGATGGCCAGCATCAGTGCCTCGTCCACCTCGATCGAATCGATGGAGCTGATCCGGAGCCGGGGCAGGTCGGGCACCAGTGTGAGGATGCGCATCACCAAGTTGCCAAGCTGTGGTGTGCCGGGCAGGTCTGCGCCCCAAGAGGTGAGATCGACGCCCGTCAGCACGACTTCGTTGAAGCCGCGGTCTACCAGCCGCTTGATCTGGTCCACCACGACCCCTGCGGGGACCGAGCGGGAATTGCCACGCCCAAAGGGAATGATGCAGAAGGTGCAGCGGTGGTCGCAGCCGTTTTGCACCTGCACATAGGCGCGGGAGCGGGTGCCGAAGCCGTCGATCAGGTGGCCTGCCGTTTCCGTGACCGACATGATGTCGTCCACTTGCACGGGTTCGGTTCCGAAGTTGCCGGCAAGCCCTGCCCAAGTGCCCGCCTGCATCTTTTCGGTGTTGCCGATCACCGCGTCCACCTCGTCCATTTGGGCGAAAGTGTCGGGTTCGGTCTGGGCCGCGCAACCCGTCACGATCAGCTTGGCATCGGGGTGGGTGCGTCGCAGCTTGCGGATGTCCTGGCGGGCCTTGCGTACCGCCTCTGCCGTGACGGCGCAGGTGTTCACCACGACGGCGTTGGTCATGCCTGCCTGTTGTGCCAACTCCTCCATCGCCTTGGTTTCATAGGCGTTGAGGCGGCAGCCGTGGTTGGAAAAGACGGGTACACTCATAGGCTGTTCAGGAATTCAGGCGTGAGGGTGCCGTTGAACACGTGGGCTGTGGGTCCGGACATCCAGACGCCATCATCGCGCCAGTCGATGTGGAGCGTGCCGCCGTCGAGGTCGATTTGCACTTTGCGCCCTGTGAGACCCCTGCGGGCCGCAGCGACGGCCGTTGCACAGGAGGAGGAGCCGGAGGCCAGTGTGATCCCGGTGCCGCGTTCCCAGACACGCATGCGGATATGGTCAGGGCCGATCACCTGAGCGAATTGGACGTTGGTGCGTTCGGGAAAAAGCGGGTGGTGTTCGATCCGTGGGCCGATGGTGGCGAGGTCGATGGTTGCCACGTCGTCCACGAAGAAGGTGCAATGCGGGTTGCCCATGCCGGTGGCGACAGGGTTGCCGTCGATGGGCAGGGACAGCATGTCGACGTCTTGCGCCAGCGGTACATCCTGCCAGTCGAGTTGCGGGTGCCCCATATTAACGGCAGTACTTCCATCCGCGTTCCGCACGGCATTCAGCGTTCCGCGCCCGGTCACTTCGATCTGGAGCGCGTTGGTCTTCCGCTGCGCCAGTTCGCGCGCGGCGATGCAGCGGGTGGCGTTGCCGCAGGCCGCCGATTGCGAGCCATCGGCATTGTAGTAGGTGACGGTCAGATCCGTCCCATCCGTGATCAGCGCCAGTTGATCGAAACCTACGCCCCGGTGCCGGTCCGCCAGTGCGCGCACGAGGTCCGCGCTCAGGTCCACAGGTGTCACACGACCGTCGATCACGACAAAGTCGTTGCCCGCCCCGTGCATCTTCATGAAGGGCCAATCAGGTGTCGCCATATCTGCCATCCGGCGCATATAACCCCGCGATTTTCGGGAATCCAGTATGTCGCAGGAAAACATCGGAGAATCGGCTTGACCCTTTGCCCCACCCTTTCTAGATAGGCCGCCTAGTGGGCCGTTAGCTCAGTTGGTAGAGCAACTGACTTTTAATCAGTGGGTCGCAGGTTCGAACCCTGCACGGCTCACCACTACCAGACAGATCATACTTGATCAGCGCAATGCGTTGCTGTTCGAGCTGTGTGAGATGCGCTGATCTCCGTTGACGACTGTCTTGATATTGCACCTCACCAAAGGGAAGCTGCAAGTTGCGCTTACAGGTATGGGTCGCTAGCCATGGTAAGCGAAAGGATTGCTTTCAAAAGGCGCAGATCCCATGACCATCCGACTGTTGCGCACTCTGGTTGCGGTTGCCGACAACAAGACGTTCACCGCTGCCGCCGAGGCCGTGCATGTCACGCACGCCGCCGTCAGCCAGCAGATGCGGACGCTTGAGGCGGAGCTGGGCGTGACATTGTTCAACCGGGCCAGGCGGACGCCCGAATTGACACCTGTGGCGCAGGAACTGGTGGCCAAAGCTCGCAAATTGATCGCCGACTATGACAACCTTGTGCCGTCCGTTCTGGCAGACGGGGGCCTAAGCGGTGTGATCCAGCTTGGCACGTTAAGCACGACGCTGACGGGATTGACGCCACAGGCCATGGCTGTGTTCAAGGCGCAATTCCCGGGTGTTGGCCTGCACATTCGCCCCGGTCTGACGGGCGGATTGTTGGCGGATATTGAGCGGGGCAATCTGGATGCAGCCCTGATCACCAAGCCGCATTTGATGCCTGCCGGTATCCTCTTTCGTGCTTTGACCGACGAGCCGATGCAACTGATCGCTGCGCAGGAGGAAACCGAAGATGACCCCATGCAGCTGTTGCGCACCAAACCCTACATTCGCTTCAACCGGAATGCGGTTCTGGGCACGCTGATCGACAACTGGATCATGTCCAGACGTATCCGTGTGACCGAGACGATGGAACTGGACAGTCCCGAGGCGATCGCCAGCATGGTCCACGCCAATCTGGGTGTGTCGATTGTGCCCGATCTGGCCGTAAAGCCTTTAGACGGCGTTCCCGTCAAACGGTTGGGCCTTGGGCCCGATGCGCCCACCCGGACCCTTGGGCTGGCCTATCTGCAAGATCAGGTCAAGACACGGGCCATGGAAGAGTTGTACAACGCCTTTGCCGGTGTGATCGAACGCGCCCAGACCCAGGGATCACCCGACACGCAATGACTTTCGAAATGATCATGTTCCTCGTGCTGGGCGCTGCGGCGGGCGGCTTTATCAACGGGTTGTCGGGGACGGGCACGGCCCTGTTCGCTTTGGGGTTCTATCTGGTTGTCGTGCCGCCCGTCACGGCTGTGGCCATCGTGGCGCTGATGTCGGTTCTTGTCGGCGTACAGGGGCTGTGGGTGGTTCGCGCGTCGATCTTTGCGCGCCGTGACCGGTTGTTGCGGTTCATCCTGCCGGGCTTGTGCGGCGTGCCCCTTGGTCTGGTCCTTTTGAGCATCGCTGACAGCGCGACGTTACGCATGGGGATCGCCGTGTTTCTGATCATCTATGGTGGCTATTTCGGGTTCCGCGCGTCCTTGCCTGCATTCGAGCGCAGCACGCCTTTGATTGACGGATTGGTCGGATTTGTGGGCGGCGCGCTTGGTGGCGCTGCGGGTGTGTCCGGTGCCCTCCCGGCCATGTGGCTGTCTATCCGCCCCTGGACCAAATCCGAAACACGCGCCGTCTTGCAGCCCTTCAACATGGTCATGCTGACGACAACGGTGACTCTGCTGTTCTTCAGGGGGGCATATGATGCGGTGGCCCTGAGGGCCATTGCCGTGACGATCCCCTGTGGTCTGATCGCGGCGCAAGTGGGTCTGTTTGTGTTCCGCCGTCTGAACGACATCACCTTTCGTCGGTTGTTGATCCTGCTGACGCTGGCGATGGGTGTGGGCATCTTGCTGAGCGAACTGGCGTAGCCGCGCATCATCCCAAAAGCGTGCCCAGCAACAGATTTACGCCCAGCACCGCGAACGCAGCCAGGAAGTACTTTTTGAACTGATCAGGGTTTGTGCGATGCCGCAAGCGCTCACCAAGGGTGAAGCCGACAAGCGTCGGTATCAGCAAAAAGGTTGAAACCACAAGATCAGGGCCAGAACTGTGCCCGACAGCGATATACATGACAAAGACCGACACACTGCCCGCCGTGATCAGGAAGCCGAGCGCCTGCACAAACGCGTCACGCTCAAGCCGGAGGCCGGTCAGGTACATGACCAGCGGTGGTGCCCAGGCGGCGGTCAATCCGCCGACCAACCCGGCGACCACGGCGCTGATCCCTTCGAACAGGCGCACCCGGTGCGCCGGGATCGGGGGCACCAGATTGCGCCAGCTGAAGAAGCAGAATGCCAGAACGAACACACCCAGCACCGCGCGCAGCAATTTGTCCGGGGCAGATTGGCTGGCCCAGACGGTCACCGCCACAAACAGGATCAATATGGCCGCATAGCGCCAATGCTGCCTGACACATCCCACCATGTCCGGACCCCGCCAGAACTGCCACGCATTGCTCAGCAGCATCGGGATCACGATCAGCGAGACAGCGGACCGTGCGTCAAGCTGAAGCGTGAGCAGGGTCAGGGCCACGGTGGGCATCCCAAGGCCGATAAAGCCCTTGACCGTCCCTGCCAGCAGCAGAACGGCGCTGGCAAACGCAATCAGGGACAGGTCGGGCATATGCGCTTCAGATCACCTCGTCCGTGCGGTCATCGCTTTCGCCATAGCGTTTGAGAACCGCAGGTTTCGTCCCTTCGTAGACGCGGGCCACGCTTTCGGCAATCTTGGCATTTTCCCGTTCGAACAGGCAGTCGCCATTCATGTCCGAGGCCACGATGAACGGCCCCATCCGGTTGCACTTGATCACCCACATGGCCTGGGCCAGACCCAGCTGCTCGTTCCAGTGCACCGCTTCGACATTTTCGACCCCGCGCCCCAAAAGCGCGCCTGTGCCATAACCTACGGTCGACAGATATACGGCCCCGTTTGGAACGAAGTACTCCTTGTAGTCCTTCGACGTCATGCCCCCCTTGCCGACGATCAGCTTGGCCCCGGTCTTGGCCATCCACTCGGGCAGCCACTTGGCAAAGCGGAAGGACGCGGTGGCCGTCACCGCGCCCATGTCAAAGCTGCCATCGGGGTTGATGCGGGCGGCGGGCGAGCAATGGAAGTTGGCCGCCGATTGGCTGGGCAGTTCCATCGGTATGTTGGCCTTGTCCTCAAGCGCGCGCATGTAGACACCCTCGCGCGCGGTGTACATGAGACCGTCGAGGTAGACGACGTCGCCCAGCTGCAGATCGGCAATGGCCTCGTCGGTGGGGGTGGTGGAGAGGCGGACTTCACGCGGGCTCATTGCGTGGCTCGCTTCAATGAAACAAGGTCGTGGATATCGTATGCAATGGCACCGTTGGTCTCAGACACATCGAAAAAGCCGACGGCAGTATTCAGCGCGGCGTCTAGCGTGGCTTCTCGAGCTAATTCAGCAATAGACCAAGCAAACGACAGGTAAATCGCGTCTGAAGCGAAGGAATATTCTGTGACATATGGATCATCAACGTTTTCCAATGCGACTGCATGAGGACCGTTCAACGGCGGAAAATCACGGCGAAACAAGTGGTAGAAACTGATAAGACTTCCCGTCATCCCGATCGGATCGGTATAGTCTCTGGCTTCTTCCCAGCGCGTAATGTCACCGTACCATTGTAGAAACGTTGTGCGTGTTCGTGGTGCAACGGCAGGGTTGAAGACCATCAAGTCGTAGCTCATTCCGCCGCCTCCCGTTGCGGTTCCCAATCCACCGTTTCGCGCCGTTGGTAATCTGTGAACCAATCCGGGTCCGTACGGTGCTCTACCCGCCCGTCTGCATGGATGCGCGCCACGGCGCGGCGCGAGGACAGGCAGAAGGCATGCACTGACATCGGCATGCCGCCGGTGTGGCAGTAGCCCACCTCGATATTGCAATCGATCACCATGTTCTTGCCCACGAACCCCATGGCCCCCATGCCGATGGAATTGCCAAGCTCTTTGAACTCATCCTCCATCTCCGCAATCCGTGGGTCGGAATTGCGGCTGCCCACGATGCGCAGGGTGGAGGCGCGTTTGCCAAGTGTCATGCAGATGTCCTTGGACCCTCCAAGCCCGATGCCGATGATGGCAGGCTGGCAGGCAAGGCCGCGTTTGCCGAACGCCATGAGGCTGTCGAGGTAGAACCGCTTGATCCCCTGAATGCCGTCGGAGGGGAACAGCATCCGGTAGTCGGTGCCGAAAAGGCCCCCCTTGTGCACCGTGATCAGGTCGATCCACTCGCCTTCCGGTTCGAACCCGTATTCGATCTCTGGCGCGCCGATGCCCACGTTGTTGTCGTGATCCGTGCGCCACAACGGGTGCACGCGGTTGGGGCGCAAGGGCACACCATTGGTCGCGTTGGCCGTGGCGCGTCTTAGGGCGGCTTCAAGGGCAACCATCCCGCCCTCAACCCGCGCCTCGTTCCCCATTTTCACGAACCAGCGGGGCACGCCGGTGTCACCGCACATGGCGCGGCGGTCTTCCTTGGCGGCGTCGTAGTTTTCCAGCATGGCCTTGAGAACAAAGGAAGACAGGTCGCCATCCTCGGTCTTGGCCGCGTGTTGCAGGCCATCGAGGTAATCTTGCGGTATCTCGATCGCCGCCTTGTCCATGAGGACCTCGGCGGTGGATTGGACGAGGTTGATGGGGATCATTTGGCTATGCTCCAGATGTGGCCCGCATGGCGGCGATCAGAGTGTCTCGGGGTTGGACCGCACCAGTTTGCAAATATTCCATGGCCCTCAACGATGCCTCGTGCGCCTCAATCGAAGACCCGCCCACGCAATCTTCGGCCACGCGGCAGTGGTAGTCCCATTGATGTCCGTCCACGAATGTATAGTGCACACACACATCCGTCAGTCCGCCGCAGAGCAAAAGTGTTTCGACTTTGAGCCCGCGCAGCAAGATTTCGAGGTCGGTTCCGAAAAACGCGGAGTAGCGGCGCTTGGGCACGATATAGTCCCCCGACCGGTAGCCCATTTCGTCAAAGGCAATTTCCGTGCGCGGGTCATTGTCCAGACAATGCACGTCTTCGTCGCCGTCCAGTTCACGACCGAAATCGATCCCGTCCGCGCGGTGGATTTCCTGAATGAAGATCACTGGTACACCGGTTTCATGGGCTGCATCCACCAGCGCGCGCGCCGCCAACATCCGGTCGCGATAGCCGGGCATGTTGGCGATGGCCCGGTCGCTGCTCATGTCGATGAAGGTCGACGCCTGGATGTCGATCACGATAAGGGCCGCGCGGCCCTCGATTGTCTTGCGTTGTGTCATTGTGCCGCCACCAGTGTTTCAGGTTCGCCGTCGGGCAGGATTGTCCCGCCCGGGCTTACGATTGTAAATTGAACGGGTTCACGGGTGACTTTGATGCCCGCGCTGTCAAGCGTGGCCACCGTGAAATCACTGTCTTCCATTGCGCCCGCATCGGGGAAATCCTCGCGATAATGCGCGCCGCGAGAGTTTTCGCGGGCGATCCCGGCCTTGGTTATGACCGCGGACATATCACACAATGACCGCAGGTTCAGCCAATCGTGCCAGGTGAGGTTGAATGCCAGGTTGCTGGCGTCCACGCCAACGTCCATCAGTGCGTCCGACACGTTTGCAATCCCGTCCAGACCGCGCTGCATGCCTGCTTCGGTCCGCATCACGCCCACCTCTTCCCACATAAGGTCTTGTAACTGTTTGCGCAGGGGCAGGATCAGGTCCGGCGTGCGGGTCAGGGGATGGGTCGCGCGCGCGAACTCGGCGGCCAGCACGTCTTCGTCCGGGTCGCGCAGGGTCATTCCGCCCACGTCGCGCCCCATCGTGTCGCCCGCGATGCCGCCATAGACGGTGGAGTTGGCGACCCCGTTGCCGCCCAGCCGGTTCGAGCCATGCGCGCCGCCGGCGTCTTCGCCCGCCACATACAGCCCCTCCATCGCCGTGCGCGTGTCCACATCGACCACCACGCCACCCATAAAGTAGTGGGCGGTTGGCACCACCTCGACCCTGCCTGCGGCCAGATCGAATCCGCTGTCAGCGCAGCGTTTGACCATGCCTTTGAACTTCTTGGCCACCCAGTCGGGGCCAAGGTGGGACATTGAGATGAACACGCCCTCTTGGTCGGGATTGTTGTTCTTGCGCATCTCGGCATAGATGCCACGGCTGACCACGTCGCGGGTGGCGCGTTCGCCTTTGCCGTCATAGTCGAACATGAACCGCTGGCCCGAATGGTTGATCAACTGCCCACCTGCGCCGCGCAACCCTTCCTCGAGCACAGTACCAGTCATGCGGGTATGGTCCCCGGCAAGGAGACCCGTGGGGTGGAACTGCACCATCTCCATGTCGCGCAGTTGCAGGCCAGCGCGAAGGGCCATGGCGAGGCCGTCCATCGTCTTATCACCCGAGGGCGTGTGGTATTTGTACATCGTGGGGCCGCCGCCTGTGGCCATCAGCACCGTCTTGGCGCGTACCATACGAAAGCGTCCGGTACGCATGTCGATCATCAGGACACCGGCCAGTGCAGAGCCGTCGCGCGTCGGGATCAGACCCACGGCGCGGTGTTCCTGCATCTTCTCGACACCGCTTGCCAGCACCTTTTCCATCAGGCGGTTGATGATTTCGATTCCTGTCAGGTCGCCCTTGTGCACGGTGCGGTCGGCGGTCTGGCCCGCGAAGGCCTTTTGGTGCAGCGACCCGTCTGGGTTGCGGTCGAAAAAGCAACCGACCTCGTTTTCCAATTCGCGGATTCGCACCACGGCCTGTTCGCAGAGCCGCCACGCCATGTCTTGATTGGGCAGCCATTTGCCGCCCTGAATGGTGTCCATGAAGTGTCGTTCGACCGTATCCCCGCCGCCAAGGGCGACGTTGTAGCCACCCTGCACCATGCGTGTGCAGCCGCATTTGCCGATGAGCCCTTTGACCGCGATTGTAATTCTCGTGCCTTCGGGCGCGGTTTGCTGGGCGTGGAGGGCTGCGAACAGCCCGGCACCCCCGGTGCCGAGGATCAGGATATCGGTATCGTGGCGTTCGATGTCGGAGAGTTTCATGGTCACACCGCCTGCATCAGAAAGAGTGTTGCGATCAGGAAGGACAGCGCCGTGGCCCCTGCCGCCAATGTCTTTTGCGGCGGTGTCCATGGCAGCCATTCCATTGCCATCAGACGCAGGCCGCCGAACATGTGGACGGCCAGCAGAAAGACCAGCCCGAACTCTGCCAGTTTGACGATTCCGATCTCGGTGAAGGCAAGGAAGCCATCCAGCCTGTCGGGGTTGGTCAGCGCTAGCGACAGAATCCAGAAGTGGAAGGGCAGGAACAGGGCAAGGCCCAGACCCGACAGGCGGTGCAGGATGTAGGCGAGCCACAAAGGATGCGCGCGGGAAGTGATGCCGTGGGGTTTCATGCGAATGTCACCGCCCAGACGGCCCGTGTCCCGAGTGCGAAGAGACCGAGGCCGATGGCCCACATCGTGGCCTCAAGTGCCGGTCCTTTCACGCCGCCCCATTCGTGGGCGATGGTGCGAAGCCCGATGGCCCCGTGGATCGACACGGCGACGACGAACAGTCCGTAGAACAGGAACCACGCGACGGACCCTTGAGTGCGGCCAAGGATTTCGGCAGCACTTAGCCCGCCTTGAATGGCGTAGGTCATCACGGCGAGGTGCCCCACGACAAGTGGTGCCATCAGCAATGCTGTGATCCGTTGCAGCATGTAAAGGCGGAGCGACAGCATCAGCGCTCCCTCCGGAAAAACGACTTCGCCGTTTCGCGTTTTAGCCCTGCGATGGCGGACATGGGGTCGAGGTCATTGGGGCAATAGGTGGTGCAGGACCCCATGGAGTGACAGTTGTGGCAGCCCCCTGAACCTGACACGGCATCAAGGATCGCAACGCGCCCTTCGTCCTTGGCGTCGTTCAGCAGGGTCCATGCCCGTTGCAGCGCGGCGGGGCCAAGGTAGTTCGGGTTGCCTGCAACCGTGTCACAGGCGGCATAGCAGACGGAGCAGTTGATACATTCGATCCCGGCGTTTGCTTCGACCCGTGTGGCGCTGGTTTCGTCCACCGGTGCGATGGGGTCATGCCGTGTCAGGCTGCCGTGGTGCACCCCTTCGGCTTCCACCCATTTGTCAAAGAACGGGTCCATATCGACCACGAGATCCTTGATCACGGGCAGGTTGCGCAGGGGGGCGATGGTCACGGCACCGTCCTTGATCACCTTTGATATGTGCGTGCGGCACGTCCAGCGCGGCACGCCGTTCACCATCATGGCGCAGCTGCCGCACATACCGACGCGGCAGGCGAAGCGATAGCTGAGCGTGGGGTCCGCATTCTGCTGGACCCACGAAACGACATCAAGCACGGTCTGGCTGTCATAGGCGGGCACCTCGAATGCACCCTGTTCGTCTGGGCTGCGTTCGATGGTCACCTTGATCGACTGCGTTGTCATATGGCTTCGGTCTTTCCGGGGATGCGCGCTTTGTGTCAGAGTATAGCTGATAGGGATGCTTAATGAATGCGATAAGTATTGAACATTTCCGTTAGTGTTTCTTACAGGATGACCGAATGTCAGATACGCCCGAACCGAACCTGTCCCAGCTTTTGGCCGCCCGGTTCAGCGATGCGCCGGATGCTGTTGCGGATCGTCCCGAGTTGCATGCATTAGCGGCCCGCGGTTCATGTCGCGCGTTTCTGGATCAGCCTGTGCACGATGATGTGGTGCAAACGCTTTGTGCGGTCGCCCTTGCGTCGCCCACGAAAAGCGATTTGCAGCAGCGGGATATCGTTGTGTTGAAGTCCGCAGCGACGCGGCAGCGATTGGCGGATCTGGTGTCCGGTCAGGCGTGGGTCGCGCAGGCCCCCATGCTGCTGGTGTTCTGTGGCAACAACCGACGCCAGCGGTTGCTGCACGACTGGCATGATGTGCCTTTTGCCAATGACCATCTGGATGCAGTTATCAATGCGGCGGCAGACGCGGCCATTGCGCTTGGGGCTTTTGTGGCGGCGGCGGATGCGCTGGGCCTTGGGTCCTGTCCCATCAGTGCGGTACGGAACGAGGCGGGGGCGGTGTCGCACCTGTTGGGGTTGCCCGATCATGTCTTTCCCTTTGCGGGGCTTGCGCTTGGGTATCCTGCGGCCGCGCCAGAGATTGCCAAGCGCTTGCCGCTGCATGTGACCGTGCATGAGGATCGGTATCAGGAGGATGGGCTGCGTGATGCCGTTGCATCCTACGATGCGGACCGGGCGGCGGCGCAGCCCTATGCACGGCAACGGTTTGTCGAGACGTTTGGAGAGGTCGCGCCCTACACCTGGTCCATCGACAAGGTGCGCCAGTACAGTGCGCCTGAGCGGGCCGGGTTCGGGGACTTCATGCGCAAACGCGGGTTTCGCCTTGAATAGAGCCTAGCCGTGTAGGTCCGTGATCACCGCGGTGCCCGGTGGCGTTGGCCCGTGCATCGCCCGCAACTCGGCGCTGGCACCCGACAGGGGCACTTCGCGCGCAACCATCGGTGTCAGGTCCACGTCGCCACGTTCGATCATCTCAAGCAATGTAGGGTACTTCCATGCGGGCATGCCGCGTGTGCCGAAGAAGGACAGTTGCTTGGTGTAGATGCCGCGCATGTTCACTTCCATCATGCCGGACCCGGCGGGCATGCCCACATGCACGTGGCGGCCAAGGATGCGCAGGCAGTCGATAGAGGCGTTGGTGGTTGCTTCGATCCCCAGCGCTTCGACCGACACATGCGCCCCGCCGCCTGTGATGTCGCGGATCGCTTCGGCTGCGTCCGTTGTGGTGGCGTTTACGGCGGCATCCGCCCCAAGGCTTTGGGCGTGCGTCAGTTTTTCCTCGACGACATCGACCACAATGACTTGCGCGCCCAGCATCTTGGCCAACAACAGCGTGGCAAGGCCGATGCCGCCGGTGCCATGCACGGCCACCCATTCGCCTGCGCGGACATTGGCCCGGTCCGTCAGCGCGTGCCATGCTGTGGTGACGCGGCACCCGAGGCCAGCGGCGAGACCGGGGGTCATTGTGTCGGGCAGATGGACCAGATTGTGATCGAAGGGGACGGCGACGTATTCGGCGTAGGCACCGGGCGTGCCGAAGCCGGGCACGATCTGGTTTTCGCAGGTGTTGGACACGCCTGTATGGCAGGCAGGGCAGTCACCGCAGGACAGGATGAAGGGCGCGATCAGGCGGTCGCCGATCTTGTGTTTGGCGCTTGCCCCGGCCTCGACCACGGTTCCGCAGTATTCGTGGCCCAGTATCGACCCGTTCTGCACCTTGGGATGTTCGCCGGTCCAGCCGTGGTAGTCGGAGCGGCACACGCCGCACGCCGCGACTTCCATAACGACGCCGTTGTCGGGGCAGGATGGGTCTGGCACCGTCTCGATCGACAGGTCCTGGCCAAAGGATCGGACAACAGCGGCACGCATTTCTACACCTCGTGAAACGGATCACGGCAAGCTGTAGCGGCAAATGCATTGAACGCAAAAGGGAAAAGGTCGTGCAAATAATTCCCGACTAATTTGATCAGAAAGACTTGCGTTGCGCTGCGACTCCTGTAATTGACTGTTTCAGTAAGAATTAGATTCTGGATAGAACGGAGACCTTCCATGACTGCCAAAACACCGTTTGTTGCCCTTGCCGCGGTTGCCATCACGGCCACCAGCGCGGTCGCCGAAGGTGAGTTGAACCTGTATTCGTCACGCCATTACGACACAGATGAACGGCTGTACTCGGATTTCACCGACGCCACCGGGATCACCATCAACCGGATCGAAGGCAAGGCGGACGAGCTGATTGCACGCATGCAGGCCGAGGGGGCCAACTCTCCTGCAGACATCCTGCTGACCGTCGATACATCTCGTTTGGAGCGGGCCAAGGACGCAGGCGTGTTGCAGTCCATCGACAGTGACGTACTGGAAACGCGCATTCCTGCTAACTTGCAAGACGCCGACAATCAGTGGTTCGGCTTCAGCCAGCGCGCGCGCATCATTTTTTACGACAAGACCGACGTGACCAACCCGCCCACCACATATGTGGACCTGGCGGACCCTGCATATGAAGGTCAGGTCTGCCACCGCTCATCCTCGAACGTGTATTCGCAGACATTGTTGGCCGCCGTGATCCAGAACCACGGTGAAGAAGCCGCAAAAAGCTGGGCACAAGGCGTTGTGAACAACTTTGCCCGCGCACCGCAGGGTGGCGATACCGACCAGCTGCGTGGCTTGGTATCGGGCGAGTGCGATATCTCGATCTCCAACACGTACTATTTCGCGCGCGCCGTCCGTCGCGATGTAGATGGTTTGCCCGCCGACGCCCGCGCGAACATTGGATGGGTGTTTCCCGCACAGAATGCCGAAGGTGCGCATATGAACCTGTCGGGTGGTGGCGTTGCCGCCAACGCACCCAACCGAGACAACGCAGTCAAGTTCATGGAGTATCTCGCCAGCGATCAGGCACAGCAGTACTTTTCAGCCGGGAATGACGAGTATCCGGCAGTGCCCGGTGTTGGCCTCAGCCCTTCGGTTGCAAGCCTTGGACTGTTCCGCTCCGACGCCGTGAACCTGAGCGAAGTGGCAAAGAACGTTCCTGCGGCTCAGAAGATCTTCAACGAAGTTGGTTGGGAATAACGCTTCGTTCTTTGAAAACGTCGAAAGGCGCGGTTCGAAGCCGCGCCTTTTTCTTATTTCGATCAGGCATTGGGACTACGCTGCGGCCGTTCCAGTGTCTGACAGAGCACCTTTGCGTGCGGCCAATTGATTTTGCACTTCTGCCGCTTAGCTTGTCGTCCGAGGCGAGCGCGCAAGAGGCACATGACCAATCACTCACAAACTTCGCGGCCCCTTGCCGTCCCGTCCGGGCGTGTGTCGCGGATAGGTCGCATGGGCGTACTGGCGGCTGGCGTAGCGGGGCGCATGGCGCTGGATGGCGCGCGCCAATGGGGGCAGGGCGGTCGCCCTGCAGCGCGCGATTTGCTTTTGACCTCTGCCAATATGCGCCACATTGCCGATGAGCTTGCGCGAATGCGCGGTGCTGCGATGAAGATTGGCCAATTGGTATCGATGGATACAGGCGACGTGTTGCCGCCAGAGTTGGCTGAGATCATGGCGCGGTTGCGAGCTGACGCTGACTTCATGCCGCCCAAACAGCTGCGTGACGTGCTGGATGCGGAATGGGGCGCAGGCTGGCGCTCTCAATTTGCGCAGTTCGATGTTCGCCCAATCGCCGCTGCTTCGATTGGGCAGGTGCATAGGGCAAGGCTGCCGGATGGCACCGAATTGGCGATCAAGGTCCAATACCCAGGCATCGCCC
This sequence comes from uncultured Tateyamaria sp., assembly GCF_947503415.1. Lineage (GTDB taxonomy): Bacteria > Pseudomonadota > Alphaproteobacteria > Rhodobacterales > Rhodobacteraceae > Tateyamaria. The sequence continues at coordinate 1,328,675 of NZ_CANNDS010000001.1, forward strand.
ACAGCATCGACAGTGATGTTGCCAATATCGGGCGACTGATCCGATTGTCCGGCCTTTTGCCACAGGGGTTCGAACTGGATCCCTATCTTGACGAAGCCCGGGCGCAACTGAAGGAAGAAGCGGACTACCGGGCCGAAGCAGCGCATCTTGAAACCTTTGGAGCGCTCTTGCGGGATGACCCGACTTTCACGCTCCCCCAACTGAACAAGGCGCTGACCACCGGCAAGGTGTTGGCAATGACCTATGTTCCGTCGGACCCGATAGAGACGCTTGTGCATGCCCCGCAAGAGCAGCGCGATCTGGCGATGCACCACTTGTGTGACCTCATGCTACGCGAGTTGTTTGTCTTCGCCACCATGCAGACCGACCCGAACTTTGCCAACTATCGCTATGACCAAACGAACGAACGTATCGTATTGTTGGATTTCGGTGCGACCCGAGCGGTGCCTGCATCCCTTTCGTCCCAAATGCGCGCACTGATGCGGGCAGGGATGGAAGGGCAACGTGATGACGTTGCGCGCCTTGTGGCAGATATGGGGTTGGTGCCGCATACGGTGCCAGAACGGTTTGCGACCCGCATCATCGACATGGTCATGCTGGTGTTCGACGTGATCCGCGCCGATCCTGTTCTTGACCTTGGTACATCCGACCTGTCTCGGCGTTTGCAACGCGCGGGTGAAGCGCTTGCGGCAGACGGCTTTGTCCCACCGCCAGTGCCGATGGGTTTGCTTTACATTCAGCGTAAGGTGGCCGGCATGTTCCTATTGGCATCTCGGCTGCGTGCGCGCCTGCCAGTCACCGCACTGGTTCGTTCCTATCTGGAGCAGGAATGAAAACCAAAGCGCAGATTTTGCATTTGAGTGGCGTGGAAAAGTCGTTCGATGGGGCTGATGGCCCCGTACCCATACTGCGTGGGGTCGATCTGTCCCTTGCTGCCGGAGAAACGTTGGCGCTGACAGGTGAGTCCGGAAGCGGAAAAAGCACCCTGTTGCACATCGCGGGCGGGCTGGAGATGGCTGATGCGGGTGCCGTCCACGTGGCCGGTCATGATTTGACCGGGATGTCCGACACCCAACGAGCCGCTGTGCGTTGCACGGAGGTGGCCGTGGTGTTCCAACAGTTCAACCTGATCCCGTCGCTGACGGTTGCCGACAACATCAGCTTTCAAGCGCGTCTTGCGGGCCGGGTGGACGGTGAATTTGTCGCTGATCTTGCGCGCAAACTGGGTCTGACGGAACAGATGCGCAAATACCCCGAAGCGCTGTCCGGTGGTCAGCAGCAACGCGTGGCCATTGCGCGGGCCATCGCGGCCCGCCCCAAGGTTTTGTTGGCCGATGAGCCGACAGGAAACCTTGACGAAAGCACGGCCGCCGACGTGCTGGGTCAATTGTTGGCTCTGGTGGCCGAGACCGGCGCGGGATTGATGCTTGTCACCCATTCACCGGCCATCGCAGCGCGCATGGACCGCCAATTGCATCTGAGCAAAGGGCGCGTGGCGTGACGCGCGCATGCCTTGCGGCTTTGATGTCTTATTGGCGGCGGAATCCGTTGCAGTTATTTGCATTTCTGACCGGTCTGGCCCTTGCGACGGCGTTGTGGTCGGGCGTGCAAGCCATCAACGCCGAGGCGCGCGCCAGCTATGATGCCGCCGCCGCGACATTGGGAGAGGGTCAGTTCGATCAGATCGCCCCGCGTGTCGGAGATACGATTGCACAAGCTGACTATCTGTCCTTGCGTCGGCAGGGCTGGCTCGTGTCACCCATTATCGAGGGCGATTTGGGCGGTGTCAGGCTTTTGGGTTTTGATCCGTTGTCTTCACCTGCTGGCTTTGGCGTTGGGCAGGTCGCAGGCACCGGTGACTTGGGGGCCTTTCTGAACCCTGGACAGCTTTTCGCCAATGCAGAGACTGCGGCGCAGTTGGTTGTGAGTGTCCCGGTTGTCATCGACCCAACCATTGCACCGGGTATTGCCGTCGGGGACATCGGCGTGGTGCAACGCTTGCTCGGACGCTCGGATATCTCTCGGCTTCTGGTGCAGTCCGATCAGCCGATGCAACGCCCTGAACTCAGTGACGTGGCACCTCACCTGCGTCTGCAAGCAGCAGGTCAGACGGCCGATATGGGTGAGTTGACGGACAGCTTCCACTTGAACCTGACCGCTTTCGGATTGCTCAGCTTTGCTGTTGGCTTGTTCATTGTCTACAGCACCATCGGCCTCGCGTTTGAACAGCGGCGTGGCATGGTTCGGACCTTGCGCGCGCTGGGTGTGCCCCTATCGCGCCTGATCAGCCTTATGGTGGCCGAGGTGCTGCTGCTAGCGTTTGTCGGCGCGAGCATTGGGATCGTGCTGGGATATGCCATTGCCGCGCTTCTGTTGCCCGATGTGGCGATGACCTTGCGCGGGCTCTATGGCGCTGAGGTGGCGGGGACGCTGCAATTCCGTTTCTCGTGGTGGGGATCGGGATTGGCCATCGCGGTGATCGGGGCTGTGGCTGCGGCAGGCATCCGTCTGTTGCAGATTGCGCGGATGCCGCTTTTGGCTAGCGCCCGCCCACGTGCATGGGCCATGACATCGGTTCGGGCGCAGCGCGTGCAGGCGATCTGTGCCGGGATACTTTTGGGCGGTGCATGTGTTTTGGCGCTGGCAGGGCAAGGCCTCACGGCCGGATTTGCGCTGCTGGGCTGTTTCTTGGTCGGTGCGGCGCTTCTCTTGCCGCTCTTGGTGCGCCCTGTTCTGACGCTTGCCGAACGCGTGGCTAAAGGCCCAGTGGCGCGCTGGTTCTGGGCGGATACGCGCCAGCAATTGCCGGGCCTCAGCCTTGCTTTGATGGCGCTGCTCTTGGCGATTTCGGCGAATATCGGAGTGGCAACCATGGTGTCGAGCTTTCGGCTGACCTTTGTCGCTTTTCTGGATCAAAGGTTGGCGCCCGAATTGTATGTCGAGGCCGCAGATGAGGCGCAGGCCTACGCCATCGAGGATGGCATGATGGCGCAAGGGGTGACGGTGTTGCCGCTGCTCACGGTCGAGACTGAAGTTGCGGATCTGCCTGCCCGACTGTTTGGCGTGCGCGTCGGGCCGACATATCGTGAGAATTGGAAGTTCCTTGATGCCGTGCCTGATGCATGGGACCAGGTGAACGCCGGTCAGGCGGCCGTCACCAATGAACAACTGGCCAGGCGCGCCAACCTTTGGGTTGGGGATGATATCGACATCGCACCGGGCTTGTCCTTGCCCATTGCAGCCATCGTTGCCGACTATGGCAATCCGCGTGGGCAGGTTGTTGTGTCGGAGGCGCTGTTTCGCGACCTGCACCCTGATGTGACGCCTCGCCAATTCGGACTGCGTACAGATGATCCGGTTGCGGCGCGGCACGTTCTGACCTCAGATTTGGGCGTAGACGATGGGGCAATCACGGATCAGGCGGCGCTCAAGGCATTTTCGCTGCAAGTGTTCGAGCGCACTTTTACCGTCACCGCCGCACTGAACGTCCTCACCATGGCCGTCGCTGGCTTTGCCATGCTGATGAGCTTGCTGACGCTTGCCGACCTGCGGGTGCCTCAATTGGCTCCGGTCTGGGCGCTCGGGCTGACACGGCGCAGGATCGGGCGGTTGGAATTGCTTCGAGCGGTTGTGTTCGCTGTCGTCGTATGCCTGTTCGCGCTGCCGGTGGGGCTGGGGCTTGCATGGGTTCTGCTGGCCATCATCAATGTCGAGGCATTTGGTTGGCGCCTGCCCATGTTCCTTTTCCCCTTGGATTACGCACGCCTTGGACTCTACGCCATGTTGGCCGCTGTGGCGGCTGCCGTTTGGCCTGCGGTCCGGCTGATGCGGACACCACCAAGTGCGCTGCTCAAGGTTTTTGCCCATGAACGTTAAGGTGCTTTGCCTACTTGTCCTGTTCCCCATCGCAGCATTGGCCCAAGGGTTTGCCGGATTGGGCACGGATGCGGACGGCTTCGCCGTGCCCCAGCCCGAACCTGAATTCAATTTCCCCGCTGACCATGGCCCACACCCCGACTACCGCATCGAATGGTGGTACCTTACCGCCAATCTACAAGCGGCGGATGGCACGGCGTATGGTCTGCAATGGACACTGTTTCGCTCCGCCCTCGCGCCCGGAGAAGGGGAGGGCTGGACCTCTCCTCAGGTATGGTTCGCCCATGCGGCCGTGACCACACCCAGCCATCACTTTGCTACCGAACGTTTTGCGCGGGGTGGCATTGGATTGGCGGGTGTCGAGCATGCGCCCTTTCGGGCGTGGATCGACGAATGGGCGCTTGAGGGACCGGATTTCGACACGCTGAGCTTGCGCGCTCAGGGGGCTGATTTTGCGTATGACATGAATTTGCAGGCACAAGGGCCATTGGTATTTCACGGGCAACGCGGATTTTCCGTCAAATCTGCGGAGGGACAGGCGAGCTATTATTACTCGCAGCCGTTTTACCAGATCGCGGGGACGCTCATGCTGCCCGATGGCCCGGTTGACGTGTCGGGCAGTGCGTGGCTGGATCGGGAATGGTCATCGCAACCTTTGTCGGACACTCAATCGGGGTGGGACTGGTTCTCCCTCTCCTTCGAGGACGGGAACAAGCTGATGGGTTTTCAACTTCGCCAACGCGATGGGTCGACCTACAGCGCGTCGACATGGATCGGGCCAGATGGCACCACAACGGCTTATCCTGATGGTGCTTTTGTGGCTGACCCACTGACGCAAAGCCGTGTGGTCGGACGGGATGTACCGACGACATGGCGGGTCCAATTGGCAGATCGTGGTGTTGACGTAGAGGTTGATGCCGTGAACCCGAATGCGTGGATGCCACTGAGCATCCCTTATTGGGAAGGGCCGGTGACGATGTCCGGCAGCCATGAAGGTGTCGGATATCTGGAGATGACAGGCTATGAGTGATCCAAACGATCTGGCGGCTTTCCTTGCAAGTGCATGGCAGCACTTGGGTCGTGGTGTGGCCGATGGCCGCTCGCCCGCGCGCTATCCGACATTTGCAACCGTGTCGCCCGATGGCCTGCCCGAATTGCGCACAGTTGCACTTCGTCGCGCGTCTCAAACCGATGGGATGGTCGAGGTGCATACGGACATTGTGACGCCCAAGGTCCAATCCTTGCGGGCCTTGCCCAAGGCCGCGCTGCACGTGTGGCTGCCCAAGGCGGATCTGCAAATACGGCTGACGACGACGGTGGAGATCCTGACCGGCGAAACGGTGGAAATCGCTTGGGCGAGTGTCCCGCCGGCGTCTCGCGTGTCCTACGGAACCGAGCCTGACCCCGGCACTGAAATTGATGACGTGTACGCCTACACAAAGCCGCCCGTGCGGGACCGTTTTGCCGTCTTGCGGTGCCGCATCGATCACATCGATCTCGTGGAACTGGGAGAGCGTCACCGAAGGGCAGAATTCACACGAGAAACAGAGTGGCTGGGTTCCTGGTTGGCACCTTAGGCTGCTGTGAAGTATCAGAACGCCCGGTTTGCCGGCGCGTCCGGAACAGGCATCGCGACCATCTTTTGTGCCAGCGCCACGCACCCGTTCGCCTGATGCGCGGCGAGGGTATGACCCTTTTCTGCAGTGGCCAAGTGGGCCTCTCCGACCACCCCGCTGTCAGACAGGTCAGATGCGATCCAGCCATACGAAATCGGGCCAATTGGCGGGATCAGTGAACCCTCAGCCGTTGATCTGAAATCGCGCGCTGCCGACATGTCTACCGTGTCGGGCCGGAAGGCCAGCATGAGGGACGTTTCACTGTCGCCACCATGTATGCCGTAGGTATTCTCTTGCGCGCTGAACAGCCCATCCGGCGCACCGAACGATCCCCATTGCGTCTTGACCGCCAGCATCCCGGCGCGCACCCGCAATTCGCGCGACAGGATCGAGATCAGGTCAAGATTGCCGCCGTGTGAATTCACGATCATCAGCTTCTTGAGACCTGCGCGCGCAACCGACAGGCCTATTTCCGTCCATGCTTTCAAGGCCGTCTCGGCGGTCAGCGTACACGTGCCCGCCGCCCATAGATGTTCGTTGGACTTGCCGATGGCCTGCACGGGCAGGATCAAAAGGTCGAGATCATCCGGGCAGGCCTTGCGCACTGCGTTCAACATGCCCTCGGCAATCAACGTGTCGGTCCCTACGGGCAAATGTGGTCCGTGCTGCTCAATCGCGGCTGTGGGCAGAACGGCTATGGTCTTTGCAGGGTCCAGCCCCTCGAATTCGGGCATCCGCAGGTCGGCCCAGTCACGCGCACTCATGATGGTTCCTTCGGGGCATAGGTGGCTTCGAGGCGCGAGGCGAGGTAGTCCGCCGCGCGAATGGGCGGGTACTTGGCATCACCTGTTCCGGGCAGCGCTGCGATCAAAGCGTCGGGATTGGCTTCGCAGAAAAATGCAACCGACCGTCGTTGCCGCTTGGGCGGCAGCACGCGGTGAGGTGTTGAGACATAGATGTCATTTGTCCAGCGCATCAGGCAATCGCCAATATTGACGACATACGCGTCGGGCACATGTGGCACGTCGGTCCAATCACCGCCGCGGGGCCGCACCTGCAACCCCGGTTCACCGTCCGTCATCAAAAGGGTGATGGCGCCGTAGTCAGTATGAGCCCCGGCCCCGATTTCATTGTCGGCCCCGGTCGAGGGTGGGTAGTGCAACAGCCGCATCGCCGACAAGGGTTCGGTGAAGTGCGTGGCGAAGTGATCGGCGGGCAGTCCAAGGTCTTCGGCCATCACACTCAACAGACCAGAGGCCTGCGCCTGACAGGCGTCGTAATACGCGAGCATCGCATCTGAAAACCCGGCGATATCCGGCCATCGGTTCACCCCGCGAAACGGTTCATCGGCCAGCACCCGAGGATCGTCGGGCGGAAGGTCATAGCCAATGTTGAACGTTTCCTTGGTATCCACTTCCGGCCGTGTTTCGTCCAGCGACTCGTCGCCGGGTTTGCCCCAACCCCGAAAATGTGGGGTGTCGAGGATCGACAACTTCGCCTTTGCCTCACGTGGCTGATTGAAAAAGTCGTTGGAATGGCGGAACACATCCGCCCGCAAAGATGCGGGGACCTCACTGTTTGTGAGCAGGAAAAAGCCCGTCTCTCGGACGGCCTTGCCAAGTGCGGTTGCAAATCCGGCTCTGTCGGTTGCCGCGTCTGCCCAGTCGAGAACAGGTATCACGCTGTGAGCCTTTCCATTCTGGCTGCCACCGTCCTGAGATAGCGCGCGCGCGACGCATCTGTCGAGCTGTCCATCAGGTAGTGCGCGGCGAACACTGTGCGGCACCGTTTGGAGCAGATGGCGCGCACGCCCCGCGTCAGCATCTTGCGCCCCGGTGATCCAATGAGCGTGGTCAACCACCATGAAGCGCCGCATGTCGTGAACACACCCAGCCGTTTGATGTGGGTAAGACCGGGGCGGATGTTGTCCCCTTCTCCTTTGGGCATGATAAACGCCACCCCCGGCAAAAGCACGCGGTCGAGCCATCCCTTGAGCATGGCTGGCAGGCCGTACCACCAAGTCGGATAGATGAAGATCAGCGCGTCGGCCCATTGCACGTCGGCCACATCCTGCGCGACAGGATCCGCGTTGCAGGTTTCATCGAGGTAGCAATCCAGCTCATGTGCCGTGAGCACCGGCATGAAGTTGGATCTGTAAAGATCACGCATCCTGTATTCGACGCCCGCCTTGTCCAAGTGCGAGGTCACCGTATCAAGAACCGCAGCGTTGAAGCTGTCCTCTTTGGGGTGACAGAAAACAATAAGCGCCTGCATCAGAATGTCCTTAACTGTTCTCCGACATGGGTCAGAAAATGGCGGCGTTTTGCGTCGCTGGCCCGGTTCATGTCGTAAAGGGCAAGGTATTTGGTCGTGCGGGGTCGGCAGACATGCCAAACGGCGCGGGTGACACATTTGCGCGGTGGGTCGCCACACATCATGGCCCGGACCCGCGTGCCGCCATAGGTCGTCACCGCCGCCAGTCGCCTGATGCGGGTCAGGTTCGGGACGACCTTGCCATCGTCCAGTTTGAAAGACACGCCCGGCAAGAACACCCGATCGAGAAAGCCTTTGAGCATGGCCGGGTAGCCGAAGTTCCAGACCGGGAAGACCAAGATCAAAGCGTCTGCCGCGCGCAGGCGATCAACATAGTTTTGCACAGGCACAGTGTTGTCCGGCACATCGTGATACCCACGTCTGTCGGCCTCGGACATCACCGGATTGAACCCCTCAGCATACAGGTCGCAATCATCGACCGTCCAACCGCGTCCTTGCAGCGCTTCCACTGCATGCGCGTGCAAAGCCGCATTGAAGCTGTCCGGCACTGGATGTGCCGCCAGCACCAAGGCGTGTTGCGGCTCGTCCGGAACGGTCGGCGCGCTGGTCATTCCGCAGCCTGCAGTTTCGGGTACGCATACATGCGGCTAAAGTCCCAATCCGGGTCATCCCATGCAATCATCTTGCCGGGGTTCAAAAGGCCTTTGGGATCCGCTTCCTGTTTGAACGTAAGCTGCCGGTCATCAACGGTTTGCCGTCCGCCTTCCTCGAGGGTGTAGCGGTGCGGATTGAAGATCATGGCACCGGCGTCTTCGTGCATCTTCACGATCTCATCCAGCCGCTCTTCGGTCGTGAACTTGACGAGGGACAGGCCCGCGAACATGACCTTGCCGCCCTCTTTCAGCACTTCGAGGTGCTGCAACACTTCCGGCGACAGCGCATCGCGCATTTGCTCGATCAGGTCGAGATGTTGGGGATAGCCGTAGCGCACCTGTAGATAGGTGATGGACGGATCAACTTTGAGCGCGCGCAGGGTGGTATGGTTCCACCCGTATTCAAACACCGTCCCGGGTGCGCGGTCCCAGCTGTGGTCATCGCTGCGATAGATCAGTTCGACGTCGGATCGGCGGCCCAGAAACGTGGTGAAGCCATCCATGGAATGCGGCGCAACCATGAGGCCGATCAGGGTGTCGTCGGCTTCGACATGAGGGGCGACGCGTTGGAAGAAGTCTTTGGCAATGGGTGCCTCGAACACGGTGGCGAGCTTGATCAGAATGCCATCTTCGTTTGCCAATTCTTCGGCAAAACGGGCAGCGGCCATGAAGTCGGTTGTTTTGACGAACATCTCCACCCAGTCATAGGCGGGCGCCAGCGGCATTTCGATTTCGGTGATGATGCCATTGGTACCATAGGCGTGGCTGACGCGGGCCAGTTCCTCTCCCCGGAACTCAAGCACGCGCGGTTCCTCCTCCATCGTGACGACACGCAGGCGGATGATGTTGCCCAGATCGCGCAAAGATCCCCACGTGCAGGACCCGACGCCGCCAGAGCCACCGGCGATGAAGCCGCCGATGGTGGCGGTGGCCCACGTGCTGCTGAACATCCGGATTTCCTGGCCTGACTGTTCCTTGCAGGCCGCATCAAGGTCCTTGAGCAGGCAACCTGGTTCGACGATCACACGGCCGGGATGCACCTCTTTGACCTTGTCCATCCAACGCAAGTGCATGACGCATCCACCTTGCAGCGGCATGGCCTGTCCATAATTCCCTGTGCCAGCACCGCGCGTTGTGACGGGTACGTCATGCGCATAACAGGCTTTGAGCACCTCGATCACTTCCGCCTCATTGCGGGGGCGCACGACAAAGTCCGCCACCACGTGGTCCAGACGATCCTTGAGCACCGGTGAATACCAGAAGAAATCGCGGCTCGAGGCGCGAATGTTTGTCTCTTTCTCTTCGATGTCGAGATGGGCCAGGGCGGCCTTGGCGGCGTCAATATTCATGATGTCTCCCACAGATGGTCGAGGGTGGCGTAGTCGGGCAGCGTGCGGTCGATGGCCTCGCCCCCGCGCAGCACGATGCGGTCGGATTGAGGCCGAGCATACAGTTCAGTCCATTCCCGCGCTTTGAAAATCACAAGGTCGGCAGGATCACCGGGCAGAAGGGTCTGTGACCCAAATCCGCAGGACGCTGCGGGTTGGCTGGTGAACGAGGTGACCCAATCCGTCGCAGAGTGATCCAGATGGGCAATGCGCGTCGCCTGCCGCATCACTTCAAGCATATCGAGATCACCGTAGGCGTAGAACGGATCTCGGGTGTTGTCGGAGGCAAAGGAGACCGGGATGCCCCGTGCTTTCATCTCGTGCACAAGTGTGACGCCCCGAAAACGCGGTGTGCGCGCAATCCCGTCGGGCCGCCGGTCCTGAAGGTAGAGGTTGCACATCGGCAAGCTGACCACGTGCAACCCGGCGCGCGCCACCATGTCCAGCGTGTCCAGCGCGCGGGCCTCGTCCTGCGTGGACAGCGAACAGCAATGCCCGACAACGATGCGCCCCTCGAAGCCAACGTTTAGGGCCACCTCGGCAATCAGGCGCAGGGTCTCCGAGGAGGCATCCATCGTCTCGTCCACATGGAAATCGGCATCAAGATCCCGCGCGGCAGCGAGGCGAAAAAACCCCTCCAGCCGGTCACGCAAATCTGGCACCGGGTAGGTGACCATGCCCAGAACGCCACCGTGTTCGGCAACCAGATCGGCAGTGACGCGAAAATCGCCGTTCTCGGAAAAGCTGTCGCACCCGATCAGGCACACGGCCTGCAGATCGATCCGCCCGGCCCATGCCTCGCGCAGTTCGGCAAACAGGGGCCACGTGATTTGCGGCTGCGGCGGGATGCTGTCGAGATGTGTCCGCACCGCCCGTGTTCCATGCGCATAGGCGCAAGCCAATCCAAACTCCATTCTTGGCCGTAAATCAGCGGCCGACCAGTTGGTGTGATCGGCGCGGACAGTGGTCAGTGCCCCCATAAAAGAGCCGTCTGGATTGGACGCACGCGGCCAGATATGCCCCTTGTCCAGATGCACGTGCATGTCCGTAAAGCACGGCAGGACCATCGCACTGGCCATATCGACCCGCTGCCCGGGTGTGGAGCTGATCTGCCCATTGTCTATATGCAGGTCGGTCGTAACGAGGGCACCAAAGTGTCCGATCAAACAGGCAGGGACGGTGACGTTTGCAAGGGTTATGGGTCCGCTGGGCAGAGCGCGAAAGTCCATTAATGCTCCCGTTTGATGGCGCTCTCATGCCACTTCCGAAGCAGCATGTGGGACAAAAGTGAAAGGGCTGCAAAGATGAACACACCCATGGCTGCCACGATGGCAAGAGCCGCAAACATGCGCGCGATGTTGAGCCTGTAGCCCGCCTCCTGAATGCGGAAGGCAAGGCCAGTGCCGACGCCACCCGTCCCGGCGACCAATTCGGCAACCACGGCACCGATCAGGGACAAACCGCCCGCGATTTTCAGTCCACCAAGGAAGTAGGGCAGGGCGGAGGGCAATTGCAGCATCCACAGACGCTGCCAACGCGTGGCCCCGTAGATGCGAAACAGATCGCGCAGGTTATGATCGACGGAGTTGAGGCCCAGCGTGGTGGAACTGAGCACCGGAAAGAACGCGACGAGCCAGGCGCACAGCAGCATGCCCACGGTCTTGCTTTCCACATAGATGAAAATCAGCGGGGCGATGGCGACAACCGGCGTCACCTGCAGGATCACCGCGTAGGGATAAAGCGACAGCTCGACCATCTTGTTCTGATTGAACAGAATGGCGAGGCCCGCGCCGCCGATGACGGCAATGGCCAAAGCCATCAATGTGATGCGGCCCGTCAACAGTGCCGAATCCCACAGGATTGCCCAATCCCCCGTCAGGCTGCCCCAGACCCGGCCGGGGCTGGGCAGGATGAAGTGCGGGATTTCGTTCCAGACCACGATGCGGTCCCAGACCCAGATCATCAGTGCCATGACAAGCAGCGGCAACAGCCACCGTGCCGTTTTTTCGATCCGACGTCTGCGGGCGCGGCGCGCTTCTTCCGCGTCAACAGTGGGTGCCTTGGTGGGGGCGGATTGATTGTTCAGGTCGGCGACGCTCATGCCGCCGCCTCCATCGCCAGTTCCAACGCCTGAGACGCAGCGCGGCAATGGGCGGCATATTCGGCCGAGGTTCGGAAATTTTCGTTGCGGGGATACGGGGCGTCCACATGCAGTTCTTCGATCACGCGCCCCGGTCGTGCGGCCATCACGACGATGCGGTCGGAAAGAAACACGCTTTCAAAGACCGAGTGGGTGACAAAGATGACCGTGCATCCGATACGCGCCTGCATCTCCAACAGATCGTTGTTCAGCTTGAACCGCGTGATTTCGTCAAGTGCGGCAAAGGGTTCATCCATCAGGATCAGTTCGGGTTGCGTCACCATGGCCCGCGCGATGGACACCCGCATTTTCATGCCTCCCGACAATTCGCGGGGATAAGCGTTCTGAAATTTATCGAGGCCCACAAGCTTGAGCGCCTCCAGAACGTTGTCTTTCACGGCATTGTAAGGTTGGCCCTCAAGCCGGAAGGGCAGGTACACGTTTTGGGCCACGGTGGCCCACGGCATGAGTGTCGGTTCCTGAAACACGACGCCCAAATCGCCCTGCGCGCGTGTTTTGGCCCATTCGATCCGCCCGGACGTTGGCGCTGACAGCCCCGCAATCAGCCTCAGCGCTGTCGACTTGCCACACCCCGACGGGCCAAGCAGCGAGATGAAATCGCCCTCGCGCACAGTTAGGGACATCGCGCGCAAGGCCTGCACATCACCGGGGAACACCTTGTCCACGGCGTTGACACGCAACAGCTCTTGCCGCTCTGAAAATGGGGCGATCTTCGCCATCCGCTACTCCTGCCAAGCCCGGACGCAAGCGCCCGGGCTTTTGTCATCGGGTGGCTGTGATCAGGGTTTGATGTCCATCCCGACCTTCTTGTTGGTGAAGTCGAGCGTGTAAGCCGCTTTCCAATCAAGATCTCCCGCAATCACACCAGCGTCGACCATCTTCTGATAAAAGTCACCAATGATCTCATCCGACATGGCACCGATGCCCAGATCCAAAGTCTTGCCGCTGTCCACGATACCCTCGTCGCGCATCATGTTCTTTGCAAACTCGATCTTGTCCTGTGTCATGTCGGCATTCGCCTCGAGGATCATCGCATCCGCTGCGGCACTGTCCCCGTACAGATAGTTGTACCATCCGGTCAGAGATGCATCGACAAAGCATTCCACCTGCGCGGGGTTCTCATCGATGGTGGCCTGCATGACTTCGATCGTCGTGGCGTAGGATGAATAGCCATTGTCGGCGATCAAAAAGACATTGGGTTTGAAACCAGCTTCCTTTTCGATCAGGTACGGCTCGGACGAAAGATACCCCTGCATGGCCGCATCGGTGTTTGCGATGAACGGTGCAGGGTTGAATGTATAGGGTTGCCGCTGTTCGACGGTGAACCCGTGTTCAGCGATCATCCATTGGTAATAGCTGCTGTAGCCGTTGTCGCCGATCAGCAAGGTCTTGTCCTTCAGCTCTTCCCAGCTGGTCACGTCTGGATGCGCCACGATCACCTGCGGGTGTTTTTGGAAAATGGCCGCGACGGCCACGACCGGAATGTCTTCGGCCACGGCGTTGAACGCCTGCAGCATGTCGCCACCCATGTGGTATTGGATACGGTCGGCCAGCAGCAGCGCGCGATTGTTCACTTGCGGGCCCCCTGACACGATGGTCACGTCCAGACCACAGGCGGCATAGGTTCCGTCCGCAACAGATTGATAAAAGCCGCCATGCTCGGCCTGGGCAAGCCAGTTGGTTCCGAATGTGACCGGCGTCAACTCTTCGGCCATTGCAGCGAATGGCAAAACGGCCAGGGCCGAGGTAAGCGCAAATTTATTCATGAAAGACATCTCCCCTGTGGATTGGCATCACATTGGACAGTAGCATGGTTCTTCGCCGGAGTAAGAAAAGTGGTGACGGACCAACGGGCATCAACCGCCAAGGGGCTTGGCAGGAAACGCTGAAAAAAGCGGCAACGCGGTCAAGAAACAGACAAATCTGTGCCCATGCACCCTGTCCGGACAAGAGTTGAAAGGATGCAAAGCCTTTGGTCAGCCGATTGCAACTGTGCAAGATTTCGGCGGCATTTACCTGCGGTTTATGGGTGTACAGGCGTATCGGATGTCTTTATGCGGACGGCTTGGCTCTGCTGATCGGCGGTCGCCTTCCGCGCTGTGGCGCCTCATCAGTCCAGATTGATTTCATCCATGTTCCAGGCTCTTACCGATGCGCTTACCGAGCGCGGTTATGAAAATTTGACAGCCGTGCAGACGGCGGTCACCGATTCTGATCTGACCGACCGGGACTTGCTGGTGTCCGCGCAAACCGGGTCGGGCAAAACAGTCGGTTTTGGATTGGCTGTCGCGCCCAATATCCTGGTCGAAGGTGAGATGCTGCCAAGCGCCGAGGCTCCTCTTGCCCTCGTTGTCGCCCCGACACGTGAACTGGCCTTGCAGGTCAAGCGCGAGCTGAGCTGGCTCTATTCCAAGGCGGGGGCGTATCTGGCGACGTGCGTCGGTGGCATGGACATGCGGGACGAGCGCCGCGCGCTTGATCGCGGCGCGCATATCGTTGTGGGCACACCCGGTCGTCTGCGCGACCACATTCAGCGCGGATCGCTCGACATGAGCAACTTGCGGGCCATCGTCCTGGATGAGGCCGATGAAATGCTGGACCTCGGATTTCGCGAGGATCTTGAGTTCATGCTTGGCGAAGCGCCGGAAAGCCGACGGACCTTGATGTTCTCGGCCACAGTGCCGCCAATGATCGCCAAGCTTGCCAAGCAATTTCAGCGCGATGCCGTGCGTGTGACGACCCTCAATGACGCCTCACAGCACGCTGACATTACGTATCAGGCGCTGCGCGTGGCGCAGCACGATACCGAAAACGCGATTATCAACGTCCTGCGATATCAGGATGCGGAAAATGCAATCGTCTTTGCCAACACGCGAGCGATGGTGAACCGGCTGACCGCACGGCTGACGAACCGCGGCTTTTCTGTCGTTGCGCTTTCGGGTGAGCTGAGCCAGACCGAACGCTCCCATGCTTTGCAGGCGATGCGCGATGGGCGGGCGAAGGTCTGCGTTGCCACGGATGTGGCGGCGCGCGGCATTGACCTGCCAAAGCTTGAATTGGTGATCCACGCGGAACTGCCGTCGAACGCCGAAGGGTTGTTGCACCGCTCGGGCCGGACCGGACGGGCCGGGCGCAAGGGCATCTCTGTCCTGATCGTGCCAGCCAAGAGCACTGGCAAGGCCGAACGCCTGCTGCGCTTTGCCAAGATAGAAGCGGATTGGACCGCGCCCCCATCGGCAGAAGACATTCACCAACGGGACGAGGAACGACTGTTGGCAGACCCCGTCTGGACGACCGACGCGACACCGGAACAAGAGGCGTTCGCTGCCAAGTTGTTGGATCTGCACAGTCCTGAAAAGATTGCCGTGGCGTATCTGGCGCTTCATCGCGCGCGCCTTTCCGCGCCCGAAGATCTGTCCGCGCCAAGTGCCCGCCCCGACCGAAAGGAAGCACGCGAGCGGAAGCCCTTTGGACCAAGTGTCTGGTTTGCGCTTTCTGTCGGGCGTGACGAACGAGCAGAACCGCGCTGGCTTTTACCCCTGATTTGTCGCGCAGGCAATTTGGACAAGGACGCCATCGGCGCCATCCGAATCCAACAGTCAGAAAGCTTTGTCGAGATTCAAGAGTCCAGCGTACAGGGTTTCCTTGCGTCGATCGGTGACGGTCTCGTTCTCGAAGACGGGATAAAGGCCCGCAAGTTGGATGAAGCTCCGGACCTGAGCGCTTTGCCCCGCTACAGCGGGCCGAAACACAAAGAGAAGTCAGATGGACCTCCTTCAAAGGGGCCCGAAGGGCGTGGAAAAAGCCGCAAGGTCTGGGACCAGAAATCCGCGTCCAAAATGTCACGCGCCATTGATGATGGTGCGGTAAAGCCGCATCGTGCGTCGAAACCCCGTGATGCGGAACACAGTACGGGCGACGCCAAGCCCGCCAAAAAAGCACCCACAGACAAGCACAAGTCGCGCGGTCCCAAAGGCGGTGCAAAGGGCAAACCCAAGCCGCCGTCGTCTAACGCCAGCGATACGTCGAAACGCTTCAAGCCGGGTGGTAAGACCGGGAAGCCAACAAGACCAAGCGGCGGTCGGCCAAAGAGCGGCTCAGGCCCCAAGCGGTACAAGGCTGGGGGCAATGAGCCGCCCAAGCGCCGCTGAGGGTTTACATCTGAACAACGGATCTCGTGTTTTGCGGGTCTGCGGCCTAAACGACGGATACGCCGGACAATCCAAAAGCCTGTACGGGCGTTTCGATACCGTCGACAAGCAGGTCGCCGCAATTGAGGACGTCCACTGCAACCCCGGCGGATGCCCGTGTTTGGTCATCCATCAGTATCTGCACACCAAGCTCTTTGCATTTCCCCTCCAACCGCGCCGCAAGGTTCACAGCGTCGCCATAGACAGTGAACGACTGCCGCGAATCTGATCCGATGATGCCAGTGACAAGCGCGCCCGTGGCAATGCCCACGCGAATGTCGAACGCGTGCGCGCGTGCGACCGGCACCAAAGCAGTTGCGGCCTGCACCGCTGCCGTCGCATGGGATTTGACAGCAACAGGTGCGTTGAACGTGACCAGAAAACCATCGCCCAAATACGAAATGACAATCCCACCCTTGTCCGAAACGGCACGCGCAGCATCGGCAAGGAATGTATCTAGCTTTGCGATAACCTCGCTTGGGTCGTGGGCCGCAGAAAAGCGGGTGAAACCGGCAATATCCATGACAAGGGCAGTGCCCGTCGCACGCTGGGGCCGCATGGGTGCGTCATCGGCGATCAGTTTATGCGCAATTTCTTCGGGCACATATTTGCCAAGAAGGTCCGACACCCGTTCGCGGGCGGCCTTTTCACGCCGTCGGTCGATATCCGCAGCCACCTGCGCGAAAAAGACTGCCCGCGCCCGGTAGACAGAGACGGAGAGCGCAATCGCCGCAAAGAACAGCATGGCTGTTTCCTCGATCCGGTTGCCGCGCCCGATAAAGTCGATGGACAGGAAAATCGTTTCGTAATCTGCGCGGGTTGCAGCGCTTGGGATGTCCGCCCATGACAAAGTGCGGTCCATCTGCGTGGACACCCACGCAAACGCCGCCCACCACCCGACAACGCAGACCGTCCCGGTCCAAAGCACAAGCCGCCACGACAGGCTCAGGCAAGCCATGGCGAGCAAGGGGAACAGGAAGTAGATGCCATAGGCGCGAAAGGCGATGATCTGCGGCACGTCGTCTGCGCGGCTGATGGGCACAAGCGCAAAGAGCGCGCAAATTGTCAGCCCATCCAGCATGTAGACCGTGTATTTCATCCAAGCCCGGTCAAACCGCGTGCCGATCAGGCACAGATGCGTGACGCCAATTGCGGTAAACAGCAGTAACGCAACGGTTGTGGCAAGGCGCAAGTCCGCCCCCGGAAACAGCAAGGCCGCACCCACATACCAGACAAAGGCCGCCGCCGCGATTGATGTGCGGATGCCAATGCCAAGACGCAAGCCCCGCTGCTCTGCCAGATTGAGCCGGGTTTGCGCTTCGGGCGTGACCTGTTCGGATGCGGACATGATATACCGTGTAGTGAGAGTGCTGCGACGCTGCCGGCTTACGAGATTAGGGCGATCCGTGTGTTGTGCGAGGGAACCATAGGCCGATCCTGTCCCATGTTTTTCGGTACGCCGTCGGCAGCAATTTGGCATCTGCGTGCATTAATGCGCCCCCGGTTTGACAGGGCACCGGGCCATCACGTGGCCCGGTGCACCATCGGATCAGGCCAGTTGCCCGCCGGTGGCGTCAAAGTCCGTCCCATTAAAAGCCGTGGCCGCGTCGGAGGCGAGGAACAGCACACCCTCGGCCATCTCGTTCGGGTCCATGATGCGGGGCGTGACAAAGAATTCCTTCATCCCGTCATAGGTCAGGCCCTGATACTCAAAGCTTTCCTCCAGCATCGGTGTGTCGACCGCGAGGGGCGAAATGGAGGTGACGCGGATGTTGTCCTTGGCCATATGCGCCCCTGCGCGCGTCAGCCCCAGCACGGCGTGTTTGCTGGCGTTGTAATGCGCCGTGTTGGCAAAGCCGCGGTGGGCTGCGACGGACGCCATGTTGACGATCACGCCACGTCCTTGCGCCTTCATCACCGGCACCGCGTATTTCATGCCGTAGAATACGCCATTCACGTTGGTCTGCATCATGTCCTCGAAATTCTCGAGGTCGATGTCTTCGATCAGGGCGGGGGTCATGAAGATACCGGCGTTGTTGAACAGCACGTCCAGACGGCCATAGGTGTCGACAGCGGCGTTGACGAAGCGTTCGACCTGCGCCGGGTCGCGTACGTCGGTCTGCACCCATGTCACGTCGCCGCCCATGGCGCGAACCTCAGCTTCGACCTCGCGGCCCAGGGCATCACGGCGGGCGCCAAAGACCACCTTGCCGCCCTCCATCGCAAAGGCGCGCACGGTGGCTGCGCCGATGCCTGAGTTGCCGCCTGTGACGGCTATCACTTTGTCCTGAAAGCGACCATTTGGGTTCACCTGCGTTGCGGCGGGTTGGGGGTTCAAGCTGTTCGCGGCGGCGGCACCAGCTGCAAGGGTGGCAATGCCACCTGTCAGAAGGGCGCGGCGGGATGTGGTGGGGTTGGTCATGTCGTGTCCTTTCGGAATGTGAGTGGTGAGGATCAGCGATCAGCTGCCGGGCGTGTTGCGCACAAATGGGTTGCCGCGCTCTGCCGTGGCGACAAAGGTCATGGCGTCGATCTTCCAGCCATCGTCAGTGGGCACAAAGCTGTGCTCATACGTGCCCCAGACCTCCCACATCGGGTCGCTGCCATTCTCGGGCAGGGCGCCACGCTCCATCCGGTTCCAGGCATAGCCGTGAGACTGCATGGTGGCAGACCCGTCGTTTTCGAACGTGATGCGGTGGTTGCCGCGCAGATGGAATGATGTCTTCTCGGCTGTCAGGTTCGACGACCAGCCTGCGATCAGTCCATCGGCCGGGATGGTCGCAGGCTCACCACCAACCAACGATGTGAAATCCACAGTGATGGTGTCGGTGAACAGCGACCGGGCGGTGGCCCAATCCTTGGCGTCCACGGCGGCGTCCAACGCGTCTGCGATACGCACCATTTCGGCATGATCCACCAGTGTTTCGGCGGTGATGGTGCTGCCCGCATCCGATGCGTCACTTGCAAAGGATGGAGTGTTCAAGGCCAGAACCACAGCTGCGGCTGGCAGGGCAGTCAGTGCTGTTGAAATCAGGGCGGTGTTCAGAAGGCGTTTCATTGTTTGTCTCCATGCTTTCGTTGCGTTGAGACAAATCTAGGCGGGTAGAAGGATAATTAAAAAGTCCGATTTGGTATGGTAATGATGCCTATTGGGTATCTATTTGTCGGGTGATCTCACTTAGTCCCTGTGTGAGCGTGCCGGGATTTTTGCCAGTAATGAAGAGAAACTCGATCGGCACAGACAGTCCTTGAACCTGCCTGAACTGAACGCGCTCGGGTGGGCGGTGCATATTTGCCGAGTTTACAAAGGCACACCCAACACCGGCAGACACAAGGCTCAGCATGGTGGTCTCGTTTTCCGCTTCCTGAACAATGACCGGGTCCAGACCGATGCCACGCCAAGCATCTGCGAGCTGATCGTGGTAGGCCGGTGCGACCGCGCGCGGGAAGGCAACGAGGGGCAGGCCGTCAATATCCTCAAGCTCCAAGGGGCCATCTGAGTCAAATACAAGGTCAGTCGACGCGGCAAGAACGACATCATCGGTCCGCAGCCAATGCGCGTTCAACTTTTCGTCGTCCAGACTGTTCTGTCGGTAAACGAACCCTGCATCGAGGTCCCCAGCCATAAGGGCGTCGATCTGATCCAGCGAACTCATCGGAGAGATATCGAGCCGTACATCCGGATACCGCCGCGCATACCTGTTCAACGCGATCGGCATATGCCCTGACCATGACGCGCTTTCCAGAAGCCCGATGCGCAATCGCCCCGCAGTCCCTTTGGCAATTTGCTGCGCCTCATAAGTTGCGGCATCCGTGCTGGCGAGAATTGCCCGGGCCTGAGTGGCAAAAGCACGCCCTGCATCCGTTAGAACGACGCGGCGCCCTTCCCGAAGCAGCAGATCGACGCCCATCTCCGCTTCCAGATCCTTGATCTGGCGGGACACGGCTGGTTGCGCAATGCGAAGCCTGTCGGCGGCATGACTGATGCCGCCATGATCGGCGACGGCCACAAAGTAGCGCAGGTGACGTAATTCCACTTCGATACCTCTGGGTTATGGGTTTGCGATTCTAATAGCATTGGAAGGCATGAAAATGCTGCGCCATTTTGACCTTCATACCGCAAAGGAGGTTTCGCATGCCCACATCACCCTATTTCGGCACCGCTTTGGGCACTCTCACAGTCTTGTGCTGGGCAAGCTACAACGTCGCGGCAAAGCAAGGCATTGAAGATGGCCTCACGCCCGAAGCACTGGCCTTTCTGCGGTTTGCAGTTCCGGGTTTGATAGCACTGCCGCTCGCGTGTTTCTTGGCGCTGCGCCAACGCGTGATGCCCATTCGTTTGGGACGGCTTGCAGCGCTCGTGCTTTTGGGTGGTCCCATTTTCGGCGCCATCGCAGTGACAGGCTACGAATACGCGCCGTTGTCCCATGGGCTGTTGTTCGCGCCAGTTGCCGTCTTTCTCAGCGGCGGCGTTCTTGGGCACATCTTATTGAAAGACAGCCTGTCGAAAGGCCGTGTTTTCGGGGCGCTTGTGATGTTCACGGGCCTCGCCGTGCTTGTCGGCTTCCAGACAAGCGGACTGCCTGACACGTGGTGGGTTGGGGCTTTTTTCTTTGTCTGCGCAGGCATGCTCTGGGGGGCCTACACCGTCCTGATCAAGAAGTGGGAGGTGTCACTGTTGTCCGGTACAATCGCGGTTGCGTCCGGCTCAGCGGTAATGGCCGCCGTTGTTCTGGGGCCTGTAGCTTTTGGTACGCTTGCATCCGCGCCGCTTCAAAGCGTGGTCTTTCAAGCCATCATGCAAGGATTAATCGGTGGCGTTCTGAGCGTTGTGGCATTGATCGGTGCCGTCCGCGCGTTGCCGACGCAGGTTGCTGCCCTGTTGCCAACTTTCACCCCCGGAGTGGCGTTGTTCATTGCCTTGATGGCGAACGGCGTGTCGCCGACGTCGGCTGAAATTGCTGGGTGCGTTCTGGTTTTGATTGGGTTTTTGGTAAGCGCCGCGCGGCATTCCCCCCGGAAATCGGAGACGGCAAAACAGGCCGCGACATCTTTAATGCAGATTTTTGAGGATATTGGTGCCCAGAAGAGGACTCGAACCTCCACGTCCATACGGACACTAGCACCTGAAGCTAGCGCGTCTACCAATTCCGCCATCTGGGCACGGGTTGGTGGAGCGTCGTTTAAGCGCGAGGGCTAGGGGTGTCAATGCGATTCTCTGCGGATGGGGCACACGATGGGTCGATGCCTTTGGCAAGGACTTTTCAGGAATAAAGAAACAGACCTTTCCCGCGCCAAATTGCCGACTTGTTTCAACGCAACGCGGGCGATAGACCGTCTTTCGAACCTGTGCGCAAGGAGCAAGACATGTCCAAACTGGTCACGATCTATGGCGGATCCGGTTTTGTCGGGCGTTACATCGCGCGGCGTATGGCCAAGGCAGGCTGGCGTGTGCGTGTCGCAGTGCGCCGCCCGAACGAGGCGATCTTTGTCAAACCATATGGCGTGGTCGGCCAAGTCGAACCTGTCCTGTGCAATATCCGGGATGATGCGTCCGTGGCGCAAGTGATGACAGGCGCGGATGCCGTCGTGAACAGTGTCGGCATCCTAGCCAAGCACGGCAAGAACACATTTGAGGCCGTGCAGTCCGAAGGGGCGGCCCGCATCGCCCGCATCGCGGCCGAACAGGGTGTTACGCGTATGGTTCACGTCTCTGCCATTGGTGCCGATACAGAAAGCCCAAGCGACTACGCCCGCACCAAGGCCGAAGGCGAGGCTGCGGTGCTGGAGCATATGCCGGATGCCGTGATCCTGCGCCCGTCCATTGTGTTTGGCGCGGAGGATGAGTTCTTCAATCGGTTTGCATCCATGACCCGCTTTGGTCCGATCTTGCCTGTTGTCGGGGCCGGAACGCGGTTCCAGCCGGTCTATGTGGATGATGTTGCCAAGGCGGCTGAACAGGCCCTGACCTCGAACGTCGATGCAGGCGTATACGAGTTGGGCGGTCCGGATGTTCGGACATTCCGCGAATTGATGGCGGTGATGCTGGATGTGATCCGACGTCGCCGTGCCGTTGTGAATATCCCGTTCTGGGCTGCGTCCATCATGGGTTTCGGCTTTGACTTGCTGAACACAATTTCACTGGGTCTGATCCCGGCACAGATCACCCGTGACCAAGTGCGCAACCTGCGCAATGACAATGTGGTTGCGGAAGATGTAAAAGGGTTTTCCGACCTCGGGATCACGCCCACTGCGCTAAGCTCCGTGCTGCCCGAATATCTGTGGCGGTTCCGTCCGTCGGGCCAATACGATGCGATCAAGGAAAGCGCGAAGAATCTGCGCGCCTAAGTGTACGCCCAGATCAACAGGCCGACACCGAGGACAACGCGGTAGATCACGTAGGGCGTAAAGCTCACGCTGCGCACCAGGCGCATCATCAGAACAAGTGCGCCCAGTGCCGCGATGAACGCAAAGGCGGCGGCGATGATGGCATCCCGCAAGACCGCCCAATTGGCTTGGCCAACCACGTCGACACTCAGCACGACACCTGAGGCAATGATAACCGGGATCGACATCAGCATAGACAATTTGGCCGCACCCTCTCGTTCGTAGCCGAGGGCGCGGGCTGCTGTGATCGTGATACCTGATCGGGATGTGCCGGGGATCAGAGCAAGGCATTGGGCCAAACCCATGAGGGCCGCGTCCTTGATCGTCCAGCGCTCAGCGGTGCGAACGGTAGGTCCGCGCATATCAGCCCAGTATAGAACAAGGCCAAAGATCAGCATGGTCCAGCCTATGACGGCGACGCTGCGCATGGCCTCGTCCAGGCCGGTTACTTTGATGGCAAAGCCAACGAGGACGGCAGGAATCGTTGCTGTGATCAGGCACAGAGCCAAAAAGGCCCCTTGGGTATCGACCTTGCGCCGCGCCAGCCGCGTGAGGCCATGGGCGGCAATCCGCACATCGGCCCAGAAGTACAGGATAACAGCCAACAGGGTGCCCACGTGTACGGCCACATCTATCGCAAGACCTTGATCTGGTGTTCCGGTCAGTGACGGCAACAAGATGAGGTGCCCCGAGGACGACACCGGCAAGAATTCGGTGATGCCTTGGATCACGGCCACTATCAGGAGTTGAAAAAGAGTCATCTTGTGTCCGCGATCATGATAACGTGACGATACAAACCTTTGATTCTGAACGCAAAGCGAGATTATAGTTCCGTATCGGACCTATAATCCTAGTTTTCTGTTGCTTTACAGTGTGTATGTTCCCAGAAAACGTAAAGTAGGACAGTATTACTGACTTTTAATCAGTACAACAATGCCATAAACGGCGCGAACGACCTTTGGAGGACATGTCTTGGCTGAACAACCGATGTTGAAATTCGTGAAAATCGACCGCGATATGCCTGAAAAGCGTGAAGCAGACATACGTCGTGAAGATTTCAACGAAATTTACGCTGAGTACGCCGATGCCAAGGCCAAGGAGCAGGCATCGCGCTGTTCTCAGTGCGGTGTGCCTTATTGCCAATCGCATTGCCCGCTGCACAACAACATTCCCGACTGGCTGAAACTGACGGCCGAAGGGCGGCTGCGAGAGGCTTATGAGGTCAGTCAGGCCACCAACACCTTCCCCGAGATCTGTGGTCGCATCTGCCCGCAGGATCGTTTGTGCGAAGGCAACTGCGTGATCGAGCAATCCGGGCACGGCACCGTCACCATCGGCTCGGTCGAGAAGTACATCACCGACACCGCGTGGGAAGAAGGGTGGGTGATGCCCATTGCTCCATCCGTGGAACGCACTGAATCGGTTGGTATTATTGGTGCTGGCCCCGGTGGCTTGGCCGCTGCGGATGTGCTGCGTCGCGCGGGTGTTCAGGTCACCATCTATGACCGCTATGACCGCGCGGGTGGGCTGCTGACCTACGGTATCCCTGGCTTCAAGCTGGAGAAGGACGTGGTCATGCGCCGCAACAAACAGCTTGAGCTGGGCGGTGTGATCTTCAAGCTGGACTGCAACGTGGGCGAGGATATCGCGTTTGACGACATTCGCGCGGCCCATGATGCGGTGATTATCGCGACCGGGGTCTACAAGAGCCGCGATCTGACGATGCCCAATGGCGAAGCGCAAGGCATTGAAAAAGCGATTGATTTCCTGACTGCGTCCAACCGGAAGAGTTTTGGTGACGACGTGGCTGACTTCGACAGTGGTCGTCTGAATGCAGAAGGCAAGCGCGTGGTCGTCATCGGTGGTGGCGACACCGCGATGGACTGTGTTCGAACGTCGATCCGGCAGGGGGCCACGTCTGTGAAATGCCTGTACCGCAGGGACCGTGCCAACATGCCGGGCAGTCAGCGCGAAGTGCAGAATGCCGAGGAAGAAGGCGTTATTTTCGAATGGCTTAGTGCGCCCAAAGGGTTTGCAACAGACGGTGACAGCGTGGCCGGTGTGATGGTGCAGAAGATGCGCTTGGGCCAGCCGGACGCAACAGGCCGTCAGGCGCCAGAAGTGATCGAGGGCGCGGATTATGTCGAGGATGCAGACCTCGTGATCAAGGCGCTGGGGTTTGAGCCTGAGGACCTGCCGACACTGTGGGACACTGATGGTCTGGACGTCACCCGTTGGGGGACGATCAAGGCGGAGTTTACGACAGGAAAGACGGCTGTCGACGGTGTCTATGCCGTGGGTGATATCGTGCGGGGTGCGTCACTGGTGGTTTGGGCGATCCGTGATGGGCGCGACTGCGCCGAGGCGATACTTGACCAGTTTTCTGTTTCCGCGATTGCCGCCGAATAAGGCGGTCTGACAGGGGGGCACCCCGCGTGCACCCCCTGTACACCCCCCGTGCACCGGGCGCGCGCGCAGCATCGCGATTTTTGCAACGAATAGGTCAGCCGATCTGACGTAAGGATGGATGAGATGGAGAAAAACGGAGGATGCCTGTGCGGTGCTGTGCGCTTTGTCGCGAGTAACGTGCCGTCCACCTTTGGCATCTGTCATTGCCCGTCCTGCCGCCGCTGGACCGGATCGGCCCTGTTTGAAGTGAGCGTGAAGACCGGTGATGTGGAGTGGACGGGGGCCGAACATATCGCCACCCGCAACACCAGCGACTGGGCCGAACGCGCGTGGTGCCGGGAATGCGGCACGAACCTGTATTTCCGTCACACGAAGCCGGACAAGTGGTTTGGGGGTACGGACCTGCCTTTGGGCATTTTCGATGACCCTGACGGCTTCACTCTGACGCATGAGATTTTTGTGGATCATACGCCAAGTGGTCTGCACTTGCAGGACGATGGCCAGAAGCGATTGACGCGGGATGATGTGCTGGCGATCAACCCCGATCTGGCGGGGGACACGTGATGAGTCCATCAAAGCAAGGACATTGCCTGTGTGGCGCCGTGCAGGTGCAGGTTGATGGGTTGGCCGATGAAATCAGTGCCTGCTTTTGCGATCTGTGCATGCGTTTTGGCGGCGGCCTGCAAATGGGTATCGAGGCGAAACCGGATACGGTGCGTATTACCGGACCTGTGAAAAGCCATCGGTCCTCGGCTCTGGCGGAGCGGGCGTGGTGCGACGACTGTGGGTCCCCGATCTGGTTTCGCTATGTCGCGGGTCGGGATCATGGATATCTGGAGTTGTCACCGGGGCTGTTTTCCAATGCGGGCGATGCGCGGCTGACACGTGTGGTTTACGCTGATCGATACCCCGATGGGTATTGGATCGAAGGACATAGCGTCGCGCACATATCTCAGAGGGACTACGAGGCTAAGAACCCGCACCTGAACGACGGGGTCGTGCCATGACCCTGCCCCGCGACATCAAGGGCTGCTGCCTGTGCGGTGCCATCACCGCAACTGCAACGATCAGCAATCCGATCCTGCGCGCCTGCCATTGCGACATGTGCCGGCAACACACCAGCGGGATGTTCATGTCGCTGGCTGTAGACGAAGGATCGTTGGTCTTTGACGGGCCGGTGACAGCATTCCGCTCGTCCGACTGGGCGGAGCGTGGATTTTGCCCGACCTGCGGATCGACGCTGTTTTACAGCACCACCGAAGACGGCGCGCGCCACCCGGCGGCGGGGCTGTTCGCGGACATTGATGATGTGCCGCTGAAACTTGAATTCTTCAGTGACAAATGCCCGGCGGGCTATGCGCTGAGCGGCGACCACCGTCGCCTGACCACCGAACAAACGATTGCGATGTTCGCATCGCCGGAAGGAGACTGACATGACCAAATTTGATGCCGACTGGGTGCGCCGCGAAGAAGCCAAACGCACGTTTATGGCCGAAAACGGTCTGTATTCTGAAGCCGAAGAGCATTCGTCCTGCGGTGTGGGGCTGGTTGTGTCCGTCGATGGCACGAAAAGCCGCGCCGTTGTTGAAAACGGGATCAAGGCGCTGAAGGCGATCTGGCACCGCGGTGCTGTCGATGCGGATGGCAAGACCGGCGATGGTGCGGGCATTCACGTGCAGATCCCGGTCGAGTTCTTCTATGACCAGATCGAGCGCACGGGTCACACGCCCAATCGCGATCAGATGGTGGCCGTGGGCCAAGTGTTTTTGCCCCGTACCGATTTTGGTGCGCAGGAAACGTGCCGGACCATCGTGGAAACCGAAGTGCTGCGCATGGGCTATTACATTTATGGCTGGCGCCATGTGCCTGTGAGCATTGGCTGTCTGGGCGAGAAGGCAAACGCGACGCGGCCCGAGATTGAGCAGATCCTGATCTCGAATTCCAAGGGCGTCGATGAAGAGACGTTTGAGCGTGAACTGTATGTCATTCGCCGCCGGATCGAGAAGGCGGCAGCCGCCGCGCAAGTCCCCGAGTTGTACATCGCGTCGATGTCGTGCCGGTCCATCATCTACAAAGGCATGATGCTGGCTGAGCAGGTGGCGGAGTTTTACCCTGACCTGCTGGATGACCGTTTTGAGAGCGCCTTTGCGATCTACCACCAGCGGTACTCCACCAACACGTTCCCACAGTGGTGGCTGGCGCAGCCGTTCCGCATGTTGGCCCACAATGGTGAGATCAACACGCTGAAGGGCAACCTGAACTGGATGAAAAGCCATGAGATCCGCATGGCGTCGGGTGCCTTTGGCGAGATGGCCGAGGACATCAAACCCATCGTGGCGAACGGGTCGTCGGATTCTGCTGCATTGGATGCCGTGTTTGAAGTGTTGGTCCGTGCGGGCCGCAATGCGCCCATGGCCAAGACCATGCTGGTGCCCGAAAGCTGGTCCAAGCAGGCGGTGGAGCTGCCGCAGGCATGGCGCGATATGTATTCCTACTGCAACTCGGTGATGGAGCCCTGGGACGGTCCCGCCGCCTTGGCGATGACGGATGGTCGCTGGGTCTGTGCCGGTCTCGATCGGAACGGGTTGCGCCCGATGCGCTATGTCGTGACCCGCGATGGCATGGTCATTGCCGGGTCCGAGACGGGGATGGTCCCGCTGGAAGAGGCCAATGTGATCGAGAAGGGCGCGCTTGGCCCCGGTCAGATTTTGGCCGTCGATATGGCGGAGGGCAAACTGTACCACGATACCGAGATCAAGGATCAACTGGCCGCCTCGCAATCGTTTGGCGAGTGGGTTGGCAAGATCACCGATCTGGAATCCGAGCTGTCCGGTGTGACCGAGAAGGCGCTGTTTGAGGGCGAGGCGTTGCGCCGTCGCCAGATTGCGGCGGGCTATTCCATAGAGGAATTGGAGAGTATTCTGGCCCCGATGGCCGAGGATGCGAAAGAGGCGTTGGCGTCGATGGGCGATGACACGCCGTCCGCCGTCTTGTCCAAGAAGTACCGACCACTGTCGCATTTCTTCCGGCAAAACTTCTCTCAGGTGACGAACCCGCCGATTGATAGCTTGCGAGAATACCGGGTGATGAGCCTGAAGACCCGGTTCGGAAACCTGAAGAACGTGCTGGATGAAAGCAGCGCACAGACCGAGATCATCACCCTCGACAGCCCGTTCGTGGGCAATGCGCAGTGGGACAAGCTGGTCAGCTACTTCAACGCCGATCTGGTGGAGATTGATTGTACGTTTGAAGCTGGTCAGGGCGCGTTGAGTGCAGCACTGGCCCGTGTGCGGGCCGAGGCGGAGGATGCCGTGCGCTCGGGCGCCGGGCACATCGTGCTGACCGACCAGCATTCGGACGCCGACAAGGTGGCGATGCCGATGATCTTGGCGACATCTGCGGTGCATTCGCATCTGATCCGCAATGGCTTGCGCACCTTCTGTTCGCTGAATGTGCGGTCGGCTGAGTGTATTGATCCGCATTACTTTGCTGTTCTGATTGGCTGTGGTGCGACAGTGGTGAATGCGTATTTGGCCGAGGATTCCCTGGCCGACCGGCTTGATCGCGGGTTGCTGGATGGCACGTTGACCGAAGCCGTGGCGCGGTATCGCAATGCGATTGATCAGGGTCTGCTCAAGATCATGGCGAAGATGGGGATTTCGGTTGTGTCCTCTTACCGTGGCGGTCTGAACTTTGAGGCTGTGGGCCTGTCCCGTGCCATGGTGGCGGAGTATTTCCCCGGTATGACGTCGCGCATCTCCGGCATCGGTGTGACCGGTATTCAGTCGAAGGCCGAGGACGTGCATGCCATGGGCTGGACCGGCACCAATGTGCTGCCCATCGGTGGCTTCTACAAAGCGCGGCAGTCGGGCGAGACGCACGCGTGGGAAGCGACCAGCATGCACATGATGCAGATGGCCTGTAACCGCGCGTCGTTCGAGATGTGGAAGCAATACAGCGCCAAGATGCGGTCGAACCCGCCCATTCACTTGCGCGATCTGCTGGACATCAAGCCGCTGGGCAAGCCAGTGCCGCTGGAGGAGGTGGAAAGCATCACGTCCATCCGCAAACGCTTTGTCACGCCCGGAATGTCCTTGGGCGCGCTCAGCCCGGAGGCGCACAAGACCCTCAATGTCGCGATGAACCGCATCGGCGCGAAGTCGGACAGCGGCGAGGGTGGCGAAGACCCCGCACATTTCCTGCCGGAGCCCAATGGCGACAACCCGTCGGCCAAGATCAAGCAGGTGGCGTCGGGCCGCTTTGGCGTGACAGCCGAGTACCTGAACCAATGCGAAGAGCTTGAGATCAAGGTGGCGCAGGGTGCAAAGCCCGGTGAGGGTGGGCAGTTGCCCGGCATGAAGGTCACCGACCTGATCGCGCGGCTGCGACATTCAACCAAGGGCGTGACGCTGATTTCACCGCCGCCGCACCACGATATCTATTCGATCGAGGATTTGGCGCAGCTGATCTATGACCTCAAGCAGATCAACCCGCGCTGTAAGGTGACGGTCAAGCTGGTGGCGTCCAGCGGTGTTGGCACGATTGCTGCCGGGGTGGCGAAGGCGAAGGCCGACGTGATCCTGATTTCGGGCCACAATGGTGGGACCGGCGCGTCGCCAGCGACGTCCATCAAGTATGCGGGTCTGCCGTGGGAGATGGGCCTGACGGAGGCGCATCAGGTTCTGTCGATGAACAACCTGCGGGATCGTGTGACCCTGCGCACCGATGGTGGTTTGCGCACGGGCCGCGATATTGTCATGGCGGCGATGCTGGGGGCCGAGGAATACGGGATCGGCACTGCGGCGTTGATCGCTATGGGCTGCATCATGGTGCGTCAGTGCCAGTCGAACACCTGCCCTGTGGGCGTGTGTACACAGGACGAAGCGCTGCGCGAGAAGTTCACCGGGAATGCGGACAAGGTGGTGAACCTGATCACCTTCTATGCGCAGGAAGTGCGGGAATTGCTGGCCTCCATCGGCGCGCGCAGCATGGATGACGTGATTGGCCGGGCGGACTTGCTGGCGCAGGTATCGCGCGGGTCGGCGCATCTGGATGATCTGGACCTGAACCCGATGCTGATCACCGTCGATGGGGCCGAAGACATCGTCTACAACCGCGACAAAGACCGCAATGTTGTGCCCGACACGCTGGATGCACAGATCGTGCGGGATGCGGCGCGCTTCCTTGAGGAGGGCGAAAAGATGCAGCTTTCCTATGCCATCCAGAACACGCACCGGACGGTGGGCACACGGACCAGCAGCCATATTGTCCGCAAGTTCGGCATGCGCAATTCGCTGCAGCCGGACCACTTGACGGTGAAGCTGAAAGGGTCGGCCGGGCAATCGCTTGGGGCCTTTGCAGCACCGGGGCTGAAGCTGGAAGTGTCGGGGGATGCCAACGATTATGTGGGCAAGGGCCTGTCGGGTGGCATCGTTGTGGTGCGGCCGCCGATGTCGTCGCCCATCGTGGCCGCTGACAACACGATCATCGGTAATACCGTCCTTTACGGTGCCACCGATGGCTATCTGTTTGCGGCAGGTCGCGCAGGTGAGCGGTTCGCGGTGCGAAACTCGGGCGCCAAGGTTGTGATCGAAGGCTGTGGTTCGAACGGGTGCGAGTACATGACCGGCGGCGTCGCCGTTATCCTGGGCGAGATCGGGGCCAATTTCGGTGCAGGCATGACCGGGGGCATGGCGTATCTCTATAATCCCGATGGCAATGCAGAGGCGTTGATGAACACCGAAACGCTGGTGACATGCCCGGTGACCGTCAATCACTGGAAGTCGCAACTGCAGGGGCTGCTGCAACGGCATCAAGAGGAAACCGGCAGCGCCAAAGCGGCCAACATCTTGCAGCACTGGGACACCGAACAGCACAATTTCCTTCAGGTCTGCCCGAAGGAAATGCTGGACAAGCTGGCTTACCCGATCAGCGAAGAGCCAACGGCCATTCCGGCGGAATAGAGCCTATTCCTTGGGCTGGGCGACCATCTTGGTCGCCTGGTCCTTACTGCCGACATGGGTGTTTTCTGCCAGGATATCCGCAACGCGGGTTGGCATGGTACCAAGCTTGTTGGCGATCACATGATCCGCATCACCGGACCACTTCAACACCCAGACCAGGGCGGCATCGGCTGCGTTGAGCACGCGGTATTGCGGGGCGATGGCGCCAGGTTGGACGCCGTTCGTCGTTTCAATCATCTCCTATCTCCGAACACGAATTTGTGCTCCCACCACTGGGGAAGATAGCATGATCGACACGTCTTCGTGAGCAATTAACACTTTGTTTTTGATTATAGTTTTCTGATTAATTGGTGAATTGAAGGTTACCTCTGGTCTTGGCCCGATGCTGCCATAGCTTTGGGTCATGCGCTGGTTTGCTTTTGTCCTGTTGTGTTTGGCGTCGTCTGTGTCGGCGGACCCGTTGCGGGTGCTGGCGATTGGTGACAGCGTCATGGCGTGGCACAAGTGGACCGGGCGCGATATTCCATCGGTGATGGGTGAACTGCTGAATGCACGGGTCGAGAATGACGCTGTGGCCGCGTCGCGCTTTTCCAACGCTTCGACCTTGGGCCGGGCAGCTGGTTTTGATGTGCGGGCACAGTTTCGGACGGGCGATTGGGATGTGATCCTGATCAATGGCGGTGCAAATGACTTTCTGAACGATTGCGGCTGTCAGGCCTGTGACACGGTGCTGGATGGGTTGATTGCGCCGGATCTGACCGGTGAGGTTCCGGGCTTTCTGGCGCGCCTGACGCGCACCGGAGCGGAGGTCATCTGGATGGGCTATTATGCCAGCGCCCGGTCCGGTCAATTCACCGGATGCCGCCCGTATCTGGTGGAATATGACGCCCGGCTGTCCCGTCTTGCGAACCAAACGCCGGGCCTGACATTTGTCGACAGTGAAGATGTGATGGACCCCGGCGACCGGTCCCTGTTTGCATTTGACGGCATCCACCCGTCCCCCGCCGGAGCGCGTCGTATCGGCACCTATCTGGCGCAAACGCGCGCGCGCTAGTTTTCATGCGCGGGCTTGCGTCCTATAGCTGGGCGCATGGCAAGAAAGAGCAGCAAACGGACATCCAAGAGCAAGGCAAAGCGCCGGTTTCGACCCGGACGCTGGCTGTTTCGCTGGGGGTTGCGCCTGACCAGCGTCGTGTTTCTGGTGGCTGTCGTTGCGAGCTTGCTTTGGTCCGTCCTCAACCCACCCACGACGTGGTACATGATGCAGGAATCCCGCCGCCTTGGTGGTGTTGATCACGAATGGGTCCCGATAGAAGAGATCGCCCCCATCATGGCCCGCGCAGCCGTGGCCGCGGAGGATGCCAATTTCTGCCTGCATTGGGGTCTGGACGTCGCGGCCATTCGCAAGGCGATCGATGCGGGGGGCAATCGCGGTGCGTCGACCATCAGCCAGCAGACCGTCAAGAACGTGTATTTGTGGCACGGTCGGTCGTGGGTCCGAAAGGTAATGGAGGCTGCCATGACCCCGCTGGTTGAAGCGCTGTGGTCCAAGCGCCGTATCCTTGAGGTGTATCTGAACGTGGCTGAATTTGACGAGGGTGTGTTTGGTGTTGAAGCCGCAGCACGTCATTACTTTGGTGTGGGCCCGGACGACTTGTCCAATGTGCAGGCGGCGCGATTGGCTGCGATCCTGCCCAATCCCAAGGGGCGGTCGGCCCGCAACCCGTCG
This sequence comes from uncultured Tateyamaria sp., assembly GCF_947503415.1. GTDB lineage: Bacteria > Pseudomonadota > Alphaproteobacteria > Rhodobacterales > Rhodobacteraceae > Tateyamaria. Next base: position 1,361,321 of record NZ_CANNDS010000001.1, read on the forward strand.
TCGTTCGTGCGCAAGCGGGCGTCCCAAATCCTGAGCGGGGCGGCCACGATCCGCGCGGATGGACGTGCCGATTGTTTCGAGAGTTGAAAATCGCGGTCCAGCCGTGCATGGATGCCCAACGTTTGACCAAACCGGATTGATCATGGCCCGCCTGTTTCACGTTCCCCTGTCCCCGTTCTGCCGCAAGGTCCGTCTGAGCCTTGCCGAAAAGAAGATCGAGGTGGAGCTGGTCGAGGAACGCTATTGGGAGGCTGACCCGGATTTCCTGCGTCGCAACCCCGCCGCCAAGGTGCCCGTGCTGCGACTGGACGGCGTTATGATGAGCGAGAGTGCCGCCATCTGCGAGTATATCGAAGAGACGCGGCCAGAGCCGTCGCTGATGCCGTCCGACCCTTTGGCCAAACTGGAAGTGCGCCGTTTGGTGGGGTGGTTTGACGACAAGTTCCACAACGAGGTGACGTCCAAGCTGCTGTACGAGCGGGTGAACAAAAAGATGATGGGTCAGGGTTTTCCTGACAGCCGAAACGTCAAGGACGGGGCGAAGGCCATCAAGTATCATCTCGACTACATGACGTGGTTGCTGGATCACCGTCGTTGGTTGGCTGGCGATGTGATGACCTTGGCCGATTTTGCTGCAGCTGCGCATTTGTCGGCTTTGGATTATATCTCGGACGTGGATTGGAACCGGTCCGAGGTGGTCAAGGATTGGTACGCCAAGATCAAATCGCGGCCTGCGTTTCGGTCGATTTTGGCGGATCAGGTCTCCGGCTTCCCGCCGCCGCGGCACTACAATGATCTTGATTTCTGAATTCCGGCGTCGGACTGGGGGCCAGCCCCCAGACCCCCGGGATATTTTTGGCCAGAAGAAGACATGGGCCTGAAAGAGCACGTCATATCTCGTGCTCTGGAAGAGGGGTTCGTGATGGCGCGGGTGTGTCGGCCGGACGCGGTGCCCGAGGTCGCGGGTCGGCTTCAGGCCTTTGTTGAGGCTGGCCGGCATGGGCAGATGGGTTGGATGGCTGAGCGAATGCATTGGCGGGGGAACCCGGCGGCTTTGTGGCCCGAGGCGCGGTCGGTGATCATGTTGGCCGAAAGCTATGCGCCGGAGCATGATCCGCTGGCTGTGTTGGAGCGGCCCGAGCTGGGGGCCGTGTCCGTCTATGCGCAGGGACGGGATTATCATGACATCGTGAAGAAGCGGCTCAAGCGATTGGCGCGTTGGTTGATTGCCGAGGCAGGTGGCGAGGTGAAGGTGTTTGTGGATACCGCACCCGTGCCGGAGAAAGCGTTGGGACAGGCCGCCGGTTTGGGTTGGCAGGGTAAACATACCAATCTGGTGAGCCGCGACTGGGGCAATTGGGCTTATTTAGGGTCTGTTTTTACCACTTTGGCGTTGGAGCCGGATGCGCAGGAGATTGATCATTGTGGATCGTGTCGGGCGTGCCTGGATGTGTGTCCGACGGGCGCGTTTCCTGCGCCCTATCAACTGGACGCGCGGCGGTGCATTTCGTATCTGACCATTGAGCACAAGGGACCTGTGGACGAGGAACTGCGCCCCGGTTTGGGCAATCGGATTTATGGCTGCGATGATTGCCTGGCCGTGTGTCCGTGGAACAAGTTCGCCATTGCGGCCAGTGACATGCGGTATTTGGGGGCTGTGGATGCGCCGCCTTTGGCAGAGCTGGCGGGTCTGGACGATGCGGGCTTTCGCGCGCGGTTTTCCGGCTCGCCCATCAAGCGGATCGGGCGGGATCGGTTTGTGCGCAATGTGGCCTATGCCATTGGCAATTCGGGGGTGCCTGCGTTGATCCCGGCGGTACAGGCGTTGGTTGATGACCCGGACCCGGCAGTGGCAGACGCGGCGCGCTGGGCGGTGACGCAATTGGGCGCGACGGGTCGCGAACAGGCGCAGTAAGCACGCCAAAAACGAGGGAGCAGGCATGGCAATTTTGCTGGGCGTGGATACCGGCGGCACCTATACCGATGCGGTTTTGATGCAGGACGAAGACCGGGTGCTGGCGCGCGCCAAGGCGTTGACCACGCGCCATGATCTGGCTGTGGGTGTCGGGCAGGCGGTGCGTGCGGTGCTGGATGAGGCGGATGTGGAGCCGGGAGCGGTTGGCATGGCGTCGTTGTCCACGACTTTGGCGACCAACGCGCTGGTCGAGGGTCAGGGCGGGCGTGTGGCGCTGATCTATATAGGGTTTCGGGAGCGCGATGTTCAGGCGCAGGGGTTGGCCGAGGCGCTGGGTGGGGACCCTGTGTGCGTTTTGGCAGGAGGACATACCCATGATGGATCGCAGGCGGCGCCTTTGGATGAAACGGCGCTTTTGGCCTTTTTAGAGACACATAAGCGGGATGTGAGCAGTTTTGCTGTGGCAGCGCAGTTCGCTACGCGCAACCCGGCGCATGAGCTGCGCGCGATGGAGCTGGTGCGTGAGGTGACGGGACGGCCCGTGTCGGCGTCGCACCAATTGTCGGCCAAGCTGGGTGGCCCGAAGCGGGCGCTGACGGCGGTGTTGAATGCGCGGCTTATCGGGATGATTGATGCGCTGATTGGTCGGGCTGAGGGTGAGCTGCGCGCCATCGGTGTGACCGCACCGATGATGGTGGTGCGGGGCGATGGGGCATTGATGTCGTCGGCGCAGGCGCGTGGGCGACCGATTGAGACGATCTTGAGCGGGCCGGCGGCGTCCATCGTTGGTGCTCGGTGGTTGACGGGCGCGGACCATGCGCTGGTCAGTGACATCGGCGGGACAACGACGGATGTGGCTGTGCTGCGCGGCGGGCGACCTGTGATTGATCCGCATGGCGCACGGGTGGGGCCGCATCGCACTATGGTCGAGGCGGTGGCGATGCGCACCACCGGGCTGGGCGGGGACAGTGAGGTGCATTTTGTGGCCGAGGGGTTGCGCGGCGGTGTGACCCTTGGGCCGCGTCGGGTTCTGCCGGTGTCGTTGCTGGCGCATGAGGTGCCGGACGTGGTTTTGCCCTTGTTAGAGACACAAATGCGTGGCTCGGTGCCCGGTGAATATGACGGGCGGTTCGTGCGTGCCGTGCCCGGCGTGCAGGCCGATGGGCTGGCGGCACGCGATGCCGATCTGTTGGCGCGGATCGGGGACGGGGTGCATGGGCTGGGCGCGGTGTTGCGCACGCGGATGGAACAGGGGGCGCTGAAACGGCTTGTGGGCCGTGGGTTGGTGCAGGTTGCGGGGCTGACGCCGTCCGATGCGAGCCATGTGTTGGGGCGATTGGATGTCTGGGATGTGGAGGCTGCGCGCATGGCCTGTGCTTTGTTCGGGCGACGGCGGACCGGGGCGGGGGAGCGGTTGGCTGATGCTCCTGAGAAGATGGCGCAGAGTGTTGTGGATCAGTTGACCCATCAGACAAGTGTGGCCTTGTTGGAAGCGGCGTTGGCCGAGGACGGGATGGATGAAGCCTTGGCGACCCATGCGTTGATGCAGCGGGGGATGTCAGGGTCCAAGGGTCTGGTTCGGGTCAATACGGGGCTGGATGTCCCTGTGGTGGGTCTTGGGGCGTCGGCGCGGGCGTATTATCCGGCTGTGGGAGCCCGGTTGGGGTGCGAGATGCAGTTGCCGGAGGATGGCGGCGTGGCAAATGCCATTGGCGCTGTGGTGGGCCGTGTGACTGTGCGCCGGACCGGGACGATCACATCGCCCAGCGAGGGCCAGTTTCGGGTGCATCTGGACAGTGGGCCAGAGGATTTCGCGGCGTCCGAGCCTGCTTTGGCCCGATTAGAGACTGTTTTGACCGAAGACGCGCGCGTGTCTGCGCTTGCTGCCGGGGCATCGGACATCGAATTGCATGTGGCGCGGGACATTCGCACGGCGCAGGCCGAGGCGCGTGAGGTATTTGTCGAAGCCACATTGACGGCGGAGGCCACGGGGCGTCCGGGCATTGCCGCGACATAAAAAAAGGCGGGCTCAGGGCCCACCTCTTTCCGTGTGACTGTATTTCCGGGGGTCAGACCGGCGGTTGACCGCGGACTGCACGCGCCACCATCGCGATCACGAACAGGATCAGGAAGACCACGAACAAGATCTGCGCGATCCCGGCCGATGCACCGGCGATTCCACCGAACCCGAGAAGTGCCGCAATCAGTGCGACCACCAGAAATGTAATTGCCCATCCAAGCATGGCTATGTCCTTTCAATGACTGTGTCGTCTTGGCGAAAGAACGCAGCGATTGCGCGAATTGTTCCGACTTTTATTCGGCGGCCCGTTTTGGCAAGACCCAGCCCGCGCGTGGGAAGTGGCAGGTGTAGCCGTTGGGGATGCGTTCAAGGTAGTCCTGGTGCTCTGGCTCCGCCTCCCAGAAGTCGCCCACTGGTTCGACTTCAGTCACGACCTTGCCAGGCCAGATACCTGAGGCTTCGACATCCGCGATTGTGTCCAGTGCCACCTGCTTTTGCACGTCATCAACGTAATAAATGGCCGAGCGGTAGCTGAGGCCCACATCATTGCCTTGCCGGTTCAGCGTGGTGGGATCGTGGATCTGGAAAAAGAATTCCAGGATGTCACGGTATGAAATGACCTGTGGGTCAAAGATGATCTCGATCCCTTCGGCGTGCGTGCCGTGGTTGCGATAGGTCGCGTTGGGCACGTCGCCGCCGGTGTAGCCGACGCGGGTGTCCTTGATTCCCGGTTTCTTGCGGATCAGGTCCTGCATGCCCCAGAAACATCCCCCTGCCAGTACGGCGCGTTGGTCGCTCATGCTACATCCTCCACTTGGTTCAGGTAGGCACCATAGCCTTCGCCTTCCATATCGTCACGGTGCACGAACCGCAGTGACGCGGAGTTGATGCAATAGCGCAGGCCGCCACGGTCGCGGGGGCCATCGGGAAAGACGTGGCCCAAGTGGCTGTCGCCGTGTTTGCTGCGCACTTCGGTGCGGATCATACCAAGGCTGGCGTCACGGTGTTCCGTGACGTTGTCGATGGGTTTGGTGAAGGACGGCCAGCCGCAACCGCTTTCGTATTTGTCCGAGGATGCAAACAGAGGCTCACCCGAGACGATGTCGACGTAGATGCCGGGTTCCTTGTTGCCCAGCAGCTTGCCCGTGCCGGGGCGTTCCGTGCCGCTTTCCTGGGTGACGTAGAATTCTTCGGGGGAGAGTGTCGCGATGACGTCGGGGTTCTTGGTGTATTGGGTCATGATCTGCCTGTCCGTTCAGCGTTTCCTCATATTTGGGGTGACGCGCGCAAATTGAAAGAGGATGACGCGACGCGCCGCCGTTCTACCTTGCAAGTGAATAAGGAAAGGGAGTGATCACATGCGTGCGTTTCTTGCAGGACTTTTGGTCTGCCTTGCGCAGATGGTCCACGCCGATATCCGCGACATGCAATTCCCGTCCATTGAGGGCGGCGTTCTTGAGATGTCTGCGTGGGACGGGCAGCCGGTGTTGGTTGTGAACACAGCGTCCCAATGTGCCTTCACGGATCAATACGAGGCGTTGCAGACCCTGTATGATACCTATCGCGCCGATGGTCTGGTTGTTCTGGCCGTGCCGTCCGACACGTTCCGGCAGGAACTGGACAGTGCCGAAGAGGTGCGGGAGTTTTGCGAGATTGCGTTTGGTCTGGATATGCCGATGACGGATATCCTGCCGCTCAAGGGGGATGAGGCCCACGCGTTCTACAAGGCGATGCGCGACGAGGCTGGCTTTGTCCCGCGCTGGAATTTCAACAAGGTGTTGATCGGTGCGGATGGTGCCGTTCTGGGCACGTGGGGATCACGCACCGCGCCGATGTCGCGGGACATCACTGGCGCGGTCGAGGCGGCGTTGGCCGACGCCGGATCCTAGAAGGACTGGCTGAAGTTGATGCCGACGCGCACACCGCTGTCCTGCTCGGCCGTGTCCAGATCGAAGGACTGGTGCGCGATGATGCCTTGAAGCGTGCCGCCCCAAAGCTGCGTGCGCGCGCTCAGAGACACAATTGTGCCCGTTTCCCGCGCGGTGCTGAGGCTGTGATCAGGGTTTGATGAGTCGTTGATCGTGAATTTGCCGACATTCCAGTCCAGCGCCCAGCTGTCGAAGTCATGCTTGCCGCGCAGGCTTGCGGACCGGCTTTCCGATCCGATGGCGGCACCCATCACAACCCCTTCGTTGCGGTAGGAATAGACGTCGTTGTTGTAGGCCGTGTTCGGCCCACAGAACCCGGAATCGGTGAAGTTCACTGTCGTGTCCACGTATTCCAGCGTGATCGTGCTGTCGGCATTGAAAAGCCGTGACTTGTTTTCCAGACCGGCGAGGAAGAAGAAACACGAGGGCAGCCCGCCTGCTTCGTCCTCACCCACGGCCTGACCGTAGATGCGATTGCTGAACGTGTCCGGGCCAAAGCGATAGGACGCGCCTACGCCAGCGATTTGGTTGGCGGGCGCGCTGTCGCCTTCGTTGGAGTTGCCCACCAACACGTCAAAGAAAGTGTCCAAGCCGTCGGGCTGACCGGTGCCGCCATACTGCGCCACCCGCACAAATTCGATTTCGAGGTCGGGGATCGGTTCAAGCCCCAACCGCATGCCAAGGATCAGAGCGTTGTCCGGTTGGTCGGCATCATCGGTCTGACCGAGGAAAATCTCGCCGTTCCAGGGACCGATCCAGCGCAGCACGGGCACATCCGAGGTGCGCGCCTCTTCCTTGCGGATATAGGCAGAGGCGAACGCAGGCGCATTTCGCGACAGGACCAGAGATGTGTACTCCGATGGCGACCAATGGCGTTCAATCTGTCCGACGCCGACCTGCCAATTGTCATTGCCAAAGCGGTAGCCGACATCGCCAAAGATCAGCAGACTGTCGACGGCTTCATTTTCGAACGTTTCGCCCACCGTCAGGTCGAACACAAACTGCCCCACCCGAGAGCTGGCCGACACTGCGGCACTGTCAAATGCGAGGATGCCGTATTGTTCGGACCGGCCCAGAAAGTCATCCGAGATTGCGCCGAAACTCAGCGTGTAGGTTGTTTCAGCTTGGGCATGAGCCTGATCATGAAATGCCATTGCACCGATCAGCCCCAACAAAAGAGCGGGTGTCTTGCGGTTGATAACTTTCGTCACTGTCTGTCCCTTGCACTGCTGTTACAGTTGCGCGTTGTGTCCGGCGTTTTTGCTTTTTCAATAACATGACAGGTGTGAGCCTGTCGTTCTACGACTTTATTCGGCCGGGTAGGTGATCTCTGTTCCTGCGTCTTCGTGCTGCTGTTGCGGTGTTCCGAACCCTTCGACCCAGCGCTTGACGACGGCGCGGGCGGCGTCTTCGTCGCTGGCGGCCAAGGCGTGGCGCAGCGACCGCATGGCCGATGCAACTTCGATCTCGCTCAGACAGTCTTCGACCGTGAAGAAGATCTTTTTGTGCCCGGTGCCGACTTGTGTCCCGCTGAGCGTCAATTCTTCGGTCATTTTTTCGCCGGGGCGCAGGCCGGTGAATTCGATTTCGATATCGCCGTCCGGTTTTTGTGCATCCCGCACGGTGAAACCAGCACTTTCGATGACCTGTCGCGCCAGCTGTTCGATTTTGACCGGCTTGCCCATGTCCAGAACAAACACTTCGCCGCCCGACGCCATCGATCCCGCGCGCAGGACAAGGTGCACGGCTTCCTGCACTGTCATGAAGTAGCGCGACACCTCTGGATGCGTAACCGTCAGCGGGCCACCGCGCCGCAGCTGGTCCTGAAAGAGCGGCACAACAGAGCCGGAAGATCCCAAAACATTGCCAAAGCGCACGATCGAAAAATTGAGCCCCTTGGGTGCTGCGACCCGTTGCGCGATATCCTGTACCGCCAATTCGGCGAGGCGCTTTGACGCGCCCATCATATTGGTCGGGCGCACGGCCTTGTCCGATGAAATCAGCATGAAACGCTCGACACCGGCAGAGGCGGCTTCGCTGACCAGCGTCTGGGTGCCCAGCGTGTTGTTGGCCAGACCCGTCAGCGGATTGAATTCGACAAGCGGCACGTGCTTGTAGGCTGCGGCGTGCAGGACAACCTGGATGTCGTGATCGCTGAGCACCTTGCGTACCTGCCGCGCGTCTGTGACGGACCCCAGCACCGGCACGATCTGAATATCGCTGCCTTCGGCAAGCTGCGTCAGTTCCTGATGAATTTGATACAGGGCGAGTTCGCTCAACTCGTAAAGAACGATCTTCGCCGGGCGATACTCCAGCACCTGACGGCTGAGTTCCGAGCCGATGGATCCACCGGCACCCGAGATCAGAACACGCCGCCCGGCATAGGCTTCGCCACCACCGGCCTGCGGTGTCATCACCTCGTCCCGCCCAAGGAAGTTACGCGGGTTCACGGGTGTCAGTTTGTCGACCAGTGCCTCTTCTCCGATCAGTTGGGAGAACGAGGGAAGGGATTGCACTTCGAGCCCCATCTTCTGCAGACGCCGCGCGATCTGCATCTGCTTGGGGTGGGTTTGCGACGGGATGGCGAGCAGAACGCGGTCGATCTTTTTCTCGGCCACGATCTCGGCAATACGGACGGGGCTGTAGACCGGCAGGCGCAATACGTTCACGCCCTGAAGCGCTTGGCTGTCGTCCACAAAGGCGACGGGTTCGATTTGCTTGTGGCTGCGCAGGGCCGACACGAGTTGCATGCCCGTGGTGCCCGCACCGTAGATCAAGACGCGGCACCGATCAGATCCGTTGCGGTAGATCGCGACAACCACCTGTAGCAGGATCGCCCGGGTCAGGATCAGAAACACAAAGAACGACACGCCAAACATGACATGCGTCGAGAACGACATTTGCAGGTTCGCAGCTGTGGTCAGCAGGATGGATGTCATCACCAAAAGCGCTGAATAGACACTGCTGCGCCCGATGGACCCGGCCTCGTAGTCATTGAGGGTTGCGGTCGAAATCCCCAGCCAAAGCGACAGCGCCGCAGAGACGATAAGAATGTAAGGCAGGACCGGCAAATACGCCCGGAAACTGTCCCATACCGACGCTTCGGACACATTAAGACTGAAGGCGAACAACAACGCTGCAGGAATGAGCATTGAATCGATAACGATGAAGATGTTCCGCTTCTGCGTGCGCGACAGCGACTTCAGCAGATCCAACATGTTGCCCCCTCGGTCCTTCACCGTTTCCGGCTGCAACCAGCGATAGCACGATCTTTTTTTAAATTCGTGCGATTATTTCGCAAGTGCAGAAAAGCTGCTGGTCGACCAGCAAAAAAGCGCCAAAAAATGCCTATTTAGTAAGCGTCCCTGCTTGCTTTTTACATAAATCAATCGATTCGGTAAGGCCTGTGGTTCAGTTACGGCTGCGCCGGAACAGGTTGCCAATTGTTTGAAACACCAGATCAAAATCGTAACAGGTGCTTTGATTCCGCTGGTACATCAGGTCCAGTCGCGCTTTGCGCGGGATACAGATGCGGCAGTAGGTATCGTCCGTCTCTTTCGGCGTGTTGCAGCGCGACAAAAGCCGGTCTTCGTGTTTGTGAAACCGGATGGTGGCCAACCCCGTCACGCCGGGCCGCGACTTGAGCACATCGGCGTAGATATCAGGGAATCGCTCAACATATTCCCGCAATGGTGGTCTTGGCCCGACAAAGGACAGGTCGCCTTTGAGGATGTTCCAAAGCTGTGGAAACTCATCAAGGCGCTTGGACCGTAGCTTGGCGCCCAAGGGCGTGATCCGCGCCTCTTTATGCCCGCCGGACACCCCTTGATCGGTATCCACCACGGTCATCGTTCGAAACTTCCACAAGCCGAAACTTTCCGTGGGGCTTTTCATCCGCTCGGCCACATAGAACAGGGGCCTTCCCTGTTTCCGCCAGATGACCAAGATCAGGAACAGAATGACGGGGCCAAGGATGATCACCAGCAGACTGGCAAAGAACAGATCGAAGATGCGTTTGCGCCAGGTCATGTGTGCATCTCACGTCTCCAGTCATTCACGATGCCGGTCGCTGTGCTGTCCGCCGGCGTGAACGCGACGTCGGTTTCCAGCACGGTCGTGTCCAGATGCACTCTGGCGATTGTGCGGTTCGTCGCCGGTTTCGATGTCCACGCCAGCCCGGCTGCATCCAGCAAATCGCCCATGGGTACGGTGCCGGGTGCGGCGACGTTCAAAATCTTTGGCAGATGTGTTTGCGTTGCGAGGGTTTTGAGGACCTGCGCCAATTTGGTGGGGCCAATGTAGCTGCGCGATGGGGTCGTCCCGTCGTCCAGTTGATCGAGTTGAAAGCCGGGTTTCCAGTTGCCGAGGATCGCGTCCGCGCCCGCCACATTTCCAAGGCGCAGCACGGTGCATGGATTGGCATGGTCGGCGGCCATCTGTTCCATCTCCAGTTTAGACTGCCCATAAGGGCTTTGGGCAGAGGTTGGACCATCCTCGGACAACGGGCCTTGCAACGCGCCGTAGACCGCCGCGGATGAGAACAGGAACACGTGCGCACCTTGGGCAGCATCCAGCGTTTTGCGCGCGACCGTTACATTGACATCCATCGGTGCGCCGGAGGAAGGCGTTGCACCGGCAAAACAAAAGATGACGTCCGCACCTGTCAATGCCCGCTTTAGCGCAGCGAGGTCATCGATATCTGCCTCGGCCCGCGTGGTCCATGTGGCGTCGCCGGGCCACCGGGGTCGAAGCAGTTGCCCCAGCTTTCCCCCTGCACCAAGCATTACGATGCGCATAGCTCAGACCATCGCGATCTGCTTGTCCGCCGGAACCAATGCGTTGATCTGGCGAATATGTTCGGGCAGGCAGACCGTTTCGAAATCGTAGGTGTCGACAACGTGTCGCCGCGCGGAAGGGCCGATATGGGCGTAGTCGCGTGGCTTTTCCAACACGTCGACCACCTGGGCCGCAATCGCTTCGGGATCGAAGAAGTCGACCAGCAACCCGGTTTTGCCGTGTTCCATCGCCTCGCGCACCGGGGCCACGTCGCTGGCAACAATGGTCGCTTCCATCGACATGCTTTCAAGCAGGGACCACGACAGCACAAACGGCATCGACAGGTAGATGTGGCAGGTGCTGATCTGGATGATGTTCTGGTAGCTTTCATAGGGCACCTGGCCCAGGAAATGCAGTCTGTCCCAGTCCAGCAGATGACCCACTTCGGCCTCCATCTGGCCGCGCAGCCCGCCGGGGTGCTTGCTTTTGCCACCATAGGAGACGTCGTTGCCGCCGATCACCAGAATCCGGGCATTGGGCCGCGCCTTCTGGATCTTGGGCACCGCGCGCATGAACTGGTGATAGCCCCGTGTGGTCTCGAGGTTGCGGGACATAAACGTCACGATCTCGTCCTTGGACGTCAATGGTCGGCCAATGCGTCCAAGGTTCACCTGCGCCTTCTTGTTCGGCTTCAGCTTGTCCGTACGGATGCCGTCATGGCACACATAGATTTTGTCGTGAAAATTCTTTGGGAATCGGTCCCGCTGCCAAAATGTTGGGCTGTGCGCCACATCCACCACGTTGATGTTCACCTGTGGCACCACGTTGTGGCCGTGCATGATGTATGGCGTGTGTTCGCTGATCGGGTTTTCCGGGTCGAAGCCGACAGGGCCGCCATGCACCGAGTAGTAGTATTCAAAGAACCCGATCATCGGGGTGTCAGGCACCACTTCGCGAAAGAACGTCATCTCGCCCCAGCCCACGTGACCAATCACGATGTCGGGCGTGAAGCCCTTGTCCACGAGTTGCCGCAATGCACTGACGGCGCCAAACCCGTTTCCAGCCGCGTTTTCCCACGTGCGCGACAGGGCGTATGTGTCGTCCTTTGCCTGATGGTGGGACTTGTAAACCACCGTCTGGACACCGGAAAACTGCGGTGCCTTCTGGCGTTGGGTCAGAAACACGATCTCGTGCCCGCCTTGCGCAGCCAGCCATTGGATCAATTCGCGGTACTGGCCCGGCATGTTCTGGTGCACAAACAGTAGCTTCATCTGCCCCTCGTTCCTTTTTGGCTTGGATACATGGCGCTGGCCTGCGCTGCAATCACGGCTGTGCCGGCCACATCGAACCAGTGCCGCGCTTTTCCTGCCCGGGGCTGAGGCCAAAGGTGCCGCGGTAGCTTTTGGAGAAATGCGAGAGCGATCGGAAGCCACAAGCGACGCAGATGTCGGTGACGCTCAGGCTGGTCTGGCGCAGCAGCCCGCGCGCCTTTTCGAGCCTGAGTTGCAGGTAGTGCCGTTTGGGCGACATACCCAGATGCTTGGCAAAAAGACGTTCAAGCTGCCGCGTACTGAGTTCGATCAAATCCGCGATCTCGTCCGGGCGCAGCGGATCTTCAAGGTTGTTTTCCATGATCTGAAGCGCCATGCCCAGCTTGCCATGCGCCATGTCGGGCCGCGCCCGGCGCGACAGGCGCTGGCCGTGGCTGGCCGCACGCGGGTCGGTATAGACCATCTGGTCCGCGACCCATGTGGCAAGGTCGATCCCGTAGTCCGACTTGATCCGGTCCAGCATCATGTCCATCGACGCGGCCCCGCCTGCGGTCGTGAAGATGCGCCCATCCTTGGAATAGAGACTGTTTTCTATGACCACATCCGGGAGCAACTCGATCAGCGCATCGCGGTATTCCCAATGGGTGGTGACCGTCTTGCCAGCGAGGAGGCCCGCCAAAGCCAATGTGTAAGTGCCCGAGGATAGCGCGCCGAAATCCATGCCTTTGCGCGTTTCGCGGCGCAGCCAGTTGAGGATCAGTTTGCTGCTGCCCTCGGCCGCGCAGTTGCCTGCGCAGACGACAAGCGTTTCATCGCGGGACAGGTCTGGCAGAGCCGCGTCCACTGCGGTGGTGATGCCATTGTAGGCGGGCACCGGATCGCCCGTTTCCCCGATCACGCGCCACGTATAGAACACCTGACCCGACGGATGCAGGTTGGCGAGGCTGAGTGCCTCAAGCGCGCAGGCAAAGCCCAGTTGGGAATAGCCGGGGACAAGCAGAAAGGCATAGCGCCTTGGCTGTGTCGCCTCAGGCGGCAAGAGCCGCGTCCAGAAGCGCACGCACCCTACGGGCATAGGGTTCGTTCACCAACCGGGTCACTTCATCGCCGTTCTTCATCACCAGCAGGGTCGAGCGCCGTTCGACCTTGAGCCGTTGGGTCATTTGCGACGGTCCAAACGTGTCCCAATCGACGTCCACAAAGGTGAGGTTGCTGTAGGCGGGGTTTTCGGCCAGCGCCTCGGCAATCAGATCGGCTTTGATCTGGCAGGTGAGCGACCACGACGCGCGGAAATTCATCACAACCGTTTGATCGGTGCTGCGCAGGTCACGCCAGACGGCGGGTGTGTAGGTTTCGGCAGGATAGGCCGCGCCAAGCGTGGGCACCGACAGGGCAGCAGCAGATAAAATGAACGTGCGGCGGTGCATCAAATGGGCTCCGGAAGTTTGAAATCTGCGGCCACCATATTGCCGGTGTCGCCACGCGCAAGAGCGCGATTGTCAGCTTTTGACTTGTCGTGACAATTGAACCGCAAGAATGCCCACCGTGATGATGGCAACGCCGATGATATCGAGCAGGCCCAGCCGTTCGCCCAGCAAGGCCGCGGCGATGGCCACGCCGAAGAACGGGTTGAGAAAGTGGAAGGTCGCGGCCTTGGTGGCACCAATGCGGGCGACCAGTGCGAACCAGATCAGGGTTGCGGCAAGACCGGGGATGAAAACTGTGTAGGTGAACGCGACGTACAACGCAGGCGTCGGTGTGACCTCAATCGTCTCTATAAAGGCGGAAACGATGCCCAGAACGATGGCGCCCACGAACATTTGCAGGCCCACAACCATCATCAGATTGCCGCCCGAGGACATGGTGCGCATGGAGAGCGTGGCGATCGTGAGGGCAATGGCGGCGATGACGCAGAGTGCGACGCCATAGACGTCCACGCCCGCATCAAGCCGCGCCGACATGATCAGCGTCACGCCCGTGATCCCCAGCACCAGCCCGATGATCCCAAGCGGCGGCAGCTTGTCCCGAAATACGACCCAACCCGCGAACGCCACCATCAGCGGCATTGTCGACGCGATGATCGACGCCAGCGACGCCTCGACCGTTTGCATGGCGTAGAAGTTGAGGCCCAGATAGATCGCATTCTGGCAGAGCCCGAAGATCAGCGTGGCCCGCCACTGGTCGCGCGTCAGGTTCCACGTCTGCCCCATCATCCGGGCGATCGCGACGCCGATGATCCCGGCAATAAAGAACCGTAGCGACGAGGCGGCAAGCGGGGGCGCATGGGTGACGATGATCCGGGCAGAGGTGAAAGCCGACGACCAGATCAGGGCAAAGGTCAGGCCCATCAGAAGTGCGCGGATGTCCATGGCCGTCCCTTTCGTCTTGGGCCGGACGTTCGGGGAAATCAGGCAGGGATGCAAGGCACTGATCACGACCCTGTTGGATGTATGTGATCAGTGTCTGGCCCATGTATGGTGCCAATCGAAGGAGCCTTGCCATGACCCTGACCCGCCGCGCCTTTGGGGGCCTCACCCTGTCGGGGGCCTTGTTGCCCCATACTGCGTTCGCGCAAGAGATCAGCGCGCTTGACGCAATGCGCGCGCCGCTGTCGGCGACCACCAGCGAGTTTGCGGCCGCAATGGCCTGGGTCACAGAACGCGGGTCGCCGGATATGGCTGCCGCCTTGATCACCGGTTTGCGCTTTTCCCGGTCACGTGGGCCGCAGATAGCCGAGACGCTGACGGCCATCACGGGAGAGGATCATTTTACCGACTGGTTCCAGTGGATGCTGTGGCAGGAACAGAACCCGCAGATCACGCCGCATCTAGACTTCCCGACCTTTAAACGCGAGATTTTGCTGCGGGTCGATGAGAATTTCGATCTGTTCCTGCGGCCTGAGCATATCCAGCCGGACCAGATGCGCATCCGGCTGGAGGAGATCACGTGGGGCGGTGTGGTCAAGGACGGTATCCCGTCACTCGACAACCCTGAACTGATCGCCGCGGGCGATGCGGAGTACCTGCGCGACGACGATCTGGTCTTTGGTGTGTCGATCAACGGTGATGTGCGGGCGTATCCGCTACGGATCATGGGCTGGCACGAGATGTTTAACGAGGTGATTGGCGGTGTGCCAGTCGCGCTTGCGTATTGCACCCTTTGTGGGTCGGGTATTCTGTTTGAAACGGATGTGGCGGGGCGGTCAGACCCGCTGGTCTTTGGATCGTCCGGGTTTCTCTATCGGTCGAACAAGCTGATGTTTGACCGCGAAACGCATTCGCTTTGGAACCAGTGGACGGGCAAGCCTGTGGTCGGTCCGCTTGTGAACAGCGGGATCGAGTTGCAGCAGCGTCCGGTGGTGATCACCACCTGGGACAGCTGGAAGGCGTCCAATCCGGGGACGAAAGTGCTGAGCCTCGATACCGGGTTCCGGCGGGATTACGGCTCTGGCGTGGTCTACAATGACTACTTCGCCTCACCCGATCTGATGTTCCCGGCGCAGGTGGACGAACGGCAGTTGGCGCAAAAAGACTACATCTTTGCCGTGCGCCAATTCGGCGCTGCCCGCGCGTGGCCGTTGGAGGCGTTTGACGGGCGTCCCATTATCAATGACGCGATTGCTGGTACGCCGCTCTTGTTGATCGGTGATGTAGAGACGCGGAGCGTGCGCGCTTACGAGCGCAAGGACCTGACATTTACCCCCGCAAACGGTCGGCTGCTGGACAACACCGGCGCGGAATGGCGCGTGACCGAAGATGCGCTCATTGGACCAGACGGGGCGACGATGCCGCGCGTGGCGGGGCACATCAGCTACTGGTTTGCATGGGACAACTATCTGGGGGACGCGGCCACGGTGTTCGACGGCTGAATGAAAAAGGGCCGCCCGAAGGCGACCCTGAAGTCCGTCGATACAGATCGACTTAGCCGTTCACGCTGTCTTTCAGCGCTTTGGCGATGGTCATTTTCACGACCTTGTCCGCTTCTTTCTTGAACTGCTCACCCGTGGCAGGGTTGCGCACCATACGCTCGGGGCGCTCGCGGCAATAGATTTTGCCAACGCCCGGCAGAGTGACTGCGCCACCGCCGGAAACTTCCTTGGTGATCAGGCCGCAGATTGCGTCAAGCGCGCCGCCTGCGGATTTCTTGTCTGTCCCCATTTCTTCGGCCAGTGCGGCGACGAGTTGGGTTTTTGTCATTGGTTTTGCCATTTCATGGTCTCCTTCGTCCGCCCGACAACTTGGGCCTCTGCTCCGCAATATAACGGAATGTTGTGCGAACACACAACGAATAGTGGCCTATGGCAAGCCAAAATAAGGGGTTTTCCGCTGTTTTTCGCCGTTAAAGGAAGGCTGTTTCCTCAAACGAGCGCAATTTCCGGCTATGAATGCGTTCCAGCGGCATGGTTCGCAGGTGTTCCATCGCGTGGATTCCGATCATCAAATGTCGCGCGACCTGCTCTTTGTAGAAGTTCGAGGCCATGCCAGGCAGCTTCAATTCACCATGCAAAGGCTTGTCAGATACGCATAGCAGCGTGCCGTAGGGCACGCGGAACCGGTAGCCGTTGGCCGCGATTGTGGCGCTCTCCATGTCCAGCGCAATGGCACGGGACTGGGACAGGCGCTGCACCGGCCCGTGCTGGTCGCGCAGTTCCCAGTTGCGGTCATCGTAGCTGGCGACGGTGCCGGTCCGCATGATGCGCTTCAGCTCGTACCCTTCCAACTTGGTGGTCTGCGCCACCGCCTCTTCCAGCGCGATCTGGATTTCTGCAAGCGCGGGGATCGGCACCCAGGGCGGCAGATCCGTGTCCAGCACGTTGTCTTCACGCAAGTAAGCGTGCGCCAGAACAAAATCCCCAAGGGCCTGAGAGTTCCGCAGGCCGGCACAGTGGCCCACCATAACCCACGCATGTGGACGCAGCACAGCGATGTGGTCTGTGGCCGTTTTCGCGTTGGAAGGGCCAACCCCGATATTGACGAGCGTAATCCCCGACCCGTCCGCCCGCTTGAGGTGGTAGGTGGGCATTTGCGGCATCTTCGGGCTGGCCTCGAGCGGTTGGTCGCCCTTGGTGATCTCGGCATTGCCGGTCGAGACAAAGGATGTATAGCCGCTGTCCGGATCATCGAGCTGCGCACGCGCATAGGTTTCGAATTCCGAGACATAGAATTGGTAGTTGGTGAACAGCACGTGGTTCTGGAAGTGATGTGCGTGTGTGGCAGTGTAGTGTGTCAGCCGCGCCAGCGAATAGTCGATGCGCTGGGCGGTGAACGGCGCAAGTGGGCCGATGCCGTCCGTCGCCTCGTAGGTGCCGTTGACGATGTCATCGTTTGTGTTGCTCAGGTCCGGCACGTCGAACACGTCGCGCAGGGGAAAGGCGGCCGCCCCTTGTTGCGGGACGGTGATATCCGGGTCGTTGGCAACGGCAAAGTGCACGGGCATTGGCGTGTTCGAATACCCGATCTCGACCGGTTGGTCGTGATTTGCGATCAACAGGCCAATCTGCTGTTCAAGGTAGTTCTTGAACAGATCGGGCCGTGTGACCGTCGTGGCATAGGTGCCGGGATCAGCCACGTGCCCAAAGCTGAGCCGCGTGTCGACGCGCGCATAGCTTGACGTGGTAAACCGGATTTCCGGGTAGTATGCCCTGATCCGTCCTTCGGGCGCGCCGTGTTCCATCGCGTGCTGAAACTCGCGGCTCAGGAATTGGACGGCATCGTCATAAAGCTCTCGCAGCTGGGCGACGGCTGCCTTGGCATCGTGGAATTCGGTGTGGCCGTATTCGGCCCGTTCTAGTGTTTTCATGTTGTTGGCTCGAGGACTGGTATGAAATCAAACGTGCGAACATCGACCAGTCCCAAGTCGGAAATGCGCAGTTCAGGAATAACGACAAGCGCCAGCAGCGAATGCTGCATATAGGCGTTGTTCAGGGTGCAGCCGCATTGGGTCATCGCCTGCATCATTTTGTCGGCTTTGGCCGCAACCTCGCGGGCGGGGCTGTCGGACATCAGGCCCGCGATGGGCAGTTCGACCAGCGCCAGTTCCTCTCCGTCACGGAAAAGGGTGATGCCGCCACCCACCTCAGCCAGTCGGTTCGCGGCCAGCGCCATCTGGTCGCGGTCGGTGCCCACGACAATCATGTGGTGGCTGTCATGCGCCACGGTCGAGGCCATGGCCATGTTGCCTTGGTAGTTGAACCCCGCCACCAGCGCGTTTGTAACGCCCTCGGTGGCGCGGTGCCGTTCGACAAGTGCGATCTGGCAGGTGTCGCCGTGGCTTTCGACCTTGCCGTCGCTCACGGGCATGTCCCGCTTCAGTGCCTTGGTCGGGGCCTGATTTTCGACAACGCCGATCACGTTGGCGGTGACAGAGTTGCGGCCTTCGGGGGCTTTGATCTCGAAGTCTTCGGCTGTTTTGGCTGCGCCCATATTGACCGTTTGGCGTGCCTTTGCGGGCCAGTCGAGATGTGGGCATTCCGCGGTCAATTCCCCGTTGATAGAGACTGTTTTACCGCGTGCGATGACCTGCTCAATGGGCAGCGTATTCAGGTCAGACGTCAAGATTACATCCGCCCGGCGTCCGGGTGTCAGTGAGCCGATTTCCCGCTCCAGCCCAAAATGCGTGGCTGTGTTGATTGTCGCCATTTGCAAAGCCACCAGCGGGTCGCATCCGCAATCTATGGCGTGCCGCACCACACGGTTCATGTGGCCATCATTCACCAGCGTGCCCGAATGGCAGTCATCCGTGCACAGGATCATGTTGCGGGGGTCGAGGCCTCTTTCCGTGATCGCCGTGATCTGCGTCTCGACGTCATACCACGCGCTGCCCAGACGGATCATCGACCGCATCCCTTGGCGCATACGGGCGATTGCATCCGCTTCGCACGTCCCTTCGTGATCATCGGCAGGACCGCCAGCGACATAAGCCGCGAAATCAGACCCTAAATCAGGCGATGCGTAATGTCCGCCCACGGTTTTGCCAGCGCGTTGGGTGGCGGCAACCTCGGCCAGCATCTGCGGGTCGGCAGCGGCCATGCCGGGGAAGTTCATCATTTCCCCCAGACCGATGATGCCGGGCCACGGCATGGCTTCCGCCACATCCTCGGCACTGATTTCGAACCCCGTTGTCTCCATCCCCGGTGCAGACGGCGCACAGGACGGCATCTGGGTCCAGATGTTCACCGGCTGCATCAGAGCCTCATCATGCATCAACCGCACGCCTTCGAGGCCAAGCACGTTGGCAATCTCGTGCGGGTCGGTGAACATGGTGGTGGTGCCGTGCGGAATGACGGCGGCGGCAAATTCGGCGGGGGTCAGCATGCCCGATTCAATATGCATATGCCCATCGCACAGACCGGGGATCATGTAGCGGCCGTTTGCCTCGATGATCTCGGTCTGCGGCCCGATCTGCGCGCTGGCATCGGGGATCACGCAGGCAATGCGCCCATGTTTGATGGCGATATCGTGGTCCGGCAGCGCCTCGCGCGTGTGCACATTTACCCAAACACCACCACGAATGACAGTGTCGGCGGGCGCACGGCCAGCAGCGACATTCACAAGATCGGGGGCAACATCGGGCCAGGACGGGAAAAGGTCATGTTCCATGTCCTAATGGATCAAGTTTCGCGGGCAGGTGCAAGGGGGGCTCTGATACCTCTTGGCAAAGCTATGCCGCCCTGTGGTTGGGCACGTCGCAGAAGGCGCATGATTTGTGTTGATCGAACCGGTGTGGTCCGTGCACGCTTTGCCCAACGACAGGGAGAGCCGCATGACCGTCACACAGATTCGCCCCAATATGGACCACTGGCAAGAGCGCGTTGACCTTGCTGCCGCCTTTCGCTGGACCGTGCGCCTGAACATGCACGAGGCGGTGGCGAACCACTTTTCGCTCGCCATCAATGATGATGGCACAAAGTTTCTGATGAACCCGAACCAGATGCACTTTTCCCGGATCAAAGCATCGGACCTGATCATCGTGGATGCCAACGACCCCGACAGCATGGAGGGGCCTGACGCCCCTGATCCCACGGCGTGGGGCCTGCACGGTGGCATGCACCGCCACTGCCCGCATGCGCGCTGCGCCATGCATGTGCATTCGCCCTATGCCACGGCATTGGCGGCGCTTGCAGACAGCACTTTGCCCCCGGTGGATCAGAACGGAGCGATGTTTTTTGATCGCGTGGTGGTGGACAGCCATTATGGCGGGTTGGCGTTCGAGGAAGAAGGCGAACGCTGTGCCCAACTGTTCGACGACCCTAGGAAAAAGGTCATGGTGATGGGCAATCACGGCATCATGGTCATTGGCCAGACCGTCGCGGAAACCTTCAACCGGATGTTCTATTTCGAGCGGGCGTGCCAGACCTACATGCTGGCGCTCCAGACGGGCAAACCACTGCGCGTGATTCCGGACGAGATCGCCGCCAAGACCGCGCAAGAGATCGAGGACTATCCCGAACAGGACGAACGGCATTTGACCGAATTGAAGGCCATTCTGGATGAAGAAGGGTCGAACTACGCCAGCTGACTTGACGGCCCGCGCAGTGGCACGCAGCGTCGGCACCAGCCGTCACACGAGTGGCGGTGTCACAAATAGCGAAGACTGCCCTTAGAGTTGTCAGGCACGCAAACAGCAGGTTCAGGCAGCCCGCTGATCGACCAGTGTGATAGCTTCGAACGAGCCAAGAACCTGATGAATGGGACGCGCATGTTCCGGCAGCAGTCGGCTTGGCACGTCGGCAAACACACTGGCTGCCAGACGCTCCGCATCACGACGAATGCGCCCGATATAGAGACTTTCGAGGGCACATCCTGCAGCCACCAATACTTCATGCCCGGGCAGGATAACCTGCACGTAATCGATGGTACTGGCCGCATTGCTCCAGATCGCGGCGTGCCCGTTTACGAGATGCCGGGCGGGCACAAGAACCGCTTCGTGGCCGAAATTGTATTCAACCTCCGACCCTTTCAGCACAAGCCGCTGTTCGGGGGACACGACGATATCACGGTGCAAGCCGAAATAGGGCGCGCGCAGACGGACAGGGGCAAAGCTGCCTCTTGCGGGAACCGTGTGGCGGACGGTGTGCAGGACCGGAACGACGTCGCCGATGTCGGTCAGGACGGTATCGCCGCGACGCAGGTCTTCGGCGGCACGGTACCCGCGCGGGGTCGCAATCGGTGTGGCCGGGTGCAGGGACGGCATCGGCCCAACGGGCAGGATATCGTCACTAACTGCGCCGAACAGGACCTCTTTGGACAATGCGCGGGCCGGATGCGCCAGCATGATATCCCGCAAATCATCTGTCATCAGAGGACGAGGCATGTGCACCGGGCGACTGACGGTCCGATTGCCTTCGGGGCGCTCAAGGCAAAGGCGCCCCCACCCTTCAAGCGCGTTCCAGGCATAGGTCACACGCAGCGTGTTGGTGCGCCCGTCATCGGCCCATCGGATGGCGGCGTGGGTGATATCCATGTTGTGCCGGTGCAGCATCGCAATGCCACCGCCGGGAATGGCGCGAAAGGCCAGTTCGCGCGGCCATGGAAACAAATGTGCCACCCCGAACAGATCGTGCGGACGCTCGTTTCCGGCCACCTGCGTTTCGAACATGAGTGTGCCGCGCTCAAGCAATGGGCCCAGTTGTCGTGATGCACCGTCACTGCCCAAGCCGGTCTTGGAGAACCGCCCGTCTTCGTGGTCAGTGACCCCAAACCAGCTCATGCAGCAGCACGCGCCTTGCGCCACAAACCGGCCTCGTATCCGCGCAAGGTACGTCGGGCGGCAGGGCCATACCCTTCGCCCGTCTGGGGATCGAGTTCGGGGAAGATGCCGCAAATCTCGTCCACGATCTCACGCTCGAAACTTTTGGTGGTTTGTGGTCCCGGCAGGAAGCTTTCTGTCGCCAACCCACCCGAAAACACGACTTGGTGCTTGTCGAACATCAGATGGACATACGTGACGTCACCGCCCTCGCGTCGGGTAACGGATCGGTCGTTCACCAGATCCTTCGCGGCGACCAGCACCTCGCCCTCACCGAACAGCAGCTCAGCCAGACTGTCGCGGATCAAGACGCGGTGCAGCGGGGACAGCATCACATCCTCATGCGCGCCGAACGTGTTGGCCCGGATCAGGATCGGTGCGTACTGATCACGGGCGGGCACGGTGCGCATGCCGATCCAGCGCAAGGGCTGTGCGCCGTCATCCTGGGTTTGGACCAGATCACCCTCGGACAACGTCTCGACAGGCACCTCACCTTCAGGGGTTGCGATCAACGTACCAGCGACAAAGCAGGGCACGGACGTTGCATTGACAAAGCCGACATCGGTGTTGCTGCCGTCCGTGATGGAGTAGGTGAAGTTGAAGTCTTCTTCGTCGCCGTCACCAACGACCGTCAACTCGCCATTGGCACCAACCGTGACCTGTTGGCCAGTCGGCAGGGTGATCGTGGTGCCGATGCCGGTCGTTGCATCGTAGCTGACGGGTTGCCCGTTGATATGGGTGATCGTCAGCGTACTGCCCGTGGGCGACACATCATTGTCCAGCACGTTGAACGACGTGGTCCCGTCCGGGTAGACGTTCACATCGTCCCCAACCGCGATCAGCGTTGTCTGGATGGAATCCCCTGCAATCAACAAGCTGGAGTCGTACCGGTTATCCGACACGTCCGCAATGCCGATCCGGATCGAGTTCACCTCGTTCGGGTTGACAGGCATGGTCAGGGTCAGCGTGATCGTGAACCCGTCCATTTCGGTGTTGAAGTCATCATTCGCGTTGTCGACGAACATATTGATGTTGTTTGTCGTGTTGATGTTGCCGGGGTCGGTATCGCCGTTGCCCACTTCCATCTCGACAAATTCGCCATTCACCCAGACGCCCACGAAGTCCTGGTAGATCGAGTTTTGGAATTCCGGGTATTCCTCCGAGCTGAAGACAAACTGCATCGTCATCAGATCTGCATCGGGGATGAAATCGACATCCAGATAGGACGCGTCATACGTCCGTGCACCGGCTGCCGCGTTAAAGTCAGCCTGGTTGTTTCGACCGGACGTGTTGGTCGATGTACTGCCGGATTGGTTCTCCTGGCCAGAGGAGTTGGTAAAATCCTCCACCTCGCCTGTGGACAGGATCACCCCTGTGTCGCTTGGCGTAACGCCCGGTGCCACAGAGTCGCCGTTGGTGTATATCCCCGCGCTGTCGCGGTCCCCGGTATAGGTGGCAGAAACAACCTGCACACCATCGCCAAAAATGGCATTCGCCATGTCTGCGGCGTCTACGCCTTCGCGCACTGTTTGAATCGGAAGCTCTGCTGCCGGCATATCTGTCCCACCCCTTTGGTCGAGGACAGAACAGGTGCAGCGCGCGCAGTTGTCCTGCGCGTTTCGTGTGCTTTGTTTTTGCACTTTTGTGGCCGCACGTTGGCGACCGGACTGCTGATGCCCTGCCTCGGGTCATATTATTACGTTCACCCTAGCACAGGAATTTGCGCGCTGTTAACTGTCTTGTCGGTTCAGAGGGCGACCATCGCGTCCTTTTCGCCACATGCTTGTAGAGGAACCCATGATGCAACCTGTTGATTCCGTTGCCCTGACCGCTGATCTGGTGCGCTGCGCGTCCGTGACACCCGAAGACGCCGGGGCGCTGGACGTGCTGCACGATTTGCTGTCCTCCGCTGGGTTTGACTGCGCGTGGGCGGATCGGGCTGGCATTCGCAACCTGTTCGCCCGCTTTGGTCCAAAGGGCCACGCGCGCACGTTTGGGTTCAACGGACACACCGATGTCGTTCCCATTGGCAATCCCGACGATTGGTCGGCCCCACCCTTCGGGGCTGAGGTGCGCGATGGCATTATGTACGGCCGCGGTACCACGGACATGAAATCAGGGGTCGCCGCCTTTGCTGCCGCTGCCATTGATTTTGTCACCCAGACGCCGCCCGACGGGGCAATAATCCTTGCGATCACGGGCGATGAGGAAGGCGACGCGATCGACGGCACAACCGCGCTCCTGTCCTATATGGATGCACAGGACGAGGCGATGAGCGTGTGTCTGGTGGGCGAGCCTACCTGTCCTGAAACCATGGGCGAGATGATGAAAATCGGGCGCCGGGGGTCTATGACTGCGTGGTTTACCGTGACCGGGGTGCAAGGCCATTCCGCCTACCCGCACCGTGCCAAGAACCCGCTGCCGCCCTTGATGCGCCTGACGGATAAACTGGCAACCCATGAGTTGGACAAAGGCACCGACCATTTCGATCCGTCCACTTTGGCCGTTGTCACCGTGGACACCGGGAACCCGGCGACAAATGTGATCCCTGCACAGGCGCGCGCAACCGTGAACATCCGATTTAATGACACGCATTCCGGCGACAGCCTGTCGGCGTGGCTAAAGGCGCAGGCGGATGCCGTGGCGGTCGGATACGGCGTGGATATTGAGGTGAACATCAAGATCTCGGGCGAGAGTTTCTTGACCCCGCCCGGACCCCTGTCCGATCTGGTCGCCAAAGCGGTCGAAGCGGAGACTGGCGTTGCCCCGGTTCTCAGCACGTCCGGCGGCACGTCAGATGCAAGGTTCGTCAAGGACCATTGCCCGGTGGTCGAATTTGGCCTTGTTGGTCAATCCATGCACAAGGTGGATGAACATGTGCATGTCGACCACATCCGCCAGCTCAAATCGACATACAGCCGCATCTTGAAGGACTATTTCGAATGACGTGGGTCATCGCGCAAACCGATGATCTGACGACCTGTCATGCTCTGCGCCGTACCGTCTTCATCGAAGAGCAGGGGGTGAGCGAGGCTGAGGAAGTTGATGGCCGCGATGGTGATGCGCTGCATGTATTGGCATCCGTCGATGACGTCCCCATGGGCTGCGCGCGCATCCTGCTGGACGGGCAGGTTGCCAAGATCGGGCGCGTCTGTGTCCTGAACGCTGCGCGGGGCGCGGGCCTGGGTGCCGCTATTATCGAAGCGTGTCTGGACTTGGCGCGCCAGCAGAACGGTGTGACCAAGGCCAAGCTGGGCGCGCAGACCCATGCGCTGGCGTTCTACGAGCGGCTCGGGTTTGTTCCATATGGTCCGGTCTATGATGATGCCGGTATCCCGCATCGCGACATGGAGCGGCCAGTTTGAGACCAACGCTGGTCGTCATGCTCAAGGTGCCGCGGCCCGGACGTGTGAAAACCCGTCTCGGCAAGGACATTGGCCTTGTGCCTGCGGCGTGGTGGTTCCGGCATCAAGTTCAGGCACTGCTCCGGCGGATCGAAGACCCGCGTTGGCATGTGGTGCTGGCCGTTGCACCGGATCACGAGGGGATGGTGTGCCGCGTCTGGCCTGCACATTTCGAACGATGGCCGCAGGGTGCGGGCAATTTGGGTGACAGAATGATCCGCATGATGCGCCGCGCGGGTGGACCCGTCTGCGTGATCGGCACCGATATTCCGGGCATCAACCGTCAAAGGATCGCGCGGGCATTCGCGGCCTTGGGCTCGAACGACGCCGTATTTGGTCCGGCCCCGGATGGTGGATACTGGTTGATTGGCGTCAAAACAGGCTCTAAGTTGGGAAAACCAGCCTTAGACGGCGTGCGTTGGTCAACAGAGCATGCACTGTCAGACAGCCGGGCGAGCCTTGGCGCAGCCCGTGTCGCATTGGTCGATACGCTGGCCGACGTCGACACAATCGTCGATTTGCGATGACGCCCCTGCGCGTGCGTGTTACCCCAAAACCATGAGCCGTATACCCACCAAGACCGAAATCCTGGACTGGATTTCCGCAAATCCCACCCTCACCGCCAAACGTGACATCGCCAAGGCCTTTGGGATCAAGGGGGCTGCCCGCATCGACCTCAAGCGCCTGTTGAAAGAGCTTGAATCCGAAGGGCATCTGGAAAAGCGCAAGAAGACGTACCAAGACCCTGATCGCCTGCCCCCGGTGAGCGTGTTGCAGGTGTCTGAGCCTGATGGTGATGGCGATCTGTTTGCCCGCCCGATGGAGTGGCAGGGCGAAGGGGTTGAGCCGAAAATTCTGGTGCTGCCCCGTGCCTCTGATCCCGCTTTGGGCGCAGGGGATCGCATCCTCGCCCGTCTGACTTTGGTGAAGGAAGATGACCATAACTACGAAGCGCGGCTGATCCGGCGGATCGGGACGAACCCCAAACATGTGCTGGGTGTGTTCCGTGCGGGCGCCGAAGGTGGACGGATCGTGCCGGTTGAAAAGGGCAGTGACCGGGAATGGTCCGTGCCCGCAGGTGCCACCCACGGCGCCAAGGACGGTGAGTTGGTTGAGGCGGAGTTGGCGGGTCCGAAGGCCCGCATGGGCCTGCCGCGCGCCCGGATCGTCAACCGCCTAGGCGATCCGTCCGCACCCAAGGCCGTGTCGCTGATCGCCATCCATGAACACGGAATACCCGATGCCTTTCCCGATGCGGTCATTGCCGAAGCGGATGCAAAAAAGCCGGTTGGCCTGAAGGGGCGGGAAGACCTGCGCGACATGCCTCTGATCACCATCGACCCGTCCGATGCGCGGGATCATGACGACGCCTGCTACGCCCATGCCGACGACGACCCCAAGAACGACGGCGGGCACGTCATCTGGGTCGCGATTGCCGATGTCGCAGCCTACGTGACGCCCGGTTCCGCGCTGGACCGCGAAGCGAAGAAACGTGGCAACTCGACATATTTCCCGGATCGCGTCGTGCCCATGCTGCCTGATCGTTTGTCAGGTGATCTGTGTTCCCTGCACGAAGGGGTGCCGCGCGCCTGTATCGCGGTGCGCATGCAGATCGACGCACATGGCGAAAAGATCGGGCACAGCTTTCATCGCGGACTGATGCGCTCACCCGCGTCGCTGCACTATGAAGAGGTGCAGGCCGCCATTGACGGTCATCCGAATGATCGCACATCTGCCCTGTTAGAGCCTGTTTTGAAACCGCTCTATGCCGCCTACGCCGCTCTGGTTGAGGCACGCAAACGGCGGCAACCGCTTGAGTTGGATCTACCCGAGCGGCAGATTGTTCTGGATGACGATGGCACGGTCCGGTCGGTGTCATTCAAGGATCGGCTCGACGCGCACCGCCTGATCGAAGAATTCATGGTGCTGGCGAATGTCGCCGCTGCCGAAACGCTGATTGCAAAGCAAACCCCGCTCCTGTTCCGCGACCACGAAGAGCCATCGCCGGACAAATTGGACAGCTTGCGAGAGACGGCACATGCGGCGGGCCTGACCCTGGCCAAGGGCCAAGTGCTGAAAACGATGCACCTGAACAGGTTGCTGGCACAGGCGGCCGATACCGAGGATGCGGAACTGATCAACATCTCGACCCTGCGGTCGATGACGCAGGCCTATTACAGCCCGCAGAATTTCGGACATTTCGGTCTTGCGTTGCGCAGCTATGCGCACTTCACCTCGCCCATCCGACGCTATGCCGACCTGATTGTGCACCGCGCACTGATTACGGCTCATGGCTGGGGCAAGGATGGGCTGTCACCCGAGGATATCGAGAACCTCGAAAAGACAGGCACGCACATATCGGACACCGAACGCCGGTCGATGGTCGCTGAACGTGACACAACCGACCGCTACCTTGCCGCCTATCTGAGCGAACGGGTTGGGGATGAGTTGGAGGGGCGTATCTCTGGGATCGCCAAGTTCGGCATCTTCGTGAAGCTGGACGACAGCGGTGCCGATGGTCTGGTGCCCATGCGGTCCATCGGGGCCGAGTATTTCCACTTTGACCGCGAGGCGAACACGCTGATGGGGTCAAATACAGGGATCGTCATTGGGCTGGGCCAACGCGCAACAGTCCGTCTGGCCGAAGCGGTGCCTGTCACGGGCGGGATCGCCCTGGATCTGTTGGCGCTCGATGGTCAATCCTTGCCCCAAGGGCGGCGCAGCCCTGCGGGTCGCAGCGCGCGCCGCAAACCCGCCAAATCGAAACGCAAGACGGACAAGGTCCAACGCAAGGTCAGCCGCAAGCGGCGCTAACCCAGCGCCGCCTCGACCCGTTTCATGTAGTCGACCAGCATCACGTCCTGCTGCACCCGGCGTGACAGGGCCGTTCCGCCCGGTGTCGACGCCATGGCCCCGAGCATCGCAGCCACACTCGCGTCAGCAGCACTTGGCTGTGCACCGAACAGGAATGGGCCATGCCACAAACGGTCTGTGATGGCTTGCAGGTCGGGTTCAATCCGCTCCAACCGCTCTCCGGCGGTCAGCCGCCCCAGCCCTTGCGCATCCATGCCGCGCAACAATACACGCCGGATGCCGCGCGTGATGAATTTACGCAGAAAGGCGGGTATCGCGGCGAAATATGTGTCTCTGACAAGGGGCCAAACGGCTTTGTCACCCCAGCGATCCATGACCACGTGGAAGTACATGTGTTCCTCTGCCATGCGGATAAATGCACGGGATGTGGCCCGATCCAGATCGCTCAGCCCTTGATCGAAATGCGCGCCCCGTTCTTCCAGCCATGACCGGATATTGTCGCTGTCCCCGATGATTTCGTCCTCGACCCACAGCGCGGGCAGCTTACCCTTGGGCCAGTTGCGCGGATCGGCGGTGTCCTTGCGCTGCCACGGCAGGCCCGACAGGTTCAGAAGGTACAGCGCCTTGACGCAGAACGGACTGCCGCTGGCCTGACCAAAGGCGGGAGGGTAAGTCACAAGTGTCAGCATCTTTCACTCCTCAAGTTGAAATTCTGAGGATGAGATATCGAGACATGCTGTCAGAAACTGGCAGCACATGTGATATGAAGAGTGCATGACCAGAACACATCGCCTTTTCCAGTTGATGCAGACCCTGCGCCGTCTGACGCCGCCCATTACGGCCCAATCACTTGCACACGAAATGGATGTGTCCCTGCGCACGATCTATCGCGACATTGATGAACTGCGGGGGCTTGGGGCCGTGATTGATGGCGAAGCCGGGTTTGGCTTTACCTTGATCGAAGATGCGTCCTTGCCGCCCTTGGGGTTCGAAAATGACGAGTTGGAGGCGCTGGTTCTTGGCCTGCGCGATGTCGCGGTGATTGCGGACCCGGCGTTGGCCAAGGCGGCGACCTCAGCGCTGGCCAAGATACAGGCGCGCGTGCCGCCGAAACAGGCGCACCGATTGAAACATGCGGTGCTGGATGCGCGCCGATATTGGCGCCCCGACCCACCACGGATTGACGTGGGCACCTTGCGCCAAGCGGCATGGGATGAGGTGAGCGTGCATTTCGCCTATCAGGACGCCAAGGGCGATCAGACGGTGCGGACGGTCAAGCCACTTGGCATTGTGTATATGGAAAACACCAACGTGTTGCTGGCCTGGTGCCATCTGCGCGAAGACTTCCGGGTGTTCCGCCTGGACCGTATGGATGATCTTGAAATCACGGATCAGAGCTTTCGACCGCACCGTGTGTCCCTGCTGCGCGATCACCTTGCCCGGATCCGGGCCGAAGTGCACGAAGTGGCAAAGGACCGCGCTCATTTCGACTGATCCCTTTGTTGAGATGCGAATTGTTGCTACATTGGAAACAACGCGAAACAAGCGACCATGAGGCACATATGCGGTGGGCAGTCACCCTGAGCGCGACGAGCAGCGCCATTTTCCTTGCGGGAACGGCTTTGGCACAGCCTGTTCCATCTTCCATTCGACCGGAGTTGCGGCCCGTGACCGAGACGGTGAGCCGGGCAGAGACCCTGCTGCCTGTGGTCGTCGCCAACACGACCGTGGCCCGTCCACAAGCGCGCCCGGCAGTCTTGGCAAGCCAGGCATCGGTGCCGGCTGAGGACAGTAAGGCGAATGCGGGGTTTCAGCGCTGGATTGATGGGTTTCGGGGGCGGGCGTTGTCTGCGGGTATCAACAGCGCCACCTTTGACCGGGCGTTCCAAGGTGTGCGTTACGACCCGGATGTGATCAAGCGGGATCGCAACCAGTCCGAATTTACCAAGACAATCTGGGAATATCTGGACAGTGCCGCCTCGGACAGCCGGGTCAGCAACGGCAAGGACGCGCTGCGCGCGCATGACCGCGTGCTGACGGCGATTGAGGCGAAGTACGGTGTCGAGAAAGAGGTCGTGGTGGCCGTCTGGGGGCTGGAAAGCAACTACGGCACGTTCCGCGGCAAGAACGATGTGGTGCGCAGCCTTGCGACGCTGGCCTATGACGGGCGGCGTGGTGAATTCTTTGAGGGGCAACTGGTTGCTGCCTTGCGTATCCTGCAAAGCGGCGACACCAGCCCGCGCAACATGACCGGATCATGGGCCGGGGCGATGGGGCATACGCAATTCATTCCGACGTCCTATCTGGACTATGCCGTCGATTTCACCGGCGACGGCAAGCGCGACATCTGGTCGGATGATCCCACGGATGCGCTGGCCTCTACGGCGGCCTATCTGTCACGCTTCGGATGGACCAAAGGGCAGCCTTGGGGTGTTGAGGTGCGGCTGCCGGGCGGCTTTGATTATGCGACAGCCAATCGGAAGGTGACCCGCAGCCCCGGACAATGGGCGAATTTGGGTGTTGTCGGTGTCGATGGAAAACCTGTCCCGAACCATGGGGCCGCGTCGATCCTGTTGCCTGCGGGCGGGCAGGGGGCCGCCTTCATGATCTTCAAGAATTTCGAAGTGATCGAGCGGTACAATGCAGCGGATGCCTATGTCATTGGCGTGGGCCATTTGAGTGACCGGATCGGTGGGGGCGCTGCGTTTCAAGCGGAGTGGCCACGTGGCGATCGGGCTTTGACGTTCTCGGAACGTCAGGAAATGCAGCGGCGTTTGACGGCGGCAGGGTTCAGCACGCAAGGCGTGGATGGCAAGATCGGACCCAAGACGCTGGAGGCGGTGCGGGCGTTTCAGCAGGCGCAGGGCCTGACCGCGGATGGGTATGCGTCGCTTAGCTTGCTCAAGCAGTTGCGCTGATCAAAAAGGCGCCTGACGGCGACGCGATTTGTCGTGATGAGGGGCGCTGCCCCTCAAACTCCCCGGGATATTTTTGGCCGAAAGAAGGTGCTAGCCGGGGCTCATGCCGCGCAGGCGTTCGCTGCGGCGGCGGAGCAGTTCCACGGTCGTCAGGAGCGCGATTGAGATCACCACTAGGATCGTGGCGACCGCCAGGATCGTTGGGCTGATCTGTTCGCGCAGACCGATGAACATTTGCCAGGGTAGGGTTTTCTGACTGGCGGAACCGACAAACAGAACCACGACCACTTCGTCAAAGCTGGTGATGAACGCGAAGAGGCCACCCGAGATCACACCGGGCAGGATCAGGGGCATCTGCACGCGGAAGAAGGTTGTCACTGGGCCTGCGCCCATGTTGGCAGCCGCGCGCGTGAGTGAGCGGTCAAAGCCCACCAGTGTCGCTGTGACCGTGATAATCACGAACGGGATGCCCAGGACAGCGTGGGCCAGCACCACTTTGACGTAGCCGACGAACCCCTTGTCGAGGCCCAGCGTGCTTTCCATCCAGTTGCCAAGCTGGGCGTAGAAGAAGAACATGCCCGTGGCCGAGATGATCAGCGGCACGATCATGGGCGAGATCAGGATCGCCATGATTGTCCCTTTGAACGGGACGTGGCTCTGGCTGAGGCCGATGGCGGCGAGGGTGCCGAGGCTGACCGAGATGATCGTCGCCAAAGGGGCAATGATCAGTGAGTTTTTCAGGGCCAGCTGCCATTGTGGGTTGGTGAAGAAGTCGCGGTAGTGTTTGAGCGAGTAGCCTTCAGGATCCAGCCGCAGCATTTCCGGCGTGAAGGTAAAGAAATCCTGCGCGTTGAACGACAGCGGCATGACCACGACGATGGGCGCCACGAGGAAGAAGAAGATCAGCCCGCAGATCACCCGAAAGCTGTAGTACCAGATGCGCTGACCCAGCGTGGCATATGGAGGAAGGCCCATGATCGTTACCCCAGCTTGACGTTGTCGATGCCTACGATCTTGTCATAGGCCCAATACAGAACCAGCACGGCGGCCAGCAGGATGGTGCCAAGTGCAGCCGCAAGGCCCCAGTTCAGCGATGACGAGATGTGGTAGGCGATCCGGTTCGAGATGAAGACACCTTTGGTGCCGCCCACGATTTCCGGTGTGATGTAGTAACCGATGGACAGGATGAAGACGAGGATACTGCCCGCCCCGATGCCCGGCACCGATTGCGGGAAGTAGACACGCCAGAAGGCTGTCCAGTTGGTGGCCCCGAGGCTTTTGGCCGCCCGCAGGTAGCTGGGCGGGATGGTCTGCATCACCGAATACATCGGCAGGATCATGAACGGCAGCAGGATATGCGTCATGGCGACGATCGTGCCGAACTGGTTGTTGATCATGATCAGGCGGCCATCATCGGCAACCAGACCGACCCAGACAAGCACGTCGTTGATGACACCCTGTTGCTGCAGCATGACCTTCCACGCGGATGTGCGCACCAGCAGCGATGTCCAGAACGGCAGCAACACAAGGATCAGGAGCACGTTGGCCTTGCGCATCGGCAGGTTCGCCAGCAGCCACGCGATGGGGTAGCCAAGCGCGATACAAGAGAAGGTGATCAGCAACGACATCCAGATCGTGCGACCAAAGAGGGTCAGCAGGATCTGCTTTTCCTCTGGCTGCCAGGCGATGCCTTCGGGCGTTTTCTGCGCGTCGATGGCATTCAGGAAATAGCCGGGTGTGTAGGTGCCGGCATGGGTCTGGATCGTTTGCCACGGCTCAAGCGTGGCCCAGTCCTCGTCCATATCGGCGAATTCCCTGGTGAAATTCGGGACGGTCAGGTTGGCCTGCTGGGCGGTGCGCAGCATGTCGGCCATGGGGCCGGAGTAGCCTGACAAGTCAGCGGTCTGCAGGTCGGTAACAAGGGCGGGGGCCACAGCCTCCCACGGGTCACGCTCTGCCGGGTCGCGATTGTCCTGCGTGGCCACATAGACGGCCCACGCCGTGTATTCACGGGCGGCAAGCGGCAGGAGCGCCGCGGCTTGCGCATCCGGTGCAAAGTTGATGTCCGCACTTGCGTCACTACCGCTCAGTCGTGCGACGCGTCCGCGCTGTTCGGACAACAGCGCCTGATCTGCATCGCCGCTGGCATTGAACAGCGCATACCACGTTGCGCCATCGTCCCACGCCTTGTCGAGGTCTTCGAGCGGTTCGTAGGAGATGTCGGCGACGTCATCCATGCGCCGCCCGGACTGACGGAAAAGCGATGAGACGCCTGTTGTCTCGTAGTTCAGGCGGGTGCCAAGGCGGGTGTGCCGCTTGGCTTCGGCCGCGATGAACATGTCGTAGAACATCGCCTCGAACGTCGCATCGGAGGGCAGGTCGGTGCCGGTCGCGTCCCAATCCGCCAACGCCTCGACCGTGTAGGGAAGCGTGTTGGCGACGATCTCGTTCTCGACCGAGCGGAACAGCATCGAGGCGATGGGAACGATGAACGTGATCAGGACGAACAGCAGCAGCGGTGCAATCAAGGCCAGCGCGCGCAGCTTTTGGCGACGCAGGGCGCGGGCCAAGCTGCGTTTGAGCGGTGTGCCGTCAGCGGCCAGCATTGCTTCAGCCATGGATCAGGCTCCTTTCGCGACGACGATCATGGATGTCGCGGTGCGATGGCGGATCTTCATGACCTCTTGGTATTCGGGGTCGTTATATGCGGCCAGGGCGGCCTCGTAGGTGGGAAATTCAAAGACGACATGGCGGGAAAACTCCGGCCCTTCCATCGACTGCGCATCGCCGCCGCGGACCAGCGGCACGGCGCCGTGGGACAGCAGGATCGGCGTGTCCTTTTCGACATACTCTTTGTACGCCTCGGGATCGTTCACGGTGATGTGGCCGATGATGTAGCCTTTGGGCATGGTCGTTCCCTTCTGTGGGGCAAGGCGGGGGACACCCCCGCCTTACGATTGTTTTGCGGCAGGGCGGAGTGAACTCCGCCTTACCTGCTTACTGTGCCAACCACGCCTGGAATTTGGCGTCGATGTCGTCGCGGTAGTCGGCCCAGAACTCGTAATTATAAAGGAACGTGTTCTGCGCGTTGTCGGGATCGGTTGGCATATGTGGTGCCATGTCGATGCCCAGTTCCGCGTGTTGACCGACCAGCGGTGCGGACGATGCACGTGCCGGACCGTAGCTGATGTACTTGGCCTGATCCGCCAGACGCTGCGTGTCCGTGGCGAACTTGATGAAGTCGCGCGCACGCGCTTCACGCTCGGGGCTCAGACCCGTTGGGATGATCCAACCGTCAAGATCGAACACCTGCGCGTCCCACAGCATGCCGATGGGCTGGTCCTGCTCTTCGATCGCGGCAAACAGGCGACCGTTGTAGGTCGACCCCATCACAACTTCGCCGTCAGCCAGCAGTTGCGGTGTGTCAGCACCGGCAGACCACCAGATCACGTCGTCCTTGATGGTGGCCAGCTTGTCCAGCGCCTGCTGTTGACCTTCATCGGTGGCCAGCACGTCATAGACGTCATCCTTGGCCACACCGTCACACAGCAGAGCCCATTCCATGTTGTTGATCGGACGCTTTTCCAGCGAACGCTTGCCGGGGTATGCGTCTGTGTCGAACACGGCGCACACGGATGTTGGGGCTGTGTCGCCAACCAGATCCGTGCGGTAACCGAACGTGGTCGAGTACACGATCTGCGGAATGAAGCAGTCGCTGACCAGCAGGTCACCAAAGTCGTCAGAGGCGGATGTACCATCGGGCGCTGCGGCCAGATCTTCGTCTGCGTCGATTTCCAGCGCCAAACCTTCGTCGCACAGGCGGATCGCGTCTGCGGCCACAACGTCAACGACGTCCCATGTGACGCTGCCCGCTTCGTTCATCGCGCGCAGTTTCGCCACGGCCTCGGCCGAGCTTTCGTCCCATACGGCTGTCACGCCGGGATTGTCGGCAAGGTAGGGTTCGACATACGCCTTTTGCTGGCTGTTCTGGTATGCGCCGCCCCAGCTGACAAGGGTCATGTCGGATGCCATGTGGCCATCTGCGAATGCCGTACCCGACGCAAGCGTCAGGGCAGTGGTGGCAAGTAGGGTCTTGGTGAGTTTCATGAACTTACTCCCATTAGTAACGCCCGTTTGATATGTGCGAAGGCCGGACCACGGGCGTCGCCCAGGCCTTCTTCTCTTTGCTCAGGCGTCCAGCGCCCGGCAATCCTGTGGCAACCACCCGATCTCGATCTGGGTGCCCGGTGTCAGGCGGACCTGATCCGGGGCGTTGCGTGTCTTGATGACAAAATCGTCGTTTCCGGCAACCCGCAGGCGGGTGCGGAAGATGTCGCCCATATAGATGAACTCCAGCACTTCGGCCCTGAGCGTGTGCACGTCGGGTTGCAGCCGTTCCTTGTTCATCTCGACCCGTTCCGGGCGGATGGAGACACGGGTGCGTTGCCCAACTTCGGACACGTTGACGGGCTTGGCGTCGATGATCTCACCGCCGTCCAGCGTGACCTCGCAACGGTCGCCATTGATCTTGCTGACAGTGCCCATGAGGGTGTTGTTTTCACCGATGAACTGCGCAACGAAGCTGTTTTGCGGCTCTTCATACAGCTCATCGGGGGGTGCCAATTGCTGGATCCGCCCATCATCGAAGACAGCGACGCGGTCCGACATGGTCAGGGCTTCGGTCTGGTCGTGGGTCACATAAACGGTCGTGATCCCCAGATCGTGGGCAAGGTTGGTGATCTCGAATTGCAGCGTTTCGCGCAGTTGTTTGTCCAGTGCGCCCAGCGGTTCGTCCATCAGAACCAGCTCAGGCTCAAAGACCAGCGCACGGGACAGCGCGATCCGCTGCTGTTGACCACCGGACAATTGCGCGGGGCGGCGCCCGGCAAAATCCTGCATCTGTACCATGCCAAGGGCACGCATGACTTTCTCTTCACGCTCGGACTTGCCGATCTTGCGAACCTCCAGAGGGAAGCTGAGGTTTTCGGCGACCGTCATGTGCGGGAACAGGGCATAATTCTGGAACACCATGCCGATGCCGCGTTTGTGCGGCGGGATGTTGTTTATGGGTCGGCCGTCCAGCTTGATCTCGCCATGCGTGGCCGTCTCAAAACCTGCCAGCATCATCAGGCAGGTTGTCTTGCCGGACCCTGATGGCCCGAGCATCGTGAGAAACTCGCCCTTCGGCATAGAGAGGTTGAGGTCTTTGACGACGAGGATCTCGCCATCATAACTTTTCTGCACGCGTTCGAATTCGACGAACGCCTGGTCGGTCGCAGTGTCGGCCAAATCTGGCTCCCCGTTATCTTGGCGGTCTGACGCCGCCGCTTGGCGCAAACTAAACCGAGGTGGCCCAGGCAATGCAACCAACTATGACGTAAAACCGGGTTTGATAGCGCAATCCGGTCGGAATCACTGCACTGTTGTGCGTTTTCGGGCAATGTTCCCGCAGTGTTGAAACGATGGGACGTGGGAATCATGGGGCACGCCTTTGAAATTGCTGAGTATCGCGGGCGACTGGCGCAGGTGCGGGAGGCCATGGCGCAGGCTGATCTGGACTGCCTTCTGATCACCGACCCGTCGAACATGGGGTGGCTGACAGGCTATGACGGCTGGTCCTTCTATGTGCATCAGGGGGTGATCGTGACCCATGATGCGGACCCGCTGTGGTGGGGCCGTCTGCAGGATGTGGCCGGTGCGCGGCGCACGACATGGATGGGGGATGGCGGCGCTGTAGGCTACGGCGAACACTACATCCAGACCCCTGCGCGTCACCCGATGGAGGACCTCGCCACCCGCCTGACGGGCCGCGTCGGGGTCGAAATGGACAACTACTACTACTCGGCCAAGGCGCATGCGGTGCTGGGGGATGTCGGGCTGGCATTGGTCGACGCGACCTCGCTTGTGAACTGGTGCCGCGCGGTGAAGTCAGAGACCGAGATCGGGTTTATGCGCAAGGCCGCCCGCATATCCGAAGCGGTGATTGACGGCATGGCCGACCGTATCGCGCCGGGTGTGCCCAAGAATGAAGTGGTGGCAGATGCCTACCGCGATGCCATCCGTGGGGTCGGCGGAGACTGGGGTGACTACCCGGCCATCGTGCCTTTGGTGCCATCCGGGGCTGATGCGGCGGCCCCACATCTGACATGGAACGGCGACGGCTTCCGGACGGGTGAGGCGACGACCTTGGAGATCGCGGGCTGCTGCCGCCGCTACCACACGCCG
Organism: uncultured Tateyamaria sp.; assembly: GCF_947503415.1. GTDB lineage: Bacteria > Pseudomonadota > Alphaproteobacteria > Rhodobacterales > Rhodobacteraceae > Tateyamaria. The sequence goes on from NZ_CANNDS010000001.1 coordinate 1,398,339, forward strand.
CTGTGCCGGTCCGTCTTCCTCGGTGATCCGCCGGACGAGATGAAACGCGCCGAAGCGGCTGTGATCGAGGGGCTTGAGGCCGGGATCGAAGCAGCCCGCGCGGGCAATCAGGCGCGGGATGTCGCGGCGTCATTGAACCGCGCATTGAAAAAGGTCGGAATCGAACGGACCGCCCGGTGCGGCTATCCCATTGGCCTGAGTTACCCGCCCGATTGGGGCGAGCGCACGATATCTTTCCGCGCCGAGGATGATACGGTGCTTGAGCCCAACATGACCTTCCACTTCATGCCGGGTCTTTGGATGGAGGGGTGGGGTTTGGCGATCACCGAGAGCATCCGCATCACCGAAAGCGGGCCTGCCGAATGCCTTTGTGATAGGCCGCGCGGCATGATTGTAAAGCGGTGAGGGGGGCTGTCTGCCCCCCGGCTTCGCCTCCCCCCGAGGATATTTGTGGCCGAAAGAAAATGGGGGATGCCGTTTAAGGCACCCCCCATGGAAAGAAGCTGTGACTTCTCCCGGCACGGTCATCGGCGTCCCCGCCTGTACCGTGCTTCATCAAGACCTCATTAAGGTTAATCGACCGTTACTTCTCTTGGCTAAAAATATCCCGGGGAGTGCGAGGGGCAGAGCCCCTCGTGGCGCGACGCATCTGTCAGGCGGCCGGTTTGAGCATGTCGCCGTCTTTCAGCTGGGCATAGCATTCGTCGAGCGCCGTTCGCGCGCGGCGGCCCATCTCTGCAATCTCGTCCGGCGTGATGACCAGCGGCGGTGAGATCACCATGCGGTCATAGACGTGGCGCATGATCAGGTTGTTCGCAAAGCAGCGTTCGCGGCACATGAACCCGGCGGTGCCAGCGTCCATCGCGAACTTGGCGCGGCTGTCCTTGTGCGGGGTCAGGGCAAGCGAGCCCATCATGCCGGTGATCGTCGTCTCACCCACAAGTGGATGATCGGCCAGCCCGTGCCACATCTCGTGCAGGGCGGGCATGGCGACGTCGCGCACGTGATCCAGTACATTTTCTTCCTCGAGAATACGCAGGTTTTCAAGCGCCACGGCAGCGGCGACGGGGTGGCCGGAATAGGTATAGCCATGGTTGAACTCGCCCGACCCGATGACCTCTGCCACTTCATCGCACACGACTGACCCGCCGATGGGTTGGTAACCTGAGGACAGGCCTTTGGCGATGGTCATGATGTGTGGCTTGATCCCGAGGGTCTGCGAGCCGAACCAGTTGCCGGTGCGCCCGAAACCGCAGATCACTTCATCCGCGATCAAAAGGACTTCGTATTTGTCACAGATGCGCTGGATTTCAGGCCAGTAGGTCGCGGGCGGGATGATCACGCCGCCTGCGCCCTGAATGGGTTCTGCGATGAAGGCGGCCACGTTGTCTTCGCCATGTTCGAGAATTGCAACCTCAAGTTGTTTCGCGCGCGAAACACCAAACTCTTCCGGCGTCATGTCGCCGCCTTCGGCCCACCAGTTGGGTTGGTCGATATGGACAATGCCGGGGATGGGCAGACCACCCTGTGCGTGCATTGCCGTCATGCCGCCCAAGCTGCCGGACCCCACGGACGAGCCGTGATAGGCGTTCTTGCGGCTGATCAAGATCTGCTTTTCCGGTTTGCCCTTGATCGCCCAGTAGGTGCGGACCATGCGCAGGTTGGTGTCGTTTGCCTCTGATCCAGAGCCAGCAAAGAAGACATGATTCAGGTCGCCGGGTGCCAGTTCCGCGATTTTTTGGGCCAGCGCGATGGCGGGCACGTGGGTCGTCTGGAAAAACGTGTTGTAATAGGGCAGTTCGCGCATCTGGCGGGCGGCCACATCGGCCAATTCACCACGGCCATAGCCGATGTTCACGCACCACAAGCCCGCCATGCCATCCAGAATTTCGTTGCCTTCGCTGTCATGCAGGTACACGCCATTGGCCCGCGTGATGACCCGCGCGCCCTTTTCGGCCAACTCGCCCCCTGCGGTGAACGGGTGCATGTGGTGGGCGGCATCCAGCGCTTGCAGTTCGGCTGTGGGCAGGTGGTTGGTGATGGCGGGCATGGAGACCTCGGGCGGTTGAACAACGTGCTGACAATATGGGCAAAGGCGCAGCCGTCAATCCAGCATCTGCAATCCTGCTGGACGCATGGTGCAAAACTTGTTTTCATGCGCGCTGACCCGGGATTACCGGGCGTGATACGGGGAGTACACCATGAAGACTACACTGCTGACCACCGTCGCAGCCTTTGCCCTGACGGGTGCTGCGCTGGCAGACGAAGTGCGCGTATACAACTGGTCCGACTATATCGACGAAGATTTGCTGACCAAGTTCGAGGAAGAAACCGGGCTTGAGCTGGTCTATGACGTGTTTGACAGCAACGAAGTGCTGGAAACCAAGATGCTGGCGGGATCGTCCGGCTATGACGTGGTTGTCCCCACAGGCACGTTCTTGCAGCGCCAGATTTCTGCCGGTGTCTTTCAGCCGCTCGACAAATCCAAGCTGTCGAACATTGAGAACATGTGGGACGTGATCGAGGCGCGGACCGAGTCCTATGACCCCGACAACGCCTATTCGATCAACTACATGTGGGGCACCACGGGTTTGGGCGTGAACGTCGGCAAAGTGACCGAGATTCTGGGCGATGACGCCCCCATCGGATCGCTGTCGCTGATCTTTGATCCGGCCAACATGGAAAAGCTCGCTGAATGTGGCGTCCACTTCCTTGATGCGCCGACCGAGATGATACCGGCGGCCCTGACCTATGCCGGTCTGCCGTCTGATTCCAAGGACAAGGATGATCTGGCCAAGGCCGAAGAGGTCCTGATGGCGGTCCGCCCGCACATTCAGAAGTTCCATTCGTCGGAATACATCAACGCGCTTGCCAATGGTGACATCTGCGTGGCCTTTGGGTGGTCCGGTGACATCCTTCAATCGCGCGACCGTGCTGCAGAAGCCGACAACGGAGTCGAGATTGCGTATACCGCGCCAAGCGAAGGGGCGTTGATGTGGTTTGACCAGATGGCGATCCCTGCGGATGCGCCTAACCCCGAAGGCGCGCATGCGTTCCTGAACTTCATCATGGATGCGCAGAACATGGCGCAGGCGTCGAACTACGTTTACTACGCCAACGGCAATGCGGCATCGAAGGAGTTTCTGATCGAGGATGTGATCGACGACACAGCGATCTATCCGGACGAAGCGGCCCTTGAAAATCTGTACACTGTGACCCCATGGGCCGCACGCGATCAGCGCAATCTGACGCGGACCTGGACCAAGATCAAGTCGGGCACCTGACGCCCGACCTTGGGCGCGGGGACCCCCTCGCGCCCATTTCATTTTGAACGGATTCCCCTTTGGCAGAGACTGTTTTCGCCCCCTGGGACGACCCGAATGAGAAGCCGCTGATCCGGTTTCGCAACGTCACGAAACGCTTTGGCGATTTCACAGCCATCGACGACCTGACCCTGGACATCTTCGAGCGCGAGTTCTTTGCCCTGCTGGGTCCGTCCGGCTGTGGCAAGACCACGATGATGCGGATGCTGGCCGGGTTCGAGAACCCGACGGGCGGTGCCATTGAATTGTCGGGGCAAGACATCGCCGGTGTGCCGCCCAACAAGCGGGCCGTGAACATGATGTTCCAGTCCTATGCCCTGTTTCCCCATCTGAGCGTTTGGGACAATATCGCCTTTGGCTTGCGGCGTGAAAGCAAGAACAAGGCTGCGATTGCCGCGCGGGTCGAAGAGATGCTGAAGCTCACCCGGCTTGAGAAATTTGCACGTCGCAAACCCCACCAGATTTCCGGGGGCCAACGTCAACGTGTGGCGCTGGCGCGGTCCTTGGCCAAGGCGCCGAAGTTGCTGCTGCTGGATGAGCCGCTTGGGGCATTGGACGCCAAGCTGCGCGAGGCGACGCAGTTCGAATTGATGGACATTCAGGAAAAGACGGGCACCACCTTTGTCATCGTGACCCACGATCAGGAAGAGGCGATGACCGTCGCGTCCCGTGTCGCGGTCATGGACGAGGGGCAGATCATTCAGGTGGCCACGCCCGAGCGTATCTATGAAGCGCCGGACAGCGTGTATGTGGCTGATTTCATTGGCGACGTGAACATCCTGCACGGGTCCGCGAAAGCCGTTGGACCGGACACGTATGAAGTGGCGTGGGCGGCGGGTCAGAACCCGGTGCATGCCGCCAGCACGCGCCCGTTTTCGGACGGACAGGCCTGCCATTTGGCCATCCGACCTGAAAAAGTGTCTATTCACAAGGACCGCCCCGCAGCGGACAACGCTGTGCAGGGCAAGGTGCTGGACATTGCGTATCTGGGCAACCTGTCCACCTACCACGTGGAATTGCCAACCGGGGACATCATCAAAGCGCAAGTCGCCAACACGCGCCGTATCTCGCGCCGGGACTTCACGTGGGAAGACCCGGTGTGGGTCAGTTGGACCAAGACGGCCGGAGTGTTGTTGGCGAAATGAGGCGCGCGGTTCTCATAGCGGTGCCATATGCGTGGCTTTTGGCGCTGTTCCTGATCCCGTTTGCTGTCGTGTTCAAGATTTCGCTCAGCGACATAGCGTTGGCCATTCCGCCCTATACGCCGACGGCCAAGGACGGCATCTGGAATATGCTGTCGCAACTGGATTTCGAGAACTTCATCTTCCTCACCGAGGATGACCTGTACTGGAAAGCCTATCTGAGTTCGTTGCAGATCGCCCTGATCTCGACCGTGCTGACGCTGCTGGTTGGTTATCCGATGGCCTATGCCATGGCCCGTGCGCCGGAACAGTGGCGGCCCACCTTGTTGATGCTGGTGATCCTGCCGTTCTGGACGTCGTTTCTGATCCGGGTTTACGCGTGGGTTGGTATTCTGTCAGGCGAGGGGTTCCTGAACCAGTTTCTGATGTGGACCGGGATCATCAGCACGCCGTTGACCATTTTGAACACCAATACGGCGGTCTATATCGGCATCGTCTACACCTATCTGCCCTTCATGATCCTGCCCATCTATTCGGCGCTTGACCGGTCGGACGGGTCGCTCATCGAAGCGGCCGAGGATTTGGGCTGTTCGCGCCTCAAGGCGTTTTGGATGATCACCATTCCACTGTCCCGCAATGGGATCATCGCGGGATGTTTTCTGGTGTTTATCCCGGCGCTGGGCGAGTTCGTGATCCCGTCCTTGCTGGGCGGCTCAGGCACATTGATGATTGGCAAAGTCCTGTTCGAAGAGTTCTTTTCGAACCGTGACTGGCCTGTCGCGTCGGCTGTGGCGGTTATCCTGCTGTTGATCCTGATCATCCCCATCGTGCTGTTCCAGCGCAACGAGCAAAAGCAGGTGGAGGCTGAGGGATGAACCGTCTGTCCTCTTTCAATGTCGTGTCGCTGACGCTTGGGTTTGTGTTTCTCTACGTGCCGATGCTGATCCTTGTGATTTACAGCTTCAACGCGTCAAAGCTCGTCACCGTCTGGGCCGGGTTTTCGACCAAATGGTACGGCGAGTTGATGTCGAACGAGGCATTTCTGGATGCCGCGTGGGTCACGCTGCGGGTCGCCGTGATCTCATCCACGATCGCCACCGTGCTGGGAACGATGGCGGCTTACGTCCTGGTTCGGGCGGGTCGATTTTATGGACGCACCCTGTTTTCGGGCATGATCTATGCGCCGCTGGTGATGCCGGAGGTGATCACGGGCCTGTCCCTGTTGCTGTTGTTCATCGGGCTGGGGCTGGACCGCGGTGTTTTGACCATTGTCCTTGCCCATACCACGTTTTCGATGTGCTTTGTGTCGGTCGTCGTGTCATCGCGGTTGGTGAGTTTTGACAGATCTCTTGAGGAAGCCGCCCTTGATCTGGGCGCGTCGCCGCTTGACGCGTTTCGGTTGGTCACGTTGCCGATCATCGCGCCCGCGGTCATTTCCGGGTGGCTGCTCGCCTTCACGCTCAGTCTGGACGATCTGGTGATTGCCTCCTTCACCTCGGGTCCGTCTGCGACCACCTTGCCGATGAAGATCTGGTCGTCTGTTCGCCTGGGCGTCAGTCCCGAGATCAACGCCCTGAGCACGATCCTGATCGGTCTGGTCACACTTGGCGTGATTGCAGCATCGCTTGCCTCGAAACAGGTGGCGGTGCGTGCCAAACGGGACGAGCAGGCTGCCGCGCGCGCGGCATGACGCGCATCTTTCCGTCCTTTGCATATGGCAACGCACCCCGCGACGGATGTTGGTGGGATGAGACGGCAACCCTGTCGAGCCACCCGGCGCTGACAGGCGATGTCTCCTGTGATGTTGCCATCGTGGGCGCAGGGTTCACCGGCCTGTCTGCAGCACTTCATCTGGCGCGGCGCGGTGCGCAGGTTGTCGTGCTGGAAGCCAATTCGGTTGGCTGGGGGGCGTCGGGACGAAATGGCGGCTTTTGTTGTCTTGGTGGCAGCATGCGGTCGGATGCGGCGTTCGACAGAAAATACGGTGTGACCGCCCGGCGCGCTTGGCGGATAGCGGAACGGTCCGCAGTAGAGCGGGTCGATGGGTTGATCCGCGAACTCTCCATGGATGTTGATCGACATTCGGCAGGGGAAACCTGTCTTGCGCACCGTCGCCGCGACTTTGCAGGGTTCGGGGCCGAAGCCCGCGCGGCGTCTGAGAATTACGGCGTGGATGTCGACGTGCTGGCGCGGGCGGAATTGGAGGGGGCCGGGCTTGGCGGGTCGTTTCATGGGGCGCTGACCATACCCATCGGATTTGGATTGAACCCGCGCAAACTTTTGACCGGTCTGGTGACGGCGTGCACGGCGTTGGGTGTAAAAATTCATGACGACAGCCCCGTTTCAGACGTCGGCGCGGGCCGAGTGCGCACGGCGCGGGGGGCAGTGTCGGCAGACCACGTGATCATTGCGACGAACGGCTATTCCAGCGAGGATATCCCGGCGTGGATGGCGGGACGATACATGCCGGCGCAATCCACCGTGATCGTCACACGGCCCTTGACCGATGCCGAACTGCAAGCGCAGGGCTGGACAAGCGATCAGATGGCCTATGACACGCGGCATCTGTTGCACTATTTCCGATTGATGCCGGACCGGCGGTTTCTGTTTGGAATGCGGGGTGGGTTGCGCGCGAGCCAATCCGCCGAACACGCGGCGCGGACCGCTGTTGCTCGTGACTTCAAGGCGATGTTTCCCGCGTGGTCTGATGTTGACGTAACACATGAATGGTCCGGCATGGTGTGCTTGTCGCGCAATCGCGTGCCATTTGTCGGACCCGTTCCGAACATGCCGGGCGTTTTGGCAGGGTTTGCATACCACGGCAACGGTGTCGCAATGGGGGTGCATGCGGGCGCTTTGCTTGCGGCTTTGGCATCAGGCGAGCGACCCGAACATTATCCCAGCGTCATGGCAGATCCTGCCGCGCGGTTCCCGTTTGGACGACAGCGCAGGCTGGTCATGCCGGGCATATACGCGGCGTTCAAAGCTGCGGATGCGGTGCCCTAAGGCGCTTCCCGCAATCCGGTGACGCTTTGGGCGTGCACCAGATACCCGCTTTCCAAAACAAGAAGGGTGGACCCGCTCTCTATTCGTGCCTCGGTCACGCGATTGTAGGCGAGGGCCGGTTCTTTGACCAAGGTATCCCCGTTCGAGCTGCTCTCGATCTCGAAGCTGTATTCGCCGTAAGGCAGCGCTGATCCGCTGGCGTCCAGACCATCCCATGTATAGGGCTCGGCGCTGGTCGGCAGACTGCGCCGCGCGACCTCGGTGCCCTGCGCATTTGTCACGACCAAGTTCACCTCATCCGCTGCCACCGGTGGATTGGGCGCGATGGTAATCGGTGCTCCGGCAAATTGCACAGGGCCTTGCACCAAGGCTTCCATACCGATCCAATTGGCTGCACTTGCCATGTCGTTGGCACCCAATGCCGACAGCATCTCCTGCATCAAATCGTTCGTCATGACCTGCTGTTCCACCATGGAGAATTGCGCCAATTGAGCCGCATATTCGGACGAATCGATGGGTTCCAGCGGGTCCTGATACTCGGCCTGCGCGGTCAACATCTGCAAGAACACTTCGAAGTCCGAACTGAGAACGCTGGAGGTTGCGGCGTTGCCAATGCCGTTGCTTGCGGGCTGCGCGGCGGCAGATGTTTGTGTGATGTCCATGTCTTAAAACCTCATATCAATTCCGGTGGTGGCGAGGGGCAGAGCGCTCACCATATGGCCGGGAGCCTTGTTTTGTAGGGGGGTATCTTCGCGTTCACCGGTGCCCAGAACTGTGGTGTCACCTTCGTCCAATTCCCTTTGATCGGTTCGATCCTGGCCTTGTTCAAAGGTGAAGGACACGTCCTCGAACCCCAGATCGCTCAGTGACTTGCCGAGATCGTCAATGTAGCGGCGCATCAGGTCGAGGGTATCCCCCCGCTCTGCGGTGACTGTGACGATCATCCCGGTTTCGTTGGTCGCCATGACCATGCGGACACGGCCCAATTCGATTGGGTTCAACGCAATTTCGATGGGCTTGTCGGGTACCCGTTTGAAAGCGTCCGCGATTGCGGGTGGGATGTTTGCAGGCAGTTCAGGCTTCTGAACAGATGTAGGGTTGGCCATGGTTTGGTGTGCTGACGTTGGGCGCATGTCCCACACCAGCTCATCCGAGACGATCGTTGGATCGGTTGCCCCAGACCTTTGCGCCAAAGGCATTTGCGAAAAGGAGGTGGTTTGGTTGACGGGGACGGTACGAGGTCCGGTCTGCACATCCGCAGCCCTACCTTTGGTCAAAACCGCATCGGCCGTTTGGGTCCGATCAACAGGCGACTTCACGGTTGAAACAGTGGCTTCGGTCTGACCGAAGGTCATTTTCCTGTCGGACGCGCTCTGGTCTGTTTTGATCTGTGCAACCATATCTGACGCCGCGTTGCGTGCCGCGGGCGTGGACCCGGTTGCTGAAAGTGCCACCGCGTTCTCTGTCGTGGTCGGCTTGATCGCTGCGGCCTGTTCGCCGGGCGTCATCGTTGGAGCGCTGGTCTTACTTTTTGCCACCTGCCCCGTTGCCGGCAGCACCACCGTCGATCCCGGGATTCCATGCACCGACTGAGCAGTGCCCGAGAGAGATTTCTGAGCCGAAGCTTCGACAATCCCTGGCTGGCCAGTGCCCCCTTTTTGAACCGACAAGGTCGCCGGGCCCGATGGCGGCAAAGTGTGTGAATTGCCTGCGTTCCTTGCCGAACCGGCCTGCGGTTTTGACGCATCCCTCGACTGCGACATCCCTTGCACCATCGCGGTAATCGGCGACTCCCTGTTCGCTTGGCGGGCTGGCGCGATCACCGCGTCATCGGCATCGGGCGGCGATGTCTGAGACGTGTGTTCCAAGTCTGTGCTCTGGTTGGAAGTATCCGTCGGGTCAGATTTGGAGTTTGTCCCGTCAGGCCGTGCAGTTTGGGATGACGCATCTTTGGCTTGTGAGGGCGTTGTTGGATTGTCCGGAACTCTTGCCTCGCCATCTTGCAACGGCTCGGCCAAAGCGTCATCGGTGCCCGCGTCGATACCGTCGTCTTGCTGTCGCATGGGAGAGGACTTGGCCGCACCAGCACTTGCCCCAGCATTTATCACGTCCTCGAACCCGGAGCTGGTGGGCGGATCATGCCGCCGCGATGAACCAGCCAAGCCATTGGTATGGCTGCTTTGGCTGAAAAGCTGATTGAGCTGCACGTGTTTCTCCGGGATTCTTCCGCGTTCGAGGCAGAATGGACCAAGCTTAGTTACCGGTTCTTTACCGCTGATGCGCAAAGTTCCGGATAATTCCATTCAATTCTAAGGACCGCCCATGATCGTCAGTTCAAATTTACCCAACTCAATTGCGCCGGCCGCTTCAAACGATGCGGCTTTGCGCTCGGCCGCGCAAAAACTCGAAGCGGCATTTTTGGCGGAAATGCTTAAATCTGCGGGACTTGGCGAAAGCCGTGATGCCTTTGGCGGTGGCGCCGGAGAGGATCAGTTTTCGTCGTTCCTTGTGCAGGCGCAGGCCGAAAAAATGGTGGAGGCCGGAGGCATTGGATTGGCCGAAGCCCTGTTCGAATCACTTAAGGAACGCAGCGCATGAACGGCGACGACATTCGGAATACATTCGACGAATTGGACGACCTGCTTGATGCAGAGCGTGCCGCATTGCTGGCCGGAAACCTCGAAGAAGTGAGCAGGCTGTTCGACCGCAAGTCGCGGCTGGTCGAGGCGGTCAGCGCTTTTGATGAGATCGAAGAGCATAAAGCCAGCGCGTTGCGAAACAAACTGGAACGCAATCAGGATCTGCTGGGCTCCGCCGCGGAAGGTGTTCGTTCGGTCGCCCGGCGTTTGGCTGCAATCCGACGGGTGCGCGAGTCGCTTGAAACATATGACGCGCGGGGTCAGCGCAGCACAGTCGACCTGAAGCAGTCCGGATCACTCGAGAAAAGAGCATGAGCAGGATTGAATCAAATCCGAAGCTTTCAGTTTCCGGAGCTTAGGGAAGCATTAGGGATACCAGACACATATTGGCCGCGCATCCTAAGACGGGTGGCGCATGACCCCAAGACGGGGTGTGCATTTGTCAGAACGGCAGTTTGGCCGTCCCACTGGGGGGCGGGACGTTAACCAGGGCGCAAAGCGCCGTGACAAAAGGAAATGCACATGTCGAGCATTCTTACGAATAACAGCGCAATGGTTGCGCTGCAGACTCTGAAGTCCATCAACAAAGACCTTGCGATGACTCAGAGCGAAATTTCTACCGGTAAGTCCGTGGCAAGCGCCAAGGACAATTCGGCGGTCTGGGCCATCTCCAAAGTGATGGAATCGGACGTTGCGGGCTTCAAGGCAGTATCGGAAAGCCTGTCGTTGGGTGAAAGCACGGTTGCAGTCGCTGCAAACGCGTCGGAAACAATCACCGATCTGCTGAATGACATGAAGGGTCGTATCGTTGCGGCGCAGGAAGAAAACGTTGACCGCGATTCGATCCAGCAGGATATCACTGCACTTACGGAACAGATCGGTTCGGTCGTTGCTGCCGCTCAATTCAATGGTCTGAACCTGATTGATGGGACCAGCACGGACGACGTGCAGATCCTGTCGTCCTTGAACCGGGACAACACTGGTGCCGTGACTGCAGGTCAAATTGATGTCGCGCGTCAAAACCTGTCAACCACGACTCCGGTTGATGCGCAGGCGTTTGGTGCTGGCGCGTCTACACAGCCGTTGGCCAACGATGCTGTCCAGGTTGGTGCTGCCAACACAGGCTTCGCAGCCGCAGCAACTGATCCGGTCTCGTCGGTGACGGTCACTGGTGGCACCAGTACAACTGTGGCCTTTGGTGCTGTGTCCGCTGGCAATAGCTACCAGCTGACCTTGGATGGTCTGTCGATCAACACCGCAGACGGCAGCTCGGCAACTGGCCGTCGTGACTTCCAGTTTGTCGCGAGTGCTGAAGATGGCCAAGCTGACGTCATTAATGGTCTGGCCAACCAGTTGAGCGCATTCTTTGGTGCGGCGACTGATGGGGCAGATGGTTATTCCGTGACTGTTGATATTGACGCAGGCACTCTGACATTTTCGACCGGTGCAACGGCTGATGATGTCGATGTCGGCGCTGTGTTTCAGAACGGTGGCACACCTGGATCGACCGCTTCGACCGGCGGACTTGGTGCGTTGTCTACGCTTGACGTCACATCCGATTCCGGTGCGACAGCTGCATTGACTGCAATCGATGGTCTCATCGAACAGTCAATCAGTGCCGCTGCGGCGTTTGGTACGGTTCAGACTCGGATCGAAACGCAATCGGACTTTGTCAGCAACCTGACCGACTCTTTCAAATCCGGTATCGGCTCTCTTGTGGATGCTGACATGGAAGAAGTGTCGGCCCGTTTGCAGGCATTGCAAACTCAGCAGCAATTGGGTGTTCAGTCGCTGTCGATTGCCAACCAGGCACCACAGTCGATCCTGTCGCTGTTCCGTTAAAACACATGAAGGAGGCGGGGCAACGCCGCGCCTCCTTCTACTTTCCCATTATTGAGCAGGTGAAACCTTGAACGCGATGTCACAAGCCTTGAAAGGCTACGCAGAACACGCGCCGTCGACAAAAAGCGACCGACGGTCTGAATACGAGGTGATCGCGAAGGTTACCCAGCAATTGCGAGACCGCGCGGTTGACGCGAAAAAGAACTTCCCGGCCTATGCTGACGCGCTTCATGCGAACCAGCGGCTCTGGACCGCCTTGGTCGTCGATGTTGTGGATCCGCAAAACCCGCTGCCGAAAGAGCTGAAGTCCAGGATCGTCTATCTTTCTGATTTTACACGACATCACACCCGCCGCATCCTGCGGGAAAAAGCATCGGTTCTGCCGCTCCTCGAAATCAACATGGCTGTTTTGCGCGGCTTGAAACAGGAAGGTAGAACAGTATGAGCGGCCTTATTCTCAAGTTGAGCCCGAAGGAACGTGTGCTGATCAACGGAGCCGTGATCGAAAACGGTGATCGCCGAAGCCGATTGGCAATAGTCACGCCCGATGCGAACATCTTGCGATTGCGCGACGCCATTCATCCTGAGGATGCCAAAACACCCGTGCGTCGTGTCTGTTACGCCGTTCAGCTTGTTCTGTCTGGTGACTCGGACAAGGTCGAAGCTCGGCAGCAACTATTGCGCAGCATCGAAGAGTTGAGCCAGGTCTTTGTGGATGCAGACAGCCGCAAACATCTCGATATCGCATCGCACGCGCTTGTGCACGATGATCACTACAAATGCCTGAAGGCACTGCGCGCGCTTCTGCCGCGTGAAGAACGGCTATTGGCGGCGAGCCACTAGCCATGTACCAGCCTATATTGATCTCTTCCGGATTGGTCGGGTGGCAGTTTCTGCAGCGCACCTATGATCAGCAGCTGTCTGCGTTCAGCGAGTCAACGCAACTGAAGCGAGACACTGACCATTTCGCAGAGAAAATCGCATCCGTGGAGACGGCTGAGGATTTGGTGTCTGATCGTCAATTGCTGACCGTGGCCCTTGGTGCCTTCGGTCTGTCAGACGACATAAACAACACGTTCTTTGTACAAAAGATGTTGAGCGATGGCACCACTGCAGATGATGCTTTGGCAAACCGCTTTACCGACAGTCGTTACAGAGAGTTTTCGGAAGCGTTTGGCCTTGGACCGGGCGAATTGAGAGGCGCACTAGAGCCGGGTTTTGCGGAAGGTATCATCGCAAAGTTTCAGGCGAACAGCTTTGAAATCGAGACCGGCAATCAGGACGAGACGATGCGGATCGCGCTGTATGCAGAGCGAACGCTGCCTGACGTGGTTCAATCCGAAGGGTCGGATGCGTCAAAGTGGTTCAGCATTATGGGGCAACCACCGCTCAGGTCATTGTTCGAAACTGCGCTTGGTCTGCCCGAAGCTTTTGGACAAGTAGACATCGACCAACAGCTGAAAGTATTTCAGGAACGGTCCGAGCGGATATTGGGCGTCTCCGATCCGTCGGATTTCGCTCAAGAAGATACACTTGACCGCTTGGTCACAACGTATCTGGCGCGATCACAACTCGATAGTATCGGGACAGGTGCATCCGGTGCTGCGATTGCACTGACGCTTTTGAGTGTCTAAGTCATCAACCGACAACGCAATTTCCAAGACCTCGTAGCCAGCCCGATCGCGGGCCTCGTCGCACATGATTTGGCGCTTTCAAAAGCAACACCTGCGCGGTCAGCCTAACGCTTCCCCATTCCATTGGCATTCGGGCTACCAGCACGACGCAGCGCGAGCCCCAATTGGTCAAAACTGTGCGCGCACCCTTGCACATGGACATGCGCCATTGCCTTGTCCAGATGAGGCCAAGCCTGAATGGCAGCGTCGATTTCGGCATCAGATCCTTGGGTGTATAGACCAGCGCTAATCATCATTTGGTTTTGCGTGTAAACACTGAGGTGCTTGCGGACTTGTGCAATTGTTCCGTTTTCGGTGTCGGATGCGGCCGCTGGCAAGCTGCGCGAAACCGAACGCAGCACATCGACTGCTGGGAAGCGGCCGCGCTCCGCGATGTTGCGATCCAGAACGACGTGCCCGTCCAGAACACCGCGCAAAATGTCGGCAATTGGCTCGTCCATGTCCGACCCCGCCACCAACACGCTGAAAACGGCGCTGATCTCGCCTTGATTGGGGCCGCCGGGGCCCGCGCGCTCGCAAAGTGACATGATCAAATGTGAAGTAGACGCTGGAAAACCCCGTAATACCGGAGCCTCGCCAGCCGCGACAGCCACTTCGCGGTGTGCTTCCGCAAACCGCGTAACGGAATCAGCCAACAGCAAAACGGACTTGCCTTCGTCACGAAAATGCTCGGCCACTGCCATTGCGGTCCACGCGCACCGCCGTCGCAGCAACGGAGACTGATCAGATGTGGCGGCAATCACAATAGATCGCGCCAACCCTTCCGGGCCAAGCACATCATCAACAAACTGACGAACTTCCCGACCACGTTCGCCGATCATTGCAATGACGACGATGTCTGCGGACATCCGTTTGGCAAGTTGTCCCATCAAGCTGGATTTGCCGACACCCGAGCCTGCAAAAAGACCGATGCGCTGCCCCTGAACTATCGGCAACATCGTATCAAAAACCACATGTCCCGTGTCCATGCGCGCGCCCAAGGGACGCCGTGTTGCCGCCGCTGGCGGTGCGCACTTCAGCGGTCTTTTCTCGAGGCCGCGGCTTAACTTTTGTCCGTCGAGAGGCTGTCCATCCGGATCAATGATTCGGCCAAGCCAACTGTCATTCGGTGCAATCGTATTTTGACCATCAAGGATGACGCGATCACCCAACGCGACCCCTTCAACTGGACCGTCAGGCATGATCGTTGCGTCTGCCTGAGAGAGTTGAACAACTTCGGCGCTTAGCGTGTCACCGGACTGCCGCGAGACCAGAACGCGGTCTCCGATCTTGGCCACATCGTTCATGCCAGAGACAGTCAGAACGTTGCCGTGTGCGGCACTGATCCGCCCGATTGGGCGCATCACCTGCACCTCGGAAAGCTGCGTTTTCAGCATTTGTAGTCGCATGGCGTGCCTCATCGGATCCTCCTGATGTCTGCAAACAGTTTCTTAGGGAATCAGGGTTAAGCGTTGATTGAGATCACACGAGGGAGAAGCCCCGATGTTTCAGAAACTGGCTGTTTTCGACACAGCACAAGCAATGGCCATGCATGCAGGTCAAAGGCAGGCCGTCATCGCGCAGAATGTCGCGAACGCCGACACGCCTGGCTATGTCTCACGTGACTTGCCCAGCTTCACAGAGGTGTACGCGCCCGGTGAAGGCAATGCATTCATGCAGCGTGCGACCCGGTCAACACATATGCACGGAGACAGATCCGGCGGTGTTGACGGCATCATGATCGAAGACAAGACTTTTGCCTCGCCGGACGGAAATTCGGTCTCACTGGAGACCGAGATGCTGCGCGCGACGGAAGCCAAACGCCAGCACGACAGATCATTGGCGATTTACAAATCTGCGATGAACGTCCTCCGCTCAAGCCTTGGTCGACAGTGAGGAACTGGACATGAGCGAATTTTCAAAATCCCTTTCCGTTTCCGCAAGTGGCCTGCAGGCGCAAGCGTCTCGTCTGCGCCACCTTTCCGAGAATATTTCGAATGCCGATACGCCGGGTTACCGCCGGAAAACAATTCCGTTCCGTACGGAATTTGATGCCGGTGGCGGTGTTGCCAGTGTCGAAGTTGGCCGCATGTCGCTGGACGACCGGCCGCTTGCCCGGATTTATGATCCGGGTCACCCAATGGCTGACGGTTCAGGTCACTATGACGGGTCCAACGTCGATCTGTTGATTGAATTGGCTGACGCCCGAGAGGCGCAGCGGAGCTACGAAGCAAATCTGAAGATGTTCGAGCAGGCGCGGCAAATGTCGTCCAGCCTGATGCAACTCTTGCGCCGCTGACGCGGGCAATTTGAAGGAGATCCAGAATGGAAACCGCAACTTTATCCGCCGTACAGAACTATGCAGCTCTACGTCCGGCAACACAGCCGGGCCAAGGTGCGGGCGGCAGCGTCTTTGGCAAGGTCGCAATGGATTTTGCAACGACGGTTGCACAGGGCGAACAGGTCGCCAAAGAGGCGATGATCGGGCAGGCCGACCCACACGCCTTGGTGCAAGCCTTGGCGCAAACCGAACTGGCGGTGGAGACCGCAGTGACGGTGCGCAACAAGGTGGTCGAAGCGTATCAGGAAATTCTGCGGATGCCGGTCTGATATGCTGAACGAAGTCATCTTCTTTGACACCCTGCGTCAGGGCCTATGGATCGCCGTATTGGTGTCGATGCCAATCCTGACGGTTGCCTTGGTGGCAGGCGTGTCGATCGGATTGGTGCAGGCCCTCACGTCAATCCAAGAGATGACCCTCACGTTCGTGCCAAAGCTCGCGGCCATTGTCGTCGTGTTCTGGTTGTCGATGGGCTTCATGACACAAACATTGGTATCCTTTTTCCAGAGCAGGATCATCCCGCTGATAATTGGAGGTTGAGATGGACAGCACAGGCTACATCACATTGACCCGACAGTCCGGTCTCATGCGTGAAATGCAGATCGTTGCGAACAACATCGCAAACAGTGCGACAAGCGGGTACCGACAAGAAGGTCTCGTGTTTTCTGAATACGTGCAGGGAATTCAGGGCGGTGCATCCTTGTCGATGGGGCATGGCAACGTGCGCCAAACGTCCTTTGTGCAAGGCACGCTCACGCAGACCGGCGGAACCTACGATTTCGCAATTGAAGGTGAGGGATTTTTTCTGATCCAGACGCCTGATGGTGAGCGTTTGACCCGCGCCGGCAGCTTTTCCCCAAATGGGCAGGGCGACCTTGTGACACCCGATGGGTATGCCGTTCTGGACGCCGGTGGTGCTCCGGTCTTCATTCCGCCCGGCGTTCGATCACTGTCGGTGTCGCCAGATGGAACGATCAGTGCGAACGGCGCTTTTGTCGGGCAGATCGGTCTTGTTCAGCCGAATGACAGCGCCAGCCTGATCCGCGAAGGCGGCGTGATGTTTCGTGCAGATGATGGGTTCGAACCATCGGACACAGCGAGGATGCTGCAGGGATTTGTCGAGGCATCCAATGTGGACTCCATCGGCCAACTGGCTCGCATGATCGAGATTCAGCGGGCCTATGAGATGGGTCAGAACTTTCTTGATTCCGAAGATGAACGTGTCCGTCGTGCGATGGATGCCATGATGAAATCAAACTGAGGAGACGTAGATGCGCGCCCTAAAGATCGCCGCGACAGGCATGCTCGCCCAACAGATGCGAGTGGAGACGATCTCCAACAACCTCGCGAACATGAGCACGACCGGGTATAATGCACGGCGCGCGGAGTTCGCCGATTTGCACTATCAGCAAATGACACGACCTGGCGCGATCAATGCATCAGACGGAAGCGTATTGCCGACTGGCGTTCAGTTGGGCCTGGGCGTTCGTCCGGCCGCCGTGTCGGTTCAATTGGCTCAAGGGTCACTGGCAGCAACAGGTGGTGATCTTGATCTGGCCATCGACGGAAATGGCTATTTCGAAATAACGCTGCCGTCCGGGCAGACCGCGTATACGCGCGATGGTGCGCTGAAGCGAACCGGCGAGGGTGTCATTGTGACGTCTGACGGGTACCCAGTCGCGCCGGAAATCGTGGTGCCTGAAGACGCGCGCAGCGTCTCGATCAATGGCGACGGTGAGGTTTATGCGTATTTTGCGGACACTGCCGCCGGCCAGCTGATTGGTCAGTTCAACCTCACGGGCTTTACCAATTCAAAGGGGCTCGAAGCATTGGGCAGCAACCTGTTTGCCGAAACGGATGCGTCTGGTCCGCCAATTGCGACCACACCCGGTCTTGATGGTCTGGGCACCCTGCGACAGGGGTACCTTGAGGAAAGCTCGGTCGATGCCGTTCGCGAGATAACCGAGTTGATTGCGGCCCAACGCGGATACGAAATGAACTCCAAGGTCATTTCTGCGGCGGACCAGATGATGGGCGCGATGACGCAGGTGCGGTGATGCGTTGGATTTTCATACTCATGCTGATGGCGACTGGGGCGTATGCGGACACGGTTATGCCGACCCGCACATTGCGGCCCGGGACGCTCATTACGGCATCAGACCTGACCGTGCGGGACGGAGTTCACCCCGGCATGTTCGACCGTGTGTCAGACGTCGTTGGCCAAGAGGCGCGCATGGCGCTTTATGCCGGGCGTCCCATCCCGTTCGACGCAATCGGCGCGCCTGCAATTGTGAATAGAAATCAAATCGTTCCCCTGTTTTTTGATGCGGGGGGGCTTTCAATCACGACCGACGGGCGTGCGCTGGAAAGAGGAGGGGTGGGAGACCGAGTGCGCGTCATGAACCTCAGTTCGCGCGCTACGCTTTTCGGTTTTGTGCAGGAAGATGGTTCAATCAAGGTGACACGATGAATGTGAAGACGTTTCGACCAACTCGAACAGTTGTGATGCTTGCCTTGTGTGGCCTTGCCGTGGCGTGTGGCAGAGCCGACCATATCGGCAAGGCACCCAGTTTTTCCAATCCGATGGAAACGCGTGAGCACTCGGCAATGGTATCCGCAAGTCTGCCGCTTGTCGTTGAAGAGGTTGGGCCAACGGATCGTGCATCTTTGTGGAGTGGGCAAAGATCGTCGCTTTTGGGCGATCGAAGAGCCATGCAACGCGGTGATATCATGACCGTCGTGATCGAGATTGATGAAAAAGCCGAAATCTCGAACGAAACGGACCGGTCGCGCAGTGGAACGGAAAGGCTGCAAGTGCCGCAACTCGGTGGATTGCCGCAACGGCTGGACGAAAAGCTACCGGAAGGCGCGTCGACGTCCGATCTGGTCTCAATCACCTCCAGTTCTGGGTCAAGCGGTGACGGGTCCGTCAAACGCGAGGAAAAATTGACCCTACGCGTGGCTGCAACGGTGGTTGATGTTCTGCCAAACGGCATATTGTCGATTTCGGGGTCACAAGAACTGCGTGTCAATTTCGAGCTGCGCGAGCTTTTGGTGTCTGGCTTTGTGCGTCCGGCGGATATCTCCCGCCAGAACGAAATCACCTATGACAAAATTGCGCAGGCTCGGGTCTCGTACGGTGGACGCGGTCAGATCACGGATGTGCAGCAGCCACGGATCGGTCAGCAAGTTCTTGACGTGATCTTACCCTTTTAGGAGCGCACGTTATGAAAAAGCTCTTGCCTCTGATTTTGCTTTTGGTCGGCGCCGGTGCAGGCGTCGGCGCGGGTATCTTCATGCGCCCCGTACCAGACCCTGAAGAAACCGCGATATCCGAAGAGATGACGGAGGCGCCGGAAATTGGCGGAACGGCCGAGGACACCTCGGACCGTGAATACGTCAAGATGAACAATCAGTTTGTCGTGCCCATTGTGAATGGCGATGCGGTACAGGCGTTGGTCGTTCTGTCCTTAAGCCTTGAGGTGCCCGCGGGTCAGAAAGACTCCATTTATTCTCGTGAGCCGAAGCTTCGAGATTCATTTCTGCAAGTTCTGTTTGATCACGCGAACGTGGGCGGTTTCGACGGAGCGTTCACCAACGCCAACAATCTGGCGGTTCTGCGTGGTGCGTTGCGCGAAGTGGCCCAAAAGGACATGGGCGATCAAATCACCGATGTGTTGATTATCGAGATTGCGCGCCAGGATTATTGATCGCTTGGACGCGCGACCGACGTTTCTATTGCTTTGGCAAGGGCGCGATCCGCTTTCTCTTTTTTAGATGACGCTTGTTGTTTGTCGAAAAGCGCGTCGGTCACGATCTTCTTCCCATTCGCAACCCTGTGCCGAGCAACAAGCGCTTCTTTCTGAGCCAGGACCTGAGCCAGTTCGATATTCAGCTTGCGCCGACTGTCAGCCAGCCACCTGAGCCAGATGATGTCACCACCGATCGAACGCAGCTCGGCATCAGAAGCCGGTTGGCTGTTGGTTTCGTGGGCAAGACCCTGCAACCGCAGCAACTCGTTTCGTAGGGTGGCTTCTCTCGACTGTAGCTTGGTCAGAGCCTGTTCGCTCTGGCGAAACTTCAGATCAGATATTTGCTGTAGCTGAAACAGGTTCACGCCTATACCCCGCGACGCGCTTGTTCGCGCATCCTGTCGGCAAAGCGAATTGCTGCTGCCACAACGCCATATTGATCAGGATGGATCTCATCACCTATCGCGGTGACAGCATGCAATGTGCGGGCTGTCGGTGGATCGCTGTGGATGGGAACCGCGCTTTCATGCGCAATTTCACGGATGCGCAGGGCAATCTCATCTACACCTTTTGCCACGCATACCGGTGCACTTCCGTCGGCGCGAGACCATTTCAATACAACAGCGTAGTGCGTCGGATTGACAATCACGACGTCCGCGGTCGGCACGTCGGCCATCATCTGTTGTGTCGCGATGGCTTGCGCGCGTGCGCGCCGCTCCTGCTTCAGATGCGGGTCACCTTCGGAGTTCTTGGTTTCATCCATGATCTCCTTTCGCGACATTCGGTTTTTTCTAATGTGTTCCTGATGCTGCCAAACCGCGTCGATCCCGCCCAGGACCGTCGAGATCAAGACCACGACAAACAGAAATGCGACACACATCTCTGCCAGAAGCATCACAACGAGGCCGGGCGAGGCGTGCATGACACCAACCATTTCCGGCAGTCGTCTTACCAAAAAGAACGCGAGAAACCCTGAATACAGCAACAGCTTGACGAAGCTTTTGCCGAACTCGAAAAACCCGCCACGCCCGAATTTTTGTTTTGCGTTCTGGATCAGGGATATTCGGGACAGCTTGGGCTGCAATTTGGACGGGGCCACAACAAACGCTTTTTGAGCGAGGATTGCCGCCAGGACGGCGATGGCCGGGATGATGAAAAGCGGTGCAAGCGCGGCGGACGTGTTCCAGAGGATCGCGCCCATCACCGCAGAAGGGCTGCCGTTGAACAAGGTGTCCGACAAGCTTGCGGACTGGTCCAAAAGAACCTGCATCTGGCCACCAAACGACGTCAGGCTTTGCGCCCCGACGGCCACCAGCGTCAGCGTCAGCCCGGCATATGCAGCAGCTGTTTGAAGATCGACTGACTTTGCGACCTCCCCCTTTTTCCGCGCCTCTTCAAGCTTTTGAGGTGTCGGATCGAATGACTTGTCGCTGTCGTCGTCCTGGCCGCTCATCTTTGCGCCTCGAACGGTGAGGCCATGAATTGATCAAGTGCGGCGAGCCAGACGGAAAGCATGATCGGGGCCGCCAAAAATAACAAAAACAGCCCACCAAGGGTAATGACGGGCGCCCCCACAAAAGCGACCATCAATTGCGGCATGGCTTTGTTGATGACCCCAAGCGCTAGATTGTACAAAACCGACATCAACACAAACGGGGCGGCCAACAAGAAGGCAAGTTCGAACGCATGCGCCACCTGCGTGAGCCCCCAATCGGCGACATCGCTACCCGTCGAAAACAACCCCATCGGCAGCAACACGTATGAATGAATGAGAAGGTGCGCGGCTTTGATGTGCAGGCCCGCCATCACGGCCAACGCGATGGCGCCAACAGACAAAACGTAGCCCATCGCTGGCAATGGTTCGATCGCGGCACCGCCCAGAATTTGAGACAGAGACGTTGACTGTGCCGCTATGGCCCCCGCCGTTTGCAACGCCAAAGTAAAGAGGCGCACACCAAGTCCGATCAAAACGCCAGCCACGGTTTCTGTCGCAACCAACAACACCATGCTGTTGATCGAAAGGTCCGGGGGCTCTTGCGGAAGTGCAGGTGCCACAATCAAGGTGAACGCAATCGCGACAACCAATTTGATGCGCATGGGCACGGATTGTTCACCAAAACCGGGCAACAAGGCAACTGCCGCGCCAACGCGCAAAAAAACCACGAAACCAAGCCAAAGCTGTGTTTGTAATAGCGAAATTGCCTCTGCAGCTGCCATTATGCGGCGACCACGCCTACCAACGCTGGCCGTGCATCCACGCCAATTTCTTCGAAGGACAAAACGGGGTTGTTCATTCCCTTTGCGCGCATCAGGGTTTTCAGGAAACGCCGACGACGTGTGTTTGTCACCACAGCCGGGAAGATGCCTTGGTCGCCTGCATCCTGCAGCTTGTCAGACACATTGTCCGCAAGACGATTGAACAGGTCCGGGGGCAGTGCGATGTCCAGGCCTCGATCCGCATCCACCTGATAGCTTGCAAATGTGTCTTCCCATTCGGGCGCAAGTTGCACCAAGGGCAAGGTCCCATCGTCCCGGCGGATACCCGAGATAATCTGGAAGCCGAGACGCTGGCGAACATGTTCACAGATGGCTTCCGGCTGCGCATTTACGGCGCGTGCTTCTGCAACGGCTTCAAGGATAAGCGGCAAGTTGCGGATGGACACCTGCTCATCAAGTAGCAGTCGCAGAACTGCATGCAGAATATCCATCGGCACCTTGTCCGGTATCAATGCATCCAACATCTTTCGGTTGGCTTCGGCGCGTGCCGGATCCGAGACTGTTTTCATCTCCTCGAGCAAACGTCTCAGAGACTTCAAGGTAAGCAGTCGGCTGAAGTTCCGTTTGACGATTTCAAGCAGATGCGTGGCCAAAATCTCCGTAGGTGTGACCAGCGTGACGCCTGACATGGCCGCGACTTCCTGATCCTGCGTTGAAATCCAGCGCGCGGGTGCGCCGTACACGGGTTCTGTTGTGTCTTCGCCATCGGGAAGGCCCTCGGTTGTATCGGGGGCCAGAGCCAGAATGTCAGAAGGCTTGATCGACCCGCGCGCCTGCTCGACCCCTTGTATCCGGAGCACGTAGCCGCCCGTCGGCAGGCTCGGGTTATCCGTCAACCGGATCTCGGGCAGAATGAGGCCAAAGACGGTGGCGACGTGAACCCGCATGTTTGCAATGCGCGCGTCCAGGCCTGTGCCAGGATCAAGGACCATGTTGACGAGATCAGGTGCGAATTCGACGTGGATGTCATCCAGCTCCAAAACATCGCCGAGTGTTTTTTCCGGAAGGGCGTCCGCATGGTCTTCCAAATCGGTCACTGCGACCGCTTCAGCAGCGCCATTTCGTTTGTTGATGAGAAAGGCGGTTACAGCGAGGCCAATGGAACCCGCCAAAAACGGTAGAAGTGGCAGCCCGGGGACCAAGCCGAGCAAGCCCATCAAGACGGCTACGGTCGCAAGCGCTGCCGGATGCTTCCCCAATTGCCCAAAGACGGCCAGATCGGTCGCACCTTTTGCTCCGCCTCTCGCCAGCAACAGGGCAGAGGCGATCGAGATGACGACGGCGGGTATCTGCGAGACTAGGCCGTCTCCGACCGTCAAAATGGCGTAAGTTTCGAATGCGCTGCCGATTGCCATACCGTGGACTGCCACACCCATGACCAATCCGGCGACAAGGTTCAGCAGTGTGATGAGCAAGCCGGCAACAGCATCGCCTTTGACGAATTTGGATGCGCCGTCCAGTGATCCGAAGAATGTAGTTTCGGCTTGCTCAAGCTCGCGCCTGATCTTCGCCTCTTTGTGATCAATCGCGCCGGCCGACATATCACTGTCAATGGCGAGCTGCTTTCCGGGCATTCCATCCAGTGCAAACCGGGCACCCACTTCGGCCATACGTGTGGCACCCTTCGTGATCACCATGAAGTTCACGATCAGAAGCACGCAAAACACAACCAGCCCGAGGAACACGCTACCGCCCATAATGAACTGAGCGAACCCTTCTATGACCTCTCCGGCCGCGTGCGTACCGGTGTGTCCTTGCCCAATGATAAGCTTAGTTGACGAAACGTTCAGCGATAATCGCAACATCAAGGATGCGAGCAGGATTGTTGGAAAGGCCGAAAAGTCCAGTGGACGTTCAATGAAAAGCGTTATTGTAAAGATGAGTATCGCAAGAGCGAAAGATGCCGCGAGACCGATGTCCAGAACCCATGCGGGCATAGGAAGAATCATCATTACAATGATTGCCATTAGGGCAACCGCCAGCAAGACCGTGGGGCTGAAAATGGCGGACGTTGAGAATTTCATGATCTAGCTGATCCCACCAGAATACGTGGATACAGGCCAAATTCGAACGGCTCTCGTGATTTCGAGAAATTCGAAATAGAAAACTTTCGATAACTTAGTAATCTACAGCTCCGCACGCGGTTTTTCGCACCGTGTACACCAGTCAACTGACGGAATGACAACGCAGCTTCGTACCAAGCCAAAACGCAGGTGTTCTGGTGGTCGCCGCAATTCGGCTGAGAGTCGTTTTTTGTCACGGCGGGCCCTCATCACTTCTGTGATGATTCCAACCTAGACCTTGTGCAGTTTATATTTGGTAACCAAGATCTCCTTGGATACTCAATCTCAGTATTCTCCAAGAAAATCGTTCACTTGCAACAACTGCTCGATCGCATCTCGTGCTTGTCCACTTTCCTCAAGAGCGTCCTGCGTCCGCCCCAACATTCCATCAACGTCCGTCGACAAATCCAAATTAGCAGATGCTACGTCAACAGCGGCACCCAACACAGGCTCGTTGGTTTCGAGTAAACGCCGCCAGTCTTCGGAAAGCCACGCAGTTTGCCGCTGACCGTCGTCATCGCCCAACGTCCCGTAAAGCTCGTGGGCTACTTCGTAATCTCCGGACATCTCGCGTGCACGAGCTCGCAACCGATCTGGTTCTTCGCCTTCAAGACGTCCGAGAAAGGCCATCGCTTCGCGTGGCTTTTCAAGACTCAGAGATACAGTCGCGCGCAGAACTCGATGTTCCTTTGTCGCTGGCATGTCGGGCCGGGTCGAGAACAGTTCTTCTGCCTCGGTGTAAAAACCAAGACGTGTCAGCCTTTCTGCCAAATGCATCAAGGCGCGGACCGACATGCGATCCGAGCGCGCTGTCATCGCCGCAAACGCATGTTCCAAAAATGTCGCGTCGTCAGCATTGCGAGCCAGAAGAATGGTTGCGGATGAAAACAGCGTATCCGTAACTTGAACGTCACTGTTTGAATGCCCATCGGTCATGGCACGAAAAGCTGCATCAAACTGGCCTGACTTGGCGAGCGCCAATACATGCGTCCGTTGCAATTCTTCACCAAGTGGGTCATTTCGCATCTCGATCGCGTAGGCTTCGACCAGTGTCGCAATGTCTTCTTCGATGTCTTGCTCCGCCTCAAGATGCGTGTCCACGTATCTTATCAAGGCTTCGGCTGACTGCTGATCATTGGATGCTACAATTCCTTCCAGCCGAGTCCTTGCTGCTTCAACGTCACCCGTGGCAATCTCAATATCTGCCTTCACCAGCTCACCTGCAGATGGCAATGGTTCGCTGGTTCGTTCCAACCCACGCAAGGCCGCTGCCGCTGCATCTTGGTCGCCATAGGCCAATAGCTTTTTGCTCAAATTGGGAGCCAGGAAATGGCGTAGGTGGATCGGCAAACCACTCAACGCCCGGATAGCGGCACTGCTATCGATCGTCGCTGTTGGTTGAAGGTTTTCAATGGACAATATCGCCCACAGCGCAACGTCCGAGTCGCAATCAACAAAATTTGCCAAATAGCTGTCCTGCCCTGAGAACCCAAACTCCATGATGCGAGCAATGTCGACCAACGCTCGGTTCTCCGATGCCAGTTTGTGCGACATGAGCAGGACCTGCTGCGCTTCCGCGCCAAAACCGTAGTGCAGATATGTGCGGGCCAATTCGACAGCAGTCATGGTTTCAAGGGTGTCAAACTCCGAAAACAGCTCTCTGCGCAGTGCTGCAATTGATGCGGCAAAGCCGGCGGGCCCTTCCCAGTTCTGGACCTGAACTTCGGAAGGGTCGATGCAGCGTGCTCCCGACGATGTTGATGTGGCGAGTGTATTCATCGCTGCATCCGAAACGTCTCTGCTTGTAGAGATCCGCAGGTTTCCGTTCAGTGGTTCGTTTGATGGGTCAACCGTTTCTGCCGGAGCAGGGACATCAAAAACCCGCGTGTCGATCTGGGGGCGTTGTAGCCGGTCTGGTATGCTTTCCCATTGGCGGTTGGCACGAAGAATGCCTGTTGTTGCGGCCAGTCCAATGTGTTCTGCCAATTTTTGTTGGGCCTTGTTGAGGCTATCAGATTGATCCTCGTACTGCGGTTCGATGATCTGGGCGGGCAAAGGAGACGGCGTGACATTTCTGGCCAAATCAAGCTCTGGGACCGCCATCGGAGCTGGCCGATCAATTGGATCGCTTATTTCGCCGGGTTGAGAAAACTGCAGCTGTTGATCACCAACGAATTGCAAAGCCGTAGTGGAAATTATCGGCTGGTCATCCTGAAACGGTTGGTCAGTTTCTGCGACATCCACAACAATCATGTTTGGGCCGGATGGGTACACCTGCGCGAGGCAACGGCAGCCAAACTTGACGTCCAAGGTTGTGGCATCAGCCTCCACTGCTTCGACATATGTTTGATCAATTCGATCAAAGACGTTCGAGATGTCGAAGCCATCGGCATGGTTGTCTATCGTGACACGCGCGCCCGACGCACCCTGCTGAACCGTCCAGTTTGTTCCTGAAGGGACATCCAGAACAATGCGGGCGAATGTTGGATGGGCGCCCGAGCGAACATTAATTTCGGCCCCGTACGCCATACCCGTCAGAGCCATCGTCAGGCAAAAGGTCGTAAAGATGCCCCTCATGCTGCGTTCTGTTTGACGGTTTTCAAGGCTTCTTCAAGATCAGAAAACGATGGGCGGCAATGTGACGGTGTGTTCTGTCTTCCGACTTCGATACAGATGTTCGTTGCATGGTTGTGCAGGTTGGCCACAAGCACTTCGCGGATCAATTGGTAGAAATGTCCATCTTCTTCGACGACGGCTTTGACTTTGGCGGCGAATGGTCCAACCAACCCGTAGGCAAGGAACACCCCCAAGAATGTACCAACAAGGGCGCCACCAATCAGTTTACCCAAAATTTCCGGCGGTTGATCGATCGACGCCATTGTTTTGATCACGCCGAGAACCGCGGCGACGATGCCCAAGGCAGGCAGACCATCCGCAACAGTCTGGAGGGCATGGCTCGAATGCATCGCATGATGCATGTTTGCGTCCATTCGCTTTTCCAGAACTTCTTCGACCTGATGTGGGTCGTCATAGTTCATGGATGCTGAACGCAGGGTGTCACAGATCAGTGCGGTTGCTTCCTGATCAGCAATGATCTTTGGATAGCGAGAAAAGATCGATGAGCTTGCCGGATCTTCAATATGTTCTTCAATTGCCACAGGGTTTTGACGCGCCAATCTGATCAATTCGAAAAGCAGGCAAAGCAGTTCTTTGTAATCATCGTGCGCCCATTTGGGACCCTTGAAGACCTTACCAAGGTCTTTAATCGTATGCTTGATTTCTGCCATCGAGTTGCTGATCAGAAAAGCGCCGATTGCGGCGCCAATAATCATCGTCATTTCGAACGGTAGCGATTTCAAGATGATTCCCATCTTGCCGCCGGCTGCCAAATACCCGCCGAACACCATCACGAAAATAGTCACAATGCCGATGATTCCGATCACGTCGCGATTCCCTCAATTCGTTCAGATGGGAAGATTGCAGACAGCGGTTAATAAAGCCTCACATCCCGTCAGTTTTTGGGGGCGCGTGCATTTCGACCTGCCAAAATGGCACTTATTGAATATGCGGATTGCGGCTCAAGGCCCGCCATAATCTTGGCAGCAGCTGCAGGTTCCATACGGCCAAGAAAGCCTGCTGCAAAAGCCGGCTCCATCGCTTCAAAAAGAGCCGATGCGTCCTTGGGCTTCATGTTTTCGTAGACGGTCGTGAGTTTCACCAGGTCGTCTTCAGCCGCAGTTTGCGCAATGGAAAGGGTCTGGCGGAGACGCTGTTCTGCCGATTCGAGCGCCACGAGCCGGCGCTCCACCTCCCGCTGTGCGACATCCAGTGCTTTGGTCCGCGCAGCGAGTTGATCTTCACGCGCGACCACGCGTTCTTCCCGCGCACGTAAGGCGTCAAGAAGCGGCTTGATGTCGGGCTCTGATGTGGTCTCGGTCTTGACGTCGGAACGTTCGATTCCGAGGGGCAGGGAAAACCCGGCAGCCAGATCAACATCGGCCAGCGCGGAATTTGCACCGACGGCAAGTCGGAGGAGTGCGGAACTGGCAAGCAAGCCAACGAGGAGCGCAATTGAACCCCGATTGGCAATGGAACGTTTGCGTTTTGTTTTCATTACCTTACTCCAGAGGCGCGGCGCGTGAAAATTGGTTCACTGGGTTCCTGCGAAGGCGGAGGCGACGGCCTTTCAGGTGCCGGTTCCGGAACGTCGTGCAGGGCGGCCATTTGCAATTCCAGACGGCGCGCCATCTCGGTTGCGCGCTGCGTTGTGTCATTCAGCGTCTCTGCGGATTCGGCCGCAGTTCTCTGCGCGGCCTCGAGGGTTTTTGTCAGGTCGTCCACTTGCGCGGACAAGACAGCCACGGCGCCGCCAACCCCTTTTTCAAGATTGTTGAAGCGGCTCAGTCGGCGTCCAAGGACGAAGCAGTAAAAGCCTGCGCCCAAGGCGCCCGCGGCCAGCAAGATATCAGCTACGAGGTCCATTTATTCACCATCAGGTTAGAACGAATTCCATGATGAGCAGGTCATTCACCCGCCCAGGTCCAGTTACGATCTGTACGCGTCTCAGCATTTGAGCCCGCAATCGAGTCAGCGCCGCCGGGCTCTCGATGTCCCGCGTTTCAAGCGCGCGTAGATATCCGTTCAACACGTCGACAACGCGGGGAAGGATCGACTCGACGTCAGATGCATATTCAGCCGGGACCTCCAATTGCGCGCGAAACCGGAGATGGCGCCCTTGCGTACTGGGAGTGAGGGAAATCACCATCGGTTCCACTTCGACAAATGAAACGTCGGGCAAATCGCCGGGTGCCGCGATCTCCATATCCTTGCCACCGCTTGATTCGGGGGCGAGTATCATGCCGGAGAATGTGGCGTAAAAACCGCCACCTGCACCAAGGAGCAGAGCCAATAACCCAAGTATGAGTGGCATTTTCGAGGATTTCGGGACCTCTTCCGGTGTATCGATTGCTGCGTCTGTCATTTGAGTCCTGATCAAAATTGTCGAAATCAGAATTGCCACAGATCAACTAACCGATTGTTAAGGCTGTTCGGTCATTGCTGTCACAACGTCGAGCAGAACGCGCGACACGACGGAGGCAATTGTGCAGCAATTTCTAAATGTCTGGATGGGCCTTGATATCAAGCGCCAGATCACGGTCGTAGTGGCAACAGTGGCAATGTTTCTAGCGATCCTTGCCATGTCTCGGGCCGTTACAGCGCCCACCATGACCCTGCTATACGCGGGTCTGGAAAATGGCGCAGCAGGTGACGTTGTCCGATCGCTTGAGCAAAGCGGTGTCGCATTCGAGGTGCGCGGTGGTTCCATTTTTGTCGATGCAAAGGATCGTGATCAATTGCGCCTGACGCTGGCCAGCGAAGGGCTGCCTGCGAACAGCAATCGTGGATATGAACTGTTGGACAATTTGTCCGGCTTCGGAACGACATCACAGATGTTCGATGCAGCCTATTGGCGTGCAAAAGAGGGCGAACTGGCGCGGACCGTTGTATCCAGCCCGCATGTCGCAATGGCGCGTGTGCATATCGCATCCACGGGATCCAATCCGTTTCAACGCTCTGTGACGCCAACGGCATCTGTATCGATCACCCCGAACGGCGCGGAATTGTCGGCACAGCAGGCGAAAGCGATTCGATTCCTTGTGGCTTCTGCTGTTGCAGGGCTATCTGCCGATGATGTTGCCGTCATCGATGCCAATGGCGCATTGATCGGAGCGGCGGACGACGCGGTGCCGTCCAGCGGGGCGGACGACAAGGCTCAAATGCTGCGCGAGCGTGTGGAAAGACTGCTTGAAGCCCGCGTGGGACCGGGCAACGCCATCGTGGAAGTGAGTGTGGATACGGTCACTGAAACAGAGGAAATCAGAGAGCGGCGGTTTGATCCGCAAGAACGCGTCGTCATCAGCACCGATACCGAGGAACGGTCAAGCACGTCCAGCGAAGCTGGGAACGGCGACGTCACGGTCGCGTCCAATCTGCCCGACGGGGAGGGCGCAGGAGGCGACAGCGCGTCCTCGCAAAACTCTGAAACCAGAGAACGCATCAACTATGAGGTGTCGGAAACCGAGCGGGCCATTGTGAAGGCGGCCGGGGCCATCCGGCGCGTGACGGTCGCGGTTCTTGTCAACGAAGCGATCAGCACGAACGGAGAAGAAGCGCAAACTGCTCAGCGGTCCCCGGAGGAGCTGGATGCGCTCCGAGAATTGGTGGCCTCCGCAGTTGGCTTTGATGAGACTCGCGGTGACGTGATTACCATCAAGGCGATGGAGTTGCAGTCGGTGCTCCCTCAGGGGACAGTCGCCGAAACATCCATTTTTGATCAGTTTCATATCGACGTGATGTCGGCGATCCAAATGGCCATTCTTGCCGTTGTTACGCTGATACTCGGTCTCTTCGTTGTCAGGCCTGTATTGTCACGTGCACCAGGCAACAGTGGCGACCTTGCTGCGCTGCCACCCGCCGGAACCATGGAATTGCCGGGGCTGGCCGCACCCGCAGCGGGCGAAGACGCTTCGTTCCCGGATATCGAGATGAGTGCGGCACCCGACCTTTTGCCTGACTTGCCTGCCATGGACTACGAGGGCGCGGGATCTGGTGAGAACGCATTGTCTGCCGACCCAGTTGATCGCCTCCGCGAAATGATTGGTGAGAGACAGGAGGAGACTGTGGAAATCCTGCGCAGTTGGCTTGAAGAGGAGCGCGCGTAATGGCCGTTTCGCATTTATTCGAAGACTTTGGAAATGCCAAACCTCTCGCGAACACAGCGGCATGTCTACCGGTCGAAGATGTCGAGGATCAAAAGCTCGAAGCCTTCGAGAGCGGGTATCAGGCCGGTTGGGACGATGCTGTCGCCGCTCAGACCGAGACTTCGTCGTTTGTTTCCAGTGGCTTGGCAAGCAGCCTGCAGAACGCATCATTTGAGTATCACGAACTGCGTGCAACGCTTAACACGTCTGTCGAAACGATTCTCGAGCGTGTGACGGATGTCATTCTGCCTCAAATTGCGCAGATGAGCCTTGGCGCCCATGTGCGCGAAAAGGTGCAGGCGCTCGTGCGTGACAGTTTGGACCGGCAAATTGAAATTGTTGTCGCACCAGAAAGCGAAACGGCGGTTCGAACAGCGCTGGATGACGATCCGCCCAAGCCTTTTGTGATCATAGAAGATGACTTGCTTGCACCCAGTCAGGTTGTGCTGCGGTTGGAACGCGGAGAGGTGGAACTGCACCTCGATCGGGCCATCTCGGACATCTCCGAAGCAATCGCATCCTATTTTGAAACTCAACTGAATGAGGTGGAAGATGTCTGATATTCCCTCAACCAAAACGCTCGCGTCTGATACTCACAACCCCTTCACCGCTGTGCCGATTGAAATCACGGTGTCGGTCGGAAAGGCGCGGCCCCTCGTTCGCGATTTGGTGATGTTGGGCTCGAACGCGGTTCTCACTCTGGACAAAAGAGTGGATGACCCTGTCGATCTGTTCGTAGGTGACAAATTGATTGCCCGCGGCACGCTTGAAGAGGCCGAAGACGGGGATGACGGCCAGCTTGTGGTCCGTTTGACAGAGATTCTCGACCTCGGTGCAGGTCTGTAATCAAGTGTCAGTGAGAGCAGTATGCATTTGTATCGCTCTGTTGGTTCCGGCCGCCGCCGGCGCACAGGACATTGCGATTTCGTTGGGGGATGAAACGTCCCTCAGCGCGCGAACGCTCCAACTGATTGCTTTGATCACCGTCCTTAGCCTGGCGCCCGGGCTTGCAATCATGGTGACCTGCTTTCCGTTTCTGGTCACGGTTCTCTCCATCTTGCGGCAGGCAATCGGCTTGCAGCAATCCCCGCCAAACATGTTGATCGTCAGCCTCGCACTGTTCCTGACTTACTTCATAATGGAGCCGGTGTTCACCGAAGCGTGGACAAACGGATTGCAGCCACTTGTGGAAGAGCAAATCGGCCCGGAGGCCGCATTCGTGCGAACGCTCGAGCCGTTTCGCGGCTTCATGGCCGCTCGCCTGGACAGCGATACATTTTCTGCGATGGCGGATCTCAGGCCGGACACGCGCGGCGCAATCCTTGAGCCGGATGCACCACTGTCTGTTCTGATCCCAAGCTTTCTTTTGTCGGAAATCTCTCGAGCTTTCCAAATCGGTTTTCTCATTTTCCTCCCATTCCTCATTATTGATTTGGTCGCTGCTGCGGTCCTGATGAGCATGGGCATGATGATGGTGCCGCCAGCGATCGTTTCGCTGCCATTCAAGTTGGCTTTCTTCGTCATTGCCGATGGATGGAGCTTGATAGCTGGCAGCTTGGTACGCAGTTACTTCTGAAGCACGTTTAGACGACCGATACAGCAAGTGTAGCCGCTGATCGGGGATCTTTGGTTCAACGATCGCACCCAGTTACAATTTGTAGGCAGTTCTTCTGGCTTCCGAACACAGGTTCGATGCAATGGCTCCGTTTGTGACACCGAATTGTCCGGTGCATGGAGACACTGTCCCGCACGTGGAGTTAAGGGCTACGCTAACTGTCTGCTTCGGCACTGTGAGTCAGCGCATTTCTGTGCCATCGCTCAGAGCAGACACTTGAAGCCCCACAAACTGTTCAGAAGGATTTCACGCCGGTATTCCAATGAACAAACGATTGGACTGCCCACTTGAGGGCTGCCAGTTCACTTGCCGCCGTAGAATTCCTAACCGGAAGGCGCGCCGCATACCTTGAGCGGCGGGCAAGGTTCCATGATTGCGGAATACAGACCGGCCAGAAACAAAGTGGAGTATCCGAATTTGCGCTCTCTCTGGAATTACAGACGCCGATGAAGGAGGAGCGTTCATACTTACTTCGGATCATCGTACAACGAATTCAGCGTGGAGCGCGCCCGCAGCCTTGATGCTCTTCAGAATGTCAATCATGTCGCGCGGATCCACTCCGAGTGCATTGAGGCCGGCAATGACTTCGGACAGTGATGCGCCTTCCGGCACTTCCGCCAAACCCGGTCCATCCTCTTCTTGCAGATCCACTGTGGTCCGCGGCACAACAACGGTCTGACCGTCTGCAAAGGGGTTGGGTTGCACGGCAAGTGGTTGTTCCTGAATGCGCAACGTAAGGTTTCCTTGCGAAACGGCCACACGAGAGATGCGGACGTCATCCCCCATGACAATGGTGCCGGACCGTTGATCGACCACCACCCGCGCTTTTCGTTCCGGCTCGACCGCGATGTTTTCAATCCGGCCAAGCGCATGCGCCACGGAGCGCGCACGTGTTTGAGGGATGTTCAACGATACGGTGCCCGAGTCCAGCATGGTCGCAACCGAGCGTCCAAATACCGAATTGATCGCATCTTCGATCCGAGCAGCCGTTGTGAAATCGGGATCCCGTAACGCCAGCCGCATATCGGTCAAACTGCTGAGCTCGAAGTCAATTTCGCGCTCGATGCGCGCGCCCGACGGGATGATGCCTGATGTCGGAACCCCCTGGGTCACACGCGCGCCATCGCCTTCAGCCACCGCACCGCCTGCGATAATTGTACCTTGTGCGACGGCGTAGATCTCGCCGTCAGCTGCGTTCATCGGTGTCATGACCAACGTGCCACCCAGAAGACTTTTCGCGTCTCCTATTGCGGAAACGGTGATGTCGATCTGGCTGCCACTGCGGGCGAATGGGGGCAGCGTCGATGTGACGATGACGGCTGCCACGTTTTTCGGGCGAAATTGTTCCCCCGTCACGTTCACGCCCAACCGCTCAAGGATGTTCGTCATGATGTCTTCGGTGAATGGGGCATTGCGCAAGCCGTCACCCGTGCCATCCAGTCCGACAACCAGTCCATACCCCACAAGATCATTGCCGCGAACGCCGTCAAAATCGACCAGATCCTTGATGCGGATCGGGCTGGCTGACGCGATGGTGCCGCAAACGAGCGCCAGAATGCAGATCAAATACCGCATCATCGTATGAAATTCACAAGTGAAAGACCGGACATTCTCGAGGTGATGGTATATAGGCTTTGAAGCTGGAATTGGACTGCCTCCAATTGTGTTGCGGTGTCATATGGGTCGGCTTGAAGCAGAGCACCCTTGGCGAATTGCAGCGAGGTGTCCCGGGCAGCATTCTGGGTTGCGATGGTATCGATCCGTGCTTCGGCTGCACCAAGCGCGCCTCGTGTTGCGATCAAATCATCTTTCGCTGAGAACAAGTCGCGGCCCGCAATGGAAAGCAGTTCCTGTTGCTCGACACCATCAAGGCCAAGACTGTCGTCTGCGGCAATTGCTGCCATAGCCGCACCTTTGATCAAATCGCGAAAAACCGCGTCATTGGCCTTTAGATCAACGGCAACCTGTTCATCTTCCGACACCTGGAACGGCGCGATTGACGCGTCCGACCCCACATATGCGGATGCGCTGAAGCCGGCTGGATCATCGAACCACTGATCGACGGCGGTGCTGATGTCTGATGGTGTTGTATTTCCGGCGATTGCAGCCCGCAAATCAGCGAGGATCGTATCCGCGCTGTTGAGGGCAGCCCTGTCAGTTGCGGCACCCGCAAACAGTGACCGCCCGGCGCTTGATGTGTTGAGCGCAGAAACGATGGCCGTCATTTCACTTTCGGCATCAGCCGACATCTGGTCCAGAACCGGGCCGACCGTGTTCGATGCGATTGTCAGCAGGGCTGAGCTCAAGTTGGTCGCGCTTGCGTCAATTCTGCTCAAGGCCGTTTGAGCAGACGACGCGTATTGTGCGGCTTCGGTTCCGGCGACCTTGTAGCCGGACAGCGTGCGCAAATCGCCCTCGATATCCGACAGATAGCTGACGTTTCCGGCCAAAACCGACTTCACATCGCTCACCTGCCCGGTGGTAAGTTCTTCGTTAAGGCGCGTCATGTCCGCCTTCAACGCCGCACCCCGTCGTTGCAACAGGAACGTTTGCGCCAGATCGCCCAGTCCAAAGCTGCTCATGCTCAAATCCTCAGAAGTGTGTCGAACATCTCGTCGACGGTTGAAAGCACGCGGGCATTGGCCGCATAGGCTTGTTCAAGAACCATAAGCGCCTGTATCTCGGCGTCCGTGTCGACACCGTCTGCAAGCGCAAGTTGCGTAAGCTCGTTCAATTGGGCGGATGCAAAAGACAGTTGCCGGTCTTCCCGCAGCCGATCCGATCCAATCTGCGATGACAGGCTGGCCACGATGCCTTCGACACTCAGGGAGGATGGGCCAAAATCACCGGACGCTTGTGGCCGCGTCGTACTCAGGACATCGGTCAATGCAATCAACAGGGATGCATCGCCAGCATCGCCGGGTGCTGCCGCGCCAAGACCGTCGCGGATGCGCCAGCTTTCACCGCCTTGGTCAATGTCGACAAGCGCATTAAGCGACAAGCGGTTTGCCAGCCCGGTTTCGCTGGCGGTGTCCAGCGGATCGCCTGAATCCGTGAACAACCCCGGGTCCCCGACGCCAAGTGTCGGATCGACAGAGCTGTCTTCGAAGCGTTCGACCAGATCGCGTGCCAATGCATCGACTTGGGATTGTGCGTTCGGCGCGATTTCGTCCCGGATCTGAAATTGAGCGATCAGCGTGCCGCCTCTGAGACGTCCGTTGGTTGAGGATGTGTTTATGGACACACCGTTGATCGTCAGGCCGGACAAAGTGCCGTCTTCAATCGACTCGTAGGGCGTTACCGTGTTGGCAGGCTCAAACCCGAGTTCGGCGGCGCGCCCTTCAAGCAGAACCGTCCCACCGGTCGAATACAAGGCGACGGCGCCATGATCGCGCGCAACCAGCCGTACCGGTACCATCTCGCTGATTTCGTCAATCAGCAGTTGACGTTGATCTTCGAGAGCGGACGCATTCACGCGGCTTGAATTGGTTGAAACGATCTGTGCGTTCAGCGTTTCGACCCCTTTGAGCGCATCGTTCAGGCGCGTGACCTGTGCATCAATGCTGCGGTCCGCTTGTGATCGCGTATCCTGAATACCCTGGGCCACCGCGTTGATCGATTGCGCCAGATCCTTGGCCCCGAACGCCACGGCCGTTAACCGTTCGGTGGCGTCTGGACGGCTGCTTGCAGTGATCAGGCTTTGTTCGAAATCGGCAACGCGCGCTGCCAAGGACCCGATCTGGTCCGGCGTGCCGATCAGGTCTTCGATGCGGGTCAATGCGGTTGTCGTATCGTTTCGATACCCGGTCTCCGCCGCGGCGAGGCGGCGATCATTGATGATCTGCTGATCCACATGCCGCACGACCCCGTTGACGCGCACGCCAATCGCGGGGCCCGTGCTGTCAGACGAAATCGACAACGTGCGACGCGCATATCCTGGCGTGTTTGCATTGGCGATATTGCCCGACACGATCTCTGATCCGCGGCTCACGGCCCGGATACCCGACATTGCCGAGGATAGTGCGCTGGTCAGAGACATGATACGGACCCCATTCGTTGTTCAGTTAGAGCTTGCCGTTACCGTTTGATGTTCGTGGTTTCCTGCAACATCTCGTCCACGGTTTGGATCACCTTGGCATTCGATGAATAGGCGCGTTGTGTCTGGATCATCGCGGTCAGTTCGCCTGCAACATCGACGGCAGATTCTTCACGCGCGTAAGACACGATATCACCGGTGGGGCCGTCTCCGGCATTCCACAGAAAGAAGCTCCCGCTTTCGGGTGACGGCAGATAGGTCTGCTGATCAAGTGCGACCATACCGTTCGGGTTCGGAAGGTCGACCAGCGGTATCTGATAGACGGTCTGGCTGATGCCGGTGTCGAAAAATGCAGTCACGAACCCGTTAGCATCCACCTCGACATTGGTCATGTTTCCGACCGGAGAGCCATCTTTGGAAATGGATACGGGCGCGAAGTTGTCCGAAAGCTGGGTCAGGCCGTCGCTGTTCCCTAGCTGACCGATATTGATTTCAAGCGGCCCGCCCTCAGCGTTGATCACGATACTGCCCGTGGCCGGGTCATACGCCCCGCCCGTGGTAGTGACGACAGACGCCAATGTGCCACCTGCGGCCCGGCTGTCATCGAACGTCAGAACGTATTCACCGATCACTGCTCCATCAAGCGCGGAGTCGGTCATTTGCACCGTCCACTCGTTCGACGCACCGGTTGCAGGCACGGTCGGTGTGAAGCTGATGTTGATGTTCTCGGACGTGCCCAGATTGTCGAAGTATTCGACCGACAGGTATTGCACATCGCCAGTTGAATCGGCGTCGGTGTCTGTGGCGGGCAAGTTCAAGCCCAGCGAAATTTGCGTCGTGGGTTCGCCCGAGAATTGGTTGACGTTGATCTGAACCGGCTCCAACCCATCTGCAGTGTCCCTCGGGAAGGTGGGTACGGTCCCATCGGGAAGCGCGGGCCAGCCCATCAACACGAGGCCGGAATCGGAGCGCAACACACCCTGCGCATCTGTTCTGAAAGAGCCGGTCGTCGTCAGATACATCTGGCTGCTGCCGTTGCCGGCATTCACTTCGCTGCTTTGCGCGACGGGCAGCATACCCCGGCCGCGCACGGCAAGATCGGTGGCGTTCGAGGTGGACACGAGCGAGCCGCGCTGATCGATCAACCGCTCCGTCGATGCGCGTACGCCGCCCGCCGAATATGTTCCGCCATTCGAAGAGATGACCAGTGACTGAAAATCCGTCTGGACCCGCTTGTAGCCATAGGTGGAGGAGTTCGCGATATTGTCCGAGATGGACGCAAGCCGCGTTGCATTTGCCTGAAGCCCTGCAACACCTGCATTGAGCGAGGAAGAAATCGTCATGGACACGCCTTTCTGCTGTATCAACCGTATTGGGCCAACAGATAGGGACGTTGCCTTAACGCCGGGCTAACAGATAAAATCCAACGTATTCGCGTGCACTACTTGCGCAAAAAGATGACTTCGATCCGGTTGTTGCGGACGGCCATGGGGTTCTTGGCAACCGTCTCGCGGTCGGCATGCCCCGTCACCCGTTGAATACGCTGCGGCACGACACCCGTTTGCTCAAGAAGGCTGCGCGTCGCATCCGCCCGTGCCGCGGACATCTGCCAGGTCGACTGTTCCGCAACCACGATGGGTTGTGACGGGACATGGCCCTCAACAGCGATGTCGTTTTCGACGGTTTTCGAGGCTTCTGTAATCAGCTGGACCAGATTGCGCAGCAATGGCGTGGGCGTGTCGGTGCCATCTTCGAACAGCCGGACGCCATCAAGCTCGAACAGCTCGATCACCAGCCCTTCGTCGGTCAGACGGGTCACAATATGCTGGAGATCATTGTCCAGCACCTTGGTTTCGCCGCCCTTGCCAATCAACTGCGCCTCGACGCTCTCAAAGACCTCATCCTGTTCCGCAGTCAGGTCGCCCGCGTCTTGCGAACCCAACTCACCCCGGGCCTGTTTGGATTCGGTTGGGCGCTTCGAACTGGCCCCGGTGCCGTTCTGCGGCAACGTCACTTCAGAAAACACACTGTCCCCGCCAAAGCTGCCATCACCACCCCCGGACACCCGGTTGATCGGGATCGTGGGCGAGAAATAATCGGCAATGCCCTTGCGCTGTTTTTCGGTCGTTGCGTTCAACAGCCACATCAACATGAAGAAGGCCATCATCGCAGTCACGAAGTCCGCATAGGCCACTTTCCAGGCGCCACCATGGTGTCCACCACCGCTGATAACCTTCTTCTTCTTGATGATGATTGGCCGCGCATTGGCTTGCACGCTCATGTCCACACCTCACATTTCACCCAAGGCCATCGGTAGCATGCCGCGCGTTACGGCTGGCTTAACACATAGAATTGTCAGCAACTTGCGACGCTGCGCTTGCGCAGGCGGGCGCGCGGTGCGCAGATACGGCATGATCTCATCCGCACATGACAGCCGTTACTCCTGGATGCGTCTTGGCCTGACGCTGCTGATCGCCATGGTCGCAAATGTCGGCATGTGGGCGATCATTGTGATCATGCCCGCGGTCGAGGCCGAGTTCGGGGTCAGCCGCGCGGCAGCCAGCATGCCTTACACGTTGACCATGGTGGGCTTTGCGGTCGGCAATTTCGTGGTCGGACGGGCCGTGGACAAGTGGGGCGTCACGCCGGTTCTGGTTGTCTGCGCCGTGGGGATTGCAGCGGGATACGGGCTGGCGATGCTCAGCGGGTCGATCTGGGCGCTTTCTCTTGCGCAGCTTTTGGTCGGGTTGGGCACCTCGGTGGGCTTTGGGCCGCTGATTGCCGATATCTCGCACTGGTTCCTGAAGCGGCGGGGCATCGCTGTGGCGATTGCGGCCAGCGGCAATTACCTCTCCGGTGCCATCTGGCCGATCTTGCTGGCCGATATTCTCGAAACGCAGGGATGGCGGATGGCCTATGCCGTGCTGGCCATCGTGACCTTGAGTGTCGTGATCCCGCTGGCGTTTACCCTGCGCCGCCAAGTGCCCGAGGCGGCACACCAGATGGCAGAGACGATGTCGTCCGGCAACGCGGCCTCCGTGGGGCTGCCGCCGCGGGCATTGGCATGGCTTTTAGGCATGGCGGGCATCGGCTGCTGCGTGGCGATGTCGATGCCACAGGTGCATATTGTCAGTTACTGCGTCGACCTTGGATATGGCCCCGCCGTCGGGGCCGAGATGTTGGCGCTGATGTTGCTGGGCGGCGTCGGGTCGCGGCTGGTGTCCGGCCTGCTGGCGGACCGGCTTGGCGGGGTGCGGACGTTGCTGCTTGGATCGGTGCTGCAATGCATCGCACTGGTGCTGTACCTGCCATCCGACGCGCTTGTATCGCTTTACGTGGTCAGCCTGATCTTCGGGCTCAGCCAGGGCGGGATCGTGCCCAGCTATGCCATCATCGTGCGGGAATACATGCCCGCACGCGAAGCGGGCGCGCGCGTCGGCTTTGTGATGATGGCAACGATCTTGGGCATGGCGCTGGGCGGGTGGATGTCGGGCTGGGTCTATGACGTGACGGGCAGCTACCAGATGGCGTTCTGGAACGGGATCGCGTGGAACGGGCTGAACATTGCCATCATGGTCTGGCTGCTGATGCGGGGCCGCCCGCGACGGGTGCTTCAACCCGCCTGACGGCACCAACGGCGCTACGCCCATGCTCAGGACGCCTCGGCTCAGGGCGCGTTCTCTACGAAAGGCCTGTAAAAACTTCGAATGATCAAACAGCGCCAATCGTAAGGCGGACGTGTCGTCCGCCCCGGCCCCTGCCTCAGCCCTTGTCAGGCACCATCGGGCCGCTCAGGTGATCCTCACCCCGGGCGCGGGCCAGTTCGATCTGCTTCTGACGCTCGCGAAAGCGGGCCTTGTCGTCAGCGCTTGTCTCATCCACGCAGTGGTGGCAACTGACACCGGCCTCATAGTCCGGGCGCTCCATGTCCTTGGGCAGGATCGGACGGCGGCAGGCGTGACACAGCTGATGCGGGCCGACCTTGAGGTCATGGCCAACGCTCACGCGCCCATCAAAGACAAAGCATTCGCCCTGCCACGTGCTGTCCGTCGCGGGCACTTCTTCGAGGTATTTCAGAATGCCGCCCTTGAGGTGGAACACATCCTCGACACCCTGACCCAGCAGGTAGTTCGTGGACTTCTCGCACCGGATGCCGCCCGTGCAGAACATCGCCACCTTCTTGTTGTGAAAGCGGTGCTTGTTTTCTTCCCACCACGCCGGAAACTCGCCAAAGCTGCGGGTGGTGGGGTCGATGGCACCGTCGAATGTGCCGATGGCAACTTCGTAGTCATTGCGGGTGTCGATGACGGCCACATCCTCGCGCCCGATCAACGCGTTCCAGTCGGCGGGGTCCACGTAGTGACCGACGCGCGCGGCCGGGTCCACATCGGGCTGGCCCATGGTCACGATCTCGCGCTTGAGGCGCACTTTCATCTTGCCGAAAGGGGCGGTGTCGCTGGTGCTTTCCTTCCATTCGAGGTCAGCACATCCGGGCAGGGCGCGAATATGGGCCAACACGGCGTCAATGCCCGCACGCGGCCCCGCAATGGTGCCATTGATCCCCTCGGGCGCCAGCAGCAGCGTGCCCTTCACGTCTTGCCCGCAGCACAGTGCCGCCAACGGTCCCTTGATGGCAGCGGGGTCCGCGAAACGTGTGAAGTGATAAAGAGCTGCGATGGTGTACATGCGCGCCAAATACGCCCCCCCGCGCCGGGCTTCAACCTCCGCCAGACCTTTGCGAGGCTTTGAAGAACAACCACCCCATGACCATCGACCAAATGGCAAGGCAGACACCGATGGATTCCCCATGGCTCAGCTGCAATCCGTGACGGGCAAGGCCGTAAGGCGCGTTCATGAACCAAAGGGTCAGGGTCAGGATGATGGGCGCTCCGAACAGAACGACAACGGCCCGAAACCAGAACCGGCTGTCCCACAGGATGTCCCGCCACAACAGACGCAGAACCCAAAGGGTGACGACAAGCGCGGCGAACCACACCAGCAGCTGCCACATGAACATGGGCTCGGTCCACGTCATGGCGAGGGCCTCGGCCCGAAACAGCCGTGTCGCGTCCGGGCACGCATAGACGTCAATGATCCACACGCTGTCGCGCAGGGTGCAAAGGGTGATGTCCGGCTGTTCCATATGTCGTCACTGTGTAATCCCGCGCCAAACATCGCACATATCCGCTTGCGCACCAAACGACGCGCCCTTCACCTCTGTCCGTGCAGCGCCTAAACTGCCGCAACCGCATTCGGAGGCTCACATGTCCCACGCACTCATCGTGATCGACGTCCAGAACGACTTTTGCCCACGCGGCGCGTTGGCCGTGCCCGGTGGGGATGAGATTGTCGAGGGCATCAACGCGTTGATGTCCGATTTCAATGCGGTGATCCTGACACAGGACTGGCACCCGGGCGGCCACTCGTCCTTTGCATCGTCGCATGACGGCAAGACCCCGTACGAGGTGATCGAGATGCCATACGGCCCGCAGGTGCTGTGGCCGGATCACTGCATTCAGGGCTCGGACGGGGCGATGTTCCATGCCGACCTGAACACCGACCGCGCCGACATGATCGTGCGGAAAGGCTACCGGCAGGGCATCGACAGCTATTCGGCGTTCTTCGAAAATGACCACAAGACCCCGACAGGGCTCGAAGGATACCTGCGGACCCGTGGGATAACCGACCTGACACTTGTGGGGCTCGCCACGGACTTCTGCGTGAACTTCTCGGCCGTGGACGCGGCAAGGCTCGGGTTCAAGGTCGAGGTGCGCATGGACCTGTGCCGGGCCATCGATCTGGACGGGTCGCTGGCTTCCGCGCAATCGGGGATGGCAGCCGCCGGTGTCACGCTTGTTTGACTGTGGGGCCTGACTTGCCCCGCTACCCCTGATTGGGCACAACGGTCCCAGCCATCCAAGGAAGCCTGCATATGGTCGATATCGCCACCCGTGTCTGGAACCACAAATGGAAGATCGACCCGATTGTGCGGTCGCTCATCGACACGGACTTCTACAAGCTGCTCATGTGCCAGTCGGTGTTTCGGAACAAGCCGGACACGCAGGTCACGTTTTCACTGATCAACCGGTCCAAACACGTGCCGCTGGCCAAGCTGATCGACGAGGGCGAACTGCGCGAACAACTGGACCACATCCGGTCGCTGTCGCTGCGGCGCGGCGAAAGCACATGGATGCGCGGGAATACATTCTACGGCAAACGGCAGATGTTCACGCCCGAATTCATGGACTGGTTCGAAACGCTGCGGCTGCCGGACTACCACCTCGAACGGCGGGACGACCAGTACGAGCTGACCTTCGAAGGGTCATGGCCCGAGGTCATGCTGTGGGAAATCCCCGCTCTGGCAGTGCTGATGGAACTGCGGGGGCGGGCTGTCCTGAACGAGATGGGCAAGTTCGAACTGCAGGTGCTCTATGCGCGGGCAATGACCAAGCTCTGGGAAAAGATCGAAAAGCTGCGGGGGCATGATGGGCTGCGGGTGGCGGATTTCGGCACGCGGCGCAGGCACTCCTTTCTCTGGCAGGACTGGTGCGTGCAGGCCATGGGCGAAGGGCTGGGGACGCAGTTTGCGGGCACGTCCAATTGCCTGATCGCGAAGAACCGCGACCTCGAAGCGATCGGCACCAACGCGCATGAACTGCCCATGGTCTATTCGGCGCTCGCGCAGACGGACGAGGCGCTGGCACAGGCGCCCTATGACGTGCTGAGCGACTGGCACGAGGAACATGACGGCAACCTGCGCATCATCCTGCCCGACACCTATGGGACCGAAGGGTTCCTCGCCCATGCGCCTGATTGGCTGGCGGGCTGGACGGGTATCCGGATCGACAGCGGCGACCCGGCTACAGGGGCCGAGGTCGCGATCAAATGGTGGCAGGACCGGGGCGAAGACCCGCGCGACAAGCTGGTGATCTTCTCCGATGGTCTGGACGCAGACAAGATCATTGAGCTGCACCAGCAGTTCAAAGGGCGGGTAAAAGTGTCATTTGGCTGGGGCACGATGCTGACCAACGATTTCAAAGGGCTGACGCGGGCGGACAAGCTTGCGCCGTTCTCACTGGTCTGCAAAGCGGTGTCGGCCAACGGACGGCCCACGGTGAAACTGTCGGACAACCCGAACAAGGCGATGGGACCACAGGCTGAGATCGACCGCTACAAGCGCGTGTTCGGGGTTGGGGAACAGGTGGAGATGGAGGTTGTGGTCTAGCCACGCCAAGCCCAAGCCTATCGGCAGCCGGGGGGCGGTTTGGCGATGCAAGACGGCCGCGCCTTGGTGTCGTGTGGATGTGG
Organism: uncultured Tateyamaria sp.; assembly: GCF_947503415.1. Classification (GTDB taxonomy): domain Bacteria; phylum Pseudomonadota; class Alphaproteobacteria; order Rhodobacterales; family Rhodobacteraceae; genus Tateyamaria. The sequence continues at coordinate 1,442,117 of NZ_CANNDS010000001.1, forward strand.
GGTTGGACTGGTGTCAGCCCCAAGGGGACTTCGCTGCACGGAGGCGATCCAGTGGCGTAGCTGAGTCTGAGGTCATCTGCGCATTGCGCTGACCGGACCGGACACAAGCGCGATGCGCGCCGGTCCAACACGGGGCCCGTCCCGGCGGGCTGGTGTTTTGACTGCCGTGCCAAACGGAAATTCTGTGGACCGTACCTTGCTGCCACAAAGTGCTGTCGAACGGAGGATGAGACACGACCCCACGGGCTTTTGCGGGGCAGGCTTAAGGACGACTGCGGGGACAAGAGTTGCCGTTCACCGAAGGGTCTCAGTGATTGTTGTCAGCCCTACGGGACGTTGCTGCACGGAGGCGATCCAGTGGCGTAGCGGGCTCTGAGGTCATCTGTGCAGTGCGCAGACCGGACCGGAATCAAGCCGAAGGCGCCGGTCCAACACAAGCCCGTCCCGGCGGGCTGGTGTTTTGGCTGCCGTGCCGAACGGAAATTCTGTGGATTGTACTTTGCTGCCACAAAGCGCTGTCGAACAGGTGATGAAACACCACCCCACGGGCTTGTGCGAGACCGGCTCAAGGACGGCTGTGGGGACGGAGTTGCCGTTCACCGAAGGGTTTCAGTGACTGTTGCCAGCACGAAGCAGACTTTCAAAACCTGATCCATTCTATCGACGAACATTCAGCAGGTGAAAGACGTGTTTTGTCGTGAACCTTTTCCAAGGCTGTGAGGACTCAACTAGGCATAACCTCCAGCCCGTCGTGGACAAGAGGTTCTCCAACTCCCGTATCAGGCGGGCCAAAGGGCGCGTCTGTCGCCTACTTGTCGGAATCGCGCCCTCAAATGGCTCTCTTGCACAACGTCAAAAAGGGAAAGGCAAAATGACAAACCCCATCATTCTTTACAGAGCCGGTGAATCCGGAAAAAAAATCGGATCATTTGACGCCAGCGGCGGCATCGATGCCATTGTGGCTCACCCTCAAGTGCTGCCACTCTTCCGTTCGCATGTGGCGGGAAACACCAGTGCTGTAAATACACTGGATTTTTTTATTGCTCTAAAGGATCAGAAAGATCCGGTTGAGATCGTTCAAACCTTTATCGAACCAGGCGCAAAGCGTCAGATCAATGTCAGCGGTGCGAACCTTTGGGAGTTCAAGTCACTGTTTAAGAATCCCGACGCAGGTATGGCCGACATGCCGGGATTTGGCCCTCCTGGCGAGGAAGAGCCCTTGGACGGCGAATCGATCCAGGGAGGCGTTGATCTGGATGGTTCCGTTGATGACTTTGCAACCTTGATGGCTGAAGGTGACGCCCAAGACACAACGGAACTGGATCTCAAAGATCCACAACTCTTTCAGGCCATACGTCTGGACGCCGGAAATTTTTTAGTCGCGAATTATGTCTCAATCTTTTACTCGTCAGACAGCCCATTTATGGATTATTGCTACTCAGTGATTGGCAAGCCAGACGCTTTTGCGACCCAATTGGGCCTGAGGGACAAAGCCGATGTGGAGATGTTTGGCATCTTCAGGATCGCTGTCACGATGAAAAACCGCAGAGTCATCAGCGAGGTCGGCCCTGAACTTGCCAAGACACTGCATATCGATCTCAAACAGCTCGTTTTGACAACGAATAGCAAGATCGAACAAAGGACTGCGGAGAAGAGTTCGGAGGCCTCTGATTGGAAAAAGAAGATTTGGGAAAATGGCACCTTCGAGATTGCAGTTAAGCAATTTGTCGAAGCGCAAGTAGCGGGGCAGAAGAAAGGGATGGCTGCTTCCCTGGATACCGCTCACAGTGTTGCATCCATATCAATGAACATGCCTTCACTGACCAAAAAGATGATTCTTGACGAAATCTTGAGCTACGCAAAAAATAGGGCGAAAACAACGGGTGGTGGTCAACAGGACGGCGCGGACGCAGCGCAGGCAAAAAAAGACATCCAGCCACATTTGGACATTTCCTTGGTCACTCAGGTGAAGTGGCAAGAATTCCTCAAGATCTACGGGCTTGAACCGGAAGATGAAAAAGAAGTTCGCAAGCTCGCCCAAATATACGTGAAGCACGGAAAAGACAAGGCAAGGACCCTTTCGCAAAGTTTGTTTAACAAACAGAAGAAGAGAAAGAGCAGATCCTTCAGATTCGCAAATGCGGAGCATGTTGAAGCTGCGTTGGCCAACACGCTAGAACTCAAACAGAACGGCAAAAACCTGAAAAAGCCTGTGAAAGCATCTCAGGCCAAAGGGTTTGATGATGCGGAGGAATGAGGGGTATTTTGTATGCATCGCGGACCCCGATAAGATATTGACCGCGGTAAAGTAGAGTTTGTCGTAAACTACTCGTTGGCTGTCCGATCGGTTTCTCACCTGCGGCGGACTGCTGGTTCGACGCATAGCGCCGCAGCATGACAGCTGCATCATGTAAATCTACTATTGGCGGTACCTATCTGGAAAGCCGCCGATAGTCTGAAACTTTGCAAAGTCCGCTAGCTGCGCTTCTCTGCACTATATCTTGTCGAACCAAACCCCAGAAACGCACCAAACGTGAGAATGCCCCCTAAAAACCTAACAAACGGTAAAACCGTCTCTGTAACCTATTGAAATTAAATGATCCGAAATCTGTCCCAGCGTGGGACACCTGATTTCTCCGGGGCCCATCACTCCTCGATCCGACCCCTCAGGGCCTTGACCTCCCCCCGCATTTTCTTGGCCTTCAATCTGCGTTTTTTGGACCCCAAAGTCGGCTTCGTCGCGATCCTTCTTTTAGGCGCCACCAGCGCCTTCCGGATCAGATCGACCAGCCTTTGCCGCGCGATATCCCGGTTGCGGGCCTGACTGCGGGTCTCATCACATTGAATGATCAGCGCCCCTTCCGTCGTCCAGCGCCGCCCCGCCAGCCGCCTGAGCCGGGTCTTGACCGGCCCGGGAAGCGACGGCGACCGGGCCGCCTCGAACCGCAATTCCACCGCCGTGGCGACCTTGTTGACGTTCTGCCCACCCGGACCCGAAGCGCGCACGAATTGCTCGCTCAGCTCCCAGTCCTCGATGGTGATATCGTCGTTAATCCGCAGCATGGCCCTTGATACGTGTGGAACAGCTGACCGTGCCAGTGCGTTCCACCTCCAATCGCAAACAATTTTGGAGACGGATCATGCTGGACACACCAAGCATCACACAAGTGAACACAAGCCGCCCTGACCTGTACGCGTTCCGGATCACCAGGATGGTGACGCAAGAGGACATGGAGGCCATGGCCGCGCTGATGAACGACGCCTTTGACGCGCACGAGGACAAGGTCGACCTGCTCATGATCTTTGATCGGTACGACGGCGCGGAAAGCGGCGCGACCTGGAGTTGGGAAGCGTTGAAGAGCCGCTTCAAATCGATCACGAATGTACGCCGCTACGTTGTGGTTGGTGCCCCTGACAGCGCCGAGCAACTGATCGAGGCAATGGGCAAAGTCATCCCGGTAGAGGCTGAAACACATGACACCGAGATTGCCGCATGGCGGTCATTGAACGCGGAGGCTGTCGCGGCTTGAAGCCCCACACCTGACACGAAAAAGGGCCGCTGGATCAGCGGCCCTTCTCGAAATGTTTCGGAGGTTGTGCCGGTTAGATCAACCGACCAACTTGGCGGTCTGCACCGCATAGGATTGCCTCAGCAGGCGACCCCCCAAGCTGTTCCGACACCTCTCTCCAATACCTTTCTCGACACTGGATCACCTCCTTCCGATTTGTTGAACTCACGTTTGATGGTGGCACAGCCTTCGTGAAAGTCAACGAATTTCGGCAGGTCCGTCCGTCCTTGCCGTCACCCAGCGGAACGGCGCCAACGCAATAAGCGCCAGCGTGAGTTTGACCATCCAGTCGGCGGTGGCGAGAGACACCCACAGTGGCACCATCGGCCCCACCCCAAGAAGCGGCAGAACCTCCCCGGCCCAAGACACGTCATTGCTTGGCTCCAGCCAGATCAGGCCGCCCGAGAATGCAATGGTGAAGAAAATCGCCGTGTCGACCGAACTGCCGATGATCGTCGATGCCAACGGCGCTTTCCACCACGTTCCGTTACGCAGGGCCGAAAATATGCCGACGTCCAGCAATTGCGCTGTCAGGAAGGCAAGGCCGGAACCGATGGCGATGCGGAAGGTCACGGCGGGATAGGTGAAACCATCGCCCTGCAAAATGATCTGCGTGCCGACGAGCGAACAGAACACACCGACGATGAAGCCGACGAACACGACCGTGCGGGCGGGACCGGCGCCGTAGACGCGGTTCATGATGTCGGTGACTAGAAAGGCGAGCGGGTAGGTGAAGGCCCCCCACGTCAGCCAGTTACCGAACAGGAACTGGACAAGGATGTTCGAGGCCACGACGATGATGGCCATGGCTATGATGCCGGGAAGGTGTGCGCGTGTCATATATGGTGCCCGTTTTTGCAAGGTTGCGGCGACTTGGCCCGACAACATGCCGGACGTGCGCGTCTTAGTTGCAGGTCGCCCCGCCTTCAAGCGTTTCCGTCAGGGCGTACTCCACCAATTCCGTGCGCTGCAACGAGCGGAAGTTGTCATCGGACACCATGGTCAGGCAGGTCGCGCCGCTGTCCGATTGCCAGATCGCCAACCCTTCCAGATTGTCGAACTGCCCCGGTCGTGTCGTCAGCAAGACGGTCCGTTCAGATTCCGGGTCTTCGGGATCAAGGCGGATGATACGACTGCGAAAGCCCAGTGGCGAAAACGATCGCGAGAGCAGGTACAACTTTCCATCCGGTCCGATATCAGCGCCAACGGGCAGGAAACCTTTGGGCGGTGGCAGGTGGGTCAAGGTCGACCAGCGGCCTGCGAGATAGCGGAAAACCGGGATCGGATTGCTGCGTGCGGGGCCGCGTTCGGGTATTGCATAGAGCGTGCCATCGGGCGCACCGGCAAGGGCCTCGAAGCCGCGGTTGCCCGGGAATGTCCAGTAATTTGGAGCGCGGGGCAGGGCGCGACCTGAGGCTGTCGAAACCTCTGCTGGTCCTTCATAACTGACGTACAATCGATTGCTGGCCCATGCCAACCCTTCGGAATCCCGGTTGTCCCAAGCGACCGGGACAGGCTCTGCCGTTACGCGCTGCGCGCCACGGTCCAACGTCAAGGCAAAGGACATTCCTCGGTCGGACAGCACCAACGCAGAGGTGCCAGACCGCATTTCGATCGCAGACAGGCCGCCAAAGCCGGGCAGGTCCGACGCGAGCGGATGCTGACCGACGAAGCTCAGCGGCTCGGCTACGGCAGCGACGGCACTCAGGATCAGCGCGAGGCCAGAACGCCAGAGCATTGTTGCGGCAGGTCGCCCACGCGCAGTTCGCGACGTGGTTTGCGGGCAGGGGCGTTGGGATCCGGTGGTGGTGGGTTGAGGATGTTGTTCACCCATTGCTGGGCATCGGCGCATCCGTCACCGGGCGGCGGTGCCGCTTGATCGGCGCACCCTTGTGCCCCGCGCGGACAGTTCAGACGAACATGGAAGTGATAGTGATGTCCCCACCACGGCCGCACCTTGCGCAACCAACTGCGGTCCCCCTTGGCGTCCTTGCACATCTGCACCTTGGCGCCCGGAAAGACAAAGATGCGTGCGGTGCGTTTGTCGCTGGCTGCCGCTTTGATGATCTCGTGATGGGCGCGGGTCCAGTTTGAATTGGTGTAAGCGCCAGAGGCGCGGCGGGTCGAGATAGAGCTGATGTTTTCGCGTTCTGCTGTACTGAGCGACAGGTTGCGAGCGGGCAACATCCAGATATCGGCATCAAGGCCAATCTGATGGCTGCGGTGCCCTGTCAGCATTGGTCCACCGCGCGGTTGGCTCATGTCGCCCACGTAAAGACCTGCCCAACCGGGCTGTTTCGCGGCCTCACGGCTCAGATCCTGCACGTAGTCGACAAGCTCAGGATGCCCCCAGTTCCGGTTGCGCGACAGACGCATGGCTTGCCATGTGGGTCCGGTCTCGGCCAATTGCTCACCGCCCGCGAGACATCCTTTGGCGTAGCTGCCAAAGGCCGCTGAATCCTGAACCGAGGCGCGGCGCTTGCCGCCGAACTGTCCCTTGGCGATGTTCTGTAATGTGGCCGGGTCCACGTCTGGTGTGGGCGTGCCGTCAATATCCGTGCCCGCCCCGCTGGTGCAGGCGCACAGCAGCAATGCCGTGATCAGGGCCAAGGAGCGTCGAACCGAAGACATTGTCAAACCTCACCTTTGGGATTGACCCAGCGTAGCATGAACAGTCCCAAAAGGAAGAGGAAGAGAAGCGGCGACACACCCAATTGCGTGCTGCCCGTGACAGCCGTGGCAACGCCGATCAGGAACGGGGCCATAAAGGCAGTGGCCCGACCGGTCAGGCCATAGAGCCCAAAGCTTTCGGTTGGGGCGGCGGGATCGCAATGGCGCACCATCAACGTCCGGCTGGCGGACTGGATGACACCGCCCATGCCGCCGATCAGAACGCCGCAGATGTAGAAGATGATGTCTGGCGCTGCCGAACCCTCGGCCAGTCCGATGCCGAACATGCTGTCGCGGGATATGTTCACCAGCATGAAACACACGCCCATCAGAACCCAGATCGAAGCGATAACCACCGGTTTTGGCCCAAATCGCTTGTCGGCAATTCCGCCCAGATAGCTGAACACCGATGCCCCGATGGCGGCGATAATGCCGAAGACGCCCACTTGCACGACGCTGAAATCCAGCACCAGAAGGGCAAACGTGCCGCCAAAGCTGTAGAGTCCGTTGAGCGCGTCGCGATACAGCATCGACGACCCAAGATAGGTGAACAGGCTGCGCTTGGCGGGCAAGGCGCGAACGGTGCCCCACAGCCGCGACAATGCTGCGGCAACGGATGTACGGGCACCCGTGGGCTGAACGTCACGGACCCACAGGAAGTAGGGGATCATGAATACCGCAAACCAAACCGCCACAAAGGGGCCGGCGCTGCGGGTACCTTCGCGCGTCTCCGGGTCCAGCAGGCCAAAGAGCGGGTCCAGACCAATCAGTGTTTTGCCATTGGGCTGTTCGACAAAGATCAGCAGGATCAGGAACAGCGACAAGACACCGCCCGCATACCCAAAGCTGAAGCCGGAGCCCGAGATCTTGCCGATCTCCTCTTCCGTGCCGAGGGTCGGCAACTGTGCGTTGATGAAGATCAGCGCGAATTCCGCCCCGATGAAGCCGAAGGCAAAGGCCATCAACATCCACGTCAGGTTGCTGCCATCAGGTGCTGTGAACCATAGGCCACCCGCGCCCGCGAACAACATCAGCGAGAACCCGATCACCCATGGAATGCGACGCCCGCCCGTATCCGCCAATGCACCCAACAAAGGCGCGCCAAACCCGATCAGCAGCCCGGTGATGGTGAGCGTAAACGACCACATCGCCTGGGCGTTGGCCTTGGCCAACTCCGTCTCAATCCCTTGAGCCAAATAGCTTTCGCTTGCCAGCGATACAAAGAACGGGCCAAAGATGAACGTCAGCAGAACGGTGTGATAAGGCTGGCTGGCCCAATCGAAAAAGAACCATCCCCAAATGCGCTTTTTCAAGCTGATTTCTGCCACGCGCCCATTCCCCGTCTTTTTGTTGAACGGACCAAAGCAGGCCGGGGGCCATGTGGCAAGAAAAGGTTTAGGCGACCGATTTCAACTGGGGCGCAACCGCGTCCTGCATGGGTGGCCATGGGCGCTGTGCCTCTGCCTTAATCCAAGCAGCAATCCAGTCGGGGGTGGGCGGGGACTTGGCGTTCTGTCCCATTGCTGACAGCACTTCATGCGGAGGTACAATGCCATTCTTGTCGGTCACAGCGGACCGATACAGCACGTGGCTCGCGCATTCGCCGTCGGGTTTCCACATCGACTGTTCCAGATAGGTAAACTTGTCATCCCAGCACACGGCACGGCTGCGCATCTCGAACTTTTGGAACGCGTGCAGGCGACGGCGATAGCGCACCGATGACCCCGCCATGGTCAGGCCCCAACGGTTCTCCTTGAGTACTTCGATCAGACCCGCGCGCTGGCCCAGACCCAGACGACCCAGATCATACAGGGTCAGGGCACGCCCATTGTTCAGCTCCATGAAGCCATCCAGATCCCAAGGCCAGACACGATGCTGCGTGACATGCAGATCGGTCAGGCCAAGGGGCGCTTGGCGACGGGCTTTGATCATTTCCTTGGCAAGGCGAACAAATGGAAACATGGGCTTAACTCCTTGATGCTTAAATTGCGGCGCTGCAGCAAAAGTTCAATGGCGCGGCCACCGTGACCTTGCGCCACATGGGCGTTCGGCCTAGGTCTGTTCGGAACAATGAAGGGACCTGCCCATGCTGGTGATCTATCAACTGCTCGATCTGGTGTTGAGCGTCGTGTACGTGGTCATGATCGTGCACATCATCATGAGTTGGCTGATCAACTTCAATGTGCTGAACATGCATCAGCCACTGGTTGGCCAGATCTGGACCGGTTTGAACAAGTTGTTGGAACCCATCTACCAACCGATCAGACGGTTCATGCCGGACACCCATCCGCTGGATCTGGCCCCGCTTGTGGCTTTTGTCATCGTCATCGCCCTGCGCAGCATCATTCTGCCCGCGATCTTCTTCTGATCCCCCTTGTTCACGGCCTGTTAAAATGTGAGTCTGTATCCAACGAGCAGACTACATAAAATTTGACAGGGTTACGGACATGAGCGGCGCTGCCACGCTGTTGAAAGACGTATTCGGCTTTGACGGCTTCCGCCCCGGGCAGGAAGAGATCGTTGAGGCTGTCAGCGCGGGCGAAAACGCGCTGGCCATCATGCCCACGGGCGGCGGTAAATCTCTGTGTTTTCAACTGCCTGCGCTCATGCGGGATGGGGTGACGGTGGTCATCTCACCGCTGATCGCGCTGATGCGAGACCAGGTCCGCGCCCTGCAAGAGGCGGGCGTACAGGCGGGCGCATTGACGTCGGGCAACACGCCCGAAGAAACGGACGCCGTGTGGGAAGCGCTCGAACGGCGTGAGCTGAAACTGCTTTATATCGCGCCGGAACGTCTGGCGGCGGGGTCCTCCATCGGGATGTTGCGCCGCATCGGTGTCAGCCTGATCGCCGTGGACGAGGCGCATTGCGTCAGCCAATGGGGGCACGACTTTCGCCCCGATTACCTGCGCATTGGCGAGTTGCGGCGCGCGCTCGACGTGCCGTTGGCCGCTTTCACAGCCACGGCGGACGCAGAAACGCAGGTCGAAATCATCCAAAAGCTGTTCGACGGTGTTCAACCGCGCACATTTTTGCGTGGGTTCGACCGGCCCAACATCCACTTGGCCTTTGCCGCCAAGAACGGGCCGCGCGCACAGATCCTGAATTTTGCCGCTGCGCGCAAAGGGCAGTCGGGTATCGTCTATTGCGGCACGCGGGCCAAGACGGAAACGCTGGCGCAAGCGCTGCGTGAGGCGGGTCATGTCGCGATCCACTACCACGGCGGGATGGAGGCGGAGGACCGCCGCATCGCCGAACGCCGGTTCCAGCAGGAAGACGGGTTGATCGTGGCGGCCACAGTTGCCTTCGGCATGGGCGTGGACAAGCCCGATATTCGCTGGGTGGCACATGCGGATCTGCCGAAATCCATCGAAGCCTACTACCAGGAAATCGGGCGCGCGGGTCGCGACGGTGCACCTGCCGAAACGCTGACCTTGTTTGGTCCCGACGACATCAAGCTGCGGCGGTCGCAGATCGACGAAGGGCTTGCCCCGCCCGAACGGCGCATGGCGGATCACGCGCGGCTGAACGCGCTGCTTGGTCTGGCCGAAGCGTTGTCCTGTCGACGCCAAACGCTGTTGGGCTATTTTGGCGAAACCGAAATCAGCTGTGGCAAATGTGACCTGTGCGACCAACCGGCAGAGGTTTTTGATGGCACAACGGCGGTGCGCAAGGCGCTGTCGGCGATGCTGCGCACCGATGAATGGTTTGGTGCAGGTCACCTGATCGACATTCTGCTGGGCCATGAGACGGACAAGATCCGCCAGCGCGGCCACGACAACCTACCCACGTATGGCGTGGGCAAGGAGTATTCCAAGCCCGAGTGGCAGGCCGTATTCCGGCAGATGATGGGGCACGATCTGGTCCGCCCCGATCCCGAACGCTACGGCGCGTTGCGGATGACAGATGCGGCCCTGCCGATCCTACGTGATGAGGCGCGGATCACCCTGCGCAAGGACACGATCAAGGCTGCGGCGGCGCGCCGTCCGGCCGTCAAATCCATGGTGTCCGAAGAAGATGCCCCACTTCTCTCGGCGCTCAAGGCCAAACGCCGCGCGCTGGCCGAGGCGGCCAAAGTGCCGGCCTACGTCATCTTCCCCGACCGGACGCTGATCGAGATGGCGGAGCGGCGCCCCGCAAACCTTGACCAGATGGCGCAAGTCAGTGGTGTCGGGGAGAAGAAGCTGGAGAAATTTGGTGCAGCTTTCCTTGAAGTGATCAACGGAGAGGCCGCTGCCGTGCATCCGTCGCGCCGCAAGCTGGCCGGGCACAATGCGGGCACGATCTTTGATCAACTGCTGGCGGTACAGGCCGAATTGTCGCGCGGTGAGGATGGCACTGAAAAGCCGCTCAGCTGCTCAGCCTCGCAATTGGCCAAGGTGGCACAGATGCGTCCAGACGATGATGCCGGACTGGAACGGCTGCTGGGCGATCGCAAGGCGGAACGATTTGGCCCTGCCTTTCTGGACGTGCTGCGGGCTGCGAGCTAGATCAGCCGAAACGAAGACAAGGGGGCAGACATGCTGGTAGTGATCTCTCCGGCCAAACGGCTGGACTGGGCAGAACGGGACGTTCAGATGACGGCCCCCGCCATGCAGGACGATGCGGTGCGGCTGGCACGCACCGCGCGGAACCTGACGCTCGGCAAGCTCAAGTCACTGATGGACCTGAGTGATGATCTCGCACGCCTGAACCGTGACCGCTTTCAGGCGTTCGAAGATGATCCGACCGCCGAAATCACGCGACCGGCGATGCTCGCATTTGCGGGCGATACGTATCAAGGTCTGGATGCAGCGACCCTGTCCAATGATGATGTTACTTATGCGCAGGATCATCTGCGCATCCTGTCCGGGCTCTACGGTCTTTTGCGCCCGCTCGATGCGATACAGCCGTATCGGTTGGAAATGGGTAGCCGTCTGAAAACGCGGCGGGGGACATCGCTTTATGACTATTGGCGCACTGATCTGGCCAAAACGCTGAACACGCAGGCCGAGCAGGTCGGAACAGACATGCTCGTGAATTGCGCCAGCCAAGAGTATTTCGGCGCCGTTCCGGAAATGGCACTGAAGCTGCAACTGATCACCCCTGCGTTCATGGAGGACAAAGGACAGGGTCCGAAAATCGTCAGCTTCTTTGCAAAGCGGGCACGCGGCGCGATGGCGCGGCACATCATCCAGAACCGGGTCACCGACATCGACGGGGTGCGCAATTTCAACGCTGATGGGTATGTGTACAAGTCTGACCTGTCCACCGATGCGAAACCGGTATTCGTGAGACCGTACCCCAGTAGCTAGGCGGCACCCTCGTCGGGCAGGTCCGTGAAGGGGGGGCTCACATCTACTGGGCATTTCTCGCGTAGCATTCCGTGGATTTCCGGCTTGCGCAGAGGTTTGGTCAGGTAGTGATCCAAGCCCGCCTCAAGAATGCCCTTGTCATCACCGTCCATCGCGTGCGCTGTCAGCGCCACTATGGGGACATGGGCGCCACTCTGTTTTTCCAGCGCACGGATTTTCTCGGTCGCCTCCTTGCCGTCCATCTTGGGCATGGAGATGTCCATGAAGATCAGATCGGGCGACAGCTCCTCGAACAGCTCAATCGCCTCGAGCCCGTTATTGGCAAAGTGCAGATCGATATCCGCATCCTTGACCATCTTGCTGAACACAAGCTGGTTGGTCCTGTTGTCTTCGGCCGCCAAAACGATCATCCGTCGCGTCGTTGAGGGCTCAATCGGGACTCCGTTCTGCCCGATGACCGGCCCCACGCTTTCGAGCCGCGCAAACAGGTCCGCGCGTGGCACCGGTTTTTGCATGATCGCGTGAAGGTGCCTGGCGCCGGGATCATTGATTGCAAAGCTGGGGTTCGAACTCAGCAGCAGGATTGGCGTTTCACTACCAGAAGCGCGCACGGCTTCCGCCAATTCCAACCCGTCCATATCCGGCATGTTGTGATCGGTCAGGATCAGATCGATGTCATCCATCTCTCGCAGCGCCTGTTTTCCTGATGCACAACAAATCACGCCCAAGCCCAACTGCTCAAGCTGGCGCTGCAGGATCATTCGGTTTGCCTCGACATCGTCGACGACCATCACGCGCCGCAACCCTTCGGGCACGGGCGGATGTTCGGGCAACTTCGCCTCGCTCAGCCTCAGAGGAATGCGGAACCCAAAGACCGAACCCAAGCCTTCTTCACTACTGACCCAAACCTCGCCTTCCATCAACTTGACCAGCCGCTGCGAGATGGCGAGACCCAGCCCGGTCCCATCGAACTGGCGGTTGCGTTCATTTTCGACCTGATTGAACTCACCAAAGATGTGATCGATCTTGTCGTCTGGAATGCCGATGCCGGTATCCTCGATCACGATGGTCACATCCGCATGCCCCGCCTCCAGATCGGGAATACCTGTGACACGGACAAGGACATGCCCCTCGCTGGTGAATTTGACGGCATTGCCCATCAGGTTGGTCAGAACCTGCCGTATACGACCCGGATCGCCCATATACATGGTCGGCAGGAACAGATCGTAGTCCAGCAGCAAGGTTAGCCCCTTATCGCGGGCCGAGGTTTGCAGCAGCATGATGACTTCGTGAATGCTGCGCTCAAGATCGAACGGCTCGACATGCAATTGCAGCTTCTGGGCCTCGATCTTGGAATAGTCGAGCACGTCATTGATGATGACGAGCAGGGCCTCACCCGAATTCTTGATCGTGTCGACGTAGAGCTGTTGTTCTTCATTCAGCCCGGTATCGGCCAGCAGTTCAGCCATACCCACCACCCCGTTCATGGGTGTGCGGATTTCATGGCTCATATTGGCAAGAAAGGCCGACTTGGCGCGGCTGGCCGCCTCCGCCTCGGCGCGGGCGGTCTTCAGTTGCTGTTGGTACCGCACGGATTCGGTGATGTTCAGCCCAAGCGAGACGATGTCGCCGCCTTGCCCGCGTCTGTCCACAAGTTTGATGTACTGGTCATTCCAGAGCCGGATCGTCACCGGTTCGGGCTGCGGCTGCATCCATCGGTCCAGCATCACTTGCCGCCATGCCTGAGCCTCCATGCCGTCCGTGTTCACGATCCCTTCGTCCGTCATGATCTGTAGGATGCTGACGTAATTCACGCCGGGCCGGATGGAGTCGATGCCCTGAAAAATCGCAAGGTAGCTTTCGTTGGCTGCGATCATCTGATTGTCGGAGTTGAAGAAGGCAAAGCCGTCGGTGATGGTTTGAACCGAATGCCACAACCGACGCTCCGCGATCTGGACCTTCTGGTTTGCCTGCCCCAGCTCGGTCTTGACGCGTTCGTTTTCGGTTTTGACCGTCGCCACCTGGGCTCTGGTCTCCACGATCTCGCCCTGCAGGGCGGCGGCATGTTTGCCAAGCTTACGGTTCGCCGCCGAAAGCTCTGCCTCTTTCAATTCGAGCAAACGTTCGGCTGCAAGGCGACCGCGCCGCTCTTCTGCCAGTTTGTTTGCAAGGCTCATGCCAGCCCTCCGCCGCGACCATATTGTCCCGGTATTCCACGGAGAGGATGAAGAACGGCTTAACTCCGGGGCGAAACCGTTGCACGCGGGACTGGCGCCGTGGCAGGCTTGAGCCATGGATGCCGGGAGTGAGGGGTAAAAAGATGCGTTACGTGATTGCGATTCTGGGTGCTGCATTCTGGTCGACATTGGCGTGGGGGCAGGATGCTGTTCCAGACCACCGCTATGTCGTCACCCGAGACATGGATTTCTTCGGAGCAGATCGTACGGCTCTTTTTGATACCACGTTCGACGCGTGTGTGCGGGCGTGCAGCGCCGATGACGCGTGCGAAGCGTTCACCTTCAACGACCGCTCAAACGCCTGTTTCCCAAAGTCCCAGATTACCGACCGGCAACCTTACGTGGGTGCACGCTCGGCCACGAAGGTGCCGTTGCAGACTACCCTGAGAGCATCCGCTGACCGACGTGCCAGTGCGCTGGGTCTACCACAACAGGACACTGACGCAGCCCGTGCCTTGGCTTTGGACATCGGCCTTCGCTTTGCCCAATCCGGTGAAACCATCGACGATCTACTGGCGGCTTCGCGGGCAGCATGGGCGCGGGGGGATCGTGCGGCGGCCCTGCGCTGGATGGGCACGGCCGTGGCGGTAACAGACGCGCCGGATCTCTGGACCCGGTATGCCTACATCGCCCTGCGCCAGACCGAAAATGTGTCGTCTGCCGACCGCCGCCGCGCGCGGCAGATAGCGGTGCCTGCCGCCTACAACGGATACCTGCGTGCAGAGACACCGGGCGGACAAGTCAGCGCCCTTCAAACCCTCGCCGACGCGTTGGAACGCAATGGGCGTGGCCGCGACACGATCACCGTACTGCGTCAGGCTCAAAGCATTCAGCCACGCGATGACGTGGCCCAAGCATTGGACGACGCCATCGGAAAATTCGGGTTCCGGATCATCGAACATCAGGTGGACAACGACAGTGCCGCTCCGCGCATTTGCGCCACCTTTTCCGAGCCACTGGCCAAAGGGGGCGTGGATTATGAACCTTTTGTGCGCACGACCACCCCGGGTCTTGTGATTTCGGCTGATGGCCGTGATCTGTGCATCGATGGTGTTGTGCACGGGGAACGCTACACCGTGACCTTCCGCTCCGGCCTGCCCGCCGACAGCGGAGAAGTTTTGTCCAAGGACGTGCCGCTGACCCTTTATGTGCGTGACCGCGCGCCTGTCGTACGGTTCCCCGGGCGCGGCTATGTGCTGGCCCGCGGGGCAGGGGCCAGCATCCCGGTCGAGACGGTGAATGTGAACACCGTCGACCTGATCCTGAGCCGTGTGAGCGACCGAAACCTCGTGCAGTCCTTGCGCCGCGACTTCTTTGGCCGCCCGCTGTCGCAATGGCAGGTGGAAGAGTTCAATGCCGACATCGCACAGGAAATCTGGCGTGGTACGGGTGAAGTGCAGAACGAACTGAACACCGAAATGCGCACCCGCCTGCCATTGGACGAAGCGCTGGCCGACCAACCGCCCGGCGTCTACGTCGTGTCGGCACGACAAACCGGGCGCGATGCGTCTGACGTAGTGGCGGCCACGCAATGGTTCGTGCTGTCCGATCTTGGGCTCAGCACATGGCAGGGCAATGACGGGCTGACGGCTGCGGTACGCGCACTCAGTGATGCGGGCGCAGTGCAAGGGGCAACGGTGCGCCTGATCTCCCAAGCCAACGCAGTGCTTCGCACGGCGCAATCTGATGCCGATGGGTTCGTTGAGTTCGATGCGGGGCTCACTCGGGGCCGCGGTGCTGCACGTCCGGCCATGGTGCAGGTGGAAACAGCAGATGACTTCGTGTTCCTGCCGCTGACCGACCCCGCCTTTGACCTGTCGAACCGCGGCGTCGAGGGACGTCCCCCGGCCCCACCTATTGACCTTTTTGTAACGACCGACCGTGGCGCGTACCGACCCGGCGCCACGATCCACCTGACGGCGCTTGCCCGGGATGACAAGGCGCAAGCCATCACGGGTCTGCCGCTCACCGTAATTCTCAGCCGCTCCGACGGCGTGGAGTACAGCCGGACCCTCAGCACAGATGCTCAAAGCGGTGGGCACGTGGTGGCGCTTCCCTTGGGCGCAACCGTCCCGCGCGGCACATGGCGGATCGAGGTGAAGGGCGATGTAAATGCACCAGCCCTCGCCACCCAAACCGTGCTGGTCGAAGACTTTATCCCAGACCGGATCGACGTGACGCTGACCGCAGATGACACCCCGCTGACGCTCAGCATTCCCGCCATGATCAACGTGGATGCCCAATACCTCTTCGGCGCACCCGGCGCGGACCTGTCGGTCGAAGGCGACATACAATTGCAACGCCGCACCACGCTTGAGGCCTATCCCGGCTACCGCTTTGGCCGCCATGATGCGGCCTTCTCTCCGCAGCGCCGCTATACCTCCGGCGCACGCACGGACACTTCGGGGCAGGTACAACTCGCACTCCCATGGCCCCAGATTGAAGCCGAGGACATCCTACTCGAAGCCACGGCCACCATCCGCGTCTCTGACAGCGGTGGCCGCCCGGTCGAGCGCCAACTGACGCGCCCCATCGCGCCCCAAGGGCCTGTCATTGGGATCAAACCCGCCTTCGACGACGTCCTGCCCGAAGGCGGCACAGCCGTGTTCGAGGTAATCGCTGTCGGTGCACAATCGGACATGCCGGTGCAATGGACCGTCAATCGGGTCGAGACGCGTTACCAGTGGTATCAGCTGTTCGGCAATTGGAACTGGGAACCGATTTCGCGGCGCATACGTGTGGCCCAAGGAACTGCCGTTCTGGGCACCGACCCGCTCCAGATTAGCACGCCCACCGACTGGGGCGATTACGAACTGATCGTTGAAAGCACCCAAGGTCTCTACACTGCCAGCTCGGTCAATTTCGCATCGGGTTGGTACGGCGGCGCAGACAGCAGCAATACACCTGACCGGTTGACGTTGTCGCTGGATGCCGAACGCTACACCGTTGGCGACACGGCGCAATTGCGCATCGTCCCACCACATGATGGCGTGGCGCTGGTGTCGGTCCTGTCTGGCGATGTCATCTCTCGTCAGGCGATCCCTGTCACAGCAGGTGAGAATGTCATCCCGCTGGATATCACGGCGGACTGGGGCACGGGTGCATACGTCACAGCCTCCGTCCTGCGCAGCGGTGTATCTTCTGACCCCGGCCCGGCCCGCGTATTGGGCCTTGCCCATGCCAGCATTGACCCCGGCGCAAAGGCGCTGAGCGTTTCCATCGACGCCCCGCAAGAGGTGGATGGTCAGCCCGGCACCACGGACGTCACTGTGCGCGTCGATGGCTTCAACGGCGCGGCGGGCTTCGTCACGTTGGCAGCGGTCGATGTGGGCATACTCAACCTCACGGGCTTTGAGCCGCCCAACCCCCAGGGCCATTATTTCGGCCAGCGCCGCTTGGGCGTCGATCTGCGCGACGTTTATGGCAGGCTCATTGACGGACAAAGCGGCGCGCTTGGCACAGTCCGCTCGGGCGGGGATGCCAGCGGCGGGTTGCAACGCCAAAGCCCACCTCCGACCGAGGCCGTCATGGCCACATTCTCCGGCCTTGTCCCCGTGGGGACAGATGGCACGGCACAGGTCACGATCCCCCGCCCCAACTTCAACGGCACTATCCGCCTGATGGCCGTGGCATGGTCTGACGCAGGGGTCGGGCAAGCCACACAAGACATCGTCGCGCGCGACCCGGTGGTGATCTCCGCTGCCCTGCCGCGCTTCCTCGCCCCCGGGGACCAAAGCCGCGTGCAACTGGAGTTCGTCCATGCGGCAGGTGCAGCAGGCCAAATGCCCTTGCAAGTCACAGCCAATGGCGTGTCGGTCGGGACGGCACCCGGCAACATCGACCTGTCAGCAAGCGGTACCCTGCGCCTGTCGCTTCCCCTGTCGGCAGACAGTGTCGGAGACCACAGCATCGACATCGCCCTGACCACACCCGACGGCACGGTCCTGCATAAATCGCTGACGCTGGGCGTTCGGTCCAACGATCCCACAATTGCCACCACCCGCCGCCTGTCACTGGCCGCAGGCGAGGCGCTGACCTTCGACGACAACGTCTTTGCCAACCTGCGCCCCGGCAACGCGCGGGCCACTCTGGCCGCCGGACCGCTCGCACGGTTCGACATGCCGGGCCTGATCAGCCAGCTTGACCGCTACCCCTATGGCTGCACCGAACAGGTGACCTCCGCGGCTCTCCCACTGCTCTACCTGCCGCGCACGGCCCAGGCGGCAGGGCTGGCGGATATCGACCAACGGATCGACACGGCCATCACCCGCGTTCTCACACGGCAAGCCAGCAACGGGGCCTTCGGCCTCTGGCGTGCGCAATCGGGGGACTTCTGGCTCGACGCCTATGTCACTGACTTCCTCAGTCGCGCGCAGGACCAAGGGCACGACGTCCCCGACCGCGCCCTGCGCCTCGCCCTCGACAACCTGCGCAACCGGATCAACTACGCGCCCGACTTCGACGAAGGGGGCGAGGACATCGCCTATGCCCTGATGGTGCTGGCGCGCAACGGTGCCGCCTCTATCGGTGACCTGCGCTACTACGCCGACACCAAGGCGAAAGCCTTCTCAACCCCACTGGCCCGCGCACAACTCGGTGCGGCTCTGGCCGCGTACGGAGAGCAAACCCGCGCCGACCGGCTCTTTGGTCTGGCGCAGGATCTGGCGGCGCAGGGCAATGACAGCGGCCTTTGGCGCTCCGACTATGGCACACCCCTGCGGGACGCGGCTGGCCTTCTGCACCTCGCCGCCGAAGCAGGCAGCACCCGCGTGAACCAATCGCAACTTGCGGCCTCAATCACCGCAAGGCGCGGCGGCTACTCCACCCAAGAAGCGGCCCAGGTGCTGATGGCCGCCCAAGCGTTGCGGACAGGCGCAGGCACACCCGCACTTTCGGTCGATGACACACCCGTTTCCGGTCCCGTCGTCCAAAGCCGTACCCAAGGCGATGCCACCTCCGTCATCCGCAACATCTCGGGCCAAGCACAGGACGTCACCCTCACAACCTACGGCGTCCCAGTGACGGCACCGGAGGCGGGCGGCTACGGCTACAGCATCACCCGCACCGCCTACGACATGGAAGGCGCGCAGGTACAAGGCCCATGGACCATTGGGGAACGCCGCGTGATCGTGCTGACGGTGACACCATTCGAAACCGTGGGCGCGCGCCTGATGATCGATGACCCACTGCCTGCGGGCATCGAGATCGACAACCCGAACCTCATCCGCTCGGGCGACATCGCGGGCCTCGACTGGTTGCAAACAGCACAGACGGAACATGCCGAGTTTCGCTCCGACCGCTTCCTTGCCGCTGTGAACCACCGCAGCGACGACCCCTTCCGCCTCGCCTATATTGCGCGCGCGGTCAGTCCCGGTGACTTCTACCACCCGGCGGCCTTGGTCGAGGATATGTACCGTGCCGAATACCGCGCCGTCACAGGCACAGGCCGCACGGTGGTGACGGAGTGAAACACCCGCATCGTCCTCTCTTTGCCATTGCTGCGGTGATGCTCTTGGCAGCCAGCCTGCACGATGCATGGGACGGGTGGGTGGAGCGAACGGTGCTGCCCACAACGCTCACTGAAACCTCCGTCGAGATGGTGGATCGGAACGGCACCCTCATGCGCGCCTTCGCGGTGGAGGATGGGCGGATCAGGCTCGCGGTCCCGCGCGGGGGCGTGGACACACGGCTGACGGACATGCTGATCGCCTATGAAGACAAGCGGTTCCACCGTCACAACGGCGTCGATGGCCGGGCCATACTGCGCGCCGTTTGGCAGGCGGTGACATCCGGGCAGGTGGTGTCGGGCGGCTCGACGCTGACCATGCAGGTCGCGCGGCTGCTGGAAAACTCCGGCACCGGGTCGATCCGGGGCAAGCTGCGGCAAATGCGGGTCGCGTGGGCGCAGGAGCGGCGGCTGAGCAAGGACGACATCCTGCACCTGTACTTGCAACACGCCCCTTATGGCGGTCGGATCGAAGGGGTGCGGAGCGCTGCGTTCACATGGTTCGGCAAGGAACCCACGCGGTTGACGGATGCCGAAGCGGCCCTGCTTGTGGCCCTTCCCCAAGCACCGGAAGCGCGCCGCCCTGACCGGCACCCGCAGTCTGCTCAGGTCGCGCGCAACAGGGTGCTGGCGCGTGTCGGTGCGGACCCATCGCACACAAAAGTGCCAACCAAAATGCGCAACCTGCCGCGCCTCGCCCCGCACGAAGCAGATGCGCTGCGTCTGGCAAATCCAATCGAACAGCATCTCCACACAACCCTCTCGGCCCCCCTGCAAAGACAGATGCACACGCTCATCCAGCTGCATGGCGCCAAGCAAGCCCCGGGGGTCTCGCTTGCTCTGATGGTTATGGATCACCGCATGGGCGACATCCTCGCCCGTGTCGGCGCGCCGCACTATTCGGACGCGGGCGGCACCCCCGGCTTCATCGACATGACGCGCGCCAAGCGCAGCCCCGGCTCGACCCTGAAACCGCTGATCTACGCGCTCGCCTTTGACCGTGGGCTGGCCCATCCCGCAACTGTCTTTGCCGACAAACCTACACGTTTCGGCCGTTACGCCCCGCAGAACTTTGACGGCACATACCGTGGTGATGTAACTGCGCGGCAGGCGCTGACCCTGTCCCTCAACATCCCACCCGTTGCGTTGACCGAAGCCCTTGGCCCCGAACGCCTGATGGCTGCCCTGCGCGCTTTCGGCGCGGACCCGGCCTTGCCCGGAGGACGCGCCGGATTGGCCGTGGCCTTGGGCGGCGTTGGTCTCAGCCTCGAAGACCTTGTGTCGGTCTACGGACACCTCGCCGCCACTGACACCACCCTCATCGCGCCCCGTGCCGCTTGGCAGGTTGGCGACATCCTGCGTGGCATCGCGCCACCCCCCGGTGCACCAGCGGGCCTCGCCTACAAGACCGGCACCTCCTATGGGCACCGCGACGCATGGGCCATCGGGTTCGACGGGCAGCATGTGATCGGCGTGTGGATGGGGCGGCCCGATGGCACCCCCGTGCCCGGCGCGTTCGGCGGCGCACATGCCGCACCGATCCTGTTCGAAGCGTTCGGGCGATTGAAACCACAGCTCACACCGGCCCCACCGCCGCCACCGGATACGTTGCTACTGGCGACCGCAGACTTGCCCCCGCCGCTGCGCCGGTTCGGGCGCGGGGCGGACATGGGCACAGGCCCAGAAATGGTGTTCCCGCCAGACGGCGCACGACTGGCGCACAACGCAGCGGTGGTGAAGGTGGCGGGGGGCGCTCTGCCCCTGACGGTGTTGGTGAACGGTGCCGTTGTGGCCGCGCAGGTCCGGGACCGCCAGATCGACATCGGCGCGCTTAACCAAGGCTTCTCTGACATCGCAGTCATCGACGCCACAGGCCGCAGCACACGCGCCAGCATCGAAGTGCGCTAGCGCCGCCCCTCACGCAACCACGCGCCCACGATGAAGCCAGAAGCCAAGAGCAACACCAGCCACGGCGGCAACAGGCCCATCTGGCGCACATCCTGCGTCTCATACGCCCCGCGCGGCATGATCCCGATCCAGCCTCGGCCCGCAGCCGGGCGTCCCTCGCGCACGGTACGAATACGCGGCGTGCCCTCTTCCAGACGCAGCACACCTCCGCGCGTGCTTTCAACGCGGGCTGCCAGAATGTCACCGGTTGCGATGGTCGCTTCGAACTCCTTGGGGGCTGCGGGACCAAGGCCAATCACTGTCTCAGACTCGCCGTTCTGCAAACGATAAAGCCCAATCTCGGGCCCTTCGAACTCCGCTGCAAACCGACCGGGCCCTGCCTCCGTCATCTCCAACTCGACCACGTTGCCCGAGGGGTCCGTGATGGTCACAGGCGGTACGGTATCGTTCAGGGTCCGGCGTTCGATCCGCATCGACTGACCCGTGGCCACGGCTGTCAACGCCTCTTCCTCAAGCTCGGGCTCTTTCATCATCCAGTGGGCCAGACGGCGCAGCAATTCCAACTGCGGCCCGCCGCCCTCATAACCCCGGTTCCACAGCCACGCATGGTCAGAGGCGAGTAGCGCCACGCGCCCCTCCTCCACCCGGTCAAGGATCAGCAGGGGGCGTTCGTCGATACCCTCCATGACGACACTGCCCGACTGCGCCTCTACATCAATCTGACGCAACCAGCGGCCCCAATCACCCGCCGCAGGCAGGCCCGTGGTGACCGGATGCTTCTGACCCAACTCCGACACTTCGGGATGAAAGGCTTCTTCCAGCACACGCGCCGACGGTTGGGCCGGAATGACGGATCCAAGGGGCGAACGGTAAAGACTGTCGGCACTGGCAAAATCAGGACCCGCAGCGATCAAAACCGCACCGCCATCGCGGATGTAACGGGCCACGTTGTCCAGATAGAGCGCGGGCAAAATCCCCCGCCGCTTGTAGCGATCAAAAATGATCAGATCGAAATCGTCGATCTTTTCCAGAAACAACTCGCGGGTCGGGAACGCGATCAGAGACAGCTCACCCACAGGCACACCGTCCTGTTTTTCAGGTGGGCGCAGGATGGTGAAGTGGACCAGGTCAACCGAACTGTCGGACTTCAGCAAATTGCGCCATGTGCGGCCCCCTGCATGCGGCTCGCCTGACACCAGCAGGACACGCAGGCGGTCGCGCACACCGTTCATCTGGATGAGGGCCGTGTTGTTGCGGTCGGTCAACTCGCCATCGGCCTCGGGCACGGTGAACTGGATGACATTGCGCCCGCCATGGGGCAGGCTGACGGGCAGTTCGATGTCCTCACCAATGCGCACATTGAAACGTTGTGGAGGTGCCCCATCGACAGAGATATCGAGCGGGGCAATTTCTGTCCCCGCGGGGACAGCGCCGGTGTCTTCGATGCGCAGGGTCAGGGTGACAGGCTCGCCAATGATGGCGAAGGCCGGGGCGTTCTTGACCAGCAAGCGGCGGTCCCAATCCGTCTCGCGCCCTGTCAGGAGCAGATGCAGGGGGGCTGGCAGATCAAGGGGCCGGTCGGCGTCATGCACCTGCCCATCGCTCAGGGCAATCAGACCGGCGACACGGGCGCGGGGTTCCTCGGCCAAGGCGTCGGACAGGGCGGTCATCAGGCGCGTGCCCGCGTCTTCCTCGCCATCGGGTACGGTGATGCGGCGCACTTCTGTGTCTTCACGGGCCGAGAATGCGGCCTCGATCGCGTCAGCGGCGGATGCGGTTTGGTCGGGTCGGTCACGCAGCCCTTGGCTGGCGCTTTGGTCTTCGGCCACGATGACGATATCCGAGAGCGGCGCGCGGTCTTCCTGCTGCAAGGACGGGCCAGATAAGGCGGCCAGCACGACCAGTGCGGCCATCCCGCGCAAAGCCCAGCCGTTCAGGCCCCGGATCAATGCCAAGGCAACCCCGGCCACAGCCAGCGCTGCGACAACCGCCAGAAACGGCCACGGCAACAGCGGATCAAACAGAACAGTTCCGGTCATTGGCCCAACCGATCCAGCAAGGCAGGCACGTGGACCTGATCGCTTTTGTAATTGCCAGTCAGCACGTGCATGACCAAGTTCACGCCAAAGCGATACGCCAACTCGCGCTGCCGTTCGCCGCCAAAACCGCGGCCCACGGGCAGCATCGCTTGACCCGATGACGTCACAGCCCAGGCGGAGGCCCAGTCATTGCCACCGATGACCACAGGGGTCACGCCGTCATTGAGGTTGCGGAAGGGCATGCCTTCGACTTGCTCGGCGCCGGGTGGGGCGGCCTCGACCCATATCTCACCATTCAGGTGGCGACCGGGAAACTCCTGCAAAAGGTAGAAGGTGCGGGTCAGAACGTGGTCGCGCGGCACCGGCTCCAGCGCAGGGATATCGAGGGGCGCGGCCAAATCCTGCAACTTGCGCCCGTTCGGGGTGGACCCACCAAAGCCCGCCACATCACCATCACGCGTGTCGAACAGGATCAAACCGCCCGAGCGCAGGTAGTCGTTCAGCTTGGCATAGGCTTCTTGAGAGGGGCGGGGTTGATCGGGCGTGATCGGCCAATAGAGAATGGGAAAGAACGCCAACTCATCAGTTTCCAGATCGACGGCAAACGGCGGAGCAGGCTCGACCGAGGTGCGGAAGAACAGCGTGTCCGACAGACCGCGCAGGCCCGCTTCGGCCACCTCATCGACATCAGGGTCGCCCGTAATGACATGGGCCAGCACCACCTCGGCGGCAGCGGCGATTTCATCAACCGGTTCTTCCTGTGCCTGCGCACCCGGCGCGGCAACACCCCCGATCAGCAGTGCCGCAATCAGGGCCGAAGCGGTCGCCCGCACCCGACCTGTCAGTCGTCCCGACAGCGCCAGTGACGCCAAGACATCCGCCAGCAACAACGCAATCGCAGCAGCAAGCAAGAGCCCACCAAGAGGACGTTCAGGTGCGGCCACAAGACCAGACACCGGCACATCTGCGGGCCACGTCGCAGGCTCCAACGTTGCCTCTGCCGTCAGCACATTCCGCGCCAATGCAAGATCACCGGACACATAAACACCGGGCAACAGGTTTGGCCCCGTGGGGTCACTGACCAAAGCGGGGCCGGGCACGCCGGGCATCGCGCCTGCATCCCGCAACGCGCCATATCCATCCATTACCACCTCCGGTGTCCAGATTGTCCCTTCGAGGTCGCCCGCTTCGGGCGAAGAACTGGTCGCCGACACAGCCAACCGTTCCAGCATCTCGACAAAGAGGCCTGACAAAGGCAGCGATGACCATTCGGCGTTCGCAGTCACGTGGAACAGCACGATCTGGCCCTGCCCTTCGCGCTTGCGTGTGACCAGCGGCGTGCCATCGCTCAGTTCAGCAATCACGCGTTCGGCCAGCGTGGGATCGGGCTGGGCCATGACTTGCGCCGTGATGGCGACATCGGCGGGCACCGGCAGACCAAAGAAGGGCGAGTTTTCGCGGAACGGGGCCAGCGTCTTGGGGGAGCCCCAGCTCATCGCCCCGCCCACACTGCGGCCCCCGGCGCGCAGGCGCACGGGCATCAGCGGGTCCTCGGTGCTGCGGCTGATATCGCTGGCGGCCACGCGGGGCCCAGCAAAGCGCAGAAGCAGCCCGCCCTCTGCCACCCAGTCGAGAATGGCATCCCCCTCACCGTCCGACAGGGTCGCCACATCGGCCAGCACAATCACGTCCGGGTTCGCAGGCAGCACATCGGTGAGCGCCCCGCGCAGCAGGTCAGCATTCGGGGCAAGCGCGCGTTCAAGGTAGTGGAGGGGCGACAACAGCTCCAACCCCTCGCGGCCTTCACGACCTGCGATCAAAGCGATCTCGCGGCGGCGCAGACTGTCATCGACCAGAGTGACAGCCCCGGCAGAGCGGGCATTTGCCACTTCGAACCGGGTCACACGAGCGCGCAATTCGGCGGGCAGGGACAGGGATGTAGTCGCTGTCGTGGCGCCGGTGTCGAACACGGCGTTCGCGGTGGCAAGGATCGTCGCGTTCCCCGCGGGGTCACGACCTTGCGCCAAGATGCTGACACCACGCTCCGGTCCCCCGTCGGCGCGGACGGCCGTCACCTCGACCACGCCGTCCACGTAGGCGGCGGGCGTCAGGGCGATGATGTCGGAGGCGCTTTGCACAACGCGCACGGGGCCACGGGTCTGGAAAGCTGCCAGCAGGTCAGCGCGGGCGGGGTAGTCCAGCGCATCGCTGAACCACACCGTTTCAAACGTACCTTCGGGCAGGATTGCAGCCAACGCATCTGCGCCCGCCGGTTGCCACGGAGATGGGGTCAATCCGGGCAGGGTCGCAGCCACGGTGTTGGCGGCGCGGAATACAGGCGCTTGCGGGTCGGCCAGATCAAGCAAGGCCACCTCTCGCCCATTGGCCCCTGCACGGCGCAATTCAGCGTCGAGCGCTTCGGTCAACCGCGTCCACCGCGCGGCACCGGCCCAGCTGCCATCGACGGCAATCAAAAGCGGGCCATCGCTTGCCGTGCCATCATCTTCAGGGTTCAGGACGGGGCCAGCCAACCCGAGGATCATCACAGCCACGGCCAGCATGCGGATCAGCAGCAACCACCACGGGGTGCGGTCGGACACGCTTTCGTCGTCCTGCAAGCCCAACAGCAGCGCCACACCGGGAAAGCGCTGGCGAATGGGCGCGGGGGGAATGGCGCGCAGGATCAGCCACAGGATGGGCAACGCGACCAACGCCACAAGCAGCCACGGGGCCGCGAAGCCGATGGGGCCAAGCACCATCATGCGCCCGCCCGCCCGCCATCAAGCGCGCGCCACAGCCACAACAGGCCCGCTTGCGCAGGCGTGTCGGTGTGGTGCAAGCCGTACTGCCAACCGGCAACGGAACACAGGTGCTGCAACTCGGCTTTGCGCGCCGCAAGCCGCTCCAGATACCGGTCCTTGAGGTCCGCGGCTTTCAACGTCTCATGCTCCAACGTCCCACCGACGCTTTCAAAAATGGTGCGTCCCCGAAACGGAAACGCCTCCTCAGCCGGATCAAGCACATGAAGCAGAACCCCACGCACCCCACGATCCGCGGCCTTGGTCAGTGCGGTTTTCACGTCATCTATGTTGCCCATGAAATCGGAGACAAAGACGGCGCGGGCATGGGGGATCATGGCGCGGTGCTCGGGCGGTTCATAGTCGTGCTCTGCGTCCTCGGTGAACATCTCGGCCAGCCGGAGGATTTGTGCATTGCCCCGGCGCGGCGGCAGGCGGGTGCCGGTGAGACCGACACGTTCGCCGCCACGGATCAGCAGGATGGCACAGGCCAGACCCAGCACGCGGGCGCGCTCGGCCTTTGATGGCACCTCATCGCTGGAGGCGAAGCGCATCGCGGCCCCCTGATCGACCCAGAGCATCACGGATTGCGCAATCTGCCACTCACGTTCACGGACGAATTGGACGTCACCCATGGCTGACCTGCGGTGGTCGATCATGCGGCGGCTGTCGCCAATCTGCGCCGGGCGGTACTGCCAGAAATCATCGCCCATACCGGCACGGCGGCGGCCATGCTCGCCCAGTAGGACGGCACCTGCCAACTGCTCTGCCCGCGCCAAGAGCGCAGGCAAGCGGGCGGCTTGCGTTTCAGCCTTTTCGCGCAGGGCGAGGGGGGTGATCACGCGGCGGCGTCCTTGCGGCTGAGACCGGCAGCGGTCTGCTCGATCAGATCGGACAGGCTGTCGCCACGGGCACGGGCGGCGAAGTTCAACGCCATGCGGTGGATCAGGACGGGGCGCGCCATGTCTATCACGTCTTCTGCGGATGGGGCCAGACGACCTTGCAGGAGGGCACGGGCGCGGACGGCCAGCATCAGCGCTTGGGCGGCGCGCGGGCCGGGACCCCACGCGACGGTTTCCTTCACCTGCTCCGACGCGTCGACTTCGCCCGGACGGAAGGCGCGCACCAGATCAAGGATCATCTCGACCACGCTGTCGCCCACGGGCATCCTGCGTAGCAAGGTTTGGGCGGCCAGCAACTCTTCACCCGTGAAGACGGCGGTGGCCTGCGCATCTTCGATGCCAGTAGTGGCCAGAAGAATGTCCCGCTCGGTTCCGCGATCTGGGTAAAGAACATCAATCTGCACAAGGAAGCGGTCAAGCTGCGCTTCGGGCAGGGGGTAGGTGCCTTCCTGTTCAATCGGGTTCTGCGTCGCCAGCACGTGGAACGGTGTCCCCAAGGAGCGGTCATGGCCTGCCACGGTCACGGTCTTTTCCTGCATGGCTTGCAACAGCGCGGACTGGGTCCGGGGTGAGGCGCGGTTGATCTCGTCCGCCATCAAGAGCTGGCAAAAGATCGGGCCGGGCACAAAGCGAAATTCGCGGTGGCCGTCTTCGGCTGTGTCCAGCACTTCCGAGCCAAGAATATCCGCAGGCATGAGGTCCGGCGTGAACTGGATACGGTTGCCATCCAGCCCCATCACCGTGCTGAGCGTTTCGACCAGACGCGTCTTGCCCAGACCGGGCAGACCGATCAGCAGGCCGTGACCGCCGCACAAAAGCGCCGTCAGGGTCAGGTCCACAACCCGTTCCTGTCCGATGAACCGCTTTGTGATGGAGGCCTTGGCCTCGGCCAACTTGCCCCCCAGCGTCTCGATTTCGGCAACAAGGTCCTCTGCGTCAGTCATGACATCTCTTTCATTCGGGATATATGATCTTGATACCAACCTATTGCCTCAATGGAGAATGGCAAAAGATATGAGCGGACAAAAAACCGTGACACCTGATGCAGAAGGGCTTGTGGCGTCGATAAGTGCTGCCAAAACACGCGGTTTGCCGCCGGTGCACCTTTGGAATCCGCCGTTTTGCGGTGATCTGGACATGCGCATCGCGCGGGACGGGACGTGGTTCTATCAGGGCACACCCATTGGGCGGCCCGGTCTGGTCAAGTTGTTTTCGTCCATCCTGAAGCGTGAAGAGGGCAAGTATTTCCTTGTGACCCCGGTCGAGAAGGTGGGGATCACGGTTGATGACGCACCGTTTGTGGCGCTTGATTTCGAGGTGTCGGGGGAGGGCGAAGAACAGGTGCTGACCTTTGTCACGCATGTGGAGGACAGCGCGGTGGCGGGCCCCGAGCATCCCATTCGGGTGGAGCGGGATGCCGAAACGGGTGAGCCGTCGCCATATGTTCTGATCCGCGCGGACCTTGAGGCGTTGATTGATCGCAAGAGTTTTTATCGGTTGGTCGACCTTGGCGTGCATCATGACGGCTGGTTCGGGGTTTGGTCATCGGGCCAGTTCTTCGGCATTATCCCGTCGGACGAACTGCCTTGACGTGCGGGGCGCATCAGGATGCGCCTTACTGGTTGCACATCACATGTGCGCGCGCTGCTCTGGCTCGATAAGCCAAACCGCTGCATCCTGATCCCCGTAAGGCGGACGTGTCGTCCGCCCACGCTCAGGAGACATGCACATGACCCAAGGCACAGCCGTCATCATCGGCGCAGGCAGCGGCCTGTCCGCGTCGCTTGCCCGTCAACTCCATGCCCGTGGGAATGACCTCATCCTTGGCGCGCGCAACACCGACAAGCTGGCGGATTTGGCGTCCGAGACAAAGGCCCGCACCGTCGCGCTTGATGGCAGCGATCCGGCGCAGGTCAGTGCGCTGTTTGCGTCCATCGACGGCCCGTTGCGCGTGGCGATCTACAACCCATCGGCCCGCCAGCGCGCGCCCGTGGCCGATCTTAATCCTGAAGAGGTGCGGCGCGCGATCGAGATCACGGCGTTTGGCTCTTTCCTGATGGGACAGGCTGCGGCCCGCATCATGCAGGGGCAAGATGAACAAGACGGCAAGCGCGGCACGATCCTGTTCACCGGCGCGTCCGCTGGCGTCAAAGGGTTCGCGCAATCCGCACCTTTCGCCATGGGCAAGTTTGCCCAGCGGGGTCTGGCCCAATCCATGGCGCGCGAGTTGCACCCGAAGGGAATTCACGTGGCTTGGGTCAATATCGACGGCGGGATATCGAACACCGCGCGGGCCGAACGGACGGACGATGGCACCGACAAGATGCTGGACCCGGATGCAATTGCCACCGCGTATATGCAGTTGATCGACCAGCACCGCTCCGCCTGGTCGAATGAGATCGCACTTCGTCCGTGGGTTGAAAGCTTCTGATCGTACTGGTGCATTGCGCAACTGCTCGCTAGGGTCCGCGCGATGCCTCGTTTTGCCGCCAATCTTTCATACCTTTGGGCCGAATTGCCCTATCTCGATCGGTTTGATGCGGCGGCGGAGGCCGGGTTCGTGGCAGTCGAGGTTCAGCAACCTTATGACGTGCCGGTGCCCGAAACGCTTGAGGCCCTGAACCGCAATGGGTTGCAGATGGTGCTGCTGAATGCGCCGGGACCAAACTACACCGGTGGGGACCGCGGTTTTGCTGCCGTGCCGGGCGGAGAGACACGGTTCGATTATGACATGAGGCGTGCGGTGCGATACGCACAGGCGCTTGGTGTGTCGATCATTCATGTGATGAGCGGGAACGGTCGCGGGGCCGATGCCCGGGCCACTCTGGTCTCGAACCTGACGCGGGCGTCGGAAACGCTGCCGCAAGACCTGACCCTGACCATCGAGCCGTTGTGCCCGGCCAGCCAGTCGGATTGGTTCATGAACAGCTTTGATCTGGCCGCAGAAGTGATCGAGGCTGTGGGGGCGCCGAATGTCGGCCTGCAATTTGACAGCTACCACGCGCAGGAGATCACCGGTGATGCGATTGGCACCTTCGAAGCAATGAAGGGTCTGATCCGTCACATTCAGATCGGGGATGCCCCGAACCGTGGCGCGCCGGGGACGGGCAGCGTGGATTTTGCAGCACTGTTCGAAGCCATTGATGCCAGCGGCTATGACGGTTGGGTCGCGGCGGAATACCGAACTGACGGGCGCACTGACGACACGTTGAAATGGATGCGCTGAGGCTGTGCGCTGGTACAGATTGCCAGCGTGGGTGCGGTTGGTATCTGTGTACGGGACCAAGTCCAGGAGCATGACATGATCCCCGCCCGCTATGCCCATATCGCGTTTGGATTTGTTCTGAGCGGCATGATGTCTTTCCTTGTGTCGGGCATTTCGACCTTTCTTGCCGTTGGATTTATACCGGGTGTGATCGGCCAGTGGATCGGTGCATGGCTGCCAAGCTGGGCCGTCGCCTTCCCGATTGTGCTGATTGTGGCCCCTGCCGCGCGGCGCTTGGTGGGCAAGTTGACGCGTCCGGACTGAGTTTGTCCCCGCGGGGACAGGCTGTTCGGTCGGGTTACGACTTTTCAAGCGTTTTATGGTTTTGCTCTGGGATCAATGGGTTGGGGCATCGCGCGGTCTGGTAGCGGACTTTAACCAGAAAAAATGCACCATCGTGCCCGACAGGGCGCGGTTTTTCCGATCCTGCCCAGTGCGGGTTAGAGGCTTATGGTTGCACGCGCAGATCAGGGCGCGGGCGGAATAGCCTGAAGGTCCGGTGCTACGAAGGCCGCACGCGCAGCATCAGAGAACAACGTGTCTTTGCGATAGTGCGTCAGCATGATCCGGGTGTCGAGCAAGCGTGCGTCAGAGACAATGAAGCTGTCGAATGAGGATGCGGCAATGGATTTGTCCATGAAGTAGCGAACGGCCATCACCCAAGACCGGGTCAGAGTCTCGTGGTACTTGCCATGGGGCACGCCGTTGCGGCGCAGGAATGATTTGATCGTTGTGCGCATGCGCGCTGTGGCCGCATCTACGGATCCTTCGCACAAGTAGACGTAGGCAAGTCGCAGATGCGCGCGGTGATCGAAATCCGTTGGCGCGACTTGGCCCGCTTCAAACCGGGCGCGAAAATCCAGATCGTCTTGTGCCGGTATCATCATCGTCGCCAGAGGCTCCTTGTGCGTGCTTGTTAGTGCGCTTCGGCCCAATTCTGCCCTTGCCCCGCATCCACAGTCAGTTTCACGTCCAGTTTCACCACCGGGTCATTGGCGCTTTCCATCACGTCGCGGGCCACGCCAATCAGGTCGTCCACAGCGCCATCTTCGACTTCGAACAGCAATTCGTCGTGGACTTGCAGCAGCATGGCGGCGGGCAGGTCCTTGATTGCGTCGGGCATGCGGATCATGGCGCGGCGGATGACGTCGGCGGCAGTCCCTTGGATCGGGGCGTTAATCGCGGCGCGGGCGGCGAAGCCTGCGCGGGGGCCTTTGGAGGCAATCTCGGGCGTGTGGATCTTGCGTCCGAACAGCGTCTGGACATAGCCGTGTTCCTTGGCGAACGCCTTGGTGTCGTCCATGTAGGTGCGGATGCCGGGGAAACGTTCGAAGTAGCGGTCGATGAAGCCCTGCGCCTCGGCCCGCGGGATGCGCAGGTTGCGTGCCAGCCCGAAGCCCGAGATGCCGTAAATGACGCCGAAGTTGATCGCTTTGGCCTGGCGGCGGATGTCGGGCGTCATTTCATCCAGGGGCACGTTGAACATTTCCGATGCGGTGAGCGCATGGATGTCGATGCCGTCGTCGAAGGCCTGTTTCAGTTCGGGGATTTGCGCGATGTGGGCAAGGATGCGCAGCTCGATCTGGGAATAGTCGAGCGCGACGAGGGTTTTGCCCGGCTCGGAGACAAACGCCTCGCGGATGCGCCGCCCTTCTTCTGTGCGGATCGGGATGTTTTGCAGGTTGGGGTCGGTGGAGGCGAGCCGCCCGGTGGACGCACCTGCAATGGAGTAGGACGTGTGCACGCGGCCCGTGTCGGCGTTGATGTGGTCCTGTAGCGCGTCGGTATAGGTGGATTTGAGTTTCGAGAGTTGCCGCCAGTCCAGCACGCGGGCGGGAAGTTCGTGTTCAGTGGCGAGGTCTTCGAGCACGTCGGCACCGGTGGCGTAGGCCCCCGTCTTGCCCTTCTTGCCGCCTTCAATGGCCATTTCGTCGAACAGGATTTCGCCAAGCTGCTTGGGCGAGCCCACGTTGAATTTGCGCCCCGCAAGTTCGTAGATTTCATCCTCAAGCCCCGCCATTTTCTGGGCAAAGGCGTTGGACATGCGCGACAGCGTATCGCGGTCGACCTTGATGCCGGATCGTTCCATACCCGCCAAAACATGCACCATGGGCCGTTCGAGCGTTTCGTAGACGCGCGTAACCTGCACCCGATGCAGTTGCGGTTTGAACTGCTGCCAGAGGCGCAGGGTGATGTCGGCATCTTCGGTGGCGTATTTGACGGCATCGTCCAGCGGGACCTGATCGAAGGTTTTGGCGGATTTACCGGAACCCAAGAGCGGTTTGATCGGAATGGGCGTGTGACCCAGGTATCGTTCGGACAGCGTGTCCATGCCGTGATTGTGCAGCCCGCCGTGCATCGCATAAGACAGCAGCATGGTGTCGTCGATCGGGGCAACGTGAATGCCCAGACGCGCAAAGATCTTGGCGTCGTATTTCATATTTTGACCGATTTTGAGGATGCTGTCGTCCTCAAGCACGGGTTTGAGCATCTCAAGCGCGGTCTCGAACGGCATCTGCCCTTCGGCCAGATCGTCGGAGCCGAAGAGGTCATCGCCGCCTTGCTTGTGCGTGAGCGGGATGTAGCAGGCGTGGCCGGGGTTCACGGCCAGCGAGATGCCGACGAGGTCGGCGATCATCTCGTTCAGGCCGGTGGTTTCGGTGTCCACGGCGACGTGGCCGCGTTCGTAGATCAGGTCGATCCAGGTTTGCAGCTGGTCGGCGTTCTGCACGTGCTCATAGGTGGCATCATCAAAGCTGGGCGCTTCGGGGGCATCCTGTGCCTCTGCCGGGGCGGGTTCCTTGATCTTGGGCGCGTCGACGCCAAGCTGGTCGGCAATGCGCTTGGTGAGGGTGCGGAACTCCATCTCGGCCAGAAAGGGCATGAGCTGATCGGGCTTTGGGTCCTGTACTTCCAGATCGTCGATGGTGAAGTCGAGGGGCGTGTTTTCGTCCAGCCGGACGAGGTCGCGGCTGAGGCGGATCTGGTCGGCGTGGTCGATCAGGGTCTGGCGGCGTTTGGGTTGTTTGATTTCGCCAGCGCGTTCGAGAAGTGCGTCCAGATCGCCGTATTCGTTGATCAGGAGGGCTGCGGTCTTCACCCCGATGCCGGGTGCGCCGGGGACGTTGTCAACGCTGTCGCCCGCCAGTGCCTGCACATCCACCACGCGTTCGGGGTAGACGCCGAACTTGGCATGTACGCCGTCGCGGTCGATGCGGTTGTTCTTCATCGCGTCGAACATCTCGACCCCGTCACCCACAAGCTGCATCAGGTCCTTGTCAGAGCTGATGATGGTCACGCGCCCCCCGGCGGCACGAGCCTTCACGGACAGGGTGGCGATAATGTCGTCTGCCTCGTACCCCTCCTTTTCTTTGCAGGCGATGTTGAAGGCTTCGGTCGCTTGGCGCGTCAGCGGGATCTGCGGGCGCAGGTCTTCGGGCATCGCTTCGCGGTTGGCTTTGTACTGATCGTACATGTCATTGCGGAAGGTGTGGCTGCCCTTGTCAAAGATCACGGCCACATGGGTCGGCGCGTCGGGACCGTGATTCCCTTCGACATATTTGTGGAGCATGTTGCAGAAGCCCGCGACGGCCCCGATGGGCAGCCCGTCGGACTTGCGCGTGAGCGGCGGCAGCGCGTGATAGGCGCGGAAGATGAAGGCCGAACCGTCGATGAGATGCAGGTGACACCCTTTGCCAAACGCCATGTGAACCGCCCCTTGTAAGCCTGTGCCCGGGTGATGTGCCACGAATCCCGAAAGGGGGAAAGCACAAGCCTTTGTTAACTCAGTTTTGCCACAACAGGCGCATGACAGCGATGAACCGTTTGGGCGATGTGACAGATGTATTGGGCCAGCAGACCGGGGCAACCGGTATTGCGGCCCGGATCGAACTGTTGCGCGCCGTGGATATGATCCGGTCGCACTGCGCGCGCGCAACGCTTTACAGCGCAGTTGGATTGCTGCTGGACGGACCGGAGGATCGCGAGAAGTGCATCGAAGGCATCCAGCGGGCGATGCCCGGTGCGCATTCCGGCGTGCGCCTGTTGTCCAGTACGCAGATTGAACCCGGCATCGATCCGGACGCGATGGCATGGTTGCGTGCAACGGTGGCAGACATGCCCGACAGTGTTGAGACGATGTCTCGTTTTGTCCGCGCAGTCGCAGAGATGACGCGCGCGTTCGAAGCGGGGCGATGTGAGCCTGCACATCTGCGCGACTTGACCCGGTTTGCCGCAGGCGACTTCAACGCGCATTTTGCCAAGCTGGTGAACCGTCTGAGCGCGGATTTGCATGGTGATCGGGTGAACCGGCGTTCCGTCGCGACGCAAACCGGTACAGATGCCCGCACGGCGCTGCGCGAGATCAGTGAGATTTCGCAGAATGTGGGCTTGATCGCGATCAACGCATCCATCGAAGCGGCACATGTCGGCGAACACGGGCGGGGTTTCGCGATCATCGCAACAGAGATTCGCGAATTGTCCGAGAAGATCGAGCAGGCAAATGTGCGCGTGCAGACCCAGGTAGATGCGCTGATCCGGCAGGTGATCGACGACTAGGCTGGCTTAGCCGTCGGCTTGCTCTGCATACACGTATTTGCAATCGCAATAGGGGCATTCGACCCAGCCGGTGTCCTCGGGGATCTGTAGCCAGACCCGTGGGTGCCCCAATGCCCCTTCACCCCCGTCACAGGCCACGCGGTGGCTGTGGACCGTTTTGGTTTCGGGCGCTTCAATGGTCATGTTGGCTATCCTCAGCTGCGGCGCATGCGCCCGCGTTTATGGGCCAAGGGTGCTGCGCAGACAAGGGCCTAGTCGTTGCGATCAATGCGGGCTTGATAGCAATTGTTGCGGGCAGAGCGCACGTGGATATAGGCGATGTCAGGATCGGCAAAAATCGCGGCCACCCGGTCCTGAATGTCGGGGCTCGCGGTGATGGCGCCGGTGCCGTAAACGATGCGGTCGTCCGTGGAGTAGCCCTTGATCAGGTAATCCGGCGATGTGGTCAGGATGGGCGGCAGGTCCGCACCGCCCCCGCGCGGGCAGTCATCAGCACATAGAAAGATGGGCCCAACCTCGGCATAGGGGTGTTCCCCGTCAAAGGGCTTGTGGGCCAGCACCAGCATATCCGCCCCTTTGGGCACATCGCGCAGACAATGGCGACATGGGTTGCCGTCGCCATTCGACACGGCGCGTTCCGGTGGATTGCCAAAGGCATCAGGCGCCCCGGCGCGGTAGGCTTGGACGATGGCGGTGGGCAGGGCAGTGAATGTGGGCATGAGATGTCTCCTTTGCGCCAATCTGCACCACCCATTCAGGCGGGCGCGACCCGAATGCTGCGCAACCGTCCCCCTTCCCTGTTTCCAAATAATCCCGGCGTTTAGGGCGGAGCCAGAGAGGACCCGTTCAAATGAGAACAAAAAGTGAATATACTGGTGCTCTGCTGCCACCGAATCTGCCAGAAACATGTTCACTGAACTGTCGATCACGTCGAATTTCACCTTCCTCACCGGGGCGTCCCACCCCGAGGAGTATGTGAACCGTGCCACCCTGATCGGGATGGATGCGCTGGCCATCGCTGACGACAATTCTGTTGCGGGGATCGTGCGCGCGCACACGCAGGCCAGGACCATCGCGCGCGCCGTGAAGGAACGACGGGAGTTCGACGCGATCCACGGGCTGATTGGACCACCAAGGCCGGATCACATCCCGGCCCCATCCAGTGCGCCTGTGGCCCTCACGCCGCGCCTGATCCCGGCAACACGGCTGCTGTTTTCCGATGCGCCGCCCATCACGGTGCTGCCACTGGACCGGCAAGGCTGGCGGTCACTGTGCCGGATCATCTCCAAGGGGCGACTTCGGGCCGAGAAGGGGGAGTGTGACCTGCAATTGCAAGACCTCGAAGACTTTGCGGGTGGTCTCCACCTGCTTTTGTGGCCACAGGCGCAAACGGTGCAGGGCGGCGCGGTTGATTGGGTGCAAACGGCGCGACGGTTGACGCGCCGCTTTGCTGGAAACATCCATGTACTGATGACCCCCAGCTATGACGGGCGGGACACGGCGCGCTTTGACCATATCGCGGATCAGGCGCGAAGCCTTGGCCTGCCTACCCTCGCCTCTGCCGCGCCGCGCATGCACCACGGCGCGCGGCGCAAGCTGGCGGATGTGGTCAGCGCCATTCGTCTTAAATGCCGTGTCGATGCACTGGGCCGCGCGGCCCTTAGCAATGGCGAGGGGCGGTTGCGCAGTGAGGCGGACATGCTGCGTCTGTTCGCCGGGCACGAGGCGGCGGTGCACCGGACGGGGGAGTTGGCCAGGCGCTTGACCTTCTCACTGGATCAGCTGCGTTATGAATACCCGTCCGAGATCACGCAGAACGAGACGCCCAGCCAGCGGCTGGAGCGGCTGGCTTACGAAGGGCTGAAATGGCGCTATCCCGCAGGCGCGCCCGAAAAGGCGCAGACCCTGCTGCGCCATGAACTCACCCTGATCGCCAAGCTGAAATACGAACCCTATTTCCTGACTGTCCGCGACATCGTCCATTTCGCGCGATCCCGCGGGATCTTGTGTCAGGGTCGCGGATCGGCGGCCAATTCGGTGGTGTGTTACTGCATGGGCATCACTTCCGTCAGCCCGGAGATGGGCACGATGGTGTTCGAACGCTTTGTATCAGAGGCGCGGGACGAGCCGCCCGATATCGACGTCGACTTCGAACACGAGCGGCGCGAGGAAGTGATCCAGCACATCTATAAGCGCTATGGCCGCCACCGGGCGGGCCTGTGCGCCACGGTCGTGCATTACCGGGGCAAGCGCGCCATTCGCGAGGTGGGCCGCGCCATGGGTCTGACCGAGGATACGATTTCCGCGCTGTCCTCGCAGCTTTGGGGCTTCTTCTCGACCAAGGGGTTGGAGGCGGAGCGGATGGCCGAGATCGGCCTCGATTTCCGCGACCGGCGCCTGCAACAGACCATTGAGCTGGTCTATGAGATCAACGGCTTTCCCCGGCATTTGTCCCAGCACGTGGGTGGCTTCATCGTGACCGAAGGGCGGCTGGATGAATTGGTGCCCATTGAAAACGCGACGATGGAGGACCGCACCGTCATCTGCTGGGACAAGGATGACATCGACTCGCTTGGCATTCTGAAGGTCGATGTGTTGAGCCTTGGCATGCTGACCTGCATCCGCAAGGCCTTTGATTTGCTGAGCATGCACCACCAGCAGGACTATACCCTTGCGACCTTGCCGCCAGAGGACCCGCGTGTTTATGACATGCTGTGCGCGGCGGACAGTATCGGCGTGTTTCAGGTCGAAAGCCGGGCGCAGATGAACTTTTTACCCCGGATGCGGCCCCGCAATTTCTATGATCTGGTGATCGAGGTGGCCATCATCCGTCCGGGGCCCATTCAGGGCGACATGGTGCATCCCTATATCCGTCGCCGGAACGGGGAGGAGGAGGTGTCTTTCCCCTCGGACGAGTTGGGGCAGGTGTTGGGCAAGACGCTGGGCGTGCCGCTGTTTCAGGAACAGGCCATGCAGATCGCCATTGTGGGCGCGGGTTTTACCCCCGATCAGGCGGACCGGCTGCGGCGGTCGCTCGCGACGTTCAAGAAGCATGGCAGCGTCAGTGAGTTCCGTGCCCTGTTCCTGAAAGGTATGCGCAAGAACGGATACGAGGACGACTTTGCCGAGCGGTGCTTTTCCCAGATCGAGGGTTTTGGCTCCTACGGCTTTCCCGAGAGCCATGCGGCGAGCTTTGCGCTGCTCGTCTATGCCTCAAGCTGGATCAAGTGCCACCATCCGGGCATTTTTGCCTGTGCGCTGCTGAATTCACAGCCCATGGGGTTCTATGCCCCCGCCCAGATCGTGCGGGATGCCCGCGAACACGGGGTTGATGTGCGCCCCATCTGCGTGAATGCCAGTTTCTGGGACAATGCGATGGAGCCCGATGGCAAGGGCGGTCTCGCCCTGCGGCTGGGCTTCCGGCAGATCAAGGGGCTGAGCGAAGAGGATGCCAGTTGGCTGACGGCGGCGCGGGGCAATGGCTATCAGTCGGTGCAGGATGTCTGGCGCCGTGCGGGTCTGGCCCCGGGTATCATTGTGCGGCTGGCCGAAGCAGATGCTTTTGCCGCTGCGGGTGTAAATCGGCGCGAGGCGCTGTGGGAGGCCAAGGCGATTGCGCCCGGTCCCGCGCTGCCCCTGTTTGCGACCGATCTGGATGGCGAAGTGGTGGATGAACCAACGGCGCTGCTGCCTGAAATGAGCCTGGGCGAAGAGGTGGTGGAGGATTACGTCTCGACCCGCTTGACGCTGCGGGCCCATCCGGTGGGCCTTTTGCGCCATATCCTGACGCCGGGTGCGGCCCCGGTCGAGGTGTTACCCGCCACCCAAGAGGC
This sequence comes from uncultured Tateyamaria sp., assembly GCF_947503415.1. Classification (GTDB taxonomy): domain Bacteria; phylum Pseudomonadota; class Alphaproteobacteria; order Rhodobacterales; family Rhodobacteraceae; genus Tateyamaria. Next base: position 1,480,695 of record NZ_CANNDS010000001.1, read on the forward strand.
ACCGGATTTGTCGAAGATCAGTTTTACGCGGGGCAACCCGGATTGAGAGGGACAGCATGACGACACTTGCCGATTACAAGGCCAAATCGGGCACGTTCATCCCGGTCTGGACGCTGGAAATACAGACTTTGCCCGAGGATACGGACCGCATTCTGGACGCAGTGATGGCCGTGCACCCGTTGGGATATGGCCGGTATCAGCGCAATGCCAGCATCTCTGCCGTAGGGGTCGAGACGGCGCAGCCCGAACCGGGATCAACCACCACGACCCATGTGGACGGGTTCAAGGCCGGCGCGACGGAAACCTATCCGATGGTGGAATTGAAGATCTCTGTCGAGCGGGACGTGACCGTGCTGGAGCGCGTGATGGGGGCCATTCTGGATGTGCACCACTACGAAGAACCGGTGATCTTCCTGCGCGAGGATTGGGCCAGTCGCGCAGCCTACAACCCGAACAACGACAATCCGCACCGGTGGTGGAACAATCGACGTGGATTGCCGGATCGTATCACGTGATCAGTCCGGCGGTGGGAAGCGGTTCTGCAACGTGAACGCCTCGACGCTTGGGCCGTCTTTCCGCAACTGATGCAGGCGGTTCCAGCCATCTTCCAGCGCCACGCGCGTCCCCTTTGTCGCCCACCACATCACCATGGTCGGGCCCTGTGTTCGGTCCACCCAGCCGCGCAATGTCTTCATGCCTTCGCGGTGCAGTTCGTCGCGGTAGGCAAAGCGGTGCATCGCCTGCACGTCCTGCCATGCAGCCATGCAGCCATGGTCAGGATATGGAAATTGTCCTCGGTCCGGTCCGTTTGCAGAGCCAGAAGGTCACTCATCTCGCCATAGGTGCCGTCGGGCAGGCGTGCGCCGTGGTTGTGCCAATACATCCCGTCATCGGCCTTGGCCCGGGCAAAGACGTGCGGCAGTTGGCCAAAGAAGTACTGCGCGTGCGGGTGACTGGCGCTGAAGGGACCGAGAGGGCGCACCACGTTCAGGTGCACCAGCATGTGTTCGCTCATGTCCATATCCTCCGTCCGGCGCAAACCTACCGGGTCATCATGCCTGCGCAAGCCTTCTTTCCAAGCGCGAGGCCGCGCGGTAGAACGCAACCAACACATCGGAAGGACACCCGAGATGGCACCACCCAAACCCGTTGTACTGTGCATCCTCGACGGCTGGGGTCTGCGCGAAGATGAGACGGGCAATGCCCCCAAGCTGGCGCGCACACCGACCTTTGATCGCATCATGGACACGTGCAGCCATGCGACCCTGATCACCCATGGCCCGGACGTGGGCCTGCCCCGCGGGCAGATGGGCAATTCCGAGGTGGGTCATACCAACATCGGTGCAGGCCGCGTGGTGGCGATGGATCTCGGTCAGATCGACCTTGCCATCGAAGACGGCAGCTTTTTCCGCAACGCACGCCTGACCGACTGGATCAACGCCATCAAGGAGGCGGGCGGGCGCGCGCATCTGATGGGTGTGATGTCTGACGGCGGCGTGCACGGTCATATCCGCCACCTGATCGCCGCCGCGAAAGCGTGCACCGATGCGGGCCTGCCCGTTGTCATCCATGCAATCACCGACGGGCGCGATGTCGCCCCGAAATCGGCGCTGAGCTATCTTGAGCAATTGCATGACGATCTGCCGGCGGGTGCCCGCGTCGTCAGCCTGACAGGTCGCTACTTTGCCATGGATCGCGACAACCGCTGGGACAGGGTCGAAACCGCGTATAGCGTCGTGGTCCGGGCCGATGGCCCCGTTGCCGAAAGCGCGCAAGCGGCGATTGAAGCGGCATATGCCAACGACACCACCGACGAGTTCATCCCGTCCACGGTCATGGATGGCTACAAGGGCGCGAAGGATGGCGACGGGTTCTTTTGCCTGAATTTCCGGGCGGATCGTGCACGCGAGATCATGGCAGCCATTGGCGATCCCGGATTTGACGCCTTTGACCCAGAAGGACGTCCGGACTGGTCAGGCCTGATGGGCATGGCGGATTACTCAGAGGCGCACAAAGCCTATATGACGACCGTTTATCCCAAGCCCGAGATCGTCAACACGCTGGGCGCATGGGTGGCCAAGGCGGGCCTGCGCCAATTCCGGTTGGCGGAAACCGAAAAGTATCCACACGTGACGTTCTTTCTGAATGGCGGAGAGGAGCAGCCTGAAAATGGTGAGGATCGGGCGATGCCCAAGTCGCCCTCGGTCGCGACATATGACCTGCAACCTGAGATGTCGTCGGTGGAAGTGACGGACAGGTTTGTCGCGGCCGTCGAAGACGGTTACGACCTAATCGTGGTGAACTACGCCAACCCGGACATGGTTGGGCACACGGGTGATCTTGAGGCAGCGATTGCCGCTTGCGAGGCAGTGGACACGGGTCTGAGCCGTGTTCTGCCCGCTCTGGAACAGGTGGGAGGGGCGATGATCCTGACTGCGGATCACGGCAATTGCGAAACCATGATCGATCCCGACACTGGCGCGCCGCACACGGCCCATACCACCAACCTTGTGCCCGTGGCGCTGATCGGTGCCGAGGGCACGCTGAAGGACGGGCGGTTGGCCGATTTGGCACCGACGCTGTTGCAACTCATGGGGCTGGAACAGCCAGTTGAGATGACGGGACACAGTCTGATCGAATGAAATGGGTCGCTGCAGTTTTCCTTGGCCTGTGGGCACTGCCAGCGCTGGCGCAGGACGATGCCGGTGCCTTGGCAAGGGCTGCGGGCGGGCAGCTTGAGGCGGCATCGGTTCGTTTGTCAGAAGCGGACAGTGCGCGGGACCGTGTACGCGCACTGACAGAGACGGTGCACGCGTACGAGGCTGGTCTGTCGGCCATGCGCTCGGGATTGCGTCGTGCGTCGATCCGAGAGGCACAGTTGCGTGGGCAATTGCAGGCGCGGGATGCTGAAATCGCTCAGCTGGTTGCCGTCTTGCAAACCCTGTCCCCGGGTCAGTCGCCCACCGCTTTTCTGCATCCCGATGGACCAAATGGCACCGCCCGCGCGGGGATGCTTCTGGCTGAACTGACACCGGCCCTGAACCAACGGGCGGCGCAATTGCGGCAAGACCTGGACGACGTGGAAAGCCTGCGCGTCTTGCAAGAGCAGGCGGCTGTGCAACTTCAAACCGGCCTGACCGAGGTGCAAACCGCTCGATCCGAGCTGAACCAGGCGATGGCGGAGCGCACCGACCTGCCGCAGCGCTTTGTCGAAGATCCGGTGCGCACGGCCATCCTCATCGCATCAGCAGAGACGTTGGATGCATTTTCAAGTGGGCTTGCCAACATTGCCGAAGATGATGCGGGTTGGACCCCACCTGAAATTGACGACCTGATCGGCGAGTTTCCAATGCCCGCCCGCGGCGTGATCCTGCGCCGCGCGGGTGAGCCGGACGCGGCTGGAATCACGCGTCCGGGGATATTGCTGGCCACGCGCCCCGGCACTTTGGTGACCTCCCCCACGGCTGCGACGCTGCGCTATGTCGGACCGCTTCTGGATTTCGGTACGGTGACAATCCTTGAGCCACGCCCCGGCACTCTGATCGTCCTTGCCGGGCTTGACGTAAGCTATGGCTCATCGGGGCAGATCATCTCTGCTGGCACGCCTTTGGGCCTGATGGGCGGCCTGCCTGCGCAAGATGCTGCAACGCCCGCTTCAACAGGTGGTGAAGGGGGTGGCGCTGACCGCTCGGAAACGCTCTATATAGAAGTAAGAGAAAATAATGTGCCAATGGACCCCCTCACGTGGTTCAGCACCGAACAGGATGGATAAGCTGGAATGAAGAAATTCGTGATGGCCGCCGTGGGCGGAACGGTGGCAGGTGTGATTGCGACAACGCAAATCGCCGGGCCGCTTTTGGCGCAGGAAAACGCGGCAAACGCGCCTGTTTACGAGCAGTTGGACCTGTTCGGCGATATCTTTGAACGTATCCGCAGCCAGTACGTGGAAGAGGTGGAACCGAAGGAACTGATCGAGGCTGCCATTGACGGTATGCTGACGTCGCTTGACCCGCATTCGAGCTATCTTTCACCTGACGACGCGGCCGCAATGCAAGTGCAGACCCGCGGTGAATTCGGCGGTCTGGGCATCGAGGTGACGCAAGAAGAAGGCTTTATCAAGGTTGTGTCGCCCATCGACAGCACCCCTGCCGCCGAGGCCGGGATCGAGGCGGGCGACTTCATCACCCATGTCGATGGCGAGTCGATGCTGGGCCTGACACTGGATTCTGCCGTTGAACGCATGCGCGGCCCCGTCGGGTCCGAGATCATCATCACTGTGGTCCGTGAGGGCGAGACGGAACCCTTCGATGTTTCCATCATCCGCGACACGATTGAACTGCAGGCGGTCCGCAGTCGGACGCAGGGCGAGACGGTTGTGCTGCGCGTGACCACCTTCAACGACAAGACCACGCCGAACCTTGTGACCAAGCTGGAAGAAGAGGTGGAAACGCTGGGCGGCATGGACTCGGTGAACGGCTTTGTCCTCGATTTGCGTAACAATCCCGGCGGGTTGTTGACCCAAGCCATCCGCGTGTCGGATGCGTTCTTGGAAAAGGGTGAGATCGTTTCGACCCGTGGGCGTGACCCCGCAGATGGTGATCGCTTCAACGCGACACCCGGTGATCTGGCGCAGGGCAAGCCCATTGTGGTGCTGATCAATGGCGGTTCCGCCTCGGCGTCCGAGATCGTGGCGGGCGCTCTTCAAGACCATCGCCGTGCCATTGTCGTGGGTACCAAGAGCTTTGGGAAGGGTTCGGTTCAGACCGTGATGCCGCTGCGTGGGGACGGGGCCATGCGCCTGACCACAGCGCGCTATTACACGCCGTCGGGCCGGTCCATTCAGGCGCTGGGCGTAAGCCCTGACATCGTGGTGGAACAACCGCGTCGTCGCCAAGACGAGGAAGAGGAAGAGGATGGGCCAGCGAGCGCCATCGGACCACGGTCCGAAGGGGATTTGCGCGGCAGCCTTGATAACGATTCGCTGACCGAAGATCAGATCAAGCAGATTGAGGAAGATCGCGCCAAGGCGGAAGCGGCGGCCGAGTTGCGGGAGGATGACTATCAGCTGGCTTATGCCATCGACATCCTGAAGGGCCTGAACGCGTTGGGTCCAACCGAGTAAACGGTTCGTCAGATCGGAGTTAGGGAGGGCGGTGCCGTTGGCGCCGCCCTACTTCGTTCAGAGGGTAATTTCGTGCGGGGTCAGTTTGGACCAGTCGAACGCGACCCCGATACCCGGCACGTCCGGCGCAACCGCCAAGTGATCCTCAATCACCAAGGGTCGGGTCGTGTAGCGGTCAATGGGGAAACTGTGCACTTCGAGCCAGCCGCCGTGGACTTGGCTGGACACAAGCGACACATGCAGTTCCTGCATCCCATGGCTGCAAACGGGGACATCTGCCTTTCGCGCCATCTTTGCGACCTCTAGCCAACCGGTGATGCCAAGGCAGTTCGAGGCATCGGGTTGGATGAAGTCTACATGTGGCAAGGCGCGGCGAAACTCATGCATCGTGTGCAGGTTTTCGCCTTGGGCTGTGGCCATGCCGGTAGCAGCGCGGATGGCGGCGTAGTCTTCGAAATGGTCGGGTTCGATCGGTTCTTCAAACCATGTGATGTTCTGATCCTTAACCGCGTGGGCGAGACTGATCGCCTGATCCGTGGTCATGGAATAGTTGGCATCGATCATGAAGGTCATGTCGGGGCCTATGAGGTCGCGGACGGCTTTAATGCGTGTAATGTCCTCGGCTTCTGTCGGTTGCCCAATCTTGATTTTGACCGCGTTGTGCCCGCGCGCGAGGTAAGTGCGGACGCTGTCCAACAGCTTGGGCAGATCAAACCCAAGGTCGATGCCACCTGCATAGGCTTTGCAGCGGTCTGCGGCCCCTCCGGCGGCTTGCACCAGCGATTGGCCAGTGCCTTTGAGTCGCGCGTCCCATAGCGCGATATCTACGGCGGAGATGGCGAAGGAGAGGATACCGCCCCGGCCCACATAGTGCAGGTGAGCGTCCATGGCGTGGGTGAGGTGTTCGACGTCGCCCGCGTCCTGCCCGATCAGGAAGGGGGCGAGGTCATGGGTGATCATCGCCGCCGTGGCATGCCCGCCGCGCCCGCCGTTGTAGGTGTAGCCGGTGCCGGTCCGCCCGTCGTCCAGCGTGACCGTCGCGGTGATCAGGTGGAAGTGGCTGTGGTCGCCGTGTTTGGCGTCAACGAGCACTTCGTCGAGCGGCACGGCGAACAGGCGCGCCTGAACGTCGGCGATCCTAGCCATTGAGGTGGGCGGTTTCAGGCACGGAGGTAAGCACAAGGCCGTTGTCGAGATGGCTGATCAAGTTGTCGACAACGAGTGCGCCCATGGCGGCCCGCGTTTCATGCGTAGCGCTGCCCACATGTGGCAGGAGGACAACGTTGGACATCGATTTGAGCGCGTCTGGGATTTTGGGTTCTTCCTCGAACACATCCAATGCGGCATAGCCGAGCTTGCCCGTTTGCAGGGCCGCGACCATCGCTGCTTCGTCGATGACGGAGCCGCGCGAGACGTTGATGAGGGTGCCTGTCGGTCCCAGCGCCTCCATCACGTCGGCATTGACGATGTGGTGCGTGGCGGGTCCGCCGGGGGTGATGCAGATGATCACCTCGACCGCTTTCGCCATGTCCACAAGGCTGTCGTGGTAGGTGTATGGCACGTCCTTTTTGCTGCGGGTGTGGTAGTGGACATCGGAGTTAAACACCTTGAGTTTGTCCGCGATGGCCTGGCCGATGCGCCCGAGGCCAAGGATGCCGACGCGCCGGTTGTCGGAGCTGCGCGACAGCGGCGCATTGCCGTTTACCTCCCAATTGCCTGAGCGGGCGTGCGCCTCGTCGGCAAGGAAATTGCGGAAGCTGGTGAGCATCAGCATGATCGTCGTGCTGGCCACTTCGGCGTTCAGCACGTCGGGTGTGTGGGTGACAATGATGCCCCGCTCTACACAGGCGTCAGTGTCGATGGCGTCATAGCCCACGCCGTAGCTGGCGGCCACTTTGGCGTTGGTGCACTTGGCGAGGATATCCGCAGGCACGCCATCATGACCGTTTGTGACGATATGCGTGATCGCGTCCGCCGGGTAGTCGCCTGTGGCCTGATGGATGGTGAAGCGTTCGGCCAAACGGTCGCGCATGGTGTCGGTGATGCCACCGATTTGCAGAAGGTCAGGCATCTTGCTTCACCTCTTGGCGCTGCGATCCGAGCCCTTCGATGGTAAGCTCCATCACATCGCCGACCTTGAGGAAGGTCGGGGGCTTCATGCCAAGGCCGACGCCGGGCGGAGTGCCCGTTGTGATGACGTCGCCGGGGTGCAGGGTCATCAGCTGGGACAGGTGTTCGATGATCTCGGCCACAGTGAAGATCATGGTGGACGTGTTGCCTGTCTGCATCCGCGTGCCGTTTACGTCGAGCGACATGGCGAGGTTTTGCGGGTCTGGCACTTCATCGCGTGTCACAAGATACGGACCCGTAGGGCCGAACGTGTCGCAGGATTTGCCCTTGGTCCACTGGCCTGTGAGTTGGCTTTGGAAGTGCCGTTCGGACACGTCGTTGACGACGCAGTAGCCTGCCACGTGGTTCAACGCGTCTTCTTTGCTGACATATTTGGCGGTCGTGCCGATGACGACGCCAAGTTCGACTTCCCAATCCGTTTTTGTCGACCCACGCGGCATGACGACGTCGTCATTGGGACCGACGATGGCGGAGTTGGCTTTGAAGAAAAGGATGGGGTGTTCGGGGATGGCCGCACCGGTTTCAGCGGCGTGGTCGGAGTAGTTGAGGCCGATACAGAGAAACTTGCCAATGTTGCCGACGCAAGCACCCATGCGGGGCGTGCCGTCGACGGCGGGCAGCGTGGCAGGGTCGATGCTGCGCAGTTTGTCGAGCGTTGCGTCGTCGAGCATCGCGCCAGTGATGTCGGCCACATGGCCGCTGAGGTCACGGAGGATTTCGCCATCCATGAGGCCGGGCTTTTCGTGACCAACGTCACCGTATCTTACGAGTTTCATGGGGGCTCCCTAGTGGTTGTCGCGCGGCATGTGATTGCGCGAGATGTCTTGGTATTTGTCCGCGCCGCGCAGGGTCATGCCTTCGTCAAAGCGACCAACATAGTCGCGGAAAATTTCCTGCCATGGGCTTTGGCTGGTCGGTACGGGGTAGCCGCCTGCGGCCATGATCGCTTCGGCGCGCGCCTTCAGGATCGTGTCGTCGACCAGCATGTCGGCGGTGCATTTCTTCAGATCAATCCGCACGCGGTCGCCGTTTTCCAAGAGGGCAAGACCGCCGCCATCCGCCGCCTCGGGCGAGGCGTTGAGGATAGAAGGCGAGCCGGAGGTGCCGGATTGACGCCCGTCGCCGACGCAGGGCAGCGCGTCGATGCCCTGCTTCAGTAGATATGAGGGCGCGCGCATGTTAACGACCTCGGCGCCGCCCGGATACCCTTTGGGGCCTGCGCCGCGCATGAAAAGGATGCAGTTTTCGTCTATGTTTTCCGCCGGGTCGTCGATGCGGTGGTGGAAATCCTCGGGACCGTCAAAGACCACGGCGCGGCCTTCGAACGCTTCGGGGTCATCGGGGTTGGACAGATAACGAGCGCGGAAATCGGACGAGATCACGGAGGTTTTCATGATCGCGCTGTCAAAGAGGTTGCCCTTGAGATTGATGAACCCGGCATGCTCTTTCAGCGGGTCGGAGACCTGTTTGATAACCTTCTGGTCCTCGCTGCGCACGTGGGCACAGTTTTCGCGCATGGTCTTGCCGTTGGCGGTGATGGCGTCGGGGTGGGGCAGCAAGTCGGCGGCGATCAACTCGCCAATGACCGCCGGGACGCCGCCCGCGTGCTGGTAGTCTTCGCCCAGATATTCGCCTGCGGGCTGAAGGTTGACCAGAAGCGGCACGTGGTGGCCGACGCCTTGCCAGTCGTCATTGTTCAGCGGCACGTCGAGGTGTTTGGCGATGCCGTTGAGGTGGATAGGGGCGTTGGTGGACCCGCCGATGGCGGAGTTGATGACGATCGTGTTTTCGAATGCCTCGCGCGTCATGATGTCGGAGGGACGGAGGTCTTCCCACACCATCTCGACCGCGCGTTTTCCCGTTTCATAGCTGATCTGGCCGCGTTCGCGATAGGGAGCGGGGATGGCGGCGGCACCGGGGAGTTGCATTCCGAGCGCTTCGGCGAGGCTGTTCATGGTTGTGGCCGTGCCCATGGTGTTGCAATAGCCGACCGAGGGGGCGGAGGAGGCCACGAGTTCCATGAACCCTTCCTCGTCAATCTCGCCCTTGGCCATCATCTCGCGCGCCTGCCAGACGATGGAACCGGAGCCGGTGCGCTTGCCGCGGAACCAGCCGTTGAGCATGGGGCCGACGGACAAAGCGATGGCGGGGATGTTCACTGTGGCGGCGGCCATGAGCAGCGCCGGGGTTGTCTTGTCACAACCGATATTGAGGACGACGCCGTCGAGCGGGTAGCCGAACAGCGTTTCGACCAGCGACAGGTAGGCGAGGTTGCGGTCGAGCATCGCCGTGGGTCGTTTACCCGTCTCTTGAATGGGGTGCACGGGCACTTCGATGCATGTGCCGCCCGCCGCGATGATGCCGTCGCGGACCCGCTTGGACAGTTCGATATGGTGGCGGTTGCAGGGCGACAGGTCACTGCCGGTTTGCGCGATCCCGATGATGGGCTTGCCGGATTGCAGCTCCTCGCGCGTGAGGCCGTAGTTGAGGTAGCGTTCGAGGTAGAGCGCCGTCATCTCCGGGTTATCCGGGTTCATGAACCACTTGCGCGAACGCAGGTTTTCTATTCCGATTTTCTTGGTCCCAGATTCAGTCATTGTCCTGACCAGCCTCCATCAATGATGTGGGTATGTCCTGTAGTGAATGCGCTTTCGTCGCTGGCAAGGTAGACGACGAGGGCAGCGATTTCTTCGGCCTTGGCCACGCGGCCCATGGGTTGGCGGGCGACGAATTGTTCCATGGCCTTGTCGTAGCTGCCAAGCTGCTCGCCTAGGGCCGTGACGCGGTCATGCCAGCTTGGGCTTTCGACAGTGCCGGGGCAGATGCAGTTACAGCGGACGCCCTGGGTGATGTAGTCGACGGCCACGGATTTCGTCAGGCCGACAACGGCGGCCTTGGTCGTGCCATAGATGAAGCGGTTGGGCGCGCCGATGATAGACCCAAGCGCCGACGACATGTTGATGATAGACCCGCTTCCGCGCTCCAGCATCCCCGGCAGGGCGGCCCGGATGGTGTGGTACATAGAGCGGACGTTCAAGTCGAAGGCGAAGTCCCATTCGTCATCTGTGCTGTCCATGATCGTGCCGTTGTGGACGAAGCCCGCGCAGTTGAACAGGATGTCCGGCTGCGCTTCGGCCACGCCGTCATGCACGCTGCTTTCGTCGCGCGCGTCTAGCCGGAAGGCTATGATATTGTCGTGCTGCAACGTGTCGAGTGCATCCGTGTTCACGTCGGTGGCAAAGACCTTTGCCCCTTCGTTTGCCATGGCAAGTGCGCTGGCGCGGCCGATCCCTTGGCCCGCTGCAGTCACAAGTGCGCGCTTTCCGTCAAGACGGCCCATGCACTCCTCCCCTTATCCGATCAGGTGTTGCGCAGACGCGGGGTCTGCGTTTTGGTGTTAGCGTAGGACAAGGTGCGGGCGTTGACCAGACGTCACGAAAATTTCGAAAGGAAAGTCATGGCGTTCGAGAATGTGGCCCTGCTGGGCACGGGGTTGATGGGCTTTCCCATGGCGCGGAACATGGCGCGGGCAGGGGTGCCTGTGACGGTGTGGAACCGGACGCAGGCCAAGGCTGATCCTTTGGCCGATGATGGGGCGGCTGTCGCGGCAAGCACCACGGCGGCGGTGACAGGGGCAGATGTGATCATCACCATGATGAGTGACGGGCCAACCGTTTTGTCGGTCATTGCCGAGGTGTCGCGGGCACTGTCGCGGGGTGCGCTATGGATCGACATGTCATCGACCAAACCGGGGGAAGCGCGCGCAGCACGGGAGGCTTTGGCAGAGCTTGGCGTTGGGTTCTTGGATGCACCGGTGTCTGGTGGCACCAAGGGCGCCGAGGGTGCGACCCTTGCCATCATGGCCGGGGGCGATGAGTCGGATTTTAAGCGCGCGCAGCCTGTGCTTGAGGTGATGGGACGTCCAGTACATGTGGGCCCGACCGGCACGGGGCAGCTATCGAAGCTGTGCAACCAGACCATTGTTGCCGTGACAATCGGGGCCGTGGCAGAGGCAATGCTGCTGGCTGAGGAAGGTGGCGCGGACCCTGCTGCGTTACGGGCCGCGTTGAAGGGTGGCTTTGCCGACAGCACCATTTTGCAGCAGCACGGGGAGCGGATGACAACCGGGAATTTCGAACCCGGCGGGTTGTCCAAGTTTCAGTTGAAGGATCTGGACAATGTGCTGGTCGAGGCGGAAGCAGCAGGTATGACTTTGCCCATGACACAAGATGTGCGTGATCGCTTTGCGTATTTCGTGGATCACATGGATGGGGCGGACAAGGACCATTCGGGCCTGTATCTTGAGTTGAAAGCGCGGCAGGGAGGTGTGGCATGAAACGCATTCTGATCCTTGGGGGCGGCGGTATGGTGGGCCAGAAGCTGGCCCGCCGGCTTGAGGCGCAGGGCTTGCCCGGATTTGGCGATTTTACCGTAACGCTGCATGATCTGGGCTTTGCCGAGGATGCGGTGGGCGACGACAAGCGCGTGGGCAACCTCTCCGTTCTGGCCGAGGGGGCCGCACTGGCGGCAGAGCGGTTTGACGTGATCTTCTTCCTCGCCTCCATCGTTTCGGGTGAGGCGGAGACGAATTTTGATCTGGGCTGGCAGACGAACCTGTGGCCGATGTGGCACTTTCTGGAAGGCTTGCGTGCCCAGCACCGGGCGACGGGCGGGGAATATGTGCCGCGGGTCGTGTTCACGTCGTCCATTGCGGTGTTCGGCGGGCCTTATCCGGACAAGATCGGGGACGAGTTCCTGACCTCGCCCCAAACCAGCTATGGTGCGCAGAAGGCGGCGTGTGAGTTGCTGGTGCAGGACTTCTCCCGCAAGGGCTTCATCGACGGGATGTCATTGCGCCTTCCCACGATTTGCGTGCGTCCCGGCAAGGCAAATTTGGCGGCGTCCTCGTTTTTCTCGGGCATCATTCGCGAGCCTTTGAACGGGATGGAAGCCATCCTGCCGGTGGAGGATACGGTGCGCCATTGGCACGCCTCGCCCCGGTCGGCGGCTGGGTTTCTGGCCCATGCCGCAGTGTTGGATACGGACCGGCTCGAGGGGCGGCGCGCGCTGAACCTGCCGGGGCTAAGCTGCACCGTGGCCGAGCAGATTGAGGCGTTGCGAGATGTGGCGGGCAACAATGTGGTGGCGTTGATCAAACCGCAGCGGGATGAGGCGGTGGCCAAGATCGTTGACGGCTGGCCACGCAATTTCGCCCCTGACCGGGCGACCGCGTTGGGGTTTGAAGCGGAAAAGACGTTCCGCGAGATCATCGACGTATATGTGGAGGAGGAGTTGGACGGGCGGACGCGCTGACTGCGGCCGCATTGCTGTCCACGCAGCTAGAGTGAGAGCACCAGCGGGCAGTGATCTGAGACCTCCGGTTCGTACAATACGTCGAACTCTTGCACGGCCTCCGTATCGTTGATCAGCATATAGTCTGCGAACTTCCCGGGCTTTTTATAGTGCGAATTCCGTGTGCTAGAGAAGTTTTGGCCCGTTACCAATTCGGATAGGCCTGCACCCGACAGAATACTCAGCGTCTCGCTGTCCGGTTCAACATTGAAGTCCCCACAGATGACAACGACATCATCCGGCTCAGACACCTGCCGAGACAGATCGAGCAACTTGTGCGCCTGATCTGCCCGATCCGGCGTGTCCAATTTGCCCCTCAGGTCACGCAAGCCGTGCATATGTGTCACGCTGATGGCGCGGCTGGCGGCATAGTCATAAACCCGGACACCGTGCGCGCTGCGCGACCGCGGGTGATCGCCGTAGCCTACAGGTGAATAGGTCTTGTGAACGAAACCCTGAGCCTGACCGATGATCGGGATGGATTTGTGCACAAATGTGGCCAGTCCCCATTGTGACAGCACTTGCTGATCGTCATCCCAAAGGATGCCTTGCGCCGCGGGACAAAATACAGCCATGTGATTGGGTAAAGCCATTGATACGTCACGGAAAAAGTTAGCCCGCTGCGGTAGGATGTGGTCGCCGTCGCGGTAGGTCAGCCAGTCCTTGGTCGATGCCGGGGTGTGAACAACTTCCTGAAGGCACAGAATGTCGGGCGCTGCGCTTTCCACGAAAGGCAAAAGGTCCTGGTAGAGTTTGCCGCCCCAGCCGTTCAGGCACATGATTTTCACAGCGCTCTTCCTTCCAAACCCGTCGTTGCACGACATTCGGCGCACGGAGAGCAGGTTGCAAGTTGGGATATTGACCGCGTGATCTCAGGCCATTTCAACCGCGCTTTTGGGCAGCAGGTGCCGCGCGAGGTGGTCGTGGATCTTTTGCCGTGTCAGCGCCTCGTCCCCCGACATTGCAGCGTCAAGGATTTGCTGGTGGTGCATGATGTTGTTCGAGATGAAATCGAACGCGCGGTCTTCGACCATCAGTTGCTGGCGGAAGCGACAATAGACGCCGTGGTGCGTGTCGATCAGCGCTTGTGAGCCACAGGCGGAGATCAGGGTTTCGTGGAACTGCGCCTCTGCGTTGAACCACAGATCGACGAATGGGGACTTGTCCGTCGCCGTGCTTAGCCGCATTTCGAGGTGACTGAGTTGGTGATGGGCGGCAGTCAACCGTGCCTCCCATGCGACGCCACCGCGGCGGATCGACATGGCGGTTCCTTCGGCTTCCAGCAACACGCGCAGGTGGGTCAACTCGTGGATCACCGAATCGGATTTTTCGGGCACGCGGAAACCACGCTGTTCCTGAAATTCGACCAGTCCAAGGGTCGACAAGCGGAACAGGACCTCGCGGATGGTGCTGGCAGAACAGCCAAATTCCTGGCGCAAATGCTCTGCTCTGACCTTCTGACCATGCTCGAACGCGTTGGTCATAAGGCGGAAGCGCAGAGTTTCGTATATGTCGGTGTCGTAGGGCATGTGCCGCCATCGAGCAGTGCAGAATTCCCCTATCGTTAAATCACGAAATCTCGAAATTCCACCATAATCTCAAAAATCGGCCTAATTTCATTTTTCTGTTGTCCGATGGGGGCAACTGCGCATAGCTTTCCTCTACGACACGTCAAAGCGGGCACATGAACCCGCCGTGCGCTTACATAATGTCAGGGAGGATGACATGACATTTCTGAAAAAGGCGGCCTCGGTCGCTGCTGTTGCCGCACTTGCGGCCACCACGGCGCTGACGGCGTCAGCAGAAACCACCAAGCTGCGGATCCAGACGCACTACGCCCCCGAGACGGTCTCGGGCAAGCTGGCCGCACAGTATATCGACGACATTCAAACGATGTCGGGAGGCGGAATCGAAGTCGAGATGTTCTATTCTTCGTCTGTTGTGAAGTCGGTCGAGACCTTCGACGCGGCGGCCACAGGCATTCTGGACTGTGACATGACCGGTGGCGGTTATCAGACCGGCAAGAACTCGGCGTTCCAGTTCGTGGGCGACATCATGGGTGGCTATGAAACGCCATACCAACAGCTGAGCTGGCTGTATTTCGGCGGCGGTCGTGAAGCGGCCGCACCCTTGTACAACAAGTACGGCATGGAGCTGATCGGCTGGTGGGTTTACGGCCAAGAGTCGTTCGCGTCCTCCAAGCCCATCGAGAAAGTTGCTGACTTCAAGGACTGGAAATTCCGGTCGCCTCCCGGCATGGAAACCAAGATCTTCGAAAAGCTGGGCGCGTCGCCCATCGTGATGGACTTCACCGAGATCTTCACCGCGCTGGAAACCGGCATCATCGACGGTGCGGACGCATCGGGCCTGGCCAACAACGTGGGTCTGGGTCTGTATGACATCGTCAAGTATGCCAACTTCCCCGGCTTCCACTCGATGCCGTCGGATCACCTGGCGTGCAACAAGGCTGTGTTCGACGCGATGCCCGAAGCGCACCAGACCATCATGAAGGTGGCGATGGAAGCGCTGGCTCTGCGCACGGCCCTGACGTTCGAGAAGAAGAACGCCGAAGCTGCTGCTCAGCTGCGCGAAGATGGTGTGACCCTATCCCAGTGGGCACCGGAAGAGCTGCAGAAGTTCCGTGACGCGGCACAGGCCACATGGCCTGAATTCGCAGATACGCCGGAAGCCAAGGCGCTGGTTGATGCGCACCTGAGCTATCTCAAGCAGCTGGGCCTTGTGTCCGAATAAGATGTAGCGATCCGGGGTCGCGTTTGCGCGCGGCCCCACTTTGCCTGACGCGGCACCCGACAAGATGCGCGCGGGTCATGTTCTACCACAGGGGGATTTCGTGATGCAGGTGCGCTCCGGCACTCTGATCGAGTGGATTGTGCCTATGGCCTTTATCTTGTGCGCGGGCTGGGTGGTCTGGCACATGCCGGCCTTTACTCTCGACTTCTATCCCCCCACTGATCCCTCCCAATTCGACAAACTGTCGGCCCTGTTTCAACGCAATGACGTGACCCCCGGTCTGGGCGGTCTGTTTGGCGGCTTTGCCGATATCGTGGACTGGCTGGCGTTGATCGGCATTCCCGTCACCGCGTATTTCGGTGTCCGCACCGTGCAGCGCGCGGGCATGGAGTTTGAAAGCTGGAAACCTGCCGACCGACTGGCTGTCTTCATAGGCCGCGTCACCATGATGCTGATCGTGTGCCTGACCGGCGTGATGCTGTTCGAGGTTCTGCTGCGCTATGTGTTCGAGGCCCCGACCCTGTGGGCCAATGAAATGAGCCTGTGGCTGGCCGGTTTCGTGTTCCTGTGTGCCGGTCTTTATGCCATGCAGCAACGCAGCCACATCCGGATTGTTCTGCTCTATGATGCTGTGCCCCGCGCGGTGCAGCGCGTGTTCGACATTATCTCGACCTCCTGCATCGTCATCTTTGCCTTTTTCCTTTGCTACGGCGGGTATGGCGAGGCCTTTGACAAGTTTTACCGATGGGAGACTTTCGGCACCGCTTTTGACCCGCCGATCCCGGCCACGATGAAGCCCTTGGTGCTGATCATCGTGTCCCTTGTGGCATTGCAAGCCATCGTCAACCTGATCTCGGACTGGAACAAGGACGAGGTGCATTACGGCGGCGAAGACCTCGACGAAGAAGAAATTGAGCGCATCAAGGCGCAAGTGGCAGGGGACTAGGTCATGGATGTCGGAACGATTTCACTGGTCCTGATGCTGGGCCTGATCCTGCTGCTGGCGATTGGCATGCCGCTGGGCTTTGCGTCTGCCTTTATGGCGGTCGTGGTCCTGTTCATGAAGTTCGAGCCTGCGCTGCTGATGAACCCCGCCTTGTGGGGCGAGGGGCTGTTGACCGGGCGACCGGGATCGGGGCCGCTGAACATCCTGCCGCAGAGGATCTATGGCGATGTCCTGACCAGTTATGTCCTGATATCCATACCGTTATTCATCTTCATGGCCGCCCTGCTGGAACGGTCAGGCATCGCCAAGGAGATGTATTCGTCTCTGAATGTCTGGCTCAACCGCACCCGTGGGGGCATTGCCATCGTGACCTCCATCATGGCTGTCATCATGGCGGCGATGTCGGGCATCATTGGCGGCGAAGTGGTTCTGCTGGGCCTGATCGCGCTGCCGCAGATGCTGCGACTGGGCTACAACCAGAACCTGGCCATCGGGGTGATCTGTGCCTCCGGCTCATTGGGCACCATGATCCCGCCGTCCATCGTGTTGATTATCTATGGCCTGATTACCGAGACGTCGATCAAGGCGCTGTTCACGGCGGCCTTTATCCCGGGCTTCATGCTTGCGTCATTCATCATCATCTACATCGTCATTCGCACAACGTTAAAGCCTGAAGACGCGCCATTGCCGGAAGAGACGATTGCCAAGCGTCTGGCTGCGCTGAACGCCGTCGCCGACAAGACCGAGGCGGAAGCGCGGGAGTTCGACGAGCTGATGGCCGAAAAGGCTGATCTGGAGTCGCAACCCCGCGGAGGCGAGAAATGGATGCTGTTCGGGGCCTTCCTGAACGTGGTGCTAGCCGGCTTTTCCGCAGCACTGTTCCTGCG
The DNA here is from genome assembly GCF_947503415.1 of uncultured Tateyamaria sp. GTDB lineage: Bacteria > Pseudomonadota > Alphaproteobacteria > Rhodobacterales > Rhodobacteraceae > Tateyamaria. Next base: position 1,497,883 of record NZ_CANNDS010000001.1, read on the forward strand.
GGCATCGTTCTTCGAGTTCTCGGGATCGAACGCGGCCAACACGGGCGATGCGGCGTTCTGGGGGACAGCGGAGTATATCGGCATCTTTGCGGGCATCTTTGCCGCAACGATGGTGCTGGCATTCTTGGTCTTTGGGCGCGGACGTACCGCAACCGGCTGGTCCATGGGCAAGGGTCTTGTACCGCCCATCGTGGTGATCGGCGTTGTCATGGGCTCGATCTATGGCGGGATCACGGGCATCACCGAGGCGGCTGGCATGGGGGCCATGGCCGTCTTTGTCATCGCCGTGTTGCGTGGTGAAGCGTCGCCTGAACTGGTGTGGGACTCGCTGATGCGGACCCTCAAATCGACAGGCACGATTGTTTGGGTGACGATCGGTGCCACGGCCCTCGCCGGCGCCTACACCATTGCCGGTGGGCCGAACTATGTGGCTGATTTCATCGTTGGGTCAGAGCTGCCGACAATGGTGGTGATCCTGTTCATGATGCTGATCCTGCTGTTCATGGGCGCATTCATGGACTGGGTGGGCATCGTGCTGTTGATCATCCCCGTCTTCCTGCCCATCGTGCTGAAGCTGCCCATTGAAGAGATCGGGATGTTCGGAGAGTTGAACCCGCGCCATGTGGCGATCTGGTTCGGGGTGGTGTTCTGTATGAACATGCAGGTGTCGTTCCTGTCGCCACCCTTTGGTCCGGCCGCGTTCTACCTGAAATCCGTGGCTCCGCCGCATATTCAACTGACCGATATCTTCAAGGGGTTCCTGCCCTTTATCGGTATCCAGCTGATCGCGCTGTCGGTGCTCTTGATCTGGCCGCCCATCATCTCGATCCTGTTGTAGGGGTGTACCATGGATTTCATTCGTCTTGATCCGTCCGACAGCGTCGTTACGGCGACCCGCGCGCTTGAGGTGGGTGTGGATGTCGAGGGCGTCGCCACCCGCGCGCTGATCCCGTCGGGGCACAAGATTGCCATGCGCGACATCCCGCAGGGGGAGCCCATTCGAAAATACGCGCAGGTGATCGGCTATGCTGCCATGCCGATTGTGGCGGGGGATCATGTGCATACGCACAACGTCGAATTTCGCGGGACGGATGTGGCGTATGAGTTCGCCACCAATCTCCGACCTGTCCCCGCGGGGACACCTGATACATTCATGGGATATCGCCGCGAGAACGGGCAAGTGGGCACGCGAAATTACATCGCGATTGTGACGTCTGTGAACTGCTCGGCCACGGCTGCGCGGATGATCGCAGCGCATTTCACGCCCGAGCTTTTGGCCGACTATCCCAACGTTGACGGGGTTGTTGCCTTTGTCCACGGCACCGGTTGCGGCATGGCCGACAGTGGGGACGGGTTCGAGGCGTTGCAGCGCGTGATGTGGGGCTATGCCCGGCATCCCAACCATGCGGGCGTGCTGATGGTGGGTTTGGGCTGTGAAATGAACCAGATCGACTGGTTGCTGGAAGCTTACGGACTGAAGCAGGGGCCGCTGTTTCACACGATGAACATTCAGTCTGTGGCGGGTCTGCGCAAGACGGTTGAGAAGGGGATCGAGAAGGTCTCGGCCATGCTGCCGCTGGCCAACCAGGCGGTGCGGGAACCGTGCCCGGCGTCGGAGTTGAAGGTGGCGTTGCAATGTGGCGGGTCGGATGCGTGGTCCGGCATCACGGCGAACCCGGCATTGGGTTATGCCACGGACCTGCTGGTGGCGCAGGGTGGCACAGGCGTGCTGGCCGAGACGCCCGAGATTTACGGGGCGGAGCATTTGCTGACCGCCCGCGCAGTAGATCAGGCGACGGGGGAGCGGTTGCTGGACTTGATCCGGTGGTGGGAGGACTACACCGCCCGCAACAAGGGGTCGATGGACAACAACCCCAGCCCCGGCAACAAGGCCGGAGGGTTGACCACGATTTTGGAGAAGTCTCTGGGCGCTGCGGCCAAGGGGGGGACCACGCCGCTGACAGGCGTTTACAAATACGCCGATATCGTGCGGGCGCGGGGGTTCACGTTTATGGACTCGCCTGGCTACGATCCGGCAAGCGTGACAGGCCAGATCGCGGGTGGGTGCAACCTCGTTTGCTTCACAACCGGGCGGGGGTCCGCCTTTGGCTCGAAACCCAGTCCAACGATCAAGGTCGCGACCAATACGGAAATGTATGGTCGGATGATCGAGGATATGGATGTCAACGCCGGGGCCATGCTGAGCGATGGGGTGTCGCTGGAGAAGATGGGCCGCCAGATTTACGAGCTGTTCCTGCGGGTGGCGTCTGGTGAGATGTCAAAGTCAGAGGCGCAGGGCTTGGGCGACTACGAGTTCGTCCCCTGGCAGATTGGCGCGGTGATGTGATGGAGTGCTTGTCCGCTGATCAGAAGGCGCAGTTTGAAGCCGACGGCTATCTGTTGGTTGAGAACCGCATTCCTGACGATTGGCTGACCAGGATCCGAGATGAGATTGCGCGGTTCGAGGACGAAGCCGCGACCATGACGACCAGCAACGACCGCCTTGATCTTGAGGACAGCCACACCCCCGACGACCCGCGCCTGCGTCGGATCAAGCTGCCGCACATGATCTCGGACGTGGTGCGGGAGTTGATGTATTCGGATCATGTGCTGGCCCCTGCGCGCGATTTGATCGGGCCTAACCTGCGCCTGCACACCACGAAACTGAACATGAAATCAGCGGGCTACGGGGCGGCGGTCGAGTGGCATCAGGACTATGCGTTTTATCCGCATACCAATGACGACATTCTGGCGATTGGCATTTGCATCGACGACATGGCCGACGAGAACGGGCCGCTGATGGTGTTTCCGGGCTCGCACAGGGGGCCGGTGTTTGATCACCATGTGGATGGGGTCTTTGCCGGGGCGATGCTGCCGAAAGAGAACGGCTTGGATATGGCCGGTGCAGTGAAACTGACCGGTCCTGCGGGGTCGATCAGCATTCATCACGGGCGCATCGTGCATGGGTCGGCGTTGAACACAAGCGACCGGGCGCGGCGCATTCTGTTCTACGAGATGATGGCGGCGGATGCCTTTCCGATCATGGGCAGCATGACCAAGTGGGACGGGATCGAAGATTACAACACGCGGATGCTGTGCGGTGAACCGACCCTGACGCCGCGCCTGAAAGACATTCCAATCCGCATTCCGCAGCCACAACCGGATGTGCCGATATCCATCTATGAAATTCAAAAGAGCCTGAAGACACGGGCTTTTGACACCATTCCGTCGAAGGAGACATGACATGAGCAAACCGACAATTGGATTTATTGGCCTGGGCCTGATGGGCGGGGCGATGGTGGGGCGGTTGCAGGATCAGGGCTATGACCTGACCGTCATCGCGAACCGGACGCGGACTTATGTGGACCGTGCGATCGAGCGTGGCGCGACCGAGGTGACAACGGCCAAGGCCGTGGCCGAGGCTTCGGACATCGTGATGTTGTGCATGGACACTTCGGCCAATGTCGAGGCGCGGATGCGCGGGGCCGAGGGTGTGATCGCAGGGCTGAAGCCCGGCGCGGTTGTGATTGATTTCGGCACGTCACTGCCCGGTTCGACACGAACCTTGGGCAATGAGGTCGCGGCTGCGGGCGGGCAATATCTGGACGCGCCTTTGGGGCGGACACCGTCCCATGCCGTCGATGGGTTGCTGAATATCATGTGTGCCGGGGACGAGGCGGCCTTCAACAGCGTGCGTCCTGTTCTGTATGATCTCGGTGAAAACGTGTTCCATCTGGGCGCTTTGGGGTCTGGGCACACGATCAAGCTGCTCAACAACTTCTTTGGCATGACCGTCGCCAATGCCATGGCCGAGGTGTTTGCCATGGCGGACGTGATGGGGGTCGAGCGGCAGAGCGTTTACGATGTGATTGCCGCGGGGCCGCTCAAATCGGGCATGATGGATTTCGTGAAGGGTTATGGCGTGGACGGTGATCCGAACCAACTGGCCTTTGCCATCAAGAATGCTGCCAAGGATGTCGGGTACTACGCGCAGATGGCGTCTGACGCGGGCGTTGAATCGATCATGTCAAAATGCGCTTTGGGCGCGTTGACAGACGCGCGCGACAATGGCCGGGGCGACGACATGGTTTCGCAAATGGTGGACTACTACGCCGACCGGTTCAAAGGCTGAACCGTGGCCATCGCGGCCCATCCCACAGAGGACCGCGCGGCGTTGGGCATTGCCATGACGCTGGGGGCATACGCGTTTTTCACGCTGATCGATACGTCGGTGAAGTGGCTGCTAGTGGCCGGGTTGCCTGCGTTTCAATTGGCCTTCATGCGGTACTTTCCGCACTTCCTGATCTCCACCGCGCTTTTGCTGCGCAAAGGGGTGAGCTGGTCGAGCTTTCAATCCGAGCATATGGGGTTGGTGCTGCTGCGCGGGTTCCTGCTGGCGTCGGCCACGCTGTTCAACTTCATCACGCTCAACTACCTGCCGCTGACGGTGGTGGGGTCGATCATGTTTTCGGCCCCGATCATTGTCTGCGCGCTAAGCTGGCCGCTGCTCGGAGAGCGGGTGGGGCCGTGGCGCTGGTTTGCCATCATTCTGGGGTTCATGGGCGTGCTGGTGGTGATCCGGCCCTTTGACGCGTCCTTTCATGCGATTGCGATCCTGAATGTGTACAATGCGTTTTCACTGGCGCTGTATTCCATTATTACGCGCAAGATATCGGGTGTGGTCGCACCTGAAACGATGCAGTTCTGGATGGGCGCATTTGGGGCTGTGACGCTCGCGCCGCTGGCGTTTTTCGTGTGGACGACACCGGAAACGGTCTGGCAATGGGCGCTGATGATCGGGTTGGGTATTTGGGGCTGGGCCGGGCACGAAATCTTTTCGCGGGCGCATGCCTATGCCCCAGCCAATACGCTGATGCCCTACACCTACAGTTTTCTGCTGTATCTTGCTGTCGCCAGCTATCTGGTCTTCGGCGATGTCCCGGATGGTTGGACGCTGCTGGGGGCATCGATCATCGTGGTGTCTGGGTTGATCATCTGGCGACGCACCGCGCGAAAGGATGTGACATGAGAATTGCGGCGATTGGCGAAGCGATGATCGAATTGTCCATGAACGGAGAAAACGCGGTCGTGCGTGTGGCGGGTGATACGTTGAACACAGCGATATACCTAAAGCGATGCGCGCCTGATCTGGACGTCGACTATATCACCCGTGTCGGCACAGATGCCTTTTCCGATCGGATTGTCGCGACGATGGCAGCAGAAGACATCGGCACCGGTCAGGTTGAACGTGTGCCAGAAGGTACACCGGGGTTGTACGCGATCACAACAGACGCAGCGGGCGAGCGCAGCTTCACCTATTGGCGCGATACGTCCGCGGCGCGCATGGTGTTCGCGACACCGACGGGGCCGGATTTTTCAGCCCTGGAAACCTACGACGTGATCTATCTGTCAGCCATCACGCTTGCGATCCTGCCCGCGTCGACGCGCGCGGCGTTGATCCGATGGTTGCAGGCCTTCCGACGTACGGGGGGTCGCGTGGCCTTTGACAGCAATTATCGCCCAAAGCTTTGGGGGGACGTCGATGCGGCGCGCGCGGCGATGACGGCCATGTGGGTGCTGTGCGATATCGCGTTGCCGTCGGTCGATGATGAGATGGACCTGACCGGAGAGACGGCGGAGCAAGTGGCCAAACGATTTCTGGCCATGAAGCGCACAGGGGCGTTGAAGCGGGGCGAGGTGGGGCCATTGTGCCTTGAGACGGGATCATCGGGCACCTATCCGGCGGCCCCGAAGGTCGTGGATACCACGGCTGCGGGCGACAGTTTCAATGGGGCCTATCTGGCTGGCATCCTGACCGGTGCGCCGCAGGATGAGGCTTTGCACAGTGGACACAATTTGGCCGCCGAAGTGATCGGACACCGTGGCGCGATCCTGCCGCGCTAGCCGTCTATCAATGCGCGTAGCGCAGCGACCGGGTGTTCGGATTGGCAAGCGGCAATCAACGCTTCGGCTCTCGGATCATCCAGGGGACGCGCTGCTGCGACCTCGGCCCGTACGAAGCCCACCCAGGCGTCGATAGCCTGATTGAGTGCCGGGCTGGATTTGCCCTGTCGTTCGGTCAGTGTGGACAGGATGCGAATTGGCATTTTCTGGCTTCCATCCATCGCGATCTGGCGCAGGCTGTGGTGCAAATTCGGGTTCTCGAACCTTTGGATCAATGCCTTTGCATACGCTTCCGTTTGTTTCTGAACTTCGCCGGGGAGTGTCTCCGCCGCTTCCGCCATAAGCGCCAGTGTTGTGCTGCGCAGATCAGGATCTGCAATGGCCTCGTGCACATAGGTGTGGCCACGCAGGATACCTGCATAAGCCAGAAAAGAGTGCGCGCCGTTGAGCATGCGCAGCTTGCGCATCTCGTGCGGTGTGACGTCGTTCACCCATTGCACGCCCGGCCAATCGGGACGGGCCGCGGCAAACCTGTCTTCGATCACCCATTCCGTGAAAGCCTCGGTTGGAACGGCCATGGGATCGTTCGCCTCGTCCCTTATCGCGTCGGTGGTCGCGGGGGTAATGCGGTCGACCATGCATGAGGGGAAGGTAATCTGATCCGGAACCTGCAAGTTGCTGGCGGTCGCAAAATCGCGCACCGCCTGAGCCAGCTTTGCGCCGTTTTCCGGCAGGTTGTCGCAGCACAGCACTGTGACAGGCGTCGTGCGCAGCGCCAGCCCGCGCGCAAGTGTTCCAAGAACAGTGGCGCCTGCGCCATTTACGTCCGCGCGCGTGTCCGGCGCGTTCATGTCCAAACGTCCGTCCGGGCCAAGGCCATAGGCTTTTTCGGTGACTGTTAGGGTGATCACATCGAACCTGTCGGAAGCGATGGCGTCGATGACAGCCTGCGGATCTTCGGACGCAACCAGCATGTTCGTGATGCAATTGATCGGTTTGATCGTTGTGCCGTCGGCATCCTTGATCACCAGACTATAGGCAAATCCCTGTGCTGCCAAACCATTCCGTATGGTGCCGGACCTGAAGCTGACCCCTGTCACCGACCAGCCAGCGCTGTCCTGCGTGTAGGCGGCGGCATGCGCGCGAAAGAAGTTGCCAACGCCGAGGTGTAGAATATGCGGCATGTCCTACCCCAGCCTGTATGTCTTGCGCGCCAGATCGGTGGCCAGCAATTGGGCAATCTCGTCGGCTGTGGAACGGCCAAAGTATCCACGCTCCATCTGCGAGGCCAAGTGCTGGGCAACCGCCCGCCGCCACAAATCGTGCCGCGCGGGGATCGACAGGAAGGCACGCGTGTCATCATTGAACCCGGCAAGGTTATGATAACCAGCCGTTTCCACCACCTGATCGAGATAGCGGGCGATCCCTGCGGCACTGTCGTGGAACCACCACGGAGGACCAATCCGCAGGCCCGGCCAGTGCCCCGCCATGGGCGCGAGTTCGCGTGCATAGGCGGTTTCGTCCAGCGTGAACAGGATCAGAGTGAGGCTTGGGTCATTGCCAACACGGTTGAGCAGCGGCTCCAGCCCTTGAACCCAGTTGGTGGCGATTGGGATGTCGGCCCCTTTGTCCGCACCGAACTGCTGGAACATGGAGTGGTTGGTGTTGCGCCGGCTGCCCGCATGCAGTTGCATCACCAATCCGTCGTCCAGCGACATCTGGGCCATTTCGATCAACATGTGCCCGTGGAAAGCGTCAGCGTGGGTCATGTCCCCCCACAGCAATGCCTCGAACGCGGCAGCGGGGGTGTCCAGCCACACGGTTTGCGGCACCTCAATTGCGTGGTCTGTGGCAGTGGCGCCCAAGGCTTCGAACGCGGCACGGCGCGCGCGCAGGGCGGCCAGAAAGCCGGGGTATGACGTCGTATCCTCGCCAGTCTGCCGGCCAAGCGCACGCACTTCTTGCGCCCATCCCATCATATTCGGGTTGAGCAACGCGTCGGGCCTGAAGGTTGGCACAACCCGGCCGGTCCAATCGCTGGCTGCAATCGTTTGGTGATGGAGCAGCGGATCAAGTGCGGCATCGGTGGTCGCCAGCACTTCGATCCCGAACCGGTCGAACAACGCGCGGGGGCGGTTTGCCGGATCGGCAAGCCATGCGTCGATGTGGTCATAGATGGCATCTGCCGTCTCACCGCCCAAGGGCAGGTCACAGCGCAGGGTTTCCCGCAGTACGTATTCAATCCACAGTTGGCTTGGCGTGCCAAGAAACAGGTGCCAGTGGGATGCGAACAGGCGGAAGATCGCGCGCGGATCACGCTCTTCTGGGGGCACGCCGACGCCGAGGGCTTCCATGGGGATGCCTTGCGAATAAAGCATGCGAAAAACGTAGTGATCCGGGATCACCAGCAGCTCCGCAGGGTCGGAAAAGGGCTGGTCCTTTGCAAACCATGCAGGGTCGCAATGGCCGTGCGGAGACACGATGGGCGCGCCCTTGATCCCTTCGTAAATGTCTGCCGCGTCGCCTGCCAGTATCAGCCCCATGCCTGCCCCTTTCCATTTTCGTGCAGACTAGCACGAATGCCCCTTGGCGCATGTGCAAAATGCCTCCACTCTGATCATTGGGAGAGGCTGAATGAACGTATTGATGATCGGAGCGGGTATGGTCGCTCAGACGCATATTCTTGCGCTGCGTGACAATCAGGCTGGCGCGCGGCTGATGGGTGTTCTGGGCCGCGACGCGGCACGTGTGGCGCCCGTATGCGCCGAGGCATCACTGACACTGGGGTATGACGTTGCCCCTTTTACTGACATTGAAACTGCCCTTGCGGCGCGCCCGGATATGGCCATCGTGATCACACCGCCCGATGCCAGAACAGAATTTGCGCATGCTTTGAGCCGTGCCGGGGTACCGACATTGATGGAAAAACCGGTGGAGCGCAGCCTGACGAATGCGCGGGAGGTCGTTGATATCTATGCACGGTCGGACGTCACACTGGGGTTTTGCTTTCAACATCGGACGCGCCTTGCCGCACAAGGCCTGAAACAAAAATTGGACGGCGGAACCCTCGGTGATCTGGTCCATGTAGAGATGCGGGTGCCGTGGTGGCGTGACCAATCCTACTACGATGCGCCGGGGCGCGGGACCTATGCCCGTGATGGCGGCGGCGTCATGATCAATCAGGCGATCCACACGCTGGATCTGGCGTTGTGGCTTGCCGGGCCGGTGGGTCAGGTGCAGGCCATGATGCGCACCAGCCCGCTACACCGGATGGAGGCCGAGGACATCGCCGCTGCTCTTTTCATCTTCCAAACGGGGGCGTCCGGCGTCTTGACCGCAACGACAACCGCTTATCCCGGTGGGACTGAGAGCATCACGCTGACCACAACCAAGGCACGTTGCCATCTGGAAGGGGACAGCTTGCGTGTTGATTGGTTGTCGGGTGATGTCGAAATCGTCGCACCGGATGATGCCGTCAGCACGGGTGGCGGAGCCGATCCAATGGCGTTTACGCACGCCTGGCACCAGGCGATCCTTGAAGATTTCGTTGCGGCATTGTCCGAGACGCGCCCGCCCCTTGCCCCGCCTGATGATGCCTTGCACGTGCACGCTGTCATCGACGCGATGGAACAGGCCGCCCGCAGCGGCACCGTGGTCGAGGTGGTGGCATGAGCCTTGCCTTTGTCGCCCTGGGGCTGGACCACCGCCATATCTACGGCATGACCGAGAACATGTTGGCGCAGGGCGCGCGGTGTCTTGGTTTCTGGACGGACTGTGATCCGCAGCCATTGGCCGGATATGTCAAACGGTTCCCTAATTTGCGGCGGTTCGCGACGTTGGACGACGCGTTGGCTGCCGGTGCCGATCTGGCGCTGGTGTCGAACATCCCGGCGGACCGGGCCAGTGCTGCCATCAAGGCAATGCAGGCCGGGCACGACGTCATGACAGACAAGCCCGGATGCACAACCATCGCGCAGCTGGACGCCATAAAGGCCTGTGTGGCAGAGACGGGCCGCATCTGGTCCATCAATTTCTCCGAACGGTTCGAGGTGCCTTGCGTAACCCGTGCCGATCAACTGGTGCAGGACGGCGCAATTGGCCGGGTGGTCCATACCACGGGCCTTGGGCCACACCGGTTGAACCGACCCACGCGGCCAGACTGGTTTTTCCAGCGCGAAATATACGGAGGCGTACTGACTGACATCGCATCACATCAGATTGACCAGTTTCTGCACTTTACCGGATCGGATGACGCCCAAGTGACCATGGCGCATGTGGCCAACCACGCCAATCCCGACGATCCCGGCCTTCAGGACTTCGGCGAAGTGGCGCTGCGGTCGGATCACGCCTCAGGCTACATCCGTGTCGATTGGTACACCCCCGATGCCTTGCCCAATTGGGGCGATGGGCGGCTGACCCTGCTGGGCACTAAAGGCTATATCGAGCTTCGCAAATACGTGGATGTGGGCGGGCGCGAAGGCACGGATCATTTGGTGCTGGTGAACGGCGACCGTTGCGAGACACTTGATGCGCGGGATGCTGGATTGCCCTATTTCGGACGGCTTCTGCACGACATTGCCCACCGGACCGAAACGGCGATGACGCAGGCCTACTGCTTCAAGGTGATGGAGTTGGCGCTGCGGGCGCAGGCGATGGCTGAGGGACACCAGGCATGATCCGCGTTGCGATTCTTGGGGGAGGTATCGGGGCGCAGCACCTTGCCGCTTACGAGATGTTGGAAGGCTTTCGGGTGACCCATTTGGTGGATCAGGATGCGGACCGCTGCGCGTCACTCTGCGGAGAAACGATTGTGCCGCTCGAAACGGTGGATGCCGCGCTGGAAGCGGATGTGGATCTGATCGACATCTGCCTGCCGCCGCACCTGCATGCACCTGTTGCAATTGCCGCATTGGACGCGGGAAAGCACGTGATTTGCGAAAAACCTTTGGCGACGTCGCTGTCCCAAGTGGATGCAATCGCGCATGCGGCGGATCGGGCCGGAAAGTCCGTGTTCCCGGTCTTTCAGTATCGGTTCGGCCCTGCATTTGATCAGCTGACCGCGTTGCAAGAGGCGGGGCTCGCTGGTGCACCGCGCATGGCTGCATTGGAAACCCACTGGAACAGGGATGCCGCGTATTACGCTGTCCCATGGCGCGGAACGTGGGCCGGAGAGCAAGGCGGCGCCGTGCTGGGCCATGCCATTCATGCGCATGATTTGCTGGGGGCCTTCGTGGCGCCGATACGTGCTGTAACCGCGCGGCTTGGCACATTGATCAATACGATCGAGACGGAGGACACGGCCGCGCTCATCTTCGAGTTGGAGGGTGGAGCGCTCGCAACAAGCAGCGTAACTCTCGGAGCGGCACGGGACGAGACGCGCTTGCGGTTTGTCTATGAGCACATGACGGTCACTTCCAATACGAACCCGTATGCGCCGGGCGAAGGGACATGGACGTTCATAGCCCGAGATCCCGACAAACAGGCTGAAGTGGACCAAGTCTGCGCGGCCACACCCTTAAGTCCAACGGGCTTCGCCGGTTTTCTGTCTGAAGTGGGCATGGCTCTAAAGGGTAAAGACAACCGCGCAGTCACTTTGGCCGACGGGGCTGCGTCCATCGAACTGGTCACGGCCATTTATGCCTCCCATCGGGAGGCCGCGCGGTTGGAGTTGCCGTTGGCTAAAGATCATCCTTTGCGGAATGGGTGGCAGCCATGATCGAATGCTGGCGCTGGTTTGGCCCCGATGATCCGACGCAATTGTCCGACCTGCCACAAGTTGGTGCGACAGGTGTCGTCACGGCCTTGCATCAGTTTCCGCCCGGTACGGAATGGCCGTCGCGCGCCATCGCAGAGCGCAAGGAAATGATCGAAGCCGCCGGACTGACATGGGAAGTGGTCGAAAGCCTTCCGGTGTCCGAAGCAATCAAGACCCAAGGAGCAGAGGCCGCAGCACATCTGACGGCTTACAAGGCAAGCATGAAGTCCCTCGCGCAGGCTGGCGTGCGGACGATCTGTTACAATTTCATGCCAATTCTCGACTGGACGCGCACGCAAACACATGCGCCGCAACCCCATGGCGGGACGGCCATGCTGTTCGATCTGGCCGATTTTGCCGCTTTTGATCTGTTCATTTTGAAGCGACCGGTTGCGACCGATGACTACCCGCCATTGGCGCAAGACGCGGCCAGAGACGCCTTCGCCCAGATGGATGATGCGGATCGCGCACGCCTGACACGCACTGTCATAGCGGGCCTTCCCGGCGCAAATGATGGCTGGAGCCTCGATGATGTGCGTGCGCGCCTTTCGACCTATGATGGCGTGGATGCTGCTGCCTTGCGCCGTCATTTGATCGACTTCCTGTCCGAGGTAGTGCCTTTGGCCCAAGAGCTTGGCCTGCGGCTGTGCTGCCATCCGGATGACCCGCCCTTTTCCTTGCTTGGTTTGCCGCGGGTCATGTCCTCGACCGACGACTACGAAACGGTTCTGCTGGCCGTGGATATACAGGCGAACGGAGCGACACTGTGCACCGGGTCGCTGGGTGTAGCGCAAGGTTTCGATGCTCCGGACTTTGTGGGTCGCCTGGGTCCACGTATCCATTTTGCACATCTGCGCAACACCAAGCGCTTGCCGTCGCCTGACCCCGACCGCCCCGGGTTTTTCGAAGCTGCACATCTTGAAGGGGACACCGACATGGTGGCGACCATTGCCGCACTGATGGATGAGGAAGCACGTCGCCGGATCGAGGGTCGCACGGATCATGCGATCCCGATGCGCCCGGACCATGGGCAGGAGATCCTGATGGACCGGACACGTGACAGTTTGCCCGGGTACCCTCTGATAGGGCGGATGCGTGGGCTGGCCGAATTGCGCGGGATCATGGCCGCAATGGCAAAGGGATGAGCGTGATGAAAATCGGTGTGGCGGGTGTCGGTCTGATCGGTCGACAACATCTGGATGCAATAGAACGAGCGCGAAATGTAACCGTGTCGGGGGTTTTCGATCCGGCGCTTGAAGAGGACGTACAGTGGCCCGTGACCAAAAGCCTTGCCCAGCTTGCAGAGGGTTCCGATGGTGTCATTCTGGCGGTTCCAAACCACTTGCATGGCGAGGTGGCCCTCGCCCTCATTGATGCGGATTGCCCGATCCTGATCGAAAAACCACTTACCCCAACCGCGTCCGAAGGGCTTGCTGTCTGCGAAGCAGCAGAACGATCCGGCGTGCCGATCCTTGTCGGGCACCACCGGCGGCACAACCCGCTTGTCGCCAAAGCGCGCGAAATCATTCAGGGCGGTAGGCTTGGTGCGGTGACAACAGTGCAGGGAACCTGCTGGTTGCCCAAGCCCGACAGCTACTATCAGCAGTCTTGGCGGCAGAAAGAGGGTGCTGGCCCGCTGCTGATCAACCTGATCCATGACATCGATCTGCTGATGTATCTGTGTGGTCCCATCGCGCAGGTACAAGCCATGGAAAGCAACGCGGTGCGCCGTGCCGACATCGAAGAGGTCACCGTTGCGACTTTGCGCTTTGCAAGCGGAGCGCTCGGCACCGTCAATCTGTCTGATGTCGCTGTGGGGCCATGGAGTTGGGAGCTTACCGCAGGTGAAAATCCAGCCTATCCCAAAACAGACCAGTCCAGCTATCTGATCGGTGGAACCAAGGGTGCGCTGTCCTTGCCAAACCTAAGCGTATGGACGCAGGAAGATGGCCCTGACTGGTGGGCTCCCATGAACCAGACCCGCGTGCCGCTGCCTTTGTCCGACCCGCTCAAGGACCAGGTTGAGCATTTTGCCGAAGTTATCCGGGGCAAGGCATCGCCTCTTGTCAGTGGTCTTGATGGACTGCGCGCTGTGCAGGTCATTGAGGCGATCAAGCAGGCGGCGGAGAGCGGGCAGTTGGTGTCTGTCGGTTAAAAAACCCTCGTGCTTTGGCCATCCTGTGCTAGCGTCATGCTGCGCAGCATCGCCTGCGCCGTGATAGGGCAGGGGGTGTCTTTTGGACCTGCCCGGCATCCGCGCATGATGTGAAACCCCACCCTGAAAACCGAAACGGAGGACCCGCTGATGATGTCAGTTGGTGTGATTGGATTGGGGGATATGGGCAGCGGGCTGGCCAAGAACCTGATTGCAAACGGATTCGAGACATGGGGCCGGGATATCCTGCCCGCGCGACATCAGGCTTTTGCAGACATGGGCGGCCATGCTGCGGCGGATACAGCCGAAGTCGGGCGGAATGTCCATGCCGTCTTTGTCATGGTCATGAAAGGTGCCGAAGCGCATGAGGTCATCCTCGGGGACGGCGGTCTGGCCCAGTCTATGGCACCCGGCAGCAGCATTTTGCTGACAGCAACCGTGAAACCGTCAGAGGCGCGCGCCATTGGGGCCGGATTGGAAGGCACAGGCTTGCAGCTGATCGACAGCCCGGTGTCGGGTGGCTACCCCGGTGCGCAAGCGGGAACGCTGACCATGATGGCCGCAGGCACCGATGCCGCGATGGCGCAGGCGCGCCCGGTGATGGAGGCGGTGTCGGCCAACATCCACCGCGTGGGCAGCGCACCGGGCGAGGGTCAAACGGTCAAAGCCTGCCTGCAGTCCCTGATCGGTGCGCAGTTCTCGGCCACATTCGAAGCCGCCGCTTTGGCGGCCAAGGCAGGGGTGCCGGGGCAGGTGATTTTGGATGTGTTCTCTACCTCCTCTGCCGGGTGCGGCGTGGTGAAAAACGCGCTTGAAAAGATCATCGACCGGAAATTCGAAGGCACGGGCAGCCACATCAATACAATGCACAAGGACCTGACCATCTCCATGGCATTGGGTGAAGAGTTGGGCGTTCCGCTCCACACAGCTGCGTCTGCCATGCAGATCTTCCACGCAGGCCGCACGCGGTATCCCGATGGTGACAACTGGACCTGCACCCAAGTGATCGAAGAGATTGTGGGCGCTGAATTGCACCGCGATGGCGCCAAGGTGACGCGATGAAGCTGGGTGTGATTTGCGATGGCATCAGCCGCGATCTGGCACATGCTGTCGATGTCATGGACGAGTTTGACCTGACCTATGCCGAACTGCAGTTCATCGGGGACACCGAGGTCGGGGACCACTCAAGGCAAGAGATCAGGTCAATCGACACGCTCTTGCGGGACCGCGGCAAGCCGGTATCTTGCCTCTCCCGCCATATCTTTGCAGGCACCACGTCTGACAACCGCCCCGGCGACCCGCTGCACACGCAGCACATGGATGCCCTCAAGCGCGTGATCGACATGGCGCACATCGTCGGCAGCCCACTTGTCCGCATCATGACCCAGAAAAAGGAACAGATCCTGTGGGGCAGGAATGGCGCTGAAAAATGGAACGTCGCCCATGGCGCTTGGGACACGATGGCCCCCATGATCGCCCCCGCCGTGGACCTCGCCCGCGCGACAGGCATCACGCTGGTGGTTGAGACGGGCAACGGCACCATGGTCAACTCCAACTACACCGCGCGCAAGCTGATTGACGAACTGGATGCCAAGGACGTGCTCAAGGTGCTCTGGGACCCGGCCAACAATTGCTGGTGCCACGAGTTGGCCTTTCCCGATGGGTACAACGAAGTGCGGGACGGCTATCTCGGCCACGTCCACATCAAGGACGTGCAGGTCGACACCCCCCGCGCGACGCTCGAAGTCCGCGAGATCGGCAAGGGCCAGCTTGGACCCTTGTTCCAACCCATGGCCGATGCGCTCAGGGCAGATGGCTATGACGGGGTGATCAGCTTTGAATCCGTCTATCACCCCGGAAATGGTGACTTCGAGGCAGGATTCCGCGCCTGCATCGACACATTCAAACGTATCTTTGGCCCCTGATCACCATGCAATCACGCCTGCGCGTCCTCATATTGCGCTGTACCGTCCCGCCCGCTAGGCAGGTCAGCGCAAGACAAAGGCGCATGACATGACCCAAGCCCCCCTGCCGAACCTCGAAGACATGCGCGTGGCCGTGCTCGGGCTGGGCTATGTCGGCCTGCCGCTGGCGGTTGAGTTTGGCAAGCAGAGGCCCACCATTGGCTTCGACCTGAACGCAGAACGGGTGGCCGGTTTGCAGGCAGGCACCGACAGCACGGGCGAAGTGGATGACCTGAGCGCCGCCGCGCACCTCACCTACACCACCAACCTGTCCGACATCGCGCACTGCAACGTCTACATCGTTGCCGTTCCCACCCCCATCGACAGCCACCGTCAGCCCAACCTTGCCCCCTTGCTCGCAGCCTCCCGCACCATAGGTGAGGTGATCAAACGCGGCGACATCGTGATTTTCGAAAGCACGGTCTACCCCGGAGCGACCGAAGAAGATTGCCTGCCGCTGGTCGAAGCAGTCTCGGGCCTCAGCCTCAACTCCGACTTCTACGCAGGCTACAGCCCCGAGCGGATCAACCCCGGCGACAAGGACCGCCCGCTGCCCAAAATCACCAAAGTCACCTCCGGCTCCACCCCCGAAGCAGGGCAGGTGATTGATGCGCTCTACGGCACCATCATCACCGCAGGCACACATCTCGCGCCGACGATCCGGGTGGCCGAAGCGGCCAAGGTGATTGAGAACACCCAGCGCGACGTGAACATCGCGCTGATCAACGAGTTGTCGATTGTCTTTTCGCATCTGGGAATCGACACCACCGATGTGCTGGATGCGGCGGCGACCAAATGGAACTTCATCCGCTATACCCCCGGCCTTGTGGGCGGGCACTGCATCGGGGTGGACCCCTATTACCTGATCGACAAGTCGATCAGCGCAGGCCACATCCCCGACATCATCCGCATGGCGCGCGAGATCAACGACGGCATGGCGCAGCACGCCGTGTCGCTGCTGGTGAAGGCGATGATCCGGGCGCAGGCGCAAGTGCACGGTGGGCGCGTGCTGATCCTTGGCATCACGTTCAAACAGAACTGCGCGGACATTCGAAACACCAAAGTGGTGGACATGCTGGGCGAATTGGCCAGCTACGGCATGCAGGCCGACATTCACGATCCGTGGGCGGACGCGGACGAGGTGATGGCAGAGTATGACGTCGCCCTGACGGACCTGCCCGCCACAGCGGATTACGATGCGGTCATCCTCGCCGTGCCGCACGACACTATCGTGGCCCAAGGGCCGTCCCACCTGCGCGCGCTGCTCAAGGACAACGGCGTGCTCTTCGACATGAAAGCTGTGTTCGACGCGGCCGACAGTGACCTGCGCCTCTAGCTGACCAATGCCGCCCCGGCCAGTGCCGCAGCCCGTTCGCCCGACACAATGGCCCCTTCGATCAAGCCGCCACTTTCCTGCGACACCTCAGCCCCGGCAAAGAAAAAGCGCTGCGCCACAGGCTGAGACAACGCAGGCGCGCCATAGGGTGGATGACCATGGGACGGTGTTCGGTCCGCAGGCGTGGCAGTGAACGGCTCTGCCGCCCAATCCATGATCTCGAACCGCACCGGGTGCGCAGCCTCGGCCCCAAACAGCCGCACCAATTGCGCCAGCGATGCCGCGCGCAACGCGTCCGCATCCTGCCGTCCTTCAAACGGGACCCCGACAAACCCAAAAAGGCCGAACACCTTGGTATCTGGATCGGACTGGTCCGCAATCTCGACCAGCGGGCCAACATGGCTGACCGCACCGCCAGACAACCCGGCCTCGCGCCAAAAGGGGCGGTCATAAAGGGCGATGACCTTGGCATGCGCCGCCATCCATGTGGGCCAGCGGGTCAGATCGCGGGCCACCTCGGGAGTCCAGCCGGGGGCCATGGTCCACGTTGCTGCAATGGGTCCGGGCACGGCACAGACCACCACATCGGCATCCCAGGTCCGGCTGCGGGTTTTCACTGTTGGGCGGTCCGCAAGGTCCACGGCACACACCACCTCTTCAAAGTGAATGGCGCCATCGGGCAGCGCCTCAACCAAACGACGTGCCAGCGCCTGCACACCACCGCGAATGCGCGCCGCATCGCCATAGCGCCGTGGAAACGCGCCGCGCTGGGTCTGGGTCGCGGTTTCATAGATGAAATCGCCGTCTTCGTACTGGGGTAGCGTGTGTAATCCTACCTCTCGCAGCACCGCGACAACACGCGGCTGATAGGCGGGCCAAATCCAAGCTGGACCCAGATCAATGCCACCAGCCGCCACGGGCAGACTGAACGCGCGCCCGCCAACCCGGTCTCGCGCTTCCAGAACCGTGACCTCGTGCCCGGCCTGATGCAGGCGCAGCGCAGCCGTCAGACCGGCAAGACCTGCACCAAGAACGAGCGCATGGCTCACTTATCGACCATCTGCCGAAGATGACCGGTCTTGACCCAAAGCCGGGCACCATTCGGGCCAGCCGTCAATGTGGATGCGCTGCCGGGTGGCACGCGCAGCCAATCACGCGGACCCAAAGTGGTATCACCGTCATCGATGGACCCGTCCAAGACCAACGCCTCGGCTCCGCCCTCTGCGGCAAATGTCTGTGTGACGTCCGCATCCCATACCTCAAGCGCGACATGCTCGTGCGCATCCTCGAACAGCGTCGCCACAGCAACTCCCTCACGTGCCGCATCCCGGCTGGTCTCAACACTGTTCATATCAATACGCACATGCTGCCGGTCGTCGGGATCGAACTGCCACAGCTTCACAAAGATCGTGGCACCTGGTTTCGAACTTGGCGTGTGCCGCGAGGTTGGCGGGTTGCGGACATAGGTGCCAACGGGGAAATCGCCATCCTCATCCTGAAATACACCTTCGAGGACGATGTATTCCTCACCGCCATCATGGGTGTGCGGGGCAAAGGCACTGCCGGGGGCAAAACGCACAATTGTGGTGGCACGTGCCACCTCATCCCCGATCCGGTCGAGCATCTTGCGCTCCACCCCGGCCGAAGGAGAGGCCCGCCACGGGTTGTCGTCATTCAAGACGCGCACGGTCTGGGTGAAATCCGCATTCAGTTCCATCTGAGGGCCTCCAATCGCACTACCTTCCTAAAGGTAGGGAAATACGTTGAAGGCGCAAGAGTACAGACCTATATTTCTTTATTAGCCACTCATAGCGTTGTGAACGCGACTGACCCAAGAGTAGAGATATGGACACCAGAACACACTTACTGGATCAAGCAGAAGGGTTTGCACGGCAGCGTGGCTTTGACGGGTTCAGCTTTGCGGACCTCGCCGAGGGTGCGGGCATCCGAAAGCCGTCCGTCCATTACCATTTCCCTGCCAAGGCCGATCTGTCTTTGGCCCTGATCGACCGATATCGCTCTGTGTTCCTCGACAAACTGCACGGCATTGCCGACGCAGAAACCACCGGCGGTGCGCGATTGCTGCGCTTTCTCAACCTGTATCGGGAGGCGTCGGAGGGTGGGCGCAGCCTTTGCCTGTGTGTTGCCTTGTCCGTCACGCAATCGGCGCTGCCAAAGGACGGTACGGCAACGCTGGCCGCCTTCCACCGGGACGTTGTCGCGTGGCTCGAAGCGGCCTTTCGGTTGGGCAAGTCGGATGGCAGCATTCGCCAGGTCACCGACCCCAAAGCCGAGGCACAGGCGGCCATGGCGCAGGTTGAAGGGGCGCAGATCATGGCACGGGCCGCGCAAGACATTGCCCGGTTCGAGGCGGGGATTGCCACTCTGGTCGGCAGGACCACGTAGGCCAAACCAATCTTCCAAAAATGTGATATGCTTCCGATACCGTTGTGTGTCAATTTGATCTGACAGACGACAGTGGAAGACCGAATGCAAAAAGAAGTAGTGGCGCAGCTTTCAAAGCTGCCCGACCGAAGCCCCGCCTATGCCATCGTCGGGGAGGTCGATCTTGTTGTCGTGCGCTTCGACGATGATGTGTCCGTGTTCTATGGCCGCTGCCTGCACCGCGGCGCGCTGATGTCGGACGGGTTTGTGCGTGGCAATAACTTGATATGCGGCTTGCATGACTGGGACTATCGTCTGGACAGCGGGGTCAGTGAATACGCCAATGATGAGGCCCTGCCAAAGTTCAAATCATGGGTCGAGGGCGACGATATCTGCGTCGATGCAACTGAAATCAACGCGTGGGGCCATGCCAATCCGCAACCCTTCAATCGCGATGCCTATCTCGGGCTCTATGCCGACACGTCCCACGGCACGGACGAAGAACCCTATGCCGGGCTGATCCAGCAATATGCGCGCGACGGGCTGTCCAAAACCGGCCACCACGGCGTTGTGGACGCAATGGGCGTGCCGCGGGTTCAGCTGCCCGACTGGGATGATATCCAGTTGATCACGGCGCAATTGCACAAACCGCCATTGCTTGAGGACGAGGCGGTTGGCACCGGCGTCGTCATTGGCCCCAACGCGCAGAAGCCACTGCACCTCGATATCCCCCTGTTCGTGTCCGACATGTCCTATGGCGCACTGTCGGAGCCTGCCAAACTGGCGCTGGCCCGTGGCGCGCAACTCTCGGGCACCGGCATTTGCTCGGGCGAGGGCGGTATGCTGCCTGAAGAGCAGAAGGCCAATTCAAAGTATTTCTACGAACTGGCCTCTGCCCGGTTCGGTTTCGCCTGGGAGAAGGTGCAGAAATGCCAGGCCTTCCATTTCAAAGGCGGCCAAGGGGCCAAGACGGGCACCGGCGGGCACTTGCCCGGCCACAAGGTCAATTCAAAGATCGCCGAGGTCCGCCATCTGGACGAGGGCGAAGATGCGATTTCTCCGGCCCGCTTTCCCGAATGGACCGACCCCGCGCAAATCAAGGATTTCGCGGACGAGGTGCGGGACCGCACCGGCGGCATCCCCATCGGCTACAAGCTGTCTGCGCAACATATCGAAAAGGATATCGACGCGGCCCTGAAGGTGGGCGTGGACTACATCATCCTTGATGGTCGTGGCGGCGGAACGGGCGCGGCCCCCATCATCTTCCGTGACAATATCAGCGTGCCGACGATCCCTGCGCTGGCCCGGGCGCGCGCGCATCTGGACCGGCTCGAACGGCACGACGTCAGCCTTGTCATCACGGGCGGCCTGCGCAAACCGGCGGACTTCATCAAGGCATTGGCGCTGGGCGCGGATGCCGTGGCACTGTCAAATTCGGCCATGCAGGCCATCGGCTGCATCGCCATGCGCGCCTGCCACACCAACAATTGCCCTGTCGGCATCGCCAGCCAGAAACCGCATCTGGTCAACCGGTTGGTCATCGAAAAATCCGCCCGGCAACTGGCCAACTTCTTTGACGCGAGCACCGAACTGATGCAGGTCATGGCCCGCGCCTGCGGCCATGATCACCTGTCGAAATTCAACATCGATGACCTGACCACATGGAAAAAGGACATGTCCGATATCTCGGGCGTGCCGTTTGGAGGAGTAGCATGACCGAAACGCTCGATTGGATCCGTGTGGGACAAACCGGCGACTTGCCAGAGGGGCGGGTCAAGACCGTGACAGCCCGCACCGTGTCGATATGCCTGTCGCATTTCGATGGGCAATGGGCCGCGATGGACAACCATTGCCCGCACCAGCGGGGCCCCTTGGGCGAAGGGTCGATCGAGAAGGGCGAAGATGACAAGTGCTGGATCCGCTGCCCGTGGCATGGCTGGGATTTTGACCCGCTGACCGGTGCCCCTCCCGGTGGGCATGAGGATACAGGCCAGAAAATCTATCCGCTCAAGATCGAGGATGACGAGATCTTCGTGGGGCTCGAACCCGAGCCGCCGCATGAACGCACTGTCAGTGACCAGATGGCCGAAAGCATGGTCAACTGGGGGCTGAAGCACGTGTTCGGCATGGTCGGCCACTCGAACCTTGGCCTTGCCGATGCGATCCGCATGCGGGTCGAAGCGGGCGAGATGAAATATGTGGGCATCCGGCACGAAGGGGCGGCTGCCTTTGCGGCGTCCGCCTATGGCAAGTTGACGGGTCACCCTGCCGCCTGCCTCACCATCGCGGGCCCCGGCGCGACGAACCTGCTCACAGGCCTTTGGGACGCCAAGGTGGACCGCGCGCCGGTCCTTGCGCTGACCGGTCAAGTCCAAACGCAGGTCTTTGGCCCCGGCGCGTTTCAGGACATCGACCTTGCCAGCGCGTTCGACGCGGTCAGCAAGTTCAGTCAGACGGTTCTCAGCACGTCCAAACACTCGGAGCTTGTGTCACTCGCCATGAAAAACGCGGTGGTGCAGCAGGACGTCGCACACCTGATCTTCCCGGATGACATGCAGACCAACCCGTCCGACGCACCTGCCTCGCAACCGGACGGCCGCATGGGCCGCGTCGCCATCAAACCTACGGACGAAGACGTTGCCGACGCACTCGACATGCTGACCAAGGCCAAGCGCCCGATCTTCGTGATCGGCTTCGGCGCGTGGGAGCATATGGAGGCGATCACGGCGCTGGCCGAAACCCTCGGCGCACCGGTGCTGACGACGTTCAAGGGCAAAGGGCTGCTGGCTGACAGCCACCCCAATGCAGCGGGCGTCCTGGGCCGTTCCGGCACGCCGATCGCATCGTGGTTCATGAACGAAGCGGACCTGATCCTGACCCTTGGCACGTCGTTCTCGAACCACACGGGTATCGAGCCGTCAAAACCCATCATCCAGGTCGATTTTGAACGGATGCAGCTTGGCAAATTCCACCCCGTTGACCTGCCCATCTGGTCCGAGATCGGTGCCTTTTGCGATGCGATCACACCCGGTCTGTCGCGGCCTGCCGACGCCGCCGACCAGATCACCGAACTGGCCGAGCGTTGGGACATCTGGCGCAAGGAAAAGCGGTCCCGGATGGAGGAAGAAACCGAAAAGGGTATCCACGCCTTCGCCATCTTCGACGCGCTCAGCCGCGTGGCGCCAGAGGACGCGATCATCGCGGTCGACGTGGGCAACAACACCTATTCCTTTGGCCGCTATTTCGAAACCAAGGGCCAGCGTGTGCTGATGTCCGGCTATCTCGGCTCCATCGGCTTTGGCTTTCCGGCGGCCATGGGCGCATGGGCGGCGACGCAGGATTTCGAGTGGCTGAAAGGGCGCAAGATCATCTCGATCTCGGGCGATGGCGGCTTTGGCCAATACGCGATGGAACTGACGACAGCCGTGAAATACGGCATGGATATCACCCACGTGCTGCTCCACAACGGCGAGCTGGGCAAGATCACCAAGGAACAGAAATCCGGCGAATGGCCTGTGTGGGAAACATCTTTGCACAATCCGTCCTTTGCGGCCTTTGCCAAGATCTGCGGCGCGCACGGCGAAAAGGTGGTGTCGTCCGACGCCATCCAAGCCGCCTTGCAAAAAGCGTTGGATGTGGATGGCCCCGCGCTGGTCGAGATTATGACGGACGCTGAGCTGG
This sequence comes from uncultured Tateyamaria sp., assembly GCF_947503415.1. Classification (GTDB taxonomy): domain Bacteria; phylum Pseudomonadota; class Alphaproteobacteria; order Rhodobacterales; family Rhodobacteraceae; genus Tateyamaria. The sequence continues at coordinate 1,521,063 of NZ_CANNDS010000001.1, forward strand.
TTTGACGTGCGGGGCGCACCGATAGGTGCGCCTTACGAGGTCAGGCAGAGGTGTCCTTCGCCCCCATTAATCATTTGTGAACAATGAGCCGCGAACGGTGCGTTAACCCATCAAAATGTGCTGTTTCTGCGCTGCGGCGGTGTACGGGGGGTGCACAGGGGGTGCACGCCCGGTGCACCGGCCATCCCCCTTGTTTTCATGGCGTTAACGCAATTACGCTGCGGTGCGGCTGTATGCCGGCCTTAAACCGTTGCGCGTACGCTACCCGGTCCGCCCATCAAAGGCGCGCACGGCAATCCCCTCGGCTTCCAAAGTCCGGCGGACAGAGGCTGCAATTTCCACTGCTTCCGGCGTATCCCCGTGGCAGCAAATTGTGTCGACTGGTGTCTCGATCCGCGTGCCGCTGTCGGTGATGATGGCCTGCGCCTTCACCATCTCGACCATCCTTTTCCCTGCAATTTCAGCATCATGGATAATGGCCCCGGGCTTTCGCCGATCCACGAGGGTGGCGTCATCATTGTAAGCGCGATCCGCAAATATCTCGCAGGCGAACTTCGCGCCAATGGTCCGTGCGGCGCGTTCCTGCGCCGTCGCCGCCAGCACCATGATGATGGCATCGGGATGCGCCGACAGGGCCGCTTCGTAGCACCCGCGCGCCATGTCCTCGTCTTCGGACGTCATGTTCCCAAGCGCGCCGTGCAGTTTGATATGTCGCACCGTGGCCCCCAGCGCATTGGCCATGCCCAGCGTAGCCCCCACTTGGCATCGGATTGAATTTTGAAGTGATTTCAAAGGCATATCAATGCGTCGTCGCCCGAAGCCCTGGATGTCCGCAAAGCCCGGATGCGATCCGATCCCAACGCCTTTCTGCAGCGCGATGCCCATGGTCGTCGCCATCACATCGGGGTCGCCCGCGTGCGCGCCACAGGCGATGTTGGCCGACGTCACCGTCTCCAACAGCGCCGCGTCATCACCCATGTTCCAGGGGCCAAAGCTCTCGCCCATATCGGCGTTCAGATCGACTTGCATGGTCATTTCATCCTTCGTCCAGCGGGGCGTAGGTGGCCGATACCACGCCCCCAACCAATTGATAACTCAACAGATCCTGCATCATCGCCGGGTCACGGACCAGCGGCGCGGCGGCCTTTGACAGCGCCGCCCAGTCGGCGCGCGCGCGAGCCTCGATGCCAGCGCCCTCGTCAAGGCTTACAAACTGAAATTGCAGCGACGCGCCCGCAGGCGCCTGCGCTACACGCGGCAGATCACATGGCAGCACCGTTCCGATCCGGGGATATCCACCAGTCGTCTGGCTTTCGGCCATCAGGACAAAGGGTGTGCCGTCGCCCGTGATCTGAATGTCCCCCGGCACAATCACTTCGCTGACGATGCCAAGCGCGGCTGGCGCCGCAAAGCCCTCGCCTTCGCTGTCCATACGGATGCCCTGCCGGTTGGCGCGTGGATCGCGGCGGAAGGTTGTGGCTTCGAAACGATGGCGCGTTTCTTCTGGGAAATCATCGGTTTGCATGCTGGGCACAATGCGCACCGTGCCCCCTTCAAACCGGGTATCACGTGGCAATGTCAAACCAACCTCACCACCAGAATCCTGTCCTACCGGTAGCGTGTCACCAGCAGTGACCAACGCGCCCAACCCACAGGATTGATGTGTTGCGCGGGACCCCAACATGGGTTCGGTGTCAAAGCCGCCACCGACATGCAGGTAGCCGTAAGTCCCGGCGCGTGTTGGCCCGATAACCAAAAGCGCGCCTTTGGGGACCATGTGGCTGGCGTTCCATGCCGCGGCAGATCCGTCAATTTGCACCGTCATTTCTGCGCCGGTAAACGCCACACGTATATCCGCCGTCGCCTCGAACGTACCGCCGGTGCCGACCATCTCGAGAACCGCGAGGTCCTTGGGTTGCTTCAGCAACGCGGCCCCCTCGTATACGGCCAGCCGATCTGCGGCACCGCCGCGCGTCAGCCCTTTCGCCAGAAGTCCAGTGCGGCCCAGATCCTGTACCGCAACACCGGGGCCCACCTGAACAACACGCAATGCGGTCATCCCAGCACCTCACGCGTGGCACCGCCTGATCCATCGGTCACCTTGTCTTCAATGCGCGCCAGCTCTGCCGCGGAGATATCGGTGAACTGAACTTCATCGCCCGGCGCGAGGGGGAAGGGCGTGTCGCCTTGCGGGCGAAAACAGGCAAATGCGGATTGACCTACATGCCGCCAGCCCGTGGGCGTGTCATTTGCAAACAGGCATATCTGACGGACCGCAGCCACCAACGCACCCGCTGGAACATTCGGTGTCAGTTCTTTCTGTCGGGGAATATTCCAATGCGCATCCAATGTGCCAAGATACGGCTGACCCGGCGCGAAGCCCAATGTGAGCACCCTCAAGCGCGTCGATGTCAGTTCACGCAAAGCGTCCTCTTCGCTCACCCCGGCAGCCTCTGCGGCCTCGGCCAATTGCGGTGCACGGTGCCCGCCAAACGAAGCTGGGATGGTCCAGAGCGCCCGGCCTTCGGGCAATGGCGCATCGAACCAGTTCCGGGAGGACAGTTCACTATTCAAGCGGTCTGCGACGGCTTCGAAGGCATGCACTGACAGGTCGACACGGAAGAACGCCGACACCAGTGTGCTGCTGCTTTCCGAAATCATATCCCAGCGTTCGGCATCCACAGCACCGCGAAAGGCGATCGCCGCGCGGTTGGCTGCGTCGGTTGCCTTGTCGCCAAACGTCACAAGCACACCATCCAGTCCAACAGAGCGGATTTTCGGTGTGTATGAGGTGGTGAGTGTCATGGGCGGCAGCGTAGATGCTTTGACTTCGGACGCAAGTCAAAGCGCCGTCCGCAGCCAGCCTTCCTCAAAGGCAATCTGCGAGACACCTGCCACTTTGGTTACACGATCCAGTTCCGCTTCGAACGCGGCCTGCCGACCCTTGCCCCAGCGCACCTTACGCTCGGGCCACACGGCGCGGACACGCAGTACATCATCGGCGCGGTGCGCTTTCATATCCACCCGGCCTACGATCCGGTCGCCCTCCATCAGGGGAAAGACATAGTAGCCATAGGTGCGTTTGGGTTCAGGCACGAAAATCTCGATCCGATAGGCGAATCCGAACAGACGTTCGGCGCGTTTGCGATCACGCAAGGCAGGATCGAACGGGCTCAGAACACGCAAACGGGACGTGGGTTCGTGGTGCAAGGCCGGGTCATCGGGCAGGTTCGGCCAAGCAAAAGCTGTCCGTGCCACCCCATCCACGCCCGTCACATTCACCTGCATGATACGCCCGGTTGCAAGCGCTTGGGCGCACCATGCCTTGGCCTCTGCCGGGCTGACATGATCCCAGAAGGCGGCCAATTCACCGTGTGTGGCAAAGCCCAACCTGCTCAGCGCCTCGCGGCAGCACCAGTCGATGGTTTCCTCGACATCTGGTGCATTGCCGATAGTGCGCGCGTCCAGCACCCGTTCGGTGAGGTCGTAGTATTTCTGGAAGCCTTCACGTTTGACGACTTGAAGGGCGCCGCTGCGCCAAAGGTATTCAAGTGCGGTTTTGGACGGGTGCCAATCCCACCAACCGCCGGAACCTCGCTTTTCATCCTGTCCCACGTCGCCTGAGCAGCATGGCCCTTGCTCTCGGATACGGTCCAACACGGGTTGGAATTTCGCCTCGAACCCGTCGCGGCGCCACTCGCTCCACCTGTCGCGCAGGCGGGCGGCGTCTCTTTCGCGGCGCAGGTGCCAATACGGATAGAATGCCGATGGGATCACCGCCGCGTCGTGCGTCCAATGTTCGAACAAGGCGCGGTCGCGCTCGTACAGGTTTTTCAGGTTCTTGGGCCGATACCGAGGTTTGCGCGCAAAAAGGATCAAATCGTGCGCCCGTGCAACGGTGTTGATGCTGTCAAGCTGGACAAAGCCAAGCTGTGTGATCAGATCCAGCAGCGCGGCACCATGGGCCGGACCGGCGGGCGTTTCTGTCAAAAGGTGACGGTGCAGAAAGACGCCACGCGCTTGAGTGTTCGATAGAGTAAAGGGCGTCACGTCCGCATGGTGCGGCGCAGCGTATCGCCGTAGGAGATCTTGGGAGTGAGCGTGATGTGCTTGGGCGCAGGATCTGCGCCGTCGGCGTTGCGGTCGCGTATGATCTCGGCTGCGGCGCGCCCGATTTCAAGCCGGCAGGCATCGGTCGTCGCCAATTGACGTGGCAGCCCCTGCAACAGTTCGACTCCGTTGAACCCGGCAAGACCAATCTGACCTGGCACATCGATGCCTTCGTCCAGCAGGTACAGCAAGCCGCCTGCGCCAATCATGTCATTGGAATAATACAGGAAATCGAGGTCTGGATTTGCATCCAGCATCGTCTTGGTCATCTCGCGCCCCTTGGCCAGCGCTGAGCCACCCTCATAGAAATCGCGGGCTTCGATTTCGATCCCTGCTTTGGCAAGCCCTTCGGTCAGCCCCTCGAACCGTTTGCGCGCGCGGTGATCGCGGGGCATGGATGTGCCCATAAATCCAATGCGCGAATAGCCCTGTTTCAGGATGGCCTTGGCCATATCGAGCCCGGCCTGCCGGTGCGAAATGCCAACCATATTGTCGACCGGATTGCCGTCGGTGTCCATGATCTCGACCACCGGAATACCTGCATTCTGTAGCATCGCCTGCGCCGCGTCAGAGTGTTCAAGCCCCGCGATGATCACGCCCGACGGGCGCCACGACAGCATTTCGTACAGCACCCGTTCTTCCTTGTCGCGCATGTAGTCGGTCACGCCAAAGACAGGTTGAAGGGCGGTTTCTTCGAGCACTTGGTTGATGCCTGTCAGTACCTCGGGGAACACCATATTGCTCAGCGACGGGACAATGACCGCGACAAGGTTCACATGTTGTGACGCAAGGGACCCGGCAATCTGGTTGGGCACGTAGCCAAGCGTTTTGGCAGCTTCCAGTACCTTTTTGCGCGTGGCTTCGGAGACATCCCCTCGGTTGCGCAGCACCCGACTGACGGTCATTTCGGACACGCCGGACGCGGCAGAAACATCGCGCAGGGTCAACGGGCGGGCAGGGCGTTCGGTCAAAGACGGTCCTTTCAGGTGTTTCATCCGAGTTACCGTCAAAACCGTTCAGGATTCAAGCGTTTGGACAGCTTGTATCGTGCTGAAACGGGTGACAACGGCTGCACGAAACGATAATTCGATGTTCAACGGCCCCGTGGCTCAACTGGATAGAGCAGCCCCCTCCTAAGGGGCAGGTTGCAGGTTCGAATCCTGCCGGGGTCGCCATCAGTAGGGAAGGCCTACGTAATTTAAGGCCATTGCAGCCTGTGCCTCGTTGTTGTCCCGAAGCAGGGCAAGCTCCGCCAACTGCATCTTCTTGTCGAATTCGGTCTGACCGGGGAAATGGTGCATCAGCGTCGAAAACCACCAACTGAAACGCTGAGTTTTCCACACCCGGGCCAAGGCCCTTATCGAGTATTGATCAATACCCGCGGAATCACCTTCGCCGTAATACTGGCGCAGGCCCTGGTTCAGATAATGCACATCCGATGCCGCCGTGTTCAGCCCCTTGGCACCGGTCGGTGGCACGATATGAGCCGCGTCGCCGCATAGAAACAGACGTCCCCACCGCATGGGTTCACACACAAAACTGCGCAGCGGGGCGATGGATTTTTCGATGCTGGGGCCTGTCACTAACGCTTCGGCGGCTTGCGGGGGAATGCGGCGGCGCAGCTCGTCCCAGAATGCCTCGTCTGTCCAATTCGCAGGGTCATCCGATGTCTCGCACTGGATATAGTACCGGCTCAGATTGGCATTTCGCATCGAACACAGGGCAAAGCCACGATCGGAGTTGGCATAGATCAGTTCGTCATTGACGGGAGGCGTTTCCGACAAGATGCCCAGCCAACCGAACGGATACACTTTCTCGTATTCTCTTCGGACATCTTCTGGGATCGTTTTCCGGCTGACCCCATGGAACCCGTCACAGCCCGCGACGAAATCGCAGTCAATTCGGTGAGTTTGCCCGTGTTGGGAATACGTCACGAAGGGTGCATCGGTGTCGGCATCTTGGATCGACACCTCTTCTACTTCGAAATGGGTGTCACCGCCCGTGCTGTCGCGCGCATCATACAGATCGCGTGTGACCTCGGTTTGGCCATAAACGAGAACCGTGGCGTCCGTATGGGCCGCGAAATCCACGCGAAACATGTCGTTGTCGTAGGCGATCAACGTTCCATCATGCACAAACCCTTCGGCTTTCATGCGGGCGTCGACGCCGGCTTGTCCCATCAAATCCACAAGGCCGCGTTCCAATACACCCGCGCGGATGCGCCCAAGCACATACTCCCGGGATTGACGCTCCAGCACCACTGTTTCAACTCCAGCCTTGTGTAAAAGCTGGCCCAGCAACAAGCCTGATGGCCCGCCACCGACTATGACGACCTGAGTGCGCATACGTTCTCCCTGGAAGTATCGTCATACGACATAACTATTTTCCAAAAAGGTCAAGCAGGGGCGGAGTGTGCCGCCACCTCGCGCGCATAGGTGTTGAAGGCCGCGATCTCGTGTTCGGCGGCGTCTTTGCCCGTGAACGCCACGAGGTACCCGGGGACCATGGCAAGCCGTTCCTCCAGCGTTTCACCCAGTTTCGCGTTGTCGTAACCAAGCTGCATATAGTAAATCACCCGTGCCCGTGCCGTGGCTTCCAATGGGGCATAGCCGAAGCGCGTGAACATGGCGGTCAGTGCATCCAGTCTGGCCGCATCGCCTGCCTTTAGTACAGTATTCACCCGTTCTGACCGCCGCGCCCAGTCCCGGATCGCAAAGTCGAGCCGGTTGTCGAACAATGCGGTGTCGATGTTGCAATGGAAGATGTTGCAACACGCCTCAGTAATGGTGCGCGCGGGTGCATTCGCTTGCGTCACCATGGCAGCCGTGTTGGTGTTCTGCCAATGCTCCAGCAGGGCGTTCAAAAGATCCGTGCGATTCTTGAAGTACCAGTAGAAACTCGACCGAGACACCTGCAAGTGTCCAGCCAGATCGGCGACCTTGACGGCTTCGACGCCACCCTGTTTCAGCACAGTCAAGGCGGCATTCATCCAGTCCTGACGCGTAACCTTCACATTGCCGATCAACGGGTCCTTGTCGGGGTCGTCCCGGTGCAGAAGTGGAGCGTCCATCAGTTGGTCGGTGCACAGCCACCGGCGGCTGTTCGGTCAGTGATGTATTTATGCAGTGCCTCGATCCGATCGCCGTCGGTCGGCGGCGGAGTGAAATCGCGCAAAATGCCCTTCCACACATCCGTGGCCCGTGTTGTTGCATCGACACTGCCGCGCTCTTCCCATGTTCCGAAATTGGCAAAGTCGGCCACGACAGGTTCGTAGAATTCGGTGGCGTAGCGTTCCATTGTGTGGGCAGCGCCAAAGAAATGTCCGCCTGGTTGCACCTCTTCCAGCGCGTCCATTGCGATCTCCGCGTCCTCTGCGGGTGTGGCTGCGCACAGTTCGGCGACCATCTGCAAGACCTCCACATCCGTGACCAGTTTTTCGTAGGAAATGGTTAATCCACCTTCCAACCAGCCCGCAGAATGCAGCGTGACCGTGGCCCCGGCCATAAGGCAGCCCCACGTGCCGAACTGCGTCTCATTTGCGGCCTGCACGTCGCTGAGATTTGCAGCCGACCCGGACGCACAACGCCACGGCAGTCCGATGTGGCGGGCCAATTGCCCTGCAGCCAGCGACGCCTTGAAGTGCTCGGGCGTGCCAAAGATGGGCGCACCGGATTTCATATCCACGTTGGACGTGAACGTGCCGTAGCACACCGGCGCGCCGGGGTTGACCAACTGGCCCAATGTGATCGCCGCCAAGGCCTCCGCATGGCTGAGCGTCATGGCCCCGGCCACCGTGATCGGTGCCATTGCGCCCATCAGGGTAAAGGGCGTGATGATGGCCATCTGACCCGCCTTGGCAAAGTCCATGACCCCGAGGGCCATGGGAATGTCCAACTGGCGGGGTGAGTTGGTGTTGATAATCGTGTAGCTATGCGAATTGGCCGCAAATTCCGCATCTGAAAGCCCGCGAAAATCCCGCAGCATTTCAAAGCTCTCTTCAACTTGCCCGGTTCCCCGTGAAAAGATGAACGGCAGCTTGTCCGTCAGCTCCATCTGCCCTTTGACCGTCGCATAGTGGCGCAAATGAACGGGCACATCCTGTGGTTCCACCAGTGGCGGGATCATGTGCAGCACATCGTAGTGCTGGGTCAACTGGATCAGCTCTCGAAAGTCCTGCTCGGTGCCGGGGCGTCGTCCGCGGTCCAGATCGGTGGCATGGGGACAGCCCGCACCGGGCTGAAAGATCATCGACCCCAGCTCCATGACCAGATTCCGATCCGGGTTGCCTGCGATCAGAGGGAAAGACTTGGGCGCGGTGTCCAGCGCCGCCTCCACCATTTCACGCCCGATATGCACCATCTCGGTGCTGTCATCGACCCGCGCGCCGCCCGCTCTGAACTGCGCCCGCGCCTCGGACAGCAGCACCTTGATGCCCAGCCGTTCCAGCACATCCAGCGACGCCTCGTGCATCGCCGCAATCCGGTCTTCCGAAAACACATTCATCGGTGGGAACGGATTGCGCAGATTGCGGTAATTCGTGGTGCGGGTTTTGGCCGGTGGTGCACCACGGCCCCGACGACGGCGAGGTTGGTCGGTCATCCGCGCATCGCCTTGCCTGTGGGGTCATAGGGGGACGGCGCGATCACCTTGGCCGACCGTTCGACGCCGACAACATGCACCTTGAGGTCGGTGCCCTCTGTGGCGGCATCCGCATCCACCAATGCCATGGCGAGCGACTTTTGCACTGTGTGCCCGTATCCACCCGAGGTCACAAAGCCCACACGCGTGTCGCCTTTCCACACGGGTTCATACCCGCTGGCATCTGCATCGTCTGCGTCAACCTCCAACGTCACAAGATGCTGCGCAGGCCCGTTGCCATCGCGCTCGGCCACGGCCGCCTCTTTGCCCACGAAGTCCTTGTCCCAGTCGATCCAACGGTCCATGCCCGTCATTCCGGGCGTGTAGCCTTGGGTGAATTCCGCCGACCAGATGCCAAAGGATTTCTCGAGCCGCAGCGACAACATGGCGTTGAAGCCATATTCCTGCAGGCCAAACTCTTCGCCCGCGTCCAGCAGCATCCGGCGCAGTTTGACGTGATCGCCATAGCGGCAGTTGATCTCGAACCCCATCTCGCCTGCGACCGACATGCGCGCCACCTTGGCGCGGATCATGCCCACATCGAAATCGCCACAGCCCATGAACTTCAGCGCCCCGATGTCCTGATGGCAGAGCTTCTCGATCACCTTGCGGGAGTTCGGGCCGGTCAGACCAAAGCCACACATCTCTTCGCCCAGATCGCGGATCGTGACACCGTCCATCATGTGATCGTCGAACCAGCGCATGTGCCAGGCGCGCAGGTAATAGGACCCCATGATCCACCACGTGCCGTTCCCCCAATTGAGCACTGTCAGGTCGCCCTTAAGCCGCCCATCCTCGCCCAACATCGGCGCCAGCTTGGCCCGACCCGGTGCAGGCAGTTTCGACGCCATGACGTGGTTCAACCACGCTTCGGCCTTTGGCCCCGTCACTTCGAACCGCGAGAAGCCGGTGATGTCCACCATGCCCACATTTTCGCGCACGTTCTTGCACTCGGCAGCGACGATATCATGCGCGTTCGAGCGCTTGAGGGTCAGGTTCTCCTCGAAATCCTCGGACGGCGCGAAATACAGCGGCGTCTCCAGATCCCAGCTTGATCCCCAACGGCACCCGGCGGCGGTCATAGCATCATGCGCCGGGGCCATCTTGAGGGGACGGCCTGCGGGCAGTTGCTCGTTCGGATAGGACATTACGAACCGGCGGGAATAGAATTGTCCGGTGGTTTCCTTGATGTACTGCTTGTTCTCGGCAAACTTGCCATAGCGGGCCACGTCCATGGCATAAACGTCCGCCTCCGGCTCGCCCTCGATCATCCATTCGGCGAGGGATTTGCCGACACCGCCGCCCTGCAGGAACCCGGCCATAACGGCACAGGCGGACCAGTACCCCTTCTTGCCCGGCACCGGCCCCACCAGCGGGTTGCCATCAGGCGAGAAAGTGAAGGCCCCGTTTACCCACGTCTTGATCCCCACATTCTCCGCCGACGGATAGCGGGCAAAGCCTAGCATCAGCTCATTCTCGATCCGGTCGAGGTCTTCCTGAAACAGCTCCATCCCGTAATTCCACGGCGCGCCGTCCATGGCCCAGTGCTGGTGCTCCAACTCGTAGATACCGATCAGGATGCCCTTCTGATCCTGCCGCATATAGGTGAAGCCCTCGAGGTCCACGGTCATAGGCATCTCGAAGTCATGGGCCGCCACTTCGGGGATCTGGTCGGTGATCAGGTAATGGTGCTTGAGCGGGGACACGGGCAATTCGATCCCCGCCATGCGCCCCACCTGCTTGGCCCAAAGGCCCGCGGCATTGACCACGTGTTCGCAACGAATGTCGCCCTTGTCGGTCTTCACGATCCAGCCGTCATGGACCTGCTCCAACGCCTCGACCTTGGTGTGTTCGAACACGGACGCGCCGCGTTTTTTGGCGGCGGTGGCATAGGCGTGGACGGTGCCCGTGGTGTCGACATAGCCCTCACGGTCGGCCCACATCGCGCCCAACACGCCATCTGTGGACATGATGGGGCAGCGGTCCTGCGCCTGCCCGGGGGTCAGCAATTCGCAGTCTTCGATGCCGATGGACTGGAACACGCGGAACGCGGATTGCAGCCATTCCCACCGCTCGGGCGTGCCCGCCAATGTCAGACCACCGGTCATGTGCAGCCCGATGTTCTGACCACTTTCCTTTTCGATCTCGGGCAACAGGTCGATGGTATAGGCTTGCAACGACGCCATGTTCGGATCGGCGTTCAACGCATGAATACCGCCAGCGGCGTGCCAGCTGGACCCGGCGGTCAGCACCGACCGTTCAATCAGGGCCACGTCCGACCATCCCATCTTGGCCAGGTGATACAGGACCGATGCCCCCACAACACCACCGCCAATCACCACTACTCTGTATTGCGAATTCATGTCCGTTCCCTGTCGACTGAGTCTTGATTGCGCACAGCGTGCAAAACACTGGACAGTTCTGTCCAGTGCTTTCGCGACATGCGCCAGTCTGCCCGCGACGGGTGGTTTGGGGTTTCAGGTGCGCCTGTTCTTCATCAGGTGCGCATCCATCGCGGCCAGCCCTTCATCCAAACCAGTGCGACCAAAGCCAAGGCGGAAGCGATCCGTGGGAGTCTGGCCAAGTTCCGAGGAATAGATCGTGCTGGGCAACAACAGCACGCCGCTGTCTTCGACCAAGGTGCGGCAGAATTCCTCCACGCCCTCGGGGCCTTTGTAGCGCGGAAACGCCATGCAGGACCCGTCGGGGCGCGCCCAGTCGAACAGGTCGGCATGGCGGGCAAAGAACGCATCCCACTTGGGTAGGTTTTCATCCACGATCCCACAGTTGCGGGCTAACAATGTGTCCCGGTTCTTGAGGGCGATCTTGGCCAACCGCTCGCTCGGACCGGAATTGCAGATGGACAGGTAGTGTTTCATCCGCTCCATCCGAGACAGCAGCGCGTGGTCCTGACAGGCGATCCAGCCGATCCTCAGCCCGGGAAGGCCATAGGATTTGGACATCACGCCCAGCGACAGGCCCCGCTCGTATACATCCGCGACAAAGGGCAGGTGCTCAGTGCCAGAAGGGCCAAGCCCGTTAAAAATCTCGTCATGAAGGATGTAGATGCCGTGTGTCCGGCAAAGCTCGATCAAGGCCATGTACCGATCCAACGGCAGGATGGTGCCGGTCGGATTATGGGGGAAATTGATCGTGACAAGCTTTGTGTTTGGCCGGATGGCATCCTTGATGCGGTCAATATCCAGCGACCAGCCATCGTTTGGATCCAGTGGCACGCCGGTTGCCTCGCAAATTGCGATGGGCAGCGTCTCGTGGCTTTGGTAATTGGGCGTGACCACGATGGCATGGCTGTCAGCATCCAGAATGACATTGTTGGCGGCAAAGATGCCTTCGCTTGCCCCCGCAAAACACAGGATGTCGGACGCAGATTGACTGGCGTAAGTATCCGCGATCGCGGCGCGCAGATCGGGGGCGCCAAAGGTCTCGGTATAGCCCAGCCACATCCCCTCGAACTCTTCACGGTCCTCGGGCGTCGCCATGGCCAGCAAGTCGCGCATCGAGAGGCTTTCGGCGTCCGACGCCGTCATGTGGTAGCGCGCCTTGAACTCCCATTTGGCAAAATGGGTCTCCAGACGGAAATCGGGCAGTGTTGGCATGGGCGGGTCTTTCAAGGGGTCAAGCCAAACATGGGTATCTTGGATTGACGGCGGATCGAAGGGCTATTTTGCCAACGTCGGTCCACAGCCAATGAACAGATCAACCTTTCGGAAATTGGTCGGAGTGAGAGGATTCGAACCTCCGGCCCCTGCCTCCCGAAGACAGTGCTCTACCAGGCTGAGCTACACTCCGACCGATGCGCGCGGAATTACTCCGCGTCCTGCGTCTTGGCAAGTGTCTTGTCGCGGAACCGGCCGCTGGTCATCAAGCTGCTGACACGAAACGCACCGGGGGTGCCCACGCGGCTGCGGGTGCGCAAAACGGGTGTGTTTTCCGAATTTCCGGAGGTGCTTTCGCGGAAGACAATGAACAGGCCCGAAGCGATGATGATGGCCGCACCGACCCCGGTGTAGATGTCCGGCGTCTCGTCGAAAAAGATCAGGCCATAGGCCGTCGCCCACAGGATTTGCGAGTATTGCATGGGCGCCACGATGGCCGCCTCACCCGTCTGGTAGGCCGCAATGATGAACCGCCCGGCGATCCACGCCATGACCGAGATGACGGCGAGCATGCCCAGATGCTCAATCGGCATTGGCTTGTAGACAAATGCCAGCGCGATCCCCATCACAATGAAATTCGCCGTCATGGGATAGAGCAGCAGCACGACCGTGCGTTCTTCGGCCCCGATCTTGCGCACGACAATGGACGCAAACGCCCCGGCAAAGGCTGCCACAATGGCGGCCGCATGGCCCAGCGTCAGGTCGGTGGTGCCGGGGCGCAGCACCACCATGACACCCAGCAGCCCGACGATTACGGCCAGCCAACGTGGCAGGCGTACCTTCTCCCCCAGCACTGGAATCGACAGTACCGTGATCAGCAACGGGGTAGCAAAGAGGATGGCATAGGTCTGCGTCAAGGGCAGGTTGGAAAACGCATAAAATGCCGAAACGCCCGTGATCACGGCCCCCACCGTACGCAGCGCCATCCACCATGGATGCACGGGCACCAGCGTGCCGGGCTTGGCATCCCGCATCAGCATGATCGTCGCCAGCGGAAAGCTGAGCAGAACGCTGAAAAACACGATCTGGATCGGGGAATAGGTCGCGCCCAACGTCTTGATAAACACGTCGTGGGTGGAAAAGAGCCCAAAGGCGATCAGGGCCAGCAGGGCACCTTTTGCGTTGGAGGACATGAGCGTCGCCTTGGTGGTTGGTTTGGGCGGTGCATAGCGGGGCAGGCAGTGGTCCACCAGCCCCGACGCTACTTAAATGGACAACGCACCTTGTCCAAAGATGAACTGCCAGCGGCTGCCATCCGTCATGGTGACAAAGCCAGAGCCGGCAGTGGGCGACTGGAAATATGCCGTGCCGACCCCGCGCAAACCGTTGTTGCAGGACACCGGAAAGCTGACCGTGCTGATGTCCGCGAACTTGTCATAGGTGCCTGTGCAAACAGCATTGCCGTTCGTGGCCTGAAAGCTGCCGCCATGCAGGAACGTGTCTGTGGCAGAGCCTCGGAACGTCATGCCATCGTCACCGATGACCGTGACGGGATAAGCAAGATCGCAAGCCGCGAGGCCACCAAGAACAAGGGCGCACAACGCGGCGCGAAGAGGGAACAGGGACATGGAATTTCCTTTGGTCCGTTACAACAGATCACGAGGTGGTGATCGTGCCGTGATGGCCCAAGTCAGGAATTCCTGCCCTTACAAGGCGCGCGAAATATGGCTATCGCGCGCCCGCGTCAGGCTTACAGGCTGGCGTCGAGGGCGGCGAGGATCGCGTCACCCATCTGGGCCGTCGACAGCGGCGTGCCGCCCTCCGGGCCCATCAGGTCTGCGGTCCGTGCGCCATCTGCCAGCACTTTTTCGATGGCATTTTCCAGTCGCGCGGCCTCGTCACCTTGGTCAAAGCTGTACCGCAGCGCCATGGCAAAGCTGAGCATGCAGGCAATCGGGTTCGCCTTGCCCTGACCCGCAATGTCGGGGGCCGAGCCGTGCACGGGCTCGTACATCGCCTTTGGCCGACCGTTGGCCATCGGTGCACCAAGCGAAGCAGACGGCAACATACCGAGCGACCCGGTCAACATTGCCGCGCAATCCGACAGGATGTCACCGAACAGGTTGTCGGTCACAATCACGTCGAACTGCTTGGGCGCGCGCACCAGCTGCATCGCACCGTTGTCGGCATACATGTGGCTCAGTTCCACCTCGGGGTAATCCGCACCCACGCGTGTGACGACTTCGCGCCACAGGATGCCGCTCTCCATCACGTTGGCCTTCTCCATCGAGCAGACCTTCTTGTTGCGGCGCATCGCCAGTTCAAAGGCCGAACGGGCGGCGCGTTCGATTTCGCTTTCGGTGTAGCGCTGCGTGTTGATGCCCACGCGTTCGTTGCCTTCTTCGAAGATGCCGCGCGGCTCTCCAAAATAGACGCCCGAGGTCAGTTCGCGCACGATCATGATGTCGAGGCCCGCAACGATGTCTTTCTTCAGGGACGAGAAGTCGGCCAGCGCGTCAAAGCATTGCGCCGGGCGCAGGTTCGAGAACAGGTCCATCTCTTTGCGCAGGCGCAGCAGGCCGCGCTCAGGCTTTACCGAAAAGTCCAGATCGTCGTATTTCGGGCCGCCCACGGCACCCAAAAGAACAGCGTCAACCTCTTGCGCCTTGGCCATCGTGTCGTCGTGCAGCGGCACCCCGTGCGCGTCATAGGCGGCACCGCCCACAAGGTCGGTGGACACGTCAAAGGCCAGGTCCCGTTTCGCGCCGTACCAGTCGATGACACGTGTCACCTGGTCCATGACTTCGGGGCCGATGCCGTCGCCGGGCAGGATCAAGATCGACGGATTGGACATGGGCGAAACTCCTTTGATTGCTTGGGCTTTCGCCTACTCACCACCGCCCGCAGGGTCAAGGGTCAGGTCCGCCCAAACCAGCCTATGACGGCTGGCTGTTGCGACGGTGTCGGCAAAGGGGTCGTCTGGCGCGGGCCACAGCACACCGCTGTCTTCCACGCGCCAATGGATCGAGGGGAAAACATAGCTGACGCGCAGGTCGCCGGGCACCGGATCGGTCCAGTCCACGGTGTCTGTTCCAAAGTGTCCCAGCGGGGACAGATTGATAAGTCTTTGATCTGAAAGGAGGTTGGATATGCCGCTGTGCAAACCGCTGCCATCTTCGGGGTCTAGGTTGGCGTCCCCTGCGATGACAAATGCTCCGGGTGGGGCTGTGCCGACCGTTCCATCAAGCACGTGCTGCCAGAGCCGAACCTCGTCGTGATTGCGCTTGCCGTTTCGATCTTCCGGGCCATCAAAGACCGGGGGCGACGCGTGGAAAGTCATCAGCTGAAACGGACCGTCTGGCGTGTCGATGGGCACAATCCAGTGCCCCGTGGTGGACAGTCGTTGCGCAGCTTGGGCCTCCGCTGATGGGAAAGGCGCGCCCAACACCTCGGGAAGGAGCGCCTCGGGAATGTCGACCCAAAGCAGATCGGACAGGTCCTGCACGTTGCCTGCGTCGATGGGCAAGCGCGACAGGATCGCCATGCCGCCCTGTCCCGAAAAGCGGCCGTAGCCTTGCGCGTCACGCGGTCCGCCAAGCCGCCCGTCGCCATCCATGTCGAGGCCGGTGGGCAGGCCAGTATTGGGGCGCAGGGCGAAATGGTGAGGGTATCCGGCGGCCTTGGCGAACCGGGTCAGCGCCTCGCCCGTCAGGTCGTAGTCGATGCCTTGCAGGGCCAGAACGTCCGCGTCCGCGCGCTTGATGACAGCCAGAACAGCGTTGATCTGATCATCTTCGCCGCGCGCCAGATCGCGCAGGAACAGCCCCGGACCGTCGCGGTGAAGTTCAGTGTTGTATGTGGCGATGCGGATCGTGTCCGCCTGTGCCATGGCCCCCGTTGCGAGGGCCATGAAGAGCGGGATCAGGCCAGCAACAAATCCGCGTCGGCGTTGGCGTAGGCCCGCTTGCGCTGGTCCTTGATCATCTCTGCGATCCGCTGCATCGCGATGCCACGCATGATCATGCTGGCGGGAAGGAAAGCCCATGCGCTCATTGTCCAGATCAGGGTTTGCGGGTTCTCAAGCGAGATCGGGTTTAGCAGGTCAGCGGCCATTTTGACCACCGCAGGAATGAGGAACGGCAGAAGGAACCCAAGCGCGATGTTGATCCGTGCGTCACGGTTCAGCCGATACAGGACGTCGCCGCCTGCTGTGGGGTCGAACAGCGGCAGGTTGACCCACACGTTGAAAGACCCGTTGCGCGACGGCCAGCCCAACACCCGAACAAGGAACAGGAACACGGCCATGGCGGTGAGGGAGATCAGATAGGCGAGGCCAGCGGCGGTGCGCACCGATTGCACAATGCTGTCCTGTGCGTCCGGTGGCAGCATCAGCACGACAAGGCGCACGGGGCTGTAGGGAAAATCAATGCTGTTGCCGATGATCGTGCCCACGGAGGTGAGGGCATTGGTCAAAAGCGTCGGATCCGTCTTGCCCCGGCAGATCATGCTGAGCAGGAAAACGGTCGCCAGCAAGGCGGCAAAGCGCAAGCGATTGAAGGGGGCAGCATCGCGGAATTCGACGATGCTGGGACTGGTCGAATTGTATTCGACAAAGGTGAGGAACGCCGCAAGAAGCGCAATCAGGATGGTTGCTTGCGATGAATCCATGGAGGCTCCGGGCACCACCAGGGCCGGTGTGGCAATCATCAATGCCACAAGAAAGCCGCGCATCGCGGCACCTGACAATCGTGCAATCACGTTTCTCGATCCCTTCAAACTGGCCAGTCCCGATACGTTGCCGCGACTTGTTCCAACTTGATCCCGCCGGGTCAGGCGGGTGCCTCATTCTGGCCACATTTGTGCCTTGATTGACCCGGTGTCTCAAGTCTCATGGTTAATGAAACGTAAATGGTTGGGCATTTTGAGGGGCGGGGTGGTGCGTTTGTGCATCATTTCTGAGGCAGGGTTTGGGCACTCTATTGTGCGACCCCAACATGTTGTGTGCACGTTCTGAGGGAGGCATAGCGGCGCACCACCGCTATGCCAGACCTTGGTTAATGCAGGCTTAGACCCACGGGCGCGCTTGTGCGGCCTGCGCCTCATAGGTGTCGATGCTGCTGACCTTTTCCATCGTCAGGCCGATGTCATCGAGCCCTTCCATCAGGCAGTGCTTTTTGAAGGCGTCGACCTCGAAGGAGAAGCTTTCGCCGTCCGACGTGGTCACGGTCTGGTTCTCCAGATCGACCGTCATGCGGGCGTTCGCGCCCTTTTCGGCATCTTTCATCAGAACTTCGACCGCGTCGGCGGGCAGGGCGATGGGAAGAATGCCGTTCTTGAAGCAGTTGTTGTAGAAAATGTCGGCAAAACTGGTGGATATGACGCAGCGGATGCCGAAATCCTTGATCGCCCAAGGCGCGTGTTCGCGGGACGAGCCGCACCCAAAGTTGTCACCGGCCACGAGGATTTCTGCAGAACGGTATGCGTCCTGGTTCAGCACGAAATCGGGAATTTCGTTGCCGGAGCGGTCAAAGCGCATCTCGTCAAAGAGGTTCGCGCCAAGGCCGGAGCGCTTGATCGTTTTCAGGAACTGCTTGGGGATGATCATATCGGTGTCGATATTCACCAGCGGCATGGGCGCCGCGATCCCTGTGAGTGTTTCGAATTTGTCCATTGTCGTTAACCTTTCAAAGGTTGGCGGCGGGGTGAACCCCGCCCTACATCTTGTTGTCTTGGTGTGGCAGACAGGGTGTCACCCCCCGTGCACCATCCGTACACCCCCTGTGCACCCCGACCGCGAAGGTGGTGTAACGGGCTGTTAACCCTTGGGTGCGTGCGTTGGCTGGGGCTTGATGATCCATCGGGTGTGTTCTGACGTCAGCGTAGCGGTGCGATGCGCAGCGATCCGGTTGATGTTCGATCAACATAAACCGTGCCGGTGCGCATTGTGTATCCGGCAGAGCAGAGTGCGGAGAATGTGCGGTCGCCGCTGCTGTCCACCGATGTGGTGAAGCCGGAGATTGCTTTTCCGGGGCAGATCGCTGCAAGGGCGGAACGCACGTCACCGTCGGTGAAGGCACTTGCCCTTGCATTGCCGATTGCGAAATTGTCGGACAGCGAGAACCAGAATGTCGTGTTTCGGTTCTGTGCCGCGGCGGGGACTGCAACCCCCGCTGCCACCGCCAATATCGCAAGTGCGCCGCGCATTACATCAGGTCCCGCACGTCTGTCAGTTTGCCGGTGATGGCCGCAGCCGCCGCCATTCCGGGGGACACGAGGTGCGTGCGGCCCTTGTAGCCTTGCCGCCCCTCGAAGTTCCGGTTGGAGGTGGAGGCGCAGCGTTCGCCTTCGCTCAGCTGGTCGGGGTTCATGGCAAGGCACATGGAACAGCCCGCGAGCCGCCATTCGAATCCCGCCTCTTTGAAGATGTCGGCCAGCCCTTCTTCCTCGGCCTGTGCGCGCACGAGGCCCGAGCCGGGCACGACCATGGCGCGTTTGACGGCCACTTTCTTGCCCTTCAGGATTTCCGCAGCGGCGCGCAGGTCTTCGATCCGGCCATTGGTACAGGAGCCGATGAACACGGTGTCAATCTCGATCTCGGACAGCGGTGTGCCGGGCGTCAGACCCATATAGTCGAGCGAGCGTTGGGCCGCGCCGACCTTGCCGCCTTCGAAGTCATCCGCCGACGGCACGGTGGCCGTGATCGGCAGCACGTCTTCGGGCGAGGTGCCCCATGTCACAACCGGTGCGATGTCTTCGCCCTTGATCGTGATGACCTTGTCCCACTGGGCGTCATCATCCGAATAAAGCGTTTTCCACCATGCAAGGGCGGCTTCGAACTGCGCGCCTTTGGGGGCGTGGGGGCGGCCCTTCACGTATTCAAAGGTTTTCTCGTCCGGTGCGATCAGGCCAGCGCGCGCGCCGCCTTCGATGGCCATGTTGCAGACGGTCATGCGCCCTTCCATGGACAGGTCGCGGATCGCTTCGCCGCAATATTCGATGACGTAGCCGGTGCCGCCTGCGGTGCCCGTTTCGCCAATCACCGACAGGGTGATGTCCTTGGCCGTGACGCCGGGGCGCAGCTTGCCCGTGATCTCGACCTTCATGTTCTTGGATTTCTTCTGGATCAGCGTCTGGGTTGCCAACACGTGCTCCACCTCGGACGTGCCGATGCCGTGGGCCAGTGCGCCAAACGCACCGTGGGTGGCGGTGTGGCTGTCACCGCACACGACCGTCATGCCCGGCAGGGTCCAGCCCTGTTCAGGACCGACGATGTGCACGATGCCTTGGCGCACGTCGGACACGGGGTAGTAGTGGATGCCGAAATCCTTGGCGTTCTTGTCGAGCGCTTCGACCTGCACGCGGCTGTCTTCGGTCATGGTGGCGGCGTTGGCGCGGTCCAGCGTGGTGGGCACGTTGTGGTCCGGCACGGCGATGGTCTTGTCGGGCGCGCGGACGGGGCGATTTGCCATGCGCAGCCCTTCGAAGGCTTGCGGGCTGGTCACTTCGTGCACGAGGTGCCGGTCGATATAAAGCAGGCAGGTGCCATCGTCGGCTTCGTGCGCGACATGGGCATCCCAGATTTTGTCATAGAGCGTCTTGGGGGACATGGGTCCTCTCCCTTCGGAAAACGGATTTTGAGATGGATGGAGGGCAAGCCGCCTTATAGGCGTGCCAGCACCGTGTGCGTCGCCCCGAAAAAGCGTTCGCGCAGCCGTGCGCGGTCATCCATGTCGAACAGGCGTGTCATGCGTGCCAGATAACGGGATTCCATGCGCCGATCAAGCGAGGTTCGATTGATCACCCGGCGTGGGCGTTGCATGCTGCCCGGAACGGAGGGCAGCGATGAGCAATCACACGGACAGCACCGGCAACGAGATTGCCGACGCGCTGAATTCCGCGGCGGAAGCGGCAGCGCTGGGCGAGTCGCAGGATGGCGAGACGCTGCTGGAAGTGGTCGCATCGCTGGCACTGTTGCTGCTGGAGCATGCGCAGACCCTGTTGTCATCACTGTTGCGGCCCTGGGTGGCCTACCAGATCGGCATCGCCCTCTTGGTGTTTGTGGCGGCGTTGCTGCTGCGCCGGACCCTTGGTCCGCGCATTCGGGAATGGATGGGCACGCGCGAAGGCTGGCCCAAATGGCGTATGCGTGTGCTTGTGGTCGTGCATCAAAGGCTGCGTGCGATCTTTTTCGTTGTCCTGATCTGGATGGTTGTCTGGATCATGCGCGAGGTGACGTGGCCGTCGCGGTCCTATGTGCTTGGCCTGATTGCAACGCTGGCCACGGCGTGGCTGCTGGTTGTCTTTGCAACGCGGTTGATCCGCTCGATCTTTTTGCGCCGGACAGTGCGGTACGGGGCGTATATCTATGTCACGCTTTACGTGCTGGGCCTTGTGGACGAGGCGGCAGAGGTGCTGGACGCCGCCGCGTTCAGCATCGGGGAGTTCCGGATATCGGCCCTGCTGATCGTGCAGGGCGTTGTGATCATCGGCTGTCTTCTGGCGCTGGCCCGTTTTGTCACGGTCACCACGTCCAGCCGCATTCAGGCCAACGAAGATATCTCGCCCTCTATGCGCGTGCTGATCGTGAAGGTCGTGCAGATCGGGTTTTACGCCATCGCTTTTTACGCCGGTGTGCGGGCGTTGGGGATCGATCTGACGGGACTGGCCGTGCTGTCCGGTGCCATCGGTGTGGGCCTTGGCTTTGGTCTGCAAAAGGTGGTGTCGAACCTTGTGTCGGGCGTCATCATCCTGCTTGATAAATCCATCAAACCCGGTGACGTGATCTCGCTGGGCGACACGTTCGGGTGGATCCAGACGCTGGGCGCGCGCTATGCCTCGGTCGTGACGCGCGACGGGCGCGAATACCTGATCCCGAACGAAGACCTGATCACCGGGCAGGTGGTCAACTGGTCTCATTCCAACGATTTTGTCCGCCTCGATATTTACTTTGGCACGTCTTATGGCTGTGACCCGCACAAGGTCCGCAAGCTGGCGATTGAGGCCGCGAAGGAGGTCGAGCGCGTGCTGTCCTCGCGCCCGCCGGTGTGTCACATCGTGGGCTTTGGCGACAGTTCGGTGGACTACATCCTGCGCTTCTGGATCACGGACCCGACCGGGGGCCTGACCAATATCAGGGGCAATGTGTATCTGGCCTTGTGGGACGCGTTCAAAGAGAACAACATTTCCATTCCGTTCCCGCAGCGCGAGGTTCGGTTGTTGGGAGAGGACGACGGATCATGATCCAGATTGCGGAAGGGGCATGGCAAATACCCGTGATGCCACGCCAGTCGATCAACTGCTATTTGCTGGGCGATGTACTGGTGGATGCGGGCGTCAAACGGTCGGGTCCCAAGCTGCTGCGTGCGCTGCGGGGCAAAGCCGTGTCGGCGCACGTGCTGACCCACGCCCATCCCGACCATCAGGGTGCAACCGCCGATATGTGCGATGCGCTGAACCTGCCCCTCATGTGTCACGCGGATGAACGCGAGGCGGCCGAAACCGGATACGTTCTGGGCTCATTTCCGAAACCCAACGCGCTCATGGCGCGGATGCAGCAGACGTTCTTTGCCGGGCGGGGGCATCCGGTTGCCCGAACCTTGGTCGAGGGGGACAATGTGGGCGGATTTCAGGTGGTGGAGACGCCCGGCCATACGCGCGGCCACATCTCGTTCTGGCGGGCGTCGGATGGCGTGCTGATTGCCGGTGATGCGGCCGTCGGCATGAACCTGTTTACCACGAAGCCTGAGCTTGGCCTGCCCTTGGGCGTTGCGACCTGGGATATGGGCGCGGCCAGGCAGTCGATCCGTAAGCTTGCAGCCTTGCAGCCCAAGAAAGTGGCGTTTGGGCATGGGCCAGCTGTCGACGGTGCGACATTTGTGCGGTTTGCCGAGGGTCTGGCCTAGGCGCGGAACAGGACAGGTGTCGAGGCGTTGGGTGATCAAAGGAGACACCACATGCCACACACCATGACCCTGCGAGACGTCGCGCAATTGACCCACGACACGCATCGGTACGTTTTCGGACGCCCTGCCAATTTCGATTTCAAACCCGGACAGGCCGCAGAGCTTGCGATCTGCCGGGATGGATGGCGCGATGCGTCGCGGCCCTTCACCTTTACCTCCCTGCCCGAAGACGATGAATTGGAATTTGTCATCAAGAGCTATCCGAGCAAGGACGGTGTGACCGATGAACTGACCGACATCGAGCCCGGCACCGTCTTCGAGATGGACGGCCCCTTTGGCGCAATCGAGGACAAGGGACCAGGTGTGTTTCTCGCGGCGGGTGTCGGCATCACGCCGTTCATCGCGATCCTGCGCCACCGCGCCCGCGCGGGCACGCTGAAGGGCTGCCACCTGATCTTTTCCAACACATGCGCAAAGGACATTATTCTACGTGATGAGTGGGATGGGATGACGGACCTGACCGTTGATCACGTGCTGGATCAAGAGCAGGTGGATGGATTGCACCACGGTCAGGTCGACGGCGCGTTTCTGCGCAAGCATCTGAGCAATTTGGACCGGATGTTCTATATCTGCGGGCCGCAAGCCTATGTGGACGCGATGCGCGATGCCTTGAGCGAAATGGGCGTGGACAGCGACAAAATCGTCACCGAAGACGGCTGGTAGGCCCGGCCCGGATCAAGAGCGCAGAACGTCGGCCGGTTGCAGGTCGGCGCTCTGAACATCCGCCTCAAGCAGATCGCCCGGTTGGCAGTCGAGGGCGGCGCACAGCTTTGCCAGCGTTTCGAAGCGGATGCCTTTGACCTTGCCTGATTTGAGCAGGCTGAGGTTTTGTTCGGTGATGCCAATCTGGGCCGCCAGATCGCGCCCCTTGATCTTGCGCAGCGCCATCATCACGTCGAGGCGGACGATGATGCCGGTCATACGAATTCCTTGTTCTCGGTCATCAGCCGCGCCGCTTCGGACTGGATGTATCCAAACAGGGTGAGCACCGCCGCTGCCAGAAGCAGGAACAACCCGGTGCCATCAATCGCGACGGACAGCGTGCGTTGGCCCGGTGCGTTGTTCCAGGTAAGCGCCAGGATGACCAACGTGTGGCTGAACACGTTGATCACTGCCAGCGCCAACAGCCCTTGGCCGATGCGCAGGACTTGTCGGGCCGTGTCACTTTCAAATATGTCCCCGTCCGCGCAGGCGGCCAACCAGCTGCGAATGCACCACAGCACCCACAACAGAAGTCCGAAGGATGCGACTTCGACCATGCGCCAAAGGCCGATGGCCCATGGTCCGGGCGTGTCGGGAAAGTGTGTAGTGGCGTAATCCTCGCGCAATGCCGCAACGCCGAGCCCGCCATCGGCAATGCTGATGGCAGCAGCCACGCACAGCAGCGTGATCAGGCCGATGGTGGCCCATTCGAACGTGCGGGCGCGGCGGGCGAATATGTCGTCTTGCATGAGGTGTTCCTGTTTAATATCTAAAACTTAATGTAAAACAGTAATTAATGATTCGAAAGAGGTAAACAGTGGTAAGGCAGACCATCCTGTTCATTGCGATTTTATTGGGGATTTTCGCGCAGACCCAATAGGACGCGTCGAAGGTCAGATCACATTTTGGCTTCGATCATTTCGCAACGGAAGATCACGGAATGTCGCGCCTACATTGAAATGTCGCATGCGCGTTGTTACGATCAGGTTATCCCAGCGCCGGGGATTTTGGACGGCGTGCTGACTAAGGAGGACAATGTCCTGTCAATCTCTGCCGACGCGGTGTACTCCGCCGATGGAGCCGCGGCTGTAATGGCCGCTCCCAAAACGCAAGCCACAAGCGAGGGTATCCTTGAGGCTGTGCTGTCTTCCCTCTCAGACGACAAGGCCGAAGATGTTGTGCAGATCGATCTGCGCGGCAAGACGGCCATGGGTGATCACATGGTCATCTGTTCCGGTCGGTCGTCCCGCCAGGTGGCGGCGATTTCCGAAAAGCTGGTCGAACGGCTGAAGGCCAAGTTTGGCATTTCAACCCGGGTTGAGGGCAAGGATACTGGCGATTGGGTCCTGATCGACACGGGCGATGTGATCGTCCACGTGTTCCGTCCCGAAGTGCGCGAGTTTTACCAGTTGGAGAAGATGTGGCAGCCAAGCGCTGCTGCGACCAACTGATGTAGCGCACCTGTGCGTGTGCATATCTGTGCGGTGGGCCGCCTGCGCGGTGGCCCCGAGGGTGATTTGGTCAAAGACTATGTCACCCGCTTTGACCGCACGGGCCGGGCCCTTGGCCTTGGCCCCCTGACCCTGACCGAAGTCGAAGACCGCAAGGGCGGCGGCATGGCTGCCGAGGCGGACCTGTTGCGCCGTTCGGTTCCCAAAGGCGCTGTTATGTGCTGTCTGGATGAGCGCGGCAAGGTCGAGCCGTCTCCCGCCTTTGCCAAGCGGCTTGCGGGGTGGCGGGATATGGGGCGCGCCGATGTCGCCTTTGTCATTGGTGGGGCAGATGGGATTGACCCGTCGCTTCGGTCCGAGGCCGATCATTTGTTGTCGTTCGGGGCGATGGTGTGGCCGCATATGCTGGTGCGGGTGATGCTGGCCGAGCAGTTGTACCGGGCAGCGTCGATCCTGGCCGGATCGCCCTATCACCGGGTGTGATCCAAAGGCCGCTTGCGCGACGCGATTTCTTTTCTTGAATGGGGCTCTGCCCCAAACCCCGGGATATTTCTGGCCAAGAGAAGGTGTTTAGCTGCCGGGGAGCGGAACGATCGTGGTGCCTTCGTTCCAGCCCTTGGGCAGGTCGCGGGCCTGCACCTGCACCTCTGTCGTACCTGCCGGGATCACCACGCCGTCGAGGCTGCGCGTGAAGGGTTGTTCGTTTTCATGCGGGTGGAAGAGGACCCGCATGCCCAGTTCGTTTCCGTCCATATCCAGCACCCGCCAGCCGTCGGCGTAGTGGTCCCAGCCTGTGTCGGGGTGCCTGATCGTCACGGAGAACCGGTATGTGTCGTCGCCGGTTTTCGTGATGGCGACATCTTCGATCACGGGTTCTTCGGCGAAGGCGGGGGCTGCGATCAGCAGCAGGGGCAGCAAACGTTTCATATGGGAAGGGTAAGCAGTTGATGGCTGCCTGTCATGTCACGTGTCCGTGCCCAGAAGGATCGTGCGCGATTGGGAGGCAAATTCGCGCCGCCATATCACGGCCAGTGTGAAGGTCGTGGCGACCAGTAGGGTGATTGGCCCTGCCAACCATGCCACGCAGGCGAGGGCAAAGTAGACCGAGCGCAGGCCGCGGTTGAACGACCGGGCGGCGGTGATGTTGATCTCTGCCGCTTGGGCGGCGCGGGGGTGGCAGTCGGGGTGTGACGTGTCGTTTGGCACGGCGGCCATGACAACGGCGGCATAGCCGAACAGCCGGTTGGCCCAGACAAATTTCAGAAACGCGTTGGTGAGGAACAGGGCGACCACCAGCATCTTTGCCTCCCAGACGAAGGCGGGAGTGTCCATCAAGACGAGGTCGTTGGCGATGCCCGTGAGCCGTTCTGCATTGCCCAGCAGGGCCAGCGTGCCGCCGATGGCGATCACGGACGTCGAGGCGAAGAAGGCCGTGCCCTGGCGCAGGCTTGCGACAACCTGAGCGTCGAAAATCCGCGGTTCGCGCGTGATCATCTGCTGCATCCACTCACGTCGGAAGCCGGCCATGATCTGTGAGGTCGAGGGATGCTTGGAGGCGGGGTGTTCGATCCGCCAGCCGATCAGCGCCCACCCGAGCACCAGCAAGCCAAGTGCGCCGAAATCGAGAGGGGTGAACAGGCTAAATCGGTCAATCCAGGTCATGGCTGCGGTCTTACACCGCAGCGTTTGGGATTGCATCCCTGCGGAATTGGTCATATTATTTTACCAATCGCCGGAGGATGCCCCATGGAAATGCCTGTCCCTGATTCTGACGTGTTGTCGCGCAAGGCGCGGGTGGTGGAGCGTTTGCGCGGTGTGTTGCCAGCTGACGCCGTGATTGATGATCCGGCGCAAACGCGCGCCTATGAATGCGACGCGCTGACCGCCTATCGCTGTCCGCCCATGGTGGCTGTATTGCCGTCGACCACGGGCGAGGTTTCGGACGTGCTGCGTATTTGCCACGAAGAAGGTGTACCGGTCGTGCCACGCGGATCAGGCACGTCACTGGCCGGAGGCGCGCTGCCCACGGCCGATTGCGTTATTCTGGGCGTGGCCCGCATGAATGACGTGATCGAGACCGACTATGACAACCGCATCATCCGCGTGCAGACGGGCCGCACCAATCTGAGCGTCACGGGCGCGGTCGAGGAGGACGGGTTCTTTTACGCCCCCGATCCGTCGAGCCAACTGGCTTGTGCCATCGCGGGCAATATCGCGATGAATTCAGGCGGGGCGCACTGTTTGAAATACGGGGTGACCACCAACAATCTGATGGGCGTGACGCTGGTGCAGATGGACGGCACTGTGGTCGAGATTGGTGGCGCGCATCTGGATGCCGGGGGGCTCGACCTTTTGGGTGTGATCTGCGGATCAGAGGGACAGCTGGGTGTTGTGACCGAGGCGACGTTGCGCATCCTGCACAAGCCTGAAGGCGCACGGCCCGTGCTGATGGGGTTTGAAAGCGCCGAAGTGGCAGGCGCATGCGTGGCCGATATCATCAAGGCGGGTGTTCTGCCCGTGGCCATAGAGTTCATGGACAAGATGCTGATCGAGGTCTGTGAGGATTTCGCCAAGGCCGACTATCCCATGTGCAGTGCACTGCTGATCGTCGAAGTCGAAGGATCGGATGCAGAGATTGATGCGCAATTGGCGTTGATCACGGACATTGCCAAACGCCACAATCCGGTGGCCCTGCGCGAAAGCGCGTCGACCGAGGAAAGCGCACGCATCTGGGCGGGGCGCAAAGCGGCGTTTTCGGCCATCGGGCGCATCAGCGACTACATGTGCCTCGATGGCACGATCCCTGTGTCGGAACTGCCCTATGTCCTGCGCCGCATCGGTGAAATGTCGGAAAAATACGGCCTGCCTGTGGGCAACGTGTTTCATGCGGGCGACGGCAACATGCACCCGTTGATTTGTTATGACGCCAACAAACCCGGTGACCTCGAACTGTGCGAAGAGTTTGGTGCAGAAGTTTTGAAGCTGTGCGTTGAGGTGGGCGGTTGTCTGACCGGAGAGCATGGTGTGGGGATCGAGAAGCGTGATCTGATGACCTATCAATATGCCCCAGCCGATCTTGAGGCGCAGATGGCCGTCAAGGATGTGTTCGATGCAAGGTGGTTGTTGAACCCCGCCAAGGTGTTTCCTCTGGCCGTGTCGGAACAACGCCGTGGCGTGCAGATTGCAGCGGAGTAGGGGGCCAGCCCCCTCGGCCTGATGGCCTCACCCCGAAGTTTATTGGGCAAGATGAAGATGAGCAAATTGAAGACGGAAGAGGCGATTGCGGACGCGGTTGCATCAGCGCAAGGCCCATTGGCCATTCGCGGGGGCGGTACGCGGTCTGTGGGCCGACCGGTTGTGGGTGAGGTGCTGGATGTGTCGGGCCTGTCGGGCGTGACGCTTTACGAACCGGGCGCGTTGACCATCGTGGCGCAGGCGGGCACGCCTGTGGCAGAGATTGAGGCCACGCTGGCCGCTGAAAACCAGCGTCTTGCGTTTGAGCCATATGATTTGACGGGGCTGCTCGGAACCTCGGGTGCGTCCACAATTGGCGGGGTCATTGCCACCAATGCCAGCGGGCCGCGCCGCATTATGGCAGGGGCCGCGCGGGACTTTGCGCTTGGCGTGCGGTTCGTCGATGGCGCAGGGCGCGTTGTCAAAAACGGTGGCCGCGTGATGAAGAATGTCACGGGGTATGATCTGGTGAAGCTGATGTGTGGATCGTGGGGCACGTTGGGCGTGCTGACCGAGGTCAGCCTGAAAGTGATGCCGTCGGTTGAAGCCGAGATGACGCTGGCCATCGACGGTCTGGACCCCTCCCGCGCCGTTGCCGCGATGAGCCAAGCCCTCGGGTCGCCCTTCGAGGTGTCGGGCGCTGCCTGGGTCGACGGGCAGGTCTGGCTGCGCCTTGAGGGGTTCGAGGCATCGGTCGCGTACCGCGCGGGCATGCTGAGATCGCTGTTGTCCGAGTTTGGTGACGCCGCTGAGGTGAACGCCGATTGGGCTACGGTTCGGGATGCAAAGCCCTTGCAGCAGGCCGACGCTGTCTGGCGCGTTTCGGTCAAGCCGGGTGACGGTCCTGCAGTGATCGCGGATGTTCCAGACGCCTGCGAGACGTTGATGGATTGGGGGGGCGGTCTGCTCTGGATCGGTCAAACCGGCGGTGGCAGTGCGGCCACACATGAGCGCCTGCAGGCGCAGGTGGCTGCACTTGGTGGCCATGCAACGTTGATCAAGGGGCCGGAGGACGTTCGCGCCGCCGTGCCCGTATTCCAACCCGAAGCCCCGGGCGTGGCGGCCTTGACCGCGGCATTGCGGCAGAGGTTTGACCCGCAGGGCATCCTGAACCCCGGATTGATGGCGGCCTGATGATCCTGACCCTGTTCCTGATGGCCTTTGTCGTTGGTCCTGCCTTGTTTTTTGCGCTGGATCGCATGGTATCGCGGCATTGGCCGCTGGCTTTGATCGCATTTATCCTTGTTCTCGCCAGCTTTGTCCTGCGCAGCGATGCGCGCCTTGTCCTCAGTTTCGAGGAGACGGGCGCTGTTCTGAGCGTGGTCTTTATCTGGCTGGCGTGGGTGCTGGTGATGGCACTTGTATCGCGCGCGTTGAAGCAGGGGTTCCCCTCGGTCCGGGCGGGGCGGTTGATCCGTATCGCATGCGCAATGGGCACCACGGTGCCATGGTTCGGCTTTGCCGCAGCTCAAATGATGGCGAGATAGAATGCAAACCACCTTTACTCCCGAGCAATTGACCGATCCGCAGATCGAACGGTCCAACGAGATCCTGCGCAATTGCGTGCATTGCGGGTTCTGCACTGCGACGTGCCCCACGTATCAGGTGCTGGGCGATGAGTTGGACAGCCCGCGCGGGCGTATTTACCTGATCAAGGACATGCTCGAAAACGACCGGGTTCCGGATGAGAAAGTGGTCAAACATATCGACCGTTGCCTGTCGTGTCTGGCGTGCATGTCCACGTGCCCGTCAGGTGTGCACTATATACATCTGGTCGATCATGCGCGCGAGTATATCGAGAACCGGTACAAACGTCCCTTCACCGATCGTGCCTTGCGCTGGATCCTGGCCCGTATCCTGCCCTATCCCATGCGCTTTCGTGTGGCGTTGCTGGGGGCCAAGATGGGACGCCCGTTCGCGCGATTGATGCCGGACGCGCGGTTGCGCGCGATGCTTGAGATGGCGCCGGATCACATTCCGCCCGTCAGCCGCAATGACGACCCGCAAAGCTTTGCGCCCTTGGCCGAGAAGAAGATGCGCGTGGCCCTGATGACCGGTTGTGCCCAAAAGGCGCTGAACACGGATATCAACGATGCGACCATCCGCTTGCTCACCCGGCTGGGCTGCGAAGTGGTGGTGGCGGAGGGGGCCGGGTGCTGCGGTGCGCTGACCCACCACATGGGCAAGGCAAGCGAGAGCCACGCGACGGCGGCCAAGAACATCAAGGCTTGGGCGGCAGAGATGGATGGCAAGGGGCTGGATGCTATTGTCGTGAACACGTCCGGCTGCGGCACCACGGTCAAGGATTACGGGCACATGTTCCGCAATGATCCTCTGGCTGACGATGCCGCGCGCGTGGCCGGTATCGCCATGGATGTGAGCGAGGTCCTGATGAAGTTGGACCTGCCCGAGGGCGACACGAAGGGCATGACAATCGCCTACCATGCCGCTTGTTCGTTGCAGCATGGCCAGCAGATCAAGACGTTTCCCAAGGACCTTCTGAAACGCGCGGGCTATACCGTGGTTGAGCCTGCTGACAGCCATCTTTGTTGTGGATCTGCAGGGACTTACAACCTGATGCAGCCCGAGATTTCCAAGCAGTTGAAAGAGCGTAAGGTGCGGACATTGCAGGCCAGGAACCCGGATATCATTGCCGCGGGCAACATTGGGTGCATGATGCAGATCGGGTCCGCCGCCGGTGTGCCTGTGGTGCATACGGTGGAGCTTCTGGATTGGTCGACAGGTGGCCCGCGTCCACCCGCGTTGGACCGGCACCCAAGCGACGTGCCCATTTTACGTTAAATTCGACGCGTGCCCTAATTTTGCCGCCATTCGATCCTAAACCGGACAGACCCTTGGGATCGGAGATTTCGTGCATATGCGCCGATGGATGGCCCTCTTCATAGCGGCGCTGGCGATAGCGTCGGGTGCGATTGCACAGGATGCGCAATTACGGCGTCTGGAGTCAGGCGCTGATGCCGCCGGGTGGGAGGCCGTCGGGCGGCTCAACATCGGTGGCACGGGCTTTTGCACCGGTGCCTTGATCGCATCCAATCTGGTGCTGACGGCGGGACATTGCCTCTTTGACAAGGCGACAGGTGAGCGGATCGATCACACCCGGGTCGAATTTCTGGCGGGCTGGCGCAATGGCCGCGCCTCTGCCTATCGGAACGTGCGCCGGGCCGTGATCCATCCCGATTATGCCCATGCCGGGCACGCAAGTTCCGAAGGTGTGCGCAACGATTTGGCGCTGCTGGAGCTGAACCATCCCATCCGCAACGGCAAAATCATTCCGTTTGAAACCGCAGCCCGCCCACGCCGTGGCGCTAAAGTGGGCGTTGTCAGTTACGGCACCGGCAGGTCCGAAGCCCCGTCCCTGCAAGAATTGTGCAGCGTGCTGGCGCAACAGGATGGTCTGTTGGTCACGTCCTGTTCTGTCGAATTCGGCAGCTCGGGCGCACCGATCTTTGTCATCGATCAAGGCCGGGCACAGATCGTGTCCGTGGTCTCTGCCAAGGCTGAAGTCGAAGGGAAAGCCGTTTCTCTGGGGACATCGCTTGGTGCGCCACTTGCACGACTGCAAGCCGAACTTGTGGCACAGCGTGATGATGTGAGCCCTCGAATCTCTGGCGGAACCCGCCGGGACACAGGGGCGAAATTTATCAAACCATGAGGGCGTTGGCGCTGATCCTGGCCCTTTTGGCCGCCCCTTGGGCGCAGGCGCAAACCTCGCAACTGCGCTCGCTCGACACTGATTATTCTGCGGCCAGTTGGAAAGCGGTGGGGCGTATCGACTTTGATGGCCGCGCCTTTTGTTCCGGCACTTTGATTGCCCGTGATCTGGTTCTGACGGCTGCACATTGCCTGTATAAACCGGGTACGAATACGCTTTGGCCAGCGGACACCATTCGTTTCAGCGCAGGTTTCCGGGATGGACGCGCCGTTGCGACGCGGCGGGCCGCAGATGCCGCCGCACATTCCAGGTTCGATGCAGTGGCTGCTTTGACAGCCACGAACGCATCCTATGATGTTGGTCTGATCAGGCTGTCTGAGCCCATTTCCACCTTCGATGTGCCGCCATTCTATGTCCATGACGGGCGGGTTACGCCGGGGCCGGTGAGCGTTGTCAGCTATGGCCGCGGGCGGGCAACCACTCAGTCGCGGCAAAAGGAATGCCAGATGCTTGGCCGCTCCAGTGATACCATGGTGTTCGATTGCGATGTGACCTTCGGGTCGTCTGGCGCGCCAGTTTTCACGCATCGGAACGGGCGGGGTCAGATCATGTCCGTGATCTCTGGCATGGTCGAAGTCGACGGTCAGAAACGCTCCATTGGGATGGTGCTGCCCGCACGCGTGACCGAGGTGAAACGCCAGATGCGCATGCAGGTGGCTCCACCTGTGGCGCAAGTCCGGCGCATCACCGTGGGTGGTGGCAAGCGGTCCAATACGGGTGCGAAATTCGTTCGGCCCTAGGGGTCTTGAACGGCCAAAAATCCTCACCACATTACTGTCATCGGATGCCCGAATGGGGTCCGACCATAGCAACCATGCGGGTTTGTCCGAACCGGAAAGCCCGCCGTTAATCGCTCAAGATGAGGATGACATGCGTACATACGACTTTGCACCGCTTTACCGCGCAACCGTTGGCTTTGACCAAATCGCTGACCTGATGGACCGGGTCACTGCGACAGAAGGCAACGCAAACAGCTACCCCCCTTACAACATCGAAAAGACCGACGATGATGCGTATCGCATCTCGATTGCCGTTGCCGGCTTCTCGGACGCTGACCTTGGTGTCGAGGTCAAGGAAAAGAGCCTGATCGTTTCGGCCAAGAAAGCCGAAGGCGAGGACAAGACCTACCTCCACCGTGGCATCGCAACCCGCGCGTTTGAACGCCGGTTCCATCTGGCCGACCACGTGGTCGTGACCGGTGCGTCCCATGTGGACGGCATGCTGCATATCGATCTGGTCAAGGAAGTTCCCGAGGCCCTGAAGCCCCGCCGCATCGAAATTGCCAACCAAAAGGCGATTGAGACCGACGTGGTTGACGCCAAGGCCGTGAACTAAGTCCGACACCCTCCCTGTTGGATGGACCCGGGATGCGAAGGCATCCCGGGTTTTTTCGTGCGCAACTGATCCAGCGCAAGGACATGAAGCGGCCATTATGTTCCGATCCGCGCGAAAGGGGACGGACCATGGCCGCAGACAACAAGCACGACCTTGTCGCTGTAACCGAAAAGGAATTTGGCAAGCTGGAGAGGCTGATCGCCTCCCTTGAGCCAGACATCGCGATGAAGACGCTGGAGGATGACACCTGCATCAAGGATATCATCGGCCACCGCGCCCATTGGATCGAATTGTTTCTGGGCTGGTATGCCGATGGGCAAGCGGGCAAACCTGTGTTCTTCCCTGCCGAGGGGTACAAGTGGAACGACTTGAAACGGTACAATGCCGACCTGCGCCAACGGCAGGCGGATCTGGATTGGCCTGATGCGGTGGCGCTTCTGCGGGACAACCATGCGCGGCTTACGTCCTTTATCGCCGATCAATCGGATGACACGCTCTATGGTGGCCCGATGAAGGGGGCGAACAACGCGTGGACGCCCGGGCGTTGGGCCGAAGCGGCTGGTGCAAGCCACTATCGGTCCGCTTCAAAGTTCATTCGTGCCGCCACACGGGCGCTGGCCCGAGGCGTCGCGTCCTAGCGACTTGCCGCAATTGCCAACCCGTCAGCCACGGCTGTGAACACCTCGGAAAACGAATGTTTGGCGGTTGGGAACAGATCGCCCATCGTGTCCGTGACCATCGACATCAGGCTTGAGCCTCCGACATAGATCACCTGATCGATCCCATCGGCATCCACGCCCGCCATCTCCAATGCCTCGGCCACACCTTTCCGCAATGCGGCTGCATGTGGCTCAAGGATGCCCCGCAACGCAGAGGCGGGCACAGCTGCCGACAGCCCTCGGGCCACCTCATCCAGTGCAATCACCGCATCCTCCCGTCCTGAATTTGCGTCAATCTTGCCCTGTTCGACGGCAAAGGCAACGTCATGACCCAGTTCGTTCTCAAGCACCGTCTCAAGGCGTCCCATCTTGCCCGGCTCTTCCGCCAATTGCGCCATGTCGCGTGCCATGCGCCGGGTCTTGGCCGTGTAGAGGAACGGGATTTTCTCCCACGTGGCGAGATCGTTGAAGATTGCCTTGGGCGCGGGCAGCGTGCCGGGGCCGATGGCGTTGCGGATCAGCGTGCCCGCCCCGAAATGGGGCATGACACGGTCGATGCTGATGGACCGGTCAAAGTCTGTGCCCCCGATGCGCACACCGTGATTGGCAAGGATCGTGACCCCGTCATTGCCGGTGCGGAACACCGAAAAGTCCGACGTACCACCGCCGATATCCACGATCAGACCCGTGGCGCCGGGGTGATCCAACGCGCCGCTTGCAATGGCCGCGGCTTCGGGTTCCGGCAGGAAGGACACGCCCTTGAACCCGGCCGCCAGATAACAGGCGCGCAAGTCCGCTTCTGCCTGGGCCTCACGCGGATCATCTGTGCCGTGAAACACCACGGGTCGCCCCGACAGGGCATGGTCAAAGCTGTGCCCGGCCTCCGCTTCGGCGCGCTTTTTCACCTCGGCCAAGAAGCGCCCGATGATGTCCACAAAGGTCATCCGCGTGTTCAGCAACTGCCGCTTTTCGTGCATGATCGACGTGCCCAGCACCCGCTTGAGCGCGCGCATGAACCGCCCTTCGATCCCGTCAAGAAGTGCGGCATTCGCTGGATGCCCCATCAGCATCTTGCGCGCGTCATAGTCAAAGAACACGGCCGTCGGCAGCGTTGTCTGCCCCGGTGCCATGGTCACAAGATGCGGCTTGCCGTCCCGGACATAGCCCGCAGCCGAGTTGGAGGTGCCGAAATCAATGCCCAAAACCTGTGCCATGACGCGCCCTCGTGCCGCTGCGGAAAGGCGCGGGGTTTAGGCGCGCGGGACGGTCGCGTCAACCGTCCATCACACGTGTGGGGTTTGCCCGTCCAGCACGGTGCGAAACCAGCCCGTGTCGATGTTGCCGCCGCACAGGATCACGCCGACCTTCTTGCCCGCCATCTGGTCGCGTTCCTGCATGAGGCCTGCGAGTGGCGCGGCCCCGGCACCCTCGGCCACGTTATGCGTGGCCGTAAAATAAAGTCGGATTGCATCTGCCACGTCATCGTCGCTGACGGCAATGATGCGTTCGGCGCCTTTGGAATAGATGTCGAACGCCTCTTGCACCGGTATCCGCACGGCCATGCCGTCGGCAAAGGTACTGGCCGAGTTGGTCTCTACCAGCCGCCCCGCCTCGACCGATAGCTTTGCGGTTTGCGCCTGATCGGACACGACGCCCACCACCTTGGTGGTCAGACCCAAAGCGTCGCGCGCCATGATTGTCCCGCAAATGCCCGACCCACACCCGATGGGCACATAAACGGTGTCGAGGTCGGGCTGCGCCGTGAACAACTCAAAGGCATAGGTCGCCACGCCGCGCACCAGCTCGGGGTGGTAGGGCGGTACGATGAACAACCCCTCTTCGTCCGCCACGCGAAAGGCTTCCTCGCGCGCGGTGTCAAAGTCGTCGCCGAACTCGATCAATTCTGCACCGAAGGCCTCCATCGCCGCGTTTTTCTCAACCGAATTGCCGCGCGGGACATAGACCTTGGCCGTCAGCCCCGCATTCGTCGCGGCCCAGGCCTGCCCCTGACCATGATTGCCGCGTGTTGCGGTGCAAATGCCCGGCACATCCGGGTGCGTGCGCACCAGCCAATCCATAAAGGTCAGCGCACCGCGCACCTTGAAGGCCCCGGTGGGTGTGTGGTTCTCGTGCTTGACCCACACCTCCGCGCCCGTGGCGGCACTCAGCAGCGGCCAATGGTGCTGCGGCGTGGGGGCCATGCGGGCGTGAACAAAGCGGGCGGCGGTCTCAAGATCGGAGCGGGTCAGCATGGGCGCATCTGACCCAGATCAGCCGCTCTCGTCCAGCCCCTTGCCCTCGAACCAGTCCATGACACGGGCGGCCCAACCCTGCGGCGCGCCGTGCCCGCCCTTGTGCAGCATCAGGCGGATGTCGCCAGCCCTGCAGTCAGTCCAGTGGCGAAACCACAGGTCGCCCTCAAAACTGTTGCGCTCTGGCTGGCGTGCATTGCAGCCATTGGTTTCGCGCAGGATTTTCAACGACGCCCAGACATCGCCCTGCACAACGGCCCCATCCGCAAAGGATCGCCCCTCCAGCGGCACAGTCCGGTCATTCCAGCCATGGGTGTGAAACAGACGGACGGGGGCGGCACAGCCGGTGGGCAGATCATCCCAGAAGGCCCCGGCCAGTGGGGCAAAGGCATCGGCGAATTCGGGGTGCTGGCATGCCATATCCCACACAAAGGACCCACCGCGCGAAAAGCCCGCCAGCAATACGGTGCCCCCTTCAAACCCAGTGCGCGCCCGGACATCGGCCATCACTTCGGGCAGGAAGCCAAAGTCCTGCCGGTCATATTCCAACCCCTTGCCACGCACCGACCAATCCCGTTTGAACCGTCGTGTGGGTTGATCACCATCGGGGGCGACGAAGATATAGCCGCGGTCCAATGCCTCGCGTGCAAGCCCTGAGTTCAGCAACCCGCGGCCCCGGCCCCCGCCGCCGTGCAGGTGCATCACGAAGCCCTTCGGCGCGACCTCGGGCACGGCCATATGATAGTTGCCCGACGGAATTTCGCAGGCATCATCGCGCCCGCCACAGGCCAGCGCGGGCAGGGACATCAGGCAAAAGGCAAGGCAACTGGCAATCAGGCGGATCATGGGGCTCTCCGGAACAGGGATTCCCAAACCAGACTGCATCGGACCCGGCACTGCAAGTCACGAGGGCGTCACATCGCAGATGCCAGTTGCAGGATCACCCGTATGGCATGATAAAAGCGCATATGGACGCGCGGCACGATCAACCGGGCGCAGACCACGTGGGGACGGATATGACACGAACACTTTTGGTGCTTGGTGCAGCGGCTGTAGTTTTGGCGGCCTGTGATGAGACGACACAAACGGGCGGGGATGGCGGACCCTTCATTTCGCCTCTGCCCGAGCGGATCATGGCGCTGGCCGACCCCAAACAGGACCTGAACGCGGTCAAGGTCGACCCGGTTGATGGCTGCCTTGTCTACCGCCACGTTGGCCCGGTCGAGACGACGTTCCTGCCCCTCCGCTCGCGCGAAGGGCGTCCGATCTGCACACGTCCGGCGGCTGAAGCAACGCCGGCTACGTGATCAACTTGCCGCTGTAACGCCGTCTTCCGATGGATACAGAAACGCGGTCGAGCCCGGTGCGACATTGGGGTAAAGCTGGTTGATATGGGCCATGATCATCCGCACGCAGCCCGAACTTGCGCGCCCGCCGATGGATCGCGGGTAGGGTGTGCCGTGGATGCGCAGATACGTGTCGCGATTGCCGACAAACAGATACAGCGCCCGTGAGCCAAGCGGGTTTGTCGGCCCGCCATTCATCCCGTCAGCATGTTTCTCGAACAGATCCGGGTCCCGCTCGATCATCGCGGCGGTTGGGGTCCATGTGGGCCATTTCGTCTTGCGCTTGATGGTGTAGGTGCCCGGCTCGTACAGGTTGCCGCGCGCGATGGCCGCGCCATACCGCATGGCCGAACCGTCCGCCTGGATGTGGTACAGGTATCGCGCCACGGCATCGACATGGATGTCCCCCGGTGTCAGCCCATCATTGGCCTGCACCCGCTGCGGAAGGAACCGGCGGTGCACGCCCCAAGGGTTCGACGTGGCCGGGTCATAATTCGCGGGCGTCACCTGCGCATCCCAAGCCGACCATTTTGACTGGTCCGAGATCGGACGGGCTAGAACCGGCCCGGCAATCGGGGCCGAAAACAGGGCGGCGGTGGTCACTACAAAATGGCGTCTGGTCAACATCGGTTCAAATTCCTCGTACTGAAGTTCGCTTTGCATAGCGCAATTGGGCCGTTTTGAAAAATCCTGTCCGCAATTGGTCACGGCCATGTGAGGGGTGCATTCCTTAACAAATTCCAAACGTGGCTTTGTAACCCCTTGGAATTGCTCATGTGGTGCGCTGTCCCAGCGTGGGACATCACACGCTCATGCACACATACTTCATTTCCAGAAATTCCTCGATCCCGTGATGCGACCCTTCGCGGCCCAGCCCCGATTGCTTGACCCCACCAAACGGCGCCACCTCGGTAGATATGATGCCGGTGTTCACGCCGACAATCCCGTATTCCAGCGCCTCGGCCACCTTGTACACGCGGCTCAGATCGTTGGCATAGAAGTAGGCAGCGAGGCCGAAAATCGTGTCGTTGGCCATCGCAATCACATCATCCACGTCGTCGAATTTGAACAGCGGAGCAAGCGGCCCAAAAGTCTCCTCATGCGCGACGGTCATGTCCTGCGTCACACCGGTCACGATGGTCGGCTGGAAGAACCCGCCGCCCAAGGCATGCGGCTCACCCCCCGTCAGCACGGCCCCGCCATGCTCTACAATATCCGTCAGATGGTTCTGCACCTTCTCCACCGCCTTGTCGTTGATCAGTGGCCCGGTGGTCACACCGTCCTCGAACCCGTCACCCACCTTCAACGCCTCGACGGCGTCCTTCAGCTTGGAGGCAAAGGCGTCATAGACCCCGGCCTGCACGTAAATCCGGTTGGCACAGACACAGGTCTGACCTGCATTGCGAAACTTGCACATCATCGCGCCTTCGACGGCAGCATCCAGATCGGCGTCGTCAAACACGATGAAAGGTGCATTGCCGCCCAACTCCATCGAGCACTTCATCACCTGATCGGCGGCCTGTTTCAGCAGGATGCGCCCCACTTGGGTCGATCCGGTAAAGGTCAGCTTGCGCACGGCGGGGTTCTCGCAGAACTCCTTGCCCGTGCCGGAGGAATCGGATGTCGTGACCACCTGAAACACCCCCGCAGGCAGACCCGCACGCTCGGCCAGTACGCCCATGGCAATGGCCGACAGGGGCGTCAATTCCGCAGGGCGTGCCACAAACGAACAGCCCGCCGCCAGCGCCGGTGCGGCCTTGCGGGTGATCATGGCGTTGGGGAAGTTCCACGGCGTGATCGATGCCGCCACACCGATGGGCTGCTTCATCACCATGATCCGCTTGTCGCGCTGGTGGCCGGGGATCGTCTCGCCATAGATGCGCTTGGCCTCTTCGGCAAAGAATTCGACAAAGGACGCGCCATAGGCAATCTCGCCCTTGGCCTCTGCCAGCGGCTTGCCCTGTTCGGCGGTCAGGATCGTGCCCAGATCGTCCTGATGCTTCATCATCAACTCAAACCACGTGCGCAACACGGCGGCGCGTTCCTTTCCGGTCCACGTGGCCCACTCCTTTTGGGCCGCTTCGGCCCCGGCAATGGCCTCGGCCACCTGCGCGCGGCTCAGATCGGCCACCTGCGCCACAACATCCCCGCGCGCGGGGTTGGTCACGTCAAACGTGCCTTCGTCGCCATCCATCCACCCGCCATTCACATAGGCGCGGGTCTCAAGAAGTGACGGATCGTTGAGCATGGATTTAAGGTCAGTGGTCTGATCGAGCATGGGGCATCCTTTCAGGTCTGGCGCATGTGAAACAACACGCGGTAGGCTTGTCCAGTTCCAAAGTAAGGGGGGACATCATGCCAGACATGGATGATGCGTATGCAAACGGGGCCTATATCGAAGGGGCCGCAGATTATCCACCGCGCTGGGTGGCGCAGGCACAGGCGTTTCGTGACAGTCTTGGGGACCGTGCTCGCATCGGTCTGACATATGGTCCATCCGAACGCATGGCGCTTGATTACTTTCTGCCCGAAGGGGCGGCCAAGGGAACGCTGATATTTGTGCACGGCGGGTACTGGCTGAAATTCGACCGCACCTATTGGTCACATCTGGCCCACGGGGCGCTGACAAAAGGCTGGGCGGTGGCGATGCCGTCCTACGATCTGTGCCCAAACATCCGCATCGCCGGGATCACGCAACAGATCGCGCAGGCCGTCATGGCCGTGGCCGAGGGCAGCATGGGGCCGATCAGTCTGGCCGGTCATTCCGCGGGCGGGCATCTGGTGTCGCGCATGCTGGCACCGGGGATGCTGCCTGCGTCCGTGACGGCGCGGCTTGCACATGTCATGCCGATCTCGCCCGTCTCCGACCTTGAACCGCTCTTGCAAACGGCCATGAACGCTGAATTCGGTATGGACACGGCCATGGCGCAGGCGGAAAGCCCGATCCACCAACCCAAACCCGACGTGCCCGTCACGGTCTGGGTCGGGGCGGATGAACGACCCGTTTTCCTTGATCAGGCGCGTTGGCTGGCCAAGGCATGGGGGGCAGATCACGTGGTCACGGACGGCGAACACCATTTCAACGTGATCGACGCGCTGACCGACCCAGACAGCGACATGATCCGGCGCTTGACCACAGCGCCCTGACGCGCAACAAGGCAGCGGCTGCGGGCGATGGCGTCGCCCGCTGATCTGCCAGACTGTCCTGAACGCCGGGACCTTTCTGCAAAGGAGGGTCAAGGATGACCAACCGTCCCGATTTCTACCGCTTCCACAACGGCTCAAAAGCGGCATTGCCGTTCGAGGCCGCCGAATATGACGCCCGCCTGACTGAACTGCGCGAACGCATGGATGCCCAAGGCGCATCTGCTGCGGTCTTCACGTCCATGCACAACGTCGCCTATTACTCGGGCTTTCTTTATTGCGCCTTTGGCCGTCCATATGCCTGCGTCGTGACGGACGACGCCTGCGTGACGATCAGCGCAGGCATCGACGCGGGCCAGCCATGGCGGCTCAGCCATGGCGACAACATCACCTACACAGACTGGCAGCGCGACAACTTCTGGCGCGCGGTGCGCGAAGTGACGGGCGAGATTGCGGTGATCGGCATCGAAGCCGACCACCTGACCGTGCAGCAACAGGGCAAGATGGAAGATTTCCTGAAACCCATCGTCACCGTCGATCTGTCGGATACCACCATGCGCCAGCGTATGTACAAGTCAGAGGCCGAGATCGCCCTGATCCGCCACGGGGCCCAAGTGGCCGATGTGGGCGGCTATGCCATCCGCGATGCGATCAAGCTGGGTGCACGCGAGATTGACGTGGCCATGGCGGGCCGTGACGCAATGGAACTGGAAATTGCCAAACGCTTTCCCGATGCCGAATACCGCGACACGTGGGTCTGGTTCCAATCCGGCCTGAACACGGACGGCGCACACAACCCGGTCACCAGCCGGCAGTTGGAACGCGGCGATATCCTGTCGCTCAACACCTTTCCCATGATCTCGGGCTACTACACCGCGCTGGAACGCACGTTGTTCGTGGAAACGGTGGACGACGCCAGCCTTGCCATCTGGAACCACAACGTCGCCGCGCATGAATTGGGCATGTCGCTGCTGAAACCCGGTGCCACCTGCGCGCAAGTGACGGAAGGCGTAAACGCCTATTTCCGCGAACATGACCTGCTTCAATACCGGACCTTCGGCTACGGCCACTCCTTCGGCGTGTTGTCGCATTACTACGGACGCGAGGCCGGGCTGGAACTGCGTGAAGACATCGACACGGTGCTGGAACCCGGCATGGTCATCTCGATGGAGCCGATGCTGACGATCCCCGATGGCCAACCGGGCGCGGGCGGATACCGCGAACACGACATCCTGATCATCACCGAAGACGGTAACGAGAACATCACCGGCTTCCCCTATGGCCCGGATCACAATGTGATCGGCTGAGCGCGCGCGGCGGCTATTGCTTGGGGAAATAATCCTCGCAATCGCCGTCGCGGTACACATCCGCAGTGCAGCAATGCAGCCCGCCGCCAAAGGCGTAGGCATCGCGCAACTCGACCTCGACAACCTCTAGCCCCAGCTTGTCCATCTGCTCGGCCTGATAGACCTCGGATTTCTCGACACAGACGGTCTTTGGGTCCAGCACCAGAACGTTCATGCTTAGCCACGTGGACGAATAGCACAAAGGCGGCGGCGAGTTATGCGCAGGCTGGGCGGCATCCACAATCTCCCACCCGTTCGCCTCGAACATGCCGCGCTGATCGTCGGGCAACCGGCGCTGCGGATTGTTCAGGATCAGACCGGGGCGCAGGGGGGTAAAGGTCGCGTCGATGTGGATGGGATAAGGATCACCGGGGAAGTTGACGGTGTGCACGCGGTGATCGGGGAAGTGACGGCGCAGCCACTCGATGCCCTTGAGGTTTGTGGTGAACCCGTGCTGCACCACCAGATCCTTGCCAAAGCGCAGCACGTCGGCGGCGTCAAACAGGGGCTCTTCTTCGGTCGTGACAAAGAACTTCTTTGCGGCCCATTCCAGCCGCTTGGCGTTGCCGATCTTGTCGCTCAGGTAATCAGGGTGATAATCGGCATCGGTCAGGCGGGGCTTGGGGGCGGCCTCGTGCCGGAAATTCGGGTCCTCGTCCCAGTATTGCTGCATCAGCGGGCGGTAATTCAGGTACTCGAACCACCGGCAGCGATAGGACATCGTGGCTTCCAGTATCTCATGGCCCACGGTCAGCAAGACGTCACGGGGTGGCATGCAGCCAAACTGGCTTTCGGTGTGAAAATCCGGCGTGGTGGCAGGCACCGAATGGTCAATCGATGTCGGGCGATCCACCCGGATGCCGCGCGCCTGCAACTGGTTGGCAAAATTGTCCAGCAGCTCATTGGCCCGGTCGATGGTTTCTTGTGGACGGCGGCCCCACTGGCCGCGCATGTCGCTGTCCTCGGGCACCTTGGCGTCCAGCGCAGGTTCTTCGGGCGGGATATGGCAATCATCTGCCCGGCCCACGATCACGTGGCGCAGCGTGTCCCATTCGTTCCAGCTTTTGACTTCGGTTTTGTCCGGTGACCATGCCATGTGCTCTCTCCCCTCATGTCCGCGCGCCAGATTGCGGAAAGCGCGAGCAGAGGCAAGAGGGCTCAGAAATATCCTTCGCGCAGCCACATGAAAACAGCCGCCGCACTCCCGGCAAAGATCAGCATGGTGTATTGAATGCGTTGCTGGCGGGACATCCATTCGTGAGCGGACAGTATGGACAGGATGGAATACCATGCGGCCAGAAGAGCGGCAGCGCCCGGCAGAATCAGGACCAGAAACATATCCGGCTGGATCCCGGCAAAAAATACCAAGGCGAGAGCGGGAAAAAACGGGATCTCACCCCAAAAGAACACAGGTGTAAAAGCCATAAGGCCTGCCGCAATCACGGCACGGCGCCGGTGTATGGGAAACATCGCGGACCGCACTCTGGTGCGGGCATCATACCCCAACGTGACAACCATCCCGGCGGCATAACCCGCCATCAGGGACAGTAATCCAGCCGCCGCAGGATGCAGCGTGTCCATCCAATAGGGGTTATGGATCCAGCCGGGCGCGCGATAGGCAAGATAGGCCAGCCAGAACAGCGCCGCGATGGGCAGGGCCGTCCAGTGAAGGCGCTTGCGCAAGGGGTTGGGCATTGAATTGTCCATGAAATCACCTTTCTCAAATCGGGTGGGCCGCCCCTTGCCGGGGCGACCTGTGGGGATCAGGCCGCGTCCTTGATGTCGCCGACATAATCCTCAAGCAGCTTCTCGTTGCGCGCTTCCTCGATCCGGTTGATGCGGTCGATGCGCTGCTGATTGTCGAAGCGGTATTTGACAAAGTTCACAAGGCTGAGGGTCAGCATCAGAATGCCGATGCCCCAGTAACCCTTGGTCGCAAGGGGCACGTCGGTGCTGAGCCACAGGGACAGGCCCAGCATGACATAGGCAATGGCCACGCCAGCGCCGTTGACGAACATGATAAGCGTATTATCGGGTTGTTGATTGTGCATTTTTTCTCTCCGTCGGTGTTGGGTTTGGTCAGTCTTTAAGGCGGGCCAGAACATCCCGACCCGTCACTTTGGTGGCAGCGCCAAAGCCTGCGTCGGCCATGCGGTCTTCAAGCCCGCTGTGGTCCAGACCGGCATTGATGTCGGCCAGAATTTGCGCCTGCTCCAGTGGGTCGTCCTTGCCCACCACCCGGTCGATCAGCTCCTGGGCCTCATCGGCAGAAGATGTTCCGGCAAGGGTGCTGTGCAGCTTGGCCTGCATGCCCTGTTCGCGGCGCATGGCACGGGCGGTGATGGCCCCTTGCTTGAGGTCGATGACACGGCGGTGGCCCCGTTCGACGGAAGCGCGCAGGCGCGTGGTCTGGGTGTCCAGCCGGTCGATGGTCGCCTGCCGCAGTGTCGCTTCGTTTTCCATTTCGGCCACGGCATTGGCCGCTTCGGTGGCCATATCCTCGCGCCCGGCCTCCAGCGCCTCGCGGGCGCGGCCGGTCAATGTGGCGATCCGTGTGCCCAGCAGATCAAGCAGCTTCTGCTCGGACCGGCTGCGCTGG
Source organism: uncultured Tateyamaria sp. (assembly GCF_947503415.1). Lineage (GTDB taxonomy): Bacteria > Pseudomonadota > Alphaproteobacteria > Rhodobacterales > Rhodobacteraceae > Tateyamaria. The sequence continues at coordinate 1,565,191 of NZ_CANNDS010000001.1, forward strand.
ATCAGGCTCGCCAGCGTAGACTTGGCCGCGCGGACCTGCGCTTCGGTCTCGCGGATCTTCTGGTCGATCAACTCGATGGCATAGACGTCGCGCAGCCGGTCTTCGGCCCGGGCATCAACGCCTGCAATCAATGTACGTAATGTGGATAGCATCATGTTTCCCTTTCATGAACATCGTTCACGAAAGGTCAGATAAGGGTAGCATGAACATTGTTCAAGAACAACAATGAACAATGTTCACATTTTCTTGTTTCCGGTCGCAGAGCGCAGGATCAGGGCGATCATGTTGCGGATCTGGTCGCGCGGGACGGCGGAAATCCGGTTTTCCAATCCCAACAGCACGATGCCGTGCACAGATGAGAACAGCGCGCGGGTCAACAGATCGACCTCGTTCTGATCCATGTCCGGAAAGCATTCCTGCACCGGTCCGTTGATGTGGCTGAACAGGCGCGCCAGCTCTTCAAGGTACCAGTCAGGCACATTTATATCCGCGGACATACGCAAGTCGAACAGCGCCCGCCACAGCTTGGGATGTGCGCCCGCGTAATCAAGATAGGCATGCGCCATCACGATCAAACGGTCGGTCGGGGGCAGGGTCTCCTTGCCCTCAAGTGCTGCGGCCACGAAGCGTCCCAGCTTGCGAAACGTGCGCCCGTTCACGGCGATAATGATGTCTTCAAGATCGCCAAAAACGTTGTAAATTGCACCAACAGAACACCCAGCCGCCTGCGCCAGCGGGCGTGCCTTGATGGCCTGAATGCCCTCTTGCTCGATCTGTTGCTCGGCAAGGGTGATCAGCCTGTCCCGCAACGCGTTGCGGCGTTCTTCTGCTTTGCTGGCCATGCCCATCCCCGTCTTGAACCACGTTCACGGCATAACGGGCTGGGCAGGGCAGGAAAACCCCGGTCACATCCTTTTATTCCCGCAGTGGTTTTGCAACACTTCGCGGGAATTCCGGGGATGCGCTGATGTAAATCCTCGTCACATTGCCTATATGCGTACCAACGCATTGAAACAAGGGAGTATTTAATGGCGAATTTCGCATCTCAGGTCGAAGAATCTCAGGCGCAAGTGGCCGAGGCACAAGATAAAATCGCCGAATTGACCAGCCGGATCGAAATGGCGCGGGCTAAGATGAAGTCGGGCGACGACATTTCCATGGATATTGAAAACGCCACGCTGGAAGACGTGCACGCCCACACGGATGTGATGAACGCCAACATCGCTGAGCTGATCATGGGTCTGGACGACGTGACCGCCGCCTTTTCAAAGGATTTTGACGAGATGCGGTCCAAAACGGGCTGGGAAAGCTTTGTCGGTGTCTTTGCCAAGGCCAAGTCGGAATCCATGCGGCAGGAGCGCGTGCGCAGCGCCTCCATCGACGACAAGCTGCAGGACCTGATTTCCAAGTCCGACGTGATCGTCCAATTGCTGCAAGGTCAGCTGACCATGCTGGAAGAGCAGAAAACCAAGGTCGAAACCAACTTGACCGAAACGCTGGACGAACGTGAATTCACCGTGCAGGAGCTGTCGGCCCTGCAAGCCGACATTCAGGCGATGGATCCGCAGATCATCACGCTGGAAAACAAGATCGCATCCGAGACCGACGCCGCCGCGCGGACCGCGTTGGAAACCGAGCTGGCCGAGATGAACACGAAATACAACGAGATGGTGCAAGAAGAGCAGGTCAAGCTGGCGAAATCCCAGACCCTTGAGCGGTACATCGAAAAGGGAAAGACGTGGGTCGACTCCCTGCAAAATCAGGCTGCGACCCAGATGGTGCTGATCAACAAGTTACAAACAGACACCAAGCAGCGTGTGGTGCTGTATGATGCGCTGACCAAGTCTCTGAAAACAGCACAACAACAGGACGTCGCCCACCGCATCAACGAGATAGGCGTGCAGACAGATCAGGAAGCCCAAACGGCGATGGCCGGGATCGGGGCCGCCACCAACGCCCGCATGGCCGACATGCTGGAAGCGCACGAAGATCACATGGTCTTTGCCCGCGACGTGCTGGAGCAGAAGGCGAAGGCGGATGAACGCTTTGCCCGCCGCTTTGCCCAGATCGTCGAGAAGCACGACAGCAATGCGTATGGTGGCTAGTCATGAATTTAGGTTTTGCTGCCATCGCGGTGTCAATCATCTGCCTGCTGGCAGCACTCGCCTTCGGCGCCCCCACATGGGTCAACGGAGTGGGGTTCTTTTCCGGGATTGTCGGGCTCTATCTGCTGTCCAAGGGGCGCAAGAGCGGGTGAGGACTCTGCAGGAGTTGTGGGCGCGAGATCAAATCCAATGCCCGCCCGGTGGCACCTCCGGGCAGCCCCCGACCGCCCCCCTGGGCGGGGGCTATACCCCCACCCGCGGCCGGGGGCTGCCCTTGTTTATATTTGAAAACGGTTGAAGCTGATGCAGTGGAAGATTGGTCTGATCGTTGTTGGCGCTCTTTGTTTGATCCTTGTACATCAATTTCACGGGGCTTGGTGGGCTTACGCAATTGGGTCTCTGCCGATCCTCATCGGGTTGGCGTGGATCGGCGCATACGATGCCGCTGCTGACCGATCCGGACGTCAAAAGTGGGGCGATGGTTCCGGCCCCGGTGCGAGCACATGATCAAATCCGAAACCTCCGGCCTCACCGACCTCTTTGCATCGCGCCGCTATTTCAAGAAGTTCGAGACCATCACCGGGCATCTTGGCCGTGTCGCGGGCGTGATGGAGGCCGAGGGTGATCTGACCCGGGACGAGGTCAAGATCCTTACCCGCTATATCGCTGAGCTCACCTTTACCTTCCGCGCGCTGGGTCAAAAATACCTGCTGGTGGGCCGCGATACCGGGCGTTTCTTTGGCAGTCTCGCAATCGACACACGCTATAGCGGGTTTCCCGCCGCCGAAGAATTGCTCACCATGGCGTCGGACGCGCTGCAGGCGGGACGTCATCTTGACCGGATCGAACCGGCGGACGCGCTGAAAAAGCAGATGGTCGAGGTCATCATCGGCGACCGGCAGGTGCCGACGAAACTGCAATTCGCCCTGTCCCAGCGGCTTTATTACGAGGATCTTGTGCGCGGTCAGCTTTTCTGGCCCCGCAACGATCCCCAGATCGTTTGGACCGGCAATCTGTCTGACGACCGCCGCAGCTTCCGCATCCATTGGGCCGTGTACGATACAGAACTGAACCTACCCGTCATCTACATGATGGAGGTCGAAGACTCAGGCCGCACCGCCCTGCCCAAAGACCCCCGCCGCTGGCCGGAAGCCCAAGCGCACCTGATGGCGCAATCGCTTGGCAAGCTGAAGCTGGTAACCATCGCCAAGGGTTTTGACGAGGATTTCGACGACCTGCACCCCAAACGCCTGCGCCGCTTCTATGCCGGGCCGATGTATTCGTCGGCCTTCACCGATCAATCGGGGCCCATTCTGAATGTCCTCAAGGCGGCGCGTGCACCCGCAGGCCAGGACTGGGCGCTGGTGTGGACCGAGGAAGACCTGCATTCGGAACGCGTGATCGAGGAACGTTCGGGCTGGTTTTCGTCCGTGGAACGTGAGGTCTTTGCCCTCGATCCGTTCTCGGGTCGTGGCGCGGATCTGGGAGCCACACGGATGGAACGCAGCATCGTGTTGCCGCAGCGCGCCTTTCAGGCCCTTGAAGAGATGAACCCGCCCGGTTTTGGATCGGTCCGCAAGTTTGTGGTCAGCCCGTCGGGGCGGGTGCTCAGATACTGAAGGGTGGGACGCATGGCGAACCGGCCCTCCGGGGGGAGTTTATTTTGCAAGATGAAGCAGGGGATCAGTGAATGAGCCAAACGTCGGATCAGATGGAACTGCGCGAGGCCGAGATCATTGCGCACTACCCCATGGCGCTGTCCATGTTGCAGGGTTTTGATCATGCGCCGCGCATCGGGACGGGCAAGGCGGCACCTCAGCAAGAGCGCTCAAGCGGCGTTGGCACGCGGCGCCGGTTTCGGTCGACCACGCCGGGGCTAACCACGCGGCGCATTGTGCCCACGGGTGCTGTGCAACTGATGGCCACCATCGAAGGGGCCGATGACGACGATGCGCTGATGTCGCCCGTGCAGGCCACGGTGCTGAACGCCCTGCGCCGCGCCATTTCAATCGCGCTGGCGGTGGCCGAGAACTATGCGTCGGTCTCGGGTCTCGGCGATCTCAAACGCGCCAACCTTGAAGGGGCGTTGCCCGCCGCGCGCAAGACTGAGTTTGCCGAATTGCTGGCCGCCGAGGCACTCATCACCCTCTACGTCTTTGGCAATGCGACAGCGTATTTGCTGTCGGCGCACCAGATCGAAATCACGGCAGAGGTGGGTGAGGTCGAGGAGGTGCTGACCGACAATGGCCAGACCGCCCTGCACGGCATTCTGTGGGAACTGGATCAGGACATCGCGACCCACGCCCCGGACGACACCCACCTTGTTGCGACCATCACGGCCTTTGCGGAGGCATGTATGGAAAAGGTCGCCCTGCGCGCTCAGAACGCCCCGCGTCTTGCCCCCTTCACCGGGGCGTCTTGGCATGTGGAGGCCGACGACTTCACAGTGCAGGGCTTTACCCCGGCGACAAAGGCCAAGTCGCAAACCCTGACCATGACCTTCAAGAAACCGCACGAGGTTGTGGGCAATCACATCGCCAAATATCAGGCCATGAAGCTGGCCAAGATGCTGATGGCCTATGATTTTGACCGGCGGCTGAACCCCTTTGCCGAGTTGGGCGGCTTCATCTTCACCTTTATGGGGGACGGTGCGCCGGGGACGGGCAAGACCACGCTGATCCAGATGATGGCGGGGCTGATCAACGACTATTGCGGGGTCGCGGGCTATGCGTTTCGTTATCAGAACCTGAGCACGGACAATATCGACAGCTATCAGGGCAAATCGGGCCAGAATGCCAAGGCGTTCATCAACAACGTGCTTGATCCGGGTGTCATAGGCTTTGGCACCATCGATGATATCGACCAGTTGGCGGGCAAACGGGGCGACCGGCAGTCGTCAGCGGGGCAGTTGGAAATCACCGCCGTGTTGATGGAGAGCTTTGCAGGCGCCAATACTGTTGTGCGGGGCAATTGCACCTTCGGCATGTTCTCGAACTACCCCGAGAACGTGGACGACGCCCTGCGCCAGCGGGCTGGGGCGCGGTTTCTGGTGGATGGGCCGCAAACGCGCGAGGATTACATCGACATTCTGGCGCTATTGATGGGCAAGAACCACGATATCCCGATGGGTGCGCATGAGTTGTTCTCGGCCCAGGAGATCAAGAAGGCGGTCGCCGCCAGCTTTGACAGCCACTCCCGCCCGCATGAACCGGGGCTGATGGAGGTGTTTGACCGAGTGCATTCGGACATCGGGGAGATGGACACGATTGCGAAGCTGGGCACGTATCTGAAGGCGATCCAGAAGGCGGATGAGCGGTTCACGGGCCGCGCGATCAAGAACATCACGGATGCGGTGAAGGTGCGGGCGATGGACTTTGAGTTGCCCGATGAATGGATGGAGAACCCGGAGCTGTTCCTGTTCAAGGGCTATGACGAGAAGAAAGCGATGATCGAAGAGCTGCGTGTGCCGATCACGGTCGACATGGTGGTGCAGGAGATCAACCGCTACGCGGACAGCGAGTTTCGCTATGCGGACAAGTCGGATGAGGTCGCGATCGAGGCGATGGTGCGGGAGTTTGGGCGGCAGGAAGAGGCGAAGAAGCGGTTTTTGGGGGACAACAGGGAATGATGGTTCACCAAATTCAGAATGTGGTTAGCGGGGACGTGCCCGACCTCGGGTGGGCGCACGCAGCATCAGCGCAATGTGGGGCGCTGGCATCACGTAATTCGGCCATTCGAAGCGTGACATCAGCAATGCACCCTCCCGGGGGGGAGATCGGGCGCGGCCCGGCGATGCCGGGCACCTGCGGTTCACATGATGTGCCAGTTTCAGGCCGTTCAGGCATTGTGTGCGAGGCTTGAAAATGACCCCCGACACCATCACACTTTGGAACACTGGCCTGCCGCTTGGCATCGCAGGTGCGTTGGGTTGGTGCGTGCCGCGTTTCATCGCCCCGTCCGACACGCGATCACACATAAAGGTGGCCATTGCGATGGCCGCCTCAGCCGTTGTGCTGATCCTTGTCTCTGCAGGTTTGTTCGCTGCCCTTCAACCCGGCAAGTTCGCACGCACTGCTCAAGCTGGCGGTCTTTTTCTGGCCATCGAAATCGCTATCCGTGGCTCACTTCTTTTTGCAGTCGCATGGGGCCCGATCATGCTTATGTGCTGGCTCAATATGGCCCAGCGTGTCGAGGCATGGCGGGGCAAAGACCTTGCAGAAAAGGAAAGCTGATGCTGCTGATCCTCATAACCGTCGCCGCCGTGATACTCGGCAGCCTCCTTCCGCTCCGGCGCGCGCTCTTGGGCTTTCTCGCCGCTGTAGCGCTCCTGTTCCTCGTCCAAGCGGCCATCCACACCGCGATGGGCTTCGAAGGCACGTCGCTGTCGGAGACCATGCTGCTCTTCAACAACTCATGGGGTGCCTATCTGGGCTACAACGTCCAGATTACCTTCCGCGCCTTTGCGCTGCCGCTGCTGGCGCTCGCAACCCCGCTCATCTTCCGCATGGGGCGTGCGCCATGATCCGCCTCATCCAGCGTGGTCTGATGTTTGGCAATCTCTTTCACGTGGCCTCGCCCGCGCTGGTCGAACGTTACAACCGCGCGCTTGAACACCTGACGGGCAAGCGCACGGCGCTCACCGATTTCTACATCGACATCTCTGGCTATTCGCCCGAGGTGGGCAATGAGCTGGGCGATCCGCTTTACCTGAACCACAACGGGGTCAATCGGCAGTTCATTCTGCTCAGCACCGAACAGCGCAAATGTCCGTTGCTGGATGCAAGTTTTTCCACCTCGCAGGGCATTCTGAAACGGTTCATCGCGGAAAATGAGGCAGCGCTGTTTGCCCTGACCGCCCGCGATGCGGTGGCGGGGGAGTTGGTGAACTCGGTCTACGATATCTCGCATCCTGCGCGGCTCTTTGACCTGCGCGCCATCACGGTCGAGGCGGACACGACCCGGGGCACGGTGCGTAATGCGGCCACGCTGGCGTGCAAGGTGGACACGTTTCTGAGCGAGGACGACGCGTGGTTCGATGATGTTCTGATCAGTGAAATGATCCAGCTTGCGGGGCAAACCGGCGACGTGACGCGCAACCCGGTCAAGCTGAAGCCGCTGACGGTGGAGAAGGGCAATTTCTGGACGTCCCATTTCGGTGGGCTTTACATCTTCCAGACGCTCGACCATCCGGCGACCATCGCGGCCGGGGACAAGCCGCAGGACGTGCCCACCAAATACACCTTTGATCTGACCGAACGAAACCGGATTGCCAAGTTCCTGGAGTTCAACGATCTGGTGGAGCCGGTGGTCAAGGCGCGCGGCATCGACGGGGCGGCGATCCTGCGTCAGAAAATGGATTTCATCCTTGTGTCAGCCGTGACCGAAGCGGGTGTGGACCTTGCAGGGACCACACGCCGCGACATGCGGATGCTGGCGCGCCAACACGCGCACCTGCTGCCAGATGAATTCCGCGGACTGGCCGATCTGGTCAACTGGGCCGAACATGGCGGCGCTTGGCCGCGCATCAGCTCGGAACATCCGGCCTATTTCTATACGTTGCGGGCTGCCGACACGCCGGATGCGGACCTTGTGAACATGTTGCTGGCCGAGCTTTGCCCACGTGACGCGCGCCAGCTGTTCATCTGCCACAAGCAGGCGTTCTATGCCGCCTATGCCACATGGTCCGAGGCGAAGAAGGAATATGTCGCGCAGTATCTCGAAGCCGAGTACAAGGCCGACAAGGTGGGGGCGCGGGCAGCACTGTTCGGGCACGATGCCCCCATGGAGCCCGATGTCAAACCTCGCGATATGATCGCACGCGTGGGACCTTGGGGCGCAGTGAGGAGGTAAGGATATGGCCATCGCCAGACTGTTTCTGATCGCCTTCGTGGTGCTGACGGTGATCTATATCTCGCTGTCATTCTACTCGCGCGCGCGTGCCCGTGACCGGCTGGAGGCTGAATGGGATCAAGGCGACAAACCCGGCCCGCGCGAGGCTTATGTCAAACACGGGCTGACGGATTACGACGGATCGCTCAGGCGCAAACTGATCCTCGGGGTGTATATCGTCCCCATGGCGCTTGTGTGCCTGATCATCTACCTAGTGAACTTCGCCTGAAGGGGACCCACATGCGTTACATCGGCTGGACACTTCTGATTGCCTTCTGGGTCGTGGCGGGTGCCTTCCTGCACTACTCGCTGCCGCAGCGCGACATCGTGCGCATCGTGCGCGTATTCGAGGAGCGCCAGGACCTGAACGACTGGACACGTATCTTCTGGTCGCGCCCCGACGAACAATCCGACACGCTGATCAACCGCGATGTGCAGTTCCTCCAGACCGTGCGCGCGAATGGCAATCCCATGGTTTACCGGAACGAGGACACAGGCTGGAGCTGGCCGCCGTATTTCAAGTTCGACACCTCGAACCTGTTCACCGAAGCCGCCGATGCAGTTTCGACCCGGGCGGCCCCCGAGTGGTACGTGATCACCCATTATGGCTGGCGGAACGAATTTCTGACGATCTTTCCCAATGCGATTTCGCTCCGGCCCATTGAGGGGCCGGACGCATCCAAAGGCATTCCGTGGGTCAACATCATCGTACTGACACTCATTGCGGCGATCTTCTATGCGATCTGGGTCCGCTGGCGCAGATTCCGCAGGGCAAGAATCGATCCGCGTCTGGAAGAGATCCAAGACAGTTGGGACGCTGCAGGTGAAGCAGTGTCGCAAAGGCGCGGGCGCATCCGGCGCTGGCTTGATACGTGGAAATCCAAATAGGGCGGATCAAGATCCGCTTTACAGTTGAAGCGGTGGAGTAAGGCGGATCTTGATCCGCCACGCTGGGCGCAGGGCACCTGCGCCTTACGTCAAAGCTGCGGTACGCCATAGTTTCACCCGCAACCCACCATGGGCGATGCTGGGACCCTCGGGCAAGAACGGCAGGCCGGTGGCTTTGGCCAGCGATGCTTCGCTGGTCACGATACCCACGCGCCAGCCGGAGAACCGCTCGGCCAGCACTTGGCCCAAGCGGCCATAGACGGGGTAAAGCGCCTTCTTGTTACCAATCCGCGCACCGTATGGCGGGTTCACTATGACCAGTCCGGGTGGGCCATCCGGCGGCAGGATGTCCCCCGCACTGCACTGATCGAACTGGACCAAATCGCTAACGCCGGCCCGCGCGGCATTGCCTCGGGCCATCGCGATCACACCCTGGTCACGGTCCGACCCAGTAAGGCGCACCTGTGGTGCGCCCCGCCGCTCAGATGTCCGCACCGCGGCCACAGCATCCGGGTCAAACCCCACCAGTTGCTCAAAGGCAAAGCTGCGCGCCCGACCTGCTTGCAGCCCTGCCGCCACTTCGGCGGCTTCAGTGACAAATGTGCCTGACCCGCACATGGGATCAAACACAGGCTCCGACCCGTCATATCCGCATTGGCGCAGAAACAAGGCGGCCAGGGTTTCGCGCATGGGGGCTTTGCCCACGGCTTCCTTGTGCCCGCGCTTGTGCAGAGGCTCGCCCGATGTATCGACGCTTATGGTGACCCGGTTGTCGTCAATGCGCACCTTCAGAACCACCGGAGCGTCCGAGGCGATGGTCATGACCGCACTTTCCACCAAAGCAGTCTCGATCCGTTTGGTCGCGGCGCCCGCGTGGTAGATCTTGGACTTGCGCGACGTCGCAACCTCTACCTTTACCGGCACATCCGGGCGGAGCACGTCAGCCCACGGAAATTTGCGCGCGCGCTTGTCGAGTTGGGCGAGATGAAAGGCCATGAAGGACCCAACGCGCCACAGCACGCGCGTTGCCCCACGCAGTTCCAGATTGGCGCGCCACACGTCCGGCCACCCTCCGGCCATGCTGACCCCACCGGGCATCACATCACGGACATCAAACCCAAAGCCGCGCGCCTCTTCCGCCAGAGTGGTTTCCATTCCGGGCAGGGTAATTGCGAAAATGGGGGCAGGGATATCCTCGGACATGCCCGCGTCTATAGGGACCCACGCCGCCCGGCGCGACCACAAATGACGAACTCAGTCGGCATAGAGGTAATCGACGGTCGCGATCTCGCGCGCCTTCTCGGTGGGCACCGTCAGAAAGCGGGAAAGGGCATTGGCGTTGTCTTCGATGTCCGCCTCCTCCCGCATCCGATCCAGATGTTCGAAATCAGCGTCCCGAATGCGATCGGATTCAAAGATCATGTCGTTGCGGATTGTGGGCAGCAGGCGTTCCAGCGTTTCCGGGCTGGTCTGCTCCCCGGCCAAGCCCACGCGCATGGCGTGACCGATCAAGTAGTCATCCGAAAACGAACATTGAATTTCCAGCATTCGAGTGATCGACCGATCTCCCGCGAAGTCCTGCAACAGATCCAGATTGCCGGGATCCATGCACACGATCAGCTTGTCGGTCTCGTAATAGTCGAAAAGCATCCGCATTAGGGCACGGCGGTGGCGCGTGCGCTTTTCCAACGTGTTCTGGATACCGCCCAGATCGGGCAGGGGCGTGTGTTCTTCGTTGAACAAGTATTCGATGGCGGGCACGTTGGTCATCACGCGGATACGTTCAAGCAACCGCTTGGCCACGTGCCACTTCTTGCAAATGATGATCAACAGCTCTCGATTTCGGCCGAGCGTGCTCTCGGTCTCCCAGAATCGCGTGGCGAAACGGCGGCCAATCCGCCCGCGCCCCGTCAGAAACTTGAACAGGCTGGCGCCCTCGTTCGATATCTGAAACGGCACGTTTTCGGCGGCATACAGCAGACCCAAACGGCGTTTCAAATCGCGGGCTTCTGGACTGATCTTGCGGGCGAACAGGAAATCCTGGCTCAACAACAGATCATAGTGATCGTCATAGAAGGTCACCGGCATCCCATAGTCGGTAAACATCAGGAAGGTCAGCGTGCGCGTGCGAATCTCATCCTCTGGAACGACATGGCGCACGATGGTTTGAAAGAATGTCTCGTCCGGAATCCAGGTGGTGCGAAAAAAGCGCATCACGTCGCGGCGCTGGCGGGTGAAATCCAGCACCCACTCAATTGTACGACGGCGCAAACACCACCATTGGCTGCCGATCTGTACCTGAATGTCAGCCGGTATCTCGCGCTTGAAGCCAAAGCGTTGCTGCAGGTGGTAGCTCGCATAGAAACGACGCTTTTGCGTGCGTTCATTGAAGAAGTGGCGGTAGATCAACCGCTCTTCCTTCATGCCTGTCTTGATCCAGTCGCTCTCGAAATAGTCCAGGCTCTCGATAAAATCGGCGTCATTGTCGTCTAGAAACTGGTGGGTGTACTCAGCTGATTTGATGGCCATGCAATCGCCTGAAAGCATGTAGAAATGTGTGGCGCGCGGGAACGCTTCAACCGCACTTTCCACGGCGTGCAGAGTCGCCTGTACAAGGCTCCACTCACCCCATCCACAGCGGATACGTTTATGGGCAAACACCACATTCGAATTGTCCTTGAGCGCTGCACGTATCTCCGCAAAGGCGGCGCTGCTGGCGCGCGCATCGAAGTGAATGGACATGTAGTCGCCCGCGGCCGTCAGCCGTTCCGCCTGCTTGATGATGGCATCCGGGTCCTTGTGACACAGCAGGATGTAGGCGATTCTTGCCATTCAGGAAACTTTACTGCCTCTTAGCGTATGATTGTTTACGGTGATAAAGCTAAGGAGAGATTGAATAAACAGGATTTATTTGCTTTTTTGCGCCACAACGCGAACGGCAAGGGTCGCAATCGGTAAAAAGGGCGAGTGGTATGGGATTTCCCGGCACCTGGATGACGGAAAGTGAAAGCGTGGTGTACCGCGTGGTGCCGAAATGCGCCTGCTCGACCATCGGGCAGATCATGTTCTATTCCGACCACGGCGAATTCTTCGACGGCGACATCCATGACGCGCAAGGTGGCATGCACAAATGGGCGCTTGAGGCGAGCCAGCCGATCATCACCGACAACGTGAAAACTCACGGCTCGTACTCCTTCACCTGCGTGCGCAACCCCTACACCCGCATCCTGTCATCCTTCTTTGACAAGATCTGCGGCATCCAGCGCAATGGCAAACGCTACCGCGGCAACCTCGTGCCGCTGCTCATCCAGAAATACGGGATCGAGGTGGGCGGCGACGATGGCAAGCAGGAATTCGACCAGATCAAGTCGTTCCGCCGATTTCTTCTGTTTGCCCGCGACACCATTCGCTGGCGCCGCCCGATGGAGCCTGACATCCACTGGTCCGCTATGTCCGGCCACGTCAGCACGTTCATCGTGAACGGAGGCCGCTATGACAAGATCATCTGGACCGAGAAATTCAATGAGGGCATGGAGCAGGTGATGCAAGCGGTTGAAACCCCGCACGCCATCGACATTGCAGGCATCCCGCGCTTCAACGAAAGCGAAGGGCACGGTCCGAAACGCGCACATCCGGTCGAGGACTACTTCGACGATCTGTCGATGCATCTGGTCTATGAAATCTACAAGCGCGATTTCGAAGTGTTCAAATATGACTTCGAAGACCCTTCAAACAAGATGCCCATTGGTGAGATCGACCTTGACGAAGTGCACAAGAAACTTGGCGACTGACCAAACACGCCGCGCTCGTTCCTGTTCCTGACAAATCCTTCCTGAGAGGCTGGGCAGCGACGCGCTGCCACGTCGCAGTTAAGGCTGTGGCGGAGGGGTTTTTTCTCGTCTAAATTGAGAGCATGCGCGCAGTTGCTCCAAACCGGTCCTCTGGAACGGCCCAACGGGCCACGCGCGCCCTGTTCACGCTGATCTTCACCCTGTTTTCCCTGATCGCGCCGGGTGCCATGCCCGAAGCGAATGCGGGCGGCATCACCATGGTGATCTGCACCGGGCTTGAAACCACAACCGTCACACTGGATGCCGAAGGCAACCCGGTCGAGGCGCAGCATCAGCTCTGCGACTGGGCGGGCCAGACCGCACTTGATAGTCTCCCGGACACGGCCTTCCGTGCCGAAGCGGCCCAGATCACGGTCTTTGCGCCCAACCTTACCCGCATTTCTACGGCGTTGGCACAGCATCGCCCCGACCGCACCAGGCCAAGGGGACCACCCACGCCGCTCTGACAGACCCAATCCAACACATTGATCTGACAGAGGAATATTTCCATGGTCTCAATCGACCCGACACAAGCGCCCGCACGGGCGCAAGACGCAACTGCGTCCTCCAAACTCTATCGCGCCGCGTGGCGATGGCATTTTTACGCCGGGCTCTACGTCATCCCGTTCTTCGCAATGCTGGCAATCACCGGGATGGCAATGCTTTGGATCGCGTTCCTTGACGGGCGCGACGGTGACCGCATCCCGGTTGTCCCGCAAGGGATCGCCCTCGCAATCTCGCAACAGGCCGATGCCGCCGTGGCCGCCGTTCCGGACGGCGTGGTACGCCAATACGTGGCCCCGCGCAGCGCTGACCGCGCTGCCATTTTCCGTGTGGACGTAGACGAGACCGCCACCATGGTTGCCATCGACCCCTACACAGGTGCCGTCCTGGAAACCTTCCCCCGCCGCTCCGGCTGGTACGACTTTGCGGACAATGTGCATGGCAGTCTCATGCTGGGCGTCACCGGCGATCGGATGATCGAAATTGCCGCCTCGCTTGGCATGGTCCTGATCGCCACGGGTCTGTATATGTGGTGGCCCCGAGGTGCGGGCTGGCGGGCGGCACTGATACCTGCCTTGGGACGTGGGCGCAGCGCGTGGAAATCTTTGCACGGGGTCTTCGGTATCTGGATCTCGGTCTTCCTGTTCTTCTTCCTCATCTCGGGCCTTGCTTGGGCTGGCATCTGGGGCGGCAAGATGGTTCAGGCCTGGAGCCAGTTTCCCGCCGAGAAATGGGACAATGTTCCCTTGTCCGACGACACCCATGCCGCAATGAACCACGGCCCCAAGGAAGTGCCGTGGGCGCTGGAGCAAACACCCATGCCCGCGTCGGGCAGTCAGGCCGGGATCACGGGCTTGCCGGACGGCATGGCCGTGACGCTGGACAGTGTGGACATGCTGGCACGTCAGATCGGGTTCGACGCACGGTATCAGTTGAACGTGCCCGGCGGGGCTGATGGGGTCTGGACCCTGTCGCGCGACAGCATGAGCAATGACAGCGAAAACCCTATGGCCGACCGGACCACGCATGTTGATCAGTACACGGGCAAGATCCTGGCCGATGTGAAATTCGCGGACTATTCGCTTGCGGGCAAGGCCATGGCTGTGGGCATCGCGCTGCACATGGGCACGCTGGGATTGTGGAGCGTGCTGGCCAACACAATCGTCTGTCTGGCCGTGCTGTTCCTGTCGCTGTCAGGCGTGGTGATGTGGTGGAAACGGCGCCCCGCCGGTGGTCTACGGTTGGCCGCACCCGCGCTGCCGCGCAACATGCCGCTGTGGCAGGGGGCCGTGCTTGTCGGGCTTGCGGTGTCGCTTGCCTTCCCGATGGCTGGCATCACTCTGTTGACCGTTCTGCTGCTCGACTGGCTGATCCTGTCACGCATTCCGATATTGAAACGGGCGTTTTCCTGACATTTCGCGCGCGCCTTGGCTCAGCTCGGGGCGCGCGCTTGGAACCCACTTCAGCGAATCGCGGCGGCAATCCGCGCAGCTATGGCGGCACTGCCCTTGGGCGAGGGATGGATTCGGTCCCCGTCGTGAAAGCTCAGATCACCGTAAGGTACAACATCGGCCACAGAGACAAAGGTCACGCCGTCGTCGCGTGCTGCCATAAGATCCAAGCGGGTCTCGTATTGTTCACCCCATGTACGGCAGTGATCGATGATCGATGGCTGACCCGGCGTACGGAGATAACCGACAAACACCACCCGCGCGCCATCTGCCCGTGCCCGCTTTACCATGTCGGCCACGGTCCCGGCGGACCCGTCCTTTGAAATCAATCGATCCAGTTGTGCTTCGCACTTACGGCAGCCACAGCCCAGCCACAGGTCATTGCCACCGCCGTTCATCACAACCCAATCCCACGGGCCAGACACGTATTGCGCCCCGATCCGCACACCCAGGCTGCCGCTGATGGGCAAAACATAGTGATACCGCGCGCCCACCACGGACCGGTCAACAACCTGCGCGCCCAAACGTTTTTCCAGCTCCGCGACAACGGATCGGTTGGATCCGGCATTCCAAGCCAGCATGCTGTCGCCAGTCGCAATGATCCGTGCAACCCCGTTCGGCGGCACTGGCTCCGTGCATCCGATCAGGGTTACGCACGCCAACAGGATCAACCACACCCGCATCTCTCTTCTCCGTTTCTTGCCCTTGCGGCGACCCTATCCGTACAATCGCCAAGATTCCATGAACCCCGACGCACCTCTTGCCTGCACCAGTCCAACCCCCTACATCCACCGTCCATGGCCCAAGGTAAATCAGACCCCAACTACAAGGTGGCCGCCGAAAATCGGCGCGCCCGCTTTGACTATGCAATCGAGGATGACCTCGAATGCGGTATCGTGCTGGAAGGGTCCGAGGTTAAATCCCTGCGGGCGGGCGGGGCCAACATTGCCGAAAGCTACGCGCATGTGGACAATGGTGAGTTGTGGTTGGTGAACAGCTATATCGCGCCTTACGATCAGGCAAAGTCGTTCAAACATGACGAGCGTCGCCCCCGCAAGTTGTTGGTGTCGCGCAAGGAACTGTCCAACCTTTGGAATGCCACCCAACGCAAGGGCATGACGCTTGTACCTCTCGTACTTTACTTCAACCACAAGGGCATGGCGAAGCTGAAGATCGGCATCGCAAAGGGCAAGAAGCTGCACGACAAGCGCGACACTTCGGCCAAGCGCGACTGGGGTCGCCAGAAACAGCGCCTGCTCAAGGAACGTGGCTGACCCTGCCCACCTGTAGATCGACCCTTCGGGCCGGATTTTTTGGAATAGGGAAGGGTGGACCACCCTTGAACGGCGCGTCGCACGGCGTTACCCAAGGGCGTTTTTGGCCACTCGAAGGGACTCACCCCATGTCAGACGATCCACGCACCCTTGTTTCGACCGACTGGCTGGCGGCGCATCTCAAGGACCCTGACCTGCGGTTGCTTGACGCGTCTTGGTATTTGCCTGACGCCGGTCGCGACGCAAAGGCCGAATACGAAGCGGCCCATATCCCCGGAACACGCTTCTTTGATATCGACGACGTCAGCGACGCACGTTCAGATTTGCCGCATATGGCCCCGCCACCCGAGAAGTTCATGTCCCGCATGCGTGCGATGGGCGTGGGTGACGGGCATCAGGTCGTTGTCTATGATGGCAACGGCTTGCTGAGTGCTGCGCGCGTTTGGTGGTTGTTCCGCCTTATGGGCCACCGCGATGTGGCCGTGCTGGATGGCGGTTTTCCCAAGTGGCAAGCCGAAGGTCGTGCTGTCGAAGATATGGCGCCCATCATCAAGGACCGGCACTTGACAGCGCGGTTCCAGAACCACCTTGTTCGAGATGTCACCCAAGTGAGCCAGGCTTCCAAATTGGGTACGACGCAAGTGGTCGATGCCCGGGCCGCTGCCCGCTTCAAGGGCGAAGCATCTGAACCGCGTGAAGGAATGCGCCCCGGCCACATCCCCGGCTCACGCAACGTGCCCTACGACACATTGCTGAACGCAGACAAAACGATGAAATCACCGCAGGACACTCGCGCCATTTTTGAAGCCGCCGGCGTGGACCTCGACAAACCTATCATCACCAGCTGCGGGTCAGGCATCACTGCTGCCATCCTGTCGCTGGCATTGGACCGCATGGGCCACGACAGTTGGGCCCTTTACGACGGCAGTTGGGCCGAATGGGGCATGTCGCTCATGGTCCCCGTCGCCACAGGAGACGCCTGATGTTTGAACACCTGACCGCGCAGAAACCCGACGGCATCCTGATGCTGATGCAGATGTACCGCGAAGACCCGCGCACCGACAAAGTCGACCTTGGCGTCGGCGTCTACAAGGACGCATCCGGCAACACGCCGATCATGCGCGCGATCAAGGCCGCTGAACACAAGCTGTGGGAGGCGCAGGACACCAAATCTTACGTGGGCCTTGCCGGTGCGCCTGACTTCAACGACGCGATGGTCAATCTGGTGCTGGGCGATGCGGTGCCACGTGCTGCGGTCAACTCGGTCGCCACCCCCGGCGGCACCGGGGCAGTGCGCCAGGCCTTCGAACTGGTCAAGATGGCCAACCCGGATGCACGCGTATTCGTGTCCGACCCTACCTGGCCCAACCACCTGTCCATCCTCGACTACCTTGGCATGGAAAAGGTGATGTACCGCTATTTCGATGATGACACGCGGGGCGTGGATTTCGACGGCATGATCGCGGACCTGAAGACGGCAAAAAAGGGCGACCTGATCCTGTTGCACGGCTGCTGCCACAACCCCACCGGTGCCAACCTGACGGGCCCGCAATGGGATGAGGTGATCAAGGTCCTGCACGAAACGGGCGCAACCCCGATGATCGACATCGCGTATCAAGGATTTGGCGACGGTCTGGACGCGGACGCCGCTGGCACGCGCAAGGTCGCGGCGGCGGTGCCGGAATGCCTGATTGCGGCCAGCTGCTCAAAAAATTTCGGCATCTACCGCGAGCGCACTGGCATCCTGATGCTGGTGGCGGGTGGCACGGACAAGGCGATTGCGCAGGGCACGCTCAACTTCCTCAACCGTCAGAACTACTCCTTCCCGCCGGACCACGGTGCGCGGCTGGTGACGATGATCCTGAACGACGACGCCCTGCGCGCCGATTGGCAGGCAGAGCTGGAAGACATGCGCATAGGCATGCTCAGCTTGCGCGAACAGCTCGCCAAGGAACTGGAGACCCGCTCCGGCTCCAACCGCTTCGGCTTTCTGGCCCAGCACCGCGGCATGTTCTCACGCCTTGGGGCCGCCCCCGAAAACGTGGTGAAGATGCGCGAAGACAGTGGCATTTACATGGTCGGAGACAGCCGCATGAACATCGCGGGCCTGAAAGCGCAAACCATTCCGATCCTGGCAGACGCCATTGTCAAAGCGGGCGTCTGATCAAAACCGGAAGCGCGACAACGTGGTGGCCCATCACCTGATCGAGATGGCGGAACGCGCGGGGCTCGCAGGTCCTGCGTTTGAACAAGCGCTCAGTCACCCGGCAGTGCGCGGCGCTATCCTTGCACGTCTTGAAGACTACGCCGACAGCGCCACGAGCAACATAGAAACGCGTAGTGTCTTCCTCTATCACATCGCCAACACGGCAAAGGCTTGGGCACCCCTGCTTGAGACAGAGGATCTTGCAAACATCGCGAACCAATTGCGCGGGGCGGAGGTGCTCAAGGGGCAGTCTTCCGTGCATTGGAGGGCAGGCGAAACCTTTGGTGAACAAGCCTGGTGGCCAAGCTGAACCTTCTCACCGCGCGTAAGACCACGCGGTGCAGATTTCTTCATCTTGCCAAATAAACTCCCCCCGGAGGGTCGGTCTGGAGCAGGCGATACCTGACCATTAAATCAAAAAAAGACCGGGCGCGAACGCCCGGTCAGTTGGTTCTCTAGCTAAGGGGAAGGAGCCTTAGCCTTTTGAGAATTCCGGATAGGCTTCCATGCCCAGCTCGGACATATCGAGGCCGTTGATCTCGTCCTCTTCGCTGACGCGGATACCCATGACGGTTTTGAGAACAAACCATACGATCAGCGACGCCACGAAGGTAAACACACCGTAGGCGATGATGCCCATCAGCTGCGTGCCAAGGTTCGCGTCACTGTTGTAAAAGACCACCGCGATGGTGCCCCAGATGCCTGCAAACAGGTGAACCGGGATTGCACCGACCACATCGTCGATCTTCAGCTTGTCGAGCAGTGGCACGGTGAAGACCACGATCACGCCACCGATGGCACCGATCCAAAGCGCACCAAAGAGCGATGGGGCCAGAGGTTCGGCCGTAATGGAGACCAAACCAGCAAGCGCGCCGTTCAGCACCATCGTAAGGTCGGGCTTTTTGTACAGCAGCTGAGTCAGGATCAGAGCCGTCACAGCACCGGCAGCGGCGGCCATGTTGGTGTTGGCAAAGATGCGGCTCACGTCGCTGACGTCACCCACGGTTCCCATCGCCAGCTGCGAACCGCCGTTGAAACCAAACCAACCCAGCCACAGGATGAACGTCCCCAAAGTCGCAAGGGCAAGGTTCGAACCGGGCATGGGGTTCACGCGACCGTCCTTGTACTTGCCTAGGCGCGGGCCCAGCACAATGGCACCGGCCAGAGCGGCCCAGCCACCCACAGAGTGCACGACTGTCGAACCGGCAAAGTCCTGGAACCCTGCAGCGTCCAGCCAACCTGCGCCCCATTTCCAGGAACCGGAAATCGGATACATGAAGCCTGTCAGAACGACGACGAAGATCAGGAAGGGCCACAGCTTGATGCGCTCGGCCAGTGCGCCCGATACGATGGATGCCGTTGCAGCCACAAACACCAGCTGGAAAAAGAAGTCCGACCCGATGGACGCATAATCCAGCGCCGCCTTTTCTGCCGCAACGCCAACGGGATCAAGCACGGTGGGCACAAAGAAGCTGCCGATATAGCCGTTAAATTCGCCCGGATACATCAGGTTAAAGCCAACAAGCCAATACATGATCGCGGCAATGGAATAGAGCGCGATGTTCTTGGTCATCTGCATGGTCACGTTCTTGGAACGCACCAGCCCGCCTTCCAGCATGGCAAAACCTGCGGCCATGAAGAAAACCAGAAAGCCCGCCATGCAGAACAGCAGGGTGGTCATGATGTAGGGGCCGATTTCGTCAAAGCCCGGGGCGGCATCCTGCGCCAGCGCCAGCGTCGGCAGGGCGGTCAGACCCGCACCAACTACAAGAGATTTCGTGAGTTTCATTGTTCCGTTTTTCCCTATGACTGGCGCTCAGATGGCGTCTTCGTTGGTTTCACCGGTGCGCACGCGCACGGCTTGGCTGACGTCGAGAACAAAGATCTTGCCGTCCCCGATCTTGCCCGTCTGGGCGGTTTTGGTGATGGTTTCGACGATCTGGTCGGCCATTGAGGCAGCAACCACGATCTCGATCTTGACCTTGGGCACGAAGTTCACCGCGTATTCTGCGCCGCGATAGATTTCCGTGTGACCCGATTGAGAGCCGAAGCCCTTGATTTCCGTGACCATCATGCCGCGCACACCGGCCTCGGTCAGCGCTTCGCGAACCTCCTCCAGCTTGAACGGCTTGATCGTTGCAATGATGAGTTTCACCACATGTCCCCTTACGTTGGCAGGTTGTCCTGCGATACGTGTGGGAAAAGAGAGCATCGGGCGAAGCGGGCAAAGATTTCACCCGCGCAAAGACCGCGCATGCAGTGGGTATGTGCATAAAAAATGCGCAAAACGACGTGACAGCTTAAAAATTTAGCATATCAGAATCGTGAACGCCGCGTGCGCTAGGCGTGGCAAAGCGCGTCAAACACGATAAAGTGGCACAAACAAAAGGCCGGGCAGGGGTCGAGTATGAGTGATTCAAAAAAGGGCAAACGACCCTTGGTGGCCGACCGTCGCTACCCCAAGAAGGCTGCGAAAAAGCCCGTCAAAAAGGTTGCGCGCAAGGGACCGGCCAAGCGTCGCAGGGCTCCGATCAAGAAACCATCTCGCAACATTTTTGTCCGCTTGTTCCGTTGGGTGCTGCGCCTTGTCTGGTGGGTCACGTGGCGCGTCGGACTAACCGTCACGGCAGGCATTGCACTTGCAGTGGGATACTTCTGGACCACGCTGCCGGATGTAAACGAATTGCTTGATGGCCGTGCGCGCGGGTCCGTCACATTGCTGGACCGCGAGGGCGAACGCTTTGCATGGCGTGGCGATCAGTTCGGTGGGGCGGTAATGGCCTCGACCGTGGCGCCCGGTCTAAAAAATGCGGTGATTGCCACCGAAGACAAACGGTTTTACCGCCATTTCGGCGTTAGCCCGCGTGGTATGGCCGGGGCCATACGTATCAATCTGAGCGAAGGGCGTGGGCCGTTGCAGGGCCATGGCGGCTCGACCATCACTCAGCAGACAGCCAAGCTCTTGTGCCTCGGTGTTGAATACGACCCCAGTGAATGGAAATCCGAAGCAGCTTATGTTGCTGATTGCCGTCGCGGATCAATCCAGCGCAAGGCCAAGGAAGCCATCTATGCCATGGCGATGGAGGCGAAGTATTCCAAGGACGAGATCCTGTCGATCTACCTCAACCGCGCCTATATGGGCGGCGGTGCTTACGGGGCCGAGGCCGCCGCACAGCGCTATTTCGGCAAGCCCGCCGCCGGTCTCACGCCTGCCGAAGGCGCGATGATTGCAGGCCTTCTGACAGCGCCGTCGCGTATGGCGCCGACATCCAACCTGCAACGCTCGCAGGACCGGGCAGCCACCGTGCTGCGCCTGATGGGCGATCAGGGTTATCTGTCTGGTGCCGAAGTGACCCAATGGCAGCAGAACCCGGCAACGTTATCGCCCGCCGCGCGGCGCAAGGCCGGTGGCTATTTCGCGGATTGGGTCATGTCGACCGGTCCGGAGTTTTTCACCCGCAACACCACCGAAGACGTGATCATCCGCACCACGCTTGACCAGCGCCTGCAACGCGCCGCGGAGGAGGCGCTGAAACAGGTCTTCGACACCAAGGTACGCGAAGGTTCTAAAGCCCAGGCCGCAATTGTGGTGATGAGCGCGGACGGAGCCGTGCGCGCGATGGTGGGCGGCCGCGAAACGCGCGTATCGGGTGTATTCAACCGGGCCATCCAGGCGGAACGGCAGACCGGTTCCGCGTTCAAGCCCTTTGTTTATGCAGCCGCACTTGAACTTGGCTACTCTCCGCTCGATACGGTGGATGACAGCCCCATGACCATCGATATTCCCGGGTCTGGGCCGTGGTCCCCACGCAACTACACCAACACTTATTCAGGCAGGGTGACGCTGACACAAGCCTTGGCGCAATCACTGAACATTCCGGCTGTCAAAGTGTCCGAAAGTGTAGGCCGCGATCTGGTGCGACGGGTGGCGACAGACTTTGGCATCGACAACGAAATGGCCAATGGTCCGGCCCTGGCGCTCGGGGCATCGGAAAGCACGCTGCTCGATATGACCGGGGCTTACGCGGGCATTCTGAATGGCGGGTCATCGGTTACGCCTTACGGGCTGATTGACCTGCGCCTGCAGGGGGATGATGAGCCCTTAATGGGCACCGGCGGTGGCATTGGCGAACGTGTGGTTCAGGACAGTGCGGCGGCGCAACTGATCTGGATGATGGAAAAGGTCGTTAGCGAGGGCACCGGTGGGCGGGCCCAGTTCGGCGGCCGCGAAATTGCAGGCAAGACCGGCACCACGCAGGCCGCGCGGGACGCATGGTTCGTGGGCTTCACTGCTGATTATGTGGCGGGTGTCTGGATGGGCTACGACGACAACACGCCGCTGACAGGGGTGACAGGCGGCGGCCTGCCGGCCGAGATCTGGCGCGAAACAATGGTACGTGTGCACGAAGGCGTGCCAGCAAAGCCGTTGCCGATGCAAGCCCCTGCGGGCGCATCACGCCCCGAACCTGCCCCGGCAGCACCAAGGCAAAGACGCGAAGTCCCCCGTACCACCGAAGGTTTGATTGAAATGCTGGTGCGGGACATTCTGGGCGGAGGCAGTGCCCCCACCCGCCCGAATGACCGTATTCCCGGCGAAAGCCGCTAGCGGGTTCAGCCCACTTTGCGCAGGTCAGAGATCATCGCGTCGATACTGCCGCCATTGCGGTCAATCAATGCACCCACCTCGGTACGTTCGGTGAGCAGAAGGTTCACGCCTTCGATGAACATGTTGAAAAACAGGTCACGACCAGAACGGTTGGACACATGAAACGTCACAGCAAACGGTGATTCACCGCGCAAAAAGGCCGTTGTTTCAACTTCGAACCAGTTCTTGACCTTACGCACGCCTTTGACTTCCAGTCGACCGCCGATGAACTCGCGGAAACGACGCCCGTATTTGCGCGCAATGTAACCTTGAAAGGCGTCCGAGAAGGCGCGTTTTTGCGCGTTGCTGGCCCGGCGACCGTCAACACCCATTGCATATGCGGCGATGTAGGATGTGTCGCTGTACCGGGCAAAGATACGTTCAAAATCGCGGAACATGGCGTTTTCGCCTTTGCCGGAGGCAATGACACCGTTGATGTCACCGACAAGCGAATTGATCAGACGCTCTGCCCCGGCTTCATTCAGAGCAAAGGCAGGCAGCGCAGGAACGAAGGCTGCAAAGCTGGTGGCTGTCGCTAGAAAATGGCGTCGTATCATCATTAAAACCCCTCAGTGTCCAAGGCAAACGGGTCAATCTCGCTTCCGGTTCCCCCATCGCCCAATTCAAAGCGCCGATTCTGCAGCCAGATCAGGCGTGCCTGGGCATAGCTGTCAGCACTTTCATATAGGATCGAATCCACCGTGTCGGAAAATCTGCCACGTCGCGATAGGCCAGAAGCCGCCGCTGCGACAGTGCCGTAGTACTGTTCTGGGCTGTCGACTGCATAGCTGAGCGGGTTGGTGAACAGATCGACCACCTTGCCTGTGGCATTGCGCGCGGTCGATGGGCCCAGAACGGGCAACTCGACATATGCGCCTTCACCCACACCCCAGACAAACAATGTCTCGCCGAAATCGGTGTCATGGCGCGGCACGTCAAAGTCGGATGCCACGTCAAACAGGCCAAAGATGCCCAGAACGGAATTGGTCACAAAGCGCACCGTTGAAATGCCGGCCCCCCGCAAATCGCCCTGCAACAGGCTGTTGACGGTCACCGACGGCTCGCCAAGGTTGCGCGCAAAGTTGCTTATGCTGTCCTCGATCTCGTCCGGCAGCACAGTTGAGTAGCCAACGGCAGCCGGACGCACGATGGCACGGTCCAGCCCACGGTTGAACTCGTGAACACGGCGGTTTTGCGCCTCATAGGGATCATTTATCCCCTCGGGTTGTAGCGAACGCGGCTCAGTTGTGGCACAGGCAGCCAACGATCCGACGGCAAGCAACAGAACGGCAGCACGCCGCACTCGGTAAAAAAGAGACAATGTAAATCTCCGTTGGATATTCCTAGGAACGTAATTAATACGGTTATTCTAAATGCCCATAGCGCCGCATGTGGAACCTTGCACATGTGACACTTGCGTGACAGGCAGAATACGCCATCGTGTAAGAAAACAAAACAGAGCAGTGAGCAAGCGAAAAGGTGCAGATGCAGAATGATCTGACGAAACGGGGACAGGCCGAATTGCGAGCCGTTCGTCGCAAGAGCCGAGGGCTGTATTGGGCTGTCGGCCTTTTCAGCCTTTTTGCTAACCTTTTGATGCTCACCGGGCCTATGTACATGCTGCAGGTCTATGACCGTGTGCTTGGCAGCCGGAGCGAGGAAACGCTGATCGCGCTGTCGCTTCTGGTCGTGTTTCTCTACGGCATCATGGGCCTTCTCGATTTCACACGTGGTCGGATCATGGCCCGCGTCGGTGCGCGGTTTCAGAACGATCTGGATCGGCGGGTATTTGATGCCGTTGTGCGGAAATCCGCCATCGCTCCAGACATGCGGACCCAGACGGGGCTCGCTGATCTCGAAGCGGTGCAGCGGTTCATCACATCTCCTGTTTTCATGGCATTTTTCGATCTGCCATGGACACCGATCTTCATTCTGGCGATCTTCATGTTCCATCCGTGGCTCGGTATTCTGGCCCTGGTTGGGGGTGGACTTCTGATTGTGATTGCACTGGCCAACCAACTGCTGTCCCGTCTGCCGCAGATGCGGGCGGGTCAGGCCGGACAAGTGGCCTCCTCCATGTCGGACCAACTGCGGCTTGAGGCCGAGATGGTGCAGGCCATGGGCATGCGGGACGCGGCCTTTGACCGCTGGCAAAACGCACGCGGCAAGGCGCTTGATGAGCAGATCAAGGCGACGGACATTGGCGGTGGCTTCACGTCGCTGACCAAGACATTGCGCCTGTTCCTCCAAAGCGCGATGCTCGGTCTGGGTGCTTATCTGGTGCTGCAAAACGAGATGACGCCGGGCGCGATGATCGCGGGTTCCATCCTGCTGGGTCGCGCGTTGGCGCCGATCGAGTTGATGCTGACCCAATGGCCGGTGGTTCAACGTGCGATCAAGGGCTGGACTGCGCTTAGCGAACTTCTGGGCGCTGTGGCACCCGAACCCGCACGTACAGCCCTTCCGAAACCAAAGGCGCGGCTTGTTGCCAAAAGCCTGACAGTTGTCCCGCCGGGCGAAAAAGCAGCTGCATTGCGCGGTTTGAATTTCGATCTGCCACCGGGCCACGCGATGGGCGTGATCGGCCCGTCAGGTGCGGGCAAATCGACATTGGCGCGTTGCTTGACGGGTGTTTGGCGGCCGGCTGGTGGTTCCATCCGTCTGGATGCAGCGGCGCTGGATCAATATGAACCGGATGTATTGGGTCAACATATCGGTTACCTGCCGCAAAGGGTGCAGCTGTTTGACGGAACAATCGCCGAAAACATCGCGCGCTTGTCGACGTCACCTGACGACAACAAGGTCGTGGCCGCCGCACAGAAGGCAGACGCGCATGAAATGATCCTCGAATTGCCTGACGGATACGACACGCGCATTGATGCAGGTCAGCAGCGACTGTCGGGTGGCCAGGTGCAACGGATTGGGCTGGCGCGCGCGTTGTACGATGATCCGGTGATCCTTGTACTGGATGAGCCCAACTCGAACCTCGACAACGAAGGCACGCAGGCCCTGAACCAGGCGATCCGGGCGGGCAAAGCGGACGGGCGTTCCGTCATCATCATGGCACACCGGCCTGCCGCGATTCAGGAATGCGACTTGCTGCTGGTGATCGACGGCGGCGTGCGCACAGCGTTCGGCCCTAAAGACGAAGTGCTGAAATCAATGGTCAAGAACCACGAACAGATCAAACGTGCACCCGCGGGCGCAGGGGGAGTGACATGAGCAAGAAGCGCTGGTCCGCGACGACCCCGGTTGTCATCGGCTTTTTCGGCCTCTTTGGTCTGCTCGGCGGTCTCGTGGCTTGGGCGACAATGACGGAAATCTCCGGCGCCGTGATTGCCTCCGGTCGGATCGAAGTGGACCAGAACCGACAGATTGTTCAGCACTCAACCGGCGGGATCGTGTCCGAGATCGCTGTCCAAGAAGGCGACAGTGTTGCGGCGGGTGACCTGTTGATCCAGCTTGATGTGAAGCAAATGCAATCCAGCCTCGCCATTGTCGAAGGTCAGCTTTACGAATTCATGGCCCGCCGCGGCAGGCTCGAAGCGGAACGCGACGAAAAGGACGAGATCACATTCGAAGAAGACCTGATCGCTGTCGCCACGACATGGCCGGACGTGCAGGAATTGATCACCGGGCAGGAAAACCTGTTCCATGCCCGGCGTGAATCTGTCGCACGTCAGACGGAACAGCTTGCTGAACGTGCGGCGCAGACCCGCAACCAGATCAAGGGGATCGAAGCGCAGGAACGCTCGCTCGCCCGTCAGCTCGAATTGATCGAACAGGAACTTGAAGCACAGGAAAGCCTGTTCGAACGCGGCCTCGTTCCCGCCTCGGGCGTGCTTGCGCTGCAACGGCAGCAAGCCTCGCTTGATGGGCAGATCGGGGAGCTTGCTGCGTCAAAGGCACAGTCGCAACAACGCATCACCGAGATCGAGATTGAAGTGCTTCGCCTTACGTCGCAACAGCGCGAGGAAGCGATCACGCGCCTGCGGGACCTGCGCTCCCGCGAGTTGGAACTGATCGAACAGCGTCAGGCATTGCTGACGGATATTGAGCGGATGGAAATCCGTGCGCCTGTTTCTGGCATCGTCTACAACATGCGGGTCCAGACCATGCGCTCTGTCGTGCGGGCCGCCGATCCCGTCCTGTTCCTGATCCCGCAGGACCGCCCATTGGTAATTGCCGCCCGTGTCGATCCGATCCACATCGACCAGATCGTGACCGGACAGTCCGTAAACCTGCGGTTCTCCGCGCTTGATCAACGGACAACACCCGAACTGGTTGGTGAGGTGGCGCTTGTCTCTGCCGATGCGTTTGAGGACGAGAATGTAGGCGCCAGTTTTTATCGCGCTGAAATTGTTCTGAACCCCGGCGAGATCGAAAAACTGAACGAGGGGCAGGTGTTGGTGCCAGGCATGCCGGTGGAGGCATTTATTCGCACCGCTGACCGCTCGCCCCTGACCTATTTGATCAAGCCGGTGGCGGACTACTTCAACCGCGCGTTCCGCGAATCCTGACATCGGCTCTTTTCAGGCGCGCGCGGGCGGTCTAGCGTCCGCGCAAACCCCTGAACCGGAGAGTACCCCCATGTCCATCGAAGCCCGCCTTGCCGACCTCGGCGTGACCCTGCCCGACGCGCCCGCACCGGCCGCCAACTACGTGCCCTTCGTGCAGGTGGGCGACATCGTCTACATCTCGGGCCAGATTTCCAACGGCCCCGATGGTCTGATCACCGGCAAGCTGGGCGCGGATATGGAGGTCGAGGCCGGGGCTGCCGCCGCAAAAACCTGTGCGATCAGCCTTCTGGCTCAGGTCAAGGCCGCGTGCGGTGGCGATCTGGATCGTCTCGTGCGCGTCGTCAAGCTGACGGGTTTCGTGAACTCGACAGCAGATTTCACCAACCAGCCGCAGGTCATCAACGGTGCATCTGACTTTTTGGTCGAAGCGCTTGGCGACGCAGGTCGCCACAGCCGCTCTGCCGTGTCGGCTGCGGCCCTGCCGCTGGGCGTCGCGGTCGAGATCGAAGGCATCTTCCAGATCAAATGACGCCACGCCTACCTGCCGCCTTTCTTGGTGCACCCCTCGCGCATCGCGCTCTGCATGACGTGACGGATGGTCGTCCGGAAAACAGCCGCGCGGCGATCCGCGCGGCGATCAAACACGGCTACGGGATCGAGATTGACGTGCAACTCAGCGCCGACAATCAGGCGATGGTGTTTCATGACTACGCATTGGACCGGTTGGCGCACGGCACGGGTCCAGTGCGCGTTGTCCCCGCGGGGACACTTTCAGAGACCCCGCTCAAAGGCGGCGACGAGGGCATCCCGATACTGACCGAAGTGCTGACACTCGTGGCAGGCCAGGTCCCCCTGCTGATTGAGATCAAGGATCAGGACGGCGCGATGGGCGACGCCATTGGCCCGCTCGAACAAGCCACGGCAGATGCACTGCAAGGCTACGCAGGCCCTGTGGCACTGATGTCTTTCAACCCGCACAGCGTTGCCCGCATGGGCGAACTGTGCCCCGACATCCCGCGCGGCATCGTCACCAGTTCCTACAAGGCCGCCGACTGGCCGCTGAACGATGAAACCCGCGATCACCTGCGCACCATCCCCGATTTCGACCGCGTTGGCGCGTCCTTCATCAGCCACGAGATCACGGACCTCGACCGCCCCCGCGTCGCGGACCTCAAGGCCAAGGGCGCAAACATCCTGTGCTGGACGGTCAAATCGCCCGAACAAGAAGCACAGGCGCGGCAAGTCGCGCAAAATATCACCTTCGAAGGCTACCTCGCCCCGCATCCCGGTTGATCCGCGCCGGACGTGACACACATGTCTTATCAAGAGCAGGGGAAGGCACAGGTGTCTGAACAAGAAATAGAAATTCGTGTGGTGCCAAGCCTGTCCCAGATCCCGGAGGCCGAATGGGATGCCTGCGCCTGCCCCGAAGCGGCGCAGGGCGGCAGGTCCAATGACCCGTTTACCACGCACCGTTTCCTGAAGGCGCTGGAGGACAGCAATTCGGTGGGCGCAGGCACCGGATGGCAGCCGCAATACTTGCAAGCCGTGGCAGACGGTCAGACCATCGGTTTCGCGCCGATGTACGCCAAGAACCACAGCCAAGGCGAATACATCTTTGACCACAATTGGGCGCACGCGTTCGAGCGGGCAGGCGGGCGTTATTATCCAAAGCTACAGATCGCCGTGCCGCATACGCCCGCCACGGGCCGCAGGTTCCTGACGCACCCTGATTTCCGCGAGTTGGGCATGCGCGGCCTGATCTCGGGCGCGGTACAATTGGCCGAAAACAACAACCTCAGCTCGCTGCACGTGACCTTTTGCACAGAAGAGGAACGCGACTTCGGCGCGGACCTTGGCCTCATGCCCCGCGCAACACAGCAATTCCACTGGTTGAACGACGGATACGCGTCCTTCGACGATTTCCTCGCCACTCTGTCCAGCCGCAAGCGCAAGAACATCCGCAAGGAGCGTAAGCAGGCTCAGGAGTTTGGTGGCACGATCCACGTGCTGACGGGCGATGATCTGCGGCCAGAACACTGGGACGCGTTCTGGCGCTTTTACCAGGACACCGGCGCGCGCAAGTGGGGCACGCCGTACCTCACCCGCCGCTTCTTTGACATTGCACACGAGACGATGGCCGATGATATGGCGCTGGTGCTGGCCGAACGCGAAGGTCGCTATGTGGCGGGCGCGTTGAACTTTTTTGGCGCACAGGCGTTATATGGCCGGTACTGGGGCTGCACGGAACACCATCCCTGCCTGCATTTCGAGCTGTGCTATTATCAGGCCATCGACATCGCGATCCAGCACGGATTGCAACGGGTCGAGGCAGGGGCACAGGGCGAACACAAGCTGGCACGGGGATATTTGCCAACACAGACTCACAGCCTGCACTGGATCGGGGACGCGGGCTTTGCCGATGCCGTCGCCCGTTACCTCGAAGCCGAGCGTGAGGCGGTGGAAGAGGAAATAGAAATTCTCACGGATTACGGGCCCTTCAAAAAGGTCCAGATCGAGGAACAGGAATAATGGAAAAGCTCAGCGACGAGACACGCGGCACCCTTCTGGACCCGCTGTTTGCAACCGGATGGGCCATGACGGACGGGCGCGACGCCATCCACAAGACGTTCGAGTTCAAGGATTTCGTGGATGCCTTCGCATGGATGACCCGCGCCGCCATCTGGGCCGAGAAATGGGACCATCATCCAGAGTGGTTCAATGTCTACAAGCGTGTCGAAGTGACACTGACGACCCATGATGTGGGTGGACTGAGCACGCTGGATGTGAAACTGGCCCGCAAACTCGACAGCCTGACGGACTAAATCATGGACTATATCAACGACCTGCTTGCCACAGAACTGTGGGAAGGCAACACGCTTGGCGACTACCTGTCACTGGAATTCCTGGCCTCCATCGTGGGATCGGTGGTGGCCGCAATCGTAATCCTGATCATTGGTTGGACAATCGCCGCATGGCTGGGCCGCCGGGTGCGCAAGATCGGGCTGAACCACGAACATCTGGACGACACGCTGTTCAACTTCCTCGGCTCCATCGTGCGCTACGTGGTGCTGGGCTTCACATTCCTGATCGTGCTGAACACGTTCGGGGTGCAGACCACGTCGGTCGTGGCGGCGGTGGGTGCGGCGGGCCTTGCCATCGGTCTGGCCCTACAAGGCACCCTGTCCAATATTGCCGCCGGGGTCATGCTGATCCTGTTCCGCCCGCTCAAGATCGGGGATTTCGTGGATGTGGCGGGCAAGATGGGCACGGTCAAGGACGTCACCCTGAACTTCACCGAACTGGCGGATCTGGGCAATGCGCAGGTCATCATCCCCAACTCCGAAGTGTGGGGGAACGTGATCACCAACTATTCGATCTACGACACGCGCCGGGCCGAATGGACCTTTGGCGTGGGCTATGGCGTGAACCTGAAACAGGCCGAAGATACGATCCGCGACACGATCATGGCCGACGACAGGTCGATGACGGACCCTGAGCCGTTCATTCAGGTGAACAACCTTGGCGACAGTTCGGTCGATTTTCTGGTGCGGGTCTGGTGCAAAAGCGGCGATTACTTCCAGTATCAGGCCGATATGAAGCGCAAGGTCAAAGAGGCGCTGGACGACGCAGGCGTCGACATCCCGTTCCCCACGCGCACGCTGGTCCAGGCGGCAGAATAAATCCAAACGTGATCCAAATGAAAAAGGCCCCCGATCCGGGGGCCTTTTGCTACATCTTTGATTTGGCGCGCCGATCAGAGCGTTTCCAGCAGCGCCTCACCACCCGACACGTCGCAGACGCCGGGGTTTTCTTCTTCTTGAAGTACAGTCACCTTGCCGTCCTCAACCACCATCGCGTAGCGGGTTGACCGGTCATAAAGACCCACGGGCGGCGCGGTGAACGCGCGGCCCATCGCCTTGGTAAACGTGGCATCGGGATCACCCAGCATGGTGATGCCCGCCTTGGTTGCCCCGGTGGCATCGCCCCACGCGCCCATGACAAAGGGGTCGTTGACGGACACGCAGATCACCTCGTCCACGCCCTTGGCCTTGAACTGGTCGATGGTGCGGATGAAGCTCGGAACATGCGCCGTGCTGCACGTGCCGGTATAGGCGCCGGGCAGGGCAAAGATCACGACCTTGCGGCCTTTGGTCTTGTCGCCAAGGTTGACCTGCTCGGGGCCGTCGCCACCCAAATGAACCAGAGTTGCTTGGGGCAGAGTGTCGCCAACGGAAATAGCCATGATGTGCGCCTTTCTTGGAATTGCGTCTGTGTCCCCCTGCGATATAGGCTGCGCCACGGCAGAGGGCGAGGGCAAAGGTGAAGAACATGAGCCATGTTGTGGTCATCGGAGCAGGGCAGGCGGGGTCTTCTTGCGTCGCCAAACTGCGCAATGGCGGGTTTGAGGGGCGGGTGACGCTGATCGGGTCCGAGCCTGCGCTGCCCTATCAGCGCCCGCCCTTGTCCAAGGCTTATCTGCTGGGCGAGATGCCGCTGGAACGCATGTTCCTGCGCCCCGACAGTTTTTACACTGACAACGATATTGAGGTGCGGACTGGTGAAACTGTGACCGCCATTGATACGTCGGCTCAGACGGTCACGCTTGGTGAAGAGGTGATGGAGTACACGGACCTTGTCCTGACCACCGGGTCCACCCCCAACCGCCTGCCCGCAGCCATCGGCGGAGACTTGAACGGGGTCTTCACCGTCCGTGATCTTGCGGATGTCGATGCCATGGCCCCATGGTGCAAGCAGGGCAAGACGGCCCTGATCGTCGGTGGTGGCTACATCGGGCTTGAAGCGGCGGCAGTCTGCTGCAAGTTGGGCCTGAACGTGGTGCTGGTCGAAATGGCCGACCGCATCCTGCAGCGGGTGGCAGCGCCTGAGACCAGCGATTACTTCCGCAGCCTGCACACCTCGCATGGCGTGGACCTGCGCGAAGGAGTCGGCCTGACGCGCCTCACAGGCGACGGCAACGTGACGGGTGCTGACCTGACGGACGGCACCAGCCTCGACGTGGACCTCGTGATCGTGGGTGTCGGGATCACACCCGCCACACAGTTGGCCGAAGCGGCAGGGATCACGCTCGACAACGGCATCGCAACGGATGCCCAGGGCCGCACCTCCGCCCCCCATGTCTGGGCCGCGGGCGACTGCGCGTCCTTCCCCTACAAAGACGACCGCATCCGCCTGGAATCCGTGCCCAACGCCATTGATCAGGCCGAATGCGTGGCTGAAAACATCATGGGCGCGGCCAAGGACTATGTCGCAAGGCCATGGTTCTGGTCCGACCAATACGACGTGAAACTGCAGATCGCAGGGCTGAACACCGGCTACGACCACGTGGTCACGCGCGACGGCGGCGCAGCCAAATCCTTCTGGTACTACGCGGGCGACACATTGCTGGCCGTGGATGCCGCCAACGATCCGCGCGCCTACATGATCGGCAAACGGCTGATCGAGGCAGGCAAGACGGCGGACCCGGCGGTTGTGGCCGACCCCGAAGGCGACCTGAAAGCCATGCTCAAGTGAGGATCATCGCAGGGCGGTGGCGCGGTATACCGCTTGCAACGGTGGGCAAGGGCGATCCGGGCGCGCATCTGCGCCCCACGCCCGACCGGGTGCGCGAAAGCCTCTTTTCCATGCTCACCCACCGCGATGTGCTGGACGGTGCCAATGTGCTTGACCTCTTCGCAGGCACGGGCGCGCTGGGGTTTGAGGCGCTGTCGCGCGGTGCAGCCCACGCCACCTTTGTGGAAAACGGACGGGTTGGGCAAAAGCTGATCGCTGACAACATCAAGAAGCTCGATGCAGGCGATCAGGCAAAGCTGATGCGCACGGACGCTACCAAGTTCAGCACCTGGGACAACCCGACTTTTGACCTGATCTTCCTCGATCCACCCTACGGCAAAGGGATGGGGCAAAAGGCACTGGCCGCGATCCGGCCAGCCTGTGCAGAGAACGCCTTGATCGTCTGGGAAGAAAACGCACCGATGGCCGCGCCCGAAGGCTATACGATGCTGGACCAACGCCGCTTTGGCGGCACGCATGTCACATTGCTCGAAGCGGAATAGGGCGCATCAAGATGCGCCTTACGGTAAGGCGGATCTCGATCCGCCATGCACTTCAGCCATAGGTCGGATGAAACGTCCCGGCAGGCGACAGGGTAAAGATTTCGACCCCGTTCTCGGTCACGCCAACCGAATGTTCGAATTGCGCCGACAGCGACTTGTCGCGGGTCACGGCAGTCCAGTCATCGGCCAGCGTCTTGGTCTCGGGGCGGCCAAGGTTCACCATCGGCTCGATCGTAAAGAACATGCCCGGCTCCAGCACCGCACCCGTGCCTGGACGGCCATAGTGCAGCACATTCGGCGGCGCGTGGAACACGCGGCCCAGACCATGGCCACAGAAATCGCGCACGACTGACATGCGGTGGCTTTCAACAAAACTCTGGATGGCATGGCCGATATCACCAAAGGTGTTGCCCGGCTTCACGGCTTCGATCCCGCGCATCAGGCTGTCATGGGTGATCTCGATCAACCGCTCGGCCTTGCGCGGCAGTTTGCCCGCCACGAACATGCGGGACGTGTCGCCAAACCAGCCATCTACGATGACAGTGACGTCAATGTTCAGAATGTCGCCTTCTTTCAGAACCTTGTCGCCCGGAATGCCGTGACACACTACGTGGTTCACACTGATGCAGCTGGCGTGCTTGTAGCCTTTGTAGCCGATCGTGGCAGATTTCGCGCCCGCTGCCTCGACCATATCGGTGATGACTTTGTCGATGACACCGGTGGTTTGCCCCGGAAACACGTGCGCCGACATCGCGTCGAGAATCTCGGCCGCAAGCCGACCTGCCGCGTGCATCCCGGCAAAGTCCGATGGGTCATATATGCGAATGCCATCCTTTGTCAGACGGCCGCGTGTCTCGTGGTTCAAGGTGCGCTCCATAGGCGTTATCGGTCAGAACATACTGCACTGCGGCAAAAAGGGCCAGCAGGTCATAGGGCAACAGAAATGGGCGCACCAACCTGTACGCCCTTTGGGGATATATGGGTGCCCAAACAGACGGTTTCCACCCCCGCCCCCGACGCCGCCGCATAGGCGCTGGCATAGGTCGGGTCGATATCGGCGGCCAATGTGAACCGCGTGCAATCGGTACGCTGCACCAAATACAGCATCACAGCCCGGTGCCCAGCCTCTGTCATACGGGCCAATTCCGCCAAATGCTTGGCCCCGCGGGCGGTCACAGAGTCGGGAAATTCGGCCAATCCGGGCTGGCGTGACAAGGTGACAGACTTCACCTCCACATAGGCATCGGGCAAGCCCGCGCCCTGCAATAGAAAGTCGATCCGGCTGCCTTCCCCATATTTTTGCTCAGGCCGCACGGTGGTGTAGCCGTCAAACCCCGGCACCTCGCCCGCCTCGAACGCGGCCCGCAATGCCTTGTTCGGAACAGCGGTATCGACGCCGATAAAATGCCCGTCCCCATGTTCTACCAGCCGCCAACCGTACTTCAGCTTCTTCTTCGGATCGTCATTCGGCTCCAGCCAGATGCGCATCCCCGGCTCTGCCAGCCCCATCATCGAACCCGGGTTTGCGCAATGCGCCACCACCTCGCGCCCATCTGCAAGCGTACAATCTGCCAGAAACCGTTTGTAGCGGCGGATCAGGGTGGCAGGCACAAGTTCGGTTTGAAAGCGCATGGGCGCAGCCCTATACCGTCACAGACCGCACACGCAAGGAGGCGCCAAATGCCCAACCCCACCGCCGCCATGCTGGTGATAGGAGACGAAATCCTCTCCGGTCGCACCCGCGACGCCAATATGCATTATCTGGCCGGGCAATTGACAGACCACGGCATCGACCTCAAGGAAGTGCGCGTGGTCAGCGACGACCGCGACGCGATCATTGCCGCCGTGCAAGCGCTCAGTGCGGGTCACGACACGGTCTTCACCTCTGGCGGCATCGGCCCGACCCATGACGACATCACGGCTGACTGCATCGCTGCCGCCTTTGATACGCTCATCGACATCCGCGACGACGCCCGCGCGTTGCTGGAGGCGCACTACGCCAAATCGGGCCTCGAACTGAACGCCGCACGGCTGCGCATGGCGCGCATCCCGGATGGCGCGACCCTTATCGACAACCCGGTGTCCACGGCCCCCGGCTTCACCATCAAAAACGTGCATGTCACGGCGGGGGTGCCTTCGGTGTTTCAAGCCATGGTCGCCTCCGTCCTGCCCACGCTCACAGGCGGTGCGCCTCTTATCTCGAAAACCCTGCGCATCGACCGGGGCGAGGGCGACATCGCAGGCCCCCTGGGCGATCTGGCCACCGCACATCCCGATCTCAGCATTGGCTGCTACCCGTTCCAGAAAGACGGACGTTACGGCGCCAACGTGGTTATTCGCGGCACGGACGTGGCAGAGGTGGACACGGCCCTGACCAAGCTGGCCGAGCAATTCTCCGCATGATCACGCCCGGGGCCTTCTACGCCGC
This sequence comes from uncultured Tateyamaria sp., assembly GCF_947503415.1. Classification (GTDB taxonomy): domain Bacteria; phylum Pseudomonadota; class Alphaproteobacteria; order Rhodobacterales; family Rhodobacteraceae; genus Tateyamaria. The sequence continues at coordinate 1,601,008 of NZ_CANNDS010000001.1, forward strand.
CATCGACGGCACATGGCCCGCCGCCGAAATCATGTGTGCAGGACCTTGGACAATTCGAAATGGTCAAGGTGGTGGCAAACGTGTCTCTGCCGCAACGGCAGAGGAACCCGTCGTGGACCTCACTCAGGCCGAAGACGCCATGCGAGCCATCGGACAGTCTCCGCTCTTTATGGTGCGGCAAGGCGAAGAGGCTCTCGACCGTCTGCTTGACACCAACGGCTACACTGTCGTGGATCCTACCAATGGCTACATCGCGCCGGTGGATAAACTCACCGACGTCCCCATTCCCCGCGTCACCGCCTTCGCCATCTGGGAGCCGCTGGCGATCATGGAAGACATTTGGGCAAAGGGCGGGATCGGGCCTGCGCGTTTGGCAATCATGCACCGGGCGAAAACCAAAACGGCCATTCTCGCAAGGCACAATGACAAGCCCGCTGGTACGGCCTTTGCGGCCATCCACGATGGTATTGCCATGGTCCACGCGGTCGAAGTTCTGCCGCATCAACGACGCCGGGGCGTTGCCCAATGGATCATGCGCCGTGCCGCCTTCTGGGCAGCAGAAAACGGAGCCAGCCATATCGCGGTCCTGACCACGGCGGCCAACACCCCGGCCAACGCGCTCTATCAGGGGTTGGGCTTCACGCATCTCTGCGGCTATCATTACCGAACAGCGCCGGAGAACACATGACTGATCAGCCCACCGCCCTCGACCTGCCCATGGTCGATCCACTGCCCGAAGCGACACAGAAGTATTTCGACGTGTGCGAGGACAAGCTGGGCATGATCCCCAACGTCCTGAAAGCACACGCTTTTGACATCGACAAGCTGAACGTGTTCACGGCGCTCTATAACGACCTGATGCTGTCAGACAGCGGCCTGACCAAGCTCGAACGCGAGATGGTAGCTGTTGTCGTCAGTGCGACGAACCACTGCTATTACTGCCTGACAGCACACGGGGCCGCGGTCCGGCAGTTGTCCGACGATCCCGTCTTGGGAGAACAATTGGTAATGAATTGGCGCGTGGCGCCTGTCACACCCCGGCAACGTGCCATGCTGGATTTTGCCGAAAAGGTCACGTTGGCATCAGCCCAGATCGAGGAAACCGACCGCCAAGCGTTGCGTGATCATGGGCTGATCGACCGAGACATTTGGGATCTGGTCAACGTGACCGCCTTTTTCAACATGTCCAACCGTGTGGCCAGCGCAACTGGTATGCAGCCCAACCCCGAGTATCACGGACAGGCCCGCTAGGTATGCAGCTTTGGCTAACGGCCCTTCTTTGTGTCCTTGCGGGCCCGGCACTGGCCCTGCAACTGGAATTGCCATCGAACGCCCGGCAAACGGCGGCGCGCGACACCATTCTCGACCGCGTATCTGTGGCCACAGCCCCTTTCGCAGATGGCACGGTTGCTGCTGAACGCATAGACGGACCCGTCAAACGGCGCAGCTATAGGGTACCATCGCCCGGCCTGACGCCCTTGCAACTCCTTGCACCGCTTCGCGATCAACTGGTTGACGCGGGCTATGAAACGCTGCTGGATTGCGATGCAGATACCTGCGGTGGCTTCGATTTTCGCTTTGCCATAGATGTGCTGCCCGCGCCCAACATGTACGTCAATGTCCGGTCCTATCACTTCGTCAGTGCGCGCCACCCCGATACTGGCGATGCGGTCACGCTACTGGCCAGCACGGCCCCCGAAGCGGGCTACTTGCAGGTGATCCAGGTTGGCGCGCAAGAGGCGGCAGTGCCCTCCGCTCCGCCCCCATCTGCGGTCGTCCCCACGCAGCCGTCCACAAATCTTGGACAACGATTGCTGGCAACCGGATCGGTCATTCTGCGCAGCCTTGATTTCGCGGTGGGCACCACGAACCTGGGCGAAGGCCCCGCACCTGAGTTGGAACAAATCGCAGCACTGATGACCAATCGTCCCGACCTGCGGATCGCGGTTGTAGGGCACACCGACACGGTGGGCGGGTTGGAGGCGAACATCGCTGTTTCTCGTGCCCGCGCCAGCGCCGTGCGGGATCGTCTGGTGGATCGCTATGATGTTTCGCGGGATCGGATCGAGGCGGGTGGAATGGGTTATCTATCCCCTGTCGCCAGCAACCTTACAGCCGAAGGACGCGAGATGAATCGCCGGGTTGAGGTTATTGTCGTGAACGAAGACGGGTAACCTTCGTTTCTGGTTCGTCGAAGCTGTCATGCGGTGCAGAATACGGGGTGTCTCTCGCGCCGGATCGCGGGTGAGAAACGGTTGCCAAGCAGGACGGGCAAGACGTTCTCCACTTTGATACCCACCCTCAAGGCAGCGGGAAATGATCCGTTTTGTTATACTCGTCTGCTCAGAATTAAGGTCGAGCCGCAGCGCTTACGTCGACGTATCCAAGCGGAGGCGCGAAACAACGCCGCGCCACATGCCGCTGGTGATCATGTCCGCAAGACAGTTTTCGAGTATGGTGATCACTTCTCCCCATGGATGCCCGCTGATCGGTTCGTTCGGCACAATGACTGAAAGGTTCAGTTCAGGGCTGGGGTCGGTGATGCGCACCGCGCGCAAATCGCCCTTTGCCACGTCCTGAGCGGCAGATGTGTAGGGCATGACACAATGCGCCCCATGGTTTGCCACAAGGTGCCGCAGAGTCGGAAGCGAGTCGATCTGGGAGCCGAAGGTGAGCTTTACATTCAGCGTTTCCGCGATGCTCTCCAACGTCGTGCGAGATGTGCTGGGCACGGCTTGGGTCAGAAGTTCAAACCCGGCGAGGTCAGCGAAGCGGATTTCATCCTTGATCACGGATGTGTCGGCGGCCGTCATGAGAAAGAGTCGTTCGGTCGAGAAAGGGATCGTTCGGCATGGGCCTGAAACCTGATCCCCGTACACGATTGCCAGATCGAGCCGTTTTGAATTGACCCAGTCGATCAGCTGGTAACTGTAGTCCTCGATCAGCACGAAATCGGCTTGCGGGAACCGCGCCGTGATGTCGGTGGTCACCTTCGTCATGAACAGCGGCCCGAACGAGGGCAGGAGCCCGATGGTGATCTTGCCGGGGCGGTTGGCATGTCTGGCCGCGGATTCCCTTGCCTTGATCAGCCGCGCCTCGATCCGGGTCACGTGTTCGTAGAATTCCTGCCCAGCAGGCGTCAGTTGCACGCCCCGGCCGTCCCGGAAAAACAGATCGGTTCCCAGTTCCGCTTCGATCAGTTTGATCTGGCGACTGAGCGCAGGTTGGGACACGCGCAGGACCGACGACGCGCGGCTGAAACTTTTGACTTCGGCGATCACCCGAAAATATCTGAGCTGCCTGAGTTCCAAGTGACCGGGTCCAACCGTTGTGGTGCGTCACCGGGGTATGTGAGCAACCCGTGAAGTCAAGCCTGTCACAGAATACGTGCCTCTTTCAGGTCATGGAATGCCCCGTCGAATGCGGTGAGTGTTTCGTCCACATCGCGGTCGGTATGTGCGGCGGAAGTTACCGCGCTCATTGCGGACATGAGGTCGACGCCCCGCGCGTTCAGGGCGTTCATCAGGCCGGAGACAAGTGCTGGATTTGGCATGCGGATTGTGGCGGCGGGAATGTCGTTCAGCGTGCCGTCATTTTCGCCAAAGTAGAGATGGAAGGTAGAGCTTTCACCGTAAGCTAGTCCCGGAATGCTATGTTTGCCCATTAGGTCGTTCAACCCGTCGCGGATGTTGTGCGCGATCCGGTCGGCATGGGCCTGTGCCTGCCCGTCAGCGAGCAAGTCCAGCATGACCACGGCCGCAGCCGCCACAATGGGCGCGCCGTTGAAGGTACCCTGATGCAGCACACCCGGCGCCATGCCGTTTTTGGTGACGGATGGGTCCAGCATGTCCATCACTTGGGCATTGCCTGCCAATGCACCGCCAGGCATGCCACCGGTGGCGATCTTGGCCAGAGTTGTCATGTCGGGATTGACCTGTGCCAGTGCTTGCCGCCCGCCCGGCGCCCAGCGAAACCCGGTTATGATCTCGTCGAGGATCATCAGCGATCCATGGCTGCGCGATACCTCGCGGGCGGCCAACAGGATGTCCTGCGCCATGGGCACCGCGCCATAGTTCGCGCCAGACGCTTCGACGATCACCGCCGCAATGTCTGGATGTTCGGCAAAGGCGGCCTCCATCGCGGCCCGGTCGGGTGCGCAAACCAGCGTGAGGTCGGCGATTTCGGGTGGCACACCAAGTGACGGCAGCGCTTCGGACCCCGCTTTGGCGCCTTTCATCAGGTGGTCGTGCCAGCCATGATAGTGCCCGTCGATACGCAGGATCTTGGCACGCCCGGTATGTGCCCGCGCCACGCGGATGGCGAGCATCGTGGCCTCGGTCCCGGAGGCTGTGAACCGCACCCGTTCTGCAGAGGGCACCATGTCCGTGATCCGCTTTGCCCAGTCGATCTCAATCGGGTTGCAATCACCCGCGAAGATCACGCGCCCCGCCTGTTCGGCAATGGCCTGCAAAATCGCGGGATGACAATGGCCCATCATCTGACTGGCTGCACCCATCTTGTAGTCGATGAAGCGTTTCCCCTCGACGTCCCATTTATAAGCCCCCTCAGCCCGATCCACATAGTTGGGGTTGGGCAGCCGCCAGCGGTAGCGGTGAGAGATGCCGACGGGCATGACCTGGCGGGCCTTTGCAAAAAGCGTGGCGGAGGTGTCCGGGGATTGCTTGTTCTTATCACGTCCTTTGGTTTTGGCCGCGCTTTGCGCATCTCGCCGTAAAGCTCGATGTCCATGGTCGTTCCGGCCCTGGCGTGTGCCGCGTCGAACCAAGCAATTGCCATGGGCTTTTTCACCCAATGACCGAACCTGCCTGATGTGGTCTGTCCGATGTAGATGCCGTCCTTGAAAATAGATCCCGCATCGATGCAGTCCGCATCGTCCACGTCCACCTCAAGCAGGCAGAGGCAATGCTTAAGCGGCTTGTCCGCCAGTGCCTTGAGGGCTGTGCGGTCCGGAAAGTCGGTGTCCTTTTTGAGGTTCACCAGAAAGGACAGATGCGCCTCAAAGGCGGTCACTTCGGCGGTGACATCGTGCCTCCACAGATACCAACCCTTTTCGAGCCGCAGCGAATGCAGCGCGCGCGCCGGCAAGGCGCAGCCCAATAGGCGCCCCCGCGACCTTGATCCTGGCATAAAGTGCGCGGTGATATTCGATGGGGACATGGTTTTCGTAGCCCAGGTCCCCGGAAAAACTGACCCGTAGTGTCAAGGAGCGGCACAGGGCAAAATCCAGCGTTCTGGCCGACAGGAACGGCATTGCTACGTCCGGGACATCATCCGCAACAAGCGCATCCAGGATCGCGCGGGATTTGGGGCCTGCGATGTGCAGCACGCCAAAGCGGGTTGTGTCGCGTGCAAGGTGCATGTTCAGTCCCTGCGTGTCGTTCAGGATGTCCCAATGCACCCCTTCGCCGCCGCCTGAGCCCACGATGAAGAGTTCGTCGTCGGTCACAGCCGCCGCTGCGAAGTCGCCGAGAATGCCCCCTTTTTCGTTGCAAAGCAGAGCAAGTGTGGCCCGACCCGTTTTCGGCACACGCCCGGTGAATGTGCTTTCAAACCATGTTTTCGCATCCGGCCCCGTGACCCGATATTTGCCGAAGATCGACATGTCGAAGAGGGCCGCATCCTCGCGGCAGGCTATGTGTTCGGCTGCGACATGGGCGAAACTGGCGGGCCGTTTGAAGCTGACGCTATCCACCGGATCGGTGCCCGGAGGAGCGAACCACAATGGTCGTTCCCACCCGTTGACGACGCCGAACACCGCGCCGTCGGTCCTTTGCTGGTCGTCATTGGTACCGGTTTGCGCAGGCCGCCCGGCGCGCCCTTCGAGGCCCGGATAGGGCACCTCGGCATAATGCTCGGTTTAGGCTTTAATCGCGCGGGGGGTGGTGTATTCGACCGTGGCGTAGTCGCCAAAACGCCTCGGATGGCACGCCAACGGGTCCCATTCCGTCGCTCCTTCGGTCATCCATTCGGCAAGGAAACGGCCCATGCCGCCACCCTGAATGATGCCAATCGCGGTGCCTGCGCACACCAACATGTCGCGCAAGTCGGGATGCGGCCCGATCAGCGGGCATTCATCTGGCGTATAGGGGATCGGCCCGTGCACCACCCGGCTGACGCCGCCGTTTTCCAGGCAGGGCACGCGGTGCACGGCCGACAGAATGCCAGCCTCCAGCCTGCCCAGATCATCGGGCAACAACTCCTGCCCGAATGTGGCGGGAATGCCGTAGGGGTGCCAGACCTATGGGTTGGATTCGTATGGCCCCACCAACAGGCCCTGACGTTCCCGATGCAGGTAAAACGAGTTCTCGCGATCCCTGACAGCCGGGAACTCTTGGGCCAGCGCCTCGATCTCGGAGATGGTGTCGGTCGCGAAATACTGGTGCAACATTGGTACAATGGACAGGTCTGACCCCGCAAAGCGCGCGATTTCCGGTTCTCATTGCCCGCCGAATGCCACGTGGACCCTGCCGTCAGTTCGTTCTTTTTCAGAAGCAGGGTGTCAGCCACGCCGTTCAACGCGAGGTGATACAGCACGCTGCATCCGACAACACCACCTCCGATAATAGCCACCTCAACATGTGCGGTCATGGCTTGCCCTTTGCTTTCTTCAAGCCTGTTAGACAAGATCCCGAGGTGCTCTTGGTAGGTCAGTCCACGGCATAGCTGTTATAACCAGAATATATTGGCGGTACGCCGATTGCAGGCCCTGGGGTTCCGTCACTGCGCGCCGAGGACCCCATGACCAACCGCGACCTTACCCAGTCTGCCAGGGCTGTGGTCATTGGCGGCGGCATTGTGGGCCTTTCGGTTTTGTAACACCCGACCAAGCTTGGGTGGCGCGCTGTTGTCCTGCTTGAAAAGAACGAGCTGACCTCGGGCACCACATGGCACTCCGCAGCGCTGGTCAGTCCGATCTGGTCCATGCTGGTGCCCATGCACTGAATGTCCTGCGCCTGGAGCGCGGATTTCGCAGTTGGGGGCACGATATGGGACCGCGCGATACGTCGCTGGAGGCGGCCTCGGGCTTTGCCGTCGCATGGCCCAAGAACCAGTCGTTCAGGGGGCGCGATGCGCTGCTGCGCCAACGCGCGAGGGGTCTGACCCGTCGCCTCGTGTCCCTGACGACGGACATGGCGGCCTGGCCACATGGGCACAAACCGATTTACCGCAATGGTCAGCTCGCGGGGGGAGGTCACATCAGCGGCCTATTCGCCCACGCTGAGCCAATCTGTTGCGTTGGCGTGGATTGAACAGGGTTCGGTCAAGCCAGACGACCTGATGCCCGACAGGTTCGAGATTGATGTCGCAGGCACGCACCATCCAGCGGACATACATGTCAGAGCGCCGTTTGACCCGGATGGCACAAGGATGCGGGCATGAGGGAGGCAAGGCTCTATATCGACGGCGTCTGGCGGGACGGTGCGAGTACATTCGAGGTCTTTGACAAATTCACCCGCGAGGTGATTGGTCACGCCCAGACAGCGGATAAGGCGCTGGTAGATGAGGCCGTGGCTGCCGCATCGCGCGCCTTTCAGTCGAGCGTGATTGATCTGGCAGAGCGCTATGCGCTGCTGATGAGTACCCATGACATTCTATTGCGACGCAAGGATGAGATCATTGATGCCATGGTCGCGGAGACGGGGTTTACCCAATCCGACAACACGAGCGATTTCAATCGCTGCGTCCAGACCCTGCTGACCTCGGCAGAAGAGGCCAAGCGCATCACCGGAGAGATCATTCCCACCGCCTCCGCACCCGGCCATACCGGGGAAATGGCCTTTACCATCCGCGTGCCCGTGGGGGTGGTCGCCTGTATCACGCCGTTCAATTCGCCGCTCAATACGGTCGCGCACAAGATCGCGCCGGCGTTGGCAGCAGGCAATGCGGTGGTGTTGAAACCAGCCAGCTACACGCCATTCTCCGCCATGCTGCAGGTCGAGGTGTTCGAGGAGGCCGGACTGCCCAAAGGGTGGCTTAATCTTGTAAACGGTCCGGGCGGGCGCACGGGTGCCGCGCTGACCGAAAACCAGGGCGTCAATTTCTTTGCCTTCACGGGCGGCGGTGATCCAGGTGCGCTGATACAAGCCGCGGCAGGCATGCGGCGCACGCAGATGGAGCCGGGCAATATTTCGGCCACCATCGTGTGCGAGGATGCCAGTCTGCAAAAGGCGGCCCGGAAATGCTGTGCAACCGCTTTTCGCAAGGCGGGACAGGTATGTACGTCGTAGCAGCAGCTCTATGTGCATGAGGACGTGGCGGGCGCGTTCATGGGCCTTTTCATGGCTGCGGCGCAAAAGTTGACCGCCGGTGATCCGCGCCATCCGGATACGCAGGTTGGCCTGATGATTGACCCACAGGATGCAGACACGGCGCAGGCACACATCTCGGCAGCATGCGATGCAGGGGCGCGGTTGTTTTGGCGGGCACGTGCGACGGTGCGATGTTGCACCCGACAGTGTTAACGGACGTGACGGATACGATGCCATTGATGGCCGAGGAAATGTTCGCCCCGGTGGTCTGTCTTGTGCCCTGCAGCGATTTCACCGATGCGATTGCCGCCGTGAATGGCACGCCGTTCGGGCTGTCGGCGGGGATTTTCACCCGTGATATCGACCGCGCGTTTGCCGCCGCGCGTCAGGTAACGGTCGGACTGTTCAACATCAACAACACGTCGTCCAACCGGGCCGACCCTATGCCCTATGGCGGCTGCAGCGCGTCCGGGTGAGGCAAGGAAGGCCTGCGCGCTGCAATTCGCGACATGACAGAAGAACGCGTTGTCACGATGACCCCAAGTTGAAGGCATAAGGTCCATGGATATTCACGCAGACGAAGTTGCAGTTGACGCAGGCGCATACAAATCGCTGCCCGCGCATCTTTATACGGACGACTCCGTCTTCGAACGCGAAATGGCGGCCATACGCTACTGTAAGGATCAGGCAACCGCCGCATCGTTGTGTGCCCCTATCACGCGTGGTGCTACGATACGCGCGGGCGGCTCAAATCCTTGCGCAATGCCAAGCATATCCTGGAAATTCAGTTGAATGAGCACGGGTTGCGGCGCGTCTCGCTTGAGGTGTTTCAGGGTCTTGTCTTTGTAAACCTAGACACTGACGCGGCGCCTTTGGCGGCCGGCCTTGGGGCGACAGCGGATGAGATACGGGACTATCTGCCGAACTTGCCATCCTGTCATTTCGCGCACCGGACAGAGGCATTGCTCAAGGCGAACTGGAAGATCGTGATCGAGAATTTCTCGGAATGCTATCATTGCCATATCGTGCACAAGACGTTCACGGAAGGTGTTATAAAACCCGAAGCCTACAAGATCATCGCTCGCGGCGACAGCCGTCTGCACTGCGCGCTGCCGCAGTCCGGCGACACCAATGACACGGCAGCGGATCAGGCAGCAAAGACAGACATTTTTACAGCCTGGTATCTTTGGCCGCTGACGGCAGTTCAGGTTTATCCCGGTGGTGTGGGCACGACCTTTCGCTGGATCCCGCTGGACCCGGAGTTGACCAAATTCGAGGTCGATTGGTGGCTTGCTGCGCCTAAGCCTACATCTTCGGAGCAGGCTATGAACAACCAGCACGAGGCCACAACCTTTGCTTAAGACACTGCCTTGGTTGAAGTCGGTGCAGCGCAACCAGCACAGCCGGGGCTTTGCCAATGGTCTGATCATGGTAGACGCGCCGCGCGGCAACATGTCAGAACATGGGGTTGAAGGCGTTCAAGGGCACCTACACTTAGAAAATGGACGCTGTATCATGAGCAATCCTCCCGTGACCCCGACTGAGCGGCTGTACAAGATCGTGCAGGACGGAATGTGCGTTGGCTGTGGCCTATGCCAGTCGATTGCGGGACCGGATACCATTCGTGTCGCCCGGGTCGAGAACGGCTATGAACGCCCCGTCGTGACCGGCACGCTTGATCACGAAACGATGGACCGGATCGAAGACGTTTGCCCCGGCAAGCGCCTTGAAGGGTTGCCGCCCGAACTGCAAAACGCCAACACGCAGATGGACATGGTTTGGGGGCCGTACCAGAGTATGGCACTGGCCTATGCCACTGATCCCGAGGTCCGTTTCAAAGGGTCAAAAGGCGGCGTGTTGACCGCTTTGGGCCAGTACCTGATCGACACCAAAAAGGTCGTTTTCATATTGCACGTGAAGCAATCTGGCACATACGCCACCTTTGGCGAGCGCCACGAGAGCCACAGTGCGGCGGACGTTCTGGATGGAGCCGGATCGCGCTATGGCCCCGCCGCGCCGCTTGTGGATGTGCTGGAGGTGCTGGACCGGGGCCAGCCTTTCGCTTTTGTTGGCAAACCCTGTGACATCTCTGCCCTACGCAATCTTGCGCGCCACGATCCGCGCGTGAACGAACTGGTGAAATACTGGCTGACGCCTGTTTGTGGCGGGTTCATGCCTCCGCAGGACATGACACGCTTTCTGCGCCAGAAATACGATGTCGAGAACGAAGCGCTGACCGAATACCGTTTCCGCGGCCACGGCTGTCCCGGCAAAATGCGCTTTGCCACCAAGGACGGGGAGGCGCAGGAGTTTCGGTATACCGACTTTTGGGGCACGGATCAAAGCATGTGGACGCTGCCGTTCCGATGCAAGGTCTGCCCCGATGGGATCGGAGAGGCGGCGGATATTGCGGCGTCCGACACCTGGCCGGGCGGCTCGCCCGATCCTTCGACAGAAGATGATGACCTCGGCACCAACGCGGTGATTGCGCGCACCAAGGCGGGTCTTGATCTGCTGAATGCGGCTCAAGAGGCTGGCTATGTCACGGTCGAAAATGAGTGCAATCCTCGGTACTTGGACGAGGTGCAGCCGCATCAGACCAAAAAGAAGCTTGCCGTGCTGGCCCGGTTCGAAGGTCTGCGTGCCGAAGGGCATACCGTGCCGCGTGCGGTCGGGCTGAGGCTTGATGAGTTGAAGGCGACTTTGTCTGACGAGGACTACAAGTGGCAGTTCGACGGTGCCCGTGAGCGTGTGCGCGTCGGCAAGGCCAGCGAGCCGACGCCGAAGCTTTGGGAAAGACAGTGAGTGTCGCTGCTGCGGAAGGTGTTCAACCAACCAAAAAGATGAGCGGCACTCCTTGTGTTTGACGAGAGCGCAATGCGGTAATCGTCCGCCGCAGGTGTCCGAGCTCATAGCTCCTATGCCGTGTCGAAACCACCAACACGGACGAAAGCCACACAGGCCTTGCGACTCACATATTTGGAACATAACATGAACAAATGGCTTCCAAATCACTTCAACAGAAACTCGCAGTGCTGAGCGATGCGGCAAAATACGACGCATCCTGTGCCTCGTCCGGGTCAAACAAACGCGACAGCCGAGATGGCAAAGGCCTTGGGTCGAACACGGGGGCGGGGATCTGTCATTCCTACGCGCCTGACGGCCGGTGCATCAGTCTTCTGAAGATCCTGATGACCAATTTCTGTATTTATGACTGCGTGTATTGCGTGAATCGTGTGTCGTCCAACGTTGAACGGGCGCGGTTCAGCGTCGACGAGGTTGTGAAGCTGACAATTGACTTTTATCGGCGCAATTATATCGAAGGACTGTTCCTTTCGTCCGGCATCATACGCTCACCCGACAAGACCATGGAGGACATGGTGCGTATCGTGCGCAAACTGCGCCACGAAGAGAATTTTCGGGGCTATATCCACCTAAAGACCATCCCAGATGCAGCGCCTGAATTGATAGAAGAGGCGGGGCGATTGGCGGATCGGTTGTCGATCAATGTCGAACTGCCGACCGACGCCGCTGTGGAAGCCTTCGCGCCTGAAAAGAACCCGTCTCAAATCCGGAAAGCAATGGCCGACGTCAAATTGCGCCGGCGTGTGTCAAAGGACAAATCGCACACCGGACGCCGCCCTGCGCCCTTTGCCCCGGCAGGCCAGTCAACCCAAGTGATCATCGGTGCAGATGCCGCGAACGATCTGACGATTCTGAAACAATCGACGCGCTTATACGGCAGCTACGATCTGAAGCGGGTCTATTACTCGGCTTTTTCGCCAATACCGGATGCGTCATCGCGCCTGCCCTTGATTAGTCCGCCTCTGCAACGCGAGCACCGTCTGTATCAGGCAGACTGGCTTTTGCGGTTCTACGACTTTCAGTTGCACGAGATTGCGGACGCGGCGCTTGGCGGAAATCTGGATCTCGATATCGACCCCAAACTTGCCTGGGCTTTGGCCCATCGCGACCTTTTCCCGGTCGATGTGAATACCGCGCCGCGCGATGTCTTGTTGCGGGTGCCGGGATTTGGCGTGAAAACCGTGAACCGCATTCTGACCACGCGGCGGCACCGCACTCTGCGATACGAAGACATCAACCGGATGGGCGCCTCTATGAAAAAAGCGCGCGCCTTTGTCAGTGCGCTGGGTTGGAGCCCGCATGGACTGTCCGACACCGCGGACTTGCGGGCCACGTTCGCGCCCCCGCCAGAACAGCTGACCTTGTTCTGAGGCTGCGATGACTCAGCGCATTGTCTTGCCGCGTCTCGGGACCGGAACAGCTTGGCGCGACAGTGCGCGCGTGTGTCTTGCGATGAACCTGCACCCAAACGATGTGCGTTGGAGTGACACCGCCGAGGACAGTTCGCTGTTTGACGCTGCGCCGGATGCACCGCCCGCCGTACATGATCAGGCAAAGGTGCCCAAAGCGTTTGTGTCTCTCGCACAGTCGGTTGTCTGGCACACAGACGCGGACAGGTTTGATCGACTTTACGCCGCACTCTACCGCATCCGCAGCACCCCGACCTTGATCCGCGACCGTGCGGATCCGGCCATCGCGCAACTGCGCAAGATGGAAAAGGCGGTGCATCGGTGTCAGCACAAGATGAAGGCGTTCGTCCGTTTCCGCGAGATTGGTGATCCAACCGCACCTCGGCGCAGCTTTGCGGCCTGGTTTGAGCCGACGCACAACACCATGGAGCCGACGGCGGACTTCTTCGCCAAGCGGTTCGCGGACATGGATTGGCGCATCGTGACCCCGTCAGTCTCTGCGATTTTTGAGGGCGGTAAACTGTGCTTTGCGCTCGATCTGCCGCGGCCGGATTTCCCTGAAGATGCCAACGAGAAGCTGTGGACCACCTATTTCTGCAACATCTTCAATCCGGCGCGGTTGAAGGTGAATGCCATGACATCGGAGATGCCCAAGAAGTACTGGAAAAACCTGCCTGAAGCCGCGTCCATCCCGCACCTGATTGCAGGCGCTCCGGCCCGCGCCCGCGCCATGGCTGACGCCGCTCCGACCTTGCCACCTGTGCGCACAGCGCGGGTACAGCGTGCCGCCGCTGACTTTGACACCGCATGGAAAGGGCCCGGCGACGCCTTGGGTGCGGCCCTGTCGGCATGCACCCGGTGCCCCCTGCACGCCACTGCAACGCAAGCCGTGGCCGGATGCGGCCCAGACACTGCGCGTCTGATGATCGTGGGCGAGCAACCGGGTGATCAAGAGGACCTCACCGGTCAACCGTTTTCTGGCCCGGCTGGCAAAGTATTGGATGGGGCGTTTGCGCAGGCCGGGGTTGATCGGGAAGGCGTCTATCTGACCAACGCGGTGAAGCATTTCAAACATATCGTCCGAGGGAAACGGCGCATCCATCAAAGCCCAGACAGAACTGAGATTGAGCATTGCCGTTTCTGGTTGGATGCGGAAATTCGACGTATCCAACCCAAGATCATCGTTGCGATGGGCGCGACGGCTGCCATGGCCCTCACCGGTGACCGTCGTGATATTCTGAAACGGCGCGGGCACTTGGAAACTGGACTATGCGGTCGTCCAGTCATGATAACAGTTCACCCGTCGCACATTTTGCGAACGCCGGATAAGGCGAAACAGAATGAATTGCGCGAGATGTTGGTAGGCGATTTGTCCGGCGCACATGCCATTTCATTGACAGAAACGGCGATGTGACAATCACCTTATGCGGCGCGGGCAATCATCCGTTCCACTGCTGCCGCCGCCCAGTCCTGCGGCCGCTTGCCAAAGCATTCAAGGATCGCATCCACGCCAATAATGGTGCCCTTCGCCAAACGGCCCAAGACCGCGACAGGCACCCCATCGTCTGAGTCCGATACGATGAAACCATCAGTTGTTGTGTCCACACCAAGGTCGTCATGAACCGCGGCCAGAATTCCATCGGTCAAAAGCCGATCCATCAAAGGTGCGTTTACATCCTTGATCTTTGGCGGCTGAAGAACCGCATCGACCATCACGGTGGCTGTTGTCCGGTTGGATCCGTTGGACAAGGTCCAACCATCACCGGAAACCTCAATGTCCGGATCATTCACGTGGTCCAAATTCAGCACACCGGCACCATGCAGCGCAATCAACTGCTGCAGGCTTTCGACCGGGGGACCGAAGGAATACCGCTTCATGCTTTCATCGAGGAATATGATGTTGGCCAGGGCCTCGTCCGAAAGCTGGCCATGCGAAAGCGCCGTATAGATCGTGGGATGGCAGTGCCGCCACACCTGACCAATGCAATAATCAAGGCTGACCGGAGCGGCGCCGACTGACATACCCACGAGCTCTTGCAGGAGGTCCACAGGGGCGACGTCAGTGCTTAAAATACTGCTGTGATCATGGCTCTGGTCGTTGACCCAATCTGCGATCAGACGCTCGAGGTCTTGCGGATCAGCCGGGGCGCATTCGCGCCTGTGCTGCAACGTCGGGTAGACGCCTGCCATGATCGGGACAATCGCATCGACCAAGAACGTCTCGTCCTGAGCGGCAGCTTGTGCCTTCGGATCGCTGAGTTGAGTGTCGAGCTTGTCCAAAGCCTCTTTCGACGGCTTGAATTGCATATCAAGGCGTTCGTTCAGCGGTTTTGGCCCCAACGGCAGCCCATCGAGTGAGAAAGGAACGATGTTCACTTCAACATCTCGGACCAGCTCGAAGCTTTGGGCACGCGTCAACTCATCTTGGATCGTGAAATCACCGAACGCCTCCGCTGTGGCGCGCGCGATATCAATTGTCGCCAGACCATACCCACGAACCGCCATATTAACCTTGGTCATCTCGCTGACGCTATTGACGATCTGCTCCACCGGATAGGGATCAGGGAACAAATGCAGTGCTGGATTGTCTTCTGTTGCGGCGATCCAGTCTTTGATCTGAGCGTCCCGGTGCGTTGGCTGATGCCCAACAGTCAGCAGGGCTTGGTCTGCGGAAAACGATGCCCCCGTCTTGGTCATGACAGATAAGCGGTCGTTCATCACAGACAGGTCGTCCACGCGCTCGGACACGAGTTCTGCAAGACCTGCCGCCAAAATCGGCTGCAAGAGCGTCTCGAACCTTTTTGATAGATACTGACCCACAGTTCGCCGCTGCGGGTAGACGTCAGGTGACTTCTTGCCGTCATCTGCTTGGCTTATATTTGCCCAATCATGATAGCTGGGAAATGCGCTGATCGTTGTTGATCCCAATTGGATTTCTGGCCGTTCCGGCAGGATCAAAATGCGGTCGTTGATATTGCTCCAGTTGCTGGCGGATTGAGACATATCCCAAACCGGGCCGTTGCCTGTCTGATCCGTTTCCTCGAACAGGATGATCTTTGCATTCTGTCTGTCGGATGCTGCGGCAAGACTGTGAAGAAAGCATTCCAGAGCGTAGTGGCCCCGTGGGCCCAAGCCGACGATGGCCAGATTGTAGTGTGGTTCGTTCATTCGGTGGCCATTCGTTGGGCTGAAGTTCAATCGACGTACCGCCAGTTGGCCCTTACAAAGTCGTGGGAGATACCCGGGCGTTCAGTCAACTGTCGGTGGGCGGTCTTAGCATAACGTCAGTCGGGACCTTATCATTGCAGTCTGGTCAAAGCCCAATCTCGGTCAGTTTGTCATGTCATCACGAGCGCTCGAAGCGGATTTGTGGCGGCGGGGAGGATCGGTCTTGACCTGTGCAGTCCTGAAGGCATCGCAAGCATCGGGGGCGGTATCCACCCCACTCAGGGGGTGATCTGGGTAAATCCTAAACCAGGACAGCTTTTGGGCGGAATACACGGCAATTGGTTGCCCTTTTTGGCAGGCAGGTCACGACCGGGCTTGCACACAGTGATATATCAGCCGTATACCATCCACATGGATGGAGAATGGATGTGAGCAACGTCAAACAGCTACGAGACAAGCAGCCTGAGAATGAGAAGATCACAATCAACCTCGGCTTTGTCGACCTTGGGCGCATCGACCTGCTGGTTCAGGAAGGGTTCTATTCAAACAGAAGTGACCTGATCCGCACAGCAATTCGGAACCAGTTGGACACGCATACTGGCGTGGTCAGCAAAACGCTTGAACGACATACGATGGAACTGGGTTTGCGCGACTACTCGGTCGCTGATCTGGAGACATTGCGGGACGCCGGCGAGATGCTGCACGTCAAGGTCGTCGGGCTCGCGCGGATCGATGGTGCCGTAACACCGGAACTGGCACTGCAAACCATCGGGTCCATCACGGTGCTGGGTGCCTTGCAGGCCAGTACGGACGTCAAGAAAGCACTTGCCGACCGCATCAAGTAAGGTGCGCAACGCTTAAAAGGAAAACGAAATGAAACTCTTTGACATAGGCGCATGGCGCCCTGCGACCGATGATGCACGCCTGTCTGCAGCCAATGATCTGGTGCAACGCACTCTTGCACGGCATGGGCTAGCCCCTCAATCGGGGACGGCGCAGCCGGGTGGGATCGCGATGGATGACATGCTCGCTCGGTTGTCGCAATTGCATAGTCCAACCGCAGCGGCTCAACCTAAAATCCCCGAGGGGGCGCAGTTTCTCCAGAACACGTACGCCTGCGATGCGGGCACTCGTGCATATTGGATATATACTCCGACGTCAGCGCTCGAGGGCGCAACGGGCGTTGTCATGATGCTGCATGGCTGCACGCAAACCCCTGTGGATTTCGCGGCAGGGACAGGGATGAACAGGCTGGCGGACCAGAATGGCTTTGTCGTGATCTATCCAGCGCAATCGCGTGGGGACAACGCTCAGTCCTGCTGGAATTGGTTTAGCCGAGGCGACCAGCGTCGGGGCAGAGGTGAGCCTGCCATACTGGCCGGATTGGCCGCGCAAGTTGCGGCAGATCACGGCGTCGATAAAGAGCAAACATTCGTCGCGGGCTTGTCAGCAGGTGGGGCGATGGCCGCCATTTTGGGCGAAACCTACCCCGACGTTTTCGCAGCCGTTGGTGCGCATTCAGGATTGCCAGTTGGCGCGGCCAAAGACGTGCCGTCCGCCTTTGCAGCTATGGGAGGCACTGTCCTTGAAGCCTCTGGCAAAGTCGAAGCGGGTTCAGGTGTTCGGACAGTCGTTTTTCATGGATCGGCCGACGCGACGGTGCATCCAAAGAATGGCGACCGTATCGTGCAGCGCGCGATGGACGTTGTCGGACGTCAGAGCGTTGAGACAACGGAACGGGGCGCAGAGAATGGCCGGACCTACACACGCAAGATCATCAGGAACGACACGGGCGTTGGCATGGTGGAACACTGGCGCATCGATGGGCAAGGGCATGCCTGGTCCGGTGGGGCAGCAGCAGGCTCGTATACTGACCCACAAGGTCCAGACGCCAGCGCTGAAATGATCCGCTTCTTTTTCGGCGCGGCCGCTGAGGTCGGGTGATTGAGTACGCGATGATTGGAGTGGGAACAGGTTCAACTCGGGTTGCCTGTTCGCATTCTGGCTGCTCGGGAATTTTAGTCAGCCTGGGGCGTCAACGATAGACACAGACACCCGTTGCTCTTGAAAAGACATCCAGCCAAAGCTGCTCAGGAATGGCACTTCCGCCGCATCCATACCCACCCCAATCCGGGCCATTTCCCCAGCAGTGGCCATACCGGTTGCATCAACAAGATGCCAAGTGCCATTCAGAAAAACCTCGGCCACCGCATGGAAATCCTGTGGTGTGACATGCGGCGCATACACGCTCGCAAAACGCGCCGGGATGGCTGATGCCCGTGCCAGAGTGATCATCACATGCGCAAAATCCCGGCAAACACCCTGACGCTGCACGAATGTGTCGATCGCGGTGGTCTGCGCCGTGCTGGACCCGGGCATGTACCTATAGTGACGAGATATCCAATCGCGGATCGCTGCAATGCGCGCGCCGCCGGTCAAGGTGCCGAATTCCGCAGCCACGAAACTCTGCAACTCGTCTGACTGGCAATACCGGGATGGCATCAGATATCGCACAGTGTCGCCGGGCAGCATATGCACCGGAACCGCATCAAGCTGCTCAAGTGTCAGCTCGGGCCGGTCAATTTCGATCTGCGCTTTGTAGGTGCACCGAAACTTCTCAGCGGCGCGCATCAAAATGCGCGCGCCCAATCCGGCTTCACCGGCGATCCGTCCGACATGATCAGGTGATCCGAAGTCGATGTGCTCGGACATAACCGTTTGATCGTGAAAGCTGGGGGCTTCTATCTGCAGGATGAGGTCGACAGGTTGGTCCAAGCCGTAGGCCAAGGACACGTCTATGTTCAGGATCATGTCGCGTCCTTTGTGTCCTGCCTCATCGATCAGACGAGCGCAGGTTCGATTGTTGGCTTTGTAAACCAGCCTGAGGATACCGCGAGCAATCCGCGCGGCAAGATAAATGCGACCGCGCGTCCTAACCCATGTTAAGATTATTCATGACTGATGATGAACAAAGCTGCCTGGTCAGCCGTCTATCGCGTTTTGTGAGCCTAACGGACGCTGAATGCGCCTTTATCGAAGAGATGGAAAGGGATGAACACCCCCGTCGCAAAGGCAGGCCGGTCATCAGTGTCGGCGACGTGACCGAAGGCATCATGGTTCTGAAAACGGGCTGGGCGGTCGTAAAGGCCGACAGTGCGGATGGCCGCAGCCAGATCTTGCGGGTCTATCTGCCGGGCGAGGTTATGGGGCTTGCCGAAATCGGATCAACCCACGCCAACCACCGGATCATCATGCAAACCGATGGCAAGATTTGCCCGTTTCCACGCACCGGACTCGCCCCGCTGTTTTCCGACTATCCCAGGTTGGGCGCACTTTTGACCGCTCTGGGCAGTCTCGATCAGATCGCGCTGCGCCATCATGCAAGCAGTTTGGGATCAATGGACGCAGCAAACAAATTGAAGTTCTGGTTGCTTCAGCTTCGGTCACGACTTGAGGTTGCGAATGTGGGACTTGGGAACCGATTTCGCGTGCCTTTCAGTCAGGTCGAGATCGGCCAGGCTGTGGGACTGACGTCAATCTATGTGAACAAGTTGCTGCGCAGATTTGTCGATGACGGCGATATCGAAATTGACCGACCCTATTTCCGGCTTCTCAAACGGGATGAATGGGAAAGGGACTGCGAATTTGTGAACGCATTCCATGACATGGACACATCATGGTTCCCACCTGCCCATACTGAGAAACCGACCAGTACGGCAGATATGTCCGCATCAACCGGTTCTTAAGTCCGTGCATCCTTGCTTACGCGACCGGTTGCCAGTTGTGTCATGGTTCGGTCTGTGTCGTACGCGGCATCCAAGCGGTCTTTCAATGTCGCCAGATCGTCATCCAGCTCCAACCGGTCTGCGAAAGCGATCAGGCAACCATAGCCTGCAATAACGTAGTGGGCGAGGTGCTGGTACTGGGTGATGATCATTGCATCCTTTGTGGTTGGGTCACCAAAAGGTTGCGCGAGCGCTTGAGCATGAGCCTCTATCGCCAATCCTTCCATACCCTTGCACAGCGCACCACCAAGGTGTTCGTCGTGACGTTGCGCCATCTGTTCCAGTGCGGCGAGGCCCCCTCGAATGCTGTCTGCACCCGCCTGCAATGCTTTGCCAAGGTCCGTACCGCTGGCCGCATCCGTCATCTTTTCCGTCACATCCAGCGCCTGCTCGTTTGCGCTGTAGATGTCCTTGAGTTGCTCGAGATACAGGTCTTCCAATGTGTCGATGCGCATCATGTGTCCTATCAAAGTGAGACGTCACGCTAACCGCGAATAGCGGCCCCGGAAGATGTCATCGGCGTATCGGTGGGAGTTATTCGGCGTTCACTAAACCAGATTAGTGTCTGAAGACCGCGCCGTCCCAACCAAGGTCATATGCTGGTCCGATCACAGGCTTGCGCAAGCGGCCTCGTTTCGAAGGGTCAGTCCGCTGTAATCGGAAAAGGGCGCTGTACTAGGCACGCAGCCGAGCGCATCGCAAAGAAGGCCAAAACCGCCGTTGAAAAAGAAAAGCTCGGCAAACCCAAGACTTGAGAAACCAAAAGGGGGGTCCCGTCGTTAATCTCCTTTGAACGACGCTGAGAAGGGCACACCATGGTACGTGGTCGCAACGCAGAAGCACCAACCGGCATTCCCAGCGCAGGGTGGAAAGACATCGCCTTTCGGCTGAAGGATGAAATCGCAGAGGATCGGGTGGGGCTTATCGCTGCTGGTGTCGCCTTCTATGGTTTGCTGGCGCTTTTTCCTGCGATCACTGCGCTCATCGCCATCAGCGGTCTTTTGGTTGAACCAAGTGCCATTGTTGAACAACTGCGTGGGCTGGCTGGCATGGTGCCCGAAGAGGTGATTGGAATCGTCACCGACCAAGCAACAGAGGTGGCAGGCTCCCGCGAGGGTGGATTGGGACTGGCCGCTGTCTTTGGCATTCTGGTGGCCCTGTATTCCGCGTCCAAGGGAATGGGGAGCCTGATGGAAGGCATCAACGTCGCCTATGATGAGCAAGAGAAGCGTGGCTTCATCAAGCTCAAACTGGTGACGTTTGCGCTGACTTTGTTTTTGATGATCGGATTGCTGGTTGCCCTACTGTCAATGCTCGCCCTTCCGGCAGTACTGGCGTTCGTGGATCTTGGCGGGCTCATGGAAACCACCATTACAATTGCCTTCTGGATCGGCCTTGTCGTGTTGACGATGTTCGGGCTCTCCGTCCTCTACCGCTATGCGCCATCGCGGGACGAGCCGGAGTGGAAATGGGCGTCAGTGGGCGCGGTCATAGGGTGCCTGCTTTGGATCGTGGCGTCCGCGGGGTTTGCCTTTTACGTCAGCAACTTCGGGTCCTACAATGAAAGCTTCGGAACATTGGCTGGCGTCATCGTGCTGCTCATGTGGTTCTGGATTTCCGCATTCATCATTCTGATGGGCGCCGAATTGAATGCCGAGCTAGAGGCGCAGACACGGGTTGATACGACGCAGGGTCGTGATTTACCTATGGGCCAACGCGATGCCGAAAAGGCCGACACTCTGGGGGAGGCGGCCGGTATTTAGCGGCGGCAGAAGTCAAATGTTGAATGCAATATTTTGGTCCGTGGCCGTTGCCGTTGTTGTCACAACGCTCTTGCCGCTGACAAACAGCGTGCAATGGTGGATACGGATGTGGGACTTCCCCCGTCTCCATATCTCAAGTGTTGCGTTACTCGTGATTTTCGCGGCCTTGCTGACCACGGTGACTTACAAACCTCTGCTTATTGGGGCTGTTTCTGCTGCGTTTGTGTACCAAGCGTGGCAGATATTCCCGTACACACCGCTTGCCGCAACCGAAATTGCGTTGACCACGGCCCCCCAAGGCGCGGCAGAAGTGGACATGTTGGCGATCAACGTTCTGATGGAAAACACGCGCCATGATGATCTGATCGAGGTGATCAATCGCGAAGATCCCGACGTATTACTCTTAATGGAGACTGACGCGATCTGGGCTGAAGCGTTGCAAGACGTGCTTGCAAGATACGCTGTAGTGAAATCGCATGTGGCGGATGACCACTATGGCCTCATTTTTGCGACCCGTTTGGATGTCATCAGCGCAGAGTTCTTGTGGCCGCACGACGATGTGACACCGGCGGTCAAGGCAGTCTTGCGCGCGTCCAACGGGCCAGAGTTCAACTTCATTGGCTTGCATCCTCGCCCACCGGTTCCGGGCAACGACACAGAAACGCGCGATAGGCAGATCAAGAAGGCAGCGCTGATGACGTCATCTTCGGAGCGTCCGACCGTTTGCATGGGTGACTTCAACGACGTGGCATGGTCGTGGACCACCAAACGCTTCAAACAGTACGGCAACTTTGCGGAACCGCGCGTCGGGCGTGGCATGATTTCGAGTTTTCATGCAGATTACCCCTTCATGCGGTTGCCAATTGACCAGCTTTTCGTGACCGACAATGTCGGTCTTGTGTCTTTCTCGCGCCTTGAGAGCTTTGGGTCTGATCACTTCCCCATTGCCGCGACAGTGTATTTCAATGACGACAGGAGCGCGGACGTTGGACAATA
The DNA here is from genome assembly GCF_947503415.1 of uncultured Tateyamaria sp. Classification (GTDB taxonomy): domain Bacteria; phylum Pseudomonadota; class Alphaproteobacteria; order Rhodobacterales; family Rhodobacteraceae; genus Tateyamaria. Next base: position 1,623,264 of record NZ_CANNDS010000001.1, read on the forward strand.
GTGACCAGAAGAACAACGTCGAAGCGCCGATTGCGTCTGCACCACAAAGCAGGAGCAGGTTGGAGATCCCACTCATAGGCATATTGGGCCTGTTGATGCTGCAGGTTCTGGTGTCGGCCAGTGACTTCCTCGTGCCCGTCATTACAGCGATGCTGGGGTATTTCGTCCTGAACAGACCCCGACGTTGGTTGGGGCAGGTTGGCGTTCCTCCCGTGCTGTCCGCCGCACTGTTCACGACACTGCTGACCGCGCTGATCGTTGTGTTGCTGGTCCAACTTAGCAGCCCTGCCGCACAGTTCATCGAGGACCTTCCGTCGTTGATGGAAGAAATCAAAGAGAAACTGACAGCGTCCGGCGGCGCGCTTGAAGCGATCAATGAAGCGACCGACGCCGCCGAGGAAATCATGGCGGGTCAGGATGGGAGCACTGTTGCCGTTGAAGTCGTCTCCAACACAGGCGTGGCGGCGACAATTTTCAGCATGGCGCCGGGATTTCTAAGCCGGATCGCATTTGCCCTCATCCTGCTTTTCTTCCTCGTGGCTTCTGGCGACATGTTCCTGATCAAGACGGTGCAGAGTTTCGAAAGGTTCCGGGACAAGCGCCGCGCGGTAGAGGTTTTGCATTCCATCGAAGACCGGCTTGGCTACTATCTGGGCGGCATCGCGATCATCAATGCAGGCTTGGGAGTAGCCGTTGCGATTGCCATGCATCTTTGGGGCCTACCGAACGCGCTTGTCTTCGGGTTCATGGCATTCGGACTGAATTTTGTGCCGTTTCTTGGCGGGCTCATGGGGGCAACGATTGCAGCCGCCGTTGCGTTTGTCAGCCTTGATGGGGCATGGGCCGCCGCGGGCGTTTTTGCGACGTACATTGTGCTGACGTCGATTGAAGGGCAGTTCATTACCCCGCTCGTCATTTCACGGCGGATGCGTTTGAACACAACGGTTGTTTTTCTTACCGTCGCGTTCTTTGCCTATATTTGGTCGGTTATGGGCATGGTTGTCGCATTACCGGTTCTGATCGTGATCAAGATCGTCTGCGATGAGACAAACACACTCTCGACCTTCGCCAGATTCATCGGCGACGAAGAGGTCGCAAAGTCCGAAGCGAATACTTAAGCGAGGGGAATAGGGTTGGGGGGTGGCACGCGTTTGGATTACCCGCCACTTGCCCCCGATTGCCTATGTTTGCGACGGACAAGACGCGCCACATAGATCAACACACAGGCCCCTGCCGCAGCGACGATCAATTGACCGATCCAACCTATTCCAGCGATGTGTCGTCCTTTCAAATGCCTCACTAGAGGCATTAATAATGGGCGAAGCATCGTAAACCGGAGACATCCGGCTCAGACACTTCGCCCGTGTTAAATGCAGCCTAGACGACGGCTACCAATGGGTCCGATCAATCGAGGCCGAGTTCTTCGGCCAGACGAACACCGGGTTCCAGAATGCGCACTTCGCTTTCGTTGTATTCCGGCATGTTCTCAAGCTGGGTTTGAGTGAACTGGGGAACGATCAGTTCGTTGCGACGCACGATCAGCTTCTCAAGCGGCACTGCGACTTCGTTTTCACCCATGCCAAGGAAACCTCCGACGCCGATGATGGCAACGAGGGTCTGGCCGCGCATGCCGATGAAATCGACCTCGCCGACGTCTTCGCCGGACTCTGTTGCCACACTGCGCCCGATAAGATCTTCGGCTTTCTGGTCAAAGATCGGCAATACCCGAACAGAATCCTGATACCGTGCGCGATCTTCATCCGACATGTTGCCTTGTGCGTCTGCGTTGAAGTCTTCCATGACCACACGGGCCTGCAGCTGCTCAACCTCCACATCGGCTTCGCCACCATCCACGATGTTGACTTCGGCTTCTTCGCTGGTGACGGACACATCGGCATTGTCGCCTTGTTCCACGTTCACTTGGGCGTCTTCCTGGGTCACGTTGATTTCGGCGGCGTCAGAGGCAGTCACGTTGACCTCTGCTTCACCCTGCTGGAATTCGATGCGCGGCTGCGCTTCTTGAATGGTGATCTTGGGTTCGGGACGGATAAAGCGCACGACGGGCTCAGGTTGGTCCAGATCAATGATCGGCTCGCCGGTTTCCACGTCAACTTCAGGCTCTGGCACCATGACGGTGACAACCGGCTCGGGGATCACAACGGTGATCTGCGGCTGGGCCTGTTCGACGGTGATGATTGGCGCCTGTTGCCGCACCCGTACTGTCGGCTCGGGCACAACCACTGTGATTTCGGGCTGAGGCTGTTCAACGGTGACGACAGGTTGGCCTTGCGTCACTTCAACATTCGGATCGGGCACGGTCACGTTGACGGTCGCGTCTTCCTGTTCCACGACAACCTGTCCACCCTGAACAGGAACGGCGGTTTCGTTGGTTTCGGTTGTAGATTGCGCGAATGCGCCGCCAGCAGCCATCGCGCCGAACGCAACGGTGCCAAGCAGATTTCTCATGGTCGAGGTCATGTCTTCTTCCCTGATAGGACCCACACAGCCGCCACGCCGCTAGGGGCGGCGAACGATCAAGGTGCCGGTCTTTTGTGATTTTCCCGCATTCCGGATCGGAGAACGCGCGGTTCTGCGATCACCAAATTCGGTGGCCCAGACTGGAAATGTCGCCAGCCTTTCAAGCTACTTAGTAAGTACCAGATCAAACCCGCTGACGGGTCTTGGGTGCACTAAACCAGAACAAGTTTTGACCGCTTTTTGGCACGATGATCCCGTGTGTCAGTCAGCCGACACGACGCCGTTGAGCAGAGCATCATCAACATGCCCGCCGTGCAGGACAGAGACGTCTCCGGTCGCCTCCAAAACCACCGCGCGCACCGTCGACAGTTCTATGGCATTGGCCTCGCGCAGCTTCGCCATCAGGTCCTCTTCGGTCACCCGCGTTTTCAGCAGCGCGCCACGGAGGATTGCACCATCTTTCATCAGCAGAACCGGTTCATTCTGAAGTGTTGAGTCGATCACGCCGGACCGTTGGCGCATGTACGCGACACAAAACTGCACGCCAAACAATGCGGCCATTGCCGTCATCGTTTGCAGCAAAGCCGCCCAATTGCCGGTCTGCGCGGCGCCCGCCAAAAGGGAGCCCATCGCGACCGTCATGACGAAATCGAAATTGGTCATCTTTGAGAAGGACCGCAACCCGACCACTCGAACAAGAAGGATGATCCAACCAAGCCCCAGCGCGCTCAGCAATGCGCCCTTGGCAATGGCATCGAGGAGAGCGTGATCGAAAAACACTGTCTATTTCTGACGTGTTGAAGTTGCGTGCGATTTCTCGCGTCCGACCGAGATCAGCATCCACGAGAAAGACACGACCCAGACGACAGTGATCACGCCCAAGCCCCGTTCATACGCTCCATCATAGCCAGTTGGCATGAAGAAAAAGATCGGCGCGCCAAAGATCCAAAATGCGGCACAGACATAACTGATCAATGCATAACGGCGAGCCACCATCGCCATGCCGCGTCCCATCAAAAGGAATAGGGCCGCAAACAGAAAGCCAATGACATAAACAACATAGATGTGGATCACGACGCCCTCATTGTCTTGGTCGCCGTATTCATTCCGCGCTCCGATAATGATGATGCACATGACCAGCAGCGCCAGACAGCCGATGCCAAGGTTCCAGCGGGTGCCATCCTGATGCAGGTGTGCTGCGCCAACCGCGCACGCCATGACCGCCGCCGCATACCCGTACAGCGCCACATCCTGAATGATCTCGTACCGTCCCGCAGCCAGGTCACTGACCGTGTCCGCAACCCAGTCGTGGTTCGGAACAACGACGCTGCCCACAATGTTGCCCAGGACCATCAGGATCGAGCCCACAATCGCTATGATCCCCGTGGCAATCAGCAAGTCTTTGTCAGGGCCTTGCGTGCCCTCGGTGGCGGGCTTTGGTTCAGACACCTCGATCCCTTTCGGCAGTGCTTGGACATGGCCGGCGTCATGCCGAGCATCCATGTATCGGTAGCAACTATTCATGTGCCTGTGACGGCGGGCGCATTAAACTCGAACAGCTTTTGGGGGGTTCAAGCGCGAGGGCGGGCGAACCAACTCAATCGGCAGGGGGGCATTCCGCGAGCTTTCCGATTGTCGAGCCATCAGGCTGAAGACAGGCTGCGCTCAATGTCGCTGGTCGGCGAATTGATCAACGTTTTGTCCAGCTCAATGGTGATCTTCTCCACGACTTCCTGATGGAGTATCGGACGCATTTCACCCAACGTGTCGGGATCGGCGATCAGGATCAAATGATCAAAATCACCGCCATGCGCCTTTGCATAAAGATGATGCGCCAGTTGCTTGGCAAAGGTCGCTTCATCGGTCTCCTGAGCGGAGGAGTCCGGAGGGCGATTTCCGGACGGGCCGTCATCATCAAGGTTCTTCGGCGTGAGGCCTCCGACATGCCGCAGCTTGATATCCTCGGCCGAACCATCGTTCAAAAAGAACTTGGCCTCTGCGCCGGATGCGACGACGACGAAGGCATTCTTGGGACATGTAGGCTCTGACATATTCATTCTCCGTTCAAGTGATCCGCCCGCAATACTCGCAAAGCAGAGCCACCCATTTTTGATCCCAAAAAATCACTTCGTCCTTTGATACTCATTCAGGTCTTCCAGAACCGCGCCATCCTCGTCTTTTTCAGTTTGATCGGTGTCATCTTCTGACGGTGTGTCGGAGTTGATCTCAGCCAAAACCGTGTCCTCTTTGGTGTCATTCTTAGGAATGGATATCATCGAGTACGTCCTTACAATCTTCGTTTCCGTTTGCGAGGTCATCCGCTTCCTGTGGCGTCACGGATTAAACAAAGGCACGGTTGAGATCGACATCTTTGCGGACCCATCCTGGACGTCCCGCGCATGTGAGATATAAATCAGCGTTTGATTGGCCTCATCGAAAATGCGTTTCACCTTCAGCGATTTCCATATAATCGACCGACCCTCGGAAAACACGCTTTCGCCCTCATCTGAACGGTCAATATCACCGATGGAGACGACGCCAGTCTGCCTGCACGCAATGGACGAATTTGACGGATCCTCGAACCAATTGCCCTTTTGCAAACGGTCAATCAGCCCACGTTCAAAGTAAGCGACGTGGCATGTTACACCTTCGACCTTGGGGTCTGCGAAGGCTTCAATCACGATGTCATTCCCCAGCCAGTCGACATCCACATTACCGACTTGATCTGCCGCGGCAGGAGAGCAGATCGTGAGCGCAAAAAGCCAGGTAGCTGTATTTCGAAGAGCCATTATCACGTGATCATCGCAGCCCGAAAAACGACAAAATCAGTAAGATGATGACGATCAAGCCAACGAGGTAGATAATGCGGTTCATGATGTTTTTCCTGCGTTCTGCAGATGCGTATTAAGCACCCGACCGACAGGTTAACGAAAGCGAGCGACAATAGTTCCCATCGCAAAGTCACATGCATGGAACAAACCACGGGATGCAAAAATGCGTATCCGCGCCGATTGGGCCCTGCGTCTAGGGGTGCCTGGCAAGTGTAAGAAGCACACCATGTGAGGCCAACTTGGCTTCCATTTGCGCCCTAGCCTGAGTGGTCAGACCATGCATGCTCAACTGCACTGCGGTCGCTTTCGTCCCGACATCGCCACTTTTTGAGACCATCGGCACTCCGGAATACTTCCGAGATGTACGAGTGGAATTTGGACCTGTTCCTGAGACTGCGGAGCGCAAATCGGTACTGCTGCCATGGCCAATCGACATTGCCGGGTGGCAGTTCTGGTCTGGTCCGTCCAAGGTTTTTCCACGGGCGCGTTGCAAGCTGCCATCCCCTGACCTGTTCTGGTGGATCCAGCCAAACCAGCGCGTCAGCCTTTGCAACCGCTTGCGCCAAAAGGCTCGGGCCGCCTTCCAGTATCCACGCATCCTGTTCAAGCGTGCTTGCCAGAGCGGCATCTGTCTCGAAACGCGGCCGTTGCCGCCAGCCGGTTCTAAGCTTGATCGCATCGAAGGAGACCACGGGAACATCTGGCCGAACCAAAGCCAATCGCTTGGCGAAATGGCTTTTCCCGACGCCGTTTGCTCCGGTGATGATGATCTTCTTCAATCATGCCCCTGTGTCATGTCGCTTCCAAACGCACAGTAACGGGGGTTGTTTCGACAGCCAACGCCAGTTAAGTCGCAGCCGACCTTTTGTGGTCCGAATTGCTGAACGTCGTTGGAGCGCTGTTGCTCGCTTCGCCATTTTCTGTTCATCAATGCTGCTTTTCGACCAAGCAGGGACACACGCACACCTATTTCAAGTTGGTTTATCCGACACGAGGCGCATTCCAAGATGTGCAGGCGGTGTGCCGACAGCACACCCACCGCGCGCCGGGTCGCGGACAAGATACGACATCGCCGCAATATGCTCTCCGCCGACAAAGAAAGCCGGGCAGCGGTCTGAATCCATGCTTCCTGCAGATCCCGCATAGCATTCCTGCGTCCATTCCCACACGCTTCCGTCCAGATCGACCACGCCTTCGGGCGAGGTGGAAAAGCTGCCCTGTGGCTTCAGCGCGCGGGGCGCGTTGCCTTCGATCAGATAGGCGGAGGCCCATGTCAGGGACGGATCGGTAAAGATCGGATCCGGGGCCTCTGGCATTACCGCTGCTGCCATATTGGCCCATTCGGCTGCTGTTGGGAGCCGAAAGCTGTGGCCGGTTTTGGCGTTGATCCACGCGACATATTGCTGGACGTCCACATAGCTGAGGCCGGTTGCCGGTGTCACCTGTGCGTCCTGATCGGGGCGCGCACGCACATGCAGAGTGCAACCGCCCTCAGTGGCGCAGGCGTTCCATTCGGCGACTGTGACCTCGTGCCGTTGGACATAGATTGCGGCCCCGTCGGACAGGGCGATTGGCTGGTCCGCCATGTCCGGCAGATAAGCAGGGTCGGGGCCGCGTCCGAAGAGCGCGGCCCCAAGAAAAACCGCCGCCAATATCCCGAACGCCGCCGCAAGAAGAAATCGCGCCATCGGGGTTCCAGAGATTTTGGCGGGGATCATGTTTTTATCCAATCATCAGGTTGAGAATTCGCGCGGGGCGACGACCTGTTCCATCAGGTTGTTGTCCCACTGTCCTTCGACCACAAAATGCGCGGTGGCCCCCAGCAAAACGCCGATGATCAGGTTGTGATTGACGTAGGCGTAGACCCCCGGCTGTTCGAAAGTGTACATGGCCGCCGCCGCACACCCGCCGCGCACGAACCATGTCTCGACCCCGGTGAGCGCCGGATCGGTGAACGAGGTTTCCCAGACATAGTTGCCGTGCCCGCCAATCAGGTGCGGACGGCTGTCGACGTTGCACGAATTGTGCACCATCAGGACGGTTTCCCCGACCTTTGCCTTGAGGGCGTTTTCACCGGTCAGCGCGCCCACGGCCCCGTTAAAGATCTGGTGGGTGGGCACCAGTGTGCGCATGGCTTCGATGCTGTCGGCGTAGTCGTCGCCTGCGGCTTCGTAGGTCTTGTAGTCGCCGTTTTCGTCTTTCGGCAGGTAGTAATCCTGCTCTCCGATATAGGCGATGCTGTCGTAGCGCAGTGGGTTGCCGTCCCTGTCCTTCAGCCCATCGCGGGGCAGGACCATGATCGCACCGTTCATACCGTGGCAGACGTGGTAAGGGATCATCGCGCCACCGGGGGCACAGTGATAGGTAAAGCAACCGGGCTTCGTCGCTTTCCAGCGCAGCACAGTTTCTTCGCCGGGATAGACATGGGTCAGGCCACCGCCACCCAACGCCCCGGTCGAGGCGTGGAAGTCGATATTGTGCTCCATCACGCTGTCCACCGGGTTGCGCAGGGTCAGTTCGACCATGTCGCCTTCGTGGCAGATGATCAGCGGGCCGGGAACCGAGCCGTTATAGGTAAGCGCCCAGACCTCCGCGCCTGTATCCTCGTCCACCACCATCAGCTTTTCTGTGGTTTCCATGGTCACTTCGATGATCTTGGGCCCGCCTGTGGCGACCTGTTCATGTTCGGGGGCAAAGGGTGGGGCGACAAGTTCCTGCTTCACACGGGTGTAGCCGGACAGGTCTGCGGGCTTGGCATCGGTTTCAGCCGTTTGTTCGCCTGCCGCCTTGTAGAGCTTGGCTGACGCGGCATTGATCGCGTCGAATTTGGCGGGGCGCTGGGTGGCCATTGCGCCAGCACCTGTGCCTGCCACAGCGGCGGCACCTGCCAGGACGGACCCGCGCAAGACGTTGCGACGGTTGGTTTTCACAAGGCCGGGATTGGTGAGTTTGGTCATTGGTTCCTCCAGTTCATGTCATGGTGTTGGGGTGCCGGGCATCACAGGTTGCCCAGTTGCGCCTCAAAGCGTTCCTTGGCCCGTTTGGGCACGCGTCCTTCGAGAAAGCTGTCGGGGACCGTGACATCGCCCACGGCGATGGTCATCACCATCCCCATGGCGTAATGCGGTTTGCAGATCACGCCGTAGACTCCTTCGACATCCAGCGTGACTTCGATCTCTTCGTTGATCTTGCCTTTGAACGCGTCGGCGCCGTCGGGCAGCATGTCCTTGCCCACCTCGGCATTATGCCCCTTGTCTGTGGCGATGAATTTGATCGTGTCGCCCGGGGCCGCCTGAACGAAGGCGGGTTCAAACACCATGCGTTCACCGTCAGAGCCCTTGTTGAGCATCTGCACCTCGAAGGTTTCGGCAAATGCGGCCGACCCCATGAGAGCGGTGAGTGCAAGCGTGGTTGCAAGTGTTCGGATCATCGTGGTGTTCCCTTCTCGATCAGCTTCGGTTGACGCCAATTGTGACAGACGGAGCGGGATGGAAGTTTGTGCTGGAGCAAAGAAAGCGGCGAATGTGGCAAGGGCAAATGAACGTGGCGTTTTGCGCTGACCTGTGGCAGGGTCGTTCGAATGGATGTGGCCGCAAAAAAGACTTCATTTCCGCGGCTTGACGAAAGCCTGCTGAGCCATCTGCCCCCGTTCTCAAAGCTGGAGACCCGGCAAATCCGCACCGTTTTGGACCAGGCAACGTCGCGGCGTTGCGAGGCAAACCATTGCGTTTTCAGCGAAGGCGATGTGGCGGACCGGTTCTATATGCTGCTGGACGGGTATGTACGCGTGATACGCGTCACATCCGACGGAGAGCAGGTGACGTCGCTGCATATTCCCGCAGGCCAGTTGCTTGGGATAGCAAAGGCATTGGGCAAAGACACGTATCCAGCCACCGCAATGACGGCGTCGGAATCCATTCTGCTGAGCTGGCCCATGCGGTTGTGGGACAATTTCGTGCAGGACTATGACGGGTTCGCCACCGAGACTTACAAGACTGTCGGGGCACGTGTGGGCGAGATGAACAACCGGATTGTCGAGCTTGCGACGCAACAAGTGGAACAGCGCGTCGCGAATGCGATCCTGCGGCTAATCAACCAGACGGGCCGCAAGGTCGAGGACGGGATCGAGATCGACTTTCCCATCACCCGTCAGGATCTGTCCGAGTTGACGGCCACTACACTGCACACGGTCAGCAGGCTGCTCAGCGCATGGGAAAAACAGGGCCTCGTGACCAGCAAACGCAAACGCATCAAAGTCTGTGACCCCCACGCGCTTGTGGTCCTCAGCCAGGGCTGAGTTCGGTCAGGCCAACCCGGCAGCCTGCATCAGTTCGGTCAAGAATACCTCTTGATCCAGACTGTATTCGGCGCAGGCATCCGTGACCGTATGAAACGGTCCGATCAAACATCCAACACAAAGCATGTTGTGCTTCACGAAGACCGGAATCGTCTGTGGCCATTCGGTCATCAGGTCAGCCAGCGGCAGGTCGGGATCATCCAGATGGACACGGACCATGCACCATTCCTTTCTCCGACCATCATAGGCGTGCATTCCAGCGAAACGTTGCGCTGGCGCAAACTATGAGCGGCTGAGCCGAAGTAAAACTGGCCATCCCGATCACGCAGGAGGCCGGACCATGGCTGAAATTCTCACGAAATCGCGGGCGCGCAACATCTTCTACGGAGGCTCGATCTTCTTTGTCGTCGTCTTTGTGGGGATGACTGTGCATTCGCACCGATACGTGGTGACCACATCGACCGCTGGCATGGCACTGAGCGATGAGGTCCGCCATGGCAAGCATGTCTGGGAACGGCATTCCTGCATCAACTGCCACACGCTGCACGGCGAGGGTGCCTATTTCGCCCCCGAACTTGGCAATGTCATGACCCGGTGGGGGGTGCAGGACAGCCCCGAAGACGCCTTCGAAGTGCTCAAAGCATGGATCGAAGGCCAGCCCAGCGGCATCGAAGGCCGCCGCCAGATGCCCGCCTATGACATGAGCGACGAAGACATCCGCGGCCTCGCCGAATTTCTGCGCTGGGCCGATCAGACAGACACGCAGGGCTGGCCGCCCAATGATGCCGGATAAGGAGGGCACCCCATGAAATATCAATCTCAAAAGGTGGCGTATTGGTACATCCTTGCCGCGATGGCGCTGTTCGGCATTCAGGTGCTGGGCGGGCTGCTTGCGGGCTGGATTTATGTGTCGCCCAATTTCCTGTCGGAGCTGTTGCCTTTCAACGTGATCCGCATGATCCACACCAATGCGCTGATTGTCTGGCTGCTGCTTGGCTTTTTCGGTGCGGCCTATTTCCTGATCCCGGAGGAGTCGGAGCGGGAGATATGGTCAACCAAACTGGCCTATATCCAGTTGATTATACTGCTGGTTGGCACGCTGGGGGCTGTGGGCAGCTATCTTGTTGGCATCCACGGCGGGCGTGAATTTCTTGAGCAGCCTCTTTGGGTCAAATTCGGCATTCTTGTCGCCGCGCTGATCTTTCTGTTCAACGTGTCGATGACGGTGCTGGCGGGCAAGAAGACAGCCATCACCAACGTTTTGCTCATGGGCCTGTGGCTCTTGTCGCTCTTGTGGGTCTTTGCCTTCATCAACCCCGACAACTTGTCCCTGGACAAGATGTACTGGTGGTTCGTCGTGCACCTTTGGGTGGAGGCAACGTGGGAGCTGGTCATGGCTGCGATCCTCGCCTTTCTGTTGCTCAAGCTGACCGGCGTGGACCGTGAAGTGGTCGAAAAATGGCTCTATGTCATTGTCGCCACGGCGCTGTTCTCGGGCATCCTTGGCACCGGACACCACTTTTATTGGATCGGACTGCCGGGCTACTGGCAATGGGTCGGGTCGATCTTCTCGACTTTCGAGGTGGTCCCGTTCTTCCTGATGATGTCGTTTGCGTTCGTCATGGTCTGGAAGGGGCGCAAGAACCACCCGAATAAGGCCGCGCTGTTGTGGTCGCTGGGGTCCAGTACGGTTGCTTTCTTCGGCGCCGGTGTCTGGGGCTTCCTGCACACGCTGCACGGGGTCAACTTCTACAGTCACGGCACGCAGATCACCGCCGCCCATGGGCACCTTTCGTTTTACGGCGCCTACGTGGCGTTGAATCTTGCTCTCTTCAGCTATGCCATGCCGATGCTGCGCGAACGTGCGCCTTACAATCAGGTGCTCAACATGGCCAGCTTCTGGCTGATGACGGGTGGCATGGCCTTCATGACCTTTGTGCTGACCTTCGCGGGCACGATCCAGACGCACATGCAGCGTGTGATCGGAGACTATTACATGCAGGTGCAGGACAGCCTGTCGGTCTTCTACCTCATGCGCTTTGGCGCGGGGGCCGCGGTTGTGATCGGGGCGCTTCTGTTCATCTATTCGATGCTGGTGGTGCGCAAGGACGAGATCATCGCCCCCGGTCCTGCTGCGTCCGTGCCGGGGGAATAGGTGATGAATATCGCAAACACACCCACCTTGCCGTTCTATCAACCCACAGGGCGCGAATGCGATCTGTTTCAAACGGCCCATGACAATGGTTTGCCCCTTCTTCTGAAGGGGCCCACCGGCTGCGGCAAGACCCGCTTTGTCGAGCATATGGCGGCGCGGCTGGGCAAGCCGCTCTATACCGTGGCCTGCCATGATGACCTGTCGGCGGCAGATCTCATTGGGCGCTATCTGCTCAAAGGGGGCGACACCGTCTGGGTCGACGGGCCGTTGACCCGGGCCGTGCGGGAGGGCGGCGTTTGCTATCTTGATGAGGTGGTCGAGGCGCGCAAGGACGTAACCGTGGTGCTGCATCCGTTGACGGATACCCGCCGCACCCTGATGATCGACCGCACGGGCGAAGAGCTGGTGGCACCTGCGGGTTTCATGCTGGTGGCGTCCTACAACCCGGGCTACCAGAACGTGCTGAAGCGGCTGAAACCCTCGACCAGGCAGCGGTTTCTGTCGGTATCGTTCGATTTTCCGGACGCTGAGACAGAGATCGCCGTGGTCGCCAGCGAAAGCGGTTTGGAGGCGGGTCGCGTAGCACCTTTGGTGCGGTTGGCCGGGCATATCCGGCGATTGTCGGGCATGGATCTGGAAGAGGGCGTATCGACGCGGTTGTTGATCTATGCCGCGACGCTGATGGCGGGTGGCATGGGCGTCGATCAGGCGCTGGAAGCGGCCATCATAGAACCGCTGAGCGATGAGCCGGACGTGCAGCAGGCGCTGCGTGATCTGGTCGCGACGATCTACGGATAAGCCTGATGCGCCTTCTTGACCTCATGGAGCCGGAAGAAACGGTGGGCAACCTGTGGCACGGGATGGCCAGCGGGATCGGGGCGGATATCCGGTATCCTGATGCGGCCATTGCACTGACCTCGGTACGGCCCAGTCTTGCTGTGCTCTTTCGGTCCCTAGGGGGCGCACCGGGGGTAGAGATCCGCGAGGCGGCAGCAACCGTAGTGCGGCACCGCCAGCCGCTGCGCCGTAAGTTGGGCACAGATCGGGACCGGGAATGTGTCGCACTGTTTGACGGGGAACAGCTCGCGTTACCGCCGGTTATTGCGGCTTTTGCCGATCCGATATTGAACCGTGCGGCATATTTCTGGCTGACGGCGATGGCGGCATCAGTCGATGTGGCTGGCATTGAAATGCCTCAGGACGGACTGGCTGGTGATTGCGCGTATGTGCGTGCAAATGCCGTCGCGACTGAGGCGGCCTACTCCGCCTGTCCGGGATTGCGCCCGGCATACGCACGGATGGCGCAGCACTGTCTTGCAGCCCGCAACGAGCTTTGGCGCCCCGCACAGGAGACCGCACTGGAGATGGCGATCCGTGATCAGCTACAGGACATCGCGCCGCTCTTACCGCTTGTTCCAGCTCCACGTGGCTACATGGCCGCCGAACCTGTGCCAATCTGGTTGCGCATTGCGCGGCCCGGATCAGGCGCAATTGCCGAAGAGGAGGAGGCCGACCATGCACCGCGGCCCCCAAACGCTGCCCATAGCACGCGCAAGCTGGGAAAGCGCAAGGATCGGGATCAGCAGAACCGCAAGGACAGTTTCATCATTCATCGGTTTGAATCCATCCTGTCTTGGGTCGAGTCGATGAACATCAACCGCAGTATTGACGATGATGACGACGATAACGCGCAGAAAGCGGCAGACGACCAGGACGAGATCACCCTGTCGAAACAGGATCGCAAGGCTGCAACCCGGCTGCGCTTGCATCTGGACCTGTCGCCGGCGGACGCAGATCACGAAGCGCTGGCCGGCACGTACACCTATCCCGAATGGAACCACCGGAGCCGCAGCTACATGGCCGATCATTGCCGCGTTCTGGATGCACCCGCCAAACCGGGCTGTATTCGTTTTCATCCGAACGAACGACACATCCGCAACGTGCGCCGTCAGTTCGAAGCGCTGCGTCCGCGCCGAATCTTGCAACCCCGGCAAGTGGATGGCGCCGAACTGGACCTTGATGCGTTGCTGACGGCCCGCGCCAACATCGCGGCCACCGGGCGCGGATCAGACCGCATCTGGCACTCCGCTCGCCAGATCGAACGCGACCTGTCAGTGGCGTTTCTAATCGACACGTCCCGGTCCACCGAAGCCGCAATTGGCGATACATCGGTGATCGAAGTTGCCCGGGACGCCATGGTTGCCCTGGCGGGAGGGATCGATGCGGTGGGCGACAGGCTTGGGATTTGGGGGTTTTCATCACTACGGCGCGACAGGGTCTTTCTTACGCGATGCAAAACGTTCCAAGAGCCGATGTCGGGCGACATCACAGCGAATATCGGGGCCCTGACACCCAGCCATTACACGCGCTTGGGTGCTGCCATTCGACATGTCACCGCGCAACTGGCAGAAGAGCCAAGCGCGCGCAAACTGCTCATCGTCCTGACGGATGGCAAGCCCAACGATCTGGACCACTATGAAGGCCAGCACGGTATCGAGGACAGCCACATGGCCGTGCGTGACGCCCGTGCCGCAGGTCAAAGCCTCCATGGCATCATCATCGACGAGGATGGACAGGATTGGTTCGCCCGCATCTTTGGCCGTGGTGGATTCACGTTGCTGCCCGATCCAAAACGTCTGAACCGGGCGCTGCCTGACATCTATCGCACCCTCACACAGGAGACATGATATGCGCGGACTGACCATTTTGTGCACCACCCTGATCTCATTCCCGGCTTTCGCAAACGGATTTGACCGTCCAATTCCGCAGGCACAATCGGCCACCGCCGAAGTCTGGTATGGGCTCGCTTGCCTTGCCCTTGTTGTGTCCATGATCGCGGTCCAACGGCTGGTGTCGCGCCGATGACAGGAGGCGGCTGGTCCACACCCAAGATCACGCTTGTGCTCTATCCGTTCGGGGCGGGGGCCGCGGCGGTGAATGTCTTTTTCGCTTCGCTGATTTTCAGTTGGATGGGTGGCCCCATTGCGTCAGCCGTATGGTCCATCGGGCTTGGGTGTCTGATCGGGATACCAGCCACATGGTACTTCGCCCGGCATATTCGCCATCTGATGGATCGCGCCGAAGTGGGTGGCACGGACGCAGGAGCCTGAGATGGCGCGACCGACCCAAGTTCATGTGGGAGGCTGGCAAGGGCCAGCGCTGTTCAGTTTCGGGTTCCGCCCCTTTTTCCTGCTCGGAGCCGGGTGGGCGTGTTTTGCGATGCTCCTGTGGTTGCCTGCTTTGGCGGGCGCCATCGCGCTGCCCACGCATTTCGATCCGGTGTCGTGGCACGCCCATGAATTCCTCTTCGGATATCTAGGCGTTGTTCTGGCAGGCTTTCTGCTGACGGCCGTGCCAAATTGGACTGGACGTCCGGCTTTTGTAGGTTGGCCGCTGGCCTGTCTGACGGCGCTCTGGTTGGCGGGAAGGATAACCATCCTGTTTTCCGCCATACTGCCTGAAGGTGTGCCACTTACGGTCGATCTTCTCTTTCCACTGGTGCTGGGCGCGGTTGTCCTGCGCGAGATCGTAGCAAGCCGGAACTGGCGAAATTTGATCATTCTGGCCTTGTTGGCGGTGTTCACGCTGGCCAATGCCATGTTTCACATCGAAGGGATGAGAGGTGGGTATCCGGCCCAAGGTTTTGGTTTGCGACTGGGGGTTGCGACGGCGATTTTGATGATTGCCGTCATTGGCGGGCGGATCATTCCGACGTTTACCCGCAACTGGTTGGAAGGCACGGGCAGCAGCGCACGACCTGCGGTACCGATGCAGCGCTTTGACAGGTTTGTCCTTCTCGTTAGCGTGATCGCCCTGTCATTCTGGATTGCCAAACCTGTCGACACGTCTACTGCCATGCTGTTGGCCTTGTTCGGTCTGTTACATCTGGCGCGGATGGCGAGGTGGCAGGGGCATCATACGCTGCAAGAGCCGCTGGTTTGGGTGCTGCATGTTTCTTATGCGTTCATCCCTGCGGGTGCTTTGGCGCTTGGTCTTGGTCATGTGATCGAACAACCCGCCACGATCGCCGCACAACACATTTGGATGTCGGGTGCGATTGGCGCAATGACGTTGGCGGTGATGACGCGGGCGACACTGGGCCATACCCAGCAACCATTGACTGCGAACAGGGCGACGGTCGCTATTTATTTCTGTCTGTTCGGGTCTGTGTTCGCCCGTTTGGGCGCGTCCGTTTATCAACCGCTGAGCTATGTGTCCGGCGCATTTTGGTTGGCAGCTTTTGGAGGGTTTGTGGTTGCCTATGGACCTTCTCTGCTCAAAGCGCGTTAAGCGTGGTTTCCGGTTGGACATGCTCCCTCGGAGCGGACCGTTAAGGCGCTTATTCGCAGCCTTCGCCACCTGACATCCCAAATATCGTTTTAGGCCAATTGGCCCCATTCCATTGGCTTTTGAACAGATGCGAAGACGTGCAGCGTGCTCCCCGTTGTTGTCTCTAACTGTGCCGATATGTTGCGCGAGATTTGAGGTCCAGCCCGGTGAGATGAGGCGGCAGCGGTGTGAAACTCCGTATGGCAAACGCGGCCCTTATCGAGACAGATCACTTCTATCTGCCTGCCGGAGTGATCCGAATTCCAGATGGTTTGAATTCGACCAACACTCGAACAATCAATTTGGGCCAAGGAGCGTCGCAGCCTTACCGATCATATGTTCGAAGCAAAAGAATTTGGCGTCGCCCCCCACGAGTGCCCCTTATCAATGACCAGAACTGGAAAAAGCTAAGCGAGCAATTCCCCTTTCTATCTGCGGTTCATACTGGCTAAATACGTTTCGACTGACAGATCGCCGCGAGTATCGCATCGCGCCCAAGCCACCCAAAGCGTCCGCCGGCTTGAAGGACACCTTGCTCGATCTTACAAACCGTAAAACGAAGTCCCAACATTCCCGCAGGAAACGGGTCGCACAGGTCTGTCGCTTCCCATACCTTCAGGACCATGGAACAGACACAGATCCCTGACACCGAAACCGGTTACCACTTCAACGTCATGCGCCGCGCCATCGACCTGATCGACGGAGCCGACGAGCCGTTGAGCCTTGATGCTTTGGCCACCGAAATGGGCATGAGCTCGGCGCATTTTCAACGCATATTCTCGCGCTGGGTCGGCGTGTCGCCCAAGCGTTACCAGCAGTATTTGGCGCTGGGCCATGCCAAGGCTCTGCTGAATGATCGGTTCACCACGTTGGAGACGGCGCATGCAACGGGCCTGAGTGGCTCGGGGCGGCTGCATGATTTGTTCCTGCGCTGGGAGTCGATGAGCCCCGGCGATTATGCCAAGGGGGGCGAAGGTCTCACCATCTATTGGGGATGGTTCGACAGCCCGTTTGGCTTAGCTCTGGTCATGGGGACCGAGAAGGGAATTTGTGGCTTGGGTTTTGCGGCCGAGATGGGTGAAGACTGGGCCATGCAGGATCTGGTGCGGCGCTGGCCAAAGGCGGCCTTCGTGGAGGACCCGATGCGGCTGCGCCCTTGGGTATTGGCCGCCTTTGGAGCGGAGGATGCCGAATTGAAGGAGGCACCGCTGTATCTGATCGGCGCACCCTTCCAGATCAAGGTGTGGGAGGCATTGTTGCAGGTCCCTTCGGGTCACGTGACCACCTATTCCGAGATCGCGGACAGCATCGGCAACCCCCGGGCGGTGCGCGCCGTAGGTACTGCCGTGGGCCGCAATCCTGTCAGTTGGCTGATCCCTTGCCACCGAGCCTTGCGCAAGTCGGGCGGGCTTGGCGGATACCACTGGGGGCTGCCTGTCAAACGCGCTCTTCTGGCCTATGAATCGGCGCGGGCAGAGGCCTGAGATACCCGTTCACAATTGTGCGCAAGATGCCGCTTATGGCATTTTCCCCCTATTTCTTGGAACACAGCGCCCCTATCTTGCGTCCATATAAGGGGGCGTGCCCGAACGCGGCCCCGTTTTGGAAGGCAGTAGGACAATAGATATGCTTAAAACCCCCACATTCATCGCCATTGGCGCCATCGCTGCACTGAGCGCGTGTACCGACCCCGGATCCCTCGGCACAGTTGGTCCAAGCGGTGAACCCATCAACCAGAAACGCAACACTGGTGCTGCCATCGGGGCTGCCTCTGGTGCCGTGATCGGTGCCGTCGCAGGCGATACAGGCGCTGCTGTCGCGGGTGCCGTTGTCGGTGGCCTGATCGGTGGCGCCATCGGTTATGACCTTGACCAGCAAGAGGCAGAGTTGCGCCGCGAACTGGACAGTGGTGTGACCATCACCAACACGGGCGACCGCCTGATCGTGTCCTTCCCCGAAGCGATCCTGTTCGCCGTCAACAGCTTTACCGTGCGTCCGGGCCTGAATGCAGACATGGCGTCGCTGGCCCGCAGCCTCGAACGTTATCCGCAGTCCACCGTTCAGATCGTAGGCCACACCGACAGTGACGGTGACGCCGCCTTCAACCAGCAACTGTCCGAGCGTCGCGCCAATGCCGTCGCTGACGTGCTGCTGAACCAAGGCGTGCCGTTCAACCGCGTGCAGACCTTTGGCCGGGGCGAGAGCCAGCCGATTGCCACCAACGCCACCGCGGCAGGCAAACAGCAGAACCGTCGGGTCGAGATCGTGATCCTGCCCACGCGACAGTAAGCTGACAAAACCATCATTCGCTGATCAGAGGCCCCGGAACATCTCCGGGGCCTCTTGCGTTGTGAGGAGCGTGCGCCATTCTGTGCATGACAGACTGCCAAAGGATTCCTCATGACCACCCCGAACTTGCTGGGCATCTCCGGCTCATTGCGCGCTGCATCGACCAATACGAAATTGTTGCGTGAGGCAGCGCGGCTGTTTGGGGACTGCACCTATGTTCAGGCAGATTTGCAGATGCCGCTATATGACGGTGATCTTGAGGCATCGGAGGGCATTCCCGAGGCGGCCAAGGCCATTGCTGCCCAGATCGAGGCAGCGGATGCTGTGCTGATTTCGACCCCGGAATACAACAAGGCTCCGCCCGGCGTATTGAAGAACGCATTGGATTGGGTAAGCCGGGTCAAGGGCAATCCATGGGCAGGCAAGCCTTTGGCCGTGATGTCGGCCGCGTCTGGTCGGGCCGGCGGGGAGCGGGCGCAGATGGTGTTGCGTGGCTACATGGTCCCGTTTCGTCCGCGCATCCTGCAGGGGCCGGAAATTCATCTGGCCAATTGTTCAGAGCAGTTTGATGACAACGGTCGTTTGACGGGAGAGATGTATGTGCGCGAGTTGACCCAATTGATGGACAGCTTGCGCGCCGAGGTAGGGCGCTAGGCGCGTGCGCCGACTTCGATCAGGTTGCCATCCGGGTCGCGGATATAAAGCGACTGCATAGGCCATTGCGCCCCGGTGCGCGGAACCGGGCCCAATTCGATCTCGGTGCCCGTTGCCGCGAAATGCGCCTGCCACGCATCAAGCGGGTCTTGCGTTAGAAAGCACAGGTCCGCTGTGCCTGCGTCGGCCATGCGGGCCTTCGGCTCGAATTCCGCCCCAAGCTGATGCAGGTTGATCTTGTGCCCCCCAAAGAACAGCGCATGCCGCGGACGTTCGCCCGGCACCTCCAGCGTGCGGTGCATCATGCCCAGGACCTGCGTATAGAAGGTAATGGTCGCGTCCATGTCGGCCGCAGTGATGACCAGATGATCAAGGCTGTAGAGGGTGGGTTGTTCCATTTTACGGCTCCGTCGTACAGGGTGCACTCATGCAAAGTGCCAAGATAGATAGGCTTCGTCAAAGCGACGTGATGGACTCCGCCCGCGCCCGTGCGATGCAGGTGGCTTTGGGACAGGCGGCGACTTTGGTGGTGGGCGATCCATTGCCGCCGTTCTTTCATCAGCCGTATTTCTGGACGCCGGAGCCTGCGGAACGATTGGGCCGGGATGGGCATCCGAAGGTGGGCGGTGTGATCCCGGATATGGGCCTGCCCCGGCGGATGTGGGCCGGGGGACGCTTGGCCTTTCATGCCCCCTTGCGCCTTGGGGTCGCCGCGGAGCGGGTGACCGTTTGTGAAAAGGCCGAGCGCAAGGAAGGGCGGACGGGACCGTTGGCCTTTGTCACTTTGCGCCACGAGATATGGCAGGGTGGTGCGGCGTGTGTGACGGAGTGGCAGGATCTGGTCTATCGCGAGGATTCTGATCCGGGTGCAGTGCGGCCTGTGCCCCCCATAGCTGCGGCGGATGAGGAAGAGGCGGTGGAGCGGTCGTTCGATGCGACGCTGCTGTTTCGCTATTCGGCGCTGACCTTCAACGGGCACCGGATTCACTATGACCAGCCCTATGCCCGCGACGTTGAGGGCTATGACGGGTTGGTTGTGCATGGGCCGCTGTTGGCGCAGCATTTGATGTTGATGGCTGAAGCGGCGTTGGGGCCCTTGGAGACTTTTCGATACCGAGCAACATCGCCGTTGATGCACCACGAGGTGGGCATGTTTTGCCGGAAAGGACGGACGCTGTGGGTGCGTGGCTCCGATGGGCGGATGTGTATGGAGGCGGAGGCTTGAAGCATGTCGCTGAAAAGTGGTTCGCACTTTTCAGCTTTTCGACTTGAGGCAACAAAAATTCACAGCGAGGCCTGCACCTCGAACCCCTGCGGGATTGTGTCGTGCCCATCAAGGATGAGGTCGGCCATCGTGTGTGCGACCTTGGGGGCCATGCCGAAGCCGATCTTGAAGCCGCCATTCGCGATGAAGTGACCGGGCCTGCCGGGCCATGGCCCGAGCATCGGCGCGCGGCTGCGTGACCGGGGGCGGAGGCCAGCCCATTTTGCGATGACTTTTGCGTTTTTCAGCGCTGGGATTGCGGCGCGGGCACGGGCGACGATGTCGTCGAGTTGCCGGTCTGTGCTGGTCGCATCGTCATATTCCCGCTCGGTCGTGGAGCCGATGGCGGTGGTGCCGTCGGCGTGCGGGATGATGTGCAGCGTGTCGGCAAAAAGTTGGGGCGCGTCGGGCGCGGCGAAGTCCAGAAGGGCGGCTTGGCCCTTTATGCCTGCGCCGACCATACGGGTGCGACCCGCGTTGAGCTGGTCGAGGCCCACGACGCCTGTGGCGTGGACTGTTATGTCCGTCTCGGGCGCGTCCGTGAGGATGTCGACGCCTTGGGATGCGAGCGCGGCGGCAAGGGCGTGACAGGCATGGCGCGGGTGGATGCGCGCGCTGAGCGTGTCATGGATTTCCATGCCGGTGGGGCTGTTGGCGGCCCATTCGGGGTTTTGGATGGGGCGGACGGTCCATGTGGCGTTTTTCCCCCAGAGGTTTTTGGCGGTTTCCACGCGCTGGAGCGCGAGGGTGAGGGCCGGTTCGTCTGCTATGGGTTGGCAGCGGCCCGTGCGGGCGTAGCCGGGGGATATGCCGCCAGCCTGCTGCACCTCGGCCCAGAAGGTTTCGGCCATCAGCAGGCTTTCCAGCTGGAACTGCTTTTTCGGGTTCCAGTTTTCGGGCACATGCGGGGCCAGCGCGCCGACGATGCCGCCGGAAGCGCCTGCGGCGAGACCGTTCGGGTCAACCACCTGCACCTGTGCGCCACGACACGCGAGGACCCACGCGATGGACAGGCCAAAGATGCCTGCGCCGCGGACGGTGATGTCTGCCGTTGCCATTTTTCATGCCTTTCGCCAAGGTCGCGCCGGTATCCTTTACAGGGGCAGGGAATGCAGGACCAGCGGGCGGATTTGGAATGGCGCGAGGGCCGGGTGCCGGTGTCTGTGCGCTTTGATGATCCGTATTTTTCGCTTGATAATGGCTTGGCCGAGACGCGGCATGTGTTTCTGGATGGGAACGACCTGCCTGCGCGGTTTGTGGACGGGTTTCACATTGCGGAGTTGGGGTTTGGGACGGGGCTGAACTTTCTAACCACTTGGGCGGCGTGGCGAGAAGCTGGCGTTGCGGGTCGGTTCCATTTCACCAGCTTTGAGGCGTTTCCAATGGAATTGCACGCAATGGAGAAAGCGTTGGCCGCGTTTCCAGAGGTTGCGCAGTTGGCTGCGCAACTGGTTGCTGCCGGTGGCGGGTCGGCTGAATTTGAGGACGTGACGCTAACCGTGATCGAAGGCGATGCGCGCCAGACGTTGGCCGCGTGGGATGGCAATGCGGATGCATGGTGTCTGGATGGGTTTTCGCCTGCGAAGAACCCGGAACTGTGGGGCGCGGACCTGATGGCTGAGGTGGCGCGTCACACTGTCCCCGCGGGGACAGTCGCGACGTATACGGCTGCGGGGTTTGTGCGGCGGGGGTTGGAAGAGGCCGGGTTCACCGTGACCCGCGTACCCGGATTTGGCCGCAAGCGGCATATGACGCGGGGCGTTCTGGGGTGAGCCAAGGCAACAATACGCGGTTGGGCATTGCGCTGATGATCGCCGTATCGGTGGTGTTTGCGAGCCAGGACGGGATCTCGCGACACTTGGCCGGGGAATACAACGTCTTCATGGTGGTGATGATCCGGTATTGGTTCTTTGCGGCCTTTGTCATCACGATTGCAGCGCGCAAGGCTGGGGGGCTGCGGGCAGCGGCGCAGACGCGGCAGCCGGTGGTGCAGGGACTGCGTGGGCTGCTGTTGGCGGCGGAGATTTGCGTGATGGTCACGGCCTTTACCGTGCTGGGGCTGGTAGAGAGCCATGCGGTTTTTGCGGCTTACCCTTTGTTGGTGGCCGCCTTATCGGGCCCGATACTGGGCGAGCATGTGGGCTGGCGGCGGTGGGCCGCTATTGGTGTTGGGTTCCTTGGGGTCTTGTTTATTTTGAAACCCGGCCTCGGCGTGTTTGATGCGGCGGCGGTGATCCCGCTCGCGTCGGCCATCATGTTCGCCGTGTACGGATTGCTGACGCGGTATGTGGCGCGGGATGACAGCACGGCGACGAGCTTTTTCTGGACCGGGACCACGGGGGCTGTGGCCATGACCTGCGTGGGCGTGTGGTTTTGGGAGCCGATGACCGCGCCCGATTGGGGCTGGATGGGCGCGCTGTGCCTGACGGGGGCCTTGGGGCATTGGCTGCTGATCCGCACCTATGAGGTGGCAGAGGCGAGCGCGGTGCAGCCTTTTGCGTATTTTCAGATGGTCTTTGCCGCGCTGGTGGGCATCACCGTGTTTGGCGAAGTGCTGGAGGTGAATGTGATCATCGGTGCAGCCATCATCGTGGCCGCGGGTCTATTCACCCTGTGGCGCGAACGGCAGCAGGGTTGAGCCGGTGAGTTCTTCGGAAAACGGAATCGGCAGTGGGTCGCTGCCCAGACGGGCGCGGTAGATGGGCAAGCTTTCGGTCACGCGCATCACGTAGTTGCGGGTTTCGCGGAAGGGGATGTGTTCGATCCAATCGATGACGTCGAAATCCTTGGTCCCTTTGCGCGGGTCGCCGTAGCGCAGCATCCATTGATCGGGGCGGCTGGGTCCGGCGTTGTAGCCTGCCGACATCAGGATCACGTTGCCGTCGAAGCGGCCCGCAAGTTGGTTGAGATAGGTGGCGCCGAGCCGTGCGTTGTAGACCGGGTCGGAGATCAGTCGGGCGGTTGTGTGATCGGCGGACAGACCCAGACCGGCGGCCACCTCGCGCCCGGTGCCGGGCATGATTTGCATCAGCCCACGCGCGCCGACGCCTGATTGCACGACTGGGTCAAATTCGGATTCGCGCCGCGCGATGGCGAGGGACATTTCAGGGGCCATGGGCAGGTCCGCATCAGCCAGCGGGTGCAGGGGGTAGTAGGGCGCGTGGATCGTGATACCGCGCCGCGCCACGCGCTTGCCGATCATCACGGCGAGGTGCGGTTGGCCTGCGGCGATGGCGACCTGACCCAAGCGGCCTGCGGCGTCGCGGTCGAGCGTTTCGGCCAGATGAGTCCAGAACCGTTCGGCGAGGCTGAGTTCGCCGGACGCTTGCAGGAGCAGGCCCGCCTCGAAGAGGTCGCGGGCGGCGAGGGGATTGTAGGGCGAGGCGGGGAAAGACTCTGAGCCGTCAAGAAGCGGGTCCATGGGAAGGTTCCCGCGTTCGGCGGCGAGAAGGCCGTAGAATGAGGTTTGGTATTGCGCCCCTTCGGCGTAGGCGGCTTGGGCTGCCTCTGGTTGGTCCATCGCCTCGTGTGTGCGCCCGATCCAGTAGCCTGCGCGCCCGCGCGAAATGGGCGAGCGGGTGGCGTTTCTATGGTTTGTGAAGTGGCCAAGGGCGACTTCGGGGTCATCCATCAGGCGCAGGGCAATGTAGCCCGCGAGCCATTCGAGGTCGGCATAAGCGGACCCTTCGGTCAGGAAGTGGCGGGCGGCGAGCTGGTAGGCTTGGGGCGGGTTGCCGTCGCGCATTTCATCGCGGGCCAGCGCCCGGCGGCGGTTGGCCCATGCGTCCGCGCGCCCGAGTTTCTCGGCAGAGCGTGAGCGGTCCATGAGCAGAGCCTTGGCATCGGCCCAGCGGCCCTTGCGCACCCGCCATTCGAACCGGGCGTGGGCGAGGCCAGGGTCGTCCTGCAGCGCGTCGGGGATGGCGTCGATCATTGCGTCAACGTTGTTCGAGAGCGCGCGCAGGGCGATGCGCGCATTTGCGAGCGCAACGTGAGCGTCATCCACCAGACCCAACATGCGCCGTGCGCTTGTGGTGTCGCCAGACCACAAAAGCGCGTCCAGCCGGGCGGTGTGGTGCGGTTTGAGAAGGTCGGCGTGGGCCTCCAGATACTGAGCCTGTGTCAGCGCGCCCATGGGGAGCGTGCGCCAGGCGAGGACAAGGGAGGCCTCTGCCTCGCCCATCCGGTCGGCACGTATCAGCGCCGCGGCGTGGGCAAGGATGCCTTCGGGTGTTTGGGGGCCCGTTTCCGCGAAAAAGGACAGAATGTCGGCGTCGGGGCGGTCGATCACCGCCTCTTCTGAACGGCTGCGCAGCAGCGCCTCGCCCGGCCAGTCGGGGCGGCGGTCGAGGAACGCGGTAACTTGGGCATAGGTACCCCGTCCGGCACGCAGGCGTTGCCATTCAATGACGTCGGCGGCGACGGGGCCATCACGCGCGGCAAGGGTGGCGGCGCTATCCCAATTGCCGTTTCTCAGCGCGTCCATCGCCCAGCCGAGTGGGCGCGGCCGTTCCGCAGATGCGGCCACAGCGAGTGTAAAAAACAAGGTCAGGGCAAGGGCAATTGGGCGCATGATCTTGCATTTCCTGTCGTCGCGTGGCTAGAGCCTGTGAGCATATGTCTGACCCGCGAGGATTCAACTCACGTTTCCGGGCATGTGCGCATTTCATCCCAGGCCCTCTGCCTGCCACACGTAAAAAAGGAGCGTGAGAATGTTTAAAGGTTCTATGCCTGCCCTCGTCACGCCGTTTCGTAACGGCGCTTTGGATCTGGAAACCCTCAAGAAGCTGGTCGAGTGGCATATCGGCGAAGGATCACACGGGTTGGTGCCTGTGGGGACCACGGGCGAAAGCCCGACCCTGAGCCATGAAGAACATGAGACGGTGATCGAGACGGTGGTCAAGGCTGCTGCGGGCCGGGTGCCTGTGATTGCCGGGGCCGGATCCAACAACACGGTTGAAGCGATCCGCTTTGTCGAGCATGCTGCGCGTGTAGGGGCCGATGCCGCTTTGGTTGTGACGCCCTATTACAACAAGCCCACGCAACGCGGATTGATCGCTCATTATACCGCTCTGCATGATTGCGCCGACATTCCGATCTTCATCTACAACATTCCTGGCCGGTCCGTTATCGACATGACGCCAGAGACGATGGGTGAGCTGGCAAAACTGCCGCGTATCGTCGGTGTGAAAGATGCCACCGGTGACATGGCCCGAGTGTGCGATACACGCATCACCTGTGGCGCCGACTTTATCCAGATGTGTGCCGAAGATGCGGTGGCGCATGGCTTTAATGCCGTAGGCGGCGTCGGCTGTATCTCTGTGACCGCCAATGTGGCGCCGAAGCTGCTGAGCCAGATGCAGGAAGCGTGCCTTGCGGGTGATTTCGCCACGGCACTAGACATCCAGACCAAGCTGATGCCGCTGCACAAGGCGATCTTTACCGAGCCGGGGTTGGTCGGGGCGAAATACGCCATGTCCCGTCTGGGTCTGTGTTCGGACGAGGTGCGGTTGCCCCTGACCGGTTTGGCGGATGAGACCAAGGCGTTGGTCGATGCAGGCCTCGAGCACGCCGGCTTGATATGAGGCGGTGCGCGGAGACCGCGCACCCTACGTCAGCGTTTGCCGTAGTAGAGGCCGACCACGTGTTCGGCCTCTGCAAAGAACAGCCAGCGTGAGGCGAGAGCGCCACCCACGTGGCTGATCACGGCCAGCAGCGCCAGCCAATGAGTGAACGGCAGTGCCAGCAGCAGGACCGGCAGCACGACCATCAGAACAAACGAAATAATCCGCAGCTTCATGCTGTGTTTGCGGCCTACCACAAAAGCAAATTCGCGCAGCAGGTAGTTGGTGCCGGTATGTGGTGGTTCGAACGCGCGCACATCCCCCTTGGTGCCGAGACCTGTGGCCGTGGCAAGCGTGGTACCGGAGGATTTGAGCGCACCGTCACCCTGCATCCAGACGACCACCTGAATGACGCCGGAGATGGCGATGAGCGCCATGGCCCATTTGACCTGACTTGCCAGCAGCGCACCACCCGCGAGGCTGAAGCTGAGGAACATGGCGGGTGTCAGGGGGGAGTTCCAGCGCGGAATAGTCTTGAGCTGAGTGTAGATCATGGAGGTGGTAAACACGGTCAGCAGAGAGAAGATCGCGCCGATCAGGCCGAGGATGCCCCAGCGTTGACCGAAGAACACGAGGCCTGCGCCATAAAGCGCCATGGTGATCAGAGCAATCACAGCACAGACACCTTCGCGGCTGAGCCATGAGGAGCGCCACTGTGTGAACGCTTTCACGGCCCGCTCGGGGTGGCCGAGATGGAATGTGGACGAAATCAGACCACCCACCGCGCAGAGATAGGCAATGATGAAGAACGCAAAGGCCGACCAGCCGGTGACCGCCGGGTAGCCGAGGCCGAGGAAGGTCAGCAGGCCAAAGCCGATACCGCTGAAGACTGTGAAGAAGATCACTGAGGGGGCTGGATGCATCAGAGTTTCTCCAACGTCTTGTCGAGCCAACCGAGGAAGCCTTTGGCCTCTTGTGCGACGGGTTCGAGGTAGGGGGCGAGGATGTCGATGTCGCCAGCCCCTTCGGACAGTGTGTCCTTGGGCCGTGGCGGCAGGTACTTGTTGACGGGCTTGGTGCCCTGTTCTGGCATCAGGTCCATGCCGCCGCGTTCGGCGGTCAGTTTCGACACGTTGCTGTCTGGGTCCGCAAAATCACCGAAGTGGCGCGCGCCTGCGGGGCAGGTGCGCACGCAGGCCGGTTCGCGGTCTTCCTCGGGCAGGTTTTCGTTGTAGATCCGGTCAACACAAAGGGTGCATTTCTTCATCACCTTTTCGACCGCATCCATTTCGCGCGCGCCATAGGGGCAGGCCCAGGCGCACAGGCCGCAGCCGATGCAGTCGGATTCGTTGACCAGCACAATCCCGTCTTCGACCCGCTTGTAACTGGCCCCTGTCGGGCAGACAGTGACGCAGGGGGCGTCCTCGCAATGCAGGCAGGATTTGGGGAAGTGGATAAGTTGGGCTTCTCCCTGTGGCGGTTGGACCTCATAGCTGTGCACGCGGTTGAGGAACGTACCAGACGGGTCGCTGCCATAGGCATCCGTGTCCGCCAGCGGCGCACCGTAGTTTTCGGTGTTCCAGCCTTTGCACGAGATCACGCAGGCATGGCAGCCGACGCAAGTGTCCAAGTCGATGACGAGGCCGAGCTTTTTGGTGGTGGAGTGCGGGAGTGTGGTCATGCGGTTGTCCTCACAGAGAGGGCAGGACTGGGGCGCTGCCCCAGACCCCGCGGTTTATTTGGCGAAATGAAGGGGGTCTCGTTGCTTTTCATGCCAATCGGTTCCGCTTTGGACGCGTCCCAATTGGCGATGAAGTAGACAAATGTTCCAACGGCGATGGCAACGAAAGCCGCGATGGCGAGGAGCGTGCGCTGGATGCCCGTCATTTGCCCACCTTCCAAGTGAGGGTCTTTGGGCCTTTGCCCACGGGCGATTTGATCGGCTTCATGGCTGGCTGAGATTCTGCAGGGGCATCTGCTTTTTCGATGCGCACCTTGAGGTCGAACCATGCGGCCTGCCCGGTGATCGGGTCGGAGTTGGCCCAGCGCAGCCCGTCGCCTTTGGGCGGCAGCAATTCGTGGATCAGGTGGTTCAGCAGGAAGCCCTTGGTTGCCTCGGGCGCGTTTTCGTCGAGCGCCCAGGCCCCCTTGCGCTTACCGATCGCATTCCACGTCCAGACCGTGTTTTCGTTGAGCGCGGCCATTTCGAGCACAGGGACGGTGATTTCGCCGTGGGGCGATGTCACTTTGGCCCAGTCGCCATCTGCGAGGTTGTTTTCGCGCATCAGCTTGGTGGGCAGGTAGAGCGGGTTGTGCCCGTGCAACTGCCGGAGCCACGCGTTCTGGCTGCCCCAAGAGTGGTACATGGCCATGGGGCGCTGAGTGAGCGCGGTGATGGGGTAGTCGTCCACCTTGTTGTCGGGCGCGGGGTCGTACCAGATGGGCAGCGGGTCCATCGTGGCCTTGATCCGCTCGCGCAGGTGATCGGGCGGCTGTTGATCGCCATGTCCTTCGGCGGCGAGTTGGAAGCGGCGCATCGGTTCGACATAGAGCGAAAAGAGGTAGGGTTGCGGGCTGTCATAGAGGCCCATGCCCACGGCCCAGTCCTGATACGCGGCGTTCCAAGGTTTGTAGTAATTGGCGCCTTCGGGGATGTGTTCAACAAAGAAGCCGCCGTTTTCAATGTAGTTTTCCAACTGGCTCGCGTTCACGCCGCCCCGGCCCGATGTCAGCCCGTCCTCGCCCATGCGGAAGCCGGCAAGCGGGCCGATGCCCGGTTTGCGTTCGTGGTTGACGATGTAGTCTGCGTAATCGGCGTATTTCTGGCTGCCGTCTTCGTTGGTGAAACCGGGCAGGCCCAGTTTGCCGCCAAGTTCGCAGAGCACGGATTGGAAGCCGCGCACATCGCGGTCGGGCTCGATCACGGGCCAGCGGATGGCGTCTGCGGCGGCGTCGGCCTCGCAAATGGGCCGGTCGAGCAGGGAGATACAGTCGTGCCGTTCAAGATACGTGGTGTCGGGCAGGATCAGGTCGGCATAGGCAACCATCTCGGAGCTATACGCATCCGAATAGATTATGCGCGGAATGACGTAGTCGCCATTGTCGTCCTTGTCCGTCAGCATTTCCATGACGCCACCGGTGTTCATCGACGAGTTCCACGACATGTTCGCCATGTACATGAACAACGTGTCGATCTTGTACGGATCGCCCGCGTGGGCGTTCGAGATCACCATGTGCATCAGCCCGTGGGCGGACATGGGGTTTTCCCATGTGAACGCTTTGTCGATGCGGGCGGGGGTGCCGTCGTCCTTGAGGGCCAGATCGTCGGGGCCGTGCACAAAGCCAAGATGTGGACCATCAAGCGGCTTGTCCGGTGTGGTGCCGCAATGCGGTTTCGGGTGGGCCGTGGCTGGTTTGGGGTACGGCGGTTTGAAGCGGAAGCCACCCGGAACCTCAACGCTGCCGAGCAGGATTTGCAGAACGTGCAGGGCGCGGCAGGTCTGGAAGCCGTTGGCGTGGGCCGAGATCCCGCGCATGGAGTGGAAGGAGACGGGGCGGCCTTGCATTGTCAGGTGAGTCTCACCCCGGAAATCGGTCCACGCGTGGTTGAGCTCGAATGCTTCTTCAAATGCCACGCGGGCAATCTCCGCGGCCAGTGTACGGATACGTTTGGCCGAGATGCCGACGCGGTCGGCCACGGCTTCGGGCGCGTATTCGTCGCTGAGGTAGCGTTCGGCCATGTGCTGCATGACCGTGCGGTGGCTGATGCCTGCATGGCGGTGCGTGGCCGTCAGGTCCGGTTTGACGCCCTTTTGGTCAAACGGGGTCAGTTTGCCCGTGGCGCGGTCCATCACCAGTTCCTTGCCATCGTCATCGCGCAAGAGCAGGCCGAATTCAGGAGATTTCTCGTCCCCGTTCACAAGGCAAGGCGCGTTGGTGTATTGCGCCAGATAGTTCACATCGATCTTGCCTGCTTTCATCAGGCAGTGGACCATCGACAGGATGAACAGGCCGTCGGTACCGGGTGTGATGCCGACCCAATCGTCAGCCACGGCATTGTAGCCGGTGCGGATCGGGTTCACGCCGATCACACGCGCGCCGCGTGCCTTGATCTTGCCAATCCCCATTTTGATCGGGTTGCTGTCGTGGTCTTCGGCCACGCCGAACAGCATGAACAGCTTGGTGTGGTCCCAATCGGGCTGGCCGAATTCCCAGAACGCGCCGCCCATTGTGTAGATGCCAGCGGCCGCCATGTTGACGGAGCAGAAGCCGCCATGGGCTGCGTAGTTGGGGGTGCCGAAGTTCTGGGCAAAGAAGCTGGTGAAAGATTGGGATTGGTCGCGGCCTGTAAAGAAGGCGAGCTTGCTGGGGTCGTCCTTGCGAATCGGGGCTAGCCAGTCGGTTGCGATTTGTAACGCCTCGTCCCATTCGATTTCTTCGAACTCGCCCGATCCGCGTTCGCCCACACGCTTGAGCGGCTTGCGCAGGCGCGAGGGCGCGTTGACCTGCATGATGCCAGCAGAGCCTTTGGCGCAGAGCACGCCCTGGTTTACCGGGTGGTCGCGGTTGCCTTCGATATAAGCGACCTTGCCGTCTTTGAGGTGCACGTTGATCCCGCAGCGGCAGGCGCACATGTAGCAGGTCGTCTTGCGCACCTCGTCCGAGACTTTTGGCGAGAGGTCGAGGTCCGGTTGGTCCTTGGGCATCAGGTGTCTCCTTGGATCAGGGCGAGGGCGTCGGTTGCGATCTGGCGTTCTTCGTCGGCTTTGACGACGTGGACGTCGACATCTCCGAACAGTTTGAGATGGTCCATGATACGGGTCCGAATGGGTTCTGCGTTTTCGCCAATGCCGCCGGTGAAGGCGACTGCGTCAAGACCGCCCATCGCAACGACGGCAGAGCCTGCGTGGCGGGCGGCCCAGTAGCAGAAGTGGTCGACGGCGAGGTTTGCGGCATCAGTGTCGGCAGCCAGCAGAAGGCGCATGTCGTTGCTGCCGCCAAGGCCCTTGAGACCGCTTTCGTGGTTCAGCAAATGTGCAGCTTGGTCGTGCCCGTAGATTTCGGCAAGGCGCAGGACGGCCATGCCGTCAATGGCGCCAGAGCGGGTGCCCATGGTCAGCCCATCGAGCGGGGAGTAGCCCATGGACGTGGCGACGGAGGTGCCGTTGTGAATCGCGCAGAGCGACGCGCCCGAGCCAAGGTGGAAGGCAAGCAGGCGTTTGGGCAAGGCGTCGCCAAATTGTGTGACGATCCAGGCGTAACTGAGGCCGTGGAAGCCGTAGCGACGGATGCCCATGCTGCGCGGCTCTTTAGGCAGGGCGTAAGTGGTGGCGACCTCGGGTTGGTTGGCGTGGAACGCCGTGCCGAAGCTTGCATATTGCGGCAGGCCGGGGGCGAGCGTTTGTAGCGCGCGGATGCCTGCGAGGTTGTTGGGGTTGTGCAGGGGGGCGAGGGGCGTGGCCGCCTCGATCCCTGCGAGCACGGTATCATCAACAGCGACGGGGTCCACCAGTGACGTGCCGCCATGAACCACGCGATGGGCGGCGGCGGTCAGCTTGTCTGGTGTGATCCCTTGCCGTGCTAGGCTTTCGAGGATGGTCGTCAGCGCCGCGTCATGATCCGGGGCGGAGACATTTTGGTCTTCGTCGCCCAAAGTCAGATGGGCCAATGCGCCGCCAATGCCGCTGACTTGTCCCGCCATCACTTCGCTCAGGTCGGGCTGAAACAGCGCCACTTTGATGGAGGACGAGCCTGCGTTGATGACCAGAATCATGCGGCGGCCATGATGGCCCCGAGGGCCACGGAAGACAGGCGCGCAGCCGGTGGGTCGGCGCGGCTGGTCAACAGGATTGGGACCTTGGCCCCCATAACGATGCCGCCTGCGCAGCCCCCGGCAAGATAGACGAAGGATTTGAACAGGCCGTTGCCCGATACGATGTCAGGTACAATGATCGCGTCTGCTTTGCCTGCCACGGGGTCGTCGGTCATCTTCTTGGTCGCGACGGATTTGGGCGACATGATCAGATCGAACGCCAGCGGACCGGAGAAATCGGCGTCGGCGATGTTCTCAAGCGCCCAATCACGCAGGTCGCGCGCTTCGATGGAGGAAGGCACGCTTTCGATAGGGCTTTCGGTCGCTGACAGGAACGCGACCTTAGGGCGTGCATTGCCCAGTCTATGGAGCAGTTTGACCACTTCGGCGGTCGCATCTTTGCGCGTGTCGAGGTTCGGGGTCACGTTCACAGCGGCGTCGGAGATCGTGATCGACCCGGTGCCGTCAGGCGTGGTGATGTGGAAGATATGGACAAAGCGGTGGCCGGTGCGCAGGCCTGCGTCGCGCGAGACAGCGGCGCGCATGAACGCATCGGTATGGAGTTGCCCTTTCATCAGGACATCCGCCCGACCCTCGCCACAAGCCAAAGCCGCAGCCATACCGGACGCGGCTTCGCCCTCGGCCTCGATCAACTCAAAGCCGGAGATGTCCCAGTCCAGCTTCTCTGCCTCCGCCTTGATCATGTGACGCTCACCCGTGAAGACGGGGATCATCATGTTGGCTTCGGTTGCTTCCTTGGCTGCCAGCATCGGCAAGGGGGCACCAGCGCGGGCGATTGCCACGCGGGGGCTGGCCGCCTGTTGCGCCATTTCGATGATGTGCGCGGGGGGGATAGCAGTGGCATCGGACAGGAAGGATTGGGGCACGAAATACCTTTCGGAAACAAAAATGAGGGGACAGGCGTAAACCCGTCCCCTCGGTCTTTAACAGATCACGCAGCGGTTTGCGGAACCATATCGTCTTTGGAGATGCCAGCGACAGACACGGGCTTCTTCATCGCATCGCGGCGGAACGGGTCACCCAGTTCTTGGTTGATCATGGCTTCGATCAGCGTGGTGATGCCGTTTTCCATCTGGTCCTTGATCGCTTGGTTCAGCGCGGCGGTCAGCTCTTCCTGTGTGCGGGCCACGACACCCTTCAGGCCACAGGCGTTCGCGATACCGGAGTAGGACACGTCCTCGTCCAGCTCGGTCCCGACGAAGTTGTCGTCAAACCACAGGGTCGAATTCCGCTTTTCGGCGCCCCACTGGTAGTTGCGGAACACGATCTGCGTAATCGCGGGCCAGTCGCCGCGGCCAATGGCCGTCAGTTCGTTCACCGCGATGCCGAAGGCGCCATCACCGGCAAAGCCCACAACCGGCACATCTGGCTGGCCGATCTTGGCACCGACGATGGCGGGCAGGCCGTAGCCGCAGGGACCGAACAGACCGGGGGCCAGATACTTGCGGCCCTCTTCGAAGGACGGATAAGCGTTGCCGATGGCGCAGTTGTTGCCGATGTCAGAGGAGATGATCGCCTCGACAGGCAGCGCGGACTGGATCGCGCGCCACGCCATGCGGGGGCTCATCCAGTCGGGCTTCGCCGCGCGGGCACGCTCGTTCCAGTTGGTGCCGGGGTCATCCTGCTCTTCGTTCATGGACGTCAATTCTTGCGCCCATGCAGATTTCTTCTGGGCGATGTTGGCTTTGCGGTCTGCGCGGCCTGCGTCACCCGCATCGTCGGCGAGCTGGCCAAGGATACCGTTGGCCACTTTCGCGGCGTCACCCACGATGCCCACGGTGACCTTTTTGGTCAGGCCGATGCGGTCGGGGTTGATGTCGACCTGAATGATCTTCGCATCCGTTGGCCAGTATTCGATGCCATAGCCGGGCAGGGTCGAGAACGGATTGAGGCGGGTGCCGAGGCACAGAACCACGTCCGCTTCGGAGATCAGCTGCATGCCGGCCTTCGAGCCGTTGTAGCCCAGCGGGCCTGCGAACAGCGGGTGGTTTCCGGGGAACGCATCGTTGTGCTGGTAGCCCACGCAGACCGGGGCCGTCAGACGCTCCGCCAGTGCCTGGGATGCGGCCAGACCGCCTTGGGACAGGACAACGCCTGCGCCGTTCAGGATGACAGGGTTCTTGGCTTCGGACAGGATCTTGGCGGCTTCAGCCACCGAATTCTGGCCGCCGGGGGACGCTTCGAACTCGATGGGATCAGGAATTTCGATGTCGATCACTTGGGTCCAGAAGTCGCGCGGGATGTTCAGTTGCGCAGGGCCGGACAGGCGCTTGGCTTGGCTGATCACGCGGGTCAGAACCTCGGCCACACGTGTCGGGTCACGGACTTCTTCCTGATAGGCGACCATGTCTTCGAACAGTTTCATCTGTTCGACTTCCTGAAAGCCGCCCTGACCGATTGTTTTATTCGCGGCCTGCGGGGTCACCAAAAGCAGCGGTGTGTGGTTCCAATATGCCGTTTTGACAGCCGTCACAAAGTTCGTAATGCCAGGGCCGTTTTGTGCAATCATCATCGACATCTTGCCAGTGGCACGGGTGAAGCCGTCAGACATCATGCCCGCGGAACCTTCATGGGCGCAGTCCCAGAACTTGATGCCAGCGTCCGGGAAGATGTCGGAAATGGGCATCATGGCCGATCCGATAATGCCAAAGGCATGCTCGATACCGTGGCGCTGCAGGCATTTCACAAAGGCTTCTTCGGTGGTCATCTTCATGGGGCAGTCTCCAATAGGGGGCGGGGGCGTCGAATCGCCCCGGGTAGGTTGGGGCAGACGGTAAAGGGGTGTGGGACGTCGCGTTAGGGCCAGTTGAAATGTCTATTTAGGTCCAGGGTGGTCTGATAGCGCTTTGGCAATGAGGCCAACGCCATCGTGGATACGGTCGATGTTGATCGACGAATACCCAAGGCGGTAGTAGTTCTGCGGCTGGTCGTCCCCGGAAAAGAACGCGTGTCCCGGTTCGATGAGGACACCAACCCCTTGCAACTGCTGCGTCAATTGCCGTGTATCTACGTGCTGTGGTGCCCGCATCCAGTAGGATGAGCCGCCGAAAGCACCCTGTCCCGCGATCTCCAGCCCGTGTGCCTCGATGGCGGATTGCATCGCATCGCGGCGCTTATGCAGAGCTGCGCCCATTTTGCGGATTTGGGCATCATAGTGCCCCATCGACAGGAAATACGCCGCTGTGCGCTGGATATGTCCGGGTGGGTGGCGCAGGACAGAGGTACGCAGCGCGCGGGCTTCGCGCACAAATGGCTCTGACCCCACCAGATACCCAAGCCGCAGACCCGGAAAGAGGGATTTCGAGAAGCTGCCAACATAAATCACGCGCCCGTCCACATCCATGGATTTGAGCGCGGGTGAAGGCGGTTCGAGAAACGACATCTCGAACTCGTAATCGTCTTCGACAATCAGGGCGTCCAACTCGCGTGCTCGGTCCAGCAGGGCCTGCCTGCGGGCCATGGGCATGGTGGACGTTGTCGGGCACTGGTGGCTGGGGGTCGAAAAGATGACGTCCGTGTCCGGGGGGATGCCATCTGGCGGCAAGCCATCGCGGTCGACGCGCACAGGTGCCAGATGGCAGCGTGATTGCGTTAGGATTTCGCGCAGTGCCGGGTAGCACGGATCTTCGAAAGCGGCTGTGCGGCGTTGTGTCAAAAGGATCTGAGCCGCCAGCCAAAGCGCATTCTGTGCGCCCAGAGTGATGAGGATCTGATCTGCGTTTGCTGAAATCCCGCGGCGGGGAAGCGTGTTGCGCTGGATGAACTCGATCAGCTGCGGATCGTCTTGATCAAAGTAGTCCGACGTCAAGGCAGCAAAATCCCGTTGGCCCAAAGCCTGCAACGCGCATTGGCGCCAGTTGGCATGGTCAAACAGTTGCGGATCGGTCTGGCCGTAGATGAAGGGGTATTTGAAGCGGGCCCAATCCTGCGGCTTGCTAAGGGTCAAGCCGCCCGAAAAGCGCTGTCCGATGGCCCGGGTCCAGTCGACGGCATCACCGGATGCTGGTTGCGGCTGATAGCTTGGCGGGACGGGCGCATTGGCTGACACGTAGTAACCGGAACGGCCCCGCGCAGTGAGGTAGTCGGAGGCCACAAGTTCGGTATAGGCAAGCGTCACGGTGATGCGGCTGATGCCAAGATGGGTCGCAAGTTTGCGGGTCGAAGGCAGCTTTTCGCCCGATCCGAACCGCCCTGACAGAATGCCGTGGGCAATCATCTGCTGCACCTGGCTTTGCAAAGTGCCTTGATGGCCGGGTTGCAGGAAGAAGGTTTCGACAGGAAGTGCCATGCGCAGAACTCTATACTGGTCTTATCATGGTATCAATCTGGCATTATTGGAGTGCGAAAAGGCATGGATCGAGAATATCAGTTGACCTTGCCGTTTTACATTTAATGAGATTATTTGTATCATTAAATGAGACAATGTGCAACAATTTAGAGAGAATTCGCATATTTATCCGCACCGGGCGTGCTTACAGACGTCGAAGGGCGGCACTGCATGTGCCGCACAGTGGTCTTAGAGAGTAGGGTGGGTCCAAGGGCGGTGGTGATGTCTGCACCACAGTACCGGTGACCACTCATATGCCATCCGCGCCCCAATGCCTGCACAGGACAGGTATCCTTCAGCCTGTCGGGCCAAAGGTCTCAAAATGAATTCTCTCGCTGGGCACCCCTGCACGTTCCAACCCGGTGCGGATATCAGACAGAAAGCGGGCAGGACCGCACAGCATGTAATCTGCGTCTGGCCCGACATTCAGGTTCAAAAGCTGCTCGGTTGTCACGCGGCCTTGCGTGTCATAATCCAGCCCTTCGACATCCGCAGACCCAGGTTGGCTGTACGCAATTTTGACCGAGACATTAGCGCTGCTGCGCGCCAATTGGCGCACTTCATCCGTCAGCGCGTGGTGCCGACTGTCCCGCGCACCATGCACGTACCAGACAGGACGCTCTGTCCCTTCACCGGCGACCTCATGCAACGCGGCGACCATCGGTGTCAGCCCCACACCGGCACTGACCAGAACCAGCGGACCATTGCCGCGCGGCACCACGAAATCACCGGACGGCGTCCGCGCAGTGATGCGATCTCCCACAGCGACGGCGTCGTGCAAGTGCCGGGACGCAGTGCCATGGGCCTCACGCTTGATGCTGAGACGGTAGTGATCTGATCCGGGTGCACCAGACAGCGAATAGCTGCGTTTCACCACGTCTTCACGGCCCGGGACATCCAGTTCTATCGGCAAGTGCTGACCTGCTGCAAAAGGCTCAAGTGGTGTGCCATCAGCCGATCCAAGATGAAACGACATGATATCTGCGCTTTCAACGACCTTGTCGATCACGACGAGTTCGCGCAGACCGCTCGTGTCTGTGGACCACCGCAAAGACAGCGCAGCGGGTCGATCCACCACCGCGTCAATAGTTACATCTATCATTCGTTGCGCACCTTCATCGTGGCTGTCTTCGGGCTCCCAGTCGATGGTCGCGCGGCCTGTCAGGTGCAGCAGGCCTCCGGTTTCGAAATCGACAAACACCAACCCGATGGCAGGGTTTTCAACGAGATTGCCGATGGTGTTGAAAAAGTTGTTGCCCGCATAGTCCGGGATGCGCAGATGCGTGGCGTCCACGACATCGACAAATCCCGGCGCGCCGCCCCGGTGCGACGCATCGAACCCGTTGGACGCGTGATCCTCGCGTTGCTGCTGGCCTGTTCCGATAAACAGGGTATCCGCCGTGCCGATGCGCGCCGTCTGCTCTTTCGAAAGCGAGACTGAGTGCTGGGCGCGTACAGGTGTCCCCGCGGGGACACGGCGCCACGTACGTTCATGAATATATTGCGGGCAGTTGCCAAAACTCTGGTCAACGTCGATCACGAAGCCTGCCGCTGTGCAGCGCATGTGCCCGTTCATCCGGTTGCGGCGCCGGCTGTCCAATTCGATACCGAGCATCCCGACAGGGCTGCCGGTTGCAAGTGCGGTGGCCAGCGGGTCCTGCGTATCTGGGGTCGTGTTGATCTGCAGCGCCGTCGGGTCAGAGGATGTGATGAAGCCCTCGGGTCCATCCAGCAGCGTCACCCAGTGGCGTCCGGCCGTGTCTGCCCCCGCCAACACCAGAAAGGGCAGTTGGGAAAAGAAGTCTCTGTGTTGATCCGGCATGAACGGTCGAATGAAACCGGCAGCCCATTCAGGGACATCCGTTTTGCCCGCGCGGACTTGTGCCTTGAGTTCACCGGGGTGGAAAGGATTGGTCGCATCAAACATCGGAAGGGTCCCTTGGATCAGGAGTGGGGATGCCGCGGGCCGGAGAGCCCGCAGCGCAGAAGGTAGGGTCAGGCGGCGTCGGGGATCGGAGACTTTGCCATTCCGACAAACTTCGGCAGCGCCTCGATCCGGGCCAGCCAGCTTTGGATGTTGGGATAGGCGTCAAGGCTGACACCACCTTCGGGCGCGTGCGCAACATAGCTGTAGCCCGCCACGTCCGCGATGGTCAGGCGCTCACCCACGAGGAAGGTCTTGCCGTCAAGCGCTGCCTCCATGACCTTGAAAAGCCCGTGCGCTTTGGCCTTGGCGGCCGCATGGTCGAGGCCCGCGCCGAACACGGTCACCAGTCGGGCCGCTGCGGGGCCGGAGGCGATCTCACCCGCTGCGATGGAGAGCCAGCGCTGGATTTCGGCCTTTTCCACGGGCGTCGTTCCGATCCAATCATCACTGCCGTAGCGGCTGACCAGATAGGCAAGGATACCGTTTGAGTCCGACAATGTCGTGCCGTCGTCGTCGATTGCGGGCACTTGGCCCAGGGGGCTGATCTGAAGGTACTCGGGCGCTTTGTGCGCGCCGTTGGCCATGTCGAGATCGACCGTCTCGTAGGGCACGTCCAGCAGAGACATCATCAGTTCGACCCGGTGGCAGTGGCCGGATTTGGGGTTTCGGTAAAGTTTGATGGGGGATGTCATGGTTGGGGTCCTTTCGATTAAAATCCGAAGTGGCTTAAGCCAGGGTGGTCATCGGGGCGTCGGCCCAACGGCCAACGGAATTTGCGGTCTTCTTCCGCGATGGGGTGTTCGTTGATGCTGGCGTGACGGTGCGCCATCAGGCCGTTCTCGTCGAACTCCCAGTTCTCGTTGCCATAGGCTCGGAACCAGTTGCCGCTGTCGTCGTGGTATTCATAGGCGTAGCGAACGGCGATGCGGTTTCCCGCGAAGGCCCAAAGCTCTTTGATCAGTCGGTAGTCCAACTCCTTGGCCCATTTCCGGGTCAGGAAGGCTTCGATTTCGGCGCGGCCGGTCACGAACTCGGCCCGGTTCCGCCATGTGCTGTCTGGCGTATAGGCGAGGGCCACTTTCGCTGGGTCGCGGCCGTTCCAGCCATCTTCGGCAAGCCGCACCTTTTCCACGGCCATTTCGGCGGTGAAGGGTGGTACAGGCGGGCGGGGCGCTTGGGTTGTCATGACGTGTCCTTTGGGTCTTGGGGTGGGGCTGTTCCGCCCGTGGCTCAAACTTACATTGCGACGTACAGCGATTGAATATACCCATTCTGAAAGACATTATTCCGTAATTTGGTGTAAATGAGCGGCTTATGGACCGACTGCAAAGCTTGGAAGTCTTCATCGCCGTGGCCGAAGCCGAGAGCTTTGCCGGAGGTGCGCGAGCCATGGGGCTCAGCGCACCCTCGGCCACCCGCGGAGTGAACGCGCTGGAGGAGCGGTTGGGCGCACGTCTGTTCACCCGCACCACGCGCCGGGTGCGGTTGACGGAAGTAGGGCAGACCTATCTTGAGGACGCTCGCCACATCCTGGCGCAGCTGCAGGCTGCCGATGACGCCGCTGTCGGGGCGGCGACGAACCCGGTGGGCCAGTTGCGCATCACATGCTCCAACGAGTTTGGGCGCATTTACGTGACCCCGATCCTGACCGACTTTCTGAACATGTACCCGAATGTGACGAGCGATGTGCTGATGGTCGACCGGGTCGTCAACATGATCGAGGAAGGGTTCGACGTGGCCGTGCGCATCGGGTCGCTGCCGTCATCCGGCCTGTCTGCCGTGCGGGTGGGGCAGGTTCGGCGCATCATATGCGCGTCCCCGGACTACCTGACGCGCATAGGCGTGCCGCAAACCCCCGATGATCTGGCCGCGCACCAAATCGTGTCGGCAGGACCCGTCAGCCCCGTGGCCGACTGGCGGTTCGGCCCCGATCAGCAGCAGATCGTTCGGGTCAAGCCGCGCTTGCGGCTCAGCAGTGTGGCGGCTGCCATTGCGGTCGCAAAACAGGGCTGGGGACTGACACGTGTTCTGTCGTATCAAGTGGGCCCGGACCTGATGGATGGGACCTTGCGCACCGTGCTGGAAGGTTTCGAACCAGCCCCCCTGCCTATCCACCTGGTCCACGCCGAAGGCCGTCGCGCACCGGCGAAGGTGCGTGCCTTCATTGACATGGCCAGAGAGCGCCTGCGCGCGATGCCGGTTCTGAATTAATCCCGTGGAGCGAGCACCACGACCGAAAAGCGGTCATCTGCATCCCTGTGGCGCGTCGCAACCTCCCATCCGGCCGCGTGCGCCAACAGGGCCAGGCTTTGAGGTGTGTACTTCCGGGCTGCACTCACATGGATCGGTTCCTGATCGTGAAAGGCAAAGACCTCGCCCGCAAGTGTCACCGATTGGTCGCGCAATGAAACCAGTGCCATGTCGATGCGTGCCAATTCCGGGTCCCAACTGGCGCGGTAAGCAAAGGCACTCAGGTCGAAATCCGCACCCGCCTCGCGGTTCAGCCGTACAAGGATGTTGCTGATGAACTGCGCAGTGACCCCTTGGGCATCGTCGTAGGCGGCGATCAGGTCGTGCGTGTCCTTGACCATGTCCGCGCCCAGAATGAACGCCTCGATCCCGTCCCAATTGCGTGCGCCTGCAAGCAGGGCTTGAGCGCGTTCGGGAACGAGATTGCCAATGGTCGAGCCGGGGAAGAAGCCGACTTTGGGTGTTTGGGCCAGCGTAGGGGGCAGGGCAACAGGCCCGGTGAAATCTGCGACCACAGGTGTGATGGTCAGGGCAGAATAGCGCCGGGCAAGGTCTTCCGCCGTCTCGAACAGAAAGTCGCGCGAGATGTCGATGGGCACATAGGCGCCAAAATGCGCCCCTGCGTCCAATAGCGTGCGTGTCTT
Organism: uncultured Tateyamaria sp.; assembly: GCF_947503415.1. GTDB lineage: Bacteria > Pseudomonadota > Alphaproteobacteria > Rhodobacterales > Rhodobacteraceae > Tateyamaria. The sequence continues at coordinate 1,664,106 of NZ_CANNDS010000001.1, forward strand.
GACGGAGGCGCCCGATCCAAGCTCGACCAAGGCGCCGCCATTGGGCACAAGGCCTGCCAAAGCAGTGGCGTTGTCTCGCAAGATGCCAGCCTCGGTCCGGGTGGGGTAGTATTCCGGCAGTTGCGTGATCCGCTCAAACAGGGCGCTGCCGGTATGGTCATAGAGCCACTTGGGGCTGAGCGTCTTCTGGGGCTGCGACAGCCCTTCCAGCGCATCAACAGTCAACGCGTCGGTTTCCGGGTGCGCGGTCGTTTTGACCTGCAATGTGCCGTCCATCAGGACACATCCCGCGCAAGGCGCAAGCCCAGCATTTGCCAGCGTTGATGGGGATAGAAAAAGGTGCGGTAGGTGGCGCGCATCTGTTCGCGTGGTGTGGCACAGGATCCACCGCGCAGCACGCGCTGGTTGACCATGAACTTGCCATTGTATTCTCCAAGCGCCCCCTCGGGCGGCCGGAAGCCGGGATAGGGGGCAAAGTCGGACGCGGTCCATTCCCACACATCGCCCCAGATGCCGGGACCGGGCAGGGGGCGCAGTGCACCGATGGCGTCCGCATCACCCATCAGGTTTCCACGCAGGGCCGTGTCCCGGAACGCCACCTCATGCTCGGCCTCGGTGGGCAGGCGGCCCCCGGCCCAACGGGCGAAGGCATCGGCCTCGTAATAGCTGACATGAACCACGGGCGCGTCCAAGGCGACGGGTTGCGGCCCGCGCAAGGTGAAGGTCCACCACTCATTGTCCTGGCTCCACCAGTACAGCGGATGAGACCAGCCCTCGCGCTGGGAAACGGCATGGCCTTCCATCAGCCAGTGACGGACGTCGTCATAGCCGCCGTCTTCCACGAACGCGATCCAGTCGCGGTTGGTGACGGGGCGGTCCGCGATTTCATAGGGGGTCAGGTAAGTCCTGTGCCGGGGTCCCTCGCAATCATAGGCAAAGCCCGGCCCATCATGCCCGATCTCGACCAATCCACCGTCGTGGCGGGTAAAGGTCAATGAGACCTCGGACGTCACAGGCAGCGGCGCAGGGTCCTTGTAGGTGGGCATCAGTGGATTGAAGCTGAGCCCGTGCAACAGGTCTGTGACCAGAAGCTCCTGATGCTGCATCTCGTGATGGCAGCCCAGTTCGACCAGCCCGGCAATGTCGTCGCAGTCATCTCGGCGGGCGGTCAGCAGATCGGACAGGCTATCCTCCACATGAGCGCGGTAGGACCGCACCGCCTCGCCGCCCGGACGGGACACAAGGCCCCGCTTGTCGCGCGCATGGCGCGGACCGGCTTGGGTGTAATACGAATTGAACAAAAATGCGAAGCGGTCATCGGGCGAGGTGTATCCGGGCACGCGCGGCTTCAGAATGAACTCCTCGAAGAACCACGTCGTGTGGGCCAGATGCCATTTCGCGGGCGAGGCATCCTCCATGCTTTGCAACATCGTGTCTTCGGGCGTGAGCGGGGCGGCCAGCGCATCGGTTCTTGTGCGCGTACGCGTGAACAGGTCCATGGCCTGGTTTGGAGCCAGGGGGGCAGACAAGGCGGTCATGTGGGGAAAGCTCCTTGAATCAGGACAGTTAACAGGGCGCAGGGGCGGTCTGCGCCGCGACTCGGTACAGTCCATAGTTGACAGGAATTTTTGGCAGGACCACACCTCACACGAGAAAGTGTAGCGCGTTGGTTTTGCGAGTGGTACAGCCAATATTTGGCCATGGCGGATAGTTACCGATCCAAGTGGGGGTGAGGATGCCGGATATGAACTGGGACCAGATGCGGGTACTTCTGGCGATCCACCGGGCGGGCAGCCTGCGTGGGGCAGCGACCGATCTGAACGTGAACCACGCGACCGTCGCGCGGGCGTTGCAGGGGGCAGAAGGTAGCCTTGGCACACGCCTGTTCGATCGCTCTGCCCGCGGTCTGACACTGACGCAACCGGGCGAGATGCTGTTGCCCCACGCCGAAGAGATGGAGCGGCGAATGCTCGAAGTGCAGCGCCGTCTGACAGGGCTTGATAGCGTGCCCAGCGGGACGGTGCGTGTCAGTCTGCCACCATCTTTCGGGCACAAGTTCTTCGTGTCGATCCTGGCGGAATTCACGGCGCAATACCCCGACATCCGCGTAGACGTGGTCGCGACCAACAAGATCTCTGACCTGTCACGGCAAGAGGCGGATGTGTCTGTCCGGGCGGCCAACAAGATCGATGATGACCTCGTCGGGCGCCGTGTGGTCGACTATGTGAACGCGGCCTTTGCCACGCCGGATTACATCGCCGCGCACCCCGATCTTGTCGAGACGCAAGGCCAAGGCGCGCATTGGATCGGGTGGGGCGGTGATGACAGCTGGATCGCTCAGACACCGTTGCCCAAGGCGCAACCGCGCCACAAATTGCCTGAGATTTTCATGCAGACCGAGGCGGCGGCCGCAGGCCTGGGCATGGCGTGGGTGCCAGCGTTTCTTGCCGATCCGCATCCGGATCTGGTGCGCGTGCCGGGCGTGCCGGCTGGTCCGGGCCGTGGGGTGTGGATTTTGCTGCATGGCGACCTGCGGCGCAGTGCGCGCGTCCGCGCATTTGTGGATTTTGTGGCCGCGTGGATCACCGCGCGACGGTCCCTGTTTACGTCCTGAAGATCAGCGCGTCGGCACGCTGCGGGCCTGATCGCCCCCCAGATAGCGCGCACTGTTGCGACCGTCTGCCGGGCGCAAAAGCGAGGCGCGCTGCCATGGCGCGTCCGGCAGCAACACGGCGCGTCGCGCCACGAAGCGACCCGTGTATGGCCCGAAATATACGGCGCGTCTGCTGGCAAATCCACCAAGCTGCAAGCGCTGGTCAAAGCTGTGACCCAGACCTGCGACCCGGAAGCCGGGTGCCGTTGCGACAGGCTCAAGATACCCTTCGACCGACAATTGGCGCAGCGTGTTGCCCCCTTCGCGGAAGCGGCCAAAATCGAGCGATGAGACCTGTAGCGTTCCGTGCGTGAACTGGCCTTTCGCAACAACGAATTGGCTGGAGATCAGGCTCCGACCGGGCGGCGGTGTGAGTGGTGTTTGCCCGATACGCCAGCCCTCGGACGCCGATCCGGTCAAAACGCCCGATACGATGTCTTCGCCCTGTGGCGCGGATTGCAAAAGACTGGCCTGGACCGATCCATCCGACTGCCAGATGCCGCTGACCGTGACCCGCTCGCCTGCGTTTGCGGCGGCGTTTGTCAGGCCAAGAACGGGCGTGCTGTTCACCGAGTATCCCGAACCCTGCCGCAAGAGGATGCCAGTCAACGGGTCATCAATGTCGATGCGTTGGGCTTCAAACCGGCCAAGCCGGGCACGGGCCAGCGTCGTCAGCGTGCGACCGGGCACAAGCATGCTGTCGCCCCCGCGCCGGTTTGCGTCGAAAATGCGGGTGGAGGACGTCACCTCGACCCGAAGGCCGTTCACAAGCACGCTGCCGCTGCCTGTCATCAGTCCAACGATGCCGGTGCCGCCGATCCCGCCTTCAAACGGATCGTCACCTAGTTGGGAGGTGGAAATGGCCGGGGCGCATGCTGTCAACGCGGTGCCGCCCAAAAGCCCAAGCGCAGTGCGTCTTGTCAAACGTGTCACGGGTCTTGGGCCTTCTCGTCTTGGTCCGCATCAGCGGTGTCTTCGCGGTAGAAGTAAATGCCCAGACGATAGCGTTGTCGAGGGCCGGGCGCATCTTTACTGTCGCGGTGCAGGGCGCTGGACTGGCGGTTCAGGTCTTCCAACATGGCTTGAGCCTGCGCGCGCGCCGCGGTCTCGATGGCATCCACGGCCTCTGGCGGGAGTTGGTTGTAGAACACCGCCCGCTCGAAGAACGGAGGGGTTTCTGCCAGCAGGTTCTCTGTCGCCGCGGCGAGATGATCCCCCACATTGGCAGCAAAGAACGCTTCCTTGTCCGGAGCATTGCCGGTGCCGACAATGGCATCGGCTTCCAATTGCAGCAGCCCATCAGGTGTTTCGGTGACAAGGCCTGCGTTCTGCAACTCATCCAGTACGGTGCGCGGTCGCACGTCGCGGCTGACGGAGCGGACAAGTGTTTCGAAGTCGGGGCCGCTGTCCACCTGCCGGGGCAGCAAGATGGGCGTGCCGGTGGCCTCGGTGAAGTCCGGGGCGGACATCCACTGCCCGATCACGGTCGCCAATAACGCGCTTTTTCGGCGGGAAGCTCCCGTTTCGTCGGCACCTTCGGCCCGGATTGTGCGGATGTCCTTGCGGTGCACGCCGGTCAAAAGGGCGATGCGGCTGTCGGTCAGCGGCTTGTCATCAAGGCGAAAAGACTCCTCCGCCACCTCGACATAGACCCGTTTCAACAGGCTGTAGACAACCGGGGCCGTCAGGCCGCGCGCAATCATCGTGCGTACCAGTGGGCGCAGTAACCCTCTGAGAATACGCAGAAATGCGCCGGATACGTCAATGTGCTCGCTTCTTGCCATGGCATAACAATACGTCGTGTGGAAAATTTTTCCACGCAAAACCTTGAATTCTTCGGGGGCTGCGTCACTTCGTCATCCGTGGGAAATATTCCCACATATAATATCGGACAGCACGACCCCGTGTCGTGAACTTTGGGAGACTACCTATGAAACGCCGTTCCTTTATGAAGATGACCGCCGTTGGCGCGGCTCTGGCCACTCTGGGCGCTTGCGCGGAGATGAACACGCAACCCGACATCGTGGATACCGCGATCGCTGCCGGGTCCTTCAACACATTGGTCGCCGCCGTTCAGGCCGCTGATCTGGTCGACACGCTGAAAAGCCCCGGTCCTTTCACCGTCTTCGCCCCCACGGATGAAGCATTTGCAGCACTGCCTGCGGGCACCGTCGAAAATCTGCTGAAGCCTGAGAACAAGGACCAGTTGGTCAGCATCCTGACCTACCACGTCGTGCCGGGTCAGACCCTGTCCTCCGACCTTGCCGGTCAGCGCCTGAGCGTTGCGACCGTAAATGGCGCAAACGTCCATATCGACGGCCGCAACGGTGTGAAGGTCGAGAAGTCGAACGTGATCCAGGCCGACATTCTGGCCTCGAACGGCGTGATCCACGTGATCGACCGCGTTCTGCTTCCCTAAACCCTCACCTTCCGGACGGAGACTGAATCATGCCAACAACGACATTCACCTTTACCGGATTTGCTGAAAGCGACCTGTCCCAGGGAAACCTGGGGCACGGCTCCGTCTTTACGCAACCGGACGTCGCGACCCTCGAATTCGAAGTGACCGACAACGACGCCACCCTCAGCGGTGACATTTTTGACTTTTCCATCGACCGACACGGGCAAGAGGCATCAATTCTGTCTGGCGGAGAAGACGTCGGAACAGGCGCACGGGTCTATGCCGAGCGTGCATTCCACCTCACGGGTTCGGACGGCAACGAATACGTCCTGATCGAGATCGAGCAGGAACACAGCCACACTGATTATTTCACATATCGTGGCGCCGTGCCGCCTGCTGGCACCGAACTGACGGTGACAGGCGCAGCAGACGTCTTCCACGTGGCCTACGCAGACCTTGGCGCCGGCGACACGACACAGAACATCGTGGCCATTGCGGCCGGATCTGACGATTTCAACATTCTGGTTCAAGCACTGACTGCGGCCAATCTGGTCGGAGCCGTGCAGAATTCAAATGATATCACCGTGTTTGCCCCGACAGACGCGGCCTTCACACAACTGGCGGTGGACCTTGGGTTTACCGGCGACACGTCCGACGAAGATGCCGTATTTGGCGCCATCGCCGCGGCGTTGACCGAACTGGCACCGGACGGCGATCCAATTCCACTGCTCACGGACATCCTATTGTATCACGTGTCGCCCGGTGCCAGGACGGCGGACGAGATTGCAGACGCAGGAACGATAGACACGTTGCTGACGGGCGCATCCATCGGCGCAGACGGCACTGAACTGATCGATGCCGAACCGGACATCGAGAACCCGAACATCGTTGTGCCGGATATCACCGCCACAAACGGCACAATCCAGGCCATCGACCGGGTGCTCTTGCCGCTCGATATTCCCGGCAACACGCCCGAGCCGCCTGAACTGCCGACCCTGACAGGTCTGGTTGCTGCCAGCGGCGGGGTGTTCGACACAGACGGGACCGACTTCGACATTCTGCTGAACGCGGTTCAGGCCGCCGGGCTTGCAGGCGCGCTGGACGATCCCGAAGCTGACCTGACCGTTTTTGCCCCGAACGATGCGGCTTTTGTCGGCTTGGCGACGGCCTTGGGCTTTGCCGGGTCGGACGAGGGAGAGGCGTTCGCCTATATCGTCGATGCGCTGACCTTGCTGAGCGCTGGCGGCGATCCTATCGCGTTGCTGACGGACATCCTCCTCTATCACGTGTCGCCCGGGTCGCAGGACGCGGACGCAGTGTTGGGGTCCACCACGCTGGACACTCTGCTGGGTGCCACCATCGGCGTGGACGGGGCCACCTTGGTCGACAACGACCCCGACGTGCCTGATCCAAACCTGATCGCGACCAACCTTGAGGCATCCAACGGCATCGCGCATGTCATCGATGGTGTGCTGTTGCCGGTTGACGTGCTGCAAAGCAACGGGCCCGGCCGCGTCGACTTCGTCATTGACGACGACAGTGGCTCGGTCATCCGCACGGGTTGGAATGACGACTTCGCCTCTGGCAAGGGCGGCAATGATTTCATCCGTCTCGGCAGTGGCAACGATGTCGGACTTGGTGGTGACGGCGATGACCTCATTCTTGGTGGGCGCGGCAATGATACCATGGACGGCGGTAACGACGATGATCGGCTGTTCGGCGGTTCCAGCGAGGACGTCCTGATTGGCGGTGATGGCAACGACACTCTGGGTGGCGGGCGTGATGATGACACGCTGGACGGCGGCAATGGCAATGACCGCCTGATCGGCAGCCATGGTGATGACGAACTGACCGGAGGCGAAGGCGAGGACATCTTTGTCTTTGGTCGCAGCGGCGGCGACGACCTGATCACCGACTTCACCCAAGGTGAGGACGCCATTGCCCTGCGCAACTACCATGGCAATGGCGATCGGATGGACATCGTGTCGGACGGCGAAGATGGCGCAGTGATCAGCTACGGGCGCACAACCGTGACGCTCGACGGGATCATGGCCGATCAAGTGACCGTCGACGACTTCCTGTTCTGATCTTCATCAGCCTGTATGCAAAGTGGAGATGGCCGCGCCCCTGGGGTGCGGCCATTTCAATTTGGGTCATGCGACCTGACGGCCTACACTCCACACGTTGCGCGCAACGGCCATTCCGTCATGTTTGGCAAAGCGCACCAGATCAGCCCGTCGTCTCAAGGCAATCTGGCCACGGTCGGACAGACCCACGGACCGGGCCGGTGCGTCGGTCACCGTGGCGATGCCCCGCGCCATGTCGCCCCAGATCTCGCCCAACTGGACCGCCGACAGCAACAATGCAGCAGGCACGTAGTCAGATGATACGATGTCCAGCAGGCTGCGGTCAGCAAGCTCTTGCGCTGCGACGTTGCCCGAATGCGACCCTCCGCGCACAAGGTTTGGTGCGCCCATGATGATCGCAATGCCAGCGGCACGGCACGCCTCGGCGGCGGCAAGCGTAGTTGGAAACTCCGCCATGGCGACCCCGTGGCCCGCAGACACTGCGACCTGATCCGCCGTGGTGTCATCATGGCTGGCCAGCACCGCCCCCAAACGCCCCGCCTCCGCCACAGCCACAGCCTCGTGCTGCGCGCCGAACCGGGTCTGGATGCTTTGCAGATTGGCCACGTGCGCGTCGAATTCTGCATTCGTCAGGTTCCGCTTGCCCATGACGTAGGCCCGCATCTTGGCAAGATCGCTGAACTGACGCTGCCCCGGCGTGTGATCCATCAGGCTGAGAATTCCGACGCGGTCCTCGGTGCTGAACTCGGACAATTCCTCAACCAGCGTTTCGGAACAGATCTCGGCCCGCAGATGCAGCATGTGGCTGATCTTGAGGAACCCCTGCGCCCGCAGCGCCAACATCTCCGACGCCAAAGCGCGCGCATATTTTGGATACCGGCCCTTGCTCTCGGGGATCGACCCCACGCGCATTGCATCAAAGACGGTGGTAATTCCGGCGCCCGCCAGTTCCCTGTCATGGGCAAGGATCGCGGGTCCATGCGGCCACGCCACTTTGGGACGGGGTGCGATGTGGCGCTCCAGATTGTCGGTGTGCAATTCGATCAGGCCGGGGGCAAGATAGTCGCCACCGCAATCCAGTGCCCCTGCCGGGACCGCCGCGCCCGTGCCGATCTCTGCAATCAGCCCCTCTCGCACAACGACATGGCCGGTGATGACCTCCTTTGGCAGCACCAGCTTGGCGTTGGCGAGGATCGTATCTTGTGTCATGTGGCTGTCATCTCACGCTGGAAAGGGGATGGGATATGTACACGCGCTACGCCATTTACCACACACCCGAAGCGGGCACACCGCTGGCGGAGCTTGGCGCGGCGTGGCTCGGTTGGGACAGCGCCCAAGGGTCGGCCCGCGCGCACCCGAACATCGATGGGGTAGACGTCGCGGCAGTCACCGCCACGCCCCGCAAATACGGGTTCCACGGTACGATCAAGCCGCCCTTCCGACTTGCCGAAGGGTGCAGCATTGATGAAATGCAGGGCGCGCTTGCCACCGTATGTGCCGATACCGCCCCCGTCACGCTGACGGGTCTGCAACTGGCGCAACTCGGCCGTTTCCTCGCGCTTGTTCCCACGGGGGATGCCAATGACCTCGGCGCGTTGGCGGCCCGCGTGGTGCAGGACCTCGACACCTTCCGCGCCCCATTGTCGGAGGCCGAATTGTCGAAACGCCGGACGAGACGCCTGTCGCCGGCGCAAGACGCGTATCTCATGCGCTGGGGCTATCCATACGTGCTCGACCAGTTCCGCTTTCACATGACGCTGAGCGGCAATCTGGACAAGGCAACGGCGCAGCAGGCCGAAGCGGCTTTGAACCAGTTGCTCACCCCCATCGCCCTCACACCCTACCGCATCGCCGGGCTGACGCTTCTGGGCGAGGATGCCGAGGGTATGTTTCACCACATTCATCACTACGCCCTGACCGGATAAAGCACGGCCAGTGCGGCCTGTACCGTCGCGTCCAGCGGTCCAGAATTGTCGATCATGGTTGCAGGCACTCCATCCGGTACCCCGACGCCCGCCCGTGCAAGACGGCGCGCGATATCATCATGGTCTTCGCGCCCACGGGTAGACAGCCGCGCCGCCAGCACTTCGGGCCGGGCCGTCAATGCAATCACCTGAAGGCAAGGAAACCGGGCCTGCGCCTGTCCAAGCACGCCCCGTGACAGGTTGGCCAACATGTCACGGCCACGTGCCAATTCGACCTCAACGCCGGACGGAATGCCATAGGACAGCCCATGTGCCGACCACCAGATGGCAAACGCCCCGGCGCGCGCCATTGCCTCAAACTCCGCCATGCGCACCGATTGAAAATCCTCGCTGTCAGTGCGGGCGCGCGTAATGACCCGTCGTACCCGGCCAAGGCGCGGGTCAGCGGCGATCATGGCGTCCATCACCGTGTCCTTGCCCACGCCGGACGGTCCAACCACCGCAATCAACCGGCCACTCATGGGCCGCACGCCACATCAACGTGGGTCATACGAAAACTCCAGCCGCGTCCCGCCCGGCTCGCAGATCATGAAATGCACTTTCGGACCCTTGCCCGAGACTTCGGGCGCAAACTCGACCTCGACACCGGGCCAATTCCGCACCTTCTCGAACAGTGCGTCCAGTGTCGCCTGATCCGGCACCTTCAGGGCGGTGTGATGCAGGCCAATCGCCTCGTGCCGGTCAAACGGGGTGCCTCCGCGCTGCTGCCAAAGCGTCAGCTTTGCGTGGCCATCGGTGACATAAGCGGACGGATACGCGTCATTGCCGCCAAACTGGGTCCAGCCCAGACATTCGACAAAGAAGTCGCGCGCCGCGCGCAGATCGCCCACAGTCAGGCCAAGGTGATCAATCCCAAGGGTCGTCAAAAGGGCCGCTCCTTCATCATGTGATGCCGTCAAACTAGACATCTTTCAGAGTTGTCGAGATTCCTATACAACTAGACAAGTGATAGGCGAGTCGCTAAGCCTCGTCCAGCCAATTCATGACAAGGTTCACCAGCATATGCCGCGCACGCCCATCTGGAAATCCATCGCTGACGATCTGTCGGGTGAGATTGCGGATGGCCTGTACCTGCCCGGTGACAAGTTGCCGACCGAGGCGCAACTGGCCGCCCGTTTCGGCGTGAACCGACACACGGTGCGCCATGCACTGTCGGCGCTGGTCGAAGCGGGGACAGTCCACACACGGCGTGGGGCAGGGGCGTTTGTGGCGCAGACCCCCACGGACTATCCCATTGGCAAACGGGTGCGGTTCCACCAAAACCTGCGCGCCGCAGGGCGCATGCCGACGCGGCAGGTTCTGTCCTTCACCACCCGCCTCGCCAGCCCCGAAGAGCGCGAAGCGCTTGGCCTAAAGCCGGACGATCAGGTGCACGCCTATGAAGGGCTCAGCCTCGCTGACGCCCAGCCGATCGCCATCTTCCGCTCGGTTTTCCCTGCGACACCCTTCCCTGACCTGCCAGCAGCGTTCGAGGCGTCCGGATCCGTGACAGCAGCGCTCAAAGACGCCGGGGTTGCGGATTACACACGGGCCTGGTCACGGCTGACAGCCACGCTGGCCTCCGCGACCCAAGCCCTGCACCTGCGCATCGCCGAAGGCGACCCGCTTCTGCGCAGCGATGGTCTGAACGTGGATACCACCGGACAGCCAGTTGAACTGGGCCGCACATGGTTCGCAGGCGACCGCGTGACACTGACATTGTCGGAGGAAGACTGATGGTGACAGCGCATCAAAAACATCGGCCAGCAATCGAGCGGCGCGTTCTGATCGGAGAAAACCTGAAATGGTGCTGCTGGAGAGAATCGAACCAGCGTGCCGCCAAAGGCGGCGCGCGTCGCCCCGGCAGGGTATCGGCCTTGCCGATGCCCGAGAGGGGCAGGCGTACTCAGCGAAGCGGCGCAGCCGATGCGCGTAAGTCGAGACCTGACGCTTGCCAAGTGGCGCAGATGTATCATCGGGAAGCGATCGGGCTGGTGCTGCTGGAGAGAATCGAACCAGCGTGCCGCCCTTGGCGGCGCGCGTCGCCCCGGCAGGGTATCGGCCTTGCCGATGCACGAGAGGGGCCGCCGCACTCAGCGCAACGGCGCAGCCGATGCGCATAAGTCGAGACCTGACGGTTGCCAAGTGGCGCAGACGTATCATCGGGAAGCGATCGGGCTGGTGCTGCTGGAGAGAATCGAACTCTCGACCTCTCCCTTACCAAGGGAGTGCTCTACCTCTGAGCTACAGCAGCGCCGTGCGCGGCGGGATAGCCCCAAACAGTCACCCATGCAAGCCCATTCTGGACGCCATATGCGCCCTGCGTTACAGAAGCGGCATGGCAGATAAAACCCCACCCAAGGCATCGGCGCAGGACGACCGCGAGGCGCGGTTGAAGCAAGCGCTCAAGGCAAATATGGCCAAGCGCAAGGCACAGGCGCGGGCACGGGCGGACGCAGGCAAAAAGCAGGAGCAGGACGATGGATAGTATTGTGGTAAAGGGCGGCAGCGCCCTGAATGGTCAGATCCCGATTGCGGGGGCCAAGAACGCCTGCCTGACATTGATGCCTGCGACCCTTCTCAGCGACGAACCGCTGACACTGACAAACGCCCCGCGTCTGTCGGACATCCGCACCATGACGCAGCTTTTGCAGTCTTTGGGGGCCGAGGTCACGTCGATGCAGGATGGTCAGGTGCAGGCCATGTCTTGCCATGGCGACATCAACACGCGCGCCGAGTACGACATCGTGCGCAAGATGCGGGCGTCGAACCTCGTGCTGGGCCCACTTCTGGCGCGCGAAGGACACGCGGAAGTGTCCCTGCCCGGCGGCTGCGCCATCGGCGCGCGGCCCATGGACATCCACACGGACGGGCTGGCCAAGATGGGGGCCGAGATCGAGTTGCGCGACGGCTACCTGCACGCCAAGGCGGACGGCGGCAAACTCAAAGGGGCCGTGATCGACTTCCCCTTCGCTTCTGTGGGGGCCACCGAAAACATTATGATGGCAGCGACCCTCGCCAAGGGCACCACCGTTGTCAACAACGCCGCGCGCGAGCCGGAAATCGTGGACCTCGCCACCTGCCTGCGGGCCATGGGCGCGCAGATCGACGGGGACGGCACGTCGTCCATCACGATCCAGGGCGTCGACAAGCTGCACGGGGCCACGCACCGCGTCGTCACCGACCGGATCGAACTGGGCACCTACATGCTGGCCCCGGCCATGTGTGGCGGAGAGGTGGAGTTGCTGGGCGGCAAGATCGACCTGCTGGCCGCCTTCTGCGAGAAACTTGACGCCGCAGGGATCAGCGTCAGCGAAACAGACAAGGGCCTGAAGGTCGCGCGCAAGAACGGACGTATCCGCGCCGTGGACGTGACAACCGAACCGTTTCCGGGCTTTCCCACGGACCTTCAGGCACAGATGATGGCACTGCTTTGCACCGCCGAAGGAACCTCCGTGCTCGAAGAGAAAATCTTTGAAAACCGGTTCATGCATGCGCCCGAACTGGTGCGCATGGGGGCCGAAATTGATGTGCATGGCGGCACCGCCACGGTTACAGGTGTCGAGAAACTCAAAGGCGCGCCGGTCATGGCGACGGACCTGCGGGCCAGCGTCAGCCTGATCCTTGCGGGCCTCGCGGCGGAAGGCGAAACACGCGTCGCACGGGTCTACCACCTTGATCGCGGCTATGAACATGTGGTGCGCAAGCTGTCGGGCGTGGGCGCAGATATCGAACGCATTGCGGGGGAATGATGGAAGACGCACGGTTTGAAGACGGGCGCGAAACGCCCCTGAACCTCGGAGCTTTGGACGCGGATGACCTGCAGGTCCTGTCGTCACTGGCGCAGGACGCGGTGTTTCCGGTGACGGAAATGCAATGGGACCGCAAGGCCCGCCGCTTCGGCCTGCTGCTCAACCGGTTCCGCTGGGAAGATGCAGGCGCAGACCGCCACGCGCCCGAACGGGTGCAATCGGTCTTGGCCTTCGAGAACGTTCTGCAAGTCGCTAGCCAAGGCGTGGACCGGGCGGACAAGGATGTGATCCTGTCGCTTCTGTCCGTGACGTTCGAGGCGGGCGACGACGAAGCCGGGGATATCCTTCTGACGCTGGCAGGAGACGGCGCGATCCGGCTTGCGGTCGAGGCGATCGAGGCCACGCTCAAGGACGTCACTAAACCCTACGTGGCTCCCTCGAAATCCGTGCCGAAACACGATGACTAAGCCATCTGTGCGCCGCCTGTCCGGGGCGGATGCGCCGGAGTGGCGGGCACTGCGGCTGGAGGCATTGTCGCGCTATCCGCAGGCGTTCCTGACCACCCATGACGAGGCGGCGGCTGTGCCGATGGACACCATCGTGCACCGGCTCGACACAGGGCACAGCTTTGGCGTCTTTCAAGACGCGGTCCTCGTAGGCATCGGCAGCTTGATCCACCTAACCAGAGAACAGACAAAACACCGCGCCGAGTTGGGCGCGTTCTTTGTCCAGCCACATGCCCAAGGCACTGGCACCGCGCGGGCTTTGCTGGATGGCATGGCAGAGGCGGCCGTTGATATGGGTATCCGCCAAATCGAACTATATGTCGCGTCCAGCAATGCGCGCGGTATCGCGTTCTACACCCGTGCAGGCTTTCACGAAGTGGGGCGCATTCCCAATGCAACCCTCAGCGACGGCATGTCCGAGACTGATTTGATCATGATCCGGCGCCTGACGTAAGGCGGATCCTGATCCGCCATTGCGCACCAATAGATGCGCCTTACGAGAGCTGCGCCGGACGTTGTGCCGCAATCGTAAGGCGGACGTGTCGTCCGCCCCGCCCTTGAGCCTGCCGCACCTGCCCGCTATGTCGCATCCGAACCGGAAAGGACGGCCATGCCCCAGTTTCTTGACCACAGCGATCCCGATTTCGAGGCGCAATTTACCGCCTTGCTGAACGCCAAGCGCGAGGACAGCCCGGACGTGGATGCAACCGTGGCCGACATCATCGCAGACGTGCGCGCGCGCGGCGATGCGGCGGTGATCGACCTGACCGGAAAATTTGATCGGATCACGCTGACACCGGACACGCTGCGTATCAGCGCTGAGGAGGTTGACGCAGCCATCGCCGATGTGAATGCCGAAGACCGCGCAGCCCTCGAACTCGCCGCAACACGCATCCGCGCGTACCACGAACGCCAACTGCCTGAAGACGCCCATTGGACAGACGATGCAGGGGCCACGCTCGGCTGGCGCTGGACGCCCGTGTCGGCAGCAGGCCTCTATGTGCCGGGCGGGCTGGCAAGCTACCCGTCATCGGTCCTGATGAACGCGATCCCCGCCAAGGTAGCAGGGGTAAAGCGCCTCGCCATCACGGTGCCCACGCCCGATGGCGTGATCAACCCGCTGGTCCTGCTGGCGGCGCGTATCTCCGGCGTGGATGAGATCTACCGCATCGGCGGGGCGCAGGCCGTGGCCGCGCTGGCCTATGGCACAGACACCATCGCTCCGGTCGACAAGATCACTGGCCCCGGCAACGCCTTTGTCGCCGCCGCCAAGCGGCGCGTGTTCGGCAAGGTCGGCATCGACATGATCGCCGGCCCGTCCGAAATTCTGGTCATCGCGGACGGCGACAATGATCCCGATTGGATCGCCCTCGACCTGCTGTCACAGGCCGAACACGATGAAAGCGCACAATCGCTGCTGATCACAACCGATCCCGCCTTTGGCCGCGCCGTGGCAGACGCCGTGAACGCGCGGCTCGAAACCCTCGAACGCCGCGCCATTGCGGGTGCCAGTTGGCGCGATTTCGGTGCCATTATCACGGTCTCTGATCTGGACACCGCTGCGGCCCTGTCGGACCGCATCGCGCCTGAACACCTTGAGCTGTGCGTGGCCGACCCGGTGGCGCTGTCCGAACAGATCACCCATGCCGGTGCCATCTTTCTTGGTCAATGGACACCCGAAGCCATCGGCGACTATATCGGCGGTCCCAACCACGTGCTGCCCACTGCGCGCTCGGCCCGGTTCTCCTCTGGCCTGTCGGTCATGGACTTCGTCAAACGGACCACGCTGGCGCAGATGACACCCGACGCCCTGCGTGCCATTGGTCCGGGGGCCGAACGACTTGCCGCGTCCGAAAGCCTCGAAGCGCATGGGCTGTCCGTGACCGCACGTTTGCGCAAGCTGAACGGCTAGAACTGGGGGCCAGCCCCCAGACCCCCGGGATATTATTAGCCGGAAGAAGTGGACTGGGGTGCCCCAGAAATCAGGGGCACGCCATTGTGTTGGCGCGGCGCAGCCCCTAAGCATTGCGAAAGATTGTTTCGTTGCCAAAGGCCCTTGCAGCCATGACCAAAATTGCCCGCATCACCCTCGACGATGCCAACCTTCCACCGCCCACGCCCGAGATCGAGCAGGAGCGGAAAGTGGCGATGTTTGACCTGCTTGAAGACAACACCTTTGTTCTGCCCGCACGGGACGAACGCCCGGTGCCCGCTGGCCCCTATCATGTCGGCCTGTCGATCCGGGACAAGCGTTTGGTTTTTGACGTGCAGACCGAGGCCGACGAGAAGGCCGCTGAGTTTCATTTGTCGCTTGGCCCCTTCCGGCAGGTCGTAAAGGACTACTTTCAAATCTGTGAAAGCTACTTCGAGGCCGTGAAAAAGCTGCCCCCCAGCCAGATCGAAACCATCGATATGGCCCGCCGTGGCATCCACAACGAGGGCAGCCGCGTTTTGCAGGAACGGCTTGAAGGCAAGGCAGAGGTCGACACCGACACCGCCCGCCGCCTGTTCACCCTGATCTGCGTTCTGCACTTCGGGGGATAGATGACCTCGCCCCTGCCGCAATCCATCCTGTTTTGCTGCGATCACAACGCGGTCCGTTCCCCCATGGCCGAAGGGATCATGAAGAAGTTCTATGGCACCGGCACCTATGTCCAATCCGTGGGTGTCAAAAACGACATGGAAATCGATGGCTTCTCCATCGCTGTCTGCCAGGAACTGGATGTGGAGTTGAGCCGCCACCGCTCGCGCAGCTTTGACGAGATGGAGGATTGGGGCGACGACCTGTCGTCCTTTGACCTTGTGGTGGCGCTAAGCCCTGCCAGCCAGCGTCGCGCGCTGGAGCTCACCCGTTACTATCACCTGGACGTCGAATACTGGCCGATCCTCGACCCCACGGGGCTGGGTGAAACGCGCGAGGCCAAGCTGGAAAGCTACCGCGCCGCCCGCGACCAGATCATCACCCGGCTCACCGACCGCTGGGGGCCAGCGCAGGAGAAAGAGTAATGGATGTGATCTCCCGCTATTTCGAAGCCTTCAATGCGGGCAATGTGGATGGCATGTTGGCCTGTCTGACCGATGATGTGGCGCACCACGTCAACGAAGGGCAGGTGCGCATAGGCAAGGATCTTTTTGCTGCGTTTTGCGCCCACATGAACCGCTGCTACGCCGAAAACCTGACGGACATGGTGATCATGGCCAGCAAGGACGGCACCCGCGCCGCTGCAGAGTACACGGTCAACGGCACCTACTTGCAAACGGATGACGGCCTGCTCGAAGCCACGGGCCAGACCTACCAACTGCCCGCCGGGTCCTTCTTTGACATCCGGGAGGGCCGGATCGCCCGTGTGACCACCTACTACAACCTCGCCGACTGGATCCGACAGGTCAGCGCATGAGAGTGGACCTGCTGACCGGTGCCGCGCTCACGGATGCGCTGGACGACGTGGCCCGGTTGCGGCTCGCGGTCTTCCGCGACTGGCCCTACCTTTACGAAGGCGACTTCACCTACGAACGCCGCTACCTTGAGATCTACGAGCAAAGCAACCGGGCGACCATCGTCGCGGTCTATGACGGGGACTGGATGGTGGGGGCGGCCACCGCAGCCCCCCTGTCAGAACATGCCGACGCGTTCTTTGACGCGTTTGCAGGCACCACAATCAACATCGACACCTGCTTTTATTGCGGGGAAAGCGTGTTGCTGCCGCGCTTTCGCGGGCGTGGGCTGGGACATGTCTTCTTTGACAAACGCGAGGCTCATGCGCGGGACATGGGCTATTCGCACATGTGCTTTGCGGCGGTTGTGCGCCCGCCCGATCACCCGCTGCGCCCCTCTGCGTACCGGTCGCTCGAGCCGTTCTGGGAAGGGCGCGGATACAGCCGTCTGCCGGGCGTGGTTGCGCATTTCGGCTGGAAAGACGTCGATCAGGCAGTCGAGACCGACAAGCCCCTGCAATTCTGGATGAAAGAATTGTAGCTCAGCTGCACTGGCGGGCGGCAGCGTCGCTGTACCCCTTCCACCGGGTCCAGAACCGCTCATCAATGGCCCGGTCCGACTGCCGAACCTCCTGCGCCTGCTGCGGATTGCTGAAGAATCCCGCGCCGCGACGTTGGTCGTTGGAGGACAGGGACTGGTTCGCCACCGCCTGCACACATCCACAGCGGGCCCGGCTGGCCTGATCCCGGCCCCCACTGCGGCAGGCGGAATAGATGGGTCCGGTGGCAAACAACACCGGCTGCGTGGTCACAGCCCGGCTGCTGGAATAGGAAGAGCCGCCGCCACAGGCGCTCAGGCCCAGGGCTGCCACCCCGGCAATAATCATGGTCGCGCGTTTCATGTTTCCGCTCGCCTCTGCTCTGGCGGGTTGGCCCGCTCTGAATGGATGCAATTATGGCGGATTTCCGGAGAGAGGGCAATTCACGAACAAGCGCGCGGCCCCAAGGGCCGCGCGCGTAGCCCCGGCAGCGCATCAAAGATGCGCGAGAGGGGAAAGCGATCAAGAACTCAGGCCGCGTAGCCCCGGCAGCGCATCAAAGATGCAAGAGAGGGGAAAGCGATCACGAACTCAGCCCGCGCGGCCCCGGCAGCGCATCAAAGATGCAAGAGAGGGGACAGCGCCCTTGCGCTCCAAAGCCAAACCCCGCCGACAGGCCAGCACGGATTTGACCAAGCGCACCCGTCTGGCTAAGACATCCACAAAAGACCGGAGAGCAGAATGACCCGCACCCGCCTGATCCTGCTGGCGATCCTCGCCGCGACAACACTGACCGCCTGCGAAACCGCCAAAGGCTTCGGCCGCGACATCACGCGCGCAGCAGACGCAGTGGACCGGGCGATTTAGCGTCCTGGCGAAGCCAGTGCGCGTCACCCCGGCAGAGTATTGCGAAGCAATGCACGAGAGGGGGTAAGCCTCCAACCAAGCACCGCTGCGGTAGGGCGGGCTTCAGCCCGCCAATCAATCGTTCTGCAAACCTCGTTTTCGACATTCTCGCGCGGAATCAAGGGCGCAAGCCCGCCGCGCATCCATTGCCCGTCAGGCGATTTTGCCAAAGCAAAATCTGCCGAGAGGGGGCAGGCCCTCCCACGGCCTGTCGATTTGGTCGATCTTGGCACGCCGGTGAAATAGAAGACGTACTTGGCAGCCATAAAGTGCGTCAGTACGAACCTTGGATCGACAGACCAGGGCCAGCCGATGCGCGGCTTGGTGCAACGATTGCCAAAATAATACCGTAGGTCGGGCTTCAGCCCGCCAAACTACACCCACAAAACCAAGCAAAGGCCGTTCTACGCCTCGGTCACGTTTGGCAATCGTGGCAAGCCGTCCGGCGCTTCTGGGGCAATGATCCCTTTATAACACTGGCCGAGTTGCTCAACCAAAGCATCCGCAGACCCGCCAAGCAGGAAAGAACTGCCAGTGATGATCGACGCCCATAAGACTTTCGATGTGATCAAGCCTGCGGCGCCTTCACCTGCCTTTTTATAAAATGCATCTGCAAACAATCTGCGCGGACTACCAGCATCAGCAGCATCCTTCAGCGCGCTGATCTCTTGTTGGGCACGAACAAGCCGTTGGTTCAGGTTCGAGACGGTGTTTGCCGCCAAACGCAGAGCGTCTTGGAGCTCTGTTTCTCGTTGCGACTTTGGCGCATTACTATTCAATATCAAAGCGATACGCTCCAATATAGCGGGCAATACACTTAAAGGTTCTAAGGCCTCCGGCAAGGCGTTAGAGATTTCACGAGAGTAGGCATTCGTAGCCATCGTGATAAGCTGTTGAAGGCCAGATGCAGCTATGGCGTTGGTTGTCGCATTCTCAATCAGAGCAACTGCTTGCGACTCGATGACTTCAGGCGGCAAGGCGTCTTTGGTGTTGAGATCCGCTTTAATCTCCCGGATCGCCTCAGCCACCTTGGCGACCGCATTTTCCCCCTCCCAAACGTCGTTCGGGATCTTCGCCACTTCAACGGCCAGATCCCAATCGCGGAACGTTCCATTCCACATCTCGCGATAACAATTCGCCCAAAAGGCCCAATCCGGATGTTGGTATAGGCTCTGCAAAAAAAACGCCGTGGGCCAAAAAAACTTCTTCTGGCGCAGGAGGGTCGAGCCAAACCGCAGATGAACTCAAATGCTCAGGTTTGAACATTACATCAGTTTGGTGAGCGAAATAATCAGCAACGGAGGCGCTGCCATTGGCAGCGGCACTTGCGGCGGCGGCCTCGGCGGAACGTGTCACGTTTTTTTCGGCAGCGGTAGCTGCAGCATAAAAGCCAGGGCCGTTGAATGCTCTGGCAGCGGAAGCAGCAGCTACGCGTAATTCTTCTCTCGAATCTGAGGCTTGTTTTAAGCCGCAAGTTGCGGATGTAATGATCGACCTGAGTGCCAGCAAAACACGGGTTCGCAAAGGTGGGTTTTGCATACGGCCGACTAATGCGATCGTCCGCAGTGCTGAGCGGCTGGCCATAGTGCACCGCATCTCATGGCTTTGCTTCTCAAACCACGCCTTGGCCTGCTCGATGTCCGAGAAATCCACCTCACTCACAAAAGTACCCCACCTGCGAAACCAGCTTCAATTTCCGTGCACGGTTCGACCATGACACCGCTCGCACATGTCCGCAATTTCTGCATCACTTCCCGAACCTACCAAGGCAGGTTGCATCCGCTCAACCACGCCACTGCCCCATTAACCCAATCTCAACAAACCCCACCGCACGCCCCGTTAACCCCCCAAACGCTGCACAGCCGGTGTACGGGGGGTGCACAGGGGGTGCATGGGGGGTGACACCCTATTTCGCCATAAAACATTGGCGTTAACCCCCGATTCCCGGCCCGATGCCAAAACGCCCCACCGAACGTTGCGCGCCGCGGCGTCCCGGCCCATTGACCAACCCCCCGTTCCGCGACATATCCAAGCCCATGACACCGCTCTCACATATCCGCAATTTCTCCATCGTCGCCCATATCGACCACGGGAAATCGACCCTCGCCGACCGGCTCATCCAGTCCACCAACACCGTGGCCGACCGGGACATGAAGGAACAGCTGCTCGACAGCATGGATATCGAACGCGAGCGGGGCATCACCATCAAGGCCAACACCGTCCGCATCGACTACACCGCCAAGGACGGTGAGCACTACGTCCTGAACCTCATCGACACCCCCGGCCACGTGGATTTCGCCTACGAGGTCAGCCGCTCCATGCGCGCCGTCGAAGGCTCGCTTCTGGTCGTGGACAGCACCCAGGGGGTTGAGGCGCAGACACTTGCCAACGTCTATCAGGCCATCGACGCCGACCACGAAATTGTCCCTGTTTTCAACAAGATAGACCTGCCCGCCAGTGACATCGATCGCGTCGCCGAACAGGTCGAGGATGTGATCGGCATCGACGCCTCGGGTGCCATCGCCGTCTCCGCCAAAACGGGCGAGGGGATCATGGAAACGCTTGAGGCCATTGTCACCGAACTCCCCGCCCCCAAGGGCGATCCTGACGCGCCGCTCAAGGCCATGCTGGTCGACAGCTGGTACGACAGCTACCTCGGCGTCATCGTCCTGATCCGCGTCATCGACGGGCGGCTCAAGAAGGGCGAAAAGATCAAGTTCCTGTCCAACAACACCGTCCACCACGTGGACCGCGTCGGCGTTTTCCGCCCGCAGATGGAGATGGTGGAGAGCTTGGGCCCCGGCGAAATTGGCTTCCTCACGGCGTCGATCAAACAAGTCCGCGACACCCGCGTTGGCGACACAATCACCCACGAACGCAAAGAGGTCGAGGCTCTCCCCGGCTTCAAACCCGCTCAACCCGTCGTTTTCTGCGGCCTTTTCCCGGTAGACAGCGCCGAGTTCGAAGACCTCCGCGACGCCATCGACAAACTCGCCCTCAACGACGCCAGTTTCAGTTTTGAAATGGAAACCTCCGCCGCCCTCGGCTTCGGATTCCGTTGCGGCTTCCTCGGGCTTCTCCACCTCGAAGTCATCCGCGACCGTATCGAGCGGGAATACGGCATTGAACTGATCACTACGGCGCCGTCGGTCATCTACCACGTCCACATGCGGGACGGCACGATGATGGAACTGCACAACCCCGCCGACATGCCCGATCTGTCCATCGTCGACCACATGGAAGAACCGCGGATCAAGGCCACGATCCTCGTGCCCGACGAATATCTCGGGGATGTGCTGAAACTCTGCCAGGACCGCCGCGGCATCCAGGAAGACCTCACCTACGCCGGCAGCCGTGCCATGGTTGTCTATGACCTGCCGCTGAACGAGGTGGTGTTCGACTTCTATGATCGGCTGAAATCGGTGACCAAGGGGTACGCGTCCTTCGATTATCAACTGACGGGCTACCGTGAGGATAATTTGGTCAAGATGTCGATCCTTGTGAATGATGAGCCTGTGGATGCGCTGTCGATCATGGTTCACCGCGACCGGGCCGAGATGCGGGGGCGGGCGATGGTGGAGAAACTCAAGGATCTGATCCCGCGCCACATGTTCAAGATTCCGATCCAGGCGGCGATTGGGGGCAAGGTGATCGCCCGTGAAACCCTGTCTGCGATGCGGAAGGATGTGACGGCAAAATGCTACGGGGGGGATGCCACCCGGAAGCGGAAATTGCTGGACAAACAGAAGGCCGGGAAGAAGAAAATGCGGCAGTTCGGGAAGGTGGATATCCCGCAGGAAGCGTTTATTTCCGCTCTGAAAATGGATGGGTGAGACGGAGGGTGTCCCAGCGCGGGACAGGACTCCGTTCGTTAGAATTCAATGGGTTACAGGGGCGTGTTAGGGAATTGGTAAGGTTTCCTGGGTTTTTATTTATCGGTTTTTAGCTTTTTTGCCTTGTCGTAGGGATGCGGAAGCGGAAGCTGCTGGACAAGCAGAAGGCCGGGAAGAAGAAGATGCGGCAGTTCGGGAAGGTGGATATCCCGCAAGAAGCTTTCATTTCCGCCCTCAAGATGGACGGCTAAGCCGTCCATATCGGGCGGAAATGAAAGCAGTGCGCGAAAGTCGTATCGCGCAGCGATGCGCGTAGCGGCACCCGGTTGAGCATCGTTTTTAGAAATGAAGCGAAAATGCTGGATGATCAAGCGGCATTCTGTTCTACTACGCTGAGTAGTACAGGGAGCGGTTCAGATATGGCGAATCTGCCTTACGTAACAGCAACGGGTAATATTGCGAAAGCCATTGATGCAATTAAGAAAGCCGCTACACCACCCAAGGTTTCCGGCGACTTCGTTAAAAACATTCTCGGCATTAAGGGTGGTTCTGGTGATCAAATCACGAGTTTCTTAAAGAAAATTGGTTTGGCGGACGCTGGCGGGTCTCCTACTGAATTATATAATAAGCTCAGGAACCCAACAACTAGCGGCGAAGCGATTGCTGAATGCTTGCGTATAGCGTACCAACCACTATTTGAACGAAACGAGTACGTTTACAGCCTAGATGATGAAGCCTTGAAAGGTTTGATTATCGACGAAACGGGGAATGCAGACGACTCCAATCCTGTCAAAATGGCTTTATCCAGCTTCAAAGCGCTTAACGAATTCGCGGACTTTAGTGGGCGTTCGGAAATTATAGAGAAACAAACAGCCACCTTGCCTGAACCAGAAGCGCCGCCGGCTGAATTTAGAAATTTAGGGCAGGTTTCAGTTCAATCACCGAAGTTAAATATTGGTTACAATATTCATCTTAACCTTCCGGCTACGGATGACATCTCTGTATTCAATGCCATTTTTAAAAGCCTGAAGGAGAATTTATTGATCGATGACTGATCGTGCACTCCTTGATAAAGTCCGAGCATTTGGAATGTCTGGTTTTCAAATTCGGGACGACATTTCAAAAGTTGAGAAGGAAAAGACACTCAATTTGCTGGTGCGGCCGCGAGCTGAGAAGGTCAGAAAGCTTGAGGGATATGATCAATTTGAGGGCAGGGTTCGTGCAGATGCAGCGCAGATGTCTGAGTTTTACGAGATATTCTATTGCCTAGAGGTCTCGATAAGACAACTAGTCGAAAACATTTTAGAGGAGGCAGAGGGCGCTGATTGGTGGAATTCGGAGCGGGTAGAGAAAGAGTTTCGCGAATATGTACAAAGGATACAGTCTGATGAAGCTAATACAGAAATTACGACTCGATCTGAAAGAAATATCGATTACTTGACCTTTGGACAACTGGGTAAACTGATTACAAATAATTTTGATGTTTTTAACGCAGTGCTTTCTTCAAAGCGGGCCGTTGATAGAATTATGAGCCAACTGAATTTATTGCGCAATCCTATAGCGCATTGTGGATTATTGGCCGACGACGAAAAAGAAAGACTGGAATTGACTGTTCGAGATTGGTTTCGGATGCGCTCTTAGTAAGTTTAGAAATCGTTGGATTGGGGGCCATTCCAAGTGAACCCACAACACCGGCGGGGTGAAACCCCGCCCTACAAAACCAAATCCATCCCCGCCCGAAACCGCGCGTCCCGATGCACACTCGAATACGCCCAATCCTCGGGCCGCTCTACAAGCCCGTGTTTCACCGGGTTCATCCAACAATATCGCACATGCGCGAGGTAATCGGCGTCGTCCCGAATATGATGCTCCCAAAATCGCCGTTGCCAGACACCCGCATCTCCTTTCGCGATCTTGCTTTCCGTACGCCGTAGGGTGGGGTTCCACCCCACCGCATGTCCCAACCGTTTCGCATGGGTGGGTTGAAAACCCACCCTACCGTAGTCCCGAATGGTCCGCGTAAACCGCGCTTTGATTGCGGCCCATCGTGTCGAGAAATCCCGGTCGCCCACTGGCAAGGTCCAGACGCAATGTAAGTGGTCGGGCAGCACGACACATGCATCGATGTGAAAGGGGCGCTCGGCACGCGTTACCCTCACTGCATCGCGCAAGGCGTCGACTTCGTCAACGAGCAGTGTGCCGCCACGCTGCGCCAACGCGACGGTGAAGAAGATGGACGCTCCGGTGATCTTGGGTCGGCGGTAGTTTGGCATGGGGCAACCATGTGCGGGGCATGGTTAACGCGGGTTGAACGGACACGGCGGCGGGGCGGGAACCCCGCCCTACGACACTACCCAATCACCACAATTGGCCGGTTCGCTCCAAATCGCTATGCTGGTCGTAGGAGGATACGGAAATGTATGATGTGACATTTGATCTGATTTTACTGGCGTTGGTGCTTATCAACATGGGCTTTACGATCTACAGCATTTGGTTTTCGAAAGAGAAACCCGCGGAAGATTAGACCGCAAAGGGCGGGGGCTGCAGGGCAACGGGTGATCGCGGCATTTATGCGGGCGGTGGGCTGATGTAGTTCCAACCTTCCTACGACACCATTCCTGACCAAACCTAAACCGCTGCCAGCCTTACACATTTCAACCTTATCCCCATCTTCTCCACAAGAAATCCACAAGCGTTATCAAGGCCTTATCCCCAAGAAATTTCGCAAACTCGTCATTTTTCCGTTGCCCGACTCACCCTGTCTGCCCCAATCTCTATCTACCGGCGCAGAGTTCATAGAACGACGCGGTGGACGCAAAGGCCCCGGGGGCAACGGGATGATCCGGACGGGTTGCAAGACCTAGCCGAACCATCAACGGGCAACCGGATGCAGGTCGGATCGTGTGATCTCGAAAGGGATGTGACGAAAAGGCGGTGTCAGCAGGGTTGATGCGGGGGACGGTTTGACCCTGGTCAGGCAGTCTCGGCACGTGGCGGCAACGCCATGCGCAAGCTGGGCCGAGTGTCGCCCTCTGGGGGGAGATAAGGTTCAACGAGGCGTCAGGGTGTGTCGCTCGCGGCACAGCACGGATTTCGGTCCGCGCCCCTGGCGCCTTATCGCTTTTTGGCGCATCACCACGTGCGCAGCACTTGTCCCAAACACAAAAAAAACCCGACCCCCAAGATAGGGGCCGGGCCGTCCACTCACCATCGTTTGTCTTATTGTACTTCCTGGCTCTCGTCTTCGATTGCGCTGCCGAGGGTCTGTACGTCGCGGCCGAAGCCTTCGGTTGTCTCGCAGGCGGCAAGGCCCAGAAGGGCTGTCATGATCAACACGCGTTTCATCTTGTTTCTCCTTGCATGGGGCCGCGCGGTGCGACCGTGTTCCAAGGCATAACGATCCAGCTGTCGGTCTGGTTCCATGTCGCCCGTGTCGCCACAGGGTGTGATGATGTCTGGTGTGGTTTTGGGTCATTCTCTGCCCGGATCGCACTGTGCAGATCATGCAAAACGGCCCCGAAACCGAAGCTTGGGGCCGTTTGGAATTTTGCTGTTTCCGGCCAAGCCTGTGCAGGTTCAGCCCATGTGCCGCCGCCTGAGCGCCGGTATGGTATCAGTGCCCGAACGCTGTGTTCGGCATCCAGTCGGGGGCCCCTTGGCCGGCCCGCATGTGCAGGCACGCCGTGCCCACGCGCTGGAAGTAGGTGATGTCGACCGGGTACCAGCCTGCCTGCGGCACCTCGACCTGGACAGCCCGTGTTTCGAAGCATTTTTGCCGTCCGTCGAAATACCCCACCGTCTGGCCGCCGATCTTGGCGTCGAGCCCATCATTCGTAAGGAAATCAATGTTGTAGGTGCCCGGCGCGTCGAATTTCACATAGCCGGAAATGCCAGCAGCCACGTGGTGCGCCCGCTTGGATGTCAGCGTGTTGTCCCCGTCCGCCGTGTCGCGGTAGTCGAGCCCTGCCAGCGCCGGGCCTGCCTTGCCCCGTTTCAGGGCGCGGTTGGCCTGGTTCAGACTTTTGACATCAGGGGGATAGGCGTATTTGACAGCAAGCCCGGGTTTCAACCCTGACGGTTGGGGGTTGGCTGGTGTCAGCTTGAGGGGGGCTGCAAATGTGGCCGTAGCCAACATGATTGCTGTGGCGGCCAGGGCGGCCGTCTTGAACATTTTCATCTTTTACTCCCGTTGGACATGATCGCTTTTGGCGCGACCTTGAATCACCGGGAGTTTAAAAGGCGTTACCGGTGAGTGACAACAGGGTGGGGCGTAATCGTGATGAGTGCCGCGTGGTCCTACATGGTACGGTAGAAAAGATACCGATCGGGGGCGATCGTGTCGGGCCCGCAGATCTGTTCAAAGCCGACCAGCGGCTGCTGCGACAGGATCAGCCCGCCCGGATGCATGATCGCCGCGATCAGGGGGCTGAGCCGGGCGCCTTCCTCGACATCCTTTTCCTTGATCCCGTAGCCGAAATCGTAGTGCGCCAGCGCCATCTTGCGTCCGTCCTGCGCCAGCCGGGTCAGCATGGGTTCGGCTTCACCTTCGAGGAAATCCTCTTCGGGTGGGACGCAGCTGGGGTGGCATTTCAGGATGCGGTCGATCACCCAGATCCGACGTCCAGGCAACTCCTGGCGCAGGTGGTCATATGTCCGCCCGTTGCCGAGCCCCATTTCGAGGACGTCGCCCTCGAGTGCTTCGATCTTTTCCGCGGCCCAGTTGATCCCGTCGATCTGCGCGGTCAAACGCCGCCGCATGGATTCCAGTCTACTCATCGTGTCGTCTCCATTGTCCACGGTGTTGCGCCGCCTGACAGCATTTCGTGTATGAAACCATGGGTAAAAGCCCAGATCGCGGGGGTGTGAACGAGGTGGTGGGTCAAAAGACCCAACGGTTCGGTCCCGTCCTCGTCTCCGCGCCGCCGTGCGTCGATATGGGCGGCGGTTTGTGTCACCAGATGGTCCGGCGACACAAGATCACGGGTGCCCTTCCACCAGATCGGGTCGATATGCGTGTTCACTTGGGCAAGGCCGGGCGCGGCCTCGGCCTGCCGTCGGGGGCCAAAGGTCGACAGGGCGGTGTATCCTTGCGTGGCCAGTGTGGGCAGGAGACCGTCCTGCACCCTGTTCCACGGCGGCACGAACATGTGCCGCAATCGCGGGCCGAAGAGATCATGCATGCGCTTCAGGGCCTGCGCGCTGTCGTGGGCGAGGTCGACACGGTCTGTCAGGAACTCGTTCTTCTTTTGATCGGGGGCGCTGTGATCCTTGTGCGCCCACCCGTGCACCAGCGGAATCAGCTGTGTGCCGTCCACACGGTCGGCCAGCGCATCGGTTGCGTGTGCGGGAATGACGGCTAGATGCACCGGTAGGCTGGCGTCGTCCCCAAGTGCGGCGAGTTGGTCCAGTGCTGACGTGGGCGCGATTGCGTCGTCGTCCCGCCACCAGAAGGGCAGATCCAAACCGTCGCGCCTGCTGGCGGCGAGGGCGACTCGCAAGGGGGTCCAGTCAATGTGCATCCGAGCCTCCGGTCTTGAGGGCGTGAACGATGTCGACCGTTTTGCGGGCGCCGTTCATGCCTGTGGATCTGGGCAGCCGTCGCGTGCCTGCGACCACGGCGTCGACGGCGGCTGTCAAACTGACGCCATCGAGCCCTGCCTGCGGCACCACGGTGATGCCGGGCAGGGTTTGCAACGCCTCTGCGCGCAATGTCTGTTCGACCTCGCCACCATCATCGAAGGGCACCAGGACCGCGGGCACACCTGTTTGCAGGACATCCAGCGCCGTATTGTATCCGCACATGGACACGGATGCCGCAGCGCCCGTCAGCAGGGTGCGAAAGTCTGAGCGGGGGGCTTCGACCGTCATGTGGGCTGGCGCGCGGTCCGCCCATGCGGCGCGTCGTGCATCATCGCCGCCCACCAACATGCGCCATCTTCGATGCGCCGTGTGGGACGCAGCCGCGCAGGCTGCTGCGAACACGGCGTCACCGACGCTGCCGCCGCCCGCGCTGACGATGATGTCGCCATCCGGTTCCCCATGCATCGCGGATGCGGGTGGGGCGACGAAGCCGGTGTAGTACAGCTTGTCGCGCAAAGCGTTGGACACAGGCCAGCTGCGTTCCAGCGGGATAACGTCCGGGTCGGAGTGGACCAGAACGCCGTCATAGAATTGGCTGACAAGATCGTCGGCAAAGGTGATTTTGGCGGGCTTGGAAGGTGGCGCAAGGATGTCCCGGATCGAAGACAGGATCAGCGGGCGGGGGCGGAGTGCTGCACAGGCCTGCAAGAGCGCCTGAAACTCGTGTTTGAGTGAGCGGCGGCCAAAGGGAAAGAGTTCTGTGATCAGGACATCGGGGGCTGATTGAGTGGCGTCTTCAATCAGGTCGGCTGTTCTGGACGCGTGGTAGGCGTGATCTGCTGCGCCCCCTTCGCCCGTCAGCAGATTGGTAAAATCGGTGCCGTCTGACCGCAGCGGCGGCAGTTGCACCAGCGACAGGCCCGCGCTGTCAAAGTGCGGCACCGGCGTGCCGCCGCTGATCACGGTCACGGTGTCGCCCGCCGCCGCAAATGCGCGGCCAAGGGTCAATGCGCGGGCAAGATGCCCGGTGCCCAACAGGTGCGTGACGACAATCATGACCCGCATCAGATACGCTCCAACCGTTCGGGATCGGGTGACAGGGACAGGCGGCCGCCCGCGACCGTCAGCACAAACAGGCGGTTGCGCTTGATCCGGAACGGCGCGGGGCCGTCAAAATCCCAGCTCGTCGCCATGGCCATCAGCACGCGCATGGTGCCGATGTGGCAAATGGCGACGGTGTCGTTGCGCAATGTGTCCAGCCACGGTGTCAGACGGTGGCGCAAGGCATCGGGCGTCTCTCCGCCCGGGGGGCAATAGGTCCAGCCCCAGTCTTCGATATGGCGAAACCCATTTGCGGGGTTTTCGGCAAGCTTTGCGCCGTGTTGCCCTTCCCAATCACCCCAATTCATCTCGATCAGCGCGGGGTCCACACGCGGCGCGCGGCGGGCCACCAGTTCCGCCGTCTCGACCGCGCGTTTCAGCGGGCTCGACACCAGATCGGCGGTGGCCCAGTTGGCGGGAAGGCGAAGCTGCGCGAGGTCCGCACGCGCGGCGTCATCCAGCGGAATGTCACTGCGCCCTTGCAGGCGCCCTTCGCGGTTCCAAGCCGTGTGACCATGTCGCAAAAGGGCCAAGCGGATCAAATGAGATCCTCCAGCGCTGTGCGAAGCGTCCGCGCGGCGACGGGCAACAGGTGATGGACCGCCACCTTGCCCCGAGCGGCGGCGCCGAGGGTCTGAACCGCGTCTGTATCGCTGAGCAACCCCGTCAACCGCAGCGCCATGGCATCCGGGCCTTCGGACATGGCGGGTTGCATGCCTGCAACCACGTCCCGCACGCCGGGGCGGTCCTGCGCCACAACGGGCAGACCTGCGGCCTGCGCCTCGAGATACGCATAGCCAAACGCCTCGTTCACGCCGGGCCAGAACAGCAGGCGCGCATGTTCGTACCGGTCCTGCAACGCGTCCGCCCCCAGTGCGCCCAACATCTGCACCCGTGCCCCGAACGGCATCATCGCTTGCCCAACCTCGGCCTGCGCCGGGCCGCCGCCTGCAATGTCCAAGCGCCAGTCGAGGTCGTCATCAAGCCGGTGCAGCGTCTCGGCGATCAGGTGATAGGACGCCAGTTTGTCCCCGGCCCGCATCATGCCGACGCTGAGCATCGGGCCGCTGTAGTCCGACCGGGCGGGCAAATCTGCACGTTGCAGGAAGGGGCGCAGATGCGTCAGCACCTGACCGTCCGGTGCATCGCGGCGCAGTGTTTCTGCATCTCGTTCGGTGACATAAAAGATCGTGCGGGCATGGTCGCTTGCCGCCTCGGCGGCCTCGGCGAATGTGGCCCACGGCCCCGTCAGGCGCTTGCGGGCGCGGGTGCTTTCCACCTGCACATAGGGAATGCCAAGGGCGCGGGTGACCGCAGGGCCAATCAGATCGGGGGCTTTGTAATAGTTGTGGTAGGTCAGCCATGCCTGCCATGTCTGCGCCTCCGGATCGGTCAGAATACGGTCTGTTTCCGCTTTTGCCTGACGCATCAGCTCTGCCTGCCGGGCCGTGTCACCCGCGCTGTCGTAGATCCGCAGATCGGAGGCCGTGGACACGGCGATATCCGCGTATTCCATCGCCTTGATCAGCGCGCGTGCCATTGTTCTGTCGCCGGATGGGACGGGATGATCCGGCGCTTTCAGCGGGGCGTAGAAGGCGAGGTTCACGCAGGCCCCATGATGGACCGCAACCGTTTGGCCAGATGTGCGATGCCGGGCTGCATGGTGAACGCGGTGTGCAGGCGGTCGTGGGCGGCGTCGGCCAAAGCGGATCCAAGGCTTGGGTCAGATGCCACGCGCATCATGGCGTCCGCAAGGTCGGCCGGGTCGTCCTTGCTGAGGATCCCGTGCACCTCGGTGTCGATGAATTCCGGAATGGCCGATACGGGCGTGCTGAGGATGGGCAGCTTTTGACTGGCCGCTTCCATCAGCACGTTGGGCAGGCCGTCACGGTCACCGTTGGCTGCGACACGGCTGGGCAGCACAAACAGGTCTGCGGCGCGCATGGCCTCGATCACTTCGGGCTGGTCGCAGGCACCGCGCCATGTGATCCGGTCCGACAGGCCCAGACGTGTGGCGTGATCCTGCATCTCGTGCTTGAGTTCTCCGCCACCGATATGGGTCCAATGCCAGTCGAGATCAGCGGGCAGGCGGGCAAGCGCGTCGAGCAGCCGGTCGAACCCCTTCTTCTCGACCAGCCGACCGACAGACATCATGCGGAACGGATCGCCTGCGGCGCGGGGTGTCCGGGCCGGGGCGGGCGGGAAGCGGGACAGGTCGAGGCCGTGGTAGACCAGATCGACGGGGGTCGAGCGGGCCAGATCATTCAGGTGCTCGGCGCCGAATGCCGTGCACGTGGCCCCGAAGGCTGCACCGCTGGTGGCATCGTCCAGCTTTTCGCGCAGCTCCCATTCCGGGGAGGTCCAGATATCCTTGGCGTGGGCGGAGAAGGACCACGGCACGTCCCGCAGCATCGCGCAGTAGCGGGCGACAGAGGATGGCGTGTGCAGAAAATGCGCGTAAAGGGCAGTGGTGCCTGCGGGCAATTCATGCGCCATGACGCAGGCCTGCCCGAACCGGCGCACCCGGTTGCGGTTTGTGTCGCGCCGCAGGTCGCGCAGGAACTGACCGAATGTGCGCCAGAAGCCGCGCCGCAGCACCGCCGCCGCCACCGCCCGCAAGACCCGGAGCGGTTCGTCATGCAGGTATTCCGGCAGGTAGTGCACGCGCGCCTGCAACCGATCATGCAGGGGGTGCGTTTTCGTGTCCGTCGGATGCCGCAAGGACCAGATTTCAAAGTCCACGCCTGCGTCTTCCAGCGCCACAAGCTCTTGCGCGATGAACGTTTCGGACAGGCGTGGCCAGCCTTTGACCGCGATGGCCAATCGGGGGGATTCGGGTGTCATTCTGCGGCGTCAGTCAGCCGTCGCTGCATCAAAGCGCGGGCCCGTGATATCACCACGTCGAGACCGTCGAGCAATCCGTCCGCGCCAGCCTCGGACGGGCGCTTCTGATGTGGCAATTTGCGGATCGCCTCGACCATGGCTTGCGTTGTCAGCCCCTCGCGGAACCGATCCAGATTGCGCACCAGCCCCAGCTCTTCTGCCCGGTGGGCGCGAATCCACTGTTCCAGCCGCGGCTTGGTGCGGGGGACGATCACGGCGCGCTGATCGAAGGACAGCAACTCGCAGAACGTGTTGTACCCGCCCATGCAAATCACGCCTTCGGCCCCGGCGAAGAGTGGCTCGATCTTGCTGTCGAACCCCGTGGATGTGACCCGGCCGCCCAGCGCCTCGACGCGCAACTCGAACTTCTCGCGCACCTCGCCGGACAGAAACGGGCCATAGACCAATACGGCGTGAGGGTGCAGATCCGGGTCCTGCTCGTAGGCTGACAACACAAGATCGACCATGGCCGCACCATCCCCGCCACCGCCGGGTGTGACCAGAATGTAGGGCGTGTCGGGCACCTCTGCGGCATCAATGATGCTGCGACGCAAATAGCCGGTCCAGACGGTGCGGTCCCGCACCTGCTGGGACAATGGCAAACCTTGGGTCGGGTCATACACGGATCGCACGCCATAGACCCATACTTCGTCATAAAAGGCTTCGGTTGCTTCCACCGCGCCCTTGCGCGCCCATTCGGTAGCCAGCACGTCGGGTTCGTCCAGCACGTCGCGCAGGCCCAGAACAACACGGGTGCGGCCATTCTCGCGCAGACGCCGGAGCGTGTCCGAAAGCTCACCCCTGAAGCCTGTCGGCTCCTTGTCGACGATGACGAGGTCGGGTTCGTACTGGTCGATGGTTGAATCAATCAGGGCGGTCCGCAATGCGGTCGTCGCTTCGATATCCATGCCTTCGGTCTGGCTGATATAGCTGCCATCCGCCAGTTTCTTGACGCCGGGCAAACGGACGTGGTCGACCGCGGGCGGAAAGGTGAAGCGGCCCGCGACAGGACTGCCGGTCAGGATGATCGCACTGTCCGCCACACCCGATTGGGTCAGTGCCGATGCCAAGGCCCGGCTGCGCCGCAGATGCCCAAGACCAAAGGTGTCGTGACTGTAAAGAAGAACGCGACCCGAACGGGCACCAACCGCAGTTGGCGAAGCAGGAGTGGAATGGCCCATCGTCGTCTTCTTTAACCCCGTCTCTTCGCGGACGTCACGTGCCCTGGCGCTCAGAGAATCCCTCTGAGCCGTATATCACAGACTTTTCGTTCCCCAAGGCCGCATCAGCACGTCTGAGCGGAGATGGGATCACCTATGTTCGCGCTATCGCAAATATAAGGCGATTTGTAAAATCTGCCCGCAAGTGGTTGATCGCGCCTGTTCAATTCCAGGTGGGTGCCGATTGTAAACGCACCTGCGCTGGCGTAGCGTCAAGCTGACCTGACAGTGACGCGACATCGCATAATGCCCAATTTTCTATACCGGCTGCTTCTTTTGTGCCTGCTTTGTATCGCGCTGTTGGCTCCGGTACTTGGCAATGCCCAAGGTTTGAACAATCTGCTGCCCGGCGCGCGCACGACCGACAGCGAAAACAGCAACATCTCGGACATCATGCAGTCGGCGGCCCAAAACGGGGTCAGCGTCATCGTCATCGACAGCGATGGCCGGGTTGTCACCCAGACAGGCGCCACGGCCGAGCCGCCGCAGGCACCGGGCAGCGGCACCACGCTGATGGCCATTCAGGACGAGGCGGTTGCCTTTCGTACGGCATTGGTCGACCGGCTTTTGAACCTGCCCGTGGCCTTCAACGAGGTGATCTATATCCTGCGCGCCACCAGCCCGGACGGGACCATCTTTGCCTATGTGCGGGCGCTGTTGATCAGTATGGCGCTGTTCGCCGCAGGCATGGTGTTCGAGGCCCAGATATTCGGCAAACGCATCGCCAAGCGCTTTGTCGTGGCCCGCATCAACGACGCCCCCGATGGCTATGTCGAAAAGATGCCGTTCCTCGTGTTCCGTTTCTTCATGGGGGTCGTGGGCACGCTGGTGTCCATGGCAGTGGCCTACATCCTTGGCGCCATCATCTTTGGCCCGCTTGAAGATGCCGCCATGCAATTCACCGTCACGCTGATCAATATCGGCTATTTCCTGGCGCGGGTGGTGGCGGGCCTGTGGCGCATGATCTTGTCGCCCTACCTGCCGCAATACCGCATTCCGCTGTTCAATGACCGCGATGCCCGGCGTTTGCATCTGTGGCTGTCGGGCGCGGCGGCCTTCGGGTTCTTTGCCATCCTCTTTGGTGTCTGGATCGAGGAATTGGGTCTGAACAGTGAAGTCTACGTGTTCCTCTTTTCGCTTCTCAGTCTTTTTGTGATGCTGCTGAATATCCTGCTGGTGACCGTCAATGGCCGCGCCATCACCGGAGCGATCCTGAACGGCAAGGCGGCGTCAGAGGCCACGTGGGTCCTGCGCTCCCTCTCGCATCTGTGGGGGCCGCTTGCGGTTTTGTATTTCCTGTTCGCGTGGGGGGATCAGACCTATCACCTTGTGATTGGCGACCCGCTTGGCGTGCCGCTTCTTGCGGCGGCATGGGGCATCCTGACCACTATCATCGTGGTCTACGGCGTCATTAATTTCTTCATCGAGCGCAGCTTTGCCCGTGCGCGTCTGGTTCGGGAACACAATATCGTCCCCGCCGCCGAGATTGACCCCGACCCCACGACCATGGCGCCGGGTCCACGGATCACGACATTCGAAGGGTTGGCCCAGCGTGTTGCGGGCATTCTTGCCTTTGTTGCGGGCGTCTACGCCTTCGTCACGATCTGGAGCCCGGAGGCCCCGGTGATGGGCGACAGCTGGACCGACCGGCTGCTTGATATCATCGTGATCCTGTTCATCGGCTACATCGCCTACAACGCCTTCCGCATCTGGATCGACGACAAGATCCGCGAAGAGCAGGGCGAAGTGCAGGAGGTCGAATTGGGCGATGAGGGCGGTGGATCGTCCGCGTCGCGCTTGGCCACGCTGTTGCCGTTGTTCCGCAATTTCGTGCTGATCGTCATTGTTCTGACCATCGCGCTGATCATGCTGATGCAGATGGGGATCAATGTCGGCCCGCTCTTTGCGGGTGCGGGCATTGTGGGTGTTGCCGTGGGCTTTGGATCGCAATCGCTGGTGCGCGATATCTTTTCAGGCGCGTTCTTTCTGTTCGATGATGCCTTTCGCAAGGGCGAGTATATCGATGTGGGCGGGGTCAAGGGCACTGTCGAGAAGATCAGCGTGCGCAGTTTCCAGTTGCGCCACCATCTGGGCGCGCTGCACACCATGCCCTTTGGCGAGATTCAGGTCCTGACAAACTATTCCCGCGATTGGGTCATCATGAAGCTGCCCCTGCGCGTCACCTATGACACCGACGTGGAGTACGTGCGCAAGCTGATCAAGACCCTTGGGGTCGAGTTGCTGGATGATCCCGTGATCGGGGACAACTTCATCCAGCCCCTGAAGTCGCAGGGTGTGATCGAGATGCAGGACAGCGCCATGATCATCCGCGTCAAGTTCATGACCAAGCCCGGCGATCAGTGGCTGGTGCGCAAACGGGTTTATGAAGAGATCCGCGCGCTGTTCGAAAGCCGTGGCATCAAGTTCGCCCACCGCGAGGTGACCGTGCGTCTGGCCGATGGCAAAAAGGCCGACGATCTGAACGAGGAAGACCGCAAGGCCATCACCGCCGCGGCGCAGGCATCTCTGGAAGAAGAGTTGCTTGAGGATGCCGCTGATTTCGGGGACGACCGCTAAGCCCCGCGCGCCCTGCAATGGCCCGCACAGCCGCCCGAACGCCTGCGATGGGCCGTTCGAATATCTGGGCAAACACAAGCCCCGCCGCGACCGACCCGAAGAACAGCAGTGCATCGCGGGCAAGCGTTTCGGCCGGGAATGCGGCGTCGATCAGGTGCAGCACGGGATAGTGCACCACGTAGATGGAAAAGCTGGCCCCGGCCCACCAGCGCAGGTGCGGGTGGCTGCCTTGGTAGCCCTGCACCAGCCGCGCCATGCCGATGACGTGCAGCGCGGTGAACAGCCCGATCAGGTTGTTCCAAACGAACTCGTCCGAGAAGACGAGGATGAAGCGGTAATGACCCGGCGCAAACGCATCTGCTGTCAGCTGCGCCAGCGTGTCGGGGACGTTCATCGCCTGACACAGAACGTAAGCCAGCGGCCCACCCCATGCCAGCAACCGGGCGGGTCCAGTGCTCATGCGCGCGGCACCGCCGGACTTCACGAAGTGCCAGACGGCCACACCCATCAACCAGGCAGGCATCAAGAGCAGGATGCGGGGGCCAAAGACAATTGCCAGACCGGCCAGGAGGACAACACGGCGCAGGCCGGACATGAACACGGCCACGCCAAACAGGACGTAGAACGCGGCCTCGTAACTCAGCGACCACAGGGGGCCGTTGGTGCCCAGCCGCACCCGTTCAAACAGGCCCCATTCGTTGGACATGGTCAGACCACGGGCCAGCATGTCCCACAGGGGCAGGGGTTGGTAGAACCGGTCAGGGTAGGCCGACGCGTCCATGGGCCGTCCGATCTGGTCCAGCACGAAGGTCAGCACAAGGGCCGGCAACAGCACCGACAAAAGCCGTGTGACGCGGTTGAACGTGTAAGTGCCAAGCGTCTTGTCGCGCTCGGCGGCGAAGGCGATGACAAGGCCCGAGATCACGAAGAAGACGATGACCGCATCGCTGCCGATGTTCAGGTCGCGGGCGAATTGGTAATCCCCGCGGGTAAAGCGCGCGTACGCCACATGCGAAAAGACCACGATCAAGGTGGCCGCCACGCGCAAGGCATCGAGCCACAGCGACAGCCCCCGTGTCATTGCGCGGTTTCCCGGTTCTGCGGGGCGGAGGGATCGTCGGTGCCTTTGGTCAGCGCCTCCCAAGCCTCGACAAAGGGATGGATGAGGGCGGCGCGCAGGGTCGGGTGCGGCTGTTCAATCGGCACGCCGCTTTCGTCCGACAGGCCGAAGGTCAGCTTTTCATGCGCCTGCGGAACATAGAGCGATCCGAACATCAGGTCCCAGAAGGCGAACACCTCGCCGTAGTTCTTGTTGTAGTGTTTGGGGTCGTTGGAATGATGCACCTGATGCTGCGCGGGCGAGATCAGGATATGCTCCATCACCCGGCCATAGCTGAGCCATACATGGCTGTGGCGCAGGTTCGATCCAAAGGCGTTGAACAGGAAATAGCCTGCATTGACGCTGCCAATCGTCAGCACGTCGATCTTGCCCATCAGCAGGAACAGCATCAGCGCCTGCACCGATCCGACAACCACGGCGTAGATGAAAAGGCGGATCACGATGAACACCGGGTGGTTCCGGTTTGCGGTCAAGGGCGTCAGCACCTCTGCCGAATGATGCAGCGCGTGGAACGGCCACAGCAGCGCGTTTTCATGGTGCAGGCGGTGCGCCCAGTATTTGCAGAAATCCAGCGTCAGGATCATGATCATGGTGGCGAGCGCCAGCTTGCCCCATTGCCCATCGCCCACCGCCGGGGCCAAGTCGCGCCCCGTTGCGTTCAGCATGGTGGTCAGCAGGGTGGCCGTGATCACGGGCGTCAGCGTCACGGCGGCAAAGAAGCCCGACACGGTCAGCAGCTTGTTGAACAGGAAAATCTGGATATCGACGAGGTTCGATTTGTGCGTGTAGACGTCGCGCGGCAACAGGAAGGCGGAAAAGGACGTGGGCCGCCCGCGCACGCGCCAGATCACGTAGACCAGCACCACCGTCAGGCAGAGATACAAGAGCGCCAGACGCGAATTCCAGTCGAACAGGAACCCGGTGAAACCGTCCAGAAGTTCAAAAAAAGCGTCCATCTCGCCCTCTTACGCCGTATGTTGGGCCTAGGCGTAGAAGACGAATTTGTTGAGAGTATGGCGACTTTAGGCAGTCATCTGGTCGATTGTTTCAAGGCGGCGTGGCTTACCGGATCAGATGATGTGCCACTTTTTCGTCGTCCCACGTGATGCCCAGACCGGGCCCGCGTGCGGTGACATATCCGTCCTCCACCGCATAGGGTTCGGTCATCAAGCCGCCCGCGATATCCAGCCATTCCAGCAGGTGCGCATTGGGGGTGGCGGCCAGCGCGTGCGCGGATGCTTCGACAAACAGATGGCTGGACACGGGCACGCCTGCGGCCTCTGCCATGGCTGCCGCGCGGAACCAGCCTGTGAAGCCACCGATCTTGATCAGGTCCGGCATGGCATAGTCGGTGTCCGCGATCATTCGGGCCGCATCGGCAGGGTGCCACCAATTCTCGCCCGACTGGATGGGG
Source organism: uncultured Tateyamaria sp. (assembly GCF_947503415.1). Taxonomy (GTDB): domain Bacteria; phylum Pseudomonadota; class Alphaproteobacteria; order Rhodobacterales; family Rhodobacteraceae; genus Tateyamaria. The sequence continues at coordinate 1,702,077 of NZ_CANNDS010000001.1, forward strand.
GTTGAAACCGCCGTGCGGACGCGCCGGTAGCCCGCCAGATCCTCAGCAGGCACAGGCTCTTCCACCCAAGTCAGGTTCAGCCCGGCCTCTTCAATGGCACGGATGCGGGCGGTGGCCTCGGGCGCGTCAAACGCCTGATTGTAGTCCAGCATCAAGCGCCGCTCTGGCCCGATCATGTCACGCACCACACGCAGTGCGGCGACGTCTTCGGCTACGGTTGGAAAGCCCAGCTTGACCTTGATGGCCTGAAAGCCGCGCGCCAAGGATGCCTCGATCAGCCCCTCGTCCCGCCCAGGCACAAACAGGCCCTGACTGTCATAGCAGGGCAAGGGGCGCGGTGTGGCCCCAAAAAGCGCGCAGACCGGCAGCCCAGCCGCCTTGCCCTGCGCATCCCAAAGCGCCAGGTCCAGACCGGCCAGCGCCATGCCGACCATGCCTTGTCGTCCCAGCAGGCGAAACTGTGTTTCCGTGTGGTGTGCGACATCGGCGGGCAGGGCCGACGTGCCCTTAAGTACTTCGGACAGGTCCGTCAGAAACTGCACCAGTGGCTTCAGCATCAAAGGGGTGTAGCCAAAGATATAAGCCGTGCCGGTCACGCCCTGATCCGTCTCTGCATCCACCAGCACCAGAGGGGCCGCAGGAATGGAGGCTTGTGCCGTGGTGATGGGGACGGCCAGCGGTGCCATCACCGCCCGTGCGCGGATCTGCGCGATATGCATCAGGTATAGGGGTCCAGACTGTCGCGCAGCCCGTCGCCAAGGAAGTTGAAGGCCAGAACCACGATGATGATCGGCAGCATGGGAATGGCCGTCCATGGGTAGATCTCGATGCTGGCCAGGTTCTGCGCATCATTCAGCATCACGCCCCACGACACCGCAGGGGCGCGCAGGCCAAGGCCCAGGAAGGACAGGGCCGTTTCGCCCAGGATCATGGCGGGGATCGACAGGGTGGCCGACGCAATGAGGTGAGACATGAAGTTCGGCAACAGGTGTCGCCGGATCACGCGGGACGGTTTTGCCCCCATCATCTCTGCTGCGCGTACATATTCTTCCTCTCTCAACGAGAGGAACTTACTTCGGACCGCCCGTGCCAGCCCCGGCCAGTCAAGGAGGCCAAGGATGATACTGATGATGAAAAACACCGACACCGGCCCCCAGTTTGATGGCACCGCCGCCGATAGGGCCAGCCACAAGGGCAGTTCGGGCAGGGACCGCAGGATTTCAATGGCGCGGTTCACGACCCAGTCGATCCAGCCGCCGAAATAGCCCGCAATGGCCCCGAACCCGATGCCCAGAATGAAGGACACGGTGATGCCGATCAGGCCCACCGTCAGCGACAGCTGCGCGCCATAGGAGATGCGGGAAAACACGTCGCGCCCCAGCCGGTCGGAGCCGAAGATGAACACCGTCGCCCCTTCGGGCGCGCAGAACAGGTGGCGGTCGGCGGGGATCAGGAAGAACAGCTTGTATTCGGTCCGGTTGCAGAAGAACTGCAAGGGCATGGGCCGGGATGTGTCCGTCTCGTACACCCACTGGAAGTTCTCCAGATCGGCGCTGCCGGTTGTGGGGTAGACAAAGGGGCCGACAAACTCGCCCTCGTGCCAGAATTTGATGGCTTGGGGCGGGTGGTACAGGTAATCGGCGCTGCGTTCATTGGGCGTGTAGGGCGATATGAACCCGGCAAACGGGATCGCCATATAGGCCAGAAACAGGAAGATGCCCGAGATCAAGGCCAGCCTGTGTTTGCGGAACTTGCGCCAGACCAGCACCCAGTTGGGGGCATCCATGTCCGACCGTTCGGGGGCCGACAGGTCCACGTTCGGGTCATAGGGGGCGTCGTCGATAAAGCGGCCGTCGGGCAGGGTGCTCATGGTCTTATCCTTCCCGTGCGCCGTAGCGGATGCGTGGATCAAGCAGGACCAGCAGCAGGTCCGAGATCATCGTGCCGATGAGGGTCAGGAGTGCGACGAACATCAACACGAAGGCCGCAAGGAATTGGTCCTGCGACTTGAGCGCTGTCAGAAGCGCAGGCCCGATGGTTTGCAAGCCTAGCACCACCGACACAAGAACGGACCCCGACACCATGGCAGGCAGCAGGTTGCCGATATCGGCAACAAATGGGTTGAAGGCCATGCGAAGCGGGTACTTGGTCAACAGCTTGGCGGGGGCGAGGCCCTTGGCCATGCCGGTCTCGACATACGGTTTGCTCAGCTCGTCCAGCATGTTGGCGCGCAGGCGCTGCATCATCGCGGCAGCCCCGGAGGTGCCGATGACAAAGGTGGGCACGATCAGGTGGACCAGCACGCTTTGCACCTTAGCAAGGCTCATCGGCTCGCCTTCGTATTCGGGCGCCATCAGGCCACCGATGGGCAGGCCCAGGTACTTGTTGCCGTAATAGAACAGCATCAGCGCGAGCAGGAAGTTGGGCGTGGCAAGGCCCAGATAGCCCACGAAAGCGGTGGTGTAGTCGACCCAGGTGGCGGACCGGGCCGCCGCCAACACCCCAAGGGGCAGGGCCACAAGATACACGAACAGAACCGCAGCGAGGTTCACCAGAACCGTCAACCACAGCGCGTCGCCCACGATGTCCGCCACGGGCGCGTCAAATTCAAAGGACCAGCCAAAATCACCCTGCAAGAGGCCCGAGAACCCCTGCGGGCCGGGGGCGACACCAACCCAGATCAGGTATTGTTGCCACAATGGCCGGTCGAGCGAATATTCGGTGCGCAGAAACTCCGCTTTGGCGACACCTTCGGCCTGACCTGTGGCTCGCAGCTCGGCAATCTGGTTTGACAGATAGTCACCGGGCGGCAGGTTGATGATGATGAAAATCAGCATCGACACCACGATCAACGTCAGGATCATCGTCAGCAGCCGGTAAGCTGCATAGCGGATGAACATCATTCACTCACCTGCGCGATCTGTTCATCATCCGAGAAATAGAATTCGTCGATCCGGTGCACTCCGAAATGCGCACCGGGGTCCCAGGCCCATTTGCCCTGCACCGGCACATTGCGCAGCCGGTCAGACACGACGATGGGCTGCGGTGCTTCGCTCAGGATGCCGATGCCGAACTGGTTGTCGGCGTGGATTTTCAGCATCTCCGCCCAGATGCGGGTACGCCCCGTGCGGTCGCTTGTTTCCTTCCACTCGGCGCTCAGCTCCATAAGACGGGCAGCAGGCTCAAGGTCCACGGGTTCGCCCGCAGCGCCGTGGGTCTGGTAATATTGCCCCCATTTGGGCCAGGCAAAGAACACCTGATCGGTGGGTGCCAGATATCCGGGCGGCGTGTCGGGCTGCGGCAATCCATTGTCCCATCCGTACCAGACGGCTGCCATTGTCACGCCGGAAAAGACCCGGTTGCGCAGGATGTCACGGTCCAGCGGGCGCATGATCAGCTGAATGCCGATGTCGCGCCACGTGTCGGTGATGATGGCGAGGGCGTTTTCGACCTCTTGCCGTTCGCCGGCGGTTTCGATCACAAACTCCATGGGCCGCCCGTCGGGCAGCAGCCGGATGCCAGCAGGCGTGCGTTGGTTCAGACCCATCTGGTCCAGCATCACATTGGCCGTGTCCGGATCGTAGATCGCCCATTGGGTCAGGTTCGACGGATCAAACAGCGGGCTTTTTGCGAGCGCCGTCATGCCCCCTTCCTTGCCGAGACCGAAATAGAGGGCGCGGTTGATCATGCGTCGGTCGATGCCCAATGACAGCGCGCGGCGGAACCGCGCATCGCGGATCACCTCGCGCCAGACCGGGTCGGCAAAGTTGAGGTTGGGGTAGATGGCGATCTGGCTCGCCGCGCCATTGGACCACAGATAGGTGCGGTAGGGCGCGCCGTCCGCTTCGCCCTTTTTCAGGATCGAGGTGTCGCGGAAATCAAGGCCACGGGCCTGCAAATCCGTCTCGCCCGCGTTGGCCTTGGCGGCGACAAGGCCGGAGCCCACGATGTCCATCTCGACCACGTCGATGTAAGGCAGATGCGTGCCGCGGGCGTCAACGCGGTGAAAATACGGGTTGCGCACAAACAGATGCCGCATCGCCGCCCCGGTCGAGGCGGGCTTCCACGGCTGCAAGGTCGGCAATTCGTGATTGTCGAACTTGTACATATTGTCGAGCTTGTTGTGCAGCGGTGCCCAACTGCGCACGCGCTTGGCGTCGATCATTTCTTCCATCTGTTCCATCGTGTTGAAGGCGACATGGAACTGTTTGAGGTAGTGGGCCGGGCGGTAGATGAACGGTGGGCTGGCCTGCGCCAGTGATTGCAGGAAGTTGGGGTTCGCTTTCGGGAACTCGACTACCACGGTTACGTCATCGGGGAAGGTCATCGTGGCGATCTCGTCGCCCACGCGCATCACTTCTGGCGGGCCATTGGGGCTTAACTCGTCGTTCTGGGCGACATGTTCCCACCAGTACTGGAAGTCTGCCGAGGTGAAGGGCGCGCCATCCGACCAGCGGTGACCGGGTCGCAGATGCAGGGTAAAGATGCGCCCGTCTTCGACTTCCACATCGCGCAGGATGTCTGGCTTCAGCTCGTAATTGTGGTCGTAGCCCACAAGCCGGGCATAGCCGTAAACGACCATCTGCCGCACATCCTTGGAGCGGGTGACCATGGTGCGCAAGGTGCCGCCTTGGGTGCCGAACTTGCGGCCCTTGGCTTCAAGATCGACAATCAGCGGCGTGTCGGGGATGCGGTCCACCGCCGGGTCCATCTGCCCTTTCTTCACCTCCGGCGCCCAGAATTCACTTTCCTGCACAACGGGTTGGGCCGTGGCGGGCAGCGCCATCAGCCCTGCAAAAAGAACGGCAGTCAAACGGGGCAGTCGAACGTGTCTAAACATGGCAGCGCACCTTGTGTCCGGGTTCGATTTGTATGAGGGCAGGGGCATCCACGCCCTCGAAGCGAAACATATCTGGCCAGCTTGCGGGGGATCCCGCGCCACGGGCAACTTCGGTCAGGTCAATGGGCCTGTGCACATCCGGTTCCGGCTGTGCTGCGATCAGGGCCTTGGTATATGGGTGGCGCGGATTGTAGAACAAGGTCTGCGGCGGGGCCTGTTCCACCACGACACCCTGACGCATCACGGCCACCTCGTCGGCGATACGGGCCACAACGGCCAGATCGTGACTGATAAAGAGATAGCTCAACCCCATCCCGTCGCGGATGCGTTCCAGCAGGGACAGGATCTGCTCCTGCACGGACACGTCGAGCGCCGAGGTCGGCTCGTCACAGACCAGCAGCACCGGGTCCAGTGTCAGCGCGCGCGCAATGGACAGGCGCTGCCGTTGCCCGCCGGAAAACGCATGCGGATAGCGTTTCAGCATGTCGGGATCGAGACCCACCCAGCGCAACATCTCGGCCGCCTTGTCACGGCGGGCGATCTTGTTGCCCATGCGGTGGATTTCCATCGGTTCGGTCAGTGCCTCTTGCACGCGCATACGAGGGCTGAGCGAGGAATAGGGGTCCTGAAAGACCATCTGGGCCTGCCGTTGAAAGGCCACCTTGTCGGCACGGCTCAACTTGTTGATGCACACGGGCTCTTCGTCGATGTCGGCCCGGAACAGCACTTCGGACCCTTCATCGGGCACCTCGGCGCCCAGTGCGATGCGGGCGCAGGTCGTCTTGCCCGACCCGCTTTCGCCCACCACCGCCAGCGTCTTGCCGCGCGGCAGCTTCAGGTTCACGTCAACACAGGCATGCACCTTTTTCTGGGCGCGCCAACCGCCCGCGCGAACGGTGTAGGTCTTGCAGACGTTGTTCAACTCGAGGATCAGATCCTTGTCCGGCAAAGGCTCTGCCGGTTTTGGATCCTTCGGGATCATGGGGGCGGCGGCAAACAGCTTTTGGGTGTAGCCATGGCCCGGCGCGCCCAACACTGCCGGCGCAGGGCCGCTTTCCATCACGTGGCCCTTGTTCATCACCACGACGCTGTCGGCCATGTTGGCGACGACGCCCAGATCGTGGGTGACGAGGATCATCGCCATGCCGGTGTCGCGTTGGAGGTCCTTCATCAGGCCAAGCACCTGCGCTTGGGTCGTCACGTCCAGGGCCGTGGTCGGCTCGTCGGCGATCAGCAGATCAGGCTTGGCGACCATGGCCATGGCGATCATCGCACGCTGGCGCATGCCGCCCGACATCTCGAACGGATAGGCCCGGAACGCGCGTTCGGCATCGGCAAAGCCGACGCGGTCGAAGGTGGCCAGAACATCACGCTTGGCCTCTGCGGCCGACATGTCACGGTGCAGGGTCAGAACCTCGGACACCTGATTGCCGATACGGTGCAACGGCGAGAGCGAGCGCATCGGTTCCTGAAAAATCATCGCGATGCGATCACCGCGAATGTCACGGATGGCCCGGTTGGGCAGTTGCAACAGGTCAGCGCGCGACGACCCTGTGCCAAATATCACCTGACCCTGACGCAGCTGCGCGGTCTTGGGCAGGATGCGCAATACGGACCGGCAGGTCAGCGTTTTGCCGGACCCGCTCTCGCCCACAAGCGCAAGCGTTTCCCCGTTCGCGACCGAAAAGTTGACACCGGCCACAACCGGCGGGGCCGAGCCAAAGCCGATCGACAGGTTCTTCACTTCCAGAAGCGGGGCCATTCAAGGTCCTTTGTTAGCGCGCACATGCACGTGCCAGTCAAACCGATTCCGACGACCACGTCCATACACGGGAAACTCGCGCAATTGTGCTACCGTTCCATCACTTTTTGCCCCATCTAGGGGCAAAGCGAAGGAATACACGATGACGCAAAGCCGCCTTGACCTGTTTGTGGACCGTATGGTGTCCCAACGCGCCTGTCTGGATCATGCCGCCAAGACCATCGCTGATCTGGATGGGCCGGTGTTCGAACTGGGGTTGGGGAACGGTCGAACCTATCACCATATGCGTCACATCATGCCGTCGCGGGACATCTATGTCTTTGAACGGGCCGTCGCCTCGCATCCCGACAGCACGCCCCCCGATGACATGGTTCTGCTTGGCGATGTGTTCGACACCCTGCCGCAGGCACAGGCGCGCTTTGGACCGACGGCTGTGCTGATCCACGCTGATCTGGGCGGGCACAATCGAAAGAAAAACGATATCTTTGCGCAAAAAGTGTCCCCCTTGATCGAACCGCTGCTGGCCATGGGCGGTTTGATGGTGTCATCGGACAAGATGTATTTCGATGCTCTGGTCGAACAGCCCTTGCCCGAAGGGGCGGTGCCGGGGCGGTGTTTCATCTACCGGCGCGAGAGCTGATCGGCACCACGACCTGGTTGAGATCGGCCCTTCGGGGAAAGTTTATCTGGCAAGATGAAGAGCGGATCAGCGCCCAAGTGACGTTGCGGCGCGTGTTGAAGTGCTTGCCCTTTTTTCGTGCACGCCTAGGCTGAACCTTGCGCCGGGTGGAAGACCCCGTGCGCTTTTCAACACCGGCGGAGGGACCATGAGCGACAAGATTGCCTATTCAAGAGAGGGTGATATCGCCGTTCTGACGGTGCAAAACCCACCCGTAAACGCCTTGTCCCATGCCGTGCGGCAGGGCCTGTGGGACCGTATGGATCAGGCCGAAGCCGACGCGGGCGTGCGCGCCGTTCTGATCGTGGGTGAGGGGCGCGCGTTCTTTGCCGGTGCCGACATCACCGAATTTGGCAAACCACCGCTTGAGCCGCACTTGCCCGACCTGATCAACCGGATCGAGGCGTCACCCTTGCTGGTGGTGGCGTCGATGCACGGCGTGTCGCTGGGCGGGGGCCTCGAGGTGGCGCTTGGCTGTCACTACCGCATCGCGGTGCCGTCTGCCAAAGTGGGCCTGCCCGAGGTGCATCTGGGTCTGATCCCCGGCGCTGGCGGCACCCAACGTCTGCCGCGTTTGACGGGGGGTGAGGCGGCGCTGGACGTGATGACCACGGGCCGCCACATCGGTGCGGGCAAGGCGCATGATCTGGGGATCATCGATGTCGTCAAGGACGGCGACCAGATGCACAACGGCCTCGCCTATGCTCAGAAGCTTTTGGATCAGGGGGCCACGCGCCGCCCTGTGTCCGAGATGGACCCACCTGCGGCCATTGACTGGGACGCCGCATTCGAGGCGACGCTTGCCCGCGGACGGGGCCAGATTTCGCCCGCATGGTGTGTGCGTGCGGTGCAGGCATCGGTTGAGAAACCCTTTGCCGACGGGCTGAAAGCCGAACGCCAGATCTTCTATGACCTGATGCAGACCGACCAGCGGCAGGGCATGATCCACGCCTTCTTCTCTGAACGCGCTGTCAGCAATCTGCCCGAGTTGAAGGACGTGAAACCGCGTGCCGTGCAACATATCGGCGTCATCGGCGGCGGCACCATGGGGGCTGGCATTGCCACTGCCGCCTTGCTTGCTGGCCTCGAAGTCACGCTCTTGGAAATGAGTGCCGAGGCCGGTCAAGCCGCCCGCGACCGCATCGAGCGCAACCTGTCGGGGGCCGTCAAACGGGGCAAGATCACGCCCAAACAGCATGACCAGATCCTGACCCACACCCTCCTGGTTGTGACCAACTACAGCAAGCTGAGCGATGTGGACCTCGTGATCGAAGCCGTGTTCGAGGACATGGAGGTCAAGAAACAGGTCTTTGCCGAGCTCGACCGCGTCTGCAAACCGGGCGCGATCCTTGCCTCCAACACCTCTTACCTCGACATCGACGAGATTGCAGCGACCACCTCGCGGCCCGGCGATGTGCTCGGCCTGCACTTCTTTTCCCCCGCCCATGTGATGAAGCTGCTGGAAGTCGTCGTGGGCGACAAAACCGCGCCCGACGTCACGGCGACAGGCTTTGCGCTGGGCAAGATGCTGAGCAAGATCAGCGTTCGCGCGGGCGTCTGCGACGGCTTCATCGGCAACCGCATCCTAGCGACCTATCGGCAAGCCGCCGACCAGATGATCCTTGACGGCGCCTCACCCTATGACATCGACGCAGCGCTCGAAGAGTTCGGTTTTGCCATGGGGCCGTTCGCCGTCGCAGACCTCGCGGGCCTCGACATCGGCTGGGCCGTGCGCAAACGCAAACGGGCCGAAGGGCACGCGCCTAAGCGCGACGCGACCTATGCCGACACGCTCTGCGAACAGGGGCATTTCGGCCAGAAAACGGGCAAAGGGTATTACGACTACGCCGCAGGCAACAAAGCCCGCGTGCCCAACCCTGACGTCCTGCCTATGATCGAAGCCGATCGCGCCAGGCTGGGCATCACGCCCCGCACCTTCACCCACGAAGAAATCGTGCGCCGCTATATGGCGGCCATGGTCAACGAGAGCGCCAAGGTCGTCGGCGAAGGCATCGCCCGCCGCCCGCTCGACGTCGATATGACGCTGCTCTTCGGCTACGGCTTCCCCCGCTACCGGGGCGGCCCGCTGAAATGGGCCGACATCGTCGGGCTCGCACCCCTGCTGCAAGACATCAAATCCTACGCCGCCGAAGACCCCGACTTCTGGGCCTCCGCGCCCCTGCTCGAAGAACTGGTGGCAGACAACAAAACCTTCGATGACCTGAACAAAAAGGGCTGAGATATGGACCTGAGCTATTCCCCCGACGAACAAGCCTTCCAAGCCGAGGTACGGCAGTTCCTGCAAGAAGAACTGCCCGCAGACATCGCCGAAAAGGTCCGCCTGGACACCGATCTGACCAAGGACGACATGGAACGCTGGCACGCGATCCTCAACAACCGCGGCTGGCTGGCGCAAAACTGGCCAAAGGCATTTGGCGGGGCCGAATGGTCCGCCGTCCAGCGCCATATCTACGACACCGAAGCGGCTGACGCCAACGCCCCCCGCATCGTACCCTTTGGCCTCTCGATGCTCGGCCCCGTCCTGCAAAAATTCGGCTCGAAAGAGCAGCAGGACCACTGGCTGCCCCGCATCCTCGACGGCACCGACTGGTGGTGCCAAGGCTATTCCGAACCGGGCGCAGGCTCCGACCTTGCCTCGCTGAAAACCAAGGCTGTGCGCGACGGCGACCACTACATCGTCAACGGGCAAAAGACGTGGACGACGCTGGGCCAGTTCGCCAACATGATCTTCTGCCTCGTCCGTACGGATGCGGATGCCAAGCAACAGGAAGGCATCAGCTTCCTGCTGATCGAAATGGACACACCCGGCGTCGAAGTGCGCCCGATCATCCTGCTGGATGGCTGCCATGAGGTAAACGAGGTCTGGTTCACGGATGTCAAAGTGCCCGTGGAAAACCTCGTGGGCGAGGAAAACAAGGGCTGGACCTACGCCAAATACCTGCTCACCCACGAACGCACCGGCTTGGGCGGCGTCGGCTTCTCCCAGGCGGGGCTCAAGACCGTCAAACGCATCGCCAAGGCGGCCAACCACAACGGCAAACCGCTGATCGAAAACCCGCACTTTGCCGCGCGCGTGGCGCAGGTGGAGATTGACCTGCACGCCATGGCCACCACGAACCTGCGCATCATCTCGCAGGCTGCAGCAGGCGAGGCCCCGGGTTTGGAAGCGTCCATGCTCAAGGTTAAAGGGTCGATTATCCGTCAGGAAATCAACGACTTGGCGCGCCGCGCCGTTGGCCCCTACGCCATGCCCTTCGCCTCCGAAGCGGTCGAAGGAGCGAACGACCGCATCCCCGATCCACTGGATGCAGGCCCCGTCGCGGGCCAGTATTTCAACAACCGCAAGCTCTCGATCTTCGGCGGCTCCAACGAAATCCAGCGCGGCATCATCGCCAAAGTCACCATGAGCGGAGGCGGCCAATGAACTTTGACCTGACCGAAGAACGGCAAATGCTGCAGGACACGTTGCGGCGCTACCTGCGGGAACAGTACGGCACCGCACGGCGCAACGATATCCTTGCCTCTGACACCGGCTTTTCCGCCGATATCTGGAACGAACTCGCAGAGCTTGGGGTGCTTGGCGCGCTGTTCACCGAAGACCAGGGCGGCTTTGGCGGCGCAGGTTTTGACATCGCTGTGGTGTTCGAAGAACTGGGCCGCGCAGGCGTGGTCGAACCGATCCTCGACAGCGCGCTTATAGGCGGTCGCCTCCTCGCCGCGGCGGGCAAAACGGACCTCGTGGAACAGGTGATCGGCGGTGCGCTGCACCTTGCCGTGGCCCACGGCGAACCCGACAGCCGCTATGACCTCGACCACGTCAACACCACCGCAAGCGACGACAAACTCACAGGCCGCAAGGCGGTTGTGATGAACGCCGAAGCCGCCGACCACCTTATCGTCTCGGCCAAGGACGGCGACGGCATCGCGCTCTACCTCGTGGACAAGGGCGCAGCCGGTCTCGACATTCAGGGATACCCGCTCCTCGCAGGCGGCCGCGCCGCCGAAGTCACGCTCGACAACACCCCCGGCGACCCCCTCGGCCTCACGCTCGCAGATTACGAGGCTGCCAATCGCCTCGCCCTCATCGCCCAATGCGCCGAAGCGCTGGGGGCCATGGAAACCGCCACCGCGCTCACCAAGGACTACCTGATGACGCGCAAGCAATTCGGGCGACCCATCGGCACGTTTCAGGCGCTGGCGCACCGCATGTCCGACCTGCTGATCGAATTGGAACAGGCCCGCTCCGCCGTCATCAACGCCGCGGGCTACGCGGATGACAAGGACGCCGACCTGCACCTGTCGGCCTCCAAAAACCTGATTGGTCGCATCGGTCGCCTCGTGGCCGAAGAAGCGATCCAGATGCACGGCGGCATCGCCATGACGCAGGAATACGAACTGGCCCACATCGCCAAGCGCATCGTCATGGCCGACCACCGCTTCGGCGACACGGACTACCACTTGGAGCGGTTCATTGCCCTCTCTGCCGCCTGACGGGCCAGGGATCATCCGCGACGAGACGGGCGCGCAAACGCTGCTCGGCTATGTCGTGGACATCCGGCAATCGGACGGCGTGTCGCGCTGCTGGCTCGACATCGGTGCGCAGCACGGCAACCGCCACGGCGGCCTGCACGGCGGCATCATGTCCGCCATGCTCGACAACGCGATGGGCTTCGCGGCAGCCCGCACCGTCGACGACAAGGGCGACACCAAAGTGGCAACACTGACCATGACGACCAACTACCTCGCCCCCGCACGCGACGGCGTGGTGGTGGCAACCGGCGAAGTGGCAGGCGGAGGTCGCAGCACAATCTTCACCGAAGGGCGTCTGGAAGACGAAAACGGCACCGTACTTGCCACCTCCACAGGCGTCTACAAACGGGTCAAAGGTGCCTAGCGTCTACGACCTCCTCGCCCATCAGGTCGCCACGCGGCCCGATGCGCTGGCCTTGGAAGATGTCACCGGCGCGCAACTCAACTACGCGCAGCTCAGCGCCGCCGTAGACGAGATCGCCGAGGTGCTGAAGGCCAAAGGCATCGCCTCCGGCGACCGCGTCATGATCGTCTCCGAAAACTGCGCCGCCAAGGTCGCCGCCCTCTTCGCCACATGGCGCATCGGGGCCATCGCGGTCCCGATCAACGCCCGCCAAACCGAGGCCGAAATCGCCCGCGTCGATGCCCATGCCGAGCCGAAAGCAGTGTTCTTCACCACACAAGTCTCGGCAGATGCGAAAAAGCACAGCATCACCGCACAGCAAAATATCGCAGATATAGACGCCAGCACCATATCCGGCGGATGGGGCAAACTGTGTCTACACTGTCCCCGCGGGGACAGTTTCGCCGGGGACAGCGACGTCGCCGTCCTCCTCTACACCACCGGCACCACTGGCGATCCCAAAGGCGTCATGCTCACCCACGACAACGTCCGCTTCGGCGGCAAAACCAGCGCCGAACTCCGCAGCATGACCACAGATGACCTCATCTACGGCGTCCTGCCCACCACCCACGTCTTCGGGTTGTGTTCGGTGGTCGTCGCCGCCATCCACGCGGGCGCCCCCGTCCGCCTGATCCCCCGCTTCGTCGTGGCCGACGTCTTCGACGCCCTGCGTGACGGCATCACCCTCTTCTCTGCCGTCCCGCAAATGCACGCGCTGCTCATGGCCCACGCCAAGGCGCTCGGGCAGACGGCGCTTGGGTCCAGAACCCTCCGCTACGTCTCGTCCGGCGCGGCCCCGCTTGACCCCACATGGAAACGCGAGGCCGAGGCGTTCTACGGCGTCGCGATCCAGAACGGCTACGGCATGACCGAAAGCACGGCGGGGACGGCGGCGACATTGAACAAGATCGGTAACCCGGATACCTCCGTCGGTCCGGCGCTGCCGGGGATCGAGATTGCGATTGATGAAGAGGTGCCGGGCGGGGAGGTGCTGACCCGTGGACCACATGTGATGAAAGGATATTTCCGCAATCCGGGCGAGACTGCGAAGGTTTTGAGTGACGACGGCTGGTTGCGTACCGGGGACCTTGGGCAGATCGATGCGGACGGCAAGCTGCACATTCTGGGACGGGCGAAGGAGCTGATCATCCACGGTGGGTTCAACGTGTTTCCGCCGGAGGTTGAGGCCGCTTTGAATGATCATCCTGAGGTCGTTCAGGCGGCTGTTGTGGGCCGCACCAAGGACGGCGACGAAGAGGTGCTGGCCTTTGTTCAAGTTCCAGACGCAACCGTATTGTCAGAGGCTGATCTGCGTGCATTCGTGAAGGACAGGTTGGCCGGCTACAAGCGGCCCGCGCGCTATGTTCTGGCGCAGAGCCTGCCTGCGGCCCCGACCGGGAAAATCCTCAAGCACAAGTTGATCGAGACGTTCTCGGACCTGTTGGACTAGGTCCAGACCCCTTCGGCGGCCGCGCGGATGTTGCGGATGTTCTCGCCGTAAGGGGCGGGGTCACTGACGGAACCGCCCCGGAACACGGCCGAGCCTGCGACCAACACGTCCGCCCCAGCCTTCGCAACCAGAGGTGCCGTGGTGGGATCAACGCCGCCGTCGATTTCGACGTGGATGGGACGGTCGCCGATCATGTCGCGCAGGACGCTGATCTTGGACGTCATGTCGATGAACTTCTGACCACCAAAGCCCGGGTTCACGGTCATCACGCAGATCAGGTCGACCATGTCCATCAGGTCCGCAACCGCTGCGGCGGGGGTGCCGGGGTTGACGGCGACACCCGCTTTCATGCCTGCTCCGCGGATGGCTTGCAGGGTGCGGTGGATGTGGGGGCCTGCCTCTACATGCGCGGTCAGCACGTCGGCTCCGGCATCAGCGAAAGCGTCGATATAGGGATCAACCGGGGCAATCATCAGGTGCACGTCCATTACCCCCTTGATGTGCGGGCGGATCGCGGCGCAGGTGGCGGGGCCGAAGGTGATGTTGGGGACGAAATGGCCGTCCATGACATCCACGTGAATCCAGTCGGCGCCTTGCGCTTCGACAGCGGCGCATTCCGCGCCGAAATTGGCGAAGTCGGCGGCAAGGATGGAGGGGGCGATCTTGATCGAGCGGTCGAAGGTCATGGCAGCCTCTTGTATGGTGGGTGCGATATATCTGGCGGACAGCCCGGTGGAAAGGGGCCCTTCGGGGAGGATTTTTCTGAAACAGGGAAGTGGTGGCCGCTCGCCCTGGATTTCTGAGGGGCGTACATCATAATTAGTTTGACAAGTGAATTAATGGGCGCGAATGTGAAGCCAAGGGAGGATGTCGATGTATCTTGGGCTTGATCTGGGCACGTCGGGTGTGAAGGCGTTGCTGGTCGATGAAGACGGGCACGCGGTGGGCAGTGCCGACGCCACCTATGACGTGTCGAACCCGGCTGCGGGGTGGAGCGAGCAGGACCCGGCCGATTGGGTGGTCGGGGTCACTGCGGCGTTGGCTGCTTTGCGCGACGCGCATGCGCAAGCGTATGGCGCGATCCGGGCGTTGTCTTTTTCGGGCCACATGCATGGGGCCGTTATGGTGGATGCTGCGGGCGTTGTGCTGCGCCCGTGTATTCTGTGGAACGATACGCGCAGCCATGCGGAGGCGGCGGCGATGGATGCTGACCCGGTCGCGCGTGCGGTTAGTGGCAACATCGTTTTCCCCGGGTTCACTGCGCCCAAGCTGGCGTGGGTTGCCAGGAATGAACCCGACGTCTTTGCCCGGGTCGCCCGCGTCATGCTGCCCAAGGATTACCTGCTGTGGTGGCTGACAGGGCGCTATGCCACCGAGATGTCGGATGCCGCGGGGACTTCGTGGCTGGATGTAGGTGCGCGGGGCTGGTCGGATGACCTGTTGGCCCTTGGCGGCATGCGCCGTGATCAGATGCCGGACCTGTTGGAAGGCACGGACGTGGTGGGCGAGGTGCAGGCCGCGCGCTCTGATCTGGGGCTGCCTGCGGGCTGCAAGGTTGTGGCGGGCGGCGCGGACAATGCCGTGGCCGCCTGCGGTGTCGGGGCCTTGGGCGAGGGGGACGGGTTCGTGTCCCTTGGCACCTCTGGCGTCGTGTTGGCGGGCCGGGGCAGCTATGCGCCCGATGCGGGCCGCGCGGTACATACGTTTTGTCACGCGGTGCCCGGCCGCTGGTATCAAATGGGCGTGGTGCTGGCCGCGACCGACAGTCTGAACTGGTTGAGCCGGATCACGGGGCACAGTGCCGGGGCCCTGTCCGGTGCGTTGGGGGATGTCCTGGCCGCGCCCGGTGAGGTGAAGTTCTATCCCTATCTGTCCGGCGAACGGACGCCACACAATGATGCGCAGGTGCGCGGTGGGTTCACAGGGCTTGGCATCGCCAGCGGACCCACAGACCTGACCCACGCTGTCATGGCTGGCGTCAGCTTTGCCCTGCGCGACAGCTTCGAGGCGCTCAAAGCCACGGGCGCGCACCTCCCGTCTGCCCTTGCCATCGGCGGCGGCAGCCAGTCCGACTACTGGACCCGTATGCTGGCCACGACCCTCAATATCCCGCTGGAACGCCCGGACGAGGGCGCTTTTGGAGCCGCTTTGGGGGCGGCCCGGATTGCCATGTGCGGTGACACGGGCGCGGACCCCAAGGACGTGATGACCAAACCGCCCATCGCTGACGTGATAGACCCGCAGGCGGACCTGATTGCTGCCTACGATGATGCTTATTCCGCCTTCGCAGGCGCTTACCCCAAACTGAAGGCCATGCCATGACCACAGGATTCTTTGACGCCGTACCACCTGCCACATTCGAAGGCCCGGACAGCACCAACCCGATGGCCTTCCGCCACTACAACCCAGACGAAGTGGTGATGGGCAAGCGGATGGAGGATCACCTGCGCTTTGCCGTCGCCTATTGGCATTCCTTTGCGTGGGAAGGGGGCGACCCATTTGGGGGGCAGACGTTCATTCGCCCGTGGCATCCGCAGGACGATATGGGCCGCGCCAAGATGAAAGCCGACGTGGCGTTCGAGATGTTTGCGCGTCTCGGTGTCCCCTATTTCTGCTGGCACGACGCCGATATCCGTCCCGAAGGCGCGACGTTCTCGGAAAGCCTCGACCGGTTGAACGAGATCACGGACTATTTCGGCCCCAAGATGGAAGAGACAGGTGTGGGCTGCCTTTGGGGCACGGCCAACATGTTCAGCCATCGCCGCTGGATGTCGGGTGCTTCGACCAACCCGGACCCGGATGTGTTCGCCTACGCCGCCGCGACGGTCAAAGGGTGCATGGACGCGACCCAAAAGCTGGGCGGTCAGAACTATGTCCTGTGGGGTGGGCGCGAAGGGTACGAAACCCTGCTCAACACCGATATGGGGCAAGAGCTGGACCATATGGGCCGCTTTCTGTCGATGGTCGTCGAGTACAAGCACAAGATCGGCTTCAAGGGTCAGATTCTGGTAGAACCGAAGCCGCAGGAGCCATCGAAGCATCAGTACGACTATGATGCGGCAACTTGTATCGGGTTCCTGCGCAAGTATGGGCTGGAAGATGAGGTGAAGCTGAACCTCGAACAAGGGCATGCCATTCTGGCGGGGCATTCGTTCGAGCATGAGATTGCGGTGGCGGCCTCCGAAGGGCTGCTGGGCTCCATCGATATGAACCGCAACGACTACCAGTCGGGCTGGGACACGGATCAATTCCCCAACAACGTGCCCGAGGTGGCGCTGTGTTACTACCATATCCTGAAGGCGGGCGGCCTTGATCTGGGCGGCACGAACTTCGACGCCAAACTGCGTCGTCAGTCTCTGGATGCCGAGGATTTGATTGCCGCGCATGTGGGGGCCATGGACATCTGCGCGCGCGGGCTCAAAGCTGCGGCAGCAATGATCGAGGATGGCGGTTTGGAAGACGCTTTGAGCGCCCGCTATGCCGGGTGGGAGACAGCCGAGGCGCAGGCGATGCTGGGCAGTGATCTGGCGTCGATTTCCGACCGTGTGCTGTCCGAAGGGATCGAGCCGCAGCCGCATTCGGGTCGGCAGGAGATACTGGAGAACTATGTTTCGCGTTTCGTTTAAGGCGCTTGGTTTAGCCCTGATGGCGGCCCCGGTCTGGGCCGCCGATCTGCCGTTCGAGGAACCTGTGTTTCCCGCCGTCGATGCCGCACAGGTCGAACTTGGCCAGTTGTTGTTCTACGACCCGATCCTGTCCGGCTCAAAGACAGTCAGTTGCGCCACGTGCCACCACCCCAAATTCGCCACGGGCGACGGGGTGTCGCTGGGCCTTGGCGACGGGGCAAATGGCTTGGGACCGGACCGGGTGGCCGATCCCAAGAACCTGCCGGAACAACGCATCCCCCGCAATGCGCCGCCACTGTTCAACCTTGGGGCCACAGAATTCACGGTGTTCTTCCACGATGGCCGGTTGGAGGAGGACGCAACCCGCCCTTCCGGCATCCGCACGCCACTGGGGTCGGAGATGGAGATGGGTTTTGCCTCTGCATTGTCAGCGCAATCCATGTTCCCGGTGCTGTCGGCGGACGAGATGGCGGGGCATTACAGCGAGAACGACATTTCCCAGGCCGTGCGGCAGGGCCTGATCACCGGACCCGGTGGCGCGTGGGACAGGCTTTCGCAACGGATCGAGGCGATCCCGGAATATCGCACCCGCTTTGACGACGTGATCGGGGACAAACCCATCCACTTCACCGACATTTCCGATGCGGTCGCGGCCTTTCTCGATTTCGAATGGCGCGGCGTGGCCAGCCCCTTTGACCTCTACCTGCGCAACGGGACTGAAATGGAGCCCGCCGCCATGCGCGGCATGGACCTGTTCTATGGCAAGGCAGGGTGCGCAGACTGCCATGCGGGCCGCTTCCAGACGGATCACGACTTCCATGCCATCGCCATGCCGCAGATCGGGCCGGGCAAGGCCGCGCGGTTTGAAAGCCATGCGCAGGATACGGGCCGCATGCGGGTGACGGGCGACGTGCAGGATGCCTATGCCTTCCGCACTCCGCCCTTGCGCAATGTGGCGCAAACGGCTCCGTACGGACACGGTGGGGCCTATGCCTCGCTCGAAGCGGTGGTGCGGCATCACCTTGATCCGGTTGCCAGCCTGCGCAGCTACAACATCGGCCAAGCGATCATGCCTGGGTTTGACGCCGCCGACATGCGCGTGCTGAACGATCCGGCCGAAGTGGACCGCATAGCAGCCGCCAATGACCTTGCGCCGGTCAACCTGAACGACGCCGAAGTGGACGATATCCTCGCCTTTCTGCACGCGCTCACTGACCCACAAAGCATCCGCGGCGCGCTCGGCATCCCTGCGACCGTGCCAAGTGGATTGCCCGTCGATCAATAAGACAATACGCCCTTCAACTTCTTCTGACTGAAAATACCACGGGGGTTTGGGGGCAGAGCCCCCATTCGATGAAACGAATCGCGTCGCGCAGCGTCTATTGGATTACCGCTCGATGGACAGAGCCGTGTTCACATCGACCTTTTGCCAGTCGCCCCACGATCCATGTGGCCCGCGCACGCGAACCGAAACCTTGTCTGTCGCACCTACACCAAAGTGCTGCG
This sequence comes from uncultured Tateyamaria sp., assembly GCF_947503415.1. Taxonomy (GTDB): domain Bacteria; phylum Pseudomonadota; class Alphaproteobacteria; order Rhodobacterales; family Rhodobacteraceae; genus Tateyamaria. Next base: position 1,720,894 of record NZ_CANNDS010000001.1, read on the forward strand.
GCCCTGCGACACCCCCTGCATGCCCGCCGCCCACGACGATCTCGCGCGCCTGCACCGTCCGGCCATCATCCACCTCTATCCAATCGCCCACGGCTTGCGTGTTCACGCCCTGCTGCGTCACGGATACAGAGACCCAATTGCCGGTGGCCTCAGATGCGTTCTGCCACACCTCCAAGGGCGCGCGCCGGTTCACAACGGCCAGATCCAGCAGCCCATCATTGTTGAAGTCAACCAAGGCCGCCCCTCGGCTGCGGTGCATCGAAGCGACACCAGCCACATCGCCCATTTCGGCAAAGCTGCCGTCAGGCTGGCCCATCAGCAGGTTGTTGGGGTCTTCCATCGCGTTGCCGGGCATCTGCTGCACATTGCCCTTTGCGATGAAGGCATCGTCGAAGCCGTTGTTGTTCACATCCCCAAAGGCGATGTGCCATCCGGTCGAGGGGCGTCCGTCGCCGCCCACATAGGGGCGTTGCGCGGTTGTGCCCATCTCAAACGGCACATCAACAAAGCCCGGCCCGTCACCCACTTGCTTCATCAAACGCTGATCGCCCATGGAGGACAGGTACACCTCGTCCCGCCCATCCCGGTCCAGATCACGTGCGGCGATGCCCATGCCCCAGAGCATGTGGCGTTCCCATCCGTCCTCTTCTGTAAATAGGCGTGGGGTCGGGTCCATGGCCCAAAGCTGTTCCTGACCCTCGCGCACATAGTAGTGCCGGTCGTTCGACACCCGCAGATCCGCGCGGCCCATCCGGGACCAGTCCGTAAACAGCATCGACAAGGCGCAATGACCCGGGGCCAGATCGCTGACGGTATAGATCGCTCCATCCGGCCGCCACAGATGGTTCACATCGCACGCCTCGAACGGGCCTTCGGGATCGCTGCGGTCGACGTAGTGCCCGAAGGCGAGGGTCGGCGCGGTCTGCCCGGCCTCCCACGTGGCCGAGAATGCGGTGGACCAGTGATCACCGAATTGAAAGGGCATGGCGGTGAAGCCGCAATCGCCATCGCCACGCAGGATCACGTCGGGGCCCACGCGCAGCATGACCAGATCAAGCAGGCCATCGTTGTCGATGTCGATCGGGTAGGCACCGGTTGTGCCTGTCATGATCAAAGCCTCTGGCGTTACATCGACAAAGGCAACCGTGCCGCCGGGGGCCGAGGTATTCTGCAACAGCATTGCCGGATTGGTGCCGCCTGCGGCCACAAGGTCCGTCAGCCCATCGCCATTGCAATCCAACGCGGCCAACCCACCGCCCACAAAATGCTCCCACCCGCCGTCATAAACGTGGGACGGCACGTCCACAGGAACGAAACGAGGATCGGCGGCAGCGGCCGGGTGCGCCAGACCGAGGAGCACCGCGACGAGGCCCCGCCCTACGTCAGATTTTTGGAAAAATCTGCCACGCTCAGGCATCTTCCAGTGCCTCCACTGCGGTGTCCTGCACAAACTCCAGCGCATAGGCGGCGGCACCGCGCGCCCACATCAGGTTGTCCCACTTGTGCACGACAACATCCGGCGCGGGCTTGTCGATCTCCACGATGCTCTTGCGCATCTCTTCGATCACCGTGTCGGCATAGAGATGGTCGAACTGCATTTGTTCGCCTGCCAGAATGACCAGTTCGGGGTCGAAGATGTTGACGAGGTTGGCAAGCCCCATGGCAAACATCTTGCCGGCGCGCTCCACCACCGTGCGGGCGGTTGGGTCACCTGCCTTTGCGGCGGTCAGGACGGTCGAAACCGCTTGATTGGTGGGCGTGGTCAGGCTCATGCCGCCGACGCTCGATGCCTCTCGCACGAGTGCATAGTCGGCCACATAGGCTTCAAGACACCCCCGTTGCCCGCAGCGGCACAGGGCACCGTCCAGATGGACCTTGGTGTGCCCGAACTCCGCCCCGCATCCCCGCGTGCCGCGATAAAGCTGACCGCCCAGCACCATCCCCATGCCCACACCACTTTCAATCGTGATCACGATGAAATCCGAGTGATCCTTGCCCAGCCCGAATGCGAGCTCGGCCATCGCCACAAGGTTTGCATCATTGTCGAGGTAGACATCGACGCCCAGTACGTCCCGCAATATTTCGCTGAATGGCACGTTGCGTTGATCCAGCGACGGGGACCAGTAGACCAGCCCATGTTCCGCATCGACCACACCGGCCAATCCAACGCCGACGCCCGAGATGTCAGAGGTCACGCGCCCCGCCCTTGCAGCGAGCGCGTCCAATCCGTCGCGGATATGTGCAGCGAGCGCGTCAGGCGTCAATCGGCCCGTAGGGATCGGGCATTCGTGATCGGCCACGTGCACCCCCTCGAAATCCATCAGCACCAGCGAAATGGACGTGCCCGACACTTTCAATCCGGCGATCAGATGCGCGCATCCTGCCACCTTCAGATCGACCCGCGGGCGGCCTCGGGCCGATTCGTCGCTGCGTGATTCGCGGGGCACTTCCTCGATCAATCCGCCGCGCAAAAGGTCGGCTGTCACGGACGTCACCGTGGCCCTGCTGATGCCTGTATGCTCTGCCAGATCAATGCGCGGCACGGGTCCGCGTTGCGATATTTCGCGCAAAAGCAGCCGCCTGCTTTCGACCTTATGATGACCGAATGCCATGATATTATTCTCTTTTTTCCTCCCGCTGCACGGCGCGGCCTGCAGCCTGTATATGGGATGATGACTGTTTTTTTGAAAGCTGTCCAATTTAATTTGCTTTTCGAATTTAAGTCGCTAACAATGAGTCACCCGCCGCAAAACCATGACGGCTGGCCATGTCTTTGGGAGGACACCTATGAAACGACGCACGCTACTTGGCGCCCTGGCGGCTGCCACCATGATTTCTTCGCCGATGCTGGCTCAGGCACAGGATCTGACGGTCGGTGTAAGCTGGTCGAACTTCCAGGAAGAACGCTGGAAAACAGACGAAGCCGCGATCAAGGCAAAGCTGGAAGAGCTGGGCGCAAACTACATTTCGGCTGACGCGCAGGCCTCTGCCGCCAAACAGCTTACGGATGTTGAAGCGCTGATCGCGCAAGGCGCCGACGCGCTGATCATCCTTGCGATGGACAAGGACGCCATTGGCCCGGCCATCGATCAGGCCGACAACGAAGGCATTCCGGTTGTGGGTTACGACCGTCTGATCGAAGACGACCGCACCTTTTACCTGACCTTTGACAACAAGGGCGTGGGCCGCATCATCGCCGAAACCGTGATGGCTGCTCAGCCCACAGGCAACTACGCCATCATCAAGGGCGACAAGGGTGACCCGAACGCTGGCTTCCTGCTGGAAGGCATGATGGAAGTCATCGGCGACAAGGTCGAAGCGGGCGAGATCACCATCGCGGGCGAAGCGTTCTCGGACGGTTGGAAGCCTGACAATGCGCAGAAGAACATGGAACAGATCCTGACCGCCGCAAACAACAACGTCGACGCGGTTCTGTCCCAGAATGACGGCATGGCCGGTGGTGCAATCGCCGCTCTGCAAGCGCAGGGTCTGGATGTGCCGGTCGGCGGCCAAGACGGCGACCACGCCGCTCTGAACCGTGTGGCCCGTGGTGAGCAGACCGTGTCGGTCTGGAAGAACTCGCTGGATCTGGGTGCCAAGGCGGCTGAGATTGCCGTGGCTCTGGCGGGTGGTACATCGCTGTCGGATGTTGACGGTGCCGTACAGTGGTCCGGTGGTGCAAATGGTGTTGAGATGAACGCCATCTTCCTCGATCCCACGCCGATCACCAAAGACAACATCAGCGCCGTGATCGACGCAGGCCACATTGCCAAAGACAAGGTCTGTGCCGGTGCCATCGACGGTGTTGACGGCTGCTAAGCCCTTAACTGACTATTCGGGTCCGGCGGCGTTGCGTCGCCGGACCCACCCCCAAACCCCACTTTCACAACATCATCAGCGTGCGCGCACTGCGAAGGTTTGCCTTTGTGGTCACAGGCGCCCTTTATCCGGGACAACGTGATGACGGACACATCAAACGACACGGGCGTACAAACGCCCCCTGCCGCGAAAGGGCCGGTTGCGCGCTTTCTTCAGGCAACTGAACTCGACACCCGCCTTCTGGGCATGATCGGCGCCTTGGCCCTGATCTGGGTCGGCTTTCACATGTATGGCGCGCTGGTCAACGGCTTCGGCGCGTTTCTGACACCTCGGAACCTCTGGAACCTGAGTGTTCAGACCTCCTCCATCGGGATTATGGCGTGCGGGATGGTGCTGGTCATCGTGACCCGCCACATCGACCTGTCGGTCGGCTCGCTGCTGGGCTTTTGTGCCATTGTCATGGGCGTCACGCAGGTCTGGTTCTTGCCGCAGATCGTAGGGCTGGAACATTGGTCGATCTGGATCATCGCGGTCATCGTCGGCCTGATCACCGGAACAATCGTGGGTGCCTTCCACGGCTACCTGATCGCCTACATGCAAATCCCAGCCTTCATCGTGACGCTGGGCGGTTTGCTGGTCTGGCGCGGGGCTGCCTTCCTCGTGGCGCGGGGCGAGACGATCTCTCCGGTCGACAGCACCTTCCGTCTGCTGGGCGGCACGCCCGAGGGCGCGGTGGGCGCGACGGGGTCGTGGATCATCGGGATCATCGCGGCAGCCATCGTGGTCGGTCTGGTCTTTGCAGGCCGTACGCAGCGCAAGAAGCATGGCTTTGCCCAACGCCCGATGTGGGCGGACACGTTCATCGCCGCCATTGGAGCGGGTGCCGTGATTGGTGCCGTCCTGTTGGTCAACGCCTATCCATGGCCGCGCGGCGTTGTCCGTCGCTATGCCGCTGCCGAAGGGATCGAAATTCCCGAAGGCGGGCTGTTCATCAGCCACGGCTTTGCCATTCCGGTTCTGATCCTGCTGGCCGTTGCCATCGTGATGACACTGGTGATGAGCCGCACGCGCTTTGGTCGCTATGTCTATGCCATCGGCGGCAACCCCGAAGCGGCATCGTTGGCGGGCATCAATACCAAGTGGATGACGGTCAAGATCTTTGCCCTCATGGGCTTCCTGACCGGCCTTTCGGCTTCCGTCGCCTCGGCCCGACTTGGCTCGGCCACCAACGCGCTTGGCACGCTGGACGAACTGTACGTCATTGCAGCGGCTGTCATCGGCGGCACATCGCTCGCTGGTGGGGTCGGCACGATCTATGGTGCCATCCTGGGTGCCTTCGTGATGCAATCGCTGCAAACGGGTATGGTCTTGATCGGCTTTGACGCCGCCATTCAACAGGTCGTCGTGGGCTCTGTCCTCGTGCTGGCCGTGTATCTCGACAACCTCTACCGGAGGGCTTCGAAATGAGTATCGATCACACCACTGATCGTGAATCCAAAATCGATCGGACTGGAACACCCCTTGTCGATATGCGGGACATCTGCATCTCGTTCGGCGGGGTCCACGCTGTGGATCACGTGTCGGTCGACCTGTATCCCGGCGAAGTTGTGGGCCTGCTGGGCCACAACGGGGCGGGCAAGTCGACCCTGATCAAGATCCTGTCGGGTGCCTACGGAATGGACTCGGGCGAGATCTATGTGAACGGGGAAAAGGCGACCATCACCAACCCTCGCGATGCACGGTCCTACAACATCGAGACGATCTACCAGACGCTTGCGCTGGCCGATAACCTTGATGCTGCGTCGAACCTGTTTCTGGGACGCGAATTGGTGTCGAGTGTCGGGTTTGTCGATGACGACGCGATGGAGGCCGAGACGCGCAAGATCATGGCGCGGCTCAACCCGAACTTCAAAAAGTTCAAGGACCCGGTGAGCGCCCTGTCGGGTGGTCAACGTCAATCCGTCGCCATTGCCCGCGCGGTCTATTTCAACGCCCGCATCCTGATCATGGACGAACCCACGGCGGCCCTGGGTCCGCACGAGACGCAGATGGTGTCGGAACTGATCCAGCAGCTCAAGGCCGATGGTATCGGCATTTTCCTGATCAGCCACGATATCCATGATGTGATGGAATTGTGTGACCGGGCCTCTGTGATGAAGAACGGAAAGCTGGTGGGCACGGTTGACGTGGCCGACGTAACCGACGATGACCTGCTCGGAATGATCATTTTGGGCAAGAAACCGGGCGAGTCGGAATGAGCAACGCAGGAAAGCAGGATCAGGCCATTGGCCTGGTCGCCGATGTTGGCGGAACGAACACGCGCATGGCGTTTGTGGATCGCAACGGTGTGATTGCAGACACGGTTGTGCGGTGTCCGAACGCCAGTTTCGGCAGCTTTCTTGATCTGGCCACGCACTACCTGGATGGCCGTCCCGTGCCGTCCCATGTCGTGATTGCGGTTGCCGGTCCCGTGGCCGGCGACCACGCGCGCCTGACCAACCGCAATTGGGACTTCAATGCCAATGCACTCTCAGCCGCCTTTGGCGCAGAACGGGTGGTCTTGATGAACGATCTTGAGGCTTTGGGGCAGGCTGTGCCTACAGTGCCAATGGATGCGGTTGAGCCATTGCATGACGGTGCCGAATTGGGCGGTGCGGGCCAAGCGCTTGTTGTCGGTCTTGGCACCGGGTTCAACGTATCGGCCGTCAACATGGAAAGCGGCACGGTCTTCACGGCCGAGCAGGGGCATGCCAGCTTGCCGTCCAGTGTGATGTCGATCTTGCAGTCGCATATGCCCGATACATCCCGCTTTGACAGTGTGGAGAACCTGTTTTCCGGCGTGGGTCTGTTGCGTCTGGCCCATGTCATTGGGGTGGATGTCGACAGTGCCGAAGGTCTGGCTAAGTCGGATGACCCCCGTGCCCGTGAAGCGCTTGAGGTGTGCACCGAAGCCTTTGGCCTGATGGTGCGCGAGCTGGCGTACTCCTATTTCCCGCGGGCGGGGCTGTATTTCAACGGCTCGTTGGCGAAGTTCCTGTTGGCGCCTGAGCGGCGGGAACGCGTTCTGGCCCCGTTGCGTGCCGATGGCAGTTTTGACGGGCAGTTCGCCCGTATCCCGGCGTTCCTGTTTGTGTCCGACACCGTTGCATTGGGTGGCTGCACGGCCCGGTTGCTGGCACAAGTGGGCGCCGAGGCCCGCGCGCCTGCGCACGCTTAGAGCTGTCGCGCGATCCCGGTGATCGTATCGAATGCCGTATCAAAGTCCCGTTCTTCGCAGTCGAATTGTCCGGCCTGAAAGCGGATCACCTTCTGCCCGTCGACCAATGTTTGCGTCAGGTATATGCGCCCGTCATCGTTGATCGCATCGACCAGCCGTTGCGTATCATCATCCGATGCACCCGTGACCTTGAAGGTCCAAAGTGACAGGATCGGCTCGGTCACGATCTCGAAATCACCCTCTGCCCGCAGCCGTTCGCACAGCGCCTGAGACCATTTCACGTGGTTGCGGATACGCGCCCGCAGCCCCTCCATCCCGTAGTGCCGCATCAGGAACCACAGTTTGAGCGCGCGAAAGCGGCGGCCCAGCGGGATCGACCATTCGGAATAGTCGGTGACGTCCTCAGCCCCGTGGGTTTTCAGGTATTCGGGCCGGATGGCGAGGGTTTGGCGCAGCTGGTCCGGGTCGCGCAGGAAGTGTGCGGCGCAGTCGAACTGTGCGCCCAGCCATTTGTGAGGGTTGAACACGATGCTGTCGAACCGGTGGGCCCCGGTCCAGAGCGTGCGGAACTCGGGGCAGATCATCGCCGTCCCGGCCCAAGCCGCGTCGAGGTGAGTGTAGATGCCATGTTCTTCGGCCACAGCCGCGACCGCCTCCAGATCGTCGCAGGCGCCCATGCCCGTGGCCCCGGTCGCGGCGATGATCCCTGCGGGGATGCGGCCCGCTTGCTTATCCTCGGCAATGGCGGCCTCAAGGTCCAGCGGGTCCATGTGGCGCAGATCGCCTGTGGTGCGGATCTTGACCAGATTGTCCTGCCCGATACCCGCAACCCAGATGGCCCGGTCGATGGAGGAATGCACCTGATCGGAGCAGTAGATGCGCAAGTGCGGTTGCCCGTGCAGCCCTTCAATGTTGCCACGGAAGTTTAGCGCCCGTTCCCGCATCGTCAACACGGCTGCAAGGGTGGCGGATGACGCACTGTCCTGAATAACGCCCTGATAACTGTCCGGCAGGCCAAGCCCTTGCCGCAGCCAATCCATCATCCGCGTTTCCATTTCGGTCGCCGCCGGAGAGGTCTGCCAGAGCATGCATTGCGGCGCGATGATCGAGACGAGGAACTCGGCCAACACGCTTGCCGGGGCGGCGTTGGAGTTGAAATAGGCAAAGAAGCGGGGGTGCTGCCAGTGGGTGATGCCGGGCATCACGATGTCCTCGAAATCCTGCATGATGGCGGCGAGATCGGTGCCGTCCTCGGGCGGACTGGCCTCCAGTTGCGCCGCAATGTCACCCGGTTTGGTCTGCGCACGCACGGGCCGGTCGCGGATCGTCTTGTGGTAGTTGGCACCCCAATCGGCGGCATCCTTGGCGTGTTTTGCGAAATCGTCCCAGCTCATGGTCGTATCCTTTGAGGTGTAAGGCGGAGGTTTCCTCCGCCAGTCATAGCGTGAATTCAGACCCCGAGGCGCGGAATTTGCGCGGGGCCTGTGCCGATCCCGATGTGTTTCTGTTCCATGTAGAACTCGAACGACCAGTCCCCGCCATCGCGCCCGATGCCGCTTGCCTTCATGCCGCCAAAGGGTGTGGGCAGGTGGCGCACATTGGCGGAGTTGACCCAGATCATGCCTGCCTCCAACCCATCGCTGAAACGCATGGCACGCGTGATGTCATTGGTCCAGATGTAGCCCGTCAGCCCATAGGGCGTGTCGTTTGCGAGTGCGAGAGCTTCGTCCTCGGTGCTGAACCGGATAGCCGTCAGGACCGGACCAAAGATTTCTTTCTGCGCGATGACCATATCGTTGGTTGCGTTGGTGAACAGGGTCGGGGCAACGAACTGGCCTGTATCGCCCACGCGGCACCCACCAGCCGCGATGGCCGCGCCCTCCGTGACTGCCGTTTCAAAGCTTGCCATGACCTTGGCCCTATGCGCCTCGTGGATCAGCGGGCCAACTTCGGTGGCAGGATCAAGCGGATGACCCACCGTGATGGCTTTGGCACGGGCTGCCAGCTTTACCTCAAAGTCGTCCGCAATTGTGTCCTGCACCAACAGGCGCGACGAGGATGTGCACCGCTCTCCGTTCAGAGAGTAGATCATGAAGATCGTCGCATCGAGTGCTGCCTCCAGATCGGCATCGTCAAAGACAATGATCGGGTTCTTTCCACCCAGTTCGAAATGTACGCGCTTCAAGGTCGCGGCACCCTGCGCCATGATCGCGGACCCCGTGCTGCTGTCCCCGACAAAGGCGATGGCCTTGATCTCTGGATGCTCCGTCAAAGCGCGCCCGGCCTCTTCTCCCATCCCGTTCACAAGGTTCCAGACGCCGGGGGGCAACCCGGCCTCTTCCGCGATGTCCATCAGGATGCGAGCGGTCCACGGGCTCAATTCTGCCGGTTTGTGGACCACCGTGCAGCCCGCAGCGAGCGCCGGGGCGATCTTCCATGTGGACAGCATGAATGGGGTGTTCCACGGCGTGATGATCCCCACGGGGCCGATGGGCACACGGGTCGTGATGTTCATCAGGCTGGGCGAGGGCAGTGATTGACCGTCGCGGGCCGAGGGCGCGCGATCCGCAAAGAAACGGAAGTTTTCAGCCCCGCGCAGCGCCGCTTTGGACATGTAGCGCAGCGCCTGGCCTGTGTCCCAGCATTCGCACAGCGCAATTTCTTCGGCGCGCGCTTCGATCCCGTCTGCGATGGCGTGCAGGATGCGCTTGCGCGTCGTCGCAGGTGTATCGCGCCATGCAGGAAACGCCGCTTTGGCAGCTTGTGCCGCCGCATCCACATCGTGCGCGTCACCGCGGGCCACATGCGCGATCACGCTGTCATCGGTGGGAGAGGTCGTCTCGAACCATGCACCGGATACGGCTGGCTGTGCGACGCCACCGATGTGATTGAGGAATCCGGTCTCACCAATCCGGGCCAGATGCGGCGCCAGTTTCGCGATGTTGTCGTCAAGCGCAGACATGAGGCAGGTTCCTTGATTGGTTCATTATATGAACCGATAGACGCAAAAATATATTGCAAGGGGATTTAAACCGGGTCAAGCTGCCTTCCATGTCAACGATCGCCAAGGCTTTGGGTCTGTTGGACCTGTTCTCGGATGCGCAGCCCAGTTTGGGTCTGTCAGATGCGCAGCGCCTGACCGGGCGCGACAAGGCCACGGTGCATCGGCATCTGGTCGCCCTCGAACAGGCCGGGTTTCTGGAGCAGGATATGTATACACGCGCCTACCGCCTTGGTCCTGCGATCACGCGGCTGGCCGGGATGCGCGCCCGAACCGTGCCCGAGGTCGAGATGGTGCGCAGTGTTGTTGGCGCCCTCAGCCGCGAGGCCGGGGAGTTGGTGCATATCAGCCGCCTGCAGGGCTTTGATCTGGTCCATGTGCATCACGCCGAAGACCACGACCATCCGGTGCGCGTCAGCTTTGACGCGTATGGTCTGCCGCCCCTGTTCGCGACGGCGTCGGGCAAGGCCTATCTGGCCTTTGCCCCTGGTGGACTGCTCGATCTGGCGTTGGCCGATCCGCGTACCCGACTGCCCGGAACGCCGCCGCCAGACCGGATGGAGATTGAGGCGGAGCTGAAACTGATCGGCCGCCGCGGTTTTGCCAGCAACCGCGATGCTTTGCGCTTGGGCGTGTCATCGGTCGCCATCCCCGTATTCGACGGCGCATCGCGCGCCTTTGCCACCTGTTCCATCGCCTATCCCACCGGGCGCGGCGGCAAAGCGACCGAAGCGCATCTGGCGCGCCTTCTGATGCAGCATGGGCAAGACATCAGCGAGGCAATGGGGGGTGTGGTGCCACCCCAGATCCTCGACCTCTGGACCCCAAGCCGTGAAAGGGCCGCGTCATGAAGGACAGCAATTTCCTGAAGGAACACAATGCACGCCAGTTCTGGCACCCCATGGCGCATCCTGCAGACAGCATGGCGAACCCGCCGACCATCCTGACCGGGGGCGAAGGGGTTTTTATCACTGACGTGGATGGGCACCGCAGCATTGATGCGGTGGGCGGGCTTTGGAACGTCAACCTTGGCTATTCCTGCCAGCCCGTGAAGGATGCCATTGCCGCACAGTTGGAGGCGCTGCCCTACTACTCGACCTTCCGGGGCACATCGAACGACAAGGCCATCGAATTGGCCTATCTGCTGGCCGAGTTCTTTGGCCCCGATGGGATGAGCCGCAGCTTTTTCACCAGCGGCGGGTCCGACAGTATTGAGATCGCATTGAAGCTGGCGCGCCAGTATCACCGCATCCGGGGTGAGGGCGCGCGGACGAAGTTCATCAGCCTCGACAAGGGCTACCACGGAACGCATTTCGGTGGCGCGTCGGTCAACGGCAACGCCAAGTTCCGCAACACGTACGAGCCGCTGATGGCCGGGTGTTTTCACATCCCCGGCCCGTATCTCTATCGCAATCCGTTTGGCACGGATGACCCCGCCGAACTGGCGCGGCTGAGTGCCGGCATGCTGGAGCGCGAAATCGCGTTTCAGGGCGCCAACACGATCGCCGCCTTTGTGATGGAGCCAGTGCAGGGGGCAGGTGGTGTGATCCCGCCGCATCCCTCGTTCATGCCGATGGTGCGCGACATTTGCGACAAGCACGGCGTGCTGCTGATCGCGGATGAGGTGATTACGGCGTTTGGGCGGGCTGGGACCGAGACGGGGTCGCGCCACTGGGGCGTGCAGCCGGACCTGATGTGCACGGCCAAGGCTATCACGAACGGGTACTTCCCCTTTGGCGCGGTGATGATCGCTGACCATGTGGCAGCGGTTTTCGAGGATGATGAAAGCGGCGTGGGGTCGGTCGACTCCGGCTACACCTATTCCGGTCATCCGGTTGGCGCTGCGGCGGCTGTGGCTGCGGTTGAAGAAACCATGCGGATCAAACCTTGGGACAATGCCCGCGCCCGTGGGCCGGAGTTGAAGGCGGGGCTTGAGGCACTGGCCGAGCGCTTTGATGTCATTGGTGATGTGCGCGGTGAAGGGCTGATGTGCGCCATCGAGTTGGTCAGCGACCGGGGCAAGAAGACACCCGTGGGCAAGGCCCTGCCACTGGAGTTTCAGAAGGCGGCTTACGCGGACGGGGTGATGATCCGGGTGTCGGGCAACAACGCCATCTTCTCTCCGCCCTTGGTTGTCGATGCGGGGCATGTGCAGAAAATCCTCTCCGCCACCGAAACCGGCCTGAAGGCCATGGCCGAGGTGGCGTGACCTCTCGCGCCGCATCCTCCGCACTGAAAAGTGCGACAGCGGTGCGGCCCCTGCGGTCCCGCGCGACAGGGCAGGGTTTCAAAAGCGCCTGCGCACCAGACAAGAAGATCAACGTGACGGATATCACGGACTTCCGCCGGGGCCGGGGGGATCTGGTGTTCTCTCTGTTCATGGCCGCTTTGGCGCTGTTTTTCCTCGTGTTTTTCTTCACTCAGACAGGGTGGGAAGACCGCAAGCTGCCGCAGAACATGGCGCGGTATTGGATGGACCAGTTCGGGGTGACAGAGCCCGAGGGGCGGACCTCGCGGTTGGGTCGTATTCTCAAGCAAAGCTGGGTCGCGCCGTTGATGTGTCTGACGGTGCTGGTACCTGCGGCGCTGTGGAACCTGCGCGGCGCGTGGAAGGCGCACGCATGGCGCAAGCGGTTCCGCCAGCCCACGGCCATGGGCCATGAGGTGATGCAATGGCTGCGTGCGCTGGAATACGTGGCGTGGTTTGTGGCCTACACATTGCTGGTGCCGGTGCTGGGCTATCTGGTGTCCACGCTGATGCTGGGGACGCTGCTGCCTTGGCGTTTGGGCTACCGTGGGGCGCGTTGGATGGGCATTTGCCTTGGCGCAAGTTTTGCCATCGTTTTGGTGTTTCGCACGGGCCTGCAAATCCGCACGCCGGTGAACATCTGGCTCTATAACCAACTGCCGCAACGCGCAGAGACCTTCATGCAGGTGTGGTTCTGATGGAGGCGTTCTGGACCGGCCTTGATAACCTTGCCAGCCTGCCGGTGCTGGTGGCCATTCTGATCGGGTCAGTGGGCGGCTTGGCGATTGGGGCCGTGCCCGGGATTGGACCCGCGATTGCCATTGCGATCCTGTTGCCCGCGACGGTGTTTCTGGATGATCTGGTGTCGCTGGTCTTGCTGCTGGGTGTCTACGGATCAAGCATGTATGGCGGCGCGATCCCGGCCATTCTGATCAACACGCCCGGCACACCGGTCAACGCGCTGACGACCTATGACGGCTACGCGATGACGCGGCGGGGCGAGGCGGCGCGCGGGCTGTCACTGGCCTATTCCGCATCGTTCTTCGGGGGGTGTTTTTCGATCCTGCTGGGGCTGTCGGCGCTGATGCTGTTCGGCCCGTACCTGCGCGATCTGGGAGCACTCTTCGGCCAACGCGATATCTTCATGGCCGCCGCCTTGGGTGCGGTCCTGCTGATCGCCGCGCATCGCAAGACGATGGGGATTGCGGCCCTGCTTTTCGGGTTTGGCTGCCTCATTTCGCTGGTCGGACGGCAATCCTTGAAACAGATTGACCGTTATACATTCGAGATCGAATACCTCTATCCCGGATTCAACCTGATCGTGGTAATCGTGGGCATCTTCGCGATTTCACAGGCGCTGTTCCTGCTGACGGGCAAGGATGCCGACCCGCCTGAGGCGCGATTGCACGGCGGCCTGTTGCGCGGCTTCGGAGAATTGCGCAAGCACCCTGCCGTCGCCACCATCAGCGCAGGCTACGGCACGATCATGGGCATCATTCCAGGCGTGGGTGAGTTTGTGGCGCAGTTCTTCAGCTACTCTACCGCGCGGGCCATGTCCAAGGAACCGGGCCAGTTCGGGCGTGGCGCGCCCGACGGATTGATCGCGTCAGAGGCAAGCAACAATGCCGTGCCCGCCGCCGCCATGGTGCCGCTGCTGGCGCTGGGCGTGCCGGGCGAGGCGCTGACGGCCATGATGATGGTTGTGTTCTTTGACGCAGGCATCAAACCGGGGCCGGACATCTTCGAGAACAATCCGGACTTCCTGTTCTCGCTCTTCATCGCGCTTCTGATCATCAATGTGCTGGTGATCCTTACGCTGCTGATAAGCACCAAATGGATCGCAAAGATCATCTATGTGCCCAACCGCCTGCTCGGTGCATTCATCCTGATCCTCGCCTTTGTCGGCGTGTTTTCGATCCGCAATTCCTTTGCCGACTGCATGTTCGCTGCGGGGTTCGGGTTCGTTGGTTTTGTCCTGCGCCGCCTCGACTGGCCGCTGGTGCCCATCGTGCTGGGGCTCGTTCTTGGCTCCATCATGATCGAGAAGCTGACAGCGGGTTCGGGCCAGATCAAAACCGTCTTTGATCTGGTCAACCGGCCCGTGGCGGGCACACTTTTTGTTGTCATCCTGATCGTGATTGGTGTCACGATCATCCAAAGCCTCCGCACGAAGAGGTTTGAACACTAACCAAAAGCCAAAAACAAACTCAGGGAGAGTAACATGAAAAAGCTTTTGACCTCGGCAGCCTTCGCGCTTGCCGCCATTACCGGCCCCGCGTTGGCCGAGTACCCCACCGGACCGGTGCAGTTCATCGTGCCGTGGCCCCCCGGTGATTTCGAGGACATCCTGACACGCATGATTGCCGCCGACATGGCCGAAGCGACGGGACAGCCCGCGTCTGTGGTCAACCGCCCCGGTGGCGGTGACGGGCCATTTCCGGGCGCGCTTGAGGTGCTGAACGGCCCCAATGACGGGTCGGTCATTGGGTCCTTCGTGATCGGCGTGCCCATCGTCGGGCCAAAGATCGACATCGGGATCGAAGAGGACAGTTTCGTACCCGTGGGCATCTTTCTGACCTATCCGTTTGTGCTGGCCGCATCAGGCGACGCGCCCTATTCCAACATGGCGGAACTGGCTGATTATGCGAAGGAAAACGACGTTGTACTGGGCCACTTCGGCGCGGGTCTGACCCCCACGGCAGTGTCCATGGCGGCGGCGGCTAAGATGGGGTTTGAGTTCGCGGATGACAGCGCCTTTGATGCGCTGGATTGCAACACGTTGTCCTCGGGCGATGCGGATGTGATCAACACGACGCTGGCGCTGATCGAACCCTGCCTGAGCGAGATCAACGTGCTGGGCAACATTGGCGCGAACCCTATTGCGAAACTGGACGGGGTGGAAACGATCTCTGCCCAGTCGGGTGTCAATGATGTGGAATTGTGGAACGGTCTGTTCGTGACCAAGGGCACGCCGCAAGAGGTGATCGACACCATTGCTGCCGTGGCTGCCGAAACCATGGCGTCCGAGGAAGCGCAGCAGTTGATGGCTGAAACCGGGGCTGCCGTTTACTGGCAAGGTCAGGATGAGGCGCAGGCGCGTATTGAAGCGGACCGTGCCAAATCGGCTGAGATCAACGAGATCCTGGGCCGCTGAGCCAATCGGGGGCGGCTGCGGTCGCCCCCTTCTCCAAAGGATAAGCCATGTCCCGTCTGAACCTCGGCATTCTGCAAGTGAACCACGACAGGTCGGTCGAGGTGGGCGATGCCTTTCCCGACGACGCGCACCGCTTTCGCGACTTGTTTGATGCGCAGGAGCAGCGGTTCAACTACCGGGTCTACATGACCATCGGGGGTGAGGTTCCGCGTGATCTGGATGAGCAGGACGCCTATCTTATCACCGGCTCGCCGCTGAGTGTGCTGGATGATTTGTCTTTTCTGCCAGCGCTTTATGACTTCATCCGCGCCTGCGATGCGGCAGGCAAACCGCTCTTTGGCGCGTGCTTTGGGCATCAGGCCATTGCCATGGCCTTGGGTGGTCAGGTGGCGCGGCAGGAGTGGAATATCGGGATTGATTATGTGGAGGTGACGCAAGCCTTGCCGTGGATGCAGCCACCTGCGTCGACCATCGGGCTTTATCAGTTCCACCACGATGCGGTGACGGTGCTGCCCGAGGGGTGCACCGCCTATGCCACTTCGCCCAAATGCGCCATCGCCGGGTTTGCCAAGGGGGATCACATCTTTACCACGCAGGCGCATCCGGAGTTTTCCGATCCGTTCATGCGCTGTGTGCTGGACTACACCAGACCACACCTGAGCGCCGAGGAGGTGGCGGAGGCCGAAGCCACGTTGAACCGCGCCAATGACGGCCAGCTTTTTGCCGATTGGGTCACGCGGTTTTTCGGGGGCACGCCATGAAGAACCTTGCTGACCACGACAGCTTTGTGGATGGCGTGCCGCATGACACGTTTGCGCAGATGCGCGCGGATCACCCGGTGCACTGGACGGAGGCGCATGGGGGTCAGAAGGGGTTTTGGTCCCTGACCCGCTATGCCGACATCATGGCGGCGCAGAAGGAACCGACGGTGTTTTCGAGTGCCCAGGGAATCCGGATCGAGGATCAGAGCCGCGAGGAATACCTCGCGCGCCGGACCTTTCAGGAGACCGATCCGCCCGAGCATACAGTGACCCGCCGCGCGGTGAACCCGGTCTTTGCCAAGCCGGTTGTCGCGCAGTTCGAGCCGCTGATCCGGGACCTGGCCTGTGACATTGTGGCCGAGGCGTTGAGGCAGCCTGAGTTCGACGCCGTGGACAAGATCGCCAAGCGTCTGCCCATGTTGATGCTGGGCCGCATTCTGGGCGTGCCGGACGCCGATCTGGACTGGCTGGTGGACCGGGGCGATGCGCTGATTGGCAACACTGATCCGGACTTTACCAACACCGTGATCGACAAGGTCGATACGCAGGCGTACCGAATGATGCCCTTTCGCTCTCCGGCGGGTGTGGAATTATATGACTATGCTGAAGAGATACTTAACGGCGCGCGCGGCATTGATGAGACGGGCATTCTGGCGCGGGTGTTGCGGGCTGAGGATGGGGCGATCACCGGGCAGGAGTTCAAGAATTTCTTCTGCCTACTGGTGGCTGCGGGTAATGACACGACCCGTTATTCCATCGCGATGGCGCTGCATCTTTTGACGCAGCAAAATGGGCTGCTCGAGACCCTGCAAAGTGGTGAGGTTTGGGAGACGTGCGCGGATGAATTCATTCGCCTTGCATCGCCCACTTTGCACTTTCGGCGCACGGCCACGCGGGATGTGGAGATGCATGGGCAAACCATTCGGACAGGCGACAAGGTGCTGATGTGGTTTGTGTCGGGCAGCCGGGATGAGGCGGTGTTTGACGACCCGCACCTCGCTCGACTGGATCGCAGCCCGAACCGGCATCTGGCCTTTGGGCAGGGCGGTCCGCATGTCTGTCTGGGCATGTGGTTGGCCAAGCTGGAACTGAAATGCGTGTTGCAGGAACTGGCCGCCCGCATCACGCGGTTGGAGGTTGTGGACAGCCCCACCTGGACCCGTTCGAACTTTATCTGCGGGGTCAAATCACTGACCGCCCGCCCCAGCCTCAAGTGACCGACATGACGACACGCACACGTACCCTGTTTTGCGATCTGCTCAATCTGCCGCGGGGCAAATTTGTGCCGCCAGATGTGGCGGCGGGGGGCAAGATCGGCTTTGCCCGTGGGGTTTTTGGCACCACTTTTGATCGCGATCTGATCCCCGTGCCGGGGGCGGGCGTGTTTGACGGTATCCCGGATATGGAGTTGGTGCTGGACGGCGACCGCCGTCCCGATTGGCTGGGTGACAGCGAGATCGCGTTGGGCACGCTGCATGCAGACGGAGGCCCTTTTGGCCTGTGCGCGCGGGGGCGTTTGCAGGCGGCCATCGCGGCGTGGGAGGCGAAGGGGCTGAGCCCGATGGTCGGGATTGAGATGGAAGCCTATGTTTTTCAACAGGATTCCGACGGCGTCTGGGTGCCTTATGACACGCCGGGGGCTTTTGTGTATGGGACGGGGCCGCAGAATGATCCCGCCGGGTTGATGGATGCGCTGTGGTCCACGGCCACGACCTGTGGTCTGCCGATTGAGTCCATGAATGGGGAATATGACAGCGGGCAGTTCGAGCTGACGTTGAAGTTTGAAGGCGCCTTGGCGGCCTGTGACAACGCGTTTCTGTTCCGGACCATGGCGCGGGAGGTGGCGGCCGGGATGGGGCTGTTGCTGACCTTTCTGCCGAAACCAATTCCGGACCGGGGCGGGTCGGGCCTGCACGTGAATTTCAGCTTTGCGGATGCGCAGGGGGCCAACGTGATTGCGCCGAATGGGGAGTTGTCGGATGTCGCCAAGGGCTGCCTGGCGGGGCTGATCCATCACCACGAAGGGTTGGCCGGGCTGCTTGCGATGACGGTGAACAGCTATGATCGCTTGGGGCCTGCGTCTATGGCGGGGTACTGGGCGAATTGGGCGGATGATCATCGGTTGGTGACAACGCGGTCTTGTGTGACCTCGCCCCGGTCCGCGCGGTTGGAGCACCGGACGGCGGACTGCGCGACGAACCCGTATCTGGCGGTGGCGGCAGTGTTGCAGGCGGCGCTTTTGGGGGTTGAGCAGGGCTATGGGCTGGAGCCTGCGGAAGATCTGGACGGGTTGGAGAATGTGCGCGCGACCCGGCACGTGCCGTCGGCGCTGGACAAGGCGTTGGATGCCCTTGATGCCGACAAACCCCTGCGTCGGGCTGTGGGGGAGGAGATCTGTGATGCGGTGATCTTCCTCAAGCAGGATGAGTGGAAGCGGTTAAAGGACAAATCGGTGGATGAGGTGCGGGACTATTATCTGCCCTTTGTCTGAGTCGCGCCCTGCATTTACCTTGTTTTCATAGAGATTGACGGCGGTGGCAGGGTGTCACCCCCTGTGCACCCTGCGTACACCCCCTGTGCACCGCCAACGCACGGTGCGGCACGGGTTAACGCAACGTGCGGTGACCGGGAGGACGCGCTGCGCGCGACGCGATTCATATATGAATGGGGGCTCTGCCCCCAAACCCCCTTTCTTGGGGTCCAGCCCCCAAACCCCCGGGATATTTTTGGCCGAAAGAAGGTGAAGGGTCAGGTCGGGAGTGACGGCAGACCGGCGATGGTTCTTCCCTGATTGCTTTTGAGCGAGAAGTCCTGGCCGCGCCAGTTTTGGCCTTCGGGCCCGATGAGGACCGCGATGGTCTGGCCAACCCATTCGGGCGGGATGTGCGCGTCCCATGCCAATTGGCTGACCGGGTTGATGCCGGAGGCCGCGATGTCGCGCTGCATGTCGGTGGCGACGGTGCCGGGGGAGAGGCCCATGACGCGGACACCTGCGGCGCGTGCTTCCTTGTCCGCCACGCGGGTGAGCGACAGAACGGCGGCTTTGGTGGCGCAATAGTGGCTCCATCCTTCGAGGGCAGAGGTGGCCGCCCCTGAAGAGATGTTGATGATCGTGCCGGAGCCGCGTTTGATCATGCCGGGCAGGGCGGCGCGCAGACCGTGGTAGACGCCTTTGATGTTTACATCGACCACATTGCCCCATGCGGTGGAGTCGCTGTCCGCGAGACGCGCGATGGGGTCGATCAGGCCCGCATTGTTGATCAGCACATCGACATCGCCTGCCGTGTCCATCAGCGCCTGCACCTGCGCGAAGTCCCTCACGTCGCAGGGAATGGCCGTGCCACCCGTGTCCTTGGCCAGTTCCTTGAGGGCGTGGGTGGAGCGCGCGGCCAGCACCACATGTGCGCCCATGGCCGAGAGGACCCGGGCGGTGGCCGCACCGATCCCCTTGCTGGCGCCGGTGATGACAATTGTTTTGCCTGTCACATGGCCCATTTTCAGCGCCCCCATGTGCAGGGGACGTTCGTGTCCGGTGTGCCCGCGCATTGCACCAGATCGAAATGCAGATCGACATCGACGCTGAGGCCTGTGGGGCTGTCGAGAAAGGCGATGAAATCCATGCCGTGATCAAGGCGCAGGATCTCGCCCGTGGCCTCGAACCCGACCACGCGCACTTCGTCGTAATTGGGGATGAAATCGGGGTAGGTGCGGTCGCGGATCATGGTGAAGTCGAGCGTGACCGGCGCGGTCTGGCCGCGCATTGTCAGGTCGCCCGTCAGTTTGCCGGACGTGGGCGTCAGCATCAGGACGTCAGTTGAGGTGAAGGTGATCTGGCCGTGGTTCTCTGCGTCCAGATAGTCGGCATGGCGCAGATGTGTGTCGCGCGGGCCGTGGTTGCTGTCGATGCTGCCAGTGTCGATGGTGAAGGTGATTTGCGAGTTTGCCGGGTCCGCTTCGTCAATGAGGAAGGTACCGTCATAGCTGTTGAAGCGACCGACCGTGCGGCTGAGGCCCATGTGGTTGATTTCCCAGCCGATATGCGCGTGGCCAAGGTCCAGCGTCCATTCTGTCGGGGCCGCATGGACAGGGGCTGTGCCCAGCAAGAGGGCGGCGAGGGGGAGTGTGCGGATCATGTGACGTTCCTGTGTGTGGTGGTGTGGGAACGGGTCTATTTCGTGCGGGACATGCAAAAAATACGGTTGTGCGCATCGTATCCGTGCGTATTTTGCATGAATGGATATTGATGCCCTTCGCACCGTGCAGCTTGTTGCGCATCATCGGAGTTTTGCTGCCGTGGCGCGGGTTCTGGACATGGACCCAAGCTCCGTCAGTCGCACTGTGGCGGGGATGGAGGCGCAGTTGGGTTTGCGCCTGTTTCAACGTTCGACGCGGCAGCTGACATTGACCGAAAGCGGCGCGCTGTATCTTGGCCGGATCGGGCCGCTGCTGGATGATCTTGAGATGGCGCGCGATGCCGCTGCGGATGTCGGGACCCAGCCGTCCGGCCGGGTGCGTTTGACGGCATCGGTGGCCTTTGGACATGAGATGATCGTGCCGCATCTTGCCGCCTTGCGGACCGCCTTGCCCGAGATTGAGCTGGAGCTGATCCTGAGCGACCAGACCATGGACCTTGTTGCCGGGCAGATTGATTTGGCCATTCGGCTGGCCCCTGCGCCCAAGGGCGATCTGATCAGTGCGCGTTTGCGTGATACGCGGTACCGCGTGGTGGCGTCACAGGATTACGTCGACAGGCATGGTGTGCCTGCGTCACCCGAAGCTCTGGTTGATCACGACTGTTTGCGGATGACCTTGCCCGACTATCGCACCGAGTGGCGCTTTCGCCGGGATGGAGAGGAGCGTGTGGTGGGGGTGTCCGGCCCTATCCTGATTTCGAACGCTTTGGCCTTGCGGCAGGCTGCCCGAAATGGGCTTGGTCCTGCGTTGCTGGCTGATTGGATGACGGATGCGGATGTGGCACGCGGGGATTTGGTGCACCTGTTCCCGGACCATGACGTGACGGCGACCACGTTTGATACGGGTGCCTGGCTGCTTTATCCAAGCCGCGCGTATCTGCCTGTCAAAGTCCGTGCCGTCATTGATTTTCTACGCGCCCATCTGCGTTAGAACCCGATGCCGGTGTTCTTCTTGATCTCGCGCAGGACCACGTTGGTCTGTGCGCTGGCCACTGCGGGCAGGCGGAACAGGAACGTCTCAAGAAACGCGTTGTAGGCGTCGAGATCGCGGCACAACACGCGCATCTGGTAGTCGGATTGCCCGGTGGTGGCGTAGCATTCCACGACCTCGTGCCGCGTTTCGACACCGCGGATGAAGGCGGTAAGGTCGTCTTCGGAATGGCGGGCGAGTTGGACGTGCACGATGGCCTGAAAGTGCAGACCCGCGGCTTGGGGGTTCAGGATGGCGCCGTATCGGTCGATGATGCCTGCATCTTCAAACGCCTTGATACGTCGCCAGCAGGCTGAGGCTGACATGCCGACCCGCTCTGCGAGGTCCGCGTTTGAGATACGGCTGTCCACTTGGAGGAGTTTCAGGAGGGCGTGGTCGCGGTGATCAAGGTTCATTTGGGTAATCTATCCGATTTTTGGGCAAAACGGGAAACGGAATTCCAATGTGGGCGCAACACCCCGAGAAATTGAAATCCTTGGTCGCCGTTCCGGCTCCATACTGGAGCCAAGGAGACCGCCCATGTCTGACCCGCGCCATCGCTTTGACACCTATGCCCTGAAGGATCGCTATGACCGGACCGAGGGGCGCGTGTTTCTGACGGGCACGCAGGCGCTGGTGCGCATTATGCTGGATCAGGCGCGGCGGGACCGGGCGGCTGGGCGGAACACGGGCGGGTTTGTGTCGGGTTATCGCGGGTCGCCGTTGGGCGGTCTTGATCTGGAATTGTGGCGGGCGCGGGAGCGGACAGACAAGGCCGGCATCACCTTCATGCCTGCCGTGAATGAGGACTTGGGGGCCACTGCCGTGTTGGGCGCGCAGCAGGCGGTGCTGGACCCGGATTGCGCCCACGAGGGCATCTTTTCCATGTGGTATGGCAAGGGCCCGGGCGTGGACCGGTCGGGCGACGCGCTGAAGCATGGCAATGCCTATGGGTCGTCGCCTTTGGGCGGTGTGCTGGTCGTGGCCGGGGACGATCATGGCTGTGTGTCGTCGTCCATGCCGCATCAGTCTGACGTCGCTTTCATGGCGTGGTTCATGCCGACGTTGAACCCGGCGTCGGTGGCCGAATATCTGGAGTTCGGCGCGTGGGGCATTGCGCTGAGCCGGTTTTCCGGAGCTTGGGTGGGCTTCAAGGCGATTTCCGAAACAGTGGAGAGTGGCGCGTCGGTGGTTTTGCCGACCGATCCAATATTTGCCCAACCCGACTACATCGCGCCGCCGGGTGGGCTGCATATCCGGCCTTCGGACCTGCCCAGCCCCGAGATCGAGATGCGCATCGGGCACAAGCTGGAGGCGGTACAGGCCTTTGCCCAAGCCAACGCGATTGATCGGCGTGTGTATGACGTGGCGGATGCGCGGTTTGGGTTTGTGAGCACGGGCAAGGCGCATCTGGACCTGATGGAGGCACTGCGGCTGTTGGGGCTGGATGAGGCGACCTGCCGGGCGCGGGGGATCGACATTTACAAGGTTGGGATGGTGTGGCCCTTGGCCTTGCGCGATGCCCGGGCCTTTGTGCGCGGCAAGCGCGAGGTCATGGTGATCGAGGAAAAACGCGGGATCATCGAGAGCCAGTTCAAGGAGGCGTTCTATGATCTGCCGCGCGACATACCAGAGCGTATGGTGGGCAAGCATGACGAGACCGGTGCGCCGCTGGTGCCGTGGACAGGGGAGTTGTCACCGAAGCTGCTGGCGCCGTTGATTGCCGCACGGTTGCATGCCTTTGTGCCCGATCTTGATCTGCCCGCGCGCGCTGAGGCGCTGCAAACCCCGCCCAGGCTGCTGACCGTCCAAGGGGCCACGCGTACGCCCTATTTCTGCTCGGGCTGTCCGCACAACACGTCGACCAAGGTGCCGGATGGGTCGCGCGCGGCGTCAGGCATTGGCTGCCATGTCATGGCGTCCTGGATGGATCGTGAGACGGGCGGCTATGCCCAGATGGGCGGTGAAGGGGTGCCTTGGGTCGCGGCCTCCAAGTTCAATGGGGGCAAGCATATTTTCCAGAATTTGGGCGAGGGGACGTGGTATCATTCCGGTTCACTCGCCATCCGTCAGGCCGTCGCTGCAGGGACAAACATCACCTACAAGGTGCTGTTCAATGATGCGGTTGCCATGACGGGCGGGCAGCCTGTGGATGGACCGGTGAGCGTTGAAGCGATTGCGTGGTCGGCCCGTGCCGAGGGCGTCGACCGGGTCGCGCTTGTGTCAGATGATGTGGGCAAGTTTGAGCGGGGTGGTTTTCCTCCGGGCACCAGCTTTCACGACCGGGATGACTTGGACGCGGTGCAACGCGAATTGCGCGACATCCCGGGCCTGACCGTTCTGATCTATGAACAGACCTGCGCCACCGAGAAGCGTCGACGCCGCAAGCGGGGGACCCTGCCGCCGGTGCAAAGTTTTGCCGTGATCAACCCGGATGTGTGCGAGGGATGTGGCGATTGTTCGGTCGAGAGTAATTGTCTGAGCGTCGAGCCGCTGGAGACGCCATTGGGGCGCAAGCGCAAGATCAACCAATCGACCTGTAATGCGGATATGTCGTGCCTCAAGGGGTTCTGTCCCAGTTTCGTCACGGTCGAGGGGGCGGTGCGGAAAGCGCCTGAGGCGCAGGCCTTTGATATGGCAAAGCATCTTGCCAGCGTACCTGTGCGCAAGGTGCCGACCCTCGACACTCCGTTCGACCTGCTGGTGACGGGCGTTGGCGGCACGGGCGTGGTCACTGTGGGCGCGCTGATCACCATGGCAGCACATCTGGAAGGGCGGGGGGCGTCGGTGCTCGATTTCACCGGGTTTGCCCAGAAATTTGGGACGGTGCTGAGCTATATCCGTCTTGGCGCGTCACAGGACGCGCTGCATCAGGTGCGGATTGAAGAGGCTGCGGCGGATGCGGTGATTGGGTGCGATGTGGTTGTGTCCTCGGCCCCCAAGGCCTCTGCCCACTACCATTCCGGCACGCGCATGGTGCTGAACAGGGCCGAGATGCCGACGGGTGATCTGGTCCTGCACCGCGACGCCAGCTTGCGTGTGAATGAACGTGAGGCGGCGATTGCAGAGGTGATCGGGGCGGAGAACTTATGGGCTTTGGACGCCAATGCGCTGGCCGAGCGCATGTTGGGGGACAGTGTGTTTGCCAATGTGATGCTGTTGGGGGCTGCTTGGCAAAAGGGGCTGGTGCCGGTCAGCGAAGCGACGTTGAAGCAGGCCATCGCGTTGAACGGTGTGGCGGTTGAGAAGAACGCGCGGGCCTTTGATATCGGGCGGATCTGGGCGCATGATCCGGGCGCTGTCGCGGCACCGCAAGGTGCAAAGATGCCTGAAACCGCGGATGAGATCATCGCCCATCGGGCTTGGCTGCTGACGGACTATCAGGATGCAGCCTATGCCGCGCGGTATCGCGAGGCCTTGGATCGAAATGCGAGCGGTTTCGACGAAGAGATGCGCGTTTCGGCTGCCAAGGCGCTCTATAAGCTGATGGCTTACAAGGACGAGTACGAGGTTGCGCGGCTGCATACGCAGACCGGGTTTTACGACCACTTATCAGAGCAGTTCGACGGTGATTTCACGGTGCGTCATCACCTTGCACCGCCGCTGCTGTCGCGAAAATTGGATGCGCGCGGACGGCCTGTGAAGCGCGCCTTTGGGCCGTGGATGCAGCGGGCCATGCGCGTGCTGGCCAAAGGCAAGCGCCTGCGCGGCACGTGGGCTGATCCGTTTGGATACATGGCGGAACGGCGCGAGGAGCGGGCGTTGATCGACTGGTATGTCGCGGGATTGGAGCGGTTGAGCCACGGCATTGCGGACCTGGATGCGGCTCATCGGTTTCTTGCTGCCCCTCTGGAATTTCGCGGGTACGGTCCGGTCAAGGCCGAGGCCGTTGCACGTTCCAAACCCGAAGCAGATGCCGCTTTGGCACAGGCTAGTAGTCGCTGACCAGAAGGTGCGTTGGGGCGGCGTCTTCCTCAATCTCTGAAAAGCGCCCAATCGGTTCGGCAAAGATGTTGTCGGTCAGGTCGTCGTTCACGGTCGACACTTCATGGATCAGGCAATCGCCGCCCTCACCCCAAAAGGCATGCCACGTCATCGGTGTCAGAGTGACTGACGCGCCCACGGGCAGTTTGAGGTGCCCACCGGCGGGCAACGTAACCGGCACACCATCCGTCAAGACGTTCACGTCGGCTTTGCGATCGATCTGGCCTTCGGCATCGCAGGTGAACAACTCCAGCACCAGCGTGGCGCCGCCACGGTTGATGATATCCTCGGTCTTGAGCACGTGGCGGTGCATCGGCGACAGCTGGTCCCGCCGTGAGATCATCAGCTTTTCGGCATAGAGCATGGCCCCCTGTTGCCCCATCTCGGTCAGGTCGCCATTGCGCATGGTGAAGAGGAACAGGCCCATGTCGTCAAACTTGCCCTGCCCGTAATCCGTAATGTCCCAGCCAAGGCCCCGGTCGCGAATATGGGCGGCCTTGTCGCTGCGCATCTCTTCGGGCGTCCAGGTGCCGAAAGGGGGCACCGTCCAGCCGTGTTTGGCAAAGAAGTCGGCGCCATTGGCGAGGATGTCATTCACGCGGGAACGTTTCATGGGGTCACTCCAGTTCGTTGGCCCAAGGCGGATTGGCCCCGGCGCGGGAGACGGTGACAGCCGCCGCACGGGCAGCGAGGGAGAGCATGTCGGTGATGGTGCTTTCATCCAGCGTTTCGATGGCGGCGGGTGATAGAGCGCCTGCGCGTTGCAGGGCCGCAAGGCAGCCCGCGTTGAATGTGTCGCCTGCACCGACGGTGTCGACTACCTGGGCTTTTTCGGCGGCCACGCGGACTCGTGTGCCGTTTGCAAGATACGAGGTTGCGCCATCGCCGCCTTCGGTCAGGAGCAGCATCTTGGTGCCCATGTCGAGGATGGCTTGCGCTTTGGTCGCGAGGTCCCCGTCGGGTATCAGCCATTCGATGTCGTCATCGGACAGTTTCACGATGTCGGCGCGTCCAATCAGCTTGGTCAAACGGGTGCGATATCCGTCTTGGTCCGACACGAAGCCGGGGCGGATATTGGGGTCTGCCATGACCAAACGGTCGGCAGGTTGCGACAAGGCCAGATCAAGCAGTGAGTCCGCCACGGGCGGGTTGCAGAGTGAGATCCCGCCGAAGAACACTGCCTTTGTCCCCGCGGGGACATCAGCAATATCAGCGGGTTGGATGTTTCGCGTCGCCGTGTCCGCGTCGTAGAAGGTGTAAGTGGCATTGCCTTGATCCAAGTGCACAAAGGCCAATGTCGTGTTGCGATCACTGCGCACGGCGTGGTCGGTGGACACATGGCTGGCTGTCATGTGATCCGCGATCATCGTGCCGAACGGGTCAGAGCTAAGGCCGGTAATCAGACCCACATCTTCGCCCAGACGCCCCAGCGCAACGGCGGTGTTCAAAACCGCGCCGCCCACATGCGGGACGTATGCGTCGTCGGCATTCGGGATCATGTCGATCAGGGCTTCGCCTGCGCAAAGGATCATGTGGGTGTCTCCGTCCAGATGATGTCGGCCGGAGCCGATTTTGTAAGTACCGTGGTGATATTCGGCACGTCGTTGGTGTCAATCCATGCCTGCGCATCCGCTTTGCCGTGTTCGATCCAGCGGTCCTTGAGGCGGCTGATCAGCAGATCCATCGGTGGGTGCAGCGCAACAGAATATGTCCAAAGCGCGTGCAGTCTGGACCATGGTGCGGATTGGAGCAGCAGGTAATTACCTTCGACAACCACCGTCTTGCAAGTGGCGGGCACGCGCCCTGCGCCCGCGATGGCAATCTCGTGGCTGCGGTCGAAGATGGGGTAGACCACCGGATCGGTGGATTGCAGCGCCTCGATCATTCGGACGAAGCCGTCCGCGTCGAACGTGTGCGGCGCGCCTTTGCGGTCCTGCGTGCGGTCTGCATAGAGCAAGCGGTCGTCGAGGTGGAAGCCGTCCATGGGCACCACGGCTGCTTCTTCGCCCTGCTCGGTCAGACGGGCTGCTAGCGCTGCGGCGAGTGTGCTCTTGCCGCTGGCCGGAGGGCCGACAATGGCCACCAATCGCCTGTGCGGAGTCGCAGGTCGGTCAAGGATCTGCGCGCAGATCTGGTCGAGGGTCATGCTACGCCGCCATCTCCGGAACCGCGGCACCGGTCATGTAGGCAACGGCGTCGGACATCGAATGATCCTTCGGGTCAATGACACACAGGCGTTTGCCCAGACGATGGACGTGGATGCGGTCGGCCACTTCGAAGACGTGGGGCATGTTGTGGCTGATCAGGATGATCGGGATGCCGCGTGACCGGACATCAAGGATCAGTTCCAGCACCTTGCGGCTTTCCTTGACCCCGAGGGCGGCGGTGGGTTCATCAAGGATCACCACCTTCGACCCGAAGGCCGCAGCACGGGCCACGGCGACGCCTTGGCGTTGGCCGCCCGACAGGCTTTCGACCGCCTGATTGATGTTCTGAATCGTGGCGAGGCCCAGCTCGCTCAACTTTTCGCGGGCGAATTTCTCCATCGCTTGTTTGTCGAGGCGACGGAACACCTTGCCCATGACCCCGGGTTTTCGCAGCTCGCGTCCCATGAACATGTTGTCCGCAATGGACAGGGCGGGGGACATCGCAAGCTGTTGGTAGACGGTTTCGATGCCTTCCTCACGCGCCTCGATAGGTGAGCGGAATTTGACCTCGCGCCCTTCGAGCCACACTTGCCCCTGATCGGGGACGACGGCCCCCGACACGGCCTTTATCATCGATGATTTGCCTGCGCCGTTGTCGCCGATCACGGCCAGAATTTCACCGGGCATCAGATCAAAATCAGCGTGGTCCAAAGCTGTGACCTTGCCATAGCGTTTGACCAGATTGCGGGCTTTGAGGATGGGTTCGGTCATGCGCTTACCTTTCTGATCTCAGCGGCTTTGCCGCGAACCCGGCAGGCGATGCTTGCATCGTCGAGAGGGCATTGGGCCAAACGTGCTGTTTGCGCCGGCTCGAGGTGCGTTCGGGTCATGCGCTTACCTTTCTGATCCACTGGTCCACGGCCACGGCTGCAATGATCAGCAGGCCGATCAGCATGAAGGTCCATTGTGGGTCCGCCCCGGCCATGCGCAGGCCCAGTTCGAACACACCCACGATGAGCGCACCGAACAGGGCGCCGGCGATGGAGCCGCGTCCACCAAAGAGCGATATGCCTCCGATCACCACAGCGGTGATGGACTGGATGTTACCGATCACCCCCGTCGTGGCGGAGGGGGAGATCGAGCCGAAACGCCCGATCATCACCCAACCTGCAAGCGCGCAGATGAATCCGGCGGCCATGTAGACGGACATGTAGGTCTTGTGCACGTCGACGCCGGAAAGCTCTGCCGCTTCGGGGTCGTCGCCCACGGCGTAGACATGCCTGCCCCACGCAGTGGAGCGAAGCGCGTAGGCGAGGATCACGAACAGCGCGATCATACCCAGTACTCCAAGCGTGAACGTGGCCCCCCCGAACTGGATTTTGGTGCCGAGGAACTGGAGGAAGGATGCCTCCGCCTCGATATCCTGCGAGCGGATCGTTTCATTCGCGGAATAGAGATAGTTGGCGGCCAACACGATCTGCCACATGCCCAGCGTCACGATGAAGGGGGGCAGCTTCATCCGGCTGACAAGCCAGCCGCTGATGGCTCCGAGGGCGGTGCCGACCGTCAGGCCAATGGCGACGGATACGGCCGGAGGCACGCCATAGGTGAAAGATGCCTTACCCATGACCACGGTGCACAGGACAGCGATGGCACCCACGCTCAGGTCAATGCCTGCGGTCAGGATGATGAGGGTTTGGGCGGCAGCCAGCACGCCCACGATCTGCACTTGTTGCAGGATCAGTGTGAGCGCGAAGGGTGAGAAGAAGCGCGATCCCAGCAAGATGCCGAATAGCGCAACCGAAAAAAGCAGCACGATGAGCGGCACCAGCGATGGTGTCTGGTGCAACGTGTGCTGCAAACGTCCGACAAGGCCGCGGCGGTGGTCTTCAAACTCTGCGACTGTGGCGTCGGCAGAGGAGACGGCGGCTTCGTAATTGTCCGATTGGGTCATGGGGTCCCATCCTTGGGGTTGGGAAAGGGGCAGGCGCATGGCCCGCCCCCAAGATGTGGAGTGTGGACGAGACGGGAGCCGCAAAGGCTCCCATCAAGGGATCATCGTCAGACGATCAGCCCCAGCAGAGGTCCTTGCCTTCGGCAACCGAGATGCTGTCGACACCGTCCGCGGGCTTGTCCGTGACCAGTGCAACGCCGGTGTCAAAGAACGCCTTGCCGTCGGTGGCCTCTGGCTTGGTGCCGTCAGCGGCCCAGGCGGCAATCGCCTCGATCCCGAGCGATGCCATCAGCAGCGGGTATTGCTGCGATGTGGCGCCGATCACGCCGTCGGCTACGTTCTGCACTCCGGGGCAGCCGCCATCGACGGACACTATCAGCACGTCGTTTTCACGGCCAATCGCCTTGAGCGCCTCATAGGCACCGGCTGCGGCGGGTTCGTTGATGGTGTAGACCACGTTGATCTCGGGGTCAGTCGCCAGCAGGTTTTCCATGGCGCGGCGGCCACCTTCTTCGTTGCCAGCGGTGACATCGTTGCCGATGATCCGGGCGTCATCCTCGTCACCCCATTTGTTGGGGTCTTTGACGTCGATGCCAAAGCCGGTCAGGAAGCCCTGATCGCGCAGCACGCCCACGGTGGGTTGACTGATGGCCAGATCAAGCATGCCGATTTTGGCGTTTGCGGCATCATCGCCCAAGGTCGCGGCGGCCCATGCGCCGATCAACTCACCCGCCAAGAAGTTGTCCGTGGCGAAGGTCATGTCGGCGGCATCAATGGGTTCCAGTGGCGTATCGAGCGCGATGACCAGAAGGCCCGCATCGCGTGCCTGTTGAACCACAGGTACGATGCTGGCCGTGTCCGATGCGGTCAGCAGAATGCCCTTGGCGCCGTTGGCGATGCAGGTCTCGATCGCCTGCACTTGGGTTTCGTGATCGCCATCGACCTTACCCGCGAAAGAACTGAGGTTGATGCCAAGCTCTTCCGCCTTGGCTGTCGCACCTTCGCGCATCTTTACGAAAAAGGGGTTTGTGTCGGTTTTGGTGATGAGGCAGGCCGATACGTCTTCGGCGAATGCGGCGCCGGCCATGGTGGTCATGGCAGCGGCTGTGCCCAAAAGCAGTTTCTTCATGGTGTCCTCCCAATATTATGCCAGGCCGGTAAATCCCCCGACCCGAACTGCCCTAAGGGAAACGCGATTCTGCAGGACTGTCAATTAATAATTCAACTTGATTTATTAATTTACGCGCGCAAAGATTGGTCGAGGGAGGTACCAGTCAGATGACACTGGACCACGTGCGCACCCTGTCTGCTGGCATCAACCAGACGGGCGTGCGGGCTTATAATGAACGGCTGTTGCTTTCGATTCTGCAGCGCAATGGTGGCCTGCCGGGCAGTGACCTTGCCCGCCGGACGGGTCTGTCGCCGCAGACAGCGTCGGTCATTCTGCGCAAGCTGGAACAGGATGGGCTGCTGCTGAAAGGTGAGCCGGTCAAGGGCAAGGTGGGCAAGCCGTCCGTGCCCTATCTGCTCAATCCCGACGGCGTGTTTTCGGTTGGCCTCAAGATCGGGCGGCGCAGTGCGGATCTGCTGGTGTTGGACCCGATGGGGAATGTACGCCATCAGCTGCGCGATACCTATGACTATCCTCTGCCCAAAACCGTGTTCACGTTCCTGCGTGAAGGTTTCGCGCAATTGATGGATGAGATGCCGGGCGAGATGCGTGAGCGCCTGTGCGGGGTGGGCATTGCCGCGCCGTTCGAGCTGTGGAACTGGCACGAAGTGTTGGACGCTCCGGCCGATGAATTTGCCGCCTGGAAAGAGGCGGATTTCGTGGCCGAGGTGGGCCGGATCACGGCCTTGCCTGTGCGCATGGTCAATGATGCGACAGCGGCCTGTCGCGCCGAGCATGTGTTTGGGATTGGCCGCGAATACCGCGATTACGTTTACTTCTTCATTGGCGCATTTATCGGGGGCGGCGTGGTGCTGGACCATGCCGTGTTCGAAGGCAACCAGAAGAATGCGGGCGCTTTTGGGACGCTGCCGGTGGCTGACCTGCGGGGCCAACCGGGGCACCTGATCGACCTCGCCTCGATCCGCACGCTGGAATTGCGGTTGATCAGGGCGAACGAAAACCCGCGCCAGCTGTGGCAACAACCGCAGGATTGGTCGCATCTGAGCGCACATGTTGAACCGTGGCTGGAACAGACGGCGGATGCATTGGCGATCGCCAGCGTCGCATCCTGTGCCGTCATCGATGTGGAGGCCATTGTGATCGACGGTGCAATGCCATCCGGTATACGCAGTCGTCTGGTGGATATGACGCGCACGGCACTGGCCGCCAAAGACATGCGGGGATTGATCAGGCCAAAAACGGTTGAAGGTCAGATAGGGGCCAATGCACGTGGGATTGGCGCGGCTGCCGGACCGATCATCGGGCAATTGTTCCTCGACCGGTCCGCAGCGTTGTTTGATCAGGGCTGACGCCCCTTAGCGATAGTAGAGCGACTGGCCGTTGTGGAACAACTGCACTTTCTCGGGTGCGGCTGTCACCTTTACGGCATTGCCACGCAGGTCCTTGTGGATTCCCGGCATCTTGGCCAGCACGGCGTCCTTGCCCTCTTCCGCTTCGAAATAGAGGATCGTCACTTCGCCCAGGGCTTCGGTGAAATCCACCTTGCCTTCAAAGATCGCGTCGCCGTCCGTGGCGACCATGTCTTCGGGGCGCACACCAACATTCACATGCATGCCTTTGTCGCCATCCTGCGTTGGCACAGCAGAGGAGATGATGGACCCGTTTGCCATTTTCACCTTGGTTTGTGCGCCCGTCTCGACAATCTCTCCCGGCAGCAGGTTCATTGAGGGCGAGCCGATGAATTGGGCCACGAATTCGTTCTCGGGACGTTCATAGAGTTGCAGGGGCGAGCCGACCTGCGCGATCCCCTTGTTCGCCAGTACCACGATGCGGGTGGCGAGTGTCATGGCTTCAACCTGGTCGTGCGTCACATAGATCATGGTGCTGTCGGGCATGGATTCCTTCAGCTGCGCGATCTCGATCCGGGTGGCGACGCGCAAGGCAGCATCAAGGTTCGAAAGCGGTTCGTCAAAGAGGTACACTTTGGGATCACGCACAATGGACCGGCCAATGGCGACACGCTGGCGTTGACCGCCGGACAGGGCCTTGGGCAGACGATCGAGATAGGGCTCAAGCTGCAGAATGCGTGCGGCGCGATTTACGGCCTCGTCAATCTCTTGCGGGGATTTCTTGGCCAGCTTCAAGGCAAACGTCATGTTGTCCCGCACGGTCATGTGCGGATAGAGCGCGTAGGACTGGAACACCATCGCGATGCCGCGCTGGGCCGGAGGCACATCGTTCACGACCGTCCCGTCGATTTCGAGCGTGCCGCTGGTAATCTTTTCCAGCCCCGCGATCATGCGTAGAAGCGTGGACTTGCCGCAGCCCGACGGGCCAACAAAGACGATCAACTCGCCCTTTGAGATGTCGAGGTTGATGTTGTTGAGCACGTTGACCGTGCCGCCATATGTCTTTTCGACATCTGTCAGTTTGAGATCAGCCATGGTTAGTCCCTCCCTTCGGGAACCCGGCTGCCCGGGCCCCGCTTTCCTCGTTTATGTCTTCAAGGCGATGGCAACCTGCCACGGCCCCAAATGAGTGCGTCCATCTGGTCCGGGTGCAGTGCTGCCGAGTTCCGACCCGATGGGGACCCATGCCCCTGCGGGCAGGTCCAGCGTCGCCGGTTCGTCGCTCAGGTTCACAGCGCAGAAGATGACCTGATCCTCGTGCTGACGCGTGAAATGCACGACATCACCTGTTGCTTTGACCCCGTCATGCGTGCCCTTGGACAGGGCTTTGTGAGTTTGACGCAGGGCAATGGCCTTGCGGTAGTGATGCAGCAGCGCGCTTGGATCGTCTTCTTGTGTGGCGACCGCGTTGTGCAGGTGTTCGCGGCTGACAGGCAGCCACGGGTCACCGGCTGTAAAGCCGCCATGGCTGTTGGATGGCTCCCACACCATGGGGGTGCGGCAGCCGTCGCGGCCCTTGAACTCGGGCCAGAACTGGATGCCGTAGGGGTCTTGCAGGTCCTCGAAAGCGACATCGGCTTCGTGCAGCCCCAGCTCTTCGCCCTGGTAGAGGCAGACGGAGCCGCGCAGGCACAGGATCAGCGTCGCATAGGCGCGCATGGCCGCATCCGACAGGTCCCAGCGGCTGGCGTGGCGCATGACGTCGTGGTTGGAAAAGGCCCAGCAGGCCCAGCCGTCGCTTGCGACCTGGTCCACCTTGCCCAGCACTTCGGCGGCGCGGGTGGCGGTCAATTGATCCTTGGCCAGGAATTCGAAGGCATAGCACATATGCGCGCGCTCATCTCCGGCGGTGTATTCGCCCATGATTTCGAGCCCACGCTGCGCATCGCCCACTTCGCCCACAGCGGCCGTGCCGGGGTATTCATCCAGCAGCGACCGAAAGCGGGCCAGGAATTCAAGATTCTCGGGCCGGTTCTTGGAATAGATGTGTTCCTGGTGGTTATAGGGGTTCACCGACGGCGCGATGTTGGCGTTGCGGCGCTCCGGCGGCAGGGCCGGATTGTCGCGCAGCTCCTTGTCGGCGTAATAGAAGTTGATGGTGTCCAGACGGAAGCCATCGACCCCACGGTCGAGCCAGAAGCGGGTGACGTCCAGCAGCGCATCCTGCACATCCGTGTTGTGGAAGTTCAGGTCTGGTTGCGTGGTGAGGAAGTTATGCAGGTAGTACTGCTCGCGGCGAGGCTCCCATGTCCAGGCGGGACCGCCGAATATCGACAGCCAGTTGTTGGGTGGCGTGCCGTCGGGTTTCGGGTCGGACCAGACGTACCAGTCAGCCTTGTCATTGTCGCGGCTGGGCGCGCTTTCCTGGAACCACGGGTGTTCGTCGCTGGTGTGGCTGAGGACCAGGTCGATCATCACCCGCAGGCCAAGGGCATGAGCGGTTTCGACAAGCGCGTCGAAATCCGCCAGCGTACCGAACATCGGGTCCACGCCGCGATAGTCACTGACGTCGTAGCCGAAATCCTTCATCGGCGACGTGAAGAAAGGCGAAATCCAGATCGCATCCACCCCAAGCGACGCAACATAGGGCAGGCGGCTGGTGATCCCGTTCAGGTCACCGATGCCGTCGCCGTTGCTGTCCTGGAAGCTGCGCGGATAGATCTGGTAGATCACCGCCCCGCGCCACCAGTCCTGATCCGCCACAAGAGTCCGAGCCATGTCGAAGTCCGCTTTCTTATTCATTGAAGGGGTCCTATTTCACCGAGCCGGCCAGCAGACCGCGCACGAGGTATTTTTGCATTGCAAAGAACACGACCAGCGGCACCGCAATCGACACGAAGGCCGCTGTCGCAAGGATTTCCCAATTGCCACCCCGGGTGCCTAGCAGGTTCACGATCTGGTCGGTCATCACTGTGGTCTGCCCCGTTGAGTCGATCAGGAACACCTTGGCCACCAGCAGGTCGTTCCAGGTCCACAGGAACTGGAAGATCGCAAAGGACGCCAAGGCGGGGAACGACAGTGGGAGGATGATCTTGGTAAAGATCTGGAAGTCCGTCGCGCCGTCCACCTTGGCGTTTTCGATGATGTCTCGGGGCAAGCCAACCATGTAATTTCGCAAGAGGTATATCGCTAGTGGAAGTCCGAACCCCGTATGGGCCAGCCATGTGCCCAGATACCCTTTGCCGATGCCGATACCGACGTGCAGGGACAAGAGCGGGATCAGCGCCAATTGCAATGGCACAACGAGCAAGCCCACGATAATGGCAATCAGCAGTGCCCGACCCGGGAAGTCCATCCATGCCAACGCATAGGCCGCAAATGCAGCCACAACGATGGGAATGACGGTGGCGGGGATCGTGACCGTCAGCGTGTTGAAGAACGCTTTGGTCATGTTGTCGCCAGCCGTGCCCGAGAACAGGATGGTGTTGTAGTTGTCGGTCGTGAATTCCGGCGGTGACACGGCGGTCACGAACACACGCTGGCCACGGCCACTGATCTGCTCGTCGGTGCCGGACCAGACATAGCTGCTGTCAGGATTGATGGTGATGGTTTCCCCATCGCCCAGATCGGCGACTTCACCAGCCTGATAGGCGTCGACTGCACGGGACGAGGTGCCCCAGCTTGTAATCTCGCCGCTGCTGTCGTTTTCTTCAAAGAAGTTGCCTTCGACCACGAACAGGTCGCCGCGGGCTGCGCGGTTGTCATCCGGGTCAGCGACACGGAACCGCTCGGTCTGCTCGGATGGGAACAAAGCCGCCCACCAGCCCGAGGTCGAGATCTGGTCCGCGGTACGGAACGACGACACCAACAGGCCTACCGTCGGGAAGATCCACAAAGCGACCAGAAGTATGGTCGAGATTTGGACGACCCAGCCAAGGGACGATTTGGAACCAGCGATATTGTCCATTATTTCATCTCCTTGCGGGCGTTGTAGACGTTCCAGATCAGGATCGGGGACACGAGCAGCATGATGATGATGGCAGACGCCGATCCCACACCCCACTCGTCCGCGCGGAACAGTTTGTCGTACATGTAGTTGGCCAGAACCTGCGTCTCCCATTGGCCGTTGGACATGGCAAACACGATGTCAAAGACCTTGAGAACGACGAGGGTAATGGTGGTCCATACCACCACAATGGTGCCCATGATTTGCGGCACCTTGATCTTGAAGAAGACCTGCAACGGGTTGGCGCCGTCCACGATGGCCGCCTCGATGGTTTCCTCGGGAATGCCGCGCAGGGCAGCCGATAGGATCACCATGGCGAACCCGGTCTGAATCCAGATCAGGACGATCATCAGGAAGAAGCTGTTCCAGAACGGAATGGTCAGCCAGGTCTGCGGCTCTCCGTAGGGGAACTGGAATGCAAAGATGCCAAACAGCGACCCGATCGACAGATAGACCAGCCACAGCGATGCGGCGGCTACGAACAGGCGCAAAGGAACAAAGCCGGCACCGCCACCATTTGCACGGCTGTTGGCGATGGGGGCGACAAAGATCCAGCCGACATAGGCCACGATGCCAGCAAAGCTGATCAGGATCAGGGCCGGAATGACCTTGAGGAACAGGAACGATCCCGCGCCACCCTCAAATTGCAGCCACACGGCGTTCAGGATGCCGATCTGGTTCTGGTCCACTGGACGGGTGTCATAGACCAGTTTGAAGATCACGGCCGCGCCAACGAACGAGATGGCCATGGGCATGAAGATCAGAGACTTCGCGACGGAACCCCATTTGATGCGGTCGGTCAGTTGTGCGGCCAGCAGACCAAAGGCGGTCGCGGCAGCGGGCACAACGATAAGCCACAGCATGTTGTTGCTCAGCGCTTCCCAGAACTTGGGTTCTGCGAACATCTGCTGATAGTTGGAAAGACCGACAAAGGCGCCATCCAGATCACGGTCCGTCAGGGACAGGCGCAGTGTTTCGAACACAGGGTAGGCCAGATACAGACCCAAAGCGAACAACGCCGGAAACAGGAACAGCCACGGACGCACCAGATTGGCGCGGTTGATGTTCCGACCCGCCTGCGGCCCCTTGGCCGGGAACAGGACCTTGTCCAGAAACTGGTTGGACAGATAAAAATATCCGATGCAACCGCCGACGCCGATGATGATGGTCAACAGACCTTGCAGTGCAGGGTTCATGAGGCTTCCTCCCTATGGCGAGGCACGGTTATTCCCGTGTCTCTCGCGTCCGGCGCAGGGCCGGGTGGCTGACCAGCCCGCACAGCGTGCGGACCGGTCGATCTTGTGAGTGGTTGGGACTTACTTCAGCGCGTCCCAGCTGGCCTGGATGTCGCTGGCCACAGCCGCTGCATCCTTGCCGCCAGTGTAATCCACCATGCCGGTCCAGAACGTGCCTGCTCCAACGCCACCGGGCATCAGGTCGGACCCGTCGAAGCGGAATGTGGTTGCACCCAGCAGAACGTCACCCAGCGCACGCAGCGTGTCGTCCTTGTAAGCTTCGGTGTTGACGCCTTTGTGCGGTGTCAGGAAGCCGGTCTGCGCCATCATGATCTCGTGGCTGATGGGCAGTTGGAAGAACGTCATCAGCTCGTTGGTGGCATCCGACGGTTCAGTGATCGCCATCAGTGTGCCGCCACCCAGAACCGGGTTGCCCAGGTCTTTGGATGCGTAGGAGGGGAAGTAGAAGAAGCCAGTGTCGACACCAAACTCTACGTCCTCAGGGAAGAAGGCCGGAACAAACGACGCCTGACGGTGCATGTAGCACTGCGGGGGCGACGAGAAGAGGCCTTTGGGGCTGTCGCGGAAGTCCGTCGAAGCAACGGCACCAGCACCGCCCGACACTTTCGCGTCGTCACGTGCAAAATGGCCAAACTCTTCGATGGCGGCGACAACGCGCGGATCGTCGAACGGGATCTCGTTTGTTGTCCACTGGTCATAAACCTCAGGATCAACGGTGCGCAGCATCATGTCCTCGACCCAGTCAGTCGCGGGCCAGCCTGTTGCCGCACCTGAACCCAGACCGATGCACCACGGTGTTTCACCATCTGCAACGATTTGGTCTGTCAGCGCCTTGAGGTCTTCCATGGTTTCGGGGATGTCATAACCTGCATCCTCGAAGTTCTCGGGGTTGTACCACACCAGCGACTTGACGTTCACGTTGTAGAAAAAGCCGTACATCTGGTCGTTGCCATCGGCATCCGGATACGTGCCCAGATCAACCCACGACTGACCGGCAGCGTAGTTTTCGTTGACCCAGTCGGCACTGCCGTCGGGCAGCGGGTGCAGCTGGCCCTTGGAGGCCATAACAGCGGCAAGGCCGGGCTGCGGGAACACGGCGACGTTGGGGGCAGAGCCCGCTTCGGCGTCGATCACGATCTGCTGCTCGAAGCTGTCGGAACCGGTGTAAATCACGTCAGCGCCGGTTGCCGCTTCGAAATAGGCCAGAGCGTTGTTCAGGTAGCCATCTTCCGGTGTCAGCCAGGGGCCGAATACGGTGACGGTCTGACCGCTCAGGTCAGGGGCGTTTTCGGCCCATGCGTCGTAGCTGTCCCAGCTGAACGGGCCTTCGCCCGGTGCAAAGGCCAGGTGGCCGTCGGCCTGTGCTGTGGCAGCAGTGATAGCCAACGCCGCGGCGCTGGCCAAGAGTTTGTTGGTCATTCTGGTCGTCCTCCCAATCGTGTCCAAATTCGCCCCACCCAAAGAGCAGGTCATGCGCGCTTTCAAAGTTGTCAAAGCGCTTTGGAATGTCGTGACCGTTGCTGAAATTTCACCGTCTGTCAAACGCTGACCGTCTGTCGATGCAAAATAGTTTAACACGTTTGACGGGAGTCATGAGAAGTTTTGACGTTAGCGCAACCAGCCGTTAGCGTCTCCATACTGCAAGCGCTTTGGAACGGATCGCCCCGTGAATCTTAAGGAACTGTCATCTCTGCTTGGTCTTAGCCAGACCACCGTCAGCCGGGCGCTGAACGGCTATCCGGAGGTGTCGGAAAAGACGCGCGCGCGGGTGGTGAAAGCCGCTCAGGCGCATGCTTACAGCCCGAATACGCGGGCACAGGGCCTCGCCACCGGCCATTCCAAGTGTATCGGACACGTGATTTCGGTCAGCGATTCGGCAGAAATGGTGAACCCGATCTTCGGGGATTTCATGGCGGGCGCGGGCGAAACATACGCGGCACACGGCTATGACATGATGGTCACACGTGTTGGCGCACAGGACGAAGCGGACACTTATCTCAGCCTCAAGGCGCGGGGCGCTGTCGACGGGGTCGTCGTGCACGCGCCGCGCCGCAACGATTCGCGGCTTGCCCTTTTGGACAAGATTGACCTGCCATACGTGGTGCACGGGCGGTCCACCGGTATCAAACGGCCCTATACGTGGCTCGACGTGAACAACACCCGCGCCTTTTCCGAGGCGACCTCGTACCTTGCCAGCCTCGGCCATCGTCGCATCGCGCTGATCAACGGCCCAGAGACGATGGATTTCGCCATCCGCCGCCGGTCAGGGTACGAATCCTCTTTGCGCTTTGCGGGTCTGCCCATTGATCCGGCATTGATGAGCACGGGCGAAATGACCGAAGGATATGGCCACGCTCAAGCCAACGCGATGTTGGACATGGACAACCCGCCAACTGCCTTTCTGGCCGCATCGATCATCTGTGCAGCCGGTATTCGTCGCGCGCTTGATGAACGGGGGCTGCGACCGGGCAAGGATGTGTCGATCGCGACCTTCGACGACTGCCTCAGCTATTTCGGCAACGGTGGTGATCAGCCCGTTTTCACGGCTTGGCAATCGTCTGTTCGCTTGGCTGGCGCCGCTGTCGCTCAGATGCTGATCGACCGCATCCAGGCACCCAATGCGCCGCATATCAATGAGTTGTGGGAGGCCGAGTTCGTCGCAGGCACGTCGACCGGCCCGGCGCCGGACCATTCCAAGGACTGACCATGTTCACGCACAAACGCTCCGATTTCCCCGAAGGTTTCCTGTTCGGGGCAGCCACGTCTGCCTATCAGATCGAAGGCCACGCATATGGTGGCGCAGGCCGCGCCATGTGGGACGATTTCGCGGCGACACCCGGCAATGTGGTCCGCGCCGAGGATGGCGCGCGCGCCTGTGACCATTACCACCGCTACGAAGCGGACCTCGACCTGCTGCGTGACGGCGGGTTTGATGCCTACCGCTTTTCCACCAGTTGGGCGCGAGTGATGCCGGATGGGCGGACCGTGAACCCGGAAGGACTGGATTTCTACGACCGGCTTGTCGACGCAATGCTTGAACGTGGGCTGAAGACTTGCGCCACACTTTATCATTGGGAACTGCCCTCGGCCCTTGCGGATCTTGGCGGCTGGCGCAATCGGGACATTGCGGGTTGGTTCGGGGATTTCACCGAAGCCATTATGGGCCGCATTGGTGACCGCACCTATTCCGTTGCCACGATCAATGAATTCTGGTGCGTGTCGTGGCTCTCCCACTTTTTGGGCCACCACGCGCCCGGCCTGCGCGACATCCGTGCCACAGCCCGCGCCATGCACCATGTCCTGCTGGCGCACGGCACCTCCATCGACCGGATGCGTGCGATGGGGATCGACAACCTCGG
This sequence comes from uncultured Tateyamaria sp., assembly GCF_947503415.1. Lineage (GTDB taxonomy): Bacteria > Pseudomonadota > Alphaproteobacteria > Rhodobacterales > Rhodobacteraceae > Tateyamaria. Next base: position 1,761,444 of record NZ_CANNDS010000001.1, read on the forward strand.
TGCGGTGTTCAACATGGAATGGTCAACACCTGTTGATGACAGCGCCGAAGCGGCAGAGGCCGCCGCGTTGCATGACGACTACTACAACCATTTCTTTGTCTCGGGCGCGTTCAAAGGAACATATCCCGAACGTCTGGTCGCAGCCCTCGGGAATCATTTCCCCGACGGCTGGCAAGATGACATGGATGCGATCAAAGCCCCACTGGATTGGGCTGGGATCAACTATTACACCCGTTCGATCCTTGCCCCGAATGACGGCCCGTGGCCGCATCACCATGCCGTCGAAGGACCGTTGGAAAAGACGCAAATGGGGTGGGAGATTTACCCCCAGGGCCTGCACGACTTCCTTGTGCGCACAGCCAAGGAATATACTGGCGACCTGCCTCTGTTTGTCACCGAAAACGGCATGTCCAATGCCGATGTGATCGTGAACGGCGCGGTGCAGGACGATGCGCGCATCGCCTACTTCCAAAGCCACCTGCAAGCGGTGCGTGACGCCATTGCAAAGGGCGTGCCGCTGAAGGGTTACATGGCCTGGTCGCTGATGGACAATTACGAATGGGCGCTGGGATATGAAAAACGCTTCGGCATGGTCCATGTCGATTTCGACACTTTGGAGCGGACGCCCAAAGGGTCGTGGCACGCGTTCAAAGAAATGCTGACAGAATAACTCTGGCGCACCAATGGGTGTGCAAGGCGACCTAGTCTTTGGTGCCGCCGAGTGTTCGCCGGTACACAACAAACCCGGTGTTGTCCGCGACTTCATCATACAGGCGCATGGCCGCGCTATTTGATTGATGCGTATGCCAGTAGACGCCGCGGGTGCCCGACCGCTCCGCCTGTTCCATGAAGGCAGTGATCAGCAGCTTTCCTATGCCTTGCCCCCGAACATCCGGGGCCGTGAACAGGTCCTGCAAATAGCAGGTGTTTTCGATTGTGATGGTGTTGCGGTGGAATACGAAATGCGCGAGGCCGACCAAGCGTTCGCCCTTTTCTGCGACAAGGCAATGTGTCGGCTCGTCGGCAGCTAGGAATCTGTGCCAACTTGTCAGAACAACGTCATCGGACAACGCCGTCTCACCAGACCGGCCATAAAACGCGTTATAGCCCTCGAACAGTGTCCGCCACTGCGCATGATCGGCTGCCTCCGCACCACGTATGACAGTGTCTGTCGCCATCGTCGCTTACATCCACCGGCGCGGATCAGTAGCCTGTCCAGTGCGCGCACTTTCCTGTGCTGCGATGCCCATCGCCACAGCTGCCCACCCATCTCCTAGCGTCACCTCGGGAGTGCCTTGACCGCGCACCACCGACACGAATTTCTGATGTTGGTAAAACGTCGAACCGTTATGATCGCCTGCTTCAAGCAGTGTCGGATCAACCGGGATGTTGTGCACCTCCGGTCCCTGAGGTTTGCGTGGGGAGGTTACCAGCTTGGCAATCGGAGCGGGCCCCAGATGTTCCGGCCAGAAGCGACCGGGACCTGGCACAAAGGCTTCGATCTTGCCGGTAGGGCCGACGGCAGACAGTTCCTCCTGATAGGCTGAGCCTTCGGCGAACATGCACAGCTCCAGCATAGCCCGCGTGCCGTTGTCGAAGTCCACAAGTGCAAAGCCGCTGTCGATGATGTCAGGCACTTCGCCTGCGTAATTTTCGTTCAGGTGGTTCACGGCCTGCGAGGCCGACGCCATCACCCGCACAGGTTCCGCACCCATTGCAAGCCGCATCAGGTCGAAGAAATGGCAGCACTTTTCGACGAATGTGCCGCCCGTGTAGCGGTTGAACCGGTTCCAGTCGCCCACCTTTTCGAGGAAGGGGAAGCGGTGTTCGCGGATGCTGAGTTGCTTGATGCCGCCCGTGGCCGCATTGGCCTTGGTCAGAAATTCAGAGATCACCGGCATGTACCGGTATTCCATCGCCACCCAAATGGGCGCCGGGTAGGTGTCGCGGAACGCCGCCAGCTTGGCTGCATCCTGCGGGTCGGTGAACAGCGGCTTTTCGACCAGTAGGGGCAGGGGGCGTATTGCTGCGATCTGCTCCATTTGTGCCGCGTGACAGAAATTCGGGCTGACGATCAGCAGGCAGTCCAACTCTTCCACCGCCAGCAACTCTGTCACCGATCCGACCCGTTTGGCCGTGGGGGCAATTGCGTTCGACAAGGCGGCCATTCCGTCATCGGGTTCAAAGAACGCGGCCACGCTCGCCTGCGGCAAGAGCGCGATATTGCGCATGTGTTCCTGCCCCATCATCCCGCATCCGATGATGCCATAGCGTACCTGTTCCAAGCGGCTTTCCTTCACTTCATTCGTTGCACATAGACAGCCCGGTCGGGGTCATACCATGTGCGGGAAAATTCAATGGGGGCCGCAGCATCGGCCCAGCTGAGGCGTTCGATATACCCAACAGTGTCGCCGGGGCGCGGGGCGTAGGCATCAGGCGCCCAGTCCGGTACGGCACCAAGCGATACCCGGTCTTCGGCCCGCTGGATCCACAGGCCCAGTTCCTTGCGATAGGTGGCATAGAGGGATTCGGACATGGTTGTCTCAGAGACGATTCCCGCATCTGCATCCAGCCAAATCTCTTCCACACCGATGATTGTGTCATTCAGTGACCGCAACCGGCGGATGCGTGTGGCCTGTGCTGAAGTGCCGAATTCGGGCAGGTCAGCGGGCTTGTCCATGAGGTCCACAGACAGAACACGTGCCCGCGGCAACCCGCCTCCCTCCAGCAATTCTAGCCGGAACATCGCATAGACAGTGCCGGTATCGCCCCCGGCCCGGATATAGTTGCCGGAGCCTTGCACGCTCTCCACCAACCCCTTGTCGCCCATATCCCGCAGGGCCTTGCGCAACGTGCCGACGCTCACACCCAACTCTGTCGCCATGTCCCGCTCGGGCGGCAAGCGTTCCCCATCCATAAGCCGCCCCGACACGATGTCACGGGTCAGCAATTCGGCGATCTGCACGTAGATGGGCAGCGCATGTGGGGAGTGTCGAGCGGTGGTCACGTGACGTTAAAACGAGCGTATGTGGAAATTGATACACCATTGATCTACATCAATGACAGTGTTACGCAAGTGCCAAGTTAAAGCCATTGAAAGACCAAAGATGACCATCGTCCCCATCACATCCCCAGATCTCGATGCGGCCGAAGTGTCCTGGTTCTCGGCGTTGTGCTCGGATGACTACCAATTCCTCGGCGTGCCCGATGGCGATCTGCGGTCAAGCTGGGCGCACTGCTCCGACATCGTGAAAGAGGCTGAGGCACAGGGCTTTCGCAACATTCTCTGCCCCTCGTCCTATCAGGTTGGCCAAGACACATTGTCCTTTGTCGCGGGCTGCGCGCCCATCACGGACAAGATCAACCTGCTGGCCGCCGTGCGGTGTGGAGAGATGCAACCGATCATGCTCGCCCGCACCATCGCCACGCTGGATCATATGCTTGAGGGGCGGCTGACGGTGAACATCATCTCGTCCGATTTCCCCGGAGAGAAAGCTGACAGCAACTACCGCTATCAACGCTCGCGTGAAGTGGTCGAAATCCTGAAACAGGCATGGACGCGGGACGAGATCAATTACGAAGGCGAGGTCTACAACTTCAAAGGCCTCACCACCGATCCCGTTCGCCCTTACCAGACAGGCGGGCCGCTTCTGTATTTCGGTGGCTACAGCCCATCGGCACTGGAGTTGTGCGGCCAACACTGTGACGTTTACCTGATGTGGCCCGAACCGCAGGAAAATCTGGCAGGGCGCATGCGCGATGTGCACGCCGTGGCCGAGAAATACGACCGCACATTGGATTACGGGCTGCGCGTGCACACGATTGTGCGGGACACCGAGGCCGAAGCCCGCGAATACGCCGACTACATCGTGTCGAAGCTCGACGACGAATACGGCCAACTCATCCGCGACCGGGCGCTCGACTCAACGTCGCTGGGCGTCGCCCATCAGGCGAAAGCCCGCGAACTGGCAGACAAGTTTGGCTATGTCGAACCGAACCTCTGGACGGGCGTAGGCCGGGCGCGGTCAGGCTGCGGTGCGGCGCTTGTCGGCTCCACCGATCAGGTGATGAGCAAGATCGAAGAGTACCAGAAAATGGGCATCCGCGCCTTCATCTTCTCGGGCTACCCGCATCTGGACGAAGCAAAACATTTCGGCGCGCGCGTCATGCCGCACTTGAAAACCTGCTCACTGCCCCATGCTTATGGGCGGGTGCCCGCCGTGGCACCCGCAACCCCACTCGCCGCAGGAGAGCGCCGCTAATGGACCGCGTCCAACTATCCGATACCCTGAACTTCTCGCGCATCGTCTATGGTATGTGGCGTCTGGCCGATGACGCAGACACATCCACCGCGCATGTGCAGGCCAAGATCCACGCATGTCTGGACCAAGGCATCACCACCTTTGATCAGGCCGACATCTACGGCGGCTATGTCGCCGAGGCGGTGCTGGGCGAAGCGCTCAAGGCTGATACAGGCCTGCGCTCCAAGATGGAGATCGTGACCAAGTGCGATATCGTGGCCCCCGTTGGTCGTTACGAAAGCGCGCCAGTCAAGTATTACGACACCAGCCGCGCCCACATCATGCAGAGCATCGAAAACTCGCTACGCGATATGGCGATTGATCATATCGACCTTTTGCTGATCCATCGCCCGGACCCGTTCATGGATCACAATGAAACGGGGGCCGCACTGGACGAGGCCGTGCAGTCAGGAAAAGTCGGCGCCGTTGGTGTGTCCAACTTTCGGCCCTGGGACTGGAAACTGCTGCAATCCGGTATGAAAACGCAACTGGTCACCAATCAGATCGAAATCAGCCTCAGTGAAATCAGCCCTTTTACAAATGGCGATTTGGCCTTCCACCAGCAACACGGGCAGCCGCTCATGGCGTGGTCGCCTTTGGGTGGTGGCAACCTCATGTTTGGTGGTGGGCCTTTGCAGACCTTGATGGTTGAATTGGCAAATGAACACGGCGTGGACCGCGCCGCTATCGCGACTGCCTTTTTGTTGGCACATCCTGCGCGTATCATTCCGGTCATGGGAACAAACAATCTCGACCGTATCAAAAATATCGGGGATGCCACGAAGGTGTCGCTCGACCGACCCACATGGTTCCGTCTTTACGAGGCGGCGCTTGGACACGAGGTGGCTTGATGATTATGCAAAGCCCGAACCAACCTACAACATTTACCCCCGACGCAGACAGCAGCCGCCAATTGCGCGACGCGTTCGGAAAATTTGCCACCGGTGTCACGGTGATCACAGCCCCCAGCGCTGACGGCCCTGTCGCCATCGTTGCAAACAGCTTTTCGTCGGTATCGCTCGACCCGGCCCTGGTGCTGTGGTCCGTCGACCGGGCCGCGCGGCGCTTTCCGTATTTTGAAATGGCCGATCACTACGCCATCCACGTGCTGGCCGCCGAACAGCACGACGTCTGCAAGCTGGCCGCACGTGACGCGCATATGCTGCACGACCACGCCCATCACCTTAACGCTGATGGAGTTCCTCTGATTGATCATTGCCTTGCGCGCTTCGAATGTCGCAGGGTGGCGGCACATGACGCGGGTGACCACGTCATTGTCGTGGGCCAGGTCCAGCGCACCGAAATGCGTGATGGCCAGCCGCTGACCTTCTTCGCCGGCCAGTTCGGCAGCGTCGACTAACGACGTCAAGACCCGCCCGCGGGGTTAAAGCGGAAAATGGGCCACGGTGGGACGAACCGCCGGGCGACCGCAAAGGGAGGGCCCGTTCATGGGTCTATTACTGACGGTGCTTGCACCGCTCAGCTGGGTGAATGGCACCCTGCTCAAGATCGGGCGTGCCATCGGCATCGTGGCCATTGCCGCCATGGTCATTGCGATCCTGATTCAGGTCGTCGCCCGATATCTGTTCAACAACGCTCTTCCCTGGCCGGACGAGGCTGCGCGGTTCTGCATGTTATGGATGACCGGTCTGATGGCCCCCACGGCGTTCCGGCGCGGCGGGTTTGTTGCCCTCGACATGATCTCTGGCGTGCTGCCCAAGGCAGTCGCTGCACTCCTGGGTCTGGTCCTTCTGCTCATTTCGATCTCGATCCTGTTGGTCGCCCTGCCCATTGGTATTTCCGAGGTGACTGGCTTCGGTGGCCGCTTTGCCACAGCGTCGCTTTACCTGCCCACATTCGATGGTTGGTTCCGTGTGCCGCGCAGCTGGATGATGCTGTCGTTGCTGGTGGGTGTGGTCCTTCTGCTTATGGTCAATGTCGAACTGATCCTGCGCAAGCTGGTGGAGTTGATGGGCGGCGGTGACCAACTGCCGGACCTTGATCTTGGCGACATGGCTGCGGGGAGCGAATGATATGCTGATCTGGTTCCTTCCGCTATTTCTGCTGTTCCTGATGATCGGCCTGCCGGTGTTCTTTGGCCTGCTCGCGGCGCCTGGCATTCTGCTGTACCTGAACGGGCAGGAGCGCGACATCACGCTGCTTTATCGCAACGTCTACAACGGCATGGACAGCTTCCCATTGATGGCGATCCCGTTCTTCATGCTGGCAGGCGAATTGATGAACAAGGGCGGGATCACGATCCGGCTTGTGCAATTCTCCCAAGCCCTCATGGGCCACCTGCGCGGTGGTCTGGCCCAAGTGAATGTCCTGTCATCGATCCTCTTCGCGGGCCTGTCTGGCTCTGCCGTGGCCGACACCTCCGCGCTGGGCTCCATGCTGGTCCCCGCGATGGAGAAAGAAGGCTACACACGCCGCTACGCCGCCGCGATCACCGCAGCCTCGTCGGTTATCGGCCCGATCATCCCGCCCTCGGGCATCATGATCATCTACGCCTATGTCATGGGCGAAAGCGTGGCCGCGCTGTTCCTTGCAGGTATCGTACCAGGCATCCTTGTCGGCGTTGGCCTCATGGTGATGATCCGCGTGACTGCAGATCGCTACGACCTGCCCGCCGCAAAACGGGTCGAGTTCGATGGTGTGGAACTGGGCGCTTTGGAAAAATGGGTGAGCTTCGCGCTTGCCCGGCTGAACATTGGGCTCCTGTTCTGGGTCATCGCGCCCCTGCCAGAAACCACGGGCTTGCTGACATGGGTCACATTCTTTGCCGCCATTCTCGTCGCCCACGCGCTGATGCTGGCCCTGCGCACGCAAGTCAGCAGTGAATTCCGCACAATCTGCAAACGCGCCATCGTGCCGCTGCAAACGCCCGTCCTGATCTTGGGCGGTATCTTGGGCGGTGTCTTTACACCAACCGAAGCCGCAGCAGTCGCCGTGGCCTACGCCGTGTTCGTCGCCTTCTTCGTCCTGCGCACCATGTCGCTTAAGGACCTGCCCGACATCCTCAGCCGCGCGGGCCTCACCTCTGCCGTGGTCCTGCTGCTGGTCGGCGCAGCGCTCGCGTTCAAAACGGTCGTCTCGCTCAGCTACGCCCCGCAAATCCTCGCGGACTTCATCCTGACACTGTCGGAAAACCCGCTGGTCCTGCTGTTCCTGATCAACCTGCTGCTGTTCATTGTCGGCATGTTCCTCGACGCAGGCCCGGCGATCATCATCCTCGGGCCCATCCTCGGTCCCATCTTCGTCGACCTCGGCGTCGACCCGATTCACTTCGCGATCATCATGAGCGTGAACCTGACCGTGGGGTTGGCCACGCCGCCCATGGGCCTTGTGCTGTTCGTCGCCGCCGCCGTCAGCCGCGAGAAGGTGGAAACCATCGCCAAGGCAATCCTGCCCTTCCTCGCCATCGAGATCGCGGTGATCTTCCTGATCACCTACGTGCCCGCCATTTCCATGACCATTCCCCGTCTCACGGGGTTTGCCAACTAACTCAGAGCTTTGAACCGGGAGGACCTACCATAATGCTCAAAACAACCCTCAAAACCCTGACCGCCGCCGCGCTTGTCGCGGGCTCCGCGATAATGGCACAGGCGCAGGACTACACGATCCGCGCCACCGCCAACTCGAACACCAACGACGAAGACTATGACGGCCTCGTCGTGTTCAAGAACTACGTCGAAGCGGCCTCCAACGGTGCCATTGAAGTGGAACTCTTCATCGGTACGCAGCTGTGCTCGAACGGCGCGGAATGCCTGCAAGGCGTGGCCGACGGCTCAATCGACGTCTACATCTCCACCTCCGGCGGCGCCTCGGGCATCTTCCCCTACGTGCAGGTGCTCGATCTGCCGTACCTGATGGCCGATGACCGCATCGCGGAACACGTCCTGTCGGGCGACTTCACCCGCACCATGCGCGACATGGCGCTTGAGGATTCCGGTGGTGCCATCCGCCTGATGACCATCGGTAACACCGGCGGCTGGCGCAACTTTGCCAACACCCAGCGCCGCGTGGCCGAGCCTGCGGACATGGAAGGCCTGAAAATCCGCACCGTGGTCGCCGACCTGCCGCAGGAGCTTGTAAAAGCCCTGGGCGCGTCGCCCACCCCGATCCCGTGGCCGGAACTCTTCACCTCGTTCCAGACCGGCGTGGTTGAAGGATCGAAAAACGGTATCACCGACATCATGGGCATGAAATTCCCGGATGCGGGCCTGCAATACGTCACGCTGGACGGCCACGCCTACATGGGCGCGCTCTGGTGGATGTCGAACGAGAACTTCCTCGCGATGCCCGAAGATATGCGCCGCGTCGTCGTCGATGGCTTCTATGCGCTGCAACAAGCGACATTCGCCTCGCCCAAGCGCAAGTCGATCCAGGCTTACGAAGAGTTCGTCGCCGGGGGCGGGGATCTCTATGTGCCGACACCTGAGCAAAAGGCAGCCTTCGCCGAAGCGTCCACACCGGTCTATGACTGGTTCAAGGAGAACGTGGCCCGTGGTCCCGAAATCTTTGACGCGCTGACATCAGCTGTAGCCGCCGCCGAAGAAGACGTGAATGCGTCCCGCGCGGCTGATCTGAATTGACGTCGGGCGGGCCACAAGTGTCCGCTTGATCAAAATCAAAGGCCGCCCTGTGAGGGGCGGTCTTTTTTTGTATGACTTACGATAAGGCGAGAGTTCACGGGCAAAAAATCTCGGAAACCGCCGCCCGTAAATGCGGGCTTTACCCCATGTGTCGCCGTTTTCCGCCTAATCGCATATCGTTTTGCAGGGTGCAGAAACATGGAATCGCATTCCAAAGCGCTGTGAGACGATAGCCGTGCAAAGCCTTGATCGTGGCGACAGTTCACGACCGAAGCGACAGTGGCGCAAAAGAGCGCGCCAGCCACTCACGGCGACGACTGCACGGGACGCAGTCGTTGGCGGAGGTTTGTGGTTTGTACGCTCTGAACCGTAGGAACGAATGCACGACGTTATCGCTCATAAGACGACGCCGCGGCACGTGTATATGTCGCGTGAACGAAACGGGGTGCCTCTTGTCGAATTCCGAAGCGGGGACTCGGAAAGGACCATCAAATTCGCCCATTGGCGTGGGCAACTGACAGACGTGCATACAACACCGCGCGATGACTACCATACGATCTGCTATCACGAGTCCGGCGCCTCGACCCGTCGCGAAGGGTCAGATGCCGTCCTGACACCGGGCACCGCATTCCTGCAGCCTGCAGAGGATGAGGGCGTGTTTAACAGTGATGATCTGGTGGACTACATACATGTCTATCTTCCAATCGCGGCTGTAGAAAACCTCGCAGACGAAATCGACACGCGCACGGCCTTATACGCGGAGGTGCCGGTAGAATTCGGCTGTCGCGATCCTGAGTTGACCCGTACGCTCGCCCAGCACATTTCTGTTATCCGCGAAACACCGACACCTTCGGCAATCGAATACGACGAATGGACCATCAACATCGGCATGGCGTTGCTGCGGTACGCGGTCCGGGCTGAAGATGATGCACTGGTCGGGGCTGCCAGATCATCGCTCACGCCTCGGCAGATGCGCGATGTCGTCGATTACATAGAACAGTGCATCGCAACGCGGATCACGCTGGCAGACCTTGCGGGACTGAGCGGCATCAGCCAATTCCGCTTCATGCGGGCATTCAAGGCCGAAACCGGGTTCAACCCACATCAATACGTCATCCAACGGCGCTTGGCGCGGGCCAAGAGCTATCTCAGGAACAGCGACCAGACGATTGCGGACATCGCGTATGATGTGGGCTTTTCCAGTCAAGCCCATATGACGGATGTGTTTCGCAAGAAGGTTGGGACCACACCTGCGAAGTTTCGGCAAATCATGCGCGAATAGGCTGTCCTTCGGCACGGCAATTCCAGACGAATCCTTGCACCGCATTCCAACCGGCGCAAAGCTGCGGCGAATACTCCGCGTCCCAAAGGTTCTAAAATGTCCCAAGCTGACAAAGCCGCCGCCTTCGCTGCCCTGCACGTGCCGGGTACACCATTGGTCATCTACAATATCTGGGATGCAGGCACCGCCAAGGCCGTGTCGCAAGCCGGAGCCAAAGCCATCGCGACCGGAAGCTGGTCCGTGGCCGAAGCGCAAGGCTATCCGGACGGTGAACATATCCCGCTGGAAGTCCTGTTGCCTATTGCCAAGCGCATCGTGGCCAGTACAGACCTACCCGTCAGCATCGACTTTGAAGGAGGCTATGCCACCGAGCCCGATCAGCTCGCCGGGAACATCACGGCCCTGATCGGCACTGGTGCCATCGGCCTCAACTTCGAAGACCAGGTTGTGGGCGGCGACGGTCTCTACCCGCTCGACACCCAAGTGACGCGGATCAAGGCTGTGCGTGCCGCCGCCGATGCGGCTGGCGTGCCGCTCTTCATCAACGCACGCACCGACCTGTTTCTCAAATCCAAACCGGACGCCCATGCCGACCATATGGCCGAAGCGCTCGACCGCGCCGCCGCCTATGCCGAGGCGGGGGGCAGCGGGTTCTTCATCCCGGGCCTAACCGACCACGACATGATCACGCAGGTCTGCGAGGCTGCGTCGCTGCCCGTGAACGTGATGATGCGCGGCAAGCTGTCTTCGGTGTCTCAGGTCGCCGCCCTTGGCGTGGCCCGCACCAGCTATGGCCCCGGTCCGTTTGCCAACGCCATGACCCAAGCCGCCGAAGGCTTCACCGCAGCGGCCGCTAGTTAACCCGCTAGGGCGGGGTTCACCCCGCCTCTACACCAGCCTGTCTAGACGCCCCTTGTTCTTGACGATGTTCTTATAATCCCACTGGATCGTTCGCGCCTCCGCCAGCCAATCTTCCAGCGGTGCGGCCTTCACGTCGGCAAGCCTCTGAATGCGCAGCTCACCCGCCTTGAATGTACCACTTTTGGTCAATCCAGGTGTCTCAAAGGACTGCCCGCTCCAGAACATCAGCCGGACGCAGTCTTTCAATCGGCTGTACCCGACGATGGGGTTGTCCTCCAGAAACCACACCGGATGCGCGTGCCAGATCTTGCCAAGCGCATCGGGCAGCGCGGTGTTGATCGCCGTGCGCAGCACGTCGCACATCTCCCGGTCCTCGGGGGCCAGGGCAGCATGAAAGGCGTCGATGGTCTTGGCGGCCATGCCAACAGTCTATCACATTTTTCCGTCCTTAGGGCGGGGTTCATCCCGCGATTCCCTAACCAAAATAATCGGTTTCGCTCGAACGTTAACGCGGGCCAGATATGAAACGATTATGAAGGATTTTGCGGGGCACATCCGCCCCGCAAAGTGTGAATTTCATCTGATCTTAACTAGTGCAAGTTGCATTAACACGGTCGCGCGCGCTCGGGGCTTTCCAAGCAAAAAATCCGGTGGCAAACTCACCGAAACGGATACATCCAAACCTTGTAGTCAGCGACCAGAATATGCGCCCGATCAATCTCATCCTGCGTCATTTTCTTGACCACCTCTTCCAACGAGATTGCCGCATCCGGGTCGCCGCCAATCGCGCTCAAAGTGTACCACATGTAGGCGCGCACAAGGTCGGGCGCGGGCATCCCGCGCCCGACTTCATAGTACCATCCAACCCCACTTTGCGCGCCCGGATGTCCCTTCATCGAAGATCGCAAATACCACTCGAACGCCCGTTCATCGTCCCGTTCGACACCAAGTCCCAAAGCGTACATGACACCGATCAGTTCCTCGGCATCCGCATTGCCCGACCGGGCCGCGGGCCACAGCGCGTCATAGGCGGCCCTGTAGTCGCCGGCTTCCATCAAATCGCGCGCTTCCTCGATCTCCGCCAGAGCTGGAAACGCTATCAAAACAAGGGCTATCGCAAGTTTGTGCATCTCATCCTCCTTGCGGCGACACCGGCCTTTGCGGACGGCCTGCCACGGTCTTTGACACCGGATGATTTCATCGCCGTGGACCCGGCGCAAGCCAAACTCGGACAGCTTCTGTTCTACGATCCCGTCCTGTCGGGCAACCGCAATATCGCCTGTTCCACATGCCACCATCCCGACCTTGGGACCGGCGATGGCCTGAGCCTTGGCATAGGCGAAGGGGGCGTTGGATTGGGCTCCGAACGCACTGCCGGAGTGGGCGAAAACCGCATCCGCAAGCGCATCCCCCGAAACGCACCGGGGCTGTGGAACCTGGGTGCGAAGGACCTGCACACCATCTTCCATGATGGCCGCCTCTCCGTGGCCGACACGTACGAAAACGGCTTCAACTCCCCGGCTGAGGAGTGGCTACCCGAAGGTCTTGATAACCTATTGGCTGCACAGGCGATTTTCCCATTGGTCGCTCAATTCGAAATGGCCGGAAACCCAAAGGAAAACGAGGTGGCGGGTGCCATCCACCGACGCATGGATTACGCGTGGCCCATCATCGCCGACCGCGTCCTGCACATTCCTGCGTACGCCGAGGGGTTCGCGGGTGCATACGACCACATCAACACTGCAAAAGACATCACAATTGCCGACATCGCCAACGCGCTTGCAGCCTTCATGATCTGGGAATGGACCAGCACCGACAGCCCGTTTGATGCCTATTTGACAGGGGATCACACGGCACTTAATCATGAACAGAAACAAGGGCTTGATCTGTTCTACGGCAAGGCCAATTGCAGCACCTGTCACGCTGGCCCGCTGATGACGGACCAACAATTCCACGCTCTGGGTTTACCGCCGTTCGGCCCCGGTCGCACCCGCCGTTTCGATCCGATGGTCCGGGATGTCGGACGGATGGGCGAAAGTGATGCGCTGGAAGACGCCTACGCGTTCAAAACCCCCATGCTGCGGAACGTGGCCCTCACTGCTCCCTACGGCCACAATGGTGCCTATCCCAAGCTGGAAGGGATCGTGCGCCACCACCTTGAGCCGCTGAAATCATTGGACAATTGGACGCGCGACATGGCCGGTCTGCCGTCTGCCCCATGGCTCGAAGCCATCGACTTCATGGTCTGGCAAGACAGCCGCGAAATGGCCCGCCACCGCGCCGCCATCCAGATCGAACCGACCCCGATGACAGACACAGAGGTCGACCAGATCGTCGCCTTCCTGCACGCACTGACGGGCGAGACCGCCATGTCCGACAAGCTTGGCGTACCGGAAACCGTCCCCAGCGGCCTCCCGGTCGATGCGCGGATAGACCCCTAGCGACCTTTCCAAACGGGGTCGCGTTTTTCGGCAAAGGCGCGCGCGCCTTCAAGCTGATCTTCGGACCGGTAAAGCCTTTCAACCGACGGCAATTGGCTCTGGGTGATCCGGTTCATCGCGTCTTGAAACTTGGCGTCTTCCGCGTCGCGCACAATCTCCTTGATGGCTGCGTAAACCAACGGCGGACCTGATGCTATCAGCTGTGCCATGTCCCATGCCCGTCCCATAAGGTCCTGGGCTGGAACGATTTCATTGACCAGCCCCCAGCGATGCGCTTCTTCGGCGTCGAACCAGCGACCGGTCAACAACAATTCCATCGCGATGTGGTAGGGAATACGCTTTGGCAGCTTTACAGAAGCCGCATCCGCCACGGTACCCGACCGTATCTCGGGCAGTGCAAACTGGGCGTGATCGGCAGCAATGATTATGTCTGCACTCAACGCCAGCTCCAGCCCACCACCACAGGCAATCCCGTTCACAGCAGCAATCACGGGCTTGTTCATGCCCCGCATTTCCTGCAACCCGCCAAAGCCGCCGACGCCATAATCACCGTCCACCGCATCGCCATCGGCTGCGGCCTTGAGGTCCCAACCGGGGCAAAAGAACTTCTCTCCGCCTCCGGTGATGATCGCCACCCGCAACTCCGGATCGTCGCGGAACTCCAGGAATGTCTCGCCCATGATCCGGCTGGTTTCCAAGTCGATGGCATTCGCCTTGGGCCGGTCCAACGTGACTTCCAAAATGGCGCCATCGCGCTTTGTTTTTAGGGGGCTCATGGCTCAGGCCTTTCGTATCAGGGCATCCACGGCAACAGCGCGCGTGGGGGTGCAGATCAGCGGATTGATCTCAACTTCGCTGACGGTGTCGATGTGCGCAAGAATGTATGCCTGCACCGCAAGAATGGCATTGATGACAGCGGTCCGATCCGCTGCAGGTTGGCCGCGATAGCCTTGTAGCAGCGCGTTGCAGCGCAATTTAGTCAACGCGCTGTCAATGTCGTCCGCTGTAGTGGGCAACAGCAATGAGGCGGTGTCGCGCATCAGTTCAGTCATCACTCCGCCCGCGCCAAGCGTCAGGACAAATCCGTGTGCGGGGTCGCATGTAACGCCAACCAACAGTTCCGCCACACCGTCTGTGATCATCTCTTCGATCAATACAGTGTCGGTGCCGATGTCCGCCGCAACCCTTGAAATGTCCTCCGGTGCGATGTTCAGATGCACCGCGCCCGCTTCGGTCTTGTGGGCAAAACCAACGCCTTTCACGGCAAACAAACCCTTCAGACTGCTGTTGTCCGTTTGTACGTTCTGTATGCGGTACTCCGGCGTCTCCACTCCATAGGCGGTCAATGCGACTTTGGCCTCAGCCTCTGTCATCAGCGTCGAGTCCACAGGAGAGCGGGGCAAGGCTACTGGCGTTGGATGTGGGGCACTGATCCCACTCGCGGCTGCAATCGCTGACAGGGCTTCGCGCAGGCCAAGAAAAGGAACTACGCCACCTTGCGCCAACATCTCTGCAACCTCTCCAGGCATCAATTCGGGCAAGGTCGCAACAACGCCAAATGCCGCTCCGGTATTTGCATGCACAGCAAGGGCGGCCTCGGTGGCGCAGGTCCAGTCCGACGGATCGGTCAGCGGGTAATCGACAATCGACAGCGTCATATCGATCCCATCCCCGGTCATTCCGCCCCAAGCACGGGCCATCGCATCGGCATCGCGCCAGATATAGGTGTGGTAATCCAGTGGGTTGGCCAGTGCGACCATGGGACCAAGTGCCTCGCGCAACTGGGATTTTTGCGTTTCGTTCAGTTCGGGAAAATGCAGGTCCGTGGCCAGTGCCATGTCGGCAATCAGGCTCGCCTCGCCCCCGGAGCAACTGATGGACGCAATGTTTCGCCCGGTCAGCGGCCCGTGCAGATGAAACAGTTTCAGGGTTTCAAGTAAGTCGGGCAGGGCATCAACGCGCGGGATGCCAAGGCGGTCCAGAAACGTCTGTGCCCCAGCGTCTGAACCCGCCAAGGAAGCGGTGTGCGATACCGTCGCCTGTTGCGCCTGTTCCGATGCACCGACTTTCAGTGCGACCAAAGGCACGTTTTTGGCCCAAGCCTTGGCGGCAAGCGCTTCCCATTCCCGCAGGTCGCCAAACCCCTCAATATGCAGACCAATGGCCGTAACGCGCGCGTCGTCCAGCATCGCCATGGCAAGTGCAGCTTGACTGGTTTGGGCCATGTTCCCGCAGGTGACGGCATAGGCAATGGGCAGCGCGCGTTGCTGCATGGTCAGGTTGATCGCGATGTTCGAGCTTTGGGTCAGGATTGCGACACCTGACGCGACGGTTTCACAGCCATGCTGGTCCGGCCATAACAACGCCTGATCCAGCGCGTTGATGAAGCCGTAGCAATTAGGCCCAAGTATCGGCATCCCATCGGCAGCCTGCACAAGCTGCTCTTGTAAATCGCCGCTCGTGTCGTCCTCCGCCTGCGCTTCGGAGAACCCCGAAGCAAAACAAACCGCCCCTCCTGCGTTCAAAATAGCAAGTGCGCTGACCACTTCGACCGTCGCATGGCGATTGACGCCGATGAAGGTGGCGTCGGGCGCATATGGAAGGTCTTCAATACAGGGAAACGCTCCATGCCCTGCCACTTCAACAGCCTTTGGATGCACAGGCCAGATCGGCCCATCAAACCCAAACGCCTCTGCCTGCGCGATGACGGAGGCACACCACGCCCCCCCACCGACAACCGCAATGGACCGAGGCCGCAGCAAACGCGACAGTCCCTTATTCCCTTTCTCAGAAAAATCCCGGGGAGCGCGAGGGGCTGGCCCCTCGCTCCTGTCGGATGGGCTTGGCCCATTCGAAACCATTTCAGGCACCCAACGGCCGCAAAAGATCGCGGCTGATGATATGGCGTTGGATTTCGCTGGTCCCGTCCCAGATGCGTTCCACCCGTGCATCGCGCCAGAACCGCTCAATGGGAAAGTCATCCATCAACCCCATCCCGCCATAGATCTGCAAAGTGGTGTCCGTGACCCTCGCCAACGCCTCTGAGGCATAGAGCTTGGCTGACGCGATTTCTCGGTTCGATGGCAGCCCCTGATCCAAACGCCATGCGGCGGCAAGGGTCAGCCAGTCGGCGGCGTCGATCTCGGTGATCATATCGGCGATCTGAAAGCTGACACCCTGAAACTTGCCAATGGCTTGGCCGAACTGCTTGCGCTCGGCTGCGTAACTCAATGCATAGTCAAAACACCGCCGCGCCCGACCCACGCTAAAGGCGGCAACGGTCAGACGTGTGGCATAAAGCCATTCGTTCATCACGGCAAAGCCGCCGTCGACCTCGCCCAACACTTGCGCATCGGGCAGGCGGCAGTCGTCGAAATACAGGATGCAATTCTTGTACCCTTTGTGGCTGACGGAGTTGTATCCGTCACGGACCTCAAACCCGGGTGTGCCGCGATCCACAAGAAATGTGGTGATCCGTTTCTTGGGGCCCTTCGGGGTGTCATCGACCCCCGTGGCGATGAACACGATGAAAAAATCTGCGTGCTCGGCCCCTGAAATAAAGTGCTTGGACCCGTTGATGACCCAATCGCCGCCGTCACGCACAGCCGAACATTTCATGCCGCGTACATCCGATCCTGCATCTGGTTCGGTCATGGCCAGCGCATCCATTCGTTCGCCCCGAACCGCAGGCAGCAGGTAGCGTTCGCGCTGTTCGTTATTGCAGGCCATCAGGATATTCTGCGGCCGCCCAAAGAAGTGGGTCAACGCCATGGACCCGCGCCCCAACTCGCGTTCTACCAGCGTGAAATCCATGTGGCTCAATCCCGCACCGCCGACCTCTTCGGGGAAGTTGCAGGCGTAGAACCCCATGTCAATGACCTTGCGCTTGATCTCCTCTCCCAATTCGTGGGGGACGTGGCCGGTGCGCTCGACCTCTGCCTCGTGAGGGTAAATCTCGTTCTCGACGAAACTGCGTACTGTGGACACGATCATGTCCTGTTCTTCGGTCAGGCCAAACTGCATTTGCGCGCCTCCGGGTTGCACGAGTGCGATCAGAGCGCGGGTTGCGTTTTCATGATGTGCTGTATTGGGTGTTCATCATGCAGAATTGGCCCAAAATCCATGACGCGATGCAGCATGTGGACATCGTCCTGTTCGATCAGTTCTCGAACCACTGCCTCGCCAATTTTGTCGAACCCCTGAGAGCCGCTAATGGTTTTGCCCGGACTGCACAATATCAATGGCGCTTCCTGTCATTGAATGGTGCTCCTGTCGTCAGTTCGAGCGGTCTGCAGATTGCGCCTCATGCGGCGTTAAGCGCGTCGGAGGGGCCTGCGCTGATGTTGATGCCGTCATATGGCATTCGTGAGTTGGACCGGCCCGACGTTGTGCGCGCTATCAGGCGCGCGGCCGCTAACGCGGAGATCGTCGGCGGGTTCGACACCGGGTCATGGTTGCTTGGCCGCGCAGGCCTTCTTGATGGCTATAGCGCGACCTTGCATTGGGACTTGCTTGACGCCTTCGCAGAGGCGTTTCCCGATGTGGATACGGCACGCCGACGCTATGTCGTAGATCGGGATCGCATCACATGTTCCGGCGCAATGGCAGCGTTTGATCTGGTGATGTATCTGATCGCCTCGGCACATGGGCCCGACGTTGCACTGAATGTCGCGCAACTGTTTATGTCGCGAGATGCGGTGCCGCCGTTGGGGCCAATCCCGGCAACGCGCATGGTTGGACGCGCCGTGTCATTGATGCAGGACAACATCGAGGTGCCGCTTTCGATCCCGGATATCGCGCGTCGGGTGGGGTGCACGCAAAAGACGCTGGAGCTGCGCATGCGTGCCACGTTGGGGATGACGCCCGCAGCAACCTATCGCCGGCAGCGTCTGAATGCGGCGATGCGGCTGGTTCAGGGAACCGAATTGCCAGTGGCCGAGATTGCAAGCAGATGTGGATATGAAAACGCGAGTGCAATGACCCGCGCGTTCAAATCCGTTTTTGGACAAAGCCCTCATGCGATGCGGCAAGACGGCCTTTAGCCGGTGGCAGGTTCCGCCGCGTCTTCGGACGCAGTCTTCTTGGTGTTCCCGGGGAAAATACGGCGCAGGGCGACGTAAAAGACCGGTGTGAAGAATAGCCCCAGGAAGGTCACGCCGGACATCCCAAAGAACACGGCCGTCCCAAGGGCTTGCCGCATTTCGGCTCCGGGACCTGTTGCAATCATCAACGGAACGACGCCGAGGATAAAGGCAAAGGCCGTCATAAGGATCGGGCGGAGCCGAAGCGCACAGGCATCGACCGCAGCTTGTGCTGGCGTCATGCCCTTTTCTTCCTGCGCTTGCTTGGCGAATTCCACAATCAAGATTGCATTTTTCGCGGATAGCCCGACAAGCACAATCAACCCAACTTGCGTCAGGATGTTGTTGTCCATGCCGCGTAGCATTACGCCCGACAGCGCGGACAGTACGGCCAAGGGTACAATGAGGATAATGGCCATGGGCAAGACCCAACTTTCATACAGGGCAGCCAGAAACAGGAAGGCGAACAGGACCGAGAAGGCGAAGATATAGCTGGCCGTGTTCCCCTGATTGCGCTCTTGCAATGCAAGTTCGGTCCACTCGTATTCGATTCCCGGCGGCATGATTTGCTCCGCCAATTTCTCCATCGCGATCAGCGCCTCACCGGTAGAGACGCCAGCACCGGCATTGCCTTGGATCGGGACGGACACCAGTTGATTGTAGCGCTGGACAAGGGCTGGACCGGCCGTATCAACGACAGATACGAGCGTGCCCAACGGCACAAGCCCACCGGTCGCCGTGCGGACGCGAAGCGAGCGGATGTCTTCCTCTTCCAGTCGGAACTGCTGGTCGGCTTGGGCACGCACCTGGAACAGCCGACCGAAGGCGTTGAAATCGTTCACATAGGCGGAGCCGAGGTTGATCGACAATGTCTCGAAGATTTCTCCGATCGGGACGTTCAGCATCTGCGCGCGCACCCTGTCGATCTCGAGATAGACCTGTGGCGAACTGGCTGAGAAGGTGGTGAAAACGCCAGTGACCTTGTCCGATTGCTGCGATGCACCCATGAGCGCGTAGGCCGTGTTCAGAACACGCCCCATGTCCGAGCTTTCCGTATCTTGCAGTTGCAGCTTGAACCCACCGCCGGTGCCCACACCACGAACCGCAGGGGGTGCGATCGCGATGATGAACGCCTCGCGAATGGACTGCATTCGCCCAAACAACTGCCCCACGATGGCATTTGCATTCAGCCCGCTTTCAAGTCGATCCTCGAATGGCTGGAAGGTGGTAAAGATCACGCCTTGGTTGCTGGCATTCGTGAACGTAGCGCCCGAGAAACCCGCAAAGGCCACGGCATTGCTGACCCCCGGCGTTTCGCGCGCGATGTCGGTCGCCTGCCGGATGATGGCATCCGTCCGGTCAAGGGAAGCACCTTCCGGCAATTGCACTACGACGATGGCGTAGCCTTGGTCCGCATCAGGAATAAATCCCGTCGGCACCTGTTCATTAACCCAATACGCACTGCCCAGAAGGACGACAAATGCCAAGAGGGCCACGCCGATCATGCCCCATGTCCCAACCAGCACTCGCACGATGGCGGTATAGCCCCGCGTCATCGCGTCAAAGCCGCTGTTGAATGCGCCTGCGAAAAAACCGCCCATGCGCACCAATGGATTGCGCGATGGCTCATCGCTGCGCGGTTTCAGCAACACGGCGGCAAGTGCTGGCGACAGGCTAAGCGAATTGATACTTGAGATGACCGTTGCGACCGAAATTGTCACCGCGAATTGTCTGTAGAATTGTCCGGTGATCCCCGGCACCAGCGCGGCCGGAACAAAGACGGCAATCAGCACCAGAGACGTACCGATGATAGCGCTTTGTACCTCGTCCATGGTGCGGGCGGACGCCTCGCGCGGTGTCATGCCGTTGTCGATGTTACGTTCGACATTTTCGACCACAACGATGGCGTCATCGACCACGATACCGATGGCAAGGATCAGGCCGAACAGCGTCAGCAGGTTCAGTGTGTATCCCAGGGCCAGCATCACAGCGAATGTGCCGATCAACGAAACCGGCACGGCCAGCAAGGGGATGATCGCCGTTCGCCAACTTTGCAGGAACACGAGGATCACGAAAACGACCAGCAGCACAGCCTCAAACAGTGTCTTGTAGACGGCATCGATGGAGGCGCTGATGAATTCGGTTGGATTGTAAACGACGCGGTATTCCAGACCTTGCGGAAAATCCTCGGCCAACTCATCCATAGTGGCCCGCACTTCGGCGGCCGTGGCAAGGGCATTTGATCCCGGTCGCTGAAAAATGCCCAAGGCCACAGCGGGCTTGTTGTCGAGATAGGAGTTCGTCACGTAGGATCGCGCACCGATTTCAACTCGCGCCACGTCACGCACGCGCACGACACGTCCATCATCGGACGCCTTGACGATGACCCTGCCAAATTCGCGCGGATCTTCGAGCCTGCCCTGAGTCGTGACAGACACCTGAAACGCATTGGCTGATTGGTTGGGTGGCGCGCCAAGTGATCCGCCGGACACCTGCACATTTTGTTCGCGCAACGCTGCCACGACATCCGCCGCGGTCAGTCCAAGCGACGTCAACTTGTCTGGATCAAGCCAGACGCGGGCTGAAAACTCGCGCTCACCAAAGATCTGGAGATCGCCAACACCGTCCAGCCGCACCAACCTGTCGCGAACACGTGCCCGTGAATAGTTCGAGACGTAAAGCTGTCCGAACGTCTCGTCCGGCGACAGCATGTGCACCACCATCATCAGGTCAGGCGAGGATTTGGTGGTCGTGACACCCAATGCCCGCACTTCCTGCGGCAGGCGCGGCTCGGCAATGGCGACACGATTTTGCACAAGGACCTGCGCGGTATCCAGATCGGTGCCCAGATCAAAGGTGATCGTCAGGCTCATCGATCCGTCAGCGGTTGAATAGGACGACAGGTACAGCATCCCCTCAACGCCGTTGATCTCTTGTTCAAGCGGTGTTGCAACGGTGTTGGCAATCGTGGCCGCGTCTGCGCCGGGGTAAGAGGCGCGCACGACAATCGAGGGCGGCGCGATCTCGGGGTATTGCTCGATCGGCAGTTGATAGTACGAGATCATGCCCACGATGGTCATGATCACAGACACGACGACGGCAAAAATGGGGCGGCTGACGAAAAAACGGCCCATCCTAGTTTTCCGCGACCAGCGGCAGGTCCACCTTCTCGGGGTTAACCGTTGTACCCGGTCGGGCACTGACCAGCCCGTCAATCACGATGGTTTCTGTGCCGTCCATGCCCTCGCGGATGACGCGATACCCGTCAATGCGGGGACCGGGCCGTACAGGTAGCGGTGTAACCAGACCCTCGCCGTCGACAGTCATTACCAATCGCCGGTTCTGATCGGCAACGATGGCGCGGTCCGGCACGAGGATGCCTTCATACGGCAGGGAACCGGGCACGTTGACACGTCCGAACAGCCCGGGTGTTAGGAGCTCATTGGGGTTTTCCAGAACAGCGCGGACGCGCATTGTGCCGGTTTCGGCATCAATGCGGTTCTCCGAAAAATCAAGATAGCCAGATTGTGGTGGAATCTGGCGATCCGACAAGGTCACCTTGACCTCCAAAGCGCCGCCGCCTTCTTGCAGCGCTTCGCCACGGGTGCGGGCGTCACGCGCATAGGCCAGGAAGTACCGCTCGTCGATATCGAAGAAGAAGTAAATCGGGTCTTTTGACACAATGGACGTCAATTCCGTCTGGTCGGCAGACACAAGGTTGCCGGGGTCGATCTGCGCCCGGTCAACACGGCCCGCCATCGGAGCACGGATTTCCGAGAACTCCAGATCAAGTTCAGCAAGCTCCACGGCGGCGCGCGCCTGCTCCAACGCACCCTGCGCGGCCAGAAACGCTTCGCGACGTTCATCCAGAACACTTTGCGGGATCGTCCCGTTGCCGATCAACGCCCGTGCGCGCTCGAGCTGCTCCGACGCAAAATCAAAGGTCGCATCCGCCACATCGATCTGTGCCTGCGCTTGACGCAAAGCAGTCTGAAACTGACGTTGATCGATTGTAAAAAGCAGTTGATCCTTTTCGACCAGCGAACCGTCATCGAAATGCACTTCTTCGAGGTATCCGGAGACGCGCGACCTGACGATCACCTCGGACTGCGCTTCGAACCTGCCGACAAATTCATCATCTTCTACAATCGTCTTAACAACCGGGTTGGCCACTGTAACGGTCGGCGGTCCCTGCTGTGCAATTGTGGCCGTGCCAAGAGTTGCAGCCAAAAGAAAAGCGAGACACGCTAGATGCTTCATGGAAACCGTCCTGATTATTTGGTTCGACCTGCGAACCTCAAGTGACTTAGATGTCATGCGTTGGCATTCAACCGAGTCAGTTTATTGGAGCAGACCAGAAGTTGACGGGAGATGTCTACGCTTTCTTTCAGGTTGTGCCGAAGATGTGCGCTTGAGTTCGCCGGTGTGGTTAGAAAGTACAACTTTACCTAGCAATGACGTGTCGATTGTCAGATGATCCGTGTATTCAGTCTTTCAAATTTTGAGCACATTATGTCCATTCTTCCCTATTCCGCCCAAAAGGCGATTTTTTCCGTTATCGAAGCCATCCCGTTTGCAGCCAGGCTGGTGAACCGCTGGGCAATCAATCGTATCGTCAATCGCGCGCGTCCCCGCCCGCATCCGCTGAGCACAGAGCGGGATTATGTCTGGTGGGGTGGGTTGACCGACCGCCGGTGGAGCGGGCGGCACTTGCCACCCCGACCACGTCCGAATGCTCCCGATCCGGACGCGCTGGCGGATCTGTTCCGTCGCCGTGATGGAATGCAGCGTATGTGTCCCAAATCGACCTGCTTGTTTCCAGCTTTCGCGCAATATCTCACGGATGGATTTATCCGCACAGAATCCGAAGACCTTGTGCCCGACGGTGAAGATCCGCTGCATCGCCTCAAGCGAAATACGTCCAATCACGAGATTGATCTTTGCCCACTCTATGGCCGGACGCGCGCGCAGACCTTGGCGTTGCGGTTGCGGTCAGAAGACAAGGGCCGCAAGGGCCGCCTCGCCTCCCAAATGATCAACGGAGAGGATTACGCGCCCTTCCTTTACAAAGACGGCAAGGTGGATCCGCATTTCGAAGTGCTTGATCCACCTCTGGGTCAAAGCACCTTGGACGACACGCGCCGTGCCACCCTTTTTGCATTTGGCGGGGATCGGGCCAATTCCGTTCCGCAGGTGTCCATGCTGAACACATTGTTCTTGCGCGAACACAACCGCCTCGCGTCCGAAATCGAAATGGAATATCCCGATTGGGACGATGACCGGGTGTTCGAAACGGCACGCAACACCGTCATCGTCATGTTCATCAAGATCGTGGTCGAGGATTACATCAACCACATCTCGCCACTGCCGTTTAACCTGCGTGCGGATCCTTCGGTGGCATGGCCCGCCCCGTGGAACAAGCCCAACTGGATCACGACCGAGTTCAGCTTGCTGTACCGGTGGCACGCGCTGATCCCGGACGCGCTGAAATGGGGAGGCGAGGCGCGGCCCGTCCACACAACTATCATGAACAATGCGCTGCTGATCGATGATGGTTTGTTGGCGGCATTTGAAGGCATTTGCGACACGCAGGCCGCAGAACTTGGGCCTAGGAACACTGCAGACGCGCTTTTGCACATCGAGGTGGCGTCGATCAAACAGGACCGCGACTGCGCACTCGCCAGTTTTTCCGACTATTGCGACTATATGGGCCAGACGCGCCCTGCCAGTTTCGAGGCAATCTCGTCCGATCCAGATGTGGCGAGCATGTTGCAGGACTTCTATGAAGGCCCAAGAGATGTGGATTTCCACGTTGGGCTCTTTTGCGAAGATCGCGTGCCTAACAGCCCGTTGCCAAGCCTCGTTCTGAAATTCGTGGCGCTTGATGCGTTTAGCCAGGCGCTGACCAATCCGCTTCTGTCAAAGCACGTATTCAAGCGCGAGACCTTCTCCGGGCCTGGATGGAGAGCCATCAATCGGACCGAAACCTTGCGCGATGTAGTGGATCGGAATGTCGAGGGCGGGGCAGGCGATACCTTTATCGCGATGACGCGACCTGAGTGGCGTCCCGAGTGACCAGTCGATATGGCAAGTGGTCCGGCAATGCCGTGCTGGCCAGACGTGCCATGTGCCATGCAAGGACCAAGTTGCTCGATAGCACGGGAATGCCAAGCTTAGCTTCGATGGCTGGGATAGCGTCCAATGTGCGCAGATTGGTGCAGGACAGGAACAGCGCATCGATTTCTGGTGTTTGGCCCAGTGCTATGCCTGCATCAATTAAGGAGGCCCCAGCGATCCGCACCACACGTTCTTCGACCGGTTCGTCGAAACTGGCAAAGGCTGTGACGTCAATATCCGACGCAGCCAATACAGTTCGCAGCTTGTCAGACACGGACGCGATATAGGGGCTGAGCAGACCTAACCGCGCCACGCCGAGATGTCGGCAAGCTGCGATCAAGGCGCTGACGGGCTCGGTCACATGGTCCGTCGGCGTGCCTGCCAGAACAAGATCGGCGATGTTTGGCGCGCCTATCTCTGCTGTACCGGAGGTGCATCCATACGCAACGCAAGCCATGCGCGCCCCGCGCGGAAACAAGGCTGCGGAAGCCGTCAGATTTCCGGCCGTCTCCTGCAAGGTCTCAGATGTGACCGACGTACCCGATGGGACACGGCTGACCATATATTCCAAGTCGCGCGGCAAAAGGCGGCGCATGTCCCGCTCAATTGTCTCGTCAGCTTGCAATGCGATTATGCCAACCTGCGTTGGGCGGCGGATATCGATATCATACGCAACACTCATACCAGAACCCGAATGCTGCGGTCTTGCGGACGTGAGAGCCACTCCGCCCCTTGGTCGCTCACGACGATGTTTTCTTCATGCACCATGATCTGGCCGCCCTGCAAAGCCACAGATGGTTCGAGTGTCAGCACCATACCGGGCATCAGCGGGGTTTGGTCGGCAGGAACAATGGACGGCCATTCAGTGAGTTGCATGCCCAAGCCGTGGCCAAGCCGCCCGGCCTCCATGGCATCTCCGTCGGGGTTTGCAACGCGGTTCATCGCGTGAAAAAGGTCCGAGATGACAGCGCCGGGGCGGGCCAATTCAAAAGCCATATGCGTGGCATCGACCAGGCGCGCATGTCCGGTCTGCACGGAGGCGCTTGGCGGCCCCACGCTGAAGTTCCGGTCAAAGTCACAGAAATACCCATCCCGGACGAGGCCCGTGTCCAGCATCAGCACATCACCGGGTACCAGAGGCGCGTCCGTCGCCGGAGAGATCACGTCGCCATAGCCTCCCTGATCCGACGCGCCCGCAAGGTAGGGCACCCAATCGGCCCCCTCATCCAGACACAACGCCTGAAACCCGCGGAACACCAGGCTCAGGGGCGTTCCTGCCTGCGCCACTTCTGGCACCCGATCGAATGCGCGATCTGCCACCTGAGCGGCCGCACGGATTTTGGCGATCTCTGCGGGGGATTTGATCAGTCGCAAACGCCGCGTGATCTGCGCATCGCTGACAATGCGGCGGGGCAACAACGTACTTTTCAAGGTGCCTAGATCCGCCAAGGGCATGCGCGCGTGGCTCTCCATCGCGTCGGCCAATCCTATGTTGCCATCGTTTGGAACGACCTCGCGCAGCGTCTCGGCCAATAGGGCAATGCCGTCGTCTTGATAGTTGGGCGATTGCCAGGTTCTGATGTCGGTGATCCATGTCTGGCCCATCAGATACGCGCCAATCGATGGGATCACCGCAATCGGTGCACCTTCAGCAGGCAGCACGACAAACCATGGGCGCGTCGGGCTTTCCCAGAACCTGGTCAGAAAGCCTGTGTAGTAACGGACCTCAGGCTCGGTTGTCAGCAACAATGCCGCCAATCCGGCCTCCGCCATCAGGGCTTGGGCCTTGTTGGTTCGCTCTTGGTACTCCGATGCCGGAAAGCCCCGTGACGCGTCCGTCATCCAGACGCCTCCTCGCTCAGGATGACCAGCACGCGCGACGCGTCCGTCAGTCCGAGTGTGTCGCGATGCGTCGTGCTTGCAAGCAGTGCGGACAGACCAGCCGCACCGGATGTTGAGGACGCAAACCCGGCTTCGGTACACGCGGCGGCACCGTCGAACCCCTCTTGTTCGGTGATGAGCACGAAGTCATTTGCGTCGCGGGCCAAACCCTTGAGCGCGATAAGTGATGGCTCCTTGCAATCAAGACGTCCCATGTCAGAGCTTGGACCCTCGGTGACTTGAGCGCAGCCAGCGGTTATGGAAGCGAAGAGTGCCGGGGCGACCTCCGGCTCAACCACAACGATGCGGGGTTCGTCGCCCCAAGACGTTCGCGCATAAGCCGCACACGCGGCTGCCAAGCCACCCACACCTGCCTGTAGAAAGATGTGGGTTGGAGCGTGCATGGCGGCGACCGTTTCCTGCATCAGGACGGTGTAGCCTTCCATCAACCGATGCGGCACGTCGAAATATCCGGGCCATGAGCTGTCGGACAGGAGTTCCCAGCCATTGGCATCTGCGGCGCGCTTGGCTTCGGTCATGCTGTCCTCATAAACGGCACCGTGACGGCGCACATCTGCCCCAAAGCTGCGCAGCCTGTCGGCAAAGGCTTCCGGCACGGTTTCCGCGAGGTATATCACGGCTTGCGCACCAAACGCCTGCGCGCCTGCCGCAACGGACAACCCGTGATTTCCCGCACTTGCCGTGGCATAGGTGCGCCCATGCGCGAGCCCCGCTTCGGCATCGCATGCGATGACATAAGCCGCGCCAAGCGCCTTGAAGCTGCCAAGCCCCATACGCATCCGCTCGTCTTTTATAGCTACGTCAGCGACACCCGCCTTTTGGGCCAGAGCAGGCGACGAGGGCAACGGCGTTTCAGCCGCGGCCGGGCAACGGGTCAGAAGTGTAGCTGGCTTCGAAGCATCAACGCTGGGCCAAGGAACATCCGGCAAAGACGCGATTGTTGCGTCGGCTTGGCTGTTGGATCGGGATATGTGTTTCATGCCCAATCGCTAGCAGGTCAGGGCCGAACCTTTCAACGGAATCACGACATTCCGCGGGGCACGAGCGTCGAGCTTTCAGAAAATAGGTGAAGTGGCTGGGATGGTAGGACTCGAACCTACAACCTACTGTACCAAAAACAGTTGATCTACCAATTGATCTACATCCCAACGTGCCGCGCTAATTAGAGCGGTGAAGCGATGTGCGCAAGCCCCTTTGAACCAAAAATCCGACTATTCCTTGGGCGCCGCATCCGTCAGCAAATCAGGTGCATCCGGGTCATTGCGTTCGGCATCTACCATCTTGTCGAGGCCCGCCTCGGACATATCGGTGACATCGTCCGCTTCCACTGCAGGGGCGGGCGGTGCAACAGGTGCAACTTTGGGCGGCACGGTGCGTGTGGTTTCGGTCGTTGGGGCAGCGCCACCCAGCAGTTGCACGCGGTACGTCGTGTCTGGCACTTCGATCCCGGCGCCCTCGATGCGCGCCTTGACCAGACGCAGCGCCTCGCCTTTCGCCCGGACAAGTGACGTCGCCTCCTGATCGATCCAGCCCGTGACGGTGAGAAAGATCGCGCCATCGCCGATCCTTTCAATCCAGGACATTGGTGCGGGTTCGGTCAGGACAAATGGAAGGTCCGATACCGTTTCCTCGGTCATACGCCGGACATCGGCCAGATCGGCATCGGAACTTACCCCAATCTCGAAGCTGAAGCGCCGTTCGTGGTTGGTTGAGTAGTTGACGATCCGGCTTTTGAACACGGTCGAATTCGGGATGCGGATGTGGTTGCCATCAAAGCTCAGGATGATCGTCGCCCGGCTGGTCAGGCGAATGACCCTGCCAATGTCGCCCTGTATCTCGACCACGTCATTTGGTCGAAAGGGCTGACGTATGGACAGCATGATGGACGCGATGAAGTTCTCGACCGTGTCGCGCACGGCAAAACCGATGGCCAGACCGACGATGCCCGCAGCACCCAGAATGGTGCCCAGCAACGCGGTGGCCCCAAGGATGTCCAGCGCGATGACCACACCTGCGACAAAGAAGAGGATGCGGACGACCTGCCGGTAAATGTTGGCGATGAATGCATTCGGCGCGATCCTGTCCCATGGATAGCGCGCGCGGGCCAGCAGCAATCCCAGGGTCAGGACCAATACAAAGGCCACAACTGCGACCGCGACCAGAGGGAGCAGTGCCAGAGCTTGACTGATCCTTGCCTGAAACCGTTCAACCGCGGGATTGAGCCGCGCCACGACATCTGTGGTTTCCGTCACTTGGTTTTCGATGGCGACGACACCTTCAACCCGGCCCACCAACTCGTTCAGCCGGTCCGCCGTTGCGGTGTCGACCGTTGTGCCGCGCAAGGTAACGATGCCCGAAGTGACGGAGACTGTGACACCATCAAACCCTGCAAGCTCATTCAGGATGTCGCGGATGCGGACAGCGATGGCCGCATCCTGTGATGCACTGTCTTCGACCGCAATTGTCCCTTGGGGTTGGCTGGTATCCTGTGCCCACACTTGGGTGGTACACAGGCACAGCAATAAGATTAAGGCACGTATCAAGACTGAACCTCGACCAGAACGGCACCTGCGCGATTGCCTGCCTCGACCGCATCATGTGCCGCAGCGGTTTGTGCCAATGGAAAGGTCTGTGCGATTGGGCAGCTCAGGGCATTCGCCGTCAAAGCGTCGTAAAGTTTGGCGATTGCCGCATCCCGTTGGTCCTTGGGCAACAAGTAGATCAGCAGAATGTCGACCGTTACCGCTTTGAACAGCAGCGGGCCGAACGGCAGGGTTGGCGCCATTTCCTTGGCTGAGCCATACGCGGCGATTGTTCCATTGGGCGCAATGACGTCCGCATCGGTCGAGATGTTGAGCCCGAACTCGACCTCGATGATCCGAGACACGGGCGCATCGCCGTTGGCCGCCAGTATGTGCTGCGACAGGTCCGGGTCCGCATAGTTCAGCACGACATCAGCACCCGCCTTTTCCGCCTCGAACAAACCATCGCCACGGGCGGTTGCAATCACTTTGGCACCGCCCCATTTGGCCAGTTGAACGGCGAGCAACCCGACCGTGCCCGCGCCGCCCTGGATCAGCAGTGTCTGTTCGGAAATGTCACCACCACCAAAGACAGCGTGCGCGGCCGTTAGACCGGGAATGCCAAGAACGGCCCCGGTTTCGGGGCCTATGCTGTCCGGCAATGGCACGGCCTGATTGGATGGCAGGCAGATATGCGTGGATGCAGTGCCGAAGGGGCGCTGCCATTGACCGTTCCAAATCCAAACCTGCTCGCCCATGCGCGTGTCCGCCACTCCGTCACCCACGGCCACAATCCGACCGGCGCCGTCACTGTGCGGTACGATCTGATCGAATGGCGGCTTCGTCACTCCGGGGCGTGCGCCCGACCGGGCTTTGACATCCGATGGGTTCACACCTGAATGCGTAAGCTCCACCAAGACCTCGCCCGGTGTAGGATCCGGCGTTGGGATTTCGGAGAGTGAAAGAACGTCAGAGGCGGGGCCGAAACGGGAGTATTGTATGCATTTCATTTGGATGGTCTTTTCAAAGTGGCCCGTGGGCAATGGCGCGGATGCTACTTGAGTTACTGACAAGAGCAAGGAGAGTTCCAATGACCCTACAGGTCCTGATGCCACCCGCGCTGCGCGACGCGTGCGGCAAGGCAGGCATGTCGCCCGGTATTGTGTCTCACAACCATGTATTTCTGACCGGTGTAACGGGGGCAGGCCCCGACGGCACAATGCCCGAAACGCCACAGGCGCAGTTCGAAGCCTGCTTTGCCAAAATTGCAGGCGTGCTGGCCGAAGCGGGCCTGACACTGGACGCGCTGGTCGAAATGACCAGCTATCATGTGGGTCTGCGCGACCATTTTGATCTGTTCGTTACTGTGCGGCTTAAGCACTTGTCCGATCCATATCCTGCATGGACAGCCGTCGAAGTCGCCGGATTGCGGCGGATTGATGCTGTGGTGGAAATACGGGTCGTGGCGGCTTTGGACTAGTCGCGCAACTCGTCGATGGCGACACCCCAAAGGCGGGCTTTCGGTGCCCATCCTTTGTAACCACCTGAACTCAGGCGGCACCATTCCGGTCCGCATTTTCCCAGTCGCGCAACGACGCCGACTTCCAGTGCGACAGTTACGGGCGCGTTGGCCTCAGGCTTGGTGCGAAGTGTCAGCATGTCCTGTTCGACAATCACGGTGCGGGTGCCCGACAGAAGGGAATAATGCACCCATCCGCCAAGACCGTCACGATCTTCGACCCGGCGCCAGTGACCGTGTTCAGCCGTAATGCGCAGGGGCATGTCGCGGCGTTTGAACACCCAGTCGATCCGGTGGGTCAGCGATGGTCCGCGGCGCACGTTGCCTTCGGCAGCTTTCATCGACACGAAACGGGGCAGGGGCAGGTTCGTCACAGGACCAGTGTCGCGCGCCATCAGGGGCAGGGTCAGACCCAGCACCAAAAGCATCGACAGCATAAACCGCCACACCGCCACCATCGGGAACTTTCCGCTCATCTCTCGCCTCTTGATATGGCCGAGGTTCTTGTGCCTCGTGCTCACATCCGCCACCATGCCAAAAAGAGGTCGCGAGGCCAAGCACCGGGGAGGGCGCAATGCCAAAGGAACGTCTGAGTGTTGTCGTTACGCGACGGTTGCCCGCCGAGGTGGAAACCCGGCTGAGCGAATTGTTCGACGTGACACTGCGCGATCATGATGCGCCCATGTCGCGGAACGAGGTGGTCGAGGCGATGAAATCTGCCGATGTGCTGGTGCCGACAATCACTGACACAATCGACGGGGCGATGATCGGTCAAGCGGGCGAGCGGCTGAAGCTGATTGCGAATTACGGGGCTGGAGTAGACAATATTGACGTATCGACAGCCCGCCAGCGCGGGATTTTGGTATCGAACACCCCCGGTGTGCTGACCGATGATACGGCAGACATGACGATGGGTCTGATCCTTGCCGTCACGCGCCGCCTGCCCGAAGGTTTGGCCGCGATGCAATCCGGCGATTGGGACGGTTGGGCACCGACAGCGTTCCTTGGTGGACGTGTTGCAGGCCGTCGGCTTGGTATCCTTGGCATGGGCCGGATCGGACAGGCGGTTGCCCGCCGAGCAGCGGCCTTTGGCATGCAGGTACACTACCACAACCGCCGCCGTCTTCGGACGGAAGTGGAGGAGGAATTGCAGGCCACATGGTGGGAAAGCCTTGATCAGATGGTGGCACGCATGGACGTGATCAGCGTGAATTGCCCGCACACGCCCTCGACCTTTCATTTGATGAATGCCCGTCGCCTGAAGCTTATGAAGGAAGACGCTGTGATCGTGAACACCTCGCGCGGTGAAGTGATCGACGAAAACGCGCTGACACGGATGTTGCGCGCGGGTGAGTTGGCCGGTGCGGGCCTGGACGTCTACGAAAACGGGACCGAAGTGAACCCGCGCTTGCGTGAACTGACCAACGTTGTCCTTCTGCCCCATATGGGTTCGGCCACCCGCGAAAGTCGGATCGAGATGGGCGAGAAGGTCATTATCAATATCAAGACCTTCGACGACGGCCACCGGCCCCCGGACCAGGTTGTGCCGTCCATGCTGTGATGCCCCGGGCGGCTTGGCTGCCCTGGTTTAGATCGAACTGATTGCCGAGCCTGCGCCAAAGGAGGACCCCATGCGCTTTTCCCTGACCGTCGCCTTCACCCTCATTGCAGGGGCAGCACTTGCCCAACAGACCGCCGATGCCGTGCAAC
Source organism: uncultured Tateyamaria sp. (assembly GCF_947503415.1). GTDB lineage: Bacteria > Pseudomonadota > Alphaproteobacteria > Rhodobacterales > Rhodobacteraceae > Tateyamaria. The sequence goes on from NZ_CANNDS010000001.1 coordinate 1,793,778, forward strand.
CCGAAACCGGGGTCGAGGGCGCTGCCGTTGCCACGACCGAGGCCATCGCCGCGGCGCAGGCGTCCAAGGATGCGGGCGAGCCGGTCGCAGCGCAGAGTTATATGGTGGCTGCTGCCAATCCGCTGGCAGTGCAGGCCGGGGTTGAGGTTCTGGCCGCCGGTGGTACTGCCGCCGATGCGCTGGTTGCCGTGCAGGTTGTTCTGGGTCTCGTTGAGCCGCAGTCGTCCGGACTTGGCGGTGGCGCTTTTCTAGTCTGGTATGACGCTGAGACGCAGGAGCTGACCACACTGGACGGCCGCGAGACCGCACCACTGGCCGCCACGCCGAAGCTGTTTCAGACCGATGATGGCGAACCGATGGGCTTCTTTGATGCCGTTGTTGGGGGGCGGTCGGTCGGTACGCCGGGCACACCCGCACTTCTCGAAGAAGTTCACAAGCGTTGGGGCAATCAACCTTGGCCCACGCTGTTCGACGCCGGCATCGGATTGGCCGAAGATGGTTTTGACGTCTCACCGCGTCTGGCCGGTTTGATCGAAAGAGATGCTGAACGCCTTGGCCGCTTCCCAATCACGGCTGATTACTTTCTGCCCGGCGGCACACCATTGAGTGTCGGCACGACGCTTCAAAACCCCGAATACGCGGACACGCTACGGCTGTTGGCGGCGGAAGGGGCAGACAGCTTCTATACCGGGAAGATCGCTCAGGACATCATGGCGGCGGTACAATTTGCTCCGGGCAACCCCGGGGTGCTGTCAGAGCTTGATCTGGCGGTCTATCAGGTCAAGGAACGTGCGCCGGTTTGCGTGACGTACCGCGCCCACGATGTCTGCGGGATGGGTCCGCCATCATCCGGTGCGCTCACTGTCGGGCAAATCCTTGGTATGCTGGAAAGCTATGATCTGGCGGCGCTTGGTGCTGAAAACCCGGAAAGCTGGCGGCTGATCGGGGATGCCTCGCGCCTCGCGTTCGCGGATCGGGGGCGGTTCATGGCCGACAGCGATTTCGTCCCGATGCCCACAGCTGGTCTTGTCGATCCGACCTATCTGGCTGACCGCGCGTCACAATTGGGTGGTGACGCGGCACTGGAAGAGGTTGCCCCTGGCAACCCCGCCTTCGATCACAGCCAGAACTGGGCGGATGATGAAAGCATCGAACTGCCGTCAACCTCCCACATCTCGATCGTCGACAGCTTTGGAAATGTGGCTTCCATGACCACAACGATTGAAAACGCCTTTGGCTCGCGGTTGATGGTACATGGGTTCTTGTTGAACAATGAACTGACCGATTTCAGCTTCCGCACTCATGTCGATGGCGTACCGATTGCCAACGCACTGGCGCCGGGCAAGCGCCCAAGGTCCTCCATGTCGCCGACGGTGGTGATGAAAGACGGCGCCCCTGTGCTGGCCATCGGCTCCCCGGGTGGCAGCCGGATCATCGGCTACACGGCCCAGTCGATCATCGCTTGGCTCGACTGGGGGATGGATGTGCAACAGGCCGTCAGCTTGCCCCATGCGGTCAATCGGTTCGGCACCTATGATTTTGAAGAAGGCACAACTGCAGCGGATTTGGCGCCCGCCTTGGAGGCTCTCGGCTTCGAGGTGAATATCCGCGGATTGAACTCTGGCCTGCATGCGATTGAAATTGGCGACACGCTTTTGGGCGGCGCCGACCCGCGTCGCGAAGGGATTGCGCTGGGCGACTGACGTCTGCGCACAAGGGAAGGACAAGAGCATGGCACAAGCCATTGATCTGCCACGGAACGAGGATGGCATCGCCACGGCGCTTGGCATCCTCAAGCAGCAGTTCGGAGACCGCTTTCATACCGGGCAAGCGATGCGCGACCAGCACGCGCACACGACCACTTGGATCAGGGCACAGGCCCCAGATGCCGTAGTGTTCCCGAGTTCGACCAAGGAAGTGTCCGACATTGTCAAAGTGTGCGCGACCCATCAGGTGCCGATCATTCCGTTTGGAACGGGCACGTCGCTCGAAGGGCATGTGAACGCACCTGCGGGTGGTGTATCTGTAGACCTCACACAGATGGACAAGATCATCGCGGTCAATTCTGAAGATCTGGATTGCGTCGTTCAACCCGGTGTGACACGCGAACAGTTGAACACTTATCTGCGGGATCGGGGCCTGTTCTTTCCCATTGATCCCGGGGCCAACGCGTCGCTTGGGGGCATGGCCTCCACCCGTGCGTCAGGCACCAACGCGGTGCGCTACGGCACGATGAAGGACAACGTGCTGGCACTTGAGGCTGTGATGGCGGACGGGCGCGTTATCCGCACAGCGCAACGGGCAAAGAAGACATCCGCAGGTTACGACATGACCCGGCTTTTGATTGGCTCTGAGGGCACGTTGGGGCTGATCACCGAAATCACGCTGAAGCTGCAAGGTATTCCCGAGGCGATTTCGGCGGCGCGCATGTCCTTTCCATCTATCGACGCCGCTTGTCAGGCCGTGATGACGACGATCCAATATGGCATCCCCGTGGCCCGGATCGAGTTGATGGACGAGCTCAATGTGAAGGCGGCCAATGCCTATGCGGGTTTGAGCCTGCCGGAGACACCACTTTTGCTGCTGGAATTTCATGGCTCTGACCGTGGTGTGATCGAACAGGCCGAGATGTTCGGGTCCATTGCCGAAGATGCGGGCGGGACGGATTTCGCAACGACCGCCACGGCAGAGGAGCGCAATAAGCTGTGGAAAGCGCGGCATGATCTGTATTGGGCGACGCTGCAATTGCGCCCCGGCGCGCAGGGGATATCGACGGATGTCTGCGTGCCCATCTCGCGGCTGGCAGAGGCGGTGACAGGGGCGCAAGCCAAGGCCGCGGAACTGGACCTTCTGGCCCCGATCGTGGGTCACGTGGGCGACGGCAACTTTCACTCATTGGTCCTGATCGACATGGAGGACGCGGATGAAGTGCGCCGGGCAGAGGAGTTTACCGCCTTTCTTGCCGACGAGGCCATTCGTATGGACGGCACGTGCACCGGCGAGCATGGGATCGGGCAGGGCAAGATGCCCTATCTGATCAAGGAGTTGGGACCGACGGTCGAATACATGGCAGCAATCAAAACCGCGCTCGATCCCCTCAACATTATGAACCCCGGGAAAATCTTCGGTCGCTGAACCAAAGGCCGCTTGCGCGACGATTTTGCTTAAGGGGCTAGCCCCCGGCTGCACCGTCCCCCCAAGAGTTTTTGGAAACATCGAAGACTAGACCGGTGATCGGCGTCGTTTTTTTGCTGTGACCGGTCGGCTTGTTGGCGCGGTGGGCGCGCGCTTTTCCTAGAACGGCAGTGATAGGTTGCGAGGGGAGAGTCGGGCCATGAAACGCCAAGTCAAAGCGCTGGTTGTGGGCGGCGGGGCCGTGGGCACGTCGATTGCATATCATCTGGCCCGCGCGGCCTGGGATGACGTGATGCTGCTGGAACGGGATGAGCTGACATCCGGTTCTACTTGGCACGCGGCTGGGTTGCTGCCGTATTTCAACATGTCTTACGCCACGACCCACATTCACGACTACTCCATCAAGTTCTACAAGACGCTCGAGGAAGAGACGGGTCTGAACGCTGGCTTCGCCGTCGTGGGCAACCTGCGCATGGCGCAGACGGATGAGCGGATGGACGAGTATATGCTCTATGCCTCCACCGCCGAGACCTGTGGCGTGCCTTATGAGTTCATGACGCCGGATGAGATCAAGGCGAAGTGGCCGCTGATCCGGACAGAGGATCTGAAGGGCGCGCTGTACCACCAGACGGACGGCTACATTAACCCTGCCGATGTCACCATGGCGATGGCAAAGGGCGCGCGCCAACGCGGCGTTATGATCGAACGCAAGTGGCAGGCCGATGCGTTTCACTGGAATGGTGAGGCGTGGGAGGTCACGGCAACCAAGATGGTCGAAAAAGGTGGCAACCTTGTGCCGTCGGACGAGCAGGTGGTAATCACGGCCGAGCATGTCGTGACGGCCAGCGGCAACCATGCGCAGCGCACGGCGAAGATGCTGGGCATCAAGATGCCCGCCATCCCGGTCGAGCACCAGTTCATCGTGATGGAGCAGGACCCGGAGCTGGTGAAATACCGGGCGGAGGGCAATGCCGAGCATCCGGTGATCCGGGACGCCGATGCGCAATCCTATGTGCGTGAAGAACGGGGCGGCTGGATTCTGGGCGTTTATGAAAAGAACGCGCCTGCGCGGTTTGAAAATGGTGTGCCCGACAGCTTCCGTGCCGATCTGTTCCAGCTTGATCTTGAGCGGATCGAAGAGCAGTACATGGCGATGATCCATCGCGTGCCGTCCTGCGAAAACAGCGGCTTGAAGGACGATTTCAATGGGCCGATCTGTTACACCCCCGACGGCAATCCGTTGGTGGGACCGGCACCGGGCCTGACGAATATGTGGTTGGCCGAGGGGTTCTCGTTCGGGATCACGGCGGCGGGGGGCACGGGCTATTATCTCGCTCAGATGATGGTTGAGGGGGAGGCCGAGATCGACATGGCCTCGCTTGACCCCAAGCGCTACGGCGACTGGATGACCACCGAATATGCCGCGCGCAAGAACGAGGAATGCTACGACCACGTCTATATCCTGCACCACCCGGACGAAGAGCGCCCGGCATGTCGCCCACTGCGCACAGGCCCTGCCTATGACCGCCAAAAAGCGGCAGGGGCGCAATTTGGCTGCGTAAACGGATTTGAGCGGCCCAACTATTACGGTCCTTTGGACGCGCCCGACAGTTTTGACCACGATGCACGATCCTTCCGCCGTGGTGGCTGGTGGCAGCACGCGGTGGACGAGGCGAAGGCTATCCGCGAGGGCGTGGGGCTTGTCGATGCAACTGCCTTTACCAAGCACCGGATATCGGGGCCGGGGGCGACGGCGTTTCTGGATTGGTTCACCACCAACAAGCTGCCGAAAGTGGGGCGCATCAATCTGACCTATGCGCTGACGGCCCATGGCACGACGCGCACCGAATATACCATCGTTCGGTTGGCCGAGGATGACTATTACCTCGTGTCGGCGGGCGCTTGGCATGCCTATGATCAGGATTACCTTTACAAGGCGATCATGGAGAAGGAGCCGGAGTTCGGGCGCATCAACGAGGAAGATGTGACGACGCGGTGGGGTGTGTTCGCCATTGCCGGGCCAAAATCGCGCGATGTGTTGAACGAACTGGTCAAGGATGCCGACCCGTCCACGGTGCTGTCGAACAAGCGGTTCCCGTGGCTCAGCTACCGCGATATCGAACTGGGGATGTGCCCGGTGCGCGCGATCCGCGTGGCCTATACCGGCGAGCTTGGCTGGGAGCTGCACCACCCGATTGAGATGCAGAATTACCTGTGGGATCAATTGGTTGCTGCGGGTGAGAAACACGGCATGAAGCTGGTGGGTGCCCGGGCACAGAACTGGTTGCGGCAGGAGAAATCCTACCGCGCATTCGGAACTGAATTGGGCCGTGATGCAACACCGCTTGAAGCAGACCTGCCGCGTTTCGTGGACCTGTCGAAGGACTTTCACGGCAAAGCCGAGATGGAGGCCAAGGGCATTCGTTCAAAATGTGTGACGCTTCTGATCGACGGACCTGAGGATGCGGACCCGTGGGGCCGCGAAGTGCTGTATGATGGCGACACGCGTGTGGGCCGTTTGACGTCTGGCGGCTATTCGGTCGCGTTTGGGAAATCCATTGGCATGGGCTACGTGACGCCCCATCTGGCGGTGCCGGGGACCAAGTTGAAGGTGAAGATGCTCGATCAACTTTGGGATGCGGAGATTGTCGAAGACAGTCCCTACGATCCCAAAAACGAAGCGATCCGTAAGGACGGGTAAACGCGCTCGCCTCGTTTTCCACCACTGGTTGGTCTTTCGTTGACTCGTTTCCCGCGGCCCTTAAAGCTGCACGGCATTGAGGGACAGGGACGTGGGGCACGGCAATGACGACTTTCAGGCTATTGGCATTGGGTATCGGTCTGGCCGTGGGGGCCGTCACATGTGCTGTGGCACAGACAGCACCGCGCCCGGCAAAGGTCGCGACCGTCGAGGCGACAGAGGCCACGATCCGGCGGGGCTATCCCGCCATTGTTCTACCATCAGAAGAGGTGGAGCTGTCATTTCGCGTAAGTGGTCGCGTGATCGACCTGCCCATTCGGGGGGCACAGGATGTGGCCGAAGGGGATTTGATTGCCCAAATCGATCCACGTGATTTTGAGCGGCAGGTGGCGCAGTTGGAAAGTGCACGCGACCAATCCGACGCGCAATTGCGCGCACTTCGGTCCGGTGCTCGCTCAGAGGAAATCGTGGCTTTGGAGGCCGCTGTCGAAGCGGCGCAAGCGCAAGTGGATCAGGCGCGCGATCAAGCCGAACGCACCCGTGAATTGGCCGAACGTGGCGTCGTAGCCGAAGCACAGTTGGAACGAGACGAAGCGTCGCTGCGTGTGGCTGAGGCGGATCTGAGAGCGCAACGCGAACAACTCGTCATTGGTCAGTCCGGTGGCCGGGCCGAAGACATTGAAGCTTCCGAAGCAGCGCTGCGTGGACTTGAAGCCCAGTTGCAGGTCGCCCGCGACAACCTTGAAGATGCGACCCTGACCGCACCATTTGGCGGCGTCATCGCACGTCGCAACATCGACAATTTCACGAATGTCCAAGCCGGACAAAGCATCGCGCTGCTACAGAACCTGTCGACGGTGCACTTGGCCTTTGACGTGCCTGGACCGGATGTGACCGCGCTGTCGGCAAACGGACAAAGCCAGATCAAAACGCAGGTCGAATTCGACGCGTTGCCGGGACAGGTTTTCGATGCCGTGGTGGTTGAATTTTCGGTGCAGGCGGATGCCGCCACGCAGACCTATCGCGGACGTGTCAGTGTCGCGCAACCCAATGGCACGTTCATCCTGCCGGGTATGGTTGCACGTGTCTTTGCCTCGGCGCCGGGGTCGGCGTCGGAACTGCGCATTCCATTGACAGCCGTGGGCGCGGAGCCTGATGGCGCCCCCTTTGTCTGGCGGTTGGGTGACGATAATGCGGTGTCGAAGCAAAACATCACTCTGGGAGAGGCCGCAGGTGCCCAAGTCGCTGTCACGGATGGTGTTGCAGTCGGAGATCGTGTGATTGCGGCAGGTGTCAGTCAGGTCATTGACGGAATGGTTGTACGCCCAATCACCCGGGTCGGGGAGTAAGTCATGGACCTGGCCCGGTTTGCCATCGAAAAGCGTCTGATCTCGGCCATCGCGACGCTGCTGATCCTCGTGTCTGGTTACTTTGCCTACACGGCGTTGCCACGGTTTGAAGACCCCGAGTTTATCATCCGTCAGGCTCAAATCATCACGCCCTATCCCGGTGCCAGCGCCGAAGAGGTGGCCGAAGAAGTAACGGAAGTTGTTGAAAACGCGCTGCAACAATTGCTGGGTGTGGACGAGGTGCGATCCGTGTCGTCCCCGGGACTGAGCATTGTGACCGTGGAGTTCACAATCGCGTCCGTGCCGGACTATCCCGACCTTTACCAACGCTTCTCGCAGATGCGGGCCAAGATTGACGACGCGCAGGGGCAACTGCCGCCCAATGCGCTGCCCAGTCAGGTCTTTGACGATTTTGGCGACGTTTACGCCGTGTATTTCGCCGTCGTGGGCGAGGGGTATTCGATCAGTGAACTGCACGAATATGCCAAGGATTTGCAGCGCGAACTGGTCACAGTTGACGGCGTGTCCAAGGTCATCCTGAACGGTGTTCAAGACGAAGTCATCTACGTCGAATATGCGTCCGCGCGATTGATCGAGCTTGGACTGTCTCCGGATCAGATCGGGCAGATTCTGGAAGGGCAGAACCTTGTGCGGCCAGCCGGGTCGATCCAGGCCGGGCAAACGCGCCTTGTGGTACGTCCAGAAAGCGCTGTGTCCTCGACCGAGGCAATCGGTAATCTGATCATTACGAATCCACAGACGGGGGCGTCTTTCCGACTGTCCGATATCGCGACGATCTCACGCGGCCTAGAAGATCCCGCAACGATGCTGCTCTACCGCGACGGGCGGCCAGCCGTGGGCATCGGAATTTCCAACACCCTCGGCGGCAACGTAGTGAACATGGGCGAGGCCGTGAAGGCGCGCATGGATGCACAGATCGATCAAAGGCCAATTGGCATTGATGTCATTGCGATCTCCGACCAGTCGGTGACGGTCAAGGAGTCGGTCAACGACTTTGTCCTGAACGTTGTGGTGGCCCTCGCCATTGTTGTGGGCACGCTTCTGATTTTCATGGGGCTGCGCTCGGGCATCCTGATGGGGGGCATATTGCTTGTGACCGTCGCAGGCACGCTTTTTGGGATGTACCTTTATGGTCTGGATATGCAGCGGATCTCGCTCGGGGCCTTGATCATCGCACTGGGCATGCTGGTCGACAATGCAATCGTCGTGGTCGAAGGTACATTGGTGCGCGTGCAAAAGGGGGAGAGTGCAGCAAGTGCGTCGATCACTGTCGTGAACCAGACGAAATGGCCGCTGCTTGGGGGGACAATCGTTGGTATCCTTGCCTTCTCGCCCGTCGGGTTTTCACCGGATAATACGGGTGAATATGCCGGCAGTCTGTTCTGGACCATAGCGATTTCACTGCTGTTCTCATGGCTGGTAGCCATCTGGCTGACACCCTATTTCTGCACGCTTCTGCTCAAACCCGGAACAGGCGTGGAAGCGCAGGAGAACGCGATCCTTCGCGGCTACCGCAATCTCCTCAAGCGTGCCATCGCCGTGCGCTATGTGACCATTGGCATTGTCGTGGCGCTCTTTGCATCGGCCATCGCCATGTTCAGCATGGTGCCTGCGGGGTTCTTCCCCTCCTCCACGCGGGCGCAGTTCGTCATTGACTACTTCCTGCCGCAGGGCACTGACATCTCCAAAACCGAAGCCGACATTCTTGCGATTGGCGATCACGTGCGCTCGCTCCCGGGCGTGACTGGCACCAACACGGCCATCGGCAGCGGGCATACACGGTTCATGTTGATTTACGAGGCTGAGACGCAGAACTCGGCTTATGGTCAGATCCTTGTTGATGTCGAAAGTTTCGGCCAGATCGAAGACCTGCGGATCGAATTGCAAAGTTGGATTGACGCCAACTATCCGTCTTCGAACGCCAAGGTGTGGAAATTCGTGCTTGGCCCCGGCGGCGGGTCCAAGGTCGAGGCGCGGTTCACTGGCCCGGATACAGTCGTGCTGCGCCAACTGGCGGCACAGGCAAAGGCGATCATGTCCGAGGCAGGCGCTGTCGCGGTCAAGGATGACTGGCGCGAGCAGGTGCAAGTGATCCGGCCCGTGGTGAACACGGAAAATGCGCGCCGTTTGGGCCTCACTCAGGGCGAGATTTCGGGCGCTTTGGCCACGCATCTCAGCGGCGCAACCTTGGGCGTCTATCGTGAACGGGATGAATTGCTCAACGTCGTCATGCGTCCGGTCGCGGCAGAGCGGGATGATGTCAGTGAGTTGCGTGATGTGCAGGTCTACAGTCAGGTTGCAGGGGGTTACATCCCGATCAATCAGGTGGTGGACCGCTTTGATATCGTGTTTGAGGCGGGCAATCTGCGCCGCATCGACAGGCAATTGGCGGTGACGGCACAGGCCGACAACGCGCCGGGCGTGTTATCCGGTGATCTGTTCGACGCCGTACGCGCCCCGATCGAGGATATCACACTGCCCCCCGGTTATGCACTTGAATGGAAGGGGGAATATGGCAGCTCACAGGAGGCGAACGCAGGTCTTGCATCGACCATGCCGCTTGGCTTCGGGGCCATGATCCTTGTGGTGATCTTCCTGTTCAACGCGGTGAGGCAGCCGCTGATCATCTGGCTGACAGTGCCTCTGGCCCTGATTGGGGTGATCTGGGGGTTGGCTGCCACGCAAACCCCGCTTGAGTTCATGGCGATTCTCGGCGTTCTGTCGCTGACTGGGCTTTTGATTAAAGCGGCCATCGTTCTGATCGATGAGACGGACAGCCAGATTGCCGACGGAAAACCGCGCATGGACGCCATCGTGGACGCTGCTGTCAGTCGGGTGAGACCTGTGGCGCTTGGGGTGTTGACCACTGTGCTGGGTGTCGTGCCGCTGCTGTGGGACCCGTTCTTTGCCTCTTTGGCTGTCGTCATCATCTGCGGCTTGAGCTTTGCAACAGTCCTGACGCTGATCGTGGTGCCTGCACTTTATGCCATCTTCTTCCGTGTCGGCGACGACGAAGTTGCGGCCTAGCGGACCGTGCGTCGGTCCAGCCAGCTGTCCCAATCGGAACGCGAGCCATTGAAGGCGTTGATGTCGATGGCACCGGGCGTGTTGGGCAGCGTGCCCGTCGACGTATATTGCCAGAACCGCCAGCGCTGGCCGGGGAACGCCTCGGATGGTGTCTTCGCCGTCGTCCGCAGCCAGAATTCATAGCCTTTCAAACGGTTCAGTTCCGCGTCGTCATAAAACCCGGGCGTGGTGTAGATGATTGGTCGTTGCCCGTAATAGGCGGTCACTATGTCCAGCCAGCGCTGCATTTCATTGCGCACGGTGGCCGCATCCGGACGGCGTTGGCAGGTTGGCGAAAACGGATTCCATTCCATGTCCAGCACCGGCGGCAGGCTGCCGCGTGTCTTGGGGGCCGTGCGGATGAAAAACCGGGCCTGCACTTCCGGTGATGTGCAGAAATAATAAAAGTGATAGGCCCCGCGCTTGATGCCGGCGCGGCCTGCGCCGCGCCAGTGGTCTTGAAACATCGGGTCAAGCAGATCACCGCCTTCGGTTGCCTTGAGGAACACAAATTCAATCCCTACGGCCTTTGCCCGTTCCCAGTCTACACGGGTTTGAAACCGGGCGGCATCCATGCCGCGCACCGGGAATGTGCTGGGCTGGCGCCCGGCAAATCGCACCGGGTCAGCATCGCCAATGATCATAGGGCCGGTGAATGGAGCAGGAGCAGGCGCGCAGGCGGTCAACAGGACAAGCGCTGCGATCAGAAAACGGGTCAACATATGTCGACCCTAGCGGTTCAAAATCGGTCTGGCGACAGGGATTTGATGGTGTTCGCGTCAATCTCAGGCGCGCGGTCCAGCAGCATGTCCGCCAAAAGCTGACTGGCTGCCGGGGCGGTCTGAAACCCGTATCCCCCCTGACCGGCGCACCAAACGAAATCAGGTACTTGAGTGTCACGTCCCAACACCAGACAACGGTCGGGCGCAAAGCTGCGCAGACCGGCCCATGTGGTCTCCACCCTCGTCACCGGCGCAGTCACATGCTGGCCGTAGCGATCAAGCCCTTCGGCCAAGACCATGTCGTCTGCCCATGCATCGTGCGGTTCGACCGCATCCTCGTCCGCCGGAGAAACAAGCAATTTTCCCGCATCCGGTTTGGCATACCACGTCTCGCCCACGCCGAAAAAGATGGGCCAACGGGTCACGTCATGCCCATCCGGCGCAGGCAGGCGCGCCATGGACCTGCGGTGCGGGACGATGCCGATGGGCCCAACCCCGGCAAGAGCGGCAATCTGATCCGCCCAGGCACCCGCGGCATTGACCAACACGTCAGCGGTCAAGATGTCATCTCCACACCGCACGCTCCATCTTCCATTGCGCGTGATCGCAGTCACCGGTTTGCTTGTCAGGACCTGCCCGCCGTTCGCGCGGACCGTTTTGGCGAAGTCCTGGATCATTCGGTCGGTGTCGATGTCCCAAGCCTCTGCGTGATAGGCCGTGCGGGAGATCGTGTCGTTGAGGATGGGCACATGCTGCCGCGCCTCATCCACTGAGATCTCCGGGCATTTGAGGGTTTTGGCGTCTGCCTCAAACCCGGCATCCTCGCCTGCGCGACCCACCAGAAGGAAGCCACGGGGGCTGAGGTAGGGTTGATGGAATGCAGCACTTGCCTTGTTCAACGCGATCACCGGGGGCAGGCCGTAATTCTGTTCGAAAAGGGCGGCAGAGCGGCCAGAAGCGTGATAGCCAAGGGCATTTTCACCTTCGATCAGCGTGACATGTGCGCCCTTCGACAGGCGCGCCGCCGCAGACACCCCGGCGATGCCACCGCCGATGACAATGATGTCGCTCATGCCTCTTCGATCCGGTCCGTAGCAGGGGGCGGCGTGATGCTGAAGCCGGTGATCTGGTCGTAAAGATCTGCGGTCATATCGAAGTCGAGGGCGGCAAGCGATGGCGCCAATTGCTCCGCTGACCGCGCGGACACAATGGGCCGGGGCCGTGCGGGATGCGCCATGGCCCACGCGACGGCCAGCGTGGCCGGGCTGGTTCCAAGGTCCTTCGCAAGAGCACTTAGTTTCGCCGCAGCGTCATGCATCCAAGCCACATCATAGCGGGTTGCATAGCGTTCATCCTCGGTCAGCCGTCCGGTGCCACCACCCACGTATTTGCCTGTCAGCAACCCGCCGCCAAGCGGGGAATAAGGCGCAATTTCAATGCCCTGATCCACAGCCATCGGGAAAAGTTCGACTTCTGCCTGTCGCTTGACGATGCTGTGCATGGGTTGGATGATGTCGATCCGGACCTCGAATTGCGCTGCTACCGCCTGCGCTTTCATCACCTGCCACGCGGCGAAGTTGGACACGCCGATATGACGGATCTTGCCCTGATGTTTCAGGGTCGCCAGCGCGTCGAAACTTTCTTGTAACGGCGTGTCGTCATCAAAACGGTGCAGGTAGAGGACATCGACCACATCCATCTGCAATCGCTGCTGGGAAGTGGCAAACCCGTTGAGGATATTTTCACGGCTGGACCCACCGTCATACGCAGCCTTGGTGGCAATGATCAGCTCTTCGCGCACGGCCTGCGCCATCTCTCCCAGCAATGTCTCGGACGCGCCGTCGGTATAGACATAGGCGGTATCGAAATGGGTGATGCCCGCGACACGGGCGGCGTCAAACATGGCGCGACTTTGGGTGGCGTCCGCATTGCCTCCAAACTGCATGGTGCCAAATGTCAGGGGCGAAAGCGGGGTGCCATTGAGGGACGTAGTCATGCCCCAATTCGTGCCACGGGGGGCACATCACGTGCAACGGCTAAGGTGCAAAATGGGGAAGCACTGCCACAAACCGACAGTGTGATGCGGTGAATTATCCGCCATGACACGTTAAGGTCAGGAGGGAACAGGATGGAGAGCACAGGTATGGCCGACGGTTTTGAAGCGATGGTGGATGCGGCGCTGGTCTTCTTTGCCAAGCTGGACAAGAACAACACCAAAGCTTGGTTTGAGCCGCACAAGGCGCATTACAAGGATGCCATTGCCGGACCGGCCGGGTTCTTTGCTGATCTGGTGGCAGAGGACATCGCCCGTATTACGGGCAAGCCGCACAGTCCCAAAGTGTTCCGTATCTACCGAGATGTGCGCTTTTCCAAAGACAAGACACCGCTCAACACGCATTTGCACATCATGTGGTCTCCTGCGGACAAGGATCCGTTGGCGCCGTCGTGGTTCTGGGGACTGGCACCGGACTATTTCATTCTGGGCATGGGTGTCATGGGCCTGCAGGGTGAACACCTGACCCGCTATCGCGCCTTTGTGGACAGCTGGGGTGACGGCCTGCAGGACGCGCTGGATAACGCAGCTGATAAAGGGGCCGAGATCAGCGATTGGGGTCCGGAGCCGCTGAAGCGTGTGCCAAAGCCTTTCGACCCGGATCACCCGCACGCAGACCTTTTGAAGCGCAAAGCGCTGGCCGTGTCTGGCCCGATGCCCGACGACTGGCGCGATACGGGACTGATCAAGGCAACCGTGTCCCGGATCGAGACGCTGATGCCAGTATGGTCCGTTTTTGAAAAACACCTCTAATTTGATCCAATTTGTCAGTGCATTGGCACGGGCGCGGCAACCTTCTGTCAACGCGCATTGGGGCATCACCCCCCTACGCGATGATTTCAGAATGGAGTTGCTATGCGGTGGATGTGGTGTCTTTTGGCCTGTGTGGCCCTTGTGGGGCAAGCGGCGTTTGCATGGGCTGAAGCCTTGCCAATGGTGAGCAGGGCCAGCTTGATGACAAAGGCCGCGCCGCTGATTGGGTCTCAGCCCATGATGCGCCATTCCGGTCCGAGCCTTTTTGCCGGGCGCGCAGTCACTGGGCTTTTTGCGCCACCTGAACCAGGCGAAGTGGACAACCTGCGTAACTATCCAGTTTCTGGCCGCGTGGCACGTCTGCGCAACCTGATTGCACAGGCAGAGGCAGGTTCGAAAGGCTATGATGCGGTGCAATATGGCGCCACCGTCAAACCGCCCGCTGCGCCGACCAACCTGACGGTGCAGCAGATTTACGATTGGATTGATCAAACACCCGGGCAACCGCATGCCATTGGGCGTTACCAGTTCATTCCACCAACCCTGCGGCGGCTGGTGCGGCAGGCGGGGGTCAGCCCAAAGACACGGTTCACGGCGGAGGTTCAGGATCAGCTTGCCGACATTTTGTTGGCCGATGCGGGTCTTGCGCCCTTTTTGGCGGGTGACATGCCACGCGAGGCATTCATGAACAACCTGGCCAAGATCTGGGCTGGCCTGCCCAATGACACGGGCAAGTCGCATTATCACGGATATGCAGGCAACAAGGCGACGATGACATGGGCGCATTTCGATGCGCAGATGGTACGGATTTTCGCGCAGTAGCGGCGGTTGCGACTCTGATGGGTGGGGCGGAGGACACCTCCGCCTTACGAACAATGCGCTGGTGACGTGCGCCCACGGCAAAGAAAAACCCCCGACGCGGGGCCGGGGGTGCACAAAGGGCGGGGGGACACCCCCGCCTTACAATCACCGCTTACTGCGGAATGTCGCCTTCGATGCCTTCAACATAGAAGTTCATGCCAGCCAGCGTGCCGTCATCCGCTGTTTCGCCGTCCGCCAGGAAGGGCGAGCCGTCCTGTTTGTTCAACGGGCCGGTGAATGCATGGTATGACCCATCGGCCAGTGCCGCTTTCAGCGCCAGTGCTTCTTCGCGTACGTCGGCTGGAACTGCGTCCGTGATCTCACCGATACCGACCATGCCGGCACCGATACCATCCCAAGTGTCTTGCGATTCCCATGTGCCTTCCATCACGGCACGGGTGCGCGCGATATAGTAAGGTGCCCAGTCGTCGATGATAGATGACACGCGTGGGAAGGGGGCATACTGGCCCATGTCCGAGGCTTGGCCAAAGGTCACAACGCCGCCCGCTTCCTGAGCAGCCGCCTGAGGCGCGGTTGAGTCGGTATGCTGTAGGACAACATCCGCACCTTGGTCGATCAGGGTCTTGGCTGCGTCCGCTTCCTTGGCGGGGTCGAACCACGTGTAGACCCAGATGATCTTGAACTCGACATCCGGGTTCACCTTCTTGGCGTGGACGTAGGCGGAGTTGATGCCACGGATCACCTCGGGGATCGGGAAGGACCCGATATAGCCGATGATGTTCGACTTGGTCATGTTGCCCGCGATGTGGCCCTGAATGGCGCGCCCTTCGTAGAAGCGGGCCGAGTAGGTGGACACGTTCGGATGCAGGCGCTTGTAGCCGGTTGCGTGTTCGAACTTCACATCCGGGAACTTGGCCGCGACATTGTTGGTCGGGTCCATGTAGCCGAAGGAGGTGGTAAAGATCAGGTCCGCGCCGTCGAGCGCCATCTGCGTCATCACGCGCTCAGAGTCCGGGCCCTCGGCCACGTTTTCCACAAACACGGTTTCGACCTGATCGCCGAATTCCGCCTCGACCGCGAGGCGGCCCTGATCGTGCTCATAGGTCCAGCCGCCGTCGCCCACGGGACCAACATAGACAAAGCCGACCTTGGTCTTGTCTTGGGCCATTGCGCCGCCTGCCAGCCCAAGCGCCAGAGCGGCACTTGCCAGAAGTGTCGTAAGTTTCATTTCAGGTCTCTCCCCATTTAGGTGCGCCCCTTATCCCGAGGCGTGGAATGTGCGCCCCAGTGAGCCGGGGGCGCGCGATTTGTCCGCGCTTAGAATCACCAGAACGATGATCGTCACGATGTAGGGGGACATTGCCAAATACTCGACCGGAATGGCAACGCCCGCGCCTTGCAGGTTCAACTGAAGCTGGGTGATCCCGCCGAAAAGATAGGCACCGAGCAGTACGCGCCACGGCTTCCACGACGCGAATACAACCAGCGCAAGAGCAATCCAGCCAACCCCGGCCGTCATCCCTTCGGTCCATTGCGGCACGCGGATGAGTGAGATGTAGGCGCCACCAAGCCCCGCGCAGGCCCCCCCAAACAGGATGGCCAGCGTGCGGATGCGTTTGACCTTGTAGCCCAGCGCATGGGCCGCATCGTGGTTTTCACCAACGGCCCGCAGGACCAGCCCCATGCGGGTGAATTTCAGAACGGCCCATGTGGCGGCCACGATGCCAAGGCCCAGATAGACCATCAGGTCGTGACCAAAGAGGATGGGGCCGATGATGGGGATCTCGGCCAGCGGCCCCAGCGGTGTGGCCTCGGCCCGCGGCGGTTTGATGCCCACATAGCTTTGCCCCATGAGCGACGACAGCCCCAACCCGAACAGGGTCAACGCAAGGCCCGAGGCGACCTGGTTGGCCAGCGCCACTTGGGTGAGAAAGGCAAAGAGCAGGCTGAGCACTGCGCCCCCGACGGCGGCTGCGATGAACCCGACAGTGGGGGAACCGGTATTGACGGCAATGATGAACCCGCAGACCGCACCAGTGATCATCATCCCCTCGACCCCGAGGTTCAGAACGCCTGCGCGTTCCACGACAAGCTCTCCGATGGCCGCCAGCAGGATCGGTGTGGCGGCGGCGATCATGGCGGCGATCAGGAGGATGGGGTTTATGGCGGAAAGGTCCATCAGGCCACCTCTGCCGCGCCAAAGCGCACGCGGTAGTTTGTCAGCACATCCAGCGCCAACAGGAAAAACAGCAGCATCCCCTGAAACACCTGTATCGCCGCCGCGGGCAGTCCCAATTGCGACTGCGCAATGTCCCCACCGATATAGGTCAGCGCCATGAGCAGCCCCGCCGCCACGATCCCAAGCGGATTCAAACGGCCCAGAAACGCCACGATGATCGCCGTGAACCCGTATCCAACGTTGAAATCAATGCTGATCTGACCTGCGGGACCCGCCACCTCGAACATGCCTGCAAGACCGGCCAGCAGGCCCGACATGCCAAGGCAGAACAGCACGAGCCGTCCCGGATTCACGCCGCCGAATTTCGCCGCGCGCGGTGCCTCGCCCGTGACGCGGATCGCAAATCCCAGCCGGTGCCGGGTCAGCAATACGTAGGCAAAGATCACCGCGATCAGCGCGGCCACCACACCCCAATGCATCCCCGTGCCTGCAATTATCTCGGCATTATGGGCCGACGGGTATTGTTGCAAATTGCGCGAGCCGGGAAAGCCGAACCCTTCGGGGTTCTTCAACAATCCCAACGACATGGAGGCCAGCAACTGCTCGGCCACATAGACCAGCATCAGCGACACCAAAATCTCGTTGGTCCCGAACTTCACCTTCAAGACGCCAGGTATCATGGCCCACGCCCAGCCCCCCAATGCGCCTGCCAAAACCATCAGCGGAAAGATCAAAACACTCTCGGTCGGGTAAAAGGCCAGGCCCGCGCCAGCCCCGCAAATGGCCCCGACAATGTACTGCCCCTCGGCCCCGATGTTCCAGATCCCCGCCCGGAACCCCAACGCCAACCCAATGGCAATCAGCACCAGCGGCGCACCCTTGATCAGCAATTGCGGGCGATAAAAGAACGCGAACTCGCCAAAGATCGGCTCCCAGAAAATCGTGGCAATGGCTTCGAACGGGTCCTTGCCCAGCACCGCAAACAAGGCCCCGCCAAAGATCATGGTCAGCACAACAGCCAGCACCGGCGTGGCATAGGCCATCACGGCAGAGGGTTGCGGACGCGCCTCGATCCGGATCATGCGCGGGGCCTCCATCTTCCCTGTTTCAAAAAAATCCCCCCCGGAGGGCCCATATCAAACATGCGCAACCTCCATGCCATGGGCACCCCCCAGCATCAAACCGATCTGCTCCACATCCAGCCCTGCCGTGGGACGCGGATCACTCAACCGCCCCTCGTTCAGCGCGGCAAACCGGTCCGAGATTTCCATCAACTCATCCAGGTCCTGTGAAATCGCCAAAACTGCCGACCCGCCTGCCGCCAGATCAAGCAAAGCCTGCCGGATCGCTGCCGCTGCCGCCGCATCGACGCCCCAAGTGGGCTGGTTCACGACCAAGACCTCGGGCTTTTGCAGCACCTCGCGTCCGATCACGAACTTCTGCAGATTGCCCCCGGACAGTGACCGGGCCGCGTTTTCCGGCCCCGGCGTGCGCACATCAAACCCTGCGATGATCCGTTCGGCAAAGGCGCGCGTCTTGGCCCAATTGAGCATACCGCGCTGCGCCAGCCCTTCGCGGGCGGCCCCTGTCAACATGGCATTCTCCGTCAGCGACATGTTGGGCGCTGCGGCATGGCCCAAACGTTCCTCCGGCGCTGACAACACACCCAAACCGCGCCGCGCCTCGGGTCCGTCCTTGCACAGGTCACGGTCCTTGAACCGCACCATCCCGCCGCGGCAGGGCAGTTCACCCGACAACACGGCCAGTAGTTCGTCCTGCCCGTTGCCTGCCACGCCGCCGATGCCCAGCACCTCGCCTGCGCGCACCTCGAACGAGATATCCTTCAACGACATGCCGAAGGCTGATGGCGATCCAACGGATAGACCTGTCACCGACAACAACACGTCACCGGCGTCGTGGGCGGCGGCCTTGGGCGTGGCGAGCGTACTGCCCACCATCATCTCCGCCATCTCGCGCGCGGACGTGTCACGCGGCACGCAGTCGCCCACCACCTTGCCGCCGCGCAGGATCGTGGCCGCATCGCACAGGGCGCGGATTTCCTCCAGCTTGTGCGAAATATAGAGGATCGCCGTGCCTTCCGCGCTCAGCTTGCGCAGGGTTTCGAACAGGATATCAACCTCTTGCGGGGTCAGAACCGATGTCGGTTCGTCCATGATCAGCAACTTCGGGTCCTGCAACAGGCACCGAATGATTTCCACCCGCTGCCGTTCGCCCGCAGACAAATCTCCGACCACGCGGTCCGGTGACAAGGGCAACCCGTACGTCTCTGACACCTCACGAATACGCGCGGCCAAAGCCCTCATAGGCGGCGGCGTCTCCATTCCCAGCGCGATATTCTCGGCCACTGTCAGCGCATCGAACAGCGAAAAGTGCTGAAAAACCATGCCCACACCTGCCGCCCGCGCGGCCCGTGGATCACCCGGGGCAAACTCGGTCCCGTGCATCTGCATCTGACCCGCATCCGGCTTGACCAGCCCATAGATCATCTTGACCAGCGTCGACTTGCCCGCCCCGTTCTCGCCCAAGAGCGCATGGATTTCACCGGGTGCAATGGACAGCGACACATCGTCATTCGCCACCACGCCGGGATAGGCTTTGGTCAACCCGGTCAGGGACAAAAGGGGGCTCACGCACGCGTCTCCAGTCGTTGCGGTATGGTCTGCGTGGACTGTGCTAGCCGATAGGCGACCCCAATCGCAATCAAATGCGGTGCCTTGCCCAAAGAAGGATCGCCAATGGGGCATGTGATGCGCGCAATCTCATCGGGGCTGTGGCCCAATCCGCCCAACCGCTTGCGAAAGCGCGCCCATTTGGTCGCCGACCCGATCAACCCGCAAGAGGCAAAGCCGCGCGTCAGCAGCGCGTAGCACAGGCCCAGATCAATATCATGGGCATAGGTCAGGATCAGGTGATGTGCATCCTGCGGCGCATGGGCCGCCAGCGCAGGCAAGTCCGCCGCAGGCACAACCGTCACCGCATCCGCCACATCTTGCGGAAACCGCTCCGCCCCCGTATCGGCCCATGTCAGCCGATAGCCCGGCACATGTTGCAACACATCCACCAGCGCGCGGCCCACATGGCCTGCCCCCCAGATCCAGATGTCCTGATCGGGCGCTTGCACCGGCTCAATCATCCAGCCGTCTTTCATCTGTGCGGGCGGCAGACGCCCCTCATTGCGCGCCACCTTCATCATGCGCTTGATCGACAGGGGCATCGGGTCCGGGCCCCGTGCCATCAGATCAGAAGGCAGGGCGCGGGCCCGGTTCAGGTCATAGACCTCGCTCAGCACCTCGACCGCTCCGCCGCAGCATTGGCCCAGATCCGGGCCAAGTGCGTGGCGGCTGTGCGTGTCCTGCGCCAGATCTCGGGCGGAAGCGGCCAGTTCGAATTCCAGCGCGCCGCCGCCAATGGTCCCCGATTGGCCAGAGGCCCAGACCAGCATTGCCGCTCCAACCTCGCGCGGGGCCGACCCGCGCACAGCGGCCACAACCACACGCACCACGCGGCCATGCGCCTGACAGGCGCAGATCAATCCTGCCCGATCAAACATCGCCGCGCGCGGTGTGCACCGACTTCAACACCGCCTCTGCCGTGGCAGGGGCTTGCAGGTCCGGATAATGCGGCCCACATGCCGCCACCGCATCGCTCAGCGCCAGAAAGGCAGAGATGCCCAGCATCAAAGGCGGCTCGCCCACGGCCTTGGATTTGTAGATCGTGTCGGCCCGGTTTTCGCCTTCCCAAAGGGCCACGTTGAAGATATCGGGCCTGTCACCACAGGCCGGGATCTTATAGGTCGATGGCGCATGGGTGCGCAGGCGGCCCTTGCCGTCCCACACCAACTCCTCGGTCGTGAGCCAGCCCACGCCCTGGACGTATCCGCCCTCAACCTGCCCGATATCCAGCGCGGGGTTCAGCGATGCACCCGCATCATGCAGGATGTCCGTGCGCAAAATCCGGTTCTCGCCGGTCAGCGAGTCGATCACCACTTCCGTCACCGCCGCGCCATAGGCGAAATAGAAAAACGGCCGCCCCTGTCCCTTGATCCGGTCCCATTTGATGTCGGGCGTCTTGTAAAACCCGGTGGCCGACAGGCTGATGCGGGCGCTGTAGACCAGCGTAGCAACTTCGGCAAAGCTGTAGTCGCCCGATCCGGCGCGCACGCGGCCATTGTCAAAAACAACCTCGTCCGGACGGACCTGATGCAACTGGGCCAGATGTTCAGCCATACGATCGCGAATGGTGTCACAGGCGGCCTTCACCGCCATCCCGTTCAGATCGCTGCCCGATGATGCAGCTGTGGCGGACGTATTGGGCACCTTGGCTGTGTCTGTCGCGGTGATCTTCACCATCTCCAGCGGCACCCCAAAGCGCGAAGCCGCCACTTGTGCTACCTTTTGAAACAGCCCTTGGCCCATCTCTGTCCCGCCGTGGCTCAGGTGGATCGACCCATCGGCATAGACATGCACCAAAGCGCCCGCCTGATTGAGATGGGTGAGGGTGAACGAGATGCCGAACTTTACAGGCGTCAGCGCGATCCCTCTTTTCAGCACCGGGCTGGCAGCGTTCCATTCCGCTACTGCCGCCCGGCGGGCATCGTAGTCCGACGTGTCCCGCACCCGTGCCACAACGACATCGCCGATAAAGTCGTCGACCTCCTGCCCATAGGGTGTTGTCTGTTTCTTCTGACCGGAAATACCACCGCCGGAGGCATAGAAGTTGGCAACCCGCACCGCCAGCGGATCAAGACCCAGATGGCCCGCCACATGGTCCACGATCCGCTCCATGCCCAACATGCCCTGCGGCCCGCCGAACCCGCGAAACGCGGTGGCGGATTGGGTGTTTGTGCGCAGCCGGTGGCTCTCGATCCGGATATGCGGCAACCAATAGGCGTTGTCGGCATGCAGCATTGCCCGGTCGGCGACAGGCAGGGACAGGTCCATTGCCCAGCCGCAGCGCGTGTATTGCCGTACGTCCAACGCGGTGATGCAGCCCATGTCGTCAAACCCCACATCGTAGTCGATGCGGAAATCATGGCGCTTGCCGGTGATGATCATGTCATCATCCCGGTCATAGCGCATCTTGCAGGGGCGACCGGTCAACCGTGCTGCCACGGCACATGCCACGGCCAACGCATTGCCCTGACTTTCCTTGCCGCCAAAGCCACCGCCCATGCGCCGCGTCTCGACCCGCACGGCGTGCATGGGCTTGCCAATGGCATCGGCCACCTTGTGCTGTATCTCCGTCGGGTGCTGGGTGGAGGAGATGACATGCATGTCCCCATCCTCACCCGGCAAAACCAAAGCCGCCTGCCCTTCGAGATAAAAGTGCTCCTGCCCGCCGATCTCAAACGACCCCGTAAGGCGGTGCTTTGCCCCGCCCATGGCCATGGCGGCATCGCCGCGGGCATAGATGCGTGGGCCGTCCTCGAACCTTGTGTCTGCTGCCAGCGCCTCATCAATGGTCAGCACCGGCGTCTCTTCCGCAATCTCGACCTTGCCCAACCGTGCGGCATGACGCGCCGCCAGATGGGTCCCGGCCACAACCAGAAACAGGGGCTGGCCCACATAGTGCACGGACCCGTCCGACAACAACGGTTCGTCATGGGCCGACGGGGACACATCGTTGGCAAAGGGCAAATCATCAGCCACCAGCACAGCGACGACCTCCGGCGCAGCACGCACAGCGTCCAGATTCATCGACGTGATCTGGCCCTTCGCCACATCACTGACGCCAAAGGCCAGATGTAGCGCGCTCGCAGGCACCGGCGTGTCGTCCACATAGCGGGCCGCACCGGTCACATGCAGATGCGCCGCATCATGGGGCAGGGGCTTGGCGACGCTCATACCGACACCTCCAGCACGTTCGTAGCCTGCCCCTGATCTTCCAGCCACGCGCGCAGCAGCATGTTCTGCGCCGTCTCCATTCTGTAGTCGGCAGAGGCGCGCATGTCGCTCAACGGTTCAAAATCCCGAGTCATGGCCTGCATGGCCGACGCCACGGTCGCGTCCGTCCACGGCATCCCGCGCAACGCCGCCTCGGCCCGGGCCGCACGTTTGGGCGTGCCTGCCATCCCGCCAAAGGCGAGCCGGATGTCGGCCACCTCACCGTTTTGAACGTCAATCCAGAAACAGCCGCATACGGTCGAGATGTCCTGATCAAACCGTTTCGACAGCTTGTAGCAGCGCAGATGATCCCGCTGCCGCGGGATCGTGATCGCCTCGACAAACTCGTTCGGTGCCCGGTCCTGCTTGCCATAGTCGATGAAGAAGTCTTCGACGGGCAGCGACCGCACCCCATCCACCGACCGCAAATGCAGCGTCGCCCCAAGCGCAATCAGCGCGGGCGAGCCATCGCCGATGGGCGAGCCATTGGCCACATTGCCCCCGATGGTCGCTGCATTGCGCACCTGCACCGATCCATAGCGGCGGATCAGTTCGGCAAAACTGGGGTGATGCTCTGCCATCACTGCGTGAAGATCGGTGAGCGTTGTCGCCGCACCAATGCGGATTTCGTCCTCCGACACCGTCACACCTGCCAATCCGGGAATGCGGTTCAGAAAGGCCACCGGCCCCAGATCGCGAAAATCCTTTGTCACCCACAGACCCACATCTGTGGCGCCCGCCACCAGCGTGCCACCGGGGTTCTGATCCATCCACGTTGCAAGGGTGCCCGGCGTTGTTGGGGGGCTGTCTGCCCCCCGCGCCTGCGGCGCTCCCCCCGAGGATTTTTCAAAACAGGGAAGATGAGGGGCATCTCTGACATAATCCGGGACGGGTGCACTTTCGGCAGCCTGCGCTGCTCGGATGATCGGTGCGTAGCCCGTGCAGCGGCACAGGTTACCCGCAAGCGCGGTGTCGTGGTCTGTCTCGCCGTTCAGGTGCGCTGTTGCCATCGTGGTGATGAAACCGGGCGTGCAGAACCCGCATTGGCTGCCGTGGTAGTCGATCATCGCCTGTTGCACCGGGTGCAAGGTGCCGTCAGGGGCGCTGATCCCTTCGACAGTACGCACGGCCTTGCCCGCAAGCTGTGGCATGAACAGGATGCAGGCATTCAGTGCCCGCGCCCCATCCGTATCCGTCACCATGACCGAACAGGCGCCGCAATCGCCTTCGTTGCAGCCTTCCTTGGTGCCAGTCAGGTTTTGGGTGTCGCGAAGCCAGTCCAACAGGGTCGTGGTGGGGGACGTGTCCGCCGTGATCTCGCTTCCGTTCAGAAGAAAGGTCGTGCGCATGATATCTTGTGCCCGCCGCGGTACCAGCGCCCTTTTGTGGCCCCTCGGTCGATGCGGCGTAGACCGGGGACGGGCTGTTGGCACAAAGGGTAGGCGACGCAGGCAGGCAATGGCAAGCGGTGCCCGGGGGTCAGGCCGCCATCTTGGCGACCAGTGCCTCAAGATTGGCCAGCCCGGCCTCCCATCCCGCCTTGAACTCACCGTCCGCATCGGGCCCGGTGAACGACGACACGGCCACTGCCACATCTAGCCGCGACCCGGTTCCTTCGGCGCTCAGACGGTAGGTCACAAGCGTCGTGGCGATCGTATCGCCGCCGATGTGCACCGTCTCGGTAAAGGCCGCGTCATGCGGCGCGTCGATCCGGTACCAGCGCGTGTCCACCGTAAAGTCCGGGGTGTCTGCGGGTCCGCACCGGTGGGTTTCAGAACCACCCACCCGGAAATCCGACACCTCCATTGTCAGCACCATCCCTTCCTCGGGCGCGCCCCAGGTTTCGCGCATCTTGCCATCTGTCAGCACATGCCACAGCCGGTCCGGCGTCAGGGGCAGGGTGCGTGTCAGTTCGAAATGTCCGGTGTCGGTGCTCATGGTGTCTTCCCCTCGATTGTGTTGGCCAAATCGCCCAGCTGATGGATCGCTGTGGCCCAGCCCTCATGGAACCCCATCTCTTCATGCCGCTTGCGGGCCTCTTCGTCGCCGTGCAGGACGGTGGCGCGGTAGAGGGTGCCATCGGGCACTGCCTCCAGCTCGTAGATTACAGTCATGAATGGGGCGGCGTTGGGGCGGTAACCACCCAGCAAAGCGTCCGTGGTCACAAGGCGCCGGGGCGGGTCAGCGACCAAAACGCAGCCCCTCAGAGGCATCTCTGCGCCATCTTCCAGCACCATCGTCAGATTGGCGCGCCCGCCGGGTTCAAAGTCATAGGCGATGTCCTTGACCGTGAAGGGCGCAGGCGCAAACCACTGGGCCAGGAGGGCAGGGTCCGTCCAGCAGCGCCAGACCGTTTCAGGTTTCGCCGCGATCTTGCGTTCAATGCGCAGATCGGTCCGTTGGTCAAATGGGGTCATCTGCGTCACTTTCTTCCATGGCTTCGGCAAGCCGCGTCAGTCGGTCCAGCCGCGCGTCCCACAGGTCGCGGTGACGGGCCAACCAGTCATCCAAGATGCGCAAAGGTGCTGCCTCAATGTGGACCGTACGCACGCGCCCTTTTTTGGTGCTGGTCACCAGCCCGCTTTCTTCCAGCACTTTCAGGTGCCTTAGGAAGGTGGGCAGGGCCATGTCGTGCCCGTCATGCAGGGCGCTGACCGCGGCGGGACCTTGGGTCAACCGTTCCACAACAGCCCGGCGGGTCGGATCGGCAAGGGCGCTGAAGAAGTTGTCGAGTTGGTTAGTCATATTGCTAAGTATTGATATGTCATGATTCGAGTCAATACACCTAGTCAACCAGCTAACTATTAGCTTGTGGATAACATCCAGTGGGGCTTTCGCGCGCGCGCGCCACGACATATCGTAGCCCCATGACCGATGCCCCCCGATTCATTCACCTGCGCACCCATTCCGAATACTCGCTGCTGGAAGGGGCCATGCGCCTGAAAAAGCTGCCCGCTTTGGTGCACGACGCGGGCATGCCCGCCATTGCGCTGACCGACACGAACAACATGTTCGCGGCGCTGGAGTTTTCCGTTGCGGCGTCGGGGGCAGGGGTGCAGCCCATCATCGGCTGTCAGGTCGATCTGCAATACATGACGCCCCGCCCCGGTGAACGGCCCCGTGACCCCGCCCCGCTCGTGCTGTTGGCGCAAACTGAGGTCGGGTACGAAAACCTGATGAAGCTGAACTCGTGTTTGTACCTGCGCGATGGCTCTGAATTGCCCTACGTCACCGTCGAAGAATTGGCAGGGCATTCCACTGACGTGATCTGTTTGACCGGCGGTCCCGATGGCCCGGTGGGGATGCTGCTGCAGACCAGCCAGGTGCCCGCAGCACAGGCTCTGATGGACCGCCTCAAGGATATTTTTGCCGATCGGCTTTATGTCGAATTGCAGCGCCATCCGGGGGAGGGCGGGCAGCCCGAAGCGGAACGTCTGACCGAACGTCCGCTGATCGAAATGGCCTATGCCATGGACTTGCCTTTGGTCGCCACCAACGACGTTTATTTCCCCAAACCGGACATGTACGAAAGCCACGATGCGCTGATCTGCATCGCGGACGGGGCCTATGTCGACCAACAGGAACCGCGCCGCCGCCTGACGGCGCAGCACTATTTCAAGTCACAGGCCGAGATGGTCACGCTTTTTGCCGACCTGCCAGAGGCCATTGAAAACACGGTCGAAATCGCACAGCGCTGTGCCTTCATGGCCTACAGGCGTGATCCGATCCTGCCCAAGTTCGCCGATGACGAGGTGGTCGAACTCCGCCGTCAGGCAAACGAGGGCTTGCAAGACCGGCTCAAGGTGATCCCACACGCAACGTCGGTGGAAGAGTACCAAAAGCGGCTCGATTTCGAGTTGGATATCATCGAAGGGATGGGGTTCCCCGGCTATTTCCTGATCGTGGCCGACTTCATCAAATGGGCCAAGGATCACAACATTCCCGTGGGCCCCGGGCGCGGCTCGGGCGCGGGTTCGCTTGTGGCCTATGCCCTTACGGTGACGGACCTTGACCCGCTCCGCTATGCCCTCCTGTTCGAACGGTTCCTCAACCCCGAACGGGTGTCGATGCCCGACTTCGACATCGACTTCTGCATGGACCGGCGCGAGGAAGTGATCCGCTACGTGCAAGAGAAATACGGGCGCGACAAGGTGGGCCAGATCATCACCTTCGGTGCGCTTTTGTCCAAGGCCGCCGTGCGTGACATCGGGCGGGTGCTGCAAATGCCCTACGGCCAAGTGGACCGGCTATCGAAACTGATCCCGGTCGAAGGCGTCAAACCCGTCAGCATTGAAAAAGCGCTGGCCGATGAGCCGCGCCTGCGCGAAGAGGCACGGAACGAAGAGGTGGTCGCCCGCCTCCTCGAATACGGCCAGCAAGTCGAAGGGCTGCTCAGAAACGCTTCGACCCACGCCGCTGGTGTCGTGATCGGGGATCGCCCGCTCGACGCGCTTGTGCCGCTCTATCAAGACCCGCGCTCGGACATGCCCGCCACCCAGTTCAACATGAAATGGGTCGAACAGGCGGGGCTTGTGAAGTTCGACTTCCTCGGTCTGAAAACGCTGACGGTCATCCAGAACGCGGTTGAACAAATCCTCGGCTCGGGTCGCAAATTGCATGTCGCTGCTGATGGCACCGAGCTCTATACGCCAGCGGATGGAATGGAGAATGACATCGGCGGCATCCCGCTTGATGACGAACCGTCTTATAAGCTCTACGCCGCTGGCAAGACGGTCGCCGTGTTCCAGGTGGAAAGCTCGGGCATGATCGACGCGCTCAAGCGGATGAAGCCCGACTGCATCGAGGACATCATTGCCCTTGTGGCGCTCTACCGCCCGGGGCCCATGGAGAACATCCCGAAGTTCTGCGAAGTGAAAAACGGTCTCAGCGAACGCGACACGCTTCACCCCTCCATCGATCACATTCTGGACGAAACCCAAGGTATCATCGTCTACCAGGAACAGGTGATGCAGATCGCGCAGGAAATGGCGGGCTACTCGCTTGGCGGTGCCGATCTGTTGCGGCGCGCGATGGGTAAGAAAATCCAGGAGGCGATGGACGCCGAACGTCCCAAATTCCTTGCTGGTTCAAAAGAAAACGGCGTGGACAAGGACAAGGCGATGGAGGTCTGGAACCTCCTCGACAAGTTCGCCAACTACGGCTTCAACAAGTCCCATGCGGCAGCGTATGCCGTGGTCAGCTATCAGACGGCATGGCTCAAGGCCAACCACCCGGTCGAGTTCATGGCAGGCGTCATGAACTGCGATATTCACCTCACCGACAAACTGGCTGTTTACTTCGAAGAGGTCCGCAAGGGCCTCGACCTGCCATGGGTGCCGCCCTGCGTGAACCGATCAGACGCAACATTCAAAGTGGTCGACGGCGCACTTGTTTACGCGCTGGGTGCTTTGAAAAACGTGGGCGTCGAAGCCATGCGGCTGGTGCAAGAAGCGCGGGATGGCAAATCCTTCGTCAACCTTTTCGACTTCGCGCGCCGCGTGGACCTCAAGAAGGTCGGCAAGCGCCCCCTCGAAATGCTGGCCCGCGCTGGAGCCTTTGACCAACTCGACCCCAACCGTCGCCGCGTCTTCGACGCGCTCGACGCGCTGTCGGCCTACTCGGCCGCGATCCACGACCAGAAAAACTCCAACCAGGTCTCGCTCTTTGGCGAGGCAGGCGATGACCTGCCCGAACCACGGCTCATGCCGGTGGACGACTGGCTGCCCGCCGAACGGCTGGGCGAGGAACACAAAGCGGTGGGCTTCTACCTGTCCGGTCATCCGCTCGACGACTACATGGCCCCACTGCGGCGCAAGCATCGCGGCGGGCCGACACCTTTCTTCACGCTTGATGAACTGACGGACGAGGTCAGGAAAAAATCCGCCATGAACGCCAAACTCGCGGGCGTCGTGGCGGGCCTGCAAGTGAGAAAATCGGCCAAGGGCAACCGCTTTGCCTTCTGTCAGATGTCCGACACAACAGGCGCGTACGAGGTCACTCTGTTCTCTGACAGCCTCGAAAAATCACAGGATCATCTCGTAACCGGGGCCAAGGTCATCGTGTCGGTCGAGGCAACGATGGAGAGCGACCAACTCAAGCTGCTGGGCCGGTCCGTGGCCCCCATCGACGCAGTTGTTGCAGATGTGGGTGGTATGGGCTTGCGCATCTTTGTCGAAGCACCAACAGCACTTGCCTCCGTCGCCACAGTGCTCGAAGGGGCGGCACAAGCCGCCAAAGGGGCGGGGCGCGGGCCCATCACGATCTGCCTGATGGACGATAGTCTGCCGGGGGAAGTCGAGATGGATCTGGGCACCGAATTCCCGGTCACGCCACAGATCAAAGGGGCGATAAAATCGCTTTCCGGCGTGGTTGAAGTGCAGGACATGTAGGCGACCCTCTGCCCGTCTGGCTGGACCTGAAACGCGCTTGGCGCTAGGTAGTTACCGGGACGTTTTGATACTGAGGGAGGACGGACGCGTGAAGCGATCTGCGACGGCATGCGCGCTTTTGCTCGCGTTGACAGCCTGTGGCGACCCTTTAGGCGGGATCGAACGCGTCTCAGACGGGGCGACTTTGCCCCCTGAACCCGGTACTGCCGCCTTGCCATCCGAAGAAGAACTGGCACGCGAAGGCAGCATTTTGGGCGAGCTGCTCACCGGACCAGCGCAAACCGCAAACGATCCTGGGGCAACAGATTCAGACATCGCGCCCGATACAGGAAACTCGAGTGATTTGGCCAAGTCGAGCAATTCGTCGGACGCCGACGAAGCGGTCCCTGAACGCATGGGTGTCCTTGGCTGGCTGCGGCAGGCTGCGCAGTCCGAAGCGTCAACAGGAACAAAACCCACGGTCGCTCCGGCCGCCGTGCCCGCTGCCGAATTTGATGTAGTTCCAGACAAAACCAAGACCAAAGCTGCACAATCAGAAGCGAGCCGCGATCTGGTCGACCCGCAAAAACGACGTGGTCTGTTCGGAGCGGCATCGACTTCGGCGCGCAACGGCCCAGACAACACGGACGTGGCCGTGGGCACGGTCCTTCCTTTTGGGATCATCGCGCGAAACTGCGATGCAAAACCGGCACAGACGGCAAAAGTGGTGGACAAGGCAGCACGCAAGGGCCGTGGCTACACTCTTTTTGATACAGCGCCCGATGCGACAACCCCCCGCACATTTTACATCACCGGGTTCTCCGACAATTGCCCTCGCCAATTCACGGCGTCGCTCGCGCTGTTCGGCGACCCCGCATTCCATGAACAACTGCGCTACGGCTTGCCGGCCGAGGAATACCCCTATTCTTCGACCGATCAGGCTTATGAAAAGCTGAAACGAAAAGTCTGCAATGTCGGTCGAAACAAGCCGTGCGGCGATCGGATCAACCGGCTTTCAAGAAACACGACATTTGTCAGCGCCTACGAAAACTTCACTGACAACGCGAAGTGGGCGGATATGTTGTTGCATGACGGCGCTGTACTGGCATCTGCGCTCAAGACACCCTGATCAATATGCTTCGCAGGACCGATCCCAACTAGGCTGACAGGCTCAATAGTGCGGCGGCCGCTCATCTCCGATCACCACACCACCGCCGCCATCGGCCTCGCGCTGCGCCTCACGCTCCATCAGCATCTGCACCCGGCGCACCAGCAGTGCAATCTCCGTCTCCTGCCGCGCCACGACCTCTGACAACTCGTCCACCGTGCGCTCCAGATGCGCGATTTGTTCTTCCATCTTTTCCATCTCTCCCTCCTGCCACCTCAAGCCCCGCTTGCCCAGCCCCCATGCCTGCGGTAGTGACGCGCCCGAACCCGTAACCGGAGCGCCAGCATGGCCAAGCCCAAGAAAACCCCCCGCCCCAAGGCCCAGACGCCCAAGGGGTTCCGTGACTATTTCGGCACCGACGTCTCGGACCGGGCCGAGATGCTGCAGGCGATTGCCGGGGTCTACCATCGCTACGGCTTTGACGCGCTGGAATCGAGCGCCGTTGAGACGGTCGAAGCACTGGGCAAGTTCCTGCCCGATGTTGATCGCCCGAACGAAGGCGTGTTCGCCTGGCAGGAGGAAGACGGCGACTGGCTCGCCCTGCGCTATGACATGACGGCCCCGCTCGCCCGCGTTTATGCCCAGCACCGCAACGACCTGCCCAACCCTTATCGCCGCTACACGATGGGGCCGGTCTGGCGCAACGAAAAGCCCGGTCCGGGGCGATATCGTCAGTTCTATCAATGCGATGCGGATACGGTGGGCACGGCGTCGATGGCTGCGGACGCCGAGATTTGCGCGATGCTGTCAGACACGCTCGAAGCCGTCGGGATCGAGCGCGGCGACTACGTGATCCGCATCAACAACCGCAAGGTGCTGAATGGTGTGATGGAAGTCGCGGGCCTCGCCGGAGACGACAAGGAGGCGGAACGCAGCATCGTCCTGCGCGCCATCGACAAGCTCGACCGTCTCGGGCCGGACGGCGTGCGTGCGTTGCTGGGCGAAGGCCGCAAAGACGAGAGCGGGGACTTCACGAAGGGTGCAAAGCTGGATGACGAGCAAATTGACACAATTATGAGCTTTGTCGCCGCGGGTGAGCGGGTCACCGAAATCCTTGAAAACATCAAACTGATGAAGCAGAATTTGCCGGATAATCTTTTCAAAGCATACTTAGACGTCGTCGAGGGCAAGAAACCGGCACCTGTTGCATTTGCTGGCCCATTGGGACCGGAAAACGCTCCTTCACACCCATCTTTGGTCGCGATCGAAGTCTTGTCTGAAGTGGGGCAAGGGAATGCGTTGTGCGAATCCGCGGTTTCTGAACTCAGAGAGATTCACGAGTTAGTTTCTATCGCAGGCTATGGCCCCGACCGCATCGTCATCGACCCCTCCGTCGTCCGTGGCTTGGGCTATTACACCGGCCCCGTCTACGAGGCCGAACTCACCTTCGACGTCCAGAACGAAAAGGGCCAGACGGTCCAGTTCGGCTCCGTCGCGGGCGGGGGGCGTTACGACGATCTCGTCAAGCGCTTCACGGGACAGGAAGTGCCCGCCACCGGCGTCTCCATCGGCGTCGACCGCCTGCTTGCCGCCCTGCGCGCCACGAACCGCATTGGCACCACCGAAGCAGGCCCCGTTGTCGTCACCGTCATGGACCGCGACCGCATGGACGACTACCAGGCGATGGTCGCCGAACTCCGGCAAGCGGGCATCCGGGCCGAGGTCTATCTGGGCAACCCGAAAAACTTCGGCAACCAGCTCAAATACGCGGACAAGCGCAATGCCCCCATCGCCATCATCGAAGGCGCGGACGAGAAGGCGCGCAGCGTCGTCCAGATCAAGGACCTCTACCTTGGTGCGAAAATCGCCGAAACCGCCACGCACGAGGAATGGGCCGAGAACCCCAGCCAGTTCGAAGTGCCCCGCAACCAGATGCTGGCCAAGGTCCAAGAGATCCTGAACCAATGACCCAAGCACGCCAACGGGCGTATGCCCTGCGGGATCACTTCGTGGCGCAGGGTGCCCAGGCGGTTGAACCGCCAATCCTGCAACCGGCGGACCTGCTCCTTGACCTGTATGGCGAAGACATCCGCGCGCGCGCCTACGTCACCACCGACGCCCTGCGCGGCGAACAGATGTTGCGCCCTGATTTCACCGTGCCCGTGGTGCAGATGCACATGGACACCGGCGCAGAACCGGCGCGCTACACCTACGCGGGCGAGGTATTCAGACGGCAGGAAGACGACCCCGACCGCGCCAATGAATACCTGCAAGTGGGCTACGAGGTTTTTGACCGCACCGACCCGGCGGCGGCAGATGCCGAGGTGTTCGCCCTGATCACTGACGCCACCCAGGGGCTCAACCTGCGTGCTGCCACCGGCGATATCGGCATCCTCATGGCCGCCGTTGACGGGCTCGACACCAGCGACCGGCGCAAGGCCGCCTTGCGCCGCCACATCTGGCGCCCCCGCCGGTTCCGGGCGCTGCTCGACCGCTTCTCGGGTCGCAGCCCCGTCCCCGAAACCCGCGCCGCCCTGCTTGCAGGCAACGCCAAAACCGACGCCCCTCTGACAGGCCTGCGCAGCCAGTCCGAGATCGACGCGCGGATCAATGCTCTGCACGAGGACGCCGCTGAACCGCCCCTCTCAAAAGCGCAAATGGATTGCCTCGACGCGCTGTTGAACGTCCGCGAAACGCTGCCCTTTGCGCTGGCGCAGATGCACGACCTCTGCGTTGACCTGCCCGCCATCCGCGCGGCGGTCAAACGCGTGGATGCCCGCGCTGAGGCGCTGAGCGCACGTGGCATCGACGTGGACGCGCTGGGGTTCGAGGCGAGCTTCGGCCGTACCTCAATGGAATACTACGACGGCTTCGTCTTTGGCCTCTACGCCGAAGGGCGCCCCGACCTGCCGCCCGTCGCGTCCGGCGGTCGCTACGACGCGCTGACCCGCCGCCTCGGCGCAGGGCAGGAAATCCCGGCTGTGGGGGCCGTTATCCGTCCGGGCCTGTTGGTCGAGTTGGAGGGCGCGCCATGATCAAGCTGGGTGTGCCGTCCAAGGGGCGGTTGATGGAAAAGACGTTCCAGTGGTTCGACAAGCGCGGCATCACGCTGACCCGCACCGGGTCGGATCGCGAATATGCGGGCGCTGTCGAAGGCATCGACGGGGTGTCGCTGGTGCTGCTATCGGCGGGCGAAGTGCCCCGCGAACTGGCTGCCGGGCGCATCCATCTGGGCGTCACCGGCACCGACCTCATCCATGAAAAACTCCCCCTCTGGGAACAGCAGGTCGAACCGATGGCCGAGATGGGCTTTGGCCACGCCGACCTGATCATCGCCGTGCCGCAGGCGTGGACGGATGTGGACCTGACGGACGATCTGGATGCTGCCGCCGCCGCCTTCCGCGCGGCCCACGGCTTCCGCTTGCGTATTGCCACCAAGTATCACCGTCTTGTGCGCGATTTCCTGCGCGACGCAGGGGTCGCCGACTATGCCCTCGTGGACAGTCAGGGGGCCACCGAAGGGACCGTGGCGAACGAAACGGCAGAGGCCATCGCCGACATCACTTCGTCGGGCGAAACCCTGCGCGCCAACCACCTCAAGATCCTGAGTGACGGTCTGATCCTCGCCAGTCAGGCGACCCTCTGGCGGTCCCGCGTGGCCGACGTTTCGGAGGATGACCGCGCTACCTTGGGCCATCTGCTCGCCCGTCTCGACGCAAGCTGAGCCAAATCTCTAACAATTGTTACGCAGCCCGCAGGAACTTTTGCGCGGGCCGTAAGTCAGGCATGCTTTAATGGGACACCGCAGGGCAAAGTGGACAGTTTCGCAAAATGCGGCCCCAAAACCGCACCGAACTGTCCGTTAACTCAAGCGCCCTACAGCACCCCAATCTCGGCCAGCGCCCGGTTCAATTCGACCGGCAACGGCTCCTCCCGCTCGCGCCCTTTCGGCAGGTCCGGCGGAGTGTCTTCCGGCTTCAAATACCGCCATCCCTGAAACGGCCGCTTCAACGCCGATTGCACCCGCACCAGTTCCGGGTCCGACACAATGGCGCATCGCCGAATGCCGTCACTGCCAATCACCTCGTCCAGCCGAATAACGCGCTGGCGACAGGTCAGAACGCCCTTGACGACCCAGAAAATCGACCCGCCATTCAGGATTTCGGCCTCGCGTTTTGGCCACATCCGGGTGACATGACGCGGGTAGCCGTCCGCCGTCTGCGCACGCTTGGTCTGCTGCCAAGCGGCCAGATCGTCATAGGTCTCGCTGCCCACGGACAGCTTGATCAGGTTGATGTACTTATCCACAGAGTCGTCCCCAAGCCACACCCTATATTGTAGCGCGCATGGCCGCAGGTGCAATGTGTGGGGTTTAGGGTAGCGAAGTGCCGCTATCTGCGGTAGCGTGGTTTCCTGCCAAAGGGACCGACAGATTCGGCCCTCGCCATGGGGATGCTTTGATGACACGTTTCGCCGCGCCGATCGCTGAACAGATCTGGGACATGAAATACCGCTTCAAGGATGCGGACGGCACCCCCATCGACACCACGGTCGAAGACAGCTGGCGGCGCATTGCCCGCGATCTGGCGAAGGTGGAAAAAGACCCCGCCAAGTGGGAAGACACGTTTTATAACGCCTTGGAAGACTTCAAGTTTCTGCCCGCCGGCCGCATCACCGCGGGGGCAGGCACGGCCCGTTCCGTCACCCTGTTCAACTGCTTCGTCATGGGCACGATCCCCGACAGCATGGGTGGCATCTTCGAGATGTTGAAGGAGGCGGCCCTGACCATGCAGCAGGGCGGCGGCATCGGCTACGATTTCTCGACCATCCGGCCCAAAGGGGCAGGGGTCAAAGGCGTGGCCGCCGACGCCTCCGGACCCCTTAGTTTTATGGACGTTTGGGACGCCATGTGCCGCACGATCATGTCCGCCGGATCGCGCCGCGGGGCCATGATGGCGACCATGCGCTGCGACCATCCGGACATCGAGGATTTCATTACCGCCAAATCCGACGCCGCCCGCCTGCGCATGTTCAATGTGTCCGTGCTGGTGACAGACCCGTTCATGGAAGCGGTCAAGGCCGACGGATCGTGGGATCTGGAGTTCGAAGGCACCGTCTACAAGACCGTACAGGCGCGCGATCTGTGGAACGGCATCATGAAATCGACCTACGATTACGCCGAACCCGGTGTGATCTTCATTGACCGCATAAACGCCGCCAACAACCTGAATTATTGCGAGACAATCGCCGCCACGAACCCCTGTGGTGAACAACCCCTTCCGCCGTACGGCGCGTGCCTTCTGGGGTCGATCAACCTGGCGCGCCTGGTCAGTCAACCCTTTGAAGGGAATGCGGAATTGGACGGGGATGCGATGGCCGACCTGGTCGCCACCGCGGTGCGGATGATGGACAATGTGGTCGACGCCTCGCGCTTCCCTCTCGATGCACAAGCGCGAGAAGCCGCCGCCAAACGGCGCATCGGTCTGGGCGTCACCGGGCTGGCCGACGCTCTCTTGATGCTGGGCCTGCGCTATGGCTCGGACGAGGCAGCGGCACAGACCGAGGCATGGCTCAAAGCCATCGCCCGTGCGTCGTATCTCGCCTCGGTGGACCTCGCCAAGGAAAAGGGTGCCTTCCCGCTGTTCGACGCCGAAGGGTATCTGGCAAGCGGCACCATGCAGGCGATGGACGAAGACGTGCGCGACGCCATTGCCGAATACGGCATCCGCAACGCGCTCCTGACCTCCATCGCGCCCACAGGCACGATCAGCCTTTATGCCGGCAACGTGTCGTCGGGGATCGAACCGGTCTTTGCCTATGCCTACACCCGCAAGGTTTTGCAAAAGGACGGCAGCCGGACCGAGGAGGAAGTAGTTGATTACGCTGTACAAATGTGGCGCGACAAGTTCGGCGATGCGGAGCTGCCCGACTATTTCGTGAACGCACAAACGCTGGCCCCGTCGGATCACGTCAAGATGCAGGCGGCCGCGCAGAAGTGGGTGGACTCGTCGATCTCCAAAACCATCAACTGCCCGGAAGACATCAGCTTTGACGCGTTCAAGGATGTCTACATGCAGGCGTGGGACACGGGCTGCAAAGGGTGTACGACCTACCGCCCGAACGCGGTGACGGGATCCGTACTGACGGTGGCCGAGGACAAGCCCAAGGAAGCGTCCGTCCTCGCAAACGATGACTCTGAACCGCTGCAACCCCATGGTGATGTGATCTATATGGCCGAACCGCTGGACCGGCCCAACGCCTTGGAAGGAAACACGTATAAGGTCAAATGGCCTGACAGCGAACACGCGCTTTATATCACCATCAACGATCTGGTGATCGGCGGTCACCGTCGCCCGTTTGAAGTGTTCATCAACTCCAAGAACATGGAGCATTTCGCCTGGACTGTAGCGCTGACACGCATGATCTCTGCCGTGTTCCGGCGGGGAGGGGACGTGAGTTTTGTGGTTGAGGAACTCAAGGCGGTGTTCGACCCGCGTGGTGGCGCGTGGATGCAGGGCAAATATATCCCATCGATCCTTGCGGCGATTGGCGGCGTGATCGAACAGCACATGATCGCGACCGGCTTCATTGAGGGTGAAGGCATGGGCCTCAAATCCGATCCAAAGGCTGAGGTCGTGGGACTTGATGCGCCGCGTGGCAAGTCGTGTTCAAGCTGCGGCAGTTTCGAAATGCGGATGATTGAAGGATGCATGACCTGCGCATCTTGCGGCTTTTCGAAGTGTGGGTAGCTTAATGAGACTGCATGTTCGGCGATGGCGGTAGGCAATTCAGGACCACCTTAACTGAACTACCTTCCATGCGCCCATTCTGTCCGTGCTGTTTTCTGCTAACGCGTTGATGTTATTAGAAACAGATCAGGGCAGCGCTGAAGTGGGTGCTCGTATCGATCTTAACGGCGATCATTCTGCCGAAGTTGATTGAAGGATCACTTTGGTCGTTGGCGGGCTCAAAGTCTTCAGAACCTTTCAAATCGGTCTGCCGCGCCAAGTCGGTATCGGCGTTCTGCGGCCAGTGGAGTTTGATGAGGCAGACCAATTGTGATTGATCGACTGACCATCATGGCCGAGAGCAGCATGCATGCCATGTCTTCTGAGGAAAAAATGGAGGCGTTGTACCTAGCAAAGGCAGAATACGATGGTGGTTGCCGGTCACAATTGAATGCCGCCTCCGTGGCATCGTCAAAATGACCCTAGCCGCCTAGTTTGTGACCAGCAGCTTGAAAACTACTTCCTCAATGTTGCAGTTTTGGGCGGCCTTTAGCGGCTCAAGTGGCGCGTTGCGGCCCTTAACCCTGATGGGCACAAGCGGGTTACGCTGTCGCGAACAGTTGTGTCTCCAAATTCGACTTTTTAACCTCGACCGGAGGTAATTTTCAGGACTGGAAAGCTTCAGGCAACCGCAAGACATTGACGCGCAACGCTGTTTTTTGAATTGCAAGAGGATCACTAAGCCGCTTGATACCCCATCAGCCCTGTAAAGTGATTACTCAATTGCTTTGTCGAAGGCTTCCGTGCCGTCTTTCATAACCGATCGACGGAGTTTCAGCCTGCCCAGATGTGAGCCAAAAATTTCAGTTAAAACTTAGGCAATTAGATGTCGGCTGACTGCGAGAATTCACGTTTTTTCAGCGACTGTGCAACTAGCTTGTTCCTTTAACCGACCCGCCGGAACACTGGGCCAATTTCGAATGAATTATGCTTTAACGTCTGTCACGACCTTCGTTCGCCGCGCAATTGGACTGGACGATATCTCGCTCGAGACAATGCCTGTTGATGCCGCCAATCGATTGCGGAAGCTGCAGATGCGCGGCGCGATCGAACAGATGCGGGTGTTTGTGATCGGCAATACGTTTTTCGCCCCGGTCCTCGCGTTTCAGGCGTGGGGTGCGGGCGTAAATGGCATGGTGCTTGGTTGGACTGCCGTCATGCTTGCTTTCTCTTGGTGGCTTTTTTGGGCTTGGCTTTCCAGTTACCGAACGGATGGGCATGCTTCGGACATGACGCGCTTTGTCACCGAGACGAAAATCAACGCATCCATTTGGTGCCTCGGGTTCGTGTTGTTCTTTCCGTTTGCCGATGGGGATTCGAAAACGGTCTTGACCTCAGTCATGGTGGGAAGCCTCGCCCTGGGAACGATCGGGTTCGCTCATGCCCCAATCGCCGCGTTCTGGTATCTGGCCATTCAAGCCACGACGCTCATTTCAGTCCCAACCCTGTATTCCATTGCCAAGGGAACGTCTCAGGACCTGTTGCTTGGGGTTTTGGCAGTGGTCGCGTCGGCCGCAATTTTCAACGCAACGCTGGAACGTGCCAAGGAACAGATGCGTGCGTTCAAAAACCATGAGGCGCTGGCGCACAAGACCGAAGTCGTTGATCTCTTGCTGAAAGACTACGAAGAACATGGCAATGAATGGATTTGGCGCACCGATGCAAAGGGAAAGCTGGTCAGTTGCCCGTCCCAAATTCTCGAACTTCTGAGCGTTGATGATGGCGCGGTGGAGGGCGCCGACCTCATCCACACCATTGGCAATTCCATTGAGCCGGATCACCAGTCAGAAGTCGGTAAGGTGCAGAAAGCCTTCGACGAAAAGGTTGACTTGCACAATGTCGTTCTGCCCTTGAGGTCGCGGTCAGACGGTGCCGTCAAGTGGATCGTGATGAAAGGTCGACCTCAGTATGAAGATGCTGGTTACGCTGGTTTCAGGGGTATTTTCGCAGATGCGACAGCAACCATAGAAGCAAATCGCCATGTTGAGTTCCTAGCAAAACACGACCCTCTTACCCAAGTCTACAACCGAAATTATGTGCAGGCTTTTCTCGAAGATCTGGACCCGGAAAGGGACCATGCAATTATTTTCCAGATCGACCTAGATGGTTTCAAGCAGGTCAATGACGGCTACGGTCATACCGTCGGTGACAAGTTGCTTCAGGTGATGGCGGAGCGGCTAAAGGCCGCCGTCGACGGGGCGTCAAAAGTCGCCCGCTTGGGAGGCGACGAATTTTTGGTCATTTGCAAACTGAAGGCCGATGAAATGCTGATCGCTCAGGATCAAATCGGACAACGACTGTTGGAAAGCATGTCGAAGCCCTTTGACATTGATCATCTGGAGATCGGATTGTCTGGCTCCGTCGGTATCGCAAAATTCCCTCAGGACACTGACCAAGGGTCCACTTTGCTCAGTCAGGTCGATCTCGCGCTGTATGCAGCAAAACGGGGTGGGCGAAACAGATGCGTCGCCTTCGTAAGCAACATGATGGATGGTGTGCAAAAGCGGATCATCGTGACTGAACGCCTTCGTAAAGCTGTGCAGGCCGGATCAATCGAGTCCTACTACCAGCCGCAGCACTGCGCGCAGAGCGGACGCATGATCGGTGCCGAGGCATTGGCGCGATGGTATGATCCCGAGCTTGGTTTTGTAGCGCCCGACTTGTTCATTTCTATCGCTGAGGAAACGGGCTTGATCCACGAACTTGGCGAGCAATTGCTTCGGCGGGCCTGTTTGGATGCCTTGAAGTGGGCGCCCCAGGAAGATGGTACACCGCTCATGTTGGCGGTGAACCTGTCCCCGGTTGAAGTTATGCGCAGCAATGTCGCGCAGAAGATTCAACGCATTCTCGACGAAACAAAATTCCCCGCAACGCGACTTGAAGTGGAGATCACCGAGGGTGTCTTGATCGATGATGTTCCGGCAACGAAGTTTCTTTTGGAGGAACTCTCTGATGCAGGTATCACCATCGCATTGGATGATTTCGGGACCGGCTATTCGTCGTTGAGCTACGTGCGGGCCTTGCCACTCAACCGGCTAAAAATTGATCGCTCATTCGTGTTTGGTATCGAAGAGCCCGAAGCACAATCGATCATTTCCACCATAGTCGGTTTAAGCGAACGCCTGAACCTTGAGGTTGTCGCCGAAGGTGTCGAAACGCAAAAAGGCGTCGAGATCCTGGGCAAGCTGGGATGTGACGTATTGCAGGGCTATTACTTTTCGCGACCGCTCGCTGCAAAGGACTTTGAAGAACTGACTTTTGGTCAAAAACGTTTGAGCGGCGACAAAACCGCGTAGGGCTGAAGCATCGACCGCATCGCAATAACGTATGGCTTGCCCGTTATTATGCGGACCGATTTCGGCATTCTGGCGGATTGGGTATTCCGGCAAATCCCCCACATCATACGGGTTCCATGTTTTTGTGCGTTCGCCATCGGCGTACTTGGCGTCTTCGTCTCGTGTCCGCCGCCCGTGTCTTTCGCTGCAATCGGAGCGTTTTATGCGCATAACTTCGGCATATTGGATTTTTTGGCGGAAGCGCTTTACCAGACTGGAGGACTGTCGGGCATGTTTACCTTAGGGTAGCCACTGACCCCGCTTCTTTAAGCACGCCAGTGCACCGATCCGACTGCTATTGATCCAGTCCTGTGGTCTTTGCTGTCATGCAGTGGTTGTTGCTTGGCATGCGAAAAACCTGAACTGTAACAACGCTGGATTTTTATGGAGCAGGACTCGAACGCTTCTTACTCAAAGCGCCATCTCGAAGCCCTGAGTGATCTTGTTCGCGGCGGGAATCTTCAACGGTTAGTTCCGGCGAGCCCGACATTGATCTTGGTGAAAGAAAAAATGCGCTTTGAACGCCTTGTCGTCGGGTTCATCATCCGTGCAGGTTGCTATGTGCCAAGCCAATACGCAATTTCAGACGGCGAAATTTTCGCGCGACCCACTGGTCTTGCGGGCGAGTGATCTAAGGTATCTCTCGCCCGAGAATGCTCGTGCTACTTTGGAAGCAGAACCTTATCCACAACGTGGATGACGCCGTTGGACTGGTCGACATCTGCGATAGTGATCTTGGCCGCATTGCCGTTCTCATCATAGACAAAAACGCTGTTGCCGCGCACCTGAGCCGACAAGGCGTCGCCCGATAAGGTTTCGAGGTGCACGAAACCATCGCTGCTGCGCGAAGCCTTGGCTTTGATATCCTGGGCAGTAATGTCACCAGCGACAACATGTGCCGTAAGGACCTTGGTTAGTTGCTCTTTCTGTTCGGGCTTAAGCAAAGTCTCAACCGTGCCAGCGGGCAGAACTGCGAAAGCATCGTTAACAGGCGCAAACACGGTGAAGGGTCCGTCGCTCATCAGTGCGTCAGCCAGACCTGCAGCTTTCACGGCCGCCACCAGTGTTGTGTGATCTGCTGAGTTTACCGCGTTTTCGATGATGTTCTTGTTCGTGAACATCGGAGCGCCGCCCACATCGGGATTTGCGGCGTAGGAGGCAGTGGGGCCAAGTGCGAGGCACAGGAGTGCCGCGGCAGTCTTGCGGGGGATGAACATGGAATTTCCTTTCGATTGGTTTGGGTGTCCCCGCGGGGACAGCGGGAAAGACGGAGCCAACCCCGAAAAAGTTTCGCCCAGTCTGTCCACCTCGAATTGAAGTAATGTCCTGAAACTCTCGCGTTACTGGCGGCGTACTGCCTGACACCCAAGAGGAGACCGAACCCATGGATATGCCCGATTCACCCGGCCCGCTGGTGCGCCGCCATACATGCATCACGCGGATCACCCATTGGACGTGGGCGGCCTGCCTGTTTTTTCTGCTGCTGTCCGGCCTGCAGATTTTCAACGCGCATCCGGTTTTGTATTGGGGCGATCAATCAGGGTTCGAATTCGATAACGCAGTGTTGCGCATCGGCGCCGAAGATGACCGCAGGTTTGTCGTGCTCTTTGGGATGCGTGCTAGAGGGTTCGGTGTGCTCGGGACATCCGATGGGGCGGCGCGTGCGTTCCCGCAATGGGCCACTATTCCCAGCGGTGTAGATCTTGCGACTGGCCGCGTAATCCATTTCTTTTTCGCGTGGGTGTTTGTAGCGACGCTGCTGATATGGCTTGCGGGTGCGTTGGTGGCGGGCCGGTTGCGCCGTGATCTGTTGATGCGTCGTGAGCACTGGGCTGGGCTGCGGAG
Organism: uncultured Tateyamaria sp.; assembly: GCF_947503415.1. Classification (GTDB taxonomy): domain Bacteria; phylum Pseudomonadota; class Alphaproteobacteria; order Rhodobacterales; family Rhodobacteraceae; genus Tateyamaria. Next base: position 1,835,926 of record NZ_CANNDS010000001.1, read on the forward strand.
TGATCTGGCAGCGCACCTGCGCTTTCGGTGTCGCCACAGCGCGCGGTACGGGCCGCTGCAGCGATTGAGCTATGGGCTGGTTCTGTTTGTCCTGTTCCCACTGATGGTTCTCACCGGGTTGGCGATGTCGCCTGGTGCAAATGCCGCACTGCCGTGGTTGCCCGAAGTGTTGGGAGGGCGGCAATCGGCTCGTACGCTACACTTTATGGTCGCCGCGGCGCTGACAGGCTTTTTCATTGTGCATGTTGCGATGGTTCTATTGGCCGGCCCCCTGAACGAAATGCGGGCTATTCTGACCGGTTGGTATCGTGCTGATGTCGGGGAGGTGGATGATGTCTGATCGTCTGCTGACACGCCGAGCGCTGTTGCGCGCCGGAATGACCGCCGCATCGGCCTCGCTGCTGGGCGGATGCAAGGTGTTGGATGGGCTGAGCGCGCCTGATAACACCATCCGCCGCTTCATGGAGCGGGCGAATGACCTGACAATGGCGATGCAGCGCGGTGTGCTGAATCGCGACGCGCTGGCCACAGAGTATTCTGCTGCAGATATCCGACAGCCGCAGCGCCCGAATGGCGTCACCAATCCGCAGGACGATGCCTATCTGGCGCTGAAGTCCACCGATTTTGCCGACTACCGACTGGAAGTTGGCGGGATGGTGCACCAGCCATTGTCGTTGTCTCTTGCCCAGATGCGCACGATGCCCGTGCGGCGGCAGATCACCCGCCATGACTGTGTCGAAGGGTGGAGTTGTATCGCTGATTGGACGGGTGTTCCTCTGGCTTACGTACTCAGCGTGGCAGGAGTGCGCAGCGAAGCCCGCTATGTGCTTTTTCACTGCTTTGACACCATCGAACGCAGCCTGTCCGGAACGGTCCGGTACTATGAAACCATCGATCTGGTGGATGCTCGCCATCCGCAAACGATTCTGGCGTGGGGCATGAACGGTGCCGCGTTGCCTGTCCCCAACGGAGCGCCGTTGAGGGTGCGTGTCGAGCGGCAATTGGGGTACAAGATGGCCAAATACATCCGCGCAATCGAATTGGTCGATGACTTTTCTGCCGTCGGTCGTGGACGTGGCGGCTATTGGGAAGACCGCGGCTATGAATGGTATGCGGGAATTTGAGGCAGCTGACGCTGGGGAAGCTGCAACCGCGCTGCCTTGGCGCCCGTAATGTCCGATACATTCACACGTTTCCCGCGAACCGATCGCAGTATGCAGAGCTTAGTCCATCGCCTACGCGCCACTTTGCGCCCATCAAGTAAGGTCGATCCGGATGTCGGGGCGGCGACTCCTCTGGTGCATCTGTTGGAAGAGGCGGAGCCTACGCCTGACCTGTTCGCGAAAATCGAAGCGCGCCTTGATGATGCGGTTGATCTACCCGCACGCACGCGCCGCTGGCTTGTCATCGGCGCCTTTCTGGCAGGGCTGGTGGCGGGCAACGTGGTCACCAACGCTTTGTCAGACCGGCAGAAGATCGTGGCCCGTCAATCAGCAAATGCCGTGTGGATTCCCCTGGGGTCCGTTACGTTGCACGGGTCTGGATTGCGCGACCTCGTGCGTGCCAAGTGCCGCGGACACACCCACTTTCTGATTACTATGCACCGCCATGCGCCAACCGATGACCGCTCCGAACATACGCTCCTGATGGGGCGGGACGAAAAGATTCTCATGGAGTGCATCTTTTGATCGGTGGGGTCCGTAGTGCTATGAAACAGCATGAGGGAAAGGACCGGATGTGGGTGTGACCAAGTTGGTGCCCAGGTCCCAGCAACATGGGGGCGTCAGGGCAAAAATGGGGACGGCAGAACAGTCCCGATTACAGGCGGAACTGTTGACGGCCTGCGCGACAGGAGATCGCGCAGCCTTCCGACGGTTCTATGATGTGAGCTCGCGCTATGTCTTTGGCGTGGTTCTTGGGATCCTCCGGGATCGTGAGATTGCCAGCGAAGTCGCGCAAGAAACCTATGTGAGAATCTGGAAACGGGCGGGGCATTTTCGAGCTGACTGCGGCAACCCGCTGTCTTGGATCGGATCCATCGCCCGAAATTGTGCCATAGACAGGCTACGATCAGAGCGCGCCCGCGGGTTTGTCCAGTTTTCGGATGAAATTCCCGACATCGGCGGTGATCCGGACCCCGCTGGCACGACCTTGGACACGATGGTTATCCGCAAGTTGCTGAATGAGTTGCGCCCGGAATATCGGCAAGCGTTGCTGCTGTGCTATTTCCAGGGCTACACCTATATCGAGTTGGCTGGCGTTATGGATGTTCCGGTCGGAACGGCCAAAAGCTGGGTGCGCCGCGGAATCGCGGCTTTGAAGGAAGCGATGATATGAAGAAGAGCGATGCGACACATTCCGCCGAGATCTTGAGTGCCGCGTTGGGGGGCCTTGATGCGACCCTGCCGGGCACGCGCCCCGATCTGAGGGATGAGACAGCCGCATTTGCCGAGCATTTGTCGCCTTTGCTGTCCCGGCTGCCTGAGGCCGCGCCGCCCGAAGGCCTGTTCGACATGATCGAGGCCGAGATTGATGGCGCGGAGTCCGCCCCGTTCCAGAGCGTACGGGCCGAGGAAGGCGTTTGGGAGCAACGGTCGGAAAAGGTCTGGAAAAAGGTGCTGGCGCAAGAGACCGAAACAGGTCGTTCCATGTACCTTTTGCGGTGCCTGCCAGGCGCGTCCATAAAGCCTCACATTCACGAACGGGCCGAGCACCTGTTTATCCTTGAAGGGGAGTTGTGGATTGAAGGCAAACTGTATTCGGCAGGCGATGCTCAAGTTGCCAAACCCGGCAGCGTGCATCCCGAAATCGCAATGCCGACCGGTTGCCTTGTTCTGGTCAGCGCCTAGGCGCTGATCCGCACCATCCAGATTATCCAGAATGCGCCTGCCAGCCACGGGCCGAAAGCGATCCTGCACTGCCGTGTGAGAAGGGCAAAGGAAAGCGCACTGATCGCTGCGACGGCCACAAGGACAGGCAGATCCATTGGCCCGAGCCACGCACCGGCGGCAGCCAGAAGCTTGGCGTCGCCCAATCCCAGCCCGTCCTGACCGGTGTGCCAAAAGAACAAAGCGCCCAAAGCGGCGAAGACACCGTAACCCACGGTCGCCCCTAACAAGGCGTCGGTGGGCACGATCAACGATGACCATATGCTGAGGATCAGTCCGGCGCCAACGAGGCCGAGACTGGCGATATCCGGGATCTGGAAGTATCTGAGATCAAACACGCACACCCAAGCCAGTACCCCGCCAAGAAGGAGCGACGACAGCCATTCCGTGCTGCTGATCTGTTCCAGACCGGTCACTATGCGCATCCTTCCTACCTACGTACTGTCCAGTACGGGCGGGCCGGCAATCTTGTTTCAAAACCTGAAACTTTTTTGTCTGCGCCTTCGTCTTGCTGGGTGCAGCACCTGAAGTCCCAGAACCGCGCGTTTCCGCGCCAGGGCTGAGTTCCGCTGTCGGACGGCTTGTCGCGCAAAAGCATGTGTTTTTGCGATCGGGGAAGCCGTGCGCAAATTCGATCTGAGAGGACATGATATGAAGACCCAAAAGGCATTGGCCCTAAGCTCCGCCCTTGTGGCTGTTCTTGCGGCTATAACTGGCCCTGTTGCGGCGTCGTCGCACCGAGAAGCGCCTGCCATCACCGAGCATCCAAAAGTAGACGGAACGGACTTTTACATGTTCCGAAGCTATGAACCCGGCCGCGAAGGATATGTCACGCTGCTGGCGAACTATCAGCCGCTGCAAGTGAATTATGGCGGGCCTAGCTACTACACGATGGACGCCGACGGGATCTATGAGATCCACATCGACAACGATGGCGATGCGATCGAGGACCTGACCTTTCAGTTCGATTTCGAGAACCAGTTGGCCAACAATGGTGCTGGCATCGGTCTGGACATTGGCGGTGTGAATGTTGCGATTCCACTAAAATACGCGGGTCCTATCCTGCCCAATGATCAGTCGCTGTTGAACGAGTCGGAGAGCTATCAATTGACGCTGATTGAAGGGGATCGCCGCAGTGGCACCCGCAGTGCCATCACTCAATCCGGGTCTGGGCAGGTCACCTTTACCAAACCACTGGATCATGTCGGTCTGAAAACACTGCCTGACTATGACGGGTATGCCAACCAGTTCATTTATGATTTCGACATGGCGGGTTGCGACATGCCTGGTCGGGTCTTTGTCGGCCAGCGCGCTGATGCCTTCGCATTGAACCTGGGCGAAGTGTTCGACCTCATCAACTTTGTTCCGATCGAAGGCGACAGTGCGCCGGGAGCGGGCGATGGTGCCGGGTTTGACGGCGGGATCACCCAGAGCCGGGTGAACGACGATGTGTTCGGCAAGGTAAACGTGTCCACGCTGGCGCTTGAGCTGCCGATTTCGTGCGTCACCGAAGGCGACGACCCTGTCATCGGGGCATGGACATCGTCCAGCTTGGCACAAGGCGAGTTGGAAAATCCGTCACCCAGCTACGAGGATACGTCCCGTGTGGGTGGCGCACTGGTGCAGCAATCGCGCCTGTCGACGCCGCTGGTCAACGAGATCGTCATTGGCATCACCGACAAGGATCGTTTCAATGGGTCTGAGCCCATCGATGATGCGAGTTTTGCCACTTATGTGACCAACCCGACATTCCCGCGTCTGGTCGAGTTGCTGTTCGGTCCCGACCTTGGTCTGGTTGACAATGTTGCGCCCAAGAACCTGCCGCGCACTGATCTGGTTGCAGCGTTCCTGACCGGGTTGCCGGGGCTGAACCAGCCGCAGAACGTCACTGCGGCCGAAATGATGCGTCTGAACACGGCCGTCCCGCCCACGCTCCGCGATGCGCAGAATTCCTTTGGTGTGGTGGCAGAGGATCTGGCTGGATTCCCCAATGGCCGTCGCCCTGGCGATGACATCATCGACGTGATCTTGCGTGTGGCTTTAGGCGCGCTGTGCCACCCGGTCCCTCTGGGTGCCGAACTGGGCGTCGATGGCGCAGAAGAGGATACAACCAGCGACCTCGTTAACCTTGGTTTCTGTACGCCTGATCAAGCCCCGGTTGGGAACGTTGCCCTGACCGACGGCGCGCCGATTTCGGCCACAGAGCTGCAGAATGCATTTCCATATCTCAACAAACCGATCCCAGGGTCTCCAAACGGTACCGTGTCGGTAGTGAACTGATGCATAGGCAAGAAAGGAGCACGACATGACACTTACACATTTACGATTGGCGTTGACTGGCGCAGGACTGGCCTTGATCGCGGCCTGCGGCGGTGGGGGCGGCGGCGGTGCTGACGCCATCGGCGCATTGGGCTCAACGTTCCAGCAGGCTTTTGCGCAACGTCCGAACGATACCCCCATTGACGTGTCGAACGCCGATCTGGTGTTGCAATTGACGCAGGATCCGTTCGAACTCTGATCCTCCAGAGCAAGGAAAACAGCCGCCGCCGGGTCCGCCCGGCGGCGTTTTTCATGGCAGTGCGATGCGGTGTACTTTGCCCGTATCCATATCGCGGGCAAGCCTGCGTGTCAGTCTGGCCCGCGCTTCGCCCACAGATGCAACTGTGGTGACGTCAAAGGTATCAGAGGTGTATCCGGAGATAGGTGGTTGCACGACACCGAGGGCTGCAAGATCGCGTGCCTCCAACCAACCCTGTGCTGCGCGGCGTGCGATCAGACCCCGCGCAGCAGATGGGTTGCGCAGCAACGCTGCCATCAAGGGGGCTGTCACCGTGTTCAGGTTGAGTGTGCCGCGCGTTTCTGTGGCGGTGACATGGGGGTTTAGACGGTCGACGTCACTTTGGGCGATGCCGTATTCAAGCAGTGCCTCAGGGCCGGTCAATGGCCCGTTTTGCAGAACAATCTGCGTGATTTGGCCAGCCAAAATCCTCGGCAGATCAAGAGTGACAAGCAGAGCTTCAAACACCCGTATTTCGGCAAGCGCAGCCGGACCCAGTGCGTTCAAATCGAATTTGCCGCGTGCGTCTTCGATCGACACTTCGAATTGTCCAAAGTCCAGCGCGATTTGATCCTGCGCTGCTTGCGCCCAAGGTTCTCCAAGATGATCGATATCAGGGCTATCCTGAAAGTCGCGCCGCAATGCGACGGCAACCGAGGTAATGCCACCCTTCGCCAAGGCGTGCGCTTGGGCCGCGCTGTTTGTGTGATCAAGGCGTTGCACCGCTGCATCCTGATCGCGCAACATGATCTGCACAAGCCCGGTGCCAACAGCGAGAACCGCGAGCACATTCAAGAGGCTAACGCCGGATTGGCGGTTCCGTGTCATTCGCTGTGCGTGGGTGGAAGAGAAACCAGCCGCCAGACGCCCGTTTCCGGCAATCGGAGAGCCAGGATGCCTGACGCATGACGCGACAGGCGCGCGGGGTGGTCCAAAAGGCTCTGTTTGATCACGCCCCCTTTGGCGATGTTGACACTGCGGAAAACGCCTTGGTCAGTGGCCTCCCAGATGATAGTCTGCCCCGAGATGCGCAGTTCGAGCGCTTCCCCCAAACGCGCAAGAGTTGCGATTTCCATGTCCAAGTTCAGCAAACGAAATGCGCGATCTTGCAAGGTCAAATGGTCAAGCCGGCCAGCCACTCCTGCCTCTGTCCGCGTCACGCTTTCCAGCAAGGCAAACCCCGCCAGACCGATCATCGCCGAGATCGTGAGTGACACCAGCATCTCGATGAGCGTGACACCCGCTGTTCGCGCCCTTACAATCATAGGACAGGGCGTACGGCACCGCCATCAATCCTCAGTACTTCCATGGTGCGTTGGCACGTTTTGTTCCGATCAAATCGTGTATCGCCCAACAGGCCTTCGTAGCTCTTACGTTGGCGCAGGTCTCCGCCGTTACTCGCCGTTTGTGCCAAGCCGACGGCGTCTAGGGCGAGGGCTGCAATCACGCCCATCTCTTCCTCGAGTTGCGCCCTGAAAAAGGAGGACAATCGGTCGAAGCGAACGGGGTCCGGGCCGGTGAAGCAGGCCTTGTCGAGCCGATCCAACTGAGGCTGAGCCAAGGCGGACCATTGCAGTGAGCCGATCGTCGTCACACCCGTTTGCACTGCGGCTTCCGCTTGGTGAAGCGCGTTTGTGTTTGTCGCTGGAACATAGACGATGTCGGGCATGGTGCCTCCACCCGATTGCCGAAGCGCATCACCCATATCTTCGGGCCGCGTTGTGGCGGGAACGGCGGGCAGCGCTGTGATACGTGCCGTGCGCGCCCGTGACTGCAGTGCTTTTGTTGCTTGTTGTCCAAGCACGCCGCCGGTTTCGAGGATCGCCAGCCTTTGCGCGCCAGTGCTTTGGGCAAACCCGAATACAGTGTCCACCGATTGCGCGGGCGTAACTCCAAACACCCAAGCCCCTGTCGCGGCAAGGGTCGTATCATTGGACAATGACAGAACTGGCACGCTGCCCGCCGCCTCGACCACGGCGGGTGTCTGATCGCGAAACAGGGGGCCGACAATGATGTTTGCCCCTTCCGCCACCGCAACGCGCGCGGCCTGTGCTGCGGCCTGCGGTGTTTCGCCTGCGTCCAGCACCTTGGTCTGGCCCGGCGCGCCGCCGAAGTCTTCGACCAACCAAACCGCCTTGGCCATTTGCTGGCCCAGTGTTGCGCGCGCGCCGGACAGCGGAAGCAGCAGGGCAACCTGCGCATCTGCCCGCGCGGGACGCCCGCGCCGCTCGGCCTTGGACACGTCGGTGCAGGCTGCGGCTATTGGGGTTGCTGCCAACATGGCCAAGCATCTGCGGCGGCTAAGGGATTGTCCGTTTGACATGGCGCGGTACTCCTGATGTGGGTGTGTGGCTGCGCATCATCCGACCAGCGAGTTCAGGTTGACGATCGGCAGAAGGATGGCGAGCACCAACAGCATCACGACGCCGCCCATGCCCAGCAGGACAAGCGGCTCGACCAGACCGACTAGCGTTTTCACTCGCGCCTGCAGATTTTGCGATTGATCCTGCGCAAAACGGCCCAGCATGGTGGGCAGGCTGCCGCCCGCTTCACCGCTTGCAATCATGGTGATCATCATCGGGGGAAAGCCGTTTTGACGAGCAAGCGCCCGCGACATCGGGACCCCATCGCGCACGTCGCGCGCGACCTCGGCCAGAGTGTCCCGGGCGGTCTGGTTGCTGACTGTCGCAGTGGCTGATGAAAGGGCATCAGCCAGCGGCACGCCACTTTGCGTCAATGTCGCGAGTGTACCTGAAAACTGTACAATAGTCATTTGGCGCGCCAAACCGCTGCGCCATAGCGCAGTGTGCCAAGCGTGCTGCACTACCGGGAGCCTCAATCCTGCCGTTACCCCAATCAGCAGAGCAAGTGCGATCCCGATCACGATGACCGCATTGTCTGTCAGAAAGTCGCTGAGCCCGATCATCAGTTTCGTGAGTGGTGGTAGATCGGCGCCGCGCGTCGCAAAGACACGGACGATATCAGGCAGCAAAAATACCAACAGGCCGACAACAACGGCAATCGACACGACGATCAGGATGGCGGGATAGATCAGCGCCAGCGCGACCGTCTGACGGTTGCGCAGCCGTCCTTCTGCATGGTCGGCGAGGTGCGCCAAAACCGCGCCCTGTTGCCCGGCCCGCTCACCCGCCTGTACCGAGGTGAGGTAGAACCGGTCAAATCCGGCTCTTGCGTCCCGCAGAGCCGTGCTGAGGTTGGCGCCGTCAAGGATCGCCTGTCGCAGAGCCCGACATGTCGCACCAAGCCTTGGGTTGGCTTGCCGGGCCAACGTGGCGAGGGCCGCCTCGACCTGCACGCCGCTGCTCAACAAGGTTGCCATCTGGCGCGTAAAAACCGCCAGATCGGTGGGCGAGAGGGGGCGGGAACCATGCCGGGTGAAAGCGCTGCCAATCTCAAATCGCCACCCGCCCGTCTGTGCCACGGACAGGGGCAACAGGCCCTTGACGCGTAGCGCGGCGCGGGCGGCTTCGATCCCTATGGCCTCGATCCGTCCGGCGCGGGCCTTGCCGTTGGAGTCCACCGCGCTGTAGCGAAATCGGATCATATGCCGGCGTCCTGCGCCATTTCAAAAACCACACGCGCGACCTCTCGCGGGGTGGTGAGGCCCTCTCGGATCTTGTCCACGCCGTCGGACAGCAGCCCCGGAAATGCGCGGTTAAGAAGCTGTGCAAGCTCCGCCTCGGATGCGCCGTCGGTGATGGCGCGCTCAAGCTCCGGAATGACCTCGACAAGGTCGTAAAGGGCGAGGCGTCCGTGAAAGCCGGTGTGATTGCATGTATCGCAGCCCAAGCCTGCCAGCGTCGTTTCACCTGCGGTCAGCGCATGGGACAAAAGCGCTGCTTCACTTTCGGTGATCGTGTGGGCCGCCGCGCAGCGCGCGCAGGTTTGACGCACCAGACGCTGTGCAATCAGACCGCGCAGCATGGGGGCAAGCAGGAACCGTTCGACCCCAAGATCAATCAAGCGCGCGATGGATCCGATGGCAGAATTGGTGTGTAGCGTCGACATCACAAGGTGCCCTGTCATCGCACTTTCCACGGCGACCCGGGCGGTTTCGCCGTCGCGGATTTCGCCTACCATGATCACGTTCGGGTCTTGGCGCAGCAACGCGCGCAGGCCGCGTGCAAAGGTCAGGTCCGTCGCGGTGTTCACCTGCATCTGAGCAATGCCGGGCAGAGCGTATTCGATCGGATCTTCGATCGTCATGATATTGCGCTCTAGGTTGTTCAGGGCGTCGAGCCCGGCGTACAGCGTTGTCGTCTTGCCGGACCCTGTTGGCCCGGTCACGAGGATCAGCCCGTCGGGGCGATTGAGCAGGCCTTCAAATGCTGCGCGCATATGGTCGCTCATGCCCAAACCCACCACGCCCGACCGCGTCTGCCCCCGGTCTAGCAGGCGCATGACCACACGCTCGCCGTGCTGCGTGGGAATGGTCGAGATCCGGGCATCAAGATGAAACTCGGCAACTCGCAGGGATACGCGGCCATCCTGCGGCAGTCTTTTTTCGGCAATGTCGAGCCGCCCCATGACCTTGACGCGGCTGACCAATTGCGGGGCAAGTGCCCGGTTCGAAGTGAGCGCTTCGCGCAGAACGCCATCTACACGGAAGCGCACGACCAGTTGCGACTCTTCAACGTCGATATGCACGTCCGAAGCGCGCGCCCGGATGGCTTCAAGCAGGATAGCATTGATCAACCGGACGACGGGCGCATCTGCGCGCTGATCCAGCAGATCGTCAACAGCGGCAGCCGTGTCAGCCAACGAAGCAAGGTCCGTTGCACCTTGGTCCGAAGCTTGTTCGGCAGCGCCAGCGGCGGCGCTTGCACTGTCGCGATAAGTGTCTTCCATGATGTCGGCTAGAAAGGTCGTGGAAACTGCGCGAAAGTTGAGAGCTTGACCGGCCACACGCTGCGCCTCGGCCAGTGCCACAAACGGTGTATGCGATGTGAAATGACAGTGGTCGCCCGTAACAACCACCTCGTTGCTGCGTGCAAAGGCGTAAGGAAGTGTCGTCATTGCGCGTCCTCCATCACTATGCGGGCGGACACGATCCCCGGTTCGGGCCGACGCCCGATTTCGGCTGAATAAACCTGTACATCCTCCGTCGTCGTCAAGGTTTCCAACCAACCGAGCAGAGCAGTAAACGGCACGGCATCCAGTGAAACAGAAAGTGCCGTGCCTTGTGGATCAAGGCGGCGAATGTCGATAGACGCGGTACGCGCCGAAGCGGTTACCCGATCACGCAGCGGCTGGGTCGTCCGCGTTGCTGGCAAAGTGAGCGTATCCGGCAGTTGGTCCAGAACGGCCCAAAGGACGTCGATTTTCCGCAATTGTGCAAAGCTGTCACTGCGGGACGACAGTGACGGCGAGATGACAAGGCTCCACAATGCCACGGTGCCGATCACAGCTGCGGTTGCGGCGCAAAGCACACTTTCGCGGGCGGACATTTTGCGCATCAAGTGGCCTCCGACAGGGCCAATTGCATTTCGGCGCCCGATGCGCCCGTGGATGCCGCCCCGCTCGCGACCGTCATGCTGCCCGTGCGTAATGCGTATTCGGCGCGTTGGAGCGCTGCGAGATCAGGCGCGCTGATCAGTATTGTCAGTGTACCAACGCTTGCATCGTACCGCAGGTCTCGAAAGGCGATGCTGTCCGTGCCGGACAACGCGTCGCCCGTGCGCGCAAGCAGCCGCAGCAACGGATCCGTCGATGTAGCGGGGCGGGCGCGTTGCATCAGGTCTGTGGTTATCACCGGGGTGGGCAAGGTCAGGTCAAGCGATATCCCTCGGTCAGACGCATGTTCGATAAGGGCGACACGGCGATCCGCTGTCGCACGGTCCAGCGCACGGGCGTCGAGGACCAACAATGCGGCATGCGCCATGCCAGCGAAAGCGCCAACGCCAACGGCGAAATTCAGGTGCCTGCGCCACTGTTTCAGAGAGTGCGATCCGCCCGGACGCATATCCAGATCGAACGTTGATGCGTCTACTTTGGGAACGACAGCATGGTGCTGACCGATGTCTATGCCCGGAGGCGGCGTACCATGCCAAAGGTCGATATGTGGTCGGTCAAATGCGCGCCATAGGTCGGCGAAACACTCGATGTCGACAACGCACCCTCCGCCATCAGCAGTTCTGATGTAAACGGCGTAAGGACTGCACCACAGGCTCCAGGCCTCAGGTGTCAGTGGCATGGGTACGGCACAGAGATCTGGTAGGACAGCCCAGTCACCCCCAGTTTGCAGTTCCGGGTCGTTGCGATCAATCGCTGCGCACAGGCGCACCGACCCGCGCAGCAGGGGACCAACCGCCACATGTGTTTCGTCGAGGCCCGTCACCAGAAAGGGTTCGGCTGCGTATGCAGCAGCCGTGCGGCGCTTGCGATCCGTTTTCAGGGGCAAGTCAAGAGCGAGCAAAAGGACGGCGGCACCCGGGATCACCTGGGGGGAAGAGCGGTCCGAGGCCGCCGCCGCGCGCATCAAGCGCGCTTTAAGTTCAGGATCAACCGACCGGACATCGTTGCCCGACGGGAGGGGAGACAACGCCGTTGAGTAAGCATCTGGGCGATCAATGTCAGCCATGCTAACTTGTTGATTTAGCATAATTAATTACCTTTACGGCGAGAATTTTCGCGCCTATGTAATCGACAATACGAGCCGCAAGAGGAAATAGTTTCATGTCGGAATTGATGTCTTATGGCCGCGATCCGCGGACCAAACGCAGCCCAGAGGCGGGTGTGACGCTTATCGAAATGATGGTTGTGCTGGTGATGATTTCTGTTGTCGCCGCACTGATTGTACCCAATGTGATTGGCCGCCCGGATGAAGCCCGCGTGTCCGTCGCTGCGACAGATATGCGGTCCATTGCCGGTGCATTGCAGCTGTATCGGTTGGACAATGGCAGCTACCCGACGACAGCGCAGGGCTTGAATGCATTGGCGATCAGGCCGGTGACACCGCCGCTGCCACGCACCTGGCCCGCCGATGGGTACCTGACGGTGCTGCCGTTGGATCCCTGGGGCACGCCCTATGTTTATCGCTCTGAGGGTGGGCGGTTCGATCTAGTCTCGCTTGGGGCTGACGCCGCCGTGGGCGGTGACGGGGTAAATGCAGACATTCCATTGCGCGACACCCGGGCACGAGCGGAGTTGTGACACAGCATCGTGCCTGTCATGCGGGCGTCAGCCTTGTTGAGATGCTGGTCGTGTTGGCGCTGTTTGCGATTGTGGCGAGTGCTGTTGCTCTGTCATTGCCCCAATCTCAGCGTTCGACATCTGATGAGGCGGCGGCCCGGGCCTTCGTGGCGCAATTGGACCGGGCCATTGATCAGGCGCTTGTCACCGGAACAGGGTTTGGCGTCCTGCACGATGGCGAAGCGATCCGGTTTGTTCAGCGCGGGTCTGATGCCGAGTGGGTGGCGCATTCGGACAAACATCTCGCGCGGGCGAAACTTTCTGCGTCGACCTCTCGTATCTCAATCAATGCAAAAGAGGTTTATGCCGTGTCCGCCCGTTTGATACCCAGCAGTGCTACACCCTTTCGCGCCGAGTTCGGTCGCGGTGCAGGCCGTCAGATCGTGTTCTTTGATGGCGCGCGCGTGCGCCTGCAAGACCAGCCATGAACATGCGTGCGCCGAAGACCGATGGCTTCAGCCTGATTGAAACGCTTGTGGCGATGACGGTGCTTGCCGTGTCGTCCTCGGTCATTCTGTCAGCGACTGAAGCGCATACGCACACGGTAACCGCCGTCACTGATCGAACCATTGCCCGCTGGGTCGCGCAAAACGCCATGGTCCAACTGGAGGCACGGCGCGAGATGTCCGGGACCGTCCAAATGGGCGGCACCGAATGGGAGGTCCGCGTGGACCAGTCAGCAACGCCTGACCCGGATTTGGAACGGGTTGATATCCTTGTCGCGACAACCGTGGCCCGGGATGTTGTATTGGCGCGTTTGACCGGGTTCATCGACACCGCAAGCGGTGCCGTCGAATGATCGGCAAGGATACGGCAATACGCGCGGGTTTTGCCTTTCTGGCTCTCGGATATATCGCTTGGGCGGCTGTGCCCGCGGCGCGTCATGTGGCAGGCGTTATCGTGCTTGAAGCGCCGATGCCCGTGAACCTGCCGGAGCAGCAGAAAGAACCGGCCACTGACCTAAGTGCCATGCTTGCGTTGGCCCCCTTTGGCCGTGTTCCGGTCGAAGATGGGTCCTTGGCGACAGACACCACTGACCGGCCCGACATTTTATTGCGTGGCATTTTTGCTGCTCGGGATGCTTTGTCGACTGCTCTTTTGGACGTGAACGGCGAACCTGGTCTTTACCGTGAGGCGATGCGCGTTACGGACCAATGGGATGTCGCCCGAATCACATCCGAATTGGTCGAACTGACAGATGGTGAAAGCACAATCACGCTGCGCTTTGACAGCGAGACCGATGTGCAACGTGCTGCTGTGGTCACTGATGCGCCATCATTGCTCGACCGGTTGCAGGGTGGGTTTGTCGTTCCCGCCAGGTACGAAAAACCGGAGCAGCCGGAAACCACGGCCGAGTATATCGACTATTGGCGTCATCGTGTCCGCAAAAACCCGCAGGCCGTTCTGGATGAGATTGGCTTGCGATCAACGGACGAGGGCTACGTGATCGCTGAAACTCATGATGTTGGTGTGCGGTTGGCGGGCCTGCGGTCCGGTGACCTGGTCCGGACAGTCAACGGCCAGGCGGTTGGTGATCCGGAAAAGGACCAACAGTTCTACGACGAAATTGCAGCCGCCGGACAGGCTCGGATCGAAGTTGAACGAGACGGCCGACTGCTTTCCTTTTCCTTTCCGCTGAGGTGACTGATGTTGAGACCGTTCATAACAATGGTGTTCTTGGTGGCGTTGTCGGCGCCCGCATCCGCACAGCCGGCAGACGCGACTTATACAATCAACCTGCGCCAGACCGACATCACCATCCTAACGGAGCAGATCGCCGACATAACGGGCCGTACCCTGATCGTGCATCCGGAGTTGCGAGGCGAGATCACGGTTGTATCCGCCGAACCTTTGGACAGTGCTGGGGCTTGGGAGTTGTTTCAGTCCATCCTGCGCGCACGCGGGTTTCACGCAGTGCAAAGCGGTGTCATCTGGCAGATCGTTCCGCTTGAAGCGGCGCGGGCAGCGGCGCGGGTCGACATGGGCGAGGTCAGCGCAGGTAGTCAGGATTTCATTACGCGTTTGATAACGCTGGACAATTTGCCAGCCAGCGAAGCAGTGCGTGTGCTGCAACCGCTGGTGGCAGCATCCGCGTCCATCGAAGCGTTGGAGGATCCCAATGCAGTGCTGATCACGGATACAGCGGAAGGCGCGACGCGTATTCTGACCATCGCCCGCAATCTCGACAGGGACGAAGCGCGCGCCTCGCGGGTTCTTCAATTTCGCAACACGCAGGCCTCCGTGGTCGGGGCCGCGATTGCCGAAGTGCTGGGGGCTAGCCCGACAGGTGCGCGATTGTCGGTGGACCCGGGATCGAACACCCTGATCATTCGCGGCACCGAGGACGAATTGGCCGAGGTCGCGATGCTTGCAACGGCCATGGATGTTCCGCCCGTTTCCAACCCGCAGGTGGCCATGACCACAAGGGTGTTCCCGCTGCGGTATGGCGAAGCCGAGCAATTGGCAGGTATTCTGACAACGGCCTTGACGGGTGCTGGCGCAGTGGCAACGAATGCTGTGGCCGATGAGTTGCAGCAAAACGGCCTGAACGCGGCGGCGCCGGTTTCGGAGGTTCCCGACGTGACCGTCGCGGCGGACGAGGCGCAAAATGCCATCGTTGCCCGCGGGACCGAGGATCAATTGAATGAAGTAGCTGCCTTGCTTCAGCAACTTGACCGCAAACGGGCGCAGGTCTTGATCGAAGCGGCAATCGTCGAAGTCTCAGGCGAAACTGCGCAACGGCTCAGCGCGCAATTGGGATTGGGAGAGCTTGCCCTGCCCGGCGGTCTTGCAGCCACGTCGTTCGGCAATGGTGGCGCTGCTCTTGGCACCTTGTTGGCAGCGCTTGGAAGGCCCAACGCCGCATTGGCGACAGCGGGTGGCAGCGCCACGATTGGAGGCGGCAACTTCGGACTTCTCTTGCAGGCGTTGGACCAGTCGACCAGCGCCAATCTGCTATCGACCCCGTCTCTTATGGCGCTCGACAATCAACCGGCATCCATTGTCGTGGGGCAAAATGTGCCGTTCCGTACGGGCACGTTCGCCACGGATGGCAACACGGTGCAACCCTTTACCACCATCGAACGGCAGGATGTCGGGCTGACCATGAATGTGCTGCCGCGCATCAACGATGGCGACACGGTTCGCTTGGACATCAGTCAGGAAGTGTCGTCGCTGGTGAACGCAAATATCGAGGGTGCAGCAGACCTGATCACCAACCGCCGGTCCATAGAGACCAGCGTGCTGGCGCGCAGCGGTTCCACCATCGTGCTGGGCGGGCTTATCACCCGGGATGACCTAAAGAGCCTGCAAAAAGTGCCGGGCGCGGGCGACATTCCAATTCTCGGAAACCTGTTCAAATCCCGCAATCGCAACAAGACACGCCGCACGCTGTTTGTCTTTCTCAAGCCAACGGTTTTGCGGTCCGAACAAAGCCTGAAGGTGACATACGAAAACCGCTTGAACGCATTGCAAAAGGCACGCACCGACACTGACCCCAATGCGGTTCCAAGTGGCATCACACGTGCGCAGAGGCCCGTCAGGTTGGAACTTGGCGGCGTCTATTAAGAGGAGGGCAACACGGTGATGGACAGTACTTCGACCATACTGGATGAACTGGACGGGTTGATCGCGCAGGTAGCGCTGTCAGACCGCCCGGCGTTTGACCAACTCTACACCATGACGTCCAGCCAACTGTTTGCGGTCGCCATGCGTATGATGAAAAACCGGGCCGAGGCAGAAGACGTGCTGCAGGACGCCTATGTGCGTATCTGGCAGCGAGCGGGCAGTTACAGGCCGGGTGAAGGGCGGTCGATGTCATGGCTGATTGCAATCACCCGTAATTTGGCCATTGATCGCATGCGCATCCGTACGGCACCCGTGGCCCCTATTGAGATGGCCCAGGACGTCCCCGATGACGGACCGACGCCGGAAACCGCGCTGGTCCACAGGCAAAATCGCGCCAAGATCGACGCCTGCCTCGAAGAGCTTGAGGCGCAACGCGCAGAAGCGGTGCGGGCAGCCTACCTTGAGGGTTGGTCCTATCAAGAATTGGCGGACCGCTTCGATACCCCGCTGAACACCATTCGAACCTGGCTGCGTCGTAGCCTGATGCGTCTGCGCGACTGTTTGGAGCAAGCACCGAGATGACCGACGCCACCGCACATGATGTGGACAGGGCCTTGGCGGGGGAGTACGTCATGGGCCTTTTATCGTTCGATGAACGCCGCTCGGTCGAAGCGCGATTGCGTCAAGAGCCAGCATTTGTCGAAGAGGTAGATGCTTGGGAGGCATACTTTGCCGGGCTGAATGAGAATTACGGAACAGTCCACCCGTCGCGGCAATCGAAGGCCCGGATCGATGCGCGGCTGTTTGCTGCTCCCAAGCGCAAATCCAGATGGCGGGTGCCGATCAGCTTGGTCACCGCCGTTCTGGCCATGGCGGTAATCATCGGATTCTTTGTGCCCAATCTTGGTGATGCTCCGCACCTTGCTGCACAACTTGGAAGCGATGAAAGCAATTACAGCTTTTCTGTTTCGGTGGGTGACGAAGGCGATGTGTTGGACATTGCTTTGACTGCGGGTGATGTGGTGCCCGACCGCACGTTTGAACTTTGGTTGATCCCGGCGGATGGAACACCACGGTCGCTTGGCACTTTTAATCAATCCGAGCGTCTATCGACGGCAACCATGCAGGAAGGGGCGCTGCTCGCTGTCAGCCTTGAACCGGTTGGCGGGTCGCAGACGGGTGCGCCCACTGGTCCCGTTTTGGCCACCGGGGTATTGGGCGATGCGTAGTTTTTGGGCTTGGTGCGTTGCCTGCGCTGCGATGTGCACTGGCGGGCAGGCTCACGAATTTTGGATCGAACCGGTAGAGGGCACGCCTGCCGTTCAGCAGCCATTGGAAGTGCAGGTCTTTGTTGGCGAAGACTTTGACGGCGAGGTGTTTCCTTTCGAGCCGCGTGCCTACAGAGAAGCCTATTGGATCGGTCCCAGCGCGGTGAACGTATTGCACACTCGTTCCCTCGCAAACGGTATGCCTTCGCTGATGTTCCAAGCCGAAGGCTTACACATACTGGCGGTTGCGTCCTATCCAACGGCGCTGGTTCATGAAACGGTTGATGATTTCGTTGCCTTTGCCGAGGAAGTAGGGGCCAGCAATATGATTGCCGAAAACCCGCCGAACCCCAATCAAAATGGCGGTCTGCGAGAAACCTATCGTCGGTTCTCGAAAGTGCTGACGCATTTGGGTGGCCATAAGGGCCAAGATCGTCAGCTGGGATTTCAGTATGAATGGGTGAAGTCCTGGTCGGGTATCACGCTGTATGCCGGAGACAAAGTAGCGTCACATCATCCGGTCGATTTGCACTGCCGATATCGCAACGGCCAAGTGGCGCAAGAAAGACTGCTGACCGATGACATGGGGCGTGTCGCTTATCGTTCGACATTGCCTGAACGCTGCCTGATCAACGCCGTTTTCCTGACGCCTCCCGCACCCGGGCGCGATTGGTCGAGCGATTGGGTTTCAATGACTTGGGACCCTTAAGCTGCCGCTGTTGGGATGAGCATTTCGGATGCGCGCCACCCTCTGAATCGTGGTCTTGAACGATTGGACTGCGCAGAACAACCGAAGAGACAAAGCGAACATTGACCAAACAAGCCGCAAGAAATGAGCCAAAGCTGTTAGTGGACTGCGGCGAATTCTGACAGGTTTGAAATTGACGAAACGAGACTGTCGTTCGTCGTGTGGATCTTGAAGATATCGCGAAGGTCGGGAATGCGAGCCTCAAATGGCAACCAGCCAAGGCAGCCAGTGGCTGCATTGAACTGGGAGTGGAGTTATCCAATCGGCGGGTCTCACGGTTTGTAGATTGCAGAAACAAGACCGAGACCCACAATGACGATGCCGACAACCTGGAGCGGTCCCGGAATTTCCATCGTGAGTGGAATACCGATCAGCAAGGCAAAGCCGGGAACCAGCGCAGGAAACGTTGCGGCGCGTGCGGCACCCAGATACAGCACAGCTTTGGCAAACGCGATCATCGCGACCACGCCGGACAAGACACCTTGAATGATGATCTGTGCGCTCAGCATTGGTCCACTCAAGTCGGCAAATGCATCAACCCCGCGCAGCCACAGATAGACAGGGACAACGGTGACAAGACCGGCAAGGGATACCACCGTCGTGACGTCGATTGCGTTCAGCTTCCATCTTTGCTGCAACACGCTGAACCCGGCCCAGAGCAGCCCTGCTAGGGCAAACATGGCATCACCGCGCAAGGCACCCACGCCGCTTTGAAATGCGCTTGGTCCCGCGATGAATACCAATCCAAGAATGATCGCGATGGCCCCGGTTGCTTGTCCTTTCGTCAGTTTTTGCCGCAGAAACATCCTCGTAAGCAGAAAACCACCAAGCGTCAGGGTTGCGGGCAAAATCACAGCCCCATGGGCCAACGGGGCATATGCGTACCCCCCCACACTCAGAAAGACGAAGGGCGGCCCCAAAAGCGCTGCGACCGCCAGCGCTTGACCCAGTCGCATGTTTGGCCGTCCGCGTGGGTTGAAAACCATCCAGGCGAGCAACATCAATGGACCGGCTACGACATAGCGAAGGAAGGCGACGTCGTATCCGTCCAAACCTGCTGACACGCCGGCCCGGGATAAAGACAGGTATCCTCCCCAGATCATCGCGGCGGCCAGTCCGGCAATTGTTCCGGCTTGCACAGGGGACGTGTTCAAAGAGCGGATCGGGTGTGTCGCAACGAATGACATGGGGAGCCTCCTGTCCGGTATTATTCTGCGTTGAGCAGCGCGAGGATCGCGCGTGCGCCTTCGGCTGAAGATTGTGGGTTCTGGCCGGTTACAAGATTGCCGTCTGTCACCACGTTAACTGTGAAGTCGGTGTCATTACTGATGATTGCACCAAGCGAACGCAGGCGATCTTCCAACAGAAATGGTACGACGTCACTTAGTCCGACTGCGTCTTCTTCTCCATTGGTGAAGGCAGTCACGCGTTTGCCAGCGACCAATGGTGTGCCATCCGCTTTGCGGACCGCCATCAAGGCCACGGGACCGTGACATACTGCGCCTACCGGTTTGCCTTCTTCGTCAAACGCTTCGATCAAATGAGCGAGGGTGTTGTTGTCCGGAAAGTCCCACATGGGTCCATGACCACCGGGGAAAAAGATCGCGTCGAAACTGCCAGCGTCGAGGTCTGCGATCGGCGTTGTGTTGGCCAGCGCATCTTTTGCCAAAGTATCTTTGTCAAAGCGGCGTGTATCGTCGGTCTGCCATTCTGCCAATGCGCTTTTGGGGTCAATCGGAGGCTGTCCGCCTGCGATTGACGCGAGCGTTACATCTGCGCCTGCGTCTCGGAATTCGTAGTAGGGCGCTGCGAATTCTTCGAGCCAGAAGCCGGTTTTCTCGCCGGTATTGCCCAATTGATCATGGGACGTCAGGACGATGAGGATACGGGAAGGTGTCATGGTAGCGTGCTTTCAAAAGTGTTGGCCGGGGTTCAATCAATGGTCTCTTTGCCAAGCTGGCGGTACCAGTCGACGTTGTCCCAAAAGGCGGTCATGTGTGTGATCTTGCCGTTTTCGTCAGTGTCGAGGACAAACAAGTGGCGCAGGTTGTATGCATGGCCCTTGCTTGGCACGCCAAAGGCTTCCTTGGCCTGAGTGCCCGAGATATCGACGTCGATCCAGGCTTTGCGCCCGCTTGCATCGCCCGTAATCGAATGAATGGAATTGGACAAGTTGGGGAAGCTGTCGATCAGGACACCCCAGCTGCCGGGTCCAACTTGCTCAACAGGACCGGCGAGGGCAAAGGGGACGTATTCCACAATGCCTTCGGGTTTGAACATCGCGACCATCGCGGGCACGTCCTGCGCACGATAGTGGTCGAAAAGTTCGGCGGCGATTTCTGCTGCTGTTTGCGTCTGCGTGGACATTTTGTGTTTCCTTTTTGGTGTCTTGTTTGTCTGATGAGAGGAAGCTAATCGTTGCGCGCAAAGCGATTAAGATAGTAAATGGTTCAATGATTATTGCTGGAGTGGGATAATGCGCAAGCTGGATGGCTTGGCCGAGTTTTGCGCTGTGGTCACTGAAGGCGGTTTCACCCGGGCCAGCGAGACGCTCGGAGTATCGACCTCTTTCATCAGCAGGCGTGTCGCAGAACTGGAGGCGCGGTTGGGGGTGCGACTGTTGCATCGCACGACACGCAGCGTGAACCTGACAGATATCGGTGCGCTTTATTATGAACGGGCCAATGTCATTCTTGACGACATCGCGACGTTGGAAACCGATCTTGCAGAACAGCAAAATCTGGTAAAGGGGCGGGTGAGGGTTGCGGCAGCAGGACTGTTTGGCGAAACTTGGGTGACTGAACAGCTGTCCGAATTTGCATCGCAGCATCCCCAAATCGAGGTTGAGCTGAACATCACCGAGCGTCTGGTCGATTTGATCCGCGAAGGGTTTGATCTGGCCGTGCGCTACGGCATGCCCGATGATCAAGACTTGGTCGTCCGCAAGATCGGCAAGCGTCGGATCAAGGTCTGCGCCTCTCCGTCATATTTAGAGCGTACTGGCCTGCCCGATACCCCACGTGACCTAAGCGCGCATACGTGCCTTGCGGCACCGGGTCAAAGGTGGATGTTTCGCGAAGGCGGCGCTGCGTTCGAGGTGAAGGTGTCCGGGCGGTGGTCCAGCAACAACGCAGCCGCACTGGTCAAAGCGTGCAAGGCCGGTTTGGGCATTGTCAGACTGGGCGAAAACTACCTGAACGCTGACATCGACGCGGGCCATCTCGTTCGGCTGCTCGAAGACTTTGAAACCGACCCTCAGGACATAGTATTGGCCTATCCGTCAAGAGATCGACTGCCACATCGGGTCAGGGCGCTCGTCACGTTTCTCGTGGATGCAAGAAAAGAGTGATCTGGCGTTCTGTTTGCTGAAATCTCGGCACATCTTGCAGTGCCGTGACTAACTGTCTTGTCCTTTAAGCCCATGGTTGCGGACGTTTGCCTCGACCTTGCCACAACAAATTGGTGCTAGGAATTCTTCCGACGGCATGTCTGATATACATGCAAACTTGGCGATGAACAGGTCAGTTCACTGCAGGTCGGGCAGTTGAATGCGGGTTCCTGCAATGGCTTCGGTCACCTGTACCTGACAACTCAGGCGGCTGCCCGGATTGCGATCAGACGCGGCAAAGTCCAACATGTCATCTTCATGCGTCTGCACTGCGGGCAAGAGGTCGAATACGGACGCATCGAAATAAACGTGGCATGTCGCGCACGCCGCCGAGCCATTGCATTCAGCGCTAATCCCCGGAACGCCCTGGCTTAGCGCGACCTGCATCACGGACAAGCCGAGTGTGGCATCGACCTGATGCTCGGTACCGTCTGCTTGAACGAAGGTAAGCTTTACCATTGATCTGTCCTCAGGCATCCCACAGCACGGGCAGCGATGTTGGTCCACGAAAAACCCAACCCCTGACCTGTACCGTCTTTTGACTGTCCAGCCGCAGCCCCTTTAACCTTCGAAGAAGGCGTGGCACGGCAATTTCGCCCACCATCTGACGAGCCACCCACGTGCCCGCGCAGAAATGTGGCCCCGCTCCGAAGGCAAGGTGTTGTTGACGTGGGCGGTGAATGTCGAAGTCATTCGGGCGCGTAAAGCGCGACGGATCGCGGTTTGCAGCGCCGACACAGATGCCCAATTGATCGCCTTCCTTCAGTGGCGTTTCACCAAGGGTCGTGTCGCATGTGACTCGCCGGGGGTACATACCGATGGGTGACACCCAGCGCACGGCTTCTTCGAAAACTGCGCTGTGCAGGGACGGGTCGGCGCGGACTGCTGCCAGTTGATCGGGATGGGACAGAAGCCCATGCAGGCTTGTCAAAATGGCATCACGCGGTTCGTTCAGGCCCCCTCCGATGATGACTTTCACATTGGCACGGATTTGGTTGATACCGTGCAGCGTCGGGGCATGTGCCATTGAGGATAAAATGGTCGGGTTTTTGGACTTGAGATGTCTGGGCAACGCCTTGTCGATGACGCGGTCAACAGCATCGGACGCATCCTTTGCCCGGTTTGCGATGTCTGGATCGGCGCCATAATTGCCCACACCGTCCATCAGCGCTTGGGACCATCGCGCCAGATCCTGCCATCCGACACCGTCAAGCCCGAGCAGTTCGATCAAAGCGTGGGACGCCATGGGTGCCGCGAATGCGTCAAATAAATCGGCTTGTCCTTTGGCGGCGATGCCGTCCAGCAACTCATCGACGATCACACTGAAAATCGGGGCGAAGTGCTGTTTGACCACGCCCGGCCGAAACGAAGGTTCAATTGCTTTGCGCTCGATCTGGTGCGCTTCGTCGTCCTTTCGCATCAGCGAATGACCCATGACGGTGTTCATCAGAGACTGTGGATTAGTCGATGCGAAGATGTGGTGGTTGCGCTCAATCTCCATGATGTCATCGAACCGGGTCACAAGGTTGAGACGGGCGCTGTCCACCCACACGGCCGAGGCCCGATCACGGACCCGGTCAAAGCACGGATACGGGTCGTCGGTCAGCATGGCAATGCTGATATCCGACACATGCGGAACGTCCTTGGGCATGGCGATCCTCCGGATGCGAGTGGTTGCAATGCACTGAACCAATTCGAACTTCCAAGCATCTGTCAATTTGATTGATTTGATTTACGACATCAGTAAATTTGATTGTATTGGATAAACAGGATGTTCGAACGATGAGCCGATTGCTGAAAGTGGACTTTGCCGCGCTCAGGACTCTGCAATACGTGCATGATCTCAAATCCTTTTCGCTGGCCTCGGAACGGCTTGGTCAGACCCAATCAAACGTCAGCTACACGATTGCAAAACTGCGCGACTGCTTTGGGGACCCTCTGTTTGTGCGCGAAGGCAACGCATCCATCCCGACGGATCGATGCCGGGCGATTGTGCAGCACGCCGCTGGGTTGCTTGAAGAGTTTCAGGGGGTCGCCACAAGTCGGGCCTTTTCGCCGGACACGGCGGAAGGTCTGGTGACCATTTCCTGCAATCACTACGAGCGCATGATTGTACTGCCCAAGCTCATCAACACATGCCGGGCCCAAGCCCCCAACGTGCGCCTGCGCGTCATGAATTCATTTGGGCGGGGTGAAGAGCAGCTAAAGCGCGGGGAATGCGATCTGTTGATGGGGCCAGTGAATTTTCTCGGGGAACACGTCTTCAAGCGGCGGTTACTTGAGGATTACTATGTTTGCGTGATGGACCCGGACAACCCGTTGGCGCAGGGCGATTTGACCGCCCAAGGCCTGCGGACTGCAAAGTTCCTGACGGTCAGCTTCGCCGGACACTGGCAACCGCTGTACTTCGCCAATCTGGAAACGCACGGCATCACGGTCGAGCCGGTTGTGGAGCTGGCTGAGTACGGTGATATGCGCGGGTACATCGCAGGGACGGACCTTGTGGCGATCCTGCCAAACCGGATCGCCCGGCCCATGTCATCGGATTTGGTGCAACGCCCTCTGCCAAGCGCTGTGCCGCTGGCATTGGATATCTTCTGGACGACACGCACACATCAGGCCCCCCTGCACAAGTGGATTCGGGAAGTGGCCTGCGCAGCGGTGAAGGCGTCTGGCTAAGGTCTCCGAATTCGACTCGAATCCGATCTTCTGTTTAGAGTGCTGTGTCCGACGTGAAAAACTGGTCCCTCGATGTCTCCAGCGACGACCGCGATCTATCCCGATGGCAAATTGTTCACGCTGATGGAGCGTGCAATGGCGTTGTCTGCGATGGACAATGCCGGGCTCTATGTGATTGGCGAGGATGGCACATTCTGCGATGGGGACATCGCGGGTCTGCCGCGCAAGTTCAAGGACGCCTATGAGCTGACCGGGTTGCGGATTGACCCGGTGGTCGCCTCGGTCAAGGAACGCGGCATTCCAGTCTCCACGCTGACGCTGTTGGGGCCACGGTGGTACAACAGCCAGCTCTACAATCAGGTTTCCCAACATTTCGAGATCGAGGGCTTTGCGACGCTGCCGATCTTTGACGCCTCCAGAATGCGGGCACTTCTATTTTTTGGCGCTGCGCAGTCTGCCAATGTCAAACGCATCGGTCACGAGGGGATGCTGGAATTGTCTGCAGTTGCGATGAAGATCGCGTCGGAGTTTCTGGCGCTTCCGGTCCAACGTTCCAACCTCACGAACCGGCAAGCAGAGGTGGCCGCGCTTGCTGCTGACGGTCTGTCGAACCGGCAGATCGCTCAGCAGATCGGCACCGGAGAGGCCGCCGTGCGCAAGCATCTGAAAGCACTGAACAGGACATTCGGAACGACCAACCGAACCGCCATGGCAAGCGCCTTTCGCCGCCGCTGCTAGGGTACCCGTTCGGGGACTTCCAAGGGCAAATCTTTTGCCATCTAATTTTTCCTGATCATGAATTCAGGGAGTATTCAGATGACCAAAGTCGCCGCAGTACAGGCCGCCCCCGTTTGGCTTGATGCCAAGGGAACGCTGGACAAGACCATCGCGCTTATCGAAGAGGCCGGGAAGAAGGACGTCCAGCTTCTGGCCTTTGGCGAGGTCTGGTTGCCGGGATATCCGTTCTCCATATGGCTGGTGCCGCCCATGGCGTCGATGGAGGTGGTCATGCGGCACCGGATGAACGCCATCGCCGCGGACGGCCCCGAGATGAAGGCCATCGGAGAGGCCGCCAAAAAGGCAGGCACCTATGTGATGCTGGGCTATGCCGAGCGCGACAAGGCGTCGATCTATTGCAGCCAGGCGCTTCTGGATGACCGGGGCGAACGGGTCATGAACCGCCGCAAGCTGAAGCCCACACACATGGAGCGGACGGTCTGGGGCGAAGGGCCTGCCACCGATCTCAAGGTCACGGAAACACCATTCGGTACCGTAGGTGGCCTGTGCTGCTGGGAGAACATCCAACCCATCAACCGGCAGGGCATGTACCAGCTTGGCGAACAGATCCACGTGGCGGGATGGCCCTGTTTCGGCATGTTCAAGGACATCCGCGAAGCCTATGCGCTGTCGGCGGAGGCGAACCTGAACGAGTCGCGCAGCTATGCCTTTGAGGGTGGCTGTTTCGTGCTGACCCCCGGCAGCATCATCACCGAAGACATGATCGACGACATCACCATGGGCAACGAGGCCGCCCGCCCGATGGTGTCCACGGGCGGCGGCGCGGCGGCCGTGTTTGGCCCCGACGGATACCGCTTGACCGACCCGATTGACGAACACACCGACGGGCTTGCCATTGCCGATATTGATCTGGGCATGATTGAAGGGGCCAAGGTGTTTGCGGACCCTGCGGGCCACTACAACCGCCCCGACGTGGCCGGTATCGTTCTGGGCCGCTCGTCCGGGCCAGCAGCGGCGCCGCCTGAACAAGAGCAGACCGCCCAAGGCGAGCCAGAGGCGCTGGCATGACCCCCGACACGTTTTACACATCCGCACAGCGCAAGCTGCAACGCGCGCATGACCGCGAGGCGCTGGCGGATGCCGTGTTCCACTCGATCGTGGCCGATCAGATTGACGCGCCGAACAAGGCCTTTATCGAGAGCCGGGATTTCTTTTTCCTGTCGACGGTTGCTGCCGATGGCATGCCCACCGTATCCCACAAGGGCGGTGCGCCGGGGGTGGTACAGGTTGTGGATCCGACCACGCTGGTCTTTCCCAACTATGACGGCAACGGCATGTTTCGGTCCATGGGCAACGCCATGGAAACGGGCAAGGTTGGCCTGTTGTTCATCGACTTCGAAACCCCGAACCGTGTGCGCATCGAAGGCCATGCGCAGATCGAGACGGATGCGCCTGAACTGTCCGATTATCCGGGGGCCAACATGCTGATGCGGGTGGCCGTCAGCGCCTTTTTCCTGAATTGCGCGCGTTATGTGCACAAACATGTGCGGCAGGAAAACAGCCCCTACGTTCCGGACAAGACCGGTGCGCAGCCGCATCCCAGCTGGAAGCGCATTGATGCCGTTCAGGACACGTTGACCGACGAGGAACGCAATGCGACCGACGCGGTAGGCGGACCCATTTCCCCCGACGATTATGTGGAGAAGCTGTCGGCGGGCCAATCCTGATCAGGTGCGTTCGCACAGCACGCAGGCCTCATACGGCGCAAAGGTCAGGGTGTCGGATACGTCCATGGGCGTCGGCATGTTTGTGAGCAGGGTTTTGGCGGCTGTCGTCACCCCTTTGGGCCTTTTGAGCGTCACCTCTGCGGCGCTGAAATTCGCCAGAACATACAGGCACGTGCCGTTCAGGCGGCGCGTGTAGGCGAACATCTGCGGGTGGGACGCCTCAAGCAGTGCGAACGCGCCCTCTCGCAGGGTGATGTTGCTTTTTCTCAGTGATATCAAGGACTTGTAGAACGCGAAGATGCCGTCGAAGTCGCGCCTGTCGTCGGCCACATTGATGTCCACGTAGTTCGGGTTCACATCGATCCATGGCGTGCCGCAGGTAAAGCCTGCCTGTGCCGTGGTGTTCCATTGCATCGGCGTGCGGGCGTTGTCGCGACCATTGGTGTTGGCCCCGGCGATGAAGTCGGCGTCGGACACGCCCGCCGCACTTTGGTCGCGGTACTGGCCCAGCGTTTCGATGTCGCGGAACTGTTCGATCCGCCCGTAGGCGACATTGGTCATCCCGATTTCTTCGCCCTGAAACAGGAAAGGCGTGCCTTTCATCAGGTAGGTGACAAGTGCCAGCATCTTGGCCGAGCGTTTACGGTAGCGCCCTTCGTCCCCGTATTGGGAAACGGGCCGTGGCAGGTCGTGGTTGGAAAGGAAAAGCGCATTCCAGCCATCATCGGCCAGCGCGTCCTGCCAGTCCGCCAGAATGCGTTTGTGGGTCACAAGGTCAAAATGACTTGGGCCAAACCTGCCCTTTTCCGGATCCCACGCGGCGTGGATGTGATTGAACTGGTGCATCATGTTCAGCTCTGCCCGGTCGCGTCCGCAATAGTCCAGCGCAGTGCGCGCGGTGACCGCACCGGATTCCCCCACAGTCATGATGTCCCGCCCAGCCAGCGCCTTGCGGTGCATTTCCTGAATAAACCGGTGCATGTCGGGGCCTTCATAATAGTGCCGCGCGTCGACATCCTTGCCGATCAATTCGATCACATCCATGCGAAACCCGCCGATGCCGCGATCCAGCCACCAGTTCATCATCTGGTAGATCTTTTGCCGCAGGGCCGGGTTTTGCCAGTTCAGATCGGGTTGCTGGGGGCCGAAGAATCCGAAGTAGTATTTGCCCACGGACTCGACCCAGATCCATGCCGGTCCGCCAAAGCATGAGCGTTGGTCATCTGGCGGGCCGCCGTCCGGTCCGGCCTCTCGCCAGTAGAAGTAGTCGTGTTCGTCGCACTGGCTGGAGGCGCAGGCGGCCTGAAACCACGGGTGCTCGGAGGAGCAATGGTTGACCACGAGGTCCATCACGATCCGGATGCCGCGCGCGCGCGCCTGGGCGACCATGTCGTCGAAATCGGCCAGTGTCCCGAATTCGGGCGCGATGTCGCAATAGTCAGAGATGTCATAGCCGTTGTCGCGCATGGGTGAGCGATATACGGGCGACAACCAGACAAATCCGATGCCAAGGTCGCGCAGGTGGTCCAGCCGGGAGGTGATGCCCGGAATGTCACCGATGCCGTCGCCGTTGCTGTCACAGAAGCTGCGGGGATAGATTTGGTATCCGGTCGCGGTTTTCCACCACGGTGCATCCGAGTGTGTCATGGCGTGCTCAAATTTTCAGGAGTGTTGGGTGCACCCTGACCGACCAGAGCCAGGGTGCGGTTGGCTTTCGGGCAAAGGCGCCCAAAAACCGGGAGGTTACTTCAATGCGTCCCAGCTTTTTTGGATTTCCGCCGCAACATCTTGCGCAGATTGACCACCGGCATAATCCACCATGCCGGTCCAGAACGTGCCTGCGCCAACCCCGCCGGGCATCAGGTCAGAGCCGTCAAACCGGAAGGTTGTGGCGTTTCGCAAAATCTCTCCCTGACCGCGCAGCGTGTCGTTGTGGTAGAGGTCTGGATTGACGCCCAGATGTGGGGTCAGGAAGGCTTGCGTCTCGATCGACATCCAAATCTCGTGCGCGATCGGTGTCTTCAGGAATTCGATGAACCCACGCGCCGCCTCGCTGTCGTCTGTGATCGACACCAACACGCCCGCACCCAGAACAGGCTTGCCCAGATCCAATGCGTCATAGGCGGGGAAGTAGAAAAAGTCCGCATCCTCACCTACAACCACATCCTCGGGGAAGAACGCCGGAATGAACGAGGCCTGCCGGTGCATGTAACATTGCGGTGGGCTTGCAAACATTCCATCCGGGCTGTCGCGGAAGTCGGTCGATGCGACCGCGGCCGCCCCGCCAGCGACATAGTCGTCGTTCAACGCGAAATCACCGAATTCTTCGATGGCGGCGACGATGCGAGGATCATCAAAGGGGATCTCGTTTGTGGTCCACTGGTCGTAAACATCTGGCGGTTGCGTGCGCAACAGCAGGTCTTCGACCCAATCCGTTGCAGGCCAACCGGTAGCGCCCCCAGATCCCACGCCGATGCACCATGGCGTACCACCATCGGCGACAATCTGGTCGGTCAGAGCCTTGAGATCTTCCATGGACTCCGGAATGTCATAGCCCGCGTCTTCGAAGTTTTCCGGCACGTACCACACCAACGACTTCACATTGACGCTATAGGCAAAGTGGTAAAACCCCTCGAGGCCAGCACACGATCCCAGCGCGACCCAGGATGGACCGGCGGCATAATTCTCTGCCATCCAGTTCGCCGTTTCCTCACCAAGCGATGTCAGGTATCCGCGCGAGGCGAGGTCGCAGGCAA
This sequence comes from uncultured Tateyamaria sp., assembly GCF_947503415.1. Taxonomy (GTDB): domain Bacteria; phylum Pseudomonadota; class Alphaproteobacteria; order Rhodobacterales; family Rhodobacteraceae; genus Tateyamaria. The sequence goes on from NZ_CANNDS010000001.1 coordinate 1,865,454, forward strand.
GGCCCGGCTGCGGGAATACGGCGAGGTTGGGCGGAGACCCGGCGGCGGTGTCGATCAGGATCTGTTGTTCAAAGCTATCCGATCCGGCTTGAGTGACCTTTGCCCCGGTTGCCTCAGCAAAATAGGCAAGGACCGCCTCTGCCGCGACCGCATCGGGGCCAAGCCATGGCGACGCCATTGTCAGGGTTTGGCCGGTATAGTCATGCTTTGCCGCAAATTCCTCGTAACTCTGCCAATTGAACAGACCTTCGCCCGGCGTGACGATCAGATGTCCGTCAGCCATCGCCCCGGTTGCCGCCAGAGCAATCGCAGCTGTTGAAATGTGTTTCATCATTCTCAAACGTTCCTCCCTTTTATAGACGCCGCCACCTGGCGATACGCGGTTGCGGCAAAGGCTAGTGTTGACCGCAGAATTAGGGAAATATGATTTCAGGCGACTAAAATAGATTTTTCCTATAATGGGCTTGGGTATGGATAGACGGCTGAGCCAATTTCTGGCAGTTGCAGAAACCGGCAATGTGACAACGGCGGCCGAGGCTCTGAATGTGTCGCAACCCACCGTGTCGGTGAACTTGCGCCGCCTCGAAGAAGAGTATGGAGTGGCGTTCTTCACAAGAAGCTCTCGCGGCGTTCAGCTCACAGAGTTTGGCAAGATCTTGTATGATCACGTCAAGGTCATGGCGCGGCTGAATGAACATGCAGCAGCCGAGATTAACATCCTCAAGGCGTCTACCCAAAAGGCCGTGCGGGTCGGCACCGGGTTTGCGTGGTGGTCGCTGTTCATGCGCGACATCGTCAAGTCGTATTGGGAGGATCATTCGGGCGTGTCATTACACGTCTATGTTTGCAGCAGCCTTGATGGCCTTCGAAGTCTGTTATCTGGCGATACCGCGTGTTTCGTCGGCACCAAGGTCGCACAGCTCAATGACAATATGGGGCTGGTCTTTGAACGGCTATTTTCGGTCGAAGATGTTGTTTTTGCACGGAAAGGTCACCCACTTGCCGGGCGGGCCGTCAGCATAAGTGACCTAAGGCAGTACCCAAGACTGGACGTTGCCCCCTTTGTGAACAAGCACCTGGGCATCATTGAACACGCGGAATTCGACCCGTCACTGGCACCGCTTGGCAAGAGCCGGGCGGGCCTTCTGAGTACGAATTCAATGACCGCTGGGCTGGACATCTTGAAGGACACGGATGCGTTTCTGATGTACCCAGTGGTCTGCCGTTCGTATTTCCAAGAGCGGGGTGTCACCATGCTGAATGTCCAACAGCTATCACGCCAAAAGATCGAAATTGGTATTTATCGCCTTGCTGAGCGGAACGTCGATGCTGACGTATCCAGAATTCTCGCGACCATTCGTACGGCGGCACAAGCGGTGAGCAACGAAGAAACAAACCTGCAATGAATGCTGGCAGCCGGCCAAGTCCTAAGCAGTCTCGAAGGCTGCTTAACCCCCAAGCCGTCCCGTCCACTGCGAAAACGCATCGGCGATCAGGATCTTGTCGGATCCAATCACAAAGGTCGCGACACCCCTGGTTCGCCAATGCGTGATCAGCCGTTTTGCCTCTTCCTGATCGGGGGAGAAGACAGGCATCATCACTGGCACCCCAGCGGCCACGGCGGTAACGACCATATGTTCCACAGCCGCGCTGACCTCGGGCGCGCGCCAGTTGCCTTCGAACCCCATGGACACGGACAGATCGAACGGGCCGCACATTAGTGCGGTCAGGCCCGGCACGTTCACGATGGCTTCGATGTTTTCGACGCCTTTCGCGGTTTCAACGAGGGCGATTGCGCCGACCCGCGCCTCTTCTTCGGCGACGTAGTCGGTCCAGTTGCGGATGAAGTGCCCGCCCGAGCGGCAGCACGGGCAGGCCCCGCGCAGGCCGTGTGGTGCAAACTGCGTGGCTGCCACGGCCTGTTGCGCCGCATCAGCGGTTTCGAGGTTGGGGATCACCACGTGGCGAATGCCGGCATCCAGCGCCTTCATGATCTGCACAGAGTCATTGTCGGCAAGGCGCACCGCGCTGGCGATCCCGTTTGCATCCGCCGCACGGGCGAGGTTTTCGGCTGTTTCGATGCCGAAGGGCCCGTGCTGGCAGTCGATGATGGTGAACCCGAAGCCGTTCAGTCCGATCAGGTCGACCAGTTCAGGCGCTGCGATTTGGGTCCAAGTGCCCAGGCTGGTCCGGTCGGAGGACAGTTGCGCCTTGAGGTCGCGGGTCATGAGGACAGCCCCAGGATCGCCTTGCATTTGATTTCCACGATGATGCCGGGCATGGAAAAGCTGGGCACGCCAAAGCCCGTCCATGTGGGGTAGAGGTTGGTGAAGAACCTGTCCTTCACGGCCATGAATGTCTTGAGGTTGCCCATGTCGGGGGCGAACCAGCTTTCCAGTTCCACGACATCGTCCCAGCCTGCGCCAGCCGCGGCCAACACTTTGCCCATGTTCTCGAAGGCCTGGGTGTATTGTGCTTCGACCCCTTCAACGACGTTCAGACTTGCGTCGCGACCGACCTGGCCAGAGCAATAGAGGGTGTCACCGACAAGGATGCCGGGGGCGTAATGGTAGGTGTCGTAGATGTTTTCCATCCCTTCGGGAATGATGACTTTTCGACTGGGCACGGGGTCAACTCCTGTAGCAGACGGTTTCGATGGCGGCGGCGATGTCGCGGGCGTCGGGCATGTAGTCCCGTTCCAGCCGGTCGTTGTAGGGCACTGGCATTTCGGGTGCGCCCACGCGCATCACGGGCGCGTCCAGCCAGTCAAAGGCCTGTTCCATGATGGAGGCCGCGATCTCTCCTCCGAAGCCGCCGAAGAGGGGCGCTTCGTGAACGACGACGGCGCGGTTGGTTTTGCGGACCGAGGCGAGGATTGTGTCCATGTCCAGCGGCTTGATCGTGCGCGGATCGATGACCTCGACGCTGATGCCTTTCTTTTCCAGACGCTCGGCGGCCTGTACGGCCCGTTCGACCATCGCAAGCGTGGCGATGACGGTGCAATCGCTGCCCTGTCGCACGATACGGGCCCGTCCGGCGGGAATCTCATAGGCCTCTTCCGGCACGGGCGTTTCCGCCCCGAGGTAGAGCAGTTTGTGTTCAAGAAAGACGACCGGATTGTCTGACCGGATGGCGTGGGCCATCAGCCCCTTGGCGTCGTAGGCGGTGGAGGGGGCGTAGACTTCGAGCCCGGGCACATTGGCAAAGAGCATTTCGAGCGATTGCGTGTGTTGGGCGGCCAGACGGATGCCCGCGCCCTGCGGTCCGCGAAAGACAATTGGAACACGCGCCTTGCCGCCCAACATGAAGCGCGCCTTGGCCGCCTGATTGACGATGGCGTCCATCATCAGGGTGACGAAGTCGAATAGCTGGATTTCGATGATGGGCCGGAACCCGCGCAGCGCCGCCCCCACGCCGCAATTGGCAAGCACGCCTTCGGCGATGGGGACGTCGCGCACGCGGTCGGGGCCAAACGCCTGCTGCAGGCCGACCGTCGTGCCAAAGATGCCACCAATTGCGCCGACGTCTTCGCCCATTAGGATCACGCTGTCGTCGCGGGCCATTTCGAGGTGGAAGGCTTCGTTGATGGCCTGTTTGTAGGTGATGGACCGTGTGCCGGGTGCGGGTTCCGGCACAGGGATTGCAGTGGGGGGCACTTTGACCATTTGCTGCGCGGCATCGAGGTCGAGTTCCTTCAGATCCGTTGCCCAGTCGATGGCGGTCTCGACCTTTGCGATGACATCTGATTGCATTGCGTCGAATTGCTGGGCGTCGATTTCGCCTGCGGCGATGACCAGATCACGCTGGCGGGTGATGGGGTCGCGGGCGCGCCAGTCGGCTTCTTCGGTCGCACTGCGGTAGCCATCGAGATTGGCGCGCATGGAATGATCGTCCCAGCGGTAGGTCATCGCCTCGATCAGCGTGGGGCCATCCCCTGCGCGCGCGCGCAGGACGGCGTTTTCCACGGCGTCAAACACTGCCGTGGGGGAGTTGCCGTCGATTACGACATTCGGAACGCCGTAAGCATCCCCACGTGCGGCGATGCCGTTGCCTGCAACCACGCTTTCTGTCGCCGTGGTCAGGCCGTACTGATTGTTTTCGCAGAAGAAAATCAGCGGCAATTGCCACACCGCGCAGAGATTCATGGCCTCGTGGAAAATCCCCTCGTTCGAGGCACCGTCGCCGAAAAATGCGATGCCCACCGCGCCGTCGCCGCGCAGTTTCGCGGCCAGCGCCGCCCCGGTGCCAAGGCCCATACCCGCGCCCACGATCCCGTTGGCACCCAGAATGTTGAGGTCAAAATCGGCGATGTGCATGGAACCGCCGATGCCACCACAATAGCCCTCGGCCTTACCCATCAACTCGGCAAACATCCGGCCGATGTCGGCCCCTTTTGCGAGGGTGTGACCGTGGCCGCGGTGGTGGGTGAGCAGGAAGTCACGAGGTTCGAGCGCGTGACAGGCACCGACGGCGATTGCTTCCTGTCCGACAGATGAATGGGCTGTCCCTTTGATCACGCCCTTCAGGAACAGCTCTTTCGCGCGGATTTCAAACTGTCGGATCAGCATCATCTGTTCCAGCAGGGCGAGATGATCCTGTCCGCTCAACCTGTTGGTTTGCGGCGTGGGCAAGGTGTCGAGGATGGACGCGTCAGCCATGAAAGATCACCCGTAAACCAGTTGAGGCAGCCAGAGCGACAGGCCCGGCCAGAGCACGACAATGAGCAGGGCCACCACCTGGATCGCGATAAAGGGCCATTGCGCGGCAAAGATGTCCTGCAAGGTCACGTCCGGCGGTGCGGCCCCCTTGAGGTAGAAACAGGCAGGCCCAAAGGGTGGCGTGAGATAGGCGATCTGCATCGACAGGTTGAAAACGATCCCGAACCAGATCGGATCGTACCCGAGGGACGTCAGCACCGGCAGAAACACCGGCATCGTCAGGAACAGGATGCCGATCCAGTCGATGAAAAAGCCCAGCAGGATGAACACGCCGATCATCACGGCAAGGATCACCGCAGGTTCGTTTGACACGCCGCCCAGTGTCGTGCGCGCGAAATCGATCCCGCCCATGAGGTTATAGACCCCGATCAGGGCGTTGGTGCCGAAGACAAGCCAGAACACCATGCCGCAGGTGCGCATGGCCTGTACCAGCACGTCGCGCAGCATCTGGAAGCTGAAACGCCCGCGGACCCACGCCGCGACCGTCGCCCCGAACGCGCCGAGTGCCGCACTTTCGGTGATGGATGCAAAGCCGGCATAGATCGACACCAGCACGCCACCGGCGACCAGCATCGGTAATGCCACGCCCCCGAACAGCTTGAGCTTGTCCACAAGGGGCATGTCGCGTTCTTCGGCGCTGAGCGGTGGGCCCATCGCGGGATTGAAGCCGCAGCGGATCAGGATGTAGGCGATGTAGAAGCTGGCCAGCATCAGCCCCGGCACAAGCGTGGCCAGAAACAGGTGGGATATGCTGACCTCGGCCGTGAGACCGTAGAAAATGAGGATGATGGAGGGCGGGATCATGGTGCCCAGACTGCCGCCCGCCGTGATCGTCCCGATGGCGAGCCGTTTGTCGTAGCCCAGCTTCAGCATTTGCGGCAGCGCGATGAGGCCGAGCAGGACAATCTCGCCCCCGATGATGCCTGTGGTTGCGCCCAGAAGGACGGCCACAAAGGTTGTCACCACCCCGATGCCGCCGCGCAGACCGCCCGCCCAGACGTGAAAGGCGCGGTAAAGGTCGTCCGCGACGCCCGACTTTTCCATGACAGAGGCCATGATCACGAACATCGGCACCGCGATGAGTTCGAATGATCCCACAAACTCTGCCGTGCGCGTCGAGATCAGGAAGAACCCGGCCGTCCCGAAATTGGCGTAAGCCAGAACGACCGCGATTGACCCCGATACGAAGGCGACAGGCACGCCCAGGAGCAGCAGAACCGTCATGGATACGGCGATCAATAGCGTGATCGTTCCGATGTCCATCAGTGCGGCGTTCCGTCTTGGTTTCGGCGTGTGTCACCCGTCCGCACGAGCGTTACCAGTTGCCGCAGCACAACCGCGAGAAACAGAACCGCCCCGATGAACAGTGCGAATTTGATGAATGCCGGAAGCGGCGTGTTCCACGAACTGCCAGACCGTTCCGGAAACCAGGTGCCATCGGGCATGTACCGAAACAGGGACCGCTGGGAAATCAACCAGCCACTGTAGGCGAGTGCGCCGAGGTAGATCGCGCCGCAGCAGAGTGCCAGACCTTCGGAAACACGTTTCAAAGCAGGCGGAAACCGGTCGCTCAGGGCTGTGACACGCATGTGCGAGCCACCGGTCATGCAATACGCACCGCCCAGCAGGAACGCGACCGCGCCCAATAGGCCAGCAATCTCGTGCGCCCAGAAGGTCGGTGCGCCAAAGCCGTAGCGGGCGACAACCTCGAAGACCATCATCACCACGATGACGCCCAGCCCATAGGACGCTGTTTCAGACAGTTTTCTGATCAGCCAGTTCATATCTGGTCCTGCTTCACGTGGACGGGCCGGAAAGATGTGCACCCTTCCGGCCGGGCCCCCTTGTTCAAAGGATGCCGAGCGAGGTCATGTAGGCCTTGTGGCTGTCGACGATCGCCTGGGCATCTGCGTTGCGACCGCCCCAATCGTCCCAGACCTCGAGCAACATGTCGCGAAACTTGGTCGCGTCCGCTTCGCCAAACTCAATGAACTCCACGTTCATTTCATTGATGGCTTTGTCTATGGCCGCTGTTTCCTGTTCGCCCAACGTGACGGTCAGGGTGTCGGACAGCCCTTCGCAAGCGGCCTGGAATTCCCCCTTGGCATCGTCGGACAGGCCGTTCCATTTCGACATGGAGACCGACATTTCAGTGACCGGCATCGAATGGCGGGCAAAGATCGAATACGGGGCGTTTTCGTACATGCCGAACGCCATGTTCAACCCGACATTGGCCAGGTCGGATGCATCCAGAACACCGGTTTCAAGCGCACCAATGGCGTCACCGGGCGTGAGGTTGACCAGCGATGCGCCCGCCCGTGTCAGGAGATCAGACGGCAGGCCGCCCGGCGCGCGGATCTTGATACCCTGGAAATCATCAACGCTGCGGATCGGTACCTTGGACGGGATTTGTTCCTGCGGCCAGTGGATCGTGCAGATCATGTGCATGTCGTATTTCGCATAGAGCGCCCGACCAAGCTCGAGCCCTCCGCCTTCGGTGAACCATTTGTCACGTACGTCCGTGTTTGGATATGCAGACAGCGTATCGCCAAGCACGGCAAATGCCGGGTCTACACCGGCAAAGAAGGTTGGACCGGTGTAGTGTCCGTCCAGCAGCCCGTTCCGAACTGCCTCCAGCGTCTCGGTCGGGCCGACAACAGCGCCACTTGGGAAGACGTTGATGTCAATCTCGCCATCGGTATCGGCCTTCAGCGTCGCGGCCATCTCTTCAAATGCCTTTGTCGTGGCTGCAGTGGCACCAAGAAAGGTTTGCATCTTGAACGATTCAGCAGCGGCCCCTCCGGCCATCAAGGCCAAGGTCGCAATACTCGCGGTCAACTTAGTTTGTCTCATCATTTTTCTCCCTGTGACAAGCGTTTCACATGCGACTTTCACGTCGCTATTTTTGGTTTTTGCATTTGAAGTATGTCGCGGGTTTCCGCGACCGTGGCAGGCTCGCGCCCAAGGCTGCGGGCCTGTGCCACGATCTTCGCGATGACCTCTGCGTTGGTCATGTGGCGCGCACCGTCCATGTAGGCGTAATCACCCAGTCCGATGGAGATATGACCGCCCTGTCGGATGATTTGTTCGGACAGCTGGAACAGGTCGCCCTTGTAGTTCACCACGGTCCAGACCGTCTGGAAGTCCGATGGCAAGAAGGCGGTGTGTGCGTCCAGACCTGCCTGCGTGCCGGGATGGCCCGCAAAGATAATCTCGTCCGTCATGCAGAAACAGACATAGGCCGGGCCGCGCAGCACGCCCATTTTGAGGAACTGTTCGATCTGCCGGGTGAAGCTGACGTTCCAGCTGACCAGATAGGGTTTCAGACCGTAGTGATCGATGCGTTCTGCGAAATACATCAGCGTCGCGGTCGAGTTCTTGTAGATCAGGTCGGTGGTGTCATAGCTGCCCGTCTCGGGGTTCCACCAATCCACGTTCACGCTGCCGCAATCCATCGGAGCGAAGTCCGGCGCGGTGTCTGCTGATGCCATCATGGCTTCGACGGCGGCAAAGCGTTCGCGTGCGTCTGCGTCATTGGCCACGTAGCCCAGTGTCGGATGAAGCAGGATATCGGATTGCGCCCGGATGCCTGCATTGGTTTCGAGATAGAATTCAGGCGCATGATCCGGTGCGCCATCCGCTTTGCGACCATGGTAGTGAAAGACGGATGCGCCTTCGTCGTAACAGGCCTTGGCATCTGCAATGATTTCGCTTGGCAGGAAGGGCACATTGGGGTTGCCCCGGCGCGTTGCCAGCTCGTTTACACGCGCTTCGATGATGATTTTTTCCATCGTTTTGTCCTCCCATCTGCGCCCGTTTCAGGCTGCGATTGGGGACGCGTATAGAGCAGAATCAGTAATGTGAATATAAAAAGATATATACTCGATTGCATTTTCTCGGAGTATATATACCCTAAGATATATGATTGATCCAGATTCTCCTCAGCCACGCGATGTGGCAAGCCTGCTTGGCGGCGCCTTTCCCGGTCATACGATGCAGCGACTGCGCACACCGGACGGCGCGTACCGTTACAGTTATGTCAGTTCCGAGGTGCAGGCCGCCTTCGGCCTTGATGCGCACGCCCTGATGGCCGAGACGGCTGTGGACCACGCCTGGATTCATGCCGATGATCGGGGGCGTTTCATCGCAGCGCTTGAACATTCGGCTGAACACCTGACGACGCTGGATGAAGAAGTACGGGTACTTTTGCAGTCCGGCGGGACCAAATGGGTGCGTTCATTGGGTCAACCGCGCCGCATGGAAGATGGTACCGTCATTTGGGATGGCGTGGCGCTTGATGTGACCGACCGGCGCGAGGCGCTTATGGCGTTGGAGCGCGCCTTGAGCGATGCGCGCCGCAATGAAGTGTCCGAAAGCCGGTTCGCGGCTATCGCGACGCAGGATATGTTGCAGCCTCTGAACACATTGGCCGAGGCGGTGGCTGCGCTCAAAATTCAAAGCGGCATGGACCCGAAAAGTGTGTCGCCACAGGTGGCCGAGGTATTGCGCAGCTTTGAGGACTTCACCCGAGCCTTGTCCGCCGCCCGTTCAATGGTCGAGGCCAATCCCGCCCAAGTTGAACGGAAGCAAGCCACGCGGTCCGCGACACACGCCGCTCTCACCGCGCGGCAATTGGAAATCATGAGGTTGGTTCAGGCCGGTGCGTCGAACCAAGAGATTGCGGAGTCGCTGTCCATAACAGTTGGCACGGTCAAACTGCATATTTCAAAAATTCTGAAACGGATCGGTGCGCGCAATCGCACAGAAGCGTCACGTTTGTGTTTTGGCTAACACGAGATTGGCGCCGCGCCTCTGAGATCTGCAATATCTCTTCCTGCCATTTGCTGCGAGATGCCCGAAGAACTGCTTACGCAAATGTGCCTTATGTCGTCGCCAAAACCCTTACAGCCCGATTGCTGCAAGACCGGCAAAGGCCATGACACCAACGACCATCGTGGCAATCACGTGATTGGTCACAGCCGCTGTTCCGAGGGCGGCACCGGCTGCGATCCATGTTTGCAAGGGCTGACCCGCAAGCGATGCTGCTACCAAACTGATCACGATCAGTCCCGGAAGTTCGTCCAATACCCATGCATGGCGGGACGCGCGAATACGTCCGCCAGCCACCAATCCAAGAACGCGAATAGAAAATGCAGCGAGGGCCAAGATGCCGATGACAGCCCAGTGCGCGCCCGTCATGCGAGCACTCTGCCAGTGCGTCGCAGGAAAAAGGACATCGCGAGGCCGCAGGCGGTCCCGGCGACGATTGCATAGGCCTTTGGAACGCCCAAAGATACCGCAGCGATGGTAGCGGTCGAGGCGACCAGCCAAGGAAACATCTGTGGCCTGCCGCGCCAGAGCCCTCTGGCCATCGCAATGAACGCGGCGGTAAATGCGAAGCTCAATCCAAAGCGTTCAAGGTTGGGCAGCACCGCGCCAATTGCCGCCCCGGCGATGGTCGAAGCGGTCCATACTGTGATCATCACCAAACCCGATCCCATAAGAAACGCCGCCCCGACATCTCGCGACTTGGCGCGTTCCGCCATGGTCAGCGCCCAGTTTTCGTCGCCGGTGATGTGGATGGCCAGCAATTTGGTCCTCAGTGTCAGTCCGGCCAAAACGTCTGACAGTGTCGCCACGATCCCGATATAGCGCAGGTTCAGCGCGGCCCCTGCCAAGGCAGCACCGATCACCGTTTGCGTCGACGCAAACTGTTCAACCGCGACGATCTGAGAGGACCCTGCATGAACGGCGGCACTCATCAGCCCAACGCCCCACCATGGAAAACCAACTTGAGCGGCAAGAAGACCGAACGCGAAGCCATAGATGGCAGCACCAAGGGCGAGAGGCAGGATAGCAATTGCACCGTGTTTCATAGATGTAGAACTAGGTGGAAAAGGTGATCGACAAAATACCGAATTCTTGCGTTTTATGATGTAACATCATCACTGAATTTCAGTTATTGGAGATCATCAATCATGGATGCCGTAGATCGGAGGCTACTCGATCTTCTTCAGAAGAACGCCAAGAACTCCATTCAGGTACTTGCAGAAAAAACGGCCATTTCAACCGCGTCTGTCCAGAGACGGATGCGGGCGCTGCGCGACGCCGGTGTTATCCAGCGAGAGGTTGCAATTCTTGACCCGAAGCAAGTGGGTTTGGGGATCACGGCCATCGTATCGGTGGAGTTGGAGCGGGATCGGCTTGACCAAATTGATGCGTTCAAGCGTAAGGCGCGTGAAGACGCGCAAGTGACTCATTTCTACTGTATCGCAGGCGAGGCCGATTTCATCCTGATCGTCATGGCAGAAGACATCACAGGCTACGAAGCTTTCACGCACCGGTTTTTCTTTGCCGACAAGAATGTCCGGAAGTTTCGAACTTCCATCGTTGTTTCAACAGAGAAAGCGACTTCTGAACTGCCAATCCCTTAGCGGACAGGTATGTGCCAATTTGCCGGTGTTCTCGCATGAAAACCGACGCGCCTTCGAGCCAGTCGCCGGAATTCCGGGTACGGGCCGGATGGCTGACGGGCACCAACTGCTGCAAGAAAGGCCGGACGTCTAGGAGGGGCCCGAACCGTTGCCAACGCGCGGGTACGCTTGTGTTCCGTCCGACAATCCGATGCAAAGCACGCTTGCGCCCAAGCCCGTCCCGGGCTGGCCAATCAGGAGCAGCGGCGATAGCCCCGCCGATGCAGAGAGAAAAAACAAGGTACGCCTGCCGAAACGGTCCATAATCTGCCCGCAGGCATCACCAGACACGATCATGATCCAACTGTCGATGCTGATTGCGCCCGCAGCGGCAACGGCGAATTGGCCCGGGGTTTCGAGCAGCTTTGGCGCAAACGGCAGGAAAATGACTTGGCCTGCATCGAACACGCCCTGGGCGGTCTCTGCACAAAGCAGCAAACGCCATTCCTAGCCTGTCAACGCCGCGCCCGTACCCTCTTCGGCCGACGGCAAACCATGCGGCGATCGGTAGAACAGAAACAGCCCAAGTGCTGCGATCAAGCATTGGATCGAGGCCGCTTGGAATGGGACCTGCCAGCTGTAGACATGGACAAGCAATGCATGGCCCATCTGACCCATGGCGATGCCGAACGACCAACTCACGACGAAGACACTCATGTCCGTGGCGATTTCCCGCCCCTCGAACCAATCCGCGACCATCTTGGTGAAGTAGAGTGTCGTGAACAGAAATCCGACCCCTGCAAAAAGGCGGCCCAACCCGATGACCCAGCTTTCTGCCGCAACCGAGGGCACGGCCCCACCTAAAGCCAACGCCCCCAGTAACTGGCAGATATTGCCAGAAACAAACCCGGCGCCATGACCGGCCCGATCAGAAGGTCAACGCCCACTTAATTAAAGTCGAAGGCGTCTACGAAGGTGTTGCCCACAAAACCTACTGTCAAAAACTGAAGGCCCAGCCCGGCGCGGGACACAAACACCAGGCTCAGAATACGCCAGCGCATCACGCCCAGCCGAGTTGGCGCAACGCGTGCAAATCATTCCAGATCTTGGTCATATGACGGATCTTGTCGCCATCGAATTGCATGACATAGGCATAGTCCGAGACAACGGATTTCCCTGTGGGTGCCACCGGTCCGCCTGCGCCCGTCTGTGTCCCGTGAAACTCAGCCGCAGCGACGGCCGTGCGCCGTTCCTCGTCAATTGCGAAGGCCGTCAATTTGTACCGGCCATCTGGCACAGGCGTCAAAAGCCCCTTCATCCAATCCGCATAGGCGGCGAGAGTTGTCGTGTCGGCCAGCGCATCGGCCTGACAGGAAAAGGTCGCCCCGTCATGGCAAAAGGATGCGCAAGCGTCCCACCCTTTGCCGGTTTCGCAGGCTTCGAAAAAGGCTTTTGCAGTTTCAAAATTCGTCATCGTTCCGTCCTTTGATTCAATCTTGTAGGGGTGAGGATAGTCCGGTGCCCCACACGTTGCATATCGTGCAGATGTATCAAAATGGGCATGGCCCCTGCTGTAATCGATCTACCGCATTTGCAGGACGTCGTGATGCCGCGATTCTGACCTACGCGCTTGAGCTTTGTGATGCAGAGTTCAGGATCCTGTTCGAGTACCGGCGGCAGGGCCGGTTTGTGGACAATCATGCCATGGGCACACCGAAGCCGTTCAAGGCTTGGCCGGACGGGCAGGGCGTCTTCGCAGTCGGCGCGGATACGGGCCTTGGCCGGATGAACGGATCGCGCACTGTTATCAAAATCATGGATGTCAAATCTGAGGCTGCTTATCGCACCGACGATCCGTTGCGCCATGCCACCGCCGATCTGGGTGGGACGCGGTCCTTTGCTGCAATACCGAAGCTTGCATGGGTCACATTGGTCGGGCCCTTTGCATCTATCGCCAAACCGTCCGTCTTTTTTGCGACGCCGCCGCCCGGCTAGCGTAACTGTTTGCAGCCCGATGTGTCATCGCGTTGGAAAGCGCACGCATGATCAGAGCCATTCGGGCGGAACATCGGTAAATGACAACGCCGCGGACAAAAGCACGCTCGGTAACCGCGAACGTCAGATTGCCGAGGCTCAAACGTAAGGCGCAAGCCAACAGCAGATCGCCGATCCTCTGGGCCTTGCCTTTGAGAACATGTCAGGTGATGCCGAACAGAATTCTTTTCGCACGGGATCAGCGACGACATCTTCACCGCCTTGCCGCGCTCACGCTGGCTATCAATCATCGCGCCCAACACCACGTTCATGTACAAAGGATCAAGCGTCGACGTTCGGCACTTAACCGAAGAACTGGGCGTCTGGTTTGTCCTCGACGGCCGCGTCAGCGGGTTGGGGCTCGGGTGCGTGTCTCGGGCCAGTCGATTTAGGGTGTGACCGGTGGCGCACGTTTGGTCAGAGCGTTTCGATAGCCAGTTCGAAGATGTCTTTGATCTGCATGATGGATCACCCGCAAGGTAGTGGCCCCGATCCAGACAAGTGTCCAACTCAGTAAAATCCCCAAGCAGGTCGACCGCGCCTACTTCCCTGATCGCACCGTCTGGGAAATACTATGACCGTCGAAACCAGCAGCCACCCACATCTGCCATGTTTTCCTTAGCTTGGATTCGCCTCAGCGCTTCATGCAGAAAAAGTCATACATCCTAATAAAGGTATCCGGGTTGCGCTGTTCGTATTTGTCCCATGCGTCTAGATCACGCTCTCGTCTTTGTGCCATCTTGGCGGGCATTTTGCGAAGTGCCGAGTGTGCGGACGGACTGGAAAACCCAAGGAATTCTAGACCATTCCTCTTCAACATCCCATCGATTTGGAGAAGCGTGAATTGATGTTCTTGAACATGCATCACGAGATCCCGAAACTCCGAAGCCGCAAAGAAGTCGGGGATGGTCTGGAGCGGAACAAGGGCTGGATCATCCGTGTGGATCAGATCGCGCCGGAAGGCTCGAATTCCTGTCAAGCCGGGCGCATACTTGTCAGCCGAATAGTAGTTCCGTGCCGCATTCACTGCGTGACGCGCTGCTTTGCTGTATAGCGCCAGCCTCAGATAACCGCCCGGTTTCAAAACCTTGAGAAGCGCTTGTAGCCCAGCCTCAGGATCTTCCATGTGATGCAAGACACCGACGGACTCGATCAGATCGAACTCAACATCGACGTCGGAGAGCTTCAGAATGTCGGCTTGGGCGAATGCGACGTTTGTTGCACCGCGCGCCTTGGCCTCGCGGGTCGCGTATGCGAGGCTCGCCCGGCTCAGGTCAACCGCAAGCACGGCAGCGTGCGGCAGGGTCTGAGCGACACTGATGGGATGTGCCCCCGTGCCTGCTCCGGCAATCAGCACTTTGGCGCGTTGTTGATTGGAGGTCGCGCGGCGCTGGCGCTGTCCAGTTCCGGCAGCGACATAGGCCTCAACTTCTTCAAATTCCGTGAACGAAGGCATGCGCCGCCAGCGCGGGTATGGGTTTTCTTCGTATTGGGATTGCACTTTTTTCGAGATGTGCGATGTGACTGGCGTAATCGCCTCGATTTCAGTTTCGTCCTCCAGCAAACGGTCAAAAACAAGCAGCCTGAGTGTGGGGTCCAAGGCGCTGAGGTTGCAACAACCAAGTTCGCGCACCCAATTCCGTACCGCGTCAACGGCATGAAGCGGTGCATATGCTCCAATCAGAAACAGGTCGAAGGCGGACACCTCGGCGCCGGCTTCGATATTGCCAGAGACCTTGGCCACCAGCCTGGCGACATCGGCGCTTTCGGCATCAGTTTCTTCCCAAAGATATTCGGTCAGGAAATTGTGACATGCCATCGCCTCCACCAAACGGGTTTGATCTGTACTTGCCGCTTCGTCGGTTCGGGCCAACGCCAGCTGACTTTTGCGGAGGGAGATCAGGATATCTTCCAGGAGCAGGCAGCAGATGCGTCCGTGATGCAAAAGGGCGATGATCAGTGACAACGTCGCAGGAGAAAAATCTATCTGATCTTTGCCTGACAAGATTGAAGCCTGAAACTCGAATTTCAGGCTTTGATGAGCAAATTGTTCTGCTTTCCAAGCGGTGTCATTGGTTGCTGAAAGAGCAGCAGTCAAAGCCATAGTGAGGTCGTCAGAACGAGGCACGGAGGGATCAATTTGGTCCAGCACGCCAAGAAACTCATCAATGACTTGGTGGTTTTCAGGACATTCAACAACTGCGCGCACTGTTGCATCGTTGGACCCAACCCCATGGTGCCCAAAGCCTCCTGTTGGCGATATGGGCAGAGTGGGTGTTTGAATTGCACTTGGTGCCGTGGCTGCCATTGGGATTCCCCGCGTTTGCTTGGTCACAAACGACTACACGCTCCGGGGTTAACTTGATCTTTCGACCAGCGGTATGAGCAACGCTAGTTCCGGTAAATGTCATAGCGTTCGAACCACCCAGTTTGGTCGCCGAAACAAAAGGATTCATGGCGGCGAGGTGCCACCTGCTCGCTGTTTGGGTCGAACGGCGACCTTTAAGCAGTCGCTTTGCCCGGTTGCTTCATCCTTCTGACCGTAAAGACAGCAGGCGCCATTAATCATGAAACATGCGGGACGTCTTGATCCATTGGGTCTTCAACGCGGGTTTCTCTGTCAGCGTCGTTCGGAAAAATCTGCAATTTGCGGGCAACTTCAAGGTATTGAATCCAGTGTGATGCCCCATTGCGATGGTCCCAGTCTCTTGAGGGCAAGATGGAAAACATGGTTCTCCTGCACAGCAAAACTAGCTTCTAGATCGATGCAGTCGAAATCGATCAGCCTACAGAATCCGCGGATCGAAAGGATGCATTAGTCAAAATCAATCGCCGATGCTAAGCCGTTTTGCAGAGGGGAGTGCGGGATGGTCGACACGCCGGACATTGTGGTCATTGGGGGTGGAAACGCCGCCTTGTGCGCCGCCATCACCGCTGCTGAGGCGGGCGCCCGCGTGCTCATTCTGGAGGCTGCGCCGAAACCGTATCGCGGTGGCAACTCACGACATACGCGGAACTTCAGATGCATGCATCGCGGACCGTTGGGACCGCTGGTCGACAGCTACAGTGAGGATGAATATTTCGACGATCTTCTGAAAGTGACTGCGGGCAAAACGGACGAGCATCTGGCGCGGCTTGCCATCAGAACCTCGGAAGAGTGTCTGCCGTGGATGGAAGCGCGCGGTGTTCGATTTCAACCCTCGCTGTCCGGCACCTTGTCGCTGGCTAGGACAAATGCATTCTTTCTGGGCGGGGGCAAAGGGCTGGTGAACGCGTACTACCGCACAGCCGAAACGTTGGGGGTCGAGGTCGCGTATGAGGCGGAGGTCACGCATTTGGAGGTCGAGGATGGCGCGGTTGTCTGGGTCGACTACACCCACGGCGGCGAGACTATGCGTGTGACCCCCAAATCCGTCGTTGTCGCTTCCGGTGGTTTTCAAGCCGATACCGATTGGCTGACCCGCGCATGGGGACCTGCGGCGCGCAACTTTCTGATCCGGGGCACGCCCTACAATCGTGGCGTGGTGCTGGCCAATTTGCTGGATCAACAGGTGGAGCAGGTGGGCGACCCGACCCAGTGCCATGCTGTTGCCATCGACGGGCGCGCGCCCAAGTTCGACGGTGGGATTGTAACGCGGCTGGACTGCGTGCCGTTCTCCATCGTGGTGAGCAAGGATGCCCAGCGCTTTTATGACGAGGGCGAGGATGTCTGGCCCAAGCGTTATGCCATCTGGGGGCGGCTGGTGGCGGGGCAGCCCGATCAGGTGGCCTATGCCATCATCGACGCCAAATCCATTGATCTGTTCATGCCATCGGTGTTCCCGCCTGAAAGGGCCGACACGATCGAAGACCTCGCCGTGATCATGGGGCTTTCGCCCGATGCGCTGCGCCAGACGGTGGATGCGTTCAATGCGACCTGTGGCGACACTTCAGGCTTCAAACCTACGGAGCTGGACGGCGTGGCCACAACCGGCCTGACCCCGCCCAAGACCAACTGGGCCCGGCCCGTGATCGAGCCGCCGTTCTACGGCTATTCGCTGCGGACCGGAGTGACCTTTACCTATCTGGGGCTGAAAGTGGACGAAAACGCGCAGTGTTCCATTGGCAACCGTCCCGTCAGCAATCTGTGGGCGGCGGGTGAGACCATGGCGGGGTCCATTCTTGGCCAAGGCTATCTGGCTGGGTTTGGGATGACCATCGGCACCGTCTTTGGCCGCATCGCAGGACAAAAGGCGGCTGCTCATGCAAACTGATCTGATAGCCGAGGCGCGGCGACAGGCCGAGATTTGCAATGCGTGCCGATATTGCGAAGGCTATTGTTCCGTCTTTCCCGCGCTGCACCGCGAGCGGGCATTTTCGGATGGCGATATCACCCAGTTGGCCAATCTATGTCACAACTGCCGGGGCTGTTATTATGCGTGCCAATACACGGCCCCGCATGAGTTTTATCTGAACCTGCCGCGCGCACTGGCAGAGGTGCGGCATGACAGTTGGAAGGCACATGCTTGGCCCGGCAGTTTTGCCGCATTGTTTGATCGGTCCGGCGTGGCGATTGCGGCGGGGCTGACGCTGGCCGTCGCCTTTGTGTTCATGCTCGCGCAGGGTTTGCGCCCGGCGGATGGCATGGAGTTCTACGCGTACATGTCGCATGGGTTGATGGTGGCGATCTTTGCGCCTGCCTTTGTCCTGCCGCTTCTGGCGCTTGCCGTGTCGTTGCGGTCCTATTGGCGGGCCGTGGGCGGCGGAGGGTTTCACTTGCGTGACCTGTGGTCCGCCATGGCGTCTGCGGGACGCATGAAAAACCTTGAAGGCGGGCATGGCGATGGTTGCAATTTCGAGGATGAGGATCGGTTCACCCACGCCCGGCGGCACTTCCATCAAGCCACGCTTTATGGGTTTCTGCTGTGCTTTGCGTCCACATCCAGCGGGACGGTGCTGCATTACGGGTTCGGGCTTGAAGCGCCCTACGGCCTGTTCAGCCTGCCCAAGCTGTTGGGCATTCCAGGTGGAGTGCTGCTGTGCCTGGGCACGGCGGGTCTTGCTTGGCTCAAGACAAAGGCTGATCCGAACCTTGGCGCACCTAAGGTGTGGGGCGGTGAGATGGCGTTTGTTCTGCTGCTCTTTGCAGTCAGTGCGACCGGTCTGCTGCTTTATGCTGCGACGGGCACCGGGGCTGTTGCGCTATTGCTGCCGCTCCACCTCGGCACCGTGCTGACGTTCTTTTTACTGACGCCCTATTCGAAGATGGCCCATGGCTTTTACCGCTTGGCCGCGTTGACGAAAGAGGCGTCGGCGCAGCGCTAGGACCGGGTTTCCGGGTTGATCATGTGGATCGGCGCACCGTCTGCGAAAGCGTTGATCTGATCGAAGATGTCCGAGAATTGCAGGTCAAATTCGTCTTCGGTCACATAGCCGATATGGGGCGTGGTAATCACGTTCGGGTTCGTCAGAAGCGGGTGGGACGTGTCGGTCAGCGGTTCGTGATCGAACACATCGACGGCGGCGAAGATGCGGTTCCTCGCCATCTCATCCTCTAACGCGCCAGCCGCGACGAGGCCAGAGCGGGACGTGTTCACGAAAAGGCTGCGGGGCTGCATGGCGGCCAAATCATCTACCGTGATGATCCCGCGCGTGTCGGGCTTGAGGCGGACGTGGATGCTGACAATGTCGGATGTGGCAAAGAACGTCGCGCGTGATGGCGCGACCGTTTCACCGTCGGCTGCGGCGCGGGCACGTCCGGCGTCGGAGGACCACCATTGCACGTTCATGCCCAACGCCTTGGCATAGGTCGCAACTGCCCCCGCAATGCGCCCGTAACCATAAAGTCCCAAAGTCCTTCCGCGCAGGGTACGGCCCACGCCGCTTTGCCAGTTGCCTGCCTTGAGCGAGGCTGTTTGCTGCGGGATCTGGCGGTAGCTGGCGAGGATCAAGGCAAGCGTGTGCTCGGCGGCGGCATAGGATGGGGACCCTGCGTGCATGTTCGAGCAGAGGAGGACGTTGTTGGCGGTGCACGCCGCGACGTCGATATGCGGATAAACACTGCGTTGAGAGATGAGCCTTAGGTTGGGCAGGCGGTTCAGCAGGTCCGCCCCGATCTTCGTGCGCTCACGGAACAGAACTAGCGCTTCGGCATCCTTTACCCGGTCTGCCAGTTTGGCCGGGTCCGGTTCGTGATCCGTCCAGACGGTGACGTCGTGGCCGGCCAGCTTTGCAAAACAGGGCAGGCTGCGCAGCGTGTCGAACCAGTCATCGAGGATGTGAACCTTCATCTGCTTTCGACGCCCGCTTGGGGCGTTGGCGTGCGCGGTGTTGGCACAAAGACAAATTCGTCCAGAGACCGGATCGCTGTCAGCACCTTTTGCCGTTCTGCAAGCAGGTGGTTGAACTGGGCGTCGCAGCCCGCGATGGGGCTGGGGTAGCTGGAAATCTCGTCTTGCAGCAATTGCCGGGCCATGGCGAGTTCCGCGCGCGCGGCGATGATGCAGTTCTGGTATGTGTCGATCATCTGTGGCCCCTATATTGTGTATACCATGGTATACAATATTGCTGAAACGTCAATTCCCATCCCAGACTGCGCTGGGAACAAAGACCTGGCCCGCCGCCAATTTGCGTGCCGTGCGCACAAGCCCGGCAGAGTTGATCGTGATGCCGTCGTCGGTCAGGTCGTAGTCCACCATCACGTCGATCTGTCCTGCGGGATGTTCCAGCACGATGCCTGCCGGGCGTCCGTTCGGGATTGGTGCGTTGGCGACGGTGCCGGGCGTCAGCACACAGGACGCAAGGCATTGCGCGCCTGTTACAGCCGTGGACGGATGGGTTTGCCAGGGCATGAAATAGCGTGTGGAAATGGTGCCGCCGTCCCGTGGCGGGGCGACGATTCCGAATTTCGGCGTGACCGATGAGGACACATCGCCCATGCCCATCAGCGCGCCCGCCTTGAGCCGGATCGCCTCCATCCGGGCGAAGAAGGTGGCGTTGTCATTCAACGCCTCGGCGCTTTCGTAGCCGGTGAGGCCAAAGCTGGAGGCCTGTGCGATCACCATAGGCATGGCGACGTCCATACAGGTCACGTCGATGCCGTCGATCGTATCCACAAGGTTGCCCGTGGGCAGCAGCGCGCCGGTCGCACCGCCAACCGTTTCCATGAATTGCAGCGCCACCGGGGCTGCCGTGCCGGGCACACCGTCGATCTGCGCTGAGCCTTCGTAGTTCACCGCCTTGTCAGGGGTCTGCACAATGGCCTTGACCTTGGCCCCGGTGTTCACCGCCCGGATGTTGACCGTGGTTTCGCCGTCCTGCGCCGGGATCAGCCCCATCTCGATGGCCGCGGGGCCAACGCCTGACAGGATGTTGCCGCAGGTGGGCTTGAAATCGACCAGCCCGTCTTCGACGCTGACCTGGGCAAAGAAATAGTCGATGTCGGCCCAGTCATCGTCGGACTGGGACAGCATGGCGACCTTGGTTGTCACCGCGGCCCCACCACCGATCCCGTCGATGTTGAGCGGGTGGCCAGAGCCGACCATGGCGATCAACACGCGGGCCAACGTGTCGAGGTCTTCGGGCAGGTCGGCGCGGTTCAGGTATGGTCCGCGCGAGGTGCCGCCGCGCATGAACAGGAAGGGTATGGCAGTTTGCATATGTCAGTCTCTTATGTGGCGGCGGACCTAGCCCAACGGCCAGGGCAAATCGGTGTAGTCTTGCAACAGCCCCGGCGGGAAATCGCGGTTCAACAGCCATGCCATGAAGCACATGAATGCGATGCCCGCGGCTGTGTAGGCGGTTGCCAGTGCCGTGGACAGACCCGCGCGCAGCTTCATGAAGGTGAACAGGAACAGGGCAAGGGCAAGGATGAACCCCAGCAGCGATGTCAGAACCAATAGCCCCGCGAACCATGCCAGCGTGGGCCAAAGACCATAGGTGCTGTCGGCGTCATCACCCTCCCGCTCTCGGTCGGCAAAAATCGTGTCCGTTTCGGGTTTCAGCATCATGCGGATGATCAGGGCCACGCATCCCACAAGGCAAACGCCCGCCACGAACATCGGGAACACACGGTCGCGGCTGAAGGACGGGATGGAAGCGGCATCGTAGAACGCGTAGGCGATGTAGCCTGTCACCGCGATCAGGAAGACGAACGGCGCGCGTTTGCTGCCCGACTGCACGTCGCCTTCGGCCATGATGTTCTTGGCTTGCCGCAGGCCCAGCACTACGGAGATCACGGTGATGATGAGCAGCACAATCACGATGGGCGAAAAGATGTAGTCGAGCCCTTCGCCAAACCCTTTGCGGAAGCGCGACGAGGCGATTTGGACGGCCTGGTTGGCGTAGTTTTCGGCCGGAGTGGACAGGACAAAGCCGATGAGGAAGGCCGGGCGCGACCAGTCAAAGCGGCGCATCAGGATGCCCAGAAGGCCGATGGCAAAAAGTGCCACAAGGTCCATCAGGTTTTGCCCCGATTGGAAGGCCGCGAAGCTGATGATCATGAACAGGAACGGCGCCAGCAGCACGAAGCGGATGGTGGTCAGCTTGGCGATGCCACCGGAGGCCGCGATGCAGATGACCGTACCGACCACATTCGCCAGCGCCAGTAGCCAGACAATGGAATAGGTGATGTCGAGGTTGTTTTGCAGCATCGCGGGCCCAACCTCGATCTGGCCCGAGCCAAGCAGGGCGATGGCCCCGATGAAGATCGCCATTGAGCCAGAACCGGGGATGCCAAAGAGCAGGGTAGGGACCAGCCCACCGCCCTCCTTGGCGTTGTTGGAGCTTTCCGGCCCGATCACACCGCGCACTTCGCCCTTGCCGAAGTTCGACTTGTCCGGCGTCGTTTGTACCGCGTGGCCATAGGCGATCCAATCCACGACGGACCCGCCAAGGCCGGGGATCACGCCGACCACAACGCCGATGATGGAGCAGCGCACCGACAGCCAGATATTGGCGAACCAGTCGCGGACCCCTTCAAGCCAACCGCCGCCCAGCTGAGGCTCGGACGAGATGGCGCGGTCACGACGCAGTAGCGAGATGATCTCGGGGATGGCGAAGATGCCAAGGCCCACGATAACCAGTTTCAACCCATCAGTGAGATACGGAAAATCATACGAGGACATGCGCAGATCACCCGAAGACGCACCCTCACCAATTGTGCCGATCAGCATACCAAGGCCTGCGGCCACCAGCCCCTTGATCGCCACACGGCCTGCAAGGATGCCGACCATGGAGAGGCCGAAGATTGTGATCATCAGCAGCTCCGGCGTGCGGAACTCAAGCACGATGGGGCGCGCGATCAGGATGAAACCGGTAAGGAACGTGGCCCCCACCAGCCCACCAAACAGGGACGAGGCAAAGGCGGCGGAGAGCGCCCGCGCGGCCTTGCCCTTCTTTGCCATGGGAAAGCCGTCAAGCACGGTGGCCTGCGACGCGGACGACCCAGGGATGCCCATCAGGACAGAGGCGAACGTGTCCGAAGTGGGTACCACGGCCACCATTCCCACCATCAGGGCAAGGCCAAGGATCGGATCCATCCCGAACATGAACGGCAAAAGCAGCGACAGGCCCGCGATGCCACCCAACCCGGGGAACACGCCAATGCAAAGGCCCATGACCACGCCGAGGACGAGATATCCCAAAACAACCGGCTGCAGGATCAGCGCCCACGCGTCTGACAGTGCCGGCAGGGCCTCCATGATGACGTCCATGGCGCCTTCCCCCCCTCTTTCCTTATCTAAGCGCCCCGCCGCTGGGGGCGGGGCGCTCGATAAGCAAAGATCAGTTCAGCGACACGCCGTACTTTTCCTGCAACCAGTTGACGACAAATGTCTTGGCGTCTGCCGACACGCTGGTGGCGCTGGCCTTGGCGGTCTCTGCCGCCGCACCGGTCATTTGCGGGTACTTGCCCAGACGCTTGGACGAAATCTCGGCAAAGTCTGCACGGGCCTGCACGTCTTCGAACGCTTTGGTGTAGGTCGCGATCGCATCAGCGGACGCACCATTTGGCAGGAACACCATCTTTTGCGCAGGGAAGCCCGCGATGAAGAACGCTTTCCACGCATCCCACTTCTCACCGGACGTCTCGCAGCCGGCTGTGGCCTCGCACACTTCCTTGAAGGTCGGAATGTCGGGGAATGTCGGGTCACGCACGATGTTGCCATCCGCATCCAGCGAGCCCCATGTCATCATCGGCACGGCTGTGCCCGCCTCAACCAGCGGGGTCACGCCGGACAGGAAGGACGACGAGGTCTGGTAGTCGATGTTGGCTTCGCCACGTTCGAACATCAGACGGCCATCACCGCGACCCTTGATGCCCATGACGGATTCAACATTCAGGCCCAGCATTTCCCATGCAAGCGTCGGAACAAGGTCCAGACGTGTGGCGCCCTGGTTGCCGTAGATGAAATCCTCGCCCTGCAAGCCGCTGGCATCCAGACCGTCCATCTTGGCCGCCAACTCAGGCGGCAGATAGGCGACACCGCCCGTGCCAGAGGCCAGAACGACATTCCAGTCGGCATAATCATATTTCACGCGGGGATCACCCAGCAGGAACGGGAACTGCGTGGAGCCCGAAGAGCCGAAGATCAGTGTGCCGTCATCATAGGATTGTTCCTGAAAGAAGTTGGCACCCTTGGTCGAACCGGCACCCGGCATGAACTTGACGACGACGGTGGGCTGGCCGGGCAGGGCCTCGGACAGCAGCGGCGCATAGAAGTTGGCCCATTTGGCCGACCCGCCGGTTTCGGAGAATGGGATGATCCATTCGACGGTCTTGCCTTCCAGATCAATGCCATGGCCCCCGGCGTTGGCCTGAAGGGCGATTGTGGCTGCGGCGGCTGCAATAAGGCTAACGGCCACGCGCCGCGTGGTTTTGAAGATGGACATATGTTCCTCCCGGTTGTGTGCCCGTTTTCCGGGTCACGATGTTCGAATCACGCGGGGTGTCCGCCCCGCGTTGATGTTTAGGGTATGACCTGCGAAGCTTGCATGAAACTTGCACAGGCCCGAAATAGTCGGATGCGGATCACTCTGGTCGAAGATAATGTCAGCCTTGCCAAGGGCATAGCATATCGTCTGGAGGACGAAGGGCACGCGGTCGATGTCCTTGATGACGGCCTTCAGGCTCAACAGTTCCTCAAATCTGACAGGTCCGATCTGGTCATTCTGGACATCAATCTGCCGGGGTTGGACGGGCTGTCCCTACTCAAGGAGCTACGCAAACGCGGGGATGCGCGCCCGGTTATCTTGTTGACAGCGCGTGCGGAAACCGAAGACCGCGTTGTGGGCCTTGATGCGGGGGCCGATGACTATCTGATCAAGCCGTTCGAGATGGCCGAACTTGAGGCACGCGTGCGCGCCTTGCTGCGCCGACGGGCCGTGCCGCAGGATGTCGTGCGCACGGTCGGGGCGATCGAGTACAACGTGTCCTCGCGCCAGCTGGTGTCTGGTAGGCAGGAGTTAACCATTCCCCGCCGCGAGCTGTCGGTCTTTGAATGCCTTGCCATGGCGGACGGGCGGTTGGTGCCCAAGTCCGCCTTGATTGCGCATTGCTACGGGACCGGCGCGGATGTTGAGGAATCCGTGGTCGAAGTACACGTGTCCCGTCTGCGCAGCCGCCTAAAACCATTCGGCATCCAGATCAAATCGCAACGCGGCTTGGGGTATCAATTGCTGGCCGAGGCCGGGACATGACGTTTCCGTCGCTGCGGTCCCGCTTGATCGTCATCATCTTGGCACCGCTTCTTCTGATCGCTGCGGGGGTCACCGTCTGGCAGTTCTCGTCCGAGACAGACCGGGCCGAGGACATCTTTGACCGGGGGCTTCTGTCGGCAGCGCTTGCGATTTCAAGGGACGTGGCGATTTCGGACGGAGACGCGCTAAGCCCGACCACGCGCCGTTTGATCAACAACACGTCCGGGGGCGAGGTGTTCTACCATGTCTTCGCGCCGGATGGTGTTTTCGTGACCGGCTATTCTACTCCGCCGGTTCTGCCCAAGTCTGTGCCTGCCGAGTTGTCCGAGCCGTATTACTACGATGCGCGTTATCAGGGCCGCGATGTGCGGGTGATGCGGTTTCAATATGTCACGACGGTCAGTGACGTTGCGGGCGTGTACAATGTGACGGTCTGGCAAAACGCGGCGCTTCGGCGCAATTTCGTGCAGGAGTTGGTCACGCGGTCCACCATGGTTATCGCATCGCTGGTTGTGTCGGTGGGTTTCATCGTTTGGTTTGGCGTCGGTCTTGGGCTGCGGCCGCTTCTGGACCTCGAACAGGCGATTGCCAAACGCACCCCGACAGAGCTTGAGCCGATCCGCCGCGATGTGCCTGCCGAGGCACGGGGTATCGTCACAACGCTCAATGCGCTGCTGGACCGGGTGTCGCGGCGGATCAGCTCGAAAGACGAGTTCATTTCCAACGCAGCCCACCAACTCAGGAACCCGGTGGCAGGTGTTCTGGCATTGGCGGAAGCCGTCGAAAACGCGCCAAACCCCGAGGCGGCAAAGACACGCAGCGCCGAATTGATACTTGCTGCGCGCCAAGCCAGCCGCCTGACCAACCAGCTTTTATCATTCGAGCGTGCCGCAGGCTCTGATCTTTCGCTCAATTCCGAGCTGTTTGACCTGAACACGGTGGTGACCGAGGTGGCAGACAGCTTTGGCGCAGACTTGGCGGGTACGGATGTGACCCTTGATGTCGAGGTGCCAGACCGTGCGCTTCGACTGCGCGGGGATCGGATCATGATCAAGGAGGCGATTCGCAACATTCTCAGCAACGCGCTGGTCCATGGCGGGGGGCGGTTGACGCGCATCGTGCTCACGCTTTCGGATTGTGACGATACGGCGGTTGTGACGGTCAGGGACGATGGTGTCGGTATTCCCAAGACCAAGCACCTGCAGGCGATTAATCGCTTTGGTCAGGTGAACGCAGGGCCGGGCAGCGGGCTAGGGCTTCCCATTGCCGTCAGGGTGATGTCTCAACACAAGGGGCACTTGAACATTCTGGATGTGCCGGATGGTGCGGGTATCCAGCTCACCTTTCCGATCGACCGACCCTGACGGTCAGCCGTCCCCAAAATGTGACTTCAATACAAGGCAGCGTCGCTCAGGCGGCAAACTCTCGGATCACCTGCCCGGCGTTTACGTCCGTGCGTTGCCCATTGGACATGGACAGCCTGCCATTGACCAGCACGTGAGCAATGCCGGACGCATAGCGGCGCGGGTTTCGCGCCGTGGCGTTGCTGGCAATGTTGGCGGAATCGAACACACAGATGTCTGCGGCATAGCCCGGCCGAAGCTTGCCCCGATCCTTCAGTCCAAGGCGGTTTGCCGGCACAGAGGTGATTTTGCTGATGCCCTCGGCCAGGTTCAGTACACCGCGATCCCGCACATAGTGCTGAAGGAAGCGTGCGGCCCAGCCATAACCACTGAGCGAGCCGATGTGATCCTTGAGAATGCCGTCATTGGCGATGGCAACCGTGTCCGAGATGACGGCGCATTCCGACTGCTGAAGGCACAGGTCCACATCACTGTTGCGGAAGCTTTTGGATGACCACATGCACGACATCAGGTTGTCGCCTTCCTCAAGCAGGATATCCAGCACCGCATCGTAGGGGTGCGTGTTTCGCATGCGTCCGATCTCGGCAAAATCAGCGCCCACGATGTCCTTGTTGACGGTCGCGTTCAGCAGCACGATGTCATCCCAGCGGTCCGCTTTGACGATCAGCCACATCGGCTGGGGATTGGCCTTGATCCGCTCGCGCATCTCCGGATTGGCGAGACGTTTCATCACCTCGTCGACGCCGCCTGCCTGTGCCCATTTGGGCAGGATTGCCGCCATCAGCGTGTGGTTCCAGTCATGCGGGATCACATCAAAAGCAATGTCGACATCGTGTTGACGCGCCAGCTCGATCATCTCGAGCGTGTGGTTCATGGCGTAATCAGGTGCGCCAAACTTGGGCTGGATATGGCTGATCTGCAGGCGCGCCCCGGACTGGCGGGCGGTGGCAATCGCTTCGGCAAAGCCCAGATCGTAATGTGTGTCGCGGTTGCGGACATGGGTGGCATACAAACGCCCTCGGTCCGCCGCGACCTCGCACATGGGCACCAGATGCTCAGGTGCGGCAAGAATGCCGGGAAAGTACTCAAGCCCCGACGAAAAACCGCCCGCGCCTTCCTCCATCGCCTGATCAACCAGCTTGGCCATCTGGGCCACTTCTTCGGGTTCGCCTGCACGCAATTCGTCGCCCAGAACTGCGCGGTGGATCGTGCCGTGGCCAACAAAGGCCATGACATTCACCCCAAGGTCAGTGGCGTCGAGCGCATCGAGATATTCGCCAAAGCCAAGCCAGTTCCGGTGTTTGGCCTGATCGGTATACCAAGGCGACACGGCCCGGATATCCTTGTGCGAGCAGACGGGTGCGCAACTGATCCCGCACTGGCCGATGACTTCGGTTGTCACGCCCTGATGCACCTGGCTTTCGGCGCGACCATCCGCGATCAGGGTGAAATCGGAATGCGTGTGCATGTCGACAAAGCCGGGGGCCACCGTCAGGCCGCGAACGTCGATGACCTGTGCGGCACTGCTTTTGCTCAGGTCGCCAACTGTTGCGATCTTGCCGTTCGTCACGCCCACGTCGGTGACGATGCCTGCTGTGCCCGTGCCGTCGAACACTTCGCCGCCTTTCAGGATGACATCGAACATTTGGGCCTCCTATTTCGCTTCGCCATATGCCCAATTGGGCAGGAACAGCGTCAAGTCCGGGAAGAAGATCAGGATCACCATGCCGATGATATAGGCAAGGATAAAGGGCAGGACAGCGACCGATATCCGCTCGATCGAAATGCCGGATATGCGTGCGGCCACCGTCAGGTTCGCGCCCAGCGGTGGGGTCAGAAACCCGATCTCGCAGGTGATGACCGTGAAGACGCCGAACATGACAGGATCAACGCCCAGCGACGTGACCAGCGGCAGGAAAACGGCGGTGAACAGCACGATCTGTGCAAGGCTTTCCATGAATGTGCCGATGAAGATGTAGAAGATCCCGATCAGCAGCATCACAAGAAAGACGTTGGTGGTGATCGATGTGATCCCCTCCTGCACGGCGGTTGGCACATCGTAAAAGGCGGTCAATTGACCGAAGGCCAGTGTCGGCGTCAGCAGGATCAGGATACCGGTCAGCAACGCCGTAAAGCGCAAGGCCGAGATGATCTTTTGCAGCGTAAGCTCGCGGTAGACGAAAAGACCAACGAACAGGGCGTAAAAGACGGCAACGCCAGCCGCTTCGGTCGGTGTGAATGCGCCGCCATAGATGCCGCCAAGGATCAGCACGGGTGCGCCGATGGCCCATTTGCCGTCCCAGGCTGCTTTCAGAAAGGGCCCCCACGAAAACGGGTCCCCATCGCCGCCATACCCGCGACGGCGCGCGATGATGTAAGTGGTGATCATCAGCAGGATCGTCACCATCAGACCCGGCAGCAGACCCGCCAGAAACAGGCGCGGGATCGAGGTTTCGGACACAAGCCCGTAAATGATCATGAGGTTCGAGGGCGGGATCAAGCTGCCAAGTGCGCCTGCACTTGCGGTGATGGCCGCGGCGAATGGCACGTCATACCCATCGCGCTTCATCGCAGGGACTGTGACCGAACCGATGGCCGCCGTCGTCGCGGGGCCGGACCCGGACAGGGCTGCGAACAGCATGCACGCAAAGACCGTGACCAGCCCCATTGAGCCGCGGTAAGCCCCGACAAGGTTGGTGGCGATGGCAATCATGCGGTTGGCCATGCCGCCCACCTCCATCAGCCGCCCGGCAAGGACGAACAGGGGGATGGTCAACAACGGAAACGGCGTCAGGCTGCCATAGCCTGTCTGCGCCATCAGGGTGTAGGGGATGTCGATCAGGTAAAGCGCCAGTGCCGTGGTCAGGCCTACGGCCACGAACAGCGGAATGCCCATGATCGTCAAAACGACAAAGGCGATGGCCAGGATCATCAAGGGGCTCAAATCTGGTGCTCCTGATCCTTCGTCGTGTCTTCCCACTCTTCTGCCAGCATACCGGGCAGGCCATCAGCACCGTCGCGCCACCACGTGACATAGGTCTGGATCAGCCGGACAAGCATCAGCCCGTAGCCGATGACCAATATGGTTTGTGGATAGAACTGGTTGATGCCCAGGCTGGGGCTCGTCTCCGGAAACCGCCAGAACACCGACAGGTAATCCCAGCTGACCCGCAGCATGAACAGGCAAAAGAAGGCCCAGAGGATATCCGCAATAAAAATGACGATCCGGCCAAACGTTGTCGGCAGGGCGGCAACGGCGACCATGATACGGATGTGAAACCGTTCGCGGACACAAAGCGATGCGCCCATATAGACCGCCCAGACCATGCACATGGCAGCGGTCTCTTCAGTCCAATGCAGTGCCACTTCAAAAACGTAACGCGCAACCACCTGCGCAAAGACACTGATCGCGATAACTGACAGGCAAACACAGCAGATCAGCTCTTCGAAGTGTCGCTCAAGCCATCTGAGCCCGGCCATATCTGCCCCAATCCCCAAAGTGTTTGTCCGGGGGCGGATCACCGCCCCTGGACAGAGTCGAAATGTCTTACTCGGCCGCCGCTTGAATTGCCTTGACCAGTTCGACGAAGTCTTCACCGCGTTTGGCTGCAAAATCGTCCTGAACCGTCTTGGCCGCAGTTACGAAATCCGCCTTGTCGGGGTCGGTCCGTGCCATGCCACCTTCGCTCACCAGCCACTGACGCACTTCCTCGGTCTCGTTTGCAACCTGTGCCGCAAACTCAAC
This sequence comes from uncultured Tateyamaria sp., assembly GCF_947503415.1. Taxonomy (GTDB): domain Bacteria; phylum Pseudomonadota; class Alphaproteobacteria; order Rhodobacterales; family Rhodobacteraceae; genus Tateyamaria. The sequence goes on from NZ_CANNDS010000001.1 coordinate 1,895,404, forward strand.
GCCTGCCGCTTCGGCCGCTTCGATGATCTGCGCACGCTGCTCATCGTTCAGCTTCTTCATGAAGTTGTCCGACGCAAAGAGCGGGGCGAACGACACGAAGTGTTCCAGGATCACGAGGTGCGGTTCAAATTCGAAGAACTTCATGTCCCGGATGAAGGACGTACCGTTGTCGCCACCGTCCACGGTTCCCGTCTGAAGCGCTGTCGGGGTTTCCGACCACGCCAGCGGCACGGGGTTGGCACCAAATGCTTCGAACGTCGCAATCATCACTTCGTTCTTGGGCACCCGGATTTTCAGGCCTTCCATGTCGGCCATCGTGTTGATGGGCCGGACCGAGTTGTAGAAGTCGCGATACAGGGCCGGACCGAAGGCCAGCAAGTGAACGCTGGTGTCGGCCTGCAGCTTGTCCTTCATCGTTTGCCCGACATCACCGTCCAGTACACGTGCCAGATGCGCGTCGTTCTGGAAGATGTAGGGCAGGACAGTCACGTCCATCAGCGGCCAATGCGGCGACACGTTGTTGGCAGTAATAAAGAACCCATCGACCGTGCCCAGCTGCATCGCCTTGAACGCTTCGTCTTCGCTGGAGATCTGATTGCAGCAGCGCAGCTTCACTTCGATATCGCCGCCAGAGATTTCCGCGACCTTGGCTTGGAAAATCTTTCCGAAGCGTCCGTACAAGGATTCTTCGGGCGCGCCGAAGCCGACATTCATGGTGACGTCAGCCGCCGCTGCGGGCAAAGCCGTCAGTGTTGCCAGCATCAATGCCGCTGTTGTTTTGAGTAGATGTCTTCTGATCATTCTGGACCTCCCGTGTCCGCTTGGTGTTTTGTTTTTCTCGGTTTTTTAGGAAGCCGATCACGGGATTGCGCGTCCCGTCAAGGATTTAAGCGTGGCCGTCGATGGACTACGGCGATGGAATGGGCAAAGCTGCGCCCGACATTGCGGACGAATGACATGACCGAAACACGCGTTTTCAAAGCCCGAAAAATCCTGACAATAGACCCGCTGCGCCCGACAGCCAGCCATGTGGCGGTGCGTGAAGGTCGCATTCTCGCGGTGGGTGACGGCGATTGTGCAGCGCCTTGGGGTGACTTTACCATGGACAACCGGCTGGCGGATACCGTGATCATGCCGGGCCTTGTCGAAGGGCACGCGCATCTCATGGCGGGCGCCATGTGGCAATTCACCTATGTCGGCTATCACGACCGAACGGACCCGGACGGGCGCGCATGGGCCGGGATCGATACTGCAGATGCTATGATTGCACGGCTCAGGGACGGGGCCGCACAGTCGAACGAAAAGGTGTTCGGCTGGGGTTTCGATCCGATCTTTCTATCCTCTGAGCGTTTGAACAAGACCCATCTGGACCAGGTTTCAACCGACCGCCCCGTCGCCGTCCTGTTCTCGAATTTCCATCTGATGTGCGTGAACTCCGTCGCGCTCGAGATGGCGGGCTATGACGCCGACACGCCGCTCGAAGGTGTTGTGAAGGGACCCGATGGCACCCCCACCGGAGAGCTTCAGGAGATGGCGGCCATGTTTCCGGTCCTGCGGCGGATGGAGATCGACTTCCGAACCCTGTCGCAGAGCGAGGACGCGATACAAAGCTACGGCAAGATCGCGACGCGGGCAGGGGTCACCACCATGACAGACCTCTACTCCATGCTGGAGGACGAGGATATCGCGCTGATGCTGCGCCTGACGGGGGCCGACGACTACCCCCTGCGCATTGTCCCCGCACTTGGTGCGAGCGGCGCGCCTGCACATGTGGCGGACAAGGCTCTGGCGCTGCGCGAACAATCAACCGACAAGCTGCGGCTTGGTGCCGTGAAACTGATGACGGACGGATCGATACAAGGATGGACGGCCCGCGTCCGCTGGCCCGGATATGTTGGGGGGCAGCCAAACGGCATCTGGAACACGGCCCCGGCCGAGATCTTCGCCCTGACCGAAGAAATGCAACGCCGCGGCGTTCAGATGCACATCCATGTCAATGGCGACGAAGCGGCCGAGGTCTCGCTTGAAGCGCTTGAGGCGGCCGCGCGTGCGCACCCGTGGCCCGGCGCGCGGCATGTTCTGCAGCATTGTCAGATGATGGACCGGGCGCTGTTTTCGCGCGCCGCTGAGCTGGGTGTCGCCTGCAACATCTTCGCCAATCACCTTTGGTATTTCGGCGATCAACACGCGGCACTGACAATTGGCCCCGACAGGGCGAGCCGGATGGATGCCACGCGCACCGCGCTTGATACCGGTGTGATGACAGCCATTCACAGCGACGCACCGGTCACGCCACTTGGGCCGCTGTTCACCGCGTGGTGCGCAGTCAACCGCGAAACCATGACCGGCCAAGTGCTTGGGCCCGAAGAACGGATTTCCGTGTCTGAGGCGCTCGAATTGATCACATTGGGCGCGGCCCGCACGCTCAGGCTCGACCATGACATCGGCAGTATCGAGCCCGGCAAACGTGCCGACTTTGCCGTGCTGGGTGACGATCCAACCATCGGGGACGGGGCGAGTTTGAAAGATGTGCCGGTCCTTGGCACGGTGTTCGGAGGGCGGGTGCATCTGCCATGACAGGCCTGCCACTGACTGTGATCGGCGGCTATCTGGGGGCGGGCAAGACAACCCTGATCAACCAAGTGCTGGGCGCGGCGCACGGTCTCAGGCTGGCCGTTCTGGTGAACGATTTCGGCGCAATCAATATCGATGCGGCATTGCTTCAATCTGCCACGGAGGACACGATTGAACTGACCAATGGCTGCATTTGCTGCACCATGTCCGGTGATCTGTTCTTTACCATCGGTGATCTTCTGGATCGCGACCCCCGTCCCGATCACATTCTGATCGAGGCAAGCGGCATCGGCGACCCAGCCAAGATCGCGGCCGTTTCGCTGGCGGAAAAAGAACTGCGTTATGCCGGGATCATCACGGTGGCGGACGGCTTGAATATCGCAGAACAACTCTCGGACCCGCGCATTTCGGAGCAGGTAAAAAGCCAGCTGCGGTCCGCTGATCTGGTTGTCGTCAGCAAAATCCGGGATTTTCATGTCGGGTCGTTGTTGCAGGACATGGATATTCCGCGCTGGGCTTACGCGGATGATCTTGAAACGGTTGCCGCCTTGATGCTGGACCGCACAGACTTGTCGGCGCGGCCGGCTTCAGACGCGCAGAGCCATCCCGCTTATCTGCATTGGTCGGACACTGCCCCGCCTGCGTTGTCCAGAGAAGACATTTACTTGCGATTGTCCGACATGCCGCCCGGATTGCTGCGGCTGAAGGCCCTTGTTCCTGACAAGACCAGCGGGTTCTGGGAGGTTCACGTTGTCGGACGGCAAAAGCAGGTACGGCGACGGGACGATGTCGCCTCAATCGGCCTTGTGGCCATCGGGTTGAACGATGCCCTGTCGCAAGCAGAGATCAGGCGGTGGTGGCTGGGTACCTGACGGCGGCTTCGAGCTTTGCCTCCAACGACTGGCAAAAACCGGCCGGGTTTCGCCCGCGCAAACTAAAAAAGGCGGAGGTCACCTCCGCCTTTCCTCATGTCGTTCGATGCAAGCCCGGTAAGGCGGATCTTGATCCGCCCTAGCCAAACACCCGTGTCAGTGCGCCGTCGACCGCTTCGATGATCTGGTTGATGTCGTCCTTGGTAGCGATCAGCGCGGGCGAGAAGCAGAGTGTGTTGTTCTTGCCCGGTAGGCTGCGGTTGGTGGCCCCGATGATCACCGCCTGCCCCATGCAGTCCTTGACCACGGCCTGCACTTTGGCCTCTTCCGCCGGATCACGACTGTCGCGGTCTGCGACCAACTCCGCGCCAAGGAACAGACCCTTGCCGCGCACGTCACCGATGACGGCATGCTTTTCTTTCAGCTCTGCCAGCTTGTCCAACATGTAGTCGCCCATGGCGGTGGTGTTGCCGAGCAGGTCCTCGTCCTCGATGATCCGCATGTTTTCCAGCGCCGCAGCAGGGCCAGCTGTGCAGCCGCCAAAGGTCGAGATGTCGCGGAAGTAGTTCATCGGATCGCTGGTGTCGTCCTTGAACATGTCGAAGACTTCGTTGGTCGTCGCAAGGCACGAAATGGCGGCATAGCCCGAGGCGACCCCTTTGGCCATCGTCACCATGTCGGGTTTGATGCAGTAGTGCTGGTAGCCGAACCATGTGCCGGTGCGGCCCACGCCGCAGACAACCTCGTCGATATGCAGCAGAATGTCGTACTTTTTGCAGATTTCCTGCACCCGCTCCCAATAGCCTTCCGGAGGGACGATCACGCCGCCGCCTGCGGTGACGGGTTCAAGGCAGAGCGCGCCCACGGTGTCGGGGCCTTCACGCAGAATGATCTCTTCGATCTGGTTGGCGGCCCATTCACCGTAGTTCGCGTCAGGCGCGCCGTCCTGTTCGTGCTTGCGGTATTCGAGGCAATGGGGGACGCGGACGAAGCCGGGGGTGTAGGGGCCGTATTGCGCGTTGCGCTCGTCCTGGCCACCCGCTGACAGGCAGGCGATGGTGGTGCCGTGGTAATCGCGGTCGCGATAAAGGATCTTGTGCTTTTTACCGCCGTAGCGCTTGTGCGCGATCTGGCGGACCATTTTGAAGGCTTTCTCGTTCGCCTCGGACCCGGAGTTGGCGTAGTAGATGCGGTCGAGGCCGGGCATTTTGGTCAGCAGCTTTTCGGCGAACAAAGCGCCGGGGATCGAGCCGACGGTGCCGCCGAAGAAGTTCATCTTGACGATCGCGTCGCGCACGGCGTCACCCATGCTTTCGCGGCCGTAGCCCACGTTCACCGTCCAGACCCCGCCCGAGACGGCGTCGATATGTTCGATCCCCTTCTGGTCCCACACGCGCAGGCCCTTGCCCTCGATGATGATCTTGGGGTCGGCGCCAGTGAAGAACGGCTGGTGCTGGATCAGGTGGTGCCACACATTTGCGCGGTCGGCTTCGATCACGCGGCTCATGTCGTTTTCGTTGAACGTTCCGTCCATGGGTCGAACCTTTCGAAAGAGGGGGCGGCCCATGAAACTAAGGGCCAAATACGCTAGCTGGCGTGCACAATCGCTGAGAATCTGGTCACAACAGTAGGGCCAGTTTGGGGTCACAAGTAAAGCCAGTTCACGCGTGTATGCGTCGCCTGGTCCAGTGCCGGGCAGTGGAAATGCCTTGTTTTCATGGGCCTGTCCGAAATTTGGATTTCCGAAAGCCCCGTTTCACCTGCACAAAATTATGACAGATGCCCCGATTTTACGTTGATCCGGGCCGGATTATCGGCTCGGATCACGCCAGCGCCGCGGGACCCGCGTGCGACGAGAGGCGGGATACCGTCCAAAACGATCCAGACGCAGGGCTCACCTGCGTGAAAACACGGGAGTTAAGACATGACATTCAAGACAAAGCTGATGGGTGCTGTGGCAGCCACTGCGATGCTGGCCGGTGCGCAAGGCGCTGTGGCCGCGGGCCATGGTGGCGAGATCACCGTCGCCTATTTCCTGGAGTGGCCGATGCCGTTCCAGTTCGCCAAAGAGACCGGCATGTACGAAGAGGCCATGGGCGGCACCAAGATCAACTGGGTGAGCTTTGACACCGGCACCGCGATGAGCGCGGCGATGGCGTCGGGCGACGTGCAGATCTCGGTTAGCCAAGGCGTTCCGCCCTTCGTGGTTGCGGCCTCTGCCGGTCAGGACATCCAGATCGTGGACGTGGCTGTGAGCTACTCCGAGAACGACAATTGTGTTGTCGCCTCCGGTCTGGAGATTGACAAGGAATCCGCAGGCGAGCTGGCTGGCAAGAAAGTGGCTGTGCCACTGGGGACAGCTGCTCACTACGGCTTCCTGAGCCAGATGAACCACTTTGGCGTCGACCTTGCGTCGCTTGACGTTGTGGACATGGCACCGGCGGAAGGGGCGGCTGCTCTGGCACAAGGCTCGGTCGACATGGCATGTGGCTGGGGTGGCGCGCTGCGTCGCATGAAGGAAAGCGGCAACGTGCTGCTGACCGGTGCGGAGAAGGAAGAGCTGGGCATTCTGGTGTTTGACGCCACAACCGCGCCTGCCAATTTCATCGCCGAAGAAGGCGAAACGCTGAGCCAGTTCCTGGCCGTGACAGCCGAAGCCAACGCGATGTGGGCGGATGAAGCCAACCACGCGAAAATGCTGCCTGTCATCGCGAAAGACGCGGGTATGGACGAAGACGCAACAGCGGCCACGCTGGCGACCTTCAAATTCCCCACGGTCGAAGAGCAGCTGAGCGAAGCATGGCTGGGCGGCACGGCACCTTCGTTTATGAAAGGTGTGGCCGACGTGTTCGTGAACGCGGGTTCGATCGACAGCGCGCTCGACAGCTACGAAGGTACTGTGAACACAGCGCCTTTGTCGTCGATCAACTAAGACCATTTGATTGGGCTCGCGTGCGTGATGCGCGCGGGCCCTTTCTGCGATACCGAGGCGGGGTGAACCCCGCCCTACCGGGTGCATTTGCACCTAAGCGACAGGTGGGAACCGATGTCCGGACTTTCAATTCAAAACCTTTCGATGCGCTTTGACCTGCCGGGTGGCGGGCATGTGCAGGCGTTGCAAGATGTGTCGCTGGACCTCAAGGCCGGTGAATTGCTGAGCGTGCTGGGCCCGTCGGGCTGCGGCAAGACCACGCTTTTGAATATCGTCGCGGGCTTTCTGGCCCCGACCGATGGCAAGATGATCCTGAACGGTCACGAAATCAACGGACCCGATGCCGAACGCGGCATGGTGTTCCAGCAAGGCGCGCTGTTCGAATGGATGAGCGTGCGCGAGAATGTGGGCTTTGGCCCGTCGATGAAGGGCATGCCCAAGACCAACAAGGCGGAGATCGTGGATCACCTGCTGGACGTGGTGGGCCTGCAGGACTTCAAGGAAAAGGCCGTCTATGAATTGTCGGGCGGGATGCAGCAGCGTGTGGCGTTGGCCCGGTGTCTGGCCAACGATCCCGACGTGATCCTGATGGATGAACCGCTGGGCGCGCTGGACGCGCTGACCCGCGAAAAGATGCAAAGCCTGGTTCTGAAGCTGTGGAAAGAGACGGGTAAGACCATCATCCTGATCACCCACTCGGTCGAAGAGGCGCTTTTGCTGGGCGAGCGCCTGTTGGTCATGGCCCCGCGCCCGGGGCGCATTCACAAGGAATACCGCCTGCCCTTTGCCGAGATGGGCGTGGGTCAGGACCTGCGTGAGGTCAAGAAGCACCCCGAGTTCGGAGAGCGCCGCGAAGAAATCCTCGGCATGATCTGGGACATGGAAGAAGAAATTATGGGTCGGTCGGAGGCGAGCGCATGAAAAATCTTATGGAGGCAGCGACATGATCCCGTTTCTGATTTACGTCGCGATCTTCGTGGTCGCCTTTTTTGTCGTCACTAAGATCGCGCAACGGTCGGCCATTTCGGATTACGGCTCGCTCAAGACCGTGACCTTTGGCGACGAAAGCGCCGTGACGCCCAACCGGGCCGCATCGGTCATCTCGATCCTGACCATCTTCCTGCTCTGGGGGATGTTCACGGGATCGTCCCTGCTGCCCCGTTTCCTGCATGCCCCCGGCCCGTTTGAGGGGACCGGCACGTTTGAATACACCGCGCAGGCGGGCAATGAGATCGACACGGCCACCGTTACGGTCGTTGTTCACCCGATTGACACCCCAACGGACGCGCCCGACGTGGCCGAAGGGGATGGTTGGGCCAAGGATGACAGTGTGGCCATCGGCATGTGGCGCTCGGGCCTGCTGCGTGTGGACCGCAACGATGAACTGGGCCGCGGTGACGGGGCCGAGATCATCGAGATCAACGGCCAGAAGGTGCAGCCCGGTGACACGGTCGACGTCGATTTCGGCACCGTGACCATTTCCGACAAGGGCACGCCCAACATTCAGCCCGCCAAAGGCTGGCAGATGGAACCCATCTGGCTGCCCTCACCCGAAGCGGTGGTGCAGCGCATTGGCGAGATTGCGAGTGAAGGTTTCCGTGGCTCAACCCTGTGGGAACATCTGGGGTACTCCCTGTTCCGCGTTGTCGTCGGCTTCTTCTTTGGGGCTTTGGTGGGCATTCCGTTGGGCTATGCCATGGGCCTGTCCAACTGGTTCCGGGGCTGGTTTGATCCCATCGTGGAATTCATGCGCCCCGTACCGCCCTTGGCCCTGATCCCGCTTGTGATCATCTGGGCAGGCATTGGAGAGACCGGAAAGATCATCCTGCTGTTCCTTGCCGCGCTCTGGATCATGGCCATTGCCGCCAGGTCGGGTGTGAGCGGTGTGAAGATTTCCAAGGTGCATGCGGCCTACAGCCTCGGCGCGTCCAAGGCTCAGATCATGCGGCACGTCATTGTGCCCAACTCGCTGCCGGAGATTTTCACCGGCGCGCGCGTCGCTATGGGCGTCTGTTGGGGCACTGTGGTTGCGGCTGAACTGGTCGCCGCCGAACAGGGGGCTGGCATGATGATCATGGTCGCCTCGAAGTTCCAGAATACCGACATCGTGATCATGGGCATCATCCTGATCGGCATCATCGGCTTCGGCATCGACATGCTGATGCGCTGGGCCGAACGGATCCTCGTGCCTTGGAAGGGCAAGGGCTGACGCCCATTCGCCAGATGTGATCAAAGACGGCGCCCGCGTGGCGCCGTTTTCTATTCCGCGACCTGCGCCACTGTTGCGGGGGCATCGTTCAGTGACCAGTCATAGGCATACCTGTCGATCTGGCCCCGTGCTTCCAGTGCGGCACGCAGGTCCGGGTTGGCCCGGTCCATCAGGTAGGCAAGGACCGAGGCTTCGGTGCCGCCAAAGTCCTCGCGAAACCAGCCAAAGATTTTCGACACCGTGACCGCGCCATCGTCCGCAATGGTGATCCCGCGCGGGTCATGGATATAGGCGTGTTCGGCGGCATTCAGATCATCCTCCAGCGTGCTCGCGCGCCACGCTTTCGCGGCAAGGTTCGGGCATCCGGCAGCCGCACAATTCAGCGCATAGTGGATACGCGGATCGTCAAAGACGGGCCGAACGATGCCATGTTCGATGTCATTGAGGCTGAGGGCCGTGCCGTTCACCCGCAGATCAGCGTAGGACCAAGGCCCAAGCCCCAACAGACCGTCGCCAATGTCGCGGATGCTGTCGACCGGATAGTGATCGAGGATCACGCGGATCGTCTGCGCGTTGTAAAGGTTGATCCAGAATGCCAGTTGCTGATCGCGGTCAAGCGTCGCGGGATCAACCCGCTGCATCTGCGCCAGAAATGTAAGAAGCGCGGCCTCGTCCGCCTCGGTCACATTCGCGTAACGCACGCGGGTCATCCCGTTGGGTGTGTCCGCATGGTAGGTCGCAAGAAAAGCGTCGAACGCCCCGTAATCCGGTGCGGTGCCGGGCGTGCCTGCCACTCTGCTCCATCTGTCCGACATAAGGTCCGCCTTGGGCGCAAAGAGCCGTTCAATGGGCATACAGGCGGTGATGGCGAGGATTGCGGACAGGACAAGGAACAGACGCAGCATGAGGCACCTTCGGGCAGTGAGTGCTCCCTAGGTTTGGATTTGCCCGCCACGTTGCGAGCCCGCTCGCATGAACGTGTGTCAGCGCGATTGGCTTGTGTTCGAAGGGCAGCGGCTGCCCAAGCCCTGCCGATGCGCGAAAGTCAGCGCCTGCGGCCAATGCCGGGTGCACCGTTCATTACGTAGATTGAAAAGAGGGATGGTGGAGCATAGCGGGACCCGACCGCTGCACTCAGAGTGACCGCTTCGCGGGCGCGCGTAAGTCGGCGCCTGCGGCCAATGCCGGGCGTACCGTTTCGTACGTCGATTGAAAAGAGGGATGGTGGAGCATAGCGGGATCGAACCGCTGACCTCCTGCATGCCATGCAGGCGCTCTCCCAGCTGAGCTAATGCCCCATCCTTGGTGGCCGTCCTTGGCCGTGCGCCGCTGATTAGGCGCTTTGCCTGACGGGATCAAGCGAAAAAGACCCCGTCCGGCAGTGCGTTTTCAAGAGTCGTCGTCTTCGGCTGCGACGTCCGCCAACTCTTCGAGCGGGACGTTGTCTTCTTCTTCGTCATCGTCCAGCAGATCGTCGTCCAGTTCGACCTCGACGTCGTCTTCGTCCAGCACTTGATCGTCGCTGTCCTTGGCGGTTTTCGCCTTGGCCTTTGCCGATGCCGCATCTTCGGCATCCGCTGCGATCATGCGGGTCTTGGAGCTGTCGACCTCGACCACATCGCCGGTATAGGGGCTGATGATGGGCGACCGGTTCATGTCGTAGAACCGCTTATTGGTCGTCGGACAAAGCCGTTTGGTGCCCCATTCTTCCTTTGGCATGTGTCATCCTTTTGTCTGCGCGTGGCCCGGTCCGGCACTTGATAAGCGGGCGGACGGGTGTGCCTCGTGTTGCGGCGATTCTGGGCAAGTGCCATAAGGCCGGGACGGAGTCAAAGCCTTATGGTCAGGTCGTGGGAGATGGGATGGCCGAGCGTGTTCTTCAAGGGCAGCCCGATATTGTTTTGACGCTGCGCCGATCCGCCCGTGCGCGGCGGCTGACCTTGCGCATTTCATCCCTCGATGGCCGCGTGACGCTGACATTGCCCCAGCACGTGCCCGAGCACGAGGCGCTGGCCTTCGCGCGGGAAAAAGAGGCGTGGATTCGCAAGCACCTGTCGGACCGGGTCGAGGATGTGGCGGTCCGCGTCGGGATATCCCTCCCGGTGGAGGGCGCAGCGTTCGAGATTGTGCCGGGCCGTGGCCGGACGGTACGGCTGAGCGAAGGCGCGCTTGAGGTTCCGGGCACGCCCGAGGCGGCACCGCGCCGTGTTCAGGCCTTTCTCAAGGCCCGTGCGCGTGATGTGCTGGCTGCGGCCTGCGACGACTATGCGGGTCGTTTGGGGCGTCCCTATTCGGGGCTCAGCTTGCGAGACACGCGTTCGCGCTGGGGGTCGTGTTCTTCGGCGGGCCGGTTGATGTTCTCGTGGCGGCTCATCCTCGCGCCGCCGCAGGTCCTGCGCTACGTGGCGGCCCACGAGGTCGCGCATCTGGCGCAAATGAACCACTCGCCCGCTTTCTGGGCCGAGGTGACGCGCATTCATGGACCCTATGACGCGGAACGCAAATGGTTGCGGACGCAGGGCAATGCCTTGCACCGGTATCGCTTTGGCAATTGACCGACGTCATCAGGTGTGATCACAAATATCCATGCAACAGGTTCCGCGCACCCGAGACACCACCTCTGCCGCCCATGACCGCGTCTACCGACGGCTGCGGACACGCATCATGCATGGCGACATCGCACCCGGCCAACCGTTGACGCTGCGCGGGATCGGCAAGCAATACGATGTGTCGATGACGCCCGCCCGCGAGGCGGTGCGCCGTCTGGTGGCCGAAGGGGCGTTGACGATGTCGCAATCGGGTCGCGTGTCGACACCCGAGCTGTCCAACGAACGGATCGAGGAATTGGCGGCACTGCGTGCCCTGATCGAAGTGGAGCTGGCAACCCGTGCCCTGCCGCGTGCGCATCTGGCCCTGATCGAACGCCTGCAAACGATCAACAGCGCTGTGGCCGAGGCGGTCGCGCATCGGGACGCGGTCAGCTACATCCGCACCAACCTCGAATTTCACCGCACCTTGTACCTGCGTGCACAGGCACCGGCGATGCTGGCGATGGCCGAAACGGTATGGCTGCAGATGGGGCCGACGATGCGCGCGCTCTATGGCCGTTTGCGCCGAACGGAGCCGCCACAATACCACCGTTTGATCATCGCCGCGTTGCGCGCGGGTGATGAACCAAGCCTGCGACTGGCAGTTCGTTCGGATGTGACTCAAGGTTTGCGCATGTTGGCGAGCTGAGCTTAAACGTTTGGTAGCCAGGCGTTGATAGGTACATCGCACAGTGAACGGACGCAGGATGTGACGCTTGGACTATTCGATCTACGACCTGGTGGATGCCCCGGTCTTCGTTCTTGTCGCCGATGACGAGGGCAGGCCGGTATATGACTTTCTCAACAAGGTCGGGCGGGACCGCCTTGGCAAGGGCTTGGATGAAATCATCGGAAAAGCCGCCCACGAGGTGTTTGACGGGCGCGCCGCCTATTCGGTTTTTCGTCACCAATTGATCGCATGGCAAGCCGGGCAAACCACCTGTTACGAGATTGCGCTGCCCTTGCGCGATGACAAGGTCTGGTTTCGGACCAGCCTTGTGGCCACACATGACGAAGACGGGGCGCTGGTGCGCATGGTGGGCACATCACACGACATTTCCGCAGAGCGCAGCCTGCTGCAACAGGAAGTCATGACTGCCGCCGCCGCCCGCGAGGTCGAAGATCTTGTCTGCCTCGCCGCGCACGATCTGCGCAGCCCCATCGGGAACATGAAATCTCTTGCCTACCTGATGCGCCACGACTTCGTGGACCACGGCGACGGCAAGCTGGAACTGATCAACATGATCGACACGCTGGCGGACAAGTCCCTTGATGTGATTTCCGAAACCATGGCGCAGGTCATGGCCAAAAGCGCCCCGGTCAAGTCCGGCCCCTTCGATTTCGGCGGGGTGTGCGACGACATTCTGGTCTTGCTGGACCCGCTGCGGGAACATTCGGTGTCCTATCCGCGGATCACGTTGGATGCGGACTACACCGCAGTTCAGATCATCGTGCGAAACTTGATCGACAACGCATTCAAACATGCGGACCGTGATGCACTTCGGGTCGAAATCTCTGTCGACCAGATGAACACGCGACGCCTTGCGATTTGTGTCCGGGATCACGGCCCCGGGTTTCAGCAAGCGCCTGCGGACGCGGACCCGGCAACATCTGTCGCCAACGGCTTTGGCTTGATGGGTGTCAGACGCTTGGTCAAGGCGCGGGGCGGCACCGTCAAGTTCGGTGCTCCGGCCACGGGCGAGGGGGCGGAGGTGCGTGTTGAATTACCGGGCCAGATGATCGACCCGGCACCTGAATTAAGCAAGGTGAGCTGATCAGGCAGCCAGACCGGTGCTGCCAAGACCGAGGAACTTCTTGCGCCGGTCGGCGATCAGCTCGGCAGGGTCCTTGTTGTCCAACTCCGAAAGCATCGCGGTCAAGGCGTTGCCAACAGCACTGATCGTCGCGTCCCGATGCCGGTGTGCGCCACCCGTGGCCTCCGGAATGATGCGGTCATTCACGCCCAGCTGGCGCAGGTCCTGCGCGGTCAGACGCAAGGCTTCGGCAGCCTCACGCATCTTTTCGGCATCTTTCCACAGGATCGACGCGCACCCTTCGGGACTGATCACCGAGTAGACGGAGTGTTCCAGCATCGCCACCCGGTTGGCCGTGGCAAATGCAACGGCCCCGCCTGATCCACCTTCTCCGATGACCACGGACACAAGCGGCACGCCGATCTGCAGGCATTTTTCGGTCGACCGCGCGATGGCTTCGGACTGGCCGCGCTCTTCCGCGCCCTTGCCCGGATAGGCGCCGGGCGTATCGACGAGGGTAATGACCGGCAGGCCAAAGCGGTCGGCCATGTCCATCAGGCGGATCGCCTTGCGGTACCCTTCGGGCCGGGCCATGCCGAAATTGCGCTCGATGCGCGACTTGGTGTCGTTGCCCTTTTCATGGCCGATGACCATGACCGGTCGGTCGCCAAATCGGGCCAACCCGCCCATGACGGCATGATCGTCCGCGAAATTGCGATCACCGGCCAGAGGGGTGTATTCCGAAAACAACGCGTCAATGTAGTCCACGCAATGCGGCCGGTCCGGATGGCGGGCGACCTGGCATTTCCGCCATGGCGTCAGATCCGCATACAGGTCCTCAAGCATCTGGGCGGCCTTGGCATCCAGCCCCGCCGCTTCGTCCGTGACATCCATCTCTTCGTTCTGCCGGGCGAGGGCGCGCAGTTCCTCTGCCTTGCCCTCAATTTCCGCCAATGGCTTTTCGAATTCCAGATACTGCGTCACGCCTGCGTCCCCGATGCAATTTGCCGCTATATGGCCGCAGGATGCATCTTTTGCAACGTCAGGGAAAGATCACCGGGTAGAGCGAGGCAACAAGCAGCACCGCCATTGTCCAGTTGAAGGCGGCAAGGCGCGCCGGATTGGTCAGCACGCGGGCCATCTGCTGGCCAAGAAGCGTCCACGAACTCACCGACGGCAGGTTGATCGCACCAAAGACGACGGCCACCGTCGCGATGGCCCACAACGTCGTGTCGGGCGTGTAGACAGTGACCGCGGTCAACGCCATGGTCCACGCCTTGGGATTGACCCACTGAAAGGCCGCCGCCTGCAGGAATGTCATGGGCGTGCCCTTGTCCCCCTTGTCCGCGATGGGCGCCGCATTGGCGATTTTCCACGCCAGATACAGCAGATAGGCGACGGACAGGGCTTTGAGGATCGTGTGGCTGATCGGATAGGCATCAAACACCTGCACCAGACCCGCCCCCACCAGAAGCACCATGAAGACAAAGCCCAGGCCAACACCAAGCATGTGCGGAATCGTACGCCGAAACCCGAAATTTGCCCCGGACGCCATGAGCATCAGGTTGTTCGGCCCCGGCGTGATGGAGCTGACAAAGGCAAACGCCGCAAGGGCGGTGATCAGTTCAAAAGTCATGTGCAAGAAGTGACGGTGTTCGATCGGCGAAAGATTGCAAAGTACGACCCTTCCTGTCTAATACTGCAACAAATGGTGGCCTTGGATCAGAAAAACGAACGAATATTGCAAGAGTTGGGGCGTGACGGCCGCATCAGCAATATCGAATTGGCGGATCGCGTCGGTCTGTCCCCCTCGGCCTGTTTGCGGCGGGTGCAAGAACTGGAACGGGCGGGGATCATCACCGGCTACCGGGCGGTGCTGGACAGGACCAAGCTGGGAACGGGGTTCGTCGCCTATATCGGCGTGGGATTGAACGACCATTCCAAGGCCAGCCAAGAGGCGTTCGAACGTGCCATCTCCCGCGCGCCTGAGGTTCGGGAATGCCACAACATCACCGGGACAATCGAATACCTGCTGCGCATCGAATGTGCCGACCTGCCCAGTTACAAAACCTTTCACACCGACATGCTGGGCGCACTGCCACAGGTGAACGGCATCACATCCTATGTGGTGATGGGATCGCCCAAGGATGAACGCGCCTAGCTTTGGCGCGCCACTCTCTGCAATTGTGCATCCGTTTCGTCAAAAAGCCGTCTCAGCGTGGCGCTGCATACACCGGCGGGGGTCGACATATCGATGTCGCGTCCCGCTGGCCGGGGCGCAGGGCCCTGTTTGGCTCCGGCAGACCGCCGAACCGACGCAGAGCGGCGAATGTCTTTCAATGTCTCGTCCGGGTTGTCCGGGTTGCGAAAGCTGACGGTTTCCACCAGCACGGACAAGGGCACCTCGACATCGCCATTAAGACTGATGGGCATATCGGACGCCAGTCGCCGCAACGCGTGCCGCAAGGGGCGCAGGTCCTGCATTTCCGAGACGGTAACGGGGATCAAAACACGTTGCTGCCCATCGGCACCCAAGGGCCTGTTGTCATGGAACATTTCAGACAACCGCACGCGCAGGGCACCCAGGGCCTGTACCGTCGCCGTCTCCCCCCAAGTTTTGTCGAGCCACGCGGCGTTTTTGAGCGTGACGGCCACCATGCCCTGAACACGTCGCTGCGCATCTGCCGAATGGAAATGTGCCACTTCGCGGGCAAAGGCGTTTGTGGTGAGCAGGCGGGTGATCGGATCGACATGCGCCGATGCCGCAAGCTGTGCCTGATGCGCCACAAGATACTGGGTGCGCAACATCAACCACCCGAGCGCGGGCACGCAGATCATGTTGAGCAAAAAGATCGTCGGCGCGGCCTGCGCGAAATACCATTCTACAATCTGTGGCGGTGCGGTGAAGGCGGACAACATGTGAAGGTTCACCAGCAACCCAAGAACACCAAGTTTGCCGATATCGCCAAATTTGAGCAGCGGCTGCGCCAGTGACCAGGCATATCCGACGCCGCCCGCAATCAACATGCCGATGATCCCGGGCATCGTGCCAACGCCACCCAGCCCCGCCCGAAACGCGATGGATATGACAAGGCAGATCAGAAGTCCGCGCAGACCCAGAAACGCGCCTGCCAGCACGATGGGCACGTTGCGCATATCGACGATGACACCGTCCGTCGGGCTGAGCGGCATGGACATCTGAAGCCCGACGACAAGCGCAAAGAACACCCCCAGAAGCGGGGCACTGAACCACTTGTAGGTCAGACTTGGTGCAAGTGCGCTGAAGCCCACGACAAGCAGGCCCAGAACCGCCAGCGAACTGACAAAATCCAATAAAACCGAAACACCAACAAACGTCATATCGTACCTCTTTCACCGCCATCCAACAAAGACTGGATTGATGAAGAAAAGGCGAAATGCCCGGCAGAGTTCCGCCGTAAGTAATTAGAATTTATGCATTATTTGATGGCATCTTGAGCGATTGAGGCGAAAATGACGTCCAATTCTCCGGCCAGTGCTTCCAGGTCTGGCCCCGCTTCTTGCACGTAGGGCGCAAAGACCATGGACGGCAGCTTGTAGCTGAGCGTTGCCGTTCCGTCCGCGTTTTCAGTGACATACACCCGCACCGGGGCTTCGATCATCGCGGCGGTCGACAGGTTCAGGATGTCGACCGCATAGACATTGTTGAACAGGCCAATCACGCGGTTACCGGGGATGGTGATGCCACGGGATTTGGCGGCACCTGTTGGCCCGGCCTGCGTGACCACGCCCATCTTGTTGGCCTTGGCCGCTGACTTCACGTCTGCGATCAACTGGTCATAGCCTTTGTCCGTCGGCGTGACGGACCAGCCGTCGCGCGGGGCCATCTCGGCCAGGGCGGTCAGCGGTGTCAGGATCAGGGCAAGGGCGGCGAGGATGGCGCGCATGGGGTGTCTCCGGCATTTGGATTTGGCGCGCAGGGAACCATGTGGGCGGGGTCTTGCCCAATCACGTCTGTGTGCGTGGTATCACGGGCCGTGCCGCAGTATCGGTGCGCCCATGATACGAATTTTCCTGATATGTGCGCTGGCCTGTGTCGCGGCCTGTTCCGCGCCCGAACCCGAAGTACCGGCGGTGCAGACCGTGCCGCTGTATCCCAATGAGACGCCTGCATTGCGTGCCCAGATCGAAGCGGCGGCTGCCGCGAACGACATTCCCGTGGCCCTGGTCCAGCGCGTTGTCATCCGTGAAAGCACGCACCGTCCCGAAGCACGAAACGGACCCTATTACGGGTTGATGCAGATCCTGCCCGCGACGGCGCGCAGTATGGGGTTTCGGGGGCAGCCCAATGATCTGCTCGATGCCGAAACCAACCTGAAATACGCGACGCGTTATTTGCGCGGGGCGTGGCTGGTGTCGGGCAACGACATGGATGCCGCCGTGATGTGGTACGCGCGCGGATATTATTACGAGGCCAAGCGCCTTGGCCTGATCGAAGAAACCGGCGTGGACGGGCGCAAGGTCTGGCCGGATTAGTCTGATGGGTGACGTGCTTTGGCATCCGCCAAAGACACCCCACCCACCATCCCTTTTTTGCTTAATGGTTCGCGATCATCTCGGACTGTTTCACGATCACCTCGGCCTGTTTGATCGACGCGATATCGACGAGGCGACCCTTGTAGACCGTGGCCCCTTCGCCCTTGGCCTTTGCCTCTTCCATCGCGGCGAGGATCTCGCGGGCCTCTGACACGGCCTCTGCTGACGGGGTAAAGACCTCGTTTGCAATGGCGACCTGCTTGGGGTGGATCGCCCATTTGCCAACCATGCCAAGCGTGGCCGACCGCAAAGCCTGCGCACGGAACCCTTCGTCGTCCGAAAAGTCGCCAAAGGGGCCGTCCACGGGCAACACCCCATGTGTGCGACAGGCTGCGACGATGGCCGCTTGTGCCCAGTGCCACGGATCGGACCAGTGCTTTTGCCCATCGCGGTACATGTAGTAATTTTCCTGCGTGCCCCCGATGCCCGTGGTCGCCATGCCCATGGAGGCGGCGAAGTCGGCGGCCCCGAGGCTCATGGCTGCGAGGCGGGGGGAAGCGGCAGCGATCTCTTCCACGTGGGCGATGCCAGCAGCGGATTCTATGATAACTTCGAAGGTGATGGGTTTGGTGCGGCCCTTGGCCGTCTCGATGGCTGTGACCAGCGCATCCACCGCATAGATGTCAGCCGCATTGCCGACCTTCGGGATCATGATTTGGTCAAGCCGGTCGCCCGCCTGTTCCATCAGGTCCACCACATCGCGGTACCAGTAGGGCGTGTCGAGCCCGTTGATCCGCACCGACAGCGTCTTGTTGCCCCAATCAATATCACCGATGGCCTGAATGATGTTGGCGCGTGCACTGTCCTTGTCGGACGGGGCCACGCTGTCTTCGAGGTCCAGATTGATGACATCCGCAGCCGAGGCCGCCATCTTCTCGAAGATCGCGGGGCGCGAGCCGGGGCCGAACAATTGGCAGCGGTTGGGACGGGCCGGAGGGGTGGGTTGCAGGCGGAAAGACATGGCGCGTCCTTTGGTAAGATAATTTCGTTTTTCTTCCGCTCGCTGGTATTAAATTGCGCCACGCGCTGCAAGGGTCATTTTGCAGGTGCAGCATCGGCGCGCAGATTCTGTGCGCACGCCCCGGCCTTGCGCAAATTTGTGCCATCTTTCGCCATTTCACGCACGATCTTTCGACACTTCCCGTCTTTCAGGCACGTTTCGCGATGTGATTGCGTTGCGGATGAGTAGAATGACGCGCAACGACCAAAGGAAGGCCCGACATGATTCAGACACCGTATCTTTTGTTTCTCGGCGATGCGCCGGACCAGCTGGCTGCAAAAGTGGCCCAGGGCATCAAGGACTGGCGGCCGGAAAACGCGGTGGGCCAGTTCCGTCTGCCGGGCTGCGGCGCGGATATGGGGCTGACGGACATGTCGCTGCAAGAGGGGCTGGATGCCGGGGCCAAGACATTGGTGATCGGTGTGGCCAATCGGGGCGGCATGATCTCGACCGCGTGGAAAGAGGTCCTCGTTCAGGCGCTGCAGATGGGATACGATCTGGCGGCGGGCCTGCACAACCTGCTGCGGGACGAGAACGAACTTCAATCCGCGGCCAAGGTCAACGGCGGCACCCTGCATGACGTGCGGGTCCCGACCATCGCCTATCCCATTGCAAACGGTCAAAAGCGCAGCGGCAAGCGGGTGCTGGCCATCGGGACGGATTGCTCCTGTGGCAAGATGTACACGGCCATGTCCATGGATGCCGAGATGCGGGACCGGGGCCTCAAGTCGACCTTCCGCGCCACGGGCCAGACCGGCATTCTGATCACCGGCAAGGGCGTGCCGCTGGACGCGGTCATCGCCGATTTTATGGCCGGTGCGGTGGAGTATCTGACCCCCGACAATGACGATGATCACTGGGACCATATCGAAGGGCAGGGCAGCCTGTTCCACGTCTCCTATTCCGGCGTGACCATGGCGCTGATCCATGGCGGCCAGCCCGACGCGCTGGTGCTGTGCCACGAGCCGACGCGCACGCACATGCGCGGCCTGCCGCAATTTGGGCTGCCGTCGCTTGAAACGCTGCGCGACACCGCTGTGCCGCTGGCCCGCGTGGCAAACCCCGACTGCTTTGTGGCCGGTGTATCCGTCAACACCAAGGCGCTGGACGAAAACGCCGCGCGCGCCTGTCTGGCCGAGATCGAGGACCGCATGGGCCTGCCCGCAACCGACCCGTTCCGCTTTGGGGCTGGCAAGCTGGTGGATGCGCTGACATCCTGAGGCTGGCACTTTTCAGATGCTCCCTCCCCCTCGATGGCAGAGCCACCTGCCGGGCAGAGGGGGAGAATTCTTGAAACAGGGAAGGGTGGACCAATGCGCATAGAAGTGACGCGGGACGTGTTTCGGCTGGCGCAGGTGTTTACCATTTCGCGCGGCTCACGGACCGAGGCGCATGTGCTGACCGTGCAGGTGAGCGACGGTGTGCACACGGGCCGGGGCGAGTGTGTGCCCTATGCCCGATATGACGAGACGCTGGACTCGGTCACGGCCGAGATCAACGGGCTGTCGGGCGACCTGACCCGGGCAGGTCTGTATGACCTGCTGCCTGCCGGGGCGGCGCGCAATGCGGTGGATTGTGCCCTGTGGGATCTGGAGGCGAAGCGCACAGGCCAGCGGGTGTGGGAACTGGCCGGGTTGCCCAAACCCGGGCCGGAAATCACGGCCTATACCCTGTCGCTCGACACGCCCGAAGCCATGCAGGCACAGGCCGCACAGAATGCACATCGCCCGCTGTTGAAGATCAAGCTCGGCACGCCCGATGACATGCCCCGGCTCGAGGCGGTGCGCGCCGGTGCGCCCAAGGCGTCGATCATCATCGATGCGAATGAAGGGTGGTCAGCTGAGGTCTATGCCGATCTGGCACCGCATCTGGTGCGCTTGGGCGTGCAGCTGGTCGAGCAGCCCCTGCCTGCGGGCAAGGATGATGCACTGCTGGGGATGGCGCGGCCTGTGCCGGTCTGTGCCGACGAATCCTGCCACGACACTGCCAGCCTGCCCGGGCTGAAGGGCAAATATGACATGATCAACATCAAGATCGACAAGACCGGCGGCCTGACCGAAGCACTGGCCTTGCGGGACGCGGCGCTTGCCGAAGGCTATGGCGTGATGGTGGGCTGCATGGTGGGCTCGTCACTGGCCATGGCCCCGGCCACGCTGGTGGCCCAGGGTGCCGCGGTTGTGGATCTGGATGGCCCGCTCCTCTTGGCCGAGGATCGCAAAGCCCCGCTTGTCTACGACACATCCGGCGTGCATCCACCGCAAGCGGCCTTGTGGGGATGAGCGGCACAGCCATCATCTACGATTGCGAATTTGCAACCGCGCCCGGCGCGCCGCAACGGTTCTGGTGCGGGCCAAACGACCCGGATCCGATCGTGTTCCAGATTGGTGCTGTGCGGATGTCACTGGATGCGCCGTTCCAAAGCCTTGAGCGGTTCGAGGTGTTGATCCGCCCGTTGGACCGGACAGGTGCGCCGCTGGTTCTCGACCCGCTCAATGCCAGATTGACCGGCGTCACAACTGACCGTCTGGACGCCGAAGGCGTCACGCTGGCCGAGGCGCTTGACCGGTTTGCCGCCTTTGCGGGCCAAGACCGCATGTGGGCGTGGGGCAAGGACGAGTTTAACATGATGGCGATCAGTTGCTATGTCGCGGGCATCGCCCCACCAATCCCGGCCCACCGCTTTGGCAACGCGCCCGAACTGTTTCTGGCAGCGGGCGTGCCACTGGATGTGATCCACGGATTGCGCAGCAACACCATGCTGGACCATTTCGGCCTCAGCCTGCCAGACGCGCGCGGCCACGATGCGCTGGGCGATGCGCGCATGGTGACCGAAGTGTTGCGCCATCTGATGCAAGAGGGCCAGCTTGATCCGGACCTGTTGACCGGGCCGCAAAGCTGACAGCGGCCCAGTCGGGGCGCGCGTTTCAGCCCAGATCGGGGGCGTGGTCGCGCAGGACCACAAGGCTTTCGAACCCGCTGATCACATCATCGTAGAAATGCGCTTCGGTGAAGGCGGCATATGCCTCCATCGAGGCGCAGCGCAGCGTCAGCACGAAATCCGCAGGCCCCGTGACGTGCATCAGCTGTTCGACGGCAGGCAGGCCCAGAAGGTGTTGGCGCAACCGATCCACGCGGTCGCGCCCGCCCCGTCGCAGGGTCAGCAGGACGACCACCGTAACAGGGGTGCCCAGAAGATCGGGGGCCACCACCGCCACCTCGCGCTGAATGGCGCCGATCCGGCGCAGGCGCTGTACGCGGCGCAGGCAACTCGCCGCAGACAGCCCGACCTCGGCCGCCAGCTCTTCGCCCGTGCGGCGGCAGTCTCGCCGCAGCAGGGACAGCAGGTCTCTGTCAAAGGAATCGAGTGTGTCCATTGGGGTGCTGCGATTTCTGGTTTCGTATCGCGTGTGAGTTTACCGCAATATTGGTGAAAAGATGCAAGAATTTATCATCCAGTACGGAGTTTTCGCGAAAAGCCCCAATGCGGCATCCGTAATCTGACAGCATCACATTCACCAGATCGGAGAGTTTCGATGCGACACCCCCTCAGCCTCAAGCAGCACATGACCGCATTTCGCGCCCGCCTGCGCGCCGTGTCCACGCGGCGCATTCTGGCGGACCTGCCACGTGATGTTCAGCGCGACATCGGTGTGCATCCCTCTGGCGCACCCATCCAGCGGCGCCGTTGACCCACCTCAGCAGCGGTTTGCCGCATGCCGGTTTCGTGCTTTGGCGTTGACGTGAAACCTGTTGCGGTGCAGGCATGCGGCGCACGCCAAAGAGTGGAGATCCGAGATGCGCACCGTCTATGTCAACGGAGAGTACATACCCGAAACCGAAGCCACGGTATCGATCTTTGATCGCGGGTTCCTGATGGCGGATGGTGTCTATGAAGTGACAAGCGTTCTCGACGGCAAGCTGATCGACTTTGACGGCCATGCGGTCCGCCTGCAACGCTCGCTGGATGAGCTGGAGATGCAATCGCCCATCGCCAAAGAGGACCTGCTCGAGGTGCACCGCGAGTTGGTGCGGTTGAACGGTATCGAAGAGGGTATGATCTATCTCCAGATCACGCGCGGCGCACCGGATGACCGGGACTTCGTCTTTCCCGACCCCGAAACGACGCCGCCCACAATCGTGCTGTTCACGCAGAACAAGCCCGGGCTGGCCGACAATCCGGCAGCCAAGAAGGGCATGAAGGTCATCAGCATCGACGACATCCGCTGGGGCCGGCGCGACATCAAGACGGTGCAGCTGCTCTATCCTTCGATGGGCAAGATGATGGCCAAGAAGGCGGGCGCGGATGATGCGTGGATGATCCAGGACGGGTTCGTGACCGAAGGCACCTCCAACAACGCCTATATCGTGAAGGGCAACAAGATCATCACGCGCGAAAAATCCAACGACATCCTGCACGGGATCACCCGCGCCGCCGTGCTGCGCTTTGCGGCAGAGGCGCAGATGGAAGTGGAAGAGCGGAACTTCACCATCGACGAGGCGCGCGCGGCGGACGAGGCGTTCATCACATCGGCCTCGACCTTCGTGATGCCGGTGGTTGAGATTGACGGCGCAAAGCTGGGCGATGGCACGCCCGGTCGGGTCGCCCCGCGCCTGCGCGAAATCTATCTGGACGAGAGCCGCAAGGCCGCCATCTAAGCCCCTCATTTCTAGCCCGCTTTTCGATTACCCCTTGAAAAGCGGGCTTTTTGTTCCCATCTCAGTATGTAAACAATATTAACATCGAGGGACAAATTAAATGAATGAAGAGTTAATCCTGAACCTGCTGAGCGAGAACCTGATCCTCATCCTCGGGGCGGCGTTCCTGCTGGTCTGCCTGTTTCTGGGCGTCCGCATCGTGCCGCAATCCGAAAAATACGTGGTGGAACGCTTTGGCCGTCTGCATTCGGTGCTGGGGCCGGGCATCAACTTCATCGTGCCGTTTCTGGACGTGGTGCGGCACAAGGTGTCGGTGCTTGAACGCCAGCTGCCCAATGCAAGTCAGGATGCGATCACGTCGGACAACGTGCTGGTACAGGTCGAAACCAGCATCTTCTACCGCGTGACCGAGCCCGAGCGCACCGTGTACCGGATCCGCGACGTGGACGGGGCCGTGCAGACAACCGTGGCCGGGATCGTGCGTGCCGAGATCGGCAAGATGGAACTGGACGAGGTGCAGTCGAACCGGTCGCAACTGATCACCCAGATCAAGCATCTGGTCGAGGAAGCGGTGAACGATTGGGGGATCGAGGTCACGCGCGCCGAAATTCTGGACGTCAACCTGGACAAGGCGACCCGCGAGGCGATGCTGCAACAGCTGAATGCCGAACGCGCACGCCGTGCCGCGGTGACAGAAGCCGAAGGGCACAAGCGGGCCACGGAACTGAATGCGGATGCGGAGCTTTATGCCGCCGAACAGGGTGCAAAGGCCCGCCGTGTGGAGGCCGAAGCCGAAGCCTATGCCACGCAGGTGGTGGCAGAGGCCATTGCCACGCACGGGATCGAGGCGGCCCAATATCAGGTGGCTTTGAAACAGGTGGATGCGGTGTCTACACTTGCATCAGGCGCGGGCCAGCAGACGGTTCTTCTGCCCGCCAGCGCAATGGACGCCTTTGGCGAAGCCTTTGGCATGTTGGCCGGGAGGAAGAAATGATGACAGCACTGTGGAGCATCTGGTGGGTCTGGATCGTCGCGGCCCTGATCCTTGCCTTTGTCGAGGTGTTTGTGCCCGCCTTTGTGTTTCTTGGCATGGCCGTTGGCGCGGTTGTAGTTGGCGTGGCGCTTGGATTTGGCGCATTGGGCTGGGTTGGCGCGGGCCTGCCCACCTTGCTGATGCTGTTCGCCGTGGCGAGCCTGATCGCCGCCATTGCCCTGCGCCGCGCGATTGGTGTGCGGCAGGGCCAGGTCAAGCTATGGGACCGTGATATCAACGACTGACCGCGCGCGGGCGGAGGACACCTCCGCCTTACGGGTTTTTTTGCGGTGCTTGGGGCGGAGTGAACTCCGCCTTACGCGCCATTGCCGGAATGGCTGAGCGCCTCCTCCCCGTTGTGCACCAGCCGTGTGGTCCACGGGATCGGGTTGCGCAGCGCGAAATGCGCCATGCACGCGCCTTCGGCTTCGGCCAGCAGCGCTTCGATCCTGTCGCGCGGTTCGGGGCTTTCGATCAGCACATGGGTTTCGACCAGTTCGGTCTTGCCGTTTGTCATGTGCCCCAGCTCGCGCATGTGCCCGAGATTGGTGGCAAACCGCACCCGTTGTTCCAGTTTCAGTGACGTGATCTCGATCTTGCGGGCGGAGTAGATGTCCGTCAGATGCGTCATCAGGCAGAACCCGATGCCTGCGCAGAAATAGGCCAGCGGCGGCGGGGCCTGATCCTCGCCCACGGGCGGTTGTTCATCACAATAAAGCGTCAGCGGCGAGAAGCCGGGGATGTTGACGGACACCGAGCCTGTCTTGTGCTGCATGGTGCCGGCTTCGGCCACGAGGTTCACCTCGAATTGCAGCGGATCCGGCGCCTTGGCCCGTTCGAACGGATCGGGCGTAAAGGCCGTCGGAGTGGGCGCACCTGTTGCCCGTGTGCCAACCCGGTAGGTCACGATTTGTCCCCGACATTTTCTGCAAAGGCGGTTTTGAACGCATCCTGTTGGGCGTCATTTGCCTCTGTCTGATAGTTGGCTTTCCAGTCCGCCATGGTCATGCCGTAGAACGTCTCGCGTGCGTCATCCTTGGACATCTCGATCCCCTTTTCGGCAGCGGCTTCCTGATACCAGCGGCTCAGGCAGTTCCGGCAGAAGCCCGCAAGGTTCATCATGTCGATGTTCTGGACGTCCGTGCGGTCCTGCATCAGGTGCTGGCGCAGGCGGCGGAAGGCGGCGGCTTCAAGCTCGAGGCGGGTTTGGTCATCCATATGTGTGGTCCTTTTTTGGCTCTGTCGGACCGGGGCGCTGCCCCGGACCCCGCGGTTTATGTGGCGAAATGAAGATTGGATCAAAGATTGGCGTCTGTTCGCGCGGCTTCAAGGTGTGTGGCGAGAAGGGCGGCCCAGTGCTGTTGTCCGCGCGCGTCCGCGATCAGGTCCTGCCGGATTTCGAGAATCACGTTTGGGCGGCCCGGGATATGGGCGTGCTGGCTCATGGCGTCGCCGGGGAAGAACCCGGCGTAGGGCGCATTGTCGCCGACCGGGCTGGTGAGTGCGCCTTGCAGACCCGCGATGAGGGGGTCCGCGATGCGTCTGTCCCTGGCCGACAGCACGCCGATTTCCCAGGGTCGCGGCGGGCGCTTCTTGAGCTGTGGGGTGAAGCTGTGCACCGCAAGGAACGCGATGTCCCGGGTCGAGGCCGTGCGCGCAATGGCGTCGTGATATGGGTCATAGAGCATGTCGATGCGCCGCTGCCGTTCCACCTCGGGCAGGACGCGATTGCCGGGGATGATCGTGCCGTCATAGAGCTGCGGGATCAGTGTGGGATCATCCGCGCCGCGGTTCGGGTCAATCACGAGCCGCGAGAAGTTGGCGCTGACCACAGGTGCGTTCAGCAGCGCACCCAGCGCATGCGCCAGACCCAATGCGCCGATGTCGATGGCGATATGGCGCTCCATCTCGTCCTCGGGCAGACCAAGCGTGCCGCCATTGACGTGCGGCGGAACCGTGTTCGTGGCGTGATCGCAGGTGATCACCCATGCGCCGCTTCGTGCTGCGCCATCAATGAAAAAGGGGGTATGCGTCATCTGCCAGTCACCTCTTTGTGTCGCAGGTTTAGGCCAGTTGCCACGCGATGTGAATTGGGCAATAAGGGCGCTGTTAGCGGTATCAGAAAAGGGCAAGATCATGCGACGCCTGCGCAACGTGAAAATCGTGGCCACCCTTGGCCCGGCCTCGGACACTTATGAAACGATCCGGGCGCTGCACGACGCGGGCGCGGATGTGTTCCGCCTGAACATGTCCCATGGCAGCCATGAAGAGATTGCCGAAAAGCACACGATCATTCGCAAGATCGAAGAGGACACAGGCTCTGCCATCGCGATTCTGGCCGACCTGCAGGGCCCGAAGCTGCGTGTCGGCGTCTTTGCCGGTGACAGCGAGATGCTGGACGAGGGCGCCAAGTTCCGTCTGGATCTGGACACCAAGGACGGGGACAGCACCCGTGTGAACCTGCCCCACCCCGAGATTTTTGCGGCCCTTGAAGCGGGCAAGACGTTGCTTGTCAATGATGGCAAGATCCGTTTGCGGGTCGAGGAGTGCGGCCCTGACTTTGCCAATTGCGTTGTGATTGCGGGTGGCGTGATTTCCAACCGCAAGGGCGTCAACGTGCCCGATGTGGAACTGCCGCTGGCCGCCCTGTCCGAAAAGGACAAGGCGGACCTGAAATTCGTGGCCGAATTGGGTGTCGACTGGATTGCCCTCAGCTTTGTGCAGCGGGCGGCCGATGTCGAGGAGGCCAAGGATTTGATCAAGGGCCGTGCCGCGGTGCTGTCCAAGATCGAAAAGCCCAATGCGGTTGAAAGGTTTGATCATATCCTTCAGGTCAGCGACGGGATCATGGTTGCCCGCGGCGACCTGGGCGTTGAGCTTCCCGTTCAGAACGTGCCGCCGATCCAGAAGCGCCTCGTGCGCAAGTGCCGCCACGCGGGCAAGCCCGTGATCGTGGCCACGCAGATGCTCGAAAGCATGATCGAAAGCCCGATGCCCACCCGCGCCGAGGTTAGCGACGTGGCCACGGCCATCTACGAAGGTGCCGACGCCGTCATGCTGAGCGCCGAAAGTGCGGCGGGCAGCTATCCGATCGAGGCGGTGACAACCATGGACCGCGTCGCGGCCGAGGTCGAACAGGACCCGACCTACACCCAGATCATCGAAGCCAGCCGCAGCGCCAGCCGCGCATCGGTGGCCGACGGGATCGTGGCCGCCGCCCGTGAGATTGCGGAAACGACGGACATCAAGGCGATCTGCTGCTTCACGCAAAGCGGGACCACGGCGCTGCTTGTGGCGCGTGAACGGCCCCGCGTGCCGATCCTTGCGCTGACACCACTGGCGCGCACCGCGCGGCGCATGGCGCTCAGCTGGGGGTGCAATTGCTACATCACGCCCACGATGGAACGGTTCAAGGAAGCGGTCGTCGGTGCCGCCCGCGCCGCCCGCGATGGGGGCTTTGCCGGGGCTGAGGATCAGATCGTCGTGACCGCAGGGGTGCCGTTCAACGTGCCGGGGACGACGAACATCCTCCGCGTGGCGCCATGCGATGAACGTTTGATTTACTCGACCGATCCGGAGTAGCGTGACCTGACTAAACGTTAAGGTCACGTTATGAGCCCAGATTTTTACTTGGTTCTCGGCATTCTGATCGCCGGATTTTCAATCCCATCCATTTTGTCGGCGGTATCTGATCGGCGTGCGCCCCGGGCGTCGGCGATCACGATCCTCATCGCGGGGGGGCTGATCCTGCTGGCGATCCAAAGTCAGCCGGGCGGGTACAGCCTCGAGGAAATTCCCGAGGTTTTTGTCCGGGTGATTGCCAGCTTCACCTGATGCGCGCCCTTGTGCGTGGCCCGGCCTGATAGGCCCTTGCCACCGCTGCATTCTCGTCCTATACGCCCATTTCGTTCCGCGCGTCCGGCCCAAGTGGCATGCCGAGTCGCGTACCGACCGAACTCAAATGATGGAGACGGAAATGCCCAAGATGAAGACGAAATCGAGCGCCAAGAAGCGCTTCAAGGTGACCGCCACCGGTAAGGTGATGGGTGGTCAGGCCGGCAAACGCCACGGCATGATCAAGCGCACCCGCAAATTCATTCGTGACGCCCGTGGCACCACGACCCTGTCTGCCCCCGACGCGAAAATCGTCAAGGGCTTCATGCCCTACGACCGCTAAGAAGAAGGAGCAGATACATGTCCCGCACCAAAGGTGGAACCGTCACCCACGCCCGTCACAAGAAGGTCATCAAGGCCGCCAAAGGTTACTATGGCCGCCGCAAGAGCACCTTCAAGGTCGCACGCCAGGCGGTCGACAAGGCCAACCAATACGCAACGCGTGACCGTCACAATCGCAAGCGCAACTTCCGCGCCCTGTGGATCCAGCGCATCAACGCGGCTGTCCGCGCCCATGACGAAGCGCTGACATACAGCCGCTTCATCAACGGCCTGAACCTGGCTGGCATCGAAGTGGACCGCAAGGTTCTGGCCGATCTGGCCGTGAACGAGCCAGAGGCATTTGCTGCCATCGTGGATCAGGCCAAGGCCCAGCTGACCGCGTAAGCGACGCAGACAACACGACAAAAGCGCTCCGTTTCACACCGAAACGGGGCGCTTTTTTTGTGTCCTGCACACAGGTTCGGACCCCAGACACACCCGCGCGGTGACAGCGCTGCAGGCTTGACAGACATTCGGCCGCGTATTCAAATCACCGGACGACGTTTTTGAAATTTGAAAAAGCGCTTTGACCAAGGGGTGTTGTTGCCCGTCACCGCGCACAAAAGGTGTATGGATGCGCGTATTTCTGGCTGTTTTACTGACCCTTCTGATCACGCCGCTTTGGGCGGACACGCTGGCAGACCTCAAGTCTCGGGACTTTGCACAGCAATCCCGCGCAGCACTTGGCACAGGCGACCGTGCCGCCGCCATCATCGCCGCGATCAAAGGGTTGCCCGCCGACCCGCAGGCGCCGGATCTTGCGCGGTTCAGCGACGCCTATGACGCGCTGGTCCGTGCGGCCGTGTCCCGGTCCGTGCGGCTCGACCTGCCGGTCATGTCGGTGTTCGAATTTGACGGGACAGGCACGCGGCTGGCAAGCGTGGGGCTCTTTCCATCGACGGACGGGGACCAGTCTCAAAGTGGCCTGACCCTGTGGGACCCGCGCAATGGACAGAAACTGGCAGACCTGCTGCCCATTGATGTCCTGACAAGCGGGGCGTGGGGCGTGCAGGCACCCGCATTCTCGCCGGATGGGCGGTTTCTTGTCCAGATGGCGCCCGTCGATGGTGTGGCCGTGGTCTTTGATGCGGCAACCGGACAAGAGATTGCGCGCCTGCCCGGGCACGCACCCGGCAACATCCCCAATTCGGGCGGCACCGCCTTTTCGCGTGACGGATCGCTGCTGTTGACGCTGGGCGCGTCCCCCACTGTGGCGCATCTGTGGGACACCACCACGTGGCAACGCGTTGCCAGCCAGGATTTTGGCGACTTTACCTTGCTCAGCCCGATTGACGGCGGGCGCGACGGGACCATGAATTTCACCGCCGCCGATGTGGCAAAGGGCAATCCGCCCCCGGTCGAGCTTTGGGGCATCGGACGCAACGGCGCGGGCCTTGTCCGCCAGTTCCCGCCCGAACCATCCGGCCTTGGCGCGCATTGGGGCCGCATTGCCACGGACGACATGGACCGGCTCTTTGCCATGCCCAACGGCAATTTCGACCTGATCGTGTTTGAACGCGCCACCGGCAACGAAGTGGCCCGGCTGCCCTCCAGCATCATCGGTCAGTCCACGGGTGTCGTTGCCCCGTCGGGCGAGGGCGTGCTTTTGCTGTCGTCTCTGGACGCCTTACCGCGCCGCCTGAATTTCAACGGCACAGACGCGCCGCTGGACGATATCGACAAGCTGACAGCCATTCACGGCGTGTTCTCTCTGGGGGGCGAGATGATGGGCGGCTCACCTGATCTACTGGATTATCGCGGTGCGGATATGCCGCGCGGGCTGGAGCTTTATCAGGCGGTCATCGACCGGTTCCCCACCGCGCTCAAGGACGAGGTCGCCGCCGAACAGGTGGTGCGGGACTGACGCAGATGCCCACAAGCGCAGGGGCGGGGCGATCAGGCTGACCTTGCGGGCGCGTATTACTTTTTGACAGCATTTGAAAAATTGGATTGGACCAGAACATGACAAAGGCTTTGACGATCATTGCAGTGGCCAGCACCCTTGCAGCCGGTATGGCCCATGCCGAATGGACGCATCGTCCGTCCTCGGCGGCTGACGACAATGGCGGCGCGTCCGTCACCAATGCACAAGGCCACCGGTTGGCCATCGGATGCGGAAACTCCGGCACCATCGCCATCTCCCTGACCCCCGACACACGGCCCGCCGATCTGAATTTCCTGACGGATGGCGCGGTTGTCTTTTTCCGCGTGGACGGGGGTGAGCCTTTGCAGATGCCCGCGACCTGCGTCGCCAGAGGGTGTTTTCAGGATTTCATGCTGGGCGGCAGCCCCTGGCCAGTCCGCGAAATGACGGCCATCACCTCCGCCCTGCGGGCCGGATCGACCGTGGACGTGATGCTTGGCGGTCAGGTCATGTCCCGGTTCGACCTGTCGGGCTCCGCAGGGGCATTGAACGCGCTTCAGGCCAGCACCCAGTGCGAGGGCCTCTGACCACCGCTCCGTCCCCGCAGCCATGGATCGGCGGCTTCCGTCGGGCGCAGATGCCCGTCGTGGCGCGGTCCGGATATGTGGGCTTGCATCCCGAACGGGGCGACCCTCCATGTCTGACGCTGCGGTCCATTCCTTAACAGCCCGTAAATCGCCCCCTGTAACCCATTGATTTCTGGTGCGCCGGGGCCTGTCCCAGCATGGGACACCCGATCAAGGGCCAGCAACAGTTGCGCTGCCCTCCCCAGTTTTGTAGATCGCCAGAGAACACCGACCCGAGGACCCCCCATGGACGACCTGCGCGACAAGTATATCGACCTGATCGCTGATGCCGCGGACGAGGCGGGGTTGGAAGACATCCGCGTCGCCGCCGTCGGCAAGAAAGGCGAAGTGGCCCTCAAGATGCGCGAGCTGGGCAAGATGACGCCCGAGGAACGTCAGGTGGCGGGCCCCGCCCTGAACGCCCTCAAGGACGAGATCAACAGCGCCCTCACCGCCAAGAAAGCAGCCCTCGCGGATGCAGCCCTCGATGCGCGGCTGCGGTCGGAATGGCTGGATGTCACCCTGCCCACACGACCCCAGCGGCGCGGCACCATCCATCCCATCAGCCAGGTCACCGAAGAGGTCACGGCCATTTTTGCCGAGATGGGGTTCTCCGTCGCCGAAGGCCCGCGGATCGACACCGACTGGTACAACTTTGATGCCCTGAACATCCCCGGCCACCACCCCGCACGGGCCGAGATGGACACGTTCTACATGCACCGCGCCGACGGCGACAATCGCCCGCCCCACGTGCTGCGCACCCACACCTCGCCCGTGCAGATCCGGTCGATGGAGGCCACAGGCGCGCCCACCCGCATCATTTGCCCCGGCGGCGTCTACCGCGCCGATTACGATCAGACCCACACGCCCATGTTCCACCAGGTCGAGGGTCTCGCCATCGACCGCGACATCTCGATGGCGAACCTGAAATGGGTGCTCGAAGAATTCGTGAAATCATACTTCGAAGTGGACGGCGTCGACCTGCGCTTCCGTGCCTCGCATTTCCCATTCACGGAACCCTCGGCCGAGGTTGATATCCGGTGCAGCTGGGAAGGCGGCACGCTCAAAGTGGGCGAGGGCGACGACTGGCTCGAAATCCTCGGCTCCGGCATGGTGCACCCCAAAGTGCTCGAAGCGGGCGGGATCGACCCGGCGGAATGGCAGGGGTTTGCCTTCGGTATGGGGATCGACCGCATTGCGATGCTGAAATACGGCGTGCCAGATCTGCGTGCCTTCTTTGACAGTGACCTGCGCTGGCTGCGTCACTACGGTTTTGCGGCGCTCGACGTCCCCACGCTGCACGGCGGCCTCAGCCGCTAGCGGCCCACACGTCAGGCAGCAAGGGCAGTGACGAACCTGCCACGTGGGACGCGCCTCAAATGCAAATCACCCGGAACGAATTCCGGGTGGCATATTCACTATCTGTGTCTGATGACGCCGATCAGTTGAACAAGATCAAGGCAGGGTGAGCGGGGCATTCAGAAATGCCCTACGCTCCGAAGTATTGGATCAAGCGCGCGCTTTCGCACGGTTCAAGTGGCGTTGGCGCAGACCCAATCCGCCCAAGCCGAGAAGCAGCAAAGACAGGCTCGACGGCAGCGGCACCTGAGACAGACCGTCCGTGATGCTCAGAGCATCAAGGTCTGACCGAAACGCGACATCCCCGAAAATCCCGTTGTTTTCCATCCCGGAAAAATCAACGGTCATTGTCGTGTAGAGATCACCCACGGCTTCTTCGCCAACCTCATTCACGACGCCGTAATAGGATGCGGTCGTGTGTCCGGGAAGCGGTTCGTATTCATCGTAGTACTCGAAGCCATATCCGAAACTGGACCCAAGCGTGGACCCGTTTGTCGGATTGCCCATCCAGTCGTAGTCGAACGTCGTGGTGGTATCGAAAACCACACCGGCATTCAGCAAATCGATAGTGATGTAGGACAAGACGTTCCGCGTCGTGACGACGAAGCCGTCCCATGTCATCGACAGGTCGATGTCGGTGCCGCTTGCTCCGCCCTCGGTCGTGCTCCAGGTTTCGCCATTCGGCTCGACGAATGTCCGGGCATGCGATTCCCAAATAATCTCTTCGCTCGTCCCGTCTGCGTAGTGCGCGTAGATTCGTGCCCCAGCCAGATCCGATCCATAGGTCGAGGTGTCATCACGGATGCCACCAACCATCTCAACTTCGGCATCATTGTGGCGAACAATGCTTATTGTGGACGCATTTGCTGTGCTGAGGGAACTTAGAACCAGGGCTGCAACTGCGGCTCCTGAACTCAAATAAAAACGTTTCACCAATTACTCCTAAAGTACCATAGGCAATTTAATGACTCATCAGTGCACTAAAAAAGGCCCCTTTGCAACCAAGTCGCAAGTGAAGTGTCAACTTTTGGTGTCAGTTTTGCCGTAATTCAACCTTGACGATAAATTGCTATAAGCACTGTTCGCCAGCTTCCGCCGTGCCGGTTTTTTGCGTGCATCCATAGGCTCTGGGGCAGCCATTGTCACAAAGCTGTATAAGGCATAATTGTGTCTGCATACTCATCGGGGAAACTCGGGTTTGCTTCCGTCACAGACCACGTGGATTGGTCCGTAGCCGAGGCCTTACCTCAGCAAGATCGGGTTGCGTCCACGCTTTGCAAACCGAAAAGTTGTTTCTGCGCTCAATACTTCTCTGTTTCAGCCCTCCAAATAAGGCCGGGGTTCCCGCACGGGGGCACGGCAGTGCTCTACCCAAGGGCGGCGATCGTATTAGGTTTTGATCATGAAAGTTTATCTCGTCATCGCAATGGTCATCATGATCGTGGTTGCCCATGTATTCTTGTGGCGCTCCGACATGCCGGGGCATCTGAAGCTCACGTTCACGATCATCAATGCGGCTGGATGGACCATCGTATTGGCCCCCATCCTTCTGATCGACCGTTGGCTCGACGCGATCCAGCGGCGCAACCGTGATGACCACGACAATGTGACGTGACACGCCTGTGTAACTGCGTAGCGTGCGGCACATGAAATACCTGCTTTGTCTGATTGCCCTGTGTTGGGCCATTCCCGCTTATGCCGCACAAAGGGACGCCTGCCACCTGGATGCACCGTGTGCCCTTGGCGACCGATCCTATCATGTGAGAGAGCCGGATGATTGGGACGGGGAAAGCCCGATGCCCGTGCTGATACACTTCCACGGCTGGCAGAGGACAGGTGCCTTGCCCGTGCAACACCAGCGCATTTCTGGTGCGACGCGGCGGCGGGGGGTGTTGTTGATCGCGCCCAATGGCAATCGCAAGACCTGGAACATGTGGTCATCTGAAACCGAAGACGTGCAATTCGCCGCAGATGTGTTGGCCGACGTGATACGGCGCTATCCGGTGGACACCGACAACATTTATTTGTCGGGGTACTCCTATGGCTCCATCATGGCGTGGCGTGTGGCCTGTGATCGTGGGACCGAGATGAAAGTACGCGCGCTTCTGGGCATTTCAGGCACCATCGGTCAGTCCGAAAACTGCGCGCAGGCCCCACAGGAGGCCCGACACGTGCATGGCCTGAAAGACAATGTGCTGGACTTTCCATATGGCCCGCATGGGGAGATCACGTATCCAGTTTTCCTGTGGCGGGATCATCTCGATTGCACCGATACGGCAACGCAGGTGCGCGATTGGTCGGCGGTTGAGTTCCTGACGCTCAGCCGCACGGAATGGCGCGATTGCGAAAACGGGACCAAGGTGGCGCTGGATGTCCATCCGGGGGGCCATTTCATTCCCCATGGCTGGATCGCCCGGCAACTGGATGAGCTTCTGGGCCGCGAACCTGTCTATCCCTGACCTGCGGGGCGGAGGACACCTCCGCCTTACGAGATGCGCCCGGTAAGGCGGAGGTGTCCTCCGCCCCCGCCACGCTTGCACCTTGGCCCGATCTTTGCCATTGCAGAGCCAATTCGGACGCCAAGGGATACGCCCCATGAAATTCACGCTCAGCTGGCTCAAGCAGCACCTCGACACCGCCGCATCGGTGGACGAGATCACCTATGCGCTGACCGACCTCGGCCTTGAGGTCGAAGGGGTCGAGGACCGTGGGGCGAAGCTGGCCGACTTTACCATCGGCAAGGTGCTGAGCGCCGAAAAGCACCCCGATGCGGACCGGTTGCGCGTGTGTCAGGTGGCCACGGATGAGGGCGAGAAGCAGATCATCTGCGGGGCCCCGAACGCGCGCGAAGGCATCACTGTCGTCGTGGCCAAGCCCGGCGTGTACGTGCCGGGCATCGACACCACCATCGGCGTGGGCAAGATCCGCGGCATTGAAAGCTTCGGCATGATGGCGTCCGAGCGTGAGATGGAGCTTAGCGAGGAGCACGACGGCATCATCGAGTTGCCCTCGGGCGAGGTGGGCGAGCGGTTCGTCGACTGGCTGGCCGCCAACGACCCCGCCAAGGTTGACCCGGTGATCGAGATCGCGATCACGCCCAACCGCCCCGACGCCTTGGGCGTGCGCGGCATTGCCCTCGATCTGGCCGCACGCGGGATTGGCAAGATGAAACCGGCACCGCACCCATCGGTCGAGGGCGCGTTCCCGTGCCCGATCTCCGTCACCATCGATGACGACACGCTGGACCAGTGCCCCGTTTTTTTCGGCCGCCTGATCCGTGGCGCGAAAAACGGCCCCAGCCCCGAGTGGCTGCAGGACCGCCTGCGCGCCATCGGCCTGCGCCCGATTTCGTTCCTCGTGGATGTGACCAACTATTTCACCTTTGACCGCAACCGGCCCCTGCACGTGTTCGACGCGGATAAGGTCGCGGGCAACAGCCTGCGCATCCACCGGGCCAAAGGTGGCGAGACCCTCATGGGGCTGGACGAGAAGGAATACACCTTCGCGGAAGGCATGACTCTGATTTCCGACGCAAACGGCCCCGAAAGCATCGGCGGCGTGATGGGCGGCCTGCAATCCGGATGCACGACAGACACGGTGAATGTTTTTGTCGAGGCCGCCTATTTCGATCCGGTGCGCACCGCCTATACGGGCCGCGCGCTCAAGATCAACTCGGACGCGCGCTACCGCTTTGAACGCGGGATCGACCCCGCCTTCACGCCTGAAGGGCTGGATCTGGCGTGCGAGATGATCATGGAGCATGCTGGCGGCGAGGTGTCGAGCAAGGTGCAGGCCGGGGCAATCCCCGACACCACGCGCGCCTACAAGCTGGATGCGGCACGGGTGCAAAGCCTTGTGGGCATGGACATCCCCGAAAGCGAACAGCGCCAGACGTTGACGGCGCTTGGCTTCCGGCTCGAAGGCGACATGGCCCACGTGCCAAGCTGGCGTCCTGACGTGATGGGAGAGGCTGATCTGGTCGAAGAAGTGGCCCGCGTCGCCTCGCTCACCAAGCTGCAGGGCCGTCCTTTGCCCCGGATCACCTCGGGTGTGCCGAAACCGGTGATGACGGCCATCCAGCGCCGCGAACAGATCGCGCGACGCACGGCGGCTGCACTGGGGTACAACGAATGCGTCACCTACAGCTTCATTGACCAAGCATCGGCCGAACTGTTCGGTGGAGGCGATGACGCCACGATGCTGGAAAACCCGATCTCCAGCGACATGAGCCATATGCGCCCGGCGCTGTTGCCCGGCCTGCTGCAAGCCGCCGCACGCAATCAGGCGCGTGGGTTTGCCGATCTGGCCCTGTTCGAGGTTGGGCCCGCCTTCAGCGGTGGGGAGCCCGGTGAACAGAACCTGTTGGTGTCTGGCCTGCTGGTGGGGCGCACAGGTCCCAAGGATGTGCATGGCGCGTCGCGCGCGGTCGACGTCTATGACGTGAAGGCCGATGCCGAGGCGATCCTGTCGGCCATAGGCGCACCTGCGAAGGTGCAGATCATGCGCGGCGCAGATGCGTCGTGGCATCCGGGGCGGCACGGCAAGATATGCCTCGGTCCGAAAAAGGTGCTGGGCATCTTTGGTGAACTGCACCCCCGCGTGTTGGAGGCTATGGATGTCAAAGGACCGGCCATGGCCTTCACCCTTTGGCCCGCCGAAGTGCCGCTGCCCCGCAAGGCTGGGGCCAACAAGGGCGCTTTGGACATAAGCGATTTGCAGGCGGTCGAGCGCGACTTTGCCTTTGTCGTCGATGCAGAGGTTGAGGCGCTGACGCTGGTCAACGCGGCCATGGGCGCCGACAAGGCATTGATCGAAGATGTGCGCATTTTTGACGAGTTCATTGGCGGCAGCTTGGGCGAGGGCAAGAAGTCCCTGGCCCTGACCGTGCGCTTGCAGCCCAAAGACGCGACATTGAAGGACGCCGATATCGAGGCTGTGGCCCAGAAAGTGGTCGAGAAAGTCACCAAGGCGACGGGCGGCAGCTTGCGCGGATAGGGCAGGAGAGGGGGCCAGCCCCCTCACCCCCGGAGTTTTTCTGGCAAGATGAAGATGCGGGTCAGCTCTCGCTCAGCATCTCGGCCAGCAGGTCAAACACCAGACGGATGCGTTTGCTGGTGTGCAGTTCCCGGTGTGTGACCAGCCAGACCGGGAAGCTGAGGTTTGTTACCCCGTCCAAGAGGCGCACCGCATCCTCGAACTGATCACCGATGTGGTCGGACATCGGAAATATCCCAAACCCCTTGCGCATCAACTCCCACGTGGTGATCCCGCTGGTGGACCCGGTGCGCAGATTGGCGGCTGTGATCGGGATGCCGTAATTTGCCATGGCTGCGATATACATCTCGTCGTCCGACATGCTGATGAAGTCATGGTGCTTCAGATCCTCAACCGTCTCGGGCAGGCCGCGCGCCGCGACGTAGGATTTCGAGGCATAGAGATGCGCGGATGCGTCGCTGATCTTGCGCGCGATCAGGTCGGCCTCGGTCGGGCGGACGTGGCGGATGGCGATGTCGGCCTCGCGCCGCAGGATGTCGCGGATGTCATTGGCGGCGATCACGTCAACCCGCAGGCGCGGGGCGAGGTCGCGCAGTTTCAGCAGGGTGTCGGGCAGGACATAGGCGCTCATCATGTCCGATGCGGTGACGCGGATTGTCCCCTCCAGCCCCTGCGTGCGTCCCTGCGCCATCACGCTGATGCGCGTGGCGGCCTCGCCCATCTTGCGTGCCTCGACCAGCAGATCGCGGCCCGCGTCGGTCAGGGTCATGGCCCGCGCGGTGCGTTCGAACAGGGCGAGGCGCAATTCGTCTTCCAACGCAGTGACTTGTCGCCCCACGGTGGGTTGCGTCAGCCCCAATTGCCGGGCTGCTGCCGACAGCGACCCGGTCTCGGCCGTGGCGAGAAAGGCGCGCAGTTGTGTCCAATCAAAGCCTCTATCCATGCAAATCCGTATACATATTCTGCGATTTTCGTCAATTTATGGCTGAAATCATCGGTCGTATATGCACTCTTGAAGGAGACATATGATGAAAATGAACCCACACTTCTGGGACAAGGTTGCTGTGAAATACGCGGCTCAACCGGTGAGCAACCCAGATGCTTACGAACAAACATTGGAACGTGTCGTGTCCTATCTGAAACCTGCGGATCGGGTGCTGGAACTTGGCTGCGGCACGGGTAGCACGGCGTTGAAACTGGCACCCCATGCCGGGTCCATCCTCGCCACCGATTTTTCTGCCGGTATGATCGCGCAGGCGCAGGTCAAGGCAGGTTCCGACACTGTGCGCTTCTTGCAGGCTGACACGTTCAGCCCGGGATTGAAGGATGGATCATTTGATGTGGTGATGGGGTTCAACCTGTTCCATCTGGTCGAGGATGTGGATGCCGCCATGGTGCGGGTGCATGACCTTTTGAAACCGGGTGGCCTGTTCATCTTGAAATCGCCTTGTCTGGCTGAGCGGTCACTGGGTCTGAAATTCGGGCTGCTGAAACGGCTTATCCCGCTGATGCAATGGGTGGGCAAAGCGCCATTTGTCCGTTTCGAGACCATCGCCGAGCTGGACGCAAGGATCATCCGCGCCGGGTTCGAGATTGTGGAAACCGGCAACTACCCAATCCGACCGCCGAACCATTTCGTTGTAGCCCGCCATATTTGACCCCTTGCCTTTGTCGCGCACAGGCGCAGGTTAGGCACGTCACAGCCAAAGGAGTGTCGCGATGCTGAACGTTTACCTGTCCGGAGAAATCCATACCGATTGGCGCGAACAGATCATCGACGGGGCGCAGGGGCTGGATGTGACCTTTTCCGCGCCCGTGACGGATCACGGAGCCAGCGACGATTGCGGTGTGGCGATCCTGGGGGGCGAGGACAAGAAGTACTGGCATGATCACAAGGGCGCGATGGTCAACGCCATCCGCACCCGCAAGGGTATCGCGGACGCAGACATCGTCGTCGTGCGTTTTGGCGATCAGTACAAGCAATGGAACGCCGCTTTTGATGCAGGCTATGCCGCGGCCTTGGGTAAGTCGCTGATTATCCTGCATGGTCCCGATCATGCCCATGCGTTGAAAGAGGTGGATGCCGCGGCCCTTGCGGTGGCCCAAGAGCCCGCGCAAGTGGTCGATATCTTGCGCTACGTCCTGTCCGGGACATTGCCCGGATAATTGGGCCGACCTTGGGTCACGCTTGTCTCGCGGCAGCAGCGCTTTTAGCCTCCGTCCGACCGGGAGGAGTGCTGGATGAAATTCGACTACGTGATTGTCGGTGGTGGGTCTGCGGGCTGTGTGATGGCCTCGCGCCTCAGCGAAGATCCAGCCACATCCGTTTGCCTGATCGAGGCGGGCGGTGCAGGACGGGATATCTTTGTGCGCGCGCCTGCGTTGGTGGCGGGCATGATCTCGGGCCGGCCCAAGATCAACAATTGGGCCTTTCACACCGAGCCCCAGCCCGAGTTGAACGGGCGACGCGGGTTTCAGCCGCGCGGCAGGACGTTGGGCGGTTCGAGCGCCATCAATGCGATGCTTTACGTACGCGGGCATCAGAAGGATTACGACGAGTGGGCCGATCTGGGGGCTGAGGGATGGGACTGGGACAGTGTGCTGCCCTATTTCAAAAAGTCCGAAGGCAATATGCGGGGGGCCGATGATCTGCATGGTGCAGATGGCCCGTTGCAAGTCGCCGAACAGTCCGAGCCCCGCGCCATCACCCATGCGTTTATCGAGGCGGGGGCACAGCAGCAATTGCGTGTGACTGAGGATTTCAACGATGCGGAACAGGCCGGTGTGGGGCTGTATCAGGTGACGCAAGCCCATTCAGGATTTGCCAAGGGCGAACGCTGGTCTGCCGCAGCCGCCTACCTGCCGGATGCGGTGCAGGCGCGATCCAACCTGACAATCCTGACCCGCGCGATGGCCCAGAAGGTCGAGATGGAGGGTACCCGTGCCGTTGGCGTGCGCATCAAGCACGGCGGTGCGGTCAAGTTGGTTGAGGCATCGCGTGAGGTGATCCTGTCGGGCGGTGCCTTTGGGTCCCCGCAGTTGCTGTTGTTGTCGGGGATCGGACCGCGCGACGAATTGGCGGCGCATGGGATCGAACCGGTGCACGAATTGCCCGGTGTGGGACAGAACCTGCAGGACCATCTGGATTACATCATCAGCTATCATTCGAAGCGTGACGATGTTGTGGGATTGGGGCCCAAGGGCTTGATGGCGCTGGCCAAGGCAGGGCTGCAATGGCGCAAGGACGGGACGGGTATGTTCGCCTCGCCTTTTGCCGAAGGAGGCGCATTCCTGCGGTCTGACCCGTCGGTGGAGCGGCCCGATCTGCAACTGCATTTCGTGGTGGGTATCGTGGATGAACATATGCGCAAGATTCACCTGAAGTTTGGCTATTCGTGCCATGTCTGCGTGCTGCGCCCGTACAGTCGCGGTCATGTGGGCCTGAGCTCGTCGGACCCGTCCAAGCCGCCGCGCATTGATCCGGCATATCTGTCCGATCCGCGCGATCTTGACCTGATGAAGAAAGGGGCGCGGCAGATGGAGGATATCCTGACCGCACCCCCGCTTGAGCCTTGGCGTGGGCAAAAGCTCTATGCGCATGATGGGAGTGACACGGGGCTTGAGGCCGATATCCGCGCGCGCGCCGACACGATCTATCACCCTGTGGGGACATGCCGGATGGGGCGGGATGACATGGCGGTGACCGATCCCGAGGGCCGTGTGCATGGTGTCGACGGGTTGCGCGTGGTGGATGCGTCGCTGATGCCGCGACTTGTTGGTGGGAACACGAATGCCCCCACCATCATGATGGCCGAAAAGATCAGTGCCGGGATGCGCGCCGCCTGACCCAAAGCGCGCCTGCGGCGACGCCATTTTTTGCTGGGGCTCTGCCCCAAACCCCGTGATATTTTAAGTCAGAAGAAGACTTAGGGACGGGGCGGGATGTTTTTGGCCTTGTCGACGGCGGGGCGGGCGTAGAACCGCTCAAGATAGGCCACGAGGTTTTTATGGTCATCCCAGCCGACCATGTCCTTGGCTTCGTAGAAGTTCAGCGCGTTCAGCCAGGGCGCAATGGCAATATCGGCGATGGAGTACTGGCCGGTGATCCAGTCCTTGCCGTCAAGTTCCTTGTCCAGCACGGCCAGCAGGCGCTTGCCTTCGTCCACGTAACGTTGTTGCGGGCGTTTGTCGTCCCATTGGCTGCCTGCGAATTTCACGAAGAAACCCATTTGCCCCAGCATCGGTCCAAGACCGCCCATCTGAAACATCAGCCACTGGAGTGTTTTGGCCTTGTCGTTGGCCGTCTCACCCATCAATTTGCCGGACTTTTCGGCCAGATAGATCAGGATCGCACCGGATTCGAACAGGCCAATGGGCGCGCCATCGGGGCCGTTCGGGTCGATGATCGCGGGGATCTTATTGTTGGGGTTCAGTGACAGGAATTCCGGGCTTTTGACATCCGCATCCGACAGCGTGACCAGATGCGCCTCGTAAGGAATTTGCATTTCCTCCAGCGCGATGGACGCCTTCACCCCGTTGGGTGTGGGGAACGAAAACAGTTGCAGAACTGTCGGATCCTGCGGGGTCCATTTCTGGGTAATGGGAAATTCGCTGAGGTCAGCCATAGGGATGTCTCCTTGTAACTATGGGCACCACATAGGCGAAATTCCCCCCTAAAATAGCCTTTGCCATGTGAAAAGATGTGTTAACCAATGTTCGTGCACGCACCAAAAAACAAGATAATGCGTGTGGAAGCGAACAAGGGACTAAATATGCTAAACGAATTCAAGGATTTCATCGCCAAGGGCAATGTCATGGACATGGCCGTCGGGATCATCATCGGCGCCGCCTTCACTGCAATCGTCACATCATTGGTGGGCGACTTGATCAATCCGCTGATCGGTCTGTTCACGGGCGGGTTGGACTTCACCAACAATTATGCCGTTCTGGCAGGGGACGTGGCTGAAGGTGCATCGCTGGAAGCCGCCCGCGAGGGTGGAGCAGCCGTGTTCGCCTATGGCGCCTTCATCATGGCCATCATCAACTTCCTCATCATCGCCTTCGTGGTGTTCATGCTCGTCCGCTACGTGAACAAGGTCAAAGCCGCTGCAGAAAAGCCGGAAGAAGTAGCGCCCGAGGTCGACAGCGGTCCATCCGAGCTGGATGTGTTGCTGGAAATTCGGGACCAACTGGCCAAACAGGGCTAGTCATTTTGAAAGGCCCGCAGCGCGTTGCGGGCCTTTTGCATTGCCGTCACAGATCCTCGGCATTTCCGGGCACAATGCGGACGACCGAACCGCGTGGCGCATCATCGGCTTGATCAAACATTGCCAGACCGGTTGCAGATTTAACCACGCGCGTGCAGCTGTTCTGCGGACCGTTCGTCCAATCGACGCAATATCCGCCATCTTTCAAGGCCCATGTTCCGCGTAGTTCTACGCCATTGGGCAGATTTGCGGCCGCGCGCCCATCTGCGCCATAGAACACCGGCGCCTCGCCGCCCGGCGTTGCGACATAGACCGTATTGCCGGTCAGCAACGCGTCCAATTGTGGCTCCGACATTTGCGTATCGGCCTGCGCTGCGGTGGCAGCCAGCAAAGAAACCATTGCAAGTCCTCTCATTTTCATTCTTCCGTACTGCTAAAGCGATTTAGTCAACTAGCTTGACTATGTTGGATAGTCAATACGCTTGACTAAATGGAGGGATTTTGGACCAAGACCCTGATCATATCGGTGTGGAATTGTGGCGCGGCTTCAAAGCGTATGAGGCGGCCATGTTTGATCGCGTGGCCCGCCTTGGGTTTGACGACATTACCGTCACCGACAGCGACGTGCTGGTTCAGATTGGCCCGCTTGGACAGAGCATGGTGCAGATCGCCAGCGGGCGCGGTGTGTCCAAGCAGGCCATTCAGGGGCAGGTCCGCAGCCTCGTGCAACGCGGCTATGTCCGGATCGAACCGGACCCGAACGATGCGCGGGCCAAACGAGTGATGCACACCGACAAGGGTCGCGCACTGGTCGCGGCCTTGGTGCAGGTCAAAACGGCCCTGCATGCGGAGGTCGTGGACCTCTTGGGGCCGGATGACTTGGCTCAATTGCGCAAGACGCTGGACGCAATCGCGAACGAAGTTGCGCCTTAGTCGTCCCTCAGCTCTTGAGGGCCAGAGTAGGCGAAATCACGTCGATCCCCAGTGCTTTGCCCACGGCGTAATATGTCAGCTTGCCGGCATGCACATTGAGGCCCGCCAACAGGTGAGGATCATCTTCGCATGCCTTTCGCCACCCCTTGTCCGCCAACGCCAGCATGAACGGCATCGTTGCATTGCCAAGCGCGATGGTCGATGTGCGCGCGACCGCTCCGGGCATGTTTGCCACGCAGTAATGCATGATCCCGTCCACGTCATAGATCGGGTCGTCATGGGTTGTGGCCCGCGATGTCTCAAAGCATCCGCCTTGGTCAATTGCCACATCGACTATGGCAGCGCCCGGTTTCATGTCTGACAGCTGTGCGCGGGTGACCAGTTTTGGGGCCGCTGCGCCGGGGATCAGCACCGCGCCGACCACCATATCCGCCTGCGTCACCAGTTCAGCCGTGTTGCCTGCGCTGGCATAGCTGGTCTTGAACAGGCCCGAAAACGCATCGTCCAGATAACGCATCCGGGGAAGGGACCTATCCAGCACAGTGACATCCGCCCCCATACCCGCAGCCACTCGGGCCGCATGGGTTCCCACAACACCACCACCAATGACCACCACGCGGGCGGGGCCCACGCCCGGCACACCGCCCATCAGCACTCCGCGCCCGCCATTGGCTTTTTGCAGCGTCCATGCGCCGACCTGCGGGGCAAGACGACCCGCAACTTCTGACATGGGCGCCAGCAAGGGCAGCCCGCCAGCGCTGTCGGTCACGGTTTCATAGGCGATGGCGGTGCAACCAGACGCCAGCAGATCATGGGTCTGCTCAGGGTCAGGGGCCAGATGCAGATAGGTGAACAGCAACTGTCCCTCGCGCAGCATCTTGCGTTCACCGGCTTGAGGTTCCTTCACCTTCACGATCATGTCGGCGGTGGCGAACACCTCTTCGGCACTGTCCAGAATGGCCGCTCCGGCGGCAACGTAGGCGGCATCCTCGAACCCCGCGCCCTTGCCCGCACCCGTCTGCACGCTGACCGCATGGCCATGGGCCACCGCCTCGCGTGCGGCATTCGGGGTCAAACCGACCCGGTATTCCTGTGCCTTGATCTCTGTCGGGCATCCGATGTGCATGGTGTTTCCTCCTCCGCTTCCTCCAAGCGTGTCGCATTTCGCTTGCAATCGGGCACCGTAAAAGGCTCGTGTTGGCGCATAACAGTCGAAGAAACATGCGCATATGCATTGAAATGCCGGAGAATCCTGCGCCCATGGCACTCGATCCAACAGATCGCCGCATCCTGACAGCCCTGCAAAAACAGGGGCGGATGTCGAACGCAGACCTGAGTGAGGCTGTGCACCTGTCCCCCTCGGCCTGTCACCGCAGGGTGCAACGGTTGGAGCAGGCGGGCTACAT
This sequence comes from uncultured Tateyamaria sp., assembly GCF_947503415.1. GTDB lineage: Bacteria > Pseudomonadota > Alphaproteobacteria > Rhodobacterales > Rhodobacteraceae > Tateyamaria. Next base: position 1,940,202 of record NZ_CANNDS010000001.1, read on the forward strand.
CCGTGACTATGTCGCGCTGCTGGACGCCCGCAAAATGGGTGTGCCCACAACAGTGTTCGTCGAGATCACGTTGCAGGGTCAGGCGGACGAGGTTCTTGAGGCATTCGAAAAGGCGGTTGCCCGCATTCCTGACGTACTGGAATGCCACCTGATGGCGGGCACGGCGGACTACATCCTCAAGGTCGTCGCTGAAGGGACCGAAGATTTCGCCCGCATCCACCGCCAGCATCTTGCGCGCTTGCCGGGGGTGGCGCAGATGCAATCCAGCTTTGCGCTGAGGACTGTCTTCAAGACAACAGCGCTGCCTGTCTAAGCGGCACTCAGACTGCCTTAGGCAATTGTTCAGAGGTTCCGTCCTAGAACTGCGCCACCAAGTTTGGATGGTGCGGCATGCGCGTGTTTATTATGATGGTATGTCTGGTCGTTTGCGGGCCTTTGATTGGACTGGCGACGGGGCCGGACGATGCGTCCGATTTGCGATTGGTGATCGTGGCCCCTTGGCACAACGCACAAAGGGTGGTGAGGATGTCCGGAGGCAACGTCATTGGTCCGGATCGGGCGTTGTTCGCGGTCCTCGCCCAAACCGATGACGTACCTGCATTTGCCGCGGCTGCGCGTGCAGCGGGTGCCCTGGCTGTCCTGAATGGAAAGACAGTCGCCATCTTGTGCGGGGTGAGCGTATGAGAGTGGATATTCAGAAATCAATAGAACGGTCACGCAGGCTGGCCGCGTATTGGATTCTCGTGGGCTGTGGCGTGCTTGGCATTGCGGTCACGGGCTTGGGGCTGGTGTTGCCTGTCCACTCTGCCTTGCCCGGCATCTTTTGTCTCGGCTCCGCGCTGGTTGGATATTGGGCCTTTCGGACGCGGCACAAACACTACTGTATTCTTGTCGGACAAAGTGCAGTTGCGCAGTCCATCGGCCTTGTGGCAGCCCTGAGCGGGACAGGGTGGCAAAGCGATGGCCACATGCTTTTCTTCGTGGCGCTTTCCGCCCTCGTCGGGCTTGTGCATGTGCCCACAATCCTGTTTGCGGCAACGACAATCATATTGCACCATGTCTCATTGGGTGTCGCTCTGCCGCATCTAGTGTTTCCGACCGTTGATCTTGTCGAAAACATCGAACGCGCGCTATTTCACGGTGCCGTCGTTTCATTACAGGTCTTTATTCTGGCGCAAACGGTGCGCAAGCGCCTGCAAATGACAATTGATGTGCAGGCGGCGCTGGACGCTTCGGACAAAGCCTTAAGTGCGGCGGATGCCGCTGGAAAGCAGGCTGAAGGCGCCCGTGAAGAGGCCGAAGCAGAGGCACTGCGCGCGCAATCGGCTCAGTCCGAAGCCGAAAGCCTGCTGACGGCGCTCGAAGCCGAACAAGTAGCACGCGAACAGGCCAGCGAAGCGGTCAAGCAAGCAGATGCGCGCGCGGCAGAAGCTCAGAAAGCGCAATTCGACGCGCAGTCCATCGTTGTGACATCACTGCGGGCCGGGCTTGAACATATCGCGCGGGGCAATCTCATGCATCGGATCGATCAGGAATTTCCCGATGCGTACGAACCTTTGCGTACCGACTACAATCGGGCCGTTGCAAATCTGCGGGATGTGCTTGCTGATGTCACGAGGGGCACGTCTGACCTGATGGCGCTGGTAGCGGCGGTGCAGGCATCGGCCATCAATTTGGCTCGTCGGACAGAGGCGCAGGTGGCGTCGCTTGAAGTTACAAGCCATGCAGTCGATACGTTACATTGTGTCGTGCGCGCTTCTACCGACAACGCGCAGGTAACGGCCACATCTGCCGACAAGGTGCGCAACGATGCGATTGCGGGTGGTGAGGTGGTGCACTGTGTCATTGATGCCATGAGCGATATCGAAGGATCGTCACACGAGATCGCAAAAATCAATGCGGTTATGGATGCGATTGCGTTCCAGACCAATCTGCTCGCCCTCAACGCCGGTGTCGAAGCGGCACGGGCGGGCGAGGCCGGACGCGGCTTTTCCGTTGTCGCCTCAGAGGTGCGGGCCTTGTCCCAGCGCGCGACCGAAGCGGCGCGCAGCATCAATGACCTGACCGAGGCCAGTACGGATCAGGTTCAGTCCGGTGTCGTGTTGGTCAAACGCGCTGGCGAAGCGCTCCGGGACATCGTGACGTCCGTATCGGACGTGACTGGTTCAGTTCAGAAAATAGCCGAAGCGACACGGTCCCAGTCCGATCAATTGAGCGAAGTAAATGTGTCGGTGTCCGAGATGGACAAGGTCGCTCAGGAAAATGCGACCATGTTCGATGAGACCAACACCACATGTACGTCCCTAATGGACGGCATGCAGAAGATGATGGACGCGCTTGCCCAATTCAAACTCGGGGCACCGCTTGGGGCAGACACGGCAGGTGAAGCACCCGACCTTCAACAGACCGCCTGACGCATAAGCCATCGGGCGTCAGGTCCGTCCACGAAAAAACCCCGCAGCCGGGCGGCTACGGGGTTCTTTGATTCGTCGCGTGTGCGCCTGACTTACATAAGCCCTTCGCGTTGCGCTTTTTTGCGAGCCAACTTACGGGCCCGGCGGATCGCTTCAGCTTTCTCGCGCGCTTTTTTCTCGGACGGTTTCTCGAAATGTTGCTTGAGCTTCATTTCACGGAACACGCCTTCGCGCTGCAGCTTCTTTTTCAGGGCACGAAGCGCCTGATCGACATTGTTGTCGCGAACACTAACCTGCATGTGGTTGTCACCACCTTTCTAGATAAGAGTTGCAAGGATTTGCAGGAAAGGTGCGCATAGCAAACCAATTCCGATTTGTCCAGAGCAGGGCGGGCACGTCAGAACAGGAAATCATTGGCCTGCAGATCATCCACATCGACGCCGCGCAATGCCAGCGTATTGCCCGCCAGATCGTCAATGATGGCGTTGTTCCCCGATTGCCGCAAATGCCCGTTCCCTGACAGATCGGCAAATGACGTGATCGAGTTCACGCCTCGCAAGTCGACCACGTCGGCGTCGCTGAATTCGGTCACGACATCGCGGCCAACCGAGAAGACAAAGACATCGCTGGCCGTGCCTCCGGTCATGGTGTCATTGCCCGCTCCGCCATTCAGGCGGTCCTGTCCGGCCCCGCCTGTCATTGCGTCACGGCCCGCGCCGCCTTCCAACCGGTCCTGCCCGAACCCGCCGAACATGGTGTCGTTGCCGGAGCGTCCCATCAGCACGTCCGCACCGTTCCCTCCGAACAGTACGTCTGCCCCGGCACCGCCAAAGACCTGGTCATTGCCTAGACCGCCACTGACACGGTCGTTGCCCTGTTCGCCGCGCACAGTATCATTGCCCTCGCCGCCATAGAGGTGGTCCCATCCGGTCCCCCCTTCGATGGAGTCATCTCCGTCCCGGCCAAGGAGGGTGTCGGCCCCCATATTCCCACGCAAGGCGTCTTCGCCAGCCCCCCCGCTCAAGCGGTCATTGCCCGCAGTGCCGGTCAGAACGTCGGTGTCGGGTTCCGGCGGGGTGGGTGTGCCAGAATCGATCTGCACCGGGGCTGAGGTGCGGGCGAAGTTCTGCGTCACATACACCGCGTCATACCCGCGCCCATCTCCGATCTCGACGCCGATGCCGATCAACTCGAAATTCGGGTTCAGGATGTTGGCCCGGTGCCCGGGACTGTTCATCAGTGAGGTGTGCAGGTCAGCGACATCGTCTGCGATCCCGGGCGCACCGCGTTCGGACTGAAAGGCAATATTCTCACCCCACGTCCAGTTGCCCGACAGGGTGAAGCCCGTGTCTTCGATCCGATCACCCGCGGTCGACCCGCCAGCGCCTGTGTGGCTGAATACTCCGGTGTCATCCATCCATGTGCTGTGGTCCTCGCTGGCATCGTTCAGACGCAGCTCGAGGGCGAGGGGGTCCAGACCGCGCGAGATGCGTTCTTCGTTGATCAGGTCAAGCATCAAGCGTTCGACTGTGCTGGCAACGGACATGGCATTTTCCTTTGTTTTCTGCATGGTGGCCCTCTGTGTCAGCGGTCATAGACGCCGCAGCAAGCCGATTGGGAGTGCCGGCTGATTTCAGCGGGCGGGCGCAGAAAAGTTGGTTTGGACGCGGCAGCAATCCGCGCCTGAGACGTCGTGGCTGGCGGGTCGGCCAACTGTCGCTGCCGTATGCCGACCGGCGCGGCAAAAGATGGCGCAGTGCGGTGGGGGAAGGGATGCGACGGCACGCACACTTGTCCGGTTGCCAGCCGCGCTCTAGGTATTCAGACATGACACAAACACCTTCAGAGTTGATCGACCGGCTGCTGGATGCGGCCTTGATGCACGTACCCTTTGACGGCTGGTCAGAGGTGACGTTCAAGGCCGCCGCCCGCGACGCCGACATCGATATGGTCATGGCCAGAGCGATGTGCCCACGCGGGGCTGTCGATCTGGCGCTGGCCTATCACGCAAGAGGCGACGCGGCGATGGTCGAGCGCCTGCACTCGGACGACCTGCCCGACCGTTTCCGCGACAAGGTCACGGCAGGCATACGGTTCCGGATCGAAGCGGTCACGGACAAGGAAGCCGTGCGCCGCGGTACAACGCTCTTTGCGCTGCCCATGCATGCCGCGGACGGGGCCAAGGCAATTTGGGGCACGGCCGACAAGATATGGACCGCGCTTGGCGACACGTCGGACGATGTGAACTGGTACACCAAGCGCGCCACTCTTTCGGGCGTCTACTCCGCCACAGTGCTTTATTGGTTGGGGGATGACAGCACGGACAATCAGGCAACATGGGCCTTTCTCGACCGACGGATCGATGATGTGATGCAGATTGAAAAGTTCAAAGCCCAGGTGCGGGACAACAAGGTCCTGTCGAAACTGTTCACAGGTCCAAATTGGATTTTGGACCAGATCAAAGCGCCATCGGCCATGTCCAATTCCGACCTGCCCGGCACGTGGTCATCGCCGCGCGACTGACACAGCAAGTGTTTAGACCCTGACCCAAGGTCAGCGAACGGGTTTCTTTCCTGACGTATCCCGGGATACGGTGCAAAAAAGGAAAGGATCAGGAATGCCTCAGGACATGCGCGCCGTCGAAATCACCAACCCCGGCGGACCGGAGGTGCTGCAGTCGGTCACCAGACCACGTCCTGCGGCAGGTCACGGACAGGTTGTGATCGAGGTCGCTTGGGCCGGGGTAAACCGCCCTGATGCGCTGCAACGCGCCGGGCTCTACAATCCTCCAGCTGGCGCAAGCGATCTGCCGGGATTGGAAGCGTCCGGCACCATTGTCGAGATTGGGACCGGCGTCAGCGACTGGTCGGTCGGCGATCAGGTCTGTGCCCTTTTGCCGGGCGGCGGTTACGCAGAATACGTTGCAACACCCGCGGCCCACTGCCTGCCCGTGCCCAATCGAATTGGCCTGAAAGAAGCGGCCTGCCTGCCCGAAAACTATTTCACTGTCTGGTCAAACGTGTTTTCACGTGGCGGCTTGAAGGGTGGCGAAAGGTTTCTCGTGCACGGTGGATCGTCGGGTATCGGCACCACGGCCATCCAACTCGCCAACCACTTCGGCGCCCGCGTCTTTGCCACGGCCGGATCCGACGACAAGTGCAAAGCCTGCCGCGATCTGGGGGCAGAGGTGGCCATCAACTACCGCGATGCAGATTTCGTCGACGTTTTGAAAGAGCAAGGTGGCGCCAATCTGATCCTGTGCATGGTCGGCGGCCCCTACATCGCCCGGAACCTGTCTGCGATGGCTGACGACGGGCGATTGGTTCAAATCGCTTTCTTGCAAGGCCCAAAGGCTGAGGTGAACTTTGCCCAACTCATGACCCGTCGCCTGACGATGACTGGCAGCACCTTGCGACCGCAAAGTGATCTGGCCAAGGCGCGTATCGCTCAGGATTTGCGTGAGGCGGTCTGGCCGCTACTGTCGGCGGGGCGGATCAAGCCTGTCATGGATTCCGAATTCCCACTCGACGAGGCGGCCGAGGCACACGCCCGTATGGAAAGCTCCGGACACATCGGCAAGATCGTTCTGGAAGTCGCAGGCGGGTAGTCTCTGATCCAAAGGCCGCCTTGCGGCGACACCACTATTTGTGGGGCTCTGCCCCTGCCCTTTGGGCCCCCCCGTGGTGTTTTTGGTCAGAAGAAACGCATTCTTAAGGTTGACGCCTGTTTTGTCGTCGCGCGGTACAGGCTGTGGAGCCGATGGCCGTGTCAGGAGAAGCGTATGCTTCCCTCTTCGCCCGCGGTGCCCACATCGGATGAGTGGCGCGGGCGGTTTCGTTTCTTCTGACTGAAAATACCACCGCCGGAGGCTCCTATACCTGTCAGATGCGGTGCCGTCGGAAACAATGGGCGCGCATTCATGTGGTTGCCTCTTGAATTTGCGCACCAGGCGAGACATATGTGTCTCATGAGAGACAAAAATGTATCAATACCTGACCTCATCCTTGAGGCGGCCTTCGAGGTGTTCAGTCAAAACCCCGGCGCGTCCTTGGCGGATGTGGCCAAGCAGGCGGGCGTGGGACGCGCCACTTTGCATCGCCACTATGCGGGACGTGACGAGCTGATGGTCGCCCTGACATTGGCGGCGGCACAGGAGCTGGACGAGGCAGTGAACGCCGCAGTGGCTGACTGCAAAACCTATACCGAAGGGCTGGAAGTGGCCCTTGGGGCGATCCTGCCACTGGCAGCGCGGCACATGTTTCTGGCGACGGAACCAGCGACGCACGACCCGCGTGTCGCGGAAGTTTACGCGTCACAAACCCGCGATCTGACCCATGACGTCGATATGGCCAAAGCCGAAGGCACGTTCGACCCGCACATCCCCAATGAATGGATCGTGCAAGCCTATGAAAACCTGATCTACGCCGGTTGGGCAATGGTCTCTGCCGGCGATGCAACGCCGAAACAGGCCTCCGCTCTGGCATGGCGTACGCTGACACGAGGAGCCCGACCATGACCCCCGATATGCTTGAAACCCTTGGCAGGCAGATAGACGACGCATTTGTTCTGATCGGTCTTGCGATCCTGCTGATCGAACTGGCCGAAATGTTGTTCAAAGGCAGCCATCGCGGTCGGACCATCGCGGAAATGCTGGTCAGTGCCAGCACGCAAATCCCCTCCATTGCCGTGCAGATCTTTGTCCTGACTGGGGCTTATGTCATCTACTATATTCTGGCCGAATTGGCGCAGCCTTGGCAGATCCCGCTTGCTTGGTGGGGCATCGTGCTGGCGGTCATCGCCGCTGACTTCACCTATTATTGGGAGCACCGTATCGCACACGAGGTGCGTCTGCTCTGGACCCAGCACGCCGTGCACCATTCCTCGCGCGACTACAACATCATCACCGGGATCCGCTTTGGCCCGCTTGAGGGTGTGTGGAGCTTGATCATGCACATCCCCCTCGTCGTTCTTGGCTTTTCGCCGGAGTTGATCTTCTTTGGCATCATCACTGTGCTGGCCTACCAGACGTGGATCCACACCGAAGTCATCGGCAAGATGGGGTGGTTCGACGCGATCATGAACAGCCCCGCCAACCACCGTGTGCACCACGGCTGCGACGACAAGTATGTCGACAAGAACTACGGCGGGATCACCGTGATCTGGGACCAACTGTTCGGTACCTATCAGGCTGAGGAAGAAACCCCGCGCTACGGCCTCAAGCGCGATTTCGACAGCCGCAATCCCATCAGGGTCTGGTTCTCTGAATTGCCGGGGCTCTGGCGCGACGTCGTCAATGCGCGCACTTGGAAAGAGGCGTGGCACTTCATGATGCGTCCGCCGGGGTGGCGGCCCTCAGCGGATGGGCGTGAATAGCGCATCTCGGGCTGTGCAGTCGCGCACGACGTCCTGACCGCATGGCACCGGATGCAGATCGCGGCTCAGGCAAATGCGCGCCTCCTGAATGTGACCATCGCGGCAGGTGATGGTCACGCCATCTTTCTCAAACCCCGGATTGGCCTGCAAAAACGCCTCTTCCACAACCGACGCAGGCAGCTTCACGGTCTTGTCCAGCTTGCGAAACACCGGCGGGCGCACGACACTCTCATAGGCCCGACGCGACAGCGCGTAATAGGCTGGCGCCGACAGGCCCGAACAGACCCCATGTTTTTTCCACTGATGCCACGCCAGCCCGGACGTGCCCATGATGTCGGCCATATCGCGGGTCATCGCACGGCTTGGTGGGCGTTCCGCCGTGTTGCAATACTCGGGCCAGCCGCGATGATATTGCGGCCAAAGCCCATGCATGATCCAGCCATGGTCATGGCGCGCATCGCACTGGTCTGATCCCCGGGCATCGCCCTCATAGGCACACCAGTTGGGCGACCAGCTCAAACTCAGCACATAGTAGTCAAAGGCGCCCGAACGGTCCTGCGCCCACGCCGCACCTGCCATCACCACCCAAATCAAAACAACGCGCATGAGGCTTTCCTTTTTCGTCACAGCCGACTATATCCCGCTCAAGTTCCCCGACAATGGAAACCGCCTTGATCCCAAGGCAGCCTCTTTCAGGCGACGGGACAGTTATGCATAGGAGCATGTGACAATGGCAAAACCGATCATGGCCAAGGCCACCGCCGTCTGGCTGGTGGACAACACGACGATCAGCTTCAAGCAGATCGCCGATTTCGTTGGCATGCACGAACTGGAGGTGCAGGGCATCGCCGATGGCGACGTGGCCGCAGGTGTCAAAGGCTTTGATCCCATTACAAACAACCAGCTTACGCAGGAAGAAATCGACGCGGCCGAAGCCAGCCCGATGCACAAGTTGAAGCTCAAATTCAACGCGGCCGCCGTGGGCGAGGAAAAGCGCCGTGGCCCGCGTTATACGCCGCTGTCCAAGCGTCAGGACCGGCCTGCCGCGATCTACTGGCTGGTGAAATTCCACCCCGAATTGACGGATGGCCAGATCTCGAAACTGGTGGGCACGACCAAGCCGACGATCCAGTCGATTCGTGAACGCACGCACTGGAACATCTCGAATATCCAGCCGGTGGACCCGGTGGCGCTGGGTCTGACCAAGCAGTCCGAACTGGATGCCGCCGTTCAAAAAGCCGCCGCCAAAAAGGCTGCTGATGGCGAGGTGATGTCCGACGACGAGCGTCGCAAGCTGGTCAGCACCGAGCAGTCCCTTGGCATGGAAGCAGAACCCAAGATTCCGACAGCCATCGAAGGGCTCGAAACCTTCTCGCTCGCCGACGATGGCGATGACGACAAGGAAGACGAAAGCACGCTTGTGGATGCGGACAGCTTCTTCAACCTGCCCAAGGGCGGCGACGACGAAGACGAACAACCCTAGGCATCACGCTTTTTCGGGAACTATTTACGGCCATGCCGCGTTGCAGCGATATGGCCGTTTTCAATTTGCTTGATGCATCGCGGCTGCCGGCCTGCACTCGGGCGGCAGTCTTTCTGGATTTTGACGGGACATTGGTGGATCTGGCCCCGACGCCGGACAGCATCGCAGTTCCCGACGCACTCGATACCCTTTTGTCAGACCTGTTGCGCTGTTTGGAAGGTGCAATTGCCCTCGTGTCCGGACGGTCCGTGTCCGACATAGTGCGCCACCTGCCGGGCTATACTGGCATCATCGTGGGCGGGCACGGCGCTGAATGGCGGGTGGGTGACGCGGTGAAGCCACGTGTGAACGTCAACTCTGACGGCCTCTCCGTTCTCACCGACAGCGCTCACGCGTTCGCCGAAAACCACCCCGGTACACTGCTTGAACGCAAACCCACCGGCGCCGTGCTGCACTACCGCGCAGCGCCCAAAATGAAGTCCCACGTCGAACAGATCGCCGATGAACTGGTCGCACAGCATCCGGAGTTCGAGGCGCATCCCGCAAAAATGGCCATTGAACTGCGTCCCAAAGGGGTCGGCAAGGACAAGGCGCTCGCCGATCTCATGGCCATGCCCCCGTTCAAAGGCCGGACCCCGTTGATGATCGGGGATGACACAACGGACGAGCCGGCACTCATCTGGGCTCAGGCCCGCGGCGGGCTAGGTATCAAGGTCGGCGAAGGGGACAGCCAAGCCCACCACCGCCTCGCTGATCCAAATGCCGTCCGCACCGTTCTGACCCATTGGGCGAAGGAGCATCCTGCATGTCTGGCAGACTGATTGTAGTCTCCAATCGCATCCCGACAGAGGCTGAGCCGTCAGGCGGCCTTGTCGTTGCTTTGCACGATTGCCTGACGGCGCGTGGCGGGGTGTGGATCGGCACCAGTGGTGATCCGCAAGCGTCACCGGAACCCAAACTCCGCCAGATCGCCGACGGTCCATATACCCGCATGGTCTTCGATATATCGCCCGAAGAACATGAGGGGTACTATTTGGGCTACGCCAATTCCGTGCTCTGGCCGTTGTTTCACCGGCGGGCGGACCTGATCGACCTGCAACCGGATTTTGCGGACCACTACATGGAGGTGAACCGCAGGCTGGCGCAGATGCTGGCGGACTTCACAACGCCGGACGACCTGATTTGGGTGCATGACTACCACTTCCTGCCACTGGCTGCATTGATGCGCGAGGCGGGCGTGACGGCGCGCATCGGTTTCTTCCTGCACATCCCCTTTCCCGTCGTGGCCGACATCATGGCGTTGCCGCAGGCTGGCGATCTTAAAACATGGGTCGCCGAATTTGACGTGTTCGGCGTGCAGACCCAAGGCGACGTGGCCCGCGTTATGGCGCATTACCGCGATGATCCTGGCGCTGTGTTCAACACCCAAGGGCGCATGGTCGCCTCCGATACGGGCATGCGCCCCCGGCACTTCCCCATCGGGATTGACGCGCAGGAGTTCGCCAAACTGGCCGCCCGTGAAGAGGTGAACGTCCAACTTGGTATGACCGCCGGGCAAAAGCTGGTGCTTGGCGTGGATCGGCTCGATTATTCCAAGGGGTTGCGCCACCGTTTTGATGGGTTCGCAACCTATCTGGACCGGCGCACACCCGACAGCCCCAAGGCGACATTGCTGCAAATCGCGCCCCCTTCACGTGAGGATGTGGATGCCTACCGCGATATCCGCACCGAATTGGAACAGACCTCGGGCATGATCAACGGCGCTCATGCCGAGCTTGACTGGACCCCGATCCGCTACATTCGTCGTTCGGTCGATCGCGATAGGTTGGCGGGACTGTACCGCCGTGCAGATGTAGCGATGGTGACGCCGCTAGCTGATGGCATGAACCTTGTGGCCAAAGAGTTCGTCGCAGCTCAGGACCCCGAAGATCCCGGCGTGCTGATTCTGTCCCATTTTGCCGGGGCCGCGGAACAGCTCAGCGATGCACTGCTCGTGAACCCTTACGATCCGCAGGACGTTGCACTGGCGTTGGAGCAAGCGCTCGTTATGCCGCTGGATGAACGGAAACGGCGCCATGCGTCCTTGCGCGACAACGTTATGAAGGAAAACATTGGGTGGTGGACGGATCGCTACCTCACTGCGCTGCAAACCGCGCCCGCGCCGCAACCCGATCTTTATGTTCCCGGCTCCGCCGCCTAGACTGCGGGTCAGTCCACAAGGGAACCGGCGCGATGAACCAGTATGCAACAGTCGCGGGCGAGAGCCCCACGCATATCATTTGCGACCTTCGCAGCGACACCGTCACGCGCCCCGATGCCGCCATGCGCAAGGCCATGGCTGACGCGGATGTGGGGGATGATGTCTTTGGCGATGACCCCACGGTGAACCGCCTCGAAGCGACACTTGCCGAACGTCTGGGCAAAGAGGCGGGCGTGTTCCTTACGTCTGGCACTCAAAGTAATTTTGTGGGCCTTCTCGCCCACTGCGCACGTGGCGAGGAGATCATCACAGGTCGCCCCTACCACATCTATAAGTACGAGGCGAAAGGCACCTCCGTCCTAGGCGGTATCGCGTTGGAACCGCTGGATGTGGCGCAAGATGGCGCGCTTGAACCACGGGACATCACGGCGGCGGTCAAAGATGACGACCCACACATGCCCATCACCCGGCTTTTGGCGTTGGAGAACACGCATAACGGCATGGCGATCCCACTCACTCGGTTAGAAGAGGCTGTGCAGGCTGGGCACGACGCGTGCCTTGCCGTGCATCTGGACGGGGCACGGTATTTCAATGCCATCGCGGCCCTCAATTGCCCCGAAGCGGCGCTTGCAGACCTTTTCGATTCCGTTTCCATATGTCTGTCCAAGGGCCTTGGTGCGCCGATCGGCTCGGTTCTTGTCGGCCCGCAGGACCTGATCGACCGGGCCCGTCGCTGGCGCAAGATGCTGGGCGGTGGCACCCGGCAGGCGGGCATCCTAGCCGCCGCGGGTCTGTATGCGCTTGATCATAACATCGACCGTCTGTCCGACGACCATGCCCGCGCCACACAACTGGCAGACGCCCTGCGCAGCTACGGTGACGTACAACATGCCACGAACATGATCTTTTTCACCCCCGAGGGTGGTGTGCAGCCCGACCTGCCACAGCACATGGCGGCGCACGGTGTGCAACTGACCGGAGCCACTGGCACCACACGGCTGGTTCTGCACAAGGACGTCACGGATGACGGTCTACGGGCCGCAATCACCGGATTCCGCAGCTACTTTGGTGGTTAGGACGACAAAACGACGCTCGACGAGTAACGGTACTGACCAACGTCAACGGCAGCCTAGAATTTCTTAACTATGACCCAATCTGGCAAATGTAGTTGCCCTCGGACCGCGATCGGGCCACCGCATGCAGCATTGCCATCTATAAGGCCTTGCGCGCCCGCAGTGCCGCCGTGATCGTGCCATCGTCCAGATAGTCCAGCTCACCGCCGATCGGTACACCTTGGGCCAGCGACGTCAGCTTAACCTGTCCGTCCAGTTGATCCGCGATGTAGTGCGCCGTTGTTTGCCCGTCGATCGTAGCGTTCAAAGCCAGAATAACTTCCGTGATATTCTCGGTCTGCACCCGGTCAATCAGCCGCGGAATCCGTAGCTCGTCCGGTCCAATTGCATCCAAAGCCGACAACGTGCCACCCAGTACGTGATAGCGTCCCTTGAACACACCCGACCGCTCCATCGCCCACAGATCAGCGACGTCTTCGACCACGCAAAGTTCTGAGTTTGCGCGCTTTTCGGATGTGCAGATATCACAAACGTCACTGGTGCCGACATTCCCGCAGTTCAGGCATTCCCGTGCGGTGGCGGCGACAGTCTGCATCAAATCGGCAAGCGGTGTCAGCAACAGCGCGCGCTTGCGGATCAGGTGGAGCACAGCCCGTCGCGCAGACCGTGGCCCAAGCCCCGGCAGTTTCGCCATCATCTCGATCAGGTTGTCTATGTCACGTGTGCTGCTCATGTGCCCCAGACCCTATTGCGGTTTGGACAGAACAAAAAGGAAGTATTGCCATAGCGGCAGTTCACCAGTTCTCAACCCATTGGCCGTAGCGTGCTGAACGAACAAAATGGACAGGTCTTGTATGCGACGCTTTCGGCCAACGCTTTGGGTATCAATGCTATTTCTGATATGTCCGGCCATGGTTTGGGCCTGCGCGTTTCCTGCACCGTTGCGCAGTGTGAACACAACGTTGCTTGCCGTTTTGGACAACGGTGGCACCGTCTCCATCCACCAACGTGAGGCACTCCGCCGGGCCATGTCACAGGTCACTCCCGACGCCCTGAAACGGACCCTCAGACAAGATATCGCGCGCCGTGACGCCCGCGCGGCGGGTGCCGTGATCGACACCGCAGTGGCGCTTGCCGGCGGGCGGGGTATGGCCGTCCCCCTTGAGTTGCGGGAAGACGTGGCGCGCCTCGAACAGGCCGTGCGCGGTGCGTGCACCGGGACGGCTGTTTCTGCCGGTGGCACGGAAGATGCAAAAAGTGCCGAACACGGCTCTGACCGGTCAGAAGGATCAGGTGGACGTGCGCTGACGTTTCGTGAAGGCGTCGCTCGGCTCAGCATCACCTTCACCATCTATTTGGCTTTTCTTGCGTTCCTGCTTGGTGCCCGCCGTTCGATCAAGGATCGGATAAGGGCAGCTCGAGCCGCCGAACCAGCGCAGCCGGATGACGCGGAGCTGATCTAGAACGGTAGTTTCATACCCGGTGGCAGGCCCAGACCCTCGGTCAGTTTGCCCATCTCTTCCTGCGCACGTTCCTGCGCTTTCATCTGTGCATCCTTGATCGCAGCGAGGATCAGATCCTCGACCACTTCCTTGTCATCACCGTTGAAAATCGATGGATCAATATCCAGCGCTGTCAGCTCTCCCTTGGCCGTGGCCGTCGCCTTGACAAGGCCCGCACCACTTTCGCCGGTGACCATGACGTTGTGCAGCTCGTCCTGCATTTCCGCCATTTTGGTCTGCATTTCCTGAGCTTTTTTCATCATCCCGGCCATATCGCCGAGCCCGCCAAGTCCTTTGAGCATAGTCATCTCCGAATGTCAGTCGCCGCTTTGACGCGGCATGGTAAGAAGAACGGTCACAACACATATCGCAGCCGCGACCCCGATGAACAAGGTGGGTGGTCCAACGCAGCCCTCCGCCGCCGCTGGGCCGCGCAGGCCGGTCGGGTCGAACATCGTGATCAATGTGATGAAACCGGTCCACAAAAGCACCGTCACAAGTCCGCCCCATTGGCTGCGCACCACCAATGCCACAGCCGTTGCAGCAAGTAAGAACAAGCCTCCGGGAGACAGCAAAAGCGCCAGTGCTTCGTCCAGAGCCGAAACAGGCGTTCCGTCCCAATCGGGGCGCTGGGTTGCACAGGCCTGCGCCAATGCTTGCCCTGGCGCAGCCGCTGCAAACAGCGCCAGTGGGGCAAGCCGGACGGGCCAGAATTCAATCTTCTTCAAAGGGGTCCCATTCGTCATCGACCTCGGGCAACGCCTCGATATGCGCTTCTTGGGCGATTTCCTCGGGTGTGCGGATCATGGTGATCTTGGCCTTTGGAAATTGGGCTAGGACGGCTTGCACAAGCGGGTGTTCCTCCGCTTTGGATCTCAACGCAAGGTCGGCCGCATCGCGCACTTCGGCGATGGTTTGACCACCCCCGTCATTAACGACGGACACGCCCCACCGATTGCCCGTCCAGACTTGCAGACGCGCGCCCAAACGCTGGGCCAGATCGCGCGGTGCTTTTTCAGTCGGTTCAAATTCGATCCGACCGGGTTGATAGGCAGCCAGACGCAGGGTTGTCTCAACCTCGACCAGCAGCTTCACATCGCGATTGCTGCGGATCAGTTCGATCACGTGGTCAAACGTTGGATAGCGGGCGAGCGCTGCGTCGATATCCTGCGCCAGTGCCGTCGTTTGCCCCGCTGCATTTGGGCTGGCGGCCATGCGGGTTTGCGCCTGCAGCACCGCTTGGGCACCGGTGCTTCCACCCGTCGGTGCGCTCGGGGCAGGGGATGGCGGCGACGTCGCGTTCTGCAATTTCTTCACAAGGTCTTCGGGGCTGGGCAGGTCAGCGACGTGGGTCAGGCGAATAACCGCCATTTCGGCCGCCATCATCGCGTTCGGAGCGCCTGCCACTTCGTCCAGCGCCTTGAGCAGCATCTGCCAAAGCCGGGTCAGCACGCGCATTGGCAGCGTCTCTGCCATCTGCAGACCCCGGCTGCGTTCGTCCGGCGAAATGGTGGGATCATCCGCCGCTTCGGGTGTTATCTTTACAACCGACGTCCAATGCGTGATTTCGGCCAGATCGCGCAGCACGGCCATCGGGTCGGCCCCATCCGCATATTGCGCACCCAGTTCGGTCAACGCCCCGGCGGCATCCCCCTTGAGGATCATGTCGAAGAGGTCAAGTACCCGGCCCCGATCCGCCAGCCCGAGCATGGCCCGCACCTGATCAGCAGTCGTTTCGCCTGCACCATGCGAAATCGC
The DNA here is from genome assembly GCF_947503415.1 of uncultured Tateyamaria sp. Lineage (GTDB taxonomy): Bacteria > Pseudomonadota > Alphaproteobacteria > Rhodobacterales > Rhodobacteraceae > Tateyamaria. The sequence goes on from NZ_CANNDS010000001.1 coordinate 1,956,005, forward strand.
CTGATCCAGAAGTGATGTCGCATCCCGTGCGGATCCTTCCGCAGCCCGTGTGATCAGGGCCAGTGCGTCATCCGCAATTTCGGCGCCTTCGGAGGACGCGATCTTGCGCAGCAGGGCAATCATCACCTCCGGCTCGATCCGGCGCAGGTCAAAGCGCTGGCACCGCGACAGAACCGTGACGGGCACCTTGCGAATTTCTGTCGTGGCAAAGATGAATTTCACATGCGCCGGCGGCTCTTCCAGCGTCTTCAGCAGCGCGTTGAACGCGCTGTTGGACAGCATGTGCACTTCGTCGATGATGTAGATCTTGTAGCGGGCAGAGGCCGCACGGTAGTGAACGCTGTCGATGATCTCGCGGATGTCGTTGACGGAGGTGTTTGATGCGGCGTCCATTTCCAGAACGTCCACATGACGCCCTTCCATGATTGCCACGCAATGTTCGCATTGTCCGCAAGGTTCCGTCGTCGGACCACCCTCACCTTCGGGGCCAATGCAGTTCATTCCTTTGGCAATTATGCGGGCCGTGGTTGTCTTGCCCGTTCCGCGAATGCCAGTCATCACAAAGGCTTGGGCGATCCGGTCGGCTTCGAACGCATTTTTCAGCGTGCGCACCATCGCGTCCTGACCCACAAGGTCGACAAAGGTTTCAGGCCGGTATTTCCGGGCCAATACCTGATATTTCTGGGTCTCGTCTGACATGGGTATTTCCGGGGGCCTTCGCGCGGATTCGGAGTGACCTGTGGACACTACGGGGCAGGGCGGGCGGCGTCCACCACTGCCGTCAGATCAGCCACAGGATCACGGCAGTTGCAATCGTGCCGGACGTCATCGCGATGGCGATCATGGTGAAGTTGGTGCTGCTTTGGGTCTTGGCATCGCGTTCGCTGAGGCGGGAATGGGATGCACATGCCTGCTGCCGGGCAGCCCAGAACATGAACAACGCTGCCGCCAGAAAAATCGTGGCAACAGACTTGGCCAACCAGGTTGGATCAGTTGCACCGAACACAGCCTTCAATCCGATCGCCACGCCCACGGACGCCATACCTGTCCGCATCCATCCTGCAAATGTCCGTTCATTGGCGAGGCTTGTACGGTCTTCGGCCCAGTCCGTGCGGTTTTCGGCGAGTTCATTTTTGTCAGACATGAACCTATTGTGGGGTGAATGCGTTCACTTGCAAGTGAGGGAGGGACATCATGCGCCTGCGTGGGATCACGAGAAGCCGAAACATCGAAGATCGTCGGGGCCGAGGGCGTGGTCGTGCCGCCGGAGGGCTGGGCATCGGCGGTATCCTTTTATTGCTTGTGATCGGCTGGGTGACGGGCATTGATGTGATGCCCCTGATCTCGGGCGGTCAGGCCCCGGCAACAGTCAGCCGACCCGTAACCGAGGCGGACCAGCGCGAAGGCGAGTTTGCTGCCCGTGTCCTTGCAACCACCGAACAGGTCTGGTCGCGCGAGTTTCCTGAACAGGTTGGCCGTCCTTATGACCCTCCTGTGATGGTCCTGTTTTCCGGCGTCACGCAAAGCCCCTGTGGCGGCGCATCTGGTGCAACCGGACCGTTCTACTGCCCTGCTGATGAGAAGGCGTATCTCGACACTTCTTTCTTCACGACAATGCGGGATCGACTGGGGGCGGGTGGGGATTTTGCTGCTGCCTACGTCATCGCGCATGAAGTTGCGCATCATATTCAGAACGAACTCGGCATACTTGATCAGCTTCAGCAGGCTCGTCGAAACGCCAGCCAAGCCGAGTCCAACGCGCTAACGGTTCGGTCCGAACTGATGGCGGATTGTCTGTCCGGCATCTGGGCGCGCAACGTGGGTGATCTGATGGAGCGCGGTGATCTACAGGAGGCTTTGAACGCAGCCCGCATGATTGGCGATGATCACCTGCAACGTCAGGCGGGGCGCACACCGCAGCCGCACACGTTCACGCATGGGACATCGGAACAACGCGCACGCTGGTTCCAGCGTGGGTACGATTCGGGCATGATGTCGGAATGCGATACGTTTGCTGTTCAGCAACTCTAAAGGCGATCTGTCATTTGCCTGATCACATCTGAACTGCGCCGCGCGCGGGCCAGTGCCCAGCCCCCCTGGATCAGCATGAACAGGTGTTCGGACTTGGCCTGCGCGTCGTTGTCGGACATGCCCAGACGTACCGCGTGATCGTGAACTTCCTTGATCCACCCTTCGTAGATATGGCTGGCGTGTGATCTGAAGTCTTCGTTGTCGGGGCCTTCGAACAGCGTGGCTGCGATGGGGCAGGTATCCCAACCCGTGATGTTGAACAGTTTTGCCAATTTGAAACAAAGCGTTGTGGCCCCATCCTTGAAGGTGTCGGACCCATCGAAACTGGCTGCGATGAGGCGTAGCATCTCGTCTGATGCCCATGTTGCAGCGGCCATCGCCAAGTCCGACTTGCCGTTCGGGAAATGGTGATACAGCGATCCTTTGGGCGCTTTGGCTTCGGCCAAAAGATCCGCGAGACCCACACCGTGATACCCGCGCGTGCGGAACAGTGTTGCCGCCGACAGGATCAGTCGGTCTTTGGTCGGAAGAGGGCGGTCGCTCATTCTTTGATCTTGACAGGATTAGACCGATTGGTCCAGCGTGTGAATTAGACCGAGTGGTCTAGTCTTGATGCAAGGAGGCATCCGATGCTTGATGCAAGCGTGGTGCAAGGCGAGGTGACGGAACGGTCGCTGGCGTTCAAAACCGAAGATGGTGCTGAACTGGTGGGTCGTCTCTATCGCCCCGAAAGGCGTCCCTTTGCTGCCGTTGTGCTGAACAGTGCCACAGGCGTGCCGCAGACCTTCTACACTCACTTCGCACGGTGGCTCGCGGCTGAGCGCCGGATGGCGGTGTTGACCTACGACTATCGCGGTCTGGGTCGCTCGCATGCGGGGCCCATGCGAAAGGTGCAAGCTGACATGACGGATTGGGGCATCCGCGACCAAGTCGCCGCCCGCCGTGCCATTCGGCGCGAGGTGCCGGGGGCACCGCTTTGGATCGTGGGACATTCCCTCGGGGCCATGCTGCTGCCCAATCAGCCGGAACTTGAGGACGTGGTGCGCGTGATCGGTGTCGCGTCGGGTATGGTTCATCACAACGATCATCCCTGGCCCTACCGTGCTGTCGCGCTGAACTTCTGGTTCACCCTTGGTCCGTTGGCGACGTTGCTGTGCGGATACCTACCCGGAAAGCGTCTGCGGTTCGGAGAGGACCTGCCCGCAGGCGTCTTCTGGCAATGGCGCAAATGGTGCACGTCGCGTGCGTTTTACGACAACGACTTGGGCCCGCGTTTGCCCGCGCCGAACTGGGACAGCGATGCGGTTGTGCGCCTTCATGCGTTTGCGGATGATGATCTGATTCCACCTGCGCAGGTGGAAAAACTGGCCAAGGTCTATGGTGCCGACCCGGTGCTGATCGATCCCAAGGACTACGACCTGATCAAAGTCGGGCATCTTGGCGCGTTTTCACGCAAGAACAGAGCAATCTGGCCGATATTGCTGGAGGAGTAAGGGTTTGGCCGTCTCGCGCATCTATGATGCGCTGCCGGGCTGACGCGTATCGTGCTGCGCCCGCTACGCTGAGGTGAGAGATTGACAACGACCCAAGCGGGGCTCGTTACGGCTGCTTCCTTCCGGATCTGACCGGGTTGGCGAGGCGCTCGCCCGCGCCAACCTCTCAGTGAGAGATATAAAGCGGCGCATGGGGCGACGCAAGGGGGCGTTCCGCTAGATTGAAACTTCGATGTGCAGAAAACCATCCTTGCCGACACCCAAGACGCGCGGCTCAAAAGCGGCAATGTCGGCCAAATACTGCTCTGCTGCGGGTGACGTACGAACCACCCGCCGGGTGTCGCCCCATGTCGCGAAACGCCATGGCGGCGCGTTTCTCATTGGTTGGACGGACGTGGCCTGCATCACCACGTTGCGCAGTGCTTCGCGGACTTCGACATCGGTTCGGACCGTTCGGCTTTCCGGCCCCAAACCAGGAAAATTGCCGCCACCCGCACCCCGGTAACTTGTCATTGCCATAACGAAGCGTTCCTGTGGTTGCACGTCACGTCCTGCGTGGGTCAGACGGCGCACACGGGTGGCACCTTGGGCCACCCTATGTCCATTCGCGTCGAAAGCCGTGGGCGCGAAAGGGTCAATCTCTGCCTCAATCCCGTGTACCGCATCGAAGTTGAAGGCGGGCGCGTGGGCATTGACCAAATCGGCCCCATCGGCGCCCAGTGGCGCAAAAAATGCCAGGCTGCGGTCAATCCATTCCCAAACCTGCGCCCCGGTCAAAACGGTGCCCCACACGGTGTTGGGATATGGGCTGAGCATGGCAAGGTGACGTTCGCGCACCGGACCCGGAGGGATGTCGACAAAGTTAAATGGCCCCGCCCGACCACCCAGCGCCGCAGGCGCGACACTCGCCAACAGCGGCAGGCTCTCCAGCTCCGTTCCTGCCACAGCTTCGGCCACGGTATGGGACAGAGTGCGCGCCATCAGGTCTTCGGCGCGCGAGGGGCGCAACATGGAAAACCATGTGTGTAGATGCTCGGTCGTTGTGGCGATTGGCGTGTTCAGGTGGGTTTGCGCGGCTTCGACCACGGGGCGCGTGATGTGAACGATCGACGCGTCTGGCGCATCATTCGCACCTATGCCGCGCCGTCGCACATGGTGTGTCGCGACAGCCCAACCCTTCGGACCGTGGTCAAGTGTCAGGTCGATGACGCCCAGTTCATGTCCCGCGTGTCCCGGCATAACCATCGGGACCGTATGCAGTGTACCGGTTGCATTATCGACCCCGTCAAACCCAGCATGATCGGGTCCGGGAAACCGCAGATGGGTGTGGCCAAGGACCATCGCATCTATGCCCTGCACCTCCGCCGCAATGGCCGCGCCAAAGTTTTCTCCGGTCGGGTCCAGACCGTCCGTCATGCCGCTATGACACAGCACGATCACAAGATCCGCGCCCGCATGCTGGAGGGTAGCAACCGACTGGCGTACTGCATGTACGCCCCCCTCGAACCGCACGGACCCATCCAGGCAACGCCTGTTCCAGACCGCGGTTTGTGGCGGCAATACGGACGTCAGACCGATGCGCAAGGATCGGTCCGTCCCGTCTGAACAGGGAATAGAGGGCTCTATCAGAGAAACGGGTGCGATACCTTTGATCGCACCCCCGACCGCGTTGGCACATAAGACCGCACAATTGGCCTGCGCCATGACGTGCTCAAGAAAGGGAAGGCCAAAATCGAAATCATGATTGCCCAAGCCGACGGCGTCATAGTCCAGCGCATTCAGAATTGCGGGCCACGGATGGTCGTCCGGCATCTGCGTGCAGAAGTCACCCAAAGGAGTGCCTTGCAACGCGTCGCCATTGTCCACGAGCACAAAGCCACCACGTGCGCGGCTCCGCTCGTCCCGGATCAGCGTGGCGAGGCGATCAATGCCGTTATGCGCCAACGGCGTGTCTCGCAGTGCATCCCAACCGGTCAGATGCATGTGCACGTCGGTGGTTGCGGCGATGCGCAAATGGGCCGTGAACGAAGTCATAGTCCCATTTGCACCCTAAGGTTGAGTGAGACGCAAGAAAAATCAGTAATTCACATGGGTTTGTCCGCACGGGCACCATACGCTGTCCCATTGCGTCACCGAACGGCCCGTGCCAATCACGTGGACGAACAAAAGGAACGAGTGAGCAGGCATGAGACATGCGGAAACCGTGACATTCGGGGGATCGGCGCTCGACCGTGCAGCAGAAATGCGCGGCGACGCCCAAGCGATTGAAGCGGCCATGGAAGAAGCGACTGCGCGTGCCATCCTGATCTGGCGCGGCAAACCGCTGATCGCGCGAACGCGTCCTGCCGAATTGATGCGTGTGGCATTGACACACCCGGTTTGCAGGGACGCAGATCTGGACACAGCTGTGTTCTTGGGACGCGAAGACGGCGCCGCGCGCTTTGCTCTCGATCTGTCGAAATGGGAGCCAGCAGACCTTGATCCCAGCCAGCTGGGTGGTTTTCTGGACCCGACGGAGCAGCACCATCCGGCCTTTGCGGAAGACGAGGTATTTGCCGAGTTGCGCAGGGTTATGACCTGGCTCACACCCCGCGACGCAGAGCTTGCGGCCACGGCAAAAGCCATCTTCGGCTGGCACGACTCGCACCGGTTCTGCGCAAAGTGCGGCACGGCATCCGACATGACACAAGCGGGCTGGCAACGGATCTGCCCATCCTGTGGTGCGCATCACTTTCCACGCACCGATCCCGTTGTCATCATGCTGATCACACACGGCAATTCGGTCCTGATGGGCCGTTCGCCCGGTTGGCCGGACGGGATGTATTCCCTGATCGCTGGGTTCGTGGAGCCTGGCGAAACGCTTGAAGCGGCAGTGCGACGCGAAGTGTTCGAAGAGGCGGGCATCCGGGTTGGGGCGGTCGAATATCTGTCCAGTCAGCCCTGGCCCTTTCCTGCGTCACTGATGTTCGGATGCAAAGGCACAGCCACGAGCCGTGACATCACCATCGACCCGGCGGAAATCGAGGACGCCATTTGGGTTAGCCGCGAAGAAATGCTGGCGATCTTTGCAGGAGAGCACGCAAACATCCTGCCAGCACGCAAAGGCGCCATTGCACACTTTTTACTTGAAAACTGGCTTGCAGATACACTGGATTGAGGGGAGACTGGGGCCTGAAAAAAACTGCAGGCAACTGGCATGAAATTCTCGGCGCGGGAAGACGTTGCGGCTCCTATCGACAAGGTGTTTGCCGCTCTCAACGACTTTGAAGGATTTGAACGACAGGCCATGCGTCGTGGGGCCGAAGTGCAGCGGGTGGACCCGCTGACGCAGGCCGGTGTTGGCATGCGGTGGAAGATTTACTTCAAGATGCGCGGTCGTCGTCGAGAACTTGATCTGGAACTCAGCCGCTACGATGCCCCCAATGAAATGGTGTTTGATGTGGCGTCGCCCGGCATGACCGGCACCTTCACTGTTGAGCTGCTGGCGTTGTCGCGCAGTCGAACGCGGATGGCGTTGGCGTTGCATATCGCACCTTTGACGCTGTCGACGCGGCTCTTCGTACAATCGCTGAAACTTGCGAAATCGTCGTTGACCAAGCGATTCAAGCTGCGTGTTGCCGATTATGCAAAAACGCTGGAAGACCGGTTGCAGCGCAGCGCTTGATCGGGCCTGTCGGGCGGCTCTGTTTGTCCCTTAACGGGCCAAATGCGCCCACCCGCCGACCCGGTTCCATCAATCGCGACCGGGTGCGGCCGGGTATACGCCCAAGATATCCAAGCGATGGGTGAAGTAATCCAGTTCCTCCAGCGCCCGTGCCAACGCAGGATCGTCCGGGTGTCCCTCGACATCCGCATAAAACTGCGTTGCGGTGAAGGCCCCACCAACCATGTAGCTTTCCAGCTTTGTCATGTTCACGCCATTGGTCGCGAAACCGCCCATGGCTTTGTAGAGAGCGGCGGGAATGTTGCGCACTTCAAAAACGAAGGTGGTGATCATCGTGTCGCCCCGGCGCGTGGTGTCGTCGTCAGGCGACATCAGCAAAAAACGTGTCGTGTTGTGGCCCTGATCTTCGATATCGCGGGCCAGCACGGTCAACCCGTAAATCTCTGCGGCGACGGATGATGCCAGCGCCCCGACACCCAGTTCCTGCGCTTGGGCAATTGCGGCAGCCGCACCAGCGCTGTCGGGCGCGGCTTCTGCCGCTATGTTGCGCGCATCAAGATAGGCACGCGCCTGTGGGATCAAGACCGGGTGAGCGCGGACCAGCGAAATGTCGTCCAGGCTTTGGCCGGGCATTGCCATCAACGCAATGCGCACGCGGACAAACGCCTCGTCGACGATGTGCAGGCCGCTTTGCGGTAGCAACCTGTGAATGTCCGCCACGCGGCCATAGGTGGTGTTTTCGACGGGCAGCATGGCCATATCGGCAGCGCCTTCGCGCACGGCGGCGATGACATCTTCAAAGGCATGACAGGGCACAGGCGTGGCATCAGGTCGGGCTTTCAGCACGGCCTCGTGGCCGTAAGCGCCCAAATCTCCTTGGAACGCAATCCGTGTCGACATCGTTTGTCCTTTGCTGCCGGGCCGCTACCTCGTGGTCGGGCAGGGCGATTGGTCGCGGTTTCTATACCTTGCCAGTGCCAAGGGGAAGCCGTAGATACCCGCCGGAACGACGACAACAAAGCCACGGAATCGGAAGCCAAATGTTCGACACCATGACCTTTACCAAGATTGCGGCCAGCCTGTGTGGCGCGCTGCTGGTTCTTTTGCTGGGCAAGTGGGCCGCGGACGAACTGTATCATGTCAATGGTCACGGTGATCAGGCCTATGTCATCGACACAGGGGCTGACGAATCTGCAGAAGAGGTGGTCGAAGTGGCCTTTGCCGACGTGTTTGCCGCGGCCGACGCAGGCGCAGGTGCCCGCGTGTTCCGTCAGTGCAGCGCATGCCACAAGCTTGAGGAAGGCGAACATGCTGTTGGACCATCCCTTTATGGCGTTGTCGGACGTGAAGTCGACGGGACGGATTACGGTTCCTATTCCGGCGCGCTTGAGGAAGTGGCTGATGTCTGGACGCCTGAGCACCTGAACGGATTTCTGGAAAACCCACGCGGCTACGCGCCGGGCACATCCATGGGTTACAACGGTCTGCGTGACGTCGAAGACCGGGCAAACCTGATTGCCTATCTCCAAAGCGTCGTCAACTGATCCGCTTCAAAACCAACAATCGAAGCCGCGCGCGTCTCGCCCGCGGCTTTTTTTGTGCCAAATGTTACAGTCCTCTCACATGGCAGGGATCGGATCACGGATTCTCAAGTTGCATATTGGCGTGGCGCGTATTTAGCTTATTTCCAATGACAAGACGGCCCTGAATGCCACTGACCGGAGGAATTCCATGCGACCCAACCCCAATCGCGCTCAAAAGCAGGCCCATGTGACATCGCGTGTGACAGCAGCACGGAACAAACACATCCTGTGGGGCGGACTTGGGGTTTTCGGTCTTTTGATCACGATGGCAGTGTCAGGAGTGGCCCGCGCAGATGGTCATGAGAACGTAACATCGGCCCACGGTTATTCCTTCTACGGCGACCTCACCTATCCCGAGGACTTTCCGCACTTTGATTATGTGAACCCGGACGCCCCCAAGGGTGGTGAAATATCGTTGGGCACGGTCGGCACCTTTGATTCCCTGAACCCCTACACGCGCAAAGGCCGCGGTGCGGCTCTGTCGAGTGTGATGTTCGAGAGCTTGCTGGGCGAGGGTGTGAATGCCGCGCCCGCACCAGCAGATGTTTACGCTGAATACTATGGCCTTTTGGCGGAACGCCTCGAATATGACGAAGGCAAGAACTGGGTTATCTTTTACATGCGTCCCGAGGCGAAGTTTTCCGATGGCTCCCCAGTGACGGCCCATGACATTGAGTTCAGCCACAATCTGCTGCTTGACCAAGGCCTGAAATCTTATGCCGACGCGGTGCGCAAACGCATCCCCAAGGTGGAAGTGTTGGACGATCACACGATCAAATTCCACTTCGCAGAAGGAATTTCTCGCCGGTCGCTGATCGATCAGGTGGGCTTTGTCCCGGCATGGTCAAAGAAGTGGTACGAGGAAACAGGTGCGCGGCTGGACGAGGCACGGCTTGAAATCTCGCCCGGCTCGGGTCCCTACATGCTCGACAGTTTCGATGTGAACCGGCGCGTCGTTTACAAACGCAATCCCGATTATTGGGGCAACGATCTGCCCTTCAACGTCGGACGCAATAATTTTGACAGCATCCGCATCGAATACTTTGGTGACGCAGAGGCGGCCTTTCAGGGCTTCCTTGCCGGTGAGTTTACCTTCCGCACCGAAAATGATTCCAAGAAGTGGGCGACGGGTTACAACACTCCCAAGGTCAACAACGGCTCCATCGTCAAGAAAGAGCTGCCAAACGGGTCGCCCCCCACACCGTCGGGCATCGTGTTCAACCTGAACTCGCCTGTCTTCGAAGATAAACGCGTGCGCGAAGCGGTGGCCTTGGCCTTCAACTTCGAGTGGACCAATGCGTCGCTGCAATACGGCCTGTTCAAACAGCGTGCATCGTTCAGTCAGGACACACCCGTGATGGCGAAGGCCAAGCCGGAAGGGGCGGAGCTGGAATTGCTGCAAAGTCTGGGCGATCTGGTTCCGCCAGACATGCTGACCGAAGACGTGCGTCAACCCCACACCTCAAGCGAAGCACGGTTGTTTGACCGGCGCAACGCGCGCAAGGCAATGGCATTGTTGGATGAGGCCGGTTGGGCCGTCGGCGATGATGGCGTCCGCCGCAACGCCAATGGTGACACGCTGAAAATCAATTACCTGTTTAACTCATCGTCGCCGGACACGCTGTCGGGCGCGATGGAGAATTTCGTTTCGAACGTCGAGAAGCTGGGGGTCGACATCTCTTTCGAGAAGGTCGATCCCTCGCAATACACATCTCGAGAGCGGGACCGGGATTACGATCTGGTCTATGATGCCTACGCCGCCTTTCTTGGTACGGGCACCGGCTTGCGCCAACGCTTCGGATCCGAAGCCGCCGAATTTTCATTGTTCAACCCTGCCGGACTGGCCAGCCCACTGGTTGATGCGATCATCGACGCATCTCTCACCGCGGAAACACGTGAGGAAGAAGTGGCTGCCGTTATGGCGCTCGACCGGGCACTGCGCTACGAATTCATAATGATCCCTGTGTGGTACAACCCCAGCTTCTGGGTCGCTTACTACGACATGTTCGAGCACCCGGAGACGATTCCACCCTATGCGCTGGGCCAGTTGGATTTCTGGTGGTTCAACGAAGAAAAGGCCGCAGCACTTCGGTCCTCCGGCGCACTGAGATAATCGGATGGCCCCCTATATCCTGCGACGGTTGCTGTTGGTCATCCCGACCCTTCTTGGCATCCTTCTGGTCAACTTCACACTGACCCAATTCGTGCCTGGCGGCCCTGTGGAACAAGCCATCGCAAGGGCCCAAGGGGGCGGTGACGTCTTTGGTGGGTTCGCGGGAGGCAACAATGACGCGGGCGCGGATGAGCTGAACACGGCTTCCGACAGCACCTATGTCGGCGCACGGGGCCTGCCGCCCGAGTTCATCGAGGAGTTAGAGCGCGAGTTCGGCTTTGACAAACCACCGATCCAACGCTTTCTCAACATGATCTGGAACTACGCCCGCTTTGATTTCGGCGAAAGTTACTTTCGATCTATCAGCGTCATAGACCTTGTCATCGAAAAGCTGCCCGTATCAATCACGCTTGGCCTGTGGTCCACGGTCATTGCCTATCTCGTGTCGATCCCGTTGGGCATTCGCAAGGCGGTCAAGGACGGCACCCCCTTTGACACATGGACGTCGGGGGCGATCATCGCCGCCTACGCCATCCCCGGTTTTCTCTTCGCGATCTTATTGCTCGTTCTTTTTGCGGGGGGCAGTTACTACCAGATCTTTCCGCTGCGCGGTCTGACATCTGACAACTTCGAAGACCTCAGTACGATCGGCAAAGTGCTCGATTATTTCTGGCACATCACCTTGCCCGTTCTCGCAGGCACCATCGGTGCTTTCGCAACGCTCACGCTGTTGACCAAGAACAGCTTTCTCGACGAGATCAAGAAACTTTACGTCATGACGGCCCGTGCAAAGGGCCTGTCAGAACGACGCGTGCTCTATGGCCACGTATTCCGCAACGCCATGCTGATCGTGATTGCAGGCTTCCCGGCAGTGTTCATCGGTGTTTTCTTCGGCGGCTCGCTCATCATCGAAACCATCTTCTCGCTCGATGGTTTGGGCCGCTTGGGGTTCGAAGCGGCGGTCGCGCGGGACTATCCGATTGTTTTCGGAACGCTCTATATCTTTGGTTTGATGGGCCTTTTGGTTGGTATCATCTCGGACCTTATGTACGTGCTTGTCGACCCCCGCATTGATTTTGAGCGGAGGGAAGGCTGATGGCGCTGCCCGAAACCGAAATCGACGTGGCACCGGCACCGGCGGTGGTACCAGCGCCGCGACGCCCGTTCTTTTCCCTGTCGCCGCTGAACCAACGCCGCTGGCGAAATTTCAAGAAAAACCGGAGGGCTTACTGGTCGCTCTGGATATTCTCGATCCTTTTCGGCCTCTCGCTCTGCGCGGAATTCATCGCCTACGACAAGCCGATCCTCGTGCGGTATCAAGGCCAGTTCTACACGCCCATCTGGAACTTCTATTCCGAAACAGATTTCGGCGGCGACTTTCGAACCGAGGCGAGCTACCGCGATCCGGAGGTCGAATGTCTGATTGTCTCGGGCGGTCTGATCGACTGTTTTGACGACCCCGAAGGTATCATTGCAGATGCGCAGGATGGCGAAGTTGATGGCGTCGAGATCCAGAAGGGTTGGACCATCTGGCCCCTGATCCCCTACAGCTTCGACACCGCCGTGGACCGGCCCGGTGCAGCCCCGCTGCCCCCCAATGGCGAGAACCTGCTGGGTACGGATGGCACCAAGCGCGACGTGATGGCACGCGTCATCCATGGCTTCCGCCTGTCGGTGCTGTTCACGCTTGTAGTGACAGGTGCCTCCGCCATCATCGGCATTATCGCGGGCGCCGTGCAGGGATATTTCGGCGGACGAACAGACCTCATCTTCCAACGCATCATCGAGATTTGGTCGTCCACGCCCAGCCTTTACGTGATCATCATCATGTTCGCGATCCTGGGGCGAAGTTTCTGGCTGCTTGTGTTCCTGCTGGTCCTTTTTGGCTGGACCGGTCTTGTGGGTGTGGTCCGCGCCGAATTCCTGCGTGCGCGCAACCTCGAATACGTGCGTGCCGCACGGGCGCTGGGCGTCGGAAACCTGACGATCATGTTCCGCCACATGCTGCCCAATGCGATGGTGGCGACACTGACGATGCTGCCGTTCATCATCACCGGCACCATCTCTTCCCTCGCGGTCCTCGACTTCCTTGGTTTTGGCCTGCCGTCATCGGCCCCGTCGCTGGGGGAGCTGACGTTGCAAGCCAAGCAGAACCTGCAAGCGCCGTGGCTGGCCTTCACTGCCTTTACCGTGTTCGCGATCATGCTCAGCCTTCTGATCTTTATCTTCGAAGGCATCCGAGACGCATTCGACCCAAGAAAGACATTCTCCTGATGGCGCTTCTCCAAGTAAATGACCTGCGCGTTGGTTTCCGGCAGGATGGTCAGCTGACTGAGGCGGTCAAAGGCGTGTCCTTCCATGTCGACCGGGGTGAAACTGTCGCACTCGTGGGCGAATCCGGGTCTGGCAAATCGGTATCCGCGCTTTCCACCGTCTCGCTCTTGGGCGACAGCGCAGAGGTGTCGGGATCGGTCACTTATGACGGGCAGGAAATGATCGATGCCGACGAACGCCTGTTGCGCAAAGTGCGCGGCAACGACATCTCGTTCATTTTCCAAGAGCCGATGACATCCCTGAACCCGCTGCACACGATCTACAAGCAGCTCGCGGAAAGCCTTGCGTTGCATCAGGGGATTGCTGGCGATGCTGCCCGTAGCCGCATCCTCGAACTGATGGACAAGGTGGGCATCCGCGATGCGGAGAGCCGCCTTGGCGCCTATCCTCACCAATTGTCTGGCGGTCAGCGTCAACGCGTCATGATCGCAATGGCTCTTGCCAACCAGCCTGATGTCCTGATCGCGGACGAGCCAACGACCGCACTCGACGTCACCATCCAGGCTCAAATCCTCGACCTGCTGGCGGACCTGAAAGAAAAGGAGGGTATGGGCCTTTTGTTCATCACCCATGACCTTGGCATCGTGCGCCGCATTGCAGACCGCGTCTGTGTCATGCAGCACGGCGAAATCGTGGAAACCGGTCCCACAAAGGACATCTTCGACAACCCGAAGCACCCCTATACGCAGAAATTGCTCAGCGCCGAACCCACCGGACAACCGGCCCCCGTTCCCGAAAGCGCCGAACTGGTGGCCGAGACGGAACACCTCAAGGTCTGGTTCCCCATCACGGCAGGCTTGTTGCGCAAGACTGTTGGACATGTGAAGGCGGTAAACGACGCCACCATCCAAGTGCATGCGGGCGAAACAGTCGGCATTGTCGGCGAATCCGGGTCAGGCAAGACCACTCTTGCACTGGCCATCATGCGGCTGATCTCGTCAGAGGGCAGCATCGTCTACATGGGGCAGGACATCCGGTCATGGTCGGTCCGCGAACTCCGGCGCCTGCGCAAAGACATGCAGATCGTGTTTCAGGACCCGTTTGGGTCGCTCAGCCCGCGTATGACAGCAATGCAGATCATTGCCGAGGGACTTGGCGTGCACGGCATCGACGACGGACGCAGCGCGCGCGAGGTGGTTGCAGAGGTAATGGCCGAAGTGGGCCTCGACCCCCTGACGATGGATCGCTACCCGCACGAGTTCTCGGGTGGTCAACGGCAGCGTATTGCCATCGCGCGGGCCATGGTGTTGCGACCCAAGCTGGTGGTGCTGGACGAACCGACCTCCGCCCTCGACATGACAGTACAGGTGCAAATCGTGGAATTGCTGCGCGGGCTTCAGCAGAAATACGGGCTGGCGTTCCTGTTTATTTCCCATGATCTCAAGGTCGTGCGCGCAATGAGCCACAAGGTCATGGTGATGAAACAGGGCGACGTGGTCGAACAAGGCGATGCGGACGACCTGTTTGAACGGCCACAAACCGACTACACGCGCCTTCTTCTGCAAGCCACGCACTAGGCCAAACGGTTCCGTGCGCTAGGTCCACGGCATGCATCGTTCACTGTACCGCTATATCCTTGCCCACTCGCGGCGCCAGCAAATCGGTCTTGCCGGGCTGACGCTGATCTTGGCGCTGCTACAACCTGTGCCGCTTGAGTTGCAACGCCGGGCATTGGACGATGCCGTCGCGAACAGCGATCTCGATCTGCTGACACTTCTATGCGGTCTTTATCTGGTGGCAATCTTCGGGGCGGCCGCTGTCAAATTCGGCGTGCGTCTCTGGCGCGATTACATCTCGGCCCATGTGACGCGCAGTCTGCGGGATGACACCTATCGGAACATCTATACCGAGCACTGTCCGCCCCAATACCGCAAGGATGACGGCGATTCTGTCGATGATGGCGCCGTGGTGTCGATCCTGTCGAACGAGGTCGAAAAGCTGGGCGGGTTTGCGGGCGATGCAATCTCCGCACCGTTGTTGCAGGCGGGCACGCTCATTGCGGTTTTGGGCTACATGCTGGCGGTCGAGCCGGTGATCGCGGCCATTGCCATCGGACTCTACCTGCCGCAATTCGTGATCGTTCCCATCGCGCAGGCCCGGATGAACCGGTTGGCCAAGGCCAAGGCAGAAGAGACGCGCGATCTGGGTGACTTCATGGTGGATGAACCAGACGACAGCCTGTTCAACCACGACCCGCCGGACAAGTTCAACAGCATGTCGGATCGCATCCGTGATCTGCGCAAAAGCTTTGTTCTGACCAAGCACACGATGAAAACGATCAACAACCTGTTGATCGCACTCGGGCCGTTCGGGGTCATCGCCTATGGCGGCTACCTTGCCATTCAGGGCGAGGTACAGGTGGGTGTGATTGTTGCGTTCATCTCTGGATTGGAGCGGATCGGGGACCCGATCCGGGATCTGATCGGGTCCTACCGGGGCATCGCTGACGCGCGGATGCGCTATGGCCTGCTGCGCGACAGCTTTGAGGGGGGAGAGGTTTCAGGCCCCGGCAGCTAGCCCCACCATCATGGCAGCCAGCGCCACGATATGGATCAGCATGATCGCCCGATCATTCCAGCGCCAGCCCACAACGAACCAGCCCAGAATACCCACCAGGAAGAAGTACAGATTGGCAGGTGTTGCACCCATGGCTGTCGCGCCATAGCCCATGATTTGAACGAGGGACGCTGCCCATTTGATCGTGTCCGTGTCGACGGACCGCCGAAGAACAGCAATCACAGCTTGTCCAGATCGATGCATTTGGTGCGCTTGCCTTGCCACCAGCGGGTCTTGGGCAATGTCACACGGGTACAGGGGCGATTGCGCGTCGCGGTCATGAAAGTTTGTGCGTAGATATCCAGCATGGTGCACCTCTTGGGGAAAGAAGGAATATGCACCTATATTGACGAATAAGGCTGATCATGCGACTCAAATGGAATGCACACATGTAAGCTGAAATAACATATGGAATGGCGTGACCTTCCCCCATTGGCCGCACTCCGCGCCTTTGCAGCTTTTGTCGACACCGGCAGCGTTGTGGCGGCGGGACACGCCTTGTCCGTCAGCCATGCGGCGGTCAGCCAGCAACTCCGCGCGCTGGAAACGCATCTTGGTGTCAGCCTGTTCGACCGCTCGGGCCGGGCCATGCGCCTCACCGACGATGGGGAATTGCTGGCGCAGGGCTGCGCTGACGGTTTCGCCAGCATTGCCCGCGCTTTGGCGATGGTCACCGGAGCGGAGGCCGCGCGCCCACTGCATATCTCGCCTACACCCAGCTTTGCGGCCGCGTGGCTCATGCCGCGCCTGTCAGAGTTCCGCGCGCAGCATCCCGGCATCAATCTGGTGCTCAACCCCACTGCTGAACTGGTCACGCTCACCCCCGGCGGTGTGGACGTGTCGATCCGCTATGGCACGGGCGGATGGGAGGGGTTGGACAACGAACTACTGGTGCCCACCTCCATGGTCGTGGTCGCAGCCCCTGACCTGATCGAAGGGCGCGATATCTCCGATCCCTCGCGCCTTGGCGCGCTGCCTTGGCTGGAAGAGGTCGGTACCACCGAAAGCTCTCAGTGGCTTGCCCTGCGCGGTGGCGCAGGCATGCCACGCGGGCCCGTCACCCAAGTGCCCGGCAATCTGATGCTCGACGGCGCACGGGACGGGCAGGGGGTCGCCGTGACCGTTCGCACCTTTGTCGAGGCGGATATTCAGGCGCGCCGCTTATGTGTTCTGCACGAGGACGTAACGGAGGGCGCAGGCTATCACCTTGTCACGCGCCCCGGCATTCAGCGCCCCCCGCTGCGCGACTTCATCCGCTGGATCAGAAAGGCCGCCAAGACATGATTTACTTCTTTGGCCTTCTTACCCTGATCGGCCTTGCGTTGGCCTACCGCACATGGCGCAAACGCCAATGGCAACAAGAGGTGCTCGCATCCCGTCTCACGGACGAGGAATGGCGCATCATCCGGGCGCAGATGCCGCTTATTCGCAAGCTGCCGCCGGACCTCAAAGCACCGTTCGAAGGCAAGGTCGCCCTGCTTCTGAACCAGGCAGACCTGGTGGGGTGCAATGGGCTTGAGGTCACGGATGAAATGGCGCTCAGCATTGCGGCTCAGGCGGCTTTGCTCGTGGTAAACACCGATGCCTGGTACAAGCATTTGACCACCGTTTTGATCTATCCCGGCGCTTTCAAATCCAAGCAGACCACACAGGATGGCTATGTCGTGACCGAGCAGGACGTCGTGCGGCTTGGGGAAAGCTGGTCACGCGGGCCAGTTGTTCTGTCATGGCAGGACGCCCAGCAGGGTGGGTTGAACGACAATGACGGTCTGAACGTGGTCCTGCATGAGTTTGCGCACCAGCTTGATGACCTGTCCGGCCAGACCGATGGTGCGCCGCCCATGGCTGCGGGTCAAAGCTTTGCCACGTGGCGCGCTGTGATTGTCGAGGCTTTTGACCGGCACGTCGCCAGTATTAACGCCGGACGCCGCACGGTTATCGATCCCTATGGCGCCACAAATCATGAAGAGTTCTTTGCGGTCGCGGTCGAAGCCTTTTTCGAACGACCCCAAGCCCTCAAACGCGCGGAACCGGATGTTTATGACCAGATCGCCATTCTGCTGAACGTGGACCCGGCCAGCTGGTCCTAGGATTTCGGCCCGATCATGAAGCAGGTGACGTTGCGCGACTGCAGACGACGACAAGCGAGGTCCGCTCCATCACGAGTCATACCCATGAAGTTGGCGTCAAATCCGGTAGGGCGTCGCACAACCTTGCGCAGGCTGCCGTCCAGTGATGACATTTCGGCCAGCGCGGTCTGCAACAGGACCTTTTCGGCTTTGTAGCGGCTGCCATAGCGGCCCACGTTCACACCCCAGTGTCGTCCGCCGGACGTAGACACACGGGTCACGACCTCAGGCTCTTGCGTCAATGCCACCTGCGTCGGACGCGCCTCAGGACGGACGGTGGGCACCAAGGCGGCAGACACGGCAGTGGCTGCAGCCGCGGCCGTCGTCTCGGTGGTTTGGGCCGCGACAAGCGCTGTCTGGATGTCATCCGGCAACACGGTGGGAACCACCGGGGTTTCGGCCACCAGCACGGGGGCGGCACTGCCTGGACGCATCTTGGGTCGGTAGCTGGTTTTCACCGCACCGCTCAGGCGGATGATCTTGCCCGCACCTTTTGGCGCATCCTGATTGCCGGCAACGATGACGGGCTCGTCACCCGGCACGTATCCCGGCTTTTGCGGCTTGCGCAGCGGCGCACGGCTGGGTGCGCGACGAAAGCCCAAATCCAGCAGTTCAGCCACCTTGGCGTTCCGCGATGCGGTCGATTTGCCGCCAAAGACCGTGGCGATGATGCGTTCATTTCCGCGTTCTGCGGACGCCACAAGGTTGAAGCCCGCGGCCCGTGTGTACCCGGTCTTGATCCCGTCCGCGCCTTTGTAATTGGCCAGCATCCGACGGTTGGTGTTGTTCACACTCTTGATGCCTGCATCTGTCGAGGTGCGCGAAAACAGGTTATAATACTGCGGGTAATCATACAGCAGATGGCGGCCCAGGATCGACATGTCGCGGGCCGTGGACATATGCCCGCTTTCTGTCAGGCCGTGCGCGTTCTTGAAGGTGGTGCGGGTCATGCCCAATGACTTCGCAGTGCGGTTCATCCGGCGGGCAAATGCTGCTTCGGACCCGGAAATCGCTTCGGCAATGGTTGTGGCGGCATCATTGGCCGACTTCACGGCAGAGGCACGCACCAGATAGCGCAGCTTGATGCTTGAGCCAGCGCGCAGGCCCAGCTTCGATGGCACCTCGGCGGCGGCCTTCTTGGATACCTTCACCTTGGTGTCCATGGTGATCTCGCCCCGCTCGACCGCCTGAAAGACGACGTAGAGGGTCATCATCTTGGTCAGCGATGCCGGGTGCAGTCGCGTGTCCGCGTTGCGGGAATGCAGCACTTCGCCTGTGCGCGCATCCATAACGAATGCGGCATAAGGCGCTGCCATGACGGAGGCGGGCAAAATTACCACCATCCACAAAATTGCAAAAAGAATGAGCCCAATACGGGCCGACTGCGCGCGTCGAACCTTCACGGTAAACCTGCCTTATGACTGCCTCTGGCCGCCGATTATTCGACTGACCTTTTTATTTATTGGCGCAAAGCTAGCACAGGTCGCATTTTCGATAAAGTCTTGATGCCACTCACGTTTCCGTTTTTCTGCACCTGCATCTCTCAACATGTTGCGGATGCGGTCCCGAATGGCCCCATTTGGGCGATTGTGGCAGGATTGTGGCGGCGCTCAATCGCGCATGCGCAGAAAATCCGGCAGCGCGCCCAAGTCAGGCAAGGCCGCGTAACGCGGGTGCCCGTCCGGGGCGTCTGCCGCTTCCAGGTCCCATGCGAGATCGTGAGGCACAAAGACGCCGAAGCCGCCCGCATCGATCATCGGTCGCACATCCGATTTCATCGAATTACCGATCATCATGCCGCGATCCGGCCCGCCAAATTCGGCAAAAATGCGGGCGTAAACGGAAGGCGTCTTGTCCGACACGATCTCGACCCCGTCGAATAAATCCCCCAGCCCCGACTGCGCCAGCTTGCGCTCCTGATCCAACAAATCGCCCTTGGTTATGAGCAGCACAGGGCCACGGTCCTTGGCGACAGCCACCGCGTCTTTGGCAAAGGGCAGCAGGTCTATGGGATGCGACAGCATCTCTTGCCCTGCCGCGATCAAGTCGCCGATCACCGCACCGGGCACCCTGTTCTCAGTCACTTCCAGCGCCGTCTCGATCATCGACAGCACAAAGCCTTTTACACCAAAGCCATAATGCCCGATGTTGCGCCTCTCTGCCGACAGCAGTTGCGCATCCAGATCAGGCACATCCGCGTGCGGGGCCAGCAGTTCTGCAAATCGGTCCTGCGTCAGCTTGAACACCCGTTCATTGTGCCAAAGTGTGTCGTCCGCATCGAACGCAATACATCTGGTTTCGAAGACCATCCCGTTGCCTGCGGCGCGACATTCCCGCACCACCCTCTTTTCTAAAGCGTCCCCTGCGTTATATAGGGTGATCCAAGCTCACCAAGAGATTCCCGCAAGCGAGGACGCGCATGCAGTCTGACATGCACATGATGGCAGGACCGATGGACGACGATGGGGACACCAGCGTCGTCACTGAAACCAAGCCCAAGACCAAGCGCCCGCCTCTCTACAAGGTGCTGCTCTTAAATGACGACTACACGCCCATGGAGTTTGTGGTCCACGTGCTCGAACGGTTCTTTGGCCTCAACCACGCGCAGGCGTTCGAGATCATGCTGACGGTCCACAAAAAGGGCCTCGCCGTTGTGGGTGTCTTCAGCCACGAGATTGCCGAGACGAAAGTGGCGCAGGTCATGGACTTTGCCCGCCGGCATCAGCACCCGCTGCAATGCACAATGGAGAAAGAAGAGTAAGTGATCGGTGATCGCTTGCCCTTGGCGCTCGATGCGATGGACGCATTGGGCGATGGCCCCGTGGCCGTTCTGCATCCTGCCGAAGATGCCGACCTGTCCAGCTTGCCAAAGGACTGCGTGCACATCGTGTCGCCTTTGGTCACCGTCTGCACCCAATTCGAACAACGCGGCTATATCGTCTCGCCCGAGCTGCCCAAAGATACGCGCTTTGCCACCAGCATCGTCTGCCTGACCCGCGCCCGCGCCGAAGCCCAAGCGCTTGTTGCAGCCGCCATGGCCCAAACCGACGGCCCGGTGATCGTGGACGGCCAAAAGACCGACGGCGCGGATTCCATGCTAAAGGCCTTGCGCAAAAGGGCCGAGGTCAGCGCCCCCATCTCCAAATCCCACGGCAAGATCTACTGGACCGCTGGCGGCGCCGACTTCGCGGACTGGGCGCGTGGTCCTGAACTGCACGAGGGCGGCTTCTGGACCGCGCCCGGCGTGTTCTCCGCCGACGGCGTCGATCCGGCCTCCGCCCTTCTGGTCGAAGCGCTGCCCGAGGTGATGGTTGGCACCATCGCCGACCTTGGCGCAGGCTGGGGCTACCTGTCGGCCCACCTCCTGACCCGCGATGTCAAAGCCGTGCATCTGGTCGAGGCGCATGACATGGCGCTGCAATGCGCCCGCCACAACATCACCGATGACCGCGCCCTTTTCCACTGGGCCGATGCCACTTCGTGGACACCGCCCGAAAAGGTCGACGCCGTGGTGATGAACCCACCCTTCCACAAATCCCGCAGCGCCGACCCGTCACTGGGCCGCTCCTTTATCGCCAACGCTGCCCGCATCCTCAAGCCGCATGGCGCGCTTTGGATGGTCGCCAACCGGCACTTGCCTTACGAGGATGCCCTCGCGTCCCACTTCACCAAAGTGGTTGATCTCGATGGCGATGCGCGGTTCAAGCTGGTGCGGGCCGAACGGCCCAAACGGTCAAAGAGGTAACCCCATGTCCTTTTCCATCAACGGCAAGACGGCCATCGTGACGGGGGCGGCCAACGGTATCGGCCTCGCCATCGCGCGGCATTTCGCGGATCGGGGTGCCAATGTCATGTGCGCCGACATGGACGAAAAACGGCTGCACGCGGAACTTGGCGATGTCGCGGAAGAGGGGAATATCCGCTACTTCGCCGGTGACCTCCGCCAGCGGCTGACCATCGCCAATCTCGTGTCGGCCACCATTGATGCCTTTGATCAGGTCGACATCCTTGTGAACGCCTCGCGGCAAGTGATGGAGACGGACGCGCTCAATCCCGAGGATACCTCTGTCGAGATGTTGCTGGAGCAGAACCTGATGACGGCCTTGCGCCTCAGCCAACAGGTGGCGCGGCGGATGATCAAACAGTCCAAGGACGATACGGAATCGACCAGCATCGGCTCCATCGTCAACCTCTCCTCCATCGCTGCGCATCAGACGCGGCCCGAACTGCTGGGCTATTCCATCGCCTCGGCCGGACTGGAACAAATGACCCGCTCCATGGCGCTGGCCCTGGCACCCAACCGCATCCGCGTGAACGCTGTGGCGTTCGGGTCGGTCATGTCGGCTTCGCTCAAATCCTCCATCGGGGACAATCCGGACTGGCGCGATCAGATCGAAAGCCACACGCCCCTGCACCGGATCGCCAGCCCGACGGAGCTGGTGGACGCCGTGCAATTCCTCGCCTCTGATGGCTCCGGCTTTGTCACAGGCGATGTGATGACGGTGGATGGCGGGCGCAGCCTGCTTGATCCCGTGGATGCGCCCGCGCACTAGAGACGTTTTGTCCTTTGCCCCGCGTGGCACCCTGCGCTAAAAATCTGTCAACCAAACAGGACAGTGCGCGATGACAGAACAATTCGACACCCAGAAAACACGGGCCTCCGCATGGTTCCGCCAGTTGCGTGATGACATCGTCGCGGCGTTCGAAGGGTTGGAAGACAGCCACGACACCGGGCCAATGTCGGACGCCGGGCCGGGCCGGTTCGAAGTGACGGACACCAAGCGCACCTCAGACGATGGCTCTGACGCGGGCGGCGGGTTGATGAGCGTCATGCGCGGCGGTCGCGTGTTCGAAAAGGTCGGTGTGAACGTCTCGACCGTATACGGTACGTTGGGCGAACGGGCACAGATGGCGATGGCCGCACGCAAGGGCATTCCGGGGATGAAGGATGACCCACGCTTCTGGGCCTCCGGCATCTCTCTTGTTGCCCACATGCAGAACCCGCATGCCCCTGCCGTTCACATGAACACGCGTATGTTCTGGACCCCGCACGCATGGTGGTTCGGCGGCGGGTCGGACCTGAACCCCTGCATCGAATACGCCGAGGACACGGCGCACTTTCACGCCCAGCAAAAAGCGCATCTCGACCCGCACGGCGACGCGCACTACCCAAAGCTCAAGGCATGGGCGGACGAGTATTTCTACATCCCGCACCGCCACCGCGCCCGCGGGGTTGGCGGCATCTTCATGGATGACCACTGCACCGGCGATTGGGAGGCGGACTTCGCCTTGACCCAGGACATCGGCCGCGCGTTTTTACCAGCCTACGTTCCCCTGGTCGAAAAGCGCCGCGTGCAGGATTGGGATGACGCCGACAAGGACGCGCAACTGGTGCATCGTGGGCTCTATGCCGAGTACAATCTGGTCTATGACCGGGGCACGAAATTCGGGCTGGAAACCGGGCATGATGCGAATGCGGTGCTGATGTCGTTGCCACCTTTGGCGAAATGGGTGTGATTTGTCCCCGCGGGGACACGGGTTTCGGTGGCTTTGCAATTTCTTAGCCGGTTTGTGATTTGCAAATGGTTGCAAAGGCTTATCCAGCGTGCGGTGCGGTTTCGTCAAATTAAACAGAGGTTTGGCACCATTGTGCCCAACGGGGCGCGGTCGCAGTTTTTGGCCGAGGCTGGTCTGTTTGCGCAGAGCGCAAAGACGCCCACCCGCCGGCCCTTTCAGCCATTGAAGCTTTGTACAATCGACCGGGCGTCGACGCCGGTGATGCTGCCAGCGATTTGACCTGACGGGGCAGTCAAACGGGTCCCGACAAACGCATCGGTGACGGCGCCCGGAGCGGTGCGGATCAGAACCGATCCGGCTAGCAGAAGAGCGGTGCGTTCAGCGAAAAGCCGTGCCTCGCCTTCGTCCGGCAGCTTGGACCAGCGCGCGCGGTGGTCTTTCAATGCCTGATCAAACCGTGGGTCACTTCCCGTGGCGGCATCCAACCGCGCGCGCAACGCCTCCAACGCATCTGTGTCGCGCGACAGGGTGCGCAGGATATCCAGACAAATAACGTTGCCGGACCCTTCCCAAATGCTGTTGAGCGGGGCCTCGCGGTAATACATGGGCATGGGCGTATCTTCGACATAGCCCATGCCACCAAGCGCCTCCATCGCCTCAAGCGTGACGCGCGGGCACAGCTTGTTGTTCAGAAACTTTGCTAGTGCTACGCCGATCCGGGCAAAGGGCCGGGCATCTGGGTCATCAAATGCCATCGCGACATACAAGCCCAACCGCGTCGCCACCTGCCAATCAAGGATCAGGTCCGCCAGCACCGATTGCATCAGCGGCTGGTCGATCAACCTTTTCTGAAACACAGTCCGATGCTGCGCCCAATGCATCGCATGGGTCAGCGCCCCGCGCATCAATCCGGCGGGGGCCATGGCCGTATCCAATCGCGTGTGATGGACCATCTCGATGATCGTCTGCACCCCACGCCCTTCATCGCCGAGTTGGTGGGCGAGGGCATCGCGATACTCGATCTCTGACGAGGCGTTGGCCTTGTTGCCCATCTTGTCCTTCAGCCGCATCAGGTGGATCGCATTTCGGTCCCCATCAAGCCAGCGCGGGACAAGGAAGCAAGTGAGGCCATTGTCCGTCTGCGCCAGTGTCAAAAATCCATCGGACATCGGCGCAGAGCAGAACCATTTGTGCCCTGTCAGTCGCCAATTGTCGCCGTCACGCACTGCACGCGTGGTGTTGGCGCGCACGTCCGATCCGCCCTGTTTCTCGGTCATCGCCATGCCCAACGTTGCGCTGTGCTTCTGCCCGATGGGCAGCGTGCGTGGGTCATAGTCGCGGGCGATCAATTTGGGCACCCACTGCGCGGCGATGTCGGTGTTCACCTGCAAGGCGGGCACGG
The DNA here is from genome assembly GCF_947503415.1 of uncultured Tateyamaria sp. Lineage (GTDB taxonomy): Bacteria > Pseudomonadota > Alphaproteobacteria > Rhodobacterales > Rhodobacteraceae > Tateyamaria. Next base: position 1,980,827 of record NZ_CANNDS010000001.1, read on the forward strand.
CCGCATAGGTCATGGTCAGAGGGCAGCAATGTCCGGGCTCTACCTGGCTGGCGAGATATACCATCGCCGCATGCGCTACATGACTGCCCCCGTCCCATGCTGTTGCGGCATAGCCCGCCTCTTGGCTCAGCGTCATCATCTCGTGGTAGGCGGGGTGGAACGTGACCTCGTCCAAGCGTCGCCCGCCACTGTCAAAAAGCTGAAGCTCCGGCCCGTGCCGGTTGGCGGAACGCCCGGTGGCGCGCGTTTCTGACTGCCCGAGAGCTGCGCCATAGTCGGACAGGCTATCGGGTGCGGTGCTGCGCAAGATGGGGTCGGAAGCATAGAGGTTTAGATCACCCAGCGGGTCGGGCTGGTTTTCGACCTGGTGGGTGGGAAGATCGCTGCGTGGGTCGGACATATGCCAATCGTGGGCGCACGGTCGTGAGTCGGTCAAGCGGCGACCGCGTGGATGACACGAGCGTGTTCGTCTTCGCTGTTTCAACAGCGCCTGACGGTCGGACCGTTGCGTATGCCAACAATTGGGGCTCTGCCCCCGGCCTGCGGCCTCCCCCGGAGTTTAACCGGCAAGATGAAAGCGGATCAGTGCCAGTCGAAAAAGCCTTTGCCTGCGGTTTTGAGCAGGTCCTGCCCGAGGTCTGTGCCCATGGCTTTGCCGTCGGCGATAGAACCCTGACGTGTGCCACTTATGGCGTCGGAGCCGTCGGGGCGGAGAACTTCGCCCGTGAGTGTCAACGTGTCGCCATCGAGAGTGGCGAGGCCGGCGATCGGTGTTTCGCAAGAGCCGTCGAGTGTGAACAGGAACTGCCGTTCGGCGGCGAGGCGGTGCCCGGTCGCGGCGTCGTGGATGGCGGCCAGCATTTGGGCCGTGTTGTCGTCATTCAGCCGCCGTTCAATGCCGATGGCGCCTTGGGCGATGGCGGGCAGCATGTCTGTTGTTTCGACCGGGGTGGCAGGCACATCTGTCATGTTCAGGCGGTTCAGGCCAGCGCAGGCAAGGAAGGTGCAATCGGCCACGCCGTCGGTCAGCTTTTGCAGCCGTGTTTGCACGTTGCCGCGAAACTCGACCACATTCAGGTCGGACCGCGTGTGCATGAGTTGCGCACGGCGGCGCAGGGACGAACTCCCGACAGTGGCTCCCTCGGGCAGGTCGGCGATGGCTTTGTACTTCGGGGATACAAACGCGTCGCGCACGTCTTCGCGCGGCAGGTATGTGTCGAGGATCAGGCCGTCCGGTTGGACCGTTGGCATATCCTTCATTGAATGGACGGCAATGTCGATGCCGCCATCCAGCAGCGCCTCTTCGATCTCTCGGGTAAACAGACCCTTGTTGCCGATTTCCTTCAGGGGGCGGTCGGCGGCGATCATGGAACGGTCATCGCCTTGCACCTTGATCACGACGATCTCGAACGCCTCTTTGGGCAGATCGAACGCAGTGCTCAGACGCTGGCGCGTCTCGTGGGCTTGGGCAAGGGCGAGGGGCGATCCGCGGGTTCCGATCTTGAGCGGAGCGGCGGGAGAAGGTAGGCGCACAGTCATGGGTTTATCTTTTAGGTGTGTCAACTTATGTTGACAACTGGAAACGAACGACAGGGATGTGCGCGATGAAAGATGGTGGGTCGGCCAAGACGATTTTGCGGGCTTTGGCGGGTGAGGTTTTGCCCACGCCCCCCATCTGGATGATGCGTCAGGCGGGGCGGTATTTGCCTGAATACAAGGCGACGCGTGCGCAGGCCGGGGATTTTTTGTCGCTGTGCTACAATCCTGAGCTGGCCGCCGAAGTGACGCTGCAGCCCATCCGTCGCTATGGCTTTGATGCGGCGATTTTGTTTGCCGATATCCTGTTGGTGCCGCAGGCTTTGGGTGCCGATTTGTGGTTTGTCACAGGCGAAGGCCCGCGGTTGTCGACCATCACGGATCAGGCGGGTGTGGATGCGTTGAAGCCTGTGGACGCGATTCACGAGACGTTGAACCCCATCTACGAGACGGTGAAGATCTTGCGGCGGGAATTGCCAGCCGAGACGACTTTGATCGGCTTTGCTGGCGCACCTTGGACCGTGGCCACCTACATGATCGCGGGTCAGGGCACGCCGGATCAGGGGCCAGCCCACGCGATGCGCGAAGGCGCGCCGGAGGCGTTCGATGCGCTGATGGCGCGGATCACGGCGGCGACGATTGAATATCTGGCAGCTCAGATCGATGCAGGCGCGGAGGTCGTGAAGATTTTTGACAGTTGGGCCGGGTCGCTGAAAGGCGACGCGTTTCAGAAATACGCTGTTGCACCCTGTGCCGAGATTACCGGGGCTTTGAAGGCGCGATATCCGCACATTCCCATCATCGGTTTCCCGCGTGAGGCGGGTGAGGGATACATTGGCTTCCATAAGGCCACAGGCGTCGATTGTGTCGCTTTGGACAACTCGGTTTCGCCCGATTGGGCAGCTGCCAATGTGCAGGTTGACGGGTGCGTACAGGGCAACCTTGCGTCGTCTCATATGGTGACCGGCGGGCAGGCTCTGGTGGATGAAACGCGCGCGATTGTGAAGGCGTTTTCCAAGGGGCCGCATATCTTCAATCTGGGCCACGGGATCACACCGGATGCAGACCCAGACAACGTGTCCTTGATGATCGAGACAGTGCGCAGCGCAAACACCTGATTTCGCGCTTGACGACTCCAGAGGGCTGGCTTAGGTCACGCCCCCATGGCGCGGTAGCTCAGCTGGTTAGAGCGCTCGACTCATAATCGAGAGGTCGGGAGTTCAAGTCTCCCCCACGCCACCACCTTACACATGTACCTTTGTTTGATAGGTTGCGCGCCGCGGATGGCCCGACTGACGCGCATCGCTTTGGGCGCTACGCTGAGGTCAGGAGTTCAAGTCTCTCCCAAGCCACCATCAAATTCTGATTTGCGAAGCAATACAATCGGTCCGGGGGGACCGATTTTAGGAATTTGATGCCCGAACGCCTGCGAGGGGATTAACGTGACATGTGATCTGCAATGTCCGAAACTCCAGCGAGGGGCTTTGCGCAACTATGGGCGTCTCTGGCCCGTCTCGCGCATCGGCCTACGTCGATACTCTGCCGAGGCGACGTGCGGCGCGCTGCACTGGGGCGTTTCCCCAGACCCCGTTGTATTTTTGTCAGAAGAAACAGTTTGCGCCATGCTATCTCGCGTCGCCCTGCACGTTGAGAAGTGCGGCATAGGCGATGCCGCCCTGCGTTTTCGGAACGAAGATGTGATCGTGGTGGTAGCCCGCGACGACGTTGCAGGGGATGTTCTGCGCTGTCAGAGCAGTGGCGACTGCGGCAGTGAGGCCAACGCCTTCGAGATCGGAATTCACCTGCAGGGTGATCTGTTGCATCACTGCACTGCTTTCATAGCCGCCCGCCTTGGCCGTGGCTTCGGGCAGGATGAGGGTGGTGCCTTCGACCTCTTGAATAACGGCGAAAGCATCTGCTGGAATGGTACCCGTGCCTGTCACGGCGCAAAACACCCAATCGCCGGGTACCAGAACCGGTGTCATGCCTGCGATCATGGCTTGGGTGTCTTTGACGGTCATGGCGTGCCTCTCAGGGGTATCTGATGTCGAAGGCCGCGCGAATGGCGGCATCGGTTGCGTCATCGATATAGGACGGATGGTGATTGGCAAGGATATCGTCCACGCGGGCCGCGGCCCGGTCCCATGACGTGAGCGCGCCGGTGTCTTCCCATGTCTTTGGCGTGTCCCGGTCGGCGAGGCTGGGGTAGACATAGTCCCGCTCCATCACGGCGATGGTGGCTGGTCCGCCAAGGAAGTGACCCTCGCCCATCACCGCACCGCAGATGCCGTCATAGTCCAGCGTGTCGTCCGATACTTCGACGCCGCGCAGGATACGATAGGTCAGGCCATGCATCTCGTCATCCAGCGCAAAGGCTTCGAAGCTGGCACCTAAAAGAGCGGCAGTCATGCCAGAACTTTCGTAGATTAGGTTGCCGCCTGCAAGGGCGGCAGCCAGCGACGTGAGCCCCTTTTCGGTGCCGTATTGCGCGTCCAGCGCTTTGGCGTCCGTCATGGAGGCCGCCACACCTGAGACGAGGCCAAGGTGGTTGATGATCTGGGCGGAGGCGGCGTTCATCACTGCGATCTCTCCGCCTCCGCCAGCAAAAGCGCCCGTGCGCAGGTCGATGACCAGGGGCCAGTTCGAAAACACCATCGGGTGGCCCGGCTTGATCGCGTGCACCATCACAAGGCTGGCCAGCGTCTCGGCCAGCGATTGAGCGAGGAACCCTGCAAGTGTGGCGGGTGCGGTGGCCCCTGCCTGAGCGGCGGTGATGCAACTGACGGGGATGTTGTGCGCGAGGCATTCGTAAACCGTGTCCATCGCATCCGCACCAAAGCGCATGGGCGAGATGACGGGGCTGATATGCGCCTTCACGAAAGGGCGCTTGGCAAAGGCACCGTCGCCCCCGGCCAGCATGTCGAACATGTGGACGATGGGGGCGACATGCTCCGCGAGTGTAAATGCCGTGGCGACGGGTTTGGTGGTGTTCCGGATCAGCGCGTAGGCGGTGTTGATGTCGAGCAGCCATTCGGTGCCCATGTCGCCTGCGATGCAGCAGCGGGTGAACCAGCTGACATTGGTAAGTGTGTCTTGGAGCCGGGTGAAGTCATGCAGGTCGGCGAGCGTGGACGGGCGGTAGAGCCGCGTCTGCCGATCGAGGGTTTGCACGGCTGCACCGCCGGTGCCGAAGTGGACCGCGTTGCCGCCAACCTCGATCGTGCGCGCGGGGTCGCGGCCATGCAGGGGGAAGGTTTTGGGCGCTTGGTCTATGGCCTCTTCTACCAGCGTTTTTGGCAGTGATATCCGCCCGTTGGACAGGCTGTGCGCGCCCGCAGTTTCGAGGGTTTGGCGTAATCGGCCCGGAACTTCGCCCATGCCCAGTTCGGACAGAAGGCGCAGGGCGGTGGCGTAAATGGCCTGAATGTCTGCGTCGGACACAGGCCGGTATTGCCCGCCCATCTGGCCCGGTGGTGCGGGGTTCATTGGTGGCCCAGCGGCGCGGGCCTTTTTACGTGCGCTGCGTCCTTTGCGGATGGGTTTGGGGTCGGACATGGGATCAGGGGCGTTCAAGTTTTCGGATCAGGCAAGCGTCGTGCTTTGGTTTTGGGGATGGCAAATGCAGGTTTTAAGAACGCTGAAGGTAAAATCTCCTGATTGACCGGACCTGCGCGCCCTTCGATGGTCCGCAAAACATACCGATCCGGAGCGTAGCCCATGAAGACCCAGACCCGAGCCGTTGTGATTGGCGGTGGCATTGCTGGCTGTTCGACCCTGTATCATCTGACGCAGGAGGGGTGGACCGACGTGGTTTTGGTTGAACGGGACGAGTTGACCAGCGGAACCACTTGGCATTCGGCGGCACAGGTCACGAATTTCGGCATGAACCAGACGATGGTCGGCCTCAAGACGCATTCCATCAACCTCTATCAGGAACTGCGCGACGATCCGGATTATCCGGTGCAGTACAATCATGGCGACGGCGGCATTCGGCTGGCCAATACCGAAGCCCAGATGGACGGGTATCGCCATTTTGCCTCCATGGCGCGGGGCATGGGTGTGGAGTTCGAGGTGATTGATGCCGCCGAATGTGCGCTGCGGCATCCTCTGATCTCGACCGACAACCTGTTGGGGGGGCTTTGGGACGGCAATGACGGGGATATTGACCCGGCGAGCTTGTGTCAGGCGTTGGCGCGGCGCGCGCGCAACGCGGGGGCGGAAGTGTACCGTCAGACAAATGTCACCGGGCTGACGCAGCTCAGGGACGACAGTTGGGTTGTCCATACAAACAAGGGTGATATTGCCTGCGAGGTTGTTGTGAACGCCTGTGGCTACCGGGTGAATGAGGTGGGCGCGATGATGGGGGTGCACCATCCCGTCACGTCGATGGAGCATCAGTATTTCGTCACCGACGAAATCCCGGGCATTGTAGAGGCGGGGCATCGGATGCCGCTGCTGCGCTGCCCGATCAGCGACTATTACTGTCGGCAAGAGAAGAATGGGCTGCTCTTGGGCTTCTACGAACAGGACTGCAAGACCTGGGGCATGGACGGGATTTCGCCCGACTTTTCGAACGATCTGTGCCCGGATGATCTGGACCGGATCACGGATGTGCTGGAGGGTGCGTTTGAGCGGATGCCTGCGCTGATGGACGTCGGTATCAAGAACGTCGTGAACGGGCCGATCACCTACACCATAGACGGCGCGCCTTTGGTTGGGCCGATCCCCGGCAAGCGGAATGCGTTTTGTATCATAGGCTTGCGCGCTGGGTTGGGCGAGGGCGGGGGCCATGGCTGGCTGCTGGCCCAACAGATCGTGCACGGCGAGGCGTGCTATGACACGTGGTGTCTCGACCCTCGCAGGTTCACCGGGCATGGCAATGTGGAACTGACGGCGCTGAAGGCGATTGAAGACTATCAGAACGAGTTTCGGTTCCACTTCCCGAACGAGCATCGCCCGGCTGGAAGGCCCATGAAAACCACGCCTTTGACGCCCGTGCTGGCGGCTGAGGGGGCGGAGTTTACCGTTGTGAATGGGTGGGAGCGGGCGGAGTATTTCAAGCCCACGCCTGACTTCGAGGTGACGCACGGGTTTGGCTTTGACGAAGCCTTTGACATAGTCGCGGAAGAGGTGAAGGCGGTTCAGACCGGAGTGGGTCTGGCCGAGGTGAACGGGTTCAACCGGATCGAGATCACCGGTCCGGACGCGCATGACTTTCTGGACCACGTGATGTGCGGGCGCGTGACGCGGAAGGGGGGCAAGGTTGGGCTTGGCTATTTGTTGAACGACCATGGCTGTGTGAAGGCTGAAGCGACCATCGCCAACATTCCCGACGGGCCGGTGTGGTATGGGTCGGCGGCGGCGGCGGAGTGGCACGACATGGATTGGCTGTGCGCGCACGCGGACGGGTTTGATGTGTCCTTTCAGTCGCTTACAAATGACTACACGATCCTTGTCTTGGCGGGCCCAAAGGCGAGAGAGGTCCTGTCGGCTGCGTCACGCGGGGATTGGTCAAAGGCCGCATTCCCGTGGCTGTCGGTGCGTCGCGCCTTTGTCGGGATCGCACCTGCGGTGGTGATGTCGGTGAGTTTCTCGGGTGAGTTGGCCTATGAAATCCACGTGCCCAACAACCAGCTTTATGCCGCCTATCTGGCGTTGCGCGCGGCGGGTGAGGGGCACGGGCTACACCTGTTTGGCGCGCGCGCGGTGGAGTCGATGCGGATGGAGAAGGGGTATCTGCATTGGAAGGCGGACCTGATCACCGAGTTCGATCCGTTCGAGACGGGGCTGGACCGGTTTGTGAAGATGGACAAGGATTTTGTGGGCAAGGCGGCGCTGGAGGCGCGGCAGGCCAAGGGCCTAACGGCGAAGCTGGTGAGCCTGGCGGTGGACAGCACAACATCGCATGCCCATCCGGGCGCATCGCTTATGCAGGACGGCAAAGTTGTGGGCACTGTGACCTCGGGCGATTGGGGGCACCGGGTGGGCATGAACCTTGCCTATGCTTTTGTGCCGCCTGATCTGGCCGCGCAAGGTACTGAAATAACTGTGGATATGCTGGGTGCATTGGTGCCGGCCCGTGTCATTGCACCCGGCCCGTATGATCCTGATACTACCCAACCCCGCAGCTAGACCCCCTGCGCAGAAACCGGCGATATAGTTACAAAGGCGGGTGACAGAATTAGTTGCGTTGCATAACAATTCCCCCGGAAGAGCGAGTCAGGCCGTGGATGCCTGACCAGATTAGGGAGGAAATACATGTCACTCACACGCAAATCATTCCTGAACATGGTGGGCGCTGCGGCCCTTGCCATCGGGTCGGGCACAGCCGCCTTTGCCCAAGAGGTCACGTTGAACCTGCACCAGTTCCTGCCTGCGCAGGCCAATGTGCCCAAGCTGGTTCTGGATGTCTGGGCCGACAATGTGGAAGAGGCCAGCGGTGGCCGGATCAAGGTGGATCGTTATCCGTCGATGCAACTGGGTGGGCGTCCGCCTGAGTTGATGGACCAGGCCATTGATGGGGTCGCTGATATCGTCTGGACCGTGGTGGGCTACACCCCCGGTCGGTATCCCAGCACCGAGGTGTTCGAACTGCCCTTCATGATGACAGACGCGCGCGCGATGTCGTCAGCCTACTGGCAAATGTTTGAAAAACATATGAAAGATACCGAATTCAAGGACGTGCATATCCTTGGCACATGGGTCCATGGCCCCGGCATGATCCACACCAAGGACGAGGTAAAGACGCCTGCCGATATGGAAGGGCTGAAGATCCGGGGCGGGTCGCGGACCGTCAATAACCTGCTGGAAAAGATGGGCGCCACACCTGTGGGCATGCCTGTGCCTGCCGTGCCTGAGGGCCTGAGCAAGGGGGTGATCGATGGCACCACGATCCCCTGGGAAGTCACTGGCGCGTTGAAGGTGCCGGAACTGGTGGGCAACCATACCGAGTTCGAGGGTAACGCCCTCTATACGCTCACCTTTGTGCTTGCGATGAACAAGGATCGTTATGACAGCCTGCCCGATGATCTGCGTCAGGTGATCGACGACAATTCGGGGCTGGAGTTCAGCATCTTTGCGGGTGGCACGCAGGCCGATTCCGATGGTCCGGCGCGTGAGTTTGCGGTGTCGAATGGCAACAACATCGTGACTGTATCCGGCGCCGATCTGGACGCCTGGCGTGCAGCCGCGCAGCCCATCTATGACGAGTGGGTCGCGGACATGGAAAGCAAAGGCATCGACGGGCAAGCCCTGATCGACGAGGCGCGCGCGCTGATGGACGCCTACGAAGGCTGAGCCGTTCACACTTTTGAAAGTCGGGCCGTGGCAGGAATGCTGCGGCCCTATTTTTCCAATAATATGAGGCAGATATGTACGGGTTGGTGAAATGGCTGTCGCGGATGTCCGCGGTGATTGGGGGGATCGTTCTGGTCATCCTCATCCTGCTCACGACCCTGTCCATCATCGGGCGGGAGCTGTCGAAGCTGGGCCATTCGATGGGCGAAGGGTGGTTGGGGCAGATGCTGATCGCGTCCGGGGTGGACGAGATTCGGGGCACCTATGAGCTGACCGAAGCGGGTGTCGCCTTTGCCATTTTTGCGTTCTTTCCGGTCTGCCAATTCTATGGCCAACACGCGACGGTCGATGTGTTCACGTCTGCCATGCCGCGCTGTCCTTTGGGCTGGCTGCGCGCGTTTTGGGAGGTCGTGCTGGCCGCTGTGATCGTATTCATCGGCCTGCGTCTTTATGACGGAATGCTGCGCTACATCGGCAATGGCGAGACGACGCTGTTCTTGCAATTTCCGGTCTGGTGGGCCTATGCCGCGAGTGTCGGAGCGGCGGCGATTGCGAGCCTCACGGCGGTCTATTGCGCCTGGGTCCGGGTGGTCGAAGCGGCCACCGGACGCCAAATCTTACCAGAGGGTTAACGGCACATGGACTGGATTCGCGAGATTGTCCAATTTCTGGGCCTGACCCGGCTGGAACTGGGGTTCTGGTCGTTCCCGATCCTGCTGGGCCTGATTTTTTTGCGCGCGCCGATTGGGCTGGCAATGTTCCTCATGGGGCTTCTGGGCTGGATATTCGCGATGAACGGCAACCCCACGCCGATCCTCGCCAAGCTGAAATCCGAGACATACACCACATTCTCTAACTACTCGTTAACCATCATCCCGATGTTCCTGCTGATGGGGCAATTCGCGACCCTGTCGGGCATGTCAACGGCGCTGTTCAAGGCAGCGGAGAGCTTTTTGGGGCACCGGCGTGGGGGCGTTGCGATGGCATCCGTGGGGGCCTGTGCGGGGTTCGGGGCGATCTGTGGATCGTCTTTGGCGACCGCGGCCACGATGAGCCGTGTGGCGCTGCCGGAGCTGAAAAGATATGGATATTCAGGGGGTTTCTCGACCGCCACCTTGGCTGCGGGGGGCACGCTGGGCATCCTGATCCCGCCGTCGGTAATCCTCGTGATCTATGCGATCATCACCGAGCAGAACATTGCCAAGCTGTTCCTAGCGGCGTTCATTCCCGGCATTCTGGCGGCGATTGGCTATGTGATCACCATTTCGATCTATGTGCGCCTGTACCCGGACAGCGCAGGCACCCGGGAGGCTGTGCCAATGGCCGAACGCTGGAAAGCGTTGGCCGAGACGTGGCCCGTGCTGGCAATCTTTGCACTGGTTGTCGGCGGTATTTATGCCGGTTGGTTCACGCCGACCGAGGGTGCTGCCATTGGTGCGGCGGGCACGGGGCTGGTGGCGTTGATAGGTGGCAACCTGACTTGGCGGGTGCTGGGGGAGGCGCTGATCGGGACGGCCAAGACGACGGCCATGATCTTTTTCATCGTGCTGGGCGCGTCGCTTTACAACAACTTCCTGGCCCTGTCGGGCGCGCCGCAATGGCTGGCGGATTTCGTTCTGTCCCAAGGGTTTACGCCCATTCTGGTGCTGAGTGTGATCCTGCTGTTCTACCTTGTGTTCGGCTGTGTGATGGACAGCCTGTCGATGATCCTGCTGACGGTGCCGATCTTTTTCCCGGTCATCTCCGGCCTCGATTTTGGGATGACGCCCGAGCATGTGGCGATCTGGTTTGGCATTCTGGTGCTGATCGTGGTGGAGGTTGGATTGATCACGCCGCCGGTGGGCATGAACCTGTTTATCATCAACGCGATGGACCGGGAGACGCCGATGACCGAGACGTACAAGGCCGTGATGTTCTTTGTCGGGTCGGACATTTTCCGGGTGATTTTGCTGGTCGCGTTTCCGGCGATTACGCTGTTTTTGATCCCCTGACGCGCAACGTTCGGTGCCCTGTTTGGCACGGGGGCACGGGAATGCGGGTTAACGGCAGGAAAACAAGGGGTTTGGGCGATGCACAACCCGTACACCCCCTGTGCACCCCCCGTACACCGCTTAAGCACTGGGATGCGGGTTAACGGTGCGGGCGGGGTGTTAACCTTAATGCCCGGTTAACGACGGGGGTTGCTGGAATCGGGGGCTCTGTGCTTGGGTAGTTATGAAATATAACTAATGAGGTGCGCATGCCGGATTTGTTGGTCGATGTGCAGGACAGGATCGCCGTTCTGACCCTGAACCGGGCCGAGAAGCGGAACGCCATGTCGGACGGGCTGCTGGCCGAGATTGATGCGTTTTTCTCTGCCCCGCCCGAGGGGGTGCGGGTGGCGGTGATCACCGGTGACGGCGGGCATTATTGCGCGGGTCTGGACCTGAGTGAGCATGTGGCGCGGGATGCCGAAGGAACCTTGCACCATTCGCGTGGATGGCATGGCGTCATGGACAAGGTGCAGGGATCGGGCCTGCCGGTGGTGTCCGCCATGACCGGGGCTGTGATTGGCGGCGGGCTTGAGTTGGCCACGTCGACCCATGTGCGGATTGCCGAGCCTGATTGCATCTTTCAACTGCCCGAGGGGCGGCGGGGCATCTTTGTGGGCGGCGGGGCGACGGTGCGTGTGGGGCGCATTCTGGGGCCGGACCGTATGACCGAGATGATGCTGACCGGGCGGAAATATGGTACGGATGAGGCGGTGGCGTTGGGGCTGGCACATTACGCGGTTGGAACGGGGGAGGCTTTGCCCCGCGCGCTGGAGATTGCCGAACAGATTGCCGGGAACGCGCCGCTGTCGAATTACATGATGATCCAGGGGATTGCGCGGATTACGGATATGTCCCGGCAGGATGGGTTGTTTGTGGAGAGCATGGCGGCGGCCTTGGCCCAAACCTCGCCTGATGCGCATGAGGGGTTGGCGGCCTTTCTTGAGAAACGCGCCCCGAGGTTCCGGTGATGGAGAAGCCCAAGGACAAGCCCGAGGTGGAGGTGTCGGACGCGGCGCTGCGCGACCTTGTGGGCTACAACATGAAGCGGGCGTTCAACGTGGTGCAGGCCGATCTGGCGCGGACGCTGGAGCCGTTTGGCCTGCGGATGCTGACCTTTTCCGCGCTGTCGATGATTGTCGAGAACCCCGGGTTGCGGCCCAGCCAGTTGGCGGGGGCCTTGTCCGTCGAGCGGGCGAATGTGGTGGTTTATGTGGACCAGTTGGAGGAGGCGGGTTGGGTCACGCGTGCGCCATCGGAAACGGATCGCCGGGCCTATGCGTTGCAGTGCACGCTGGCGGGGCGGCAGGTCTATGACAAGGCGCGGGCGGCGGTGCGGGCCCATGACCGGCGGATGCTGGATGGGTTGCGCGAGGTCGAGATTGCGGCGGTGAAGAAGGCGCTGATGCGCATCGAGGGGCTGGGATGACCGACCATCTGGGCCTGCGTCCGCACAAGGTGGTGCGGGAGGATCGGCCGGATGGGTCGATTTTGCTGCGCTCGGGCTACGAGATGTCGGCGGTGGATCTGTCGACGGGTGTTTGGCTGGATCGGTGGGCGACGCGGACGCCGGAGGCTGTGTTTCTGGCAGAGCGGTCTGGGGATGGCTGGCGTACGGTATCGTATGCCGAGGCGTTGCGCCGGGTGCGTGGGTTGGCGGCTGGGTTGCTGGCGCGGGGTCTGGACGGGCCGATCCTGATCCTGTCGGGCAATTCGGTGGATCACGCCTTGCTGACATTGGCGGCGCAGTATGTGGGCTTAGTCACCGTCCCTGTGGCGGCGCAGTACAGTTTGATCCCGGAGGCGCGGGGGCGCCTGGACTACGTGCGCGAACTGGTGAAGCCTGCGCTAGTCTATGCGGCGGATGATGAGGCGTTTGGACCTGCGCTGGATCTGTTTGACTGTCCCAAGTTGGTGTCGCGTGTGGTGACTGGGCGTGCGTCTGCTTTGGACGGGGTGCGTGGGTCGGCGGATGTGGATGCGGCGCAGGCGGGCGTTGGGCCGGAGACCGTTGCCAAGCTGTTGCTGACGTCGGGGTCCACGTCTGATCCCAAGGCCGTGGTGACGACCCATGGCATGATGACCACCAATCAGGCGCAGATCCGCGATGGGTTGCCCTTTGTCGCGGCGCGTCCGCCGGTGCTGGTGGATTGGTTGCCGTGGAACCATGTGTTTGGCGGGTCACATAACTTCAATCTGGTGCTGGCCAATGGCGGGGCGCTCTATATCGACGATGGCGCGCCAATCCCCGCGAAGTTCGGGCGGACGGTTGAGAATTTGGGGCTGGTGCCCGGGACGATATCGTTCAACGTGCCGATTGGGTTTGCGCAATTGGTCGCGGCGATGGAGCAGGACGCGGCGCTGCGCGAGACGTATTTCCGCGACCTTGACATGATCTTTTATGCTGGCGCGTCGCTGCCGCAGGAGACGTGGACCGTACTAGAGCGTATGGCGCTGGAAGCGGCGGGGCGGATGCCGTTGATCACCTCAAGCTGGGGGCTGACCGAGACGGCGCCTGCGGCGCTGTTGCAGCATGTGCCGGCCAAGGGGGCGGGCATTGTCGGCGTGCCCATGACCGGTGTGACCGTGAAGCTGGTGGATGATGGCGCGGGCCGAATGGATGTGCGGGTGAAGGGGGATAATGTGTTCTCCGGGTATCATGACGCGCCTGAGAAAACAGCGGAAGCCTTTGATGATGAGGGGTTTTTCATCACGGGCGATGCGATGCGCTTTGTTGATCCGGACGATATGGCCAAGGGGTTGCGCTTTGACGGGCGGTTGTCGGAGGACTTCAAGCTGAGCACAGGGACATGGGTGCAGGCGGCGCAGATCCGGTTGGAGATGCTGGGTCTGTTGGGTCCGCTGGCGCAGGATGTTGTGATCTGTGGCGCGGGGCGCGACGAGGTCGGGATGCTGATCGTGCCGGGGCCTGATGCGCGCGACGGAGATGGTGATGATGGAGCGCTGTTCTGCGCAGCATCAGAGGGCATACGTAAGAGTATGGTCAGGCGTGCTGGCGCTGTCACCGGGTCCGCCCGCGTTGTGGCGCGGGCGCTGGTTCTGGCCGACCCACCCGACATTGGGGCGGGGGAAGTGACCGCCAAGGGCAACATCAATTTCGCCAAGCTGCTTGAGCGTCGGGCCCATCTGGTGGACCGGCTTTATGACGACAATGATCCTGCGAGTATTGTTCTATGATTGATCTGGAAAAGATCCGCGCCATCGACATTCACACCCACGCGGAGGAGCCGTGCGGGTGTCATGCGGATGATGGCTATGACGATTTGCAATCGACTATGGCGGAGTATTTCCGCGCGCCGTGGAAACATCCACCGACCGTGCCCGAGACCGCTGCGCATTACCGGGCGCAGAACATTGCCGCCGTGATTTTTCCCGTCGATGCGGAGCGGGAGACGGGCTATCGCCGCTATGCCAATGAGGAAGTGGCGGAGATTGCGGCGGAGAACAGCGATGTGTTGATCCCCTTTGCCAGTATCGATCCGTGGAAGGGCAAGATGGGCGTGCGCGAGGCGAAGCGGCTGATGCGCGAGTTCGGCATCAAGGGCTTCAAGTTCCACCCGACCATGCAGGGGTTTTTTGCGAACGACCGCATGGCCTATGACCTTTATCGCGCGATCGAGGACGAGGGGGGCATTGCGCTGTTTCACACCGGGCAGACCGGGGTTGGGTCGGGGATGAAGGGTGGCAACGGGATGCGCCTGAAATATTCGAACCCGATGTATATGGACGATGTGGCGGTGGATTTTCCGGACCTCAAGATCATTCTGGCGCATCCCAGCTTTCCCTGGCAGGAGGAGGCGCTGGCCGTCGCGCAGCACAAGCCGAATGTCTACATCGACCTGTCCGGTTGGTCGCCGAAATATTTCCCGCCGATCCTTGTGCGCTACTGCAATTCGATCCTGCGCAAGAAGATGCTGTTCGGGTCGGACTGGCCGATGATCGCGCCGGAGCGGTGGCTCAAGGATTTCGAGGGGATCGACATCAAGGACGAGGTGCGGCCCGGTATCCTGAAGGACAACGCAGCGCGGCTGCTCGGGTTGCAGTAAATTGCGCATGAGCGGCGCGCTGGTTGCGGCAGGCTGACGCAGGTTGCACGATAAAGCATCATCATGGACCTTTGGGAGGAGGGCACATGGCAAACGCGGCATCCTATTTCGTGGACCGGCATGTGGCCGAGGGGCGGGGCGACAAGGTCGCCTTTCGCGAGGTCGGCACGGGGCGTGAGCTGACCTATGGCGCGCTTGCCGCCGGGTCTGGACTGGCCGCGGCGGCCTATCACGCGGCGGATGTGCGGCGCGAGGAACGGGTGGCGATGCTGGTTTTGGACCAGATCGAGTTTCCGATCCTGTTCTGGGGTGCGCTGAAGGCGGGTGTGGTGCCGGTGCCGTTGAACACGCTGTTGGCGACACCGGTTTACGACACCATTTTGAGGGACAGCCGTGCGACAATGCTGATGGTGTCGGAGGCGCTGTGGGATGTTGTGGCGCCCGTGCTGGCGGACAATCCGTACCTGCGGCACGTCGTGGTGATTGGCGCTGCGCGGGAGGGGGCGGAGACGTATGACGCGTTCATGGCCCGCGCGGAGGCGGCGATTGAGCCGTTTGAGGCCAAGGACGATGAGACGGCGTTCTGGCTCTATTCCTCGGGCTCGACCGGGCAGCCGAAGGGGGTGCATCACATCCATTCCGCGTTGAAGGCGACGGCGGACACTTACGGCGCGCAAGTGTTGCAGGTGCGTGAGGATGATGTGGTGTTTTCCGCCGCCAAGTTCTTTTTCGCCTATGGCTTGGGCAATTCGATGACCTTTCCGATGTCCGTTGGCGCGACCGTGGTGATCTTTGGCGGCCGGCCAACGCCCGATGGGATGGTTCAGGTGATTGCAGACGAACAGCCCACTGTGTTCTGCGGGGTGCCCACGCTTTATGCCGCGATGGTGGCGCATATGGAGGCGGAGGGCGCGCCGGATGCGCCTTTGCGCACGTGCATTTCCGCTGGGGAGGCGTTGCCCGAAGATGTGGGCGTGCGGTGGGAGCGGCTGACCGGTGTGCCGATCCTGGATGGCGTCGGGTCGACCGAGATGTTGCATATCTTTTTGTCGAACGCGCCGGGGGATGTGGTCTATGGCACGTCCGGCGTGCCTGTGCCCGGCTATGACGTGCGGCTGGTGGACGAGCATGGCGTTGATGTAGGCGTCGGTGCGGTGGGCGAGTTGCTGGTCAATGGGGCCTCTGCTGCGGATGGGTATTGGAACCGGCGGGACAAAACGCGCGGTACATTCGAGGGCGTATGGACGCGGACCGGAGACAAGTATGAGCGTCGGGACGACGGGCGGTATGTCTACTGCGGGCGGACCGATGACATGTTCAAGGTGTCCGGCATCTGGGTCAGCCCGTTCGAGGTGGAGCAGGCGATCACGTCTCATGCCTCGGTTCTGGAATGCGCTGTGGTGGCGATGCGGGATGAGGATGGATTGGAAAAGCCCAAGGCCTTTGTCGTGCCGCATGGCGCGCGGCCAGAGGGGTTGGAAGAGATGCTGAAAGAGCATGTGAAGGACCGCGTGGGCAAGTGGAAATATCCCCGCTGGGTCGAGTGTGTGGACAGCCTGCCGAAGACGGCGACGGGCAAGATCCAACGCTTCAAGCTGCGGGAGGGTGTGTGATGGAATGGGGTGTGGGCACGGTTTCGGTTGCGGGGCAGACTCTGGAATATGCGTGCTGGGGGCCTGCGCCAGGCGATGCGCCGACGCTGGTGATGCTGCATGAGGGTCTCGGGTCCGTTGGCCTGTGGCGCGACTGGCCGGAGGCGTTGGCGAAGGCGACAGGCATGGGGGTGCTGGCCTATTCGCGGGCGGGCTATGGCCGGTCGTCTGCTGCGTCTTTGCCAAGGCCGCTCGATTACATGACGCGCGAAGCGGAGGATGTTTTGGGGCCTGTTCTGGATGCCGCCGGTATCGAACATGCCGTGTTGTTGGGCCATTCTGACGGGGCGACGATTGCGGCGATCTATGCCGGGTCGGTGTCGGATATGCGGGTGCGCGGGTTGATCCTGATTGCGCCGCATTTCTTTGCCGAGCCGGAGGGGCTGGAGGCCATTCGTGCGGCGAAAGGGGCGTATGAGGGCGGCGATTTGAAGCCGCGTTTGGCGCGGCACCACGATCACCCGGATGTGGCGTTTTACGGCTGGCATGACGCGTGGACTGATCCGGGATTTGCCGATTGGAATGTGGGTGACGCGATTGATCACTGGCGCATTCCGGCGATGGTTGTTCAGGGGGCAGAGGACCCGTATGGCACGCTGGCGCAGGTGCGCGAGGTCGAGGACCGCGCCTATGCTCCGGTGGAGGCGTTGATTGTGGATGGGGCCGGGCACAGCCCACATCAGGGTGTGCCCGAGATCGTGACGCCCGCCGTTGCCGCGTTTTGCGAGACGTTGATGGCGTTGGAAGATGCGCCCTCGGAAGTGTACTAAAGTGCAATAATTGGCGAATTATGGCGGTGTATTGTGCATCTTGGCCATGATCTGATGTAACATAATGCTACTTTTGACTCTGAAAGGCCTGTCTGATTCATGACCCAGATCATCGACTTTCGTACTGATCCAAGCCGCTACAGGCATTGGCGTGTGGATTATGACGGGCCGGTGGCGACGCTGTGGATGGATGTGGACGAGGATGGCGGGCTGTTTGACGGCTATCAGTTGAAGCTGAATTCCTACGATCTGGGCGTTGATATCGAGTTGAACGATGTGGTCCAGCGGATGCGGTTCGAGCATCCGGAGGTGAAGGTGGTTGTCATGCGCTCGGCCAAGGACCGGGTGTTTTGTGCAGGGGCCAATATCCGGATGCTTGGTGGGGCTGCGCATTCGCACAAGGTCAACTTCTGCAAGTTCACGAATGAAACGCGCAATGCCTATGAGGCGGCGGAGGCCGAGAGTGGGCAGAAATATGTGGCGGCTATTCAAGGGGCCTGTGCGGGCGGTGGGTATGAGCTGGCGCTGGCGTGCAATCACATCATGCTGACGGATGACTCGACGTCTTCGGTGGCGTTGCCGGAAGTGCCTTTGCTGGCCGTGTTGCCGGGAACAGGTGGCCTGACGCGTGTGACCGACAAGCGGATGGTGCGGCGGGACCGGGCGGACGTGTTCTGTTCGACCGAAGAGGGTGTGAAGGGCAAGCGCGCCGTGCAGTGGAAGCTAGTGGACGAGGCTGTACCGAATGCCCGCTTTGATGACGTCGTCGCGGAGCGTGCGGCGGAGTTTGCGGATGTGTCTGCCAAGGCGGATGTCGCGCAGAGGATTGCGCTGGGGCTGATTGAGCGGACGATTTCTGACGATGGGTCAGTGTCTTACGGGCTGGTTGAAGTGACCGTGGACCGTGACGCGCGCCGGGCGGAGATTTTGATCAAAGGACCTGAGAACGACGCGCCTGCGGATGTGGAGGCGTTGGTGGAGGCGGGGGATCAAGCCTACATCCTGCGGCTGGCGCGTGAGTTGGAAGATGCGGTTTTGCATCTGCGTCTGAATGAGATGGAAGCCGGGCTTTGGGTGATCCGGTCACAGGGCGATCCGGAGGCTGTGCTGGCCCACGAGGCGCTGGTTCTGGAGAACCCGGATCACTGGCTGTGCAACGAAATCCGGCACTATTGGAAGCGGGTGTTGAAGCGAGTTGATGTGACCTCGCGCTCGCTTGTGGCTTTGGTGGAGCATGGCAGTTGTTTTGCAGGTGTGCTGGCGGAGCTGCTGTGGGCCGTGGACAGGTCCTACATGATGGAAGATGAGTTCGAAGGGGACAATCGGCCCTTGGCCACCATCATGCTGAGCGACGGGAATTTCGGGGCCTATCCGATGGGCAATGACCTGACGCGGTTGCAGACGCGTTTTTATGGGTCCGATGATGCTGAGGGGCTGCTCGATCAGATTGGTGAGGCGTTGGAGGCTGAGGAGGCGGATGACGCGGGGCTTGTGACCGAGATCCTGGATGACATCGATTGGGAGGATGAGATCCGCATCTTCCTTGAGGAGCGGGCGAGCTTCTCCCCCGATGCGATGACGGGGATGGAAGCGAACCTGCGCTTTGCGGGGCCCGAGACGATGGAGACGCGCATTTTTGGCCGTCTCACGGCGTGGCAGAACTGGATTTTCAACCGGCCCAATGCGGTTGGAGAGGATGGCGCATTGCAGCGGTACGGCACCGGTGTGCGTGGTGATTTCAATATGGAACGTGTGTAACGGGCCCAGATTTTTCGTACGAAAAAACTCTGCCCCCGAGAGGAGATGAAGACATGACTGTGATGAACGTCAGCTATGACACCCAAATCCCCAACAATGTGGGGCTGAGCCAGGACCGCAAGGTGCTGAAAGCGCTGGAGAAATGGCACCCCGGGTATATCAACTGGTGGAATGACCTAATCCCGCAGAACTTTCAGGAGAGCATGGTTTACCTGCGCACTGCCGTCAGTGTGGACCCCAAGGGATGGGCGAAGTTCGACTATGTGAAGATGCCGGAATATCGGTGGGGCGTGTTGCTGGCCCCGGCCGTTGAGGATCGCCGCATTCCGATGGGCGAACATAAGGGAGATCTGGCGTGGCAGGAGGTGCCGGGTGAGTATCGTAACATGCTCAAGCGCCTTATCGTGATCCAGGGCGATACCGAACCGGGATCGGTTGAACAGCAGAAGTTCCTCGGCCTGACCGCGCCGTCACTGTACGACATGCGGAACCTTTTTCAGGTGAATGTCGAAGAAGGGCGGCACCTGTGGGCGATGGTGTACTTGCTGCAGAAGTACTTCGGCAAGGATGGGCGCGAGGAAGCGGACGACATGCTGGTGCGGTCCTCGGGTTCGGAAGAGGCACCGCGGATGCTGGGGGCCTTCAATGAGGAGACGCCGGATTGGCTGTCTTTCTTCATGTTCACCTATTTCACCGACCGTGACGGGAAGATGCAGCTTGAGTCATTGGCGCAGTCGGGCTTTGACCCGCTGTCGCGCACGTGTCGCTTCATGCTGACCGAAGAAGCGCACCATATGTTCGTGGGTGAGACGGGCGTGA
This sequence comes from uncultured Tateyamaria sp., assembly GCF_947503415.1. Lineage (GTDB taxonomy): Bacteria > Pseudomonadota > Alphaproteobacteria > Rhodobacterales > Rhodobacteraceae > Tateyamaria. Next base: position 2,000,755 of record NZ_CANNDS010000001.1, read on the forward strand.
CCCGGACCATTCAGGCGACCTTGGCCGCGATGCAGGAGAACGGGATCGACGACCCTTATGACATCGGCAAAATCCGCGATCTGGGGGTCATCGACCTGCCGACGATCCAGAAGAAGCTGAACCTGCACTATACGCTGAGCCTTGATCTGTTTGGGCAGGAGGTCAGCACCAATGCCGCCAACGCCTTCAACGCAGGCATCAAGGGCCGGTATATGGAGCAGCGGATTGACGACGATCACAAGCTGACAGGCGACACCTATGCGGTGGCGAGCATCGTGGACGGCAAGATCGTGACACAGGATGTGCCCGCGTTGACGGCCATCAACATGCGCTTGCGCGATGATTATGTGCGCGATGCCTCAGGTGGTTTGCGCCGCTGGAACAAGCAGATTTCGCGCACGGGGATTCAGTTTGAACTGAAGCTGCCGCATGAGGGGTTCCATCGGAAGATCGGGGTGTTCAAGGACCAGCCGATCACACCGGATGGGGAGTTCATTTCGCAGGCGGATTGGGATGCGCGCCAGACTGAATGGCTGCCGACGAAGGAAGATGGTGCCTTTATCCAGTCGTTGATGAAACCGTGCTACGAGCCCGGCAAATACGCCAGCTGGATCGCCCCGCCCAAGGTCGGGATCGACAACAAGCCGGGTGATTTTGAATATGTGAAACTGCACATGGCCTGAGGGAGGCATCCATGCAGATCGAAAGAACAGCCCTGACTGACGCCGCATCAAAGCGCCCCTTTTGCGCTTTGGAGTGTGATGGATGTACCGGAATGTGCCTCGCGCTCTACATGATGCTGAACCGGGACGAACAGGACGAGATGTGCCGCCGGTACAAAGCACGCACCGCACCACGCGTGCATTGAGGAGAATATGATGAAAGTTGGCATTTTTTACGGGTCCGAGACCGGCAATTCCGAGATGCTGTGCGAGGACATCGAGACGGAGCTTGGTGATGGGTTCGAGTGCGATATCCAGAGCCTTGCGGATGTTGATCCGGCAGAGATGCAGAAGGACACATTCTACATCATTGTGACGTCGACCTATGGCAATGGCGATTTGCCTTCGACCGCGTTGCCGTTCGAAGAGGCGCTGACCGAAGGCAAGCCGGACCTCAAAGGCATCCGCTTTGCCATCTTTGGTCTGGGCGACATGGTGTTTGCCGAGACCTTCGCGCACGGGTCCATGAAGCTGGCCGAGATGATGAAGGCGCAAGGGGCAACCCAAGTGGGCGAGCGGGGCATCCACGATGCGTCGGGCTTTGATATGCCCGAGGACATTGCCCTGCCGTGGGTGCAGGAGATCATGGGGCTGATGCAGGCGGACAAGGCCGCTTGAGCGACAAGTTTCGACATGAAATCCGGGTGACGTGGGGCGATTGCGACCCGGCCAAGATCGCCTATACCGCCCGTTTGCCGTGGTTTGCGCTGGATGCCATCAACGCGTGGTGGGAAGCGCATTTGGGCGGCGACGGATGGTATCAGCTGGAACTCGATCGCAATATTGGCACGCCCTTCGTTCATATGAGCATGGACTTTCGGTCACCTGTGACGCCCTGCCATCGCCTGATCTGCGAGGTGTGGCCGAAACGGCTGGGCGACAAGTCCATCACTTTCCGCGTGGATGGGCGGCAGGATGGGATGCTGTGCTTTGAGGGGACATTCACTTGCGTCTTCATCATTGCCGACCAGTTCAAGAGCCAATCCGCACCCCCCGAACTGCGCGCCGTCATCGCGCCGCACATCTGCGACATTTGATCCGTTGAACCGGGGCGCTCGCGTCCTAAAACAACTGATAAGAAGAAGCTAAGTGCGCATGACATCACCGAAACCCATACCAGACGGCGCAATCCCGATGATTGCACGCCTTGCCACCCGCGTCCGGGCCGCCCGCGAAGCGCTGGGCCTGCCGCGCCGCGAATTGTCGGAACGCTCGGGCGTGTCGCCGCGATATCTTGCGCAGCTTGAGGCGGGTGAGGGGAACATCTCTGTCATCTTGCTGGAGCGCGTGGCTACGGCGCTGAATGTCCGGATCGAGGAGTTGCTGTCCGAAAGCCCACCGATGGACGGCGATGTGACCCGCGTGGCGCGGCTGTATCAAGCGGCCCCTGCACAGGTACAGGGACGCGTGCGGGCACTGCTGGCCCCGCAGAACCCCGTGGCGCTCCGGGCGCAGCGCATTTGCCTTGTCGGATTGCGCGGTGCGGGCAAGTCCACACTGGGCCGACTGGCCGCGGACAAGCTGAAAATCCCCTTTGTCGAGTTGAACGGAGAGATCGAGGCCGAGGCGGGCATGCCTTTGTCCGAGGTCATGGCCCTGTACGGGCAGGACGGCTATCGCGCATTGGAGGCGGAAGCCGTGTCGCGCATCGTGTCGCGCCACGACAAGCTGATCCTGGCTGTTGCGGGCGGGATCGTGACGGATGAGGCCGCTTACGACATGGTGCTCGAACGCTTCCATACGATTTGGGTCCGTACCAGTCCGGGTGAACATATGGCCCGCGTTCGCGCGCAGGGTGACTTGCGTCCGATGGAAGGCAATCCTGCTGCCATGGATCAGTTGAAGTCGCTTCTGGCGACCCGAGCCCCGGCCTATGAACGGTCTATGGCGCAGGTGGATACATCAACGAAGCCTGTGTCCACATCGGTAAACGAATTGCTGGCCATCATCGCAAAACACCGCTTTCTCGAGGGGCTTGGTCCTTGACCATCCGCGTGGCGCCTTTGCAAACCGCATTCTGGCGCGCATGCGAGCGACTGTTGTACGTGCACACAACCCCGTGGGAGCTGGACGAGGCGCTGGTTGCTTGGGGCTATGGGATTGGCCCGTGCGAAGCGCAGGATCTGGTCGGATTGGATACGGTACTTGCCGCGCGGAGTGGCGGTGACGTCTCACCGATTTTGCCGCGCATGGTGGCTGAGGGGCGGTTGGGCAAGCGCTATGGTTGGGGATATTACCGGTATCCCGGCGGCGGTGGTGCGGTGATCGACCCGCTGATCGAGGATCTGATTTGCGAAGAGGCGTGGTTTGCCAAGGTTAAACGGCAAGAGTTGAGCGCCGAGGCTTTGGTCGCCCGTCTGCACGAGGATGTGCGCCAATTGTTGCAATCAGATGTTGAGGCCGCGGTGCGTTTGCTGCACTTCCCTGCCGATCAGATGGCCGCGATCTAGAGCGCAAGCAGGATCATCGTCGCGACACCCCATAGCGTCATTTGGTAATGCGTGTTTTGAGCCCCTTCGTGGCAGAACCAATAGCAGAAGTGGTTGCCCACGATCAGGAACCCGGCCCAGACGGCGGTGAACACCATGGTGCCCGCCATCGCTATGATCCGTCCGGTTTCTGCCTCTGCCATGCCCGCAAGTGCCATGATGAGCCCGATCACACCGGCCCAAAGCACCAGTGTTGCTATCAGCTCGGCACCGACAATGGCGCGAAACGCAAGCTGCTGCAGGGCGCGGTTGGTCACGGCGCGATGGGCGACATGGGCAAAGGCGTCGGGGTAGTCGGCCTTCATCCGCGTCATTTCCATCACCTCGGCGGTGTAGGTTTCGTTCACGGATGGATGCAGGATGTTGTCGCGCACGCCCAGCGTCAGCCATGCCGCGACAAGACCGGTGGCAAGGGCCTGCGCGGCGATCAGCATCTGGTCCATCCCGTGTCCTTTCGCGCTTTGGGGGCTTCATAAAAAAGGGGCCGCGCAGTGGCGGCCCCTTTGAATTGATCGTGATCCTGGATCAGGTCCAGGCGATTTGCTCGGGCCGGATTTCGAACGTGATGTGGTGTTCGCCACCCACCAGACCTTCTTTGGTGTGGTTGTACAGCGAGCGCCAGTAAGGCTGGATCGTCACGCCTTCGTCCTGCAGCAGCTTCTGACCGACAGCCATCAGCTCGCGGCGGGCATCGACATCCGGGGTTGCCAGCGCTTGCTCCAGCAGGCTGTCGAACTCTTCGTTGGCAAAGCCAAACTCGTTCCACGCCTCGCCCGAGCGATAGGCCAGCGCCCAGATCTGCACACCCAGTGGCCGCGGGTTCCAGTTAGTCGAGCTGAACGGATACTGCGCCCAGTCGTTCCAGAAGGTCGAGCCGGGCAGGATCGTCCGTTTGACCTTGATGCCTGCATCACGCAGCTGGGCTGCCACCGCATCGGTGGTGTCCTTGCGCCATGCGTCGTCGATCGAAGTCAGCTCGTGCTCGTAGTCGCCCATGCCGGCTTCGTCCATCAGGGCCTTGGCCGCTGCGGGATCAACCGTGCGCGGTTCGATTTCCGCGTATTCCGGGTGCATTGGACCGACATGGTGGTTTTCGGCCACGATGCCGCGCCCGGCATAGCCCAGTTCCAGAAGCACCGCGTTGTCCACGGCCATGGAAATCGCTTTGCGCACCCGCACGTCTTCGTAAGGGCGCACGCCATCGACTTCGGCCAGCTGGTTCGGGCGGATCACGATGGTCGCACCAGTTGCGATCTCGTTGCGCTGCCAACCGTCCAAGGTGTCCATGATGTCGATGAAGTCACCTTCGATCGAATAAAGCATGTCGACTTCTTCGGCTTCGGAGGCCGCAACCCACGCCGCAGGATCGGTGCCGTAGTCGATGAACTCGACGCGATCGAGGTACGGTCCACCAAACACTTCGGTGCCCCACCATGTGTGGTCCTCGTTCTTGACCAGCACGGCTTTGACGCCAACTTCGAGCGATTCTGGCAGGTAAGGGCCGGTGCCGATGGGGCTGTCGATGTTGTCGACCGAGGTGTCGGGGTGGATGATCGCGGCCGGATAGTCAGCCATGCCAGCGATCAGGGTGATGTCCGGCGCAGGCAGGTTCAGTTTGACCGTTGTGGCATCGACCACTTCGATTGCACCGACGATGGCCTTGTTCGTATCGCCGTCGATCAGCGTGGCAAAGCGGCCTGCCATCGAGTTGCCTTCGACGTCCTTGTCGCACCATGCAGAGATGTTGCGTGCCACGTCTTCCGCAGTGAAGTCGTCGCCATTGTTCCACTTCACACCCGAACGGACGGTCAGTGTGTATTCTGTGGCATCGTCGTTGACTTCCCAGCTTTCCAGCAGGCGTGGCGTGAAGGTGCCGTCGTTCTCGAAATGCACGAGGTACTCTTGCCATCCGCGTGCGACGTTGGCGATCTGCGACCAGTCATATGTGCGGGGATCCTTGAGGGCCCGGACCTCTTGCTGGATGCGGACCGTGCCACCTTGCGAGTGCGCTGCGGCTTGTGCTGCGGGCGCTGTCAGGCCCAGCATGCCGTAAGCGGTGGCAGCGGTGGCGCCGAACGCGCTGGCCGTGGCCAGAAACTCGCGGCGGTTGATCGGATCAGTGCCGACTTTGGCGGCCGAATCCACGATGGATTGCGGCAGCGGCTTGCCGGTACGGGTTACAAAGGTCATGTTCTTCCTCTCTGTTGGCGTCGCAAACGTGCGTTCGCGCCCTTATGTGGCCGGGGTGAGTGCCCGACCTTATCGGTGTTGCAGTTGACCTGCGTTTTTTCGCCTCCCCTTGATGGGGGACGCCCGGACTTCAAACGATCAGGCGCATGGCGTCAACCCCATCGTCGGGAGTTGCAGAGACACAAATACTCGACAAAACACGCGGTTCTTTGTGATTCCACGCCGTTCCCCGGTGCAAAACCGCCCTTTGGTCCCAGATGAGCACGTCACCGACCTGCCATTGATGGCTGTACACGTATTGACGCTGGGTGACGAAAGCGGTCAGTTCGTCGATCAGGGCCGCCCCTGTTTCGGCGTCCATCCCTTCGACCGCATAAGCGTGGCTTGCAATATAAAGCGCCTCACCCCCGTTGACCGGGTTGCGCCAGACCGCACGCCACAACCGGTCGGGCCATTTGTGGAACATGGGCAGCGCCGCCAGGTCCGGGCTGATCCGCGCGCGGCTGTGCGCGTAGCGGTGCCAGAAGCCGGTGTCTTGAACTTTGGCCTTCAGATGCTGTGGCATGTCCGCCCAGCCTGCGCGGGTAGACGCAAGTTCGGTTGCGCCGCCAGTCATCGTCACGACACGCGCTGTCAGAATGTTGGTGAGCGCAGGTACCGGCAAGAAGGTACTGTCGGCGTGCCACAACATGTTGGCTTTCAGGTGCAGTGTATGCAGGTCCATTTCATCGGTGGTGCTGCCATCCTCCCGCACGTTGCTGACCTGTGGAACGGTGAACGCCTCATCCTTGTCCCGTTCGTCGGCAAGCCGGTCTTCGATGGGACCAAAGAAGTTGGCAAGCCGAATGTGGGCCGTGTCGCTCAGGTCTTGGCCGCGAAACAGCAGTGCGGAATGCTCTTCAAAAAGCGCGCGGATATGGGTGTAGCCGGTGTGTTCAAGCGTGCTTAGGTCCACACCGTGTATTTCCACGCCAAAGCGGTCGGTAAGGGGTGTCATGCGCATCTACTTGGCCCCCTTGGCTTCGATCTGTTCCGGTGTCAGGTCTTTCACCGCGTCCCAGAACCGCGATTTCGGGCTGTTGAGCAGACCCTTCGGATCCATCCGTTTTTTCCACGCCAGATGCGTGTAATCGGCTTTGAGCCCGGCCCCTTCGACGTTCCATGTATGGGCGTCATAGACCGGGAACCCGTTGGCTTCGTATGTGGCGTTGATCTCGGCCAGCCGCTCGGGCGTGGTGAACCAGATAATGGGCAGATCGAAGGTCACGATCTCTCCGCCGACACGTGCGAACTCATGGTGCATCCAGACATCATCGCCCAGTTTTGGCCGCAGCGCCGCGATAGCCTGCGGATCGGGCGGGATCGGGCAGCCCACTTGTTGGTAGGTGGCCGAGCGATCCGCTTTCAGCACTTGCAGCGTTGTGTGGTTGTAGCTGAAGTCGAAGACGTGGGGCAGGCCCATGTCCTGACGCGCAGCATCTGTCATCATCAGGTCCACGTGGCCGCCTTGGGCGGTGATCAGCCTGCGAAACGCGTCCTGATCCTCTGCCGGGATCATGGAGACGAGCAGGTGTTTGTCCTTGCGGATATGGCCGTCGAGCTTGGGGAAGTAGGCGCAAATGCGGGCATCGACCGTGGTGATCAGCTTGGCGGCAATGTTGCCTGCCTGTGCGATGGTATGGCCGGTGGCATAGGCGGTGTCGTAAGCATCGAACGTTGCCATGCAGCCGACCCAGTCGCGTTTCGGCACCGTGCGCAAGGTGACCTCGGTGATCACGCCGTTCAGGCCCCAGGCGTGGTGGATGTGCAGGGTGTCGATCCCTTCAAAGACGCGCGGTTGCGGTTCCGCCTCGACCGACAGCGCAGTGAGCGCCATCAGGTTGCCGGGGTCGCGCAACGCGCCATTGGCAACAGACCCGATGCCCGCACTTCCGCCCGCCACAAAGCCGCCCACGGTTGCAATGTCCTGCGTGGACGGGAACATCGCCATCTCTTGTCCACTGTCCGCGAGTGCCGCATTGATGTCGGCCATCAGTGCGCCTGCTTCGGCCCGCACAAAACCGTCGCCGACCTCAAGCACCTTGTTCATGGCGGTGGTGTCGATGATCAGCCCACCCGCCATGGGCACGGATTGGCCATAGTTGCCAGTCCCGCCGCCACGCAGCACGATGGGGGCGTTGTGGGCATGGGCAGTTGCAAGCACATGCGCCATCTCATCGGGTGATTTGGGCCGCGCCACCAGATCGCCAAAGCAGGTTTTCAGCTCGGCGTTCAGGATGGGTGAATACCAGAAGAAGTCGCGGCTGCGCTTTTTGACCAACACGGGTTCGGCGATGGTCTCGACCGGCGCGAGGGCGGCAGCAAAGGCGTTCCAGTCGATATCGGTCTTGCCGGAAATTGAGGTCATATGAGTGTCTCCGTCGCGGGGCGCAGTGGGGTGCGCCCGGATATCAGGTCTGCGGTGTGGGTCACGGCGCAGGTCAGCAGGTCGGTGAGGGCGGCCCCGTCTACCGTGATGGGCGCTGCGCCAAGTGCGCGTGCAGCATCCGTGGTGATCGCGGGCAGCCAGTCGCCCAAGGGCGGGTCCAGATGGGCGGTCACGCAGGCCAGTGCCAGAGCGGCGCGTGGATCATGCGCGCCGATGGGGCAGAAGGCGTCAGCCACGTTGTCCGACCCCACAACCACCGGCACACCGGCCGCACGCAGCTCGCGCAGTCGGGTGATCCCACGTCGGTCAGGCGTGCCGTCCGTGCGCCCCTGTAGGTAGAGGTTCGTGATCGGCAACGTGCATACAGTGATCCCGGCCCGCGCCAGCTTGTCTGCGATGCGTTTCACATCGTCCGTGGTGCGGTCCATCAGGCTGACGCAATGACCGCAAAGGATGGGGCGGGCGAAACGGGTCTCAAGCGCGACATCCGCGATGGTTTCCAGCCCATTCAGGTCGCCCAGGCCTTCGTCAACGTGGAAATCCAGCATCAGACCGTGGTGGGCGGCAATCTGAAACAGGCTCCGCAACCCGGCCTCGGTGTGTCGGTGCCCATAGATGAAAGCGCCCGCAACGCCGTCGGTCAGAGCAAGAATGTCGCCCACCTTCTGGGCAAACTCAGGCGCGCGCCATTGGTCGATGCCGGTAAGGACGGCGAGTTGCAGGCCGGGATTGTCCTCGGCCATCTCGACCAGTACCGACCACCCGAGTGGCGGGGCAGGGTCGTCGCCCCAATCCACGTGGCTGCGGATCAGGGTACAGCCGTTTTGCTGTGCTTCCCGCAGACCCCGACTTGCACGGCTGCGCAAATCGTTTTCGTCCCAGTACTTTTTGTCCGCATGCTGGCTGGAGATTGCGTGATGCAGATCGCCGCCCACTTGGCCGATGCGGTTGATCGTATGACATTTGTCGAGGTGACAATGCGGTTCCACAAGGGCAGGCATCACCATGAGATGGGCGGCATCTGATGGATTGGTGAGACCGACCAGTTTGCCATCTCGGATCACAGGGGCGCCGCGCAGGCAGTCCCCCTCGGGCACCCCGCCAAAGGTGTCCGGCTTTGCGATCAGCGCTGCGGGAACAAGGATGTCAATCATGCACGCGCTGCAAAAAAGCCATCGAGGAAACTGCGCATCCATGCCCCTTGCGCAGCATCATGTTCCAGCATCAGGCGATTTTGCGTCTCCAGATTCTGAACGCCGGGTTCGGACCAGCGCCCCCACTCATCCGCCCTGACCTGCCAACGCTGAAACCCGGCCATGGTTTGTTCGGGGTGGAACTGCACGCCGACAATCCTGTCGCCCACGCGGAATGCCTGATTTTCAAACAAGGAGCTGCGCGCCATATGGGTCGCCCCGTTCGGGATGTCGAAGGTGTGGAAATGCGATTGCACAAAATGCATTGGCGCGTTCAAAAAATCGCCCGCCTCGCCAGTCGGCGTCACCTCGTACCAGCCAAATTCGTGATTGCCATGTGTCGGTGCGCCAGCCCAAGCGCCCATATGATGAGCGATCATCTGTGCGCCTTGGCAGATGCCAAGAAGCGGGATGCCGGCCGTCATGGCAGCATCAATGATACGGTATTCGTCATTCAGGAACGGGTGCTTCCTGGTGTCATAGGCGTTGTAGATACCGCCATAGACGACGACGCCAATCACATCGTCGGTGATCTGGCCCGCGTCCTGCCCCTGCCATGCCCGCCGCGCATCGCAGCGGATCTGGTTGGCGCCACACCACGTGGTGATCCTGTCGTCCATTGGGCCATCGCCGTGGCGCAGGCAGAGCAATCGCTTGTCCATGTCTTCCCCTTTTGGAAGTGGATGTCAGCGGCCCTAGAGATGTGAATCTGTGCCTGAGATGTGTGGCGAGGGTTTCAAATTTCGGTTCCGCGCGCAAGGGTGGGCCCATGAAATCTCTTGCTCCGCCGTCGATTGCCCCGCCGTTCGCCCGATATTCCCATGGTGTGGAAGTGCCGCCCGATTGGCGTATTGTTCGGACATCCGGCCAGTTGGCCTTGGGATCGGAGGGGGTTGTCCCTGCGGGGACAGAGGATCAGGCAACACTATGCTTTGCCAATGTCGACGCGATTTTGGCGGAGGCGGGCATGGCGTCGTCGGATGTGTTTCATGTGAGTGCGTTTGTGACGGATCGCGCGCATATGGCGGGGTATATGGCGGCCCGCGATGCCTATTTTGCCGGGCGTGAGGTGTTGCCAAGTTCCACCCTGATGATCGTGTCTGGCTTTACCCGCCCCGAGTTCACCGTGGAGGTGGAGGTATGGGCTGCCGCGCCCTAGCCGTGATCGTTCCGGAGCAGCTTGCGGATCGTCCAGACGAACGTGCCGCCGAAGAACAAGGTGGCGAGGCCAATCGCTTCCCAACCGGCGGGGCCTTGGGGGATGCCACGAAATATCAGCGCACCGGTCAGCATAGCAAGGCCCACCAGTGAGAACCAGAAGCGGAACATGAGATCGCCGCGTGTGGGTCCGTATTTGTCTGACATGGGTTTTACTTTGCCGGTGTTGGACCGGGGGTCAACCCCCAGACCCCCGGAGTTTATTTCGCAAGATGAAGATGGATTCTAGCGTTTGTAGGGATCCTCCAGGGCTGGCAGCATTGTACCTGTGCATGTGCCGAACCCAATGCGATAACCATCGCCCTTGGCGTGTCCTGCAAGCGTAAGTGTGTCACCGTCTTCAAGGAAAGTGCGCGTGTCGCCGGTGTCTAGGGTGAGAGGTTCTTTGCCACCCCAGCTGAGCTCCAGCAGGCTGCCGCGTTCCGGTTTTGTGGGGCCGGAAATGGTGCCAGAGCCCAATAGATCGCCCACATTCATCGGGCAGCCCGACGTGCTGTGATGCGCCAGTTGCTGGGCGGCGGAGTAGTACATTTCCCGATAGTTGGTTTCGGCGATGGTCGTCGCGTCCTTGCCATCCGGGGCCAGCGTCACGCTCAGGTCGATGTCGTAGAGCATGGGGCCGGTGTCTTTGAGGTGGTCGAGATGTTCGAATTCGCGCTCCGGTGTGGGCGTGCGGAACGGCTCAAGGGCTGCCTTGGTCACGATCCATGGGCTGATGGAGGTGGCTGTCGCCTTGGCCTGGAAGGGGCCAAGCGGTTGGTATTCCCATGCCTGAATGTCGCGCGCGGACCAGTCGTTCAGTAGGACGTAGCCGAAGATGGCGGCGTCTGCCTCGTCCACGCTGATTGGGCCGTCCGAGGCCATGCCAACGATAGCGCCCATTTCCAGTTCAAGATCGAAGCGGCGGGAGGGCAGGAAGGCAGGCATGTCGTGGTCGGGGGATTTGAGTTGGCCCCATGGGCGGCGGATGTCGGTGCCAGAGACAACCACGGATGACGCGCGCCCGTTATAGCCGATGGGGATGTGCAGCCAGTTGGGCGGCAGCGCGTTTTCCGGGCCGCGGAACATGGTGCCCACATTGGTGGCGTGGTGGCGGCCCGCGTAGAAGTCTGTGAATTCGGACACGACCAGCGGCATGTGCACGGTTGCATCTTCCATCGGCACGAGCAGCGGTTCAACCAGTGCGCGGTCTTTTGATCCGTCTGCCAGCAAGTCCGTGAGGCGGTTGCGCAGGGCCGTCCAGACGGCGGGGCCTTGCTCCATCAATTCGTTCCAGAACGGAACATCGAAGAGCGGTTCGTCCGTGAGGTCGATGACACCCTGTTCTTCGGCCGCGTACATGTCGAGGATCATGTCTCCGATGGCCACGCCGCAGCGGGCATCAAGCGTATCGGTTGAGAAGACGCCGTAAGGCAGGTTGTTCAAGGGGAAGTCCGTGTCGGCGCTGTTGGCGCTGGTGACCCAGGAAGGGTTCAGAGGCATTGCATGGTCCTGTGTGAAAAATCAGTCGTGAAATGAATCGATATCGTCGCGCACGCGACCATCGCGGGTGATCCTGTTGCGCGAGAGCCGGTCGCCAAATAGTGCCATCTTCAGGATGCTGGGCAAGTGCCAAAGCGTGAACAGGCCCAAAGCGATCAGCAACCAGCCGACCCACGATAGGGAAGACAGGAAGTCGATCAATCCGTGCCGCCTCCACCGACATGGTCCGATCCGTCCAGGCGCCGCCCGGGCTGTGTCGGCGTGTGATCAAGAGGCGCAGTGGGAGTTGTCCTGGAGCGCCATGACCAGATGATTGCGATGACAAGGCCGACGAAAATTGCAATCGCGATGAGGCCGGGGTCAATCACGTCTTGTCCGTTCGGTGCCATTGTCCGCGCTCTGCCCCGCGCAGGTCATGTCCGGGTCCTTTGCCGTAGCGGTCGGGCCGGTTGTTCACGAATTTCTGCCACCACGCCCAGAGGATGAAGCCCAGCACAAAGACGATGAACGCCGCCATGAGATATCCAAGATACTCCATCATTTCTTGCCCGGTGTCCCGTCGAATTTCTTCTCAATGTCTGACCAGCAGTCGATGTAGTCGTCCTGCAAGGGTGCCTCTTGGGCCGCGAACTTGGTCAGATGCTGCGGGAAGCGGGTTTCGAACATGAATGACATGGTGTTGTCCAGTTTATGAGGCTGCAGGTCGGCATTGCTGGCCCCTTCGAACGCGTTCTTGTCTGGTCCGTGCGGCAGCATCATGTTGTGCAGGGACATGCCACCGGGCACGAAGCCTTTGGGCTTCGCGTCGTACTGGCCGTAAATGTTGCCCATCAATTCCGACATGATGTTCTTATGATACCACGGCGGACGGAACGTGTCTTCGGCTACCATCCAGCGTTCGCGGAACAGGACGAAGTCGATATTGGCGACACCAGGTTGTCCCGAGGGCGCTGTCAGCACTGTAAATATGGACGGATCGGGGTGGTCGAACAGGATCGCGCCCACCGGGCAATAGGTCTTCAGGTCGTATTTCAGCGGCGCATAATTGCCGTGCCAAGCCACCACATCCAGCGGGGATTGGCCGATTTCCGTCTCGTGGAACTGTCCGCACCATTTGATGGTGAGGGTGGATGGCACCTGGCGGTCCTCAAACGCAGCCACCGGGGCCTTGAAGTCGCGCGGGTTGGCCATGCAGTTTGCGCCGATAGGTCCGCGCCCCGGCAGTTCGAATTTGGCCCCGTAGTTTTCGCAGACAAAGCCGCGTGCGGGGCCTTCCAGCACTTCGACGCGGTAGACAAGGCCGCGAGGCAGGATTGCGATCTCTTGTGGGGCGATGTCGATGATCCCAAGCTCGGTGCAAAAGCGCAGCCGTCCCTCTTGCGGGACCACCAGCAATTCGCTGTCGGCTGAGAGGAAATAGGCGTCCTGCATGGACGCTGTCACCAGATAGATATGGCTTGCCATGCCGACTTGGGTGTTCACGTCACCCGCGGTCGTCATGGTGCGCATGCCGGTGAGCCACGTAAGATCCTGATCGCTGTGCGGCACCGGGTCCCAGCGGTATTGACCAAGGCTGGTCACGTCCTGCGGGATATGGGGGGCGGAGTTCCAATAGGGCAGGTCGATGCGGGTGTAGCGGCCAGAATGTTTGACCGAGGGCCGAATGCGGTAGCACCACGTGCGTTCAGGCCGCACATCGGTGAAGGCGGTGCCGCTCAGTTGTTCGCCGTAAAGACCGTAGTTGCATTTCTGTGGTGAATTCATGCCTTCGGGTAGCGCGCCGGGCAGGGCCTCTGTCTCGAAATCATTGCCGAAGCCGGGCATGTACCCTTCGGTGATGCCTGCGCCTGACGGGGCCTGGATCATACTGTGCGGTGCGGATTGGCGGTTCATCTCTTGCTCCCTTGCGGAATTGGTCGCAGATGTAATAGTTGTTTTTGTAACTAACAAGCGGATGACAATGACAGGTCCAGCGGATTTCGATGTGCGGCAATTCCTGCCTTACCTGCTCAATCAGGCGGCTGAGGCGTCGAGCCTGGAGTTCCAGAAGGTCTATAAGGACAAGTATGGGATGCTGCGCAATGAATGGCGGGTGCTGTTCCACCTGGGTATCTACGGGCAAATGACGGCCAGCGACATTGGCACGCGGGCGCAGATGCACAAGACCAAGATCAGCCGGGCTGTGCAGAGGTTGGCGGAACGGCGTTATCTGACCCGCACGCGGGCAGAGGATGACCGGCGGGTGGAGTATCTGGCCCTCACCGCGATGGGTCAGAAAGTGTATCAAGACCTCAAGAAGACTGCTGCCGACTATGACGCGGCGTTGGTCGATGGAATGTCGGAGAAAGATGCTGCGACCTTGAGGTCCTTGTTGGAACGCTTGGCACTCAGGCCGTAACAGATTTGGCCAGTGAGAAGCTGTTCGCCTCAGCACGTTCCGGGGCTTGATCGGCGATTGCGGATTGAAGCTCGGATTGCCGTGGATGGCGGCGGAACCGATCGAACGCGGCTTTGTCCTGCCATTGGGCGTAGTTGATCACGTGGAGACCATCCTCGGACAGGTGAAAATTCGAGGACACAAAGCCGTCGCAGCGCCGGACCCAATCATCCAGATGGGCAAGGATCGCCTGCATCAGCGGCTCGGCCTGTCCGTCTGCCACGCGAAAGCGCACGATCTGGATGAAAACATCTGGTGTGATCTGGGGCATATCCGGCTCCTTCATGGCGTGGAAGAAAACCTATGCCAGCTGCATCAAAAGTCGACGTCGACCTCGGGCAGGTTCAGCGCTTTGATCAGGTCTCGCAGTTCCTGCCGGGCTGCCACGTTCGAGATGTTGAGTTGTTTGACCCCGATGTCCTTGAGGTCCAGCAGGGTCAGGCCCCGCGGGAACAGCTCTCGGAAAATCACGCGCTCTGAAAATCCGGGCGCGATGCGGAAGCCGATGCGCTGGGCGAGCATCTTGATCGCGCGCTCCATCTTTTCCTTATTGACCATGCGTTGCGCGCCCATGCGGTTGCGCAACACGATCCAGTCGATGGGTTTCAGGCCTGCCTGGGCCCGCAACTGGCGGGCGTTCCACACCATTTCGGAATAGACGGATGGGCCGAGAATCTTTTCGCCGGTGGGATCAATCCGGGCCAGCAAGTCGAAATCTACAAAGCTATCATTGAGTGGGGTGATCAGCGTGTCGGCCAGCGAATGGGCCACTTGGCTCAGGCGGGTATGGGAGCCGGGGCAGTCGATCAGGATGAAGTCGTTGTCCGGCTCAAGCGTGGCAACCGCTGCACTCAGTCGGTGGTCATAGATGTTTTCACCGGGCTTCAGGTCGGCCGCGTCAATTTCCGGCAGGTCGTGCACGTCCGGAGAGGGAAGCTCCAATTCGGCAGAGGCAAGGAATGTTTTTCGGTTCTCAACGTACCGCCCGAACGTGCGCTGCCGCAGATCCAGATCCAGCGCACTGACTTTCTTGCCAGCCCGCGCCAGTGCTGTGGCCACATGCATTGATACAGTCGATTTGCCTGCACCGCCCTTTTCATTGCCGACAACAATGATATGCGCCATGTCTGTCCCCTACTCGAGCATCCGCTTTGCGAATTTTGGGCAACTATATGTTGTGTTGATGCCCTTTGAAAGCATGCATGGAAACTTTCCTGCGGCACCGTGGCGCGGTGATTGCAGTTGGATGTTGTTAGCGCTATCAGGCGCCGTGTGATATAGTAGCCAAGAACCGAGATCAGGAGATAGGAGAGCACGATGCCCCTACACCCAACGATGAAGCGCGTGACCGAGCGCGTGATTGAGCGGAGCGCACCCAGTCGCCGCCGTTATCTGGACCGTATGGCTGCAGCCAAATCGCAGGGACCGGCACGGGCACACCTGTCGTGCAGCGGGCAGGCGCATGCCTTTGCCGCTGCGGGCGCGGACCAGTCACGACTGGCCGAAGCGAGCGTGGGCAATCTTGGGATCGTGACTGCCTACAACGACATGCTGTCGGCGCACCAGCCGTTCGAGACCTACCCTACCCTGATCCGCGACGCGGTGCGTGCGGCGGGGGGGACGGCGCAGGTTGCGGGCGGCGTACCCGCCATGTGCGACGGCGTGACCCAAGGCGAGGCGGGCATGGAGTTGAGCCTGTTCTCCCGTGATGTGATCGCCATGGCTGCGGGCGTGGCCCTGTCACACAACACCTTCGATGCGGCAGTATTCCTGGGTGTGTGCGACAAGATCGTGCCGGGCCTGATCATCGCGGCGCAGTCCTTTGGTCATATGCCTGCAGTGTTCCTGCCTGCAGGTCCGATGACGTCGGGGCTGTCGAATGATGATAAAGCCAAGGTGCGCCAGCGCTTCGCCGCGGGCGAAGCAACCCGTGAAGAGCTGCTCGCCTCGGAAATGGCGGCTTATCACGGCCCGGGCACCTGTACTTTCTACGGTACGGCCAACACAAACCAGATGCTGATGGAATTCATGGGGCTGCACCTGCCGGGGTCATCCTTTGTGAACCCGAACACGCCGTTGCGCGATGCGCTGACGGTCGAGGGCGCGAAGCGCGCGCTGTCGCTGTCTGCCTTGGGCAACAGCTATACACCTGTTTGCAATATTCTGGACGAGAAAGCCTATGTGAACGGGATTGTGGGTCTGAACGCCACGGGCGGCTCTACCAATCTGCTCATCCACCTGATCGCGATGGCGCGGGCTGGCGGTATCATTCTGGATTGGGAAGATTTCTGTGACCTGTCCGAGATCACACCGCTGATTGCACGCGTCTATCCCAACGGGCTGGCGGACGTGAACCATTTCCATGCGGCTGGCGGTCTTGGCTACATGATTGGCGAATTGCTCGGTGCGGGTCTGTTGCACGATGACACGCAGACGGTCGCGGGTGAAGGGCTTGAGAACTACACCCAAGAGCCCAAGCTGATCGATGGTGCGCTGACATGGACACCGGGTGCGGGCACCAGCCTGAATGACAAGATCGTGCGGCCAGCCTCTGATCCGTTTCAGGAAACGGGTGGCCTGAGCCGACTGGTCGGTAATCTGGGCACCGGCGTGATGAAAATCTCTGCCGTGGCATCAGAGCACCGTGTGGTCGAGGCCCAAGCGCGCGTGTTCCACGATCAGGATCAGGTGAAGGCGGCATTCAAAGCCGGTGAGTTCGCGACAGGTGACTTTGTCATCGTGGTCCGGTTCCAAGGGCCAAAGGCCAACGGGATGCCCGAACTGCACAGCCTGACACCGATGCTGGGGATCATGCAGGGGCGTGGGCAGAAGGTGGCGCTGGTTACGGATGGCCGTATGTCTGGCGCGTCTGGCAAGGTACCATCGGCCATTCACGTCTGCCCAGAGGCTTTGGACGGCGGTGTCATCGCCCAAGTGCGGGATGGGGACATGATCCGTGTGGATGCCGAAGCTGGCCAGCTTGAGGTGCTCACCGAAGGTGTGCTTGACCGCCCGCACGCAACGGCTGATCTTTCGGACAATCATTGGGGGGCCGGGCGCGATATGTTCCATGCCTTCCGCAATACTGTCGGGTCTGCCAATACTGGCGCGACCGTTTTTGGAGACTTTTGAATGCTGACCGCCAAAGCCGCCGCCGTGCGCGCCCGCGAAATCTGTGACCTTGCGCCGATTGTTCCTGTCCTTGTGGTGGATGACGTTGCACACGCGCAGCCTTTGGCTGAAGCGCTGGTGGCGGGCGGGCTACCAGCCCTTGAGGTGACACTGCGCACGCCTGCCGCATTGGACGTGATCGCAGCCATGGCGAAGGTACCGGGCGGTGTTGTCGGGGCAGGCACGCTTGTGACGCCCGATGACGTGAAAGCCGCCAAAGAGGCGGGCGCACAATTCGGCGTATCGCCCGGATCCACAGAAGCGCTCATTGCTGCGTGCGAGGCTGAAGGGTTGCCACTGCTGCCGGGTGCCGCCACCGCGTCCGAGGCGATGGGGCTGTTTGAACGTGGCTATGACATGCTGAAATTCTTTCCGGCTGAGGCGTCGGGCGGGGCACCGGCCCTCAAGGCAATCGGCGCGCCGCTGCCGCAAATCTCTTTCTGCCCGACGGGTGGGGTGAGCATGGCCAATGCCGACAGCTACCTCAGCCTGCCGAATGTCGTCTGTGCGGGTGGCAGCTGGGTGGCCCCCAAGGACAAGGTGTTGGCTGGAGACTGGGCCGGGATCGAAGCACTGGCGCGGGAGGCGGCTGGCTTGGCGCGATAGGCGTTGCGGCGTTGAGAAAATTCGGCGAATTTTCTTGGTCGCTCAATAAAAAAGGCCACCCGCACTGGGTGGCCTTTGTCGTTTCTCTGGCAGATCGGTTTAGAAACCCAGACCTGCGTACTTGTTCTTGAACTTCGACACACGGCCGCCAGTGTCCATCAGGCGCGACGAACCACCCGTCCACGCAGGATGTACGGAGGGGTCGATGTCCAGCGACAGCTGGTCGCCTTCCTTGCCCCATGTCGATTTCATTTGAACCACTGTGCCGTCCGTCATCTTGACGTCGATGATGTGGTAGTCGGGATGCGTATCGGCCTTCATGCCTTGGCTCCTTCGGACTTGGGTTTGTAGTTGGTGACTTCCGCGATCCGGGCCGATTTGCCGCGGCGGGTGCGGAGGTAGTACAGTTTGGCGCGACGCACACGACCGCGGCGGACCACGGTGATGCTGTCGATGTTGGTCGAATAGAGGGGGAACACCCGCTCTACGCCTTCGCCAAAGGAAATCTTTCGAACGGTGAACGATCCGGCAATGCCGTGGCCGTTGTTGCGGGCGATGCAGACGCCTTCGTAGTTCTGGACACGGGTGCGCGTGCCTTCGGTCACCTTGTAGCCGACGCGGATGGTGTCACCGGCTTTGAAGTCGGGGATGTCTTTCCCCAGGGCGGCAATTTGCTCCGCCTCGATTTGTGCGATCAGGTCCATTGACCATCTCCTCATGATGCTCGTGGTTTTTCCACGAAGGTTTGTCGCGCCTCAGAGCTCTGTATCTTCACCGGGTCCACCGCAGTGCCCGCCAGAGGTCAGGTCATCATTTCTGTATGGATCTGGTGCGAGAGGTTCGTGCCGAAGAAGACACCACGCGCCAAATCGTCCGAATCCAGTAACCGGGTCCGAACAAGCGCCGTATAGGCGCAGGCTGGAAACGGGTCAAGGGGGCGTCAGGCGGTCAGCGCGTCGTACTCGGCCTGATTTAGAAGGACGATGTCATTCACGGAAAACGACGTGTTGTCGATCTGGTGGTAATGCGCTCGGGGGATGTCATCGAAGTAAAGGTTGTCGGCTTCCCGTGCGCGCAATTCCTGCCAATCGTCATTGTCATACAGGTCTATCCTGTTTGAGGGGAATTCCTCCGCAATCGCGCGATACGGCTGTTCAATTGTCACGCGCGCGACCACTTCATCGTCCACACGAACTTCGAATTGATATGCGGATGCCCATCCTGGATAGTAATTGTTCGCTTCTGCCGTGAGCGTGACCGTCGGTGTGCCTTCGCCCGTGTGCAAGATCGCCAGCGTGTCGGTATCCAAGTCGAAATCATGGATGGTGGCAGCGCTGTCTGACCATTGGTCTTCCTCTGCTGAGACAAGATCCTCGTTGTGCGACGAATGCGCGACGACGAACAGTTCCGAACCGTCTTCGTCATAGCCCTGGTCGTTGTCGGACAGCACGATTGTGTCGTTGCCAATCCCGCCATGCAGAATGTCCCGTGATGCGCCCTGGATGCCGTCCACTGGTCTGCCGATCTCCGCAGCAACCAAGACGTCATCACCCGCGCCGCCAAGAACGGTGTCCTCCCCCTCTCCGCCTATAACGGTGTCGTTGCCGTCGTCACCGAAGGTGGAATCGTCGCCATCCCCGCCTGAGACCCCATCATCTCCGGTCCCACCGCTGATGGTGTCGTCTCCTGCACCACCGCGGGCCAAATCGTCACCGCTGCCGCCGATGACGTTGTCGTTGCCGTCATTGCCCTTGAGAGTGTCGTTGCCGTCGCCACCGTCGACCGTGTCATCGCCGGCCTCTGCCTTGAGGTCGTCGTTCCCGCGTTCACCGATCAGCACATCGTTGCCCGCACCGCCCAGCACCGTGTCGTTGCCGGACCTTCCGTTCAGGACGTCGTTTCCATTTCCACCGTCAAGATCGTCATTGCCGGATGCGCCCGACAGGGTGTCGTCGCCTGCGCCCCCGTCGATTGTGTCGCGACCTTGCCCGCCGTCCAGCCAGTCGTTGCCCGCGCCGCCGGTGATTTCGTCCTGACCCATGTCGCCAAAGGCACTGTCGTCGCCCGCACCGCCGTCAATGAGGTCGTTGTTGCGCGCGCCACGCAGCTCATCGTCATCCTCTCCACCGGTCAGCGTGTCATGGCCCCAGCCACCAATCAGCGTGTCGTTGCCCGCGTCGCCGCTCAGATCATCGTTGCCATGCTGGCCGTTGATCAGATCGTCGCCGTCGCCCCCCTCAACAACGTCGCTGCCATGTGTGCCCCTGATCTCGTCATCCTGATCGGTCGCCACAAAAACAGCGCCAGCTGACAGGCCAAGCATCGCCAAAAGGTATAGCATATAGAGTGTCCCCCAGGACGTCCGAGACGCTTGAGCGCGCCGTTTTACGACCACTACCAGAGGCTGCCCGGATTTGTGTCAGATTTCTTCAGAAAAAATGGCTGCGATGCTAAATAAACAGATATGCGGCATACTGTTTCCAAATGCGAAACAGTGTGGTGGGGCTAAGGGGTGGTATCCCGCTTGGCCCAAAGGTCGGGCCGACGTTCTCGGGTCAGCTTTTCGGACATCTTCTGTCGCCATTCGGCGATCTTGCCGTGGTTGCCGTTCATCAACACGTCTGGAATGTCATGCCCCTCCCATGTGGCAGGGCGCGTGTATTGGGGATGCTCCAATAACCCGCTGGAATGGCTTTCCTCAACTGCGCTCTCCGCATTGCCGAGCACACCGGGCAGCAGCCGTACAGTGGCATCCAGCATCGCCTGCGCTGCAATCTCGCCCCCGGTCATCACGAAGTCACCCAGTGACACCTCGGTGACGCCCCAATGCTCCAGCACGCGTTCGTCCACGCCCTCGAACCGGCCACACAGCATGGTGACACCGTCACAGCGCGCCAGATCGCGGGCCATGGTCTGATCAAAGCGCTGTCCCCGCGGGGACATGTACAGGATCGGCCAGCGCCCGCGCGCGTGGGCTTGCGCCTCGGCCAACGCTGCACTGACCACATCGGCGCGCAGAACCATGCCAGCGCCGCCGCCCGCAGGTGTGTCATCGACATTGCGGTGCTTGCCGATGCCGTGGGCGCGCAGGTCATGGGTATGCAATTGCCATTTGCCGTCCTGTAGCGCCTTGCCCGTCAGGGATGCGCCCAGCACACCCGGAAAGGTCTCTGGAAACAGGGTCACGATGCGGGCTTGCCATACGCCGACAAGATCAGGGGCCTCGTCCATCAGAGATGTGGGTTTGGACGTGGGGCGGATCGCCTTGCGGCCATGTGATTTTGCAGCAGGTTTCATTGTGGCTCTCGTAGGGCTGGCGCGGCCTGTGTATGCGGGCAACCGAGGTGCGATGGCAAGGTACGACGTATGTGGGTCAACCGTGCTGCTTTTTCAGGGCTTTGCGCGCCGCGCGGTAGGCGTCGCCTTTCAAATCGGATCTGTTCAGAGCCAGCAGAGCGTCGCGCGCCGCTTGTGGCATACCGACATTTGCGCGGGGCTGGGGGCGCATTCTGGTGCGCACAGAGGGAGGGAGCCCGGTTAGATCAAGGATCGGATCGAGAGGGCCCAGTGCGAGGTTGGCGGACTGTTCCAGCTTCTGTTCTTCAACGGCGACATCAGGACATCTGCGTCGAACATCAGCGATGATCTCGTCAAAATCTGCTGAGCGGGCGTATGTTTCGGCATATTCCTGAGCAGATCGCTTGATGCGGATGGCCCGCAGGTGCTGCGTATGACAACTGCGCAGCCACGGGTCCGGCGCGCGGGTTGTGTAGACCAGTGTTACATCCATGTCCGGACGCGCAGCGGTCCATGCCGACACCAGGGCCTCCGCCAGTTGTGGCGTGGCATCATAGGTGGTCAATCCACGTCGCCCCGGCATGTGGCCGCTCAGATCCTCGGAACTGATCAGCATCGGGACGTCGTCCTGCCATCCTGCCAGCAGTTCGGCGGCTTCATATCGGACGTAGGCAAGGTCAACCGGTTTACGGCTTGCCGACCATGCACGCGTTGCCTCGCACAGTGCGTGCATGTCGGCTCGCAAGGTGATGTGCAGGTGCCCGTCCAGGATATCCCGGTTGGCTTGCAGTGTCTTCTGAACCGACTTCGTGCCCGTTTTGTGAAAGCCCAGATGCGCGATCAGGCGCGCCGTCATGTATCGAACAGACCTTCGGGCGGGTCCGCGATGATACGGCGGGCTGACATGTCGACTGTGGGGACCGCGGATTTGGTGAAGGGCAACAGTACAGTCGTGGTCGCACCGGGTGCATGTACTTCCAAAAGATCACTTGCCCCGTGATTTTGCACGGATTTCACGCGCCCCAATGACGCACCGCCGGTATCAAAGACATCGAGCCCGACCAGATCGGTATAATAGAATTCATCATCCGGCAGATGAGGAAGCTGCTCACGGCGCGCAAATAGCTGCGTGCCCTTGAGCGCATCGGCCTCTTCCTTGGTTGCAACTTCTGCAATCCGCACCACAAAGCCGTTCTTCATCGGACGGACAATCGCGAGAGAGAAGGCGCGATTGCCATCTTCGGTTGTGAGAGGGCTGTAGGTTTCGATATCGTCGGGATTGGCGCAGAACGACTTGAGACGCACTTCACCCTGCACGCCGTAAGAGCCGCCGATGGCACCCACACAGATCAGATCGTCACTCACTCCAGCATACTCCGTCTCGCATCGCGCCACCTTGACCCGCACACGCCTCAGCCGCTTGGCTGCGTTCGAACATCAAACCGGCCACGAAGGCGATCAGGATCAGGACAGTTGTGCGGATCAATCCGAACATCGGCTCACTCTCCGGTCCGGTTTGGACCATGCGGTGCATTTGCGACACGACACAGCGATTTGTCCAGTCTGTGGTTGCGTTGGTCGGGTGTGCTCGCCTAGTGATAGCTCACCGCGTCAGACAGCGCGGCAATGGAGAATTTATGTCGGTATAAGCGGGCACATGCCCCCGGCGTCGTGTAAACGATGCAAGCAATGAACAAAATGCTCGCTTTGGCGATGCTGTTGGTTTGTGCCCTTGGCTGTCTTGCTCACGATCTGTGAGCGCATCTAACTTATTGAAATACTGAAAGGATGGCTATGCCAGACCTCTATCAAACGCGCCCTGCGCGCGACACCGACATCCCTTTTCTTGCCCCCATCGCCGAGGCTACCTTGTTTCCGGGTGACATGTTGCCCGACATGATGGCCCCGGCCTTGAGTGGGGACAGCGAGGACCTTTGGCTGGTGGTGGAGCAGGACGGCGCGCCCGTCGGCTTTGCCTTTGCCCAGCCCGAGGCGTTGACCGATCGCACGTGGAACTTGCGGGCGATTGCGACGGATCCCGGCCTGCATGGCAAGGGGGCAGGGACAGCGCTGATTGGCGCGGTCGAGACCCGATTGGCTGAGGCGCGTCTATTGGTGATCGACACCACGCAGACCGAAGATCAGGACCGCGCGCGCCGGTTTTATGCGGCGCGTGGGTATGATCATGTCGCGACCATTCCGGCCTTCTTTGGCCCGGATGAAGACAAGGTGACCTTTGTCAAAACGCTGACCTGACGGTTGGCACAGCATGGGCGGCAATGTCTGCCCATGCTTTTCTTCTTGCCTCCGGCGACGCGCTGCCTAAGTTGTGAACCGATTAGTTCCAAATTTGAGGCGCGCACGATGGCATGGTTTTATCTTGGCTTGGCAGCCATTTTCGAAGTGACGTTTGCGATGAGCATGAAATACGCAAATGGTTTCACAAATGCTAAGGCGACGGTCGTAACCATTGTGGCCGTCATCGCGGGCATCGGTTTTCTGACATTGGCGTTGCGGGATTTGCCGGTGAGTGTGGCCTATCCAATCTGGACGGCTGTTGGCACGTTGGGCACCGTCGCCTTGGGATATGCGTTTCTGGGAGAGGCGCTGACGCCGCTCAAGGTCTTGTCTGCATTGATGATTGTGGCGGGTGTTGCGGGTTTGAAAATCTCCGCCGGTTAGCGGCTTTCGATGATCAGATCGTGGCGGTGCTCCCACCCGGTGTGTTCGAGTTCGGGGGTGTCCGCCTGTTCCTCGGGCCAGCCGACGCACATGTAGGCCACCAGTGACCATGCGTCCGGCACGTTCAGATCGCGGCAAAGCTGGTCGGGATCAAGGATGGACACCCACCCCATGCCCAGCCCTTCGGACCGGGCGGCGAGCCACATCAGCGTCACGGCCCCCACCACGGAATAGCGGCGCATTTCCGGCATTGTGCCAGCGCCCAGACCCGATCCTTGAGTGGTGCTGTCATCGCAGAAAATGGCAAGGTGTTCAGGGGCTTCGGCCATGCCGGAGAGCTTGAGCTGGCTGTATTTTTCTGCCCTGTCGCCGTCATAGCCCGCAAGGGCCTGCGCGTTGGCGGTCTTGTAGTTGTCGAGGGCGGCGGCGCGGGCGGTGTCGCTTTGGACACGGATGATGCGCCAGGGCTCGGACAGACCCACGGAGGGGGCCAGCGAAAACGTGTCGAGGCAGCGCATCAGCACTGCCTCGGGCACGGGATCTGAGCGAAAGCGGCGCACATCGCGCCGCCACGCCATCAGGGTCAAAAGCTGGTTGCGAAACTCATCCGGGAATGTGTCCACCAGCTCAAGTCCCTGATTACTCTGCTGTTTCTTCAGCAGGCGCTTCTTCGGCGGGTGCTTCGGATGCGGCAGCGGCCTTGGCGGCTTTCTCTTCTGCGCGCTCTTGCGCTTTCTTGCCGGGCTCACCCTTGTTGGGGTTGTTGCGCTCTTTCTTGTCCATGACGCCTGCAGCTTCGAGCATGCGGGCGATCCGGTCTGTGGGCTGTGCGCCCTCACCCAGCCAGTATTGCACGCGTTCCATGTTCATTTTCACGCGCTCTTCGCTGTCTTTGGGCAGGAGCGGGTTATAGGTGCCCAGCTTTTCGATGTAGCGGCCATCGCGGGGCATGCGGCTGTCGGCTGCCACGATGCGGTAGAAGGGACGCTTTTTCGAGCCGCCGCGGGCGAGACGAATTTTCATAGCCATGGTGTATTTCCTTTTGTTTTCAGTTGGGTGGTGGGCAAATTGCCCACCCTACGTTTGGTGTTTTTGGTGGTGCTGAATGACTTCAGCGATGATGAAGTTCAGGAACTTCTTGGCAAATTCCGGGTCCAGATCGGCCCGATTTGCCAAATCTTCGAGCCGTGCGATCTGTGCTGCTTCGCGCGTCGGATCGGAGGGCGGAAGGTCGTGTTCGGCCTTGAGTTTCCCCACGGCCTGCGTGTGTTTGAACCGCTCGCCCAGAGTATAGACGAGGATCGCATCGAGCCGGTCGATGCTGGCGCGATGATCGGCCAGCACCTCGGCGGCGCGGGTGACAGCGTCGGTCATGGGCGGTCCTTTCGGGGTCCAAAATACCCGGCAAACAGGGTGTCACCCCCCGTGCACCATGCGTACACCCCTCGTGCACCCCCACCGTGAAGGTGGGGTAAGGTTTCGTTAATCAAGTGCCCATCCTTTCGGTTTGAACATCGGGTCGGCGTAGTGGCCGATTTCCATCTCGATCCCGTGCGCCAATTGGCTGCCATCCAGCGCTTGCGGTGACGGGTGGCGGTAGACGGCGTCGGAGCCGTCGATGGTCTGTGCCGTCTTGTCTTTGATCGCGCCCAGACGCTCGGCCAGCCGGATGCTGTCGAGGTTCATTGGGTCGATATAGCTGACCGCCCCGTCCCAGCCGCCTGCGTAGTAATGCGCGCGTACGGCATGCGTGGCTTCGAGCGCGTAGCCCTTGCCGGATTTGTCGGGCCAGATGATCCAGGCGATTTCCCGTTCGGGCCAACCCGCCGGCTGCCAACCGCCCGCCATGCCGTAGGTTTCATCCGTGTCCTTGTCGTGGATCATCCACATGCCGAAGCCGCGAATGTCCCAGTGCCCGATCTCTGCGGCATAAAGCATCCACGCCTCATAGGCATTGAGCGGCCCACCCATGAAGCGCGACCGGTACGACGCGAAGGTCGCCTTGAAGTTCGGGTAATCCTCGGGCTGGGGACCGCGCAGCATAAGGCGCCGTGTTTCGAGTGTGGGGATATCGGTCATGCGGGCCGTCCATGGCGGTAGACGACCGTGTCGGCCTGCGTTTCACCAGCGGGCAGTGGGGCTTCGGCATCCAGGACCGCCCCGAGCCGCGACGCCAGCGCTTCGGACCGGCTGTTGCCGGGGGTGATGTAGCTGACGACGCTTTGGGCGTCTGTGTTGGACCAGTACCAGTCGCGCGCCGCGGCGGCGGCTTCGGCGGCATAGCCTTTGCCTTCGAAGTCTTGCAGCAGGACCCATCCCAGCTCGGGTTCGGGGAAGTGGTGCGGTTGATTGATGCCGACCTGCCCAATGAATGCGCCGTCATCGGTCCGGGTGACGCCCCAACTGCCAAAGCCCTTGAGCTGCCAACTGCCCACCTCGGCTGCGATCCAGTACCACATCTGCTTGGCCTCGACCGGGCCGCCCATGTATTGCGCGCGGTCCGTGGCGAACAGCGCATAAAGCGGGTCAAAGTCAGACATCATGTGCGCGCGTAACGTCAGCCGATCCGTGGTGAGGGTGGGAGCGATAGGATGGGTCACGGTGCCGCCGCCTCTGGTCCGGGGTGGCGATAGATCATCAACCGTCCATGGCGGGGGTGGTCGTGATCCTTTTCGCGCACGGCGCCCATGGCTTCGGCCACGCGGACCGAGGCGTCATTGCCGGGTGCAATCATGCTCATGACCGTGGTCCAGCCAAGTGTGCCGTAGGCATAGTCACGCGCGGCGCGGCCAGCCTCGCTTGCAAAGCCCTGGCCGAGGCCGGACCAGATATACCAGCCCACTTCGGGTTCGGGCCAGTCGTATGGGTTGTGCAGGCCAACAAGCCCGATCGCCGCGTCGTCATCCTTGCGCGTGACCATCCAACGGCCATATCCGCGCAACGACCAGTGGCCGATGACCTGACACAGGTAGCGCCATGTTTCCGCTTCGTTCAGCGGCCCACCCACATGTTTGGAGGCGTCCGTCGCATAGAAGGCAGCGAAGGGGTCAATGTCCTGGGGCCCGGGTGCGCGCAGGATCAGGCGCTCTGTGGTCAGGGTGGGGATCATAGTCCGAGTTCCTCGACCGATGCGCCTTCCAGCACGGGGCGGGTGAAGGTGCGGTCAAAGCTGAGGATGCAGCCGGTGTCTTGGGCGTGCCGGTAGGCGCGCTGGCATTCGCCGTCTTGGGCCATCTCGATGCGATAGGCTTCGTAGGCGGCGAGCGACGGGAAGGAGAACGTTGCCCAGGCTTTGTTATTGGCCCCTTCGGAGGGCAGGAAGTAGCCGTGATGGGTGCCGCCCATGCGGTTCACGAGGTGTATCCACGCGCGGGCGTAGACCTCGAACGCATCGACCTTTGTGGGGTCGATCACATATGTGATGAGCGCGGTTATCATTTCTTTTTGCCGAACCCCGACAGGCCCGGGGGCAGGGGCATGCCGCCGCCAAGACCCGGCAAGCCGCCGGGCATCTTGCCGCCAAGCTGTTTGGCTGCCGCCTCAAGCTGGGCCTGATCCATGTTGCCCATGTCGGGCATGCCACCTTTGCCGCCCATCATCGCCTTCATGGCTTGCTTCATCATGCCGCCTTTGCCCTTGCCGAGCTTTTTCATCATGTCCGACATCTGGCGGTGCATTTTCAGGAGCTTGTTGAGGTCGCTGACTTCCATCCCCGACCCGCGCGCGATGCGTTTCTTGCGGCTGGCTTGCAGGATTTGCGGGTTGGCGCGCTCTTTTTTGGTCATGGACGAGATCATAGCGATCTGCTGCTTCAGGATCTTGTCGTCAAAGCCTGCGTCGGCCACCTGTTTCGACAATTTCCCCATGCCGGGCATCATGCCCATCATGCCTTCCATACCGCCCATCTTGAGCATCTGTTCGAGCTGCATGCGAAGATCGTTCATGTTGAACTGACCTTTGGCCATGCGCTTCATCATGCGCTCGGCCTGTTCGGCCTCGATGGTTTCCTGCGCTTTTTCGACGAGAGAGACGATGTCGCCCATGCCGAGGATGCGACCCGCGATGCGCTCGGGCTCGAACGTCTCAAGCGCGTCCATCTTTTCGCCAAGGCCCACGAACTTGATGGGCTTTCCGGTGACGGCGCGCATGGACAAGGCGGCACCGCCGCGTCCATCGCCGTCCATCCGGGTCAGGACCACGCCGGTGATGCCGATCCGGTCGTCAAAGTTCTGAGCGGTGTTGACGGCGTCCTGACCTGTCAGGCCATCCACCACGAGGATGGTTTCGCGCGGGGTGGCGACATCCCGGACCTGTTCGACCTGGGTCATCAGCTCTTCGTCGATGGAGAGGCGGCCCGCCGTGTCGAGCATGTAAACGTCGTAGCCGCCCATGCTGGCTTGGGTCTTGGCGCGTTTCGCGATCTGGACGGGGTTCTCGCCCTTGACGATGGGCAAGGTGTCGACGCCGATCTGGGTGCCGAGGATTGCAAGCTGTTCCATGGCCGCAGGGCGGTTCACGTCGAGCGAGGCCATGAGCACGCGCTTGCCGTCACGCTCGGTGAGGCGTTTGGCGAGTTTGGCCGTGGTGGTGGTTTTACCGCCACCTTGCAGGCCGACCATCAGGATCGGGGCGGGGGGACTGTCGATTTTCAAGGCGCCCGGTTCGCCTTCGCCCTTGAGCGTATCGACAAGCGCGTCGTGCACGATCTTGACGACCTGCTGGCCGGGGGTGATCGACTTGGTGACGGCCTGGCCTGTCGCCTGCTCCTGCACCGCTTTGACAAAGTCGCGAGCCACGGGAAGGGACACATCCGCCTCAAGCAGGGCCACGCGGACCTCGCGGAGGGCGGTTTTCACGTCCTCGTCGCTGAGCGCGCCCTGTTTGGTCAGCCGGTCGAAGACACCGGAGAGGCGTTCGGAGAGATTTTCAAACATGGGCCTGCATCCTTTCGACCGTTGCGTTGACCTGAACTTAAGATCAGGCGGTGGGTTTCCCAAGGAACGGTCCGAAACGAAAAGCACCCCCGTGGGCGCAACGCGCTGACGGAGGGCGATCCCGGTGTGACCCAAGGGACCGGAAGTTATGATACTTCCGGGTGTTGGCGCGGAGGTATGCCACGCCCGCGCGCGAGTCAAGACGTACAGCACAGCGCAGGTCCGCCATGTGAAGCGCAGGTCCGCCATGTGAAAAGAGAACGCGGTTTGATTTACCGCAACGTGCCGCGCCGTCCGATCGCCTACCCTGCTTGCAGGGAGGTAAGACCATGCGAACACTGATCGTATACGGAACCGTGGAAGGGCAGACCCGCAAGATCGCGGATGCCGTGAAGGCGCACCTTCAGGAGGCGGGAGAGGAGGTGGTTCTTGTCGATACGTCCGAAAGGACCGGAACGATGTCATTTGACGGCGTGGACCGGGTCATTCTGGCGGCTTCGGTCCATGAACGCCGCCATCCCAAACCGTTTGAAGTCTTTGTGGCGTCCAGTCGGGACGACCTGAGCCGAAGGCCAATGCTTTTTCTTTCGGTCAGCCTGAAAGCGGCCTTTGCTGACGGGCGCGAGGAAGCGCAGGAATATGTGGACGAAATGAAGTTGCGGACCGGCCTGAACCCGACCATGGAACTGCTTGTGCCGGGTGCCATTCGCTCGGAAAGCTATGACTTTTACGCGGCCCAGGTCTTGCGCCATGTGGTGCTGGCCGGTCAGGATGTCGACCCGTCCGCGCGTGACCACGAGTTTACCGACTGGGACGCGCTGAAGGCTGCGGTCACCCGTTTCCTGACGGACACCGCGACGGCGAAAGAGCCGGAGACGGGTCATTAGCGCAAGCAGGAAACGGACCAGCCGTTTCGCGATCCGGGCACGTTCCGCGCCCGGAATGGTGGTCGTCCGTCCGGGTTTGGTGCGCTATTCCTGAATGCTTTCGAGATAGGCCATCAGGTCCACAATGGGCTTGCTGGTCAGGATCGGTTGGCCGGTTTCGGCCTTGAGCGCGGTATCCTCGCCCTCGAAATACCAGCCGTAGACCGGCATGGGCGAGCCATGGCTGACCAATGGATCACGACCATCGATGCGGGATACGACGCGCCCGACAGGGAAGGTGCCGTCGTTGCGGGCCGCCAAATCGCGCAAGCTGGGCGGCTGAAGCAGGAGGGCGGGACGCATCGGGCCATCACCCTCGGCAGTCAGTCCGTGGCAGGTTGCGCAATGACGTTGGTACAGGTCTGCCCCGGTTTCGATGTCCTGACCCATGGCCGTCAGCGGAGCGCTGCATATAAGAGTGAGGGTCGCGAAGAGATGTTTCATGGTCCGTCTCCTGTCTGGTACGGCTGCTAGTCTAGGGACAGGTGCGCATCAGCGCTCTGATCCTGATCAAGTTCTGACCGGTTTTTTCGCGCTATGCAAAAGGGATGACATCCATGACACCGCTCTTTGCGCCACAAGCGTATAACAATGCGTGGTCCAATCATCGGTTGCACCGGGCCTGCGCCGGGTTGACGGAAGAGGAGTTGGCCGCGGCCCGGCCGTCGTTTTTCGGTTCCATCATCGGCACGTTGAATCACATCCTGATTGTTGATCTTTTCTATGTCTCGGCGCTTGAAGGTGCGTGCGTGGGGCCATCTGCTTTTGCGGATGAGGTTCCTCATTCGGACTTGCCAAGCCTGCGGGCGGCACAGCGAGATGTGGATCGCCGCCTTATCGCCGTCACCGAAGATGCAACCCTGTCTGACCCGACGCGGTTGGTGCAAATGCAGCGCGAGGCCGGTGTGCAGGAGGAACGGTTTGACCGGACATTCCTGCATTTGATCCAGCATCAGATACACCACCGGGGGCAGGTGCACGCACTGCTGAGCATGACGCAGGTCCCACCCCCGCAACTCGACGAATTCTATATGGAGTGGGAGACGGATGCTGTTCGGCGCGCGCCTGACTTGGCCGAGATGGGCGTGAGCGATGCGGACATCTGGGGCGGGCGCTAGACTGCGCGCCGATAGCTGCGCAGCCAGTCGTTGACGGCCATGGCCGATCGGCGAGGGCCATTGCCGGACAGAAATGCCTCGACCAGCGGATAGGGTGCTGTGCCGTCCTGAAAGGTCAGGACCGGGCGGGCCGTGTCGGAAAAATCCTCCACGTCGGCCCGGCGCACAGTATCAAGGCTATGGACGGCGTTCTGGTATCTAAAAAGCGTGCGGCGCTGGAGTGTGACGGTGCCTGCCTTGGCATCGAAGATCACCTGATCGCGCTTGATGGCCATGGCGAAGATACCCAGAGGAATGCCTGCACCAAACAACACCGTCAACAGCCCTGCAGTTTCGCCGGCTGCAAGCAATCCAAGACCCGCCGCTGCACATGCGATGATGCATACGATCAATCCACCACCCAGAACCCACGGGGCGTGGGCCAATATCAACTGGCTCGGCAGGTTGCGAACAACGGTCATGTGCACAGGCTAAAGGTTGAACAGAGCGCCATGCAATATCCGAAAAACCCCCGCAAACCGAGTTTGCGGGGGCTGCTTTTAGCTGTGTTGATGCGGTTCAGGCCGCCAATTTTTCGATATTTGCCTTGGCATCCGCGATGGCTTCTTCGCCTTGCGCCATGACCCGGTCGGCTGCGATCACTTCGACATCGTGGATGCCGATGAAGCCCATGATATGCTTGAGGTAGCCGGTGGCGAAGTCGATCTCGCTGCCGACAGGCGTGCCGCCGGTCGCAATCGCGATGATCGCGCGCTTGCCTTCCAGAAGGCCAACAGGGCCGGTTTCGCTGTATTTGAATGTGACACCGGCGCGGGCGACCAGATCAATCCACGCTTTGAGCGCTGAGGGTACGCCGAAATTATACACAGGCGCGCCGATGACGATGGTGTCGGCGGCTTTCAGCTCTTCCACCAGACTGTCGGACAGTGCCAGCGTGTCACGCTGTGCGGCGTCACGGTCGTCTGCGGGTGTGAAGTTGGCGTTGACCCAGGTTTCGGTGATTTGCGGCAGGGCCTCGGTCAGGTCGCGGCGGATCACGTCGCCGCCCAGTTTGGCGACGATGCCTGCGCTGAGGTCACGTGTGACGGAGCCTTGGGTGCGGGCGGAGCTGTCGATGTGCAGAATGGTCATTGTCGGGTCCTCGCTATTGGGTATGAATGTCTCTGTGCTGACAGAATTAGGAATTGCAAATTTGAACGCAATTACCGAAAATCAACAGCATCTGTTAGAATTTGCACAGAGATCATTTTGCCGATGGACAATTGGGACGAGATCAAGACCGCGTATCAGGTGGCGCGCATGGGCACCGTCAGCGGTGCTGCCGAAGTGTTGGGCGTGCACCATGCTACTGTTATTCGCCACATCGACGCGCTTGAGGGGCGTCTGGGTGTAAAGCTGTTCCAGCGCCACGCCCGTGGCTATACCCCGACCGAGGCAGGCGATGATCTGTTTCGCGTGGCCCAGGCCACCGACGATCAGTTCAGCCAACTTGTGGGGCGCATCAAGGGACGCGGCACCGAAGTGTCGGGCGAATTGGTTGTGACGTCGCTTGTCACGATGGCCCCGCGCATGGCCCCCGTATTGACCGAGTTTCAGCAGGCTCACCCGGACGTGGTGGTGCGTTACCTGACGGGTGAGCGTCTGTTCCGGCTTGAGTACGGGGAGGCGCATGTCGCCATCCGCGCGGGCAATGCACCCGATCAGCCTGACAATGTGGTGCAGCCTTTCGTGCGTCAGTCGATGGGTCTTTACGCCACGAAGTCCTATGTCGATGAACACGGCCTGCCCGAGGACATCACAAACGCCAATGGGCATCGGTTTGTCAGCCATGATGCTGCCGATAACCGTGCGCCTTTTCACAAGTGGCTGCGTTCTCAGGTTACGGAAGACGACATTACCTTCCGGTCCACGGATGTCCGCGCTTTGGAACAGGCCGTGCTTGCCGGGGCTGGCATTGGGTTCTTGCCGGTTATGGAGGCGCGGGCCAACCCTGATCTGGTGGAGATCATGACCCCGCGCGAGGATTGGTCGTCGCCCCTGTGGCTTGTCACCCATGTGGACCTGCATCGCACCAACAAGGTGCAGGCGTTCCTGACCTTCCTGAAAGAAAAATCGAAGCACTGGCAGGTTCTGTGACTGCTGGATTGCGCGGCCATGCGGCCATGTTGCTGTTTTCGGCGCTGGTTGCGGGATCGTTTTCGCTGGGGGCCATGGCTGCGAACGAGATTGCACCTGCGGCCCTGAACGCGGCCCGGTTCTGGTTGGCGGCACTGGTGATTGGCGTGGCCGTGATGGCGCGGGGCGGGGTGCCCCGGTCGGCATTGCAGGCCCCGTGGCGCTATGCGCTGCTGGGCGGGCTCTTCGCCATATACTTCGTTTTGATGTTCGAGGGGTTGAAGACGGCCGCGCCTGTCAGCGCCGCGGCGGTCTTTACCCTGACGCCAGTGATGTCGGGCGTCTTTGGCTACATCTTGCTGCGCCAGATCACGACGCCGCGCATGGCGCTGGCGTTGTCCATCGGGGCAGCGGGTGCGTTGTGGGTGATTTTTCGCGCGGATCTGTCCGCGTTCCTGGCGTTCGAAGTGGGTCGCGGCGAAATCATCTATTTCTTCGGCTGTCTGAGCCATGCGATCTACACGCCCATGGTGCGCAAGATGAACAGGGGCGAGCCTGCGGTGGTTTTTACCTTCGGAATGCTGATCGCGGGGGCCGTGTTGCTGACGCTGTGGGGCTGGCGCGATCTGGTGGCGACGCCGTGGTCGGAGTTGCCGCGCATAGTCTGGATCACGCTGGTCTACATCTCGATCTTCGCGTCTGCGGCCACGTTTGTGTTGCTGCAATTTGCAACACTGCGTCTGCCGTCGGCCAAGGTGATGGCCTATACTTACCTCACCCCAAGCTGGGTGATCCTGTGGGAGGTGGCATTGGGCAACGGGGTGCCGCCGGGCATCGTGTGGGTTGGTGTCGGGTTGACGATCGTCGCGCTGTATCTGCTGCTCAGGGATGACGAGCGCCCGGCCTAGTTGCCGGGCAGTTCCTTGGCCAGAAAACGTTCAAACGCATCGAGGTTCACGGGTTCGAACTGACCGAACCCCTGCATCCAGACAGAGGCCGCGCGCATCGCGTCTGGTTCCAGCTTGCACCATTTCACGCGGCCCCGCTTTTCTTGGCTTATCAGGCCCGCGCGCGTGAGGATGGTGAGGTGTTTCGAGATGGCGGCCAGCGACATCTCGAACGGTTCAGCCACGTCCGTGACAGCCATATCGTCCTCAAGAAGCATCGACAGGATCGCCCGCCTTGTGGGATCGGCGAGGGCAGAGAACACGGTATCAAGTGGATCGGCCATGGCCCGTCATACCGGGGCGGCGGGCCAAGGGGAAGCAATCAGAGAAACGGGTGCCTGCTGTCGCGCGATGGCCAATGGTGGGACATCAGTTCGCGTTCATGGGGCGTCAGACCGATATCGCGGGCGATGTGGTCGGTCATTGGGGGCAAAGCGGTCCCTTTGATCGATTTGGGTTTCCGTATCTGCTGCCAAATTTTGGCACAAGTAGAGAGGGCGCGCAAAAGCGCGTTTGAACGAGTGAGGAGCATGGTAGGCCTCGTTTGTTGAGGGATGCGCTGATATTGCGCCAGTCCCGTCCCGATCACAAACAGAGTTGTTTGACATGACTTGTGCGTTTTGTGCACAAGTAGTGCATGTCCCGCACCTTGCCCCCGCTCAACGCCCTGCGCGCGTTCGAGGCTGCCGCGCGCCACGAAAGCTTCAGTCGCGCAGCGGAGGAACTTGGCGTCAGCCATTCCGCCATCAGCCGTCATGTGCGGGGGCTGGAGGCGCGCTTGGGTGTCCAACTGTTCCGCGACGCCTCGCGCGGTGTGGCCCTGACGGCGGAAGGCGGGCACTACTTGCAACGCATCACGCCGGCCTTTGATGTGATCGGAGAGGCGACCGAGGGACTGGCCGACACCCCCGCGGGCCGTGTGGTGGTCAACAGCGAGCCCGTGTTTGCGGCGAAGATCATGATCCCGCTGATGGCCAAGTTCCAGCGCGACCTGCCCGAGGTCGAGTTGCGGCTGGTCGGGTCGAACGAACTGGCCGATCTGGACCGCTACGAGGCGGACCTTGCCATCCGTTATGCCAAGACCGGGCATTTGAACGAACCGTCGGATCTGCTCAGCGACGCACCGATCTATCCGTTCGCAGCACCCGGCTACCTCAAGGATGACATCTTGCGCCCTGAGCATCTGACGCAAATGCCGTTGCTGCGGGACCGTGGCCCGAACATCTGGATTGATTGGGTGGCGCTGGCCGGATTTGACGTTGACGTGCCCGACCCGCCCTGGCGTATGCGCGCGGCGCTGGCGCTGGAAATGGCGGTACACGGGGCGGGCATCTACCTTGGAGCGTCTGATGGCACCCATCTGGACGAGGCGGCCGGGCGCTTGATGCGCGTGTCGGATGTGGGGTTTCGGCAGGGGTCGTTTCACTTGCTGACCAGCGGTCAGGCTGGCCGACGCAAGGCGGTTCGGTCGGTGCGGACATGGTTGCTGGATCATACGAAAGCGCTGCGCAGTGGAGAAGATCAACCAAATGGTTGAATGAAGCGTTTAAGGATTTTTGGCGCATTGCGCGGGTGCGGCGGGTTGTCCTTTGGATTTCCGACGTAATTATTTCACATTGAAAACAAAGCGATAGGGGGCGTTTGCCCAGCCCTCTCGTTGCGTTGACTCACACGCGCACCCGACATATCCAACCCGGGAACCAAATGACGGGACAAAGGCGCGTGACCGACCCCGAAGACACAGATCGACTGAAGGCCCTGAGCGCCCGCATCGACGCCGTCAAGGAAGAGCACGCACCGAAACCCCGCACGCCGGATCATCACTCTCAGGCTCAATTGGCCTGGCGCATGGTGATTGAACTGGTGGCCGGTCTGGGGATCGGGTTTGGCATGGGATACGGGCTGGACGCGCTGTTCGGCACTTCACCGTTTCTCATGATCATATTTTTGTTTCTGGGCTTCGCGGCCGGCGTCAAGACGATGATGCGCAGCGCGGCAGAGGTCCAGAGCATGCGAGAGGCCGAAGAGGCCGAACAAGACGACGCCCCGCGGGGCTAGGACGGAGAGAGCCGAATGGCAGATGAAGCACACGGTGGCGGTGGCCTTTCATTCCACCCGATGGATCAGTTCGAAGTCAAAGCGCTGTTCGGCGGCTCTGACATCCATTGGTACACAATCACCAACGTGACGCTGTGGCTGGCGCTGGCCATCCTCGCCGTGATTGGCCTGCTGGTGCTGACAACCTCCAAGCGCGATACCGTGCCGGGCCGTGGCCAATCCATTGCCGAGCTGATGTACGGCTTTGTCTACAAGATGGTCGAAGACGTCACGGGCAAGGACGGGATCAAGTATTTTCCCTACATCATGACACTGTTCATGTTCATCCTCTGCGCCAACTTCCTTGGCCTGATCCCGATGTCGTTCACAACCACGTCGCACATCGCGGTCACCGCAATCCTTGGCTTCGGCGTGTTCTTTGCCGTGACCATTCTGGGCTTCGTCAAGAACGGTGCGTCGTTCTTGGGCCTGTTCTGGGTTTCCAGCGCGCCGCTGCCGCTGCGCCCCATCTTGGCGATCATCGAGATCATCTCGTATTTCGTGCGCCCCGTGAGCCACTCCATTCGTCTGGCGGGCAACATGATGGCGGGCCACGCGGTTCTCAAAGTGTTCGCAGGCTTTGCCCAAGTGGCAGCCATTGCCCCCGTCGCCATCATCGGCGTCATGGCGATCTACGGGCTCGAAGTGCTGGTGTCGGCCATTCAGGCCTACGTCTTCACGATCCTCACATGCGTGTATCTCAAGGACGCACTGCACCCGCATCACTAATGTATGGCGGGGCTGATCCCGCCGGACACAACTACCAACTTCCAATCGTAAGGAGAATTCTCATGGAAGGTGAACTCGCACACATCGGCGCAGGTCTCGCAGCAATCGGTTCCGGCGCAGCCGCAATCGGTGTGGGCCACGTGGCTGGCAACTTCCTCGCTGGCGCTCTGCGCAACCCGTCGGCAGCTGCCGGCCAGACAGCGACCCTGTTCATTGGCATCGCCTTCGCAGAAGCTCTGGGGATCTTCTCGTTCCTCGTCGCTCTGCTGCTGATGTTCGCCGTCTAAGACGTACCCGACGCATTCCTTACGATCGGGCGGCGTGATACGCTTACGCTGCCCGAAGTAACGGCTCGCAATTCGGCCCTGTTATGGGGCGAACTCAAGGGAACGACCGATATGGCGGAAAACACAAACGCTGCAGGCGAAGTGGCAGCAGGCGCGCCTCCGGGCATGCCGCAGCTGAACCCGGATTACTTTGCCAACCAGATCTTCTGGCTGATCATCACGCTGTTGGTGATCTATTTCGTGCTGTCGCGCGTGGCCCTGCCGCGGATCGCGGCCATCCTTGCCGAACGGCAGGGGACCATCACAAATGACATCGCCGCGGCAGAGGATCTGAAAGCCAAGGCAGAGGCTGCCGAAGCAGCCTATGACAAAGCGCTGGCCGATGCCCGTGCCGAAGCGCAACGCATCTCGGGCGAAACCAAGGCGGCCATTCAAGCCGACCTCGACGTCGCCATCGAAAAAGCGGATGCAGAGATTGCGGCCAAGGCGTCCGAAAGCGAAAAGGCCATCGCCGACATTCGCGCCGGCGCGCATGACGCGATCAAGGAAGTGGCAAAGGACGCCGCCAAGGACATCGTCGCCCTGATGGGTGGCAAGGCCGACGCCAAGTCCATCACAGCCGCCGTCAATGCCCGGATGAAAGGTTAAGATCATGCGTTATCTCACCCTGACATCACTGGCCGTTCTGGCTGCAGGCCCGGCCATGGCGGCCTCGAAAAATCCGTTCTCCGCAGAGTTCTGGAAGCTCAGCAACACGGACCTGATCGTCCTGATCGCGTTCATCCTGTTCATCGGCGTCCTGTTCTATTTCAAGGTGCCGGGCATGATCTCGAAAATGCTGGACGACCGCGCAAGCGGCATCCAGTCCGAGATCAACGAAGCCCGCGCGCTGCGGGAAGAAGCGCAGACCTTGCTGGCCTCTTACGAGCGCAAGCAGAAGGAAGTGCAAGGCCAGGCGGACAAGATCGTCGCACAGGCCAAGAAAGACGCGGAAGCGGCTGCGGAACAGGCCCGTGCTGACCTGAAAACATCCATCGAGCGCCGTTTGGCAGCTGCGACGGACCAGATCGCATCGGCCGAAGCAAGCGCTGTCAAAGAGGTGCGCGACACCGCCGCCGTAGTGGCCGTGCAAGCCGCCCGCGACGTGATCGCCAAGCAGATGACAGCGGCGGACGGCAATAAGCTGATCGACGACGCCATCGCAGAAGTGGACGCGCGCCTGCACTAAGCGGCCCCCCACCAAACGCATCAGGAAACCCCGGCCATTTGCGCCGGGGTTTTTCATTTCTTCCGGCTGAAAATATCTCGGGGGAGGCCGCAGGCCGGGGGCAGAGCCCCCTGAAACCTGGCGTCGCGCGCAGCGCGTCCTTGAAATCAGGCACCCGTTTCGTGATCCAGCCGTTGCCGCGCAATCTCTTCATTATGCTCGGCTTTTTGCTGATCGCGCAGGGCGCGTTCCACATAATCGAGATGGGCATGAACGGCCGTGCGGGCGGCATCCGGGTCGCGGGTTTGCAGGGCTTCGTTGATCTGGCGGTGCTGGTCCAGAAGCGCCTGCCGGGTCGTCCGCTGCTTGAACATGATCTGGCGATTGTAGAACACGCCGTCGCGCAGCAGCTGGTACATCGACCGCATCATGTGCAGCATGATGACGTTGTGGCTGGCCTCGATAATCGCCATGTGGAACTGCGCATCCAGCCGCGCCTCTTCCTCTCCATTGCGTTTGGGATGGGCGGCTTCCATCTTCTCGAACACCTTTTGCACGACGGCCAGGTCGGTGTCCGAGGCAAGGCGGGCGGCGCGTTCGGCGGCCAGCCCCTCCATGTCCCGGCGAAAGCTCAGATAGTCGAACACCGCCTCGTCGTGGCGGGCAAAAAGCTCAGTCAAAGCAGGGGCAAAGGCCGATCCGAGCACGTCGGCCACGTAGACGCCCGCGCCCGGTTTTGCGGTCAGCAACCCGGTCTCTTGCAAGGTGCCGATGGCGTCGCGGAGGGACGGGCGGGACACGCCCATACGCTCGGCCAGATCGCGTTCCGGGGGCAGCCGCTCGCCGGGTCGCAGGATGCCGCGCAGGATCAATTGCTCAATCTGCCGGATCACGGCAGCAGAGAGTTTGTCGGGCTGGACGGGGCGAAAGGGCATGGGCTCTCCGGTAGAATTGGTAAAATCATATGACCAATACGCCGGGGGTGCAATCCGCGATGGTTGGGGGTCATCGCAGGCCATCATTCACCTTGTTTTCATAAAGATTGACGCCAAACACAGGGTGTCACCCCCCGTGCACCCTGCGTACACCCCCTGTGCACCCCCAACGCACGCAGACCCCAGAGTTAACGCAACGCGCGCCTGGGCTTCTTCATGAGATGTTAACCAATACGCAGGCTTTGTGGCGGTATGCGTCTGTTTCTTCCTTTGCTGTTGCTGCTGGCCGCATGCAACACGCCCGGGCCCCATTTCCGGGGATTGCCTGCCACGACTGTGACCGTGGACGGGTCCACCTTTGACGTGCGCGTCAACGGGCGGTTGGCAGAGGCATTGCGCACCAATATGGAATATGCCCCCCGCTTTGGCCCCATCAAACACCGCGCCGCCAAGGCGATGGAGATGGTCAGCGGCTGCACTGTCAAAGAGGTGCGCGGGGACCAGGCACTGGCCACGGGAATTCTGGATTGTGGCAAGGGCGGACCACGCATTGACCGGCTGAAACCGCAAGGGGAATACAGCTGTTACACCCTCGACAGCTATGTCAGCCCCGCAACGGGTGAGTTGGTTCTGGATGTCGATTGCACCGTGATCTGAGGCGCGTGACCGCAATATCTTGTGGATAACCTGCGTGTATCCGCACATTATGGGGTGGCGCCGTTGACAGGAGTGCCGCGTCCCGTTCACCATGTCAGCCCAACAAGACTCAGCAGGGCAGCCATTCGTGCGCTTTTCAAAACTCAAACTGACCGGCTTCAAATCCTTTGTGGACCCCACCGATCTGATCATCGCGGATGGTCTGACGGGCGTTGTGGGCCCCAATGGCTGTGGCAAGTCGAACCTGCTGGAAGCGCTGCGCTGGGTGATGGGCGAAAACCGCCCCACGGCGATGCGCGGTGGCGGGATGGAGGATGTGATCTTTGCCGGGGCCGCCACGCGGCCCGCGCGCAATTTTGCCGAGGTCAGCCTGCATATCGACAATTCGGAGCGGTTGGCCCCTGCGGGGTTCAACGATCAGGACGCGCTTGAGATTGTGCGCCGCATCACGCGGGACGTGGGCAGCGCCTATAAGACAAATGGCAAGGATGTGCGGGCGCGGGATGTGCAGATGCTTTTTGCCGATGCCTCCACCGGCGCGCATTCGCCCGCGCTGGTCCGGCAGGGTCAGATTGCTGAGTTGATCAACGCCAAGCCCAAGAACCGCCGTCGTATCCTTGAGGAAGCGGCGGGGATTTCGGGCCTGTATCAGCGCCGTCACGAGGCGGAGTTGAAGCTGAAAGGGGCGGAGCAGAACCTGTCCCGCGTCGATGATGTGATCGAGCAACTGGCGGCGCAATTGGCGCAACTGGCCCGGCAAGCGCGGCAAGCGGCGCGGTATCGCGAGATTGGCGATCTGTTGCGCAAGGCCGAGGGCCAGTTGCTGTACCGGCGCTGGCGTGAGGCGGACGAGGCGCGCGCCGCTGCAGATGAGGAATTGCGGGGCCGCACCACCGCTGCGGCGCAGGCCGAGGGCGCTGTGCAAGTGTCTGCTAGGGCCCGGCAAGCCGGTGAGGATGCTTTGCCCCCCTTGCGCGAGGAAGATGCCATTGCGGCAGCTGTCGTGCAGCGTTTGGCCGTGCAGCGCGATACCCTGTCCGATCAGGAGCGGCAGGCAGAGCAGACCATTGAAACGCTGACGGGTCGCATTGCGCAATTGGCGCGGGACATCGAGCGTGAAGGTGGTCTGAACAAGGATGCGGGCGAGACGATTGCCCGGCTCGAATGGGAAGCGTCCGAGATTGCCAAGGCGAGTGAGGGCCATGAAGCGCTGCTTGCAGAGGCCGCCGAGGGAGCGCGTGAGGCCGGTCAGGTGTTGCAGGCCCGCGAGAGCGATCAGTCCGACCGGACCGAGGATGTGGCGCGTTTGGCGGCCCGTCATGGATCGGCGCAAAGATTGCTTGAGGACAACCGCAAGGTGGAAGCCAAGTCCGAGGCCGAGGCCGATAAGGCGCGTGATGCCGTGGCGACCAGCCGTGCCGCGCTCGACAAGGCAGGTGTGGATTTTGAGGCCGCGCAGGCTGCGGCGACAGAGGCCGAGGCCACAGCGCAGCGGGCCGATGCCACGTTGCTGGCCGCCGAGGAGGCCCGTGCCGAGACGCAAGGCCGCGAGGCGGATGCGCGGGCCGAACGGTCAGAGGCGGAGGGCGAGATGAACGCCCTGCGTGCGGAGGCCGGTGCCCTGGCTAAGCTTGTGGAGCGGGACACGGCTGAGGGTGGACAGATCCTGGACCGGTTGCAGGTGCAACAGGGGTTTGAGAAGGCCCTTGGCGCAGCCTTGGCCGATGATTTGCGAGCGCCCGAGGTCGATGCCGACGGCCCGTCGGGGTGGTCCGTGCTCCCTGCTTATGATCGGGATCAGCCTTTGCCGGATGGCGTCACGGCCCTGACCCAGCATGTGTCCGTGCCTGAGGTGTTGCAGCGCCGGATGTCGCAGATTGGTCTGGTGGATGCCGACGATGCGGCCCGGTTGCAGCCCCTGTTGCTGCCCGGTCAGCGCCTTGTGTCTGTGGAAGGCGATGTGTGGCGTTGGGACGGGTTCCGCGCCTGGGCCGAGGATGCGCCGAGTGCTGCGGCCCTGCGCTTGCAGCAGTTGAACCGGCTGGAAGAATTGAAGCAGTCGTTGGAGCATGCGTCCTCCCGTGCCGAAGGCGCGCGGCAGGCGCATGAGGCGTTGACCGCCCGCATGGCGGAGTTGACCGAAGCAGATAAACAGGCCCGTCATGCCCGACGCGAGGCGGACCGGATGGTGGCAGACGCCGCCCGTGCGTTGAGTCGGGCGGAGGCGGATCGCAATCTGGCGGAGGGGCGTTTGGAATCCCTTGGGTTGGCTGTGACCCGGCATGAGGAAGACGCCATGGCCGCCCGTGCACGGGTGGCGGAGGCCGAGGGGGCGCTGGCGGATTTGCCGGATCTGGACGCGGCGCGGGCCGAGGTCGAGGATCTGCGCATGACTGTCGAGGCCGCCCGCATCACCATGATGTCGCGCCGGTCCGCCCATGACGATCTGCGCCGCACGGGCGAGGCGCGGGTGAAGCGCGCGCAGGAGATCACCAAAGAGATCAGCGGCTGGCGGCATCGCCTTGAGACTGCCGAGCGTCGGACAGCGGAGTTGGTGGACCGCAAGGGAACGTCCGAGGCCGAACTGAAAGAGGCGCAGGCCGCGCCCGGTGAATTGGCGGCCAAACGCGAGGCCCTGAGCGAAGAGATTGCACGGGCCGAGGCACGCAAGGCGGAGGCCGCCAATGCGCTGTCGGAGGCTGAGGGCCGGTTGCGCGATGCGACCCTGGCCGAGCGTGAGGCGGAGCGGTTGGCGTCCGAGGCCCGCGAGGCTCGCGCCCGGTCCGAGGCGCGGTCGGAAGCGGCGCGCGAGACCGTTGCCTATGCCGCGGAACGTATCGCGGAAGAGCAGCAGATGACGCCGAACCAGTTGCTGACGGCGTTGGATGTCGCCCCGGATCAGATGCCGGGGGCGGAGACGCTGGAGACCGAAGTGGGCCGCTTGAAACGTCAGCGCGATGCGCTGGGGGCTGTGAACCTGCGGGCCGAGGAAGATGCCAAGGAGGTGCAGGAGGAGCATGATACGCTGGTGGGCGAGAAGGCCGATCTTGAGGAAGCCATCAAGACCCTGCGCAGCGGCATTGCCAGTCTGAACCGGGAAGGACGCGAGCGGTTGTTGACGGCGTTCGAGCAGGTGAATTCCAACTTCTCGCTGCTCTTTACCCACCTCTTTGGGGGCGGTGAGGCGAATTTGGTTATGGTGGAAAGTGAGGATCCGCTTGAGGCTGGTCTTGAGATCATGTGCCAACCGCCGGGCAAAAAGCTGTCGACGCTGAGCCTGTTGTCAGGGGGCGAGCAGACGCTGACGGCCATGGCGCTGATCTTTGCCGTGTTCCTTGCGAACCCCGCGCCGATCTGTGTGCTGGACGAGGTGGACGCGCCTTTGGACGATGCCAACGTGACGCGCTTCTGCGATCTGCTGGACGAGATGTGTCGCCGCACCGACACGCGGTTCCTGATCATCACGCACCATGCGGTGACGATGGCCCGCATGGACCGGTTGTTCGGGGTGACGATGGCCGAGCAAGGCGTGAGCCAATTGGTGTCCGTGGACCTGAAGAAGGCGGAGACGATGGTCGCCTGAGCCGGTCACCGCGTCGTGACGTGCAGTGCGCAATGGTCGTGCTACCCTTGGTTCATGCGACTGATATTCCTGCTGACCCTTTGTGCCACGTCCGCATTTGCCGACGGTTGGGCCGTGCGCGAGACGGACAAGGTTCTGGACCGGCAGGCGGTCATTGCCCTGCTTGAAGGGAGTGCGTTGACGTTCTTTGATGATGGGCAGTCCAAGTTTTCTGCGGGGGGTGCTTATTCCTACACCTACGCCAATGGCGGCGGGACCGCGTTCGGGGCCTATGAGGTGGGCGAGG
Source organism: uncultured Tateyamaria sp. (assembly GCF_947503415.1). Classification (GTDB taxonomy): domain Bacteria; phylum Pseudomonadota; class Alphaproteobacteria; order Rhodobacterales; family Rhodobacteraceae; genus Tateyamaria. The sequence continues at coordinate 2,044,491 of NZ_CANNDS010000001.1, forward strand.
ACGGCACTGTATGTATCGCCTTTCGCAACGGGTTTGGCCGCTGCGATCGCTATGTCGAAAGTGCCGGGCGTGTGGTCATGCTGACGGAAAATGGGGAGCGGTTCCCGGTCCGTCCATAGGTCTTTTTGGCGGGAACTATTCTGATCAGGCCCGGACAGGCGCTCGGGCCATCACAGGTGCACCACTGTCAAAGCCGACCCAGCAACGCGGGCGTCGGCCAAGCGTCTGCTGGCAGGCCCAGACGCGTCTGTTCCGCCTGCACTGCGGCGCGTGTGCCTGCCCCCAGAATGCCGTCGATCTTGCCCACGTCATGACCACGCGCCTGCAATTTGCGCTGCAATTGCTTCATCTGATCCGGACCAAGCCCCGCATCCGGTGTGCCCGCGTCATAGACCTGCGCCCCATCCAGCCGCGTTGCGAAATAGGCGGCTGTCAGCACATAGGTGAAGGACTGGTTCCATTCGAAATACACATCGAAATTCGGGTAGGCGAGGAACGCTGGCCCCTTGTGCCCTTGTGGCAGGATCAGAGAAGCGGGCAGGTTTGTCAGCGACCCGCTGCGCGCACGGACGCCCATTGCTTGCCATTCTGCGATGGAGCGGGGTTTGCCAACCCCACTCTGGCTCCAATCCATCCGGCTTGGCACGGTGACCTCTTGCAGCCACGGTTGACCTGCGCGCCAGCCGAAATGTTGCAGCATCTTGCCGCCGGACAGGAGCGCGTCCGGGGCGGATGACTTAAGCCGCACAGCGCCGTCGCCGTCGCCATCAACACCATTCTCTATGATGTCGGCGGGCAGCATTTGGACCATGCCGATCTCTCCCGCCCATGCGCCCGTGGTGCGTTGCGGGTCAAAGTTGCCGTCGGCGAACAGTTGCATGGCGGCAAAGACCTGTGGGCGAAACAGGTCCGGCCTGCGGCAATCATGGGCCAGTGTCGCCAATGCGTTGGCCGTGTTGAAGTCACCCTGAAATGCCCCGTAATCCGTCTCGAACGCCCAAAATGCCAAGAGCACGTGACGATCCACACCATACTCGCGTTCGACGCGGTCAAAGATGCCGTCCCATTGCTGCGCCTTCGCCCGCCCTGCATTGATGCGGTTTTGCGAGATCAGACGCCGGGAGAAGTCGATGAACGGGCGTTGGAAGACGCCTTGGGCGCGGTCGGCGCGCAGGACGGCTGGGTCCTGGCGGACGGATGCGAGGAATTGGTCAGCCGTTGCCGGGGCGATGCCGCGCGCCACGGCTTCGGATTTCAACCCCGCCTTGAAGTTTGAGAAGCTGCCGCCGCATTCGGCCAGTGCAACCGTGGGTGCCATCGCCATGAAGGCCAGTGTCGCCGCGTGTTTCAGAATACCCAAAAGATCACTCCTACCAAACCAAGCAGGCCCACGGTCAGGCCCCAGGCTTTCCACACCATCGACAGTGCGGCGTCAATATCTGCAGGTCGCAGCTCTTGTTGCCCTGAGGCGTTGACCCATGCCAGATCCTCGACCTTGCCATGGTAGGAGCGGGGGCCGGCCAGAGCGATGTTCAGTGCGCGCGCCATGGCCGCTTCGGGCCATCCGGCGTTGGGGGACTTGTGCAGGCGCGCATCGTTGGAAATGTTGGGCCAGTCCCGGGCCACCCCGCCAATCGCTGCGAACAGTGCGCCGGTCAGGCGGGCTGGTATCCAGTTCAGGACGTCGTCAAGCCGCGCCGCTGCCCAGCCGAACGCAGCATGGCGGGGTGTCAGATAGCCGATCATGCTGTCAGCCGTATTGACCACCTTGTAGATGAGGATGCCGGGCACGCCCCCGATCAGAAACCAGAACGCAGGCGCGATGACGCCGTCGCTGAAATTCTCGGACAGGCTCTCGATGCCCGCGCGTGCCACCTGCGATGGCGACGACGCGCTGACATCCCGACTGACGATCATCGCGACGGCCCGGCGCCCTTCATCAACGGATTGGCGCAGCCCGTGCGCAACTGCGGCGACATGCGACACAAGGGACCGATGCGCGAGGAGGATTGCCGCCACGAGAAGCTCAATCACCCACCCAGCTTGTGCGATGGTCCAACCGATCAAGGCGGCGCCACCGACAAGCAGTGCCACGACCAGAACTCCCCGCGTGCGCGCGTTGGGGCCTGTGTTGAGATGCGTATCCAACCAGCCCACAGCGCGCCCCATCAGCACAGCGGGGTGGGGCAGGCGGGACCACAGCCACCGCGGCTCTCCAACCTGTGCGTCCAGCGCCATGGCGAGGGCAAGAACAAGTGCCGCGTTCAAAGGGCGGCCTCGACCCGTGCCCAGTCTTTGGGATGGGGGAGCCCCAGACGCAGCCAGCGCGTGCTGTAGGGAAAGACCCGCGACCAGATGTGGTGTTGTGCCAAGCGGTCCTGCCAGGCCTGCGTATCATCCACGTCGTAAAGCCGGAACAGGGATGTCCCCCCAACGATGTTTGCGCCGCGATGTGCCATGAGCGCATCCAGTCGCTCAGCATCTGTCGCCAGCCGTGTCCGGGTGGCGTCGGCCCATTCTGCATCTTCCAGTGCTGTCGCTCCGACTTCCAATGCGACCCCCGATACGGGCCACGGTCCCAGCATGTCTGCCAGTCGTGCAATCAGTGCGGGGTCGCCTATGACGAACCCGAGCCGTAGACCTGCAAGTCCCCAAAATTTGCCAAAGCTCTTGAGCACAAGTGTGCCGGGCCGTGCCGCCAAGGTCATCAGGCTGTCCTGTTCGGCAACGTCGCAAAAGCTTTCGTCGATAATGGCGAGCGTTGTGTCGATGTCTGCTGATGCCCACATGCGCCCGTCGGGATTGTTCGGATGCACCACGACACACGCATCTGCGGGACCCGAAGCACATACCTGCCAACCGTGATGTGCGAAGCTTGCCGCATGTTCATTGTAGGTTGGTGTCTGGATGCGCACCGCGCCGGGTTTTGCGAGCCTTGGAATCTGGGCAATGACGGCAGAGGCGCCGGGTGTCGCCAGAATGTCGGCTGAGGCGGGAACGTCCCAGAAGTGCCGCGCGGCGGCCACCAACCGCGCGCTTGCTGCAGCATCCGGCAATGCGGTCCAGGCATCTGTTGCGACTGTGGGGACGGGGTAGGGGACTGGATTGATGCCGGTGGACAGATCGATCCAATCTGACCGGGTTCCTCCGTGCCGTACAGCGGCTGCATCAAGCCCACCCCCGTGATCTCGCTTTTGAAGCAAAATGCAAGTCCCCCTTGCCGATTGTGGCCATTTCGGCGGCATTTGGCCCGCTCAAAGCGGAATGTCGCGCAGTTTTCAAGAGTACGCCGATCCGTTAACGAATAATGTGAATCATTAACTGATTGTTAAGACAATCTTGCCCAGTACTTAAAACGAGGGCCATGTTGGGTGGCTCGGAGTGACCATGAACGTATTGATTGTAGAGAGTCGGCGTGAGCTTGGGGTGCTGTGGAAGCGGCATCTTGAGCGACAGGGTGCCGTTGTCTCCCTGGTCCAGGGGCAAGACGAGGCCGTTGAGCATCTGTCTGATCACGCGGCGGACATTATCGTCATGGACCTTGTTCTGGACGAGGGCAGCGCTTTGGCCGTCGCCGATTTTGCGAGCTATCGTCATCCTAACGCGCGGGTCATCTTTGTGACCGACACGACGTTCTTCTCGGACGGATCGATCTTCAACCATTCCAGCAATGCCTGCGCCTTTTTGCCAGCGGGCACGCCGCCAGAAGACCTGGCGGCCATGGTCGAGCACTACGGGGTCAGCTGAGCGCGTCGCGCCCGTGCGGCGCATCAAAGTCCAGAACCGGATTGATGGGCACGATTCTGTGCGGATTGATGCTTTCGTGGCTGTAGTGATAGTGGCGCACGATGTGATCCATGTTCACCGTCTCGGCCACGCCGGGCACCTGATACAGCTCGCGCGTAAAGGCCCAGAGGTGCGGGTAATCCATCAGCCGCTTGCGGTTGCACTTGAAGTGCAGGTGATAGACCGCATCGAACCGCACCAGTGTCGTCCAGAGCCGCCAGTCGGCCTCGGTCAGCCGGTTGCCCATCAGATAGCGTGCGCCTGACAGCCGGTCCTCGAGCCAATCCATCGTATCAAAGAGCGGATGAACCGCGTCGTCATACGCCTCTTGCGTGGTGGCGAAGCCGGACTTGTAAACGCCGTTGTTGAACGTGTCATAGATGCGGTCGTTCACCGGCTCCATGTCGCCACGCAAGTCTTCGGGCCAGTAATCGGCGGTGTTGCCAGTGATGTTGTCAAAGGCCGAATTGAACATGCGGATGATCTCGGAGCTTTCGTTGCTCACGATGGTTTCGCGGTGTTTGTCCCACAGGATCGGCACGGTCACGCGGCCCGAAAACTGGGGATCGGCCTTGGTATAGATGTCGCGGGCAAAGGGAAGATCATAGAGCGTGTCGCCGGTGGCACCCTTGTCATCTGTCTCAAACGTCCAACCCTCGGACAGCATGTCGGGGTGCACGGCAGAAAGGCTGATATGGTCCTCAAGCCCCTTGAGCTTGCGGAAGACCAGTGCGCGATGTGCCCATGGGCAAGCGTAGGAGACATAGAGATGATAGCGTCCGCTGTCGGCCTTGAACCCATCTGTACCCGAAGGACCGGCGCTGCCATCTGCAGTGATCCAGTTGCGGAACTTGGCCTGGCTGCGCTGGAACTTTCCACCGCTTTTTTTCGTGTCGTACCACTGGTCGTGCCAGATGCCGTCTACCAAAAGGCCCATGCCGCTTCTCCTGCTTGTGCTGGGTCAGATGTAGCGGTTGCGGATTTTCGCGCAACGCGCCTGTTGTGCGCATTGCGCCTGCGTTTGTGCACACACATATGAGAAAGACCGGAGTCACAGGAAAGCCACATTTCGAAAGACTCCTGCCATGTCATTGGAATTTAACTGGAACGACTCATTTGTCGGACATCTTCTGCCGTGGGGACGGAAAGGAAAGACTGCCATGTCGACATTCGTACCGAAGGAAGTGCAAGCGGGGCTGGATAGCGCGCGTCTGCAATCTTTGAAAGCTGCATCGCGCCTGCGCCTTGCCGCAGATGGGAACACATATCCTGTTCTGCGCATGTGGAAGACCGGGTTTTCGATGACCTCCGACGCTCCGCATATGCGGGGATATGTGGACCTCTATGATGGGGCAATCCACCTGTTCCAATGCCTGATCGTGGCGTCCGACGAGGAGTTGGGCGAGATGCGGTACGAGTTCAAACGGCTGACGGCGGTGGCGGAAAAACCCGCGCTGGATTTCGTCAGGGCCGAAGACGCCCCGGTGGCGTTGCTGACCCGCGAGGTGGACTGAGCGCAGCCGCGTTCACGCGGCGTGCGATGGAAGTGTCGGAGCGAGACTGAGTGTTCTCTGGAGGCGATGGACCGGTCATGGAGTGTTCAGATCGGTTAAGCGGCAACCGTCGCGGTTAAGGAATTACGGGCCGGGTCCGAAACGGCCGGAGGTCTTCCAGAGGACGCCTGTTCCGACCAGACATCCAGCCACGAATTCAAACAATGCAACGCGCCCGACGAGGGCGTTTATCCATACAAATCCCAAGAGCAGTCCCAGCAGCAATACGGTTCCCAGCGCGGTTTGGACCGCCGCCTTGTATTGCGCTTTCCAGCCGGTCCGATTGACTTTGACCATCAGGACGCCAATCGCCAGCGGAAAGGAGAGAAAGGCAAGCCAGACGAGGATGGCTGACATTGGTGGTTCCGTGCGTGCCGCCGTTGAGCGGACTGGTTATGTGACCACGTTTAAGGTGGCGGATATGGCTCCGGAAGGGCATCCCGGTTATGGCAAGTGGGGCGCGTGCCCAGCAGACAAATCCGCCGGATCACGAAAGTTGCGCCCCGCCGGGACTTGGCGAGGCGCGTGTTCCTTGCGTTCAGATCAGCCGAGCAAGATGTCGTTCGGAGATGTATCAAGGCCGATGATCAACGGGTCGTGGTCTGACGCGGCAAACTGGCTGCCTTCGAAGAAGTTCGGATTGTTGAACGCCGAATTGTAGTTGAGCAGGTCCGGTTCATCGGCGTTGATATGCCACTCTGCCGCGCCGGTGATCATGCCGAGCATATCGCCAGATGCGATGGCGTGATCCAACGCGCCCCGTTGGCCGTCAAAGACAAAGCTGTATGCTTCGTCCTGGCCGATGAATTCGTCGATCAGATCGACAAGGTCGGGGTCGTCCGTCAGCGTCTGGACAGGATCCTCCTGCGCATAGGCGTTGAGATCACCCATGATGATGAAGTTCGTGACGCCACCGCCCATGTAGTCGTTTTCGATCCACGTCTGCACTTCGGCGGCCGCGTCTGCGCGAACCTGGTTCCAGAAGCCCTGGCCGTCGCCCTGATCATAGTTGGGATCGTTGATGAGCGCGTCGATATCGGCCTGCGTGATGTCCGTGCCGCCACCATCGAGGTAGTCCTGTGCGGCCTCGACCAGCCCGTCCAGCCCGCTTGGACCTTTGGACTTGAAGTGGTTCGATACGATTGTGAACGTCTCACCGGTTTCATTGTCCTCGAAAGTGGCCGCAACAGCGGGACGGTTCCTTTGGAAATCACCGACCTGGTCTCCCGTTGGCACCACCGCGTTCAGCACTTCGGCCAAGGCAAAGGTTGTGGCCGCAGAGCTTTCTTCGAACGCAAGGAAGTCAGACCCCACGACCGACACCGCGTTGGCGTCATAGACAATGCCGGTGGTGATCGCGTCGGTGCCGATAAAGCCCGCATCGGTCGTCGGATCGACAAACGCGTAGTCTGCGCCTGATCCAGTGAGGGCCGCTTCGTCGTTCAGTGCCCCGACGAGTGTGGCAATGGCCGAGTCCGCGCCAAAGCCCCCATTCTCGATCTCTTGCAGGGCAAAAACCTCGGCCCCCGTACCGGTCATGGCTTCGACCAGTTTTTCGGTTTGGCGTTCCAGATCGCCCTCGGAGGCGGCGCCGCGTGGGTTGAGGTCGTTGGGCCCCGAACCGCCATCACCGACCAGAGTGGAGAAGTAGTTCAGCACGTTGACCGATGCGATCTGGATGTCGCCCCCGACATCCGGCGCTGTCTGTTCGCGCGCGCCGGAATTGGTGCTTTCGTCGATGTTCAGCGTGCCTTCGACCAGCATCCGGTACTCGCCAAAGCCAAAGGTCATGATCCCCGTGGTTGGTCCGTCGATCTCCGCCCCGAGCCGGAGCGTGGGTCCGGTTTCGGTGAAGGTATCGCCCGCATCAAGGAAGCCATTGCCATTGTCGCCGGGCGACGTGTTGGGGATGTACTGGAATTCGTCGGCGTTTTGCGCAGAATTCCCGTCATCGATCAGCAGCCGGTTGTTGGCATTCTCTTCCGCCAGTGCTGCGACATCGGCGGCTTCGGTCTGGGCATCGAAAAGCTGGGTTGGTTGTGTCTGTATGCCGGCCGACACGGTGATTTCGCCAAAGCGGTCGAGATTGAAATTCTCGATCACCGTGATGTTTTCCCCATCAATCCCGCTGTCGAGGGAGAAGCGCATGCCTTCGATCGCCTCGAAGTTCTGTGCCGCGCCGCTGAGCAGAACGGTGGCTGCCGTTGGCAGGTCGTTGCCCGATGAGACAACGCGGACCGTGTCCTGACCCAATTGCGTGGTGCCAAAGAATTCGTCGACCACACCGCGCACGACAACCAGATCGCCGACCTGTGGCTGGTTCGTCCCACCCGTGAAGACAAAGATACCTTCGGATGTCTGCGCATCGGCGTCATTGTCGGCGTCCTCTTCCTGCAGGAAATATCCGTCCGATGTGACGTAGGTGACGATTGCCTCGACCGTGACAACTTGATCGACCAGTTCGCTTTCCGCGCCATCGCCCTGAATGTCCGAGATCAGAACCCGGTCATCATCATCCAGCACCACGACAGAGGCGCTGTCCGTGGTGATATCGCCGCCCACGGGGTTGGCGAGGGTGACGGTGAAGGTTTCATCGTCTTCGATCACGGTGTCGCCCGTCACTGCAAAGGTCACCGTGGCGCAGGTTTGACCGGCGGCAAACTGAACCGTTCCCGCGGGAGGCACCCCACCGAAATCGGCGGCATCGACGTCACCACCAATGGCGAAATCAACGCTTCCTGCTTCGGACACATCGCCGTCGCGGGTAATCTCGAACGTGACTTCGGTGACGCCATCGTCGCCCTCGAACACATCGCCGCTGTCGGTCGAGACGGCATAGGTCGGTGGCTCCGGCTCTCCGACGCCGCCTTCGCCCGCGCCTTCGATCACGATGTTCTGGAAGGCGAACGCCTCGGACCCGCCATCAGTGTTGGCGGTGAATGTCAGGTTCAGGGTCGCGCCGGTGCCCTCGATCGTAGCGCTGAGCGTTTGCAGGACGTTGGAGAGAACCTCACCCGACCCCGACAGGGTCAGCGGGTCGTCGAGGGACACAACACTGCCACCGGCAAGCGTGTAGTCAAGCGTTGCCGTATCGTCCGTGACGAAGTCAAACAACGACATCTCGGTGCCGCCATCGATGTTGTAGGTAAAGCTGAAACTGTCCGTGCCTTCGAAGTCACCCATCGCTCCGGCGTCGAGCGACAGTATCAAGTCGGTGAACCCGGAGATATCAAAAGCCCATGTCGCCGACACCGGACCGGTTGTGTCGCCGTTGACGGTATCGGTGGCGCCAAAAAACGGGTCTGTGTTGCCGTCGCTGTCGATGATGCCAAGGCTGTCACCGGGGAAGGTGGCGGCGCTGTCGTCAATCAGGCTGAAGGGTATTGATGCGCTTGTGCCGACTTGGAAGACGCCAAATCCGTCGCCCGCGCTTGAGAAAACCGGGGCGTTGTTGGTGAACGAAATCAGGTTCACGTCCGCTTCGCCCGTCAGCGCCGAAGCCACCACCTGCAGCACGGACGGTGCCGTATCCTCAATAACCAGATTCTGTATGGCGAACGCTTCTGACCCGCCGTCGCTGCTGCCGGTCAATGTGACGTTCAGCACGGATCCGGTTCCGGCCAAGTCTGCGCTGAGTGTCTGGAGCGTGTTGGACAAAACCTCGCCCGTGCCGGCCACGATCAGTGGATCGTCCAGAGATACTTCGGTGCCGCCGGCCAAGGTATAGGTGCCTGTTGCGTCTTCGTCAGCTACGAATTCGAACAGCACAATGTCGGGGCCACCGTCTATGTTGTAAGTCAGCGCAAAGCTGTCGGAGCTTTCGAAATCGCCCATGGCGCCGACATCCACGCTGAGGCTGAGATCGCTCGCGCCTGAGACGTCGAAGCTCCACGTTGCTGAAACGGGGCCATCATTGTCTGCGTTCTGCGTGTCGGTCGCACCAAAGAACACATCCGTGTTGCTGTTGCTGTCGATGATGCCAAGCATGTCGCCCGGGAACACGGCGGCGCTGTCGTCGATCAGACTGAATGGAACGGAGCCTGCACCGGCCTGGAATAACCCGAACCCGTCCGCAGCACTCGAAAATGCGGGCGCCGTGTTTACGAAACCCAGCAGTCCCAGCGATGCGCTTCCGACCATGTCAAAGGCAATGGGTGTTGATCCCGTCCCGCCGGTCGGGGGCGCGGGAACCACCTGTACCGCAACGCTCCGTGTCGTGCTTTGCGTGCCGTCCGATACCGTCAGTTCAAGGTCGTAGATGTTGTCGCCACCCTGATCGAGCGGATTTGCCAATTCAGGCGGCGCGGTAAAACTGATTGCACCTGTCGCGGCATCGATCGTGAACAGGTCCGCATCCGGGCCCGACAACGAGAAGGTCAAAGCGTCGCCATCAAGGTCGCTGGCGTCGATCACGGCCTGAACCGTGCTGTTGCCTTCGATCAGACAAATCTGGTCGACTGTCAGCAGGTTGGGCGCGTCGTTTTCGCCCGTGATGGTCACAGTCACGGTGGCGGTGTCCGTCCCGCCGCGTCCGTCGTCCACGACATAGGTGAACGTGTCCGTTGCGGTTTCACCCGCAGCCAGAAAATCAAAAAGGGTGCCCGGATCGTAGCTGATCTCGCCTCCGGCAAACTTCACTGTGGCCCCTGCCGCGCTTGTGGCCGAGACGTCTGTGATTTCGGTCGTGTCCCCGTCGAATTCACGATCATTCGCCAGCAATGTGTCTGTCGCGAGTGTCAGGGTCGCGTTTTCTGTGGTTGAAACGGCATCGTCGCCTGCAAGCACCGCGTTGTTCTGGCCGTTCAGAAACAGGGTGTAGTCGTCAGCGGCAAAGTACAGAGCCTCGATACTGTAGAGCTTGTCCCGGCCTGCATCCTCGACGTCTGGATTGGTGGAGGTGACGGTGGTCGGTCCCCAGCGGCCCTTTGTGCTGATGGAGTAATCGTCGACAGCACCTGCATATTGGGCCGTATCGAACCCGAGCCCGCCGAAGATGCGGTCGTTTCCGGCACCGCCGTTGATCGTATCGTTGCCGAATCCGGCAAAGACCAAATCGTTACCGGCCCCCGACGAGATTGAATCGTGCCCACCGAATGCAAAGACGACGTCCCGGCCGTCTGTTCCCGTCAGGGTATCTGCCCCAAAAGATCCAAATTCAAAGTTGCGCTGATGACGGCCCATGTCGTTTCCCCCGTAAAATAGACGTTCTTGGCTTGAGCTCTCATCTAATTGTAAAAGTTGGTGAACAGTCGAACGAGAATTTGTGTCGAGAGCGATTTCGCCCAAAGGTTGTGACTTCGGCGTCGCGAAATTGAGCAGATCGGCAAGATGTTGCCGTGGCACCTTTGGTTGACGCCCCGTTTTTCCGTTCGACTTGCGCTTTGGCAAACGCCTCCGAACGGAGTGATTTGCTGTCCATCACGTGCGGCGCGCTGTAGCGCGATTGGCACTGGCGCCGCGCGGGCCGTTTCGAAGATGGTGCTTTCCGCCCCTGCGCGGCAGGGCAGCAGGGGCCGTCTAGCCCCGGATGGCTTCGGGACTTTTTGTGCGACCGGCTGCTGGGAATGTCCGCTCTGGCTGGTAGGTTCCGAAGCTGGACAGGGTTTGCGCGTTGCATTCCGTCTGCCACGGCGTGTTTTGCAGGACAGCTGTGACCACTTTGTAGCTTTCGCGGTAGACGTTCGTGGCTGCGTTCTCTTCCATGGCAATCGCCACCATGCCCGCCACCTTGCCGCCTTGCCGTTCGATCAGGCGAACTGCGCCGTCCATTGTCCCGCCGGTTTCGACCCATTGATCGGCAATCAACACCCGCGTGCCTTTTGCAAACGCCGGTGTGCGCATTTCCATGTCCTGTGTCCGGCCTGAGTAGTTGCCGTAGCTGACCTTGTCCGTGTCGACGCAAAGCTTGCCTGATTTGCGGATCGGCAGAAAGCCACGTCCCAATCGTGCACCCAGTGCCGCGCCAAGCACAAAACCCATGGCGTCCAGCCCGGCGACAACGTCGATGTCGTCAGCGTTCAGGTCGGCGCACAGATCATCCAGCAGATCATCGAACGCCGCCGCGTTGATGTAGATTGATGTTGGATCAAGCCACGCAAACTGAGGACCCTTTGTGTTCGGCGACATGAGCGACAAGTACCAGCGCGCGTCACGGGGGCCTTTGAGATCGGTCATACTGTTTCTCCTTGTTTGCGGGTGATCGCGAGCAACGCGTCCAGCCGCGCGGGATCGATGTTGTAGAAATCGCCCGGATAATTGATGCCCGTCGCAACCAGAAAGCAGTTCACGAGGCCGCAATATTCCGCGGCATTCTCAGGTGTGATCCCCGAGGCAAGTGCCAGTGGCGCATCGCCGATTGCGTTCCGGAAGGTTTCCATTTTCGACAGATCCGCCTCGTGCCCTGTGGCGATGCCGGATGTTGTCACGACATCCAGATAGGGCACGGAGAGCCGGGCGGCCCGGGCGTATTGTTCTTCGGGCACGGAGCGCTGTTTCTTGAATGCGACGCCGCCAAGGTAGACGCCGGTCCAACCGCTTTGCTTGCGTATGCGCGCAATGTCCTCTGCGATGTCCTGTTGATCGACACGCTCATCTATCCGCGCGTCGTCGGCCCAATAAGCGTCGATCTGGCAGCCGTCCCCGGCCAATTGCCCGAGGATGGGAAAGGCAATGTCGCCGGGTTGATCCAGAAAGTTCACGCCGAGCCAAAGGTCGGGGCGGGCGGCCCGAACCTCTTTGAGGATGGGCAGGAACTCTTCCATGGAGAAATCGTGATTGATGAGGAACGCCCCGGGACAGCCTGCGGCGTCCACCGTGTCGAGATTTCGCAGCGCCTGACCCGCATCCAACACGTGGATGACCGGTGTCACGAGTGTTTCCGGACCTCGCAGGGCTGTTGTGAAGTCTTGGTGTGTCAAGGATGACTCCGGGGTTGCGCAGACAAGCCTAGCCAAGAAGCTGAAATTTCAAAAATTGATAGTTGATATGTATTCATAAATTTCCAAAATGGATGTGTGCCAAAGAATATTCCAACCGATCTGCTTCGCAGTTTTGTGACCGTTGTCGATCTCGGCGGGTTTACCAAAGCAGCCAAGGCGCTTGGTCGCACGCAACCTGCCGTCAGCCTTCAGATCCGCAGGCTGGAGGATCTGTTGCAAACCAAGCTGATCAGGACGGCCGGACGCCAATTCAGGCTGACCGATGATGGTGTGGCTCTTGGCCCTTATGCCCGCCAGCTGTTGCGGTTGAATGATGATATCGTTGCGCATTTCGCAGATTCCGCGCTCGCGGGATGGATACGCGTGGGTGTGCCCACGGACTTTTCACATAGCTTTTTGCTTGAAGCGATATCAGAATTTGCAGCGCGCCATCCTGATGTGCGCATCGAAATCGAAAGTATGCTGTCTTCGGACCTGCGGGTCGCTTTGGCGGATGATCGGCTCGATATCACGGTCGCTCTCGTCCCTGAAGGCAACGTGCCGTACCTGGTGGAGACGACCGCGATTGAGCCGCTTTGGGCGTTGAAGAAAGACGCGTCTTTTGATCCCAAAAAACCGGTTCCCATCGTACGCCACCCAGACCCTTGCGAATACGCGTCACGGATGCGCAATGCGCTGCGAACCTCTGGCCGTGGCTGGCGGACGGTTCTGGTGTCGCGCGATGTTGAAGGGCTGCAATCCGCGGTTCTGGCCGGCTTGGGCGCCACCGCGCTGACGCCAGCCACTCTGAAACCCGGCATGCGCATAGTGCGCGACGACGAAGGCTTTCCTGCGCTTACACAATTGAGCATCGGCCTGTTTTACAAACATGCTGTGCTTCATGATGCAGGGCACGCGCTGACGCAGCACCTGCTTGATCATATCCGGAAAAACGACAAACCGGATTTTGCATAAGCAAAATTTATCGACGTATACAAACTGCAAATTTCCCAAATGCATCGAGTCGTGACTAACCTTGGCTGCAAGCGATGAGGGGGACGCGTGAAACATGCGCTTTGCCCCCACCATCGGTGCAATCAACAAGGAGGTCCCATGTCCCAATCGAAGATGACATTCACCCGGCGCGGATTGCTGACGAGCGCTGCTGGCGCCGCGTTGACGGTACCGATGATCAACCGGGCATGGGCCCAGGACCCGGTGCAGATCAACATGCTGGCGTGGTACGGTCATGCCGAGCCGGATATCGTTGCCGAGTTCGAGGCGGAGAATAACGTCAAGTTCGTGCCCAAATACTATGCGGGCGGGGACAACATGTTGGCACTGATCGCCCAGTCCCCTCCGGGAACGTATGACCTTATCCTATCGGATGCAGAATTCGTTCAGCAACTGAACGCAGCCGGGTATATCGACGAAATGGACGCATCGCTGTTTCCATTCGATGATTTCTACCCTGAATATCAGAACTTCCCCGGGCACTGGACCGGTGACCAGCTTTGGTCCGTCATGGTGCGGTACGGTCTGCTGGGCGTGTCCTACAACACCGACGCACTGACAGCCGAAGAAGCCATGAGTTACAATGCGTTCTGGAACCCGAAAGTCACCGGCAAGGTTGGCCATTTTGACTGGCACTTGCCGAGCCTCGGGCAGATTTCGTTGCTGAACGGTAACCGCAACCCGTCGCCGTTCGATATTGACGGTGGGGCTTGGGATGCCTTGCAGGAAAAGACGCTGAGCCTCAAACCGCAGGTCGGTGGATATTTCGACTATGGCGGCTCTTTCTCATCGCTCAAGAACGGTGAGATGCTGGCGATGTGCGGTATCGGCGACTGGATCACAGGCGTGCTTCAGAAAGACGGCGCACCTGTGGCCAGTGTCATTCCAGAGGAGGGCGGCGTTCAATGGACCGAGAGCTATTCCATCGGCAAAGGGTCCAGCAAGCAGGACGTCGTCAACAAGTTCATCCAGTACATGCTGAGCCCGCGCGGACAGGTCAAATCGATTGAGATGGCAGCTTATCCGGGTCTGTCGCCAACCAAGTCAGGCTGGGCCGCCATTCAGGACGCGAACCCCGCCGAGGCAGACCGTTCCGGCATGATAGAGGGCCACGCCCAAAGCCCGATCAAGCTGCTGTCCGAAGGGCGGCTGTTCTTCCGCGACATTCCCCGGCAACAAACGCTGGAGGACTGGAACGATTTCTGGTCGGAATACAAAACAGCCTGAGCTGTGGTGACATGGCACCCGTGCCGCCCTTGTGGTGCGGGTGATTTCTGCTGAAAGACTTCATGGCGAAACGAGACGCAACCTATCCCTATGTCTGGCGACTGCCGCTGCTGATCTGGCAGGGGCTGTTTTTCGTCGGACCACTGCTTTTGATGGTCGCAATGTCCTTTTGGTTGGTGCGCAACTACCGGATGGAGCCGGATTTCGTTCTCAACAACTGGGATCGGATGCTGAGCCGCGGCTTCTTTTGGGACGCCTATTTCGTGACCTTCTGGCGGGCAACGCTCGCGGCCACACTTGCAAGCCTGATTGCCTTCCCCGCGTCCTTTGCGTTGGCCTTTCGCACTTCGGATACGGTGCGTCGCTGGGCGGTTTTCTTTCTGATAGTCCCGTTCTTCACGTCCTATCTTGTGCGTATTTACGCGTGGCAGGTGCTTTTGGCGGGCAGTGGCCCTTTGAATGCGATTCTCGGGTTCTTTGGGTTGGGTCCATACACGATGCTCAACTCCGGTTTTGGTGTGATGGTTGGATACATGACGCTGGTGTTGCCGCTGGTTGTCATCCTGCAGACCTTCAGTCTGGCCGCAGTCGATCGGTCATTGATTGAGGCTGCGCGCAATCTTGGGGCCAATCCGCGCGAGACCCTGTTTCGCGTCATCGTACCGGCGGCCAAGGTCGGATTGATCATTGGATTTGTGTTCGCCTTCATCCTGACCTTCGGCGATTTTGTGAGCCCGTTCTATTTGGGGGGATCGAACCCGCCGACGCTGTCCATCCTGATCGTTGATACAACCAAATCCGGACAACAATGGCCCCGTGCCGCCGTTGTCGCGGTTATGATGATTGTCACGCTGTTTGTGGTTGCCTTTGGTGCTGTCGCCGCAGCCTACAGGCGGAGGGCGTAAGGCATGCGTCTGGGAAACACCCTGTCGTGGGTCTATCTGACGGCGTTGTTTGCCTTCGTCTTTGCACCCATCGTGACGAGCATGGTGTTCTCATTCAACTCTGACCGGTTTCCGACGGTCCCGTTGGGTGAGTTTACGTTGCAATGGTATCAAACAGCCTTTTCCCGGCCCGAAGTCTGGACGGCATTTCGCAATTCACTGATTGTGGCAGCCGCAGCGGCGGCCCTGTCCACGTGCCTGGGGTTTGCGACCGCCTACACAGATTTCCGGTACGGGTTCCGCTTCAAGAACGCATACCTGGCGCTGGCCTTGCTGCCGCCCACCATTCCGCTGGTCATCATGGGGCTGGCGATGTTGGCGTGGCTGTCCCGGCTGGGGCTGTCAGGCACATTGCCGGGTATCATTATTGCCCACACAGTTATGGGAGCGCCCTTTGCCATGGCGATTTGCAGATTGCGCTTGCAGCAGATGGACCCGTCGTTGGAGGCCGCAGCCTGGAACCTTGGTGCGTCCCCTTGGCGGGCGATGCGTTCCGTCGTGATACCGTTTTGCGCGCCTGCCATCATCTCGGCCTACTGCCTGACGGCGGCGGTCAGCTTTGATGAATTCATTGTCGCGTGGTTCGTCTCGGGCCTGAACAAAACGGTGCCGGTGATGATCCTTGAAATCCTTCAAGGCAATGTCGATCCACAGATCAATGCCATCGGGACCGTCGTGTTTCTGACGTCGATGACCCTCGTCATCGTGGCACAACTTCTTATCCTCAGAAAGTCCGCGAAATGACCGAAGCTGATCCACTTGTCGACTTCTCGGGTATCAAGAAAAGCTATGGCCCGTTCGAGGCCGTCAAAGCGCTCGACCTCACCATCGGGCGTGGTGAGTTCGTGGCCATCATGGGGCCTTCGGGCTGTGGCAAGACAACAAGCTTGCGCATGTTGGCGGGCTTGGAAACGCCAACCGCCGGGACCATACGCATTGATGGGAAGGCGATGAACAACGTGTCTGTGCACGACCGCGACACGCCGCTGGTCTGGCAATCCCTGGCCTTGTTTCCGTTTCTGAACGTCAAGGAAAATGTCGAGTTCGGCCTGAAAATGCGCGGGGTCCCCGCCAGCGAGCGTGACGCCCGCGCAATGTTGTGGTTGGACCGCATGGGGCTCAAAGGGTTCGAAACACGCCGGATCGACGACCTGTCCGGCGGCCAGCGACAACGCGTTGCATTGGCGCGGTCGCTTGTGACCGAACCTCAGATGCTGTTGCTGGACGAGCCGTTGTCCGCGCTTGATGCGCATCTGGTCATTCGGATGCAGGGTGTTCTGACCAAGTTGCAGAAAGAGCTGGGGATCACCTTTGTCTACGTGACCCATTCGCAATCCGAAGCCTTCGCGATGGCGGACCGGGTTGTCATCATGGGGCAGGGTGAAATCGCGCAGATCGGCACACCCCAAGAGATATTTCGCGCGCCTAAAAACCGGTTTGTGGCTGAGTTCGTCGGACGCAACAATATTCTGGAAGGGACCGTGACCGGCGGCATCATCATAATCGACGGTACAGAGTATCCATTGCCCGGTGCCACGGAAGGCCACACGGAGATTGTGGTGGCCGCTGATCGTATGGAAATACATGATACCCCGCCTTCGACAGCCGCCATCCCGGCCGATTTCGTATCGGAGGAATTCGCGGGCACAGGTATCATCTGCTATTTCGAAGGACCGGGCGGCGAGGAACTGAAGGCGCAAGTGAACGAGACACAGCTTGCGGCATTGTCGCCGGAACCCGGCCAGCGGTTCTGGCTGAGTTGGTCGCCCGATGCAGCCCATGTGATGGAGGATTAGCGCATATGACTTTTGATCTGCTCGTCAAAAACGGTCTTCTGCCCGATGGCCGCACGGTCGATATCGCAATTGCGGATGGTATGATCGCGGCAGTGGAACCCGACATCACTGCTGACGCCGCTCAGGTCGTTGACGCAGGTGGTAAATTGGTGAGCCCGCCATTTGTCGACGCGCACTTCCACATGGATGCGACACAAAGCTACGGCACACCGCGGGTCAACATGTCGGGCACGTTGCTCGAGGGGATCGCGCTTTGGGGTGAGTTGAAAAAACTGCAATCCCGAGAGGACATTGTGGCCCGTGCCCTGAGCTATTGCCGTGAGGCGATTGGGAAAGGCGTACTGGCGATCCGCAGCCATGTGGACGTCACCGACAAGAGCTTTCAAACCGTTGAGGCATTGCTTGAGGTGCGTGACCATGTGCGCGACGTACTGGACCTGCAGCTTGTCGCCTTTCCGCAAGACGGCTGGTTCAGGTCCGCGACAGCGGAAGCGAACGTTGTGCGTGCACTGGATGCGGGTGTGGATGTGGTTGGCGGCATCCCGCATTTCGAACGGACGATGACCGATGGTGCTGCGGCAGTGCGGGCCGCCTGTGAACTGGCGGCGGACCGTGGTCTGATGGTTGATCTGCACTGCGATGAAAGTGATGACCCGCTCAGCCGCCACATTGAAACATTGGCATCCGAGACGATCCGCTGTGGGCTTCAGGGCCGCACGACCGGATCGCATCTGACGTCGATGCATTCCATGGACAACTACTATGTAGCCAAGCTGCTGCCGTTGATCGCAGAGGCGCGCGTGTCGGCGATCCCCAACCCACTGATCAACATCACCTTGCAGGGGCGCATGGACAGCTACCCGAAACGGCGCGGCATGACGCGTGTGCCGGAGTTGCTGGCGGCCGGGGTTACTGCGGCCTTTGGACAGGATTGCGTGCGGGATCCTTGGTATCCGCTGGGGTCCGGCGACATGTTGGACGTCGCCCATATGGGTCTGCACGTTGCCCATATGACCGCACCCGATGCCATGCGAACCGCGTTTGACATGGTGACCCGAACGCCAGCGCAGATCATGGGGATGGAATTTGGTCTGGAACCCGGAAAGCGGGGCAGTCTTGTGGTTCTGGATGCGATGGATCGGATAGATGCCTTGCGCCTGCGCCCTGCACGCCTTTTCGTCGTCTCAAACGGGCGCGTGGTGGCGCGGACTAATCCTTCGGTCACGGATCTGACGGTCGACTTCTGACAGATGGATGCCGAAGTCGGGGGCGTGCCTCCTTGAAAGTGCGCGCTGGCACACGTCAGGGCATTGCGATTGACTGCCAAAATCAGCTGTGCACCATATTCCCCATTTAAGAAGGGGAGATTTTACATATGACCCGCGCATTTTTGCTGGTGCTTTTTCTTTGTCTGCATCCAGTTGCCGCAGCGGCTGAGTGGCGGATCGGACCGGGCTCGGAAATCTTCGTCGGCTACGACTCTGCTTTTGGCGTGACGGCGCAAGGGGGTGCGCTTGGCGTCATGTGTCTGGATCGCCAGCCATTCCTTTGGACACAGGGTTGGGCTGCCGCCGTTGCTGGGGCGGAGCGTGTCGAACAGTTCGCCGTGATTGTGGACGGGGTCAGCTTTGTGATCAATGGAACCCATGTGCCGCCGGACGGGCTTTGGTACGGCACCCCGCCATCCGGACTGGTCGAAGCATTGAAGTCAGGGTCACAGGCCGCAATCGGGACGCAAAACCAGCCTCCGGTCAGTGTGTCGCTGCGCGGGTCGTCGCGTGCATTGGCTACTGTTCTGGACGGATGCAGCACTGTGGCGGCAAGTCCGACACCGGCCGTACCTGGTGCGCTGCTGGACCAATTGATCACATCAGCCTGCGGTGGCGGCTATGCACTGGCGCAAGGGGCCGAGTTCACCGGTCGTCTGGACGGGGATGACAGGCCCGACATCATTCTGAATTGGGCTGGCGTCACCTGTGATGACCGCTCAAAAGGCCGCGGAGCTGGATTTTGCGGGGCCGCATTTTGCACCATTGATCTGGTATTTACGCAGACGGGGGGACGACAACAGATCCTTGGCGTGAACCCGAGGCTTGTTGATCGCGCCTACGGCCTGAGTGCGTTGCAAACCACCACGCAAGGACAGACATGCGGTGGACCAGCGCAGGTCTGTGACGTGATCTGGACGTGGAACGGAACCCAAATGGAGGCGCAGCCATGAGGTGTTTCGCCTTCATCGCATTGATTGCAATGCCTTTTGTCGCAACTGCACAGACCGCGGACGAGCTCTTTTTGTTCGGAGCCATGGTGGAAGGCCCCGAAGGGACACCCGTTGCAACCGCGACGGCGATCGGAGGGGAGCCGGGGAACCTTGTTTTCGTGACGGGGCGCGCTGTCGCGGAAACACCCGGGGTTTGCGTCAAGACGTGGGAGCAGTCTGCCTGCCATAGCGTGACCAGTTATATCCCCATGCCTGGGCATGACAGTCTGGCACTGATCTCCATTGCACCGACCCAAGAGGAGATGAACGCCAAGTTCGCAAATGTTGCGATGACGCGCCAACCGTTGACCAGCACATATGATCCTGCCTCGGCCGACGGACTGTCCTTCATGACGCAAAACGCGCTGGGTGGCTGGGAACGCCCGTTGGCGCTTGCCACGCCGTCCGGTCGAAGTGGTGATCGGGTGATCTTGCGCAGTGACGCCTTCAACACGCTCAGTATCGGCGCGCCGGTTTCACATCCCACGAATGGGCTTGTCGGGTTGATCGCGCGTGCGGGTGACGGCAGCGGGGCGCTTTTGCCCATCGCTGATGCGTTGCGGGCAACCCAAGCTGCGGGCGTGGCAACAGCCGCCTGGATGATGCCCGCTGGCGCGCCGGATGGAGGTGGCTTGCCGCCGCGCGTGGCCAGTGAAATTGGGCGAATGATCATCTTCCATGACTACAGCGATCTCGGGTACATCGGCGGTTATTACAGCGCAAGTCAGGGCACCGGCTTCGATGAAAGCTTTCAGACGGTTGTCAGCTATTCTGTATGGGAGGTTGATCTGAACGGTGGCGGCGGGACACGGATCGCGCAGATCGACAGGACAGTCCCATTGGTGCCTGTGGGTATGGCGATGGAAGCCCCGTTTACCGGACGACCCGGCGATCATCTTGCAACATGCGTGACCCATGCCACGCCGTCGTCAGGCGGACGCCCCGTATTTGTGGTGCAGTTCTGGCGCAGTGTGCCAGAACGGTACAACCCCAATACCGACAGCAAGGACTACGATCAGGCGGCCAGTCCCATGCTCGGATGGGCTGACGGCGAAACTCATTGCATTGACGCGCTTCGACAGATGGGAACGGACAGGCTTGCCGCCCTTGCGAATGGCACTGCGGCCTTTGCGGAAGAGACAATTGCCACGTCGAACGCGGGAAGCTCTGCGCCCACTGGCACGTGGCAATCGCGCCCGAACTGGGATGCGACCGGGCGCGACGGACAGACATTTGACCTTGGCGATGGTATAGCGCTGACCACGGGCTGCACGGCGAGCAAGGAGCGGGTCGTTGCTGTCGAGCCGGGTGTTACTCTGACTGCCATCAATGGACAGGTGCCGATGGATGGGCCGAACGGCATTCGCTTCGTTTTGCTTCCGCCTTCGACAGAAGGGTCGCTCGCGCTCGTACTCTCCGGCGATGCCCGAACACTGTCGCTGCCAGCAGGTACGGGCACCTGCGAATAATTGGGAGTTTTGAAGCCTTATCCGCTTGTCCTTAGTGTCTTTGGCGCGTGCGTGCCTCAACTGACGATGTAGGACGTCCGTGCGTTTTGGCACTGTATGAATGCACCCATGTGGAACGCGACTATGGGAATGGTGGTAGCGCTGGCGCCGATAATTTAGCGCCAGCGGTGTTGGTATTACCCGAGTTTCTTCGGGTCACGCCTCTTGGTCCATTGCCAGCTCACACGGCCAAGCTCTTGCCCTTTGTAGAATTGCCCGATGGACAGCGCATTGCCGGGACGCCCGTATTTCGACAGGCCTTCGACGATGAAGCGACATTTTAGCTGGGCGTTTGCCCCCAAGATCACTTTCGGCACCACCATGCGGCGCGCAGACGGTATCAGGATGCGTGCGCGCTGACGTTTGTCCGTGAACTCGCATTTCAGATCCAGTTCACCACAGATGGCATGGGCCAACTGTACCGGCACATCCATCGTAACCTGCACTTCGCGTGGCAATCGGCGATCAATCACGAAGTCAAACACACGGCGTTCCTGATCCGGGAAGTTCACGATCAGAAAGTCCTGTATCGACGGATCGCCAGCTGGGTCGTCAATGTCATCGACAACATTGAAGTTGCGCCAGGCCACGTTGTTGTTGTCCCGGATAAAGCTGCTGAAGCTGGGAAAACTTGCAGGCAGCACCGGGGCCGGGTCCGCCGGATGATCGAGGATCGCGACAAAACAATAGTGACCGGGACCGGGAATATCCGCCTCCTGCCATGTGACACCATCAGCCACAACAAGGCTGTCGTCGTCAGGTGCCGTCACTGGGGCTGTCGTGCCGATCAGGTTCCACATGTTTGGCGTGACAAGCGTTGACACCTCGCTCCAGAAGACCCTGGCTGTTACGTTGTTGGCTGTCTGGCTGCCACGGTTACGCATGCGGACATAGATGAAATTGTCCTGTCCGGCTTCGACCTGATACCCGAGCGTGGTCGAATTCTCAGTGCCCGATCCTTCACCAAAGCTGGCTTGGGGATCGGCGACGGGTACAGGGCGCACGATCACATCGGGGCTGGCGCTGACACCACCCGACGACGGAATGCTGCCATCATCACCGATGTTATCACGCACATAGACGTCGGCAGACAGGCCGAGGTTCCCTTCGAGGATCGCACGCAGATCGGGCATCACGCCGATGTTGCCAGCCACCATCGGGCCCTGCGCCGTGCCGGTTGCAGGGTTCGACAGGATGAGCCGCATCTGCGAGGGGGACAGCCGGGCGCCGGTGGCATTCTCGTGCATCGCCTGCACAACCATGCCTGCCCCCGTGACAATCGGCGTGGCAGAACTGGTGCCGTTGAAGGCGTTCGCATATCGGTCGTCCGGACCGGTGCCGGGGTCCAGCGTCCCGTATCCGGCCGTTACCACGTTCTGACCCCATCCATAGCAGTTCACACGGGCACCGAAGGACGAAAACCCCGCCCGCTCATGGGGAACTGTATCAATAGCCGCGCCGCAGATTATGGCGCCACTGTCGCGGAAGTCCGCAGAGGCAGGGTTGAGGATATTCAGGCCGCCAACCATCAGGGTGTCGAGGTTGACCGACCCGTTCCCTGCCGCTTCAAACACGATCCGCCCAAGGGCACTTGCCAATCGGGTCGCGTCAAATGCGTCGTCGACCCGTTCCACGGGGGCGCCGCCGATCTGTATCTCGAGAATGATGCAGTCACCCGCATTCAGCGCGTTAATCGCAGCGACAATGGCATTGGTGAAGTCTGCCGAGGTGTTTGTGGCTGCGTCGTAGTAGGAGGATGCGTGGACGACAGCCGCCGCATTCGCGATGCCGACAACGCCGACGGTGTTGTCCACGGCGATCATCTCACCCAGAACGGCGGTGCCGTGGTTCTCGCTTGCAGGACGATTGTCCCCATTCAGCAAGGTCGGAGCCTTTGCCACGTAGTCTTCGTGGGCCAGCCGCCAACCACGTTCGACATCGACAACTCCCATGCCGTCTCCGCATCCTGCAGGCTGCGTCCATGCCCACCGGGCATCGATCCCCGTCGGCGCGGCATCGAGATACCCTTGTTGGGCATTGTAGGGGTCATTGGCAGGGTTTACGGCCGGATCGTCACCATTTTCCTGTGGGTAGGCGCTGTCTACGCCAGCCGTCGCCTGGAGCCGTTTGGCAATCTCGCTTTCCCGGCCACCATGGTTGCGGGCATCGACAACCCAATAGTTCAGCAGGCTGTGAAGTGGCGGAAACGGGCTTTGCCGGGCAATGCTTTCCATCTCGCGCAACTGGCCGGGCCTGACTGCGGTGACAAGTCGCCGCCCTTCGCCAAGGTCGAATTCGTCCATGAGTTTGGCAAGGCTTGTCAGGTTCATCGCTTTGGCGACCTCTGCAAGCGTGTCGGCATCATCCAGCGCGTGAACGTTGTCCACCTCTGCCAGTCTGATCACGATGAATCCTGACCGTTCACCTTCCTTCTGCGGCGGGTCTTCGTTGATGTCCGGCCCGTCCGACTGGACGACGCCGGGCACATTGCCCAGACGTCCGGCAAGCTGGCTGGTCAGGTCCTTCTTGGTGATGGTGCGCAAGGGAGTGTTGATCGCATTACTCAAAATATCAGTGCGAAAGCGCCCTGTGAACATGGGAAATCTCCTAAATAAATATTTAAAAACAGCGTATTAAATCAAGTTGACGAGAGCGCGTGCGAAAAATGAATGCACCCGCCCCGCGTGAATAGTAACACATTTTTGGTGCCATCGCAAAGCAGGCGAGGTTCGGCAACGGATGCACATGCCGTCAGGACACTGGTGATTTGGGCTTAGACTTGGCTGATTTTGTTGGTCCGTCGGGCAGACCAAATGGCGCTTCGGAAACATGCAGTTTCAATGAATGCCCGAGGTATTCCCGCGCAAGGTGCACCGATTGCCGTGCGGCATTTCGAAAGATCGGTCGCCCGCCCGTTACTGCAAATCCCCAAAAGCTTGCGCGAGGCGTTCCACCGCTTCCTGCACCCGCGTGCGGGGTGTTGCGATGTTGAACCTTAACCAGCTGTCCCCGCCTTGGCCGAACGTCGGACCGTGGTTGACGGCAATGCAGGCGTCCTTTTCGACGCGTTTCGTGAATTCCTCGCGCGACATGCCGGTTCCGTCGAAATCGACCCATGACAGGTAGGTTGCTTCGAGTGGCATGGAGTATAGACCGGGGATCGCATTGACCCCTTCGTCGAATAGCTTGCGGTTGCCGTCCAGATAATCGACCAACTCATCTACCCACACGGCTCCGTCGGGAGAATATGCGGCTGTCGCCATGAACAGCCCGAATGAATTGGGCGAGAGGCCCAAGCCTGCCATGCGCTGCGCGAATTTCGCACGTAGGTCGGGGTCGCGGATGATGACGTTGCCAGAGTGCGAGCCTGCGATGTTGAAAGTCTTGGTTGTGGCCGTCATCATGATCAGCCGATCCTCGATCCCTTCGATATGCGTCATGGGGATGTGCGTGTGACCGGGCATGACCAGATCGTGGTGAATTTCGTCCGAAACAAGGATCAGGTTGTGCCGCTTGGCAAAGGCCGCGACCCCTTCCAGTTCATCGCGCGTCCAGACCCGGCCACCGGGGTTGTGCGGCGAGCAGAGGATGACCATGGTTTCGGACCCGTCGAGCTGGGCGTCCCAAGTGTCGAAGTCCATCTCGTACCGGCCGTTTGCCAAAGGCAATTCACATTCCACGACCCGGCGATTGTTGGCTTTGATCACCTTGGCGAAGGCGTGGTACACGGGCGTGAACAGGACCACCCCGTCGCCCGGTTGGGTGTAGGTCTCCACGCACATGGCGGTGCCGTTGACCAGCCCGTGCGTGGTGAAGATATGATCAGGATTTACTGTCCAGTTGTGACGTTCCTTCATCCACCATTGGATGGCTTCGCGGTATTTGCTGTCGTCCCCGAAATAACCAAAGACACCATGATCGATTTGTGCCTGCACCGCGTCGAGCACACATTGCGGCGGGCGAAAGTCCATATCGGCCACCCACATGGCCAGGCCCTTGTCGCCATCAACGCCGTAGATCGCCTCCATCATGTCCCATTTGACGCAATGGCTGCCGCGGCGGTCGATGATGGTATCAAAGCTCATGGGTGTCTCCGGTCATTGGTTGAGAGGCAGGCTAGCGTGCACGTGCGCGGGTGCAAGGGGACATTGCACGGCAAGGTCGGTTGTCTTACATGCAGGGCATGAAACGACCCATTATCTTGCACCCCGATCCACGCTTGAAAAAGTCGGCTGTTGCTGTGCCCGATCTGTCGGATGAATTGCGCAGCCTCGCTGATGATATGCTGGAGACGATGTATGACGCACCAGGCATCGGTCTGGCGGCGCCGCAGGTGGGCGTGCTGACCCGTTTGATCGTTCTGGACTGCGTGAAAGCCGATGATGAACCGCCCCGACCGCTGGTCATGTTCAACCCCGAGATCGTGGGGTCATCGGACGAATTGAACACCTACGAAGAGGGGTGCCTTTCGATCCCTGATCAGTTTGCCGATGTGACCCGACCAGCTGAGGTTGAGGTGCGGTGGATTGACCGTGATGGAAACGAGCGACATGAGTCCATGGACGGGCTGTGGGCAACATGTGTGCAGCACGAGATTGATCACCTCGATGGCAAGTTGTTCATCGATTACCTCAAACCCCTCAAACGCCAGATGATCACCCGCAAGATGGTCAAACTGAAGCGGGAGCGTGCGCGGGCATGAGCCTGCGCAATATCCTGAAGTGGCCGCATCCTTGCCTTGAGGCGGTATGTGCACCGGTTGAGGCGGTTACCCCTGAAGTGCGCACCTTGGCGGCCGATATGCTTGAGACAATGTATGCGGCGCCGGGACGGGGCCTGGCAGCGCCGCAGATTGGCGAGATGCTGCGCCTGTTTGTCATGGATGCAACCTGGAAAGAGGGTGAGCCTTCGCCCGTCATCTGCATCAATCCTGACATTCTGGACCGCAGCGATGATGTCGAGATTGCAGGCGAAGGGTGCCTGTCGATCCCCGGTGTGACAGCTCAGGTGGAGCGTCCTGCGTCCGTGCGGATGGTGTGGACCGATCTGGATGGTGTGGTGCAGGAACAATGGCTGACCGGCTTTGCCGCGCGTTGTGCCCAGCATGAGTTGGATCATCTGGATGGAATTCTGACCCTGGACCGAGTGGACGATGTGCAGCGCGAAACCATTCTGGACGCCTATGAGGCGCAGACGTGATCGTGCGCCCGTTCATTCCGTGGCCGGACAAGCGCTTGCGAACGCCTGCGGAAGACGTGACTGAAATTACAGATGCGGTGCGGGACATCTGGGCAGATATGGTCGATGCAATGATTGCGATGCCCGGTCATGGTGTGGGGCTTGCCGCCCCGCAGATCGGTGTCATGCTGCGCCTTGCCGTGGTCGACGCTGCACCGGATCGAAGCCGCCGGGTCCTGCTGGCGAACCCGGAAATCCTGTCATCTGACCCCGAGATCGTGAAGGGCACGGAAGCGAGCCCGAATCTGCCCGGTGTGTCCGCAGAGATCGCGCGGCCCAAAGCTGTGACCGTGCGTTTTCTCAATGAACAGGGCGTCATCGACCGCCGCGACTTTGCCGGGTTGGAAGCGCGCAGCGTGCAGCACCAGATTGATCACCTTGCAGGGCGGATGTTCTTTGACAATCTGGGGCGGGTGAAGCGCGATATGCTGCTGCGCAAGGCAAGGAAGGCAACCTGATATGCGCCTGATCTTTATGGGAACGCCGGATTTTTCGGTCTCGGCCTTGGACGCGCTGCACAGTGCCGGCCACGAGATTGTCTGTGTCTATACGCAGCCGCCGCGCCCTGCCGGGCGAGGCAAGAAGGATCGCCCCAGCCCGGTGCAGGTGCGCGCCGAGGCGTTGGGATTGCAAGTGCGCCATCCGGTGTCCCTGCGCAATGAGGCGGCGCAAGCGGAGTTTGCAGCCTTGAACGCCGATATCGCGGTGGTTGTGGCGTATGGTTTGATCCTGCCGCAGCCCATTCTGGATGCGCCGGCCCATGGTTGTCTGAACATCCACGCGAGCCTTTTGCCGCGCTGGCGCGGGGCGGCGCCCATTCACCGTGCGATTATGGCGGGCGATGCCGAAACGGGCGTGTGCATCATGCAGATGGAGGCGGGTCTGGACACCGGTCCGGTTCTTATGCGGGAAGTAACGCCGATTGGACCTGACGAGACGACTGCGGTGCTGCATGTCCGACTTGCGGGGATTGGCGCTGAATTGATCGTCAATACGCTGGCGCAATTGCCTGACCTTTCGGCAATGCCGCAGCCCGAGGAGGGCGTGACCTACGCCCACAAGATCGACAAGGCCGAAGCCGCTATTGACTGGAGCCGCGATGCCGTCGAGGTCGACCGTCAGATCCGCGGGTTGTCAACCTTTCCGGGCGCGTGGGTCGAGCATGCTGGCTTGCGCATCAAGGTACTTGGGTCAGAACTTGCGGACGGGCAGGGCACACCTGGAACGCTGCTGGATGGTGCGCTGACCGTCGCATGTGGAACCGGTGCCGTACGCTTGACCCGCTTGCAACGGGCGGGCAAAGGCGCGCAGGATGCTGAAGTGTTTTTGCGCGGGATGCCGATGACCAAAGGCACGCAACTGTAGGAGAGCGGGCATGTTTCCCACCCTGATCGGAACCGTCGTCATTGCAGGCATCGTTGGCTACCTGTCGGAAAAGACACGCTTTACCCATAATGGGATTTTGCAGTCGATCATCATCTGCATCGGTGGCGCGTTCCTGTTCTACTTTGTGCGGCTGATGTTCGGATTTGGGTTCTCCAGCCCCGGTTTGAACGCGATTGTATCGTCCGTTGGCGCGCTGATCATCGTGCCGACCCATTGGCGCAAGTAAGCGGGCGGATGGTTCAGTGGCGCGCGCCGGGTTGTCCCACATGCCCATGTGGCGTCGTTCGGAAGTTCGGGCCAAGATGGCTTGAGGGTTTGGCCAGTCGAACATTGGGCGAAAGATGACTGGACGGCTTTGCCGCGCGGAACCCTGACGTCAACCCCTTGGGGCGTTGCAACTGAATAATGGTTTGGTTTTTGTGGAGGTTGCTGCCGGTTCGGGTGTGATCACCGGCCTGTACCATCGACGCGGACACAACGCTGGCAGCCACCACATTTATCCAGAAAAACCGTGTGCGTTGTGTCATGCCGCGCCTTCATTAAAACCGTTTCTTGATGATAATCCGCGAACGGGTCTTTGGGTGGTGCCGGTAACCACGGTATTTTAGCCGATGTGGATGCCGAAAACTACGATGATGAAAGCTGCGGTGTCGTTTCAGACTGCGGTGCTTGAAACCACGATGTTTGTGCACGCTGCGTTTCTTGACCTTGAACTTGGCCTCAACAACCTCAGTCGGTTCGGAAATCAGGTGAAGTCCGGGATCTGTTACCGTGGCACGAGAAGGCCCCGCGCCCATAAGCGCGACGGTCGTGGCAATGGCTGCGATAAGAAACGGGGTCTTTGTCATCTTCAGGGCCATGTCGCTCTCCTGCTTTTGGTGCGCGGGTGTGCCGTGCATATTCAAAAGCTAGGGCCGCTCGACCTCTGCGATAAGGGCAGAGCTGTGCACATGCGCGTGTGCAGTGGGTGCTCAGGATCGGTCTGATCGTTAAAAAGGTGCTTTTGAAACAGGGGATTGGCTGCTCACGACGCAATCACGTCCGGGGCGCAATCTACTGTTCAAACAGCAAGACGGCCCGCCTGGGGGAGGAGCGGGCCGTTCGCATTCGTGCGCACTGAAAGCGCTGCATCAGAAGAATTTCTTGAATTTTTTCTTCGTGACGAATTTTTTCTTGGGCGAGACGTATTTCTTTTTCTTCACGCCGTGGAATTTGTAGCCGTGGTGGAACTTGTGCTTCTTCAGTTTCACTTTGAAGTTTGCATCAATCACCTGAGCACTTTCGACATCTACGGCCGTGGCGCTGGCCCAAACTGCATTGGCGCTGGCGGGGCTGAGGCTTGTCAGTGTAACGGCAGTGGCCATGGCTGCGATCAGAAGCGGGGTCTTTGTGGCTGTCAGTTTCATCTTCTCTTCTCCTTAGCGTTAGGGCCGGTATGGCCGTTCGTCTTGGGAAAGAGATAGCGGAAAAGGGCTGTAACAATAAGGGACCAAACGGTCACAAACTGTCATGGAAATGGTAGATTTGAGTGAGAAATTCAGAGCCGTTTGTCGATTAAGTGTATTTGAATCAAGGCAGTAAGGTCCAAAAATCTTGTAACAAACGGCCCGAATTCTTTTTTGGATTAGGTGTTTTTTGGCCTGTTTACCCGAAGTGCCCCTGCGTCACTTGCTCTTGAACGGGGCCATACCTGCCCGCGCAAGCTCGTCCGCACGTTCGTTTTCAGGGTGCCCTGCGTGTCCCTTGACCCATTCCCACGTCACATCATGCCTTGCCTGCGCAGAATCGAGCCGTTGCCAGAGATCAGCATTGGCGACGGGTTTCTTTGATGCATTTTTCCATCCGTTGCGTTTCCAGCCGTGAATCCAGCTGGTGATCCCGTTTTTGACGTAGTTGCTGTCCGTCACGACGGTGATGGTGCTGGCCCGGTCGAGCGCTTCAAGTGCTGCGATGGCGGCCATCAGCTCCATCTTGTTGTTGGTGGTCTGCGCCTCGCCCCCTTTCAGCTCGCGTTCCTTGACGATCGTATCGCCGTCCATCGCGCGCAAGAGGGCGCCCCAGCCGCCCGGGCCGGGATTGCCGGAGCAGGCACCGTCTGTGTAGGCGAACAGCTTAGGCAATGGCTTGCAACACGATGAAGGGCGCCACTTCGCCGGACAGACCCGCCTCTTCCCCGGTGCGAGTGTAGGTCACGGTGAAACCGGTGGCTGTCAGCACCTCGTTCAACTGCGCTTCGGTCATGTAGGAATAGAGCCGCCCAATGCTGTCGCGCGATTCTCCGGTGCCGAGTTTAGTGCCAAAGTGGAAAATGCCGCCCGGTTTAAGGGCGCGATGGATAGCCGCGAACTGATCGGGCCACCGGCTGAGCGGTGTGTGCAGCATTGAGAAGTTGGCCCAGATGCCGTCAAACGTATCGGTTTGCGTCAGGTCATCATACCCTGCTTGCCGCGCGGTAACACCCGGGTAGGCTTGGGCCAGTGCAAGCATTTCAAGCACCGGGTCCCATGCGTGCGCATCCAGCCCCGCCTGTGCCATGGCACCAGCGGCAAAGCCTGGCCCGCACCCGATATCGAGAATGGAGCCGCCCGCAGGGATGGCTGCAATGAATTTCTGGATCATCGGGTTTTCGCCCGTCTCCTGCACCATGTCCGCATATTCAGCGGCCTTGGACGCATAAACGTCGAGTGTCTCGCGGTCGCTCATTCAGATCACCGTTATGGTCAGGCAGGCCACGACGATCGCCGTGAGCAAGAGCCGCAGTTGCATCCACCACGGTGGAGTCAGCCCCCAGCGGGAGAAGGAAAAGTCGAGCATCAGAAGACCTACGAAGCCGATGATCAGGTTGAGCGCAGCACTTGTTGGCCCGCCTCCGGTCATGAAGAAGGCCCACAAGGCCGGGATCACCGACAGGGCGTAGCCCGTTGCGGCCTGCGCACCGCTGGCTTTGGTTGCGAAGCCCCACAGCACACCCGACATGAACGACAGGATCACTGAACCATAGAACAGTTGAACATATGGCCCAACGAAACGTGGTCCCATGTATTTCTGCCCAAACGCGGCAAGATCGGGCCTGAGCACGGTGGCCGCGCCCCACAGGAAGGGGATCAGGCCGGCAAGGCCAAGGATCAAAGCTGCACGTGGGATCTGCGTCATGGGTCGGAAATCGGTTTGGTTTGTTGGGTGCCCGGGGTGTCGGCCGTTTTGGTGCCGTTGACAAGGTGCAAACCGGCCTGCTTGTCGCCAGTCATGCCCGTTCAAAGGCTAAACGACCTGCGAGCGCTGCAAAAATGGCGGCGAAGCTGCGCGACAGCCAGCGCATGACAGTTTCTGAGCCGAGAACCCAATGCCGCGCGGCAGCCGCGAAGGTGCCATAAAGAACAAAGACTGCAAAGGTCATAGCCATGAAAACGAGGCCAAGCGTGGTCATCTCCATAGTGGCTGTAGCGGCGTTGCCCGACAGGAAAGGCGGCAGGAGGGCGAGAAAGAAGATCGACAGCTTCGGGTTCAGGATGTTAATCAACGCGCCCCGCCGCGCAATCCGCCATCCTGCATCTGCGCTGCGTTGGGATGAGATGTTCAGTGCCCCGCCAGACCGCAGGCTGCCCCAGGCAAGGTACAGCAGGTAAGCGACGCCTGCGAATTTCACGATGTTAAAAAGCAGTGCAGAGGTGTGCAGGATCGCCGCCAGCCCCAGCGTCGCGGCGGCCAGGTGCGGCACGATACCGAAAGTGCAGCCCAGTGCCGCCCAAAGTGCGGCGCGCCTGCCTTGCCCAAGCCCAAGGGCAAGGGTGTAGATGACGCCGGTGCCCGGCGCGATGACGACCACAAGGGCGGTGAGCAGAAATTGGAGTGAGAGCATGGAGTGCGCCTTCTGGATGTCTGTGCCGACGCTAGGCGCAGACGGTTGTGCGGTAAAGGGAGGATGCGCTTGCTCAGGACCTGTGGTCGGTCAGCTGGGTGACCAAAGGCACCACTGCTTGCATCAGCGGGACCATCAGCCCGGTCAGCAGCAGTGTTTGACCCATCAGTGGCCACTGCTCGATCATCTCGCCCAGTAGGGTCAGCAGCGCGGTGATCGTGACCCACGCTGCTGCCCAAGTGATCAGGAGACGGCGCACGTCATGCCACCCAAGCATCTGCGTTTTCCTGCAGGTGCGCGATGCGGGTTGTGCCGGGGATCACCAGCATGTTTGGCGCGCGCGCCAACAGCGTCTGCAGAGCGTGTTGCGGATTGACCGTTGCGCCGTGTTTCATCGGGTTTGCGCCCAAGGGTCCGTGCGGCACGAAAGCAATGCCTTGGTCATCAAGCCAGTCAATCAGCTTTTCGAGCGCGTCGTCGCGGGTGTCAGCGGGTGAATACCTGTTCTGGACAGCGGCGATGGGTGCGACTTTCTGGGCCTCTTCCACTTGGGCACGGGTGACATTCGACAGACCGATCATATCGATCTTGCCCGCTTGTCGCGCCTGTTCCAACGCCGCGACACTTTCAGCGATCGGCGTTACGCCATCCGGCATGTGCACATAGTAAAGATCGATCCGATCGGTGCGCAGGTTCGCCAGGCTTTCATCGAGGTGCCGCAAGAGGGTGGCACCGGATGTATCCCGTGACATGCTGGTGGCGTCTTTTTCCACGCCGCCTTTGGATGCGATGAACATGTCGCCATAGGTACCATCGTCGGTCAGTAACGCATCTGCGATCAGCCGCTCGTTGTGGTGCGGACCGTAGGCCCGCGCAGTGTCGATGTGGTTGACCCCAAGCTCACGCGCCTGTCGCAAGAGGTCGATGCCGCCTTGCCAGTCTGGGTAGGAGCCGAAGTTGCGGGGCTGCCCGGTGAGGCGCATTGCCCCGAAGCCAATGCGGTTCACGGTTCTGCCATTGGCAAAGCTGAAAGTTGTCTGTGTCATTGTGCGGGTCCTTTTCCGTTTGCGATGACAGAAAGGTACGTGTCGTTGCGAATATCGGTAGCCGTATGATACGTAACACTGCTATGCGTTTGGCGTATGACATCACGATTTGATCGCCTGTCTCTGTTGGATACGTTCGTACGCGTGGCCGAGCGCCGGTCGCTCTCTGCAGCGGCGCGCGATCTGGATGTGTCGCAACCTTCAGTGTCACGGCAATTGGCAGCTCTGGAAGCACGCCTGGGCGTGGTCCTCATGCGCCGCACCACCCATGATGTGACGTTGACACCGGATGGCCTCGACCTGTTGGCAGACGCGCGGCGACTGATCGGCGAATGGGAAGCAATCGAGGAGCGTACCGCCGAGGGTGGAACGCTTGCCGGGCGTGTGCGTGTCATTGCGCCTGTGGCCTTGGGTCAAAGCCTGCTTGTCAACGGGACAGCGCGGTTCATGAAACAGCACCCTGACGTCACCGTTGATTGGCAGTTGCGTGACGATCCTATCAGGTTTGCCGAGGAAGGGTGCGATTGCTGGCTGAAGGTTGGACCGGTCCCCGATGACACGCTTGTGGTGCGTGAGCTGGCGCGGGTGGAACGGCTGGTGGTGGGAGCGCCGGAAAGTCTGCCGGAAACGGGCGATGTGGATTTGGCGGCCTTGCCTTGGGTGACTCTAGGCCCGTTTGAGGGCAACCGGATAGAACTGTTCAATCGGGAGGGGGTCGCAACCGTCTTTTCCGTGTCGCCCCGCATGGCCAGCGACAACATCTTTGCAGTGCAACAGGCTGTGCGTCAGGGGGTTGGCGTCGCCATCCTGCCGCGATGGTTCGTCGCGTCTGCATTGGACAACGGCATGCTGGTCGATGTTGCACCAGATTGGCGCGCAGCCCGTTTGCCCGTCAATCTTGCTTTGGCGGCTGGCGCACGCCGCCCGGCACGGGTCGAGGCATTTGCCGAGTATATCGCCGCGTGGTGCGGTGATCGATTGGGCTGATCAGGCCGGGACGCGCAAGACGCGCGGCACTTTGAACTCCACGTTCTCAACCGCAGTTTCCACCATCTCAACCGTCACGTCATAGCGGTCGCGAAATGCGTCTATGACTTCGTTGATCAGCACCTCAGGGGCCGACGCACCAGCGGTGATGCCCATGGATGTGATCCCGTCGAGTGCGCGCCAATCAATGTCGGTCGCCCGTTGCACCAGCTGGGCATAGCTGCAACCGGCCCGTGCGCCGACCTCAACAAGGCGTTTTGAGTTGGAGGAGTTGGGCGCGCCCACGACCAACATGGCATCGCACTTGGGGGCCATCGCCTTCACCGCTTCCTGACGGTTGGTGGTGGCGTAACAGATGTCTTCCTTGTGTGGGCCGACGATATTGGGGAAACGCGTGTGCAGGGCCGCCACGATATCCTTGGTGTCGTCCACGGACAGGGTGGTTTGTGTGACAAACGCCAATTGGTCCGGGTTGCGGACCTGAACGGTCGCCACATCATCCACCGTTTCCACCAGAAGAACCTCACCGTCGGGCAGCTGCCCCATGGTGCCGACGGTTTCAGGATGGCCTTCGTGGCCGATCATGATCATTTGCAAACCGTTGTCGGAATGGCGCTGTGCTTCGATATGTACCTTGCTGACCAAGGGACAGGTGGCGTCGACATAGATCATCTCGCGCGCCTGGGCGGCTTGGGGCACAGACTTGGGCACACCGTGGGCCGAAAAGATGACAGGCCGATCATCCGGACACTCGCTCAACTCTTCGACAAAGACAGCACCTTTGTCCCGAAGGCCGTCTACGACGAATTTGTTGTGCACGATCTCGTGCCGCACAAAGACGGGCGCACCCCATTTGGCGAGCGCCATTTCGACGATCTTGATGGCACGGTCAACGCCTGCGCAAAACCCACGCGGGGCGGCAAGGTAGAGGGTCAATGCAGGCTTTGTCATGGGCGCACGTCTCCGGGGCAGTGAATGCCCCAGAGGTAAGGTGTTCGGCGCGCAGGGTCCAGCCCGGCGGGACGTTTAGCCTTGGGCCTGAACCCGTTCTTCACGTTCAGGCATCGGTTCGCGCGGAGGCCTGCCGATCACGTCCTTGAGCTCGTTCAGTTCGATGAAGTTATCGGCCTGACGGCGCAGATCGTCCGAGATCATTGGTGGCTGGCTGCGAATGGTCGAAACAACCGACACACGCACGCCCTGACGTTGCAGGCTTTCGACCAGAGGCCGGAAGTCGCCGTCACCAGAGAACAGAACGATATGATCGACGCGCGGCGCCAGTTCCATCGCGTCTACGGCAAGCTCGATGTCCATGTTGCCCTTGACCTTACGCCGACCCATCGAGTCGGTGTATTCCTTGGCCGGTTTGGTCACCATGGTGAAGCCGTTGTAATTCAGCCAATCCACAAGCGGGCGAATGGGTGAGTATTCGTCATTCTCCAGCAAGGCGGTGTAGTAGAAAGCGCGCAGCAACTTGCCACGACGCATGAACTCTTGACGCAGTAGTTTGTAGTCGATGTCGAACCCAAGCGCTTTGGCCGCAGCGTAAAGATTTGACCCATCGATGAACAGCGCCAGCCGTTCGTCTTTGTAAAACATAAAATGTCCTTCCGAAAATTCGGGTACCGCCTGTGATTTCCGTGAGTGAATGCGTTAAAACGCGAGAAAGACGGTGGATGGAAAAATAGGTGATTTTAATTATGCCGCAAGTCACGGTTGGGGTCAAAACAGGCGGAACTCTGCCTCAAAATCGGTCAAACATACTAGTTGCCCTAGGGTCAAACATGTCATCTGACGTAGGGTCACCCATCGAAACGCTTCAAAAGGCGACCTCTGAGCTCGAAAATTTGGGTGCAGTGATTCGCGGCAAAAGTCGGTTTTTCAGGACCCCAGCGGTGCCTTCCGGGAGCGGTCCCGATTTTGTGAACGCGGCCCTGGCTATCGATGCGCCATGGTCTGCGCCCGAGACAATTACGCGGCTTCACGAGATAGAAGCCGGTTTGGGGCGTCGTCGTGCCGGGCGTTGGGAGCAGAGGATTATCGATCTGGATCTGCTTGCCCACGGTGATGCCATTCGCCCCAACGTAGCGACGGTGCGTACATGGATGGAATTGCCGCTCGACAAACAGCGCGATACGGCCCCTGGGCAGCTGCTTCTGCCCCACCCTCGCATGCATGAACGTGCCTTTGTTCTGGTGCCGCTGGCCGACGTCGCCCCGGATTGGGTGCATCCCATCACGCGCCGCAGTGTTGTCGAGATGCGTGATGCGCTGCCGCCTGAGGACCTTTCTATGATCGTTACAGCCGAATAGCCGCTTGTCATTCACCCCAATCGCGCCTAAATAGCGCTCCTCTACCTATTATGGCTGATCTGGAGCACACCCATGGCCCGCGTGACCGTTGAAGACTGCGTTGACAAGGTTCCGAACCGTTTTGAGCTGGTGATGCTGGCTGCACATCGTGCGCGCGAAATCTCAAGCGGTGCGCCGATTACTGTGGATCGCGACAACGACAAGAACCCCGTCGTGTCTCTGCGCGAGATCGCGGAAGAGACGCAGAGCTCGGAAGAGCTGCGCGAGCGTCTGATCGAATCGAACCAGAGCCAGATCGAGGTCGATGAGGCCGAGGAAGACGCAATGGCGCTTTTGATGGGTGCCGAACAGGACAAGCCGGAAGAAGACAGCATGTCCGAAGAGATGCTTCTGCGTCAGCTGATGGCCGCCCAAGGCCAAGGCTAACGCCGCCCGGGGTGCGGACCATATGATATCTGCCGACGACCTGATCGCGCTGGTCCGCAACTACAACCCAAAAACAAACGAAGACCTGATCCGCCGCGCCTATGAGTTCGGCGGTCAGATGCATGATGGTCAGTTCCGTCATTCAGGTGAGCCGTACTTCACCCATCCGGTCGCTGTGGCTGCCATTCTGACCGAGCAACAGCTGGACGATGCAACCATCGTTACGGCTCTGTTACACGACACGATCGAGGACACCAAAGCCAACTACACCATGGTGGCTGACCAGTTCGGCGACGAGGTCGCCAAGCTGGTCGATGGCGTGACGAAACTGACAAATCTGCAGCTGTCGTCAGTTGAAACCAAGCAGGCAGAAAATTTCCGCAAGCTTTTTATGGCTATGTCAAAAGACATGCGGGTAATTCTCGTAAAATTGAGCGATCGTTTGCACAACATGCGCACGATTAGGTCAATGCGCGCCGATAAGCAGGTGCAAAAAGCGCGCGAGACCATGGATATCTTCGCCCCCCTCGCCGGACGTATGGGTATGCAGTGGATGCGCGAAGAACTGGAAGATCTGGCGTTCAAAGTGTTGAATCCGGATGCGCGATCTTCGATTATCCGCCGCTTTATTACCATGCAGCGCGAAACCGGTGACGTCATTCAACGCATTACCGGCGATATGCGTCACGAGTTGGAAAAGGTCGATATCGAGGCGGAGGTATTTGGCCGGGCCAAGAAGCCATATTCCATCTGGCGCAAGATGCAGGAAAAGGATCAGTCCTTTTCCCGGTTGTCCGACATCTACGGTTTTCGCGTCATCACAGGCACCGAAGAGGACTGCTATCGTGCCTTGGGGGCCATCCACCAGCGTTGGCGCGCGGTGCCCGGTCGTTTCAAGGACTACATCAGCCAGCCCAAGACCAACGGGTACCGGTCCATCCACACAACCGTTTCGGGCCGTGACGGCAAGCGCGTCGAAGTGCAGATCAGGACCCGGCAGATGCACGATGTGGCCGAAACCGGTGTGGCCGCGCATTGGTCCTATCGCGACGGTGTGCGCTCGCAGAACCCCTTTGCCGTCGATCCGGCCAAGTGGATTTCGCAACTGACCGAGCAATTCGACAGCGAAGAGGATCACGAAGACTTTCTCGAAGCCGTGAAGCTGGAGATGTATTCGGATCAGGTGTTCTGCTTCACGCCCAAGGGCGAGGTGGTGAAACTGCCCAAGGGGGCCACACCGATTGATTTCGCCTATGCCATCCACACGCGGATCGGCAACGCTTGCGTCGGTGCTAAAGTGGATGGGATGCGCGTGCCGTTGTGGACGCGCGTCAAAAATGGCCAGTCGGTCGACATTATTACCGCCGAAGGTCAGACACCTCAGGCCACATGGCTTGAGATTGCGACCACGGGCAAGGCCAAGACAGCGATCCGGAGGTCCCTGCGCGAAGCGGACCGGGACCGGTTCATCACGCTGGGTCGCGAACTCGCGCGCTCAGCCTTTGCTCACGTTCGCAAGAAGGCGACGGATAAGGCACTGGAAGCAGCAGCCAAGCATCTGCGTCTGAAGGATGCCGATGAGGTGCTGGCCCGCCTTGGGTCGGCTGAGCTGACAGGACGCGATGTGGTGCAGGCCATATATCCTGATCTGACGCCCAAACCCGGCAAGCAGGTGGATGCCCGCCGCGCCGTGATTGGTCTGCTGCCGGGCCAATCCTTTCAACGCGCGACATGTTGCGACCCGCTGCCGGGCGAACGCATCGTCGGTATCACCTTTCGGGGCGAAGGAGTTGTGGTGCATGCCATCGACTGCGCCCGACTTGTCGAATATGAGAACCAGCCCGATCGCTGGCTCGACCTGCATTGGCATGATGGCAGCCACCCTGCGGTCTATGGTGCGACGCTGGACCTGACCATTGGCAATGATGCGGGGGTACTGGGGCGTATTTGCACATTGATTGGCGAGAGCAAGGCCAATATTTCCAATCTTGAGTTCATGGATCGGAAACCGGACTTTTACCGACTTCTGATTTACGTAGAACTTCGGGATGCTCAGCATTTGCATACGCTGATGGGCGCCCTGGAAGCAGAGAGTGATGTGGCCGCCATTGACCGCTACCGTCGCCCCGCCCAATCCGCTGGGCAGGCAATGATCGCGGGCTAGGGCGAAAGCGAAGGGCGGAAAGACTTTGGTGTTCAAGCGCCGTGACCCCAAACCGTTTCTGCGCGCGATGCTGGAGTTTCTCTGGCCGCGCGGAGGATGGGGCCGTGCGTTCCAGTATGTCAAACACAGGGTCCGCCGTTTGCCCGACCCGCCCGAGAAGATTGCCCGCGGCATCTGGGCTGGTGTGTTCACCACCTTCACGCCATTTTACGGAATTCACTTCTTTATCGCTGCCTTTATCGCGACCACCATGCGCGGCAATATCATAGCGTCCTTGATGGCGACCTTTTTTGGCAATCCTTTGACCTATGTGCCTATCGGCGTCGTGTCCCTTCAGACCGGACATTGGCTTTTGGGGGCTGAGATGAAGGAAGAGACCGAGCGGTCGTTCGGTGGAAAGTTCGTGGATGCCGGCGCCGATCTTTGGCTGAACCTCAAGCATGTATGGCTGGGCGAGCCACGGGACTGGACCAATCTGGGAATCTTCTATGACGAGATTTTCTTTCCCTACATGATTGGCGGCATAATTCCCGGTGTTGTGGCGGCGACCGTCTGCTACTACCTGTCTGTTCCTGTCATCCGCGCCTACCAGAAACGCCGCAAGGGCGCGATCAAGGCCAAGTTCGAAGTGTTGAAAGCCAAGGCTGCGGCGAAGGCAGCTGCCAAGCAGAAGATCGATTGACTGTTGGTACAATTATGCGGCTTTGTCCGCATTTCCAGAGACTTGTCCGCGCACTAGATTGGTCGTGGATGACAATTGAAGGACTACGCCGATGACAGCCCCTTTGGGACAGCTTCGCCTTGGTGTGAACATTGACCACGTGGCCACCGTGCGCAACGCACGCGGCGGCGACACGCCGGACCCCTTGCGCGCAGCCAAGATGGCCGAAGCCGCCGGTGCTGACGGCATCACCGCGCATTTGCGTGAAGACCGCCGTCACATCTCGGATGCCGACATCGAAGGGTTGATGGATGTGCTGTCCGTGCCTCTGAATTTCGAGATGGCGGCTACGGACGAGATGCAGGGCATCGCCTTGCGCCACAAGCCTCACGCGGTCTGCATCGTGCCTGAAAAGCGCGAAGAGCGCACGACCGAAGGCGGGCTCGAAGTGGCCCGCGAAGAAAACCGGCTGGCGCATTTCATAGCGCCCCTGCGCGACGCGGGGTGTCGTGTGTCGATTTTCATCGCTGCGGACAAGCGCCAGATCGAAGCGGCGCACCGCATTGGTGCACAAGTCATCGAATTGCATTCAGGTGCCTATTGCGATGCCTATCACGAGGGCCGTTTTGAAGATCGCGATCGGGAACTGGAAGCCATGCGCGAGATGTCCGCCTTCGCGCATGGCCTTGGGCTGGAGGTCCATGTCGGCCACGGTCTGACTTATGAGACGGTGACGCCCGTCGCGGCCTTTCCCGAGGTTATGGAGCTGAACATCGGACACTTCCTGATCGGCGAGGCGATCTTTCTTGGCCTCGATCCCGCCATTCGTGAAATGCGGCGGCTGATGGATGAGGCGCGCGCGCAATGACCTCTGTCCTTTATTGGCGATTTGCCGCTCTCTACGCAGCGTTTGCGTTTGGGGGCACGATTGCGGCCTATGCACTGTATGAATTTGCGGGTTTCGATCTGTTGAATGCCAGTGTCGCGACCATGCCCATGATGCTCGCGACCATGCAGCTTGGGGTCTGGTTGACCCGAGCCGACGGTATCGGTCCACAAGGCAAAAGCGCGTGGACTTTGGCGCTGACACTGACGTGCATTGGGGTTCCCATTTCGCTTGTTCAGGCTGCCGGTGTTCTATGGTACGATCCAACAACGACCCGTTGGGCACTGCATATTTACATTGGCTGGCTATTCGTCGGCTTTGTTCTGCTTTCCTTTCTTACGGCGCGGTTGTTCTTGCACTTGGGTGCCCGCAACCAGCACAAGGTCAACGCCCGGACACATGGAAAAGGGAGGAGCGCGAAATGATCCGCCACTGTGTTTTCCTGAAATTGAAGCCCAAGGCTGACAGCGCCAAATTGGACAAGATCATGTTGGATCTTGAGGATCTGGTGCGCCGGTTGGACGGGTGTTCAGGTTTTCGAGCCGGTCCCAACCGTGACTATGAAGGCAAGACGCCGGACTACCCCTACGGTTTCACGCTGGACGCAGAGAACGCGGCGGCCTTGGCCGCCTATGCCGTGGACCCGGAGCATCAAGCTTTGGGCGCACGCCTGGTAGCCCTTTGCCAAGGTGGCGCAGACGGCATTACCGTTTTCGATATCGACGCGGTTTAACCTTTCCATGCGCCATTGGATCACGACCGCCCTTGCGATGATCATTGGCGTTTGGGCGTTGGTCGTGCTCGAAAGCGCCCGCACGGGGTTATCCATTACAGATGTGCAAATTGGTGAAACGCCTGTCACCATCTACACCGACGGGACGGATGGTCCGCCTGTCATAATTGCCCATGGCTTTGCTGGATCACGACAAATGATGCAGGGCTATTCCCTTGTTTTGGCGCAGGCTGGGTACACCGTGCACGCCTTTGATTTCGAAGGGCACGGACTGCATCCCATGCCGATGGGTGGGGACGTGAATGCGCTTGATGGCACGACGCAGCGTCTTGTGGAGCAGACGCGTGGTGTTCTTGATCAAGTTGCGGCTGATGTACCCATCGCGCTTCTGGGGCATTCGATGGCAACGGATATTTTGGTGCGTGTAGCGCAAGACGAGCCAAGAGTCGGACCCATTGTCCTGCTGTCTGCGTTTTCGCGCGCAATTGATGCAACTCACCCAACCGATATGTTGCTGATCACCGGCGAGTGGGAGCCAAGGTTAACCGATTTTGCCGTAGACGCCGTGCAAATGGTCGATGGTGCTGCAGGTGCAGGGCAGACTGTAACTGTCGCGGATGTGTCCCGCCGCGCCGTGCTTGCGCCTCTTGTCGAGCATGTTGCGATCCTGCAGTCGCGTGTCGGGCGGGCCGAAGCTTTGGGCTGGCTCAACAGGTCTTACGCGCGTGAGCAAAGCGCGCCTGTGCCGCCGACCGGATGGGCGCTTCTTGGGCTTTTGGCCTCCATCACAGCTTTGGCGGTGACGCTGACCCGTCTGTTGCCAACGCAACCGGCGACCGTGCAACCCTTGTCCGCTCGTCAATTTTTGGCGGTCGCCATTGTTCCGGCACTGTTGGCCCCATTGATCGCAGCCCCTGTCGATTCGCGAATCCTTCCCGTTCTGGTGGCTGACTATCTTGCATTGCATCTGGCGCTTTACGGGGTGCTCCAATTAGGGGTGTTGCGCACTTTGGGTCGTCGATTGCCAAAGCCATCTGCGCTTGGCGCCGCCGTCCTTGTTCTGTGGGGGATAGGTGTCTTCGGGCTGGCGCTGGATCGCTATGGCGCGAATTTCTGGCCGACGCCGCAGCGGTTGCCGATCATTGCAGCTCTTATCCTTGGGGCGCTGCCTTTCATGCTGGCCGATGCGCGCGCCGCCTTTGGCGCGCCATTGTGGCAGCGGTTGGCCTTACGCGTGGCGCTGCTGGTATCACTGGGTATTGCAGTGGCACTGGATTTTGAAGGGCTGTTTTTCCTCATCATGATTGCGCCCGTCATTATCCTGTTCTTCCTGACCTTTGGGCTGATGGGCCGTGCTGTGGCCCGCGCCACTGGCCCCTCGACGGCAGGACTTGCGCTGGGGCTTGTTCTGGCTTGGGCGTTGGGCGTATCCTTTCCGCTCTTTTCCGCGTGAGGCAGCAATGATCCTGGGTGTTGGTACCGATCTGGCGAATATCGAGCGTATCCAGGGTACCTTGGACCGCTTTGGCGACCGGTTCCGCAATCGCGTCTTCACCGAGATCGAGCAGACCAAGGCGGAGCGTCGCGCCGATACGGCAGGCACCTATGCCAAACGCTGGGCCGCGAAGGAGGCGTGCTCCAAAGCTTTGGGCACTGGTCTGCGTATGGGGATTTCGTGGAAAGACATGGCGGTGACCAACCTGAGGACAGGCCAACCCATCATGCATGTGACCGGTTGGGCGGCGGAACGGCTGGCCAACATGACGCCTGACGGCCACGAGGCGATTATCCATGTCACGCTGACCGATGACCACCCTTGGGCGCAGGCCTTTGTCGTGATCGAAGCGCGCCTGATTCAATCAGGGCCGGTGGCTTGACACCCAATGGCCGCGCCCGCATGTAGCGCTGACCCCACCC
Organism: uncultured Tateyamaria sp.; assembly: GCF_947503415.1. Classification (GTDB taxonomy): domain Bacteria; phylum Pseudomonadota; class Alphaproteobacteria; order Rhodobacterales; family Rhodobacteraceae; genus Tateyamaria. Next base: position 2,087,111 of record NZ_CANNDS010000001.1, read on the forward strand.
CCTCAAGGAGCGCGCAATGGCCGCCAAGGAAAAGTCCCAGAACGGCGTGATCGAAACGATCAAAACCGTCGTCTATGCGCTGCTGATTGCAGGTGTGTTCCGGACCCTGTTTTTCCAGCCGTTCTGGATCCCGTCGGGGTCCATGAAAGAGACGCTGCTGATCGGGGATTTCCTGTTCGTGAACAAGATGGCTTACGGCTATTCCTATGCCTCGTGCCCGTCCATCCCGGCCATTGGGCTCAATGCCGAGGCGCTTTGTGGCTTCATCGACGGTGACAACACGCGTATCTGGGCGGGTGAGCCTGAGCGGGGCGATGTGGTGGTGTTCCGTCACCCGGTGTCGGGGGCCGATTTCATCAAGCGCGTTGTGGGTCTGCCCGGCGACACGGTGCAGGTGACAAATGGTCAGATCATCCTGAACGGCATCCCCGTGCCGCAGGAGCCCGCGGGCAACTTTTCCGAAGTATTTGACCGGCAGGGGCCGCAAGGCTTGCTGCCGCGCTGCGAGAGCGGTGCCGTGGGCCAAGGCGCCGACTGCACGAAGTCTCGGTTTATTGAGACGTTCCCCAATGGTGAGGAGCATGTGGTTCTGAATGTCGGCACGCAGCAATCGGACAATACACCGAACTACCGCGTGCCTGAGGGGCATTTCTTTTTCATGGGTGACAACCGCGACAACTCATCCGACAGCCGCTTGGCGCAGGTTGCGGGTGGTGTCGGATATGTGCCCTTTGAGAACCTGATTGGTCGTGCGGATCGCATCATGTTCTCATCTGCTGGACGGTCGATGCTGTTTTTCTGGACGTGGCGCAGTGATCGCTACTTCAAGGGAATCGAGTGAAGCTGGGAGCGGAGTTGACGGCCTTTGAAGGCCGGATCGGGCACCGCTTTGCCTCGCCCGACTTGTTGGTTGAGGCCGTGACCCATGCATCAATGTCGTCGGCCACGCGGTCAGACAACCAACGACTTGAATTTCTGGGCGATCGGGTCCTTGGACTTGTGATGGCGCAAGCGCTGTTGGAGGCAGATCCGGGTGCGGCCGAGGGTGCTTTGGCGCCACGTTTCAATGCGCTTGTGCGCAAGGAAACCTGTGCCGACGTGGCCCGTGAAGTCGATCTGGGTGCGGTGCTACGCCTTGGTCGGTCCGAGATGTTGTCCGGTGGACGCCGCAAGCTGGCGCTTTTGGGCGATGCGATCGAGGCTGTGATCGCTGCCGTTTATCTGGATGCGGGGTTCGACGCGGCCAAGGCGCTGATCCTGCGCCTGTGGGGTGACCGGGTGGCGCGTGTGGATGCGGATGCGCGGGATGCTAAGACGGCCTTGCAAGAATGGGCGCAGGCGCGGGGTTTGACCCCGCCACAATATGTGGAAACTGACCGATCTGGCCCGGACCATCAGCCCGTATTTACAATTGCTGCGCGTTTGTCGACCGGGGCGGAGGCCACTGCCACCGCCGGGTCCAAGCGCGAGGCACAACAGGCGGCGGCACAGGCCCTGCTGAATGAATTGGAGGGGTCATCATGACCACGCGCGCGGGCTTTGTGGCACTGATCGGTGAGCCCAACGCAGGCAAGTCCACCCTGCTGAACACCATGGTGGGGGCCAAGGTCAGCATCGTGACCCACAAGGTGCAGACCACCCGAGCGCGTATTCGCGGCGTGGCGATGGAGGGCGACAGCCAGATCGTGTTTGTGGACACGCCCGGCCTGTTTCAACCCCGCCGCCGCTTGGACCGCGCCATGGTGGCTGCGGCCTGGGGCGGGGCGGCGGATGCCGATGTTGTTGTCCTGATGATTGAGGCGCATCGCGGGGTGACGCCGGGCGTCGAGCGTATTCTTGAGGGGATCACAGAGATCGGGCAGGGGCGCACCGTGGCGCTCGCGATCAACAAGATCGACCGGGTCGAAGCGCCTGTTCTGTTAGGACTGACGAAGGATCTGAACGAGCGGTTCGACTTTGCTGATACCTTTATGATCTCGGCCGAAAAAGGCCATGGCGTTGATGCGCTCCGCAAATGGTTGGCGGAGCAGGTGCCCGAAAGCCCGTGGCTTTATCCTGAAGACCAGATTGCCGATTTGCCGATGCGCATGATTGCGGCCGAAATGACGCGTGAGAAACTGACGCTGCGCCTGCATCAGGAGCTTCCCTATCAGTTGACGGTCGAGACGGAGGCTTGGGAAGAGCGCAAGGATGGATCTGCCAAGGTGGACCAGATCATCTATGTCAGCCGCGACGGCCATAAGGGCATCGTTTTGGGCCACAAGGGCGAGACGATCAAAGCCGTAAGCCGTGCGTCACGGGAGGAATTAACCGAGTTTCTGGGCCGCAAGGTGCATCTGTTTTTGCAGGTGAAAGTGCGCGAGAAATGGCAGGAGGACGCCGAGCGCTATGACCAGATGGGTCTGAATTTCAAAGATGGCAATGCTTGACCAGTTTACTGATCGGCCCTCCGGGGGGAGTTTACCTGGCAAAGTGAAGGAGCTTGCGTGTCGCCTCGATTGACCTCACGGTTCTGGGTGGATGCCTATCTGGCGCGGCTGCGTTTTGCGGACATTCCCGGTTTTGTCGTGGCGCATGGCGATGACACGGGTGGGGCGGTGCTGGTCAAACTGAATACTCTGAACGGGGAGGCAGTGCTGTATCAGCGGTCGTTTGATCTGATGTCTGACACCCGGGTCTGGGCCGAGTTGGCGTCAGGACCTGAGCCGGAAGTGGACGACGCTGTTGCCCGGCAGCGTGGGTTTGATCCGGACCTTTGGGTGATCGAGGTTGAGGATCGGGCCGGGCGCCATCTGCTGGATCAGGAGGGGTTGACCTGAGATGGAGTGGCGCGGCACGGGCATATTGCTGAGCGTGCGCCGCCATGGGGAAAGCAGTGCGATCATCGATGTTTTTACCGAAGACAGGGGGCGTCATGCAGGCGTCGTGCGGGGTGGCACCAGCCGCAAGATCGCACCCATTCTGCAACCGGGGGCGCAGCTGGATGTTGCGTGGCGTGCGCGGCTCGAAGATCACATCGGAACCTTTGCCGTGGAACCGGTACGCAGTCGCGCGGCGTTGGTAATGGGCAATCGTTTGGCGTTGGCTGGTCTGAATGCGGTGACCGGGATTCTGGTGTTTTGTCTGCCAGAGCGTGAGGCGCATGGACCATTGTATCGCCGTACAGAAGCGCTCTTGGATTTGCTTGGCCAAGACGATCTGTGGCCTCTGGCCTATTTGCAATGGGAACTGGCCCTGCTTGAGGAGATGGGGTTTGGACTTGATCTGAGCGTCTGCGCTGTGACGGGAACCTCGGAGGACTTGATCTACGTCTCGCCAAAGTCTGGCCGTGCGGTTTCTCGTGATGCAGCAGGAACTTGGGCCGATCGTCTGTTGCCGTTACCCGCTGTGTTGCGCCGTCAGGGAAACGCGCCTGATGCGGAGATCCTGCAAGGATTGGAAACGACGGGCTATTTCCTGACCAACCACCTCGCGCCCGATTTGGGGTCGAAACCCTTGCCCGAAGCGCGGGCACGGTTTGTCGATGCGTTTAGTCGGACGTTGTGAATACCATCTCGTCACCGTCATCATTGCGCAGGAACAATTTGCGCTCGCGCACCTCGGACTGTGTCATCTTGCCAAGCGCATTGAGATAAGCCGTTTCCGCATCAAGGTCCGAGCATGCCATGCGCGTGGCCGCAATGGGTGTAAGTTCAAACCAAGGATACGGCACCGTGTTGGTAGTTGTGAACCGGTTGCAGGGTGCTTGCCCTGATACCGGGCCACCTGCTTCGAACTCCAGAGTCGCTGTCGCAGAAAATGCGGTGCCGTTTAGCGTCTGCAATTCCCACAATCGGTCCGCTGCGCCATAGCGCGCGACAGTTTCATCAGCCTGGCAGGCCGGTATGGACGCCATCAGCGTAAGCGCGGCGGCGCGGATCATTTCAGAGCCATCACCAAATCAACGAGGGCCGCAAAGGCGACAAGTGCATCACCATCATCAGAATGCATTTGTTTCAGGCCGACGAGCGAACCGTAGGCCGCCTTGGCAAACTCTTCGTTCGTCACATCAATGTCGGACATCAATTCGGTTAGTCGCACAAGTCGCGCGGCGTCAACGTCCTTGAGTGCCTTGGCCACTGCCTTGTCCTGTTGTGCCCAAGCCCGCAGGGCAGGACCTGCGGTGTCTTCCTGCACACTCTGACCGAAGCGGATCATCTTGTCGGTGGCTGTTCCATCTTGAGCACTGTCTTCTGCCAATGTGGCTAGCGCGCGCGCCTTCCATTCAGCAAGCAGTGCTTTCTGGAATGCGGGTACGTCCTTGAAATGCCAGTAAAATGAGCCCTTGGACGTCTTGAGATGACGGGACAAGGGTTCGGCCCTCAGGGCCAGCGGGCCCTGGGCGGTGAGCTGTTGCAGACCGGCGTCGATCCAGGCGGCGGGGGATAGAGGTGCTTTGGCCATGACCTTGCGATACGTCCGGGTATGCTGCGGTGCAAGCGAAAGCCGCTACAACTTGCGGTATGAGCGTTTTGCCGCACATGGCCGGGTGAAATTTGCCTAACATGCAAGCAAGATTTCGACCTTTCTGCAGTCAGAATTCCGCCCATACAGCCAATCCCACAACCAGCAACATGGACAAAGCCATGGCCTGATTGATCCGGCGTTGCCGATGTGCTGCCAGTTCAAGCTGTTTCAGACGCACGCCAAACCAGACCCAGACGATATGTATCGGGACCCAGATTGCATTCACGATCACGAGCTTCCAGATCATTTCGGCCACCAGCGCATCAGGCATGAGTGCGAAGCCGGAGAAGAGGGCCGTGTTTACGGCGTAGGCCTTTGGATTGATGGGTTGCAGCAGGATGCCGTTTATGACGCCCGGTTCGGACTTGGCGGGTACGAAAGCCAACTTTGATCCCGCAAATGCGATACGCAGAGCCAGATAGAGCAGGTAGCAGGTCGACAGTACGAAAAGAACTGTGCGCACAGTTGGATTTGCCAGCACTATGGCCGCAAGCCCGGTAACGACGGCCAAGATGACCAGGTTGTTTCCAATGAACAGGCCAAGCACGTATCGCAGGCCAGATTTCATACCGAAGGCAGCGCCAACTCCCGCTGCGGAAAAGACGCCGGGACCGGGAGTGATGATCAGGAAAAAGACAGCGGCGGCAAAGGTCAGCATTGCGCCACCATGGCCGATTTTCGTTGTGCGTCAATGACAAGGCCGGGCGCAGTCATGGGCCCGACCTTACCTATTCTTTTACAAGTGCTTTTAACCAAGCAAGCGGCGTGCAATCACCTGAGCCTGGATTTCGGCAGCGCCCTCAAAGATGTTCAGAATGCGCGCGTCGCAAAGCACCCGGCTGATCTTGTATTCGAGTGCAAAACCGTTGCCGCCGTGGATTTGCAGGCCGTTGTCAGCAGCGGCCCACGCCACGCGCGCGCCCAGCAGTTTCGCCATGCCCGCTTCGACATCGCAGCGCCGGCCTTCGTCCTTTTCGAAAGCCGAAAAATAGGTGAGTTGGCGCGCCACCATGATCTCGACCGCCATCATTGCGAGTTTATTGGCGACGCGGGGGAAGTTGATCAGGGATTTGCCGAACTGCTTGCGGTCCTGCGCGTATTGCATCGAGATGTCGAGCGCCGACTGCGCCACCCCAATGGCACGGGCCGCGGTCTGGATACGGGCGGATTCAAAGGTCTCCATCAGCTGTTTGAAGCCTTTGCCCTCTTCGCCACCCAGCAGGTTTTCCCCTTTGACGTGAAAATTGTCGAAGGCCAGTTCGTATTCCTTCATACCCCGATACCCCAACACTTCGATTTCGCCGCCGGTCATGCCGTCGGTCGGGAAAGGAATTTCGTCCGTGCCGGGTGTTTTTTCAGCCAAGAACATGGACAAGCCTTTGTAATCGGTCGTGTCAGGGTCTGTGCGCGCCAGCAGTGTCATCACATGGGTGCGGGCGGCATGTGTAATCCATGTCTTGTTGCCAGTGACTTTATAATCACCATGCTCGTCCTTGACCGCGCGTGCACGCAGCGAGCCGAGGTCGGACCCGGTGTTGGGTTCGGTGAAAACTGCGGTGGGCAACGTTTCAGCACTGGCCAACTGTGGCAGCCATTTGGCTTTCTGTTCGTCCGTGCCACCCGCAATGATCAACTCGGCGGCGATTTCAGAGCGCGTGCCGAGAGAGCCGACACCAATATAGCCGCGGCTGAGTTCTTCGGACACGACGCACATCGATGCCTTCGAAAGGCCGAAGCCGCCGTATTCTTCGGGGATCGTCAGGCCGAAAACACCCATTTCAGCCAGTTCTTCGATCACTTCGATCGGAATCAGCTCGTCATTGAGATGCCAGTCATGAGCAAAGGGTTCGACCTTTTCCACGGCGTAGCGGCGGAACTGTTCGCGGATCATCTCCAGTTCTTCATCAAGCCCGGAAGCGCCCACAGTAATCTCGGCGCTGCGTTCCTGCATCAGTTCCCCAAGGCGCACCCGTGCAGCTTGCGTGTTGCCAGATCGGGTGAGGGTCATGACGGCGCTGTCCATCATGCCGCGCATATCGTCCTGGCTCAGGCCCAGGTCTTGCAGGCGCAGCACCTCGCCCTGATTCATCTGTATGCCGCCGTAGATCTGCCAGAGGTATTCACCAAAGGCGATCTGATGAATCAGCGCTTCGACCTCTCCGAACTTCGAATCGGCTTCGAGCGCTTCGGCCCATTTCTGCATCTGCCGCAGCGATTCGGTATAGGTGGCAAGCCACGCGAGACCATGGGCCGCCGTTTGATGCTGTTCGACCAGCGCACCGGACACGCGACCATCAATGCTCAGCTGATCGCGTAAACGGGTGCGTGCGAGGTCGGTAATCGCCTCAACCGGGCCAATGGCCGCACGGGTCAATGCCAGCAGATCGTTCAACAAAACCGACGTAGCGGTTCCCATATCCTGTCCATCATGTGCCATGGCGTGGCTCCTCATTTTCGGCTCCGTCACGGGTTATCTAGTTTGCAAGTGCAGCGCAACAAATATTCATTTTGCTGCGGCTATTTGTACGTTTATTGCGTGGCATTATTTTGCAGCGCGGCATTGATCTGTCGCAGAACTGTGGGCAACTGCATTTTATGTACCACCGGAACGCGTGACGTGAAGGGCAGGCGGACATCCCAGTGCGTGCGAGCCAATCGATTCGGTTCGTTGTAGCCTATATCCTCGGTCCATGAGAATCGCCCGGACGCGCAGGCCAAAATAAGAAAACCGCGCCTGTAGAAGGCGCGGTTTAGGTAAAATGGCACTGGTTATAAAAAGACTTTAGTAAATCCGTTGGGACCCCTTAGCCCCTGGTCCGGCCTTCGTAAGTTCCAGGCCGGCTCCTTCTTAAAATTCAGGATGCGCGACGCGCGACAGTAAGCCCGGATACATCTTCAATGAATGTCACAATGCGCGACTTGATCTTTTCGTCTTCGATAGCGGCCAATGCATTCACGATATCCAGGCCACGGTCGCTGCGCGTCAGCGGTTCAGCGTCTGCAATACCTTCGAAAAAGTAGGACGTTGGAACATCCAGAATGCGGGACAACTCAAAAAGTCGACTGGCAGCGATTCGGTTCGAGCCGATCTCGTATTTTTGGATTTGCTGAAAAGACAGGTTCAGACGTTTTGCCACGTCTGTTTGTGACATCCGACGCAGAGTGCGGATTTGTTTGAGACGCTTACCAACATGTACGTCGACAGGATGCGACATGACTAATTACCTCCGGTTGTTCTGACAAAAGTGATCGCCCAGCACACGCATTGGTTCAATTGAGTAGATTCACACCCCAAACCACACGTAAATGTTGCATTAATGTATGATTTGTTTAACGTAGATGTATTGTTGATCATACATTGGGTTCGAATGTGAACGCACCAACGCCCAACCTGACTGAAATGAACCAGCCGCTGCTGTTTGAAATGATCCGCTCGTTCACGACGCTTGCGCAGACGTTGAACCTGTCGCACGCGGTGACCGAATTGAACAGCACGCGCCAGACTGTCCGGCGCCACATCTCTCAGTTGGAGGCGCTGCGTGGTGAAGAGTTGTTTCGGACCAAGGACCGCCGCTACGAACTGACGGAAGCAGGCGAGGCTGCCTTGCCTGAGGCGCGCGAGTTGTTGATGCATGCGCGTGCATGGTCACGAGGTCAAACCGGTGTGCGCAGCGCGTTACAATACCTGCAAGCGCGGGAAGGCGATTGGGCCTTTTACCAGCAACAGCAACCCATGGGTGACATCTGGGACGGCGAGTCGATTTTGCTGCGCGAGACCTATCGTGCGTGGATGATGTCATCGGGCGAAATCGAGAGTCCAAACCTCGCGCACGTGCGCCCGTTTCTGATGGTGTATCGCAATTCTGATTCGGGCTGGATCTGCGTCGAGTTCGGTACCCGCTCGGCTTACGTGAAATGGTTTGGACAGGATTATGCACGCTCCAGCATCGGGCGGCCGATTGCTCGCCTTCCTGCGGGCGAAGAATTCGGCCGCATGCTGGACCAATCCTTTCTGGATATTCAGACGACGCAGATGGCGCGGCTCGACCATGTCTACACGCGCATGCCCGAACGACATGATGCAAAACAGGCCACCATGGCCTACCAACGTCTTATGATGGCTGGATTTTTTCCGGATCGGTCGCCTGCGGTGCTGACCTTGGTTGTCCCGACCATCAACATAAAGATCGCAGCACTGGACGAGACACAGCGCGCGGCGATGACAGAGATCACCAAACCCGACTTTGACCCGGCAGATGCGAGGTTCGAAATAGTAGCAAATCAGCCCCCCTAATCCGATCTACACTCATTTGGCGAGTTTTTCGGGTATTTTTACATAAATTGTCCTAACTTTGGCGTAAGTACGTCAAAGGAGAGATATTTATGACCATTCAATTCCCCGGAAACGCGGCTCCGTTCATCGCAACGAGCCGCGATATTTTGATCTCTCAAGGGATCACTTTGACGATTGGCACTGACTTCGACGAGTACCGGGAGATCGTCGCTGAAGAACGGCCGATGCAGAAACTTGGCGCCCCCTTCGATCCTCAACTTCATGGCCTCAACAAGTCCAACGCTTTCTGGCTGACCGGCCGGAACGAAGATGGCGAACTGATCCATACGCAAGCCGCAAAACGGGTCCGTCTATCAGGGCGCCCTCTCAGCAGCTACCTGCTGCGGCAATTCCGAGCCTTTCCGCCTCCATTGAAAGGCGTTGACCTCGCCCGCTCGCGCTTTCGGGCGACGCCGGGGACGCACCGGATCAATGGAATGGCGGCCTATCATGGTGAGTTCTGGGTCGCGCCCGAGCGTGGGAAATACCGCGGCGTTGGCTTGGCCCCCGTTCTGGGGCGCACCGGCATGCTGGAAATGATGCAGCGCTGGGATCCGGACTGGATTTACGGCTTCATTCTGAATGTTGTTGCCTACAAGGGCTTCGGAGCGCGAATCGGTTACCTGCACCTTGAGCCGAGCGTGCTGAAATGGATTGTCGACGGCCGCGATGCGCCCATCGACACGTTCCTTGCCTATAACAGTCGGGAAGATCTGGAGTATCTGCTGGATATTCCACTGTCCGATGTGGTGCCCGAGGCCGCTTGAGGCCCCGGTTCCGTATCAGCTGATGGCGGCGGCTTTCACGTCGTCATCAATGTAGGGCAGATACTGTTCGAAATTGTTTGAGAACATTTCGACCAGCTTTTCCGCCTGAGTGTCGTAAGCTGAGGCGTCGTCCCACGTGCGTCGTGGATCCAGCAGAATGTCCGCAACACCCGGAACGGATACTGGAACATCAAAGCCGAAGTTCTGATCCTTGCGAAACTCGCCCTTGCCGAGTGTGCCGTCCAAAGCTGCTGTCAAGAGCGCGCGAGTGGCGCGGATCGGCATGCGACTGCCGGTGCCGTATGCGCCGCCTGTCCAGCCCGTGTTCACAAGCCAGCAGGTTGCACCATGCTTGGCGATCTTTTCTTGCAACAGCTTTCCATACGTCTCTGGACGGCGCGGCATGAACGGCGCACCGAAACAGGTCGAGAACGTCGGTTCCGGTTCTGTCACGCCACGTTCAGTGCCTGCCACTTTGGACGTGAAGCCGGACAGGAAGTGATACATTGCCTGTGCCGGTGTCAGCCGCGCGATCGGCGGCAGCACCCCGAAAGCATCACAGGTCAACATGATGATATTCTTTGGGTGCCCTCCCAAAGCCGAGGCTGAAGCATTCGAGATGTAGTGAAGCGGGTAAGCGCACCGCATGTTGGCGGTCAGGCTGTCATCCTCGAAATCCAGGTCCTTCGTGTCGGGGTCAAAGACCATGTTTTCAATGACGGTGCCAAATTTCTCGGTTGTGGCGTAGATCTCAGGCTCCGCCTCTTCACTGAGGTTGATGGTCTTGGCATAGCACCCACCCTCAAAGTTGAAGGTGCCGCGGTCGGACCAGCCATGTTCATCGTCACCAATCAGGACACGTTGCGGGTCAGCGGACAGGGTTGTCTTGCCTGTGCCCGAAAGGCCAAAGAAGATGGCAGTGTCCACAGGGTTGCCTTGCGCGTGGTTGGCTGAACAGTGCATCGGCATCACGCCACGGTCCGGCAACAGGTAGTTCAGTAGCGTGAACACAGACTTCTTGTTTTCACCTGCGTATTCGGTGCCGCCGATCAGGATCAACTTGCGGTCAAAGTTCATCGCGATGACCGTTTCGGACCGGCAGTTGTGCTTTGCCGGATCAGCCTTGAACGAGGGGCAGTTGATGACTGTGAAATCTGCTATGAAGTCTTGCAGGTCTTCAGCATCCGGACGACGCAGCATGTGGCGGATGAACAGACCGTGCCAAGCCAGTTCCGTCACCATGCGCACATTTATGGAGTAACTGGGATCTGCACCACCGGTGAGGTCCTGCACGAAGTATTCGCGCCCCTTCATATGCTCCAGCATGTCCGTGTACAGTGCGTCGAACCCTTCGGGAGACATGGCGGCGTTGTTTTCCCACCAGATGCTGTCGGCCACGCTGTCGGTCTTGACCACGTGTTTGTCCTTGGGCGACCGTCCGGTGAACTTGCCTGTGGTCACTAGGAACGTACCACCTTTGCCAAGCGTGCCCTCTTTCCGCTCAAGCGCATATTCGATCAGGGCGGGTTCGATCAGGTTGTAGTAGACATCGCCCAGCCCTTTGATCCCTTGATCTTCGAGGCGGAACTCCGGGTTTACCCGTCCAAATGTCATGTGAACTCTCCTGATGCCGCGCGGCGGCTCTATTGGGTCAGAGGATGGCCAAAAGGCCCAGAAACGGCATCGTGCCGACCTGTTCCGGCGTCTTAACACGCGGATTCACAACGTGAATAGGGGCGCGGCCAAGGTTAGCGCCACCATGGCGCCCGGTTGCGCAAACAGTGAGTCCTCGAAACGCGCCCAAGCGGGAAAGTGAGGCAATTTAGCCATTCCTAACCACTTTCTGGTCAGTCTGAACCCGATTTCACCACCTGATTCGCACTTATGGATTGATTCGAAAGGTCAAAACCGAAACAATGCCCGAAAAAACAATAAGTACGAGCAGTATAAGGAAACAGGCAATGTCAAAGATTGCATTGGTGGACGACGACAGGAACATCCTGACGTCAGTGTCCATGACGCTCGAAGCTGAAGGGTTCGAGGTCGAAACATATAACGATGGTCAGGCAGCACTGGACGCCTTTAACAAGCGTCTGCCCGATATGGCTGTGTTGGACATCAAGATGCCTCGCATGGATGGGATGGATCTGCTGCAGCGCTTGCGCCAGAAAACAACCATGCCGGTCATCTTCCTGACGTCGAAAGACGATGAAATTGACGAAGTGCTTGGCCTCCGCATGGGGGCGGATGACTACGTCAAGAAGCCGTTTTCGCAGCGTTTGCTGGTGGAACGCATTCGCGCGTTGCTACGTCGGCAAGATGCCGTTGCAGGTGACATCGTGGGTGACACCGAAGAAACGAAGGTGATGGATCGGGGCGATCTGCGCATGGATCCGCTTCGCCATGCCGTCAGCTGGAAAGGCAAGGACGTGTCACTGACCGTGACCGAATTCCTGCTGCTTCAGGCACTGGCACAGCGCCCCGGCTTCGTGAAATCGCGCGATCAGTTGATGGACGTGGCCTACGACGACCAAGTCTATGTGGATGACCGCACGATCGACAGCCACATCAAGCGCTTGCGCAAGAAGATGCGCACGGCGGACGATGAGTTCTCGGCGATTGAGACGCTGTATGGCATCGGGTATCGTTACAACGAAGAATAATAAATGCGCTTGCGCCCAGAACAGGCGCAGGCCGAGAGGACAGTAGTGCGAGACACGAGCATCCCTCCTTCCCGCGACGGTGACGTTGTATTGGGGGAAGACTGGGTCGCACCGGAAACTTCCGCTGCGACAGAGCTTCGCGATGGCCGCGCGCGCCGCGGATTGATGTCTTTGCGGGCCTCACCGCTAGCCCGCAAGATCATCACGTTCAACCTTATTGCGTTGAACGTGCTGGTCGCAGGTATTCTGTACCTGAATTCGACACGAGAGAGCCTTGCAGTCCAGCGCATCTCAGCCTTGGTTGCACAAGCTGAACTGGTTGCGGATGTCCTTGAAGCTCAATTGCCGGTGGGTGCTCCTGTCAGCTTGGCCACAGGCGACGGAGCGAATGTTCCTGACACGCTTGCGGCGCTCGATCTGCGGGTCGGGCACGAGGTCTACGTGTTTGATTCCGCCGAAGTTTTGGTCGCGCAAAGCGAGGGCACACTTCCGCCACTGAACTCGCAAATCACAGAGACTGAGAACGTCGCCGTCCTCACAGATGGGCTGGGGTGGCTTTGGCAGCAAATCTCGCGACCGTTTTCCAAGACCGAACCGGCCGAACCCGTCACTATCGAAAATCAGTTGCGCCCGCTCGTGGCACGCAGTCTGACGGGCGACACGCAGATCAGTGAGAATCTGAGCATCGCGGGCGGCACCATGTTCAGCGTGGTTACCCCAGTGCAGCATGATGGGTCGGCGGTTGGTGTCATAGCACTGACCAGCGCCTCCGGTGAGATTGACGCACTGGTGCGGGGCGAGCGGGAACGCGTCTTGCAGATGTTCGTGATCGCCACATTGGTTTCTATCGGCCTTAGCCTGGTCCTGGCATCGACGATCGCCAATCCGCTCGCGGATCTGGCCGCAGCTGCTGAGTTAGGGCGCGACAAGAACGCCCGCAAAGTGAACCCGGGGCGGATCCGTATTCCGGATCTGACCGCGCGCCCGGACGAGATTGGGCGACTGTCCGGCGCATTGCGAGGTATGATTGCCGCCCTCTACAACCGTATCGACGGCAACGAACAATTTGCGGCCGATGTGGCACACGAGATCAAGAACCCGCTTGCGTCCCTGCGGTCCGCCGTCGGCACGCTGCGGATGGTCAAGCGTGATGACCAACGCGAGAAGCTGCTTGACGTCATTGACCACGACGTGCGTCGCCTGGACCGACTGGTCAGCGATATCTCCAATGCGTCGCGCCTGGACAGCGAATTGGTCAAGGAAGAGGAAGAGCCGTTCAACCTGCTGCAAATGCTGGGCAATCTTGGCCAGTATCTGGGTGAGGATGCACGCGGCAAAGGCATCGAATTCATCACAGATCTGCCTGCTCACCCGATTGAGGTTCAGGGGCTCGAAGCCCGGCTGGCGCAGGTGTTCGTAAACTTGATCACCAACGCAATCTCGTTCTGTGAGGACGGCGACGCCATCCGCGTATGGGCCCGCAAACGGGAAAATCGTGTACTTGTGGTGGTCGAAGACACCGGCCCGGGAATCCCGGATCAGGCATTGACGAAAATCTTCAAACGCTTCTATTCGCAGCGGCCTGACGAGCATTTTGGGAATAATTCCGGTCTGGGTCTCGCAATCTCCAAGCAGATTATCGAAGCGCATGGCGGCGTGATTTGGGCAGAGAATATTCGTCCAACCGATGCGGACATTGCGTCTGAACCATTGGGTGCCCGATTTGTTGTTGGCCTTCCGGTCTAATCCAGATGCCGATGTCAGCGCGCCTGCACGCGAGCGCTGTCGCGTATGAGGGGCGCGGTGTCCTGATCCTCGGTGCGTCAGGTAGGGGAAAATCCACTCTGGCCCTGCACCTCATGCAATTGGGCGCAACGCTCATCTCTGATGATCAAACCGAGGTAGAACTTCTGAATGAACGCGTTCATATGCGCGCGCCGAGCGGCATCGCCGGATTGATCGAAGCCCGTGGTGTCGGATTACTGAAGGCCGACGTGACCTGCGCACCATTGCACCTGATCATCGACTTGGATTCAATAGAAACAAAGCGATTGCCCGACGCACACAGCCACACGATCCTCGGCAAAACATTTCCGTGCCTTCACAAAGTGGACAATTCTGTTTGGCCCTTCGCGGTCTTACAATATCTAAAGGGCGGACGAAGAAGCCCGGAATGATTGCCACCATGTCTGCTGCACGCCGCCTTGTACTTGTAACCGGCCCTTCGGGGGCCGGGCGCTCAAGCGCCATCCGTGTGCTTGAGGATCTGGGTTATGAGGCCATCGACAACATGCCAATGCGCCTGATCCGCGCCTTGCTGGACGACCCGACACCGGACAAGCCGATTGCCCTTGGGATTGATCCGCGCAACCGCGATTTTTCGGCCGCTGCCATTACAGATGCGCTTGGCCAGATTGCTGGCGTGCCGGGGCTCGTACCTGAGCTCCTGTACCTCGATTGTCAGACCGACGTGTTGCTCAACCGTTTTTCGGAAACCCGCCGGCGCCATCCTCTGGCGGAGGCTGACAGGGTCGAAGCGGGGATCTTGCGAGAGAAAGAGCTTCTGGAGCCCGTGCGCGAACGCGCTGACGTCCTTCTTGATACATCCAGCCTGAATGTGCACCAGCTGCGCGCCGAGGTCGAACATTGGTTCTCGCCAGGCGTACAGAGCCAACTGGCGGTGTCGGTGCAAAGCTTCAGCTACAAACGCGGACTGCCCCGGTCAGTCGACATGGTGTTTGATTGTCGCTTTCTGAAAAACCCATATTGGGAGCCGAGCCTGCGGAAAAAGTCCGGGCTGGACCCGGACGTAAAGGCACACATCTGGTCAGATGAGCGCGCGGCGGAATTTGAAATGCGGTTGCGTGACTTGCTGCTCTGGCAGTTGCCTGCTGTGTTGGACGAAGGGAAATCTCACCTCTCGGTTGCATTTGGGTGTACTGGTGGCCAACATCGGTCAGTTGCCATGGCGGAAACCTTGGCTGCAGCCCTTGCAGAGGCTGGCTGGCAGGTGTCTATTCGGCATCGGGAATTGGATCGCCGTAAACGCGAAGAGGCATCAGCTTGATCGGGATTGTGATTGTCGCACATGGCGGACTCGCGAGTGAATACTTGCGGGCTATCGAACATGTGGTTGGCGCGCAGGCCGGGATCAGGGCCATCGCAATCGAGGCAGACCACGACCGAAAGGCCAAGGAAACCGAAATCTGCGTCGCCGCAGACGACGTTGACACAGGCGACGGCGTCATCGTTGTCACTGACTTGTTTGGCGGATCGCCGTCCAATCTCAGCCTTTTGGCCTGCAAGCCTCAAAACCGCCGCATCCTGTACGGCGCGAACCTGCCCATGCTCATCAAGCTGGCCAAAAGCCGAACCATGGACGTCTCGGACGCCGTGCAGGCGGCTTTGAGCGCAGGCAAAAAATACATCGATAGCCAGAACATAGGCGCAGACACCTGACTATGACCCAACGCAAATTGGAAATCGTGAACATCAAAGGCTTGCACGCGCGTGCGTCGGCCAAGCTGGTCGAAGTGGTCGAGGCATTTGACGCCCGTGCGATGGTCAGTCAGGATGGTATGTCTGCATCAGGCGACAGTATTATGGGGCTTTTGATGTTGGCAGCGTCAAAGGGAAGTTTTATTGACATTGAAACTTCGGGCCCAGACGCTGAGCCATTGGCGGACGCGTTGAGCTCGCTCGTGGCCGGCAAGTTCGGGGAAGAAGTCTGAACCGGGAACCGCAACGGGTTCGCACGTCGATAGAAGGTGACGATCGATTGGTCGATAGCACACACAACATGACGAAGGTTGCCAAACCGGAACCTGAGCTGGTCAACTTCAACAAGTATGATCGGCGTAGCTTGTCCTATGCGTCCACGTTCGAAGATCCTTGGAAGGCCAGCTTCATTCGTGTGATGGAGGCGTTTACCGGCAAACTGACAATCCTGCGCCTCATTCGCAAATTTGAGAAACAGGGCGCACCTTCGGGTCAGGCATTTTGGCGGGCCTGTCTGGACGTGATGGGCATCGACCTCACCACTCCGCAGGAACAATTGGACCGCTTGCCCAAGAAGGGGCCCGTCATCGTCGTGGCGAACCATCCTCATGGGATGGTGGACGGGATGATCTTTGCGGATCTGATTGGCCGTGTGCGCCCGGATTATCGCATTCTGACCCGATCACTGCTGACTGCAATCGATGAGGTCGCGGGCAGCTATATGATCCCGGTGCCATTCCCGCACGACCCGGACGCACAGCGCAAGGGGGTCGAAATGCGGTCCAAGGCAATGGCGCATTTGAAGGAGGGGGGTGTGGTTGCCCTGTTCCCGTCGGGTGTGGTTGCCACGTCGGAGACGTGGTGGGGTCCCGCGGTGGAAGCCGAATGGAACGTATTTACGGCCCAACTGATCCGCCGTTCAGGGGCCACTGTCGTCCCAATGCGGTTCCCGGGCGAGAACAGCCGGGCGTACCATATCGCCGACAAAGTGTCGCCGATGCTGCGTCAGGGGTTGCTGCTGCACGAGATTGTTCGGTCCTGCAACAAACCGCAGGGCCCGATTGTCGGAGATCCGCTTGATCCCGAGATTGTCTCGGGCTTCAAAGACGATCCACGCGGTTTCATGGCGTGGTTGCGCGACCACACGATGGCACTCAAGGGCTGATCTGACGCTGAACGCCCGCTCAGGTTTCAGTCCCATTTTCACGCAAAAG
The DNA here is from genome assembly GCF_947503415.1 of uncultured Tateyamaria sp. GTDB lineage: Bacteria > Pseudomonadota > Alphaproteobacteria > Rhodobacterales > Rhodobacteraceae > Tateyamaria. The sequence goes on from NZ_CANNDS010000001.1 coordinate 2,104,092, forward strand.
GCAGTTACCGCGTCGGCACAGGCGTGTCGCCGCGATAGTCATAGAAACCGCGTTGTGACTTCCGACCCAACCATCCGGCTTCCACGTATTTGGTAAGCAATGGGCAAGGGCGGTACTTCGTGTCCGCCAAGCCGTCATGCAGCACATTCATAATGGCAAGGCACGTGTCCAATCCGATGAAATCCGCCAGTTCCAATGGACCCATCGGGTGGTTCGCGCCCAACTTCATGGACGAGTCGATGGATTTGACCGATCCGACCCCTTCGTAGAGCGTATAGACCGCTTCGTTGATCATCGGCATCAGGATGCGATTGACGATGAAGGCGGGGAAGTCTTCCGCCGTCGCTGCCGTCTTGCCCAGTTTTTCGACCACTGCGGCACAGGCGTCGAATGTTTCGGCGTCAGTTGCGATGCCCCGGATCAATTCGACCAACTGCATCACCGGAACGGGATTCATAAAGTGGAAGCCCATGAACTTTTCGGGCCGATCCGTACGGCTTGCCAGACGTGTGATGGAAATGGACGATGTGTTCGACGTCAGAATCGTGTGCGGCTGCAGATGCGGCAACAGATCTTCAAAAATGGCCTGTTTGACCGTTTCGCGCTCTGTTGCGGCTTCAATCACCAGATCGGTCTGCCCAAGGTCGGTCAGCTTCTGCGTCGTCTTGATGCGACCGACCGCGTCTGACTTTTCCTCGGCGCTGATCTTTTCACGGCTGACCTGCCGTTCAAGATTGCGATCAATCGTTGCCATCGCTGCGGCCAGCGCGTCTCCCGAGATGTCGTTAAGCATCACGTCATAGCCCGCAAGCGACATGACGTGGGCGATGCCGTTGCCCATTTGTCCGGCACCAACGATTCCGACTGTCTGGATGTCCATGTTCGCCCTCATATCGCGTCGCAGCACCATAGGGTCAGGCACCTACCGGGGGCAAGGGCGCGAAATGCCTTAATGAAGCCCTTGTTTGTTAGGGGTTCGTCAACCTGAGACTGCCAATGTGGGCACGGGTAAATTAATGAGAGTGGGTCTCATGAGTATTGAATCGCTGGGTCCGGGAGGGCTCGATTACTTGCCGTGTAGATACGGCAATTCCAAGGTCCTGTTTCGTGGGCCACGCCGGTCCTTGGACGCACCATTTGTCGCGTTCTTCGGTGGATCGGCCACGTACGGAAAATTCGTGCGCACGCCGTTCCCGGATTTGGTCGAACAATCGCTGGGAACAACCTGCGTCAACTTCGGATCGCTCAATGGGGGCGTCGATGTTTTTGCGACCGATCCCTATTTGCGGGAAGTGTCTGGGATGGCGCAGACGACGGTGATCCAGATCACCAGCCCCCGCAACATGTCCAACCGGTTTTACCGTGTGCATCCACGGCGCAATGATCGCTTTGTCGAAGCGTCGTCGTTGCTGCGCGCAATATACCGCGAAGTGGATTTTGCCGAATTCAATTTCACCAATCATATGCTGAGCCGCTTGCACCTTGTGTCGCCAGAACGCTTCCAGACGGTTGTTGAAGAATTGCAGATGGCATGGGTGGCCAGAATGCGGCTTGTACTCAGTCAGATACCCGGTCGCACGGTGCTCTTGTGGGCAGGGTGCCATGCTCCGGAAGAGGCCGCAAATGACCTTGATTCGGACTTGGGACTGGTGTCGCGGGACATGGTCAACAAGGTGTCCGAACTCGCCACGGAGTATGTTGAGGCTGTGATGTCCGAAGATGCAGTCAAAGCCGGGACTGAGGGTATGGTCTTTGGCGAAATGGACGCACCCGCGGCGAAAACCATGTTGGGACCTGTCGCGCATCGCGAAATTGCGCAAGCGCTGGTTTCAGTCCTGAACTGACAAAAAAAGTCCGCCGTTCCGAAACGGCGGGCTTTTGGATTTTAAAAGAAAAAGCTGGTTAGAGCTTTTCGATCATCTCGGGCACGGCGTCGAACAGGTCGGCAACCAGACCATAATCTGCCACCTGGAAGATCGGCGCTTCTTCATCCTTGTTGATGGCCACGATGACTTTCGAGTCTTTCATGCCCGCCAAGTGCTGGATCGCACCGGAAATGCCGACAGCCACATAAAGGTCAGGGGCAACAACCTTACCGGTCTGACCCACCTGCCAGTCATTAGGTGCATAGCCCGAGTCGACCGCAGCACGCGATGCGCCAACGGCAGCCCCCAGCTTGTCAGCCAGTTTTTCGATCAGGGCAAAGTCGTCTTCCGACCCCACACCACGACCGCCGGACACAACCACGCCTGCCGATGTCAGTTCGGGGCGGTCGCTTGCCGCCACCTTGTCCTCGACCCACGATGACAGGGCCGGATCAGCCGCAGCCCCGATGTTTTCGACCGAAGCCGAACCACCCGTGCCAGCCGCGTCAAAGGTCGACGTCCGGAAGGTTATGACCTTCTTACCGTCACCCGATTTCACGGTCTGGATCGCGTTGCCCGCATAGATGGGCCGTTCGAACGTGTTGGCATCAACCACAGCCGTCGCATCCGAAATCACCATCGCGTCAAGCAGGGCAGCCACGCGGGGCATGATGTTCTTGGCGTCGGTGGTGGCCGGGGCCACGATGTGCTCGTAGTCGCCAGCCAGCGACACGATCAGGTCAGCGACAGGCTCGGCCAGACGCTTGCCGTACAGCGCGTCTTCGGCGCACAGCACTTTTGCGACACCGTCGATGGTGGCAGCGGTCGCCGCGGCATCGGCGCAGGTTGCGCCTGTTGCCAGCACGGTTACGTCGCCCAGTGCCTGCGCGGCGGTCACGGCTTTGGCCGTGGCGTCCATCGCCAGTTCACCGTCATTGATCTCTGCGAGAAGAAGAACAGCCATTACACAGCCCCCGCTTCTTTGAGTTTCGCCACAAGCTCTTCGACAGAGCCTACCTTGATACCAGCAGCACGCGCTTCGGGTTCCGCCGTGCTCACGATCTCAAGACGCGGTGCAGGATCGATGCCGTAATCGGCAGCTGTCTTTTCATCGAGCGGCTTTTTCTTGGCCTTCATGATGTTTGGCAGCGACGCATAGCGCGGCTCGTTCAGGCGCAGGTCGACCGAAATGACGGTCGGCATGGTGACCGAAATGGTCTGCAGACCACCGTCAACTTCGCGTGTGACCTTGGCCTTGTCGCCTTCGATCTCGACTTCGGAGGCAAACGTGGCCTGGCTCCAGCCCATGAGGGCCGACAGCATCTGGCCAGTGGCGTTCATGTCGTTGTCGATGGCCTGCTTGCCACACAGAACCAGACCGGGCTGCTCTTCCTCGACTACTTTCGCAAGGATCTTGGCAACGGTCAGCGGCTCGATATCGGTATGCACGTCGTCGGCGGCAATCACGAGGATCGCGCGGTCGGCACCCATGGCCAAGGCGGTCCGCAGCGTTTCCTGCGCCTGCTTCACGCCGACGGAGACGGCGACGATTTCCTCGGCCTGACCCGCTTCTTTCAGGCGGATGGCCTGTTCGACGGCAATCTCGTCAAACGGGTTCATCGACATTTTCACATTGGCGAGATCCACACCCGATCCGTCCGCTTTCACGCGCACCTTCACGTTGTAGTCGATCACGCGTTTGACAGGCACAAGCACCTTCATGAGCGTTCCTCTCCTCAAAATAACGACTCAGCTTGATAGCCGAGATAGTCGGTCCAGTGTGGTTTACCCAAGTCACAGTTACGGAAACAGGACAAAATCGTCACGTCACTACGATTGAACGCCGCGTTTTCAGTGAGATGCGGCCCAACGGAAACTTTGGTACATTGTCGGAAAGGGGGACAGTCATGGAACGTGTTCAAGGATTTGGCGGCTTTTTCTTCCGGTCAAAGGACCCATCGGCTTTGGCTGCCTGGTATCGCGACATGCTGGGTATCGACCTTGTCCCCAGTTCAGAGGGACAGGCACCATGGATGGCGGATGGCGGTCCGACAGTCTTTGCGCCCTTTGCCGATGACACCGATTATTTCGCCGCGGAAAAGGGGTTCATGCTGAACTTCCGGGTCGCGCGTCTGGACGCCATGATCGTACAGCTTGAAGATGCCGACGTGGCTGTAAAGATGGTGGGGGACATGCCCGGGATCGGCAGGTTCGCGCACCTCACCGATCCCGAAGGGACACCGATTGAGTTGTGGGAACCTGCGACGGATTAGGATGTCGGGTTGAGGCGACGGCCCGGCGCTCCTCCCTTCCGGGTACCAAGCCCTCTGCCGGATGGCGTGTCGCTAGTCGCGGTTCGCACCCGGAACCCACAGGACGTCGTCCTTGCCACCATTGTTCGCAATGCGCGCCGCAACGAAGAACCAATCGCTGAGGCGGTTGAGGTACTTCACCGCCGCCGGGTTCACCGCCTCCATCGTGGCCAACTCAACCGACAGTCGTTCGGCCCGGCGCGCGACCGTCCGACACACATGCAGATGTGCCGACAACGCAGAGCCGCCGGGCAGGATAAAGCTGCGCAACGGCTCAAGCTTGCCGTTCATCGCATCAATTTCGTTTTCGAGACGGGTCACCTGCGCATCCGCCATGCGCAACGGCGGGTACTCGGCTTCGGCGTCCTGCTCCATATCCGGGCGACACAGGTCCGCACCCAGATCGAACAGATCGTTTTGAATACGGCTCAGGGCTGCATCCACATCGCCCGTCGCTTCCAGCCGCGCCACGCCCAGAAATGCGTTCAACTCATCCGCAGTGCCATAGGCCGTGACACGCATCGCATGTTTCGCAACCCGCGCGCCGTTGCCCAATGCGGTTTCGCCCGCGTCACCGGTCTTTGTATAAATCTTGTTCAGAACAACCATGTTCAGTTCCCCATTCCGCGCAGTGCCACATAGCCAAGGATCAAGAGGACCGCCACGAATTGCGCCCCAATCCGGTAGCGCATCAACTTGTTCGAGTTGGTCTTGGCCCAGCCCGACCCCTTGGCAAAACCGCCAAGGCCCAGCATCAGCACGACAACAACGGCCAAACAGGCCAGAACGATCAGAATGAATAGCGCGTCAGAGCCCATGTCTCGGTGTCCCTTTTTCTTCCGTTTGGTTGATGTAGGCGGCCCGCCTGCAAAAGCGAACGCGTCCTTAAGTCACCCGCGCGACAGCACCCAATCCATCGCACGCATCGGCAGGATCCGGCGCGCGGCCGCCATCAGGTAGGTTGGCGTGGTCACGAGATACGCGGATTTCGGCGCGTTCGATTCCAGCGCATGACGCAGCTTTTTGACCACTGCTTCGGCGGGCAGTTCGAACGGGTCTGGCCCACCTTTCTTATACAGCTTCCGCAGCAGCTTCGTGCGGTACTGCTCCGCGCGCGGCGATGCCTCCCAATCGACCCACCGCTCGAACTGCAGAATGGCATTGGTGCGAAACTTGCTTTCAATCGGACCGGGTTCGATCAGGATAACATGAATCGGCGTGTCCCGCATCTCGATCCGCAATGTATGCGTCAGACCTTCGAGCGCGAACTTCGTCGCATTATACGCACCACGCCATGGCATGGTCACGAACCCAAGCACTGATGAGCATTGCACAATCCGTCCGTGGCCTTGCGCACGCATGACCGGGATCACTTGCCGCGTCAGTTCGTGCCAACCAAAGAAATTCGCCTCGAAGATGGCCCGCAGCGCGTCCGTCGGCAGGTCTTCGACGGCTCCCGGTGTGCCAAAGGCGCCGTTGTTGAATACCGCATGCAATGTGCCATCGGTTGCGTCTAACACCTCCGCCAAACCGGATGTCACTGTGGCCGTGTCTGCATAATCGATAAGTGGGCTTACAAAACCTTCGCTCCGCAAACGGGCGCAGTCGTGCTCTTGGCGGCATGATGCAAACACCTGCCATCCGGCATCGCGCAGCCCTACCGCGGACGCATATCCGATGCCGGAGGAACACCCCGTGATGAGTACTGATTTTTGTGACATGGTGCCCCGTCGTGTTTCGCGCGGGACAATAGCCGGATCAGGAGGGCTTGCAATCAGCCTTTGTTCAGCAAGAAATCAGCCATCCAGCCAATTGTGCCGCCATCCACTGGGCGCAACTTGACCCACCCGTTGCCGGGGTCCTGCAAGACCTCCACCTCGGCCCCGCGCGTCAGCCGGTTCACAACCGAATAATCGGTGCCCGGCCCACCGCGCACGTTTACGGATCGGGCTGACACAGCACGAATGTCGCGGCCCGACGCCACAGGCGCCTCAGGTGCGGGCGCGCCGAAATCGACGGGCGTGATCACCGCTGTATCCACAATCAGGCTTGGCAGAATAAGTGTCGGCTCTTCTTCAGACAGCGCGACCTCTGTCACCTCGGGCTCGGCTGCGCGCACGCGGGCTGCTGTCGTCCGTACAGTGCGCTGCGGGCGCAGCACGTCATTCACGCTGTTGAGGTTAAGCGCAACGCGCGTCACGTTTTCCGGCAGGACGGGTTCGGGTGCATTGGCAACCACCACTGGTTCGCTGTCCAGCGCCTCTTCTTCCACAACCGCAGGTGCATCAATGCGCGACAACCGCGTTTCCTCGGCGTCGAAATCTGATCCGCCGCTCATCTCGTAAAACGCGAATGCCAAAAACCCAAAAGTGACGATAATGAACCGCGCCATACCGTGCGTCCCCCCAAACATACTTGTTGTGTCACATCAGCAGCTTGATGACACAGGTTTGTGATATCAAACCGACCGATTCCCAGCACTGGTTAATTCCGGTCAATTTTCCCCATGACGATTGTCTGTGGTGTCTGAGCAACGGCGCAAGCCAGCCAAAGGTTCCCAAACGGAAGAATACTGGTCTGACTGCTTGTTCCCGACAGGGCGTGCGGCTACACATCATCTATGTCCGATACGACCGACACCCCCAACATGGACCTGTCCGAACCGCTCCGCCGCGCACTTGGGGAACGGTACCTGACCTATGCGCTGTCCACGATCATGCACCGTGCGCTGCCGGATGCGCGGGACGGGCTGAAACCGGTTCATCGTCGGATTCTATTCGCTATGCGGGAATTGCGGCTGTCGTCGTCAGGGGGCTTCCGCAAGTCAGCCAAGATTTCCGGCGACGTGATGGGCAACTATCACCCGCACGGCGATGCCGCGATCTATGACGCGATGGCGCGGTTGGCGCAGGATTTCAATGTCCGCTATCCGCTGGTCGACGGGCAGGGGAACTTCGGCAATATCGACGGCGACAACCCTGCCGCCTCGCGTTATACCGAAGCGCGCATGACGGCCGTGGCCGAGGCGCTGCTTGAGGGCCTCAACGAAAACGCCGTTGATTACCGCGAAAATTACGATGGCACGCTGACCGAACCGGTGGTGCTGCCCGCGCAGTTTCCCAACCTGCTCGCCAATGGCTCTTCGGGCATCGCCGTGGGCATGGCGACAAATATTCCGCCGCACAACATTGCCGAACTGTGCGACGCCTGCCTGCATCTGATCAAAACGCCTGATGCGCGCGACGACACGCTGCTGAACTATGTGCCGGGCCCCGACTTCCCCACTGGTGGCATCATCGTCGAACCACCCGAAGCGATTGCGCAAGCCTACCGCACGGGCAAGGGTGGATTCCGCCTGCGCTGCCGCTACGAGGTTGAGGATCTGGGCCGCGGCCAATGGCAGATCGTTGTCACCGAGATCCCCTATCAGGTCCAAAAATCCAAGCTGATCGAGAAGCTGGCCGAGGTCATCCAGACCAAGAAGGTGCCCATCCTTGGCGATGTGCGCGACGAGTCCGCCGACGACATCCGCCTGGTGCTGGAACCGCGGTCCAAGAACGTGGACCCGGATGTGTTGATGGGCATGCTCTACCGCAATTCGGACCTTGAAGTGCGGTTCTCGCTCAACATGAACGTGCTGATTGACGGCGTCACTCCCAAGGTCTGTTCGATGAAGGAAGTGCTGCGCGCCTTCCTCGATTTCCGGCGCGAAGTGCTGATCCGCCGCAGCCAGCACCGGATGGAAAAGATCGACCACCGGCTTGAGGTGTTAGAGGGGCTGATCGTCGCCTTCCTCAACCTGGATCGTGTGATCGACATCATCCGCTACGATGACGAACCGAAGGCCGCGCTGATGCGCGAGGATTGGGGCAAGGATCACGCGCGGGCCATGACCGAGGCCGACTATGTGCCCCCCGGTCCGGGTGATGGCGAGCTGAGTGAAGTGCAGGTCGAAGCGATCCTGAACATGCGCCTGCGCTCGCTGCGCCGTCTCGAAGAGATGGAGCTGCTGCGCGAACAGTCCGAACTGATGGAAGAACGCGCCGCTCTTGAGGACCTGCTCGAAAGCGAAGACCTGCAATGGCAGGCCATTTCCGACCAGTTGCGCGACGCCAAGAAGCAGTTTGGCAAGGATTACGAAGGCGGTGCCCGCCGCACCACCTTTGCCGTAGCGGGCGAGATCGAGGATGTGCCGCTTGAGGCCATGATCGACCGCGAACCGATCACCGTGGTGTGCAGTCAGATGGGCTGGATCAGGGCCATGACCGGCCATATCGATCTGACCCGCGAATTGAAGTTCAAGGATGGGGACGCCCCGCGCTTTATCTTCCACGCTGAAACGACGGATCGTCTGCTGGTGGTTGGATCGAACGGGCGGTTCTACACCCTGTCGGCCTCGAACCTTCCGGGTGGGCGCGGCATGGGGGAACCCCTGCGCTTGATGGTCGATCTGCCGAACGAGGTGCAAATCCATTCCCTGCTGACCCATAAACCCGGTCGTAAGCTTTTGGTCGCATCGTCGGCAGGCGATGGGTTCATCGTTCCCGAGGACGAAGTGATCGCGCAGACCCGCACCGGCAAACAGGTGCTGAACGTGCGCGGTGATGTGAAAGTGGCCGTATGCAGGCCCGTCGATGGCGATTGCGTTGCTGTCGTGGGCGAGAATCGCAAGGTGTTGGTGTTTGGACTTGAAGAGTTACCGGAGATGGCACGCGGCAAGGGCGTCCGGCTCCAAAAGTACAAGGACGGGGGCCTGAGCGATGCAACCACCTTCACCCTGGCAGACGGGCTCAGCTGGCTCGACCCCGCAGGACGGACACGCACCGAAACCGACCTCGACGAGTGGCGCGGAAAACGCGCCGGGGCAGGGCGGATGGCCCCCCGCGGCTTCCCAAGGGACAACAAGTTCACCTGATGGCACGCTGTCGGTCGGGTTCTCCGGTCGGCGCGGCGCCGTGTTCTGGCTGGCGCTGAAAACCGGGTTCTGGTCGATCCTGACGCTGGGCTTTTACCGCTTCTGGATGAAAACCCGCCTGCGCCGCTACTTCTGGGGCTCCATCCGTCCCGGCGGCCACCCGATGGAATATGTCGGCGACCCGTGGGAGAAGCTGCTGGGCTTTTTCATCGCCGTGGTCATCCTGACTTTCTACATCGGGGTGGTGAACCTTCTGCTGATGTTCATCAGCTTCTCGTTCTTTGACGGCAACGTCGCGGGCTATTTTCTCAGCTTCCTCGGTGTGATCCCGCTGTGGTTCTACGCCCGCTACCGCGCCCGCCGCTACGTGCTTGGCCGCACCCGCTGGCGCGGCGTCCGCTTTGGGCTGGAACCGGGGGCATGGGGCTACGCATGGCGGGCCTGCGGGCACTGGCTGCTGACGATTCTCACACTCGGCGCGCTCTGGCCGCGCATGACATTCGCCCTCGAAAAATACCGCACGGACCGGACCTTCTTTGGCTCAGCAAAACTCACGCAAGGCGGGCGCTGGACCATGCTGTACGGGGCGGCGTGGCCCCTGATCGGGGCAATGATCCTGACAGCGGTATGGACGATCTGGGTGTCTTACCTACAGCCGTTGGGCCCGGTATGGACCTTGTTCTGGCGCGAAATTTTGGTTGAGGTGCTGGGTTTGGAAATGGCCCAAAACCTGTTGGTGACATCCACGGACACCAAGGATCTTTGGCGTCTCTGGCTGTTGATCCCGCTTTTGTTCGGCCTCTATTACGGCGTGGTGCACTACATCTTTGGCGCGCGACGTCTGATGGCAAACCACAAGGCCGCGCCCGGCATCACCTTCCGCTCGCGGTTGCGCACGGGACGAGTGGCGTGGATTTACGCCGGGGGCACTTTCCTGGCCTACCTGGTTCTGACGCTTGGGATCATCTTGATCATGTTGCTGCTCTTGCCGTTGGTGGGGATCCAGATCATGGGCCAGATCACCCAAGACGGAACTGGTCTGTCCTTCGACTTGCCGCAGTGGCTGACGATTGCGGTGTCAATCGTGGTCTATTTCGGCGTCTTCCTGCTTTGGTCGGTGGTCTACAACACATTTGTGACCTTCCCGCTGATGCGCCACATGGCCTCAACGACGGCTTTGCCCACCCATGATGGCTTGGCCCAAATCAGCCAGCGGGAACGGGACGAATTTGCCGAAGCCGAAGGCTTTGCCGAAGCGCTTGATCTGGGGGCTGCCATATGACCTGCGGCTCTTATTTTGACGGCAACACGCCCACACCAGTGCAGGTCTACATCAGGCCCAGTGACGATGGCGCGTTTCTTGTTTTGTCGCCTGATGCGGGCGAAGACATGCTCTGGGCCAAAGCGGATATCCGGGCCGTCGATGATCTGCCCTCCGGTATCGATCAGGTATTACGCCTGACGACAGACCCCGTGGCGCGGCTGCATGTGCCCAACGCGGGCACGCTGCCGCATTTGCCGCGACTGACCAAACGCGCCCCGCCCAAAGGCCGCGGTCGTCTGGCACTGTGGGCGGCAGGGGCCATTGCCGCCGTTGCGTTCCAAATCGCGGTATTGATCCCGCTCATGGCGGATCAATTGGCGAACATCATCCCGCAAAGGGCCGAACGCGCGCTGGGCACGGCAACGCTGGATCAAATCCGCAGCGCGTTGGGCACCGAAAGCCTCGGGCCGCTGGCCTTTTGCGAACAACCCGAAGGGCGCGCCGCACTTGAGGCCATGGCAGAGACTTTCGCCCCATCGCTGCCTGACGGCACCGAAGCATCGGTGTTTGTGCTGAACCACCCGATGATCAACGCCTTCGCGCTGCCTGGCGGCAATGTCGTCTTCTTCCGTGGCCTGATCGATGCGGCCGAAGCACCCGAGGAAGTGGCGGCCGTCTTCGCCCATGAACTGGGCCACGTGGTCAGCCGCGACCCCACCCGCCACGCCTTGCGGTCAGCAGGCAGCATCGGGGTGCTGGGCTTGCTCTTTGGGGACTTTGCGGGCGGTGCGGTGGTGCTGTTCCTGACGGAGCGTCTGATTGACGCCAGCTACACCCAGGCCGCTGAGACCGCTGCTGACGCCTTCGCGCACGAAGCTCTGGAACAGGCGAACGTGTCCCCCGCAGCACTTGGGGACATGTTCGAACGGCTGCGTGCGCGGTATGGCGACAATGATGGCATCGTGGCGCACTTCCTGTCGCACCCCACCTTGTCCGAGCGTATCGACACCGCCCGCACCGTCGCACCCGAGGGGCGTGATTGGACACCCATCCTGTCCGGTGAGCAATGGGCAGACCTGCAGGCGATCTGCGACAGCTAGGCGGGTTCCGCCGTCAGCCATACACCGCCATCAGGGCGCAACGTCAGGATCATCACCGGGTCGGGATCCTTGCCCGCAACAGGGGCGAATTTGAAACGGCTCAGCACAGTGGCCAGAATGATCACCGCCTCTTGCAAGGCAAAGGACGCGCCAATGCAGATGCGGGGGCCATCCCCAAAGGGCAGATAGGCATAGCGGTCCACCGACTTGCGATCCGCAAAACGGTCAGGCCGGAACGCGTCGGGTTCGTCCCAAAGCAGCTTGGACCGATGCAAGGCATAGATCGGAATGATGCAGGTATCGCCCTTCTTGATCTCGCGCCCGCACAGCACGTCATCGGCCATGGCAGTGCGCGACACCATCCCGGCGGGCGGGTAAAGGCGCAGCGCTTCGTCAATGATCTGGCGGATAAAGGGCAGGTTCTCTACATCCTCGCCTGTGGCCGCGCGGCCCTGAAGCACCGACTGTGCTTCTGCCCGCGCGCGGTCCTGCACAGTCTGATCAAAGGCCACAAGATACATGGACCACGCCAAGGTCAGCGCCGTCGTCTCATGGCCAGCCACGATGAATGTCAGCAGATTGTCCCGCAACTCCGCCGTGGTCATCTTGCGCCCGGATTTCGGGTCCTCGCCCTCAAGCAACAGGTCCAGCAGATCGGGCACGCCGCCATGTGGCTGCTTGGCGCGCGCCTCAATCGCCTGATCAGCGACGGCCTTGGTGTCCCGCATGGCCTTGCCGGACACGATGCGGCCGGGACGCGGAATCCAATCCGGTGCCCCGAGAATGTCGAACAGAGAGATTTTGCCCGCCTCCGATATGTAGTCGTCAATGGCGTTGTGCACAGCGTCCCGATCAAAGGTTTCGCCCCCGGAAAAGGTCACATCGGCGATGACGTCAAAGGTGGTCGTGACCATCTCGTCCAGCATGTTCACTGCGCGGGGTGCGGCTGCAGCTATGCGGCCCGCGCAGCGTTCGGCGGCTGCCGTCATGATCGGGGCCAGGTTCATCATGTTGCGGTGCGTGAACACAGGGGCTGCAGTCCGCCGTTGCCAGCGCCAGTCCGCGCCCTCGGCAATAAAGATCGACTCGCCAATGGCAGGCTTCAACAGGTTCTTGGTCACGATGGACTTGGGGTATTGATCAAGCCGGTCCAGCAGCATGCCGCGAATGGCAGCGGGGTCCATGACCATATGCCATCGCTTGCCCGTCTTGCCGGAAACAATGGGCTGGGTCGTTGCAATCTCGGGAATGATGCGCAGCACGTTGGTGCGCGCCATCTGCAGGCTTTTCCAGATCCCCCATTCTTCGTCTACCAGCTGCACGCGGACCGGCAGCACCTCGGGCAGGGCAGTGTCAGGCATGGCTCCCTCCGTATCTATGCAACGATGTAAAACGCATTGTCGGCCCGGCAATTGCGCCTTGGTCGCACCTGCGCTATCCGATGTGGAACAAAAACGGGGAGAGTGCAGGAATGATACGTTGGGTATTGGGCCTAATAGTGCTGGTCACGCTGTCGGCGTGTGCAAGCAATCGCGACCTTGATGAAGCACCTGTGCCACTTGGCGACTTCCGGCTTGAGCATAATATCGTCATTGCCGACAAGGCGCAGCGTGGCCCTCTGAGCCGCCCAGCCACCGAACAGCAACTGGCCGTCGCGGTCAAAGATGCGATGTCGGAACGGTTCGGGCGCTACTCGGGTGACAGCCGCTATCACTTCGGCATCTCGGTCGAAGGGTACGTGCTGGCCCAACCCGGAATCCCGCTTGTTCTGGCACCCAAGTCTGCGCTGATCCTGAATGTCACCGTGTGGGATGATGCCGCGGGCGGCAAGCTGAACGATGAGCCGGAACAGATCACGGTTCTGGAAACCTTTGGCACGGCTCCGATCATCGGCACGGGCTATACCAAGACCGCCGAAGAACAGCTCAAGGAACTCAGCCAGAACGCCGCCAAGGCCGTTGAACGCTATTTGGTGCGGCAGCAAAACCAGGAGGGTTGGTTCACACCGGACGAAAACGCCCCCGAGGCGGACGTGCCTGACGCCGACGAAACCGCACGAATCGAGAATACGGACACCGCCGCCGATATATAAACAAGGTGGTGACAGCGGAGGAGCGCAACCATGACCCAATTCTTACGCCTTGCGCTCTGGCTGACCTGCACGCTTACGGTCGCCGCCTGCATGGACACGGCGCCCCAGTCGCAATCCCGCATCAGCCCGGCAGACATTGTCGCCAACGAGGTGCGCGTTGACACGTCGTCTTTCGCGGGCGTCGAGGGGCGGACACTGGACATTTCGCGCGAGAAGATCGCCAGCGACATTGGCCGCGCGCTTGGGCGTCGCATGGGCGATGGCGGGCCATCCAATGCCAATATCGACGTGCGTCTGCAATCCGTGCGCCTGACCTCTCCGGGTGCGGCCTTCGCCTTTGGCGGTCCCAGCTCGATCGAGGCCGAGGTAACGGTGACAGATGCAGTGTCGGGCGCTATTTTGTTCGGCCCCGAAGACATCAAGGGCACATCCGAATTCCTGCGCCTGCCCGGCGTCATCGGTGTCGCCACCAGCCCCACGCCGGAACGTGACTATGACCAGACGGTCGAAGGGTTCTCGGTTGCGGTCAAAAGCGCCATCAGCGGACTGCCAAACGATACCTAAGCCCGCTTGATTTTCCCGCCCAATCGCAATACATGCCGCGCGGAGTGAACCGCAGGGTTCCGACCGGCAACTTAAAAAAGGGCGTCTGACAAGATGGCAAAGGAAAAGTTTGAGCGCAATAAGCCGCACGTTAACATTGGCACGATTGGCCACGTTGACCACGGCAAGACGACGCTGACGGCGGCGATCACCAAGTATTTTGGTGACTTCAAGGCCTATGACCAGATTGACGGCGCGCCGGAAGAAAAAGCGCGCGGGATCACGATCTCGACCGCGCACGTGGAATACGAGACCGACGCGCGTCACTACGCCCACGTCGACTGCCCCGGCCACGCCGACTACGTCAAGAACATGATCACCGGTGCGGCCCAGATGGACGGCGCGATCCTGGTTGTGAACGCCGCCGACGGCCCCATGCCGCAAACGCGCGAGCACATCCTGCTGGGCCGCCAGGTTGGCATCCCGAAGATCGTCGTGTTCATGAACAAAGTGGACCAGGTCGACGACGAAGAGCTGCTGGAACTGGTTGAAATGGAAGTCCGCGAACTGCTGGACACCTATGAATACCCCGGCGACGACACGCCCATCATCGCGGGTTCCGCGCTGGCGGCGATGGAAGGCCGTGACGCCAATATCGGCGAAGACAAGATCCGCGAACTGATGGCGGCTGTGGACGAGTACATCCCGACGCCCGAGCGTGCCGTGGACCAGCCCTTCCTGATGCCTGTCGAAGACGTGTTCTCGATCTCCGGTCGTGGCACGGTTGTGACCGGTCGTGTCGAGCGTGGCGTGATCAACGTGGGCGACGAGATCGAAATCGTCGGCATCAAGGACACCCAGAAAACGACCTGCACGGGCGTGGAAATGTTCCGCAAGCTGCTGGATCGTGGTGAAGCGGGCGACAACATCGGCGCGCTGCTGCGTGGCATCGACCGTGAAGCGGTTGAGCGCGGCCAGGTGCTGTGCAAGCCCGGTTCTGTGCAGCCGCACACGAAGTTCGAGGCCGAAGCCTACATCCTGACCAAGGACGAGGGTGGCCGTCACACGCCGTTCTTCGCCAACTACCGTCCGCAGTTCTACTTCCGCACGACGGACGTGACGGGCACGGTTCAGCTGGCCGAGGGCACCGAGATGGTGATGCCGGGCGACAACGTGTCGTTCGGTGTTGAGCTGATCGCACCGATCGCGATGGAGCAAGGCCTGCGCTTCGCGATCCGCGAAGGCGGCCGCACCGTCGGCGCCGGCGTGGTGTCGAAAATCACCGAGTAAGTCGCGGTTTACCGCGACGGGTGCAATAAAAAGGCGGATCTCGATCCGCCGTTCTAAAACTAAAGGGCCGCTCCTTCCAGAGCGGCCCTTTTCATTTGGTGAATGGGATCCTTTAGGCCGCAGCCTTGTTCACCGATCCTGTCGCGATGTCGGTCATGCGACGGTCACCATCATACGTCTCGTCCAGCAGCTTTTGCAGCTGCGCCCCATCTTCGTCGAGCCCGAGACGGTTGGCAAACGCAACGAGGCAACCGTAGCCCGCCAGCGCATAATGCACCATCCGCTGGTATTGCGTGATGATCATCGCATCCCGCGCATCATCATCGCCAAATTCTGCGTCGATACCATGGGCGTGGGCCTCTTTGACCAACCCCTCCATACCCTTGCAATGCTCGCCCTTTGGGTCGAGGTCGTGCTTGGCGCAGATTGATTTGATCTGATCCAACCCGTCCGCGATGCCGTTGCTGCCCGCGATCAGTGCCTCCGACAACTCCTTGTCCGATGCGGCGCGACCCAATGCAGTCGTGGCCTCGATGGCTTGGCTGCAAGCGCTGTGCAGGTCTTGCAGTTGATCGTGATACACGTCGTGAAGCGTATTGATGGCCATGGTTCAAATTCCTCTCCGTGATTTCCATTCACGAATGAAACGGGGCCGCAGGCGCTTGGGTTCCATGTGGCCGCTGCAATGGGCGGAAATTATCCGGCGCGCAGAGAGGCGAAACAGGTCTTGATCTTGGTCAGACCATCGCATATCCCGCCTGCACCACAGGGGTATAGCTCAGCTGGTAGAGCGACGGTCTCCAAAACCGTAGGTCGCGGGTTCGAACCCTGCTGCCCCTGCCAAATCTTCCACATTTTGCCAGCAGTACGCGCCTACGCCGTCTTTACGCAGCAGGTGCGCCTTGCAAGGCAGTCAACAGCTTTTGACGGGCAAAGGCCACGCGCGGGTGGCGCAGCGCGCTTTTCACCCAGACCAGGTAAAACTGGTTTTGCGGGGTGCGTGTCGGTGCCTGAACCTGTTGCAACGTGCCCGCCTCAAGACTGCGGGCGCAAAGATAATCCGGCATGATCGACCATCCCGCTCCGGCTTCGGCACAGGCGCGCAAGGCACGAATGTCCGGGGCTATGACGGCGGGGACCGTGCCCACCAGATCAATTTCATTGGCATCACACCAACTGCGGATCAGCGGACGATCCGTGTCATAGGCAACATGATCCATCTCGCGCAAAGCAGCCTTCAGATCACGTGCTTCCGTCAGCTGTTGTGCCAGTGCCGGGGCCGCAACCAGCATCAGTCTTTCGGTTCCGATCCCAAGGTGATCCAGCTGCGTGTCCGATGGGGTCGAGGCTGTAAAGGCCAGATCGACACGCCCATCCAACAGCATCTGATACAAGGCATCCCGTCCGCCAAACTGCATGCGGATTTGCAAGCCCGCCTGCCACAGGACCGACAGATGCGGCGCGACATGCTCTGCCATCAACTCCGCCGGGCCCGCGATATGCACCGTCCCCGTCAGGCTCACGGATCGCGCCTTCATTGTAGACAACGCAGCCTCAGCCCGGTCCAGACCATCGCCAACCTGTTGTGCCAGATCATCCGCCAGCATCGTCGAGGTCATGCCCCGCGACTGCCGCGTAAACAGCTTGCGGCCCAGTTGCGTTTCAAGTGCCGCGATATGCTGCGACACCGCAGGCTGCGTCAGCCCAAGGGCGCGCGCGGCGTCGCTGATCGTCCCCGACCGGTAGACTTCGACGAAAGATCGCAGATTTTGAAGGCTCATACGGGGCCTATAAGAAAATTTATAGCAGAGCGCAAATCTACTGGGGATCAATTATGAATGTTCAGCGTTATCTCTCCAACCGAACAGCACAGAACGGAGCTAGACAATGACCAACGCAAACATCCTGATGATCGTGACCTCTGCCGCCAAGATGGACAACGGTGAGCCCACCGGCGTGTGGCTCGAAGAGTTGACGACACCCTACTACGCCTTTCTGGACGCAGGCGCGAACGTGACGCTGACCTCGATCTCAGGCGGCGCCATTCCCGTTGACGCACGCAGTGTCGCCGAAGACGGCGAGAATGATGCCTCGGTCGAGCGCTACCTCAAGGACAAGGATCTGATCGAGAAGGTCGCCACCACCCCTCGGTTTACCGACATCGATACCGGCGGTTTTGACGCAGTGTTTCTGCCGGGTGGCCATGGAACAATGTTCGACTACCCCGACAATCCGGAACTCGCCGCAGTGATCGAAGCATTCGACCGTGCGGGCAAAATCGTCGCCGCTGTCTGCCACGGACCCGCCTGTTTCGTCGGGGTCAAGGCCACCGACGGCAAACCGTTCGTCGAAGGCCGCACGGTGGCTGGCTTCACCGACAGCGAAGAACACGCCGTGGGCTTGCAGGACGCCGTCCCATTCCTGCTGGAAACCAAGCTGAAGGAGCTTGGCGCAAACTACGAATCTGCACCGGACTTTGAGCCCTTTGCCGTCCGTGATGGCACCCTTGTGACAGGCCAAAACCCGGCATCGGCACATAAAACGGCCGATCTGGCGCTGGAAGCCGTATCTGACATCCAGAAAGCGGCCTAAGCGCGCAGAAAGGGGGGCACAGGATGTCCAAGGTTATTCTCATCACAGGGGCATCGTCCGGCATCGGAGAGATCTGTGCCCGATACGCGGTGCGGGCGGGCCACAAGGTGGTACTGGCCGCACGCAGCGCCGACAAACTCGCGGCATTGGTTCAGGAGTTCGGTGAAGACAATGCAATCGCCTTGACCTGCGACGTCACGGATGCCGCGCAACAAGAGCAGATGGTGAAAGACGCCGTCGCCCATTTCGGGCACCTGGACGTGGTCTTTGCAAACGCCGGACTGGGCGCGTCCTCCCGCGGGACCGAAGCGGGCGATCCCGAAAGCTTCCAGCAGATGATCAACGTCAACTGTCTGGGGGTGACGCTCACCGCCAAGTACACGCTGCCGCATCTGCGAGCGTCCAAAGGGCACATGGTGCTGGTCGGATCGCTTGCGGCGCAAGGCACGGTCTGGGGATCGGTCTATTCCGCGACCAAGTGGTTCATCCGCGGCTATGCCGATAATCTGGGTGCGGAACTGGGGGACGCGGGCGGACGTGTGACCTGCCTCCATCCCGGCATGACGGACACGCCATTCTTTGACGATCCCAAACCCGACGCCCTGCGGCCCGACGACATTGCCAGGGCGTTCATGTATGTGATCGAACAACCCGATCATGTGCTGGTGCCGCACCTGCCGATCTATCCCCGGCCGAAAAAGCCGTTCTCGGATCAGCACCACTAAGCATCATGCACCGGGCGCCGCCGACATTGCGGCGCCCGGACTGAGCGCCGGGCCGATTCACCCAGTTGCGCCAAAACTATGGACCCAAAACGCACGCAGCGATCACAGGCAGCACAGCCCGGAAACGATTTTGCGCAGACACCTTGGCTGTTCCGCACATGGCAACAGTGCCATCTTTTCGCCACATCCCCGACACCAGCGCCGCATATTCCGGCCCTAGCTTCGCCTTATCCGCCACGCGCGGAGCGGTAAAAAACGCCTGAATGACACAGGTTGGTAAACGGATCCCCGGTTTGTAACGGGGCAAGAAAGCGGCCAGATGAAATATACTTTGATCCCCGGTCAGTCTCACGAGCCGAGTGAGGAAGAGACCATGTCGATGATCCGGTCGCTCCTGACCGAAGACAGCGCGACGCCCCCGACGTCGAACGCAAACGCTACAATCGACGCGACACCCGACACGCAGGATACAGCCACGAAACCGCGCGCCTTTGTCGAGCAGACGACCGATCCTGCCCCACGCCGCCGGGCCTCTGATCTGCCGGAGCTTGAAGAGCCCGCCCAGCCCACACGGCCCGGTCTGTTGGCGCGCGCCAGATCGGTGGTGGCCCGACCCATAACCTTGGTCTTTGATCGACTTCGTGCGTTTCACCCCAAAACCCGGCACCTCGCCATTGCCAGCGCGGCGCTCCTTTTTGTCGTTCGACCGCATTGGTTTGTGATCGGGGCGGCGCTGACGCTCATGCTGGGTGTAGGGGCATTCCTGACCCTCGGGGCTGATCGCATATGGCGGGGCGTGCTTGCGTGGCTCAACCGGGTCGAGACGCGCGACAGCGCCCGTGCCGCCGGCTTACGCACAAGGCTGGACGCCTTTGCCTGTCGCTGGGATGGCGTGCTTGACCTGCTGCCGGATGGAACGGCGGACAGCCTTTACATGCCAGACTTTCAGGCCATGCAGCAGGCGGACATCGACCACCAGACCGTGGTGGCCGACAGGCTTGACCGAATGGTTCAGGAAAGCTGAGCGTTTTTGCCGCCGATGTGACACAAGGCGGGGGACAATCCCGTCTTGAATTCAGCTTGCGGGGCCGTTACATGCCATCCATCCGCAGCAAAGGACATGATCCATGGCCACAACAAACCCACTTCAGTTCATCCAGCAGGTTCGCTCGGAAGTTTCAAAAGTGGTGTGGCCGACGCGGCGCGAGGTGTTCCTGACCACCGTCATGGTGTTCATCCTTGCAGCACTGACAGCGGTGTTCTTCGCATTGGTCGATATCCTGATCCGCGGCGGTCTGGAAATGGTGCTGACCACCTTCGGGTGACGCAACCGGGCGCTGACCCTCTTGCACTTTGAAATGGTGCAGAGTATCCCCCAAAACTGATCTGAAGCAGGCGCGCGGCGATTCGAGCCCCGCGCCGATTTTCATTCAGGGCAGCGGCACACGCCGCCGCAACAGACGTAACTTATCGGGCGAGGGGCCAGAAAAGACATGGCAAAACGGTGGTATTCGGTCAGCGTTCTTTCGAATTTCGAAAAGAAGATCGCCGAGCAGATCCGAACCTCGGTTGAGGAAAACGGCCTTGAGGATCAGATCGACGAAGTGCTGGTCCCCACCGAAGAGGTGATCGAGGTCCGGCGCGGCAAGAAAGTGACCACCGAACGCCGCTTCATGCCCGGCTACGTGCTGGTCCATATGGAAATGTCCGATCAGGGCTATCACCTGATCAACTCGATCAATCGCGTCACTGGCTTTCTCGGTCCGCAAGGCCGTCCGATGCCGATGCGCGATGCCGAAGTGAACCAGATCCTGAACCGCGTTCAGGAAGGCGAAGACGCACCAAAGCTGATGATCAGCTTCGAGGTGGGCGAGAAGGTCAAGGTCAACGACGGCCCGTTCGAGGATTTCGACGGCATGGTCGAAGAGGTCGACGAAGACAACCAGCGCCTCAAGGTCACCGTGTCCATCTTTGGCCGCGAAACGCCGGTCGAACTGGAATACACGCAGGTCAACAAACAGACCTGATTGCCGATATATCGCAACAGCCAAAGGCGCACGCTTGTGCGCCTTTTTTCCATGCGCTGGTGTCTGACTGGCCGTCGCTTTGTCCACAGATTCATCCACAATATGCGCTGCCCCGGACGCCGGTCATTGCGCCTTCCCGTTACATCCTCGCGGGATGTGGAAACGCCAACGCGCGTCGTACTCGGGATGATTCCGAGAATCAAAGTATTCGAGGAACTGCTTCAAATCGCGGGTCCCGCCGACAACAATCGTACGCATCGCATGTGGCATTCTGAAGTTTGGCAGTGAAAACGACAGCGCCCGCGTATTAGAGCAAACGATTTCTATGTTCGCACCAACAGATGCCGCTTTGCCTGTCACGGGATTGGATGGTGAAAAAATCCTTCCCCGACAGATCGCACACGCAACTCTTTTGCAATCCACGGTAGCCGCAAGCAGCCTCCGCGTCCCATGAAACCACCTTTGGCTCCGAAATAAGAGCCTTGCGGCAACGCACAGAACGCCTCCGCGCTTCGGCTGATCAGGCGCAGGCATGTGCTCCATACGGCAATTCAACGGCTAAGGAGTGTAGCGCTGAGTAGCGCGTCTGACCTTGTCCATTTGCATAGCGCTGCTCCAGCCAGCAATCCAAGCCGATGCGTGCTCCGACCCGACCGTTGACCGACCCAATTCCTGTTATGACCATCGCATCCCGTGCTCGATCATCGACCCCATCACATCGACTGACCGACGTGGGGCGCCCCGACAGTCGCATCATATAGACGCGGTCCTTCACGACGGCTGATGACGTGTCCCCGCGGGGACAAACTGGCACAAACCCCTTGTAATGCGGGCAGGAGCGCGGTAATCGGCGCTCCTGTTGCATTTGCAGCATCCCATGTGGGAGGCGAGGGCCACGCGAGGCTCGGACCAGACCACATCAACATAGGCCAAGGGACGCGTCCCACGGCTGTTTGAACAGGAGATTGGCACATGGCCAAGAAACTCGCAGGCACCATGAAATTGCAGGTGCCCGCCGGTCAGGCAAACCCATCCCCGCCGGTCGGTCCGGCGCTGGGTCAGCGCGGCATCAACATCATGGAATTCTGCAAGGCGTTCAACGCCAAGACCGCAGATATGGAGCCCGGTGCACCGTGCCCCACCGTGATCACTTACTACCAGGACAAGTCCTTCGCCATGGATATCAAGACGCCACCAGCGTCCTATTATCTGAAGAAGGCGGCCAAGGTGAAATCCGGCGCGAACAACCCGAGCCGTGAAACCGTGGGCAGCGTCACAGCCGCTCAGGTCAAGGAAATCGCCGAGGCGAAAATGAAAGATCTGAACGCCAACGATATCGAAGGCGCAATGCAGATCATCCTGGGCTCCGCCCGCTCCATGGGCATCGAGGTGAAGTAAGATGGCAAAGCTTGGAAAACGCACAGCAGCCGCCCGCGAAGCCTTCGCCGGCAAAGACAACCTGACCGTCGAAGACGCGGTCGCGTTGGTCAAAGGCAACGCCACGGCCAAGTTCGACGAGACAATCGAGATCTCGATGAACCTGGGCGTCGATCCCCGCCACGCGGACCAGATGGTGCGCGGCGTGGTTGGCCTGCCCAACGGCACCGGCAAGGACGTTCGCGTCGCTGTCTTCGCCCGCGGCCCCAAGGCCGAGGAAGCGCAAGCCGCAGGGGCCGACATCGTCGGCGCCGAGGATCTGATGGAAACCGTCCAGGGCGGCACCATCGACTTTGACCGCTGCATTGCTACACCTGACATGATGCCCATCGTTGGCCGTCTCGGTAAGGTGCTGGGCCCGCGCAACCTGATGCCGAACCCCAAGGTCGGCACCGTGACCATGGACGTCGCTGACGCCGTGAAAGCGGCCAAGGGTGGTGAAGTTCAGTTTAAGGCCGAGAAAGCCGGCGTTGTGCACGCAGGTGTTGGCAAAGCGTCCTTCGACGAAGCCAAACTGGTCGAAAACGTCCGCGCGTTCGTCGGTGCCGTGGCCAAGGCAAAGCCATCTGGCGCCAAGGGTACCTACATGATGAAAGTCTCGCTCAGCTCGACCATGGGTCCGGGCGTCAGCGTTGACGTCGAGAACGCCGTTACCGAATAATCGGGCGAAAACATGATGAGAAATGGCGCGTGCCCGTCCGGGTACGCGCCATTTTTTCGTTTTGTCCCCGCGGGGACAAGGGGTTCGGTTCGTTCACGGGATGTTCGGAAAGCCTGGAAAGTCACGCAAGATCATGGATTTGACCCAGCGCACGGTAGGTTTTGCGGATGTTAACTCGTGAACCGGTAGCCTGCCCCTTGAAGCGGGGCGGTTTCATGGGGCCGGGCGCAGATGCTGCATTTTCGGATCCAAGATGCCGACCAATGCATCGTGTCGCTGTCTCAGTCCCTTAGCTTTCGAACCCGTCACGCCGCCAGCTGTCGCCTGACATTACCGTGCCAAGCGACCCTCACCGCACCTTCATCCGGCTTTGCCCAGCGTTGCAGAGGTCACGGGTTCTATGTGCTGATCTTCCGCCACCAGAGGCGCGGGCCTGCCATAAAGGTACCCCTGCAATGTGTCGCAGCCCAGATCCGACAGGAATTTCGACTGTTCCGGCGTTTCGACACCTTCGGCGGTGATCTTCATTTTCAGACGCGAGCCCAACATGACGACAGATTCGATGATCTCGCGGGATCTTTCGGAGTTTTCGTCCAGCGCGGCGACAAAGGACCGATCAATCTTCAAGCGATCAAAGCCGTATTTCCACAAATAGCTCAGGCTGGAAAATCCAGTGCCGAAATCGTCCATCGCGATGCGGACACCCATCTCGCGCAGGGAATCGATCTGCATTTCGACAAAGGTGCTGTCCGCCAGCAACAGGGATTCCGTAATCTCAAGCTCCAGCTGATGGGCCGGGAAGTTCGCCGCGTCCAGCGCGTCGCGCACCGTATCAACCAACTCGCCACTTTCGAACTGTATCGATGACAGGTTGATCGCGAGGACCTTGTCATGACGTGCCTTGGACACTTGCTGGATCGCTGCGTGAATTGTCCACGCCCCGATCTCATCGATCAGGCCAAGGTTTTCCGCCACCGGAATGAACACGGCGGGTGGAATGAAATTGCCGTCTCCATCCGACAAGCGCAGCAGTGCTTCGTGACCGGTGACTTGTTGATCCTTGCTGGACACCAGCGGCTGGAAGTAGATTTCGAAATCGCGATCTTCCGTTGCCTGTCTGATCCGGGATTCCAGTTTGTAACGCTCCTTGAGTTCCTCACCCATTTCGTCGCCATAAATCGCGAAATTGTTCCGGCCGGAGGATTTCGCATAATACAGTGCCGTGTCTGCATTCCTGAGGATCGTCTCTACGTCGTTTCCAGGCTTGATTTCCGCCAACCCGATGCTGACCGTGCCGGCAAAACTCGCATCGTCGATATCAATCTGTTCGGCGCAGGACTTCAAAATCGTTCTGACCCTGTTTGCCGCCTGTTCGAGAGAAACACGGTGGAACCCAATGACGAATTCGTCGCCGCCGAACCTGGCGATCAAGTCTTCCTTGCGGCAGTTTTTCTGAAGAATGGACGCGATATGCGACAGAAACGCATCACCGACCGCATGCCCGTGCGTGTCGTTGATCGTTTTGAAGTGATCAAGGTCGAGGTAGCACGCCACAGACAAATTGCCCTGCTCGACATAAGCTTCGGCTTGAACCGCGAACTCGCGCCGGTTCATCAACCCCGTCAGCGGATCAAAACGGGCCAGAAACTCAGCATCTTTCCGCGACCGTTCGGCCAACACGCGTTGCAGGTAGTAAGCGAGGCTGGGCAGGATAAAAATGGCCCCGCAGAACAGCATGAGCATGAGGCCAAATGTCTGAAAGCTGTCTTTGAAATATCGGGCCGTGGCCGTCTGATCCACGTACACTTCAACCACGCCCAAAGGTTGGCCAGCCTCGTCCAGCAGTGGAACATATGCCTCGGCGTAGAGGTCGGGCCGATTGGCCTTTTGAGTGCCGTCAAACACATCGACAACCGCCGCCCCGGTTCGCGCGACCCTTTCAGGCTCTGGATCGACGACATCAGAGGTGCCCTTGTACTCTGCCGTCGACACGTCATCGGACACCAGCGACAGACGCCCGTCCGCTGTGAACAACTTGAACCTGAAGATATCGCCCAGTTCCTTGATGCTGTCTATCGCATCGGTCTGCTCTTCATTGGGCACGCCGGTTTCCACAAGGGCTTCAATATCGGGGATATGCCGTGCCATATGGGTGCCCCAATGCGTTGCTTTATCAACGGATTCTCGGAAAAGAACGTTTTCCACGGCCTTGTTCACACCAAGGCTGACGGACGCCCAAATTGCAGCAATTGCGGCAATACCAAAAATAAAAAACCGTAAGCCGAGCATTTCGTTAATCCTTCACTCGCATCAAAAGCACTGGGATGAGTGACACGATATCGGGCTTGAGGAACGGTAAATGCGGGGCCATTTGTTTCCGCAGTTTTTAGCTTCTTTGGATGTAGAAACCAATTTGGCATTGGAATGGCTGAGGATTCGACGCGTGCGGGCTTGGGAGCCTCAGTGCCCTGTCTCTATCTCCACAGCGGATTCTGCGTATACTCGCCCAACGCCATCCTGAAGGTGGTCAACGGGGGACACAGATGACGCAACCAATGACATATCCGTTTGGAGAGCAGGCTGCGCAATTTGGGCTGGACGTTCTTGAGACCGGAACGCTGGCTGAAAGCCTGGATCGCGCTGTGGAATTGTATGACACGAAGCCCGCGCTGACGACGATATTGCCAACAGGGGCAGAAACCACCGTCACATTTTCCGAGATGAAAGCCCATGCGGAGGCGTTTGCCGTGTACCTGCGCGAGGAGTTGGGTCTGGCTGCCGGTGATACGGTGGCCATCATGTCCCCCAATTGCATCGGGTTCTGTATTGCATCGCTTGGGATCGCCAAGGCCGGGTGCGTGGGCACCAATGTGAACCCCCTCTATACCCCTCACGAACTTGAGCATCAGCTGAACCACAGCAAGGCCAAGACCATCGTCATCATCGATCTGTTTGGCGACAAGCTGGACGCGGTTGTGGCGCGCACCGGGGTCACGCATGTGGTCACGCTGTCTGTGGTCGATTTCTTTCCGACATTGAAGCGGACACTGCTGAAATTCGTCCTCAAACGCGTGCGCAAGGTGATCCCGGCGATGACCACCGCCGCGACACCCATGGCCGAGGCGCTGGCCAAGGGGCGGGCGCGCTTGGCGTCTGCTGACATCCCGTCCTACACCCGCGATGTCACGCCTGCGTCGCCTGCGCTGTATCAATACACCAGTGGCACGACGGGCAGAACAAGGGCGCGGTTCTGTCGCATCAGGCCATCCTCGCCAACGCAGAGCAGGGGCGGTTGATGACAACTGGCCTGCTGCAAGAGGGCAACGAGGTCGCGCTGGTGGCCTTGCCGCTGTATCATATCACCGCGTTCAGCCTAATCTTCATCTCGGGTTTGACGGTCGGGGGGCATGGCATTCTGGCGCCCAGCCCGCGTCCACCATCAAACCTGAAGGCCGCATTCGAAAAGTACCGGATCACGTGGTTTACGGGCATCAACACGCTCTTTGCCGCCCTTATGGTGGAGCCTTGATTCGACCGGGCGCTCTTTTCCAACATCCGGTTCTGCGGCTCGGGCGGGGCAGCGCAGCAGACGGGGGTGGCGCAGAAATGGCAGGAGATGACGGGGGTCGAGATCCTGCAGGGCTACGGCATGACGGAAGTGTCGGGCATCCTGACGTTCAACCCGCCGGGCGCGAACCGGTTGGGCAAGGTGGGCGTGCCTGCACCGGGCGCCGATATACGGATCGTGGATGATGCTGGCAAGGACGTCCCCGCAGGGACACCGGGCGAGGTGATCGGGCGTAGCCCCGGCATGATGGACGGCTATCTCGACAACCCGGAGGCCACGGCAGAGGTGATCAAGGATGGGTGGTACTACTCGGGCGACATCGGCGTGATGGACGACGAAGGCTATCTGGAAATTGTGGATCGCAAGAAGGACATGATCCTCGTGTCTGGCTTCAACGTCTCGCCGAATGAGATCGAGGACGCCATCTCGACCGTGCCGGGGGTGGTGCAGGTGGGGGTCATCGGGATCGAAGACGCCAAGACCGCCGAAGCTCCCGCCGCGTTCGTGGTCCGGTCGGACGAGAGTGTTGGGGAAGAAGACATTCTGGAGGCGTGCCGAGCGCGGCTGACGAACTACAAAGTGCCCAAGGTGGTGCGCTTTGTGGACGAGGTGCCGGTGACGCTGTCGGGCAAGGTGCTGCGGCGACAATTGCGCGAGGATTATGTGGGCTGAGGCGGGTTCGTGAGGTTTGTCCCCGCGGGGACAGGCTGTTCGGTTGGGCCACGGGATGTTCATGGGTTTGTGAAAGTGGCGAGGGATCAGGAGGTTGGGCCTGCGCCCGGTGGCTTTTTGAGATTTTAATGAGTTGATTTGTAGCATTGCGCCCGAAGGCGGGCGGTTTTCGGGTTCTCGGTTTTTTGGGTGTGTAATTGCCGGAGGATGGCGGGCTGAAGCCCGCCCTGCGGCGCGTGAGGCGGACATCTTCGGACCGGTGGATGACGGTCTCAGGGTTGGTGCGGGACGCTTTGCGAGTGCTGGGTCGTCTTCCGTTTGAGCCATGTGCGGGTGAGGATGCATCGCCAGCCCGTGGGGACGGTCTGTCGATGGTTGCCATTGGAACGCCATCGGTCCGAGCAACAATGGCGACGCGCCTTCGGCTTGAACCCGGACGAGGTAACGTCTGTCGTCGGACGGAAACGGACGTTGTCAAACTGCTCTACATATGGCGAGAATGTGGGACTAACGGTGAATTGGCTGCAGTCGAACGAACGGCCGCTTCAACGAAATTTAGTCGGTTTGGCGAAGTCGTACTGCTCTTGGTCATCCTGCATGAAAATCCCATTTCCCGAGCCTTCTGATGGAAAGCGGTTGGTTTTGAGGTCCAGCCTTGCTGTCGAAATCAAAGATGGTTCATCATGAGGATCAAATCGGAATGCCATTCAGGCGCTAAAGATCGGATGATGAGATGAGGGTTTTCTTTACGGGCGGCAGCGGAAAAGCAGGCAAATGGGCGATCCGGCACCTGCTCGCGCAAGGCCATCATGTCGTGAATGTCGATCAAACTCCTTCGGGGCTCGACTGTCCAGAATTGCTGATTGACCTCTGCGACGCCGGTCAGGTCATCGGTGCCATGTCTCAGTTTGTCGAAGCCGCAGAATTGGATGCCGGTACCGGCGTTCCAACCTATGATGCTGTTGTGCATTTTGCGGCTATTCCCCGCGTCATGATCGGGACCGACGGCGAGTGCTTTCGGCAGAACACCTTGACAACCTACAATGTGATCGAGGCAGCCGTGAAACTGGGCGTGCGAAAGGTGATCTTTGCAAGCTCTGAAACAACCTATGCCATTTGCTTTGCGGACGGAGAGTTGAAACCGGATTTTGTACCAATTGATGAGACCCACCCGACCATACCCCATGACAGCTATGCTATGTCGAAGGTCTGCAATGAGATGACGGCCCGTTCCTTTCAAGCTCGGACAGGTGCCGATATTTATGGATTGCGGATCAACAACGTGATTGAGCCGCACGAGTATGCAGAGATGTTCCCGGCCTTCATCGAGAACCCAGCGCTTCGCCGCCGAAACATATTTGCGTATATCGATGCCCGGGATTTGGGGCACATGGTCGATTGCTGCCTGAAAACTGACGGTATGGGGTACGAAGTCTTCAACGTATCGAACGACGATATGTCGGTTTGTATCACATCTGATCAGGTGATCGAGCAGTTCTATCAGGGCGTCGAACTGCGCGGCGAAATGGGCCCGAACGAGACCTTTTTCTCCAACAAGAAGGCCAGAAAAATGGTAGGTTTTCAACCAAAGCACTCATGGCGGGATGCGGTGGAATAAGTCGTATCTGTTGGGCCTTTGGCCGAACTGTAACATAGGGTTTGTTTTACGACAGTTTGAATGAAGAAGCGTTTCGGTCTCTGCCATCGCGGAAGTTTAAATTCGATCGTTGACCTTATGCACTGCAATCAAAGTTCAGTACGCTTTGCGGCAATTCGTGCTTCGCGCAGCGTTCGCAAGTATGGGCTGGTCGCGGACATACATGAAGACCTTGCAATGTCCGCTTCCTGGGTACACCGCTCTCAGGTATAATTGCGGCATTGGCCCGCTCCCCAGCCACACCTCGCCCAAACCGGCTCTCACACCCTTACCCCCTTGGCATCTGGGGCCAAACCCTCTAACCACCCATTCAAGGACGTGTCTGTGATTCGGGCGCGTCCTTATTTCGTCCGAGACGGTGGGTGATTGGGATAGGCCAGTCATAATTCCTGCCCGAGGCGGGAACAGGCCTTACTTACTCAGATGCTCTGTCGAGCTTCTGGCGGCTTTGGACCCGTTTTTATCGAGGACCAAACCGCCGGAGTGATCCGGTGCAAACTGAGCCGGGGACCATCAAGGCCCCCAAATTTGGAGAAAACTGTGGATAGAGCCCAGAAAGAGAAAGTGGTCGAGGAACTCGGCCAGATCTTTGAAAGCTCTGGCGTCGTTGTGGTTGCCCACTACGCCGGTCTGACAGTTGCCGAAATGCAGGACCTGCGCGCACGTGCCCGTGACGCGGAGGCGTCTGTTCGGGTTGCCAAAAACAGGCTCGCCAAGATCGCCCTGGACGGGAAGCCATGCGAAAGCATCGCCGACTATCTGACGGGCATGACCGTTCTGACCTATTCTGAAGATCCCGTGGCGGCTGCCAAGGTGTCCGAGGACTTTGCCAAGGGCAACGACAAGTTCGTGATCCTGGGCGGGGCGATGGGTGAGAACGCGTTGGACCGGGCTGGCGTTACAGCTGTGTCGAAGATGCCTTCGCGCGAGGAGCTTATCAGCACCATCGCGGGCATGCTTGGCGCACCTGCATCGAACATCGCCGGGGCCATTGGCGCACCTGCAAGCAACATCGCCTCTATTCTCTCGACCATCGAAGAAAAGGCGGCCTAAGGCATTGTCTGATTGGCGTGTGATTGACCTCGCACGTTGGAACACAAGTAAACGGAAAGAGCTGATACAATGGCTGATCTGAAAGCACTCGCAGAAAGCATCGTGGGTCTGACCCTGCTGGAAGCACAAGAACTGAAAACAATCCTCAAAGACGAGTACGGCATCGAGCCTGCAGCCGGTGGCGCAGTCATGATGGCGGGCCCTGCTGATGCCGGTGGCGCAGCTGAGGAAGAGAAGACCGAATTCGACGTCGTTCTGAAGAACGCCGGCGCCTCCAAGATCAACGTGATCAAGGAAGTTCGCGGCATCACGGGCCTGGGCCTGAAAGAAGCCAAGGACCTGGTCGAAGCCGGTGGCAAGATCAAAGAAGGCTGCGGCAAAGACGAAGCCGAAGAGATCAAAGGCAAGCTGGAAGCAGCTGGCGCCGAGGTCGAACTGGCCTAAGTCCCGCTGGGACGGGGGCACTCTTGAGCATCAAGGGCGACAGGAATTCTTGCCGAATTCCACACCCCCACTTGAAAACGATGGGCTGGATGCGCATATCGCGCGTCCGGCCCGACCCGTCTTGGTAAGGGCTTTTCCCAAAGAAGTCTTTTCCAAGATGCGGTTTGCAAGGTCGGGAGGCTGCCGGTGGGACGGTGGCCATGAATTGACCTGAAACCCATCGTCTCACGGGTGCAGCGTGCCGGGGCCCGACGGCGCTGCAGCATCCAGAGAAACGCTGAAAGGTGACATCAGTATGGCGCAAACGTTCCTTGGCCAGAAACGTCTTCGTAAATATTATGGCAAAATCCGTGAAGTTCTGGATATGCCCAACCTCATCGAGGTGCAGAAATCCTCGTATGACCTGTTCCTGAATTCCGGTGATGAACCCACGCCCATGGACGGCGAAGGCATCATGGGTGTGTTCCAGTCGGTTTTTCCGATCAAGGACTTCAACGAGACCTCCGTGCTGGAATACGTCAAGTATGAGCTGGAAAAACCCAAATACGACGTAGAGGAATGCCAGCAGCGCGACATGACCTACAGCGCGCCGCTCAAGGTGACGCTGCGTCTGATCGTGTTTGATGTCGACGAAGACACTGGCGCCAAGTCCGTCAAGGACATCAAGGAACAAGACGTGTTCATGGGCGACATGCCCCTGATGACACCCAACGGGACGTTCATCGTGAACGGCACCGAGCGTGTGATCGTCAGCCAGATGCACCGTTCGCCCGGTGTGTTCTTTGACCATGACAAGGGCAAGACCCACTCCTCGGGCAAACTGCTGTTCGCCTGCCGCATCATCCCCTATCGCGGCAGCTGGCTGGACTTTGAGTTCGACGCCAAGGACATCGTGTTCGCCCGTATCGACCGTCGCCGCAAATTGCCGGTGACGACGCTTCTGTATGCTCTGGGTCTTGACCAGGAAAGCATCATGGACGCGTATTACAACACCGTCACCTACAAGCTGCAGAAGAACAAAGGCTGGGTCACGCCGTTCTTCCCCGAGCGTGTGCGTGGCACCCGTCCCACATATGATCTGGTTGACGCCAAGACAGGCGAAGTGATTGCCGAATCCGGCAAGAAGGTCACGCCCCGCGCCGTCAAGAAGCTGATCGACGAGGGCAATGTCACGAACCTGCTGGTCCCTTACGAGAACATCGTGGGCAAGTTTGTCGCCAAAGACATCATCAACGAAGAAAACGGCGCGATCTATGTCGAAGCCGGTGATGAGCTGACCCTGGAATACGACAAGGACGGCGATCTGATCGGCGGCACCGTCAAGGAATTGGTGGACGCAGGCATCACCGAGATCCCGGTACTGGACATCGACAACGTCAATGTCGGCCCCTACATGCGCAACACCATGGCGACCGACAAGAACATGAACCGCGAAACCGCGCTCATGGACATTTACCGCGTCATGCGTCCGGGCGAGCCGCCCACCGTTGATGCGGCATCGGCCCTGTTCGACACGCTGTTCTTTGACAGCGAGCGCTATGACCTCAGCGCCGTTGGCCGTGTGAAGATGAACATGCGTCTGGCGCTGGACGCCGAAGACACGCAGCGCACCCTGCGCCGCGAAGACATTGTGGCCTGCATCAAGGCGTTGGTGGAACTGCGCGACGGCAAGGGCGATATCGACGATATCGACCACCTTGGGAATCGTCGTGTCCGCTCCGTTGGTGAGCTGATGGAGAACCAGTACCGCGTGGGTCTCCTGCGCATGGAACGTGCGATCAAAGAGCGGATGTCGTCCGTCGAGATCGACACCGTCATGCCGCAGGACCTGATCAACGCGAAACCTGCTGCTGCCGCTGTGCGCGAGTTCTTTGGATCAAGCCAGCTGTCGCAGTTCATGGACCAAACCAACCCGCTGTCCGAAGTGACACACAAGCGTCGCCTGTCGGCGCTTGGGCCGGGTGGTCTGACCCGTGAGCGTGCAGGCTTTGAGGTGCGCGACGTGCACCCGACCCACTATGGTCGGATGTGCCCGATTGAGACGCCGGAAGGACCGAACATTGGTCTGATCAATAGCCTCGCGACCTTTGCGCGGGTGAACAAGTATGGCTTCATCGAAACACCGTACCGGGTTGTAAACGAAGGTCAGGTGACGGACGAAGTGCACTACATGTCCGCCACCGAAGAAATGCGTCACACTGTTGCGCAGGCCAACGCGACGCTGGACGAAAGCGGCAAGTTCATCAACGAGATGGTCAACACGCGCCAATCCGGAGACTACACGCTGGCGCCCGTAGATCAGGTTGACCTGATCGACGTGTCGCCCAAGCAGTTGGTCTCGGTCGCGGCATCGTTGATCCCGTTCCTTGAAAATGACGACGCCAACCGGGCCTTGATGGGCTCGAACATGCAACGTCAGGCGGTTCCACTTCTGCAAGCCGAGGCGCCGTTGGTCGGCACCGGCATCGAAGAGGTTGTGGCCCGCGATTCCGGGGCGGCCATCATGGCGAAACGTGCCGGTATCATCGACCAGGTGGACGCCACCCGGATCGTGATCCGTGCCACGCATGACCTTGAGCTGGGCGACGCAGGTGTGGACATCTACCGCATGCGCAAGTTCCAGCGTTCGAACCAGAACACCTGCATTAACCAGCGTCCGCTGGTGAAGGTGGGTGACACCGTTCAGAAGGGCGAGGTCATCGCAGATGGTCCCTCGACCGATATGGGCGAACTGGCGCTGGGCAAGAACGTGGTTGTCGCGTTCATGCCGTGGAATGGCTACAACTACGAGGACTCGATCCTGATCTCCGAGCGCGTGTCGCGCGATGACGTCTTTACCTCGATCCACATCGAGGAATTTGAAGTCGCCGCCCGAGACACCAAGCTGGGGCCAGAAGAGATCACCCGCGATATCCCGAACGTCGGTGAGGAAGCCCTGCGCAACCTCGACGAAGCGGGCATCGTGTATATCGGTGCGGACGTTGAGCCGGGCGATATTCTGGTGGGCAAGATCACACCGAAGGGCGAAAGCCCGATGACGCCGGAAGAAAAGCTGCTGCGCGCCATCTTTGGTGAGAAGGCTTCGGACGTGCGCGATACGTCGCTGCGTGTTAAACCCGGTGACTTCGGGACGGTCGTTGAGGTGCGCGTCTTTAACCGCCACGGTGTGGAAAAAGACGAACGTGCCCTGCAGATCGAGCGTGAGGAAGTTGAACGCCTTGCCCGTGACCGCGACGACGAGCTGACCATTCTGGACCGCAACATCTATGCCCGTCTGGGTGACATGCTGCTGGGTAAAGAGATCGCCAAGGGGCCGAAAGGTGTTCGGGCGGGGTCGAACGTTGACGCCGACTTGCTTGAAGCCTTCCCGCGCTCTGCCTGGTGGCAGATTGCTCTGAAAGACGAGCAGTCCGCACAGGTGGTCGAGGCCCTGAACGAGCAATACGAGGCGCAGAAGCGTGCCCTCGATGCCCGGTTCGAGGACAAGGTCGAGAAGGTCCGTCGTGGTGACGATCTGCCTCCGGGCGTGATGAAGATGGTCAAAGTGTTCGTGGCGGTGAAGCGCAAGCTGCAACCGGGCGACAAGATGGCTGGTCGTCACGGCAACAAGGGTGTGATTTCGAAAGTGGTGCCGATGGAGGACATGCCGTTCCTCGCCGATGGCACCCCGGTCGATTTCTGTCTGAACCCGCTGGGTGTGCCGTCGCGTATGAACGTGGGCCAGATCCTTGAGACACACATGGGCTGGGCCGCGCGCGGTCTGGGCGTGAATGTCGATGAGGCGCTGCAAGAGTATCGTCGGTCAGGTGACTTGACGCCGGTGCGTGAAGCGATGAGCCTGGCTTATGGCGGTGACGTCTACGAAGAGGGTCTGGCGGGTATGGACGAGGATCACCTCGTTGAAGCCGCTGGCAACGTGACACGCGGCGTTCCCATTGCCACGCCCGTCTTTGACGGTGCGAAAGAGGCGGATGTGAACGACGCGCTGGAGCGTGCCGGGTTCTCGACCTCGGGACAGTCGGTGCTGTTTGATGGTCGTACGGGGGAGCAGTTTAGCCGCCCTGTGACCGTGGGCATCAAGTACCTGCTGAAACTGCACCACCTCGTGGACGACAAGATCCACGCCCGTTCGACCGGGCCTTACTCGCTTGTTACGCAGCAGCCGCTGGGTGGTAAGGCGCAGTTCGGTGGTCAGCGCTTTGGTGAGATGGAAGTCTGGGCTCTGGAAGCCTACGGCGCAGCCTACACTCTGCAAGAGATGCTGACGGTTAAGTCGGACGACGTGGCCGGCCGGACCAAGGTCTATGAGAGCATCGTCAAGGGTGAGGATAATTTCGAAGCCGGTGTGCCGGAATCGTTCAACGTTCTCGTCAAAGAGGTCCGCGGATTGGGCCTCAACATGGAACTCCTGGATGCGGAGGAAGATGAATAGGAAATTCTGCGAATTTCCTCGGCCAAGATTTTTCGTACGAAAAATCTTGGTGCCGCTTCCACCGCATTTGCCCACTATCTGAGGTAACAAAATGAACCAGGAACTGACAAACAACCCGTTCAACCCGCTGACGCCGCCCAAGGTCTTTGACGAGATCAAGGTGTCGCTGGCGTCGCCCGAACGTATCCTTAGCTGGTCTTTTGGCGAGATCAAAAAGCCCGAGACCATCAACTACCGGACGTTCAAGCCCGAGCGTGACGGTCTGTTCTGCGCGCGTATCTTTGGCCCGATCAAGGATTACGAATGCCTGTGCGGCAAATACAAGCGCATGAAGTATCGCGGCGTTGTCTGCGAGAAATGCGGTGTGGAAGTCACGCTGCAAAAGGTGCGCCGCGAGCGTATGGGCCACATCGAGCTGGCGGCCCCTGTGGCCCACATCTGGTTCCTGAAATCGCTTCCCAGCCGTATCGGTCTGATGCTGGACATGACGCTGCGCGACCTGGAACGTGTGCTGTACTTTGAAAACTACGTTGTGACCGAACCCGGTCTGACCGACCTGTCCTATGGCCAGATGCTGTCGGAAGAAGAGTACATGGACGCGCAGGACGCGTTCGGCATGGACGCGTTCACTGCCAACATTGGTGCCGAAGCCATTCGCGAGATGCTGAGCCAGATCGATCTGGAGCAAGAGGCCGAAACCCTGCGCGCTGACCTTAAGGAAGCGACAGGCGAACTGAAGCCCAAGAAGATCATCAAGCGCCTCAAGGTGGTGGAATCCTTCCTTGAGTCCGGCAACCGGCCCGAGTGGATGGTTCTGACCGTGATCCCCGTGATCCCGCCGGAACTGCGCCCGCTGGTGCCACTGGATGGAGGCCGTTTCGCGACGTCCGACCTGAACGATCTGTATCGTCGGGTGATCAACCGGAACAATCGTCTGAAGCGCCTGATCGAACTACGCGCACCTGACATCATCGTCCGCAACGAAAAGCGGATGTTGCAGGAATCCGTCGACGCCTTGTTCGACAACGGCCGTCGCGGCCGCGTGATCACGGGGGCCAACAAGCGCCCGCTGAAATCGCTGTCCGACATGCTGAAAGGCAAGCAGGGTCGTTTCCGTCAGAACCTTTTGGGCAAGCGGGTCGACTTCTCGGGCCGTTCGGTCATCGTGACCGGGCCGGAACTGAAGCTGCACCAATGTGGTCTGCCGAAGAAGATGGCGCTCGAGCTGTTCAAGCCGTTCATCTATTCGCGGCTTGAAGCGAAGGGTTTGTCCTCGACCGTCAAGCAAGCCAAGAAGCTGGTGGAAAAAGAACGTCCCGAAGTTTGGGATATCTTGGATGAGGTCATCCGCGAACATCCTGTCATGCTGAACCGTGCGCCGACGCTGCACCGTTTGGGCATTCAGGCGTTCGAACCGGTTCTGATCGAAGGTAAGGCGATCCAGCTGCACCCGCTGGTCTGTTCGGCCTTCAACGCCGACTTCGACGGTGACCAAATGGCTGTGCACGTGCCCCTCTCGCTTGAGGCCCAACTCGAAGCGCGCGTCCTGATGATGTCGACGAACAACGTTCTGTCGCCTGCGAACGGTGCGCCGATCATCGTTCCGTCGCAGGATATGATTTTGGGCCTCTACTATGTCACGCTGGAACGCGAAGGCATGAAGGGCGAAGACATGGTCTTTGGCTCGATCGAGGAAGTGCAACACGCCCTCGACGCAGGCGTCGTGCATCTGCACACCAAGATCAAAGCACGTCTGCCCCAGATCAATGCCGAAGGGCTTGAGGTCATGGAACGGTTCGACACGACCCCCGGTCGTGTGCTGTTGGGCGCGCTTTTGCCGCTGAACAATAAGGCACCGTTTGAGTTGGTGAACCGCCTTCTGCGGAAGAAGGAAGTGCAGCAGGTCATCGACACCGTCTACCGGTATTGCGGTCAGAAAGAGTCGGTTATCTTCTGTGACCAGATCATGACCATGGGTTTCCGTCACGCGTTCAAGGCGGGCATTTCGTTCGGCAAGGACGACATGCTGATCCCTGAAACCAAGTGGACCATCGTCGATGAGACGCGCGATCAGGTGAAGGACTTCGAACAGCAGTACATGGACGGCCTGATCACCCAGGGTGAGAAGTACAACAAGGTGGTCGATGCCTGGTCGAAATGTAACGACAAGGTCACCGACGCTATGATGGGCTCGATCTCGGCAGATCGTCGGGACGAGGACGGGTCTGAAATGGAGCCGAACTCGGTCTACATGATGGCCCACTCCGGTGCCCGTGGTTCGGTTACGCAGATGAAGCAGCTGGGCGGGATGCGTGGCCTGATGGCGAAGCCGAATGGCGACATCATCGAGACGCCGATCATCTCGAACTTCAAGGAAGGTCTGACCGTTCTTGAATACTTCAACTCGACCCACGGCGCGCGGAAAGGTCTGTCGGACACCGCTCTGAAAACGGCGAACTCGGGCTACCTGACCCGCCGTCTGGTGGACGTGGCCCAGGATTGCATCGTGCGTGACAACGATTGTGGCACCGAAAACGCCATCACTGCCGAAGCGGCGGTGAATGACGGTGAAGTGGTTGCATCGCTGGCCGAACGTGTGCTGGGCCGTGTAGCTGCAGACGACGTGCTGCGTCCCGGTACGGACGAGGTGATCCTGACCCAAGGTACGCTCATTGACGAGCGGATGTCGGATGCCATCGACGAGGCCGGCGTGCAGTCCATGCGCATCCGGTCGCCCCTGACCTGTGAAGCCGAAGAGGGCGTGTGCGCGACTTGCTATGGTCGTGACCTCGCTCGCGGGACCAAGGTGAACACCGGCGAAGCCGTCGGCATCATCGCGGCTCAGTCCATCGGTGAGCCCGGCACGCAGCTGACGATGCGGACCTTCCACATCGGCGGTGTTGCGCAGGGCGGTCAGCAGTCGTTCCTTGAGGCCAGCCAAGAGGGCAGGATCGTTTTCGAGAACCCCCAGACACTGACCAACGCCGCAGGGCAGGTCATGGTCATGGGTCGGAACATGAAGATGGTCATTCAGGACGAGAATGGCGACGAGCGCGCGAACCACAAGCTGGGCTACGGCACGACCTTGTTCGTGACCGATGGTCAGGATGTGAAGCGTGGCGACAAGCTGTTCGAGTGGGACCCCTACACGCTGCCCATCATCGCGGAGAAGGCCGGTACGGCCCGTTATGTCGACCTTGTCAGCGGCCTTGCCGTGCGCGACGAGACCGACGAAGCCACTGGTATGACGCAGAAAATCGTCATCGACTGGCGGACAGCACCGAAGGGCAACGAGCTCAAGCCGGAAATCATCCTTGTGGGTGAAGACGGTGAGCCTGTGCGCAACGAGGCGGGTAACCCGATCACGTACGCGATGTCTGTGGATGCCGTTCTGTCGGTGGAAGACGGTCAGGAAGTCGCCGCCGGTGACGTTGTGGCCCGTATTCCGCGCGAAGGTGCCAAGACCAAGGACATCACCGGTGGTCTGCCCCGTGTGGCCGAACTGTTCGAAGCCCGTCGTCCCAAGGACCACGCGATCATCGCCGAAATCGATGGTTACGTGCGCTTTGGCAAGGACTACAAGAACAAGCGCCGCATTGCGATTGAGCCCAGCGACGAGACCATGGAAAAGGTCGAGTACATGGTGCCCAAGGGCAAGCACATCCCGGTGGCCGAAGGCGACTTCATCCAGAAGGGTGACTACATCATGGACGGCAACCCAGCCCCCCATGACATCCTTGCCATCATGGGCGTCGAAGCGCTTGCTGACTACATGATCAATGAGGTGCAGGAGGTTTACCGACTGCAAGGCGTGAAGATCAACGACAAGCACATCGAGGTCATCGTGCGTCAGATGCTCCAGAAATGGGAGATCGAAGACTCGGGCGACACCACGCTGCTCAAAGGCGAGCATGTGGACAAGCAAGAGTTTGACGCGGCCAACGAGAAGGCACTGTCGAAAGGCGGTCGTCCAGCCCAAGGCGGTCCGATCCTGCTTGGCATCACCAAGGCGTCGCTGCAAACGCGGTCCTTCATCTCTGCCGCGTCCTTCCAGGAAACGACGCGTGTTCTGACCGAGGCTTCGGTACAGGGCAAGAAGGACAAGCTGGTCGGTCTGAAGGAAAACGTCATCGTGGGTCGCCTTATTCCGGCGGGCACCGGTGGCGCGACCCAAGCCGTGCGCAAGATCGCAACGGACCGCGACAACGTCGTCATCGAAGCGCGTCGGGAAGAGGCCGAAGCGGCCGCTGCT
Source organism: uncultured Tateyamaria sp. (assembly GCF_947503415.1). GTDB lineage: Bacteria > Pseudomonadota > Alphaproteobacteria > Rhodobacterales > Rhodobacteraceae > Tateyamaria. The sequence goes on from NZ_CANNDS010000001.1 coordinate 2,142,993, forward strand.
CTGGCTGCACCAAGTGCCGACGATGTGGTGGGTGGCGACGTGTTCGACACGGTCATCGATCATTCGGAAGACAGCCGCGACTGATCAACGTCCATGATTTGAGATTGGAAGCCCCCGCCCGACACGGCGGGGGTTTTCGTTTGTGCCTATTGAGTGGCCGACGGATCCAGGCCTGCCGTGGAAATTGGCTTGAACCCGCGTCCTAGCGGGTGCCAGGCCAATAGGGTCAAGAGTGCCGCCCCAGCGGCTGCCACGACAAAGGGCGAGATCAGGGCGAGGTCGCGGGGCAGGGGCCCGTCGGCGATGCTGACGATCAATCCCGAGAGCAGCAAACCCACCGGCATCATGCCCCATGCGAGCAACCGGTAGATGCTGTTGACCCGGCCCAGCAGCGCGTCGGGGATGTAGCGTTGGCGGTAGGACACGGACACGGTGTTCCAGATCAGGCCGGTAAATTCGAACGCGGCCAGCACCAGCGCCAGCACATAACCGTTGGGCGCGAAGGGGATGATGGCGAAGGCCACGGCAGATGCGAGTGTCATCCACTTGGCAGCACGACCCTGACCCATGGCGCGGACCACGCGGTCAGCCACAAACCCACCCGCGATGCCACCCACGGCCCCGGCAGCGAGGATCAGGCCGTAGCCCTGTGCCCCGATGTTCAGGTTTTCCTGCACGTGCAAGATCAGTGCGATGACGACCATCTGGTGCAGCAGGTTCCAGACGCCAGTGATGACCGCAAGCACTTGCAGGAACGGCGCGGCGCGCAGGAACCCGATGCCCTCGCGCAGGTCGGTGCGCCACGAATTGCCTTGGGTGCGGGTGGGGCGGAATTGGCCCGGCAGGCTGAGCACCAGCAGGGCGGCGACGGCGAACATAGTGGCGTTGACGGCGAAGGGTGCCCAGAGGACAGCGGCGATCAGGAACGCGCCAAGGGCAGGACCGAGGAGGGAGTTGCCGACAAGTTCGACGCTCCAGAGCCTGCCGTTGGCCTGCTCCAGTTGGGCATGGGGAACCAGGGCTGGCAGCATGGTCTGGGCGGCGTTGTCGCGAAACACCTCGGCTGTGCCGACCAGCAGGGCGCAGCCCAGAAGGGCGAAGAAGAGAGCTGGATTGGCTGTGCCGTCAGAGGGCGGGGTGGGCAGGGGAATGGCTTGGTACACGAACAGGGCCGCCGCTGCGAAAGCCACGGCGCGCACCACGTCCATGCCAAGGATCAACCGCCGCCGGTCCACCCGGTCCGTGACAATCCCCGCGGGCAGGGCAAAAAGGAACCACGGCAACCGCAGCGCGATGGGCATGAGCGCAATCAGAAGCGGATCGCGGCTGAGCAGGGACGCAATCCACGCCCAGACCACCACGGCGATGCCGTCCGCGAGGTTTGTCATGCCGCTGGCCGCGATGAAGCGCGGCAGTTGATTTGGCTTGGTCATTCTGCGTCCTGATATGTGTTCTTGGACAAGCTGTAGGTGTTCAAGGGCCCTTGAGGTCAAGCGGAAATCATGTGCCCGCCTCTGGTCAGTTTGTGCAGGCGCGGGTAGCGTCGCGCCAGCCCTTTTTGATGACTGGTTTTTCGCATGTCCCCCAACAGCTTTGGCGCGCTTTTGATGATGGCGTCGATGGCGTCGTTCACGCTCAATGATACGCTGATCAAGATGACTGATGGGGCGGTGCCGTTGGGCCAGATGCTGTTTCTGCGCGGCGCTTTGTCGGTGGCGTTGATCCTGATCTTTGCCCGGTGGCTGGGGCGCATCAGCTTTGCCATTGGTCGGGCGGATTGGGGCCGGATCGCGGTACGATCGGGGGCGGAGATTGGGGCTGCGTATTTCTTTATCTCCGCGCTTTTGAACATGCCCATCGCCAATGTCACTGCGATCTTGCAGGCGTTGCCCCTGACCGTGGCCGTTGCGGCGGCGGTTTTTCTGGGCGAGCCGCTGGGGTGGCGGCGGATGGTGGCCATTGGCGTGGGTCTGGTTGGCGTGCTGCTGATTGTGCGCCCCGGGGCGGAGGGGTTTTCCGTCTGGTCCCTTTATGCGTTGGGGGCGGTTGCTTGTGTCACCGTACGGGATCTGGCGACGCGTCGTCTGAGTGCGTCAGTGCCCACGATGACCGTCACGTTGATGGCCGCCGTGACCATCACGCTGTTCTTTGGAGCCGTATCCATCACAGAGCCGTGGGTGGCGCTGACCCCGCGCCTGTCGGTCCTGATCGGCGGTGCTGCGGTGCTGATCATCGGCGCGTACTGGTTTTCAGTGCAGGTCATGCGGCAGGGCGATATCGGGTTTATCGCACCATTTCGCTATACCGGGCTGGTCTTTGCACTGATCCTTGGGTTTGTCGTATTTGGCGATTGGCCGGATGCGCTGACAATGGTCGGGGCGGGGATCGTCGCGGCGACGGGCCTGTTCACACTCTACCGCGAACGGCGGGTGTCAGGGCGCTGAGAACACGCGGCGCACGTCGTCGATGTCCACGGCAAAACGGTCGCGGAACAGCTGAACCTGATCGGCTGTCAGTGGCTCGACCGGCCAATCCTTGACCTTTTTCTGGCGGCTGTCGTTGAAACCATTGTGCGTGCGGACGAACATGTCCTGGTCGGAAAACGTAACGCAGGGCATGAATTGCGGGATGCGTTCGTGCATGAAGTTGTGGATCGTGGCCTTGGAATTGCCCTTGATATACATGCCGAGGGCCGAGACATAGAAGGGCCGGTGGGTCTGTGACGCGGCGATGCCCTCTGCGCCCACTTCAGCCACGTAGCCCTGGTTCCAGTCAAAGGCGACGGTTCTGTTTTTGCGCGTCAACGCCTCGGTATCCTTGGCCGCTTGGCGCAGTTTGGCGATGAAATCGACGGCACAGGCGTCGTCGTCGTCGTGACGGAACTGAAGGCATGGTTTGGACGGGTCGCGCCGGGCAGCGTTCAGCAATTTCTTGGATGTGTCGCGGCTGGGGGCCGGGGGTTCGGCGATGATCTGGACCTGTTTGAGGTCTGCCGTGAGGTCATGCAGCCGGTCGCGGTGGTCCTTGGGAAATTGATCTCCGACGAGGATCAAAAGGTCGAAATCTTCGTCCGTTTGCGCCCGCAGGCAAGGCAGGGCCATGGTTTCAAGCAGGCGAAATCGTTCTTCGATCCGGTCATGCGCCCAAAGATAGGCCATGCGGTCTTCGACGCTGTCGTGACCCACCTGAAAGCCGCCGATGGCAGGGTAGGAAAAGCGGCATAGCCCGATGATCTGCATGGCGGCAAAGGCCCTTGTTTTTCTGCTCGTATTGCGGGCGACTGTGCCTTAGCCTGCGGGGCCTGCGCAAGCCGCCTGTGGCTGTTGACAGTACCTCCGACTCCCCCTATACGCCCGCTATCTCGGCAAGGGGGTCGCCCCGGCACCGAAATCAAAACTTAAGTGGACACGATCCGGCCCCTGCATTGGCCCGATCCTCTGGAAACCCACCGCGTCGCCCCGCACACCGGAGCGATTGCGGTTTTTGCGCTGTTGTGGACGCACAGCAAGCGATGGAATTGAAACCGCGGGGCCGCCCCGCACGACATATGTTGATGAGACGGGGAAAGACCTGCAATGCCAACGATCCAACAGCTGATCCGCAAACCGCGGCAGCCCAAAGTAAAACGCTCGAAGTCGCTGCACCTTGAGGGCAACCCTCAGAAGCGCGGCGTATGCACACGTGTGTACACCACCACACCAAAGAAGCCGAACTCGGCCATGCGGAAGGTTGCCAAAGTGCGCCTGACCAACGGGTTCGAGGTCATCAGCTACATCCCCGGCGAGAGCCACAACCTGCAAGAGCACTCGGTTGTGTTGATCCGCGGCGGTCGTGTCAAAGACCTTCCCGGTGTGCGTTACCACATCCTGCGCGGTGTTCTGGATACCCAGGGCGTCAAAGATCGTAAGCAACGCCGTTCGAAATACGGCGCCAAGCGCCCCAAATAAGGAGAGCAGCAGATGTCACGTCGTCACGCCGCCGAGAAACGCGAAGTCCTGCCCGACGCCAAGTATGGCGATAAGGTTCTGACCAAGTTCATGAACAACCTGATGGTCGATGGTAAGAAATCGACCGCAGAGCGCATCGTCTATAACGCGTTCGACCGGGTTGAATCCAAGATCAAGCGCGCCCCCGTGGAAGTGTTCCACGAAGCGCTGGACAACATCAAACCCTCCGTCGAAGTGCGTTCGCGCCGCGTCGGTGGTGCCACCTACCAGGTGCCTGTTGAAGTTCGTCCCGAGCGCCGCGAAGCGCTGGCCATCCGCTGGTTGATCACTGCCAGCCGCGGCCGCAATGAAAACACGATGGAAGAGCGCCTTGCCGGTGAGCTGCTGGATGCTGTGCAATCCCGCGGTACAGCCGTGAAAAAGCGCGAAGACACGCACAAGATGGCCGACGCCAACAAAGCGTTCAGCCACTACCGTTGGTAACCCAGACACTCTGAGGAAGCAGCCCCATGGCACGCGAATATCCGCTCGACCGCTACCGCAACTTCGGCATCATGGCTCACATCGATGCCGGCAAGACCACCTGTTCGGAACGCATCCTGTACTACACAGGCAAGTCCCACAACATCGGTGAGGTCCACGATGGGGCCGCCACCATGGACTGGATGGAGCAGGAGCAGGAACGCGGGATCACCATCACGTCGGCTGCGACCACCACGTTCTGGGAGCGCACCGAAGACGGTGAGACTGCCGAGACGCCCAAGCACCGTCTGAACATCATCGACACCCCCGGCCACGTGGACTTCACCATTGAAGTCGAGCGTTCGCTGGCCGTTCTCGATGGCGCTGTCTGTGTTCTGGACGCCAATGCGGGTGTTGAGCCGCAGACCGAAACCGTGTGGCGTCAGGCTGACCGCTACAAGGTGCCGCGCATGGTCTTTGTCAACAAGATGGACAAGATCGGCGCTGACTTCTTCAACTGCGTCAACATGATCGAAGACCGCACCGGCGCCCGCGCCGTGCCCGTCGGCATTCCAATCGGTGCAGAGACCGAGCTGGAAGGTCTGATCGACCTCGTGACCATGGAAGAGTGGCTGTGGCAGGGTGAAGATCTGGGCGCGTCCTGGATCAAGGCCCCAATCCGCGCCGATCTGGCCGACATGGCCGCCGAATGGCGCGAGAAGATGATCGAAGCCGCCGTCGAGCAAGACGACGACGCGATGGAAGCCTACCTTGAAGGCAACGAACCCGACGTCCCAACCCTGCGCAAACTGCTGCGCAAGGGCACGCTGGCGCTGGACTTCGTACCTGTTCTGGGTGGCTCGGCCTTCAAGAACAAAGGTGTCCAGCCGCTTCTGAACGCCGTGATCGACTATCTGCCCAGCCCGCTGGACGTTGTCGACTACATGGGCTTCAAACCCGGTGACGAAACCGAAGAGCGTAACATCGCCCGCCGTGCGGATGATGACATGGCGTTCTCCGGTCTGGCCTTCAAAATCATGAACGACCCCTTCGTGGGCTCGCTGACTTTCGTTCGCGTTTACTCGGGCACCCTGAACAAGGGCGACTCGATGCTGAACTCGACCAAAGGCAACAACGAGCGCGTTGGTCGTATGATGATGATGCACTCGAACGACCGGGACGAGATCACCGAAGCCTATGCGGGTGACATCATCGCGCTTGGCGGTCTGAAGAACACCACCACCGGTGACACGCTGTGTGACAAGAGCGACCCGGTGATCCTGGAAACCATGAACTTCCCCGATCCCGTCATCGAGATTGCGGTCGAGCCCAAAACCAAGGGCGACCAAGAGAAGATGAGCCAGGGTCTGGCCCGTCTGGCGGCCGAAGACCCGTCCTTCCGCGTGGAAACGGACATGGAATCCGGTCAGACCATCATGAAGGGCATGGGCGAACTTCACCTGGACATCCTGGTGGATCGTCTGAAGCGCGAATTCAAGGTCGAAGCCAACATCGGTGCACCGCAGGTAGCCTACCGCGAGACCATCGGTCACGAAGTCGAGCACACCTACACCCACAAGAAACAGTCGGGTGGGTCTGGTCAGTTTGCCGAGGTGAAGATGATCATCTCGCCCACGGAGCCAGGCGAAGGGTACAGCTTTGAGTCCCGCATCGTTGGTGGTGCCGTGCCCAAGGAATACATTCCGGGCGTGGAAAAAGGCATCAACTCGGTCATGGACAGCGGTCCTTTGGCGGGCTTCCCCGTCATCGACTTCAAGGTGGCCCTGATCGACGGCAAGTTCCACGACGTTGACTCGAGCGTTCTGGCCTTTGAGATCGCAGCCCGCATGGGCATGCGCGAAGGCATGAAGAAAGCCGGCGCCAAGCTGCTGGAACCCATCATGAAGGTCGAGGTCATCACGCCTGAAGAATACACCGGTGGCATCATCGGTGACCTGACATCGCGTCGGGGTCAGGTGTCTGGTCAGGAAAACCGCGGCAACGCCATCGCCATCGACGCGATGGTGCCGCTGGCCAACATGTTCGGCTACATCAACACCCTGCGTTCGATGTCGTCGGGCCGTGCCCAGTTCACCATGCAGTTCGACCACTACGATCCCGTGCCGCAGAACATCAGCGACGAGATCCAGTCCAAATACGCTTAATCGGGAAGGCGGGGTGAACCCCGCCCTACCACCCACTGTAGGGCGGGGTTCACCCCGCCACCCTTGAGAGAAAGAGGAGCCAAAAGATGGCAAAGGAAAAGTTTGAGCGCAATAAGCCGCACGTTAACATTGGCACGATTGGCCACGTTGACCACGGCAAGACGACGCTGACGGCGGCGATCACCAAGTATTTTGGTGACTTCAAGGCCTATGACCAGATTGACGGCGCGCCGGAAGAAAAAGCGCGCGGGATCACGATCTCGACCGCGCACGTGGAATACGAGACCGACGCGCGTCACTACGCCCACGTCGACTGCCCCGGCCACGCCGACTACGTCAAGAACATGATCACCGGTGCCGCCCAGATGGACGGCGCGATCCTGGTTGTGAACGCCGCGGACGGCCCCATGCCGCAAACGCGCGAGCACATCCTGCTGGGCCGCCAGGTTGGCATCCCGAAGATCGTCGTGTTCATGAACAAAGTGGACCAGGTCGACGACGAAGAGCTGCTGGAACTGGTTGAAATGGAAGTCCGCGAACTGCTGGACACCTATGAGTACCCCGGCGACGACACGCCCATCATCGCAGGCTCGGCCCTGGCGGCGATGGAAGGCCGTGACCCCGAGATCGGTGAGAACAAGATCCGCGAACTGATGGCGGCTGTGGACGAGTACATCCCGACGCCCGAACGCGCCGTGGACCAGCCCTTCCTGATGCCTGTCGAAGACGTGTTCTCGATCTCCGGTCGTGGGACCGTTGTGACGGGCCGTGTCGAGCGTGGCGTGATCAACGTGGGCGACGAGATCGAAATCGTCGGCATCAAGGACACCCAGAAAACGACCTGCACGGGCGTGGAAATGTTCCGCAAGCTGCTGGATCGTGGTGAAGCGGGCGACAACATCGGCGCGCTGCTGCGCGGCATCGACCGTGAAGCGGTTGAGCGCGGTCAGGTGCTGTGCAAGCCCGGGTCTGTGCAGCCGCACACGAAGTTCGAAGCCGAAGCCTACATCCTGACCAAGGACGAGGGTGGCCGTCACACGCCGTTCTTCGCGAACTACCGTCCGCAGTTTTACTTTCGCACGACGGACGTGACGGGCACGGTTCAGCTGGCCGAGGGCACCGAGATGGTGATGCCAGGTGACAACGTGTCATTCGGCGTTGAGCTGATCGCACCGATCGCGATGGAGCAGGGCCTGCGCTTTGCGATCCGCGAAGGCGGCCGCACGGTTGGTGCGGGTGTTGTGTCGAAAATCACCGAGTAAATCGGACACAGGTGGGGCTGAGATTTTTCGTACGAAAAATCTTGGCCCGCTTACAAAAAACGGTTCGATGAAGGGGCGCGGTGGTCGTGCCTCTTCCTCTCAACTGAAAACCCGAAAAGGGAATATGGACAAATGGCCATTCAAAGCCAAAACATCCGCATTCGTCTGAAGGCGTTTGACTACCGTGTGTTGGACGCGTCCACGCAGGAAATCGTCAACACTGCCAAGCGGACAGGTGCCTCCGTGCGCGGTCCCATCCCGCTGCCGAACAAGATCGAAAAGTTCACCGTTCTGCGCGGCCCGCACGTTGACAAGAAATCCCGTGACCAGTTCGAGATCCGGACGCACAAGCGTCTTCTCGACATCGTTGATCCGACCCCCCAGACAGTGGACGCGCTGATGAAGCTCGACCTCGCTGCTGGTGTGGATGTCGAGATCAAGCTGCAGTCGTAAGGAGGGTATGATTATGCGCTCTGGAATTCTCGCAAAGAAAGTCGGCATGACCCGCCTCTTCATGGAAGATGGCAAGCAAGTGCCCGTCACCGTGCTGCAACTCGACGCCCTTCAGGTTGTCGGTCAGCGCACGTCCGACAAGGACGGCTACTCCGCCGTGACCCTTGGCGCAGGTACGCCCAAGGTCAAGCGCGTGAGCAAGGCCATGCGCGGCCACTTCGCCGCCGCCAAGGTTGAACCCAAGCGGAAGCTGGTTGAGTTTCGCGTGACCGAGGACAACCTGATCGGTGTGGGCGAAGAGATCATCGCCGACCACTATTTCGAAGGTCAGTTTGTCGATGTGACGGGCACGTCGATTGGTAAAGGCTTTGCCGGTGCCATGAAACGCCACAACTTCGGTGGTCTGCGCGCGTCGCACGGTGTGTCGATTTCCCACCGTTCGCACGGCTCGACCGGCCAATGTCAGGACCCCGGCAAGGTGTTCAAAGGCAAGAAAATGGCCGGCCACATGGGTGCCGCAAAGGTGACCACGCAGAACCTGCAGGTTGTCCGCACCGACAGCGACCGTGGTCTGATCATGATCAAAGGCGCCGTGCCCGGATCGAAAGGTGGCTGGGTCACCGTCAAGGACGCGGTCAAAAAGCCGTTCCCTGAAAATGCGATCCTGCCTGCCGCTTTGAAATCCGCCAAGGAAGAAGCTGCGAAAGCCGCCGAAGAAGCCGCTGCTGCCGCAGCCGCCGAAGCGGAAGCCGAAGCACAGCGTCTGGCCGAAGAGCAGGCAGCTGCCGAAGCCGAAGCGCTGAAAGCCGCAGAAGCCGAGATTGCTGCCGACAAGGCAGACGAGGCCCCTGCTGCCGAGAAGAAGGAAGGTGACGAATGAAACTTGATGTCATCAAACTGGACGGCGGCAAAGCCGGGTCTGTCGAGCTGAGCGAGGACCTGTTTGGTCTTGAGCCCCGCGCCGATATCCTGCACCGCATGGTCCGCTGGCAGCGCAACAACGCGCAAGCGGGGACCCACAAGGTCAAGACCCGTTCGGAAACCAGCTACTCGACCAAGAAGATCTATCGCCAGAAGGGCACCGGCGGCGCACGCCACGGTGACCGCAACGCGCCGATCTTCCGCAAGGGTGGTATCTACAAGGGTCCGACGCCGCGTTCGCATGGCCACGACCTGCCCAAGAAGTTCCGCAAGCTTGGTCTCAAGCACGCGCTGTCGGCCAAGGCCAAAGCAGGCGAGTTGGTGATCATCGAGGATGCGGCTTCGGCAGGCAAAACCGCCGCTCTGGCCAAACAGGTTGCTGACCTGGGCTGGAAACGTGCGCTGGTGATTGACGGGGCGTCCGTGAACGAGGACTTCCTGAAAGCATCGCGCAACATCGAAGGTCTGGATATCCTGCCGACGATGGGTGCAAACGTATATGACATTCTCAAGCGTGACACGCTGGTGATCACGAAGGCGGGTGTCGAAGCACTGGAGGCTCGTTTGAAATGAGTGCCAAGGCAGAACATTACGACGTGATCCGCAAGCCGATCATCACGGAGAAGGCAACCATTACGTCCGAGAACGGCGCGGTGGTCTTTGAGGTGGCGATTGACAGCAACAAGCCTCAGATCAAGGAGGCCGTTGAGGCGCTCTTTGGTGTGAAAGTGAAGGCCGTGAACACGACCATCACGAAGGGCAAGGTCAAGCGTTTCCGCGGCCAGTTGGGCAAGCGGAAGGACGTGAAAAAGGCCTATGTGACGCTGGAAGAAGGCAACACGATCGATGTGACCACCGGTCTTTGATCCGGGTGGTGGGGTGAAACCCCACCCTGCAAAATTCTGAGAACCCCGGCTGCGTGAGCGGTCGGGGTTTTTTTCATGTCCCACGCTGGGACAGGACATGGGCCCCAGGGAATCAAGGGGTTAGAGGGGCGTGTTAGGAAAGTGTTAGGGATTTATGCGCGCGGAGGGGTGGGTGTGGCGGGGTGAAACCCCGCCCCACGGCGCAATGGGATGTGCCGATCTTGAGACCCGCGTCAGAGCGGGATGTCGTCGTATTTGCGCGACGTGGTGAGGGGGGACGTACCGGAGGCGGCCTTGGTCATCAGTTCGACCATGCGGGTGGCCTGATCCGCGTATTGCTGTGCGGCGTCGCGGCAGTAGCTCGACTGCAATTCCATGAGTTCAACGGGCGAGGTGCAGGCCATCATGGCGCGCTGCGCCTCGAAATCCTTCTGCACGCGGTCCATCGCAAAGCGGGTACATTCGGTTGTGATCTCCATCCACGCTTGCGCGGCGGCAGGGTTAAAGGCCGAGAGGGCGGCGGCCATGGGGTTGGGGTCAGTCTCGGGCGTTTTGGATTTGGGCATGGGGGTGTCCTTTGGTGGGAGGTCTGGGGACAGTGTAGCGGGTTTGTGTGGGATGGGAATTGATATGGATCGTGTGGGGGCGCTCATCGCTTCGGTCCATGGCTTGCCTGCATCCCGCGTGGCGATGGGATCCTCCGCCTCAATGTGCCACGGCAATGCTGCATCCAGACGCTGTTTCAGCTCGATCACATCCAAGTCTGGTTGCCCGGTCAACGCTTAGCAACTAAACCCGCACGAAATGAAGCCGCCGAACAGGTTGGGAGATGCCTTGCAAGACGTTCAATCCATATTCCAGCAAGTCAAAGCGTTCCGAAACTGGCGAAAACAACAAAGGCGAAGGATCTCGAGGTATCACGAACTTCAGACGGCAGAACATGATTGGAGTGTGCGAGAAGAAATTGAGGGACCGAATACGACACTAAGTTATGGTCCTTACAGTTTTCAAATGTCCGTTTTGAATGGCGTCTCTGAGTTGCCCGGTCTGAGAGATCATACTGCACTGGCCTTGGCCGGGGTTTCCATGTCGATCAACGCTCAACTCACATATGATGGGCCGGTTTCGAAGGGAATGGCGCGGCAAATCGACGAACTGTCCAATGCATACCGTTTATGGACAATAGATGGGCTGGCGCCTTTGCGGTTGTCGCTGAGCAATGTTGTTGATGACGAACACCCGCGCAACGACATCGCACAAACCGGTGTCATATGTCTGAGCGGTGGATTGGATTCAATGTATGCCGCGTTGCAGGCAAAAGAGGACGGCGATGTTCACCACGCGCTGCTGGTTGCGGGCCTCGACTACGACTCAAGCACTGCGCCAGGGTTCGTGGAACTGCGAGCGCGTGTTGAAAACATTGCGAGAGCATTTGGATTTGAGATGCTGTTCGTCAATTCCAGCATCAGGGACAACAAATATGTCTGGAGCCAAATGCATGGCTTGAATTTGGGAGCGTGTTTGAATCTCTTCTCGGATCAGTTCAAGTTTGGTGTAATTGCGCAAGACAACACAACAGTTCAGAACCTGCACCGGCATCCCTGGGGCAACCACATCGCGCTGGATGGACTTATGTCCACGGAACGTTTCGGTATCAGGACATATGGTCAAAATGCGGATCGCGTAGAAAAATTACGTCGTATTCTGGAGTGGAATGAAGATGTCGTGCGGCATTTATCCGTCTGTTTTTCTGATCGGAGTACAGGCGGTAATTGTGGTCACTGTCCAAAATGTTGCCGTCTGCGCGCAACGTTTGAGGCACTTGGTGTTTCGGACAACGGTCTTTTTGAGACTTACCCCGATCTTGCAACTTGCTTCAGGGAGATGAAGGTTCCGCGCAAGATCGCCGCAATTCGGGGGATGATGTGCCGCACAAGCGAAGTCGCTATCGCGCTGCAAGATGGGGCCACGCGAGACGCGGTTGTCGGGTTGGAAAACAGGCTGCGCGAGGCGTTTGTCGCGGCAACCGAATAAAACGAGGCACGCGGCCGCCTGTTCACGTTTGTCGTGCAATCGCACACCGCTTTTCTGTTGAACCGGCTAGATCGTGCGCTGCCTTTGCTCTGATCAGCATTGGTTTACTTGCAATGCAGGTTGAACGTCGCATCGCTTTGCGCTGAGTGGGTGGCGCGGGAGTTCACGCGGTTCCGGCTGTGACACCTCCAAGAGACTGCAGAGACAGGGGTAGCGATGGCGCGTTGTGCCTCTAAACCCTTTTGCACGCGGTCCATCGCAAAGCGGGTGCAGTCGGTTGTGATCTCCTTGCGCGATGGCAGGGTTGGAGGCCGAGCGGGCGGCGGCAATGGGGTGTTCTTTGGTCGGAGGGCTGGTGATAGTGTCGTGGGCTTGTGTGGGATGGGAATTGACCTGGTCCGGCGGGACCGGAAGCGGCGATATGGGCCGACGACGTCCACAGAAATGCCTTATATTGAGGCTATGTCGCGACAAGCAAAGACAGCGGCAGAGTGGGACATGGTATCCAACGACACAAAGCGCGCGCTACGTCGAGAATTGGAGTTGGTCCGTTCGACGAGCGCCCGCGCATCCGGCAAAATGATTGGTGCATCGCAGGCAGATTGGCAGCACGGCGCAATTGGCAAAACGTTGGATCGTTTGGCTGGTGTGACCAAGGACTTATTGACCGGTAAGACCTCGGTTGAGGAGGCGCGCGCTTTCACCGGGCGATGTGCGCCCGTGGAGACCCGAATGGACCGTCAACGGGTTCGGGCGGCGCGGTCTGTGTCAGAAATTTCGGCTGAGTTGGCCAAGCTGCCCCGTGTTCAGGTGCGCCGCAGTCCGTCCGGTATCAAGACTGTCCGGGATATCGCATTTGCGAAAGGCGATGTTGGCTTGTTTGGGCAGCCTGTTCCCCGTGCCGGTGAGAACAAAGACGACCTTTGCAGGGGTGTCAGAACAATGTTTCAAAGGGCGATGTTTCCGCCCTTTGAGTGTGATGCCCGTCGGCAGGAATTGAAACGGCATGGGTATGTGGAGGCGTACCCGGAGGACCACGTCTGGATATCGGATTCAGAGTCCGATGCTTCACAGATTACATTTAAAGCGCAGCGTGCGGTCAAAGCTACGTATGGAGGGCGCGAGATCGAAGACGTATCCATGGATGTCCGTGTCTTTAAGCTGGACCTGTCGTCTGCATTGGGAGCGGCGTTTATGGGCGATGTACAAGATATCTGGAGGCGCTTTGAACACCGTCCGTGTTTTGTGTTGAAGGTAAGCATGGGGCCGCGTGCGAGAGAGAAGATGCGGACACATCTGTTTGGAAGTTCGTTTTCAGATGACCACCCCTGGTACGTCCAAGCGGTTGAATGGGCGGCTTTTGCGACGGTCGACGAAAACGCGCCTGTGCTTGGATCTGCAAAATACGAAGAATTTGTGTGAGCCCCCTTTGGGTGCGGCAGGCTTGCGCAAAGGTGAAGGGCAGACTGCCCACCCTACGTTGGGCTGGCTTTGCCGGGCTGAAGCACGGCCTACGGTGGGGGACGCAATGGTGGGCGGAATGCCCGCCCTACGGGTTGACCCCACCCCATGCCTGCCTTAACAGACCCCATCGGCAAGGCCCCGGATTCGTCCGGGGCTTTGTTATTGCTCGTTTGAGTACACTACCGGGCACCTTCGGGGGCCTTTAACCATAGGCGGGGGTCATCGGACCAACCGTCGTTTAGCAAAACGGAAGACAGTAACATGGCACTCAAGTCGTATAAGCCGACGACGCCGGGCCAGCGTGGGCTGGTTCTGATCGACCGTTCGGAGCTGTGGAAGGGGCGCCCCGTCAAGGCGCTGACCGAAGGTCTCACCAAGAATGGTGGCCGCAACAACACCGGACGGATCACGATGCGCCGCAAAGGCGGGGGCGCAAAGCGTCTCTATCGGATCGTCGATTTCAAACGGAACAAGATGGATGTCACGGCCGTGGTCGTGCGCATCGAATATGACCCCAACCGGACCGCGTTCATCGCCCTCGTGCAATACGAAGATGGCGAGCAGGCCTATGTCCTGGCCCCGCAGCGTCTGGCTGTTGGTGACAAGATCATTTCGAGCCAGAAGGCGGACATCAAGCCCGGCAACACCATGCCGTTCTCGGGCATGCCCATCGGGACAATCGTGCACAACATCGAGCTGAAGCCCGGCAAGGGTGGTCAGATCGCGCGTGCCGCTGGTACTTACGCCCAGTTCGTGGGTCGTGATGGGGGCTATGCCCAGATCCGCCTGAGTTCGGGCGAGCTGCGTCTGGTCCGTCAGGAATGCCGCGCCACCGTTGGTGCCGTCAGCAACCCCGACAACTCGAACCAGAACTACGGTAAAGCCGGTCGCATGCGTCACAAGGGCATTCGCCCGAGTGTCCGTGGTGTCGTCATGAACCCGATCGATCACCCCCATGGTGGTGGTGAAGGCCGGACCTCCGGTGGTCGTCACCCTGTGTCCCCATGGGGCAAGCCGACCAAGGGTGCCCGTACCCGCAACAAGAACAAAGCGTCGCAAAAGCTGATCATCCGCTCGCGTCACGCCAAGAAGAAGGGGCGTTAAGATATGTCTCGTTCAGTTTGGAAAGGTCCGTTTGTCGACAGCTATGTGCTGAAGAAAGCGGAAGCGTCGCGCGAGAGCGGTCGCAACGAAGTCATCAAGATCTGGTCCCGTCGGTCCACCATTCTGCCCCAGTTCGTGGGGCTGACATTTGGTGTGTACAACGGCCACAAGCATATTCCCGTGAACGTGTCCGAAGAGATGATCGGTCAGAAGTTCGGGGAATATTCGCCCACGCGGACCTATTACGGTCATGCGGCTGACAAGAAGGCGAAACGCAAATGAGCAAGGATAAGAATCCACGCCGCGTGGCGGACAATGAAGCGATGGCGAAGACGCGCATGTTGCGCACGTCTCCGCAGAAGCTGAACCTGGTTGCCCAGATGATCCGCGGCAAGAAGGTCGATAAGGCCCTGACCGATCTGACGTTCTCGAAAAAGCGCATCGCGCAGGACGTCAAGAAGTGCCTGCAGTCGGCCATCGCCAACGCTGAAAACAACCACAACCTGGACGTTGACGAGCTGATCGTTGCCGAAGCCTGGGTTGGCAAGAACCTGACCATGAAACGCGGGCGTCCCCGGGCGCGTGGCCGTTTCGGCAAGATCATGAAGCCCTTTGCGGAAATCACGATCAAGGTGCGTCAAGTTGAAGAAGTTTCAGGGGAGCAAGCCTGATGGGGAATAAAGTCAATCCGATTGGCATGCGCCTGCAGGTGAACCGTACATGGGACAGCCGCTGGTATGCCGACACCAAGGATTACGGTGATCTTCTGCTGGAAGATCTGAAGATCCGTGATTTCATCAAGACCGAGTGCAAGCAGGCCGGTGTGGCCCGTGTGATCATCGAGCGTCCGCACAAGAAGTGCCGCGTCACGATCCACACAGCCCGCCCCGGTGTCATCATAGGCAAGAAAGGTGCAGACATCGAAGGTCTGCGCAAGAAGCTGGCCAAGCTGACCGACAGCGAGCTGCATCTCAACATCGTTGAGGTCCGCAAGCCCGAGCTGGACGCGGCCCTTGTTGGCGAGTCCATTGCGCAGCAGCTGGAGCGTCGTGTGTCCTTCCGCCGTGCCATGAAGCGCGCCGTGCAGAACGCCATGCGTATGGGTGCCTTGGGCATCCGCGTGAACGTGGCCGGTCGTCTGGGGGGGGCAGAGATTGCCCGCACCGAGTGGTACCGTGAGGGCCGTGTGCCCCTTCACACCCTGCGTGCTGACATCGACTACGCACATGTCGAGGCGGAAACCGCCTATGGCATCATCGGGATCAAGACCTGGATCTTCAAAGGTGAGATCATGGAACATGACCCCGCTGCGCGTGATCGCAAGGCCCAAGAACTCCAGGACGGTCCGGCCCCACGTGGTGCCGGTGGCCGTCGCTAAAGGAGAGTAGAGATGCTTCAACCAAAGCGTACGAAGTTCCGTAAGCAGTTCAAAGGCTCGATCAAGGGTCAGGCAAAGGGCGGGTCCGACCTGAACTTTGGCACCTACGGCCTGAAGGCACTGCAGCCCGAGCGGGTCACCGCCCGTCAGATCGAAGCCGCGCGTCGTGCGATGACGCGTCACATGAAACGTCAGGGCCGGGTCTGGATCCGGATTTTCCCCGACGTGCCTGTGACCGCCAAGCCGATCGAAGTGCGGATGGGTAAGGGCAAGGGCTCGGTCGACCGTTGGGCGGCCAAGGTCAAACCCGGCCGCGTGATGTTCGAGATCGACGGTGTGAATGATGATGTCGCGCGCGAAGCGCTGCGTCTGGCGGCGATGAAGCTGCCGATCAAGACACGCGTTGTAGTGAGAGAAGACTGGTAAGTCTTCTCTCAACAGTGTGCGGCAGGGTATTTGCAACGCAAATGCACGAGAGCAGCACCCGGTAGACATTGAGAACCCTCGGCGTGAGAGCGCCGGGGGTTTTCTATTCCCATTCTACTATAGAAACTGAGTTTTCCACAGAGTGTTGACGAGTCATGTGAGTCTCCCAATGGATTCTTGTGGATGCCACCCTCTGAAGTTGACCGCCTGTGAAGCCGTACGCTATTAGCGGAGCTAGGAGCTTCATTCATCATTCTATAGCGAGGAATGTATATGGAGTTCTGGACCACCCTTAGAGAAGCGGAATTGGACCTTTTCCTTATGTCCGGAAATGGCTTGGGCGCGGTGCTGTTGGCGCTGGTTGCATTGGCTGTAGTCTTGCGGAGCAGGCGGGGGGACAGTTTGGCTGCTTTTTTCAAATTTCTTCCCAAATCGAACAAGCGCAACGAGTGAATTGCATCCCAAGCCGGGCACCTAGCCCGGCCAGCGCCCGACCGACCTCCCCCCGGAGGGCGGGCGCTATGTCGACATCCGCGCTGAGCGGTGATGTTGTGCCTGACGGTGAGGGGTCGCTCTGTTCAGAAGCCCTCCAGGTCGGTCGGGCGCTGGCCTTTGTGGAGCCTTGAGAAATGTGAGGAGATCGAAGACATTATAGATCATGAAAGTTCAATTCTCTGATTGGCCTCTAGATGGTACTAACACTGTGATCGCAAAGTTGCTATTTGGGGCGTGTACCGAAATGGGCTACTGCCTGTCACAAGATGACAATGACAGAATTTGTGCCATGTCTCTCAATACAATTGGTGAGTTTGCGTCAGAGGTCATGATGGCAGAGGGATTGTTGCCCGAAATGCACAAGGGACTGTTTCGAGACCTGTGTGCGTGGGTCTGCGAAAAGCAATCCAAACTCTCGTAAAGCCTTGGTCTGTCTACGTGTTGCCCAAAGCGCGGAATCAAGGCCGCAGGCCGCCGCGCCATTGACAGGCCACCCCCGGGCCTGTCGATACGTCTAACGCCAGCACACCGCTCGGGTCGAAGATGTGTTTGGCTTCCATAAAGCGCTGTAGAATATCCGTTGGGTCGACAGACCGTGGCCTGTCCCCTCTCGGCAGATTTGGCAATTGCCAAATCGCCTGCCGGGCAAATGATGCCGCGGCTTTGCGCCTTGGTTATCACTGGGCCTATTCAACGGTGGCTATTATCCGCGGGATGTCTAAGCTGGCTCACACCCCCACAGCGAGGCGCGCATCATGAAACACGTCCCCAAGCCCACCACCGACGAAGATCTGATCAAGCAATTCCTCGACAAGGGCGGTGAGGTCAAGAAGGGCAAGACCAAGCCGATGCCGGAGGGGCTGGGCCTGTCCAACAACCAGTGGGGCAACAAGCTGACCAAAGAGGAAAAGGCGGCCAGGAAGGCCGCAGAGACGCCCAAATAGGGCGCTGAACGTTTGGACCTACTTGGTCAAATGGCGTCTCGCCGCGTGCTTTTTCCAATGCCAGACGACACGAACATAGGTTCAGATGGCCCTGCCGGACAGCATGGCGTGCCGGGCCCGTAAGGCGGACGTGTCGTCCGCCCCCGGTGACACTTATCCGTCGATGTCCGAGATCAGATCCGGGTTTTTCACCAGATTGCGCACGCCGTGCGCCTTGCGTTCGTCGAAGATGTTGGCGCGCATCCATTCCGCGACCGACCCGATATAGAGCTTCTGGACCTGGGGCCGCACGCTCCAACTGACCTGTATGGGCGAGCCCTTTTCGTTGTAGTCGGGCCCGGTGGTGGAGCCGTCATAGGTGATCGGCGTGCCCGTGTCGGACGGAATGTTCAGCGCCTGATGGTAGCCGTTCACCAGCCCCACTTCGGACAGCTCCATGAAGTCGGCGGCGCTGTCGTCGTTGACCAGCACGAACACCTGCGTCTCGACCCGCAATTGCGGATTGATGATCGCCTCGCTCAGGCAGGACCCCAGCGTGGGGCCGGGGTCGATCTGGGCCGTGGTGTGGACATAGTGCACTTCGATCGTGTCGCCCGGCGCCAATGCGCCTTTGCCGTTCGAGGGGCCCACGGGATAGTCGACGGGGGTCAGTTCCGCCTCGGTCAGTGCGCCGTCATAGGCAAAGCCGGTGCCGTAGCCCGTCCCGTCGCCATTGCCGATATAGGTGGTGAATTCGCCGCCTGAATGTTCGGCCCCTTCGTGGAAGTGGATGTTGCACAGGTTCATCTCTGTGTAGGCGGGGGCCGCTTCGAACGCGCGGGCGTTGTCGCCTGTCAGCGTGTTGAGGTCGCGCGGGGCTTGCGGGCCGTAGCCTTTGCCAGCTGTCTCTGCCGCCAGTGCTGCGCGTTGGGCCGCGATCACGTCATCGCCAACAGGCTCCCCCTCGGCCAGAACCAGACCGGTCGATGCAAGCAGGGATGCGGTGGGCAGGAGGAAGCGTGGCAGAGGCATGGACATATCCTTTTGAGTGACTTGGGCGGGCGACACGCGCGCGGTGCGCTTGGCTATTCAAGTAGCGTGTTGCCGGGTGCTTCAAGCCAAATCGCCGTGATCTAGTCCCAGCCGTAGTTGAAGGAGACGGACACCCGTTCGTCCTCGGCCATGTTCATGGGCACCTCGTGGCGCAGCCAGCTTTCCCAGAGCAGCACGTCACCCACGGACGGTTTGGCGTAGTGGAATTGGGCGAGGTCTTCGGGCGCGTCCTTGGTCCGGCCCGGTGAGGCCATCATCATGGGCAGGCGGGGGTCTTCGAGTTTCAGGGCGGAGGTCCCTTCGGGCATGGCCACGTATGTCGTGCCGGAGATGACCGAGTGGGGGTGGATGTGCCCGGTGTGGATGCCCCCTTCGGGCAGGATGTTGATCCAGATGCTGTCGAGTTTCAGCGCCTTGTCCCCCAGATCGAAGGCGAGCGCTTTGGCGAAGGCGGCGACATGGGCGTCGAGCGTTTTGACAAGGTCGGCGAAGATCGGGAAGCGCCATGGCAGGTCGTCGAGCGACGCGTAGGAGGTGTAGCCGGGATAGCCTTGGGCCTCGCACCAGTCGTGGCCTGCTTCGTCATCTTCGGCGATGGCGTAGCAGTGTTGTTCCAGCTCGTCCGGGTCGATCTTGGGGGCGAAGTCGGACAGGGGGGCGTGGTAGAGGCGGGTGGCGAAAAGCGATGTGATACGTGACATGGCGCTGTGATAGCGAAGACCGGGGGGCTTGGCGACCCGGGTGTGACGTCCGGTGGTCAGCCCACATCGAGACCGATGGAGGACATCAGCCGGTAGTAGCCGAACATGGCGGCGAGGAAGAAGCCGAACAGCACCAATTCGTGCTTGAAGTGGTGCGAGTGAAAGAAGTGCCGGTCGTGGTGGTGGATCACATCCATCAGCTCATCCGCGAACCGGATCGACAGGAAAGTGCCGATGGCCGACAGCGCGATCACGGCCCAGTAGGGCACGGGCGTGGTCAGGATGGTGTGGAAGGCGCGTGTCAGGACGGTGGTGTCGTAAGCATTGGGCCAGAAGAGCAGGGCGGTCACGTTGACGGCCCCGGCCACGGCCCAGACCGCGATTTCCGAGATCACCATGCGGATGCCGAACAGCAGGCGCAGGGGGAAGTCCAGAAGGAAGCCCGCGTCGGCCACGGGGGTGCAGAGAACGAAAAAGCTCCAGGTCAGCAGGGCGACGATGCCGCTGGTTGCCAGATCGTACTGGTAGTTGAGATAGGCGAAATAGCCCACCAGCAGGCTGAGCAGGAGGCCGAATTTGATCAGGACCTGTCGTTTGGGATGCGATGACATGCGCTTGTGCCCTGCGGTGTCTTTGATCCGATGTGGGTATCATGGCCGACGGGAGTGATCCAGCCGGATTGCCCGGGTCCGGTTGGGCAGAGACACTGCGCCGCGCGGCCTATGCCGCTGTCACCAAGTCCACGATATCTATGTCGTCTATGGTCAGTGGCCCTTCGACATCGCGCAACGTGATGTAGGTCGTCATTTCGGGATCATCGTTGGTCGCGCTGAAGGTCAGTTGCACCTGATAATCGCCTTCTGATGACAGAGGCAGGAGGTCTGTGCTGGCGAGGATCCGGTCCTGTTGTCCTTCGGCCCTGTCGATTTCGATAACCAACGTGTCTTCTTCCGTGTCAAAGCCGTTGAACACCACGCCGGAAAACGAGCGGATCGATGTGGCCGTACTGTCCGGGCCGTTGAACTGATCCTCGATCACTGTCAATTCTGCGGTGAAGGCGTCGTTGCCCTCGCCCCCCGTGACGCCCACCGACGAGAAGTCTGGCACAGCGTCGCCCACGAAAGAGGTCACTGTGATCGTGTCGTCGCCAGCGCCTGCGTCGCTTTGGGTAAATGAATCAAAGATGGTTGTAGACAGATTGATGGTGAGGACGTCATCCCCTGCGCCGCCCAACAGAAAGTTCCCTTCGCCCGCGACAAGCGTGTCGTTGCCGTCGTCGCCATGAATGCTGTGATTGACCCCAAACCCTTCGATCACGATTGAATCGTCGCCTACGCCACCGCGGATGTCGAAGCTTTCCCCGCCCGTGATGGTTGCGACATCGTCGCCACCGGCCAGGTCGACCGTGGTAATCATGGGAAGCAGGTCCTCGGACGAGATGCCAGCGATCAGCGTGTCGTCGCCTTCGGTCCCGGTCACGGCTTCGGTGCCGTCAAACGCAAGCACTGCGCCATCGACTTCGGTGTCAGGCTCTGCCGGGGGGAGGTCCTCGTCCGGAGCACCCTCTGCGGTGTCGTCATCACGCGCAACAGGTCCGTCATCATCTTCGAAAAACGGAATGGAGACCACCACCCCAAGCAATCCCAAAAGCGCAAGTGCACCCATTTGCATGCCCCCCCATCACTGGCTGGAACGCTAGGTTTGACGCCAATGCGAGTCAAGTTGCGGTACGGGTTGATACCGCGCCATGTGTGAGCCCGTGTCACGCGGTCCACGTTTCCTGCGTCGGAGCGGCGAATTTCCTTTGTGGAATGGGGTTGCCATACATCCGTGGCCCCCATATACCGCCCCTCTATTCACCCACTCCACGGGAATCGGTGTCACGTCTTTGGCGGCACCCTCGTGATGTTGAAAGGAAAAGGCGCATGAACGCCCAGGAACTTCGGGATAAGTCCCCGGACCAACTTCGTGATGAGTTGGCCAATCTGAAGAAAGAAGCCTTTAACCTGCGTTTCCAGCAGGCCACAGGTCAGCTTGAGAACCCGGCGCGTCTGCGTTCGGTCCGTCGCGATGCAGCCCGCGTCAAGACGATCCTCAACGAACAAGCCGCCAAAGCGGCCGAATAAGGAGAGCACGAAATGCCAAAGCGTATCCTGTCTGGCGTCGTGACTTCCGACGCAAACGCCCAAACAGTCACCGTGTCCGTCGAGCGCCGCTTTACGCATCCGGTTCTGAAGAAAACCATTCGTAAGTCCAAGAAGTACCGGGCGCACGATGAACAGAATGCCTTCAAGGTCGGTGACACCGTTCGCATCATTGAATGCGCGCCGAAATCGAAGACAAAACGCTGGGAGGTGCTGGAGGCGTAAGCCCCCGGCATTTTGCCGCATTAATCGAAACCCTGGGGATCAGGCGAACGCATCAGCCCCCCAAAGGTCGGGAGAAACCATATGATCCAGATGCAAACAAACCTGGATGTTGCTGACAACTCTGGCGCCCGCCGAGTTCAGTGCATCAAGGTTCTGGGTGGTTCCAAGCGTAAATACGCATCCGTCGGCGACGTCATTGTCGTGTCGGTCAAGGAAGCCATCCCACGCGGTCGCGTGAAAAAAGGGGACGTCCGCAAGGCCGTCGTCGTCCGCACCGCCAAGGAAGTTCGTCGCGAAGATGGAACCGCCATCCGTTTCGACCGCAACGCAGCTGTTATCCTGAATAACAACAACGAGCCCGTCGGCACCCGTATCTTTGGGCCCGTCGTGCGTGAGTTGCGCGGCAAGAACTTCATGAAAATCATCTCGCTTGCGCCGGAGGTGCTGTGACATGGCTGCGAAACTGAAAAAAGGCGACAAGGTCGTCGTGCTGACAGGCAAGGACAAGGGCAAGGAAGGCACCATTTCTTCCGTGAACCCGTCTGCCAACAAAGCCGTTGTTGACGGTGTGAACATCGCGATCCGCGCCACACGTCAAAGCCAGGAAAGCCAAGGTGGCCGCATCCCCAAAGCGATGCCCATCGACCTTTCCAACCTGGCCTTGCTGGACGCGAACGGCAAACCCACCCGCGTTGGTTTCAAAATGGACGGCGACAAGAAAGTGCGCTTTGCCAAGACAACAGGGGACGTGATCTGATGCTTGACACAGCAAACTACACCCCGCGCCTGAAGGCCCAGTTCAAGGACAGCATCCGCGCTGCCATGAAAGAGGAATTCGGCTACAAGAACGACATGCAGATCCCGCGTCTGGACAAGATCGTTCTGAACATCGGCTGCGGTGCTGAAGCTGTCCGTGACAGCAAGAAAGCAAAATCCGCACAGGAAGATCTGACCGCCATCGCCGGTCAAAAGGCATTGACCACGAAAGCCAAGAAATCCATCGCGGGTTTCCGGGTGCGTGAAGACATGCCCCTGGGTGCCAAAGTCACCCTGCGCGGCGATCGCATGTATGAATTCCTGGACCGTCTGATCACTATCGCTTTGCCCCGCGTCCGCGACTTCCGCGGCGTGTCCGGCAATTCCTTTGATGGCCGTGGCAACTATGCCATGGGCATGAAAGAGCACATCGTCTTCCCCGAGATCGACTTCGACAAAGTTGACGAGACCTGGGGGATGGACATCGTGATCACCACGACAGCCCACACCGATGCCGAAGCAAAATCCTTGCTCAAGCATTTCAACATGCCCTTCAACTCGTAAGCGCAGGAGAGACAAGATATGGCTAAAAAATCCATGATCGCGCGCGAAGTGAAGCGCGAAAAGCTGGTGAAGAAGTACGCCGCAAAGCGTGCCGAGCTCAAAGCAATCATCAGCGATGAAACCAAACCGATGGAAGAGCGTTTCCGCGCCTCGCTGAAGCTGGCAAAACTGCCCCGCAACAGCTCGGCCACACGCCTTCACAACCGCTGCCAGCTGACCGGTCGTCCGCATGCGTATTACCGCAAGCTGAAGATCAGCCGGATCGCGCTGCGGGACCTTGGCTCTCAGGGCCAAATCCCCGGCCTCGTGAAATCAAGCTGGTAAGGGAGAGAACGATATGAACGATCCTATCGGCGATATGCTCACCCGTATCCGCAACAGCCAGATGCGCGGCAAATCCGTGGTCTCGACTCCTGCGTCGAAACTGCGCGAACACGTGCTCGAAGTGTTGGCGGACGAGGGTTACATCCGTGGTTTCGAGAAAACCACCGGTGAGAACGGCCACCCGGCCATTGAAATCAGCCTCAAGTACTACGAAGGCGAGCCTGTGATCCGCGAGCTTAAGCGCGTGTCCAAGCCCGGCCGTCGTGTGTACATGGGTGTGGGCGACATCCCGCAGGTCCGTCAGGGTCTGGGCGTGTCCATCGTGTCCACGTCCAAGGGCGTGATGTCGGATGCAAACGCACGCAGCCAGAATGTTGGCGGCGAAGTGCTTTGCACGATCTTCTAAGGAGAACAGCAGATGTCTCGTATTGGTAAAAAACCGGTCGATCTGCCCTCGGGTGTTTCCGCATCCGTCTCCGGTCAGACGATCGAAGTGAAGGGCCCCAAGGGGACCCGCAGCTTCACCGCCACCGACGACGTGACCCTCAATGTTGAGGACAACGTTGTTACCATTCAGCCTCGCGGCAAGTCCAAGCGCGCGCGCCAGCAGTGGGGCATGTCCCGCACGCAGGTGCAGAATTGCGTGACCGGCGTAACCGACGGCTTCAAGAAAGAGCTGGAAATCCAGGGCGTGGGTTACCGGGCCAGCATGCAGGGCAACACCCTGAAGCTGAACCTTGGTCTGTCCCACGACGTGGACTTCACAGCGCCCGAGGGCATCACCGTGACGGCGCCCAAACAGACCGAGATTGTTGTCGAAGGTATCGACCAGCAGCAGGTCGGCGAAGTGGCCGCAAAAATCCGCGAGTGGCGCAAGCCCGAGCCCTATAAAGGCAAAGGCATCCGCTACAAGGGCGAGTTCATCTTCCGTAAGGAAGGCAAGAAGAAGTAAGGACCAGACAGATGGCAAACAGCAAACGGACCCTGTTCCTCAAGCGCCGCCTGCGCGTCCGGAACAAACTTCGCAAGGTCAACGCCGGGCGTCCCCGCCTGAGCGTGCACCGTTCCAACAAGAACATCAGCGTGCAGCTGATCGACGATGTGAACGGCGTGACACTGGCCTCGGCCTCGACCCTGGAAAAAGACCTGGGCGTGGTTGGCAAGAACAACGTGGAGGCCGCTTCGAAAGTGGGCACCGCGATTGCCGAGCGTGCAAAGAAAGCTGGCGTGAGCGAAGCATATTTCGACCGCGGCGGTTTCCTCTTTCATGGCAAGGTGAAGGCAGTTGCCGACGCCGCGCGTGAAGGTGGTCTCAAGATCTAAGACCCTGAGAGGGGCGGCGACGCCCCTCCGATGATCCGGGGGCCATGATGGCCCACCAGGATTGAGTAAACTGGCGCAAGCCACCAATTCAAAGGATGTTCTGATGGCAGAACGTGATAACCGCCGGGGCAACCGTCGCGACCGCGACGAGGCACCGGAATTTGCAGATCGCCTGGTTGCGATCAACCGTGTGTCGAAAACCGTGAAGGGTGGTAAGCGCTTTGGGTTTGCCGCACTCGTTGTTGTGGGCGACCAGAAGGGCCGCGTTGGTTTTGGCAAAGGCAAAGCGAAAGAGGTCCCCGAGGCCATCCGCAAAGCCACCGAGCAAGCCAAGCGCCAGATGATCCGCGTGCAACTGCGCGAAGGTCGGACCCTGCACCACGACATGGAAGGGCGTCACGGCGCCGGCAAAGTCGTCATGCGCACCGCGCCTGAAGGTACTGGTATCATCGCCGGTGGTCCGATGCGTGCCGTGTTCGAAATGCTGGGTGTGAAGGACGTTGTGTCCAAGTCCATCGGCTCGCAGAACCCCTACAACATGATCCGCGCCACCATGGACGGCCTGCGCAAAGAGCAGTCGCCCCGTGGTGTGGCCCAACGTCGTGGCAAGAAGGTTGCTGACATCCTGCCCAAGCGGGATGAAGCGCCCAACGAGTCCGCTCAAGTGGCTGAGGAGGCCTAAGTCAGATGGCAAAGACAATCGTCGTCAAGCAGATCGGCTCCCCCATCCGTCGTCCCGCGAAACAGCGCGCGACATTGATCGGTCTGGGCCTGAACAAGATGCACAAAACCCGTGAGCTGGAAGACACCCCTTCCGTGCGCGGCATGATCAGATCGATCTCTCACATGGTCGAGATTATCGAAGAGAAGGGCTAAACGCCCCATCAGAACTGCAAACTAGCCCGGCCCTTCGTGGTCGGGCTCTTTGTTTTTGAAACGGCGAATGAATGTTCGGTGGTACAATCCGATCTCGTCAGAAAAGTCTTGGGATTGTAGTCCCGCAACCGTGACCATGTTCAGTGCTGAAGCTATGTTTTCTTCGGATACATCTGGGTCGAATTTGTCGATGTCATTCCTTGCATAGTGGAAAACTGCTGCTGTAGCAGCGTACAAATAGGCCCAAAAGACAGTCCGTTCTCGAACCTCTGACCCGTGATCGATGAACTGCACACCGTTTTCAGCAGAGTCGAGAGTCCCTTTCCAGCGCGCTAGTGCTACTTGATATTCACCTAACAGCGTGGCGATGTAAGAAGCGAATTCGTCACTTTCACTGTGCTCGACGAGCTCTCTAAAGACCTTGATTTCTTCGTCACCAAGTTCGAGAGCGTCGAGGCTCTCGCGGCGAATTTCTTCACTGTTCTTACTCTCGATTAGTGAGGCGAGTTGATGTGAGAAGCGGATCCCGTTTCGAAAGATTTCGCATGCTCCACTTAAGGCAAGCGGAAGGTATGCCTTTGCGGATAAAAATTTGCGCTTCCGGGATGCAGCGGCAAGTTCGTCTTGTTTTGATATGTTGGTTAGAACACCTGCGACCGCCAAAGTTGCGGACAGCAAAGAGACCAAAGCGGTAGCGCCGTACGTGGCCCATCTCTTCCACTCACTAGCGATTTCGGCATCTAAAACGATTGCCACAACGGAGGCGACTACTGCACCAACGAACAAGCCAAATGGTGTGTTATCAAGAATGTGTTTTGGACGCAAAATTAGTGCCAACCTATGATTTTATAATTTTGTCGAAATATGTCAGCGCCCCAATCAACGCACACCCCAACGTCGCCCGTAACGCATCGGCCAACTCGTCCACCGTCTCGGTCGAGACATAGAGCCCGCCTGTCCGGTCTGCGAGGCATTTGGCGACCGTGTTGCCTGCGCCCACGTCCACCTGTTCGGGGTTGTCCCAGCTGAAGAAATCCACAACCACCTGAAAGCCGATGACATGCACCGTCAGGTCGCGCGCCTCTTGGGTCAGTGCCGTGCCCAAAGCGCAAGGCCGCCCGCCGCAGGTCTCATTCCCGTCTGTCACCAGCACCACGATGCCGGAGCGGTTGCGGTAGTCGAGCGCGTCTGCGGCCGCCCGGACGGACGCGGCCAGCGCCGTGAGGCCCTTGGGCTGCATCCCGTCGATCTGGCTGATGATGTCCACCGCCGCATCCGCACGGGGTCCAAAGCGCAGGTCGATATTGGCGCAGCTGTCGGCATTGGCGCCGGGGCCGTAGGTCAGCAGGCCCACGCGGCGGAAGGGCGTGATGTCGGGCAGGGCGTCCCGCAGGGCATCGCGTGCGTCCACGATGCGGGTTTTGCGGGAGACGTCGAAGCTCAGCTCGTCCATGGAGGCCGATCCGTCAAAGACCAGCATCGCGTCGCGGGCGCAGCCCGTGGCGAGGCTTGTGGAGGGCAGGGTGGCGATGAGTGCGGTGGCGATCAGTGTTTGGAAACGTCCCATGCGTGCGAGACTGGCACTGCCGTCGGGGCAAAACAATCCTGCGCGCATTGTGTGCCGTCGATTTGATGCCTAGCCTGCGGTCCATGACAGACCTGATCTATTACTATTCTGCCCATTCCGCCTTTGCCTATCTTGGGTCGGCGCGGCTGATGGCGTTGTGCAAGGCCCATGATCTGACCCTTGTGCACCGTCCCATTCCGCTGTCGCCCGTGGTCGAGGCGCAGGGCAGTCTGCCGTTTCGGAAGCGGACGCAGGCGCATGTGGATTACTTCTTTGGGCGCGAGATCGAGCGGTGGGCGGAGTGGCGCGGCGTGCCTGTGGTGCCGTTTCGGCCCACCTATCATGATGCAGACTACGCCTTGGCGAGCGGTATGATCCTTGCCCTTGGGGACCGCGGCTCGCAGGTCGATGCCATGGCCCACGCGGTGTTGCAGGCGCATTGGCGTGATGATGCGGATCTGTCGGATGAGGCGACGTTGCGCGCCTTGGCCACCGCGTTGGGACATGACCCTGACGCGTTGATGACGCAGGCCCGGTCAGCGCCCGTGGCGCAGGCCTATCAGGCCAATGCGGAGGCCGCGTTGCAGGCGGGGGTGATGGGGTCGCCGACATACGTGCTGGGGGACGAAATGTTTTACGGGCAGGACCGGTTGGAGATGCTGGAGCGTGCGATCACGCAGCCTTTCTGTCCGTCGGCTTGGGTGAACCCACCTGTGGAAAGTACGTGACCGCAAGGGCCCCTTGTCATGGTCCGTATATGCGTGCGTTAGCTTCGATGACGGTTGGGTGTGCCGGGGCTGCCCGTGCTTCATCAGGCATCTGGCTGCGTCCGAGCGCCATGGCGATCAGTATCCCCGCATAGAGCGAGAGAAGGTAGAGCGGGTAGGCCAGCAGGACCCAGTCCAACCGGCCCACGGCCAGCACCGCGAGCACTGCCGCGAGAAAGCACAGGACCCATGTCGCCATCGTCTCGGACGTCGGGTGGCGGTAGGCCTTGAGGATCGTGGCCCCACCGCCGAGCATGGAAATCGTGATGGTGATCCCCAGCGCATAGGCGGCGTTGTCGGTGAGCGCCCAAAGCCCGAGGCCAAGGGCGGCGGCCCCCAGAACGTATTCATCGCCCGCATTCAGCAGCCGACCGGTGCCGCGCCGGATGGAAAGCGCAAAGATGGTGAGGGTCCAGCCGACCTGAATGGCCGCAAACCACAGCGATGCGGTGGCGCCTTCGGCGGCTTGGGACACGAACGCGATGAGGCCGAGGACCGACCAGATCAACCAGCTGGCCCGCTGCGGATGGGTGCGCCCCCGGACCGTGTTGCGGGCATAGGGAAGAAACGCATAGGCACTCAGAACGGCAGAAGCGATGCCAAACAGGCGCAAGGGATCGTCGCCTTGCGAAAGGACGTCAAGCAAGAGGTGTCTCCAAAACTCGGGTGCGCACAATCCGCGCTGTCTGAAATGGCTGTGTCGCTGAAAATGTCTGTGCGGCAGATCCTTGGTATGCGACCTGTCTATATGCCCCGGCGGGATTTGTTCAGTCGGGTATTCCTTACTCTGGCCCGCAATCTGTCATGTGATGGTGGGGTGGAGCGTTCAGATCAACGCATGGGCTTGATCAGGTGAGGTGCGCCGTCTATACGCCCCCGGTGGCGTCCTGCGCCGCAGAATCAAAACCAAGAAACGCCGTGGTTGTCCCGTTCACGCTTCGTGGGGCACATCCGGCAAGGAGAAGCGATATGAAACTGCATGAACTGCGCGACAATCCTGGCGCAACCAAACCCCGAAAACGCGTTGGCCGTGGTCCGGGCTCCGGCACCGGTAAGATGGGTGGCCGGGGTATCAAAGGTCAGAAATCCCGTTCGGGTGTGGCCATCAACGGCTACGAAGGCGGGCAAATGCCCCTCTACCAACGTCTGCCCAAGCGTGGCTTCAACAAGCCGAACCGCAAGGCATTCGCTGTAGTGAACCTCGGCCTGATCCAGAAATTCATCGACGCTGGCAAGATCGACGCGAAAAAAGCCATCGACGAAGATGCGCTGATCGCATCCGGTCTGGTGCGCCGCAAGCTGGACGGTATTCGCGTTCTGGCGAAGGGTGACATCACCACGAAAGTTGAACTTGCTGTGACCGGCGCGTCCAAATCCGCCGTCGAAGCCGTTGAAAAAGCGGGTGGGTCGCTGACCACAACCGCGGCGGCCGCCGAGTAAGCCCTTTTGACGTCTTGTGAGCCGCGGACATGCGGCTTACATAGTCTCTAGTTTTTCCTACGCCGCCCGCCGGAAAACGGTCAGGGCGGCGTTTCGCCATAAAGGAACATGCCCGCATGGTATCTGCCGTCGAGAATATGGCCGCCAACACGAGCTGGAGCGCTCTTGGTAAGGCCACCGACCTGCGCAACCGCATCCTGTTCACCCTCGGTCTGCTGATCGTCTACCGGCTTGGGACGTTTATCCCGGTGCCCGGCATCGATGGCGCGGCCCTGCGGGAGTTCATGGAAAGTGCAGGCCAAGGCATTGGCGGCATGGTCAGCATGTTCACCGGCGGTGCGCTGGGCCGGATGGGCATCTTTGCCCTTGGTATCATGCCTTACATCTCGGCCTCGATCATCGTGCAGCTTCTGACGTCGATGGTGCCCAAGCTCGAACAGCTCAAGAAAGAGGGCGAGCAGGGGCGCAAGAAGATCAACCAATACACCCGTTACGGCACCGTGGCCCTTGCCACCTTGCAGGCCTACGGCCTTGCCGTGTCGCTGGAATCCGGCGATCTGGTCACGGATCCGGGCCTGTTCTTCCGTGTGTCGTGCCTGATTACCCTTGTGGGCGGCACCATGTTCCTGATGTGGCTGGGTGAGCAGATCACCGCACGCGGCATCGGCAACGGTATCTCGCTGATCATCTTTGTCGGCATCATTGCCGAAGTGCCTGCCGCTCTGGCGCAGTTCTTTGCCTCTGGCCGCTCCGGTGCGCTGAGCCCTGCCATCATCATCGGCGTGATATTGATGGTGGTCGTGACCATCACCTTTGTGGTGTTCATGGAGCGCGCGTTGCGCAAGATCCATATTCAGTACCCGCGCCGTCAGGTGGGGATGAAGGTGTATGACGGCGGCAAATCCGACCTGCCGGTCAAGGTGAACCCCGCAGGTGTGATCCCGGCGATCTTTGCCTCGTCCCTGCTGTTGCTGCCGATCACGATTTCCACCTTCTCGGGCAACTCGACCAGCCCGATCATGTCGTGGCTCTTGGCCAACTTTGGCCCCGGTCAGCCGCTGTACCTGCTGTTCTTTGCGGCCATGATCGTGTTCTTCGCCTATTTCTACACCTTCAACGTCAGCTTCAAACCCGACGATGTGGCAGAGAACCTGAAGAACCAGAATGGCTTTGTCCCCGGTATCCGTCCGGGCAAGAAGACGGCAGAGTATCTGGAATATGTGGTGAACCGCGTGCTGGTGCTTGGCTCTGCCTATCTGGCGCTGGTGTGCCTGCTGCCGGAAATCCTGCGCGGTGAATTTGCAATTCCGTTCTACTTTGGCGGGACATCTGTGCTGATTGTGGTATCTGTGACCATGGATACGATCCAGCAAGCGCAGAGCCACCTGTTGGCCCACCAGTACGAAGGCTTGATCGAGAAATCGCAACTGCGCGGCAAGGGCAGCAAGACCCGCCGCAAACGGAGCCCCGTCCGCCGTTAAAGGCGCGACGCAGGGAGGGGACAGCTGATGAATATTATTCTCTTGGGCCCGCCGGGCGCGGGCAAGGGAACGCAGGCGCGTTTTCTGGTGGAAGAGCGTGGCATGGTGCAGCTGTCGACCGGTGACATGCTGCGCGCTGCCAAGGACTCTGGCACCGAGATGGGCCAGATCGTGGCCGACGTCATGGCCCGTGGCGCGCTTGTCACAGACGAGATTGTCATCGGTCTGATCCGCGAACAGCTCGAGACCGTGAAAGCCAACGGCTTCATCTTTGACGGCTTCCCCCGCACGTTGGCGCAGGCCGATGCGTTGGCTGATCTTCTGGCGGAAAAGGGCGAGACCCTTGATGCCGTGATCGAGATGGAAGTGGATGACGAGGCGCTTGTCGCCCGCATCGTCGCCCGGTCGACCTGTGGCATGTGTGGTGAGGTCTATAATGACAACACCAAGCCCATCCCATCAGATGGCAAGTGCACCAACTGTGGCGCCGAGAACCAGTTCAAGCGCCGGGCGGATGACAACGAGGAAAGCCTCAAGACCCGCCTGATGGAGTACTACAAGAAGACCTCGCCGCTGATTGGCTACTACTATGCAAAGGGTCAGCTGACCAAGATCGACGGGTTGGGCGAGATTTCTGATGTGAAGGCGGCGATTGCTGCCATCCTCACTTAGGGAAGTGTTGAACGTCACATCAGTTGGGCCGGCGGATGCGCCGGCCTTTGCATTTTTGCCGGGTGTTGCGATGTCGGGGGCCAGTTTTGCACCGGTTGCAGCGCACTTTCCGGACACGGGATGCCTTTTGGTGGATCTGCCGGGTCACGGCGGCAGCCGGGACATCCCGTGGACCGATTTGGACAACGCCGCCCTGTCTGCACTCGCCACCTTGCCAGAGACGGTGACGACCCTCGCCGGTGTGTCACTCGGGGCATATGTGGGCCTGATGATGCTTGCGCTTGCCCCGGATCGGTTCCGGTTTGCACTGTTTAGCGGCCTGCACCCCAGCGACATGCCTAATCCACGCTTGATGCGTGTGCTCAGCTACGCGATGGCACCCCTTGTATCGCGGCCCTTCTTTGCAAGGCGGAATGCCCGTGCCATGGGGTTGTCCGGCGATGTACTTGACGCCTATGTGGCGGGTGCAGCGCAAACACGGCCGGGCGCTTTTGCCCGTGCCACATGCGATGTGGTCGATTTCTCCCTGCCCGACGGGTTGGATCGCGTATCGACAGATGTGTTGATTGCGGCAGGGACCAAGGAACACCAAACGATCCTTGAGGGGCAGGCGACAATTTGTTCGGCTTTGCAAAAGGCTGACGCGTGTCGCGCATCCGGTTTGGGTCATGCCTGGCCCGCACAAGATACAGCCAGATTTGCCGCCCTGTTGCGTGCACATGTAGACGGAAGTGGCTGGCCTGAGGGGATAGAACCTGTCCCCTCTTAACAGTTTGCGTAAAGCATACTTGACGCCCCCTTAATCAACGCCTATCTCACGCCATCTCTAACGAGAATCAAGACGGGAACGCGTCCCGTCGGATCACCTGATCAGCGGCAGGCCCGGGGGCAAAATCCTTGGGCCTTATGTTGTGAAAAAAGGGCCTGGAATGACGGGCTCGCAACGAAAGGAAGCCTTACGTGGCACGTATTGCAGGGGTCAACATCCCCACAGCCAAGCGCGTTCCGATTGCACTGACCTACATCACAGGCATCGGCAACACCTCCGCCCAGAAAATCTGCGAAGCCGTTGGCATCGACGCCAGCCGTCGCGTGAACGAACTCAGCGACGCTGAAGTTCTGAAAATCCGCGAGCATATCGACGAGAACTTTACAGTCGAAGGTGACCTGCGTCGCGAGACACAGATGAACATCAAGCGCCTGATGGACCTGGGCTGCTACCGTGGCCTGCGCCACCGTCGCAACCTGCCCGTCCGCGGTCAGCGCACACACACCAACGCTCGCACCCGCAAAGGCCCCGCAAAGGCCATTGCCGGCAAGAAGAAATAAGGAGACGCACCAATGGCACGTGATACCCGCCGTGGAGCCAAGAAAAAGGTCTCCAAGAACATCGCCGCAGGCGTGGCGCATGTGAACTCTTCGTTCAACAACACCAAGATCCTGATCTCGGACGTGCAAGGCAACGCCATTGCATGGTCGTCCGCAGGCACCATGGGCTTCAAGGGGTCGCGCAAGTCGACACCTTATGCCGCCCAGATGGCCGCAGAAGATGCAGGTAAGAAGGCGCAGGACCACGGCGTGAAAACGCTGGAAGTCGAAGTGCAGGGCCCGGGTTCGGGTCGTGA
Source organism: uncultured Tateyamaria sp. (assembly GCF_947503415.1). Lineage (GTDB taxonomy): Bacteria > Pseudomonadota > Alphaproteobacteria > Rhodobacterales > Rhodobacteraceae > Tateyamaria. The sequence continues at coordinate 2,176,411 of NZ_CANNDS010000001.1, forward strand.
ATCGGCACTGCGCGCGCTGGCTGCTGTTGGCTTCAACATCACGTCGATCCGTGACGTGACGCCGATTGCCCACAACGGCTGCCGCCCACCAAAGCGCCGCCGCGTCTAAGTGACATCTGAACACCTTTGGGGCCTGCGTTTTTGCGCGGCCCCAATCCGCTTTTTGAAACCTCGGGCGTCTGCATGTTGGGACATGGCACGCAGACAGGAATGGAGGGACGCATGATCCACAAGAACTGGGCCGAACTGATCAAGCCACAGCAGCTTGACGTCAAGCCGGGCAACGAACCCGCGCGCCAGGCCACCGTCGTGGCCGAACCGCTGGAGCGTGGCTTTGGTCTGACCATGGGCAATGCCCTGCGCCGCGTGCTGATGAGCTCGCTGCAAGGTGCCGCCATCACATCCGTGCAAATCGACAACGTGCTGCACGAGTTTTCATCCGTGGCCGGTGTGCGTGAAGACGTCACCGACATCATCCTGAACCTCAAGCAGGTGTCCCTGCGCATGGAAGTCGAAGGGCCCAAGCGCCTGTCGATCTCCGCAAAGGGTCCGGGCGTTGTGACGGCTGGTGACATTTCGGAAAGCGCCGGGATCGAGATCCTGAACCGCGATCTGGTCATCTGCCACCTCGACGATGGTGCCGACGTCTACATGGAACTGACCGTCAACACCGGTAAGGGCTATGTGTCGGCAGACAAGAACAAGCCCGAAGACGCGCCTATCGGCCTGATCCCGATCGACGCGATCTATTCGCCCGTCAAAAAGGTCAGCTATGACGTCCAGCCCACCCGCGAGGGCCAGGTGCTGGACTATGACAAGCTGACCATGAAGGTCGAAACCGATGGCTCCATCACGCCGGACGACGCCGTGGCCTTCGCCGCGCGTATCCTGCAGGACCAACTGGGCATCTTCGTCAACTTCGACGAGCCGGAAAGCGCCTCGCGTCAGGACGACGACGACGGTCTCGAATTCAACCCGCTTCTGCTGAAGAAAGTGGACGAACTGGAACTGTCCGTACGCTCGGCGAACTGCCTGAAGAACGACAACATCGTCTATATCGGCGATCTCATCCAGAAGACCGAAGCAGAAATGCTGCGCACGCCGAACTTTGGCCGCAAGTCGCTGAACGAGATCAAAGAGGTTCTGTCGGGCATGGGTCTGCACCTTGGCATGGATGTCGAGGACTGGCCGCCGGACAACATCGAAGATCTGGCGAAGAAGTTCGAAGACAACTTTTAAGATCGCGACGGCCAAGATTTTTCGTACGAAAAATCTTGGCCCTTGCACCCGGGCAGACTGCCCTCTCATTGCCCGCCCTTGGGCGGACAATTTCCGGGTTACGCGCTTTCGTTCTGAAAACGCTGACCCCAAGGAGAGCCCAAGACACGCATCGCGGGCCAGACAAAGCAAAACCGCCCGTAGAGGGCACATTAGGAGAAGACATATGCGTCACGCACGTGGTTACCGCCGCCTGAACCGGACACATGAGCACCGTAAGGCTCTGTTCGCTAACATGGCCGGCTCGCTCATCGAACATGAGCAAATCAAGACAACCCTGCCCAAGGCCAAGGAACTCAAGCCCATCATCGAAAAGATGATCACGCTTGCCAAACGCGGCGACCTGCACGCCCGCCGTCAAGCCGCGTCCAAGCTGAAAGAAGAGCAATACGTCGCCAAATTGTTCGACGTTCTGGGCCCGCGCTATGCCGACCGTCAGGGTGGCTATGTCCGCGTGCTGAAGGCTGGCTTCCGCTATGGCGACATGGCGCCCATGGCGATCATCGAATTCGTGGACCGCGACCGCGACGCCAAAGGCGCCGGTGACAAGGCCCGCGTCGCAGCCGAGGATGCTGCCGAAGAATAAGCATAGGCCCAGAGGCCCATGCGACCAGCCCCGCCCCTCGTGGTGGGGCTTTTTCGTTGTCTGCCTTGTATTGTGCGGCCGCACTCAGCATATCTTGGCGGCATGAAACGATTGCTTTTTCTTGTTCTCTGTCTGCTGCCATTCAGCGCCACGGCAGAAACCCGTGTGCCGCAAAGCCAGACTGAAATCACCCTCAGCTTTGCGCCGCTTGTCCGCGAGACGGCCCCGGCCGTTGTGAACATCTATGTGCGGTTTGTGACGCAAACCCGTGCCCGCACGCCCTTCATGGACGATCCGTTTTTCGAGCGGCTGTTCGAAGGGTTCGGGCAAACCCAGCCGCGCGTGCAGAACTCGCTTGGGTCGGGCGTGATCCTCAGTGACGACGGTATTGTCGTGTCGAACTATCATGTGGTCGGGCAGGCGACGGACATCCGCATCGTTCTGAACGATGGCCGCGAATTTGATGCGCGCGTGCTGCTGGGGGACCGCGAAAGCGACCTCGCTATTCTCAAGATCGACAACGTGGAAGACCTGCCTTTCCTGTCCTTGCGCGACAGCGAAACGGTTGAGGTGGGGGAGCTGACGCTCGCCATCGGCAATCCGTTTGGCGTGGGTCAAACTGTGTCGTCTGGCATCGTGTCGGGCCTTGCCCGGTCGGGCGGCAGCAATGGGCGCGGTGCCGGGTACTTCATTCAGACCGATGCGCCGATCAATCCGGGCAACTCGGGCGGTGCGCTGATCGACATGCGTGGCGATCTTCTGGGCATCAACACACGCATCCTCAGCCGGTCGGGCGGGTCGAACGGGATCGGCTTTGCCATTCCGGCCGATCTGGTTGCGGCCTTTGTCAAACAGGCGCGCGACGGCAATGACCGTTTCGTGCGCCCATGGGCGGGGGCGACGGGGCAGTCCGTCGATTCCGATCTGGCCGAAACTTTGGGCCGCGACCGTCCCGGCGGCATCATGCTGGCCGGTCTGCACCCCGCAAGCCCGCTGGCTGAGGCCGGGTTCGAGGTGGGCGATGTCGTGCTGGCCGTTGATGGTGCGCCTGTGGGCAGCCCGGGCGAGATGCTGTTCCGCATGAGCGTTGCCAGCGATCAGGACAGTGCAACCATGACCCGTCTGCGCGATGGCGAGGAGGACAATCTGACCGTTGCCCTGATCCCGCCGCCCGACACGCCGCCTCGCAACGAGGTGACCCTGGCAGAGGACAGCAGCCTGCCGGGCCTGCAACTGGCGCGGATCAACCCGGCGGTGCTGGCCGAGCTGAACCTGCCGATCGCTGCCGATGGGGTTGTGGTGCTGGACGAAGGCGCCATTGGGCGCCGCGTCGGGTTGCGCCGTGGTGACGTTTTGGAACGCATCAACCGCCAAGATATCGAAACCACTGCGCAAGCCGCGCGCCTGCTGTCCGAAGCCCGGCGCGGCACCACCGTGCGCGCCGTTCGTGGCAACCGCCGCGTCATGTTACGCTTCTAGGATGGCCGACCTTTTCGCCTCTGATCCCGCACCTGCCGACACTGGCCCGCGACCGCTGGCGGACCGATTGCGCCCGCAAAAGCTGTCCGAGGTGATCGGCCAGCGCCAAGTGCTTGGGCCTGAAGCGCCTTTGACCGTCATGCTGTCCTCGGGCGCTCTCAGTTCGCTGGTGTTCTGGGGGCCGCCCGGGGTGGGCAAAACGACCATCGCCCGGCTGCTTGCGCATGAGACGGACCTCCATTTCGTGCAGATCTCGGCGATATTTACAGGTGTCCCGGACCTCAAAAAGGTGTTTGAGGCTGCCAGGATCAGACGTCAGAACGGGCAGGGGACATTGCTGTTCGTGGACGAAATCCACCGTTTCAACAAGGCGCAGCAAGACGGGTTTCTGCCGCATATGGAGGACGGGACGATCCTGCTGGTCGGTGCCACGACCGAGAACCCCAGTTTCGAGTTGAACGCCGCTGTGCTGTCCCGCGCGCAAGTGCTGGTGCTGGAACGGCTGGACCTCAAGGACCTCGAATTGCTGGCCCAACGGGCCGAGCAGGAGTTGGACAAGGCCTTGCCGCTGGATGGCCCCGCCCGCGAGGCGCTGCTTGAGATGGCGGATGGCGATGGCCGCGCACTTTTGAACCTGATCGAACAGGTCACTGCATGGACCGTGGACGGCAAACTGGACAAGACCGCTCTGGCCGCGCGCCTGATGCGTCGTGCTGCGCAGTACGACAAGTCGGGGGACGCGCATTACAATTTGATCTCGGCCCTGCATAAATCGGTGCGCGGCTCGGACCCGGACGCATCGCTTTACTGGTTTGCGCGGATGCTCGAAGGGGGCGAAGACCCTCGGTATCTGGCCCGCCGCATTACCCGTATGGCGGTCGAGGATATCGGTTTGGCCGACCCGCAGGCCCAAGCTGTGTGTCTGCAAAGCTGGGAAACCTATGAACGGCTTGGTTCCCCCGAAGGCGAGTTGGCGCTGGCCCAAGCGCTTGTCTACCTCGCCCTCGCGCCCAAATCGAACGCGACATACAACGCGTACAAAGGCGCGCGCCGGGCCGCCAAACAGACCGGATCACTTCCGCCGCCCAAGCATATCCTGAACGCGCCCACATCGCTGATGAAGGATCAGGGATATGGCAAGGACTATGCCTATGACCACGATGCCGAAGACGGGTTTTCGGGGGCCAACTACTTCCCGGAGGGCATGGACCGGCCCGACCTTTATCAACCCGTCGAACGCGGGTTCGAGCGGGACCTGAAAAAGCGGCTCGATTACTTTGCGCGGCTCAGAACGAAGCGGAACAGTTAGCCCCGCTTGACTCTTTGCGGGGAACCGACGACAGACCGCGCATGATCTCAACCCTTTCCCTTGTGGCCCTTGGCGGGGCCATCGGCGCATCCCTGCGCTGGCTCAGCGGTGTTGCTGTCCTGCGGGCGTTTGGCCCTACGGATTTTCCGTTGGCGATCCTCACGGTGAATGTCATCGGGTCCTTCCTGATGGGCGTTTTCGTCGTGGCTGCGGCGCATAAGGGGCTGACGCATTTGTCGCCGTTTGTCATGACGGGCATCCTCGGCGGCTTCACCACCTTCAGCGCATTCAGCCTTGAGACCATGACCCTGATCGAACGCGGACAAGTGGCGTCGGCCAGCCTCTATATTCTTTTGTCGGTGGGTCTGTCCGTCGGCGCACTGGCCCTTGGCCTCATCCTGGCCCGAGGAGTTTTCGCATGAGTGGCGTTCAGACTGTAACCGTAGACGAGGGCGAGGGCGACCAACGCCTTGACCGCTGGATGAAACGGCGCTTTCCGCAGGTGAGCCAGGGCATGATCGAAAAGATGTGCCGCAAGGGCGAATGCCGTGTGGACGGGGGCCGCGTCAAATCCTCGACCCGCGTGGAAGAGGGGCAAAGCGTGCGCATCCCGCCGCTGCCCGACCGACCTGCGCCGCCCTTGCAGAAAACGCGCATCTCGGACAAAGACGCGCAAATGATGCGCGACGCTGTGATCTACAAGGACGACCAGATCATCGCGATCAACAAGCCGTCGGGCCTTCCGACCCAAGGGGGTTCGGGCCAGACCAAACATGTCGATGGTTTGGCCGAAGCGCTGATGTTCGATCTGGATGAAAAGCCGCGCCTTGTGCACCGTTTGGACAAGGACACATCGGGCGTTCTGCTACTGGCGCGCACGCGACTGGCGGCGAAATCGCTGACAGCGGCCATGCGGCACCACGAGACGCGCAAGATTTACTGGGCGCTCGTCGCCGGTGTGCCGACGCCCTATCTGGGCGAGATCAAGTACGGGCTGGTCAAGGCACCGGGCCGTGGCAAGGGCGGTGAGGGCGAAAAGATGATCGCCGTGCATCCGCGCGATGTCGACGACACCAAAGGGGCCAAGCGGGCGCACACAATGTACGCGACACTGTACCGTGTGGCGTCCCGCGCCGCTTGGGTCGCGATGGAGCCGATCACGGGCCGAACGCACCAATTGCGCGCGCATATGGCAGAGATCGGGCACCCCATTGTGGGCGATGGCAAGTATGGCGGCTCCAGCCAGGAAAACATGGGCGACGGCTGGGGCGCGAAGGTGGGCGGCATCATCTCGCAAAAGCTGCACCTGCACGCCCGCATGATGCGGTTCGAACAACCGGAGACACGCAAGGTGATCACTGTGACCGCGCCGCTGCCGGACCACATGAAAGACAGTTGGGACACGTTTGGTTGGACCGAGGATCTGGCCGCCGAAGACCCGTTCGAGGCGATTTGACATGCGGCTGGTGGTCTTTGACGTGGATGGCACGCTGGTCGACAGTCAGGCCGATATCGTTGCCAGCATGGCGGCGGCATTCGCAGCCGTGAACCTTGGTGCCCCGAGCCGGTCCGACATCCTGAGCATCGTGGGACTGTCCTTGCCCGTCGCGATGGAGGCCCTGGCCCCCGATGCCGATACCCCAATGATGGTCGAAGCCTACAAGGACAGCTATGCACGCCTGCGCGTGTCGAAGGGTGCCAGTTCTTCGCCGCTCTATCCCGGGGCCCGCGCGGCACTTGATCGGTTACAGGCGCGCGACGATATCCTGCTGGGCGTGGCAACCGGCAAGTCCAAGCGCGGGCTTGACGGCCTGATCGAGGCGCATGGGCTTGAGGGCATGTTTATCACCCGGCAGGTGGCAGATTTTCACCCTTCCAAACCGCATCCATCGATGTTGCTGACGGCGATGGAGGATGCAGGCGTGACGGCGCAAGCGGCCGTGATGATCGGGGACACCAGTTTTGATGCGGACATGGCACAGGCGGCCCGGATGCCGTTCATCGGCGTAGACTGGGGGTATCACCCAACCGACAGATTGCAGGGCGCGCACAGCGTTCTCAGTGATTTCTCCGAACTTGATGACGCGCTGGGCGCAGTGTGGGCAGACTGACATGAGCGAATGGAAGCAAAAGCGGTTCTGGAAAACGGCGACGGCTGAGGTTGTTGATGACGGGTGGACGGTGACGCTGGACGGTCGGTCCGTCAAAACCCCGGCCAAGGCCGCGTTGATCTTGCCCACGTCGGGGATGGCCGATGCCGTGGCCGCTGAATGGGACGCGCAGGACGAGGTTGTGAACCCGCTGTCGATGCCCTTCACCCGCAGTGCCAATGCCGCCATCGACAAGGTGGCCGTGCAGCACGCCGAAGTCGCCGACATGCTGGCCGCTTATGGGGATGCTGACCTGCTGTGTTACCGCGCAGATGCGCCGCAGCCGTTGGTCGACCGGCAGGCAGTGACATGGGACCCCTACCTGGACTGGGCGGCTGAGGCGCTTGGTGCGCGTTTGATGCCGCGGACTGGCTTGATGCACGAATCACAGGATGCTGCGGCCTTGGCTGCACTGTCCGCACCGGTCCATGGCATGTCGAACTTTGAATTGGCCGCATTTCACGACCTTGTCAGCCTGTCCGGATCGCTGATCCTGGGTTTCGCGGCTGCCCATGACCTGCACCCCGTGCTCACAATTTGGGCAGCGTCCCGCCTAGATGAAATTTGGCAGGAAGAGCAGTGGGGCGAAGATGAGGAAGCGCAGGAGCTTGCAAAGATTAAGGAAGGGTCGTTTTTGCACGCAAAAGCCTTCTTTGATGCGGCGAAAGTGACCTGACAACCCACCCGTGAAGCACACCGGAAAGCGCACAATTATGCATCGTTTTTGGTGACCCTACCCTTGACGTTTTGCGATGAATCCCCCCACACTGCGGCCCATTGGTTGGGGATAACCCTGGCCGTATCGCCTTCGGCGTTGCGTGAACACTCAGGCTGCGCCGATCGTACCGCCAAAACATGGCGGAAAATCAGGAAGAGGTAAAAATGAAAAAAACCGTAATCTTTGGCGCGCTGACCGCCGCCGGCATGGCTGCCGGCGCTGCGGCTGCTGGTACGCTCGATGACGTGAAAGCACGCGGCACGCTGAACTGCGGCGTGACAACCGGTCTGGTGGGCTTTGCCGCACCGGATGCGAATGGCGAATGGAAAGGTTTCGACGTCGGCGTATGCCGTGCCGTGGCCGCAGCTGTGCTGGGTGACCCCGCCGCAGTCGAATTCGTGCCCACAACAGGCAAAACGCGCTTCACGGCACTTGCCTCGGGCGAGATCGACATGCTGGCGCGCAACACCACATGGACCTTCAGCCGCGACGTGGACCTGAAGTTCACCTTCGTTGGCGTGAACTACTATGACGGCCAAGGCTTCATGGTTCCCAAGGACCTGGGCGTGTCGTCGGCCAAGGATCTGGATGGCGCGACCGTCTGCATCCAGACCGGCACCACAACCGAGTTGAACCTGGCGGATTTCTTCCGCTCGAACAACATCAACTACGAGCCGGTTCCGATCGAAACCAACGCTGAAGCACAGCAACAGTACCTTGCCGGTGCCTGCGACGTGTACACCACCGACGCCTCGGGTCTGGCCGCAACACGCGCCACATTCGAAGCCCCCGGTGACCACGTTCTGCTGCCCGAAATCATCTCGAAAGAGCCGCTGGGCCCGTTGGTCCGTCACGGCGACAACGAGTGGGGCGATGTGGTTCGCTGGACCCTGAACGCACTGATCTCGGCAGAAGAGCTGGGCATCACGTCGGCCAACATCACCGAAATGGGTGCTGGCACCAACAACCCTGAAATCAACCGTATCCTGGGCACCGAAGGTACCCTGGGCGAGATGCTGGGCCTCGACGCTGACTGGGCGATGAAGGCGATCTCGGCCGAAGGCAACTACGGCGAAATCTTCGAGAAGAACATCGGCGAAAGCACACCGATCGGTCTGGCCCGTGGCCTGAACGCTCAGTGGACCGATGGCGGCCTGCTTTACAGCCCGCCCTTCCGTTAAGATATCAAGCCGAGGGGCGCAGGGTCAAACCTGCGCCCCTCGTGCATTTGGGCACGGGACCGCTGAAAACAGCGGCAGGACTGTCCAAAATGCAGCCAACAACTGAAAACCCGGCCCCGCGCTTGTCGCGAAAAACCAAAGGCCGGAACCACGGGGACCATCTCCATGACCACGATGACCGACCCTCCTCAGGAGTCGTTCCGCCCGTCGATGCTTTTGAACGACACGCGGTACAGATCATATACGTTTCAATTCATTGCCCTCATCGTCCTGATCGGCGCAATTGCTTATCTGATGAGCAACCTGTTCGCGAACCTCGAAGATCAGGGCCTGAACATTTCCTACGACTTCCTGGGTGAACCTGCGGGCTACGGCATCGCGCAGAACCTTGTGGAATATGACAGTCAGGACTCGCATATGCGGGCGGCACTGATCGGTATTCTGAACACCCTTCTGGTGGCCTTTCTGGCCTGTGTGACGGCAACGATCCTCGGCGTGATCGCGGGTGTGCTGCGCCTGTCGAACAACTGGCTCGTGGCCAAGCTGATGTCGGCCTATGTCGAGGCGTTCCGCAACGTGCCCGTGCTGATCTGGATCCTCGTGATCAACACGATCGTGATCTCGATGCCCGGCCCACGCGCCTATCGCGGGGACACACCCGAGGTCGAGATGTTCATGGGCATCATCGCCTATACCAACCGGGGCATCTACATCCCGGCCCCCACGTGGGGACCCGGCTCGCTTCTGGTGGTGCTGACGTTCTTTGCATCCATTGCGGCGATCATCTGGTACCGGCGCTACGCGGTGAAGCAGCTCTACGACCACGGTCGGGACCTGCCCACCTTCCTGCCATCGCTGGCGATCTTCTTCATCCCGACGATCCTGATGTACTTCATCATGGGCCGTCCCATCGGTGTCGACGTACCTGCGCTGCAGGGCTTCAACTTTCAGGGGGGCACGCAGATCGGGCGACCGCTGATTGCGCTCTGGCTGGCGCTGTCGATCTACACGGGGGCCTTCATCGCGGAAAACGTCCGTGCAGGCATTCAGGCGGTCAGCCAAGGCCAGACCGAAGCGGCGGCGTCGCTGGGCCTGCGCCCCAACCGCGTGATGAACCTTGTGGTCCTGCCACAGGCGTTGCGGGTGATCATTCCGCCGCTGATCTCGCAGTTCCTGAACATCACCAAGAACTCGTCCCTGGCCATCGCCGTGGGGTACGAAGACATCACCGCGACGCTGGGTGGCATCACGCTGAACCAGACGGGGCGGGCGATCGAATGTATCCTGTTGCTGATGTTGTTCTACCTCACGATCAGTTTGCTGATCTCGGCGGTGATGAATGTCTACAACAATTCTGTCAGCCTGAAGGAGCGGTAATATGTCTGATACACATGCACATTCCGTCGCCTTTGTGCGGACCGAACAGCTTCCGCAACTGGCACCGCCATCCACGGCAGCCGGACCGGTCAGCTGGATGCGGAAAAACCTGTTTTCCAACATCCCCTATTCGATCCTGACGCTGGTTGCGCTGTACTGCATCTACCTGATGCTTTCAGGCTTCGTGCCGTGGGCGCTGAACGGGGTCTGGAATACCAGCAACATCCGCGAATGCCGCGAAGTGCTGAACGGCGTGTCGGGGGGCTGTTTCTCGGTCCTGACGGAACGCTGGAACCAGCTCATTTTTGGCACGGGCTATGACCGCGAAGAATACTGGCGGCCTACGCTGACGTTCATTCTCCTGTTCGTGGCTGCGGCCCCGATCCTGTTCATGAACCTGCCGCGCAAGATGCTGATCTTTACCGGCCTCTACCCGTTTCTGGCCTTCTGGCTGATCTGGGGTGGCACGATCCTGAACCCGCTCTTGGCCCTTGTGGGCATTGTCGTGGGCTATCTGGTCTACAGCCGTCTGGTGAACCAGTCCTTTGCCATGGGCTTTTTCGGAGGCGTTGCCGCTGCGGTGGTGACATGGTGGATTGGCGGATACATCGTCGGAGCCATCGCCCCCGAAGAGACGCTGCTGCAGGCCGTGCCATCGCGCGACATGGGGGGCTTCATGCTCAACATGATCCTCGGCACGATCTGTGTGTCGCTGTCGCTGCCCATCGGGATCGCGCTGGCGCTTGGGCGCCAGTCGGACATGCCGATCATCAAGTGGATCTGCGTGGTCTTCATCGAGTTCATCCGGGGCGTGCCCCTGATCACGCTGCTGTTCGTGGCAAACGTGATCCTTGCGTTCTTCTTCCCGCCCGGCTCGAACCTCGACCTGATCCTGCGGGTGATCATCATGATTACGATGTTCTCGGCAGCCTATATCGCCGAGGTGATCCGGGGCGGCCTTGCCGCCTTGCCACGCGGACAATACGAAGCGGCCGACAGCTTGGGCCTTGATTATGCCCAATCCATGCGGCTGATCATCCTGCCGCAAGCGCTCAAGATCTCCATTCCGGGGATCGTGAACGTGGCGGTTGGCCTCTTCAAGGACACCACGCTTGTCTCGGTCATCTCGATGTTCGACCTCGTAGGCATGATCCGCGGACCGATCCTCGCCTCGACCGACTGGAACGGCGTCTATTGGGAGCTGTGGGCCTTTGCCATCACGCTCTTCTTCGTCGTCTGCTACGGCATCTCTCAATACTCGCAGTGGCTGGAACGCCAGCTTGCGACCGATCACCGCTAATGGCTGCCCTCAAGTAGCAAAGCGGTAGGGTAAAGGAACATGATATGACTGACACAACAATCGCAGCCCCCGACACGGGCGATCTGCCACATGTGGACGCCAATGTGTCCGACGAAGTGGCCGTGTCCATCGACAAGATGAACAAGTGGTACGGCACCTTTCACGTGCTGCGCGACATCGACCTGACAGTGTACCGGGGCGAACGGATCGTGATTGCGGGGCCTTCGGGCTCCGGCAAGTCCACGCTGATCCGCTGCATCAACGCATTGGAAGAGCATCAGCAAGGGTCGATCACCGTGGACGGCACATTGCTGTCTTCGGACCTCAAGAACATCGACAAAATCCGGTCAGAGGTCGGCATGTGCTTTCAGCACTTCAACCTGTTCCCGCATCTGTCGATCCTTGAGAACTGCACGCTGGCTCCGATCTGGGTGCGCAAGACACCCAAGAAGGAAGCCGAAGAGATCGCGATGCATTTCCTTGAAAAGGTGAAGATCCCCGATCAGGCCGACAAGTACCCCGGTCAGTTGTCCGGTGGTCAGCAGCAGCGTGTGGCAATTGCCCGTTCGCTTTGCATGCGTCCGCGGATCATGCTGTTTGACGAACCGACTTCGGCGCTTGATCCCGAGATGATCAAGGAGGTTCTGGACACCATGGTGGAGCTCGCCGAAGAGGGCATGACCATGCTGTGTGTGACGCACGAGATGGGCTTTGCCCGTCAGGTGGCGAACCGCGTGATCTTCATGGACGAAGGGCAGATCGTGGAACAGAACGAACCCGAAGAGTTCTTCAACAATCCCCAAAGCCCACGGACGCAGCTGTTCCTCAGCCAGATCCTCGGCCACTGACGCCACGATCGGGTTAACGCAGCGACCGTTGCGTTAACCTCCACCTGCCCGTGCGCACCCGGTGTACAGGGGGTGCACGCAGGGTGCACGGGGGGTGACACCCCGCCACCGGCGTTTATCTCCATGAAAACAAGGTAAATGCGGGCGTCGACTCAGCCCGCCATAACCTCTCGCGGGATCGCGAAATCAATCGGCTGGCCTTCGCGCCAGCCGATGTCGTTCCACCTGTCTGCATCGAAGGTGATCACGGTTGTGGCGCAGGTCGGATAGTCCACAAAGCGTGGATGAGGCGGGGCTTGCGCCACGATCCTGTCTGCAAAATCAGCAATGCCCGGGTTGTGGCCCAGCATCAGAACCGATGCGGCCGTCTGCTCTTGCAGCACCTGCATTATCATCTCCGGCCCCGCGTGATAGAGCGCGCGGGTAAAGGTGACAGGCACGTCAAAGCCCAACCCCAGAAACGTCTGCCCGGTCCGTTCACTGGACGAACTGACGGCGGCCTGCGGGACATGGTCCTGTTGTCGCAACCAGTCCCCCATCGCCTGCGCAGAAGCCGTGCCGCGCGCATTCAAGGGCCGGTCGTGATCGTCTAGTTCAAGGCTGTCCCAACTGGACTTGGCATGCCGCATCAAGATCAGTTTCAGGGTCATCGGTGAAAGGCCTTCATATGAAAAGCTGTCTGCGCATCTGATCGATCAAAGCGCTGGCTGACGGGGCAAACACGCCGGACGTGACACCCCCGTTTCATGCATTGAACGCCCGCCGGCATATCAAGATATGCCTTGCACGCAGGCACGTCATAGGGCGCGTCAGCGGACAGTGCGCCAACCGGGCAGGCCGTGACGCAAGGGCGGTCATCGCACGTGACACAGGGGTTTGTCCCCGCGGGGACACTCTCGATCGGGTCGGAAAATTCGATCGCACCACGGATGGATATCATCAGCCCGGCGGTGTCGTGGATCATCATGCCCGTCGGGCTTTGCCAGAAGCGGCCTGTTGCCAGCGCCCACGCAATGAAGGGCGCATAGGGCGGCCCGTCAGACGGAAAAACCGCAACGGCCCCAAGCGCTTGGGCGACGTCACCCAGCACCCGCTTGGACCATCGATCAATGGGGTCGGGCTGTCCATCGCGGTACTCTGTGCTGCGCGTGAAGCCGTCCCACCAGTCTGCATCGGGCCCCACAAGGACGCGCGTGTCGGTGTGCCCCATGACGCTCAGACCATAGGGCGCCACAGCGGTCTGCACCGCGTCAGGTGTCATTTCCGGGCAAAGGGCAGGGCCAGCGACCAGCCCAGTCTGGCGGGGCGATCATCTTGCCATTCCAGACCTACTTCCATCTCGTCATGCCCGGCTTCAGGCTGCGCGATATAGGTGCCGAACATGCGGTCCCAGATCGACAGGGAGAAGCCGTAGTTGCTGTCATGTTCATGCCGGTGCACCGAATGGTGCACGCGGTGCATGTCTGGCGTGACCAGCACACGGCGCACGATGGCGTCCAGCCACAAGGGCAGGCGGATGTTGGCGTGGTTGAACATGGCCGTGCCGTTCAGAATGATCTCGAACAGGATCACGGCGAGGGCGGCGGGGCCCAGCAGGTACACCGCGCCGATTTTGATCAGCATCGACAGGCCAATCTCAATGGGATGAAAGCGGATGGCTGTGGTCACGTCCATATCCACATCGGCATGATGCACGCGGTGCAGGCGCCACAGAAGCGGCACCTTGTGTGTGATCAAGTGCTGCGCCCAGATGATGAAGTCGAGGATGATGACGGCCAGCACGATCTCCAACCAGGCCGGCAGCATCAGCGCGTTGAACAGACCCCAGCCCTGGTTCGTGGCATCCACCGCCGCGCCGACCGCGAGCACGGGCAAGACGAAGGCCATCAGCCGTACAAATACGGTGTTGGCAATCGTGATACCCCAGTTCGTCACCCAACGCCTTGACCGGGTTTGGCTGCGCACGCGCCGTGGCAATACAGCCTCCGTCAGCGCAAACAGCGAAAACAGGCCCAGAAAGACACCAAATCGGATGACGGTTTCGTTTTCCATACCGCATATCTACTGCCAAAGAGGCACGGTGCAATGCGGCCTACAGACACGTTTGTGTTAGCGGGGGCGGATGATCGACCCTGCACCGTGATCCGTGAAAAGCTCAAGCAAACAGGCATTTGGTGCGCGGCCATCCAAGATCACGACGGCGCGCACGCCACTGGCAATCGCGTCTAGAGCCGTCTCGGTCTTGGGGATCATGCCGCCTGCGATGGTGCCGTCTGCGGTCAGATCGCGGATCTGGTCGGCGGTCAACTCAGTCAGGACGTCGCCGTCCGCGTTCTTGACACCGGATACGTCTGTCAGCAGCAGAAGGCGATCCGCCTTCAACGCGCCTGCAATGGCCCCTGCGGCCGTGTCGCCGTTGATGTTGAAAGTCTCGCCGTTCTGGCCTGACCCCAACGGCGCGATGACCGGGATGATGGACCTTTCGAACAAGGTGGACAGAATGGTCGGGTCCATCTGGGCAGGAGTGCCCACAAGGCCAAGAGCCGGGTCCGTCTGGTCGCAGGTGATCAGATTGGCGTCCTTGCCCGAGAGGCCCACAGCCTTGCCGCCTGCGCGGTTGATGGCTTGCACGATGCGCTTGTTGACGACACCGGACAACACCATCTCAACCACTTCCATAGTGGCTGCATCCGTGACGCGCTTGCCGTTCACGAACTCCGACTGGATGTCGAGACGTTTGAGCATGTCGTTGATCATGGGACCACCGCCATGCACGATCACCGGATTGACCCCGACCTGCCGCATCAGGACCACGTCATTGGCAAAACTATCCATCGCCTCGTCAGAGCCCATGGCGTGGCCGCCCAGCTTGATGACAACGGTGGCACCGGTATAGCGCTGCATGTAGGGCAGGGCCTGGCTGAGGGTGCGGGCGGTGGCGATCCAGTCGCGGTTCATGTCTTGCGTCTTCATGTTGGGTCTAGGGTAGTAACCATGTTGGCTTGTCTTGCCCGAGACCGTGCGACGGGCCAAGATTTTTCGTACGAAAAATCTCTTCCCTCAGACAAGCGTTGCGATGATGGCGCGCAAGGTGGCGATGCCATCACCCTTTTCGCTGCTGGTCAGTACGATTTCGGGAAACGCCGCGGGATGTTTGGATAGTGCCGCGCGGACTTGCGCCAGAACGGCCTCGCGATCCTTGGCCTTGACCTTGTCCGTCTTGGTCAAAACGCACTGGAAGGTAACGGCCGAGGTGTCGAGCAGCTTCAGAATTTCCTGATCGACCGCTTTGATCCCGTGACGTGCGTCGATCAACACAAAGGCGCGGCGCAGGGTTTGCCGGCCGGACAGATATTGCTTGAGCAGTTTTTGCCATTTTTCCACGACGGGCAAAGGCGCGTTTGCATAGCCATAGCCCGGCAAATCAACGAGGTAGTGTTCGTCACCTGCAGTGAAATAGTTGATCTCTTGCGTGCGCCCGGGCGTGTTCGAGGCGCGGGCAAGGCCCTTGCGACCGGTCAACGCATTGATCAACGAAGACTTGCCGACATTCGACCGTCCGGCAAAGCACACTTCCATCCGGTCGGCAGGTGGCAAACCGGACATTGCGACCACGCCTTTAACGAACTCGGTTTCACCTGCAAATAGGAGCCGACCGCGTTCCAGCGTTTGGGGGTCCGGGTCTTCGGCAATGGGGAAGGGCAAAGACGTCACAGCGGCACCACCACGTCCTCGGGCCGCACAAGCCCACCTTGGATCACGTCACACCGGACGGAAAAGTCCCGATGTCCGAAGCTGTCCAGTGCTGCAAGCGTGTCCGCATCGCGCGCACCTGTGTCCGGGTTGGCTGCGGTTGCCAGGCAGCGATCCGTCCGCTCGCGCGGGCGCAGCACGGCTTCACCGACTTTGATATCGCGGCCCATCCAGTCAAATTCGACCCACGGTGCATCGCTGTCGAACCAGATATTGCCGCGCCAGCGGTGGATGGAAAGGGCATGTTCCATCTGCATCTCAACCGCACGGTGCGAGGCGTGGTTGCACAACGTCACCGAGGCGAAGTCGCTGTCGGTGTAGCCACGTCCATCAAGGCGCATGACATGCGATGGCAGTGCGCGGTCTTGCGGTACCAGTGCGTTGGTCCATGCGACGATAGCCTCGCCACCGTCGTCCGGGCGCACGGTCAGATCGGGTTGATCCGGGTGCATCAGAGTGACCGTCTCCGTCACTTCATCCAGCGTGGCGGTCACAGCCATCAGTCCAGGCGCCTTGGACACCCGGCTGAAGTGATGGCATGAGGCCCAAACGCCGGGCCCCGCCTTGGCGGCGTCATGGGCGATGGCCCAAACGCGATCCCACGGCATCGACTGGCCTGCGATCAGCGTGACGGCTGAAACAGCCTCGCGACCATGGCTTTTGATCGGATGCCGCCAGAGTTCGGTGACCTGCATCAGTCGCCATCCGCGGCGGACCGCTTCTTGGAACTGCCCCTGATATTTCCCAGCAGATCCGGCTTGTAGCCTTGGCTGCGCATGATCAGGTATTGCTGCGTGAATGTGATCACGTTGTTGGCGATCCAGTAAACGACAAGGCCGCTGGCAAAGCCACCGAGCATGAACATGAAGACCCAAGGCATCCACGCAAAGATCATTTGCTGTGTTGGGTCAGTGGGCGCCGGGTTCAGCTTTTGCTGCAACCACATCGAGATGCCCAGCAGGATCGGCAGGATGCCAATGAAGACCAGCGCCATCAGGCTGGTTGGTTCCGGTGCATCATTCGGCAACAGACCGAACAGGTTGATGATCGAGGTCGGGTCGGGCGCGCTGAGGTCCTGGAACGGGCCGAAGAAGGGCGCGTGCCGCAGTTCGATCGTGACGAAGATCACCTTGTAGAGCGAAAAGAAGATCGGAATCTGCAAAAGGATCGGCAAACAGCCCGCAGCCGGGTTCACCTTTTCCTTCTTGTAAAGCTCCATCATACCCTGTTGCAGCTTTTGTTTGTCGTCGCCTGCTTTTTCCTTGAGTTCCTCCATCCGTGGCTGAAGCTCTTTCATCTTCGCCATGGAGACGTAGGATTTGTAGGCCAGTGGTACGAGCACGGCCTTGATGATCAGGGTGAGGCCGATGATTGCCCAGCCCATATTGCCGATCAGGGCGTTCAGTTCGTGCAGCAGCCAGAAAATCGGCTTGGTCAGGAAAAAGAACCACCCCCAGTCGATGCTGTCGATGAACCCTTCGACGCCGGCCGATTGGTATTCGCGGATCGTTTCCCATTCCTTGGCACCCGCAAACAGTTGGGTCTGGATCGCGACTGTCGCGCCGTCTGCGACGTCCTGCGTGGGCAGGCGGGTCACAGCGCGATACACATCGGTGCGCGGTGCGTAGGTCAGGGCCTGATCAAAGTTCTGAACGCCGGACGGGATCAGGATCGATTGCCAATAGTGATCGGTAAAGCCCACCCATCCGCTGGTCACACCTGCGGTGACGATGGCGGGGCGTCCCCACGCGGGATCGACATCCGCATCCGGTACTTCATCCCAATCGGTTTCTGCCAGTTCGCCATCTGCCATGGCCACGGCGCCTTCATGCAGGATGAAAAAGTTTTTCAGATCAGATGGTTCACCGTGCCGGGTCAGCATACCGTAGGGGGCCGCGCGGACAGCGGAACCGCTGGTGTTGGTCACCGACTGAGTGATGTCGAACATGTATTGGTCATCGATGCTGACCGTCCGTTCGAACAGCAAGCCCGCACCATTGTCCCATGCCAGTGTAACCGGCGCCCCGACGGCCAAGGTGTCGCCACCCGTCTGGGTCCATGTTGTGTTCGGGCCGGGAACGGCCTCCGCGTCAAGTCCGCTGCCGGGCGCCCAGCCGTAGACTGCATAGTAAGCATCCGGATTGCCGACAGGGGCCATCATTGTAACGATGTCTGCGTTGTCGTCCCGGCTGACGCGGTAGTCTTTCAAGCGCAAGTCATCGATGCGACCGCCCAACAACGAGATGGACCCCGACAACCGCGGCGTTTCGATGTCGACACGCGGCGCGTCGGCGACTTCGGACGCGGCTTCGGTGGTGGGCTGTGCCGTGCTGTCGGCTGTCGGTGCCGTAGGTACTGTGCCGGTGTCCTGTGTCTGAGCCGTCGCCGGGACTTGCGCATCAAGCGGAACCTCCGGCTCGGGTGGAGGAAACAGTACAAACCACACCAGAATAACAAGGAAACTGAGCGCCGTTGCAAGAATGAGGTTCTTGTTCTGATCGTCCATCGGGGACTGCCACCTGCTGTCTGAAACGTTGCACGGGTTCAACAGAGTGCAGGACCAAAGGTCAAGCGGATTCGCGGCCTAACAGCCCCCCGTGCCGATGCCGCTTTCAAGCATGGGCTATGATGTCTTGGAAATCCGGGCGCTTGCACGCCGCCGGACGAAGCGCCCTTTGGTCAGTTGGTGCGACGCACCGGCAGGGATGGTGCATCCATCAGCTTGCTTTCATGGGCGCGCACCCAGTCGAGAGTTTTCTCGAAGGGCATCGGGCGCGCGATGCCAAACCCTTGCACGTAGTCACATCCAAGTTGTGACAGAAGCGCGTGCTCACCCACGGTTTCCACACCCTCAGCGAGGGTTTCGATGCCGAGACGCTCGGCCATGGTCAGGACCGCACTGATCATCCGCTGTTGTTCGGGATCGCGGTCCGCTTTCATCACGAAGGACCGATCAATCTTGATCCGGCCAACCCCGAAGCGGCGGATGGAGGATATGGACGCATGACCGGTGCCAAAGTCGTCAAGATCAATCCGGCACCCCAGTTTGGTCAGCGCATTGATGTTGCGAGTGATCGTGTCATGCGTAGTGTCCGTGACAACCGTTTCCAGAATTTCAACGGCCAGCCTGCTGGGCGTGAGCTCAAAACGGTCCAATTCCCAGCGGATCTTGTCCACGAGCTTTGGATTGTTCAATTCGGAGCCACTGAAGTTGACGCCGACATGGGGGACAACCAAACCTGCGGAGTCCCATGCCTTGAGGGCTGTAAAGCTGTGATAAATCATGATCTCGGCAAGGCGTTCGAGCAGACCCGCGTCTTCGATGGCAGGCAGGAACTCAGCTGGTGAGATCGCGCCCTTGTCGGGGTGGATCCAGCGCGCCAGGGCTTCGAACCCGGCCACTTTGCCTGTGTCGGTCGAGATTTGCGGCTGGAACCAAGGCTGAATTTGTCCTTGTTCCAGTGCGCCAGCGACTTCATCCCGCAGGTTCGCGCGGTTTTTCAGCCGTGAATGCAGTTCGGTCGAATAGGCGCGAACGGATGAGGGACCACGCCGTTGTGCCTCTGCCAAAGCGGCCAGAGACCCATTGGCCCAGTCGCGCCCGGTGCTTCCCGGCGCGCGGTTCAACAGGCAAAATCCGATGGCGACGGACACATACACCGTTGCGCCGTCAATCGCGATTGGCTCTTCGATAGCGTTTTGGTAGCGGCTGCACATCTGTATGCAGCTTTCCAGGTCCAGATGCTGGACTGCCCCAAGGCAGAGAGAAAACCTGAAATCGCCCGTCCGACACACCACGTCCGTGTCACGCATGGTCGCGACAAGCCGATCTGCGACAGCCTTCAGAATACGATCCTGCGCGGCGGGTTCGAAACGTTCACCGAGCGACGTATGTTCATCAATTTCAATCGCGAAGATGGCGCTGTACTTGTCGGCACCTGGCGCATCTTCTCGCATGGTGTCGATCTTGTTGTTGAATTCATCCTGCGACACCAGACCGGGTTGCAGGGTATGTGCATCCCGCCTGCGCAACAAATCCTCGACCCCGCCAAAGGCGAACCAGAGAATGGGCATCGCGATTGCAATTGTGGTCAACGCCACTTCGCCCCCCAGCCAATAGGCGGCCAGCATCGCCGCTGGAATAAAAGCCAGCGTTTGTGGCCCGGTGAGGGCGGACGCTGCCCGCTCGCGCAAGATATTCAGCTTTTCTGGCGTGCGGAATTGCATATGTGACCCCTTTTCCGAACCACCCGGCTGCACTGTCGGGTTGAGAAAGCTGTAGGGAAACGAGGTAAGCCAGCGCTTAACGCAGATCGGGAATGTTCACGTTTTTTTCTTCAAATTTTTCCGAACTGAGCGCCAATCCTGCAAAGTCGAACAGTTTTGGGTCCAGCAGGTGTGATGGGCGCGCATTCATCAATGCCCGAAACATCACCTGTCTGCGCCCGGGGCTGTTGGTTTCCCACTGGTCCAGGATTTGCTTGACCTGTTGGCGCTGCAACCCGTCCTGACTGCCGCACAAGTCACATGGAATAATGGGATACTCCATCGCTTTGGCGAATTTTTCGCAATCGGCTTCGGCCACATGCGCAAGAGGGCGATAAAGGAATAAATCCCCTTCTTCGTTGACGAGCTTGGGCGGCATGGTCGCCAACCTGCCGCCATGAAACAGGTTCATGAAAAATGTTTCCAGAATGTCATCCCGGTGGTGCCCCAATACGATGGCGGTACACCCTTCCTCACGCGCGACGCGGTAGAGGTTGCCCCGGCGCAGGCGCGAACAGAGCGCGCAAAAGGTTCGACCCTGGGGCACCTTGTCGACCACGATGGAGTATGTGTCCTGATATTCGATCCGGTGGGGGACCTTCATGCGTTCCAGAAATTCCGGCAATACGGTCGCGGGAAAACCGGGTTGCCCCTGATCCAGATTGCAGGCCAACAGCTCCACCGGTAACAGACCGCGCCATTGCAGTTCATACAGCACGGCCAGCAGCGTATAGCTGTCCTTGCCGCCTGACAGACAGACGAGCCATTTGCCGCCCTTTTCGATCATGCCGTATTGCTCAATCGCTTCGCGGGTGTGCCGCACGATCCGCTTGCGCAGCTTCTTGAACTCGGTGGAGGAGGGCGCACCGGCAAAGAGCGGGTGAATGTCGTCACTGTCATCAAGCATTGGGCCACCTTTGGGCTGAAGTCGCGTCCTCATATACCAAGCAGGTAATGAACCAAAAGGGCTGCCGCGCCGTATCGTTTCAAAAGGAACGGGGAATGATGTGATGTGGCGAATAATGATCGTGCTGGGGGTGCTTCTTCTTGGGGCCTGTACTGGAAAGCCTTCGCTGCAGGACGAAGCGTTGTCAGATCGGCAACTGAACCTCGAGGAATTCTTTGATGGCAAAGTGACTGCGTACGGGCAGTTTCAGGACGTATTTGGCACTGTCCGGCGTCGCTTTACGGTCGAGATTGACGGGACGTGGGATGGCAACGTGCTGATGTTGGTCGAGGACTTTGTCTATGAGGATGACAGCACCGAACGGCGGGTGTGGACTTTGACCAAGACAGGTCCAGACAGTTGGGAGGGCACCGCTCCGGGTGTGATCGGTACGGCGACGGGGCAAGAAAGCGGCGATACGTTCAACTGGCAGTACACGATCGATCTGCCGGTGCCCGATGGCACGCTGCGGGTGACGTTTGACGACTGGATGTGGCTGCTGAGTGAGGATCGATTGCTCAACCGTGCATATATGAAGCGTGCAGGCGTCGACATTGGTGATGTGATCATCACGTTTGAAAAACAATGATGTCGCTGGAACGCGGCGCGCCGACTCAAATGAACTGATGCGCCTGTTTGAACAGGCCTTGGTCGCTAGGGATCGTCGCGTTTCGGCACCGGGTCATACCCGTGACCGCCCCAGGGGTGGCACCGACCGATCCGGCGGGCCGCCATCCAGCTGCCCTTGATCGCGCCATGCTTTTCAAGCGCTTCCATGGCATAGGCACTGCAGGTGGGCTGATAGCGGCAATTGAACCCGACCCACGGGGAAAAGAGCAGGCGGTACGCCCGGACCGGCAGCGACACGACAAAGGCCAGCGGGCTCATGGCAACCGGTCCAGTGCGGCGTTGCAATCGTCAATCAGAACCGAGAAGGGGCGGGTTGCCGTAACATCCGCACGTCCAACAAAGACGTAGTCCGTTCCGGGTACACCACGACGGCTGAGGACATGGCGCGCCACTTCGCGCAGGCGGCGCTTGGCGCGGTTGCGGGCGACGGCGTTGCCCACTTTCTTCGAACAGGTGAACCCGATGCGGATTGCGTCATCATCGTCACGGGGCCGGACCTGCAGGATGAAACCTGGCATGACAACGCGCCTCGCCCGCGCGGCGCGCAGAAAGTCAGCGCGCTTTTTGAGAGTGCCCAAACGCAATGGCCCCGCCAGCGGCATGTTCTCGCCAGCGTCAAAGCTGGGCGAAAAGGCCTCCGGCGGGGTCATGAACTTCCCTTTCGGGGTGTGCTTTAGGCGCTCAGCGACTTCCGGCCGCGGGCGCGGCGGGCGTTGAGGATCTTGCGGCCAGCCTTGGTTGCCATGCGGGCACGGAAACCGTGACGGCGTTTGCGCACGAGGTTCGAAGGTTGATAGGTGCGTTTCATCGCATTGGCTCCGGATCTGTTGGCCCCTTCACCCGCGGATTCGGGATGGGGCAGTATTCGAAGCCCGTCCTCTAAAGGGGAGGGTGAGGCAAGTAAACCCTCCGGACATCGAAATCAGCGCAGATTGCAACAAAACGCGGTATCATCACGTTGCTATGTTTCAATCTGTGACACGAAGCCGATTAAACCTCACATAAATGGGCACTTCCGTTCAACGCGGCGTGATACCCCTGTTTTGACGGGTGCGGCAGGCGCATTTTCAGGTCACAAACCGCGCAACACTTGGCGCAGCCCGTCAGATGCACCGAAGGACACGGTATGACCGACACAAGCGAACCACGCAAATCGACCCTGATGCGGAACCTGCCGCTGATCGGTATCCTGATCATTGCGGCCATCGGCGCATTTACCTTGCGCGACTATCTCAGCTTTCAAACGCTTGCAGACAACCGTGAGGCGTTGATTGCGTTTCGCGACGCCAACTATCTGCTGACGGCGCTGGTCTTTGTGGCGATCTATGTGCTGATTGTGGGCTTTTCGCTGCCGGGGGCCAGCATTGCCACACTGACAGGGGGCTTTCTGTTCGGGACCATCTTCGGGTCGCTGTTCGCGGTGACCGCTGCCACCATCGGCGCCGCCATCATCTTCCTGGCGGCCCGCCACGGTTTTGGTGAGACGCTGGGCCAGAAGATGGAAGCGTCCAAGGGAACCATCAAGAAGATCAAGGACGGCATCGATGAAAACCAGTGGTCCATGCTGTTCGTCATCCGCCTTGTCCCTGCCGTACCCTTCTTTGTCGCCAACCTGATCCCGGCCTTCATGCAGGTGCCGCTGCACCGCTACGTTATCTCCACGTTCTTCGGCATCATCCCCGGCTCTGTTGTCTTCAATTCGGTTGGTGCCGGTCTGGGCGAGGTGTTTGCCCGCGGTGAGACGCCGAACCTTGGCATCATTTTTGAGCCGCACATCCTGCTTCCAATCCTTGGTCTGGCCGCGCTGTCGCTTCTGCCGGTGGTGGTCAAGGCTGTGACGGGCAAGAAAGGTCTCTGACTCCAATGAAACGTATCAAGACCGATATCCTGGTCATCGGGGCCGGGTCTGGTGGCCTGTCTGTGGCCGCCGGGGCCGTTCAGATGGGGGCCAAGGTGGTCCTGCTGGAAGGCCACAAGATGGGTGGCGACTGCCTGAACTATGGCTGCGTGCCATCCAAGGCTCTGATCGCCAGCGGCAAGATGGCGTACGGCCAAGCGCATAGCGCGGCTTACGGGGTGTCCAACACCGAGCCAAAGATCGATTACGCCGCAGCCAAAGATCATGTGCACGAGGTGATCGCTCAGATCGAACCTGTCGACAGCCAAGAGCGGTTTGAAGGTCTGGGCGTGCATGTCATTCGCGCGTTTGGCGAGTTTATTTCGGACACCGAGGTTCAGGCAGGCGATACCGTCATCACTGCGCGCAGGATCGTGATTGCAACGGGGTCGAGCCCGTTGGTCCCTCCGATCGATGGCATTGATACCGTGCCTTACCTGACAAATGAAAACCTGTGGGAGTTGCGAGAGCGCCCCGATCACCTGCTGATCATCGGCGGTGGACCCATCGGAATGGAAATGGCGCAGGCGCATCGGCGGCTCGGGTCGAAAGTGACCGTGATCGAAGGCGACAAGGCGCTGGGCAAGGACGACCCCGAAATGGCGGCGGTGGTGTTGACCAACTTGCGCGCAGAGGGCGTTGAGATTGCAGAAGACGCGCTGGCCGAGAAGATCGAGGGCGGCGAGGGCACTATCACCGTGCACACCAAAGATGGGCGGAGCTTCACCGGTTCGCACCTGCTTGTGGCCGTTGGCAGAAAGACAAACACCGACAAGTTGAACCTTGAAGCTGCGGGCATCGAGACGACGAAAAAGGGCGTAAAAGTCGATGACAGCCTGCGCACGACCAATCGCCGGGTATATGCGGTGGGCGATGCCGCCGGTGGCCTGCAATTCACCCATGTGGCGGGCTATCACGCCGGGGTCATCATCCGGTCCCTGCTGTTCGCACTGCCGTCCAAGACCAAGACGGCGCATATTCCATGGGCCATCTATACGGATCCGGAATTGGCTCAGGTGGGCCTGACCGAGGCGCAGGCCAAGGACACCCACGGCGACAAATTGGAGGTCGTGCGCTTCCACTTCAATCACAACGACCGTGCCATTGCTGAACGCAAGACCGACGGCCTGATCAAGGTGATGGTGGTCAAGGGGCGCCCGGTGGGCGCGTCGATCGCCGGTCATCAGGCGGGCGAGCTGATCAATCTGTGGTCTCTTGTCATCGCGAACAATATGAAGATGAGTCAGGTTGCCGCCATGGTTTCACCCTATCCGACCATAGGAGAGGTCAACAAACGTGCCGCAGGTGCCTATTTCAGTCCGCGCCTTTTTGAAAGCGCTATGGTCAAGCGGGTGGTAGGGCTTGTGCAACGCCTTGTTCCTTGACCACATAGTAAGATGATGAACTCACTCTCCGGCCGTTTCCTGATCCTGACCACGATCTTCGTGATGTTGGCAGAGATTCTGATTTTCGTGCCGTCCATCGCGCGTTTCCGCGAGGAATACCTGCAGAACCGATTGGAGCGGGCGCAAATCGCGTCGCTTGCTTTGCTCGCGGATGACATGATCGACAGTGAACTTGAGGAAGAGCTGCTGGAAAACGCAGGCGTCTTCAACGTTGTGCTGCGCCGCGATGAGGTTCGGCAGCTGATGCTCGCATCCCCCATGCCGCAGCCGATTGACGGCACATTCGACCTGCGTGAGGGGACAGCACCCGTTCTGATCCGCGATGCACTGATGCGCATCGTGCAGACGGAAAATCAGGTGATCCGAGTGATCGGTGCCCCAACGCGGGAAGCGGGGCTGCTTATCGAAGTCACGATGGAAACAGCGCCCTTGCGGGCCGCGATGATCGACTACGGCATCCGCATCCTTGTCCTGTCCGCCGTAATTTCGATTGTGACGGCGTTTTTACTGTTTATTGCGGTGCGGGCCATTTTGGTGAAGCCGATACGGGGTGTTGTCGGGCATATGCAGCGCTATGCCGCGGCTCCCGAGGATGCGCGCCGCATCATCACGCCAAATGCCGGTGTGACCGAACTGCGCGAGGCCGAGGAGGCACTGCGCAGCCTGCAAACGGAACTCATCTCCGCGCTGCGTCAAAAGGATCGGCTGGCTCAACTGGGTGGCGCCGTATCAAAGATCAGCCACGATCTGCGCAACATTCTGACATCCGCTCAGCTCTTCACGGACCGGATCGAAACCTCCGAGGACCCACTTGTCCGTCGGATGGCCCCCAAGCTGGTCGGGTCCATCACACGTGCCGTGAACCTCTGCGAAAGCACGCTTGCCTTTGGCAAGGCGGAGGAGCCAAGCCCGTCGCTGATGATCTTTACGCTGGACGATCTGGTGTCTGACGTCCTGGACAGCGAACGCCTGGCCGTGGGCGATCACGACCTGTCCCTCAGCGAGAACATCCCCCCGCTCTTTTCGTTGCGCGCCGATCCTGAGCAACTGTTTCGTGTCGTGTCGAACCTTGTGCGCAACGCCCGGCAGGCCATTATCGCCACGGGCAATCCGGGCGAGATCAACGTGTCCGCATATGAAGATGCCGACAATTGGTGGATCGAGATTGCCGATACTGGTCCAGGCCTACCGCCCAAGGCGCAAGAGCATCTGTTTCAGCCATTTCAGGGCGGTGTGGCAAAGGGCGGTACCGGTCTGGGCCTTGCCATCGCATCAGAGCTTATCCGCGGCCATGGCGGCGCGTTGGAGCTGGACCGGACGGGCCCAAAGGGAACGGTGTTTTCGATCCGTTTGCCGAAAGGGGATGAGATTTGATCCCGGCATCGCTTTTGCCGCGATAAGCCCTTGCAAACCTGCGGCGGCGGGACTAAACCGCCCGCCAGTGGACCGATAGCTCAGCTGGATAGAGTACCTGACTACGAATCAGGGGGTCGGGGGTTCGAATCCTCCTCGGTCCGCCATTTCTTTTTTGTTAAGCGACGCATAGTCCTTCCTTGTGAGACAGAACCTTCCCTTTTCCGACGCATGGTCTTGCCTTCGATCTTTGTGGACTGACGTATCATCCTTGCTCTTCAAAAACTGGTTTTGAGCGAAGCCCTTCAGGGCGCTCGTCTCAAAAACCTGTTCCTGGCGGGGCTTGGGGGTAGCAAGTGCAACACAATTCGACAGGGCTGGTGCGGCCCGTAGGCGATGCAGAGGACACGGCGCTGTCTAATTGTGTTGCAGGTGCGTGGGGACGAAGTCCCCTAGCATTTCTTCAAAGAAGGGCGGAAAGCGGACCTTCGCTTCAGAAGCAAACCACTGTTGTCTACAGACCAAAGCCGTCAACGAGTTCCGACCAGCAAAGCGTTCGTTGGATACATCCTAGGATTGATGATATGAGACAAAAAAGAAAATCAAAAAGCAGAGCCATGCGAACGGCCGGACGATCCGTTTAGTTTCAGCTTCCTGGAGGCCAAGATATATTCCGCTAGCTTTTCGATATTCCCGATTGAAATTCTCGGACCATCCGTCTGGGAGAACAACCTCAAACGTCTTCTTTACGATCAACGGATTCTTTCATGTGCCGCAGTGATCTGTATCAATCATGGACACCATTTGGTCCGACTCTGCGGGAAGCTCCATTAGCTTCCTTGCCTGGGAGTCCACCAAGTCTATCGAAAGCTTGTGAAGTCCATAAAAGTTTCCCGGTAATTTTGTGAACCTTATGGCCGCCTCGAACTGCAATACATGCGCAGGCCAATCGCGGATCAAAACTACAGATCGGCTAATTGTGCGAGTGCCGGCGGGTTCGCCCGGTTCTTCCCAGCTCTCGGTGAGTCGTTTCAGTAAGCCGCCATCGGGAACAACCCTCCGATATTGCTAATCAACGGTTCAGGGGCCTACGAACGGCCCTGAACTCAGCCCCCGGAAAATCTCCGGTCGGGTGGTCCGACCACAGGAAGCAGGTCAGTGTCAGCTGCCTCTCTTCCAGTTTGCAGTATGAAGCGTCTGGCCAATCTAAGTGATCACTTACTTAGCCGAAGTCGCCGAGCTAAACGAAACGGTATCCGATGCCGCGGACGGTCTTTATGATCTCCGGTTTTTTCGGGTTTTTCTCTATCTTGTTCCGCAATCGTGAGATGCGCAGGTCTATCGAGCGGTCGAAAGGCTCCCAGCCTCGATTATGCGCGAGCTCAAGCAGTTGGTCACGACTGAGCACGCGCCCACGATTTGAGGTAAAGGTCTTTAACAGAGCGAACTCCATGGACGTGATTGGAATTTCTTCATTGTCTTCGCTGAACAGCCGCGCTGAATGCATATCAAGCGTACAATGACCAAAGGGGACCAAGCCCTGGTTATCGTTGATGGCTGTGGTGTTGGCAGGTTCTGTACGACGCAGAACGCTTTTAACCCTCGCCTCCAGTTCCCTCAGATCGACGGGCTTTCCGATATAGTCGTCAGCGCCAAGCTCAAGTCCGACGACTCGATCCACGATAGACGAAGCGGCAGTGAGCATTATGACCGGGATGCGACTTTCAGCACGCAAATTGGTAAGGGCGGTGATACCGCTTTCGCGCGGCATGCGTACGTCAAGAATGATCAACTCGGGAGAGGTCCTGCCGAGCGCCGCGCGCAAGCCCTCCGCATCCGGAACACCTTCGACCCGATATCCCCGCTCCCCAAGATAGTCGATCACCATCTCGCGCAGGTCTTCTTCGTCATCACAAATGAGGATGTATGGCATTGACATTCGCTTGCCTAAGCCTCCTGTCTGCAAGGCAATTTCACCTGAAAGGTCGCACCACCTTCCGGCGGTGATGCGACCGTCAGTTGTCCGCCATGTGACGACACGATGCGGTCGGCGAACGCCAAACCAATCCCGGTCCCCATGCCAACTTCTTTCGTTGTAAAAAAGGGTTCAAAAATTCGCCCCATAGCTTCGGGCGGAATTCCGGGGCCATTGTCTGAAACCTCAACAACAACACGGGATCCTTCCACATCCCAACAGGTTCGGATCATCAATTCTCCGCGTTTATTGTGTCGCTTCAGGGCTTGCTGGGCATTGACCATCAAATTCATAAAGACTTGGCCCAGTTGATCGGCGTCGACCTCTATCAGGGGGAGGTCTGGCTGCAAATCGAGGAAGATTTGTATGCCGTCTTTGGAAAAGCTGTGACTGACCAAATCGGTGGTTTCCGACAACAGATCATTCAGTTGGCAGGGTGCGACCATGGTATGGCGTTGGCGTGCCATCGCTAGAAACGTATCTACGATCCGAATGCATCGGTCAGCTGCCGAAGAGATCCGTTTGATCCGCGTTAGCGTTTTCGGATTCGCCGTGCTCTCCTGAAGCATCAACGCGCAACCGGAAATGATCGATAGAGGGTTGTTCAGTTCATGTGAAACACCTGCCAAGAGTTCCCCAAGCGCCGACAGCTTTTCAGTCTGATGCGCATACTCTCTCTGGCGTTCCAGCTCTTTCTGCATGGCAAGCTGTTCGGTGATGTCACGCGTCGAAGACACGATGACCTGTTCGCCGCTGAACTCGGTCACCCGGGCTGATGTCAGGCCGTCCATTGTGGTGCCATCGCCACGGCGGAATTTTACTGGATAGTCGTTCAACTTGCCGGTGGGTAAAAGTGCTTCGAGATACCGCGTCCGGGCGTCGGGCTCGAGAAAGAAGGACGACGCTTTTGTAACGGGGCCAAACCGCTCGCGCGATGCGGGCGCGGAGTAGAGGATATGCCCATCCGAAACGCGGGTCACGAGGAATGTCGTGGGGCTTGCCTCAACGATCTTGCGAACCAGCGCATCAGCATCCCTTTCCCGTTCTTCGGCGCGCTCTCGTTCGGTGATATCAACCGCTGTCGCAAGGACACCGCCGAACTGCGTGACAAAGGTCGAAATCTGGACTGTGCGGTCAGCTGCCT
Source organism: uncultured Tateyamaria sp. (assembly GCF_947503415.1). Taxonomy (GTDB): domain Bacteria; phylum Pseudomonadota; class Alphaproteobacteria; order Rhodobacterales; family Rhodobacteraceae; genus Tateyamaria. Next base: position 2,206,007 of record NZ_CANNDS010000001.1, read on the forward strand.
TGGTGATCATGTATTGTTGCGGGCCAGCGTGCATCGACACGACAGCATCGGCAGCAGCAGTGGCCACGGTTTGACCATCACCCAAATCGAACAGCCCCACCTGTGCCATCTGCTTGTTGGCCTCGAGGATCGAACGCCCCTTTCCGACGGTCCAGGCCAGATCGCGCCAAGCCGCGTTGCACATTTGCACGCGTAGGGTCGCGTCCCACAGGATCATGCCCATGTCGACAGACCCGAACGCCGCCGACAGCAATTCAAGCGTACGGCGCTCGTTCACCACGCCCCGGTGCTGATCCCGGAACGTGACAAGATACCCGCCATCTGCGGTTGGACTGGATGTTGCGCTCAGCATATGCCCGCTCGCAAGTTCGACATCTGCGTCCTGCACGAAAGACTTGACGGCGGTTTCATAATTCTTTGCAAGACTTTCAATGCTGACAGAAGGGGGGAAGACGATCTGGCCACCCCGGATCAGATGTTCAGCAACCTGAGTTATCGTCCTTCCTGTCAAGCCTTCCGGATCAGCGTCAGCAAGAATGTCCTCTGCGCGGGCATTTGCCAAAATGCAGGTGCCATCGGCATCGAACAGGATGGTCGCCTGGTTCAGCGCATCAAAGGCTGCGCGCAAAGGTTCGGGTTCGATACAATTGATCTGTTCTGAAAGGGACGCGTTCTGCATGCTCGCTTCTCTGTCGTGCGCTCCCAGACCAATGGGTCAGGATTTGATCCGGAATGTGTCAGGATTCGATTCAATTGTATCGTTTGTATCTGACGGTGGACGATAGCTGGCCACATTGTGCCCGCCGAACGCCCCTCAGCGCCCATGACAGCTTGGTTTGTCGTGCGCGTGGCACGGTCTTTGAAGCGGTGCGCAGGTGATACAAATTTCTACAAGCGCGAAAAGCATCAGACACAAAGACATGACAGTTAATGGTGCGCCGGATGCAGAGCGCAGCTCTTGTCCGGCATCGGCACTTTTTATGACAAACCATGACGCTCCGCTTTTCCGGAGCCTTTCATCAGTAATAGAAATGAGGACAAGATGGGTACGAGTATCGGCAATCTGGCCGCTGTCGCGCATAGCGCCAAAACGACAGATCAAACAATTGATTGGACTGCACTCAGCCTGGGATGGCTGGAACCCGAAATCATCATAGATGCACCCGGTATCCAAGACCCGCTCGATTTCGAGCGCGCCATCGAAGTTGCAAATGAAAGTGTCCTGATCCCGGTTCCTGACGTGGCACCGACGGAATTTGATCTCGACCAACGGTCGGAGGTGATAACAAGCGGGTTGGGGCCGGTCGCCACAAGTGGATTAGAGAACCGCGCAGAGCCGGCGTTGCACGCCACGCGGTCATTTGAAAGCCATTGGGTGTCGACTTTAGGCGGCGCCACTTCACAAACGCCGCATGGCGCCTTGCTGGATACGGCAGCCGCCGTTCATGCGCAAAGTGGCGGTATCTTCGGGTTGGATGACGATACATATGTATCTGGGACGGAATGGGACGATGTCTTTTACGAGATAAATCACTATGCCTCGGACAATATGCCAAATGGATGGGCGTTTGGGCCTTCGCATTTCTGGGGCGAGGGTGGGGACGATATCTTTTACACCGTGGATGGTCTCGGATACCGAGGTATCGACACCGACATCCTAGTGGATGTCTTCAACGGTGGGACAGGTACAGATACCGTCAGCTATATCAGGGCAAGCGTTGGTGCGGCCATCAATCTTGAAGCGGGGATTGGCTACCGTTTTGGCCAGAACTGGAATCATCCGAGAATAATTCGGGCGGAGCGGGACGATCTGATTTCCATCGAAAATGCGACGGGCTCACACCATGCGGACCGCATTCGTGGCAACTGGGAAGACAACGTCTTGCACGGGCTGGGCGGCAATGATGTCATGTGGGGCGGCCTTGGCGATGACACCATGCGTGGTGGTGCTGGCGATGATGCGATGCGCGGCGAAGATCACGATGACCTGATGTATGGCGATGAGGGCAAGGATCGTCTTTGGGGCGGTGCCGGAGATGATGAAATCCACGGCGGCGCGGATGATGATTCCGCCAGTGGCGGCGTCGGCGATGACCAGATCTATGGCGACGGCGGCGACGACAAGCTACACGGCAACGAGGGTGCAGATACGATCTACGGCGGCGAAGGTGATGATACCATCGACGGGGGCAGCGGAGACGATGAGCTCCATGGTGGCGGCGGAGATAACTCCATCCGCGGTGGATGGGGCGAAGATCGCATCACCCTAGGTGACGGCGGCGAGGCCTGGGGGGACCAAGGGGACGACGTGATCCACGGCAGCAACGCCCGCGACCTCATTCATGGCGGTGCACACGACGATACCCTCTTTGGATGGGGCGGCAATGACGAGATGTCAGGCGGGTCGGGGGACGACACAATATATGGCGGCGACGGCTTTGACACTGCCAGCTACCAAGACGCTGGAGGTTCAGTTACCGTGCTTTTGTCCTGGGACCGTGGTTTTGCTGTCGGTGCTGCAGGGAACGATCAGCTCTTCAGTATTGAATCGATTGTCGGAAGTGACTTCGGGGACGTGATCAGTGGCGACCACGCGTTCAACACGCTTCTGGGCGGTGGGGGTGATGACATCGTGGCAGGCAATGGCGGCGTGGACATCATCTATGGCGAAGGCGGCGACGATGACCTGCGCGGCGGGTCTGGTGACGATATCGTGCTGGGTGGTGAGGGCAATGACCGGATCCGTGGAGGCGACGGGCTCGATGAACTGACAGGCGGCACCGGGGCTGACAGCTTCGTTTTCGCCGGCGGTGATTCCGGCGCAGATACGATAACCGACTTCGAGCTGGGCACCGACCGGATTGTCTTTGACGACTTCCTCGCGAACGCACCAGGTGTCGGCGAAGACTATGTTGGCGAAGTCTACGCCTTCTTCGCTGATCAGCCCGGTGACAGCGCGCTCATGGCGCGCGCCAATGAAGGGTGGGTGCATATTGCCACCTTTGAAGGCATTGGCTTGACAGTTCTGTCAGAAGCAATCGCCGACAGCAGTCTGTTTCACGGGCATAGTGAAGGCCTGGGCGGAGGACCCGGTGGCTGGGCACCGGTCGGCGGCGATCATCTGCCCATCTCACTCGGTGAAGAGTTGATGTTTGGCTGACCAGTACAATCGTTACTCGGATCGGGCGCCGCGACGCAGCAGCCCGTTCCGGTACGGATCTCTTCAAATCTAAATGAACCTGTCCTGGCTTTGTACCGCGTATCTTACCACACTGGTGCCGAGCGCCTTGGACCAATGGATCTACCGCAAAAGGCTTGGGCAGGAATTGTAATCATGTTTGCAATTCCTTGCTCCAGACTTGGCTTCAATACAACCTTCTGCTTCAGTGAGGGCCCATGCGCGTCCCAGCTCTTTTCTTCAAACGGACATACAGACATGTTTGAGAGTCATGACATCATCGATCCCATGTCGTGATCCCTCACGGGCAAGGCCGCTTTGCTTGCCTCCGCCAACAGGGACCTCAGCCGTTGAAATCATATCGCTTTGGACCGCTCTGTTGGAGGTATGGTACGCGGTCCGGCTAACATGCTGCGACCGATCCTGGGGCTGCTGGGAGCCCAACCGGCATGCTGCTGCATCTTGTTCGAAGGTCCGCTTCTAAGTGGCTGCGTGTTGACCAAACAAAGAAATCTCTCTAGGTGCACACCCAATCAAGGAGTGCTCTGCCAGTGATCAAATAATTTCCAACTTATGCAGAAGCCCAACGGCTTTTAGGGAATTATTGAACAGGAGCATCTCATGCATCCCATTATTTACGACGTCGCCGTCTCGGTAGACGGTTTTATCTCTGGTGCTTCCGGGGACATATCGAAATTCGCACATGAAGGGCCTGTCGTAGACGACTACGCAAAGCGCCTTCAAGCCTACAAAGTGGCAATCATGGGCCGAAAGACCTATGAGTTCGGATATCGTTTTGGCCTTGAACCGGGCCAAAACCCTTATCCACACATGAAAACAGTTGTCTTCTCCGACGCTTTGGAGGTTCCGCAAGGCTCTGAAGTCTCAGTTTGCAGCCGACCCACACCTGACGAGATCAGGGCTTTGGCGCGCAACGCGGATGGCCCAGTGTATCTTTGCGGAGGTGGCGATTTCGCAGGGTGGATGCTGGAACGAGAATTGATCAACCGTATCATCCTCAAGCGTGCGCCATGCGTCCTCGGGATCGGCACGACCTTATTTCGCGCGTGTGCTCGCCCCATCAGCATGTCTCGAGTCAGAACAGAGACCTATGCGAATGGCTATCTTCTTGAAGAGTTCGAAGCCTAGTCAATCTCAAAAAGCGGGCAATCCGTCACGAAGTACGATTGTCCGCTAAGCCCCGCCATGCTCAAACCGCTTTCGCAGTACCACGCTTGCCGCTCAGCCTCACAATTAAACTCTGCATGTCTATCGCAGTGCCTAAGACCTCATCGGGTATGTGATATCCTTTCGATCAATTACAGCCGTAGCCCGTCGTCGCGTCAGACGACGAACACCAGTCAGGCTTCGCGCTCCAAGGACTGCTCGATTAAACGTCTGAGTAGCGAGGCAGTTATCCGTGCCTACGCGATGGAAAGAGTGTTCCGTGTTCACAGCTTGGATGGGTGGGATTGTCTATTCTTCCGGGTTTCGGCCCGTTTAGTATTAAGTGTTGCCGGACAGTGTCATGACCGAATTGCCGGTAATCAGTCTGGGCTTCAGTTCTGACAGCCTTGGCCCTTTGTCTTCCTCCGGTCGTTCGCCCCGATCGACTATCCATTTGGTCGCGAGTTCTGCCATTTTGGATAACGGCTGCTCTGCATACGTGATCTGCGGAGACATGAATTTCGGCCAGGGTGCAGCGTCGACGGAAACAATGGAGATGTCGTCCGGGCAACTCAGCCCAGCATCCCACACGGCTTCAATCACACCTGCACATATGAGGTTGTTGGCCGCGATGATCGCGCTCGGCCGTATTTGCCGCGACAGTAGACTTCGCGTCATTGCCAAAGCCCGCTTGCCGGCAAAGTCTGCATGGACCACGTTTTCGTCTGGAACCGAAAGGCCGGCATCGGACATCGCCCGCTCATATCCTTCCAGTCGGCGCGCGGCGGTGTATATATCTCTTTCACCAGACACATACGCGATACGCTCGTGCCCCTGCTCGATCAGATGCTCGCACAGAATCCTAGTTGCCGTAGCGTTGTCGAGGCCAACATGGTCACATCCGAGGCCGGGTAGTTTCAAGTCCAACGTCACAATCTCAATACTCAGAGCTTTCAACTGCTCCAAATGCTCTTTGCTATGCCCCGCGCTGGTCAGAATGACACCTTTGACGTTCAGTCGCTCAAATTGTCGGAGGATCGTAAGCTCCTTTGTTGCGTCTCCGTTACTTGTCGCCGTCAGGAGGAGATTATCGGTTTCAGCGGCGGTCTGCTGCGCTTGGGTCAGGACCTCTGAATTCAGCGGGTTGTGCATGTCAACGATCAGCAAGCCAATCATCGCACTGCTTTGCGACTTGAGGCTTCGGGCAATGGGGTTGGGGCTAAAACCGAGTTCAGTCGCTGCCTGACGGATCCGCGTTACGGTCTTAGGTGCCACCCGTTGAGGTGCAGAAAATGCAAGCGAAGCAGTGGATTTGGCGACGTTGGCGGCGCGTGCAACGTCAGCCAAGGTCGTGCGTCTGATCTTTTCGGTCAATGGAACCTCGCCGTGAGTTTCATCAAGTCAGCTAGCACGGCAGGTTGCAAATACGTTTTGATTTGAAGCCCGAATCGCGTACCGTCAATCTATCGAACCGGTTCGATAGATCGTTTGCAACAAAATTAATCTGCACAAGATGTTTGTCGGGCCGATGGATCGGGAGGAAAAATAAATGAGTTTCAAGACCATTACGAGCGCCTGCATTCTGAGCGCCACGTTGACCACCGTCGCCGGAATAGCGGTTGCGCAAGATGCAACTGTTCGCTTCTGGACTCTGCAAGGTGCCACCAACCAGGAATTCTACGAGCTTGCCGAGAAGAATTTCGAGGAGGCAAATCCGGGGGTGGACGTCGTTGTCGAGTATTTCCCCAACGAGGCCTACAAGACGGCCATTCAGGTGGCGCTGAACGGGTCAGAACCGCCGGATGCGTTCTTTAACTGGGTTGGGGCCGATACCAGCCGGCTCATTAACGACGGGTTGGCGATGGACATTAGCGCCTTTGGTAAGGACGAGGGCGGGTTTCAGGCAGAATTGAGCGAAGGTTGGCTGTCCTCCATGCGCCTTGATGATGGGCTTTACGGTGTGCCGATGGAGGCCAACTCCAAGTACTTTTACTACAACATCGGGTTCTTCGAGGAACATGACTTGAACGTACCGGAAAACTTCGACGGTTTGCTTCAGCTTTGCCGCGATGTGCGCGCAATCGATGCCGATATCGTACCTATGCCGCTGGGCAATTCCGAGCGTTGGAAACTGATCCACTTCATGACCATGCTGAACGAACGGGTGGTCGGAGCGGAAGCTGCGGCAGCGGACTATGCGCTGGCGGCATCGGCGGATGATCTGTTCACCAATCCCGGCTATGTGGCGGCTTGGGAAAAACTCCTCGAACTTCAGGGCGCAGGGTGTTTCCAGGATGCACCGAATGCGACATCGCCTGAACTGACCCGCTCGATGTTCACGGCAGAGGCGTCCCCTATGATCTACTGTGGCACATGGTGCGCGGGCATCTTCGACAGTGAAGGATTCACCGATTACGCTATGTTCCGCATGCCAATGATAGATGGCGGTGCGGGTGCGGAAGGCACCAACATGGTGTTCATTCAGGGTTTTCAGGTGGCAACTGCCACTGAGAACCCGGAAGAGACCGTTGCATGGTTGAGCTATCTCGTTACGCCTGAGATGGGCGCAAAATATGCCGAGATCAACAACCGTATCCCATCGAACCCGACGATGCTGGAAAGCAGCCAAGGCCTGACGGATCAGTTCAAGTGGATCGCTGCGGACATCAGTTCGGTCACCCAGCCGATCAACGTTCTTGATGTGTTGCTCGAAAACTCAGTGGCCGAGGCGTATCTCGACGCTGGCGTCGAGGTTCTCAATGGAACACTCACTCCCGAAGGTGCGGTCGAAGCGATCCGCAATGTAGCGCTCGCCGCGATGTAGACGCGCACCTTGTCCGGGCCGCGCAGCGTCGTGTGGCCCGGAGAAACCCCACGCACAAGACCCGGGAGCGTCAGTCGCCATGTCAGCCAAAACGGCGAGGTCAATACGATCCGAAGGCACGTTGACCTATGCGATGATGCTGACACCGGCGCTGTTGTTGCTGGGGGTCTTCGTATTCACGCCGGGTGTTCTCGTCATCTACAGTTCGTTTTTCGAATTTGGCCTGACCTCTGCGACATGGACCTTTGCCGGCTTTGGCAATTACGTCCGCGCCTTTGCAGATCCGATCTTCTGGACAGCGCTCTACAATAACCTTTTCATCGTCATCGGCTCAATCATACTGCAGGTCGGTGTGGGCACCTTGCTGGCTGCGGCTCTGGATCGGGGTATCACTGTTGGCAGCACGCTGCTGCGCACGATCATCTTCGCGCCCATGGTGATCTCTTCTGTGGCCGTCGGCATCGTCTGGCTGATCGTGCTGGACCCCAATGTCGGGCCACTCAATGTCATCGTGAAGGCGTTCGGAATGACTCCGCCGCGCCTCGGATGGCTTGGAGACCCCAGCATTTCAATCTTTGTGGTCCTGTTCATTTCCGCATGGCAATACACCGGCTTTATGGTGGTGCTGATCCTGGCCGGACTACAGGCCGTGCCGAAAGAGATTTACCAAGCCGCAGCACTCGACGGAGCAACCGGTCTCAGGGCGTTCTGGTTCATAACGCTTCCGTCGATCCGCAATATCCTCATTGTGGCTGTGCTGATCACGACAGTTGGCGGCTTCAAGGTCTTCGACCTGATCTTCGTCACCACGGGGGGCGGGCCTGCGAATGCTACGCAAGTAATGGGCACGTATATCTACCACCAGGCATTCAACATCGGCAACGCGGGCTACGCCAATGCGATTTCGGTGGTTCTGCTGCTGATCGCGGTGATCCTCGGCTGGCTGCAACTCAAGACATCACGGCGGAACTGAACCATGGACACGCCGCGTCTGAACCGAACGATCCTTGCGCTTTATGGCTTTGTCGGCCTCTTCAGCATGATCATCCTGCTGCCCATGCTCTACATGATCATGGTCGGCTTCAAATCGAAGTCGTCAATGTTCCTTGATCCGCTGGGTTGGCCCGACAGCCTGTCACTGGATGCGTTTGAACGGGCATGGGGTGTCGGGATCGCGTCCTTCCTGCTCAATTCACTGATGGTGACATTTCTATCGGTGGTCGTCATCGTCGTTGTCAGCGGCATGGCCGCATATGCCTTGGTGCGCATGGAGGGTCGCATTGGCAAGTTCATCTACCTTCTGATCGTGGCCGGGTTCGCCATCCCGATGCAGGCCGTGCTTGTGCCGTTATTCCAGATCATTTCGGGCGCAGGCATGCTGAATGACCGCTTGGCAATCGTGCTGCCCTATGCGGGCTACGGCATCCCGTTCACGGTGATCCTTTTTTATGCGTTTCTTCTGGATTTCCCCAAGGAGTTGGAAGAGGCCGCCCGGCTGGACGGTTGCTCTAGGTTTCAGACCTTCATTCGGGTGATCCTGCCGCTGTCCGGCCCTGCAATTGCCAGTGCCGCCATCTTCCAGTCGGTTTTTATCTGGAATGAATTCATTCTGGCGCTGATGACGCTGACCTCTCCCGAAGTCAAAACGCTGCCTGTCGGCATCCTTCAGTTGCGCGGCGAATATTCGGCAGACTGGCCCGCGATGATGGCGGGGCTGACATTGGCCACGCTGCCCTTGCTGCTGATTTTCACCTTCGCGCAGAAATATTTCGTCCGAAGCCTTGCCGGTCTCGGCAAATGACGGCCCGTTGGAGGCAGATATGAGCACCGTTCGAATATCAAACCTGAAAAAGAACTATGGAAATTTTGAGGCGATCAAGGGCGTCGATCTCGAGATCGGAGACGGTGAGTTCATCGTCATGGTCGGCCCGTCGGGTTGCGGCAAGTCGACACTCTTGCGCACGATCGCGGGGCTCGAAGGAGCGGATGCGGGCCAGATCTTCGTCGGTGCGCGCGACGTGACGTATGAAGAACCCGCTGATCGCGGAGTGGCAATGGTGTTCCAGAACTACGCCCTGTACCCGCACATGTCCGTTGCCGGGAACATGTCCTTTGGCCTCAGAATGGCCCGTATGCCCCAAGAGGTCATCATGGCCGCGATCAACCGTGCCGCGGGCATCCTTCATATCTCCGATCATCTGGACAAACGCCCTTCCGGACTTTCTGGCGGGCAGAAACAGCGTGTCGCCATCGGGCGGGCCATTACGCGCCAGCCAGAGGTATTTCTGTTCGACGAACCCCTGTCCAACCTCGACGCAGCCCTGAGGACCAAGATGCGGGTCGAACTGGGCCGACTGCACGGCGAACTGAACGCCACAATGATTTACGTCACGCACGACCAGATCGAGGCGATGACCATGGCCGACCGCATCGTTGTGTTGCGCGACGGCGAAATCGAACAGGTCGGCTCGCCACGCGAACTCTACAACCGACCCGCAAACAGGTTCGTTGCGGGGTTTCTGGGATCGCCCAAGATGAACTTCTTCGATGCCCGCGTGGCAGAGGTCGATGGGGCACAGGTCACAATAGACTTGCCGGGCCTCGTGCGATTGGAGCGGACGCTCAAAGGGACCGAGAGAATGGATGTAAGGGCAGGGGACACCGTCGTTCTCGGCATTCGGCCCGAGGCCATAGGCACTGGCGATCTGAGCTTTGCGCTGGACGTCAATCTTGTTGAAAACCTGGGCCGGGAGACGCTTGTCTACGGCACACCCCAAGGGTTTACCAGCGTCGAAGCGGATGCGGACGACGGCGACATCGTCGTGCAATACCCGCGCCAACGCGACGTTGAACGCGACCAGACGGTCGAAGTCCAATGCGCCTCGGAGTCCTTTTACATCTTCAGCGTTGACGGTATCGCCCTGTCTTTCGCGCAAGATGTCTAACCAGAAAAAATGATTGGATCAAAATGCGCTTCCGCCAAATTCACCTGGATTTTCACACGTCACCAGAAGTGCCTGGTGTCGGCTCAAAATTCGATTCCAAGACCTTTGCCCGCACGCTAAAAGGCGCGCATGTCAATTCGATCAATCTGTTTGCAAAGTGCCACCACGGGTATTCTTACCATCCCACCAAAGTGGGCAAAATGCACCCGCATCTGGACTTTGATCTATTGCGTGCGCAGATCGACGCCTTGCAAGCCGAAGGGATAAAGACGCCAATCTATATCACTGCCGCCTGGGATGAACTGGCCGCCGCACAGCACCCGGAATGGATCATCGTCGATCCCAAAACCGGCGAGAAGATGCACAACGGCACGGATGGGCGGCAGGGATGGTATTTTCTAGATCTTAGCTCGCCCTACAAGGACTACCTTTACGCCCAGATCGAGGAAGTGATCGAGCTTTTCCCCGATGCGGGCGGGTTCTGGATCGATATCTGCCATCAACACCTGTCGGTCGGCGACCCTGCGGTCGCCCAGATGCGCGCGCGGGGCATGGACCCGGACAATCAGGCCGATCTGATCGATTTTGCGGAATCCGCTTCGCTGGCCAATCTCGACCGCATCAGCACGATGGCGCGACATGCGGGTTTGCCCGTATTCTTCAATTTTGGCCATCTACGTCGCGGCCGAAGCGACGTCTTGCGCACTTATTTCAGCCACCTCGAGATCGAAAGCCTGCCAACCGCGGAATGGGGCTATGATCATTTCCCGGTATCTGCGCGCTACGTCGAAGCGCTTGGCATGGATTATCTGGGCATGACCGGCAAGTTCCACCATCTGTGGGGCGATATGGGGGGCTACAAAAAGCCCGAAGCCCTGATCTATGAATGCGGTGCGATGCTGGCCCACGGCGCGCGCATCTGCATTGGCGATCACCTTCACCCGACCGGGCGCATCGATCCATCAACCTACGCCAATGTCGGCAAGGCCTTTGAATGGGTGGCCGCCTGCGAACAGTGGTGCGAAGGCACAAGTAACGTGGCCGAAATCGGGTTGATCAGCACCGAAGCGATAGAAAGGCCGCGCTATGCGGGACCTTCACCACATCACAATACCATCGACGACGGCGCGGTACGGGTCCTCTTGGAACACAAATTCACATTTGATGTTCTCGACGCCGACTCCGACTTCAGCGCCTACCGCTTGCTGATCCTGCCCGACGCCATCCCCATTAACGCGGACCTTGCGGTCAAGCTGCAGTCCCATGTCGATCAGGGTGGGCGACTATTGCTCACTGGCTCCAGCGGTATCGGCGCGGATGGTGAAATGCTGTTTCCAGCGGGCACCATTCGTTGCGGTGTTTCGGCGTTTTCCGGTGGGGATTTCGCCCTGCCAACCAAAGACTTGCGCGCTGATTTCGTCGATGAACCGCTGTTCATGTATGGCCCCTCGCAGCAACTGAAGCTGGACGGCGGCGCATCGCTTGGCAGCGTCTTCGACCCCTATCTGAACCGAGAGGGACGCCGTTTCAGCGGCCATCTGCATGCGCCCAACCGGCCTGATCCAAACGGTTTCGTCTTCGGTGCACGCTTGGACGGAGTTACCCGCTTGGCTCATCCTGTGTTTGGCCTCTACCATAAAGTCGGTGCGCCTGCGCTTCTTGATATTATTGGGAACGTGATTTCTCAGGCGCTCGACGCGCCGCGACAGATTGCGAGTTCTCTGCCAGTGGCAGGGCGGGCAACCTTGCGGAGGAATGAGGCACAACACGTGCTGCATTTGCTCTACGCCAACCCGATCCTGCGTGGTCGGCTGAGAGGTGACAACGTCCAACCAATCCAAGATATCGTTCCGCTGCACGACGTCGATGTGACACTGCAAATTAAAGACGCCAGCCGCGTGACGCTGCAGCCCCAAGGAACCGAATTGCGGTTTCGTACCCACGATGGCTCGCTTTCGTTTTCAGTGCCCAATGTGACCGGGCACCAGATGATTGTGGTCGAGTAGAGGGGGGCAATCTCAACCCGCACGCGCGGCGGCTTGGAACGCATCCAGATCTTAAGCTGCCTAGACCACAAAAGAGCGCTTGGCCTACGCAGCCATTGCTGCCGCGTCACTTGAAATCATAACCGCGTCGGGCCCCGATTAGCCGATTCCTGATTTGGTTCCGCCTTACGATTTGGTTCTGAAAAAATGAAGGTGCGGACCGATAAAGGAGACAACGTGCTTACAGGCGGATGTGCGTCAATTGTCGGAAGTGCAGCAGTAGGTGAACATCCACGCAGTTGGCGATCGCGCGCGTGTGACGTAGTTTCTGCCCGGCAGCGATACCTACTATCCACCTGAATGCCTTTTCGACGGTGATGATTATCGCTTTGGTTGAAACAGCGCACAGCACACTTTGGAAACCAATAGTTGAAGGCGGGTTGGTTCGGCGAACTGTGAATTTAGCTTTCGTCGGATTTCGCGCGTGCAGCCAATGTTTGCAATGCGGGCTGCGACCGCAGCATCCAGATAACGTGGTCAACGGCCGCAACGGGCCGTTCATCAATTTTGGCGGCGCGTTTGGGCCCGATGCAGCGCCGCTGCGGAGTTCGGTAGTGAGCCCAAGTGCCCAATGCTGTATCATGTCCCAAGCTTTAAGGAGCACCGCAGAGCCAATATTGGATCCAATGATGACAGCCTGAAGCCGTTACCATCAATCGGTTTCATTGCTTGTGTTGCAGCCCGCTCAGTGGTCATTCCTTTCGTTTCTATGGTGTTTGCATACTCGAATTAAGAACTCATGGATGAAATCGCTGAACGTGGGAGACTAATCGCGTTCGCAAATTGACTTATTTGACTTAACCGAATGAAAAACACACTCTTCCGAAAAGGAGAACACGATAGGAGCTTGAGCAGAGGGGATCTCGATGAAACTGACATCTGACGACGCGGACGTTGAGACCGCTCGTGGTCTTTGCCGGCAATGGCTGGACTGGCATTAGCAAAATTACCCATCGGACTGGCCCGTGGACGGATACCCGATGGAACGTGTCCGGTTCGAGGACATCCTAGAGAACGTGTCACCCCTGCACGCAAGACCGCGTGGCGGTATCGTTGTGGCGTATCTTGACGACCAACCGGTCGGCTGCGTCATGTACAATGAAATGACGGCTGGTGTTGCCGAATTCAATCGGATGTTTTTAAGCGACGCGGGCCGGGGTCACGGGTTTGGTCGCCTTCTTTTGGATAAAATGTTCAAGCAAATGATCGAAGACGGGTACCAAACAGTGGTCTTTTCATCCGCAACTTTTCTGACACATGCGAAAGCGATGTATCAAGCCGCCGAATTTACCGATGCGTCGCATCCCGAAGGCTTCCCTGACGAGTGGAAACCCTACGTCCATTTCATGGAACGTGCGCTTTAGAGACCATCATGCAAAAGTAAACGCGTTCACTGTGTTTGCGAACCCTTTCAAACGAACGTTGGCGATCTCGCGGGTTTGGGAGGCATTCAGCAGGCTGGCACGTGTCGTCTGGTCAAACAGGATCTCGCAGCCGGCAACCTTGGTGTACGCTTCCAACCGGGCCGCAAGGTTCACCGTTTTGCCAACGCAGGTGTAAGTCGCACGGTGTTGCGTGCCTGTATACCCAGCGACCACTTCACCCGTGGCGATCCCGAAACCTATCCGCAAGGGCGCCTCTGTGACCGCTGCACGTTCTTCATTCAGGGCGGCGGTCATCGCAAGCATGTCTTGTGCGGCAGATACCGCGCGTTGCGCCGAATTCTCCAGCGGGTTGGGGGCACCAAAGAGCGCCATGAGCCCATCACCGACCATGAGGCTGACAATGCCCCCCTGACTGGACACCGCGTCGAACATCAACGTGTAATAGGTGTTGATCAGATCAATCGTGGCTTCTGGCGTCATGGTCTCGGAAATGGCCGTGAAATCCCGGATATCGCAGAACAGCACCGTTGCAACCCGGCGCTCCCCCCCGATGGCGAACCCGCTTTCGGTGAGCTGATCCGCAACCTCCTGGGTGGCAAACCGGTTCAGCAGTGCCTTTTGCTCGTCTTGCAGCCGCTTGCGTTCAAGGCTGGCGCCGACACGGGCCTTGAGCAGCACCTTGTTCACAGGTTTTGGGATGTAGTCCTCGGCCCCCAACTCGATGCAGCGCACGACGTTGTTGAGCCCTTCGATTGACGAGGTCACGATCACGGGCAAGTGGCGCAGGGCGGGGATACTCTTGATCGCTTCGAGCACTTCAAAGCCATCCATTTCAGGCATCTCGATATCCAGAAGAAGGATGTCGAACCGATCAGATGCAAGCATGTCCATCGCAATCCGACCGTTTTCGGCGACGGACACGCGATGGCCCAGCATCTCGACACTGCGCGTCAAGAGCAGGCGGTTCACCTTGTTATCGTCGACAATCAATACATGCCCGGGCGCATCATTCATCGCATAGAGACCTGAGCGCTGTTTCGGTATCCGACCATGTGGTTTCAAGCTCCACGACCGGTGGCGGCGCGTCGGACAGGCTGGTCAGTTCCATCTGTCGCGACAGGTCAGCCAGCGCCTTTGCCCCGAAAATCTCGGCATTCGATTTGATCGAATGCGCAGCGCGGCGGTAGCCGTCAGCGTCCTGCGCATCCACAGCAGTTTTCAGGTTTGCGAGCATCGTCGGTCCTTCGCTCAGGAAGGTGTCGAGAAGCTCGGCGGCAAAATCCGCGCCCATCGCCTCACACAGCTCGGCGTAGGTTTCGGTATTCACGATATCCTTGGTCATTCCTGATCCTCTCGCGATGTCGGAACGTTCAAAAGGGCTTCGACCAAGCGATCCACCCGGATCGGTTTGGCGATGTAGTCGTCCATGCCTGCGGCCAGGCACATTTCCCGGTCGCCCTGCATCGCATTGGCGGTCATCGCGATGATACGAGGGCGTCCTTCTGCATGTTCGCGGTTGATCCTGCGCGAAGCCTCGAGCCCGTCCATTTCGGGCATTTGCACGTCCATCAGGACAACGTCATAGGTCTGGCGCGCCACACTTTCGCAGGCCTCAATCCCGTTGCTGGCCAGATCGATGCGATAGCCCATCTGTTCAAGCAGCCGTGTGGCGAGTTTCTGGTTCACCAGGTTGTCCTCGGCCAGAAGGATGCGCAGGGGATGACGCTTGGCCATGTCGGGGTCCGATTGCGGCTTTCCGGGTGCCTTGGGTTTGACCTTGGTTGCGATTGCCGGTGCAAAGAGCGTGACGAGCGTGTCAAACAGCTGAGACTGGCGCAGCGGTTTGGCCAATGCGGCGGCAAAGAGGTCCTTGTCCTCGTCCGTGTCGCGCAGCCCGAGCGAGCTGAAGAGGATTTTCGGCAGGTCCGGTTGGCGCGTCTGGATCTGGCGAGCGAGGTCGATGCCGTCCATCTCGGGCATGTGCATATCAAGGATCGCAAGATCAAAGCGCTGCCCGGCATCAAGCGCCTTCAGCGCATTGGACGGCGTCGAAAACGCTGTGGTTTGCGTGCCCCACTTCTGGGTCTGCAAGGTGAGGATCTTGAGGTTCGTCGCGTTGTCGTCGACGACCATCAGACGTTTGCCCTGTAGTTCGGATTGTTCGCCGATCAGGCTGCGGCTTTCGGTGTCGGGCAGTGCGGCGGGCTTTGCTTCGATGGCAAAGTGAAAGGTCGATCCAGTGCCCGCACCGTCGCTTGTCGCCCACATGGTCCCGCCCATGAGTTCCGCGAGCCGCTTGGAAATGGCAAGGCCCAGCCCGGTGCCGCCATACTTCCGGGTTGTGGAACTGTCAGCTTGACTGAAGGACTGGAATAGGCGGCTCATGCCCTCTTCGGTCAGCCCAATCCCGGTATCGCGGACGCTGAATTCGAGGGTTGTTTTCCCACGGTCCGAGCGGGCGGCTTCGACCGACAACACCACTTCGCCTGCATCGGTGAACTTGACCGCATTCGACAGCAGGTTGAGCAGGATTTGCCGCAGGCGCGTCAGGTCCGCGCTGATCCCGACAGGCACGCAGTCATCATAGACATAGGCAAGCTCCAACTGCTTTTCGGCAGCGCGCCCGCTGATCAGATCCAGCGCGGATTCGATACAATTGCGCAAATCAAACGGGTGGTCCTCAATGTCCATCTGCCCGGCTTCGATCTTGGAGAAGTCGAGGATTTCGTTGATGATACCCAGAAGCGCATCACCACTGTCGCGGATGGTGCGGGCATAATCAGCCTGCTCGGCGTTCAGCTGCGTATCCATCAGCAAACCGCTCATCCCGATCACCGCGTTCATCGGCGTGCGGATTTCGTGGGACATCGTGGCAAGGAAGGCGCTTTTGGCCTCATTGGCCTTTTCGGCCTCTTCGCGGGCGTCCTGAGCCTCGCGGAAAAGGCGCACGTTTTCGATGGCGATCACCGCCTGATCGCAGAACGATTTTGCAACGGCAATTTCTTCACGACTGAACGGCCGAGGGTCTTGCCGGATAAACAGCATGACGCCGTGCGACGTACCGCCCTGCACCAAGGGTAGCATAAGGGATGCGCGGACACTGTATTTTTCAAAGGTGCGTTGCTCAAAGGGCGTCAGCGCGACCGTTTCCCAATCCGGCAGATGCAGCATGGTGCCTGATTGCATCACCTGACTGGGGAAGTTCATCTCAGGATCGAATGGAAAGCTGTTGTTGGTCTCATCTATCACCTCAAGACCGCCCTGTTGCGCGCGCGCAATGACTTTGAACTGATCCCCCGAAAGGATCGTCGCGCCGACCATATGGCAATCCACCAGCCGCACCCCGGCTTGAACAATTTCCTCGAAAACGGGGCGCACGTCTGTGGGGGACTCGCTGATCACCCGCAGCACATCCGCGCTGGCTGTCTGGCGCGCCAATGCATCCTGCGTTTCGTTGAAAAGCCGGACGTTTTCAATTGCGATCACCGCTTGGTCGCAGAAGGTCTTGGCCATCGCTATGTCTTCGCCGCTGAATGCACGTGTCACCGTTCGCGAAAATGCGACCGCACCCAAACACGTCTCGCCGCGCATAAGCGGCATGTAAAGGGCCGAATGAATGTCGAATTTTTCCCGTGCCCAATACTCGTCAACAGGCAGGTCAACCGCCCAGAAGTCGGGCACATGGACCATTTCCTTGTTTACAATCGTGCGCGCCGGGAAGCTGCGTTCGGCATCAATCAAATTGCCATCGCCCAGGTCGAGGATGGGCCCGTGCGTGCTGACCGCGCCGCGCGGAACAAACGTGTCGCCTTCGACAATCATCACCGAACAGACGTCACAGTCCAGCAGTCTCACCGCAGTCCCTGCGATCGCCTCGAACACGGGGCGCAGGTCCGTCTGCGCCTGGCTGATGACCCGAAGAATGTCGGCGCTGGCGGTTTGCCGCACGAGGGCCGTCTGGGTTTCGTTAAACAGGCGTGTGTTTTCGATGGCGATGACGGCTTGGTCGCTGAACGAGGTGGCCAGGGCAATCTCGTCTTCGCTGTACGCCTGTTTCGCGCTCCGCGCCAGCGCCAGCAGACCGAACAGTCCGTCCTTCAAATTCAAAGGCAGATAGAGCGCAGAATGAACGCCATACCTCTGATGTATGCCCTCTTCGTGCGGTGGCAGATCAATCGTCGACCAATCGGGAAGGTGCAGCAACTGCCGTGACTGGATGGCGCGAGATGGAAAGTTCTGCGCGGGATCGACAGGCAAGCTCTGAGGCCCGAGATCTTCAATGACCCCGGCAGGCGTTGCGCCAGCGACAGGCGCATAGGTCTTGCCGT
Source organism: uncultured Tateyamaria sp. (assembly GCF_947503415.1). Taxonomy (GTDB): domain Bacteria; phylum Pseudomonadota; class Alphaproteobacteria; order Rhodobacterales; family Rhodobacteraceae; genus Tateyamaria. The sequence goes on from NZ_CANNDS010000001.1 coordinate 2,223,879, forward strand.
CCGTGGTCATCACAAAGGCCATATCGCTTGCAAGCAGTGATGTCGCAGACGCGCAGATGGCTTCGAATACCGGCGTGACATCGCCGGGAGACTGGCTGATGACGCGCAAAACGTCTGCGCTGGCTGTCTGGCGCGCGAGCGCGGTTTGTGTGTCATTGAACAGACGCGCGTTCTGGATGGCGATAACGGCCTGATCGGCAAAGCTTTCCAGAACGGCGATGTCCTCTGGGGTGAAGGGCTTCACGTCGCGCTTGTAGAGGGCGAGGTTGCCGATCCCCAGCCCCTTGTGCACCAAAGGCACGGCGAGGAAGGTGCGAACCCCTTCCTCGTCTACCGCATGGCGGCGGATTTCGTTGCCCGTGCGGTAGAGGTCGGTTTCTTTCAGGTCGGGAATTTGGACCGCTTTCTTGCTCCGGATCGCAACGGCGTTGGACAGGTCGTCATCGAGCGGCCACTGCGTCTTGCCCACTTCCAGCGCCTGCAACCGGTCGCCATGATGGGCCACAAGACTGGCATGCGTGCGTTCGGGATTGACGATGTTCAGGCTGGCCATCGGCGCGTCACAGAGGTCCGCCGCACGGCTGAGGATCGCATCAAAGACAGGCGAAAGATCATCCTGCGTTTCACTGATGACCCGAAGGATATCGGCGCTGGCGGTCTGACGCTCAAGCGCATCCTTCGTTTCCCAAAAGAGCCGCGCGTTCTGGATCGCGATCACCGCTTGATCTGCGAACGTTTCCAGCAGTTCCCTGTCTCGGAGGGTAAATGGGACCCAGTTATCGTCATTCATCATACGCGTGACGAGAATCCCTCCTATAGGGCTGCCCTGCCACATCATCGGAGCCACAATCGCAGACATCTTTTCTGTGTCCTTGCCAAATTTTGTGGCCATCTTCTTGAGAGCCTCGGGGGCATTAGGATCGTTCGCCACATCGGCGTAGTGCATAACCTCGCCTTGCCTGACAGCGCCGCTCAGGATTGTCTCTTCAAGCGGCATCGGCTGGTAATTCTGGGCGGTCAGTGTGGCGGCCTCGCCTCGGAAGGCTGCCAGGTGGACCAGATTGCTTTCGTCCAGTGTCATCAGCGACAGATCGGTCGATTTGGTCAGTCGCTCGCAACTGTGGAGGATCTTGGAGAAGACGGGCTTGGTATCTTCGACCGAGTTGGAAATAACCTCAAGCACCTCCGCAGTCGCCGTCTGGCGTTCCAGCGCCTCCTCAACCTCAAGCGTCCGGGACTTGGTTTCCTGCATCAAACGTGCGTTTTCGATGGCGATGCCGGCTTGCGCGGCAAAGCTCTGGATCAATTCGATATCCGAGTCGGATGGTGGTGCAGTATGCGGCCACGCCACAATGACAGCGCCCCAAATCTGCGCGCCAGCGCGGATCGGCACACCCAACATGCGCCGCCACCCAACCGCCTTGGCCAATTCAGGCGCGTAGTAAACGTCCCCGCTTTGCGCGTCTTCGATTTCGACCACTTGCCCGCTTTCGATCACCATGGGCGACATGTGACCTTTGCCTTCGGTGAACGGGTAATCATCCAATAGTGCGGCGGCGCGGTCGGGGGGAAATCCATATTGCGCGCAGAAGTGGTAGGCTTCTCCGTCAAAGCGATCCAGAACGCAGAACGACGCCCCGCAAAGCTCTGCGGCCTTTTGCACCACCAGATCAAAGACGGGCTGGGTGTCTTCGACCGACTGGCTGATCACACTCAGGATCTCAGCGCTTGCCGTCTGCTGTTCCAGCGCCTGCTGCGTCTGAACGAAAAGCTGCGTGTTGCGCAGCGCGATGACCGCCTGATCACAAAACGACTGCGCCAGGGCGATATCCTGATCCGAAAACGCGGTCTGTTCCGTCGACCCAATGGCAAGTGAGCCAATGCTGGTGTCACCCTGCATGAGTGGAATATAAATCGCGGACTTTAGCCCCAGTTGTTTTCCTCGCTCGACCTCATGCGGAGGAATGTCCGCGTTTGGCCAGTCGATGATGTGCTGCACTTCACCGGTGACCATAGCGCGGGAGGGGAAGTTTTCGTCCGGGGCCAGAGGATGCAGTGGCACTCCGTCAGAAGTGAATTTCTGCGCCCGTTTGCGCGCAACTTCCACTATCCTGTCGGTGATCAATACGCCTTTTGGACCTGATCCAGCTGATGGGAAATAGTGGTCTTCATAGCGCTGGTGAAAAATGGCCAGATCGGCCTTGATCAGCTGCGTGGCGTTGCTGACAATGGTCTCCATGACGGGTTGCACGTCGGTGGGCGACTGACTGATCGCGCGCAGGATTTCGGAAGTGACTTTCTGCCGTTCCAGCGCCTCTTCGACCTCTGCGGTGCGAGCGCGCGTTTCCTGCATCAGGCGCGTATTTTCGATTGCGATGCCGGCCTGCGCCGCAAAACTTTGGACCAGTTCAACGTTCGCGGGTGGTGGTGCGGCGGTGCCCGGCCAAGCCAAACTGATCACCCCCCAGATGCGCCCTCCGTCACGGATCGGTACACCCAGCATACGCCGCCAACCGACAGCGGCCGCCCGGTCTGGCGCATAATACTCCGCCCCGTCTTGCGCGTCCTTTATTTGGACAACCGACCCGCTTTCGACCACCTTGGCCGCAATATGACCTTCAGCCTCTGTTACGGGGTATTCCGCCATCAGGTCATCAGCCAGTTTCGGTGGAAACCCGTGTTGCGCGCAAAAGTGATAGGCCTGCCCATCAAACCGGTCCAGCACGCAAAACCGCGCGCCGCACAGCTCGGCTGATTTCTGCACGATCAGGTCAAACATCGGCTGCAGATTCAAGGTCGATTCGTTAATGACCTGCAGGATTTCCGCGCTGGCCTGTTCACGCACCAGCGCCTCTTCAACCTCTGCGGTGCGCTGCTCCGTTTCGGTGAAAAGCCGCACGTTTTCGATGGCGATGGCGGCCTGTTCGGCAAAGGTTTGCGTCAGGTGGATATGCGCCTCGGTCGGCGTGACGCCGTCGGGCCAGGCCAGAATGATCGTGCCCCAGATCGTACCGCCGACAGAAATCGGGACACCCACAATTTCACGAAAACCGTTCTCAATCGCCAGCTTGTAGTCTTTGTAGCCAGGGGCTTGTCCGTCCTCGATGCGCTCGACCGCGCCGCTTTCCACCACTCTGGCCGACAGGGAATCCGGGCCTGCAGGCCGCGGAAACTGGGCCAGATAGCTGTCGAGATTGGCCTCATCAAAACCGGCGGTCGCGCAGTGATGCTGCATCCCGTCTTCGATGCGCCACATATTGCAGAATTTGGCGCCACACAGCTCCATCGCAGATGCGGCGATCAGATCGAAAACAGGCTGAACGTCACCTGGATTCTGGTTGATGACACTGAGGATGCCCGCAGTGGCCGTCTGGTGCGCCAGTGCTTCCTCAGTCTGGGTGAACTGCCGCGCGTTGTCGATCGCGATGACGGCGTGTTTTGCAAAGTTTTCGATCAATGCGATGTCCGTCGGAGTGAATGGGCGGACCTCGCGGCGGCTGAGTGCAATTGCGCCGATAGCCTCGCCGTCACGGATCAAAGGCACGGCCAGACGGGACCTGATGCCTTCGCCATCGACCAGCGACACGGTGATCGGTTCGCCGCCGCGATACGCATCGGTGTCGGCCAAGTCGGGCAATTCGACAACCTTGCCTGTCCTGATTGCTGTGGCCGCTGTCTGTGGGCCGCTTAGGGGCCATTCATCGCCCGGTTTGGACACCTCGTTGGCGTGGCCCCAATTCGCGGCAAGCTGATAGGTTTCGCGAGACGGCATGCGCAGGACCAAGGCGGCCTGATCGGCACCGCACACGGTTGTGGCCTGTTCCAGAACGGTTTGAAAGACGGCTGCGGCGTCATCGCGGCTTTGGCTGACAACTGACAGGATTTCCGAGGTTGCTGCTTCCCGCTCAAGCCGCTCCTTCACCTCGCGGAACTGGCGCGCATTTTCGATAGCGATGACCGCTTGATCCGCAAAGGTTTGTATCAGCGCAATTTCATCGTCGGTATATGGCTTCACGACATCGCGCGGATGCAGCAGGCAGCCGATCCCCTCACCGTTATGGATCAGCGGTATAAACAGGTTGGTCCGCATCCCGGCATCTTCGACCATCGGCACAAATCGCGGATCGCCGCGTTTGTATTCCTCGGTTTCGGCCATGTCGTGAATGTGGATCACCTGTTTGCCGATGATCGATTTGGGCGTGATCGACTGGGCCGGGTCCATCGGGAACCGCTGATCGTGGAACATCTGGGTTATGTAGTCCGGCACATTTTCGCTGGCGGCCATGCGTTGGTACGCGTCGCCTTGCCGTCCTAGGATCAAGGCCGAGAAAGAGGCGCCCAGCAGACGGTGACCAAGCTTTACGATCTTTTCAAAAACGGGCGTCTCGTCGTCACGGCTGCGGCTGATGACGGACAGGATGTCGCGCGTCGCGGCCTCGCGCTCCAGCTGCGTTTGCACGGCACGAAACTGGCGCACGTTTTCGATGGCGATGACCGCCTGTGCGGCAAAGCTCTCCACCAGGGCGATTTCGTCGTCATCAAACGGATGCATCCGTTTGCGGTACAACCCCACCACGCCGACCGCCGCGCCGTCACTTGTCAAAAGCGGAACGGTCAGCATGCTTCTGATGCCTTCGTCGTCCGCGATCTTGCGGCGGTAGTGCTCGCCCTCGATATAGGGCTGCGTCAGCCGCAGGTCTGGCGAATGCACCACGCGCGCCTCACGCACCGATTGCGCGATCTGCATGGGGCCATCGATCGGCCAGACATCCTGACCGAGGTTGTAGGTCGGCAGGTCCATCCCGATATGGGCGGCGTATTCCAGATGCGCACCGTCGGATGAGACGCGCGACAAGGTCGCCAGATCCGTCTCGCACAGCTGTGCGACATTGCGCAGGATAACCTCAAAAACAGGTGCCTCCTGCGCGCGCGAGGCACTGATCACCTTGAGCACTTCGGCAGAGGCGCGTTCACGCTCCATCTGTTTTTGAACGGCCTGGAACTGGCGCTGGTTTTCAATCGCAATGACCGCCTGAAGCGCAAATGCCTGGACCAGCGCAATCTCGTTTGACGAAAACGGAGCGCGTTTGCCCCGCAGCAATGTGATTGCGCCGATGGCCCCCTGCTGCCCGACCAACGGGACAAAGAGAACACTGCGGATGCTGCTGTCATCGACCATCGAACGCACCACAGGGCTGCCGGCAGAATAGAGATCGCTGTCACCCATGTCTTCGAGCGCGATCAGGCGCGCCTCGACAATGGCCCGCGCCGTGTACGACAGGTCCGGGTCCATCTTCATGCCGCCCGTTTCAAAAAGCTCGACCGCCATCGGAGCCATGTCAATATGCGCAGCCAGCGTCTGGACGTCGTCCTGCGGTGTCGCGAGGATCAGACCCGCCATCTGCGCGTTACACAGCTCAACGGCGTTGGTCAGAATTGTTTGAAAAACGGGGCCATCGTCGTCCCGTGACCGGCCCAAGACCTGCATGACATCGGACACCGCCGTCAGTTGCGCAGCCGTCGCGCCATCCACCGCACCGCTTTCCGTAGGCCTTGATGTACTTTGTTCCGTTGCGTTCGCTTTCGATTTGCTCAAGGCGCTTGGCTTTCAATCAACAAAGACTGCTAACCTATTCAAGACAATTCAGAAGTCTGCAGTTATAATATTCTAAGGGTTACCATGAGCTGGTTTCCCTGTGAAGCCGCAAGCCTCAGGTTGACGTCGGGCGGTACCTGTCAACCCGTGGCCTCGGGAAAAAGTGTCCTGCAATTGAAACTCTCCCGGACTGTTTTCTCGTTCACCAGATTGACACAGGCTAGCAGCGAAACAGGTAGCGACGGACGCAGTGCGCTATGGGCGCCCATCTGAGTGTGGGACCATGCTACCACTTTTTTTGTGCTGCTCTTGAAGCAGCAGGCGTGTCCAAACGTGTGTCACCCTTATCCGTGACGCGGTGAACAGCACGGCACCGCAGCGATGACTGCTTCCTGCCGGTGCGAGCGCACACACCGGACAATGGCGCTGAAAAACCGAAATGCAGCAAAGTACGGCGACATTCCCATTCATTGACCTCTAGATTTTGCTATCGCAGCGAATGTCGGCAATGCGGGCTGCGATCGCAGTATGGCAAATGGGTGGACAACGGCAGCTTTGGGCCGAAGCCGTCATCCCGATGAAACTTAGGCCGATCATGTACAAACGCTCAAACGGACCATTCAGATGGAGCTGATCAGTCCGAATTTGAGCTTTCGCACGCCTGTGTCACTGGAGTTTGAACATTCAATACATCACCGTGTTAAGCGTGATGGAAACGGGTACACCATCTTCGACCTGTGCACTGCCGCGCGCAAGCAGCCAGCCGTCTTCGCGCTCCAAATGCGCAACGACCCGTACGGTTGGCGAAGCGGAAGAGCTTGCGGGCGTTATCAGGGAAAATAGGATCTGACGTGACTTACCGTCGCTTTCGACCCGTATCTGTTGGTCCCCAAGCCGCTTCTTGGCCTGATTGGCAGGGTCCTCCAGAAAGATTTCAATTTGGCCTGCCGGGATAACCTTGCCACCCTCATATGTTACGCCGCCCTGCATATCTCTGGATTGAGCTCCCACTGTTCCGGCAACCACGGCAACACCCGTGAACATTGTCCCAACAAACAAGGTGCGGCGATTGATCTGGGGCGTCATTGCGGCTTCTCCCTTAGCTGGCAATTCAGTTTTACAGAGCGTGCTGGAACCGGAAAGGGCGCATTGAATGCGCCCTTTCCATAGCGCGTCAGACGATAATGAAGTTGTCTGCCGACAGGTCCAGATTTCTACTCAGTTGCGCAAACTGGATTGCGTCACCATCACCGGAGCCATCACCGTCATAAGACAACGCACCGTTGTCGGTGTCATAGATGATACGGTCGTCGCTGTCGCGGGCAACACCCATTGCACTGCTGTGGAACGCTCTGAATGACAGCGCGCCGTCGTCGCCCAGTTCCTCGAAGATGAGACTGTCCAGAAGGATTAGATCCTCATTGGCGTCGAAGCCCCTGATCCGGTCTACATTGCCCTCCCCGAGCTCTGTCGAAAAGCGGAAGGAGTCCTCGCCCATTCCACCAGTGAGCGTATCAGCCCCCAACCCGCCATCCAGCAGGTCGCTGCCTCGACCTCCGAACAGTACATCGGCACCGGCCTCACCTGGTTCAGCAGGCGCCGGCGGGAAATCAACCGAAACGTTGAGCGAATATGTCGAGCCTTCGGGGACGGCTTCCGTCCAGCCCCCTTCCGTGGACTCTGCCGTCCAGCTGCCTTGCAGGATGTAGTAGGTGCCGGTTTCTTCGACGACATAAACAGTACTTGAATCCCGGATAGAGGTGGAGCCGGGATCACCACCGCCATCGTCATTCTCGGTAACGATATCCCCATTGCTGTCCAGGAGCCGAATCCAACTGTCGTGCACGTTTGGATCGGCGATTCCATCGACGTCGATCGACAGGATTGTCCCGGCTGCAAGCTCGATGCTGTAGTAGCCGCCCTGACCGTTCCCCGTGGCTTCGACGGTTGTGTGAAGCACGGTAGTCGAGTCGAAGATGTTTGGGTCTTCGACCAGCGAAAAGTTGTCTGAAATGTCGAATGCAGTGGCTATTGAATTGTTCGTCGCATCCGGTCCAAGCGTGGTGTAGCCAGTGCCCATTCCGGGTGTTGGTAGCGCGTCGCCCTGATAGGCGAAATCGCCAAGCAAGGTGTCATCTCCATTACCACCACGCAGCGTGTCATCTCCCCCCTGTCCAGTCAGAACGTTGGCGGCTGCGTCTCCGACGAGTCGATCATCGAAGCCTGACCCAGCCAGATTTTCGATCGAGACATAGGTATCTCCTTCGGATGTTTCGTGGCGCAGATTGAGCATTACCCCACTGGTCGCAGCGGAATAGTCTGCCGTATCACTGCCTGAACCGCCATCCAGCAAATCGCCGCCGCCTCCGCCAGTCAACGTGTCGTCACCTGCGCCAGCAGACAGCCCATTCACCTGGTCGTCGCCAATTAACCAGTCATCGTGAAACGAGCCCTGCACATTTTCAAAGCCGACAAGGATGTCGTGTTCGATCGCTGTGCCGCGGCCTACAATCTGAACCGGTCCAGTCGCATCTCCGCCCATTGCCATGCCGTTGACAAGGTCAACCGTCACTCCACTTGAGCTATTCCTGTAGACTACCGTATCGATGCCTTCGCCACCGTCCAGATAGTCCTGACCGGCGCCGCCGATGATCACGTCATCGCCCCCTTCGCCGTATAGAATGTCGCCGTCTCTACCACCGTCCAGCGTGTCGTTGCCGTCACGGCCGTTGAAAACGTCTCCGCCGCCCTGACCGATGAAGTGGTTGGCCGCGGACGTCCCGATGAAGCGGTCGATGCGGTCATCGGATCCGATCAGGCCCTCAATGCTGTAGAACGTGTCGCCCGATGCGGTGCCGCCATTGGCAAAGTTGGTTTCGAGGTTGACGATCAACTGGAACGGGCTTTCGCGACTGAAGTCCACGGTGTCGCTGCCCGCGCCACCCCGGAAGACATCGACACCCGCCTGGCCGCTGAGCATGTCGTCACCGTCACCACCGTCGAGCAGGTCGTCGCCCTGACCACCCAGAATGGTGTCGTTGCCATCGCCGCCATAAAGCGCGTCGTTGCCGTCATTGCTTTCTGTCTGGTCTTCGAGATCCTCGATGTCGATGGTGTTGTTGATGTCGCGGCTCTCGAGCGAATCCGTGCCCCCAATGAGGATGTCGTCGCCGCCCAGCCCAAAGATCGTATTGTCGCCCGCACCGCCGTCGATCATCTCGTCGGTGTCGTCACCGAATATGATGCTGGTTATTGTGTTGTCGCCAGCCGTGGGGGCCGTGTCGTCATTATTCTCCACCATCTCGGCGATTGTGCTGTCGACGTAGATGATGTTTTCGACATTGGCGATGTTTCCGATCTCCAGGTCCCTGGACATCACGATAACGGTGTCGTTGCCGCCACCCATCTCTTCGCGCACCACGTCATCGAGGGAATCCACGAAATAAATGTCGTCGCCGTCGCCCCCGGCCATCCGGTCTCCACCGCCGCGGCCATCCAGGACGTTGTCGCCAGCATTGCCGATGATGATGTCGTCATATTGGCTGCCGATCCCGTTTTCGATGTAGTATTCGGTCTCGTCGGCATTGTGGCCCGCAAAGATGGACACGTTGTTGTTGTGGCCGTTCACACTGGAAAAGTGTCCGGCGCGCATGTCGAGGATGGTACCCGCAATCGAGCCGGAAAAGTCCATCGTATCGGTGCCGCCGGTGTCATGGATGACAAAGCCGATATCGCGCTGCATCCCCGAAGAGGTCAGTTCGTAGCCATATTTCGTGCTGTTAAACCCATAGACATCATCGCCGGTGTTCAGATTTATTATCTGATAAGTCCGCACGCCGTCTTCGTCGACGGTCGAGAAATAGGTGCGGATGACCGCTTCGATATCGCCCATCAGCGGGGTCGCTGCAGACCAGCGCGTGTCTTCGCCCACATCGATCCCGTCGAAATAGGACATGACGCTGTATTGCTGCCGGTCATAAGTCCAAGTGGCGTTGTTCAGATAGTTGATCTGCACGCCGCCGGGGCCACTGTAGTTGTAAAGGCCGGGGTGGTTCAGCCCGAATTCATGACCAAGTTCGTGTATGAAGGTGTCAAAGACATAGCCGCCAATATCGGTCAGATTGGGCTCGGTGTCGTGGAACCGCTGCCCGACGCTGATGTAACGGTTGCTAGAAAAGGCGCTGCCATCACTTTGCTCGCCAATCTCCGGGCTGACGATCTCCATCCAGTCCGTGTTCTCGTCGTATGGTGTGTCATAGACGATTTCGAATTCGAATGGCGTGACCGACGCCCACATCTCGAGCGCGCCAACGGCGGCTTCTTGATAATCGGGATGGTTGCTGAGCTCGGAAACGTTGATCCGGAGCGGTTCAGCCGCGATCTCTGGCGTCAAGCTCCGCGGCAGCGCGCCGAGATAGTCTAGATAGGCTTCGTAATCTTCACTTTTTCCAAAAGGGTTGTCTGGTGTCTGATCGTTCACCCACCATGGGCCACTGGCATCGTCGGTATAGTTTTGCATGTTGGTCGACGTTTCGCCTGACCTGTCATCGGCGGGCGAACCTGGCGCCTCGGACGTGTCGGCGTCGCTTGTGAATTCGCTAGAGTCGCCCGACTCGACAGGAGCCGCGGCGTTTTCGTCGAGTGTCGCAAGATCGGGCATCATCGCTGTAAGAGCGACCGCTTCACCCAAGTTCACTTGGAGGCCAGTCTTTTGAAGACCGATCTTTCCAAAAGAAGACTCTTGTTCGGGGCCGTACCCCAGTTCGCACATCATGCACATTTTTAGATTATCCTTTTGTAAAGACGCCCATGTCGTGAGTTCAGGTCGTCGGGGAGAACGAGTAACGTTCAGATGCTTTGTGGATCACGTCGAAATGGTTAGACTCCTTGCGTTTAGAGCAGCCGATCGAAGCAGCGCGTGGGTTCAGAGAAGACCACTGACTTCGCGCCAGGCTGCGATAGTCCACTTTCCTCTCTTGTGACCGGTGGCCCCAACATCTCATTCCGGAAGGATCGCCGCGTCACAGTCCCTCGACGAAACGCAGCACTGTCATAGCTGGGATGGTCTCGACCGAAATTTTGGTCATCGCAGTCTTGGCCTTTGTCAAAAGGCTTGATCGGCGTCCGGTCGTTCTTCTGCCTTTGGTCGCTCGTTTGGTTCGGAAATTGCAACTTCAGTGACTCCTTGAAGAACAACCGAAAGCTGTAACGGCCGTCCAGATTTGACGCCGCCAGTTATCAACGGGCTTCGCGTGTGCTGACTTCGATGGCAAAGGGGCTGTCTGAAAAACGTGACGCCTTCATCAAATGTTGATGCGGCGTTTCTGGTGTAGAGAAAATCTACCTATGCTAGAATTTTCGAGATTTGGGCGTTGATTTCAACTGGAAATCTGGATCGCCGCACAATCGGCGAATTTCGGCTTGGCAACTGGAGCGTATGAACAAAATGGTCGTCCCATCTTTAAGTTCAAAACCCGGTTGGCCTTGTGAAGCCCACGAGCGGCGGCTCCTCGCGGTTATGCTTCAGGACAGCAAATGCTTTTGTGCAGCGAATGTCTCCTATAGACGGGTCGCGCTGCAGCACGACGCACCCATGACGAATGGCTGGTAAGGGACGTCCTCGCGGGGGGCAAGTTACCAAATCTCTGAGGATGCTGCATTCGATTTACCGGCGGTCGCGAGCCCTTAGTTCCAGATGCCGCACCTTGCACCAAGGGCGGCTATTGGTCTTCGACTTGAAGCAATGTCGATAGGTCGGCGGCGATGGTTCCACCTAGGGAACGCTAGGCTGATCGATTAGAGAGCCGTTCGAAGCGGCCGTCAAATCAGCACAGGAAATTCGGCCAAAAGCCCCCGCTAGCAAGCGATCGAAAGAGTACCGGTTCAGAGGCCGTATTTCGCCGAACACAGACCATCAATAAAACATGGGTTGTCAGGGCTGAAGCGAACGCGCCTAGTGGTTGATATTGTCCGCGTTATTGGAGATCAAAAGTGTTTAGCCGGAGATACCGCTTTGCAGTTTTGCTATGCTCCGTGGTGGTTCTCGTCGGCTTTCTGGTCGCCACCGATAGTCCGCTTGCCGGTCGAGTTCTGACACGGATCGAAGCGCACCGTCTGATGGATCGCTTTGACGAGGTCGCTCTTGAGCTTCACTCTATTGAGGGACGGGGCGAGAAAACCAAGCTTGTCTTTTTACGCGCGGGTGACCCGGTTCCGCTTGAACCGGTTCTTGTAAACGCGTGCGCTCGTTCTGAGTGCCTCTCGGAACTGTCAGCTGCGCTTTGGTCGAGAGACGTCCAGCACGAAATTGCGGATCATATCTTCGACACGTTTGATGAATGCGGGCTGCCTCCAATCGCCATTCCAAAGATCATTATGCCTTGGCAGAAGGCGCGGTCTTATGATCAGCGCCCGGTAGGACAGATCTTCAAGCTTAGAACAACCGTGTTCCTCGACACGGCGGATATTGACGCCGACGTCTCCCGGTTTCAGAGGACAGCCGAAAACTGCGTGCAAACCCTCCGGAAGCGGCCGACAGAGAACCCGGGCTGGGCGCTGGTTACAGAAGATGTGGGGTTTACGATCACGGCGTTGCCCTTGCGGGATGACCTGCCGAGGCCCGCCGTTCGGCCAGTGCTGGACCCTGGGCCTTACATTCCGGCCAAACCCGGTGGCACTCCGATCAAGGAATACGGCCGAACCGTCAATTTCGAACTGATCGTTGAGGGAGAAGAGACCCACAAATCGCTCCTGACGGTATCGGAACATCCAGCACTTGCAGACCAAGACATACGTGTGGCTTTGAAACAGCCCCTGATCGGCTGGTTGAGAGAGATCGCACCGGATCGCAATGCCGAAGCCTTTTCGTTTAAGGCCAGCGACATGCAAGAGGTTCCCGGATCAGAGGGGATGGGACACCTATTTGTTACCGTCGCTGATCCTGACACATCCAAGACCGCAATTGTCGTGGCGCTGATTGAGTCCGAAACGATTGGGCAGGATGAGTGGCAACCTGCAGGATTTGAGGTTGTTGCGGAGTTTGGCCAAGAGGCTGTTCTGGATACACCACCCATGCACTTTGATCTCGAAGAGCTGCCCAATGAGTAGCACACCCAGAATGAACGCCAGTCCAGGCGAAGGTGCACCATTGTGTCGTTCGAATGACGACCAGTTCATGACCATCCAACCTTGCCGCGAGTGAATAGCCTTATGTCAGATAGCATCAGCCTGCCCCTGTTTGATGGCGCATCCGTTGCACTACTGAGTGATTTGGCAGCGATGACATCTGCCGCTGGAGAGGCTTTGCACCGGCTGGAGCAACTGACACCGGCCGACCGACCGTCCATTACGCCGCATGTCTACGCCTATTATCTGGACATGCTCAGCCATGCCGACACGAGCTGGATCGATGAGACAATGCCGCGCCCCGCCAAACCCGATGATATCTGGCAACATGTCCGACCACTCTCGGTCATCATCAAGTCCCGCCCGGTGACGTCCGGCGTGGCCACCAAAGCTGATCCACAGTTCTATGTGGTATTGGAGGCGAACTGCGATTGGGAAGACGAGCATGGATTGCTGCTGTCATGGAGGGACGGCCAGGAGCTGGTGAAAGTCAGCGACTATGATGACAAACCGATCCATGCCGACAATGTGCCAGCCGGGATGATCTATCACTCCACCTACGATGACAGCTTCAGCACATACAGCATGCCCTAGGTGATCAACCCGTCCCGCGTCAGACGGGCGTTTGAACGTTCAACAAGGAGCTCTGCAAGATGAGACGGTTTTTATTCCACCTGTTTGCCTTGATGCTTGCCACAAGCCTTTTGCCACATGGCGCGCGTGCTCAGGGCTTAACCATGCAGATTGCGCCAGATTTTGCGATGTCAAATCTGAACCGCGAATTGCTCGACAGGCGCAGCAAGAACCCAAACCCCAATGCCCAAGCTCCCGCGCTTGCCGATAAATCTGCCCTTCGGTTTGAAACGGACCCTGACCGTCGCGCCGAAAATCTGCGCAGCTTTGTGGCCCGCGTGCAGCAAACCGATCCGGCAGGTGCTGCGCGGCTAAGTGCCATTCTCGCTTCGACCGATGTTATGGGCATGATCGCCAGCGCGATGAACTCGGTGGGGCTCGAGGCGAGCAATGTGGCCGATGCTTACACAGTTTGGTGGATCAGCGCTTACCAGGGCAGCCACGGGGTGAGAGACACTCCGTCTCGGCAAACTTATCAGGCTGTGCGCCAGCAATCGGCGAATATCCTGCTGTCCACGCCCTCTCTGATGAACGCATCGTCGGCTGACAAGCAGCAATTGGCCGAAGCCTATCTGGTCCAAGCGGCACTCATCGATTCAGCCATCGCGGAGCTGCAATCCAATCCCGCCCAATTGGATGCTTTAAAGTCAGCCGTCGCAGAAGGAGCAATGAAATCGGGACTGGACCTCACACTGCTGGACCTCACGGCTAACGGGTTTCAGCTACGCTAAGTACAGGAAAACTCTGTTAATGCCGTCCCATGGAATGAAAGATCTTCTAAGACAGATTGCCCATGAGCAAGTCGCTGCAGCCGAAACTGCACAGGGACCTGCTGCGCCGCAGGACATAGACGCATTGGCAGAGGCGGTTGAAAACGAGATGTCAGCAAAGCTACCGCATGACATTCGGGTGTATCTATCTCATTCAAACGGAACGGATTTCAATGGGCTGCTCCTCTATGGAGCGTATCAGTCGATTGATAAACCCGGGCCGGGCGGCTTCTGGCAAGGCTTGATTGCCGCCAATAGGGAGTGGCGTGAGACCGGGGATCATAGTACCTATGTCATCCTGGGTGAAACGGGTATCGACCTCTTAACGGTCGACTTACAAGGCCAGAACGCAGTCAGTCGCGACCGAATGTCGGGCGATCAAATCGAAAGTTTTCCAACTGTCGCGGCGATGCTTGAGACTTATCTGTTGCAGCACATACTGGCGTGATTAACAGAGCGGTCGTTCGTCGCGTCTGCGGCGAATTCACACCTGGTCCCGCAGATTGTGAGTTCGACCACTGCCGGATTTAGCGTTCGTGGCGAAGGTCCGGTTCGGTAAAGCTGCATTGCGGCGAGGCCGGATCAAATCAACGGCTGGTTTGGGCTGCCCGCGAAGACGACCCTAGATAACTAGATTTCAATGGTCTCGGCGATTGCCAAAGCGTCCTCAAGTTCAACTCCGAGATATCGAACTGTGCTGTCCATCTTAGTGTGTCCGAGCAGAAGCTGAACGGCGCGAAGGTTCCCTGTCTTCTTGTAGATCTGAGTAACCTTTGTCCGCCGCATTGAGTGCGTGCCGTATGCGCTCGCCTCTAGACCAATCGACGTGACCCAATCCCGGACGATCCGCGCATACTGGCGGGTTGAGATATGAAGGCGCTCGTGAAAACGGCCAGGCCAAAGTTACTCAGAACCGACCATGAGCTCATCCTCCATCCATTTCTCGACAGATGCCCGGGTGCCTTCCGAAATCTCGAAGCGCACCGGTTTTTGAGTTTTGCTTTGCAGAACGGACGCGCGTTCTTTGGTCTGGCCCGAGGCCATGACGTCGACAACTTTCATCTTGACGAGATCAAACCCTGGAAGCTTGCTGTCGATGGCCATGTTGAACAATGCAAGGTCAAGATGGTTCTCGGCCAACTCAAGCCGAACTCGAACTGCCCAGACGTGTTTGGGTTTCAACGGCCGTTTCTGACCAACGATGCGCCCCTTGTTCCAGGCGGGGCGAAGTGCGCGAATGGCTGGTAGGTTTGGTGTTTCCATGACTGATCCTCCGATCCGTCATGCCCTCCCACAACGACAACCCGAAGTTGACCGAGGCAACATATCACAGGATGCTATGCTGCATCCGAGCTCTGGCGCTAGCCCAACATCTCCAATGCTGCATCATGTTTGAATAATTGCGACAGGTCCCAATACGGTCATTGAAAGTTGATAGGTTGGCTTGTAACTGCCACCCAAATTGATACTTGATGGCGTGACCCGACGCACCGTTATGGATACTCACTGTTTGTGATAATCTGAATTTTAGGCTGGTTCAAAAGCGCGTTAACTGTGGCCATCTCGATCGCCAGGTCGCAGGCAGATCGGTTCCACCAAGATAGTATGTTAGGCCTGCATCTCGCGCTGCAATCCAAAGCCAAGTGTCTTGTTGCAACATCACGTGGGGTAGGCGGTTGAGAAATCCCATGCTGTTGGTTGATTGGCTGGTATGTGACCTAGCCATCGCAGGTCGGCGAAAGCCATTTAAAGTCTCTCAACTTTTGCGGCGGTCGCAATCCTTGAGTTTCTGAATGACCCGCCTTGGTGAATGGAAATAAACACCATGCAGGAAAGTCTCTACTTTGCCGACCGTTGATAGGGCCAAGTGTCCATCTTGCGCGCATTTTCATAAGCAACATTTTCCAACGCGCATGGAAACTGGCCTGGTGTCTCGGCAAGCAGGATAGCCTGCGCAATCGGTGCAAAATCGGCACGGAAGTGAGCTGTGCTTTTGACACACAGTATACGCGCCCTTTCCGGGTGGAGGTTGAAGTGACGAAACTGGGCCAGGTCGAGGCACTGGTTGCGAACGCTGGTGATCACGACGTGAATTCCAGTGCCTTCGATTTCAAGTGCAGCTGAAGGTCCCAAGGTCGCAATGCCACCGCCATACATCGCCCCGGTGTATGGGCACCGACCATCGCTGAGATAATGCACGCGGACTTTTGCCTTAACCGGAGCATCATTTGGGCCGCGTCCGCCGATATATGCCTGAAACCGAGCATTCCGGCCCAGAGCGTGTGCGCGCTGCGCAAGCTCCGGGTCGTGTATCAGTCCCAAGATTGCGTTCCCGGCTCGATGCTGGATCAGAGCACGGAGAAGGCCGGTTGTGTCCGATGACGCGCCCGCCCCCGGATTGTCCTGAACGTCCGCGATGACAACTGGTTTGTCACCATCCATTGCCATCGCCGTCGATACGGCAGCGTCAGCGCTCATGAGCGTTACATCGAATTCCGGCTTGGCGGCAATCAATCTCGCCAGCATCTCATCCGCAACGCGGTCGGCATCGCTTTGCGCGGCGGCGTAGGCCAGGATGGATGGGCCAACATCGAGGACATCGGCCGCCGTAAACCCCAGTGCAAGTTCAGCCAACTGACCGTTTTGGTGGTCAAACCCAGCGATCTGATCATACAGTGAAAGAGCCGGATCTGCCCCGGTATGCTGCGCGTGAAGTGGAATCAGAAAGTCGGCCTGTCGCCATGCTTTGGCGGGTCGGCCATGCGCGATCATATTGCGAAGGTGGCGATACGCCCGTGCACCAGTCTCGGCCATGTCGATATGGGGATAGGTGCGAAAGACGGTCAGCAGGTCGGCGATCTCGACCATCGTCGGTGACACATTCGCGTGCATGTCCAGACTGGCCACGAGCGGCACATCCGGGCCGATGGCCGTCCGCACGCGCTTCAAGACCTCGCCTTCGCCGTCATCGTGGCTTTGCGTGACCATCGCACCGTGCAAGTCGAGATAGACGGCATCCACCGTTCCAAACTGTCCAAGCGCGTCCGTGATCCGGCTAACGATGGTGTCAAAGGCACGATCTGTAACGCGCCCTCCGGGTTCTGCAGCACACCATAGGATGGGGCAAAGCTCGACATCTTCTTCGCAGGCCTGCGCAAAGCCTGCGATGGGCAGGTTCATACCCTGGGTGCCTGTGACAACCGCGTCGCCAGCCAAAAGTTCGGGCCAACTGTCGGCTTGTTCGAAATCGGGCAGGTCCGTGAGCCCGGACACAAACGTATTGGTTTCATGCTGAAACCCGGCAATTGCGATCCGCATGGCGCGCCCTTTGATCAATCCTTTGCCAGCTCTGTGTCGAGTATGTCCCTTAATTTACGGGCCACAATCTCTGGTCTGTGGCGGGTCATCGACACATGGCCTAGGCCTGGTATCTCGTGAAAGACGCCATTGGGGGCGAGATCGGACACGACCCTGCACATGGACGGGGCGGTTTGCACGTCTTCGGAAAAGGCGATGACATGCATCGGGACTGGGCAGTTTTTCAGCGCCTCGCGACAGTCAAAATCAAGGCAGGCTTCCCATTGATCAATTGTGTCCCGTGGGTCGCGGTCACGGAAGCGTTCCGTGTAGGATGCTTTGACTTGTGCCCAAAGCTTTGGCTCGTGCAGGGCCTTGGCCGGGAAAGCATATACCGCGTAATGCGGAGCAAGGAAGTAATCGGGCAGGGCGATCCCATCCTTGCGCAGGTCGATCTCGGCCTGCATCCAGTCGCGTGTGAACCCGTCGATATAGGCCGAAGTGCCCATCGGAATGGCCAGCCGAACCTTGCCGGGGAAATCGATAGCGGTTTGTTGCGTGACGAGACCGCCCAGTGACAAACCACAAACCACTGCCTGGCCACCGGCAAAGGCATCGATGACCGCGGCGCAATCAGCGGCGTAATCGGCCATTGTCCAGGGTGGTGGCGGGGCGCTGGTCTGTCCCGCCCCGCGTGGATCGTATGAAATACAACGGTAGGCGTCTGCGAGACGTGCATATTGCTGCGAATAGGTCTCTGCGGTTTGGTCACCCCCCGGAACGAAAACCACCGGTGGTCCTTCACCTTCAACAATGATGCGCATGGTGACCCCGTTGGCGGTCAGCGTATGCGCGGCGGCATTGGGTCCAAAGCCGGGAAAGATGGTCATGACGGTGTTCCTCAGGCCGCGGATTCGGACTGCGTTGGCGGACGCGCGCCCGGCTCGAGCGGGAAATGGCAGGCGACGGCACGTGTGCCTTCCTGCGTAGGCGTCGGAGCCTTGGCGCTGCAGGCGGGCTGGGCCCATGGACACCGGGTGTGAAACTCGCACCCCGGTGGACGTGCGAGAAGTGACGGCACCTCGGCGGGCAGGGTGATCCGGTCGTGGGTCTTGTCGGGGTCGGGTTCCGGGTTCGCCGACAAAAGCGCTGCAGTGTAGGGGTGGCGCGGTGCGCCGAACACTTCTTCGGTGTCGCCTGCCTCGACGAAGCGGCCCAGATACATCACTGCCGTGCGGTCGGCGACGTGGTGCACGACGTGCAGGTTGTGCGTGATGATCATCATCGCCAGCCCCAGCCGTTCACGCAGGTCATTCAATAGGTTCAACACCTCGCCTTGCACTGACACGTCCAGACCCGCCGTCGGTTCATCTGCGATGATCAGGGCCGGGTCCAACGCAATGGCCCGCGCCACGCCCACCCGCCTCGCCTGACCGCCGGACAGCTGATGCGGAAAACGACTGACGAAATCGGTTGGTAGACCGACCAGCGACAACAGGCGCGCGGCCTCATCCCGCAGATTGCGACCCTCGATCCCGTGGATGCGGAAGGGTTCGGTGACCAAATCGCCCACGGTCATGCGTGGCGACAGGGACCCGACCGGGTCTTGAAACATCATCGACATGCGCTTGCGCACGGGTTTCATCGATTTGCGGTCCAGCCCGTCGATGCGTTGCCCTTCAAATGTGATCTCGCCGTTCGAGATGGCCTGCAACCCGTTCACCGCGCGCGCCAGCGTGGTCTTGCCCGACCCGCTTTCGCCAACAAGGGCAAACGTCTCTCCTCGCCGCACGTCAAAGCTGACCCCGGCGACGCCGAGGATCGCGTCGCGCTTTCTCAGCCCACCCACGGGAAAGCTGACCTGTACGTCCCTGACGGTGAGGATCGGATCGTCGCTCATGCTGTTGCCTCCACCGTTTCGGGAACATTCGCCACGAAACACCGTGCCACATGGCCGTCGCCGACATCGTGATCGGGGGGCGGTGCCGCGCACGCGTCGTGCACGCGGTGGCAGCGGTTGGCAAAGATACAGCCCCGGGGCCGCGCCCGCAGGTCGGGAATTTCGCCCGGTATGGTGGGCAAGCTACGGGTGCGTTCGGATTGCCGCGCCGGGTCGCATTCCAGAAGCCGCGCGGTATAGGGATGGCGTGGGTCGTTGAAAATCTGCCGCACAGTGCCGCGTTCGACAACCTCGCCCGCATACATGACCACCACATCGTCGCACAGCTCGGCAATGACGCCGAGGTGGTGCGAGATGAACAAGACCGAACACCCGATTTGTTGTTGCAGGTCTTTGAGCAGTTCGATTGTGGTGACTTCCAGCGTCGCATCCAGCGCCGTGGTTGGCTCATCCGCGATCAACAGCGCCGGTTCCATCATCAGGGCCATGGCGATGGCGATGCGCTGCTTCATGCCGCCGGAAAACTGGTGGGGATAGCGGGCGAGGGCCGCGCGGGCATCGGGGATGCGGACCAGTTCCAGCATGTCGACTGCGCGTTGCGCCTTTTCCTGTTTCGAGATGTCAGACCGGTACTGAATGTTGATCATCTGCTGGCCGACGGAGATCACCGGGTTCAGCGCGCCCATCGGGTCTTGGAACACTGTCGAGATCTTAGGCCCGCGCAAATCGCGCATCTGCGCCGGACCCAGCTTTGTCAGATCATCGCGGCCCTGAAACAGGATCGACCCGCTGTCGATGCTGCCGTTGTCGGCCAGAAGCCCGAGGATGGCGTTGATCAGGGTGGACTTGCCGCAGCCGGACTCGCCGACGATGCCGACAATCCGGTTTTCCGGCACGTCGAAGCTGACGTTTTTGAGCGCGTGCAACGGCCCGTCTTCGGTCGAAAAGGTGACGTTCAGCCCGTCGATTGCCAGCGTCGTCATGGCTTAGCGTCCTTTCAAACGGGGGTCGAACACGTCGCGCAGTGTTTCGCCCAAGAAAGTGAAGCCCAGCGTCGTCAGAATGATCGGAATGCCGCCTGCAATCGCGATCCATGCGGTGTCGCGGATGCTGGTGAACCCATCGTTCAGCATTGAACCCCAGCTTGGCGTGGGTGGACGCACGCCAAGACCGAGGAAGCTCATCCCCGCCTCGATCCCGATCACCACCGGAATGTCCATGGACGCGAGGATCACCAGCGGGCCAATCACGTTGGGCAGGATATGCACCCGCAGGATGCGCGCCGGGTTTGCCCCCATGCTTTGCGCGGCGGTGACGTATTCGGAGTTCTTCAGGGCAATGGTCTGGGTTCGGATGATCCGCGCATAGCCCGGGACGGTGACAAGGATCACCACCACCATCACGGCCGTCAGGGACGGTCCCATGATGGTCACCAGCGCGAGGGCCAGCATGACGGTGGGAAAGCTCTTCATCGCGTCAAACAGCAGGATCATCAGGTTGTCCAGCCAGCGCGGCCCGTAGCCGGCAATCAGGCCCAGCACAATACCGATCACCAGTGAGGCGGCGGTGGACACCAGCGCGACGAACAACGCAATCCGCCCGCCATGCAACACGCGCGCGAACAGGTCACGGCCCAACTGATCCGTGCCCATCAGATGTGCGGCACTTGGCCCCTGAAACCGGTCGCGCGGGTTGATGCGCGTGGGGTCGAAACTGGTCAGAAGATCGGCAAAGATGGCGCCGAAGATGACCAGCACCACAAGGAACAGACCCAGCGCGCCCAGTGGTTCCCGCAGAATTTTGCGGATCGGGCGCCAGAGTTCGGCCATGCGGCTGGGCGGGGCGTTAGAAACTGCTTCTGACACGGGGGTCCAGGGCTCCGATGATGAGGTCTGCCAAGAGGTTCAGCAGGACGAAAAGAACGGTGGTGACCAGAACGGTGCCGGACACAACGGGGAAATTGCGGGTGAGGATGGCGTCATAGACCAGCTTGCCCACGCCGGGGCGGGCAAAGACAATCTCGGCAAAGACCGCCGACGACAACATCTGCCCGATGCCGACACCCAGCAGGGTCACGGTGGGCAGGATCGCGATGGAGAGCGCGTAGCGATAGGTGATCATCCGGTCCGGCAGGCCAAAGGCGCGGGCGGTGCGGATATGGCTGGCTTCGAGCACTTCGAGCATGGAGGCGCGGACCATGCGGGCGATATAGCCCACCCAGCCCAGCCCCACAGCCAGCGACGGCAGGATCAGATGCGTCAGCTGATCACCCAGATCGCCCGGTTCGCCTGCGCCGATGGCGGGCAGCCAGCGCAACTGCACGGCAAAGATCAACAGCGCGTAGATCGCGATGACAAAGGACGGCACGGCGATGACGGCCACCGACAGGATGCCGACGATGCGGTCGGCCCAACTGCCGCGGCTGACGGCGGCCCAGCACCCGAGCGGGATGCCCAAGGCCACCGACCAGGTGATGCCCCCGGCGATCAGGGCCAGCGTGTACGGCAACTGTTCCAGCACCACCGTCAGAACCGGACGGCCTGACAGCACCTCGGTGCCCAGATCGCCCATCCATGCGCTGGAATAGAAGTTCCAGAATTGGACCGGGACGGGTTGGTTCAGCCCCATCGCCTCGCGCAGAGAGGCGCGCATTTCCTCGGTCGCGCGTGGGCCCAAGGCGACCGAGGCCGGATCGCCCGGGATCAGGTAGATCATGCAGAACAGGATGAACATCGCCACGGAGACAATCACCGCCGCCAAGCCCAGCCTTTTGAAGAAATAGGTCAGCATGATCCCCCCTTGGGTTCAGCAAAATGGGCGGCCACAGGGGCCGCCCAAGGATCGTTTATGCCGGTCTGAAGAGCGGCAGCAGCGGCTCGCCATTCGGCTTCAGGCCCGGATCAATGGTGTCCTTGTGGATCAGGCCCACGACCTCGTGGGTCAGGAACACGTAAGACCCGCTTTCGTCCATCAGCGCCTGCATCTTCTTGTAGATCTCGTCGCGTTTGGCGGGATCGCTTTCCACAAGCCCTTCTTCGTGCAGGGCTTTGTATTCGGCGTTGTCGAACCGCTCCCAGTTCCAGACGCCGACCTGTTCCGGCGTGAACCAGACTGTCGCCCAGCTTGGGTCCGGGTTCATGGAAAAGCGGCTGAGCACCAGTTGCAGGTTCATGAAGTAGTCGCCGTCCTTGGACCCCAGCGTCCAGAAGGTGCCACTGTCGTTCTGCTTGATCTCGCACTGGACACCGACATCAGCCAGATTGGCCTGGATGACCTGCGCCGCGGTCAGCCGTTCCGACTGGTTCAGGATGTCCAACGTCACAAACAGGTTCGTCGCCCCGGCCTCTTCCAGCAGCGCGCGCGCCTTGTCGGGGTCATAGTCATAGGTCACGCCATCGCGGTTGCCCGGCAGGCCCGGTGCGATGATCCCGTTGGCCACTGCGGCCGCTCCGAAATAAGCCGCATCGACCACGGTTTCACGGTCGATCGCGTGCTGGATGGCGCGGCGGATGCGGACGTCTTTCAGCGCCTCGTTGTCCTGATTGATGCCCAGCCACACATAGGCGAGCGAGGGTTTCTCCTCGACCACGCTGCCTGCGGGCGGGTTTTCCTTGAGGCGGGGCAGGGACGATACTGCTGTCCACGTGTAGTCCAGATCCCCCGCTTCAAAGCCCAGTTCTGCTGTGGCCGGGTCCTCGATGGGCAGGATGTGGATTTCCTCGAACCCGCCGGGCTCATAGGCCCAATCGGGGTTCCGCTTCAGCACGGTCTTCTGCTTGGGCACCCATTCGCTGAGCAGATACGGACCCGATTGCGCAACGGCTTCGG
This sequence comes from uncultured Tateyamaria sp., assembly GCF_947503415.1. Lineage (GTDB taxonomy): Bacteria > Pseudomonadota > Alphaproteobacteria > Rhodobacterales > Rhodobacteraceae > Tateyamaria. The sequence continues at coordinate 2,247,028 of NZ_CANNDS010000001.1, forward strand.
TGCCGATCTTGCCGCCCAGTTCCTCAACCGCCTTTTGCGACACCACGCAGGACGCAGCGGTGGGCAGCGTCGTGGTCCACAGCGGCACGAACTTGTTCTTGAGGTGGATAAGGCCCGACAGCTTATCCTTGACCTCGACCTCTTTCAGCGCGCTCCAGTCACCCGCATAGGGGCTTTCGTTTTCGGGATCGACGATGCGTTCGATCGAAAACTTCACATCCTCGGCGGTCATCTGGCCGTAGCCGTCGGTAAAGCCGATATTGTCGCGCAGGGTAAAGGCGACGGTCAGGTCATCCAGCTGTTCAATGGAGGACACGGCCACCGGACGCCAACCCCATTCGTCGCCGGGCGTATTGTCGACCAATGGCGCAAAGATGGATTTGATGATGTCGGCCTCGGGCAGCGACAGCCAGAACGCGGGGTCGAGGATTTGCAGGTCACTGTAGGACCGAACCGTCAGAACGCTGCCATCGGCGCTGATCGCCATGTTTGGAAAGGCAAGGCTGGCGGCGCCAAAGGCACTGGCGCTTGCCAGAACCGACCGTCGCGAGATATCCTTTTTCAAAATGGAACTCATGTGCTTACTCCCTGTTTTCATCATTGCCGGTCATCGCCGGTTTCGGGTGGCGCGGGCGCGCCCGCGATTTCGGATGCCTGCAGGTGCTATCCACTCTTTTTCTTATCTGACCTTGGCATAGGCTGCGCCGTGTCCTGCGCGGCGAATCTCGGAATGATCACGGGCGAGTTCACCCAGATCAGGCGTGCGGGTTTGTCTGTCGCGTTGCGCAACAGATGAAGGATCTTGCCCGGAAAACTGAAACTGTCGCCCGCGCGCACGGTGATCACTTCGTCTTCGATGGTCAGTTCCATGACACCATCAAGGACCAGACCGTGGATTTCGCCATCGCGGGAAAATACATGGTCCACGACCTGTTCGGAACGCGGGCGATACTCTGAAACGCCCAGATAAAACTGCCCGCCAATGGAGCTGGACAACAATTGGTCGACATAGCCCGCTTTCTCGATGGGCTCGCCATAAAGCAGGTTCAGGCTGCGGCGGTTGGATTGGCGCACCACAAAGGCGCGTTCGTTCGGGCCCACGCCGGGGCGATGGTTGAAAAACCACTCTTCCGGCACGCCAAGCGCATCCGCGATGCGCGTAATCCTGTTGAGCGAGGCACTGACGGTGCCGCGCTCGATCGCACTGAGATGCGACACCGACACGCCGCTGGCGGTGGCCAGTTCTGCGAGAGTCATTTGGCGCGCCTTGCGCAGTTGCCGCACCTCTGCCCCAAATGCGGCAAGGCTTGTGTCGGTGGCGGTACGGGCCGGTTTTTTCTGATCTCTGCTGGTCACGAATCCCCCCGGATCGCGGCTGGATACGGGAAAGGCTATGACACTTTTTCTGTTTCGCAAGAAATTTGATGTATTTTTCCTGCGGCCTGTTGGACCCAAACCGGCATATGCAAGTGTCGTCACCATTGAATGCCCATACGCAGCGCGTCGTAAATTGCTGCGTGGGTGTTGCGCGACGACACCGCGTCGCCAATGCGGTAAAGGTCGAATGTTCCGGCCTGATTGGTTTCGGGAAACAGCGCGCCTGTCCCCGAAACCAGCGCCGTCTGATCAACCGCACCCAGATTGCGCGACTGCGGCTTGAGATCGAAGTAGAGATCGTCCAGCGGCAGCGTGCCCTGGTTCACAACCACTTGGTCGAACACGCGTTTTTCTGTGTGACCCGAATAATCGGTGCCAATCGTCGCCTCCAGCAAATTGCCGGATTTGGCAAGCGATTGAAGCGTGCGTGTGACCGTAAATGTTGTGTCCTTGTCCTGAAGCGCCCGCATGTAGGGCACGAGGTTCATGCCCATGACTTCAGGTGCAAAGCTTCGGTCGCGGGTCATGATTTCCACATGCGCGCCGGTCGCGGCGATTGCCTCTGCCGCCATCAGCGCCGGATGATCCCCTGCATCGTCATAGATCAGGACATTTTCGCCCGGGGCCACATCGCCCGACAGGATATCCCACGCGGAAACCGCGAGATCGTTGCCGTTTTCCAGAATCGTAACCTCCGGCAGGCCGCCTGTGGCGATCACCACCACGTCAGGTTCCAGCGCGATTACATCGTCGGCCTCTGCAAACCTGTTGAAGTGAAAGGTGACGTCCCGCGCTGCGCATTGGGCCATGCGCCAGTCGGTGATCCCAATCATCTCGGCCCGGCGTTTGGATTGCGCGGTCAGGCGGATTTGCCCGCCGGGGTCTGGTGCGGCCTCGAACACGGTCACGTCATGGCCCCGTTCGGCTGCCACGCGCGCCGCTTCCAGCCCACCGGGACCAGCGCCGACGATCACCGCGCGCTTGCGCGTCTCGGCTGTCGGGATCACATGCGGCATCGACAGTTCGCGGCCCGTTGCCGGGTTGTGGATGCACAGCGCTTCACCCGCCTGATAGATGCGGTCGAGGCAATAGGTTGCGCCGACGCAAGGGCGAATGTCGTCCTCGCGCCCCTCGACCACCTTTTGCACGATCATCGGGTCAGCCATATGGGCGCGGGTCATGCCCACCATGTCCAGCAATCCCGCTGAAATCGCATGGCGCGCTGTCGCCACGTCGGGAATACGTGCCGCGTGGAAGGTCGGCATGCCGGAGGCGGCGCGCACCCTGCCTGCGAAATCCAGATGCGGCGCGCTTTTCATGCCTTGCACCGGGATCACATCTGTCATCGCCGGATCGGTGTGAATCTGTCCGCGAACGACATTCAGAAAATCCACTTGCCCGCTGTCTCGTAAGCGTTTGGCGATCTCCAAGCCCTCGTCCTCGGTGATCCCGCCCTTTGCCGTTTCATCCGCCGTGTACCGAACGCCGACGATAAACTCCGATCCGACACGGGCACGGATGGCGTCCAGCACCATGAAACCAAAGCGCAACCGGTTGTCGAGGTCACCGCCAAAGGGGGCGTCCATCTCGTTCGTCAAGGGCGACCAGAACTGATCCAGCAGATGGCCGTAGGCTTGCAACTCGATCCCGTCGAGCCCGGCGGCCTGCATGCGCTCTGCCGCATCCGCGTAATCCGTGACGATGCGGTCGATGTCGAAATCTTCCATCTTCTTGGGAAACGCCCGGTGGGCCGGTTCCCGCAGATGCGATGGTGCCAGCGACGGCAGCCAGTCGCCCTTGTTCCAGCCTGTGCGGCGGCCCAGATGGGTCAGCTGGATCATGACGGCGCAGCCGTGGTCGTGGCATTCGTCCGTCAGCTCACGCATCCAGCTGACAACTTCGTCCTTGTAGGCGAGGATATTGTTGAACACTGGCGGGCTGTCCCGGCTGACTGTGGCAGACCCGGCCGTCATGGTCAGGGCCACACCCGCCTTTGCCCGCATCGCGTGATAGGCGCGGTAGCGGGCCTTGGGCATCCCGTCTTCGGGATAGGCGGGTTCGTGACTGGTGGTCATCACCCGGTTTTTCAGCGTCAGATGCCTGAGCTGATACGGCTGGAGAAGGGCATCCCGGCTCATCTGACCGTGTCCTTGTCCGCCCGCGCCGGGTGCATTACGTCCTTGGGGATCACGACGGGCGAGACCGCCCAGATCAACCGGCACACGCGATCCGTGCGGTTGCGCCCGTGATGCGGAATGCGCGCGTCAAAGCTGTAGCTGTCGCCTGGGCGCAGGGTGATGCACTCATCCCCGATCTGCATCTCAAGCTCACCTTCCAGAACCAGCCCGTGTTCTTCGCCCTCATGTTCTTGCAACGGCTGTTCCGGACCATCGGAAAAAGGCTCGTAGACTGCCAATCCCATATAGAACTGGCCCCCGATCGAGCTGGATAGAAGCTGGTCGGAATACCCCAACTCTTCGACGCCCTGACCGTAAAGTGCGTTCAGGTTCCGCCGGTTCTGCGCCCGCACGACATACGTCTGCTCCATTGGTCCTGCGCCGGACCGGCGGGCAAAGAACCAGTCCGGGGTCACGCTAAGCGCTTGGGTGATGGCATGCAGAACGTCGACGGACGGGTTCGTGACCCCGCGTTCGATGGCAGAGGCATGGCTGAGCGATATGCCCGCCTGTGCGCTTAGCTGTTTCAGCGTGAGTTGTCGCGCCTTGCGCAATTGCCGGACTTCGCTCCCAAGCGATGACAGCGCTCCCGGCAGAGGCAAGACGTTGTCAGTCGGCATCTCGTGTCCCCTGTCGCAAATACCATGGCCAAATGTAAGCACACTGGAATTATTGCGTCAAATTCTAATGAAGCTGCATTTTAGGGCAGCAGTTGCATTTCTCGGCCTCTTCTCTCACTCTGAAACACGCATGGAACGGCAGGATCAGGATGACGGCACCGCCCTTTTCAGTTGACGAAACGGACCATCTTTGGATCGGTATGGCCGATGGCACGCGTCTGGCTGCGCGGTTGTGGCGGCCCAGAACAGACGGGCCCGTGCCGGCGATTTTGGAATACATTCCCTATCGCAAATCGGACATGGTGCGTGCACGGGATGAACGGAACCACCCCTACTTTGCGGCTCATGGTTATGCCTGCATCCGAGTGGACATGCGCGGCTCGGGCGACAGCGAAGGCGACATGCCGGACATGTACGCGCTTGCGGAACTGGACGACGCGCGGCAGGTCATAAACTGGCTGGCGGCCCAACCCTGGTGCAATGGCCGTGTGGGCATGTTCGGCACCTCGTGGGGGGGGACCGCATCGCTTCAGGCCAGCGTTGATGCGCCCGAGGCTCTGAAGGCGGTCATCGGCGTTTGCGCGACCCACGACCGGTTCGAGGATGACATACACTACATGGGCGGTTGCGTGCTGTCAGACACGTTCGAATGGGGTGCGACGCTGCCTTCCATCCTGGCTTCGCCGCCCACGCCCCATGCCGGGTCCGACTGGAAAGACCGCTGGCGCAGGCGCATCGAAAACCTGTCCTGTCCGCTTGAAAACTGGTTGCGGGAAAAGGGGCGCGGCACGTATTGGCGGCACGGCTCGGTCATTCACGAACCAGACAGGTTAAGTGTGCCGATCCTGGTTGTCGGCGGGTGGAGCGACAGATACTCAAACTCCGTCATGTCGCTGGTCGATGCTCGCCCTGATCTGGTGTGGGGCGTCGTTGGGCCTTGGGGGCACCAGTACCCGGATCACGGGGCACCGGGCCCTGCCATGGGGTTTCAACATCTCGCGCTCGAATGGTGGGATCAGTGGCTGAAACCGGACCACCCCGCGCCACCGGACTGGCCACGTTTGCGCGCATGGCTCAGGGAATTTGATCCGCCGCACGACACGCTGGATCAGCGAGCCGGTACATGGATCGAAAGCGATCCGCCTATACTGGCAACGACTGTGATTGAGCATCCGTTGCTTGACCTGGCCAGCACTCCAGCGCCGTGGGCGGTTCCAAACGATCCTCAAATTGGCCTGACGAGTGGCGACACGGGATACTTCGGGCGCGCCGGAGGTTTACCCACGGATCAGACCCGTGACGATGCGCGCTCTCTGGTATTCGAAACTGCGCCGTTGGATCAGGATCTTGTGATTTTTGGCGCCCCAAGCCTGTCCTTGGTCGCGAAGGTAAATGGCGGACCAGCAACATTGGTCGCTCGGATGTCGGATGTCGATCCACAGGGGGGCGCCTGTCGAATAAGTTATGGCGTCCGGAACCTTGCGTTGGATGATGCGCTGGACCAACCTGACCCGCCGTTGATGGATGGTGTTTCCCAAGTCATGATGACGTTGCACAGCACCGCTTACCGTGTGCGAAAGGGCCACAAACTGCGCGTGGCTGTCTCTGACAGCCTGTGGCCGTTGATCTGGTCGTCTGGGTCCGCCGGGCACATCGCTATTGAGACAGGCACCCTGTCATTGCCGGTTCTGCGGGATGGGGTCCGCAATTTGCAGGTGCCACTGCCGGAGCCAGAAGACCTGCCCGCGCAAAAATCACATACCATAGTGGCCGCACCGCAACTGGAGCGATGGTCGAAGACATCTGACACCCATTCAGAGGTGGGCTGGCATCAACCGGAAACGCGGATCGCCTACCATCAGATCGACTCGGTGTTCGGGTATACGACGCGGATGGTTCACCAGCAGGATATCTCGGACCGCGTGACCGAAAGGGTCACTGTCGACCATAGCATGACGTTTGTTCGACCCGACGGCACCGCCAGCGTCGTTGTTGATTTACAAGCGCAGTCGGCAGAAGGAGGACCTCAGGTCCACATCACCCTGCATGCAAAGTGGGATGATGAGGTAATTGGCCAGCGCACATGGGTGATACCATCGGCAGCTGGCAGCTAACTATGTCAAGCCGTCCAAGCCGGTTTTCAGATCGGTGCGCATCCCTGCCTTCTCCATATGCTGGCGCAAACGCTGGTTAAACCCGCCTTCGGTATTCAACGCCTCTATCAGCGCCGCACAGTCCGCATTCTCGAGGCTCGACGACACCAAATGCCGCAAAAATGCCTCGCCTTGCTTTGTGTCCTGGACTTTACCTTGCATCCAGTCCGCCGCATCACCCACCAGCCGTGCGACCGGCGACAAAACGGCCTGTGCACTCAGGTAAGCGGCCATTTCCGCAGCGTTGTTGACTGGGTAAACGGTATTGCTACGACCAAAGATGTCCCTGACAAGCGCGTCTTCTCCTTGCACCAGAACAGGGGATCCGCCGACCGCAATACCGGGGAATGGTATGACCAAGGCGACAGCACGCGCAGGGCGCACCATCTTGTTAACCTCTTCCAGGCTGGCCCCCGCCATAAAGGTGATCACGCATTGCCCATCGCGAAACCGCAATGGTGCGAGAATGTCTTTCGAATCATCCGCCATGAGACCGAGAAAAATGACGTCGCTGGAATCGACGACACTCTGATTGTTTGCCACTGAGACGTTTGAAAACTGGCCAGACAGTTCTTTTGAATATCGTGAGCTGCGTTCGGAAACGACGATGTAATGACCGTCAGCCGCAATGCCATGTACAACTGCCGCGGCAATGACACCGCACCCAATAACTCCGATCTGCATGTCGATCCTTCCAAATCCCGGTTTGCAATTTGTTGTTTATGCTATCTGTTCACCGCTTTTGGCAGAACACAAAGATCGGATGCGCCGACAACCGGGCTCCGGTTTTGAGCGACCGGGTCGTTGTACGGGGTTGGCCAGAGATCTCGCCATTGCCAAAGGTCAGGCCAAAAAACCATTGATGCGATGCTTAGGCGATTGGAGGCTCGCAGTATGCCGTAACTTCCGCAAGCCTGGACGTCAGCAATTCGTACATCTCGAAGAGACTTTCCATCCCTCCAACACTTCTTTTTGCGAATGACTGAAAACATGCTCCCGGCGCTGTCATGAGGCGCGTAAAGCCGACGGTCCCAACCTATTTCAGAACGCAGCTTCGTCCCGCGTTCTGTAATGTCGCAATTCTCACGATTTTGCGGGCGCAGCGAAGGACTCCTTCGACGGGCCGAAACGCAGCATGGTAGGGGTTGAGTGACTGGCCGGATAGGGCCATTCAAAGACGGAGCCCGATCAGCCCTAAGCTAAATTGTCTACCGGTTGTGCCCAATGGCACCCTAAAGGTCTTTTCGATCACAGAGATTGCGGGCCTGTTTCGATGCACCGCAGTGCCCCGCCCGAATGAGTATGATCGGCGTAACGGAGTGAGGCTGGACTACTCGACACCTGCTCGACGCAGGCCTTCAAGAATGATTTCCCGCTGATCTTCGGAGGTAAAAATCTCTGCAAATCTTTTTGGATTGAAGAATGGGTAACGTGACAATCCTTCATCGATCAGGTCCTTCGCCTCTGTGTCCTGCCCAAGCATCGCATGTGTTGCAGCCAGAACGAAAACGCTGGCTGCCTCATCTTTCGACACCAGTGGATACTTCCTCGCGATCTCCAACACTGCCTCGAACTGCCCGGTGGAGTACAAAGCCACAATTGGGCAGTTGATTTGGTCGCCACGCGGAAAAGGATCGATTTCCAATGCTTTTTGAGCTGATCCGATGGCTTCTTCGGAGCGACCAGCAAACATCAGAATGCTGCACCGCTCGGCATGGCCATCAGCGAGGTTAGGATTGAGATCAAGCGACCTGTTTATGGTGTCCTCGGCTTCTGCCAACCGCCCGGAAAACTTCGATGTCGATGCCTTGAGCGCATAGGCGCGCGCGTTGAAGGGATCGAGTTTGATCGCCTGTTCAGCATTGCTGCGGGCGTTGTCCCAAGCCTGTTGCGGCCATTGTGTCCAACCAAATTTCAGGTCGTTGAGATAGGTGTGTCCAAGTTGAACGAACGCATCTGCATAGCTTGCGTCCAAAGCGATGGCCCGTTCGAACAGATCACGGGCCTCACTATTGGAGGTGCGGCTGATCTGGTTGACCAGGCCGCGCCCGCGCAGCACCAGGTCAAATGCCGTGAGGCTTTCGGTCGGGGCCACGGCCACACGCGCTTCCTCGGCCTTCGTGACGTTCACGGTCAGTGCCGAGACGACCTGCCGGGTCAACCTGTCTTGCACGTCAAATAGGTTGATCACGGCCTCATCATACCGGTCCGACCAGATCAGAACGCCCGATGTAGCGTCGCTGATTTGCACGGACAAACGGATCTGGTCCGCAGATCGCCGAACCGAGCCGGTCACGAGGTAGTCGGCACCCAATTGCGAGACCATCTCCTTGTCTGCGACGTCTGCGTCGTCGACCGCTTGCACCGCGCTCCATGACAATACAAGCAATCCGGAAAACCTGCCCAAAGCGGCAATGACGTCTTCCGTCACCCCATCACTGAAAAACGATCCATCAGCGTCAACACTTTGGTTTTCGAAGGGGAGAACGGCGATTTTTGGGCGCACGTTTGCCTCTACGGCCGGGTCTTCCAATGGCTCCTCTGTCGTTGCTGCGTTTTTCAAGGGGATCAGATCGGTAATGACGAACAGCCCCGCGCCCCCGATTGCCAGTGCTGCGAGGATGGCTGCAATGACCCCAGGTCGGATCGGCGTTTTGCGCCGCGGTCGGCTACTGATATCTGCCGCATCGTGCACCGCGAATACCTCAAGGGGCGTGTCGATATTCTTCACTGTGTGCGACCCAAGGCTCTCGAACGACAATGGTAATTTGTTCCCAACCTGGTCACGCACAACCGCAGAGACCGCGATCCCACCGGGATCGGCCAAACCTTCGATGCGGGCGGCCACGTTGACGCCGTTTCCGAATACATCGTCGCCATCCAAAATAATGTCACCGATGTTCAAACCGATCCTGAACAGCAACTGATCCTGCGCAGGCAGGGACGCGTTTTTCTTGGCAAGTACCGCTTGTATCTCAATGGCCGCGGCAAGCGCATCCACAACACTGTCGAAAATGGCAAGAACAGCATCACCTGCTGTGCCGATGATCCTGCCGTTATGTTCGACAAGACGTTCGAATATTTCGCTGCGCCAGGCGACAAGACGTTCATGCGTTCCCGCTTCATCGCTGGCCATAAGACGGCTGAAACCCACGGCATCTGCATGTAGCACAGCCGCTAGCTGTCTCACCGAGCCTTTGGGGCCGCGGTCCGTGGGACCAAGTGTTTCAGCCAAACCGTTTCCCATTCCGGTTGCTTGCTACAGCGTCCACTTTGTTCAGGAACACTGAGGTAAGTCTAGCCAGAAGCCGGAAACACAGGTATCCTTTGCTATGATTTGATTGTGGTAAGGATTGCGAAAAATGCGATTGGATAAGGCAAGGAGGCGCTTTCTGGCCCTTGCGTTTGCGGCCACGGTCGCGGGGCTGCCCGCAGGCGCGGGTGAACTTTTGAACACCGACGAAAACAACCTCGCCCTTTCCGGGTACGATCCGGTCGCTTATTTCACCGAAGCGCGTCCCGTGGTTGGCGACCCCAACATTTCGGTTGATTGGCAAGATGCCCGATGGCAATTTTCGTCGGACACGCATCGCGCAATGTTTGAAGAGGACCCGGACAAGTACGCACCGCGCTATGGTGGTTTCTGCGCGGGCGGCATGTCATTGGGCCGGAAATCTGACATTGATCCCGAAGCGTGGATGATCGTCGATGGACAGCTTTTTCTGGGCGGTTCCGAAGGCGCGATTACCTACATGAAGAAAGACACCGCCGGGAAGATCGAAAAGGCCAATGAGAACTGGACTTCAATTGGCGTGACGAATTAGACCGAAAAGCCTGATGGTACACAACGAGCGTTTTTTCGAGGCAAGGTTGGAGTGGGCCCACTACAGCACGATAGTGATGCTTGATTGGTCGCCAATGTTGGCCAACGGATTCTCAAAGTTGACCGGCGATGGCAATTTGGTCGATTGAATACAGATCTTTTGTTCCCCGGCGTATGTTCCAATCTGAGCTCTAAAAAGTTGCTCTTCAGACATCTTTCTTTGTTTCATCAAAGCGACTGAAAGACCACATAGTCTATATACCTCGGATTCAATTCGCCTTTAGCTTTGCGGACGCTGCGAAAATGGGCAGTGCGGGACAAAGCCACCGCTCAGTGCTATCGCGCCGATGGTTGCTTTCTGGGGCCCAACCTTGAGGGACCGCCTGAATTTGGAAGGAAAGGGACCCCACCGTCCTTACTCCAACATTCGCTGTAAGCCCATGCTTACTAGTATCATCCCAAAGCACACAATAAGAGATGCCATTATCAGATATGCGCGCACATTGAGTAGCGCTGGGCGCAGCTCTTATCAGAGGTGATCCAAAAGGTGTAATGCCGTAGGCGGAAGCCTGTAAATGGCAGGCGGTCTGTTGCCTATCTCATCCCGGACATACGCGTTCGGAGAGTGATTTTGCGGGGCGCTACGGCCCCGCACCGTTCACCCGAACAGAATGTCATCCGTACCAAAGCCCGACAGGTCGCTGTCCGAGCGCAGCACGGCCACGTCGCCG
>NZ_CANNDS010000002.1 GCF_947503415.1 uncultured Tateyamaria sp.
TGCTTGCACGGAACCGTCGTCACAAACGAAATGTCGTTCGCAACCAAATCATCCGTTATCTTCTTGTCGATGTTCATAAGGTCAACAATCTCCGAGGTATGGGGTACAAAATGACGTGCTTGGTCGCAGACACGGAGCCGCGCCAGTGGGTATTCTGTAATGCGTGGCTAAGGTATCGGCGCGGACGGACAAGGTTGTCTGCAAGAGTGATCGCAAGGCGTTCAGCACCGTGATGTCTTCGCGGGGTCCACCTATTGGACCCAATGTAGGAAGAAGTACATCTCTCAAGGTCTTAGGGCGCGGATCGTGACACCCGGTAAGCCCGCCGATGATCGACAGGAATTTGCAGAACACAGTCTTGCCCCTGTGCCTCCTGCCCTCACCTGAAACACTCGAACCAATGGAGAGTGGATACGGTCTACCCATCGGCGCTGAGGTCGAAGTTTTCGCCGGGGAAGTATTTGGCCAGACGTACGTCTGCCGCACGGGCGTGCCCTTCCATCCCCTCAAGACGAGAGATGCGGGCCGTCGCCTCTGCCACGGGTTTCGACCCTTCGCGCGTGGCGCGCTGCCATGTTACGATTTTCATGTATTTGTGCACGGACAGTCCGCCCGTGTAGTTGGCCGCACCGGATGTCGGCAACACGTGGTTGGTGCCTGACGCCTTGTCGCCATAGGACACCGTTGTTTCCTCACCCAGAAAGAGCGAGCCGTAGCAAGTCAGACGGTCCAGCCACCAATCTAGATCCTTGGCCTGCACCGTCAGGTGTTCCGGCGCGTAATCATCCGAACACGCTGCCATTTCTTCGCGATCGGCACACACGATCACCTCGGCATAGTCGCGCCAGGCAGCGGTGGCGTTCTCGCGGTTTACTTCCGGTAGATCGTCGATCAGACCCGGCACCATTTCCATCACACGTTCGGCCAGATCACGGCTGTCCGTCACAAGCCAGACGGGCGAGTTGTAGCCGTGTTCGGCCTGGCTCACCAAATCGGTCGCAACAATATGCGCATCAGCGTCCGCATCGGCGAGGATCAGGCTGTCGGTTGGACCCGCGATCATGTCGATACCCACGCGGCCAAACAGGATGCGCTTGGCCTCGGCCACGAACTGATTGCCGGGGCCGACCAAGATGTTCGCTTTTGGCAGCCCAAACAGTCCGAAGGTCATGGCGGCGACACCCTGCACGCCACCCATCGCCATGATCTTGTCCGCACCACAGATATGGGCCGCGTAAACGATGGCTGGCGCCACACCGACGCCCGGACGTGGCGGCGAACAGGCGGTGATGTGCTTGCAGCCTGCAACCTTCGCCGTGGTCACGGTCATGATGGCGCTGGCCACGTGGCTGTAGCGGCCACCGGGGGCGTAGCAGCCCGCCGCATCCACCGGGATCGCCTTTTGACCCGCAATCAATCCCGGCACAATTTCCAGCTCCACATCCGCAACGGTGCTTTTCTGCGTTTCTGCAAAGCGACGCACATTATCATGGGCAAATTGGATGTCGGCCTTCAGCTTTTCGGGCACTTGCGCGATGGCCGCTTCAATCTCGTCCTGCGTCAGCAGCACATTGCCGTCATACTTGTCGAACTTGGCCGCATATTCCAGCGCAGCCGCATCGCCACGGCCCTCGATATCTGCCAGAATATCAGTGACGATCTGATGAACGTCCGACGCGCCTGACGACGAGGTAAGCGTTGCTTTCTTGAGATATTCACGTGCCATCGAATGTCCTGATCGCTGGATGATTTTGCGCACGCTATGACGCACATCCGAGCAGGCGCAAGGTCGGCAATGACCTTAGGGCAAACATTCCGAAATACGTTGGCGCATTTTTCGAAAACCGAAAAGAGCATGCGCGAAATGTCTCATTTTCGGCGCGATCCGCATATGCAGCATTGGCAAGTTGAATACTGCAAGAAGGCGACACTGCCGAGGGGGCGCCCCGGCAGTGTCCAGTGTTTATCCGTCGATCAGCGCGTTCAACGTGGTCGAGGGGCGCATAACGGCAGCCACCTTTGCCGCGTCGGTGTTGTAGTAGCCACCCAGGTCAACGGCCGATCCGCGACCGGCCATCATCTCGGACGAGATCGCGTCGGCTTGCGCACTCAGCGCCGCCGCGAGATCCTTAAAAGATGCGGCCAGATCGGCATCATCCGTTTGTGCAGCCAGCGCTTCGGCCCAGTAGAGCGCAAAGAAGAAGTGGCTGTCACGGTTGTCGGGCTGGCCCACTTTGCGGCCCGGCGATTTGCCGTTCCCGAGCAGCTTGATAATGGCCGCATCTGCCGCATCGCCCATGATGGACGCTTTGGCATTGCCATGTGCCTCGCCAAAGAAGCGCAGGCTTTCCGCAATGGCGCAGAATTCTCCCAAGCTGTCCCAACGCAAGTGGTTTTCCTCGACCAGTTGCTGCACGTGTTTTGGGGCGGAGCCACCTGCCCCGGTTTCAAACATGCCGCCACCGTTCATCAGCTTCACGACCGACAGCATCTTGGCCGATGTGCCAACTTCCAGGATCGGGAACAGGTCGGTCAGGTAATCGCGCAGCACGTTGCCGGTGATTGCGATGCAATTGTCACCCGCCGTGATGATCCCCAGCGCGTGGCGCGTGGCCGCGGCGGGGTCCATGATCCGGAAGCTGTCCGTCTTGCCTTTGGCGTCCAGCAGCGGTGTGATCATCTTGATCAATTCTGCATCATGGCCGCGGCTTTCGTCCAACCAGAAGACCGACGCGTAACCTGTTGTGGATTCACGCGAAATCGCCAGATCGACCCAGTTCACAACAGCCTCTTTCCGGGTGGAAGCCATGCGCCAGATGTCGCCTTCTTCCACTTCGTGGCTGGTCAGCACGTCACCATTGGCCGCAATCACCTTGACGGTGCCGTCAGCTGGAATTTCAAACGTGGTCGGGTGCGAGCCATATTCTTCGGCCTTCTTCGCCATCAACCCGATATTCTGCACCGTGCCCGCAGTGGTCGGGTCAAGTGCGCCGTTGCCTTTGAAGAAATCAACCGTTTCGGCATAGACAGCCGCATACGAGCTGTCGGGGATCACGCAGTTCGTGTCACCCTCTTTCCCGTCCGGGCCCCACCCTTTTCCGCCTGCGCGCAAGATGGCGGGCATGGAGGCGTCGATGATGACATCCGATGGCACGTGCAAGTTGGTGATGCCCTTGTCGGAATTCACCATATACATTGGCGGACGGTCAGCCATGACCGCGTCAATCTCGGCTTGAATTTCGGCACCCTTGTCCATGGCCGCAATCATCTCAAGCATCGCTCCAAGGCCGGAGTTGGGGTTCACACCGGCGGCTTTGAATTCCGCGTCATACTTGTCGAAGACTGGCTTAAGGTAGGCGCGCACCGCGTGGCCAAAGATGATCGGGTCAGACACCTTCATCATCGTGGCCTTCATGTGCAGCGAGAACAGTGTACCGTCAGCCTTGGTGTCATCAATGGCGGCCGCAAGGAAATCCATCAGCGCGGCGCGGGACATATATGTGGCGTCAACAATGGCGCCTTCCGGCATGTCGATGCCGTCCTTGAGCACGGTGACGCTGCCGTCAGCAGCGGTGTGTTCGATCTTCAATGCACCGGCTTGCGCCGCCGACAGCGTTACGGATTTCTCGTTCGACCGGAAGTCGCCCGCATCCATTGTCGACACCTTGGTTTTGCTGTCGCTGGTCCAGGTGCCCATCGAATGCGGGTTGTCCTTGGCGTAGGCTTTGACCGCTGCAGGTGCACGACGGTCGGAGTTGCCTTCTCGAAGAACCGGGTTCACCGCAGAGCCCTTGATGGCGTCATAGCGCGCACGGATCTCTTTTTCCGCACCTGTGCTAGGAGCTTCGGGGTAGTCCGGGATGTCATAGCCCTGCCCCTGCAATTCCTTGATCGCGGCCTGCAATTGCGGAACAGACGCCGAAATGTTCGGCAGCTTGATCACGTTGGCGTCTGGCGTCGTCACAAGCCCGCCAAGGGCTGCCAGATCATCGCTTTGCGCTTGTGCGGCGGTTAGGCGTTCGGGGAATGCCGCAAGGATGCGACCCGCGACCGAAATGTCGCGCGTTGACACGTCAATGCCAGCGGCAGACACGAATTTGCGCACAATGGGCAGCAGCGATGCGGCGGCCAGTTGCGGCGCTTCGTCAGTGGCGGTGTAGATGATATCGGGGGCGGCGTCTTGGGACATGGGGCAGTCTTTCGGTTGTTTCAGACACATATTCTAAAGTCGGGGCGCACGGCGTGCCGTTCTGCACACCATCGTATACCGTGCAGATAGCGGGTCAGGCGCAAAGGCTCAATGCCAGTCACGCAGGCGCGACAATTGTGTCCGGTTCCTGCCAGTTCATCCTGACACTACGATGAAAGCGACGGCAAAACATTTCACAAACATGCTCTTTTGCGGGGCTCGGTCGTTGGTGAGGCTCAAACCGTGGAGCATAGCGGCCGGGTCGACTGCCCCAAGCGTAAGGAGAAATGACGCTCGGTCTCATGTCTCATCTGCCTCAAAGTTTTCATAACGCATAGTTGACGTGCAGTATTTTCGGCTCAATGCTGGAAATATGAGCAGAATGAAAACAATGATCGCGGCGATTGCGTTCATCGGAGCGGGCGGTCTGCAGGTTTCGGCGGATGACAGTATCGCCTTCGACTTTGCCGGTTGCGCCGGTCGTTTTTCGGCTGAGATGGAACATGCCTGGCTGATGAACGACCCGGACGCGCGTCATCATGAAGAGGATCGCGCCACTTTTGTCACGCTGACAGAGGCATCTCTTGCACAGCAGCAGGGTCGCGCCATCCTCAGCCACCGGATCGAGGTCAAGCTGGCCCATTCTTCGTTGCTGCAACAGGCGACCTTCGACACGCGCCCGCGTCGCGCCGACGCCGCGCGCCGCATGGCCACCCAACACCTTTCCGCATGCCGCACGATGTTGCTGGGCAGTTGAACGTCGTCGGACCTCCGTCTGGCCCTTGAGCCTGCGGCCACCCGGCTGCACTATGCCGAAACGCTCCGTCCTGTTTCGAAAGGCTCACCATGACCGCCGCCTCACAAATCCTGCTTGGCAGCGCCCTGCTCACAGCGTGCGCCCTTGTCCATGTGGGGTTCGTGGCAATCATGGTCCCGCTTCTGTCGCGCGCTCATGGACGGATGCGACAGGCAAGTGTCAGATTGCGCGCCATGGTGTTGACGAGCGAAGCGGTTCTGCTGGTCCTTGTGGCCCACACGATTCAGGTGTGGGCATGGTCGCTGGCCCTTTACGCGATGGGTGCCTTCGCGGATTTCCCAACCAGTTTCTATTTCGCTACAACCACCTACACGACCCTTGGCTATGGCGATTTGGTGCTGCAGGACGGCCTGCGCATCTTTGGAACCTTTGCTGCCATCACAGGCCTTCTGACCTTCGGCATCAGCACTGCATTACTCATGGGGCTTGTGGTCAGACTGCTGCCATCGCTTGCAGCGAGCCGCAGGGAAGACGATCAAAGACATTGAGACCCATGGGGCCGCAACACTGCGCGGCTGTAGCATCGGAGAAGGTTGGAAGTCAGACCCAAGTCCAGATCAGAATTGTTTACGAGCGCGTCGCCGCGTAGAACGCAGCCGGTGACAACATGGAAAAAGACAGCCACCGACATGGTCAGCAAACTCACCCAGGATCCGCACCGCACCCGCGACGGGGAACGCGAAAAAGTGCTGGAGGTGGCCATCGGCCGTGAAGTGCGCAGCTTCCGGCGTCAGCAGGAAATTACGGTGGCTGAGTTGTCCCAGACGACGGGGCTGTCGATTGGCATGTTGTCCAAGATCGAGAACGGCAATACCTCGCCCTCGCTGACGACGTTGCAGTTGCTGGCCAACGCTCTGTCGGTCCCGCTGACCAGCTTCTTTCGCCAGTTCGAGGAAAACCGGCAGGCCGTGCACACAAAGTCGGGCGAAGGCGTGTCGATTGAACGGGCCGGCACGCGCGCCAATCATCAGTACAATCTGTTAGGGCACATCGGATCAAACGCATCGGGTGTCATTGTCGAGCCATACTTGATCACGCTGACCGCCGAGTCCGACATTTTCCCTGCCTTCCAACACGGCGGGATCGAAACGATCTACATGCTCGAAGGTGAGGTGGATTATCGGCATGGCAGCGAGGTCTATGCGCTCAAGCCCGGCGACACATTATTCTTCGACGCCGATGCGCCGCACGGGCCGGAGAAACTGGTCAGCCTGCCCGCGCGCTATTTGTCGATCATCAGCTATCCTCAGAACACCTGAGGGGAACGTGGTTGTTGAAACGCAGATTTGGGATGGATTTGCGGCGCGTTTTTTGCGGAAACACGGGGTTTGCAAGACCTTTACCCGGGTTTGTCCCCGCGGGGACAGGCTGTGCGGTGGTGACACGTTATCTTAGTTCGTTTGTGATCGCCGTGTCGTATCAACAACTTGTCCGTGCGACCGGCGCATTCCGACAAAATTAACCACGTTTCTGGCAAGCTGACGCGGAAGCCGGACGGGCGCTATTTTGAGCGCAGCCATCCCACGCGCGCCGCAATCGTCGAATACCAAAACAGTGCGGCACCGACCAGCAAGGCAACGGTCGTGCTTGTGGTCATTCCGACGGCCATACTCGTCTGGATCGTCGTCAACACGATTGCGATCAACGATCCAAAAAGCACCGCGACAGCGACCCGGGCACGCAGCAGCAACAAGGCGCACCCCGCCGCACCGCCAAACACCGCGACACCGAAGACGAGCGTGGCCCACAGCGGACGCATCTCGATGATCTGCTGATATAGCTCGGGCATTTCGGCCACGGCCTCGGCACTCAACTGGGTGAGGAAATTCAGACACCCCATCAGGTTCCAGATCAGGCCCAACCCGGCGATGATCCAAAAACTGAAATGTGGTTTGACCATTGTTTGCTTCGTTTTCTGGTGCGCGATCACGTCGCAAGACGAACATGAGTTTCCGGCAAAAGTCATCAATAAATGCGCTGGATCAGGAGCCGAGGGTGCCCCGCAACGTGGGCGCGCGTACTACAGGGATTGAATGCAGATGAAACAGTGAAAACGACCCATCGTTCTGCCCTTTGGATTGCGTATGCCTCAGGCGGTGCCACGCCCGCCACCAACTGCGCCAGCGGTAAAGAGTGCGTCGATTTCCTGGCCGTCATAGCCTAGGTTTTCCAGCACGGCGCGTGTGCTTTCGCCAAGTGTTTGTGGTGCCATGGACGCTTCGGGCAATGGTCCGTCGGGCAGCGTGAATGGCAGGCCACAGAACCCATGTGCCCCGCGCTCAGCAAAGCCGCGTTGTGCGGCGGGCGGCAATTCGAGTGCTTCTGGCAAGGTTCTGAGCCGCGCGCATGGCACGCCTGCTGCCATCAATTCATGTTCCCATGCGCTGGCCGGGCGTGTGCGCAATGCATCAGAAATTGCCTGAGACAGATCTGACCGATGCACGTCGCGTGCCGTTGGTTCTGCAAATCGAGGGTCCGTCAGCCATTCCGAACGGTTCAGTGCATGTGCAAGCGCGCGGAACTGGGCATCTTCGTTGACGCCGAGGCTCAGATGCCCCCGGGCGCAAGCAAACACGCCGGACGATGGGGACCGGCTGTTTGCCGCATTCCCGCGTGCCTTCGGCGCGGTGCCGGTCAGGCGGTAGTCTGTGATGGTGGAGTTCATGAGTGTAAAAGCGGTTTCGAGCATCGAGACGTCGACAAATGCGCCTTTGCCAGTCTGGTTCCGCGTCATGAGAGCCGACATCACGCCAAGCGCCCCCGCCAATCCGGTTGCATAATCAATGATCGGCGCACCGGTGCGCGTGGGTCCAGTGTCTGCGGTGCCGGTGAGCGCCATCAAACCGCTGATCGCCTGAATGTTCACATCATAAGCCGGTGCATCTGCCATGTCGTTTGCGCGGCCGTAGCCGGTCATGGCGCAGTGTATCAGGCGCGGGTTCAGGCTGCGTGTTGTGTCCTCGGTCAGATCGAGGTGTTTCAATGTGGCTGGTCGGTGGTTTTCGACCAATACGTCGGCAGACTGTAACAGCCTGCGGAAGACACCCTGCCCCGCGTCCGTTGCCAGATCGAGGGCCACAGACCGCTTGCCTGCGCTTTGCGTGAGATACGCAGTGCTCATGCCGGACGCCGCGCGCGTCGTGTCGGTGCCGCCCCGGTGCCGCATGGCATCGCCCCGGCCCGGGCGTTCAACCTTGATCACCTCCGCGCCCAGCAGGCCGAGGTAGTAGGAGCACGCTGGCCCCGCAAGAACATGGGTCCAGTCAATGACGCGGATGCCGTGCAAGGGCGCTGTCATCACGCGTCCCTCAGGGCGTGGGCGCGCGCGTGCCTGTTCAGACTTCGTACCCGCAGAAACAGGGCTGTGAACCCAATGACCAGAAACAGCAGCGCGACGGGACGGGTGACAAAGATCAAGAGGCCGTTGTCGGACAGCAAAAGCGCCTGACGAAACGTCTCCTCCGCGCCGCCTGCCAGCACGAAGGAAATGACAAAGGCAGCTGGATTGAAATCGAGCTTGCGCATCGCCCATCCGACGAAACCGGCAGCGACCATCACGTAGACATCAAAGAGGTTTCCGCGCGACGTGTAGGCCGCCACAAAGGACGTGAGGAAGATGATCGGATACAGCACTTTGGTCGGGATGCGGGTGATAAACCGGCCGATGAAAGCCGCGCCGAAATAGCCGATGACCCCGTACATCGCGATGCCGATCAAACCGCAGGCAAACAGTGCATAGACAAGATCGCGGCTTGTCAGGAACATGGTCGGCCCGATCTGGATGCCATGGATCAGGAACACCCCGATCAGGATGGCGCCGATGGTGGATCCGGGGATGCCAAGCGTCAGCAGCGGTGCCATGGACGGGCCGCTCACGGCGTTGTTCGCCGCCTCGGGGGCTGCCACACCTTCAAGCGCGCCGGTGCCCCATTCGTCCGGGTTGCGGGCCCGCCGCTTGCCTTCCCCATAGGCCACGAACGCGGCAATGGCCGATCCAAGACCGGGCAACATTCCGATGAATGCGCCGATGAACGACGACCGCACCACATGCGGCAGACAGGGTTTGTATTCAGCCCAAGTCAAATTGCTGAGCGTGGCGTCCGTGTCATCGGCGACCATACTGGCGGGCTTTCCGCGCTCCTCTATCTGGGCGAACACCTCACCCAAGACGAAGATGCCGATCATCAGGGGCACGAGCCCGATCCCGTTGGTCAGGTCAAAACTTCCGAATGTGAACCGGGCGGTCGAACTGATGGGATCTAGGCCGATCATGGCAACCAGCACGCCCAAGGCCGCAGAGGCCAGCCCGCGGGTGACCGACTTTCCGATCACCGAGCCGATGACGATGAACGCCGCGAAATAGACGGCAAACAGCTCTGGCGGGCCAAGTTTCAATGCGACCGCCGCGATCCATGCCACCCCGGCGATCAACAGAACCTCGCCCGTGAAGTCGCCAATCACCGACGAAATGGTGGCCACCTTCATCGCCTTGCTGGCCTTGCCTTGACGTGCGAGCGGGTAGCCGTCCAGCTGCGTCGCGGCGGACGCGGCGGTGCCCGGCGTGTTGAACAGGATCGCCGCAATAGACCCGCCAAACCGCCCTGATTTCCCGATCACATAGAGAAAGGCAAGTGCGGGCAAAGGCTCCATGTAGAACGTGAGTGGCAGCAGGATTGCGATGGCCGCAGAGGCCGTCAGTCCGGGGATGGCTCCGACCACCATTCCGACGATGGCTGCCAGAAACACCCATCCCATGAGGATTGGGTCTGTCAAGACCCCGGCGAGTGCAGGGAAAATGTCCATGCCCTCAGACGCCTCCGAACAGGTCGAGGAGGTCGAAATATCGACCCAGTGGCGGAAAGACACCCAGCAGCTTGAAGAACACGAGGTGGTATGCGGTCGGACAGGCAATGGCGGCCACAGCAAGGCCGAGCACGTTACGAGTGCCGAAAATCCAGAGTGCTGCGGGCGCGGCCAATGCGGTGCTGATCAGATAGCCGAACGCCGAGATGGCCCAGACATATGTGACGGACACGGCCAGCAGGCCCGCAATTGCAGGCAGGTGCGTACGATCAAACGACCGACCGGCCCTTGCGGATCGAAGTTCGGCGGCGCCCAGCAGGATCAAGGCAAAGGCGCCTGCCAGTGGAAAATACCGCGCACCCCAACGCCCGTATTGGTCCAGCGAAATGCTCAGGGAGGTGGCCGTGGCGGCTAGCCCGATCAGGACCAGCGCCACGCCGACCACCCGAGGGGCGGGAGAGGACCCCGGGGTCATTGCTTCATCCGCTCTGCTTTAATGCGTCGATCACGGGCTGCGTGTCTGACTGCATCTGGCGCAATCGGGCTTCGGTGTCAGCGCCGTTCAGGAAGGCCGGAACATTGCCCCGCTCGCGCATCAGGTCGGCGAATTGCTGGGTTTCGGTGATGGCTTGCAGGGCCGCCTCCATGCCGGCAACAACCTTGGGGTCGGTGCCCTTGGGGGCGAAGAACACGATCGGCGACGACACGGCCACATAGTCAAATCCCAGTTCGGCAAGCGTCGGGACATCATCGCGGATCGCGTCCCGTTCCGGTGCAACCAAGGCCAACACGCGTAATTCGTTCTCAAACCCCGCGGCCTGCTGGATGCCCACGAAGGCGAAATCGACCTGTTCGCCGATAACGGCTGCGCGTGTTGGTCCGCCCCCTTTGAAGGGAATGTCCTGCGCCTCAAGATCGTTGCGGTCGAGAAAGCTTTGACCTGCGACCTGATGGAAGCCCCCGCGCCCGTTATGGGCCCACCGGAGGCCACCCGGGGTCGCGCGCGCCGCATCGACCAGATCTTGAACAGATTGAAAGGGACTGTTTGCAGGAACAATAACAGCGGGTGTCAGGTTGCCGATCTGGGCAATGACGTCGAAACTGTCGAACGGATTGACGTCCGTGTCGCGCAGCATCGAGGTCAGCAAGAACGAACCCGCCGACGTGACCATGACGGTGTTGCCGTCGGGGCGGGCCGCTGCCGCCTCGGTCGCGCCGGTGATGCCGGACGATCCGGGTTTGTTGACGATGACCAGCGGAACCGGAAGGATACCATCCGCAGACGCCGCTGCCGCACGTGCGAGCGCATCCGTACCGCCGCCTGCGGAGTACGGCAGAATGGCATTGATGGGCCGCCGTGGCGACCATTCGGCAAATGCGGGCAGCGCGGCCAGTGCGGCATAGGCCGACACCCCCGTCTTGATAAAGTCGCGTCGTTTCATGATGTCCTCCCTTGGGCGGTGACACCTTGGACCGGCGCCACATCGATTATGGCTGGACCGTAGGGCATCTGTTTGCGTAGAAAAAACAGAATTATCCGAATTATACATCGAGAAATTCGAACGATGAACCTGCGCTGCCTGAAAGTGTTCTGCCTGGTGATGGAGGAAGGCACCCTCGTCCGTGCGGCGGACGCAATGCATCTGAGCCAGTCGGCAGCAAGCAGATTGCTGCAACTGCTGGAACAGGAATATGCGATCCGGTTGTTCCGACGCGAAAACCGACGGTTGATCCCCACGCCAGAGGCCGAACGCTTTTATCCCGAAGCCCTGCGCATCCTGTCTCAGATCGACGCCCTACCGGCTTTCGTTCAGCAGATACAAAGCGGATCGCCCGAAGCGTTCCGGATCATCGCGCAGACACGGATCGTCAATGGCCTGGCCATCCCGGCCATTGCCCTGTTGCGTGATGCCTTTCCCGATCAGCCAATCAAGCTTGAGATCCACCCGCGCCGCGACCTTGGGCGGCGGATGCTGAATGATCGCTACGACATCGGCCTGACGGCGCTTCCGTTGGCGATTGATCAGATGGCACCTGTTCGGTTGGGTGCGGTTCCCCTGAAAATCGCCATCGCCAGCGATCATCCCTTGGCCGCGCGCGATGTGCTGCGCCCGGAGGACCTGGCGGATGTGCCGTATATCGCGCTGGATGACACAACAGTCATTCGACGCATCGTCGATCAGGAACTGGCCGCAATTGGTGCGCGGCTTCGGGTGGCGCATGAGGTGTCACTGGGATCGGCGGCCTACAGGCTGGTGCAGCGCGGCATGGGCTTTACCTTTGCCGATCCGGTCGCATTGGACCCCGAATTGGCCTCCGATGTTCGGCTGGTGGATTGGGAGCCGCGCATGGAGATCGAGTTCGGGTATTTCGCGCCCGACAGGGCACGGAAACATGACCTGACCCACGCCTTTGACCAAGCTCTGCGCGTTGTCTTTGCGCAACGGACTAAGGGCATGTGAAATGCCGTGTGCTTGCTCGTGTAACCGACAGCCCTGTCCTGCGCGGTCACACGAGACAGGGCTGTAGCTAGGTCTCTTTCGCCAGTGCCATATGCGTTTGTTTGTACAGGCTTTCGGACGTGAACGGTTTCTGAACCACGGGCGCGTCCGGGTATTCAGTCAGAATGCTTTCGACATCACCGTATCCGGTGGCGAGGACGAAGGGGATGTTCAGAGCGTTCAACCGCTGCGCAACGGGCAGTGATGTCTGGTTGCCCAGATTTATGTCCAGCACGGCAAAGCTGATATCCTCGCCCTCGATGATTTCGAGCGCGTCTTCAACGGAACTTGCCAGCTTGACGTCGGATGCCCCGATGCCGCTCAGGATGTCGGACGCATCCAGGGCGATCACCATGTTGTCCTCCAGCACGAGCGCTGTGCCGGACAACTCGACCATAGCGCTGCCAGTGCTTGGGGCGTCGCTCGGGCCGTCCTCCTTGTCGACTATCACGCCTTCGGAGACATATCGTGATGGGATCATGATATCGGCTTCGAACCCGGAGATCTTGAAGCGCGTCTCGACCGTTCCATTCAGTTCGAACGGCACGGTGCGTTCGATGATCGTGGACCCAAACCCGCGTCTTGTCGGCGCCTTGACCACAGGTCCACCGCGCTCGCGCCATTCGATGACAAGCGCGCCGTCATCGGCAATGTTCAGGTCGACACCGACCCTGCCAGACTGATCGGTCAACGCGCCATACTTGGCGGAGTTTGTGACCAGTTCATGGATCACCAAGGCCATGGTGGAAAACGCCTCGGGGGCAAGCAAAGGGGCGTCGCCGGTCACGACCAGACGTTCCCTTTGTCCGTTCAGGAATGCGTTCACTTCGACGTGGATCAGGTTCCTGATGGCGCTTGGCGCCCATTCCTGACGGGTGAGTTGATCATGCGCCCGTGCGAGCGACTGAATGCGGCCATCCAGTACTTTGGTATAGGATTCGAGTGTCACAGCCCCCGATTTGCTTTGCGAGACGAGCCCTTGAATCAGGTTGAGGATGTTTCGCACCCGGTGATTGAGTTCCGCGATCAACAGTTCCTGCTTTTCCGCGGCTGCCTTGCGATCCGCGTTCGCCTCGTCAGTCAGCTTGAGAACGATTTCGATCAAGGACAGGCGCAGCGCTTCGGCGGCCCGCAGTTCGCTTTCTATCCATGGCGCTGAGGTGTTGCGCACCATCTCCGTCCAAGCGTCAAAGCTTTTTCGCGGCGTCAGGCGCACCCCGTTTGGGCCCACTTCCACCGGCTTTTCGGGATTGCCTGCCCACCGGACGGACCGTGCAATCTCGCGACGGAAGAACACGATATAGTCGCGCGGTGTTCGGGAAATCGGTACGGCGACAAGTCCCGCCACACGGTCACCGATGGCTTCGGCATCGGGGTAGTTCGCAATGATGCGGTCCGTCGCAAACACCTGCCCGGTTGGGGCGGTGTTCAAAAAGCGCACCAGCCGTTTGAATTCGTCGGCCGTGGGGGCAGAACCGCGCGCGGTGTAGCGCCCTTCGGAGTACACGGCGACCCCGTCGCTGGACACAACCTGGGACAACTCGTCCGCGATGACTTCGAAGCTGTCGATAAGGTCGCTGCCAGCGGACAACCGAACCATCAGGCGGTCGTGCAGCGCCCGCGAATTGCGTTCCTCGTCGCGAATTTCGGCCTCCAGCTTGCGTTCGAGTTCGTACGAGAAAAACTGGGCAAAAAGCTCGATCGCAGTGCGGCGCTCATAGTCCACGTACCGGGCGGACCGATGGTGACATGCAAAGAGGCCCCACAGGTCGCCGTCCTTCAGAATGGACACTGACATCGACGCCTCGACGCCCATGTTTCGCAGGTATTCCAGATGGATGGGCGACACGGCCCGTGTCACCGACAGGGACAGGTCCAGCGGCTCGCCATTGGGATTGCGCTCGGGAACAAGCGGTGACACCTCTCCGTTCACGTCCGCAATCAGACGCAACGTGCTGCGCTTGTAAAGCTCGCGGGCCTGCTTGGGGATATCGCTGGCCGGATATCGCAGCCCCAGAAAGGGCTCCATGCCCGAGGCGTGCCGTTCCGCGATCACTTCACCGGACCCGTCCTGCGCAAAGCGGTACACCATGACCCGGTCAAACCCGGACAGGACCTGCAGCGCCACCGCCGCCTCCTGCACGGCGGAGATCACCGTGTCCTTCTTGGCGACGCGTGCAATCAACGGCTGCACCAGAGCCATGTCGTCGCGCTCCTCTTCCGAGGATTTCGGCTCGAATTCAAATATGAAGGACTGGCCGGACACATGGATGGAGACGTCGAACAGGCGTCCGTCCTCAAGGACATCGTAGCCGAACAGGCGGCTGCCACCCGCGCCCGAGCTGCTGCTGATCTGCAATTTGGTGCGCAAGTCGTGCACCGTCCGTTCAGGCAGCAATTCGATCAGGCGCTGGCCGACAACCTCGTTCGGATCAAGGCCCAGCATCTCCGCGCAGTTGGCTGACATGTGATTGATCATCAGGTCGGAGGATGTGGAAATCAGACATCCGTAGCCTTGCACATTCCCAAGAAGATGTATGGGTTCGCGGTCGCAATTGGTGAGGTCCACTGACTGATCCGCAGCCCCACCTTTGTCGAGTTGAGTCATGACGTGAGTTCCTTGCCCAGACTGTGCTGGACGGTCCATGTGCTGGCAACTTCGTAGAAAAGATCAAAGAGCCGTCTGGTGTCTGTTGTGATCGTGTCTGCCCGCGCGCTTTGAACAGGCACCTGCCCGAGGTCATGGCAGACGCTGCGCCACCGGCCGGGCACCGGGGCCATCGCGAAATAGGCCTGCGCATCGCGGACAAGTGCGTCGGTGGATGTTGCCCAGTTGCGCTTGAGCACTTGGCTGCCAAGGCGGGAGCCTTCGATGATGTAGTCCATCGCCAAAGGGTCGACCGGGTCCATCGGTGCCGCAGCCATCGGCGTATATGACGTGCCCAACGTGGCCAAATCCGCCGCGATACGCCGCTGCATATCGCGCAGGCTGCTTTGCGCATGACTGTCGTTGATCGCAGCGCTGGTCATCGCGTCGAAACAGACATGATGAATCCCCAGAAACGCGGCAAAGCCGTCCCGCGTTTGCAAGTCGAAACCGGCAAGCGTTTCGTCAACGCGCACATGATCGGCATATGTCCGATCCTTCAGGGCCTGCCGAAAGTCGGCTTGCATGGATATCGTCCCCCTCGACGGCGTCCTCGACCCTTTTAGGGATAGAACGACTTAGAAGTATCGGCAATTTGATATATTCCACTCGCAGGCAGTTCGCTGTCAATAATCTATGACATAGCAGAACGCGCGACCTACGTGTTCTGATGCTTGACGTTGGGTCTGCTGACGCAGTTCCGCGCATCGGGTCATCTTTCAGCAATTCAACTTATTTCCCCCGGTTCAGGCTGTACTTCTTCACGACGGTTCGGAGCCACCGCAATGAAAGCCCTCGATAAAATGCGACAGTCACGACAATGTTCTGAACCGCTGCCCAGCTTGTGCCCTTGATGCGTATCGGCAGAAAGCTGTTCGACCGCAGACCGCAATGCACCAACTCCGAAACTGGTCAAAGAAACGCGGTTCGACCCCACAAGCAGGTTCTCACATGACCTGAAGCGTGGTGCAAAAAGGAAGAGTGGCGGACAGACAGGGATTCGAACCCTGGAGACGGTCTCCCGCCTACACACTTTCCAGGCGTGCGCCTTCGACCACTCGGCCACCTGTCCGTGGGGCGTCTTTATCCAAACCCGGTGGTCGAATGCAAGTCGCAAGATGAAAGAAAGCTGCCGCGTGCCCCTATCGGTCCAGATGTAGATAAACGCGCCGGTTCATCCGCCCCTTCTTTTCGATCTTGCCGATGCGCAGGCTACCGATCTCGCCTGTGCGGGCCACATGGGTGCCGCCGCAGGGTTGCAGGTCCACGGTTGTGTCGGCCTCGCCAATGCGGATCAGACGGATCCGCCCCGCACCACGGGGTGGCTGGACCGACAGTGTCTTGACCATGCCGGGGTTGGCATCAAGCTCGGCATCGGTGATCCATTCGGCGCTGACGGGGATATCGGCGGACACGTGGGCGTTCAGCATCTCTTCGACCTCGTCGCGGTTTTCCGGGGCATCGGCCATGTCGAAATCCAGTCGCCCGCGCCCTGCCCCGACAGAGCCTCCGGTGACGCCGAACGGCAGTGCCACCGACAACAAATGCAAGGCCGTGTGTACGCGCATATGCGCATAGCGGCGGTCCCAATCGAGGCTTTGAGTCACATTTGTCCCGACAGGTGGCAAGGCACGTGGTTCTGCCGGAACCAATACAATCGCATCGTCATCGCCCTTGATCGCAGTCGCGATACCAAGCGCGCCACCGGACCATGTCAGCGCTCCGCTGTCACCGGGTTGTCCGCCACCCGTGGGATAGAACACGGTCTGGTCCAGAACGATACCGCCCTCGGGGGTGTGTGCCATCACAACACCGTCTGCATCACGGGCATAGGCGTCATCGCGAAACAAGGGGCTGGTCATCGTCCGTCTCCATCCTCGGCCGGGCTGTCCGGGTCCATGTCGGTTTGGTCAATATGCTGAACCGTTGGTGGGGCCGCCGCAGGCTTGTCCCCCTGTGACTGGGGTTGCAGAACTTCCGGGTTGCGCAGCCACACATCCCGCTGGGCAAAGGGTATCTCGATTCCTTCCGCTTCGAACCGAGCCGCGATCTGGTGGTTGATCTCGTTCTTGACGGCCAGCATCCAATTTACATCACGCAGAATGATGCGGATTTCAAAGTCGAGGCTGTCCGCACCAAAGCCCATGAACAGGACGGCGGGTGGTGGATTGGCAAGGGCCATGGGATGGGCATCTGCAATCTCTTTCAACACCGCCTCGACCCGGCGTGTGTCGGTGCCATAGGCCACGCCCACGGGTATGATCACGCGGCCCACAGTGTTGCCGCGGGTGTAGTTGGTGACCGTGCCCGAGATCAGGTCGGCATTGGGCACGATGACGTCCGTGCGGTCGAAGGTTTCAATCCGCGTCGAGCGGACCGATATCGAGCGCACGTAGCCCATTTGCCCTCCAACCTCGATCCAGTCACCTTCGGAAATGGGACGCTCGATCAACAGGATGATACCGGACACAAAGTTCGACACGATGGTTTGCAGACCAAAGCCGATGCCGACGGAAAGGGCTCCGGCCACGATGGCAAGGCTTGACAGATCAATGCCTGCGGACGTGATGGCAATCAGGGCCGCTAGGAAAATACCGACATAACCAAGGCCCGACACAATCGCGACCTGCCCGCCCGGATCAATCCTGGTCTTTGGCAGAACAGAGGTTTTCAACGCGTTCTGCACCGCGCGGGTCAGAAGGTAGCCGATGACAAAGACGACAATCAGCGTAAAGAAGCTGCCGGGTGAGATGGTCATGTCACCGATGGTCAGGCCAGATCGCAGGGTGGCCCACACTTCCGTCAGGTCGGTCACACGTGCCCCCCAGATCAGGGACAGCGGGATGATGGCGAGCAGAACGACCAGGAACCCGAGAAGGGTCGGCACCAGACTGTCCCGCGCGCCCTCACCCGGTCGCAGCGCGGCATAGGCGTCGCGGATTACACCCTGCAACAGAACGACCGTACCGATCAGCGCCAGCGTCAGGATCATGGGATAGGTCAGGAATTTTGCCGCTGCACCAAACCCCAGCGCGGCAAGGATCGGGGCGATCAGGCCCACGGCAATCACGGCCTGCCCAACGGTGCCGACGATGCGGTCGCCATAGCGCGCCTCGTGATCACTGTCTTCGGCGCTGTCGCGGACACGCCGACGCAAGAGCCACCCCAACCGGATCAGAATAAGGGACGCCACCATGATCAGTGGGAAGTTCAGAACCGCGTCTGACCCTGGATCATAGCGGTCGAAGTCGGAAAAGCGGCCCAGCAGGATGTAGATCGCAAAGACGACGCCCAGAGTGACGGTATAGATGCGTCCCTCGGACCGCCGATTCTCAGGAATGGCGACTGGTGCTCGCAGGGCGTCGTCCTTGGGGAACAAACGGCTTGCCAGCCAGAGCGAGAAGAACAGCACAAGGCCCACACCTTCAAGCGCGTCCAGCAACAAATCACCGCGCGGGCCGAAGAGCTGCGTGGCACGAACCGCCCGAATGAACGCGAACAGGCCCAGCATGGGCAGGATGATCTGCCCCAGTGACACGACAAAACTTGCCACGCCCGCACTTGATCTGGCATCGCCACGCTGGATGCGCACGGCCAACAGCTCCGACCAGTAGCGCGAGCGCGCCAGCAGCACGATACCAATGGCCAGCAACACAAGGATCAAAGGCAGGTTGTCGCTGGCATTCGACATGCGCGACGGGTTTTTCCACGCCTGCCGTATCCCCGCTGACATCGCGATCAACGTGTCTTGGGCATGTCGCGCGGCGGTTGACCAGTTCGATGGATTGACCGGCCACGGCCCCATGTTCAACAGTTCATCTGTCTGTCGCTGGCGCAGGATTTCGTCAATTTCAGTGATGATGCCATTGGCGCGGCTGAACGCTTCTTCGGCGGTTCGTCGCGGTGTGCTCAACCGTTCAAGCTGGGCATTCAATTCGGCCCGCCTGTTTGCAATTTCCGACGCTTCATCCTGCCCTTCCTCGGGCGCAGGCCCAAGGGCCGCGATCTGGTCGCGTAACGTCTGCAACCGGCTGTCATTGGCGTTCAGCTGGTTTTGGAATTGCAGCCGCCAATCCGCCACCTCGGCTCGTAAGGTTTCAAGGGCGCGATCGGACGCTCGCGCCGTCTCTACCGCGTCTTCCGCGCGCGATGCGGCCGTTTGCCATGATGCGTAGTCCGGCCCGGCGTTTTGCGCGGTGGTGCATGTTGCAAAGACAGCAAAGCACAGCGACAGAATTGCGGCACGCACAAAGGCGAGATGCATCACACGTCCTCGAAAACGCCGGGAATGCTGGATGGTCCCTGATCAAGCCACTCTGGCACGGGCAGGCCTTTTTCCTTAAGGAAATCAGGATTGAACAGCTTGGACTGATAGCGTGTGCCAAAGTCGCACAGGATGGTCACGATGGTGTGGCCCGGACCCATATCCTTAGCCATGCGAATGGCCCCGGCCACGTTCACACCGGACGACGCACCAAGGCACAGGCCCTCATGTTCCAGCAGATCGAAGACAATTGGCAACGCTTCTGAATCGTGGATATTGTAGTTGAAATCCGGGGTCAGCCCTTCAAGGTTCTTGGTGATGCGTACTTGCCCGATGCCTTCGGCAATGGAGGACCCTTCCATCGCGATTTCGCCGGTTGTGAAGTAGCTGAAAAGCCCCGCGCCGTCCGGGTCAGCCAGACCGATCTTGACACCTTTGGGCTGCAACACCTGGGCCACGCCGGCCAATGTCCCACCAGACCCCACGGCACAGATGAAGCCGTCGACCTTGCCGTCGGTCTGGTCCCATATCTCAGGTCCGGTGGTTTCGATATGGGCTTTGCGATTGGCGACATTGTCGAACTGATTGGCCCAGATCGCGCCATTCGGTTCCGTCTTGGCAAGCTTTTCGGCCAGACGACCGGAATAACGGACGAAGTTGTTCGGATTGCGGTAAGGAGCCGCTGGCACCTGCACCAACTCGGCCCCGGCAAGGCGCAACATGTCCTTCTTTTCCTGGCTTTGTGTCTCCGGGATTACGATCACCGTCTTGAAGCCCATTGAAGCGCCGACAAGAGCAAGGCCAATGCCCGTATTGCCCGCCGTGCCCTCGACAATGGTTCCACCGGGGCGCAATTCGCCACTTGCCACGGCCTCTTGAATGATGGCGAGGGCCGCGCGGTCCTTGACAGACTGGCCGGGGTTCATGAACTCGGCCTTGCCAAGAATTGTGCACCCCGTCTCTTCGCTCGCCCTGCGCAGCTTGATCAGGGGCGTGTTTCCAATGGCCTCGGCCAGATCAGATGCGTAGCGCATGGGGCATTCCTTTCGTCGTTCGCCAAAGGTGTAGCTGTGGTGCCCCGTGACCTCAAGCCACGTTAGCTCAGGCCCGGTTGCGCAACCGCGCACGGTGATGCCCCAGCCAATAGGTCAGCATGGCCAAAGGTGTATTCGCAACCCGGCGGTCTTCGGCCATGTTCAGAAGCGCATCAAAGGACATCAGGTGGCTGCGAATGTTCTCGCCTTCCGTCGGCTCTCCGCCAAGACCCGCACTGCCATCGGGCAAATCGCACAAACCCACGAACAAATGGAAAAAGTCAGTCGCAGCACCGGGCGAGGCATAGCATTCCCCCGCCGGTTCCAGCCTTTGGAACACAAGGTCGGCTTCTTCGGCCCCTTCGCGGCGCGCGGCTTGCTCGGGCGTCTCGCCAGGATCGATCAGACCCGCAACAGGCTCCATTTGCCAGCACACGGGATCTGCACGACCAATCGGGCCAAGCCGGATCTGTTCCACAAGCAAGACACGATCCCGATCAGGGTCATAGGGCAGGACAATCGCCGCATCCGATGATACGAGCACAGCCCGATCAAGCGTGTCCGACATGCCGCCATCGAATTCTTCGTGACGCAGTTGGACATCTTCCAAGGCGTAGAAATTGCTATAGGCTTGTGTCCGCGAAACAACGTCCACCTGTCCCCGCAAGACACCCAGCCCGTGCCGCCCGGACTGCGCCAGAACCTTGCTCCATGCCCGGGCGCGGATGCGCGGAAACCGGGTTGCGATGTCGGCGGGTGACATTCGTCCGAACGCGTCCATCACCTCTTTGGCCGCCCAAAGGGTCATGTCCGCCCAACGATCCTGCCACGCTTGGAAATCCCACGCGGTGTCCAGTGATTGGACGCTGGCGTCCGGGATATACACGGCAGCACTTTCGCCCGTGCTCAGGGTGACTTTGCGCAACTCATATGCAAACCCACCTTCATAGTGGTTCAGACGCGCGATGTCCTGATCTGACAAGGCGCGCACAATGACGCCTGCCGTGGCAGTGCCACGTTGGGGACGCAACACAGGATAGTGCCCGTCGGGCGACGACAGCGCCACGTGGTCAGGCAACTGCGCCTCCGCCAGATCAAGCGTATCGGATGAGCGACCCAGAACGCATTCCAGCAAGGGCACGTGTCGCAACGTGCCGTAGAAAAACAATGTGTTCATTGATCTATCGCCAGGTGCGCCACGCGTATTCGGTCAGAACGCCTGTGATGACGCCCCCCAGCAACAGCGTCGTCCAGATCGGGATCGTGCTCATCAAAAGTGCCCATTCGGCGCCGATCTGAAAAACGTCGACCAATGCGTCGAACGCACCATCATACCGATTTTTCATCGCGATCCGGACCATTTCGTTGCACGACTGTATGAAAAGGCCCCAGAACACCAAGACAACCGGTCCGGTCAGGCCGACGTTGATGGCAGAGGTCATGCCACGTCCGGCCCGACTGCCGATAACAATCCAGCCGCAAATGACCCCGACGACAACGTTCACATGCGTGAACCATCCAAAATTGGTGTCTTCCTCGAACAGCGGCATGATCATGCCGGACACGATAAAGGCCAGAAGCCCAAGGCCCAAAGCGGCCACCAGTTTGGCTGCGTCAGGCATTTATGTGCTCGTTCATGGCTATCCGGGTCGTTTGATCGTGATCTGCGTTACGTCGCAGTTGGCACTTTCAAAGGTCGCCGCGCAAGAGGTGAGGTAAAAATTCCACATCCGGCGGAATCGATCGTCAAAGCCCATCTCGGCGATCTGGTCCCACCTTTGGTTGAACGTATCGTGCCAACGGCGCAGCGAGATGTTGTAGCTTTGGCCAAATTCAATCGACTTTTCGATGCCAAGGCCTGCCTTGACGACCTGTTCACGCAAGGCCGAAGGGCTTGGTAACATACCACCCGGAAAGATGTATTTCTGGATAAAGTCCACGCCCCGTTTGTAGACCTTCCAACGCCGATCTTGCACGGTGATGATCTGCAAGGTTGCGTTCTTGCCGGGTTTGAGGCGTTCACGCACGGTCTCGAAGTAGATGGGCCAGTATTTCTCGCCAACTGCTTCGAACATCTCGATCGACGCAATGCCGTCATAGGTGCCACGTTCGTCCCGGTAGTCTTGCAGCTTGAAGTCCACCTGGCCAGAAAGACCTGCCTTTTCAATGCGCTCACGGGCATACTTGATCTGTTCCTCACTGATCGTCAGCCCTGTCACCTTAAGGCCGCGCTCTTTGGCCGCGTATTCGGCAAAGCCCCCCCAGCCGCAGCCGATTTCCAGAATGTGGTCACCCGGTTGCGCGCCCATCTGGTCAATCATGCTGGCGTATTTGGCAATTTGCGCAGCTTCATGGCTTTCCTGTCCCGTCTCGAACAGGGCGGATGAATAGGTCATCGTGTCGTCCAGCCACAGACCATAGAAGTCATTGCCCAGATCGTAGTGATAACTGATGTTCTTGCGCGCCTGATCGCGGTGGTTGCGTTGCAACCAGAAACGAAAGCGCTCGAAATGACGGACCAGCCCCATGCCGGGGAAGCCATCGTAAAGGCTGTCATTGTCGGCGTGCACCCAGTCCATGAAAGCCTGCAAGTCCGGCGTGGTCCACCATTCATCCAGATACGCGTCACAGAATCCAAGGTCTCCTTCACGGATCAGCCGCGCAAAAATATCGTCATTGTGGATATGCACCTCGGCCACGGGACCGGGATTTGGCCCTTCGGCCCGAAACCGGCGCCCATCCGCGAGCACAAAGTCCACGCGGCCTGTGTTCATCCCCTGAGCCATCGAAAAGACACGGGTAAAATACCGTGGCAAGCCGGTCTGGCCGTCAGTCGTTGTCAGGATCATGCACGCTCCCCATTCGCGTTTTTGTCAAGTTAGCTTGACACATTGTGCTGCGCAACCATGCGCAGGCGGTTGTCGTTAAAAATCACGGTTTTCATAAGCACTTAGCGCCCGTTTGCGCCCTTCATCCGCCGGTACAATCGGATCGGGGTACTCATCATCCGGTGACATGCCCCAGTGTCGGGGGATCGCATCGAAAAAGGACAATGCCTCGGCCGCCTTGTTGCTGCGTCCTTCCGCGATCCAGCGGCTGACATAATCGCGGTTCTTGTCGAATTTGTCGAGTTGCGTGACCGGGTTGAATACTCGGAAGTATGGGGTCGCGTCTGGCCCCGACCCTGCAGACCATTGCCAGCCCATCGCATTGCTGGCCGGGTCCCAGTCGATCAGGCAGTCCTCGAACCACTGCTGACCAATGCGCCAATGTGTCATCAGGTGCTTGCACAGGTACGAGGCCACGATCATCCGGCCCCGGTTGTGCATCCGTCCTGTCACATAGAGTTCCCGCATGGCGGCATCGACGAAGCGGATGCCCGTGCGCCCTTTTTTCCAAGCCCAGACTTGCGCCCCGCGCGCATCTTCGTTCCATGGAAAGCTGTCCCAATCCTCTTTCCAGTTCTGGTCCAGAATGCGGGGCGTGTGGTGCATCAGATGGTAGGCAAACTCGCGCCACACCAGTTCCTTAAGGAATATCTCCGCCCCGGATTTGCCTTCGTTCAATGCACGCACGCCAGCGTGCCAACACTGATGCGGACTGATCTCTCCCAAGGCCAGGTTTTCCGACAGGTTGGACGTGCGGTCTTCGCCCGGAATATCGCGGCCTTCATTGTAGCTTGCGACCTTGGAGGCCATGAACGCCCCCAGACGGGACTGTGCAGCACTTTCGCCCAAGCGAACGTAGGGCCTGACCACGTCGGCGCCACGGTTCATGGCTTTGCCCAAGGACCACGTGCCAAGATCTTCGCCGTCGGGCCATTTCGCAGGCGTTGCAAACGAGCCGGGTGTGGGCAGCGGCGCATCCACATCGCGGTCCTTCACCGACCGCCAGAACGGGGTGTAGACCTTGTAAAAGCCGCCGGTCTTGGTCTCGGTTGTCCACGGCTCGAACATCAGGTGCCCGCCATAGCTGCGCGCGTCGATGTCCTGTTCCTTGAGGGCGGTCTTGATCTTGCTGTCCCGCTCGACCGCTTGGGGATCGTAAAGACGCGACCAATAGACGGCCCCTGCACCGGTCTCTTCGATCAGCTTTTGCAGCACCTCCAGCGCGTCACCGGAGCGAAAGATCAGTCTGCTGCCCTTGTCTTTCAATGACTGCGACAGGTGTTCGATGCCAAGGCCCCAGCGCCACTTTGGCGCGGCCCCCAGATCATCCACGCTGGCATCGCGGATCACCACCGGGATGACCGGACGCCCGCTGTCACAGGCGGCTTTCAAAGCTGGGTGATCGCTCAGCCGCAGGTCGCGGCGGAACCACATGATGATCGGTGTGCTGCTCAAGGCCCCGTTCCTTATTCTTAACCAAGGCTTACGTAGCACGCAGCGCTTTGGATCAAGGTGTCGCAGGCTGCCCTTGCGTCACAGAACTGTGTCGAGGGCGTTCAACAGCTGATCAATCTCGGCGTCGCTGGTGTAATGCGTGAAGCTGAGGCGCAGGACGCCACGGTCGGGATCGACACCCATCGCCTGCAACGCCCGCCCGGCATAGAAGTCCCCGCCACCTGCCATGATACCGTGCCCGGCCAGCTCCGCAGCCACGGCCACAGGGTCACGGCCCAGATCCAAAGCAATCGTGGGCGCACGTGTGGCCGCATCCGTGGGACCGAGCACCCGCAGGTCGTTGCGATCCTTGAGCATGGCCATCACGCGAGCCAGCGCTTCGACTTCGCGGGCGCGCATGAGGTCGTGCACGATCTGTCCCCGCGGGGACACTTGTGTGTGACCACCACCGACATGATGATCGTACAAAGCGTCTACATAATCTGCCATGCCTGCACAGGCGGCAACCTGTGCATGATCGGGTCCCGCCGGTGTGAACCGCTTGTAAAGCGACCCGGCGTTGAAAGAGTGCCCCTGGTTTGGAAGGAGCTCCCCCAGCGTGCGGCGGATGACCATCAGACCTTGATGCGGGCCGTAGGTCTTGTAGGCCGAAAACAGGTAGATGTCGGGGCCAAGATCACCCACATCCGGGAAGCCGTGGGGCGCGTAGCTGACGCCATCGACACAGACAAAAGCGCCCGCCGCGTGGGCAAGTGCGGTGATTTCGGTCACCGGATTGATCTCTCCGACGACGTTGGAGCAGTGCGGAAAGCAGACCAGACGCACCTTCTCGTCCAGCAGTTGTTCGAGGGCCGCCGGGTCCAAATGACCGGTGCCGGGGTCAAGCTGCCACTCGCGCACCTCGATCCCGCGATCGGTCAAGCGGCGCCACGGACCGCTGTTGGCTTCGTGATCCTGGTTGGTGACGACGATGGCCTCACCGGGCTCCATCATCTGGGCAAATGCTTGCGCCAGAACGTAGGTGTTCTGGGTCGTTGATGGCCCAAAGCTCAATTCGTCATCATCGACGCCAAGCAGGGCGGCCATCCGGGTGCGCGCCTCGTCCATTTCCTCTCCACCTAGGCGGGAGGCCTCGTAATCGGCATAGGGCTGCACTTTGCGCTGGGTGTAGAAGCGAAACAGCCGGTCGATGACGTAACCGCAGGTATAGCTGCCACCAGCGTTTTCGAAGAATGCCTGCCCTTGCAGGGACGGTTCGGCGAAGGCGGGGAATTGCGCGCGGACGAACTCGAGATCGAGAGACATGAGTGAACCTTTCAATACTGAGGCCACGATAAGACAAAGGCCCCGGCGCGCAAGCACCGGGGCCTTCATTTGAGTTCTCAACCGCGCCTATTCGGCCGGCGATAGCCCGTTGCCGGTCGCACCCGGAATTTCCGAATGCACGGCGGGTACACCCGCTGCCTCGCGGCGACCGTCATTGTAGATCGCCTTGATCAATGCCACGCACATCAGCGCCATCACGATCGAGAATGGCAACGCGCCGATCACCATCGCCGTCTGAATGGCACCGGTTCCGCCTGAGATGAGCAAGCCTGCCACCACGAGGCCAAGGGCACCGCCCCAGAACAGGATGTGGGGGCGTGCCTTGGGTCCTTCGTCGCCAGCGGCGTTGATGGTGTTCACGATCAGAACCGCGGAGTCTGCGGATGTCACGAGGAACGTCATCAAGAGCACAACGATGACGACTGCCATGGCCCAAGCCAGGAACTCTGCGATGGGTGCCAGCATGAATTCGGTCATGGCAAAGATCTTGTCGCCATTGGCCGCGTCCAGAATGACACCGTTTGCGTCGCCGTTCAGTTCCAGATCGATGGCGGTACCACCGGCCCACGAAAACCAGACAAAGCACATCAGCGACGGAACGATCATGGCACCCAGCACGAATTCGCGGATGGTCCGACCGCGAGAGATGCGCGCCAGGAACAAGCCCACGAACGGTGCGAATGCGATCCACCACGCCCAGTAGAACACGGGCCACCAGCCCTGCCATTGCGCCAGCAGGAACGCTTCGGACCCTTCGACACCGTCAGCGGCATAGACGTTGAAGCTGAGCCACGGCAGCGAGATCAGATAATCCCAGATACCGACAAAGAAGGCTGCAGCGCCAAAGAACGTCGCGCCAAAAATGATGAAGAAGCTGAGCAGAAAGATCGACAAGACCATGTTGATGTTCGACAGCCACTTGATCCCCTTGCCCACGCCCGAAAGAGCCGACAGGGTCGAAGCGCCCATGATCACCAGCAAGGCCACGATGATGCCCAGCGTCGTCGCGGAACCGCTTTCCTGCACCAGACCACCGATGCCGATACGGGTCAGACCGGCCACAAACTGCTCGACACCAAAGCCGAGGGTCTGAGCCACACCAAGGATGGTTGCCACAACCGCCACGATATCGATCAGGTTGCCAAGGAACCCGGACAGGCGCGCACCGAACAGCGGTGTCAGTGACGACCGGATCGTCAGCGGCAGACCACGGCGATAGCTGAAGAACGCCAGCGCCAGCCCCGCCACCGCGTAGCAGGCCCACGCGCCAAGACCCCAGTGCAGGAAGGACCAGACATAGGCCTCGCGCACGTTGTCTTCGCCCAGTGCCGTGGTCGCACCCTGAATGACGGACGGGTTGTTTTTGAAGTGTGCAACCGGTTCCGCCACGGCCCAAGTGAGCATTCCTACGCCGATACCGGCGCCGAACATCATAGAGAACCACGAGAAGTTGGTGAATTCAGGCTTTTCCCCGGGTTGGCCAAGATTCAGACGCCCGGCCGTTGGCCAGATCGCAAGTCCCAGGCAAACAAGCACAAAGAATGCGACGACCCAGATGTACCAAGCGGCGAAGTTTGCAAGAATTACGCTGTTCCAGTCACCCAGAATGGTGCCTGCTTCTGTGGGCCAAACAATGCACCACACGACCAGCATGCTTATGATGATCTTACTGACCACAGCAACGTTGACGCTAAAGCCGCGATAAAAACCGCTGTCCGCTGTTTTTATCGGCAGCTCCGTCAATGGAGGTTGAATTGACATGGTTACCTTCCTGTTTTCATTTTTATGACAGGAGCAAACCACGGGTTCGCCAATTGAAGAAGAATTATTTTCCCTTCGGCGGGTCGCTTTGGGCACCAGATGGCCGTTTCTGGTTCCGATATGAAATTTCGTCACCTCCTTTTCAGGAATCGGGCCGATTTCGTGCTATGGTGGCTTCCAGTGTGCGCATGGCACATCACGATTTTTGTCTCAGTTTTCGAGATTCGTGCGCGTTTCGGAGGCGCCTACCGACGTGATCAGTCGCCCCGATATGCACCGAAAACCGACAAAAAACGTCAAATCGGCACCTCTTGCTGTCGGGATTTCACCAGTGTTCTGACGCGAGCCTGCCACCCTAGAGGAAGGTTGCGCAGTTTGTGGCGCACCCTTTGGCCGCTGGCTTTGTTGTGTGAAGCGGTGTGCTGAAACCCAAGCCCAGGTCACACAAGATGCCGGGCCAACCCAACAGACAGGGAGCCGACACATGGCGATAAAGGAACCGTTCACGGATCTTGATATCAACAAGCAGGAATCAGGGTTCTACGAAGGCTACAGCCTTCCCATCGCGCTCAAGTCCAAGGCGATCATGGTCGCCCTCGTGCTTTGGGCCATTCTTTTTCCCGTCAGCGCCAATGGCACGCTCGACAGTTGGAATTGGGCGCTCTTGCAGGGGTTCAACTCGTTCTACATCATTTCAGTCGGGTGCTTTGCATTCTTTTTGTTTGCCCTTGCGATCCTGCCAACCGGCAAACGCAAGCTGGGTGGGCATGACACGGTCCCCGAGTTTTCGAACTTCTCGTGGTTTTCGATGATGTTCGGTGCGGGCCTTGGCGTCGGCCTGATGGTGTTTGCCACGGCTGAGCCGTTGGGGCTGTGGGGATCAAACCCCGAAACCGTTGCAGGTAACGTTGCAGGCAACAGTCCAGAGGCACTCACATCGGCCTACCGCTACACCTTCCTGCATTACGGATTTCATGCCTGGGCCATCTACGTGGTGACGGGGCTGAGCCTTGCCTATTACGCATATACCCGTGACATGCCCCTGACGATCCGATCCGCCCTGACACCTCTGCTGGGGAAGGTCGCCAATGGCATCGTCGGCCACATCGTGGACGTGCTGGGTGTGGTTGCCACCATCCTCGGCGTGTCGGTCACCATCGGCTACGGCGTGAGCCAGTTCGTCGATGGCGTTTACGCGGTCACGGGCATGGAGTGGTTGATGGGGGTTGCCGAAGGCGATGCGCCACCGACACCGTCCACCGTTGGATTGCTCTCCGCCCTGTGTGTGATCATGTTTCTGTCGATCCTGTCCGCCGTGTCAGGCGTGGGCCGCGGGATTAAGTACCTGTCGAACCTCAACCTTGTCCTGTCGATCATCCTGCTGCTCACCTTTGTTGTCTTCGGCAGTTTTATGTTTGCAATGACGACATATGGCACCGCACTTGTGGACTACATCCTCCAGTTCATCCCGTTGAGCTTTGAGGCCTACAGCCCGCTGGGTCAGGACACGTTTGCAACCGCGTTGCCTGAAGAAGCCGCCCCCTTGGCCGCTGATCTTTATGGCGGCGCAACCAATGCGTGGGGCAGCCAAACAGCGTTCACCGAAGGGCTTGAAGGCGCGGCTGCCCAATTGCCAACAGATGCACAGGTCGCAGCATATGCGGCGGGCACCCAAGGGCGTCTTTTCGGCTGGCAGTCCGGTTGGACCACCTTCTATTGGGCCTGGTGGATCGCGTTCTCGCCCTTTGTAGGTCTGTTCCTTGCGCGTATTTCAAAAGGGCGCACGATCCGCGAATTCATCCTGGGCTGCGTGTTCGCGCCGGCGCTGGTCTGCTTTGCATGGATGACCATCCTTGGTGGGACGGCCATTGATCTGGAACTGCAGGGCGTGGCGGAGGGTGCCATCATCGGCGCGTCCAACACCAACAAGCTGTTCGTGACACTCAGCTACATGATCGATGGCGGGTTCCTGTCAGCCATCACCGTGATGTGCGTGGTGTTGATCATGACCTTCCTTGTTACATCCGCTGACTCGGGCATCCTAGTGATGAACACAATCATGTCGGGTGGCGCGCAGGAAACGGGGATCAAGCACCGGATCATCTGGGGTCTCATCATGACGGGTGTGATTGGGGGCCTGATTATCGCAGGTGCATCTGGCCGCGGTGGCGATCCGTTGGCCTCGTTGCAGGATGCGATGATCATCGGCGCCCTGCCCTTCACGATCATCATGGTCTTGATGATGGTGTCTTTGGTCAAGGCGTTGTTCAATGACAGCCGGCGGGCCAAAACGGATGATGCGATCGGCCAACCGGCAGAATAGGCTTGGAAAGAAGAAAACAAAAAGGGGCGCCTATTGCGGCGCCCCTTTCTCGTTCAGAGGGCTGCGCGGATCGCATCTGCATGCGCCTTGATGGCGTCCATATCCCCCATCTTGCCTGGCGGGCGCATTAAAACGCCTTCGTGCCGGGGATGGATGTGGAAATGCAGGTGAAAGACTTCCTGCCCACCGGCGGCCTCGTTGAATTGCTGCAAGGTGATGCCGTCCGCTTCGAATGCTACCTTGGCGGCATTCGCCACCTTCTTCACCGTCGCCATCACAGACGCCAATTGCGCGTCGCTTGCATCCAGCACGTTGCGACACGGCGTCTTGGGGATAACCAGACAATGCCCATCCGTGCGTGGCATGATGTCCATGAAACACAGCGTGTCGTCGTCTTCATAGACAGTCACATTGGGGATCTCGCCCCGCAGGATCTTGGCAAAAATGTTCTGGTCGTCATAAGCGGTCATGCGGGTCTCCGACGTTTGTTCGAAGACCCGTTTAGACCGATCAGGCGTTCACGTCGACCACGACGCGACCCTTGACCTGGCCTGCCAAAATATCCGCCCCAAGCTTGGGCAGATCAGTCAGGGTTGCAGGCTGGACCATGGCGTCGAGCTTGTCCATGGGCAGGTCCTTGGCAATACGGCTCCAGGCGCGGACGCGGTTGTCATAGGGCTGCATGACAGAGTCGATGCCCAACAGGTTCACACCACGCAGCAGGAACGGGATGACCGTGGCAGGCAAGGCCGCGCCACCGGCCAGACCAACGGCAGCAACACTTGCGCCATATTCCATCTGCCCCAGAACACGGGCCAGCATCGCGCCGCCTACGGCGTCGACACAGCCCCCCCAGGTTTCCCCTTCGAGCGGGCGCTTGGTGGTCTCGTTGATCTCTTCGCGGGCTACGATCTGGCTGGCCCCCAGCGACGTCAGATAGTCAGCTGTCTCGGGTCGCCCGGTGACACCGGCCACCTTGTGACCCAGATTGGCGAGAATGGCAGTGGCGACCGACCCCACACCGCCCGCAGCACCGGTGACAAGCACCGGGCCAGATTTGATCCCGTGGTCCTCCAGCGCCATCACAGCCAACATTGCAGTGAAACCAGCGGTGCCCACGGCCATCGCCTGCCGCGTATCAAGGCCCTCGGGCAGCGGCACCAACCAATCGGCCTTGACCCGCGCCTTCTGTGAATAGCCACCCCAATGCGCCTCGCCCACGCGCCAACCGGTCAATACAACCTTGTCGCCGGGCTTGTAGCGGTCATCATCCGATGCCTCGACCGTGCCCGCAAAATCGATTCCCGGCACATGGGGGTACTTGCGCACCAACCCGCCACCGGGGCCAATGCACAGCCCGTCCTTGTAGTTCACGGTCGAGTACTCGACCGCCACCGTCACCTCGGCTTCAGGCAGATCATCCAGGGACAGCTCCTGCACCGCAGCGGATGTCTTGCCGCTGTCCTCGTCCTTGTTGACCACCAGTGCATTGAACATATCGCTCTCCATTTTCCGGGGACGACCCCCTGCTTCATTTCGCAAATTAAACCGCGGGGTCCG
This sequence comes from uncultured Tateyamaria sp., assembly GCF_947503415.1. Classification (GTDB taxonomy): domain Bacteria; phylum Pseudomonadota; class Alphaproteobacteria; order Rhodobacterales; family Rhodobacteraceae; genus Tateyamaria. The sequence goes on from NZ_CANNDS010000002.1 coordinate 31,569, forward strand.
GGGCAGCGCCCCGGTCCGACTTCACAACCAGAACGTCTCTTGTACCGTGGCGCGGCGCATCCCGTCGAGGGTGTCGACCTCCAAATCGGTGCCGGGGTCCCAATGCGTCATGCGCACCATGCCGATGGCGACGTTGGTCTTGAAATCAGGCGACCAGGCGGCGGATGTGATCTGCCCCACGCGCTTGCCCCCAGCCAGGAGCGGCCAAGGCCGGTCGCAGGTGGGAACGGCGTCGCCGTGAATGGCGATGGGGCGGATCTGCTGCACCGGCCCTTCCTTGGACACACGCAACAAAGCGTCTCGCCCGATACAACCGATGGCCGTTTGCGTGTCACAGAACCGGCCCAGCCCGCACTCGTGCGGTGTGTTGTCATCGGTCATGTCGTTGCCGTAGGACAGAAGGCCACCTTCGATCCGTTCGATCCCGTTGGGGCAGCCCGCGCGCACTTGCAAATCCTCGCCAGCGTCGAACAGTGCGTTCCACAGCGGCATACCCTGCGCGCTGTCAGGTACGTAAATCTCGAACCCGCCTTGCTTGGAATAGCCCGAGCGGGCGATGGCCAGATCGCAGCCTTCGAACTGGAACATGTCGAAACGAAAAAAGCGGATGTCCCGGACCCGTTCACCAAACACGCGCTGCATCAAGTCGTCGGCCTTGGGCCCTTGAACAGCCAGCGGTGACACGTCGGGTTCATCCACAAGCACATCCAGCCGGTAGCCATTGGCGATCCCTTTGACCCACAGCAGCAGGTCGCTGTCCGCGATGGAGATCCACCAGCGGTCTTCGCTGAGTTTCACCGCGACAGGATCGTTCAGCATGCCCCCGGTTTCATCCACGATGGGCACATAGTAGCACTGCCCCGGCAGCATGCGGCGCAGGTCGCGCGGGGTCAGCATCTGCATCAATCGTCCTGCATCGGGGCCGCGCAACTCGACTTGCCGTTCGACAGACACGTCCCAGACCTGCACGTGATCCTTGAGGTGACGATAGTCCGCCTCCGCGCTTTCAAAGACGGTAGGCAGCAGCATCCGGTTGTAGATGGTGTAGGCTTTTACCCCTGCGGCCTCGACCCCATCAGAAAAGGGTGTGCGGCGCAGGCGGCGCGATGGAGAAATGACGGCCATCACTCGTCCTTTGGCATGAATACGATATCAGTGACCGGCGCAGACAGGCCCGCAGCGGTCATCATGGCGTGCACCTGACCCCGGTGGTGGGTCTGGTGGGTGAAGAGATGGGTCACACAAGTCTCCAGCGGCATTTGAAAGTGCTGCTTGAGGGTCCCCGAATACCAGGACAGGTCGCCCTTGAGTGCCACAGTGTCGAGCGCGTCACCCCAAAGCCGGATCGTGCCGTCCATGCGGAAGCGTTCTGCACTCCAGACCGCGAAGGTCGGAGTGAAATCCTTGTGCTGTTCGGGTGGCACCGCTGGCGCAGGTATCTTGGGGTCAAAACGGCTCATCCACATCGCATCGCCCCACAGGATGTGGTTGAGCGTCGCCATGATTGAGCCGAAGAACGCGCCGCGATCCTTGCGTAGCTCCGCGTCCGGTACACCCGTCAGCATCTCCGTCAGCTGGCGGTTCTGCCAGCCATTGTAACGGGCCATGGTGCGTACATAACCCGCGTCGATCACGGCTTGGGCCCTTTCCAGTCAATGGGGCAAATCTCGGCCGACTTGCCGCCGAAGTCCCAGATGCGGCCGTAATCGCGCACCTTGGATTTCACACCGCGCGCCGCGATGATGTCGGGGCCCATCCAGTATTTGGAGTTGGTGATCATCACTGGGTGATCCTCGGACTTGCCGGTGATCATCTCGATCTCGCCCTGGATCTTGCGCCCGATATAGAGCCCGCGTTTCTTGCCCTCGCGCACAATCTCGACCTTTTCGCGCTCGGCGCCCACGATGTCGCTGACCAGCATGGTGAAGAGGCCCGTGGTGCCGCCCGCGGCGCCCGAAAAGATTTGCAGGATGCCATTATAGGCTTTGCCCGACGCCCGCTCGTCTACATAAGCCGCAACGCGCCACCCGCCTTCGCCCATCCGGCCCGGAATATCGACCATCAGACCCACGTTAAGGCCCGAGAGGTCTTCGCCCTCAAAATGGCCCTCGTCGATCGCGATGGCCATCCACGCGTGGCAGTGCCCTTCGGTGGGTGGGTGTGCGCCAAGGGACACCACGCAGGGGCAGAACAGCTCGCACGAGCAGTTCAGGAACAGCTCGCCCTTGATGGCCCATTCGGTGGGCGACATCTGGCGGCGGCCCGGATTGGGCATCCGGCTGTCGATGCGCTGGCTGACGGGCAACTTGTCCGCGTCGGGGCGTTTTTTCACGGCCATATTATCCTCCGTTTACAAAGGGCCAAGCCAGCACGGCCAGCCCTGCGAGGGTCAGCAGAACCCCCATGGGTTTTGTGACAACATGCCCGATCTGGGGCAGTTTTTCGATCACCATAAAGAGAGTGGCGAGACCCATCCAAAGAAGACTCATCACCCCGCCGACAAATCCAAGCGCCATAAAGCCCCAGCAGCAGCCCACGCAGAACGCGCCAAGGCCGAGGCCCATGCGCAAACCGCCCTGGAAGCCGGTCCGCCAATGGCCGAGGAAATACATCATTGGGCTATGGCAGACGCCATGGCAGATTTCCTTCGCTCGGGTGAATTGGAACAGACCAACGGCCAGCAACAGCAGGCCCGCAAATGTGGTGGTCTTGGATATTCCCAGCATGTCGATGACGCCGCCATAAAGCAAGGCCAATTGGACGCCGGTTATAAGAGCGGCGAAAGCGACCCAGACCACGAAATAGCCGAGCAAGACGCCCAACCACCCTGCCCGCGTGCCGTCGGCGGACACCATCAGGTCTTCGTAGCTGCGCAGGGTGGGCACCAGCGTGGGCAGCATCATGGCCGCCATCATGATTGCCCACATCGCAAAGAGCGGGCCGAAATTTGCCATGGGCATATACATCGGCATCCGCGGGTCCATGGCGGCCATGCGCGCGCCCATCTCTCCGGGCCTGCCGATCAGGTCGACATCCATCGAAAGCGACATGGAATACATGACCCACCACGACGCGAGAATGGCCCCGAAGAACCCCAGCCAGAGCGTGGATCTGACAAGATGCGGCATGTGTCCTCCCTGAACCCACACGACTCAATGCTTGCCAGCTTAAATGTCAGACATTAAAATGTAAGACAAATGAAAATTGATCCTGACAGCACAGTTGATCTCTCTGCCCAGATTGCCAAAGCAATCCGGGATGCCATCATTGCGGGTGATTTGATTGTGGATCAACGGCTTCCGTCCGAGGCCGAGCTTGCTGATCACTTCGACGTGTCCCGGCCCACAGTGCGCGAGGCGCTGAAGCGACTCGCTGCGCAATCTCTGATCCGAACCCAGCGTGGGGCCACCGGCGGCGCGTTCGTGAACCGGCTGCGGTTCGAAGACGCCTATGCCCAGCAAGTCACCACTTCGACCCTGCTTTTGTCCATGAACGCCGTCAGCTTCGATGTGGCCTGCGAGGCGCGCTACGCGCTGGAACGCGCTTGTGCACCGCTGTCGGCCGAACGCCGCACCCCTGATCATCTGGCGACCATGCGGGCCGAAATTCACCGCCAAGAGCAGCCGGGCCTGACGGATGAGGCGTTTTGCGCGTCTGACGTAACCTTTCACCGGGCGCTGGTCGATGGCGCGGGCAACAAGGTCCTGAGCTATCAACTGGCCGGTGCGGTCGAGGCGATGCAGCCCCTGATGAACATGATCACTTTCACGGCGCGGTCGCGGGAAGAAATTGTGGCCCTGCATACCGACATCGCGGATGCGGTCGAGGCGCAGGATGCCACCCGCATCGACGCACTGCTGGTGAAACTCGAAGCCTATACGCGGCATCTGGCCCATTCGGTCGTCGCCGCACGCCAAAGCAGAAAAGACAAGGAGAAGACCGCCTGATCCCTCAGCCATAAGTCGCAACGACGCAACAAGGGGCCGGGCACCGTTATTCACACCGCTTCAGGGAGGAAGCCCATGAATTTGAGACCAGACCCCACATTTTACCCCTCGCCCAAGATGGCGATGGAGGCCCCGGTTGAGAAGCTGGCGTTTACGCTGATGCTCAGCCCGGATGGGACCAAGCCGGACGGATTGGCCGTCGTGGATGTGGACCCCACCAGCGACACCTACAGCCAGATTGTGCACGAGTTGTATGTGCCGAACCTCGGTGACGAATTTCACCATTTTGGCTGGAACGCCTGTTCATCCGCCCTGTCGCCCCTGACTGGCCACGCGTTTCTGGAACGCCGCTACCTGATCATTCCGGGCATCCGGTCGTCGCGTATCTACATCATTGATGTGAAAGAACCGCTTGATGCCAAAATCCACAAGATCATCGAACCCGAAGAACTGTTTGAAAAGACGGGGTATTCGCGCCCCCATACTATCCATTGCGGGCCAGAAGGCATCTATGTCTCGACCCTTGGCGGCGGTGGTGAGGATGGAACCGACGGACCACCCGGCATCTTCATCATGGATTGCGAAACCTTTGACATCCTGGGCCGCTACGAGATGGATCGCGGCATTCAGGACAAGCACTATGATTTCTGGTGGAACCTGCCGCGCGACTACATGGTGAGTTCCGAATGGGGCCTGCCGCCGCAATTCGAAAACGGCGTGGTGCCGGAGGATTTGCTGTCGAACAAGTACGGCCACACGATCCATTTCTGGGACTTGCGCGGGCGCAAGGTGACAAAGTCCATTGATCTGGGCGAGAACCACCAGATGGCGCTGGAAATCCGCCCGGCCCACGATCCGGTCAAGGAATACGGGTTCTGCGGCGTGGTCGTCGACACCACCAACCTGCAAGGCGCGATCTTTACCTGGTGGCGTGATGAGGATGGTGAGTGGCAGGCTAAGAAGACGATCACCATTGATCCCGTGCCTGCGGATGCCGATGACCTGCCCGAGCTGCTGAAAGGCTTTGGTGCGGTGCCGCCACTGGTCACGGACATCGACCTGAGCCTTGATGACAAGTACCTGTATGTCGCGTGCTGGGGACTGGGTGAGATGCATCAATATGATGTGTCCGACCCGATGAACCCCGTTCTGGCGGGCAAGGTCGAGATTGGCGGCATCGTCAAAAAGACCAAGCACCCCAATGGTCAGGACTTTGGCTACGGCCCCCAGATGGTCGAGATCAGCCGTGACGGCAAGCGCGTCTACTGGACCAACTCGCTCTACTCCACATGGGACGATCAGTTCTATCCCGGGGAACGCGGGGCCGCCATGGTGATGGCCCATGTGGGTGAAAACGGTGGCCTGACGCTGGATGAGAACTTCTGGACCAAGTTCCCGGAAGGCTATCGCAGCCACCAGATTAGACTTGAGGGCGGCGACTGTTCGACGGACAGTTTCTGCTACCCGTCCGTCTGATGGACCTCACGACCGCGGCGGGCCTCTGGCTCGCCGTGATCCTCTCTGGCCTGTATCACGGTCTGAACCCCGGCATGGGGTGGCCTTTGGCTGTCTCTTCCGCGCTGTTCGAGCGGCGGCGCAGCGCGCTGTGGCCCGCGCTTGGGGCGCTGAGCCTTGGCCATTTCGCGGCGATGCTGGGCATCCTGCTGCCCTTTTCCATGATGACGCTGCTGATCGACTACGAACGCGAGATTCGCATCGGCGCAGGGCTGATCGTGATCGCGATGGGTCTCTATCTTGCTATTACGCGCAAACATCCTCGGTTTCTGGCCCGGATTCCACCGCACAAGCTGACGCTTTGGTCATTTCTGGTTGCTTTGGCCCATGGCGCGGCACTGATGCTGGTGCCCATCTACCTCGGCCTCTGCGCGATCGAAGAATTGGATGCCGGGCACCGTGCCGCTTCTGCCCTTATGGCAACCACGGCATTGGCGCTTGGCGTGGCCGTGCTGCATACGGTTGCCATGATGGGATCTGGGGGCGCGGTCGCCTACGCAGTGCACCGCTGGCTGGGCCTGCAATTCCTGAGCCGAAGCTGGTTCGACCTTGAGCTTGTGTGGGCGCTAAGTTTGATTGTCGTGGGTGGCGTCGGCCTGTGGACTGCAATCTGAGAAAGCCATTGACCAAACGGACCAAGGCCGCAAATGTCAGGTCAACAACGTGCAGTGCCAGGTTCCCGGAAGATGTTGCGATTGATCGACCAGACTTTAGGCAAATGGTTGCGCCACGTCTTCTTTGCCATCGTTCGAACGTACTTCGCGCTTTTCTATAATGTCAGTTGCTCGGGCAAGCACTTGCTTCAGGACACGCCCGGCGCGTTGATCCTAGCGACCCATGTCAGCCGCTTCGATGGCCCATTGATCGCTGCCATCCTCTATACCACACAACGCATTCGGCCGGTCGTGCACTACAACGAATATTACAACTGGATACAGTGGTTTCCGATGTTCGTGGCGCGGGCCATACCGGTCAGCTCACCCAAGACGTGGACACCAGAACGCCGACAAGCGCAGAAAGAAGCGAGCATGCAACGCATTCTGCGCGCACTGGAACGCGAGGAGAGCGTTCTGCTGTTTCCGGCCGGCCATACACGCCAACAGGAACCCGAAGTGATCGCACCGCACCTGTCGGGCGCTTACGACATCCTGCAAACCAATCCTGACCGTCCGGTCCTGTTGTTGCGGTTGGATGGACTGGGCAAGTTCCAGCCCGCGCGCTACGATTACTTCTGGACATTCCTCGGGATCAGAAAAGGACGTCGTCACATCTCGGTCGATATAAAGACTGTCTGCGCTTTGGACCCGTCCACCGACCTTGCAGCGTTCAACAATACACTCGAAGCCATGCTGAACACGCCAATCCGCGACGCGTTCTAGGCTTGCCACCTTAGGGGTCAGGCCCTACCTGCGCCTCATGATCGACATCATCAACATCGTCGCCGCGCTTCTGACCATAGCCTTCGGGCTGTTCGGGTTTCTTGCGCCGCGCTACACGGCCGCGGCACTGGATCTGGCCACCACGGACAGCACCATGGGGTTAAGTGAAATGCGGGCATCGGTCGGGGGGTTATTTGTCGTCGCAGGACTAGCGGCCATCTGGATCAATGCGCCACTGGGCTATGCGATGATCGGCTTTGCGTTCACCGGCGCCGCATTGGGGCGTGCCTTGTCCCTTTTGTTCGATAAACCGCCAGTGAAAAAGGTGCTGGTCTTCGGCGGCATTGAGGCGGCACTGGCGCTGTGGTTTCTGGGCGCGAACGTGTGAACCTTTGGGCAGCACCGTGCGTTACGTTCCTGACCTAACGCATGAGGACGCCCATGGACTGGATTACAGTCATCAACTCCGCCATTGCCATGATCACGATCTTTTTCGGCGCATTGGGCTGGCTTGCACCACGCTACACAATGAAAACGGTTGACCTGAAGGACGGTGGCTCGACCATGGGTCGATCCGAGGTGCGGGCAGCCTCCGGCGCATTGTTTGTGGTGGCCGGACTGGGGGCGCTGTGGTTGGGCACGCATGTGGCCTATGCAATGCTTGGCTTCATCTGGGCGGGTGGTGCGCTCGGGCGGGTCACATCGCTCATCGCGGACGGCACGACACGGCTCAAATGGATATTCTTCGGCTCGGAAGTGGCTGTGGCCGCTGTCGCGTTGTCCGTCAATCTTGGCGCAATTCGGGCGATGCAGTTCGCTGTAAGCGCCCTGTAATCAAAGTGCTAAACGCTATTCTTGAAGTAAACGCTTGTCTTCTCCACTCCAAAAAATTTACTGTCTGACACCCACACAGATTGCAAAAGGCGCATCGGTCACATACTTAGACAGTGTCCTTCGGGACTATGGACATAAACGCGCTCGTAATAAGCGGATCGGACCCGGGGGCGGTACCCGGCGACTCCACCAAACATCCCTTCATTTGGGGGACCATGGGGTCGAAATAGGATCGACGGACGTCTAAAGGGGTTTGCTTTGTCTCGGCTGTCTGCCACCGTTACCGGCGAAACTTGTACAATTGCAAATGACAATCGTGCTCCGATGGCAGTAGCAGCGTAAGCTGTTACCTAAATCGAAACTTAAGCCCTTGCGCCTAGCCGCGTAAGGCGGGGTTCGCAGGCACCTGGCAACAGAAGCCTGCACTTTCAATCCACTACGTTCCGACGCGACGCCGCAAGTATTTGGCTGACGCGTGCATTTTTCTCCACAACTTTAAGGGTTGTTAAGCCCCTCGCGCTATCGCTGATCTTACAGAGGTGATTTCAAAACGAGGGCTCCATGCCGAACAAGGTCAAGACCCTGCAAGGCTGGTATGATGAGGTTTGGACCAATGGGGATCTGGAGGCGATCCCTAAGTTCCTGGCCCCAAATGCCCGTTCTCGCGGCATAATGGGCGACATGCCCTTCGCCATCGATGATTTGGAAGATCTGGTGACGATGGTGCGCGAATTGCTTGGCACAATCGAAATCACCCTTCCCATCACAATGGAACAAGACGATTGGCTGTCGGCTCTGGTAGAGATCAAAAGTCATGCCGCCGATACCGGCGATCCCGTTCATGTTTTCGGGCAAGTCATCGCGCGCTTTGATGGCGGAAAAATGGTGGAAATCTACACCGGCACCGATTCCCTGACACTGTTTGAGCAGCTGGGAATGTTGCCGGAGAACGCCATGGCAGTGATGCTGGGCGGGACGCGGCTGCGTTGATGCCTACAACATCTGACATCTTGAGGCAGTTCTACACCGAAGTGTGGGAGCAAGAGCGCATGGATTGCATTGATACGTATTTCCAGCCTGCGCCCAATGACGTGATCCTGGTTGGTGACAGGGGTGTTGAACCAAATGAAGTTCGGGAATGGATGGCCATACTCTTTTCTTTGGTGCGGGACATACAGGTGACGTTTTTGAAGGCGCTGGATGTCGACAACTGGGCGTCAGTGTTCATGAGGATTAATTGCACGTCGCGTGTCAACGGGGCAAAGGTGGAAGTCTTTCAACAGATCATGTTGCGACAGCAGGACGGGCGATTGGCCGAGAGCTATCCACAGTTCGACCTGTTGCGGTTTTTCGAACAGCTTGGGCAACTGCCGGACGACGCGTACCCACTTCTGATGGCCGGCAACAAGTTGACCTGACGGTTGACGAAAGCTGATCGGCCCGTGTACCCAAGCCTCAGGGGCTGACGCGACTGCCCCATCAGGCTTGACCCGTGCGCTGGCCCAAAGTCGCATCCTTTTGTTGTGCTCAAAGGATGCCGCAATGGACCAAACACCTCACTCGATTTCCGCCCAAAGACTGATGTTCGACCTCGGCACGCATCGCATGCCACAGGTCGTGGACGTCTGTGTGCCCGAAGACATCGCGTTGGCGCCTTGGCGCATCCCGGGGTCAGTGCACGTCTCGCATCAGGATGTCGCAGATTGGGCAGGTACGGCGAACCGTCATGTGCCCATCGTCGTCATCTGCCAAAAAGGATTGAAGCTGTCTCATGGGACTGCCGCCCTGCTACGCAGTATGGGCTTCGACGCCACTGCGTTAACCGGTGGCATTCTGGCTTGGTTGGCGGCGGACTACCCCAGATTGTCGCTCAGCGTGGCACCATCAGTGGGAACACACTGGGTCCTGCCGGCGACCCGAGACAGGCGCGCATTGAGCGCTGCTTGGGTCGTCAGGCGTTGGTATGATCCCACCGCACCACTACTATGGGTCGCGCCCGAACTCGTTTCCGAAGTCGCGTCTCGCTTCGATGCGTATGCTCTCGAGTTGGACACACCGCTTCCCAAGGCATTTGAGCCCCGCGGATTGATGACCGCGCAGCTGTCAGAGTTTCTCGACGACATCGAAACCAAGACATCACCAGTGGTGACATTGCTTGGTGCGTTGCGAAACCTTCATCAAAGTGATGAATGTTTGGTCCATGCCGCCCTGCGCTTGTTGGACGCCGCCTGGGTCGCATTCCGCCAGCAGATCGGACAGGAGGCAGCATGATGCAACACAGTTGGTCCCAAATGACCCGCGTTTTCGGGCGCATTGGCCTGCTGTCTTTTGGTGGTCCAGCCGCACAGATTGCTCTGATGCATGACGCTTTAGTGTCGCGCGAGAAGTGGCTGACAGAAGAACAATACTTGCGCGCGTTGTCGTTGTGTATGTTGTTGCCTGGCCCGGAGGCGATGCAGTTGGCCACCTTTGCCGGGTGGCGCCTGCGTGGCGTCGCGGGCGGCTTGCTGGCCGGGCTCTTGTTCGTTGTACCCGGAGCGATTGTCATCCTTGCGCTCGCGCTGGCTTACGTTCGGTACGGGGACGTCCCTATGGTGCAGGCCGCGTTTCTGGGGATCAAAGCCGCCGTGATCATAGTCGTCTTGCAGGCGCTGATGCGACTTGGAGGCAAGGCACTGAACGGTGCTGCGGCCTGGGGTCTTGCGGGGGCGGCTTTTGTGGCGTTGTTCGTGTTTGGCGTACCGTTCCCCGCGGTGGTTATTCTTGCCGGTCTTTTTGGCGCTCTGCGTGCCAATGCCGAAGTCCAACCTGCCGCTCCGTCCAGGACGACCAAAAAAACGATGGGTCCTGTCTTGATCCTTGGCGGACTGTGGGCTGCACCGCTTATTGCGCTGTGGTTGACCGCCCAAACCTTCTTGCTGGACATCGGGCTGTTCTTTTCCAAGCTGGCCGTTGTGACTTTTGGCGGTGCCTATGCGGTGCTTGCCTATATGACCCAACAGGTTGTGCAGGATCATGGCTGGATCACCACCGGAGAGATGATCGATGCGCTTGGCCTCGCTGAAACCACGCCTGGGCCGCTGATACTGGTGACGGAATTCGTGGCGCTCTTGGCGGGATATGCCCAGGGCGGTGTCGCCCTTGCACTGGCCGCAGGCGCTGTCACACTTTGGGTGACTTTCGTGCCCTGCTTTTTATGGATATTCGCAGCCGGGCCGTATCTTGATCACATTGCCGCGCGACCACGGCTGGCAGCAGCGTTGCAGTCCATCACCGCCGCCGTCGTTGGTGTCATTCTAAATCTGTCCGTTTGGTTCGCGCTGCATGTCATCTTTGACAGGATCAGCACATCCTCAGCTTTCGCGGTTCCGTTGCCCGACGTCGCGTCGCTCAATCTGTGGGCAGTCGTTCTGACAGGCGCGGCCGCCCTTTTGATGCTGCGGTTCCGCGTCGGATTCGTGAGCACGTTAGCTCTGATGGCCGTCGCCGGGTGCGGGCTTTCGCTGCTTGGGCTGGTTTAATCCGACACAGCGAACCTGGCCCCCTTCCCTCTGCGGTAAATTGGGATATGGTTGTACCAAGCAGCGTGAGGATCGCCATGAGCCGGAGCATTGATTACGGCAACCTGATGCACGAGGCCATGCGTGGCCTCATTCGCAAAGTGTTGACCGATGTGGCCCAGAACGGGCTTCCCGGCGCGCATCATTTCTTTATCACGTTCGACACAAGCCATCCGGATGCAGAACTGGCCGATTGGCTGAGCGATCGGTATCCGGGCGAGATGACAGTGGTCATGCAACACTGGTATGACAAGCTGGATGTGGGATCCGAAGGCTTTGCCGTTACGCTCAACTTCGGTGATGCGCCAGAACCCCTTTATATCCCTTATGACGCGATCAAGACGTTTGTTGATCCATCGGTCGAGTTCGGATTGCGGTTTGAAACGCAAGGTGAGGACGAAGACGAAACAACACCAGCCGCGCCACCGGAAATTCTGCCGAGCCGCGCCCCTGCAGCGCCCAAGGCGACAGATGTAGAACCTGAAGATGGGGGCGACGGCAAAGATGCCGAAATCGTTTCTCTCGATAGTTTCAGAAAATAAGCGGGTCGCTCACTCGCGGCTCAGGAATGTGGTGACCGCACGCAGGATCAATCCATCGCGGATATTCTGAAAGCGCAGATCCAGTCCGCCATCGCTTAGTGTGCGATCATATTGCTGCAGGCTGTAACCGCCATCCGTGTCCACAAACAGGGAATAGACCGTCAGCGTGTCCCCATCGATGCGTGACCAGACGTAGGGTTCGCCTTTCATGGGGTCCAACTGAACCTCGTGCCCGAACACATTTTTCTTTTGTGCCGCGGCGTACACATTGCCCCGACCACTGGGCACAAAATCGACGGAGTACGATTTCTCCGAAACCTTACCCGATTCCTTATAGGTGATCGACGTCCACTTGACTGTGAAGCCTTGCTTGTTTTCGCTGATCATTACGCTCATGTCGCGCGGGATTTTGGTGCCATCGACCTGGGCCACCTCGGCGCTGCCCGTGTACGAACCGACAAAGGGCGCAATCTCTGCGCGCGCTTGGCCGGCAAGCAGAAACAAGGCAATTCCCAAAGCGAAAAGGGCCGCAACAATGCCGTTTGGCGATGTCCGGGTCAAAGTGCGCGTCTTGATCATAGATGAACCCTTTTTCCTCCTGATAATGTGAATATAGGGCCACAGCCGTCCAGATGCACCCTTGTCCGTGCGGCGTGTGAGCACATGCGAGTGAGCTGGACGGCCCATGCTTGTCTGAAAGGCCCGCGCCCGGTAAGTGCAAGATATCACGACGACACCCGCAAAGGAGCCCCCTGATGGCCGACACCCGCACCGAATCCGACAGCTTTGGCCCGTTGGAGGTTCCCTCTGACAAGTACTGGGGCGCGCAGACGCAACGCTCGATCATTAACTTCCCCATCGGGTGGGAAAAGCAACCCATCCCTGTTGTGCGGGCACTGGGTGTGATCAAGAAGGCCTGTGCGATGCAGAACAAGGCGCAGGGTACGCTTGATGCGCGACTGGCGGACGCCATCATCGAAGCTGCGGGCGAAGTGGTCGACGGCAAGCTGGATGACAATTTTCCCTTGGTCGTTTGGCAGACCGGATCCGGCACGCAGTCGAACATGAACGCCAACGAGGTGATTGCAAACCGCGCGATTGAGATTCTTGGCGGGGTCATCGGGTCCAAAGATCCGGTGCACCCGAATGATCACTGTAACATGGGCCAATCCTCGAACGACACGTTCCCCACGGCCATGCACATTTCGACCGCAATGACCGCGCGCGACGTGTTGTTGCCCGGGTTGGAGAAGCTGCACGCTGCGCTCGAAGCAAAGGTGACGGAGTTCGATGGCATCATCAAAATCGGCCGCACCCACACGCAAGACGCCACGCCGCTGACCTTGAGCCAAGAGTTTTCGGGCTACAGCCATCAGGTCGCCATGGGCATCCAACGGGTGAAGGATGCGCTGGGTCGCATTTATGAGCTGGCACAGGGCGGGACCGCTGTAGGCACCGGGTTGAACACCAAGGTCGGTTGGGCTGAAGCCGTCGCAGGGCACATGGCGGACATCACCAGCCTGCCCTTCATCACTGCCCCAAACAAGTTCGAAGCGCTCGCAGCACATGACGCAATGGTGGAAATGTCCGGCGCACTGAAAACCGTTGCCGCGTCCCTGTTCAAAATCGCCAACGACATTCGCTTGCTGGGCTCTGGCCCCCGCTGTGGTCTGGGCGAACTGGTCCTGCCCGAAAACGAGCCCGGATCATCGATCATGCCGGGCAAGGTAAACCCCACACAATGCGAGGCCCTGACGCAGGTTTGCGCGCATGTGATGGGTAATGATGCGGCCGTTGGTTTTGCCGGGTCACAAGGGCATTTCGAGCTGAATGTCTACAAACCCATGATGGCGTATAACGTGTTGCAATCCATGCAACTTCTGGGTGATGCAAGCGCGGCCTTCACGGATAATCTGGTTGACGGATTGAAAGCGGACGAAGTGCGCATCGACAAGTTGATGCGTGAGTCCCTGATGCTTGTGACCGCCCTCGCGCCTGAAATCGGCTATGACAACGCGACCAAAGTGGCCAAGACGGCGCACAAGAACGGCACGACGTTGATCGAAGAAGCCGTGAAACTGGGCTTTGTGACCGAAGAGCGGTTCAACGAGGTTGTGCGCCCCGAAAACATGATCGGGCCAAAGTGAGTACGCCAATCAACCTGAATAAGGTCCGCAAGGCCCGCGCGCGCGCTGACAAGAAGGCGCGCGCCGACACCAATACGGTGGTGTTTGGGCTGACCAAGGCGGAAAAGGATCACGCAATGCGGGAAAATACCCGGTCTGCGCGAGAACTGGACGGCAAAGCCGCCGAAACGTCTCCGTATGGTGCAAATGGAAACCCTAAAAAGCCATAAACCAGCGTCATGTTGCTCGCGTTGAGAAGCACAGGTTCACCAAGATGCAAAACCATAACACAGCCGTACGCGACCAAATTCGCGCCTTGCGCCGTGCTCGGCGCTACATCCGCGCAAATGAAGGCGCATTGGCCCGTGTACTGAACACGTACGAGCGCATCGCACAGCTTGATCCGTCGCGGCGCTTTTGGGCTGAACGGTGAGTGCGCGACCGCAAAAGCACTCGCTCACCCTCAAAGGGCACCGTACCAGCGTATCACTTGAACCCGAATTCTGGGATGCCTTCCGCGCGATTGCTGCGGAAGAGAGCCGTCCAATCAATGCCTTGGCCGCCGAAATTGATGCAGAGCGCGGCGCTGATGTCGGCCTCGCGTCTGCCATACGGGTCTATGTTCTTCGCAGGTTGATGGACCGGAAGTAGACATCAGCACGTCTGCCACGCCGTTATCTCACTGCCGCGTACCTGGATTGAGACTGATTGTGTCCTAAGCCACCGACGCGTCATAAATCTGGCGGATGTTGTCGCCCAAGGCCGAACGAAAGCCATCCTCGGACATGTCGCGCTGCAAACCTTCGGTCAAGGCGCGGCTGAAACTCGCGATCATCTTGTGGTTCTGTGCGAGACGCTCACTTGCGTCCTGGGTCGAATACCCGCCTGACAATGCCACAACACGCTGCACACGCGGATGGTCCGCCAAATCGTCGTAGATGCCCGGCTCTTCCGGCAGGGTCAGTTTGAGCATGATGTCCTGCCCATCGCCCAACGCATCTGTGTGCGCCATAAGCGCTTGGGCCAATAGCGCTTCGGCCTCGGCCTTGCTTTTCGAATGGATGTTCACCTCGGGTTCGATAATCGGCACCATGCCTGCAGCGATAACCTCATGGGCGACATCAAATTGGTTCGCAACGATCGCCTCGATGCCTTCTGCATTGGCTTCATGCACCACAGAACGTTCCTTGGTCCCGTAGATCCCCATTGCCTTGGCCGCGGCGAGTGTTTCCGAAAGTCCCGGGATGGGTTTCAAGAGCTGAACGCCCTGCGCTTCGTCTTCCAGACCCTTGTCGATCTTCAAAAACGGGACGACGCCGCGTTTCTTCCAAAGGAATTCGGGCACAGTCTGCCCGTCGATCTGTTCGTTTAACGTCTTTTCGAACAAGATCGCGCCGATCACCTTGTCGCTGGTGAAATCCGGACTCAGAATGATCCGTTCGCGCATCTTCTGAATCTCGGCAAACATCTCATCCTCGGAGCCGTAATCGGACGCGTCCACACCGTAGAGCGCCAACGCCTTGGGGGTGGACCCCCCCGATTGATCCAAGGCGGCAATAAAGCCCTTCCCGCGCTCCATTTGGTCGCGCATTTTTGCAAAATCGGTCATAGGCGTGCTCCAAGGTCTTGGCTTCAATTGTTACAGCCCTAGCGCATTCCACAAGCGCGGTTAATCCCGTTATGTCACTGTTTGCGCTACCGTTTGCACAAATTCAGCCATATCCCATCCTTGGCCCGGACAGTCAGGTGGGCAACAGGGACAGGAACGCGGTTCTCGATGGGTGACACCGTGACATCGCGCAGGAGTCGCGCCAGCAGAAGCGGTCCCTCAACCATTGCAAACCCGGCACCCGTACACACGCGCGCACCCGCAGAAAACGGTATATACGCGTCGCGGCCACAAGACTTGCCATTCTCTGTCTGCCACCGCCCCGGATCAAATTCATCGGGGCGCTCCCACAGCCGTTCATGGCGATGCAGATGCCATGGGCTCAGAACAAGTTGGCTGCCCTGTTTGATGTCACGGTCGCGGAATTTCTCGGGGCACGATGCCTCGCGCACCATCATGGGAACTGGCGGATACAGACGAAGAGTCTCGCGAAATACATCGCGCGTCACCGGCAGCTTCGACATCACGGCAAAATCACAACTCTGCAGCGCCTGCGCCTCGACGGCCACCTTGTCCTGCCAGTCAGGATACAGTGCCAATAGATACAGCGCCCAAGCCAGGGCTGATGCGCTGGTCTCGTGACCGGCCAAGAAGAAGATGGCGACCTGATCAACCATTTCATCGGCGCTGAACGTCTGGCCAGTTTCCGGATCCGGGGTGGTCATGATCTTGGTGGCCAGATCATCTGGGGCAGTACCCTGTTCGATCTCTTCGGCTCGACGGTCGACCAGTTGTGAAATCAGCGCTCGGATACGAGCCGCACTTGCGCGCGTATCCTTGCGAAACAGGCGCGGCATCCAGCGCGGCAGTGGCACGAACGCGGCAATGTTCAAAATGGGCTGGCTGCGTTGGTAGGCGCGGAATTCATGGAATACGGCACTGGCCAATGCGTCTTCGATCGGAATGGAAAACAAGGTGCGAAAGATGACGTCCGCAGCCGCATGGCTTGTCTGTTCCTCGATTTCGACGACGCCCATCGGAAGCCGTTGCGCAGCTGCTTCGGAGGCTTGCCACATAGCCGGAAACGTTTGGCGAAGACGGCCGCCTTCGAACGCGGGATCGATTATCCGCCGCTGCCGCTTCCACGTATCGCCGTTCGTCAAAAAGACCGAGTTACCCAGAAGTGGGCGCAATCCCTCGCTGACCCGATCGGACTTCGGAAAGTCATTGGGACGGTCCTTGAGTACGGTTTTCACAAGCTCGGGCTGGTTCATAAGGTAGCTGCGAAAAAACGGGGTCCGGAACTCTGCCATCCATGCGCGGTAGAGGCGTGCGGGTTGTGCCGACAGGATGTCCTGACGAAAAAGCTGCATGTAACGCCAGAGCGATACGCGATCCGGTCGGCTGGGAGGCTTTGGAGGGATCATGCAGCGACGGAGGTATATTTGGATGCCGGCACATCAATCAGTGACTTTGATGGCGGACGATCCGCATAGCGGTCAGCCAACGTCACTGGGCCCGCCGTGATCTGGAAATAGTCGTAATCCTTGGGACGGTCGAACGCACACAGATATTGGAAATGCAGTCGGAAAAAGCGCCAGCGCAGTTCTTGCCACCGCTCAGGGCTCAGGGTTTGCGTGAAGGCTGCCGAGAATACCAGCGGCCAGCGCTTGTCGTCCGGCGCCACACCAGACACGGACACCGGATCACACAGTGCAAACGCACACCCGTCACCGGGTGCCGTCACATCGACCCAAGTCAGTTCGTCCCGCGCCGACAGGAATTGCAGATCTGCTCGCAATCGATAGGCATCTGGCAAGAAAGACACCATGGGCACCACCTGCCCCAGTGACAGAAACCCAAGTGCTGGCCCATTTGCAGGCACACGACCCGCGCGTATCAGATCAGACAGTATGGACACTGCCAGATGCGCGCCGGACGAATGGCCGACAACCAGCACCTCGTCCACATCATCGGTCAGCGCAGCTGCAATACTGGATTGGAATGTCTGCATCCGCTCTTCGAGCGCAGGCGGGTGCGCACCTTTGGATGCTGCCGAATATGCGTAATCATGCATCAGATAATAGGCGAAAAACTTGCCGTCCTTGGCTTTGAACCAACGTAGGACGACCGCAAAGGCAACTGCGCCCAAGGCAATCCCTGCCCAGGCGCCGAGGGCACCCGATACCGCCCCTCCGACGCGCCAGCACAGATACCACAAAAGCATTGCGACACAGGCCTGCCCCAACAGCATCCCGACCGGATAAAGGGCTGCGATCACCGGGCCTTTGCGCAGCCGCATCAGACGGCGCAATGCGCCGGACGCGATGTAGATCCACGCGGTGCGTGCCAGTTGCAGATAGGTACCGGGGATTGACGCCTCCATACTGTCGCGCACGATGTCGGACCATACCAGGACTTCCACGTCGGCGTGGACGTTGGCGCCATCAATCGTGGCCTCCACTTGCCAGCCATAGTGCTGCGATGCCTGTGCAGGCTTCAGCGTCAGATCATACCCGGTAATGGCGGCCTGCACGGCCCCTTCCTTGCGATACAGCTCACGATATCTGCGCGGGTGAATCGGATCGTAGCCGGGGATGTAGAACACCCGGCGACGCGCTACGGTTTTTTGATGCGAACTGCTCATGTCTTGCACCTTTTGGTGCAGTCTAGCGCTGTTGTGCAACCAAAGTAAGGCCGAGGGGGATAATGCGTGTTGTTAGGTTCTTGGTCGAAAAACTGAACTGAGGCCTTTTATCCCAAAGTCGCCAGAGCGGGGAACTGCTCCAACAGCCAGAACGAGAACCGCGTAAACAGTCCGAACAGCATGGCTGCGCCGACAAGCAACAAAAGTGCGCCCATCACCTTTTCGATCAGCGCCATATGCCGCTTGATCCGGTTCATGAAACCCATGGCCCGGCTCATGAACATCGCAGCCAGCAGGAATGGGATGCCAAGGCCCGCCGCATAGATCCCAAGCAAGAAGGTGCCGCGTGTCACCGACGCCTCGGACGCGGCCAAGGTCAGGATCGCGCCCAATTGTGGACCGATGCACGGTGTCCAACCAAAGGCGAAGGCCAGGCCAAGCACATAAGCTCCAAAGGACGATCCACCGTGATCGCCTGCATCCATCCGCGCTTCGCGATCCAGAAACGGAATACGAAAGACGCCTAGAAAGTGCAGGCCGAACACCATGATGACGGCACCGGATATCTGCGCGAAAAGAATCTGGTTCTGTAAAAAGAATGCGCCAAAGGCGGAGGCTGCGAAGCCCAGAATGATAAAAACCGTCGACAGCCCCAGCACAAAGAACAGTGCTGTCACCGTCGCACGGTTGCGGCCGGACCGGCCGTCAGACATCTCGTTCACTGTCATGCCGGACATATAAGCCAGGTACGGTGGCACGATGGGCAGAACGCAGGGGCTGAGAAAGCTGATGATGCCCGCAAGCAGTGCCACGCTCATGGCCGGAATCAGGCTCGCGTCGATGATATCTATTCCAAACATTCTCTTCACCTAACTGCCCTTGGCGCTGCCGTCACGCGTCGTGCGGTCACATGTCTGTGGACAGGGTGTAACATCGCCCCTATTTGGCGGGCATGGATGATCCAAATACCCTTGATGCTGTCGGGCTGCTTTGCCCCCTGCCCGTGCTGAAGGCACGCAAGCGATTGATAGCTCTTGCGCCGGGCGATACGTTGACCATTTTGGCTGATGATCCGGCCGCTGTCGTCGATGTGCCCCATTTCTGTGTCGAAGCGGGACATACACTGATCTCAGCAGACACTGACAGCACAGTGCATCGCTACACCATCCGCAAAGGTTAAGGGGCGCTCCCTTCGGAACGCCCCCTTTTTGTTACTTACCCAGCGACCACCAGCCGCGTTTTTTCGGCTTGGGCGGCTCATCCGATGCGGGCACCTCGGCTACCTCGGCCACTGGTTCCGGCGTTTTCACTGCTTCAACCGGCGCCGGTTCAGAGGCGGGCTCCGCCGCTGCGGGCACAGTTGCATCCTCTGCCTTGGCTGCCTTGGAAGCACTCGTACTACGCGACCGTGTCGTGGTCTTTTTCGGAGCAGGCTTGGCCGTCTCAGCTGGCGCCTCGACCGTTTCGGCAGCCGTCGCCGTTTCGGCCGCCTTGGCTTCGGCGGCCTTTGCAGTTGCAGTTTTCGAACGCGTAGACCGCGTGCGCGTCGGCGTTTTCTTCGGCTTCTCTTCGACCACTTCGGGCTTGGCATCGACAGTTTCAATTTCTACCGGGGCGTCCTTTACCTCGGGAGCGGCATCCGGTTGAGCGACGGTTTCCGCCGTATCGTCAGATGTCGAAGCGGTGTCGCCGTCGTCCTGATCCGTGCTTTCGGTCTCGGTCGTGGTCGATTTGCTGCGGCTCCGGCTGCGACGCCGCCGACGACGACGCTTGGGTTTGGGTTCGCCATCTTCCGTTGTGGTGGCCTCGGGTGCCTCTTCGACAACCTCGTCCTCTTCGTCCACCTGATCCATGATCGAGGTATCAACAGACACCACAGGCGACTCCGCAGCTTTTACCACGCGGGTCGCTGTCTTGAACTTCTCAAGCGCAAAGTCAGGGCTGACCAGATGTGGCTCGCCCTCAATCCGAACGGACAGGCCGTAACGGGCTTCGATCTGCGCGATGTGCTCGCGCTTTTGGTTCATCAGGAAGTTGGCGATGCCAACGGGGCATTTGACCAAGACTTCGCGCGAGCGACGGCGGGTGCCCTCTTCCTCGATCTGACGCAGGATGGACAGGGCCAGATTGTCGTCCGACCGGATCAGACCGGTGCCATGACACGCCTGACATGGCTGTGTCGTGGCCTCGATCATGCCGGGGCGCAAACGTTGGCGTGACATTTCCATCAGGCCAAAGCCAGAGATGCGGCCCACTTGAATGCGGGCGCGGTCGGTCTTGAGCCGATCCTTCATCCGCTTTTCAACGGCCGAGTTATTCTTGCGCTCGTCCATATCTATGAAGTCGATGACAATCAGACCGGCAAGGTCGCGCAGTCGCAACTGGCGGGCCACCTCGTCGGCTGCTTCAAGGTTCGTCTTCAACGCGGTGTCTTCGATCGAGCCTTCCTTTGTCGACCGGCCAGAGTTCACGTCGATGGCCACAAGCGCCTCGGTGATTCCGATGACGATGTAGCCACCCGACTTCAACTGAACGGTCGGGTTGAACATACCACCCAGGTACGTCTCGACCTGATAGCGCGCGAAAAGCGGCAGGCTTTCGGCGTACATCTTCACGTTCTTGGCATGGGACGGCATGATCATCTTCATGAAGTCCTTGGCGATGCGGTAGCCGCGCTCGCCTTCGACAAACACCTCGTCAATCTCACGATTATAAAGATCGCGGATCGACCGTTTGATCAGGTCGCCCTCTTCATAAATCTTGGCAGGCGCGATGGATTTCAACGTCAACTCGCGGATCTGTTCCCACAAGCGTTGCAGATATTCATAGTCGCGCTTGATCTCGGCCTTTGTCCGCTTGGCGCCTGCGGTGCGCACGATAAGACCAGCACCTTGCGGCACTTCAATCTCGTTGGCGATTTCCTTGAGCTTCTTGCGGTCGGCAGCATTGGTGATCTTGCGGGAAATACCGCCACCACGGGCTGTGTTGGGCATCAGGACGCAATAGCGGCCGGCCAACGACAGATAAGTGGTCAGAGCAGCACCCTTGTTGCCCCGCTCTTCCTTGACGACCTGCACCAGCAGAATCTGACGGACCTTGATGACTTCCTGGATCTTGTAGCGGCGTGGACGCGGTTTGCGCGGCGGACGGATGTCATCGCTATCGTCTTCATCTGCAACGGATTCAATGCTGTCATCTTTCGATGTCGCATCGGATGCCTTGGCAGTTGTGTCGTCGTCCGAAGACTCGTCCTCGGCAGAGGCAGCATCAGCTTCGGCATCAGATGCCGGTGCGTCGACTGGTGTCTTCGTATCTTCAGCCGCGTCTGTTGCAGTCTCAGTTTCAACCGGTTCTTCACCGGCTTCCGGTGTCTCCACGGGCGTGTCTTTGACCGTTTCCATGGGCGAAGCCGCTTCGTCCTCGGGTACATTCACGTCGCCTTCGGCATCGGTATCAAGATCTATGGTTTCCATTCCACCAATCTCGGTCGTCACCTTTGCGTCGGTATCGGCGGCCTTGGACGCTTTTGACCGCGAGCGCGAGCGGCTGCGGGACGATTTCGGTTTATCATCTTCATCGTCGCGCGCCTTCATCGCCTCAGCATAGGCACGCTCTTCCTCCATCAACGCCTCACGGTCGGCGACGGGGATCTGGTAGTAGTCCGGGTGGATTTCCGAGAACGCAAGGAAGCCATGGCGGTTGCCGCCATAGTCCACAAACGCCGCCTGAAGCGACGGTTCGACCCGTGTTACTTTTGCGAGATAGATGTTGCCAGCAAGCTGGCGTTTGTTTTCAGATTCAAAGTCGAACTCCTCGACCTTGTTTCCGTCCACCACCACAACGCGGGTTTCTTCCGCGTGGGTGGCATCGATAAGCATTTTCTTTGCCATGAAAGTCCATTGCGCAATCGCACGAGCCCCGCACCTGGCGGTGCAAGGCTGCGTGGATTGAGTCTTGTCTGAGCGATTTTAGACGTGCGGCAGGCCTGACCCTGAGGGCCTTCTGCTGGAACCTGTATTGTCCTCGCGCGCGTCATCGCGGTTCTTCTCCGATACGCGCGCTGCATGCGGCGTATCCGTTCATAAGCTGCGCCAAACCTCGGTCCGCGTCAGCAACTCGTGGCCATCTCTGGCCCAATCGGTCTGTTGAAAGCGGCAGGTTGCCCTGCCCGTCCTGTCCAACAGCGAAACTCAACCGGGGCGACGCTGCTCCGCATCGCATTCCCGTTTCTTTAGATAAGAGGAACCGGGTGCAAATGACAATGGGCAATCGCTCGTCAGGCGGTTCTCGCCTTTGGGCCGCGCCCTTGAACTGTTTCAACACCGGTCCACAGGTCAGGTGCCACGTGTTGACCAAGATCGGGCAATGGAACCGTATTGGGTCGAAGGTCGGGAATCTGTACGCCGCGACACCCGGCCATCATGGCAGAGGTGATCCCCGCATCACTGTCTTCGAAGGCGGCACAATGTGAAGGATCAAGCCGAAGCGCGTTTGCTGCCTGCAAATAAGGCGCTGGATCGGGTTTGTTGGCCGGAACCTCGTCACCGGCGACCACGTGTTCGAAATGGTGTAGCAAACGCGCATTGGCGAGATGTTGTCGGGCGGCTGCCCCGTGGGTTGATGTGACAACAGCCATCCGAGCCCCCGCTCGGGCCAATGTGCTCAAGGTCTTTTCGACCGTCGGGCGCAAGCGGATACGCTTCGTCAACGCCTCTCGCACGCCCTTGTGCCATTGGGTATCAAAGTCGGTAACGTCCCCGTTCAGGACCGTTCCCAGAATGGCGCGGCTGCGTGCGCCGGAATTGCCAACGAGTCGCAAAAACAGTTCTTCGATCTCGGCCAGTGCATGGCCCTGTGGCACAAGCAGGTCGATCAAGACCTGCCGGTACACGCGCTCGGAATCCAGCAAGAGCCCGTCCATGTCGAAAAGATATGCCGCCGGTGTGTCGTTCATTGCCCGCCTCCCTTGGAAGGCATGGACCTGACACAGGCGTTCCAGAAATGAAAGAACCGCTGCCACTGGCAGCGGTCACAGTTTCATACAAGCCGAAATACGACGTTACAGGTAGTCTGACCTTTGCAGACCGTATTTCGCCATCTTTTCATTCAGCGTCCGTCGGGGCAGACATAATTCGTCCATGACGCTGGCGATCGATCCCTTGTGGCGGCGCATCGTATTGTCGATCAACATCCGCTCGAAGGCTTCCACATACTCTTTCAGCGGCTTGCCCTCGGTGGTCATCACCGGCTGCATCTCCTCGTGGTCGTTCATCAGCAGCGACGCGATGGAGCCTGTTCCGCGGCGCGCCTGCAAGACGGCGCGTTCGGCTATGTTGATCAGTTGGCGCACGTTGCCGGGCCATGGGGCCTGAAGCAACTGCGCAGCTTCCTGAGCAGACACTTTCGGCGCTTCACAGCCATACTCGTCCGCGAATTGATCGCTTAGCCGCGTAAACAGAGTCAAAATATCCTCGCCCCGCTGGCGCAATGGCGGAACGGTGATCTTCAATGCAGCCAGTCGGTAGTACAGGTCCGGACGCAAGGCGTCTTCGCAGGTCTTGCCAGCTTCCTGCATGTTGCAGATGCCAACGATGCGCGTCTCTGCCGGTGTGCCTTGTTCATTGATGACCGACAGCAACCGCGCCTGCAGGCTTTCGCTCAGCGCCTCAATGTCTTCCAGAACAAGGGTGCCGCCACGGGCTTCTTCAATGGCGGGCAAAGCGGTGTCTTCGGGCAACATCGGTCCGAACAGTCGCTTC
Organism: uncultured Tateyamaria sp.; assembly: GCF_947503415.1. Lineage (GTDB taxonomy): Bacteria > Pseudomonadota > Alphaproteobacteria > Rhodobacterales > Rhodobacteraceae > Tateyamaria. The sequence continues at coordinate 55,487 of NZ_CANNDS010000002.1, forward strand.
GCAAGCGCCTCTTCTTCCCAAGCCGAACAGCTGACCAACACGAACTTCTTGCCGGCGCGGCTGCCAACTGCGTGCAATGCGTGGGCAACAAGGGTCTTGCCGGTTCCGGTTTCACCATCGATCAACACGTGGCCATCCGCCTGACCCAGATCCAGGATGTCTTCGCGCAAGCGCTCCATCACGGGGCTTTGACCGATCAGTTTCTTCATCAACTGGCCGCCGTCGCTCAGCTCGCGACGCAAGACCCGGTTGTCCATAGTTAGGCGGCGGGCGCCGGTGGCGCGCTTGGCAAGCTCGCTCATCCGGTCAGGGTTGAAGGGCTTTTCGAGAAAATCAAACGCCCCCACCCGCATCGCCTCAACCGCCATGGGCACATCCCCGTGGCCCGTAATCATGATGACAGGCAAAGCACTGTCGTTGCCCATCAACTTCTTCAGAAACTGCATCCCGTCCATACCGGGCATCTTGATGTCGGAAATGACAATGCCGGGATATTCCGGTCCAAGCACCTTCAACGCGTCTTCGGCGCTGGCAAAGGTTTCGGTGTCATAACCTGACAGGGCCAGCCATTGGCTGATGGATTGGCGCATGTCTTGCTCGTCGTCGACGATCGCGATTTTCATGGCTTGTGTCATCTATTGGCTCCTCGGAGGGGCTTACTCTGCCGCTCTGATCTTGGTGTCCTCACCTTCCGTCCCCTCGTCCCCGAGGATCGGAAGCTGCATTTCAAATACGGCGCCGCCTGCCTGTCCGTTGCGCGCAATCAAGCGTCCGCCTAAATCGTTCACAATGCCGGAGGAGATGGCAAGGCCCAGCCCCACACCGTCCCCCGGTTGCTTGGTCGTATAAAACGGCTCGAACAGGCTATCGAGGTTTTCGATCCCCGGCCCGTTGTCCCGCACTGTCAGCGTCGCTGTCTCTCCTGCCGACAGAATAATGTCCACCTGCGGCTCTCGCTCTGACTTGGTGGCATCGATGGCATTGCGCAAGAGGTTGACCATGACCTGCTCGATGCGCATCCGGTCGCCCATCACCTCGATTGGTTCAGGGGGTACAACGCGATTGATCAGCACCCGGCGCTGACGCAACTGCGGCTCCATCATCGACAGGGACGAAGCCAGCGCATCGCCCATATTTACAGGGCTCAGAGCGTCCTGACCCTTGCGCGCATAGGACTTGAGTTGGCGCGTGATCGCACCCATTCGTTCGATCAGGTCATCAATGCGGCCAAAGCTGACCAGTGCTTCGTCCGGGCGGTTGCGGCGCAGCAGCAAACGCGCCCCGGCCAGATAGGTTTTCATCGCCGCAAGCGGTTGGTTCAGCTCGTGGCTGACGGCCGCAGACATCTCGCCCAAAGCAGCCAATTTCGATGATTGCTCAAGGGTTTGCTCTGCCTGCGCAAGGTCCTCCTGGACTCGCTTCCGCTCGGCAATTTCTCGCTGCAACTGGATGTTCAGATGGCGAAGCTCTGCCGACTCGCGCGCAAACAGCGCGACGCGGAGGGCCGACCTCCGGCTCAGCGCATAGAACGCCAATGCCAGCAAGATGGCGAATCCCATGATCTCAAGCGCAAGCACGCCATTAACCCGCTCTCGCACTGACGCGTAGGTGGTAAAGGATGTCATCCGCCAGCCGCGGAACGCGATGCGCGCCTCAAGCCGCATCACACCTTCGCCCTGCAGATAGGCATCGGGAGGCAACGCAGTCCAATCCGCTGTCGCACGAATCGCACGCTCAATAGCGCTTTGTGGGGTTTGCCGGGCGAGTGCCGCCTCTTCCGTGCGTCCGCGCCAGCGCGGTTCGGTCGCAAGAATGATCTGTCCGGCGCTGTCCGTAACAAGAACAGCAGCCGAAATCCCGGACCACGCCCGTTCGAATTTCTGCAAATCGACCTCAACCGCGATGACACCAAGCACGTCACCCCCGGCCATCACCCGGCGAGAGTAGGTGAAGGTGAAGCCGCCCGCCTCGCGCTCTGCCACGGTAAAGATCGTGTCGCTGGCGCGCAAAGCATCGATGAAGTAGGGTTCCGTCCTGTGATTTGAGCCCAAGCGGTTGCGATCGGTCGCCGCAACCGCCCGCCCATCCCGGTCCAACAGGATCAGGTTGGCGGCACCGATCTCCTCCACGAAGGAGATCAACCGCTGCGTCGATTGCTGATAATCCTGGCTGTTCAGAGCGCCGATCAGCGTGGGGTCGCGCGCCAAAAGCTGCGGCACGATCTGGTTCTGACGCAACTCGCTTAGCAAGTTGCCTGAATACAGCGCCAGACGAAGTTCCGCCCGGTTCCGTGTGGTTTCGGTGAAACGGTCTGTCAGCAAGCGGTTTGTGAAAAAGACGGTGCTGACCGCAGCGATCGTCAAGACAACGAGAGCCACGCGAACGCGCCAACTTGTGGCTGGTGTGCGTGGCGCAGGGGTGCGAGCGGCGGCTGACATAACCGCGAACCTACGGCTTCGGTGGGTTCGGCTCAAGTCACGCGGACGTTAGCTGCCCGACCACTGCGCGGAAGAGCGCCTGTCCATCCGTCCCACCATGGCCGACATCTGCCGCCCGTTCCGGGTGCGGCATCATGCCCAGGACGCGCCGGTTTCCCGACAGGATACCTGCGATATCGCGCTGTGATCCGTTTGGATTGTCAGTGTAACGGAAGGCAACCCGGTCTTCGCCCTCAAGCGCATCCAACGTCGCCTCATCGGAGAAATAATTGCCGTCATGGTGCGCAATCGGAATGTCGATTACGTCGCCAGCGTTGTAGCCCTCTGTGTATGCAGATTGCGACGTTTCGATCCGAAGACCCACCGTTTTGCAGATATATTTGAGGCCGGCATTGCGCAGGAGTGCACCGGGCAACATGCCGGTCTCGGCCAGCACCTGGAAGCCATTGCAAACACCAAAGACGTAGCCACCCCGATCAGCGTGCGCCTTGACCGCCTTGCAAATCGGCGAATTGGCCGCGATGGCCCCGCAGCGCAAATAGTCCCCAAATGAAAAACCACCCGGCACACCAACAATATCGACGTCGTTGGGCAGGTCAGTGTCCTTGTGCCAGACCATCTGCACGTCCGCTCCGGCTGCCCGAAAGGCCACCGCAAGGTCCCGGTCACAATTCGATCCGGGAAAAACGACAACGGCGGCCTTCATGGCATTTCGACCCGGTAGCTTTCGATGACCGTGTTGGCGAGCAGCTTTTCACACATGGCGTTTACATCCGCCTCGGTCGTGCCATCGGCCAAGTCCAGTTCGATCACCTTTCCCTGCCGGACCCCGTTGACCCCGTCAAAGCCCAAAGCCCCCAATGCGTGGCGCACAGCTTCGCCCTGAGGGTCAAGCACGCCATTCTTGAGCATCACATGCACGGTCGCTTTCATGTCGGGGTGATCCTTCAGTTGATCAATGTCGGTTTGGTGATGGGTGCTGCGTTCTTGGGCATCACACCCAAGCGCCGCGCCACTTCGGTATAGGCATCTGCCAGATTTCCCAGATCGCGACGAAACACGTCCTTGTCGAGCTTTTCGCCCGTCTCGATGTCCCAAAGGCGGCAGCTGTCCGGGCTGATCTCATCCGCGATGATCAAACGCATGAAATCACCATCATAGATCCGGCCGATCTCGATCTTGAAGTCGACAAGGCGGATACCGACGGCCAACATGACGCCTGACAGGAAGTCATTTACGCGCAGCGCAAGCGACAGGATATCATCCATGTCCTGCTGGCTGGCCCAGCCAAAGGCGGCAATGTGTTCTTCGGTGACCAGCGGATCACCCAGTTTGTCGTCCTTGTAGCAATATTCGACGATGGGGCGCGGCAATTGCGTGCCCTCTTCGATCCCCAATCGCTCGCTCATGGTGCCGGCTGCATAGTTCCGCACGATGATTTCCAGCGGCACGATCTCGCAGGCGCGCACAAGCTGTTCGCGCATGTTCAGGCGCTTCATGAAGTGCGTGGGCACCCCGATCTGACCAAGGCCCGTCATGAAAAACTCGCTCAGGCGGTTGTTCAACACGCCCTTGCCTTCGATCACGTCTTTTTTCTGGGCATTGAAGGCGGTGGCATCATCCTTGAAATACTGAACAATGGTGCCGGGCTCAGGACCTTCATATAAAATCTTGGCCTTGCCTTCGTAAATCTTCTTGCGTCGCGCCATGGGCGTCCTTTCGCGTGTGCGGGCCATGTGAGTCTGCCCGCCATTGCGCACCTCATAAGCAATCGACCCAAATGCCGCAAGCAATGGGGTTGCATGAGCCATCATCGCCTGCCTATCTGATACAAGACATTGCCAGAGAGGGGTTGGCCGATGAGCACCTTTGACGATCGCGAACACGCGTTTGAGAACAAGTTCGCCCATGATGCGGAAATGCAATTCAAGGCGGATGCACGCCGCAATAAACTGCTGGGTCTTTGGGCCGCCGAGCTGATGGGCAAATCCGGTGACGCGGCAGCAGAATATGCCCGCGAAGTTGTAAAGTCCGACTTTGAAGAGGCCGGCGACGAGGACGTCTATCGCAAGGTGTCCGGCGATCTGGGCGACAAAGCGGATGAAGAAACGATCAGGGCAAAGATGGCTGAGTTGATGGCAGAGGCCAAAGCACAGCTGATGAAGGAAATAGATTGATTCGAAGGCCTTAGGGCCCTTGAATGATTGTGGAAAGGTGCGCACCCGCAAGGATGTGCACCTTTTTATTTGTATCCTCTTCACTTCACCCGCCCAGATTAACACTTGGCTCATCTGTCATCGGTAGCCGTTGACCGGGGTTATGAGTTGAGGGGGTGTGGTCATGCCAAGTTCGCGGGCGCTGTCAGTTGCCCAAGTGGGTGCGCGGGTCGGCGTGCCAATTGTCATTTTTCTTGGATGCGCGATGATTTTGTCGCGTCAGGTCCCCTCTGACATTCTACTTACGCTGCCTGCGCAGCTTGCTGGTATTGCAAGCTGGCAATGGGGTTTGGCGGCAGTCTTTACGGCGGGGAGCTTTTTCGCAGTCGCTCAATATGACGTGCAGGCGCACCGGGCACTCGGAACAAAGGTACCGGACGGGCGCGCACGGATTACTGGTGCGGTCGGAATTGCCATTGGTCAGACAGTGGGATTCGGCTTGGTATCAGGTGCCCTCGCCCGCTGGCGCATGTTGCCGGAATTGAACGTTGGGCAGGCGTTGAAGCTATCGACGATGGTCTCGTTGTCATTCGTGATTGCGTGGGCCTGCCTGACCGGTTTGGTGTGCCTTGTGTTGCCCGCACCGGTCTGGACCAGCGCATTGTCTGTTGGTGCTTTGGTGCTTGTCCCCGGCCTCGCGGCACTTTTGTTTTTCCGACCAACGCTCACATTCGGATCCCGCGCAATTCATCTTCCGAGCCTACGAATTTCTGCATCCATTCTTGGGTGGGCTCTTGTGGACATGGCGATGGCGGCAGCAACGCTTTGGGTTCTGCTTCCTGCGGGAACAATGCCCTTTGTTACATTGCTCCCCCTGTTCATGATCGCACTTGGCTGCGGTTTGATGTCAAACACACCGGGCGGTGTCGGTCCGTTCGAACTGGTCCTCGTGACCGCAATACCGGTTGGAACAGAGGCTGAGGTTTTGGCAGGCATCCTTGCTTTCCGAGCCGTGTACTACGCCCTGCCCGCTCTGTGTGCGATGTTGGCAATGCTGAGGCCACTGACAAAACCCAAAAGCATGACATCACACCCCGCGCACTGGCATGATTTGCCCAGCAGTGAAGCGCAGGCGCTGCGCCAAAATGACGGATGCGTCGAAGTCAGTGCCGCAGGTGGCCCCGTGGCCATTTGGTCGACATCGCAGACCCGGACGCTGTTCACGGACCCTGGAAACCGTGCGAATGCCAGGATGTTATCTTGGTTGCAACGCCGTGCACGGTCGCAGGGTCGCATTCCACTGATCTACAAATCAGGCGCGAGGCTTGCACATGCAGCGCGCCGCGCACAGTGGGCGGTTTTGCATATTGCAGACGATGCGATTATCGATGTGAAGGACTATACGCTGGATGTCCCGGCCCGTCGGCGGTTAAGGCGCAAGCTGCGCGCCGTTACAAGCGCGGGTGTTACCTTAAGGTCTGGCTGTGCTCCGCCGCTGAAAGACGCGGAAAGGCTTGATGCACAATGGCAGGCGCAGTGCGGGTCTGCACGAGGCGGCAGCATGGGGAGGTACTGCCCCGATTACGTTTCTGATCAATGGGTTGTAAGCGCATATTCAGATACCGAATTGATTGGCTTTGCCAGCTTTCACCGGGGGGCATCTGACTGGTGCCTCGATATCATGCGCCATGCACCGGACGCACCGGACGGCACAATGCATGCCTTGGTGCATCACGCCATTCAGGACGCGCATGCCGAAGGGTTCACACGGGTCAGCCTTGCCTCGGTCATCGCCTGCCCGAATGGATCGAGCGCGTTTTGGCGATGGGCCGCACAGAAGGCTCTAATCGCGGCGGGCGGTAGTGGATTACGACAATTCAAATCGGCTTTTGCACCACGCTGGGTCCCCCGCTACGCAGCAGCCCCGACGTGGTTGTCCATGATCATTGGGATGGCGGATATCGCCCGCGTGATCAGAAATCCGATCCCGCTGGCGGCGCCAAAAACAAGTCCCGCTCATCATCAAGATGAAAATTATGAACTGGCTTCACATTCAGCCGCGTGAGAAACAGTCAGAATATCGCGCGCGAAAGGGATCCCGATGTCCGACGCTTTGACAACACTGCTTGCCGAAAAAGGCACCTTACTGGCCGATGGTGCGACAGGCACAAACCTGTTCGCTATGGGCCTGATGTCAGGCGACGCGCCCGAGCTTTGGAACGAGCAAGAGCCCGCCAAGATCAAAGCCTTGTACAAAGGGGCGGTTGATGCAGGCAGTGACGTGTTTCTCACAAACTCCTTTGGCGCCAACGCTTCGCGGCTGAAGCTGCACGACGCGGGCCATCGTGCCTTCGAATTAAGCCGGATCGCCGCTGAACTGGGGCGGGACGTGGCCGATGCCGCCGGAAGGAAAGTCATTGTCGCCGGGTCCGTCGGCCCGACAGGGGATATCATGGAACCGGTTGGCAGCCTGACCCATGCAGACGCAGTCGAGATGTTTCATGAGACCGCCGCAGGCCTGAAGGCCGGAGGTGCAGATATCGGCTGGCTCGAAACCATCTCAGCGCCCGAAGAGTACACGGCCGCGGCAGAAGGGTTCGCGCTTGCAGACCTGCCTTGGGTCGGCACGATGAGTTTTGACACCGCCGGTCGCACCATGATGGGCGTGACCAGCACCGATATGGTGAACCTTGTGGCAGGGTTGGACTTTGCACCATTAGCGTTTGGAGCAAACTGTGGCACTGGCGCATCCGACCTGCTGCGCACGGTGCTGGGCTTTGCCGCCACGGGAACAGAATTGCCCATCATTGCCAAGGGCAATGCCGGCATTCCCAAATACCACGATGGTCACATTCATTATGACGGAACCCCGGAACTGATGGCGGACTATGCGGCACTTGCCCGTGATTGCGGCGCAAGCATCATCGGTGGGTGCTGTGGGACAACTCCTGCCCATCTGGAGACGATGCGCAAAGCACTGGACACACGCCCCCGGCAGGCAGCACCGTCGCTGGAGGCGATTGTCGAGGCTTTGGGCGCGTTTTCGTCTGCTGGCGACGGCACCGGAGATGATGCAACCCGCCCGCCCCGCAAACGCCGTGGCCGACGCGCCGCCTAGAACAGGCTGAGTTGTGCGCTGTCCTTCCGTGGCGGCTGGAACAGGTCGGTGCGCATTGGCTGCGTCTTTTCCCTTAACCCCAACCGTTTGAGCGCGACTTTGTACCGATGTTGGATCAATTCGGCATAGGCCCCCTCGCCCCGCATTCGGTGGCCCCAACGCGCGTCATAATCGCGTCCTCCGTGCATTTCACGCAAACGCGCCATGATCCGCTTTGCGCGGTCCGGGTAGTGCACAGCAAGCCATTCCTGCCAAAGTGGCGACACCTCTTTCGGAAGGCGCAACATAATCCAACTGGCGCTGCGTGCACCTGCGTCCCTGCCCGCCTCAAGGATTGCCTCAAGTTCGGAATCGGTCAGCGCCGGGACCATGGGCGATGCCATGATGCGCACCGGGATGCCCGCGGCTGCCAACTTTCGGATGGTCGCAAGACGGCGTTTCGGCAAAGGCGCCCGCGGCTCCATCGCGCGCGACAGTCTCGGGTCGAGCGTTGTAACCGACACGCCAACACGCATCAGACCACGTTTGGCCATACGCGCCAGAATGTCGATGTCGCGTTCGATCAATGCGCCCTTGGTCACAATGGCAACCGGATGTCCACACGTGTCCAGCACCTCAAGGCACTGCCGCATGATACCGTATTCTTTCTCTATGGGTTGGTAGGGGTCCGTGTTGGTTCCGATTGCAAGCGGCGCGACCTTGTAGCTGTTTCGCCCCAGCTCCGCGCGCAACACCTCTGGCGCATCTGGCCGCGCCACCAGCCGCGTTTCAAAATCAAGACCGGGCGAGAGACCCAGATAGGCGTGGCTTGGTCTGGCAAAGCAATAGACGCATCCATGCTCACATCCTCGATACGGGTTTATCGAACGATCGAACGGCAGATCCGGCGAGCGGTTGTAACTGATCAAACTGCGTGGGCGCTCAACAATGACTTCAGTGCGGAGCGTGGGCAAGTCCTCTTCGATATCCCATCCGTCCGCCTCCGAATGACGGGACACCGGATCGTAGCGGTGGGTCACATTGGAGACCGCGCCACGGGCCTTGGGCGTGCTGGATTGCAGGTCGGGCTTCATGTCACAAGCTTAGAACACAACAAGAACATACACCAGAAAAGACTTCGAAATCAGCCATTCCACCCTATGCCGAGGCACACAAAAGTGAGCAGCAGCGTCGCAGTAGCAGCCACCCATGTCGCAATCCGGACAGTCCGGGTGCGACATTCTGGACGATACATTGAAAAATAGGCACCGGGTCCAGCACCCACGCAAGAGGAAGCCACATGTCAGACGAAGACGATATCATCCTGTCCGAGCTCGATGACGAAGAACTGGTTCAGCAGATGTTCGACGACCTCTATGACGGTCTCAAGGAAGAGATCGAAGAAGCGGTCAACATCCTGCTGGAGCGCGGCTGGGCCCCGTATGACATCCTCACAAAGGCGCTCGTGGGCGGCATGACGATCGTGGGCCACGACTTCCGGGACGGCATCCTGTTCGTGCCCGAAGTGTTGCTGGCCGCCAACGCGATGAAAGGTGGCATGTTCATCCTCAAGCCTCTTCTGGCCGAAACCGGTGCACCGCGCGTGGGCAAAATGGTGATCGGCACAGTGAAGGGCGACATCCACGACATCGGCAAGAACCTTGTGTCGATGATGATGGAAGGGGCCGGGTTCGAGGTGGTCGATCTTGGTATCAACAACCCTGTCGAAAACTATCTGGAAGCCATCGAAAACGAAGGTCCCGACATTCTTGGTATGTCCGCTCTGCTGACAACCACGATGCCTTATATGAAGGTCGTGATCGACACGATGGTCGAACAGGGCATTCGCGATGACTATATCGTGCTGGTCGGAGGCGCGCCGTTGAACGAGGAATTTGGCAAGGCCATTGGCGCAGACGCCTATTGCCGCGATGCGGCTGTCGCTGTGGAAACGGCGAAAGAATTCGTGGCGCGCAAACACAACCAGATGGCGGCGGGGTAAGCGCCCCGGTCGCCCGCTGTGTTTCGGGGGACGACATATGCTGCTTGACACACCCACTCCGGACTTCGGTGCACCAGCGCCGCATTTTCGATTGCCTGACGCCAATGGGGTCCAGCATGACCTGAACGACCATTTGGGTGACAAGGGCCTGCTGATCGCATTCATCTGCAATCACTGCCCATATGTCATCGCCATAGCAGAGCGTTTGGCCGCGGATGCAAAATGCCTTGAACGTGACGGTGTAGGCGTTCTGGCCATCATGTCGAACGACTACGACAGCTACCCGGCGGATGCGCCGGACAAGATGATCGCCTTTGCCGACAAATACGGGTTCGATTTTCCATATCTTGTCGATGCGGACCAATCGGTGGCCCGCGCGTATGGGGCTGTCTGCACACCTGACTTTTTTGGTTTCGACGGTACGGGCCGCTTGCAATACCGCGGGCGGCTGGACGATGCGCGCATGGGGGATGCCACGCAACGGACCCCTGAACTGTTGATCGCGATGCGCATGATCGCAGACACCGGACTAGGGCCCTCAGACCAGATGCCCAGTATGGGCTGTTCCATAAAATGGCGCTGAACGACGCCGAGCTGACGGAACAGGGGTTGGCCGCCACGGGCACAGGCCGCATCCTGTTGATCGCCTGCGGGGCGCTTGCGCGCGAAATCATCGACCTGAAAGCGGCCAATGGCTGGGATCACATGGACCTGACCTGTCTGCCCGCGAAATTGCACCTCTATCCCGACCAGATCACGGATGCGGTGCGCACGGCTGTTGCCAAACACCGCGCCACCTACGACACGATCTTTGTGGTCTATGCCGACTGCGGCACAGGCGGGCTGCTGCAGGCCGCCTGCAAGGACATGGGTGTCGAATTGGTATCAGGCCCGCATTGCTACAGCTTTTTCGAAGGAAATGAACGCTTTGCCAGTCAAAGCGAAAGTGAAATTACCACCTTCTACCTGACGGATTTCCTCGTTCGGCAGTTCGAAGCCTTTATCCTCAAACCCATGGGGCTCGACCGCCACCCCGAACTGCGGGACATGTATTTCGGCAATTACGAAAAGCTGGTCTATCAGGCCCAAACCGATGACCCAGCCCTGACCGAAAAGGCGCGCAGGGCTGCCGACACGCTTGGCTTGGCATTCGAACGCCGCCTCACGGGCTATGGCGATCTCGAAACCACGCTCAAGCAGCTTTAATCCAACATTCTCTTGGCTGAAAATATCCCGGGGGTTTGGGGATCGTCATTGGAACGCCATTGGTCCGAGAGACAATGGCGATGCCCCCAATCACATGCATGAATCGCGTCGCCATACGGCGTCATTTGGATCAACCGGCGGCCACCAGTTGAATACGTTCGATCATCGCACGCAGCCCGTTTGAGCGTTGCGCTGACAGGTGATCGTTCAACCCCAAGCGCCCCATTTCCGCGCGGGCATCAACGGCCATCACCTCAGCCAAGGGCAGCCCATTATACAGCCGCCGCAGCACCGCGATCAGTCCTTTGACGATCATCGCATCACTGTCCCCGTCAAACCGAAACACCCCATCCTCGACCTGCGGATGCAACCAGACCTGACTGGCGCAACCGTCCACCTTGGTTGCGGGCACCTTGAGAGCGTCTGGAAGTGGCTCCATCGCCTTGCCTTGTTCGATGACATAGCGGTAGCGATCTTCCCAATCCTCAAGGAACTCGAAATCCTCGACAATCTCTTCAAAGCTTTCCGTTGCCATCTTTTGCCCCGTCTGTGGTGTTGTGCCTGACCTAGGGGTCCCGGCTCCAAAGGTCCAGTGCGACAAAGGACGCTTTTCAACCGCGCCCGCATCCGTTACCACATGGGCCAAAAGCAAAGTGCGAGCGGACAATGCGCCTGATCCTACCTTCCCTTCTGGTTGCGACCTTGACCCTGTCGGCGTGCAGCGCCATGCGCGACAGCCGTGCGAACCCGATGAATTGGTTCGGCAACAGCCGATCGGAACCCGTGCAAGTCGACGCCCCCGCCGAGACCAATCCCCTTATCCCGCAAAACACCCGCGCCGGGTTGTTTGCGAACCTGCGTGACCAAGCCGAAATCTACGTCGGCACCCCGATAGATCAGGTGACTGATCTGGTGATCGAGCGGGTGCCAGGTGGCGCCATCGTGCGAGCCACGGGAATTGCAGGGCAGGACCGCGTCTATGACGTGCGCCTGACCACAGACAATGATGAAAACGTGCCGGTTGACGGTGTTCTGACATACCAACTGCGCGGCATCCACGAAGAGCGCGCCACGCGCACCCTCAGTCAACGGGTGCGCACTGTAACGGCAGCACGTCGGTTGACCGATCAGGAATTGGCGGAAATCAGTGTGATCCGCGTCGAAGGCCTGCGCAACGCGCAATCCACGACCCGCCGCTAGCGGTTAACTCAATCCAGTGGAATGATCTGAACGTCGGCACCTTTGGCGGTCAGGGCTACCCGTCCGTCGCACAACCGCAGCGCATCCGTGCCAAACACTTCCGAACGCCATCCCTTGAGCGCGGGAACATCGCGCATTCCTGCCGCAAGCGCGTCAAGATCGGATGCCGACGCGATCAGCTTGGCAGCGACGCCTGCGCTTTCGGTTTTCGCCTTGAGCAACACACGCAACAGATCGGCCAGGGCCGGGTTCACCTGCAGCTTTTCGCGCGACCGGTCCGGGCGCGGCATGGCATCCGGGTTCATGTCAACGCCACGTGCCACCGCCGCAAGGATACCATCCGCGATGTCGCCCTTGCGGGCTTCGCGCAGCAGCAACCGGGATCGTCCCAGATCCTCGAAGGATTTCGGCTTGTTGCTGGCCAGTTCCACCAACGCATCATCCTTGAACACCCGGTTGCGAGGGATATTGCGTGTTTGCGCGTGGTTTTCACGGAACGCGGCCAATTCCTTGACCACGGCCAGAAACTTCGACGAGTTCGTGCGCGTCTTGACCCGTTTCCACGCGTCTTCGGGTTTGATGATGTATGTTTCGGGGCTCAGCAGTGTTTGCAGTTCTTCCGACACCCACCGTGCCCGCCCGCTTTCTGACAGTTTGCCCGCCAGAAACTCGTAGATCTGCCGCAGATGGGTCACGTCCGCGATGGCATAGGTCTTTTGCGCATCCGTCAGCGGACGACGTGACCAGTCCGTAAAACGCGACGTCTTGTCGAGCGGTTGTTTCGCGATTTTGCGGACCAACGTCTCGTATCCGACCTGCTCGCCAAAACCGCAAACCATGGCCGCGACTTGCGTGTCGAACAAGGGTTCGGGAAACACCTGCGCGTCGACGTAGAAAATCTCCAGATCCTGACGTGCCGCGTGAAACACCTTGACCACTGACGTGTCACGGAACAGCTCGTAAAGCGGTTCCAGTGACAGGTCCTTGGCCAGAGGGTCGACCAACACGGCGTTGCTGTCATCCGTGCCGGGCATTGCCAGCTGCACAAGACATAATTTGGAATAGTAGGTCCGTTCGCGCAGGAATTCTGTGTCAACGGTCACATACGGGTGCGCACGGGCTTCGCTACAGTATTTGGCCAGCGCATCCGTCGTAGTGATGGTTCTCATATGCGGTTCTTTTTGTTGCTTTTCACCGTCTGGTTGTCTGGTCCTACACCAACAAGCACGCGCTGGCTAGAGCATCAGAGGCGTCTCATCACCAGCGGCGAAACGGCGCAACACTGCAGGGTAAAGACGGTGCTCCTGCGTCAGGACGCGGGCAGCCAGATCGTCGGGCGTGTCACCCTCGAGAACTGGCACACGCGCCTGCCCGAGGATCGGTCCATCATCCAGTTCGGGCGTAACCAGATGGACGGTACACCCGTGTTCCGCGTCGCCTGCGTCCAGCGCCCGCGCATGTGTGTTCAGGCCCCTGTACTTGGGCAAAAGAGACGGATGGATATTCAGCATGCGACCGCGCCACGGCGTCACGAACCCGGCGGTCAAGACGCGCATGAAGCCCGCCAGACAAATCAGGTCCAACTCAAATGGTTCAAGCGCGGCGGTGATGGCCGCCTCAAAGGCTGGACGGTCCCGCCCAAACGGCCGGTGATCCACAACGATCGTGCCAAGCCCCGCATCCTTTGCCCAGGCGATCCCGCCTGCATCAGCATTGTTCGACACAACGACAACTGGCTCTGCGGGATGGGATGCATCCATGTCCTCGACAAGCGCACGCATGTTCGATCCGCCGCCCGAGACAAAGATCCCGACGCGTTTTTTCAAAGAAGGGCTCCGGTGTACGATACGCCCTGCCCAACTTCGACCGTTCCAATGCGTGTCACGGCCTGACCTTCGGCTTGCAATGCGGCGGTCACCTCAGCCTCGGCATCCTGTGCCACGACCACCACCATGCCCAAGCCGGAGTTGAACGTCTTGAGCATCTCGGGTTCCGCCAACCCACCCTGCTCAGCAAGCCATTGGAATACAGGGGGCAAAGACCATGCATTCAGGTCAATGGTAGTCCCCAGACCTTCGGGCAGAACGCGCGGCAGGTTTTCGGTCAAACCCCCGCCAGTGATGTGCGCAAAACCATGCACACCACCCGCCTTGATGGCCGCAAGTGCCGCTTTGACATAAAGCCGTGTGGGCGTCAGCAAAGCCTCGCCCAGCGTTCCGTCGGCCCAAGGGCATGCGTCGCCCCAACCCAGGCCGGAACTTTCGACAATTTTGCGGACCAGCGAGTAGCCGTTGGAATGCACGCCATCCGATGCGAGCCCCAACAGAACATCGCCCGCAGCCACCTGCGACGGCAAGGCCGTCCCACGCTCCATCGCGCCCACGGAAAATCCTGCAAGATCAAAATCACCAGCGGGGTACATACCGGGCATCTCTGCGGTCTCGCCACCGATCAATGCACAGCCCGATGCTTCGCACCCGCGCGCGATCCCTTCGATGATCCGAGCCGCCTGATCCAGCTCCAGCTTGCCCGTCGCGAAATAATCGAGGAAAAACAGTGGCTCAGCGCCTTGACAGACAAGGTCATTGACGCACATGGCCACCAGATCGACACCCACGCCATCGACGTTGCCGGTGTCAATTGCGATGCGGAGCTTCGTGCCGACACCGTCAGTGGCCGCCACCAATACCGGATCGACGAAACCAGCGGCTTTCAGATCGAACAATCCGCCGAAACCGCCAAGCCCCGAAGCGACGCCCGACCGCTTGGTGGCCGCTGCCGCCGGTTTGATCCGCTCGACCAAGGCGTTGCCTGCGTCGATATCGACACCTGATTCGGCATAGGTCAGTCCGTTCTTCTTGCTGGTCATGCGTCTACTCCACCGCGACTTGCGTGCCCCTTATCGTGAAGACAGGTGCTGTTGCAAAAGGAAATGTTTTGCAGCCGACGAAGAACTCCGTTCACCTGCGAGTAACGCCGATTCACGGTTTTGTTATGGGCATATTCAGAATTGTGATTTGGTGCGACGGTGGGCTTCTACCCAATCGAAAGGCCCGCTCATGTTGATTCGCCGCATTCTGCTTTCATCGTCTGTGGCCGCTGCCGCATTGTCCGCGCCATACGCTCAGGCACAGGTGGTCAACATCAAGGATGGCGGCTTTACTTTCACCTTCGGCGGCCAGATCAACCGGGGCATCATTTTCACGGATGACGGGGTCGAAAGTAACGATTTCTTCGTCGACAACGACAATTCGTCGACCCGTCTTACAGCGCGCGCGGCCTACGAATTCGGCGACTATGTTTTCGGGGCGTTGATCGAGTACGAATTCGAGTTTTCCTCCTCCAACTCCATCAGCCAGCTCAATTCTGACATCGGGACGTCGGTGTCCAATGAACGCAAATTCGAGCTGTTCACCCGCACCCCGTTCGGCAACTTTGCCTATGGTCAAGGCGATGCCGCCTCGAACGGGATTGCGGAGATTGACCTGTCCGGCACCTTCATCGGCAACAATTCAGCCGTCGGATTGATTTCCGGCGGGCAGATATTCCGCACCGCCGCCGGTGGTTTCAGCAGCAACACTGTGGGTGATTTCTTTTCAAACTTCGACGGGATTACGCGGATTGAACGGTTTCGCTATGACACACCCAAGTTTGGCGGCGGATTTACCGCGTCGGTGTCGTTTGGCGAAGACAATCAGAACGACATCGCATTGCGCTACAGTGGCAAATTTGGCGACATACGCGTGCGCAGCGGCATCACCTACGCAGAGCTTGATGATA
Source organism: uncultured Tateyamaria sp. (assembly GCF_947503415.1). Classification (GTDB taxonomy): domain Bacteria; phylum Pseudomonadota; class Alphaproteobacteria; order Rhodobacterales; family Rhodobacteraceae; genus Tateyamaria. Next base: position 71,366 of record NZ_CANNDS010000002.1, read on the forward strand.
CGGACCGGATTGCCGGGTCTGTATCCGCTTTTCACGATCCCACCGGTATCAACTTTACCTTCGCGTCAGGCCAGGATGACCTGAACGTGGCCGGGCGTGATGATCCCGGATACTACTACTTCAAGCTTGGCTATCAGAAGAAGGACCTGCTGCCTTGGGGAAGCACCTCCTTCGCGGTGGATTACTATGACGGCAGCGATCAGGCCGTGAACGGAAGCACCTCTGAAAGCTACAGCATCTTTGCTGTCCAAAAGATCGACAAGATCGACACCGAGGTCTACGCGGGCTTCCGCACCTTCGATGCCGCCACGCCCACGGAGTCTTTCCGGGATATCGACACGATCTTCATCGGCGCGCGCTACAAATTCTAAGGCGCGGGCCGTATTGACACGCGGCCCGGCGATGGTATCCCACACCCATGGCGGGCCTGTAGCTCAATTGGTTAGAGCAGAGCGCTCATAACGCTTTGGTTGCGGGTTCAAGTCCTGCCGGGCCTACCAACCGCCTTTCACGCCTTCCGCACGTGCCAGCCGACCGTCATGGTGACAACTGTATCACCGTTGCCATCGCGGATATCGACAGTGATGTCGAAGGCTGACTTGCCCACCTCTTCGAATTCCTTGACCAACTCGGGACCGGGCCGTTCGGTTTTGGCATGCGCTTCAAGGCGTCCCTTCGCGATCTTGACGTAAGAAATGCTGGCGCCCGAGGCCACAGGCCGCGCCTGAAAGATCATTGGGCCAAACGCACCCGCAAGGGCGGCACCCGAGGCCGCTTCGCCCAAGGTGAACATCGCGCCCGCATGCTGGCTTTGAATGTGGTTTGACGTTTCGTCTCGCTGGTCGAGCGCGGTTACGCCAACGCCGTCCCCGACTTCGATCACCTCGATGCCGACATAGTTCGCGAAAGGCACCGCCTGGCTCAATTGGGAACGGATCATCTCGTATTGGGTCATCTTGCGCCTCCAGTCAGGGTTCGTGCAAAGTAGAAACCGATCCGCACGGTGCAGCAAGCGTGCCGCTGCGGCACGTCAGCGGGCAATCACGATGTCCGCGCGCAAGCCACCCATGCGGCTGCTGCGACCCAAGCGCAACGTACCACCATGCGCGCGCGCAATGTCCGTTGCGATGGCAAGGCCCAGACCTACACCTGATCCCTGATCCTGATTTCGCGCCGGATCAAGCCGGATGAACGGGCGCTGTGCGTCTGCGCGCTGCTCTTCCGGGATGCCCGGGCCGTCGTCTTCCACGCGAAACCGCAATGACTTTTCGGTGACCCGAATGGAGACCTCGGCCCTGCCTCCATAGCGCACAGCGTTCGACACAAGGTTATCAAGGGCGCGACGCATGGCCAAAGGCCGCAACATGGCGGTCCCCTCGCCTTCCACCTCGTTCAAAGTCACCGGCTGCCCGGCCCGCTGAGCATCTTCGACGATGGTTTTCGTCAACGCCACGGGATCCACGCATTCCGGCTCGCCCTCGCTCTCGCCCTTCGCAAAGCTCAGAAACGCATCGATCATGCGCTGCATGTCGTCCACATCCTGTTCGAGCGCTTCACGTTCATCATCATCCAGCATGGACAGGGACAAACGCATGCGGGTCAGAGGCGTGCGCAGATCGTGGCTGACCCCGGACAGCATCAACGTCCGCGTCTCTATCTGCCGTTCGATGCGATTGCGCATGTCCACAAACGCAGTGCCCGCCGCCCGCACTTCCGTCGCTCCGGCAGGTGAGTAAGGCACCGCCCGCCCCCGACCAAAGGCTTCGGCTGCCACCGCAAGCCGCTTGATGGGGCGCAACTGATTGCGCATGTAGATAAAGGCAATGACAGTGATGATGACACTGAAAAACACCATGTTGACCAGCAACTGATGCGGGGCCACCGCCGACACGCGTCTGCGATCAAACGTGACTTGCACAGCCCCAAGCGCGGTATCTAGAACCAGCCGCACGCGCCGATCAAATGACAGATCCACAGTCTTGATCTCCGGCACAGCCGACATCAGCCTGTCGATGACAATAATACCCGAAAAGTCGTACCAGATGCGTTGGTTGCCTTCGCTCAGCGCCTGAGCGGACACCGGTGTCACGGTTATGGCCAGTGGAGCAAGTTGCGCTGCAGCAGATTCAATCGCCGTCCGCGAAGGCGCATTTTCGATGACACTCAGAACAAGCCGAACTTCCCGGGCCGCCGCCGACGACATCTGCCGCGTCACCTGCTCGAAATGGCGCTGGATAAAGACCACCGACACGACCAACTGCACCACGATGACCGGCAGCAGCAGGATCAAGGCGGCCCGCGCATAGATACCGCGCGGCATATACTGTTTGAGCCAGGCAAAGGACATGCGCTAGACCCTAACGAGCCACGATCCGGGACGAAAGACCACCATGCTGCCACCAGATGATTTTGATCCGCCCGTCGGTGTGGCCGAAGTGCTTGAACCCGGCCTGCGCCGCATCGTGGCGCCCAACCCGTCGCCCATGACCTATCGTGGCACGAATACCTATCTCCTAGGCACCACAGCGCTTGCCGTGGTTGATCCCGGCCCTGCGCATGACGCGCATCTTGATGCAATTCTGGGTGCGCTCGGGCCGGGTCAGACTGTGTCGCATATTGTCGTCACGCACGCGCATCTTGACCATGCACCGCTTGCCGGACCGCTGGCAGCGGCCACGGGAGCTCCGGTCCTGGCCTTTGGCGCTGCCACTGCGGGACGCAGCGCGGTGATGCAGGCGCTGGCCTCTGGTGGCTTGGCCGATGGGGGCGAAGGCATCGATGCGCAGTTTCAACCCGATATCCATCTCGCCGACGGCGATATCGTTGCGGGACCGGATTGGTCACTGGATGTCGTCCACACGCCCGGCCACCTTGGCAATCACATTTGCCTTGGCTGGGGCACTGCATGCCTGACGGCGGATCACGTCATGGGATGGGCCAGCTCGCTGGTGTCGCCACCTGACGGCGACCTCACGGACTTCATGGCCTCTTGCGAGAAACTCGCCGCGCGGGACTGGCGCGTGTTCTATCCCGGCCACGGTGCGCCGATCCTCGACCCGGCAGCCCGGCTCACGTGGCTGATAAAGCACCGGCGGGAACGCGAAGCTGCCATTCTCGCCGCTTTGGACGCTGGCCCGGCCACGGCTGAACAGATTGCATCGGCAGTCTATACCGACACGCCGTCCGCCTTGTTGCCAGCCGCCACGCGCAACGTTTTGGCCCACTTGATTGATCTTCTGGGCAAATCTGCGGTTCGTCCGCTTGATCAGCTTGGCGCAGACACGCGTTTTACACGCACTTGAACGCCCATAATTTTTTTGTGCGCAGGCACCGAAATCCCTCTGGACGACCTGAATCGCCCTTGCTATACGGCGCAAACCGTTCCGGCGTAGCTCAGCGGTAGAGCAGTTGACTGTTAATCAATTGGTCGTAGGTTCGATCCCTACCGCCGGAGCCAAAGAATTCAAGGACTTAGCGCTCACCCGCTAAGTCCTTTTTCTTTCTGAGCACAGAATAAGTACAGAAAATACTGCCCGGATCGGTGTTTGTGGATCGCTTGTGACCCGTTGGCTTGTGCTTGCGCTAACTATCAGTCTCTAAACGCTTTTTCTCCTCCGCAGCATATTGTCGTAGAGATTTTCCCTTTTCCTTGCGCTGAGTGGATCGGTGCAGTTCAAGACGTCCGGCAGTATTGAGCCCGATCTGCCAATTCCTTCGGGTCCAATACACTCCTTCGGCTACGTCGAGGTTGTCAGGGTCGATAGTCAGGTCGGCAGCACCCATATGCCGTTCCTCGTCTGTGATGGCCGGATTTGGCGAAGTCTGTTCATAGACGTAGGTAAGATGTATCCGCCCAGAGTGCTGATCCCGGTGGGGCTTCGCGGTAATCGAATGCGAACGCCCGTCAGTCGAACTGAGGCCAGCCTCGACCTTCAATCGGAACAAGGAGGCCGTTACCTGAACGGCCATAGCATCCACCTGTTCTTGCGTTGAGTGCAACTCATCTTTGTCAATGACCGAGTAAGCCTGTGCCCCATCCAGCATCTTCTTGATAGTCGGCCAGTTGGAGCCAGTTGTCCCAAGCCATACTCCATTCAGGTCAGGTAGCCATCTGTTGAGAGCGGGTATCCAGCGCCACACAATCCGCCAAGGTGCCCAGTAGCCGGTGGGTCCGAAAAAACCGGCGAGGAAACCCAAGAGCACGGGAGGAAGGTATCGGATGAGGTGCTGATCGGTCATCATAAAGCCCAACAGCAGACCAATGTCGTCGGCGTAAAGCGAGGCCGCCACAACCAACGCGACAGCGGAACCAATCCATCTCCAAGGCAACAGTGCATACACGATTCGTTCTCCGATTCTTTTCTGGCCCAATTCCCTTGAATTTCGTCGGCGCCCCCACCAGATAGAGGGGAACGACAGACGCAGGTGCGCAAAATGTATGATTTCTCGAAGCAGATTTCCAGCTTTCATAACCAACACGTCCGGCTTAGCAACGACCAGCGCGCGGACATGAAACGCAGACGCGAAACCAATCTCGACCGAATCGAGAAGGGCCTAGAAGAACTGGAAAAGCCAGCCTTCAAAGAGACCATCAATCAAGGCGGTTACGCTCAAAAGACCATGACCCAAGCGCCGGAATCCGATCAGGAAAGCCGGTACGACATCGACCTTGGCATCGTTTTCGATCAGGACGATGCCAAGGGACCGAGAACCACCCGTGATTGGGTTCGCCAAGCAATCGCCCGCAAGGCGACGAATATGAAGAACGATCCGGTGACCAAGAAAAAGTGTGTCCGGGTTGTTTATGCGGACGGGTATCAGTGTGATTTTCCCGTATTCCGTAGGCGCTGGACCGATGCAGGCTGGCGCTACGAACTGTCTTCGGGCGACGAGTGGGTTGCCTCCGACCCTGCCGCCATGAACCAGTGGATTGAGCGAGAGGTGTATTGGAAAAGCCCGGAGACTTCGGGCAGCTACCAGCTACGACGCGTCATCCGATTTGGTAAGTTCTTCTCGAAGACCCATGCCAAAAGGCTCAATAGGTCTTTTCCCGGCGGTTTGGTCGCTACCGCGCTATTCATCGAGTGTTACGCGGCAGACGACGGCCGTGACGACAGGTCCTTCCGTGAAACCCTTCGCAACCTGTCACTGCGTTCGAAATACACGCCCGTTTATGCCAACGGAGACCAAGTATCCGACGACAAGGATACCGACCGCATTGGGAGGCTGATCGACCAAGCAAAGGACTCCGTAAAGGAACTCGACAAGCTCGACGCGGACGACACCACAGATTCAGACGCCAACAAGATTTGGAAGACCGTCTTCCGACATAGCCTTTTTGACGATGCTTCAAAGAATGCAGCAAACAGCTCCAGTGCTCCCCTTGAAACCAAGAGCGCTCTTGGTGGTGCGGGTCTGGCCGCACCGTTCCTAGCCTCGAAAGCAGCCGCCGCACTCTCAGATAGCGAAAAGCAATCGCGAATGGAGTCGGCGGTCAGCGCCCGGAAAGAGAGCGGGAGTGGTGGCAAACCTTGGGCGGAGTGACAATACCGAACGCCCTCTATTCTGAGGTGCAAGAGGCCGTAGCTCAGCATCAGCCAGAGCTGAGCGTTTCACGAACAGAAAGTCTAATTGTTCTTGAGGGTCAGTTCCTTGTTTGTGGACCCGATGGACCGGTCGATACGCCGGATGGGGTCTTCGATTCCTGCAAAATTAAGGCGGGAGTGACCGCGGGATTTCCTACTGAGGAACCAGTCGTTTTCGAGACCGGAGGGCGTATTCCGCAGATCGCTGATCGCCATGTTTTTCCAGAGGATGGGAACTGCTGCCTAGGCGTATGGGAGGAGTGGTTATTGATGGCTCCGGATCATCGGTTTGAGACCTTTCTGACTGGACCGATGCACGACTATTTCGTCAGCCAGACCCACTTTGAAGTCAATGGCACATGGCCCTATGGTGAAAGATCACATGGCATTCTCGGCGTTTTAGAAAGCTATGCTGATCTTCTCGGGGTGCCCCCCGACGCAAAAATTATCACAGACTATCTTCACCTGCTGTCTCGCCAGAAATTAAAGGGACACGCTTTGTGTCCTTGCGGTAGCGGAAAACGCCTTAGGGACTGTCACAGCGATGATCTTCGAAGGTTGAGCCAAAGAATTCCATCGTTTATGGCAAAGCGGATGCACGCCACGATCACACCACGAAAAGCCGCCTAAGAAACTGCTGGGGTCGGCGACCTCGAAGGCCGCCAACTGCAGAAAGGCCTAGTCCTTTGATTTCTTGCGCATCGGGACATCCACACCTTTTTTTCGCATAACAGCCGCAACAGATGCGACTGAACGCGTATTGGTCTTAGCGTCGGGGAACTCGGCCACGACCTGATCCACAATCGCCGCATAGCCCAAATTCTCGTCCATCAGCAGCTTCTCAGTGAGGCGGCTGATCGTCAGCTTTGGCGTGCCGGTCTCGGCTGCACCCTCAGCCTCATGGTTCGCTTGCTCGGCGTCTTTGGTAGCCTCGGCCTTGGTCTCGTCGGCTTCGGTCGCACCGAGCTCTCTGACTTCGACAAAGACACTGCCCGGATGCTCGCCTTGCTTCTTTTGTGCGAGGTCAATACGCCCGCAGAAGCCCACGGCGGTCCAACCCTCTTTGCCTTCTTGAAGGACTGCATGGGAGTAGGTTCGGTCCGTCTTGCGGGTGTGTTCTGATCCGTCTGGGGCAATTGCAACATAGGTGGTCATCGCAGGTCTCCTTTTCAGCTTTGATGATCCTATGTTGTCGGGAAGCAGACTCCCCGCGAACCCCCTGAAAATATGGAAAAATGCCATTGTTAATTCTCAGGCAGAATTTGCTCAAACTCACATTGTATTCTTCGCACAACGAGGTACCATCGAAGCATTTGGAGGCCTCCTTTGCCGCGAGTAAAACACTACCAATTCAACATGCGCCTACTCCGAGCAGGACGAACCGCCGCAACCGCATTTGGACCAAGCTTTGCACCGGGAGAACCCCGCGAACTTGAACAACGGCCTTGGGAAAGTATTGACGGCGCGACCCTCTATGTTGGTCAAATTTACAATAACCCGCCAGGCTGGACAGACTTTATTCGAACCGGCAGCCCTGATCTTCCTGGCGACCTGTTTGCCAGTGGTGCTGGTGCCGTTCTGTTTGTGCCAAGTGGGGGAAGGATACTAGCGATCTGTTTCGGTCATGTGCACATCGCATTAAATGATGACGCATTCGTTAGGCAATTCGGCCTGAAAGTCACACTCAATGCAGTTTCACGCGAGAAACTACGCAGTTTGGACACGGCAACACCTGATGCCGTGACTGTTCAAAAGCGGGTTCAAACCAGCAAGGATAGCGACCTACAAGCATTCGGTGTCGATATGTATCGAGACCTTGCAAGGGTTGCGGCAGGCACGCCTAGAAACAAGGACTTCGCACAATTTGTAGCTGGCAAGGATGCCCTGAAAGTAATTGCAAAGGACAAACCTGACCAAGTGCAAGCGCTTTGTGACCGAATGCTGGCTATGTATCTCCTAGAGGATTACAAGGCAGATTTTTCTTGGGTTGATCGTATGCAGATGGTCTCCGAAAAGGACGTGATCGCCCAGTTAGACGAAAAGCTATTTGAAGCGCTGGACAAATTGCGAGCGGGAGAGAACGCCGACCTGCACATGTCGCCCCCAGAAATCGTCGATTACACTGAGGGGAATCAGCTTCACTACAATGGCTTCGGAAGTAATGGCTCCGATTTTGAAAGCCTCTCGATAGAGGATTACGTTGCTGAGCTTAATCGGTGCGAGTTTGACGGTGAGGTGATCGAACTCAAAGAAAAGCACTACATCTCGGCAAAGAAAGACAACGAAGAGAAGTTCGATCAGAAATGGAAAGTTTATGACTGCTTCATTTTCGAAACCTCTCTTGGGGAAAACGGCAACGAAAAACACTACGTGCTGTTTGCAGGGTGCTGGTATTGTGTCGATCAGGACTTCAAGGCCGAAGTAGATGAGGCTTACGACGCCCTCGAGAAAGTTAATATCGTGGGGCCGACCACGTGCTTGAACGAACGAACTCTAATCGAAGAGCTTGTGAATACCCGTGACGATCTTCTGAAACTGGACCAACAGAAGATCAACCCGAAAGGTGTAAAATACGGCAACTTGGAGCCATGCGATTTCTTCTCCGCATCGCGCGAATTCATCCACCTCAAAGACGGACATTCGTCCGGATCAATAAGCCATCTGTGGTCTCAGGGAGTTGTGAGTGCTGAAGCGTTTTTGACCGATCACGATTTTAAGGTGAAACTTCGTAGAATTGTCAAAAGTGAGAGCGACAAAAAGGCAGGCGGCACGGTGTTTGAGGAACTTTTGCCGATGGCGGCTCAAAAGCCCATTCGAACAGACTTCAAGGTAGTGTACGGCATAATGAGGAAACCATACAAAGACGGATCATTGGGTTTGCCGTTTTTCTCCAAGGTCAGTCTGCAAGCCGCCGTCAAACGACTGGAAGAGTTCGGCATTCCCGTTGCGTTGGAGCTCATTCAAAAGCCCGCTTCAGATGCTGAGGCTGGCGAAGACGAGTAGAACATTCTCTCATATCTGATATTTAGTCAGATGGGTCGAGCATCATAACTTATTGACCTGCTCTGATATTTTGTGAAATCGGCTCAAAAAACACTGCGTCTAGTACTGCTTAATGGACCGAATTGGCCCCGCCCAGCATTTACGCCGGGCGGGATCGTCGCATCTAGGCTGGTTCTGCGAAAACACGGGCAATGAGTTAGCTGCGATACCTGCCACGAACAGCATATTCTCCACCGTTTTCAGAGAAAGCCATATTATTGAAGGCAGACGCGTTGGTTGCCAACTTGGCAAATTGGGCCAGACCGCTGGGCAACTTTCTTTGGGCTTTAGCTAAGATATGAGAAGCCAGCAAGACGACTTTGAATGCGTTGGCTGGATCATCAGATAGGTTTGGATCATCGGCTATAACCGCCGCTAGGTCCATGGCCGCGCGAACATGGGGGCGCCGATACCCAAGTTCTGAACGCGCTTCACAAATGGCGTCCTTCAGCTTAGCGGTGCGAATGGTGTTTTCGGATACGAGTTCCATAGGTAGTCTCCTTTTGATTGATAGGAGCCCTATGTGTGATCCTTCAAAGTTAAGCCTTTTACTCCGTGCGGTGTGCAAAAGTTTACGCAACACCGAAACAGAAGAAGGCCCCCAGCCAATTTCTGATGAGGGCCGATAGTATTCTGACTTTATTGGTGTTTAGGCGTTCAGGCGTTCGTGTGAGTCGGCCACATCCATGCTGGTGATGCCGCCGCGTTCAAGCTCCTGGGCGTCATTGCGAATTTGCATCAGCACCTTACCCATGTCGGTATCAAGCGCCCGCAAATAGGCCTTCTCGAAGGTTTCCCCGTCCTGCTGCATCGACTTTGCCAGCTTATCCAGTTCCGCCTCTGCGGCTTCACGATTTTGTCCTGCGGCCTTCCGCACATCTTTAGTCATGGTCTTCTCCTCAATGGGCGAGTTCGCCCGTTTGGCCGTCGCTCGGGCGGTCTCCACTTGGTTTTCAAGCTGTTCGACCTCCTAGGCCAGTTCAGCGACTTCCTGGGCTTCTGCTTCATCACGGGCCAGCCGCATCAAAGCGTCTTCCAAGTCTTTCTTGCGTGCTTCCAGCCGTGCCAATTCAGCGGCGTGGCGTTGTCCTTCTTGGCTCATCGTGTGGCCTCCATCTCTTTCAATTCGGCTTGCGCCTCGCGGGACACGTAGGGTTGCGGGGACGATGCCTTGATGCGGAGCAATTCCACCCGGAGGCTTTCGGCCACCCGTTCCTCAGCATCGGCAAGAGAAACGGCGTGGCGTTCCCGGATCGGGGTATCGATGCCAAAGGTGCGGGCGAGCTTGACGCCGCCTGACTGGATCAGAGCTTTCACCAGGGGTTCGGCAGCCCGATTGTTCGTAAGTGCCCGCTCCACGGCAGTCAGATCGCCACCGGCACCCGAAACCTGCCCAACGTCTTTCCGCAACGCATCCGCATAGGCATCCCACGAGGACGTTAGGGCATTGAGGGCTTCGTCCACCGCAACAGCGAGCTTGGCCCTCTTGGAGGTGGCATCAAGCGCAGTCTCGGCGCGACGCCGGCGGTTGTTCCGTTCAGCGCTGGCATTTGCGGCGCACTGGCGCTCGTTCAGTTCAACAAGGGCATCGTCAACGATAGAGATGCGCTCGGCCAATGCGGCAGCAGTTCCACCCGGTTTCTTTCCGGCAATTATGGCGTCACGGGCTTCGGCGCGGGCATTTTGGAGTTCACCGGTTAGGCGTTCCCGCTCGGATTGTAGGTCGGCAATCCGTTTGCCCAATTCATTCTTGTCCATATCATCCTCGGTTCGTTGTCGTCGGGGAGCGGACGGCTAAGGTCGAAACCGCCAAAGCGCCTCAACCGTCCGCATTTTGCCCAGACAAGAAAAGGAGGTGATTGCCTGGCACAATCACACGATGCCGCGTCGGCGCGGCCTGGTGAACCAGCGTTTGACTACCGAACGTGAAATGCTGGCTCAGGCTTCGCCCATCAGGTCGAGTTCCATTTGCCGGATAAGATCGGTTGGAACGCCGGGATTATTCAGAAATTGGCCAGGGTTATCTTTCAGGTCAGACCGGTAAGAGCGCCAACATTTTGCGTTGGGGCAATCAACATCTCTTTCGATAAATGCCCGCATTGCCGGTGTCACCCATCCGCGGGGAAAGGCCATGCTGCCGTGAACGTAATACATACCAGCCAAAAGGCGGACAGTGTTTGATCTCATGGTAAGATTTGGAAGCGGCGGAAAGTCATCCAGTGCTTCGGCCACCAGTTCCTCTGCAAGTTCCTGAGTTTTGGAATACTGATGCGCGGGCAAAGGCGGGACTGGCCGGGTGCTGCTCTCTTGCGCTTGCATCCAGGTTCTCCAGATTGTTGCTGTTCAACAGCATGATGCCGTGCGGGCTTCAAAAGGTAAGCCAGCAAGCCGTCCATCTGACATTCGATCAATGGAGCTTTCCCTAAAGATAAATTTGAAATCAAATACTTGGATTCCAGCGGCGACATCAAGTACAGTACCGGGAACTGAATCGACTGTAGCTACCGCCCGATACTGATCGTTGTCTTGACGCTCACTTCCGTACCCTAATCGTTTCAGATGCCTTGACCCAAGAATCAACGCGTTTTCCGTTTTGCATCGACACTTGTTTTGGCGCGACAGAACCTGCCTTCAGAACGTCATGCAATGCCTTGCTCACCCGTAAATGCGTAGGTTCCATCCATGCTACCATTTGGCCATCACAGATTTCATCACCAAGAACATCGATAAACTCGTTGTGTCGCACCCCGATATTCAAAGCGCAATTTCCGTTCAAGTTTTCCGCCAGACTGTCGAATGACATGATCTTGAAGTTAGGGGTTTCATACGACTTAACCAGTTGCTTTCGCTGTGGACTATTTTCTATTTCGGCCCTACGCCCATGTACTAATATGAACTTGAACGTAGTGGGGTGTCTTGCCATGTGTGCTGGAACCTGCAGTGTGCTCAACGATGCTAGAAATCCAGCCGCGTTGGCTTGGTCGTTTAACCAAGCCTCCCAAGTCTTTATCTGGTGGATGGCTTTCTGAAATTCCGAACTGATTTCGTTGCTATTGGGCTTAAAATAGCGGGAAGATGGCTTCTCTATCTCAATGAGGACAGCGTGCCAATCGATGCTGCTTTTCGAGAAAAAGAAGAAATCTGATTTGTAATCGGCACCAAATGGCAATTTTCGAAGAACGAGTCCAAAATGAACGCCGTGATTTTGCACGAACATCCGCGGAATCAATCCCGTATGTTGCTCAATAAAGTCTTGATAAACTTGCTCTTTGTGCTGCTCGTCAAGCAAGCTGAGATACTGGGACTTAAGGTCCTCGTTGGTTGAAGTGCTCATCTAAAAGAACCCACATTTTTTAGTAGAGACCATCGCACAGGGCCTAATGGCTCTCAACACATTGCAATCACTAGGGCAAAATGAACTTTTGCACATCTCGCAACATCACCTGGTCTGGGCTACTAGCGATCTTTCACTTCGCCCCGCAGCACACCCTATTTTCCAAGTTAGATCAAAGTTCTAATCGAAGGAAGGTCCGACTTGCGTTCGATAGTTATTGGTCCTCAAAATAGGGCGTGGCCACGATCCATTCCACCAATTGAGTGCGGGTTTCATCGTCAAGGTCCTTGCGTCTTTCGACTGCCCCGATTGCTTCGTCTCTCACCTTTGCGGATTGCCAGGGAACGGGATCATGTCCGGCACTCATCTCGGCCAGCACCCCATCGTCTGGGTCATGCAGATAGCCCAAGCAGATGCGCATGGTCACGCCGCCATCGGCAAATACCACGGTGGCAACGCCGCCAGGTCGTACCAGGTTTATCTGATTAATCGGATCAGTCATCAGATGTTCCCCCGGTCTCCTGTGGCGTCCCCTGGACGACTTCGGCGTCAATCGTGTCGTGTCGTTTATCCGAGACCATTTCGGTTACCACGGGCTTCCGTACAGCCCCTTCCGGCTGAACCAGCTTGGGTTTGGCTGGCAAGGAGGTTTGAACGCTCGTAGAATTGTTGATCTGGACATTGGTCTGGGCGGGTCCATCCACAGAACTCATCCGCAGAGATAGGAGCTTGTTCAAGACACGGGGATCGACGCTCGCCGTCTCGAAACGGTAAACCGACTCGAAGTCGTCATCCAACTCAGGTTCACCCGTTTCAGGATCGAAGCACTGAACCCATTTGCCAGTCCCCATCTCCAAGGCCGTCTGGACCACCCGCATGGTCAATTCTTCTTCGAAAGCTGCCAGGGCCTCGTCCCATGCTTCTGCAAAGTCAGGATGCTTCGCACGCCGGTCATAGAAGGTTCGCCGGGTCAGGCCAGTCATGTTCGCCGCATAAGTGATGTGACCGAACTGACGGAGATAGAGCAGAAACTCGTCGCCCTTCTCGCCGTAGATCGGGCGGGTAATCGCTGCAATCTTGGAAGGCATCCGCGGGTCGCTGGCCGGTTTGATCCGGTTCATCCTCATCAAGCTCATTGTGGTGCCTATTCTGTCTTCGTCACTGTGCTTGGCTGAGGTAGGCGCCGATTAAGCCCTTGAAGTCATTCATGCCCCAGACGCCAGAACGCCCAACTCGGTATCAATGGGACGGCCTGTCTGTGCGGGTTGACGACTTCGGATTTTTCCACGGACAGCATCCTCGTTGCCGTTCGAGGTCAGAATGTCATGTTCCGTTGGAGCCGTATGCCAGCGATTTACAAGGGAGTGTGCCGGCTCACAACGTTGCGCAGTCCCGTTCTTCCAAGCTGGAAGAGTTCTACGTCAACAAGGCGTTTTCGGAGCCATATGTAACATATTGTTTTTATTGACTTGTTGACGATGTTGAGCGTCGTTGAACGTTTTCGCTATATATATCCGGATTGCACTTGGCCCTGTGTCCTGGTCAGTGCCCTATGCCTGATCGGCTTATTCTACCAAGATAAATTACTTTAAGCTCAACATGCTCAACATCGTCAACAAGTGTTCCGAAACAAGGCCTTAGGCGCGTCGCGCTTAGATCAACGAAACTCAACATCGTCAACGCCGTGACCGAAATACTGCGCTCCGATATGCAGAGCACTACTCATCAGGAGAATGATACCCTGCTGATACACGGCCACCAAGCCTGACGCCCCTGCTGTATTTCCACCCCAGAACTTCCATAGCCCGCCTTAGACGCTGCGCATGGCCCTTATTCTGCCGGTCGCTCTCTAGGCCAAGGTAGCTGAGCAGGTCTTGGGTATGCACTTTGTCTGCTAGAGGAGGCTCACGCAACGGCGAGGCAACCTGCCCCCCTTCGATCATTTCCTCAGCATAGTCACCCGTACCGTTCTCAAAGGCCTGCCGTTCCGCTTTTCGGTTGCTGAGCATGTCGGCCAGTTTATCGACCCAAGGATCATCAACGGTTTCGTCAGCTTGACGCTCTGCGGCCATCGACCACAACTGCTCGGGCAAAACGTGACCAACGCCCGACTTGAACAATGAGTCAGCCTCAGCCCAAAGTTGGTCCCGGTGCTCATCAATCCAGTCCAGATCAACCCTGGAACCCGGTGCCATCTCCAAAGGCCAAAAACGCCGAGCGCCAGTGGGGTCACTCAAGTATCCGCCTTCGTTTACAGTGCCCGCAAATACCACACGGCGTTGATGATCCTCGGTGTTGCGACCATAGGGCGTCCGATACCTGTCTGTGGCTCGGGACATAAACGCTTTGAGAACGTCCATGTCACTTGCCCGAAGACCGGCCAATTCGGCAAACTCGTGGACCCAGACACCTTCAAGGTTCATGGCTGCATCTTTGTTCCGAAGATCGCCAAGCTCTGCGTCACTGAACCAATCCGGTGAAAACAGGTCCCGAATGCCGGTAGATTTCAGAGAACCTTGAGGCCCCTTGATGACTGGCATCGTGTCCAGCTTGCAGCCCGATTGCCTTTGACGAGCCACGGCACCGACCATAAAGCACTGTGAGACAGCTTCTGTGTAGTCGTCCCGGCGACACTGAAAGGCGTCTGTGAAGAGGTCCTTTACCCGGCTGGTTCCATCCCAGGTCAAGCTATCCAGATAATCAAGGATCGGGTTGAATTTGAAGAAATAGGCAACAGTTGTGATTGCGTCCTGAACGTTTTCCTTTGACGGCTGGTAGTCCTTACGTTGGTGCTGTTCCATCAACCATGTGCGAGCCAACAAGAGCAGCTTGTCAGTCAGCACACGGCCATAGTCTTCACCCCAAGGCAGTTCGCCCATCAGGACGACACGCTGCTTGAGTTCATCAAATCGAGGATCAAGCTTGGAGCCGTTGATTGCCTTGAGGGCGTTCTTGGCCGTGTCGGGTGCAACGCCAGTATTCTTATTGACGGCCAAACCACCTTCATGCACTGGCCGTCTTTTGGGAACGGTTATTGCGTTTGTAGAAAGGTCTTCCAGGTCGTCTTCGAAGTCCTCCGCAGCGGGTGTCCTCGGAATGGCATCCTCGACGCCTGCGTCTCGCAGCAGCTTGTGAAGGGTACGATACGTCACACGAGGGCCCTTGGCGTCAGCGTGCAAGCTATCCCAACGCAACCCGATCAGATTGCCATCATCCGCATATGCGGGGTCTTGGGTGCACCAGTCCACAAACTCCTGACGACCGTCCCCCGCCGTTGCATGGTGGCAGGCCTGCATCAAAGTCAGCCAATTGTCGTGGTCAGAAAAGTCGGCAGGATCAAGGTGCACAAGCATCTGCGCCAATTCCTCCTGATCATGCTCACCCCCGCCAGTTGCCACGCTGCCTGATGGTCTTCGGATCAGATCGACAAGGGCCTTGGGAGCAGCCTCGGCACCGAAAGCGTCAAGCTCGGGCGTGTCGGCTTTCCAGGTGTAGGTTTTCTGGCTATCGGGATGGATCGAACCAGGGGCAACGACCTGACGACCAACCGTCTTGAACTCAATGCCGGGAAACTGATCGTTCAGGCTGTCTCTGGTGGAAACGTCCTTTGGCTTAGTCATGTAGATATGCAAGCCACCCGAGCCTGTTTCAACGGTCGAATAGAGGTCCGGGTCCATGCCAGTCCAAAGAACCAGTTCGACAAACGGATTGATTGGGGACGCCAAAGTTTGGCCGTCAGGAAACGCCCGTGGGTCCACATCCAAGACCAATTCAAAGGGACGCAGACGAACGCCGACGTTGTTCCCCGCGTCCATGTGTTTGATTTGGTCCTCGGATTGATAGGGACGCTTCATCCAGTTGCTGTCGATCGGCGATTTGCCCCGTTTGCGTTTCTTGCCCTTGACCTCATCTTCAGCCGAGAACCTATGCAAAGGCAGAAGCTGGTATCCGCTGGCCAGCAAGGGCATCAGTTGTGACGCATCGGTATGAACACCCATTTCAAGCCCCCGCACGTTTGGCGTTGTAGGCCTCGATCACAGAACGTTCATAGAAAACGGCTGTTCCGATCTTCACGTAATCAGGACCGGCATTCTTGTATTTGGTGTTGTTGCGGCGGTTGCGAAAGGCCATCAGCGAAGTTGCAGGATGCCCGGTCATGGCCGCGGCTTCCTTCGTCGTCAGAAGGTCTTTCAATGGTGTGCCAAAAGGCTTGGGGGCGTTATCTTCGTTCTTAGGCATGGCAGGCCTCCTATGTGCTAAAGTATCGACCGGATTGCCTCAGCCGCTCAGCATGGCAATCCGGTCTATTGATCAGAACAATACCGCGCCCAAATCCCCCCGCATACCAACACTTGACCCGCACGCAACGAACGCTAGTGTAAGGAATTCTATAGGCTGACCTTCAAAGCTGACCGTGGGCTTTACCAGTCGCCTCTGTATGGCCGAAGACCAGGGCGTCGTCCCGTTGGCCGATGTGGCTGACCCGGCTGGATCGCCCGTTTCTTTGCAAGATTGATGAGGTCACGGTCATTCCAAAAGAGACCGAGCGTCGAATGTTCCAGCGCAAATCCCGGCTGCGAGAATAACAGCGGTCCATCAGAAGCTTCGATTTCACGCGGCGTGTAGCCAATCGGGTAGACGTCAGCGTGGACAGCGATGGTCCAAAGTGTCATTGGGTCGAACGGTCCCCAGCCGACCGAGGCACAGCCTTCCGTCAGATCACGGTGGAAAATGCCGGTCGTTTCCAGTTCGCAGGCCTTGAGAACCGCAAGCTCTATCTTGGCAGCTTGTTCGGGCGATACGCCCTTTCCTTGCCAATCATCCATTTCTGTCTGGTGGGTCATGCGGCCCCCGACATCATGAAAGCGTCAAGGTCGTCACGGTGGTAACGAACAATCCGGCCAACGGTTCGGTAAGACGGACCAGTGCCTTTGCTACGCCAATTGTGCATGGTGCCAGGCGAGACTGAAAGGTATTTGGCAGCGGCCTCGGTTGTCATCCAAGGGGTGTCAGTTTGTGGGTTGCTCATGCTGATAACTCCAAAATCCAAATGCGTCCAAATGGACAGCGATGAAATCAGGTTATCAGCTTGCAACGTCTTGATATGCCAACGAGTTAAGGCATCGTACCATCATTTACGCAACGCCTGCCTTGGCCAAGACCAAATCCTCTAAGGCTTGAGAATGGGGCCGAAGGGCTTCCACCAAATGCGTCTGATGCACATACCCGCCAGAAGCTCCTGGAAGCCGTTGACCCAACAGAAGCGCCCCTTCTGCATATGGCACACCAGCAGCAATCATCATCGTTCTGGCATGGTGGCGAAGTGCATGCGGAGACGGAACACCAGCCCGCTTTGGCTCGGCAACGTGGCCTGTGGCTGACCTAGGTGACGGCCAAAGCCAGGGCGAGTTAAGAGGCTCGTCTTCCTTCATTCTGGCCTTCAAGGTTTCGGTCAACCAGCGACCGGTTGGGAAGGACCAAGCTCCACCCGTTTTCATGTGGGTGAAAGTCAGCACGCCCGCCTCGGCATCGAAGTCGGCACATTTCACGCCAAGCAGAGACGTTCTCCGTGCACCCGTCAAAAGGAACGTCCGTTGCATGTCACGCATCAGGGGAGACATGGCTTCGGTCGTGGACCAGAAATCGGCCATGTCCAATTCCCCGACTTCCCGTTTCGGGGTTGCAGGGACACGAAGGGCATCAACGGGGTTTGCCCCAATCGTTTCGTCATGGCGGCGGGCCGTATTCACAAGAGCTCGGACAGTGCGCATGACTGAACCACCCGTGGTCTTGCCGTGACGCTTTGTGAGCTGGTCCATAAGCTCTCGGCATTCCTGACGCGTAATGTCAGCCACGGCACGACGCCGAAGACGCCCGAGGTAGTTGTCCATATGGTACTGGTAATTCCTGACCGTGGCGTCGGACAGTTCACGTTCCTTCAAGTGCTCTTTCAGGGCTTGTTCCAACGTGATGCCGGTGGGCTCCGGCCCCGCCGTGGGATCGACGCCAGACTGGATCGTGGCCATGAGTTTTCGAGCCTCGTTCCTGGCCTCAGCCAAACGGATATGGTCAGCCCGTCCGATCTTGACCCTTACAGTTCGAACGTGCCGCTTTTCCCGGCGGACGTCGCTTTGAACGGCAAAGGTCTTGCAGGTCTTATGGCAGATGCACATCAGCCCCTTCACATCGGTATCCCGATGGATGCCCGAGCCAAGTGAGAGGTCCCTGATACGGGCCTCGGTGAATTTGAATATGGTCATGGAAAGTACAGTCCCGAGTACAGCGTTTGCGATTGATCCAGGTGGGCCTGGATGGTGCTACCGGGATGATATTGCTATGTTTTCAAGGGGTCGTACGCCCTGAATGAGGCCAAATGGACCATGATTTACTCGCAATCGCAGACTGTTAATCAATTGGTCGTAGGTTCGATCCCTACCGCCGGAGCCATTTTCCTCTTTCTATCCAGTTGAAAGCCTGAGAGGCGCAGGCTTGCGGTGTCCGTAAGGGCTACATCGAAAGATGGCATCTCTTGCGAAGCCGCCGTGCGTGGTCATCGTCAAAGGAAAGTTCGTCTACCGCAGACGAACTCCAAAAGACCTCAACGACCTCCATTCGCACACTATTTTTGCGACTTGTCTTAGAAATCAGGATGATAGCTCAGAACGCGTGCCCCGGGTCAGGCGAAGTGCACGGCAAAGACGTCGCGCACATGTTTCACAGATAGCGCAAGCCCTGTACGCACATCGCCCTCAAAAATGCACGAACCGAGTGCTCAAACCAACCTTCTGTCGAAGATGAAAAGACAACCACGCCACAACGCGCCGGACGCCTATGACGCGCGGTCAGCGCCCTTCGACCGTCCCCGTGCCTTGAACTCGCGCCGTCTTTGTTGCTCTAAGGATCGACACGCCAACCGGGCGGATCTCTTCAAGGGCGCGCACCATGACCACCACGAACAGTTCTTCGGCACCTCTTCCCGATCACGCCACACACCTGTTCAGCCCTTATGACCTGAACGGTAAAGCGATAGCTCCGAACCGTTTTTTCAAGTCGGCCATGAGCGAAGTGCTCGCCGTTCAGGGCGTGCACCTGCCCACCGATGGGCACTTGCGCGTCTACGCGCGTTGGGCGCGCGGCGGAACGGGGATCATCGTGACGGGCAATGTCATGATTGACCCGAGCGCTTTGGGCGAGCCCGGAAATGTCGTGCTTGAAAACGACACCCATCTAGATCGCTTTGCCGCTTGGGCCGATGCCGTGCATCAGGCCAACCCGGATGCGCATGTCTGGATGCAGATCAATCACCCCGGCAAGCAAACACCGAAATTTCTGACCACACACCCCGTGGCCCCAAGCGCCGTTCCTCTGGGCAAGGCGTTGGAAAACACCTTTGCCCCACCCCGCGCCCTGAACCATGAAGAGATCGAGGGCCTGATCCGCCGCTTCGCCACCTCTGCCGGGCTGGCGCAAAAAGCGGGCTTTGATGGTGTGCAAATCCACGGCGCACACGGGTATCTGGTCAGTCAGTTCCTGTCGCCTCACCACAACCGCCGCACAGATCAATGGGGTGGCACGCCCGAAAACCGCCGGCGCTTTGCCTTGGAAACTTACCGCGCTGTCCGCACAGCCGTTGGCCCCGACTTTCCGGTGTCGATCAAGATGAACAGTGCCGATTTCCAAACTGGCGGGTTCGAAGGGGACGAAGCCTTTGAACTTATCGCCGCATTGTCAGCCGAAGGCATCGACCTGATCGAGATTTCCGGTGGCAACTACGAAAGCCCGGCCATGACGGGCGCCAAGCAATCCACCACGGAGCGGGAGGCGTATTTCCTCGAGTTTGCCTCCAAAGCCCGAAACCACACTGACGCCGCCCTTGCGGTCACCGGCGGGTTCCGGTCCGTGCGCGCAATGGAAGCGGCCGTCGCGTCAGGTGCCACCGATTTTGTCGGCATCGCGCGTGCGCTCACGCTTGACCCCGATCTGCCAAAGCATGCCGCGGACAATCCGGACTACACCTGCGACGTCGGGCGTCCCAGCACAGGGTTCCGCGCATTGGACATGATGTTCATGATCGCGATTTCTTACTACGAATCCCAGATCAGGCGCATGGCACGTGGCCAGAACCCGGACCCGTCCATGTCGGCGTGGCGCACTGTCCTGCAAAGCGGAACGGCTCTGGGCAAGGCTGCGTTCCGCAAAAGACGCGCCTGACGCTAACCGTCCGCGCGATCCGCCTCGATCAAACGCTTGTACGCGGCCCGTAACTGCAAAAAGACCGGGCCCGCACGACCACCACCGATCACGCGCCCATCGATGTCGAACACCGGTGTCTGCGCGCCAAACGTACCGGTCAAGAACGCCTCGTCAGCAGCATAAGTATCGACCAGCGAATAGTTCCGCTCAAAGACAGGGATGCCTTCGGACCGGCACAGATCAATCACCTTCTGCCGCGTGATGCCGTTCATGCAATAATCCCCGGTCGAGGTCCAAACCGCTCCCTTCTTGACGACAAAGAAGTTGCAGGCATTTGTGGTGTTCACAAAGCCGAACGGGTCCAGCATCAGCGCCTCGTCCGCTCCGGCCCGAACCGCATGGTTCAGCGCGATGATACAGTTCAGCTTGGAATGCGAGTTCAGCTTGGCATCCTGCGTCAACGGCAGCCCGCGATGATGCGGCACCGTATGCAGCCTTATGCCTCGCTCGACCACGCTCTCGTCCGGCTTGGAATGCTCGGCAATAATGACAACTGTCGACCCCCACAGGCTCAGATGCGGATGCTGGAACGGCTTGGCCTTCCGCCCGCGCGTCACCATCAACCTGACATGAACATCCGTCTGCATGTCGTTGGCCTGCAAGGTTTTCCACACCGCCTCCTTCAGCGCATCACGATCCAACCCAATGTCAATCTCGGTATAGGCCGACGCTTCGAACAGGCGATCCAGATGATCGTCAAAGAACGGAATGTGCCCGTCATAAAGGCGCAACCCCTCCCAGATCCCGTCGCCAAGCATGAACCCGCTGTCATACACCGACACCACCGCCTCGGCGCGCGGTACGATGCGTCCGTCAACATAAATCAGGATGTGATCATTGCGGTCGTCAGCTGCGGCGTCGTGCGTGGAAACGTGCGTGTCAGTCATGAGGTCTCTCCCTTGGGAAGATGAATTGCACAGCTGCGACCGCTTTGCCATGGTGCACGGATGGGCAAGACCTACACGATCCGCTCGAACCGTCTGACGGCTATTTGGGACCCCGATGGCGCGCGATTGCGCAGCCTGTCCCTTGATGGCGGGCCGAACATGGTGCTGGACGTGGATGATGCGGTCTCCGGCAGACTGCGCGACGCATATGCTGGTACGATTGTCGGGCCGTTGGCCAACCGCGTGCGGGGTGGCACGGTGCCGTTGAACGGTGCAACCTATCAGATGCCCTGCAACGAAGACGGGATCACGGCCCTGCACAGTGGCCCGCACGGGTTGGACCGCGCAACGTGGACCGTCGCGGCCCAAGATCGGTCTGCCCTGCACTTCACCCACCAGCTGCCCGACGGATATGGCGGGCTGCCCGGACATCGGGACATCGATCTGTGGTGTGACGTCATGAACGACACCCTGACGCTGCGGATCACCCTGACCACGGATGCGCCAACTCCGGTCTCGATTGCGCATCACCCGTATTGGCGCGTGACCCCGGACCATTTGCTGCAGATCAACGCCGCGCACTACCTGACCACGGATGATACGAACCTGCCGACCGGACAGATTGCGCCCGTGGCAGACACGCCTTTCGACCATCGCATGCCCCGCGCCATCGACACGGCGACAGACCACAATTTCTGTATCGCAACTGCCAGACGCGACCGACCGCACGCGGTGGCCATGCTGATCACCCGGGACCATATCTTGCACATCGCCAGCACCGAACCCGGGCTACAGGCCTATAGCGGGGCCTTCCTGCCCGATATCCCTGCAACCAACGTCGCACCGCTCGCGGGCATCGCACTTGAACCGCAGGGCTGGCCGGACGCCGTCAACAATCCCGAGTTTCCCAGCGTAATTTGCACGCCCGATCACCCGTATTCACAAACAACTGAGTACAAGGTGCAGTCCGCCACATAATTGCCACATTTCAGCCACCCCCACGGCACAGTGTCGTGCTGGGGTGATCGTGCCGCAGAGTTTCGCGGCCAACGCAAAATGTAAAAGGTGATGAAATGTCGAGCAAACAACGCCCCCCGGCCCCACAAGTGCCACCGAAAAAAGACGCCAAACCCGCGCCCATCATTACGGACTACGCCAGTATCTGAGGATGGGTGACATGGCCATGGTGGCGCGATAAAACACGCCCATGGGCGATCCTGTCTCTTCTATCCGCAACCTTGGCCCCGCCATGGACGCTGCCTGCAAAACGGCGGGCATTCCCGATGCGGACACATTGCGCGCCCTGGGCGCTGACGAAACCTATGCCCGCCTGTTGCGCACCGGCATGCGGCCGCACTTCATCGGCTATTATGTGCTGGTCATGGGCCTTCAGGGTCGGCCGTGGAACGACTGCAAGGGTGATGAGAAAAAGGCCCTGCGCAAACGCTTCGACGCGATCAAGGCGCACGCCTTTGACAAAGGTCTCAGCGATTTCGAACGCGCCCTGAACGAGATTGGCGTGATCGCCAAACCCTGAGGTGTTCGGAACTTTCGCACAGGTTGTCTGGTTGGTCCTTCAACAGACAGCAAACGAAAGGCCAAGTCATGGACCTCATTCGCATCATTCTCGCCGTTATCCTGCCCCCGCTGGGCGTGTTCCTGCAGGTCGGCATCGGCAAACATTTCTGGATCAACATCCTGCTGACCCTGCTTGGCTACATCCCCGGCATCGTGCACGCCGTGTGGGTCATTGCCCGTACACCTGAACATGCCTGATCACACGGATCAGCTTGAACATCTTGACCGCATCGCCCGGACCATGGACCGGGCGGTGCGGTTGCCCGTTGTGGGCGTGCGCGTCGGGTGGGACAGCATTCTGGGCCTGATCCCCGGTATCGGCGACGCCCTGACACTTGGGCCTGCGGGCTACATCGTATGGAAGGCGCATAGAATGGGTACGCCCGGTGCGCTCAAGGCGCGCATGCTGGGCAACATCGGCATCGACGCATTGATCGGGTCCATCCCACTTGTGGGCGATCTGTTCGACATCGGCTGGAAAGCCAACACCCGCAACGTCGCCTTGTTACAGCGTCACTTCGAAGTGCAACCCGGTTCATCACCGCGCGCTGCTGTCACGCAGTCTTAACCCAAACGCTGAACAGTCGCGGGCCCCCCGTATGTTGTGTTTGGCGCTGAGGCGGCCACCAGACCGGTGCACAGGGGGTGTACGGGGGGTGCACAGGGGGTGCATGGCTGTCACAGCCGCAAACGCGCAATTATCAGGCTTATTTTCAATGACTTAAATGGCGGAGTGAACGTGCCGAACCGTCAGAAAACCACCTGTTGCGCGCACGTGCCGTTTACCACTCATCAACCAACAAAAAACCGGCGCGCCCGAAAGGCACGCCGGTTCATCATGTCTGCACGGAAGGTGCGGTTGGCTTAGCCCACCAGCTCCAGACCCGAGAAGAAGTACGCGATCTCAACCGCAGCCGTCTCAGGCGCGTCGGACCCGTGGACCGAATTCTCACCCACGCTCTCCGCAAACTCGGCCCGGATGGTGCCTGCGTCCGCATCGGCGGGGTTGGTCGCACCCATCACTTCACGGTTCTTGGCAATGGCGCCTTCGCCTTCCAGAACTTGTGCCACGATAGGCGCCGACGCCATGAACTCACACAGCTCGTCATAGAAGGGACGCTCGGCGTGCACCTTGTAGAACTCGCCGGCTTGCGCCTTGGTCAGATGGATGCGCTTTTGCGCCACGATCCGCAGGCCAGCGTCCTCGAATTTCTTGTTGATCGCACCGGTCAGGTTGCGGCGTGTTGCATCGGGTTTGATGATGGAAAAGGTGCGCTCGAGAGCCATGGATATCTCCTGTCAGCAGCGCGCGGGACCGTCCCGTGCGCGAAAATCATCGGCCCACTATCATGGGGTTTTGACGTTGGAAACCCCTGTCTCTTCGCGGTCCCACAGGGCGGCCAGCACCGCCATGACCATCGCCAGCATCAAGGTGATCAACATCAGCGACAACAAGGCCACCGGCGTGGCAGAGGCGCCCAGTACCGCCGTCGTGGCCCAGCTCAGCGCCGCACCCAGCCCGAGCGCCACAGCCCCGTTCACGCCCGACGCACTGCCCGCCAGATCAGGCCGCACCGACAACGCTCCGGCATTGGCATTGGCCAGCGACAGTCCGTTCCCGATGCCGACCGTCACCGTGCTCAGAAACAGCGGCACAACCCAAAGACCACCGGCACTGTAGTACAGAAACGCGGCCCCCAGCCCGGCAATGGGCAAAGCGCGACCCGTCAGGATGAGCCGGATCGGACCCACCCGTTGCACCAGCCGCGCCGACAATCCCGCCCCCACCATGAAGCCCGCCGTGGTGGTCCCCAGCGCAATGCCGATCTGCGCCGGACCCATCCCAAACACATCCGCCGCGACAAAGGGCGCGCCGGTCAGAAACACATAAAACGTCCCGACCCCAAGGGCTTGCAGCCCGACATAGGCCCAGAACAGCCGCGCTCGCAGCAGCGCCCCGATCTGAAATCGCTGTCTGCGCCCACCTTCATGCGTCTCACCCAGATCGCGCAGACACCACAGCAACAGGCCCGCCCCCAGCAGCGCATAGGTGACAAACACAGACCGCCAGCCAAAGGCCGTCTCCAGCAGCCCGCCCACCATGGGCGCCAGCATCGGAGCGACTGCCATGGCAGATGCAATCAGCGACAGCTTCGCCGCCGCCACGCGCCCCTCATACATGTCGCGCACCACGGCAGAGGAAAGAATACCGCCCCCCACGGCCACCGCCTGCCCGGTCCGCGCAATCAGAAACAGCGTGATGTTCTCTGCCAGCAAACACAGAACCGATGCCACCACATACAAAGCCAAAAGCCCAAGGATCACAGGCCGCCGCCCAAACCGATCCGACAGCGGCCCCAGCACCAGCTGCAACACCGCCGCCGCCAGCATATAGAGCGAAATGGACCGCCCCATGACCGCCTCGGACACGCCAAAGGCTTCGCGCATCGCGGGCAAGGCCGGCAGGAACATGTTCAGCGTCAGCACCGTCAGCGCCGTCAACAGAACAAGGGTCACAAGATGGGGCGCGGGTCTGCTCATCCGCAGGGGCTAGCACGCCCCGCACCCCTCTGCTAGAGCGCGCCCATGTTGCGCATTTCAGACATCACCTACGCCGTTGCGGGCCGCCCCCTGTTCGAAGGGGCCAGCGCCGTCATTCCCGAAGGCCACAAGGTCGGCCTCGTGGGGCGCAATGGCACGGGCAAGACCACGCTCTTCCGCCTGATCTATGGTGAACTGGCACTGGAATCAGGCGACATCTCCCTGCCCTCCGGCGCGCGCATCGGCGGTGTGGCGCAAGAGGTGCCCGCATCGCAGACGTCGCTCATCGACACGGTGCTGGCCGCCGACACCGAACGCGCAGCCCTGCTTGCCGATGACAGCCAGGACCCCGCCCGCATTGCCGAAATCCAGACCCGCCTGGCCGATATCGACGCTTGGTCCGCGGAGGCCCGCGCCGCCACGATCCTCAAGGGGCTGGGCTTTGACGACGACGAACAGCTCAAACCCTGCGCCGATTTCTCCGGCGGCTGGCGCATGCGCGTGGCCCTCGCCGCCGTCCTCTTTGCGCAGCCTGATCTGCTGCTGCTTGATGAACCCACCAACTATCTCGACCTCGAAGGGGCGCTTTGGCTCGAATCGTACCTCGCCAAATACCCTCACACGGTGGTCATCATCAGCCACGACCGTGGTCTGCTGAACCGCGCCGTCGGTGCGATCCTGCACCTCGAAGACCGCAAGCTGACCTATTACCAGGGCCCCTACGACCAGTTCGCCCGGCAACGCGCCGAAAAGCTCGCGAACGCCGCCGCCATGGCCAAAAAGCAGGACGCCCGCCGCGCCCACCTGCAATCCTATGTGGACCGCTTCCGCTACAAGGCGGACAAGGCCCGGCAGGCGCAATCCCGGCTCAAGGCGCTGTCGAAAATGCAGCCCATCTCCACCCCACAAGAGGCTGGGCTCAAACGGTTTGACTTCCCCAACCCCGAGGAACTGTCGCCGCCCATCATCCACATGGACGGCTCCAGCACCGGCTACGGCGACACCACGGTGCTGTCCAAGCTGAACCTGCGAATTGATCAGGACGACCGCATCGCACTTCTGGGCAAGAACGGGCAAGGCAAGTCCACGCTGTCCAAATTCCTGTCGGATCGCCTGCCGTCCATGTCGGGCAAGATGACCAAATCGTCCAAGCTGCGCATCGGCTACTTCGCCCAACACCAGGTGGACGAACTGCACATCGACGAGACCCCGCTCGACCACCTGCGCCGCGAACGCCCCACCGAAAGCCCCGCCAAATGGCGTGCGCGTCTCTCGGGCTTTGGGCTCATGGCGGATCAGGCCGACACAGTCGTGGGCAAGCTGTCAGGTGGCCAAAAAGCAAGGCTTTCGCTGCTGCTGGCGACACTCGACGCCCCGCATATGCTGATCCTCGACGAACCCACCAACCACCTCGATATCGAATCCCGCGAGGCTCTGGTCGAAGCGCTCACCAACTACACCGGTGCTGTGATCCTGGTCAGCCACGACATGCACCTGCTGGAATTGGTGGCCGACCGGCTGTGGCTCGTCTCAAACGGGACAGTCAAACCGTTCGAAGACGATCTGGAAGCCTACCGAAAGCTGCTGCTCAGCGACGGCAAAGCGCCAAAACAAGCCAAACCAACAGCGCCAAAACCCAAGAAACCCAGCCGCGACGCCATCCTCGCCCTGCGGTCCGAGGCGCGCAAATCCGAAGCCCGCGTCGAAAAGCTGAACCAGATGCGCGACAAACTCGCGACCAAGCTGGCCGACCCGGATCTCTACGAAGACACCAAGATCGGCGAGATGGAGGTCTGGCAAAAGAAATACGCCGAAGTCATGGATGCGCTGGGGCGCGCCGAAAGCCTGTGGATGCAGGACCTCGAAAAACTCGAAACCGCCGAACGGGCCTGATCCTTCTTCCGGCTCAAAATATCCCGGGGAGATTGAGGGGCAGCGCCCCTCAACCCCAAAAATGAATCGCATGCGCCAAAGGCGCTCAATCTGAAAACGCCATGATCGACACC
Source organism: uncultured Tateyamaria sp. (assembly GCF_947503415.1). Taxonomy (GTDB): domain Bacteria; phylum Pseudomonadota; class Alphaproteobacteria; order Rhodobacterales; family Rhodobacteraceae; genus Tateyamaria. The sequence continues at coordinate 98,592 of NZ_CANNDS010000002.1, forward strand.
GCCTTCCTCATCACCGCTTTCGTGACCATGTTCGTGGTGATCGACCCCATCGGCTTGGCCCCGCTGTTCGTGGCCCTCACCCAAGGTGTGCCGGAACGCCAGCGCCGTGCCATCGCGGTCCGCGCCTGTGCCATCGGCATGATCATCCTGATCGTCTTTGCCCTCTTCGGCGAAGCAGTCCTTGGCTTCATCGGCATCTCCATGCCCGCCTTCCGGGTCGCAGGCGGCATACTGCTCTTCCTCACTGCCCTCGACATGCTGTTCGAACGGCGCACCAAACGGCGCGAGGATCAGTCCGAGGACACAGACCATGACGACCCGTCCGTCTTCCCGCTGGCCATCCCGCTGATCTCCGGCCCGGGCTCCATCGCGTCCGTGATCCTGCTGACAGGTCAGAAACCGGGCGTCGAAGGTCTGGCCCTCGTCCTCGCCATTACAGCACTGGTCCTGTGCGTCTGCCTTGTGCTGTTTCTGGCCTCCAGCCTGCTCGAACGTGCGTTGGGCAAGACCGGCATCACTGTCGTCACCCGCCTTCTCGGCATGCTGCTCGCAGCCCTGTCCGTGCAGTTCGTTCTCGACGGTTTGCGCAACTTTGGCCTGATGCCGGGCTGAAACCCGAACCCAATTGCCCTATATGAGCGTCATGAGCAGCGATAACATTGCACAACTGATCTATCTCGGAACCTTCGCGCTGGTGCTGGGCGGCGGGTTTCTCCTGACCAACAAACTCAAGCTCAGCAAAACGCTGCAAATGGCATCGGCTTGGGTCCTGATCTTTCTGGGTGCCATCGCCGTGGTCGGCCTCTGGGACGATATTCAGGGCGACCTGATGGCGAACCAGACCCGGTTCGACGACAGCGGCACGATCACCATCCCGCGCAGCTTTGACGGACACTACTACCTGACACTCGACATCAACGGCGAACCGACGGACTTTATCGTGGACACCGGTGCCACCGACATCGTGCTGAACCGATCCGACGCGGAAACGGCAGGCCTGGATCCGGCCAACCTGAACTTTCTGGGCCGTGCAGCCACCGCAAATGGCGAAGTGCGTACCGCACCCGTCCGCTTGGATACGGTCGCGATTGGCCCACACGAGGACACGAATGTGCCAGCCGTCGTGAACGATGGCGCGCTGGATCAGTCCCTGCTTGGCATGGGGTATCTGCAACGCTGGGGCCGGATCGAGATTGCGGGCGGGGAAATGACGCTCAGCCGCTAGGTTTCGGCCTTCTTCTCCCACCGCCCACTTTCTTCGGACCAGTATTGCGCCGACGCGCCCGCGTCTTTGAGCGCCTTCCATTGCGCCCGCGCCGTATCCAAGGCAGCCGGGTCATTGCCGTCAAACAAGACGCACACCCGTTCCAATGCGGCCACTTCTTCCGCCGTGACCTCTGCCCCGTCAATCGTCATGACGCAGGTGGCTTCGTTTGCGGCCGGGCCCGTGGTCAACAAGACAGGCTGGTCCGCGTCATGCGGACCTCCGGCCATGCCATGCGGCAGAAACCCCTCATCCGCACCGAGCCACAGCTTTTTGTCGAGCCAACCAAGCCGTCCGGCATCCGGCCCACGCACGGCCACGCGCCAACCCGCCTGCAAGGCCTTGCCCAGCAGCATGGTCAGCGTGTCTTCGAGCGGGCGCCGGGTCAAATGGTAAAAATAGGCGGCTCCCATGTCACTCCGTCTCGTATCCGTCTGCCACCAGCCGGTTCAGGGCCATGACACCCCACCCAGTGGCGCCCGCAGGCGCAAGAGCGGTCGAAGACTTGACCGACGCCACGCCAGCGATGTCCAGATGGATCCACGGCGTTTCGTCCTTTACAAAGCGCTGCAAAAACTGTGCCGCCGTCACAGACCCGGCCGGACGGCCACCAATATTCTTCATATCCGCAATCCGTGACTTGAGCAGATCGTCATAGGCTTTGCCCAACGGCATGCGCCATGCACCCTCATGCTCTTTCTCTGCCGCCTTCAGGAAAGCATTGCAGAAGTCGTCATTATTGGAAAACACACCCGCATTCTCGTGCCCCAGACCAATGATGATCGCGCCGGTGAGTGTTGCCAGATCGACCATTCCAGCAGGCTCGAACCTCTCTTGCGCATACCACATCACGTCACACAGCACCAAACGCCCTTCGGCGTCGGTGTTGATGATCTCGACCGTGTCGCCCTTCATGGATGTCACCACGTCGCCCGGACGGGTCGCATTGCCGGACGGCATATTCTCGACAAGTCCAACAAGACCCACAACATTCGCCTTTGCCTTGCGCTTGGCGATGGCGCGCATCGTGCCCGCGACAACGCCGGCACCGCCCATATCCATGGTCATGTCTTCCATGCCACCTGCGGGCTTCAGGCTGATGCCGCCGGTGTCAAAGACTACACCCTTGCCCACCAGCGCCAACGGTGCCGCATCCTTGGCGCCGCCATTCCACTGCATGACGACGACCTTCGACGGGCTGTCCGATCCCTGCCCCACGGACAACAGCGTGCGCATGCCCAACTTCTCCAGATCGGCCTCTTCCAGGACTTCGACCTCAAGGCCCAGATCCTTCATTTCGGCCAGACGATTGGCGAACTCGGTCGTGGTCAACACGTTGGCGGGTTCATTCACCAGATCGCGGGTCATGAAAGCGCCGTCAGCAATCGCCATCAACGGGCCTGCAGCGATTTCAGCGTCTTCGGGTTTCGAGCACATGACCGTCACGCCGGTCTCATTGTCTTCCGCGTCCGTCTTATGAGCGGAAAAGTCGTAGTCCCGCATCACAAGGCCGAAGGCAACGTCGGCAATGCGCCGCGCACCGTCAGCGGCCAGCAGAACCGCCTTGCCTCCCCGCACCTTGCCCAACGCGGCCCCCGCCTTGCGCGCATCCTCGACCGAGTGGTTGCGCGGCAGACAGATCACATCAAGCGCTTCTGCCGCCATCCCAACGGGCCAGGCGAACGTTGTCACCTGACCGGCCTTCACCTTTTCGAACCCTTCGCTGTCGACAAAGCGCTGTACGGCCCCTTTTGTCAGACGGTTCGCGCGGCGTGCGCTCTGTTCCAGCTTGCCCTCGGGCGAAACGATCACGGCCACACGGCCCTCGTGCCCGGCAAGCGCATCAAGGTCTGTGGCAGTGAAGGTGACGGGGGTCAGGTTGGTCATGGCATGCTCCGGAGTTCAGTTTGGCCTAGACGTAACGCGCCCCCGACCAACTGACCAGCACATTGGACAGTTTAGGAGTTTTCCCCGGCCCCGCCTTGGGGTAGGTTCGCGACCAACGCTGCCGCGTCCCAAATCGCACGCAAGACACAACCGGGGGGCCCATTGGTCAGATTTGACCGCTATATGTTGTCACAGCTCCTGTGGCTGTTTGGGTTCTTTGCACTGGTTCTGGTTGCCGTGTTCTGGATCAATCGCGCTGTGCAATTGTTTGACCGCCTGATCGGCGACGGACAAACGGCGTTGGTGTTTCTTGAATTCTCTGCGCTTGGCTTGCCACGGCTGATCACCACGGTCCTGCCTATCGCCACCTTTGCAGCGGCCGTTTACGTGACAAACAGGCTGAACAATGAAAGCGAGTTGACAGTGATGATGTCCACGGGCTCGTCCCCGTGGCGTCTGGCGCGACCCGTTGCCGTGTTCGGGATCATCTCCGCGCTCATGATGTCGGTCCTGAGCCACATTCTGGTTCCTGCCGCCAGCGAGCAACTGTCAGAGCGAGAGGTCGAAATCTCCCGCAACGTGACCTCACGCCTGCTGACAGAGGGAACCTTTCTCAGCCCCACAAAAGGCGTGACGTTCTATACCCGTGCAATTGGTGAAGACGGCGTTTTGAAGGACGTGTTTCTGGCCGATCGTCGCGCGCCGGAAGAACGGGTCATCTACACGGCGGCCGAAGCATACCTTGTGCGCAATGGCGACGGCACCTCGCTCATTATGATTGACGGCTTGGCGCAGCGCCTTGCGATTTCCGACAACCGGCTATCGACCGGCAAGTTTCAGGATTTTTCCTTCGATATTTCGCCTCTGATGGAAACCGACGATCAGATCGCGCCATCTTTGCAATACCTGCGGACCGATGCGTTGATGACGGAATGGGAGCAAGTCGCGCGCGATACTGGCTCAACAGTTGGCGCCGTGGCCGAAGAGTTGCACAGCCGGTTTGCGCGGGCGGCCTTTTGCTTTGTCACGGCGATGATCGGGTTCGCCACACTGCTCGTGGGGGGCTATTCCCGCTTTGGCGTATGGCGCGAAGTCGTGATTGCATTTCTCATCCTTATCGCGCTGGACGGCATGCGCAGTGCGCTGTCTGGTCCAGTTCTTGCGGACGCGCGACTGTGGCCGATCCTCTATCTGCCGTCGATCATAGGATTGTTGCTGACATCCGGGCTGCTCTGGTATGCCTCTGGCGGCGGCGCTCGCCTGCGACGATGGCGGAGGAGCGCGGCATGATCCTCCATATGTATTTCGCGCGCCGGTTTGCGCTCGCGATCCTGTCAATCGCGGCGATCCTGGCGGCTCTGGTCATGCTGGTGGATCTCATCGATCAGACCCGAAAGTTCGCCGATTATGGTGTCGGGTTCGGGCAGCGCGTTGTTCTGACCCTTTTGAATGTTCCCGAAACGCTGAACCAGATCCTGCCATTGATCATGATCCTCGGCACAGTCGCACTTTTTGTGTCGCTTGCACGGTCCTCTGAACTGGTCGTCACGCGGGCCGCCGGACGATCTGCCATTCGTGCGCTGGTGGGGCCTGTCGTGGTGTCGCTGGTCTTGGGTGTTCTTGCGACCACCACCCTTGGGCCCATCGTGGCCGCGACATCCAAGCAATACGCAACACTGGCCGAGACCTACCGCTCCGGTGGCGTATCAGCGGTGTCCATTTCCGAAGAAGGGCTGTGGCTTCGTCAGGGAGGTGAGACCGGGCAAACGGTGATCCGGGCGACGCGTTCCAACGCGGACGCTTCGGTTCTTTATGGCGTCACCTTTATTGCCTACGCACCAAATGGCGGCCCGGTGCGCCGGATCGAAGCAGCCAGTGCCGCCTTGCAGGACGGTGCCTGGTCCCTGCGCAACGCCAAGGCGTGGCCGTTGACCACCGGACTGAACCCTGAGGCCAATTCCGTGCAACATGACGTGCTGGAGATCCCCTCCACCCTCACGCTCGACGGGATACGAGAGCGTCTGGGTACACCCGCCGGTGTGTCGATCTGGGACATGCCAGAATTTATCACGCAGTTGGAGCAGGCCGGTTTTTCGGCCCGCAAGCATGTGGTGTGGCTGCAATCGGAATTGGCACGCCCGATCTTTCTGATGGGGATGGTTCTTGTTGCCGCCGCCTTTACGATGCGGCATACCAGATTTGGGGGAACCGGCACGGCGGTGCTGGCGGCAGTGTTGCTGGGGTTTGGGTTGTATTTCATCCGTAGCTTTGCACAGATATTGGGCGAGAACGGCCAGATTCCGGTGCTGCTTGCCGCGTGGGCGCCTCCGGTTGCATCCATTCTCTTGGCACTTGGACTTTTGTTGCAGGCAGAAGATGGCTGACATGCGACTGGTCCTGCGACACCTACTTTTTATTGCCTGCGCGATTGTATGGACGGGATATGCCCATGCGCAGGCGCAACCCGATGTACCGCCAGATGAACCAGCCCCCGCAGTTTTGGTTGCAGACGATATCGAGGTGACGCGCGACCGCCGTTTGGTGGCACGCGGCAACGTTGAAGCGTTTCAAGGCACGACGCGGCTAAGCGCGCAGGCCATCGAGTACAATCCAGACACCGGTGCCCTGACGATCACCGGTCCCATTGTGCTCGATGACGGTGCAGGCATCGTCATTCTGGCCAGCCAGGCCGAACTGAGCCAAGACCTTCAGGACGGCCTGCTGACCGGTGCCCGTTTGGTGCTGAACGATCAGTTGCAACTGGCATCTGTGCAGATGAACCGCGTTGGGGGGCGTTACACCCAGCTTTACAAAACAGCCGTCACCTCGTGCCGCATATGCGAAAACGACCCGAGCCCGCCGCTCTGGCAGATTCGCGCCAAGCGCGTCGTGCACGATCGCGAAGCGCGACAGCTTTACTTTGACGGCGCACAGCTGCGCATTCGAAACACTCCGATCCTTTATCTGCCCCGGCTTCGCCTTCCTGATCCGACACTCGACCGTGCCACTGGGTTTCTCATTCCTGAAATCCGGTCGAACTCGCGTTTGGGCACCGGCTTGCGCGTGCCGTATTTCATCAAGATCGGCGACCACCGGGACCTGACGTTGACCCCCTACGTAACGGGTGACACACGGACATTGGAGTTCAGGTATCGCCAGGCCTTCAAACGGGGACGGATCATCATACAGGGCGCTTATTCCGATGATGACCTGCAACCGGATGACACCCGCGGCTACCTTTTTGCCGCTGGGGAGTTCGCACTGAACCGTGGTTTTGTACTCGAATTTGATCTCGAGTCGGTTTCGGACGATGCATATTTGAATGATTACGGCTTCTTCGGCAAAGACCGCCTGGACAGTACAATCCAGTTAAGCCGCACGCGCCGGGACGAATTCATTCGGTTGTCGTACATCAACTTCAAATCGCTGCGGGATGATGAAGACGATGACCTTTTGCCATCGGACGTTGTCGATGCCCTGTACGAACGGCGATTCCACCCCAGCGTGATTGGTGGCGAAATCCGCTTGTCCGCTGAAGCACATGCTCATGAACGCCAATCGAACGTGAACTTTGACGCCGATGGCGACGGGGTTGTGGATGGGCGCGACGTCCTGCGTTTCAATGTGGAGGCGGGATGGCTGCGAACCTTCCAATTCGGCGGGCTGCAGATGCAGACTGAGCTGGGCATCGCAGGCGATGTCATCCGTGTCAGCGATGATGCGACATTTGACGACGGTGACAGCGGGCTTGCACCGAAGGCCGGGATCACCTTGCGCTATCCGTTGGTCAAGCGCGGCGACAACGGCGTTCGGCAATTCATTGAGCCGATAGCGCAATTCGCGTGGACGGGCGGCGATGGTCTGGATGTACCGAATGACGAGAGCACGCGCGTCGAATTTGACGAAGGCAATTTGCTGTCGCTCAGCCGTTTTCCAGCCCCGGACCGACGCGAACGCGGCTGGGCGTTTGCATATGGTGGCACGTGGGCGCGGCTTGATCCCGATGGATGGTCAGCCAGCCTGACCGTGGCGCAGGTTTTGCGACAGGACGCGCAACCGGACTTCAATGACACCTCCGGTCTGTCGGGCACGGCGTCGGACTTCCTTCTCGCAGGGCAACTGGAATTTGACGGCGGCCTTGCCGTATCCGGACGCACCCTGTTCAACGACAGCTTTGACGTTTCGAAAGCCGAAGTGCGCGGAGACTGGAGCAATGCAAGCCTGGACATCAGCGGCAGCTATATCTGGATCTCCGAAGATCCGGCCATCGAATTGCCGTCGCCTATTGGTGAGTTCACCTTTGACGGCAGCTACAAGATCGACCGGTTCTGGACAGCCAGCGCAAACTGGCGCTACGACCTTGAAGAAGGGCGCGCAGCAACAGCGGGCGCCGGGATTGCATATAGCAACGAGTGCGTGCGCGTGGGTCTGTCGGTCAATCGCAGCTTCGCGGACTCGACAACACTTGAGCCCTCCACCAGTCTGGGGTTAACAGTGTCCTTGCGCGGGTTTTCGGTGAATACCGGCGACCGGGTGGAAACACGATCATGCGGAAAGCAGGCGAAATGAGCGGTACGACATTCAGAAAAACCATGATCGCAGCATGCGCGTTGGCGCTGTGCTCGTTTCAGGTTTCGGCACAGGATCTTTTTGCTCCCGTTGCGCAAGTTGACCAGCGCATCATCACTGAATTCGAAGTGCAACAGCGGCAGCGCTTTTTGCGTGTGCTCGGTGCCAGCGGCTCAAGCCGGAGCGAGGTGATAGAGGAATTGATCCGCGACCGCTTGCGTGAAGATGAAACGCGACAGTCGGGCATCGTACTTGGCCCCGATGAACTGGCGCAGGGTCTCAGTGACTTTGCGGCCCGCGCGCAATTGTCGACCGAAGAGTTCGTCGAAGGGTTGGCAAGCGAAGGCATCGCGGAAGAGACCTTCCGAGATTTCGTAAATGTCTCGATTGTTTGGCGCGACTACATCCGTGCCCGTTTCGGCAACCGCGTCCGCGTCGATGATCGCGAAGTGGACCGCGCAGTGGATTCCGCCCGTGGCAACTCGGGCATCGAAGTGCTTGTGTCCGAGATTATCATCCCTGCCCCACCCCCTCGGGCCGAGCAGGTACTTGAGCAAGCAGAAGCGATTTCACAAGCCACAACAGAAGCCGAGTTTTCGGATTTCGCGCGCCGTTTTTCGGCCACCGCATCTCGTGGTGCCGGTGGTCGGCTGCCGTGGACCCCGATCAGCGAATTGCCCCCGGTCCTGCGCCCTCTTTTGCTGGCGCTTGGCCCGGGTCAGGTAACTGCACCATTGCAGATCCCGAATGCGGTTGCCCTGTTCCAGCTGCGCGACATTCGCGAGACGGCCGCGCCGCAGCGCAGTTTTTCCGCTATTGAATACGCGGCCTACTACATTGATGGCGGGCGCACCCCCGAAGCGCTGGCACGTGCACGCGCCATCTCGGCCCGTGTTGACCGCTGCGACGACCTGTTCGGAATTGCAAAGGGTCAGCCCGACAATGTTCTGGACCGTGGCAGCCTGCCGCCAGAGGAAATTCCCGACGACATTGCCATCGAATTGGCAAAACTGGATCCGGGTGAGGTGTCGACCGCGCTGACCCGTGCAGGCGGCAACACATTGGTGCTTTTGATGCTGTGTGGCAGAACGCCAGCGCTTGAGGAAGATCAGGTCATCGACCGGGACGCCATCGCCACCCAGCTGCGCAACCAGCGTCTGAACGCATTCTCCGAAACACTGCTGGCGGATCTGCGCGCGGAAGCTGACGTGCGCATTTTCGAATGACCGCAGCCCCCGTCGCCATATCATGTGGCGAACCTGCGGGCATAGGCCCGGAAATCGCTGCAAAGGCGTGGGACGCGTTGCGGCACGACGTGCCCATGATCTGGATCGGTGACCCGAAGCATCTTCCGGATGGCACTTCGTGGACCGAGGTTGAACACTGTGCCGATGCTATCGGTGCCGATGCTCTGCCAGTGTTGCGCCACGATTTCCCGGCGCCGGTCACAGCAGGAAAACCTGTCCCGGAAAATGCACAAGGCGTGATCGATGTCATCGCGCGCGGCGTAGAACTCGTAAGCACGGGCGCGGCATCGGCGCTCTGCACGGCCCCCATCCACAAGAAAGTGCTTATGGATGGAGCGGATTTTGCTTATCCCGGCCATACCGAATACCTCGCAGCGCTGACCAAAGCGACCCGTGCCGTGATGATGCTTGCGTCAGAGAACTTGCGGGTCGTGCCAACAACAATCCATATCGCGCTGGAAGACGTCTCTACGACGCTCACCCCTGACCTACTGCGCGAGACCATCGAGATTACTGCAGACGGATTACGCGACCAGTTTCATCTGTCCGCCCCCCGCATTGCCGTCGCTGGTTTGAACCCCCATGCGGGCGAAGGGGGCGCCATGGGGAAACAAGAGACAGAATGGATTGCCGATCTTGTCGCTGACATGGCGGCACAAGGTCTGGACGTCACCGGCCCATGGCCTGCGGACACGATGTTCCACGCCGCCGCTCGCAGCCGATACGATGCCGCGGTGTGCATGTATCACGACCAGGCGCTGATCCCGATCAAAACCCTCGACTTTGACAGGGGCGTGAACGTGACCCTGGGATTACCGATCATCCGCACATCGCCGGACCATGGCACAGCCTTTGACATTGCGGGACGTGGCATTGCCAACCCGACCAGTATGATCGAAGCCATCAGGCTGGCGCACAAGATGGCAACGCAGACATGAGTGCCATCGACGATCTGCCGCCTCTGCGTGCCGTCATTGCGGCGCACGGGCTGAGTGCACGCAAATCGCTTGGCCAGAACTTTCTGTTGGACCTGAACCTGACAGCCAAGATCGCACGGCAAGCAGGCAACCTGAGCGATACGGACGTGCTGGAGATTGGCCCCGGCCCCGGCGGTCTGACACGCGGCCTCTTGTCCGAAGGTGCACGCAAGGTGCTTGCCATCGAAAAAGACGCGCGCTGCTTGCCCGCACTGGCAGAGATCGCGGACCGCTATCCGGGTCAGTTGCAGGTCATCGAGGGGGACGCGCTTGATATCGACCCGCTGGAACACCTCACACCGCCGATCCGGGTGGCAGCGAACCTGCCCTACAATGTCGGAACCGAATTGCTGGTGCGCTGGCTGACACCGCCCACATGGCCACCCTTCTGGCAATCCCTGACGCTGATGTTCCAACGCGAAGTGGCAGAACGCATCGTGGCGCAGCCGGGCTCCAAGGCGTATGGCCGCCTCGCCGTGCTGTCTCAATGGCGTACAGATGCGCGGATTGTTCTGTCCTTGCCGCCAGACGCGTTCACGCCGCCGCCAAAGGTATCAAGCGCGGTTGTGCATCTGACAGCACTTCCCGCACCAAAGTTTGACGCTGACCCGGCTGTGCTCAGCCGTGTTGTTGCTGCCGCATTCAATCAGCGCCGCAAGATGCTGCGGGCGGCGCTCAAAGGCACGGCACCCGATATCGAAGACAGGTTGATCGCCGCGGGCATCAAACCCACGGACCGGGCCGAACAGGTTCCAATTGAAGCTTTCTGCGCCCTTGCACGTGAAGTCGCGAAGGGCTGAACGAAAAAGGGCGCGCCATTGGCACGCCCGTTCGCAGCAATGCACTGATCTTATTCGGCAGCTTCCGGCGCAGACCCATCAGCATCCGGTTGCGGCGCATCGGCCTGTTCGGGTGCAGGCTCAGCCTTGGGTTTGCGCGACCGGCTGCGCGTGGATTTTGGTTTGGGCTTGGGCTGGCTCTCTGGTGTTTCCACCAGACCGCTGTCCCCATCCGCTTCCACCACGTCGGGCTGCGGGGCCTGAGCGGGATCAGCCGCAGTGCCGTCGTGCTCCTGCCGCGGCGAGCCTTCCTGTTCTTGCCGGGCCGCGCGTTCACGGTCGCGTTCAGCCTGACGTTCACGGTTCTGGCGGTCCTGTTCTTCCCGGCGCGCGTCGATCTCGCGCTGCGCCTCGCTCAGCATGCGCAGGTAATGTTCCGCGTGCTGCTGGAAGTTCTCGGTCGCGACGCGATCCCCGGCCAATTGCGCATCACGCGCCAACTGGTTGTATTTGTCTATGATTTGCTGCGGCGTACCGCGCACCTTGCCCTCTGGACCCGAACTGTCAAACACCCGGTTGACGACGTTACCGCCACCCCCACCGGAATTGCGGTTGCGGTTGTTCTTTGACCGGGACCGTGATCTCGAAGACTTCATGAATGTGTTCAGCTCTCTGGCATAATTCTTTTGGATCGCCCGTGCCGCATCATCTTGGTTGCGTGTCACAGTCTCTTGGCGATCTTGTGGATGGGACGCTGGCGCTTGGCCGGGGCCGCTACATCGGCGTCTGAGGAATGAATAAGCACGGACATGCCCCGACGACAAGGGTTAAAGGGGCATTTTCGGTATTTTTGATCAGATCACGCCGGATTCCGCGCAAGAACCACACGGTCGCGGCCATCAAGGTCGGGCATGACGTCCACTGTGCCCCATCCCCGACGTTCAAAAATCGCACGAACATCTGGCCCTTGTTGTGAGCCAATCTCGCACAGGACCCGGCCCTCGGCTGTCAGGTAACTTCCGGCTTGATCCGCAATGATCCGGTAAGCTGACAGGCCATCCCCCTCGTCTGTCAGCGCCATGCGCGGTTCATGGTCACGCAGTTCAGGAGACACTTCCTCCATCTCGAAGGCCGACAGGTAAGGTGGGTTTGCGACAATCAGATCAAAACGACCTTCGGCTGGATCAAACCAGTCGCCTTGCAGGATTTGTGCGCGCGACGCGACCTTGTGCAACACGGCATTGGCCGAGGCTTGCAGGCATGCCGTCTCAGACAAATCGATGCCGACACCCTTTGCATCGCTCCGTTCTGCCAGCAGCGTCACCAGCAGACAACCAGACCCGGTGCCAAGGTCAAGCAGGCGTTCGAAATCCTCGGACAGGGCGGCTTCGACCAGTGTTTCAGTCTCGGGTCGTGGATCCAGAACCTCCGCGCTGACCTTGAACCGCCGACCATAGAACTCCCGCTCTCCAATCAGGTGGCTGACCGGCACGCGCACCGCGCGCAATGCGATCAAATGATCATAGCGGTCTGCGATATCCGGCGCGATGTCTTCGGGCGCAATCAGGGTGACCCGCGCCGCATCGACCTGTGCAGCGTGCGCCAGCAAAATGCGCGCGTCCCGCGCCGGGTCCGGCACACCTGCAGCGCGCAGCCGCGCAGTGGCGGCAACCATGGCTTCAGCGGCGGTCGTCATGTGCCCATTTCGGCCATCATCCGCGCCTGAGCATCTGCCGTCAGCGCATCAATGACCTCATCCAGGTCCCCCTGCATGACCTGATCCAGCTTGTAGAGCGTCAAGTTGATCCGGTGGTCAGTCATGCGACCTTGCGGGAAATTATAGGTGCGAATGCGCTCTGACCGGTCTCCGGACCCCACCTGTGCGGCGCGGTCGGCAGAGCGTTCGCTGTCCACGCGGTTACGCTCCTGATCATACAGCCGCGCGCGCAGGACCTGCATTGCGATCTCTCGGTTGCGATGCTGGGATTTTTCAGAACTGGTGACAACGATCCCGGTCGGTAGGTGCGTGATGCGCACCGCACTGTCCGTTGTGTTCACGTGCTGCCCCCCTGCCCCGGAGGATCTCATCGTATCGATACGAATATCATTGGGGGCAATGTCGATATCTACATCTTCGGCTTCCGGCAATACGGCCACAGTCGCGGCAGATGTATGGATGCGGCCACCGGACTCCGTAGACGGCACCCGCTGCACACGGTGCACACCGCTTTCATACTTCATGCGCGCAAAGACATTGTCGCCCTTGATATGCGCAACCACCTCCTTGATGCCGCCCAGCTCGGTGGCTTGTTCCTCAATGATCTCGATCTTCCAACCACGGGCTTCTGCATAACGCTGGTACATGCGCAAAAGATCGCCAGCGAACAGCGCGGCCTCATCCCCGCCGGTGCCCGGGCGTATTTCCAGCATCGCGGGCTTGGCATCAGCGGCATCCTTCGGCAACAGCGCCAACTGCAACGCGGCCTCTGCGTCTGGAAGTGCCGCCTTGAGCCGCGGCAATTCTTCTTCCGCCAGTTCCGCCATATCAGGGTCGGACAACATCGCTTCGGCCACTTCCATGTCGTTTACGATCTGCTGATATGCCGCGATTTGATCGACCACAGGCTTGAGGTCGGAATACTCCTTGGCAAGGGTCGCAATGTCGCCTGACCCGTCAGCCATCGCCGCCTCAAGATACTGAAAGCGCTGGGTGATCTGGATAAGGCGGTCTTGAGGGATCATAACGCGGGTTTGATCCAAGCCGGGTCTTTGGTCAAGGGGCGCTTCATGCTATATTCCCGACCATGAAACGCATGATTATCCTTTCGCTGTTGGTGGCCAGCCCCGCGTTGGCCGATGTGACATCCCCATCCGGCAAAACGGTCGAGTGTTACTGTACGGACAAGGCCGGTGCACGGATCGAGCTTGGCCAGACGATCTGTTTGCAGGTCGACGGCCGTATGTTCATGGCGCAATGCCAGATGTCGTTGAACTCGCCCATGTGGCGCGAGGTCGAAGAAGGATGCCTTAGTTCATCCCTTCTGGGCGGCGACCAGCAACCGCTCCAATCGTTCGCGGTTGACGCCGAAATCTGACCGGCCAAAGCGCAGTCGGGCATACATTTTCAGCAGCCCGTCGCCATACTCAACCGTCGTGTAATCCGGAAAGCCAATCCACTTGGATCGGGTGATGTAGGTAATACGCCCCTCATCGACCGATCCCGCGATCACGTGTGTTCGGGGCAGATCACGTGCAGCGGCATCGACCCGCGCCAGTGCCGCACGTTCCACGTCGGCCACACGGATCGCGCCCCCGACCATGTTCTGGTTTTGCGTCTCGGCTATCGATACATGCCAGCGTTCCGGATCACTTGGGGCAAGCCGTACGAAACCAAGTACACCAACTGCCACTACACAAATTAAAACAACGACGTACATGGCAAACTTCATCCCGATCTCTTTGTCTGGTCGCGTGTTGACCCGCCAATCGGATCACCGATAGGCAACGCCCGGCAAAATGCACAGCAACTCATAGAGGATGTTTGCGCCCGTCAGTGCCGTGTTCCCCGATGTATCGTAGGGGGGCGAGACTTCAACCAGATCACAACCGATAACGTTCAGTCCCTTGAGAGCGCGGATCAACTGCATCGCTTGCGGCGTCGTCAACCCGCCGATCTCGGGCGTCCCCGTGCCCGGAGCATAAGCCGGATCCAGGCTGTCGATATCGTAGGTGATGTAGGTCGGCACATCGCCGATATCCCGCCGGATTTCAGCACCAAGCTGGCTGAGGTCCCGCCCCCAAAATTCAGACGCAAGGAATTGTTGAAAGCCCCAGCCTTGGGCTTCCGTGAAATCCTCGGCCGAATAGCCGGTGCCACGCAGCCCCACTTGGTAGACCTTGGAAGGTTGGATCAGCCCCTCGTCATAGGCGCGACGAAAAACGGTCCCGTGGGTCTCTTTCTCTCCGAACATCTCTTCATTCACATCGGCATGTGCATCGACATGGACGAGGGCCACGGGTCCGTGTCGTTTCGCAATGGCGCGCAGAATCGGGAGCGTGATCGAATGATCGCCACCGATTGCCATAGGTACAGCGTCATATTCCAGGATCGTGTCGTAACTCTCTGCAATGATGCGCAAGCTGTCCGTCAGTGAAAACGTATTGATCGCCAGATCGCCAATATCAGCGACCTGCAAGCTGTCGAACGGAGCGGCCCCCGTCTGCAAGTTGTAAGGGCGGATCATCGCAGATTCGGCGCGCACCTGTTTGGGGCCGAACCGCGTGCCCGACCGCCACGATGTGCCAATGTCCATGGGCACGCCCATAACGGCCACATCCAGCTTTTGAAGCTCATTGGAGCAGGGCAGGCGCATAAAGGTGTTGGGACCCGAGAACCGCGCCAGGTCGTTGCCGCTGAGCGGCTGGTTCTTAAGCGCCACCGCGCATCCTCCATCCCAGAAGCTGGCAGATCTCGGTCGCCACATGGGCGCCCGCGATGGCCGTGGCACCTGTCGTGTCAAAGGGGGGCGAGACTTCGACCACGTCACCGCCTTGAATGTTGATCCCAGCCAGACCCCGCAGCAGCGCCGCCGCCTGCGCGCTCGACAACCCACCCCAGACTGGGGTGCCGGTACCGGGGGCAAAGGCAGGGTCCAGCCCGTCGATGTCAAAGCTCAGATAGACTGGCCGATCGCCCACGATCTCTTTGGCGCGGCTGGCAACCATATCCGGACCGATCCTGTGGAATTCAGGCGCGTCGATGATGTTCACGCCCAGCGTATCTTCATTCGTGGTTCTGATCCCGATCTGCACCGACGTGGACGGATCGACGATCCCCGACTTCACCGCCTTATAGAACATGGTGCCATGATCCACGCGGCTCATATCATCATCGGCCCACGTATCGGTGTGCGCATCAATCTGGATCAGCGACATGGGCCCATGTTTTTCGGCATAGGCTTTAAGGATCGGGAACGAGATGTAGTGATCGCCCCCCAACACAACACTCGCGGCCCCCGCCTGAAGGATACCGCGAATATGCCCTGTCAGCGTGTCCGGAAAGGCCGGGATGTTGGCATAGTCAAAGGCCACATCGCCATAATCCACAATCACCCGCTCGCTCAGTACATCAAAGGGCCAACCATAGGGCGCGTCGGGCGCTTGCAGGCTGGATGCCTCGCGGATCGCGCGTGGCCCCAACCGCGTGCCGGGCCGGTTCGTCACCGCCTGATCAAACGGCACACCCGTCACGGCGATATCCACGCCCGTCAGGTCCTTGGTATAGCGCCGCCGAAGGAATGACGTGGCCCCGCCAAAGGTCAGCTCAAACGACGGCCCGCGCGGATCATCGCGGGTAAAGGCGTGGTCCATCTGCGTCTTGGCATCTTCAAGAGCCATCAGCGGGCCACCGGCTGCGCTGTCTCGACCAGACGCGCAAAGAAGGATGCCCCAATGGGCGCAATCTCGTCGTTAAAGTTGTATTTTGGATGATGAACGCCTGCGCCGTCACCCTGCCCCAACATCAGATAGGCCCCGGGCCGTTCCTCAAGCATGTATGAAAAGTCCTCAGCCCCCATCACAGGCTCGACATCATCCTCAACACCCACGTCGCCCGACACTTCCGCTGCAATCTGAGCGGCAAAGGCGGCTTTGTCCCCGTCGTTCACCGTGGGCGGATAGCCGAAATCAATGTCCAATTCCGCCTCGCACCCGTAGGCCGTCGCCGTCCCGGCAACGACCTCTTTCATCCGGCGCACGACCATCGCCTGCACATCCTTGTCGAAGGTGCGGATGGTGCCGTTGATATAGGCCGTTTCGGGGATCACGTTGTCGGTCGTCCCGGTATGGATCTGCGTGGTCGAGATCACCAGTTGCTGCAAAGGTTTGTGGTTGCGACTGACGATGGTTTGCAGCGCTGTCACCACGCCGCAAGCGGCCACAACCGGATCAACCGTGTCATGAGGCCGTGCTGCATGGCCGCCCTTGCCCGTTACGCGAATATGGAACGTGTCGGCGGCTGCCATGATAGGCCCACCACGCGTGTGAAACTTGCCGAAATCCTTGCCGGGCGCGTTGTGAATGGCATAGACCTCGCCGATGCCAAACCGCTCCATGATGCCTTCCTGCACCATGACCTCACCGCCACCGCCATCTTCCTCGGCCGGTTGGAAGATCAGCGCGACACGGCCCGAGAAGTTACGCGTCTCCGTCAGATACTTCGCTGTCCCCAGCAGCATCGCTGTGTGCCCGTCATGTCCGCACGCGTGCATCTTGCCGGGATGGGTCGAGGCGTAAGGCACCCCCGTCTCTTCCTCAATCGGCAGCGCGTCAAAGTCGGCGCGCAAGCCAATGGTTGGCCCATCCCCCTGCCCGTTGATGATGGCCACGACGCCCGTTTGGGCGATGCCATCATGCACCTCGTCCACGCCAATCTCCGCCAATCGTTCAAGGATAAAGGCGGATGTCTTGGGGCAATCAAAGGACAGTTCCGGGATCGTGTGCAGATGCTGCCGCCACGCCGCCATATCCGGTGCAAGATCGCCAATGCGGTTGATGATGGGCATGGGTGGACTCCTGTAGCGGGGATGCGTCACATGTCAGCAAACCTGAAACCGCGAGGGGCTGCAATGGGTGACGCGCTAATCCACGACCAAACGGCGGGCATCGAACGGCTGTTGGAAATCATGCGCCGTTTGCGGGACCCGGAAACAGGCTGCCCGTGGGACATCGAACAGACATTCAAAACCATTGCGCCCTACACGATCGAGGAAGCCTACGAAGTGGCCGACGCGATCGAGCGGCAGGATTGGGCTGAGCTTGAGGGCGAGCTGGGCGACCTGCTGCTGCAATCGGTCTACCACACGGCCATGGGCGAAGAGGCCGGACATTTCAGCTTCCAATCCGTGGTCACGAACATCTCGAACAAGATGGTGGACCGACACCCGCACGTGTTCGGAGACGAGTCGCGCGAAAAATCCGCCGATCAGCAAACCCGCGATTGGGAAGCAATCAAGGCCAAGGAACGCGCAGGCAAAGCGCAAAAAGGCGCGTTGGAGGGCGTGGCGATGAACCTGCCTGCCTTGTTGCGCGCCGTAAAGCTGCAAAAGCGTGCCGCGCGCGTCGGTTTTGACTGGCCCCAAACCACGCAGGTGCTGGACAAGATCAAGGAAGAAGCTGCCGAACTGGTCGAGGCTCGCGACACCATGGGCCACGAAGAAATGGTGGACGAGATGGGAGACCTCTTGTTTGTCGTTGCCAACCTTGCCCGCCACCTTGGCGTCGAACCCGAGGAAGCCCTGCGCCGGACAAATGCCAAGTTCACCCGGAGGTTTGAAGGGATTGAGGCCGCGTTGGCAGCGCAGGGGAAGCGCCCGCAAGACAGCGATCTGGCGGAAATGGATGCGTTGTGGGATGCGGTGAAAGCCGACGAAAAGGCTAAAGGCTCGTGATACCCGGCATCCACTCAATCTGCTTCAAATCAGAGGCGTAACGAGCTGAAAGTTCAGATCTTTCCAGTTCTGTAAACGCCGCAAAACCACGCGATTTCGTGTCATTGGACTGTGCGTCAATCACCGCTTTCCATGTAGCGCGGGCGAGTGTTTCACCCGACCGATACCGGACCTGAAGTGCTTCGAGTGCCGCGTCGGTCGCACTTTGGTTCACGATGCGGTCCGGTTCCTGCAGGTCCAACTCGTGCACCTCGGGCACAAGGCGGGTTAAAAGATCAACGTTCGTACCGCGCACCGCATAGGGAACGACAGTCATTGTCGCGGGCTGCAAAATGTCATGCATCAGCGTCACAAGCTCTGGCCAGCCACGGTCGATGTTCATGTAGGCGGCCTGGACATCCGCAAAGGCGGGCATCGCGTTGTCTTCGGCCCGCTTGCGAAAAGAGGACACAAACATCTGATCATATGGGCGCACAACCAGCATCAGGTGCGCAATAGGTCCAGACCACGCCGCACGCAACGCGGCACAGCGGGCTTCTGCAAAAGGATAGAACTTGCCCTGCATGAATTCGTACATTCGTCCGGGGATGTTTTCTTCGGACAGAATGAACGGCCTGCCATCGCGGTACCCATTCAGGCATTCCGCCGCTTTTTCCGCCGCACTCGCGGCATCCACACGGTGACCTGACGGCAAACGCAGCGCCAGGTTGCCGGACGGAATCCCGTCGCGACCGGGATAGCCGGTTGTCCACCCGGCCCGGTCAAGAACCGCGCGGTTGGTGTGCAGGCACATCTGAAAGGACGATGTCCCGGTGCGATGCGCGCCAGCATGAATATAGATCGGAGCGTCAGCCATGATCATCGCCATTACGTCAGCGCGCCTGCGTCACGCAAGGTTTTGCGCACGGCACAGCGCGGCTTCTGGACAAGGGGTGCCAAAGGGGCCACGGTGCGGCTCACGAACAGGAGGCAGCATGGCACCGCGCAAGATCATCATCGACACCGACCCCGGTCAGGACGATGCCGTTGCAATCTTGCTGGCTTTGGCCAGTCCGGAAGAAATCGAGGTGTTGGGCATTACTGCTGTCGCAGGCAACGTGCCACTTGATCTGACATCGAAAAATGCCCGCATAATCTGCGAGTTGGCAGGCAAAGTTGACGTTCCTGTGTTTGCAGGTTGTGACCGCCCGCTGGGTCGCGACCTTGTCACGGCAGAGCATGTTCACGGCAAAACCGGCTTGGACGGGCCGGACCTTCCCGACCCCACGATGCCGCTGCAAGACCAGCATGCCGTGGATTACATCATCGACACGCTAAACAACGAAGATGCAGGCACCGTAACGCTGTGTCCTCTTGGTCCCCTGACCAATATCGCAACCGCGTTTCAACGCGCGCCGGAGATCGTCGAGAAGGTCCAGCAGATTGTACTGATGGGCGGTGCCTACTTCGAAGTCGGCAATATAACACCGGCGGCCGAGTTCAACATCTATGTCGACCCGGAAGCCGCTGATATCATTTTTAAAAGCGGCGTTAATATCGTGGTTATGCCGCTTGATGTCACCCACAAGGTGCTGGTGACAAAACCGCGAAACGATGGCTTCCGCGCTCTGGGCACACCGGTTGGTGTTGCGGTTGCTGAAATGACCGACTTCTTCGAACGCTTCGACAAGGAAAAATACGGCTCAGCCGGGGCGCCACTGCATGATCCTTGCGTGACGGCGTACTTGATCAAGCCAGAGCTGTTCACGGGACGCCATATCAATGTGGAGATTGAAACCGCGTCAGAGCTGACATTGGGGATGACCGTTGCCGATTGGTGGGGCGTCACGGACCGTCCCGCCAACGCTACCTTCATCGGCGGCATTGATGCGGATGGCTTCTTTGACCTGCTGACAGATCGTCTGGCGCGATTGTGAGCGCGGTTCTTACACTTGCCACGCCAGAGCATTTTGATCGGCTCGACGCACTGGTTGCGGCCTTCCATGCCGAGGAAGGCATCGATCTGGCCTCCGATGCCCGGGGTGCGGGTATCCAACCTTTGCTTGACGGAATTCCCCATGGCGCAGTCTACTTGATCGGTCCGCCACGTGCGCCGATAGGCTATGTTGTAATCACCTTTGGGTGGTCCATCGAATTCGGTGGCATGGACGGTTTCGTGGACGAGATTTTCATCCGCCCCGGCGTGCGTGGCCGTGGGATCGCGACCGAAGTGCTGCTGTCCCTGCCGCGCGCGTTGGGTGAGGCAGGTGTCAAAGCCCTGCATCTCGAAGTCGGCGCTGATAACGTGACGGCCCAACGCCTCTACACCCGCGCCGGGTTCAAGCTGCGTGACGGCTACCACCTGATGACACGTATGCTCTAGCCAAGGCTCGGCCCCCACCCTATGTCAGGCCCATGACCCTGCACATTCCCTTCGACAACAGCTACGCCACCCTGCCCGGTGGTTTCTACACCCGCCTGAACCCTACCCCGGTCAAAGGGGCGGACATGCTCGCCTGGAACACGACGCTGGCGGACGAGTTGCGCATCGAAGGCACCGACCCAACCGTGTTTGCAGGCACAACCGTGCCGGACGGCGCGGCCCCTTTGGCCCAGCTTTACGCAGGCCACCAGTTCGGCAACTACAACCCCCAGCTTGGCGACGGGCGGGCAATCCTGCTGGGTGAAGTGATCGACCATCACGGGAAACGGCGCGATATCCAACTCAAGGGGTCCGGCCCGACGCCCTACTCTCGCATGGGCGATGGGCGCGCTTGGTTGGGCCCGGTCTTGCGCGAGTATGTGGTGAGCGAAGCAATGCACGCCCTTGGCATCCCAACGACCCGCGCTTTGGCCGCTGTCGCGACGGGTGAGCCTGTCTACCGCGAACAAGGCGCCCTGCCCGGTGCTGTCCTCACGCGCATCGCCTCAAGTCACCTGCGCGTCGGCACGTTCCAGATCTTTGCGCATCGCGGTCACATCGATGAATTGCGCACCCTGACTGACTACGCCATCGCGCGCCACCACCCGGATGTTGACGGACCCATGGGATTGCTAAAGGCAGTCTGCGCAGCCCAAGCCGAACTGGTCGCTGCATGGATGTCCGTGGGTTTCATCCATGGCGTCATGAACACCGACAACTGCACCATCTCGGGCGAAACAATCGACTACGGCCCCTGCGCCTTCATGGATGCCTATCACGAAGGGCGCGTGTTCTCCTCCATCGATCAGACGGGCCGCTATGCCTATGGCAACCAACCCCGCATCGCCGTGTGGAACATGGCGCAACTGGCGACAGCGTTGATCCAGCTTTTTGATGACAAGGAACAAGCAGTCGAGGACGCGACAGCCATCGTCCACGCCATGCCAGAGCTGTTGCAAGCCGCATGGTTGCGCCGTTTCGGGGCCAAGATCGGGCTGGCGGATGCCACCCCGGATGACCAACCCCTGATCGAAGGCCTGCTAAGCCTCATGCAAACCGACGGCGCAGACTTCACGAACACCTTCGCCGCCTTGCCGACGGACACTGCGCGCGATCAATTCACAGACCGTGACGCCTTCGACACGTGGCACACGCGCTGGCAAGTCCGCACACCCGACCCCACCCTCATGGCGCACACCAATCCGCAGATCATTCCCCGCAATCACCGGATCGAAGCTATGATCGACGCGGCAGTGGCAGGCGACATGGCCCCCTTCCACCGCCTGATGACGGCGCTTGCAACACCGTACCAAGCCACCGACACCGACTTGCACCGCCCGCCAACACAACAGGAAATCGTACCCGCCACCTTCTGCGGCACCTAACGGCGGTTGATCAGCACCAGCCCGATGGCGACCAGCCCAAGGGCCAGCCAAATGGTCGTGGTCAACTGCTCACCCAGCACGATCCAACCCAGTACCACGGCAAAAACAGGTGACAGAAAGCTGAAGGACGCCACGCCCGACGCGGGGTAAATCTTCATCAGGAAGAACCAGAACAAGAACCCAAAACTGGCGACAAACACGATCTGATAGGCAAGCCCAACCACATGGATCACCTCCAGATCGCGCAAGAGCGGTCCAAAAGCAGGGGCCAAAACCAACAATACCGGGGCCGAGATCAGAAGCTGCCAAAAGAGCTGTTGCTCTGCTGGAATGCGCGACAGCGGCGTAACCCGCACACACAGTGCAATGCCCGCCCAGCACAGCGCCGCCCCCAAGGCGAACACATCCCCCATGAGGCTGACTTGCCCCGCATCACGGTCGGCCAGCGCCAATACTACACCGCCCATGGCAAAGCCAAGGCCAAGCAGCCGCACGCCTGTCAGGCGCTCTCCCGGGATCAGCCCGTGGGCCGCCAGCGCCAGCCACACCGGCATCGAATAAAACAGGATCGACGTCCGCGCCACGCTGGTCAGATCAAGGGCAATAAACAGGCAGATGAATTCGATGGCAAAGAGCAGCCCGGCAACGATCCCGCCCACGCGTCCCTCGGCCGGCATGCGCAGCGTGATACCACGCGCCCACATCCACAGGCCCAATAACACAAGCGCCCCAAGCGACCGCAACCCGGCCATGAACACCGGTTGAAAGCCCTCGTTGGCGACCTTGATGACCACCTGATTGAACCCAAGGTTCAGCGAAAACAGCGTGAGCGCCACGGCGCCAATCAGATCAATGTGGGACTTCCGAGGCATAAGCGCAGAACGGCTGGTTTGCCCGGCAATGTCAATTGCGCGCAAACATTCCCCCCCGTTTGGTCCACGATCTGTGCCAAGCTGCATTCCAGCGATTCCCCGGGGAGATGGAGAAACAAGATGAGCTTGATGAAAACACTGGCCAAAGTGGCCATCGGCGTGGCTGTGGCAAAGGGTGCCAGCTCGATGATGCAAAAGCGTGGCGGCGCCGGTGGCGCGGCTGCTGGAGGCGGATTGGGCGGTTTGCTGGGCGGTTTGGCTGGCGGTCAGGGTCAAGGCGGCGCGGGCTTGCAAGACATGCTCGGCGGTTTGATGGGTGGCGCGCAGGGTGCCGGTTCAGCAGGTGGCATGGGCGGGCTTGGTGGCTTGCTTGAAGGTCTGGGTGGCTCCGGTGGGTCAGGTCAGGGTTTGCAAGGCATGCTTGGCGGCCTTGCAGGTGGTGCGGGTGCTGGCGGTTTGCTGGGCGCACTTGGTGGGGCTATGGCGTCTCGTCCCGCCGACAATGGCGCAAGCTTCGGTCAGGTCCTGAATTCGAACTTTGATCAGACGCCCGACGAACCGATTGAACCCACCGCAGATCAAGAGGCAGCCGCCGCCCTTATGCTGCGCGCCATGATTCAGGCTGCAAAGTCCGACGGCAAACTGGACGACGCGGAACAGGAAAAGCTGATGGGACAGCTTGGCGGTGATGTGGATGCCGAGGAAGCTGCATTTGTCCGTACCGAAATGCAGCGTAGCGTCGATGTGAACGGGCTTGCTCAGGACGTGCCGCAGGGCATGGGGCCACAGGTCTATGCGATGTCAGTCCTGGCGATAGATCTCGATTCACAGGCCGAGGCGCAATACTTGCACGGCCTGGCGCAAGCGCTGGGAATGGACGCGGCAAGCGTCAACAATATCCACAGTGAATTGGGCGTGCCGTCTTTATATGCCTGAGTGGAACGGGCCGCGCTACGTGCTCGGCCCCTTCGACTTCGGTTTGCGCCGACGTCTGTTCGACGGTTTGGACGTGCCGGGTGCGCCGGGACGTCCGCCTCCGGGCTTGCCACCGGGTCTGCCTCGACCACGACCGCGTCCGCCACCCGCAGGCTTTGCATCCGGGTCCGGCATCGGTTCCCATGGCCGACCAGAGGTGACCGGAATGGTCAACTTCATGACCTTTTGGATGTCCTTGAGATAATCCATCTCGTCCGGTGCACAGAACGCCACGGCAGAGCCATCCTTACCCGCCCGCGCCGTCCGACCAATGCGGTGAACATAGGCTTCGGGCACATTCGGTAGTTCATAATTGTAGACGAACTTCACGTCCGGGATATCCAGCCCGCGTGCGGCCACATCCGTCGCCACAAGCACCCTCACTTCGCGCGCCTTGAACGCGGCCAACGCCCGCTCGCGCTGGCCCTGCCGCTTGTCGCCGTGAATGGCGGCAACGGCAAAACCCTTGCGCTCAATCGCACGTGCCAAGCGGTCCGCCCCATGCTTGGTCCGGGTAAAGACCAGCGCCCGGTTTTCCCGGTGCTTGTCAAGCAGTTCAATCAACAGCGCCGACTTTTCGGCCTTGGCAATGAAGTGCACACCTTGGGTGATCTTGTCGGCGGCCTTGCCCGGCGGGTTCACCTCGATCCGGATCGGGTTTTGCAGGTACGACTGCGCAATCTCGTTCATCTGCTTGGGCATGGTCGCGGAAAACAGCATGGTCTGGCGATCGTCGCCCATCAGCGCCGCAATCTTGCGCAGCGCATGGACAAAGCCCAGGTCCAGCATCTGGTCGGCCTCGTCCAGCACCAGAAAATCGGTCTGGTCCAGCTTCACCGCCTTGCGTTCCACCAAGTCCAGCAAACGCCCCGGCGTCGCCACCAGAATATCCGCCCCCTTTGACAGGCGCTGGATCTGCGGGTTGATGGAGACCCCCCCCACGACGATCTGCACCTTCATCTGGGTCAGTGCACGCAACACCTGCGCAATCTGCCCCGCCAGTTCGCGCGTCGGGGCCAGGATCAAACAGCGCGCCGTCTTGGGGGCCGCCTTGCCGCCCTCTTCCATCAGCCGCGCAATCAGCGGAATACCAAAGGCGGCCGTCTTGCCGGTGCCGGTCTGGGCCAGCCCCATCACGTCGCGCCCGTTCAGCGCATGCGGGATCGCCTGCGCCTGAATAGGGGTCGGTTGGGTCAGGCCCATCTCTGCCACGCGTTTCGCCAACGCATCGGGCAGGTTCATCATGTCAAAATCGCTCATGGCCCCCAGTGAACCCATCCTATGTCAGCGTCAACCGCAATTGCCCCTGCCCTGATCCTTCGTTAAACGCACCACCATGACGTCCAAACGCGCCACCATCACCGACCGCAGCGAAGCCAAGGGGCTGCGCATGACCCAGCCGCGCCGGGTGATCGCGCAAGTGTTGGAGGAGTCGGATGATCATCCGGACGTCGAGGAACTCTACAACCGGGCGAGTGCGGTAGATTCGGGCATTTCCATTGCGACCGTCTACCGCACGGTGAAGCTGTTTGAAGAGGCAGGCATTCTCGACAAGCTGGAATTCGGCGATGGCCGCGCAAGGTACGAGGATGCGGAGCGCGAACACCACGACCACCTGATCGACATGAATTCGGGCGAGGTGATCGAGTTTGTCGATGCCGAAATCGAAGCGCTTCAGGAAAAGATCGCCGAAAAGCTGGGCTACGAACTGCGCGGCCACCGCCTTGAACTCTACGGCGTGCCGCGCAAGCGGTGACCCCAAAAAGGAGGCCCGATGGCCGACCGTGACCGCCCCCTGCTCGCCGTTTTGATCGACGCCGACAACGTGCCCGCCAAATTTGCCGACGCCATCCTGCGCGAGGTGACGTCGATCGGCGAGCCGGCCCTGCGGCGCGTCTATGGCGACTGGACGTCCGGCAGGCTCAAGGCGTGGTCCGAACGCATCCTTGAACTGGGTCTCGTGGCGCATCAGGACACGTCCAACACGACCGGCAAGAACGCCAGCGATATCGGACTGGTGATCGACGCCATGGACATCCTGCACGGGCGGCGCTTTGACGGATTTGTCATCGTGTCCTCAGACAGCGATTTCACCGCCCTTGCCAACCGCCTGCGCGAGGATGGCCTGACCGTCATCGGCATTGGCGAGGCGAAGGCCCCCGAAGCGCTGCGCAATGTCTGCAACCGCTTCATCCTGATCGAAAACCTCGTGGGCGAGCCGCAACCCTCCAAGGGACGCGCCAAAGCCGATGATGCCTTGTCACTGATCGAAGGGGCCATCGACAAGATCGACCAGGAAGACGACTGGTATGCTCTGGGTCAGATCGGTCAGGCGATCCAGAACGCGCACCCCGATTTCGACACGCGGACCTATGGCCACAAAAAACTGTCGGCGCTGGTCGAGGCCCTGAAAGGGGTCGAAACCCGCAAACAGGGCAATCAGCTGATGATGCGCCTGAAGCGGGCTGGCTGATCACATGGACAATCTGCGCGGCGCGGCCATCATGGTGCTGGCGATGCTTGGCTTCGCCGTCGAAGACGCGGTGATCAAATTCCTCGCCGGGGCAATCCCCATCGGGCAAATCGTCGGGTTTCTCGGGATCGGTGGCACGCTGGTCTTCGCCGGCCTTGCCCGCGTCCAGGGCCAACCCTTGTGGGACCGCGCGTTCCTGTCACCCGCCATCCTGATCCGCAACCTGGCCGAAGTTGTCGGGATGATCGGCTTTGTCACGGCCCTTGCGCTGATCCCGCTGTCGACCGCCTCTGCCATCCTGCAAGCCGCCCCGTTGCTGGTCACACTCGGCGCCGCTGTTTTCCTGGGCGAAGATGTGGGGTGGCGCCGCTGGGTCGCGATCTTCGTTGGGTTCTTTGGCGTGATGCTGATCATCAAACCCGGCACGGCAGCCTTCGACTGGAAACTGCTCTTTGCGGTCATGGGTGTGCTGGGCCTCGCCGCCCGCGACCTTGCGACGCGACGGGTCCCGACACATGTCAGCTCGGTCCAACTCAGCTTTCTGGCCTTTGTCGTCGCGATCCCGGCGGCTGTATTCCTGCTCTACGTCGGCAATGACAGCATCGTGAGCCCCACCCAGCCCCAGCTTGGCCTGCTGATTGCATCGGTCGCCATCGGCAGCCTTGCATATTTCATGATCACGGTTGCCATGCGCGTGGGTGAAATCAGCTTCGTCACACCGTTCCGCTATTCGCGCATGGTCTTTGCCCTGATCCTTGGCGCGCTGGTCTTCAACGAACGGCCCGATGCGCTGACGCTGCTGGGGGCTACCATAATCATCGCCTCCGGGCTTTACACTCTATGGCGCGAACAGATCAGGAAAACGCCCGCTGCGGCGTAAAGACTCTTGTTGTTAGCGCCAACATCGCGCTAGACGCAGCGTAACTTGACGTCAAAGGAGCCTCCCCATGAGCACCATCATCGACATCCACGCCCGCGAAATCCTCGACAGCCGGGGCAACCCCACGGTTGAGGTCGACGTGACCCTCGAAGACGGCACCATGGGCCGCGCTGCCGTGCCATCGGGCGCATCCACCGGTGCTTACGAGGCTGTAGAAAAGCGCGACGGCGACAAAGCGCGTTACAAGGGCAAGGGTGTGCTGGACGCTGTCGCCGCCGTGAACGGAGAGATTGCGGAAGCGCTGGTGGGCATCGACGCCACCGAACAGGTCGAACTGGATCAGGCCATGATCGAACTGGACGGCACCGACAACAAGGGCCGTCTGGGCGCAAACGCGATCCTTGGCGTGTCGCTGGCCACAGCCAAAGCCGCCGCCGATTGGACGCAACAACCGCTGTACCGATACATCGGCGGCACATCTGCCCGCATCCTGCCCGTCCCGATGATGAACATCATCAATGGCGGCGAACACGCGGACAATCCAATCGACATTCAGGAATTCATGATCATGCCGGTGGCCGCGGACAACATCCGCGAAGCCGTCCGCATGGGCTCCGAAGTGTTCCACACGCTGAAGAAAGAACTGTCTGACGCGGGCCTCAGCACAGGTATCGGGGATGAGGGCGGCTTTGCCCCCAACATCTCCTCCACCCGCGACGCGCTGGATTTCATCCTGAAATCTGTCGAAAAAGCGGGCTACAAACCCGGCGAAGACATCCACCTCGCCCTCGACTGCGCCGCCACAGAATACTTCAAGGACGGCAAGTATGTCCTTTCAGGAGAAGGAAAAACGCTGTCGTCGGAAGAAAACGCCGCCTATCTCGAAGCGCTCGTCAACGACTACCCCATCATCTCGATCGAAGACGGCATGGGCGAAGACGATTGGGATGGCTGGAAGGCCCTGACCGACGCCATCGGTGACAAGGTGCAACTTGTCGGCGACGACCTGTTCGTCACCAACCCCGTGCGCCTGGCCGAGGGGATCGAGCGCGGCTGCGCCAACTCGATGCTGGTAAAAGTCAATCAAATCGGAAGCTTGACTGAAACACTTCAAGCGGTCGATATGGCCCACCGCGCCCGCTACACCAATGTCATGTCGCACCGCTCGGGCGAGACGGAGGACGCCACCATCGCCGACCTCGCCGTCGCCACCAACTGCGGCCAGATCAAGACCGGCTCGCTCGCCCGCTCAGACCGGCTCGCGAAATACAACCAACTGATCCGCATCGAGGAAATGTTGGGCACCAGCGCCGAATTTGCGGGGCGTTCAATCCTCAAGTAATCGAATCTACAAGAGCATTCAGCCGATGCCTCTCACGATCCGCCCGGCCACGCCCGCTGACATGGACGATGTCGCGCGCCTGTGCTGGGCGTATCGCGATCTGCTGGTTGAACGGTCAGATGGCCTGCCTCCGGTGGTTGACGCGTACTATGCCAAGGACAGTTACGCCGCCCTCATCGCCGACCTGCCCCGTATCCACGCACGGCCAAAGGGCGATATTCTGGTTGCGACGCTGAACGACACAGTCGTCGGCTGCGCGATGTACTACCCGTTGGCTGAACCCGGCACGACCGAGATCAAGCGCGTCTATGTCGACACCGCAGCTCGCGGGACCGGCGCAGGTCGCGCGCTGATGCAAGACGCCATGCAGCGCGCACGAGCCGATGGCTACACCCGCATGGTGCTCGACACCATCATCCGCCTGCCCGAAGCCATCGCGCTCTACGAACGGCTCGGTTTCGAACCCTGTGCCCCGTATTACGACCCCGACCCGGCTTTCGCGCCCTTCCTGCGCTTCTTCGATCACCCGCTCTGAAAGCGATCCGGCGCATAAGGGGCCATCAAAGCCGCCTGTTCATTGGTCAACGCAGTGTCACAGATCACCGCCGCCATCAACTCACCCGCAATGGCCGCCAACGTCACGCCAGAGTGCATGACCGCCGCATAGCACCCGGTCGGCCCAGCCGCGCCCATCACCGGCAATCCATCCTCCGGCACAGGCCGATCCGCCAGCATGGCATGGTCCCAAGCAATGTCATGCCCCGGCACCAGCGCCTGCAACCGTGCCGTCGCATCGTTCGCCAGGTCATCCAGGCCCCGCGTCACCTCCGTGCTGTCATCCGCCTGATGGTTGGCAGCCGTCGGCGTCCAGATGTGCCCGTCCGCATCCTGCCTCACCTCGCCACCGGGCGTGACCAGCACATGTGACATCACCGGCGGTACGGCGTGGGTGCGCACCATAACACCCGGACGGCGTAGCATTGGCAGAGCCACACCAAGCTGCTCCAGCAGCACAGGACTGCCGTTGCCCGCCGCCACGACAACACGATCTGCCGCCATGTGCCCCTGTGCGGTCTGCACGCCCGTGACGGCGCCACCGCGATGGGTGATCGCCTCAACCCGTACGCCGCTGATGCGCGTGACGTCACACAGCAACCGATGCGCAGTCGCCATCGGCTCCGCCACCCCCTCCACCGCAAAGCGCAACGCGCGCTCGGGCGTCACGACATGCGGTTCCAATCGGCGCAAGGCCTCACCCGCGACCACCTCAACATCATAACCGAGGCCCTCCAACGCATCCCCCTGCGCCTCAAGGCCAGCGCCTTGCTCTTCCCAGCACAAGGCCCCCGTCCACGACACGCCCACGCCAAGCCGCCGCCACGCCTCGATCCCAGCCTGCCGCAGACGAAAGTGATT
Organism: uncultured Tateyamaria sp.; assembly: GCF_947503415.1. Classification (GTDB taxonomy): domain Bacteria; phylum Pseudomonadota; class Alphaproteobacteria; order Rhodobacterales; family Rhodobacteraceae; genus Tateyamaria. The sequence continues at coordinate 128,507 of NZ_CANNDS010000002.1, forward strand.
CTCACCCAGAAAAAAACTTGCATTCACCCAGCCGAAGGACGCCGCGGTGGCTCCCGGCCCGTTGTCAAAGGAAACCACTTCGGACCCATGCGCGCGCGCCTGGTGGGCAATCGCAGCGCCAATGATCCCGCCGCCGATGATGATGGTCTTCATGCTCTTGCCCCCCTGCCGCGGCCACCCTACCGTCGCGCCATGACAGCACAAGAGATCATCGACCACCTGCGCCTGCAGCCACATCCCGAAGGCGGGCACTACCGCCAGACCTGGGTGGCCGAAAACGATGGCCGCCCCACCGGCACGTGCATCTATTTCCTGCTGAAAGCCGACGAAAGCAGCCACTGGCACAAGGTCGACGCAACCGAAATCTGGCTCTACCATTCGGGCGCACCGCTGATCCTGTCGCTCAGCGGTACAGACAGCGGCCCTGCAACGGATCACCTGCTGACCCCCGACCTCCGCAAAGGTGCACCGCAACTCATCGTCCCCGAAGGCCACTGGCAAGCCGCCCGAACCACAGGCGACTACACATTGGTCAGCTGCACCGTCTCGCCGGGTTTTCAGTTCGACGGGTTCACGCTCGCGCCAAACGGCTTCGACATCCCTAGGGATAGCTGACAGTCCCCCCACCCACAGCGGCCCGAACCCCGGTCGTCCCGGGACAAGAGGTCGGCAACCCGCGCGCCACACGCACCGCGAGATAGGCAAAGGCCTGCGCCTCAAGCATATCGCCATCCAGCCCCACATGCTCAACCGCATGCACAGGGCAATCCAGCGACACCTCAAGCATCCGCATCAGCACCGGATTACGCCGCCCGCCACCCGTGACCAACACCTGAGACGGCACACGCGGACAATGCTGCATCGCCTCAGCGACACCGGCTGCACACATGGCTGTCAGGGTGGCAGCCGCATCGGCATCACTCAACTCACTGACCAATCCCACCATCTCAGCAAAGTCGTTCCGGTCGAGCGACTTGGGCGGCATCCGTGCAAAATACGGCTCGGCCAGAAACAACTCCAGCGCGCCCGTCTCGACCGTGCCTGAGGATGCAATGCGCCCCCCGTCATCATAGGGCACACCCAACCGGGCCTGCATCAGATCATTCAGCGGCGCGTTGGCAGGGCCGGTGTCAAACGCCAGCAACGCCCCCTCATCTTCAGGACGCTCCGCCGCCGGATCGACCCATGTTAGATTGCCCACACCGCCAAGGTTCAGAAACGCAACCGGGGCCTCAGCCCCGATCCACTTGGCACAGGCAAAGTGGAAAAACGGGGCAAGCGGCGCGCCCTCGCCCCCCAACTCCACATCCGCAGACCGGAAATCCCACACGACAGGCAGACCAAGGGATTGCGCCAAAGCCGCCCCATCGCCCAACTGCAACGTGCCTTGCATGCGCGGGGCGTGAGCCACGGTCTGCCCGTGAAACCCAACCAGATCCACGCCCTCAAAGCCCGACAAAAGCGCCTCATGGGCGTCCATCACCACGTCATTGGCCGGGTCCAACGCCGGCCCCGTCCACTGACCCAACGCAGCGCGCAAAGTCTTCTGCTCATTCGCGGAGTAGCCACGGTAATCATGCGCGCCAAATCCATGAATGGTCACGCCATCCGTGCGCAAAACAGCCGCATCAACCCCATCCAAAGACGTGCCCGACATCGCCCCAAGGGCCGTGATCACCGCCCCTTTATCTCTGACCTTATCCATGGCCTTTTCCTTTGCCCGTCCCCCGCTTATAGACTGCGGCAGCGCCGATCCAAGGACAAGCCAAATGACCTACACGCCCCGTTCCGATTTCCTGCACGTGATGCAAAGCCGTGGCTTTCTGGCCGACTGCACCGACATGCAATCGCTGGACGAGATGCTGCTGACACCGGGGCAAACGGCCTATATCGGCTTTGATGCGACGGCAAAGTCGCTGCATGTGGGCTCGCTCATCCAGATCATGATGCTGCGCTGGTTCCAGCAGACGGGGCACAAGCCGATCACCCTGATGGGTGGTGGGACGACCAAGGTGGGCGATCCATCCTTCCGCGCCGATGAACGCCCCCTGCTTGGCCCTGAACAGATCGACGCCAACATCGCAGGCATCAAAGAGGTCTTCTCGGCCTACATCGACTACGACGCGGGCGCGATGATGCTGAACAACGCCGAATGGCTCGATGATCTGAACTACCTCGATTTCCTGCGCGACATCGGACGGCATTTTTCGATCAACCGCATGCTGTCGTTCGAGAGCGTGAAATCCCGGCTCGACCGTGAACAGTCGCTCAGCTTTCTCGAATTCAACTACATGATCCTGCAAGCCTATGACTTCATGGAGCTGAACCGCCGCTATGGCTGCATCCTGCAAATGGGCGGCAGCGATCAATGGGGCAACATCGTCAACGGCATCGACCTGACCCGCCGGGTGATCCAGAAAGAAGTGTTTGGCCTGACCTCGCCGCTGCTCGAAACCTCGGACGGCAAGAAGATGGGCAAATCCCAATCCGGTGCCGTCTGGCTGAATGCCGAAATGCTGTCGCCCTACGAATTCTGGCAGTTCTGGCGCAACACGACGGACGCCGATGTGGGCCGGTTCCTGAAGCTCTACACCGAATTGCCTTTGGACGAATGCGATCGTCTGGGCGCGCTGGAGGGGTCCGAGATCAACGAGGGCAAGGCGACCCTCGCCACAGAAATCACCACCCTTCTGCACGGTGCAGATGCGGCCGCCGCCGCCGCAGCTACCGCCCGCGAGGTCTTTGAAAAGGGCGGCGTGGGTGATGACCTGCCCACCCTTACCTTGAGTGCCGAGGACGTCGGTGACGGCATCTCCATCGTGCAACTGATCGTCAAATCCGGCCTCGCCGGATCAGGCAAGGAAGCCAAGCGCCTGATTGCCGAAGGTGGGGCCAAGATGAACGACGCACCGCTGACCGAAGCGGGGACGATGATCGACGCATTAACACTTTCCGAGCCGATCAAGCTCTCTGCCGGTAAAAAGCGGCATGCACTGGTGCAAATAGGTTAATCTCTGACCGTACGGTCAATTCTGTCCCCGCGGGGACAAATGTCAGCGCAGACGCTGCAAGACTGCGCGGGCAGCCCGTACGCCCGGGTCAGCCCCGCCGCGGCCCAAAACATCCATGGTGAGTTCCATCGCTTCGCGTTGTTCTTCGGATTGAACGAACAAACGCTCCATCGCTGCGACCACATTTTCGACATTGAACGCCTTGCCCACCACTTCCGGAACGACTCGTGTGTCGGCGACATGGTTGATCAGGCTGCCTGTATCGGTGATGGCCATCCTGCTGATGATGGCACGGCTCAACCAATGGAAATCATACGCGCTGACCATCGGCGTGCCTGCCGCAGCCAATTCCAATGCAACCGTGCCGGAGGTCGCAAGGGCGACGTCAGCCGCTGCAAACGCCACCCGCTTTTCTGCCAACGCAGCCTTTGGATCCTGTCCTCTTGGATCAAGCACGAGCGGTTTCACAGGCCACGTTGCCACCTGATGTTGCACCAGTTCCGCAACAGATTCCGCCGCAGGCAACACCATTTTCATATTGGGTCGCGATGCAGCCAAGCGCCCGAGAGCCGCGCCAAAGACTGGCCCCATACGGGCAATTTCCCCGCGCCGTGACCCCGGCAACACCAACACCAGTGGGTTGGCATCTGTCAGCTCGTGACGATGCCGAAAGGCCGCCTGTTCTTCTGGGCTGGCCCGCAGCACGGTGGCCGCGGGATGGCCCACGAAATCGCAGTCCATCCCTTCGGCTTCCATATAGGGGGGCTCAAACGGAAAAAGAGCGAGCACATGGTCGATCATTTTCGCCATTTTCTTTGCCCGACCCGGTCGCCATGCCCACACCGTCGGGGCCACATAGTGAACAGTCCGAATATCAGAAGTCGCCTTGACCAACTTGGCGACGCGTAATGAAAAGTCCGGGCTGTCGATGGTGATCAAAACGTCAGGCTGCATGTCGATCACAGCCTGCGCCGTTTCAGCAATGCGGCGCTTGAGATGGCGGTACTTTGGCAAGACCTCGGCGATGCCCATGACGGTCAGTTCAGACATATCAAAACGGCTGACCAACCCCTGAGCCTGCATCAACGGCCCACCGATACCGTCAAATGTCACACCACCGGGCGCTTCTTTTTTAAGGCCAGCCATGAGCGCGCCGCCCAAAGCGTCTCCGGACGGCTCTCCCGCCAGGACAAAGACCCTCAACGCACCCATAAAAACAATCCAGCGTCGTCCAGAAGACGCACGACCTCGTCCCGCTCAAGGACCATGACCCCACCAGACGCGATGACCATACCGTCCAGCCGCGCATCTATGACGGCACGGGCCGTTTCGGGTCCGATCGTTGGCAGATCAATGCGGTGATCCTGCTGCGGTTTTGGTGCTTTGAAAAAGATCCCACCGGCGGGTTTGGCCCGCGCTTCGGCTACCGGGCCGGACAGCCAATCGGCTGCATCGTCCAGAATGTCCCCCACGAAGTCCATTGCCGCGCCAAACGGATCGTCATTTGCAGCGGGCATGGGCGTCGCTGGACTGTCCAAAAGACCTCGGAGCATCGCATCAGTCCCGCGCGCATCCTCCCGCGCAATCACTTGCCCGTCCCGCACAACACAGGACTGCCCTTCGTCCGCACGCCCTTGTTCGACCGACACCTGTTCCGCGGAAAGAACCTGCGCGTCAGTACCTTCACGTACTTGCGTATGGGTCAGAACGCCTTGCGGCGGCAGAAGGTCAGGCGCAAGTGCATGTGCCCCATGCACCACCATTCCACGCTTTTCAAACAACCCGAGGATGGCACGCAAAGCGGCATCTTCGCCGTCCTTGACGGCCTTGGCCAAGCTCGGGACAAGCGGCATGGTCCGTGTGTCCAGTTTCATCGGGTTGAAGCCTGGTCTTTGGATTGCCCCACAGAAACAGACAGCAGTTACGCCCCGCTCCACCAGTCGGTGCAGCAGTGTTCCAATTGTCTCCAGGCGGAACCACAGTTCCACCTCCAACCCATCCGGCTGGTGGCCTTCGAGCGCACAGATCAAAGGCGGCGTTGCTTGACCCGCGGCCACCACCGACGGCAGCGCCCCGGTTCCAGTGACCAGCGCCAGCATCAGCGGGGTGTCAGGAACGACCGATCGCTGTCGCCCATCACAAAATCAACGATTTCCCGGACGTAAGCGCTGTCGGTTTCCTTGCCCAACCGCTCGGCTCGATTGTGGAACGTGCCTTCGCCTTGGGCCAACATCTGGAACGCCGCCCGCAAGGCAGTGATGTCACTGCGGGCCACACCCCGCCGTTTCAGTCCAACGAGATTGAGACCATCAAGGTCACCGCGGGGCGCCTGGACGAGGCCGTATGGAATGACGTCATTTGTCACCATGGTGACAGCGCCAATGATGGCGCCGCGGCCGATGCGCACAAACTGGTGGATGCCGGACAGGCCACCGACGATGACATCGTCCTCGAGAATGCAATGGCCGGCGATGGCCGCGGAGTTCACCACAATCACCCGGTCGCCGACATGCGCATCATGCGCGATGTGGCACCCCGCCATGAACAGGCCGTCATCTCCGATCTTTGTAACGCCGCCACCGCCTTCGGTTCCGCCGTTCATAGTGACATGTTCGCGGATGCGGTTCCGTTTGCCGATGACAAGACGGCTGGCTTCGCCTTTGAATTTCAGATCCTGTGGCACTTCGCCGATAACGGCGAATGGGAAGATCGTGGTTCCCTCGCCCACCTCCGTGTGACCCGTCGCGACCACATGGCTTTTCAAAACCACGTCGGGGCCAATCACGACATCGGGGCCAATCACGCAGAATGGCCCCACTTCGGCGCTCGGATCGATTTGTGCGCCTTCTTCAATCACGGCTGAGGGGTGAATGCCGGGCGTGCTCATGTCGATGGCAGGTCCATCATTGCTGTAAACTCAACCTCGCAGGCCATTTCACCATCCACTTCTGCAACGCCCGCGAATTTCCAGACTTTGCCGCCCGGTTTACCACGGACTGTAGTGAGATTGAGTTTCAAAACATCACCGGGCACGACCATGCGGCGGAATTTACACTTGTCGATGGCCATGAAGTACACCAGCAGGTTCTTGTCAGCCAGATCAAGGGCTACACCTACCATAACGGCCGCCGTTTGCGCCATCGCTTCAACAATCGTCACGCCGGGCATGATGGGATGCCCAGGAAAATGCCCCTGAAAATGCGGCTCGTTCATGGTGACATTCTTGATGCCCGTTGCGGACTGGAACCCGTCAATGTTTTCGACCCGGTCTACCAGAAGAAACGGGTAACGGTGAGGAATGATCCGTTGGATCATCCCGATATCGGCGGATTTCAATTCTGTGGTCATGGAATGCCCAGGCCTTTTGTATTTGGTCTTTTGCGTGATCGTGCCTAGCAAGCCATAGCGGCCCCCGCAAGCACGCGCCTACTGCTGTTCGGTTCCGTCGCCCAGAACAGCATCCATCCGAGAAATGGCGAGGTCGGTAATATCGATCGCATTTGCACTGACAAATACGCTGCGCTGTTCAAGGATCACAGCAGCTCCGGCATCGCGCATGATCTTTTCGAGAACTGGCGCCGCCGATGCCAGAAAACGGTCCCTGTTCTCTTCCAGAAGGGCGGCGATAGATCGGCTTCGCGCCTCGCGGTCGCGGCGGATCACCTCGACCCGCGCATCGAATGCATCTGCCAAGGCTCGGAATGCGTCCGGCTCCATGTCTGCGCGTTGATCTGTCAGCGCCTGTTCTTCGGCTTCAAGCTCCGCCTCGATACGTCGATTGTCTTCAGCAAGGGCTGACGTTTGCGCCTCGATCTCGCGCACGACCCGCTGGCCAAACGCGCTGTCGCTGTAAAGCCGATCACTGTCTATCGTCAGGATCGGGCTGCGGACGTCTTGAGCCTGAGAAAATGTGGCCCCAATCAGGGCCACAAGCGCAATCACTACGGCTTGGACAAGCCTGACCATCACATCAGAACGTCGTCGAGATTGTCAGGTCGAACGACTGTTCCTCATCAAAGTCTTCCTTGCTGAGCGCGTTGGAGAAGTTCAACCGCAACGGTCCGATGGCTGTATCCCAAAAGACCGAAAAGCCGATCACGTGGCGGAACGAACCACCTTCGCCGACAACATTCCCGCCGGACAGATCAACGCCGTCCAGATCCCAAAGGTTACCAACGTCGTAGAAGACTCCGCCTCGAATTCCCAATTCCTCGGGCAGCCCAAGCGGGAACTCGGCTTCGAAGCTTGCCGCAACGAACAGGTTGCCCCCCAATGGATCAGGATCCGAACCTTCAGCGTTCAAGTCTCGCGGACCAATGCCACCAGGTTCGAAACCACGAAGAACACGCGGTCCCAGAATGAAACGGTCAATTGTCCGATTGGTCCCACCATTGAAAGACAGGTAACCACCTTCTAGCGTCGCGCGGAGTGTCACCTCTTCGTTGAAGGCAAGACGTTGCCCGATGACTTTGCCACGCGTTCGAATGTATTCGGCGTCACCGCCCAAACCAGCAAATTCCTGGGAAAACTCGAACAAGACTCCGGCGTTCGGATTCAAGCCCCGATCTCGCGTGTCATAGGTATAGGTGTAGGACAATGCCGACGCGACTTGTTCACCCACGTCAATTTCGCGCTGAACGATTGGACCGTTTGCAGTCGGGTCGCGCTCAATCATCTCGTCTTCCAGATAGGAGTAGCTTAGCGTCAGCCGCCCACGCTCACTGACTGGGAATGTCAGGCTTGGTCGGAAGACAAGCGACTCGGAATCGTAGTTTGCAAAACTTGAATCAGTTTCGCTGTACTCCAAGTTCAAGCCAAACGCGACATCGCGCCCAAGAAAAGATGGCTCGACAAAGGTGAGGCCGTATTGCTCCGCCTCTTCCGCAGTCGAGAAATTGAAACCCAGAGTTTGGCCTCGGCCAAGAAAGTTGCGTTCTGTGAAGGCGACAATCAGCCCGAAACCGTCTTCTTGCGAGAATGCACCGCCAAAGTTGAGCGAGCCAGTTGGTCGTTCTTCAACATCGACGTCGATCACAACCTGATCCGGGCTCGACCCCTCACGGGCATTTACATCAGCCACTGCGAAGAAATTCAGAACGCGAATACGCTCTGCCGCGTCACGAATTTCGCGCGGATTGAAGGGATCGCCCTCAGCAACTTTGAACTGACGGCGGATCACACGGTCAAGAGTTGTGGTGTTTCCCTCGATATCGATACGTTCAACAAACACGCGCGGACCTCGGCTGAGGACAAATTCGACATCCAGCGTCAATGCCCGCTCGTTTCTGGTCACGCGTGGCTCAACCCGCAGAAAATCGACACCTTCACGCTGCGCTTGGCGCTCAAGCCGCGAGATTTCGGCTTCAACCAGTGTTGGCGAATAGATAACGCCTGGCCGAACCTTCAGAAGCTCCTGGTAGGCGTCACCATCTACGTTCGGCAATTCGCTCACAACACTCACTTCGCCGAAGGAGAATTGTTGCCCTTCCTGAACGTTGAACGTCAGGAAAAAACCATCGCGCTCTTCGGTGAGTTCGGCATTCGTACTCACAACACGAAAGTCGACATACCCCCGAGAGTTGTAAAAGTCAGTCAGAACCTGCTTGTCGAATTCGATGCGGTCCTCGACCAGTGTGTCTGACCGGATTAGCAGCCTGAAAATCCCTGCTTGCTTGGTGTCCAGAACCCGACGGAGCCTACGGTCAGAATACAGCCGGTTGCCGACAAAGCTGATGCGCTCGACCTCGACGACGTCGCCTTCGAAAATCTCGAACACGAGATCGACACGGTTTTCCGACCGCCGAATGATCCGCGGGTTGACGCGCGCCGCGACGCGACCTTGAGAGCTGTAGGCCTCTGCAATCGCGCCAGCGTCCCGTTCTGCCTGCGCTGGCGAAAACACCTGACGTTCCTGACTTTGCACAATAGCAGACAGCGCCTCGTCATCCACACGTCGGTTGCCTTCAAAGGTCAGTCGATTGATTGTCGGAAATTCCGAAACGGTGATCACCAGCGTGCCACCCTGCGGAACGACAGATACGGACTCGAACAGTCCGCTGGCTTCGAGGTTGCGTCGCGCATCGTTTAACTGACCCGCAGACAGCGTTTGGCCCGGAGCGATTCCAGCCCGCGTCAGAACGGCCGCATCGCCCACACGGGCGTTTCCGTCGATCACGATCGTATTGAATTGAAAGCTTTGCGCATGCGCTGGGGCCACCACCATGGCCCAAGACACTGTAATCAGCGTCAAAACTGCTACTACTCTCAGCACCCCCCGCCAGCACTTGCGTGCTTGCGACCGTGCGCCCCTCATCCCCAGTCCCATGGTTTTGCCCCACGTGTTCCGACATCCAGTGTCAACGTGAGTAACGGCATTGCGAGGTGTTGTCAAAAGCCCAAAACCCCGTGTGTTACGACGGGGTCATTGGCACATCTTGTGGATAATTCCGTGTGGTCAGAGACTTCCGAGCCACGCGCCAGCCGCCAAAGCGGTGGCCAGGGTCAAGCAATACAAGGCTCGATCCCAGTTCAGCAGCATCAAAAGGCTCAAGCCGCGGTATCCAGTTTGAATCGTCTGCATAGTTCCGTCCTTTGGTTGCAACGATAAATACGCAGCGATTGCGGCAGGACGTGGGGCGAAATGTGACCAAAATTGGGCAGAAAGTCCGACAATCGGATCACGGACAGAACAGATCATTTCCCAACGCAAACACCATCAAGCTCAAAACAAGAGCCAGGCCGAACACCATCAGGATTCGCAGTGCGCCATCGCTTGGTGGTTTGCCGGTCGCCGCCTCGTAGACGTAAAACACGAGATGACCACCGTCCAAGGCAGGTATCGGGAAAAGGTTGAGTAGACCAACGGCCGTTGAAAGAACCGCAATGAACCAGATGAAGCTTTGCGCACCTTGACTGGCCATCGTGCCCGACACTTGCGCAATACCGATGGGTCCGGACAGGTTGCAGGTACTGATCGCGCCTGTGACCATGTGACCAAGCCCGGAGATCGATCCGGTGATGATCCTCCATGTCTGAGCAACGCCACCTGTGACCGCATCTACGACGCCCGGCGTTTCACTGGCCGGGTCAAATGCGTTGCCACTTGCCACGCCGATCCGCCATTGGGTCGCAAATCCACCGCCGTCCTGAGGTTCGTCCACACGCTTCGGGGCCAGGCTTTTTTGAAGCAATTCACCATTGCGCCAAACGCCCAGATCAAGCGTGTCGCCATTTGACCCTTCGACCGCCGACACCAGTTGTCGAAAGGCGAACACGTCTTCGCCATTGATTGAGGTGATCACATCGCCCTGCTCAAGCCCCGCGGCAAGTGCGGCACTGCGTGGACTGACGGACCGGACCAAAGGCGGGCGCAAGTACGGCCCCTGCACCACCACTTCGTCACCATCCCGATCAACGGTGTAGTCCAGCACGCGCTCAAACGGCAGGTCTTCCATCAAAGCGCCATAGGCGGGGTCAGAAAAACTTGGCACCGGGATGCCGTTGATCTCAAGCACCACGTCCCCGGCCTCCAACTCCTGCACCTCAATGGGCAGCGGTTGGATGTCACCCACGGTAAGCGGATCGCGCGGCACGCCATTGGAATAGCCGACGATGGCGAACACCAAAATCGACAGGGCAAAATTGAATGCGGGGCCTGCCGCGACAGTGGCGGCACGCGCCCAAAGCGGCGCACCATGCATTGTTCGGCGCAAGGCAACAGGATCGGCCGCGGCCTCTTTCATTGCGCCTTCATCCTTGCCGGAGGCTGCGTTGGCGTCGCCTGCGAATTTCACGTAGCCGCCAAATGGAAGGGCCGCGATCTGCCAGCGCGTGCCGCGCTTGTCCACGCGGCTCCACAGCACGGGGCCAAAGCCGATCGAGAACACGTCCGCATGGATGCCCGACCAGCGGCCCACAATGTAGTGGCCGTATTCGTGGATGGCGACGATGACGCTGAGCGCCACGACGAAAAAGAAGATGGTCCAGGCGAATCCGCCGAAGGCGGGAATCAGGGCCGAAATGTCCAAGGTGTTATCCTGCTCGTTGCTCGATCACGTCGCGGGTGGCTTGTCGTGCCATTTGGTCCGCTGCGTGCACGTTATCAAGGGTCATTGGGGCATCAATATGGCTGGGGGGCGTGGTGCTCAACACTTCTTCGACCACTTCAGCCATGGTTGGAAATCGGATGCGCCCGCCAATAAAGCCATCCAAAGCCGTTTCTTTGGCGGCATTGAACACGGCACCTGAAAGACCGCCCCGTTCCATCACTTCGCGGGCTAGACGCAGGGCGGGCCAGCGTATTTCATCAGGTGCGCGAAAGGTCAGAACGCTGATTTTGGCAAGGTCGAGCCGGTCCACCGGCAGCGTTTTGCGGTCAGGCCAGTGTAGCGCGTAGCCGATGGCGTGGCGCATGTCGGGCGGCCCGACATGCGCCATCAGCGCGCCATCGTTGAAGCCAACCATGGCGTGGATCATGGATTCGGGGTGCACCAGCACTTCGATCTGGTCAGGGCGGACGCCGAAATATTCCTTGGTCTCAATCAGTTCGAGGGCCTTGTTGAACATTGACGCACTGTCGATGGTGATACGCTGGCCCATATCCCAGTTGGGATGCGATGACGCCTCGGCCAGTGTCGCCTGCGCCAGTTTTTCGAGCGGCCAGTCGCGGAACGCACCCCCGCTTGCGGTGATGATGATCCGTTCGACCGCATTCATGTCCTCGCCCACTAGCGCTTGGAAGACCGCAGAGTGTTCGCTGTCTACGGGAAGCAGACGAGCGTTGTGTGTCTTGGCCGTGGACAGGATCAGTTGTCCCGCGCATACCAGTGATTCCTTGTTGGCAAGCGCGAGCGTTGCCCCCTGCTGCAAGGCACAGATGCCCGGGGCAAGCCCGGCGGCACCCACAATGGCCGACATCACCCAATCGGCAGGTCGGCACCCGGCTTCCGTCAGAGCCGCCTGCCCGGCCGCGGCTTCAACCCCGGAACCATTGAGCGCTGTGCGCAAGTCATCCAATCGAGCTTCATCCGCCGTAATCGCGATGTCCGCGTCCAAGCGGATGGCATCTGCTGCGAGCTGTTTGATGTTGGACGCGCCAGTCAGTGCCACCACGTCATAAGCCTCGGGATCGCGTGCGATCAGGTCGATGGTGTTCTGGCCGATGGAGCCGGTGGCCCCAAAGATCGACACGCGACGCATATCACACGCTCCAGGGGAATGCGGCGACCTGGCCCAGCATCAGGAAGAAGACGGACGCGCCCAGCATACCATCGAACCGGTCGAGCACGCCGCCATGGCCCGGGATCAGCGACGAGCTGTCCTTGACGCCCATGCGCCGCTTCATGGCGCTTTCGGCGATGTCCCCCATCTGGCTGGCCATGGAAACGGCGACGGACACACCGATCAGTTGCAGCGACGCGCCCGTATTGATGGCGAAAAGAGCGCCCACAACCCCTGCCCCGATCCAGCCTGCAACCGTGCCCGCCCATGTTTTCTTGGGGCTGACGCGGGGCCAGAACTTGGGTCCGCCGATCATGCGACCCGCGAAATAGCCGACAACATCTGTGACCACCACGACCAACACCAGCCAAACCATCCAGCCAAAGCCCAGATCGTCGCGCACGTTCATCATGCCAAAGCCAGCCATAAGCACGAGCAAGGTGAAGATCATGTAGGTGGAGCGGTTTTGTTTGAGCTGGCCCAGCCCGACCATGCAGGGCGCCAACAGCAGCGGTAGCGCAAAGCCAGTCGGCAGGTAGACCGCCAGCAGGGTTGCCACACCTGACACCCCGCCCAGCTGCAAGGCCACGCCGGGCTGGTCGGGCGACACGATGCGCACCAGTTCCCAGACCATCAGGCCGCAAATGATCGCGACCAGAACGTGGAAGATGTCCCCACCCGCCCAGATGCCCCAAATGCCGATCAGGACCATGACAAGGCCCGAACCCATGCGCGCGGCAAGATCTGACCACTTCTCGTTCATGTCTTCACCCCGCCAAAGCGTCGGTCCCGCCCGCCATAGGCGGCGCACAGGCTTGTAAATTCCTCGCGGCTGAAGTCGGGCCAGAGCGTGTCGATGAATTCGTATTCTGCGTAAGCGGATTGCCACAGAAGGAAGTTGGAGATACGCGCCTCACCACTTGTGCGGATCACGAGGTCTGGATCAGGTAAAACATAAGTGTCCAAGTATCTTGGCAGTGTTTCTTCATTCATCTCGTCAGGATGCAACTTGCCCTCGGCCACGTCGCGCGCAAGGCGCTTGGTGGCCCTGGCAACCTCATCTCGCCCGCCGTAGTTCAGCGCGATGGTCAGGTTGACGGTCGTGTTGTCGGCGGTCAGCCCTTCCAATTCGTCCATGAGCGCGATCAGCTTGGTATCAAGCCGCACACGGTCGCCAATGAAACGAACACGCGCGCCGAATTCGTTCAGGCTGCGCGCTTCCTTTGAGATGTAGCGGCGAAAGAGGCTCATCAAACCGGCCACTTCCACCTGCGTGCGCTTCCAGTTCTCGGTCGAGAAGGCAAAAATGGTCAGGTATTCGACGCCGATGTCGGGACAGGTCTGCACAATCTCGCGGACGCGTCGAGCACCCGCATGGTGACCGAACAGACGTGGACGACCCCGCTGCGTGGCCCATCGACCATTGCCATCCATGATGATGGCGACGTGGCGCGGACCGGTATGTGAGGCGTCTGCGATGGTGTTTTCCTAGAAATGTACCGGCGATTGCCCGTCTAAAGCGGTTCCGCCCCTTGACACCTCAAACGCTCCCCCGGAGCGTTTGCCTGCGCGTTACCGCACAGGTACCGGTGTCAAACCTGCATGATTTCGCCCTGCTTGGTCTCAAGCGCGGTATCGACGGATTTGATGTATTTATCCGTCATTTCCTGCACTTCGTCCTGCCACAGCTTTTCGTCGTCTTCGGACATGCCATCGGCCTTGGCCTTCTTGATCTGGTCCATCCCGTCACGCCGCAGATTACGGATGCTGACGCGGGCGTTTTCGGCATAGCTGCCTGCCACCTTGGTCAGATCGCGACGGCGTTCTTCGTTCAATTCGGGGATCGGCAGCATGATGATGGTGCCGTTGAGCTGCGGGTTGATGCCCAGACCGCTCTCGCGGATCGCCTTTTCGACCTTGCCGACCAGCCCCTTGTCCCAGACATTCACAGTGACCATGCGCGGCTCAGGCACGTTCACGGTGCCCACCTGATTGATCGGCGTCATCGAGCCGTAGGCATCCACCATCACCGGCTCCAGCATCGAGGCCGAGGCCCGGCCCGTACGCAGTGATGCAAATTCGGTTTTGAGGTTGGCCATGGCGCCATCCATACGGCGCTCAAGGTCATCAGTGTCGAGCATGAAGTCGTCAGACATCGCATTCCCCGTGTTCGTCTTCTGCCCGGATGGGCAACTTTCCGTTGGGTATAGATCAAGGCGCGGTCAGAATGCCAGAGGGGTTTCGCGCAACGCTTGTGCATGCGCGGGTTCCGCAATGCAACGCAGGCGCTGCGTCATATGCAAGCCACAATCACGGGTTACATGACCGTTCACCACAAACGAACACGCGCACTGCCCCATGACCGACGCCCTATCTACTCTGAAAAACTTCGTTGCAGAGACGCTGAACGTGCCCGTCGAAGGCATTGATATCGACAAGAGCATCGAGGATCTGGGCCTTGATTATGAAGAATGGCGCGATGCACTGGAACACGCGGCGCAGGTCCACAATGTGCCCATGGCGGACCTGTTGAACACGATGCCGGTGTACCGGATCAAGCGCGGTGACATGGCCATGGACAGCTTGCGGGATCTGGCCGCTTTTTCGCCCCGCGCCTCCGCAATGCTGCACGAATTCACGACCCGGACGCACGTGGACACCGTGCGAAGCCTTGCGCAATCGGTTGAAGCCGGACGGTATGTCGAAAGCGGTCAGATGTCTGACAGCCTGCACAGGCCGAATACGCCGCTTTGGGTCATGGGCAAAGGCATTGTGCTGACTGCGCTGGCAACAGGTATACCGTTCTTCAACATGCTGGCGCCCTGTAATCCGTTGAGAACCTACTGCTTTGCACCCGCTTCAACAAAGTATTGGGAGACCGCACAGTTCACGCTGCCGGTCTTTGCGGTCGTGCTGTTGTTCTGGTTGGGTCCGGGGCTTTACGAAATCCGGGCAGACATCAAAAAGCAGAGGGCCCGCAGGAAATCTGCACCGGCGTGCACCGGCACTGACGCTTAACCCTGAACGCGCGTGAACGTACCCTTGCCCTCAAGGATCGATTTGAATCCGCCGGGTGTATCCAGCGGGAAGACGATCAGCGGCAAGTTGTTGTCGCGGGCGAGCGCGATAGCCGACGCATCCATGACCCCCAGACGCTTTTGCAGCACCTCGTCATAGGTCACCATGTCGTAGCGTTTGGCATCGTTATGCTTGGCCGGGTCCTTGTCATAGACGCCGTCAACGCCGTTCTTGCCCATGAAGATCGCCTCGCAGGACATCTCGTTTGCGCGCAGGGTCGCCGCCGTGTCCGTTGTGAAATACGGGTTGCCCGTGCCAGCGGCAAAGATACAGACCCGCTTTTTCTCAAGGTGGCGCACGGCGCGGCGGCGGATATAGGGCTCGGCCACTTCGTTCATGGTGATGGCTGAAATAACACGTGTGAACACGCCCAGACCCTCAAGCGCGGATTGCATGGCAAGTGCGTTCATCACCGTGGCGAGCATGCCCATATAGTCGGCGGTCGTGCGCTCCATCCCCTGTGCAGAGCCTTGCAGGCCGCGGAACACGTTGCCGCCGCCGATCACCATGCAAATCTCGACCCCCATGTCGTGCACGGCCTTCACTTCGCGCGCGATACGTTCCACGGTCGGCGGGTGCAGACCATAGCCCTGATCGCCCATCAGCGCCTCGCCCGAGATTTTCAGCATCACCCGATTGAAGGTGGTTGGTGTCTCAGTCTCGGTCATGGCGTCCCCCGCTCTTTCAATTTGCGCGCAACCTGTCCTAAAAGCGGCGGGTTTTCAATGGATGACAACACATGATCCGCGACCTGATCGCATCCTTGCCAAATGATCTGCCTGTCCTGATTGCCGGGCCCACAGCGTCAGGTAAATCCGCATTGGCATTGGCCATTGCAGAGGCGCAAGGCGGGGTGATTGTGAATGCCGATGCGAGCCAGGTGTATGACTGTTGGCGCGTGCTGACCGCCCGTCCCTCGGTCGAAGAAGAGGCGTGTGCGCCACATGCGCTGTATGGTCATCTGCCGTATGACGCGCCCTACTCCACCGGGCACTGGTTGCGAGATGTGACACTGCTGTTGTCCGGTCCGAGACCGATCATTGTGGGTGGCACTGGGCTTTATTTCACGGCACTTACCGAAGGGCTTGCCGATATTCCGCCAACGCCGCCTGAAATACGGGCGTCTGCCGATGCCATGGACACCAAGGAAATGATCGACGATCTGGAACAGGGCACCCTGAGTAGGATCGACACTGCGAACCGCGCCCGCGTGCAACGCGCCTGGGAGGTGCAGAAAGCGACCGGGCGGGCCTTGGCCGACTGGCAGGATGATACGAACCCCGCCCTGTTGCCAGCAGGTCAGTTCAGCGGCATCGTTCTTGAAAGCCCGAAAGACTGGCTCACGCCTCGGATCGAACGCCGATTTGATCAGATGCTCAAGGGCGGTGCATTGGATGAAGCCCGCGCGATGGAAGACCGCTTTGACCCCGCACTGCCATCATGCCGCGCAATCGGCGCCGCGGAGGCGATGGCCCGCCTGCGCGGCGAGATTGACCATGCCACCGCCGTGGAACGCGCCACAATTGCCACTCGGCAATACGCAAAACGTCAGCGCACATGGTTCCGCGCACGGATGGCAGGTTGGCGCCGAGTCGCATCGAACGACCTGGGCTGAACTTGACTTAATTTGCAGATCGACGCTGAATTGATACTGCAAACGCCGAGTTGAGTTGAAGAAAACGGACAAGTCGCCCATGTCCCTTCCTCCGATTGAGATAAAGCCGCTCAGCCATGTGACCGCTGGACAGGACTGGCGTCTGTCGCTTGCGCATGACCGACCAGAGCATGTCATCATCTGGGTCACCCGTGGTCAGGGGCGACTACTGCTCAATGGTACGCGGCGAGGCGTCGGCACACATAACGCTTTGACGATCCCGCCCCGCACGCTCTTTTCGCTGGAGTTAGGGCGCCAAGGCAGCGGTATGATGGCGCTCATTCCCGATGGGACCGAGATCCGCCTGCCTACGGGCCCGCGTCAATTGCGGGTCCGCGAGGTGACCTCGATCACCGAACTCACTGGCATATTCGAAGCGGCGCAACGCGAAATGACGCAAGGGCGCGCTTTGGCACAAGACGCGATTGACGCGCATATGGCGTTGATGTCGGTCTGGTTGCGACGCCAGATTTCTCAACCTGATCATCTGCCCATTGCGATGAATGCCGCGGCGCGCCTGAGCGCGCGGTTTTGCGAGCGGGTGACGCGGCAACATGCAGACGGGCTGACAATGGCCGATCACGCAGCGGCGCTGAACGTCACAGCCACCCACCTGACCCGCGCGTGCAAGGCTGCCACCGGCCGCACGGCAGCGGACCTTCTGACAGAGCGTATTCTGTACGCAGCGCGTGCGGCACTCGTTGAAACCAATGTGCCGGCGCAGGATATCGCGCGGCATCTGGGGTTTGGATCAGCTGCGTATTTTACGCGGTTCATGCAGCAACATACCGGCCAAACGCCAACGGCTCTGCGCAAGGCGGCACGATAGACAAACAGCAGGCCGAATGCCCTAAGCGTCGGCAATGTCGCAAATGGGATAGGCAAATGTCGTAAATGTATCGTGATTTTTGAAACCGTACCGTTGACCTGTGTGCACATCTGTTGCCTCATGCACGCAGGGAACAACAACGACAGCACAAGCGCACTTTGGCGACACGCCCTGGGGGATGTCGTACCGCGCGGGACGCAACAATGCGGGCAAGTCGGTCACGAGGGGACATTCGTGTAGGCAACACCACCACCAGACACTTCTGGCCCAAAGCGGCCACGTCAGAGGCGCTAAATCAAAACAAGCCGCGCCCGGCGTCAATCAACGGCGGAAAATCCGTCACAAGCCACCCAACAGGGGCGACATATGGGACTTTTCATACTCAGACGACTGGGCGTGATGTTGTTAACGGCACTTTGCCTGACATTTATCGTGTTCTTTCTGACCAATCTTTATCCGAACCTTGAAAAACTGGCCAAGACCCAAGGCAACTTCCGCATGTCGGACGAAGCCGTGGCGAGCTGGCTGGACGACCGGGGGTACATCGACAACACCTTTGTCAAATACGGCCGTTGGCTGGGGGTCGCCCCCGGTTGGGTGACCGAAAAAGACGACGGGACCGTCACGGGTCAGTGTTTTGAAGAAAACGCGCCGATGGAAGAGCGCGCCACTTTCTGCGGGGTTCTGCAGGGTGACTGGGGCTTTTCGTTGGTGTTCAAGGATGATGTGAGCAGTCTGGTGGCCACCCGGTTGGGCGCCACGGGCAAGTTGATGGGATTTGTTCTGCTGGTCATGGTTCCAATGTCGCTGCTTGTGGGTGTGCTTGCAGGAATGCGTGAGGGGTCTGGGCTGGACAGGTCATTGTCCACCTTCTCCATCGCGACCACGGCGACGCCGGAATATGTGTCCGGTGTGATCTTCATCGCCGTGTTTGCGTCATCCGCCTTTGGGCTCAAGTGGTTCAAGGGGTCGGCCACGCAGGCCATTGAAAACGCCACGTTTGAAAACTTCACACTGCCGGTGATCACCATCGCCCTTTACGGCATGGGTTACATCGCGCGGATGACAAGGGCGAGCATGACCGAAGTCATGACAGCACAATACATCCGAACGGCGCGCCTTAAGGGTGTGAGCTTTGGCAACATCGTTCTGAAACACGCACTACGGAACGCGTTGATTGCGCCCTTTACGGTGATCATGCTGCAGATCCCGTGGTTGCTGAATGGCGTCGTGATTGTCGAGACACTGTTCAACTACAAGGGCTTTGGCTGGCTGCTGGTGCAGGCAGCAGGCAACAACGACATCGAGCTCTTGCTGGCCGTGTCGGTCGTGTCCGTGGTCGTCGTGCTGATCACGCAGTTGATATCCGACATCGGCTACATCTTCCTCAACCCGCGCATTCGCATTTCATAAGGAGGCTAACCCATGGAACCTTTGACATGGACCGGCCCTCTTGGGCAATTTTTGGACCCGGTGCTGTATGTACTTTCCGCTGTTTTCCTAGTGGCGGTGGTGGTGCAAATCGTACTGAGCCTTGCGACCGGCGGCGCGCGTGTGATCACCAACCCCGACGGCACACTCAGTTCAGCGGGCGGAGCGTATGATCTGTCCGCGATAGCGACCCGGTGGCTGGGGGCCGGACTTCTGCTTGTCGTTCTTGGCTATATCGCCGTCGGCGTGTTCGGCGGACCAGACACGGCTGGCATCATCGGCGGCATGAGCCAACAGCTCTTGCCGGTGTGGATCGCTCTGATTGTCACCTTCGTTCTGTCGATCAAGTTCAAACGCAAGCTGGGTCTGTACGGCAAACTCTTTGACTCCACCGTTGGCATGATCGGTTTCGCATTGGTCATGTTCTGGGTCTATGCGGGCGTCATGGCTGGCGTCCTCGATTGGATCACAACCCACGAGAGCCTGTCACAGGTTTCCGGTATGAAGAACAAGGTGCCGGGCACACCACTGCGCGGCGCTGAAGAGGGTGAGTATGCCTGGTATCTTCTGGGTGGCGACAACCTTGCGCGAGACGTCTTCAGCCGCCTCTTCAAAGGCGCGTGGGTGGTGGTGCAAATCGCACCGCTTGCGACGCTCTTTGCGTTCATGGTTGGCATCACGCTGGGTCTGCCTGCAGGCTATTACGGCGGCCGCCTCGACACGATCCTGTCGTTCCTTGCCAACCTGATCCTGGCCTTCCCCGTAATCCTGTTGTTCTATCTGCTGGTCACACCAGAGATCGTGGCGACAGGCATTCCGAATTATATGGCAACGGTGCTGTTCATTTTCCCCCTGATCTTCATCGCGGTACTTCTGAACTCGCGCTACTACACGCAGCCGAGTTTTCGGACACCACTTCTTATCGTGGTGCTGGGAGTCTTGGCGTGGATCTACCTGTCCCTGATCTCGACCGGTGGTTCGATTGTCTCCACGGACACCTACCGCATCCCGGGCCTGCCCAATGCTGTTGATCTGTTCAACATCGATCCCGGCATTCTGGTGGTTTTTGTTTCGGTCGTGTTCGTGAATGCGCCCACCGTGTTCCGGATCGTGCGGGGGCTCGCCCTTGATATCAAGACGCGAGACTATGTGGCGGCGGCGCAAACGCGCGGCGAGGGTCCGTGGTACATCATGTTGTGGGAAATCCTGCCCAACGCGCGTGGTCCCCTGATCGTCGATTTCTGCCTGCGCATTGGCTACACCACCATCCTGTTGGGAACGCTGGGTTTCTTTGGACTGGGTCTGGAATCCGAAAGCCCGGATTGGGGCACCACGATCAACGCGGGACGGCGATTGCTGGCGGTTTATCCGCATGCCGCCATTGCCCCTGCCGTGTCGCTTCTGACGCTGGTGTTGGGCTTGAACCTGCTGGCGGACGGGCTGCGCGAAGAAAGCCTCAAGGACTGAGTTGAGACGGAGGGACCGGGGGCCAGCCCCCGGACCCCCGAAGTTTATCTGGCAAGATGAAGTGAGCAAACTTCACGGCCTGACGGGAGAGAAGAAGATGGCGAAACAGGACTATGACGGACCG
The DNA here is from genome assembly GCF_947503415.1 of uncultured Tateyamaria sp. Lineage (GTDB taxonomy): Bacteria > Pseudomonadota > Alphaproteobacteria > Rhodobacterales > Rhodobacteraceae > Tateyamaria. The sequence continues at coordinate 149,320 of NZ_CANNDS010000002.1, forward strand.
ATCCTTGAGATCGACAAGCTGAGCATTTCCTTCTTTACGCGGCTGCGGGAAATCCCGGCGGTGATGGACTTTTCTGTTACAGTACAGCCGGGCGAGGCCGTGGGACTGGTTGGTGAGTCCGGCTGTGGCAAATCCACCGTGGCGCTTGGGGTCATGCAGGATCTTGGCAAGAACGGACGCATTGTAGGCGGATCCATCAAATTCAAGGGCCGCGATCTGCAAGAGATGAGCGCCGAGGAACTGCGCGACATCCGCGGGTCCGAGATCGCTATGATTTATCAGGAGCCGATGGCGTCCCTGAACCCTGCCATGAAGATCGGCAAACAGCTGATGGAAGTGCCCATGATCCACCAGGGCATGTCGGAGAAGGACGCTTATGACCGTGCGCTCCAGGTGGTCACGGATGTGAAACTGCCAGACCCCAAGCGGATGCTGAATGCGTTCCCGCACCAGCTGTCAGGCGGGCAACAACAGCGTATCGTGATCGCCATGGCACTGATGTCAGAGCCGTCGCTGTTGATCCTTGATGAGCCGACGACTGCTTTGGATGTGACCGTTGAGGCCGCCGTGGTCGAGCTGGTGAAGGATCTGGGCAAGAAATACGGCACCTCGATGCTGTTCATCAGCCACAACCTTGGTCTGGTGCTTGAGACGTGTGACCGCATTTGCGTGATGTATTCCGGCGAAGCGGTGGAACGCGGGTCAATCAAACAGGTTTTTGACGAGATGCAGCACCCCTATACGCAGGCGCTGTTCCGGTCGATCCCGCTGCCCGGCGCGGACAAGAACGCGCGCCCGCTGGTGGCGATCCCTGGCAACTTCCCCCTGCCCCATGAACGCCCGCCCGGCTGCAACTTTGGCCCCCGCTGCGACTATTTCGAAGACGGCCTCTGCAACGAAAAGAAAGCCATCCCAATGTTCCCCGCGAACGAGGATGGCAGCCACGAAACCCGCTGCCTCAAGTTCCAAGAGATCGACTGGAATGCGCCCATCACACTTGGCGAACAGAAGCAAAAGGGCGAAGTGGGCGACGTCGTCCTGAAGATGGACAAGCTGAAGAAGTACTACGAAGTTGCCGCTTCCGCGCTGTTTTCCTCTGGTGAGAAAAAGGTTGTGAAGGCCAATGAGACGCTCAGCTTCGAAGCCCGCGAATCCGAAACGCTTGCTATCGTGGGCGAGTCTGGGTGCGGAAAATCCACCTTTGCCAAGGTGTTGATGGGTCTGGAAACCGCGACCGAAGGCACAATCACCCTTGGCAACAAGGCGATTCAGGACGTGCCGATTGAGGAGCGCGACACCCAAACGGTGGCGGATGTTCAGATGGTGTTCCAGAACCCGTTCGACACGCTGAACCCGTCCATGACGGTCGGACGGCAAATCGTGCGTGCGCTGGAAATCTTCAAGATCGGCAAGAACGAGGCCGAGCGCTGGCAGCGCATGCTTGAGCTATTGGACCTTGTGAAACTGCCCCGCGCCTTTGCCGAACGGATGCCCCGGCAGTTGTCGGGCGGTCAAAAACAACGTGTCGGCATCGCCCGGGCCTTTGCCGGTGATGCACGTATTGTTGTCGCGGACGAGCCTGTATCGGCTTTGGATGTGTCGGTTCAAGCCGCTGTCACAGATCTGCTGATGGAAATTCAGCGCGAACACAAAACCACGCTGCTGTTTATCTCCCACGACCTGTCTATCGTGCGCTATCTCAGCGACCGGGTGATGGTGATGTATCTGGGCCATGTGGTCGAACTCGGCTCAACCGAACAGGTATTCTCGCCGCCCTACCACCCGTATACCGAAGCGCTTTTGAGTGCGGTTCCCATCGCGGACACGTCGGTCGAGAAAAAGCACATCGTCCTAGAAGGCGATATTCCGTCGGCCATGAACCCGCCACCCGGGTGCCCGTTCCAGACGCGGTGCCGGTGGAAATCCGATGTGCCAGGGGGCTTGTGCGAGAAAGAGGTTCCGCCCGTGCGCCATCTTGCAGAAGGACATCAGGTCAAGTGCCATCTGGCGGACGACATTCTGGCCCGGATGGAGCCTGTGATTAAGATCGCAGCCGAATAAGCGTGTTCACCCCGTGGCGGCTGTGTAGTTCTGCACGGATTGCCAAAAGCCCGGGATAACAACCGTTTCAGCCCAATACCGCAGGTCGGTGAAGTTCGCAGCGACCACGCCTGCGCAGTAAGCGGTCCAGAATTGCCATGCGCGTTGCGCTGTGCGGGAAAAAATAAGCGTCCACAAGAACGCGACAGGTGCGATGACGACGGCGCCGATGTAGGCCGCCATCTTGGCATCCGCGAGTATCAAGCCGTAAAGCGTCAAATAATCCAGCGTGATAATGAACAAGAACCCGATGTTCATCGAGAACAGCAATCCCGCGATCCCCCCGGCCATTCCGCCCGCAGCCAACATATCAAGGTGAAACCGACGTTCTTTATAGGCCGTGTGAATGAGTTTGGGTCGTTCGATGACGACATCACTTGCGTTCAACGCCTTGCCGCTGTTGATCCGCCCAAGGCGCTCTTCGAATGTGGATTGTCCCGGTTTCATGTTTGCCCCTGTATCGCTACTTGGTTCTCGGCTTACGTGCATCGGGTGGCACATTTATGGCGAAAAAAGCGCGATGAAGGGGCGGCTGGCGTTTTTAGCGTAAACTGTGATCGTCGACGGGGTTTAGCTGCCCCAGATGATTTTCACGTAATTCCGGGTTTCGCGAAATGGCGGCACGCCGTTATACTTTTTCACGGCACCGGGTCCGGCGTTGTACGCGGCCAATGCAAGGCGCCAACTGCCAAAGGTTCGGTATTGCTGTTTGAGGTACCGCGCGCCGCCTTCCAGGTTTTCCGCGGGATCCTTGGCATCAACGCCCAGACTGCGCGCCGTGCCGGGCATGAGCTGCGCCAGACCGTATGCCCCTTTGTGAGATTTGGCCTTGGAATTCCAGCCGCTTTCCTGCTGCACAAGCCGCAGGAACAGGTCCTCTGGCACACCGTGCCGCCTTGCCGCATCCTTGGCGAGTGTCAGGTACGGTCCGCGATACTTGCCACGGTACTTCTTGGTCTCGGTGTCCCACTTGGTGGGTGTGACAACCTTGGGTGGCTGCAATCGAACGGAGTTGGAGTACTGCTTGGCTGCACGGGTGTCCAAAACGCTGGTTTGCGATTTAAATAACGTGTTGCGGCTTTTGGACGACAGGTTTTGCGCCGCTCCAGCCTCAGCCAAGAAGGCGGCGATTATCGCCCCAGCCCAGAGTGCTCGCATCTTACCCAATCCCCAGATCGTACACTGTCACCGTTTCTTGGCGCGCAATATACGAGTTTTTCGCCGACTTGCCACCTCTGAGATTTAAGTCTGCATTAACCATGTGTAGTCTAGCCAGAACGCAAGGCCGCGGCACGGAATCAGCTCGGCAAAGGACAAAGGGGAAAAACATGGCAGGGTCCGTCAACAAGGTCATTCTGATCGGCAATCTGGGACGCGATCCCGAGGTGCGGACATTCCAGAATGGCGGCAAGGTGTGCAACCTGCGCATCGCGACATCCGAAACGTGGAAAGACCGCAACACGGGCGAGCGCAAGGAGCGCACGGAATGGCATTCGGTTGCCATCTTCTCGGAACCGTTGGCGCGGGTGGCCGAGCAGTATCTGCGAAAAGGGTCCAAAGTGTATCTGGAAGGCCAGCTTGAGACCCGCAAATGGCAGGATCAATCGGGCCAGGATCGGTATTCAACCGAAGTGGTGCTGCGCCCCTACACCTCGACACTGACGATGCTCGATGGGCGCAGTGAAGGCGGCGGCGGTGGCAACTTTGGCGGCGGTGGTGGCGGCGGCCAGATGGGGTATGATGATCGCGATGGAGGCTATGGCGGCGGCGGCGGTGGTGGCAGCAGCCAACCGAGCCCGGCACCCAGTCGTGATCTGGACGATGAAATCCCGTTCTGATCATCACATCAGAGAAAAGAAAGGCTCGCGACAATATCGCGGGCCTTTTGTTTTTAAGGGCGGACACTCAGTACATTGATCGGGCGTAGACCTCGTCCACCGCCTCTTGGTCCGTGTTCTCCACCGGCATCGCCGTGTGATCCTTCAGGATGTCGAGGAGCGTCGGCACGGGCCGTTCCACGGGCCATGTCTCGGGCTTCCACAGACCGGATCTCAACGGCGCTTTGCCGCAATGCGTGTAAATTTCATCTGCTGTGATCCGCACCACCGTCTTGGGACTGCGCCCGTTGACCTGAAACTGGTCGCAAAGTGCAGGATCATCGCTGATCTCTGCGGTTCCATTGACGCGCAATGTCTCTGTCACGGATGGGATCATAAAGACCAATGCGACCTTCGGATGCGCCAGAATGTTCAAAAGGCTGTCGATCCGATTGTTGCCGGGGCGGTCAGGCAAAAAGAGCGTCGTATCCGATTCGACTGTGACAAATCCCGCCGGATCGCCCTTGGGCGACACATCCAGATTTTTTCCGTCCGACGTCGCAAGCACCAGGAAAGTCGAATGCTCGATAAACTGGCGGCAATGGTGATCGAATGTCGAAATCACCTTGGCAGCGGCAAGCGTGTGAGGCGCGCCGTAGAGTTCTCTCAGTTTCTCCGGGGTCATCCGGGCACCTCCTGGGATTGTTCAACGCGCCGCAAGCGCGTCCTCCAACACTGACATCACCACGTCGCGCGGAACGTCCGAGGTCACAAACGCCTCGCCAATCCCGCGCGCCAAGACGAAATTCAACGTGCCGGCCACGACCTTCTTGTCTTGCCCCATCAGGTCCAACAGACCAGCAGCATCCGGTAAATCACCTTGAATATCGGCGATATCCGTCTTCATGCCCATGGTTTTCATATGGGCACGCACCCGGCTGGGATCCTCTTGCGAACACAGCCCCAGACGGGACGACAACTCGAAGGCCAGACCACAGCCAACAGCGACACCTTCGCCATGCAAAAGGCGATCTGAATACCCGGTCGCCGCCTCAAGCGCGTGGCAGAACGTGTGCCCAAGGTTCAGAAGGGCACGGTCGCCCTGCTCCGTCTCGTCCCGGGTCACAATCTCCGCCTTCATCTCGACCGACCGCTTTACGGCGGCCACACGCAAAGCCATATCACCAGCGGCCATGGCCGGGGCGTTCGCTTCGAGCCATGCAAAGAACGCGGCATCGCCAAGAAGCCCGTATTTCATCACTTCGCCATAGCCAGCCAGGAAATCCCTCTCGGACAGCGACCCCAACATATCCGTGTCGGCCAGTACAAGGCTGGGCTGGTGAAAGGCTCCGGCGAGGTTCTTGCCCTGCGCCGTGTTAATCCCGGTCTTGCCACCGACAGAGCTGTCCACTTGCGCCAGCAAAGACGTCGGCACCTGAACAAAACGCACGCCTCGGCGCAGAATGGCACAGGCAAAGCCTACCAGGTCACCAATCACACCGCCGCCCAATGCCACGACAACGTCCTGCCGTTCGATCTTCTGATCCAGCAACCATTCCGTCACCTGCCCCAGATGCGCCCAGCTCTTGGTCGCTTCTCCGGGCGGCAGCTCAAGAGCAACAGCCTCGACCCCGGCAGAGGCCAAACCAGCGCACAAGGCATCCAGATGCAGGGCAGCCACGCGGCTTTCTGTGACGACAGCCACGCGCGGTCGGGGCAAAAGCGGCGCAATCAGCGGCCCGGCCTCGGCCAAAAGGCCCGGCCCGATCAGCACATCATAGGCGCGGTCCCCCAACGGGACATGCACTGTCTCACGCATCCACTTTCTCCAAAACATCGGGACGTTCGGCCAAAAGCGTCGCAATCACCCGGTCCACCATTTCATCAATGCTCAGGTCGGGCATAGAGGGCACCGTCACATCCGCAAGCGCATAAAGCGGCACGCGCGCGGAATAGATCTCAGCCAGCGTCGCGCGCGGGTCAGCCGTGCGCAGCAACGGTCGCGTGTCCTTGTGCCGAACCCGTTGCCACAGCAGCGCAAGATCAGCGTTCAGCCAGACCGACACACCCCGTTCCGAGATATTTGCGCGATTTTCCTCGGCCAGAAAGGCCCCGCCCCCAGTGGACAGGATGCCCCGTTCCTCATCCAAAAGACGTGATATGACTTGCGTTTCCTTGGTCCGAAAAAACGGCTCACCGTCGCGCTCAAAAATTTCAGGCACGGTCATGTTGGCAGCAGATTCGATCTCTGCATCACTGTCCAGGAAAGGCACACCCAAGCGCACAGCCAGCCCGCGTCCGACGGCAGTCTTGCCGGCACCCATCATTCCGACCATGACGACGGTCTTCTTCAATCGAAAACCGGCCTCAACCACACTATTCTGCTGATTTTCGCTCATATGCCCGTCAATGACGTGATTTTGTAAAAAAGGCCATATATGCTTTGAGCAAAACAAAGAAACACCACTAAGAATTCTGGGGCAGTCGAACACATGATCCGTCTATTCAAGCTGTTGATCTTTCTCGCGATCATCGGATTCATCGGGCTTGTTGGCTATGCCTACGTGGGTGAGTATTTCGGGGCCAACTTTTCGCCCCCTCAGGATGAAACACGTTTGCCCGTGACACTGGATGCGGAATAAGTCCTGCGCGCTTCTGGCCGCGCTTTTGTGCGCAGGCACAACCTTGAGTGGGCAAGAGCAGGCAACGGCGCCGCTTAGCGTGATCGATTGGCTCGACACGCAAGAGGCCATACAAGCCGCGCAACCCGCCCCAACAGAGCCAAACGTCACCAGCAACGGCAATGTGCCAGCGGTGACGGTCAAACCGCTTGGCGATGCGGCAGCTCAACGGGTTGGTCTCGCGCCATCCAACGTCACCGGTCTTCCAGACACGCTTTGGTCGTCCAGTTCTGGTGCGAACCTGAGCCGGGCGGTGGAACGGCTGCCCGATGCCCCCTTGCCTGCATTGCAGTCCCTGACGTTGACGTTGCTTCTGGCAGAAGCCAACCCGCCACGCGGCGATGCCACGATGTTTGATGTGGCGCGCATTGACGCTCTGACACGGCTTGGCGCTTTGGATCCGGCCCTAGCCCTTTTGGAGCAAACGGCCATCGACCGCGATCCGGCCCTGTTTGCCCGCTTCATGGATCTGTCGCTGATCGCAGGCACCGAAGGCGGTGCATGTGCAATATTGAGGCAGAACCCTGCCCTGTCGCCCGGCAAGGCGCATGATGTCTTCTGTGCCGCGCGCGCTGGCGAATGGGACAATGCCGTTCTTGTCCTCGGGACATCGCGCGTTCTTGGCCTGATCGAGCCTGCCATGGCCGACGCATTGGAGCGGTTTCTTGATCCGGACCTGTTCGAAGGCGAACCGCCCCTGCCCGTTCCCGCCACTCCTGATCCACTCGCCTTCCGTCTGTTCCAAGCAATTGGAACGCCGATCCCGACACGCAGCTGGCCTGTAGCCTATGCCAATGCCGACCTGTCCCAGACCGCCGGATGGAAGGCCCAGTTGGAGGCGGCAGAGCGTTTGGCAGCACGCGGTGCCTTGGGCGACAACAGGCTGCTGGGACTTTATACGCAGCGCCGTCCAGCCGCTTCGGGCGGGGTATGGGACCGCGCTGCCGCGGTGCAACGCTTTGAAACGGCCTTGGGTACCGGCAGTGCCGATGCCGTTTCCAAGACATTGCCAAGCGCTTGGCAGGCCATGCGCGATGTCCGATTGCAAACCGTATTCGCAGCGCTGTTTGCTGATAAACTGTCTGCGCTTGTGGTCAGTGGCCCGACTGCCGACCGCGCCTTCGACGTTCTGCTGTTGTCGCCAGCCTACGAAAACGCAAGCGTTACCTTCCCATCCCGCGCGCTGAGCCGACCCATCCTGACGGCTGTGGCAACAGGCACAGTGCCGCCGGATCTGACAGCCGAAGGTATCGAAGCGGCGGTCCTGTCCGCGTTTTCGGACGCCCCGGCAGACCCGGATATCGTGGCGCAAGCGCAGTCCGGTGCGTTGGGGGCCGCCCTGCTGGGCACCATTGCGCTCACCCATGCAGGTACTGCAGGTGACGTCGCGCAGCTGACAACGGGGCTGGCCACCTTGCGTGCCTTGGGGCTTGAGGATGTCGCACGCCGCACCGCTCTTCAGGTTCTGTTGCTGGAGGGGACGGGATGAGTCACCGCTGGATTTCCACCTTCCTTGACGCGCAAGCCGCCGAACTTGGGGCTGCGCGCAACACGCTTCTGGCCTATGGCCGCGACCTCAAGGATGTGGACGCGTGGCTTGCCGGTCAGGCGGCCGATTTCGAAAAGGCCAGCACGGCGCAGATCGAAGCCTACCTGATCCATTGCGACGCGCAGGGCCTTGCCAAGTCGACGCGCGCGCGGCGCCTCTCTGCCATCAAGCAACTCTATCGGTTCGCATTTGAGGAAGGCTGGCGCAGTGACAACCCCGCAATCCAGATCGCCAGCCCCGGTCAGGACAAACGCCTGCCCAAGACACTGGACGAAGAAGAGGTGGATCGCTTGCTGGCTGCCGCACGCACCTTTGGGCGCGGCGATCATGACAAGCTGCGCGACACGTGCCTGATGGAGCTACTCTATGCAACAGGCATGCGGGTTAGTGAGTTGGTCAGCCTGCCCGTATCTTCCGCGCGGGGCGATCCGCAAATGCTGCTGATCCTCGGCAAGGGCGGCAAGGAACGCATGGTGCCCCTGTCGCCACCGGCGCGCGCCGCATTGAGGGCCTGGATCAGTGTGCGCGACGACAAGCAAAGCGCGGGCGAGGACAAGGGCGCCCCGCCGTCCCGGTTTCTCTTTCCCTCACGCGGGGCGTCGGGGTATCTGACGCGCCACTGGTTCTATGCTCGGATCAAATCACTGGCTGTCCATGGCGGCGTGGACCCGTCCAAGGTCACGCCGCATACCCTGCGCCACGCCTTTGCCACCCATCTGCTGGCGGGTGGCGCAGATTTGCGCGCGATCCAGACCATGCTGGGCCACGCCGATGTGGCAACGACCGAGATATACACTCACGTCGTTGACGAACGCCTGACACAGCTTGTGCTGGATCATCACCCACTGGCCAAGGACAGTCGCAAGTCGGGTGGCAAGACATCCTCGGACGGCCAGTAACCACTGCGCAACGTGATGTCGTAGCCGTGGGTTAGGCTTGCACTTTCCATATCATTCACAGCGGCTTGCACATCATAGTTCAACCGGTGCAATGCCACATCACCATCTGAAACAGTGGCAAACTCGGTCTGAGATGTCCCATTGTGGGGCGGCATGCCCACGACGCCTGCATTGATCCAACGCCCTTTGCTCAATTCCCGCTCAAACGCGATGCCGGAATGCCCGGCAAGAACGCGGTCCACCGGCCCGGCAACCACCTCCAACGCGTCCCATTCGCCTTCAAGCGCATCCGCGGGCGACGATGACCACAAAAACCGCGCCACATCCGTTACGCCGCCATGGATCACGCCATAGCGCGCACCAGCATGGGTGAAGGTAAGGACATCGGGCAATCCGGCCATCCAGGCCCGGTCTGCTTGGCCCACGCGTGTATCGGCAAACCCGTACCACCCCATGGATAGCAGGTCACACGCCGTGCCCTCATCAAATCCACACCCGCAATCAGCTGCGCCCGCGGCCAACTGTATTTCGCAATTGCCAGCCACCACCGAACACCCGGCAGCGCGGATCGCCGCCACCGTCTCGGCGGGGCGCGCGCAATAGGCGACCACATCACCGGTACAGATGGCGTAAGCGCCGCGCGCCTGCGCCTCGGCCAACACCGCCTGCGTGGCCTGCAAATTGGAATACGGTCCGCCAAAGACCAACACAGGCCCCTCAATCTGCCCCAGATCCTGCACGCGCATGGTGTCGCATCCCTTGATTGCGTCGCCTCACACCCCCATAACCCAAGGGCGATCAAAGGATAAATCACGAATGGAAGACCCCACAACGGCGCTGGATGCAGCGTTCTGGATCACAAGCGCCGTGATCCTTGGCCTGTTGGTCATGTCCGGCTTTTTCTCCGGCTCCGAGACGGCCCTGACAGCTGCGTCACGTGGCAAGCTGCGCGGTCTTGCGGATCGCGGCTCTGCGGGGGCTGAACGCGCGCTCAAGATCACCGAGGACAACGAGCGGCTGATCGGCTCCGTCCTGCTGGGCAATAACCTTGTGAACATCCTGGCCACGTCGCTGGCGACGGCCATCTTCACACGGGCCTTTGGCGAATCCGGTGTGGCACTGGCCACACTGGTGATGACACTTCTGGTGCTGATCTTCGCCGAAGTGCTGCCCAAAACCTACGCCATCACCAACTCCGAAACTGCCGCATCGCTGGTGTCGCGTCCAATTTCCGTGGTCGTCACTGTCTTTTCGCCGATCGTCGCCGCCGTTCGTTTGCTCGTGCGCGGTGTGTTGCGCCTGTTCGGGGTCCAGATTGACCCCGACAGCCACATCATGGCCGTGCGCGAGGAGATCGCGGGTGCCTTGCAACTCGGTCATTCCGAAGGCGTCGTGGAGAAAGAAGACCGCGACCGTATCCTTGGCGCACTGGATTTAGGCGACCGCACGGTCGAGGAGATTATGCTTCATCGTTCTGGCATCGAAATGATCGACGCCGAGGATGAGCCGCAAGCCATCCTCGAACAATGCCTCAAATCCAACCACACCCGCCTGCCCGTCTTCCGGGGAGAGCAGGAAAACATCACCGGCGTGATCCACGCCAAGGATCTGTTGCGCGCCATGTATCAGGTGATCGGTGGACCCGAGGGCGACGCGAGTGCGCTCAAATCCTTCGACATCAGTCAGGTGGCGATGGCCCCGTATTTTGTGCCGGAAACCACAACCCTTGATGACCAGATGCGGCAGTTTCTGCGCATGCGCACCCACTTTGCGCTGGTTGTGGACGAATACGGTTCACTTCAAGGCCTCATCACGCTCGAAGATATTCTAGAAGAAATCGTGGGTGAAATTACGGACGAGTTCGACCCGGACAGCGAACACGCCGTGCAGCGCGGGGAAGACGGGCATTTCCATATCGATGGTGCCATGACGATCCGCGACCTGAACCGGGCCACTGACTGGAATCTGCCGGATGAAGAGGCGAACACCGTTGCGGGCCTCGTGATCCACGAGGCCCAGACCATCCCGACCGTCGGACAGGTCTTCAGCTTCCACGGCTTTCGGTTCGAGGTGACCGCACGGGAAGGCAACCGCATCACAGCGCTGCGCATCCAGACGCTGGACTAGCGTTCAATACGCCGGCTCCCCCACATCCGCATGCGCATCGACCCAAGTGCGCACTTTCTCCAGCCTGCCGCGCGCAACGGGGATCGTCTCTCCGTCGGTCAGGGTCAACTTTGATCCGGACAACGAGCGCGCGGTGTGCCGCGCCACCCAATGCGACCTGTGGGTCTGAATACCGTCCTCCGGGCTGACTTGTTCCAAAAACGTGGCCATACGCTCCCGCATGATTTCAACGCCGTCGGGGGTATGAATTTCAAGGTAGTGCTCCGCTGCTTTGACGCGGGCGATCCGGGACAGGGACAATGTTCGACCCGCCAGCGCTATGGCGCGTGCGGGCCCGGACAGCACCTTGCGCTCTCGTTGTGCCGGCAGGAGCCACAGCAACGCCACCGTTTCGAAGACATGCGCCACAAGCACGTTGCGCAGATTCATTTGCCAAGTCATCCCACCGAACGGCGGATTGCCCGGCTCAAACAGAACCGTCAACACGGCGGAGGTCAAATAGGTCGATGCAAGAACCAGCGGCGAGGACAGAATAATCAACGGGATCGGCCCGCCAAAAAGGGCCCGCCAAAGGCGGCAACTGATCAACGCATAGCCCATCGACAGGATCAGATAGGTAAACAGCGCCACGAACCAGAAGCCCAACCGCAGCCAATAGTTGTCAAATTGCGGTAGTGTTACCGGGTGCCCCGTTGCCATGATCATGAAACCAACCATGACGAGAACCCACATCTGCCATGACGTGTAAAGCTCGTGCATTTCACGTATCGTGAAGTGCACACGGCTGCCATTCGAGACATAAACCTGCACTTCGTGGTCGTATATGTTCCCCAACATATACGTTCTTTAGCATGTGACGCTAAATAGAGTAAACGCAGCACCAAGGCCTGTCACAGGGTGCAGGTGAAGGTGGGTCCAGCGTCAGTTTGGGCCATTTTCGCTCAGCACGCTCTTGCGCCTGCCCATTTGCTTTCCACCCCGGACCCTATGCGCGCAGTCGCGTCCCGTCCGCGTCAAATGGCGGTTTTTCCAGTATTATTGCGCCGTGTGGACGCCCCAATACCATCACTTGCACCCGGTCGCCCGGTCCCGCATCGGTGACATAGCCTAGTGCCAGGCTCATTCCGACACTGTAGCCATAGGCCCCTGACGTCACGCGACCGATCCCCTTGCCATCACGAAAAATTGGCTCACCTCCCGTCGCATCCGCACCAGACGCATCCGTATCGGCAGCATCAAGCTGCAACAGCACCAATGATTCGCGCGCAGGTTGCTGCATCACATCCGCAACCGCATGTTTATTCAGGAAATCCTGGTCCAGCTTCACCAACCGGTCCAGCCCCACCTCCTGCGGCCAGTACTCAGGACTATACTCTCGGCTCCATGAGCCATAGCCCTTCTCGACTCGCAGGCTCATCAACGCGCGGCTGCCCACCGGACCGATGCCCATCTCGGCCCCTGCCTCGATCAGAGCAGAGTAAAGCCGTACCTGATCCTCTGTTCTGCAATGCAGTTCCCACCCCAGATCGCCGGTAAAGGACACCCGCAGCGCCAGCACCTCGACCCCGGCCAGATCAATCCGCTGCGACCGCATGAATGGGAAATCCTCGGTGGCCAGCGACGCATTGGTCATGCGTTGCAGCATCGCCCGGCTGTCCGGCCCCGCCACGTTGAAGCCGCAGACCGCCTCTGTCTGACTTTCGAACGTGGTGCCCGCAGGCAGCGGCACCTGTCTGAAGAAGCGCTGGTGATATCGCTCGGCCATTCCCGACCCGATGATCCAGAACTCGTGCTCGGCCAATCGCGTCACGGTGAAGTCCCCGGCAATGCCGCCGCGCTTGCCAATAAGTGGCGTCAAGCAGGACCGGCCCACAACACGCGGCATCCGATTGGCAAAGACGGCGTTCAACCAGTCTTCCGCCCCCGGCCCCTTGCAGACATATTTTGCGAAGTTCGAGATATCGATGATCCCGCCCCGGTCCCGCAGCATCCGCGCCTCGGCGCCCACGACATCGAACCACGGTTGGCGGGTGAATCCGGCGGTGTCCTCGACATCGCCAAAGTAAAGCGGATGTTCCCAGCCGAAATTCAGGCCCATCTTGGCCCCCATCGACACTTGCATGTCATGCGCGGGCCGGGTGCGCACGGGGCGCCCCGCCTCTCGTTCTTCGCCGGGGAAGTGGATCTTGAACCGGTGCGCGTATTGATCACCCACACGCGCCTTGGTGAACGCTTTGCCGGCCCACGTCCCGAACCGGGCCATGTCCCATGCAAACATGTCGTACTTGGTTTCGCCCTCGACCATCCACTGCGCTGCCAGCAGGCCCATCCCACCCGACTGGGAAAAGCCTGGAATGATCCCGTTGCAGCAGAAATAGCCCTGTAGCTCAGGCACGGGTCCAAACAGCACATTGGAATCTGGAGACCAGATCATCGGCCCGTTGATCACTCGCTTGATCCCGGCAGTGCCCACCACCGGCACCCGGTCAATGGCGCGCATCATGTTTTCTTCGATCCGCTCCAGATCGTCGGCAAACAACTCATGGCCAAAGCCCTGCGGCGTGCCATCCTCCGCCCAGAAGCGCACGTCCTTTTCGTAGGCACCCACAAGCAACCCCTGCCCTTCCTGACGCAGGTAGTACTCCCCGTCCCGGTCAGCGACAGAAGGTAAGCGCCGATCCATGGCAGCCACTTCGGCAATGGTCTCGGTCACGAAATACTGGTGTTCCGTGGGCTGCAACGGCAACTCAAGCCCCGCCAAAGCCGCCACCTCACGGCCCCACAGACCAGCGGCATTCACCACCCAAGGGGTTGCAATATCGCCTTTCTCGGTCCGCACGATCCACGTCCCATCTGGCTGCTGTTCGGTCCCGGTCACCGGGCAGAACCGCACAATCTCTGCCCCATTCTGGCGCGCACCGGCGGCATAGGCGTTGGTCACACCGCTGGGGTCCACATTGCCGCCATCCGGTTCCCACATGATGCAGCGAATGCCGTCATAATCGACCAGCGGATGCAACCGCTCGGCTTCGGCCCGATCAATCTCGTGGAAGTTCATGCCATAAAGCTTGGCTTTGGCCGCCTGCAACCGCAGCTGATGTTCGCGCGCCTCCGTCTGGGCCAGATAAAGTGATCCCGGCTGAAACACGCCACAGCCCTGACCGGTCTCCTGCTCCAACTCTTTATACAGACCCATCGTGTAGTGCTGGATGCGGCTGATATTTGTGCTGTCATGCAGCCCATGAATGTTCGCCGCAGCATGCCAAGTCGAACCGGAGGTCAATTCGTCCCGTTCCAGCAGGATCACATCGGTCCAGCCCAGCTTGGTCAGATGATACAGAATGGAACAGCCGATGACGCCGCCGCCGATCACGACGGCCTGTGCGTGGGTGTGCATGGAGATGCCCTTGCAGTGGTTTCGCTGCTGCCCAAACTGCGCGCCGCTCCGGCACCCCGGTTGCCCACGCGCGACATATCACGTCGCTGGCGGATAAGGATGCGCGATTAGTCCCGGATGCGTTCCGCCGCTTTGGCGATCAACCGATTGCGGTCTGGCTCCCACGTAATCGCCTCCTTTGCGCGATCCAGAAATTCTGAACCCAGATCGCGCGCGGCATTGCTCAAGCCTTCGTCAGGGTGGTGCATCAAACCGGCCATGACGCGCTGCAAACGCTGCTGCACTTCGACCTCACCTGCCCCGTCGCGGGCAATTCCTGCAAAGGCATCGACAATCAGATCGACAGGATCCAGCGGCGGCACGTGCAATCTGTCATGCTCGGGCGCGGCGTCCCCGGCGGTTTCGTCCTGATAAAGCGACAGAATGCGCGCCGACCGGTTGAGGACGTCAATGGCGGTGCCCGGGTCGTTGACACCGGGCGAGAGCGCCTTGGACCCGATCTCGGACATGACGAGCAGGCCGAACCGGGGGTCCTGATCGTAGGTACGAACATCGCCAATTACTGCCAAACGCTGCACGTCCTTGATCAGCGCGTCCTTGTCGTCGGGATCCCCCATCACCCAGACAAGCGGTTCGTTCACAAAGACAAAGCTGCCAATGCTGCAAAGGAAATACAGTGTCACATCGTGCTCCGCGGCGGCTTCCTGCAAAGCCTCGGGATACAGATACTGCAAATAGCCGCTGTCACTTGACGGCACAGACCACGCATCCTCCGGCAGATCGCCCGTCCATGGACACGCGCCCAGACACGGTGTTTCCAGCCGTTCCTGAAACTGCTGTTGCGTGATCGTTTCCAACTGCCGGGTCGTGTCGATCAACGACCCAAGCGTCTGCAAATGCAGTGTCCATCGGATGAGAGACCACACCACAAAGGCCAAAACAAGAACGGTCAGCCAGAACAGCACAAGCGCCCGGTCATCCACGTAAATGCCGATCTCACGCAGCACGATCGCTACAAGCGCATAGACATAGGCGCCGATAAAAGCCGCCAGCGTGTTCTGCGTGACCGCATCCTGCATGATCAACTGATGCACACGCGGCGTCCATTGAGTGGATGAGGATTGGTAAACGCTCACCATAACGGTCAGCGAAAACGTTGTCACCGCAAGCATCGCATTGGCAATCAGGTTCAACAGCCGGTCCGCTGCCGACCCCGGAAGCGTCGTTGCCATATCCTGCGGCACCAGCGGTTCGATCAACTGGCTCATTGCCAGTGCGACAAAGGCAAAGAGGCCCATTGCCGCCACCCGTACCCACAGTTTTCGACCATAGTGCCGGATCAACGCCACCGCAGTCTTGGGCAGGTGTTTCAGAAATTCCATGTCGTGCAAACGTTCCTTGGGCCAAGCCGTTCCCATTACCGACAGATCATGTCGCAGATGACCAGCCCGCACCATCATCTTGCCAAATAAACTCGGCCACAGGGGCCATTTCGCCCCGCTTGGAAAGGCCCGCCTCATGCAAACCACAACCCGTGTCGCCGTCATCGGCGGCGGCGTCGTTGGTGCCTCCGTCCTGTATCACCTGACCAAGCTGGGGTGGTCCGATGTGATGCTCCTGGAACGGTTTGAGCTGACCTCGGGCAGCACATGGCACGCCGCGGGTGGGTTTCACACACTTAACGGCGACACCAATATGGCCGCCCTTCAGGGCTACACCATCAAGCTTTATAAGGAGTTGGAACAGATCACCGGCATGTCCTGCGGCCTGCACCACGTGGGCGGGATCACCCTGGCAGACAATCAGGACCGCTTCGACATGCTGCTGGCCGAACGCGCCAAGCATCGCTTCATGGGGCTGGAGACCGAAATCGTCGGCCCCGAAGACATCACTAAAATCGCCCCCATCACCAACACGGATGGCATCATTGGCGCGCTCTACGACCCGCTCGACGGCCATCTTGATCCCTCCGGCACCACCCACGCCTATGCCAAGGCAGCGCGCATGGGGGGTGCCACAATTCACACCCACACCATGGTGCATGACACCAGCCAGCGCGCGGACGGCACATGGGACGTGGTCACGGACAAGGGCACCATCCACGCCGAACACGTAGTCAACGCGGGTGGCCTCTGGGCGCGCGAAGTGGGGGCCATGGCGGGCGTCTACCTGCCTCTGCACCCGATGGAACACCAGTACATCGTCACCGACGAGATCGCGGACATCTACAATCGCGACGCCGAACACCCGCACGTGATGGACCCGGCGGGCGAAAGTTATCTCCGGCAAGAGGGCCGCGGCCTCTGCATCGGCTTTTACGAACAAAAGTGCCGTCCTTGGGCCGTTGACGGCACCCCATGGAGCTTCGGCCACGAACTCCTGCCCGATGATTTCGACAAGATCGAAGACAGCATCGCCTTTGCCTACAAACGCTTCCCCGTGCTGGAAACCGCCGGCATCAAATCCGTCATCCACGGCCCCTTCACCTTCGCCCCCGACGGCAACCCGCTGGTCGGCCCCGTGCCGGGCTTGCGCAACTACTGGTCGGCCTGCGGCGTCATGGCGGGCTTCTCCCAAGGGGGCGGCGTTGGTCTCATGCTGGCCCAATGGATGATCGAAGGCGAGTGCGAACGCGACGTAACTGCGATGGACGTCGCCCGCTTCGGGGACTGGATCAGCCCCGGCTACACCCGCCCAAAGGTCATCGAAAACTACCAAAAACGCTTTTCCGTCGCCTACCCGAACGAGGAACTGCCCGCGGCACGCCCGAACCGCACAACACCGATGTACGACATTTTCACCGACATGGGCGCTGTCTGGGGTCAGCAATACGGGCTGGAGGTGGCAAACTACTACGCCCAAGACGGCGAGCCATCCTATGAAACCCCATCCTTCCGCCGCTCAGACGCCTTCGCCGCCACCGCGCGCGAGGTCCGCGCCGTCCGCTCAAACGTCGGTATCAATGAGGTGCACAATTTCGGCAAATACCGCATCACTGGCCCAAACGCTCGTGCGTGGCTCGACCACATCATGGCGGGTCGCGTACCACAGCCAGGGCGCGTCTCGCTCACGCCAATGCTCAGTGCCAAGGGGAGGCTCATCGGAGACTTCACCATGTCCTGCCCGAGTGAGGCGGACTTCCAACTCACCGCCAGCTACGGCGCGCAAGCCGTCCACATGCGCCACTTCAAGCAACACGAAGAAACCGGCGTAACAGTTGAAAATATCAGCGACAATCGCAACGGCTTTCAACTGGCAGGGCCACGCGCCCGCGACGTATTGCGGGCCTGCACGCGCACCGACATCTCCGATATGCGCTTTCTCGATGTACGCCACCTCACCGTCGGCACGACTGACTGCATCGTGCAACGGGTCAGCTACACCGGCGATTTGGGCTTTGAAATCTACTGTGACCCCATGGCCCAACGCCAGCTTTGGTGGACGCTGTGGGAGGCAGGTCAAGCACACAGCATCACGCCCTTCGGGATGCGGGCGATGATGTCACTCAGGCTCGACAAGTTCTTCGGTTCATGGCTGAGCGAATACTCCCCCGACTACACTGCGGCGGAAACCGGCATGGACCGTTTTATCGCCTGGTCGAAAAACACCGACTTCATCGGTCGCAACGCCGCCGAAGCCGAACGTGCAACAGGTACTGGGAGACGTCTCTGCGCCGTGGACGCGGACGATGCCGACGTTCAAGGCTACGAACCCATCTGGCTCAACGACAAGGTCGTCGGCTTCTGCACCTCGGGCGGCTACTCACACCATACAGACACGTCCGTCGCCCTTGGCTTCCTGCCCAGCCAACACATAACAAACGGCCTGCAGGTTCATATCGAAATCCTCGGTCAAATGCGCAGTGCCACCCTTGTGACCACCCCTCTGTTCGATCCAGACGGGACCCGCATGCGCGGCTAGCCCTTTCTTCGCACTTCCAATAAATTCAAGGGGAGGCGCAGCCTGCCGGGCAAAGCTCCCCTCCGAGTGTTGCAGCACCGCCGACACGCGCATACGGTCCCGATATGATGCCCATCCTCATCCTCGCCGCCGGATCGTCGTCCCGCATGCGCGGCCGCGACAAGCTGCTGGAACGCGTGGACGGCGAACCTCTGCTCGCCCGGCAAATCGCAATGGCACAATCCATTAGCCACGACGTGCGCGTGGCCCTGCCACCTGCCCCACACCCAAGACACGCCATTGCAGCCAAATCTGGTGCGCGCTGCGTAATCGTTCCTGATGCTGACGAAGGCATGGGGGCCAGCCTGCGCACCATTTTCGACACACTCCGCACCGAACCGTACGCCATGCTCCTGCTCGCAGACTTGCCCGACATCAGCGCAGACGACCTGCGCGCCGTCCAAAACGCAGTGCAGGACGCCCCCGACGCGCTCATCTGGCGCGGGGCGACTGCGGACGGTCAAGGTGGGCACCCGATCGTGTTTCACCACAGCCTTTTCCCAGCAATTTCAAAGCTGTCCGGCGATGATGGAGGGCGCGGCGTGGTCCAAAGCGCAGGCACCCGCGTGCATCTTGTCCCGCTGCAAGGCAACCGGGCAAGGCTCGATCTTGATACACCGGAAGATTGGGCCGCATGGCGCGCGGCCCGTCAGATCACCTGAGACGATCCACCAGGATCTGTGCTTCGTGCCGCTTCAACGACACCCGGGCAGAGCCATAGCTGTCCAACCCCGCAAGCGTTTCCAGCTCCGGGAAAAGGGTCAGAACCTCGGCCCGCTGGTCCGCACCAATACCGCGCAGCGAATGGTCTCCCGGCTGGAAGCTCTCGGACCAAGCCCCATCGGCCAAAACCACCTCGTGCTGATCGAACATCAGGTGCAGGTAGCTTACAGCGCCCGTTTCCACCTGATCCACGCCATCTAGGCCGGTCAGGTGCTTGGCCGCAATCAGCACTTCGCGTTCTTCGAACATCACCTCGGCCAAGTCAGAATTCACCAGCATCCGGTGTTGCGGCGATACAAGCATGTCCCGCTCTGGCAAGCCCTTGCCCAACGCACCCTGACGGATCAACACAGGCTGGAAAGTGTCATGCCCGCGCATCTCATCGGGTGTCAGGTCACGGCGGCCAACCCAGCGCAAGGTCTGTGCACCGTTGTCACGGGTGAACACTTTGTCCCCGGCACGTAGCCGTTCGACTGCGATCTCACCCTTCGGCGTCGCAATGCGCGTTCCGGGAGTGAAGCAGATGATGATCTGCTCAATCTCGGAATAGGTCACGCGGCGGGCCACGTTTCCGTTGTCATCCAGCAACTCGACTGTCCCGGACTCCGATCCCGGACCGTCCGGCAAGACGTTGGCGCGTACCCCCGACAGATCCAGCACATCGATGTCGGACCCATCAGCGTCTTCGCCGCCAACGATATTGTGGTTTCCAAGCCCGTCAAAAATGAACCGGTCAGACCCGGTGCCCCCTTCGGCCTGATCGTTATCCGGGCCAAGGGTAATCAGATCTTCGCCCGCGCCGCCCAACAATGTGTCGTCGCCCGTGCCACCGGTCAGCGTGTCGTCGCCTGCGCCGCCCGTCAGCTCATCCTGGCCCTGGCCACCGTCCAGCACGTCATCGCCTTCGCCACCGTCAACGGTGTCGTCGCCGCGACCGCCAGCCAGGCTGTCATCACCACCCTGGCCGAAAATCACGTCTTGCCCGGCACCGCCATCAATCGTGTCATCACCCGCATCAATGGGCGTGACGACGACATCGTCAATCAGGTCACCAGAGAAGGAGAAGCCGGAATTGGTTGTCCGAGCCTCAAGCGTGAACTCGATGAATTCACGGTTCTCGAACGAGGCGGAGAACCACGCGTCCTGATCGCTCGGATTATTCTGCTCGGAGCCCGCCGCCGTCACTGTGCCGCCGCTCTGGGTCACATTCAGTGACGTGTCGCTGCTGGTGGCAAAAGCGGTAAAGCTGTTGGCGTCAATGGTGACGGATTCCTGATCACCGACGCGATTGCGGTCCAGGTCGTTAACGGTCGCGGTCGAATTTAACGACACCGGCGTGCCCGTCGTCGCGTTCGGGCTGTCCGGGATGAAGAACTCCATCCGGAAACTGGCGGTGTCGCCCGTTCCACTGCCATTCATCAGAATTTCGGCGCCGGTTGGACCGGACAAATCCACAGTCAGGTTCGGGTCGGACTTTGACACAAGCACGATGCGGGCAGAGACCTGCGTGCCGTCTTCCAGTTGAGCAACGTTTCGGTAGACAGCAATGTCACCAGCATCGTTGTTGTTGTCGTTGGATGTCACGCGGTTGCTACGGGAAATCACCAACGGGGTGGCGTCGTTGCCGGGGGCCGTACCTTCGCCGACGTCGCCAAACAGAGTGTCGTTGCCGCCGCCACCCAGAATGCTGTCGTCGCCGCCCTCGCCGGATACCAAATCCTGCCCGTTAAAGGCCTGAATTGTGTCGTCTTCGTTCGTTCCCTGCACGGTATCGTTGTTTGACGTTCCGTCGATATCGGCCATGGCAGCTGCCCTTCACGTACTTGTATTTCTTCGAAGCTTCGATCTGCCCCCACAGATCTAACAACTCAGGCCGGGTTTAATTCAAAGTGGAGTATTATTCAGGGGGAAAATTCCGAAGAAGGTAAACCTCGTCACATTTATTGCACAAAGATGCCGCATTGCAGCACCATACGGTACCGTAATGGAAACAATTGTGCACCCTATCCTGCATTAAACACAAAAAACGGGATGCAGCCCCCTGCCCCGTCTCCTGCGCCCCCGCGAATCAATCGCGAGGTGCTGCATAATTCGCGCGTTCTGCGCGTCGCGGTTACTGCGTGAGCAACCGCGCTTCGTGCTTCTTCAGGCTCCGACGGGCCGCCGCGTAGGCATTGACACCTTCAGTTGTCTCCAATTCGGGGAACAGCTCCAGTATCTCTGCGCGTTGCGCGTCAGCCATAGCCCCGAGGGTCATGTCACCTGGTTGGAAGCTTTCCGTCCAAGCGCCATCGGACAGGATCACCTCGTGATGCTCGAACATCACATGGATATACGTGGTGCCCGACACCTCCACCACGTCGATGCCATCCATAGCCGTCAGGTGTTTGGCCGCCACCAGCACTTCGCTTTCGTCAAAGTACAGAGCCGTTTTGTCGCTGGCCATCAGGACACGGTGCTGGGGTGACACAAGCATGTCACGCTCTGGCAGACCGTTCCCCAACGCACCTTTCTGGATCAGAACCGGACGCAGGTGTTCTGCGCGGGCCAGTTCTTCGCCCGACATGGCGCGATGCCCCACCCAGCGGATTTCCTGAATACCGTTGTCGCGGGTGATGACCCGATCGCCTGTTTTCAGATCCTCGACACGGCGCTCGCCCATCGGGGTCGCAATCAAGGTGCCGGGGGTAAAGCACGGAATGATGTTCTCGATGTTGGTGTACGTCAGCTGTCCCGCGGGATCGCCGTTCTGATCGAAGTAATTGACCACACCGCTTTCGGCACCGGGGAAATCCTCGACCACCTGAAGCGAGCCATTGTTCGGCGCAGATCCACGCAGATCCAGCGTATCGAAGTCGTCGCCGCCTTCGTTGCCATCCACGGTTTCGCCCGCATCGACATTGATGAACGTGTCGCGGTCGTCGCCGCCGGACATGATGTCCGCCCCACCATTGCCGCCGTCAATCGTGTCATTGCCAGCGCCGCCGTCAATCACGTCGTCGCCGGTTGATCCTGTTATGTCGTCATTGCCAGCGCCACCGTTCAGCGTGTCGTCGCCAGTGCCACCGTCGATCACATCGTTGCCGGCACCGCCGTCGATTACGTCTGCACCGTTGTCACCAAAGATGGTGTCGTTGCCTTCGCCGCCGTTCAGCGTGTCGGCCTGACCACCACCGTCGATGAAATCATTGCCCTCACCGCCTTCGATGGTGTCATTGCCCTGCCCGCCCAACAGGCTGTCTTCACCGACACCACCGTCGATCAGATCGTCGTCGATTTCACCAAAGATGGTGTCGTTGCCTTCTTCACCGAACAACTCGTCATCGTCGTCCGCACCGAAGATCAGGTCGTTGCCGTCGCCGCCGAACACTGTGTCCATACCGTTGTCGGGACGCGGGTCCGCCGGGAAGATCGGGTTGGACCCGTCATCTTCGATGTTCAGCTGGTCCAGACCCAGATCGGGGTCATTGCCGGCAAAGATGGTATCGTCACCGGTCCCGCCTTCGATTAGATCATTGCCCTCGCCACCCACAATCCGGTCGGTGCCGTCATCGCCGCTGATTTCGTCATCGTCGATGCCGCCATCAATCACGTCGTCGCCGGTGCCGCCCACAATGGTGTCGGCATCGTCGCCCGTGCTGATCGTGTCGTTACCTGCGCCGCCATCAACGAAGTCGAGGTCGTCATTGGGATCATCATCTGCGGGGAACCCGAACGGGAAGCCCGGCACAGGCGTGCCATCGTCATTCGGGAAGCCCAGATCAGGTGCCAGGTCGCCGTTTCCGGTATCGATCAGGTCATTGCCGTCACCACCGTCCACGCTGTCGTCGCCGTCACCTGCGATAACGGTGTCGTCACCGCCACCCGCTTCGATGATGTCATCATCTCCGTCTTCGGGATCATCCGAGAAGATGTTGTCGCCACCATCAACCACGTCCCCTTCGGGATCGCCGTCATAGTCTTCATCGATCAACTCGCCTTCGTCAGTGCCTTCAACGATGCCGTCCAGCGGGTTCTCTTCCACGGTCACGGTCACAACAACGCTGTCTTCGCCACCATTGTCGTCCGTGACGGTGTAGTCGATGGTTGCCTCGCCCTCGAACCCGTCATTGGGCGTAAAGGTCAGCGTGCCGTCACCGTTGATAACCACGTCACCGTCAGGCGAGGTTGCCTCGATCACGCGTAGGGCGTCGCCGTCCACATCTGTGTCATTGTCGAGGACAGGGATGGTCACTGGCGTGTTGAACGGAGTGGTCTCTGCATCATCGACCGCGTCAGGGGCGTCGTTTACGGGGTTCACCGTGATCACCAGATCAGCGGTGTCATTGCCACCGTTGCCATCAGTGATGGTGTAGGTGACCGTAGCTTCGCCGTTGAAATTCTCGGCCGGGGTGAACAGCAGTTCGTTGCCCACAATCTCAACGGTGCCCTGTTCGGCAGGCACAGTGGCCGATGTGATGGTCAGCGCGTCGCCGTCATCGTCTGTGTCGTTGTCAAGCACGTCCACAGTGATGGGCGTGTCTTCGTCGGTGGTGGCTGCGTCGTCATTGGCGACAGGGCCGTCATTGACCGCACCCACGGACACAACCGCTTCTCCGGTGTCCTCGCCGCCGTTCCCGTCGATCACAGTGTAGGTGATTGTGGCCGGGCCGTTGAAGTTTGGCGCGGGTGTAAAGGTGACGGTGCCGTCGCCATTGTCCACAACCGACCCTTCGGCGAGGTCCACAGACAGCGACCCGATGCTCAGGTCGTCGCCATCGACATCGGTGTCATTGCCCAGCAGGTCCACGACAACGGCCACGTCCTCGTCCGTGGTTTCGATATCGTCCACAGCCACCGGATCGTCGTTCACAGGGGTCACGGTCACGGCCACTTCAGCCGTGTCGGTGCCACCATTTCCGTCGGTGATGGAGTAGGTGATGGTTGCGTCGCCGTTGAAGTTCTCGGCAGGCGTGAACAGCAACTCGTTGCCCACGACCTCGACCGTGCCCTGATCGGCAGGCACGGACGCGCCGGTGATGGTCAGCGGGTCGCTATCTGGGTCGGCGTCGTTGTCCAGCACGTCGATGGTAACAGGCGTGTCTTCGTCCGTGGTGGCCGTATCATCGACCGCGTCAGGCCCATCATTGACCGCACCCACATTGACAATGGCCTGGCCATCATCCTCGCCGCCCTGCCCGTCAATCACGGTGTAATCGATGGTCGCCGTGCCGTTGAAGTTCGGCGCAGGGGTAAAGGTGACGGTGCCGTCGCCATTGTTTATAACTTCGCCTTGTTCCGGCGGCACGCTCACGGTGCCGATGGTCAGCGGGTCGCCATCCACGTCGGTGTCGTTGTCGATCAGGTCGATGACAACGGCCTCGTCTTCCATCGTGTCGGCCAGATCATCAACAGCCACGGGATCGTCATTGACCGGAGTGACAGTGACGACAATGTCCGCCGTGTCGGTGCCCCCATTTCCGTCCGAGATGGAATACGAGATGGTCGCGTCACCATTGAAGTTCTCGGCAGGTGTGAACAGCAGCTCATTGCCCACAATCTCGACCGTGCCCTGTTCGGCGGGAACAGAGGCCCCGGTGATGGTCAGGTCGTCGCCATCCACGTCGGTGTCGTTGTCGAGCGCATCTATGGTTATGGGCGTGTCTTCGTCCGTGGTAACTGCATCATTGACGGCATCCGGCGCGTCATTGACGGGGTTCACTGTAACATCGACGGTTGCGGTGTCTTCGCCGCCATTATCGTCAGTGATGGTGTAGGTGATGGTGGTCGGACCGTTGAAATTCTCAGTCGGCTCAAATGTGATCGTGCCATCGGCGTTGACGGTTACGTCCCCATCGGGCGACGTCGCATCGGTCACGCGCAGCGGATCGCTATCGGGATCAGTGTCATTGCCCAACACGTCGATTACGACACTGCCGTCCTCGTCCACCTGTGCGGTGTCGTCAACTGCATCGGGGCCGCGGTTGATCTCGTCACCGATGACCTCTTCAATCTCGGTAAAGGACAGGGTCAAACCGTTCGGATTACCATCGCCATCCACAAAGACAACTGTCCCGTTGATACCGTTGCCATTGCTGTCCGGTGTGACATCATCAAGGAAAAAGGGCCCCTGTCCGGTCAGGTCCAGAACATCAAGGTCAGTGTTCAGGGCGGGATTGGCATCAAATCCGCCAGCCCCACCATCGACAGTGTCGCCTGCACCGCCAAAAATGGTGTCGGCGTCATCGCCGCCGCTCAGCAGGTCTGACCCGGCACCACCCGAAATGACATCGTCACCGCCTTCGCCAAAAACCATGTCAGCGCCAGCATCACCGTTCAGGGTATCATCGCCAGCCTGACCATGGATCCAGTCGTCATCGTTGCCGCCATCAACGGAATCATGTCCGGAGCCGACCCAAATCTCGTCATTGCCGTCACCGCCCAAAGCCGTGTCATTGCCCGAACCGCCAATCAGAACATCGCGACCGGCGCCGCCATCCAACAGGTCATTGTCCTTGCCGCCTTCCAGACGATCATTGCCGTCACCACCCACAAGCGAATCGTTCCCGTCCTCGCCCTTGAGCGTGTCGTCGCCGCCTTCGCCAAAGATCGTGTCGTCGCCGACACCGCCCTGCAGAGTGTCATTGCCATCTTCGCCATCATCAATGATGGGGGCATCGAAATAGACATCAGTGATGTTGATGCCCGAATTGTTGCCGCCATCCTGCTCATGCTCGATGACAATGCGCGCCACCGGGCCGGGAATGCTGACCAGCAGCGAGTATTCTTCCGATGTGTCGTCCAGATAACCGCCGTTGCTGTCGGCAGTGTCGTTGCCGGCCACACCATCGGTGTCGAGAAGTGTCAGACGGCTACCACCTTCAAGATTCACAACAATCTGCGCACCTGCGGCGTCAAAGGCGGTCACACGGACGACGCCATCGCCGTCAATATCATTGATACGGAAGGACACATCCTCGACCGGAGCGGAAAAATCGAGGCGATAGTCTGCCGAATTTCCGTTTCCATTCAGCAAGCTATCAAGCGAACTGTTGTCGTCGATGCGATCACCGTCGCCGTCGATGTTCTGGATGTTCTGATCAACATCCGATTGGATGGTTGCTGCCGCGGCGGATTGGTTCAGAACGCTAAACGAAACATCCACATTGCCGGTGGTCTGGGTAAAGCTGCCCAAATCGTTGTCATCCCCAAAGGGCGACTTTTCCCACTCGAACACTTCCCGCTCGAACACACCTGCGCTGGGACCTGCATAGTTGCTGTCGCCATAGATAATGTCGTCGCCATCGCCCGCCAACACGCTGTCATTGCCGGATCCACCAAAAATCTCGTCATCGGCATCACCCGATTTGACAGTATCGTCACCACCAAACGCATCTACGATATCATCGTCGCGGCCCTCGCCCGGCAGAACCTGGTCATTGGCGTCAATGCTGTCGCCCTCTGGATCCTCGTCATACGCTGCGTCAATCAGGTTGGCGTCATTGTCACCCTCGACAACACCGTCCAATCCGCTTGTGTCAAAAACCAGATTGTCGATCGCGCCCGATCCATTCAGTTCAACTTCCATCCGGGCCACACCATCAACGTCGAAATCCACGATGGACTGTCCGTTGTTGTCGGTGTCATGCACTCTTACCGTTTTGATCTCGTGACCGTTTATGTCGAAAAAACGAACTTCGGCGCCTTCCTCGATATCCAAAAACGTGAGGCGGTTGATAAAAGCCGGTTCATCAAAAGCGAAGGTCAGCGTGCCGCCAGACCCGTTGTCGTCCGGATCACTGCTGTCACCATCCTCGGAGATGATCAGCGCGTTGTTCAAATTGGTACTTGCAAGGTCCCCGTCACCACCCGTCGGATTGGCAGTGTCAAAAATCATCGCCTGGTCAGCCCCGCCCGTGGCAGAGATCGTCACCCCATCGGCAGAAAACGCGTTATCCACTACAGTTCCGGCGGCGAGGGCATTGAAATCAATAAACTTTGTCATGGGGCTGGTCTCCTAGACGGGGTTGCGCGCAGCACGCAACGCGATCGGGCAAATTACTGAGTGAGCGCTGGATGCGGGCGTGGACCGTCCTTGGACAACGCGTTTTCTATCGGGTGTCTCGGGGGCCAGTTCGTGCAGCACTCGGCACATCGGTTACGTCTCCAACATTCACTACTCACTCTTCACCCATGACGAAGCGATGCAGCGGTACTGGGCGACCCACATGCACGCCTGAACAAAAAGAGGGAGAATATCGGACCGCGCTGACGCACACATCGGAATTGATCCGACACACACGCGCATCAGCGGTTGCTTGGCAACACAGCGAACACACACATCACCCGCACTTTGTCAGTGCGTCTTGTGCGGTCGCCCCCATGACCTACAGACATCGCCCCCCAGTTGGGCAAGAATGTTCTTACGGACAGGTTTGATGCAAAAAAAGGGAAAAATGTCTGAAAAATGTCAGTTTCAACGCATGTTCGCCCTGTTTGGCGGGGTTGTCGTGAACAATCTCACTACCACTGATTGAATTTCTGCCTGCGCTATTCGTTGCAGTATGCGCGGCAAGTCACCTAAATTGCTTTATCTCAAAGGTTTAGGCGGTTTCTCGCCTACTGCGCCGCACAACGTCTGGTTTCGAGGTCGGCACCAATTAACCCTGCGTCATATTTGACGGGAATGCGTCTTTTCCAAGGCAACATACGTTCACGAACTGGGGTCAATCTTGAAAGAAATATAAAACAGGGGCCGGAGCGCGGACAAACCGAGATGTCTCCACGAATCGACCGACCTTCACCGCGCCGAATGACGCCATCCAGCGTCACGCACTTTTACAAGGTTTTCGTGCATCTTTCTGGAAAGTCGAGGCTGGTACCCAAGGCCGGACTCGAACCGGCACGCCCGCAAAGGCGGGGGATTTTGAATCCCCTGCGTCTACCATTCCGCCACTTGGGCCTCGCCGCTTCTCTACACCGGGGTATCGTCATGGGCAAGCGGCGCTGGACCGCTATGAGCGACATTTTTTACGTCGCTCATTCCGGGCACTGGCACACCCAGTGATGATTTGATACGCGATGCCCGCAGCACAGGAGTTTTAAACATCGTGGCGTCGATACCGCAGGACATGGCGATCTCGGATCGGCTCGCGCAATTGGTATCGGACTCAGATGGCGAAGCAGTATCTCTGAACTGGATTCTCGCGCAGCTGCACGAACGCGCTTTTGGGTTGTTCCTGCTCATTCTGGCGCTGCCCTGCTGTATTCCTTTCCTCTATGGTCTTCCGCAGATCGTCGCTTTGCCTCTTATGTTTGTGTCGGGACAGATACTACTGGGACGCCGCGTGCCATGGTTGCCCAGCAAGCTCAGCGCACGGACCGTCTCAACCGACGGACTTGGCAATCTGTCGCGCAGGTCCGCTCCTTGGTTGAAACGCATCGAAGCGTTCAGCCGTCCGCGTTTATCCGCCCTGACCCACGCCCCGATGGACAGGCTAGTGGGCCTTGGCCTTGTGCTGTTCAGCGCCTCGATCCTTGTGCCTTTGCCCGGCACCAACACGGTGCCCGGTTTTGCCGTTGTCATCGTCGCCATGGGCCTCTTGCAGCGCGATGGCGTGCTTGTACTTATCGGAACAATTCTCGGCACAGCCTGGATCGGCACCCTTATCATTGCAGGCGCGACGCTCGCCAGCCTGATCAAGACTTGGATCGGCCTATGACCCTGACACGCCAACGCCTCATCGCCCTTGCTGCCCTCGGGTCCGCCTTGCTGTTGGGGGGCGCATTCGTCTTTCAGGCCCTGGGCTACGCACCATGCAAAATGTGTATCTGGCAACGCTACCCACACGCCGTCGCCATCGCGCTTGGGGCACTCGCCCTGTTCGTGCCACTTCCGGCCCTCATCGCCCTCGGCGCATTGGCCGCCCTTACCACAGCAGCGATCGGCGGCTACCATGTCGGCGTCGAACAAGGCTGGTGGCAAGGCCCCACAAGCTGCTCTGCCGGGGCCGTCGACAGCATCGACCCGGATGCCCTGTTCGATCAGATCATGGCAGCGCCGCTGATCCGCTGTGACGAGATCGCGTGGCAACTCGCGGGTCTCAGCATGGCCGGCTGGAACATGGTGATTTCGCTTGCGCTGGCCGCCATCTGGATCGCCGCCCTGCGGACTAAGCCGACTTCCGCGTAGACAGCAGCAGCGACGTTTCACTCGCCACCACCCCGTCCAAGCGACGGATGCGGAACAGCACATCGTCGAACTGCTCCAAGGTCTCAGTCCCGATCTCCACAATCACATCCCATCGGCCATTGGTCGAATGGATCTCGCGCACCTCGATCATGCCACCCAGTTGGCGAATGATGCGCTCGGTCCCGCGCCTCTCGATCCCGATCATCATCAGCCCCCGCACCGGGTCGCGCGCCGTGTCCGCCTTCAGCACGACGGTAAAGCCCACGATATCACCCCGCGCCTGCAACTTTTCGATCCGGGTGCGCACAGTCGTGCGGGACAATCCCAGCCGGGTCGACAGGTCGGACAGCGATGCCCGCGCATCATGGCGCAGCGCCGCGATCAATCTGTTGTCTATATCGTCCATATCAGCATCCGTTTTGATCAATGAAGCTCCGATACGTACAATCTGTCCGCTTGTCCACGTCACGTTTTGATCAGATGTCAGGCCCAAGCAAAACCGAGGTCCTCCTATGACACCCCAAACCATTCACCTGATCGGCGCGCCGATGGACTGCGGCAAACGCCGCCAAGGCTGCCTTATGGGCCCCGACGCCCTGCGCACCGCAGGTCTGGCGGACGCACTCACAGACCTCGGGCACCACGTCACGGACAAAGGCAACGTGACCCCCGCCACTTTCACCGAAACGCAAGACACCCACCTGCACGCGCCACAGGAAACCATCGCCTGGACCCAAGCGCTGTCCGACGTGGCCGAAGCCACAGATACAAACACCGTCCCCATCTTCATGGGCGGCGACCACGCCCTCGCCCTCGGCACGGTGCGAGGTGCCGCCAACGCTGCCGCCAAGGCAAACCGCCCCCTCTTCGTCCTCTGGCTCGACGCGCATACCGACTACCACACGCCCGCCACCACGGCGTCGGGCAACCTGCACGGCACCCCCGTCGGCTATGTCACGGGCCGCGACGGGTTCGATGGCTTCCCGGACATTCCGAACCCCGTATCGCACGACCAAATCGCCATGCTGGGCCTCCGCTCCGTTGACGCCGAAGAACGCGCCGCCATCGAACAAACAGACGTCATCTATGTCGATATGCGCCACATCGACGAACACGGCATCGCCAAACCACTTGCCGCCTTCCTCGACCGAGTGACAAAGGCAAGCGGCCTCCTCCACGTTTCACTCGACGTCGATTTCCTCGACCCGTCCGTCGCCCCCGCCGTCGGCACCACCGTTCCCGGCGGCGCCACCATCCGCGAAGCGCATCTGGTGATGGAGATGATCTGCGACAGCGGCCTCATGACCTCACTCGACATCGTGGAACTCAACCCCTTCCTCGACGAACGCGGCCGCACAGCACAACTGATGGTGGACCTCGTGGCCTCCGCCTTCGGCCGCCGCGTCTTCGACCGCCCCACCCGCGCCTATTGAAAGGACAGAACATGCAACCTTCCGACAAGGCCCTCGTGCCCTTCGTCTCTGTCGATCACATGATGCAGCTGATCCACCATATCGGGGTCCAGAACATGCTGCGCGGGCTGGCCGACTACATCGAGGACGACTTCAAACGGTGGGAGCTGTTCGACAAGACCCCCCGCGTCGCCTCCCATTCCGCTGAAGGCGTGATTGAACTCATGCCCACATCAGACGGCGAAACCTACGGCTTCAAATACGTCAACGGCCACCCCAAGAACACCGCCGACGGCCTGCAAACGGTCACCGCCTTCGGCCTGCTGGCAGACGTGAACACCGGCTATCCGGTCCTGCTGACGGAAATGACAATGCTCACCGCCTTGCGCACCGCCGCCACCTCGGCCATGGTCGCCCGCGCACTCGCGCCCAAAGGGGCCACCACCATGGCGATGATCGGCAATGGCGCGCAGTCCGAATTTCAGTCCGTCGCCATGCAGGCCATCGCCGGGGTCACGCATGTCCGGCTCTACGACACCGATCCAGCCGCCACCGCCAAATGCGCTGCAAACCTCAACGGTACCGGCCTGCAAGTCACGGCCTGCACAACGGCGGAAGAGGCGATTGAAGGCGCCCAAATCCTCACCACCTGCACAGCGGACAAGGCCTATGCCACCATTCTGACGGACAACATGGTCGGTGAAGGTGTGCACATCAACGCCATCGGCGGCGACTGCCCCGGCAAGACCGAAATCGCGCCTGCCATCCTGCAACGCGGCGACATCTTCGTCGAATACCCGCCCCAGACGCGGGTAGAGGGCGATATCCAGCAACTGCCCGACGACCATCCGGTCACAGAAATCTGGCAGGTGCTGGCAGGCAAGGCTCCGGGCCGCACCTCAGCCAAACAGATCACGATCTTCGACAGCGTCGGCTTCGCGATCGAGGATTTCTCAGCCCTTCGCTACGTCCGCGACCGGATCGATGGCACCCCTTATTTCCACCCGCTGGACTTGCTGGCCGACCCCGACGACCCGCGCGATCTGTTCGGCATGCTGCACCGGGCCATAGTGTAGCAATTCAGGCCGTCATCCGGCGGCACCGTTCTCCAACCACGCCCGGTCCTCTGGCGTCAGATGCGCATCCATCATGGCGTCATAGGCCGCGACCTCTGCATCGCTCAGCACACCCTGCCACTGCCCATTGGTGCCACTTTGAAAAAAGGCCGTGTCGGATTTGAAGAACCCTTTGCCGCCCGACGGCGCATAGCGGTCCGCATTCTGCTTCATGTGATCAAAGGTTGCGGCCTCCACCAGACGCTCCATGACATCCTGCGGATGCGGCGTGCCCAACTGATGTGACAGGCTCGCGAACACGCCCGCCAGATCCCGCTTCATGTCCGCATAGTGAAACAGCGACACGTTCGGGCGGTCTGACAGCGCCTTGGCCGCCTTGTAGTGCTGCAGGATGTGCGCAAGCGGCATGGCATCGCCATCAAACCCCTCTGCCCCGCCGTCCAGAAAACGGCGGAATGTGACACCCTCCACATCGTCCTCGGGATACCAGTGGTCGAACCACGGCATGGGAATGTTGCGCATGTGTTTGCGCATCGAAAGATGCGCATCAAGCGGATGACGGAACACGCAGATATACTGCGCCTGATCATGCAAGGGCAGACCGTCCATCGGCGTGTGACTTTTCATACTGCGGCGGTGGGTCATGGCCTCAAGCCGCGCCGCCACATCCGACATCTCGCGGATGCGAATATCGACCCACGGCATCTTTACGGACAATTCCGGCTCCACCTCCGGATCGCCTGACAGCAGAAGAGCTACGATGGTCTGCATCCATGTCGTGCCGCATTTGGGCGGCGTCACGACAAACACATCGTCGGGCCGGATGGTGACCATATCCCAACGCCTGTTGTCGGTCAGCGGACCAAGGTAGAGCTTTCGGTGCGTCATGGCTGGCATCTCCTGCATTAGATCAGGGTCAGGAAAAGTGGAGCGCGCGCAGAACACAACATAAAAAGAGCGCACCTTGTCGAAAGCTGGAGGGAAACCGGCCTGACTGCAGAGGTTTTGCGTTGAGCCGAAATGGGCAGGCGCGGGTCAGTGTACGGTCGGCGTCAACATGTTGGTGCCCGCGGATGTATAACGGAAACGGGCCTCAAATTGCACTATGCGCAAGAGATTGAACATGCAGCGCCTCATGGTCCGAACTGTGTCTTGGCGCGTCGAAGCATGGTAGACGCAAACCGAAACGTCCAAAAAGGGAAACACACAGAATGATTGCCTATGTCACGGTTGGTGCGGACGACATGGCGCGGGCGGAGCGGTTCTACTCAGCGTTCCTGCCAGCCCTTGGATACGGGCTGGAAGAATATCATGGGGATCTGAGCTACTCGCTGCCAGTGGAGCCGGGCCAATCCCCGATGTTGCCTGATTTCTACGTCAAGAAGCCGTTCAATGGACGTCCGGCTGTGGCCGGGAACGGCAACATGGTTGCGTTCGAGGCGCGCAGCCAAAGCCAGGTGCGTGATCTTCACGCCGCAGCGCTTGCCGCTGGTGGTTCTGACGAAGGCCAACCGGGCTTTCGCGCGTCCTATGGAGCAAATTTTTATGTTGGCTATTTGCGCGATCCGCAAGGCAACAAGATCGCACTGTATTCCAGCAATCCAGACGAGCCCGGACGCGACGGATAGAGGGGGTCGCGTGTGTCACGCACGCCGGTTTGCAAAAGGCCGGAAGGATGGGGTCAAAGCTGACTTTTGTCCTGGGGCCGATCAGGGTTCAGCACACCTTGAGCCGGGCCGCCGGAACAACGGTCAACGGCAGTGCAAACGGTCAGCCAAGACCCATTTTCTGGAGTATTCGTTGCCTAAACCGGCAAGGGCACCGAAAAAAGGTTAACTTGCAACCGTTTGTCGACAGTGGGCTAAGGCGCGCACAGAACGAAAACGCACAGTTTTCGGGCCAAATATGTAGTCTGGGGCAACGACTGCCCCAAACCCATACAATACGCATAGTGATCGGTCGGTCGTCCGATCAGTCGTCGCGATGCACCTTTTCGCGGCGCTCGTGACGCTCTTGCGCCTCAAGGCTCATGGTCGCAATAGGACGTGCATCCAGTCGCTTGAGCGAAATTGGCTCGCCTGTCACATTGCAATATCCGTATTCGCCCTCGTCGATCCGGCGCAGCGCGCTGTCGATCTTGGACACCAGTTTGCGTTGCCGGTCCCGGGTGCGCAACTCAAGCGCGCGGTCGGTTTCTTCGGACGCACGATCCGCCACATCGGGGATGTTACGCGTCCCGTCCTGCAGCCCTTCGATGGTGTCCTTGCTGCCCGCCATCAGCTCGGATTTCCAATTCAGCAATTTACGGCGAAAATACTCAACCTGCCGTTCATTCATGAACGGCTCGTCTTCTGCGGGACGATAATCGTCCGGCAGGAACACTTCCTGTTTCATTTGCTTCCCCTCGATGCGACTGACGTTCCCCATGGAATCTCCCAAGGTTTCCTAAGTGATGCCCCAATCAGCTCCCTGCCGCAGCGTCTATCCGAGGCATCGCGGATTGTCACTACCCATTCCCGCACCAGATTGGCTAAAAGCATCGTGATGAACACGTTCCGCCAACAAGGTGATCTTACATGAAATTCCAAGGCACAGACGCCTATGTCGCCACCGACGACCTGACAATCGCGGTCAACGCCGCCGTCACATTAGAACGCCCCCTGCTGGTCAAGGGCGAGCCCGGCACAGGCAAGACTGAACTGGCCAAACAGGTGGCGCGGGGCCTTGGTCTGCGGCTCATTGAATGGAACATCAAATCCACCACGCGGGCGCAGCAGGGCCTTTATGAATATGACGCGGTCAGCCGTCTGCGCGACAGCCAACTGGGCGAGGACAAGGTCCACGAAGTGTCCAACTACATCAAGAAGGGCAAGCTGTGGGAGGCGTTCGAGGCGGACGAAAAAGTCGTTCTGCTGATCGACGAAATCGACAAGGCCGACATTGAATTCCCCAATGACCTCTTGCAAGAGCTCGATAAGATGGAGTTCTTCGTCTACGAGACCGGCAAGACCATTCAGGCCCGCCAGCGGCCCGTTGTGATCATCACCTCCAACAACGAAAAAGAACTGCCCGACGCTTTCCTGCGCCGTTGTTTCTTCCACTACATCCGCTTTCCGGACGTCGAGACGATGAAGCAGATCGTGGCTGTCCATCACCCCGGCATCAAAGAAAGCCTGCTCACAACCGCCCTCACCCAGTTCTTCGAAATCCGCGATCAACAGGGGCTGAAAAAGAAACCCTCGACCTCCGAAGTGCTGGACTGGCTCAAGCTGCTTCTGGCCGAGGATATGAGCGCCGAAGACCTCAAATCCGACGGGGCCAGCGCTTTGCCAAAACTGCACGGGGCATTGCTCAAGAACGAACAGGATGTGCACCTGTTCGAACGCCTTGCATTTATGGCGCGGGGTCAACGCTGACATACGCGTCCGTCTCGTGACCAAGGGCCGAAAAGGCGAGTCTTTTCGGCCACAAATCCACCAAGTCGCCTGCCTGCGCTCAGCCTGTGGATAAAAACCCTTTATTTTGCCGGAAATGCTCCATACGTTGACTGTGATGAGAGGCGAAAACGCCCGCATCCAAAATGCTAAAAGGCAGGCAGGCAGTATATATGACCGGTTCAGACGCACTTATTGTGCGCCCTTTGCAGGCGTCGGATCGTCCGGCGTGGGACACGCTTTGGGCGGCTTATCTCGCCTTTTATGAAACCGCACGTCCGCAAGACATCTTCGATACATATTTCGCGCGCCTGCTTGGTGACGACCCGCAAGACTACAATTGTCTCGTGGCAGAGCTGGATGGCAGGCTGGTTGGCCTGACGCATTACCTGTTTCACCGCCATGGCTGGAGCGTCGAAAATGTCTGCTACCTGCAGGACCTCTATGCCGATCCAACCGTGCGGGGCCGCGGCATTGGCCGCGCCCTGATCGAAGGGGTCTATGCCGCCGCAGATGCCGCTGGCGCCCCGTCCGTCTACTGGACAACCCAGCATTTCAACACCGAAGCCCGCAAACTCTACGACCGGATCGGCCGTCTGACCCCCTTCATCAAGTACGACCGGGGATGACCCAGATGCGCCGCTTTGTCCTGCCCCTCGTTCTTGCGCTTAACGCCTGTGTGCCCGTCACACCCGGCGACACGCCCACCCGCGCGCTGCAACAAGACAGCGATCTGCCACCTATGAAGACCTTTGGCGCGCCCCGTCCCGAACAACCGATCAGGTCCAACAACGACCTGTCGCTCGACTTTATCGAACTGAGTTTCCAACTGGAATCAGGCCGTGAGCTGCCCGTATTCACACGCTTTGAAGGGCCCATTTCCGTCCGCGTGACCGGTAAGCCCCCCGCATCCCTTGGCACCGACCTGCGCCGCCTCATGCACCGTCTGAGGACCGAGGCACAGATCGACATTTACGAGGCGGCGCCCAGCAGCAACGCGAACATCACGATCGAAGCAGTGTCGCGCAAAGAGATCCGTAAGGCGCTGCCCCACGCCGCGTGTTTCGTGGTGCCCAACATCACCACCATTTCGGAATACAAATCCAATCGCCGCACGCCCCGCACCAGCTGGAGCAACCTGCGCACCCGCAAGCAGCTGGCCATTTTCCTGCCCAATGATGCCAGCCCACAAGAGGTGCGCGACTGCCTGCATGAGGAACTGGCCCAAGCCATCGGCCCGCTCAACGACCTCTACCGCCTGCCCGACAGCGTGTTCAACGACGACAATGTGCACACTGTTCTGACCGGCTTTGATATGCTGATGCTGCGGGCCTACTACGCGCCCGAGCTGCGCTCAGGTATGAGCCGTGGCGAGGTGGCACAGCGCCTTCCGCAAATCTTTGCCCGCATCAATCCCACCGGTGAAAACCTGCCCGCCAAATTCGCAACCCGCACACCACGCGCGTGGAGCCAGGCCGTTCAGACTGCGCTTGGCCCCGGCGCCAACGCATCGCAACGCCGGGAAGCGGCAGAACGCGCCCTCGACATCGCCCAGGCCATGGGCTGGCGCGATCACCGCCGTGCATTTGCTCACTACGCCAACGGT
Source organism: uncultured Tateyamaria sp. (assembly GCF_947503415.1). Taxonomy (GTDB): domain Bacteria; phylum Pseudomonadota; class Alphaproteobacteria; order Rhodobacterales; family Rhodobacteraceae; genus Tateyamaria. The sequence goes on from NZ_CANNDS010000002.1 coordinate 186,272, forward strand.
CGGCTTTTGTTGGCGAGCGATCCGCAATCGGCGCAATCGCACTTCCGCGCGGCGGACCAGTTCTATGCCGCCACACCCGGGGCTGACCTGCACCGCGCCTACGTCGCCACACAATTGGCCGCCTATGCCATCAGCCGTGGTGACGGCGACACTGCCCTGATCACCCTCGCCCCGCATATCGACCGCGCCGCCCGCAACGAAAACGCAGCCCTGCTGTCGACCCTGCTGCTGCTGCGCGCCGAAGCGCTTGATCTTCAAGGCCGCACAGCCGAGGCACGCATGGTCAGACTGGACAGCCTTGGGTGGGCGCGCTACGGATTTGGCTCTGATTGGGCGGTACGGGCCAAGCTGCGCGAGATTTCGTCGCTGAGCCCCCTCAAAGGGTGAACTTGCCGCCCCAACGTATTGAGAGGCAAGGCAAATGATCGTTATCGTGGCAGCCATCCTTGGCGCACTGATCGGCGGATACACGGCACGAAAGCGGAACGGCAACCGGCTCGACATCCTGCAATACGCGGCAGGCTACGCACTGGCCTTTGTTATCGTGGGCATGATCGCCACCGTCCTCATCGACCGCGCCATGCGGGGCTGACATGTTCCTGCCCTTCTTCGAAAGCCTGCGGAAGAACGGCGTGCCCGTCAGCTTGCGCGAATTCCTTGTCTTTCTCGAAGGCATGAAGGCGGGGCTGGCCACCTATGATGTCGAGGCGTTCTACTATCTCGCCCGTGTCGCGATGGTGAAGGACGAGCGTAACATCGACAAGTTCGACCGCGCCTTTGCTGCCGCCTTCGAAGGGCTGGAACAGATCAGCATTGATCAGGTGCTGGAGGCTGTGGACATCCCGCAGGATTGGCTGGAAAAGCTGGCCGAAAAGCACTTGTCCGAGGACGAGCGCAAAGAGATCGAAGCCCTGGGAGGCTTCGACAAGCTGATGGAAACGCTCAAGAAACGGCTTGAAGAACAGAAAGGTCGCCATCAGGGCGGCAACAAGTGGGTTGGCACCGCTGGCACATCTCCTTTTGGGGCCTATGGCTACAACCCCGAAGGTGTCCGCATCGGCCAGAAAGAAAGCCGCCACCAGCGCGCGGTCAAGGTCTGGGACAAGCGCGAGTTCAAGAACCTCGACGACACGGTTGAGCTGGGCACGCGCAACATCAAAGTGGCCCTGAAACGCCTGCGCCGCTGGGCCCGCGATGGCGCAGCAGAAGAACTGGACCTGAACGGCACCATCCGTGCCACGGCGGAACACGGCTACCTCGATGTGAAAACGCGGCCAGAACGGCGCAATGCGGTCAAGGTGCTACTGTTTCTCGACATCGGCGGATCAATGGACCCGCATGTGAAGATTGTGGAGGAGCTGTTTTCGGCCGCGAAGTCCGAGTTCAAGCATCTCGAACATTTCTACTTTCACAATTGCCTCTATGAAGGTGTGTGGCGCGACAACCGCCGCCGTTGGGATGCCCAAACGCCCACGCATGAAATTCTGCGCACCTATGGACCTGACTACAAGTGTATCTTCGTGGGCGACGCCAGCATGTCGCCCTACGAAATCGCGTACCCCGGTGGGGCCAATGAGCATTGGAACCAGGAAGCGGGTCAGGTCTGGCTGCAACGCGCCCGCGATCAGTGGTCATCAAACCTCTGGATCAACCCGGTGCCCGAGAAATATTGGCCCTACACCCATTCCATCAGCATGATTCAGGAGATCTTTGGCGCAGATGCCATGGTCCCCATGACCCTCGAAGGATTGAGCCGAGGCATGCGCGCCCTGACGCGCTGACCCTTTTTGGTTACAAAACCATCGCGTAGCATTGGTACATGTCTACAGCCCCCACCGTTCACATCGACCCTGCCGCATTCCACGCCGATCCGTACCCGACGCTGGCGGCGATGCGGGCCGACACGCCCGTGTGCTTTGTGCCTGAACTTGGCGCCACCTTGTTTACCCGCCGAGACGATGTGTTCCGTGAAGAAAAACGCGTTGATCTGTTCTCAAGCCACCAACCGAACGGATTACTGACCAAAATCATGGGCGAGAACCTGATGCGCAAGGACGGCGATGCCCATATGCGCGAGCGCAAGGCGCTATTTCCCGCTCTCAGCCCACGCACTGTGCGCGATGTGCTGGCCCCGCAATTCCAAAGCATCGTGCAAGAACATATCGACCGCCTGAAGCCACAAGGAAGCTGTGATCTGGTGACCGAGTTCGCCATGCCAGTCTCCGCTGATGCATTGCGGCTGATGACCGGTCTGACCAACATGGACGCGGCAGAAATGGACGCCGCAAGCCAAGCCATGTTGGACGCCGCCGCCAACTATCAGCGGGACCCGGACGTAGACGCGCTTGGCTATGGATACGCGGACCGGGTTTTGGAACTCATCAAGGACAAGCTACCTGAGCTGCGCGCCAAACCCGATCTTTCAATCATATCCGTGCTTGATCAAGGTGGCCTGACTCTGGACGAAATCGCAGGCAACGTCCGCGTCATCATCGGCGGCGGCCAGAACGAACCGCGCGATGCGATTGCAGGCACCGTCTGGGCGCTGCTGACCCACTCCGATCAGCACCAACTGATCCGCAACGGCACAGCAACATGGCAAAACGCCTTTGATGAATATGTGCGGCTCGTGGCCCCGATCGGGATGTCCCCACGCCGGGTCGCGCGCACAGACGACGCCTGTGGCGTCACCTTCGAAGAAAACGAATTGATCTTCTTCATGTTCGGCTCGGCCTGCCGCGACGCCGCGCATTTCACAAACCCCGACAGGTTTGACCTGACGCGCGACACCGGCCCCGCCATCCCCTTTGGCGCAGGACCCCATTTTTGCGCAGGGGCAGCGGCGTCACGCAGCCTTATCGCAGGTCATGCGCTGCCCATGCTGTTTGACCAGTTACCGGACCTGCAATTGACAGGGGATGCACCCTTCGCCGGATGGGCCTTTCGCGGCCCGCTGACGGTTCCTGTCTGCTGGGATCCATGATCGCGCTTGCCGATGCCTGAAATCGGCCCCATATCACTGGCATGATCAAGTTTATGCCCATCCTCCTCGCCCTGCTCTATGGGCTGGCGATGTACCGCTTTTCCGTGTGGCGCACAGCGCGCGAGCTGGATGAAAAATCAACAGAACTGGCCGACCCGATGCTGCGCCAGATGTGCGACCAGATGGCGGCTGCGCTGGATCTGGACCGGATCAAAGTCCACATCTACGAGATCGATCCGGTCAACGGGCTCGCAGCGCCCGACGGACGGATTTTCATCACACGCGGGTTCTACAACAAGTTCCGGCAGGGCGCCGTATCTGCGTCCGAGATGGCAAGCGTGATTGCGCACGAATTGGGCCACGTCGCATTGGGTCACAGCCGCCGTCGGATGATCGACTTTTCCGGCCAGAACGCCCTGCGCACGGCCCTCGCCATGGTCTTGTCCCGCTTCATTCCCGGCATCGGTGTCCTGATCGCCAACGGATTGACAACGCTGCTGGCCGCGCGCCTGTCGCGCAGCGATGAATATGAAGCAGACGCTTATGCCGCAGCACTTTTGACCAAGGCCGGGATCGGGATCGGGCCACAGATTTCCCTGTTCCAGAAACTCGAAGCGTTGACCAAGTCCAATTCGGGTGCCGTTCCCGCATGGCTGATGAGCCATCCCAAAACGCACGAACGGATCAAGGCGCTTGAAGCGCTCGACACGAAGTGGAAAACCCTGCCCGTCAAATAAGGTGCAAGGCCCTAGATGGCGGCCCGCTCCAGCGCTTTCCCCAACCGTGGAAGACGCGCCTTTTTCATCAATCCGCGCATGTTCCAATCCTGCCCCGACAGGCGCCGTGCTTCTGCCAGCACGCCTTGAGCGGCGTTGTTGACCGCGTCCGGTTGCGCCTCAAAGCAACCCAACAGAAACCCGTCTGGATCCGCGCGCGACAGTCCCTCTTCGGCAAGTATGTTGCGTGGAAAGTCCTTGGCATTTGACGTGAGAACAACATCAGAGGACCCGGCAATGGCAGCGGCCAAAACATGCACGTCCGCAGGGTCCGGCAACCATAGACGGTGTTCCAGTTCTGGCGGATGCTGCACGCTCGCACGTGGCCAACGCGTGCCGAGCATCACGATTTCGCCGCGGGCCTGCGCTTCCCCTTCTGCCCCCAGACGTGCCGCGGCGCGCGCCCATTCTTCGAGGATACGAGGCGACCATTGGGGTTCGAACAGCCCTGCTGCGGCCACGCCCAGCACAACCTCGCGCATCACGGTCGGATAGAGGACATTTGCGTCGATCAGGACCTTCATACGCGGAAGAACAACGCCTTGAGGTACCCGCTTTCCGCCAGTTGAGGCAGCTGCGGATGATCCGGTCCGGCAAACCCCGTGTGCAAAAGCACCGGCGACCGCCCTGCCCGCCCCATGCCGCGCACCGACGCCGCGCGAAACTTGGCAAGATCCGCCGCGTGCGAGCAGCTGCATAGCCCAAGGATGCCGCCGTCAACGACCAATGGTGCGGCCAACCGCGCAATGCGTTCATATGCACGTAGCCCTGCATCAAGCGCCGGTTTCGCCGGGGCGAAGGCAGGCGGATCACAGATCACCATATCAAATTGGGCACCTTCCGCCTGCAGTTCCGCCAATACGTCAAACGCGTCGCCTTGCCGGGTTGCGAACCGATCGGACGCACCCATCGCATCCGCCCCGTCTTGCGCCAGTCCAAGCGCCGTTGCCGATCCATCGACACACAGCGTGGATGCAGCGCCTCCGGCAAGGGCCGCCAATCCAAAACCACCCACATGCGAAAACACGTCCAGGACCCGCGCACCCGTCGCGACAGATTGTGCAAAGACATGGTTGGGACGTTGATCGAAGAACAAGCCGGTCTTCTGCCCGCCCGCGACATCCGCCATGTAGATGGCACCATTCATTGGCACAGGAATAGGATCTTGCGGCATTTCTCCCACAAAGACCGCGCCTTGATCATCCAACCCTTCCAGCGCGCGCGTGCGACCACTGGCGTTCTTGATCAAGGTCTTGATACCGACAACATTCTGGAGGGCGGCGGTCAAATCACCCAGACGCGCATCCGCCCATGCGGCGTTCGGTTGGATCACTGCCGTGTCGCCAAAACGGTCAATGATGACACCCGGAAATCCGTCGGCTTCCGCATGGATCAGTCTGTAAAATGGGGCATTGAACAGCGTTTCGCGCAGCGCCAACGCGCGGGCGATACGCGCCTCGAACCACGCTTGATCAATATTGGCCGCGGGGTCCCGGTCTACCATCCGGCCCGCAATTTTCGATGCCGTGTTCACCGCAACAAGGCCCAAGGGCGCGCGATTGTCATCTTCGAGAACAGCAAGTGTTCCAGGAGCCAAGGCCTTGGTCCGCCGATCAAGCACAAGTTCGTTGGCGTACACCCACGGAAACCCGTGGCGTATGCGGCGCGGGTCCATCTTGGGACGCATGCGAAGTTTTGGGCGATCGGACGGAAAAGAGGGCGCTGTCATAGCGCCCTCCTCTAATCCCATCAACCGGTGTGGGAAAGGTCAGATTTGGTTCATGGCCTGGATGAAGCCCAGTTGCGGGTTCTGGAACCCTTCCACGGTCGTCAGTTCCTGACGAATGACTTCGGCCAAGTGGTTGGTGATGCGCACCTTCTGGGTCTGGCCACGCGCTTCGGCTTGCAGGGCCTGCTGACCACCAAAGGCGGCAAGATCGGCACGCACGACGCGGGGTTCGGTCAACAGCACACCCGTTTCAGGATTGCGCAGCGACAATTCGAAGTTGATATTGTGCACACCACCGACGGTGTAACGCGCTTTTTCGGTCAATGCGTGAAAGCGCAGAACCTTGACATCAAGGGCCACCGGCACGGCACCTTCAAGCGGGTCAGTGCCCAGACGCATCGCGCTGTCAAAAATCGTTGCGACCTGTGCATGACGGTCACCGATGGGGTCCTCGCGCCACACGATATCGCTTGAGGGAAGATAGCGGTTGGCTTCGGACACCGACAGGCTGCGCGGAACACGCACCGTCACGCTTTCGACGCGCACATCGGTCAATGGCACAACCAGACCCGTCGTCTCGATTGCCGGCGCTGCGGCGCTCGGCAAGGCAGGTGCTTCAAAGGGAACGTTGCGCGACGCGATATTCGTGTTTGCACAGGCGGACACCAAGCCCCCCATCACCAACAGCGCTACAAGCTTCAAACGTTTCATCTCGGTCTCCGATCAGCGCAGACACTCCGCGCTTTTGTTGTGTTCGAAGATCAATCTGAAGGCGAACTTGGGCAAAAGTTAGACAAATTTGGTGCAAATGAAGGATTGTTATGCAGAGAACAACAATCTCACGCGTCGCGACGTCGACTGCGCCAGCCACCGCGCCTGCGCGGTTGCGCAATGGTTTCGCGCCCCTCGCGCAGCGTTTGCGTCATCGGATGATCGGGGTGATCCCGTTCATAGCGGGACAGCAAGGCGGCAATCTGGTCCGCTGGCACCCGGGTGCCAGGCACGCTGAGCGCCCAATCCAGAAAAATCGTCCGGCATTCGGCGGGGGTGATCCCGTCAATGCGATACGCCTCAAAGATCAAGCCTTTGGGGTCTTGTTCGTCGCCTTTGCGCATCAGCCCTGTTCACCGCCTTTTGTCGCCGCATCTATCAGCCGTGCGGCCCTGTCAATTGTCTCGGCCAGATGGGCTTCGGCCTCGGCCCGCGTGTTTCGACCAACCGCGCGCAACAGCACGTCCTGACCGCCGCTCCCGAGGGTGTCCAGATCCACGGCACTGGTGCTGAGCAATCGCGACGCGATCTGCACGGCCCAAAGTAGCGCATGCGTGTCTGCAAGATGTTGTGCATCCACGTCGTTCAAGATGCCCGCCGCGACACATGCATCCAGTCCATGCCGCACCCCGGCCCGTATTTCTCCGGTCAAGACCGCACCGGCCTGGGCCAGAAGCTCGATATCCTGCAGGCGGCCCGCCCCGATCTTGGGATCCCAGATCGAGGCGGGTTGCTTGGCCGCAGCGATCCGCGTCCGCATGTCCGCCAATTCCCTCAGGACCGCACCCGCGTTTCGTGGCTGTTGGATGATGGCCTGCCGAAATTCCTCTACATCCCGTGCCAGCGCGTCAGGGCCCGCAACAACGGTTGCCCGCACAAGGGCCAGGTGTTCCCACAACCATGCATCTTCCTTCTGATACCGTTGAAACGAAGACCACCCCGTTGCCACAGGCCCCTGATTGCCCGAAGGTCTCAGACGCATGTCAGCTTCGTACAGACGCCCCTGTGCTGTTTGCGCCGTGACGGCGGTGATCATCGCTTGGGTCAAGCGCGCGTAGTAGGCCCCAACGGTCAGCGGGCGCGCCCCGTCCGAGCAGTCGGCATCACTGGGATCATAAATCACGATCAGATCAAGATCAGATTGCGGCGTCAGATGCCCTGCCCCAAGGCTGCCCATTCCCAAAATGACGCCACCACGTCCGGGTGGCGGTCCGTGACGCTTTGCAAAGTGTTCCTGCACTGCGGGCCATAGGGCCGCCACGCCAGCGCGGGCAAGATCACTGTACTGCCTGCCCGCTTCGGTTGCGGTGGTCAGTTGGCGCAGGTGATGAACACCGATGCGAAAATGCCATTCCTTTGCCCAGGATCGGATGGCATCCAGCTTCGCCTCGTAATCCGGTTCGGTGTCCAGACGGGCCTTGGCCAGTTTGGTCAACGCACTGCACCCTGGCCACTCGTCAAAGAAACTTCCGCCGATCACGGCATCCAGCACGCTGGCATTGCGTGACAGATAGTGGGCCAACGCAGGAGACGTCCCAACGATATCCACCAGCAGGTCCACGAGTTGCGGGTTCGCCTCGAACAACGAAAACAACTGCACCCCCGCCGGAAGGCCAGCAAGAAAGCCGTCAAAGGCAGACAGCGCCTCTTGTGGCTTTGTCGCCAAAGACAGGCGCGACACAAGCATTGGCTCAATTCGGTCAAACAGCGCAGCGCCCCGCTCGCTGCGCAATGCCGGATAACTCCGCCACCGGGCCTGCATCGCATCGTCCAATGCAGCGCGCGGTTCGGCAGCCTTTGCGTCAGGTGCAAAAAACCCTTCGGTCTCGGCGTGAACCTCAGACAGCCGTTCCTTCAAATCCGCTTCAAGTGACGGACGATCCGTATCCATCATCGCAGCCAGCCGTTCAAACCCCTCGTCACTGCCGGGCAGTTTGTGGGTTTGCGCGTCGCGGTACATCTGAACCCTGTGTTCGACCGTTCGGGCAAATCGGTAATGGTCCGTCAGCGTTTCGGCCGTCGCCGCCGGCACCCAGCCCTTGGACGCCAACATATTGAGGCCCGAGACCGTGTCGCGCACGCGCAAGTCCGTGTCTCGACCACCGGCGATCAACTGACGGGTCTGGGTAAAGAACTCGATCTCTCGAATGCCGCCGCGGCCCAGCTTCATGTCATGGCCCGGCAAGGTGATCGGACCACCCGTCCCTTTGTGGGCCCGAATGGCAAGACGCATGTCATGCGCATCCTGCACTGCTGCAAAGTCCAGATGCCTGCGCCAGACGAACGGCCGCATTTCCTTGAGAAACGCCTCGCCCGCCGCAATATCGCCTGCGCATGGCCGGGCCTTTATATAGGCGGCGCGTTCCCATGTACGCCCAAGGCTCTCGTAATACCGCTCGGCCGCGCCAACGGACAAAACCACCGGTGTGACAGACGGATCTGGGCGCAAACGCAGGTCGGTTCGAAACACATACCCATCCTCGGTCAGATCACTGAGGATCCTGCTCATGTCCTGCACGGCGCGCACGCACCCTTTCCGGATGGTGACATAGTCGCCGGGATCAAAACGGGTTTCGTCGAACAGGCAAATCAAGTCGATGTCGGACGAGTAATTCAGTTCGAACGCGCCCATTTTGCCCATCGCGAGGACGAACAAACCGACGTCTTTGTTTGGCAACCGCCCGCGCCGGACTTGCTCATCCACCGCCGTGGACAAAGCGACTTCACAGGCCATGTCCGCAAGCTGTGTCAGCGCGTGTGTGACGTCCTCCAGTGCCCACGCCCCTGCCAGATCGGCCAACCCGGCCAGCAGGGCCACCCGCCGCTTCGCTTGGCGCAATGCTGGCCTTACGTCGGACATCCCGGCCTTTGGCAGAGCAAGCACATCAGCCAGCGCGACCTCCATGTCTTCGAGCGCGCCCGGCAACCACTCCGCCTCTTTTTCAATGAGGCCAGCGAGATATGGACTGCATCCCGCAGCGCCAACGACCAATGCGCGCACCTCGCCCGCCAGATCAGATACAGTCTGGGCCGCCGCCTCCCCTCGTTCAGGATCAAAGGGTCTGGGCAGTCGAACGATATGATCAGCAACGCGCATGGCGCTAGCATCAAAGGCTGGTGCGCCAGCGTCAATGGCCCTTGCACAGGGTTAAGTCACAGGACAAGGTCCGCCTCATGAGCAAGAGTTTGAAACGTGTGCGCGCGGCCCTTGATGCCGCTGGGATTGATACAGAGATCAGGGAAACGCCGCTTGCCCGTACTGCGGCGGATGCAGCCAATGCGATTGGGTGTGAAATAGATCAGATCGCGAAGTCCATTATCTTTCGCGGGCAAGAGAGCGGCCTGGCCGTCCTGTTCATCACAGCCGGTGGCAATCAGGTGGATGCAGACAAGGCAACTCAGGTGGCAGGTGAGCCTCTGGGCAAGGCCGATGCCGCATTGATCCGGGCGCAAACAGGCTTTGCGATTGGCGGCGTATCTCCGGTCGGACACCTCAATCCGATCAACGCCTATATCGACCCGCGTCTCATGGATTTTGACGTCATATGGGCTGCAGCCGGTACGCCGCACCATGTTTTTCGTGCTGCACCCAAGGACCTTCGGACATTTTCGGGCGCGCAAGACGCTGATTTTACGTCATAAAGTCATTTTATGTGAAAAAGATTTACATTAAACCTTGCATCACAGGCCTGTGACCCCAATCTATATAATGTGAAACGGCTTCACATACAGTTCCACAAATAGCCCGGGGCGCCGACCCCGCATCTTGCGAAAGGTACGAAAATGACGTCCATGTCCACCACTGCCCCCGCCCAACACAGCTCGGGCAACTGGTTTTCAAAGACCGAACGCTGGCTTGACCAACGTGGCAAGGGTGCCTGGATCGCGGCCATGGTCCTCGGTTTCATCTTCTTCTGGCCGGTTGGTCTTGCCCTTCTGGCGTACATGATCTGGAGCAAACGAATGTTCTCGAAATCCTGCACGACGCGCCGCATGGGCGGTGCCATGACAACAATGCGCTCAACCGGCAACTCTGCCTTTGATGCCTACAAGGCTGACACCCTGCGTCGGTTGGAAGAAGAGCAGCACAACTTCGAGGCGTTTCTTGAGCGTCTGCGCGAGGCAAAGGACAAGTCCGAGTTCGACCAGTTCATGGACGAACGTGCCAATGCCGCGAAGTCCGAAGACTGACCTATCCGGCCCCGGTCTGTCCGGGGCCTGACCTTTCCCTTTCCGGAGCCTGAAATGAACCACGCCGATCCCATCACGCAGCCACAGTTTTACCGCGATGTTGCGGGCAAACGGTTCATGGCCTGGATTGTCGACACGATCATCATCGCCTTGTTCAGCCTGATCATCGTGCCATTCACGGCCTTTCTGGCGCTGTTTTTCTTTTTGGGTCTCTATGCGGTTGTCAGCTTCATGTACCGCACGATCACGCTGGCGACAGGCTCGGCCACCTGGGGCATGCGCCTGATGGCGATTGAAATTCGTGACGCGTCGGGTGCGCGGCTCGACCTGGGACAAGCCTTTCTGCACACGCTTGGTTACACGATCAGCTGGGCCGTCGCACCATTGCAGCTGATCTCGATTGTGCTGATGGCCACCTCGAACCGGGGACAGGGTTTGACCGACATGGTGATCGGCACGGCGGCCCTGAATAAGCGCGCCCGCGCCTGAGACTTCGATACGCACTTGCCAGCGGGAAAAGCGCTGGTATCATTTGCGCAAATTCCTTCTGGATCATCATGCGCCACACGCTTCCCCTTGCTCCGCAGTTTTATGTGACTGCACCACAGCCCTGCCCGTATCTTGACGGGCGGATGGAGCGGAAGTTGTTCACCGCCCTACAAGGCGAGAACGCGGAAAAGCTGAATGACAGTCTGAGCCAGCAGGGCTTTCGCCGCTCGCAAAACGTGCTGTACCGGCCATCCTGTGCGGATTGTTCGGCCTGCCTGTCGGCACGGATTGATGTGTCTGCGTTCGAGCCGTCCAAAAGTCAGAAACGCACCATGAAGCGGAATGAGACCCTGGAGCGCAGGGCGACGTCGCCCTGGGCGACTGAGGATCAGTACGCGCTGTTTCGGGATTATCTGGACAGCCGGCACGCCGATGGCGGCATGGCCGATATGGACGTGTTCGAGTTCGCGGCCATGATCGAGGAGACGCCGATCCGCAGTCGGGTGATCGAGTATATTGATCAGCCCGGCGGTGAGCTGACCGGTGTGAGCCTGACGGATGTTCTCAGCGACGGCTTGAGCATGGTCTACAGTTTCTATGCGCCGCACATGCAGCGGCAGTCTTTGGGCACCTATATGATCCTGGATCATATCAAGATCGCTCAGGAGGCAAATCTGCCGTACGTCTATCTGGGATATTGGGTGCCGGGCAGCCAGAAAATGGGCTACAAATCCAAGTTTTCCGGGCTTGAGGTGTACTTGGGCGGGCGCTGGCAGAAGATGCAGGATCCCGAGAGTTTCAGCCCCGATACGCACCCTTTGTCTACCGATCCAATTGCGGAACAGGTGGCCAATATTTCGCTGCCCGATACCCGTCCCACGCATCGGTCCTGAAACCCGCGTCCCACGCTGGGACAGCACCCACCGATAATAAGATCAAAGGGTTACAGCGGGTGTTTAACCCTTTGGTAAGGTTTGGAGACCCATCCGCATCCTCCGTGGCATAATATGGCGGCACTCTGAGGTCTTGCGCGAACACAGTAATCCTTGCGTGTTGCAGCGAACCTTTGGCGGTTGCCCTACGTGAGCAAAAGCTGGCCCGTCTTCAACTCACTGACCAAACCGGAAACTAGCCGTAGACGCCGGTCCAACACTGGGACCCTCCCAGCGGGCTGGTGGTTCTGGGTGCGGTGCCGAACGGAAATTCTGTAGACTGTGCCGGGCTGCTGTAAAGCGCTGCCAAAGAGAGGATGAGACACCACCCGAAGGTCATGGATGGGACAGGCTCAAGGAAGGCTTTGCGGACAGAGCTGTCCTTCGGACAACTCAATGCAAAGTTCGCTTACAGCTTTATGGCGACCCGCGTCATGAGCGGCATGCATCTTGCACATTGCTACCAGATGCAAGGGATCCGCTAGTCGGCTATGCTGAACCAGGCCTTGTCCCACCGACGCGCGGTCAAGTCGTCTGGCGCGATGAATACCCCGAGCACGGATGCATCGCCAAACGCCCAGCTCAGCAAATTCGAGCTTGGCAACCGCAAAAGAGCAACTGGCTCCTCCGCGACGTCATAGACGAATTCGTCATTGACGGGGCTGCCCATTGTCGCGGCCTCCACAGAGGCTTCGAACGTCCAGACGCGTTCCAGCACCTCGCGGATGCTTGGGGCAAGTGCACCAGGGTTCGTCAAAAAAGCGTCCAGGGCCAGCTTTTGAACCTGAAAATGCGTTGGGCTTTGACCGACGGCAAAGCGCTCGAATTCGGGATCTGAGATATCCAATGCACGATACGTGTCCCAGACCTCGTCCCGCTCTTTGAGGCGCTGGAAAATGCTTGGTGGATTTGCGTGGGTCGGGGTCACGGTCAGAGCAAACTTCGGCGGGCGGTAGGCGTCATTTGGAAGACCCTGGGCCTGCATGAAATCGCTCATGCCGTAAGGCAAGTATTTCTCGATGACCGCCCCATTGGGATAATCACGTGGCGCACCCCGTTGTTCGATGTGAATGACCTGAATTCCCCCCCAGTCACCGGGCGCTAGGAAAAACAGCAACCATCCGCTTTTCGGGCCCAATCCGCCAAATATGTTTTTCGGCAAGTCAGTGATAGCGATCTGTGCCAGAAACATCGCGGCCTTCCCATCCGTGACCGGCCAAGCGATGTCATCGGGCAATTCCGGCACTCCGCCGATCCAGCTGGTGGGCGCATCAACATGTCCGACCACAAGATCGAGACGGCTCCATCCCTGGTGATAGGCCTGCGGCTTTGCTTCAAAATTGAGAGCGGCCACATTCACGTCGACCAGATTTCGCAGCATGTCGAGGCCGGTTTCCTCGTCAATCTCTTTGGTTTCCTTATCAAGCGTTTTGGCTCTCTCCCCATGCCTTTTGGCTTTGATGTCGGGTTGAGGGGTCATTGCTTTTGCGGTCTCCCGGTCTTCCAGTCTTGTCTTGGCGTTCGCAAATGCCTCGAACAACGGGTGACCAGCGCGTGGAAAGGTCACCGCTGATACCAGCATGACAAGCAGCCCGTAGCCGGCGAGCGCCAGATTAATCGGATCGCCCTTGACACCGATTGCCATCATCAAGACGGACGCGAAGAGCAAGAAGGGGCTGACGAAAGACAGAAGGTAAATAATGCGTTGCATGTTTTACAGATGGAGGTGGAAGGTGATCTTTTTGAGGCGCCACTGTGAAATTGATCTGTGCTCCAAGTTCATCTGACCGGTGTTACTACATGCAACACAAAAGCTGCCGTTTCTTCGCAGCGCAGCATCAGTAACTTTGGGCTCAAAGCTGACATCCCGCGGTTTGACCGGTCGACCGGAGCAGCCCGAAGCGGACGTTGGATCAGCAGCGCCCTTGGCGACTGTGCGGGACGAAGTGTGAATTCGCTGCAGCTGCGCCAGTGTCCGCTATGTCATAATTGTTTGCCAGCCTGCGTGTTCAAATCGCGACATTGCCAACCTATGAAATTCTGCATGTGAAACTGGACCGAGGTTCCTCATTTTAGCCATAATCAGCGGTATTTTGTCTCTGTAGCTGCACGGGGCTACTTTATGGACGAGAGCAGTGAAATGACGAAGACTACTCTGCGCGTCTCAGCGGCTGTGGTGCTGGTGACAGCCATCGGGATCATACTTTTATCGCAAACGCCATCCTCATCTGGAGCTGACAATCGATCCGCTTTGCTGCCGCCGGATGAAGTGACACCCGAAATCGTCGCGGTGCGTGGCTGTATTGAGGGTGTTGAGCACCCATCGGGAATAAAACTCTCCAATCAGCAACAGATTGCTGCGTGCAACGAGCATGTCCGGATTGCAGAAAACAAAACCCAAGCCAGATATTTTCGCGGTCTCCATTTGTACGAAAACGGCACAATCAACGCGCACCGCACACAAGCTTACTATGACTTCACCTTCGTAATTGACGCTGGGGCTGACATACCATCGGCCTTTGGAAACCGCGCAGTTTTGAACCTGAGAGATCGCAACGCTCCAGAACGTGCACTGGCCGATGTCGATAAAGCCATAGAGCTGACAACTGAACGACCGCGCTCTTATTACTTTGAAAGGCGAGCAACTATTCTTCTTAGCCTCGCGAAGCGCAACGCAGATGAAGCTATGGTTTACGCCGCACTAGACGATATTAAAAAAGCCAGGTCGCTTAATCCGAGAAGCAATACCTACACCCACCTAGAAAACTGGGCGGCTGAATTTCTCAAGAAATTGCTTCAAAACGAGGGTCGCCCAGTCCAGAAGGGCTAACCAGGTTGCTCTTGCCCGTCTGACCGCTTGAATAACAAGGGACGACCAACTTGAGGAAGAATGGTTAAGCAGCCATTGGCTGCACTGCGGAACCTCTGCAACTATGGGCTCTTCTGTAGCATTCGCCGCAGCGACAGCCCGATTCAGGGATTGGCGCCGTTCGCAGCGCTGAGCGCGATCGGGAAGACTGCGGGACGAAGCTGCGCTCGCGCGAGTGTCCGCTTTCAGCGAAGACATTCGAGAGGGACATTCCGAAACGACCTGCGTCTGTGCTACCCGGTCAGAGATGTCACCATCAAACGATCTTCCCACGGCTTTGTCGCATGTTCGTTGGATCGGCGGTGGAAGCGGAGCGGCCAAGTCGACCATTGCGCGCAGGTTGGCTGACGCGCATGACGCCGTGATCTATGACACCGACGCCGTCATGCGCGACCATGCTGATCGCTGCCCTGATCACCAGTGCCCACAACTCGCCCGTTTTGTACGATTGGAAATGGACGAACGGTGGGTCCTCCGGACACCCCAAGAGATGTTTGAAACGTTTCACTGGTTTGAGGGTGAGGGTTTCCACCTCATCATTGAAGATCTGTTGGCGCTGCCGAAGGACCGTTTGGTCATTGCTGAGGGGTTTCGCCTTTTGCCTCGATTGGTTGCTCCATTGCTTTTGGACAAGCGGCACGCGACATGGCTCTTGCCAACACCTGCCTTTCGTCGCTTTGCTTTCGACGCCCGTCAGACAACTTGGGACATCCCACGTCAGACAAGCAATCCAGTGCGGGCGCTCGCCAACCTTTTGGCGCGCGACAAGCTTTTTACCGACCGGTTGCGGGACGAAGTTGTCGACTTGGAGTTGCACGGGTTGGAAATGGATGGCGCGCTGAACGTAAGCTCGCTTTGCGCGAGTATTGGTGATGATTTGTTCGGTTAATCCCGACATGTGCCCGTTATCGCGGCGACCATCGGCCAGAGCTTTTCAGCGCGCGCATGTCGATTTGAAACCCGGCGGCAAACAATGTGTGAAATGCTGTAATTGACCTGCGACCTTGTGCGGTGACACGTCCACACTGGAAAAACAGGCTGAGGCTACGCGGCCTGCGGTTCTTCCATCTCCGGTTTGACCTCCAACGGCAGGTTGATGGTCGGCAAAGACTCTTTGAAAATCGTGGTGCCTTCGACTTTCACGTCCACCGTGGGCTTGGCCCGACCTGCGGCAATCGCGGTGATCTGGCGGTTGGTGACGGTCAAGATCAAACCTTCGACTTTCAAGGTGAAATTCACGGGGATCGGCAATTTGCGAAGCTCCATGGCTTTTTCCAGTTCGATGACGATATGAGGGGTGAATTTGGCCTTAAGACTGTGGCTGGCAATCGATACCTGTCGGGGTTTGTCGTCCTCGGGACCTTTGTCTCCGATAAGTGTGCCAACTTGCTCCAACCCTTTCCACGCCTTGAGCAATGCTTTCACCGGAGAGATCGAGAGCGCGTCGTCGACCGCCTTTTTGACGGCGGTTTTCAACGTTGACCCGTCGGGGTCAATGGCTTTGAGCTTCAGCCCCCCTTCACCCTTCAACAACGTGTCGCCCACGGCGTCAGCCAGTTCCTTCATACGAATTTCGGGCAACTCATCGGACAAAACTTTACCCTCTTCGACGGCTGTGACGGTCATGGATCTAGCTCCTTGTCCTCTTCATACTCTATCTCGACCGCTGGCATGTCATCCGCTTCAATGCGCACCGCGAGGCTTGGGGGCGCCGCCGGTTCCAGCGTGATGCACGGGTCCCGGTCGGGTTCAGCGACGACACGCAGACGTGGTTGTGGCGCGTATATCTCCGGGCCCGTTGTGCCGATGCGCCGGGAGCCGCGCTGACGTGCAACCATGAGCCCGAGGCCGATCACCCCCAGAACAAGCCCACCCATCCAAACCCAAGGCGGAACGCCAAGCCCCGCCGTGGCCGGTCGAAACAGCATCACCTGCGAATTTGAAAGCGTTCGGCCAGAAGCGTCCTGCGCCTCGATCATGAGCTCACGGCGCTGGCCGGGTTCAGGCATGTTGATCTCACCAAGCCAGGCGGCTCCATTAAAGCGACCACGCGCCAGCACTTGGTTGGTGCCTGTGTCTGTCACAACGATCAGCGCGGTGTCCGCCGGGTTGAGAACCTCGACCGAGAGCCGCGTGGCACTTGCCTCAACCTCGAACCCGTCCGGCGAAGTGACGAGCAGTCGGACAGGTCTCGTGACGGCCGGGCGGGCCAGCACGATCCGGGCGGACGCATAGGCCCTGCCATCGCGGCCCATCGCCATGATTTCCAAAGGCTGTGTTGCGCCCGGCTCCGGCATATTGATCCGAAGCTCCGCCCTGCCCTGTCGCACGGCGCTCTGGGCCCGCATAGGCTGATCCGATCCGCCACCGGCGGCGCGCGCTATTATGGTCTCTATCCAGTCCGCCCCGGTCGTAACATTCGCCTCTGCGGTCATGACGTCTGTGTCCGCCTCAAACAGTCCGGTTGGCCGCACTTCCAGACGGACAGCAGGGCGTTCAACGCGCACAGCGTCTTCTGCAAGTATCTTGCCGCTGCGGTCGACAGCCTGCACGTGGAATACATACGCCTCGCCGGGCGGTGGCATTTCTTGGGAGCTGTCCCAAAGCCCGTTTCCAACAGGACGGCGCGCCAACTCGACCATGTCCGGCGCTCGCCGAAGGATCAGCTCCGAAACCGCCCCGGCGCGTTCCAGCACGATTTTCAGTTGCACACTCGACGCGTCGACCATTTGCCCCGCCGCACTTTCTACTGTCAGGCGCGGCGGAACGGGCGGCTCCGAGCGGGTCAGAGTCACAGTTTGCTCTGCGAGCGTGCGACCGCTTCGATCGAGCGCTACGAACATCACCCTCTCTGCCTCGCCCTGCTCAGGCGATGGGAGTGTCAGAATTTCCGAACCGCCGTCAAAAAACTGACCAACCGCCTCCGCACCGCGCATGCGGGCTTCGATTTGCGAAACGGCGGAAGCTCCGCTCGGGATGGTTACTCTGAATTCGGCGCGGTCCGTATCAACGCGCACCACGCCCGAAGGGCTCACATTGATCTGCACAGGCGGACGGATCAGGCGGAAAGCCGCAGTGTCGCGCGCATTTCCTTCTGGCCCAAGGGCCTGCACCCGGTAGCTCGCCGTTTCGCCCGGCTGCGGCATCTGCAAATCGAACGAAAGCGGCTGCCCACGCCATTGCCGTATCTGGTCATTGATACTCGGCCCTGTGATGCGGATCGATCTCGTGGGCCCGGCCTGCAGCAAACCAATGCGAACGTTTGTGCGGGGCGCATCAATTTCGATCACGGCCGGAACATCCAGTCTCACAGGCTGAACGGCCAGGCATGCGCGGCTCAATTCGTCTCGCAGGTCGGCCCATCGGATACGACCCGCGTTGAAGATGTCCATTCGACCACCAAGATATCCGCCAATGGCCGTACACGTATTGGGTCCCAGTGCACCGTCGCTTCCTCCCGGCGATTGGCCGACACAGGCAAGGTTTTCCTGCACCTCCCTGACCAGCGTATTGCTCACGGCCACACGCGGGCCGCACCAAGGCAATAACCTCACCGTGACAGTCGCGCGCGCCGTCAGCCCCGCAGAATTCGTCGCCAAAATCGTGGCGGTCTGGTCGTTGAAATCGCGCGGCAGATTGACTGTTGCAGAATAAGTGGCCGCCCCCTGAGACGCGGTCATGCGCACGCGGCTGTTATCCGGGTAGACGAGAAAGACCGATTGGATACCGCTTTCGGCATCGAAAATCCGTGCTCTGACCGCAGCGGTGCGGCCCTGGCCTTCCACCACCTGCGCCTGAGGCGCGATCGTCGGGGGCGTTCTATCGACGCGTTGGACATCATCGTCGTTGTCGTTGCGCCCGACATCGTCATCCGGATTTGGCCTGTCGGTGTCAGACGTCGTGCTGCCCGCGTCCAACCGCCTGCTGAGTTGAGCGAAATCGAAGTCGCCGCCAATAAACACATCACACACGCCAGTTCTTAACGCGGTGGAGGCTTCGGGAAACCGAATAAGCGCCGTATTAAGGTCTTCGCGTCTTAGCCGCGCAACAACCTCTCGGGTCGACGAGCAGGTTTTGACTTTTCCTAGAAAATCCTGAACATCCGTGGGCCGTGTCAGCATGACCACCACAAAAGCACCTGCCATGAACCTGGAGGCATCGGCGACATAAAGGCCTGAATACCCTGGAATTGGTTCGGCACCACGGGGTCCATCGCGTGTGGACTGCGCCGTCGCATGCCCCGCCGGGTAGACCAGCAGGCAAATGGCCAGGAAAAAGCTCCAAAATACGCGCATCTCAAATCGCCTTGGCAAGCCACGGGCAAAAGAAAAACTTCAGCAATGGGTAAAGGATAGCATGAAAGCCATCATCGCACCAATGATGCCCGCCTGCCCTCTCTCGTGACACGCATTGACGTTCCCCCCTCGCCCGACAAAACATTACTGCGCAACCCAAACCGGGCCAGATCGCTCAATTGATCAGATAGCGTGGTCTACGTGTTGTCATTTGGTGTGAAGCGCGAGGGATAGGATGTGCCGCAGCCACCTGCGAGCCGTCCAGCTTCTACGTAGCCACACCAAGAGCGACAATACGTCATAGCATCTTGGTCATGAACTTGAAGACGCACCAGCCATCGTCAATGCAATCAATCACAGGCTGGATGCGTGTCTGTTGACTTTCTGACCGCAATGTCAGATATTTCTGTCATGACAGAAATTAAAGCATACACCGAATCTCCCGCTCAGACCCAATTCATCCTGTACTGGGGTGATATGGGCAGCCAATGGGGCGTGAACCGATCAGTGGCGCAGATACAGGCCCTCCTGTACCTCAGCGCAACGCCTTTGAACGCCGAACAAATCTCCGAACGGCTGGGCATTGCCAGGTCAAACGTGTCGAACTCACTCAAGGAGCTCGTCAGTTGGAAACTTATCCGTCGCGTGCCAATTCCCGGCGACCGGCGCGAGCATTTCGAGGCAGAATGCGATGTCTGGGAGATAGCGACGCGCGTCGCACAGGGCCGCAAGGAACGTGAAATTGACCCCGCAATGCGGGTGCTGTCCGATTGCGTTGCCGCAGCCGAAACCGAAGACAACCCGGATCCGGTCGCCCTCGCCCGTATGAAAGACATGCAGGATTTCCTGAATGTCGTGGACACTTGGTACGACCAGATGCTGGGTGTTCCGAAATCCAAGCTGAAGATGCTGATGAAGATGGGCAACAAGGTGATTTCCCTGCTCTCCATCACCGGGAAGAAATCTGAGTAGCGGGCGCACCTCGCCCTTTGTTCCCAGTTCTTCCCGAAAGTTACGATCATGCAAGTCTGCCCTGTGCCCCATCCCGAACTGCCGCTGGAGGATCACCGTTTCAGTGATCTTCTCGGGCACGCAAGCTGGATGAAGTTGCCCGCGGCCGTCCGGCGCCGTTTTGGCAAGCGTGTGCGGGGTGGTGCCAGCGTCGCGTATCAGGGCGTCGTGACCCACATGCACATGAACTGGTCCGGTTGGGTTTTGGCCCAAGCGACCCGATTGATTGGTGCCCCGCTGCCCTATGACCGCAGCTGTGTCGGAAAACCCGCCGTCGTGATCGTCACCGAAGACATTGCAGGCCGCGGCCAGTTCTGGATCCGCCAATATGGTCGCGCCTCCGGTTTTCCTCAGATGATCCACAGTTCCAAACGGTTCGCAGGTGTCACCGGGATCGAAGAATACATCGGTTACGGGATCGGCATGGCCTTGCGTGTTGTAGAAGAGAACGGCGCACTCCTGTTCAAGAGCGATCACTATTTCCTGTCGGTCTTTGGCAAACGCATCAAAATCCCGAAGCCAATTGCGCCCGGAGACCTTGTCATTGGCCATCACGACTTGGGCGCTGGCCGGTTTCGGTTCTCGATGCGGCTGCGCCATGCCGTGTTTGGCAACGTCCTGAGCCAGGACGCCGAGTTCCAGGACGCAAAGGAATGACGGCCATGCAAAACACCGCGATCTGGCTTTTTGACAGCCAATGCCTGCTGTGCAGCCGTGGCGTTCAATACACGCTGCGTCACGAAAAGGACGCGACCATACGGTTTGTCGCCATCCAATCGGGCGAAGGCCGTGCGTTGGCCCGCCAGCACGACATCGACCCTGACGACCCAACCACCTTCCTGTTCATCGAAGAGGGTACCGCGCTCGAAGCCTCGGATGCCGTGATTGCATTGGCACAGCATTTGAAGCGGCTCGGGTGGATCGCACGGCTCTGCCGCTTTATCCCACGCCCCCTGCGCGATGCGGCGTACCGGATGATTGCACGCAATCGCTACGCCCTCTTTGGCAAGACGGATGCGTGCATCATCCCCTCTGCCGAACAGCGCCACAGGTTCGTCTTGTGATGGCACAGAGCATCCTGATCATCGGCGGCACCGGCGTGTTTGGGAAACGGTTGGTGCGCCACCTGTCCAGACAGCCCGACCTTGTCCTTTATGTGTCGTCAAGAAGCGTTGCAAAGGCTGCGGCGTTCATCAGGTCATTGCCCCACCCACAGGCCGAATTGCGCCCGGTCAAGCTGGACACTCGGGTCAATCTGCAAGAGCAGCTTGATCACATCCAACCGCGCATCGTTGTGGATTGCTCCGGCCCGTTTCAAGGGGCGGGCTACGCGACCGCGCAGGCCGTGCTGGAGGCTGGCGCGCATTTCATCGACCTTGCCGATGCGCGCGACTACCTTGCAGGATTTGCCAAAGCGCTGGATGCAACGGCACGGCGAAACGGGGTCAGCGCTCTCACCGGCGCAAGCTCCACCCCGGCCCTGTCGACATGCGTGGCCAAGCATCTCACCGACGGGTGGCAGCGGGTCGATACCATCGATATCGCCATCACACCCGGCGGCAAAAGCGAGGTTGGCCGGTCCGTCATCGAGGCCATTCTGAGCTACGCCGGCAAGGATGTGCCGCTATGGACCAATGGCAAATTGTCGAAAACCACGGGCTGGCAAAATACCAAAAGGATTGATGTGCCGGGCCTCGGGCGCCGCCGGGTGGCGGTGGTCGAAACCTTCGATGCGGAATACCTTGGCCCGCGTCTGAACGTGCAGTCGCGCGTGTCGTTCTCCGCTGGGCTGGAGTCCGGCATTGAACAACGCGGGATCGAAGCGCTCGCGGCGCTGCGCAAACGCGGGATCATCGGCGCACTCGACGCATTGATCCCGCTGCTTTTGAAAGCGCGCCGCATCACCCGCATCCCAACATCATCCTCTGGCGGCATGTTGGTGGACATCTGCGGTCTGGACGCAGGCGGGGTAATGACACTGACGAAGTGGGCTCTGGTCGCCCGTCAGGATCATGGGCCAAACATCCCGATCCTTCCGGCTGCGGCTGCGATCCGCAAACTCCTGTCAGGGCCTGCAAAACCGGGCGCTGACTTTGCGCACGCGGTGCTGTCGTTGCCAGACATTCAGGACGAAATGCAGGGCTATGATATCAAGACCGCAACATCCGCCGTCCAAACAAAACAAAGCGTCTTTGACAACGCCCTTCGCCCGCATGGAATGAAGGAGCTGCCACAATAATTGCAGCAATTCCATGGGACATCGGGGCCGATCCTTTGGTCCGTTTACGCCAATGTCAGATGCGGCACAGGCCCTCTGTCCCGGTTGATCGGGTGGATTGGCAAACAGACTTCACCATTATCACGGTTCTCGGATGGGGCTGGTTCTATCTCAGTACAGTCCTCGACTATGACAGCCGTTACATCGTCGCCTGAACGCTCCGCACCAACCTGCGGACGGAAGACGTGACCGACGCCTTGGGTCTCGCACTGCAAGTATCCGGCTGTGATCAGCTGCAGGCCGTTCACAAACCACGCCTGCTCAGCGACAATGGGTCCAGCTCTGTTTCGGGCGATCTGGCGGAATGGTTGAGCGACAAGGGCATGAAGCCCTCTCGTGGCACGCGTTATCGTCCTTAAGCCCGCCGCATAATCAAACCAACCAGATGAGCCAAAGTCTCGCTTAGGTTAGGCTGCCATTGGTCTTTAAAACCCCTGACGGTGGACAGCTTTGATGCAGGGTGCAGCATTGTCGCTTCCGCAAGGGCCGAACCACGAACTGTGCTGTCCTTCAGTTCACAAAGTTGAAGGGCTGCCGCGAGACGTCAGCCGTCGTTGCCGCGTGGAGGCCGGTCGCCGCGCCCGCCTAGGAAGTCACTCGATACCGTTCCTTTGAAACAGCGCGGGAAAAATGGATAAGTTTCGGTTGCGAAATAGACATACTGCCCATCCAGCATTGCCCCGTTGCATTCGTCCAGAGTACCGGACCCTGCAACAAATTCGTAGTCCTGAACATAGGTACCATCATATGCGCCGCCGGGACCGGATTCGCGTTCCCCAAGTCTCAATTGCCAAGAAGACTGTGCCGCATCCCCCACATAGTGGATTTCGAACCCGTCCGCAGCATAGCCAAACAGCGTACCGTCTAGCGCGTCCGTCACTGCCGACGGAATGCCGTGATAATGATACATCCCGTCACCGTCCACATGCGCGTTCTGAGCATCCATGATCAGCCCGCCGATGCCTTCCACATTCCATCCCGAGGATGGATCGCGCGAATATCCGCGTTCAGAGGTCGGATCATAGTATTCCGCAGTGCCCGGACGCAGTGGGATACCAGTGACAGCAATACCCGAGATACGGACCCTATCGGTGATGGTGTCGGTCAGTTCGGGTGTCGCATCCATGCAAAACTGATGTTCCTGCGGCACCACGACGGCACCTTCCCTCCAAGGGCCAGTGTCGTGTTCGGGCAAGCCATCGGATGTGATACAGCGCTGATCGCCGTCAACGATCATCGTTACATTTGCTTGAACCGCCGGGGCGGCAAAAAGGATCAAAGCCAAGGTCGTGCTTAGGGTCTTCATGATAACCTCCAAGTCTACGGATGATTGCTAAACGGATGGAGACGTCATTTCCGTCGTTCCAATGTTTTGAACGTCCTCGGCCGGTGTCACGGCCTGCTGATCATGGGCTACCTAAAAATGAGTTGGGATGTCATCGTACAATCCTGCAGAAACCGACAATCGCGGCCCCGTAGATTTCTGGCACTTTGGGCTCTCTCTGGACCCTAGCTGCACCATCAACCATCGGCCCCTCTGCAGGACTGCGCTGCCCTTCAGGCGGCTATTCCCGAGGTCTGCATTGCAGCTGTTTGCCGCCATCATTACGACCGCAGGCAGTGAATTTGCTCGACCAAGCAATTGGTGAAAATCAACGCAGGCCGGCTATCGCAGCGTTAGGCCCCACCCATCACTTTATAGTTTTCTTTTCTGACCCGAAGGAGGTGTTAAATGCCATCCTGCGACACAATCAGATCAGAGAAAATCGCCGCCGGTTTTCTGGCCAAGGGAAAGCCATTCCAGCGCAAGGTGCTGGTGTTTCAAAAGGAATACAGCGCGCCGCCCGACATATTGTTCTAGCAGCTCTGTCCGACCCGAGAGGCGGACTGGATCAACGGTTGGACAGTGGATCTCATCTATACTGACACAGGGTACGGCGAACCGTTGGCCGTCTCTCGCACCCCTTCATCGAATGCTCTGGCTGCGGGGCTTTGGATCTTGTCAAGGGTTGAGCCGAACACGCTGCTTGAGGCCACCATGGTTCACGATGGAGGCGACCTTCTTGACCATACTCGGATCGACGTCGTGGATCAGGGGAACGACAGGACCCATGTAACATGGACGATTACGCTCACAGCGCTCAGTGAGATAGGGAACGCTGTGATCGAGATGGTGCCTGAGGAAACGCCAGATTTCGTTGATGAACTTGAGTTTTTTCCGACCCACGGCACGCTCAAGCCGCAGGCAGGCTGATCAGGCATATCTACCTGGGCCGCGAGACCTAAGTGGCCGCACATGCAGCCAAATCAAGTTGAAGTGTAGACGCAGTCAGGTTGCCAGTTTTGGCTTTTAGTCAAGCCGCAACACTCCGACATCTGACCGCAATGTGGACCCAAATTGGAGATCGACATAAGCGCATGATCGCTCTGGCAAAGCTAGTCGTTGTGGCAAGCCTGCTTGCCAGTTGCCTCGCAGCGGACGGCGACGTCGAGCGGGGAGGTTATACATTCACCACGTACCACCTGAATGAGCAATCAGGCCAGCATGTCGGTATTCTGAAGTTCGACAGCAGCGTTGGAGGGTTCGTTTGCAAGGGAGACGCTTGGGCGCATTTCGGGTCCGACTGGTCATTGGAGACATGCTTGCTTGCCGAGCCATACGCGATGGGAACTGAAATAGTTGCGGCAAGTTCATGGGTCAGGCCACGGCCTGAAAGACTGATCGTGTCATTCGCCACTGACGCGGCCTGCCAAGGATACATCTGCTCAGGCACAGGCGGCGCGAAAGGCACCCGGACGGTTTTCTATCCCAGTGGCCAGCTCAAGGCATTTTCCCGCCTCAGGACGTCATGATTGATGGAGTGCTTTGCAAGGCGACCCCCTTTGCAAACGTACAGCTTCAAGAGAATGTTACGCTCAAACAATACGTCGCGGCCACTGATGGTGCCATGGCGGGACGGAGTTTTAGCGCGGGCGATGTCGTTGTGATGGACGAGGCGTGGACCCGCGAGGATCGTTCCTGTTCATCTCCCTGCTCATACCATGCGTGCTCGTGGCAAACCGGACATCTTGGCGAGGGCTGTTCGCAGCCTGAATTGAACAACTGCTGCGACACGAAAAACGGCAGATCATTGCTGGTCGTCTCTGGCGTTGACGAAAATCAATCGGCTGCCAATGCGATCCTTTATCGGTCTCACAAGCTGGAAATGCCTCATCCGCATCCCCTTAGCAATTGCGCCGGAATAATGGATTTTAGCTGGGTTGCGACCAAGTAGGACGTTCCGGCTGAGCTGGCCTTTTTTTATCACGAACGGAAAGGCAGGACCCAATGGACCCGACGATCATCACATGGGCGCTTATCGCTTTCGGCCTGCTCACCCATGGCATTCTGACCTACATCTTCGTCGTTTTTGTGCGGGCCCCGGGCAGCCAGTCGCCAAAGGACCTGATGATCGGTGAAGGGAAAGACTGGCGGGACGAGACTCATCGCCGCTTTAGTGTGGGAGCCGTGTGGACAATTTCCTGTTTTTTCTCCCGCTCTTTGTGCTCGGCGGCATCGGCACGTTTTTTGGTCAGCCGTGGGGTTTCGTGCTTTTCGGGGCGGCAGGTGCCTGCACGCTCTGCATCAACATTTTCCTGCGGTTTGCGGAGAAGGAGCACGTCGACCCCGCGCTCGGCGCGCTGCGCTACTACACCTATTTCTGGGGGTTCTTTGTCTGATGGGGCGTGCTCGCGCTGGCATATACAACGCTCCGCGTCAGCAGGATCACCTTCTGAACCACAAACGGAAAGAGAGGACAATATGACCAAATCAGGACGTCCGATTGGCGTGGTCGCACTCATCGCCTTTCATATCTTCAGCACCGTCATCTGGTTCTTTGGCCAGACGCTGGCCGTCTTCTATTTCGACATGGTTGCGGAATGGGGGTTGCAGGAACCCCGCGCGCTTGTTGACCCCGTGATTGTGGAGGTCAATCGGGCGATCGGGCTGGTGGATACCATCCTCATGTTGCCGCTATTGGTCGTTGCGGCCATCGGATTGATCGGCATGCGTTTTTACGGAGCCGTGGCCAGCTGGGTCGTGTTTGGCATCACCCTCTACTGGCCCTCCATTTGGTGGGCTTCGCAGTTCTTCTATGCACGCACGGGGATAACCCATGCACCGATGACCATGAGCGGCATCCTGATACCGGGAGCGGCCTGGATAATTGCGGCCTGGGGCATCTGGTATCTGTACCGGAACCGCGCGCTCTTCGATTAACGCAGTTGTTTCAACGCACAAGACAGGAGATACTCATACGATGTGACGGGAAAGATCACGCGCATACGGCTCGTGAACCCGCATGCCTATGTCTATTTCGATGTCATCGACGACGCAGGTGAAGTGACAAATATGCGCTGCGCGATGGAGTCCGGATCGAATATGAAGCGCAGCGGCTGGACCGAAGAGATGTTTGAGATCGGAAGCGAAATCACCATAAACGGATTCCCCGATCGCGACGACCCAACAACCTGCCAAATGAACCAGATCATTTTTGAAAACGGTGTGACGGCAGACCGCCACAGCACGTTTGGCGATGATGGTTCCATCATTGCGGCGGAGCGTCAGATCGAGCGCGAAGATGGAACCCCAAACATTGATGGCAACTGGGCGGTGGCCAATCCGCGGGAACGGCGCGGCGGGCGGTCAACTGTAACGCTGACCGACGCAGGTTTGGCTGCGGTTGCCGTTGCAAGCCCGGCCGATAACCCGCGGTTCAATTGCCAGATAACCAACATCGCCTTGGATTGGGTGTTTAACGGGATGGTGAATGCTATCGCGCAGTCAGACACCGAAATCATCATGACATACGGCTTTATGGATTTGGTTCGCACCATCCATCTTGATCGCAGCCATATGCCCGAAGATCTCGTGCCCAACCGCGCAGGATATTCTGTGGGCGAATGGGACGGCGACACCTTGGATGTGACGACGACTGGCTTTGATGAAGGCTGGATCATGGCCCCTGTTGGCGGTCGGGCGCACCTTGCTATTGACGACGAAGAAGTGGCTGATCACCTACAGCGGCCTAAAGGTCGCGGTGGACCGCAAGCTGTCAAAAACAGTGAGGAGCTGACCGTAACCGAACAGTTCATCCTGAGCGACGATGGCACTGTGCTGACGCGTGAATACGCGTTCATCGACCCTGTATACCTCGCAGCACCATTCGAGGGCGCAGACGAAGTAACGCTCACTGCAGCCCCCTATGATCCCTACGTCTGTGATGACCTCACGAACGAGCGGACGGAATAGCGAAGGTTTCCTTACTCAAAACACGCGTTCCGCAGACGCGATGCGGGACTGAAACAGCAGAAAGCTCTCTGGATGGAAACGCTCTTCTGGCTCGAAGACTCTTTGATTGGGACGACGGTTTCCAGCACAATGTGGGGCTATCCCATCGTGCTGTCCCTGCATGCCGTCGGTATGGCCACGATGGTTGGTATTGCCTTTATGCTGACGATCCGCGTGTTGGGGTTTGCGCCCAACATACCGGTGACTGCACTGTCCCCCTATTGGCGCGTGGCAGTCGGTGGATTTGTTCCGAACCTGCTGTCGGGGACAGCCTTGTTTTTGGATGGGGCATCCGAGTTATTTTTTAACTGGGCCTTTCGAACCAAACTTGTGCTGGTTGTGGTCGGCTTGATGCTTACGTGGCGGCTCGTGCGGATATGCATTGCACGTTCGGACGAGGTTTCGCTGGCTCTCCGCAGACTGGCTGGGATGGCGATGGCCACTTGGATCGCAGCTATCATTTCAGGCCGCCTGATCGGCTATTTGGCGTAAGGAGGCACGTGATGGATACGTTGCTCACTTGGGTCACCGACACCCTGAACGCGACGGCGTTCAGCGGATTTATGATGGATACCCGGTTTGTTTTTCCTCTGTTGGAAATGTCGCATTTCATGGGGCTGTGCCTCCTGTTCGGTTCGCTTCTCGTTGTGGATCTGCGCATCGTTGGCTTGGCGCGGTCCGTGCCTATCAATGAGGTCGACCTGTTCGTGCGCTTTGCGCTTATGGGATTTGCGGTCAATCTGATCACGGGGCTTTTGTTCATTGTCGGAGATTCAGACCGATACCTCGTGAACTATGCGTTCTGGGCCAAGATGGGCCTGATCGTTTTGGCTGGCCTGAACACTGCCTATTTTGTGCGGCGCATCAAACCGCAAATGGATGCGGGGGTTGCCTCTGCTGATCTTACCAGCGGCGCGCACATCGTGGCGTGGTTGTCCCTGATGTTTTGGTCTTGCGTCATCATTCTGGGGCGGTTCATTCCCTATGTCAAAGACCTGTAAATCCGTGCTTTTTTGAGTTTCGGGCTAGCCGCGTCCCTGGCCACGGCGACATCTGCACACGGTGTTGCGACCCAAGACCAAGGGTTTCTGGCGAGCGCTTCAGGCATCAACATCGGCCCGTTCCTGTATCTGGGCGCAAAGCATATGGTCACTGGATACGACCACCTCCTTGTCCTGGCGGGGGTGATCTTTTTCCAGAGGCGGCTGCGCGACAGTGTCACCTTTGTCAGCCTGTTTCCGATCGGTCATTCCATCACTTTGCTGTTCGGGGTGTTGTCAGGGTTATACATCAACACCTCCCTGATCGACGCAGTCACCGGCCTGTCAGTTCGCTACAAGGCGCTGGAAAACCCTGAGACCTTCCGCCTGATCAATCCCAAGTCAGCCTTTTTCAGGTTCGGCCTTGTCCATGAGCTGGGCCTGTCGAGCAAGTTGCAAGACCTGACGCTGTTGCCCGACGGTTTGATCATCAACATGCTGGTGTTCAATGTCGGTGTTGAGATCGAACAGGTGATTGCGCTGATCGTGTTGGTTGTTGGCCTCATGTGGCTACGACAGCGGCTTGATTTCATACGCATCGCGACGGGTGCAAATGTCGCCCTCCTCGCAGCTGGACTGGTGCTGTTTGGCATGCAGTCGGTCGGAAACTTCGCTACATAACGGAGATATTCAACGACGCTTATGACAATAATAATAGCATCCACACTAGCCGGTGGCGCAGTGTTGGTGATGGCCATTCTATCTGCGGAATACGGAATCGACCCGACAGGTTTGGGCGGAAAACTCGGACTTACAGCCCTGGCGCAAGACATTAACGAAGCGGCCCCGTTTGAAGGTGTCCTTGAATTCAACGTCGGCGCGCATCACCCAAACGCGGACCTCATCAATCAATCCGTTCGGAACTTGATCCACCAAGAAGACGCGCCGTTCTACAGTGAAGTCATCGAGACCGAACACAAATTCATCGTGCCCGCAGATACAACGTTCGTTTATTCTTGGGAGGTTTTGAATGCCTTCGATGATAGGGTCTATTACGACTTTCACGGTCACCCATCGACAGAAGATGCCGCTGACTACCCAAACGATTTTGGATTGGCCTATGCACCTGGCGAAGCCACCGGGCAGCACGGATCATTCACCGCGCCGTTCTCTGGATACCATGGGTCCTACATTATAAACATTGAAGAGGGCCCTATCCGACGGATCTTTCGGCATGATTTTTGCCGATGCATTGGGCCAAAATTGGCCCAACGTGACGTCATTTTTGCGACGCAGCGAATGTCTTGAATGAATGCTCCCGGTGCGTAAACACTAGTTAGCACGATCACCTCTATTGCGTCCGACAAAGTCCGTTATCTGATCCAACAATTCTTTGTCGTGTCCAAGCCAGAGATGGCCACCATTAGGAAACATCAGCAGTTGCCCTGCAGGCATCCTTTGGGAAATGACGCGTGCCGTATGTGCTGTTCCAAAACGATCATCGTCGGCAGAAATGATCAGTGATAACGTTTCCACTTTTGAAAAGTCGATGTCCGTTGGCTGTCCCGCATACTTTCCATCATTGGCCAACCCCTGTGCGCGCAGACTGATTGGCATCAGTTCATTCAATACGAGGTTCGCCCTTTCACGCTCGGAAGCAGACACGGTCTCCAACAGGTTTGGATCAGTCGCCAACAGTGTGCCGAACAGTTGGTTTGGCGCCAGCTTCAAAGCTGCCCAAAACCAGCTGTCTGACGTAAGGAGTTTCTGGACAAGGAAGTGTTCCATTCGGGTGAATTCGACAGGGTCACGATTGGTCAGATTCATAGCGGGAACGATAAGTACCAAGTGCGAACAACGCTCGGGGTGACGAAGAGCGAAGTAAGCAGCCGACAACGCACCAGCTGAGCCACCGGCAATCGGAATTCGGTCAATGCTCAATGCATCTAACAGATCCACAAAGGCATCCGCTTGGTTTTGGGGCGATGGGTCAGGTGGGAAGCTGCTGCGGAGATATCCAAAGCGTGACGGTGCGATGACCTCAAAGCCGTTTGATATTAATCCACCGGCAAAGCGCAGACCTTGATCGAAACCGCCTCCAGTTCCATGGACCATCAAAAACGGCTCTCCACGACCTTGGATGGCGTATTCGAGAGCACCAAAACGTGTTTCCAACATCCTGCTTCTCTGAGCAACGCGCGCATGCGCAGCTGCAGTCGTCTCCCGATAGGATGCAACTGCATAACCGCTGCCAAACAGCGCCGCGGCGGACGTGGCGGCAAGTCCAGCCATCAAATCTCGTCTTGATATGGACAGCATATCAGCTCCAAGGAGAGACCAAATTTTTCTGAAAATACAGTTTACCCACTCGCCCGACTTGATGTTTCTCAGACCTGGACATCACGGGATGACATCAACCAGCTTGAAAACCGGACATCGACGCAAAGAGTGCGAGGGGCAGCTGCGCCCCGCAGACTATGAGTTCGGTCATTTCCAGGTTTTACGCGCGCGGCGAAGGACCGGTTCGGTGAAGCCGCGATGCAGCAGACCGTGAGCCAATGAATGGCAGGTATGGCAGTGCTCATTACGAGCATCAGCACCCGCTATTAAGATGCTGCGTCTGGTCCAACGGCGGTAGAGAGCCCAGACCGTGAATTCGATTATTGTGCTGCGTGCGCTCGCAGCACAAAATTTCCCGCAGTTGCATAGTACATGACGCTGTCATGCAGCGGACAGACCGGCCATTCTTACCCCATACAGCGGAACATTCCCAGCCGGCTAACAAGTTTCGGGACAATGAAGTCGTTTGGCCACCGAAATCGAAGGTGCCCTATCGCGAGACATTTCTCTTGCGCGGCTAGTGTCAGAAGCGACTTCCGTGTCTCGGAACCAGCTTCGGCTTTTGCTGTGGAGGTAATGCACGCGCTGCCGGCGCCCTTGACATCCACTGGCTCGGGATGATCCGTGAGGGCGAGTGCCAAACCGATGATCAAACCTTCAGTGTTTGGTGGTTATCTCCGAAATGGCCCCAGCGGTAATCGCCACGCAAAAACCGGCGCGCCCAATTGCACGCAATCCGCCAAGCGACATCGACCGACGATGCCTGCGCAATTGCGGGCGAATTCAATTTACGGTCTGACACCAAGGGTTTCGAGCAGATTGCCGACCGTTTCAAAACGGTCAGTCCCGGTCGCTCTTGACACGCCCGTCGCCCCGTCGCGGCGTTGGATGGTTTTGCACTGTCCCAGCGGAGCGAGTTGCGCGACGCAGGCGTTGCGCAATGTGACCTTGCCCGGATCGCGCAGACCATCTCCCGATCTGGTCCGATATCACTGTCACAGCACAGATAGCTCAGCGCGAAGCCAGCTAGAGGATCGACCTTTCGCAATGGATGCTCAATCCAACTGACTTCACCGGTTGTTTGACAGAGTCTCGACAACACCTCGTACATTTCGCGCCATGGAATTGGACTGGCAGAAAATTAGCACCATCGCTTGGGCCGGCACCATTCCGGGGCCGTGCGAACGGTGGTAGCAAGATCACAATCCGCGTCTCTGAATTGACGATGGTCAATCTTGGGGCGCGGCGTCCTGCCTAGTATGGAGACGATGCTGGACAGGAGATTGGTCAAACATGTTGTCGCGTCGAACTTTTATAGCATCTGGAATGACCATGGCCGCAGCGGGTGCGCTCGCCTATGGCTTCTGGCCCCGGTTGGATGGCTATCGCGACACATTGGAACGTCAACGCCGGGTTCTATCGGCTGACCCGACGCTTCTGGATCTGATCAGAATGTCGACGCTTGCTGCGAACGGCCACAACACCCAACCATGGAAGTTTCATGTAGATGAGGCTGTAATCACGATCCTGCCCGATTTGTCACGCCGCACCGCCGTCGTCGACCCCGACGATCACCACCTTTTCGTCAGCCTAGGCTGCGCCACCGAGAACCTCGTCATCGCGACAGGCGTGCACGGTCGGCCTGGCGACGTTTCAGTCGAAAGCGGTGCGGAACCCGGAATCGCGATCGCTATTGGCAATGGACCACGTCGTGATGATCCGCTCTACGAAACCATACCGCATCGACAGTCGACACGGTCTGCCTATGACGGCCTGCCCGTCGTTCCAGACGATATCAGGCTTCTGGAGTCAGCCGCGCAACAAGACGGTGTCTCGGTTCTGATCTTCACCGAACCCGCGCAATGCGATGCCATTTCAGAGTTCGTTGTTGCAGGCAACACAGCACAAATGCAGGATCCCGCGTTTGTTTCGGAACTGCGGGAATGGCTGCGCTACAGCCCAGCCCGGGCTGTTTCGACCGGGGACGGTCTGTTTGCACCCTGCTCGGGCAACCCGGTTGTGCCCGAGTGGATCGGCCCGCTTTTGTTCAAGGCATTTTTCACTCAAGACGCCGAGAATCGGAAGTATCGCGATCATATCCGGTCTTCCGCGGGTATCGCGGTGTTCATCGGGGATCGTGCCGATCCACAGCATTGGATTAATGTCGGCAGGAGCTTTGAGCGTTTTGCGCTACAGGGAACTGCGCTTGGAATTAGAACTGCGCACATCAATCAACCGATCGAGGTTTCTGCGATACGCACAGAATTTGCACGTTGGTTGGGGATGCCGGATGCGCGGCCCGATCTGGTTGTGCGATTTGGCCGGGCCCCGTCTCTGCCGATGTCACTTCGCCGCCCGGTCGAAACGGTTATCGTCTGAAGACAAGCCCGCATGATTAAACCGCAATTGCGGTGGTTTCATCAAGCGGGCCGACGTGCCATTGGCGTGATGCGCTATTGCCTGCCCCTTTTCCTGTAGTCTGACCAGGGCGAAACTACGTCGCCAACTTGATCAAGCTCAATGCAGGCAGTTGAAAATTGCGACACGGTTTCCCGGAAATAACCGCAACTTGGCGCTAAGCATGAAGAACACGATCATCGCAATTCTTGTGGCCATCGGTGTCGCAAGCGCTGCTGTCTTTTTGTCAATCAACAACCCGCGCGAAACGCTGCCCGCTGGTTTTGTAAAGGGCAATGGCAGGATGGAGGCGGAACAGGTCGAGATCGCACCGATGATCGCCGGGCGCGTTAAGAGCGTCGTGGCGACCGAAGGCAGCCTCGTTGAAGCCGGTGCTCTACTGGTGGAAATGGATACGGACGAACTGTCGGCTGCGTTGGACCGCGCCAAGGCAGAGGTTGCACTTGCTCGCCAGACCAAAGCCGAGGCCCAGGCGCTGGTTCTGCAGCGCCTGGCCGAACAGCGCCGTGCTGCCCACGAGTTGGAGCGGGCCACCGCTTTGTTGGCAGGCCAGAACATCTCCGAAGCTGCTTTTGAAGAGCGGGAAACCACCAGCCATGTCGCAGAAGCGGTTTTGGGCGCAGCCAAGGCGCGGGTTGCCACAACCGACAGCCAAATCGCCGCAGCCGAGGCAGAAATGCGCAGGATCGTGGCACAGATTGAGGACAGTACGCTTTTCGCGCCAATGCAAGGCCGCGTGCTTTACCGCTTGGCCGAGCCGGGCGAGGTCGTCGGCGCGGGCGGTCCGATCCTGACACTGCTAAGCTTGGAGAATGTCTACATGGAGGTGTTTCTTCCAGCGCGAGAAGCGGGCCTTTTGCCCATTGGGGCCGAGGCGCGGATCGTTCTGGACGCGTTGCCGGATTTCGCCATACCTGCCCTTGTCAGTTTCGTGTCGCCCGAAGCCCAGTTCACGCCCAAGCAGGTCGAGACACTGAGCGAACGCGAGCAACTTGTGTTTCGCGTCCGTGTCCGCATTCCCAAAGAGCTTGTGGTGGGGCGGATTGAACATGTGAAAACGGGCATACGTGGCGAGGCCGTTATTCGTGTCGATCCTGACAGCGCCTGGCCCGAAGCCCTGGAACGGCGCATTCCCGCCGAGTTGTTCGAATGAGCATCGCGCCCGATGCGCCAGCGATCCGGCTGAAAGATGTCAGCCATCAATACCGCAAACACACTGCGTTGGACGCGCGTTCGCTGGATATTCCAAACGGACAGCTTGTCGGCTTTATCGGACCAGATGGAGTCGGCAAATCGACACTTCTGAGCCTGATAACCGGCGCCAAAAAACTGCAGTCGGGCAGCATCGAGGTACTGGGCGGGCCAATAGACAATGCAGCGCACCGGCGCCGGATCTGTACCCAAATCGCGTTTATGCCCCAGGGCTTGGGCCGGAACCTGTACGCCGAATTATCCGTGCGCGAAAACCTCGAGTTCTTTTCGCGCCTGTTCGGTCAAGGCAAGGAAGAACGCGATGCGCGCATCGCATCTTTGTTGTCTGCTACCGGTCTGGCCCCCTTTACCGATCGGTTGATGGGAAAGCTGTCGGGCGGAATGAAACAGAAACTCGGCCTCTGCTGCGCCCTGATCCACGATCCGGTGCTCTTGGTGCTGGACGAACCGACAACTGGAGTTGACCCCGTGTCCCGCCGTCAATTCTGGGCGCTGATTGACGCCATTCGCAGTGGGACACCGGGTCTTACTGTGCTTGTGTCGACCGCCTATATGGATGAGGCTGAACAATTCGACCGAATTGTCGCGATGGACGCTGGACAGATCCTGTACCACGGGACCCCAGCGGAGCTGAAAGGGAAGTCTGACGACCTCGAAACTGCGTATCGCCGCTTGCGGGAAAAGGAAGCACCGCAGGTCAGCCCAAACCCGGCGCCTGCTCATAGCTTCGACACGGAACCCATCATCACGGCGCGAGGGTTAACGCGACGCTTTGGTGATTTCGTAGCCGTCGACAGCGTCGACTTCTCGATCCATCGCGGGGAGATTTTTGGCTTTCTCGGCTCGAACGGCTGCGGGAAATCGACCACTATGAAAATGCTGACCGGGCTGCTGCCCATCAGCGAAGGGGAGGCAAGCTTGCTGGGCCGCCCTGTCGAGTCGCGCAACCGGAAATTGCGGCGCGAAATCGGGTATATGAGTCAGGCTTTTTCGCTCTATGGCGAGTTGACGGTGCTGCAAAACCTTCAACTCCACGCAAGAATCTTTGCCATCCCGGACAAGGATACGCGGATCGAAGCCTTTATCGAGCGTTTTGGACTCGACGCGCACCGCCACACCCTTGCCGCGACACTGCCATTGGGTATCAAGCAGCGGCTGTCTCTGGCCGTCGCTGTCATTCATCAACCACGGGTTCTGATCCTGGATGAACCCACATCAGGCGTGGACCCCGAGGCTCGAGATGCCTTCTGGGATTTGCTCGTTGAGCTGTCTCGTGGTGATGGCGTTACGATTTTAGTTTCCACCCACTTCATGGGCGAGGCGGAACGCTGCGACCGCGTATCTTTCATGCACGCAGGCCGCGTTCTGGCCGAGAACACGCCAGATGCGTTGATGGCCCAGGAAGACGCCGGATCGCTCGAAGAGGCGTTCATCGCCATTCTGGAGCGCGCCGACCCGCCTACACCTGTGACCGCCCCTGATGTGCCAGTCAGCGCAAAGCGTACAGGGATGGGCGGCGTCGGCCGCGCGCTGGCATACGCAAGGCGCGAGACGGTCGAGGTTTTGCGCGACCGCGTGCGCCTGGCCTTCGCTTTCCTGGGGTCAGCGCTGCTGATGCTCGTTTTCTGTTATGGGATCACGCTGGACATCGAAGAACTGGAATTTGCCGTTCTGGATCTTTCACAGGGGCCGGAGAGCCGCGCCTATGTCTCGGAAATCGAAGGGTCCAGGTATTTCCAGCCCACCACACGGTTGAACAGCGCCAGCGAAGGGGCAGCCCGGCTGACCCATGGTGACGCATCACTTGTTGTCGAATTGCCCCCCGATTTCGGGCGCAAGCTGCGGACCGGCGAGCGGACCGAGGTTCTCGCCATCGTGGACGGCGCCATCCCGTTCAAGGGCGAGACGGTCGAAGGATATGTCGCTGGATTGCACCAGACCTTTCTGAATTCACTGGCGCGCGAAAATGGCATTGAGCAACCCGAGATCGCACGCATTGAGCCACGCTTTCGATACAACCAAAGCTTTGAAAGCATCGCAGCCATGGCCCCGGCCATGCCCGCCATCCTTCTGATCATGTTGCCCGCCGTTCTTATGGCCGTCAGCGTCGCGCGCGAGAAAGAGCTGGGCTCAGTCACCAATTTCTATGTGACACCGACGACGCGACTGGAGTTCCTGATCGGCAAACAGATCCCATACATCGCCATTGCATTTGCGAACTTTCTGCTGCTTGCGGTTATGACGGTTGTGATCTTTGGCGTCCCACTCAAAGGCAATCCCGTACCGTTGGCTATCGGCGCGTTGCTTTATGTCTGGGCGACCACGTCCTACGGCTTGCTGATTGCAACCATGACGTCGAGCCAGGTTTCGGCAACCTTTGCCACAGCCATAGCGTCGGTTGTGCCGACCATTCAATTCTCGGGCTTGCTACAGCCCGTTTCAACCCTCGAAGGTGGGGCGCAGACCATTGGGTCGCTCTGGCCGTCATCCTACTTTCTGCATTTGAATGTGGGCACGTTCACCAAGGGTTTGAGCTGGGAGGCGCTTGGTCCGGACATTCTGGCATTGGCTTGTTTCGGGCCCGTGCTGACCGCGGCTGCCACTCTTCTGTTGCGTGGACAGGAGACATAGATGCAACGGCTCTATTCGATCTTCTGGCTCGGTCTGAAAGAGGTGATGAGCCTGCGCCGCGACTGGGTCATGATGGCACTGTTGGTCTGGTCTTTCACCCTCGCCCCCGTGATGGAGGCGACAGGCGTCGCAAACTCTGTGAACAACGCATCCATCGCCTTTGCAGACGAAGACCATTCGCACCTGTCCCGATCATTGGCGGCAGCCTTCTTTCCACCCGAATTTCAGGACGTTGTTCACATTGAACCGGGGACAGGCGCGGCTGCGATGGACGCCGGGTACTTTCTGTTCGTCGTGGCAGTTCCGCCCGGTTTCGAGAAAGACGTACGCGCAGGGCGCGCGCCCGAAATACAGGTGTCTATAGATGCCACTGCAATGGAACAGGCCGGCATCGGCGCAAACTACATCGTCAACATCCTCAGCGCCGAAATCCACCGCTTTGCAATCGGGTCGGATCTCGCAACCGCGCCTCCGGTCGAATTGGTGATAAGAAGCGCGTTCAATCCCAATCGCGACACGGTCAGGTTCGCCGGTATCGTGGCGCTGATCGGTCAGATCATGTGGCTGACGACAATTCTGACTGGCGCGGCCATGATCCGAGAACGCGAGCATGGAACCATCGAACACCTGCTTGCCATGCCGCTCTCGCCCTTCGACATAGCGTTGGCCAAGATATGGGCCAATGCCGCAGTCGTGTTGATCGCCTCTGCACTATCGCTCGCTCTTGTGATGCAGGGCCTACTGGGGATCACAATTGCCGGATCAGCGGCACTTTTTTTGCTGGGCACGGCGCTGTTTCTGTTTACCGCAACGGCTTTGGGCGTTTTCCTTGCCACGCTCGCGCAATCCATGGCGCAATTCGCGCTTCTGGTGATGCTCGTTATCCTGCCGATGCTAATGCTGTCTGGGGGCGAGACACCGGTCGAGGGTCAGCCGGACTGGCTGCAGGTCGGAACCCTGATCCTGCCATCGCGGCACTACATGTCGGCAAGCCAAGCAATCGTGTTCAAGGGGGCTGGTTTCGAAACAGTCTGGCCCGAGTTTCTTTGGATGACCACATTGGGCGGGGCCCTACTGGCGATGAGCCTGATGTTGTTTCGTCGATCTGTGGCGCAGGAAACATAATTCGCCAGAGCCATCAGCAAAGTGCATGCGCGACGATCACAATTTACATGGCCGCCGTTGTCGCACAGTCAGAGTGGGCGATATGAAACCTCCCCGCGATCATGATGCGCCACGGCCCGCATTCATTGAGGAACTCGAGAGGTTCAGAAGATGGGAAGCGTTGAAAGACTGTTGAAAGGGACCGTCGAAAAACTGGACCTTTTGCTGAA
This sequence comes from uncultured Tateyamaria sp., assembly GCF_947503415.1. Lineage (GTDB taxonomy): Bacteria > Pseudomonadota > Alphaproteobacteria > Rhodobacterales > Rhodobacteraceae > Tateyamaria. The sequence goes on from NZ_CANNDS010000002.1 coordinate 224,843, forward strand.
CACCAAGACCATGTTGGGGGTAACCCGATCAAAAGGGGAAACCCAACGGTTATGCCGATTGTGAGCCATGGCTTCGGGTTCGGAGCTGACGGCCGCGTTAAGATAACATTGGGCGATTGTGCTGGCTCGGGCGGTGGTATTGTCCCGCTGGGCGCGACCATCAGCGATGACGAAGGTGTGCAAGTTGGATCGGTTCAAGGTGCGATAAACAACTCTGCCAAAGTGATTTGGCACCACCGCGGACAAGGCGATTATAGCGCAGAAGAGAACGCCAATGCCATGGCACCCGGCGGTCAAGTCGGGGCAGTGTCGATCCTCTGAACAATCCTGTTTTTGCTCGTCACTGTGGCGCGGGTGTTGATCTCGCTTATCGGCATTCTGCCGCTGCTGATCGAGTTGGCCCTTCGCAAGGGCAAGCGACCTGTTTGTCCTGCGCGGCGCCCCATCGTTCATACGTTCAGAAAACGACCCGGAGTTAGTTGTTTAAGCCGTGGAGAACTGGATTAGGGCCGTAGGCGCAAATACAGTTCGCATCGCCGCGGCCAAGGCAGCCTTCCCGGCCTGGGCGGCAACAGACCCTTGGGGCAAGATCGTCGCACTGGAGTGGTTGATGGAGGTCTACAAGGGCCAAGCCGCAGACATGGCGCAGACCATCAGCTTTGAGATGGGCGCACCTATCGCATTGGCAAAGACAGCACAGGTCGGCGCCGGGGCTGGGCATCTCAAGAACACCATTCGGGCAGCCAAAGCTTTTGCCTTTGAACGCCTCTTGTGCGATCACACGCCCGGACATGATCTTATACGAGCCGGTGAGTGTCTGCGCGTTGATCGCGCCATGGAACTGGCCGATGAACCAGGTGATGCTGAAGGTCGCCCCGGCGCTGGCTGCGGGGTGCACGGTGGTGCTGAAACCCTCTGAACTCTCACCCCTCAGTGCCATTCTGCTAGCCGAGATGATCAATGCAGCGGACTTCCCGCCCGGAGTGTTCAATCTTGTGAACGGTGTTGGTGCACATCTCACCGCGCACCGGCACGTGGACATGGTCAGCTTCACCGGGTCAACCCGCGCAGGGGTGGCGATCAGCAAAGCGGTGGCGGGGACCGTCAAGCACCTCAGCCTTGAATTGGCGTGCAAGGGGGCCAACATCATCTTCGCCGATGCAGATGAAAGTGCCGTCACGCGCGGTGTGCGGCGCTGCTTCAATAACTCAGGCCAGTCCTGCAACGTGCCGACCCGGATGCTCGTGTAACGCGCGATCTACGACCAGGCCGCTGAATCCGCCCGAGCCGCAGCCGAGAAACAAAGGTCGGACCCATGGACATCGAAGGCCGCCAGATCGGCCCGGTTGTGTCTGAACCGCAGTTCAACAAGATCCAATACATGATCAAGCGTGGCATCGATGAGGGTGCTAGGTTGATTACGGGTGGCCTTGACCGACCCGGCGGGTTGATCCGGGGTCACTTCGTGCGCCCAACGATCTTTGCCGATGTCACGCCGGACATGACGATCTGGACGGAAGAAACCTTTGAGCCAGTCCTGTGTATCTCACCCTTCGGTTCTGAAGAGGAGGCCATCGCCTTGGCGAATGACACGCCCTATGGCCTCACGAACGACGTCCAGACCTCTGACAAGTCCCGCGCCCGCCGAGTGGCGCGGCGGCTGCGGTCTGCTATGGTCGAGACGAACGGCCAATTCGGCGGTGCGGGCTCGCCTTTCGGTGGCATGACGCAGTCGGGCAATGGTCATGAAGGCGGTGTCTGGGCTCTTGAGGAGGTCCTTGAAGTCAAGGCCGTCAGCGATTGGGGGTGAGCATGTCGAAGGTTCTGTACGAGAAAGACGGCCGTATCGGGCGGATCACCCTTAACCGGCCTGAGGTCATGAATGCCATCGACGACGACCTGCCGCACGAATTGGCAGCGGCGGTGGCAGAGGCCGACCATAACCGCGACATCCACGTGATGGTCCTGTCGGGCGCAGGAAAGGCGTTTTGCGCAGGCTACGATTTGGCCCACTACGCCGAAGACCCCGACAACAGGATCACCCAGGACATGCCCTGGGACCCGATGCAGGATTTCCAGTTCATGTGGGCCAACACGCAGGCTTTCATGTCGCTCTTTCGTGCAATGAAGCCGGTGATCTGCAAGGTGCATGGGCACTCCGTCGCGGGCGGCTCGGACATCGCGCTCTGTGCCGACCTGACCGTCATGGGCGACACGGCGCAAATCGGTTACATGCCAACACGTGTCTGGGGCTGCCCCACCACTGCGATGTGGGTGCACCGGCTTGGACCGGAGAAGGCCAAGCGGATGATGTTCACCGGCGACAAGATCAGCGGGGTAGAGGCCGCTGAGATGGGGTTGGTGCTGAAATCCGTGCCTGACGATCAGCTCGATGCCGAGGTCGAAGCGCTGGCCGCCCGGATGGCATCCGTGCCGGTCAACCAACTGGCGATGCAGAAAATGGTGATCAACGCGGCTGTCGAAGAAAAGATCAACCAGACGCAGCGCCTTGCCACCGTCTTCGATGGCATCACTCGCCACTCACCCGAAGGCATAAACTTCAAAGCCCGCGTGGAGCAAGTTGGCTGGAAACAGGCGGTGCAGGAACGGGACACCGGAACCTTTGACTGGACCCGCAACAAGCCCTTCGACTGACAAATCCCGCGAATGACTTGGAACCAACCGTTCGCGTTAGCGTACCAAATTACGTCAACGCCCCGCCGCCCGAGTATAGGATAGGGAAAACCCGGCGCGCTCCGAACCAATGGCGGCTCTACTCGTCGCGCGGCGGTTTTTCCGCTGCGAGCGCACGCAGCATAAAAAACGAACTCACAGAATGGGCTCGCAGCCGACATTCACCTCTCGGCACTGCCCAACGCCGATCCCGCACGACCTGGCCCGGAACCAAGCGCGCAGCGCGCCGGGCCGCGCCAGACCTCCCCCCGGGGAGGACGCACATGCAGGCTGCTCAAATCCGAACACCCCCGGCAACATGCTTGGCCACCACAAAGCGCACCTGAACATCCCTCAGATGCGCCCACCCGAGGTCGGACGCGGCCCTCCGTTGCCAAAAGCCACCAAAATACACAGGCCTCAAACACACCCCCGGCACAAAACCAAGACACCCCTAACCACCGCAGTGCCATCGCCTGACGGCCCATCGGGCAGGCGATAGGGTTGACCTTGGCGTGGCATAATCCCGTCTCGCCACGATCACAGCCATAAATCGCCCGGGACCCAGCGCCGGATCGCCTGCCCGCGGACAGCCAATGGCACGGCCTGCGCCCCTGATCCCAACGCCCCCACAACACCCCGATTGTCAAAGCGCCCAAGCTGCGGCAAGGTCCCCCCGATGCGTGCGCTCCTCACCCTTGCCCTGCCTCTGACCCTGTCCGGCTGCCTGCCGCTCTCGACCTATTACGCCGAGGGCGTCAGCTTTGCGCAGTTCGAACGGGACAACACCAATTGCGACGTGCGCGCGCTGCGCGATGCCCCCGTGGCCAACCAGGTCCGTCAGGGCGCGCCGCGCTACATTTCGCGCCGCGTCTGCCGTTCGGACGGACGCTGCTACAATCGCGGCTATTGGGTGCCGGGCGACATCTACACCGTCGACGTGAACGCCGGATTGCGCAAACGGGTCAAGGGGCAGTGCATGGGTGATCTGGGCTATCGGCCGGTCGAAATTCCCGCCTGTCCCCAAGGGATTGCACAGGCCGCACCGCCGGGGCCGTCCGCCACTCTGCCCCGCCTCAATGCACGCAGCTGCGCCATCAAGACCGGCGATGGCCGGTTCCGTATCGTCACCCAAGGATAGACATGACCACCGATCTCGCCCGTGCCAAAGCCGTCGTGCTGGCCCATCATGCCGCGCTTGCGCGTGCGGAACCCGCCTGTTGCGCCACCACCCTGTCGCAACATTACCTGCCCGACACGCTGTGGCGCGGCATGCATCCCTTTCACGAACAGCGCGGCCCCCAAGCGGTGGCTGACGCGTTCTGGTCGCCCTTCCTGTCCGCCATGTCCCGCGTGCAGCGGCGGCAAGACATCTTCTTTGCCGGGCACAACCATCTGGACGAAGGCGGCGGCACTTGGGTCGCCTCCATGGGGCACCTCATGGGCCTGTTTGACGCCCCGTTTCTGGGCATCCGACCCACGCGCAAGATCACCATGGTCCGCTATGCGGAATTCTCGAAGGTCGAGGGCGACCGCATCGTCGAACAGGCGCTGTTCGTGGATCTGCTGCATCTCATGGCGCAGGCGGGCCAGTACCCCCTGCCCGGCATGACCGGCGCGCAACTGGTGCAGCCGGGGCCGCTGACCCATGACGGGTTGCTCTTTGACGATCAGGACAAGGATGTCGGTCAAGCCACGCTCGACCGCATTCATGCGATGATGGAAGCGATCACCCAAGCCAACGCGTCGGACACACCGCTGCCCCCCGAACAGGAGCTGGCCCGCGACTGGCATGACGACATGATCTGGTGGGGGCCGACGGGCATCGGGGCCACCTACACCATCGACCGCTACATCGAACAGCACCAGCGCCCGTTCCGCACCCAGCTTGGCGACCGCACCTTCAACGGCCATATCTGTCGGATGGCCGAGGGGAATTATGGCGGTTTCTTCGGTTGGCCGAACCTGACGATGGAGTGTACGGGGCCGTACATGGGCCTGCCGCCCTCGGGTCGGAAAGCGGACATGCGCGTGGTCGACATCTACCGCCGCGACGGTGACAAGCTGGCCGAAAACTGGGTCTTCATCGACATCCTGCATTTCCTGAACATGCAGGGTCTCGACGTGCTGGCGCAGTTGGATGTGCGCAAAGGTTAACGGGCGTTAAGGATTTGAAAACCGCGTAAAGCGTTGATTTTGCGCGGTTTCAAAAATGTCCCACGCTGGGACATCCCTCAGACCGCCGCATCCTCCTCATCCAGATGCGCCACCCGCGCCCCCGCTTTTGAAGAGGTCACGACCCCCAGCGATTTCAATTTGCGGTGCAGGGCCGATCGCTCCATCCCGACAAAATTTGCCGTCCGGCTGATATTGCCCCCGAAGCGGTTGATCTGGGTCAGCAGATATTCCCGCTCAAACGCCTCCCGCGCCTCTCGCAGCGGCAGGGTTGCCAGAGCGCCCGAAAGCACCACACGCCCCTCCTCACCCTCAGGCTCCTCAGAGCCGGGCAGTTCCTTGGCATCGATGGGCCCCGTCCCGTCGCCGAGGATCAGCACCCGCTCGACCATATTTTTCAACTGCCGCACATTGCCGGGCCAGACCATCGTCTGCATCAAAGCCGCCGCATCCTCGGTCAACTCTCGCTTGGGCAGGCCTTGGGCCGCGTTGCATTCCTCAATGAAATGGGCGGCCAGTTCCGGGATATCCTCGCGCCGTTCCTCAAGGCTGGGCACCGCAATCGGAACGACGTTCAAGCGGTGATACAGTTCCTGCCGGAACGTCTCGGCTGCGATGGCCTGTTCCAGATCGCGATTGGTGGATGAAATCACGCGCAGATCCACCCGGACCTTGTCCGTGCCCCCAACCCGCTGGAATTGCTGATCCACCAGCACCCGCAGGATTTTGGACTGGGTCCCGATGGGCATGTCCGCCACTTCGTCGAAATAGATCACGCCGCCATGGGCCTGCTCCAGCAGACCCGGCTCGACCCCACGGTCTGCGCCCTCCTTGCCGAACAGAACTTCTTCCATATTCTCGGGCGCGACCCCTGCACAGTTCACAGTGATGAATGGCGCATCAGAGCGGTTTGAATTGGCGTGGATATAGCGCGCCGCGACTTCCTTGCCGCAGCCCGCCGGGCCGGTCAGCATGACGCGACCGTTGGATTTGGTCACCTTGTCCAGCTGCGAGATCAGCGCGCGATAACTGGCGGAGGTGCCGATCATCTTGGCTTGGGCCGCTTCGGGACGGCGCAGGCTCTGGTTTTCGCGGCGCAGGCGCGACGTCTCCATCGCGCGGCGGATAACCACCAGCAACTGATCAATGTTGAAGGGTTTCTCGATGAAATCGTACGCCCCCTGCTTGATCGCAGCGACCGCAATCTCGATGTTGCCGTGACCCGAGATGATCACGACCGGCACGCCCGGATTGTCGCGTTTCACGGCCTTGAGAATATCGATCCCATCCATCTGGCTGTCCTTGAGCCAGATATCGAGGATCATCAGCGCGGGTTCGGCCGTGTTGATCGCCGCCATCGCATCATCGGAATTGCCAGCAAGTCGGGTGGCGTACCCTTCATCTTCGAGAATGTCCGAGATCAGTTCCCGAATATCCCGTTCGTCGTCCACAATCAGAATGTCGCTCATACCGCTTCCTCTTCCTCAACTGCTGGTGCGTTTGCCATGACAGGCAGAGTGATGACTGCCATGGCACCGCTGTGGGTTTGGCCCGCAAAAACGGGCGCATCTTCGAGGGTCAGGGTGCCCCCGTGTTCTTCGATGATCTTCTTGACGATGGGCAGACCAAGGCCGGTGCCTTCGTCGCGTGTTGTCACATAGGGTTCAAACAGCCGCGCCCGATCTTCGGGCAGGCCGATGCCGTTGTCCGCAATCGTGATGACGGCGCCAGTGGGACCGATCCGCATCTGTACTTCGATGCGGGGCGCATGCCCGTCTGGAACATCTTTTTTCTGCAAACTTTCAATGGCCTCACCACCGTTCTTTACAAGGTTCGTCAAAGCCTGAGAGATCATGGTGGCGTCCACCTCGGCGTGCACCGGGTGTTCGGGAAGCTTGGCAACAATCTCGACGTTGGGTTGGCCCGATTGCTGCAGCACGACGGCATCCTGCACCAATTGCGTCAGGTTTTCGGACTTGCGCACAGGCTCGGGCATCCGTGCAAACTTGGAAAACTCATCCACGATGCGACGCAGATCGCCCGTCTGCCGCACGATGACATCTGTCATCTGGTCCAGACTTTCGCTGTCCTCTCCGACCTTTGGGCTGAACTTGCGCTTGATCCGTTCGGCGCTGAGCTGGATGGGGGTGAGCGGGTTCTTGATCTCGTGGGCAATACGACGGGCCACATCGCCCCATGCCGCCATCCGCTGCGCCGAGACAAGATCTGTCACGTCGTCAAAGGCGATCACGTAGCCTTCGAGCGCGCCGTCGACACTGCGCCGGGTGGCCATCCGCACCAACAGGTTTTCAAGCCGCCCACCGCGTGTGACCTTGACTTCGCCGGTTGCAACTTCCTGCGGGCTGGCCTTGAGCAGTGCGAAAAGGGTGGCGAATTCCGGCACGGCAACGGCCAATGGCACGGCGTCGCGCCCCTCTTGCCAATTGAGCAACCGCGCACCGGAGCGGTTCACGAACGTGATGTGACCATTGGCGTCGACACCCACCACACCGGAGGTGACCGAGCTGAGTACGGAATCGAACAGGCGGCGGCGGCGCTCAATCTGTTCGGTGTTGGCCAGCAGGGTCTGACGCTGACCTTTGAGTTGACGGGTCATCTGGTTGAAGTATCGGCCCAGCATGGCGATTTCGTCGTCGCCTTCTTCCTCGCGTACCTGCACGTCGAGATCACCGGCACCAACCCGTTGCGCAGCACCAGTCAACCGTCCGACAGGCCCCGAGAGCCGTTCGGCGAACCACAGGCCCAGCCAGATGGCAGCAAGGATCAGGATGACGGCAAAGCCAAGATACAGCAGGCCGAACTGGAACAGCACCGTGCCCCGTTCGCTTTCCAGCTGTTGATAAAGCCGCACGGTTTCCTTCGTTTCATCCAGCAGCGACAGGATTTCGCCATCCACATCGCGGCTCACATACAAGAACCGGTCCACATAGCTGGCCAAGGGCACGAGCGCGCGAAATTCGTTGTTGGGCCAATCCTGTATCACCAACCCGCCCGTATCAATGGATTGCTTGATCTGATCCGCAGATGGCTGTTCGAAATCAAAGAGGTAAGACCTGTCACCCCGCGCGCGGATTTCGCCTGTTCCGTCGATCAGATACGCTTCGCGCAGACCGCGCTGAACCTGAATCTGGCCTTCGGTCAACACCTCGCGATCACCGACCACCTGCGCGCCACGCACGGTGTCGATATAGCGGGCCAGCGCACGGGCATCGGTGATCAGGTCGCTGCGTTGTTCGGTCTCGTATGCTTCGGCGGCGGCAAGGGATGCCCCCACGACACGGCTGACGCGGTCCGAAAACCATCCTTCAAGCCCGATGTTCACGGTCAGGCCCGCAAAGACGGCTACTGTCACTGTCGGGATCAGCGCCAGCAATGCAAACACGCCAGTAAGTCGAAGGTGCAGTCGCGAGCCTGCGGATTTGGCACGCCGGGCCGCGATGAGCCGGGCAATCTGGGACAAAACAAGTGCGCCCAGCACCAGAACATAGACAAGGTCGGCCAGCAGCACGAGGCGCAGGGACAGGGCCGTTGCGCCCTGATCCAGCGGACCAAGAACGAGGAATGTAGCAAGCGCAAGGATTGGAGCCAGAAGGACAAGCCCCAGCGTCGCGAAGTTCCGAACGCGCCTGCGGCGTCGCAGACGGCCAAGCGTCAACCACCAGCTCGTGCGTGTTCTGGATGCCACTTCGTGCGCCCTCGATGATGTGGCACCGTGGTGCCGTACCGCCATATCCAGTGATCGTCCGCGCCGATGCGGCGCAGATGCCACGGGTTGTGTGGCAGTATTACATCAATTTGCGGCGGCGTGTCACCTCTATATCCAAGTCCGTGATCTTCTTTCGGAGCGTATTTCGGTTGATACCGAGCAGATCGGCGCATTTGGCCTGATTTCCGCCCGTCGCATCGAGTGCGATTTCGATCAGCGGGGCTTCCACCTCGCGCAGGATACGTTGGTAAAGCCCAGGGGGCGGCAGCATGTTGCCGTGCAGGTCAAAGTAGCGCTTGAGGTGACGGCCGACACTTGCACCCAGCTTTTCCGTGTCGCCCGCGCTGCGGATCGGTTCGAGTTCGGGTTGGCTGCCCAGAACTTGTTCAACCTCCGACGCAGAGATTTCGACCGCGCGGCTGGTAAGGCCCAGACGCCGGACCGCGTTTTCCAATTGGCGGACGTTGCCGGGCCACGAATAGGTGCGGAAAATCTCGGCTGCGTCCTCGGACAAGGCACGGCGCGGTTGTCCGGACTTTTCGCCTCGCACCAGAAAGTGGTCTGCCAGCAGCGGAATGTCGTCGACCCGCTCGCGCAGCCCCGGCACGTTGAGCGTGGCCCCCGACAGACGGTAGTAGAGATCCTTGCGCACCTGCCCGGCCTCCATCGCGGCGGTCAGGTCGGTCTGCGAAGTGGCAAGAAAGCGTGGAACATATTCGCCGGGCGTGTCCATCATGCGCACGATACGGGCCTGAATTTCTTCGGGGATGTCGCCGATCTCGTCAATCAGCAGCGTGCCGCCCTTGACCCGCGCCAACACCCGTGCCGGTCCTTCGAGATCCTGTAATTCAGCCGCCGTGACCGTGACAAACGGCAGCGTGCGCCGGTCGGAAAAGTCGTGGATGGCCCGGGCGATGAGGGACTTTCCCGTCCCGCTTTCGCCCCAGATCAGCACAGGCAGGTCGGTGTTCATGACCCGTGCCACAACGCGGTAGAGCGCCTGCATGATCGCGGTGCGCCCCACGAGGGGCAGTTCGTCCGGGCGGTCTGTGTCCTCGTCCCGGGTGGGGGCATGAGACTTTTGCTCAAGCGCCTTGGCCGTGCGTTTCATAAGGTCCGGCAGGTCGAACGGTTTGGGCAGATAGTCGTAGGCCTCCGCCTCTGCCGCCTGAATCGCTGTCATGATGGTGTTCTGGGCGCTGATCACGATGACTGGCAGGCCGGGGCGATCCTGGCTGATCTTGGGCAACATCTCGAGCCCGTTGCCGTCGGGCATCATCACGTCCGAGATCACCACATCGCCTTTTCCTTCACCCACCCAGCGCATGAGCGTGGTCAGGCTGGATGTCGCATGCACCTTGCACCCCGCCCGCGTGAGTGCCTGGGTCAGAACGGTGCGGATCGTGCGGTCGTCGTCGGCGACAAGAACGGTGCCATCCATATGCTAGTCCTTTTTCGGGTTGGTGTCGGCCTGTGCCGATTTGGGCGCGCGGGGCAGTGACAGACGGAACACGGTTCTGCCCGGAACAGAGGTGACGGAAATCCATCCGCCGTGATCCGAGATGATCTTGGAAACAAGCGCCAGGCCAAGGCCGGTGCCGTTTTCTTTGCCCGACACGAAAGGGTCAAAGATGTCGGCGGCAATGGCATCCGGCAGGCCGGGGCCATCATCGATGATCTCAATCTGCAGGGGCAGCGACTGCCCGTCTCCGTCGGCACGGCGCAGGCGATAGGAGTGTTCGAAATAGCTGTGCAAACGGATGGTGCCGCCTGCATTGCCAGCGGCCTCGGACGCGTTCTTGATCAGGTTCAGAACGACTTGAAGCAATTGATCGGGGTCGCCATAGGCCAGCGGCAGCGAGGGGTCGTAATCCTCGATAATCTTCATCTGCGCGCCAAACCCCAGCAGCGCAGAGCGCCGCGCGCGGTCGAGCACGTCATGGATATTCACGGCCTTGAGGTCCGGCGGCGACAGGTTTCCGAATTGCTCGACCTGTTCGAGCAGCTTCACGATGCGCCGCCCTTCCTCAACGATCAGGTCCGTCAACTCGAGGTCTTCGGGCTTGAGGTTCATGCTGAGAAGCTGTGCCGCGCCGGTGATGCCCGCCAAAGGGTTCTTGATCTCGTGGGCGAGCATTTCGGCCATCCCGATGGCCGACTTGGCGGCGGATTTGACCGAGTGGTTCTGCGTCATCCGCCCAGACAACTCGCGGGGCGAGATCATCAGTACCATGTGGTCCGGTGCGCCAATCAGAGGAGCGATCTGCAAGGCGCACTGCAAAGGCGCGCGCCCGCCATGGCCCACATCCACATCGTTGACGAAGAGCGGCGTGCCGTTCTTGCGCGCACGCGCAAGGCTGTCTTCAAGCGGAGCATCCACCGCCAGCTCGTCCCAAAGCGGCAGGCCCATCATGGTCTTGGCGGACGCGTTGAAAAACCCTTCGGCGGAGGAGTTGATGTCCACAATCTCGTCCTGCGGACCGATGATGATCACCGGCACAGGCAGCGAAGCCCAAAGATCGCCCGCCCCCGTCATGCAGCGGCCATCCCGGTTTCAGGGCACAGTGCGCGCGGCAGCAGGTCCATGGTCGCTTTGGGTGTCTTGGCCGTCAGGACAGCACGGCGCAGATCGGTGGGCGTGCCTGCCGTGTCCATGAACCAGCCCAGATGCTTTCGCGCGACGCGCAGCCCCAGAAGGTCTCCGTAAAAGGCGCGCATCTCTGCGTAGTGATCCATGACCATGGCGGCGAAAGCGTCGCCCTTTGGAATGTCCGGTGCCGGTGTCCCATAGAGCGCACGCGCCACCTCCGCCAACAGCCACGGCTTGCCCTGTGCGCCGCGTCCGATCATGACGCCTTGCGCGCCTGATTGATCAAGTGCCTGTCGGGCGGTCTTTGCGTCTACGATGTCTCCATTGGCGATCACGGGGATGTCCACGGCGTCAACCACGCTGCGGATGGCAGCCCAATCGGCCTGGCCTTTATAGAACTGACAGCGTGTGCGTCCATGGATCACGATCTGGCGGATGCCTGCGGCCTCAGCCCGCGCCGCGATGTCGGGCGCATTCATCAGCGCGTCGTCCCAACCTAGCCGGGTCTTGAGCGTGACCGGAATATTGACGGCTTTCACCACCGCTTCGATCAGCGTCAGCGCATGGTCCGGATCGCGCATGAGGGCCGATCCCGAGTAGCCGTTGACCACTTTCTTGGCGGGGCAGCCCATATTGATGTCAATGACCTGCGCGCCCTGCCCCGCAACCATCTTGGCCGCCTCGGCCATTGGCGCGGCTTCTCGGCCTGCGAGTTGCACGGCCGTACCATCGGCCCCAAGGCCCAGTTCCGCCTTTTCCCGACTGCCGGGGCGGGCGTTGAGCATGTCGTGGCTGGCCACCATCTCTGACACGACCATGCCCGCACCAAAACGCGCCACGAGGGAGCGGAACGGCAGATCGGTGATTCCGGCCATCGGGGCCAGCATCACAGGCGTTGTCATGTTGAGAGGGCCAGCGGCCATATGGTTTGCCTAATCCTTGTGCGCTTGCCGTTGGTACCGCACTGCAATGGTTTTCTCAATTGGCTCAGGCCCATTCAGCCAGCACACACCTGCAACATGCCTAATTTTTAGGCACGTATTCGGCCCATGGACAGGTCGCGACAGACCCCCTACAGATCAGGCATGTCAAAGGACCATGCAGTATGACACTGGCTGCCGCCGTGATCGTTGCCGCCGGACGCGGTGTACGGGCCGGTGGGCATTTGCCGAAGCAATGGCAGCTGCTGGCGGGTAAACCGGTGCTGGAACACACCTTGCAGGCGTTCACCGCGCATCCTCACATTGGTCAGGTTGTATTGGTCGTCCACCCGGATGATACGCAGCGGGTCGCGGCACTAGAGTGCGACGATATCACTGTCGTCGATGGTGGGGCAGATCGTGCTGCGTCAGTGGCCTTTGGGCTGAACGCGGTTGCCGGTGCACCGCACGTGTTGATCCATGACGTGGCGCGCCCACTGGTGACGGCGGCGACAATTGCAGCCGTACTTGATGCGCTGACCAGTTCCCCCGGGGCAGCCCCGGCCGTGCCCGTCACAGACGCCCTTTGGACGGGTTCGGATGGACGAGTCACTGGTACGCGGGATCGCGAGGGGCTTTACCGGGCGCAGACACCGCAGGGGTTTCACCTGCAATCCATTCGCGATGCGCATGCGGCCCATCCCGGCGGTGCCGCAGATGATGTCGAGGTTGCCCGCGCGCACGGGTTGGCCGTTGCCATTGTGCCCGGGGACGAGGACAATCTAAAAATCACCCTGCCCGCTGATTTTGCACGGGCCGAACGGATCTTGCGAGGACGCGATGGACATTAGACTGGGCAACGGGTTCGACGTGCACGCCTTCGGCCCCGGAGACCACGTCACGTTGTGCGGTGTTGATGTGACGCATGATCGTGGCCTTGTGGGCCATTCGGACGCGGATGTGGGCATGCACACAGTGACAGACGCAATCTACGGCGCCTTGGCCCGAGGCGATATCGGCCAGCATTTCCCGCCATCCGATCCGCAGTGGAAGGGCGCCGCGAGCGAGATCTTCCTGCGTCATGCTGTTGCGATGGCCAGAGATACGGGGTTCGAGATATCCAATGTGGACTGCACCTTGATCTGTGAAGAGCCGAAGATCGGGCCGCATGCCGCGCAGATGCGACAAGTGATGTCAGAGATCATGGGGCTGGAGGAAGACCGCGTGTCGGTCAAAGCCACCACATCCGAGCGATTGGGTTTTACCGGACGCGGCGAGGGCATCGCCTGCATCGCCACAGCCGCGTTGATCAAGCCATGATTGCACGGATTTTGGGCACTGTTTGTTATGTAGGCTATTTGCGCCCCGCCCCCGGAACGTGGGGGTCTTTGGCTGCCCTGCCACTGGCGTGGGTGCTGCATCAGCTCGGTGGATTTCCCCTGCTGGCTGTGGCTGCGGTTCTGTATTTTGTGGCCGCGTGGTGGGCCACGGCGGAAATGACCACGGGAAGCGCCGATCACGACCCGTCAGAAATTGTGGCGGATGAGGTGGTGGGCCAATGGATCGCCCTTGCGCCACTCAGTTACGCCGCTTGGGATCGGGGGCTGGATATCCTGGTTTTGTGGCCCGGATGGATCGCCGCTTTCATCCTGTTCCGCCTTTTCGACATTTGGAAACCGTGGCTTGTGGGATGGGCGGATCGGCGCGGCGATGCGCTCGGCGTGATGCTGGATGACGTGATTGCGGGTGTGTTTGCCGCCATCGGTGTGCTGGCCTTGGCAGGCGTTGCACACGGGGTGCTGATGGGATGAGCCTTGCTGCAGAAGTCCTTGATCTCGCAAAGGAACGCGGCGTTTTGATTGCCACGGCAGAAAGCTGCACAGGTGGCATGGTCGCGGCGGCGTTGACGGATATCCCCGGATCATCCGCTGTCGTGGAGCGCGGGTTTGTTACGTACACCAATCAGGCCAAGATGGACATGTTGGGCGTGACGGCCTCCACCCTCGACGCCCATGGCGCGGTCAGCGAAGAGGTCGCGTCGGAGATGGCACAGGGCGCGCTGGCACATGCGCCCGTGCAGTTGACTCTGTCGATCACCGGCATCGCCGGGCCGGGCGGGTCAGAGTTCAAACCTGAAGGACGCGTGTGTTTCGGGATCGCGGGCGCAAATGGCGTGGTCACTGAAACAGTTGAGTTCGGCGCTTTGGGCCGTGCGCGCGTGCGAAAAGCGGCGCGAGATCACGCGTTGAGTTTGCTTCTGACCGCTTTGAAGGCCGAGCAAGCATAACTTCACACATTGCTGAATAATTGTGCGGTAACGCCAATTCTTTGCCTAACATTGCATCAAGCCACGAAATGCCGATCTTTTTGGCAGTGCGTGGCCCCATCGCCTCTTTTTTCCGCGTCGCTCGTCCGCCACAGCCTCCTCACAAAAAAATTCCGGAGGGGACAATGAACGGAGCCGATACAGCCTGGATCATCGTGGCAACCGCACTGGTGCTGATGATGACATTGCCGGGCCTTGCACTGTTTTATGGGGGCCTTGTGCGCGCCCGCAACGTGCTGAGCGTTTTCATGCAATGCTATGCCATTGCATGTTTGATGAGCATTCTGTGGTTTGTGGCGGGGTATTCCATCGCCTTTGGCGGCAGTGAGACCGGGCTTTGGGGCGGCCTGGACAAGTTGCTGCTGAGTGGTGTGGACGCCGACAGTCTGTCGGGCACCTTGCCCGAGGTTCTGTTCTTTGCCTTCCAGATGACCTTCGCCATCATCACGCCCGCGTTGATTGTGGGTGCTTATGTCGAACGGATCGGCTTTGGCTTTGTCCTGTTGTTCTCTGCCCTGTGGATGCTGTTGTGTTATGCGCCGGTTGTGCATTGGGTCTGGGGCGGCGGCATGCTGGCCGATGGCGGAATCTTTGGCGAAACAGGCGTGCGTGACTTTGCGGGCGGCATCGTGGTGCACGAGACCGCAGGCATTGCGGCCATCGTGCTGGCCGTCTTCCTTGGCGCGCGCAAGAACCAGACCACACCGCCGCACAATCCCGGCATGGTGATGATGGGTGCGGCGCTGCTTTGGGTCGGTTGGTTCGGCTTCAACGGTGGCTCGCAACTGGCCGCTGATGGTGGCGCTGCGATGGCGCTGACCGTCACCCATATCTCTGCCGCGATGGCGTCGCTGACATGGGCGTTGTGGGAACGGATCAAGTTCGGCAAGGCATCCCTTGTGGGTATGGTCACGGGCACCATCGCGGGCCTTGCGTCCATCACGCCTGCCTCCGGCTTTGTTGGCCCGGTCGAGGCGATGATCATCGGCGCCGTCGCCGGCGTTCTGTGTCAGGAAGCGGTCACGCTGATCCGCAACGGCTTGAAAATCGACGACACGCTGGACGTATTTGCGGTGCACGGCGTTGGCGGCATCTTTGGCACAATCATGATCGCCGTCTTCGGGGCTGGATCGTGGGCCGCACAACTCGGTTCACTGGCCATCGTCGGCGTCTACACCGTCGTTGTGTCCGTCGTGCTGGTCTTTGTCGTGCGCATGATCACACCCCTGCGTGTCGATGAAGAGACCGAGGTCAATGGCCTCGACCTCGCTGTGCATGGCGAGCGGGCCTACGACGTCAGCAGCTGAGCAAAACGCGCCAAGTCGTCGTCTTCGATGGCTTGCGCGATCTCATCCGCCCGTGCGCCCACCAGCGCGCGGGCTTTTTCGTGGATGCGTTGTCTGCGGGCCTCAATCGGCAAGGGGCTGTCCAGATCGTGCGTGTAGGTCGTTCCGTCCACGACAATGCGCGCCTGCATTTCGGTCACGCTGTCGTCGGGCACGACCTGCACCCGGCCTCGCCATGCCACCAATGACGGGTCCTGCGCACAGCTGTCTGTAAATGCGCTGATGTCCCCGGTGTCCAAGCCGAAAGCGGCCATTGCCAGAACGTGGGCATAGGAGAATTTGGCCCCCAGACCCGTATCCGGCGCCACCTGATTACACACTGTCATCCAGCGCGGATGGGTGTGCACCGTAACCTGCCGCGCGTCTCGCAAAGGGGCGTTGCGCACAGCCTCCAGCGTGGCGTGCAGACCGTGGCAGCAGGCGTGAAACTTGTGGCTGACCGCATCCATGCGCCAGTCAAACGGCACGTCTTCCCCTGCCCCATGGTGCGTCTCACCAAAGCCCAAAGGTCCGGCCAATCCGTCACGCGTGGACGTCATACCCGCTTGGGCCCACATCGCCGCCTCGACCCCGGTCCGTGCTGCAAGCCCGGCATTCAGCGGCTTGCCCATGGTTCCAAATTGCGACTTCAGCCCCGACGCCATTGTCGAACACAATCCCAGCGCATACCGGGACTGGTCAGGGTCAAGTCGCAACACCCGTCCCGCGGCAACGGTCGCACCAAACGCGCCCGCCGTTGCCGTCTGGTGAAATCCGATCTGATAATGCGCGCGCCCCAGCCACAGGCCGGCAGCAACGGACGCCTCCGCACCGACAAGCGCTGCGTCGACCATATCCCGCAAAGTCACGCCTTCAGCCTCCGCCACAGCAAGGGCGGCTGGGACAACAGCAACGGACGGATGGCCGATATGCGCAAAATGTGTGTCGTCATAGTCCAGCGCATGAGACAGGGTGCCATTGATCAACGCAGCCTCAGCCACAGTACCAGTGCGCCCATCCAAGCGGGTGGCAGGCCCGCCCGATGTCATCGTTGCGGCCCAGTCGGCAAAATCGCCCTCGCGCTGACCTGCAATTCCACAAGCGGCCCAATCGAGAACGGACAGCTGCATGACAGCGCGCACCTTCTCGGGCGGCTCGGTGTGCGCATACCGCAGGAGGAGCGCGGTGATGTCCAAACGTTCCTGTGTCACAAAATCCTCCCCGAAGCACCGGGTCAGGCAAAGCCGCCGCTATCCGTAAAGCTCTGCCGCCCGTCGCTCAAAAGCCCGTACAATGCGCTGCATCGCCTCATTGAAGACGACACCGATGATGCCCTGCAGGATCGCGTTCTTGAACTCAAAGTCCACGAAAAATGACACATTGCACCCGCCGGTCGCGTCCTCGAACGCCCAATTGGACTTCATGTAGCGAAACGGGCCGTCCAGATACTCGGTGTCGATCTTTTTCGCGTCGGGATACAGAACCACACAGGATGCAAAGCGTTCGCGGAAGACCTTGAAGCTGATGACCAGATCAGCCTCCATGACTTGCGTGTCGTCCTTGGGTGTCACCTTGCGCACGCGTGCCGCTGCACACCACGGCAAGAATTGCGGGTATTTTTCGACATCTGCCACCAGATCATACATTTGCTGAGCGGTGTACGGCAGGAAGCGGGTTTCGGAATGGGTGGGCATTGGGGTAGGAACGACCTTGGCAACTGTTTCGCAGGATGTGTCGCGGTTACGGCCTGAAATCAAGGGGATCACCATGTCAGAGCGGCCATATGTCATAGATCAGATGATCTCGGCCAAGGCGATTGCCGCCCGGATCGAAGCGCTGTGCGACGAAATTCAGAGCGAATTTGCCGGCACGGACAAGCTGGTTGTCGTTGGTCTGTTGCGGGGATCCTTTGTGTTCATCGCGGACCTTGTGCGTGAACTGGACCTGCCGATCGAGGTCGATTTTCTGGAAGCATCTTCCTACGGGGATGGGATGGAAAGCAGCCGGGAAGTGCGTATTCTCAAGGACTTGCGCGGAGCAATTGAAGGACGCGATGTGTTGGTGGTTGAGGACATCGTGGACACCGGATTTACCATGCACCACGTGATCCGCCTGCTGAAAGGCCGCAATCCGTCAAAGCTGCGGACCATTGCCCTGCTTGACAAGCCTTCGCGCCGCGAGGTCGACGTCAAGGCGGACTGGACTGGCTTTGAAATCCCGGATGAATTTGTTGTGGGATACGGCATCGACTTTGCGCAACACAATCGAAACCTGCCCTTCATTGGCAAGGTTCGGTTCACTTGAACAGGCGTACGGTGCCCTTTTTCGAAACGGCGCCGTCCACCAGATCCGCAGACCGCGCGTACCGTGTTGGTCTGTCCCGTGAAGTTGCATTCAGCGCGTCAATGGCATCGCGAAGATGGGCAATTGCGACCTCGTTCACCCGGGGGTCGAGATCCTCAATCAGCTCTTCAAGCATTGTAACTTTGGTCAATGGATCGATCATTGGGCGCACTCCCAAGTGTCTATCCCCAGCTAAAACTGTGTGAGTAAAGCTTTCGGTGTGTCAAGCTATATTGACACACCTTTAACGGGTATCACTTTGTATTTACTCACGAAAAACGGTATCTGAACAGTTTTTCCACTGTGATTTTTTCACGGTCTGGACGGAAATTTCAAGCCTTTTTCTCACCCAAGCTGGCACCGAAAATTTCGGACAAGCCCAAACAATTCAACGTTGTGAAGTCTCAGCCGAATTTGGCCTGACGCGCCGCGCGCAGACGGGCAAAATCATCGCCCGCGTGATAGGATGAACGTGTGAGCGGTGTCGCAGAAACCATCAGGAAGCCTTTGCCGTAGGCTGCCTTTTCGTAAGATGCGAACTCGTCCGGATGCACAAACCGGTCCACCCGGTGGTGCTTGGGCGTCGGCTGCAGGTACTGACCAATCGTCAGGAAATCGATGTCGGCGGCGCGCATGTCTTCCATGACTTGAATGACCGCCTGCCTGTCTTCGCCCAGGCCCACCATGATACCGGATTTGGTGAACATGGTCGGGTCCAGTTCCTTGACTCGCTGCAACAGGCGCAGGCTGTGAAAATAACGCGCGCCAGGGCGTACTTCGGGATAAAGACCCGGCACCGTTTCAAGGTTGTGGTTGAACACATCGGGGCGGGCTTCGACTACCACTTCGAGCACGGACGGATCGCAGCGAATGAAATCGGGGGTCAGGATTTCGATTGTGGTGTCCGGGCTGCGGTGCCGGATGGCACGAATGGTTTGGGCGAAGTGGTCTGCGCCTCCATCGTCAATGTCATCGCGGTCGACCGATGTGATGACGACGTGGTTCAGGCCAAGCTTTTCGACCGCATGAGCCACACGGCCCGGCTCGAACGCGTCGAGGGCTTCGGGCGGCTTTCCGGTTGCAATGTTGCAAAAGGTACAGGCGCGGGTACAAACCTCACCCATGATCATCATGGTGGCGTGACCCTGGCTCCAGCATTCGCCAACGTTGGGACAGCCCGCTTCTTCGCACACGGTCACGAGCCCGTTGTCACGCATGATCTTGTGCGTGTCCTTGTAGCCCTGGCTCACCGGCGCCTTGACTCGGATCCAGTCCGGTTTCTTGGGCTGCGGATTATCTGGCCGCCGCGCTTTTTCGGGGTGCCGTTGCTCAGGTATTTTCAGATCACGCATGGGTCTCTGCCAGATGGTTCAACGTTAAACTGGATTCTAGCATAGATGACGCTGCGGAAAATACCACGCGGCGCATGGCCGCTATGCGCCGCTATGATTACGCCACCAGACTGCAACGCTCCACCGATCGCGATGGATCAAAAGGATCAGCGCGATCATGGCCGCCAGTACCGCAAGGTCGATCACCTGATTGCGGTGGATTGGAAAGCCGCGGTCGTTCAGGGCGAAAGGATCAAAGAACCCTTCCCACCGGCGCAAGACGGTAAAGAGATGCATGAGCGCCAGCGCCGGATAACTGAGCCAGCGCACGACTCCGAGGGCCACAAGTATGCAGATCAGAATTTGGGCACCCGCCACGAGATAGATAGTCGTAAAGTCCAACTCGATCCCATCGAAGTGCCGGGCAAGGCCCTGGTATTGCTTCGGCGTGATGATCTTGTGGGCAGCCCACAGAAATATGAACCACGCCAACCCCAGCCGCATCAGCAGCAAGGCAAGCCCGTCCCTTGACTGTTCCGTCATCTTTGCACTCCGCTTTTGGTCCATGCAGGCATGCCGAAAGTGATGGAAAGTGCCAAGTCAACTTATGCGGAGCCACAAAAAATGGCGCTGCGGGGAGGAACGCAGCGCCATTCATCGAAACCGACAGTGCAAGATCAGCCGATCATGCCGCCGCCGGGTCCTGTCGTCTCTTCGTAATGTTGCTTCAGGCGCATCAACGCGATGCGAAGTACGATTTTGCCGGACCGCGCGGACCAGCCCAATTTCTTCTCTGCACTTTCCAGCCCTTCAAGATAGCAGCAGCAGCGCAGAACGACATCCGACAGGCCCGGACCCAGATCGCGCAAAGCCCCTGCAACACGGCGGCGTGCACCATCAGGGCCATTGCCCACGCCACTGTCCATGGCGAAACCACCACGGCCGCCACCGGTCAAAAACCGATCCCAATTCTGCGCGACACGAGGGCCCATCTGCGCCAATTCGAAGTCTTCACGCAGACGTTCACCGGCGGTCACAAGATCATCGGACAGGAACGGCTGTCCGCCCTTGTCGCGACGGCGGGCCAGAGCCGTCAGTGGCGATTCCGCAAGATTGTAGCGCACCTTGCGAGGCTGCCCGGTTTCCGTGTCTTGTACCGTACGTTCACCCCATTGGCGGTGTTGATCGGAAAAGGGTGTCGCGGCTTCGGCAAGGCCCGGCTGCGGCTCCTCGACCTCTCCCATCATCGATTCCAAGGCGGCGCGACCAGCAGGAGTAATGCGGTAGCGTGTGATCCGCCCCGTTTGCTCGGTCGCGATCCAGTCCTGCAGCGCCATGGCCTCTGCCACCTTACGATCACAGACAGCGGTGCGGGTGCTGCTGCCCGTGGCACCGTCGCGCACCACAACCGCCTTTTCCATATCGACGGCGACGGCAAGAACGGCCCCCGTTTCACAAAGTCGGCGCAAGATGCGCACCGAGTCCTGCGTCATCATGGCGGTTTCTGGACCGTGGTCCTGAGCGAGGGCGTTTTGCATGTCCGGATCATCCTTGATGGGCTGTGGTTCAGCCGACGAACGGGTTCGACCCAGTGAGGCCCCGAGTTTACGCAGCACTGCATCCACAAGTGGATCATCGCGGCGGGTTTCAAACCGGCGAATCTGGCGCAACACGGTCGAGGCATGACAGCCTGACTTGCGCGCAAGTTCGCGAATAGGAAGCCCCGCTTCGGTGTGGGCAAGGTAGTGTACGGCCGCGTCCGGAACCCAAGTTGGCAGGTTCAGGTCCATGGCGCAGAGTGCATCGCTGTTGCGCATAGTCGGTGTCCGTCCTTCTTCCCTTTTGGGCCCCCGATGTCGTGTCGTCCGCATGGGGTTGTCCACAAAATGTCCACACAACCTAAAGGTGCATTGATTACCGGATCGTTAACATTCGTCGTGATGAGCAGCATTGTTTCTAAATGATAAACAGTTGCTAAACGAACGTGCGGGCTCCGGCAGAGGCACGCAACACCCGTTCAGGTTGTGCAATGGTCGCCCTGCGCTTCACCGATGGGGATCGGATCAGCGCCTAAAAAGGAGACCGGAAATGCAAGATATCCTGACCATGCTTGGCGCGCTGCGCCGTCCTCGCCTTTTGATGCGTGCCGCACGAATCGGTGCCGAGGATTATCGCCGCAGCGCCCATTTGCCCCGTTTGCTGGGGTATGGTCAGTTGCCTCGCCACGGAGCCGCACTGATGCGCCTGATGGAATTGGAGGGTGAATTGAATGCCCAACGTATCGGAGACGATTCGTCCTACAGCCTGCTGCGCCATATCGACATTCTGATTGCCATTGTGGGAGAGGCGCGGATTTTGCGGGCCGCACAAGGCGAACCCGCAAGCTGATCACATGAAGCTGTCGGGTTCCGCCGCTTTCTTTTCCGCGACATAGGCGTCCAGCGCCTCTCGCGTGGCGGGGTCCATTGCGGGCTGCTGGTAATCCCCCAGCAGTTTCTGCACCCGAAGCGAGGCCAGCGCGGCCGTATCCCGTGCGCCCTCGTCTTCCCACGTCTCGAATGGTTTGTAGTCCAGCAGGTCTGATTTCCAGAAAGCCTGCTTGAAGTTCGCCTGCGTATGGGCACATCCAAGGTAGTGCCCACCCGGCCCCACTTCGCGGATCGCATCCATGGCTTGGGCGTTCTCGTCCATCTGAACGCCGGCTGCCAGATGGTGCAGCGTGCCAAGCTGGTCCGCATCCATCACAAATTTTTCATATGAACTGACGAGCCCACCCTCAAGCCAACCGCAGGAGTGCAACATAAAGTTCACCCCGGCGAGTAGCCCCATGTTCAACGAATTGGCCGTTTCATATGCTGCCTGCGCATCCGGCAACTTTGAACCGCAGAACGATCCTGCGGACCGGAACGGCAATCCAAGCCGCCGTGCCAACTGGCCCGCGCCGTATGTGATGTGTGCGGCCTCTGGCGTGCCAAAGGTGGGTGCCCCCGAATTCATGTCGATGGATGTCACGAACGCGCCCATGATCACAGGTGCCCCTGCCTTGCACAGTTGGGAATATGCGATGCCTGCCAGCACCTCGGCCAACACCTGGGTGAGCGTGCCCGCAACGGATACGGGTGCCATGGCGCCCCCGACGATAAAGGGCGAAATGATGCAGGCTTGATTGGCTTGGGCATAGACCTCAAGCGCACCCATCATCACATCGTCAAACGTCATGGGCGAGTTGATGTTGATGAGCGAGGTCATCACCGTGTTTTCGGCCACGAAGTCCTTGCCGAACAGTATCTCCGACATCTCGACCGAATCGCGTGCGCGGCTGGGTTCGGTGACTGACCCCATGTAGGGCTTGTCCGACAGCGTCATGTGGGCGTGCAGCATATCCAGATGGCGCTTGTTCACTGCCACATCCGTAGGTTCGCACACCGTGCCGCCGGAATGGTGCAGCCACTTGGACATGTAGCCCAGCTTCACGAAATTGCGGAAGTCCTCCATCGTGGCATAGCGGCGCCCGCCGTCGGCATCGCGCACGAAAGGCGGACCATAGACCGGGGCCAGAACAAGGGACTTGCCCCCGACCTCAACATTACGCGCGGGGTTGCGCGCGTGCTGGGTGTAGGACGACGGCGCTGTTTCACACAGCTTGCGGGCCAAACCGCGCGGGATGCGTACACGTTCACCGTCCACGTCCGCGCCAGCATCACGCCAGCGCTGCAAGGCGGGAGGATTGTCGGGAAAATTCACCCCGATCTCTTCCAGCACGGTCTCGGCGTTGTGTTCGATGATCTCGAGCGCTTCTTCGGTCAGCACTTCGAAATTGGGGATGTTGCGCTCGATGAACCGGGCGGTCTCGAACGACACCGCACTGCGCTCGGCCCGCCGTGCGGCCCCACCGCCTCCGCGTCCCCGTCTGCGTGTCGCTGCCTCGGCCATGACCCATCCCCTTTTGCATGTGACTTAGGTGCCCCGGTGATTACCGCATCGCAGCACCCGTCGCAGGCTCATAGCGCCCCTCAAGGGAAAAAAGCGACATGTCGGTTTCTTCTGACGAAAATAAACCGGGGTCTGGGCTGGAACCCCAGTCCGACGCTTGCCACCCGTTGCCCGCGCCCCTATTGCAGCGGCATGACCGATCTGACCCATGACCGCCTCCTCATCATCGACTTTGGCAGCCAGGTGACGCAGTTGATTGCGCGCCGTTTACGCGAGCTGGATGTGTATTGCGAAATTCATCCGTACCAGAACGTGACTGATGACAGTCTGCGCGACATGGCGCCTAAGGCAGTGATCCTGTCAGGTGGACCAGACAGCGTGACGCGTGACGGATCACCGCGTGCGCCAGAGGCACTTTGGGATATGGGCGTACCCGTCCTTGGCATCTGTTACGGCCAACAGGCGATGATGCAGCAGCTTGGCGGTCACGTTGACGGCGGCAAGATTTCCGGCGGCGGCGGCACAGCCGAATTTGGACGGGCATTCGTCACGCCCGAAGGCGAGCTTGATCTGCTCGACGGCTGGTTCGCCGACGGCAACGAGCAGGTCTGGATGAGCCACGGCGACCACGTGTCGAAACTGGCACCGGGGTTCAAGGTCTACGGCACCTCCCCCAACGCGCCTTACGCCATTACCGCAGACACCGAACGTCACTTCTACGCCGTGCAATTTCATCCTGAAGTTCATCACACACCAAAGGGCGCGACGCTCTACGAAAACTTCGTGCGGCTTGCCGGGTTCTCCGGAGACTGGACCATGGGTGCCTACCGTGAGGAAGCGGTGGAACGCATCCGCGAACAGGTTGGCGACAAAAAAGTCATCTGTGCTTTGTCGGGCGGCGTCGATAGCTCGGTTGCCGCAGCCCTCATCCACGAAGCCGTTGGCGACCAATTAACCTGCGTGTTTGTCGACCACGGGCTGCTGCGCAAAGACGAAGCGCAGGAAGTCGTGGGCATGTTCCGCGACCACATGAACCTGTCGGTCATCCACGCCGACGAAACCGAGCTGTTTCTTGGGGAACTCGACGGCCAGTCCGACCCCGAAACCAAGCGCAAGATCATCGGTCGCTTGTTTATCGACGTGTTCCAGAAATACGCCGATCAGATCGAAGGGGCCGAATTCCTTGCCCAAGGCACCCTCTACCCCGATGTAATCGAAAGCGTCAGCTTCTCCGGCGGGCCATCGGTCACCATCAAGTCACATCATAATGTCGGCGGCTTGCCGGAAAAGATGGGCCTCACATTGGTTGAGCCGTTGCGTGAGTTGTTCAAGGATGAAGTGCGCGCCTTGGGCCGCGAATTGGGTCTGCC
Organism: uncultured Tateyamaria sp.; assembly: GCF_947503415.1. Classification (GTDB taxonomy): domain Bacteria; phylum Pseudomonadota; class Alphaproteobacteria; order Rhodobacterales; family Rhodobacteraceae; genus Tateyamaria. The sequence goes on from NZ_CANNDS010000002.1 coordinate 249,556, forward strand.
GGATCATTTCATCGGTCGGCACCCCTTCCCCGGCCCCGGCCTTGCCATCCGCTGCCCCGGAGAGATCACGCGGGCCAAGCTCGACATTCTGCGCGAAGCCGATGCCGTCTATATCGACCAAATCCGCAAGCACGGTCTGTATGACGAAATCTGGCAAGCCTTCTGCGCCATCCTGCCAGTGCGCACTGTGGGCGTAATGGGTGACGGTCGGACATATGACTATGCCTGCGCCCTGCGTGCCGTCACATCCGTGGATGGGATGACGGCCGATTACTATCCTTTCACCCATGAGTTTCTGGGCGAAACCGCCACGCGCATCATCAACGAAGTGCCGGGGATCAACCGGGTAACGTATGACATCACGTCAAAACCTCCGGGCACCATCGAATGGGAGTGACACTGGACGGGTTTCTGCGCTGCGCGTCAGAGGATGAGGCCGCGCGCGTGCGTGCCGCCCTGCCCCAACATGTGCAACTGACGCGGGCCGAACCGGGCTGCATTCGATTTGACGTTACGCCAACAGATGACCCGCTGGTCTGGACCGTGTCCGAAGAGTTCACCGACCCCGCCGCCTTCGACGCGCACCAAACCCGCGCAGGCGCCTCCGACTGGGCACGCGCGACGGCAGGCATTGCACGGGACTACACCATCAAAGGCATGCCATGAGCCCCGTCCTCAAGGCCGCACTTTGGATGAGCGGCTCTATTGCGTCGTTCTCGACCATGGCGGTTGCAGGGCGCGAGGTATCGGACAGCCTCGATACATTCGAAATCATGATGTACCGCTCTGTCGTGGGTGTTTTTGTGGTCTGCGTCCTGGCCGCGGCCACCGGTGCGTGGCGCAACGTCCAGACGGCGCGGTTGGGTACGCATGTGGTGCGAAATCTGGCCCATTTCACCGGTCAGAACCTTTGGTTCTACGCTGTGACAGTGATTCCGCTGGCGCAGGTCTTTGCCCTCGAATTCACATCACCCATCTGGGTCATCGTGCTGAGCCCGCTGATTCTGGGGGAACGCCTGACACCCGTGCGCGCCTTGGCGGCCATCATGGGGTTCATCGGCATTCTGATCGTCGCTCGACCGGACATGGCCGGAATCAATGCCGGTGTGATCACGGCAGCCTCCTCTGCCATCTTCTTTGCGATCACCATCATGTTGACCAAAAAACTCACGCGCACCGAAGGGATCACGTCCATCCTGTTCTGGCTCACATCCATGCAGTTGGTCATGGGGATCGTGATGGCAGGGTACGACGGAGACATCGCGTGGCCCGATCTGCAGACGGGCCCTTGGGTGTTCCTGATCGGGTGTGCGGGGCTCTTGGCGCATTATTGCCTAACGAACGCCCTGTCGATTGCGCCGGCAACAGTCGTTGTCCCGATCGACTTCATCCGCCTTCCAGCCATCGCGGTGATTGGAATGCTCGTTTACGGGGAAGTCGTTGATATCTGGGTGTTTGTGGGCGCCGCCATAATATTTGCGGGCAATTACGTTAATATACTGGTGGAATCGCGCCATACGAAGGCGTTGTGACCTGAATGTCACAAACTTGTGACGCTCCGTCACAAGGGGACCTCTGCCCTAGCGTCAATATTGACGCACACCCCTTGAAACCTGCTTATACAGTCCCAACGCGCACTTCACTCGACATCACTAAAGCGCGCCTTTGGGAGGAATTGAAATGAAAACCCGTCTTCTGACGGTCGCGGCGTTGTTGGCGTCGTCGACATCCGCCTTTGCCGTTGGCTTGGACCGTTCCGGGCAAAATATCTCGCCTTTGTTCGCAACCGGGAACCACCTTGAGTTTTCGCTGGCCTACACTGACCCGAGCGTTGACGGGACCACCAACTCGACCTTTCCAGTTCCATCCATTGCAGGCCAACCGATTGGCAACGTTGGTGACTCTTATCTGACATGGTCCGGCGCAATCAAATACGACGCCACAGACAAATTGTCTTTTGCGTTAATCGTCGACGAACCCTACGGCGCGGATACATTATACGGTGAGGACCCAGCCGCCTCGGCCCTTGGTGGCACCGGTGCTACCGTGGACAGCATTGCGTATACAGCGCTCGGGCGCTACAAATTCAACGATAATTTTTCGGTCCACGGCGGTGTGCGTTATCAGGAAGTGTCGGCATCCGTATCCTTGGGTGGAGCCGCATTTGGCGCTTTGAGCGGCTATAACGGCAACTTCGAGTCGGACGGCGATATTGGCTATGTGCTTGGCGTGTCCTATGAAATCCCGGACATTGCGCTCCGGGTTTCACTAACCTACAACTCCAGCACAACGCATGACCTGCGCACCACAGAAACGATCAATGGGGTTTCCGTTGCAGCGCTTCCGTTCGGGTTGGCGGCAAACACTCTCACTGAGGTCGAAACACCTGAAAGCCTGAATCTCGATTTCCAAACGGGAATCGCGCCCGACACCTTGCTATTCGGCAATCTTCGCTATGCGCGATACTCTGACACGGTTGTTGTGCCAGCAGGGTTTGACGCTCTCACACCGGCCTCTTCGAACACGGCGCTGACTGACCTCGAAGACGGTTTCGATTTTTCCATCGGCGTCGGCCGTCGCTTTAATGAAAAGTGGTCCGGGTCGGTATCCGCGGGGTTCACAACCAGAGGTGACGATGACCTTGTGTCCCCACTTGCCCCGAGCAACGGGTCACAGTTCATAGCTATTGGTGCGAAATATGACGTGAACGAAAAATTCGCAGTGTCCGGTGGCGTAAGATATACCAACGCCGGTGACGCGATTTCTGCGCCGGGTGGATCAAGCGAAGTTGCTCAATTCGACGGTAACGACGCGGTCTCTGTTGGTCTGCGCTTCGAGTACAAATTCTAAGTCTGTCCCCGCGGGGACAACTTGCAAACCCCGCCCCTCGTCCGGGCGGGGTTTTTCTTTGCGCAGGTTCCGGGTGGCAGGCCATCTGCAAGCCTGACAGGGTGCAAGCATGATACCTCAGAAAACCCTGTCTGGCCGCGCATGGGCCGAATTGCTGCTGCTTGGTCTGATCTGGGGCGCATCTTTTCTGTCGATCCGCATCGCGCTGGATGAAATCTCTCCGCTGACCAGCATCGCCCATCGGACCTTCTGGGCGATGTGTGTCTTGTGGATTGTTGTGGCGGCCATGCGCTTGCCTGTGCCCCGCGCCCCACGCGTCTGGGTCGGATTTTTGGGGATGGGCCTCTTGAACAACGCCATTCCATTTGGGCTGATGGCGTGGGGGCAGTTGCATATCGAAACGGGGCTCACGTCGATCCTGAATGCGGCAACGGCCATTTTTGGCGTGGTCGTTGCGGCGGTCTTCCTGGCAGATGAACGGTTCACGATGCGCAAGGGCTTTGGCGTCTGTCTGGGCTTTTTCGGAGTTGCCGTCGCCATCGGGCTGGAGAATTTCCGGAATTTCGATGTGCGCAGTCTGGCGCAGCTTGCCGTGATCGCGGGCACCGTCAGCTATGCGTTCGCAGGCGTCTGGGCGCGGACCTTTCTGGGTGGGTTGCCGCCGCAGGTTGCGGCCGCGGGTATGTTGACGGGATCATCCCTCATCACGGTGCCACTTGCGTGGATTGTGGATGGCCCCATCACCCTTTCGCTGCAAACCGATACGCTGCTTGCGATTGGCTATTTCTCGATTGTCGCGACGGCCGGCGCCTATTTGCTGTATTACCGGGTGCTTGCGATGGCGGGGGCCGGAAACCTGATGCTGGTCACGCTTGTCATTCCGCCCGTTGCCATTGTCCTCGGCGCAGCCGTGCGGAGTGAAACGCTCAATCCCAACGCATTCGCTGGCTTTGCCCTTCTGGCTCTGGGCCTTGCGATCCTTGATGGTCGCATCCTGACCCTCCTGCGCCGTCGACACGTTGACCCCCAAACGCCCCAAGGCTAGGACAAGCCAAACCGCAAGAACGGTACGGGGACGATGACACAGATGCTTTACCGCGATGCAGATCACTGGCGCGCGGCGCCGTCCAAGCGGGTGCTGGTCTATGGCATGTCGGGACTGGGCAAGACCCATATGTCCACCACGGTCCGCGACAGCGGCACCTGGTTCCACTACTCGATCGATTACCGCATTGGCACGCGATACATGGGTGAACGCATCGCTGACAATGCCAAGGCCGAGGCTATGAAGGTCCCGTTTCTGCGTGACCTCCTGATGACCAACAGCATCTATATCGGGTCGAACATCACCTTCCATAACCTGTCCCCCGTCTCAACCTATCTGGGAAAGCCCGGTGATCCGGCCAAAGGCGGGCTGCCCATAGATGAGTACAGGCGGCGGCAGGAACAGTTTCGCCAATCCGAGATCGCAGCACTCAACGACACCGGCTATTTCGCCGAGCGGGCGCTGCAACTCTATGGCTATCCCAACTTCATCTGCGATACCGGCGGGTCAATCTGCGAATGGGTGGACCCCGCTGATGATCATGACCCCCTGATGACAACGCTCAGCACAGTTGCCCTGCCCATCTGGATCAAAGGGGACGAGGCGCACACGGCGGCCCTGATCGCGCGCTTTGACAAGGCTCCCAAACCGATGGCCTACCAGCCCGAATTTCTGCTAGACTGCTGGACGACCTACCTGTCCGAAACCGGGGAAGCACAGGACAAGGTCGATCCCGACACCTTTGTCCGCTGGACCTATGCCCGCGCCCTCGCCCACCGCCAGCCTCGCTACGAAGCCATGGCCCGCTGGGGTGTGACCGTGACAGCGGACGAGGTTGCCTCGCTCAATGGTGAAGCGGATTTCGTCAATCTGGTTGCAGCTGCCCTTGAGCGTCGGGGCTTGGCAGCTTAAGTCCGGCCTTCAGACTTCAACTGGAACAGACCCATGCCCATCAAATTACCATCTGACTTGCCCGCCTACGACGTTCTGACGAACGAGGGCGTGATGGTCATGGACGAGGCGCTGGCCAGCCGTCAGGATATTCGCCCGCTCAAGATCGGGCTGCTGAACCTGATGCCCAAGAAGATCCAAACCGAAACGCAGTTTGCGCGATTGATCGGGGCCACACCGTTGCAGATCGAGCTGTCGCTGATCCGCATGTCGGATCACGAGACCAAGAACACGGCCGCGGCACACATGGAGAGCTTTTATCGCACCTTTCAGGATGTGAAGGACCAGAAGCTTGATGGCCTGATCATTACTGGCGCTCCCATTGAACATCTCGATTTCGAGGATGTGGATTACTGGTCCGAGCTGGAAGAGATCATGGACTGGACCCAGACCCACGTGCATTCGACGTTCGGCGTGTGCTGGGGTGGCATGGCAATGCTTCACCACTTTCACAAGGTCTCGAAACATCTGCTGGGATCGAAACTGTTCGGGGCGTATCGGCACACAAATCTGGCGCCCGCGTCCCCCTATTTGCGCGGCTTCTCGGATGATTGCGTAGTGCCGGTCAGCCGCTGGACAGAGGTGCGTGCGCCCGAGGTCGAAGCCGCTGGTCTGCCCATCCTTTTGGGATCGGACGTCACTGGTCCATGTTTGATCGAGGACCCCGCACACCGTGCCCTGTATATCCTCAACCACTTCGAGTACGACAGTGACACGCTGAAACAGGAATACGACCGAGATCTGGCATCCGTTCAGGTGGAAGGGGCCGAAATTGCCCTGCCCGTCGGCTACTTTCCCAGTGATGATCCCGCGCAAACTCCCGCCAACCGTTGGCGCAGTCACGCCCATCTTCTTTATGGCAATTGGCTGTCCGAGATTTATCTGACAACCCCGTATGATATGGACCGGATCGGACAAGACACCACCGATCTGAGGGGGTAAGCGCATGAAATCAGGACTGTTTGTTCTTCTGGGCCTTGTCGTCCTGTGTGTCGCGGTGGTTCAGTTGTTTGCACTGAAACGCGAACGCGACGCCGAAGCTGCATATGCGGCCATGGGCCAAATCGTTGATGTGGATGGCGTGGGCGTGCATGCCCAGCAGATGGGCGACGGTCCAGATCTGGTCTTGATCCATGGGGCATCCGGTAACACGCGCGACTTCACCTTTGCGTTTGCCGACATGGTGAAGGATCGGTACCGCGTTACAATTCTGGACAGGCCCGGCCTCGGATGGACCGAGCAGATGTCCCCAAAGCACAAATCCTCTTGGACAACGGCGCATGCCAGCCCGGCGGAACAGGCGCGACTGCTCCGGGCCGCAACAGACCAGTTGGGCGTGCGGAACCCGATTGTGCTTGGACATTCCTTTGGCGGGATCGTGGCCCTGGCCTGGGCGTTGGAATTTGATGATTTGGCGGGCATCGTGTCCGTCGCAGGCGTCGCAAATCCGTGGCCGGGAGAGTTGGATTGGACATACAAGGTCAACGGTTCAACGCTTGGCGGCGGCCTTGTGGTGCCGTTGCTGTCCGCATTTGTGCCTCAGACCTATGTTGATACCGTCGTGTCGAACATCTTTGCGCCGCAAGACGCGCCGGATGGGTACATCGACCATGTGGGCCCTGCCCTGATCCTGCGCCGCGCATCGATGCGGGCCAATGCACGTCAGGTGAACTGGCTGCGTCCGCATGTTGTTCGCATGTCTGCCGAGTACGACAAAATCACCGTGCCGGTCGAAGTTGTTCACGGGGATGCAGATACTATCGTTCCGCTGGACGTGCACTCGGCGAAGCTGCCCGACCAAATCGACGGCGCCAACGTCACTGTTCTGGCCGGTGCCGGTCATATGCCGCAGCACACTCACCCCGAGACGGTCATCGACGCAATTGATCGCGTCGCGACACGTGCGGGTTTGCGTTAAGCGCCGCGCTCCCCCATATTGGATGTTAAGAGCAGTAACTTTTGGGGCGATGAGCCATGAGCCTTCCCTTCGACGGCGCGATCACCGACTTCTTTGAAACCGGTGCGCCTGAAGACATTCGCGGCAAGATCACTACGGCGGACAAGGGTGACATCCTGACGCCGACCTATCCGCATGACGAGCGGATGGGCAAAAAGAAGTATGAGCGCGAGATGGAGGCTCTGCAGATCGAGTTGGTCAAGATGCAGGACTGGGTGTCAAACACCGGTGCGCGCGTGGCCTGTGTGTTCGAAGGGCGGGATGCAGCTGGCAAGGGCGGGACAATCAAGCGCTTTCGCGAGAACCTCAATCCGCGCGGCGCACGCGTTGTGGCCCTGTCCAAACCGACCGAGACGGAAGCGACGGAGTGGTATTTTCAGCGATACGTCAGGCAGTTACCTGCAGGCGGTGAGATCACGTTCTTTGACCGCAGTTGGTACAACCGAGGTGTGGTCGAACAGGTTTTCGGCTTTTGCACGCCCAAACAACGCGAACATTTCTTTGTCCAGGTGAACCCGTTTGAATCGATGATGGTCGATGACGGCATCCATGTGTTCAAGTTCTGGCTGAACGTCTGTCGGGCCGAGCAGTTGCGCCGCATTATGGCGCGCGAACGCGACCCGCTGAAGCAATGGAAACTCAGCTGGATTGACGTTGAGGGGTTGAAGAAATGGGACGCCTATACTGACGCCATTCGAGAAACGCTGGAGCGGTCCCATACCAGTCACGCGCCTTGGACTGTCGTACGGTCTGACGACAAGAAGCGGGCGCGGCTGAACGCGATCCGCACTGTTCTGCATGGCCTTGACTACACGAATAAAGACCCGCAAGCGATTGGAAAGATAGACAAAGACGTTTGTGGCGGACCGGACATCTGGGATGCCTAAACGCGGCTACCATCACGGTAATTTGCGACAAGCCCTCATCGAAGCAGCTCTCAAGTTGATCGAAGAGAAGGGCCCGACCGGGTTCACCCTGTCCGAAGCGGCCAAGCAGGCCGGTGTGACACCGGCAGCCGTCTATCGGCACTACGAAGGACGCGAAGACCTGATCGCAGAATGCGCGCGTCAGGGCTATGGCATCTTCGCTGACCTGATGGAGCATGCGTATCAATCCGGCCAACCATCGGCTCTGGCAGCCTTTGAGGCCACGGGCCGCGCCTATCTGGCCTTTGCGCGCCGCTTCCCCGGACACTACATCGCGATGTTCGAAAGCGGAATTTCGACCAACCGCACGCCGGAACTTGCGGATGTGGCAACACGCGCCAATGCGGTGCTGGAAAAGGCCGCTTCGGATTTATCCCAACATATTCCGGAAGATAAGCGCCCTCCGGCCTCCATGTTCTCGGCCCATATCTGGGCGATGAGCCATGGCGTGGTTGAGCTTTTTGCGCGCAACTCGCCCGGCCGCGCATCGCCCTTTCCGCCCGAAGACCTTCTGGAAACCGGGATCGGCATTTATCTGCGGGGTCTCGGACTGCTCAAACCGGACGCCTGACAACATCGTATCGATCAGCTGCAAATGGCTTGCGTCAGTTTTTGTATCCCCCTGAACCGCATTTGCTGCGCCACACTGCGTTTCAGTGCGGCCTTCGGAATGGTCTGCCAATCGCGGATCAGTCGCGCCTTGCAAAGAAAGGCCACGACCGCATCGTCCGGCCCGGTCAAGGTGTAGCCATTGAAGAATGGCCCCAGATCTATTCCGGGAAGCGGGCCATCGCCCCGCGCACCGGGCGCGGCGCAAAGTGTACCGTAGTGGCAGAACAGGCGCGCAAGGTCGTGCCCAACCGGCAAAAGCCCCGGCGCGCCATAATCCAGCCCGCATGCCTGGTCCCCGTCAATCAGGATATTGCGCATGTTCAGGTCACCATGTCCCACTGCTGCGATTGTTGTGCAATCCTCAGGTTCTGGTGCGGATTCAATGGTGTGCTGCAGAAAGGCCTGAAACGCTTTGCGCTGGGGTATGCGAAACGTGCCATCCCTGACCGACCCATGCAGTTTGTGCAGATGGGACAGGGTAAACTTGGGTTGAAAGCGGCGCGGCTCAAACCTGTCATGCCGGTGAAAGCGATCAACCCAATGGCCTGCGACCTTCAGTGCGCGTGCGTGATCTGCAACCTTGCGGCCTGTACACAGGTCAAAGAGAGTTTCGCCGGGAACGAAATCCATAAGCACCATTTGTACATCCGGATCTACTGCGTGGATGTGCGCGCCCTGCCCCATGGCCGCGGTCACGGCCCGTTGGCGATCCGCGGATTTCGCAAATGCGTCCCGATCGTGCGGTCGGAACACCAGCTTGGTGACAAGTGGCGCACGCCCCGGTGCGGTCAGTTTCACGACCACACGGTGCATCACCGCATCATCCCGGCGCGACAGGCGATGCGCGTTCCATCCATCGGTCGGCAGCCCTGCGCGCCCCAACAATGGACGAACCATTTGCATGACCTGCGAGACTTCGTACACGGCATACCTTTTCTGCGGACACGGACGTAGAGCCAGCTTAGATCAGGCAGCGCACAGGCGCACCGAAGAAGCCGGACCGCGATGCTGAATTGGCCAGACCTGTGACAGTTCGGCTCATGCCCACTTCAAAACACAAAAAGGCCGCTCTGAGAGGAGCGGCCTTTTCGAAAAGATGGGTGTACAGCTTAGCGTTTGGAGAACTGGAAGCTCTTACGCGCTTTGGCCTTACCGTATTTCTTACGCTCAACGACACGGCTGTCGCGGGTAAGGAAGCCCGCCGCTTTCAGCGCACCGCGCAAGGAAGGATCATACAGTTGCAGTGCCTTGGACACGCCGTGCTTGACCGCACCAGCCTGACCGGAAAGCCCACCACCCTTGACCGTGGCAACCACGTCAAACTGGCCTTCGACACCGGCCACAGTGAAGGGCTGCGCGAGGATCATCTGCAAAACGGGGCGTGCAAAGTAGGTGTTCATGTCTTTGCCGTTGACGGTGACCTTGCCCGAACCGGGCTTGATCCAGACACGGGCAACCGCGTCTTTCCGTTTGCCGGTGGCGTAGGAGCGACCAAATTCGTCACGGACGGGGTCGCGCGCGACCAGCTCTTCGGTGCCTTGAACGCCGCCGATATCGTCGGTGACGGCCGCTTGCAGGTCTTCGAGTGTGTTGATTTCGTCAGCCATGCTCATGCGCTCCGGGTGTTTTTCTTGTTCATGGATTTCACGTCCAGAACGTCGGGGCTTTGTGCTTCATGCGGGTGCTCAGCACCGGCATAGACACGCAGGTTTGTCATGATCTGACGGCTCAGACGGTTGCCGGGCAGCATCCGCTTGACGGCCAGTGTCACAACGCGCTCGGGATGTGCGCCCTCAAGGATCTGTTCCTTGGTGCGCGACTTGATCCCGCCGGGGTGGCCGGTGTGCCAGTAGTGGCTTTCCTGACGCTTGTTGCCGGTCAATTGGATCTTGTCCGCGTTGATTATGATCACGTTGTCGCCACAGTCCATGTGGGGTGTGAACGACGGCTTGTGCTTGCCACGCAGACGCATGGCGACGATCGAGGCAAGACGGCCCAGAACAACGCCTTCGGCGTCGATCAGGATCCATTTCTTGTCGATGTCCGCAGGTGTTGCGGTATAGGTTTTCATAAGGTGAATCCCTTGAAGGGTGGAATTTCAGATTGCGCGGTTATACAGCAGGGCAAATGCAGGTCAATGGCAGCATGACTGTTTTTAATAAGCAAAAACAGATGGTTAAAAATAAGGTATTGTATTACCCCATAAATCCGGCGGGATTTGGTGGCGCATGCTCCTAGACCTTGCCGCCCCTGCCCTTGCCACCCTGTCGCTGCTCGCCTTTGCAACGGCTCTTGGCATTCCCGCAATGCGCAAGCTGATCGTGGTCTACGAGGCCAAACACGAGCTGAAACACGGCTCTGCCGGTTGGTTGCGATCCCTGCGCGGGTGGTCGTTGGTCGCCTTCTGGCTGATGACCACATGGTTCATCGCAACCATCATAGGCGATTGGGGCGTGAACGGCGATCTTGGGGCAGCCATCGACCGGGGCTGGCTGCGCCTTCGTGTCCTGCTTGAGATTGCCATGGCGATCATGGAGTCCGATTGATGGACGATCTGACCGCCGCACAGTCCGAACTGCAATGCGCCAATTGCGCGGGGCAATGTATCTACGACCCGGCACAACAGGCGCTTGTGTGTTCCAGTTGCGCCACGCGGTATGGGTTAGAGACGGACAACGATGCCGAGGCTGCGAGCGAATTCAACTTCGATCCCGATGCGCCCGACGTCGATGCGCCGGCGGTGGCTGAAACCCGCGTGCATCACTGCCAGACCTGCGGCGGCGATGTGGTGTTTGTGGGCCAGGCCCTGTCCGAGCGTTGCGCCTATTGTGACGGGCCGGTGGTGCTGGCGACCAGCGACACAGGCTACCAAACCAAGGCATTGATCCCGTTCCGTGTGCCTGAGAGCGATGCGCAGGCAGCGGCGCTCGATTGGGTGGCCCGGCGATGGGCAGCGCCATCGGATTTGAAAACCGTGGTATCCAAGGCGCGCGTGGCAGGCCTCTATGTCCCGTTCTGGACCTTCGACAGTGAAGAGGCTGTGAACTATTGGGCCAAGTACAAAGTCCGTCGGAACAAGCGAACGGTGGTGCGCCGGACATCCGGCGGGCTGCGCATCACCTTCGATGACCTGCTGGTGCCAGCTTCGCCCCATGTGACGCCCTTGATCCGCGACGGTATCCTGCATGATTTCGAACCGCGCCGGTTGCGCCCCTATCGTCCCGGCTACCTCTCGGGCTTTGGGGCTGAGCGGCATCACCAGTCTGTAGCCGAAGGGCTTGAGGCCAATGCCGACGACAAGGATCTGCTGATCCGCAACCGTATCAAGGGGCATGTGGGCAAGTCTGGCGTGCATGACGTGCGCTACATCACTGATACCAGCGGCATCCGATACAGGCGCATCCTGCTGCCTGTCTGGATCATGCACTACCAATATGGTGGCGACGCAATGAAGGTCGTCGTCTGCGGAATGCAGGGCCGCACATATGGGGAACGACCGTTTTCATGGGTCAAACTGGCCGGTTATGCGGCAGTGCTGTCTGCCGCGACGATTGGGTTTGGTTTGGCCTGGGGCGCGGGCGGGCTGCTTTAGACCCCGATCTGGTCAGGTGGGTTGTCCAGAAGAACGCGCAGCCGTTCGAATGCCGCCTCGAACGATTGAAGGCTGACACCTGCATTGATGGCAATGCGCACCGCATGGGGCGTGCGCGCATCGCGGCAGGCGTAGTCTTCGGCGGCACGGATGCCTACACCTTGTTGCGCGGCTGCTTGCACAAAAGCGCCCGCGCGCCACCCTTCTGGCAGGCGCAGCCAAAGGAATGGAACGTCCTTGCGCCACGTGATGTCATAACCGCCCAGTACGTTTACGGCACGCTGCACATAAGTGCCGATCCCCTTGCGCGCATCGGCCATCAGGTGCGGCAGGTCCGGGTGCACCAGCAAGGCCGCAAAAAGATCGGTGAGCGGCGTGGCGAGACCGAAGAACGAGTATTCCGCCGTGCGCCGCAAGATGTTCGCCTGTCCCTTGGGGGCCACGGCAATACCGAGGCGCAAGGCGGGCGTGATGGATTTGGAGATCGACGAAATGTACCAAGTGCGTTCTGGTACAATCATCCGGTAGCTGGGGGCCTGTGCCTGCCCCAAACGGTAACAATCATCTTCAAGGATACTGAGGTCATTGCGCCTTGCGGCATCCGCAATCGCTTCGCGGCGTTCGACGGGGGTAAAGCCGCATGTGGGGTTGTGGACCTCCGGCGAGGTGCAGAACACCTGCGCGTCATGGCTTTTGGCAGCCGTTTCCAGCGCTTCGGGGATGACGCCATGTTCGTCCATTTCAACCGGAATTACATCGGCCCGCAACAGTTCTGCCGCCCGTCGGAAGCCGGGATAAGCAAGGTCTTCCACCAGGATCGCGGGCCGCCGACCCTTGAGAAGTGCCTGAAAGATCAACAAAATCGCATTCTGCCCACCATTGGCCAGCACGATGTCATCGGCGTTGAATGACCCTATGGGTGCATCGCCCAGCCACGCGGCTGCCGCGGCCCGCGCGGGCGCGCCTCCAGTGCGCGTTGGATAATGCATCATGCCCGACGGCGGATCCTGTGCCACATCCGCCAGCAGTTTGCGGATCAGGGTCGCCTGCCCCACGCTGGGCAGATGGGGCGAGAACAGATTGACGTTCCAAGTCTGCGCTTCGGCATTGTGCCTGGCACTGTCCACTTCCAACGGCACATCCGCATAAAGCGGCCCCTTTTCATCGGGTTGTGCAACGAAGGTGCCGCGCCCGACCTCGGCCATCAGAGTGCCGTCATCGGTCAGCAGCGTATAAGCACGCGCCACGGTGCCGGGGGTTATCCCAAGGCTCCACGCCAGATCGCGCACAGGCGGCAGCTTGTCCCCTGGCGTAAGGTCATGGTCCAAGATGCGCTGACGGATCGCCTGCATCACAGCCTTGTATTTCGGCCCCTGCCCATCCAGCAATTCCGGCGACCAAATTGTACTCATTACAATGTTTCCATAGCGTTGCGATAATCTGCATTGTATCACTTACCCATGGCATTCACGCCACATTGTGTCAATACAATTTAGGAGATTCCCATGACACACCATATGCAATCGCCCGCCTCACACCTGGCTTACCTGACTGCGCAGAACCGCATTCCGGCAACCTCGGTCATCGCGTTGCGCGTCGCAGTGGTGCTGTCGAAATGGGCCGAGCGTCGCCGCAGCAGACTGGCACTGCACCAGCTGCCCCCACACTTGCTGCGTGACGTCGGACTGACACCCGCCGAGGCCGATTTTGAAGCGCGGCGCGTGTTCTGGCGGGTGTGACATCCCCGTGGCACTTGCCAGACCTCTTCCCTTGCGGCCGGGCTTCAGGTTGGTCCCTGACCCGGCCGTTTTTTATTGCGGCAGATCAACACCCTGTGGCGGGATCGCATAGGTCAGGCTGGCCCTTGCAACAGGCTTTTCGTCCCCTTCCGAGAACAGCAATACGTCGCTGACGGACAACTGCTTGCCCAGTTTCAGCAGACGGCCGTGGGCAATCAGGTCCACCCCTGCCTTGGGCTTGCGCATGAAGTCGATCGCGCAATTCGTCGTGACAGCCAGCGCACGCGGCCCGATATGGGCCAGCGTCACCATATAGGCAGTGACATCCGCCAGCCCGAACATCGCCGGACCTGAAATCGTGCCGCCGGGGCGCAGATGTCTGTCCTGGACCAGCAATCGCAGGACAACGCCTTCTTCTGTCACCTCCTCGACGTGAAACTCGCCTGCAACCTCCAAAAACACTTTTTGCAAAAATGCGTTCATCTCGGGCGCGGTCATAACAACTGCCATACTTTCCCTCATGCCTTCCCTGGCCTAGGGTGAGCCGCAAATCTGCGGGAGGGCAAGATGGCAATTCTGGAACGTGAGGTCACGGACGCGGTGGCGCATCTGAGGATGAACGCACCTGAACGGCTAAACGCCCTGTCGGACGAGATGATTGCAGCCGTTCACGGCGCGCTGGATGAAGTGGCGGAGGACCGATCGGTCCGGGCTGTTGTCCTGTCGGGTGCGGGTAAAGCTTTTTGCGCGGGTCACGATCTGAAGCAGATGACGGCGGGGCGACAAGCCGAGGATGGTGGCGCCGCCTATTTCAAAGACTTGTTCGACCGCTGCGCCGCCATGATGGCGCGGGTGCAGTCCCTGCCCCAACCGGTCATTGCGCAGGTCCACGGCATCGCCACGGCGGCGGGCTGTCAACTTGTGGCGACATGCGATCTGGCCTTGGCTGCACAAGGCACCCGCTTTGGCGTGAACGGCGTGAATATCGGGCTGTTCTGTTCAACGCCCATGGTGGCGCTCAGCCGCAATATCCCACGCAAGCAGGCGTTCGAGATGCTGACTACAGGTGAATTCATTGAAGCCGACCGCGCTGCGGAATTGGGGCTTGTTAACCATGCTGTGCCGATGGATGAGCTTGGAAGTGCAACTCAAAACCTTGCCGCGCAGATTGCGGACAAACTGGGAAGTGCGGTGAAAATTGGCAAACAGGCGTTCTACAACCAGCTGCAAATGCCCATCGATCAAGCCTATGCCTATACCGGTGATGTGATGGTGCAGAACATGTTGGACCGCGACACCGCCGAGGGCATTGATGCCTTCATCGAAAAGCGGCCTCCAAACTGGACGCAATAGCCGCTGCATACTCTTTAAAATCCGAGACGATTTTTGGTTGTTTCCAAATCGTGACCCGACTATTTCCAAATGATCACTGGTAATTTGGGCACAAATGGGGCACAAATAAGTCACGGTTAACCACCGACGACGATTTTGGGTCGCCGTATGCGGAAGGTCCCTCCAGGTCAGCCTCTCTCTGACCGACCATCCCCGCAGCGGCGACCCCAAAACTCCCCAACCTCCTGAAAAACGTCTCGGAACCGCCGAAAGCTGTGTATTCTCAGGTTACAGGCCCGCAATCGCCGGGCGGTGAGACAACCACCGGATCCTCGGGTCCACAGGGTTCACCGCTGATCGGGTAGCGATCCGGTTCCTCGCATGCTTGAAGAGCAATGAGTGCCGCAATCACACCAATGATTTTGAGACGTGTCATTTTCGTGTCCTGTCTTGTTGTGCTCTGTAGTTAGACGAGGCGGCGCGCGCCCATGTTGATTTTTGTCAAAGCCGCTGACCGCAGGCGTATGGATTGCGCGACCGCTCGGCATGCCCTACATCCGCGCCATGACACAGATCCTTCACATCGTGGGCGGCGGCATGGCCGGGTCCGAAGCTGCATGGCAGGCCGCCAATATGGGCGTGCAAGTCGTCATCCATGAAATGCGCCCGAAGGTCGGCACTTTTGCCCACCAGACGGGTTTGTTGGGCGAGATGGTGTGCTCAAATTCCTTCCGGTCGGATGACAGCGAACAGAACGCCGTCGGCCTGCTGCATTGGGAGATGCGGGAAGCCAATGGCCTGATCATGCAGACCGCCGACAAGCACCGTTTGCCTGCCGGTGGTGCGCTGGCTGTGGACCGTGACCCTTTCGCGCAATCCGTGACCGACGCGCTGATGGCGCACCCGAATGTGTCGGTAGAATATGGTGAGATCACCGCCCTGCCCGATGATGGTCACTGGATTTTTGCCACAGGGCCACTGACCTCAACCGCGTTGGGGCAATCCATCGCAGCCGAAACGGGAACCGAGGCGCTGGCGTTCTTCGATGCCATCGCGCCCATCGTCTATTTCGACAGCATCGACATGGAAAAAGCGTGGATGCAGTCCCGCTATGACAAGGGCGAGACCGAAGAAGAGCGGACCGCTTACCTCAACTGCCCTATGGACAAGCAGCAATACGATACTTTCATCGACGCGCTGCTCGCCGCCGACAAAACCGAGTTTCATGAGGGCGAAACCGCGGGCTATTTCGACGGTTGCCTGCCCATCGAGGTGATGGCCGAACGGGGGCGGGAAACGCTGCGGCATGGCCCGATGAAGCCCGTGGGCCTGACCAATCCACATCAACCCGACGTAAAGGCGCACGCCGTCGTTCAACTGCGCCGCGACAACAAGCTGGGCACGTTGTATAACATCGTGGGCTTCCAGACGAAAATGAAGTACGGCGCGCAAGCCGATGTTTTCAAATCTATTCCCGGTCTCGAAAATGCACGCTTTGCCCGCCTCGGCGGCATCCACCGCAACACGTTCCTGAACAGTCCAACATTGCTGACAGACGATATGCGCCTCAAATCGCGACCCAATATTCGCTTCGCTGGCCAGATCACTGGGGTCGAAGGCTATGTAGAATCCTCCGCCATGGGTCTTTTGGCCGGTCGCGCGGCCGCCACCGAGATTCTGGGCGGCACACTTGATATGCCCCCCAATACCACCGCCATGGGTGCCCTGATCACCCACATCACCGGCGGGGCCGAGGCCAAGACATTCCAACCCATGAACGTGAATTTCGGACTGTTTCCCCCGGTTGAAGGCCTCAAAGGCGGGCGGCGCGGGCGCAAAGACCGCTACAAGGCCTATACCGACCGGGCAAAAGCAGATTGGCAGGCCTGGTTGGCGCCGCAAGCGGTCGCTGCCTAAGGCACTGGACGGACGCGCTGCGCGCCCGTTACTCTGCCTCCATGACTGGATTTCTGGACAAGGCCTATACGGCCCGTGACGCGGCCTCGACCCGCGCACTTTACGACGATTGGGCTGCAAGTTACGAAGCAGAAGTGGCTGAGAACGGCTACGCGACACCGGGCCGTTGCGCCGATGCTTTGAAGTCTCATGTTTCTGACGTGTCATCCCCAATTCTGGATTTTGGCTGTGGAACCGGGCTGTCGGGACTGGCCCTGAAACTTGCCGGGTTCGAGGTCATCGACGGCGTGGACCTGTCTACGGAGATGCTGGACGGCGCACGCGCCAAAGGAGCCTATCGTCATCTGGACCAAATCGAAGCAGGCAGCGCGTTGCCGCGCCAGGGATATGCGGCCATGGCGGCCATTGGTGTGATCGGAGCCGGCGCAGCGCCCATCGATGTACTGCACACATTGATGCGTGCGTTGCCCAAGCGCGGCAAACTGGTCTTTTCCTTCAACGATCACGCGCTTGAAGATCCAGCCAACCAGCAAGGTGTGTCCGAGTGGACAGATTGCGGTGCCGCACACCTTCTGTTCAAGGAGCATGGCGATCACCTTCCGGGCATTGACTTGAAGTCTACCGTCTACGTGCTTGAAAAAGCGTGACCTTCGTCACCCGCTTTGCCCCGTCGCCAACAGGGCCTTTGCACCTCGGGCACGCATATTCAGCCATGCTTGCCCACGATATGGCCCGCGCCGAAAACGGCACGTTCCTGTTGCGGATGGAAGACATCGACCAATCCCGCGCCCGGCCAGAGTGGGAAGAACAGATCTACGACGACTTGCGCTGGCTGGATGTCGAATGGGATGGCCCCGTGCTGCGCCAATCAGACAACCTGGATGCCTATTCCAGGGCACTGGACACTCTGTGGCGGCGCCGCCTGGTCTACCCCTGCACCTGCACACGTGCCGACATCAAGGCAGCGACAAGCGCCCCTCAGGAAGGTGTGCCAACCCATGGCCCGGACGGTTTGATCTATCCCGGGACTTGCCGCGAAATGACATGGGAACGTACATTCCCGGACACCCATCCACGCCCGCAGGGCGAAACACTGCGCCTTGACATGGCCCAAGCAGTCTTGGAAGCGGGGTTTGAGTACCGGATTGATGGAACCGGCCCTTGGGCGTCGTATCTAGGGTTCACAGAAAGCGGTGCCGGGCCAAACGGTGAAAAGGGCCGGATCGAGTTTGGGCCAGACATGCTGCCCAACACCGCTGGTGATATCGTTCTTGCGCGACGGGATATGGGCACATCCTATCATCTGTCGGTAGTTGTAGACGATGCCGTGCAGGGCATCACGCATGTTGTGCGCGGCGCGGATTTGTTCGACGCGACTTCAATCCATGTTCTGCTGCAGCGCCTGCTCGGTCTCCCGACGCCCACATATCATCACCACAACCTGATCCGCGACGACACCGGCAAGCGTCTTGCCAAGCGGGATGATGCGCGCGCGATCTCAAAATACCGCGCAGATGGGGCCACGCCGGAAGACATCCGCGCGATGGTCGGTCTACCTTCTCTGATCTGAAAAAAACTCGGGGAGTGAGAACGAGGGGTCAGGCAGATTCTAACCCATTGGCGCCATCAACTCGACCTCGGACCCTTCGGTCACATCCGTGTAGAAACACGTCCGCCGTCCGGTGTGGCATGCAGGCCCCGTCTGGCGCACATGCATCAAAATGCAATCCCGGTCACAATCCACACGCAGAGACACAAGCTCCTGCACATGGCCCGATGTCTCGCCCTTGATCCAGAACGCTTGCCGCGAGCGGGACCAATAGGTCACGCGGCCGCTTTCAAGTGTCTGCGCCACAGCTTCGGCGTTCATCCATGCCATCATCAACACTTCGTGGCTGTCCGCATCCTGCGCGATGGCAGGGATCAGACCCTGATCATTGTATGTCAAGCTCTTGGGATCAAAGGCGGTCATCGCAAAACCTTTTGCATCTGGGATCGAGCCGCTTAAATAGGAGGAAAGCAAACGCGACACCAGAGCGGAGGGGCCATGCCCGCCGATACCGACCTGATCAAGCTCTATTCCTCCCGCATTCTGGGATTGGCTGCGGACATTCCGCACCACACTCGGCTGAACGCGCCTGACGCAACGGTCAAGAAACGGTCGCCCCTGTGCGGCTCGACCGTGACGGTCGATGTCTCGGTGTCAGATGGGCACATCACCGCATTCGGGCAGGACGTCAAAGCCTGTGCTCTTGGTCAAGCCGCCGCCGCGGTCACCGGTGGTGCCGTGATCGGACGTACGTTGGAAGAGTTGCAGGCCGGCCGCGATGCTTTGCGTGCGATGCTCAAGTCCGGTGGCCCGGTTCCACCCGCTCCATTCGATGGATTCGAAGTGTTGGAACCCGCGCGCGACTACAAAAACCGCCACGCCTCAATCCTACTGAGTATCGAGGCTGCGGCGGAAGCCATGGAGCAAGCTTTGCAGTCCGATTGCGCCTGACAGCTCTCTTGCCAGTTCAGGAATACTGTGGGTCAAGCAATTTGGCACGCTACAACGATTTTTGACCACGCCATGACCGCATGATTTCGCAGTTCCAATAAACGCTGTTTCAACGCGTTTGCATGGCACTGCAATGGTTTGGGTCATTCAAAATGCAGAGCGACTGAAAGGTCCACTTCACGCGCGCCGCCCAAGCCCCACCTGTAAAAAAAAAAGCGCCGCACATCCGGGCGGATGGCGGCGCGAGGAAAGCGTCTCTTGCGTGGGACAGATCCGGGGACCCCGAGGCAAACGGGGGGCGTCTTGATCGGCAGGCAGAGCCGACATGACGCGAGACAGCACCTGGGACGGGCGCGGTAAGGGATCAAGCAAGATCGCAGGCAGAACTCAGATCAAAGCGGGGATGTGAAGACCGACAACCAGCATCACCAACAGGGCGGCAGCACCGGCGGCATCCTGAAGCAGTGTGGCTTCGGCGCGTGTGGCGATATCCTTGATCTGGCGTAACGTGGTCATGTCGGCGTCTCCGTCTTCGAGTTGCCCCTTTGTTCTCACATTCTTAACGATTGGTAAAGAACTTTTTGAGAACATTTGTGAACTTTTCGGAACGCGCGCGGCTAACCCACTGATATCAAACGTATCGCTTCGTCCTGCCGCATGAGCCAAAGAAGAACGCGCGCGGCTTGTCCCCGCGGGGACAAAAGTTCAGGGTCCTCAGCCAGCAACTTGCGTGCATCAGATTGCGCGACCGCCATCAAGCCTGCCTGCCGATCCAGATCAGCTATCTGAAACCGAGGCACCCCGGACTGGGCCGTGCCGATCAGATCGCCATAGCCTCGCATCTGCAAATCAGTCTCTGCAATGCGAAACCCGTCTTCGGTTTCGCGCAACACCTCGAGCCGCTTTTGCCCGGCATCGGACAATGGAGATTGATACAACAGCAAGCAGGTCGAGGCCGCATCACCACGCCCCACCCGACCGCGGAGCTGGTGCAGTTGCGCGAGCCCAAAGGTTTCCGCCCTTTCAATGACCATGATGGTTGCATTTGGCACGTTCACACCAACTTCGATCACCGTGGTGGCCACCAGCACGCCGGTTTCCCCGGCCTGGAACTTTGCCATGGCCGCGTCTTTATCGGCAGGCGGCATTTGGCCGTGCACCAACCCGACACGGTCTTCGCCCAAAACGGCGCGCAATCGCTTGAAGCGCTCTTCGGCCGCGGTCAGGTCCACAGCCTCGCTTTCCTCAACCAGCGGACAGACCCAATAGCATTGCCGCCCTTCGTCCATGGCGGCCTGAAGTCGCGCCACGACCTCATCCGTCCGGCCAGTACTGACCATCGCCGTTTTGATAGGCTTTCGACCGGGCGGCTTTTCATCAAGTACGGACACATCCATGTCGCCATATTGCGCCAGCGCCAAGGATCGCGGAATCGGTGTGGCCGTCATCACCAATACGTCCGCCGTGCCGCCCTTTTTGCCCAAGGCAAGCCGTTGGCGCACACCAAACCGATGCTGTTCATCCACAATGGCCAGGCGCAGGTCCGAGAATTCCACGTCCGCCTGAAACACCGCATGGGTGCCCACCAAAATCTGAATGTCGCCTTTGGCCAAGGCCTCCAGCTTGGCCCTACGCTCCGCCCCCTTGTCGCGCCCAGTGAGGATTTCCAGCACAACGCCCGCATCCTCTGCCAGCGGCTGCAACCCTTCCAGGTGCTGGCGGGCAAGGATTTCAGTCGGTGCCATCATCACGCCCTGCCCGCCCGCTTCAACGGCGATCAAGAGCGCCATGAACGCGACAAGCGTCTTTCCCGCACCCACATCGCCCTGAAGCAAACGGTTCATGCGCGTCGGACGCGCCATGTCTTCGGCAATCTCGGCAATGGCCCGCTCCTGCGCGCCGGTCGGTGCATAAGGCAGCCGTGCACGCACGCGGGCTTGCAAGATCGTGGTGCCTTTCGTTTCGACCCCGGCAAGTTGCCGTTCGGACGCGCGGGCCAATGCCAGGGTCAGTTGATGGGCCATCAACTCGTCATAGGCCAGCCGCGTGCGCGCGAGTGCATCCGGCGAAAGATCACCTTGCGCTTGCGGTGTGTGCACAGTCATCATCGCGGTCGCAAAATCGGGCCACCCTGCCTGTTGCGACTGCTCCTGATCAATCCACTCTGCCATCTGCGGCACCCGTGCCAACGCAGAGCGGGACGCCTTGAACATCGTCTTTTGGGTGACCCCTGCCGTCAAAGGATAGACCGGTTCGAAGAGCGGTATTTGGTCCGCGTCCTCCTCGGGCAAGATATGATCCGGGTGCACCATGTTGGCGATACCATCGAACAATTCGACCTTGCCCGAGACGATGCGTGTGCTGCCAGTGGGCAGAACCTTGTTGAGGTAGTCACTGCGGCCGTGAAAAAACACGAGCTGAAAGCTGGTGTGCGCGTCCTCGACATGAATTCGGTACGCGCCGCCACGATTGCGGGCCGGATGGTGTGCGCCGACGGTGACCTTTACTGTCAGCGTGGCCGGCAAAGATGCGCCTTCGACCGTGTCGCGCATCGCGCGATCCACGCCCGTATGCGGCAGGGTAAACAACATATCGCGCGGTGTGCTTATCCCCAATTGGCCCAAGTTCTGGGCTGTTTTCGGCCCCACGCCGTCCAGCGTTTCGAGATCAGAAAATAGGGGGAATAGGAGTTCCGGGCGGCTCATGTGGCCTCGATCAGATCCAGCCAGCCATCCTCGTCGATGGTTTCAACCCGGAGTTCGGCTGCCTTTTTAGCCTTTGATCCGGCACCTGGCCCGGCCACCAAAAGGTCAGTCTTTGCGCTGACCGAGCCAGAGACCTTGGCCCCCAATGCTTCCGCCCGCGCCTTGGCTTCTGCCCGCGTCATCTTTTCCAACGTGCCCGTGAAGACCACCGTCTTGCCCGCAACGGGGCTGCCAGATGTGTCGGGCCGCACAGCTTCTTCAATGTCCAGATGTGCGACAAGACGGTAGATACTGGCGATTTCCGCCTCTTGATTGAAGGTTGTCGCGAGCGACCCGGCCATGACCGCGCCCACGCCATCAATACCGAGCAAGTCCTCCCATGCGTCATTTCCATCTTCGGCTGCACGCATGGCCGTACTGAACGCGTCCCATGTGCCATAATGGGTCGCAAGCAGGTTCGCCGCGACTTCGCCAACATGACGAATGCCAAGCGCAAAGATCACGCGGCCAAGGCCGATGTTGCGCCGGTCATCAATCGCGTCAAACAGGTTGAGCGCCGACTTTTCCCCCCATCCTTCGCGGTTTTTCAGCTGTTGCAGGCCGCTGCCGTATCTTTCCCGTAGGGTGAAGATGTCTGCCGGTTCTGCAATCCAGCCATCTGCGTGAAATTGTTCGACTTGCTTGGCACCCAAACCATCGATGTCGAAAGCCGCCCGACTGACGAAGTGTTTCAATTTTTCAACGGCTTGCGCGGGACAGATAAGCCCGCCCGTGCAGCGGCGTATTGCATCGCCCGGTTCACGCAAGGCGTCACTGCCGCATTCGGGGCATCTGCCCGGCATTTCGAACGGCACAGCGCCTTCGGGTCGTTTCGACAAGTCGACATCCGCGACCTTGGGAATAACGTCGCCCGCGCGGTAGACCTGCACCCAGTCCCCCACACGGATGTCCTTGCCGTCGCGGATCGTGTCGCCTTTGTTGTCGCGGCCGGCAATGTAGTCTTCATTGTGTAACGTCGCGTTCGACACAACGACGCCGCCCACCGTTACGGGCGTCAGACGCGCAACCGGGCTGAGTGCACCGGTGCGTCCCACCTGGATGTCGATGGCATCAAGGCGTGTCCAAGCCAACTCCGCAGGAAACTTGTGGGCGATGGCCCAGCGGGGCGTGGTTGAGCGAAATCCCAAACGAGACTGCAGCGTGAGATCGTTGACCTTGTAGACAACGCCATCGATATCATATCCCAACGTCGCCCGTTTCTGTTCGATCAAACGGTAGTGCGCGATCATTTCGTCCGGCCCATCACAGAGTTGGGTCAGTGGGTTGGTCGCAAACCCAAGTGTTTGCAGGCGGTCGATAGCGCCCATTTGCGTGTCTGACAGCGGGTCGGACAGCGCCCCCCATGCATAGGCAAAAAACCGGAGCGGCCGGGCACGCGTAATGTTGGCATCGAGCTGGCGCAGCGACCCAGCGGCCGCATTGCGCGGATTTGCAAATGGCTTTTGGTCCGCGCCGACCTGCCGCGCATTGAGCGCCTCGAAATCCGGATGGGACATATAGACTTCGCCGCGTACTTCGAGAACTTCGGGCGCATCGGAGAGTGTTTCTGGCACGTCCTCGATTGTTCGCGCGTTTGCGGTCACATTTTCCCCGACGGCCCCATCCCCGCGCGTTGCGGCTTGGACCAGTTTGCCGTTCTCGTATCGGAGGGAAAGAGACAGGCCGTCAATTTTGGGCTCTGCCGTGTAGGCCAGCGGAGAATCGGCTGCAAAGCCAAGGTACTTGCGGATGCGCGCGTCAAACTCGGTTACATCGGCGTCGTCAAATGCGTTTGCCAGTGACAGCATCGCGACCGCGTGCGTGACCTTTGAGAACCCATCCGCCACCGGAGCGCCAACAAGATCACTTGGGCTGTCGTCGCGCTTCAGTGTAGGGAACTGCGCCTCAATGGCTGCATTTCGCCGTTTCAGACGGTCGTATTCGGCATCACTGATCTCTGGGGCGTCTTTGGTGTGGTAGGCTGCATTGGCCTGCTCAAGGATCTTTGCCAAGCGCGCCAACTCGGTCCGTGCTTCGTCTTCGGTCAGCGCATCAGTGTCGATAGTGTCAGTCACGAAGCATCCCCTGCCTTATCCGACCAAGAGATAAAAGCCCAAGCCTACAGGGTCCAGTCATTGATGACGCGGGCACATCGAAGACAAGAAAAAAGCCGACACACCACATGGCGTGCCGACCTTTTCAGAGGGAAATCGTGTAGGGTCAGGCGCCGATTGCGAGCGGCGTGTCGTCCGGCATCTCGGCGGGCTGTGGATCGCGCAGAACATATCCGCGACCCCAGACTGTTTCGATGTAATTGTGACCACCCGTTGCCGTGCTCAGCTTCTTACGCAGCTTGCAGATGAAAACATCGATGATCTTGAGTTCGGGTTCGTCCATACCGCCATACAGGTGGTTGAGGAACATTTCCTTGGTGAGCGTCGTGCCTTTGCGCAAGCTCAGCAGTTCCAGCATCTGATACTCTTTGCCCGTCAGATGCACCGTCTTGTTGTCAACGCTGACAGTTTTGGCATCGAGGTTGACGGAGATCGCACCGGTTTCGATGACGGATTGGGAATGCCCCTTGGACCGGCGGATGATGGCGTGGATGCGCGCCACCAATTCTTCCCGGTGGAATGGTTTGGTCAGGTAGTCGTCCGCGCCGAACCCAAATCCCTTGATCTTGTTTTCCGTATCGTCCGCGCCGGACAGGATAAGGATCGGTGTTTCAACCCGAGCGAGCCGAAGCTGACGCAGCACCTCGTGACCGTTCATATCTGGCAAATCCAAATCAAGAAGGATGAGGTCGTAATCATAGAGCTTTGCCAGATCGATCCCTTCCTCCCCCAGATCCGTCGCATAGACGTTAAGGTTGGCATGGGTCAGCATCAGTTCGATGCTTTTGGAGGTCGTTGGATCATCTTCTACAAGCAGCACGCGCATTCTTCGGGTCTCCACACAAGGGGTGTTCAGGTGTTGAACCAAACGTGAACCGAAAAGGTTAACCACACGTTACCCTTGATGCGTTCTTACGTTAACAACTTAAAGTTGTCTATACTTTTGTACGGCTGTGGCCTTCAAAGCGTCCTCTCCGTGTGTGGAAACTGCGCGCGTCCACTCATGGAATTCATCTTCGCTCAGCCCATATCGTTCCAGCGCCGCCTCTTGCGTGATCAGGCCATAGAGAACGCCGCGCACCACCGCAGCCTTGCGTGACGCCACCCATCGCCTCGTCGAGGCGGGTGGCAAATCCGCCTGCGTCAGCACCGTGCCGTCCGGCAAGGTTATGGCCCGTGGCCCATCTACTTTCTTCAGATACATCGCACCGCTCATCCTTCGTGTTGGCGACAAGATTGAGCGATGGCCTTTAATGCGTAGTTAAACGGGGCCTTGAGACTATTTCGGATTTTCATATATATGCGTCCAATTCCTCCCGGAGACGTCTCATGCTTGACCAAACTGGTCCGCTCAATTCACTGGGCTTTGCCAAGGCCCCTGCCGATACCCGCGTTGTTGTCGCCATGTCCGGTGGCGTCGACAGTTCCGTTGTGGCGGCAGAGCTGAAAAGCCAGGGCTATGACGTCGTGGGCGTGACGCTGCAGCTGTACGATCATGGAGCGGCACTGGCGAAAAAGGGCGCGTGCTGTGCGGGTCGTGACATTCACGATGCGCGCCGGGTGGCAGAGGAAATGGGATTTCCCCATTACGTTCTGGACTATGAAAACGTCTTCCGCGACGCCGTGATTGACGAGTTTGCAGACAGCTATCTGGGTGGTGCCACGCCGGTGCCCTGCATCCGCTGCAATGAGCGGGTCAAATTCAAGGATCTGCTTGAAACAGCTAAGGATCTTGAGGCTGACTGCATGGCCACTGGCCACTACATCCAGCGCAAAATGGGTGATCTGGGACCCGAGTTGCATGCCGCGGCAGACTCCAACCGTGACCAAAGTTACTTCCTGTTTTCAACCACACCGGAACAGCTGGACTACTTGCGGTTTCCCCTTGGCCATTTGCCGTCCAAGGACGATACACGTGCGCTGGCGGAGAAGTACGGGCTGAGCGTGGCCGACAAGCCCGACAGTCAGGACATTTGCTTTGTGCCGGACGGTGATTATGCATCTGTCATTCGCAAGCTGCGCCCCGAGGCAGCCGCGCCCGGCGACATCGTCGATACGCAAGGCCGCGTACTTGGGACCCACGATGGTGTGATCAACTACACGATCGGGCAGCGCCGCGGGCTTGGTATCGGCGGCCTTGCCGACCCGCTTTACGTGGTCAAGCTGGACGCGGAAAACCGCCAAGTGGTCGTTGGACCGAAGGATATGCTGGCCACCCGGACCGTTCCGGTCCGGGAAATCAACTGGTTGGGCGACACCCGATTCGATGATCAGGACGCATGGCATGTGGCGGTCAAAGTCCGTTCCGCCCGCCCCCCGACCGAGGCGATCATTCGCCCGATCAGTGCCACAGAGGCAACTGTTGAACTGGTCGCGGCCGAAGCTGGCGTATCCCCCGGGCAGGCTTGCGTCTTCTATGACCGCGACAGCAGCCGCATCTTTGGCGGCGGGTGGATCCACAAAGGCTAAGGCGCGCGCCTTGTCACGGTGCAGTCGATCCGCTTAACTGAACGTATGTTCATATTGCGCGGAGGCTTGTCGGCATGAAACTAGACACAACCAGGGCGGTAGTGACCGGCGGGGCCTCGGGTCTAGGCGAGGCGACAGCCCGTCATTTCGCAGCGCACGGAGCGCAAGTTACCCTTCTGGACCGCGATTCGAATCGTGGCACACAGGTCGCGGAGGAGATCGGCGGGCACTTCGCCGAGACGGACGTGACGGACGAAGATTCGGTCACGGCGGCCATTGATCTGGCACGCGACAAGATGGGCGGCCTGTCGGCAGCAGTGAATTGCGCCGGTATCGCCTTTGGCATCAAGACCGTTGGCCGTGACGGACCACACCCCCTGCCCGCCTTTCAGAAAACCATCGACATCAATCTGGTGGGCAGCTTCAACGTGGCGCGCCTAGCCGCCGCTGCCATGGCGGACAATGAACCGGAACCGGATGGGGCGCGTGGTGTGATCATCAACACCGCCTCTATCGCCGCCTTTGACGGGCAGAAGGGTCAGGCGGCCTATGCTGCTTCCAAGGGCGGCGTTGTCGGAATGACGTTGCCGATGGCCCGCGATCTGGCGTCAAGCGGTGTGCGGGTGATGACAATCGCTCCGGGCATCTTCAAGACACCCATGCTGGCCGGATTGCCGGACGACGTGCAGGCGGCCTTGGCGGCCGATGTGCCGAACCCCGCGCGACTTGGTGATCCCGACGAATACGCGCGTCTTGCCGCCTTCATCGTGGAGATGGGGTATCTGAATGGCGAGGTGATCCGGCTTGATGGCGCTTTGCGGATGCGGTGATGCCCACAGAACGCCAAAAGATGGAGGCAGGTGGATGGTACACGTGCCTTGATGACGAGCTGGAGTCGTTGCGCATGGTTGCGCTTGATGCCGTACATGCACATAACCACCTGCCCCCGTCGGAGCGCCGCACACTCAGTGCGCCGCTGTGCGACTTGTTTGGTGATCCCGGAACCGGTTGCCTGATCGAAGCGCCCTTTCATTGCTCGTACGGGTGCCACATCCGGCTTGGCGCAGAGGTCTTTATTAACAGCGGTTGCGTGATCCTGGACAGTGCCCCTGTGGCAATTGGGGATGGCACCATGATCGGCCCCGGTGTTCAGATCTTGTGCGCAGATCACCATCGCGACCCCGTCAAACGGCGCGCAGGCATTGAGATTGCTTATCCTGTAACCATCGGAGCGGATGTCTGGATCGGCGCTGGTGCAGTCATCATGCCGGGCGTCACCATCGGAGATCGTGTGATCGTCGGTGCCGGTGCCGTTGTAACGAAGGACGTCTCTGACGACGCTACGGTCGTTGGCGTGCCTGCAGGGCCAATCTAGTCACGTGACATGGCGCGCGGGATGCGCGGTTGTCCCAATTCAGATGTCAGCGCCGCCTGATCCCAATTGCCCAGTGTCGCAGCAGCATCGAACGTGGCTTGAAGAAACGAAAGCAAAATGGCTGCGGGATCGTCCGCCTCTGCCACGATCCGGTAGGGCAATAGAAATTCGCCGAGGTCTGTGTCGAAATACGCGCCGTCGGGTCCCGCCGGTTCATCTCCAAAGCCTTCGGGCACAGGATAGGCATAGCTATAGAACATCGCCTCATCAGCGCCATTGCCACCCGCCCAGAACCCGGCGGATGATACTTCGTGGCTGTACGCCTCTTGTGTCACCGCGTCCGGCAAGGCTGGGAATCCACCGGGGTGAAGCGGTGCAGAGCGACCGGAAAATCGTGTCACCGCCAGGTCAAATGATCCCCAGAACAGGTGAACGGGGCTGACCTTTCCCAAGAATCCTGTTCGGAATGTCTGAAAAACCGGAACCATGGCCACAAGCGCTTGCCACCAAGCACGGGCAGCGTCCCGGTCATAGCTGCCCTCGTCCGTTTGATCCCGGAACGGTATCGGATCGGGAACTTCGTTTGGGAAGTGATGATAGTCCGTAGGGGCACCCACCCGCGTCAGCGCGGTCTTGAAGGTCGCATCGAAGTCGGCGACGGACATCGACCTGAGGTCGAACCCCGTCTGCGCACCGGATGTGGCCGTCACAGCAAGGCGATGATCGATCAGATCAAACCGCACCTCGAAACCACCGGGGATCAGCCCGGTCGTCAGGCCGCGCGCATCAGGATACAGGGTCGCGTGCCAGGAATGGTTCACCCACGGTGTCTGCGCGAGCCGGAACTTCCCGACGATCTGCGCCCACATGTGAAGGCTGTGCCCTGTATCCTTCCAGGCGGGATAACTCAGATTTGGCCAATTCATTCCGGCATCCTATCACATGCGGCAACGACCGGGCATCAGGCTTCGGCCTTTTCCTCCAGCGTCAGCCACTCCTCCTCGGCTGCGTCGAGCTTGGCTTGGCGCGCCGTTAGCGCTTCCGTGGCTTTGCGGAATTTAACGGGCTCGCGGCTGTAGAGGTCAGGATCGGATAGCAGCTCTTGCAACTTGACCATTTCCGCCTCCAGCCGTTCGATTTCGGCGGGCAATGCTTCAAGCCGGTGCTTTTCGGTGAAGGACAATCCGGTCTTGGGTGCCTTTGCAGGCTTGGGCGCAACGGTCGCGGATTTACGCTCCGGATCAGTGCGTTCCTCGACTTCCCTGGGGCCGCGTTGCGTTTGATAGTCGCTCCAACCCCCGGCATACACGGTGGCCTTGCCATCGCCTTCCATGGCAATTGTGGTGACAGCCACCCGGTCAAGGAAATCACGGTCGTGGCTGACAAGCAGGACCGTTCCATCATACTGACCCAACAAATCCTGCAGCAGATCAAGCGTTTCGACATCCAGATCGTTGGTCGGTTCGTCCAGCACCAGAACATTTGACTGCCGCGCCATGATGCGCGCCAGCAAAAGACGCGCTTTCTCGCCCCCGGACAATGACCGAACGGGCGCGCGGGCCTGCGCTTCGTCAAACAGAAATTCTTTAAGATATCCAACGACATGCTTCGGCGTACCACGCACCATGACCTGATCCGCCTTGCCGCTCACGCGCATATCCGGGTCACTGGTCAGGCTGTCCCAAAGGCTTGCGTTCGGATCGAGCTTTGAGCGGGCCTGATCAAAGACGGCGAGTTCGAGATTGGTGCCCATGTTGACGGTGCCCGTGTCGGGGGCAACCTCTCCGATCAGGATCTTGAGCAATGTGGTCTTGCCAACACCGTTGGGACCGACAAAGGCGATGCGGTCGCCGCGTTGCACCTTCAGAGAGAACGGCTCCAGGATGACTTTCCCGCCGTAAGACTTTGATATGCCGACTGCTTCAAGCACTTTGCGACCGGATTTCGGCCCGGCATCAAGCGCCATTGCAGCCGCGCCTTGTCGCTTGATCTGCGACGCACGTTCCGCACGCAGATCCTGCAATGCACGCACCCGGCCCATGTTGCGTTTGCGGCGTGCACTGATGCCTTCGACGGCCCATCGGGCCTCGGCCTTGATCTTGCGGTTGAGTTTGTGACGGGCGGTGTCTTCCTCTTCCCACGTGCTGTCGCGCCAGGCTTCGAACGCATCAAACCCCTTCTCTTGCCGCTTCACACTTCCCCTGTCGATCCAAAGGGTTGCGCGGGTAAGCTCACGCAAGAATGCACGATCGTGGGAGATCAGGACAAAGCCTGCGCGGGTCGATTTCAGTTCGGATTCCAGCCATGCGATGGCTTCGATATCGAGGTGGTTCGTGGGCTCATCGAGCAGCATCAGGTCGGGCGCTTCGGCCATCAGGCGGGCCAAGGCTGCACGGCGCCGCTCCCCGCCCGAGGCGGTTTCGACGGGGCGTGCCGGGTCGAACTTCAACCCCTCACCTGCACGCTCCACCTTGTACAGGTCTGATGGTTCCAACCCGTGAATTGCAAAGTCACCCAAGGTCGCAAAGCCCGACATGTCGGGGTCCTGTTCCATGTATCCGACATTCACGCCGGGGCCCGGAACCACCTCGCCCCGGTCTGGTTCGACCAGTCCACCCATCACTTTCAAAAGCGTGGACTTGCCCGACCCGTTGCGGCCCACAAGCGCCACACGGTCGCCGGGCTGAATCACGAGGAACAGGTCGTCAAAGACGGGATCACCACCAAAGGTAAGCGAAATATCGGATAGCTGCAGCAGGGGTACACGGGCCATATCGGGGCAGCTAGTTGGTCAATCGGGGGCCGTCAACCGGGGTGTCACCCCCCGTGCACCCTGCGTGCACCCCCTGTACACCCCCAACGCACGCAGGACCCATCATGCGCGCAACGCATCATCCTGCCTTTTGGCCGAAAATACTTTGGGACGTCTGGGGAACAATGGCCCCCGAGACGGTCGGATCGGGGCAACCCGATCCGGAATCCCTATCCCGCGATCACGCGCAGCAATCGCTTTCTGGCGGGTGGGATGGATCCGATTTCGACCCCCGTGAACACATGCAGCGTGTTCATCTTGTCGTCGACCACCGCATGATCGCTGACCCAGCCGCCCATCATCAGGTACGTGCGCAACAGCGGGGGCATGCGTAGCATCGCCTTTTTCGCATCCGGCTTGCGGCGCAGCCTTGCGGCATAGTTGAAAACCTTGGGTGCCTTGACCCGTGGCAACCAGTGTGACGGCGCCAGATGGCGGGCTTTCAGCATGGCAAAGGCGTCAAGATAATCGCTCGTTTCCGTGCCTGCAAAGGACGAACACCCAAACAGCAACTCGATTCCGTTTGCATCCACGTAAGCGGTCATTGCGCCCCAAGCCACGCGCAGGATGTCCGGGTCGATGGCCGCCGGATCAATGCAGAACCGGCCCATCTCGACCATCTTGCCGTCGAAGGCCGCAAGCGCGCTGAGTTCGTAATACTGTGCCGAGTAGCTGCGGGTGATCGTCGAACCGGTCAGCGGCATCAAACGGAAACAACAGACAAGAACGTCGTCGGACACCCGATGGATCAGGATGTGCGTGCAGCGGTCATCATAGTCATCTGTGTCTGCCGCCAGTCCAAAGCACCGCGCGCGCAGTTCTTGTGATTCTTGAATGTCGGATGCGTTTGCGGCTTCGCGCGCAGTGTACGCCCCTTTTTTCAAACGGATCACGCCCTCACCCCGTGTCGACGCAAATTCCCGCCCCCCGGAAAGGGACAGGCGACCGACAGTATGAGAGCAAGGGCTCAGAGAACGCCCTCTGGCCCGATGCGTCCGATGTTTCCGAACAGCTGCCGCAGGAATGTGGTATCCTGCACGCCGCTTTCGGTCACACGGCGGGACAGCGTGACAACGCGCCCATCTTCCAACCCGAAGCGTTCGATGTTTTGCACGACCCCCTCGGGATCAAAGGTGATGGCCAGCACTTGCCGCTCGACCACTTGGGGGCGGCGTGGTCCAAACGTTCGGACCGTGCTGCGGACGTAGAAGTAATCGCCACCTTCCAAAACCCCACCTGCGGTCGGTGGGCCAACCAGATCCTCTACGGAAGCGCGGGTGTCGATACCGACGACCAGTTCCGCAAGATCTTCTTCCGGCGGAACATAGCCATGATTCCGGAATGTCGGAGAGCATCCCGCGACCCCAAGCGAAAGGATCAGGGCAAGCCCCGCTGCGGAAAGTGGTGTAAAGGTCCCCATTTGACCCCCCTTATCATGCGCCGCCCCTTGCTCCGGAGGCGTGGTGCTTTTATCTCGACTTACTCAAGCTTTGGCCTTGGTTCAAGAAACGAAAGTCGGTCCATGTCCCAGACACCCCCTTCGACAGGTGCATTGCGCGTCAGCGGATTGGCCCAGAATGCCGCCACGCCGTTCACCATTGTGCCCGATCAACGGACCTTGGAAGCCATGGCCGAGACACTGGACCTGACCGGATTGCGCAAGGTTCGCTTTGAAGGTCAGGTGGCGGCCCACGGCGCAAGGGACTGGTTGTTGACAGCACAGCTGGGCGCGACCGTGACCCAACCGTGCGCCGTGACCCTCGTGCCCGTCACAACCCGTATCGATGTGCCCGTGCGTCGCCTGTTCCTGCGCGACTATGAAGAGGTGGACACGCCAGAAGCAGAAATGCCCGAGGATGACGAGGTCGAGCGTCTGGGTGTCTGGATCGACCCGGAGGCGGTCCTGATCGAAGCGCTGAGCCTTGCCGTACCTGATTTTCCGCGCGCCGACGGGGCGGAGCTGGGACAGATCGTTCTGACCGAACCCGGTGTTGCCCCGCTGACGGATGAGGCCGCCCGCCCCTTTGCCGGCCTTGCCGATCTGAAGTCCAAGCTGGAAGGCGACAAGAACAACTGATTTGCCCTTGCGTCCGGGGCAAGGATGCGTATTTTGCCGCCCTCACGAGATTTTGGGTTGGACATGCTGCGGCGCTTTGCCTAAACGCTGCTCAACCCGCACTTGGACGAGCCCAAAGCCCGTACATGGGCGACCTGATACAACTCGCATCCGCGCATGATCCGCGGCGCTGCCCGAACCGAAGGCCCAATTCAATGGCTGTGCAACAGAATAAAGTGTCGAAATCGCGCCGCAACAACCGCCGCGCCCACGACAGCTTGACCCCCGCCAACCCCAACGAATGCCCCAACTGCGGCGAGCTGAAACGCCCGCACCATATTTGCGCGGCATGCGGTCACTATGACGACAACGAGATTGTTGCTATGACCGACGAGGTTGATCTGGAAGACGACGCAGCCTAAGCGGCGTTGCTAACGGCAAGGCAAGACATCGCGCATGACGGCCTCTAAACCTGACCCGGCCGACGCCTCAGCCAAGCTTGCCTTTCCAATTATTCTATCTGTCGACACGATGGGCGGGGACATGGGCCCCGCTGCCGTCGTGTCTGGCTGTTCCACATCCGCCAAGAAAAACCCCGATCTGGGCTTTATCCTGCACGGTCCGCAGGAGGAATTGGAACGCCTGCTTGCGCGGCGCAAGAATTTGCAGGGTCGCTGCGTGATCCGCAATGCGGATGGCGTCGTGACGATGGACGACAAGCCAAGCCATGTGGTGCGCAATGGCAAGGGCACGTCCATGTGGTCCGCCATCGAATCTGTGCGCACGGGCGACGCGGATGTGGTTGTGAGTTGCGGCAACACCGGTGCGCTCATGGCGCTGTCGATGATCCGTTTGCGCAAGCTGCCCGGTGTGAACCGACCTGCCATCGCCGTCCTTTGGCCCAGCCGGAACCCGCAGGGCTTCAACGTCATGCTCGACGTGGGTGCGGATGTGCGGGCCGATGCGGACGATCTGCTGCGTTATGCTCTGATGGGTGCCTCATACGCACGCAACGGGATGGACCTGCCCCGCCCGCGAATCGGTCTGCTGAATGTCGGGACGGAAGAGCACAAAGGCCGGGCCGAGTTGAAAGAAGCCTTCGAGCTGATTGGTGCCCAAGCCGATGCCGCCGAATTTGACTTTGTCGGTTTTGTCGAAGGTGGCGATATTCAGGGCGACAAGGCCGATGTGATCGTGACGGACGGGTTTACCGGCAATGTGGCGATCAAGACAGGCGAAGGCACGGCGAGCCTGATCGGTGATCTGCTGCGCGAAGCCTTCAAGTTCACCCCCCTCTCCCGTCTGGCTTACCTGCTGGCCTTCACCTCGATGCGGCGCCTGCGCAAGCGCATTGATCCGCGCCGTGTGAATGGCGGCGTGTTCCTTGGTCTCAATGGAACGGTTGTCAAATCGCACGGGGGCGCAGATGCTACAGGTGTTTCGGCAGCCATCAAACTGGCCGCCCAATTGTCCGAACAGGGCTTTAACGACAAGCTGGCCGCCCGGGTCGCCCGGGCCACTGCGCTGGCAGAGGAGAGCAAGTCATGACGCTTCGTGCGGTCGTGCGCGGCGTGGGGCACTATCTGCCTGCACGTGTGGTTGAGAATGCGGAGTTCGAGAAAAGCCTCGATACCAGCGACGAATGGATTCGCAGCCGCTCGGGCATCGAGCGCCGCCATTTCGTGACCGAAGACGACACAACGTCCAGCATGGCGACCGCTGCTGCACAGGCGGCCTTGAAGGATGCCGGTCTGGGCCCGGATGATCTTGATGCGATTATTCTGGCAACATCGACTGCCGATCTGACCTTTCCATCTGCCGCGACCATGGTGCAGGCGCAGTTGGGCATGACGGGCGGCTTTGCCTTTGACGTGCAGGCCGTTTGCGCGGGCTTTGTCTATGCCCTGTCGAATGCGAACGCGTTGATCGTGTCGGGTCAGGCCAAGCGTGTTCTTGTCATCGGGGCAGAGACGTTTTCCAAGATCATGGACTGGACCGACCGGGGCACGTGCGTGCTGTTTGGTGACGGTGCCGGAGCCTTGGTTCTTGAGGCGCAGGAGGGCGCAGGAACCGCGGCTGATCGCGGTATCCTTGCCACTGACCTGAACTCTGACGGGCGACACCGCGATCTTTTGTACGTGGATGGTGGTGTCAGCACAGGCACCAGCGGCTACCTGCGCATGCAGGGCAATCAAGTGTTTCGCCATGCCGTTGAAAAGCTGGCCGCAACGGCAGAAACGGCCATGGAGCGCGCAGGCGTGACGTCGGACGATGTTGATTGGATCGTGCCGCATCAAGCCAATATTCGCATCATTCAGGGCACTGCCAAAAAGATGGGCGTCGAGATGGACCGGGTCATCGTGACCGTTCAGGATCACGGCAACACATCGGCGGCATCGATCCCGCTTGCTATGTCGGTGGGGCGTGCCAATGGGCAGATCAAGGACGGTGATCTGCTGGTCACCGAAGCCATTGGCGGCGGATTGGCATGGGGCGCGGTGGTGCTGCGCTGGTAGCTCTACCTCCGGGCACGTGCAGCGCCGGGTGTTACCCCTGTTATCTTGCGAAACACGGTTGTGAAATGTGCCTGACTTGAAAATCCGCACGCGTAAGCAATCTCGATCAGGCTGGTGTCCGTCGACAGCAGCAAATGCAAGGATTGATCCACGCGCAACTGGATCAGGTATTGGTAAGGCGACCGCCCTGTCCGCGCCTTGAACCCACGGGAAAAGGCGAACGCGTCCATATTCACGGCGTCCGCAAGGTCCTGCACGGTCACCTGCGACTCGAGGCGCTCCATCAGAAGATCATGCACCTTCTTGAAGGATACTGGATCAAGCGGCTGGGACTTGCGTTGCGTATCGGTAAGTGTGCCCGCCCGGCGCATCAATTGACACGAGAGTGCCCAGAGCGCCTCATCCATGAACAGCTCATCGCGCCATGCGCCCACAAACGCGGCGCGGCTCAGTTCCTGCGCCATCCAGAAGATTGACGAATCGTGGAAGTAGATCTCGAACAGGGCGTCGAATTCAGGTGGTCCACCGTTTCCAATCGCGTCCGATGTGCGCTGGAAGATACCCTTGGGCAATGACACATGGATGCTGGAAAATTTACCCTCCACCGCAATATCACCTGGTAGATAGGGGCGGCTCATTCCGATCTGGCCGGGGCGTGCGTAGGATTCGCGGACAACGCCGCCAAAACTGTCGTACGTCTTGCCGCCACCTTCGATCAGGATGTTCACGTGGAAATCGTCAAAGGCGGGCGCTTCGAATTCCCCGCCCGGGCAATCGTGCTGCACCAACACGCCCGCACCGAAAGGACCGTCCAGCTTGTTTTGTGTGACGTGGCCAAAGAAAAGGTCAGTGTCCGGGTCTTCGCTCTGGCCCTGCAAAGACATGACATTTCTGGCAGCGGTGTCCGGCGCAACAGTAGTTTTCGCCATATCGATACCTCCTCCGAGGCCAGCGGAGCCATTGAGTGACGTGCGTGTCCAAAGGTTGGCCAAAGTACGCTCGTCCGGCCGAGCATACGCGCCCGTACCCTCCGCAATGCAGCTTAGCTAGCACGAGAGCGGCGAATTTCCCTCAGTTTCCCGGACAGGCGCAAAAGTGTCGCCCAAATTGGGCAAGAAACCGCCGTTTCAACTCGAGTTCTGCCCATTTTGCAGGCACGGGTGGTCAGAGCGCCACGCTGACACGCAAAGCCTGCGGGCGAACACGGAGTGTCTGCAGGCAGGCGTTTGTCAGTTCTTCGGCATTATGCAGACCGGTCACATACGCGATCTGGTTCAGGTCAAACCGGGTGTCGATCAGCAAGCGAACGGCCATATCGACCCGCATCCACATCAGATACAGCATGGGAGGCATGCCAGCATGCGCCTCGAACGCGCGACGGAAGGCAAACTTGCCCATCGGGCTGAGGTCACACAACATCTCTTCTGTGATGTGCTCATCGATCCGGGCGCGCATCCACGTGATGATGCGTTCATATGCGCTGGGGCTCAGACTGTAACCGCGTCGTTCCTGAGCCTGCCTGCTTCCCCGTTCGGCGCATGGATCCGGCACAGGGGTGATCGTGGGAATGTTCAGGATTTCCTTTAGAACTGCGGCATGATGCGACACGGTTTCTCCTCCCAGAGCATAATCTACGGTTGAAAATACCTTATTTTGGGCGTTTCGTCTTTCGCGATCTGGCGGCTGTTTTTCCGCAATCGATCATTTCTGCGGATTTTCGCCCATATGACCGGTACGGCGGCGTATAGAAGGCACAGCAGTATGCAATGCGTGGGAATTGTGCCGAAAAAGCTTATATCCGGCCAGAAATGGTACATCCGGTGTTCTGGCCAAGGTCTTGATATTGACTCGTAATTTCCCTGCGCCCTATGCTTTGCCAAAGGGGAGTTCTCATGACTGACAAGACATTGACGCGCATGGACCTGAGCGAAGCGGTATTTCGTGAGGTTGGATTGTCGCGGAACGAAAGCGCGCAACTGGTTGAAAGCGTGCTGGATCACATGTCGGACGCGCTGGTGCGCGGCGAACAGGTCAAGATTTCATCCTTTGGTACATTTTCCGTACGAGACAAATCCGCGCGTGTGGGTCGCAACCCCAAGACGGGTGAAGAAGTGCCGATCAATCCCCGCCGCGTGCTGACCTTCCGGCCTTCGCATCTGATGAAAGATCGCGTGGCTGCGGGCAACAAGTCCTGAGCTGATGAGCAAATCGGCGGACGCCTTTCGCACAATTTCGGAAGTCGCCGAGTGGCTGGGTGTGCAGACCCATGTGCTTCGGTTTTGGGAAAGCAAGTTCACCCAAGTCAAACCGGTCAAGCGCGCGGGTGGACGCCGGTATTACCGTCCTACGGATATGCTGCTGCTTGGTGGCATTCGCAAGCTGCTGCACGATGATGGTCTGACCATTAAGGGCGTGCAAAAGATCCTGCGCGAAGAAGGCATGGCCTATGTCGCTGACATGTCGCCCCCGCTTGACGCCGAGACGGATGCCCAGTTGGACGGCGATCTGACCGCACCCATTGATGAAGACGTCGCCACCATTCGGATCGAAGCTGAAATCGTGCCGTTTGCCAGCCCCGCAGAACCGGACGCGACTGTAGAAGACATGTCCGAAGACGTCGCTGACTTGGAACCGGATGCGCCCGCAGCACCTGCGGATATCCCGCCAGAGGCCCCATTGCCGTCGTTCCTGCGCACGCCTACCCCGTCGCCAGACGATCCAGTGCCAGAGATGGACGACCAACAGGGTCTGCCCTACCCACCGCTTTTGGAGGATCTTCCACCCATTGCGGCGGACGAGGTTGTCGCAGATGACCTGTCCCCTGCGCCGGAGGAAACCGCCAGCCCGGAAGACGATTCTCCCATTCTTGCCGAAGAGCGTCTGGAACCCGCCGCTGAGGATGAGCCGGAGGCATTTGAACCCATTGCCGAACCGCCAGAGCCGGTGGATGTGCACATGGAGGAGCAGGCAGAGCCCGCGCATGATGACGCACTGGACGCGCCACAAGAGATCGAACAGGCGGGCGCCCTGCCGTCTTTCCTGTCTGGCGATGCGCTTTCTGAGCCCGAGCAACTTTCTGAGCCCGAGCAAGATGTGCAGCCAGAAGTGGCGGCGTTCGAAGCCATGCCAGAGCCGGAGCATGAACCTGAGCCTGAGCCTGAGCCTGAGCCTGAGCCAGAGTTGGACACCCCGGCTGAACCTGCAGCGCCCGTTCCGCGCATCGTGAATGCGCCTGACGATCCTGATCCCGCCACCATCGCCGTGGCACCGTCTGCACTTTCAAAAGTGGCCGCTTTGACGTCGTTGAATGACGCGCAGCGCAACATGATCCGCCCGCTTCTGGCCCAGCTCGCTTCATTGCGCGATCAGATGGCCAACAACCGGCGCGAGCCGCGCTAAGAAGATCAGGACTCCCTTGCCAATTCCCCCTTGCCCCCGGCCAGAAATCGGGTATGACACCCCTCACGTCGGGCTATGGCGCAGCCTGGTAGCGCGTCCGTCTGGGGGACGGAAGGTCGCAGGTTCGAGTCCTGCTAGCCCGACCAATACACTTCGCCCCGGCGCTACGGGGTCGCTGACACCAAGCCTCGGCCAGTGCTAAAGGGGGCAGCATGATCGGCGTACTTCCAGACACAGAACTCAAGGCGATGACGGAACGTGGTGAAATCACCGCGGAGCCTTCGGTGATTCCCGAGCAGGTCCAACCCGCCAGCCTTGATTTGCGCCTCGGCACCGTCGCCTACCGTGTGCGTGCATCATTTCTTGCGGGGCAAGACGCGCGCGTCGCCGATCGGCTGGCCGAATTTCAGATGCACGAAGTCGATCTGTCCGGCGGTGCTGTGCTTGAGAAGGGGTGCGTGTACGTCGTGCCTTTGATGGAAGCCTTGGACCTTCCGGACAACGTGCAGGCCGTCGCGAATGCCAAAAGCTCGACAGGACGTCTGGACCTGCTGACACGCACCATCACGGATGGCGGAACTGAATTCGACCGTATTCCACCCGGATACGCCGGCCCGCTTTACGCCGAGATATGCCCGCGATCTTTTTCCGTCCTTGTGCGGCCGGGCATGCGATTGAACCAGATCAGGTTTCGCGCAGGCCAGGCAGTGCTCAGCGACGCTGAGCTAAGCGCACTGCACACCGAAATGCCCTTGGTAAACGGTGAGGCTGTGATTGACGAAGGCTTGGGCTTTTCGGTTGATCTGCGCCTGCCCGATACGACGCTGGTCGGTTACCGCGCCAAACCCCACACTGGCGTCATCGATCTGGACAAGATCGGGCATTACGACCCGACCGAGTTCTGGGAAGAAGTGCATGCCCGCGATGGCCACATCATCCTCGATCCCGGAGCATTTTATATCCTTGTGAGCCGCGAAGCGGTGCATATCCCGCCCGACTATGCCGCCGAAATGGCACCCTATCTTGCGATGGTTGGTGAATTTCGCGTGCATTACGCGGGGTTTTTCGATCCCGGGTTCGGGCACGATGCGGCCGGTGGAACCGGCTCGCGTGGTGTGCTTGAGGTGCGCTGCCACGAAGCGCCGTTTGTCCTTGAGCACGGCCAGATCGTGGGCCGATTGATCTATGAACGAATGGCAGCACAACCCACCCAGCTATATGGCGCAGGCATTGCGTCAAATTATCAGGGTCAGGGCCTGAAGCTGTCCAAGCACTTCGCCGCGCCAGCGTCCTAGGCTTCGGCCTTTTCGGCTTCGCTTTCGGCAGCCTTTTCAGCCTGTGTTTCAGGTTGGAAGATGCGTTTCCCAGCTGACTGGATTGATGCAAACGCGTCTTCCGCCATGAAGCCCGACAGAAATGCGATGAAGGCCACCGTATACGGGCTGAGCTCTACATCATTGGCCGGTCCACTGCCTTGCGTCAACGCAAGCATTCCGGCACCGGAGAACAGGAAGATGGCGATGGCCGCTGCAATGCCCTCTCCGACATTCACGAACAGTCGGGACAGGGTAAGCTGATCCGAATGCTTGGACGAATAATACCGGCGTGAAAAGGCGACGACCGTACCAAGCCCGCCCGCTGCAATCGTCACGATCAGCGTCAGAAAGATGGTCGGGAAACTGACGAGACGCATCAAGATGTCGGGAATCCACGGTATATTCAATGACAGAGCCGACAAGCGCGCCCGTGACGGATTTCCCGGAGGGAGTGTTTCCTGAAGGGCCAACACCTCGGCTTGAAAGCCGTCCCAACGCCGCTGCAACTCATCCACCTTGTCCATCACGGCTTTGCGTTGCGCTTGAATGTCATGGGACCCTGCATTCGCCTGCCCGACCGCCGTCGCAAGCCGATCCAGATTTTCTGTGGCCCGCGTTTGCATCGCCACGAACCGTTCCTTGGTGTCCAGATCGACCCCTCCGGCAGTCTCAAATTCCGATGCTGCCACGGTCATCAACGTGCGAACGCGGTAGTCGGCCGTCAAGATTCGGGCGTTCTCACCTGAACTGGAGGCTGTCAGATCCATCTGTGTGACCACGCTTTCAAACTTGCTGCGTCCGGGTCCCGGCAGCGCGTATTGAAATTCGATCAGATCGGCCATGGTCGAATCCACCTCGGCCTGCAGTGCCGCCTTGGCATGTGCGATCGCCGTGAAGGACTGCGCGACGAGCGAATCAAACTCCGTCACTTCGCCCCGCAACGCCTGTAGATCGACCGTCAGGCGCTGCTTGGCGCGGTCAAGGTCCTGCTCGCGTTTGAGGATGAACAGAAGGCTGTCGATGTCCTGAGAACTGATGGTCGGGCCGTCCGGCGCAATGCCTGCACTGGCATCCACCTGCCAACCTGTGCGGTAGATGTAACTGCCGAACCCGAACGTGACCAAAGACACAAAGAGCGCGTAGAGCACGATAACCGTGACGCCCAAGGACAATGATCCGACCAGAACCGTGGGCGCATTCTTTTCTGCCATGGCTAAAATCCCCCAACTTAAACAATGGGGATTACGCTACGTCAGCGTTACGGACCAATCAACGGTGGTATTCCCCACCTTCCAACACTGTAGGGTTTTGAATTTGCTACTTTCGCGCAGCTTTTGCCGCTTGCCGGGCCTGTCGTGCGGCGCGCTTGGCTTGCCGCTGCTTGCGCACTTCGGCCTGGGTCGGACCGTCGTGATCATCCAGTTGCGCGTGTTGCTGAGGCTGTTGACGCCCACGCGTCGCGCGGTTCACACCCGCATCGATGCCCTTGTTGATCGCTTTGCGCATGATGATGCGCATGATCATATTGATGATCTGGTTTGCATTCATGGGACTGCTCCGCCCTTGTTCGCCTGCCCTTAACATAGCGCCGAATGCGGCGATTATCAGGCTGTTTGTGCTTTAGTCTTCGAAAAGCTCGGACTGCCCCTCTTCGCTTTCTTCTTCCGTGTCGGTTTCGGGCCCGGGCAAGGTGCCGGGCGGCGGGCGGTTTTCCAACAGGCCTGCCGCGCGTAATTCCTTGAGCCCCGGCAGATCACGCGCATTCTCAAGCCCGAAATGATCAAGGAACGATTGCGTCACGACAAAGGTCACGGGCCGACCGGGTGTCATCTTGCGGCGGCCGAAGCGAATCCATTCGAGCTCCAGCAATTGATCAACCGTGCCGCGGCTGACGCTGACGCCCCTGATCTCTTCAATCTCTGCCCGTGTGACGGGTTGGTGGTAGGCGATAATCGCAAGCGTTTCGATGGCGGCACGGGACAGTTTGCGCGTCTCGACGGTTTCCTTTTGCATGAGGAAGCCCAGATCGGCAGCGGTGCGGATGGCCCATGCATCACCCACCTTCATCACTTGCACGCCACGCCCCTCGTAACGCTTCCGCAGATACACCAATGCCTCTGCCGCATCGCAACCGTGGGGCATGCGCGCTTCCAGTTCGCGGGTCGTGATCGGCTCGGTCGTTGCGAACAGGATCGCCTCAACCATCCGTTCCTGTTCGGCCATCGGTGGCGCCTCGAACAGGCTTTCCTCTTGATCTTCAGTTACTTCTGTCACGATGCTCATCTCTCTTGCGCAACTGTATGGGCGCGAATGTCTCGGACTGGCGGATCTCCAGATGCCCTTCTTTCACCAACTCAAGACTGGCGGCAAAGGTGGCGGCCGTTGCCGAGCGGCGCTTGCCCGGGTCCATCTCCCAGCCTTCGGGCAGGTAGGACAGGATATCGGTCCAGTCCCCTGCATAGCCGATCAGACCCCGCATCCGGTCCAAGGCCTGTTCCATGGTGAAAACCGCATCGCGGTCCATCACAAAGGGGCGAAATTCGTCCCGTGTGCGGATGCGGGCATACCCCTGCATCAGGTCCAGCAGAGTCGCCGTGTACGTCACTTTGCGCACCCGTGTGACCATCTCGGACTGACCGCGGGCAAAGAAGTCGCGACCAAGCTGATCACGGGCCATCAAGCGCGCGGCGACATCGCGCATCGCCTGAAGCCGTTCGAGTTGAAAAGCAAGATGGGCGGCCAGTTCTTCGCCGCTGGGCCCCTCTTCGGTCGGGTCCGGGGGAAGCAACAGGCGGGATTTGAGAAAGGCCAGCCAAGCCGCCATGACCAGATAATCCGCCGCCAGTTCCAGGCGCAGCTGCTTGGCTTTTTCGACAAACACAAGGTATTGCCGCGCCAGTTGCAGGACGGAGATTTTACGCAGATCGACCTTTTGGGTACGGCTGAGCGTCAGCAGCAGATCCAGCGGCCCTTCGAAGCCGTCGACATCGACAATCAGCGCCTCCGCCGCGAGGCGGTCGGCGACCGAAATCCGGTCTTCCTCGAATGTATCGTCAGCCATGCCCCACGCTTTAACCTGCCCCGCCCAAAAGCGCCTCAAGTTCGGCGCTGAGCTCGGCAATGTCAATGTCGTCGGGTGTTTTGCGGGCCGCAAGGGCGGCTTCGGCGCGGGCTTGGGCCACGTCCGTCATCTGGCCCGCCGCGTTGGCGGATGCGATGCGGTGCGACAAGGGTGCGTTGCAATGCAGGATCACGTCGCACCCTGCGTCAAGCGCGCGGCGCGCGATCTGATCGGGCGTGCCGTCCAGAGCCTTCATGCCGATGTCGTCGGTCATGATCAGCCCGTCAAAGCCGATGTCACTGCGGATCAGGTCCATCGTATCCTTTGACAACGTGGCAGGCGTCTCGTCCACCGCCTCGTAGACGACATGCGCAGTCATCCCTATCGGCAGATCGTTGAGATCGCGAAAGGGCGCAAAGTCGGTTTCGCGCAGGGTATCCAGGCTCACGTCGACCCGTGGCAGGTCATGGTGGCTGTCAAGGTCCGTCCGGCCATGACCGGGTATATGTTTGAGCACAGGCACCACGCCGCCATCCAGATGGCCCTGCGCCGCAGCACGACCCAACGCTGCAATGTCACCCGGCGACGACCCGTAACACCGGTTGCGCAGGAAGTCGTGCGTTTCGCGCACCACGAGGTCAACCATCGGGGCGCAGTTGCTGTCTATTGTCAGCTCTTTGAGTTCATGTGCGATGTGCCGATAACGCAAATACATTGCGCGTTCCGCATCGTCGCCAGCGGCTTGGACGAAATCCAGAGGCGGCAACCATTCCATCCAAGTGGGTCCGCGCAGGCGCTGCACGCGCCCCCCTTCCTGATCAATGGTAATCGGGGCTTCGCGGCCCACGGCGTCGCGGAATTCGGAACACAGCCCATAGACCTGGTCAGGCGTGTCAATGTTGCGAGCAAACAGAATGAAGCCGAACGGATCAGCATCGCGAAAGAATGCCCGTTCGTCCTTGTTCAGACGCAGACCATCCGCGTCGAGGATGGTTGCGCCGAAATTGCTCATCGCGTGACGACCGGAATGCAGTCTGCGCCTTCGGCCACAAGGGCCGAGCAGAAGCGACGCGCGTCGCTCAGGTCGGCAAACCCATGCGCGCGCAGGCGATAGAACGTGCGCCCACCAGACTGGGCCTGCTGCACGATCCGGTCCTTGTCGCGCAGAAGATCGCCAAAGCGGCCCTGCATCTTGTCCCACTGCGCGCGGGCGACGTCGGGGCTGTCGAACGCACCAAGCTGCACAAGCCGCGTGCCCGACGGAATAGTGCCGGCGTCAATGTCAGACGTCTG
Source organism: uncultured Tateyamaria sp. (assembly GCF_947503415.1). Classification (GTDB taxonomy): domain Bacteria; phylum Pseudomonadota; class Alphaproteobacteria; order Rhodobacterales; family Rhodobacteraceae; genus Tateyamaria. The sequence continues at coordinate 294,132 of NZ_CANNDS010000002.1, forward strand.
AGGCTCCGTCGATGCTACCGACGCAGGTGTTACGGTCTGTGGGGCGGAAGCTGGACGCAGTTGCGGGCGCTTCGATGCCTTCGGGCCCGGACCGGTCACAACGGCAGGCACTGGCGTTGGCGTTTCAGGCAATTCCGCAGCGGTGATGCTGGCGAGCACCGGCTCAACTTCAAGCGGGGCGGCATCAATGCTGTCCACGCCATCCGTGAGTTGATTGACAACTTTTTCGACGTCACCAGCCAACAGTGCGGCGGCCACGTCAACCTCGGGCACCTCTAAGCTGGCGGCCACATCAAGCGGAGCGGGTTGTTGCACAGGTGCCACCGTTTGGGCGGGCATTGGCTGATCTTCATCCAAAAGATCAACCGGGCGCGGAGCCAGCACAACCTGATCCACAGGACCCGACGCCTCACCCACGGCTGCAATCTCGTTCACCGCAAGACCGGTATTGCGGGCCAGTTGCCCGCCCGGAATTTCAGGGCGCACGCGCATGTCGCCTTCGGCAGCGCGTACAACCGGAATGCCGGAGACATCGCGCATTACCAGCTTGTAACCCCAGACCGAGACACCGGCGATCAAGGCAAGTGACACCGCCGCGCCAGCGAAGTTCGTGAGGTTTTTCAAGGAATTGGATCGCGACATTGACGTGTCATCCTGCGCGTCATAGCCCGCGTGCCCCATGTCGTGGGTGTAGTGCATATCTGCCATCGTGTGCCTCATTGCCCGCGCGGATACGTGCCCGCGCAAGTCATCTTGTTGGTGGTGCCCGCCCACGAACTCAATCGCGACGTGCTTTGGGATATGTGCCTGTGTGCCCCTTTTGGCGGGGCCTCAACGCAGCTCTTCGGCTGGTTCGACCCCAAGAATACCAAGGCCCGCTGCAATTACAACGGCGGAGGCGCGGGCCAGTGCAATTTTTGCCTGTGACGTGGCCGTGTCGTCCTGCAGAAAGCGCAGTTCCGGCAGTTCATTGCCCCGGTTCCAGAGGCCGTGGAACACGCCCGCAAGATCATAAAGGTAGAAGGCCACCCTGTGCGGCTCGTTCGTGCGGGCGGCCGTTTCGACCAGCCGGGGCCATTCGGCCAGCTTGGCCGCCAGCGCCAGTTCCGCCTCGTGATCCAGCTTGGACAGGTCTGCACCCGCCAGCGTCGCATGATCAACGGCGACACCTGCTTCATTCGCCTTGCGCAGCACGGATGTAACGCGCGCATGCGCGTACTGCACGTAGAACACCGGATTTTCCTTGGACTGCTCAAGCGCTGCATCCAGATCAAAATCGAACATCGCATCGTTCTTGCGCGTCAGCATCATGAAGCGCGTGACGCCCGGCCCAACCTCGTCCACCACATCGCGCAGGGTCACGAACGTCCCTGCCCGCTTGGACATCTTGAACTCCTGCCCGTCCTTGAACAGCTTCACCAGCTGCGTCAGCTTGATATCAAGCGGCACCTTGCCATCCGACAGTGCAGAGACTGCGGCCTTCATCCGTTTGACATAGCCGCCGTGGTCCGCGCCAAGCACGTCGATCAACGCATCGAATCCGCGCTGAATCTTGTCGTAATGGTACGCGATGTCGGGCGCGAAATAGGTCCATGCGCCGTCCGATTTCATCACGGGCCGGTCCACGTCGTCGCCGTGGTCGGTCGATTTGAAAAGCGTCTGCTCGCGCGGTTCCCACCCCTCGGGCTTTTTACCCTTCGGCGGCTCAAGCACACCTTCATAGATGAGACCCTTGGACCGCAGATCGTCCAGCGCCGCCTCGATCCGGCCTGTGCCGTAGAGCGATTTTTCCGAATAGAACACGTCCATTTTCACGCCAAGCGCAGAAAGATCGTCGCGGATCAGATCCATCATGGCGTCAGTTGCGAACTCGCGCACCTCCGCCAGCCAGAACTGTTCGCCTTTGCCGACCAAGGCGTCGCCGACCTTGGCTTTCAACTGCTCACCTACACCGATCAGGTAGTCACCGGGATAGGTGCCGTCCTCGAACGCGACCTCTTGGCCATGCGCTTCGAGATAGCGCAGGTAGACAGACCGGGCGAGCACATCGACCTGCGCGCCGCCGTCATTGATATAGTATTCGCGGGTGACATCGTGGCCTGAGAAATCCAGCAGGCTTGCCAGCGCGTCGCCAAAAACCGCGCCCCGCGTATGACCCACATGCAGCGGACCGGTCGGATTGGCCGAGACGTATTCGACATTCACCTTCTTGCCCGCACCAAGATCAGAGCGGCCAAAGTCGGTGCCCGCCTCAAGAACGGCGCCAACGACGCCCTGCCAGACCACAGGTGCCAGACGCAGGTTCAGAAAGCCCGGGCCTGCGACCTCGGCACTTGTGATCCGATCATCTTCGGCCAGCCGTTTGGCCAGCACTTCGGCGATGTCGCGCGGCTTCATCTTGGCGGGTTTTGCCAGCACCATTGCGGCGTTCGTTGCCATATCCCCATGCGCCGCATCGCGCGGCGGCTCAACCGTGACATTTTGTGTTGCCAGATCAGCGGGCAATTCCCCCGCCTCGACCATGGCGGCAAGGTTGGTTAGCACGAGGGCGCGGATGTCGGCAAAGAGGTTCATTTGGGGCCTATTCATTGGTTGCGCGGGGTGTATCACGCGCACCCCAAGCGTCAAGCGCGCTCAGCCAATCAGGCGGGCATGTTCCTGCAACGCAAAGCGATCCGTCATGCCCGAAATATAGTCGGACACGCTGCGCGCGAGCGCCACCTCGTCCCGCGCATCGACGTTGCGGCGCCATTCGGCGGGCAACAGATCGGGCTTGGACAGAAACAGCGGGAACAGGTCATTGACGATGCACGTGACCTCTTCGCGCTTCTCCATGACGGACGGCGCGCGGTACATGTTGTTGAACAGAAAGCTGCGGATCTGTTGCAGGTCAGACCACAGCGCGTCCGAGAACCTGATCACCGGACGACCCAGATGACGGATATCGTCCACTGATTGTGCGCCCGATTGCTCCAGCAGGTCGCGTGACGTGGCGACCACATCACTGACCATCGCGCCAAAGACGCGGCGCAACCCTTCATGCCGTCTTCGCATCGTTTCAAGCCCGGGATGCATGGCATCCACCTCGGCAAAGGCAGGGCCGATCATGGGCAGATGGCAGATGTCAGCCTCGTCAAACAGGCCCGCGCGCAGCCCGTCATGCAGATCGTGGTTGTTGTAGGCGATGTCGTCGGACAGCGCCGCCACCTGCGCCTCTGCACTGGCATGGGTGCTGAGCTCAAGGTCGTGTTCGGCGTCATATTCGGCCAGCGCATAGGGCAGATCGCCCGTGACGGGACCGTTATGCTTCGCAATTCCTTCAAGGGCTTCCCAGGTGAGGTTCAACCCATCAAAGTCGGCATAGTGACACTCCAGCCGCGTCACGATCTTGATGGCTTGGGCATTGTGATCGAACCCACCAAAGGGTTCCATCAGGAACTGCAACGCGTCTTCGCCCGTATGGCCAAAGGGCGGGTGACCAAGGTCATGCGCGAGCGCCACGGCCTCTGTTAGGCAGTCGTTCAGCCTGAGCGCCCCCGCGATCGTCCGCGCGACTTGAGCCACCTCAATCGAGTGGGTCAGACGCGTGCGGTAATAATCGCCCTCATGCTCTACAAACACCTGTGTCTTGTGCTTGAGCCGCCGAAAGGCGGAGGCGTGGATGATCCTGTCCCGATCCCGTTGAAAGGCAGAGCGGAAGGAGAACTCTTCCTCCGGCCAGCGCCGTCCACGTGCGCGGGCAGGATCAGAAGCATATGGGGCGGACATGTCCGGTGATCCTTGTCGGCTCTCTCGCAGATGCATATATTGCACACGCAGCACGATTGAAACCGTTCGGAGCCGACGCAGATGCAATTGCCACCCACAGTGACCGACCGCGCCTTTGAACGCCTGGCCGAGATTGGCGCCGCCGATCAGGGCCAAGCCCTGCGTGTGGCTGTCGAGGGTGGCGGCTGTTCCGGGTTTCAGTATGAAATCGCGCTGGACGACCCCAAGGAAGACGACCTCGTATTGGAAGGCGCGGGCCAGAAAGTTGTTGTCGACAGCATCAGCCTGCCCTTCCTTTCCAATGCCGTGATCGACTTTTCCGAAGAGTTGATCGGCGCGCGGTTCGTCATCGAGAACCCGAACGCAACCAGTTCGTGCGGTTGCGGCACGTCGTTTTCGATGTAGGCATCAGGCCCGCGCGAACACCTCGAAGAAGGCTTCGAAATGCGCGGTGGAAGCGACCGTTGCTTCCAGTACGGCTGCTGCATCTTCATCAAGCATGCTGAAGACATAGTCGCACATATGTGCCCAGTCGTTGCTTCGGGTTTTGGCAGCAGCAAACAAAGCTGCGGATACACCGCGCAAAGCACCGGCACCGTAGGTGTTTTGGCGAAATGTGGCGCGGCCGACGGGAATGGCCAAACTGGTGTCATCGAACCCAAGCGCGCGCACGGCCCACGTCGACACCAGGTATTCATGGTAGTCGTCGCCCGCTGCGCCCTCCGCCTCGGTCACTATGGAAAAGTCGGATGACGCGCGGCGCACCGCATCGATCCAAATTGGATCAGGCGTTTGGCCCGATTGGTGCAGGGCAACACATACCTCGGCCAGCAGATCGATGTTCTGATCCAGATGCGCCAGGATCCCTGCATATTCAAGACTGCGCAAAGCCCGATCATCAAGGTGAGGATCGCAGCGACCATATTCAGACAGGTAAAAGACAATATGCGTCAGCTCATAGGCCGCTTTCTTGTTGGGCAACGCAAAGGTGTCGGACCGGCCAATAAAGGCGCGCAGTCGCGCATCCAAGCCTGCATCGACTGTGGAACACTGGACACCCCTGCGGGTCAAAAGGCGTCGGGCTTCAGCGCGTTGCAAATCGCTGAGTTCCGCATCCGGCAACCCTTGGCGCGCCACACGGTGGCACAACGCCTCCATCTGCCCGCCAGCCATGCCCAGATCCTCAAGATCCAGACCGATCGACAAAAGAAATCGGTAGTATTGCGGAAAGAATTGAAGCCGGTCGGACAGCCCCTCGTAAAACCCGAAATGCGGAGCCAGCGCTGCTTTTGACACGCGGGTGCCCGTACATTCCAGTATGCTGAGCAGTTCCGCGTTTTCCTTCAGCCAGAATACGTCATCCTGAATGCGGCGCTGCGTCGCGAAAAGGTCGATCAGCGTGTCTGCCCGTTCGGACAGACGCTGACGGCGCGGCGGGACGTTAAGAGCAATGATGTTCGACATGGTAGATGTGTCCTTGTTCCTGCTGTGAATACGCCCCGCCATCGGGGTCATGAGCCTGATGAAAACAGGCCGGTGACATCGCCCTGAGACGTCGTGCCTGTGATGGGGCCGGAACCGGATGAGAACATCTCGATCTTGTCGCCTGCCGCAGTGTCAGATGTCAGTGGCGTGCTACTGGTCGAGAACATCTCAACCCCGTTGCCTGTGACCGTGTCTCGTGCCGCTGGTGCACTGCTCGTCGAGAACATCTCGACCCCTTCGCCGCGAATAGTGTCGCGTGCCGCCGGTGAGCTGCTGGTGGAGAACATCTCGACCCCGTCGCCCAATACGCTGTCGCAGGTCACTGGCGCGCTGCTGGTGGAGAACATTTCAACACCGTCCCCAGTGTGCAGTCCGCCGAAGGAAGTGGTGTCGAGAGCGGTGTTAATTTTACGTTGAGCAGTCATTGCGATGATCCCTTTCATCCTTGGGTTGTGATGCCCAAATCGTTGCCCGTTAAAGGCGATTAGAAAAAGGGAAATTCTTGCCAAAGGCGAGTAAGCCCAAGGTTATCCACATAAGGAAAGCCGCAGAAGCACCTGACCGCGCCCAGCTTCTCTTCAGAAAATTTCGGAACAAAAAATTTTATCCACAGCCCTGTTTTTGCTGGGATTTTTGCCGTTTTGACTTGTGGCAGCTCAACTTTAACCCGAATCGAAAAGTTAAGAAATAGTTAATTCACGGTGTGAGGAGCGTCGTCGCGCAGGGGCTTGCCGCGCGGCGCGGGATGGGCGACACCGGACAGATACAGATGACGGGGGGCCTGGCATGAAAATCGCGACGTTCAATATCAACGGCATCAAGGCACGGATCGATGCCCTGCCCCGCTGGCTCGATGCCGCAACCCCGGATGTTGTACTGCTTCAAGAGATCAAGTCCGTAGACGAGACTTTCCCTCGCGAGGTGTTCGAGGATCGTGGATATAACGTCGAAACCCATGGCCAGAAGTCATTCAACGGCGTCGCCATCCTGTCAAAGCTACCGCTTGAGGATGTGACGCGCGGCTTGCCCGGCGATGATGAGGACGAACAGGCCCGCTATATCGAAGCCACCGTCATGGGTGACAATCATGCGGTGCGTCTGTGCGGGCTGTACCTGCCCAACGGAAATCCGGTGCCCGGTCCCAAGTACGACTACAAGCTGGCATGGATGGAGCGCCTGCGCCTGCGCGCTCAGGAACTGCTCGCGCAAGAGACGCCGTTCCTGATGGCCGGCGACTACAACATCATCCCGCAAGCAGAAGACGCCAAGCGCCCCGACGCGTGGCGCGAGGATGCGCTGTTCCGCATGGACAGCCGCACCGCGTTCCGCAAGCTCCTGAACCTTGGCCTGACAGAGGCGTTTCGCGCGCGCACCTTTGGCCCCGGTCACTATTCCTTCTGGGACTATCAAGCCGGTGCCTGGAACCGCGACGACGGCATTCGCATCGACCACTTCCTGCTCAGCCCCGGCTGCGCCGACCTTATGACGGATTGCCAGATCGACAAGGCCGTGCGCGGCGAAGAGAAGCCATCGGACCATGTTCCGGTATGGGTTGATCTGGCAGCCTGAGCCTGCCCAACTTCACAACGCTACACAGTCGCGTTGAGCGGCTGGCATTCCTTTTGTGGCGCCTCACCTCTTGTCCAAGTCTTTGCACAAACAGGAGAGAGTCACATGCCATCCCGTCGTAAACTGTTGATCATGGCCGCAACTTTGCCCGCGGTCACTTTGACGGCCCGCTATGCCGTGGCCCAAACCCCAGCTGTCTACGCAAACAGCGGCGTTGCCGTCGACAGCAGTGACGTGGTCGCCTATTTCACCGAAGGCCGGCCCGTCAAAGGATCGTCCGAGTTCACGCACAGCTGGAACGGGGTTGAATGGCGCTTTGCCAGCGCTGCAAATCGCGACCGTTTCGCCGCCGATCCAAGTGCCTACGCACCGCAATACGGCGGTTACTGCGCCTGGGCGGTCAGCCAGGGCTATACTGCATCCACCATTCCCGAGGCGTGGAAGATCGTGGATAGCAAGCTGTACCTGAATTTCAATCGCCGCATTCAACGGCGTTGGGAGCGCGACATTCCCGGCCACATCGCGGCGGGTGATGCAAACTGGCCAAGCGTTCTGGCCTGACTGGGCTAGGCCTGCAGTTCCGCATCCCAGTACAGAAAATCCATCCAACTGTCGTGCAAGTGGTTGGGTGGAAACTTGCGGCCCATATTGCGCAACTCTTCCGCGCCGGGCTGACGCGGGGGCTTGCGCAGGGAAAGGCCGGTGCGATGCAGTGGCTTCGACCCTTTGCGCAGGTTGCAGGGGCTGCACGCCGCCACCACATTCTGCCAACTGGTCACACCACCCGACGCGCGCGGCACGACGTGGTCAAAGGTCAGATCGCCCTTGGCGCCGCAATACTGGCACCGAAATTCGTCCCTCAGAAATAAATTAAAGCGCGTGAAGGCCACGCGCTTTTGAGGTTTTACGTAATCTTTCAAAACGACGACAGACGGTATTCGGATCTCGGTACTCGGGGACCGGACGACCTCGTCATATTCAGCGACGATATCCACCCTGTCGAGCCACGCAGCCTTGACCGCCTCCTGCCAGGGCCACAACGACAAGGGGTAATAGCTGAGCGGCCGGTAATCCGCATTCAGCACCAGCGCCGGGTGCTGTTTCAGCGCAGAGGGGCTGCGCGTAAATTCTGTCCTGAAATCGCCGTCCATTCTGACTCCGTGCTCGCCCTGTCTGCCCGTTTTGGCACCAGAGCGGGGAACCCGCCCCGGCTTTATATGGTGACTATATATTGTGGAAAGCGTCTGACAAGTGCCCAACTGACCACGAGATGTCGCAGATCGCATAGGGTACCAACATGACGGCCATATGACGCCTATTCAAAGAATGCGCACCTAGTCGCAGTGTCCTGCGTCCGCAGGACCGCTCGTGAGCGCCACCAATGGTCGGGCACGCGCACTGACCAACGAAAGATCAGCAACTCGTCGGCTTGTCACGGCCCGTTGCGACAGGCGGTATACGAGTTCTGCCAGACAGGCCTCGCTCAGCGTTCCGGCGCTGTTCAGATTGACGAAATGCACATCAAGCATCTGCCCGTTGCGTACATTCCACTGAAAGGATTTGAATTTCTGCGTCGGTGCCGCGCTGTGCAGATGGGCTGCAAAAAGCGTGTGCAGCGGGCTCGATTTCAACCACTGGGTGTCCGACCAATCCTGCAGCCCGACAACCCAGACATCGGCATCGGTCAAATCCGCCACATCCCGGGTACGATCGATCAAGCCTGCGCTGGCATCAAGGTCCAAGATCAACTTGCCGAACGCGCCCGGCATGCGCACGGATCGCAGCACGATTGCTCTGTTCAGTTCGGTATCCATTGCAGCCGATGTTGTCGTCAGCCGGTCGACGTTCAATGCTGATGCCGGTGCCGTCCAGACAGCCCCCATCAGTGCCATTCCCAAGGCCAAGCCCCGTGTCAGCGCCATGCTCATGCCGCGTTCCCCTGTTGCACACTGTTTTTCTTATGACCTCAGTGCGCCACAGGTTTTGAAAAAGGGGAAGAAAAATGTGGCGATGTGCTGCCAAGTCAAGGCGTTTGGCGAAAAATGCGGTCGAATTACGCAGTATTGTTCCTGCTAAAGGCCCAATTTGTCCCGCATGAAGGCCAGTGCCACGCTCAATCCATCCGGAGCGATTCCGTGTGCCGTCCCTTTCATCACATGGGCGTACACGTCTTTCCAACCGGCCCCTTGCAGTGCCTCCGCCGCTTGCGGCAGCGATTGCGGCGGCACAACGTCGTCCTGATCGCCATGAACCAGAAGGACCGGTGGACGGCTCACAACCTCATCAGCCAGCACTTCGGGGTTCAACAGGCGACCCGAGAAGGCGACAATGCCCGCCACCGGATCCTCGCGGCGCGGTGCCACATGCAGCGACATCATCGTGCCTTGGGAAAAACCGAAAAGCACCACCTGTTCGGGCAACACATCCTCGTCCACCATCAACGCATCCAGAAACGCGTTCAGATCGTCCGCCGCCGCGTTCAGTCCACGCTCCGCCTCTTCCTCGGAGGAGCCATCGATCCAAGGGATCGGAAACCACTGGAAGGCGCCCGGCATCATGTCGATGCCCTCCGGCGCGTCGGGGGCCACAAACAGCGTATCAGGCAAATGCTCTGCCAGCGGGTCGGCAAGCCCCAAAAGGTCAGCACCATTGGCACCATAGCCGTGTAGAAACACCACGATAGACCGCAAGTCACCCGATTGCGGCTCAACCCGCCCTGCCTGTAGCACCCGTGTCATGTGATCCCTTCCCGTCCCTTTGCGACACGGTAGTAGGTGAAGAACAGCCGCGCAGCAACCGCACGCCAAGGTGACCAATCTTCGGCCATCTGCCGCAATGCCTTTTCCTTGGGGCGGTCGGACAACCCAAAGATCATGCGCGCGGCCTCTTGCAAGGCCAGGTCCCCCGGAGCGAAGACATCCGCCCGGCCCAACGCGAACATGGCATAGATTTCAGCGGTCCAGACCCCGATGCCTTTGACAGCTGTCAGGGTCTTGATGACGTCGGCATCGGGGGCTTGCCGCAAGGCATCATAGTCGATCCCTGCCTCGGCCAGCGCCAGTGCATAAGCGATCTTTTGACGGCTTAGCCCAGCTGCGCGCAGCCCATCCTGTCCCGCGTTCAATACCGGTTCTGGCTGGATCAACCCGCCCGCCTCCATGCGCCCCCAGATCGCCGCCGCCGACGCGGTGCTGACCTGCTGGCCGACAATGGCGTTGAGCAATGCGGCGAACCCGTCCGGCCTGCGACGCAAGGGCAACGGACCCGCAAGTTCATACGCGAGCGCCAAGGCGGCATCGCGCTGCGCCAGCCAATTCGCCCCTTCGGCAACATCAGCCTCCGTCTCAATGATGCGACCCGTCAAAGCGCTGCCACCCAAGACACCAGATCGTCTATTTCAGTAAACGCATGATCAACGCCCGATTTGGGCTGGGCAATCAGGACCATTGGCAGACCCAGCGCGCGGGCCGCCGCGACCTTGGGATACCCGCTTGTGCCGCCGGTGTTCCTGGCCAGCACGACGTCAATCTCCAGTTCCCTGAACAATGCCTCTTCGCCCGCCGCATCATATGGGCCATCGCCAAACACATATGTGCATCCTTCCGGCGCAGGATCGTCATGCCGATGCAGTTGACGCAAAAACACCGGACCGTCGTGGTGGGTGAGCACCTCGGCACTGTCCCGGCCCGACGCTGCAAACACACACGCTCCGGACGGAAGCGCTGCAACCGCCTGTTCCACCTTATCCACCTGTGTCCACGCGTCTGCACCGTCGGGGTGCCAGGGCGCACGACCCACCCGCGCGCGTGGCAACTGCGGTGCCATCGCGACCGCGATGCCTCGCAACGTCTGGTCGAAAGGGTGCGTTGTATCCACGACTGCATCCGCTTCGGCCAAAGCAGCGCGCAGGTTCGACACCGTGGACAATTCCGACCCATGCGGGCCGCGCGACCAGTACACACGTACCTCGTGTCCGGCCTGTATCAATGCGTGTGCGGCAGGTTCGGTCAGCGCCGATCCCCCCAGAACAAGGACCCGTCTCATGACGACACCCTAGCCCCCTGCTCCGCATGCGCAACCACCTGTGCTCAATCGCACGCTTGCCCGGAACCACGTGCGGGGATAGTCAACGCTTATGACCCAAGTTGATGACACCCGCGCCAAGCGCAACGTGGCCGTTCTGGTGGCCGCCCAAGCCTTTCTGGGCAGCCAGATTACCATGATGTTCGTGGTTGCAGGATTGGCCGGACAACAGCTCAGCCCGATTGCCTGCCTTGCCACCCTGCCCATCTCGCTGATTGTGTTCGGGTCCATGACAACAGCCCCGTGGCTGTCGACGGTCATGCAGCGGTTCGGCCGCAAAACAGGTTTCATCGTCGGTGCCTTCGGAGGACTTGTCGGCGCTGCCATCGGCGTCTGGGCACTGAGCATCGGCAGTTTCTGGTTGTTCTTGGCGGGCAGCTTTCTGACAGGTATCTACATGTCGGCCCAGGGGTTCTACCGCTTTGCCGCCGCCGATACCGCGTCCGAGGCGTTCCGCCCCAAGGCCATATCTTACGTCATGGCGGGCGGGCTCTTGTCCGCCATCATCGGCCCACAAGTCGTGGGATATGTCACCGCAGGTGCCGCGGACGCAACGGTCGCGCGCTATATCCCGATCTATTGGGTCGCGATGGGCTTCAACGTGATGGGCATGGCGCTGTTTCTGTTCCTCGACATCCCCAAGCCGCCCGCACCTTCGGCCACGGATGGCCCGGGCCGGTCACGCCGCGAATTGCTGGCGAGCCCCAGTATCGCGGTGGCGGTGATCTGTGCGGCGGTCTCCTATGCGCTGATGAACCTCGTGATGACATCGACGCCACTGGCCGTGGTTGGCTGCGGATACACGGAACCCGACGCGGCCAATGTGGTCACTGTGCACGTGCTGGCCATGTTCGCGCCGTCTTTCTTCACCGGTCACCTGATCGCCTGCTTTGGGGTGGAACGGATCATGGGCTTGGGCCTCGCCATTCTCGGCGGTGCTGGCATCGTCGCTTTGCAAGGCGTGGACATCGCCAATTTCTACGGCGCGCTGTTCCTGCTGGGCCTCGGCTGGAACTTTGGTTTTATCGGAGCCACCACAATGCTGGCCGGAGCACACACCCCACAAGAGCGTGGCCGGATGCAGGGCATGAACGACCTGATCGTGTTTGGCTGCGTGACCGTGGCATCGCTGGCCTCGGGCGGGTTGATGAACTGCGCAGGCGGTGACCCGGTCGAAGGCTGGGCCGCGGTCAATATCGCGATGGTGCCCTTCCTTGTGTTGGCAGGTGGGTCGCTGATCTGGCTGGTCATGCGGCAACGCACCGCGACTGCGTAAGGCGGATCCTGATCCGCCTTAGACCCGCGGCAGGCCCGTCAATGCGGCAAGGCTCAAGCGCCACGGTGCAACAGGCGGCAGCCGATCTTGTGCGACGGCAGCGGGGTCGCGTCGCACCTGATCCAACAGCCGGGCGGCCCCCAATGCAGGCCAAAGCGCCGGGCGCGCAGATGACGGCAAACGCGGCACGGTAAGGCGCATCCCGATGCGCCCCGCCAACACAGCGACCCCGTCTGTCGTCCCATCGAGCAAAGGAATACGCCCCGCCGCCTCCAACTTGGGCACGGCCCGCAAGAACGCCGCCAGACCGGCCACCATCGCAACAGACCGCACCGCCGCTTCCTGATCCGCAGGCGCATCCAAAAGCTGTGCCGCCGTCCACATCAGATGGCCTGCCGTCTGATCCAGATACCGTTCGAAATGCGCTTCATCCTCGAACGCATCACGGTACACATCCCAGCGTCGCGCAGCCACGCCCTCATCCAGACGGCGCGCCATCGCGGGGGACAATACGTCCGCCAATGGCGTCGTCACCTCATGCTTGCGCACGCCCGCGCCTGTCGCGATCTCCTCCAACGCATCTCGCCACCATTGCAAACGCATTTCGGCAATCATCGCCTCTTGCGTCACCCAAGGTGCGCGCGACACTTCGACATTCAACGCATAAAGCGGAAACAACATCGCCCGCGCCGCCACGGGCGCCGCCATCACTGTGCGGAACCGGTCCGCGTCCCCCTGTTCCACAATCCGCGCGCAGGGAATGACGGCCTCGGGCAGGCTCATTCCGGCGCCACAATCAACAAGGCATAGGCAATCTCGTCCTGCGCCGCACGCCAGCGGTCAACCTCGGTCTGGTTCTCTTCCACAGCCGCCAGCACCATCGGGTCCGTCGCGGTAGCACGCAAATGCTCCATCCGCTCAACGATCGGATCGTAGTAGGTCTGCCAAGGCGCCCCAACGATCGTCCGATGCCTGAGCACCCGATACCCGGCCGCGTTAACCCGCGCCTCGATCCCGGCCAAATCCGTGATCTGCGGATATTCCTCCCAGAACGCCGCAGCCTCGGCTGACAAGGGCCCCAAGGTCACAGGTTCCGAAAACACGACGTGCCCGCCGGGCTTCAGCGCATCGCGCCACAAGGTCAGCCCTTCGGTCACACCCAGAAAATACAAGGCCCCCGCACACCAGATCAGATCATAAGGCCCATCCGCATCCGCCATGCTTGCCAGCTCTACACGCACCCGGTCACCAAACCGGGCCACACGCGCCTGAGCCTGCGCAACAAACGTTTCGGTGGTGTCCACGGCCCGAATGCGTGCCTCTGGCAGCGTCTCTGCCAATGTCACCGTGTCAGCACCGGGCCCGCAGCCCGCATCAAATATTTCGACCGGCCCCGACAGGCCCAACTGCTGCGCGGCCCAGAGCACATCCTCGGGCGCGCCCGGCCCTTCGCGCGGCAGGTCGTTATGCACTTCCAGAAACGCTGCCCATTCTTCGGGTGTCATGCCACACCATCCTGCACCAGCTTCCAACGGATCGCATCCAGCAGCGCTTCAAACGAGGCATCCACTATGTTCGCGCTCACGCCCACGGTCGACCAGCGCCGCCCCTGCCCGTCTTCGCTGTCAATGATGACACGGGTCACAGCCTCGGTCCCACCTTGGGTGATGCGCACCTTGAAATCGACGAGCCGTATGTCCTCGACATAGGTCTGGTAGCGACCCAGATCCTTGGCCAGCGCCTTGGCCAGCGCGTTCACGGGGCCACGGTCGGTACCATGTTCATCCATGCTCTCGGAGACAGACAGCATCTTCTTCCCATCCACCTTCACCACAACGACGGCTTCGGACAGTGACACCATCCGGTCCCGCTTGTTCTTGCGCCGTTCGATGGTCACCCGGTAGCGCTTGACCTCGAAAAACTCGGGCAGCAGGCCCAACTCATCCCGCGCCAACAATTCAAACGACGCTTGTGCGGTGTCATAGGAGTATCCCGCATCCTCGCGCGCTTTTATCCGGTCCAGAATACGCGGCAGCGCGGGGTCCTTGGGCGCGACCTCCAACCCCATTTCAGCCAACCGCTTGCGCAGGTTCGACTGCCCGGCTTGGTTCGACATCGGAATGATGCGCGCATTCCCGACGGATGCCGGGTCGATATGCTCATATGTTGTCGGGTCCTTGAGGATGGCCGACGCATGCAGCCCCGCCTTATGGGCAAAGGCCGACGCGCCGACAAAGGCCGCCTGCTTCTGCGGAACCCTGTTCAAGATGTCATCCAGCATACGCGAGGTGCGCGTCAGCCCCTCCAACGCTTCACGGCTCACCCCGATCTCGAACCGGCTGGCATAGGGCTCTTTCAACAGCAGGATCGGGATCAGAGCCGTCAGATTGGCATTCCCGCACCGCTCGCCCAATCCGTTCAACGTGCCTTGGATTTGCCGTGCGCCTGCGTCCACTCCAGCGAGCGATCCTGCGACCGCATTCTCGGTGTCATTATGAGTGTGAATACCCACATGGGTGCCGGGAATACCGCTGTCGATCACCGCCTTGGTGATGCGGTAGATTTCATGAGGCAACGTCCCGCCATTGGTGTCACACAGAGCGATCCACCGCGCCCCGGCGTCAAAGGCTGCATGGATGGCTTCAAGCGCGTAGTCGGGGTTGCTCTTGTAGCCGTCAAAGAAATGCTCGGCATCAAAGATCGCTTCGCGATCGTTGGCGACCAGATGGGCGAAACTCTGCGAGATATTTGCCGTGTTCTCGGCCAGTGAGATGCCAAGGGCCTTGTCGACGTGGAAATCATGGGTCTTTCCGACCAGACAGACGGCCGGGGTTCCGGCGTTCAAAACGGCGGAGAGGACGTCGTCATTTTCGGCGCTGATGCCCGCCCGCTTGGTCATCCCAAAGGCTGTGAAGGTTGCGCGGGTCTTGGGCTGGTCCTCGAAAAAGGCGCTGTCGGTGGGGTTGGCGCCGGGCCAGCCGCCCTCGATATAATCGATGCCGAGAGCATCCAAAGCCTGCGCGATCTGGTGCTTTTCAGGGGTCGAGAATTGGACGCCCTGCGTTTGCTGGCCGTCGCGCAGGGTGGTGTCAAAAAGGAAGAGGCGTTCGCGGGTCATTTGGAGGTGTCCCACGCTGGGACAAGCGCGAGACCACGCCATTTCAAAGGGTTACAGTGGCGCATTAACGATTTGGCAAAGATTGGGGTGTGGTTCATATCAGGGCCTCCAGCTTGGAAGGATCGAAGTCCAGGCCGGGAACCAGCGTCACGCCCCCCTTGCCCATGCGGACCTCGACACCAGCATCGATCAGCGCGGTCTTCATGGCATCAACCGATTCAAAATCCTTGCTTTCGAGCGCCTTGGTGCGCATCCGCGTGAACCGAATACTGAGTTCCTGCAGGATTCCGGCATAACTTGAATTGGCGCCAAATGCTTCAACCTGGCTGCTTATCTGGTTAGGAAATGCCGGAACATTTGCTTCGCTCGCAATTGCTGTTGCACTGCAGTATCTGCCCACCAGATGGCTCGGCTCAAACCCAAGCATGACCAAACTCGCGGCTAATTTTTCAGGTTGCCAATCTCTTGCGTATTGGCGCGCTAAGGTTATCGCCAATGATGTGTTTAAATCGTTGGCAAGTGCCGCAATTATCTCTTCTGGCGGCTTCACCGGCGTTCGACCAACATACCCTCTGTGCGCCACAAACTGTTCATTTAGCACAACCGCCCACTTCCGCAGCGTCACCTCCGCCTCCGCCCGCTTCTTCTCGGTCCAGTCCATCGGCTTGCGGTAATGCGTGCTGAGCATCACGAAGCGGATCACCTCGCCCGGCACACCCTGACCCAAAAGATCGCGCACGGTAAAGAAGTTGCCCAAGGACTTGGACATCTTCTTGCCCTCGACCTGCAACATCTCGTTGTGCAGCCACACATTGGCAAAGCCGTGGCCCGCGCATTTCGACTGCGCGATCTCGTTCTCATGGTGCGGAAACTGCAAATCATTGCCGCCGCCATGAATATCAAACGTATCGCCCAACAGCTCATAGGCCATGGCAGAGCATTCGATGTGCCACCCGGGCCGTCCCCGACCCCACGGGCTGTCCCAACCGGGCAGCGCGTCATCCGATGGCTTCCACAGCACGAAATCCATCGGGTCTTCTTTATAAGGAGCCACTTCAACCCGCGCGCCCGCGATCATGTCATCGACGGACCGGCCCGACAGCTTGCCGTACTCCGCATATTCCCGCACCCGGAACAGCACATGCCCGTCATTTTCATAGGCAAAACCCTTGGCGATCAGATCCTCGATCATCGCCACCATCTGCGCAATAAAGCGCGTCGCGCGGGGTTCATGTGTCGGGCGCAATGCACCGAGCGCATCCATATCGGCGTGATACCAACCGATTGTCTCGTCAGACCGCTCCGCCACTAACTCTTCAAGCGTCCCCGCGGCCCCGGCCTCTTTCCGGGCCAGGGCGGTGGCGTTGATCTTGTCATCCACATCCGTGAAGTTCCGCACGTAAGTCACTGCGTTTTCGCCATAAACATGGCGCAGCAGGCGAAACAGGACATCGAACACCAGCACGGGGCGCGCGTTGCCCAGATGGGCGCGGTCATAGACCGTGGGCCCGCAGACATACATGCGCACGTTGCCCTCATCGATAGGCTCAAAAGCCTCTTTCCGGCGGGTCGCGGTGTTGTAAAGCTGGATCGTCATGGTGCAGGCCTCGCAAGCGCAGCAGGGTTGGCGCGGGCCTAGCAATTCTGATCTGTCATGGAAACAAAGAACCGGCCCGCTGAAGAAATCAGCAGATAATGCAGCAAATGATGCAGGTGTTCCGGGTCATGATCTGTCAGTAGCGCGCATGGGGAACAACGGTCAACCCTTGTCTGAAACCAGACCACCCGGCACACTCACCCCCATGACCCTTGATGACGCAAATCGCATCTGCGCCGCCCTGCCCGGCGCGTGGTATCATTCAAACGCCGATGGCGGGCTTGAGGCGTGGAAGGTGGGGGACAAGATGTTCGCCTGCTACGGCCACGCGCTGGATGGCATTTCGGTCAAGACGGCAGACCCTGAAAGCGCGCAGTTCCTGATCGAGATCGGGGCCGCCATCAAGGCCAAATACTTCCATCGCTCCTGGGTGCGCATCCCCTTCGACCATCCCGGCACAGACGCGCTCAAGGACCGCATCCACACCTCCTACAGCCTCATCCGCAACAGCCTGCCCAAGACGGCCCAGGCCGAACTCGCCGCGTGGCAAGACGGCACCTGATCTTCTTCTGGCCAAAAATATCCCGGGGTCTGGGGCAGCGCCCCAGTCCATGTGTTGACATCCGCTCACCCCTCTGGCCCCTTCGCGCCACCACCCGCCAAGGAGCGCCGAAGATGAACATCTCCCAACGTATGCAAACCCTGACAGGCGGCGGATCAGATGGTTGGGATGTGTTCATCAAGGCCCGCAAGATGATCGCCGCAGGCACCCCCGTGACCGAGTTGACCATCGGCGAACATGACATCCGCACGGCGGCCCCGATCCTGCAGGACATGCACGGCAGTGCCATGAACGGGCATACCGGTTATGCCATGGTTCCGGGCACGGACCGGCTGCGCGATACGGTGGCGCAACGGACAACCGACCGCACGGGCGTGCCCACGGCGCGCGACAATGTGTTGATCACACCGGGCGGGCAGTCGGCGCTTTTTGCCGCCCACGCGGCGGCCTGCGATCCCGGCGACACGGCACTTTATCTTGATCCCTATTACGCCACCTATCCCGGCACGCTGCGCGGGGTGTCGGCCATTCCGAAGGCGGTTCCGACGCGCGCCGAAGATGCCTTTCAACCCCGTGCAGATGATATCGCGGCCCATGCCGCGAACGCCAAAAGCCTGCTGATCAACTCGCCCAACAACCCCACGGGCACGGTCTATTCCCGCGCCACGCTGGAGGGCATCGCGCAGGTCTGTATCGACCACGATCTGTGGCTGATCTCGGACGAGGTCTATGACACGCAGGTGTGGGAGGGGGCGCATATCTCGCCCCGAAGTCTTCCGGGCATGGCGGAGCGCACCCTCGTGGTCGGGTCCATGTCCAAGAGCCACGCCATGACCGGATCGCGCTGCGGCTGGCTGATCGGACCGGAAGAGGTGATTGCCCACCTGATCACTTTCGCCACCCACACCACCTATGGCGTGCCCGGTTTCATTCAGGACGCGTCCGTGTTTGCCCTTGATCAGGGTCCGGGGTTCGAGGCGGAGATTGCGGCACCGTTCCAGCGTCGCCGCGCCATCGCCCAAGCGGTGCTGGCCGGGCAGAACAGTGTCGGGCTGATCCCCGCGCAGGGGGCCATGTACCTGATGCTGGATATTCGTGCGACGGGCATGACGGGCGATGATTTCGCCAATGCCCTGCTGGATGAACACCACATTGCCGTCATGCCCGGCGAAAGCTTTGGCCAAGCTGCCGCCGGACATATCCGCGTTGCCATGACCATCGAGGATCAGGCGTTTGAAGGGGCGCTGCGCACGCTCACACGCTTTGCCGAAGCGCGCGCTGCCGGGGCCTAGAAGCGGATCGAGCCGCGCACGGTCAATGTGGTTGCGTCTGCGTCGACGCCGCTGCCGCTGATGTCGTCAAAGCTGTGCTCCAGCAGTTCGGCGCCGACGGTGTAGCGTTCGTTGACCTGGTAGGCGACACCGATGCCGTAGAACTCACCGCTTTCCGAGCCGATCGAGGTGTCCACTTCGGCCAAACCGGCGGTGAAGTAGCCCAGCGTGCGGCCGAAGTCATAGCCCGCCTGCAGTTTCAGACGGCCCACTTCGTCCACATCGGCGGCGCCGTTCAGGTCGATATCGGTGAAATCATAGTCGACCTCGCCGCCCAGCACGAAGGTGCCGAAATCGTAGCGGTACCCGGCGTGCAAACCATAGAGCACATCGTCACCGTCCGCGTCCCCGGACCCGTTGATATCGCCGTAGCCCAGCTGCGCACCGGCATATCCGCCAGTCCAGTCGCCGCTTGCCGGCAGGACGGGGGCCGCAGGTGCAGGCACCGTGGGCGCTGCCGGTTCAGGTGCCGGGTCCAGCAGCCCGCCGGCCAGCACCGGGCCAGACGCCAGGGTGGCAAGGCTCATCGCAAGAATGCGCGTTTTCATATCTCTGCTCCATTTGTCGTTTGGGGAGCGCATGACACGCCCCGCATTACACAACTGGGGATGGGCGGCACCGGTTCCACCCCCAGGGCGCGGGCGCCCCGGTTCTACGCAACCCACCGCCCAAACCGGCCCCGACCCCCAGCAATTTGCCGCCCGCATCCTGTCGCAAACAGACAAGACAGGCGGCGTTTTGCACACGAGCGTAGACCGATAGGCGGAACAACGATCACGAGGGCGACCGCACAGTGCAAGGCGCGTTCAGCAAGATCAGACTGGTGTCCCGAACCATCGGGGCGACACGCGGGCGCGCGGCACGGGGGCGACCGGCACAGGGCTGAAGCCACACCGCACCTCCCTGCCACCTGATCCACGGACCCACAACATGAACGACCAATCCCCCTCACGCTCTGGCGGCCGCGCGGCCCGCCGGGCTGCCCGGGCTGCCGCCCTGCCCGATCACCTGCGCCCCATACGGCCCGGTCTGGAAGGCGGACGGTACAACCCGCTGACGGATGCCGACGTGCAGCGGATCCACAACGCGGCCCTTGAAGCGCTGGAAACCATCGGTCTGGCCGATGCGCCCCCGTCCGGCGTGGCCTACCTGACCGGCGCAGGCGCGATCGAAGGAGACGACGGACGCATCCGCTTCCCACGCGCCCTGATCGAAGACACGCTGGCCAAGGCGAACAGATCGATCACGCTGCACAGCCGCGACGGCAAAAACGACCTCGACCTGTCGGGCTCCCGCGTCCACTACGGCACGGCGGGCGCCGCAGTACATCTTGTCGACGCGCAGGGACGCAATTACCGCGAGAGCACGGTACAGGACCTGCACGACGCCGCCCGCATCTGCGACGTGCTCGACAACATCCACTTCTGCCAACGCCCGATGATTTGCCGCGACATTCCCGACACGGTCGAGATGGAGTACAACTCGGTCTATGCCTGCACCACGGGCACCACCAAACACGTGGGCACCAGCTTTTCCGAACCCCATTGCGTGGCCCCGGCCATGGAAATCCTGCATATGATCGCAGGCGGAGAAGAGGCATGGCGCGCGCGCCCCTTCGTGTCGAACTCGAACTGCTTCGTCGTGCCGCCGATGAAATTCGCCTCCGAATCCTGTCAGGTGATGGAGGAGTGCATCAAGGCCGGCATGCCCGTGCTGCTGCTGTCGGCTGGCATGTCGGGCGCCACGGCACCCTCGACCATCGCGGGCGCCATCGTGCAGGCGGTGGCCGAATGCCTTGCAGGGCTTGTCTATGTCAACGCGGTGAAACCGGGGGCACCGGCCATCTTCGGCACATGGCCCTTCGGGCTGGACCTGCGCACCGGGGCCATGTCCATCGGGTCAGGCGAACAGGCGCTGCTCACGGCGGGCTGCGCGCAAATGCACCGCTTTTACGACATTCCGGGCGGCGCGGCAGCGGGGGCCTCTGACAGCAAATTGCCCGACATGCAGGCCGGATGGGAACAGATGTGTTCCAATGTCATGGCGGGGATCTCGGGGGTGAATATGGCCTACGAGGCGGCAGGCATGCACGCCTCGCTTCTGGGGTTCTGCCACGAAAGCCTGATCCTGGGGGATGATATCATCGGACAGGCGCTGCGCTGCACCCGGGGGATCGAGGTGACGGATGAAACCCTGGCGCTCGACCAGATGGCACAGGTCTGCATGGAGGGTCCGGGGCACTATCTGGGCACGGAACAGACGCTGTCGCGGATGCAATCGGACTGCGTCTACCCCACAATGGGCGACCGCACCTCGCCCAAGGAATGGGTCGAACGCGACAAACCCGACCTGATCGAGAAGGCCACGGCGCGCAAGGAGGAAATCCTCGCCAAACGTTCCGCCGCAGCACTCGACCCGGGCGTCGACGCCGCGATCCGGGACAGGTTCAACATCCACCTGAAAGGCTGACGCACAGCACCAACGCAGCCCATTCTTCTGGCCAAAAATATCCCAGGGAGTTTGAGGGACAGCGTCCCTCATCCGCAAAAATGAATCGCGTCGCGCAGCGTCCTTTGGCTTACGGTGCGGTGCGCTTGCCAACTTCGCACCCCCCGAAGGTGACCCCCCGGGACATCGGGCAATCCCCGGCCAAACCTGCACCCACACAGGCCCAAAACGAAATGAGGTCCGGCCCCTGGGGGGAGACCGGACCTCACACCCCTACCCTCTCACGGCGTGGACGTTACGACACGCAGCAAAAGTCGGGTGTTCATGTTAGCCGTCGGTGGGAGGCATCAGGCCCGCTTCTTGGGCTGCGGCCACTTCATCCGCATCCAAAGCGCCATCTGCATTCAGGTCCATTGCGGTGAATGCGTCCGACGTCACCTCGGGAAAGCTCGCTTGTACCTCGTCGATGGTCAGAACGCCGTCGCCGTTGGTATCAAGCTCGGCCGCGCCCTGTCCCATGGCAAATGCCGGGATGGCCAGCGCGGCGACAAAGGTCAGAGAAGCAATCTTAGTCATTGGTGAACTCCTATTGAGTTTGGTTGCGAGGGGCCGTCCCTGGCACCCTCACACAGAAAGAGCACAAAACACGTCCCTGCATCCGGTCCACGTGTCCAACGGCGCCAACCGCGCAACCGCCTGCCGATCCGGTCCATCGGGATGGGCGGCAGGTTGCCCAAAAAGGGGGCGGTTCGCGGATAGGCGAAAACCCCCGGGCTATTCAATCACTGCGCGAACCCCCAGCTTTAGGAGTATGAAACATCGACCCTCTCCCCGCCGGCTTGTGCCGCTTATCCCACTCCTGACCCGGCGCGCCCGCAGGCTGGCCCGCAGCCGGGCCGAAGCCGAGGATCTTGTGCAGGACACCCTGCTCAGCCTGTGCCAGCGCCTGCGCGACGGCAGCGACATCGACGATTTGACTGCATATGCCATGCGGACGCTGTCGAACCGGGCCCGTCGGGGGTGGCGGATGCAGAAGACCGACGAATTGGAAGAAGACCACGCCTTGACCGAACCGGACGCTTTTTTGCGCCTCGACTGTGCGGATACGCTTGCGGCCATTGAAAAGCTGCCAACGGCGCATCGCCAGTTGATGGATCTTGTGGTGGAGGGGGAAACCTCTCCGCGTGCGTTGGCGAATGCCACGGGCCTGCCCCTTGGCACGGTGATGTCCCGCCTCGCCCGGGCGCGCGCCAAGCTGCGCCTCGCGCTGGCCGAGGACGCATAACAAAAAAGGGCGACGCAAGCGCCGCCCTTGTCCCTCACCCCAACCTCGGACTTAGAACGGGTGGATACGGGGCCAGTTTTCGTTGCCAGCCTTGATGTAGCCGGGGATATCCTCGGACCACAGTTCCTGTGCGCGGGGGTGCACCTGAACGTACAGCGTGCCGTCTACGACCTGCCACACTTGCGGATCACCGGGTGCCTTGTAGCCCTGGCTGGCCGCCCAAGAGCAGTAGCCGTCATATGCAGGCGCGTATTTCGCGGGGTCGGCCTTGAACTTGTCGCGGTTTTCTTCGCTGGCAAAGTACCAGATCGCGCCATTGTGGAAGTGGTTGAGCCGCGCCTCGCCTTCCACCGGCGTGCCGTCGTGGTAGGACACGGTGTCGTACCCGCTGAGCGCCACCGCCAATTGGTTGCCTGCTTGTGCATTTTGCGCGCCAAACGCCATCGCCACGGCAACCCCAAGGATCGCCAGCATCTTTTTCAGAATCATCATCTGCTCCGTGTAATCAAAAATCAGTCCGGGAGTGGACACGATCACAGGGCTAAAAGATTCGCCTATCACGTGCACTTAACGTGTCGGTCATCCCAAATGCCGTTTTTCTGACGGATTTTTCAGGCAGAGTTTGTTTGATTTGAAGAGGGCCCGGACTAGCGGGCCCCGCGCCTTTCGGGGCGGGAAAATACGGGTGCGCGCCTCAAAGGCGAAGGGGCCCGTTGGATAAAGGGGTGCGCGCCGTCGCAGGGTCTGAAAAGAAAAAACGGGAGGCCGAAGCCCCCCGTGTAGTTTCGCCGTACAGGCTCAATATGTTAACCGCCCGGTACTTTTCTGCCTGCGGCCTGCACGTCGTCAGGGGCGAGCGCACCCGCCCCGTGTAAAGGTGGGGGGACGTAACGTACCGCCCCACCCTATGCCATTGAGAAATCATGGATTTCTCGATGAGTGAGACAGAGGGAAAATTCATTTTCCCGGAGTCTCACCCCGTTTGTATTCTGGGCGGGGACATATATCCCTGCCCTTCTTTTCGTCGGGAGCCAGGCCGGTCCCGCCGACCCGGCCCCCTCGCGCCCCTTCCCCGGGGTGCGTAACCTTTAGCTACACCCAGACGTCCCACCGCAGGTGTTGCACTTCATGCAGGTCCCGTTGCGCACCAGCGTGTAGTTGCCGCATTCGCCGCAGGCCTCGCCTTCGTAGCCCTGCATCTTGGCCTTGGTCCGTGCGTCCATGGTGGTCGTCGCCGCCGTCACCGTGGTCGTGGACACGGAGGCCGCACCGCTGACGGCCACTTCGGGCACCAGCGTTTGAAGCGCGACTTCGGCGTCGATTGCGGTGTCGGCCATGCCGCCCTGCAGCACCACCAGATCCTGTGGCAGGCGCTTGCGCAGGTAGCCGGTCGAGCTGATTTGTTTCAGCACTTCCAGCGACTTGGACGCTGCTGTCTCGGACAGCTCGGACACGTTGCTGACCCCTTCGGCTTCGCCCTGACCCAGCGTGTCGAATGTGGCCCCTTCGGGTTTCACATGCGCCAGATCGGTGCGGTCCAGATAGCTTACAGCCAGTTCGCGGAACACGTAGTCGAGGATCGACGTGGCGTTCTTGATGCTGTCATTGCCCTGCACCATGCCTGCGGGTTCAAACTTGGTGAAGGTGAAGGCGTCCACGAACTCTTCGAGCGGCACACCGTATTGCAGACCCACGGACACGGCGATGGCGAAGTTGTTCATCATTGCCCGGAAGCCCGCGCCTTCCTTGTGCATGTCGATGAAGATTTCGCCCAGATTGCCGTCTTCATACTCGCCTGTGCGCAGATACACTTTGTGGCCGCCAACGATGGCTTTCTGCGTGTAGCCCTTGCGACGCTGAGGCATCTTTTCGCGGTGAGATTTCACAATCTCCTTCACGATGATCTTCTCGACGATCTTTTCGGCCAGCACGGCGGCTTTCTCGGCGGGGGCACCGCTTTCGAGCGCCTCTTGGGCCTCTTCGTCATCCTCGACCAAGGCTGCGGCCAGAGGTTGCGACAGCTTGGAGCCGTCACGGTAGAGCGCGTTGGCCTTCACTCCCAGCGACCAGCTGAGTTCATAGGCGCGTTGGCAATCCTCGATCGTTGCATCGTTGGGCATGTTGATCGTCTTGGAGATCGCGCCCGAGATGAAGGACTGTGCGGCGGCCATCATGGTGATGTGGCTGTCAACACTCAGGAAACGCTTGCCTTTCTTGCCACACGGGTTGGCGCAGTCGAAGATGTGATAATGCTCTTCCTTCAGATGCGGTGCCCCTTCCAGCGTCATCGTTCCGCAGACATGGTCGTTGGCGGCGTCGATATCTGCCTTGGAAAAGCCCAGCGATTTGAGCAGATCGAATGTCGGGTCGTTCAGCTTTTCGGCCGGGATGCCCAGCACGCCGGTGCAGAACTCTTCGCCCAGCGTCCACTGGTTGAAGACAAAGCGAATGTCGAAAGCGCTTTCCAATGCGGCGTCGACCTTGGCCAGCTCGTTGGCCCCAAAGCCGTGGCCGGTAAGCGACGTGTGGTTGATCGCCGGTGCGTTGCCGATGGAGCCGTGGCCCACGGCGTAGCTGATGATCTCTTCGATCTGGGCCGAGCCGTAGCCGAGGTTTTCGAGGGCGGCAGGCACGGAGCGGTTGATGATCTTGAAGTAACCGCCACCGGCCAGCTTTTTGAACTTCACCAGTGCGAAGTCAGGCTCGATCCCGGTCGTGTCGCAATCCATGACCAGACCGATGGTGCCGGTGGGCGCGATCACGGTGGATTGCGCGTTGCGGTAGCCATTCTTCTCGCCCAGTTTCAGCGCCTCGTCCCAGCTGGACATGGCGACGTCGATCAGACGTGGATCGGGGCAGTTGGCGTGGTCGAGGGCGACAGGTTTCACCGCCAGCGCCTCGTAGCCTTCGGTCGCACCATAGGCCGCGTTGCGGTGGTTGCGCATGACTCGCAGCATGTGGTCGGCGTTTTTCTTGTAGCCGGGGAATGGCCCCAACTCGCCCGCCATTTCGGCGGATGTGGCGTAGGACACGCCCGTCATGATCGCGGTCAAGGCACCGCAGAGCGCCCGGCCTTCGTCGCTGTCATAGCCGTGGCCCATGTTCATCAGCAGACCGCCGATGTTGGCATAACCCAGACCCAGCGTGCGGAAGTCGTAGGAGCGCTGCGCGATTTCCTTGGAGGGGAACTGCGCCATCATCACCGAGATTTCCAGCGTCACGGTCCACAGACGGGAGGCGTGCATGTAATCCTCGACCTGGAATTGACCGTCTTTCAGGAAGGTCAGCAGGTTCATGGAGGCGAGGTTACAGGCCGTGTCGTCGAGGAACATGTATTCCGAGCACGGGTTCGAGCCGCGGATCTGGCCATCTTCGGGGCATGTGTGCCAGTCGTTGACCGTGTCGTGGTACTGGATGCCGGGATCGGCACAGGCCCATGCGGCGTGGCCCACCTGTTCCCACAGCTCACGCGCCTTGACGGTCTTCGTGACCGAGCCGTCAACGCGGCTGATCAGTTCCCAGTCGGCGTCTTTTTCGACTGCTGTCAGGAAGGCGTTGGTGACGCGGATCGAGTTGTTCGAGTTCTGGCCCGAGACGGAGTTGTAGGCTTCGCTGTCCCAATCGGTGTCGTATGTCGGGAACTCGATGCTGGTGTGACCTTGCCGCGCGTAGTCCAGCACACGCTTGATGTAGGTTTCGGGGATCGCAACTTTCTTGGCTGCTTTCACCGCGTCCTTCAAGGCGTTGTTTTTCTTGGGATCGTAGGCATCCGCTTCGGCGCCGTCCCATGTGCCGATGGCTTCAAAAATGCCGTTCAGCTTTTCTTCGTGCATCTTGGAGCCTGCGACGATCGACGCCACTTTCTGCTCTTCAATGACCTTCCAGTTGATGAAGTCCTGGATATCGGGGTGGTCCGCATCCACGATCACCATCTTGGCGGCGCGGCGCGTGGTGCCGCCCGATTTGATGGCCCCCGCTGCGCGGTCCCCGATTTTCAGGAAGCCCATGAGGCCCGACGACTTGCCGCCGCCCGACAGGCTTTCGCCTGCGGCCCGGAGGGACGAGAAGTTCGTGCCGGTGCCGGAGCCGTATTTGAACAGGCGCGCTTCGCGGACCCACAGGTCCATGATGCCGCCATCGTTCACCAGATCGTCTGCGACGGACTGGATGAAGCAGGCATGCGGCTGCGGATGTTCGTAGGAGGATTTGGATTTGGTCAGCTTGCCGGTTTTGTAATCGACATAGTGGTGGCCTTGGGCCGGACCGTCGATGCCGTATGCCCAGTGCAGGCCGGTGTTGAACCATTGCGGGCTGTTTGGTGCTGCGCGTTGGGTTGCCAGCATGTGGCGCATTTCATCATAGTAGGCGCGTGCGTCCTCTTCGGTCGAGAAGTAGCCACCTTTCCAGCCCCAATACGCCCATGCACCTGCCAGACGGTCGAAGACCTGCTTGGACGACGTCTCGCCGCCCATTTCGGCGCCTTTGGCGGCTTCGGAGCGCCACAGGAATTCCGGCACGTCGGCCTCTTCGACCTTTTGCAGCTTCGAGGGCACGCCGGCTTTGCGGAAGTATTTCTGCGCGATGACGTCGCTGGCCACCTGGCTCCAGGTTGTGGGCACTTCCACTTCGTCGAGGCGGAACACCACGGTACCGTCAGGGTTGCGGATCTCGGACACGGTTGTCACGAAATCTAGGTCCGCATATGCGTCCTGACCGGCTTTGGTGAACTGTCTTTCAATCTTCATGGCGCTGCCTCATTCCCAGCTGGTGTACCTAACGGAGCGCCCGACGTTGCGAGGCCCCAAATGCGATGCCGACACGAAAGCAAAAGCGTACCGCTGAGACCCAAGCAATTGGGCCTGCAATTTACCAAGAGTGGCGGTTGTTTCTGTCCCTCGTGCCTGACGCGCCCCTCGTTAGTGTTGACCACTAAATGTTGTGGTGACGCATCCGGCCTACACAAGGTGACGTATCCGAGGGGTTCACGTCAACGACATTTTATAAGTTTTTTGACATCTTTGTTCTTGACCGAACTGTTGGATTTCGGGGTGCGGTCGTGGCTGCGATTCACGGCGTGGACCGTTCGGCGAAATGGCGGAATTTCATCCCCCGGCTTCACGGAAAAAATGCAAATCAAACAGCCTACTTAATCAGAAATGTGGATGCTTCACGTGAAGTTATCCACAGGCGAAACGTGCAATTGCAGAAAGGTTTTGCCGCGCTGCGGAAAATGTGGTGATCTCGACACAACCCGGAAAAAGAGGCCCCAGATGCGACCACTCATAGCTTGTTTTGCGGTCGCGCTCAGTGCCTGCGCACCACAATATGTAGAGAGACTGGCCACCTCGGAACAAGACCTGCCCGTGCGCCGTGCCACATTTGCCGCGAATCCCACACCGCTGGACGATGCGTTCCGGTCATCCTGCGATGCGCCCGGGGACGAGTTGCGGGACGTGTCGAAGTCGGTCGTTCAGTGCCGCATCCTGCCCCCGCCCGACATCGCGGCATTCCTGCTGCTGCAATATGACGGTGCATTGGAGGCACCCACGCTTGTCGTGCAGAAGGAAACCGACCGGGCGGATGATACATTTGTGGTGGAGTTGTCGTATTTCGCGGAAGTTGTGCAGAAATCGGGCAACCCGCGCCGCATCTATATCAAGCAGCAAGCGTTGGATCAGTTGATGGACCAATTGCTGGCGGCAACGGGTGGTGTGTCAACGAATTAGGGAAACTGGTCGGAGCGAGAGGATTCGAACCTCCGACCCCCTGTACCCAAAACAGGTGCGCTACCAGGCTGCGCCACGCTCCGACCGTGGCGCTGTCTTAGACGGCGTTTTCGCAATTGAAAAGCCCAAAGAGCGCAATCAGCACGGCCAAGCGGCGATATCTTGATCAAAGCTGGGGTGACGCAGCTGTGCGCCTTCGGCAATCCCCATCAATCGGGCCAGACCGCCATTGATTTCGAGGACATGTGTCAGGCCGTCACCACCGGGAATGGGCGTTTCGTCAAGCGGCACCGCCTCGTGATGGACTTTTGCGACGACGCCCGTGGGATCGACAAACAGCATGTCCAGCGGAATCAACGTATTGCGCATCCAGAAGGACAGGCTTTGCGGGCGCGGATAGACAAACAGCATCCCCTCGCTTGACGGCATCGACGGGCGATTCATCAGACCCACGGCACGGTCGCGATTGGTGTCCGCGATTTCGACGTTGAATCGCGCAGATCCAAAGTCACCGCGAATCCAGACTGTTTCATCGCTGCATTGGGCAAGGGCCACCTGCCCCATCACACACAACACCAATATCAAAAAGGTCCGCGACAGCATCGCGTACATGTCAGTCTTCCTTTTTCGGAAGTGCCGCTTCCCATGCGAGGACTTCGGCGGCCATGTGGCCACGCTTGCCATCAATGACACGAAGGGCAAGCGCTTCGCCCGGCTGCAGATCCGAAAGACCTGAGCGGCGCAACACTTCGACATGCAGGAACACGTCTTCGGACCGGCCAAAGACATTGGCAAACCCAAATCCCTTGCCCTTGTCGAACCATTTGACCCGACCCGGCTGCAGCGGTGCGTCGGACACGGCGGCTTCGTCCATATGCGCCAGATCAACCAGCGACGACGAGTCCGTATGGTCCGGCGGGGTGATCGACACGACCTCGACCGCCTGCACGCCCCGTTCCGTATGTTGAACGCGCACGCTGACGTCAGCACCATCCGCCACCGAAGACTGGCCGAAATTCCGCAGTACATTTACATGCAGCAGAATGTCTGGCCCGTCTGAATTGGCAACAATGAAGCCGAACCCTTTTACAGGATCGAACCACTTCACTGTTCCCGTGACCATGTCCGTATCTTGGGTCTGTTCTGACACGACTTGTCTTTCTGTGAGTGCATTATGCCGCACATCAAGACTTGCGCCATTTTCACCACATAATTCAAGCATGAATTTAGTGTTGTTTATCAAATTGTTACATTTCACGTCACATGAAAATCACGGGCTAAGGCGTGTCACATGCCATAGTGAGCCCGGATTTTCGCGCCGCCAGCAGAACCGATCATGCAGTCGGAACGCCCCATCCGCCCAAAATTCGATCTCGACCGGGGTGATGCGGTAGCCGCCCCAGAATGGTGGTCGCGACGGGTTCGTACCTTGTTGCGCCGTCACCTTGGCCACCTCTGCCATCAGACTGGCACGGCTGCCAAGCGGTGCGCTTTGATCCGACGCCCAAGCGCCAAGCCGCGATTTCAGGGACCGCGACTTGTAGTAATCATCCGCCTGCGGGCCGTCTTCCTTTTCGACAAGGCCCCGCACCCGGATTTGCCGCCGCAACGATTTCCAGTGCATGACGAACGCCGCCTTGCCCGCCTGATCCAGTTCTGCCGCCTTGGCGCTGGTGTAATTGGTATAAAAGACAAACGCGTCATCCTCTACATCCTTCAACAGCACCATGCGCGCATTGGGCAGGCCGTCTGCATCAACAGTGCTGAGCGCAATCGCGTTTGGGTCGTTGACCTCGGACGCCTCAGCCTCGGTCATCCAGGCGCGCACGATGTCAAAGGGGTTGTCACCTGCGAATTTCCCGTCCCGGTCCGTCATACCCGTCTCCATATTCGGTCCCCTGTCAGCTAGCGCCGTCCGCGTGGCAGATCAACCGCACCAGCGTCTCTTGATGCGTCTGGGGCAATGGCCTAAAGCTGACCGCCAGACATAAAGCCGATAACGAGGGACGGGATGGGCAGCGACATGGCGAGCAATCTGATGACGGGCAAGCGGGGTCTGATCATGGGTCTCGCCAATGACAAATCCATTGCGTGGGGCATTGCACGTACCCTGCATGCAGCGGGGGCCGAACTGGCCTTTTCCTATCAGGGCGATGCACTGAAAAAGCGGGTCGACCCGCTGGCCGCGCAATTGGGCAGCGACATCGTGCTGCCCTGTGATGTGGGCGACGAGGCGTCGATTGACGCGCTGTTCGATGCGCTCAAGGACCGGTGGGGCAAGTTGGACTTCATCGTGCATGCCATCGGCTTTTCCGACAAGAACGAGCTGCGCGGCCGTTACGTTGACACAAGCCGCGGTAATTTCACGCTGACCATGGACATCTCTGTCTACTCCTTCACCGCCGTGATGCAGCGTGCCGAAAAGATGATGACCGATGGCGGCAGCGCCGTGACGCTGACCTATTACGGGGCCGAGCAGGTCATGCCGCATTACAATGT
The DNA here is from genome assembly GCF_947503415.1 of uncultured Tateyamaria sp. Taxonomy (GTDB): domain Bacteria; phylum Pseudomonadota; class Alphaproteobacteria; order Rhodobacterales; family Rhodobacteraceae; genus Tateyamaria. The sequence goes on from NZ_CANNDS010000002.1 coordinate 324,879, forward strand.
CATGGGTGTGGCCAAGGCCGCTCTTGAGGCGTCGGTGAAATATCTGGCCGAGGATCTGGGTAAGGACAATATTCGCGTCAATGCCATCTCTGCCGGTCCCATCAAGACCCTTGCCGCCAGCGGCATTGGCGATTTCCGCTACATCATGAAGTGGAACGAATACAACTCGCCCCTGCGCCGCAACGTGACCATCGACGATGTGGGCAAGTCGGCCCTGTTCCTTCTGAGCGATCTGGGCTCCGGCACCACGGGCGAAAACCTGCATGTCGATGCGGGATACCATGTGGTGGGTATGAAGGCGGTCGATGCCCCTGACATCGAAAAGGGCTGAGCGATGAGCCTGACGCTGGCAGAGCTTGTGGCCTTCAACGGGGTCCTGCTTGCGGCATTGCTGTCGCCCGGGGCTGCAATGTTGTTCATCACCAAGGCCACCGTCACGGGCGGACGGGTCGCGGGCATCGCCACGGGCCTTGGCCTTGGCACGGCGGCGGCGATGTGGACGCTGGCGGCGTTGTTGGGCCTTGAGGTAGTGTTCAACCTGTTTCCATGGACCTACACGGCGCTCAAGATCGGCGGTGCAATCTACCTCATCTGGATCGCAGTGCAGACATGGCGCCATGCGCGCGCGCCTTTGGGCGATGCGCCGACCCCGCGCGGGCGGGCTGTTCTGTCGGGGATGCTGTTGAACTTCGGCAACCCGAAATCCATGCTCTTTGCCGCAGCCGTCATCGTGGTTGTGTTCCCCCAAGGGCTTGCTGCGGCGGACATTGCGGTCATTGTCATGAACCACTGGTTGCTGGAACTGGCGTTTTATACCGCCCTCGCGCTGGCCCTCAGCACGCCGCACATCCGGCGCGGCTATGTCAGCCTCAAACCCATCTTTGACCGCATCGCGGCCACCCTGCTTGGCGCACTTGGCCTGCGCCTGATCCTGGAGAGATAACCCATGGCAGACCGCCTCCCCCACGAAAAAGGCTTTCACATCAGCTGGGACCAGATCCATCGCGACAGCCGGGCGCTGGCGTGGCGGCTGGACGGGCAAGGCCCGGACAATGGCGCGTGGCGCGGCGTGGTGGCCATCACGCGCGGTGGCATGGCCCCTGCGATGATCGTCAGCCGCGAGTTGGACATCCGCACCGTCGATACGATCAGCGTCAAATCCTACCACCACCAAAGCCAGGGCGAGGTCGAGGTGCTGAAAGCCCCCGATGCAACGCTGATGGGCGATGGCACCGGCATCCTGATCGTCGACGACCTGGTCGATTCCGGTCGGACGTTGGAGGTCGTCCGCGACCTGTATCCCAAGGCCCATTTCGCCACCGTCTATGCCAAACCGAAGGGCGAGCCGATGGTGGATACGTTCATCACCGGTGTCAGTCAGGACACATGGATCTTCTTCCCATGGGACATGGCCCTGCAATATGTGGAGCCTTATCGCGGCACAGACTGATCCCCTTCATCTTGCCAGATAAACTTCCGCCGGAGGCTCCGGCGCTTGCCAAGAGGGCAGCCCCATGACCGTCACGCGCACCGCATCCACCTTTGCCCCCCCGGTGATGGAGGCGCGGCGCTGGCTTGAGGGCGTGACCTTTCCGGCGGACCGACCCCTGATCAACGTGAGCCAAGCGGCCCCTGTCGATCCGCCGCCCGACGCGCTGCGGCAGGCCATGGCCGATGCCGCCCTGACACGGGACGACGCGCATCTTTACGGCCCCGTTCTGGGCATGCCCGCATTGCGCGCGGGCCTGTCGGACCAGATCAACCGCCATTACGGGGCGACGACCACCGCAGACAACGTCGCCATCACCTCCGGCTGCAATCAGGCCTTTGCTGCCGCGATTGCGACGCTCTGCGATGAAGGGGATGAGGTGATCCTGCCAACGCCATGGTATTTCAATCATAAAATGTGGCTGGACATGGCAGGCGTCCGCTCCGTTCCACTGACCACAAACGCGGATATGCTGCCGGACGTAGAGGCGGCCAAGGTGCTGATCACCGACCGCACCCGTGCCATTGCACTTGTCACACCAAACAATCCAGCCGGTGTCGAATACCCCGATGCGCTGGTGCTGAAGTTCTACGCGCTTGCCAGATCGCATGGCCTCGCGCTGATCGTGGATGAAACCTACCGCGATTTTGACAGCCGCAGCGGCGCGCCCCATGCCTTGTTCCAGCAGGACGGATGGGCGGATACGTTTATCCATCTCTATTCGTTCTCCAAGGCCTACCGTCTGACCGGGCACCGCGTCGGGGCGTTGGTGACATCGCCTGCACGCCTGTCAGAGGCTGAGAAGTTCCTGGATACCGTCGCCATCTGTCCGGGTCAGATCGGGCAATACGCAGCCCTTTGGGGCCTCGAACACCTCGGCCAATGGGTCGCGGGGGAACGGGATGAAATTCTGGCGCGGCGCAAGGCGATTTCGGACGGTTTTTCGGTGTTGGCCGATAAGGGTTGGACGCTCAAGGGCCTTGGTGCCTATTTCGCCTATATGCAGCACCCGTTTGAGCTGAGCTCGGCGCAACTCGCTCAGAAACTGGTGCAGGAGGCGGGTATCCTGTGCTTGCCCGGCACGATGTTCTGGCCCGACGACGCACCGCAAGGCCATCAGGAATTGCGCATCGCATTTGCCAATCTGGATGCCGCGGGGATCGACGCGCTTTACACAAGGCTGTCAGCCCTGTCGCTGTGATCTTCAAGCGCCCTTGCCCGCATCTGGCAGGGTCGTTAGACATCCTCAACTGAAATTCACCCGTAAGAAGGCGCACATGGCTAAGGGCAAAACTTCCATCTCGAAAATCGCCGTTTGGATCCTCCTGGGCTTGCTGTTTGTGGGCCTGAGCCTTGGCTTTGGCCTTGATGGGCTGGGCGGCACGGTCCGCACCGTGGGCAAGGTCGGCGACAAGTATATCGACGTCCAAACCTACGCCAATACGCTGCAACGCGAAATGCAGGCGGTGGGCCAGCAGACGGGCACCCCGCTGACCTTCCAGCGGGCCCAATCCATCGGCTTGGATCAGGCCGTTCTTGCCCGTCTTGTCCGCGCCCGTGCGCTGGATCACGAAGCGGGACAAATGGGCCTGAGCGTTGGTGACGAGACCATCCGGGACGAGATCCTGAATATCCCGGCGTTCCGTGGTCTGGATGGCAGTTTTGACCGCGACGCGTACCGGTTTGCCCTTGATCAGCAGGGCACAAGCGAAGGCGAGTTCGAGAACCAACTGCGCGAGGAAGTGTCACGCTCGATCCTGCAGGGGGCCATCGTATCCGGCGTCAACATGCCGGAAACATATGCCCAGACCCTGATGGCCTTCATCGGAGAGACGCGCGACTTCACATGGGTGCGTCTGGGTCAGGCCGATCTGCCCGAGGTCTTGCCCGAGCCCGCAGAGGATGTGCTGCGCGCCTATTACGACGACAATCTTGGCGACTATGAATTGCCCGAGACCAAGCGCATCACCTTTGCCGTGCTTCTTCCCGACATGATCCTCGACTCGATGGAGGTGGACGACAGTGCCCTGCGCGCCGAATACGAGGCCCGCGCGGACCTGTTCAACCGCCCCGAACGCCGTTTGGTCGAACGGCTGGTCTATCTGGATGCCGAGGCCGCTGACCGCGCGGCAGCCCAGCTTGAAGTAGGGGGTACGACGTTCGAGGCGCTGGTGAGCGAACGTGGTCTTGATCTGGGTGATGTGGATATGGGCGACGTGACCCGTCTTCAGCTGGATGCAGCCGGTGAGGCTGTGTTTGGCGCTGACGTTGGCGATGTCGTCGGCCCCCTGCCCTCATCCCTTGGCCCGGCCCTGTTCCGCGTGAATGGTGTGCTGCCCGCGCAGCAAGTCAGCTTTGAGGACGCGTCTGTCCAGCTGCGTCAGGAACTGTCATTGGATGCTGCACGCCGCCAAGTGGCTGTTTTGGCCGAAGAGTTCGACAACCTGCTTGCCGGTGGCGCGACCCTCGAAGAATTGGACGCCGAAACCGACATGCAGTTGGGTACGATCGATTGGTACCCGGCCTTGGGCGAAGATATCGCGGCCTATGACGGCTTCCGCGATGCAGCAGCCGCACTGTCGCAAGATGACTTTCCCGAGATTGTGCAATTGGATGATGGCGGCATTGTCGCCCTGCGGATGGAAGAGTTGCTGCCCCCACGTCCCGCACCCTTTGACGAGGCGCGGTTGAACGTGCAGGCCAACTGGGAAGCCGAACGCACCGAAGCGCGGTTGACCGAGATGGCCGAGGCGCTTTTGCCCGCGCTTGAATCCGGGGAAACCTTTGCCAGCCAATCGCTTGATTCCATTGTCGAAACGGATATGGATCGCAGCGCCTTTGTTCAGGGCACGCCGCCGGAGTTCATGCCTGCCGTGTTTGAAATGGCACCGGGCGAGGTGCGCATCATTTCCGGCTATGGCGCGGTTCTGGTTGTGCGGCTGGATGCGATCAACCCGTTGACCGACACGCCCGAAGCGGTGGCCGAAACCGAGGCGTTGAGTGCGGAAATGGGCCAGATCCTTGCAGGTGAGCTGTTCAGTGTCTACGGCGAGGATGTCGTTTTGCGCGCAGGCACGCAGATCAACCAGCAGGCGCTGGATGCCGTGCATGTGAACTTCCCCTGATGGCACTCGTCCCGGATTTCGACGCCTTTGCGGCCGCTTATGCCGCAGGTCAGAACCAGGTGGTTTATACCCGTCTGGCCGCTGATCTGGACACGCCCGTGTCGCTGATGCTGAAGCTGACCGGTGCGCAGAAGGATGCCTTTGTGCTGGAATCCGTGACAGGCGGCGAAGTGCGCGGGCGCTATTCGATCATCGGAATGAAGCCGGATCTGGTGTGGCGCTGTGATGGCGATGCGTCCTCCATCAACCGTATGGCCCGCTATGATGCGGACGCCTTCGAGCCGCTGGACGGCAACCCGCTGGATGCCCTGCGCAATCTGATCGAGGAAAGCCGGATTGAATTGCCCGACGACCTGCCCCAAGCGGCGGCGGGTCTGTTTGGCTATCTGGGCTATGACATGATCCGGCTGGTCGAGCGGTTGCCGGATGTGAACCCCGACCCTCTTGGCCTGCCTGATGCGTTGATGTTGCGCCCGTCTGTAGTGGCCGTTCTGGATGGTGTGAAGGGTGAGGTGACGGTTGTGTCGCCCGCCTGGGTCAGCGACGGGCAGTCGGCCCGTGCCGCCTATGCCCAAGCCGCTGAACGCGTCATGGATGCCGTGCGCGATCTTGAACGCGCGATGCCTGTTGAGACCCGCGATCTGGGCGAGGCGTCCGAGCCGTCGGAGCCCGTGTCGAACTTTACCAAGGATGCCTATAAGGCCGCCGTGGAAAGGGCGCGCGACTATATCAAGGCTGGTGACATTTTTCAGGTTGTGCCTGCCCAACGCTGGACCCAAGAGTTCCGTGAGCCACCTTTTGCGCTGTACCGGTCGCTGCGCCGTACAAACCCGTCGCCCTTCATGTTCTATTTCAATTTCGGCGGCTTCCAGGTCATTGGCGCCAGCCCCGAGATCCTTGTGCGTGTCTTTGGCAATGAGGTCACGATACGCCCTATTGCGGGCACCCGTCCCCGCGGGGACACGCCTGAACAGGACAACGCGCTTGAGGCTGATCTGCTGGCCGACAAGAAGGAACTGGCGGAACATCTGATGCTGCTGGATCTGGGCCGCAATGACGTGGGTCGCGTCGCCAAGATCGGCACCGTGCGCCCGACCGAGGAATTCATCGTCGAACGCTACAGCCACGTGATGCACATCGTGTCGAACGTGGTGGGCGAGTTGGCAGAGGGCAAGGACGCGCTGGATGCGTTCTTTGCGGGCATGCCTGCGGGCACCGTATCCGGCGCGCCCAAGGTCCGCGCGATGCAGATCATCGACGAGTTGGAACCCGAAAAGCGCGGCGTTTACGGCGGCGGTGTGGGCTATTTCAGTGCGGGCGGTGACATGGACATGTGCATCGCTTTGCGGACGGCCGTGGTGCAGGATCAGAAGCTGTATATCCAAGCCGGGGGCGGCGTTGTCTATGACAGTGACCCGGAGGCGGAGTTCATGGAAACCGTCCACAAATCCGGTGCCATTCGCCGTGCGGCAGCCGATGCGTCACGCTTTGGTGGTGGCAACCGGTGATCCCGCCCTGGCGGACGGTTTGGCCTGTGATAACCCGGCCTCTCGGTAAGCGTTTCATGAATCAGCGAAGAGCTGGACCGCTGGTCATGTGGTGCGCTGATGCCGCATGAGGCGTTTCAGCTTGGGGGTGTGAGCGTCGCGCCCGGGACCAGCGCTTCGGTTGCGCTGCCCGTCTCGGCGTTGCCCGATCACACGCCGGTGTCCTTGCGGGTCGAGGTGATCCACGGCAAGCGGCCCGGTCCCACCATGTTTGTCAGTGCCGCGGTGCACGGGGACGAAGTCATCGGGGTCGAGATTGCCCGCCGCCTTCTTCGCACGCCGCAGCTTGATAAATTGCGTGGCACGCTGCTGGTCGTGCCCATCGTCAATGCGTTCGGGTTCCTGGCCCGCTCCCGATATCTGCCGGACCGGCGCGACCTGAACCGCTGTTTTCCCGGCAGCGCCAGCGGTTCGCTCGGATCGCGGCTGGCGCATATCTTTCTGCATGACGTCGTGCTGCGTTGTGACTTCGGGATCGACCTGCATTCGGCGGCCGTGCACCGCACCAACCTGCCGCAAATCCGCGTAACACAGGGCGACGCGCTCACCGCGCACATGGCGCGCAGCTTTGGCGCGCCTGTTATTCTGACATCTTCCTTGCGCGAAGGGTCACTGCGCGGTGAGGCCGCCAAACAGGGCACGCCGGTGCTGCTGTACGAGGCGGGCGAAGGTCTGCGCTTTGACGAGTTTGCAGTGCGTGCCGGCGTTGCGGGCATTCTGCGTGTCATGCGCGATCAGGGGATGCTGGCCGCCAAGGGCATCGCACGCACACCTGCGCCATCGCTCGTTTGCAAGGGGTCGGGCTGGCTGCGTGCGCCGTCAGGTGGGCTGTTGCGCACTTTCCGGGCCGAAGGCGATGTTGTGGAGGAAGGCGACGTGTTGGCGGCTGTATCGGACCCATCCGGCTCAACCGAGACGGAATTGCTGGCCCCCGCACCCGGCATCCTGATCGGGCGGGCCGTGCTTCCTGTCGTGAACGAGGGCGACGCCGTGTTTCATCTGGCAGAGATCAACCCGACAGCGGATGAGGACACGGTCGAGGTCATGTCCGCGCAGCTGGACGCGGACCCGCTTTTTGATGAAGACGAGATTATCTGAGCCCTATTGCGGCACATCCGCGAGCACACCGAGCACGGCAGACACAGGCGCAAGCGCCACACGCTCTGCCCGGTCCTGCAACCCCCAGAGCAGCAGGGCCGAGATGGTGTCGGGCCGCACGCGGCCAACCATGATCACGCCACCCTCCTGCCCGGCACGAAAGGCCGCTTGATCAAGAAACCGGCGGATCACAGTGGGTGTCTGTCCGGCGCTGTCGAAATCCCGAAAGATAAGCCCGGTGGGCACGCCATCCCGTGCCGCCAGTTTCTGTGCCGTGTTGAGCCCCTTTGATTGCAGGATCAGCCCGTGCCCGGAGGCCAGCACGGCAGCCGCAACCTGATCGGAGGCATCGCGTGTTTCCTGCAGTCCGGTGCCTGTGCCCTCCATCACCGCCACTGCTTGTGGCACCGCATCAAGTGCGGCCGACAGGTTCACCTCTGTGTCTGATGCCGTGGCACCTGCGGGCAAGTCCACAAGGGCCGCAACTTCGAACCCCTGGCCGCGATACTCGGCTGACCGTTCCGCGGCATCGGCGAGCGATGCGTTCACCGCGAAGGTCAAGGGATAGGGAAAGCTTTGCAGCGCCGCCAGCCCGACCGTGCCGCCGGTCAGGTCGGCCCCGTTGTCGATCAGAACGATGGACATGAGCGGCTTTTCTTCCGGGTTCTCAAACGGGGCCGCAAAGGCCACGAGCGGAGGCGTGTCCTGAAGGCCCGGCCCGTCTTCGGCCTCTGCGCCCCGCGCGTTCGGTTCCGCATCCCGGTCCACCAGCGACGTCGCGGGCCTGCCGATAGACGGACGTCCGGTGTCGGTGGCGGGGTCAAGCGCTGAGGGCAAAGCGGCAGAGCGTTCGGGGGTGGGATCGGGATTTTCTGGCGCGTCTGCGACCGACGGGGCTTGCGGGGCCGGATTTGTCTCAGGTGCTGTGGGCGCTGGCGCTTCTGCTGTCGGTGTGTCCGTTCCGTCCGGCACGGCGGGCGCATCCTCGGCAAAGGCGCTTGGGGTCTCAGGCACGTCGGGTGCCGGTGGTTGCGCGGGATCGGTCGAGATCGACAGCTCCGTCTCGCCACCCGGCGCTTGGGGTGCGTCCGATTGCACGCCGGGCTGAAGCGGTGCGTCGGTGTCAACGGCAACCGTGGCACCTTCGCCCACACCGGCAGGTGTCGCCAGATCCTCGGCCCGTCCGGTTTCGGGCACCAATGGCGTGTCATCTCCGGCCGCTTGAGCAGCGGTTACGTCATCTGCCGACGGGCTGCCGACTTGCGGCGCATCGCCGTCCATGACCAGATCCGCGTCGCCACTGGTTTGCGGCGTTTCGCCCGTGCCCGTTTCCGGCGCAGTGGCCCTTTGGGGCGCCTGCACAACCGCGTCCGGGGCTGTCGGGCCGTCACTGACAATCGACAACGCCGCCGCGCCAGCGACACTGACCACGCCACCCCAGAAAATGCCGCTCAGAAAACCCCGTGCCATATCTGACCTCTTTGCCTGTCCCGTCGCGGCCCCGCTTCGCGATGTGCCGCTGTCTGCTCTTGTCCCGGCTTGGCTGCCCTGCGCCCCTTGACGCTGACGGGCAAGCCTGAACATGTATGCCCGCAACTATACCGGCCAACGCCCGCCCTTGGAACATCGAATACGCCCATGCTGCTGCTGATCGACAATTACGACAGTTTTACCTACAATCTGGTCCACTATCTGGGCGCGCTCGGAGCGGACGTGCATGTCTATCGCAACGACGCATTGAACGTGCAGGAGGCGATGGCGTTGAAGCCCGATGGCATTCTGCTGTCCCCCGGCCCCGGAGTTCCCGACCAATCCGGCATTTGCCTGGCCCTTACCGAGGCCGCGGCGGAAACCCGCACACCATTGATGGGTGTGTGCCTTGGCCACCAGACCATCGGTCAGGCCTTTGGCGGCAAGGTGGTCCGCGCGGGCGAGATCGTGCACGGCAAGATGGGCACGATGCATCACAATGGCGCATCGGTTTTCAAAGGGTTGCCGACGCCCTTCGAGGCCACGCGCTACCATTCGCTGATCGTCGACCGCGAGAGCCTGCCGGACGCGCTTGAGATCACCGGCGCGCTCGAAGACGGCACGATCATGGGCTTGGCCCACAAGGAGTTGCCCATACATGGCGTGCAATTCCATCCGGAATCGATCCGTTCCGAGCATGGGCATGCGATGCTGCAGAACTTCCTTGATCTGATGCCGGTGCCCGCATGAGCGACGCACTGAAACCTCTTATTGATGCGGCAGCCAACGGACCGCTGACCCGCGATCAGGCCGAAGCCGCCTTTCAGATCCTGTTCGAGGGCGAAGCCACGCCCAGCCAGATCGGTGGCTTGCTGATGGCCCTGCGCACCCGTGGCGAAACCGTGGACGAATATGCCGCGGCCGCCGCTGTCATGCGGGCAAAGTGCAATCCCGTCAAAGCGCCAGCCGGTGCGATGGACATCGTGGGCACAGGCGGTGATGGCAAGGGCACGTTGAACATCTCCACCGCGACGGCGTTTGTCGTGGCGGGCGCAGGCGTGTCGGTGGCCAAACATGGCAACCGCAATCTGAGTTCGAAATCCGGCGCCGCAGATGCCCTGACCCAGATGGGCATCAATGTCATGGTCGGCGCCGATGTGGTCGAAAAGGCGCTGGAGGGCGCAGGCATCGGTTTCATGATGGCGCCCATGCACCACCCGGCCATTGCGCATGTCATGCCAACGCGGGCCGAGTTGGGCACGCGCACGATCTTCAACATCCTCGGCCCATTGACGAACCCCGCAGGGGTGAAACGGCAACTGACAGGCGCATTCAGTCGCGACCTGATCCGCCCCATGGCGGAAACGCTTGGGCAGCTCGGCTCTGAGGTCGCATGGTTGGTGCATGGCTCGGACGGCACGGACGAGTTGACCATCACCGGCGTGTCCTGGGTGTCCGGGCTGGAAAACGGGACCGTCACTGATTTCGAAGTGCATCCCGAGGACGCGGGCCTGCCGATCCACCCGTTCGAAGACATCGTTGGCGGGACACCCGAGGACAACGCCAAGGCCTTCGGCGCGCTTCTTGACGGTGCTCCTGGTGCCTACCGCGACGCGGTTTTGCTGAACGCCGCAGCCGCCCTGAAGGTGGCAGGCCACGCGAGCGACCTCAAGGAAGGTGTCGCCCAAGCCACGACAAGCATCGACAGCGGTGCGGCAAAAGCTAAGATCAAAGCTGTGGCGGAAATCACCCAAACCGCCTAGTCCTTTCTTTGTTTCAGAAAATCCCGGGGGTCTGGGGGCTGACCCCCAGTTCTGCCACCAGACAAAAGGGCAGCCGATGACCGACACGATCCTCGACAAGATCAAAGCCTACAAGCTGGAAGAAGTGGCCGCCGACAAGGCCGCCAAGCCGCTCGAAGCGGTGGAGGCCGAGGCACGCGAAGCGCCCCCCGTCCGCCCCTTTGCCCAAGCGCTGCAAATGGCAAGCCGGGAGGCCTACGGCCTGATTGCAGAGATCAAGAAGGCCAGCCCGTCCAAGGGACTGATCCGCGACGACTTCGATCCCGCAACACTCGCCAAAGCCTATGAAGCGGGTGGTGCCACTTGTCTGTCGGTCCTCACCGATACCCCAAGTTTCCAAGGGGCCAAGGATTTCCTGACCCAAGCCCGTGACGCCTGTGCCCTGCCCGCGCTGCGCAAGGATTTCATGTATGACACCTATCAGGTGGCCGAGGCCCGCGCGCTTGGCGCCGACTGCATTCTGATCATCCTGGCATCGGTCAGCGACGCCCAGGCGCAAGAGCTGGAAGAGGCCGCAATTGACTGGGGCATGGACGTGTTGCTCGAAGTGCATGACGCCGAAGAGCTGGCGCGCGCGTCGAACCTGAAGAGCCCGCTTATGGGCATCAACAATCGCAATCTCAAAACCTTTGACGTGACGCTCGACACCACCCGCACCCTGTCCAAGCAGGTGCCGGCGGACCGGACCATCGTGGCGGAAAGCGGTCTCAACACCCCTGCCGATCTGGCCGATCTGGCCATGTATGGGGCGCGGACCTTCCTGATCGGGGAAAGCCTGATGCGGCAGGATGATGTTGCCGCTGCCACACGGGCGCTGCTGTCCAATCCCTTGAATGCTGGCGGAGGCATGTAGATGAGCCTGTCCCATTTCGACGATCAGGGCGCGGCCCATATGGTGGATGTGTCCGACAAGGATGTTACGGACCGCATCGCCGTTGCTGAAACTTGGGTGAAGATGAAACCCGAAACCTTTGATATCATTATCGAAGGGCGCGCCAAGAAGGGCGATGTCATCGGTGTTGCCCGTCTTGCGGGGATCATGGGCGCCAAGCGCACGGCTGACCTGATACCGCTGTGCCACCCGCTGCCCATCACAAAGGTTTCGGTTGATCTGGAACCCGATGCCGACCTGCCGGGTCTGCGCATTACCGCCACCGTCAAGACCACCGGCCAGACCGGTGTGGAGATGGAGGCGCTGACGGCAGCCTCGACCGCCGCGCTGACCGTCTATGACATGGCTAAAGCGGTCGACAAGGGCATGGAAATCGGCGGCCTGCGCGTTGTGCTGAAAGATGGTGGCAAATCAGGGCGTTACGAAGCGACATGATCACGGTTACCCAAGCCCTTGATCACTTGTTTGCCCTGGCAGATGAGATGCCGGTTGACCACGTACCGTTGCTTGAAGCGGATGGCCGGATTTTGGCTGGTGCCGTCACATCGCGGCGCACGCAGCCCCCGTTTGCTGCATCGTCGATGGACGGATACGCCCTCAAGGGGGTTGAGGCGGACCAGCACGCGCAATTCAAGGTGATTGGCGAGGCTGCTGCCGGGCACGGATGGGCTGGCACTGTCGGTGCAGGTCAGGCCGTGCGCATCTTTACCGGTGCGCCTGTGCCCGATGGGGCGGACAAGGTGGTCATTCAGGAAGACGTCACCCGGACCGGCGATCTGATCACGATCAGTGATGATCCGGGGCCAAAGGACAACATTCGCCCCGCAGGTATCGATTTCGCCGAAGGTGATACACTGGATGCGCCCCGCGTTCTGGCCCCGGCAGACATCGCCCTTCTGGCGTCGATGAATATCGACGTTGTGCCCGTGCGCCGGGCCCCCGTTGCCGCCCTGATTGCCACGGGCGATGAATTGGTCATGCCCGGTGAGACACCCGGCCCCGATCAGATCATCGCATCGAATACCTTTGGTCTTGCCGCGATGTTGAAGCGGCTGGGTGCGGTGCCCCGCGTCCTGCCGATTGCGCGGGACACGGCGCAATCGCTTGCAACCGTCTTTTCGCTGGCGCGTGGCGCAGATCTGGTTGTCACCATCGGTGGCGCGTCGGTGGGGGATCATGATCTTGTCGGCCATGTCGCGGCTGAACTCGGCATGGATCAAAGTTTCTACAAGGTGGCGATGCGGCCCGGCAAACCGCTGATGGCCGGGCGCTTGAACGGCATCCCCATGGTTGGCCTGCCCGGCAATCCGGTGTCAGCCATGGTCTGCGGCACGGTGTTTTTGACCCCGATGATCCGCGCGATGCAAGGGTTGGGTCAAGCGCCTGTCCCAAGAGTACAGTTGCCTTTGTCTGCGCCCCTCGGTCCGAACGGGCCACGCGAGCACTATATGCGCGGGCTGGTGTCCAACGGGGCTGTGCAGGATGCGGGATTGCAGGACAGTTCGTTGCTGAGTGTTCTGGCCAATGCCAACGCCCTGATCGTTCGGCCACCCAGCGATCCGGCACGCGCCGCGGGCGATGTGGTCGATGTCGTTCATTTGACCTGACCTGTTGACACAAAAGGGGAACGTCCATAGAACAAACCCAAACCAACCGGGCTTGGAGGACGGACGTTGTTGACCAAAAAGCAGCTTGATCTGCTCGAATTCATTCACAAACGGGTGCAGCGCGATGGTGTGCCGCCCAGTTTCGACGAGATGAAAGAGGCGCTGGATCTGCGCTCCAAATCTGGCATCCATCGTCTGATCACAGCGCTGGAGGAACGGGGGTTCATCCGCCGTCTTGCCCACCGCGCCCGCGCAATTGAAGTGGTCCGGCTGCCCGAAAGCCTTGGCGGTGCGCCAAGCGGGTTCCAACCCAAAGTGATTGATGGCGACAAACCTGACGTGCCTCCCCCGGCTTCGGCACGGCCCGTAGACGCAGCACATGCTGTCGAATTGCCCGTGATGGGCCGGATCGCGGCTGGTGTTCCGATCTCGGCGATTTCCGAAGTGTCCCATTCGGTTGCCGTGCCGGGGCAGATGCTTGCGGGTCAGGGCGAACACTATGCGCTTGAGGTCAAAGGCGACTCGATGATGGATGCGGGCATCAATGACGGAGACGTCGTGGTGATCCGCGAAACGTCGTCGGCGGACAACGGTGACATCGTCGTGGCCTTGGTTGAGGATCACGAGGCGACGCTGAAACGATATATGCGCAAGGGCGACACCATTGCGTTGGAAGCGGCCAACCCCGCCTATGAAACGCGTGTGTTCCCTGTTGGTCAGGTCAAGGTGCAGGGCCGGCTGGTCGGGTTGATCCGCACGTATTGAGACGGCATAGGCGCATGACACGTGCGCCTTACGATTGTGTTTCGCATCGTAGAGATGTGGTTGGGCGGACCGAGCGGTCCGCCTTACCTGTTTTGCGCCAGTGTCTGAACCACTGTTCCATCCAGCGACAAGTCCGGGAGGGCCGATTTGGTCCAGCCCGACCACATCCGGTCGCCGGCCACCTCGCGCGCCGTCAGCAGTTGCAACGTGTCGCCCTGCCCGACCAGCGCGATGGCCCCTGTGCGCCTTAGAACAGGCGGTGTGAGTACGAGGCACGGCAACTCCGCCGCCCCTTGCAGGTCGGTGTTGGCGACAACGATGTCCCCCTTCACACAGCCTGTGAACGCAGCCGCAGCGCGCTTGCCGCTCAGGTGCACAATACGCGGCCCCGGGCCATCGGTATCCCATCGCCGCGCCGCCGTTTCCTGATCAATGCCCTCGCCGTCATTCTCAAGCCAGTTGCGGGCAACAAAGCCTGCCCCCTTGGGACGGCTGAGCGCGCGCCCCTCCTCCGTCATGCGCCCGACAAGACTGCCTGTGTCTGCCACCAGCACCTGTGGACGCGCACCGCCCTGCCAAAGCGCCAAGGCGATCCCAACCGCGGCCAGCCCGGCAAAGCGCGCACGTCCCTGCCACAGGATCACAAAGAGCATGCCCATCGCCATCAAGGGCAGCACCACGGCACTTGGACCTGCGACATAGCCCTGTGCCCCATCCAGACCCGACACCGTATCAGCCACCCAGAGGATCCAACGCAGTCCTAAACCCATGAGCCACAGGCCGATCAGATCGAGGCCAACAGCGGCCAGCGCCAAAGCCAATACAGCCGCGGGAATGACCAGCGCGCCCATCAAGGGGACGCTTGCCAGGTTCGCGATCAATCCGTAATGCGCCATCGTGTTGAAATGCGCGGCTCCGATGGGCGCTGTTGCCAAACCGGCGACGGCAGATGAAATGACCACGCCCAAAACGGGTTGCAACCACTTGGGACCGAGTGTCCATTCCAAGTCCCTGATCCAGCCGAACACGGCAACAAGCGCTGTCGTCGCCGCAAATGACATTTGAAAGCCGGGGCCCATCAGTGCTTCGGGTCGCAATGTCAAAACGATGATGGCAGCCATGGCGACGGCGCGCAGGCTGATGGCGCGGCGACCGACCAATACGGCGCACAGTGCCACGGCCACCATGACAAAGGCGCGTTCGGTTGCGACGTTGCCACCCGACAACGCCAAATAGACGGACGCCGCAATCAACGCGCCCACAGCGGCCATCTTGCGCGCGGGCCAGTACAGCGCAACATACGGAATGATGGCAAAGAGCAGCCGCAAGACGCCAAAGACAAAGCCCGACAGCAGCCCCATGTGCAGCCCGGAAATCGCAAGCAGGTGCGCCGTGTTCGATGCGCGCAAGTCATTCAACGCGTCCTGACTGATCCCGCTGCGGTCGCCCGTGGTGACAGCGGCGGCAAACCCGCCCACATCTCCGGGCAAGGCTTGTCGCACATGGGCAGAGACCGACATGCGGATGTGAAACACTGTCTGACGCAGGTCAAATTCCGCCATGCTGATCGCGACAAGTGGCACGCGCGTATACCCGACCGCGCCCAGTTCCGCGAACCAGGCGTGGCGTTGAAAATCGAAGCCACCGGGCTCGACCGGCCCGCCGGGCGGACCCAGATGGGCCGTGGTCATCACCCGCAGACCGGGCTCGGGCGCAACTCCCAAAGCACTGTCGCCGTGCAGTGATATGCGCACCCGTGTCGGAGTTTCATGAGGGGACACCCGATCCAGTTTCACGTGATCCAAAGTCAGGCGCACCGCATCCGATGCGCTGCGGTCCATGCCCACGATGCGCCCCTCAACCGGGCCGTAATAGCGCCAATCGAGCACTGGGCCGGCCACCGAATGCGCGCGCCATCCTGCCAGTACGAAGCCGAGGGCGATCATTACCAGAAAAACCATTGGAGGGGATAGAACCTCTCCCGCGCGTCTGGCCAGAAAGAAGACAACCAGCCCCGCAACGCCCATCGCGACAAATGTGCCGAAAGACGGCTCAAATCGCAGGCCAAAGAACAGGGCAATGCCACAGGCCATCCCAACGGGACACCAGCCGAACAAATGCCCGCGTTGGATCAGCATCGCGTGGCGAAATCCCAGGCCATGCCCCATGCTTGCCCCTTGTGCCCATGGTGAGTATCAGGAGCGCAAACCGTAGAACCTTCTTGGTTAAACAAAGGTAAACACACCCCATGTCCCAGTCCGCCGATCAACAGGTTGTCACCCGTTTCGCCCCTTCGCCCACGGGGTTCCTGCATATCGGCGGAGCGCGCACTGCGCTGTTCAACTGGCTGTATGCGCGGGGCCGTGGCGGCAAATTCCTGCTGCGGATCGAAGACACAGATCGCGCCCGTTCGACGCCCGAAGCGACCCAAGCGATCCTTGATGGGATGGCGTGGCTTGGCCTTGATCACGATGGCGATGTGATCAGCCAGTTCGACGGCGCGAAACGGCATGCCGAGGTCGCGCACCAGCTTTTGGCTGAGGGCAAAGCCTACAAATGCTTCGCGACCCAAGACGAAATCGCAGCGTTTCGCGAGTCTGCGCGGGCCGAAGGCAAATCGACGCTCTTCCGTTCGCCGTGGCGTGACGCGGAGCCTGACACCCATCCAGAGGCGCCATTCGTTGTGCGGATCAAGGCACCGCAGGAGGGCAACACGGTGATCCGTGACCAGGTGCAGGGCGACGTGACCATTCGCAATGACCAGTTGGATGACATGGTCCTTTTGCGGGCCGATGGCACGCCGGTCTACATGCTGGCCGTGGTGGTGGATGACCACGATATGGGTGTGACCCATGTGATCCGGGGCGATGATCACCTGAACAACGCCGCGCGGCAAATGATGATCTATGACGCGATGGGCTGGGACGTGCCCGTCTGGGCGCATATCCCACTGATCCACGGACCGGATGGCAAGAAGCTGTCAAAGCGGCACGGCGCGCTTGGGGCGCAAGAGTATCAGGTGATGGGCTATCCGGCGGCGGGCATGCGCAATTATCTGGCACGGCTGGGCTGGAGCCACGGAGACGACGAGTTCTTTACGGATGCACAGGCCAAAGAGTGGTTTGACCTGAATGGTATCGGCAAAAGCCCTGCGCGGTTCGATGTCAAAAAGCTCGAAAACCTGAGCGGGCAGCACATCGCGCAGGCTGATGACGCTGCATTGCAGCACGAAATTGAAAGATATCTGGAAGCCGCTGGCTTAGAACCGCTGAAACAATCGAGGAAAGAGGGGCTGATGGCCGCACTGCCCTTTGTCAAGGAGCGGGCTAAAACACTTCCAGAACTTCTTGAAAAAGCGCATTTTATTTTGACGGAGCGGCCTGTAACACAAGACGAGAAATCCTCAAAAGCGCTTGATACTGTATCCCGTAGTATACTGTCGCAATTGACGCCGCAGCTGCGAACCGTTACTTGGAGCCGTGACAGTTTAGAGGCGGTCCTGAACGATTTCGCTGCGGCGCAGGACACGAAATTTGGCAAGCTGGCAGGCCCGCTGCGGGCCGCCCTTGCAGGCCGAGCCGTAACGCCTTCGGTCTTTGATATGATGCTGGTGCTTGGGCGCGAAGAAACCCTTGCCAGACTTGAGGATGCTGCCGCCTGACGAGGTTCATCAACCGTTCAGGGTGCGCAGTCTAACGATGGGTTGGCGGATGTACCGCCGATCCCAAGGCGGGTCCGCCCGCCCTGCGACGAAAGGAACGACCCTGATGGCCGATGCCCCCAAATCCGCAACCCTGACAATTGGTGACGACAGCTTTGACCTGCCGATCCACTCGCCCACCGCGGGCCCTGATGTTCTGGATATCCGTAAACTCTATGGTCAGGCGGGTGTGTTCACCTACGACCCGGGCTTTACCTCGACCGCCAGCTGCGACAGCACCATCACCTTTATCGACGGTGGCGAGGGCGTGCTGCTGCACCGTGGCTATCCCATCGACCAACTGGCTGAAAAGTCCCACTATCTCGAGGTTTGCTATCTGCTGCTTTATGGTGAGCTGCCGTCAGCCAAGCAGTTGGAAGAGTTCGAAAGCCTCGTGACCAACCACACCATGCTGCACGAACAGATGCAGTATTTCTATCGCGGGTTCCGCCGTGACGCGCACCCGATGGCCATCATGACCGGCGTTGTTGGTGCAATGTCCGCCTTCTACCACGACAGCACCGATATCCATGATGCGCACCAGCGCGAGGTTGCCTCGATCCGCCTGATCGCCAAAATGCCGACCATCGCGGCCTGGGCCTACAAGTTCTCAATTGGCCAGCCCTTCGTCTATCCGCGAAACGATCTGGACTATGCGTCGAACTTCCTGCGCATGTGCTTTGCCGTCCCGGCCGAGGATTACGAGGTCAACCCGATCCTGTCCCGTGCCATGGACCGCATCTTTACCCTGCATGCGGACCACGAACAGAATGCGTCGACCTCGACCGTACGTCTGGCGTCGTCCTCGGGTGCCAACCCGTTCGCCTGTATTGCGGCCGGTATTGCGTGCCTGTGGGGGCCTGCACATGGTGGTGCGAACCAAGCGTGTCTTGAGATGCTCAAGGAGATCGGCAGCGTTGACCGTATCCCCGAGTTCATCGCGCGCGCCAAGGACAAGAACGATCCGTTCCGCCTGATGGGCTTTGGCCACCGCGTCTACAAAAACTTCGACCCGCGCGCGACGGTGATGAAGCAGTCCGCCGACGAAGTGCTGGAACTGCTGGGTGTGGACAACAATCCGGTTCTGGCGGTTGCCAAGGAACTGGAACAGGCCGCTCTGGCCGATCCGTATTTCGCCGAGAAGAAGCTGTTCCCGAATGTGGACTTCTATTCCGGCGTCATCCTCGAAGCGATGGGCTTCCCCACGTCGATGTTCACCCCGATCTTTGCGCTGTCGCGCACCGTGGGCTGGATCTCGCAGTGGAAGGAAATGATTGCCGATCCGCAGAACAAGATCGGGCGTCCGCGCCAGCTTTATCTGGGTGAGACATCACGCGATTACGTCGATATCGAAAAACGCTGAATTGAATAAGCGCCCCGAATAACACCGGGGCGCTTTTTGTTTAATTGCAGCTTTCGATCAACTTTGTCCCCATTTGGGAAACAACGCCTGTGTGACGCTTGACAGCGTCAGCAAATACCATTTTTCTGCCCAGAGGTATTAGATCTGGGGGTTGGTACAAATGGGTTTTGGAATAGCGATTTTGGCGCTACTTGGAATTGGCATCGCTGTGACCCTGGCAGACGATGATGACAGCAGCAGTTCAGATGACGACGTCGTTGAAGGAACAGATGACCCGGAAACATTCGAAACTGGCAGTGGTGATGACGAGGTTTTTGCCGATGGCGGAAACGATCTGATCAGCACCGGCGACGGCGATGACCGCGCTTTCGGCCAAGGTGACGACGACCTGATATTCGGCGGCGAAGGCAACGACTTCATCCGCGGGAGCGGAGGTGACGATGGTCTGTTCGGAGACGGAGGCAACGACACTCTGTTCGGGGACTCCGGTGATGACTTGCTGATCGGGGCTGATGTCTTCGACAGCGAAGGCCTGTTCGAAGTTGTCGACCGCACCGGCTTTTTGCCCGGAGATGATGCGCCATTTTTCCAACCAGATGCCGAGACAGATGAGGCAGATACGCTCAATGGCGGCGTCGGCGATGACGTCATTTTCGCGGGCAGCAATGACGTTGTAAACACCGGAACAGGTTTCGACGACGTTGTGCTTGGCGATTGGGTCAATCCGGATGAGCCGGTTCAGATTGCAGATTTCGACCCCGCGCGCGACGCCATTGTCTATCTGTTCGAAGGTGAGGCGGAACCCGACGTTCAGTTCGGCGAAGAGGATGGCATGGCGACATTGGAAGTGGACGGAGAAAGCGTTGCGGTGTTCAGCAATGCGGATGCCTTTGACCTCGCTGCCGAATCCGCCATCATTCTCAGCAGACTGAGTTGACCACCCATGGGCGCCCGGGTTTTTCAGGGCGTCTAATACGGTCAATCGGTCAAGTAGATTGGCGGGCCCGCGCGATGCGATGCTGATCGCCCGTAGGCGGCACCTCAGTCTTTTTTCAATTCACTGGTCGGTCGAGCATTAAGCCTTTTTGCGTCTTGGGCGGAAACCGCGCGCAAGCGCACTCAGTAAATCGTTTCGGTCAAATCGAATCAAATTATTGATCAGAGGTCATTCCCGCAATTCGCACTTCTGCGCCCCACATCGATCGCGCGAGAGGCCAACATCTACGATTGCCCTTCTCTTCCGACGCTATTGTTTATGTTCGAGAAACAATGCCAACCAATGCCCGGATTGTGAGCCGCGAAGGTTGCATTTTTGAGCCGAGCGTTGACATCGCGTGCCCCATTTCCGAACACTCTGAAAAGTCGATAAAAGGTTGGACCGGTGCTGTTTCTACTCTCTCTCTTCCCTGCCATGATGATCGGGCCGCTCGCGGACGAAGATGAACAAAATTCGAGCGAGGAAGACGACCAGGTTCTGATTGGCACAACCGGGCCAGACTCCATCACAGGCAATGAAGGTGACGATGACATTATCGGCCTGCTGGGCGACGACACCCTGTCCGGCGAAGCGGGCGATGATGTTCTGCAGGGTTTGAACGGCAACGACTGGTTGATCGGTGGCGAAGGCAACGACGCCATGCAGGGACGCGGCGACAACGACACGCTGCAGGGGTTTTCCGGCGACGATTGGGTGGATGGCAACGACGGCACCGACCTCGTGCGAGCCGGCGGCGGCGATGACGTGGCCATCGGCGGTCTGGGAGAAGACACCGTGGACGGTCGCAGCGGCGACGACGTTGTGATTGGTGGTGAATTGAATGCGGACCCGCTGACAAATGCCGAATTGGGCGTCCTGCGCGATGGCGGAACGCTGGACGACATCTTTACCGAAGAAACCAACCCTATCGCGGACATCCGGGACGACGGCGCGGCGGACCAGCTTTTTGGCAGCGGTGGGTCGGACCTGCTGATCATGGGTGCAGGTGACGTGGCCGAAGGGGGGCGCGAACTGGACGATTTTGCCGTGATCGCCCATGCGGCAGAGGGTGACCTTGGTCCCGCCACGATCACCGACTTCAACAACCCCGAAGGCGAAACCATTGCGCTTTACTTCCGCGCCGATGAAACCGTGGACGAAGACGCGATCACCGTGACAGATGACGGCGAAGATGCGCTGGTCAGCTACGAGGGTGAGGTGCTGGCCCGGGTGACGGGGGCTGCAGGCACACTGACGGCTGACGACATAGGCATCCTGCAACCCGAAGACGCCTCTGCAACACCGACCATCGAAGGCACCGAGGACGCAGACGGACTGACAGGCACGAGTGTCGCGGATGTCATTGACGGGTTTGAAGGCGACGACACCGTTGAGGGCGGCGCAGGTTTCGACACGATCAACGGTGGCGACGGATCGGACATCATTCAGGGCCAGGCTGGCGATGACCGGATCAACGGCAATGCAGATGACGATTTCCTGCAGGGTCGTGGAGGTGACGACAGCCTGTCAGGGAACGCAGGTGCGGACTGGGTGAACGGCAACGATGGCAACGACTCCGTGCGCGGCGGAACCTCTGCCGATACCGTGATGGGAGGGCAAGGCGAAGATACGGTTGTGGGCGGCGAAGGGGCCGACCTCCTGGTTGGCGGCGACCTGAGCCGCGGCGCATTTTCCACAAATGCTCTTGAGCGCCTGCAAGCCGGCGAGAGGCTATTCAGCGTTGCAGGTGACGTACCGGGCGACCGTCTGTTCATACCCCAAGACGACTTTGAGGCCGACGTGATTGATGGGGGAAACCGGGATGATCAGATCATTTTTGGTACGGCAGACACGGTCACGGGCGGCGCCGATAATGACACATTCTTTGCACTGGGCAGCGCTGTCATAGCAGAAACCGGTCCCGGCGTAGTAACAGACTACACGCCCGGCGAAGATGCTTTGGTCATAATGACCCCGTTCGCGCCCGTGATAAACATCGTTGAAGACGGCGGGGACGCTCTTGTCCAAATGAATGGAACGACTGTCGTGCGCATTGAGGGCGGCGCTGGCAGAATTGAAGCGAGCGACGTTTTGTTATCGCGTGGGCTGGACCTAACAACGAGGTGACCTGCAGCCGGGCGCTGGTCTCACCGCCCTTCAAAGCTCGGCTTACGCTTTTCTACAAACGCCAGCACGCCTTCGCGGAAATCCCGGCTTTGACCACAATCGCCCTGCTCTGACGCCTCTGACGCCATCTGCGCTTCCAGATCATTGGCCCAACTGCCCCGGATCACACGTTTGGCGGCGGCAAAGGCCTTGGTCGGGCCGTTCGACAGATGGGCGACGCGGGCTTTCCAATGCTCCTCGAACGCCTCATCCGCAACGGCTTCCCAGATCATGCCCCAGTCATCAGCCTGACGGGCCGTAATCTTTTCCGCAAAAAGCGCGGCTCCCATTGCCTTGGCCATACCCATCGTGCGGGGCAGCACATAGGTGCCACCTGCATCGGGGATCAGCCCGATGCGCGTAAAGGCCTGCAAGAAATACGCGCTTTCGGACGCAATGACCACGTCACAAGCGAGCGCAAGGTTGGCCCCTGCCCCGGCAGCCGCACCGTTGACCACAGCCACAGTTGGCACCGGGCAATCAACAATCGCATTCAGCATGGGAGTGTATTCGTCGCGCAACGTGCGTTCCAGATCGAGGTTGGACGCATTGGCCCGGTCCCCAAGATCCTGGCCCGAGCAAAATGCGCGCCCGGCCCCGGTCAACACCACGACGCGCGCTTCTTTGCCAGCGTGTGTCATGGCCACTTCGATCTCTGCCCGCATCTGCGTGGTCAGCGCGTTCATCCGGTCAGGCCGGTTCAGCGTGATGATCGCCGCACCATCTTGCAGCTCATATGTCAGGGTGTCGTATTTCATGGCCGGTGTCCCTTCAGATTCCGATCCTCAATATCAAACCGATCAGTTTAGAAAAGCCCCGACGGCCCGTCACTCGTCCATAATCTCGCGAAGACGTCGCGTCTCGTCCTCACTCAGACCGGTATCGGTGATTGCAGGAGCACGGCTGCGACCGCGCAGGTAGCCAAAGCCAATGCCCGCTGCCAGCAGGAACATCAGCGGCCCCGCAGCCCAAAGCAACCAGTTCGACCCGGATGTGCGGGGGGTCATCAGGACAAACTCGCCATAACGTTCTACGAAGAAATCCGTGATCTGACCGTTGGTCTGTCCTGATGCCACCTGCTCGCGGATCACCCGGCGCGCATCCACGGCCCATTGCGCGTTCGAGGACGCCACCGATTCCGATTGACACACGACACAACGCAGCGCGTGATCCAGCTCCCGCGCCTGCGCTTCCAGATTTGGATCATCAAGCATCTCAGCCGGATCAAGAGCCAGCGCCGCCGTGCTCAGTGCCAGCCAGAACAGAACCCCAAGACGTATCATTCTGCAGGCACCGCTGCTTGTTGCGCCTTGCGCGCGCCAGAGGCGACGCGGAACCGCCGGTCACTCAACGAGAGCAACCCGCCCAAGGACATCAGCGCACAGCCAATCCAGATCCAATTGGTCAAAGGCTTGATATAGGTCCGAACAGCCCAGCCACCGCCCTGCTGCGCATCCCCGATCACGACATAAACGTCCCGCGCCAGATCATAATCGATCCCGGCTTCGGTCGTGGGCATCTGTGCTACGGGGTATATGCGTTTCTCGGGGCGCAGTTGCGCAATTTCCTTGCCGTCTTGGGACAGAGTGATGAACGCCATCGTCGACAGGTAATTCGGTCCCTCGACATCCTGCACCTCATCCAGTGTCAGATCATAGCCACCGACTGTGAACTGCTCTCCGATCTGTGCGACGCGGATGTCTTCGGACTGCCAAGCCGTCAGACCGGCAACCCCGAACATCGTCACACCAAGGCCCGCATGCGCGACCGTCTTGCCCCAATCTGCCCGAGGCAAGCGCCACAACCGCGAGAAGTTGAAGGATTGACCCGTGCGCGATGCCAGATCGACCATCGCCCCCATAACCAGCCACGCACCAAGAAATGCACCCAGCGGTCCTGTCAGACTGCGCCCGGTGTTCATGGCCCAAGCCAGTCCGCCAAAGGCAAGAGCAAGCACAAAAACGTAGCGCAACGGCTTCATCGCCCGCCCCATTTGTCCACGCTTCCAAGGGATCATTGCCCCAACGGGCAGGATCAATCCCAACACAACCATGAACGGCGTGAAGGCCATATTGAAAAACGGCGGCCCCACGCTGAGTTTGCGGTCAAAGAACATCTCGGCCACCAGCGGCCACATCGTGCCCACGAAGACCACAAAGCAACTGACAGCCAGCAACACGTTATTGGCAATCAGCGCGCTTTCACGGCTGACCATGCCAAATACGCCCCGCGCTTCCATGACACCAGCACGCAAGGCAAACAGGATCAGTGCCCCGCCCATGAAAAAGCCCATGATCATCAGGATGAACACACCGCGCTCGGGATCATTGGCAAAGGCGTGGACGGACGTCAGCAGGCCGGAACGCACGATAAACGTGCCAATCAGAGAAAACCCAAAGGCAAGGATCGCGAGCAGGATGGTCCACGATTTCAGGCTCTCGCGCTTCTCGACCACGATGGCCGAATGCAGAAGCGCCGCTGCCAACAGCCACGGCATGAAAGAGGCGTTCTCGACCGGATCCCAGAACCAGAAACCGCCCCAACCAAGCTCATAATACGCCCACCAGGATCCCAGTGCGATGCCGATGGTCAGGAACACCCAAGCGGCCAAAGTCCACGGGCGCACCCAGCGGCCCCAAGCCGCATCGACACGGCCCTCGATCAACGCGGCAACCGCAAATGAAAACGCCATGCTCAAGCCAACATAGCCCAGATACAAAAATGGCGGGTGAAACGCCAAGCCCGGGTCCTGCAACAGCGGGTTCAGGTCCTGCCCATCAAAGGGCGGCACGGCCAAGCGCAGGAACGGGTTGGAGGTGAACAGAATAAACGCCAGAAAGGCCACGCCAATTGCGCCCTGCACTGCCAGTACCCGCGCACGCAGTGTCGGCGGCAGGTTGTCTCCGAACCACGCGGCCGTCGCTCCGAACAGAGCCACAATAAGCACCCAAAGCAGCATCGACCCTTCGTGGTTCCCCCACGTTCCTGATATCTTGTACAGCATCGGCTTGGCCGAATGGCTGTTCAAAACCACCAGACGCAGCGAGAAATCAGATACGACAAAAGCCCACATCAGGGCGGCGAAGGAAAACGCAATCAGCAGGAATTGGGCAGACGCTGCAGGTTCGGCAACGGCCATCCATCGTGCGTCGCGGCGCCACGCGCCGATCATCGGCACGACGGCCTGAACAATGGCAATCAAGAAGGCGAGGACGAGGGCAAAGTGGCCGAGCTCTGTAATCATACCCCGGTTATATGACGGCACGCCTCTGCCGCCAATGCCCCTGCCGTTTATGTCGCATCACGACATCGCCATCGCCTCTCTTCTTCTGACCAAAAGTACCACGGGGGAGCCACAGGCGGAGGCAGAGCCCCGTGATCATGGTGTCGCCTACAGGCGTCCTTGGGATTACGCCGCGCGACGCCACTCATCCAGCGCCGCATTCTCCCCCTGGGCCAGTGACGCAACCGTCAGTGTCGCATCCCCATCCGTGGCCGCCGCACCAATCCCGTCATGACGCATTTTTCGCAAGGCCGAGACATTCTCGATCACTTGCGGCACATGAGACATGGTTTGAACAATCTCACGCTGAAACTGCTGCGCCTTCACTTGATGGCGCGCCCCGAAATAGAACGAAACGATCACGCCCAGCAGCCACCACAGTGGCTCCGGCACCAGTGCAATACCCTGCATCCGCTCCGCGAACCACAGTGGCGACACCATGGCAGAAACGAATAACCCCAAAGTACCAAGAGCCAAAGCAGGGCGCGGCAGACGGTTGACCCCGTCCATCAAGCGATCAAAGACTCCTTGCCTGGGCACCACAAACTCTGCGCCAAATTCCTTCATCGCCTGAACTTGAACCTCGTGCGCACGGACAGACCCCGCCTCGGCATTCTCGCGGAACACCTCCACCGTATCCTTGACGACATTGCGGTCGCCGCCAAACAGCAACCCGAACAACCCGTTGATCATCCCCATGATGCAACCCTTTCACGAAACTGCACATCCGTCAGATGAAACCGCGGCGCGATGAACTCCTCGGCCCGCTTGATCCAACCGCCTTTGCCGCCGGCCCTGCTCCGTGCATATTTTCGGCTGGCCGGACGATTGTCGGCGATACGGAAGTAATAATTGCGCCGCGCAATCCCGTAGGCGTCCACCAGATGATCCGGCGCCGCATTGTAAGCGTCCCGAGCCGCACCAATGGATTGCGGACCCAAAGCCCCATCGACAATCACTTCATGGCCCATCGAATTCAGTAACCGCTGGAGGATTTTGACCGCATTGCCGCCCGCGTTGACATACATGTCGAAGACACTCGCATGAAGCGGCGCGGGCAACTCCGCGATGCGCGGACCTTCAAAGTAGTGGGTCACGAAAATCTCAACCGCTTGCGCGCGGTTCAACCGCCGAACATCACGCACATCAACGTCGCCGTCGCGATCCAGGTCCAGACCAAGCCGCTGCATGGTATGAATGGTCACGCCAAAATTCGTGGCCCCTCCCGGATCATCCGGGTCGTTCACAAAGCCACCTTCGCGGCCCACGATTTCTTCCGCAATATCTTGGACAGTCTGCATCGGCACACCCTTTCCCTCGGAGGTGCGGGAAAGATGCGGTGATGTGGTTAACGCGCTTTAACCTGACCGTACGCTAGCCGTTGGGATCTTTGTAAACGCCCTGTTCCTTCAGGGCATCCACCACCTCGGACGGCATGTAGGTTTCATCATGTTTGGCAAGAATTTCAGACGCTTCAAAGACACCGTTGATGTACTGCCCAGTGCCGACCATACCCTGGTTTTCTTCAAACAGGTCCGGCAAAACACCGGTGAACACCACCGGCACCGTCGCGCCACCATCCGTCACTTCAAAGCGAATCGACTTGCCCTGGCCTCGGACGAGAGAGCCTTCCGCGACCAATCCACCAATGCGAAACACTTCCGCCGGTCCGGGAGGCTCCGCCACGATCTGGCTTGGCGCGCGGAAAAAATTGATACCATCGCGCATCGCATAGCCAATCAGCACGGTCGACAGGGTCAAGGCCACCGCCGCAAGGGCGATGACCTGAATGCGACGCTGCTTTTTCAGGCTCTTCATCTCTCTCCCACCCGACCAAGAATATTCGTACGAAAATTCTTAACCCGCTACGGAAACAACGGGGCCATCATCAACCCCTCGGTCTCGGAGATACCTAACATTAGATTGGCATTTTGCAACGCCTGCCCCGACGATCCCTTGGTCAAATTGTCGAGCGCCGCAACCACAACGGTCCGCCCGGGCAACCGATCCGCCGCCACACCGATATGACAAAAATTCGATCCACGCACATGGCGGGTCGACGGGACTTCTCCCATCGGCAGCACCTCAATGAAAGGTTCATGTTCATAGGCCTGCACCAGCGTGTCAAAAATGACCTGTGCCTCGCCTTTCACGTAAGCGGTCCCAAGTATGCCCCGGTTGGCCGGGATCAAATGCGGCTGGAACTGGATATTGACATCCCGCCCCGCCACCTTGGAAAACTCCTGATCGAACTCGCCCAGATGCCGATGCGCACCGCCGGTGGCATAGGCGTGATAGCCCTCGGACAACTCCGCATGCAGGAGGTTCTCCTTCAACGCGCGCCCTGCCCCTGAGACAGCCGCCTTCAAATCCAGAATGATGTCATCCAGATCAATCACACTTGCCGCAATCAAGGGCCGCAAAGCAAATTGCCCCGTCGCCGCATTGCATCCCGTGCCGGCCACCAACCGCGCAACTGCAATCTCGTCCCGATAGAACTCGGTCAGGCCGTAGACTGCCTCCCGCTGCATCTCGACCGCCGAATGCGGGTTGCCGTACCACTTGGCATAAGCCTCCGGGTCCCGCAGCCGGAAATCCGCACTCAGATCCACGATCCTCAAGTCGCGCGGCAGGCCCGAGATCACCTCTTGGCTGGTCTTGTGCGGCAACGCACAGAAACACAGATCAATGCCAGTCCAGTCAATCTGGTCGAAGGCAACCATCGGCGGCAAATCCAGATGCCGCAGATGTGGATAGACCTGCGCCACGGTTTGCCCGGCTTTAGAGAACGCACCCAAAGCTTTGATTTCAATGGAAGAGTGTCCGGAGATCAGCCGGATCAATTCAGCGCCCGTATAGCCGGAAGCGCCCAGAATAGCGATGTTGTAGGTCATGTCAGTCTTCTTGAATAAGGTGTCAGATCAGGCGGCTTCAAACGTGATCTGTCGTCGCAAAAACTGCGTTGCACGCTGGCTGACAGTCTTGGGATTGCCCGTGGTCAGATAGGCAGAGGTCCCGGCGCCCACCTTGTCCGGATGCCGCTCCAGATAATCGGCAAGGCTCTCGCCCACGAGGCCAGCCTGTGAATACACAGCCACATCCGCGCCCAGCGCATCCTGAAATTCATCCTGCATCAGCGGGTAATGGGTACAGCCCAGGATCGCCGCCTGCGGATGGGGCATCTTGCGCTTCAACGCATCCACATGGGATCGGACCAATGCATCGGCCAGGATCATGTCACCATCCTCAATGGCGTCAACAACACCGCCGCACGCCTGTGCTTCCACATCGACGCCAATGGCGCGAAACGCCAACTCGCGCTGAAACGCACGGCTTGCCACCGTTGCAGGGGTCGCAAACAACGCCACATGCTCCACAGCCACTTGCCGAGGCGGAGAATTATCCCCCCACTGCCGCTCTGTCAGCGCTTCGATCATCGGCACAAACACACCCAGAACGCGCTTGTCCGTGGGCACCCACCCCTCTTGCATGCGCCGCAACGCGGCGGCAGAGGCGGTGTTGCAGGCCAAAATCACAAGATTGCAGCCCGCATCGAACAGGCGCTGCACGGCAGCCGTCGTCAGCTCATAGATGTTGTCCGCCGTCCGCACACCATAAGGTGCATTGGCGCTGTCGGCGAGGTACACGAATTCCACATCCGGCAGCCGCTTTTGCGCGGCGTCCAGCACGGTCAGCCCGCCCAAACCGGAATCGAAAATACCAACTGCCATGTCGCGCCCTTACGTGCGGTGCCGCTCTTCGAACTCGTACCCCAGATCAAACACCTTGTTGGGGTTCGGGTTAAGCTCATACGTGGCTTTGCGCAGAAACTCCATCATCTGTTTGGGATCACCCGACATCGGGTCCAGCAAATCACGGCCAATCGGCTCGCCCACGACGACGTCCACAGGCGTATCCACCCGTTTCTTGAACTCCTTGATCAGCAGCCCAAGGCGCAGCGTGTTGTGCAAATGGCTGGCAATCTGGAACAGGCGGCTTGTGTGCCCGTCAAAATAGAGCGGTACAACGGTCGCCTCGGACTTGGCCACCATGCGCGCCGTAAAGCTGCGCCAACCGGGGTCCATGGGGCGCGAAAATGGCTTGGCCGCCGTGCTGACAGTGCCCCCCGGGAAAATGCCAATCGCCCCGCCCGCGCCCAGATAGCGCAACGCCTCCTTGCGGGTCTCGATGTTCAAGGCCAACGCCTCGCGCGTGTCATCGAAACTGATCGGCAACAGCACTCGGTTCAGCTCTTCAGCCTTCTTGAAAACCGAGTTCGCCAGAATACGGAAATCACCCCGAATGGTCGACAGGATATGCCCCATCATCAACCCATCCATGATGCCGTAGGGATGGTTCGCGATCAGTATCAGCGGCTGGTCGCGCGGGATATTCTCCAACGCACCAGCCACGACATTCAACGTCAGGCCGTAGCGTTCCACCATGACGGCCCAGAAATCCCGACCCGCCGCAACCTCGTGTTCGTACCCTTCGGCGCGTTTGATCAACCGCAACCGCCCGGTCGTGTTCTCAAGAATACGGATCAAAGCCCGCCCGCCCTTGGTCTCGGCTGAGTGGGAGTAGCTGATCTCGCGCGTGATCTCGCGTTGGCGATTGGGCATGATGCGGGGCCTGCTGACTAAGCTCATTCCCGTATTACGGGGCGGGCGCAGTCCTGCCTAGCCCATATGACACGGGTGTGACGTGATCACTCAGCCGCTTTTGCGTGGCTCGGTCCCCCGGCGCGGATCACAGACAACAGCTCTTCGCGCCGTTTCGCAGCCTTCACTTCATTGGCCTGCTTGACTGGCCCAAAGCCACGGATATCCAACGGCAAAGCAGCCAAAGCCACAATCGCATCACGGGTGTTGTCCCCCAGTTCAGGCAACACGGTTTTCATATCCGCCTCATATTGCTTGATCAGCGCCCGCTCCATGCGGCGCTCTTCGGTCCTGCCAAAGATATCCAACGGCGTGCCGCGCAGCGCTTTCAGCTTCGCAAGCAAACGGAAGTTCCGCATCATGCCGGGGCCATATTCTTTCTTCATGGGCCGCCCATCAGGCCCTTCCTTGGACAGCATCGGCGGGGCCAGATGGAACTTCATTGTGAAATCGCCATCAAATTGCTCCCGCGCCTTTGCTTCTGTCTCCAAATGCAGGCGGGCCACCTCGTACTCGTCCTTATAGGCCAGCAGCTTGTGGTAGCCCTTTGCCACAGCCTCGCGCACGGCGACATCATCAATCCCGTCCACCAGCTTGCGATAGCGTTTGGCAAGGCGCTTCGATTGATACTTCACCAGATGATCCGCCCGGAACGCGATCTTGTCCTCCAGGGACTTCGGCAACTGGATCACCTTCGGCTCGGCAATCCGCGCCGCTTCCTCGGTATGCAGCACCGCCCAGCGCCCAATATCGAACGCGCGTTTGTTGCGCTCCACCGCCGCACCATTCAGGTCAATCGCCGCCATGATCGCTTCAAAGGTCAGCGGCACCAGCCCCCGCTGCCACGCCGCGCCAAAGATCATCATGTTGGAGAAGATGCTGTCGCCCATCGTGGCCTTCGCCAGATCAGACGCATCGAACATGTCCACCCGATCCTGCAACCGCGCCTCAAGGGCAAGGCTTAGCCGTTCCGACGGCAGCGCAAATTCCGTATCGCGGGTGAAATCCCCGGTAATGATCTCGTGAGAGTTCACCACAGCCCCCGTCCGCCCCGTGCTGGTCAAGCCAAGGGTCTTCGCCCCGGCGCTCACCACCAGATCGCCCCCGATCAACGCGTCACACTCGCCGGTCGCCACACGAATGGCGCTGATGTCGTGGGGATCGTTGGCAATACGGCAATGGATGTGCACGGCGCCGCCTTTCTGAGCCAGCCCCGCCATCTCCATCATTCCGGCGCCCTTGCCGTCAATATGCGCCGCCTGCGCCATCACGGCACCAATGGTGACAACGCCCGTACCACCCACACCAGTGATCACCACATTCCACGTGCCATCAATCTCAGGCACTTCGGGCATCGGTAGGTCCGGCAAATGCAACTCGGTCGTCGCCGCCTTTTTTACCTGCGCGCCTTCCAGCGTCACAAAGCTGGGGCAAAACCCCTTGAGGCAAGAGAAATCCTTGTTGCACGACGACTGGTCTATCGCCCGCTTCCGACCAAGCTCGGTCTCTTTCGGCACGATGGACACGCAGTTCGATTGCACCCCACAATCGCCGCAGCCTTCGCAGACATCCGTGTTGATAAACACGCGCTTGTCGATATCCGGGAACGTCCCACGCTTCCTCCGCCGCCGCTTCTCCGCAGCACAGGTCTGCACATACACAATGACAGAAACGCCCTCGGTCTTGGCAAACCGCTCTTGCACAATCTGCAACTCGGCCCGCTCATGGGTCGGCACGCCGGACGGAAAACGCGACACATCCACGTCTTCCTTGTCGTCATAAACAACGGCCACATGCTGGCAGCCCATGGCCCGCACCTCGTCCACGATGCGATAAGGATCAAGGCCACCCTCATTCCCCTGCCCGCCCGTCATGGCAACGGCGTCATTATACAGGATCTTGTAAGTGATGTTCGTACCAGCCGCCAAAGCCGCGCGAATGGCCTGCACACCGGAGTGGTTATACGTCCCGTCCCCAATGTTCTGGAACACATGACCCCGCTTGGAAAACGGTGCTTCGCCAATCCAGTTGGCCCCCTCGGCCCCCATATGCGTGTAACCAATGGTCTCACGGTCCATCCATTGGACCATGTAATGACAGCCGATCCCGGCATAGGCGCGTGACCCTTCGGGCACCTTGGTGGACGAATTATGCGGACAGCCCGAGCAGAAATAGGGCAGCCGCGCCGCGATATCCTCGGCATTGTCGGACCGGCGCGCCTCGTCCAGCTTCGCCAGCCCGGCTTTGATCCCATCGGTATTGCGATCCTCCTCCAGCAGGATCGCCCCCAGCTTTTCTGCAATCAGGATCGGGTCCAGCGCCCCACGAGTCGGGAACAACTCCTCGCGGTGCATGCCCCCGGCACCACCCTTGTACCAGCCATAGACGCGCCGCCCCCGCCGGTCGTCAAAGATCGCCTCCTTGATCTGCACCTCGATCAGCTTGCGCTTCTCTTCCACGACCACGATCAGGTCGAGCCCCTCGGCCCAGTCATGGAACCCTTGCATATCCAGCGGAAAGGTCTGCCCAACCTTGTAGGTGGTAATGCCCAGCCGCTCGGCCTCGTTCTCATCGATATTCAGCAGGTTCAGCGCATGAACCAGATCCAGCCAGTTCTTGCCCGCAGCGACAAAGCCGATCTTGGCCCCCGCCTTGCCCCACATCCGCTTGTCCATCTTGTTGGCCGCACTAAAGGCTTCCGCCGCAAAACGCTTGTGGTCGATCATCCGCGCTTCCTGCTCGGTCGGAGTATCCACCAGCCGGATGTTCAGCCCGCCCTCGGGCATCGGGTAGTCTGGCACGGTTAACGTCAACCGATGCGGATCGCCATCCACCACAGATGTCGCCTCCACCGTGTCCTTCATGGTCTTCAGACCGACCCACAGCCCCGAAAACCGGCTGAGCGCCCAACCATAAAGGCCGTAATCCATGATCTCCTGCACGCCCGCTGGCGACACCACAGGCATGTAGGCATCAATCAGCGCCCATTCGGATTGGTGCAACACGGTCGAAGACTCACCAGTATGATCGTCCCCCATGGCCACCAGCACACCGCCGTTCTTCGACGATCCAGCCATGTTGGCGTGCTTGAACGCGTCGCCCGACCGGTCCACACCCGGCCCCTTGCCGTACCAAAGGCCGAACACACCATCGAATTTGCCCTCGCCCCGCAACTCGGCCTGTTGGGATCCCCAAAGAGCCGTCGCCGCCAGATCTTCGTTCAATCCGGGCTGAAAGGTCACGTCGGAGGCGGCCAGTTGCTTCAACGCCCGCGTCATTTGCATGTCGACCGCCCCCAAGGGCGATCCGCGATATCCCGTCACCAAACCGGCGGTGTTCAACCCCGCAGCGACATCCCGCGCCTTTTGCATCAACATCAAGCGCACAAGCGCCTGCGTGCCATTCAAAAGAACGGGGCTCTTTTCCAGATCGTAGCGGTCGTTCAAGGATATCTTTTGCGTGCTCATCAATGGCCTCCCTGCCGTGATCAGTCTTGCATAAATTTGAGATGATAATAGGTCACAAATACTGACCTTGCCATAAAAATCTTCGTGTCTTTCCGGTTCCGGTCCACGGGGTCATGTGAAATACGAAGATTTCGGATAGGGTGACGTTGACGTTAAGGAAGTGGTGCGAATGGACTGGGACAAATTACGAATATTTCACGCCGTCGCGGACGCGGGAAGCCTGACGCACGCGGGTGATAAGCTGAACCTCAGCCAATCTGCGGTCTCGCGCCAAATCCGCGGGCTCGAAGAATCACTGAACGCCACCCTTTTTCACCGCCACGCGCGTGGGTTGATCCTGACGGAACAGGGCGAGTTGCTGTTCGACGCCACCACAGCCATGAACAAACGGCTCGACACGGCCAGCGCCCGCATTCGCGACAGCGAAGAGGAAGTGTTCGGCGACCTGCGTGTAACCACCACCATTGGCTTCGGCACGCTGTGGCTGGCCCCGCGTCTGGTCAAACTCTACGAACAATACCCCGACCTGCGCGTGGACCTCATGCTCGAAGAACGCGTGCTCGACCTGCCGATGCGCGAAGCGGATGTTGCCATCCGCATGAAAGAACCCAGCCAGGCCGACCTGATCCGCAAACGCCTGATGACGGTCAAGATGCAGGTGTTCGCTACCCAAGCCTATCTCGATGCCAACGGCACGCCGGAGGAATTGAGCGATCTCGTCGACCACAGGCTGATCTGCCAGAATGTGAACGCGGCCCAAGTCGGTGCAGGCAGCAGCCTTGTGCAGCATCTTTTGACATACGAAGTGCGGTCGCTTTTGACGGTGAACAACTATTTCGGCGTTTTGCAGGGCGTGCTGCAAGACCTAGGTCTGGGCATCCTGCCCGACTATGTCAGCCTCGATGACCCGCGACTCATACGTGTATTGCCAGAAATCGAGTCCGCCGATGTGCCTGTTTTTTTGGCATATCCGGAGGAATTACGCCAATCCAAGCGAATTGCCGCCTTTCGCGACTTTGTGCAGGAAGAGATCATCGCCTACCGTAAAGTTTTGAGGGCAAAGGAAAAAACCTGAGGCATGCAGAAATCGCATATCTGCCATGCCTTCGCGGATGCAGAAAGTGCCTTGATCGGCGGCATGTGCGGTCCTACCTCGCCTATTGAAGAGACACGGCGCACATCGCGCCCTCTTCATACCTCCCTGTTGGACTTGGCCGAGCTTCGTGCTCGGCCTTTTTTTTGAGCAATCGGTGAAATGAATCTCCTTGCAACAGTGATCCTGCGCGCCCCACAGTGCGAAAAATCGCTGCGTCGGGGGACATATGCGCACTCTTTCCAATCTGTTGTTGGCCATGGTGGTCACCTTGGCGGTAGCATGGGTTAATCCAGCCTCCGCACAATCGCTTGTGACAACCGGATCGACGACCGAAGACCCCGGAGTGACACTGCCGGATCCGCTCACGCCAGAGGCCGCGAATGCCCTGATCTCCCGGCTCAGCGACACGCAGGTGCGCGATCTGCTTTTGGATCAGCTCAACACCCAAGCCGCCGAAGACGTCGAGGACGAAGACGTCTCGCAGCTCTTTTACCACTCAACGGCGGGCGCATTCGCCTCCATCACCACGTCTATCGAACGGCTCCCGATCCTGTTCAGCAGTCAGGCTAAGGCCTTTTCCAACTTTGCCAGCTTCCTCGGCGTGGACGGCCTCGCGCGCACGTTCGGCTTTCTGTTGCTGGCTGTCGCTGGCGGGATCGCGGCCGAGCTTCTGTTTCGGCGCATCACAAGTGCATGGCTGGTCCTGCCCAAAGAGATGCCGGAAAACAGCGGCCTTGCCCAAAACGTCATCCTACTAGTCAAACGTCTCACCAGCGAAATCGCAGCTGTCGGCGTGTTTGTCCTCGCCGCATATCTGATCACCTACTACCTCGTTCCGCCGTTCTATCGTCCCTTCATCGGAACAGTTGGCCCGCTGCTGATCGGCTTGCCCCGCCTTGCAATCGCCGTGTCGCGGTTCCTCATGGCGCCGAACAACCCCGCATACCGGCTTGTGCATGCCACTGACGCCACGGCAAAGGCCATGGTGTTTCATATGTTCTGGTTCGTCTTCCTGATCGGCTTTTCCACCTTCATCGTCCGTTTCAACGCGGCCAATGGGGTGCCAGTCGGGGAATCCCGGCTGGGCTTCTGGCTGAACCTCGGCATCCACCTGTACGCAGCCATCGTAATCTGGCGCTACCGCGAAGCGTCCGTGATGATGATGCGAGGTGCTGATCCCGACGTCAGCCCGGTCGAAGAACGCATTGCCCGCGCTTTTCCGTATTTCGGGGTGTTTGTGGCGCTTGGCACATGGTGGATCGTCAACATCGTGGCCAGCACCGGCAACTTTGCCCTGCTTGCCGGTTCACCCCACTACAAGACCATGGGCCTGCTGCTATTCGCGCCAGCCATGGATACGTTGATCCGGGGCCTCGTGCGACACCTCGCGCCGCCCATGACAGGCGAAGGACCAATTGCGGAGCGGGCCTATGCTTCCACCAGACGGTCGTACATCCGCATCGGTCGGGTGATCGTCTTCGGCATCGTCCTGATCACCATCGCCAATTTCTGGGGCATGAGCCCCTCCAGCATCGCCTCTGCCGGCGTCGGGGAACGTTTCGCCGGCAACGTAATCGAATTCCTGATGATCCTGTCGATCGGGTATCTGGTCTACGAGGTCGTCTCGCTTTGGATCAACCGCAAGCTGGCGGCGGAACAAACGGCAGCAGGCTATGATCCCGAGAACGAAGAGATGGGTGGCGGAGACGGCGGCGGCGCGGGTGGATCACGCCTGTCGACGGTCCTGCCCCTGATCCTTGGGGTCAGCCGGGCCGCAATCATCATCCTGTTCCTGCTGTTGGGCCTGGGCAATATCGGTATCGACACGACGCCGCTGCTCGCGGGTGCCGGTATCGTCGGTCTGGCCATTGGCTTTGGCGCGCAAAAGCTGGTTTCCGATGTTGTGTCGGGCATCTTCTTTCTGGTCGACGACGCCTTCCGCACTGGCGAATACGTCGAAGTGGACGGCACCATGGGCACGGTCGAGAAGATCTCGATCCGGTCCATGCAACTGCGCCACCACCGCGGTCCGGTCCACACGCTGCCCTATGGCGAGATCCCCAAGATCACCAATTACTCCCGCGATTGGGTGATCATGAAACTGCGCTTCACCGTTCCTTTCGGCACAGACCCCAACAAGGTCAAAAAGATCTTCAAAAGCATTGGCGCCGAAATGCTGGACGATCCGCTGTTCAAGGACGACTTCCTGCAACCCTTCAAATCCCAAGGCGTGTTGGAGTTCGACGACGTCGGCATCGTCATGCGCGGCAAATTCATGGCCAAGCCGGGCACGCAATTCACCATCCGCAAGGAACTGCTGACGCGCGTGAACAAGAAGTTCGAAGAGGCCGGGATCGACTTTGCCCGCCGTGAGGTGCGTGTGGCCATCCCGAACCTTGATGAACACGACAAGCTCACGGATGACGAAAAAATCGCGATCGCCGCCGCAGCAAGCCAGGCAGCGCAAGAGGTGGTCGAAGAAGCCCCCGGAGGCAGCAAACCCGGGGACTGACGGCGGGCAATGCACCGCCACACAAAGCCGTGACGCCTTTTGCCTTTGTGCCGCGTTGCCCCACCTTTCAGGGTAGCGCGTGCACGCAAAAGGGAGAAGACAATGCGATCCGCAAGACACCTCATGGCAATGGCCCTTTTGGCCCTGCCCGCCTCCATCGCCCAAGCTGACCTATCTTCGGCCGATATCACGGCCCTGTCCAACAACTCAAAAGTACGCGTGCTGTCGTCAGACGGCGCCGTTCTGGGCACCGGTGACGGCATCAGCTTTCAGGGCGACCGCGCTCGATTGTTTCTCAAGACACGGGGCGGCAACATCTTCCGGCGTACGGGCGGCAAAGACATCGTGGTCACGACGCTGACCGAACAACTGACACTGCGCGGAAACGATCTGATCATGGACGCCAACGCCGAACGCATCAAGATCAGGGCAAACAAGTCGTTCACCGATGACAGCTCGCCCATTACGGTCCTGCTGATCAACCGCTGAAAAAAAGTTCGAATAAACCCCGCGCGGCGCGGGTTACCAGTGCATGACAATCTGAAAGGACCATTTATGCACATTCGTATCAAATCCATCAAAACCACGCTCGTCGCGCTTGCGCTCGGGATCGCCGCCACCGCCAGCCATGCCGACCTGACAGCGGCAGAGGCAGCAACGGTAGAGAAACTCCGCAATGCACAGGTGCTGTCCTCCGACGGCGCACTGGTCGGCCTGATCGAGGGCGCGTCCATCAGCGGCGGCCGTGCGTCGCTGTTCCTCAAGCCCGCAAGCGGTGATGTGCTGCGCAGAAACGGCAAAGAAATCATCATCCGCACCAACACGACCGAACTGACACTGCAAGGCAACCAGATCATCCTGAATGCCAACAAGCAGCGGGTGCAGACAAAAGCATATGTGCGCAAGGAGGACGACGACCGCATCCTGGTGCACCTGCCGCGCATCTGATCACTTTTCACAAACCATTTGCATGACGCAGCCCCCCGGAGCCGTTCGCACCGGGGGGCTATTTTGTTTTGAATTGCGCGGAAGCCCGTTTTGATTGACCGTGCCAGGGCGACTCCACAAAACGCGCGATCAAGGCGGCTGTTCCATTGATTTAAAAAGATTTTTCTTGCGTTTTTTGGGAACGATTTCGCCGCTCGGGCTGTTGTCCAGTCGAAGTTAGATAAGTGAAAGGAAAGTTAAAATGACACGCAAGTTTGCACTGATCGCCTCGACCGCTCTGGTAGTTTCCGCAGCACCGCTGCTGGCCGACGACTACTCCGGCATGAAATTCGACCCCGCAAACACACTGGCCGGTGACACCAATCGCGTCGCCACCATCGACACCACCGAAGGCGGCAATGTCGTGACCAGCGATGGCGTTCTGCTGGGCCAGATCGAAGATTTCAACATCGGTGAAAATGACCGCGCAGAAATCATGATCGACATGGAAGCTGGCCTGCGTTTTGACGGTGACACAATGGATCTGACCATCGATCCTGAGAACGTGACAGTGGTCAATGGCGGCGTGGCACTCAGCCCAAGCGCGGACGACCTGTATGCAGCTGTCGGCCTTGGCGGTCAGAACACAGCCGGTCCGGTTGAGATCGACTTCAAATAAGCGATTGCATCACTTGGTGCTACGACACGAACGGGTCGCTCTGCACATGCAGGGCGGCCTTTTTCGTGTCTGAGCCACGGCCCTCTTCACCTTCGGAACACATTGCCGCGGGTACAATTGTTGCAATCAACACGTGGCCGTGACGCGTCCTTTCATCCTCAAAACGGGTGCCCACCTTCTGCTCAACAGCACAGAAAGGACGTTAAAATGAAACGTTTCAAAACCGCCGCTACCACGCTCACCGCTGCTCTTGTGATGGGCCTGTCCGCCACCTTCGCCCAAGCCGACCTCAGCGGCTCCGACATTGCCGCTATCAACGGCAAAAGCGGTATCCGCGTTTATTCTTCTGATGGCGAATTTGTCGGCCAGACCTTTGGGTTGAGGATCAATGGCGAACGGACACGACTGTTCCTGTTGTCGCGATCCGGGTCCACCTTCAATCTGCGCGGCGGACGGGATGTGATTATCGCCACACACACCGACAAGCTGACATTGCGCGGCAACCAACTGGTCCTCGACGCCGACGAACGCCGGCTCAAGGTCAAGGCGCATACGTCTGGCTCCAGCGACAACCGGATCACGATCCACCTGCTGAACCGCTGAGCCGTGTGCAGGTGCCAATCGCGGGAACGCCCAAGTGCCTGACACACAGTGCCACACCGGCATGACACAAACAAAACGGCCGCCCTCTCAAAGGGCGGCCGTTTGCATTACCTGTGTGTACGGCTAGTGCGAGAATTTCTTGATTTCACCCGAGCTGAGCCGCGCACTGTAAGAGTTCAACTCCTTGCGCACCACTTTCATCAGGAAGTACAGGCAGAAGATATTGACCACCGCCATCGCAAAGATCGCCGCATCCGAGAAGTCGATAACTGGCCCAAGGCTTGCCGCCGCGCCAATCACGATGAAGATGCAGAAGATGATCTTGAAGACCAGTTCGGTCGTCTTGCCTTCGCCAAACAGATACGTCCATGCTTTCAGGCCGTAGTACGACCAGGAAATCATGGTCGAGAACGCAAACAGGATCACCGCAATCGCCAGCACAAAAGGGAACCAACTGATGGCAGAGCCGAATGCAGCCGAGGTCAGCGCGACACCGGAATTGCCATCAACCGTTGCAATCGCGGTGCCCGCTTCGTTCAGCATGTAGTTGCCGGTTGCCTGATCAACGATCAATTGCTGCGAAATGATGATCACCAAAGCGGTCATCGTACAAATCACAACCGTATCGATCAGCGGCTCCAGCAAGGACACGAAGCCTTCCGTGATTGGCTCTTTGGTTTTCACCGCAGAGTGCGCAATCGCGGCAGACCCCACGCCTGCTTCGTTAGAGAACGCCGCCCGCTTGAAGCCCTGGATCAACGCGCCGACAAAGCCGCCCGCGACACCCAGGCCCGTGAACGCCCCGGCAAAGATCTGACCAAAGGCCCAACCGATCATGTCGAAATTGACGATCAGAACGATCAGCGCGGCACCCACATACATGACGCCCATGAACGGCACGACTTTCTCGGTGACCTTGGCAATGGACTTGATCCCGCCAACAATCACGGCAAAGACGACAGCCGCAAAGATGATGCCGGTGATCCAGCCGGGATAGTCCCCGGTGATCTGCGTGATTTGTGCATGGGCCTGGTTGGCCTGGAACATGTTCCCGCCGCCCAGCGCACCCAGAATACAAAAGACCGAGAACAACACAGCGAGGATCTTGCCACCGGGCAGACCCAGCTCGTTGAAACCCTTGGAGATGTAGTACATCGGGCCACCGGACACGGTGCCGTCCGGGTATTCGTTGCGGTACTTCACACCCAGCGTACATTCGGTGAACTTCGACGCCATGCCCAGAAGGCCCGCAAGGATCATCCAGAACGTGGCACCGGGCCCCCCGATACCGACCGCCACGGCAACACCCGCGATGTTACCAAGGCCAACAGTACCCGACAGAGCCGTGGCAAGCGCCTGAAAGTGGCTGACTTCGCCCGCGTCCTCAGGGTCGGAATAGTCGCCTTTGACCAAGCCAATCGCGTGGCCGAAAAACCGGAACTGGACCGCGGCAAAGTAGATTGTGAACACGGTCGCGCCGATCACCAGCCACATCACGATCCATGGAAAGGCCGTGCCGGGAATGGGGGCAAAGATGAAACTGACAAACGGCCCCGTGAAACTTGCAAAGGCCTCGTTCACGCGCGCATCCAGCGATGCGGCGGCCTCTTGCGCCTGTGCAGGCACCGAAACGGCGATGAAAGCCGACAGCGCCAGCAGTATTGAAAATAGCTTTTTCATTTGGACAGATCCTTATGCGACGACAGTGACGGGAACGCGCGCGTTCATCACCAGATTTGCAGTTGAGCTGCCAAACAACCGAGACGTCAAACCACCGGCACTTGCCCGTGCCACGATAATCTGGCTTGCGCCTTCTTTGTGGGCAATGTTGTCGATGGTCTCAGCCACGTCGCCATGGCGCACGATGGCCCGCGCAGAAAACCCGGCTTCGGTCAAAGACGCCACCGCCGGGTTCACCACCCGATCCATGGCCACCGCAATCTCTTCTTCGCGACGCTTGTGGCGCTCTGCATTCTCTTCGGGGGTCTGGAATGAAAATGGTGACCATTCGATCACATAGACGACGATCAACTCGCAATCCGTCGTCTTGGCGGCCAGTTCCTTGGCGAACGCTAACGCGTGTTCGCCGGAACCATGACCATCAAGGCCAATAACTAGTTTCATGAAGCTGTCCCTATTTTGTAGTCTTATTTCAGGTATCCGGGGATTGGGCGGTCCGTGGATATGTGCTCCCGGTCCCGTTACCTTGGATCAGGCTAGGGCTTTCGTTTCTCTCAGTCTACACTTGCGATCAGCGGGCTAAGCAAGGACATGCCGTGGCTGGCTGTGTGGTTCAAATTTAGGCCACGTGATGACAAGCGTCGCATGGGATGCGCAAAACCGGCGCAAAACGGGTGCCAGCGCGCCCTTTGCAAACCCTCGTGGCCGTGTCCTGACAACGGACCCGCCTGCCCCTAGACCCGTGGCGGACGTGATTTGTAGACAGGCAAACGCCACCCGAAATACAAAGACCCTGCGCGCAGGGTAAATGTCACGGCCGCACAGATTGTGGCCCCAAGGCTCGGCGACAGATCAAAATGGCTGGCAAGGGCCGTCGCTGCCGATCCACCAAGGGCGCAGGTGACATAAAGCTCGCCCTGTTTGAGGACCAGCGGCACCTCATTGGACACCACGTCACGCATCAGCCCGCCCATGCATCCGGTAATGATGCCCATCACCACGACAACCGGTGCCGAATGGCCCAGCGCCAGCGCAATGCCCGATCCCGCCGCGACAGCCACCGCCAACGCAAACGCGTCCAGCCAAAGCAACACGGCGTACCGGCTC
Organism: uncultured Tateyamaria sp.; assembly: GCF_947503415.1. Taxonomy (GTDB): domain Bacteria; phylum Pseudomonadota; class Alphaproteobacteria; order Rhodobacterales; family Rhodobacteraceae; genus Tateyamaria. The sequence continues at coordinate 366,894 of NZ_CANNDS010000002.1, forward strand.
TCCAACCGATGTGCCGTCACAAACACCAACAAGGCCGCGGCACTTGCAACGCCCAGATAGGATGGGTTTTCGATCCAGAACACGGGGTTCCGGTCCAGCAGAACATCCCGCAACGTACCCCCGCCCACCGCAGTCAGGATCGCAAAGAAACAGAACCCCACGATATCAAGCTGCGCCCGACTTGCGACCAGTGATCCTGTCAACGCAAAGACCAGGACCGACGCGTAATCCAGAAAAGCAAAGAGTGTCATGTCGGATACTTCTAACAAGGCAGGCCAGAACCTGAGGCACCTATCAGGTGACCACCACGTTGTCACGGCGACATCGGAAGGCGCAGGCCGCCCCAGCCGCGTATGTGACTATGCTCCAATCGCCTACTAACCCGGCCGCAGATATTTCACTTGCCATATCGGTCGAGTTTCCGATACGAAACTCGAAGCGCTTGACGTTGGGAGAACCAGATCACTGGTGCCGAAGGAGCAACTGCCTCGGAAACTCTCAGGCCACAGGACCAACGACAGGCCCCAAGACTCTGGAGAGTGATGCCAACCGCATCCGCCGAAGGGATAATGATCTCAGGCACTCAGGACAGAGGAGGCACCGACGCGCAGGCACAGCCCTGCGCCTGACATGGTGCCGCTTGATTGCTCACAATCTCGTCGGCTTGCAAAAAAGGCGATGGGATATGTCCGACCTCAAACAGACCCCACTTCACGCACTGCATGTGGCGCTCGGGGCCAAGATGGTGCCTTTCGCCGGATATGACATGCCGGTGCAATTTCCGCTCGGCGTGATGAAGGAACACCTCCATACGCGGACGAAGGCGGGCCTGTTCGATGTCAGCCACATGGGTCAGGTCATTGTCCGGGGGGCGACCTATGAGGCCGCTGCTATGGGTCTCGAAACGCTGATTCCGGTCGACGTGCTGGGCCTTGGTGAAAACCGCCAGCGCTATGGGTTCTTTACTAACGAAGATGGCGGGATTGAAGATGACCTGATGCTCGCCAATCGCGGCAATCACGTGTTTGTCGTGGTCAATGCCGCCTGCAAGGACGCCGACATCGCCCACATGAAATCGGCGCTAGCACCGGACGTAGTCGTCACCGAGATCACCGACCGCGCACTGCTCGCGCTCCAAGGCCCCGCTGCCGAAACGGTGCTGGCCACACTCGATCTGCGGGCCGCCGACATGCGTTTCATGGATGTGGCCACGCTGGATCTGAACGGGGTCGACGCGTGGGTATCACGCTCGGGCTACACAGGCGAAGACGGGTACGAAATCTCGGTTCCCATGGACAGCGCCGAACCCCTCGCGCGCGCACTGCTCGATCATCCTGACGTTGAGCCCATCGGCCTCGGCGCCCGCGACTCGCTGCGGCTTGAAGCCGGGCTCTGCCTTTACGGCCACGACATCGACGACACAACCACGCCGGTCGAAGCGGGCCTGACCTGGGCCATCCAGAAGGTGCGCCGCGTCGGCGATGACCGGGCGGGAGGCTTTCCCGGCGCCGACCAGATCCTGCACCAGATCGAAGACGGCGTAACCCGCAAACGCGTGGGGCTGCTGCCCGAAGGGCGCGCGCCCATGCGCGAGGGTGTTCCGCTGTTCGACGCTGAAGACAGCGAAGAGCCGATAGGCACCATCACCTCCGGCAGCTTTGGTCCCACCGTCGGCGGCCCGGTGGCGATGGGCTATGTCCCCACCGAATACGCAAAAACCGGCACCACGCTCTACGGCGAATTGCGCGGCAAACGTATGCCAGTGACGGTCGCCAAACTGCCCTTCACCCCCGCCAACTTCAAAAGATAACCCCAAACGAAACCAACGAGGGAAACCGATGAAATACACCGAAGAACACGAATGGCTCCGTGCCGAAGGCGACGCCTATGTGGTGGGCATCACCGAACACGCGACCACGCAACTGGGCGATCTGGTCTTTGTCGAACTGCCCGAGGTCGGCACAACCGTCGCCAAGGATGACGAGATCGTCGTGATCGAAAGCGTCAAGGCGGCCTCCGACATCATGGCCCCGGTGGACGGAGAGATCACCGAGGTGAACGAGGCACTGGCAGCCGACCCAAGCCTCGCCAACAGCGACCCGCTGGGCGACGGCTGGTTCTTCAAGATCAAGCCGTCCGATGCGTCCCAGCTTGACGGGCTGATGGACGAAGCCGCCTACACAGCGCTGATCGGCTGAAGGAACGCACCATGGCTTTCAAACCCACCGACTACCTGCCCTATGACTTCGCGAACCGTCGCCATATCGGGCCATCCCCCGCCGAAATGGACGAGATGCTGAACGTGGTGGGGGCGAAAGACCTTTATGCGCTGATCGACGACACGATCCCCGCCAACATCCGGCAAAAGGACCCGCTGGACTTCGGCAAGGCCAAGTCCGAACGGGAACTGCTGCACCACATGCGGGTCACAGCCTCAAAGAACAAGGTGCTGACCTCGCTGATCGGCCAAGGCTATCACGGCACGGTCACACCCCCCGCGATCCTGCGCAATATCCTCGAAAACCCGGCGTGGTACACCGCCTACACCCCCTACCAGCCCGAAATCAGCCAGGGTCGGCTCGAAGCGCTCCTGAATTTCCAGACCATGGTGTCGGACCTGACGGGGCTTGAGATTGCCAACGCCTCGCTCCTGGACGAATCCACCGCCTGTGCCGAAGCGATGACCATGGCCCAGCGCGTTGCCAAATCCAAAGCCACCGGCTTCTTCGTCGACGAAAACTGCCACCCCCAGAACATCGCCGTGATGCAGACGCGGGCCGCACCGCTCGGCATCGACATCATGGTGGGCAACCCCGACGATCTGGACCCGGGCGCAGTGTTCGGCGCAATCTTCCAATACCCCGGAACATACGGTCACGTCCGGGACTTCACCGACCCGATTGCGAAACTGCACGAGGCCAAGGCCATCGGCATCATCGCAGCCGACCCGCTCTCGCTCACATTGCTCAAGGAACCCGGCGCCATGGGCGCGGACATCGCGGTGGGCAACACCCAGCGCTTCGGCGTGCCCATGGGCTACGGCGGTCCCCACGCCGCCTACATGGCGACCAAGGCGGCCTATGCCCGCAACATGCCGGGCCGTATTGTTGGCGTGTCCATCGACAGCCACGGCAACCGCGCCTACCGGCTGTCCCTGCAAACCCGCGAACAACACATCCGCCGGGAAAAGGCGACGTCAAATGTCTGCACGGCGCAGGCCCTGCTCGCCGTCATGGCGGGCTTTTACAGTGTCTTCCACGGCCCAGAGGGCCTCAAGGCCATCGCCCAACGCATCCACCGCAAAACCGCGCGGCTGGCAGAGGGGCTGAAACAGGCGGGCTTCGACGTGCGCCCCGCCACCTTCTTCGACACCATCACGGTCGAACTGGGCCCGCTGCAAGCCGCAGTGATCAAGTCCGCGGTAGACGAGGGCGTCAACCTGCGCGCCGTCGGCAAAACCAAGGTCGGCATCACGCTGGACGAAGCCACCCGCCCCGAAATCATCGAAAAGGTCTGGCGCGCCTTCGGCATCGACCGGCAGGACAGGGATTACACCCCGCATTACAACATGCCGGACAAGCTGATCCGCACCTCCGATTTCATGACGCACCCGATCTTCCACATGAACCGGGCGGAAACGGAAATGATGCGCTACATGCGCCGTCTGGCCGACCGCGATCTGGCGCTGGACCGGGCGATGATCCCGCTCGGCTCCTGCACGATGAAGCTGAACTCGGCCGCCGAAATGATGCCGGTCAGCTGGCGCGAGTTCTCCCTCCTGCACCCCTACTGCCCCAAGGATCAGGCGGCGGGCTATATCGAAATGATCGACGATCTGTCCGCCAAGCTCTGCGATATCACCGGCTACGACGCGATCTCGATGCAGCCCAACTCGGGCGCGCAGGGCGAATATGCGGGGCTTCTCAGCATCGCCAGCTATCACCGCGCCCAGGGCCAGGGCCACCGCAACATCTGCCTTATTCCGATGAGCGCACATGGCACCAACCCCGCCTCCGCCCAGATGGTCGGTTGGAAAGTCGTGCCGGTGAAATCCGCAGACAACGGCGATATCGACGTGGACGACTTCAAAGCCAAGGTCGAAGAACACCGCGACAACCTCGCGGGCTGCATGATCACCTACCCCTCCACCCACGGCGTGTTCGAAGAAACGGTGATCGAGGTCTGCAAGATCACCCATGACGCGGGCGGTCAGGTCTATATCGACGGGGCCAACATGAACGCCATGGTCGGCCTCAGCCGCCCCGGCGATCTGGGCGGGGATGTCAGCCACCTCAACCTGCACAAGACGTTCTGCATCCCCCACGGCGGCGGCGGCCCCGGCATGGGGCCCATCGGGGTCAAAGCCCACCTCACACCGCACCTGCCCGGCGATCCCAACGGCGGAGAGGGCGCGGTCAGCGCCGCGGCCTTCGGCTCGCCCTCGCTGCTGCCGATCTCATGGGCCTATTGCCTGATGATGGGCGGCGACGGGCTGACGCAGGCCACGCGTGTGGCGATCCTGAACGCCAACTACATCGCCAAACGGCTCGAAGGGGCGTTCGACGTGCTCTACAAAGGGCCAACAGGCCGCGTGGCCCATGAATGCATCATCGACACACGGCCCTTCGCCGACAGCGCCCACATCACGGTGGACGACATTGCCAAGCGTCTGGCCGATTGCGGCTTTCACGCGCCCACCATGTCATGGCCCGTCGCAGGAACGCTGATGATCGAACCCACGGAATCGGAAAACAAGGCCGAGTTGGACCGTTTCTGCGACGCCATGCTGGGCATCCGCGACGAGATCAAAGCGATCGAAGACGGCACACTGGACCCGGAAAACAACCCGCTGAAAAACGCCCCCCACACGATGGAGGATCTGGTCCGCGACTGGGACCGCCCCTACAGCCGCGAAAGCGCCTGTTTCCCGGCGGGCTCCTTCCGCGTCGACAAATACTGGCCCCCGGTCAACCGCGTCGACAACGTGTGGGGCGACCGGAACCTGTCCTGCACCTGCCCCCCGATGGAGGATTATGGCAAACCTTAAAAGCGCCACAAGCCAATGGCTGCTTTCACGGCAATGGCAACGCGGGTCAAGGCGTGGCCGTGTCGAAAGGGTTCAATGCTCATGCGTCGTCTTGTTCTGTGCATCGCGCTTGTCTGCCTCGGGTATCTTGGCCTCACGTGGTGGAGCGATCTTGCGCGCCCGGACACCGGCTTTCGCATGGCCGCGCTGGAGGTCCCGAAACGCGCAGGTCAATTCGCCGAAACAGACCGCGCTGATCTCTTTGTGCCCTACATCGGGAACCCGACCTATTCGGTGCCCGCCGACACCATCGACACCGCGATCCCCCATGATCTGGGCAGATATCGGTGGCACAGCTATCAGCCCGAAACCGGTGCCGGACCCTTTCCCGTCGTCCTCCTGTTCCATGGTGCAGGCCGCGATGGTCTTTCGATGATCGACATGTGGCGGGACGTGGCAGACCGGAAAGGCGTGATGCTCATAGCGCTTGATGGTCGTGATCAGAACTGGCCCCCAGATCGCGTGGAACCCACAGTTCTACATGACATCATCGCACAAGAAGATGTCGCCGCGCACATCGACCCAAGCCGTGTCTACCTCTTCGGCCATTCGAACGGTGCAGCCTACGTCCAAGCCCTGATCAACCAGACCGAAGGGCCATGGCGGGCCGCAGCAATGCACGCGGGCTTTGCTGACCCCGCATCGGCGATCATTCCCGAAACACCGAAACCAATCCGCTACTATCTCGGCTCCCGTGACCACATCTTCCAAACGGACGCGGCACGGTACGTCGCCAATGATCTTGCAACGAAGGGGCACGATGTCGATTTGCACATCATCCCCGATCACACCCATTGGTTTTATGATGCAGGGCCAGCGATCGCGGCGGACGCGTGGACGTGGCTCGAAAGCCAATAAGCAGCCCGCGCCACTGCGCATGGTCCCGCACCCGATCACGCGTCAGCTTGCCGAAACGTGGTTAAAATCTGCGAAACGGACCGCCCGTAGGGCCAAGCCCTTGATCCGTCTGACCGATCACAAAGCGATGAATATGGGCTAAACGCGCCGAACAGGCTGTCCCCGCGGGGACAAACCCTTTCCCCCCGCCCGTCCCTGCTCTAAAGAGCGTGCCAAAGCCGGGGGACGACACATGAACGAGCCGAAAATCACCGATGATCTGATCGCCAGTCACGGGCTCAGCCCGGACGAATACGACCGCATCCTCCAGATCATCGGGCGCGAGCCGACCTTCACCGAGCTTGGCATCTTTTCGGCCATGTGGAACGAACACTGCTCCTACAAATCCTCCAAGATCCATCTGAAAAAGCTGCCCACCACCGGACCGCAAGTGATCTGCGGCCCCGGCGAAAACGCAGGCGTCGTCGACATCGGCGATGGCCAAGCCGTGGTCTTCAAGATGGAAAGCCACAACCACCCCAGCTACATCGAACCCTACCAAGGGGCCGCCACCGGCATGGGCGGCATCCTGCGCGACGTCTTCACCATGGGCGCGCGCCCCATCGCGTCCATGAATGCCCTGTCCTTCGGAGAACCCGACCACCCCAAAACCCGCCAGCTTGTCCACGGTGTGGTCGAAGGTATCGGCGGTTACGGCAACGCGTTCGGCGTACCCTGCGCGGGCGGCGAGGTGCGCTTTGATCCGGCCTACAATGGCAACTGCCTCGTGAACGCCTTCGCCGCCGGTCTCGCCGACGCCGACAAGATCTTCTACTCCGCCGCCTCCGGCCTCGGTATGCCCGTTGTCTACCTCGGTGCCAAGACCGGACGGGACGGCGTGGGCGGGGCCACCATGGCCTCCGCAGAATTCGACGACACAATCGAAGAAAAGCGCCCCACCGTGCAGGTCGGTGACCCCTTCACCGAAAAGCGCCTGATGGAAGCGACGCTTGAGTTGATGCAGACCGGTGCTGTCATCTCCATCCAGGACATGGGGGCCGCTGGCCTCACCTGCTCTGCGGTGGAAATGGGCGACAAGGGTGGGCTTGGCGTCAAGCTGAACCTGAACGCCGTGCCCGTGCGCGAAGAGAACATGACCGCCTACGAAATGATGTTGTCGGAATCTCAGGAACGCATGCTCATGGTCCTGAACCCCGAACTGGAAGCCGAGGCCAAGGCCGTCTTTGACAAATGGGATCTCGACTTCGCCATCGTTGGCGAAACCATCGCAGAAGATCGCTTCGTGATCGAACATGACGGCACGGTCAAAGCTGACCTGCCCCTGTCCAAACTCGCCTCCGAAGCCCCTGAATATGACCGCCCATGGGAGCCCACCCCCGCCGCCGAAGAGCTTGCGGACGTGCCCAGCATCGACCCCATCGACGGGCTAAAGGCGCTGCTGGCCAGTCCCAACTACACGTCCAAACAATGGGTGTTCGAGCAATACGACACCATGGTCATGGCCGACAGCGCCCGCACGCCGGGCGCAGGCGCAGGCATCATGCGCGTGCACGGCACCGACAAGTCGCTGGCCTTTACCTCTGATGTCACCCCGCGCTACGTCAAAGCCAACCCGGTCGAAGGCGGCAAGCAGGCGGTGGCCGAAGCCTACCGCAACCTCACGGCTGTCGGGGCCAAACCCCTTGCAACCACGGACAACCTCAACTTCGGCAATCCCGAAAAGCCCGAGATCATGGGCCAGTTCGTGGGCGCGCTCGACGGCATCGGGCAGGCCTGCGCCGCACTCGACATGCCCATCGTGTCGGGCAACGTGTCGCTTTATAATGAGACCGACGGCGCGGGCATTCTGCCCACGCCCACCATCGGTGCTGTCGGCCTGATCGATCACCCGGACAACATCATCGGCGGCGATGTGCGCGAGGGACATGTGGCGTTGCTGGTGGGCACCTGCGGCGGCCATCTGGGACAGTCCGCGATCCTGGCCGAAGTGTTCGGGCGTACCGACGGGGACGCGCCGCATGTCGATCTGGACGCGGAAAAACGCAACGGCGATTTCATTCGTGAAAACAGGCACTTGATCAACGCCTGTACCGACCTGAGCGACGGCGGGCTGGCGCTTGCGGCTTTTGAACTTGCAGAGGCAGCAGACGTCGGCGTCTGGATCGACGCCAGCGAGATGGGCAGCTTCTTTGGTGAGGATCAGGCGCGCTATCTGGTGGCCTGCTCCTTTGACAAGGCAGAGGCGCTGATGATCGCGGCGGGTCGTGCCGGCGTGCCGATTGTGTCGGTGGGCAAGTTCTCGGGCGACACGGTGTGGATGGGCAACAGTTCCGCGCCCTTGACGGAGTTGTCAGAGATCTATCGCAACAGTTTCGCCGACACCTTTGCGTGACCCCGCGGGGACGATGAGATTTTTCGTACGAAAAATCTTGGCCCGCGTCAGGCGTGGATCATCCGAAGCAGCCGGTCGCGGTCGCCCACGTCGTCGCGGAGGGAAATGACGCGCGCGAGTTGCTCGATCGAGGCGATGGAATGACCGGCGCGGAAGCTGTCCACATGGGGCAGCATGGCCGCGATACCGCGGGCACGGGGGGCGAAATCCTCCCATCTTAACAATGGGTTGATCCAGATCAGGCGGCTTGCGGAGAGATGCAGGCGCTCCATCTGCTTTTCCAGCGCATCCGGGTCGTCCCGGTCAAGCCCGTCGGTGATCAGCAGGACCACCGCCCCCTGCCCCAACACCCGCCGGGACCAGTCGCGGTTGAACGTCTCGAGGCAGGCGCCGATCCGCGTGCCGCCTTCCCAATCCTGCGCTTCGGCCCCTGCCGCTTTCAAGGCCGCATCCACGTCCCGTTGGTCCAGATGCCGGGTGATGTTGGTCAGCCGTGTGCCAAAGGTAAACGCGTGCACTTTGGCCCATCCCGCCCCCTTGGCATTCGCCACCGCATGGAGGAAGTGCAGCACGACGCGGGAATATTGGCTCATGGAGCCCGAGATATCGCACAGCGCCACCAGGTTCGGATAGCGCACCCGGGGGGTTTTCCAGTGCAGATCGCGCAGCTCGCCGCCCTGACGCATCGCCGCGCGCAAGGTCCGTGCCGGGTCGACGCGGCCCAGACCTGCCATGCGGGTGCGTCGGGTCGGCACGGGATCGACGGGCAGTGCCATGCGGGCCAGCATCGCTTTGGCCTGGGCCATCTCTGCCGTGCTCATCTGTTCGAAATCGAGGGTTTTCAACTTTTCCTCGGCGCTCATGGTCAGTGAGGCGTCAATCTCGATCTCGGTCCCGTCCTCCTCCATCTCCGGCAGGTCGATGTCGTCGCCTGCGCCATCTAGCAGTGCCTCAGCCGCACGTTTCTCGGCGGCTTGTGCGCCGCGATCTTCCTGCACCCCGCGCACGGCTGGCAGCATTGCGGCCATCATGTGTTCCAGATACCGCGGGTCGCGCCAGTAGAGGCGAAAGATCTGGGCAAAGACCACACGGTGCTCGGGCTTCGAGACAAAACAGGCATGAAGCGTCCAGTAGAAGTCGCGTTTTTCGGTGAAGCCCGCCTTGGTCACGGCCGTGACCGCATCCATCACCCGCCCGGTCCCGATGGGCAGGCCAGCGCGGCGCAAAGCGCGGGCGAAATGGGTGATGTTGCCTGCAAGCTTTGGGTTTTCAGGCAATTCAAGGGGGGCGTATTCAGGCATTCGGCTGCTCCACATACGCGCAGATTCTATCCGCCGCATCTTGAGCGGACATATTGGTCACGTCCAGCATCCGGGTACTGTCCTGAACAAAGAGCTTGTCCTTGCCCCGAAGCGTTTTCAGCACGTTGGCATCGGTCAGTTTGTCGCTTCCCAAGCGGGATGGATCAGTCAGGCGGCGTTGGTTTTCGGCGACCGACAAGTTCAGGACAAACAGATGCAAGGGGGCGTTTCGGTCCCGCGCAAGGTCCAATGTGGGCTGGAACAGGGGAATGGCCGCCGGTTCGTCGGCAAGCGCATCTGTCAGGACAATCGGTACATCCGAGGGCAAGCGACGTGCATGGGCCAGGATGAGGGTTCGCACCTCTTCGCGCATAGCGATGCTTTCCGGCGTGTCGCGCGCATAGATCGCCCGTGCAGCATCAAGCATGATGTGGTTGTGGATCAATCGCCCGCCCATTTGATCCGCCACGATCCGCCCAACCGTCTTCTTTCCCGCCCCGGGCCAGCCGCCGATATGGATGACAGGTGCGACGGTCATCAAATCATGCAGGCTCGAGCGATGCTTTCGCCTCGTCCAGCAAACGCTTGGCTTCCGACCCCTGCAGCTTCTGAATGTCATCCTGGTATTTCAGGATGGCGCCGAGCGTGTCGGCGATGACCTCGGGGCTGAGTGTGATCACATCAAGCGCCAGCAGGCATTTCGCCCAATCGATGGTTTCGGCCACGCCCGGCTTCTTGAACAGGTCTTCGGTTCTGAGCCGTTGGACGAAGGCCACCACTTCGCGGCTGAGTTCGGCGGCCGCTTCGGGCGCGCGGGCCTGCAGGATTTCCATTTCGCGGTCGAAATTCGGATAGTCGACCCAATGATAGAGGCAGCGGCGTTTCAGAGCGTCATGCACTTCGCGGGTGCGGTTTGACGTCAGGATCACAATGGGCGGCTCGGGGGCCTTGATCGTGCCCAACTCGGGGATCGTGACCTGAAAATCCGACAGCGCTTCGAGCAGGAACGCCTCAAAAGGTTCGTCCGTGCGGTCCAATTCGTCGATCAGCAGCACGGGTGCGCCGTTTTCATCCGGGCGCATGGCGTCCAGCAAAGGCCGTTCGATCAGGTATTCGTCGGAAAAGAGTTCCGTCTGCAGCGCCTTGCGGTCGGCACCGCCCGCCGCTTCCGCCGTGCGGATCGCCACCATCTGCGCCGGGAAGTTCCATTCGTAGACCGCAGACGACGCATCGAGCCCCTCGTAGCATTGCAGACGGATCAGGCGGCGGCCCAATGCGGCAGCCAGTGCCTTGGCGATCTCGGTCTTGCCCACGCCCGCCTCCCCTTCCAGAAACAGGGGCCGGCCCAGCGACAGGCTCAGGAACACCACCGTGCCAAGCGCGCGGTCGCAGACATAGCCCTGTTCGCTCAGCATGGACTGGACGGCGTCGATCGAGGTGGGCGTTTGCATGGGCATGTCCTTCTTTGGGTCCAACCTGCATCGTCTGGGCCTGTCGTCAAGGCCTCCTTAAGTCGTGCGCGTTGACGTGATTCGTGTGAAATGGCATGATGTTAACCAGTTGAAAAAGAGGTTTGCGGCATAAGGCACGCGAACCCGGGACGTAAGGCGGCGGGCAATGGCTCCAACAGATAGGGCGGGCGTGGGATGCGCGTAACAGCGGTGACGTGCGTGAAGAACGAAGGGCCGTTCCTGTTGGAGTGGATCGCCTTCAACCGCCTGATCGGTGTGACCGATCACCTGTTCTATTCCAATGATTGCACCGATGGGACTGATACCCTGCTGGACGCGCTGGCGACACGTGGTCTGTGCCAGCATCTGCCCAACCCGGCGGAGGGGCGCAATTACCAGATGGAGGCGCTGAAAGACGCGCGCCGTCAGGACATCGTGACGGAGGCGGATTGGGTCTGGGTCGCGGATGTGGACGAGTTTCTGAACATTCATGTGGGCGATCACACGATCCCTGCCCTGATCGAGGCTTGCGGAGATCCGCAAGCGATTTCGGTGACCTTTCAGTTCTTTGCCAATGACGGGGTGGACGGGTTTGTCGATGAACCGGTGATTGGGCAATTCCATCGCTCGCACAATCCCGATCTCTGGTGTGGCGAGGCCGCGATTGAGGTCAAGTCTTTGGTTCGCCATGACTTTCCCTTGCAATACTTCGGCGCGCACCGGCCCTTTCAGAAAGGCAAGGCGCGGCCCGACTGGACCGACGGGTCGGGTCGCAAGGTGCAGCACAAGTTTCTGGTGGCGGCCAATCCGCGCCGTATTCGCCGCTTTCCCGCCCATGGGGCGCGGGAATTTGCGACGCTCAACCACTATGCGCTGCGCAGCCTCGACAGCTATCTCGTCAAGAATGACAGGGGCGATGTGAACCGCGAAAACCGCGCGTTTGACGACACCTATTGGCGCGAACGCAATGACCCCGCGTGGGAAGACAAGAGCATCGGGCGCTACCTGCCGGATTTGAAAAAGGCGCTGGCGGAGCTGAAGAAAGACAAAGAGATCAAGGCCCTGCATGAGAATTGCGTTGCGCTGCACATCGCTAAGCGCGATGAATTGCTGGCCCAGCCCGAGTACCAGGCGATGCAGGCACACTTGCGCGCAGCATCCACCCTGCCCCCGCAGGAAGAGGCGATGCTGATCGAATTGGGCATTTTGGAGCCTGCCGCATGACCTTGAAAGTGGTGAACCTCGGCCTGCCCAAGACCGGCACCACAACGCTGGCGCGTGCGTTGCGCCGGGCGGGGCTGCATGTGGCCGATCATCGGATCAGACCGCGCCAGACCAAGAACACGCGGATGCACAACGAATTTGTCGCCGACTTGCTTTACCGTGGATATTTCGAGACGGGTGATCCCGGTTTCTACTTCGATGATTTCAACGCCATTTCCGAGATGAGCGTGCTGCGCCAAGGACGGTCACTGTGGCCGCAGATGGATTTCGGACTGATCATGGCGATCCGCAAGCACAATCCGGGTGTGAAGTTTCTGGCGTCCAACCGCGACCCGTTCCACATGTCGCAAAGCATGCTGGCGTGGTCCGATCTGGGCACATCGCGCTTGCCCGCCAACAATATCCCCGGACTGCCCGAAGGGTTCGGAGAGACCAGCATCGAACGGATGCAATGGATCGAGGCGCATTATGCCCATCTGCGCGCCATCTTTCGCGATGATGACGACTTTCTGGAATATGACGTGGCCGACCCCGCGGCCAAGGACCTGATCAGCGGGTTTCTTGAAATGCCGGTGAACTGGTGGGGCAAGACCAATGTGAACAAGTTGAACGAGGTTGCGTGATGCAAATCCACCTGCATATCGGGCTGGAACAGGTGGGAGCGGACCGTCTGCAAAACGTGCTGGCGGCCAAGCGGGATCAATTGATGACCAAGGGCATGCTCTATTCCCGCGCCTTGGGCAACAAGAACCACACGCGGCTTTACATGGCGGTGACCGAGGCCGCGCATATCGACCCGTTGCGCTACAATCGCGGCTATATCACCGGCGACAAGCAGAAGGTGCTGCATGACACTGTGGCCTCTGATCTGGCCAAGGAAGTGGCGCAGTTTTCGCCCGATCACCTGATCCTGTCGGCCTCTCAGCTGGGCGTCAGCCTTGTGTCGCGGTCGGAACTGGAGCGTTTGAAGGCGCTGCTGACACCCCTGTCCACCGACATCCGCGTTGTGGCCCATATTGACGAACCTGCCCGCCTGCTGGCGCGGCACTATGCGGAACAGATCATGGAAGGGCGCGGCACGTCGCTGGCCCGGGAACTGGGCATGGCAGGCAGCAAGATGTGGTGGGCCGATGCGCTGGCCGCGGCCCCAAGGATCAACCCGCAGGCGGGTGTTTTCATCGAAAACCAAGCCCCGCCTTGCTGGCTGGACTATGCGGCCCTCGAACGACACTGGAACAGCGTGTTCGGAAGCGGCGCGCTGACTTTCCGCGCCTATGATGCGGATGCGTTCGCCTCTGAGACGGTCACAGACGAAATCCGCGCCGCGTTCCAGATCAAACCGACCATTGGCAAGGCCACAAAGGCGGACGTGCCCGAAGACCCGTCTGCCGCATGGCTTGCGCGCGGGCGCCAGCTTAACGAGCTGATCCTCAAGGTGCTGGCTGGCGAAAAGCGCATCCTGCCCCGCCAGCTCTGGCGGTCATTGGTCACTGAAATCAAGGTAGATGGCGATCCGATCGATCCCGCTTCCCTCTCGGCCATTTCAAAGACCTTCGCCGATCAGAACAAGGTCATCGCCAAGGCGCACACCCTGCCCGCCACGTTGTTCAAAGCCCCACGGGCCAAGAAAGACTGGGAAGAAGCGGACCCGACCCGCGGTTTTCGTGCTTCGCAATACCTGTTGGGCTTCATGTGGCGCATCGACAAGGCCACGCATGACGAACGCAAGACCAAAGCCGCCGATCTGGCCCGCCTGAACGGCACCGCAGCCCCAGTGCCGGCAGCCGCCGCCGCGCATGATGGGCTGACCGACACGGCCCGCCAATTGATGCCACCGCTCGCCGTGCAGAACTTTGAAAAGCTGCGCACCTCGTCGTTTGCGCCCCACAACAAGCTGGGCGCCGTGAACGAGGAAGAATTGGCCGCCGCCTATACGCCCATCGGGCATCGCGACCTGCCCAAACAATCAACCGGCAACGTCATCGTCGGCTGCATGAAAAACGAGGCCCCCTATATCGTCGAATGGGTCGCGTACCACCGCGCCATGGGCGTCGACAATTTCCTGATCTACACCAACGGGTGTGAGGACGGGACAACCGAAATTCTGGACCGCCTGCAAGAAATGGGCGTGATCCAGCACCGCAACAACGACAACTGGAAGGGCAATTCGCCCCAGCAATACGCGCTGAATCAGTCGCTCAAGGAACCGCTGATCAAGAACGCCGACTGGATCATCCATATCGACGTGGACGAGTTCATGAACGTGCGCACGGGCAACGGCACTTTGCAGGACTTCTTTGATGCCGTGCCTGACGCCACCAATGTCGCGATGACGTGGCGGCTGTTTGGTCATAACGGCGTGACGGACCTGAAGGATGACTTTGTCATCGATCAGTTTGACCGCTGCGCCCCGAAATTCTGTCCCAAACCGCACACGGTCTGGGGCTTCAAGACCATGTTCAAGAATATCGGCGCATACGAAAAGATCAGCTGCCACCGACCAAACAAGCTGGACCCGAAATTCGCCAAGAAAGTGCGTTGGGTGAATGGGTCCGGCAAGGACATGACCAAGGAAGTCGCCGAAAACGGCTGGCGAAGTTCCAAAAAATCAATTGGTTACGACTTGCTGCAACTCAATCACTATGCCTTGCGCAGCGCCGAGTCATTTCTGATCAAGCGGCAGAGGGGCCGCGCACTGCATGTGGATCGCTCTATTGGCATCAACTACTGGATCCGTATGGATTGGTCCGATTTCCGCGACATCACCATCAAACGCAATCTGCCCCGGCTGCGCACAGAATATGACGCTCTGATGCAGGATGCCGAGCTGCGCAAATGGCACGACTACGGTCTGACTTGGCATCGGACCAAGGCGGATGAGTTGCACGCCAACCCGGAGTTTCAGGACCTGTACGATCAGGCCCTCAAGGTCAAACTGACCGAGACAGAGCGGGTGGCCTATGCCCTCGCCCTCGACATGGAGAGTTGAGATGGACGGGACACAGATCGATCAGGACATGATCACCACGCCGCGCGGGCTGCTTTTCCCACGCGACATGGACGTGCTGAAGCCGCGCATCGCGGGCAATCTGCGGCGCGGTCTGTACGAAAACAAGGAAGGCGACGCGGTTCTGCGCATCGTCCAACCGGACGACATCGTACTTGAGCTGGGCGGCGGGCTGGGCTTCATCTCGACCCTGATTGCCAAAAGAAGCGAAGCGGCGCACGTCCATGTGTATGAGGCGAACGGCGCGCTGGCCGATTACATCAAACGGGTGCACGCCGCCAACGGGATCGAAAACGCCACCGTGCACCACGCCATGCTGGGAAAACGCAAGGCCACCAAGGATTTTCACGTGCGCGGCAATATCCTCGCCTCCTCTACCGACGAGACGAACGGAGATGGCATCATTCGCACCGAACTCGTCGATGTCGTCAATGCGGGCCAACAGACCAAGGCGATCAAGCCCACTGTCCTGGTTTGCGACATCGAAGGGGGCGAGGCAGAGCTTTTGCCCGAGATGGACCTCAGCACTTTGCGCGCCGCGGTGATTGAATTGCACCCGCAATGGATCGGCCCCGAGGGTGTGAACGCGGTCTTTGGTGCGATGATGGGCGCGGGCCTTGCCTACTACCCCAAACTGTCGACCCAGAAGGTCGTGACCTTCCGCAGGGCCTGGCCACTTCGGTGACACATCTTGCCCTCCTGACGGTTCGAAACGAAGCGGCGTTCCTGCTCGAATGGCTGGCCCATCACCGGGCGGTTGGCTTTGATGATGTCCTTGTGTTTTCCAATGATTGCACTGACGGCACAGATACGATGCTGGACCGGCTGGCCGATCTTGGCTGGCTGACACATGCGCGCAATGATGGCCCCTACGACAAGGGGGGTATCCAGTTCACCGCGCTCAAGGCCGCGGCAAAGATGGATCAGGTCAAGCGGGCCGATTGGATTCTCCCGCTCGACATCGATGAGTTTGTGAACATCCACACCGGCGACGGCACACTCGCGGCGCTGCATGCCGCCCTGCCCGACGCGACGGCCATCGCCCTCACGTGGCGGCTCTTTGGGAACAACGGTCAGGTGCGCTATCTGGACCAGCCCGTGACAGATATGTTTCCGATGGCCGCGCCTGAGGTGCTGCACTGGCCGTGGCGCGCGTCGATGTTCAAGACGCTTTACGCCAATGACGGCACCTATCGAAAACCGGGCGTGCACCGACCCCGCGACGCGAACGAGGCCAAGCTGGACACCGCGCGCTGGTTCGACAGCCATGGCCGCGCGCTGGATGATCAGTTCAAGACCAAGCGCATCTTTTCGGGCTATGGGCGGCCGAATTTCGGACTGGCACAGCTGAACCACTACCCTTTGGGCGCCATGGAAAGCTATGTGCTCAAAGCCGATCGCGGGCGCGCGGTGCATTCCGACGACATGTTGGGTCTGGACTACTGGGTGGAGCGGAACTTTTGCACGGACGAAGATCGCACAATCAGCCGCTACACCGCGCAGCGCGATGCGATCCTGTCAGAACTCAAGGCGGACGACACCCTTGCCGACCTGCACGAAAAGGCCGTCGAATGGCGCAAGGCCCGCTTCGAAACGCTCATGCAGCAAGAGCCGTTTCGCGCCTTGTTTGGTCGCCTTCTGATGACCCCGCCCACGCGGCCCGTGCCCCCAAAAGCCGCGCAATTCATGATCCAGTACGCCAACATGGCCCGCCGTTCGGCGCATTAGTCGCTCAAATTTTCCGCATTTCTGCCCCAATGTGAGGGTACCTCTGACGTCAACCCGCGGGCTTAAATGCGGGATGTGAGGATTGAGCAATGCAGGACGACATGACTCCGTTTGAGCCGGATATGGCTGAATTGCCCAAGGGCGAATGGCTGAACCGTTTGGCGCAAACCGCTGAAGAACATGGATTTTTCAAGGCCCTTGGCCGCAAGCATTTCGCCGCGCATATCCGCCGTGGCGACACATTGGTGGTGACCTTCGAATCGGTGCAGGGCATGCGCGCCCTGTCCGAGCGGGCCGAGCCATTGGGCTGGTCGATGGTGCGTGACAATGACTGGTCGCACCTTTGCATCGCCTCCGATGGCGACACGTGGTTCCGCGACCGCCATATCATCGGCCTTTTTGACAACATGATCGACGATGGCTTTTTCGACGAGTTCGAGACCGTGCTGTTCTACGGCGCAGGCCCCTGCGGTTACGCCGCTGCCGCCTATTCTGTCGCGGCCCCCGGGTCCCGCGTTCTGGTGATCCAGCCGCAGGCCACGCTTGATCCGCGCGTCACGGAATGGGACGACCGCTTTGTCGAGATGCGGCGCACCGATTTCACCTCGCGCTATGGCTACGCGCCTGACATGCTCGATGCCTGCGAACAGGCCTACGTGCTGTATGACCCGGTCGAAACGCTGGATGCCATGCACGCCGCCCTCTTCCACCGTGCTGGCGTCACCCAATACCGCCTGCGCAACATGGGCGATACGATCCAGAGCGATCTGATGGCCATGAACGTGCTGCCCGACCTGATGGAAATGGCCGCCGAGGGCACACTTGACGATCTTCAATTCGCCAAGATCTACCGCGCGCGGCGCAACTATCCTGGCTATTTGCGACGTTTGCTGGCCGCACTTGACCGCAATGAGCGTACGGAACTGAGCTATATGATGGCCCGCAATGTGACGTCGCGCATCAAGCGCGCACCGCGCTTTCAACGCCGCCTTGCGGAACTGGAAGGGCTGCGGGGTGTCGAAAATGACGATCCCACCGCCGCCGAGGGCTAGAAACCCAATCCCCGCCCATGCTAACGGCGGGCCATGACTACACTCACCATTGCCCGCCCCGACGATTGGCACCTGCACCTGCGCGACGGCGCCATGATGCGGGCCGTGCTGCCCTGGACCGCGCGAGACTTTGCCCGCGCCATCATCATGCCCAACCTTGTGCCTCCGGTGGTCACTGGCGCACAGGCCGCCGCCTATCGCGACCGCATCCTGTCGGCCCTGCCCGACGGCATGGCGTTCGAGCCGCTGATGACCCTGTACCTGACCGAAGACACGGATGCAGACGATGTGGCCGCCGCCCATGAGAGCGGTCTCGTCAAGGCGGTCAAGCTCTACCCCGCAGGTGCCACCACAAACTCCGCCTCGGGCGTGACCAATTTCGACACCGTCCGCCCGGTGCTGGACCGGATGGCCGACATTGGCCTGCCGCTGTGCGTGCACGGCGAGGTGACGGACCACGACATCGACATTTTCGACCGCGAGGCGGTGTTCATCGACCGCATCCTTGACCCGATCCGCCGCACCACCCCCGGCCTGCGCGTGGTCATGGAACATATCACCACGTCTGACGCCGTGGACTATGCCAGCGCTCAGGACGACACGCTTGGTGCCACGATCACGACCCACCACCTGGTGATCAACCGCAACCACATCCTCGCCGGGGGCATCAAGCCGCACTACTACTGCCTGCCGGTTGCCAAGCGCGAAGAGCACAGGCTCGCGTTGCGCAAGGCGGCGACTTCCGGTGAAAAACGCTTCTTTCTCGGTACGGACAGCGCGCCGCATACGGATGCCAACAAACTCCTGCCCTGCGGCTGCGCAGGCTGCTTCACCGCGCCCAACACGCTGCCGATCTTGGCCCAGGTGTTCGAAGAAGACGGCGCACTGGACAAGCTCGAAGGCTTCACTTCGAAAAACGGTCCCGCCTTCTACGGCCTGCCCGTCAACGCCGATACGCTCACCCTCACCAAGTCCGCACCCGATCTGCCGAGCCACGTGGACACGGACGACGGCCCCGTCACCGTCTTCGATCCGGGCTTCGATCTGCACTGGCGCGTGACCTGATCCCGCTTCATCTTGCCAAAAAAACTCCCGCCGGAGGCTCCTGCCCGCGCAACCGGCCCCCCTATCCGAAAGCAAAGCACCATGATCCCCACCAGCTACCCCGACGCCTCCGAAATGGCACGCCTCACGGCCCGCATGCTGCTGGAAATCAAGGCGGTGCACTTCAACGCGGCCGAGCCATTCACGCTGTCTTCGGGTCTGCCCAGCCCGACCTATATCGACTGCCGCAAACTGATCTCTTTCCCGCGCATCCGCACCACGCTGATGGACTTCCTGACAGTCACTGTCATGCGCAACGCCGGGTTCGAAGCGTTCGACAACATCGCAGGCGGTGAAACTGCAGGTATGCCGTTCGGCGCGCTGGTGGCTGAACGCATGGCCCTGCCGATGACCTATGTTCGGAAAAAGCCCAAAGGCTACGGCAAAAACGCCCGCATCGAGGGCGTGATGACCGAAGGTCAGCGCGTGCTGCTGGTCGAGGATCTGACCACCGATGGCGGATCCAAGCTTAGCTTCGTGGATGCGATCCGCGAAACCGGTGCCACCTGCGCCCACACCGCCGTCATCTTCTACTACGACATCTTCCCCGAGACCGAAAAGACACTTGGCGATCACGGCGTCACGCTGCACCACCTCTGCACATGGTGGGACGTTCTGGCCGAAGCCAAAGCCTCTGGCGCGTTTGATGCCACGACGCTGAGCGGGGTCGAAGCGTTCCTCAACGACCCGCGCGGATGGCAGGCGGCACGCAGCTGAGCCATGTTTACCACTCCGGCACCGTATGGTGTCGGCGCCCGCTTACATATCTGGATGAAATTGGGGATCAATCCGATTTTTCTGTGGATATCCTCATGTGGACGTCATGTGCATAAGACGATTCGAGCGGCTGCCCGTGTCTTGATCTCGTGACATGCGCGCGGCGATCCACTATATATTGTAAAACGCGTCGCCCGAACTTTGGATATGCACAGGCTTATCCACCACTATTTCCAGATGGCCCTCGCGACGGCGCTGTGACACTCCCCGACGCCAAGGGGACACAATAAACAACGAGCAGAGAGTGGGGCGATGAACGAGATTGCAGCAATCAATCCGACCGGGGTGGCGGTTCAGGATGCCGACACCATGCCCCACTCGATCGAGGCTGAGCAACAGCTTCTGGGCGCGATTCTGACCAACAACGACATCTATGACCGCGTCGCTGCGATCATCAATCCGACCCATTTCTACGACCCGGTCCACGCCCGCATCTTCGAAATTTCCGCGGCTCGGATTGCCAAGAACAACTTGGCCAGCCCGGTGACGCTCAAGGCGTTCATGGAAGACGACGAAGGGCTGAAAGAACTGGGCGGTCCTGCCTATCTTGCCCGCCTCGCCGGGGCTGCGATCAGCGCCTTTGCCGTGCGCGATTATGCGCAGATGATCTATGATCTGGCCGTGCGCCGGGACCTGATCCAACTGGGCCGCGATATCAGTGCCAAGGCGGCCAAAGTCGATGTGGCATCCGAGCCCAAGGAACAGATTGTCGAGGCCGAACAGGCCCTCTACAAGCTTGCAGAACAGGGCACGTCCGAGGGTGGTTTTCAAAGCTTTCTCAAGGCTGTAACGGACGCCGTTAACGTGGCCAACGCGGCCTATCAGCGCGAAGGCGGGCTTGCGGGCATCTCCACCGGTCTCATCGACATGGACAAGAAGCTGGGCGGCCTGCACCCGTCGGACCTTTTGATTCTCGCCGGGCGTCCGTCGATGGGCAAAACCTCGCTTGCGACCAATATCGCGTTCAACATCGCCAAAGCCTACAAGAAGGGGCTGAAGCCTGACGGGACCGAGGGGTCGATCGAAGGTGGCGTTGTGGGGTTCTATTCGCTCGAAATGAGTGCCGAACAGCTCGCGGCCCGTATCCTGTCAGAGGCGGCCGAGGTGCCGTCGGAGAACATTCGCCGCGGCGACATGACCGAACCCGAGTTCCGCCGCTTTGTGGATGCGGCCAAGCAGCTTGAAGCCTGCCCGCTTTATATCGACGATACGGCTGCCATCCCGATTGCCCAGTTGTCCGCACGCGCGCGCCGGCTGAAACGTACGCATGGGCTGGACGTCTTGATCGTGGACTACCTGCAACTGGTGCGCGGTGTATCCGACAACCGGGTGCAGGAGATTGGCGAGATTTCCATGGGCCTGAAGGCCATCGCCAAGGAACTGAACATTCCCGTCATTGCGCTGTCGCAGTTGTCCCGCCAGGTGGAGAACCGCGAAGACAAGCGCCCGCAACTCAGCGACTTGCGGGAATCGGGATCCATCGAACAGGACGCGGACGTCGTCATGTTTGTGTTCCGCGAAGAATACTACAAAGAGCGTGAAAAGCCCGGCGATCACGATCTGGAAGCCATGGCCAAGTGGCAGGAAGAGATGGAGCGCCTGCATGCGCGCGCCGAGGTGATTATCGGCAAGCAGCGTCACGGCCCCATCGGCACCGTTGATCTGAGTTTTGAGGGGCGCTTTACCCGGTTCGGAAATCTCGTCCAGCCTTGGCAACAGGGTGCAGAGGGCGGCGGCGGCGACGTCGGGTTCTGATCCAAAGGACGCTTGCGCGACATCATGGTTTAGGGGGCTCTGCCCCCGCCTGCGGCTCCCCCGTGGTATTTTCGGTCAGAAGAAGGAACATTGCCTGGCTTGTGATTGGACAGGTCGGGTTTTGTTCTTCACGCTGGGGTTATGCGGTTTCTCTGCGTCCTTTTTCTCGTTTTTGCCGGATCGCTTCGGGCGCAAGACCACGTTGAGGTCGATGTCGAGCTGTTCCTCGCCGTCGATGTCAGCCGGTCCATGCAGCCCTATGAGTTGGAGATCCAGCGCCGGGGATATGCGGCGGCCCTCGTGTCCCCCGAGGTACAGGAGGCCATCGCCGGCGGCTTTCTGGGCCGGATCGCCATTACCTATGTCGAATGGGCCGGGGCCTATGACCAGCGTGTGATCGTGCCTTGGACCATGCTTGCCTCACCTGACGACTCGGCAGCCGTGGCGGGCCAAATCACTGCCCACTACGCGGATGCCCTGCGCCGCACCTCCATTTCCGGCGCGCTGATGCATGCCGCCGACAGCATCGACACCAACGGTTTTGACGGATTGCGCCGGGTCATTGATGTCTCTGGCGACGGTCCCAACAATATGGGCCGCCCCGTGACACTCGCCCGGGACGCGGCACTGGCGCGCGGCATCACCATCAATGGCCTTCCCCTGATGACGCAGGATGTCGGGATCATGGCGCGCTGGAACATCCCCGATCTTGACGTCTACTACACCGCCTGCGTGATCGGCGGCACCGGCGCCTTCGTGCTGCCCGTCACTGACTGGTCCGAGTTCGAAGACGCCGTGCGCCGCAAACTGGTGCTGGAAATCGCAGGTCGGCCCACACGGCTTTGGCGCGCCCAAGCGCAGGCGTCGGCACCGTATAATTGCCTGATCGGCGAAGAGATTTGGGAGCGCAACCGCGACATCTTTGCCCTGCCCTGAGGCGCGCGCACTTTTTCCCCTTCACCAATCCGCGTGGTCCTGCCAAACAGACGGTCATGACGTCCGCGACCCTCTCTATCGACCTCAGTGCTTTGGTGCGCAATTGGCAGGCTCTGGATGGCCTCAGCGACGGTGAGACCGGCGCCGTGGTCAAGGCCAATGGCTATGGTCTGGGCGCGCCTGTTGTGGGCCGCACCCTCGTCCGCGCCGGTGTGCGCAGCTTCTTTGTCGCGACGGCAGAAGAAGGCAACACCCTGCGCGCCGCCATTGGCCAAGGCCCCACAATCTATGTCTTTTCCGGCCACATGTCTGAGGACACCGGCCCCATCCGCGAGGCTGCCCTGACCCCCCTGCTGAATTCGGTCGACCAGATGTTGCGCCATGTTGAGGCGTTGCCGGGCCACCCGTTTGGCATCCAGCTTGACAGCGGCATGAACCGGCTGGGGATGGAGCCGGGCGAATGGTCCGCCGTGCGCGACATCGCCATCGCACAAGGCCCCAAACTGATCATGTCGCATCTGGCCTGCGCGGATGACGACCACCACCCGATGAACCCCCACCAACTGGCCGAGTTTCGCGCCATGACCGATGGGTTGGATGTGCCCCGCTCTCTCGCAGCGACAGGCGGCACCCTTTTGGGCCCGGAATACCACTTTGACATGACCCGGCCAGGTATCGGGCTTTATGGCGGGTTGCCCTTTGTCGACGCCTTGCCCGTCGTCACGCTCGACCTGCCGGTCATTCAGGTGCGCGACGTGATGCAGGGTGAAACCGTCGGCTACGGCAATACCTGGATCGCCCCGCGCGACAGCCGCATTGCCACAGTGTCGGGCGGTTATGCAGATGGGTTGATCCGAGCGATGGGACCGAAGGCAATCCTGTTTGCAGGCGATATGCCGTGCCCGGTCGTCGGGCGGGTGTCGATGGATCTGATCACGGCCGACGTAACGGATGTGGGCCATGACCCCGTTGATCTGCAACTGTTGGGGCGTCACCAAT
The DNA here is from genome assembly GCF_947503415.1 of uncultured Tateyamaria sp. Classification (GTDB taxonomy): domain Bacteria; phylum Pseudomonadota; class Alphaproteobacteria; order Rhodobacterales; family Rhodobacteraceae; genus Tateyamaria. The sequence goes on from NZ_CANNDS010000002.1 coordinate 390,564, forward strand.
CTGTGGACACGGTGGCCGAGGCCGCTGGCACAATCGGCTACGAAATCCTGACATCCCTTGGGCCGCGCTATCAACGGAGCTTTGCCGAATGAGGTTTCTGGGCGCCATTGGCCGGACCACGCTTGGCATTCTCGCGGCGATCGGCCGGGTGGGCCTGTTCTTCGGAGCGGCCGTCACGCACCTCGTGCGTCCGCCCTTCTATCCACGTGAATTTGCCTTGGCCCTTTTGCACATCGGTTGGTTGTCCCTGCCGGTTGTAGGTCTCACGGCCATCTTCACCGGCGGCGCACTTGCCCTGCAGATCTATGCGGGCGGCGCGCGCTTCAATGCTGAAGCGGTCGTGCCGCAGATCGTTGCCATTGGCATGGTGCGCGAACTTGGGCCGGTACTGGTGGGCCTGATGATCGCGGCCCGCGTCACCTCTTCCATCGCGGCAGAGATTGCGACGATGAAAGTGACCGAACAGATCGACGCGCTGGTTACCCTGTCCACGCACCCGATGAAGTACCTGACCGTGCCGCGCGTGCTGGCTGCCACGCTGGTGGTGCCACTGCTGGTGGCGGTTGGCGATGTCATCGGGATCTTCGGGGGGTATGCGGTGGCCACGGGGACGCTAGGGTTCAATGCCGCAGCCTACATCCAGAACACGGTCGACTTTCTTGAACTGCGCGACATCACCTCGAGCCTCGCCAAAGGCGCGGTCTTCGGCTGTATCGCCGCTCTGATGGGTTGTTACTTCGGCATGAACTCAGGCCGGGGTGCCCAAGGTGTGGGCCGCGCGACCAAAGGCTCGGTCGAAGCGGCCGCCGTTCTGATCCTCGCCGCCAACTTTGTGCTTACGGGGGTGTTCTTCTCGCTATGACGCGCCCCATCTTCTCCTGCTGGACGCGCCGTGCTGTCCCTGTCGTTATGATCATGGCCCTGTCTGGTTGCGCCGATGCGCCAAGCCCGGCCACCCCGCTTTTCAATGCTTTCTATGCAAAACCCGACCGCACCCTCGACGATGATGCACATCTGAGCCGCGCCATCTTTGCGTTTGTGCAAGGGCAGTCGCAATCCGAGGCGACCGCGACCATGCAATCACTGGGATTTGTTTGCGACGGGGCCACCTGTCGTTATGAAAGCGTGGACAAGGAAAGCGGCGTTGAAAAGCATTTCGGCATGCGCATGGGCGCCGAAACAGAGCCAAAACATCATCGCCGCGTCCTCGCCCGCCGTTTTACCGTGACCTTTGTCGCCGACCACATCGCAACGCCCGATGATATCGCGGGACGCTTTGAACATGCCTCCGGCACCGCCCCGTGGTACCGGCCCGCCGCAATCGGTGACCTGCTATGATCACACTCTCGGACGTCCACAAATCCTTCGGCGACAATCACGTCCTGCGCGGCGTGAACCTGCATGTGGAGCGGGGCACCTCGATGGTGATCATCGGCGGCTCGGGCACTGGCAAATCCATTGCGATCAAAACAATCTTGGGCCTTGTTATCCCTGAGCAGGGCACCATCACGGTGGACGGTCAGGACGTCACCCAAACCGGCGACCGCGACGCATTCCTTGCCCGCTTCGGCATGCTGTTCCAGGGTGCTGCCCTGTTCGATTCCCTGCCTGTGTGGCAAAACGTTGCCTTCCGCCTGCTGCGCGGCAGCCTTGCCCGGCCCCGGGATGAGGCGCGCGAGGTTGCAATCGAAAAACTGCGCCGCGTCGGGTTGACGCCGGATGTGGCCGACCGCCTGCCTGCAGAACTGTCTGGCGGCATGCAAAAACGCGTGGGCCTCGCCCGCGCCATCGCGGCAGAGCCCGAGATCATCTTTTTTGACGAACCCACCACGGGCCTCGATCCGATCATGGCGGGCGTCATCAACGACCTCATCCGCGAAATCGTGACCGAGATGGGTGCCACCACGATGACCATTACCCATGATATGACTTCTGTGCGCACCATCGCGGACAACGTCGCCATGCTGCACGGGGGCAAAATCCGGTGGACCGGTCCCGTCGCCGACATCGACGCGGCCCAGGATCCTTATGTCGATCAGTTCATCCACGGCCGCGCCGAAGGGCCGATTGAGACGGTGCGCTGACCGGGGTCGGTGGGTGGGCGCATTTGCGCATGCAAACAGAGCCACCCGACCGAGCCCATTCTCGTCAGCATCCGCACCGCTCTTGACAGACATGCCTGCACCCGGCCTCTTCCGCCCATGTACCGCTGGATCAACCTCGCCCTCCTCGTGCTCTTTCCCATCTCATGGGTGGCACCCCTGATGAAGGCTGGGCTTCTGCCGCTCTTCCGGCTCACTGAGATCTCCGTTTTGACGGGCCTAAAGTCACTCTGGAAAACGGACATATTCCTTGCCCTCATGGTCACGCTCTTTGCGCTTATCGCCCCCATGGCCAAGACCATCGGTTTGGCCCTGCTGCATTGGAACCTGCTGAGCCCACGCACCGCCCCAGTCCTGCGGATCATGGGAAAACTCGCCATGGCCGACATTTTTCTGATCGCCATCTACATCACCGTTGCCAAGGGAATCGGTGTCGGGCGACTGGAAGTGGCATGGGGTCTTTATCTGTTTACAGCCTGCATCCTCACGTCCCTCTGGGTCGGCATACGAACGGAAAAAATGCACGTGCAGGCTGTCGAGTGATTTGACGCTAGAAGCAGCGACATGGCTCGAAGGTGTCAGGCTCACCTTTCTACGTGACCGCCTCGACGTCGGTTCGATGAAACCACCACCCACTGATATTGCATAGAAAATGCTCCGCACCAGTCGCGATCCGGTCGAACTTCGTTCGGGCACCAAGCTTGAGCGCGCCCTCTCTTTCCTGCCGAATTAACCAATTCATCGACCGGTTCGAATAGGTCAAAGCCATCCAAGGCGCGTTCTCTACCTGGTTCAATCGCCTTTATCTGGAAGACGCCATGACCCGCACCCATCTGGAATGTCCGCTGAACCAGAAAAAGCGGCGGCCGCCCGAGCCAAGCCAACCCGCGCTTCCAGCCAAGTTCGCGCAACTGCCCCTGCGTGCCGAATAGGGCTTGCCCGCCCCAGCGCCCGCTGGCAGATCAGGGCGCATGGCAAAAACCACCACCACCTATACCTGCGCATCTTGCGGCGCCTCCTTCTCCAAGTGGTCAGGGCGTTGTGACGGCTGTGGGGAATGGAACACCATATCCGAAGACACCGGATTGTCGGCGGGCCCCTCCAGCAAAGGGCTTGGGGCCAAGCGCGGCAATACTGTCGCCCTCACGGATCTCAGCACCGAAGAAACGCCGCCCCCCCGCACGATGAGCAAAGTCGCAGAGCTTGACCGCGTGCTTGGTGGCGGCCTTGTTCCCGCCTCTGCCATCCTTGTCGGGGGCGATCCGGGCATCGGCAAATCCACCCTGCTTTTGCAGGCCGCGGCACGGTTCGCGCGCACAGGTCTGAAAACCATCTATGTCAGCGGGGAAGAGGCAAGCGCACAGGTCCGCATGCGCGCCCAACGTCTTGGGCTGGCCGACGCGCCGGTGCAACTGGCAGCCGACACCAACCTGCGCAACATACTGACAACATTGGAACAAGAGGCGCCGGGCCTCGCAATCATCGACTCGATCCAGACCATGTGGCTGGACACGGTGGACAGCGCGCCCGGCTCGGTCTCTCAAGTCCGTGCCGCAGCACATGAGCTGACCACCTTCGCCAAGCGCAAGGGCATCAGCGTCATCCTTGTGGGCCACGTCACCAAGGAAGGCCAGATCGCAGGCCCTCGCGTCGTGGAGCACATGGTTGACACCGTCCTGTATTTCGAAGGCGAACGCGGCCACCAGTTCCGCATCCTGCGCGCGGTCAAAAACCGCTTCGGCCCCGCAGACGAGATTGGCGTGTTCGAAATGACCGGCAAAGGTCTGGCCGAAGTCACCAATCCGTCCGCACTGTTCCTGTCGGAACGGGGCGAACCCTCTCCCGGATCGGTCGTCTTTGCAGGCATCGAAGGCACCCGGCCTGTTCTGTGCGAGATGCAGGCGCTTGTCGCCACCTCGCCCCACAGTCAGGCCCGGCGTACCGTGGTCGGCTGGGACGGTGGACGGCTTGCCATGATCTTGGCTGTGCTTGAGGCCCGCTGCGGCATCCCCTTTGCAGGGCTTGATGTGTATCTGAACGTCGCAGGCGGCATGAAGATCAGCGAACCGGCTGCCGACCTGGCTGTCGCCGCCGCCCTTTTGTCGGCCCGCGAAGACGCCGCTTTGCCATCAGACACCGTTGTTTTTGGCGAAATCAGCCTGTCCGGTGCGCTAAGACCTGCGCCGCAGACGGAAAACAGGTTGAAAGAGGCCCAAAAACTTGGTTTCTCGTCAGCCATCGCACCCAAGGGCGGAAAAGCCCAAGGTGCCCCCGGCATGACGCTGAAACGTTTCAGCGACCTCACCGGGTTTGTAGGTGATGTATTCGGCGCGGGTTAAGCGCCCTCAGGGCAGAACATAAAGGGGCAGGACCATGGAAGGGTTCACCATCATTGACGGCGTCGTTGCCGTGGTCATCATCCTGTCGGCCCTTTTGGCCTATGGGCGCGGGTTCGTGCGCGAAGCCATGGCAATCGCGGGCTGGATCGCAGCTGCGATCCTCGCTTTTCTGTTTGCCCCGCGGGTCGAGCCGTTGGTGCGCGAAATCCCCTATCTCGGTGACATCATCGCCGACAGTTGCGAGCTGAGCATTATTGGCGCTTTCGCCCTCGTCTTTGCCGTTGCGTTGATCGTTGTGTCGCTGTTCACACCCTTGTTCTCATCGATTGTGCAGCGTTCGGCCCTTGGGGGGCTGGACCAAGGCCTTGGGTTCCTGTTTGGCGTGGCGCGCGGCGTGTTGCTCGTGGCGATCGCCTTCTTTGTCTATGACACGGTGATCACCGGCCAAGAATTCACCATCGTGGATGAAAGCCGTTCGGCAGCTGTCTTTGGTCGGTTCACCGGCCAGATCGAAGAGCAGAACCCCGAAGAAGCGTTGGGGTGGATCACGCGCCAATACGAAAGCCTTGTCGGGGCGTGCGGCGAATAAGCCACTCCCTGTTCGTCAATGGAATCAGTCAAAAGCGGGGCGGCGTTTGTGTCGTTCCCAACCATTCCTGCAAGATCGTGGTTAAGCACCGGTTAAACGCGTCGCCTCAACGCGGAGAGTATACGCGCGCGTGCGTCTTTTGGTGACTGTGGCGCAACAGCGCCCGGCTTTGGCCGTGGTTGTGACCAAAAAGCGGCAGATTTGTGATGCGTTTTGGATGCCAGAACACAAACACACCTGACCGGAGAACACCCCATGTTTCTGAACCACGACACCGCCTTCGCCGACATCACCCCCGTCACCAAAATAGCCGCACCGCAGATCAGCGCGACCCTGTCTGCCCACACCTTGCTGGAGACGGAACGCGGTTGGGCCAGCGTCGATGCCCTTCAGGCAGGCGATTGCGTGGCGACCCTTGATGGCGGCTTTGCGCAGATCACCGCCATCACGACGCCGCGCAGCAACACGCCGCTTGTCCACATCCCCGGTGGTGTCCTGTCGACATGTTCCGACATCGCCCTGCCCGGTGATGCCCACATTGCGCTGCACACACCGGCCCGCTGGATTGACGCACCCGTTGTATCCGTTCCCGTCAAGGCCCTGAGCGGCTGGCGCGGCGTCCGTCCTACCCTGTTCAACGGTCCTGATCTGGCACAACTGCATTTCGCGGACGAAGAGATGATCTATGCCCAGTCCGGATTGCTCATCCACGCGGCCCCCGCCACGGGCGAGACGTTCTTTCCCAAGCTGAGCTATGGTGATGCACGCGCCATGCTGGCCTTGTCGGCAGGCAAGATGGGTCAGCCTGACACGGTCGCTGCATAAACCGTCACGATGCGTGATCCTTTCGTGACAGTCGCAGCCCGTCTTGGTACACCGCGCACATATCCCATTCACGGATTCGGAGCTGCCCCTTGTCCGACCTTCCCAGCCTCGCGCAGATGCCCCCCGCACACCCCTTTGACGACGACAAACTCAAGGAAGAGTGCGGGATTTTCGGGGTCCTTGGGACCATGGATGCCGCGAATTTCGTAGCCCTGGGTCTGCATGCCTTGCAACACCGGGGACAGGAAGCAGGCGGTATCGTCGCCTACCATCCGGACCAAGGGTTCAACTCCGCCCGCCGCTTTGGTTATGTCCGCGACAACTTCACCTCGCAAAAGGTGATGGAGACACTGCCCGGCTCACTGTCCATCGGACACGTGCGCTACTCCACCGCCGGGTCGAAGGGACAAACCGCGATCCGCGACGTGCAGCCCTTCTTTGGTGAGTTCGCAATGGGCGGGGCCGCCATTGCCCATAACGGCAACATCACCAATGCCGACGCCCTGCGCCGCGAATTGATCGAACGTGGCTCGATCTTTCAATCCTCCTCCGACAGCGAATGCATCATCCACCTGATGGCCCGATCCCTGCAACGCAACATCCCCGAACGGATGGAAGACGCGCTGCGCCGCGTCGAGGGCGCATTTTCCGTTGTCGCCATGACCCGGACCAAGCTGATCGGCGTCCGCGACGCATTGGGTGTACGCCCGCTCGTGTTGGGCAAGCTCGACACCGGCTATGTGCTCAGTTCCGAGACCTGCGCGCTGGACATCATCGGCGCAGAGTTCGTGCGCGAGATCGAACCGGGCGAAATGGTGGTGATCACCGACAAGGGCATCGACAGCCGCTTCCCCTTCCGTCCGCAAAAACCACGCTTCTGCATCTTTGAGCACGTCTATTTCAGCCGCCCCGACTCTATCCTTGGGGGCCGGTCCGTGTACGAAACGCGCGAGAATATTGGCCGCGAACTGGCCAAGGAGGCCCCGGTCGATGCCGATCTGGTCTGCCCCGTGCCCGACAGTGGCACGCCTGCGGCGATCGGCTATTCGCTCGCTTCGGGCATTCCTTACGCGATGGGCATCATCCGCAACCAGTACATGGGCCGGACGTTCATCGAACCGACCGAACAGATCCGCAATATGGGCGTGCGTCTGAAGCTGAATGTGAACCGCGCCCTGATCCGCGGCAAACGCGTGATCCTTGTGGATGACAGCGTGGTGCGCGGCACCACCTCCCGCAAGATCAAGGAAATGATCCTGGATGCCGGTGCGGCGGAGGTGCATTTCCGCATCGCATCGCCCCCCACGGCGTGGCCCTGCTTTTACGGCGTCGACACACCCCAGCGCGAAAAGCTTCTGGCGGCCACCATGAGCGAAGAAGAGATGACAGAGCATCTGGGCGTCGACAGCCTCAAGTTCATTTCGCTTGATGGTCTTTACCGCGCCGTGGGCGAAGCCAAAGGCCGCGACCCGTCCAGCCCGCAATATTGTGACGCCTGTTTCTCCGGCGAATACCCTGTCGAGCCTGCCGACATGATCGAAAAGGGTTTTGAGATGAAGGCGGCTGAATAGCACCTTACTGTCAAAACATGTCACCAGCAGCGTGCACGCTTCGCAGATGCAAATGACACCGCCCGATATTCTGGCCCGCATCGAAAACTGGCCTGCGAATGCGCAGAAACACTTTGCGCGGACACGCTGTATTGTTCACGATATCGCTGAGACCGCTGATATTGGCGCGCTTGATGAGGCCCTGAAATGGGGACAACCGGCATGGCGGCCAAAGCGGCCGCGTGTGGGGTCGACCTTGCGCGTGGATTGGTCCCCGACGACGCCAGACAGATTGCTGGCATTTGTCGATTGCAAGACCGATTTGGCCCAGCAGATGGACACGAGGTTCCCAGGCCAGTTTCACAATGACGGTCGTCGTGCACTTGGGTTCGCGTTGAATACGCCACTGGACGAAGACGCTGTTTGGCAGCTAGCCCACCTCACGTTGACCTACCATCGGGCCAAGCGACTGAGCTGACCAGCGCCGCGTTGCCGCCTGCCCAAACGTCAATGGGCAAAGGCCCGCGCATCCCCCTACGCCCCCGTTCACCCTGCCCCGGACCCATGTTAGCCGCGCCCCTCGAAAGGGAGGGTACCGACCCGACATGACCGAGCAGACCAATAAAACCACCGCCGATCTCGCGACCCAACGTGGGGCTTTGCCACTGCGCAACCTGCAACTTTTGGGCATTGCCGGCCCGGAAGAAAACCGCCGCGCCCTGCTGCGCACGGCGGGTGGTCAAACGCGATTGGTTCACGTGGGCGACAGCCTGCGTCAAGGCACTATCGTGGCCATTGGCGAAGACCGGATCATTCTGAATGGCGGTATGGGCCAACGCACGCTGACCCTGCCGGACGCCCCCAAGGCGGCTGCTTGACGCTTGGCCCGCCACAGGGCACACCCGCGCCATGACACACACTGCCCTGATCACCGGAGCGTCGCGCGGCCTGGGTGCCGCCATGGCGCTGGCCCTCGCACCCTCGCACCACATCATCGCCGTGGCCAAAACCACCGGCGCGCTTGAGGAACTGGACGACCAGATCAAAGCCAAGGGCGGCGCCGCCACGCTGGCACCCATGGACATTGGAAATGACGCCGCCATGCAGACCCTTTGCCGGGGCATCTATGACCGCTGGGGCCGCGTGGATATGTGGGTGCATTGCGCTGTTCATGCGGCACCTCTGACGCCGACCAGCATGATCAACACCAAGGACATGGCGAAATCCATCGCCGGAAATGTCACGGCCACATCAACCCTGATCACGTATATCGCCCCGTTGCTGGGCACCGATGGGCGCGCTATTTTCTTTGACGATCCGGTTGTAGGGCACGCCTTTCACGGCGCCTATGGCGCCACCAAGGCGGCTCAGATCGCGCTTGCCCGCAGTTGGCAGGCTGAGACATCCAAGACCGGTCCGCAGGTCCATATCGCAACCCCTGCACCGATGCCAACTGCAACCCGGGCGCGCTTCCACCCCGGAGAGGATCGCAGCGCTCTGGCCGATCCCGCAGCCGAAGCCGCGCGCATCCTGTCTGAAATCAACGGTTGATTGCACCGGGCAGGCGTGACCCAATGAACCCATGCTGACCCGCTTCACCCGCTTTGATCAACCACGACCCGCAGCACAGCCGGGCGCGTTGCAAGCCATCTACGACCGGGCGGCAACGGGTTGGCAGGACGGCATCTCAAAACTTGGGTTTTTGGCCGCCTATGCGGAGTTGATGCGCGCCACAGCGCCCCCGACACCCGCACCCAGCGTGCTGGATGTCGGTACGGGCACCGGCGCATTTGCGCAGGCGTGGAGTGCGGCGCATGGCGCACCGGCCACGTTGACGCTGACCGACATCTCGCCTGCCATGCTTGAGACGGCCAGCGCGCGCCTGCCAAACGCGATCACGATCATCGCACCGCTTGGTCCCGAATTGAACACTTTACCCCCGCAGGATGTCGTGCTGTGCGCCCATGTCATTGAACATATCGATGACCCGAAAGCCGCCTTCGGCATGCTGTTCGACCGGGTGGCCTCCGGTGGCATGCTGGTGCTGGCACTGTCCCGTCCGCATTGGTGCACGGCACTGGTCCGCTGGCGCTGGGGCAATGCGGCCTACCCGCCGGGGCACGCGCACACCATGCTGGCTGAGGCCGGATTTACCGACATCACACTCCACCCTTTCACCAGCGGTCCACCGTCGCGCGTCTCGCATGGCTACATCGCGCGACGCCCGTAACGAACGTGCAACCGGCTCGGCGTTCCGCCCATTCGGACCTGAAACGCCGCACTGCGGCCTTTCCGTGACGGTCCTCATGCTCCGGTCCAAAAAAATCTCCGCCGGAGGCTCCGACAGTTGCTCCACGGCGCAGGGGCTCATAGTAAGAACCAAAGGGGCATCACATGCGCATTCTCATTACAAATGATGACGGTATCTCGGCGCCGGGGTTGGCGGTGCTCGAACGGATCGCGGCAGAGGTTGCAGGACCGGACGGGCATGTGACAACGGTCGCCCCCGCGTTCGAACAATCGGGCGTCGCCCATTGCATCAATTACGCACGTCCCTTCATGTTCCAGCAGATCGGCCCGCACCGCTACACCGTCGAAGGGTCCCCGGCCGATTGTGTTCTGGCGGGCCTGCACCAGGTCTTTGACGGGCCGCCCGATCTGATCCTGTCCGGTGTGAACCGAGGCAACAACTCGGCGGAGAACGCGCTCTACTCCGGCACGCTCGGTGCCGCCATCGAAGGGGCGCTGCAAGGTGTGCTGTCCATCGGCCTGTCACAGTACTTCGGGCCAGAAAACCGCGCGCTCGATGACCCGTTCGAAGCGTCCGCCACACACTGCAAGGATGTGATTGAGCGGATTGTTGCCGCCACGCCCAAGGTGCAGCCGGGCTACCAGCTGTTCTACAACGTGAATATCCCGCCTGTTGCTGCCGCATCCGTCAAGGGGACACGGCTCGTGCCGCAAGGGCTGCGCCCCGGCGTTGGATTTCACACCGAGCAGACCACGTCGCCCAATGGGCGAAACTTCCTGTGGATCCGGGGGGGCAACCAACAGGTTCCCACCGCACCCGACACGGATGCCGCCGTCAACCTCGAAGGCTACATCTCGGTCACGCCGATGCGCGCGGACCTGACAGCCCATGACATGCTCGATCTGCTGGGACCGATCGCCAGATGACGGACGACGATCTGGCAACACGCAAAATGCAGTTTCTGTATGCCTTGCGCTCCAAGGGCGTGACGGACAAGCGTGTGCTGGGCGCCATGGAAGAGATTGACCGCGGTCCCTTTGTACGTGGGCTTTTCGCTGAACGCGCCTATGAGGACATGCCCCTTCCCATCGCGTGTGGGCAGACCATCAGCCAGCCATCGGTGGTTGGTTTGATGACGCAGGCGCTGCAGGTGACACCGCGCGACAAGGTGCTCGAGATCGGAACCGGCTCCGGCTATCAGGCGGCGATCCTCGCCAAGCTTGCGCGCCGGGTCTACACGATCGACCGCCACAGGCGTCTGGTGCATGGCGCGCGCGAGATTTTCGAGGAACTGGATCTGCACACCATCACGGCGATCACCGCCGATGGATCGCACGGGTTGCCCGATCAGGCCCCTTTCGACCGGATCATCGTCACCGCTGCCGCCGAAGACCCCCCCGGCCCGCTTTTGGGTCAATTGAAAGAAGGGGGCATCATGGTGCTGCCCGTGGGTCAGTCCGATGCGGTGCAAAGCCTGATCCGTGTGCACAAGACGGCGACGGGCCTCGAATATGATGAATTGCGCGACGTCCGCTTTGTTCCCCTGCTCGAGGGCTTGGGCAAAGACTGAAACTGGTGTAGAACGTCGCCATACCGACAAGGCCCCCACCTACGAGGGGTCCGGCAGAGGACGACGCAGATGATCCCGACCAAACAGCGCAGCAGCGCCCCCCTTATGATAGCAACTTGTGGCCTCTTGGTGCTGGCCGCCTGTGACGAGCCGGTGGACTTCGACCTGCGTGGTCTCGGCGGCGGGTTCACCACCGCCCAAGCCGCCCAGACGGCAACCGCAGACCGCCCAAGGCCGGACAATCGGGGCGTCATCTCGTACCCGAGTTACCAGGTGGCGGTGGCCGAGCGTGGCGATACGCTGTCGGATGTGGCAGCGCGCGTTGGCTTGCCTGTTGCGGACCTTGCCAGCTTCAACGGCGTGGCCCCGGATGTCCCCCTGCGCAGCGGCGAGATCATCGCCCTGCCGCGCCGCGTGACTGAGCCGTCACCCGCAACAGGCGCCATCGGCACCGGGCCCATTCAGCCATCGACGGTGGACGTGACGACACTTGCCGGCAATGCCATCGACAACGCGGCACCGACGCCCGTGGCAGACACACCTCCCACGTCCCTGCCGCAGACGGGGCAAGAACCGATCCGACACAAGGTCGAGCGGGGCGAGACGGCGTTCACAATCGCGCGGCTCTATCAGGTGCCGGTCAAATCGCTTGCGGAATGGAACGGGTTGGGGGCCGATTTCGCGGTGCGCGAAGGGCAATTCCTGCTGATCCCCGTTGCGCGCGTTGCGGCGCCAAGCCGCGCAGATGCGGCGGCAACGGCGCCAGGTGCAGGAACGCCAACTCCCCTGCCCCCAAGTGCGGCGACACCCCTGCCAGAGGATGACACGGCCAACCCGCCCGCAGCGACACCCGACCCCGAAAAACCGGTTGCCGATGTCGGGCAGGCCAGCGCGCCCACGCAAAGTACCGACATGACATTGCCGGTGCAGGGATCGATCATCCGCGACTACTCCAAGGGACGAAACGAAGGCATCGACATTCAGGCCGCGCCCGGCACCTCGGTCAGTGCGGCGGCAAGCGGCACGGTCGCTGCCATCACCGAAAGCGCCGAAGGCGTGCCGATCATCGTGGTCCGCCATCCGGACAACCTGCTGACCGTCTACGCCAACGTCACCGATGTCAGCGTGGCCAAGGGCGACGCGGTCTCGCGGGGGCAATCCATCGCGAAACTGCGCGGTACGGCAGACACGGCCTATGTGCATTTCGAGGTGCGCGACGGGTTCGACAGTGTGAACCCCAACCCGTTCTTCGAATGAGGCAGACACAGGGCAATTGTGGCCATATGCCACCCACGCGGGTGATAGCGCCGCAATTGCCTCAAACTTTCCCTGATTTAATCTAAAACGCCAGCGTATGGCCCTAACCGCGCCGTGTTGCGGGATCAGAAACAATCCAACGCAACGTTTTGGATTGGTTCAGACCCATGCCGGTCTTCTATGGTTACAGCTTTGCCCTGAGGGGCATACAGACGACAGTCAACGGGGCCGCGAACAACTATGCCTTCGCGCCCTCTGGCACGTGGAGCTATTCGGGTGCCTCGACCTATTTCGTCGTAAACGAGAATGACGGCGCGACCGTATTCAACGGCGACGGCAGCAACAACGAAACCGTCCAGGCGCAGGAACAGTTCTCCGGTGCCTTCCCCCAGACTGTCTTTATCGACGGGACCGAGCGTCAGCTTATCTGGGACTACACCTTCACGGTAACCGACGGCACGACCACGTGGGAAGTCGCGGTTATCGATGTTGATTTGAACAACGACAACGATCTGAACGACGGGGCTGACGCGACCGCCACGGACGAAGATGGGTACTTCCTCGTCTTTCCGGACGGCCTGCCCCCGCCCAACACTGACCTGACCATCGGCGGCATTGTCGACAATGGTGAATTCGTCCCCCACGGTGATCTTGGTGGCACAATCGTGTGTTTCGCGTCGGGCATGCTGATCGACACGCCGAACGGCCCACGCGCGATCCAGACACTTGGCTGCGGCGATTTGGTGGATACGGCACAATCAGGTCCCCAACCTATCCTGTGGGTGGGCCAGACCACGGTGGAGGCCATAGGCGATATGGCCCCGATCGTGATTTCCGCACGCACGCTGGGCAATGACCACGATCTGATCGTATCTCCGCAACATGCCGTCCTCCTCAATGACTGGCGGGCCGAGCTGCTGTTTGGTCAGGACGAGGTGCTGGTCCGCGCAAAGGATTTGCTGTGCATGGAGGGTGTGTACCGCAAGGTCGGCGGTCAGGTGACCTATCACCATATCCTGCTGGACACCCACCACGTGGTGCAGTCGCATGGCATTTGGAGTGAAACGCTCTATCCCGGTGCCATTGCCATGGGCGCAGTTGGTGATGCAGCCCGCGCCGAGATCGAAGCGTTATTCCCTGATCTCATCGAATACGGTCCAATGTGCGCCCCCTGCCTCAAAGGGTTCGAGGCGCAACTGCTGGCCGCCTAGATCGCGATCCCGCGTCGTCCGGCCAGATCACAAAAATATTGCCACGCCACGCGCCCTGACCGGGATCCGCGTGTCGCCTGCCATTCAATCGCTTCGGCCCACAGCGCGTCGTCGTCGATCTGCACCCCATAGGCGCTGCAATAGCCACGGATCATCGCCAGATACTGGTCCTGATCGCAGGCATGAAAGCCCAGCCACAGGCCAAAGCGATCACTAAGCGATACCTTCTCCTCCACCGCCTCTGACGGATTGATGGCCGACCCACGCTCATTCTCGATCATGTCGCGCGGCATCAGGTGACGGCGGTTCGACGTGGCATAAAGGATCACATTGTCCGGCCGCCCCTCGATCCCGCCATCCAGCACGGCCTTGAGGGATTTGTAGTGCTGATCGTCATGGCTGAAGCTCAGATCATCGCAGAACAGGATGAACCGTGCGTCCGGAGCGTGGCGCAATACGTTCAGCAAACGTCCAACCGATGGCAGATCTTCGCGGTGCAACTCCACGATCTTGAGTTGCTGACATTCAGCTTCAAGTGCGCCGTGTATGGCTTTGACAAGGCTGGATTTTCCCATACCTCGCGCGCCCCACAGAAGCGCATTGTTCGCAGGCAACCCCTGCGCAAACTGCCTTGTGTTCGCCAGCAAAGTGTCCCGAGACCGGTCCACGCCCAAAAGCAGATCAAGCGGCACGCGGGACACGTTTGCCACAGGCTCCAGCCGGTCCGGTCCGGTCTGCCAGACAAAGGCGGCGGCCGCTTCGAAATCCGGGGCCTCCAGCGGGGCTGGAGACATGCGCTCCAGCGCCGCGGCAATGCGGTCCATAGGGTCGTCGATCATTACTTCAGGTCTTCTTCGGGCAGATCGCTCAGGTCTTCGTCGTCATCGAAGTACCCTTCTTCACGCAACTTGGCATCACGCTTCTTCTCGACACGGCGAACCAGCCAGATGGACACCTCGTACAGACCATAGACCACTGTGAACAGGATCAGCTGCGTCACGACATCGGGCGGTGTCACCACCGCCGCCAACACCAGAATGCCAACCATCGCGTATTTCCGGACATTCCCCAGCCCTTCGGAGCTGACCAATCCGGCCTTGCCCATCAGGGTCAACAGCACCGGCAATTGAAAGCACAGACCAAAGGCCATGATGAATTTCAGCGTGATATCAAGGCTTTCATTCACCTTGCCAAAGAAAGTGATTGTGGGCGCATCGCTGGCAGTTTCCGGCGTGATCACCGTACCATCCGGCAGCGCTTCGGGATTGCCAAAGACGATGGCCAGAACGGATGACACATCCGCAAAACCAAGGAAAAACGCCATCGCCAGGGGGGTGACGACAAACTGGGCAAAGCTTGCACCCAGAAGGAACATGACAGGCGAGGCGACCAGAAACGGCAGGAACGCGTTCTTTTCCTGCCTGTACAGCCCCGGCGCAACAAAGCGCCACATCTGGTAGCCGATGACGGGGAATGCCAGCGCAAAGCCAAACACCATGGAAATGCGGAACAGCGTGAACAGGTATTCTTGCGGCGAGGTGTATTGCAATGTCGGCGATGGGTCGCCCAGATCGCGCAACGTGTCCACGATAGGCGCCATAAGGAAGTTCAGCACATGCACCGCGATGAAATCACCCTGAATCGGGATGAAAAACACGGTGATGCCAATGATGAACGCAATTACCGACCGGATCAGCCGCGTGCGCAGCTCCGCCAAATGTTCGATCAGCGGCGCCGTGCTGTCGTCAAGGTTCTCTGACTGGCTCATCTAGCTCTCTTTCGGGGCCTCATCGGGCGCTTGTGCTTCCAGCTCTTCGGCCTTGGCAAGCGCATCCGCCGCTTCCTTGGACTTGCGTTCGGCTTGCGCCCGCGCGGTGGCCGCCTGGATTTTGCGCGCATTCTCGGCACGCTCGGCCGCCAGCTTTCCGGTCTCGCTGTCGGGATCCAGATCGGTCAGCGATGACGTCACATCGCGCGCTGCGTCCCGGACACCGTCCATGGCGCTGCCCACCGGGTTGGTGGCCGTCTTGATCGTGTTCTGGATGTCCTTGACGCCCGCCTCGTCCGCTGCCTGGTTCATGGCCGTCGAAAACTCGCGCGCCATGCCACGGGCCTTGCCCACAAAGCGTCCCACATTGCGGAACACCATCGGCAGGTCCTTGGGTCCAATGACGATCAGCGCCACGATCCCGATGATCAGCAGCTCAGCAAGGCCGAGGTCGAACATGGCTTACACCTTGTCTTTGTCGGTCTCGGGCGTGATGTCCTTGGCGTCTTCGGCGCTTGCCGCTTCCAGCTCTTCCTTGCCTTCGTTCACGCCCTTCTTGAAGCTGGTGATGCCTTTGCCCACTTCGCCCATCAGGCTCGAAATTTTGCCACGCCCAAACAGCACCAGCACCACAACGGCGATCAGCAGCAGGCCCGGAAGTCCGATATTTCCAATTCCCATGGTGTCTCTCCCATCTGTCGGGCGCGGAATGCACCCTGTGTCGCGTAGTGTTCTATGAGTTTGCCGCAGCTGCGAAAAGGCGAACGGGCCGTTCCCCGATCAAGACGCCGAGAATTTTCGGCGAAAATTCTAATGGCCCACACTCAACTGACAGGTTAGTGTCAGTTGCATCCCGTTAAGCCCGGCGCATCACCGCTCAAACCAAAGGAGATTTCGATGCGCACCATGATGACCACCCTTTTTGCCGCCTCCCTCGCCCACGCCGCCTCCGGAGAAGGCACCGGCGCGGCGGGTCCCGTCGCTGAAATCGTCACCTTCCGACTGATCGAAGGCACCGACACAGCAACCTTCATCGCGGCAGCAGACGATTTGGGCCCCTTCCTGCGCAGCACCGGTGCCATGATCAAACGCACGCTTTCATCTGATGACACAGGCCTCTGGACCGACCACATCACATGGACCTCGCTTGAGGCGGCCAAAGCCGCCGCCACCCAGATGTTCGAACGCCCCGAAGCGCAACCGTTCATGTCCATGATTGACCCCAACGGCATGGACATGCGCCACGCCCCCATCCAGTTGCAACAGGAGTAGCATGCGCCGCACCGACCGCCTCTTTGACATCATCCAGATCCTGCGCGACGGCAAATTGCACAAAGCGCAGGACATCGCGGATATCTGCGAGGTGTCGGTGCGCACCATCTACCGCGACATGGACACGCTGGTGGCCTCCGGCGTGCCCGTGCAGGGCGAACGCGGCGTGGGCTACATGATCACCGAAGCGATCAGCCTGCCGCCCCTGACACTCACGACCGAGGAACTGGAGGCGCTCAACCTCGGCATGGCCATTGTGGCCGAAGCCGCCGATGACACGCTCAAATCCGCCGCCCGCACACTGGCGGACAAGATCGACGCCGTCCTGCCCGAACGCACGGTGGCAGAAGCCGACAAATGGAAATTCGCAGTCTACCCTTTTGCGGACGCAGTGCGCGGCTTTGCCCAGATGCCCACGTTGCGCGCCGCGATCCGGGCCAAGCAGAAGCTGCGTCTGACCTATCACTCCAAAGGGGACAGGATCACCACCCGCACCATCCGACCCTTGCACATGGAATACTGGGGCCGCGTCTGGACGCTCACCTCATGGTGTGAAATGCGCAATGATTTCCGTGTCTTCCGCGTCGATCTTATTCAAAGCGCAGAGGCGCTGCCGGAAATGTTCGTGGATGAACCGGGCAAACGGCTCACCGATTACGACCCCAACCTCTGATCCCGCGCGACAAGATTATTCGCAGAATAATCTCACCCCCGAACAGGCAAAAACACTTCGATGGCCGCAACCGCCATCACAGCTACATCGCCCGCAACAGGCACATCCAGACCACCCTTCTCAGGCACGACCTCAACCGAGCCATATGGCAAGAGCCCCGCAATCACATCCACGTCCACCGCTTCGGGCCGCGGCACACCGATATGCACCACAACGCGCATCTCCTCACGGTCCACACCCAACGTCCCAAAGATGGGCAAGGATGCCCCCTGCAACGCCTGCTCCACCGCGCGCCGCGCCGCCTTGGTGTCGTCACGCCCGTGCAGATCGACGCCCTGCGCCATCTCGATGATCAACCGCTGCTCAGTCATGAGGGAACTCCACCGATACAACCAGCGCGGCCTGCGCCATTACGGTCGGGTTCCCAACGCCTTCGGGCCGCGCCACATCAAGCCCGCCATGCCCCACAACAAATGACGTCTCGCCATAGGGAAACACCTCGGCCAGCACAGACGTATCCACCAGATCAGGCTGCGCACAGCCAATATGCACCTCGATGCGCATATCCTCTTTGCTCACGCCCAGATATTCGGCCAAATTGATCGAATTGCGCCAAAGTGCAGCCCGCACAGCCCGCGCAGCGGCCTCCGTATAACTGCCCCGGCGCAACGACGTGCCCAGACCAAACTCCACAATCATCGGCCCACTCATGCAGCGCCCTCCTCGGTCGGGAATACAAAACACTTGTCGCGCCGGATGCGCAGCCACATAACGGTGTCCGCTTGCGGCAGGAACACGCCCGGCACGGTCGCCTTGATCAGCGCCCCATCGTCATCAAGACAAAACTCCACAAGGCTCTCATTGCCCATGAATCGCGCCCGGATCACCCGCGCCCGCGCCGCCGTCCCCTCGGCGGCCGTCGGTCCCGGCCCGACGCCTGCCCGGTCAAAATCAATCTTCACATGCTGGGGCCGAAACACGATGTCCACGGGTGTGCCATCCGGCACACCGGGCGCCAGAAACCGGCCAAAAGGCGTCATGGCCAGCGCACCCTCGACCACAGACCGCAACCGGTTCGCATCACTGAAAAACGCCACCGCCGCCCGATCTACGGGCCGCGTATAGACGTTATACGGCGCACCCTGCTGCACAATCTGCCCATCGCGCATCAGCGCAATCTCGTCGGCCATGCGCATGGCTTCTTCAGGCTCATGGGTGACCAGCAATACGCCCGTATCCTCTTCCTTGAGGATCGCCAGCGTTTCGTCCCGGATACCATCGCGCAAACGGTTATCGAGGCCCGAAAACGGCTCGTCCATCAGCATGATGCGCGGCTTCGGAGCCAGGGCGCGAGCCAGCGCAATACGCTGCTGTTCACCGCCCGACAACTGATGCGGATACATGTCGATGAAACGCGACATGCGCACACGCGCCAGCATCTCCTCCACCCGCGCCCGTTTTTCATCGCGCGACCCGGACAGGCCGTAAGCGACATTGCCCTCAACACTCAGATGCGGAAACAGGGCAAAGTCCTGAAACATCAGACCAATCTCGCGCCGTTCCGGCGGGACACGAAACTTGGTGTCGCAGATCAGCTTGCCATCGACATAGATCTCGCCGCTGTCCTGCATCTCGACGCCCGCAATCATACGCAGGGTCGTGGATTTGCCGCAGCCCGACGGCCCCAGCAGGCACGTCACCTGCCCCGGCTTGATCGACAGACTGACTCCATCAACCACACGACGCCCGCCAAAGCTGCGCACCAGATTGCGAATTTCCAGCCGAGGTGCCGTCACAATGCGCCCATTCCCGATCAAAACAGTCGGGAGGTATCAGGCCCGACGCGCGCCCGCAAGCACCGCCGCAAAGCCCACGATCAGAACGGCCACACAAATCACCAGCAACTGCTCGTATTTATGGCCTTCGGGCAGTACAGCGGCCACACCGGGCCAAGCCCGCCCGAAATAGGCCAGCGCGCCCAGTATCGCCGCCCCAAACGCCACCAGATAAGACCACTTGGGCACGCTCCGCCCCATAACCAAGCCCACAATCAACACAGGCGTCAGGAACATCGACGCCGTACCACTGACCGCCACCGCATCGAACAGCGTCGCATTGCCCCAAAGGGTCAGAGCCGCCCCCAACACCATGAAAACAACCATCACAACCCGCCCCCCCATCAGCGTGCGCGGGGCGAGCGCCCATTCCTCGACCACCAACCGGGCCGAGGATGACAGTGCGGAATCCAGCGTCGACATCGCCGACACCAACAGCGACAGCATGAGCAAGGCAAAGACCCAAACGGGGAACATTGTCCCCCACGTGCCGATCAACTCGCCCTGATACTCCGCCCCCAAAAGACCCGCCTGAATGCCAAAGAATCCAAAGCCGATGATGCACAAGGTGGACACCCAGAACGCATGCAGGAACGATCGCCGCGTCGTCTCCTCATCCGCGATAAACCCGCGGTCCATCATCACCGGGTCATGGGCAGGGTACGAAAACACCTGCAACGCAGCCACCGCCAGCAACACCCAGCCGTTCCACGCACCCGCCGTGCCGGATGCTGTCAACACAGCGCCCAGCGAAAACCCAGGGGCCAGCACCAGATACAGAAAGGCGATGCCAAAAACGGCCAGAAACACCACCATCTGCACCACATCCGTGCGCAACGCGGCACTCAACCCACCCCACGCGGAATAGGCCAACCCAACAACAGCCACGATCACAATTGCCCATGTGGCACTGCCCTCGATCACCGCCCCGGCAATTAGGCCCACGACCAGCAAATTGGCAAACACCTCAGACAGCAGGCGCAGCGCAATCACGACGTTGTACGCTCCGGTGCCAGCGGTCCCAAACCGCGCACCCAGCCAGTCCTGCACAGACCCGGCCCCTTGCGCCCGCAACCGCGCCACGATGAAGCCGCCACTCAGAAAACTGCCGTAATAGGCGGCATAAGCCAGCGTGCCCGCGATGCCATAGAAATAGCCCAGAATGGCAGCGTTCATCAGGCTGCGCGCAAAAATCCACGTGGTCACCTGACTCAGCACCAGCACCCAAAGCCCCGGTGCCTGCCCGCCGATATGCCCGGCAAAGAACCCCTCCACAGACGCCCGCCGCGGGGCCGCCAACACACTCGCCCCGATCAATATGACAAACAGGACGATCAAAACGGCTGGGCTCATGGCAAGGTCTTTCATGCTGGTTTTTCAGCGACCTAGCAGGGTGCCTTGCGCACGGCCACCGGGCTGACAGGTTTGTGAACCACACAGTTCCAAAATGTGAAGTCCTTGTCTCGGAGCCACCCTCGCTTGATCGACGTGGGACGGAAAGAAGGCGGTTTGCCAAGTGAAATCGCCGAGGGGCCCCGCATGCGGGGAGACGGCTATTTCACTTGGGAAGACGACAGCTTTCTGTCACGCCAAAGATCATGCGCAGGGTGGACCCGGGACAAGAGGCTTGTCTTGGTGAGCCCGAAGCCAAACACATTGGGTCGGTGGGCGGGCGAATTGGCGCAGCCAAGAGAGCGCCCCACCGACCTCACACAATCTCGAAACTTGCTTCCGCCCGGTCCACGCCGTTCACCTGCACCACCAGCCCGTGGCTCCCGGGATGCAGTTCAAAGGTCGTCGCATTGGCCTTCAGCTTGTGCACTTTCTTCAACACCAAAGGGGTGCCCGGCTTCACCTCAGCCACCTTCAACTTGAACACCTTTTCACCCGTTTTCCCGTTGGGACGCGCAAAGCGGATGCGATAATCCACCAGCACGGGCAGCGCGTCACCAGCCTCCAAAGTCACGGAAAATTCCAGTGCCTCGCCCAAAGCAACAGACGGCGTCGCAACGTCCAAAGACACGGACACATCCGCATCCCCACGATAGCCCAACATGTCCATCGCCCCCGCATGCCCGTCCTTGACCAAGGTGCGCAGCGCATGACGGCGCATCCAATCGCGTTCCTTGGCACCCTGGGACCCATCCGCCTCCCACGCAGACAATCGCCCCAACACCGCCTCCGGGTCCGACTTCGCCACGTCATTCAGATGGTTCGCCACCGACCGCGTCACAAATCGTGTGGGATCCGCCTGCAACCGTTCCAGCAACGGCAAGGTCTGGTCCTGCGTCAGCTCCACCTTGCGCGCCCATGGCAATTTGGGGCGCGTCCCCTCGCTGACCAACCGGCGCACATGGTAATTCCCGTCCCCCGCCCACGTGGCAAGCCGCGCCAATGTCTCCTCCGGCCAACGGTTCAGGAAAGGTCGGATATAGAACTCCATCGAAAACCGTTGCGTGGCGGCATAAAGCAGATCAAGCGCCCGGTCGCGATGCGCCTCAAGCCCGTGTCGCACCGCCAGCACACCCGGCACCGCATGAATGAACCGGCCAAAATCGTTATCGCGCAGGGACGGATCCAGCCGAGGCGGCATCGCCGCCTCCAACTGATCCGCCATGGCAGGGAAATCCGACGCCAAATGCGGTTCCGCACAATCCGCGAACCAATCCAGACACTCCATCAAGGACCGCTCGGCAATCCCCGACAGCGCCGCCACATGGAAACCGTCCCGGTCGAAGCCGGGCACGCCTGCCGCGAACTCATCCGCCAGATCGCCCAGACTGTCCGCATTGAACAGCTGGTCTTTCAACGAAAAGGTGGCAGGCGCTTTGGCCATTAAATCGTCGCCACGGTCGCACCGCCGTCCAGCAGCAGGTTCTGCCCGACGATAAAGCCCGCATGCTGCGAGCACAGAAACGCACAAGCCGCGCCAAACTCGTCCCGCGTGCCATACCGCCCGGCAGGAATGGTCGCGGCACGCTCGGCGCGCGCCTCCTCCAGCGTGATCCCCTTTGCGGCAACGACACCACCATCCAAAGCATCCGCCCGGTCGGTCGCGTGAATGCCCGGCAGCAGGTTGTTGATGGTGACACCCTTGTTCGCCACCTGACGCGAAGTCCCGGCGACATAGCCCGTCAGCCCCGCACGGGCCGAATTCGACAGACCCAACACCGGAATGGGCGCTTTCACCGATTGGGAGGTGATGTTGACGACCCGACCCCAACCACGGTCCATCATGCCCGGCACCAACGCCTTGATGAGGGCAATGGGGGCCAGCATATTGGCATCCAGCGCCTTGATGAAATCCTCGCGGTCCCAGTCATGCCACATGCCGGGGGGCGGGCCGCCCGCGTTGTTGACCAGAATGTCGGCATCGCCTGCGGCTTCGATCAACGCACCCTGCCCGTCCGCCGTGGTCACGTCGACGGCCACGGTCTGCACATCGACCCCATGGGCCGCTCGGATGGCTTCGGCCGATGCCTCCAGCGCTTCGGACCCGCGCGCATTCATCACCAGATGCACACCGGCCGCCGCCAATGCCTCGGCACAGCCCAGGCCCAACCCCTTGGACGACGCACACACAACCGCCCGCTTGCCTGCAATTCCCAGATCCATCATCGCTCTCCCTGTCAATTCTCGGACCAAGAGGTAACGGCCCGATCACCAATGTGCCAGCAAAAGGCCGAACTGTTGACCGACAGGCGACACAATTCTACGTTAGCGCTCTACCAAACACTTCTGAGCAGCCAAGCAGATGACAGACACCGCGCCTTCGCCCGCACAAAGCCTGCCCGTCTTTCGCGCGCATGACTTTGTGGTCAGCGAGGGGGCCAATCTGGGTGACACGCTGGCCTGCGCAGATGACCTGCTGCTGGATGACGCCTATATGCTGGCGCCCATGGCACAGCCGGTCCGGCTGTCGATCCATGCGACCGATACATCACATCTGACCGTTGCGCCGGGCAGCGCTTGCGGCACACCCGGTGCGGCCATCCACCTGGACTGCGCGCTGACACTGATGTCACCGGACGGGCAGATTACCGACGCCGTGGTGATGGTGGAGGTTGATGACGCGGGGCACATCGAACAGATCTACCTGTTGCCACTGGCTGCGCTGAGCCCACGCACGCCCTACGCCCTGGTCGGCATTGATCCTGACGACGCGCGGACGAAGTTTGCACATATGGCCTGTGCCCGGTTTACCCGTGGCACCCATATCACCATGTCCTCCGGCGCCCAGAAACCGATCGAAGAACTGGCCGTGGGCGACCGCATCCTGACGCGCAACGATGGCGTGCAAGAGGTGCGCTGGGTCGGCCAGTCCACCGTCCGGGCCACCGGCGACTTTGCCCCGATCCGTATCCGCGCAGGCACATTGAACAACGACCGCGACCTGATCGTGTCGCCGGATCATCGGCTTTTCATTTACCAACGTCAGGACCGCCTCGGTGCCGGTCGCTCCGAATTGCTGGTCAAGGCGCGGCACCTTGTGAACGGCGACAGCGTGACGGTGCAGGATGGCGGCTTTGTCGACTATTTCGAGCTGCTCTTCGACACGCATCAGATCATCTATGCCGAAGGGATCGCGGCGGAATCGATGTTGATCGACACCCGCACCAAACCGGTCGTGCCCGAGGACGTGTCAGCCCTGCTGACGCAGCACACGGCTGCCGGTCTTTCCGGGCTCGATGTCACGGAAACCCTGCTCGACCGCCCCGACGCGGCGGAACTGCTGCGGCGGGCGTCGACGCGTTGAAATGCCTTGACGTGCCTCAACAATCTGCCATCCACGTTGTCAATCAAGTAAGCTGACCTGCACAGGCCCAAGTCTCGGATAGACGATAGATGAAAAACATATTCACGATAATCTTGCTGCTTGGTCTGTTGGCTGCATGCGACGACACCAAACCAGGTTCGGACGTACTACCGTCTCGCGTCGATGAAGAGGTTTTGGCGGCCATGCCTGACTGCTCATACACTCTGAGTAGCGGCTTGATCCGAAGCAAGTCAGGCCGCGGGAAATACCAAGTGTCGGCCAGAACAAAGTATTATCCCGAAACCCCTGCTGACGACGCAATTCGGTTTGTTCTCGGCAATGCTCCCCCGAGTTGCAGTTTTATTTTTTTTCGCATCGGTGGCAGACCTGAGACATATGCCACGAGCATTGCCAGAAGCCTTGTTGCGGAGGGATGGCGCCAATCGGCCGATCAACCCAGAAATTTCAGTAAGCAAAGCGTGGAAATTGAACTAGAAACTGTTCGCATAGAAAAAGACGTCTATCGTGTCACACTTGGTCGTGTTGGGAGTTGAAAACGCGTTCAGAGTACGGTTTTGACGCCTTTTGCCTGACCAGTGTTCAACTCCCGTTCACCAATTACTACATCCCGTAGAAGAACTCTTCCCGCACAATCTTGTCGTTCGCGACATGGTACACCGCGACCTCTTTCATGTCGCTGACCTCACCATTTTCCTTGTTCTTGGCCTTCACCTCGAACACCACCGCAAACCGGTCATCGCCATGCGGGAACGGATCGGACACCTTCGCATCCAGCAACTCAAACGTCGCATCCCACCAGGCATGCTTGCCTTTCAGGGCGTCCATTCCTTTGGCTTCGCGGCCCTCTCCCATATCAACTGGCTCGACCGACACCGCGTCCGCGGCATAGAGCTTTTCCAGGTTCTCGGTCTCGCGCCCCTCGCGGCAGCCTGCAACCAATGCGTCAGCGATCTCTTTCAGTGCCATGTTGTCGTCCTCCTGTGGCTGAAGACAAACTACGGTGGACCACTGACAGTTATTGGCAGGAGGGGTCCGCCCCCCGTTCCATCGCCTCGCGCTGCGCTTCCAGCCGACGGGCCAAGGCGTCCATCTCAAGCTTCATCCGCGGCATCGGATCATCGCCGATATGCGCAGCGATCTGCCCTCCCAACAAAGCCGACCAATAGATGCGCAGCACGTCGTTCATCCGTTGGGAATAGTTCGGGCCAAGCTTGCGAAACCAC
Organism: uncultured Tateyamaria sp.; assembly: GCF_947503415.1. Classification (GTDB taxonomy): domain Bacteria; phylum Pseudomonadota; class Alphaproteobacteria; order Rhodobacterales; family Rhodobacteraceae; genus Tateyamaria. The sequence goes on from NZ_CANNDS010000002.1 coordinate 415,806, forward strand.
TTCACCATGTCCGCATCCAGCCGAATGGTCACGCGCGTCTTGTGCGGTGCCACCCCGTCAAAACTGTCCAGCCCGTTCCAGGCCAGCGGGATCATCTCGTCGATCTGCTTGCGGCGCATGGCGTCCTGATGACGGTCCAACGTGACCTGCAAATCAAGCTGCGCTTTGCGCTGGCTCTGTAACATACCCCATCTCCCGGTTTGGCTCATCTGCACGCGCAAGGTTGTCACCAAAGCATTAACGCGGCCTGAGCGATGCGTGCGTTGGGGGTGCACAGGGGGTGTACGGGGGGTGCACGCGGGGTGACACCCCGGTGTTGCCCCCTTTGACGCCCCCCGATATAGGGCAGATATGTTAGACAATCGCCCCGAATTGCCCCCCGAAATCGCCCGTCGCCGGACCTTTGCGATCATCTCGCACCCCGACGCGGGCAAGACGACGCTGACCGAAAAGTTCCTGCTGTTCGGCGGTGCCATTCAGATGGCCGGACAGGTGCGCGCCAAGGGCGAAGCGCGGCGCACGCGCTCGGACTTTATGGCGATGGAGAAGGACCGTGGCATCTCGGTCTCGGCCTCCGCCATGTCCTTCGACTTTACCAATCAAAACAACACGTTCCGCTTCAATCTCGTGGATACGCCGGGCCACTCCGACTTCTCCGAAGACACCTATCGCACGCTGACAGCGGTGGACGCGGCCATCATGGTGATCGACGGCGCCAAGGGCGTAGAAAGCCAGACCCAAAAGCTGTTCGAGGTCTGCCGCCTGCGCGATCTGCCGATCCTGACATTCTGTAACAAGATGGACCGCGAAAGCCGTGACGTCTTTGAGATCATTGACGAAATTCAGGAAAACCTCGCCATTGACGTCACACCTGCATCCTGGCCCATCGGCGTGGGCCGCGACTTTATCGGCTGCTACGACATCCTGCGCGACCGTCTTGAACTGATGGACCGCGCCGACCGCAACAAGGTCGCGGAAAGCATTGAAATCAACGGTCTTGATGATCCCAAACTGGCCGAACACGTGCCCGAAGATCAGTTGAACCAACTGCGCGAAGAGCTTGAAATGGCACGGGAATTGCTGCCGCCACTGGATGCCGAAGCCATGCTGCAAGGCACGCTCACGCCCATCTGGTTCGGCTCGGCCATCAACTCCTTCGGGGTGAAGGAACTGATGAACGGCATCGCCAATTACGGTCCCGAACCGCAGGTGCAATCCGCGCAGCCTCGGCAAATTTCTCCAGAAGAACCAAAGGTTTCCGGCTTTGTCTTCAAAGTACAGGCCAACATGGACCCCAAGCACCGCGACCGCGTGGCCTTCCTGCGCATGGCCTCGGGGCATTTTAAACGTGGCATGAAACTGACCCACGTTCGGTCCAAAAAACCCATGGCGATCTCCAACCCCGTCATGTTCCTGGCCAGCGACCGCGAACTGGCGGAAGAGGCATGGGCCGGCGACATCATCGGCATCCCCAACCACGGGCAACTGCGCATTGGCGACACGTTAACCGAAGGTGAAGCTTTGCGTGTTACAGGTATCCCGTCCTTTGCGCCCGAACTTTTGCAGGGCGTGCGGGCCGGTGACCCGCTGAAAGCCAAGCATTTGGAAAAAGCGTTGATGCAATTTGCCGAAGAAGGGGCTGCAAAAGTATTCAAACCCGCCATCGGGTCGGGTTTCATCGTGGGTGTCGTCGGCGCATTGCAATTCGAAGTGCTGGCCAGCCGGATCGAACTTGAATACGGGCTGCCCGTGCGGTTCGAACAATCGCAGTTCACCTCTGCGCGCTGGGTGAGCGGTGACAAGCAAGCCGTTGAAAAGTTTACAGAAAGCAACAAGCAACACATCAGTCACGACCACGATGGCGACATCGTATACCTGACCCGCCTACAATGGGACATCGACCGGGTGGCGCGGGATTATCCGGACGTAAAGTTGACCGCCACCAAAGAAATGATGGTCTGACACCATGAGCGACGCAGACAGCCCCATCTATCATGGCGGGTATGCGGCGCTCATGAGGTTTCTGGAACGGCGGCAACGCCCGTTTCAGAACGCCGCCGATCTTGTTCCGCCGATCGATACGGACCTTACGACCCTTTGGACCACCCAAGTCCCCAAAACAACGCTGAAATACTCTGACACGCCACGCTACGATGTGCGCCGCAAGTATCTGGAATTGCAGATGGAGTTCGAAGGTCAACCAGAGATCTTTAGACTGCTCGCCCTGCTGATCGCGATGTCGCGGCGAAACGACCCGCCGCCCGATGCGATGCCCCTGTTCTTTCGTATGTGGCGCGAAGACGGGCAAAAACTGGCCGCTGCCTTGTCCGTGCGATGGCTCATATCATCCGCAACCACATTTGCCGATTGCGGCGAAACAAGCGATCAAAGGGCGCTCGGGATGGGGCTTTCAACCCTGTTCGACCTCATCAAGCTCCATGACAGCGAGCGTCGCTCCACCGGAAAACCGGGACATGAAAAAATGAAATTCGTTCGCCATCTCAGACGCCCGCCACTGGGTCTTGGCATGCCGCCCTACTCCATCGAAAAAGGCGACGTGGACAAGGTGATGCTGGCGCGACTTTGGCAATTGGCGGAACGTGATGAAACGATACAACCCTTGGCCGTCCGCATGCTCCGAATGCTGATGGAGGACCGATCCACGATCTTTGGGCGCATGCAGGCCTACAAGGTGCCAGAATGACCTGGGGTATTTGCGCCACCGTCCTCGCACCGACAGAGACGATCCTGAAGTTCGCCGCCTACCACTTGGAACAGGGTGCGCATCGGCTCTACCTCTACTTGGACAGCGACAATCAGGATGCGTATCACGTCTTGAAACGACACGCGAAAGTACGCGTTCGCATGTGTGACGTGGGGTATTGGGCGAAGGTGTCCGGGCGCCGTCCTCTCAAACATCAGGTGCGTCAGACCGTCAATGCAACCCATGCCTACAACCGCCCCACCGAAGTGGACTGGCTGACACATATCGATGTGGATGAATTCCTCGTTTCAAACCAACCCATCTCTGACATCCTTGGGTCCGTGCCTGCATCGCGAAACTGTCTGCGCGTTCGTCCGATGGAACTGCTGGGCGGTTCCAGGACGGCATTCAAGACATTCATCGCCGCACCAAATCGACCCACGCTCGTGCGCAAGATATATCCGGATTTCGGTCAATACCTGCGCGGTGGCTTTGTAAGCCATGTCGCGGGAAAGGTATTTGTTCGCAAGGGCTTGCCTGACATTACAGTCAAAATCCACAACGCGTTTCAAAACGACGTCGCCTTCGCCGACACACTGGAACTGGAAGCGGTCCAATTGGCCCATTGCCACGCAGCATCCTGGGACGCATGGCGCGCGGCCTATGACTACCGGCTGGACAAAGGGTCCTACCGCGCGGAACTCAAACCCGCGGCAGAAGCAGGCAGCAGCGCCGTGAACAAACACGCGCTGTTTCAACAGTTGCAGGACGAAGAAGGCGAAGCTGGCTTGCGGCGGTTCTACGACGAAGTCATTGGCGACTCCGCTGATCTGCGCGCGCGCCTGTCTGCGCATGGGCTTCTGCGCGAGGTTGACTTGAATTTGGAAGCGGCTTTGGCCAAGCACTTCCCCAACGCCACGGTTTGACGCCAAGCAGCACCTTTGCTATGCACGCGCAGCATGTCGGGGCATCGCGCCTCCGTTTGGGCCACTCGGGCCGACATCATCAGACGCCGCGGGCCAAGTCAGTGTCCGCAACCTACGGACATACATGACAAAATTCTCTGATCTGAACCTGAATCCAAAGGTCCTGAAAGCCATCGACGAAGCGGGTTACGAAACCCCAACACCCATTCAGGCCGGCGCGATTCCCGCAGCCCTTGATGGGCGCGACGTTCTGGGCATCGCCCAGACCGGCACCGGCAAGACCGCCAGCTTCACCCTGCCCTTGATCACGCAACTGGCCCGGGGCCGTGCGCGGGCGCGGATGCCGCGCAGCCTTGTGCTGTGCCCCACCCGTGAATTGGCCGCTCAGGTGGCCGAGAATTTCGACACCTACGCCAAGCATGTGAAGCTGACCAAGGCGCTGCTGATCGGTGGTGTGAGCTTCAAGGAACAGGACATCCTGATCGACAAGGGCGTCGACGTTCTGATCGCCACACCCGGTCGTTTGCTGGACCATTTTGAACGCGGCAAACTGATCCTGAACGACGTGAAGGTCATGGTCGTGGACGAAGCCGACCGGATGCTCGACATGGGGTTCATCCCCGATATCGAACGCATCTTTGGCCTCACGCCCTTTACCCGGCAGACCCTGTTCTTCTCCGCCACCATGGCGCCCGAGATTGAGCGGATCACAAACACCTTCCTGTCGAACCCCGAACGTATCGAAGTGGCCCGCCAAGCCACCGCGTCCGAGACGATCACCCAAGGCGTGGTCATGTTCAAAGGCTCGCGTCGTGATCGCGAGGCGTCGGAAAAGCGCAAGGTTCTGCGCGGTCTGATCGATGCCGAGGGCGAGAAGCTGACCAACGCGATCATCTTCTGCAACCGCAAGACGGATGTGGATATCGTCGCCAAGTCTTTGAAAAAATACAAATATGATGCTGCCCCGATCCATGGCGATCTGGACCAGTCGCAGCGGACACGCACGCTGGACGGTTTCCGCAATGGCGAGTTGCGCATCCTTGTGGCCTCTGACGTGGCCGCCCGTGGTTTGGACGTTCCGTCCGTCAGCCACGTGTTCAACTTCGACGTCCCCGGCCACCCCGAGGATTACGTGCACCGCATCGGTCGGACGGGTCGCGCGGGTCGTGAAGGCAAGGCGATCACCATCTGCATCCCGCGCGATGAAAAGCAGTTCGATGCGGTCGAAAAGCTGATTCAGAAAGAGATCCCGCGCCTCGACAACCCGGTTGCTACATCCAAACCAGCGGCGGCGGAAAAGTCGGACACCGAAGAAAAACCAAAATCCACACGCAGCCGGTCGTCGCGTTCCAGTTCAGCGCCCAAGCCCGAGCCGAAGGCAGAAGCCGCCGTCGAAACGGCGCCGGAGACAAAGGCCGAAACACCACGCGAAGAGACATCTTCGTCGCGGTCCCGCAGCCGCTCCTCTTCCAGCCGCAGCCGGTCATCGCGCGATGATCGCGGTGGCAACAAGGTTGTGGGCTTGGGCGATCACACGCCCAGCTTCATCGGTCTGAGTTTCGAAGAGCGTATGGCGAGCTAAGGCACTCAAGCCATTGAATGAAAAAGGCGGGCCAGGGCCCGCCTTTGTCGTTTAGTGCATCCGGCTGATCACAACCGTCACTTCCGGCTTCTTGCCAATCTCGTCCTGCGCCGACTTCCTCACAATCCGCCTCAGCGCTTCCGTCAGGCTGTCATCATCGCGCAGCGTCTTGGCATCTGCCCGACCCAGAAACTGGTTCAGGTCCTCTTCCAGTACCTCTACCAACGCGGCATTGCTCCGCCCTGTCTCAGCCAGCCCCATCAATTCGCACCACGGCTCACCCAGCGGCTCATCCTGTTCATCCAAAATCAGCGTCACTGTCACGTGCCCGTTCAGCGCCATGCGGATGCGGTCGCGGACCACACCGTCCAACGCACCGATTTTGACCGAACCGTCCAGATAGGTGCGGCCGGTCTCAATGTACTCTGCGACCTTCGGCGCATTGCCCGAGAGGTCGATCATCATCCCGTTTACAGCCAGCACACCGGTGCGCCCCTTGGCGCCCGCCATCTTCACATGCTCGCGCAGGTGCCGGTGTTCGCCGTGCATCGGCACCACGATCTGCGGGTTCACAATGTCCTGCAATCGCTCAAGGTCCGGTCCGTTGGCATGGCCTGACACGTGATAAAGACCGGAGGAGTCATCAACCACATCCACACCCTTCTCGCTCAACTGGTTCATGATGCGGATCACGCCGCGCTCGTTGCCGGGGATCGTCTTTGAGGAAAACAGGAACAGATCGCCCTCTTTCAACTCCAGCCCCATATACTTGCCGTTGGCGAGTTGCGCCGACGCCGCCCGGCGTTCGCCCTGCGACCCGGTGACAAGCAACATAAGGTTCTCGCGCGGAATGCTCTTGGCATCCTCAGGGCTGACAACGGATGGAAACTCCGTCAGCACGCCCGTCTCAATCGCGGCCTCGATCATACGCCGCATGGCGCGACCCAGCAGCACGATAGACCGCCCTGCCCGCTCGCCCGCCTCGGCCAGCGTTTTCACGCGTGCCACGTTCGACGCAAAGGTGGTCGCGACCACAATGCCAGTGGTGTGCCCGCGCACCAGCTTCTCGATCTCCGGGCCCACGGACAGTTCTGACCGACCGGGATGCGGGGAAAAGATGTTGGTAGAATCGCAGACCAACGCCTTGACCCCATCCTTGCTCACCTCGGCCCACAACTCGGGATCAAACGGCTCGCCCACAATCGGGGTCGGGTCCAGTTTGAAGTCACCGGAGTGGATCACGCGCCCTTCGGGGCTGTCGATGATCAGCGCGGCACTTTCGGGGATCGAGTGGGACATGGGCAGGAAGCCAACGTTAAACGGCCCCGCCTGCACCTGATCGGGCCAGCCCGCCACAACCGTCACCGCATCTTCCGGGTGCCCATGCTCGTCCATCTTGCGCCGCGCGATATTCGCGGTGAAGGGGCGGGCAAACACAGGCGCACCCAGTTGGTCATAGGTGTGGGCAACCGCGCCCACGTGGTCTTCATGCGCGTGGGTGATGAAAATCCCGTCGATCCGGTCTTTGCGTTCAGCCAACCACGTGATGTCCGGCAGGATCAGGTCCACACCCGGCGTTCCGTCCATATCGGGAAAGGTCACGCCCAAATCCACCACGATCAGGCGTTCCTGATCCGGTGCACCATAGCCATAGACATAGGCATTCATGCCAATTTCACCCGCTCCCCCAAGGGGCAGGTAGATCAATCGTTCACTGCTCATTGCTTCAGTTATTATCCTTGTTAAAGCGATGGATGACCGTCAGGCCATGCATCGTCAAATCATCTTGAAAGTCGTCAAACAGCTTTTCAGTCTGTTGAAACAAGGGGGCGAGGCCCCCCGTCGATATCACGCGCATGTCGCGGGCGCGTTCCGCTTTAATTCGGGCACATATCTCACGGACAAGGCCCACGTAACCCCAAAAGACACCGGACTGCATGCAAGCCACCGTGTTGGTGCCCACAACAGCCTGAGGTTTGGTGATGTCGACATGTGGCAAGGCGGCGGCGGCGTTGTGCAGCGCCTCAAGGCTCAGGTTCACGCCGGGGGCAATCACCCCGCCGACATAAGCGCCATCGGTATCAACCACGTCAAAGGTCGTGGCCGTGCCGAAATCCACCATGATGAGGTCGCCGCCATACAGATCATGGCCCGCCACCGTATTCACCAACCGGTCCGGCCCCACTTGTGTCCCCTCATCCACACGCACATCCACCGGCAGCAGGCAATCGGGCTTGCCCACCACAATGGGCCGCGTGTTGTAGTACCGGTCGGCAAAAACCCGAAGGTTGAACACCACGCGCGGCACGGTGGACGAGATGATGATGTCGGTGATCTCAACATCAATCTTTTGAAACTTCATCAGCGTCGACAGCCAGACATAGTACTGATCCGCCGTGCGTTGCCACTCCGTCGAAGTGCGCCACGTGCCGATGAACGCCTCACCATCCCAGATGGAGAACACGGTGTTGGTGTTGCCGCAATCAATGGCCAGAAGCATGGGCTTACTCCGCTTTTGGTAGAGGTAAGTCGTTCACAACAGCGGCTTCCATAGCAAGGTACAAATCCTTCTCACAAGCTGCGAACCGCGAATCCAGTGACTCGAACTCGTTCTCAAGTGCCTCGTCTATGTAATCTTCCACCGTCTCGATGGATGGCCCTTCCGTCCCACACCAAAGAAATATCGCGTCCTCAAATACGTTCGCCATGGCGTTCACTCGCAAGGCACGTATTGCGGCGGCAGTCTCTTGCACGGGGTCCATAGCAGACCTGTTCAAAAAGTACTGAAGATGTCCGCCATTGTTCACCTCTGATTGATACCAATACGCCAAATATAAAGCACGGTCACGTTCATTGAGATGACTGAGTCGAGCTTCCGCCGTTCGTGCAACAAAACCGTTCCACTTCTCCAATGCCTTTTGGTCGTTCATCGGAGGTTCCTCAGAAATAAACATCACCCGCCGGAATGGTGATCCGGGACTTGGCCGTCTCTAGAACAAGCTGGCCATCCGCGTCCACGTCAACAAATGTACCCGTATGCGTGTCGCGTGTGGTGCGCGCTGTAATAACCTCGCCCAGTTTGGCGGCCTGCGCCAGCCAAGCCGTACGGATGGGAGCAAAGCCGTAGGTACGGAACTGGTCCTCGTGCCGGGCATAGGCGGTTGCAAGAAGGGTCAGGAAGTCCTCAGGTGTGACGACTGTGCCCAACGCAGATCTGAGAGCCACGGGTGGGACAGCCCCCTCCTCGACTTCACTTATATCCGGTGCCGAAGCCAGGTTCACCCCAATCCCAATCGAAAGGTGGGTCAGCCGCGCACCGGCTCCAACACTCTCCAACAGAATGCCAGCAACCTTGCCCCCACGCAGCAACACGTCATTGGGCCACTTCAACGCAAAAGCATCCTCGCGTCCGGTCGCCGCAACGAAGGCATCGCGCAAGGCCAAGGACATCACGAATGACCGCAAAGCCGCTTGCCCCGGCGCTTCATCAATCGGCAACACCAAGGTCGCGGCAAAGTTGCCCGGCGGCATGGCCCAAGCACGCCCACGTCGCCCACGCGCCGCCGTTTGCTCAAGCGCCAGAATCCATTCTGGCCCAGACAGGGTCGGCGCGACCCGACCCGCCTCACTCAATGTGGAATCGACGGACGCCAGAACGCGCCGCCCATATCCTTCCGGCCAGGATTCATTCTTCATCTTGCTAAATAAACTTCCCCCGGAGGGTTGGTCAGCCAAAACGCGCCTAGTTCACCAAGGTCAGCGCCGCGGCTGCCGCAGCGCCCTCGACACCAAACATGTTGATGATGCCCAGCACCATGACCGCAGCTGAGCCCATCAGCATGGCCCACAGGATCGGAGATTTACCGCCGTTCAACCGTTCCTCCTCCGCGTCGCCAAAATACATGAAGAAGACGATGCGTAGGTAATAATAAGCCCCGATCACAGACGCGATTACCCCCGCGATGGCCAGCCATGCAAGCCCACCTTCATAGGCCGCGCGCAGGACATAGAGCTTGCCGAAAAAGCCCAGCATTGGCGGCACACCGGCAAGGCTGAACAGCAGCACCAGCATCGCCAGCGCCTTGCCCGGCTCACGCTTGGAATACATCTTGAGCGCACCGATCTCGACCACCGGCTGGCCGTCTTTCTCCATCATCAGGATAAAGGCGAAGGTGCCGACATTCATGGTCACGTAGATCGCCATGTAGACCAGCATCGCCTGCACACCCAGAACAGTGCCCGCAGCCAAGCCCATCAAGGCATAGCCCATATGCGCGATGGATGAGAACGCCATGAGGCGCTTGATGTTGGTCTGACCGATCGCGGCGAATGCCCCAAGGAACATCGACAGCACCGACAAAAGCGCCATGATCTGCTGCCAGTCCGCAACCGCACCACCGAATGCGTCATGCATCACACGGGCAAACAGCGCCATGGCAGCAACCTTGGGTGCTGTGGCAAAGAAGGCAGTGACAGGCGTGGGGGAGCCTTCATAGACATCGGGTGTCCACATGTGGAACGGAACCGCAGAGACTTTGAACGCAAAGCCCGCCATCAGGAAGACCAGACCAAAGAGCAGCCCCAGCGACACGCCCTCTTCCGCGACCTGCACGATGCCCGAGAACAGCGTGGTGCCCGCGTAGCCGTAGACCAGCGATGCACCGTACAGCAGCAGGCCCGAAGACAACGCACCAAGGACGAAATACTTCAGCCCGGCTTCGGTCGATTTCACGCTATCACGGCGCAGGGATGCAACCACGTACAAAGCCAACGACTGCAATTCGAGACCCATATAAAGCGCCATCAGATCGCCTGCCGACACCATGGTCATCATACCCACAACGGCCAGCACAACCAGCATCGGATATTCGAACCGCAGCAATCCACGCTGCGACATGTATCCTTCACTCATCAGCAGAACGGCAGCCGCCGACACCAGAATTGTCACCTTGGCAAAACGCGAGAACGCGTCGTCGATGAACATGCCGCCAAAGGCCACATTTGTGCCCTCACCCGCAAATCCGATCCATGCCGCAATGGCTAGGAACACGGCGGATGTGGCCCAAAGCAACGGCGATGCCAGATCGTCCTTGGACGTATAGACCGCCCCGATCAGGCCCAGCATGGCAAAGACGGCCAGCAGGATCTCGGGCAGGATGATGGTCAGATCAGCAGACATTTCATTCGTCCTTAATTCGAAGCCAGCCGTGTCGCGGCCTCGGCCGCGGCCAGCGCCGTATCATATTGCGTCACAAGGGCGGCCACCGACGGCCCGATGATGTCGAGGATCAGCGCCGGATACACACCCAGCAGGATCGTCATCACCACCAGCGGGGCAAAGATCGCCTTCTCCCGACGACTCATATCCGTGATGGACTTCAGGCTTTCCTTGATCAGATCGCCCATCACCACCCGGCGATAGAGCCACAGTGCATAGGCGGCAGAGAAGATCACGCCGGTCGTCGCAACCGCGGCAACCCATGTGTTCACTTGGAACACCGCCATCAACGTCAGGAATTCACCCACGAACCCGGAGGTCCCCGGCAGTCCCACATTGGCCATCGTGAACAGCATGAAAATCAGCGCATAGGCCGGCATCCGATTCACCAACCCGCCATAGGCATCGATGTCTCGCGTGTGCATCCGGTCATAGATCACACCGACACACAAGAACAACGCACCCGAGATGAACCCGTGGCTCAGCATCTGGAAGATTGCGCCGTCCAGCCCCTGCTGGTTCGCCGCAAAGATACCCATGGTCACAAAGCCCATGTGGGCCACAGACGAATAGGCGATCAGCTTCTTCATATCTTCCTGCACCAACGCCACGAGGCTGGTGTAGACAATCGCAATCGCCGACATCCACAGCACCAGCGGCGCCATTACATCCGACCCCACCGGGAACATGCCGATGGAGAAGCGGATAAACCCGTACCCACCCAGCTTCAACAGGATCGCCGCCAGCACAACAGACCCGGCGGTCGGGGCCTGCACGTGCGCGTCCGGCAGCCACGTGTGCACCGGCCACATCGGCATCTTCACAGCAAAGCTGGCAAAGAACGCCAGGAACAGCAGCGTCTGCATGCCCCCTACGATCTGGATGCCCAGCAGGCTGAAGCTTTCGGTTCCGAACTGGTGGCTCAGCAGCGCTTCGATATCCGTGGTGCTCGCATCCGCATACATACCCACCATCGCCACCAGCATCAGGACGGACCCAAGGAAGGTGTAGAGGAAGAACTTGAAGCTTGCGTAGATGCGGTTCGCCCCGCCCCATATCCCGATGATCAGGAACATCGGGATCAGACCCGCCTCAAAGAACAGGTAGAACAGCACCAGATCCAGCGCCATGAACACGCCCAGCATGAGCGTCTCAAGCAGCAGGAAGGCGATCATGTATTCCTTGACCCGATCCGTCACCGACCACGAGGCTGCAATGACCAAGGGCATCATAAAGGTGGTCAGCATCACAAACAGAACGCTGATCCCGTCGACACCCATCTTGTAGGTCAGGCCCATGATCCACGTGCCCTCTTCCACAAACTGGAAGCCGGTGTCGTTGGGATCAAACTCGAACAGGATGAAAAGCGACGCGATGAACGTGATCACGGTTGTGGCCATAGCCACCCACTTGGCGTTACGCTGCGCCGCCTCATCCTCGCCGCGCAGGAACACAGCCAGGATCAGGGCCGCAAGCGCGGGCATGAACGTGGTGATGGAGAGAATATTGTCCATCAGTTTGCCCCTCCGGAAAGCGTCATCCATGTGACCAGAACCGCGATCCCGATCACCATGGCGAAGGCATAGGTAAAGATGTAGCCGGACTGCGCACGGCCCGCGAGGCGCGTGATGAAGGGCACGATGCCCATCGACACGCCATTGATGGTTCCGTCAATGACGTTGCCGTCGCCCTTCTTCCACAGCTTCTTGCCAATCCACATGGCGGGCTGAACAAAGATGGCGTTGTACAGCTCGTCAAAATACCACTTGTTCTTGAGGAAGAGATACAGCGGGCGCTGGTTCTCGGCCAACCGTTTGGGCAGTTCGGGGTTCTTGATGTAGAACCAGTAGGCCATCAGGAAGCCAATCAGCATCGCCGCGAAAGGCGAAGTTTTCACCCAATACGGCACTTTGTGGGCGTCATCGAGGACGGTGTTGCCCTCACCGATATAGATCGCACCCTCACCCGGTTTACCGGCAAACGCGTAGTGATGTTCGCCCTCTTTGCCGTGATCGTCCGCCTTGGCCTCACCATGATCATCGTCGGCATGATCATCGCCATGGCTTTCGTCGCCATGCGCTTCGGCAGCATCCGCATAAGGGATGCCGTAGAACGTCGCGACCTTGTCGGTGTGCCCAAAGAACGACCCGTACCAGACCATGCCCGCAAAAATCGCGCCAAGGCTCAGGACCCCCAGCGGTATGATCATCGTCATCGGGCTTTCACGGGCGTGATCATGCGTGTGCTTGTCGCCGCGCGCCTCGCCATAGAAGGTCAGGAACATCAGCCGCCACGAGTAGAAGCTGGTGAACAGCGCCGCGATGACCAAAGCCCAGAAACTGAAGCCCGTGCCCGCGGCATAGGCGCTTTCTACAATGGCATCCTTGGACTGGAAGCCCGCGAACCCGATGGGGATTTCACCCAGCGTGAAGATCCAAACCGGAATGCCCACACCCGTGATGGCCAGCGTACCGATCATCATCGCCCAGAACGTGTAGGGGATCTTTTTACGCAAGGCACCGTAGTTCATCATGTCCTGTTCGTGGTGCATCGCATGGATGACCGAGCCTGCACCAAGGAACAGCATCGCCTTGAAGAAGGCGTGTGTCAGCAGGTGGAACATGGCCGCCGAGTACATGCCAACGCCAGCGGCGACGAACATGTAACCAAGCTGCGAACAGGTCGAATAGGCGATCACACGCTTGATATCGGTCTGCACCAGACCCACGGTCGCGGCAAAGAACGCGGTCGCGGCACCCAAAAAGGTGACAAAGGCCATCGCCTCGGGGGCAAACTCCATCAGCGGCGACATGCGGCACACAAGGAAGACACCCGCCGTCACCATGGTCGCCGCGTGGATCAGTGCCGACACCGGCGTCGGGCCTTCCATCGCGTCGGGCAGCCACGTGTGCAGGAACAGTTGTGCCGATTTGCCCATTGCGCCGATGAACAGCAGGAAGGCGATCAGGTTGGCCGCATTCCACTCTGTCCACAGGAAGGTCAGCTGCGTTTCAGCAAGCGTGGGGGCGGCTGCAAAGATGTCGTCAAACTTGATCGAGTCAACGAGGAAGAACAGGCCGAAGATACCAAGCGCAAAACCGAAATCACCAACGCGGTTGACGACAAACGCCTTGATGGCAGCGGCATTGGCCGACGGCTTGCGGTAGTAGAAGCCGATCAGCAGGTAAGACGCGACGCCAACGCCTTCCCAGCCAAAGAACATCTGCACAAGGTTGTCCGCCGTCACCAGCATCAACATCGCGAAGGTGAAGAAGGACAGGTACGCAAAGAAGCGCGGCTTGTAGCTTTCGCCCTCTTTCCACTGCGGATCATGGTCCATGTAGCCAAAGGAATACAGGTGCACGAGGCTGGACACAGTGGTGATCACGATCAGCATGATCGCGGTCAGACGGTCCAGACGGATGGCCCAATCGGTACTGAGAGACCCGCTCTCGATCCAGCGCAGGATCTGAATGCTTTCGGTCGTGCCGTCAAAGGTCAGAAACACGACCCACGACAGGATCGCGCTCAGGAACAGCAGGCCCGTGGCGATCCAGCAGGCCGCAGCCTCACCAAAGACACGCCAGCCGAACCCGCACAGCAGCGCGCCAACCAGAGGGGCAAAGAGGATGATGGTTTCCACGTCTTAAGTCTCCTTGCACACGCAGCCATCACGCCGAAGCGAAACAACGTCTGCCGTATAGTTCTGGTCACGCAAATGAGCGGCCACGTCATCGAAAGTGAACACGGTTTCGCTTGCAAAAATGCGTTCGATCTCGCCGAAGGCGTGGCCGGTACGCTCACTCAGTTCTGTAGCTTGGACGTTGATCATCTCGTTGCCAGAGCAATGCGCGAGAACAACGCGTTGCTCTTCGTGCGCGAGGTAAGCTGAAAGATGCTCATCAAGGTCCCATGCGACCGAGTACAGCGTGCCATCCGAAGATGCGCAGTCCATTGGTATGGAAGCCCAACCAAAACTCGTAGACACAGCAAGCGAGAAAATAAACCCGAAGGCCGCAACAGATCGAAGTGGGATATTCACTACAATCATCCCTTCATCACGTTGACGTCTTCGACGGCGATGGTACCGCGGTTGCGGAAGAAACAGACCAGAATGGCCAGACCAATGGCCGCCTCGGCAGCGGCAACGGTCAGGACAAACAGCGTAAACACCTGCCCCACGAGGTCATCCAGGAAGGACGAGAACGCCACAAGGTTGATGTTCACCGCCAGCAGCATCAATTCGATGCTCATCAGCAGGATGATCACGTTCTTGCGGTTCAGGAAAAGCCCGAAGATGCCGATGACGAACAGCGTCGCCGCGACGGTCAGGTAATGCTCAAGTCCTATCATGTCGTCCCTCCGGGGCGTGTCCCCGCTTGTCGTCTGTTGCCAGTTAGCCCAGCATGAATTCTGTCTTCTCACCCCGAGCGTCGGGGTAGAGTGCGGCGCAGGCGCAAGGCTCTGCATCCAGTGTGGTGATCTCGACATCCCGCGCGATGCCGTCCAGATCGGCGGCCATGCGGTCGAATGTGGCAAAGGCCCGCGCGCCGTTCTCATGACGCTCAATCACCGCCAAAGCCTTCTCAGTCCGGTCGTAGGGCAAGCGATTGCCCATATCCTCTTCCTGCGTGCGGAAAGTCAGCGCCGTACCGGGTGCACAGTCCACCAGAGTAAACGACGTCGCCGTTCCCTCCTGGCTCCACCAGTCGCGCCACATCACACGGCCTTGGCCGAGATCAATATGATCCGCTTCACCGCCATGCGAGATGTGCGTGGTCCGGTCGCAATCGGTCAGGGTCAGGGCAACAGCCTCACCCCCCATCATCGCGACAACCACAGCCAGATATGCGCACCGGGTGTTCAAGCTTACAGCCCCTGCCCCGGTTTGACGTCTTTCAACTCCATCGCCAAAGCCGGGTCGCGCATCATCTGGGCAACCACATCCTGACGCTTCACATCCGAGCGATGGCGCAGCGTCAGTACGATGGCACCGACCATCGCGACCAGCAGGATAAGACCTGAGAGCTGGAACAGCAGGAAATACTGGTCGTAGAGGATCAGGCCCAAGGCTTCGGTATTGTGCCGATCCACGGGTGTCACCTGCGCGCGCAGCCCTTCAGCGGCTGCGTTCGATTCCCACGCGCCAAAGGCCATCACGAACTGCATCAGGATCACGACAGCGATGAGCAAGGCAAGCGGCATGTATTTTGCCATCTCCGCCTTCAGCTCGGCAAAGTCCACGTCCAGCATCATCACCACGAACAGGAACAGCACCGCAACCGCACCCACATAGACGATGATCAGCAGCATCGCCACAAACTCGGCCCCAAGCAGCACGAACAGGCCCGCTGCACTCAGGAAGGACAGGATCAACCACAGGACTGAATGGACCGGGTTGCGGCTGATCACGGTGAACAAGCCTCCGGTGATCACGCTGATCGCAAAGAGATAGAAGGCAAATACGGTCATGTCTCGTCCTCGTCATCGCCCATGACTTCCTGCGCCAATCCCATGGCACGGGTCATGGCGGGCACGCCAGCGAACATCGCCATCATGCCCAAAGTCTCGGAAATCTGTTGGTCCGTGGCGCCGGCCTCGCGCGCATGACGCACGGTCTGGCGGATGGCGCTGTCGGCCTGCGCGCCCTGCATGGTCAACCCGGCAAGGGTGATCAAAAGGCGCGTCTTGGCATCAAGCCCATTCTCGTTGAACGCATTGCCGAACCACGTCTCCATCACGTCCTTGGGCATTGTGGGCCACAAGGTCTCGAACATCTTGGGATCAAACCCCTTCGACGGGTCGAACGCCGCCATTTGCGGAAAAGCTTTGGTCATCTCCTGCATCTGGGCAAGCATCGCGGCAAAGGGGTTCTTTTCGTCGCTCATCTGTAGGGCGCATCCAGCTCAAGGTTGCGCGCAATCTCGGCTTCCCAGCGTTCACCGTTGGCCAGCAACTTGTCCTTGTCGTAGTACAGCTCTTCCCGCGTCTCGGTGCTGAATTCGAAATTCGGACCCTCGACAATGGCATCCACCGGGCAGGCCTCCTGACAGAAGCCGCAATAGATGCACTTGGTCATGTCGATGTCATAACGGGTGGTGCGGCGGCTGCCATCCTCGCGCGGTTCGGCATCAATGGTGATGGCTTGCGCCGGGCAAATCGCTTCGCACAGCTTGCAGGCGATGCAACGCTCTTCCCCGTTGGGATACCGGCGCAGGGCGTGTTCACCGCGAAAGCGCGGGCTGAGCGGACCCTTTTCATGTGGATAGTTCAGCGTCGCCTTGGGAGCGAAGAAATACTTCAGGCCCAACTTCATCCCGACCCAGAAATCCTGCAGCAGGAAGTATTTGGCGGCGCGGCCGTAGTCGATCTGCGTCATTGCTAGTCTCCCTGTGTTCCGTCGTTGAGGTGCATGTACGCCCAAGCCTTGAGGGCCGAGACGACCTCGCCCTGATCGGAGGACGTAAATGTTTGTTCGCTGTCGAGCGTTCCAATGGCAAATTCCGAACTCAGGAATGATACAAGGTCATCCAGATGCCGTTCGGGCGCTTCGTTGATGGCAGCAGCCAGTCCCATATCAGCCCCCCACGGCCCAGCGGGCATAGATGCCCCAGAACCAGTCGAACTTGGCGGCGAAGGCCACGAACACGACCCAGACGAGGCTGAACGGCAGGAACACTTTCCAACCCAATCGCATCAGCTGGTCATAGCGGTAGCGGGGCGTGATCGCCTTCACCATGGCAAAGAGGAAGAAGAAGAACGCCATCTTCGCCACCATCCACAACACGCCATCAGGCAGGCCGGGAATGGGCGACAGCCAGCCACCGAAGAACAGCAGCGACATCAGCGCGCACATCAGGAAGATCGCGATATATTCACCGGCCATGAACAGCAGGAAAGGCGTGGACGAATATTCCACCTGATAGCCCGCCACCAGTTCGGATTCAGCTTCGGGAAGGTCAAAAGGCGGGCGGTTCGTTTCGGCCAGGGCACTGATAAAGAACAGGAACACCATGGGCAGGTGCGGCAGCCAATACCAGCCAAAGAAGCCGTACCCGGTGTCTTGGGCGTTCACGATGGCACCAAAGTTCAGCGACCCGGTGGACAGGATCACACCGATGATGATCAGGCCGATGCTGACCTCATAGGAAATCATCTGCGCCGCCGACCGTAGTGAGCCAAGGAACGGGTATTTCGAGTTCGACGCCCAACCGCCAATGATCACGCCGTAAACCTCAAGTGATGAGATGGCGAAGACATAGAGGATAGCCACGTTGATGTCCGACAGCACCCAGCCTTCATTGAACGGGATCACGGCCCAGGCCACCATCGCCAGCACAAAGCTGGTCATGGGGGCGAGCATGAACAGGGTCTTGTCGGCCCCGGCAGGCACAACAACCTCTTTCACCACGTATTTAAGGGCGTCAGCAACGGTCTGCAGCAGGCCATACGCGCCCACCACATTGGGCCCGCGCCGCATCTGAACCGCGGCCCAGATCTTACGGTCGCCATAGACCAGAAACAGGAGGCTGATCATGACAAACGCCACGACAGCCAACACCTGGGCCAGGATCAGGACGGCGATGCCGCCAGGAGTGGTAAAGAAATCAGCCATCAGTCCTCACACCGTCGGTATTCCCTTTTCCGCGCAGGCTGCGGCCACGACTTCGGCGTCGATGGTCTTGATCCCCCGCGGCAGGGCTGGCGAGATGGTGTAAACAGCATCCGCTCTCCACACGCCACCCTCTTCATTCACATTCGTGCGCAAATGACGCGCAAAACCCCACCCTCGGATCAACGTATATCCGGCGGCGGCACATTCGGCATAGTTGGACACGTCCTGCGCGCTTAACGCATTGGTCATTTCAACGTCAAACTGCACCAGATCCTCGGCAAGCAACTGTGTCTCCACGCCCCGATAGTCCGGGATGAATTGCTCTGCCGTCGGCACAGGCTCACAGGCCGCAAGCGGCAACGCCGTTATGATCCAGGCAGCTTTCATTCAGCGGCCAGAGCCTGCGATTTGCGCGCCTTGGCGTTTGCGCTGAGTTCGGCCATCAGCTGACTGGCCCGCGCAATCGGGTTGGTCAGGTAGAAGTCGCTGACGGGGGATGTGAAATCGCCCGTGCCCAAATCACCTGCTTCAAGTGGCTCACCGGTGTTTTCGGCAACCACGTCAATGTCACCCAAGTGCGGGTGCGCCTTGACCAGATCAGCGCGCAATGCGGCCAGGCTGTCAAAAGGCAGAACCGCCTCCAACTCACCGGACAAGGCGCGCAGAATGGCCCAGTTTTCCTTGGCCTCTCCGGGCGCAAAACTGGCGCGTTGAGCCAGTTGTGGACGTCCTTCGGTGTTCACGAACAGCCCACCCTCTTCGGTATAGGCCGCCCCCGGCAGGATTACGTCCGCACGGTGCGCGCCACGATCGCCATGGCTGCCCTGATAGATGACAAAGGCGCCCTCGCCGATCTCGATCTCGTCCGCTCCAAGGTTATAGATAACGTCAGCCCCATCCACAGCCATCATGCCGTCAGGGTTGGTCGCGCCCACATCCATCGCACCGACACGTGCCGCTGCATTGTGCAAGACCATGAACTTGGATTCTCCCGCCTCAGCCGTTGCTTTGGCCGTGGCCAGAACGGCAGCACCGTCTTCGCCTTGCAGCGCACCCTGACCAACGATCATCACCCCGGCCACACCGTGCTTGTCCGAATGATCCATCTTGGACAAGTTGGCGAGCATCTCGCGCCCCGTGCCCAGGTGGATGTAGTCGTAAGTCAGGTCAACCGCCTCACCGATCAATGCAACCTTCGCGCCGCGCAACCACGCTTTGCGAATCCGAGCGTTCAACACTGGCGCTTCGATACGTGGATTGGTCCCGATCAGCAGGATCATTTCGGCAGTATCGATGTCTTCAACTGCGGCATCGCCGACATAAGCCGCACGATTCCCGCTCGGCAGCTTGGCGCCATCGGTGCGGCATTCGACGATCCCGCCCTGCCCTTCGATCAGTTGCTTGAGGGCATAGGTCGCCTCAACCGGGGCCAAATCACCGACCAGACCGGCCAGCTTCGTGGCCCCCTTGATGGCCTCGGATGCCTTGCCAAGCGCTTCGGGCCATGTGGCCGGGCGCAGCTTGCCGTTCTCGCGGATGTAGGGCTTGTCCAGACGCTGACGGCGCAGACCATCCCAGACGAAGCGGGTCTTGTCGGAAATCCATTCTTCGTTCGTGCCGTCATGATTGAGCGGCAGGAACCGCATGACTTCGCGGCCCTTCGTATCCACCCGGATGGAAGACCCAAGCGCGTCCATCACGTCGATGCTCTCGGTCTTGGTCAACTCCCACGGACGGGCGGTGAAGGCGTAAGGCTTCGACACCAGCGCGCCCACGGGGCACAGATCAATGATATTGCCCTGCAGGTTCGAATCGAGCGATTCACCCAGATAGGACGTGATCTCGCTGTCCTCACCCCGGCCCGTCTGGCCCATCTGCGCGATGCCCGCCACCTCGGTGGTGAAGCGCACGCAACGGGTGCAAGAGATGCAGCGGGTCATGTGGGTCTCAACCAGCGGCCCCAGATCCAAGTCATCTACGGCGCGCTTCGGTTCGCGGAAGCGGCTGAAATCCACACCATAGGCCATGGCCTGATCCTGCAAATCGCACTCGCCGCCCTGATCGCAGATCGGGCAATCGAGCGGGTGGTTGATGAGCAGGAATTCCATGACCCCCTCGCGGGCCTTCTTGACCATGGGCGAGTTTGTCTTGACGACAGGCGGTTGCCCTTCAGGCCCGGGGCGCAAATCCTTGACCTGCATGGCACAGGACGCGGCGGGTTTCGGCGGGCCGCCCACAACTTCCACAAGACACATCCGGCAATTGCCGGCAATCGACAGACGTTCATGGTAACAGAAGCGCGGAATTTCGATCCCGGCCTCTTCACAGGCCTGGATCAGGGTCATCGCCCCGTCCACCTCGATCTCGTTGCCGTCGATGATGATCTTGCGGAGGTCGCTCATGCGTCAGTTCATCCTCAATAGGGCGCCGATCTGGCCGCCTTTTTCAATTTCTTCCCGTCCCAGCGTGCAATAGCTTGCAGGTTGGTTCGGGTTTACACCACCGTCTTCCAGATACGCCACGCGCTTGGCCTTGAGCCGCGCTTTTTCGGTATCGGATTTGCGGTAGGCGTCGATCTCTTCATCGGTATAGCCCATGTCGCGGGCCGTGGATTTCAAGCCATTGATCACCGAATAGGCCCGGAGCAGACGGGCGGAGATATCAGGACAATTCTTGCGAATCTCATCCGCGATCCCGACAGCCAGAATGGTGCCATCAATCGCGGGCACATCCCGCAGATGGGGCTTCGCCGAAACACTCCCGGCAGTCAGGCTAAGGATCAAGGCCATGGTCATTGCGCGCATCGTTTCTCTCCACGTTATGCATCACTTTAATGCCATGTGGGAAAGCATGTTTGTGCTATGCAATAACATGGCCCAACACAACCCGTTAGCGCGCAAAATGTCGCCTTATCGGGCGCTTGCAATCACGCGGGTGTGCAGGTGCCACGCAGCAAGAGCTTGTCGCCGGAAATGCGCAGGGTGCCGTCTTCGGCATCCGGCCCCTCGATCCATTCGATATCTGACGATCCGAACTGCTTGATACAATAGCGGATCGCTTCGTAACGCCCCGCCTCGCGCGCGCCCTCAAGGGACGCCGACACCGGGCTGACCCCCACCTCGAACTGTTCCCGCTGCTTGTCGACCTTGCCAGAGGTTGCACGGAAGAACACCCCGTCAAAGGCCACCCGATCGGCCTGACGCTCGTTACACGCAGACAGAAGCAGAACGGCAATCAGCAGAAGGCCCGTCAGCAGCGCGGGCCGCAAATCGGTCAGCGCGCGGGTTTTGGTCTTGGTCACTGCGGTCTCCTCCACCGGGTGGTCGCCCTATTTGGTCAGATGATCCCAACCAAAAGCGGTGTCAGTATTGCCATGCTTTTCAAGATGATGGAAGCGCTGCATTGCCTCTGCAATCGTGGGTTTGTAACCCTCGTGCACCCACCACATGACAAAGCGCAAACCCTGATCCGGATCGTACCACTCGCCCTTGCGGTCATAGAACTGCTTGTGAACGGTGTTGAAGGTGAAATCGTGCAGGCTTTGCGGGTCTTTCCAGACCGACAGCGTGCTCGCCGTGCGCGGATTGCCCCCAAGCGGCCCATCCGGATCAAGCTGCGCGGCTTCCATGTCCTCACCTTCCAGATGCCAGATATAGCCGGGGCTGCGGCGCGCGATGTCATAGATGCGGTCGATGTTGTTCAGAAAGTCCGCCACGCGCGGGTCTTCCCAGTCGTATTTCAGCGTGCCGATGTTGAATTCAGCGAGGTGCATTGGCCGACTAAAAAACCGATAGCGTGAACAGAACCAAAGCTACGGCGATCAAAACCACAACCAGAAGCTTTGGTGGGCCACCATTTGTGGCTGTCGGGCCAAGGTGGATTTCGTTTTCCGGGTGATGGGTTGTTTCCACGTAGCTGCCACATTTTTCGCACAACAGACTGCCAAAACTCGGAGGGTTGCGATGCCCACACTCGCCGCAACTACCAGGGTTTGGCCGGCTATTGTGCGGCTGGCGAAGCATCACTCTGCCGCGATCCGCTTACCTGCGATCCGATCCTCAATCTCATCCCGGAAATTCCGAATAAGCCCCTGGATCGGCCACGCGGCCGCATCGCCAAGCGCACAGATCGTGTGCCCCTCGACCTGCTTGGTCACGTCCAGCAGCATGTCGATCTCCTCGACCTCCGCCTCGCCGCGTACCAGACGGTCCATCACGCGCATCATCCAACCGGTGCCTTCGCGGCAGGGCGTACACTGACCACAGGACTCATGCTTGTAGAACTTGGACAGCCGCCAGATCGCCTTGATGATATCCGTGCTCTGATCCATCACGATCACCGCCGCCGTGCCCAGACCCGACTGCAGATCATTCCGCAGATAGTCGAAGTCCATGATGGCGTCTTTCATCTTCTCCCCGCGCACGCAGGGCACGGACGAGCCACCGGGGATCACGGCCTTGAGGTTATCCCAGCCGCCGCGAATGCCACCGCAATGCTTTTCGATCAGCTCTTCGAACGTGATCGACATTGCCTCTTCGACGACACAGGGGTTGTTCACGTGGCCCGAGATGGCGAACAGTTTTGTGCCCGCATTGTTCGGGCGGCCAAAGCCGGAGAACCACGAAGCACCCCGACGTAGGATGGTTGGCACAACTGCAATCGATTCCACGTTGTTCACCGTCGTCGGGCAGCCATAAAGACCCGCGCCCGCCGGGAAGGGCGGCTTCATGCGGGGCATACCCTTCTTGCCTTCAAGAGATTCCAGAAGGGCGGTTTCCTCACCGCAGATATAGGCCCCTGCCCCGTGGTGCAGGTAAATCTCGAAATCCCAACCAGACCCGGCGGCGTTCTTGCCGACCAGACCCGCATCATAGGCCTCGTCAATCGCGGCCTGCAGCGCTTCCTTCTCGCGGATATATTCGCCCCGGATGTAAATATAGCAAGCATTCGCGTTCATCGCGAAGGACGCGATCAGGCACCCTTCGATCAGCGTATGCGGATCATGGCGCATGATCTCGCGGTCCTTACAGGTACCCGGCTCAGATTCGTCGGCGTTCACAACAAGATAGCTGGGGCGCCCGTCGCTTTCCTTGGGCATGAACGACCATTTGAGACCAGTCGGGAACCCCGCGCCACCCCGGCCCCGCAACCCGCTGTCCTTCATCTCCTGAACGATCCAGTCGCGGCCCTTTTTGATCAGGTTGTCCGTGCCGTCCCAATGCCCGCGCGCCTGCGCGCCCTTCAGCGTGCGGTCGTGCATCCCGTAAATGTTGGTAAAGATACGATCTTTATCAGCCAGCATGGGTGTTATCCTTTGCCAAATTGACCTCGCGCGCGCAGGCCATCAGTTGTTACGGCTCTTTTGCCAAATCCTGATGGCCACCACCAGTGCCCAAATGAACGCAGCCAAGGCAAATAGCAGAATCAGAATTTCGAACCGGGCCGCCAGACCCAGACCTTGCACGATGACCGGTGCGAAGATGGACAGCAAAGCGGCCCCTGCAATGACAAGGGCCGCGATACGGCCCTGACGGGCCAGCTTCGGATCAAGCCGGTCGGACATACGTCAGTAAACGCCGCCCTTGTCGACCTTCTTGGAGAACTCGGTCTCGCCACCGGCGGCCAGAATCTTGGCCTGCGCGACCCAATCGTCACGGCTGACACGGCCCTTGAAGCCTTGCAGGTTCTGATCGACCCAAGCGACTTCATCTGCGCCCCAGCTGGCCACCTGATCGAAGTGATAAAAGCCCATGGAATGTAACAGCGCTTCCAGTTTGGGGCCTACACCCTTGATTTCCTTGAGGTTGTCCGGACCGCCGTCGCGGGCAGCCGCCAGTGTTTCAGGCTTCGTTCCTTCGCCAGCGGCAGCCGCGGGTGCATCCGCCTTTTTCTTGGCTGCAGGTTTTGCCTTGGGCTTGGCTTTCGCCTTGGCCTTCGGTTTTTCTTCTTCAGCCTGATACTTCCACTCACCCTTGCGTTCGGCCAGTTCAGCCTGACCGGGCAATGGAGCCGAGGGTTTTACATCGGCCTTCGCCGCAGTGTCCGGTGCACTCGTTGCAGCAGCCGTCGGTGCAGCAGCCTTGGCCGCGGGCTTTGCAGCCGTGTCCGCTGGCTTGGGCGCGGTTGTCGCTTCGCCAATTGCAGGAAGCGGCTTGCAGATGATCCAGTTCAGCAAGGCACCGGCGACGGCAAAGACCACCACGCCCATGAAAACACCTTGCATGAATGTCCAGCCGCCCAGCACCATCAACAGCATCGCTGCCAACACGCCACCCAGCAGGGCCACCAGCCAGCATCCGATGGCGCAGCTGATCATTCCCTCGTTCTTGTCCATTAGGATATCTCCCCCGTCTCAGGATGTTATCCCTTATAGATATCGCCTTTTTTCGCGCGTTGGGAAAATTCTGTTTCTTCTCCACGCGCAAGGGCTTGGGCCTGCGTGACCCAATTGTCACGACTCACACGCCCTTTGAAGCCTACAAGGTTCTGGTCTGCCCATGCGACTTCGGCATCGCTCCACCCTGCGATCTGGTCGTAATGATAGACACCCATGTCATTCAAAACGCCCTCAAGCTTGGGACCAACACCTTTGATCAGCTTCAGATCATCGGCGCCGTCGTCGCGTGGGGCGGTCAAAAGCTCGGGTTTTGTCCCCGCAGGGACAGCCTTATCGCTTTGTTTTTGTTCCGATTTATTTTCTGTTACCGGAGCGCTCGGTTTGGGCTTGGCCTTGGATTTGCTTTCCTTGGGCGGCGCCTTGGCGACGGGTTTGTCCTTGGCAGGTTCCTCATTCACGTTGCCAGCGTCGGGTGCGTTGGCTTTGCCCCACGGGGCCAACAGCGGCACTTCGGTGCCGTCGATGCGTTTGACCGTGTCGCCGATATCCGTCGCCAGTTGGACAGACGCGTTGTATTTGGTGTGGCCGCTGTCGAAATCCTTGAGGCTGGTCAGACCGCCCAAGGGCTCTGCCGCAAACCGCCCGTTTTGCGGACCCGGTGTGGGCACGTTGCCTGCGGCCAGTTCGTCGATGATCTCGCCCATGCGAGCGGCGGTCAGATCCTCGTAATAGTCCTTGCCGATCTGGGCCATGGGCGCGTTGGCGCAAGAGCCGAGGCATTCGACTTCTTCCCAGCTGAACTTGCCATCGGCGGACAGCTGATGGGCCTTGGACGCGATCTTGTCTTTGCAAACGGCAACGAGGTCTTCGGCCCCGCAGATCATGCAGGACGTGGTGCCGCAAACCTGAATATGCGCAACCGAACCAACAGGTTGCAGCTGGAACATAAAGTAGAACGAAGCCACTTCGAGCGCACGGATATAGGCGAGGCCCAGCATGTCCGCGACCGCTTCGATGGCGGGACGGGTCAGCCAGCCCTCTTGCTCCTGTGCGCGCCAGAGAAGCGGGATGATCGCGCTGGCCTGACGGCCCTCGGGGTACTTGGTGATCTGCGCTTCGGCCCAGGCTTGGTTGTCTGCCGTGAAGGCAAAGCTGTCGGGTTGTTCGGAATGAAGACGGCGAAGCATCAGAGAGTTTCCTTCAACGGAGCGATCTGACCAAACAGCTCGGACAAGCGGTTCAGGATCAACGGAATTTCAGTTTCGACAAAGGCGATCAGGCGGGCACGCAGCCAGATCAACATCAGGCCAACGCTGGTTGCGAACGTCGCGGCAAATCCAATGACACCAGCCACCAGCCCCAACAGCACGGACTGCATCCGCGCACCGACAAACGCCGCCAAAAGCGCGCTCAACACAATCGGCGCAGTCAGTCCAGCGACAACCCAGAGCATCAGCGGTCAATCTCTCCAAACACGACATCCATCGTGCCGATGATAGCCGCGACGTCCGCAAGCTGGTGCCCTTTCGAGATGTAGTCCATCGCCTGCAAATGAAGGAAACCCGGCGCGCGGATTTTGCAGCGGTAGGGTTTGTTGGAGCCGTCTGCCACAAGGTAGACGCCAAACTCGCCCTTGGGAGCTTCGACTGCGCAATAGACCTCGCCCTCGGGCACGTGGAACCCTTCGGTGTAGAGCTTGAAGTGGTGGATCAGCGATTCCATCGACGTTTTCATGTCGGTGCGCGAGGGTGGTGTGATCTTGCCACGGGCAAGGATGTCACCCGGACAGTCGCGCAGTTTGCCGATGGCCTGTTTGATGATGCTGATCGACTGACGCATTTCTTCCATGCGCACAAGGTAGCGGTCGTAGCAGTCGCCGTTTTTGCCCACAGGGATCTGGAAGTCGAATTCGTCGTAGCATTCATAGGGCTGCGAGCGGCGCAGGTCCCATGCAAGGCCGGAGCCCCGCACCATGACGCCAGAGAAGCCGTAGTTCAGAATGTCTTCTTCTGTCACGATGCCGATGTCGGCGTTGCGTTGTTTGAAGATGCGGTTTTCGGTCAGGAGGCCGTCGATATCCTCCATGAAACCCGACATGAACTTGTGCGCCCATTCTTCGATATCGTCGAGCAGTTCGGGCGGTAGGTCCTGATGCACGCCGCCGGGGCGGAAATAGGCCGCGTGCAGGCGTGCGCCGCAGGCCCGTTCGTAGAAGATCATCAACTGTTCACGCTCTTCAAAGCCCCAGAGCGGTGGGGTGAGTGCGCCCACGTCGAGCGCTTGGGTCGTGATGTTCAGGAGGTGGTTCAGGACGCGACCAATCTCGCAGAAGAGCACGCGGATGAGCGACGCGCGGCGGGGCACTTCGACGCCTGTGAGCTTTTCGATGGCCAGACACCACGCATGTTCCTGGTTCATCGGTGCCACGTAGTCGAGCCGGTCGAAATAGGGCAGGTTTTGCAGGTAAGTCCGGCTTTCCATCAGCTTTTCTGTGCCACGGTGCAAGAGACCAATGTGCGGGTCGCAGCGTTCCACGATCTCGCCATCGAGTTCGAGGACAAGCCGCAGAACCCCGTGCGCCGCAGGGTGTTGCGGGCCGAAGTTGATGTTGAAGTTGCGGATTTTCTGTTCGCCCGTGAGGGCGTCGTCGAATTTGGAGCCGTCCATCATTGTCGTCTCTCCGTCCGAATAAGATTAACGTTCATAGGAAATTTATTGGGGATAACCGCTTCAACTTCCTGTGCGAGCAACTGATTTGTAATCAGTGGGTCCAGCAGATTTTTTTTTAGTAGAGGCATACACGCCAACCCCAAGCTGGCAGCCGCAATCACAGTGTTGATCACTTCAAACCACATCACAGCGCCTCCATTGTCCGAAAGACCTTGGTCAGCAGTTTCCAGCCACCGTTCACATGCACGAACCCCAAGTGATCCTCGTAGCGCACGGGTGGCACATCCACAGTGAGGTGCACGCGCCCAATCTCGTCCCCCGCCTGATCCATGTCGAGGATTTCGTAGACCGCCGGTGCGGGAAACGGGTCACGCCCTCTTACGCGTTCAAGGTAGGCCGCTTTGTCCCAGAAGGTCGCCGCATCATTTTCCACATGCGTCATCTGGAACTTTTCGTGGCACAGCTCTTCGAACACGTCTGCCTTGGCGAAATAGACCGCGTCGCAATAGGCCAGCGCCGCTGCGTTCAGCTGTGCATGGATATCGGCAGCACCGTCAGCCATCACCGCTTCTCCAGCTCGTTGAGCTTCATCGCCATCACCCAGAGCAGCACGATGGTGCCCACGGGCAGGATGCAGAACAGCGCCCAGTATTGATTGAGCCCGAAATGCGGCAGCAGCTTGAACATCGGGATGATGGTGGCTGCGGCGATGACAAGCCAGATGATCATGTCCACTACTTCGCCCCCGGGTCTTTTGGCGCTTCTTTTTCATCGCCGGGCAGGATGTATTCGGCGCCTTCCCAAGGCGACATGAAGTCGAACTGGCGGTACTCCTGCACGAGGCTGACGGGTTCGTAGACAACGCGTTTTTCCGCCTCGTCATAGCGGACCTCGGTATAGCCCGTGGTCGGGAAATCCTTGCGCAGCGGGTAGCCGCGGAAGCCGTAATCGGTGAGGATGCGCCGCAGGTCCGGGTGGCCCGAGAACAGGATGCCGAACATGTCGAACACTTCGCGTTCGAACCAGTTGGCGGAGGGGTGGATATCGACCAGCGACGGCACGATCTGATCCTCGCGGATCGATACGCGAAGGCGAATGCGGTGGTTCTGGTACATCGACAGGAAATGGTAGACGACGTCGAACCGCTTGGCCCGGCCGGGGTAGTCAACGCCGGTGATGTCCACGAGCGATGAGAAACGGCAGGTGCTGTCGGCGGTGATGAATTCGACAAAGCCGGTGAGGCTAGCGGGCGCCACGTCGATGTTCAGCTCACCATGGGTGACGTCCCAGGCCAGCACGCAATCGGGGCGCTTGGCTTCGAGATAGGTGCCGAGTTCGGTCAGTGCTTCGGACATGCGTGCTCCTTAGCGGACGATGGTGCCGGTGCGGCGGATTTTGCGTTGCAGTTGCAGGATACCGTAAAGCAACGCCTCTGCCGTCGGTGGGCAGCCGGGGACGTAGACGTCGACAGGGACGATGCGGTCGCAGCCGCGCACCACGGAATAGCTGTAGTGGTAGTAGCCGCCGCCGTTGGCGCAGGAGCCCATGGAGATCACGTAGCGCGGCTCTGGCATCTGGTCGTAGACCTTGCGGAGTGCGGGGGCCATTTTGTTTGTCAGCGTGCCCGCCACGATCATCAGGTCGGACTGGCGCGGTGACGCGCGCGGGGCCGTGCCGAAGCGTTCAAGGTCATAGCGCGGCATCGAGGTGTGCATCATCTCGACCGCACAGCAGGCGAGGCCAAATGTCATCCAGTGCAGCGAGCCGGTGCGCGCCCAGTTGATGATGTCGTCGGTCGAGGTGAGCAGGAAACCTTTATCCTGCAGTTCGGCGTTCAGGGCCTGCGTGGCGTGGTCCTTGTCGCCGCCTGCATAGGCGGGACCGGCTGTGTCCATCATTGCCATTCGAGTGCTCCCTTCTTCCATTCATAGGCAAAGCCGATGGTCAGCACGCCAAGGAAGACCATCATGGACCAGAAGCCTGCCATGCTGATGTCCTTGAAGGCGACGGCCCATGGGAACAGGAAGGCGATTTCCAGATCAAAAATGATGAACAGGATCGACACGAGGTAGAACCGCACGTCGAACTTCATCCGCGCATCGTCAAAGGCGTTGAACCCGCATTCATAGGCCGACACCTTTTCAGGGTCCGGGTTGCGCACGGCAAGAACGACAGCAGCAAGGATCAGGACAAGACCGAGGCCAATGGCGACGGCCAGAAAAACGAGAATGGGGAGGTACTCCCGCAACATCTCTTCCACGTTGGGCTCCTTTTCTTGGCGCAAGTCGTAACGCGCCAGGTCAAGTGGCGAAATTGACTGAACACGGGTTTACGCCCGCCACCGGGCAGGGTCAATAAAGGCAGGGGCGGAAGTCGCGGAAAACTACGGGTGATTTCGCCGCAGGGGGATCAACTTGTGGAGTGTGCGGTCTTTGTGCGGCTCCATTCGGCCAATGTCAGACCCGCCTTGGGCGCGTATAGCTGCACATGCAGGTCATGGCTTGGCCGCCCGGGTGTATCAACCGACACGGCCCCGGACTGTGCGCCACCGCTCGCCAGCCGCTGCGCCGCATGTGGCAAAACCAGCAATTCCTGATAGGTCAAATCCAAGTCTGCGCGCAGTGCCACATTGGCAAACACCAATTCGCCAGCATCGTTGTGCACGGTGATTGCCTTTCCGCTGGCCTCCGCCAACGTGGTCAGGATCGCATCGTTTTCTGCCAAAGCCGCGCTGAGTGCCTTTTGCTCGAAGCGCAGTGCGTGTCGTTCAATCTTGCTTTCAACGAGATCGGCAACGGCCTCGAGATACGCAAGTTCGGAATTGCTCCAGATGCGCGGCGATGCAGCCAATGCGCACATGGCGCCAATCGGCAATCCGTCTTCGCGGCACAGCGGTACGCCCAGATATGCTCCGATACTCATCGCCTCGACGGACGGGACATCGCGAAAGCGCGCATCATTTCGCACGTCTACAACGCGCAGGGGCGCACCTGTTCGCATCGTGTGACCACAGATTGTATCACGTGCATACATGATACGGTCTTCGACCGGTTCACCTTGCTTGGAATGCCCGAGCGCCCGCAATGCTTCACCGTGCAAAACACTCACCAGGCACATCTGACAATTCAGTTTGGCCGCAACTGACTGCGCAAGCGCATCAAATTCAGCCATACTGCTGAAGTCAAACGCCAAATCTCCCATAACGCCGTTCCATTCCCCAAAACGCTCCGCGGGACTTACGCCTGCGTCTCCTTTGGAAAATATCGAAAAGTTGACGCCACGTAAAACAAAATGATCCGAAGACCACGAATGATCTTCGGACCACTGTTCGTGTGCCCTGTATTCGTTTGCTGTCACACCTGTTGCAGGCGTGCGATCACAACAGGATAATGTCCGACGTGCCGCTGTCGCGGCGCAAGTCATGAACACTTTGCAAGTCCGGGTCGCCGATCCAAGCCTGGGCTGCTGCGCGATCCGGGAACCGGACGATCGCCATCGCATCAGGCAGCACGGGTGCACCTTCAAGCACCGCCAATTCCGGAGAGGCCTGAACAACTTCGCCTCCGTGACGGGCCAGCGCATCAGTGGCCTTGTCGCGATATTGGCCAAGGCTTTCAGGGTTGGTCACGCGCAGCATCACGACAGCATGTGTGGTCATTTCATCGATCCTTTCCATTTGATTTGACTGCACGGTACCGCCCAGCAACCTGTGAAAGAAACGAGTGTGTTTGAAGCCACCCTGTGCAAAAACGATCAGGTTGGCAAGGCAAAGGATAAGGCCATGGACTGGGGCGATCTGAAATATGTACTCGAAACCGTGCGCCACGGTGGGTTAAGCGGCGCTGCGCGCGCTTTAGGGGTGAACCATGCCACTGTCGCCCGCCGCATTGCCGCGGCAGAGACGGCATTGGGGACACCGCTGTTTGATCGGCGTCCCTCGGGATACGTGCCCACCATGGCTGGTCGCGATGCCGCCCGCACGGCGGAAGCGTTCGAGGCGGAACATGCTGGCTTGGCGCGGGCCATCGCGGCACGGGATGTGGCGCTGAGTGGTCCCCTCACTGTAACGGCGCCTCATCTGATGGTGCACTCGGTATTGGCGCCAATCTTTGGCGCATTCGCAAAAGCGCATCCCGAGATTGAGCTGACCATCCTAGGGGCCATTGAAACGCTCAACCTTGCGGAGCGTGAGGCGGACGTGGCGATCCGAATTTCCGATGCGCCCAACCCTGATCTGGTCGGGAGGCAGGTCGCAACACAGAAGTCAGCAATCTATGCGAGCAAGGCGTATGTCGAAACGCTGTCGAGCGATCCTGACCGCAAATTGCACTGGCTGCGCTTCCTGCACTGGCAACCCATCCCGAAAGACGTGCTGGCGATCTACCCTGCGGCGCGCACCGTCATGAACCTTGATGACATGGTGGCAATGATGGGCGCATTGCGCGCAGGTCTAGGCGCATCCCGCGCGCCTTGCATCCTTGGCGACGGCGACCCCGAGCTTGCGCGTGTTCCAGGTTTGCCGTTGATGCCCTACCCGTCAATCTGGGTGTTGACGCACGCGGACCTGCGCGCAGTGCCGCGCATTTCGGCATTTACCGAGTTCATCTCATCAAGCTTGCGCAAGAAACGCGCGGCCTTTGCCGGTGAAGCGATCTAGGATCGGACCCAAGCCGCTTTGCGCTTGGCAAAGAAGGCGTCGATCCCTTCAGCCGCCTCTGCGGTTTCCCATCGAGATTTGAGCGCAGCGATGGACGTGGCGATGGTGTCCGCATCAATCCTTGGGCCAAATCCGCGCGCCAACGCCTTCGCCGCCGCCACAGCGCCGGGAGCGCAAGAGAGGTATGGGTCGACTTCCGCCGCAACTGCCGCTGCCAGGTCATCAGAGGAAACCGTCTTGGCCAATAAGCCCAGATCAACTGCTTCTGCCGCGTCGAACAGGCGCGACGACATGAACACGCGCCGTGCCCGCCCCTCCCCCATGCGGGCGATGACGTAAGGCCCGATGGTTGCCGGGATGATACCAAGCCGCGTTTCCGTCAGCCCCATTTTGATGTGATCGGCACCAATCGCGACATCGCAGACCGATGCCATCCCGACACCACCGCCAAAGGCGTTGCCATGCACGGCCCCGATCAGCGGTTTGGGCATCGTATTCAAGGCGTGCAGCATGTGCGCAAGTTTTCCCGCCTCTTGCGCGCGCGTTTCCGCATCCGATTGCATCTGCTCGCGCATCCAGCCCAGATCACCACCGGCGCAAAAGCTTTTGCCAGCACCCGACAGAACGACGACCCGCACCGCATCATCTGCGCCCAGATCGATTGCGGCCTCGTGCAACTCCGCGATCATTTCGGCATTCATTGCGTTGTGCTTGTCGGCACGGTCCAACATCAGCGTCGCAACGCCGCGCGGATCAACGGTGATGGCGATCGTGTTCGTCACGTCATGGCCTCTTCCCGAAGGGCACGCGCCATCGCTGCCGCTTCGTCGATGACGGCTTGGTCCAGACCTGTTTTGTACCCCAGACGGTCCAAATGCGCGGCCACCGCTTCGGTGGCAACGTTCCCAGCAGCGCCGGGCGCGAAGGGGCAGCCCCCCAAACCACCGACCGCCGCATCAAACACCCTCACGCCAAGGGCCAGTGAAGCGTCAATATTGTCCAGCGCACGCCCGTTGGTGTCATGGAAGTGCCCGGCAAGACGGCCCACGGGCACCACGTCGCGCACAGCGAGCAGCATGCGCGCCACCGCATCGGGCGTGCCACGGCCGATGGTGTCGCCCAAGCTGATTTCGTAGCAGCCCATGGCAAAGAGCCGATCCGCCACGCGCGCCACGGCATCCGGGTTTACGGCGCCATCATACGGGCACTCGACCACGCAGGACACGTAACCACGCACCGGCAGATCAATCGCCCGCGCCGCTTCGATCACCGGTGCAAACCGATCCAGCGATTCGTCGATGCTGGCGTTGATGTTGGCTTGGGAAAATCCCTCGCTCGCCGATCCGAAGACGGCAATTTCATCCGCACCAGCCGCACGTGCATCTTCAAACCCGCGCATGTTCGGGGTCAGCGCGGCATAGCGAACGCCGGGCGCACGGGCGATCCCGTCCAGAACCTCTGCACTGCCTGCCATTTGCGGCACCCATTTTGGGCTGACAAAGCTCGCGCATTCGATCCGGCGGAAACCTGCGGCGCTCAGCTTGTCGATGAGCGCGATCTTTTCCGCCACCGGGATCTCGCGTGCTTCGTTTTGCAGCCCGTCGCGCGGGCCCACTTCGTAGATTTCAACCGCGTCCATTCACGCCTCCCATGCCGGATAGAATTCCCGATCATAGAGACGTCCTTCGGGTTCTGGCAAACTCGCCTGAAAGGCCGGGCGTTCGCTGATCCTGTCAAACCATCGCGAAAGCTCTGGATGATCGTCAAAAGGCCGGAAATATCGCGCCATATAGACCGCCTGCCCGACCGAGATATCGGCGGCCGAAAAGCCGGATGTCAGCAGGTAGTCGCGGTTCTCCACAGGTGTCGACAGCCGCGCCTCTATCGCGTCGTAGCATTTGCCGATCCGGGCAGCTTCGAGCTTCATCACTGTGGGGCTGCGCATGCTGTCGTCATAGATCGCGATGTGCTGCTGGGTCAGCGCCGCTGCGTGCTGACTGATGGTTTCGGCGAAGTGCACCCACACAAGCCATGCCATGCGATCCGGAGTACCGGGGGCCCGTCCCAACCGGTCCGGGCTGAACCGTTCACACAAATATTCGGTGATCGCGCCCGTTTCGAACATGCGCTCGCCCTCGATCTCAAGCGCCGGCACGCGTCCCGCGGGGCTGAGGGACAGAAATTCCGGTGCCCGCAGGGATTTATCGAAAGGGTGGACCTGCACACGAAACGCTACATCCAACTCGTTCAACAGCCAAAGGGTGCGCATGGATCGGGTCTGTGGGCAATGATGCAGCGTGATCACGCCTCGTCCTCCAGCCGGACCAATGCGGCACCGGCCACGACCTGATCCCCCTCATCCGCCAGAACCTCAGCCACGGTTCCGTCGCGGGCGGCGAGCAATACATGTTCCATCTTCATGGCCTCAAGGATCGCGAGGCGATCGCCTTTGGCCACCGCCGCACCTTGAGATGCGAACACAGCCTTCACCAGACCGGGCATTGGTGCTTCCACGACATTGCCATCACCTGCCGCACTTGCCGCAACATCCAGGAGATCGATGACCCGAAAGGAGATGCCATAAGCATCAAATACCGTAGCAACAGCGTTGGCGACATGCACATCGGGCGCGCTTTGGCCGTCAATAATCCAACGGCCCTGCTGACGTTCGGCCAAAACATCCGTGCCATCGACCGTCCAGCGCATCCGATTGGCGCTTTCGACCTCGACGTGGCAAGCCATCGGGTCATCTCCGCGCGCAAGGTGCACTGAACGGCGCAGCGGGTCCCAAAGCGTAAAACCGGTATCGGGTCCCGACGCGTTCAGTCCCGCTACCGCCATTGCAGCGGCAACAGCGTGTCGTGCTTCAATATCGGGACTGGTGGTCAACGCATCGATGTCTCGTGCAATCAGCCCTGTATCAACCTCTGCTGCGGCGAACCCATCATGGCCCGACAAGGCCCCCAAGAACGCAAGGTTCGTAACGGTCCCGCCAACTTGCGTACCGGCCAGCGCTTGTGAAAGCCGCTTCAATGCAATGGCACGTGTGGGCCCATGCACGATCACCTTTGCGATCATCGGATCGTAGTGCGGGCTGATCTCATCTCCGGTTCGTACACCGCTGTCGGCACGGGCGGTTTGAGGAAAGGCCAAGTGCGTCAGCGTGCCGGTGGCAGGCAAGAACCCTGCCGGCACATCTTCTGCATATAGCCGTGCCTCGAATGCGTGGCCCGTGATCGACAACTCACCTTGGACGGCGGGCAGCGGTTCTCCTGCTGCGACGCGTAGTTGCCATTCAACAAGATCCACACCGGTGATCGCTTCGGTTACCGGGTGTTCGACCTGCAACCGCGTATTCATCTCCATGAAAAAGAAGCCGTCTGGGCGCAACGGGCCAGAGCCATCCACGATAAACTCGACCGTTCCGGCACCCATGTAACCGATGGCCTTGGCCGCGCGCACCGCGGCTGTTCCCATGGCGCTGCGCATCTCTTCGGTCATGCCGGGTGCCGGCGCTTCTTCGATTACCTTCTGGTGGCGACGCTGCAGTGAGCAATCGCGCTCAAACAGGTGCACGGCAGTGTCGCCATCGCCAAAAACCTGCACCTCGATATGACGCGGTTGGGTGACAAATTTCTCGACCAGTACGTCCGCATTGCCAAATGCCGTCTTGGCCTCACTTCGCGCACTTGAAAGCGCATCTGCAAACCCGCCAGCATCCTCGACCAGTCGCATTCCCTTGCCGCCGCCGCCCGCCACCGCTTTGATGAGAACGGGATACCCGATCTTGTCAGCTTCCGCCGCCAGCAGGGAATCATCCTGATCCGCCCCGTGATACCCGGGCACAACAGGCACTCCCGCCTTTACCATCAACGCCTTGGCTGCATCTTTCAGTCCCATGGCACGGATCGCATCCGCCGATGGACCGATAAAGGTCAGGCCCGCAGCCTCCACCGCTTCAACGAAACCGGGATTCTCTGAAAGAAAGCCGTAGCCGGGGTGAATAGCTTGGGCACCGGTATCCAAAGCGGCCTGGATGATCGTGTCACCACGCAAGTAACTGTCAGCTGGGGCCGGGCCGCCAATATGCACGGCACGATCAGCCATCACTACATGCTTGGCGGACTTGTCGGCATCCGAATAGACGGCGACGCAGCGCACGCCCATGGCCTGAGCCGTTTCCATCACCCGGCACGCAATCTCGCCCCGGTTGGCTATGAGGATCGTATCAAACATCAAATTGTCCTCACATCCGGAACACGCCAAAGCGCGTATCCTCGATTGGTGCGTTGAGAGCAGCCGACAGGCTCAGGTGCAGAACATCACGGGCCTTGCGCGGGTCGATTACCCCGTCATCCCAAAGCCGGGCAGAAGCGTAAAGCGGATGCGACTGATCTTCGAACATGTCGATCGTCGGCTGTTTGAAGGCGGCCTCCTCCTCGGCGGACCACGTGCCGCCGCCCCGCTCGATCCCGTCACGCTTGACCGTTGCCAGCACACCGGCAGCTTGCGCGCCGCCCATCACACTGATCCGGGAATTGGGCCATGACCACAGGAACCGCGGAGAATAGGCGCGACCGGCCATACCGTAATTGCCTGCCCCAAAGGACCCGCCCACCAGCATGGTCACCTTGGGCACCGACGTTGTCGCCACGGCTGTGACCATCTTGGCCCCGTGCCGCGCAATGCCTTCATTCTCGTACTTTTGGCCCACCATGAAGCCGGTGATGTTCTGCAGGAAGACCAGCGGGATTTTGCGTTGGCTGCACAGTTCCACGAAGTGAGCGCCCTTCTGTGCCGCTTCGGAAAACAACACGCCGTTGTTTGCGATTATGCCAACGGGCACACCCTTGATATGGGCAAATCCGCAAACCAGCGTCTCCCCGAACCGCGCCTTGAATGCATCGAAGCGGCTGCCATCCACGATGCGCGCGATCACTTCGTTTATGTCATATGGCGTGCGCAAATCTGCCGGAACCACGCCCAAAATCTCCTCCGGGTCGTACGCAGGCTCTTCCGGGCTCTGCAAAGTGACGGTCGATGGTTTGCTCAGGTTCAGGTGTCCGACACTTCTCCGGGCCAGCGCCAGCGCGTGCGCGTCATCCTCGGCCAGATAGTCTGCGACACCGGACAGGCGCGTGTGCACGTCGCCGCCGCCAAGGTCTTCGGCGCTCACCACCTCTCCGGTTGCGGCCTTCACCAGCGGTGGGCCAGCAAGGAAGATAGTCCCCTGCTCTTTCACGATGATCGTCACATCCGACATGGCAGGCACGTAGGCGCCGCCCG
Organism: uncultured Tateyamaria sp.; assembly: GCF_947503415.1. GTDB lineage: Bacteria > Pseudomonadota > Alphaproteobacteria > Rhodobacterales > Rhodobacteraceae > Tateyamaria. Next base: position 452,801 of record NZ_CANNDS010000002.1, read on the forward strand.
CCGTGCACGACCCCATCACAACTGCGATCTGCGGAATACCCTTGGCGCTCATCTGCGCTTGGTTGAAAAAGATGCGGCCAAAGTGGTCACGGTCCGGGAACACCTCGTCCTGGTTGGGCAGGTTCGCGCCACCGCTGTCGACCAGATAAATGCAGGGCAGATGGTTCTGCTCCGCGATCTCCTGCGCGCGCAGGTGCTTTTTGACGGTCATGGGATAATAGGTGCCGCCCTTTACCGTGGCGTCGTTGCACACAACCATGACATCGTGGCCCATCACGCGACCGATACCCGCGATCACACCGGCACAGGGTGCAGCGCCGTCATAAAGGCCATGCGCCGCAGTGGCCCCCACTTCAAGGAACGGGGACCCCGGATCCAAAAGGTTGGCCACCCGTTCGCGCGGCAGCATCTTGCCGCGGCTCACATGGCGGTCGCGGGATCGTTGTCCTCCACCTGCAGCCGCCAGATCCGCCGCTGCACGGACTTCGGCCAAAGCATCGAGATGTGCGGCGCGGTTGGATTTGAACGTGTCAGAACCCGGCAGCGCCTGTGAGGTCAGTTTCATCTTGTCTCTCCGATCTCAGCCGCCGCACGGGCCTTGAGTTCTTTGCGGATCACCTTGCCGGTCACTGTCATTGGCAAGGCGTCCAGAAATGTGATTTCCCTTGGGTATGAATAGGTTGCCAACCGATCCTTGACCCATTCCTGCAACAGCGCCGCGTTGGGTTGTACACCCGGCTTTGGAACAACATAGGCTTTGACAATTTCCGTGCGCAACGGGTCAGGCTTGCCCACAACGCCAGCGGTGGCGACATCCGGGTGGGTCAGAAGGCAATCCTCAATCTCTGCCGGGCCGATGCGATATCCAGCGGAGGTGATCACGTCGTCATCACGCCCCACAAAACGAATATCGTCCCCGTCTTGTTGGCCGCGATCCCCGGTCAGCATCCAATCGCCGCGAAATTTCTCTGCCGTGGCGTCGGGCCGTCGCCAATACTGCAACATCATAGATGGCGCGCCACGCCTGACCGCAATATCGCCCTCGCCATCTGTGACGTTGCCCCGCTGATCAATAATCGCCACGTCAAAGCCTGGAACAGCGCGCCCCATGCACCCCGGTTTGGTCCTGTACCTTGCCGCGCACGCGCTCACGACCATGTTGCATTCGGTCTGGCCATAAAACTCATTGATGGTGACGCCCAGAGCATTCCGTCCCCATGCGAGCATTTCTGCGCCCAGTGGTTCACCGCCGCTCGCGACAGACCGCAATCCATCAATCCGCGCGTCATGCGCCTTGAGCATACGCAGGGCTGTTGGCGGGAAAAATACATTCTTGACAGAGGCTTGGCCTATGATCCTCTGACATTCGTCTATCGTGAACTTCGGCATCCGCGCGGCAACGACCGGAACGCCCATAGACAAGCCCGGCATCAACACATCGAACAATCCACCGATCCATGCCCAGTCAGCCGGTGTCCACAAGCAATCCTCTGCTTGGCCAAGATCATCATGGCTGAGCGTAACACCGGGTATATGCCCGTCCAGAACCCCATGTCCGTGCAGCGCACCCTTGGGTGCGCCTGTGGTGCCGGAGGTGTAGATCAAAACGGCGGGCGTCGCGGCGTCAGCATCGGCAAAGTCAACTGGGTCGCCTGAAATGCCCGCGCGCTCTGCGATCCAGCAGCGGGCGAGATCCCCCACCAAGGCGATGCCCTCGTCGTCTGTCAGGATCAGTTTCGCGCCAGCGTCTTCCACGCGGCTGCGCAGCGCATCACGCTTGAAGAGTTTGAACAAGGGGACTGATATTGCACCAATTTTCCAGATCGCCAAATGAGCGGCCGCACACCATGGCGATTGTGACAAAAGCACACCCACTCGGTCACCTGCCCGAACCTCAGCCATGAGGGCCCGGGCCAGTCCATCCACCATATCGGACAGTTCTGCGTAGGTGACATCGACGCGTCCTTCGGTCGGCATATCGATGATTGCCACCTGTGTGCCGGGATGGTCGAGGCATTGCCGGGCCATGTTCATATCCCGCCCTCCTCAACCACGGAGGCGCGGCCCAAGCGATCGACCGCATAGAGCGTTGATGCACATCGTACATAAAAGACAGCAGAGGCATCTCCGGGCCAGCCTACACATTGGCTTGTATCACCGCCATGTCCTGCCACGTGCACGTCAGCCACGGCTTCGATCACGCCGGATGCGTCCAGTGTCACCTGCCGCTGGCCCAACCAGAACCCGCCAAGGGCCGCCAGAACCACCAGCGTCGCTGTCGTGATCAAAACCTGTCGCGGCATCACATCATGGCCGTGACCAGCTCGCGCCCCACCAACATGCGCCGGATCTCTGATGTGCCTGCGCCGATCTCCATCAATTTGGCATCACGGAAGATGCGGGCGACGGGCGCATCGTTCAGGAAACCTGCCCCGCCCATGGCCTGCACTGCCTGATGCGCCTGCTTCATCGCCTCTTCGGAGGCATAGAGGCAGCACGCTGCTGCATCCTGCCGGGTCACTTGGCCGCGGTCGCAGGACTTGGCCACTTCGTAAACATAGGCGCGGGCCGAATTCATGGCTGTATACATATCAGCAATCTTGCCTTGCATAAGCTGGAAATTCCCGATGGGTTGGCCGAATTGCTTGCGCTCGGTGACGTAGGGCATCACCTCGTCCAGACAGGCGGCCATGGTGCCGAGGCCGATGCCGGCCAGCACAACCCGTTCATAGTCCAGTCCGGACATGAGGACAGCAACACCGCGCCCCTCTTCGCCCAGTATGTTTTCGAACGGCACTTCCACGTCTTCAAAGATCAATTCGCCCGTGTTCGATCCGCGCATACCCAGTTTGTCGAAATGCGGCGAGGTCGAGAACCCTTTCATGCCCCTTTCGATCAGGAACGCCGTCATACCCTTGGGCCCGGCATCCGGATCCGTCTTGGCGTATACTACAAGCGTGTCGGCATCTGGCCCGTTGGTGATCCAGTATTTCGTGCCATTCAGGATAAAGCGGTCATTGCGCTTTTCCGCATGCAGCTTCATCGAAACAACGTCAGACCCAGCGCCCGCTTCGGACATTGCCAGCGCACCCACATGTTCGCCACTGACAAGACCGGGCAGGTACTTTGCCTTTTGCTCTGCGTTCGCATTCAGCCGGACCTGGTTCACACAAAGGTTCGAATGCGCGCCGTAGCTGAGAGAGACCGACGCGCTGGCACGCGCAATCTCTTCCACGGCGACAGTGTGGGCGAGATACCCCATCCCTGCCCCGCCGTCTTGCTCATCCACGGTTATCCCAAGCAGGCCCAACTCGCCCATTTCAGGCCACAGCTCCGGAGGGAACGTGTTGTCGGCGTCGATCTTGGCGGCCAACGGCTTGACGCGGTCCTGTGCCCAACGGTGCACCATATCGCGCAACGCATTTACATCCTCGCCCAGATCAAAACTCATCGAGTGTGTGAACATCTAGGTGCCTCCCCCGCCATTCACGCATAAATTGAACGCATGTTCAATAATAGCGGGGAAGGTATTTGGTGTCGAGTCCCGCTCAGTGATCGACAAACTCGCGCAAACTCACACGGCCATCCCGATCCGTATCCAGCCATTCAACGATTTCCGGTGCCTCGGCAGCCCCTTGCATCCCAATGGCGGCTCGGCATTCTGCATTTATCTTGCCTTCGTCCACGCGATATGCAGCTGCCAGTTCCTCTACGGTGACGAACCCGCTGCTGTCTGTATCTGCCAGAATGAAATCATTCGCTCGATTGCGTTCATGCGCGGCGACGAACTCTTTCAGCGTCACGATGCCGTCGCCGTTGCCGTCGGCAAAATCTAAGTGGCCATCGGCCAAGACTTCGGGCGATGCGGACCACCTAACTTCCCATTGAGTGCCGAGGCACGCGGTCGGGACATGCGCCTTTGCGATACGCCGTGTCATTTCACGCACCATTTCCGAGCGGTCCACGATCTTGTCCTGATTTACGTCCATGGACAGAAAGTTGCCCTTGAAATCAGTCCGGGCTTCGGCCCCGGCAAGTGATACCGCGATCAACACGAACGCGGTGATGGCTGCCGGCAGTCCGGCAATGGTGAATTTGCGCCACATGGGTGCCTCCTTGTTTACAAGTAGAGGCACGGCATCTTCGGCAATCAATCTGCGCAGCGCAGCACTCATGGATTCTCCACGTTGCGCCGCGCGGGCGGCGAAGGCGGATTTCTCACTGTGACTGACCCTGATCTCGAGCGTTTCAGACTTCTTTTCGGAGCGCATTGTCGATTCCATGCTGGGATGTCGTGCTGCTTGCAACGAGCGCAAATTGTAGCCGAAATGCTATCACTGACGCGCCCGGACGCACGCAGTTTCGTGTCCGGACACCAGATTTGCGCGAAGGATTGCCCGTGAACTGCCTAGGCCGACATGCGGTTGTGCGCGCGCGAAACCTCATCCCGGATGATCCGCGCAATCAGTGCGCAATCATCAATATTGAACGTGAGCGGCACCCGCATGTCCACGATCCCAGCGAGGACCCGGTCGCTTGCTGCCATCGGCTTGGACGGCGCATAGCGCCAGCTGTCATAGCGGCTGGTGAATGCCACCGGTTCGGGCGCGCCGAACCATTTCAGTTCGACCCCGCGTGCCGCGCAGCGCGAAATCACGTCGCGAATGGCGGATGCCGCCCAGTCCAGCAGCAGAAACTGAATAGAGGAGCCGACGATGGTTTCTTTCGCCGGACGATCAATCACCGTCAGGCCGGGTGTGTCCCGCAACCCATCCTCCAGCGTCGTGTACCGGTCGTTCCAGCGTCGGCACTGCGCGGCAAGGTCCGCAACTTGCGGGCGCAGAATCGCCGCGCGCAAGTTGTCCATACGGCCTGAGATATTGGGCGTGTCGTACTTGATATCGTCAAACGCCTCTTTCGGAGGGGCCGCGAGGTGACGTTCAAACAGCATGTAGCTGCCGGACAGCATGACCGCCTTGGCCGCAAGATGCGGATCGTCGGTGACCAGAAAGCCGCCCTCGCCCGAGTTGACATGTTTGTAGGTTTGGCACGAATAGCATCCGATCGCGCCATGCCTCCCTGACGGCACACCGTTCCATGCAGCCCCCATGGTATGGGCACAATCCTCAACCACCTTCACGCCCGCGGCGTCACACATCGCCATCAACCGATCCATGTCACAGATGTGCCCGCGCATATGGCTCAGCAGCAGAACACGCGCCTCGCCCAACTTGCCCTCCAGATCGTCCAGATCAATGGTCAGGCTTTCGGTCACGCCGACAAAGACAGGCACCGCGCCCAGCGACGCAATTGCCCCCGGTACAGGGGCCAATGTGAAGGCATTCGACAGGACCTTGTCACCTGCCTTTACCCCCAAGGCGCGCAAAGCCGTTGCCATCGCATAACCACCCGACGCCACGGCCAGGCAGTATTGCGACCCGACATATTCCGCGAATTCCTGTTCCAGCAGCGCCGTCTCAGACACTTCGTCCGGTGCCGTGTTGTAGCGGTGCAGACGACCATGCCGCATCACGGCGATGGCGGCTTCGATCCCAGCTTCGGGAATGGCTTCTTGCTGGGTGAAAGTACCGGTGAAACGCTCTGTCATGGGCTGTTTGTGGGATGCGCCACCAACAGCGTCAAGATGTGCGGGCTTTATTTCAGGTTCTGAAACTGCGGCTGATGGTTATGCAAGCGGGCACAGCGCTGCAACAACCATGGGCAGGGCCGCGAAATCATCCAGAAGTGCCTCGGGCTCCAGGGCGGCCATATCCTCTCCGGACGGGCCAAAGGTCACGAGGATCGATGGCACACCTGCGGCCCGCGCCGTGTTGCGGTCGGTGTCGCTGTCGCCCACCAGCAGGCAGGTCTGCGCATCGACACCCAGCCGCCGGGTCGCCTCGAACAACGGTTCTGGGTCGGGCTTGCGGACGGGCAACGTATCGGCACCAACAAGGCTGCCAAAGGCATCCCGCACCCCAAGGTCCTGCATCAATTGTTCGGCCAGCCCTTCGGGTTTGTTGGTGCAGATGCCGATGGCATAGCCCTGATCCGACAGGGCACTGATCGCGTCCATGACACCCGGATACAATGTGGTCCGGCTGCTGATATCTGCGGCATAGGCTTCGAGCAGAACAGGATAATACCGATCTATCACGGCATCATCCATGCGCCCCATACGCGCCAGACCGGTCCGTAGCATCATCCGTCCGCCGCGCAGCGCGACCCCGGCGTCGCCTGGCCCAAGCACATCGCCCAGACCCATGTCCTGAAAACAGTGGTTCGCTGCGGCCAGCAGATCACCACTTGTATCCGCCAACGTACCGTCCAGATCGAAAATGACTGCTGCCATACTGTGCCCTCTCCGGCGGATGCCCGCCTGTTCCTGTTGCAAGCCGAAATCTTCTTTGATGGCCCGCATGCTTGCGCCTTAGCGCCCAGCGGATAAACAGGGCCAAGCAAAAAGACAAAGAGAATAAGAATGAGCGTCGCATTGATCATCCTGGCCGCGGGCAAAGGCACACGGATGAATTCGGACCTGCCCAAGGTTCTTCACCCCATCGCAGGCGCACCGATGCTGCACCATGCGCTTAACGCGGCGTCAGTGCTGGAACCTGCCCATACAATTGTTGTGGCGGGCCATGGCAGCGAACAGGTCCATGCGTCGGCGCACGCCTTCGATCAGGCCGTCGATGTGGTCCTTCAGGAAGAGCAGCTTGGCACCGGCCATGCCGTGAACCAGGCCCGCAACGCACTGGCAGGGTTCAACGGTGACGTCGTCGTTCTGTTTGGCGATACGCCGTTCCTGCAGCCCGACACTCTGATCCGAATGATTGAGGCACGGCGCAAGCATGATGTGGTTGTTCTGGGCTTTGACATTGCCGAGGTGCAACCGCGCTACGGTCGGCTGGTGATGGACGGCGATCAGCTGGTCAAGATCGTCGAATACAAGGACGCCACCGAAGAAGAGCGTGCCATTCGCTTCACCAATAGCGGCTTGATGGCTTGCGACGCCGAAACGCTGTTCAGCCTGCTGTCAGAGGTCACCAACGACAATGCGTCAGGCGAATATTACCTGACAGCGGTGCCGGAACTTGCGACGGCACGGGGATTGAGCGTCACAGCGGTCAAATGCGATGAGGCCGAGACATTGGGTGTGGATTCGCGCACCGATCTGGCCGGTGCCGACGCGATCTTTCAAAGCCGAGCGCGCGCGGAGCTTCTGGACAATGGCGTGACCATGATGGCGCCCGATACGGTTTACGTTTCCTTTGACACGGTGGTGGGCCGCGATGCGCTGATCGAACCCAACGTGGTCTTTGGCCCCGGCGTCACGGTCGAAAGCGGCGCCACAATCCGCGCGTTCTCGCACCTCGAAGGGTGCCACGTGTCGCGCGGAGCCATCGTCGGCCCCTATGCCCGCCTACGCCCGGGAACTGAATTGGCCGAAGACGTGCGGATCGGCAACTTTGTCGAGGTCAAGAACGCAACCCTCGCCACCGGGGCCAAGGTCAACCACCTGTCCTATATCGGCGATGCATCGGTCGGAGAGGCCAGCAATATCGGCGCGGGCACGATCACCTGCAACTACGACGGCGTGATGAAGCACCGGACCGAGATTGGTGCGCGCGCCTTCATCGGATCAAACACCATGCTGGTGGCCCCGGTATCCGTCGGAAACGAAGCGATGACCGGTTCCGGGTCTGTCATCACGTCCGATGTGGATGACGGCGCTCTTGCGATTGCCCGTGCCCCGCAGGTTGAAAAACCGGGCATGGCCCGCAAGCTCATAGATATGTTGAAGGCCAAAAAGGCCCGTCAAAGCAGAGGCAGTTAAATGTGTGGAATTGTTGGGGTTCTGGGCAACCACGAAGTGGCGCCCATTCTGGTGGAGGCGCTCAAACGGCTCGAATATCGCGGCTATGACAGTGCGGGCATTGCAACCATCAATGACGGCGTACTGGACCGGCGGAGGGCCTTGGGCAAGCTGGTCAACCTGAGCGACCGGTTGGTGCACGAGCCCCTCGCAGGCAAGGCCGGGATCGGCCACACCCGCTGGGCCACACACGGCGCCCCGACCGAAGGGAACGCCCACCCGCACCGTGCCGGACCCGTGGCAGTGGTACATAACGGTATCATCGAAAACTTCCGCGATCTGCGCGCCGAATTGGCCGAGGCGGGCATTGGGTTTGAAACAGACACCGACACCGAAACCGTCGCCCTTCTGACACATCACCACATGATTCAGGGCATGACGCCCGTCGATGCCGCATTCAAGACCCTGGACCGGTTGGAGGGCGCCTTTGCACTGGCCTTTCTCTTTGACGGACAGGACGATCTGATCGTCGCCGCGCGCAAGGGCTCGCCGCTCGCCATCGGACATGGTGAGGGGGAGATGTTCGTGGGCTCGGATGCCATTGCCCTCGCCCCGCTGACCGACCGCATCACCTACCTCGAAGAAGGCGACCGCGCCGTGGTCACGCGGCAAGGCGCTGAAATTCGCGATACAAATGGCACCCTTGCCAATCGGGCCGTGCGCCAGATCCAGATTGATGCCGCCCGCGTCGACAAGGCCGGGCACAAGCACTTCATGGCCAAGGAAATCGCGGAACAGCCCAATGTACTGAACACAACGCTCGCGAACTATCTGGGCACTGACGGTGAAATCACGCTGCCCGATCCGGGCATCGATTTCACCAAAATCGACCGACTGACCATGGTCGCCTGTGGCACAGCATATTACGCCTGCCTCACAGCCAAGTACTGGTTCGAACAAGTGGCACGCTTGCCGGTTGAGGTCGATGTTGCCTCTGAATTCCGCTATCGCGAACCGCCCATCCCCGGCCGCACGCTGGCCCTGTTTGTCAGCCAATCGGGCGAGACGGCCGATACTCTCGCCGCCCTGCGCTATTGCGAGGGCAAGGCGGACAAGATCGTGTCCGTCATCAACGTTCCCGAAAGCTCCATCGCCCGCGAAAGCGATCTGGCCCTGCCGATCCATGCAGGCGTTGAGGTCGGCGTCGCCTCGACCAAGGCGTTTACATGCCAGTTAACCGTCCTGTTGATGCTGGCCCTGCGTGCAGCGCGCGACCGCGGCGAGATTGACACGGCAAGATTTGCCGACCATGTATCGGCCCTGCGCAGCCTGCCCGCGTTGATGACCCACGGCATCGACCGCAGCGCCGTCATGCAGCGCACCGCCCGCAAGTTGGCCGAAGCACGGGACATCCTGTTTCTTGGCCGCGGCGTCATGTATCCCCTGGCCCTCGAAGGCGCGCTTAAACTTAAAGAAATCAGCTATATACACGCCGAAGCGTATGCATCAGGTGAGCTTAAGCACGGACCCATCGCGTTGATCGACAAACATGTTCCGGTCGTGGTCATGGCCCCCAAGGACGGGCTGTTCGACAAGACGGTGTCCAACATGCAAGAGGTCATGGCGCGCAAGGGCAAGGTGGTTCTGGTCTCCAACGCGGCTGGGATATCAGAGGCTGGCGATGGCGTCTGGGCCGAGATTGCGATGCCCGATTGCCCCGATATCGTGGCCCCGATCCTCTATGCCCTGCCCGCGCAGTTGCTCGCCTATCACACCGCCGTCGCCAAGGGCACGGACGTGGACCAGCCGCGCAACCTTGCCAAGTCCGTGACCGTGGAATGACCCCCGAGGACGCACTTGAGCAGATCAAGGCGCACGCGGACGCAGAGCGCGCCAAGGGCGCCAAAGCCTATCACAAGTCGGACAGGCTGCATCTGGGGGTACCCAACCCGGCATTGAACGAGCTGGCCAAGACGTGGCGACAAACGCTGGACGTGCCCACGCGTGTCGCTCTTGCTGATGGCCTGTGGCAAACCGACATTTTCGAAGCCCGCGTCGCTGCCGCCAAACTGCTGACCCAAGCGCGTATCCGCCCTGACGACGACGTGTGGGCGTTGATCACGTCATGGGTCCCGAATTTCGACAGTTGGGCCATCGCCGATCACGCGTGTATGGCCGGACAAAAACGCCTTGTGGCGGATTCAACGCGCATCGAGCAGGTCGAAAGCTGGACGCGTTCCGACCACATGTGGACCCGCAGGGCTGCACTGGTCATTACACTTCCCTGGACCAAACAAAACGTCCCGAAACCAGATGAGATCGAAGTGCGTGAACGCGTGCTGGGTTGGGCGGCAACATATGTGCCGGACCACACCTGGTTCATCCAAAAGGCCATAGCATGGTGGGTGCGCGACCTGTCCAAGCACGACGCAGCCCGCGCTCAGGCATTTTTGCAAACGCACGCCGATCAAATGAAGCCGTTCGCGGCGAAAGAAGCGGGCAGATACCTTTGATCGCGCAGGCTTGAGCGATCAATCAACCGGCAAACACATCAACTTCCGGCAACCCGGTGAGCGGTGCGCCCAAGGCCTGCATCGCCGCAAGAGACAAGCGGCTGCCAGCCGTATCCGGGCCATCAATCGGGATCAGAGTGACATCCACCGTCCGGTTGGTATCGGGATAGTACACACGTCCAGCCTGCTCTGCAGAGACAAGCGGCGTCTTGAGCCAAAGCCCCGGCTCGGCTGCATTGCCAAGGGAGGCGACGGTACGGCCCAGCGTGCCGGTCGAGAGCTCCGGTTCTGACGCCTCAAGTTCGGTGTCATCATCAAGTGGGGTGTCACCGTCAGTCTCAGACCCGGACCCTGCGTCATCAACCGGTTGCGCGACCGTTGTCGCCGGTCTGTCGCCACCTGCCCACTGGGGCACCATATCGCACGCCACCAATCCGAACCCGCATACACACAGCATAATCCAGCGCATCACCACACCTCACCTTTGACCATTTGTTACGCAAAGACCCTTGCAGGCTGCCCCTCGCATGCATACCACTTAACCTATGACCGCACCATTGATCGACCCCTTCCAGCGCGCCATCACCTATCTGCGCGTCTCTGTCACCGACCGGTGCGATTTCCGCTGCGTCTATTGCATGTCGGAAAACATGACTTTCCTGCCGAAGAAAGAGCTTCTGACGCTGGAAGAGCTGGATCGCATGTGTTCGACCTTCGTGGGCCTCGGCGTCGAAAAGCTGCGCATCACAGGCGGTGAGCCGCTGGTGCGGCGGGACATCATGACCTTCTTCAACGGCATGGGACGGCATCTTGACGCGGGCACGCTCAAGGAACTGACGCTCACAACCAATGGCAGCCAACTCGAACGGTTTGCCAAGGATCTCTATGCCGCAGGCGTGCGCCGTGTGAATGTGTCGCTGGACACGCTGGACGAGACGAAGTTCGCTGACATCACACGCTGGGGCCGTCTGCCACAGGTGCTGCGCGGCATTGATGCCGCGCAGGCGGCGGGTCTGCGGATCAAGATCAACGCCGTGGCCCTCAAGGGCTTCAACGAAGACGAACTGCCCACCATCACCCAGTGGTGCGCTGACCGCGACATGGACCTGACATGGATCGAGGTGATGCCCATGGGCGACATCGGCAACGAGGACCGGCTGGGTCAGTACTGGTCGCTCAAGGACGTGCGCGCCCGCTACGCTGACCACTACACCGTCACCGATCTGGCAGAACGCACCGGCGGCCCTGCCCGCTATGTAAGGCTGGAAGAAACCGGTCAAAAGATCGGCTTCATCACCCCGCTCAGCCACAATTTCTGCGAAAGCTGCAACCGCGTGCGTCTGACGTGCACGGGCGAGATTTACATGTGCCTCGGGCAAGAGGACATGGCGGACCTGCGCGCCCCCTTGCGTGCGCACCCGGATGACAATGCACCGCTGGAAGACGCCATTCGCGCCGCCATCCTGCTCAAGCCCAAGGGCCACGACTTCGACTATTCGCGCCAACGGCTGGACGGGCAGATGCCACGGCACATGAGCCACACAGGCGGCTAGGCACATCATGCGGCCCACGGCCCTGTTTCGGCTCTACCGCGCGCTCAGCGCGGTTGCCTTGCCCTTTGCAGCGCGATCAGCGGTCAACAAGCTGCGCAAGTCAGACGTGTCGGCGCACCGCGCACATGAGCGTCTGGGTCATGCCACCATTGATCGCCCGCTTGGTCCGCTGATCTGGTTTCACGGTGCCTCTGTCGGTGAGGCGAAATCCGTTCTACCCCTATTGTCCCGCATCCGCGACGTAGCACCCGATATTCAGGTGCTGCTGACGTCTGGCACCGCCACGTCGGCCGAAGCCGTTGCGCCCCGCTTGCCGGACAGGGCCGTGCATCAGTACAGCCCACTTGATGGCACAGGCCCCCTTGACCGCTTTCTGGATCATTGGCGGCCGGATCTGTGTGTGCTGGTGGAATCAGAGCTATGGCCCAACCTGCTCGATATTTGCGCCAAACGTGACGTGCCTGTTGCGTTGCTCAATGCCAGATTGTCGGATCGCAGCGCGGACGGGTGGAAGAAGTTTGCATCCACCGCGGCCTATGTCCTGCGTGGGATCATCTGGGCCCACTGTCAGGACCGGCGCAGCCGTGATCACCTCCGCGACATGGGCTTGGCCGAAGCAGAGCAAGGGACCAATCTGAAATCTATCCAAAGCGCGCCGCAGGTGACCCCTCAGGCGCTGGACGCCGCACATAATGCCCTCGGAGGTCGGCCCGTATGGGTTGCTGCATCAACACACCCCGGAGAGGAAGAACAGGTGCTGGCAGCCCACAAGACACTGCTTGCGACCCATCCCAACCTGGCCCTGATCCTTGTGCCGCGCCACCCGGAACGTGCCCAAGACATCCTGTCACTGATCAAAGACGCACGCCTAAGCGTTGACCAGCGCAGCGTTGGGGCTGATCTGGGGGATGGCGCGCAGGTCTATCTTGCCGACACAATGGGCGAAACGGACCTGTGGTACGCATTGAGCCCAATCGTGTTTCTCGGTGGATCTTTCACCGGCGTTGGGGGGCATACACCCTTCGAACCGGCGGCGGCGCACACCGCCATCCTGCACGGGCCCAAATACGCCAATTTCGCCGAAGCCTACGCCGCCTTTCGATTGAAGGACGCGAGCGTACAGGTTGAAGATGCCAATGATCTCGCAGCGGAAGTCGACACATTGCTCACGCACCCAAGTCGCGCCGCACAGCTTGCCGCGCACGCCCGTCCCCTTGCCCCGACCGGCACCGACGCGTTGGACCAGATCGCGCAGCGCCTCTTTTCGTTGATGGACGGTCAGGCTATGGACCCGCATGCCTGATCTCGCACAAATCGATGTCATTGCCCCCAATTTCAAACGGCGCTTGTCGGGCGTCACGGCCACCGTGGCACGGCTTGTTCCATTGCAAGCTCAGTCTATCGCCATCACCGCTTGCGCCCCCGAGATGCCCGATGACGTGCCGAACGTGCATTGGACCAAGCTGTTGACCATGGCGCGCACAGGCCCCTCTGGCCCCCGCGTCTGGCATGCCCGGCGCAATGTCGAGATGATCGCGGGCCTTGCCCTGCGCGGGCTTTTGGGCAAACGGCTCAAGCTGCTCTTCACCTCGGCCAGCCAGCGCCACCATACCGGGCTGACGAAAGCGCTGATCGCGCGCATGGATGAGGTGATTGCCACCTCTGGCAAAACAGCCGGATATCTCGACCGCGACGCCACCGTGATCCACCACGGCATCGACATTGACACTTTCACTCCGCACCCGGACAAGGACGCATTGCGGGCGAACTTGGGTCTTCCGACCGGCCCCCTGATGGGGTGTTTCGGACGGATCCGGGCGCAAAAGGGCACTGATGTCTTTGTGGACGCGATGATCCGGGTGTTGCGCGATCATCCCGATGCCGCCGCCATCGTGATGGGCCGCGCCGTCGATAAGGACGAAGCGTTTCTGGAGGACCTCCGGGACCGCGTCGAAACAGCAGGGCTGGCCGACCGGCTGCTCTTCTTGCCAGAAGTACCCGTCTGGGAAACACCCCGCTTCTACCAGGCTCTGGACATCTACATCGCACCACAACGCTGGGAAGGCTTCGGCCTCACCCCGCTTGAAGCCATGGCGTGCGGCACCCCTGCCATCGCGACCCGCGTCGGCGCGTTCGAGGAACTGATTGTCGATGGGCAGACAGGCACGCTCATTGACGCAGGCAACGTTGATCAGATGGTCAATGCCACCAACGCCCTGCTGAGCGATCCAACCAAACTGGCCACATGGAGCCAAAACGCACGCAAGCACATGGTCGACCACTTCCAACTACAGCAGGAAGCGGACGCCATCATAGCGATCTACAAAAAGCTGCTTGCCACCTGACGGGACGGCGGGTGGGGCGACCTGCCAAAGGCAGGAGCGTCACCCCGTCGTCACCCCCGTCACGACGCCATGGGCAACCTTTGCTCCACAATCTCCGCCCACCAGGAACAGCCAGCGGGGATCGCCTCGTCGTTGAAGTTGTATTCCGGGTGATGGACCATCGCCGTGTCCCCGTTGCCCACCAGGATATACGCACCAGGCCGCTCTTCGAGCATGAAGGCAAAATCCTCACCGCCCATCACCAACGGTGCCTCATCACACTGGCCGGACACCGACCGCGCCACATCTGCCGCAAATTCGGTCTGGGCATCGTGGTTCACCATCACCGGATAGTTCCGGTTATAGGTCACGCGCGCCACGCCGCCAAAGGTGCTGGCGACGCCTTCGCAAATCTCGACCACACGCTTTTCCGCCAGATCGCGCGCCTCGGCGCTCATGGTGCGCACGGTGCCCATGATCTGCACCCGCTGCGGGATCACGTTGAACGCTTTCGAGGAGGTCTCGAACGACGTAATCGACACCACGATCCGGTCAATTGGATCGGCATTCCGGCTGACAATAGATTGCAGCATGGTCACCGCGTGCGACGCCATCAATGTTGTGTCGATGGTTTCCTGCGGCTTGGCCGCATGCCCCCCCAGTCCCTCGAACTCGATCTCCAGCAAGTCCGTCGCAGCAAAGAACGGCCCCGGACGGATCGCGAACTCACCCACCGGGCGGCCCGGCCAGTTGTGCATGCCATACACTTCGTCGATGCCCCAGCGGTCCATCATCCCGTCATTGCACATTTCGCGACCACCACCGCCACCCTCTTCGGCGGGCTGGAAGATCACCACTACGGTCCCATCGAAATTCCGCGTCTCGGACAGGTATTGCGCCGCCCCCAGCAGCATCGCCGTATGCCCGTCATGGCCGCAGGCGTGCATCGCGTCCGGCGTTTTTGAGGCATATTCAACGCCCGTCTGCTCATGGATCGGCAGCGCATCCATGTCGGCGCGCAACCCAATCACCTTGCCCGACCCATCTGCCTTGCCCTTGATCACGCCCACAACGCCCGTGCGGCCAATCCCCTCGACCACTTCGTCACAGCCGAACGCGCGCAGCTTTTCGGCGACCAATGCACTGGTCCGGTGCGTCTCGAATAGAATTTCAGGGTGCTGGTGGATGTCACGCCGCCATTCGGTGATGTCGGCATGCATTTCGGCAAAGCGGTTCTTGATGGGCATCTTGTGTCCTTTGGTTACTGTGCGGGCATGCGTTGTTCGACCAGTTCCACGAACCAGCTTGCCCCGGCGGGGATGGCTTCGTCGTCGAACTGGTACTCGGGGTGGTGGACCATCGGCCCGTCCCCGTTGCCCAGCATGATGTAGGCGCCGGGACAGGCATTCAACATGAATGCAAAGTCTTCGGCGGCCATGATTGGTGGTGTGTCCGTGATGACATCGCCCGCCACCGCACGGGCGGCTGCGGCGGCATATTCCGTGTGTTCGTCGTGGTTTATGGTGACGGGATAGCCCACGCGGTAATCGACCTCGACCTCGCATTGGTGCGCCTGTCCAATTGCCTTGGCGATCTCGCTGACCCGCGCCTCGACCTGATCACGCACCTCTGGGTCCAAGGCCCGTACCGTGCCTGTCATGCGTGTGACCTGCGGAATGATGTTGTGCGTGTCGATGTCGGAATGCAGCGCGCAGATGGACACGACAGCCGATTCAAGCGGATCCACGTTGCGGCTGGCAATGCTTTGCAACGCCAGAATGATCTGCGCTGCCGCCACATTCGGGTCAATCGCTTGATGCGGCGCAGCCGCGTGCCCGCCCTTGCCCGTCACAGTGACGTAAAACTCATCCGCCGAGGCCAGAAGTGCGCCGGACCGGATCGCGAACTGCCCCGTCGGCAACCCCGGCATGTTGTGCAGGCCATAGATTTCCTGAATGCCCCAACGGTCGATCAGCCCGTCATTGACCATCTCGCGGCCCCCGCCGCCGCCCTCTTCCGCCGGTTGGAACGCCAGCACTGCGGTGCCATCGAAATTCCGCGTCTCTGCCAGATATTGCGCGGCCCCCAACAGGATCGATGTATGCCCATCGTGGCCACAGGCATGCATCTTGCCCGGATGTTTGGAGGCGTATTCAAGCCCCGTCGCCTCTTCAATCGGCAGCGCGTCCATGTCCGCGCGCAAGCCCATTACCCGACCCTTCGTATCCGTCTTGCCCTTGATCACCGCCACAACACCGGTTTTGCCAATGCCTGTGGTGATGTCGTCCACACCAAATTCGCGCAGCCGATCTACCACAAATGCCGCCGTCTCATGCACGTCAAAGTCCAGCTCGGGATGGGCGTGCAAATGGCGGCGCCAGCCCGTGATCTCGGCATGGGTTTCGGCAAGGCGGTTCTTGATCGGCATGGACAGATCCTGTCAGACAGAGGGGCCGATGCGCATCTTGGTGCCATCGGAAAAGCGGCTCAGGCGGAACCGTGTCAGATCATGACCCGGATTTTCGCCCATGACCAGAGCGGCCAGAACCTTTCCCATGCCGGGACCAATGCCAAAGCCATGCCCGCTCATGCCAGTGCCCACGGTCAGACCCGGCAAGGCCGCAACCCGGTCCACCACTGGCACGACGTCCGGCATCGTGTCGATCATCCCCGCCCACGCCGTCTTGATCCTTACTGGCCCAAGGTCAGGGAAAAGCGCGGCGAAGCCCTGCGTCAGCTTCTTGACCTTAGTCCGGTTCGGGGCCGGGTTGAGAATACGCATCGCTTCGAACGGGCTGGGACCATCTGCATCCCATGTCCGACGCGTGCCCCAAGCGTCCGGAAACCCGCGCGGTGCGGCAGGCAGAAACCGGGTGCCAAAGGGGTCTTTGCGCAGTTGTGTCAGATACTTAGGCAATGCGCGAAACGCATCAGGGCCGACAAAAAGCTCGTGAAAACCGCCGGCCGCAAGGGAGTATCCACCATCCTTGCGCGGACGGAATGCGATGCGATCGTCAGCGGCCCCGCCCGGATAGATCATGGGCAAAGGGTCTGTCGCCGCAACAGTGGCCCGCACGGAAAGCTGAGGCAAAGCAATGCCATGGCGGCGCAAGAACAGCGCAGACCACGCACCACCTGCCAGCACCACTTCGGGGGTCACGATCCGGCCCTGTTCGGTCACGACGCCCGCAACCTTGCCGCCCTGAATATCCAAAGCGCGCACCGCGCAATTCTCCACGATCAAAGCCCCCGCCCGCGCCGCAACGCCCGCCAAGGCAGGCACTGCGACCCAAGGTTCGGCGCGCATGTCTGATGCAGTATAAAGCGCACCGACGTAGGTTTTGGACATGCCCGGCACCAAATCGGCCACCTCAGCCGTGCTCAGCAACCGGCTGTCCACATCGTGCGCTTCTGCATGGCGCAGCCACTTGGCATATTTCGCCATCTCATCTTCGGAGCCCGCCAGATACGTGACACCGCCCTGCGTCAGACCGATGTCCACATTGGTCCGCCCGGCCAGATCACGCCAAAGCGCGTTGGCTTCAACCATAATCGGTAGCTCATCAGGGTCCCGACCCTGCTGCCTGATCCAGCCCCAGTTGCGGCTGGACTGCTCACCCGCGATACGGCCCTTCTCCAGCAAGACAACGCGCTGACCCACCTCGGCCAGATAGAGCGCCGTGCACACGCCAATGACACCACCGCCGATGACAACAACATCCGCCGTTTTCGGGACCGGCCCCGGCCAGGTCACCGGCGTTGCGTCATTGATCGGAAAGGCCATGTGCCGTCCTCAGGTCAGCCGCGCCACCAGATCTTTCATAAAGCCATGCCCGGCCTGAAACTGGGCCACGGTAATGAATTCATTGGGCTGGTGCGCCTGCGCAATGTCACCGGGTCCGCACACGACAGCAGAATATCCAGCCGCCTGAAACTGCCCGGCTTCGGTCCCATAGCTCACCACATGTGTGCCGTTGTCGCCAGTGATGGCGCGCACCAATCCTTCGGCGGCCCCGTCCTCTTCCGGCTTCAAGGGTGGCACATCAAAGCGCGTTTCGATATCGACACGCGCCTCGGGATGCGTGGCTTTCATGCCGACCTCAATCTCGGCCACATGCGCCAGATACGCCTCTTTCAACGCCACCACATCGTCCCCGGGCACCGCCCGAAAATCCATGGAGAACCGGCAATCCTTGGCCGTGATGTTGTGCGCCGTCCCGCCCACCACCTGCCCCACATGCCACGTGGTAAAGGGCGGGTCGAACATGGCCGCCAGCGCGGATGGCTCTGCCGCCATATTCTCGGCATTCCGGTGATTGGCAAAATCAATGATCTTCGCGCCTTCCAGAATGGCACTCACACCCTGCGGCAACAAAGAGGAGTGCACCTCGAAACCCACCACATGGGTATCAAACCCCTGCCCGCCCTTATGGCCGGTGACGGCTTTCATCATCGATGGCTCGCCCACAATCACAGGACCACCCTTGGGCACCACGCCCTGCATCGCCTGGATCATGGGTGGTGCCCCAAGGCAGCCAATCTCTTCATCAAAGCTGAGCGCCAACTGCATGGGTGTCTTCACCCCGGCATGATGCGCCTCGACCAGCGCCCAAAGGGCCAGTGCATCAAATCCCTTCATGTCGCAGGTGCCGCGGCCAAAATACTTGCCGTCACGTTCAGTCACAACAAACGGGTCCGTATCCCAAGGCTGGCCGTCCACAGGCACCACATCCGTATGCCCGGACAGGACCACAGCGCCCTCGACCTCTGGCCCCACATGCGCAAACAGCGCAGCCTTGGGTTGGTCGGGATGGCAATACCGGTGGGCAATGATCCCGTGCTCGTTCAGATACCCCTCCACCCAATCCACCAAGGGCAGGTTCGTATCCCGGCTCACGGTGGGAAAGCTGATCAGTTTGGTCATCAACTCAAGCGGGCTCAGGCGCGTGGTCATAGTCGGTATCCCCCCGAAACGGTCAAAACTTCACCCGTGATGAAGGACGCCGCATCACTCAGCAAGAAACGCACAACACCCGCGATGTCGGCGGGCAGGCCCATCCGACCAAGCGCTGTCATACCAATAAAGGCTTGTTTCAAGTCGTCATCCCGCCCCGCATCCGGCACATCAATCGCGCCGGGGGCCACACCGTTGATGCGAATGCCGCGCGGGCCCATTTCCTTGGCGGCCCCACGTGTCCACAGATCAAGGGCCGCCTTGCTGGCCCCGTACATCGCAGCGCCCATAGGGGGCAAAACTGCATTGACGGACGAGATATTGACCATGCACGACCACGCCCCGAAATGAGGGGCCGCAGCAGCCAGCAAGCCTTGTGCGGCAAACAGGTTTACGTCGAACATGCGGCGGTAGTCGTCCGGCGTAAACTGGTCCAGAGGCGAGACAGAGATGTCGCCTGCATTGTGCACCACCGCGTCGAGACGGCCAAAGCGGTCCAGCGTTGTGGCAACCAAGTGCGCGGGCACATCCGCATCGGTCAGGTTCCCCTGCACCGACGCGACATCAGCATCGGGCGCGGTTGTGTTGTAGTGCACCATCACGTCGTGATCGCGCGCCAGTTCCGCTACGATCCCTGCCCCGATGCCGCGCGCGCCGCCGGTGACCAGAACGGCCTTGCGCGCCATATCAATAGCCGCTGTCGGTAGTCAGCACGAAGTGACCCGGCTCGACCTCGTCATATTCGGACGGGGCCGGTTCGTAGTCCACGGGATGAATGGGCGACGGGATCGGTTTGAAGTTCAGATCCTTCTCGGCCTTGCGCTGGCGCGGGTCGGCGATGGGCACGGCCTTCATCAACGCTTGGGTATAGGGGTGTTGCGGGTTCTCGAACACGCGGGCACGCGGCCCCTTCTCTACAATACGGCCCAGATACATGACGCCCACATGATGGCTGACACGTTCGACCACGGCCATGTCATGGCTGATGAACAGGAAGGACAGGTCCATCTCGGCCTGCAACTCCATCATCAGGTTCAACACCTGCGCCTGCACGGACACATCCAGCGCCGACACCGCTTCGTCCGCGATGATCAGCTTGGGGTTCAACGCCAAAGCCCGGGCGATGGCCACGCGCTGGCGCTGCCCCCCCGACAATTCATGCGGATAACGGCGCATGAAACTGCGCGGCAGTTCCACCCGGTCAAACAGCATCTCGACGCGTTTCGTGCCCTCGGCCCCCTTGAACATGCCGAAATTGTGCATCGGTTCAGCCACTTGATCGGCCAACTGCATCTGCGGGTTCAGCGACGCAAACGGGTCCTGAAAGATCATTTGCATGTCGCGCCGCGCCTCGCGCAACTCTCGGTCGTTCAGCGCCATGATGTCGGTATCGCCCAGCATGATGTGACCGGCCTGAGGTTCAACCAGCCGCAGGATCGACCGCCCGGCCGAAGACTTGCCGCAGCCGCTCTCCCCCACAAGGCTCAGCGTCTGGCCCTTGTTGATGGTGAAAGACACATCTTCAACCGCATGCACGTTGGCAACCAAACGGCGGAAGAACCCGCCCTTTACTGGGAACCGCGTGGTCAGGCCCGTGACTTCCAGAAGCTTTTCCTCGGTGCCGGGGATCGGTTTGATCTCTCCCTGATTGTGGCCCAGCAGCTTCATCGGTTCGGGATATTGCTTGCCGCGCATCTCGCCCAGTTTGGGCACGGCGGCGAGCAGCGCCTTGGTGTAAGGGTGCTGCGGGTTCTCGAAAATGTCGGCCACGGGGCCTTCTTCAACCTTGTTGCCCCGGAACATGACCACAACGCGGTCCGCCATCTGGGCCACCACGGCCATGTCGTGGGTGATGAACATCACGGCAGTGCCGGTCTCACGCTTGAGGCGGTCCATCAGGGCAAGGATTTCCGCCTGAATGGTTACGTCCAATGCCGTTGTGGGCTCGTCCGCGATCAGCAAACGCGGCTCGCAGGCCAGCGCCATGGCGATGACCACGCGCTGGCGCATGCCACCGGACAACTCGTGCGGATACTGCTTCAAGCGGCGCTCTGGCTCAGGGATGCGCACCTGCCTCAGCAGTTCCAACGCCCGCTCCTCGGCCTTGCTTTTGCTCAGACCCTTGTGCAGGCGCAACCCTTCGGTCAACTGACGGCCTACGGTGAACACAGGGTTCAGGGCCGTCATCGGTTCCTGAAAGATCATCCCGATCTCGTTGCCGCGGATGGTGCGCATCAAATCCTGGTCCGTATTGGCCAGATCAACCGCGTCGGCATCCTTGCGATCAAAGATCAGACGCCCGCCGGCAATATGCCCCCCGCCAAATTCGACCAAACGCATGAGCGACAGCGAAGACACCGATTTTCCGGACCCGGATTCGCCCACCACACATACGGTTTCGCCCGGGTTCACCTCGAACGAGACGTCCTCAACGCCCAAGACCGGGCCGTCCTTGGTCTGGAATTCCACCCGTAGATTCTGGATGTTGGCGATGGGTTGCGTGTCTGTATGATCGAGCATTCGGGTCCCCGCGATTGAGCCTTTTTGGCTCAGGTTTTCCAAAGAGTGGGCGAAGGCACAGGCACTGTCAAATATTGACCTACGAAAATCATCATTGATGGCACGCAACGCTTGCAATTTCCCCAAAAGCTGTTTCGATATCGGGGTGCGCTTGGGGGGCCAAGAGTAAAAAACACGGATAAACCGTGGGTTATCGCGTACACGTATCGCTCCCTCAGGCTGGACTTGTGTCACATGACCTGTGACGCGCATTTGACGCGCAGGGCTAACCTGCGGTCCAACAAGGAGTATGATATGTCCCTGAAACCCCTTCTGATGGGTGCCGTGGCAGCAGCCGCGCTTGCGCCTGCCGCCTTTGCCGAGCGTGGCTCGGATGGCGAGCTGAAGATCATTTATTGGCAAGCGCCGTCGATCCTGAACCCGTATCTCTCGGGCGGCACCAAAGACATCGAATCCGCGTCGATGATCATCGAACCCCTTGCCCGCTATGACGAAACCGGCGCCCTGACCGCGTGGCTGGCCGAAGAAATCCCCACCGTCAGCAATGGCGGCGTAAGCGAGGATCTGACCACCATCACGTGGAAGATCAAGGAAGGCATCCAGTGGTCCGACGGCACACCCTTCACATCCGCTGACGTCAAGTTCACCGCAGATTACTGCATGCATCCCGAAGGTGGCTGTGCGCAGCTGGCATTCTTCGACGGCGTGGAAAACGTCGAGACGGTGGATGATCTGACGGTAAAAGTGACCTTCAACCAGCCCAAGCCAAACCCCTACGGACCGTTCGTGGGTGGCCAGTCGCCGATTATTCAAGCCGCGCAGTTCGCGGACTGCCTTGGTGCCAAAGCACCCGAATGTACGGAGGCGAACTTCAACCCCATCGGCACCGGTGGCTTCAAGGTTGAAGAATTCCGCCCCAATGACGTGATCACCATGGTCGCGAATGACAATTATCGCGACCCGGCCAAACCTGCTTTTGCACGCGTGACCTTCAAAGGCGGCGGAGATGCAACGGCTGCGGGCCGTGCCGTTCTGGAAACGGGCGAGTTTGACTACGCCTGGAACCTGCAGCTGGCACCCGATGTCATCTCGCGCATGGAAGAAGGCGGCAAGGGCGTTGCCGTGGCAGGCTTTGGCCCGCTCGTCGAACGCCTTGAGATGAACCTGACCAACCCGTCCCCGGACCTGCCGCCAGAGACGCGCGCAACCGTGGCCGAACCCCACCCGTTCCTGAGCGACATCAACGTACGCAAGGCCCTGTCGATGGCCATTGACCGTCCGCTTCTGGTGGAAGTGGGCTATGGTCAGGCGGGTAAAGTCACGTGTGACCTCGTGCCTGCACCTGCCATGTTCGCCTCCGGCGATCAGCACTGCGCCACGCAAGACATCGAAGGCGCCAAGGCGCTGCTGGACGAAGCCGGATGGGTTGACAGCAACGGCAACGGCACCCGCGACAAGGACGGTGTTGAACTCAGCATCCTCTACCAGACCTCGACCAACGCCGTCCGTCAGGACTTCCAGGCGCTGATCAAGCAGTGGTGGAGCGAGATCGGTGTTGAAACCGAACTGCGCAACCTTGATGCCTCCGTGTTCTTTGGCGGTGACCCCGGTTCGCCCGACACGTTCCAGAAGTTCTATGCCGACGTGGAAATGTACGCCAACACGTTCAACGGCACAGACCCCCAGCAGTATCTGGCTCAGTACCGCTGCGGAAACGAACCCAAGCCATCGTCGCAATGGCAGGGCGAGAACATCAACCGCTTCTGCGATCCCGAATACGATGCTCTGATCGATGAACTGGCCCGCACAGGCGAGATCGAAAAGCGCGCTGAAATCGCGATCAAGATGAACAACATGCTGACCAAAGACACCTTCACCATCGTGCCGCTTGTGCACCGTGGTCGCGTCTCTGCCCACTCCAATACGCTGGGCGGCGTGAAGCTGAACGTCTGGGACAGCGAAATCTGGAATACGGCCGACTGGTATCGGGTCGACTGATTTCCCTCGGGGTGGGCGTTCGCGCCTGCCCCACCTTCACGAACAACAAAAAGACCTCCGCAAAAGGACTGGCCCTTTATGCTGACCTTCACAATCCGCCGGTTGATCCTGTCGATCCCGACGCTTTTGTTCATCAGCCTTGTTATTTTCCTGCTGCTGCAACTCGCCCCCGGCGATCCGATGGCACAGGTCCCGCTGACGGTTCCCCCCGAAGTCAAAGAAAGGATGCGCGAAGCGCTTGGCCTCGGCCAGCCGCTGCACATCCAGTACTGGAAATGGATTGTCCAGTTTTTCTGGATCGAACCGCAGGTGCTGATGGACCACTGGTTCGGCACAACGTTTGCCGAGGGCAAGCAGCGCGTGATCTCTTGGCAGACCCGCAGCCCGGTCATGGACATCGTGGTGCAGCGCATTCCGCAAACGCTCTGGGTTGTCGGCCTGTCCTATGTGGTGGGCATCCTGATTGCCCTGCCCATCGGCATTTACTCCGCCTACAAGCAATATTCGGTCTTTGACCAGTCGGGCACGTTCATCACGATGATCGGCTTTTCGATCCCACCCTTCTTCACCGGCCCCCTGTTGATCGTGATCTTCTCGGTGCAGCTGGGGTGGCTGCCCTCGATCTATGACACCACCCACGTGGTCACGGACTGGGCCAGCTTCAAAGTACAGTTCATGCAGATGGTCATGCCTGTTATGGTCTTGGCCCTGCAAACCACGGCCCAGATCAGCCGCTACATGCGGTCGTCGATGCTCGACAATCTGGGTCAGGATTATGTGCGCACCGCGCGCGCCAAGGGTCTGCGCGAAGGCGTGGTGGTCATGCAGCACGTGCTCCGCAACTCCATGATCCCGGTGATCACCGTGATTGCATTGGGTGTGCCATCCATCTTTGGCGGCGCGATCATCACGGAAAACGTCTTCAAGGTGAACGGCATCGGGCAGCTTCTGCTCACGGCCCTCTTTGCCAACGACATCCCCATGGTGATGACGCTGACTTTCATATTCGCGATCCTGATCGTGTTCTTCAACCTGATTGCCGACGTGCTCTACGGCGTGCTCGACCCGAGGATCCGCTATGACTGATCAACCGATCCCAGCAGGCCCCGACATGGAGATCGAGGCCATCGCGGCCCTCCAGGACAAGGAACCGCCCAAAGAGCCCCACAGCCAGTGGAAGGACGTGTGGGACCAGTTTCGCCAGCACAAGGGCGCACTCTTTGGTGGCGGGTTTCTCATCTTCATCACGCTTGCCGTGATCCTCGGCCCCTACATCTGGCAGATCGATCCGCAGAAGCTGGACATCCGCAACAAGGACCTGCGCCCGATCTATGTGGCTCTTTGGGACGGCACCGCCCGTGTCGGTTGGGGCAATCCGCTGGGCACCGACAATCTGGGCCGCGATATCCTCGCCAACCTGATTGCCGGGGGCCGTGCGTCCATGGCAGTCGGCTGGGCGGCCATGGTGCTTGCGCTCCTGATCGGCACGTCCATCGGCGTGATCGCGGGTTATTTCAAAAAGGCGGATTTCTGGCTGATGCGCTTCACCGATCTGGTGCTGTCCCTGCCGATCCTGCCGCTGCTTCTGGTGGCCGTGACGCTCTTCCGCGAACCGCTCAGGGCCAATTTCGGACCCGAAGGCGGCATGTTCATCCTGATCGTGGGCGTCGTGGGGCTGACGTCGTGGATGCAGACCGCCCGCATCGTGCGCGGCGATATTCTGGCCCTGAAGGAACGCGAGTTCATCCTCGCCGCCCGGTCCATCGGCACAACCTCGGGCAAGATCATACGGCGGCACCTTTTGCCCAACGTGGTCTCGCCCATCATGGTGTCTGCAACACTGGGCCTTGCCACTGCAATCATCACCGAAAGCGCACTGTCTTTCCTCGGTGTGGGCTTCCCCTCCGACTTCCCCACATGGGGCAAGTTGCTGGCAGATGCCGTACAACGGATGGAGCAATACCCCGAACGCGTGGTGCTGCCGGGCATCCTGATCTCACTGACGGTGCTGGGTGTGAACTACCTTGGCGACGGGCTGCGCGACGCGCTCGATCCGCGCATTCGCGGCCGCTAGGATCAAAACGGGCCAAGAAAATTCGTACGAATTTTCTTGGCCTCAGCGCTACTTTTCGACTTTCTTGCGCAGGCGGCGGATCATCCACCACACCAGCAAGACAACGGGGGCGGTGACCAACGCCGTCAGCAGGTTCTTGGACATGCCCGTTGGCTCCTCCAGCGGGTAGAGAAGATATCCCGCCAGCGACACCGCGTAGTAGCTGATCGCCACCACGGACAATCCCTCAACCGTCCGCTGCAAGCGCAACTGCAGGTCAGACCGCTTGTCCATGCTCTCCAGCAGCGCCTGGTTCTGCGCCGACCGTTCCACATCCACCCGCGTCCGCAGCAGGTTCGCCGCCCGAACGCCACGCGCAGACATCGCCGCCAACCGCCCTTCCGCGGACCGCACCGTCCGCATCGCGGGCTGATAGCGCCGCATCATGAACTCGGCAAAGGTCTGACGCCCCTCGTACCGATCCTCACGCAGCGCCTCGATCCGCTCATTCACAATGGCCTCGTAGGCCCACGTGGCACCGAACCGGAACGATGATTGCGCCGCCAACGTCTCCAACTCAGCCGAGATGGCCAGAAGCGCCTGCAGCGTCTCCTCGGCCTCGGACCGCTCGCCCGACATCGTCTCGACCAACTCGATCAACCGCGTGTCCAGCGCCGTCAATTGCGCGCCCATGGCCCGCACACGGGCAAAGCCCAGCATGGACATGGACTTGTAAGTCTCGATCTCGCACAGCCGCTGTACGATCCGCCCCACGCGGCGTTGCCCCGTCCCGTCAGAGGCAAAGACGGCAAAGCGCATATGCCCGTTCTGATCGACACGGAAGTCGCCGCCAATCACGGCGGCATCTTCCAGCACGGAACTCACGGCAAGGCTTTCCGGCACGAACCACTCATGCAGGCAGGTGCGGATACCCTCTTCGTCCCGGCGCGGCTCAACACGCACCAGAATGGACGTCACGCGTTGCCCGGGGGCTGCCTCCAGCCACTCCTGCGGAAACGGATCAAAGGCGCGCGGATCAAAGGGGCGGTCCTCCACCCCTTCGGAAAAGATGGTGTAGGTCACAAACTCAGTGTGCTGTTCCCATTTCAGCCAGTGCTTGCCGATCTGCCCATAATAATGCGTGGCACCGGGCTGCGGATGCGGCGCACCATGACGATCCAACAGCGCCTGCAAGTGTGCAAGGTCCACCCCCCGGTCCCGGTTCGCCGCCATCTCGGGCTGCTTGAACGCCACATAGGCCGCCGCACAGGGCGCGCGCATCGACGGAAAGGGGCGCGCGTGCAGCTCATTCGCCAATTGATAGCGCAGCGGGTGATCTTCAATGGGGGCCATGATTGCTCCGAAGGGTCTTTGAGGCACACATAACCTGCGCCAGATCAATTTCAAAGGAAAATATGCTTACGTTTCAGCAACTTAACTGAATGCAATTGTATACCAACAGGCAAAACGGCGCCCAAAACACGCAAAAGGCGGACCAGATGGCCCGCCTTTCCATTACATCATAACACCGACCCGGATCAGTCGATCATCGGCAACAGCTTGTCGATGGACGCTTTCGCGTCGCCATAGAACATGCGCGTGTTGTCCTTGAAGAACAGCGGGTTCTCAATCCCGGAATAACCGGTGCCCTGCCCGCGCTTGGATACAAACACCTGCTTGGCCTTCCAGCATTCCAGAACGGGCATCCCGGCGATGGGCGAGTTCGGATCGTCCTGTGCGGCAGGGTTCACGATGTCATTGGACCCGATGACAATGGCCACATCCGTGTCCGGGAAATCATCGTTGATCTCGTCCATCTCCATCACGATGTCATAGGGCACCTTGGCCTCGGCCAGCAGCACGTTCATGTGCCCGGGCAGACGGCCCGCAACCGGGTGGATCGCAAAGCGCACCTCTTTGCCAGCCGCGCGCAGCTTGCGGGTCAGCTCGGCGACACCCTGCTGGGCCTGCGCCACGGCCATACCGTAACCGGGGATGATGATGACGCTGTCGGCCTCGTTCAGGGCCTGCGCTACGCCGTCGGCCTCGATGGCGATCTGCTCGCCTTCCACGGCCATCTGCTCGCCCGCAGGGCCGCCAAAGCCGCCCAGGATCACGCTGACAAAGGACCGGTTCATCGCCTTGCACATGATGTAGGACAGGATCGCACCGGAGGAGCCAACAAGCGCACCGACAACGATCAACAGGTCATTGCCAAGGCTGAAGCCGATGGCTGCCGCCGCCCAGCCGGAATAGCTGTTCAGCATCGACACCACGACGGGCATGTCCGCCCCGCCAATGCCCATGATCAGGTGCCAGCCGATGAACAGGGCCAGCACCGTCAGCAGGATCAGCGACAGCAGGCTGCCAGTGCTGAAATAGATGATGGCGAGGATCAACGACGCACCCGCCGCAGACGCGTTCAGGATGTGCCCGCCAGGCAACTTGGTGGCCGAGCTATCAACCTTGCCCGACAGCTTGCCCCACGCCACGTAAGACCCGGTGAAGGTCACGGCACCAATCCAGATGCCCAGCACCAGTTCGATCTGCAGAATGGTGATCTCGACAGATGTCTTTTTGGCAATCAATTGTCCAAAGGCCGACAGCGGCTCTGTCACCGCCTTGTCCAGCACCTGCACCCATTGGCCGTCCACAAGAACACCGCCCAGAACGGCCCCGTTCTCGGCCAGATGACCATCCACATACCCAATCATGATATGCGCGTTAAAGCCGATGAACACTGCGGCCAGACCTACAAGCGCGTGCATGCCGGCCACAAGCTCCGGCATCTGGGTCATCTCGACCTTGGTCGCCAGTTGGTAGCCAACGGCAGCACCGCCCGCGATCAACACCAGCGACAACAGCCACAGGCCATGTCCCGGCCCAATCAGCGTCGCCACGACAGCGATAAACATGCCCACGATGCCGTACCATACGGCCCGCTTGGCGCTTTCCTGACCGGACAAACCGCCCAAGGAAAGAATGAAAAGAACAGCCGCGACAACATAGGCGGCAGTGGTAAATCCGAGTTCCATAAGTCCTGCCCCTGCTTACGATTTCTGGAACATGGCGAGCATGCGCCGTGTCACGAGAAAACCGCCAAATATGTTGATCGACGCCATGAAGACCCCGAAGATCGACAGGAACGTGATGATCCCCGATGTCGATCCGATCTGGATCAGCGCCCCAAGGATCACGATGGACGAGATCGCGTTGGTCACGGCCATCAGCGGCGTGTGCAGGCTGTGCGCCACACCCCAGATCACCTGGAAGCCAATAAAGACTGACAGCACAAACACGATGAAATGCTGCATGAAGCTCGCGGGCGTATAAAGCCCCGCCAGCAGGATCAGAGCGCCACCAATGGCCAAGAGCGTGACCTGGTTCTTGGTCTGCGCCTTGAATGCTGCGGTTTCTGCTGCGCGCTTTTCTTCCGGCGTCAGCTCTTTCGCGGCCTCTTTTTTCGGCGCTGCCGCAATGGCAGCCACCTTGGGCGGTGGCGGTGGGAATGTGACCTCCTGCGCGTGCGCGATGGTGGCACCACGGATCACGTCATCTTCCATGTCATGGTTGATGACACCGTCTTTTTCCGGCGTCAGGTCCGTCATCAGGTGACGGATGTTGGTGGCATAGAGGCTCGACGATTGCGTCGCCATCCGGCTGGGGAAGTCGGTGTAGCCGATGATGGTCACGCCATTGTCGGTCACGATCTTCTCGTCTGCCACGGTCAGCTTGCAGTTACCGCCCTTTTCCGCCGCTAGGTCCACGATGACAGACCCCGGTTTCATGGACTTCACCATGTCCTCGGTCCAAAGCTCAGGCGCTTCGCGGTTGGGGATCAGGGCCGTGGTGATGACGATATCAACCTCAGGGGCCAGTTCCCGGAACTTGGCAAGCTGGGCTTCGCGGAACTCAGGCGACGAGACGGAAGCGTATCCACCCGACGACGACCCGTCCTGCTGCTCTTCCTCAAAGTCGAGGTAGACGAACTCGGCCCCCATCGACTCGACCTGCTCCGCCACTTCGGGGCGCACGTCAAAAGCGTATGTGATGGCGCCAAGGCTGGTCGATGTCCCAATGGCAGCCAAACCGGCCACACCGGCCCCCACAACCAGCACCTTCGCCGGGGGCACCTTACCGGCGGCAGTGATCTGCCCGGTAAAGAAGCGTCCAAAATTGTTGCCCGCTTCGATGACAGCGCGGTAGCCCGCAATATTCGCCATGGAAGACAGTGCATCCATCTTCTGCGCACGGCTGATACGCGGGATCATCTCCATTGCGACGACGGTGGCACCCTTCTTGGCGGCGCTTTCCATCTTCTTCTCGTCAGCCACAGGGCTGAAGAACGAAATCAACGTCTGGCCTTCGCGCAGACGCTTCATCTCGGTCGCGTCAGGGGCGCGCACCTTGGCGACCACATCAGCGGCCTTCCACAGGGCCGCAGCCGTCTTGACCACCTCGACACCGGCTGCCTTGTAATCTGCGTCGGCAAAGCCCGCTTCGGCCCCCGCGCCCGTCTCGACCACACATTCGTGGCCCAGCTTTTGCAACGCCGCAGCGCTGTCCGGGGTCATCGCAACGCGGCGTTCCCCTTCGAAAATCTCTTTTGGTGTTCCGATCTTCATTCGAAGAACCCCCATCCGTTCGTGGCAGTCAATGTCAGGCGTAACCCAAAGGGTATGTGGCGCAGCGCCATGGCGTGTCCACTACCCAACCCCCGCACGAGATACAAGCAGCGCCCCTGCGTCATCCGCGAAACATGTGCAAAAATTTAGACCCACCTGCGCACTTTTTGTTCGTAACGGGCAAACTCGGCCCGGAACACGCGGCGCATACGGTCCTCTTCGGGGATGATGAACTGCCGTTCGATCCACCAGACAAAGAGGGGTACCAGCACCAGGGACGGCACCGCGTCAAAGCGCAGGATCAATCCGGCCAGCACCAGCGCATCGCCCAGATAGATCGGGTTCCGGGTGCGGGCAAAGACCCCGTCGGTGATCAGCTTTTCGGGCGTCTGATGCGGGATCACGGTGGTCTTGTGCCGGCGGAACGCCACCAAAGCGGCCAGCATCAGCAACACCCCAGCCCCGATCATCAACCCGGCCATCATATGCGTCACGGGATGATCCACACTCATCCCCAATGGCATGTACCGGCCCTGGCACCACGCCAGAAAGATACAAAACACAAGCCAAACCGGCGGAATGTGCAGATAGTTGGTCATGGTGATCGCGCGTTTGTGAATCCACTCACTTGAAGGGGTCATAGGCGGCTCTGTCAACGCCCCAACGCCCTGTCGCGACCAAACGCGCATCTGGGCTGCGCATTTTGATTGATCCTTTGGCACGTCCGGCTCAGTCTGGCGGCATCCCTTTCGCGACAAGGACACGCGCCATGGCCCCCGACACCTCTCTTTCCGGAAAACACGCCCTCGTCACCGGGGGCGGCACAGGCATCGGCCTTGCCATCGCGCAGGCCCTTGCGGCGCGCGGCGCTCAGGTCACAATCACAGGGCGCAGGCAAGAGGTGCTGGACGAGGTTGCAGGCAACGGCCTCTTTGGTGCGGCCATGGATGTGCGGGACGAAAGCGCCATCGAAACGGTCGTGGCGCAGGCGGTCGAGGCACGCGGACCGATACAGATCTGCGTACCCAACGCAGGCATCGCCGAAGGGCGAGCCGTGCACAAAACGGACATGGCGTTCT
Organism: uncultured Tateyamaria sp.; assembly: GCF_947503415.1. Lineage (GTDB taxonomy): Bacteria > Pseudomonadota > Alphaproteobacteria > Rhodobacterales > Rhodobacteraceae > Tateyamaria. The sequence goes on from NZ_CANNDS010000002.1 coordinate 484,236, forward strand.
GGCGCAACATGATGGCCACAAATCTCGATGGAGCGTTTCTGACGATCCGGGCCTGCCTTCCAAGCATGCGACAGACTGATTGGGGCCGGGTGATCGCGGTGTCATCCATCGCGGGCTTGCGCGGGTTGCCGGGGGCGGCGGCCTATGCGGCTTCCAAACATGGGCTGATCGGGCTGATACGGTCGCTCAGCGAGGATTACATGGGCCAACCCTACACGTTCAACGCGCTCTGCCCCGGATACGTGGACACGCCCATCGTGGACCGAAATCAACAGGCCATCGCCGAACGCACCGGCATGAGCGGCGACGAAGCGCGACAGGTTATGATCAACGCAAACCGGCACAAACGGCTGTTGGAGGTGGATGAAGTGGCAGCCGCCGCCCTCTGGCTCACGGGTCCCGGATCGCAAAGCATCAACGGCCAATGCATCCAGATTTCCGGCGGTCAGACAGTGTAAGGCGGATCACGATCCGCCGCTGGCGGAGGACACCTCCGCCTTACACGTACATCACCGCGCCGAAGATGGGTCGCTGGGCGGCGCACAGCGCCACCTTACCCCGCAACACCTTCGTAAGGCGCACGTGTCGTGTGCCCCGACAACGGAAGATAAGCGCCCCCAACTGGGCCTCCTGGCGCGTACTGCCCACGCGCAATCGCCCGGTGCACCGATGAATGAGGCCAATCCTCAGGCCTGTTCACCCAGCCCGCCTGCACGGGGGCGCTAAAGATCATGTGGCGATGCGCCTCCAGATCATCGGTATCCCGAATGGCATGTTCCCAGAACCGCCGCTGCCACAATCCCTTCTCTCCGGGCCGCAGACGCAAAGCGCCAGTATCTTCAGGCCCCGCCACACTGCGCGAGAACAGGCTTTTCAGCATCCGCCAACGCACTGAGAAATCCGCGTCCCCCTCCGGCAACCGCCACAACGTATGGATGACATCGCCCAGAACAACGATCTCCGAAATCTCGAACGGGTAGCGTTCCTTCGTCTTGCGCACCGCATGGCGCAGCGGGTCAATCTCGCGCAGGAACAGGTCCGTGCCGCGATGGGCCGCGCGGGCGGTGAAGAAATACGATGAACCGGGGCGATCAGAGCGGACATAACGAGGCATACGCCATCCTGCCCGCAATCTGGTTAATGCAGGCTTAAGCCGAGCGCAGGACCGGGTGGGCAATGCCCCCGCGCGCCCAATCGCGGCACGCGGCCCCAAACGCCTCGAACAATGGGCGCGACACGGAATCACAGCGCGCATTCCACTCAGGATGCCACTGCACCGACAGCGTGAATCCGGGCGCACCATCGATATAAAGCGCCTCTGCCGTCCCGTCGGGCGCATGCCCGTCCACAACGATACGCGGTCCCGGGTGCTTTATCCCCTGCCCGTGCAAGGTGTTGGTCGGCACCGATTGACGCCCCATCAACTGATGAAACACGCCCCCTTCGGAAAAGGTCACGTCGTGCCGCAGGGCAAATTTCTCTTCCAGCGTGCCATCGGGGGGCATGCGGTGATTGTCGCGTCCCGGCAAATCGCGGATCTCGGGATAGAGCGAGCCACCCATGGCCACATTCACCTCCTGAAACCCACGGCAAATGCCCAGAATGGGCTGACCACGTTCCACGCAGGCGCGGATCAAGGGCAAGGTCAGGCCATCGCGGTTGCGATCGAAGGCGCCATGCGCCTCGGTCGGGTCTTCGCCATATTCTTCCGGATGCACATTGGCGCGCCCACCGGTAAAGACAAAGCCCGCACAATGCTCGAGCAGGTCCGAAATTCGAACCTTGTCCGGCTCGGCAGGGATCATCATGGGCAAACCTTCGGCCACATCCGCCACAGCAGAGATGTTGATCAGACCAGCCGCCTGCACCTCATATTCATCATTGATGACATGGTGGTTCGAAATGATGCCGATAATGGGTCGGGCCATGGGGTCCTCTGCACTGGTCAGGTTTCAAACCTTATATGCGGCGCACCCGCCCCCTGAACAGAGCAGCGGGCGCGCAAGGACCTGTGCAAAAAGCCGCAGGTGCGGCAAATGCCTAAATTTCAGCCGCCAGCGACGCGGCCTCGATCCCCGCAACCGCGGCAGCGGCATCATTGTCGGACGTATCGCCCGTGATACCCACCGCACCAACGACGTCACCCTTGGTATTGCGCACCAAAACGCCACCGGGCACAGGCACAACCTGCCCGCCAAAAACGCCATTCACCGCCGTCATGAAATACGCCTGCTGTTCGGCCCGCGCCATCTGCGCTGTCCCCGCCAGACCCAGCATGACCGCGCCATACGCCTTGCCCTGCGCAATCGCGAACCGACCGGGGGCCGCCCCGTCCTCACGCTCACAGGCCTGCACATGCCCCCCGGCATCCAACACCACAACGGTCAGAGGTTTCAACTCCATCTCCCGTCCCTTCTCCAACGCCTTGCGGATGATGGTCCGTGCCTTGCGCAATGAAATCGCCATGTCTCTTCTCCTCAAATCGGGCACATGCGGCCCATCTTCTTCCGGCTGAAAATATCCTCGGGGGTCTGGGGGCAGACAGCCCCCAGCGCTCTGGGTATATGTCTCAGGCCGCCTTGAACTCCAACCGGCGCGCATGCAGCACAGGCTCGGTATAGCCCGACGGTTGCACACGCCCCTTCAGCACCAGATCGCAAGCAGCCTGAAAGGCGACCCCGTCAAAGCCCGGTGCCATGGGAATATAGTCCGCATCGCCCGCATTCTGCCGATCCACCACCTCCGCCATCTTCTTCATCGCGGCCATCACCTGATCCTCGCTCACCACCCCGTGGTGCAACCAGTTCGCCATGGCCTGCGCGGAAATCCGGCAGGTCGCACGGTCCTCCATCAGACCCACATCATTGATATCGGGCACCTTGGAACAACCCACACCGGCATCCACCCAGCGCACGACATAGCCAAGGATCCCTTGCGCATTGTTCTCCATCTCGCGCGCTATTTCTTCGGAGGAGAAATTGCGCCCCACGGCCACAGGAATGGTCAGCAGGTCTTCAAGCGTGCCGCGCGGCCCGCCGGCTTTCAGCGCATCCTGCCGCGCCATCACGTCGACCTTGTGGTAATGCGTGGCGTGCAGGGTCGCAGCCGTTGGCGATGGCACCCAGGCACAAGTGGCCCCAGCCTGCGGATGCCCGATCTTGGCCTCCAGCATCTCGGCCATCCTGTCTGGCATCGCCCACATCCCCTTGCCGATCTGCGCGCGGCCTTTCAGCCCACAGGCCAGACCAATATCCACATTCCGATCCTCATAAGCGGCAATCCACGCCGCCCCCTTCATCTCACCCTTGGGGATCATCGGCCCCGCCTCCATGGAGGTATGGATCTCGTCGCCGGTCCGATCCAGGAACCCAGTGTTGATAAAGGCCACGCGCGACTTCGCCGCCCGAATACACTCCTTGAGGTTCGCTGACGTCCGCCGCTCTTCATCCATGATGCCCAGCTTCACGGTGTTGGCAGGCAATCCAAGCACCTTCTCGACCCGGCTGAAAATCTCGTCCGAAAACGCAACCTCCTCCGGACCATGCATCTTCGGCTTCACCACATAAACGGACCCACAGACGGAATTGCGCAAACCATCACTTTTCTGCAAATCATGCATCGCAATCAGCGTGGTGATCATGGCATCCATCAGCCCCTCACCCACCTCGTTGCCGTCCCGGTCGTGAATGGCCGGGTTGGTCATCAGATGACCCACATTGCGGACCAGCATCAGGCTGCGGCCCTTTTGCACCACAGGCGCACCATCCGGGCCCACATAGCTGCGATCGCCCGCCATACGCCGGGTCACAACCTTGCCGCCTTTCTCAAAGCTCTCCTCCAGATCGCCCTTCATCAGGCCCAGCCAGTTGCCATAGGCCAGCACCTTGTCCTCGGCATCCACAGCCGCCACGCTGTCCTCGCAATCCATGATGGTCGACAGGGCGGATTCCAAATTCACGGCCGCAATGCCCGCCGGATCATCCGCGCCAATCACGTCATTGCGGTTCACCACGACTTCCACAGCAAGATGGTTGTTGCGGAAGAGATAGGTCTGCACCTCTTCATCCCCGCCATGGCCCAGATATTGCGCAGGATCCGCCAGTGACAACGCCCCCAAATCCAGCGCATCGCCGCTGAGGCCCAAGGTCGTCACATCCGCCCACGTGCCGCCGTTCAAAGGCACCGCCTCATCCAGAAACGCCTTCGCCCATGCAATCACCCGCGCGCCACGGGCCGCGTCGTACCCCTTGCCGGAGGGCAAATCACCCAAAGCATCCGTGCCATAAAGCGCATCATACAGGTTCCCCCACCGCGCATTGGCGGCATTCAACGCAAAGCGCGCATTCATGATGGGCACCACCAATTGCGCACCGGGGGTCGAGGCAATCTCGGGGTCCACATTGGCCGTCTCGATCTCGAAATCCGGACCCTCGGGCACGAGATAGCCGATCTCTTCCAGAAACGCGCGGTAGGCCTCGGCATCATGCTCACCCGAACGATGCTCGATATGCCACGCGTCAATCTTGGCCTGAATATCCGCGCGCTTGGACAGCAAATCGCGGTTCTTCGGCCCCAAATCATGGACCAGCGCCGAAAAACCCGCCCAAAAATCAGCCGACGCCACCCCAGTGCCGGGCAAGGCATGTGTCTCGATAAAATGCGCAAGGCTGTCGGCCACCTGCAAATCGCTGCGGTCCACATAAGCTGTCATAAGATGCTCTCCGGGTCTTCAATTGCTGTTCCGCGCAAGGCTTAGAGAAAAAGTTTCCTATCGTAAACATCATTGGTCAAAAAATATTACCAACCCACGTCACGAACCGGAAAGACCCCATTCCAAGCAAGACCGCTCAGGCTTGGTCAACAAGTCAGACATCCGTTGGTCATACGCGTCCAACGCAGGCGCATCCAACTGCCCCTCCCATTTGCCCGACGTGCCACTGTCAAAGAAATCGGCATCATCACGCCAAAACCCTTGTCGCGCCGCCACCGCAAACCGGCCCGCATTTTTCTTCATCGACGAAAACCGCGCGGCCTCTGCCACGGCATCCAGCACGTCAGGTGCCACCCCAACACCGATATGTGCAGCAATCCGGGCAACCGCCCCGCGCACATCGCGGCGCATATCTGCGTAATGCAGACGCAACACGTTCTCCGCTGGCTCCAACGCCAAAGCAGACCGGTAGTGATCAAGGATGGACGACAGGCTCGCCCCGTCGATATGCGCCCCATCCAGAAAGATGCGAACACTCTCGCTCACATCCGCAGGGAAAATGTCCTGAAGCACCTCCTGGGTCATGTGGGACACATGGGCCCGAAACGAAAAATGCACGTCCAGCGGATGCCGGTACACACAGATGTACCGCAGGTCCGGCCAGACGGGGATGCCATCGAACGGAGTATGCGTCTTTACCTGTCGCACGCCGTGTTGCGCGTCCAACGCGGCCTCCAACTCTGCCCAATCGGGGCGGGCCACATCCAACCACGGCGCGCGGGTGCTGATCTGCGCATCAACACCCGGATCACCGGCCAACAGCATCGCAACAATGCCCTGGGTCCACGTGGTGCCCGATTTCGGCGGCGCACAGACCACAACATCGCCCACACGCGGGCGAAACAGCGCCCAGCGCTCAGGCGCTGCAATCTTGCCGTGATAGGTGCGGGACGGTGGGCGCGGTGCGTTGATCATGGGCACAGAATGCCAAGCCGCGCGCGCGATTGTAAGGCGCAGGTGTCCTGCGCCCATGCCTTGCCGTATGTGAGGCGTGTGAGGCGCGGCACCATGTCGGTCCCACGCCTCAACACTGCGCCGCTAAGCGCCCGGCATCGCCATCTTGCGGCTCACATGCCCCGACGGCTCATGCAGTGCATCCGCCACCATGACAAAGCCGTAGCGCTCATAAAATGCACGCCCAATGGCATTGTCCCGGAACACTTCGACCGTCAGCGGCCCCTTCAGCGCAAAGGCGTGATCGACCAAGGCCCTGCCAAACCCGCGTCCATGCCACGCGGGATCAAGGAACAGCCCCCCGATGTCAGTGGCGACAAGCGCGACAAAGCCGATCACGGCGCCACGCACCGCCAGCACGTAGGTCTCGGCATTGGGCAGGTAGATGTCGCGCATCGCCTTGTGCACATCTGCAACGAAGTCCGCTGACAGGAACGGATGCGCAAGCGCATTCGCCCTTTGCCAGACCGCAATCACATCTTCGGTGTCGTCCGCACGATAGGGCCGGATGGAAAAACTGGGGTCGACCATTGTTCTCCCCCCTCCTATCGCTGGTTCAGTTGCGCGCGCACAGCGGCAACGCCCGCACGCGTGACGCGGTAGGGCCGACCATTCTGTGACCGAATAAAGCGGCGCTTTTTCAGACGCGTAAACACCGACAGCGTGCAGTCCGTCAGGACGTGCCCGTTGCGTGTATAGCAGGTGATATCGCGTATTTTGCCGTTCTCTTGGCGCTCGTGGTGGATGGCTCCACCAAGGGCAAGTTCGTGCAAAACACGCTGTTCGTGTTTTGAGATATTCAACGGAGTGTCTCGATTTCATCAGAGAATAACGACAGAGCCACTCAGCATCACGCGTGAGTGGTCTTGAGGTTACTGGCATTCCCGACTGTCAGTGACGGTCAGGAACGGACGCTTGTCCGGGTCTCTTGCATAAAATCTCCATGGCGCGTGGGCATCTGCCCCGTGCTGCGCGATATCTAGACAGCGGGTCGCCGCATCGCAAGGGGCGCGTTTCGTGGGCCGCGCACCCGTTGCACAGATGCCGCGATGCACTGGTCCCTGTCGGGCGGGCAGCCAACCGCCCCGCTTCGGTCAGCAGCATGTGCCGGCGCTGGTTAAAATACAGGTAATGCAGCGCCCGTTGGGTCAACCCGTTGATCCTCCGTGCCTTCTGCAAATCAGTGAATATTCAGTAACTTGACCGAAAGCGTTGTCCCCGCGGGGACAAATCCCTGTCCCCGCGGATTACGTGGCCCTTTTCGCCTCTCTCCGGCATCTGTCAGAGCAATATTTGACTTCGTTCCAGACCTTTTCCCACTTCTTGCGCCACGTGAACGGGCGCTGGCAGACGGGGCACATTTTCTCCGGCAGATCCGCCTTTCTCCGCATCCGCCCCATCAGAAATCAAACCCTATTTGGCGGCTGTCCTTGGCGGGGGTCACCCCCGCCTTACGTCGCTTGCCGTCGCGGTCATCCACAAAATGCCCCTGACTGTCCTTGCGGCTGGCGTGCTTGTGAATGACCCGTTTCGCTTCATCCCGGAACGCTCCGCCCCGCCGCACGGCCCACACCTTTTCCCGCGCTTGCCGGGCGGCATCCAAGACATCCACGATCGGCGCTGGATAGGTCTTGCCCAGCACCTTGTCCGCCCCCTCCCACGCCCATGGCTCCTGCAGAAACTGGTCGGGAACGGGCGCCAATTCAGGGCACCACCGCCGGGTGAATGTCCCCGCGGGGTCCTGATCCTTGCCTTGTTTTACAGGGTTGTAGATCCGCACCGTGTTCATCCCCGTCGTGCCCGATTGCATCTGGCTTTGGGGCCAGTGAATGCCGGGCTCAAAGTCGGTGAACTGGCGCGCCAGATGCAGCCCCGTCACCCGCCAGTCGAGCCACAGATGGTACGAGGCCACCGCCATCAGCATCGACCGCATCCGGAAATTCATCCACCCCGTCGCGTCCAGATACCGCATGCAGGCATCGACAAAGGGGATGCCCGTCTCGCCCTTCTCCCATGCCGCCAACCGTGCGGCGTCCGGGGTCCGGGGCCGCATGTTTTCATAGGCTGAATGCAGGCAGCGATGTTCCAACCCCGGCTCGTCCTCCAGCTTTTGCATGAAGTGATCCCGCCACGCGAGGCGCGCCTGAAACGACTTGAGCGACCCGCCCCATCCTTCGCGCGTGCCCTTCACCTCGCGCTGACGGACGGCCGCGGCCTGCGCGGCCTCCCGGCCCGACAGACACCCGAAGGCAAGGTAGGGCGACAGACGGGAACAGGACCATTCTCCCGTCACCGGAGACGACATATCCTTGCGATAGGTTTGCCCGCGTTCGGTCAGGAACGAACCCAGCAAGGACAGCGCCATCTGCCGCCCGCCGCGTTGACGTTCGGGGCAGTGATCCTTGGCCACCAAGCGAGGCACAATGTCGGACGGCAAGGCAGGGCCCGTCGTCCCCGCGGGGACATCGACCTGTTCCAAGCGCAGAAACGCGTTGCGCTGCTTGGCCCAGCCGTCGCGACCGTTCAGACGTCGGACAACGCCGGACTGCGCAAGTTCTTCCCAAGCGACACTGTTGGCGCGGCACCATGATGCCACGTCCAGATCGCGGGCATAGGTCCAGGCGCTGCCGGTCTCTTCGTGGCTGAGTATGCTTTCGAAACCCAATAAATCACGCAGATCCGAAAGCACATCGACAACACGCCCGACCCGCACCACCAATGGCACACCGAGAGCCGCAAGATCGCGCGCCAATTCCTCAACGCTTTCGCGCACGAAATCGAACTGGCGGCCGGATACATCGGGTTGCGCCCAGTATTCGGGCTCAAACACGTAGAGCGGGATTACGTCCCCCATGGCGGCCGCGCGCGCAAGTGCGGCGTGGTCGGCCACCCGCAAATCCCGTTTGAACCACACAAGTGTTGTCATGGCTGTTCAGGTAGGACGGTGCGCCGTCCCGCCAAGGTGGATGCGCCGCTCAGCCCCCGTCGCGGTCGCGATCATGGCGTGCCACGCCCGGGATGTCGGGCAGCCATGCCTCGCGCCGCGTGCTCCAGACCTCATAGGTGGGCACAAACTGACCGGGCGCGTCGAGGCACCCCAGATGCACCTCGATCTCATCTCCGCTGCGGGCATAGACGGACCCGCCACAGGTGGGACAGAAAAACCGGCCCTGATACTCGGCAGCCTCGCCTTCGATCCGGACGGATTTTTCGGGATAGATGGCGGCGGCATAAAACACCGCGCCATGATGTTTCCGACAGTCGAGGCAATGGCACATCCCAACCCTGTCCGGCTGGCCCGAGGCTTCGAGCCGGAGGGCACCACAGAGACAGCCGCCTGCGAATCGATCCATGAGATGCTCCTTTTTTGCGTTCTCTGAGAAAGGCGGTGCGCCTTTCGCCCAATGCGACAGTTGCGGTGCTAAGTACCAGGCGGCGGTGTCGCGTGGTAACGGCTTGGCCGTCAAGTGTATTGGACGAAGGCCAGGTTTTTTGGGCGCTGCTTTGTGCATGGTTTGCGCGGTCTCGCGCGTCGACTAGGTCTCATGTTCTGTTAGCTGCTGCGCCTTGGCGGACAGAACTGGTGCGGCCTGTTTCGGCGCCTTCGCGTCGGTGCGGCACTCAGGTCGGTCCCGCCGGGCGGAGCGTTTGTCTCAGAAAGTCAGCGTTGGGTTCGCTCTGCGGGCGGGCGTCAAAATCTGCAAGAAGGGCATCAAATCGCGTCGTCAGATGATCCTTCATGGCGGTTCTTGCGCCTTCCACATGGCCTGCTTCAATCTCGGTGATGACTTTGAGATGCTCGCCATGCGTCACCTCAAGGGACGACGGCGTTCGGGTTTTGGCCCGGATCGACACCCAATCGGGATCGCAGCGGATCTTGTCGAGCATGGAAAAGGCAGCCAGCAAGGGACGGTTTCGCGCGCATTGCGCGATATGACGGTGGAGCGCCCCATCCCAAAGCTCGATGGCTTGCGCGTCCTTCGCCTCCAACTGCTGTTGCGCCTGTTTTCGCAGCGCTTCGACTTCGTGCCTTTGCATCCGCTTGGCGCACAACGCGGCAAGTTCCGGTTCGATGCAAAGGCGCGCCTCCATCACTTCGAGCGCGTTGGTTTGTCCGGCAACACGTGCCGCCAGATCACCAATGGGGTCCGCAGGCTGCCCCACGAACGTGCCTTTGCCCTGATGACGCCAGATCAGTCTGTCAGCCTCAAGCGCATCAAGGGCTTGCCGGACATAGCCGCGCCCCACCCGAAACCGATTGGACAACGCGCGTTCGGTCGGCAACTTGCCCGCCTGCCCCAGCTCACCCGACGCAATGAGGTCCAGAATCCGCGTGCGGAGCTGATCGATTTGCGACTTGGCGTCCAGAACTGTCATGGCAGGGGCAGGGTCAACGTTTTGGCCCCGTTGAAAGAGGGTGTCGGATCATACATCAAATTCCACCGCGTGAGATCGGCTGGCCAGACCTTTGGCGCGCCGTTCTGCATCGGCGGTGGCGATATCGCGGTCGATCCCCTCGCGGGTGGGATATCCCGAAAAGCGTTCCTCCGTCGGCATGCCTTTTGCGAAATGCACATATCTTTCGTTCGCCACGTCCAGCAGGCGCGCAAGTTCCCCCAAGGGATCGGCATGATCATCTGCCCGCAGATCCAGCCATGGGTGCGCCTGACCACGGTGGATCACCAGCCCTGCCGCCTGTCGCCCGCGCTTGTCCCCGCCTGCGGCTTCCCCGGCTTTCATGGCCGCGATAAGCCGGTCGGCAAAGGGCAGATCGGCGTTTGTGCTGTAAGCATCGGACGTGGCCTCGATCACCTCTGGCCCGGCAAGCATGTTGCCTGCGACCGAGTGGTCAGCCCGGACCAAGTGCCCCGCCCAGTCCACGCAATCCGCGCCCGTATGCGCCGCAAAGTTGCCATCGGCATCCATCATGTGCGCTTGGCGTATGGCGCGCCCTTCATCCCGTTCAACCAGATCGGGCAGCACCACAGAGGCCGTTTCGCCCGCTGTCATTCTGGCCCGTCCTTCGGTCCCCCAGACGGGGTTGCAAAAGGCTTGGCTGGCCACTGCGACCTTGCCGTTCACGAAAGGCACAACCGCGCCACAGGCGAAGAATTTGCTGGCCACGATCAGGCCGATGCGACCGTCGCTGTCTTTGGCTATCAGTGAATATGTCATCGTCCCACCGCGTATGCTTGCATCAGTCGTGGCGTTGCTGCTGCGCGCAACATGCCACCGGGTTCGCGAAGTGCCGCCGTCAGACGGCCCACTGTCCACGGTTCGGCCACTGTCACTTTGTGACCGCGCGCGCGCAGGTCGGCGATCACGTCCTCGCCCACATTCGGTTCAATCATCATCTCACCCGGTCGCACCTCGCGGGGGAAGAACGAGCCCTGGAAATGCATGGAATGGAACAGCGGTTGATCCATGCAGGCCTGCAGTCCCATGCCGAAATGCACAAAGCGCAGAAACCAGATCAGTTGCCATTGGTCCTGCTGGTCGCCGCCGGGTGTGCCGAACACCAGTTGCGTGCCGTCCTGTTCCGCAAGGCTTGGCGTCAGCGTGGTGCGGGGGCGCCGCCCCGGTGCCAGAGACGTCGGCAGCCCGTGTTCCAGCCAGTACATCTGTGCCCGCGAGTTGAGCGGAAAGCCCAGACCCGGGATCACGGGATTGCTTTGCAACCATCCGCCCGAGGGCGTCGAGGCCACCATGTTGCCCCAGCGGTCGATGACATCGAGATGCACTGTATCGCCACGTTTCTCGGTCAGGTGCGACATGGTGGGTTCCTGTGCCGCAACCGCCCCCACGTTGAAGTCGCGCGCCGATCGTTCGAGATACGCGTCCGCCAGATGTTCAAACCCGGGTACGTGACCGGGCCGTTGGTCCAGCGACGCCTGTTCGGTGATCAACTGTCGCCGGTCGGCGTTGTAGGCTTCGCTCAGTAAGACATCCATGGGAATGTCGCTGTGGTCGGGGTCGCCGTAATACGCCTCCCGGTCGGCATAGGCGAGTTTCATCGCTTCGATCACCGTATGCACGAATTGCGCGCCATTGGGGTCCATCGCGCCAATGTCGACGCCCTTGAGGATCGCGAGCGCTTGCAACAGGACCGGCCCCTGCGACCAGGCGTGGGTCTTGTGCACGGTCCAGCCGTGATAGTCGAAGCTCAGCGGGGCTTCGTAGGTGGCGCGCCAATCGGCCATGTCGGACCGGGCAAGAACGGCGGAGTGCTTGGCTTCGGACACATCCATCACATGCGCATCCTTGAGATAATCAAAAATGGCGTCGGCCACGAAGCCTTCGCGCCATTCCGCGCGGGCGGCGTCGATCTGCGCTTCGCGCGTGTCGCCCGTGGCATCGGCAAGGCGGTCATAGGTGGCGGCCAGATCGGGGTTCCTGAACAGGTCGTGTGGTGCGGGGGCTTGCCCGCCTGGGGTCCACACCTCGGCGGACGTGGGCCATTCCTTTGCGAAGAAGTCCTGGAGGCCCGCGATGGTGTTGGCGACGCGCGGCAGGACCGGATGACCGTCGCGGGCATAGTCGATGGCCGGTTGCAGCACATCGCGCAGGGACATGGTGCCGTGATCGCGCAGCATCAGCATCCAGCCGTCAAATGCGCCGGGCACCACCGTTGCCAGCAGACCCGAACCGGGCACGAGGGTGAGGCCCTGATCGGTGTAGTGTTCCACCGTCGCGGCCGCGGGTGCCGTACCTTGGGCGCACAGGACTTCGACCTTGCCGGTCTTTGCAGAATAGAAGATCGCGGGCATGTCCCCGGCGGGACCGTTCAGATGCGGCTCGACCACCTGCAGGGTCAGGGCTGTCGCGATCGACGCGTCAAACGCGTTGCCCCCCTTTTCGAGGATGCTCATGCCCACGCTCGATGCGATCCAGTGGGTCGAGGTCACAACACCGAACGTCCCTCGGATTTCGGGTCTTGTGGTGAAATCAGACATCTGCGGTCCTTTTTGATCAGTGTTCGCGCGGATCGAGTGCATCACGCAATCCGTCGCCGAGAAGGTTGAAGCCAAGGACGACACAGAAGATCGACACACCGGGCCACATGGCCATCCAGGGCGCCTGATTCAGGAAGTTTTTGGCGGTGTTGAGCATCGATCCCCAACTTGGCGCGGGGGGCTGCTGGCCAAGGCCCAGAAACGACAGTGACGCTTCGGCGATGATGGCCGTCGCAATTGTCAGCGTCGCCTGAACAAGGATGGGCGGCAGGACATTGGGAAAGATGTAGCGCGTGAGGATTTTATGCGTCGGCAAACCGATGGCGCGCGCGCTGTCGACGTAATCCTCGGATTTGATGTTGATCACCTGCCCGCGCGTAAGCCGGATGAAAATGGGCGTGGCCGATATGCCGATGGCAATCATCGCATTGGTCAGCGACGGGCTGAGGAAGGCGGCAAGTGCAATGGCGAGGATCAGGAACGGCACCGCCAGCAGCGCCTCGGTGCAGCGCGAAATGATCGCATCGGTCCAACCACCAAAATAGCCCGCGATGATCCCGAGGGGGACACCGAACAGCACGGCGATGCCCACCGACACAACCCCGGCCAATAAAGACGCCTGCGCGCCCCAGATCAACCGGGCCATGACATCGCGGCCAATCTCATCCGTGCCCATGGGATGCGCCCAGCTTGGTGCCTTGCGCACGGCGCTCCAATCGGTTGCGGCGGGCTCCGGTATAGGCAGGATCGGGGCCGCGAGGGCGATGAGCACAAAGAATGCCACGAGACCCCCGCCGATCATCGCGCTTTTGTGGCTACGAAATTTTTTCCAGACGCGGTTTTCGGGCCGTGCGGACAACACCGGATCCGAAGCTGTTGGGGTGTTGGTGGCGGTCTGGGTCATATCAGTGCCCCCTCAGCCTTGGGTTCAGTACGTAGTACATCGCATCGGCAAAGAGGTTCATGAAGATGAACCCGATGGCTGTCACCAGCACGATCCCCTGAACAACGGCGTAGTCCCGATTGAAAACCGCATCGACAACCAGTTTGCCAAAGCCGGGGATGGTGAAAATCTGTTCGGTCAGCACGGCGCCTGCCACCAGTTCGCCAAACAGCAGCGCGGTCAGCGTGACAATCGGGGTAAGCGCGTTGCGAAAGGCATGTTTCAGGATCACGACCCGCTCTGCCAAGCCCTTGGCACGGGCGGTGCGCACGTAATCCGCACTCAGCACGCCAATCATGGACGAGCGCGTGTGCCGCATCAGCGTCGCGGCCAGCGCTGTGCCAAGGACAAAGGACGGCATCAGCATGGTGCGGATCGATTGGCCAAAGTCTTCGGACAGCGGGACGTAGCCGGACGCAGGCAGAAGTTGCCATTTGACCGACACCAGCAGGATCAACATGATGCCCAGCCAGAAGTTCGGGATCGACAGGCCGGACAGCGCCACGACATTGGCCACATAGTCGGTGGCTGTCCCCTTCTTGACGGCAGACAAGATGCCAGCCGGTATGCCGATCACCAGCGCAAAGATCATCGACATGACCGCCAACTGGATCGTCACGGGCAGCTTTTCGGCCATCAGTTCGGTCACGGGCTGGTTGGTGCGCAGGGACACGCCCAGGTCGCCCTGCAAAGCGTTTCCGACCCAAGCCAGATATTGCACCGGGATCGGGTCGTTCAGGCGGTATTTCTCGCGCAGGGCTTCCAGCACCTCGGGGTCGCGTTCTTCGCCTGCAAGCACAAGAAGCGGGTCGCCCGGCAACAGCTGTTGCAGTGCAAACACCATGATCGAGATGATCACAATGGTGGGTATGGCGATCAGGAAACGGCGCAGAAGAAACGCAAGCATTTGAGACCCGTTCAATCAAAGCGCCCGCGCCGCCGGAAAGGGGCGGCGCGGGCTGGAAAGATCACTCTTCCCAGGTCACGTTTTCAAGGCGGATCATGCCATCGGGATAGGGGGTGAAGCCCTTGAGGCTGCTGTTGTAGGCCCAGATCCAGTTGACGTGGTAGAGGAACACGCGGTTCAGCTCATCCATCATGAGGGCGATGGCTTCGTCATAGAGCGCCTTGCGTTCTTCGACGCTGCCCGCGACACGGGCCGCGTTCATCACCTCGTCCATCTTGGCGTCCGAAAACTTGGAATCGTTGATCCCGCCGTCTGTGGTCACGAACTGGTGGTTGTTCCCGTCCGGGTCGACGCGGCCCGACCATCCAATCTGGCTGGCGGTGTAGTCACCGGCGGACTGATCCGACAGCAAGGTGGCAAATTCCTTGGAGGTCAGGGTGATGTTGATCCCCGCCTCTGCCGCCATGGCCTGCACCACCTGCATCACTGCCAGCGGCTCGGTCGAGTTTGGCACCTGAACCTCAAGGTCCAAGCCATCGGGGAAGCCTGCCTCGGCCAGAAGGCTTTTGGCTTTGTCGATGTCGCGCGCTTCGACCGGGAAGGACTGGTTGTACCACGGAGACGTTGACGGGAACGGCTGGTTGCCGGGGGCAAAGGCCCCTTCGAACACCACCTGGTTCAGCGCCTCGCGGTCAATCGCATAGCTCAGGGCCTGGCGCAGGCGTTTGTCATTGCCCCACGGATTGTCGCCCCGTTCGCCGTTGTTGATGTTGAACGTGATGCCCTGATAGCCCAAGGACACCGCGCTATCGACGACGATGCCGTCATCTGCGTTGGCTTGCGCGAGGTCCGTCGCCGCCAAGCGTTCCAGCATGTCGATGTCGCCCGATTGCAGGTTGGCCAGACGCACGGTTGTGTCCGGGATCGGCAGGAAGGTGACGCTGTCGAAGTTGATCGCGTCGGCGTTCCAGTAGTCGTCGAACTTGGTCAAAACGATCTTGTCCTGTGCGACGCGTTCCGCAAATGAAAAGGCCCCGGAACAGACCGGATTCAGGCCGAAATCAGCGCCTGCCTCCGCCGCTGCTGTCGGCGAGACCATCATTCCCGCCCGGTCGGCCAGTTGTGCCATCAGGGTAGCGTCCGGACCTGCAAGATTGAGCACGATCTCGTATTCGCCGGTGACCTCGGTCGATGTGATCGACTTCAGTTCGGACTTGCGGCGGGATTCGTCCAGTGTTTGCGAGCGTTCGATATTTGCCGCGACCGCCTCTGCGTTGAAGGGTGTGCCGTCATGGAACACAACGCCTTCGCGCAATTGCATGGTGATGGCGGTGCCGTCGTCGGACGTGGTCCAGGACGTGGCCAGCTGCGGGATGATCTCAAGGTCCGGGGTGATGTCCACCAGCTTGTCGCACATGGAGGCATAGACAATCCGGCCCACGAATGTGCGCGACTGGTCCGGGTCAAGCACATCCGCGTCCGATTGCAGCGCGATGCGCAGGTCCTTGGCCAGGACCGGGCTGGCGGTCAGCGCCGTGGCGCCGATCAACGCCGTGATCATGGCTGTTTTCAAATGTGGCATTGTGTCTGTTCCTCTCTGTCAGTTTTGGGTTTTATGCGTCACAGTTCCGCCTTCGCTTGCGGCCCGGTGAAGGGCAAAGCGGGCTTGGGCGGCCTGTGATCTGTTGGTTTTGTGGGTCGAGACCGGCGCTGCGGGCAGGCTGTCCCAGAAGTGGCAGGCGATCTGATGATCACCGTCGTCAGATGTGCGCAACACCGGCGTTTCGGACCGGCACCGGTCTTGCACAAA
Source organism: uncultured Tateyamaria sp. (assembly GCF_947503415.1). Classification (GTDB taxonomy): domain Bacteria; phylum Pseudomonadota; class Alphaproteobacteria; order Rhodobacterales; family Rhodobacteraceae; genus Tateyamaria. Next base: position 500,574 of record NZ_CANNDS010000002.1, read on the forward strand.
CGGGCAGCGGGTGTGGAAGCGGCAGCCCGACGGTGGGTCGGAGGGGCTTGGCATCTCCCCAAGCACCGTCGCCTCGTGATCGACGCCGGGGCCATCCATGGACGGGATCGATGCCAGCAGTGCCTGCGTGTAGGGATGGCGCGGGTTGGCATAGACGTCCTTCGTCTCTCCCAACTCGACAATGCGGCCCAGATACATGACGGCGACGCGGTCGCTCATGTGGCGGATGACGCCCAGATCGTGCGCAATGATCACAAGTGTCAGCCCGAGGTCGCGCGACAGATCACCCAGCAGATTGATCACCTGTGCCTGCACCGACACGTCCAGCGCAGACACCGGTTCGTCCCCGATGATCAGCTTTGGACCAGCGGCCAGTGCCCGCGCGATCCCGATGCGTTGCCGTTGCCCGCCGCTGAATTCATGCGGATAGCGGTCGGAATGCTCGGCCCGCAACCCGACAGAGCGCAGAAGGTCCGCCACTTTGGCCTGTCGCGCCTGCTTGCCAAGGTCGGGGGCGTGGACTTCGATCGGCTCACCGACCAGTTGCCCGACCGTCATGCGCGGGTTCAGGGACGAAAACGGGTCCTGAAAGATGAATTGCACGTCGCGGCGCAGCGCCTTGAGCTTTTCGCCCTTGGCCGCGCTGATCTCGCGCCCTTCGAACTGCACGCTTCCGGATGTGGGTGCCAGCAGCCGCATCAACAGCCGCGCAAGTGTGGATTTGCCGCATCCGCTTTCGCCCACAATCGCAAATGTTTCACCACGCTTTATCCTGAGCGATACGCCGTCCACCGCCTGCACGACCGGGGCCTTCGACAGCCAGCCACCGCCCGACCCGAAATGCTTGGTCACATTGTCGGCGGCCAGGATGACATCATCGCTCATGCGCTGACCGCCACATGCATCTCAAGCGGTGCGTAATGGCACGCCACGTCGTGTTTTGCCGCAACCTGCGCCAATGGGGGCCGGGCCGAACAGGTGTCTGTGGCGAACGAACAGCGGGTGCGAAACCGGCAGCCTTGGGGCATATTCGCGACCGTGGGCACTGTGCCCGGCACGGTTGCCAGGCGCCCACCCGGATCGTCAAGCGAGGGCATCGCGCTCATCAATCCGATTGTGTAAGGATGCTGCGGGTTGCTGAACACCTCCCTTACGGGCCCCTGTTCGACAATCTGCCCACCATACATAACCGCAACGCTGTCGGCGATTTCGGCCACGACACCCAGATCATGCGTGATCATGATCGTCCCCATCCCGGTTCCGTCCCGAAGATCGCGGATCAGATCAAGGATCTGCGCCTGAATGGTCACGTCCAGCGCTGTCGTCGGCTCATCCGCGATCAAGAGCTGTGGTTCGTTGGCCAGCGCCATGGCGATCATCACCCGCTGGCGCATCCCACCTGACAACTGATGTGGATATTCGGTCAACCGTTGTTGTGGGTTTGCGATACCCACCCGTTCCAACATGTTCTGCGCGCGCTTCAGGGCGGCGGATTGGCTGCCCCCTTGATGACGCATGACAGCTTCGGCGATTTGATCACCGATGCGAAAAACGGGGTTCAGGGACGTCATGGGTTCCTGAAAGATCATCGCCATTGCGTTGCCGCGCAGCGTCCTTGGAACTGATTGGTGAGATAAATCAAAGGCTTCGTCGTCCAAACTGACCCTGCCCGACGATATCTGAGCCGCGTCCGGCGGAAGCAGCCCCATAAGCGCCATCGCTGTCACGCTCTTGCCGCACCCGGATTCGCCGACAATGCACAGCACTTCGCCCCGGTGAACGGTGAGGGAGACGTCCTCTACAACATCATTTGCCTGACCACGAAACCTGAGAACCAAGTTTTGCAATTGCAGCAGGGGACGTTCCCCGACTGGTTGTGGCGCTGAATGATCGGTGCTGTCTGCCTTCATCGCTTGCTGCATCACCCCTTCTGCAACTGAACGAAAAACCAATTCGATATTGGTTAAGCTGACGCAATGCCGCGCCCTGTCAAGGTTTACAGACCCGTTTTCGTGATCGGGGCACGCAAAAAGGCAAAGCGCGCTTGCAATACCGGCATCGACCGGATGATCCCCAATCGCTGGCGCTTCGGCGCGCTGACGTCCCGGTGCGTTACGACCCGTGGTGCAGCACTCAGGCAGCAAAAGCATGTGCGATATGGCTATTCTGCGGTCAGCGATGCGGCAGCTTGGCGGGTGCGAAGACCATGTCGCGCGGCGGAAGTCCGCCGACCGGCGCATACCTTGACGTCACCCCGGCCCAAGATCGCTTTGGCCTTGGTCGCGCATGGGTCACAATACAACCATCGAATGAATTGCAATCGACCGAGGAGATCACCCATGGAACGCCGTTCGTTTTTCGTCGCGGCCCTTGCCACGACATTCCTGACCATGCCTGCGTTTGCCGCCGACGTGCCCGAAGGGGTCACTTTGGCCGAGGAGCAGACGTTTACCTACCGCATCCTCGACGAATTTTCGTCCTTTGATCCGCAGCTTATCGAAGACACGTATGGATCCGACATCGCCCGTGACTTGTTCGAAGGGCTTTATAATCAGGACTCCGACGGCAACATCGTGCCCGGTGTCGCGCTGAACCATGAGGCGTCTGCGGACAACCTGACCTACACGTTTACCTTGCGCGACGACGCCAAATGGTCCGACGGCACGCCCGTGACCGCAGGTGATTTTGTCTATGCCTGGCAACGGGCTGTGACGCCCGAACTCGCCTCGCCCTATGCGTGGTACATGGAGTTGATGTCGATCGAGAACGGCGCCGCCATCATCGCAGGCGAGATGGAGCCGACCGCATTGGGCGTTTCGGCCCCCGATGACACCACGCTGGTCGTGAACCTGTCCCAGCCGCTGCCCTATTTCAACAAGATGGTCACCCATGCCACGACCTTTCCGGCCCCCAAATGGGCGATCGAAGAGCATGGCGCCCAATGGACCCGCCCCGGAAATCTGGTGAGCAACGGTGCCTATGTCCTGAAAGAGCATGTGCCCAAGGAACGGTCCGTGCGCGCGCGAAACGAGATGTACTGGGACAACGAAAACACCGTTCTGGAAACGGTCACGACGCTTGTGATCGGTGACGATGCGCAAGGGTTGACCCGTTGGCGCGCAGGCGAGGTCGACATGACCGACATTCCTGCAGGTCAGTATCCGGCATTGGCCAACGAATTCCCGGACGAGGCTTTTGCCGTGCCGCGCCTGTGCAACTACTATTTCAACTTCAACCTGGCCTCCGGACCCGAGGCATTCCAGGACGTGCGCGTGCGTCAGGCCCTGGCAATGGCCCTTGACCGCGAAGTGATCGTGGACCGCGTCTTGCAGGGCGGTCAGTTCCCGGCCTTTACCTTTACCCCTGCCGCGACCGCCGGGTTCGACGTGCCGGATGTGGACATCGCAGCGATGACCCAGGCCGATCGGGACGCGCGCGCCAAGGAATTGCTGACCGAGGCAGGCTATGGCGAGGGCGGTGAGCCGCTGAGCTTTACCTATCTTTACAACACCAACGAGGCGCACCAGCAGGTTGCCATTGTCGCCACGCAGATGTGGAAGCAGAAGCTGGGTGTCGACGTGACGCTGGAGAACCAGGAATGGAAGGTTTTCCTTGAGACCCGGGGGGCCCAGAACTTTGACATGGCCCGTGGTGCGTGGTGTGGCGACTATAACGAGGCGTCTACGTTTCTTGATCTTCTGACCACCGAGTCCGGCTACAACGACGCCAAATTCTCGAACGCCCGTGTGGATGAGTTGATGGCCGATGCGAAATCGTCCAGCGACCCGCAGCCCCTTTACACCGAAGTGGAACAGATCCTGGCCGCCGAGATGCCGGTGATCCCGATCTATCACTATTCCACGAACCTGATGCTGTCCGATGCCATCCAGGGTTGGCCCATCAACAATGTTGAGCAGAACTGGTACGCCAAGGACCTCTACCGGGTCGCCGAGTGACCTGACCACGTGTGCGCCCCGGTGTCAGTCCGGGGCGCGATGCGCGGTAACCCATCGCTCAAATCCGGGAACGCCTTATGCTCAACTACACGCTCCGCCGCCTGCTGATGGTGGTGCCCACCCTTCTCATTCTGGTGATCTTTGCCTTCTACCTGATGCGGCTGGCACCGGGCGGGCCGTTCACCTCGGAACGTCCCCTGCCCCCGGCCGTCATGGCCAATGTGCTGGAACGCTATGGCATGGATGAACCGTTGCATGTGCAGCTTTGGACCTATGTGAGCAACATTGTCTGCTGTTTCGACTTTGGGCCCAGCTTTTCCCAGAAGGATCGGTCGGTGAATGACGTCATCGCCCAAGGGTTTCCCGTCACGTTGACCTACGGGTTCTGGTCAGCGGTGTTCGTGCTGTTGCTGGGGGTGCCGCTGGGTATCATCGCGGCCCTTCGGCACAACGGGTTCTGGGACTACACGATGACCGGCCTTGCCATCTTTTCGCAGATCTTTCCAAATTTCGTGCTGGCACCGCTGCTGGTGCTGCTCTTCACGCTGTCCTGGGGCTTGCTGCCGGGTGGTGGATGGAACGGGGGGCAATGGCAATATATCGTGATGCCCGCCATAGCGCTCGGAACGTCCTACATGGCGTCGGTTGCACGGCTGACGCGCGGGTCAATGCTGGAGGTGCTGGGCTCGCCCTACATCCGTACGGCGCGCGCCAAGGGATTGCCGGAGCGGACCATCATCCTGCGCCATGCCCTGAAACCGGCGCTGCTGCCGACGCTGACCTATATGGGGCCGGTCTTTGTCTACATGATCACCGGATCGGTGTTTGTGGACGTGTTCTTTTCGACGGGCGGCATTGGGCAGGATTTCATCAACGGAGCCTATAGCCGCGACTATGCGATCCTTCTTGGCCTTGCGATCCTCTATGCCGTGCTGACCTTTGTGCTGACGCTGATGGTTGACCTGCTTTATGCGTGGATCGATCCCAAGGTGCGGGCGGGGCTGTCATGATCCTGTCCGCGGCGCGCCGCCGCCTGCAATCCCGTGCCTTCGCCGAAGAACAAGCGCCAGAGATGGTTGCGTCCCGATCCTTCTGGGCCGATGCCGGACAACGGTTCATGCGCAACCGCATGGCGATCTTTTCGGTCGGGATGCTTGGCCTTCTGATCCTGTTCTCGATCTTCGGGAACCTGTTTTCGCGTTGGTCCTTCGAAGAGATCGACTGGAACGTTCTGGGCCGCATCAAGGAAGACGGCGGCCCCTCGCTTGAAAACGGTCACTGGTTCGGCGTCGATGAGTTGGGCCGAGATCTTTATGCGCGCGTGGTGCAGGGCACGCGGACCTCGCTGCTGGTGGGGTTCATCGCGGGCCCTGTCTCTGTTCTTCTGGGTGCGACGCTGGGCGCGCTGTCGGGCTATTATGGCGGGCGTTTTGACCGGACGGTGCTTGGGGCCTACACGATCTGGCTTGCGATCCCCTACATCATCTTCTTTGTGGTCTGGCAGGCCTTCTTTGGCCGGTCCATGAGCCAGATGATCATGGTCATCATCCTCGTGAACTGGACCGCCGGGCTGCTGATTGTGCGCGGGCAGGTCATGATGCTGAAGAACCGCGAATTCGTGGACGCAGCCCGGATGCTGGGCATGTCGGACACCAAGATCATCTTTCGTCACCTCGCGCCGAACGTCCTTTGGGTGGTGGTGATCTATACCTCCCTCGTCATTCCCGAGGTCATCATGATGGAAAGCCTCGTGTCCTTCCTGGGGGTCGGTATCCAAGAGCCGAACACATCCATCGGGGCGCTCTTGTCCCAAGGGGCGTCCACCATGACATTCGGCACGCTGTGGCAGTTGGGGTTCCCTGCGGCGATCTTTGTCATCGCGCAGGTTTCGCTGTTCTACATCGGGGACGGGTTGCGGGACGCTTTGGACCCCAAGGAGAGATAAGTTGAGCCAGAAATTCCCAATGCTTGCCCGGCGCACGCGCCCATGCTGAGTGTCGAAAACCTGCACATCCGCTTTCGCACTGGCGATGGGATGGTCCATGCGGTCAACGATGTTTCGTTCGAGGTTGGTGCTGGCCGCCAAATTGCGGTTGTCGGCGAAAGCGGGTCCGGCAAGTCGCAGATCGCGCTGGCCATCATGGGCCTGCTCGCCAAGAACGCCGAGGTCGAGGGCCGCATCATGTGGAACGGGCAGGATCTGCTGGCCGCGTCCAACCGAGAGATGAACCGCATCCGCGCCCGCGAGATCGGGATCGTGTTTCAGGATCCGATGTCGTCGCTGAACCCCTACATGACCATCGAACGGCAACTGACCGAGATTGTCGAATATCACGAGGGGCTGTCCCGACGTGACGCCCGCGCCCGCGCGTTGCAAGTGATGGATGCGGTGCGCATCTCTGACGCAAAAGCGCGCCTGCGTGCTTATCCGCACGAGTTCTCAGGCGGCATGCGGCAGCGGATCGTCATCGCCATGGCGTTGATGTGCCAACCCAAACTGATCCTTGCCGATGAACCGACAACCGCGCTTGATGTGACGGTTCAGGCCCAGATCATGCAGCTTCTGGCAGACGTGCAACGTGATCTTGGCACGTCCGTTGTGCTGATCACGCACGATCTGGGCGTCGTTGCCGGATTTTGCGAAGAGGTGGTGGTTCTTTATGGCGGGCGGATCATGGAAGAGGCTGAGACGATCGCCCTTTTTGACCAGCCCACGCATCCCTATACGCGCGGCCTGTTGTCCGCTGTCCCGAATATCAAGGACCCTTCCGACGCGCTGACGGCCATCCCCGGCAGCCCACCAAACCAACACCGTTTTCCGCAGGCCTGCCCTTTCGCGCCGCGCTGCGTTGACGCGGTGGACATCTGTCGCGACACCCTGCCCGCCTTGCGTCAGGGGCGCGCCTGCCTGCGCCCCGTCGAGGAGCTGACATGATGCTGTCCGTCCAGAATGCCCATGTCTCGTTCACCGCGGCCCAGACCAAGAAATGGCCATGGTCCCGTCCGGGCGTGGTGAGCGCGGTGAACGGCATCTCCTTCGATCTGGAGGCGGGAAAGACACTTGGGATTGTCGGCGAATCCGGATGCGGCAAATCCACGTTGATCCGTGCGGTTGCTGGCCTCACACCTCTGGCGTCTGGCACTGTGACCCTGAACAACGAACCTGTTGCCTATGAAAATCGCGCCTCGGTGCAGCGGTTGCGGGCGACCATGCAAATGATCTTTCAGGACCCGATTGCCTCTCTCAATCCGCGCATGACCATTCGGGAAATCGTCGTGGAACCTCTGACCTTTTTTCGAACGGACATGAGCATGGAAGAGCGGCGAACTGCCGCCATGGCGATGCTTGAGCGGGTCGGCATCCCTGCGACGCAGGCCAACCGCTTTCCCCATGAGTTTTCCGGTGGGCAGTGCCAGAGGATCGGCATCGCACGGGCGCTTGTCGCTGAACCGAAGGTCTTGCTGTGTGACGAGCCTGTGTCGGCGCTTGACGTATCAATTCAGGCGCAGGTCGTGAACCTGCTGAAGGACTTGCAGCGCGAAATGGGGCTGGCCATTGTCTTTGTTGCGCATGATCTGGGCGTGGTGCGCCATATCTCGGACGAGGTGCTGGTCATGTATATGGGGGCCCAGATGGAGCGTGCATCTGCCGCCGACCTCGTGCGGGAGCCGAAACATCCCTATGCACAGGCCCTGCTGTCTGCCGTCCCCGTCCCCGATCCGCGCACGCGCATCACACCGCAGATGCTTGAAGGCGACTTGCCAAGCCCCATGGACCTTCCGCCCGGATGCCTGTTTGCGTCACGGTGCCCAAAGGCGATGCCGAAGTGTCATACGTCACGGCCGCCCGCGATCTGGCACGGTCAGCATCAAGCGGCCTGTTTTTTGTTGGAGGACAGAGCGGTCGCGGCGAGCGACGTTCATTGAGCGTTTGGTCTGGGGGGCATGCGGCGACTTGGAAAACGCTTGGGCGTTCTGATCACTGCCAATCAGCAGTTCCCCGCCCCGCAGAGGAACGCTCGCCATTGAAGTCACCCGGTCGCGGACCTAACGTGACCCTCAGCCCCTTGATTGAGAGTACCAAATGCGCGACGCGACCCCCCAGACGATTTACCTCAAGGATTACACGCCCTTCGGCTTCAAGGTCGAAGAGGTCCACCTGACATTCGACCTGGCCCCGTCGGCCACGCGCGTGACGTCGCGTATCAGGTTCGCGCCAAACCCCGACGCTGCCGACAGGACGTTTTTCCTGCATGGCGAAAACCTGTCCCTGATCTCGGCCAAGATCGACGGAGAGGCGGTGACGCCCACCCTCACGGACGAAGGGCTGACGTGCGACGTGCCCAATATGCCCTTTACCTGGGAGGCGGAGGTGCAGATCGACCCGGCGGCCAACACGGCCCTTGAGGGGCTGTACCAGTCGAACGGGATGTATTGCACTCAATGCGAGGCAGAAGGCTTCCGCAAGATCACGTATTATCCCGACCGCCCTGACGTAATGTCGGTCTTCTCGGTCCGCATCAACGGGCCGCATGCCGTCTTGCTGTCCAATGGCAATCCGGTGGCGTCTGGCGATGGCTGGGCGGAATGGCATGATCCGTGGCCCAAGCCCGCCTACCTGTTCGCACTGGTGGCAGGCGAGTTGATCGCCCATCGCGACAGCTTCACCACGATGGAAGGGCGCAAGGTTGATCTGGCGCTTTACGTGCGTCCGGGGGATGAGGGCAAATGCGCCTTCGGGATGCAGGCGCTGAAGGATTCGATGAAATGGGACGAGGATGTCTATGGCCGCGCCTATGATCTGGATGTGTTCAACATCGTGGCCGTCGACGATTTCAACATGGGCGCGATGGAGAACAAGGGGCTGAACATCTTCAACGCCTCGGCTGTGCTCGCCTCGCCCGAGACTTCAACGGACGGGAATTTCGAACGGATCGAGGCGATCATCGCGCATGAGTATTTCCACAACTGGACGGGTAACCGGATAACCTGCCGGGACTGGTTCCAGCTGTGCCTGAAGGAAGGGCTGACCGTGTTCCGCGACAGCCAGTTCACGGCCGATATGCGGTCGGAACCGGTGAAACGTATCAGTGACGTGATCGACCTGCGTGGCCGTCAATTCCCCGAGGATCAGGGGCCGCTGGCCCACCCGGTGCGACCCGAGAGCTTTCAGGAAATCAATAACTTCTATACCGCAACCGTATATGAGAAGGGCGCAGAGGTCATCCGCATGCTAAAAACGCTTGTCGGTGATGAGGGGTACAAGAAGGCGCTGGATCTCTACTTTGACCGTCATGACGGCGATGCCGCGACGATCGAAGACTGGCTGGCTGTTTTCGAGGAGGCGACGGGACGCGATCTGACGCAGTTCAAACGCTGGTATTCCCAAGCGGGCACACCCCGTGTCGTGGTGTCTGAGCGTTTCGAGGACGGCACCTACTCCCTGAACTTCGCGCAACATACACCACCGTCTGCAGCCACGCCGGACCCGCAAGCACAGGTCATTCCGATTGCCGTGGGATTGCTTGGTCCCAATGGGGACGAGGTGCTGCCAACGCAGGTGCTGGAACTGACGGAAGACAGCCAAAGCTTCAGCTTTCCGGGTCTGAGCGCCAAGCCGGTGCCGTCGATCCTGCGCGGGTTCTCGGCCCCTGTGGTGCTGGACCACACGCCCGACCACGCGTTCCTGCTGGCCCATGACACCGATCCGTTCAACCGCTGGGAGGCGGCGCGGAACCTCGGCAAGGCATCGCTTCTGGGCGCTGTTACCAAGGGCACCTGGCCGGATGCCGCGTGGCTGGATGGCGTGGCAGGTCTTTTGACCGATGAGGCTCTGGACCCGGCCTATCGGGCCTACTGCCTGGCCCTGCCCGGTCAATCGCAACTGGCTGCCGAATTGCACGGGGCGGGCACGACGCCGGACCCGGACGCGATCTGGACGGCACACGAGGACCACAGGCAGGCCTTGTCGGACCGTATGGCAGATGCGCTGCAGGGGCTTTACGCGGCGCATCAGGTCGATGCCCCCTATGCCCCCGACGCGGCACAGTCCGGGCACCGCGCCCTCGGCAACGCCGTGCTGGCCATGCTCACGCGGCAGGATGGCGGCGACGCGGCGCAAGCGCAGTTCGACGAGGCCACCAACATGACCCAACAGCTGGCCGCGCTTGGCTATCTGATCCGTGCGGGGCGCGGCGACGCAGCACTGGCACGGTTCGAAGCGCAATGGAAAGACGACCGGCTGGTCATGGACAAGTGGTTCGGCCTGCAAGTGATGGAAGCCAAGCCCGATGACGCCGCTGACACGGCCAAGGCGCTGACAAAGCACGCGGATTTCAACTGGAAAAACCCCAACCGCTTCCGTGCGACGCTGGGCAGCTTCGCAGGGCATCACGCCGGTTTCCATGCAAAGGACGGGTCAGGCTACACCTTGCTGGCTGATTGGCTGATCACCCTCGATCCGGTGAACCCGCAAACCACGGCGCGTATGTGCTCGGCCTTCCAGACGTGGCGGCGCTATGACGCGATCCGTCAGTCCATGATCGGCAAGGAGCTTGAGCGCATCGCGGCCACCCCGAACCTTAGCCGCGACACAACCGAAATGATCACCCGCATCCGGGAAGCATGATCCACCTTCATCTTGCCAAATAAACTTCGGGGAGCGCGAGGGGCTGGCCCCTCGTTCCCGCCCTCTCAACCGGACAGACCATGGACCTTTACGACGCAACCGTACCGCCCTTGAAGCGTCTCACCGATGCAGTGCAACGCCTGCTGTCCTGCCTTGATGCGCCCGCGCAGCTTGAGGCGCGGCTGGCACCGGATGGCTTCACCGCGGCTGAACATTTCTGTGTCGCCCTTGGATACGTCGCCCGCACCGTCATGCCCCTGACGGGGGACGAGGTGCCCGAGATGCCGATGGATACCGACCCCGGCGCCATCCTGGCGCTGGCGCAGGACATGCGCTTTGTGCTCGACCAACTGGACAGGGCCGCGCTGGAAGGGGCAGAAGCACGCCACATCACCCATGTCGCCGGCGAAGCGGAATTGACCCAATCGGGCCGCGATTATGCCCTGCTTTACGCATTGCCCAACGCCCAGTTTCACCTGACGCTTGCCTATGCCACCGTGCGGATGGCCGGGGCGCAGGTCGGCAAGGGTGATCTGGACGGGTTTCACGTCTACGCCCCCGGCACATCGCTGGTGTCGGACACACCGCTGAATTGAAGTCGAAAGGAATAACGCAATGACCAAACGCCCTGTTTGCCTGATCACGGGGGCCTCTGCCGGGATCGGTGCGGCCTGCGCCCGCCTCGGGGCCGCGGAGTATGATTTTGTGCTGGGGTACCGGACCGATCTGGAAGGGGCCAACGCCGTCAAGGCCGCGGTCGAGGCAGAGGGCGCAACAGCCATCACCGTTCAGGGCGACGTGGCGGACCCCACTGACATCGCCTCTATCTTTCAGGCCGTTGATGACAGCTTTGGTCGTCTCGACGTGCTTATAAACAACGCGGGCATCGTGGATCAGTCGGCAACCCTGACGCAAATGGACCACGATCGTCTGACCCGGATGATGAACGTCAATGTCATCGGCGCAATGCTGGTCGCCAAAGAGGCAGTGCTGCGCATGCAGGCACAGGGCGACGGCGGGGCCATCATCAACGTCTCTTCGGCCGCCGCACGGCTGGGATCAGCCAACCAGTATATTGACTATGCCGCCTCAAAGGCTGCCATCGACACCTTCACCAAGGGGCTGTCGGACGAGGTGGCCCCCGACGGCATCCGCGTGATGTCGGTGCGCCCCGGGCTGATCGACACGGAAATCCATGCCAAGGGCGGCCAACCCGGGCGCGCCCAGAAACTGGCCCACATGGTGCCGATGCGCCGCGAAGGCTCGGCCGAAGAAGTGGCCAAGGCGATCTTGTGGCTTGCCTCGGACGACGCCAGCTATGTCACCGGCTCCGCGCTTGATGTGACCGGCGGGCGATGACGCCATACCGTTACGAGACGACCGGTCGGAACCGGCGCACGCTTGTGGCGTTGGGGCTGGTGTGGGGCGTGATCTTTTTGGCAATTGCCCTGCTTGATGCGTCTGTGATCCTGATGGCGCTGATTGCGTTGTGTACCGCACCCGCCCTGTATGACCTGATTTCGGGACGCAGATCTGGGCTGGTTTTGGGATCGGACGGGCTCAGTTGGTTCGCGGGTCGCCGGACCGGAGAGATTGCGTGGAACAAGATCGATCACATCCGCCTCGACACACGCCTCGACTTTTCGGTGCGGGCAAGTGCGGTGCTGGTGTCGGGTCGCAAGGTCCGGATCCCGCTGGAGGCGACCCCGCCCTCCGAAGGCTTCGAAACGACGCTGACAGATCGGGGGATCACCGTGCGGCGGCATCACTTCTCATTGCTGGGATGACACGGCTGGGCACCCTGATCCTGTGCCTGTGGATGGCCGCCTGTGCAGCACCACATATGGCAGACCCCTCCGATCCCCTACTGTTCGATATGGGGGCGATGGCACGGGCTGACCGCGTGGTTGTTGGCATCCCCGGGGTGATGACGTCGATAAACGTGCTCCAGCCCATCGGCGCGTTCGAAACCCCGGACCGCGCGATTGCCTATTTCAGGCTTCCCGGGTTCGACGGGCGCCCCTCCGAAGAGAGTATTGTCATAGATCGCGCGGCCCAACGCATCGTCGATCTGGTACGCACCTACGACCTGGATCGGATCGACCTCATCGGGCACTCCACCGGCGCGGTGATCGCACTGGAAGCGGCCAAGGACCTGCGCACAGAGCTGCCCCATGTCGATGTGCACGTCTTTGGCATCGCCACCGCCCTGCCAGCACCGCAACCCCTGTTGGCCGGGGTGCGCGGCGCCATGGGAACGGTCGCAGCTGCCGCCCGCACCGGCAGTTTGAACCCACGCACGGTGTGGCTGGAATATTACCGCCGCCTTGCCTTCGGAGCAGATGTCGAAACGACCCCCGCCAGCGCAAACGCAGCTGATGCTCTGGTCGAAGCCAATTCCGACCGGATCACACTGCCCAAGGACGGGCTGTACCGCCGTCACACGCGCGATCTGCGGCGATGGAGAAACCCGAACCCCGAGACGCTCAAGGGCACTGAGATCACGTTTTTCCACGGTGCGGTCGACCCCGTTTTCCCGCCGCGCCCGACGCGGCGGTTTGTCGAAACCCTGCCGGATGCCGAATTGAACTTCATCGCAGGCAACGGACACCTGCTGCTTCTGACCTACCCGCAAGTCTGGGACCGGATTGGTGCATCGCTCCTGTCCTCTTCTTCTGACTAGAAATACCACGGAGCGCGAGGCAGAGCCTCGCCTGATCGCAGCACCCGGAGGGGGCTGCAAAACGTGATGTGCGCCCGCAAGGGCGCTCCGTTCAATCGATGATGGTCGGCACGGCCGGACGGGACACTGGGCGCACTGAATCCAGAGGTGCGCAATATCGCTGACGTCGCAGCCATCCTGCCATATCCGCCCGCTTGGACTTGGAGCGCAGCGGCCCCCAGTCCGCCGCGACCCCCTTGCCGCCCCGGCCATAGATCACACCGTCGCGTGGCACGGTCACAGCCATGATGCGCACCGCACAGCTGAGGTTCGCCGCCCCGTTCTTGAGCGCGGCGCCCGTGCCGACGTTGCAGCCATACCCCCGTGCCGTCGCGGGCAAGATCTGCAAAAGCCCGTACCATTTGCCTCCTCCGCCCACCGCGCGGGGCTTGTAGGTGCTTTCGTGCTTGGCCAGCGCCGACAGGAACCCGAGCCAGAAGGCACGCCGGTCGGCGTCATTTGCGCTTGGGTAACGCGGGCACCAGTCGGTAACATCCGCTGGCACCAGATCGACCAACGGTGCGCCATGCGCTTTCAGCGCAGAAAGAGTAGAGCGATTCCACAGCATATGGTCTGGCTGATGCGTCCAGCGTGTGCTTGGTACATCACTCGTGCGGGCCGGAGGGCGAAGCCCGTTAAATGGATCAATCGGGCGAAGCCCGTTGAATGGATCACCCGGGCGAAGCCCGTTAGATGGGTCGGTTGCGCGAAGCGCGTTGGATGTGTCCTTCGCGAGACGTCCGTCGTCGGAGCCATCAAGCCCGCTCTGACCGTATTCATCGCCCTCACGGACATCGCTGGCAAGTTGATCCACTGCGGCATCCCCAACGGGCACGATGCCTTGTGCTGCCGACGGCACTGGAACCGCCATCGCAAGGAAAAGACAAAGACTGTAGCACAGGCGGAACATGACGCTCAGTATGTTGATCCGCGCCCCGACCTGTCCACCCGGCGTTTCGAGAAAAAGCGACTTGTCGCCCGTGCTTCGGCAACAATCTGCACGCATCGAGAGCATTGTTAAAACTATGAATAGAATTTCTCTAAAATGATCTCGGACATGGCCTGAACATGTCTTGGGCCTGCCCCTTTTAGGTCCCAATTACAGGCCATTTTCGCAGCTGTAACGAGTGATGGAATAGGTAACGATGGCATTTGCAGAACGCCTCATGGCGCCCTTGGCGCAGCTCCGTGACAAGATCACGGGACCGCAATTGTCTTTGGCCCAGGATGGCGTTCTGCAGACCCATGAACCGGCTGCTCCGCGCGCACGCGACACGACACCTGTGTCAACGGATGCAGGTGTCGGCGACCTCTCGATCCCCTGCCCCGATCCAACCGCAGAAGAGCGCGCGCGTGATATTCACCAGGCCCGAGGGCTGAAACTGGCCCGGCTGGACGACTGGACCCGCCTGAGCGCCGAGATCACGCGCACCGGAAAAGCCCGACAAAAAACGCTTGGCGGCACACCCGTTGCGGACCTGCTGGCGTTCGGTGCCCGCTCCGACGTGGTGAGTGCTGCGGAACACGCCCTTATCTCGGGCCGCCCGGATCCAAAGGCACCGCTGATGGCAGGTATCGAAGCCTTGGAACGCGTGCTGGCTGATCATCCCGACAACCCGGTCATCGCAACCATCGTGGCGCAGACCCATATGGACTTGGGCTGGGCCTGGCGAGGAACGGGATGGGATGTCGAAGTTCCCTTGCGCAACCGCGAGGCCTTTTCCGCGCACTTTGATCGCGCGGGCGACATCCTGATGGAATTTGACCCCAAGGACGAGGATTCCCCCCTTCTGGCCGCTGCCCACTGCGCGCTGATCACCGGTCGTGGCGGTTCGGTCCGCGAGGTGGTCTCACGCTATGACATGTGGATGGAGCTTGATCCAAAGAATGCCCGCGCTTTTCGCGCCATGGGCACCCATTTGCTGCCGCGCTGGCATGGGTCTTACGAGCGGCTGGAGCTTGAGGCGCGCCGTGCTGCTGGCCGGACCTATGATCTGTGGGGCTCAGGTGCGTATGCCTGGGTCATGTTCGATGCCATTGCGCAGGACAGCGAAGCCTGCGCCCGTCTGGATCTCGATTTCTTCCTCGATGGGCTGACCGACATCCTCAAGCGCGCGTCGGACCAGCACACGGTGAACCTGCTCGCGGCCTATTGTGCCAACACGATGGGTGCCACGCCAACAGGACACGACGAAACCGACTATATCCGCATCCAGATCGCCGCCGCCGCCGACGAGATTGTGCGCGAATACCTGACCGAATTGCACCCGATGCTGTGGGCCCATCCCGCGCGCGGTTTTGACAACGGTTTACGTGTGCGCTGCGCCGACAAATTCGCGGCGTCCGGCCATGCTGATGCGGTGCGCTATCTCAGCCAGCTTTTCCGTCGCGAACTGGCTGCTGGCAAAAGCGTGGTGTTTACCGATGACGGACCAGAGCTTCAGTCTGGCTGAACCCGCCGCGCCGCCCCGGCCAGAAGTGCCCGGGAATAGACCTTGTGTGCAGTGAGCAGGCTGTGAAAGACCGGCCCAAGCGTCAGCTTGCCCGACTTGGTGCGCTGCGGCACGACAACAGACCCAAAGCGCAACGCATCCGGCGTGGTCATCAGCCATGACATCGTCCGCCCCGACCGGTCCGCCATCAGCAACTCTGTGCCCGTTCGGTTTGCCACGTCCCAGACGGCGAACCTGTCAGCCGTGCCCTTGGCAAGCGCCATCACGTCGTCGTCCGACGAGGGCTGCTTGGCCGCGATGCGCAGGACCAACCGTTCTGCTTTGAACAGCGGCTGGGTGTAAAATGCGCGGATGAAGGCCCGCAAGGACACGGGCTGCGCCACCGGCGTCTCAAAGCAATCGGTATAGTGCGCCTCTTTCGTCGCGAAGGGCGCAATCAATGTGCCGTCGGGCAGCGGAATTTCGTCGATCTTCATCGCTGTAGTTTGCACGGCAACCCGCAGTCGCAAAGACGCCGCATCGTCGCGCCCTCTTGCAGCACGTGCGGTGCCGCATTACACCGCCAAAAAGCCCCTTGATCCTGATCGGTGACACTATGCTTGACCTGACCTACGACCTGCCCAAACCCAAAGTCATCTCCGGTGCCAAGCACGATTGGGAGCTGGTGATCGGGATGGAGGTGCACGCGCAGGTGTCATCCAACGCCAAGCTGTTTTCGGGTGCCTCGACCACCTTCGGGGCCGAGCCCAATTCCAACGTGGCCTTTGTGGACGCGGCCATGCCCGGCATGCTGCCCGTCATCAACGAATATTGCGTGGAGCAGGCCGTGCGCACCGGGCTGGGCCTGAAGGCCGAGATCAACCTGATGTCAGCCTTTGACCGCAAGAACTATTTCTACCCTGACCTGCCGCAGGGCTACCAGATTTCGCAGCTGTATCATCCCATTGTGGGCGAAGGTGAGGTGCTGGTGGAACTGGGCGACGGCACCGCCCGCATGGTGCGCATCGAACGTATCCACATGGAACAGGACGCGGGCAAGTCGATCCACGACATGGACCCGAACATGTCCTTTGTGGATCTCAACCGCACGGGCGTCTGCCTGATGGAGATTGTCAGCCGCCCCGACATTCGCGGGCCGGAAGAGGCTGCCGCCTATATCGTGAAGCTGCGCCAGATCATGCGGTATTTGGGAACCTGCGACGGCAACATGCAGAACGGCAACCTGCGCGCGGATGTGAACGTATCGATCTGTCGGCCCGGTCAGTATGAAAAGTATCAGGAAACTCAGGATTTTTCCCATCTGGGCACGCGGTGCGAGATCAAGAACATGAATTCCATGCGCTTTATCCAGCAGGCCATTGATGTTGAGGCCCGCCGTCAGATCGCGATTGTCGAGGCCGGTGGGTCCGTCGATCAGGAGACGCGTCTTTACGATCCCGACAAGCAGGAAACCCGGTCGATGCGGTCCAAGGAAGAGGCGCATGACTACCGTTACTTCCCCGATCCCGACCTGCTGCCGTTGGAGATTGAGCAAGCGTGGGTAGATGATATCGCCGCCTCTTTGCCCGAGTTGCCCGATGCCAAGAAAACCCGCTTTATGGGCGACTTTGGTTTGACCGACTATGATGCGTCCGTTTTGACGGCGGATGTGGACACGGCGGCCTATTTCGAAGCTGTGGCCGAGGGCCGCGACGGCAAGCAGGCGGCGAACTGGACGATCAACGAGCTCTTTGGCCGTCTGAAGCGCGATGATGACAAGGGCATCACCGACAGCCCCGTGTCGCCCGCGCAATTGGGCGGCATCATTGATCTGATCGGCAAGGGCGACATCTCGGGCAAGATCGGCAAGGACCTGTTCGAGATTATCTATACCGAAGGTGGCGATCCGGCTGAGGTGGTCGAGGCCCGCGGCATGAAGCAGGTGACGGACACCGGCGCCATCGAGGCCGCTGTGGACGAAGTGATTGCCGCCAACCCCGCGCAGGTCGAGAAGGCCAAGGCGAACCCAAAGCTGGCGGGCTGGTTTGTGGGTCAGGTAATGAAGGCGACGGGTGGGAAAGCCAATCCGAAGGCTGTGAATGAGATCGTTGCCGGGAAACTCGGGCTTTAGCCCCGTTTCACAGCAACGATCCGTGCGCGGCAGCGTATCCCGCACGGGATGCGCGAGAGCGGCACTCGGTCAAAGTTCTCGCGCCATGGCGGTGGGCAGGATGCCCACCCTACACCAGCACCTTTGAATAGTGCATCATACCCGCGCCGCAGAGTGCGCTCTCAACCGTGACCCAGACATCACGATCCGCGTCTGAGCGTGCGATATCCGCAATTGAGCGCTTGCCGTCCACCCGTGCGATCAATTCTGCCGCCCGCGCCGGAATGTCGAAGCTGAACGCCTCACCCGCCGTATCAATCGTAACCCCTTTGCCCTTCGCCACATGGGCGGCCAGCACGCTGGCCTCAACATCGCGCAGATGCGGGATTGCCTCTGGATCATTGTAAGGTGGCGCAATCACCTGTCCCTTGGGTCGGGCATAGGCGATGTGGGTCTTGAAGGTCCCGCGCAGGTCTTCGGCCAGTTGCATTTGCTGCACAGGGTCCAAGTCTGGCGTGGCCCCAAGCAATGGCACGGGATCGTAGAGCATGGGCTCAGGCGCGCCCGCATAATCCAGACCTGCCATGTTCAGCGCGCCCACCAATTCGGTGATGGTGAAGGGCCTGTCCTGACTGTGCAGAAGCAAATCATAGAACCCGGCATCCCCGTTCTTGTGATCCACGACACGCGTGTTGCGCTTGAACGGGTGCGCGTCTGGCAAGCGGTCGAATATGCGCTTTGCGGCTTTGAGCTGTTTTTCGGGTGGCAGGTCTTTGAGCGCTGCGTTGAAGGCGTCCTGCAGCGGGTAGACCCCTGCCCGCCCGTGCGGAGCGTAGACCATCAACCCCATGCCACCATCCGGTTTCAGAGCTGCCGACAAGGCATCGAACCCCGCCTGCGGGTCCGGCAGATGGTGCAGCACACCGCAGCAGTCGATGTAATCAAACGGGCCATACTCCCCCGCATCCAGCAGCGACCCGGTGATAAAGGTGATGCCTTGCAGTTTGCGCACCTCTGCCCGCTTTTCCGCAATCCGGCGCGACGCTTGGGACAGGTCCAGATAAGTGATGTCGTAAGGCCGCCCGGCATCCGTCAGCTTTTGCGCCAATTGGATCAGCGCGTCGCCGGTACCGCCACCCGCAACCAGCGCCTTGAGCGGTTGCGACCAATTGCGCGCGCCGCCCCACAGCCAATGGTCCATTTCGACCGGCAGCGACGGGGAGCCGGTGATCAGGCGCTTGCGCTCGTCCGTCGGTTTGCGTTCGGGATAGGGAAACGCCTCGTACTGGGCGCGGACGGTGTCGGTCATTGGGTATCCGGTCTTGGGCGTTTTCAGCTTTACCACCCCTGCCGGTCCATGCAATCCGAAGAGCGTATCAACGGAGATCCCATGCAAGCGCCATTTCAGTCAACCGTGATAACGGTCAAGCCAGAGTGGATCGACTTCAACGGCCATCTGAACATGGCCTACTATGGTGTCCTGTTCGACATGGGCGCGGATCAGATGTTCGATCATTTCGGCTTTGGCCCTGACTATCAGGCGCGTACGGGCAACACGACATATGCGGCCGAGTTCCATGTCCGATACCTGCGCGAGTTGCATGTGGAGGATCCGGTGGTCGTGACCTACCACTTGATTGATTACGACGCCAAGCGCCTGCATTCATTCCAGGAATTGCGCCATGCCGATGGCTGGCTTGCTGCCACGGGCGAGACGATGACGCTGCATGTGGATCAATCGGGACCGCGCGTGGCACCTATGCCCGACGATGTGCAGAGCCGCGTGGCCGCGATTGGGCAGGCACACGCCGTGTTGCCGCGGCCTGATGGTGTAAATGCCAGCATTGGCATTCGTCGCTGAGCCATGGGCTTTCCACTTGTGGCCCTGCCGGATATATCCGCGCGCAGCAGGATAAAGGGACGCCACATGGGCAGCTGGGAATACAAGGTCGTGCCGGCCCCCACCAAGGGGCAGAAGGGCAAAGGTATCAAGGGGCCAGAGGCGCGCTTTGCCTTTGCACTTGAGGCATTGATGAACGACATGGGCGCCGAGGGCTGGGAATTTCAGCGGGCCGAGACGTTGCCATCCATCGAGCGGTCTGGCCTGACGGGCAGCACGACAGAGTGGCGCAATGTGATGGTCTTTCGCCGTGCCGTCAGCGCACCCATGGATGATTTCGAACCGGAGTTATTGCCGCCACCGGCCGAAACGCCGGACGCGATTGCGCCTGAGGCCGCTGAACCGGTGAACAACGCCGCGGAAGTCACTGAAACAGATGCCGAATTTGTTCCCGGTGAAGGGGCCACACATATGGCGCGGGACAACGGCGTCGAAGAGACAAGCCCCGTGTCCGGCATGACAACATCGCTCAAGAACCTCGCCTCGCAACGCGGTGCATCAGAGCCGAAGGACTAACACGCGGCTCAGACGTCCAGATCGAGGGCAAGGGCGTGGATGCGCCCGATCAGTTCTGCGCCCAAGGCTGCATGCACGGCGCGGTGACGTGCAACCCGGTTTTTCCCTTCGAAATCAGCACTGCGCAGCATGACATTAAAGTGGCTTTGACCTGCTGCAGGCGCACCCGCATGACCTGCATGGCTGGCACTGTCATCTACCACCACGATGTCGCGCGTGGCAAAGGCTGCGCGCAGTTTGTCCTCGATTTCCTGCCGTACGGTCAATTTGCCTGACATTTTTTTCGTCCACCCCCTTCAATCTCTGTCGCCAGACTCTAAACTTGTGGGCCTGAGTCGGAAAGGACCCCTTCCATGCCCAAACCTGATCCTTTTGGTTTTGATATGTCCGTGTCTTCTGCAAAGAAGAAAAATCCGCGCGGGCGTCGGGGCATGTCAGGTGCATCCGAGACGTCCACGCGGGTGTGTGATCACGAGGGCTGCGAAGAGGCCGGCAAGTTCCGCGCGCCCAAGGCACCCGACGTGCTCGATGACTTTTTCTGGTTCTGCCAGCAGCACGTGCGCGAGTATAACACCAAGTGGAATTTCTTTGACGGCACGACCGAGGCCGAGATCAACGCGCAGCAGTCCAAGGACAAGGTGTGGGAGCGTCAGACCAAGCCCATGGGCGACCCCGAGGCCCGCGCGTGGGCGCGGCTGGGCATCGAAGACCCCCATCAGGTGCTGGGCAAGAACGCGACCCAGAACCCCGGCCGCGGCGGCACCGTGTCCGCGCGTCGCCTGCCCCCGACCGAAAAGCGCGCCATCGACATTTTGGAGGCCAAGCCGGATGCCACAAAGGCCGAGGTGCGCAAGGCCTACAAGGCGCTGATCAAGGTGCTCCACCCCGACATGAACGGCGGGGACCGGAGCCAGGAGGAGCAGCTGCAAGAGGTTGTCTGGGCCTGGGACCAGATCAAGGACAGCCGTAATTTCAAGTAGATAGAGACCGCTCACGTCGAAGGATGATGTGAATACACGTCGCCGACAACACCCAGATCGTCGCGACGTAGGGGCTGTTTGCGATGCCGTCCCCGATCGCCAACAGACCCAGCGGCGCGGCACTTTCGACAGCCGTAAACAGCATCTCAGTGGCGCTGACGTGCGTGGCCGCATCAACCAACCCGAACGGGATTGCCGCCAGAACGGCCCCCAGCAAGGTGGCAACGGGCCAGGCTAAGGCGCTGATCATCACGCCGATCCAGCCACTGCGCCCCAGCGCTTTTGCCAGAACAACACCCGCGCATGCACCACCAAAGGCTGCCGCAAGCGTCAGAAATGGCAAAGGCGGCAGGAACCGCGCCAAATCGCCGCCCCACAGGCTCATCGCTTGTGCGGTTGCGCCCCCGGCCAAGCCGGTCAAAAGCGCGCTTTGGGTGGTCAGGGATTGGGATTTCAGATGTGTCACGTTCACGTCTCCTTGATTGGTGATGACATTGTGACGGCGCGATGTGCAGATGTGCCCGGGCCAATTGTGCAGGTGGTGTGCAAATTCCGCCCGTCCATCCGCCCTTCCCCTTGCCCTTTTCCGCTATATGTTGCACCACGATCAGCGCGCCCATTCGGGGCGCGTTTTCTATGCTGAAGGACAATTCGAGATGGCGGACGGCGCGATGGACATCAATGCAAAACCAACCGAGGAAATCTCGGTCCGCGAAGTGTTCGGCATCGACACGGACATGGTGGTCAAAGGCTTTGCTGACCGGTCTGACCGCGTGCCCGATCTGGACAGCACCTACAAGTTTGATCCCGACACGACGCTGGCGATTTTGGCGGGCTTTTCCCACAACCGCCGCGTGATGATCCAAGGGTACCACGGGACAGGCAAGTCAACCCACATCGAACAGGTGGCGTCGCGTCTGAGCTGGCCCACGGTGCGTGTGAACCTCGACAGCCACATCTCGCGCATCGACCTGATCGGCAAGGATGCCATTAAGTTGAAAGACGGCAAGCAAGTCACTGATTTTCAAGAAGGTATCTTGCCTTGGGCCCTGCGCACGCCGACCGCCATCGTGTTCGACGAATACGATGCGGGCCGTGCAGACGTGATGTTCGTCATCCAGCGCGTGCTGGAAGTGGACGGCAAACTGACGCTTCTGGACCAGAACAAGGTGATCGAGCCGCACCCCTATTTCCGCATCTTTGCGACGGCCAACACGGTTGGTCTGGGCGATACGACGGGTCTTTATCACGGGACCCAGCAGATCAACCAAGGCCAGATGGACCGCTGGTCGCTGGTGGCGACTCTGAACTACCTGTCGATTGACGCAGAGACGGCCATCGTTCTGTCGAAGAACCCCCACTACAACACCGCCGAGGGCCGCAAAAAGGTCAAGCAGATGGTGACTGTGGCGGACCTGACGCGCACGGCGTTCATGAATGGCGATCTGTCGACCGTGATGTCGCCGCGCACGGTGATCGCGTGGGCGCAGAATGCCGAGATTTTCCGCAACGTAGGCTATGCGTTCCGCCTGTCCTTCCTGAACAAATGTGACGAGCTGGAGCGGCAGACGGTCGCCGAGTTCTACCAGCGTTTGTTTGACGAGGAACTGCCGGAAAGCGCGGCAAGCGTGAGCTTGGGGTAAGCCGAAGGAGGCACGATGCATATCGGCCTGATTGGCGGCATTGGTCCGGCAGCGACCATTTCGTATTACCAGCGCCTGAGTGCTGCGATGCGTTCTGAGGGTCATCCGCTTGAGCTGACCATCGTCAACGCCGACGTGGACACGCTGTTGGCCAATAACACCGCAGGCGACAAGCGTGCGCAGGCGCAGGTCTATGCGGGCTTGATCGACCGTCTCAAGGCAGCGGGCGCTGACTGCGCTGCTATCACCTCGCTGGGTGGACATTTCTGCTTTGAGGAGACGGTTCCATTGTCTTCTTTGCCTCTTGTGAGTGCAGTCGCTCCGCTCGACGCCTTCTTTGTGGCGAAGGGATACGGGACGGTCGGTCTGCTGGGCACTGGCGTGGTGATGCGTACGCAGCTTTATGGACAGCTTGAGCGGACGCGCGCTGTTGAGCCGGACGACATCGAAGGTGTTGGCAAGGCCTACACCGACATGGCCATCGTCGGCGCTTGCACTGATACGCAACGGGCGTTCTTTGTCGAAGAAGGGCGCAAATTGATTAGGGACCAGGGGGCGCAGGCCATTGTTCTGGCAGGCACCGATCAAAACCTTGCCTTCGATGGGCGCGACGTAGGCTATGAAGTCATCGACGCGCTTGATATCCATGTGGACGTTCTGGTTGCCCTGGCGACCGGGCGCGCCACCCTGACTGACCATTCCGTAGGCGGTTCTGCATGAGCACTCAAAACGACAACCCTGCCGATCCGTTCAAGAAGGCGCTCGCCGAGGCCACCAAGGTCATGGCGAATGACCCTGAATTGAACGTCTCCTACTCGGTAGATCCGGCGGGTGTGTCGGGCGATTCCATGCGCCTGCCGCAGGTGTCCCGCCGCATGACGCGAGAGGAAGTGCTGCTGGCCCGCGGGACAGCCGATGCGCTGGCGCTGCACCGTCGCTATCACAATGGGCAGACCCATGCGCGGTACTCGCCACAGGGCGAGATGGCGCGGGATCTCTACGAAGCGATGGAGACGGCGCGCTGCGAGGCGATGGGCGCACGCGACATGCCGGGCACCGCTGGCAATATCGACGCCAAGATCGCGAATGACGCGGTGCGCAAGGGATATGATCAGTGCAAGCAGGCCTCGGACGTGCCCTTGGCCGCCGCTGCGGGCTATTTGGTGCGCCATCTGGCGACCGGGCGTGACCTGCCCAAGGGGGCCGAGAACGCGATGGAGTTGTGGCGCGGATTTATCGAGGATCAGGCCGGGGGCACGCTAGAGAACCTCGACAACATTCTGGAGGATCAGGCTGCGTTTGCGAAGTTCGCGCGGCAGGTGATCAGCGATCTGGGCTATGGCGATCAGCTGGGGGATGACCCCGATCAGCTGGACGAAGACATGGAAGACGAGGCCGAGGACGGCCAGGAAGAGGATCAGGAGCCCGACAGCACGGGCCAGGATGATCAGGACGAGGAAAACGCCGAAGGAACGCCGGAATCGTCGCAGGACGAGACGCAGGATGCGTCAGAGGCACAGGTCTCCATGGACGACATGGCCGATCAGGAGATGGGCGAAGAGGCGGAGATGCCCGAGGGTGAAGCCCCGCTGGAACCCCCTGCCCCGCAGCCCGTGTCAGAGGCTGATCCGGACTACAAAGTGTATCTGGACACCCATGACGAGGAAATCGGGGCCGAGGATCTGGCCGAGCCGATCGAGTTGGAACGCTTGCGCGCATATTTGGATCAGCAGTTGGAACCGTTGAAGGGCGCCGTATCGCGTCTGGCCAACAAGTTGCAGCGCCGCTTGCAGGCGCAGCAGAACCGATCCTGGGAGTTTGATCTGGAAGAGGGCACGCTGGACGCGGGCCGTCTGGCGCGGATCGTGGCGAACCCGACAACGCCCCTGTCCTTCAAGGTCGAGAAGGACACCGAGTTCCGCGATACATGCGTGACCTTGCTGCTCGATAACTCCGGGTCCATGCGCGGGCGGCCTATCTCCATCGCCGCCATTTGTGCCGACGTTCTGGCCCGCACGCTGGAGCGGTGCAATGTGAAGGTCGAAATTCTTGGCTTCACCACCCGCGCGTGGAAAGGCGGTCTGGCCCGTGAGGCGTGGCTGAACGAGGGTCGCCCCAGCCAGCCCGGCCGTCTGAACGATCTGCGCCACATCGTCTACAAGTCGGCAGATGCGCCATGGCGCCGGACGCGTCCCAATCTTGGGCTGATGATGAAAGAGGGTCTGTTGAAGGAAAACATCGACGGGGAGGCGCTGGAATGGGCGCATCGCCGGATGATGAGCCGCCCCGAGGCGCGCAAGATCCTGATGGTGATTTCCGATGGCGCACCTGTGGATGACAGCACGCTGTCGGTGAACCCGGCCAATTACCTTGAGAAACACCTGCGCGATGTGATCGCCATGGTGGAACGGAAAAAGGCCGTTGAACTGCTGGCCATCGGGATCGGCCATGATGTGACCCGCTACTATGACCGCGCTGTGACCATCACGGATGTAGAGCAGTTGGCGGGGGCGATGACCGAACAGCTGGCGGCTCTTTTTGACAGTGATCCCCGGGCGCGGGCGCGTGTCATGGGGATGCGACGCGCGGGTTGAGATCGGCCCTTCGGGGAGAGTTTATTTGGCAAGATGAAGGTGGATCATGTTCCAGAGTTTTGAGGTCACTGCACGCCCGGAACAAGGTCCACCACGGTTGGCTGCTTTGCGTGTTGAATTGAACCGCGAGGGGCTCGACGGGTTTCTGGTGCCGCGGGCGGATGCGCATCAGGGCGAGTATGTCTCGGCCCGCGATGAGCGGCTGGCTTGGTTGACCGGGTTTACCGGGTCCGCCGGGTTCTGCGCCGTGCTGCGCGATGTGGCGGGTGTGTTTATTGATGGGCGGTATCGCACACAGGTGAAGGCGCAGGTGGCGGACGTCTATTCGCCCGTGCCGTGGCCTGAAACGTCGCTTGCCGATTGGTTGAAAGAGCAACTGCCGGAGGGCGGCAAGGTTGGCTTCGATCCTTGGCTGCACACGCCGGGGCAGATTTCGCAAACCGAAGACAGCTTGACCGGCAGCGGTGTCGAGTTGGTGCAATGTGCCAACCTCGTGGACCGGATCTGGGACGACCAGCCGGGGCCAGCCGCCGAGCCTGCCAAGGTGCATCCCATTGAGTTCGCTGGCGAAAGCCATGACGCCAAGCGCGCGTGTTTGGCAGAGGCGCTGACCAAAGCGGGTGCAAAGTCAGCGATGATCACCCTGCCCGACTCGCTGTGCTGGCTGTTGAACATCAGGGGCTCTGACATTCCCCGCAATCCGATTGCGCAAGGCTTTGCCGTGCTGCACGCCTCTGGCACTGTTGATCTGTTCATGGACCCGGCAAAGCTGGACGAGGTGCGCGACCACCTTGGGGCCGACGTGACCTGCCATGCGCCCGACGCCTTTCTGGGTAGGTTGAAAGGGCTGGACGGTCCCGTCTGCCTCGACAAATCCTCCGTCCCCGTGATCGTTGCGGACACTATCGGGGACCGGGTGCAATGGGGCGATGATCCCTGTGCGCTGCCCAAGGCCTGCAAGAACGAGGCCGAGATTGCGGGCAGTGCGGAGGCGCATTTGCGCGACGGGGCCGCGGTGGTTGAATTGCTGGCGTGGCTCGATGCCCAAGCGCCCGGCAGCGTACGAGAAACGCAGGTGGTGACACAACTCGAGACCTACCGCCGCCGCGACAATGCCCTGCAGGATATCAGCTTTGAGACCATTGCCGGTACCGGTCCCAACGGTGCCATCATGCACTACCGCGTGACCGAAGAGACGGACAGCACGCTTGAGGACGGGCATCTGATCGTGCTCGACAGCGGCGGGCAATATCTGGACGGTACCACCGACATCACCCGCACCATTCCCATCGGAACACCGCCCGAGGAGGCACGCGCCGCCTTTACCCGCGTGCTGATGGGCATGATCGGCATGTCGCGCCTGATCTGGCCCAAAGGGCTGGCGGGCCGCGATATCGAGGCCATCGGACGCGCGCCGCTGTGGTATGCGCATCAGGACTTTGACCACGGGCTGGGCCACGGCGTTGGCGCTTACCTGTCGGTACATGAGGGGCCGCAACGGCTCAGCCGGATCAGCACCGTGCCCTTCCTGCCCGGCATGATCCTGTCGAACGAGCCGGGGTATTACCGCGAGGGTGGGTTCGGTATCCGGATCGAGAACCTGATTGTCGTGGAACAGGCCGAGTGCCCGCCCGGCGGTGACGCCCATCGCGAGATGCTGTCCTGGCGCACTTTGACCTTTGCGCCCATCGACCGGCGGCTGATTGTGGTGGACATGCTGGATGCGCCCTCGCGCGCATGGCTCAATGCCTATCACGCCGAAACGATTGAGAAAATTGGGCCGCGTGTGTCGGACGAGGCAAGGGCCTGGCTGGCGCAGGCCTGTGCGCCGCTCTGACACTGGCACCACCCTCACCGATCTGGTACACCGACGCTTCATCACTGAAGACAGACGCAAGACAGGAGGCTCAGCCATGGCTGATCACATCACGATCCGCAAAGCACCCGGCACATGGACCGTGCGCGCAGGTGGGGCCGTTCTGGGCGAAAGCAGCAACGCGCTTGAACTGAGCGAAGGCGATTATCCCTTTGTGATCTATTTCCCGCGCGAAGATATCGCGACCGCCTTCCTCGACCGGACGGACAAGACCACGCATTGCCCGCACAAGGGTGACGCCAACTACTATTCCGTGGTGACAAAATCGCAGACCCTGACCAATGCCGTCTGGACCTACGAGTCGCCCAAGGATGGTGTGGCACGGATCAAGGACCACCTCGCATTCTACGTCGGTGACGGGATCGCGGTCGAACAGATCTAACTGTGCTCTTCGGCTGCAGTGGCGGCCAGTGCGCGGTTGTAGGCCTTCAACGCATCAACATGAAACAGCGCGCCCTGTAACTCGGGTGCTGCGTTTTCGCCTGTCAGTGTGACCACCGGAATAAACCGGACCATGGTGCGGTCGAACACGGGCATTGCGGTTTCAAGGGTTGCCTTCTCGTCCACATAGATGCCATCCGCGATCATCTCCCAACACTCGTCTTCGTCCGCGGCCCTAGGATCATCGGGTTTGCGCATCACCGTTCCCACGCGGAACATGGCCAGCAGGTAGGCCTGCGGCCCCGCAGCAAGATGCACACCGCGCCGTTCGAGCTGCGTCAGGAAAAAGGACCGGTCGACAAGGCGCGATGACAAGGCGGTGGACATGGACACGGCCACCATGACGGCCAGACCCGTCTGCCAGTCGCCCGTGAGTTCAAAGACAATGAGCGTGGTCGAAATGGGCGCGCCCAACACGGCGGCGGCCACGGCCCCCATGCCTGCCAGCGCATAGAGCGTGACCGAACCGGACACATCCGGAAACAGCCCCGTTGCTACAAGGCCAAAGCCAAGCCCCGTCAGCGCTCCGATCATAAGTGACGGCGAAAACACCCCGCCCCCCATCCGTCCGGCCATGGTGATGGCCACAGCAGCGGTTTTCAGGATCACAAAGACCATCACCTCGTTCAGGGCCAGTTGTCCGGTCAGTGCCAGCGACGTCGTTTCGTACCCGACGCCGATGATATGAGGATAGAAAATCGCCATGCCGCCCAACAGCGCCCCCGCCACAGCGGGGCGCAGCCAGCGTGGCATCCCCGTGCGCCGTTGAAAGGACGAGCCGATGTCGTCTGTCCAGAAGATCGCGCGCATCAGCACCACGGACACAAGACCGCACATCAGCCCAAGCAGCAGGAAGGCCGGCAGTTCCTGGTAGAACACCAATTCGTTGGTATCGGGCACCATGAATTCGGTGACGTCCCCGAACTGCAATCGGTTGATGACGGTGCCTGCGACAGACGCAATCACGATGGGCGCAAAGGCGTGCACTGCGAAATGGCGCAGGACCACTTCGAGCGCAAAGAGCGCGCCCGCAATGGGCGCATTGAAGCTGGCCGACACGGCAGCGGCCACCGCACAGCCCAGCAGATCACGCCCCGTAACCCCATCGGCCTTGATGAACCGGCACACCTTGGTCGAGATGACGGCCGCGATGTGGACCACCGGCCCCTCTCTCCCCGTTGAGCCGCCTGTGGACAGGGTGATGAAGCTGGCAAAGGCCGAGGCGACCCCCGCCTTGGTGCCCACGCGTCCATCGCGCAAGGCGGCCCCTTCGATCACGTCGGCCACACTGCGCGCCACGCCATCCTTGGTGAAGTTGTGCAGGATCAGGCCCGTGCACAAGCCGCCGACAATGGGGATGACAAGGATGTAGTACCACGGCAGGGACGACGCGAAGCTGTGCAGGTGTTGCACATCATCAGTGCCATAGAGCCAGGCCTGCAACGCCTCGATCCCCTTGCGAAAGAACAAGGCCGCCACGCCCGCCGCAATCCCGATGGCCAGAGCGATGAACCAGAACTGAAGCTGGTTCGGCCCCCGGTGCCGCAGCACGTGCCAGCCGTCCTTGCACGCGGTGACCGCGAGGTCGAGTTGCTTGGAAAGGATGGGTCGTTGCGGGGCAGACATGCGGAACAGTCGCAAATTACAGGGTATTTCCCAGCATTATGTCACTTGCTGCGCCTGCGAAAGCCCCCGTGATGTCACAGGGACGCAAGTGTGGCCCTAACCGCCCAGAAGGGCACGGGCCGCGCCGCGTGCCTCGTCCGTGATGGTGTCACCCGCCAGCATGCGCGCAATCTCGTCCACGCGGTCAGGGGCCGCGAGCGGCACCACCTGCGACGTGGTCATCCCCTTGGCCACCTGTTTTTCCACCCGCCAATGATGCGCGCCAAGGGCTGCGACCTGCGGTGAATGAGTGACCACCAGAACCTGCCCGTTCTCGGCAATCTGACTGAGCCTGCGCCCCACCGCATCTGCCGTGGCACCGCCCACACCGCGGTCAATCTCGTCAAAGATCATGGTCAGGCCCGTCTGTTCGCGGGTCAGGCAGACCTTCAACGCCAACAAAAAGCGGCTGAGTTCACCGCCCGATGCGATCTTGTTCAGTGGCCCTGCCGGTGCGCCCGGGTTGGTGGCGACGGTAAAGGCCACCGCATCACGCCCATCCGGGCCGGGATCGTCGTCGGTGATCTGGGTCTCAAATACCGCCCGCTCCATCTTGAGCGGGGCAAGCTCGGCCATTACGGCCTTGTCCAGCGCCTTGGCAGACTTGCGCCGCGCAGCGCCCAGCTTTTCGGCGGCGGTGTCATAGGCCGCTTCGGCCTCGGCCACAGCAGCACGCAAGCGACCCAGATCAGCATCACCCGCATCCAGCGCCGACAGTTTCGTGCGCAGACCTTCGGCAAAATCGGCAAGCTCGTCCGGTGCCACACTGTGCTTGCGGGCCAGTCCGCGAATGGCAAAAAGCCGTTCCTCGGTGTCTTCCAGCTCCGTCGGATCAAAGGTCAGATGCTCAAGCGCCGACACGATGCCATCGGTCGCCTCGTCCAGTTCCACCATGGCACGCGCCAACGCGGCCAGCGGCGCATCAAGCTGGCCTTCGGCGCTTTCGGCCACCCCATCCAGCCAACGGATCGCATCGCCCATGGCCCCTTCGGCGCCATTGTGACCCAGGATCTGATGGGCGCGCTGCACATCCTCGCGAATGCGCTCCGCCCCTTGCATCAACCGACGTTTTGTATCGAGCGCAGCTTCCTCGCCCGGCTTCGGATCAAGCGTATCAAGCTCTGCCACCGCATGGCGCAGGAACTCCTCTTCGTCCCGGATTGCGGCCATTGCGGCTTCGGCCTCTCCTTGAGCCTTGCGGGCCTGTCCCATGGCCCGCCACGCCTTGCGGGTCTTGTCCCGCGCGCCGTCCAGAACGGCAAACTCATCCAGAATGGCACGGTGCCCGCGCGGGTTCAAAAGGCCGCGATCATCATGCTGCCCATGCAATTCGATCAACGTTTCGGACAGGGCACGCAGTACCTCGCCCGAACAGCGTCGATCATTGACCCATGCCGTCTTGCGGCCGTCCGCGGCGTTGACACGGCGCAGGATCAACTCGTCATCCACCGGCAGCCCCGCCTCTTCCATGACAGCGCGGGCGGGGTGGTCATCGGTCAGGTCAAACCACGCCGTCACCTCACCCTGTGCGGCCCCCTGGCGAACCAGATCAGCACGCCCACGCCAGCCCAGCACAAAGCCAAGGCTGTCCAGCAGAATGGATTTTCCCGCGCCCGTCTCGCCGGTCAACACGTTCAGACCCGGCTGGAACTGCAATTCCAGCCGATCGATGATCAGCATGTCGGAAATGTCCAACCCACGCAGCATCAGTGGCCCCTTGAACGGTGCGGCGTGCCCGCCCGAGCGGTTACAGCCACCGGCCCTTGATCATCTGACGATAGACCTGGCTCAGCCAGTTGTTGCCACGCGGACGCGCATCAAGGCCTGCGCCGGTCAACAGGGCGAAACTGTCCTGATACCATTCGGTCGACTGGTAGTTGTAACCCAGGATCGCACCTGCGGTCTGTGCCTCGTCGGTCAGGCCAAGTGACAGATACGCCTCTACCAGACGATGCAACGCCTCGGGCGTATGGCTGGTGGTCTGGAAATCCTCAACCACAACGCGGAAGCGATTGATCGCAGCCGAGAAGTTGTCGCGACGCAGGTAATAGCGCCCGATCTCCATCTCCTTGCCCGCAAGGTGGTCAAAGGCGAGGTCGAATTTCAGGATCGCCGATTTGGCGTATTCACTGTCGGGATAGCGTTCGATCACTTCGCGCAGGGACTGGAGCGCTTGAAATGTCAGCCCCTGATCCCGCCCCACTTCGTCAATCTGATCATAATAGCTGAGCGCCAGCAGGTACTGCGCATAGGCCGCATCATCGTCATCCGGATAGAAATCGATAAAGCGCTGCGCCGCGGACCGGCTGTTGGGATAATCCTTGTCGCGGTGATGCGCAAAGGCTTGCATGATCAGGGCACGACGCGCGAAATCGGAATACGGATAAAGACGTTCGATTTCCGAGAAGTAGAATGCCGCTTCGGGCAGATCGCCCTGCTCAAGCTCGAACTCACCGCGTTCGAAGATCTGTTCGGCGCTGAAGTTCTCCAGCGGCACTTCCTGACGATTGAAGAAGCTGCCCGTGGTCGGACGCCCGTTGCCGTTGCTGCAAGCCGCTACCAGCGCCGTGACTGTCACGATCGCCGCAAGTCGCGCGATGGATTTTCCGCGGATCATCCCTTGCCACCCCCAAGATGCTTTGGCACCGCCCATTCCGGGCTGTTTGCCTGTCTCTAGCATAAAGCTTTGGTAGGATGAAATGACGATTTCACGTGTGAGCCGGTCGGATCAGGCGACTTCAGGAATTTCATCCCACACAAGGCCAGACCCCGGCAGGCGTGCCGTCATTTCCGGATCACACGTCACCATGCGCACCGCATCCGGTGTCGCGAAAAGTTCGCGCAACAATTGGTTGGTCAGGGTGTGCCCTGCCCGTGTCCCCGAGTAATGCCCGATCAACGGTGCCCCGGCCAAGGCCAAATCACCCAGCGCGTCCAGCATTTTGTGGCGCACAGGCTCGTCCGAATGGCGCAGACCGCCCGGGCTCGACACACGGTCGCCATCGAATACGACAGCATTCACACCGGGCGCGCCGCCAAGGGCCAGCCCGTTGGCTTGCATGTTCTTCACGTCATCCTGACGGCAGAAGGTGCGGCTGTCGCTCAGTTCGCGGGCAAAGCTGCCATTTGACATGTTCAGCGACTTCGCCTGACGGCCAATGGCCTGATCGGCAAAGTCGATCTGGAAATCAATGCGCATCACCTCGGATGGCGAGATTGTCGCCGTCGCATCGCCTTGGGTCACGGTCACGGACTTGAGCACTTCGAACGCGCGCACACGTGCCGGAAGGCGGCGCAATCCGCGCTGCATGATGCCACGCACGAACGGCAAGGCCGACCCGTCAACAATCGGCACTTCGGGGCCGTCGATTTCGATCAATGCGTTGTGCACGCCGCAGCCTGCGATGGCCGCCATGATATGTTCCACGGTGCTGACGGACACGCCTGCGTCGTTCACCAATGTCGTGCAAAGCGGCGACTGACGGACCACGTCATAGCGGGCCGGGATCAGGGCATCGCGGTCCGTGATGTCGGTGCGGCGGAACCAGATACCGTGCTCGGCCATCGCTGGACGAATGGTCAAACGCGCAGGCTTACCGGAATGCAGTCCGCATCCGGTAAATACGACAGCGCTTTTGACAGTTGTTTGCACGGGCCTCACCCAGTTCTATTTCGTTGGACTGAGAGCTAAGCGGATGCGGCCAAACACTCAACTCACTCTTTGCAACGGTCTGAAACATGGGTGTAACAGGTGCGCGGCAATGCGCGCACAACCAGCCAAGCATTTGAAATAATGACGTAAAAAGGGCCGCGAAATCGCGACCCTTGGCTTAGTTTGTGACCGGAATTTAGTTCGCCTGACGGCGCAGGAAGGCTGGAATTTCAATCCGCTCCTGATCTGGGTCCACCGCTTCGGTGGGCCGTGGGGCCGGTGCGGGCGCTGGTGCGGCGGCACGCGCCTGTACCGGTGGCTGCTGGCGCGCGGGGCGTTCAGCGGGTTGGCCACCCTCGGTTGTACCCGTCATGCGGTTGATCAAGGAGTTGATGCCAAAGCGCGGCTTGTCCGCTGCTGTATGCGCTTCGGGCGCAGGCTGCTGCGGCGCTGCGGAGGGTGCCGCCTTTTGCGTTGCGGCACGCAGGCGCGCCAATGCTTCGGGGGATGGCGTGCCCGGTGCCGGGGCACGGGGGGCTACAAACTCTTCCGCCGGGGGCATGTCGGTGTCCTGCGTCGGTTCAAACGCCGCGACCTGCGGCTGATAGGCCGGGGGCGGCAGGTCGTCAGTCGCGGCGACGGGCGCTTCTTCTGCAAAGATATCTTCGGCCATGTCCTGTGCTGCGGCCTGCTGCACATCCAGACCCTGGAACAGCGACGGCTCTTCGGCAGCGGCTGCGACGGGGGCCGGAACCGCTTCGGGCACGGGCTGTTGGGCGGCGACCGGAGCTTGCGCCGGTTCTTCCACTGCAACTGTCTGCGTCAAGGGCGCGGCCATCGAACGGCGCGGCACGGGAATGTCGCTTTGCACGTCGGTCGCATCGATGCCTGTGGCGACCACGCTCACGCGCATCATGCCCTGCATCTCGGTATCCAGCGTCGACCCCACGATGATGTTGGCGTCCGGATCCACTTCCTCGCGGATGCGGTTGGCGGCTTCGTCCAGTTCGAACAGGGTCAGGTCGTGCGCGCCAGTGATGTTGATCAGCACGCCTTTCGCCCCGCGGAGCGAGATTTCGTCCAGCAGCGGGTTCGCGATGGCCTTTTCGGCGGCCTGAATGGCGCGATCGTCGCCGTCCGCCTCGCCCGTTCCCATCATGGCCTTGCCCATCTCGTCCATCACGGCACGGACGTCCGCAAAGTCGAGGTTGATCAGTCCCGGACGGACCATCAGGTCGGTCACACCTTTGACGCCCTGATACAGGACATCGTCGGCCATGCTGAACGCCTCGGTAAAGGTCGTCTTTTCATTGGCCAGACGGAACAGGTTCTGGTTCGGAATGATGATCAGCGTGTCGACCATCTTTTGCAGGCTGTCCACGCCGTCCTCGGCCTGACGCATCCGCTTGGCCCCCTCGAACTGGAAGGGCTTGGTCACAACGCCGACGGTCAGAACACCCAGCTCGCGGGCGGCTTGGGCGATGATGGGCGCGGCTCCGGTACCGGTGCCCCCGCCCATCCCGGCGGTGATAAAGCACATGTGCGCGCCCGCCAGATGATCGACGATCTGTTCGATTGATTCTTCGGCCGCGGCGGCACCGACGCTTGCGCGCGCCCCTGCCCCCAGACCTTCGGTCACTTTGATGCCCAACTGGACCCGGTTCGTTGCGGCCGACTGCTGCAGCGCCTGCGCATCGGTGTTGGCCACGACGAAATCAACGCCATCCAGTTGTTTTTCAATCATGTTGTTGACGGCGTTGCCACCTGCGCCACCAACACCAAAGACGGTGATACGCGGTTTCAGCTCGTCATGTCCGGGCATGGAGAGATTGAGGGTCATAGGTCAGGTCCGCCTGTCTGGTTTGCCGCATTCGCGGGTGTTTTTGTGCCTAAATCGCCCCAATCCTAGCGATTCAACGCCCCAACGTCACCTATTAATCGCGATTTTACCGCAAAATATGGGCGATTTCTTGCTGTTTTTTACCGGATGTCCACGCGGACCCCAGATATGGGGATCACCAGTTGTCGCGGAACCATTTGACCGCGCGGCGCAGACTGCGGGCCGGGTAGCGGTCGTGCGGGATGTCAAAGTCCCACCATTCGTCCTGCGGATGCGCTGCAAACAGCGCGAGGCCCACGGCAGAGGCAAAGCCGGGGCCCGTGGCCGCCTGCGGCAAACCATGCACGCGCAAGGGCCGGCCCAGACGCACCTGCTGGCCCAGAATTTTCGACGCCAGCCCATCAAGGCCGGGGATCTGGCTGCCACCGCCGGTCAGCACGATCTGCTGGCTCGGCAGATGGTCAAAGCCTGCCGCATCCAGACGGGCGCGTACTTCTTCCAGAATCTCTTCCACACGCGGGCGCATGATGCCGATCAATTCGGCGCGGCTTGCTGTGCGCCGGTCATGTTCATAATCGCCCGTATCACCGCCAATCTCGATCATCTCGCGATCATCCATGCCCGTGGCATGCACACCGCCATAGAATGTCTTGATCCGCTCGGCATTGGTCATGGGCACCTGCAGGCCCATGGAGATATCGCTGGTGACATGATCGCCGCCCATGCGCACCGCATCGCCATAGATCATGTGCTTCTTGATAAAGATCGACACGCCGGTCGACCCGCCACCCAGATCAATGCAGGCCGCGCCCAGTTCCTGCTCGTCCTCGACCAAAGCGGCAATGCCCGACGCGTAAGACGACGATGCAATGCCCGCCAGTTCCAGATCACAGCGTTTGATGCAGTGGGCCAGGTGTTGCACGGCAGAGGCTTCGACCGTCAGCATGTGCAGATCCACCGCCAATTCATTGCCCAATTGCCCGCGCGGGTCCGACAGGCCCGAGCGGTGATCGAGCGCAAAATTCACAGGCTGCGCATGCAGCACCTCGCGCCCTTCGCCATAATCCGGCACATCGCAACGCGACAACACACGCGCCACGTCCTGCTCGCTGACCATGTCCCCTTCCAGCTCAAGCCGCGCATCAAGGCCGTAGCTGCGTGGCTCGGCCCCCGCAAAACAGGCAATGACATGATCGACGCGGATACCGGCCATCTTTTGCGCGGCCTGAAGGGCGGTGCGAATGGCACGCTCGGTTTCCTGCATTGCACAGATTTCACCGAAACGGACACCGCGCGACCGGGTGGTCGCCGCACCAATGACACGAAACCCCGACTGACCGGCAAGCGAGCCGATCTCGCCCTCCTCGCCCAGTTGCGTCGTGCCGTCAAAGCGCAGCACAAGGCACGCGATCTTGGAACTGCCCACGTCCAGAATGGCCACCACACCCCGCTGCATCGCGATCTTGCGCATGTTCCGCATACTGCGTTGGCTGGCATAAAGGTCGGTCATCACTGTCACTCGGTCCCGGTATTCAACTGTCTGATACGCCACCATTCTTCGGTGGAATGTTCTGTCATGCGGACGGTAGGACGGTCCGGCAGACGCAGGTCGATCCGCGCGATGTCGCGCTTCAGCACCTCGTCCACGCCGTCCAGCGCAATCACACGCTCCAACGCCTGCACGGCCCCTTCGGTGGGCAGCATGATGCGTTGATTGCGGTCCAGCACCACGTCCCAGCGGCGGTCGCCCAAGCGCACCAGCCCGCGCAACCGGTCACCCAAAGGCGCACCGGCGTCGATCAGGGCCATGGCTTCGTCCACATGCTTGTCCGCCCCGTCGCCTGCAATCACAGGCAGGTCGGTGCGCAGGCCACGCCGCGCAATCGGGCGCACCAAAGCGCCACCATCATCAATCAGGGTTAAGCCTTCGGGACGCCGCCAGATCGCAACGGGCACGCGCGGCGTGATGTCCACCTGCAAGACCCCGCCCGGACGGATGCGGACGGAGGCTTCCTTGACCGGCGGCATCTCAAGCACCGTGGCGCGAATGGCCGCCGGGTCGAGGTCGAACGAAGAGATCGGAAAATGCAGCGGGACAGCGGTGCGGATGTTTTCTGAAAGTTCAGTGTCGGCGCCGTCAATGGCCATCAGGTTGACCATGAATTCAGGGCGTTCCTCGATGCTCGCCTGCGCCTCGGCCACCGTGGCCTGAATGGCCGCTTGGGTGTCAGGATCGGACAACCACCAGCTTGCCGTCCCGAAACAAAGGGCAAACGGGATGCCCGCACGCAAAAGCAAACGGATGCCCGGCGTCAGCATCATCCGCTGAAAGCGCCAGGACCAGCGCGACGGGGCGGGATCGGAGCGTTTTATCGTGGGCATGACGCGTCCTCCACCATCCAGGCGCACAGCTCACCAAAGGACACACCCGCCGCCTCCGCCTGTTCCGGCGTCAGCGATGTGGGCGTCATGCCGGGTTGCGTGTTGGTCTCAAGCAGGATCAGGCCCTGAGGCCCCTTGGCTTCATCCCAACGGAAATCAGTGCGGCTCACTCCACGGCACCCGAGCGCATTGTGGGCGCGGATGGCAAAGTCGAGGCACATCTCGGCAATCTCGGTCGGCACATCGGCGGGGATCACATGGCGCGACCCGCCGGGCTTGTACTTGGCGTCATAGTCGTACCAGCCATCGGTGATGATGTCCGTCACGCCCAAAGCCCGGTCGCCCATCACGGTGGTGGTCAACTCGCGGCCATGGGCAAATGCCTCGACCATCACGAACTCGGGCATGTCATCATCCAGATGTGGCGGGGAATTGGCCCCCTCCTCCACCAGATAGACGCCGACGCTCGATCCTTCATTGTTGGGCTTGACGACATAAGGGGGCGGCAGCACATGGCCCGCCATCACCTCGTCCTTCGCGCGGATCACGCTGTCCACGACCGGAAGACCCGCGGCGCGGTACACGTCCTTCGTGCGCTGCTTGTCCATCGCCAAAGCCGACGACAGAACACCCGAATGGGAATAGGGGATGCCCAACCACTCAAGCATGCCCTGCACACAGCCATCCTCGCCCCAACGGCCATGCAGGCAGTTCAGAACGGCATCGGGGGCAATGGATTGCAAAACAGCGCACAGGTCGGGGCCAGCATCGACCTCGACCACTTCATGTTTCATGTCCCGTAGCGCGGCTGCGCAGGCCTGTCCCGTCGACAAGGACACCTCGCGTTCCGCCGAGGGTCCACCCATTAACACCGCCACTTTGGGAGCCCTGCTCGACTGACCCGCCATGTGCCTCTAAGTCCCGGAGCCCTTTTGCGGACCCTCAATTATGTGCCGATTTTCGGCCTGCCTGCGCGTCAGATCCTATTCAGGATCACCAACCCGCATAATTTCCCATTCTAGCGTGATACCGCTTGAATCGTAAACCTTTTTTCGCACCTCTTCGCCCAATCCTTCCAGATCGGCAGCGGTGGCCCCGCCCGCGTTGATCAGGAAGTTGGAATGCTTCTCGCTCATCTGCGCCCCACCCCGCCGCGCGCCGCGCATACCCGCATCATCAATGACCTTCCAGGCCTTGAGATCATGCACATCGTCGTCCTTCCCGGTAGACGAGAACCCCGCCGGATTGCGAAAGGTCGAGCCCGCGCTGCGGTCCTTGGTGGGCTGGGTCGCATCACGCTTTGCCAACTGATCGGCCATGCGCGCGTGCAGTGCCTCAGGGTCGGCCTTGGGCCCACGCAAAGTCACATGGGTCAACACAGCGCCCTCGGGCAGATCGCTCTGACGGTATTGAAAATTCAACTGCCTCGCGCTGATGGTGGTCACAGTCCCGTCACGCAACACCACGCGGGCCTCGACAAACACATCCGCGGTGTAGCTGCCATAGCACCCCGCATTCATCCGGACAGCGCCACCAATGGCACCGGGAATGGTGCGTAGAAAGGTCAGGTCCACACCGGCATCAGCCGCCTTGCGGGCGACATGAGCATCCAGCGCGGCAGCCCCGGCCGTCACAGTATCGCCCTCGACCTCGATCCCGTTGAACCCACGGCCCAAGCGGATCACCACAGCCCGCAAACCACCATCGCGGACAATCAGATTGCTGCCCACGCCCATGGGAAACACCGGCACGGATGGATCAAGGGCGCTCAGAAAAGCGCTCAGATCCTCAACATCGGCAGGTTGGAAAAACCAGTCAGCCGGGCCGCCCACACGCAACCAAGTGAGGCCGGACAGGTCCTTGTCGGGGGTCAGGGTTCCGCGCACGGCAGGCAGGTCATAGCTCATGGCGCCGCAATGCCGCGCCGTCAGGCCAAGGTCAAGCCGTGCTGCGTTGCCGCGCCAGCCAACGGAAGACAGAGCCCCCGATCACACCCGCCAAAAGCGGCGGCGTGCACAGGATTGCGGCCAGATACGGCGCACCCCAATCCTCCGAAGGAATGTTCAAAATCAACACGATGGTCGTCGCCAAAGCGATCACAACCACACCAAGCGTGCGCAACATCGCCTTGCTGGCCAGCATCCAGCCACCTGCAATGCCAATGGCCAACGCACTCAACGTCACGACATAGATCATCGGACCATTCTCCCTTTCACCCAGCGGCTCAGATAAATAACGGGCCAGCGCAGAATGCTCATGCCGGCCACCATGACGGCAATGCCAGCCCACGGCCCGTGTTGCCATGTCACGTAGCCGATGATTGGAATACCGACTGCAATCAGGACATAGGCGTTGGTCCAATGGTTGTCCCGGCTTGGCATCATGGCAAGCACATTGGCAATCACGGCCCAAAGGCATGCAAGAATAAGGGAAATGCTCATGAGCGCAGCTCCGGCGGAAGAGATGGATTTTGACCACGGGCCTTGGCCCAGAGGTAACGAAGCGGGTTGCGGAACATCGACACAAACGCAGCCAGGGCCAACAGACCCGCCCACCACGCAATGCTGATGCCAACCCAAAGGATCAGGACAGGCGCCGCAACAAGCAACGCAATGCCCGGAAAATACTGATGCCGCATCGGCAGCATGGCCACGACGGTGGCGGCAAACACCCATGCGATACACGCCCACAACAGCATCACACACCCCCGCCAAACCGTTTGCCCAACGTCCAGCCCACCATCAGCGCAAGGGCCGCAGGGCCTGCGAAAAACAGGGGCGATCCCTGCGTGCCCGCGATCAGGTTGTAGACGCTCAGGATCAGACACAGCACGACAAGAGCGCCAAGAACCATGGGCAGATTTCGCATACGCAGCAGGATGCCAATCGGCAGCATCAAGAGGGCGAATATGATTGCCAAGGTGATCATGTCACCGATCCAAACACATGAATGGTTTCATCACGGCCACGTCCAAAAGCGCCAACTCCGATGCCAGCCCACCAGCAGCCCGACAATCGAAATCGCAAGCATGCTGACAAACGTCCATGCGTGCTCATCAACTTTCGTAGCCAACAAGGCGATCAAACTGACCATGACAATGCCAGCACCCCACACGAGCAGTAAAAGCTTGAGCCATGCCCGCGCGCCATTCAGACGGAAAAAATATCCGAACCCAAGTGAACCAATGCCCATTATCAATACATGCTCCAAGCCTAGGGTCACCTAAGCAGCCCCCTTGTGCAACCGCGCGGGCAAACCATTCGCCCAGGCGCTGATCGACCCGGCCCCAAGGCACACGACCATATCACCGGGCCGCGCCTGTTCGCGGACCAGCCGCTCCAGATCGTTCTCGTCCACGACGGCGCGCGCATGGCGGTGGCCGTGACGGATCAGGCCCGCCACCAGATCGTCCCGGCTGGCACCCTCGATCGGGTCTTCGCCAGCAGCAAACACATCCCCAATGCCTACGACATCCGCGTCGTTGAAGCAGGAACAGAAATCCTCGAAATGATGGTGCAGCCGCGTATACCTATGCGGCTGGTGAACCGCGATAACGCGGCCTGATGTGGCTTGACGTGCAGCTTTCAACACGGCGGCAATCTCGGTTGGATGGTGGCCGTAATCGTCGATGATCGTAACGCCCTCAACTTCGCCCACACGGGTAAACCGGCGGTTAACGCCCCCGAAATTGGCCAAAGCGGTGCGAATTTCATCTGCTTTCATGCCCAAATGTCGGGCAACGGCGACGGCAGACAGGGCGTTGGAGACGTTGTGATCGCCGGGCATGGGCAGGCTGCACCCTTCGATCACCTGATCCTCAGCCTGCAACGCGATATCGAAATGCGCCACGCCATTTTCATAGGTCAGGTTCATCGCCCGCACGTCCGCTTGCGCGTTGAACCCATAGGTGGTCACACGGCGGTCGGTGATCTTGCCCACAAGCGCCTGCACATCCGGATCATCGGTGCAGCACACGGCCAGACCATAGAAGGGAATGTTGGACACGAAGTCATAGAAGCCCTGATGCAGCGCCTCTTCGGTGCCCCAATGCTCCATATGCTCGGGGTCGATATTGGTCACGATGGCGATGGTCGCGGGCAGCCGGTTGAAGGTGCCGTCACTCTCATCGGCCTCAACCACCATCCATTCGCCGTCCCCCTTGCGCGCGTTCGATCCATAGGCATGGATGATGCCGCCATTCACGACCGTGGGGTCAAACTTGCCCTCGTCCAGCAGGGCCGCGACCATGGTGGTCGTGGTGGTTTTGCCGTGTGTTCCAGCCACGGCAATATTCGACCGCAGCCGCATCAGTTCCGCCAACATCTCGGCCCGCCGGACAATGGGCAGGCCCAGCGCCCGCGCCGCATCCAGTTCCGCATTGCCCGGCTTGATCGCGGACGAGATCACGACAACCTCGGCTGTTTCAACATTCTTGGCGTTCTGACCGACAAAGATATGCGCACCCAGTTCCTGCAACCGGTCCGTGATGGGTGTCCGCTTCAGGTCCGAGCCCTGCACGTTGTACCCGTGGTTCAACAGCACCTCTGCAATACCCGACATGCCGATCCCGCCGATGCCGACAAAATGAATGGGCCCCACGTCTCCGGGCAGTTTGGTTGCGGCATTCATTCGGCATTCCCTTTCTGGCTGAGGGTTTCGACCATATGGACAAGGTGTTCTGTGGCGTCGGGCTTTGCCACGCTCAACGCGGCGTTCGCCATCTGCAATGCGCCACCGGGATTGTCCAGCACCGCATTGATCTGTTCCGTGACGTTCTGAACGTTCATGTGACTTTCCGGGATCAGAATGGCCGCGCCTGCGTCCACCAGCCCCCGCGCATTGGCGGTCTGTTCGTCGCGAATGGCGGACGCCAACGGCACCAGAATAGACGGACGCCCAATAATAGAGATATCCGCAACTGACGACGCCCCCGCCCGGCTGATGATCAACTGCGCCTCCGACATCCGCCGCGGCACATCCTGAAAGAACGGCTGCACATCGGCCGTGATCCCGCTCTCGGCATAAAACGCCCGCACCCGCTCCTCATCCTCACCCCGGGCCTGATGGCTCACACGGATATTGCGAAGGCGCTCCATAGATAGGCTGGCAATGGCAGGTGGAATGACATCGGACAGGATGCGCGCGCCCTGACTGCCGCCAATGACCAGTATTTCCATCGGATAGTCGCCCGGCTGGATATAGGCGGCCCCCGCCCGCTCCAGCACAGCACCACGCACCGGGTTGCCCACATGCACACCCTCAACCCCTTCGGGCAAGGCCGTGGGCCACGTCCCGCAGGCGACGGCATCGACACGCTTGGCCAACAGCTCATTCACCCGGCCCAGCACCCCGTTCTGCTCATGGATCATACGCGGCAGGCGCAGCACCGTCGCCGCAGCCATCGCCGGAATGGTCGGATACCCGCCAAAGCCCACCACGACCGCAGGCTTATCGCGCATCAGCTTGGTCACAGCCCCCAGCACACCGCCCGCAATGCGAAACGGCACGGCGGCCTTTGCGACCAAACCGCCACGCGCAAACGTGGCCGAAGACACCTGCTCGATCTCTGTGGTATGGGGAAAGCCCCCGGTATAGCGCGCGCCCCGCGCATCGGTGCTCAGCTTCACCCGCCAGCCCCGCGCCAGCATCGCCTCGGCCAGCGCCTGGGCCGGGAACATATGCCCGCCCGTGCCGCCCGCAGCGATCAGAAGAAGCGGCTGGCTCATCTGCGCCGCCCCAGCAAATCCGAAATCTCGCCCTGCGGACGCGACCGCGTAAAGGCCAGCAACATGCCCACGGCGATGCCCGACGCAATCACAGAGGACCCACCATAGCTGACAAAGGGCAAGGTCATGCCCTTGGCTGGCAGCAACCGCACGGCCACGCCCATATTGATCATGGCCTGCACCCCAAACATGCAGGCAAGGCCCGTGCCCGCCAACCGAATGAACGGATCACGCTCGCGCATCAGACGCATCAACGACCGGACCACGATGCCGGAATAAAGCGCAATGATACACAGAACGAGGATCAGACCATACTCCTCCGCCGCCACGGCAATGATGAAATCCGTATGGGCATCGGGCAAGGACCATTTCACCTGCCCCTCGCCCACACCGACGCCAAACAACCCACCTTCCTGAATTGCATTGGTGGCATAGCCAA
Source organism: uncultured Tateyamaria sp. (assembly GCF_947503415.1). Classification (GTDB taxonomy): domain Bacteria; phylum Pseudomonadota; class Alphaproteobacteria; order Rhodobacterales; family Rhodobacteraceae; genus Tateyamaria. Next base: position 544,076 of record NZ_CANNDS010000002.1, read on the forward strand.
GCTGCGTACGCGGATCGACATCGGGGCTCAGAAAGCCATCAATGCGGCGGGCAAAGTGCTCCGAATTGGAATAGGCGATGGTGCCCGCAGCCACGACCAAACCGGCCATACCGACCAGCAGAACCATGGGCGCACCGGCCACAAAATACATCACACCCCAGCCAAACAGGACCAGACAGGCTTGGCCAAAATCCGGCTGCAGGGCGAGCATGAGAACAATGGAAATACACAGGGCAAAGGACCACGTCCGCCCCGGCGGGCCATTCAGATCCTGACTGGCGGCCAGCATCCATGCAGCAGCGACAACAAAACCGGGCTTCAAAAACTCCGACGGCTGGATCGATGCAAAGCCCATGGAATACCACCGCACAGCCCCCTTGCCAAAATCGGTGCCAAAGAACGGCAACAGGGCAAGGGCCACAAAGGACACCAAGAACCCCAGCACCGCCAGACGGCGCACCACAACGGGCGACATCATCGACGTGATGATCATGACGACAAGCGCGACAACACCAAAAAACGCCTGCCGGGTCACATAGTGAAAGGGGGGAAAGCCGTTCTTCTCGGCCAACGGCACGGATGCCGCCAAACCCAGCAACAGGCCAATGGCGAACAGAAAAAGCACGCAGCTCAACGTCCACCTGTCGACTGTGCGCCACCACTTTGGAAGAATGGGTTCGCCGTCCCGAACCGGAACCGCACCATAGACCATCTCAGTCATGATCTGCCGCCTTGCTGCCTGTCTCTGCCTCATGCCGACGGTTGACCCGACGTGCATGGGGCGCAGCATAGCGACAAACAGCCGCGCGGGCCAGCCTTAGTTTACTGGCCCGCAGGCAGGCTTACGCCGCCTTGTGGGTGCCCCGGATCGGGTAGTCATTGGCACGCACAAAGTTGATGCCGTTCAGCACGCCTTGCAGGTCGGGGCGCAGGAACGGCGCGTTGGACACATCGACCATCTGGATGCTGCCCTCCCCGTTTACGACAAACAGGCCGGGCTCCGCAAACGGGCGGTCGGTTTCGTTCGGACTGCGCGGGTCGGACACATACAGTCCCAGCGTCTTCATCTGCTCCACGGACATCCCATGGCCCAGCCTGATGCTCAGCCCCTTTTCCTCGGCCATGGTCTGCGCCTTGTCTTGCGGATCGCCCGATACGGCCACAACATCCACACCCGCCTCATTGAACTGGCTCTCAAGCTCTTGCAACTGCGCCAGATATTTCTTGCACAAGGGGCAGTGCAGACCGCGGTACACGACCACCAATTGCCAATCGTGCCCACCTTGCGGCGCACCCAATGTCAACGTCCCGCCGCCCAATTGGGCAACCTCGAATTTCGGAAAGTCAGAGCCAGCGGCCAAAGCAGTCATATCGGGAACCCCGTGTAAATTTGCGTTGCATCCCACCTATGCGGACATCCCAAGGCTGCAACCCCATCCGCTTGACCCTTTCTGTGCGATGCTGCACGGGGACGTCATGGACTACGACACGCTTGTCATCGGGGCCGGAGCGGCTGGCATGATGTGCGCCGCCCACGCGGGCGGGCGCGTTTTGCTTGTGGATCACGCCAAGGCGCCGGGCGAAAAAATCCGCATCTCGGGCGGCGGGCGCTGCAATTTCACCAACATTTATTGCGACGCCAATGCGTTCATCAGCGAGAACCCCCATTTCGCAAAATCCGCCCTTGCCCGCTACACCCAATGGGATTTCATCGCGCTGGTGGACCAGCACGGCATCCCCTGGCATGAAAAAACGCTGGGCCAGCTCTTTTGCGACACCTCCGCCAAGGACATCATCGCCATGCTGCGCGGCCTGCTGCAATCGTCAGGGGTCGAGACGCATTTGCAAACCGAGGTTACGGAATTTGCAAAGAGTAACGAAGGCTTCACATTTACCCTCAACGGCACCCGAGAACTCACTGCCCGCAATGCGGTCATCGCCACGGGCGGCAAGTCCATCCCCAAGATGGGCGCCACCGGCTTTGCCTATGACATCGCCCGCCAGTTTGGCCACCGGGTCACGCCCACGGACCCCGCACTAGTGCCCTTCACCTTCCCCGACCGCCGCTTCGCCGACATCTCGGGCGTCGCCTGTCCGGCCCGTGTCACTGCAAACGGCCCCGGTTTCGACGAAGCACTGCTTTTCACCCATCGCGGCCTGTCCGGTCCTGCCATCCTGCAAGCCTCCAGCTACTGGGATGCGGGCGATCCGATCACCGTCCACCTCGCCCCGGACACCGACCTCGCCGCGATCCTGCGCGACAAACGCACCAGCGACGGCAAGAAGGCCCTGACAACCGAACTCTCCCGCCACCTGCCCGCCCGCCTCGTCGATCATCTCAGCACGCAGATGGACCTCTCGGGCCGCTTGGGTGACCTGTCCGATGCCCGCATCGACGCGCTCTCCCACGACCTCAGCCACTGGCACCTCACCCCCGGCGGCACCGAAGGTTACCGCACGGCAGAGGTCACCCGCGGCGGTGTGGCCACAGACCAGATCAGCTCCAAGACCATGGAATCCCAAACGACGCCCGGTCTCTATTTCATCGGCGAAGCGCTCGACGTGACAGGCTGGCTGGGGGGCTACAATTTCCAATGGGCCTGGTCGTCCGCCATGGCCACCGCCCGCCATCTCGCCTCGCAAAACTGACCGGCCGCGAAAGCGCGCAGCACCCGGTTGCTCCACGGTGCGGCTGGTAGCTTTTGCCGCGCTGCGCCCGTCGGATCAACGGTGTGGCTGGCAGCTTTTGCAAGCAAAAGCAGTCCCTGCCACTGATTGCGCCTGCCTTCGCAGTCGGGAGACTATGCGCCCAGATGCTCCACGGTGTGGCTGACAGCTTTTGCATGCAAAGCAGTCCTTGCCACTGATTGCGTCTGCCTTCGCAGTCGGGAGCCGGTGCACCCGGAAGCTCCACAGTGTGGCTGACAGCTTTTGCAAGCAAAAGCAGTCCCTGCCACTGATTGCGCCTGCCTACGCAGTCGCAATCGATCTGTCTCGGAGCCGCGTTCGCCTGAGACCGAACAGACTGGGGATGGGCTGACGGGCAAGCTGAAATGCGGAGGGTCCGTGCAAGCGGAAACCGTATTTCAGCTTGAGCGGCAGACCAGCCCCAGTCAGGCACGGATCAGGCGGGCGTGGATACGAGGCAGAGTTCTGTCTTGGTGAGCGTGAAGCTCATCCCAAATCAATAATGTCGTGCGCGCGAAGCGCGCTCCGCTGGATCACATCCGTCTCTTTCTACAGATCAATGGTGTGGGGCCGCGCATGCGCCTCGCGCATACGCTCACCCCACCGCCCCCTTTTCGCGACGCGAAAAGGGGCTGTCACAACCGCCGCGTCACCTGATCCACGAAATCCTCACCGCGCCGCTCAAAGCTGTCATACTGATCAAAACTCGCAGCCGCAGGCGCCAACAACACCACGTCGCCGCTTTCCGCATCATCCATGGCAGCAGCGACAGCCTCCGCCATCGTCCCACACACCTGCGCCTCAACATCCAACTGCATCGCAAACTGCGCCGCCTCGCGCCCGATGACATAGGCCTTCTTCACTCGACCCGACACAGCATTCAACGGGTCCAACCCGCCCTCTTTCTGCAACCCGCCACAAATCCACCGAATGTTCTCAAAGGCGGACAAAGCCTTGGCCGCACTGTCCACATTCGTAGCCTTGCTGTCGTTCACATACCGCACGCCCGCCGCCTCAGCGATGGTCTGACTGCGATGCGGCAGACCTGCAAACTCATGAAACGCCTGCTCAATCACCTTTGGCGCCACCCCCACGGCACGGGCAGCGGCATAAGCGGCACAGGCATTCTGATGGTTGTGCGCCCCCGGCAAGCCCGCAACACCGCGCAAATCCACCGACGCCACCTGACGACCCTTGCGAAACTCGGCCAAAAACCCCTTCTTCGCAAAGACCTGCCACCCCGGCCCGGTCAGCTTCTCCTCAACCGACACACGGATAACCCGGTCATCGCCATTGCCCTCGGACAACTGCCCCGCCAGGAACCGCCCCTCATGCTCATCCACACCGATGACAGCGCGGTCCGGCCCCCCTTCGGCAAAAAGCCGACGCTTGGCTGCAAAATACCCGCCCATGCCCGCATGACGATCCAGATGATCGGGGGACAGGTTGGTAAAAACGGCCACATCGGGGGTCAGGCTCCGGGCCAGATCGGTCTGATAGCTGGACAACTCCAGCACCACGACCTCGCCATCATGGGGCGGCTCGATATCCAGCACACCGCGCCCGATATTGCCGGCCAACTGGCTGGGTCGGCCCGCCACCTCCATGATGTGATGGATCAACGCACAGGTGGTGGACTTGCCGTTCGACCCGGTCACCGCAATCACGCGCGGGGCGGTGTCAAAGCGGTTCCACTCGGACGTCGCAAAGGATTGAAAGAACAGACCAATATCGTTGTCCACCGGCACACCAGCCGCCCAGGCCGCCACAATCACCGGGTTCGGAGCCGGGTACAAATGCGGGATACCGGGCGACACGATCAGCCGCGCGACATCCTCAAAAGCACCGTGGGTCCTGAGATCGGCACAGGCAAAGCCCTCGGCCTCGGCCCTCGCGCGCGCATCCGGGTTGTCGTCCCAACAGATCGGCACAGCACCCCCGGCCTCCAGCGCCCGCGCCGCCGACAGACCGGACCGGCCCAGCCCCAGCACCGCAACCTTGGCGCCCGACAAACCAAGGACAGGGATCATCGCAGCAGCCCCCGGGGGCTTTGCCCCCAGACCCCCATGGTATTTCCAGTCAGAAGAAACATCATCACCACGCCTTTTCGTGCCGGTCGCGAAAGAACTTGCCGGTCAGGTCCGCAGGGGCATCCAAGGCAAGCCACAGGGCCGTATCAGCACCCTCTTCCAGCGTGCGCGGCGCGGCCTGACCCCCCATGCGCGTGTGCACCCAACCGGGGCACATGGCATTGACGCTGACACCTTTGGGCAGATCACGGGGCAAAGCGTGGCTCAACGCGTTCAGCGCCGCCTTGGCCACACCGTACCCGCCGGGGCCTTCCAGCCCCTCGTCATAGGCGCCCCACCCGGAACTGACATTGATGATCCGCCCTTGCCCGGCCTGTGCCATATGCGGCAGGCACAACAGGATCAGCTCGAAGGGTGCGTGAAACATCACCTGCATGGATCGGCGCAGCCCCTCGGGATACGCAATCATGCTGTCCTCGATCAGGATACCGGCATTGTTGATCAGAATATCCACCGGGCCTGCCGCGTCGATGGCCGGGGCAAACGTGTCAGGCGCTTCCAAATCCAGATGCACTGAAGTGCAGCCCAGATCGGCTGCAGCGCTGGCCCCGGCCTGCGCATCGCGCGCACCGATGACCACATCGCAGCCCCGCGCGATCAGGCCTTGGGCCATGGCATAGCCAATCCCCCGATTGCCCCCGGTCACCAATGCCCGCATGATGTCGTCCCGTCGTTTATTTGGATGTCAGAGGTCTCACGAAACCCGCGCCTCGGCAAGAGGGGGCGGCAGCGGCACGCAGGCCCAATGTGTTTTCCGGAAGGTCCGTAGGGTGGGCTTTCAGCCCACCATCCCCCCGGTGCAAAACACGCCACTCATTCAAAACATCAACCCGTAGGGCGGGCTTCAGCCCGCCATCCACCAGACACCAAACAGCAAAACGCCCCCACAACAGGCGTTCTGTACGCAAGCCACCACACCACCGCGCTTCACGCCCCCCAGCGCAACCCCGCGCAACCCCGTAGGGTGGGCTTTCAGCCCACCATCCGCGCGGTGCCAAACAGGCAAACGACCTCACGCAGGGTGCGCCTTAACACCCCAGCGCAACCCCGCTTAAGTCAGTAGGGCGGGCTTCAGCCCGCCGCGACAGTGCAAAATCGCGACCCCCACACAGGTCAAGCGCCACCACCTGCGCGCCCGGCCAACAGAATGTCGAGGTTTTTCCGAACGGTCTGCGTCTGCGGATGGTCCGATCCAAATACCGCCTCGGACATCGCCAGCGCCTCACGAAAGAGCGGCTCCGCCTCCTCAATCCGTCCTGTGTCCTGAAGCAAATCCGCAAGGTTATTGAGCCGGACCGCCACATCAGGATGCCGACCACCCAACACCTCCCTGCCAATCTCCAGCGCCTCACGAAAGAGCGGCTCCGCCTCCTCAAACCGCCCCGTGTCCCGGAGCAGACCCGCAAGGTTGTTGAGCCGGATCGCATAGTCCGGATGCCGCTCATCCAATACGTCTCGATCAATCTCCAGCGCCTCACGGTAGAGCGGCTCCGCCTCCTCAAACCGTCCAAGCGACCGGTAGCTTTCCGCAAGGTTGTTCAGCGCAGTGGCGGTCTTGGGGTCTTGCTCTCCAAATTCTAGTCGCGCCAGTGAAACAAGCATCTCCTCCACTGCCACGGCTTCCACGCTGCGCCCCGACCACTGCAGAAGCCTGCCTGCCGCGATCAGCGTGTCATAGCATGGGTCTAACCGCGCCGCCTTTGCGTAATGCTCCGCCGCCTCGCCCCACCGCACCTCGGCCTCGGCAATCTCTCCCCGCCCGAACGCAGCTCGTGCTGCGTTCTGCACCTCCAGATCAGCGCGCGCTTCGACCTCGGCAAAAAGGTCATCCGCGACGGAATAGTCGCCCTTCTCCAACGCAGCCCGCGCCTCTGCCAACCGATCCCCGCCAATCTCGTTGCCCAGCCGCTCCAGCCGGGTTTCCAAGTCAGCGATGCGCGCCTTGGCTTCGGCCAAAGCCGGTTCAGGATCGGCAATCTGGCGCTCCAGTTCGGCCAACTGTTGGCGCAATACTTCACCTTGCCCATCCGGCGACTCTGCGATCTCTTTTCGAACTTCCTCTGCGCGGGCGTCCAAACGGCGTTCGAATTCTTCCAGTGATAAGGTCACAATCGGACCATTGGAGGAGTTTAGTGGGTTGCCGCCTGTGTCACTGCCGCGTTCACCAGATGGTTTTCGTTGAACAAGCCACCAAATCGCAGACAGGATTGCCCCTGCAACAACCGCGAATACACCAAATGCGGCTGCGATTGCCGAGACACGGTTCTGGTTGTCTTCAACACCGAACCAAGACCAAACGGCCAAGCCAAATTCTACGAACCAATCCACTTGTAACGCCCTCAATTCCCCAAAGGCACCATACCAGCATAACGCGCACCGCAAAGCCGTTTTCAACCCGCGTTCTCCGGGGCCCCAATCCTTAACAACGTCTAAAGACGCCGCCGTAAGTCCTTGAAATTCAATATGGCGCGTGCTGTCCCAGCGTGGGACGCACCCTTATCGGACCTTCAAAGTGGCCAGCCCAATCATCGCGAGGATCAGCGAAATAATCCAGAACCGGATCACGATCTGAGGCTCCGCCCAGCCCTTTTTTTCATAGTGGTGGTGGATGGGTGCCATCAAAAACACCCGCTTGCCCGTCCGCTTGAAATAGAGGACCTGAATGATCACCGACAGCGCCTCGACCACGAACAGCCCGCCCACAATCGCCAGCACCAGTTCATGTTTGGTCGCCACCGCGATCGCCCCCAATGCCCCGCCAAGCGCCAGCGACCCGGTGTCGCCCATGAACACGGCCGCAGGCGGCGCGTTGTACCACAGGAACCCCAACCCCCCGCCAAACAAGGCGGCCGCAAAGATCAGCAATTCGCCCGTTCCCGGCACGTAATGCACATCCAGATACTCGGTGAAATCCACCCGCCCCACAGCGTAGGCAATGATCCCCAGCGTGCCGCCCGCAATCATCACCGGCATGATCGCCAGACCATCCAGCCCATCCGTCAGGTTGACCGCATTTGCAGCCCCCACGATCACGATGATGGAGAACGGGATGAACAGCACACCCATATTGATCAGCACGTCCTTGAGAACGGGCACCGCCAACTGGTTCTGCAGCGCCTCAGGGTGGCTGATCGTGGCGAAATAGGCGGCTATGCCAGCAATCAAGAACCCCAGCAGCAGCCGTACCTTGCCCGGCACCCCGGCTGTGGTTTGCTTCGACACCTTGGCATAGTCATCGGCAAAACCGATCAGCGCGAAGGCCAGTGTGACGCCGATGACAATCCACATGAACGGGTTGTCCCACCGCGCCCACAAGAGCGTGGATGTCGCCAAAGCTCCTACAATCAACAAGCCCCCCATGGTCGGAGTGCCCGCCTTGGAAAAATGCCCTTCAGGACCGTCATCGCGAATGGGCTGCCCCTTGCCCTGCTTGCGCCGCAGCACTGCAATCAGTGGACGACCAAACAGAAACCCAAAGATCAGAGCCGTCAGAAATGCGCCCCCGGCCCGGAACGTGATGTAGCGGAAAAGGTTGAAAAAGTCCCCGCCATCCGAAAGTGCCGTCAACCAATAGAGCATGCCTGCCTGTCCTACGCTTTATCTTGTGGGTCTTCGCCCTTGTCCACCGGATGGCCCATTTTACGGATCGCGTCAACGACGCGGGCCAATTTCATGCTGAGCGAACCCTTGACCAAAACCACATCTCCACTGTCCAGACGCCTCCGCACCTCTGCCGCCATCTCGTCCGAGGTTTCGGTCCAAAGGCCCCGCTTTTCCGTAGGCAAAGCATCGTGCAGGTGTTTCATCAGCGGCCCAACGCAGTGGATCATGTCTATTGCCGCGACCGCCTCAAGCGCCGAGATCTCTGCATGCATCGCTGGACCATCATTGCCCAACTCTTTCATATCGCCCACAAAAGCGATGCGCCGCCCTTTGCTGACGCGGCCGATGTCGTGGGTGACTTCTGCCGCCGCCAACACCTCCAATGCCGCCGCCATGGACGTCGGGTTGGCATTGTAGCTGTCGTCGATCAACTCAAGTGTCAGATGCGTTTCCACCGGGTCCAGCACGATCACCTCGCGCGCCCCGCGTCCCTCATAGGGCGACCACCGGCCCAGCGATTGCGCAGCCAAAGCCAAATCGGCGCCCAACGCCTCTGCTGCGGCCAATGCGCCAAGGCCGTTCATGGCATAGTGCTTGCCAACCGCCCCTATCTTGAACAGGAGCGGCGCCTCATGCGCCTCTGCCTGCACCACGGTTGTGTCACGCCCGAGATCAACCGATTTCAGTTTGAAATCAAAGCCGTGTTCGCCAAAGCCAATGTCGCGCCGCTTGGCATCATGAGCCTTGGCCTGCAGGATGGCCGCCGTGGAACAGTCGTTGTTCAGCACTGCCGTGCCGCCATATTCCAGCCCATCGATGATCGACGCCTTTTCCAGCGCAATCCCTTCGATATTCTCGAACGCCTCCAGATGTGCCGCCGCAACGGTGGTGATCATCGCCACGTGGGGCCGCGCCATTTTTGCAAGCGGTGCAATCTCTCCGGGGTGGTTCATCCCGATCTCGATCACCGCGTATTCAGTCTCGGCAGGCATGCGCGCGAGTGTCAGCGGCACACCCCAATGGTTGTTGTAGCTCGCCACGCTCGCATGTGTGCGCCCCTGATCCGAGAGGATCGCGCGCAGCATTTCCTTGGTTGATGTCTTGCCCACGGACCCCGTGATCGCCACTACGCGCGCCTCTGTCCGGGCGCGAGCTGCTTGGCCCAATGCCTCCAGACCCGCCAGCACGTCCTCCACGATCAAAAGCGGCGCATCTTCGGCCACACCTTCAGGCACATGGGTGACAAGGGCGGCCGCCGCACCATTCTCCAACGCCTGCGCCACAAAATCGTGCCCGTCGCGCGCGGCTTTCAAGGCCACGAACAGATCGCCCGGTTGCAAGGTGCGTGTGTCGATCGACACGCCTGTTGCGGCCCAATCGGTCGTCGCGCGCCCACCCGTTGCGTCCGCAGCCTCAGCCGCTGTCCAAAGCGTCATGTCAGTCGTCCTTCCAAAGCGGCCACCGCCACGCTGGCCTGCTCAACATCGTCAAAGGGCAGCACATCATCGCCCACGATCTGCCCGGTCTCATGCCCCTTGCCCGCGATCAGCAGTGCGTCGCCGGGGCCAAGCGCATCGACTGCGCGCAGGATCGCCTCGGCCCGGTCGCCAACTTCGGTCGCGTCAGGACAACCCTCCATCACCGCAGCCCGGATCAGAGCCGGATCTTCGGACCTCGGGTTATCATCCGTCACGAACACGAGGTCGGCGTTTTCTGCCGCCGCCGCCCCCATGAGGGGTCGCTTGCCTGCATCCCGGTCGCCACCCGCGCCCACGACGGCAACCAAACGGCCCATCACATGCGGGCGCATCGCCTTAAGCGCAGTCGCGACCGCATCCGGCGTGTGGGCGTAGTCCACGAACACCGCCGCGCCGTTTTCACGCGTGGCGGCCAGTTGCATCCGCCCCCGTACAGTGCCCAGATGCGGCAGGGTTTCGAACACACGCGCAGGCTCCGCCCCGCAGGCAATGATCAAGCCACAGGCCAGCATCACGTTGTCGGCCTGAAAGCCGCCGATCAGCGGCAACCGCGCGGTATAGGCCTTGCCCTCATATTCAAACCGCACGTCCTGCCCGGTCGCGTCAAAACGTTGCGCCGTAAGGTGCAGATCACCACCATCGCGGCCCACGGCCAGCACGGTCTGACCGCGCGCCCGCGCAATGGCCGCCATGTCCACGCCGCGCGCATCGTCCAGATTGATGACCGCTATGCCATCCTCGGGCAGCACACGTGCAAACAGCCCCGCTTTGGCGTCAAAATAGGCCTCGAACGTCTCGTGATAGTCCAAGTGGTCCTGGGTAAAGTTTGTGAACCCAGCTGCCTTCAACGTCACACCATCGAGCCGCCGCTGGTCCAGCCCGTGCGAGGATGCCTCCATCGCGGCATGGGTGATCCCGTTTGCCTTTGCTTCGGCCAAGGTTCGGTGCAAGGTGATCGGCTCGGGCGTCGTATGGGCCAGCGGCGCAGTCCAGGCCCCTTCCACCCCCGTCGTGCCAAGGTTCACCGCAGGCAGACCCATCTCAAGCCAGATCTGGCGCACAAACGTGGACACGGAGGTTTTCCCATTGGTGCCGGTCACGGCGACCATAACCTCGGGCTGTCCACCAAACCACAGCGCTGCCGTCCGGCTCAATACCTCGCGCGGGGCGTCGGTGATGACAACGGCCACGTCCCCCAGCCAATCGGCGGCCAAAGCGGCCCCTTCGGCATCGGTCAGAACGGCTGACGCGCCCATGCGCACCGCGTACTGAATAAACTCCGCCCCATGCACGCGACTGCCGGGCATGGCGGCGAACAGGAACCCGTCCTTCACCTCGCGGCTGTCGACGGCAATGCCGGTGATGTCGGGATTGGCCCCACCCCGGGCCGTCAGGCCCAGCGATGAAAGTGATCGTGCCTGCGCGCCCATGTCTTGGCCCTAGGTTTTGGGTGCGATGCGCACCTCAGTTGCTGCTGGTCAGCGTTATATCAGCGAGGGTGGCAGGTTCAACGCTTGGCCGCAGGCCCAGAAGCGGTGCAATCCGGCCAATCATTTCAGCAGCCACTGGCACAGCCGTCCAACCAGCGGTGCGGCGCGGCTTATCGCCGGAGGTTTCCACCGGCTCATCCAGCGTCACCACCAGCACATATTTCGGATCATGCGCGGGGAACATCGTGGCAAAGGTCGCGATGGTCTTGTCGTCATAGTACCCACCGCGTGGCTTTGGCTTGTCCGCGGTTCCGGTCTTGCCACCGACAGCATAGCCCGGCACCTCGCCCATGCTGGCGGTGCCAGAGGTCACGACCTTGCGCAGCATGTCACGTGCTGCGCGGGCAGCGCCCTCACTCATCACGCGTTCGCCCAGACGGGGGCCGTGCTGTTTCAGGATCGTAGGCGCCACCACATGCCCGCCATTGGCAATGGCCGCATAGCCCGCCGCAAGATGCATGGGCGACGACGACAGTCCGTGCCCGTAACTCACCGTCACCGCACTCAGATCGGTCCAGCGTTTCGGCAGCAACGGCTTACCAGTGCGCGCCTCGACAATCTCGAACGGCGTGGCCTCAAAGAAGCCCAGTGATTTCAGGAATTCCTGTTGCCGCTCGATCCCGATCTGCAAGGCCATGCGGCCTGTCCCCCGGTTCGACGACTTCACGATAATATCGGCCACGCTCAGCTTGCCGTAATTCTTGTTGCGGAACTCACCAATCCGGTGGCCGCCCACGCGCATCGGACCCGACGTGTCGATGATGGTCGACGGGGACACCAGCCCCAAATCCACAGCCTGCGCCGCGGTAAAGATCTTGAAGGCCGAACCCAGCTCGTACACTCCCTGCACCGATCGGTTGAACAGAGGGCTGTCGCTTTGATCGCCCTTGGTGGCAGGACGTGGGCGGTTGTTCGGGTCGAAATGCGGGAGCGACACGACCGAGATCACCTCACCCGTATGCACATCCATCAGAACAGACGTCGCCCCCTTGGCGTTCATCAGCCTCATGCCACCATACAGCACCCGCTCGGACGCGGCCTGCACCGTCAGATCTAAGGACAGCTGCAATGGCTTTTGCCCATTGGCGGGATCGCGCAGATAGTCATCAAACTGCTTTTCAACACCGGCCACGCCGATCACCTCGGCGGCACTCACGCCCTCTTTGCCAAAGGACGCGCCACCCAGCACATGCGCCGCGAGCGAGCCGTTGGGATAAAGGCGCATGTCACGCGGGCCAAACAGCAGGCCGGGATCGCCGATCTCGTGCACGGCCTGCATCTGCTCGGGGCTAATTTTCTTGCGAATCCACAGGAACTTACGCTTGCCGGTGAAATCCTTCAGCAGGTCCTCTTCCTTCAGATCGGGAAAGACCGCCGCCAACCCCTTGGCCGCAGCCGCAGGGTCCACCATGTGCGGCGGCTGGGCATACAAAGCGTGGGTTTCGAAATTCGTCGCCAAGAGCCGCCCATCGCGGTCTACGATGTCGGCACGGGCCGCAGAAATGGCCGCCCCTTGGGCACTGGCGCGCGGCTCAACCGGCTCGGACGTGGCCAATAGCCCCATGCGCACGGCGACCGTGACAAAGGCGCAAAAGAAAAACAGACCTAGGACCAGAAGCCGCCCCTCGGCGCGCTGGCGTGACCGGTCGCGCATCTCTTCATGGCGGGCGCGCAGGTTCTCACGCTCGATGGCTTCGGTGCTTTCACCCGCCGCACGGGCAGGCAGGATACGGGCCAGAGGGCGCAGGGGGGTGCGGGTCATGGTTGCTGCTCCAACTCGCCGGACACTTCGACGGCATTGTCGATGATCAACGTGGGCGGCGCGGGGTATGCCACCTCATCCACGTGACCAAACTGATCAGGCCGGAACGGCAACAGGCCAAGGCTGTCAAAGTTGATGTCGGCCAGATCGCGCAAACGGTCGGGGCGGTTCAGATACGCCCACTCGGCCTTGAGCACGGCCAAACGAGAGTGCGCCGCACGGATATCGCGGTGCAGCCGGTCTGTTTCAGCCAGCGACTCCTGCGTGGCGTAGTTCTCGCGGTAGGCCCAGAACGCCAGACCGATCACACCCAACGTGGTCAAAATATACAAAACCGTGCGCATCAAATGGCCCCTCTGACCTGCGGCATACCAATAGACTTCGCGTCAATCTCTCCGGGTGCTGCGTCCGTGCGCACCGCCACCCGCAACTTGGCCGACCGGCTGCGCGGGTTCATCTCCAACTCGTCCTTGTCCGGACCAATCGCCTTGCGGGTCCGCAATTCGAACTGAGCCGGGGCGCTTTCCACCTCTGGCGCATAGCGGTTGGCATTGGCCTGCCGTCCGCCGCGCGCGGTCATGAACCGTTTGACCATCCGGTCCTCAACCGAATGAAAGGTCACGACAGCCAGCTTGCCACCGGGTTTCAACGCGCGCTCCGCGGCCATAAGCCCCTGATACAGCTCATCATATTCATTGTTCACCGCAATGCGCAGAGCCTGGAAACTGCGCGTGGCGGGATGCGACTGGCCGGGTTTGGGGCGCGGCAGGCATTTTTCGACCACAGCCACCAATTCCAGTGTGGTGGTGATCGGACGCGCCGTGATGATCGCCCGCGCGATGCGACGCGAGGCGCGTTCCTCGCCATACTGAAACAGGATGTCGGCCAAAACACCCTCATCCGCTTCATTGACAATATCCGCAGCCGACGGCCCGTCCTGTGACATGCGCATGTCCAGTGGCCCGTCCTTCATGAAGGAGAACCCACGCTCTGCCTGATCCAACTGCATGGAGGACACGCCAAGGTCCAAGACCACACCATCAAGAACCTGACCGTACTCGTCCAGCTTGGAAAACACGCCGGGCTGCATGGTGATCCGGTCGCCATAAGCATCCGCCCAGCTTGCCGCCATCTCAAAGGCCAAAGGATCGCGATCCACCGCAATCACGCGGTCCGCACCGGCCTCCAGCAATGCTCGGGTATAGCCCCCGGCCCCAAAGGTGCCATCCAGCCAAACGCCTTCGATGGGCGCGCATTCCTTCAGGATCGCGTTGATCAGAACCGGAATATGTGGCCCCCCAGCCGACATTTAACCCAGATCCCCGTCCAAATAGGCGGACGGGTCCAGATCCGGGTCGAACCCGTCATCGTCCAGCGCCGCGATGCTCTCGTCATAGGCGTCGGGCTGCCAAATCTCGAACGTATCGCCCGAGGACACAAAACGCGCCATGCCGTCCAGACCAATCTTTTGGCGCAGCTTGGCGGGCAGCACGATGCGGCCCGTGTCGTCCACAACAGTCTCTATGGATTGCGCGGAGTACAACCGCTCCATCGCCTTCCGCTTGGCCGAGCCGCGCGGGAATTTTGCAATCTTGTCGTCCACCTCATCCATGGCCTCAATGGTGAAGCCTTCAAGGTAGTCGCGTGTAGCGCCGCCATAGACGATGATGATGCGGGGTGGCAGGCCGTCGGTCCAGTCAGGGTCGCAGGCTTCGATCACACGACGAAACGAGGCCGGGATAGACACCCGCCCCTTTGCGTCCACCTTGTGGTCGCTTTCGCCTCTGAACCTGCGTGCCACTGTGTTGGCCCGTCCCTTTGTACCGTCGCGCATCCGCGCGTTGCCTTCTGTCCGTCGCGCCCCCGCGCTTGCATTCCCCAGTTGCCTGAAAAGAAAACGGCGGGTTGATCTGCTGCCACTGATCAACCCGCCGCCCTCGTCCCGCTGAGCGGGAAGTCCAGCTGCGCGCGCCACCTGGGGGGATGTCTGCTCGCTCGCGCGCCGGATCTCTGGTCTGATGAAAGCGAGGTGCCTGTATGAAACCTGCTAGAGTTTTGTTGTCTGCGTGGGGTCGTTTGTTGCCCCGTGCTCGTTCTCATCTGATGTCATTAGGTATGACGTGGGAAAACATGGGACGCAATGGTTTTTTACGGATTACTGAGGGAAAATAGATCGTTCTAAGCCATAGAAATAAAGGGCGCGCGGTGTAGTTTCGACAATCCGGCGCATATAATGTTGAATAGGTGGGTATCTACACAACATATTGTGCTTATCGGTGCAGGATCAAAACCTCCCACAATTTCCCAAAAAAATGTACTCTCCGAGCGCCCACCGCTTTATGTTTTTCTTTTGTTCTCAGCGAATAACACCCGCATTAACAAAAATTGATTCGCTTCACCCCTGAATCGCACCCGATGGCCCATGATTTCCCACACCACGTCCCATGAACGCCCATCCGGCCCATGAAATCCCTTGTGTCCCCACCCGCAGTCAGGGAAACACAGGCATTCAGTCACGAGGTTCCCCATGTCACACGCCATCCGCATCTTCACACACGCCGTATCGATGGTGTTCCGCGATCTCGGCGCCACACTCCGCGCGACATCCGTGGGCGTCATCCTGATCGCCCTGGCGTCCGCCCTTCTGATCGCCATTGCGCCCGGCCTTGCCAGCGGCGTCACGACGTTTGATGATCCGGAGGCGCTGGCGCAGATTCCCAATTTCGGACTGGTGGTGCCAGCCTTCTTCCTTATGGCGATCGGGTATCTGGTCATGATCGCTGCATGGCACCGCTTCGTGCTGCTGCCCAACGACCGTCGGGACGAAGGGTTCACACCCAACGCAGGCATCGTGCTGGGCTATCTGGGCCGCAGTATTCTGCTGGGCCTCGCTGTTGGGTTGCTGGCCATCCCCCTGTTCGTCGTGATCGGCATCGTTGGGGCGGGCGCAGGCGAAGTTGTCGCCAGCATTGTTGCCATTCCCCTGATCGCTTTGATGGGATGGCTCTTGCTGCGTTGGAGCCTGATCCTCCCCGCCTGCACCATCGGCCGAAAAATGACGTTCAAGGAAAGCTGGGAGGCGTCAAAGCCGCTGGCGGGCACGATCTTTGCCATCATGATTATTCTGGCGGTGGTCGACTTTGCCCTGAACTTCGCCATGGCCGCAGTGATCACGGATAACGTCATCAGCGCCATCATCAGCATCATCGTGTCAGTGTTCTATGCACTGGTCAGCGCCAGCATCCTCACGACACTCTATGGCATCGCTGTCGAAGGGCGCGAGGTCTAGGCCATCCCGCCCTTCACCAACCCTTCGGCAATGCGGGCATAGGCGTCGGCCATCGGCCCTTCGCCCGCGGCCACCGGCGTGCCGCCATCGCCAGCCAACCGCGTTTCAAGATCAATCGGCAACGCGCCCAGCAGGGGCACACCCATTTTGTCGGCCTCTGCCGCCACGCCACCCTGACCAAATATCTCGTGTTGTGACCCGCAATCGGGGCACACAAACATCGACATGTTCTCGATCAATCCCAGCACAGGCGTCTTCAACGTCGCAAACATGTCCAGCGCCTTGCGCGCATCAATCAGCGCTACATCCTGCGGGGTGGACACAACAATGGCACCCGTCAGTTCGGACTTGGTGCACAGGGTCAACTGAACGTCCCCTGTACCGGGGGGCAGATCGACAAGCAGAACATCCAGCTCGCCCCACTCCACCTGCCCCAGCATCTGCTGCAACGCGCCCATCAGCATTGGCCCGCGCCAAACCACGGCCTTGCCCTCTTCCATCATGAAGCCGATGGACATGAGCGTCACACCATGGGCGTGCAGTGGAATGATGGTCTTGCCATCGGGTGACGCGGGGCGCTTGTTCACACCCATCATGCGGGGCTGACTTGGTCCGTATATATCAGCGTCCAGCAAACCGACCTTGCGGCCCTGCCTGGCCAAAGCCACGGCAAGGTTCGACGACACGGTCGACTTGCCCACCCCCCCCTTGCCCGACCCGATGGCCAGAATGCGCTGTACACCGCTTGGCTTGGTCGGGCCTTCCTGCGGCTTGGGGTGCCCGCCGATCTTCAGGCTCGGCGGGGCGGGCTTGGCGGCAGGGCCATGGGCGGTCAGGGCGACACGCGCCTCTGCCACACCATCCAGATCGCGCACAAGCTGTTCGGCGGCGGCGCGAATGGGCTCCATCCGGGCGGCCATCTCGGGCGTGGGGGCCTCGATCACAAACTGCACGGCGCCATCATTCACCTGCACGGCGCGAATCAAATCGCGACTGACAAGATCCCCTCCGTCCGGCATCCCGACACGCGCCAACGCGTCCATGACATTTTGTTTCGTAATGGCCATGCTCGATTTCCCCGCTTTATGGTTAAAGAAATGGCACAAAATTCGCGTCTTGCAAGAGCCGCCGACATGCCCCTGCGTAAACGCCGCATCGTTGTGCGCAATGCCCGACATTTCAACCAGAAGCCTATGCAATTGCTGCATGGCAGCATTGTCTCGGTATCCATTGTGCACCCGCAGCATTGGCTTATATTCAGGTCAACGAAATGAGCATGAGGCAAGAAAACATGGCCTATTACAACAACGTAGCACAACGCAGCGACCTGGTAGAACGTCTTCTGGGCTCCGTTGCACACGCATTCGAAGCCGCTGCAGAGCGTCGCGCCAAACAGCGCATCTACCGCAGCACGTTTAACGAGCTGAACGTTCTGTCGAACCGCGAACTGGCCGATCTGGGCCTGCACCGGTCCGAGCTGAAGCGCGTGGCTTGGGAATCTGCTTACGGCACAGCTGCCTGAGCACGGAACACACGGATCAGATGGCCCTCTTCTCCTCCCTGGGGCATCTGAAATTGGCGGCGGCGCCTTCCTCCTCCCTGGCGTCGCCGCACTTTTAACAACCGCGATACATCGCTGACCGGTCTCTCCTCCTCCCTGACCGCGCGATGTTGCAAGAGCGGCGGCATTCACCTCCTCCCGAATGTCGCCGCACCAACACCGCACCAGATGGTGCACCCGAAATGCCTGCTCCGGTCCTCCTCCTCCCTGACCGGCAGACATGAAGAAGACGGCGGTCCCTCCTCCCTGGGTCCGCCGTTTTTTTGTTTTCGGGCATAGCTGCATAGTGGCGCCGGGGAGCGACGACCCCGATACGCGGGATCACTCCAATTGCGCACAATCAGGTCACATCATTTTGGACACGCAGCGATACCGGGCATCATGGCCAAGCCGATCATCGACATGCGGAATGCCGTCTCTGTTCTGTCAGCCATGACACATATTCAGGCAGACGTGCTGCGCGGTGATGAGCACATCGGACCAACGCACGCACCATTGCCTTATCCAAGCTATTGGGCGCCCCGGACATCGAACAACACCAAGTATTCTGGGGCGGTCAGATCATCCGTGCAGATGTTGCGCCCGCCTTGTCCGATCTCAAAACGTCGCCCGCTTGAGGCGATACGGAATGGGAAAACGCACGTATCATCGCCGCCGTCTCACTATTGAACCGGCAACATCAGCAACCGCGACAGAGCACAAATACCTGCAGATTGACCGACCCAGCCGACCGCCACGCGCGGTATGCCTCCTACACCACCGGCGATTTGTTTCTTGGCGAATTCGTACGGAATGGGCAATTATTCAGCGTGGAATACGGATTTGGACCATATGCGTTGGCATGTTCGCCGCCTGCAATTGGTGTGAGACGGTGCGCCTGTGCCCACAGAACCGCAAGTGTTTGCGCTGCTGCGGCACCTCATCGAAAATCGGGACCGTGTCGTGTCCCGGGACGAAATCTTCGAAGTGATCTGGAAAGACCGCATCGTGTCGGATGCCGCGCTGAGCAGCCGGATCAAAGCGGCGCGTGCGGCAATCGGGGACGATGGATCTCGGTAAGCGCTGGTGCGGACGGTGCATAGGCGTGGCTTTCAATTTGTCGGCGACATCGAGGCACGGAACGCTGAGACTTCGGTGTCCCCGGCCGCAGCACAGCCGTCGCTTGCGGTCATGCCAACGGCGATGGTCTCTCCGACGGATGCGCAACGCGCCTTTGGCGAGGGATTGGAAGACGACATCAGCGCAGCAATTGGGCGCGTCGGTGCGATCTGGTCGCGCGGCATACGGGCGACGGCGATGCCAAATGCGCAGCCGAGCGTCCTGGCGTGCGTTATGTGCTTGGCCTCAAGCTGCGCTTTGCCGGTGACGCATTTCGCCTGAACGCCTCACTGCTTCATGCCGAACGGATGGAAAAAGTGTGGGCCGACCGGTTCGAGGGGCAATTGAGCGACCCGTTCGCCGCACAGGATCAGGTTCTGTCTGCCGTGTTGGGCCGCCTTGTGCCGAATATCATGATGGTGAAAGTGCAGCGCGCGATGTGGGAGGCGACGGCCACGGATGCGTATCATGAGCTTTTGCGCGCGACACCGTTGTGCATGAGCATGGATGCAACTGACAATCGCCAAGCGGTGACACATCTTGAACGCGCACTCGCCGCTGATCCTGACCACGCGCTGTCGCATGCGATGCTGTCCTGGTCCCTGGGGCAGCAAGCCCTGTCGGAATGGGCACCGGACCGATCCACGGCATTTGCCCGCGCGATGGAACTTGGCCGTCGCGCCTTGTCGCTCGTGCCGATGGCCGCGCTGGTCCTTACATTCGTAGCAAGTGCCGAGGTTGCGGCAGGCGAACACGTCGCGGCACGTCATCATCTGGACACGGCGCTGGACCTTGACCCAAGCCGCATGGGCGTGGGCCATGCTGGGCGCGCTGGAAACCTATTCCGGGCGGCTGGCAGAGGCCATCGCGAACTACGAACGTGCACTGCGCCTCAGCCCACACGATCCCATGCGGTTCAGCTATTATTTCGTGATCAGAGCCGCGCGTTATGGCAACGGGGACCATGCCGGCGCGCTGCCCCTGCTTGAACAGGGCTATCTTGAAGCGCCCGGATCAACTCGGGCGCCGCGCCTCATCATGGCCTGCGCGGCCGAGTTGGGATTGACCGACCGTATGGCGGAAGTCGCTTGCGTCGTCCGGAGCCTCAAACCCAACGCAACCGCCGAAGAGCTGGTCGATTCCGCGCCAATCAGGGACGCAAGCTACCGCGAACGGCTCGCGGCATCCTTTCGAAAGGCCGGTTTCTAGGCGACGCGGGCGCGGCCGAGAAAGGCAAGTATCACCTCCGTCGATATGACACCGCAGCAATCTTATGCCAACGACATGTCAAGCCACTCTCCGGTTCACGCCGGGCTCTGACGTTCGCGCCATCTCGGTCTCGCCAAATCCTCGCAACGGGACGACGCGCACAGGACCGATGTCATACTCATCCAAAACACTGTCCCGCATCGACGCGCAGATCGTGATTTCCATCGGCTCGGATTGCGCCTGAAGCCGGGCGGCCATGTAACAATCACCCACCGTCTTGATACGCTCGCAGCCGTGCAATTCACTGATGCGGTCAAACGCGGTGAAGATGTCGCTCAGTTCCGCCACGGTCACATTCGGGTCACCCGCGGCAGCCATCCGTGTGAAAACGACAAAGTCGAGCATCAGGACCGACACCGATTCGAACAGACGCGGCGCGACAGAACCGAAGGTCATGTATTCCTCAAAAACCGACCGCGGCATGATGTTCAAAAGCAGTTTCTCGACCTGCGTTTTCTCGCGCTCCAACGCGCGGGTGCGGCGATCTACCATGTCGGAATAACTGTCGAACAGCGCCTCTGTTTCGCGCAGGCGCGAGATGTTCTGCCCCTCGACCACGATCAGACGCGTGCCATTGTAAAGTGCCTCGTGCGCGCTGAGTTCAATGACCAGTGTGCGGCGCTTCACCTTGGTGCGAACCTCAACCGGCTTTCGACCAGGCAGTTCGCCAAAGGCAACGGCCGGACCGATATCCAAGACCTGCCCAGTGACGGCAGTGTCAAACCATGTACCGAACGTGTCGTTCTGGGAAATGATCATACCCGTTTCAGCCTCGACAATGCAGATGCCGACACTGATGGACTGAATAAGCCGTGAGCTGATATCCTGTAATTGCATAATAATACCTCACTATGATGGACCACCGCGCTTTGACGGCGGCAAGTGTCGTATCCAGATCCTCCAGCGTGAAATCTGCGTCTGACAGTGTCTGATTCAGAAGGGTGACAATCTCGTCGAAATGGGCGTGGGAGACGTTCAGTTGCGCATGCGCGGCGGCCAGTCGCAGGTCCGCAAATTCAGCCGGACCACCCAGGATTGCCGTGAAAAATTTGGTTTGGGGATCAACCAGTTTGGCAATGTCCACATCCTCGAAAAAATGCTCCACCACGTCGCTGTCGAGCACACGGTCATAAAAGTCGATGATGACTGCACGCAAGGCACGCAGACCGCCCTATTTGTCAAAAAGCGGACCCGTTTGAGGCATATGGGTTCGGGCAAGCATGGTTGGTTTCCTTTTGCAGAAATGGCCCGGCAAAGCGCAGCCGGGCCGGGGGCCGTCAGGCGCGGTGAATGATGATCTCTGCGTATTCCGCAGGGACGATCATGGCGTGCGGATCAACAGAGTGGTCGCGCGCGACCGCGATCAGATCGGCGGCCAGTGGCGGTGCACGATCCTCGACGGCGTCAAAGGGCTTGTGCACGGGCCCATATACCTGACGCCAGCGTTCTACCCAGTAGTTGGGTGAGCGCATGCGGAACGTGAAGTGCCGTTTGGTGGTCTCGATCCGAACCGCCTGATCACCGAAAAGCTCGTTCAGCCGCGCCTCAGTCCCCCATTCGAGCGGAGAGCGCACGCCAGCAGGCGGCGGCACATACTGCCCAATGGTGCGGAACACATCGCCCACGAAACTTGCAGGCGTCCAGTTCGCGGGGCCAATCGTGCCACCGCTGCCGCACACACGCAGCATCTCGCTCGCGGCCACCTCCTGATTGGCGGTGAACACCACGCCAAAGGTGGACATGATATTGTCAAATGAGCGCGCCTCAAACGGCAGGTCCTCTGCGTCCGCTTCGCGAAATGCGACCGTCAGCTGTTCGGCGCCAGCTCGCTCGGTGCCGGCCCGCAAAAGACTGGGAACATAGTCGGTAGACACCACATTGCAGTGCCGCCGGGCCGCGGCCAGCGTAGCGTTGCCATTCCCAGCTGCCACAACCAGCACCCGCGCATCGGGCCGCAGGTCCATGGCTTCGGCCAGGTTTTCTCCGACGATTTGCAGGGTTGTTCCGACCGCCGCATAGTCACCGGACGACCAAGTGGCATGCTGCTTGGACTTCACCGCCGCAAGATTGGGTACAGCGGCTTGTTGGGGGGCGATATTCATCCACGTCTCCTTTCAACACAGGTTTGGTGGGACGACAGATGCCGCAAACACGACGGTCAAGCTTGAAGGGGAGCTGAAGAAAGTTTGGAGACTTCTGTAGATTTGTCAGAATTTTCGGTTTTGTCAGGTATAACCCTGCTCTGACGACTGTTTTGTCGATATCTGGCGTGATCTCGACGATGGCATGAAGCAAGGACAGAGGGGAACCACCGCCGGTGACCTTACCCACCGTGTAGATATCAGGGGTTTCGGCGAAAATGACGGGATTAAAACGATCAAGTCCCGCGCTCTGCAGAATGACACAAGCTCGAGCGATCCATTCAGCTTGAGGTGATTGCAATACATGAAGTCAATTCATGATCAGCTCCGAGGAGCCTAGCAAATTCGCATCAATGGCAATGCAAAGACCCGAACCGTCCAGCGGCGCGGCATAATCTGACAGGTTACAAACTTTCGGAGCTCGTGCCGAGTCGGTGGAGGTAGCCAAACGCAAGCTGGTGGCGAGCATAAGCTCGCTGCCTCAAGTGCCCCCGATTCATATCCTGATGCAAAGTTGCGGGCACTGGCCACGCTCGCACCTCAGCGTGGGCAGACCGCCAAATTTCGACAGTTCCGGAGCAACGGAGTCCCTGATACCAACCGTCACGCCTCCAGCAGTGATGGGGTGCTGTGCACCAACTCGTCCAACGACATCGGCCGGCCGCTTTGCCGGTTGGACCCGCCCACATCCGCGCGGATCATGGCACGCCGTCCGACACCGGTCCGCCAGTCGGCAGACACTCCAAGCTTTGCCAGAACTACGGGAGACCTGCGGCCCGCGCATCGTTCCATCCGGCTCAATCACACCATGGGTTCAGATCCGAACACGCGTTTTGTTTTGGCGAGATAGACCTCGTTACCATGCACAAAGCGCAGCACATCGACTTCGGCCAGCGTCCCCTTTCTGGTCAACCACCCCGCGCGCTTACAGCCACTCCATTCGCACCCCGTCCATGGCGAAACTGCGGTAACCGACTTGGCCGTGGAGCTTGTCCGCCACCCAAAGAGCCGGACATGCATCCGCCCTGGCGGCAACTGGCTTCAGCAGTTCCCCGCCATGCTTCCACGCCCCAAAAAATCCGGGAACGCACATGTGGAACAGCCCGCCACAGCGACCTCTTGCGCAGTATGCCAACGGTACACCAAGGCCTAGTGCAGGCTTAAAATTATCGCACGCGCATCCGCATGATCTTTGACAGCAATTCGATCCATCCCGGGTGGTTGAGAGAATGAGGCTGCGCGATCGCCCCCTACAATGACCACACTGGTGTGGCTGGGAACTTTTTTTCAAAAGGTGTCGAAAAACTGTTGTCCGGCCAATTGGACGCTGCACCACCGATTATCATGAATGGCTAGAAAGTATCATCAATTGTTTTGGAGCAGCTCTCGGACATAGAAATGACGTGACGCACGAAGCGCAAGTCACAGCGCGCTGTGTTTTGGCAAACCCTATCGACGTGGCTTTGTCCGCTCGCGCGAAACTGTCGAAGCAGCTGATGCAAAACCAAACAGCTTCGTCCGTATGGCAAGGCAAGTCGGCCAAAAAAGCTAGGAAGACCTCCGGCCACGGTTTCGCAAAGCAGTCTGCAAGGATGTCGCAAGCTTTCTATGACGAGAGCACTAATTTCGAGACATCCTTAAATAGGGCGATCGTGGGCGTCATTACCCCGACTTGCCGAGAGGCGGGGGCAGCTCACATCGTGGTCGCCCCTATCGGCCGATTGGATCACGCGACGACAGTCGAGGAGAATACTCATCTTGTGGAAAGCGTCCGACGCGGTCTTCAAATGATGGGACCACGTACCGGCGTCATCGGTTGTCGATCACGCGTGCGAGGTGAATTCGGCACGCGCAGTGATGCACTTACAACGCTGGGAGCGCGACACTGCGGATCATGCGGGAAAGGCACCGAGACTAGCACATTAGACGCAGACCTGTTTCTGGGTCTACGTCGCCAAAACTGATCTTTCGAAGAGGCGTCAGCTCTCCGCAAACTTGCACCAAATGCGTTGCCGCGCCGGGTTCAGAAAGGACTGCGCGCCGACTGCAAATCCTTCCAAAGAGTTTGAGGCCGCAAGCCGACATTATCAACATCGTAAGGTGGCCGGTTCGCAAGCGGGTTTTGGGATTGGATGATCTGAGATTCGAAGAGGAAGTTGCCTGCTTTATCCAGAGTTCTTCGAACTCAGAATATAACCAGATCGCGCGGCAGCGTTTGCAACTTTCAGTTCTGCGCCCGAAGATCAGGCCATATCATAACGCTGGCGCGATACGCCCTGCAAGCCGTCGCATGCGGCTCCGCTTAGAATGGAATGTCATCCGTCCCCGAGATAAACCGCGACACCACCTTCTTGAGGCCTGCCTTCTCGAACTCGACTTCCAGCTTGTCACCCTCGATCCCGACAATAGCGCCGTATCCGAACTTCTGGTGAAACACCCGCTCGCCGACGGTAAAGGCTGACACAGCGTTCAGATCAATCACCGTATTTCGGCTCTCCTTGGGCTGGCTCATAGGGCGCTCACCGGCCCTTGCCTGCAGGCGTTTCCAACCCGGGGAGTTGTAGACATTCGCATCCGCCGCCGCCTGATGCAGCCGCGATTCCCCGCCCATATTGGGCGCTGCAGCACCAAAGCCACCCCCATACAACCCGGGCGGTGTCAGGACATCCACATGCTCCTCGGGCAACTCATCGACAAAGCGTGACGGCAGCGAGGATTGCCACTGCCCGAACACCCGCCGGTTCGCGGCAAACGAGATGGTGCACACTTCCTCCGCCCGCGTGATACCCACATAAGCCAAACGACGTTCTTCCTCTAACCCCTTGATCCCGCTTTCATCCATGGACCGCTGCGATGGGAACAAGCCATCTTCCCAGCCCGGCAAAAACACCTGCGGAAACTCCAGCCCCTTGGCCGCGTGCAGCGTCATGATCGACACTTTGGCGCCCGCATCCTCGCTGGCATTGTCCATGACCAGCGATACATGCTCAAGAAAGCCCTGCAGGTTCTCGAACCCCTCCAGAGCCTTCACAAGCTCCTTGAGGTTCTCCAATCGCCCCGGCGCCTCCGGCGTCTTGTCGTTCTGCCAATGCGCGGTGTACCCGCTTTCATCCAGAATGATTTCCGCCAACTCCACATGGCTCACCGGCGGTGGGCCATACTCAACGCGCAGTGGCCCGTCGCCATCATCCAAGACACTGTCATCCTGTGCCACCTCGATCCGCGGCCCGCGCAACTTCGCATTCCACCGGGAAATCCCATCAACAAGGGTGCGTAACTCCTTGCCTCCTTTGCCTTTTATCAATCCCTGTTCAACCGCCAGCCGCGCACCCTCGACCAAAGACACACCATTGGCCCGCGCCGCTATCTGAATGGTTTGCTGCGCTTTGTCGCCAAGGCCCCGCTTGGGTGTGTTCATGATCCGCTCGAATGCCAGATCGTCGTCGGGCGACACCACCACGCGGAAATAGGCCATGGCATCGCGGATCTCCAACCGCTCGTAAAAGCGCGGCCCGCCGATCACCCGGTACGGCAATCCGATGGTCAGAAACCGATCCTCAAACGCACGCATCTGGTGACTGGCACGTACTAGAATTGCCATATCTTCCAAGGAGATGGCGCGCATACCTCGTGTGCCGCGTTGCGCCGCCTCGATTTCCTCACCGATCCAGCGCGCCTCTTCCTCGCCGTCCCAATGACCGATCAGGCGCACCTTCTCGCCATCGTTCTTGTCAGTCCAAAGCGTCTTGCCCAACCGGTTCTCATTGCCGTCGATCACGCCCGAGGCTGCCGCCAGAATATGCGGGGTCGACCGGTAATTCTGTTCCAACCGCACCACATGTGCGCCGGGAAAATCCTTCTCGAACCGCAGAATATTGCCCACCTCGGCCCCACGCCAACCATAGATCGACTGGTCGTCATCGCCCACGCAGCAGATGTTCTTGTGTCCCTGCGCCAGCAGCCTAAGCCACAGATATTGCGCGACATTCGTGTCCTGATACTCGTCCACAAGGATAAACGCGAACCAGCGCTGATACTGCGCCAACACATCCTCATGCGTCTGAAAGATCGTGACCATATGCAAAAGCAGATCGCCAAAATCGCAGGCGTTTAGTTCAATCAGCCGACGCTGGTATTGCGCATAAAGCTCCACACCCTTGTTGTTGTAAGCCGCGCCATCCGCCGCAGGCACCTTGTCCGGGGTCAGCGCGCGGTTCTTCCAACCGTCAATGATGCTTGCCAACTGCCGCGCGGGCCACCGCTTGTCGTCGATGTTGGCCGCGCGCACCAATTGTTTCAAAAGGCGAATTTGGTCATCCGTGTCCAGAATGGTGAAGTTCGACTTCAGACCCACCAGTTCCGCATGCCGGCGCAAGAGCTTCACGCAAATCGCATGAAAGGTCCCCAGCCAAGGCATCCCCTCGATCTGCTGCCCCAGCATCTGGCCCACACGGTTCTTCATCTCCCGTGCGGCCTTGTTGGTAAAGGTCACGGCCAGAACCTCGTTGGGTCGCGCCCGACCTGTATTCAGCAAGTGCACAATCCGCGCGGTCAGCGCCCGCGTCTTGCCTGTTCCCGCACCCGCCAGCATCAGCACTGGCCCGTCCACCTTTTCAACCGCCTCGCGCTGCGCGGGGTTCAAACCGTCCAGATAGGGTTGCGGTCGCGCGGCCAAGGCACGGGCCGACAAGGACGCCCCCTCGAACGCGTCGAATTCATCAAAACTGCTCATGGGCCAAATATAGCGCGGCCCATGGCAAAGCGAAAGCTGTTCCTGATCTGTTCCGCAGAGTGCCGTCAGGCAGTGCTACACCGCATCGGCAAAGATGTTGTCGACAGGTTTAGACCGGGCTGCATAGGCGGCACGCGCTGCATCCAGGTTGGGTTCAAAGACGGGCTTTGCCACTTTTACAGGTCTGGCGGGTCTGGCCGATTGCGTGACACGACTGCGCAGGGATGCGAGACCCAGCTTGATCGCAACGGTGTTGGAGACGTCTTGCCCCAAAATGCAGTGCAACGATGGGAAATGTGCTGACAATGCATCATGATCCGCACCCACATCCGGCGTCCGCAGCACCGATACAAGGTAAGGATTGCGATCTTCGGCCATACCTAGAGTATCACCCAGCGCATCACCGACGCAGGTCTTTTCGATAACCAGCAGGTCCACCTTCATGCGGTTGATGCAGGTCTCGGCCACCAGCAGGCTGCTGGTGCCGGTGACGTGGACGCCTGCGTTCATAAGAGCAATCTGGCAATGATCGAGGCGGGCAGCTTCTCGGTCGATGATGAGGGCTTGCATGTAGGGTTTCCTTCCCGGTGCGATGTAATGAGCGACGAATCCACTTTTGCGAAAATGTCCTTAAAAAATGATTTAAGTTGGCCGCCGTTTTGCGCGCGTCTCTGGACTTCTGACTGTTGCAGCCCTCAGATGCGCTCATGAATTGGAACGGCCGTTATCCCGCCCTCAGCGATTTGCGCGCCCGCGCGCACAAGCGCATTCCGAAATTCGTTTGGGAATACCTGGACAGCGGCACCGGAGACGAGGCCACACGCCGCCGCAACCGATCTGCGCTGGATCGGGTTGGATTGATGCCCTCGATCCTGCACGGCGAATTTGAACCTGACCTGTCCACCAATCTTATGGGCCAGAAACGGCCCCTGCCCTTCGGCATCGCGCCCGTCGGCATGTCCGGCCTGATGTGGCCAGACGCGGAACGACATCTCGCGCAGGGCGCTGCGCGGCTCAACATACCCTATTCCCTGTCCACCGTTGCTGCCGCGTCCCCAGAAGATGTGTCCCCGGATCTGGGCGAGGATGCGTGGTTCCAGATGTATCCGCCACGAGATGAGGGCATTCGCCGCGACATGCTTCACCGTGCCCGCAGCGCCGGTTTCAGAACGCTGGTGCTGACGGTCGATGTCCCCGTCGCCTCACGCCGCGAGCGGCAGACACGGTCCGGCCTGACCAATCCACCTCGGCTGACGCCACGCCTTCTTGCACAAGTGGCGATGCGCCCGGCCTGGGCCATGGCGATGGCGCGCAAGGGCATGCCGCACATGCGGATGCTTGACGCCTACACGACGTCCGCCACTGAAAACCTGCCGGTGACAGCGCATGTCGGCTACCTGCTGCGCACCTCGCCAGATTGGGATTATGTGTCCTGGTTGCGCGACGCGTGGGACGGGCCGTTTGTGGTCAAGGGCGTGATGCGCGGCACGGATGCGGAACGGCTGGAACAGCTCGGCGCGGATGCGATCTGGGTCTCAAACCACGCGGGTCGGCAGTTCGATGCGGCCCCAGCCACGATTGAGGTGCTGCCTGCCATCCGCCGCGCCACGCGATTGCCCATCATTTTCGACAGCGGAATTGAAGGTGGGCTGGACATACTGCGTGCCATGGCGTCAGGCGCTGATTTTGTGATGCTTGGCCGTGCCTGGCACTACGCATTGGCGGCTCTCGGACCCGATGGGATCGACCACCTCGCCAACATCCTTAGCGCCGATCTGAAGGCCAACATGGGCCAGCTTGGAAGCCGCAGCCTTCACGACCTTCCCAAACCGTTCCAACACCACTGACAGGACGGGCGGACAACACCTCCGCCTTTACGTGCAAGGCGCATCTTGATGCGCACTGCCCCTGCATACCCACAACCACGTATTGTTTGCGTGACGTAAACATCATAAAGGATGCTGCGACTGCAAAATACCGCCCCGGGGGGGAGCTTACATGCCCGATTTCAAGAAAATTCTCATCGCAAACCGGGGTGAGATCGCCATCCGCATCATGCGCGCAGCCAATGAGATGGGCAAAAAGACCGTCGCCGTCTTTGCCGAGGAAGACAAGCTGGGCCTGCACCGCTTCAAGGCGGACGAGGCCTACCGCATCGGCGAGGGGCTGGGACCCGTTGCTGCCTATCTGAGCATTGACGAAATGATCCGGGTCGCCCGCGAAAGTGGCGCGGACGCCATCCACCCGGGCTATGGCCTCTTGTCCGAAAACCCCGACTTCGTGGATGCCTGCGAAAAAAACGGCATCACCTTCATCGGCCCCAAATCTGAGACCATGCGCGCCCTTGGCGACAAGGCCAGCGCCCGCCGTGTCGCGGTCGAGGCGGGCGTCCCCGTCATCCCGGCCACCGAAGTGCTGGGCGACGACATGAAGGCCATCAAGAAAGAGGCCAAGGAGGTCGGCTACCCCCTGATGCTCAAGGCGTCCTGGGGCGGCGGCGGGCGCGGCATGCGCCCGATCATGGGCGAGGATGAGGTCGAGGAGAAAGTCCTCGAAGGCCGCCGCGAGGCCGAAGCCGCCTTTGGCAATGGCGAGGGGTATCTGGAAAAGATGATCACCCGCGCCCGCCACGTCGAGGTGCAAATCCTCGGTGACAAGCATGGCGGCATGTACCACCTGTTCGAGCGGGATTGCTCGGTCCAGCGCCGTAATCAGAAGGTCGTGGAACGCGCCCCCGCCCCCTACCTGACCAACGCCCAGCGCACCGAAATCTGCGACCTCGGCTACAAGATCTGCAAACACGTGAACTACGAATGCGCAGGCACGGTCGAGTTCCTGATGGATATGGAAACGTCCAAGTTCTACTTCATCGAAGTGAACCCCCGCGTGCAGGTCGAACACACCGTCACCGAAGAAGTCACGGGCATCGACATCGTCCGCGCGCAAATCCTGATTGCAGAGGGCAAAACCATTGCCGAAGCCACCGGCAAGCCCACGCAGGACGACATCGTCCTGACCGGCCACGCCCTGCAAACCCGCGTCACCACGGAAGACCCGCAAAACAACTTCATCCCCGACTATGGCCGCATCACCGCCTACCGCTCGGCCACCGGCATGGGCATCCGTCTGGACGGCGGCACGGCCTATGCGGGCGGCGTCATCACCCGTTACTACGACAGCCTGCTGACCAAGGTGACGTCCAAGGGCCCCACACCCGAGATCGCCATCGCCCGCATGGACCGCGCCCTGCGCGAATTCCGCATCCGTGGTGTCAGCACCAACATCGCCTTTGTCGAGAACCTGTTGAAGCACCCAACCTTTCTGAACAACGAATACACCACCAAGTTCATCGACGAGACGCCGGACCTGTTCCAGTTCAAGCGCCGCCGCGACCGCGGCACCAAGGTGCTGACCTATATCGCGGACATCACCGTAAACGGCCACCCGGAGGTCAAGGACCGCCCCCGTCCCCGCACCGACATCAAGGACCCGAAACCGCCGCAGCTGCAGGCCGACCCGTCACACCAGATGGGCACCCGTAATCTGCTGGAGCAAAAGGGCCCGCAGGCCGTCGCCGACTGGATGAAGCAGCAGCAACAACTGCTGATCACCGACACCACCATGCGCGACGGGCACCAATCGCTGCTGGCCACCCGCATGCGCAGCTATGACATGATCAAGGTGGCACCGGCCTACGCCGCAAACCTGCCACAGCTCTTCTCGATGGAATGCTGGGGCGGTGCGACATTCGACGTGGCCTACCGGTTCCTACAGGAATGCCCATGGCAGCGCCTGCGCGACCTGCGCGAGCGGATGCCGAACCTGATGACCCAGATGCTTTTGCGCGGGGCCAACGGGGTTGGCTACACCAACTATCCCGACAACGTGGTGCAGGAATTTGTACGCGTGGCCGCCTCCAGCGGCGTCGACGTGTTCCGCGTGTTCGACAGCCTGAACTGGGTGGAAAACATGCGCGTCGCCATGGATGCGGTGCAGGAGCAGAACAAGATCTGCGAAGGCACGGTCTGCTACACTGGCGACATCATGGACCCGGACCGGGCCAAATATGACCTGAAATACTACGTGGACATGGGCAACCAGTTGAAAGACGCAGGCGCCCATATCCTCGGCCTCAAGGACATGGCGGGCCTCTTGAAACCCGCCGCCGCCACCCAACTGATCCGCGCGCTGAAACAAGAGGTGGGCCTGCCCATCCACTTCCACACCCACGACACCGCAGGCTCGGCCGTGGCCACCATCCTCGCTGCGTCCGAAGCGGGCGTGGACGCTGTCGATTGCGCCATGGACGCGCTGTCGGGCAACACGTCCCAAGCAACTCTCGGCACCGTGGTCGAAGCGCTGCAACACACCGACCGCGACACCGGCCTCGACATCAATGCCGTGCGCGACATCTCGGACTATTGGGATGCGGTCCGCGCCCACTACGCGGCATTTGAATCGGGCATGCAGGCGCCAAGTTCCGAGGTGTACCTGCACGAAATGCCCGGCGGGCAATTCACCAACCTCAAGGCGCAGGCGCGCTCTCTGGGTCTCGAAGAACGCTGGCCCGAGGTCGCCCGCACCTATGCGGATGTGAACCAGATGTTCGGCGACATCGTGAAGGTGACCCCATCGTCCAAGGTGGTCGGCGACATGGCCCTGATGATGGTCAGCCAGAACCTGAGCCGCGCAGAGGTCGAAGACCCCGCCAAAGACGTGGCCTTCCCCGACAGCGTCGTGGACATGATGCGCGGCAATCTGGGCCAGCCTCCGGGTGGCTTCCCCCACGACATCCAAGCCAAGATCCTGAAAGGCGAAGCGCCAAACACAACGCGCCCCGGCGCCGACGTGCCGCCGGTTGATCTGGAAGCGACCCGCACCGATCTGTCCGACCAGCTTGAAGGCAAGGACATCGATGACGAGGACCTGTCAGGCTACCTGATGTATCCGAAGGTCTTCCTTGATTACATGGGCCGTCACCGCACCTATGGCCCGGTCCGCTCTTTGCCGACCAAGACGTTCTTCTACGGCATGAAGCCCGGCAACGAAATCACGGCCGAGATCGACCCGGGCAAGACCCTTGAAATTCGCCTGCAGGCCGTGGGTGAGACGAACGAGGACGGTGAAGTGCGCGTGTTCTTTGAACTCAACGGCCAACCTCGTACAATCCGGGTGCCCAACCGTCTGGTCAAATCGCAGACCGTGTCGCGCCCGAAGGCAGAGGATGGCAACACAAGCCATATCGGCGCGCCGATGCCCGGTGTCGTTGCGAGCGTTGGTGTCACGCCCGGTCAGGAGGTCTGCGAAGGTGACCTGCTTTTGACCATCGAAGCGATGAAGATGGAAACCGGCATCCATGCCGAACGCGATGCGGTGGTCAAGGCCGTGCACGTCGCACCCGGTGGCCAGATCGACGCCAAGGACTTGCTGGTCGAGTTGGAGTGACCCCACCGCTGGGCGCATGGGGTTTGACGGGTTCGCCCGTACCCCTGCCCGGCGGCCATCGAAACACCGTGCTGCGCGTGGGCAACCACGTACTCAAAACCACCCGGCGGTCAGAGGCCGCGATTGCCTGGCTGCTGCCGGTGGCAAAGCATGCGCTTGAATCAGGCTTGAACGTACCTGTTCCGATGCGGTCCCATGATGGCAGTTTTGTCGTTGAAGGATGGACCTGTGAGCCTTTTTGCCCCGGCCGCCCAACGTCGCCTGTCCATATTGCGGATCGCATGACCCGTTTCCACGTGTCGGCGTCTAACCTGCCTCAGCGGGACGGCTTTGCAAGTGCACATGACCTGCTGACCTGCACCAAGGGCGGAGACGTGGACCTTGATGCGATGCTCGAAGACCTTGTTACCCGCTTGCGGGCTGCGTGGGTATCCGTTGGCCGCGACAGCACCATCGTGCACGGCGATCTCAACGCGGCAAACATCCTCACGGCAGCAGATGGCACGGTCACATTGGTGGATTGGGACGAAGCCCGGCGCGATGCA
Organism: uncultured Tateyamaria sp.; assembly: GCF_947503415.1. GTDB lineage: Bacteria > Pseudomonadota > Alphaproteobacteria > Rhodobacterales > Rhodobacteraceae > Tateyamaria. Next base: position 577,267 of record NZ_CANNDS010000002.1, read on the forward strand.
CCTGTCTTTGATACGGCCGCATGGTCGGACGCCCCAAGCCCGGCTGCAACGCTGGCATGGGAAGTCGCCTGTTCGTGGCAGATCGAGCCATCACATGCGCGCCGGGTTGCACAATTGTTTACAGACTGAAACGCGGCAACGGTAAGGCCCGTTTGTCGCTTGCAAGCGGCAGGTGAAATGGAAAACGTGCGGGCACATCCCTTTGGTCAGGACTTGCCTATGCCCACCCCCAGCAACCGCGCCACATGGTTGGCCGTCTCGGCCATGTTTGTACTGAACGGCGCACTTTACGGCATGTGGGCGTCCCGCATTCCGGCTGCCGCGCAACTGCATGGGCTGGACAAGGCGGATCTTGGTCTTTTGCTGCTGCTTCTGGCAGGCGGTGCGATTGCCGCCTTCCCGCTGGCCGGCAGGGTCGCAGACGCCCGGGGTGCGGCACCTGTTACATTGGCCATTGCCGTCGCCTATGCGGTGGCGCTTTGCTTGATCGGGCTGGCCCCATCGGTTGCGTGGCTCGCGTTGGCCTTGTTCGCCTTTGGGGCCACGCACGGGGCCATGGATGTTGCGATGAACACCTGGGCAGGCGAGGCTGAGGCGCATATTGCACGCCCGGTCATGTCATCCTTTCATGCAATGTTCAGCCTTGGCGCGGGCCTGGGTGCGGCATCAGGCTATGCGGCGGAGCGGATGGAGATCGGCATTGCACCGCATTTCATCATCGGCGCGGCGATCATTCTGGTTTTGACCATGATGCTTGCCCGTGTTCCGTGGGCATCCCAAAAACAAGGCAGCGGTGCAAAGCCTCCTCTCTTTCCCTTTCCACGCGGTCCGCTGATCGCTGTGGGGCTGATCGCCTTTTGCTCGTCCATGGGCGAAGGCGCGATGGTTGACTGGAGCGCCCTGTTCCTTGTCGACATTGCGCAAGTCGACGGCGCACGCGCAGCCCTTGGATACACGATCTTCTCGGTTGCAATGGTCGTGACCCGGCTGCTGGGTGATCAGGTCACCTACCGCCTCGGGCCCGTCAAGACAGCCCGGCTTGCAGGCGTTTTTGCAACAATTGGCACGTTGTTTGCGGTTGGTTTCGCCAGCTACGGCATGGCGTTGCTGGGCTTTGTATTCATGGGCGTGGGCTATGCGGTGATCATGCCGCTGGCCTTTTCGCGCGCCGCACGCGACCCGCACCTGCCACCGGGGTCGGCCATCGCAAGCGTGGCGACATTGGGCTATGGCGGACTGCTCCTCGGGCCACCTGTGATCGGATTTATTGCCCATGCCACATCATTGCGGCTGGGCTTTGGGGTGTTGGCGGCGCTGGCTGGCTTGATCATCGTACTGGCCTACGCCGTGCGCCGCCCGTCAAACTAACCCTTGTTGTAGTAGAACACTTCGCGGACAACCTTGCCGTCCTTCCAGGTCTGGAAAGCGACCTGCCGCTGGGTGATCCGTTCGCCACCCGTGGGGGTCATGTCGAAAACCCATTCCACGGCCGCTTGATCGCCATCCACCACCACGCGGCCAACGCTGGCGCCATGAAACGTCACATTGGCGACGAACTGTTCCTCAAAGGCTCGGTTTGCATCCTTGCCGACACGATCCTCGACCCCGTTCTCGCTCATCACCACGTCGTCAGCATAATATTCCTCGAACGTTTCAAGGATTTCGCCGCGCAGAGTGCCGTCGATGACGGCTTGTACGTTCTCTCGAATAGACATCTGGTGTCTCCTTGTTTAGCTCACCTACAGGTATGCAAAGCGCGGCTGTTTTAATCACGCGTTGTCACGCAGATAAGGTGCACACATGCACATCATGTCTTTCACGATTCTGGTGCCTGACTACAACGCAGGTATCGCATTTTTCTGTCATACGCTGGGCTTCGAGGTGGTGGCCGACATCGATCAGGGGCGCAAGCGCTGGGTGGAAGTGCGCGCGCCGGGTGCTCAGACGTCAATCATTCTGGCACGTGCCGACGGACCTGAGCAGGTGGCCGCGATCGGGGAACAGGGGGGTGGTCGGGTCTGGCTGTTTCTTCACACCGACGACTTTGCGCGCGATCATGCGCATCTGTTGTCCCGTGGCGTGACCTTCGAAGAAGAGCCGCGCCACGAGCCATATGGCACGGTTGCCGTCTTTCGTGACCCGTTTGGCAATCGCTGGGATCTGATCCAGCGGACCTGACTTGGCGCAACTGAGCGTCTGTTGCCCTCGGTGTTTGAGGCAACACCCGCGCGGCCATCCGTTCAAACGCTAGTGTGCCAAGGCTGCTTCGAAGATAGACTCCAGCGGCACGAAAGGCAGCGCTTCGCCCGAGGCGACGCAGCCAACAACGATGGCAAAGGCCAGAGTAATGGTTTTCGCGGTGGACAGAGTGATGTGCATGTCGATGCCCTCTTTGTTGCCTAGTGCAGCTCGTCGTCTGGAATGACCGTTATTTCGCTTATGCCCGCGGTCCCAAAATCCAACATCAACGTAAAGACCTCCGGCGGATCAGAGGCAAAGGACAGGACCGCGTCAACGCCTACGTCTTCGGCGAAGCTGATGCTGACAGGGGTTCTCAGGTGGCCAGATGCCCCGCTGGCGTGAACGCCGTGCAAAACCACCGGGCCACCCAATCCTGTCAGGGTCAGGCGCAAGTCGACCTGCTTGTCTGATACGGTGGCCCGCTCGACCTCGATCAAAATGTCGGGACCATGCGGGCCATCATGTGCCATGGCTGGAAGCGCCGGAATGCACATCCAGACCACGGCAAATGCAGACAACAGAAAACGCGAGTGGTGGCTCATATCTCTTCTACGGATGCACATGGACAATCCGTCGCGCAGACACAAATTTTTTGCAATACGCACCATTTTCCACTTGCAGGGTCGGGCCGGTGTAAGTATCTCACGCCTCACCCAAGGAAGCGGGCGTAGCTCAGGGGTAGAGCATAACCTTGCCAAGGTTAGGGTCGGGCGTTCGAATCGCCTCGCCCGCTCCAACATCCTCCCGAACGGGAGTGCAAATAAGACCGCCGAACCGGCGGTCTTTTTTTGTTTCAGTGCATTGAGCCCGCGACATATCACAAAACAGACGCAGGATTGTGAAAGATCGCGAACCGGCATCTGTCTAACTTAATTTACAGTTACCAACCTCACAGCGTCCCCCCCGAGGCTTGGATAACCTCCAAAGATGTCCGGAAGGTCCTAATGTTGTCTGAATCCCAAACGTCGCACCTGGTGTCCCGCCGAAGCTTTGGCTTCGGACTTGGCGCGACGGCACTGGCAGGCTTTGCCCCCCAAAGCGCCAGCTCAGCAATATCCAAGCGCCTTCGCATTGGTGACATCTCAGTGACCGCTCTGTCCGACGGTCACTTCGAATTGCCTCCGGCTGCCTTCTCCCCGCAGCCGGAGGCAACTTCGACCCAAACACAATTAGTCGGCGCGAATGCGTGGCTGATCGAGACCGGGAACCGCCGCATGCTGGTCGATACCGGGTCTGGCGAAACACTCAGGGGCAAGTACCCGCAGACAGGTCACCTGCCTGCGGCTCTGGCCCATGCCGGTGTGTCACCTGACCAGATCACCGACATCATCATCACTCACATGCATGCAGATCACATCGGAGGTCTGATGCAGGGTGGCATCTCGCGCTACCCGAATGCCATGCTTCATCTTTGCGAAGTCGAATGGCGGTATTGGGCCGCGCCCGAACGCGCCCAGCTTGTGGCCCCTGCCCAGCGACCGCTTGCCAACTTGATCGCCGGTCTGATGGATCAAATGGCCTACCGCATCGCCGTGCATCGCCCAAACGGTGATCTTGGTTCCGGTGTCTGGCTCGAATCCGCTCCCGGCCACACGCCCGGCCACCAGGTCGTTCATGTGTCGTCGGGCGCAAACAGCCTGCTTTTGCTGGGCGATGTGTTGATTTCCGGCCCGCTGCAATTTGCTCAACCTGACATCCGGTACGTGCTGGATGATGATCCAGACCTTGCCGCCGCGACCCGAACGGTCATGTTCGACCGCATCATGACGGACGGGTTGATGTTTGCCGCCACGCACCTCATCCATGGCGGCGCGCACAAGCTGGATGCACATCCCCGCGGCGGCTACCACGCCGAAAAGATTTACGCGTCTTAACTTCTCTGCCTCCCCCGCAACAATATGAAAGAAAGTGTCAACTTAAATTGACATACTTGGTGTTACTGAACCTTGGCGTGGTGCGCGCGCTGATGACATCAAACAGAAGGTCAATTGCCGGTGCACTCAGCTTTTTCATTGCCTGTTCCCGCGTCCGATGGATCCTATGATGCCTTGTACGGCTCGCTTTATGCGGACTTTCCGCAGGATGCGCGTCAGATCGGAACACCGCGATTTTCGATGATCAAGGCGCAGCAAAATGCGCATGCCACGACAGACCCCTCGGTGCCGCAGCTCGTTCTGCGGTCGTTGTCGCGCAGTGGGATGACCCACAACACGGTCGATTGTGGCGACGGGGTCAAATCCCTGTCCACCGTGCCGGGCAGTTTTTACGTGGCACCGCCCAATGCCATCGCCGACTGGGAAAGCGACGGCAAGCACGACATCTCGTTGCTGGCCATACCGCATGACTATGTGAGCGACCTTCTGGAAACGAATACGGGAGAGGCGGTGTCCAACCTCCTGGATCCAATCCTGAATACGCAACTGGTTGACCCGGCCCTCGATCACATGATGGAACAGATCTGGAGCGCAAGTGTGCAAGACAGCAAGGGCGCCGCACTGCAGGCCGACGGCTTGCTGCTGACGATGATGGGGCGACTGGTCGCCCATGCCGACGAGCGATCAAAAACGAGGGTCAAGGTCTCGGGCACCAAACCTCTGGACCCCGCCCGCCTTAAACGGGTTGTCGACTATATAGAGGCGCATTTAGGCGAGGTGATCGCGATGCCCGATCTGGCGCAGGTTGCCTGTCTGTCGCAACACCATTTCGCCCGGGTCTTTCGCGCCGCCACTGGCATGTCGCCGCATGCCTATGTCACCCAAAAACGCATCGAGCATGCGCAGACCCTGTTGCTTACCACCAACACGCCTCTGGTCCAGGTTGCGCTGATTTGCGGCTTTGGCACTCAGGCCCATTTTTCGACTGTTTTCAAAAAGTTGGTCGGTGTTCCGCCCAAGCGATTCCAATCCGAGCGGCGGCGTGAGCGCAGCGTTGTTTTTGGCTAGAAAACCTTGAACGTCATGGTTGTCAGAGACCGCTCGATCCCTTCGATGTCCAAAAGTTCGTCATTGATGTACTTGCCCACATCCTGTCCTTCGGGAATGTAGACCTTCATCAGCAAGTCATAGTCACCGGATGTCGAATACAGTTCGGAATGGATTTCGCGCAGCGCGATCTCTTCGGCGACCTTGTAGGTCGATCCGGGGCGGCAGCGGATCTGGATGAAGACGCAAGTTGTCATGGGGCATGGGCCTTTTGCTGCGGTGATCTGCACCCGTTAGTGGCACGTCTGCACAGGTGGGGGCAAGCATGACGGCCCGCCCCTTGGCGGCACTGCCCTGCCCGCCTATAGAAGGCGCAACATGGCTTTGGCAGGAGGCGCGCGATGCGCAGCAGCACCCTTACCCGCACCACGGCAGAGACCGACATTTCGGTGACGCTCGATCTGGATGGCACCGGTCAGTATGACAACGAAACGGGCGTGGGATTCTTTGATCACATGCTGGACCAATTGGCCCGGCACGCGCTGATCGACATGAGGGTGCGGTGCAAGGGGGACCTGCACATTGACGACCACCACACGGTTGAGGATGTGGGCATCGCGATTGGTCAGGCTCTCAGCGAAGCCGTTGGAAACAAAAAGGGAATCCAGCGCTACGGGTCCTGCCTGCTGCCTATGGACGACGCCCTTGTGCGCGCTGCGCTGGACCTGTCGGGGCGGCCGTTTCTGGTGTGGAATGTGGACCTGCCGACATCCAAGATCGGCACCTTTGACACCGAGCTTGTCCGCGAATTCTTTCAGGCGCTCAGCACCCATGGCGGCATTACGCTGCACGTGGACATGCTGCACGGGCTCAACAGCCACCACATTGCCGAAGCAGCCTTCAAGGCCGTGGCCCGCGCATTGCGGATCGCGTTGGAGGTGGACGCGCGCGTGGCAGATGCGATCCCTTCGACCAAGGGCAGCTTATGAGCCTCACGGTTCTGATCGACTATGAAAGCGGCAATCTGCACTCGGCGGAAAAGGCGTTCGAGCGGATGGCGCGCGAGGCGGATGCGGGCACCGTAGTAGTATCGTCAGACGCGGATGTGGTGGCCAAGGCGGACCGGATTGTGCTGCCTGGCGACGGGGCGTTTCCGGCCTGTGCCGCGGCGCTGCGTGGGTCGGGTGTCTATGACGCCCTTGTGGAAGCCGTTGAAAACAAAGGCAGACCCTTTCTGGGTATCTGTGTGGGCATGCAGTTGATGGCCGCGTGGGGGCGGGAGTATTCCGACACGCCGGGCCTTGGTTGGGTGGATGGGGAGGTGGTGCACATTGACCCCTCTGATCCGTCCTTGAAGGTGCCGCATATGGGTTGGAACGATCTGGTTCTGGACACAGACCACGCTGTCTTTGAAGGTGTGTCCACGGGTGATCACACATACTTCGTGCACTCCTACCATTTCGAGGTGGCGGACCCTGCGATGCGGTTGGCGCATGTGGACTACGGCGGCGATGTCACGGCTGTGGTGGGCCGGGACACGATGCTGGGCATGCAGTTCCATCCGGAGAAAAGTCAGGATGTGGGGCTGCGGTTAATCCGGAATTTTCTGACCTGGGCGCCGTGACATACGGTTTGGGTGTCATGGGGTGAGTCGGGGCCTGCGTTTACCTTGTTTTCATGGAGATTGACGCCAAAAACAGGGTGTCACCCCCCGTGCACCATGCGTACACCCCCTGTGCACCCCCAACGAGCGGATGTTTGGGGGTTAACGCAACGGGCGGTGATCCAAAGGCCGCTTCGCGACGCGATTCATGTGTGAATGGGGGCCAGCCCCCAAACCCCCGGGATATTTGGAGCCAGAAGAAGAAATTTGGTTATGCGGTATAACTATGTGCCGGACGGCGGGCGGGCGGCTTTTTCTGCAAGGCCGGAAGTGCCCTGGCGGCGGCTAAGTTCGATCATCACATCGCTGAGGCTGACGTCACGCGATGCGAGCATGACCATGAGGTGGTAGAGCACATCTGCCGCTTCGGAAGTGAGTGCGGCCTTGTCGTTCTTCACCGCTTCGATGATGGCCTCAATGGCTTCCTCGCCGAATTTCTCGGCGCATTTTTCGGGACCCTTGGCCAGCAGTTTGGCGGTCCATGAGCTGTCGGGGTCGGCGCCCTTGCGGGCCTCGATCGTGGCGAAGAGATCGTCAAGCGTCATAGCGCTTGCCCAGAATCGCGTGCGTCATGTCAGCCTCATCGGGATGCCAGCGGCGGCCATATGCGCCTTGGCTTGCGCAATTGTGTAGTCGCCGAAGTGGAAGATCGACGCCGCGAGCACGGCAGACGCGCCGCCTTCGGTCACGCCGTCAACGAGGTGGTCCAGCGTGCCGACGCCCCCCGATGCGATCACCGGGATCGAAACCGCGTCCGAGATGGCGCGGGTGAGCGGCAGGTTGAAGCCCGCGCGTGTGCCGTCGCGGTCCATGGAGGTCAGCAGAATCTCCCCTGCCCCTTTGGCCGCGGCGGTCCGGGCAAATTCCACGGCGTCAATGCCGGTGGGTTTGCGCCCGCCATGGGTGAAGATTTCCCATTTGCCGGTGCTGACTGTTTTTGCATCGATGGCGCAGACGATGCATTGGCTGCCGAACTGGTCCGCCGCCCGTGTCAACACATCCGGGTCAGCCACAGCCGCCGAGTTGAAAGACACCTTGTCCGCCCCCGCGAGCAGGAGCGCGCGCACATCCGCCACCGTCCGGACACCGCCGCCAACGGTGAGCGGGATAAAGCACTGTTCCGCCGTGCGCTGCACCAGATCGAACATGGTGCCGCGGTTCTCATGGGTGGCGTGGATGTCGAGAAAACACAGCTCGTCCGCGCCGGCGGCGTCATAGGCGCGCGCTGCAGCCACCGGGTCGCCTGCGTCGATCAGGTCGACGAAATTCACGCCCTTGACCACGCGGCCATCGGCAACATCAAGGCAGGGGATGATGCGGGTTTTCAACATGGGGCTCTGGTAGCGCGGATTTTGGGGCGGGGAAAGGGGCTCCGCCCCCGGCCTGCGGCCGGATTGCTGGCTTTTAGGGGGCTCCGCCCCCGGCCTGCGGTCTCCCCCGGAGTTTATCTTGCAAGATGAAGGGGATTTCTGCCCATCACGGAAAGGTGCATGGCGTATGGTCGAACCTGTGACAGGTTTGGAATATTGAAATGAGGGAGACGCATGATGCGAATTTTGATGGCTCTGGTGATGAGCGTTTTTATGGCGGGAACTGCGATGGCAGGTGACAATGGAATTATCCGTAAGGAGTCTGCAAAGGGTGTGGTCGAGACCATGGATGCGCTGCAGAGCGCCCTTGAAGGCGCGGGGCTGACCATCTTTGCCCGTGTCGATCATGGCGCCGGGGCGCAAGGCGTGGGCGAAGACATCGGTGCCTCGCAGCTTTTGATCTTTGGCAATCCCAAGCTGGGCACCCAAGCCATGCTGGATGACCGGACCGCTGCGTTGTTTCTGCCGATGAAAGTGGCCGTTTTCGAAGACGAGACCGGCAAGACCTTGATCGCCTATGAGGCCCCTGCCGAGATGCTGGGCAAACTGGGCGGCATTGCCGACGACGCGGCTTATGTCCAGACCATGACGGGTGCGCTTGGCAAGTTCACCGATGGTGCTGCGCAGTAACGCCTAACTCTTGAGCGCTGCCAAGGCGGCGCTCAGATCAATCGCTCCGTCATAGAGTGCGCGGCCTGAGATGGCGCCAGAGATTACGCCTGTGGCCTTGAGCGCTGTCAGATCATCCAGCGATGACACGCCGCCGCTGGCGATCACGGGGATGTCCACCGCTTCGGCCAACGCCTGTGTGGCGGGGATGTTCGGCCCGCCCATTGCGCCGTCTCGGTTGATGTCCGTGTAGACGATGGCCGCCACGCCTGCGTCTTCAAAGGATTTGGCGAGATCGGTGGCGTCCACATCCGTTTCGGTCGCCCAGCCCTTGGTGGCAACCTTGCCGTTTCTTGCGTCGATGCCGACGGCCACGTGGCCCGGGAAGGCTTTGGCCGCTGCGCGCACGAGGTCGGGGTTTTCGACCGCCACCGTGCCGAGGATGACGCGTTGGAGACCTTTGGACAGCCACGTCTCGATTGTGGCCATGTCGCGGATGCCGCCACCCAGCTGCGCAGGAACTTTGCAGGATTTCAGGATCGCCTCGACCGGGGCGGCGTTCACCGGTGCGCCTGCAAATGCGCCGTTGAGATCGACGAGGTGAAGCCACTCGCAGCCTGCATCCACGAAAGCACGCGCCTGGGCCGCCGGGTCATCGTTGAACACGGTGGCCTTGTCCATATCCCCGTGCACAAGCCGCACGGCCTGCCCGTCTTTGAGGTCGATGGCGGGATAGAGGATCATGATTTCGGCCCTTTTATTGTCGACCTGCGTCCTTGCACGGCCTCATGAGATTCGCAACGCGACCCAAGGTCATTCTTGCCTTGGCGCGGCGTGATGGCTCACAGTCTCTCGCATTACGGAGGAGACACTCATGAAATATCTAATTGCAGCGGCATGTGTGGCCGTCGCAAGCGCCGGGATGGCCCTTGCAGAACCAGTGCACGGCACGTGGCAGACTGCGGCGGACGACAATGGCAACTACGGGCACATCAAGGTCACGGATTGTTCCGGCAAGGTGTGTGGCACGCTGATCAAGTCCTTTGATTCAAGCGGTGCGCCACTTGAAACCGCCAACACGGGTCGGAAGATTATCTGGGACATGGAAGCCAAGGGCGGCGGTGCGTACGCCGGCGGCAAAGTGTATTCGCCGGATCGTGACAAGACCTACAATTCCAAGATGCAGTTGAATGGCAACAGGCTCGCCGTGTCTGGTTGCGTGTTGGGTATTTGCCGCGATGGCGGCACCTGGACGCGCGTGAACTGAGCCCGCCAGGCACGTGGAACTGGTTCCGCGCCACATCGGCGCGGGCCTTTGAGCGCCTTACAGCTTCGATGAGATGATGCCGGTGTTGAAGCCCCCCATGCGCAACTCACCAAACAGGCGCTGATATTCGATCTTGGGGCAGCGGTTCTGGATCACGGTCAGCCCTGCGCCCCGCGCTTTGGCCGCCGCATCCGGGTGTTCCACGCCGATCTGCATCCAGATGGTTTCGAGCGTGGGGATCTGTGCCATGGCCGCCTCTACGATCTCGGGCACGGCGTCGGAGCGGCGGAAGATGTCGACCATGTCCACAGCTGCGTCGATGTCGTCGAACCCGGCCACAATCCTTTGGCCAAACAGCATCTCGCCCGCATAGACCGGGTTCACCGGGATCACCGTGTATCCTTTGAGCGCGAGGTAGCGCGCCACGTAATAGCTGGGCCGCACGGGGTTGGTGGACACGCCCACGACCGCCACGGTTTTTGTGGATTTCAGCACCTGTCGAAGATGCGCGTCGGAATAGGTTTCGATCATGCTGCCCCCCTGCCCGGCCATCGTCACAAAAAAGCGCCCCGATCGCAAAGCGAAAGGGGCGCAAAGGTACGGAACGAGGGACAGTGAATTAACCTGCAGGAGTTCCAGGCCTGCGGTTCACTTCTTCAGATATGGTGATCTGAGCTCTGTAAAAGAGCCTCTCGCAAATCTGTGAACGAACTCTTAAGCGCCGGATGTCCTGCTTTTTGGCACCCGTGGCGTTCAGTCAAAGATATCTTCAATGATATCAAAGGCGTCCTCAAACATGTCTTTCCAGCGCGACTTGCGCTTCTTGTATTTTTTCTTGGCGGGTTTTGGCTTGGGCCGGTGACGGACCGCCGATGGGCGCACAAGTTCACGGTCGCCGGACTTCTTGCGCGGCAACATCTTGAGATCATGCAGCGGCGCGCCGCAGGTCGAACAGGCCAGCTCGTGCCGTTCGCGCCCCTGAAGAACAAGTGCGGCGCGGGTCCCGCAATAGCAGCAGGTGGCGATTTTCGTAGGGTGGGCGATGGTCGCCTCCGTTATTCGTGGTCCTTGGAGGCATATAATGCGATTGCGGCCGCATTTGAGACGTTGAGGGACCCAAACCCGCCCGCTGCGTCGATTTTCACCAGCGCATCACAGGTTTCGCGGGTTTTCTGGCGCAAGCCGGGCCCTTCGGCCCCCAGCACCAGCGCCACGGGGCGGTCCTTTTGACCATGTAGCGTAGCCTCAATCGTCTGGTCGGCCTCACCGTCGAGGCCCAGCACAGTGTAGCCCATGCCCTGCAATTCCACGATGGCGTCGGCAAGGTTTCGGACGCGCACGTAAGGCTGCCGTTCCAGCGCACCGGAGGCGGTTTTCGCCAGTGCGCCGGTTTCGGGTGCCGCGTGGTGGCGCGTGCCAATAACCGCAGACGCGCCCAGCACCTCGGCCGAGCGCAGGATGGCCCCCACATTGTGCGGGTCCGTGACGCGGTCCAGCAGGATCAGCCGGGGCGCGTCGGCCCCGATGGCCACGTCCGCGAGGCTGCCCCAATCCAGCGGTTTGACCTCCAACGCCGCCCCTTGGTGGACCGAGCCGGGGTCAATCGGTGGCTTGAATTTGCGCGGGTCGATCACCTCGGGGGTGATGCCCGCCTGTTCAATCGCCTCAGCCAGTTTGTTCTGCGCATTCAGCGTCACCATCAGGTGCAGTTTTTCGCGGCGCGGGTTCAGCAGCGCGTCACGGACGGCATGCAGCCCAAAGAGCCAGACCGTCTGCGCCGCATCCGCCTTTTTCGCCTGTTCCTTTTGGACAACCCATTTGGGTTTTTTCATCTTTTCACCTTTGGTGCTGGCCGAGGATTTTGTGCCTTGACCCCTGATATGCGTCCCGGTAATCACGCGCTCACGCCAACCGGGGTTCAGGCCCTAATGGCGCAGTGGGCGACAGGCCGCAAGGTGTGGCAGGGGACTGTAACTCCCTCGCGGAGACGCACGCCTGGTTCGATTCCAGGGTCGCCCACCACTTTCTCTTCCAGACCGAGTTAGTGACCCGACACGCGTGGCACGAGTGCTTTGACCAGATCCTTCATGTCGAGCTGGCCGACGATTTCTCCGTTATCGACCACCTTGTAGATGTGATTGGTGTCGCCGCCTGTCAGGGCAATCATGTCTTCGAGATTGCTGGACGCCTCCACCTCTCCGTCGAAGCTGTCATGCGTCAGTGGCCCCATCACGGACCTGACCCGCAGCACGCGGGCGCGGTTGATGTCGCTGACGAAGTCTTCGATGTAAGGGTCTGAAGGCGAGAGCAAAATGCCCTGCGGCTCGCCCTGTTGCACGACCGCGCCGTCCTTGAGAATCACGAGGTGATCGGCCAGTTTCAGCGCCTCATCCAGATCGTGGGTGATGAAGACGATGGTTTTGTGCAGTTCCTTTTGCAACTCCAGAAGCAGGTTCTGCATGTCGGTGCGGATCAGCGGGTCAAGGGCCGAGAATGCCTCGTCCATCAGCATGATGTCGGTGTTGGCGGTGAGCGCACGGGCGATGCCGACACGTTGCTGCATGCCGCCGGAAAGTTGCGCGGGGTAGCGGTCCTCGAACCCTTCGAGACCCACACGCGCCAGCCATTTGCGCCCTTCGCGGTCGCAGGTGGCCTTGTCGGCACCCTGCACGCTGAGCGGCAATTGCGCATTTTCCAGCACGGTGTTGTGCGGCAGCAGCGCGAATTTCTGGAACACCATCGACATCTGCTTGCGCCTCAGGTCGCGCAACGCGCCCTCGCCCAGCTTCATCACATCCTGCCCGTCCACGAGGATTTCGCCTGCCGACGGGTCGATCAACCGGTTGAGGTGGCGGATCAGCGTGGACTTGCCGGAGCCGGACAGGCCCATGATGACCGTGATCTCTCCGGCTGCCATGTCGACATTGATGTCCTGCAGGCCCAGCACGTGTTTGTGCTGTTCCAGCAGCGTGGCCTTGTCCATGCCTGCCTGAACCTTTGGCACCATGGCGGCGTCCTCGGGCCCGAAGATTTTATAGAGGCCGCGCAAGGAAACTTTGGCGGTCATCTCAACGCTCCTTGCGGCCAGTGTCGACGCGGGCGAGTGCCGCCTTGGACACACGGTCAAGGATTACGGCCAGCAGGACGATGCCAAGGCCCGCGACAAGGCCCACCCCAAGCTCAAGATTGCGGATGCCGCGCAGAACCAGAACACCAAGACCGGGGGCGGAGACCAGCGATGCGATCACCACCATCGCAAGGCTCATCATGATGGTCTGGTTCACACCGGCCATGATGTTGGGCAGCGCCAAGGGCAGTTCCACCCGGCTGAGTTTCTGCCATGCGGTCAGGCCAAAGGCGTTGGCTGCCTCAATCACGTCGCGGTCGACAAGGCGAATACCAAGATCCGTCAGTCGGATCACCGGCACCACGGCGTAGAGGATGATGGCGATACCGTAAAGCTTTGATTCCGTGACGGAAAACAGGAAAATGAGTGGGATCAGATAGACGAATGTGGGCAACGTCTGCAGCAGGTCGAGGATGGGCACGATGGTGCGTTGTGCGGTGTCGGACTTCGACATGCCGATGCCGATGGGCACGCCCAACACGACCGACAGACCGGTGCAGACAAACACGATGGCCAGTGTCTGCATCGCCACGCCGAAATGGTCGATGAAACCGAAAAACAGCAGGACAGCGGCGACAAAACCGGTCACGGACTTCGACCGGCTGACCCAGTAGGTCAGCAGCAAAAGCGCCGGGATCATGATGAACCACGGCGCGCTTTCAAAGAGCCAAAGTGCTGCGTCCAGCATCCATGACAGCGGTTGCGTGATCGGGTCGAGCACGAATTTCAGCTCGGACCGGATGGCCAGAAACCCTTCCTCAAGCCCTGCGGTCAGGTCGCGCGTCTGGCCGATGCGTCCGCACGCCTCGTGCAGGACATCGAGCGACGGAAATGGGAGGCCGCCAGCCTCGGAGGCGTCATCGCCGCCGGTTTGGGCCAAAAGCTGCGCCATGGAGACAGGTGCGTCTTCCTTGCCCTCGTCGCACCAGTCGCGCAGGCCCAGCGTATCGAACACGCCGTCATAGGCTGCCATATCGTCCCCTCACGTTTCTTGATCTTGCGCCCTGCGGGGCGAGATGCGCCGGAGTGGTCCCCCGGCGCAGTTCGATTATTGCAGCAGTGCCGACAGGTTGCCGCGCGCTTCGTCGTTGAGCCAGCTGCCCCAGACATCCTTGTAGGTTGTCAGGAAATAAACCGCCGCCTCTTCGTTCGACGCCTCGTTGGCTTCTTGCCAGGCCAGCACTTCGCCCATCTGGGCATTGGTGAAGGTGAGGTTGCCCATCAGCGCCGCCGCATCGGGTTCACGATCGACAAAGGTTTGTGTCGCCGCTGTCACCACGTTCGACACCGGATATGACGACAGGCCCGGTGTGGCGCAGTCTTCCAGTCCGTTGCAGGTGTGGGTGCTTTCGTCATAGGCGGGCATTTCGACCTGAACCATCGGGTATTTGCCCAGGACGGATGTCGGCGCCCAGTAGTAACCGAACCAAGGCTCCTTGGCCTCGTACGCGGCGGCGATGGCTGTGGCGAGGGTTTCGCCCGAGCCGTGCTGGAACCGTTCGACACCCGAATCTGCCAGTCCTGCGGCCTTGAAGTTGTTGTGGTTGGTGATGTCGCAGCCCCAGCCCGACGGGCAATCGTGGAAACGGCCACCAACCAGTTCGGGGTTGGCCTTGATGCCTTCAAGCGTTTTCAGCTCGGGATGCGCTTCGGCCAGATAGTCGGGGATCCACCACGCCTCGACCCCGCCATCGGACAGGACCTTGGACATCTCCACCAGTTTGCCCTCATCGCGCAGCTCTTCGTAGACCTCGGTATAGCTGGTCCAAAGCTCCGTCAGGATGTCCGGCTCGCCCGTCTCGGCCACGGATGCCATGGCAGGCACGGTGGTGGTGGGCACAACGGTGACGGAACAGCCATAGCCCTGCTCCAGCAGGAACTTGGCGACGTTGGTCACAACGGCGGCAGAGGCCCAGTCCATTTCGGTGATCGACACCTCGCCGCAGTCGGCGGCGGCGAGGGACGCCACGGACGTGCCCATCAGCAAAGTGGCGGCAAATGTGAGTTTTTTCATGAGTTTGTTCCCTGTTTTGGCGGTATTTTCGCAGAATACTGGGAAAGTGATAGACCCAAACGGGTGGAGACTTACAGTCCAATCTGGGCGGCTGCCGCGGCCCCGCCGTTGTCTGCGCCGTGCGGGATGATCACAATTTCGCTGTGTCAGGCTAAACTGACAGTTTTGACTTGGGTCCGCCTGCATCCGCTTGTTACAGTCGGACCGGAACGACCAAACAGGCGCAAGGAAGACACCACATGGACGTGGCACAGGCCCTCGTGATGGCAATGCAAACATGGGGGATGATCGGCGCGGTTGTGGCGCTGGTGTTTCTTGTGATCGGGATCGACCGCATCGACGAAGATGCGCGCGGTGCCTACATTTTTCGCCCCCTGCTGATCCCCGGCGTGCTTTTGATCTGGCCCTTGGTGCTGTGGCGCTGGTGGCAGATCGAGACGGAGCGTGCCGCGTGGGCTGCCCGTTATCGCCCGGTGCGCGCCTCCTACGGCCTGGCCGTCGTGCTGATGAGCGTGGGTATCGTTGTCATCGTCATCACGGGCCTGAGCGTGCGCCAGACCTGGCCCGCCGACATTGCGCCCGTGCAATTGACCGAAGGGGCAGGCCAATGAGCGTCAAATATATCCCCGTCCAATGGAACCCGAACAAGTGGCTCTATGATATCGTGATGCTGGCGGCGGTGGCCGCGTTTCTGTGGGTGTTTCTGTATGTCACGCCCGAGGTTCTGAGCCACGAGCGCGCCATCAACCCGCAGATCCACAACGCCCGCGCCTTTGGCGCCTGTGCCTTCATGATGCTGACGGTGATCCTGTGCATTGGTCCCGCCGCGCGGCTGGACAAGCGGTTTCTGCCGCTCTTGTATAATCGCCGCCATTTCGGGGTGATGACCACCTTCGTGGCGATCACGCATTCGGGCTATATTCTGAACTGGTACTTCAACTTCTCCAGCTCTGACAAATATGTGGGCCTGCTTTATGCCAACAGCAGCTTTGGGCAAATCGCGGGCTTTCCCTTTGAGATATTTGGGATTTTCGCGCTTGTGTGCCTGATGATCCTCGCTGCGACCAGCCATGACTTCTGGCTGAAATTCCTGACGCCCCCCATCTGGAAGCGGCTGCACTATTTGATTTATGCCGCCTATTTCTCGGTTGCGGCACATGTGTCCTTGGGCATTTTGCAGGACCAGCAGAACCACGTCTTTACCGTCATGTTCATGGCCGGTGCGGCCGCCGTCATCGTCCTGCACATCGCCGCCTGGATGGCGGACCGGGCCGAGGCCGCGGCCAAGGATGGCGCATGGGCCGAAGTGGCGCGTGTGGGGGATTTCCGCGAAGGCTATGCCAAGATCGCGAAACTCGCCAGTGGAGACCGCGTGGCCGTCTACCTGATGGAGGGTAAGCTGAGCGCCATTTCAAACGCTTGCGCCCACCAGAATGGCCCCTTGGGTGAAGGCAAGATCATCGACTGTCTGGTCACCTGCCCTTGGCACGGATTCCAGTATGATGTCCGCTCGGGCCGGTCGCCCGCGCCATTCACCGAAAAAGTGCCCACGTACCGCGTGCGCGTGATGGGTGACATGGTCGAGGTGCACCCGGATGCCAACCCGCCCGGCACCTATGTGGAACCGGTCCCCTTGCCCGAACCTGAACCCGAATTGCCCGAGGAAGGCGTGACGACATGAGCGACAAACCCTTCTTTGTCGGATATCTGCCCGCCCCCGGTCCTTTGCGTACCTTTCTGCTGACCATCTGCATCCTGCTGATTGCGGGCCTTGGCGGCGCGGGGTTCCTGATGGGGGCCGCGCAGGATGATCCGGGCCCCGGTGCGTTCCGCTTTGATTATGGCCGCCAGACCGTGACGGGCGTGGTCGAGATGACACCTTATCCCGTGATCCACGTCGTCGAGGGCAATGACCGGATCAAGCCGGGCGACAGCTTCATGATGACAGCCGGTGGCAAGGCAGGCGTTGACGGCCGGGCCATGCCGCTCAATGGGCAACTGGCACAGGTGTCCGGTGTCGTGCTGGAGCGGGGCGATTTATACATGATGCAGGTGCGCGGCGGCCAAAACGGTCTGCAAGCCGCCGAAGGGGACGCACCCCAGATCACCCCCGAACCGCAGGGCCGCTGGCAGCTTACGGGTGAGATTTGCGACGGCAAGTGCCTTGCCGGGGCTATGCGGCCGGGTCGTGGGCTGGCCCACAAGGCCTGCGCCAACCTGTGCCTGCTGGGCGATGTGCCCCCGATTTTCGTGTCCACCCAACCGGTTATGGGCGAGGAATTCCTGCTGGTCATCGGCCCGGACGGCACCCGCCTGCCCCGCGAAGCCTATGACTACGTGGCCCAGTTCATCACCGCCGAGGGCGAGATCACCAAACACGGTGACCTGCTGATCTGGGAAATCGACATCGACACGATTGCACTTGCGGACGAGGGAACGGAATGAAACGCGCGTTCTGGCTGATCATCGCGGCCCTTGCTGCGGCCATTCTGTTCTATGTCTCACGCTTTTGGTACCTGCGGCTCTGGCCGCGTGACGGGCTGTTCGGCATCGACACGCTGCGCCCCCAAGGGGGGCTTGTCGGTCAATGGCTGCGCGGCACGGATTTCGCCCCGTTCGAGCTGGTGATCTGGGCCGTGGGCGCGTTCCTGATCCTGACGATCCTGCAGAAGCTCTATGATCTGCTGAACCCGCCGCCCGAATGACCCAATCCGGGGCTTTTGCGATACTCGTTTGCCGCGTATAGTGCCGCAAAACGGCGAAAACGCATATCGGCAGGCTCATGGCACGCACATCCAAAACGGCAGCGGTCCCCCCAACGTTCAACATCGCGCTGGTCGGGCAATCCGGTCGGCTGGGATACGAAGCCGTTTTGTTCGTCGCCTCCCTGCGCGCCAAGAGCCCTGATTTTGCAGGCCGAATTCTGGTCGCCGAGCCGCAGCCCGGCCCGTTGTGGACCAAGGACCCGCGTATGCCGGGCGACCTGCACGACACGCTGAACGCCATGGGTGCGGAAATCGTGCCCTTCGACAGCGCGCATTTCGGCGAAGCCTACCCCTATGGCAACAAGATCGAGATGCTGACCGCCCTGCCCAAGGGCGCGCCGTTTGTGTTTTTTGACAGCGACACGCTGGTGACGGGTGATCTGGGCGCAGTACCGTTTGATTTTGCGTACCCGTCCGCATCGCTGCGGCGCGAAGGCACATGGCCGCAGCTGGAACTCTACGGCCCGGGCTACACCGATATCTGGAAGTCTCTTTACGACAAGTTCGGTCTGGACTTCGCCTCCAGCCTCGACCTGTCGGAGCCTGATGAATACTGGAAACGGTATCTTTATTTCAATGCGGGCTTCTTCTTTGGCCCCTGCCCGCATGAATTTGGCGTACGGTTTCTCGATTACGCGCTCGCGATCCGTGACGATCCACCTGCGCCGCTGGTGTGCCAATCGCTCGACCCATGGCTGGATCAGGTGGCACTGCCGCTTGTCATTCACAGCTTTGGCGGCGGGCGCGACAGCGCGGTGCACGATCACATTGATGGCGACGTGACCTGTCACTACCGCTTGTTGCCGCTGCTCTATGCCCGCGAAAGCCAAGCGGTCATCGACACGCTGGAAGAGGTCGCAGCCCCCAACAAGATCAAGAAAGTCCTGAAGGGTTACGACCCGATCAAGCGCATGGTGTTTCAGGGACGCGGCGAAAAAGTGCGCGCGCTTTTCGATCAGAACGACATGCCACGGCGCGAACAAGCCATCCGAAACCGGATCAAGTCCAACGGGTTCTGGATGCGCTGATTTGTGACGCGGCGTCAGTGCCTTTGTGCGCCGTTTTGAGACGGGTAGCGTCGTTTTTCCCCTTACCTTGGGGAAGACAGGTTATTATTTGACCAATCAATAAAACCATTTTTCATACATTCGGATCGCTGAGATGACACAGTCCTTAACGCAGTTTCTGACGTCCCTTTCGCACGCTTTTTGCACCGATCGGCTGGAGTATCTGGCCCAGCATGTCACCTACCCCCTGCCTCTGTATACCCGTGGCGAATTGCTGGTGTTCGGAGCACCCACGGCGCTGATTGAAGCGCTTGGCATGTACCGCAAGGCGGCCCATGATGCAGACATCGAAAAGATCGTGCCGCGCGTCATCGCAACCGGCATTCCGCACAAGGGGTATTCCAACCTCTGGGTGGAATGGGATCACTTCGATGCCTCCGACAACCTGATCTGCACAAGCCAGGTTCGTTACGCCATATTCCACGACAAGATGGCGCTGCATCCCAAGATCGAAATGGTGGATTACACGTCCATGGCCTTCCCCGAAGTGTCCGAGTCTTTGCCATTGTTGCAATCCGCCTGACGCGCACCAGCCTGCCCTTGCCCACGCTTGCCGCATTGCCTAACCATGACGGCGATGTAATTGACCCGGCGCTTTCCGCCGGACGTGGGAGACTGACATGACCGACGGCCCAAAATACGGCTTTGACACCCTTCAAATCCACGCAGGCGCGCGGCCCGATCCGGCGACAGGCGCACGGCAAACGCCAATCTACCAGACAACCGCCTATGTGTTCCGTGATGCGGAGCACGCCGCCGCCCTCTTCAACCTGCAAGAGGTGGGCTACATCTATTCCCGCCTGACAAACCCGACCGTTGCCGTGCTTCAGGAACGCGTTGCCACGCTTGAGGGTGGCGTGGGTGCCGTGTGCTGCTCTTCCGGGCACGCTGCACAGCTGATGGCGTTGTTCCCGCTGATGGCACCGGGCCTGAACGTCGTGGTCTCCACCCGCCTCTACGGCGGCACCGTCACGCAGTTCAGCCAGACCATCAAACGCTTCGGATGGGAGGCGACGTTTGTCGACTTCGACGATCTGGACGCGGTCAAGGCGGCCATCGACGACAACACCCGCGCCGTGTTCTGCGAAGCGATTGCGAACCCCGGCGGCTACATCACCGACCTGGATGCGATTGCGAAGATCGCGGATGCTGCTGAAATCCCGCTGATCGTGGACAACACGTCGGCCACGCCATATCTCTGCCGTCCCATCGAACACGGGGCCACGCTGGTCGTGCATTCGACCACCAAATACCTGACCGGCAACGGCACCGTCACAGGCGGCTGCGTCGTGGACAGCGGCACGTTCGACTGGTCCGCCAACGACAAGTTCCCCTCGCTCAGCGCGCCCGAGCCCGCGTATCACGGCCTCAAGTTCCACGAGACATTCGGTCCGCTTGCCTTCACCTTCCACGGCATTGCCATCGGCCTGCGCGATCTGGGCATGACGATGAACCCGCAGGCCGCGCATTACACACTGATGGGCACCGAAACCCTGTCGCTGCGGATGGAACGGCACGTGGAAAACGCGGTCAAGATTGCCCAATGGCTCGAAAAGGATGACCGGGTGGATTACGTCACCTATGCGGGTCTCAAATCATCGCCCTATTTTGACCGGGTCAAAACGATCTGCCCACGCGGCGCGGGGGGCCTGTTCACCTTCGCGGTCAAGGGCGGTTATGACGCCTGCGTGAAACTGGTCAACGCGCTGGAAATCTTCAGTCACGTGGCGAACCTGGGCGATGCGCGGTCGTTGATCATCCACTCGGCGTCCACCACGCACCGTCAACTGACAGCAGAACAGCAACGTGCTGCAGGGGCCGCCCCGGAAGTTGTACGGGTCTCCATCGGCATCGAAGACGCGGATGACCTGATCGCCGATCTCGACCAGGCCCTGACCAAAGCGGTCAGCTAAAACAACCGGGGCGCGGGTCTATCCACCCGCGCCCCTGCTCTGTTTCCGAAACATTCCGGGGGAGTCCGAAGGACGGGGGCAGAGCCCCCTGACAATGTCGTCGCGCATGCGGCCTTTGGATCACGTGCAACTCAGGGTGCCAACGCGAACGTCATCGCGACACGCACCGACACAACCAACTCTCCTGCGGCCACCGGCACATCCGCGGACCGGGCCGCCGCGAACATTTCCGGGCGGGGTGCGTTGCCCCCGTCGCTTATCGACAAAACGTCCCCCAGTTGTGTACCGGCCGCGGCGCTCAGTTGCGCCGCCTTGTCCATTGCATCTTTCACGGCCGCTTTGCGCGCCTCGGCTTGCGCCGCACTCGGATCCTGCAGCTCAAAGCGCAGCCCGCCAAAGGTGTTGGTGCCCGCATCCAGCACCTGATCCAGAACCGCGCCCAGCCCGTCCAGAGCGCGCACACGAACCGTGACAGTATTGCGCGCCTCGAAACCGGTAATGGTCCGGGGGCTTGATCCATTCCCCTCCCAAACCGGATTGATGCTCAACTGCGATGTCTGGACATCACGCGCCTCGATCCCCTGCGCCGTCAGTACATCCAACAGGGCGCGCGCATCATCACTGACCTTGGTCATGGCCGCACCGGCGGTTTTGTCGACATGCACAACACCCAAAGATATCACCGCCATATCAGGGGCAACCGCCACCTGCCCCTCACCCGATACTGACAGCACAGGCCCTTGCGTTTGCGCCGCCGCAACGCTTGCCATCATGGCCCAGATCACCCCGATCAAAATCGACATTTTCATCTTGTTTTCCCTTCGCTTACACGCCGCATCTTGGCCCTCGGCATGGGTCACGCACAACCTGCCCAATCGGCTTTTCCTTTGCATGCGCAAAGACCTGCTTTATCTTCTCTTCATCCGCACCGGATGTTTCAATCGGTGTGCCCAGTTGTTATGTGCTTGATATGAAGCCTGAGTTTGCGTTGTCCTTGTCCTTCGACGGGATCCGTCTGCTGCACCGCGCGGCAGGGGGGTGGCGTGAGCTTGGCGCTGTCGATGTGGCCACCGACAATCTGACGCGGGACCTGCGGCAGCTGCGCAAAATCGCGGCCCAGTCCAAAAACAAACGCGTCCGCAGCAAGCTGATCATCCCGGACAATCAGGTCAAATACCTGACCATCGAAACAGGTGATCTGGACGACGCGGCACGGAAAAAGGCCGCCCTGCTGGCACTTGATGGTGCCACGCCCTACCCCGTCGATGCCTTGGCCTTCGACATTTCTGCCGATGGCACGAAGACGCACGTGGCGGCGGTGGCCCGCGAAACCCTGTCCGAGGCCGAGGCCTTTGCCGTTGAACACAAGTTCAATCCGGTCAGTTTCGTGGCCGCACCAGAAGGTGAAGGTTACCTCGGCGAGCCGTTTTTCGGGCAGACTAAACACGCAGACGAGTTGCTGGCCAAAGGGGCGCGTGTCGAACCTGACGGCATCCGTGTGGTTGTCGTGTCCCACGACGTTGATGCGGCGGCGGATGACGCCCCCAAACCGGAGCCGCGCAAGAAAGCCAGGAAAGAGGCAGCGGATACAGAAAGCCGGACGGAGGTGGTCAAAGACCCGGATCCTGTGCCGGAAGCCGATGCCGCCAAAGTCGACCCGCCGCCGACAGATAGTCCCGCGCCCGATCCAACAGCCTCCGATCCCGAGCCTGTCCACGATGCGCCAGTGGACAGCGCGGCAGAAAAACCAGAAGACGCCCCTGCCAGCGCAGCATCCGCAGAGGTCAGCGGCAAAGACGGCACAGCCTCGGACGACACGCCACCGGATGAACCACCCGGCGATGATCCTGATATCGACCAAGACCCAAATCTTGCCGACGTCGCAGCAAGCCAGATCCCCGCAGAGGACGACTCCGCCCTCATGGGATTTGCGACGCGTCGTCGCGCCATCCCGGACGGTTCTGCTGCCGCACCATTGGGCGGCGTCACGCGCGAGCCTCCGAAGACACCGTCGCCTGCGCGACTGACTGTCGCTGACCGCGGTCCCGAAAAGGGCGAAACGCCTCCGCTCAGCCCGCAACTGGCCGCTGCCAAAAGCCTGCGCGCCGCCCCCCCGATCGAGGACCTGCCACCGCCACCCGCGCCAGCGAAAGCGGACGCCAAGGCACCACCAAGCTCAAAGGGCGGCTTCCTGTCTCGGCGCAAGTCCAAGCGTGTGCCGCCGCCCCCGCCAGCGACCCCTCCTGCGCGCGCGGCACGTGCTGCATTGCCATCTGCGGCCGCCACTGCTCCCTCGGATGTCGAAGCGCAGCGCATGACAGTCTTCGGGGCGCGCGCCGAGGCACAGGTCGGCGGCAAGCCACGCTATCTTGGCCTGATCCTGACAGCCGCCTTGCTGATCTTCCTTGCGGGCGTTGCAGCCTGGGCGTCTGTGTTCCTTGATGACGGGCTGGCCAAACTGTTCCCGAAACGCGAGCGGACGCTTGCATCGACCTTGCCTGCTGACGCCGAACAGACGCTTGCCGAAGACGTGGGTGCCACGCTGGAGCTGGAGCCGACCGAGCAGACCGGCGACGAATTGATCGTTGCATCGCTGAACGAAGGTCTGAGCGATGGGCTGACGGCCGAAGATGCCGCCGTACTTGACGCGCTGCGTGATCCGCAACCGGACCCGGCCGTACAGCAAGAGCTGGACAGCGCGGCGTTGGAGGCGCGCTATGCGGTCACAGGCATCTGGCCGAAAGCGCCGCAAATTCCACCGGCCCCGGCCGAGGTGATCGAGCTGGAGGACCTCTATGTCACCGGCATTGACCCGATCAGTCCGGCGCTGGATGCAATCGCCCTGCCGGGTACCACATCCTACCTCACCGACGTGGCATTTCCCGACGTCACATCGCCGCCTGCACCGGGCACGAATTTCACACTGGATGACAACGGACGCGTTGTACCGACGGAAGAAGGGGCGCTCAGCCCCGATGGCTTTACCGTGTTCCTTGGCCGCCCCCCGGTCGAGCCGCCCACCACACGCACGCAAGAAGAAGAACCGCCCGTCGTCTCCGCCCCTGACGCGGCCCGTTTGTCGCGCGCGCGTCCGCAGGCCCGCCCCACTGATCTGGTTGAGCAGAACGAACGCGCCACGTTGGGTGGTCTGTCGCTCTCCGAGCTGGCCCTTCTACGTCCCCGTCTGCGCCCTGCCGCCCCGCAAGAGGCTGAGGAGCCGCAGGATGCCGACACCGCAGAACTGATCGCCGAAGCCGTCGCTGCCGAGACGATCAGCCCGCTTGCCGTCGCCCAATCCATCCGCCCCGAAACCCGGCCTCGGAATTTCGCGCGGGTTGTCTCCCGCGCCAATCGGACCGCCACAGCACCGCAGCGTGTGGCTGCAGTGGCGCCGCGCACCGTTACGCCGTCGATCCCCTCATCCACGTCCGTCACGCGCGAAGCGACCGTGCGCAATGCCATCAACCTGAGCCGCGTCAACCTGATCGGAGTCTATGGCACACCATCGAACCGGCGCGCACTGGTCCGGCTCAGGAACGGTCGGTATCAGAAAGTGAAAGTGGGCGACCGCTTTGACGGCGGTCGCGTGTCAGCCATTGGTGACAGCGAGTTGCGGTACCAAAAAGGCAACCGCAACGTCGTTCTGAAAATGCCAAGCGGCTGAGCCGACAGCCTTATCCTGCTGCCAACTCGCCGTTGTTGATCTGCTCCTGTTCGATACTTTCGAACAGCGCCTTGAAGTTCCCCTCGCCAAAGCCGTCATCGCCCTTGCGCTGGATGAACTCGAAAAAGATCGGCCCGATCACGGTCTTGGAGAATATCTGGAGCAGGATCTTGGTCTCTGCCCCATCCACAACCCCTTCGCCGTCGATCAGAATGCCGTGCTTTTTCATACGGTCGAGGGGTTCATCGTGGCCAACAACCCGCTCTTTCGACAGATCATAGTACGTGTCGGGCGGGCCAGGCATGAACTTCAAACCGTTCTCGGCAACCGCATCGGTGCTGTCATACAAGTCGTCAGACCCCACCGCGATATGCTGGATGCCCTCGCCCTTGTACTTTTTGAGGTACGCCACGATCTGTCCCGTCTCGCCCCGATCCTCATTGATCGGAATGCGGATACGGCCACAGGGCGACGTCAACGCGCGGGACAACAGCCCGGTAAATTTACCCTCGATGTCGAAGAACCGGATTTCCTTGAAGCCGAACAGATCGCCATAGAACCGGAACCAGGTGTCCATGTTCCCCTTGTGCACATTGTGCGTCAGGTGATCGAGGTAGAAGAACCCGACCCCGCGTGGCTTGGACGGCACCAGCCATTCATATTCATCGTTGTAGGGCGAGGTGTCGTAGTACTGGTCCACGAAGTAGATCAGACTGCCACCAATGCCGTAGATCGCGGGCACATCCAGCACCTTGCCGTCGCCCTCGCACGGCGTCGCGCCCAACTGCACGGCCCGCTCGAACGCATGTTGTGCATCGACCACGCGCCAGCCCATGGACGGGGCGCAGGGTCCGTGTTCCTCGACGAACTGCGCCCCAAAGCTGCCCGCTTCGGCATTCAAGACATAGGTGATGTCACCCTGCTGCCACAGCTCAATATCCTTCGATTTATGCTTGGCCACCTTGGCGTATCCCATCCGGGCAAACAGCGCGCGCAGTTCTTCCGGCTCAGGATGCGCAAACTCGACAAACTCGAAGCCGTCAGTGCCGGCTGGGTTCTCGGCAGAGATCGTGGATTTCGGGGCATTGTGCGGGAACGGGCCCATGAGACATCTCCTGATTTGCGCTGTTGATGCACATATGGGGGCGCAGCCGTGCGGTATCTGCGCAAAGTTCTGCATCAACCTTCCACTCCATGCGGCAAACCCGCATAAAGGTATGAAAGAACGAAAGACCGCCGCACATGCTCGATTCCATCGACACCCGCCTGCTCGCCGCCCTCCAGAAAAACGCGCATCTGACGGCGCAGGACCTCAGCGATCTGCTGCACCTTTCGGCCAGTCAGGTCGGGCGGCGGCGTCAACGGCTGGAAGCCGACGGCTATATCGAAGCCTACATCGCACGTCTCGACGCAAAGAAACTGGGGCTCAGCGTACAGGGCTTTGTGCAGGTCCACCTGTCCGTGCACGGCCCTGAACACGCCACCAGCTTTGCCCGGTTGATCGACACACAGCCCGAGGTCACCAGTGCCTGGACCATGACAGGCGACGCCGATTACCTGCTGCGGGTCTATTGCGCCGACCTTGCCGCGCTCAACACCCTGATCCACGAGGTGCTGCTGCCACACCCGGCCGTGGCCCGTGTGCAAAGCCAAATCGTCATGGATCAACTCAAGCGCGACGGCCCGCTGCCCACCTGACCGCTATTCAACCAGCGTCCCGGTCGCGTTGGTGGAAAAGCCAAACCCCTTGTCCATCTGCTTGATGCGCTCAAGAATGTCCTGCAGTGCTGCATCGTCGAATGTCTGCGCAAAGATCACTTCGCGCATCAGCGTTTCGGACACCGACTGCTTGTCCTTGTAATGCGCATAGAATGCGAACGAAAACGCCGCGAGCGCTGTCACGCTGGTCTGGACGGCAGACGTCGTTATGGCCCGCTGAAACCAGTTGGGCGTCGCGTTCGCATAAGAGCTGTTCGTGGGGTCATATTTGAACATCGGCCCCAAGCCGGGATACAGCAAAACCAGCACTGCAAGGCCCACAGACACCCAGAAAAACACCTTGTTCAGAAGGGAATAAGACCACGACTTGATGTAAATGTCATCGACCAGCGCGAGGCGCTTCTTTGTCATCTCATCTTCCAGGTCATCGTGGATGCACCGCGCCTTGCGTTGCAGATAGGCGGCGCTGGTCTCCTCTCCCGGTCCGACGCTGCAGGCAACGGGGGCCGGATCCTCTGCCAGGGTGGGTCGGTTCTGCAAGGCAATGGCCGCAATGGCGACAATGGACGCGACAAGAACGCCCATCAAAAAGGAACTCGCTTTCATAGCACTACGCTCTCAAAATTCGGGTTCGTCTAAAATCTATGGGCACCAGACTAGGCGGAAACTGTTTTTGGGCCAAGTTTTCACTGTTCGCCTTGTATTTCCAAGGCACAACGGCATGTTGTGAGCCACGACCAACGCGTTCAGGGTCCACCATGGAAAGCTTCCTCTACCAAGCCTCGATCTACCTCGCCGCCGCAGTGATCGCCGTGCCGATTGCGGCCCGGCTTGGGCTGGGGTCTGTGCTTGGGTATCTGGCCGCCGGGATCGCTATCGGCCCCGTGCTGGGCCTTGTCGGCGCCGAAACCGAGGACCTCCAGCACTTTGCCGAATTCGGCGTTGTGATGATGCTGTTCCTGATCGGTCTGGAACTCGAACCCAGAGCACTGTGGGACATGCGGCACAAGTTGCTTGGACTGGGGGGGCTGCAAGTGACCCTCTCGGCACTGGCGCTCATGGGCATCGCCATGGCCTATGATCAGCCTTGGGGGGTGGCGCTGGCCATCGGCCTGACGCTGGCCCTGTCCTCGACCGCGATTGTGCTGCAAACCCTGTCGGAAAAGGGGCTTATGCAAACCAGCGGCGGGCGATCCGTGTTCTCTGTCCTGCTGACTCAGGACATTGCCGTGATCCCGATCCTCGCCTTCCTGCCTTTGCTTGTGGTGACGCTGCCGATGCAGATCAACGCGGATGGCTCGATTGTCCGTACCGACGGGGATGATCACGGCCACGGGGCCGCGATGAGCCTTGTGGACGGCCTGCCCGCCTGGGGCGTCACGCTGGTCACAATCGCCGCCGTTGTCGCCGTTATCTTGGCGGGCATCTTCCTCACCCGCCCGGTGTTCCGCTTCATCCACGCCGCCCACCTGCGCGAGATGTACACGGCCCTTGCGCTGCTCATCGTAGTGTCGATCAGCTTCCTGATGATGCTGGTGGGACTGTCGCCTGCCCTCGGTGCGTTTCTTGCGGGCGTTGTACTCGCCAGCTCCGAGTTTCGGCACGAACTGGAATCTGACCTTGAACCGTTCAAGGGACTGCTGCTGGGCCTCTTCTTCATCACCGTGGGGGCGGGCATCAATTTCGATCTGCTGTTCGAAGACTGGCCCGCGCTGCTGTCGATGGCGATTCTCGTGATCGCGGTCAAAGGCGTGCTGCTTTACTGCCTTGCTGTCGCGTTCAACATCCGCGGGCGCGACCGATGGCTTTTCACCCTTGGGCTCGCGCAGGCAGGCGAATTTGGATTTGTCCTCGTGGCCTTCTCGGTCGGACAAGGGGTGATCCCGCCAAGCGTGGCCGAAACCCTGCTGCTGGTCGTGGCCCTCACCATGTTGATCACCCCACTGCTGTTCATCCTGTACGAGCTTAAATCCCGGCGCATGGTGGACAGTGGGCCTGAGGTCGAAGCCGACGAAATCGACGAAGACGGGCCAGTCATCATTGCCGGGATCGGGCGTTTCGGGCAGATCGTGAACCGCCTGCTGCAAGGCTCCGGCTTCAAGACGGTGGTGCTGGACCACGATATGGAAACCATCGCGCTGATGCGCCGCTTTGGGTACAAAGGGTTTCTGGGCGATCCCAGCCGCCCCGACATCCTGCACGCCGCCGGGCTCGAAAATGCGCATATTCTGGTCGTAGCGCTGGACGACAAGGACGCCGCCACACGACTGGTCGCCTATGCCCGTAAAACCCGGCCCGACATCCACATCATCGCCCGCGCCTATGACCGTGTGCACGTCTACCGGCTCTATCAGGCCGGGGCCGATGACATCGTGCGCGAAATGTTTGACAGTTCCCTGCGGGCTGGCCGCTACGCGCTCGAACAGATGGGCCTGACGGATTACGAAGCCGCCGAAGCGGAACGGGTCTTCTACGCCCATGACCGCGACGCGGTCAGGCAATTGGCCGAAGTCTGGGACCCCAACATCCCGGCCTCAAAAAACGACGCCTATGTGGAACGCGCCAAGAGTCTGGAAAAAACACTCGAAGCGGCGCTGTCAGCGCGACAGGACGAACCCAAGCGCGCCTGAGGGTCGGCGGGTGGGCGCCTTTTGGGCGTCAGCACAAAACAGAGCCACCGCCGACACTAGCCGTCAGACACACCGGCTTCGACGAAGGTGGCCATGCCCGAATGGCATGCGACCGCGCCCTTTAGCACGCCAATCGCAAGCGCGGCCCCCGACCCCTCGCCAAGGCGCAGACCCAGCGACAAAAGTGGGGCCTTTGCCAACGCATCCAGCATCCGGCCATGCGCGGCTTCGGCGCTTTCATGCCCTGCCACCACATGATCCAGCGCACCCTCTTGGGTCTTGGCAAGACACGCAGCAGCCGCCGTGCAGATAAACCCATCCATGATCACAGGAATGCGCAACGACCGCGCCCGCGCCATGGCCCCGACCATCCCGGCAAGCTCGCGCCCACCCAAACGCATCAACACATCCAGGCCATCGGTCGCGGCCCCATGGGCCGCCAGCGCATCGGCCACCACTTCGGTCTTGAGCGCAAGCGCGTCCCCCTCGACGCCGGTGCCCCGTCCGGTCCAGTCGCCTGCGTCGCCACCGAACAGGCGCGCGGCGATGGCAGACGCCGACGTGGTATTGCCAATGCCCATCTCACCCACAACCAGCAGGTCGGCGCCCTCATCCACTGCGTCCCAGCCTGCGCGCAGGGCGGTCACGACCTCGGCCTCGGTCATGGCAGGGCCTTCGGTGAAATCCGCGGTGGGGCGGTCCAGTTCCAGCGGCACCACGTCCATCCGCGCGCCGAACGCCTTGGCCAACTGGTTGATCGCGGCCCCGCCATGCTCGAAATTCGCCACCATCTGCACCGTTACCTCGGGCGGAAAGGCCGACACGCCGCGCGCCGCCACCCCGTGGTTGCCCGCGAAAACAATGACCTGCGGCGCGTCGATACTGGGCCGCGGGGTCCCGCGCCATCCGGCATACCATTGCGCCAGGTCCTCAAGCCGACCCAGCGCGCCCGGGGGTTTGGTCAGTTGGCCATTGCGCTCGGCGGCACCTTCGATGGCCGCGTTGTCGGGGCCCGGCATGTTCGCCAAAAGGGCACGCAGCGCATCCAAACTCTCAAAGCTCATGGGTCTTGTCCTTGCCTGTTGCTGCATCGCTCTTTACCCAAACGGAACGCACCCGCAAGTCAGGACCGGACATGGCACAGAATGATTCCGACATCGGCCCTTTGGGGCGGCTTTGGGACATGGCTGCCGCACTGGTCCTGCTGACCCGCCTGCCTTTGCCGCCCCTGCCCGATCGCGCCTTTGCCTATGGCGCGCGCGCCGTGTGGGCCTA
Source organism: uncultured Tateyamaria sp. (assembly GCF_947503415.1). Taxonomy (GTDB): domain Bacteria; phylum Pseudomonadota; class Alphaproteobacteria; order Rhodobacterales; family Rhodobacteraceae; genus Tateyamaria. The sequence goes on from NZ_CANNDS010000002.1 coordinate 607,512, forward strand.
TCCGCTTGTGGGTCTGGTTCTGGGCTTAATCCTGACGGTGCTTGCCGTTATGCTTTCGGCCTTGAGCCTTTCGCCCGGCATCATCGCGGGCGTGCTGCTGGGCGCGCTGATCATGCTGACGGGGGCCATGCATGAAGACGGGCTGGCCGACACGGCGGACGGGCTGTGGGGGGGACACGACCGCAACCGCAGGCTCGAGATTATGAAAGACAGCCGCATCGGGGCCTACGGCGTGTTGGCGCTGATCGTGGTGATGGGCCTGCGCTGGCTCGGATTGGCCGAAGCAAGCTGGACCGGGATTGTCGCTGCCCTGATGCTCAGCCGCGCCGCCATGCCGCCGCTGATGCTGGCCCTGCCGCCCGCACGGGTGCCTGGCCTGTCGCACAGCGTGGGCGCGCCGCGCATGGGCGACGTCATGGCTGCCGTTCTGATTGGCGGCATCGCGGCGGTGGTTCTTGTTGGAAGTGCGGGGCTTGTCGCAGCCCTTGTGGCGGCGGCGATAGCCGGGCTTGTTGGTCTTGTCGCCAAGGTCAAGATCGGCGGGCAGACCGGCGATATTCTGGGTGCAACCCAAGTTCTGACCGAGGTTGCTGTGCTGCTGACGCTGGTCACACTCGCCAAATAAAAAACGTGTCCCCGCGGGGACACGTTTGTTTTCAATGACTTCCGATTATTGTTAACCAGATTTTAAGCAGCGATCCGGCTGCTGAGCACGTCACCGACCTCTTTCGCGGCAGCAATCTCGTCCCCACCGGACACGGCGGCCACTTCGCGGGTCAGACGCTCAAGGGCCGCTTCGTACAGCTGGCGCTCGGAATAGCTTTGCTCGCGCTGGTCGTCGGTGCGGTGCAGGTCGCGGACCACTTCGGCAATCGCAATCAGGTCGCCCGAGTTGATCTTTTGCTCATATTCCTGGGCCCGGCGGGACCACATCGCGCGCTTGACCTTGGCCTTGCCCTTGAGGGTCTTCATGGCATGGGCAATCACATCGGGGCTGGAGAGCGCCCGCATGCCGATCTCGGTCGCCTTGTTCGTGGGCACGCGTAGGGTCATCTTGTCCTTTTCAAAGGTGATGACGAACAGTTCCAGTTCAATGCCGGCCACTTCCTGCTTTTCCACGGTTGTGATCTGGCCCACGCCGTGGGCGGGGTAGACCACGAATTCATTCGGGCGGAAGTCGAGTTTCTTAGATTTTGTCATTCCTGATCCTCATGCGACGCATGGTTGCCACGGTTTTGACAGTCAAAACCGCATCAGGCGGGGCAAGCACTGCCTCGTCTTGGTGCGGTTCGGGTCAAAATTTAAGTCTGACCGGTCAATCATGCTGACGGGTCAATGCAGCGTCCATCTGTCTGTTGTCGCAAGAGTATAACACAAAAACGGCGCTTTCGAAAGCTTACCTAAAGGAAAGTTCCGGAAGTCCCTGTTTTTCCAAGCCGTTTCGTCTCGATTTTTCCGCGCATTTCGCTTGCGAAACCGATTCGCCGGCTTATCCGCCCTCGCCCGCGTTTTCCGAGAACAGGTCCATCTTGCCCGGCTTACCGTCCATCTCTTCGGCGGTTGGCAGTGGATCTTTCTTGGTGATGATGACCGGCCACATTTCGGAGTACTTGCGGTTGAACTCAACCCACTTTTCCATGTCCGGTTCAGTGTCGGGACGGATGGCATCAGCCGGGCATTCGGGTTCGCACACGCCGCAGTCGATGCATTCGTCTGGATGGATCACCAGCATGTTCTCGCCTTCATAGAAGCAATCCACCGGACAGACTTCGACGCAGTCGGTGTATTTGCAGGCAATGCAGGCATCGTTGACGATATAGGTCATGCGGGCTGTCTCAAGTTACGGTCTTGGTCTGACTAAATGACGGGCCGCGATCATTCAAGATGCCGCGCGCGTGACAGATCGACCTGACGGCGGTCTTTCTTGGTGGGGCGGCCTTTTCCCTCGAACCGGGGGTTTTCCGGAACGGGTGTCTCTTTTGGCGGCGGTGGAGGGGACATATCGTTATAAAGCGCCTGCGCTTCGGGAGCCGGTCCCCGGCGGGTGCCGATGGCTGCGACCTCTACGATGCGGACCACACGACCTTGTGAAAAGGTCAGCACGTCGCCAGGCGTGATTGTGGTGGACCGTTTCGTGACCCGGTCGCCGTTGACGCGCACATCACCCGCTGCCACACGGGTCGCCGCCAATGAGCGGGTCTTGAAAAAGCGCGCAAACCACAGCCATTTGTCCAGCCGTAGTTTGCCCGCCTCTTCAGTCACTTACTTGTCGTCCTTCAACCCCATGAGGGCTGCTGCAAACGGATTGTCGGGGTCGATTGCCTTTTCCTTCTTCGGCGGACGGGCCGAGAAGTTCTGGCCTTTGTTGTCCTTGCGCGGACCGCCCTTGCCTTTGGGTTTGCCCTTGGGGCCACCCTTGCCACGGGGTTTGCCGCCCTGTTGCGGACGACGGTTGCCACCCTGCTGGCGCCCCCATGTGAAGGTGTAGAACACCTCCATCTCGACCTCTGCCGCGCCTGCGTCGGCGGCGGTGCCGGGGGCGATTTCGGTCTCGGACATCTCGGGGATTTCGGCTGCGACCTCAGGCGTTTCTGCCTGCTCTTCGATGATGGGGGCCTGGCCTGCATCCGCGATGTCCGCGGTGCCTTCGGGCACATCGGCTGGCGCGGCGGCCTCGCCCTCTGGCGTGGCCGGTGCGACGTCGCCCGCGTCCATGACAGGCGTGTCGGCGTCGGGTTTGCCTTCGACAGCGGTGTCAACGGCTTTGACCTTTTCGCGCTCGCCCTTTTCGGCCTTGTAACCCAAGCCCTCCATGAGGCCCGCGAATTGTTCCAGCGTCATGCCGGTGATCGAGAGCATGTCGGCCTTGGCCTCGAACCCGCCGCGGGAATCTTCGGCGCGCAGCATGTCGGCCAGCCGTTCCAGCATGTCGATGCGAATGGCCCGCTCGCCTGCGTTGCGGTAGCCGGACATGGTGTCGGTGCCCTGGGGCGCGTTTGTCATCGCGGGGACCGTTACCAGACCGGGCGGCGGAGATTCAGGGAATTCCGACAGGCCGTTGGTCAGCGACCACAGCACCAGACGCAGACGCGTCGGCGCAGGTTTCAGCAGGAGCGGCATGAAAATGGTGAACTGGCCAAAGCGGATACCGTGCTTGCGCAGCGCGCCGCGGGCGTCCTGATCGAGCGCTTTGACATCATCGGCAACGGTCGCGCGGGGCAACACGCCCATGGCTTCAACCATCTGGAAGGCGAAGCCTTTGGCAAGGCCGGTGAGCGCTTCGTCCTTTTGCATGGCGATCAGCGGCTCGAACAGGGCCGCGACCTTGCGGTCGATGAAGTGTTGCAGGCGGCGCTGCACCTTTTGGGCGACTTCGGGGCCTGCGACATCATCCACGAACACTTCGACCTGCGGCTTCAGCGGGTCCTGCCCTGCCACCAGCTTGCCCACCGCAGAGCTGCCCCACATGAGCCCACCCTGTTCGGTGAAGTCCAGTTCTGTATCCGGCGCGTTGTAGAACCGGTCGGCCCGCAGGTGGAAATGCGGTGCGAGCGCTTGCAGCGCGGCGGTCTTGATCGTCTTGGCCTCGGCCGCACCCGCCCCCTTGTCCTGAGAGAACCGGAACCCGTCCAACTTGCCGACGAACTCGCCTTCGACAGTCACTTCACCTTTGTCATTTACTTCGGCCACCATGGCCTCCTTCTGGCCTAGCCGGCGCAGCAAGACAGATGTGCGCCGGTCTACAAATCTTTGTGTCAGTTTCTCGTGTAACGCGTCTGACAAGCGGTCTTCTACATGGCGCGTCTCGTCGCGCCAATGGTCTATCTCGTCCACCCAGCCCTTGCGCTGTGCGACATAGGTCCATGTGCGGATAAACGCCAATCGTTTCGATATGGCGTCGATGTCCCCGTCGGACCGGTCAATGCGCCTGATCTGGCGCGCCATCCAGTCGTTCGGGATGCTGCCGCGTTCATGGAGGTAGCGGAAGATAACGTCCAAAAGTGAGGAATGTTCCTGATGGCTGATGCCCCGGAAGTCGGGCACGCGGCACACGTCCCACAGCAGACGGACGGAGGGGGCATCAGTGCAGCGGGCGGTGACTTCGGCGGACTCGCTGAGCGATTTCAGCGCTTGCAGATCGTCCGCCTCGCGCGCCTTGACCAGAACCTCGTGGTCGGGGGGCGCTTCAAGACTGCGCACAAGCGCGTCGATGGTGCCGAATTGCAGGGCGTGGTTGCGCCATTGCAGTTTGTTGAGCGGCGTGAACCGGTGGTCCATGATCGCTTGCGCCACGCCATCGTCGAGCGGGCGGACATCGCCTGTGACACCGAACGTGCCGTCCTTTTGCCCCCGCCCCGCCCGGCCCGCAATCTGGGCCAGTTCATTGGGGGCAAGATGGCGCATCCGGCGGCCATCGAATTTCGACAGAGATGAGAAGGCCACGTGGTCAATATCAAGGTTGAGGCCCATGCCGATGGCGTCCGTGGCGACAAGGAAATCGACCTCGCCATTCTGGTACATGTCCACTTGCGCATTTCGCGTGCGAGGGCTGAGCGCGCCCATGACCACGGCGGCCCCACCCTTTTGGCGGCGGATCAACTCGGCGATGGCGTACACATTGTCGACCGAAAAGCCGACGATGGCCGAGCGGGGACGCATGCGCGACACCTTCTTTTGCCCGGAATAGACAAGCTGCGACATGCGCTCGCGGCGCATATAGGTCGCCTGCGGCACCAGCGCCGAAATCGGGCCGCGCATGGTGTCAGAGCCCAGAAACAGTGTCTCGTGCAGGCCGCGGGCGCGCAGCAGGCGGTCGGTGAAGACGTGGCCGCGTTCGGGATCGGCACAGAGCTGGATCTCGTCAATGGCCAGAAAATCGCAGCCCATGCCCTCTGGCATCGCCTCGACCGTGCAGACCCAGTATTGGGTGCGGGGCGGCACGATACGCTCTTCGCCCGTGACCAGCGCCACGACGGACGGGCCGCGCAGCGCAACGATGCGGTCATACACCTCGCGTGCGAGCAGGCGCAGCGGCAGGCCGATCACGCCGGTGCGATAGCCCAGCATCCGGTCAATGGCATAGGTGGTTTTACCTGTGTTGGTGGGGCCAAGAACGGCCACCACGCGCGCGTCGCCCGACATGGGCTGTCCCCCCTAGCTCACACACCTGCTTAAAGCTCGCGGCCGATGCCTTGGGCTTTCAGCTGCTCAAGCGCCTTGGTGGCGTTTTCATGGTTGGGATGCAAGTCGAGAACCTGTCGAAAGGCCTGCTCGGCCCGGACCGTGTCGCCAAATTCCTGAAACATGATACCCAGTCCGAACATCGCGTTGTAGTTGTCGGGGTTCAGGGTCAGCGCCTTTTCCAGATCGCTGATGGCGGGACCATACAGGTCCTTCATGTAGAACGCAGTGGCGCGGGCATGCCAGCCTTCGGCAAAATCGGGCGCATGGTCAATCAGCGCAGTGAAATGCTCAATCGCGACATCGGGCTGTTCTTCTTCCAGCGCCTCACGGCCCCGGCGCAACAGCATATCGAGCGAGGTGGAGCCGGACTGCGACCATTCCCGCTCAATCTCGCGCGTCAGCCGCGTGGCTTCCGCCGGTTCGGCGTCTCGAAGTGCCTGCAACATGCCGTCAACCGTTGATTGCGCGAAGGCAGGTAAGGAATTCCCTACTGTCAGTAAAAGTGCCGTGACGACAGGGTAGAGTTTACGCGTGTGAGTGCCCATAACAGTGAATGTAACAGGCCAGGCCGCGAATTCTAGACACCGCACCGGGCCAGCCAACAAAAAGGGCATCAAAGATGAGTGACACAGTGACCGAAGCCGTGGCCGTGCTGAACCAAAAGCTGGGCGACGCAGGTTTTGACGGCACAGCGAAATTCGACATCGAAGGCGAAGGCGCCATCATGATGGATGGCAACGGCGCACGTGCCGCGGATGAAGCCGCCGATGTGACGCTGTCCGCTGATGCCGATACGTTCCGCTCCATCCTTGATGGTGACACGAACCCCACTGCCGCCTTCATGACAGGCAAGCTCAAGGTCGATGGCGACATGGGCATGGCGATGAAATTGGCGTCCGTGCTAGCCTGATGACCCTCTCGGCTGCCCCGCTTTTCACAGATGTGAACCCTGCACCGCTGGACGGAGCCGCTTATTGGGCGACGACGTCTGACGGCGTGCGCATCCGATTGGGTGTTTGGCAGCCGGACAGCGCCAAGGGGACGGTCTTGCTGTTTCCCGGGCGCACCGAATACCTCGAAAAATACGCCCCTGCGGCGGGTGAATTTGCGACGCGCGGTTTGGCAACATTGGCCGTTGACTGGCGCGGTCAGGGGCTGGCGGACCGTCTGCTGGACGACCCGCGCATGGGTCATGTGACCACCTTTGCCGATTACCAGCTTGATGTAACCGCAGCGGTCGAAGCCGCGCGCGAACTTGGGTTGCCGCAGCCGTACTTCCTGCTGGGCCATTCCATGGGCGGCTGCATCGGGCTGCGCTCTCTCTACAATGGGTTGCCTGTCGCCGCCGCCGCCTTTACCGGCCCGATGTGGGGCATTCGCATCTCGCCCCATCTGCGCCCCGTGGCATGGGCTCTGGGCCGCATGATGCCGGCCATCGGACAAGGGCACCGTCTGCCACCAGGCACAATCATCGACAGCTATGTGCTGACGGCCCCGTTTGAAGACAACCTACTGACCACCGATGTCGAAATGTACGACATGATGCGTGATCAGTTGACCGCACATCCGGACCTCGCCCTTGGCGGTCCCAGCTTTATCTGGCTGCGCGAGGCGCTGGACGAAACACTGGAATTGTCCCGCATGCCCGCCCCCAATCTGCCCTGCGACACGTTCCTAGGCACAAATGAACGGATCGTTCATGTGGGTCGCATCCATGCGCGCATGGACAGCTGGGAAGACGGCCATCTGCACATGGTGCAGCACGGCGAACACGAAGTGCTCATGGATGACGCCCGCACCCGGGACAACATCTTCGACACTATGACAGCCCGGTTCGCCGACGCGGCCTGACACTGGCCCGACGCCTTCTTCATGCTAGGTTTGCGCGTATGAGCAGCGCACTGACCTTTACCCCCGCAGGCATCTATTGCCCGGCGGGCGACTTCTACATCGACCCATGGAAACCTGTGGACCGGGCCCTGATAACGCATGGCCACGCGGATCACGCGCGATGGGGGATGGGATCGTATCTGGCGACGGATACGGCAGCCCCCGTAATGAGGCACCGGCTGGGCGACGTGTCCATCGACACCGTGGCCTACGGCGAAACACTCACAATCGGCGGGGCCAAAGTATCCTTCCATCCCGCAGGCCACGTGCCCGGCTCCGCCCAAATCCGGGTGGAAGTCGAAGGCGAGGTCTGGGTTGCGTCTGGCGACTACAAGGTGGTGGATGACGGATTGTCCACGCCGTTCGAGCCCGTCAAATGCCACCATTTCATCACCGAAAGCACCTTTGGACTGCCGGTGTTCCGCTGGCAGGCACAGGATGTAATCGCCGCCCAGATCAACGATTGGTGGGCAGGCTGTGCGGCGGCAGGCAAGACGGCCTTTCTGGGTTGCTACGCTTTAGGCAAGGCACAGCGCTTGATGTCGATGCTGAACCCCGACATCGGTCCGATCCTGACGCACACGGCCATCGAGAACACCAATGCGGTGATGCGCACGCAGGGCATTGCCTTGGTTGACACCGTGCAGGCCGGGGCGGACCTCGTGCACAAGGATCATCCCGGGGCACTTGTGCTTGCGCCGCCGTCGGCGCTTGGCTCGGCTTGGGCGCGCAAGTTCGGGGCGCAAGAGACGGCGTTTGCGTCCGGATGGATGGCTGTGCGCGGTATCCGTCGACGGCGCGCTGGCGACCGTGGCTTTGTCATCTCGGATCACGCGGATTGGTCGGGATTACTCTGTGCCATCAAAGATACCGAAGCGGAAAACATATATGTCACTCATGGTTACACGGATATCTTCACGCGATATTTGAATGATCAGGGGTGGAACGCTCAGGTTCTGCAAACCGAGTTCGGTGGAGAAGATGCCGAGGATGAGGCGGCATGAAACGCTTTGCCGCGCTGTTCAATGCCATCGACCAATCAACAAAGACCACGGTGAAGGTCGCAGCGTTGGCCGCCTATTTCGAGGAGGCTCCGGAAGAGGACCGCATCTGGACCATCGCGATATTCTCGGGCCGTCGCCCCAAGCGGGCCGTGAACACAACACGCCTGCGTGAATGGGGGGCAGAGGTGGCGGGCATTCCGCTGTGGCTGTTTGAAGAAGCCTATCCCATTGTGGGCGATCTGGCCGAAACCATCGCGCTTGTCCTACCGCCGCCCAAGACGGATAGTGACCATGGTTTAACGTATTGGATCAACGCGTTGCGCGACTTGGCTCAGGTGGAAGAACCCGAGCGCAAGGCTTTCGTTCTCGAGGCATGGGCCTCCCTTGATCCCACGCAGCGCTTTCTGTTCAACAAGCTGCTCACCGGCGGTTTCCGCATCGGCGTCAGTCAGAAACTGATGACCCGTGCGCTGGCCCGCGCCACAGGCAAGGACGAACCGGAAATGGCCCACCGCCTGATGGGCGACTGGGACCCGGCCACCACCACATGGGCACAACTGATTGAAGAAGACGATCCCGCCGCCAACGCCTCGCGGCCCTACCCGTTCTACCTTGCCTACGCCGTTGAGGGAGAGCCGGAAAGCCTTGGAAATCCAGAGGATTGGCAGGCAGAGTGGAAGTGGGACGGGATCCGTGGACAGCTTATATTGCGGGACGGCGCGCACTACGTTTGGTCCCGCGGCGAAGAGTTAATGACCGACCGCTTCCCCGAACTGGCCCGCGCCCGCGATTTCATCCCCGACGGAACGGTTCTGGACGGTGAATTGCTGGCGTGGGGCGACGACGCCCCGCAAAACTTCAATGCCCTGCAAAAGCGCATCGGGCGCAAGACAGTGCCGAAAAAACTACTCACTGAAGCCCCGGTGATCCTCTACGCATACGATCTGCTGGAGTGGAAGGGCGAGGACATGCGTCAAACACCACTTTCAGAACGCCGGGCAACTCTTAAAAACCTCTGCAAAACTCTGCCGACGGACGCCCCGGTGAAGCTCTCGCCGACGGTCCCCTTCAACAACTGGCAATCCCTCGCAGACACCCGCGCCGCCGCCCGCGACGCTCAAGCCGAGGGGCTGATGCTGAAGCGCAAGGACAGCCCTTACCTGACGGGACGCAAGAAGGGCGATTGGTGGAAGTGGAAGCTGGACCCGCTGACCATCGACGCGGTGATGATCTATGCCCAATCTGGCCACGGGCGGCGCGCCAACCTGTTCACCGATTTCACCTTTGCCGTCTGGAAAGGCAACGATCTGGTGCCCTTCACCAAAGCCTATTCCGGCCTCACGGACGAAGAGTTCCGCAAGATCACCGCGTGGGTAAAAAAGAACACCCAGCAACGCTTTGGCCCCGTCCGACAAGTCACCCCGCACCACGTGTTCGAAATTGCGTTCGAAGGCATCCAGGCCTCCACCCGCCATAAATCAGGGGTGGCGCTGCGCTTTCCGCGCATGTCACGGTGGCGGCACGACAAACCCGTGCAAGAGGCCAACAGCCTCGATGACCTGAACGAGATGCTTGAGATTTATGGATAGCGCACCGCCGCCCCCAGCACCGACCTCACCGACAACGAAACTGCCCGTGGGCGCATGGGACACCCACGTCCACCTTCTCGGCGGGCCGGAACACGACCTGTCACCCACCCGCGCGCAGAACCCTCCTAAAGGGATCGACTTTGACGGCTGGCTTACACGTTTCCGCGCCCATCTTGACGCCTTGGGATGCACCCACAGTCTGATCGTGCACTCGATCCTGTATGGCACCGACAACACGGTCACGCTGGAAGCGGTCCGCGCGATGGGCAAAGGGTTCAAAGGGGTTGGCCTGCTGCCCGACGGCGCGGCAACCCGCGACATCAAACACTTCGCGGACAACAACTTGGTGGCCGTCCGGCTCAATTACGTCCACGGCGGCGTGCTCACTTGGGACGGGGCCAAGGCGATGGCCCCCGCCCTCGCAGACCACGGAATGCATATCCAGATGCTGCTGCACGCCGACCAGCATATCGAGGAACTGGCCGACGACATCCGCGCCCTGCCCGTTCCTCTGGTCATCGACCATTGCGGCTGGCCCACGAACTTTGATGCGCACACGCCCGCCATCGACGCACTCTGCGCCCTGCTGGCCGAGGGGCACGTGCATATCAAACTCTCTGCCCCTTACCGGCTCACGGACGACGCCGAACAAACGAACACGCTTGTGCGCCGCCTGATCGACGCCAACCCGGACGCCTGCCTGTGGGGGTCCGACTGGCCCCACATCATGCTGAACGGAGCACAGATGCCGCAGGCGGCCACACTGGCTGATGAACTCACAGTGATCACCACTAAAGAAGAACAGCAAAAGATCTTTGTGGACACACCGACCCGTCTTTTCACGCCCTGATCTTCTTCTGACTGAAAATACCACGGGGTCTGGGGCAGCGCCCCAGCCGGTCGCCGCAAACACATGCGGCGAAACCCTTGCCCCCACGCACGCCGCCCCATACCTATTGCGCAACACGAAAAACCAAAGGTGCCCGTATGTTCCAACTCCCCTTCCCCGTCCGCGACGCCAACGCCACAGCCGGGGATCAACCCTTGGGCAATCTGCCCGAATGGAACCTCGATGACCTCTATGCGGGTGAAGATGCCCCTGAACTCAAACGCGACCTCGATTGGCTCGAAGAGGCATGCAAGAGCTTTGCGACCGATTACGAAAACAAGCTCGACCAACTGGATGCGACGGGGTTGCTTGACTGCATCCAGCGCCAGGAACGGATTAATCAGGTCGCCGGGCGTATCATGTCCTATGCGGGCCTGCGCTATTACCAACTGACGACGGATGCGGGCCGGGCCAAGTTCATGTCCGACGTGCAGGAAAAGATCACCAACTTCACGACGCCGCTTGTGTTCTTCACCCTCGAACTCAACCGGCTTGAAGACGACCACCTGTCGGGTCTGCTGGATCAGAATGACGACCTCGCTCGCTACAAACCAATCTTCGACAAGATCCGGGCGATGAAGCCGCACCAGCTTTCCGACGAGTTGGAGAAATTCCTGCACGACCTCGGCGTGGTGGGCGATGCCTGGGAGCGGCTGTTTGATGAAACCATCGCCGGTCTCACCTTCGACATCGACGGCGAGGCACTCAATATCGAAGGCACGCTGAATTTCCTCACGGACCCGGACCGCAAGAAGCGAGAAACGGCCGCGCGTGAATTGGCCGAGGTTTTTTCAGGCAACATCAAAACCTTCGCCCGTGTGCACAACACGCAAGCCAAGGAAAAGGAAATCGTGGACCGTTGGCGTGGCATGCCCACGGCGCAGACGGGCCGGCACCTCAGCAACCAGGTCGAGCCAGAGGTGGTCGAAGCGCTGCGCAACGCGGTGGTCGATGCCTACCCCAAACTCAGCCACCGCTACTACGAACTGAAGCGCAAATGGCTGGGTCTGGAAACCATGCAGGTCTGGGATCGCAACGCACCCCTGCCCATGGAGGACCCCCGCATCGTCAATTGGGACGAGGCCGAAAAGACGGTCATGGACGCCTACAACGCCTTTGATCCGCGGATGGGCGACCTCGCACAGCCGTTCTTCAAAAAGGGCTGGATCGACGCAGGCGTGAAACCCGGCAAAGCCCCCGGTGCCTTTGCCCACCCCACAGTCACGGATGTGCATCCCTACGTGATGCTCAACTACCTGGGCAAACCGCGCGACGTGATGACACTCGCCCACGAACTTGGCCACGGCGTGCATCAGGTCCTCGCGGCAGGCCAAGGTGAAATGCTGTCCTCCACGCCCCTCACGCTGGCCGAAACGGCTTCGGTCTTTGGCGAGATGCTCACGTTCCGCAAAATGCTTGACGGGGCCAAGGACGACGCCCAGCGCAAAGTGATGCTGGCCGGCAAAGTCGAGGACATGATCAACACGGTTGTGCGCCAGATCGCGTTCTATGACTTTGAATGCAAATTGCACGAGGCCCGCCGGGGCGGCGAACTCACGCCCGAAGACATCAATGCGCTCTGGATGTCGGTTCAGGCCGAAAGCCTCGGTCCGGCCTTCGAATTCATGGACGGGTACGAGACCTTCTGGGCCTACATCCCCCACTTCGTACACTCGCCCTTCTACGTCTACGCCTACGCGTTTGGCGACGGGCTCGTGAATGCGCTGTATTCTGTCTACGCCGATGGCGCGGAAGGGTTTGAGGACAAGTATTTCGACATGCTCAAGGCGGGCGGTTCCAAACACCACAAGGAATTGCTGGCCCCGTTCGGCCTCGACGCCTCTGATCCCAAATTCTGGGACAAAGGACTCAGCATGATTTCCGGCTTCATCGACGAGTTGGAAGAAATGGAAGACTGAGACCAAGGGTGGGATGGCCGTGTACCGGGCTGCTCCCACCGCACCCGACGTCGCGGCGAGAGCATGGCTTCCAGCAAGCATGTTGGGCTTTTTGTCTGGATAGATATCCCCCATAGGAGCAATTTTCCAAGATGCTCACTCTCGCGCCACTGACACCATCGGACCTGACACGCGTGGGACATGTCACTGTCCATCCCGACCAGATCAAGTTCTCGGGCACCGTGGCAGAGGCCTTCCAAGCCTCAGAACCGGATGTTGATTTCCACGGGATCTTTGAAAACGACACGGCGGTTGGCTTTTTCAAGATCGACCGAGCCTATGCCACACGCTACCCCTTCGCAGCGCCACATGGGTTGGGCCTTCGAGCGTTCATGATTGATGCGGCGCGGCAAGGCACTGGTATCGGCACGCAGTCCTGCAGACTGCTCCCGGACTATTTGCGGGTGCGCTACCCGGACCAGTCGAAACTCTGGCTGACTGTGAACTTCACCAACCCGACGGCCTATCGTGCCTATCGATCTGGAGGATTTCAGGATACAGGGCACGTCTGGCCACACGGAGATGCCGGCCCGCAAAACGTTCTGATGCTCAACTACACAGCAGAAGCTACCAGCCCCCGGCATAAATCCGGGCCAGGCTCCCATCTGTCTGCAAATCGCGCAGCGCAGCATTGAGCGCATCCAGGTGCACATGCGCTCCGCTGGCCTTGGACAGGCCAAAATGAGCGGTGCGCGGCGCGATCGTCACGGGCATGGCACGGATCACGTCGGACAGGCCGACGGTTTGCAGGTGATGTTCGCCCACCTTGGCATCCAATGCCGCGAACTGGATGCGGCCAAATTTCAACATGTCGAACATGCTCGCAATCGAATTGGCCCGCTGGATCGGCTGGTTGCGCGCAAATGCGGCCTCCATCTCTGCATCGATCACGGCACCGTTCAACAAACCCAAGCGGGCATCGGCGATGTCGGCATAGTCGCCCGCCCACGCCGCAGCGTCTGGCCTTGTTTCGCTATTGTACCACAGCGCGCTGGTCTGTTCGAAAGTAGCATCGGAAAAAGCGAGGAACTCAGCGCGCGCATCGCTGTAAAACAACGGCAGAATTCCATCGACATCGCCGACGCGTGCCTCTTCCTGACAGCGCGCCCAAGGCATCAGAACCACTTCTGCCGTGATCCCGTCCATGCGGTCCACCAAGGCCTCAAGCAACTCGACCTTCAGCCCGCCGGTGGGCGCACCTTCCGTCCCAAGCGTATAGGGCGGGTACGGGTCATAACAAAACACCAGGTGGGTCTGCGCGCGCGCGACAGGCGCAAACATACACAAGACCAGGACCCAACAGAGGGCCCGGCTGACTGTTCGTACTGCCGCGGTTGTCATGATGTGCACCTTTCAAGGCTCGAGCCAATAACGCCGCTGTGATCGAATAGTTCCCGTCACAGCGCACTTTTTATCGGCATCGCAGTTAACCGCCCCTTAAGGCACGCAAGCACCGCTCATTTGAGGCGCTCACTTCAACTGACTGTCCTTGGATCCGCGGCGGTTGATCCCGCCCCGCGCTTTGAAGGCTGCATCGCGTTCGGCCACGCAATCCACGCATAGTTTCACGCCAGGCAACGCTTTACGGCGTGCTTCGGGGATCGGCTCTTCGCATTCCGCACAATGGGTCAGGCTCTCGCCAACAGGGGCTTTGCGGGCCTGCATACGCGCCAACTCGTCCGAAATGGACGCCTCGATCTGTTCCGACACCGCCCCGTCCTTGGCCCAACCGCCTGCCATTGCATTACCCCTTTTCGATCTGCGCTATCCCTTGGCCTTGGCAAACACAGCATCAATCAGGGCCTGCGTGCCCTGCGCATCCTCAAGATGCCAGGGATAAGGCGTGCCGGTCTGAACATGGCGCGAGAATGCCTCAACCTGTAACACATAATGGTTTGCGCCGGGAAATCGTTCCTCCGTCACCGCCGGAGGACTGTCATCACGCGCCGTGTTGCGCTGCAACTCCAACCGTGCCGTTGCAAAGACGCCCGGGTTGAAAGGGGCCGTCAATTTCATCACCCCATCCGTTCCGACAAAGGTCATCTCCTGACAGGGGTGCATGCGCATCGAATTGACCCAATGGGCGGAAAAACCGGGGAAGCGAGCAGACACGCGGGCCACCACATCGACACCCTGTTCGAAATCCACATCGGCATGCGTGATCTCCAGCGGCTCCTCACCCGTCAGCCACCGGGTTGCGCCATAGGTGTAGACGCCGATGTCCGGGATGCCTCCCCCGCCTGTTTCGGGGCGGTTGCGCACATTTTCCGGGTCGGCGGCGTTGTTGTAGGCAAACAGCCCTTCGACGTGAAGCAGCTTGCCGATTGCCCCCTGCTCGTACAGCGCCTTGGCGCGCTGCCATTGCGGGTGGTGCACGATCATATACGCCTCTGTGGCAAAGCAACCCCCAGCATCCCTCGCCGCAATCAGCTCCGCATAGGCGTCCGCTGCCATCGCCATCGGCTTTTCGCACAGCACATGCTTGCCCGCGCGCAGCGCCTTCAGCGACCATTCAACGTGCAGATGGTTGGGCAACGGGATGTAAACCGCGTCGATTCCGGGATCCGCCAGAAGTGCGTCATAGCTGTCATGTAACGTCAGATCAGGGCAAAATGCCTGAAACGGCGCAGCTTTATCGGCGCTTGACGTGGCAAGGGCCGAGAGACGCGCGCCCGACGCTGCGTGAATGGCAGGGCCCATCTGTTGTCGTGCAAACTTGCCTGCACCCAGAATGCCCCAGTTGACAGTTTCCACCATGACTTCCCTCCGCTCTCGACTATGCTGGCACCATATCGACGAGCCCGACCGATACAAGCGGTCCAGAACGCAATGCGCCACGTACAGTGCCCACGATGGAGGACACTCGGCGCCGCCCCGTCCTGTGCCCACGAAAAAAAGGCGCCCCAACGGGACGCCCTTTCATTTCACTCACACTGCGCGTTGCTGGTCAGGATGCAGTCATCAACCCCTTGGTCTTGGCAATCTCGCGCATTTTCTTCTGCAGCTTTTCAAAGGCGCGCACCTCGATCTGGCGGATCCGCTCGCGGCTCACACCGTACTCGGTCGACAAATCCTCGAGCGTGACAGGCGCATCGGCAAGACGGCGCTGCGTCAAGATATCCTTTTCCCGCTCGTTCAGAACCTCGAGTGCCTCGGCCAGCATTTCGCGGCGCACTTCCAATTCATCGCGCGCCTCATAGTCGCCCGCCTGATCGGCGCTTTCGTCCTCAAGCCAGTCCTGCCATTGCATGGCCCCTTCGCCTTCGGACCCAACGGTCGCGTTCAGCGACGCGTCGCCGCCCGACATGCGCCGGTTCATCGAGATCACCTCGGCCTCGGTCACGCCCAGATCAGTCGCGATCCGCTTGACGTTCTCGGGGCGCAGATCGCCCTCTTCCAGCGCACCGATCTTTGCCTTCGCTTTGCGCAGATTGAAGAACAGTTTTTTCTGAGCCGATGTCGTGCCGAGCTTTACGAGGCTCCATGACCGCAGGATGTACTCCTGGATCGACGCACGAATCCACCACATCGCATAGGTGGCAAGGCGGAAGCCTTTTTCAGGATCAAACCGTTTGACCGCCTGCATCAGGCCCACATTGGCCTCTGAAATCACTTCGGCCTGCGGCAGGCCGTATCCACGATAGCCCATGGCGATCTTGGCGGCGAGGCGTAGGTGCGATGTCACCATCTTGTGGGCCGCACCTGTGTCTTCTTTCTCGACCCAGGCCTTGGCCAGCATGTATTCCTCTTCGGGTTCCAACAGCGGGAACTTCCGAATTTCCTGCATATACCGGTTCAGACCGCCTTCGGGCGTCGGTGCCGGAAGATTTGCGTAATTGGCCATGTTGTCCCTCCTTTGCGCCTTGGTATGTTTAAGCGCTTAACATTACATATGGGACGGCGAACGCCCGTGTTCAAGTGACGGGTGTCGTCGCAAAGTGAATATGACATGCGCATCCGAAGGAGTGGAGACCAAGACCCGTGCTCTCACGCGCATGTGCTGTTCGTTACACCGCTTTGTAAAAAATGCGTAAACGGACCGTGCGATGGTCGCTTAGTTACATAATACCGCGATCAAATCGGCGAAATCCGCCGACATCGGCGCTTCAAACCGCAACATTTCGCCGGACAGCGGATGCTCGAACCCCAATACTGCCGCGTGCAACGCCTGCCGGCCAAAGCCCGCGACGGCCGCTGCCGCCATCTCACTCAGTGCCCCGCGCGGCAATTTGCGCCGACCGCCATAGGTCGGATCACCGACCAAGCCGTGCCCCGCATGCGCCATATGCACCCGGATCTGATGGGTGCGCCCCGTCTCCAGCCAACACTCGATCTGGCTCAGCACCGGCGGCGTGCCATAGCGTTCGACCAACCGCGCACGGGTCACGGCATGGCGTCCGCCTTGAAACAAAACGGCCTGACGCTGCCGGTCGGTTTTATGACGGGCCAGTTGCGTGGTCAGCTTCAGCACATTGCCCGGCTCGAACGACGCGCCCTTCACCCCGCGCAGCCGCGGATCATTGCCATCCGGCACGCCGTAGACCAGAGCGCGATAATACCGCTCGACCGTATGTTTTGCGAATTGCGCCGCCAGCCCATGATGGGCGGCATCGGACTTGGCCACGACCAACAGCCCGCTGGTGTCCTTGTCGATCCGGTGCACAATCCCGGGGCGCTTCATGCCGCCCACACCGGACAAGTCATCGCCGCAATGGTGCATCAACGCATTGACCAACGTGCCCGAGGGCGATCCGGGTGCCGGATGCACCACCATGCCTGCAGGCTTGTTGACGACAATCAGTTCATCATCCTCGAACACCACATCAAGCGGAATGTCTTCGGCCCCGATATGGCTGTCCTGCGCCCGCTCGACGGTCACTTCGACAATGGCCCCCTCAGCCACCTTTGCCTTGGGATCAGATGCTACAACGCCATCCACGCTCACCGCGCCCTCCGCCAACAGGCGCGCGAGCCGTGTGCGGGACAAGGCGGCCCCCTCTGGCACGTCCCGCGCGATGGCCTTATCAAGACGCGCAGGCGGATCGGCCGCAATGACAAAGGACACGCAAGTGGACGACATGGACACCCCGGAGCTTCCCGCCAATCTCGCCTTTCTGCGGCGGCTGGTGACGGCGTTGACGATCATCATGATCGGGGGCGTTGTAACGGTGGTCGCGTTGCTTGTCATCCGGTTGAACTCAGACCCGGCACCGCTGCCCCTGCCCGACCGGGTCACGCTGCCGGACGGCACGACAGCAACGGCTTTCACTGTCGGCTCTGACTGGTACGCGGTGGTCACGGCCGACGATCAAATCCTGATCTTCGATCAGGTCACCGGCACGATACGCCAGACCATCGTTCTTGATTGAGAGCGGGCCGGACGGGCAAAGACGTTCCGTTGAACGCCTTTGCACGGTCCCATTAACACCGTGGAGCGGCTTGACGTCTTGCGAGTTCGGTTTGGTCCATTGACCGAGTGAACGGGATCGGCGCGGTTTCTTGCGCCAGCACATAGCCCGAGACATCGGCATAGCACTGGCAATCAAGGTCTGCGTCCAAACTCTGGCAATGCTTCAACTCCCGAGCAACGGCATCGTCGAAATCCTCTTGAGTGACGCCCGGAGCGAGAGCGAGCCCCCCGGTCGTCAGGGGCGGCACAAACGATACGGCAAAGATCAATGTCCCGCCAATAGCGATCATGATGACGTATATCCGAATGTCACTTGGCATCTGCATATCCCATGCAAACGACAATGCGTGCCCAGAGGTTAAAGAGTGGTTTTTTAAGAGGATGGTTTTCGCCTCCCGCAGGGAATCAATTGCCGCACAGGTGGCAAGGCGGCGCGGTGCAGACGCTGCAGAATTGAAACAATGAATTAAGTTTCGCAGCCGTATCAGGTCTTGGAAATCTTCGCAGAACAAAGTGGCTGGCGCGGATGGTACCACCGCCCCGGCTCGAACGGGGGACCTCCTGATCCACAATCAGGCGCTCTAACCAACTGAGCTACGGCGGCACTGCGCGATCAAATACCCATGACGTGCGACGATTGCAAGACCGTCAAAACCGATAAATCCAGGTCTGCTCCACCAAATCACAGCCAAAGGAATGCACCGGTTTCGCCCCCGCAAGGCGCCAACCGGTGCGCGCATAGAGGGCACAGGCCGCGCGGTGGCTTTCATGAGTCCAAAGGGTCATGCCACCATAGCCCGCCTCCTGCGCAAACCCCATGCACTGACCGAGCAGCATGCGGCCCACCCCCAAACCACGCGCCTCAGGCACCAGCAAAAAGAGACGAAGCTTGGCCGTCGTCGCATCATGGCGCACACAGAAAATCGACCCCAACCGCTGCCCTACGGCTTCGGCAATCCATCCCCTCTCACAGGCAGGATCATGATCGGCCACAAACCCATCGAGAATGGACCGGACCAGCGGGCCGAAACTGTCATCGAACCCTTCTTCGCGGGCATAATGAAGGCCGTGCTGGTCCACCAACCAATCGGTGTCATCGGGATCGAACAGGCGCAAGGTGACATCAGACATGGATCACACCATGGCCCCCACGCGCTTGCGTTTCAATCCGCCCCACGCTAGCAGAGCCGCCAATCATCCGGAGGACCGCACAATGAGCATCAACAAAGAAAGCGACATCGAAGCCAACCTCCAAATCGGACCCACCGACAAAGGCATGGTGCGCATCTATATCGAGGCAAAAGGCATCGAGATTCCCATGGATTTCGAACCCGACGAGGCCGAAGAGATCGCCGACGAAATCCGTGCCGCCGCCAAGGCTGCGGGCGCAATGAAGCGCTAAACTCCGCACCCTCGATCTGTTCCAGTAGTCCAGATAGGCCAACCCCAGTGAGTGGCGCGCGAGCTTTGCACAACAAATCCGGTTTCGTCTCGATGACTGCAGTCCGGACAAAGCAGTCGCTCGTTCTTCTCGCTCAAGAGTCAGCGTTTGCCACGTCAAGCGGCGTGATATAAAATTCGTATGCAGACAGTTCGAGACTTGACCATCACCGATCATGAAGGTGTCCGCACCCATCTCGCGAGATGCAGGCGAGAAACGTATACCAAGCTGGTCGGGGTAGAAACAGCCAGCGTACCGCAATCGATTGCGTTGTGGGAAATGCAATAGCAGCCGAGCGCGGCGGATTAGGATATATTTGGGGAATGTATATTTCTGCAGCGCAATACCAGAATCGCATTGGTCGAACATTGATCAACGAAATCCAACAACTGCTTCCATCTGCAAAGCATTTCTCGGTTGTCGGCCTCCAAGCCAGTCCTGATGCCCGCGCATTTATCAAACGCTTGTTTTTCTCCAACAGCGGCATGTGACAACGAGTTGGCCGTTAGAAACAGCTTATCTGCGACCACCATGGTCTTGAACGGGTATCCTCCTTAGGACCACTTTTTCCCTTAGCTGCCCTTCGTGCGACTTGCAGCATCGGTTACTTCGGGCACAATCTGGATATTCCGCCGTCCTACCAGTCCAACCCCGCTCCCGGGTCCCGCAAGCTCTGCAACCGCCGCGCCGCATGGGTGGCGAACTTCTGCACCATCACCTTGCGCCGCGCTGGGGCCAGCTTGTCCTCGGGCGCCATGCGGATGATCTCGGCATCATAGGCGTCCGCAATGATCAGCCCCGTGCCCTCGGGCAGCAGGTCCACCGGAAAATCACTGTCCACCGCCCAGAAAAACCGATCACACCAGTCCAGATACCCCTCCCATTTCTGATCCGACATGAAATCCGCGCGGCTCGACTTGCACTCCACCACCCAGATTTCGCCCTTGGGCCCCAGCGCCATCACATCCACCCGCAAGCCCCGCGCAGGCACCAGTTCTTCAACCGCAGCCCAACCCAGCGACGCCAGATGCCGCGACACCCCCCGCGCCAAAAGCTGGCCGGGCATCATCGTGGTCATATCAGCGGCGATCTGCATGGGTACAAACATACGAACAAACCCTGAACAAACGCAAGCGCGGCCTGCCCCCTTGGCGATCTGGGCCCCCGCCCCTACCTTTGGACCCACACCAGTGGGGACAAAAAGTAATGAGTGATGACACACGGCTGACCCAAGCTCAGGCCCGCGGCGTCCGCTATGCGCGCGAGCTTGAGGGACATCTTGGTTGGCTTGACACCTTTTCCGGCACCGCCCTTGGGGTGCTGGCCGTGGCCTCGGGTATCTACACCTATTTGGGCGTCTCATCCCTGCTCGATGAAAACGGCGCCATGTCGGTGTTCGCCGCCATCGCCTATTCGGTCGCCGTGTCCGTCGGCATCTTCGTCTTCTGGTCCTACATGATGCGGCTTTATCCGGCGGTCCGCACCGCAGGCGCGCGCATCGGGTTGGTGGTCGCCATGGGCGTGGGCTCGCTCGCCATCGTCGCCATGTCGTCATGGCTCAACGCCGCCGCCCTTGCAGGCTCCGCGGCCGTCGAACAACACCTCGCCAAAACGGTGCAAGACTACCAATCCAGCCTTGAACGCGCCCACGAGGTCGCCCTGACGGGCCAATCGCTCGAACGCGATGTCGCCCGCGTCCGCCAATCCTTCGAGGACCTGTCGGAACAGGAAGCCGCCGGTGCCCTCTCGGGCCTCGCGGGCCGCGGCGCCGTCTTCCGCGTCCTGCGCCAGAAAGCCGCCGAACTCTCGGGCCTGGAGGCACAAATCAGCGCCCAAACCCCGCTGGTTGAGTCCGCCTTCACCGAAGGCAACGCCATCCTTTCCCGCATGCGCGCCCTCACCGTCGAACCGGGTCCGGTCGAGGCGCGCTCCGTCGAATTCTCCGAACAAGCCGTTCGCCTCGCCGGCCTCATCACCCAAATGCGCCAACTGTCCGTCGCCCCGCTTGTCGAACGCGCGGCTCAGGACCTCGCCGCCTCCGTCGTCCTGCCGGAACTCGATAGCGACACCGAACAGGGCCGCACCGATCAGGCCGCCACCATCACCTCCGTGCTCGAAGTGCTCGCCCAGCGCGCCACCACCCTCGAACGCGCCGCCCAGAACGTGCAATCGCTCGAACAGGCCACGGACGTCACCTACACACCCATCTCCTCCGCCGATGCGGTCATCCTCTACGCCCGCAACTTCGTGCCCTCCTGGGCCGGGGCCATCGCGATCGACCTGTTGCCTGCCGTACTGGTCTTCATCCTCGCCATCACCCAGAACGCGATCCGGGGCGGGCGCGAAGGCGCAGCCATCGAAGACACCCTGACGCTGGCCGAACTCCGCGCCGCCATGGCCGCCCTGCGTGACGTCGAAACGACCATGACCGCCCCCGACAAGATCGAAGCCCCCGAACCGCCCAAACGGGTCGCCGAATGACAGACACGGCGCAAAAACACCGCAACCCCATCGCCCGCACGCTCATGGGCGTGCTGATCTTTCAACTGGGCATCGGCGGTTTGCTGATCCTTGGCGACATGCAAGGCCTCCGCCTGCCCTCCTTCGGCCCCGACGCCCCAAGGCTCACCGAACCCGTCCGCCCCGGCGACCAGCGGCGCACCTTCCGCCCCGACCGCGACCGGCCTACCACACAGCCCGCCCGCGACCCCGGCGAATTGCCCAACCGGCTGGTGCTGACGCAAACCGACGGTACCATCTACCGGCTCGAAGGGGGGATCAGCGACGGCGACGCCGACCGCCTCGCCGCCCTTATCCGCCAATCCGACCCCCGCCCCGACACGCTCATCCTGCAAAGCCCCGGCGGTTCCGTCGCAGACGCGCTCGCCTTGGGCCGGATCATCCGCAGCGAAGGCATCGCCACGCAAATGCTGTCGGGCGAGTTTTGCTACTCCGCCTGCCCCTACCTTCTGGCCGCAGGCGCAAAACGCACCATTGCCGACGCAGCCTCCGTCGGCGTGCACCAACACTATTTCGGCGAAAACACCTTCCTCCCCGCCGCCTTCGCCGTCGAAGACATCCAGCGCGGCCAGGCCGAAGTGATGACCTATCTCGACGAGATGGGAATCGACACGCTCGTCATGCAACACGCCATGTCCACGCCCCCGGATCAGATCTATGTCCTGCTCCCGGAAGAGCTGGAAACTTACGGATTTACCCAATCTCCTGAATGACTTGGCGCGCGCCATCGGTCCATAAGCGCAAACGGCTTGACATGATACCAAAAGGTATCTCATTAATATGATACCAAACGGCATCATATCGTGAGACACCCCATGAAACCTCTCGTCCTCCTCCTGCTCGCCGCCACCCCTGCGCTGGCTGACTCCGCAATCACCCTCACTCCAGCCGACGCGCTGGATTGGGAAACCACACCCGAAGGGGTCGCCTTCGCCCCCCTCTCCGGCGACCGATGGACGGAACCCTACTTCGCTATGGTCAAACTGCCCTCGGGCACCACCAGCCCGCCCCACACCAAGACGTTCACCATGCACGGCGTGATGATCGAGGGGCAGATGACGCACACCCCTCTCGGCACGGACGCCACCACCACGGTGGGCCCCGGCGGCTACTACCAGGTGCCCGCGGGACTGCCCCACATCTCCACCTGCGTCTCCGACACTCCTTGCGTCACCATGCTCTACCAGGACGGCGCGTTCGACTTCCTGCCGGTGACGCAATGAGCGATCAGACCCAAAACGCCTTCCGCGCGCTGGCCGACCCCACCCGCCGCGACATCCTCACGATGCTGGGCGCACAGGACATGACCATCGCGCAAGTCTCCGACCGCTTCGACATGACCCGTGCCGCCGTGAAAAAGCACCTCACCGTCCTCAGCGATGGCGGCCTGATCACGGTCGAGGCGCGGGGCCGCGAACGCATCAACCGCATCAACCCCGCCGGTCTGGCACCCATCCTCACGTGGCTCGAAGTCTTCGACCGCTTCTGGGATGACCGCCTGTCAGACCTCAAAACCGCCATCGAAAAGGACATCCAATGACCGACACGACATTGCAAAAGACGATCTTCCTCAAAGCGCCCCGGTCATTGGTCTGGGACTACCTCACGCAACCCGAACACCTCGCCAAATGGTTCCACGCGCCGAAAACACCGCTGGCCGAGGGCGAGACACTGGAAATGTTCGGCACCACCAGCGGCGACCTCTTGATCTGGGGCAAGGTGATCACAGCCGACGCCCCAAACCACCTCGAATACACGTTCACCGTCGGCCCCATGGGCGACGCGGTCAGCACCGTGAAATGGACACTCACGGATGTCCCCGGCGGCACCCAGCTTGCCCTGGAACACACCGGCCTGCCCCAGGGCGAAGCCGCCTTCGGCCTCACGCTCGCGCTCGACAAGGGCTGGGACGATCACCTCATGCGCATGCGCAATGACATTCACGAGGACGACTGATGGACTACTCCGCTACAATCACAACAAGCGCGTCGCCCGACCGGGCTGCGCGTATGATCACCGATGACCTTGAGCTTTGGTGGTCCACCCGCGTGGACCGTCACCCAACTGGCTTCACCATCCGCTTCAACCGTAGCCACGTTACCTTCGCCATCGATCCGGGCAACACGACAACAGACTTCAGTTGGACCTGCACCGATGCCCACATGATCATCGAAGATGTGGACGAGCCGCAAGAATGGAAAGGCACCAGCCTGATCTGGCGGGTCGCACCAACTACGGGCGGCTGCAAAGTCACCTTGACCCACAAAGGGCTCACCCCACAGATCGCGTGTTTCGATGTTTGCCAGCGCGGGTGGCAGCACTTTTTCGAAACCAGCCTGCGCAATCACCTCAACGGTGAGGCGGCCATACCCGAGACCAGCCAACCTGCGGCATAACGTACCGCGCCACCCCGCCATGTGCCCGAAATCGGACGCGCGGACCAAGCCTAGGATTGTGCAGTACGCCGAAGTGAACCGACAAGCCTTGTCGCGCCCCGCCCCCGCCCCTATGTAGCGGCGTGGCGGGTTCTGCCCTTCTCGTGACAGGTTGCATTCCGGTGGCCTTAAGCAATTCCGAGGGAGTTGGCTCTGTCCGGGCCCTGGTCCGGTTACCTGACGCCCACCTGTATATACAGGTCCTCGGGAATGAGAGAACCAAACGGTTGTGGTGGTCCCGTCGCACACCCCCAACATGTGCTTTGCAAATGCGCACAGATGCGGTTCGCAGCTGCCAATTGTGTGCTCTATGCCAATGCCTATCTTTGCCTCAACACAAAGATGAAAGGAGACCCCCATGTCCCTCCGCCCCACCATTGAGACCCGCCAGGCGCAACCCACTATGGAAGGCGCAGGCGTCCACCTGCACCGCGCTTTCGGCTTCCAAGACCCGTCCGAACTGGACCCGTTCCTGCTCTTTGACGATTTCCGCAATGACGTGCCCGCTCATTTCGAAAAAGGCTTCCCGTGGCATCCACATAGGGGAATAGAAACAATCACTTACGTCCTCGAAGGCACGGTGGAACACAGTGACTCTTTGGGCAATTCCGGCACCCTCGGCGCAGGCTCGGTCCAATGGATGACAGCAGGCTCCGGCATCCTCCACCAGGAAATGCCGCACGGCAACGCAAAGGGGCAAATGCACGGCTTCCAGCTCTGGGGCAACCTACCCTCGGACCAGAAAATGACGGCGCCGCGGTATCAGGACATCCAAGGGTCCGACATCCCCGAAATCATCGACGATGACGGCACCAAGGTCCGTGTGATCACAGGTGAGTTCTGGGGCAAGACAGGTCCCGTCGATGGCATCGCCGCAGACCCGCAATACCTCGATATCTCCATACCGGCGGGCGTGAAGAAGACATTAAAGATCGACACCTACCGCCGCGCCTTCGCCTATGTCTTCCAAGGTGCAGGAGCGTTCGCGGATGCGTCAGACCCCTCAGGTGTGCTTCTGGAAAAAGAGGTTTCAGGACAAGAGGTTAACATCCGCGACCTCTCCGGTGACCGGACCCTGATCCGCTTCGGCACAGGCGACGAAGTCACGGTGCAGGCAGGCCCCGAAGGCCTCCGCTTCCTGCTGGTCTCTGGCGCACCTATCAACGAACCTGTGGCCTGGCACGGCCCCATCGTGATGAACACGCAAGAGGAGTTGATGCAGGCCATGCGCGACCTGCGCAACGGCACCTTCATCCAGCCTGCGCACTAAAATCCCAAGTACGACGGGACGGTGGGTGGGGCGACTTTGGCAATGCCAAAGAGCGTCCCACCCCGGCGTCACGCAACAACAGCTTTGCGCACCATATTCCAATACTGATCCTGAACGTCAGTCAGGCTCAACCGCCCCTCTTCACGGAACCATGTCGTCACCCCGGTCAGCATCGCAATCACAGCCAAAGTGGCAATCTTTGCATCCGCAACATCAAACACACCCGTATCGGCACCGCTGCGTAAAATCCCTTCCAGGACAGCCTCATAGCGTCCCCGCAGTGCCTCAATTTCAATGAAATTCGCTGGTTCCAGATTGCGCAATTCCATATAGGCAATGAACACCGCGTCGGGGCGGGCATGGTGAAAGCCGATGTGAAAACGGACAAAGGCCTCAAGCTGCGCAAGCGAAGCATCTCCTGCCTCCACAGGCACAGCCTTCAGCAACTCGACCATGTGGTCACGCATCAACTCAAACAGCAGGCTCTGCTTGTCGGGTGTGTAGTTGTACAAGGCCCCCGCCTGCACCCCCACCTCAGCCGCGATTCGGCGCATGGAAACAGCAGCATAGCCGTGGCGCGCAAACAGCCGAAGGGCCGCGTCACGCACGCGCGGGCCGGTGATATCGGCGTGAGATCCAGTCTTGCGAGCCATGCGCAGAATTTATCTGAACACCTGTTCAAAACCAACCCACGCTTGCACGGGCCAACACCATGGTGCATCACAAGGGCAACACATGTTTTCCGGAGCCTCCGCATATGCGCGCCGCTGCCGCCTTGCTTTGCCTGACTTTGACTGCCTGCACGCAGTTCCCTGAGCTTGACGACACTGTTTCTCCTTCCGTCCAAGCGGCCGATTTTCCCGCGCTTCTCCCGCTTGAGCCGCTGATGGCCCGCGCAGCGCCAGTGGTCAGCGACCCAGTCGAGACGACGCAAACGCTCGAAGCCCGCGTGTCAGCCCTGCGCGCCCGCGCACGTGCGCTGCAACGGCGCAGCATCGTTGATCCGGCCACCCGCGCACGCATGCTAGCGGCGCTCAGCTAGCCCAACGGCAATTGCACCCGCCGACCGAACCCGCTACATCGCCCGCGACGCCCCATCGCTCAAAGGATCCTGACATGA
Source organism: uncultured Tateyamaria sp. (assembly GCF_947503415.1). GTDB lineage: Bacteria > Pseudomonadota > Alphaproteobacteria > Rhodobacterales > Rhodobacteraceae > Tateyamaria. The sequence goes on from NZ_CANNDS010000002.1 coordinate 634,222, forward strand.
ACGCACCGCTTCGGCTTGGCATCGCAGGGTTGGGCACCGTCGGCATCGGCGTGGTCAAGATCATCCGCCAACACGCCGCGATGCTTGAGGCCCGCACAGGCCGCAAGATCGAAGTGAGCGCCGTCAGCGCCCGGTCGCGCGACAAGGATCGGGGTGTGCCCCTGACGAGCTACGCTTGGGAAGACGACCCGGTGGCACTCGCCACGCGCGACGATGTCGATGTTTATGTTGAATTGATGGGTGGCACTGATGGCCCGGCCAAGGCGTCGGTCGAGGCGGCAATTGCGGCTGGCAAACACGTGGTCACAGCCAACAAGGCGATGCTGGCGATCCACGGCCAAGCATTGGCCGAAGCAGCCGAAACCAATAGCGTCAGCCTGCGATATGAAGCGGCTGTGGCTGGAGGCATCCCCGTGATCAAGGCCCTGACCGAAGGATTGGCAGGCAACGAAATCACCCGCATCGTCGGTGTGATGAACGGATCATGCAACTACATCCTGACGCGCATGGAAAGCGCAGGCCTGACCTACGATGAGGTCTTTGCCGAGGCTGATGGGCTTGGCTATCTCGAAGCCGACCCGCAACTGGATGTGGGTGGCATCGACGCGGCGCACAAGCTTGCCATCCTGTCCTCCATCGCGTTTGGCACGCGCGTCGATTTCGACGGGATCGAGTTGGAAGGGATCGAGCGGATCAGCATCGAAGACATCGGCCATGCCGCCGACATGGGCTACAAGATCAAGCTGCTGGGCGTGGCGCAGAAAACAGGACGCGGGCTGGAGCAACGCATGATGCCCTGCCTTGTCCCCGATACATCGCCTTTTGGGCAATTGCAGGGCGGCACGAACATGGTCGCGATCGAAGGGCACGCCGTGGAACAGGTGGTTCTACGCGGTCCCGGCGCAGGCGAAGGCCCCACAGCCTCTGCCGTCATGGGCGACGTCTGTGACATCGCGCGTGGACTGACCCTGCCCGTCTTTGGACAGCCCGCCGATACCTTGACCAGCGCGCCCCGCGCGGCATCCGTCCTGCCCGCGCCCTACTATTTGCGCATGGCCCTGGTGGACAAACCAGGCGCACTGGCCAAAATCGCCACGGTTCTGGGAGACGCGGGCGTCAGCATTGACCGGATGCGGCAATACGGCCATGCAGATACCACCGCACCCGTTCTGATCGTCACGCATACCTGCACCCGCGGCGCAGTCAACGATGCGATCCAGGCGATGCAGGGCACCGGCGTTCTCGCCTCTGACCCTGTGGTTCTCCGCATCGAAGCCATCTGATTTTTCATTCTTCCCAAAGGACTTTCCAACATGACCTCCACCGCACTGTTTCAGGACCGCATGTTGTCGCTGGGCCTTGCCCGCGTTTCCGAAGCCGCCGCGTTGGCGTCTGCGCGGCTGGTCGGCCACGGCGACGAAAAGGCTGCCGATCAGGCTGCCGTCAACGCGATGCGCGAGCAGTTGAACATGCTGGACATCGCGGGCGTCGTGGTCATCGGTGAAGGTGAACGGGACGAAGCGCCCATGCTCTATATCGGCGAGGAAGTGGGCACCGGAAACGGACCCGGCGTGGACATTGCGCTGGACCCGCTTGAAGGCACGACATTGACAGCCAAAGACATGCCAAACGCGCTGACCGTGATTGCCATGGGGCCACGCGGCTCCATGCTGCACGCACCTGATGTTTACATGGACAAGCTGGCTATCGGTCCGGGTTTTGCACCTGACATCGTGACACTTGATATGGACCCGGCAGAACGCGTGCAGGCACTGGCCAAAGCCAAGGGTTGCGATGCCGCTGACATCACCGTTTGCATCCTCGAACGTCCTCGCCACGAGAGTGTGATTGCAGCCGTGCGCGGCACCGGCGCCTCCATTCGCCTCATAACAGATGGCGACGTCGCAGGCGTGATGCACTGCGCCGACGCGACCACTGGCATCGACATGTATATGGGTGAAGGCGGCGCCCCCGAGGGCGTTCTGGCCGCAGCAGCCTTGAAGTGTATGGGAGGACAAATCTATGGCCGCCTTCTGTTTCGCAATGACGATGAGAAGGGCCGCGCAGCCAAAGCCGGGATCACCGATCTGAACCGGATTTACACCCGAGATGACATGGTCACGCAGGATGTGATCTTTGCCGCAACGGGCGTGACCGACGGGTCGCTTTTGCAAGCCGTGCATCGCGAACCGGGTTGGCTGACCTGCGAAACACTTTTGATGCGGTCCAAGACCGGATCCGTACGTCGCATCAACTACCGCACACCCACGCACACGGTGTGACAGACGGGGCGGACGACACGTCCGCCTTACGAGCCCCTGTTGCCACGCTTGCGACGGCGTCTAAACTGGCGCGAGGGTCCGCGGAAGGAATACGCATTGGCTTTTTTGGGCGTTGAGCAATCGCTGACCGGCAGGGCGTGGATCGGTCCGGACATCGAGACTGATCGAGCCGCGGAAACACTTGCCCAGGCAACGCAATTGCCACGCCCAGTGTGCCAGATCCTGGCCAGAATGGGGGTGGCCCCAGATGCCGCCGACGCGTATTTGTCGCCCACTCTGCGTGACCTGATGCCAGATCCCAGATCCATGCGCGATATGGAAAAGGCAGCGACGCGTCTGTTGGCCGCAGTCAAAGACCGCCAGCGGATCGCCATATTTGCCGACTACGATGTGGATGGGGGCAGCTCAGCCGCACTTCTGGTGACGTGGTTCCGTGCCATGGGCGCGGTAGCCACGCTCTACGTTCCGGACAGGATCGACGAAGGATACGGACCGAATGATGCGGCGATGTCTCAACTCGCCGCAGCGCACGACCTGATTGTCTGCGTGGATTGCGGTACCCTGTCCCACGGCCCCATCGCGGCCGCAACGGGCGCAGATGTCATCGTGTTGGACCACCACCTTGGCGCCGAAACTCTGCCGGACGCCTTGGCCGTTGTGAACCCTAACCGGCAGGATGAAGATGGCGCATTGGCCCATCTATGCGCCGCAGCCGTCGTGTTCCTGGCGCTGGTCGAAGCCGGCCGGCAATTGCGCGAAGCAGGGGCGAAACGCCCCGATCTCATGGCGATGCTTGATCTGGTTGGCCTCGCCACGGTCGCCGACGTGGCACCTTTGACCGGCGTGAACCGCGCCTTTGTCCGACAAGGGCTCAAGGTCATGGCACGTCGCGATCGTGCCGGGTTGGTTGCCCTCGCCGATATTGCGGGCCTCGACACCGCACCCACGCCCTACCATCTGGGCTACTTGCTAGGGCCGCGCATCAACGCGGGCGGGCGTATCGGGCAGGCTGATCTGGGCGCACGCTTGTTGGCCACAACCGACCCGCACGAGGCGGCGGCCATTGCCGAACGGCTCAACACGCTCAACACCGAACGACGCGAGATCGAAGCCAGCGTGCGCGCTGACGCCATCGCACAATGCGAAACGCGCGGAACGGATGGCGCGCTGGCATGGGCCGCTGGACCGGGTTGGCACCCAGGCGTTGTGGGCATCGTCGCGTCCCGTTTGAAGGAGGTGACAAACCGCCCATCCATCGTGATCGGGATCGAGGATGGGATTGGCAAAGGCTCTGGACGGTCCGTGTCGGGCATTGATCTCGGGGCACCGATTCAGCGGTTGGCGGCAGAAGGCTTGCTGATCAAAGGTGGCGGCCACAAAATGGCTGCCGGTCTTACGGTCGAAGCGGACAAGATCGAAGCAGCCATGGCGCGCCTGGACGCCCTTTTGGCAAAACAAGGTGCAGACGCGTTGGGTCCCGCCGACCTGAGGCTTGATGGGGCATTGATGCCCGCGGCGGCCACAGTCGAGCTGCTAACTCAGATCGATGCTGCCGGGCCGTTTGGTGCGGGTGCTCCCGCGCCCCGGTATGCCTTTGCCGCCATGCGTATCTTGCAGGCGCGTCGGGTGGGGGAAACACATCTGAAAGTCACCTTCGGCGAACCCGGCGGTGCGCGATTGGACGCGATTGCGTTTGGAGCGTTTGACGGTGCGCTTGGCCCTGCGCTGATGGACCATGGGGGTGCCCCTTTCCATCTGGCGGGACGGCTTGAGATCAATGCCTTTCGTGGTCGGCAGTCGGTGCAACTGCGTCTCGAAGATGCAGCACGGGCCTGATACCTATCGGCCATGCGATTGCGTAGAATTATCGGCGTTCTGACGATTTTTCCGCTTGCGCCCCACCGCCTTATTGCCTATCTGAGCGCTCACATCAGCGATGGCCCGTTCGTCTATCGGTTAGGACGCCAGGTTTTCAACCTGGAAAGAGGGGTTCGATTCCCCTACGGGCTGCCATTTCTACCTAAAGCCTGGTCTTGGCGTTCGCGTGCCGTGCCATAGCATTCGGTAATTTGGTGTGTTTCGGGCAAGCGTTCGCACACTTCCAAAACAGCACCCAAGTTCACAGACTAAGCACTGCTTTCGGCACCGCGCCCCACGGGCGGGATCAGATTTTGCGCGTTTTGCCGGAGTGCTGGCAGATATTGTGTCTGTTGCCCGCGCCCGCCGTGTTTCGACGCATAAAGGGCGACATCAGCATCATCCATCACCTCAGCCACGGATTGACCCGACGCCGGATCATAAATGGCGGAGCCAATACTCGCGGAAATCCTGCACACTTCGCCTTGAAACGGGATCGGGCGAGAAATGCGTTGAATGATGCGGCGGCCAATACCAGCCATCGCATCACCGTCTTTGGCGTGCGGCAGGATGATAACAAACTCATCTCCCCCCACGCGCGCAACTGTGTCGCTTTCGCGCGTCTCTTCGACCATCACACGCGCCACCGTTTGAAGCACGTGGTCGCCCGCAGCGTGCCCGAGGGTATCATTGACGGCCTTGAACCAATCGAGGTCGATCTGCATCAGGCCGAATCGCGTCCCCCAATCCGCATGACGCGCCAGCACATGGTCCATCGCACGCCGATTCTTGAGGCCGGTGAGCGTGTCGGTAAATGCCTGTTCCTCGGCGGCAATCATGGCCCCTTGCAGGCGCAGGTTCAGCTTGCGCGATGCCTCCATCGCGGCTGATTTCGCCTCAACCAGATACAACATTTCGACGGTAAGATCGGTCGCTGCAAAGTCCGCGCTCGTCAATGCATAGTCCGACACCCCATCCACCACCGAGATGCCGAACGAAAGATTGACGATGCTCTGTCCCTCTTCAATCCCGGCGACAAGCAAGCCCTTCACTTCGGTCTTGGGCGCGTCGCGGAGTTGCAGGTGCAACTTGGTTCCGGCGGCGGCGCGCAGCGTGTCCATGGATGTGATTGCACGCGGACGCTTCAGATCAAAAATCTCAAGAAAACGGCGCCCGACCATGGGTGTGTTGGGGCGCAATTTCTGCACCGTGGGCCCGGCGTGCACAACGTGCCCGGTGGGCCCCAGAACAAGGTGCATCGGGCACAAGACATCCAGTGCAGCCGTGAGTGCCGTTTGGTCCATCATGATGCTCGCGCGCCCAGATCAAACACGCGCCCTTCTGCAAATTCAGTTTCAACCAGCGTGACCGAGATCGTCTCGACCCCGTTGCCGCTGCCCGTGTATTCCAACAGCGCCAACGCGCCGTAGTCATCGGCCATTGTACGCAAAATACCCATCATAACATGACCATAGCCATCGATTGGGCTTTCGCAGATCAGGCTAAAATGGGTTGGGGAATGATCCCGCAATTCGATGCGTGGCAAGTTCAGGTCAGACACCGCAAGTCGCGCACGATCGGGCAAGTCATCAAGCGAATGCAAAAACTCCACGAACGTGACGCCGCCAAATCGCAACAGCCGTCGCAAGGCTTCGACATTCGGGTGGGAGACCAGATAGGTTCCCATATCCTCCATCACATCGCTGCGTGGACGGTCCAGAATCTGGCTGATCGCGTCCAGTACACGCGGCGTAATATCATCATCATAGATCAACATTGCCTCGAATTCGACGAAATCGAGATCGGCAAACCGGATCGCTTCAACCCATTTGTCTGCCCCGTAACTGTCGGTCACGAAGCACTGTATTGCGCGATTTATCAGCCCATGCATTGCACGACATTCCCATTGCCACGCTTGCACCTTGCACAGGCAGCTCTAAACAATCCTATAACAATTGCAATTTGAGGTATTATCGGGGCGTTTCGGCTCAAAAATCTGTCGGAGACCCACCTTCTGCCTTCCGTCGTGCCACGAAATCAGCAAGTTCCTCGCGAATGCTTGCGTCAAGCTCAGGCGCTTCAAAGCTGCCAATGATGTCCTTGAACATCCGATGCGCCCGCTCAGGTGTCCAAATCGCACCGGCGGCATCCCATCCTTCGTAATTCTTCCAATCACTCAGGAACGGTTGATAAAACGCCGTGCTATAGCGATCCTGGGTGTGCTGAATGCCAAAGAAATGGCCCTCATTTCCGACAGACTTTATAGCATCCAAAGCGATATCGTCGGGGCCCGTTCCTGTGATCGATGGATCCATATAGCGCTGGATTTGCTGTAAAATTTCGCAATCCATGATGAACTTTTCCGGGCTTGCGATCAGCCCGCCCTCCAGCCATCCGGCCGCGTGGTAAACCATGTTGCTACCCGATTGCACCGCAGCCCACAGACTGTTGGATGTTTCCCACATCGCCTGCCCGTCGGGGACGTTGGCCGCGCACACCCCCGATGATCGCATCGGCAAATTATAGAACCGCGCAAGCTGGCCCGTCATCTGCGTGGCGCGCATGTATTCGGGTGTCCCAAAGGCCGGAGCACCGGACTTCATATCCACGTTCGAAGTAAAGGTGCCGATGGCGCAGGGTGATCCTGGCGCCACGTACTGGAAAAGGGCAATTGCGCACAACGCTTCGGCAATGGATTGCGCGACAGCCCCGGCCATGGTCACCGGCGCCATCGCCCCGGCAAGGGTAAATGGCGTCACCACCACGGCCTGCCCACGCCGCACCATTCGCAGACACCCATCAATCATCGGATGATCATGTTTCAGAGGCGAGGTTGAATTGATGTTGGTGTACATCCTTGGCGTTGCCTCGAACTCCTCGTGGCTCAGACCGCTCGCGATGCGCACCATCTCCATCACGTCCTCGACCCGCTCCTTGCCCAGGCTGTAGGCGTGCATGACCTTGTCCGTGATCGTCAGCTTGTCATATACCACATCAAGGTGGCGGACACTGGCATGGATATCCACGGGCTCCACCGGATAGCCGCCTGCAAAGTGGATGCAGTTGAAGTACTGTGTCAGCTTCAGCAAGTTCGCACACATCTCACGCGTGCCGGGGACTTTGGTGCCAATCTCCATGTCCCAGTAGTTTGGTGGTGACGACACATTGCCAAAGAGCAGGTGCTTGCCGCCCACGGTGATCTTTCGGTCGGGATTACGGGGGGTTAGGGTGAACTGGCTGGGTGCCTTACCAACCATTTCCATGACGAACTCACGGTCCATGCGGACGATGTCGCCATCAATGGAACAGCCCGCGTCTCGGAGGATTTCAAGCGCTTCTTCGTTCAGGAATTGAACACCGATTTCTTCCAGAATGCGCATCGCGCCATCATGGATGGCCTCGACACCCTCAGGTGACAAAGGCTCAACCGGTGGATCGATGATGGTGGGCGGGTTCCATGGCATCTGCTCGATGACTGCAGCACCCCGGCGGGCCGCTGCCCCTGCCCGGCCACCACCTCGGCTTCTGCGCCGTGTCGCTGTATCCGCCATTGTGCCGCCCCTTTTGGTCTGTCTTCGACCACAAGGACACCGCAGCGAACCGTTCCTCACAGTTCCATTTGCGACGGTACGTGTCGTTTTTTCAAACTGAAGAGGCGAATGTGACCTATCAGCCAGTGTTGAGGTCATCAAGCCAGCTGGGAAGAGCCCCGATATCGGGCAGAACCACATCGGCCAGCGGGGCCAACACATCATGCGAGGCAAAGCCGGTCAGGACAGCCACAGTGCGCATACCAGCGGCGCGACCGGCATGCAGGTCGTGCGTGCTGTCGCCGACCATAAGCACGGCGTCCGGTGCGATCCCCGTGTCCGCGCAGAATCCGAGCAACTGGCCCGGGGCGGGTTTCCCGCCAAAACCACTGTCGCTGCCCGCGACAAACTCGAAAAACCGGTCCACGCCAGCTGATTGCAAATGCGCACGCGCAGGCGCTTCGGCATCATTGGTCGCCACGCCAAGGACGATTTCTCGCGCCATCAGGTCCGTCAACAAGGGGCGCAACGGCACAGCCTCCGCCTGAGGGGCCTTGGCAGCCTCGGAATTGAGAAGGGTCAACATGGCCGTATGGGACAGGTCGGGAAAATGAGGGCGCAGCCCGGTCGCAATCTCATCCGGTGTTCCTGCAATGACGACGCTGTCGCGCGCGAAAGTGCCGGATGGCAGATCAAATCCTATCGCGGCCCCGGCGGCGGTGGCATGGGCCTCGTCGCCAGCGGCCGCACGGCGCAGAAAGGCAGCGGCCCATGCCTCCCAAGTGGTGGAAAAATCGAAAAGGGTGCCGTCCTTGTCGAACAGAATACCACGGACGGGTATTGCCACAGGTGTCACGTCCAATGCACATCCCCCCCACCCGGCAACGCCATGCGCGCGCGCATCGGAGCGTCGTAGGGCAGGCTTTGCGCGTCACAAAACGCAGTCACCCAGGCGTCATCCATCATGATGAAATCCAACAGCGCGCCAAGAAAGGCAGGATCGCCTATGCCTGCACGCATATCTGCTTCGCTGGCACCGGTCGCGCCCAGAAACACGGGCAGCAATTCTTCGTTGCCCGCCATCCACCCGATGGCCTGCAAACCGACCACTTCGGCGGATTCTTGCGAATGGGACATCACGTTTGTGCCTTTGCTGCCTGTTGGAAACGCTTTGTTAACCTAAACGATCAAAAACCTAATGCACGGCTTTTGTAATGAATTGGACGCGGCTCATGCACGGCAAGGTTCTGGTCATCGACCCCATCGCGACAAACCGCATCGTGCTGCGCGTCAAGCTGGCGGCCAGCCACTACAAGATGACCCAAGCCGGTTCGATTGCAGACGCCATGCAAGTGCTGGGACAGGACGTGCCGGATCTGATCCTGTGCGCCACAAACATGCCGGACGGCGGCCCGTTGCGGCTGGTGCAGCGGATGCGCAAGATCGGACTGGCTGGGAAAGTGCCCGTGATCGCGCTCAGCGGCGCCGAGGACAATGCAGAACGGTTGCGCCTTCTGGCGGGTGGCGTTGATGACGTCATGCAAAAACCAATCAGCGATGTGCTGTTGCTGGCGCGTACACGGTCGATCATTCGGGCTTATGCGACGGCCAGTGAATGGACCTTGCGCGAGGGCACGTCGCGCGCCTTGGGCTTTGGTGAGGCTGCAGCCGCTTTTGCACCAGCGCAAACGGTACGCATCATCGCACGCGATCCGAATTGCGCTGATCCCTGGGCCGCCGCACTTGAGGACCGGATTGCCGCCAACGTGACATATGCCCAACCGGCCACTGCGGCTGCCGATCTTGAACCGGGCCGCGCGCCCGATGCATTGCTGCTCGTTGTTGGCTCAAATGAAGGGCCGCAGATGCTGCAACTTCTGGCCACGATCCGCAGCCAGGCCAGCACGCGCCATTGCGCCATCCTGGTTATCCTTGGATGCGACGACACCACGCTGGGCGCACAGATGCTGGATATGGGCGCAAATGATCTGATGCGGTGCGAACGATCCGCTGATGAACTGGCTCTGCGGCTCAATGCGCTTCTGAGCCGAAAGAAGGTGACGGATGCGCTGCGCGATACAGTGCGCTCGGGCATCGAGGCTGCGGTCATTGACCCGCTGACCGGTTTGCACAACCGACGCTATGCGATGCCGCATCTTGCACGGATCGCGGAACGGGCCACGCAGACGGGCAAGCCCTTTGCCGTGATGGTCGCCGATATGGACCACTTCAAGCGGATCAACGACACGCTGGGCCATGCCGCAGGCGACGCGGTGCTGGTCGAGACAGCGCACCGTCTGCGTGAAAATCTGCGCGCGGTTGACCTTGTCGCACGGATCGGCGGCGAAGAGTTCCTGATCGTGCTCCCCGGCGCAGGTCTGAGCAATGCACGCAAGGCAGCCAAGCGTCTGTGCCGCCTTATCCAAAGCACGCCCTTCAAGGTTCCGGATCAGGTCGCGCGGGTCGAGGCGACAATTTCGATTGGCATGACGGTGGTCGACCCGGCACGCGGCGCCAAGGCGACCGAAGCGCAAACACCAGAGGCACTGCTCGACCGTGCAGACAAGGCCCTTTACGGCGCCAAGGCGGAAGGGCGCAATCGCGTCACTCTCAGCCGTCCGGCGGCCTGAGCGTCAGTCGCGCTTGCCAGGTCGGCCCCGACCGCCGCGCGACACAACCTCGGTCAACCGTTCGGCATATGCGCTACGCTCGCCCTCGGTCATGGCGGCGATCCTGTCCAGCCACGCAGTCTGCGCCACCATCTGTACTTGCCCGACGTCGCGGGCCTGCCGCTCAAGCACCGCAGAGACGGCAACACGGTCAAACGCACCCGCTTGCAAAAGAGCGATCATATCGCGGTAGGCCGCCCGCCGTGCCCCGCGCCCCGGCAGGTCGGCATTGTCCCGCACGGCGCCAAATACCGCCCGTCGGTCATCGTGCGGAAGCGCAAGAACATACGGCATGGCATAGCCCATCCCCGGCCCCTTGCCCCCTAGCGGTCCACCGCGCCAAGCCACGCCACCCACCAGTCCCACAATGGCAAGGTTCACGGCCAGTGACAGACCCAACAGGATCTTGACCCAAAGCGGACAGCGCCGTTCGATTGTTGTCTCTGTCATGATCAGCCTTCCTCCAACGCCCAGCCAAAGGCGTCCAGACCCAGCTCAGCGTCATAATATGCGTCATATCCCAGGGTCCAAAGCGCGTCAGCGCCGGTGCCATCCAGCGTGCCCACTCCAACGACGAAGCCTGCGACGGTGGCTGCCACCAGCCCACCGATGACGCCCCACCCTCCGATGCCCTGCACGACCCGCTGCCACACGGGCGGTACGGTCCGCACACCACCGGGGGGCGGCATATGCGCTTCGGCGTCCGCAAGCACCCGCGCCACAAGATCACCCGATGGATCCGGCACCGGGGCCTTGCCGAGGTCATCCAGCATATCACCGATCCAGTCCGGGTCGGGCTGTTCTGAGGGGCGCTTCATATCCATCATCCTTTGTATCCAAGGGCAGCTGCCCGCCCTTTCAATGCCTGCGCAAGGGCTCGTTTGGCCCGTGCCGTCAAGCTTTCCACCGCTTCGACGCTGACACCCAACGTCTCTGCAATCTCGGGGTTCGACGCACCATCGAAATGGCGCAGGCTCAGGGCCAAGCGTTGCCGTTCCGGCAGTTCTGCCATCGCACCACGCAACGCGTCACGACGGGCATCATCCTGCATCTTGTCCTCTGCCCCCGGGGCCGGGTCCATCGGTTCGGCAACGTCATCCAACGCGACACCAGACCGGGGGCGTTTGCGCAGCCGGTCGGTGCACAGGTTCGACACCACACGGTAAAGCCACGTGGTCACCTGCGCCTCGCCCGCGCGCCAGTCCGGCGCCACACGCCATAGACGAACCATCGCCTCTTGGGCGACATCCTCCGCCTCTGCCGCATCTCCAAGCATGCGGAATGCCTGTGCATGGGCACGTGGCACCAATCGCACGGTCAAGGCACGCGCCGCCGCCGCATCGCCGCGCGCATAGCGGGCAAGCAAGGCTGCATCATCATCGTCTGATCGCGCATCAAGTGGCATCGTCATTGTCCGGGCAACCTGCCCGGCCCCGCCCCCATGAACAAGGGGCGGGACCGATCAGCCTCAGTTACCGCCACGCGGTTTGGGACCCCGCTGGCGCATATGCGCACGGGCTTGCTCGAACTCTTCCTGAGAAATGCCGCCACTGTTGTCGGCATCAATTCTCTCAAAGAAACGGGCGGGATCACGGCGGCGGTCCTGCATCTCTTCTGCGGACAGCTTGCCATCCTCGTTGGCGTCCATATGGGCCAGAATGCGTTCAGCCCGGTTCTTTGACCGCTCAGCGGCGCGGGCTTCCAATTCGTCCAGCGACAGGAACCCGTCCCCATCCGTGTCGGCGTCAGCAAAGCGCGCCTGCCCGGCGGCCTGCATTTCTTCCAACGTGACCTCGCCGCTGCCATCGGCATCCAGCTCGGAAAAGTCGGGACCGCCGTCGCGCGCCATGGCGGACAGCGTGGTAAACCCCATGGCCGCGGCGGCTATGGCTGCAATGAATGTGCTGCGTTGCATTATGTGATACTCCGTTTTGCCTCACAAACGGCAGGGTCATCCGGCCGTCTTATGCACCATCAAACGCAGCACCCCGATGTTTCCGTCGAAAAAACTTCGCAGGCCCAATGCGCCGCCGCAGGACGCGACATCGGGACGCAAGGACAGTTTGCGCCATTCCGTTCTATGCCCACGCACCCCATGTTTGCGGTCCTATCAAAAAGGCGAATGCCATGCTGACCGAGCACACACATTCAACAGAAGAACACCAACGCCCCGTACGGCCCGCGCTTTGGCGGGGCTGGCAGCGCAAATGCCCGCGTTGCGGCAACGGTCGTCTGCTGAAGGGATACCTGAAAATGGCGAGCACCTGTCCCGTGTGCAAGCTGGACTACACGCACGCACGGGCAGACGATGGACCGGCGTATCTGACGATCCTGCTGGTCGGGCACCTGATGGCACCGCTCCTGCATGTGGTCTTTGTCACGTGGCGACCCGAACCGCTTGTGCTGTTTACCATTTTTGCGGTTGGCTGCGTTGGGTTGTCGCTTTACCTTCTGCCCAGGTTCAAGGGGGCCATCGTCGGCTTTCAATGGGCCAGGCAGATGGGCGGCTTTGGCCAGGCCGGGTAAGGGACATGCCCCGGCAAACGGGGTAACATGACGCAAATCGACAAAACGCAAATCCGCAACGCAGCCACCGTCATTGTGCTGCGCGATCGGCTGACCAATCCGCGCATCCTGATGGGACAGCGCGGGGCCAAGGCCGCGTTTATGCCCAACAAATTCGTCTTTCCGGGTGGGGCTGTGGATGCGGCGGATGGTGCCGTCCCCCTTGCCTCGTCCCTTGCCGCGCCGAACGATGCGCGATTGGCCGAAGATGGTGAAGCGGGACTTGTCCCGGCCCTCGCGGCTGCCGCCATTCGCGAGCTTTTTGAAGAAACCGGCCAGATCCTCGGGCATCCGGGCGATTGGCCCGACGCGCCGCCCGATTGGGTTCAATTCGCACAGACGGGCCATCGGCCGCACGCCGCGCCCTTGCAATTCGTGTTTCGCGCCCTGACCCCGCCCGGCCGCCCGCGGCGCTTCGATGCGCGCTTCTTCCTGATCGATGCGCTCGATCTTGCTTCGGACCTTGATGATTTCAGCCGTGCCTCCGACGAGCTGTCGCACCTGCAATGGGTGTCTCTGGAAGAGGTACGCAGCTTCGACATGCCTTTCATCACCGAAGTGGTGCTGGCCGAAATCGCCGCCCGCGTGACCGATCCCGGCCCGCCCGCCAGCGTGCCCTATTTCAAGAACAACGATGAAGAGAGCCTGTTCCTCCGCCTGCGCGGCCAGCCCATGACGGACTAGAGCCCCTAAATCACCACGATCAGCAGCAGAATCGACGACAGCAATACCGCCATTCCCAGCCATTCCCTTGCCGAGATCGCCTCGCGGAAGATCAGCACACTGACCAAGGCACTGATCACAAGTTCCACCTGCCCCACAGCGTTGACATATGCCGCGTTCTGCAAGGTGAAGGCGGTGAACCAGCAAAACGACCCGGCCATCGACATCAGGCCCACCCAGACCGCCACCCGTCGCGCCGACCAGACAGCGGCGACCTGCCCCGGTTCGCGCCAACGCAACCACAGGATCATCGCGACGGTCTGCATCGCCGTGACCGCTGCCAGCGTCAGCCCGGCCCGCGCAAGCGGATCGGCCAGATCAAGGCTCAGCGACGCGCCCCGGTAACTGACGCCGGAGATGGCAAAGAACAGCCCCGACATCAGGCCCAGCCCCGTCGACCGGTTCGCCATTTCCCGCCAGCCCCAGCGCACCATCTCGGGCGGCGCAGACAGCAATAGAACGCCCACAAGACCCAGACCAATGGCGGCAAAGCCGGCAAGGCTGACCGCATCGCCCAGAACGACCCAACCCACCAGAACAGCCTGCATCACTTCCGTCTTCTTGAACGTGATCCCAACCGCGAAATTGCGGGCCTGAAACAGCTTGACCGTGGCCACCGTGGCCATGATCTGCGCCAGGCCTCCGATGGCTCCAAAGACCCAGAACCGCCAGCCAAAATCGGGCCATGCCTGCGCCGTCGCCCCCATGTAGACCAAGATCAGAACCGCGACGAGCGGTGAGGAATAGAGGAATCGTGCCAGCGTGGCCCCTGCCGCACTCAACGTGCCCAGCGACAATTGCCGCTGCAGCATGAAGCGCAGCGTCTGAAACAGCGCTGCCGCAACGGTGATCGGGATCCAGAGGGTCATGCGCCTCTATGGCGCGTCAGCGATCCGAGGACCAGAGCGGATGCGGCACCGGGTCCTTGGCCCACAGAAAGTGTCGCTTGAACACCTCTGCATAGGACCCGTATCGGTAGCCTTCATTGCAGCTCAGATACCGATCCCGATTTGTCCGATAAAGCGCAGGTAAGCGGTACCACGGCACCCTCGGATGCATGTGATGCACCACGTGGAAGTTGTTGTTCAGAAACAAAAAAGCCAATGGCCCGCGGTCTTCGACAATCACCGTCCGCCCCCGCGCCCGCGCATGCGCCTGATGCTCAAGGAATGTGCGAATCTTTAGCACTGACACCGACACGTAACAGGCTGTCAGGTACATCCAAACGGGCATTGGGCTGGCCCAAACCGCCGCGAGGATCAGCACCACACCGGGCACATGTACCAGCCAACCCTTCAGCGCCTGCCGGTCGCCCGCCCGGATCGCTCTGCAATCATCGCGCATGAAACTGACCTGCGCCGCAAGGGGTCCTACCAGCATCCGACCTGCCAGCGTGTTGTTCAAAGCCAGCACCGCCTGCACCGCGCGTGGCAGCTCCGCCCAGACCACCGGATCGACATAATTCGTCTCGGGATCGTCATAGGGATCTGTCAGGTTCGCATCCTGATGATGCGCCAGATGCGTGTCACGAAACCGCAGATACGGCACAAACAGCCCCGGATTGACCAGCACCAGCGCCTCGCTCAGGCGTCGCGACGGAAAGGGATGCCCATGCAGCACCTCGTGGCTCAGCGATGCGTGCAGAACCAGCGCAAAGACCAACGCTGCCCACGCCCAAAGGCCCGGCAGGACGAACACAGCCGACATCCAAAGCCCCGAGACTGCGACCCAAAGCCCCAGCGTAATCCATTCAACCTGCAAGGGGCGATCAAAGGGCAAGCGGCGGGACGACCGGTGTGACGGCATGTGCAAAAGCTCCGGGAAGGGGTGCATTTACGCTAGCGTCATCAGTGACTGCTGCGAATTCTGAATTGAGTTAACAATTTCACTCAATGCTGATAATTATCACCACATGTCAGAAATTCTCGACAAACGCCTCCGCGCCACCCAGTTCCGCACCCGCCTCGCCCGCGCGATGGCCGACCAGAACATGTCCCAAAGCGCGCTCGCTCGGCACATCGGAACCGACCGGTCGACTATCAGCCAAGCGCTCAGCGACGAGGGCGCGCGCTTGCCCGGCGCCCAAGTGGTCGGCGCATGCGCCCAGGCACTCGGCGTCTCAACGGACTGGCTGCTGGGTCTCTCGGATCGCCCCGAAAGTGCGGCCGCCCTCACCGCCGCGGCCCTCACACTCACCGAAGCCCCCCGCGCACTGATCGACGAACGCATCTTCGCCTGGCATCAAGAGGCCGCAGGCTACAAAATCCGCCACGTGCCCGCGGGACTGCCCGACATGCTCAAGACGCAAGATATGCTGGAATGGGAATACCGCCCGCATCTGGGCCGCACCACGACGCAAGCGATTAACGCCTCCCGCGACCGACTGAACTGGATGCGGGCCGCGCAATCAGACTACGAAATCGCCCTGCCGCTGTTTGAACTGCACAGCTTCGCCGCCGGCACCGGCTATTACGAAGACCTGCCGCCCGAAACGCGACACGCGCAACTCGACCAACTGCTCGACCTCAGCACACAGCTCTACCCGCGCCTGCGGCTCTATCTCTTCGACCAACGCAAGCTCTACTCCGCCCCGATCACCATCTTCGGCCCCCTCCTCGCCGTGATCTACACCGGCGGGCACTACATGGCCTTCCGCGACCGCGAGCGGATCGAAACATTGTCGCTGCATTTCGACACGCTGATCCGTCAGGCCTCAAACACAGCCCGCGACTTTCCCGACTACCTGAACAGCCTGCGCCCCCTGATCACCTGATATATTTGTCTCGGAGCCAGCGTCGCTTGATCGCCAAGAGACAGGGGCTGGGTCAGAGACAAAGGTTTTGTCTTGGTGAAGCCGATGCCAAATCAATAATGTAACGCGCCGCGAGGCGCTCAATCAGATCACGTTAGGGCCGCTGCCCCACGGCACGCCCCGCCCCCTCGGGCGCAGGCAAATCTGCATGGGCCGTAGCCACCCGCTTCAATGCCGCGACAATGCCCGGCGCTGGGTCAGACGGACGACGCGTCTCCAAACTCACATGCAGCAGGAAATGCTCACCCGTGGCCAGCAGCCGCGCCCCCTCATACATCTCATGAAACAGATGCAGCTTTTTGCCCACACCCGCCAGCACCTGCGTCCGGACCTCGATCACAGCGCCCGCATGCACTTCGTCCACATGACGAATATGCGTCTCGGCTGTGAAGTAACTGCCCCCCGTCGCGATGTAGTCGGCATCACAGCCAATCATCGCCATGAACCGATCCGTCGCATCGCCAAAGGCTTGCAAATACCGCGCCTCGTTCATGTGCCCGTTATAATCGGTCCAATCCAATGGCACGGCACGGCGCACGGTCAGCAACGGCACCGATACATCCTCCAGATCGTCCACATGCGCACCCAAAACCGTGCCCGCGCGTAAAGACGCTTCATGCGCATTCATCACCGCACCCGCGCCCCAATCATTGGCCTTCAAGGCACGCATCAAACCAACCAAATTATTGTCGCGCGCCTTAAGCATCTCGGGGATCGTCATATGCCCCGACTGCGCATCGGACTGGCCCGCAATGAGGTCCACCAACTCATCCGTGAACTCCGGCACATCCATCAGCTTGGTCCACGGCCACTGCAAGGCGGGGCCAAACTGCGCCATGAAGTGACGCATACCCGCCTCGCCTCCCGCCGTGCGATAAGTGTCAAACAGACCCATCTGCGCCCAGCGAATGCCAAAACCCATGCGAATGGCCTCGTCGATCTCCTCGGTCGTGGCGACGCCATCCTTGACCAACCACAACGCCTCGCGCCACACGGCCTCAAGGAACCGATCCGCAATATGCGCATCAATCTCCTTGCGCACGCGCAGGGGGTAATGCCCCAGCGACCGCAAGATGCCTTCCGCCTTCTCGACCAACGCGAGGTCAGTCTCCGGCGACGGCACCACCTCGATCAGCGGCATCAGATAGACGGGGTTGAACGGATGACAGACCATGATCTGTCCGGTCCGCGCTGCCCCCTGCTGCAACTCACTGGGTTTGAAGCCGCTGGTGGACGAGCCGATGATCGCATCCGCCGGACAAGCGGCTTGCACATCCGCCAAAACCTTGTGCTTGATGTCCAGCCGCTCCGGCACGCTCTCTTGTATCCAGGCCACGTCGCGCACGGCCTCGGCCAGATCGGAATGAAACGTCAGCCGCCCCTCGGCGGGCAGGGCCACATCCGTCAGGCTCGGCAACGCGCGCCGCGCCTGTGCAAGCACCGGGGTCAGCTTCGCTTCGGCGTCGGGGTCCGGGTCGAACATCCGCACGTCCCACCCGTTCAAAAGGAACCGCGCGGCCCAACCGCCGCCAATCACGCCGCCGCCAATAATGGCGGCTGTTTTTACTGCAACTTGCCCCATGTGTCCGTCCGATATCCGTTGAAATCCAAAACCTGCTCCGCCGCCCAGATCTGATCGGCCCGGCGTTTACCGACCCGGGTTGCGACAAAACCAAAGCGCCCCTCAGGATCACCCAACGCAGCCGTATTGTGATCAGGGTCAACCCACACAACCCACACGTCGCGCGTGGCCGTATCGCCATAGGTGATCTGAAAAATGCCGCGGCCCAGCGAGGCAACTTGCCCGGTCCGCGCGCCGCCATTCTCCGACCAGACACCACCGGCCACGTCAAAGCCACGTAGCGCCCAATCCCCTGCAGCGGTCTCAACCTGCCACCGGCCTTCAAAGCGCTCCGGCTCGAACCGGCTGATGGCGCCAATGGGAACGGTCGGATTCCGCAAAAGCCGCGTGTCGTCCGACGGCTCCGGCGCGCACGCAGCCAGCCACCCTATTGCCAGAAAGTTAACAAAACCGCGCCACACCGTCCGTTGGGGGTGCACAGGGGGTGTACAGGGGGTGCACGGGGGGTGACACCCTGTCATCACCCTTTCGGAGCCCGTTTCACGAGACCCAGTTTCTCCCGCACCTCCGCCGGTCCAATGACCCGCGCACCCATATTTTCGATGATGGTGCCCGCCCGTTCGACCAACTGCCAGTTCTGCGCCAATTCGCCCTTGCCCAGCCACAGATTGTCCTCAAGCCCCACGCGTACATTGCCGCCCGCAAGCACCGCAGCGGCAACATAAGCCATCTGGTTCCGCCCCAGCGCAAAGGCCGAAAAGGTCCAGTCTTCGGGCACATTGTTGACCATCGCCATAAAGGTATTCAGGTCATCGGGTGCCCCCCACGGCACCCCCATACACAGCTGCACCAGCGCAGGCGCATCCAGAACGCCATCCTTAACCAGTTGTTTTGCATACCATAAATGGCCGGTGTCAAAAGCTTCGATCTCGGGCTTCACGCCCAGATCGGTCATCATGCGCCCCATGGCGGTCAGCATGCCGGGCGTGTTGGTCATCACGTAATCGGCTTCGGCAAAGTTCATCGTACCGCAGTCCAGGGTGCAGATTTCGGGCAGGCATTCTGCCACATGGGCCACCCGCTCGCTGGCCCCGATCATGTCCGTCCCCTCTTGGCTCAGCGCCATGGGGTTCTCGACGGGGCCAAAGACCATGTCCCCACCCATCCCGGCCGTCAGGTTCAGCACCACATCCGTATCGCTGTCACGTACCCGGTCCGTAAGCTCCCGATAATGCTCAAGTTTCCGGCTCGGCGCGCCCGTCTCCGGATCGCGCACATGGCAATGCACAATGGCCGCCCCCGCCTTGCCCGCCGCGATCGCACTGTTTGCGATCTCTTCAGGACTGCGTGGCACATGGGGGCTTCGATCCTGCGTGCTCCCCGATCCGGTCACGGCACAGGTGATGAAAACCTCACGGTTCATGGTCAACGGCATCAGATCCCTCCTTGCATTTTTCCCACTCTGCCAGTCACTTTCACTCAAACTTGTCAAAAAGCGAAACGAGATGACAAAAACCGCAATCCTCGCCCTGCAAAACACGAATACCCTGTCGCTCGCCGCCGCTGTCGACCCCCTGCGCGCCGCCAACCGTCAAGCCGAGGCCGCGCTCTACGACTGGCAATTCGCCACTCCCGGTCAGACAGACGTGCACCTCACCAGCGGGCTCACAGTGCCCGCAGCACCACTCCACCGCGTGACATCTTGCGACCTGCTGATCCTCGTGGCGGGCTTCGATGTGCTGGAACAGGCAACGCCTGCGATCCTCTCGAGCATCCGCCGCCTCACCGCGCCGAACACATGCCTGATGGCAATCGACGGCGGCGCATGGCTCGCGGCAAAGGCGGGCCTGCTGGACGGCCACGACGCCACAACCCATTGGGAAGACCTGTCAGACTTCACCACGACCTTTCCCAACATCACCTTGCAGAATGCGCGCTACGTCACCTCAGGCCAAAGATGGACGAGCAGCGGTGCAGCCCCCACACTCGACATGATGCTGCACCTGATCGAAACGCAGCACGGCGCGCGTTTGTCGGCACAAGTGGCCGCCGGGTTCATCCACACACGGGCCCCGGCTTCAACCGATCCACAGCTCAGACACCCAAATGCACGCACACACAGCGCTTTGACGCGTCGCGCCCATGTGCTGATGGAGAACGCACTGGACACACCACTGCCGATCCCCGAGCTCGCAAAACAGCTGGGACTCAGCGCGCGCAGCCTGCAATCACATTTCAAATCGGTGCTGGGCACCAGCCCCAAAGCACATTACCTGTCGCTGCGCCTTGCCGAAGCCAACAGGCTGACAAAAAATACAAAAACTCCATTGCACACAATTGCACTGGCAACCGGGTTCACCACCCAATCCAGCCTCGCCCGGATGCATACGAAGGCGTATGGCCAATCCCCACGCGCAACACGGGCCTCTCTTCACTTTGCCAGATAAACCGCCCCCGGAGGGTCGACCTGCCAGACGCCCTTCCACTCATTCGACGGGGTCGGGCAACCCTCCCGCTTCCTTCCCCCGAGGGGAAGGTCAGGATGGGGGTCACCGGCAATCACATGCGTTAGCGCAATTGGATCAGTACGGCATCGGATGGTTGCGGTGAACACTGTCCAGATCGGCCATGACCTCATCGCTCAATGTCAGATCAGCGGCACCAATGGCGACCTCCAACTGGTCCATCGTCGTTGCCCCAAAGATCACCGAACACATGAACGGACGGGTCATGCACCACGCCAGCGCCATCTGGCTCGGATCAAGGTCATGCGTGCGCGCAACACCCAAATAGGCATCCACCGCCTCAAAGGCGCGCGGCGTCTTGCGCCCACCCAAATCGGGGCTCAGCGACAGGCGCGACCCTTCCGGCACGACGCCGCCCTGATACTTGCCTGTCAAAAGGCCCGTCGCCAAAGGCGAGAAGGAAAGCAGCCCGACATCTTCGTTCACGCTCAGCTCCGCCATGTCGGTGTCGTACAGGCGGCACATCAGCGAATACTCGTTCTGCACCGATGCCACGCGCGGCCCGCCGGTGCGGTCCGCTGCCGCCAACCATTCAGATGTGCCCCAGGCACTTTCGTTGGACAAGCCAAAGGCGCGGATGGTGCCCCGGTCGACCTCGCGCTGCAGCGCGCCCAGACAATCATCCATGTTCTGGCGCACGGCAACCGGGTCTTGACCGGACGGGTCAAAGGTCCAGTTCTGGCGGAACATGTAGCTGCCGCGGTTGGGCCAGTGAAACTGATACAGGTCGATATAGTCGGTTTGCAGACGGCGTAGCGATCCCTCGACCGTCTGTGGAATGCTGTCGCCTGAGATGGGTGCCCCGTCGCGGACGTGGCGCATGCCTGCACCCGAATGCTTGGTGGCCAGCACCATGTCACCGCGCGCGCCACCGCGCTCAAACCACATGCCGATGATTTGCTCCGTCCGGCCAATCGTTTCGGCGCTGATGGGGTTGACCGGGTACATCTCGGCGGTGTCGACAAAATCTATTCCGGCGTCCAGAGCGCGGTCGATCTGGGTGTGCCCTTCCTCGGTGGTGTTCTGCGTGCCCCAGGTCATGGAGCCCAGACACAACGCCGACACTTCAATTCCCGTGCGCCCAAGTTTGCGTCGTTCCATCGCCTGTCCTTTTCGATTTGGTCAGGCCGACCCTAGCGGTGAGGTCGCGGGGAACAAGTCAAAAATCTGCCTTCTCTCACGCATACCCTGGTTGAGAACAAATATAGAACATGTATATTGGCATCATGCCCCTGCCCGCTGCCCTTGCCCACCGCATCCAGACCCGCGCGGCCCCCTGCCTGCCGCTGCTCCCCGAAGGGACACAACATGGGTTGGCTCTGGGCCGGGTACACGAAGCCTGCGGCCCCGCCCGGCATCGGTTTGCCCTCTGGCTGGCCGCTCAAACCAAGGGGCCCGTCTTGTGGATCACGCTGGATTGGAGCAGCGAGGCCCTGAACCCCTGTGGTATAATGCCCTTTGTCGACCCCGCCCGCCTGATCCTTGTGCATGCCAAGCGGGCCGATGACGTGCTCTGGAGCATGGAGGAGGTGCTGCGTGCAGGCACCGTGCCGCTGGCCATCGCGGACCTGCCCGGCCTGCCGGGATTGACGCCTGTGCGGCGCATGCATCTGGCGGCGGAAAATGGCGGCAAAGGCAAAGGCGACGCCCCGCTGGGCCTGCTTCTGACCCCGGGCATGGGCGGTGCACAGGGCGTGGAAAGCCGTTGGCATCTGGTCGCTGATCACAAGGGCAGTCCGGGGCGTTGGCGGCTCACGCGGTTGCGCGCACGTACCGCGCCCGAACAAACCTGGGAAGTCACCCGCACCCCAGGCCAGCCCCTGCCGCGTATCTCCGGATCAATCAAGGCTGCGTGACAGGCGATTAAACCCGGCGCCCAAGTGTTACCTTTGTACCAAGCACCTGCAAAGGACATCACGATGAACCGCCGCCACCTGCTGATCTGCGCCCTTGCCACGCTGACCCCGCGCCCCGGGTTTTCAGCTCCGACCCCCTACCGGCTTGGCACCGGAGGGGCCACGATCACCTACACATTCATGCTGAACGGTGCGCCCGTGAAAGGGTCTGTTCCCATCAGCCAAGCCGATCTGAGGGTCGATCCCGACAACCTCGCGGCCTCGACCGCGGTGGTGCGGGCCGATGTGCGCCGCGCTCGAACGGGATTGATCTTTGCAACCGAAGCGCTGAAATCACCGTCCGTTCTGGATGCAAACACGCACCCCACAGCCAGTTTCCGGTCCACCCGTGTCCGACTTGGCCCAGGGGGGCGCATATCGGATGGGGCCACGCTCGACGGGGATCTGACCCTGCGCGGCGTAACCCGCCCCGTCCGCTTTGACGCAGGGCTTTTTCGGGCCCGCGGAAGTGCCGCTGGTGACTTCCGTGCCCTGACAGTCATGCTCAAAGGACGGGTGGACAGGCGCGACTTTGGCGCAACCGGATACGCTGATCTGGTCGAGAACACAGTCGGCATAGACATCGTCGCGGAAATCACCTCGGCAGGCTGAAAACGACGCGCGTCGTCGAATCCCCGCTAGGCAGGCCAGCAAAGGTGCGCCACAAGGGGCGAGCCATGCGTATGCTCATTTCCTTCGCGGCCCTGTTTCTCTCGGTCATTCTGCTGCAACTCAGTTCCGGCGCGCTTGGCCCGCTCGACGCGTTATCCGGTCTCGCGCTTGATTTCACACGACAAGAGATCGGCCTTTTGGGATCCGCCCACTTCCTCGGATTCTTCATCGGCTGCTGGTGGGCCCCGCGACTGATGGGCAGCGTCGGGCACAGCCGCGCCTTTGCTGCGTTTACCGCAGCCGGTGCCATCGGCCTGATCGCGCATATGATGATCGTGGACCCAATCGCCTGGGCGGTCATGCGAATTGCATCGGGCATGTGCGTGGCAGGCTGCTACACGGTGATCGAAGCGTGGTTGCAGGCCAAGGTCAGCAACGAGACGCGCGGACGGACCATGGGGGTTTACCGTGTTGTCGACATGGGCGCATCTCTTGCAGCACAGCTTGTCATCGGCGTGCTCGAACCGGCAAGCTACATCAGCTACAATATTCTCGCCATTGTGTGCTGCGCAGCCCTACTGCCGTTGACCCTGACCAAGGTCAAGCAACCCGACACGCCATCGGCCCCCCGCCTGCGTCCCCGGTTAGCCGCACAGCGATCCCCCCTCGCGGCAGCAGGTGTCGTCGTGGCAGCGCTGTCCAGCGCGTCCTTCCGCATGGTGGGGCCCATTTACGGACAAGAGGTTGGCCTGACGACACAACAAATCGCGTGGTTCATGGCATCGTTTGTGCTGGGCGGGGCGTTGGCCCAATACCCCGTTGGATGGCTGGCCGACAAGTTTGACCGTCGCTGGGTGCTGATCTGGCTGTCGGCCGCTGCCGTGGGCAGTTGCGCCGTTACAGCATTGGCCACAGGCTTGGATACGACCGGGATCATGCTGACCGCAGGTCTCTTTGGCCTCACGACCTTCCCGATCTACTCTGTCGCGGCCGCGCACGCCCACGACTTTGCCGACGCATCCGAGCGGGTCGAATTGTCGGCAGCCCTCATGTTCTATTTCGCACTGGGGGCGATCGCCGCGCCGTTTACAGCCTCTGCGTTGATCGAAGCGTTTGGCCCACCGGCCCTTTTTGCGATGATTGCTGTTGGCCACGCCACACTGATTGTTTTTGGCTTGGCTCGAATGCGGACCAGGGCCTCGCCCTCGGAACGCACGCGCTATGTTTACGCGCCGCGCACATCATTCCTGATCGGGCGTTTGACGGGGCGCAGTCGCGACCACAAGTAACAGGCCTTTTCCACCGGGCACCGCGCTGCTACATGGGCCGCAACCATTCAAAGGCGAACCATGCAGCGTCACCTCATCACCTCCGCCATTCCCTACATCAACGGGATCAAGCACCTTGGAAACCTTGTGGGCAGCCAGTTGCCCGCCGACCTGTATGCCCGCTACCAGCGCGCGCGCGGGAACGAGGTTCTGTTCCTGTGCGCCACGGATGAACACGGCACACCGGCGGAGCTGGCAGCGGCCAAAGCGGGCAAGCCGGTGGCCGAATATTGCGCCGAAATGCACACCATTCAGGCCGAGATTGCCAAAGGGTTTCGGCTGTCCTTTGATCATTTCGGGCGATCATCCTCGCCCCAAAACCACGCGCTGACACAGCATTTTGCAGGTCGTCTGGCCGATGCGGGCCTGATCCGAGAAGTGTCGGAAAAGCAGGTTTATTCCAACGCCGATGGTCGTTTTCTGCCCGACCGTTACATTGAGGGAACCTGCCCGAACTGTGGGTACGAAAAGGCCCGCGGTGATCAGTGTGAAAACTGCACCAAACAGCTGGATCCGACCGACCTGATCGAGCCGCGCAGCGCGGTATCCGGGTCAACTGATCTCGAGGTGCGCGAGACCAAGCACCTGTACCTGCGCCAGTCCGAGCTCAAGGACGACCTCGACGCTTGGATCGACAGCAAGACGGATTGGCCCATTCTGACCACGTCCATCGCCAAGAAATGGCTGCATGACGGCGACGGCTTGCAAGACCGCGGAATAACCCGAGATCTGGATTGGGGTATTCCGGTGCGCCGTGGCGACGACGACTGGCCCGGCATGGAGGGGAAGGTATTCTATGTCTGGTTCGACGCCCCCATCGAGTACATCGCATGCGCAAGCGAATGGGCAGATGCGCAAGGTGGCGCGGATTGGGAACGATGGTGGCGGACCGACAAAGGCGCAGATGACGTGCGCTATACTCAGTTCATGGGCAAGGACAACGTCCCGTTCCACACGCTCAGCTTTCCTGCGACGATCCTTGGCTCGGGCGAGCCTTGGAAGTTGGTCGATCACCTCAAGTCCTTCAATTACCTGAATTATGATGGTGGTCAGTTCTCGACCAGCCAAGGCCGAGGTGTATTCATGGACCAAGCGCTCGAGTTGCTGCCTCCGGACTATTGGCGTTGGTGGCTGCTAGCGAATTGCCCCGAGACCTCTGACAGCGAATTCACCTGGGAGCTGTTCCAACAGGGCGTAAATAAGGACCTTGCGGATGTGCTGGGCAATTTTGTCAGCCGCGTGACCAAGTTCTGCCGTTCGAAATTTGGCGAAGCTGTGCCCGCAGGTGGGACATATGGCGCGCAGGAACATGCACTGATCGCGGAGCTGGATACTCGGATTGCGCGGTACGCCGACCTAATGGACGCGATGGAGGTCCGGAAGTCGGCGCAGGAGCTGCGCGCGATATGGGTCGCTGGCAATGAATATCTGCAAGCAGCAGCGCCTTGGGCGACGATCAAGGAAGATGCAGACACAGCCGCCATGCAAATCCGGCTCGGGCTCAACCTGATCGCGCTTTATGGGGCACTGTCGGAGCCGTTTATTCCCGATGCCGCCGCACAGTTGCAGACTTCGTTGAACCTCGGCGATCCACAGTGGCCCGAAAACGCGTCGGAAGCATTGGCCGTTCTGAAGCCTGGGCACGCGTTTGTGGTGCCGGACAATCTGTTTGCAAAAATCAGCGATGAAGATCGGGCTGACTGGCAAGAACGCTTCGCCGGCGTCCGCAGCTAACTGTCGGGCTTTAGCCTGCAAATGGCTTGAAGGCACACAAATACAGGTCTAGTTCGCGTTTCCCTTAGTATGAAATGCGCGTGTCAGAGACGTCGGTTCGTGATTCAGGCGTGCAGATTGATGCACCGAAACACCCGTTGCTATGAGTTCCCGAACAGAACTAATGGCGAATAGAAATCGCACGCCGTGGGACGCTTAAAATTCTTCCCAACCAGTCGTCGATGCGATTGCGTCGTCAGTTACGAGATCGAGGGCGAGTGCGCCTATGACTTGAGGATCAGGTGCCGTGCGTTGAAGGGGCGCATGTGCCTCGGGATCCGTTTCTTTCGTCTCGACACAGCCGACTTTGAATTGGTCGACTGCTCCGGCCAACGCGTCCGCTTCCCCGGTCAGTGCATGGCTTGCCGCCGTTGTTTCTTCGAACATTGCCGCGTTCTGCTGTGTGACATGATCCAACTCGTTGACCGCCGCGTTGATCTCGTTCAATCCTGCGGATTGCTGGCGCGCAGATGTGGCGATTTCCGCGACGCGGTCCGAAATGTCTGCCACGGACGACACAATGGCCGACAGGGCCGTTCCGGTTCTATCTACAAGGTCCACTCCCTGCTGGACTTGCTCTCCGCTGGTGGAAATCAGGATGTTGATCTCGCGTGCCGCGTCTGATGACCGTTGAGCCAACGCCCGCACCTCAGTGGCGACCACCGCGAACCCTCGCCCAGCCTCACCTGCCCGGGCAGCTTCGACCCCAGCGTTGAGAGCCAGCAGGTTGGTTTGGAATGCAATGTCATCGATCACGGACGTGATCTTGGAAATCTCATGGGAGGAACTCTTGATCCCATCCATTGCCATCACAGCCTGTCGCGCAATATCTCCACCTTGCTCCGCGTTATGCTGTGCATCCTCGGACATCTTGCTTGCCGCATCTGCACCTTCCGCAGCTGATCGAACAGACGACGTGAGTTCGTCCAACGCCGCCGCGGTTTCTTCAAGTGTTGCGGCTTGACGCTCAGTTCGGCGCGACAGATCATCCGCCGCGCTGGTGATTTCAGTTGTCTCACTGCGGATTGATTCCACATTTTGCGCCACCGAACCCATCGCCTTGCGTAAGCTGGCAAGCGCCTGGTTGAAGTCTTGTCTTAGCTTTTCATAGTCCTCCGGAAATGCATCCGTCAGTTCAAGCGTCAAATCCCCTTCGGACAGGCATTGCAGTCCCTGGCCCAAGGATGCCACGACGAGCGCCTGCTCATCTGCGATGCGCGCCTGTACATCGCGCGCATTTCGAACTTCCATTTCCGCCTTGGTGACATCAGTGCCGATCAAAATGCAACGTTCGATAACATCGTCATCGGCGCGCACATTGATGAACCCACCGTCGACAACCACAACCTGTGCGTCTGGCGCGACCAAGTCGATTTTGCCGTGTATACCGTCACCATTTGACAAAGCGCTGTGTACATCGGCGGGAATATTCGCATCTGGCTGGTGGTCGGCAATGAGGTTTCGAACCGTCACCCCACTGAGGTCGTTTTGATGCAATCCGAGCCGTGACGCAGCGACCGTATTCATCCCTGAACAGTGGCCACTCTGATCGAATTCTATCCGCATCTGCGTCGCATCGATCCCGCCAAGCAAGGCTGCATTGCGCTGTGCTTCAGTTTCGTCTGACCACTCGATAACGGCACCAATTGGTCTGCCTTTGTGATCACTGGCAGGGTTTACGTTTATTCGAATGTGCTTGTCCCCTGCCCGGACCAGAACACTGCTGTTTTCCAAGTTCGCGTTGTCTGCCGCTTCATCCAAAAGCGGGCTGAGTTCCTTGATCAGACCCAAATCAGACCCGATCCAGCGGTCGACGTCCGCGCTGGCCCACAGTTCGCCCAGATCATAAGCAAGGCTGTTCAGCAATGAGACGCAAGCCGGATTGACGAAGATCACTTCGTGGTTTTCATCCACCATCATCATAGGCGCGGTGGACCCTTCGAACGCGGCACCTTTGAAGGCGCTTTCCCGTTGGCCTTTCTTGGCCCGGGCCAAAGCTAGTCGAAATCCGTCCAACCGCCTTGCAATGTTCCCGATTTCATCGTGCCGCCCTGTCGCAGGAACTTCGACGTCATAATTCTTTCGTGATATGCTCAGCATTGCTGCCGCAACACGATTGAGTGGGCGGGAAACATCGTACCAAGCGTATAAAATGATTGCCGCCATGGTGATCACGAACACGGCAGCTGCGATCGCGATTGCCATCATCTGGTCACGCGCGAGCAATGCCATCATCTGGGCATCATCCCAAACCGTAACAACAGCCCCGGCAACAGCATCTTCGGCACCAAAAAACGCTGGGTATGCCACAACCAACCCATCGTCCGATTTCAACACCGTGCCATTTTCCATGGCTGTCGCCGCCAGAACGAAAGCATCGGGTGCGACGATGTCCATCTCCGGGCTTGCAAACAGGGTGATGCCGGAGGTGTTCAGAATGATTGCGCCACGCGCCTCCGGAGCGGCCGCAGAGATGACGCTTTCGGAGATTTCGCGCACCGCGACTTCATTTCCAAACTTGATCGATCCGCCCATCTGCATCGCGAGCAATCCGGTGACGTCCTGGGCGCGAGACGACAATCCGCTCTGCAACAGGGTGCGTTTTGCCGAATAGTCAAACGTCACCATCGCCGCCAAAACGCAAATGGTAATGATACCGGTCATCACAACCGCTTTCGTCATCAGCGTATTGAAACGGGACAGAGCGGAAAAGCGGCGGCCAGTGGCTTGCATGACGTGATCCTTGGCATTTTGCGCAACCATCCCAGCAGTTGCGCCTTGAACTGGATCATGTCCTTACGGCACTGCACTTACCGCAGCCTTAACGACGCCAATGTCGACGCAATCGAAACTGTCACAAACTTTAAGTGCTGGTGGTACGGGCGGTGGGACTCGAACCCACACGGGCGTCAGCCCTTCGGATTTTAAGTCCGATATGTCTACCATTCCATCACGCCCGCAGCCCGTTCGTGATAGGCAATCGCGCGCCCTATCTCAAGGCCACGATCACAACTCTTCGCCTTCAGGCCCGAGGGGCGCGCCATCTGCCAGCAAATGTCGCTCTGACAGCCATGGATTGTTTTCAAGGGCCGCTTCAAGTTGCGTCCGCGCCTCCGCTCGGCGACCAAGGTTCATGAGGGTCAGTGCCCTGCCTGATTGCGCACCAACATGATCCGGCGACAAGTCCAGCGCACGCTCCAGGTCGATCAGTGCTGCTGCAAAATCCTCGCGCAGAAAGCTGATAAAAGCGCGCTGGTTGTAGCCTTCGGCATAATCCGGGCAATAGGCCACAAGGGCGTCGAAACTCTCGTAAGCACCCACAAAATCAAAGTTGCCGCGCTGGCGCATGCCGCGATCCAATACCTCCTGTGCGGAGGCGTCCGGCGCACGCAACCACACCATCCACATCTTGTCCGACACGGCCCGTCCGCTGCGCTCGTCCTGTGCGGCGTTGGCATCTTCAATCAGTGCGTTCAATTCTGTGGTGATGTCGGAAGATGGTGGACAGGTTTCGGCCAATGCAGGCGTCGACAGCAGCAATGTGACAAGCAGATGTTTCATGGCGCAAAACAATGGCGCACGACGCACGTTGGTCAACCTCAATGTCACTCCAACCCCGGCAACATCACCTCCTTGACCGCTTCCATGGCCACGTAGGTCGACGTTGACGCCACATGCGGCAGGCCCGAGATCACATCGCCGAGAAACTGCCGATAGTGGGCCATATTGCGTGTGCGGACCTTGAGAAGATAGTCAAAATGGCTCGCAATCATATGCGCTTGCTCGATCTCGGGCACCTGCTGGACGGCCGTGTTGAAAGCACGCAAAGCAGCCTCGCGTGTGTCGTTGAGGCGCACCTCGACAAAAGCGACATGGTCCAATCCCAAGGAGATGGGATCAAGCAAGGCCCGGTAGCCCATGATGATACCGGTTTTTTCCAACCTGCGCAGCCGTGCTTGGGTGGGTGATTTGGACAGCCCGATCCGTGCTGCCAGGTCGGTGATGCTGATCCGCCCGTCTTCGGCCAATTCTGCAAGAATCGATTGATCCAACTTGTCCAACGTCACCGGTTCCTTTGCCGGTGCACTCATACTCAGTCTGCTCACTTGTTCCGCCCTTTTTACCAAATTCGATAATTTCGACTGCTACTCTGGTGATATACTTCTCCAAATGGCAAAGGAAAGCGCAATGGCACGTGACATGGACCTTGAACTGGCCACAAGGCTCGACACAGGCATGTATGCCGACCCGGAGACTGTGCTGGCGGATCTCACCAAGACTGCCGACCTGTCTGATATGGATCGGGCTGCGATCTGCACAAGGGCTGCAACTCTGGTCACCGCGATCCGCACGCAAGCAGCCCCCGGTCTTATGGAAACATTCCTTGCCGAATACGGCCTCTCGACAGACGAAGGCGTGGCCCTCATGTGCCTGGCCGAAGCACTTTTGCGCGTGCCGGATGCCGACACGATAGACGCGTTGATCGAGGACAAGATCGCACCCTCTGACTGGGGCCGACATCTGGGGCGCTCCACCTCATCGCTGGTGAATGCGTCCACATGGGCGCTGATGCTGACCGGCCGCGTTCTGGACGATGACCAACCCGGTCCCATCGGTCACCTGCGCGGGGCCATCAAGCGATTGGGCGAGCCGGTGATCCGCACTGCTGTGTCCCGCGCGATGAAGGAAATGGGACGGCAGTTTGTGCTGGGCGAGGATATCGACAGCGCCATGGACCGCGCCGCCGGGATGGAGGCCAAAGGCTTTACCTATTCCTACGACATGCTCGGCGAAGCCGCGATGACGGATGCGGACGCGCGGCGGTACCACCTGAGCTATTCGCGCGCCATCTCCGGCATCGCGCGGGCATGTACCCACGACGACATCCGCGAGAATCCGGGAATTTCAGTCAAGCTCTCTGCCCTGCATCCGCGTTACGAACGCGCGCAGGAAGACGCCGTGATGCGTGACCTTGTCCCACGTCTGCGCTCGCTTGCCCTTTTGGCCGCTTCGGCAGGCATGGGCCTGAATGTGGACGCCGAGGAAGCCGACAGGTTGTCCCTCTCGCTTCAGGTGATCGACGCGGTTCTGGCAGAGCCGGCGCTGGCCGGATGGGACGGTTTTGGTATCGTTGTGCAGGCGTATGGCCCGCGTGCGGCCACGGTGATCGACACCATCCATGACATGGCCGAACGGCACGATCGCAATCTGATGGTCCGACTGGTCAAGGGCGCCTATTGGGATACCGAAATCAAGCGTGCGCAAGTCGAAGGCGTTGCAGGCTTCCCGGTGTTCTCTCGCAAAGCCGCCACAGACGTGTCCTATATCTCCAATGCGCGCAAGCTGTTGGGCATGACCGACCGGATTTACCCGCAATTCGCCACGCACAATGCACACACGGTCGCGGCGATTCTGCACATGGTCGGGGATCAACCGTATGAATTTCAACGCCTGCACGGGATGGGCGAAGCGCTGCACACGATGGTGCTGCGTGACAACGGCACGCGCTGCCGCATCTATGCCCCCGTGGGTGCGCACCGCGATTTGCTGGCTTACTTGGTGCGTCGCCTGCTCGAAAACGGGGCGAATTCCAGCTTCGTGAACCAGATCGTGGACGAGGATGTTCCGCCAGAGGTGGTTGCCGCCGATCCGTTCGCCGCCTTGGCAGACACCGCGCTCACCATTCCCGAAGGCCCGGCCCTGTTCGCGCCGGAGCGGCGCAACTCGATGGGGTTCGATCTGTCGCACACGCCAACCCTTGCCCGGATCGAACATGCCCGCGCGCCTTTTGCATCGCATCAATGGCAAGCGGCATCACTGACTGTCAGCGCTGCATCTGGCGCAACCGCTGTTGTTTCAAACCCTGCAAACCCCTCAGATCAGGTCGGCGATGTGACCTGGGCCATACCGCAACATGTCGTCCAAGCCTATGCAGATGCGCAGCCATGGTCCGCAACCGCACGGGATCGTGCGCACATCCTGAATGCGGCTGCCGATCTTTACGAAAATCATTTCGGAGAACTGTTTGCCCTGCTCGCACGTGAGGCAGGCAAATCTCTTCCCGACGCCGTGGCTGAATTGCGCGAAGCGGTGGACTTTCTGCGCTACTACGCCACGCAAGCGGATGGCCAAGCCCCTGCCGGGACCTTTGTTTGCATCTCTCCGTGGAATTTCCCGTTGGCCATCTTCACGGGTCAGATTGCGGCGGCTTTGGCGGCGGGCAACGCGGTTCTTGCCAAACCCGCCGAACAAACCTGCCTTGTTGCACATCGCGCGGTCCAGTTGATGCACGAGGCGGGCGTACCCGCGTCCGCGTTGCAGCTCATCTTGGGTGCAGGCGACATCGGCGCCGCGCTCACCGGCCACGTTGACGTTTCAGGCGTGGCCTTCACAGGCTCCACCGAAACCGCCCTGCGCATCCGCGCAAGCCTTGCAGAGCATGCCGCCCCCGGCGCGCCGTTGATCGCGGAAACGGGCGGTCTGAACGCCATGATCGTGGACAGCACCGCCCTGCCCGAACAGGCGGTGGGCAGCATCGTGGAAAGCGCGTTTCAATCAGCCGGACAGCGGTGTTCCGCCCTGCGTTGCCTTTATGTGCAAGAGGACATCGCCCCCCACTTCACCGAGATGCTGATCGGGGCCATGGATGCCTTGCAGATCGGGCAACCCTGGCATCTTGCAAATGATGTTGGCCCCGTCATCGACGCAGAGGCGCATGCCGGGATTGAGGCCCATATTGCCACGGCCCGCAATGAAGGGCGCCTGCTCCACCAGCTCAAATCCCCGACAGACGGCCATTTTGTTGCCCCCGCCCTCATCCGGGTGAACGGGATCGCAGATATCGAGCGCGAGGTGTTCGGTCCCGTTCTGCATATCGCCACTTACAGCGCACGCGATCTGGATCACGTCATCGACGCAATCAACGACACGGGATACGGGCTGACATTTGGCTTGCACACCCGGATCGACGACCGGGTCCAGCACGTGACGGACCGGATCGGTGCGGGCAACATTTACGTTAATCGCAACCAGATCGGGGCCATCGTGGGAAGCCAACCCTTTGGCGGACATGGGCTTTCGGGCACGGGCCCCAAAGCGGGCGGGCCCGATTATCTGATGCGCTTCCGCGCGCCGGCACCTGCTCAAAGCAAAGGCACCTGGACGGGGTCTGCACCCCTTCCGCCACTGCCTGAAATGACAAACGGCGCGCAAAGCAGCACAGCCTTGCCCGGTCCAACGGGTGAATCCAACCTGCACAGCCGCCACCCCCGCGCCGCTATCCTGTGCGCGGGCCCGGGGCCAGAGACCGCAAAGGCGCAATATGAAGCGGTCACAGCGCTTGGCGGCAACGCGGTAGTGGCCGATGGCGACGTTGATCCCGACGCCCTTACAACCGGTCCCGCCTATGGCGGTGTCCTGTGGTGGGGGGACACAGACACCGCGCGGGCGATCGGCCAAGCGCTCGCCAAACGCAACGGGCCCATCCTGCCGCTTATCACCGGGCAGCCGGACCGCGCGCATGCGCTGATCGAACGACACGTCTGCGTCGACACAACCGCGTCAGGCGGCAATGCAGCCCTGCTTGGGGCCGCCAGCTGATCCGGAGACACCGTTCCCTCTGAAAACGGGGCGGAAACCTCACCTGTTTCCGCTTCGCCCCTTGACCACAGCCTGCCCCCGACCAAGTGTCGGGGGATGTTTCCGATCCGTGATCACAACCCCTCGGGCCGCACGCCCT
The DNA here is from genome assembly GCF_947503415.1 of uncultured Tateyamaria sp. Taxonomy (GTDB): domain Bacteria; phylum Pseudomonadota; class Alphaproteobacteria; order Rhodobacterales; family Rhodobacteraceae; genus Tateyamaria. The sequence goes on from NZ_CANNDS010000002.1 coordinate 668,113, forward strand.
ATGTCACCTACGCCCTGATGGCGATCAATGTGATCGTGTTTCTCAGCTATGTGGGTCTGTTTGCGGACGAACGCGCGCTCAGCCGCTTCTTCTTTGACTATGCGGCCATCCCCGCGCGGGTGCTGTCCGGAGATGGGCTGTCGACACTGGTCACATCCATGTTTCTGCACGGAGGGTGGCTGCACCTTGGCGGCAACATGCTGTTCCTCTACATCTTCGGCGACAATGTCGAAGATGAGATGGGCCATGGGCCGTTCCTTGGCTTCTACCTCACCACCGGGGTCGCGGCGGGTCTGATACACATCCTTTCGGCCCCCGGCTCTACCGTTCCTGTCGTGGGCGCATCAGGGGCCATCGCCGGGGTGATGGGGGCGTACCTGCTGCTCTTTCCCAAGGCGCGGATCGACATTCTACTGATCCTCGTCATCATCTTCCGGATCTTTCCGATCCCGGCATGGATCATGCTTGCGGTCTGGTTTGGCATGCAATTCATCGGTGGTGTGGGCAGTGACCCTGACACCGGCGGCGTCGCCTATTGGGCGCATGCAGGTGGCTTCGTGGTGGGTGTGGTCCTGACGATCCCGCTTTGGTTGCGCTTGGGCGGTCCGGGCTTTTGGCGGCGCACCGACGGGCACCCGCCGCACCCGGAGGCGCGATATACATCCTCCAGCATCCCAAAGGTGCGCCGATGAAAGCGACCTGTCATTGCGGGGCTGTCGTGCTTGAGGTCACCCTGACCGACGGGCTCGCGACGGCGGGGCGCTGCGATTGTTCGTTCTGTCGCCGACGCGCGGCCCCGGCTGTTACAGCGCCCAAGAACGGCGTGACCATCCTAAAAGGCGCGGACAAGCTGACGACCTACCAATGGGGCACAAAAACGGCCAAGCACCATTTCTGCAGCATCTGCGGTATCTACATGTACCACAACCGCCGCTCCGACCCGAATGAGATCGGGGTGAACATGGGCACGCTCGACGGGGTGAACCCCGCCGAATATGAACCCATCGCTTGGACGGATGGTATCAACCACCCCTCGGATCGCTAAAGGAACATTCCGCCTGATGCTTCAAGACGTTGGCCTGTGACCCATTGCGCCGACGGGCTGGCAAGAAAGGCGATCACCCCCTCCACATCGTCGGCCCGCCCGACCCGGCCCTGCGCGGTGTTGCCCGCAATGACATTCACGACCTCAGGATGTGCGTCGAAATTGGCGCGGTTGAAGTCCGTATCCAGCGCCCCCGGTGCCACCACATTCACTGTGATCCCGCGCGGTCCCAACGTTTTGGCCAGATACAAGGCCAGGGCGCCCAGTGCAGCCTTAGATGCGGCATAGGCCACGTAGGGCGGCAAGGCAAAACGGGTCAGCCTAGTGCCCAGAAACAGGATGCGGCCATCATCATTGATCCGATCCTGCAAGGCTTGGGTCAGAAAGAACGCTGATTTCAAATTGGTGTCCATGATGGCGTCCCAATCGGCCTCGGCCACAGCGCCAAAGACACCACCACGCTCAATCCCGGCGTTGTTCACCAAAATGTCGATGCGGTCATGGCCCAGCACCGCGTGGCCCGCCTGCGCCAACCGCTCTACAAAATCCGGGATTGCAGCTGTGCCTTCCAGATCAACTTGCAAGGCTGCCGCCTTCCGCCCCATTGCTTCGATCTCGGCCACGACAGCCTCGGCCTCCTTGGCTTTGCTGCGATATGTCAGGATCACATCGGCCCCTTCCCGCGCTAGACGCAAGGCCGTGGCACGGCCAAGGCTGCGGCTGCCACCAGTGATCAGGGCCGTCTTTCCAGTCAGGTCAAAGGTCATTTTCATTCTCCTGTGTGTTCGACTGATACAGACCTAAGCGTTGCGCGAATGGTTGAATATTGACCCGATCCGCAGCATGATGTTGCGTAAATGGCAACGCCTGACAGCTACAGCACCGAACGCACCTTCCTGCGAATTGTCGAACTCGGCTCTATCCGTGCCGCCGCACGCGAGGCCGGGGTCGAACCCTCATCCCTGTCGCGCAAACTGGCGCGGCTCGAAGTGCGCCTGGGCACCCAGCTGATTGACCGGGCAGCGCAAAGCACCACAGACGCGGGCCAGCTATACTACAACAAGATGCGCACCCTGCTCAGCCAGATCGACGCGTTGGAAGCGGCGGTGGCAGGCGACGCTGGCAAGCCCCAAGGCACGCTGCGCATCGGAGCGTCCATCGACTTCGGCCAAGCCTTCGTCGCGCCGTGGCTGACACGGTTTTGCCAAATGCACGATCAGGTTCAGGGGCAATTGACGCTGGACGCACGCCACGTGGATATGGTCGAGGCCGGGCTCGATCTCACCATTCGCATCGGCATCTTGCCCGACAGCGCATTGATGGCGCGCAAGCTGGGCACCGCGCACCGCGTTTTGGTGGCCTCCCCCGACTACCTTGCGCGCAGGAGTTTACCGGAAACCGCCAGTGATCTGGCCGCACATGACCACGTTCTTTACCTTCCTGAACACGCACACAGGCCCCTGCGCCTGACAGACGCCAACGGCAAGGAACACAGCATAAAACGACAGGCCAAACTGACCATCGGCGCGGTGCGTTCCATCGCTCAGGCGGTGGCGGCAGGCATGGGCATCCACGCAGGTCCCCGCTGGGCCTTCGCCGAAATGCTGAAAACCGGAGAGGTCGTCGAAGTGCTGCCCGACCACAGCCAACCGGCACTACCAATTTACGCCGTCTGGGCACCCGTCGCAATTCAACCTGCGCGCATCCGCGCCTTTGTCGATTTCGCGGCGGAAGAGATCAAACAGATCCCATCCCTCAGGGACTAGACGCGTATGATCTTGGCCAGCTGCGGGAACATATGCTCGTTGGCACAGATGATCTCACCATCCTCAAGGATGCTGTTGCCTTCGGTCAGCGGCTCCACAAAGCCACCGGCCTCACGCACAATCAACAGCCCAGCGGCCAGATCCCAGGCGTTCAAACGACGCTCCCAATAGCCGTCATAGCGACCGGCAGCGACGTAAGCCAAATCAAGCGCCGCCGACCCAAACCGCCGCACACCCGCGCAGGTGGGCATCAACCGCGCCAGTTCCTTCAACGTCTCGGGCAGGTCCGACCGCCCGCCAAAGGGCAGACCGGTTGAAAACACACACTCGATCATCTTGCGCCGCCCCGACACACGCAAGCGGCTGTCATTCATAAAGGCACCCAGACCCTTCTCGGCAAAGAACATCTCGTCCTTGGCGGGGTCATAGACAACGCCTGCCACGACCTTGCCCTTATGCTCCAACGCAATGGACACAGCCCAATGGGGCAGCCCGTGCAGAAAATTCGTGGTGCCATCCAGCGGATCCACAATCCAGCGGCGCGTGGGGTCTTCACCCTCTTCCTCGCCGCCCTCTTCGGCCAACCAGCCATAGGTGGGACGTGCTGTGCGCAACTCTTCCTTCAGGATCGCCTCAGCGGCCAAATCAGCCTTCGACACAAAGTCGCCCGCGCCCTTCATGGACACCTGCAGGTTCTCCACCTCGCGGAAGTCCTTGACGAGGCTCCGACCCGCCTTGCGCGCGGCCTTCATCATGATGTTGAGATTTGCGCTGCCTTGCATGGGACGCTCCGGGGATGGGAAAGATCAAGGGCGCGCTATACGCCGCGGTTACACGGTTGCCAAGGGGGCACGGGACTGATCGACTGGCACCAACAGGAAAGGACACCAAATGCCCGACCAGATGCAGCACATCACCCTTGCCAGCCGCCCCACAGGCGCACCGACGCCGGACAACTTCAAACTGGAAACCGCCCCCATCTCCGACCCCGGGGCAGGCGAAGTTCTGATCCGCGTCCACTACATGTCTCTTGATCCCTACATGCGCGGACGTATGGACGACGCCAAATCCTACGCCGCCCCCGTGCCCATCGGCGGCACAATGGAAGGCGGCGGCGTGGGCGAGGTGCTGACCTCAAACGCCGACGGCTTCGCACCCGGTGACATGGTGTTCGGCATGTTCGGCTGGACCACGCACGCGGTGGCAGACGGCAAAACGCTGCGCAAACTCGACCCGAACATGGGGCCCGTGACGGCAGCACTCGGCGTGCTGGGCATGCCCGGCTTCACCGGCTGGCATGGGCTCATGGAATACGGTCGGCCCAAGGCGGGCGAAACACTGGTCGTCGCTGCAGCCACCGGCCCTGTCGGCTCCATGGTTGGGCAGCTTGCCAAATCGCTGGGCCTACGCACGGTCGGCATCACCGGAGGTGCCGCCAAATGCGCGCTCGCCACAGACACATTCGGTTTCGACGCCTGCATCGACCACCGCGCCCATTCAGACGCCCGCGCACTCCGCGCCGCACTGAAAGAGGCCACACCAAATGGCATCGACATCTATTTCGAAAACGTGGGCGGCAAGGTGCTCGAAGCGGTCATGCCGCTGATGAACCCCCACGGGCGCATCCCGGTCTGCGGCATGATCTCATGGTATAACGCGGGCGGCTTGGGCGCAGGCGCAGACACGCCGCTCTCTGCGCCCGCCCTCTGGCGACCGATCCTCGTGAAATTCCTGTCCGTAAACGGCTTCATCATCTCGAACCACTGGGACCGCTACCCGACCTTTCTCACAGAAGTCGGCCCAAAAGTCATGAGCGGCGAGATCAAGGTCGTCGAAGACATCGCCGAGGGTCTGGAAAACGCCCCCGCAGCTTTCATAGGACTGCTCGAGGGCAAGAACGTCGGCAAACAGATCGTCAAACTGATCTAAAAGACCAAACGGGTCGGCGGGCGCGAGACTCCATGCTTGAGCAAGCTCAAGCATTCTGTCTCGTGACGCGCGCTTCGCACGCTGAGGCGCATTTGCGAAGCAAACAGTGCCGCCCCGACCTACACCTCAAGCCGCCTGCAACTTCCGCGCTTCAACCCGCGCCAGATCAAGCAGCTTGTCCATATACGGCTTGCCCAGATCATCATCCCGCACCGCCGCATAAAGACGCCGGGTTAGCCCATTCTTGGTCAAGGGCCGGGTGACATAATCGCTTGAATACTCCACCTCACGCACCACCCAATCGGGCAGCACAGACACCCCCCGGTTCGACGCAACGAGCAACAAAATAACCGCCGTCAATTCCGCCTGCCGGACGGCCGCAGGCTCCACCTTCGCCGGGATCAGCAACTGGCTGAACACATCCAAACGCGCCCGCTCCACCGGATAAGTGATCAACGTCTGATCCCGAAAATCCGCGGCATCAATATAGTCCTTCTGTGCCAGCGGATGGGTCGAGGAGGCCACAAAAACCGGTGCGTAATCAAAGAGTTCCACAAATGTCACGCCGGGCAGGTCCTCCGGATCCGAAGACACAACCAGATCCACCTCCTCCTTCATCAACGCAGGCAACGCGTCAAAGGCAAGGCCCGGTCGAATGTCCACATCCACATCCGGCCAGCTCTTGCGAAACATCTCCAGCACGGGAAACAGCCACTCGAAACACGCATGACACTCAATGGCGATGTGCAACCGCCCCGATGATCCATCGCGCAGACCCGTAAATTCCGCCACCGCCGCCTCGACCTGCGGCAGCACCTGCTCGGCCAGCCGCAAAAGGCGCAGCCCCGCCGCCGACAGCTTCAAGGGCTTCGACCGCCGCACAAACAACTCCACGCCCGCCTGCTCCTCCAGCCCCTTGATTTGATGGCTCAGCGCGGATTGCGTGATGTGCAACTGATCTGCCGCACGCGCCAACCCACCCGCCTCATGAATGGCCTTGATCGTGCGCAAGTGACGAAACTCGATATGCATACGGAACTCATGTTTATGTTGAGAGTTATGAATTTGCCTCAACATACTCCGTCCGACATACTCCGAACAACCCCAAAGGAGCCTGCCGCCATGCCCTCGCCCACCGTCGCGCTGTCGTTCGAGACGTTTCCCCCAAAGTCACTGGATGCCTCGTTCCACCTCTGGGACACGGTGCAGGCACTGGCCCCGCTCGACCCACGCTTCGTCTCCGTGACCTATGGCGCAGGCGGCACCACACAATCGCTCACCCAGGAAGCGGCACAGACCCTGCGCAAAACATCCGGCCTTCCGGTGGCAGCGCACCTCACCTGTACCGGCCAAACCCGCGATGACGTGCTGCAAACCGCACGCGCATATGCCGACAGCGGTGTGAAAGACATCGTGGCGCTGCGCGGCGACGCCCCAAACGGCGAGGCATTCGCCCCCCACCCCGAAGGGTTCGCCAACAGCGTCGACCTGATCCGCGCGCTGGCGGACATGGATCAGTTCACCATCCGCGTCGGTGCCTATCCCGACAGCCACCCCGACGCCACCTCGGCCCAGCAAAACATCGACTGGCTCAAGGCCAAACTCGACGCAGGTGCCTCCGAGGCCATCACCCAATTCTTCTTTGAGGCCGACAGTTTCCTGCGCTTCCGCGATACCTGCGCGGCGGCGGGCATATCGGCGCCCATCACCCCCGGCATCTTCCCCGTTGCCAACTGGACCCGCGCCCGCAGCTTTGCGGACCGTTGCGGCACACCCATCCCCGTCGCCACCGCAACAGCCTTTGACCGCGCCGACCGCGAAGACCGCGCACAACTCTTCGCGCTCACCCATTGCGCCGATCTCTGCGACACACTGATCACCGAAGGCGTAGACAAACTGCACTTCTACACACTCAACCGCCCTGACCTGACACTCAAGGTCTGCCGCGCCCTCGGCCTCGTCCGCCCCACCCAAATGCGCAACGTGGCCTGATCCCCTTTCATCTTGCCAAATAAACTCCGGGGGGCCCGGCACGGGCGGGGGCTGGCCCCCTCCACATTCGCCACTAGACCAATCGGTCTGGCCCCGCTACCGTCCCGGCACCACCAGCCGGAGACGCCCTATGCCCCGCATCGCCCAGACCCTCAGCGACCTACCCAGCCAGGATGACCTCCTGTCCATGTCGGGGCTCGCGTTCATGCAGGGCATCCTTGACGGCACAGTGCCCGGCCCACCCATTGGACACACGCTAGGCTACGCGCTGCACGCGGTCAAAGACGGCGAGGTGACCTTCCGCGGCACGCCCGAATTTGACGTGACCAACCCGATGGGCACGGTGCATGGCGGCTGGTACGGTACCTTGCTCGACAGTGCGATGGCTTGCGCTGTGATGACCAAAGTGCCCGCCGGATCGGTCTACACAACGCTGGAATACAAGATAAATATTACCCGCGGCATCCCACTGGGCATGGAAATCGCCTGCACAGGGCGCACCGACCACACAGGCCGCAGCACCGGCGTGGCGAGCGGAGAGATCAGAGGCGTCGAAGACGGCAAACTCTATGCCACAGGCTCAACCACCTGCATCATCATGAAACTGCGCTGATACGGGACGGCGGGCGGGGCGATTTTAGCCAAGGGCTAAAGAGCGTCCGCCCCCGTGCCCCGCAAACTGGCAACCCGGTCCAGCAAGGTGGGGCTTGGCGGCGCTTGCGCCACAGACGGATGCACACGCTCGGACGGATCACACCCCACAGTGCGCGCCTTGCGTGTGACCAACCACTTGCCCAGACCAACAAAGCTGCCCATGGACGGCGCGCTCACATCCTGCGGGAACCGCTCGGGCCACCCTTCGGGCAGGGGCAAACCACACCAATCCGCTTGCTCCAGCATCCACACCAAAGGGATATTGGCCAAAGGGCGCGAGGCACGACGGCCGGACAAATGCCCGCCGATGTCACCATGCACGCCGCGGAACCACATCTGCACCAGATGCCCGTCCCAATCGTCGGTGGTGTCCCACATCACGGGGGCATAGGCGACACGGGTCTCATTCCGGGCAATGGCGTGAAAGCCGTGCTTCACCGAATTGCCAAGCTGATGGTTGTGAAAGGCGTGGCGCGGCGCACTCAAGCGCCACAGAAACGGCATGTTCAAGCCAAGGGATTTTACCGTATCCCACACGCCGATCATCTCGATCTCCACCGCCTCGTGGCAATTGTTGCGCACAAAGATACGCGCAGCATCGCCTTTGGGATTGCACTCATAGTGCCGGTACACATCCCGAATATTGCGCTCGGTCGCGGCCTCGGGCTTCAACAGCCCCACGCGGTCGATGATTCCCGCCAGTGACCGCACGGCATAGGCCCCGCGCGAGAACCCGAACAGAAAAACCTTGTCCCCGGGGCGGTAGCGCGACGACAAATAGCCATAGGCGCGCCGGATCTGCCGGTTGATCCCACGGCCAAACACGACGTCACCGGCCTTTCGCCAATGCGACCACTGCAAACCCGGCTCGTAATACAGCGACACCTGGCTGCCCATCTCGCCGAGCAATTTGGCCGTCAGCCCGGCATTTGTCTCGTCGCCGGGCTCAAGCGTGGACATGGTGCCGTCAATGATGATGACATGGATCGTCTGACCGCGCGCAGGCGGGTCAACTTTTGGCAGACCATCCCCGAACCGGCTTCTCAGCCAGTGCGAGATGGTGTTATTCAGCCGCGATCGGAACATCCTTCATCAATTCCCAAACCTTTACCGGTGTAAATGGCATATCTGCCTGCCGCACGCCGTGCTCCCACAGCGCATCCTGCACCGCATTGGACACCGCGGCCAACGCTCCGACCGTACCAGCCTCGCCGCACCCTTTCATGCCCATGACATTCGCGGTTGACGGAACCGGTTCAGACGTGAACCCGATGTAGGGAACGTCATCGGCCCTGGGCAAGGCATAGTCCATGAACGATGCCGTGAGAAGTTGGCCGTCCTCATCGAACTGAACATGCTCGGTGATCGCCTGACCAATGCCCTGCACAACACCGCCATGCACCTGACCCTCGGCCAGCATCGGATTGATAAGATTGCCAAAATCATCCACCACGGCATAGCGGTCCACGGTGACAACGCCGGTCTCGGGGTCGACCACAACCTCTGTAACATGACAGCCGTTCGGAAAGCTGCGCGCCTCCAGCGTGGTGCGCTTTTCATGGACCAGCAGGTCCTCGCGCCCCTTCTCACGGGCAAGGTCAGCCACCTCCAGCATGGTGGGCGTCATGTTCGACCCCTCCATACGGAACCGTTCGTCATCAAAGGAGATATCCGCCGCAGGCACACCCTCTTCTTCGCTCAGGAAGGCGACAAACGCCTCGCGCATCGCATCGACCGTGGCCAGCGTCGCCGTGTTCTGCGTGGTGACAGACCGGGACCCGCCCGTGCCGCCGCCCTGCTTGATCCGGTCACTGTCGCCCTGCACCACGTCGATCAGATCAACCGGTATCCCGGTCTGATCCGACAGAAACTGGGCGTAGACGGTCTCATGTCCCTGCCCGTTCGATTGGGTGCCAACATAGATGTTCACACGGCCCTCATCCGTATACTCGACCTTTGCGCTTTCCGAAGGATCGCCCAAAATACTTTCGATATAGTAACACAAGCCAATGCCCCGCAGACGCCCCTCTGCCGCATCGGCAGCCTTGCGCGCAGCAAAACCGGGGATATCCGCCTCGGCCTCGGCCCGGCGCAGAACCTTGTCGAAATCGCCCACGTCATAGGTCTCGTCCACAAGCGTCTTGTAGGGAAATTGATCCGGCTTGATGAAGTTGATGCGGCGCAGCTCCAGCGGGTCCACACCCAGCTCGCGCGCGGCACGGTCCATGGCCCGTTCCAGGATATAGATCGCCTCGGGCCGCCCCGCGCCCCGGTACGCGTCCACCTGCGTGGTGTTGGTGTAGTACCCCACCGACCGCACATAGGCCGCAGGCATGTCGTACACGCCGGTCAACACGCGGGAAAACAACTGCGTCTGGATCGCCTGGGCATATTGCGAATTATAGGCGCCCATGTTGGCCTCTGTGAACACACGGTAGCCCAGAATGTGGTTGTTCTCGTCAAAAGCCAGTTCGGTCAGCGACGTCAGATCGCGCCCGGCATTGTCCGAGAGCATCGCCTCGGTCCGTTCCGACATCCAGCGCACCGGACGCTTCAGCGCACGCGCGGCAAAGGCCACCACGAAATACTCCGGATACATGAACGCCTTCATGCCAAACCCGCCGCCCGTGTCGGGGTTGGTCACACGCACATCGTCTTCGGAAATGTTCAGCGCCTTTGCCAACGTGCCTTTCGGTCCCCACACACCCTGACCGTTGATGGCCACATGAATGCGGTCGCCCTCAGGCTCGGCATAGCAGCCGCGCGGCTCCATGGAACTCACGATCACCCGGTTATCGCCAACATCCAGCGACACCACGCGCGCCGCCTTTTCAAAGGCAGCATTGGTGGCCTCCTCGTCCCCAAGGCCCCAATCATAGGCGACGTTGTTTGCCGCAACCTCATGCACCGGCTCACCGCCCGCGCTCATATCCATCTTGGCGGGCAGGTCGTCGTAATCCAGCAGGATCAGCTCAGCCGCATCCCGCGCCTGCGCCAGCGTGTCCGCCACGACAACGGCCACCGGCTCACCAACAAAGCGCAAGCGCTCCCGCGCCAGGATCGGACGCTCGGGATCCGCGCCATCGGTGCCATCACGGTTCTTGATCAACGCCGCAGGCATCCGCACGTTCATACCAGCGCTTTCCAGATCGGCCAGCGTGTACACCGCATGCACACCTTCCGCCGCGCGCGCATCGCTCACATCCAGTTCGGTGATCACCCCGTGCGCGACCGGCGACCGGAACACGAATGTCTGCAACGCATTGGCCGGCGCCACATCATCTACATACCGCCCCTCGCCAGTCAGAAACCGCACATCCTCGCGGCGTTTCACGGGTTGGGATTTGCCGAACTTGTCCATGGGAAAACTCCTGTCAGCCAGAGGGCATCGTTAGCGGCGAACCTATCGCGTGCACAGCCCATGTCCAGCACCAGTTACGACGTGGGCTTGCCCTCATCCGGCACAGTGGGCGAGTTTGCACGTGGTCCGACATCGCCAACCCACCATGTCTTGCCTCGGCTGTCGCGAAAAACTGAGATTTCAGTCCCTGTCGGGTAAGCGTCGTACCGACGGGAACTCGTAGAACTTATACTTTTCCTAACCGCTCCGGTCACGTCACGCCATCGCAGCCAATAGGCTTCAGAATTGTGTCCTATCCCTTCGACACGCACAGTTTCGATCTCTCCAAAGTCCCGTGCCGCCATCGCACTACGGACGTGCGCAAAGGTCCACCAAAGTGCCACAAGCCCAGCGACCGACAGGACCAGGCCAAGTCGTAAAACCCATTGGCCGACAGTAAAGTTTCTACCAACGAAGACCTCAATTTGGCTTGGATTGCCCCCCAAAACATGGATCATCTGCGTGGCGCTTTCGGCCAGCTTGTCATACGCACCAAACGGGACAGCAACCTCTGTTGACAAGACTTCTCCTTCAAAATCATAGCGGAGGGTCACGAAGTACTCTGTGACCGATTGCTCGTCGTGGTGCACCCGTTCAACGCGACGGTCCACCACGTCAGCTTGCGCAATAATGCCGTTTGCTTCGAATGGACCAAACTGCTGAAGAAGCGAAGCACCTGCCGCCGTAAGAACCAGCCCAATACAAACCAAAGTGATAGGGGCGGAGGCGGTCATACCCCACCACAGCTTCTAAAACCCCGGCGCTGGTCCGTTCGTATTATCTCTCATGTCGCAACCTTAACCGACGTCCGCAGCCCCCAAAACCCCCCTTTCCTTCACCCCCCCGCCCCGCTATCTCACCGCCCAAGCAATCAAGGGGGCCACCACCATGGCACTGGGCAAATTCAACGCAAAAGAGGCCGAAGCCCGCATCTACGCGGACTGGGAAGCCGCAGGCTGTTTCAAGGCGGGCGCCAACGCGCGCACGGACGCGGCCACCTACTGCGTGATGATCCCGCCGCCCAATGTCACGGGCGTCCTGCACATGGGCCACGCCTTCAACAACACGCTGCAGGACATCCTGACGCGCTGGCACCGCATGCGCGGCTTCGACACGCTCTGGCAGCCCGGCACCGACCACGCAGGCATCGCCACGCAAATGGTCGTCGAACGGCGCTTGGCTGAAACCCAGCAGCCGTCGCGGACAGAACTGGGGCGCGAGGCGTTCACCCAGAAAATCTGGGAATGGAAGGCGGAAAGCGGCGGCACCATCCGCGACCAGCTCAAGCGCCTCGGCGCCTCCTGCGACTGGTCGCGCGAAGCGTTCACCATGTCCGGCGCCCCGGGTGCACCCGCAGGGAACGAGGGCAACTTCCACGACGCCGTCATCAAGGTCTTTGTCGAGATGTACAACAAGGGCCTGATCTACCGCGGCAAGCGGCTGGTCAACTGGGACCCGCATTTTGAAACCGCCATCTCCGACCTCGAAGTCGAAAACATCGAAGTCCCCGGCCACATGTGGCACTTCAAATACCCGCTCGCAGGGGGTGAGACCTACGCCTACGTCGAAAAGGACGAGGACGGAAACGTCACGCTGGAAGAGACGCGTGACTACATCTCCATCGCCACCACGCGCCCCGAAACCATGCTGGGCGACGGGGCCGTTGCGGTTCACCCATCGGATGAACGCTACGCCCCAATCGTCGGAAAACTATGCGAAATCCCGGTCGGCCCGAAAGAGCATCGCCGCCTGATCCCGATCATCACCGACGACTACCCCGACCCCGACTTCGGCTCGGGCGCGGTGAAAATCACCGGGGCCCACGACTTCAACGACTATCAGGTCGCCAAACGCGGCGGCATCCCGATGTACAACCTGATGGACACAAAGGCGAACATGCGGGCCGACGGGCGACCTTACGCCGAAGAAGCCGCCGTGGCCCAAGCCATCGCGAACGGTGAACAGGTGTTCGACGAGGCCATGATCGCGGCCATGAACCTCGTCCCGGATGAATATCGCGGCCTCACCCGCGAAGACACCCGCAAACGTGTCGTTGCCGACATCACGGCCGAAGGCAACGCGGTCATGATCCCCAACCCGGACTATGACGCCGAGGCCGAGGAAGACCCCGACCGTAGGGTGGGCAATCTGCCCACCATCCCCATGGTCGAGTCTAAACCCATCATGCAGCCCTTCGGCGACCGCTCCAAAGTCGTCATCGAGCCCCTGCTCACCGACCAATGGTTCGTGGACACCGCCAAGATCGTCGGCCCCGCACTCGACGCGGTCAAGAACGGCGATGTCAAAATCCTGCCCGAGAGCGGAGAGAAGGTCTATTACCACTGGCTCGAAAACATCGAACCTTGGTGCATCTCGCGTCAACTCTGGTGGGGACATCAGATCCCGGTTTGGTATGGGCCATCAGTTTCAAAAACCGCGCATCGAGGCAACGGCTTCAGCGCGACGCAAGACATGCTCGACTATCAGAATCCGACCGCATTCTGCGCCGCAACTTTTGAGGATGCGAAAAAGAAAGCCCTTGGATACTATCAGTCAGAACTGATCGACCCGTCCCAAGTTTCATTGGACGACGACGGCGAAAAACTGGTTCTAATCGACGAAGCCGATGATCTGGTTGATGCGGTGCAAATGTCGAACGCAGGCATTCAACTATACCGCGACCCCGACGTCCTCGACACATGGTTCTCCTCCGGCCTCTGGCCCATCGGCACCCTCGGCTGGCCCGAGGACACGCCCGAACTGCAAAAATACTTCCCGACCTCTGACCTCATCACCGGCCAGGACATCCTGTTCTTCTGGGTCGCCCGCATGATGATGATGCAACTGGCTGTCACCGACAAAGTCCCCTTCGACACCGTCTACCTCCACGGCCTTGTCCGCGACGCCAAGGGCAAGAAGATGTCGAAATCCACCGGCAACGTCATGGACCCGCTCGATTTGATCGAGGAATACGGCGCCGACGCCCTGCGCTTCTCCTCCGCCGCCATGGCGTCGCTCGGCGGCACGCTCAAACTCGACACCCAGCGCATCGCGGGCTACCGCAACTTCGGCACCAAACTCTGGAACGCCGCCAGCTACGGCGACATGCGCGGCACCTTCGACGTGCCCCACAGCGCCGACATCCCCGAAACCAACCACCCGCTCAACCGCTGGATCAAAGGCGAAATCGCCAAGACGCGGCAGACCGTCGATCAGGCCCTCACCGACTACCGCTTCAACGACGCGGCCAGCGCGCTCTATGCTTTCACCTGGAACACGTTCTGCGACTGGTACCTCGAATTCACCAAGCCGATCTTCGACGAGGGCACACCAGAGGAAATCGAGGAAACCAAGGCCACCTACGCCTGGGCACTCGATCAATGCCTGATCCTGCTGCACCCGATCATGCCCTTCATCACCGAAGAACTGTGGCAGCAAAAACAGCGCCCCAAACGCCTGATCCACGCCGACTGGCCCACCTACACCACCGACATGGTGGATGCGGAAGCTGACGCAGAACTCAACTGGGTCATCAAACTGATCGAAGCCATCCGCTCCGCCCGCGCCCAGATGCACGTGCCCGCCGGGGCCTACGTGCCGTGCGTGGTCAAAGGGTTCGAGCCAGAGGCCAAGGTGGCCTATGACCGCAACAAGGCGCTCATCCACCGCTTCGCCCGGCTTGAGTCGCTCGAAGACGTCACCGACTTCCCCAAAGGCACCGTTGCCCTCGCCGTCTCCGGCGGCACCTTCGGCCTGCCGCTTGCCGACGTCATCGACGTGGGCGAAGAAATCGCCCGGCTCGAAAAAACCCTCGGCAAGTTGGCCAAGGAACTCGGCGGCCTGCGCGGTCGGCTCAAAAACCCGAAATTCGCCCAAAGCGCCCCGCCCGAAGTGGTCGAAGAAACCAAAGCCAACCTCGCCCTGCGCGAAGAGGAAGAGGCCAAACTTCAAGAAGCTCTCACCCGCCTCAAGGAACTCTGATCCCTTCTTTCGGCCAAAAATATCCCGGGGGTTTGGGGGCTGGCCCCCAACCACAAAAATGAATCGCGTCGCGAAGCGCCCTTTGGATCACCGCACGTTGCGTTAACCCCCAAACATCCGCTCGTTGGGGGTGCACAGGGGGTGTACGCATGGTGCACGGGGGGTGACACCCTATGCAGCGGCGTCAACCTCCATGAAAACAAGGTAAATGCACGGCGCGACTCACCCCTTGAACACGGGCGCCCGCTTCTGAATTTGCGCGGCCACCACTTCCATTTGTTCGGCCGTGCCCATCAATCCGGCTTGCACGCGGCTTTCCTCCAGCAACACATCATCCTGCGCATGGGTCTCGGCATATCCAATCAATGCCTTCGCCGCTCGCAAGGCTGCCGGGGACTTCAACGTCAACGCCTCCGCCAGATCCATGGCCGCAGCCACAGGATCGTCCGCCAACTCGGTCACCAACCCCCAAGCCTCTGCTTTCTCAGCAGAAACAGGCTCAGCTGTATAGGTCAGCTTGCGCAAAACATCTGACCGCACAAGACGCGGCAACAACACCATGCCGCCCATATCCGGCACAATCCCCCACTTCATCTCCATCACGGCAAACCGCGCATCCCGCGCTGCAATCCGAATATCCGCGCCCAGCGCCAATTGCATACCTGCGCCAAAACACACCCCATGCACCGCAGCAATCACAGGCACGGGAACACGGGTCCATACCATGGCCACCTCCTGCCACTGGTTCGTGGTACCCTCCCCATGGGTCCGCGGCATCAGTAACTCATTGGGATCCTGACCAATCATGGCCCCCAAGCCCCCCACATCAATGCCCGCACAGAACCCCTTGCCCTCTCCGGAAATCACGCAGACCCGCGCGTCAGATGCCGCCACGTCTTTGCCCGCTGCGATGATGCCATCAATCATCGCCTGATCCACGGCATTCATCTTGTCGGCACGGATCAGGCGCACATGGGCGATGTGGTTTTCATACGTCACGGATACGCGGTCAGACATGGGGGGCCTCCTCTGTGCAAACACCCAACCCCAAAGCCGCCCAACGCACCAGCAAAACGTAAGGGCATTGCCCACATGCCCACGCCACGCTACCCCTCGCAGCATGACCGATCTCCGCCTGACCCCGCTCGCCGCCAGCCTGCCCTCCACCGTGCCCTTCGTCGGCCCCGAAGCACAGGAGCGCGCCCGGGCTGCCGCCTTCGATGCACGGCTTGGTGCCAATGAAAGCGTCTTCGGCCCCTCGCCGCGCGTGGCAGAAGCGATGGCGAAAACCGACATCTGGAAATACGGCGATCCCGAAAATCATGATCTGCGTCAGGCACTTGCGGCACATCACGGCATCGACGCCAAACACATCATGGTGGGCGAAGGGATTGATGGGCTCTTGGGCTACCTTGCCCGGCTGTTTGTCGGCCCCGGCGATCACGTGGTCACGTCACTGGGGGCCTACCCAACCTTCAACTATCACGTGGCAGGCTTTGGCGGCACGCTGCACACCTTGACCTACCTGGATGACCACGAAGACCCGGCGGCCCTCTTTGCCAAAGCGGCTGAGACAAATGCCAAACTTGTCTACCTCGCCAACCCTGACAACCCGATGGGCACATGGCACGACGGCAAAGCACTGAAGCAAGCGCTCGACACCCTGCCGGACGGTACAGTGCTGGTGCTGGACGAGGCCTATATCGACACCGCCCCCGACGGCACGGCTCCGGTCATCGACCCGAACGATGCCCGCGTGATCCGCATGCGGACGTTTTCCAAAGCCTACGGCATGGCAGGCGCGCGGGTGGGCTACGCCATCGGCGCGGCCCCTCTGATCGATGCGTTCAACAAGGTGCGCAACCACTTCGGCATGAACCGGGCCGCACAAGCCGGGGCACTGGCGGCCTTGCAGGATCAAGCCTACCTCGCTGACGTTCTGGGCAAGATCGCAGCAGCGCGGACTCGCATTGACCAGATTGCCCAAGACAACGGGCTGACGACACTGCCTTCAGCCACCAACTTCGTTGCCATTGACTGCGGCAGCGACGGGACTTTCGCCAAAGCAGTACTCGACGGACTGATCGCGCGAGGCATCTTCGTGCGGATGCCCTTTGCCGCGCCACAAAATCGGTGCATTCGGATCAGTTGCGGCACACCCAAAAACCTGGACGCGTTCGCCACAGCCCTCCCCGCCGCTCTCAAAGACGCGAGCGGGGGCTGACAGGCCCGAATGTGGCATTATAGTCAGCGGGTGGAAGAGCAACGCCCGAGGCTGTCATGGACGATCACACCATCGGAACTGCACCGAACTACACCAGCGCCTGCATCGTGATGTTCGGGGTGAATATCACATGGATCCTCGTGGCGATTTGGGCCATCTGGGGCTTGATCGCAGCCGTATTGCTGGCGCTTGGCGTGAACCACCTGATTGCCCGGTGCAAAGTCTGGGCGGCAGAACGGCAAGCGGCCTCGATCCGGCGGGGCAAGCAGGTCTAGGGGCTAACAGCGCCGCCTAACCGGCTGCAATCACCCGCGCCGCCGCATCCAGCGCGCCCGCACCATGCGGCACATCAAGGGCCGTCAGACCGGCCTCGATCCCGCCAAGCA
This sequence comes from uncultured Tateyamaria sp., assembly GCF_947503415.1. Taxonomy (GTDB): domain Bacteria; phylum Pseudomonadota; class Alphaproteobacteria; order Rhodobacterales; family Rhodobacteraceae; genus Tateyamaria. The sequence continues at coordinate 685,490 of NZ_CANNDS010000002.1, forward strand.
ACCCCATGATCATCTGACCGTTCACGTGCCCCATATGGCCAAGGCGGAAAAAACCGTGCCACGCCGGGTCACCTGGTGGAGCCATGCCGAGACCGATGCCCAGGGTCAGGCCAAGGTTTTGCTCTGTCCAGTCCCGCAAGGCGGTGGCTTGCGGCGCTTCAAGGCGCAGTGCGGTCACAGCACAGCTGCGATCCCCGCGATCTGCCACGTTCAATTCGAGCGGCCCGCCATCGCCCCATGCCTCGCAGGCCGCCCAAATGGCCTTGGCGAGGGTCCTATGGCGCGCCCAAATGGCTTCCATCCCTTCGCCATGGATCATGTCCAACGCCGTGCGCAGCCCGTAGAGGTGATGGGTCGGCGCGGTGCCATTCCAGTACATGTAGAATTCTTCGGGATTGGCGCGCGATGACCAGTCCCAATAGCGGCTCACGCGGGGCATCGCGCGGCGCACGGCGTCCGCCTTGTCGTTGAAAAAGACAAAGCACATGCCCGGCGGCACCATCAGACCCTTTTGGCAGCCCGCAACCATCACGTCGGCACCCCACGCATCCATCTCGAACACGTCACAGCCCAGCGATGCGATGCAATCTGCCATCAACAGCGCAGGGTGGCCCACCTCGTCCATGAGCGCGCGCAGCGCAGCAACATCGTTTCGGATCGACGTCGACGTGTCGACATGCACAGCGAGGACGGCTTTGATCTTATGGCCGGCATCGGCGCGCAACGCCGCAGCGATCTGGTCCATGTCCCAAGGGGCACGTTTGCCAAAATCAAGGATCTGAACCTCTGCCCCCAAGCCTTCGGCCATGTCCGCCCAGCCATGACCGAACCGGCCCGTGGCAGGCACCAGAACGGCGTCACCGGGTTGAATGGTGTTGGCCAAGGCCGCTTCCCAGGCCGCGTGTCCATTGCCGATGTACATCGCAACGTGACCATCCGTGCGTGCAACGCGCTTCAGGTCGGGCACGAGGCTCGCGGAGATGTCCACAATCTCGCCCGCATAGATGTTCGGCGCAGCCCGATGCATGGCCTGCAGCACGGCGTCCGGCATGACCGACGGGCCCGGAATAGCGAGGTATTCGCGACCCGGACGACCGGAAAGTGATGATGTCATGAAAGGTCTCCGCCGTGGTGGTGTGGAACATCTTGAAGGCACCCTAGCGTGCCGCGCCGCAGCGTCAATCAATCGGCGGCGCGCGCCAAGCCGCGCTCAATGCTTGCCCCGCCTTGCCCACCACGGTAGAGCTATCGTCCATCGTCCCTTACCGGAGCGCGGCACAACGCCGACCGACACCACGTGTGACCGACAAGACACCCCCACCACAACCGACCGAAAGCTCGCGCGAACTTTTGCGCTGGATCTGGCACGGTTACCTGAAAAAACACTCCGGCCTGATGGGCATTGCCGTCCTTTTCATGCTGATCGAAGGGTCGATGCTTGGTGCGCTGGCCAAGATGATGGAACCGATGTTCGACCGCGTGTTCGTGGCCGGTGACAGTCAAATGCTGATCTGGGTTGGTGTCTTTGTGATCGGGATTTTTGTGGTCCGTGCCACGTCCTCAGTGGTTCAAAAGCTGATCCTTACGCAGGTCGCGCTCAAGACATCTGCCGCCCTGCGCATGGACCTTCTTGACCGGATCATGCTGCAGGACGGTGCCTTTCACCAATCCCATCCACCCGGATATTTGATCCAGCGTGTTCAGGGGGATGTTGGCGCTGTTGGCAAGGTTTGGCGCGCGATTATCACCGGTGCCGGGCGCGATTTCCTAGGCCTCATGGTGCTTTTTGGTGTGGCCGTAAGCGTCGATCCGGTCTGGGCATTGCTGGCCTTGATCGGTATTCCCCTGCTGGTCCTGCCCGCCGCCATGGCCCAGCGCTATGTCCGCAAACAAGCGCGCAAGTCACGCGATCTGGGCGCGGGCCTGTCGACCCGGCTGGACGAGGTTTTTCACGGTATCGTTCAGGTGAAACTGAACGCTCTCGAAGCCTATCAGGCCCGCCAATATCGCAGCCTTACAAAACGCTTCATCAGAACACAGACGAAGACGGCGTTTGGCAGCGCAGCAATCCCAGCGATGATCGACATCATCTCGGGCGTAGGGTTTATGGCCGTGATCCTTTATGGCGGGTCCGAGATTATCTCGGGCGACAAGACCATTGGCCAGTTCATGACGTTTTTCACTGCCATGGGGTTTGCCTTTGATCCAATGCGGCGGCTTGGGGCCATCTCCGGGTTGTGGCAGACGGCAGCGGCGTCGATCGAACGGGTCAAGGAACTGATGGACACGCCGCTGGCGCTGACATCTCCTCCAGACGCCAAACCCGCACCGGCAGGTGTGCCCGAAATCAGGCTCGACAATGTCGAACTGTCCTATGGCGATGCGCCGGTGCTGAGGGGCGTATCGCTCACCGCCAAACCCGGGCAGATCACGGCGCTGGTCGGCGCATCGGGCGCCGGGAAGTCCACCATCTTCAACGTGCTCACCCGCTTGATCGATCCAATGTCGGGCGCGGTTTACATCGGTGATACTTCCACAACTGATATGGATCTCGAAGCACTCCGCGGCCTCTACTCGGTCGTCACGCAAGAGGCACTGCTCTTCGACGAGACCTTGCGCGAAAACATCCTGCTGGGGCGGACCGATGTCAGTGACGAACGCTTGAAAGAGGTGATGGACGCGGCCCATGTCACCGATTTCGTTGAGACGTTGCCCGACGGCCTGAACACCCATGTCGGCCCGCGCGGCTCGGCGTTGTCAGGCGGCCAGCGACAGCGGGTTGTCATTGCTCGTGCGCTTTTGCGCGACACACCCGTCCTGCTTCTGGATGAAGCGACCTCGGCCCTCGATGCGCAATCAGAGAAGGTCGTGCAAAACGCCCTCGATCGCCTGTCAGCCGGCCGCACAACGCTGGTTATCGCACATCGGTTGTCAACCATACGCGGCGCCGACCAGATCATCGTGATGGATCGGGGCGAAGTGAAGGACACCGGCACGCATCAAGAACTGCTCGACCGTGGCGGCATTTACGCCGATCTCTATCGCTTGCAGTTTCAGGACGGCAAAACTGTGATCGACGCGCCGCTGTCGGATGTGTTCCGTGATCGGGACGAGGCCAGCCCCTCGCGTGGGTTGTTTACGCGTTTGCGGTCACGGCTGTTCGGTTAACGGCGGTATGCGGCGGCAAGCACGTCTGGGCTGACACCTGCAAAATAGCGCATTAGTGTCCAAAGATTGCGCGCGCCACGGCGCACCCACCCCTGACGGCGGTACTTCTCCGCACTGGTCACGGCCACGGCATCCAAGCCCACCAACTTGCCGCGCAACGCACGAGCAAGGGCCACGTCCTCCATCAAGGGAATGTCTGGATACCCGCCCACATTGGCATAAAGATCACGGCGCACAAGCATGCCCTGATCACCGTAGGGCAGTCCAAACACACGAGCGCGCAGATTGGCCCACGCTGCAACCACCCGGCCGCCCCTATCAAAGGCCAGCCGGAAATATGCCGCATCCCCCTGCCCCAAATGCGCTGCAACCACATCAGTCCATCCGGGCAACAGAACCGTGTCGGCATGCACAATCAAAAACCACTCGGCTCGCGCTGCCGCACAACCGCGACGCAACTGGCCACCGCGTGACGGCGCGCCATCAATGATGTTTGCGCCCCAAGCATCAGCCAACATCTTGGTGTTATCCGTCGATCCACCATCGCTTACGATCAATTCTGCAATCAGCCCGGCGTCCACACCCTCCATCAACGCCTCAAGACACGGTCCCAAGGCACCTTCGGCATTCAGCGTCGGTACAATGACAGAGATCGGTGCAGGCACCCCGGCGCCCCTTTCGGATGGTCAACGCGCTGCTATATGACAAGGGAGCGCAGGAAAAGGAACCGACATGTCCAACCGCCACATCTTTCGCCTGTCCGGGCCTGACACGCACAGCTTCCTGCAAGGGCTGGTGACCAATGATGTGAACGGGCTCGACAACGGCTTGGTCTATGCAGCCCTCCTGACGCCGCAAGGCAAATACATGGCGGACTTCTTTCTTGTGCCCGACGGCGATGCGGTCCTTCTCGATGCGCACGGGGATCAAGCCGACATGCTGCGACAACGGCTCGGCATGTATAAATTGCGGGCCAATGTGACAATTGAGGACACATCCCTGCATTTGCACCGCGGGCTGGGTGACGCACCCACAGACGGATTTGCGGACCCACGGAACTCTGAAATGGGCTGGCGCGCCTATCGCGACGCGCCCCAAACGGACGACACCACTGATTGGACCGCCCTGCGTGTGGCCCACATGATCCCAGAAACCGGCGTGGAACTCACGCCCGACACCTTCATCCTTGAAGTTGGGTTCGAGGCGATCCACGGCGTCGATTTTCGCAAGGGCTGCTATGTGGGCCAAGAGGTCACGGCGCGCATGAAGCACAAGACGACCCTTCGCAAAGGACTGGCGAAGGTCACTGTCGCAGGTGACGCCACTCCGGGCTCCGCCATCATGGCAGGTGACAGGGCCGCAGGCACCCTGCTGTCGCGCGCGGGGAACAATGCCATCGCGTATCTTCGCTTTGATCGTGCCGGAGGTGATCTGCAGGCCGGAGACGCAACCGTGACATGGGAAGGCTGAACGGCCTTTCGACGATGCCTATTAATTCAGTCCGTTTATTTGGCAACATCGATCCGGGCAAAATGCACAATCTTTTTTCAGCATTTGTGCCCAGGCAAGCCAGCGCACATGGACTTTTCAGCGTGAGTATCTTCCGGTACGTCGGTCCCAACGGGCACCTCACCCAATCGGGAGAACCACAGTGACCGATATCCGCGAAGCCGCACGCGTCCTTTGGGATTTCCATTGTGTCTATGACGATCTTGAACCTTGCGAAGTCATCATAGGTCTTGGCTCATATGACCTTCGTGTCGCTGCACATTGCGCAAACCTTTTTCACGACGGGTTTGCAGACCACATCATCTTCACTGGCGCGCGTGGAAACTGGACACGTGAACTGTTCTCGGCAAGCGAGGCGGACGCGTTCAAGGATCACGCAATATCGCAGGGCGTTCCGGCCGACGCAATCTCGCTTGAGACCCACGCCACCAATATCGGCGAGAATATCCGCTTCTGTGCAGACATGGTGCCATTGGCAAAGCAGGCCATCTTCGTGACGAAGCCACAGACGCAACGTCGGTGCCAAGCCACCGTGAAAAAGCAGTGGTCAAGCATGCGGGCGCGGATCACCGCGCCGAATACATCCTTCGAGGCGCAGCCGCTTCCGCATCACGACGAACGCGCCCTGATTTGTGAAATGGTCGGAGATCTTGATCGGATGCAGACTTACGCAACACGCGGTTTTCAAACTGAGGTCAAGGTGCCGGACGCGGTGCACCAAGCGTTTGACGTGCTCGTCAATGCGGGCTTTGTTAATCATCTCCGATAGCATCCAGTGACCGAGCGACCTCGTCCCAAGCCATTACCATGTAACGCCAAACGTCGGATCAGCGCTGAACTTATTGATCGCTCCAGCATCAACGACTATCCGCACGCGAGACTTCGCACGTTCGTCCAGATAGGCTCCCGTCCATGCGCTTTGCATTTATTGGTACATCCCATGTTCATACCCCAGATTATCTGGCGGTCTGCCACGACCTGCCTTGGGTCGAGACTGTTGGGATTGCCTGCGTGGATGAAAAGACCCGCAGACACTTGCCACATTCACCACCCGAATTCGACAGACAGCAGGATCTGCCACCGCATGACATCGCTGTTGTACTCACCGACATTCGGTCCCACGACGACGTGTGCGCGCAACTGACGGCACCCGCTGTGTTCGTCGAAAAACCGCTGGCACTGAATGGTACTCAGGCAAGCAGCATTGCACAGTCACTAAAGCTTGCTGGCACGCGCGCCGACCTCGGGTTCTTCCTGCGCCATTCCACTGCGTTCAAGACATTCGCCGAGGCCAGCCTGGATGCCAATCTGGGAGATATCCGGTTTGCCCATCTCGCCTTTGCGCATCCGGGTCTCCTCGACGGTTGGCTGCAACGCTGGCCCGCGCATCTTTCCCCGGATCGCATGGGGGGTGGTGCGTTTGCCGATCTTGCCATTCATCTGATTGACGCGGCACGGGTAATCTTGGGTCCGATTGCGGCAACCTCCTGTGATCTGGACAGAACACACTCCGCTTCGGGCGCTTGTGAACAAGGGTTCGACACCCAAGGCCAAGCCACGCTTGTTTCCGACCACGGCGCTTTAATTCATGTTTGGGCAAGTGCCGCAGCGCCGAGAGTCATGCTGTCGATGCACCTCGTCTGCGAACATGGGGAGGTTCGTCTTGAAGGTGGGCGCGTCTTGCGACGCCACCGCGAAAAAGAAGAAACAGTGCTCCACGATGGCCCGATGCCGACGCCCGCCGATGGTTTCCGCGCTTCCCTCGTCGCGCTGCGAGACGGAAAAGCGCCGATAGTCGATGTCGATGATGCTGTTCGGGCCAGCAGGCTCATGGAGAAAATACTTGCAAAATCAGACGCGCCCTACATCAGCTAGGCGGCATGGCATGGGTGGTTCGCGTTAGCCCTGATCGGGTTAGTTGTGCTGTTCCAAGCCGTATTGCAAACGATGATCACTTGCCTCATGCCCGACCCGGCCAAGAAGAAAAAACTGGATTGCCGCAGCTTCTTCCATAGGCTCGGCGCAAATTGAGTGAAGGGCGGGACCATGACACTTTGCGACAACTACGGGAATGTGATCGCCACACAAAGCTCTATCGCCCGGGACTGTTATGACCAAGGCGTGCGCCAATTTCTTGGCGCGGACTACGGCGCATGCAAGGCGTTCCAGGCATGTGTGGATGCTGATCCGGATTTTGCACTGGGTCACGCGGCATTGGCTCGCGCACTCATGATGGAAGGCCGAATGCCGGAGGCCAAGCAGGCAATCGCACGCGCTCAGACCTTGGCCAATGGCTCGGATGACAGAGAACGCGGACATCTGGCGGCTTTCGCAGCGTTGCTGGATGGCAGGCCGCACGATGCCCGAAACTTCGTGCAGGCGCATGTAAGGGACTACCCGCGCGACACGCTCATAGCGCAGCTGTGTACAAATGTGTTCGGGCTGATCGGGTTCTCGGGCGAAGTCGGGCGCGAGGCAGAGCTGCTTGCCTACACCGAAGCGCTGCTACCCCACTATGAGGGCGATTGGTGGATGATGTCGATGCACGCGCTGTCGCTCTGCGAAACGGGGCGGATTGCGGCCTCCCGGTCGCTGATGGAAAAATCTCTGGCCCTCAATCCCAGAAATGCCAACGGCGCCCACTTCTGGTCTCACGCCCAGTACGAGGCCGGCGATATCACCGCAGGGCGCGCCTATCTCTCCGAATGGATCAAGGACTACGACAGCAGAGCAGTCCTGCACGGCCATCTCAGCTGGCACATCGCCCTTTGGGCGCTGCATGATGGGGATGAGGTCGCCATGTGGGACGTGGTCGACAACGGCGTCACACCGGGTGCATCAGACAGCTTGCCCATCAATGTGCTTACGGACACGGCAGCCATACTCTATCGCGCCGAACTGGCCGGAATTTCGGTCCGGCCCGAGCGTTGGAAAGACCTCAGCGCGTATGCCGCCCGGTATTTTCCCGAAACAGGGCAAAGCTTTGCCGATATGCACGCCGCCTTGTGTCATGCCATGGCCGGGAATGGCGAACGGCTTGCCCACATTGCCGAGACGGCAAAAGGGTTCGCGGGCGATCTGGTGCGTCCGGTTGCGAGGGGATGGGGTGACATCGCGCGCGGAAATTGGACCGGCGCTTTGGAACATTTGTCCGATGTCATGGCAACGACGGAACGCTTTGGTGGAAGCCGTGCGCAACGCGACCTGATCGAACTGGCCTACGTGAACGTGTTGATGAAGCTCGGCCATAACGAGGAAGCGCATCGCACTCTCAGACTACGCAGACCTGTGCTCACCAATGCCCCACCCGTTTCCGGGATGCACTGACCTACGGTGTGTTCCCATCGTTAGGCGCACCACTGTCGGCCTATCCCCACTCCGGGCTGGGATCACTCCATCTTCATCGCTTCGGTTTCAATGTTGATGCTGACGTCATTGCCGACCAGACCGTTGTCCACCGCATAGCTCATGCCGAAGTCACTGCGCTGGATCGTGGCTGACATCGATAGGCCCAATACTTCGCGTTTGTGGCCAAACGGATATGCCGCCGCCTTGTTCAGTTTCACGTCCAGTGTCACGGGCTGGGTCACGCCAAGTATCGTCAGATCGCCAGTGACGGTTCCGGACGTGCTGTCACCGGGTGTGCCACCGCTGGCGACAAAAGTGATTTCGGGATGATCTGCTACGTGCAGAAAGTCGGCGTTTCGCACATGCCCATCGCGGGCTTCGTTGAACGTGTTGACCGATCCGGCGTTGATCGTCACCGCAACATCGCCCAGTTCCTGCGTATCCGCGTCATACTTGAAGCTGCCATTGAGTTCCGTAAATATCCCCAACGTCTTGGCATAGCCGATGTGGTCCACGGTAAAGTAAATGGCGGTGTGTTCCGTATCCAGCTCATAGCGCGCCATATCGGCGTGGGCCGTTGCGGCAAGGGTTGTAACGAGGGTTGTCGTGGCAAGGAATGTGCGCATCATGTCATTTGTCCTGTTTTGCGCGCGATGACCCTTGGCCGGGCAAAGTGACGCCTTTAGGGGACGCGCGGTCTAAATGTGGTACCCGCAATATAGGGCGTCAGAACAATAATGCAGGTTTGATCGGATGCAGGCTGGGCAGCTTCGATGTGCAACGTGGAATGTGCACCGCGCAAAGGGGCGCGATGGCAAGGTCGATCCGCACCGCGTCGTAGATGCGATTGATCAGGGTTTAGCGCCCCTGAACATGGACATTCTCGCCTTGCAGGAAGCGGACGGGGAATGCCGCCCCCATGCGCGAATCTTCGACATGCAAGACATCGCCGCGCGCACGGGGCTGGAGTATATTCATGACCCCGCCATGCGATGGGGGTCCGACAGCGACGGCTTTTTGGGCACCATTCTGTTTCTCGCGCCATCCCTGCCACGCCTCCACGCAGACCTGATCGATCTGCCGGGTCATTGTCATCGCGGGGCCGTAGCGGTCGAAACGCGGTGCGGGAACCGTCCTGTGCGTATCATGTCAACGCATCTATCTTTGTCCCAGCCCTTGCGCATCATTCAGATGCGGGTCATCGGCCAGTACCTGCGCCGTCGCCCGCAGATGCAGACCATTCTGCTGGGGGACCTGAACGAATGGCGGCATTGGGGTGGGCTGATGTTCAACCGCAGGCTGGTTGGCACCGCACTTCGCGGGCCGGTGCGGCCCACCTTTCCAAGCACAAGGCCGCTGTTACCTCTGGACCGGATCATGACGGATGCTCCGGGAGAAGTGCACCAGATGCGCGCGGTAAAAACGCCCAAGATCGCAGTGGCGTCCGACCATCTTCCGCTGGAGGCTATTGTCACAGTTCCGTGACATGGTTGAATATTCCGTGCGGCCAAGTGTTATCCAAGGTGTCCTAACCTGCGCGCTGACCTAGATTGAATGCCGAATTGAGTGGAAATACACATGTTTCGTAGCACACCGCACCTTGTTGCGCAGACCGCCCAAAGCCGCACACCGCTAGGTGGCTTTCTGGGCGTCGCTGCTGTTCTGGCTGTGCTGCTGGCCTTTGCGGCATTTCATTTGCTCGACGCAGCGATCACGCCACTGGTGCTGTTTTCAGGGATCGTCACGATTGCAGGCTACGGGCTGGTTCAAAGCTACGTGCATCCGGTGCTGGGTCTGTGCAATGCGGTGACGTTGTTACGGGCCGCCATGCTCGCATTTCTGGCCGGGGCCGTGTTTGCGCCGCACCTGTCCGTTTGGGTGGTGTGTGCGGTGGCCACGACGGCCTTTGCGTTGGATGGCGTCGACGGATGGCTGGCGCGGCGCGCGGACCTTGTGTCCGACTTCGGGGCGCGCTTCGACATGGAGGTGGACGCCGGTTTGGGAGCGGTGATTTCGTTATGGCTGCTGATGAGCGGCACAACCGGTCCGGAAATCCTGATCCTCGGCTTCATGCGGTACGCCTTCGTCGCAGCCTCGTTCGTCTGGCCCGCACTACAGGCGCCCTTACCGCCATCCTTTCGGCGCAAGGCCATCTGCGTGGTGCAGATTGCGGCGCTGATCCTGTTGATCTTCCCGCTGACGCCAACGGTGATGGTCGTACCCGTCGGCATCTTGGCCGCCGTATTGCTAAGCTGGTCGTTTCTGGCTGATGTCCTTTGGCTTACCACAAGGCGCACTGCATGAAGCGTGCGGCAGGGCTGGCTCTCGCGGCAGCGGTGATCTTTGCCGTCCTTGTACTGCCGAACCATCCCGGCACAATGAAATGGAGCGCGCTGAACCGCTGGCCTCTGGAACTGCCCGTACTGCTGCTGGGTATGGTCGCCGTTGGGCGGAGGCTGATCATTACACACATCGTTGCGCTGCTGCTGCTTGTCGCCGTCGTGATCAAAGTAGCCGATTACGCGATGTTCAGCGCTTTCAACCGCACTTTCAATCCAATCCTCGATACATTTCTGATCGGCGCGGGGCTCTCGCTCTTGCGCGACAGCGTCGGCGGTGTGCTGACAGGCTTGGCGGTCATCGGCACCGCCCTTCTGTTGGTTCTGCTGTTTCTGGCGCTTGAGCGCAGTTTACGCCTTTGGACCGCCCACTTCCCCGCCCCTCAGATACGTGCGTCGGCGGCTGTTCTGGCACTGCTAGGGACAGGTTGGGCGGCGGCGGATGCGGGCCATCACCTTGAGCACTGGCGCTTCGACAAAAGCCCGCCGGGCACCGCATGGACAACCCGGCTGACCGTCAAACGCGGGGTTGAAATGCGGGAAACGGCAATCGAACTCGCGCGTTTCGCCGAAGAGGCGCAGAACGACCCATATGCCGACGCCGCCGGGCTTTTGAATGCGCTTGACGGTCGGGATGTGATCCTGATCTGGATCGAAAGCTATGGCCGCGCGAGTTTTGACAATCCGCTTTACGCACCGACGCACCTCGCAACACTACAAGCAGCGGAAGCAGAGATTGCGCAAACCGGCATGGCGATGAAAAGCGGTTGGCTTACCTCGCCTACCGCGGGCGGGCAAAGTTGGCTCGCGCATGGGGCGTTTGCCAGTGGGCTTTGGACGTCTGACAACGGACGCTACAACGCGATGCTGGCCAGCGGACACAAGTGGCTGTTCCACTTTGCCCAGGATGCGGGCTACCGTACGTCCGCAATCATGCCGGCGATTACAGTGGGTTGGCCCGAAAGCCTTGTGATGGGCTTCGATCTGATCCTTCCGGCAGCAGACATCCCTTATGCGGGCGCAAAGTTTCGCTGGGTGACGATGCCGGACCAATTTACGCTGGCCGCCTATCCGGCGCTCTTGCCCGGCGACACGCGCCCCGATTTCGTGCAAATCGCCCTGATTTCATCGCATGCACCTTGGACACCCATCCCCGATATGGTGCCGTGGGACGCTGTAGGGGACGGGACGGTGTTCAATGACATGGCCACGCGTGGGCCCGCGCCGAAAGACCTTTGGCGGGACAGGGACGCGGTACGCGATGCCTATCGCCGCTCTGTCGACTACGCGTTGCAGGCGACGTTTTCGCACGTATCGCGTCTGGGCAACGCAGCGCCACTGGTCATCGTTGCGGGCGACCATCAGGCGGCAGGCTTTGTGGCGGGCAGCGACAACAAGGATGTCGCGGTACACATGATCGGACCGCCGCAGGTACTGGACCTGATCGACGCGTGGGACTGGACCGATGGTCTGATCCCCGCCGCCGACGGTCCGGTGCGCCGCATGGACAGTTTCCGCAACGACTTTCTTGACGCATTCACCCGCCCGCATGTTTCGGCGAAGGTCGGGCAATGAGGATGCGCCTGATCAGACTTGGCGTTTCGGCAGGCTGTCTGGCGGCCCTGCTGTGGTGGACTGATGCCGCAGCGGTCTTAGCACGCTTGCGTGGCGCGGACATGACGTGGATTGCACTTTCGCTACTGGCGTTGACGGCGGCCACGTTGTCGATGGCCGCCCGCTGGAAAGCCGCGGCGGACGCATTTGGCATGTCCATCAGCTACGGTTTGGCGGTGCGCGAATACTACCTTGCCCAACTGATCAACACTGTTTTGCCGGGCGGTGTCGCAGGCGATGTGACACGCGCAGTGCGCGCGCGGGAAGCCGCCGATCTCACCCGCGCGGCACAATCCGTGATGGCGGAGCGGATGCTGGGCCAGATTGCCATTCTCGGTCTCATGTTTGCAGGTTTTGCCGTGGCGATGCTGATGCCGGGTGGGCCGGATTGGGGTGCATCGGGGTGGATCGTTCTGGCGGTGCTCGCAGGGTGCAGTGTCGCGACATGGGTTCTGTCCCGGCAGGATCATGCCACTGGCCGCTTTGTTGCCGAGATCCTGCGTTTAGCCCGGCGGCCTGCAATGCTATGTCTGGGCGCGATCACGACGCTGTGCCTGATCTTCGGGTTTTATGCATGTGCCCGTGCGACGGGTGTCATCATACCCATCGCAGGATGGACAACACTCATCCCGCTGGTCCTTTGCGCGATGCTCATCCCCCTGTCGGTCGGCGGCTGGGGCTGGCGCGAAGGGGCCGCTGCCGTGCTGTTTCCGATCATCGGGGCACCGGCCAGCGCGGGCATCGCCACCGGGATCACCTACGGGGTAGTCCTCTTTGCTGCGGCACTGCCTGCCGGGCTCATCCTTTTCCGTCAGAACCTTTTCGAGAATCTTCCAACCAAAGGGAAACCAGACACACCATGACACAACCTGCCCATCTCACCCGCCGTTTCTTCCTACAGACCAGTGCAGCGGGGGTGGCCGCTGCAGCCGCAGGCGTGCCGGCTTTCGCGGCCAGTTCGGTCAATTTCCAGCTGTCATGGCTGCATTCCGTGCAATTCGGTGGCAGCTATATCGCGGCGCAAAACGGATACTGGGCCGATCAGGGCCTTGATGTGTCGCTCAGTCAGGGGGGGCCAAACGCCCCTGTTGAACCACCCGTCGTCTCGGGCACCGCACTCGTCGGAATTTCGGCCGCCGACTACACCGCCGCAGCAGTCGCCGAAGGGGCGCCGTTCAAGATCATCGCCGTGGCCATGCAGAAGAACCCCTTTGCCATCGCCTCGCTGGCGGGCAACCCGGTCAACACGCCCGCAGATCTGGTGGGCAAGCGCATCGGAATGGCAGTCGCCAACACGCCCGTTTTGCAAGCCCTGTGTACGCTGAACAACGTAGACATTAACGACATCGAGATTGTACCGACCCAATACGACCCCGCCCCTCTGGTCAGCGGGCAAGTTGATTGCCTGTTGTGTTGGGAGACCGACCTGCCTGTTGCGATGACCGTGCAGGGGGTCGACAACACAACCATGCTGATGGCCGATCACGGCTATGCGCTCCATTCCCAGACCTACATCGCGACGGAAGACGCCATCGCCAACCGGCGCGCCGATCTGATTGCGCTGCTCAAGGGCGAGGTGATGGGCTGGAACGACTACATGGCCGATACGGATGCGGCTGCAGCACTCACCATCGACATGTTCCCAGATGCGGGCCTCGAGTTGGAGGCGCAAAAGCTCCAGGCAAAACGGCAAGTGCCGCTGATGTTTTCGGACCTGACCGCCGAAAACGGCTTTGGCTGGTTCACTGATGACACTGTCGCCGCAAACATCGAAACGCTGGCCTTGCTGGGTCGCGATGTGTCGGCGGACCTTTGGGACCGGTCGCTCCTCGAAGAGGTGCATGGCTGATCCAGCCCAAGATGTGTCCGGGCATGACCGGCATCGACATCAATTGTGATCGGATCACAAAACGCTTTGGCGAAACGGAAGCGGTTGCGCCGATTTCGGTGACGCTTGCCGCCGGGCAGACCACGGCCCTTGTTGGTCCGTCTGGGTGCGGCAAGTCCACCATTCTGCGGATGATGGCGGGACTTGATGTACCGGATAGTGGCACGATCACCTTGGGGGACGAGCCGCCCAAGACCCTTGCCCGGCGGGGCGCGCTGGCGATGGCGTTTCAGGACCCGTCGCTGCTGCCTTGGCGCACTGTGCGTGCCAACATTGCACTTGGGGCCGAGCTTGCGCGCAAACCGGCGGACGACGTCGATGCGTTGATCCACCTTGTGGGGTTGAGCGGGTTTGCAGATCACCGCCCGGCGGAGTTGTCGGGCGGCATGCGCCAGCGCACGGCGATTGCACGCAGCCTGATTTCCGCGCCGGACGTTTTGCTGCTGGATGAACCTTTCGGCGCGGTCGATGCGATGACACGCCGGCGTTTGAACACGGATCTGCCGCCGCTCTGGCGGTCCCGTGGCGCCACAACGGTGCTGGTTACCCATTCGGTACAGGAGGCGGTACTGTTGTCCGACCGCGTCCTTGTCCTGTCACCGCGCCCTGCCCGTCTGGTCGAGGACATCCCTGTCGACCTGCCAGGTCCCCGCGACAACACATGTGTCGACACAGCCGCGTTCAATGCATTGACCCGCACCGTCTTTGCGGCTCTGGAGAAGAACGCGTGACGCGCCTGCGTCCAATACTCTTGGTCTGCGTCGCCTTGGCACTGTGGGAAGCTGTCGTGCGTATGGCGTCGGGCAACCTGTTGATCAGCAGCCCAACGGCCGTCGCGATTTATGTTTCGGAGAATGCCGCGCTCTTGGGCCGGGCCACGCTTGAGACGTCCGGCAACGCGGTCTGGGGGTTTGTCTGGGGCAACCTCGCAGCCGTGTTGCTGGGAAGCTTGATCACGGTCTTTCCCCGCAGCGAACGTACCGTTTCCGCCCTAGCCTTGCTGGTTTTTTGTGTGCCGCTGATCGCCAGCGGTCCCATCCTGCGGGTGCTGTTCGGCCCCGGCGCGGGGCCACAGATCACGCTCGCCGCGTTGGCCGTCTACTACACAACCCTGCTCGCGTTGCTTGTTGGTTTGCGCGCTGTGTCACAGACTTGGACCGACCTGATGCAAGTCTATGGGCGGGGCCGGATATCGACCCTGATCCGTGTACGGGCGCGGGCCAGTCTGCCCTATCTCTTTGTTGGCTTGCAGATCAGCGCACCTGCAGCCTTCCTCGGTGCGATGATCGGAGAGTTTACTGGCGCCGAACGGGGGCTTGGTGTGCTGACCTTGCGGGCCATGCGCGGGCTCGACACGGACGCCACGTGGACACTTGCGCTTCTTGCAGCAGCGATCGCCATGGCCGCCTATGCACTGATCGGCTGGCTGGGTCAGCACCTGGTTGGATACCGGCCGGTCATTCTGCTATCCGCGTCATCGGCACCTACAAATGGAAACGTATGGAGGCGTTTGACCGAGATCGCTTTGATCACAGTGCTCGTGCTGGTTCTGTGGCAACTGTCGATGGATGCGTTCGACCTCAATCGCTTTTTCGCCAAACGGCCCGGGGACGTGTGGGTGTTTCTGATGGATGCCGACAACCGTGGCACGCTGTTTGCCGCACTTGCCGAAACCCTGTCCTTTGCCGCGCCCGGCTATCTTGCAGGGCTCGGCTTGGGCGCTGGCCTCGCTGCGTTGCTGGTGCTGTCACCGGCACTGAGCCAGGCCACCATGCCCGTGGCGGTGGCGCTGCGCGCGATCCCAATCATAACCACAGCGCCGCTTCTGGTGCTGGCCTTCGGGCGCGGTCTCGTCGGGACAATGGTGGTTGTCGCGGTAATGATCTTTTTCCCCACATTCGTGGCCTGCCAACAGGGCCTGCGCCAGACCTCCGGTCAGATTGTCGATCTGTTCAAAAGCTACGGTGCCGGTCGTTGGCGTTTGCTGCGTGCAGCGCAAATCCCCGCGATGCTGCCAGCCTTTTTTGCCTCTGCCCGAATGGCCGTGCCAGCTGCTTTGCTGGCGGTCACTACGGTCGAATGGCTTGCTACCGGTAAGGGGATCGGAGTGTTGATGGCCATGACAGCCAGCACATCCAACTACAATATGCTCTGGTCCTGCGTCGCAATCCTCGCCGTTGTGGCCGTGACAACCTATGCCGCCATCACCGCATTGGAGCGTTTGGTTCTACGCATCTACGCCAGTGAACAGGTGTCATGACCCAAGCCGTTTTCGCTATCCCCGGGGACAAGGACCGCCGCACCGGCGGCTTCATCTACGAAGCCCGCGTGCTGCATGAGTTGAACGAACTGGGCTGCACTACTCAGCATCTTCAACTGCCGGGCAGCTTTCCCGATCCGACGGCTGCGGACATGGAAGCGACGATTAACGCGCTCTGTGCCGTGCCGCAGGATCAGCCGATCATATTGGATGGCCTTGTCTTTGGCGCAATCGATCCCGCGGGTCTGGCCCGGGTCAGCGCCCCTGTCATCGCGATGATCCACCATCCGCTTGGTCTCGAAACGGGGCTACCCAAGACGCGGGCAGACTTTTTACTTCGAAACGAAGCGGCGGCCTTGCGCCATACCGATCATGTCATTGTCCCAAGCCTCGAAACAGCCCGGATCCTATGCCGCGACTTTGGTGCGGATGCAGACAGGGTCACCGTTGCTCCGCCTGGTTTTGACAGACCTACGGTGCACCGCACGCCGACAACCCCGCCACTGATCCTTTCCGTGGGGCTCTTGGCGCCGCGCAAAGGACACGATGTCCTCCTCGACGCTCTGGGACAGCTCGAAAACCTCTCGTGGCGAGCGGACATTGTGGGCAAGACATATGACCCAGACTATGCCTATGCGCTCGACCGGCAAGTCCACACGCTTGGCATTGCCACGCGCGTGACCTTTTCTGGCGAAATCGAACAGGATGCCCTGACCACCCGCTTCAACGCAGCATCGGTTTTTGCGTTGGCCACCCGTTACGAAGGCTACGGCATGGTTCTGAACGAAGCGATGTTCTACGGCTTGCCCATTGTCTCTTGCAGCGTCGGTGCGGTGCCGGAAACTGTTGGTGACGCCGGAATTCTCGTCCCCCCCGATGATGCCAAATGCCTCGCAGATGCCCTGCGCCAGATCATCGAAAACCCAGCTGAGGCGGACCGGCTGTCACGCTTGTCCACCCAACGGGCCCGTGCCCTGCCGCATTGGCGGGACACGGCCCGGGTGTTTTCGAGCGTCATAGGGCGGCTTGGAAGCCAATAAAGAAACGTCGGGGCTTTGAAACGCGAGGACCATCTACGCCGCGTTTTCCGATGGCAAACTCCACAACCCACCAATCAAGACGTGGGCTAAGTCGCTTGCGTGAAAGGCGTCTTGACGGTGTGGAGCCGCAGGTGACGGATAAACGCGCGCGCGATGGCTGGTGTTGGCTTGTGATCCGACGTCACAAAATATGTTCTATATTCGATCGGGGATGCGAACTTGCGAAAGATGACATCGTCTGACCGATACTGCGCCACGGGAAAAGGATTGATGACCGTGACACCAAGCCCCGTCTGCGCAAGATCCACAGCGGCAAAGGACGTGGACGCTTCGGCGACGATGTGCGGGATGCTCCGGCTGTTTGTCAGGACTTTCTCCAACTGTGCCCGTCTGGAATGTCGGTGGCTCAAGGCGATCAGAGGCCGATTGTGCAAGTCTTCCGGCTGGATGATCTCAAACTCGGCCAGATCGTGATCTCGGGGCATCGCACACGCCGCCTCGGAATGCCTGTAGGGCGTCAGCTTTATGCCCTCGCGCGTGAGGTCCACGCCGGACAGGCCAAGGTCGGATCGATCCTCTTGAATCCGCCTGATCACCTCTTCGGAGGACGCGACCTCAAGGCTGACAAAAAAGTGGGGATTGGCCCGCAGAAAGGTTGCAATGTGACCCACCAGAAAGCGGTGCGCATAGGTCGGCGGCGCCGTCAGGCGCAGCGTTTCCTGCGCAGGTTCGGTCGGGCCATCAATACGGTCAAGCGCCTCAAACAGAGGATCAAGCCGCCGGTTCAACTGGGCCGCCTCAAACGTCGGTCGCAGGCGTCCTCCGTCCCGCTCAAACAGGATACGGCCAAGGCGCGCCTCAAGGCTGGCAATGGACCGGCTGATGGCGGATTGGGACAATCCAAGGCGCAGCGCGGCCTTCGATGTCGTACCGCTTTCCATCAGCGCCCGCAGTGCTTCGTATTCCGGCAGGCTGTGCCACGTACGTCCCGCCATTCAAGACCCTGCAATAATGTCATTAGTCTATGATCTTTTATCATACACTCGGATATGGTGCATGAGATTTTATGGCATAGGGTGGTGCGGTTGCTTTCGTTTGGGGGACGATGCATTTGGGACCCACGCTCCAGCCGACCATTTTCGACGGCCATAACGATGTGCTGCTCAAGCTCTTCCGAGCAGGACGTTCCTCGGCAGCAGACAGCTTTCTGAACGGTGGTCACGGAGCCGTTGACCTGCCAGCTGCACAAACGGGTGGCTTTGGCGGTGGTTTCTTTGCGGTGTTCGTGCCCTCGCCCATGGACTTTGATGCCAAGTTCGAGGAGATGACGAAGGACACCTACGACCTGCCCTTGCCCGACCCGATCCACTGGGAGGACGCGTTCCCGATTGTAATGGCGCAGGCCGCGATCCTGTTCGAACTGGAAGAAAAAGGCGCACTGAATGTGTGCCGGACAGCCGCCGATATCCGCACATCCCTCAAAGTCGGAAAGCTGGCGGCGGTCTTTCACATCGAAGGCGCCGAAGCGATTGATCCGGACCTGAACACGCTCGACGTGCTGTATCAGGCAGGGCTGCGGTCCATCGGTCCGGTCTGGAGCCGGGAAACCACCTTTGGTCACGGTGTGCCATTTCGCTACCCAAGCTCTCCGGATACCGGGCCCGGCCTGACCGATCACGGCCTGCGTCTGGTCAAACGGTGCAATGATCTTGGCGTTATGGTTGACCTGTCGCATCTGAACGAAGCGGGGTTCTGGGATGTGGCGCGGCATTCTACGAAACCGCTGGTCGCCACCCATTCCAACGTACACGCTATATGTCCGCATTCCCGCAATCTGACCGACAAACAGCTTGCCGCAATTGCGGAAAGTGACGGTATGGTAGGTCTGAATTTTGCTGTGGCGTTCCTGCGCGCAGATGGCAAGATGCTGGCGGAGGTTCCGCTGGAACAGATGATCCGCCACCTTGACCACCTGATCGAAACGGTTGGAGAGGATCGTGTCGGGTTCGGGTCGGACTATGACGGGGCGATTGTGCCGGAATTGCTCACATCCAGTGCTGGGTTGCCGCATTTAAGGGCAATCATGCGCCAACATGGCTATGACGATGCTTTGATGACGAAGCTCTGCCATGGAAACTGGCTTAGAGTGCTTGAAAAAACCTGGGGACAATAACCCGGACATAACACAACAAATTTCGACAACGGAGGAAGATAACAAAATGAATACTTTTGCAAAATTGCTGACCGGGGCCGCGATAGGGCTTGCGGTGAGCGTCACATCTTTCTCGGCCATGGCCGAGACGCCTGCGAATATGCTGGTGATCGCGCACCGGATCGACGACGTCACCACGATTGATCCCGCCGAAAGCTTTGAATTTGCGGGCTCGGACATCAGCCGCAACGTCTACAACCGTCTGGTCAGCCTTGATCCCAACGATCTGGCCGCCGGGTACAAACCCGATCTGGCCGAAAGCTGGGACGTGTCGGACGACGGCAAGACCATCACCTTCACCATGCGCGAAGGGGTGACCTTCCACTCTGGCAACCCGGTGACGGCCGAAGACGCCGCGTTCTCGCTGCAGCGCGCGGTGATTCTGAACAAAACGCCAGCCTTCATCCTGACTCAGTTCGGCTTCACACCTGAAAATGCGGCGGAAACGATCCGGGCTGACGGCAACAAGCTGATGATCACGACGGACAAGCGCTATGCGACTTCCTTTATCCTCAACTGCCTGACTGCCACGATCGGCGCTGTTGTCGACAAAGAAACCGTCATGGCCAACGAGGTGGACGGCGACATGGGCAACGAGTGGCTCAAGACGAACTCGGCAGGCTCTGGCCCCTACAAGCTGGACAGCTGGAAGCCCAACGAAAGCGTCACCCTGTCTTCCAACCCAGACTATTACGGCGGCGCCCCCACGATGGAGCGGGTCATTGTGCGCCACGTGATCGAAAGCGCATCGCAGCGGCTGTTGCTGGAACGCGGTGATATCGACATCGCGCGCAACCTGAATCCTGAAGACGTGGCCGGGGCCTCACAAGTGGATGGGGTCAAGATCGAAGACGAGCTGAAAGGCCGCCTGATGTATCTGGCGCTGAACCAGAAACATCCAGAGCTGTCCAAACCCGAGGTGCGGCAGGCTTTCAAATACCTGATCGACTACGAGGGTATGCGCGACAGCTTCCTCAAGGGGCAGTACACGATCCACCAGAACTTCCTGCCTGCGACCTACCTGGGCGCGTCCGAGGAAAACCCGTTCTCCTACAACATCGAAAAGGCGAAGGAACTGCTGGCAGCCGCCGGGGTCGAAAACCTTGAGGTCGAGATAGGCGTGCGCGAGGCGCAGGAACGGATCGAGATCGGTCAGAGCTTTCAGAACGCGGCGGCACAGGCTGGGATCAAGGTGAACATCACCGTGGGCACGGCCAAGCAGATCCTCGCACGCTACCGGGCGCGGGAGCTTGATGTGTATCTGGGCGCTTGGGGTCCGGACTATCCTGATCCGCAGACAAATGCGGGCACGTTTGCCTTCAACCCCGACAACTCGGACGCGGCACAGGCCACCGGCCTGCTTGCGTGGCGCAACAGCTGGGATACTGGTGGCCTGACCGAAAAGGTCGAGGCAGCCGTGGTCGAAAATGACCGCGAAGCCCGCATCCAGATGTATCAGGACATTCAGGCCGAGTTTCGCGAGACGTCGCCGTTTGTGATCATGTTCCAGCAGATTGAGCAATCAGCCCTGCGCGACAACGTGACGGACTGGTCCACCGGCCAGGCTGTGACCTCAGCCGCGTACTGGCAGGTCACAAAGTAAATGGCCCTCATAGAGGACAACGGGAAGGGGCGCGCACGCGCGTCCCTTCCCCCATGGATACAGACAGCTTTCCTGACCATCGGCTCCATTGCGATGACGATGCTGGGGCTGTTGTTCGTGACGTTTATCATCGGTCGCGTGATGCCAATCGACCCGGTGCTGGCGATTGTGGGCGAGCGCGCCTCGCAGTCCACTTATGACGCGGTGTTTCTGGAACTGGGCCTCGACAAGCCGCTCATCGTGCAATTTGCCTATTACATCTGGGACGTACTGCATCTTGATTTTGGCACCTCGCTGCTGAACGCAAGGCCTGTGGCCGAAGACATCGCACGCGTCTTCCCCGCAACGCTGGAGCTTGCGACGTTGGGCATTTTTTTTGGGATCGTTTTCGGTGTGCCGCTCGGCGTTGTTGCAGCTGCCCGCAAAGGATCGTGGATTGATCAATTGGCCCGCGTGCTCGCACTTGTTGGCTATTCAATGCCCATTTTCTGGCTGGGCCTTATGGGCCTTCTTATTTTCTACGGTATTCTGGGATGGGTCGGCGGCCCCGGGCGCGTGGGCATTTTCTATGTCGATGTCGTGCCAAGTGTGACCGGCCTGATCCTTGTAGATGCGGCACTGGACGGCAACTGGGATGTCTTCAAGGACGCCTTCAGCCATATCATCCTGCCCGCGTCTTTGCTGGGCTACTATTCTCTGGCCTATATCAGCCGCATGACGCGGTCATTCATGCTGGAACAGCTGAGCGCGGAATACATCACCACCGCGCGCGTCAAGGGCATGTCTGAATGGGACGTGATCTGGAAGCACGCCTTCCGCAACATCCGCGTGCAACTGATCACCGTGATCGCGCTCAGCTATGCCACACTTCTCGAAGGGTCGGTTCTGACCGAGATCATCTTTTCCTGGCCGGGCATTGGCAGCTACATCACCACCGCCCTGCTCAGTGCCGATATGAATGCGGTGCTTGGGGGCACGGTTGTTGTCGGTCTGATCTTCATCCTGCTCAACATCTTCTCGGACCTGCTCTACAAGGTCTTTGATCCGAGGGCGAAGTAGATGGCCGAACAGACCCTTCGGGAGTGGCTCCTGACGGACACGCCCACCTCGCGCCGTCACGCAAAAGTGTCGGCATTCTATCAGGGCTGGCTGTCTTTCCGCGCCAACACGATGGCAATGATCGGTCTTGGCATTCTGCTGGCGCTGGTACTGATCGCGGCCGCCGCGCCGTTTCTGGCACCGCATGATCCATTCGCGCAGGACCTTGGCAACCGGCTCGCGCCTTTGGGGGCCGAGGGCCATATCTTTGGCACGGACAGCCTTGGTCGGGATATCCTGTCCCGCCTGATCTACGGCGCGCGGATTACGCTTTATATTGTGGCGCTGGTGGCGCTCATCGCACCGGTGGTCGGGCTCTTGATGGGCACCGTATCGGGCTATGTCGGCGGTTGGGTTGATATCGTGCTGATGCGGATCACCGATATTTTCCTTGCCTTCCCGCGCTTGGTGCTGGCCTTGGCCTTTGTGGCGGCACTTGGGGCGGGGATCGAAAACGCGGTCATTGCCATATCGCTGACCGCATGGCCGCCTTATGCCCGGATCGCCCGGGCCGAAACTCTGACGATCCGGTCTTCCGACTACATATCTGCCATCCAGTTACAGGGCGCCGGGGGACTGCGGATCATCACGAAACATATCTGGCCCCTGTGCATTTCATCTCTCATCGTGCGCGTGACACTCGACATGGCCGGGATCATCCTGGCCGCTGCAGGCCTTGGATTTCTGGGTCTTGGCGCACAGCCCCCCAGCCCGGAATGGGGTGCGATGATCTCTGAAGGGCGCCGCTTCATCCTCGATCATTGGTGGGTTGCGACCATGCCCGGGCTCGCCATTTTCACCGTGTCACTGGCGTTCAACCTGTTGGGCGACGGCTTGCGCGATGTGCTTGACCCAAAGGCAGGTGAGTGATGAACCCTCTGCTCGATATCGAAAACCTTTGGGTCCGGTTTCCCACGCGCCAAGGCACCTTCGATGCGGTGCGTGGCATTTCGTTCTCTTTGGGCCGGGAACGGCTGGGCATTGTCGGCGAAAGCGGGTCGGGAAAGTCCATGACCGGGCGCGCGATCCTGCGCCTCATCCGCCCGCCCGGCATCGTCGAGGCGGACCATATCAAATTGGGTGGCGTGGACCTGCTGGAAAAGTCCGAAAAGGAAATGCGCGACGTGCGCGGTGAACGGATTTCCATGGTGATGCAGGACCCCAAGTTTTCGCTGAACCCGGTAATGACAATCGGAGATCAGATCATCGAAGCCTACCGGTTGCACAACAAGGCGTCGAAATCCACGGCTTGGACCAAGGCACTGGAGATGCTCGAAGCAGTGTCGATCCGTAATCCCGAGCGGGTCATGCGCGCCTATCCGCACGAGATGTCGGGGGGTATGGGGCAACGGATCATGATCGCGATGATGCTGATCCCGAACCCGGAAATCCTGATTGCGGACGAACCGACCTCGGCTCTTGATGTGTCGGTACAGCGGCAGGTGCTCGACATCATGGACAAACTGGTCAAGGAACGCGGTATGGGGCTGATCTTTATCAGCCATGACCTCAACCTGGTGGCTGACTTCTGCGACAGGGTGCTGATCATGTATGCCGGGCGGATCGTCGAAGTTTGCGACGCGGACAAGCTGCATGATGCGCAGCACCCCTATACGCGGGGCCTGCTGAACTCGTTGCCACGGCTCGACACGCCACGGGACCGGCTTGATGTGCTGACCCGGGACCCGTCATGGTCCGACGCCCCAAGCGTGAGCGGTCGGGCATGAAGATGCTCGAGATAGACGGGCTGGACGTATGGTTTGGCCGCGACAGGGACCGCGTGGATGCGGTCAAACAGGCGACCTTTGATGTTGCATCGGGGGAGAGCTTTGGGCTCGTCGGCGAAAGCGGCTCGGGCAAATCCACCATTTTGCGCGCGATCACAGGGCTGGCGCCCACGTGGTCCGGAAACATCAAGGTCGGTGGACAAAGGATTGAAAGAAAACGCGCCCGAGCGTTCTACAAACAAGTCCAGATGGTGTTTCAGGACCCCTACGCTTCACTGCATCCGCGCCATTCCGTTGATGCGGTGCTGGGCGAAACCCTGCACCTGCACGGCTTCAGGGACATCGACGCGCGCGTTGTTCGATTGCTGGATGATGTCGGGTTGGGTCAAAAATTCCGCTTTCGCTATCCGCACCAATTGTCGGGTGGACAACGGCAACGGGTGGCGATTGCTCGTGCACTGGCACCGGAACCAGAGCTATTACTTCTGGACGAGCCGACGTCCGCGCTAGATGTTTCCGTACAGGCGGAAATTTTGAACTTGCTCGCTGATCTGCGGCAAGAGCACGGACTGACCTATTTGATGGTCTCGCACGACCTTAGCGTCGTGGGGCACATGTGTGACCGGCTTGCAGTGATGAAAGACGGCGAGATTGTCGAGATCATGGATGTGGCGGACCTTCGCGCCATGAAAGCCACGCATCCATATTCGCAGCACCTGCTTCAGGCCTCGGTCTAAGGCGGGATCCACTAAACGGGGGAACTCATGTACCACTTCAGAAAATGCCTTTATGCGGGCGTCACGGCCAGTGTCATTGCGGTCATGCCGCTACATGCGGAAACGCCGGACAATATATTGGTCGTTGCGCAGAACATTGATGACATCGTGACCATTGATCCGGCGTCGGCCTACGAATTCAGCTCGGGCGAATACGTGGCCAATACCTATGATACGCTGGTCCGCTACGATGCCATGGACACCACCGTACTGGCCCCTGCCCTTGCGACCGACTGGCAGGTCGACGCGGAGACCAAGACCGTGACGTTCACGTTGCGCGATGATGTAACGTTCCATTCCGGCAACCCCTTGCGCGGCGAAGACGTGGTAGGGTCATGGACACGCGTTGTGGCGCTGGACAAGGCACCGTCCTTTATTCTGACCCAACTGGGCTGGACCACTGAAAACATCGACCAGATGGTCACCGCTGACGGCAACACCGTCACTGTGAAATACGAGGGCGATTTCGCACCATCTTTCGTGTTGAACGTCTTGGCCGCACGGCCTGCGTCAATTGTCGACATGGAAACCGTCATGGCCAACGAAGTTGATGGAGACATGGGCCACGCGTGGATGAACAAGAACTCCGCCGGGACCGGGCCGTTCAGCCTTGGCACGTACCGGCCTGCTGACATCCTGTCGCTGAACGCAAACCCGGACTATTATCAGGGTGGCCCGGCGATGGAGCGCGTCGTGATCCAGCACAACCCCGAAGGCGCCACCCAGCGGTTGCAGCTTGAGGCGGGCGATATCGACATGGCCAAGAACCTCGATCCCGGCCAGATCGCCGGGTTGGACGGTGTCGACGGCGTACGCGTGGAAACCTACCCACAGGCCGCCGTGCACTGGGTCTCGTTCAATCAGAAGACAGACAGCCTCACCGATCCTGCGGTGTGGGAAGCCGCGCGCTATCTGGTGGATTACAACGGCATGGCCGACGGTATGCTCAAAGGTCAGATGAAGGTACATCAGGCGTTTTGGCCCGACGGCTTTCCCGGCGCGCTCACCGACACGCCGTTTGGTTACGATCCCGAAAAAGCCAGGCAAATCCTCGCGGATGCCGGGGTAGAGACACCGATCAACGTAACCATGGATGTGATCTCGGCCCCGACCTTTGTCGAGATGGCGCAAGCGCTGCAGGCATCCTTTGCCGAAGGGAGGATCAATCTTGAGATCGTGGCAGGCACCGGTGCGCAAGTGATCACCAAGTACCGCGCGCGCACCCACGAGGCGATGCTGCTTTACTGGGGCCCGGACTTCATGGACCCGCATTCCAATGCCAAGGCGTTTGCGTTCAACGCAGACAACTCGGACGACAAGTATGCGTCGACCACCACGTGGCGCAACGCATGGATGCCCCCGGCCGAGATGAACGAGAAAACCATGGCCGCCCTTGCTGAGCAGGACGCCGACAAGCGGCTGGCCATGTACATGGAGCTACAGCAAGAAACTCAGGCCGAAGCCCCGTTTGTCATTATGTTCCAAGCCATCAAGCAGGTTGCGATGCGCGACAACGTCAAGGGGTTCGTGAACGGTGCGACCTCTGACTACGTCTTCTACCGGCTGGTCGAAAAGGAATGACCGACGCGCCCTCCTCCGGCGCGTTTTTTGCCCAATTGCACAGCGCCGTCGGGGGCCGCCTGTTCACTGTCACGGTCCTTGATCACACGGCCGGACTTGCGCAGCGCATTTACACCTCACATCCCGAGACCTACCCGGTCTCGGGGACCAAGCCGATGTCACAAGGCGCGTGGACCAACATGGTCATTGACCGCGGCGAGACATTTGTCGCCAATACCGTTGCCGAATTTTCGATCTATTTTCCGGATCATGCCTTGATCGAAAGCCTTGGCTGCCAATCCGCTTTGAACGTGCCGATTGTGGATGGCAAGGTCATTGGAACAATCAACGTGCTCGACCGAGAACACTACTTCTCGCCCGAAAGGGTAGATCACTGCCAATCCGCAATTCGCAAGCAACACGATGATCTGGTTGTCGTATTGCGGCAGTCCATCACGTGAACGGCGTGATGACGTGTCGATGCTGTTCCATCAGGCCGCCTTGGGCGGGCGTATCGCTGGTCTTTGTTTTCCAGCCGTGAATTACCCGCGAGGCAATCCATTGCGCTCGACTACCGGCAATATGTCCCCGCCGTCGCAACCCCGCCACTGGTGACCGTGCGCGTCTCGAACTCATAACATCCGGCCTGCGCTGATGGCACGTAGCGGATGTAGTACGCAGTGCCCTGATACCGGTAATCCATGCTGCGCCTTCCATCCGGAAACTGGGTAAACACCAAATCATCCACCCCGCCACGCGGCGGTCGACCTGGGGCCGCACCGCCTCCGTTCAGGGCTGTGAGCGGCCGTACTCGCGGAAGAGCGTCAAATCCAGGCACCTCGCCCATAAGGCACTGCACGATATAAGGAGCATCCGCTGACGTGTGATAACGATAGCCAAAGGTCGCGTCCGCCTGCCCATTGCAGATATCCAGCGCGCCGTCCGCAATCGTCGACCCGTCCGGATTGGCGACGCCATAAATCGGAAAGCCGTCAAACGCCCAGCCGATGATGGCATCATCCCCCGCATTGTCCATCTGCGCCATCATGCACGTGGGCGTGGCGTGGTAATGATAGTCGTCGCCGCGCCCGGCATGCCCGCCACACAGATCAAGCTGACCGGTCTGCACAGTGTCATGTTGGGCCTGATGATGCGCCAGATCGGATGCACTCATCTCACCACCTGCCGTATAGTCGTAGATCGGTACGCCGTTCACCGCCACACCAAGCGCGGCATCGCGCGTGAGGGGCGCGTTTCCAAGGATGGGGTCCAGCAGGATCGGTGCCGCGTATTGTGCCGGAACAGGCACCTGTTCATTGGTCCCCACAATGCCCGTCATCATCTCATGATGCGGATAGGTATCGGAGGTAATAATGGCGTGATCGGCTGTGCATGTGACGGTCACTTCGTCCGCAAACCCTGCATCAGAGACCGATGCCCTGACCGCCGCACAATGATCGCCATGGGCGAACGCCAGTGACGGGACCAACAACAGAGCGAAGGCACACACAATATGCATCCTTGACGATGGCATCCTTCATTCTCCTGTTTTGAAAAGGGTCATTCGACAAGCAGACGGCACAGAACCGTGTTGCTCTGCTCAAGATCCGGCCCCCACATGAACTCCGCCCCCTCCACCCAAGCCACCCGATCATATCCGTCCTTCGGATCAACTGCGTGCGCGGAAAAAACGGTGGCAGATGGCCATGCGGACGCGTCGAAACCGGCCTGGTCCCACCCGACAGGTTCGTCCAGGTCCATGAACGTACAAGGCCCCTCGCCCGCAACCGGGTCGAGGTGGCGTTCGCACGATTCGTCCAGCGGTGCACTGTGAATGACAAGGCATTGCCAATCCGCACCGCTGGTCACCACAGGCACGCCTGCCGCGTCAAAAATCTGCAGGATCACACCGCCGTCGCCCATTTGCTGGCGGCCTGTGCCGATATACTCAAGGCCCGTGTCGTTCTCCTTAAAATCCTTCGCGACCAACCCGATGACAAAGGGCCGTTCGGCATCAAACATGAAGCTTTCCGCATTAAAGGACCGCTCTGTCGTGATGGGCACGCTGTCCTCGGCCACTTGCACACCGTCAATGCGCATCTCGAACCAATTGTCGGCCCATACATCGGCAGAGAACGTGTCAGCGGCCAAGGTTCCGGCCGACAGAGGAAGGAAAACCATTGCTGCAATCGTAGATCTCATGGCGTTGCCTTTTCTGGCTGGTTCAAACTTAAACGCATTCAGCCAGATGTTCCGTCGCGCGACGGGGCAATTTTTTGAGCCGAAGCGCTCGCAATTTGCCTACGCTCCAGTCATTCGTTTGCGCCGTTCCTTGATCTTTGCATCGGACGCCGCGGTGCCATCGTGGAACGATCCGAAAAGTTTGTCCCACGGCAGTTCAAGCGAGCCGTAATTGCACTCGAAATAGCGATGATGCATCTGGTGATGAAACGTGCCCAACTTCATCCGGTTCTCATCCTTTACCACCACCCCTTCAAAGCCCGTGTGGGTCGTGGCGGCTGTCAGCGCATAATACTGAAGATGGAACAGGATATGGACGGGATGGGCCGCGATGACCCAGTGGATCAGCACCGATCCCAAAAAAATCACATGTTCAACCGGATGCATCGACATGCCTGACCACGGGCCCACGTTGATATTGCGGTGATGCAGGGCGTGCACATGCTTGTAGAAGAACGGAATGTGCAGGAACCGGTGGATCCAGTAGAAATAAAAGCTTTCCCAGACCGGGATCAGCAGGAACAGCGCCACGAACCAGACCGGGTGCGCCGCCCAAGTCAGTATAGGGGCATGCCCATTGGCAAGCGCCCAGAACATCAACACCTCATAGGCGGTCCACACCGTCACACCGCTTGCCAGCGTCCAGAACATGTTGTCGCGAATTTGCCCACCAAGCGTGAACTGCCGCCCGTTCTTCATAAGTGGGCGTGGATCATATTTGAGGGTCTGCCCCTGCTTGGTAAACGTATAGAAATAGAGATGCAGGCCCCCCGCCACGGCGGACATCAAAACCATGTTGCGGACCCACATCTCCGCTATCCAGCCAAAAGCAAAGGTCCGCGTTTCCTCAAGGGGCGGCTGAAACCAGTAGAACGAAATCAGGGCAATCCCGACAATAATCAGGCGCTCGGTGATCAAAAACCATGAGGACCAAACCCAGGCCAGCATATCCAGCGGGCGCAACGGCCATGTGAAAAACGGAGAGACCTTGAGCGGTACGTTTGGAACATGGTTCCAACCCTTGAGTGGTGCGTCGGCCATGTCACAACCCTCCATCAACAATCACCATTCAGTTTCGCAGATGTCCATTCATAAGAAAAACAGTATTATTGGGGCAATAAGGTCTGATTTTCAGAGGTAGTGATGGCCATTTCACTGAAAGCGATGGAGTATTTCACGACGGCGCTGCGACACGGTAACATCGCCAGAGCTGCCGCTGATCTGAACATAGCAGCCTCCGCGGTGTCGGCGGCCATAGATCAGGTGGAAACGGCCTTCGACCTTACACTCGTCACCCGACAACGCTCGCGCGGTATCCAGGCCACTGCAAGCGGTCTTGTCGTTGCGCGCAAATGTGAGCGTTTGTTGGAAGACTATCGGTCCATTCTTGTCGAAGGTACGGATCTGAAACAGTCACTGAGCGGCACCTTGCGCGTCGGGTACTACGCCCCAATAGCACCTGCCTTCTTGCCGAAGATTCTGACATCTTTCGTCCCAGACGCCGCCGATGTCGACCTGCATCTGGACGAATGTGACAATGACAGCGCCCAAGACGGGCTCCTTAACGGCACATATGACGTCATTTTGTTTGCAAGCGACGGCGCGCGCCCGTCGGTCGATTTCGACATACTGGTCGCGGCACCGCCCTACTGCCTCTTACCCGCATCGCACCGGTTGGCAGGGCACCATTCCGTCACCATGGAAGAGATCGCCAAGGAACCACTGGTCGTCCTGAACCGGCCCTTTGCCGCAACCTATTACCGCAGTTTATTTGAGGCGCACACGCCCGGCGCCCATATCGCCGCATATGCCAATTCCACGGAAATGGTGCGCAGTCTTGTTGGCGCAGGTCATGGATGCGCTATCCTCAACATGAGGCCGATGACGCAGGTCAGTTACGGTGGTTCGCGGGTGATCGAGCGAGCAATTGCAGACCCATTGCCGCCACTGACATTGGCCGTGGGATACACGAAGTCCCGCCCGCGTCAGCTGGTCCAACACTTCGTTAACGCCTGCATCGATCATTTCGCGCAGCCGGGGCCGGATCGCTGCATTTTCGAATGATCCGGCAGGCATCTGGCTCTGCTGGCGATTTGTGCGGGCATCCTGCCCCTCAGCGGACCACACGTCTCGACTGTGCGGCTTACGACAGAGAATACGACACCTCCGCAGCATCTAGCACCAGCCGGGACACGCTCCCCGGTGCAAACTCCTGTGACGTAGATTTTCCTAGATAACGGTTCACGGAGCAAGCCCGGCGTTTGACCGATATCGCCGCGTCAGAAACCTGTTTCGGCATCCAGTTTCATACGGTCAATCGAGCGTGCGCCATTGCGTAGTCAACCCAGCGCACGCTTGATCTTGGTCTATACGACCGTCTTGCATACGCCGCAGCACACGGCAAAGCCATGCATGCCCTGCATTACTTGGTTAACGACAATTGAAAGGCGCGGCTCAGGCGCGCTCGGAGTATTCCATCGTCTCGGTGTTCACAACGATGTCCTCATCCTGCCCAACGAAGGGCGGCACCATGACCTTGATCCCATTGTCGAGGATCGCAGGCTTGAACGAGTTGGCAGCCGTCTGGCCTTTGACCACTGGCTCGGTCTCCACGATCTTGCACGTCACCTTTTGCGGCAGCGTCGCGTTCAGCGCCTCGGCATCGTAGAACTCGACCACAATGGTCATGCCGTCTTGCAGAAACGGGCGGCGGTCGCCCAGAATTTCCGAAGGCAGTTCGATCTGCTCGTAGGTGTCAGCATCCATGAACACCAGCATCCCATCGTTTTCATACAGGAATTGCTGGTCCTTCTGTTCGAGACGCACGCGCTCGACCTTGTCCGCGCTGCGAAAGCGTTCGTTGAGTTTCGATCCGTTGCGAAGGTTGCGCATCTCGACCTGAGCGAAGGCGCCGCCCTTGCCGGGTTTAACGTGATCGACCTTCACGGCGGCCCACAGACCGTCATTGTGCTCCAGCACGTTCCCGGGGCGGATCTCATTTCCGTTGATTTTTGGCATGCGACAAAACCGTGTCAAAAGGTTGATGAAAAGTTGATGCCCCCTATATCTCGCGTGAGGTTGCCCCGCAAGACAACGATATGCGGTGCTGCACGTGCAGAGAGCCATGCACCGAATGCAAGGGTGGCATGCAAAAACGGGGTATCCGAATCGGCCACGTTCGTTCATAACGAGCGTCACGCCGGAAAGACAAGAGCAAGAATAAAGGAAGGACGACGAATGAAAGATTTCGTTGACGGCACTGCCTTTAATAACGAACAAGGCAACCGTGCACGCAAACTTTTCGCAGCCGTTGTGTTGGCTGCACTCGATGACGCCATCGCTGATGACAAGAAGTATGGCAATGGGCCCGAGCAAATCGCTCGCTGGGCACGCTCGCGTGATGGTCGCGAAGTGTTAAGCTGTGCGGGCATCGATCCAAACGAACGGGTCGTTGAAGGGCTGATGGAATTTGTCGGTAAAGGGGTTCGGACATCCGTTGCCCTGAGCCGCGAAGAATCGGAACGTCGCAATGCGGCGCAACAGGCCGAAGCTGCCTGATCAAATATACTGCTGCTGTAAGGAAAACGCGCCCCGTACGGGGCGCGTTTTCTTTTGTCTAACTGTCGACAAAGAAGAACAGCCACTGGCGCACGATCCAGAACTCACCAAGCACTAAGACAATGGTCAGCCCGATGGCCCATACGGGAACGCGACGGCGCCAAAGAACAATCGCAGCCAACGTCGCCAGAAATGCTTCGGCCGGTGCAATCAAAGCTGCTCCGTGTCCACGGTCCCAATAACTGACAGGGCTTTCGAATACCCACCAACTGAGTGGCCAGAAATGCGGGCGCCCGTCGTCGTGGTGCAGCGGGAAGTCCAGGCACAGATGAAGCAGCGCCGCCCCAGTCAAAGCGATGGCCCACGGCGCGCGCGACCAGACGGCCACCGCGCATAACAATCCCCACACCACAAATGAATTATCGATGGCAAATACGGTCTGCCAACTGTCCGAAAAATAGAGATCGTTGAAGACAACTTGGGGCGGGATGCCAAGGAGGAACAGAGAAATACCAGCCATCACATAAAGCGACAGGTCCGGCATCAACGCTCCGGCGAATGCCGCTGCGACAATGCGGCTTTCGGCTGGCCGGCCGAAAACAGCGGCGCCCAGTAACAGGTGTGCCGGCGTGTTCATGGGTACTCAGAAATCAGATGCAAGCTGCCTGTCGGTCGCAGGACTACTCAAGCTCTTGCGCGGCCAATGCGCGATGAATCTCGCGACGGACGAGCTTGCGCACGTTGCGCGTGATCCGCTCACCAAGAGCGCCCTGCAGTTCCTGACGTACAATATCACTGACCAGATCACGCAGGGCGTCTTCGTCCAACACATCTTCATCCGTGGAGAAAATCTGAGTCTCTTCGGGCGCGATATCCTCGATCACGTCATCATCTGCTTCTTCCGCAGCCAGAGAGACATCCTCTTCGGCGTCTTCCCATTCAAGGGTCGGAGGCTCGGTGCCAGCATTCTCGCCATCACCGGCCGTTTCAGGCTCGAACTCATCCGTTCGACCGGCGATCAGCGTCTCAAGTGCAGCGATCTTTTCGCTCAGGGATGCGCCCTGCTCGGTCGGCTCTTCGCCTTTTGGCGTTGCCGCAGTCACTTCGTCGTCGACATCAGCGAAGGCGTCTTGAATGGACATCAAGGTGTCCTGATCCAAGTCAACGGTATCAAGCGTTATGGGATGCTCTTCAACTTCGGTATCGCCCGCATCAGAAGAAGCGGTCTCCTCTCCTGCGGAATCAGCCGACGCTTCGAGCGCCGGATCATCATGAGACAGCTCAAACTCGTCGATGGCTTCAGCTTCGCTGTGCTCCGCTTCATCTTCGGAGCTTTCATCCACGCTTGCCGATGCCGCCGTTTCTTCGACATCAGCGGCCACGTCCTCAACTTCGGCAACGTCATCATCGTGAGAATGGGTGTCGGTTGCGTCCGATTCTTCCGTCACACGCAACGCCGGGGTCAACACCAATCGATCTGACGGCGCGGCCGTTTTTGCCTCTGGCTCTGCTCGGGTATCGTCAGATACCAAGCGACGAATGGACGCCAAAACGTCCTCCACCTCAGTGTTGGTCATTGGATCAGACATATCGAATTACCACTCTTAACCTCGGTTACAGCTTACCCCGAGGGTGAGTGTCGCACAACAGGATGCTGAAAACCTTAATCGTCTACTTGCAACGCCCGCAATACACGGTCCAGTTGCTTGCCCTGCCTTGATCGCTTGGCCGGGCCGTTCTTGACCAAGTTGTAATACGCTGCGGGGTCGTACAATTGCACAGGCAACTTGAGGCGTTGAGCTGTCAAAAGCCCCATTGATTCCAAGACGGAGTACGCCGCAATGTACTGCGCCGCCCGTGCCGAGATGCGGTTTGTTTCCGCATCCAGCAAATCCTGTTCCGCATCCAGAACATCAAGCGTTGTCCGTGCGCCCAGTGTTGCCTCTTCGCGAACGCCTTGGAAAGCAATTCGCGCAGCGCGGATCTGACGCTCTGAGGCGGCGAGGCTCGCTTGTGCCGCCTCAAGATCGGAGATTGCATTCACAACGTCTTGCTGCACGATGTGTCGGATATTGTGCAGGTTGCCGCGCGATGCATCACGTACAGCCATGGCGCGGCGCTCCAGCGCGGAAAGAGCCCCCCCTTGATAGATCGGGCCAACCAGGTTGATCCCGACAGAGCCGGTGCTGGAACTGTCCACATCGCCAATGTCTTCTTGGAGACCGAGGCTGCCGTCCAGTGTCACCACCGGCAACGTGTCCCGAACTGCCGCTGTGACCAACAACTCGTTCGAAGATACCTGACGGCGCGCGTTTTCCATATCCGGGTGATTACGTACTGCAACAGCTTGCGCCTCGGGGATCCGCTTCTCTGTCTGCGGCAGGGCCGGCAAGGGTGACAAACGACCGGGCGGTCGCCCAACAACATTCGTGTAGAATGCCTGTGCCTGGATCAGATCGCGCTGTGCGTCAGCGACATTGCTGCGTGCATTGGCAACCGCCGCCTCGGCCAGCGATACATCCGTCCGGGTGATTTCACCGACTTCAAACCGATCGTTTGCAGCGCGCAATTCTTCCTGAAGCAGACGCAGGTTATTCTGGCTCAGAGCCAGAAGGTTCCCTTGTTGTCCCACATTAACAAATGCAGTCACAGCGTTCAGAAGCAGAGTTTGCTCCACATCCAACAGCGTTGCACGCGTCGCGAGCACAATTTCCTTGGTCGCCTCAACCCGAGCCGCATCCGCTCCGCCGTCGTAAATCTGCAACGAGGCCGTCAGTCCCAAGGAGACGTCGGTCGACTCGACACTGGAGGACACTCCAAGTTGCGATCTGGAATCGCCAAAGGTTTGAGTGATATTCGCCGTCCAGTTGATAATTGGTCTCAACTGAGCCAGCGCAATCGGAACATCCTCGTCCGCGGCTCTGAGCAAAGCACGGTTCTGATCCAACAGACCGCTGTGGTTATATGCCCCCACCAACGCGTCGGCGAGTGTGTCCGCTGTCGCCTGCGCAGTACTGA
The DNA here is from genome assembly GCF_947503415.1 of uncultured Tateyamaria sp. Lineage (GTDB taxonomy): Bacteria > Pseudomonadota > Alphaproteobacteria > Rhodobacterales > Rhodobacteraceae > Tateyamaria. Next base: position 720,449 of record NZ_CANNDS010000002.1, read on the forward strand.
GTCCAAGTGCCAAAACTGCTGAAACCGCAGTGCTGCGCAGAAGTCTGCGCCCCATCTTGCCTATCATCTGCAACTGCCCCCTGATGATCCGCTCAACCGTTGCCCGTCACGGGTCAAAGCGTGAATGCGTCCTGTTTTTCAAACCCCGGCAGAACCGGAGCCCCTGCATTGAAGGCGCGGCGCCATGAGACTGCCCCGTCTCTCTTATATCCGATCCGAACCTCGCCCAAGGCCCCGTCCATGAACAGCGCGGCGATCCGCCCGCCATCCTTGAGCTGTGCGATCAATGCATCCGGCACATGCGTCACGCCGCCCTCGATCACGATTGCATCGTAGGGGCCATGCTCGGCCGCGCCATCTTTCAGCGCTTCAACATGAGTTATCACGTTGTCGATACCTGCGGCCGACAAAGCGTCCTGTGCTTCGCTCGACATCGCTTCATCTTCTTCCAGCGCGACAACAGCCTGGGCCATGTGCGCGATGACGGCGGCCGAGTATCCCAGTCCGGCCCCCACATCGAGAACAAGTTCGTCCGGCGTGATATCTAGCGCATCCAGCATCTTGGCCAGCGTCCTTGGCTCCAGAATGACGCGCCCAGCCCCGATCTCCAGGTTCTCGCCCAAGTATGCTGTTTCGCGTTGGACAGTCGGCACAAAGTCCTCGCGCTTGATGGTCAACATGGCATCAATGATCGGGAATTTCGTCACATCTGACGGGCGGACCTGTGTGTCTACCATCATTGTACGGCGGGTCGGGAAGTCGGACATTGCAGCTAAACTCGTTGGTTCAGGTTCTTCTGCTAACATGTGCCATAGTCCGCGCGGGTGGGCAACGCAGCAGGTTGCAAATGCGGCAATATTCCATGATTGCGTTGCCGGGTGGCCTTGCACGGGCTCAGGGAATGGTCTATCGCCGCTCTCACACCACGGATGGCGAGTTGGCGGAGTGGTGACGCAGCGGATTGCAAATCCGTGTACACCGGTTCGATTCCGGTACTCGCCTCCAATAAAATCAATGGGTTACAAATTTTTCTACTCATTGGGTATCACCTCTGGTATCAGTTTCACGTTCTGTGCCTGTTCTGTTCGGAGTCATTTGCGCTTTGCTGCCGCCTGTCGCGCCCGCATGATTTGCCGCGCCTCCCCCGCATATTTGATGATCATCGCTTTGGATGTGTGGCCGCTGTAGCTGGCAATTTCGTCGTCCGTGCAGCCCGCCCATGCCAACTCCATCACGCCACGATACCTCAGGGCGTGTTGGTCATAGGCCATCAGGCCTAGCCGCTTACGTTCGCGCACCATGACGCGGGCCATCGCGTGATAGTCCATTTTCGAGCCATCAGCGCGTGTCAGGATATGGCGCGATGGATGCGGCGCGACCCCCAGATCAGCTTTCGCGCCGTCCAGCGCCGCCTTGAGCGCTATGGTGCAGGGCAATGAGAGGGCTGTGTCAGTCTTGTTTTGGCGCAGCTTGAGGGTATCGCCGTCATAGTCGCCCCACTGGAAGTCTACCCAGTCACCAGGGCGTTGCACACTGCCCACGCCAATCTCGAATATCAAAAGGGGCAATGGCTCGCCCTCTTCGCGCATCTTCTCAACCGCCCTATCCGTCCAAGGCAAGTGCGGTTTCTGGCGGTCTTTCGGAACCCTCAACGGCTCAATATCAATCGCAGGATTGTCTTTGCGCCAGCGCCTGCGGATCGCCAGTTTCGATAGCATGCTGATCGCAGTTGGAATGTAGTTGGCAAACCGGACGCGATGCCGGTTCTTTTCCATCGCATCGTAAATGTCGGCTTGGGTGAGGCGTGCCACATCCGCCCGCCCGATCTTTTCAGTCAAATATTCAAAGACTTGCTCAAGGTCGCTTCGATAACGGGGCGAATATCCCGCCCATTTCTCCGTCTCGCGTAGCGCATCAATCAATGCCGTCCATGACGTCTTGGCAACGGCTTTCTTGCCACTGACGATCTCCCAATACTGCTGGTCGAACTCAGCCGTGCCTTCCTCCGCCGTGAGCCGCCCCAGATAGAACATCTTGCCGTTGACGCTCTTGCGCACATACCAACGTCCCGACGGATGCTGCCAAAGGTATTTCTTTCGTCGGCCTACCACTGAATTTGATCCCATAGCTCTGTCACATCCCCTGCCGATATCCGTTTGAGAACCTCGGTATCCCAACGAATAACGCCAGGCGCAATTTCATGCCCTGGCGGTAAGTGACCTTCATCGACCAAAGCCTTGAACTCGTTCGTGCGCAAATCCAATAACCGCGCCGCGGTCGTCTCGCTGGCCATGATGGGTGTGTGCCGTGTCATTTGTCAGACCCCATTTCTTGGCCTGATCTGCATCGCTTCGGCTTTTGGGCTTTGACCGTGAATTGAGAGACATACTTCTCCCAAGCGCCGCTCGGAATTTTGGGGTTACGCTGCCCCGGCGCCGTGTAGATATGGTCCAGCATATCCTCGCGGATCAGATATCGGATGTTGGTCACGGGCAGACCTACTCGCTCGGCCAGCTCCTTTGGTGTTTCGAGAGGTTTGGTCACGGCTCACCTTTCTGTTGGATTTCGGTCGAAAACACTGCAAGAGTGAACAGGGTCGCCCAAATCACTCAAAACGTGCACATATGGGTGATTTAATAACCCATAGGTGCATCATGTCAACGGATTTAAGCGGCATTGGCCTTCGTTTGCGAGAAATTCGCAAAATAAACGAAATTACCCAGCCTGTTATGGCTGCGGCCATTGATGTATCTGACCGCGCATATAAGAACTATGAGCAGGAAAAACGGGAACTGCCCGCGCTGACGGCACTGAATATCAGCGAGGCATTCAGAGTGAATCTTGACTGGCTGTTGGCAGGGCGGGGCAAGATCCACAAAAGCGATGACCCCGAACTGGCCGAGGCTAGCTCCATCGCCGTCTTGTCCGAAGCTGACCGGCTAGGAATAAACCTGCCTATCTCCAAGCTCGGCAAGATCATCGGTTTTGTCGCAGCACAAGCGGCACAGACGGGCGAAAGCCCCGCTCAAGTCGCCAGCCATTACTTTGAAACCCTTTAATCAGGAGAACGCCATGACCGACACGTATCAACCGCTCAACTCCTCCAAGTCTGAGTTGAACCCTTGCGACCACGAGGTGTTCGCATTCGCCCGCCAGATCGGCGTCGCTGGCGCGATATCTCTGCTGGTCGGCGGCACGGGGATGATTGCAACATCGGGCCAACCGGATTGGGATATTGCGCGGTCTCTCTACCTTGCGTTGGTCGTTCTTGGCCCCGTCGCCATTCTGATCGCACAAAAATTCTTGCGGATACTCATGAAGCACCGGCACAGAGAACTCAACATTTTCGAAGGCTAAGATGTTCCTAGCGCTTCCACCGTGTGTATGAACGCAGCAGGATAGCTGCCATTGTCATCGGTCGAACATGTGCAAAATATCGGTGAAGCCTGATCGTCTGTGTCAGATCAGCCTCCAAGCAAATGGGCGAGTTCAACGATTTCAGTCGCGTCAGCTCCGGTCGAAACCCTATTGCCAAACATCTGCCCAATGATCATCCGTAACATTTCGATATTGCCAGACTTTACGGCTTCGACTCCTGCGTCGACCAATTGCGCATGAAGCGCTTCATCGACTGCCAGGTGATGCTCTTCCGCCAAGCGCCGGAAGATTTCGATCAAGAAATCAGGGCTTTCAGCAAGCACCTTCATGCGAATGCCCTGCATCTCATCAAGTGACCGGCGCGCGGCATCATAGTTCTTTTCTCGGATCGAGCGACGGGTCGTCACCAGAAGCTTGTCATGCCGCTCAGTATCTACTGGCTGCGAAATGTCTCGCAATTCGTCGAAAGATGTTTCAGCCTTGGCGACTTCATCGTCCAGCACTCGCTCTTCGTTCTCAGGTGACATCCTCAGCAACGCCACCTCCTGGCGCAGTTTGCGCGCCTCTTCGGCAACCGAGCGATGCGTGTCTGCATCAACAGAGGTCGAAAGTGCCGCGTGCTGGCGCTCAATGCGCTTACGGATGTCACCGCTGGGATCAGCATCTTCATCAAGCGTGGTTTCAAGCTCGTCTAGATCACTCTCAACACGGGCGAGCATGGTTGTGGCAACCTCTGCCCCGCGCTGGCCGTCATAGTTGATGCCGCCATCTTCGGATCGGTAAAGATTGGTGGCATCGATTACACGCCCCAATGAGGGCAATTCGACCGAAAAGCTAAGCGTACCATTGTCGCTCATTTTCCAATCGATAACAAAATCGTCACCTCGATTGATCCGTTCACCGCGCTCCAATTCATCTCGACTGTTCAGGCGGAAGTTACCGATATGCAGGTTGTGTTCCGGGGTATCGATATCATCTGCCATCTCATAAAATTCGACTGCGATGAAGTCATCTTCGCCTCCGACGAGTGTCTTGCCAGTTCGGAAGGTTTGCTTGCCCTGTGCAGGCAACGCCGTCCCTTTCTTGACAAGAACCTCCAATTTGTTCCGCTCATAGCCGACAAACCCATGTTGAATCTTGACTGCAAGCGTGTAGGTCATCGGGACACTTGCAGCACTTGCTTCAGCTCGGGTGATGACGATCTCGCGTGACGCATCCTCGACTGCTTTGCCCTGGTGGTCGAACACGGTCACTTTGAAACGATTTTCGCCGTTCTTGCGAACATTTACGTTGATGCTTAGTGGCCCATCAATTGGAATTCTGCCTGTCGAAGACCCCTCTTCATCAAGGATTTCCACCTCGTGCCCGGTTGGCATGTCTGCCGCCGGTTTCAGCCGGACCTTGGCTGCTTCACTGGCGACGCGGGACTTAAAGTCTAGGGCCAATGAGACGCTGCCGGTGACCGCTTCCCTCTGTTTTCCGCTCTTTTGTGCGGAGCTTTCACCGGCCCATTCCCGGCTTTCCGCAAAAATTGCGGCACCGGTCGCAACAGCGGTCATGGGATCAAGACCGCTTTCCACCTCTATTGCGAGGCCAGCCTGCAACATGTCTCGGATGATAGGCATCTTAGACGGGCCACCAATCGGAACGATTTTTGAGATGTCGTCATTCTTGTATCCGTTAGCCGTGATGATCTTGCGGCAAAGAGCAATCGAGTCATCAATCCGGTCCTGGATCAAGTCGGTCATCTGTTCTCTCGTCAAATCGATTGAGATATAGATTTCCTCACCGTCCTCATCAGACGCGCGCACTTCGTCTTCGGTCGCAAAAATCGAGGCCGTCGAAGATGCCGAAAGCTGGATCTTCGCTTTTTCCGCGGCATGGCGGCAGACATCCGAAAGGTGCTTGTATTTTTCGTTGCGCTGAAAATCGGCTGGAAGATTGAAAGTCTGTGTGAGCCATGGCCGCACAATGCTATCGAAAATGATCCGGTCAAAGTCCCGACCGCCAAGCATGTTGATCCCTTCATGTGCGATCACATTTACCACGCCCGCAGTGCTCATGACCAATGCCAAATCAAACGTCCCGCCCCCGAGATCGTAGACTAAGAAAACACCGTCCTTTTGTTTGCTATGTGCGATTGCGGCCAGAGCAGCGGCGACTGGTTCCTGCAACAAGCTTACGTTCTCCAAACCGGCCAATCGCGCGGCAGAGATGGTGTCTTCGCTCTGCATCTGGTTGAACGCAGCGGGTGTTGTGATGACAACGCCCTCAACTTCCTGATTGCCAGCCTCGGTCATTGCCTGACCTACCAGCGCTTTGATGATTTCAGCACTACACTCAACCGGCGTCCAAGTTTGCCCGGCAAAGGAGATCGGATTCTTGGTCCCCATCGAGCGCTTGAAGCCCTGAGCGACATTTTGCGGAGCTGAAAGCAGGCGGTCATAGGCCGACTTCCCGATGAACCTGTGCCCGCGCTTGTCCAGATAGATTACACTGGGCAACACATCCGTGCCATCCGATGTCTTGAAGAGACGCGTTGCGCCATCGATGTGGCCGACGACTGCTGAGTTCGAAGTTCCTAGATCAATACCAAGATACAATTCTTATTCCTTTTCACTTTTGGCCGGCTCAACGAGAACGCGTCCCAGCCTTATAACTTTCATATCCGCCATAACGGTCGGTTCCAGCGTTTTTGATACTACGAGATCAGTTCCATCTGGAAAGTCCCCAACATTATCAGCCGAAGTCGCTAATCCCGCATGGAACACTTCTGCCTCGAAATCGATGAGTTTGAGACCAAGCTGATCGACAATCATCGCCAACTGGCGATCTGAGAAGTTCAACTGGCCCTTCAATCGGCGGCTTTCGCTTTCGGGAAGGCGCTCGATAGCTTTCTTGGTTGCGTTCGACAATTTCCAAAACTCAACGCACAACTGCGCAACCGTTTCAGAGTTCACGGAAGATGGGGATGAGCCTACCATGACGAAACGATCCTTCTTGCATCTGCCCGCAAATCAGCAGCGTTTTCGCGGGCCTCGCGCTGAACGGAGCTAAGAACGCCACTTCTGTAACGATAATTCGAACACCTTGAATTGAAATCGTCGATCAGCCCATTGAAACGATCAATTTGATAGTTTGTTGTGGTCAGTGTTCGAATGGTTTCAAGCCGTTGCCCCTGAAAAACACAGTAGCGGATTTGAGAGCGATTGAGGGTCAAGCCTTGCCCGACTGGCGGCCTAGTCTCGACTGCCGCGCTCGTCGCTGGCGCGGGCGTTGGGGTTGGCGTAGCGACACGTGGCGCGGATGGCTGATAGGTTGAACGGTTAGATGGCCTGTCCATCTCATCTGCAATTACAATGAACCCTATGACTGCCGCGATTGAGGCATAAATACCCCACTTCACCTTTTTGCCGAGCTTCTTCCGATCCAGCTTGGCCTTCAACTGCTGAAGTTCGGCCCGCTCCGATCCACGTGCATATTTCAGCAAATCGTCTACGGTTTGCGACATGGCTGTCAAATTGCCTGAATTCTTTTCAAGCTCATTCATTTTCCAATTTCGGTGCAAAACCGCCCGCTCTTCTTCGAGCGTTTTTTTAAGCTCCTGAGGCGGTCGAGCACCAGCGAATGTCAAAGCTCCGTCTAGCAGTTTGAAAGCGGTCTGTGGGTCATTGCAATCGTTGTTAATATGCAATGCAAGGTCGCGCAGGATGTTAAAGGCAATTGGGTCATCGCCCCCCTTGGATACAGTATCCTTGAACACCTTGAGGACTGTGGAAACCGGTGTCGGGAGCTTTGTTTTTGCTACTTCGCACGCATCAATAAGCGGCTTGTATTCCTCATGCAGTTTTTGTTGTTCGTCTAGGTTTTCAAGTATCGCCACATCCCCTTTAAGGACTTCAGCAACGGACTCAAGCTCTGGAAAGGTGCGCAACAAAGCCTCAGAAAGCCTGCGTGCTTCAGTAAACTCGCTGCGATTGTTGGCGAGGTCCAAGCAAAGCGACCTCAGCTTTTCGTAGATCCGCTTTGATCGTCCTTCTTCATGGCCTTGATGCTGTTCATAGACCTGAACCGGCTGATTCACGTCATCCCAACGAACCAGGAGGTCAGAGGCTCTTGTAACAAGTGTTTCTAGGTCGGCATCGGTATTTTCAGCCTCCGATATGACCTTGTCGATCTCATCGCTTATGCGGGCTAGGTCAGGTTCACTTAAGGTATCATAACTGCGAACAAACTGCTCCAAGAACGAACTCGAAGGATGCCTTCTCAGCTCGGCTTCGACAATCCGGTCCATGACTTCACCAGGGCGATCTAGACTCCAAATCCCTACTGCCGCCGATCTGGCATGCTTCTTTTCGAGCTCCGCAAGCGCGTTCCTCAACTGCGGGCGCTCGACACTTGGAAATCCTGCGCTCAGTCGATTGTCGTTGAGGAAAGTGAGGATGTTCTCTTGATCGATCTCGTCCCACGCGGACACCAGTGCATGAAACAGTCTGTCGCTAACTTTTCCGGTGCCTGCGAAATGTGCCAAAATGTTAGCCTTGGCCAGTTCTGGCGCGTGCTTTGATGTTTCAATAAGCGCCTCAAGATCGCCAGAAACGACAAGGCTTAGAACATTGGATGTTTGAGCTTGGCTCAACTCTGGCAGCCATGAGATTTCTTGTTCGAGCCGAGCATTTGGGGCCAATAGGCTTTGCTGTGCGTGTTGGATTTTTTGAGGCTCGAAAACTTCATCCAACTCGGCATCTTCAACTAATTCGGCGATGTCTGATCTATCGGCGTCGTAGCCTGCTTCTAAAATATGAAACGCGCTACTGGTAAGGTCGAAACATCCGTTATTCATCAATAATTTCTCAAGTCAAAATGGGCCAAGCTTGCGCAGAGCGTCGCACGCAAGCGTTGTATTGCAAACACCTAAACCGCAGCTACGCGCGAAATTCAGTACTCTGAGTGATTGAAAACGACACGCCTTCGCGTTGCTTCAGCCGCGACACCATGGCCAGAAGATTATCAGCGCGCGGGTTTCCCTTCGCGCTGAGCATCCGCATCAGGCTCTTGGGGTCTTTGTCCATGTCTTGCGCCAAGGCTTCAAACCCCACTGTGGCGTTCACGTAGTCGCGCAACAGGACTTTACCTGTCTCCAGATCGTCGCTGAGCATCGCCTCGATGGCTTCGCGAAATAGACCCGCACGAAACTCAGGATCGCGCTCAGCGCGGGCTTTGATCGTATCTTTAAAGTCTTTCGTCAGGGGCATGTCAGTCGCCTTTCTCTTTGCGGGTCTTGTAGTCGTCCCAATATGCTTTGGCCTGCTCAATGTCCTTTGACTGGCGCTTTTTCGTTCCGCCACAGAGCAAGATCACAAGCGTATCGCCGTCTTTGCCAAAATAGACGCGGTAGCCGGGGCCGAAGGTGATGCGCCGCTCTGACACGCCTTGTCCGACAGGCTTCACGTCGCCTAGGTTTCCGGTCTCGATCCGCGCAAGTGCCGTTCTGACTTTTATTGCAGCCGCCGTGTCGAGATCGTCAAACCAATCTTCAAACGGCGTTTTCCCCGTTTCAGTGACATAGACAACAAGCTTATTCATTGCGACCATTAGTGACACATACGTTACCATTTGTCAATCGGCTTTGCCGTCTCAATGCGTCATCCCCCTGTCCATCTCCACCTCCCGCGCTTCTAGCTCTGTCTCAGCCTCTCTTCGGCGTGCTTCGCTAAGCTCAAGCTCCTGCTCAACTGTTCGTCTAGCGTCGCGTAGCTCGCTTCCTCGCTCAACAAGCCACGCAATGCTTTCATTGATACGGCTTGCGAACGCACCAGCAGCGTCACGCATTCTGCGATACCATCCATCTGGCTCTGCATCTTGGCTGTCGAGCGTTCCTCTAACCCGCTCAAGTCCTTTGCTGAGACCTCGCAGGCCGTCACCAACCGCTCGACGCAGGCGAGCAAGTCGCGTTCCAAGGCTGTCAGGGGTGTCGTCATCTAGTTCTCCTCGATCTTGATGCAGGTCACTGATCTGTCGCCCAGCGTGCAGGTCCTCAGGCGCGTCTTGGTCGGGTCCAGCACCAGCCATTTCGCGTCCTCCCTGTCGATCCGCGTCAGACCCAAGTCCGTCAGTTCCGAGCTCGCCAGTATCAACGTCCAGAGCAAGCTCGCGGCCATCATCAAGACGATCCCCGCCAAGAACGTCCCCGTGATCAGCCAGGGCGAGATCGTCAGCCAGCTCTTGTTCTGTCGCAGAAAGGTGCGGGTATCGGTTTCGATTGTACGCTGCGCGATGGTCGCAATTTTGCTCAAATCGGTCCTGAAGCTCTCCAACTGGGATGCCATCGAGGCGGCGTAGTCCTGCCGGATCGTATCCAGTTCCGCGTTCAGCTTCTCGCTCAGCCGGGTCGGCTTGCCAGTCTTCATGGAAAATCTCTCCTTTCAGCCGCCATCGCTCGCCGGTGTCGGGGTCGCGGGCAGTGATGTAGGCCTTGCCAGTGCGCGGAAGGCCGAAGCCTGCGTCGGTGAGCGCGTCGAGCATGCTAGCACGGTCGGTGATCAGGCCGACGCTGATCTGGTCTTGCAGCCACGCATGCAACTCTTCGCGGCCTTGGGCGCGGGTTGGGGCCTCGATGGTGTCTCGGACCTCCTGCGCCCGCTCCACGTCCATCGGATCGGCCCAGCCGTGGCGCTGGTTCATCACGTCCCGCAGGCTGTCGTAGGCTTCCAGGTAACCCGGTGGCGCGATGTTCAGGCTCTTACCTGTCGTCAGTTCCAGACGCGGGGTGCAGAAGTGAAGCTCGACCCGGCCTTCGTGGCGATGGCGGACCCAGAGCACCTCATATTGCTCGGGGTCCAGCCCCGCGAAGGCCAGACGCTCGAAGTGGTCCATAACCTCGGCCTGCTGTTCCTCGGTCGGGGCATCTTCGGTGGCAAAGCTGATCACGCCCGCGCGGTAGGTCCATTGGTGGCGGCTGGCGTCAATCAGCGCCTCAGTGCGGTCGGGATTGCCGCGCAGGACCTCGGGCAAGGGTTCTCGCGTGACCGTCATCGGCTGGCCGTCAGCATTGCGGATCAGGTCGCGGTTGTCATCATAGGCCAGCACCTTGTCCGCGACGAGGTAGCCAACCGGACCCGCGCCCGCGCCTTTGCCGTTGCGGAAAAACTTGATCAGCATCGGCGGGCCGCGTCGATGATCTGGGCAAGCTGGCGTTCGATAGTCAACAACCGGCGGGCGACGGTAAGTGCGTCGAGGTCAACGCGGCCCGCCAGCATCGCGCGGTTTAGCCAGCGGGCGATTTGGTTGAGGTTGCCACCGATGCGCCCGACGGCCAGCACAAGCGCCGGATCGACGCGGGGGATGGACTTGCGACGGCGGGCTTCAGTGAGGCCAAGCGCCTCGCGCAGCAGGGTCGCAGCTGGCATGCCAGCAGCCTCGGCCTTGGCGCGCAACTGGGCCTTCTCTGCGGCGCTACACCGAAAGACGAACGTCTCGGTCAGCGGCTCTTTGGTGCGGGCTTTTCCCGCGCCGGTGGGGTTCGAAGGGGAGGCGTGCCGCCCCTCGCAAGGTCCCGTGTCAGCAGCGCCAGCGTATGACATGGGTCGCCTTGCTGTTTGCTCTTCTGTCGGATCGGTTGCGGTCATGATCCGAGGCCTGCGGCTTGGATTTGCGCCTCGGTGACCAGCTTTGACGCCAGCAATCCGTCGATCTGCTTGGCCGTGATGTGTTTGCACATCGGGCTGCGGTCGCTGATCCAGCAGGCCAGCCGCGCATGGTGATCGGCCTGCAATGCTGCCGCCTTTTCTCGGTCTTCCGCCAGCTTCTCAACATAGGCCAGCCACCGCCGCGACTGAAACCAGTTGTCGGAAAAGCAGACCTTGGAGCGGGTGAAACCTGCACTGTCGGTCGCGTAGGCTTGGACCGCCAGCCGCAAGTCCTCCGGCCTGATCCCTTCGTTCATGGCCTCTTCGATTTGGGCAAGGCAGGCCGCTGTTCCGCGCAGTCGGTCTGGTGGATAGGCTGCCAAAATCTTCTCAGCCTCCGCCGCCTTGCGCTCGCGCGAAGGAGGTTCTTTCTTAGGTTCAATGGTAAGGTTCTTGTCCCGTTTTGAGACTACCCCCGTCCCACCCTTGAGACTTTTCCCACGCTTTTTTGAGACGTTTCCCCCCGTCTCATTTTGAGACACAACCCCGTTAGGAGCGCTTCCCGCACCCTTCGGGCGCGAACTGGGGCCAAGGGTAATATCAAGGTGCAACTCATACTGATTAGACCCGCGCCCTCCCTCGCCATCGCCACGGGCATGGCGTGTGACGAGGCCACAGTCCTCCAACGTCGTCATGTGCCGAAACAGCGTGGCCCGCCCCATCTCGCACTCGTCCGCCAACCGCTGTGCGCTTGGGTTGCACTGACCCGTTTCCTTGTTGTGGAAATCCGCCAGTTGGATCAGCACAATCTTGGCGGCGGGCTTGAGACCTTTGACGTTCGCAGCCCAGATCAGCGCCATGCCGCTCATGGCATTGTGCCTACGAAAACGCGGGTATCAGGTTCACAACTTGTTCGACAAATGTCTTGATACTTCTTTGGCCCTAAGGGTTTGTTTTTGGTGCGAAATACACTGGATTGCAAATCCGTGTACACCGGTTCGATTCCGGTACTCGCCTCCACCTGCTTCCAAATAAGCGACTGAATCTCAGACCATTCCGGTGTCAAGCAACGCTGGAAAACGAAACATGAAGGTCTCACCCATGAGCACCCTGTCCAATCCCGGAATCTATTGCTTCCTTTGCGCCCTGCCTGAATGACTTGAGCAAGGGGCAAAGATGCGTTTGCCATGATCTAGTTCCATTCACTTTTTGCCGCGCTGTGGTTCGATCTGCCCACCGAACGAAATCATTTCGTCATACACCCGCCATCTGGCGTGCAAGCCATATCCACTGATGCCCAAACTGCTTCGCAGCCGCACAAGCGCGGTTCCGCCGTGATTAAACCGGAGCGCATTGGAACTCGTCCATCACCCCCCCAATCAGAAAAAATCCAAGTCGTTGGCGAGCCCGGATGTGCTGCTCACACCATTCAGCGTGACTGACTGGCCCACGGCGAACTCGAACACCACATTTCGACCGACGACAGAGGCAAAATCAGCGATGAACTGCGCGTCTGTGCGCCCGCCACGGAGTGCGTCCGCGAACGAAAGCGTGTCCGTGCCCACCTCGTAGTCTTCGATCACATCTTGCGACATGACAGCATTAAGTACGAACGTGTCAGCGCCGTTGCCACCCTCGATGGTGTCATCGCCATCGCCGCCAAACACCGTGTCACGGCCCAGTTCGCCGCCTTGGCCGTTGTCATTGAACACATCGTTGCCGTTACCAAGGAATACTGCGTCGCGGCCATTGCCGCCGAAGACAGTGTCGTCGCCGTCGCCTGCAGCGATTGTATCGAACCCGTCACCGCCAAAAAACCTCGTCATTGCCCAGCCTGGCATTGATCAGGTCGCTGCATGCGCCGCCATTGAAACTGTCATCGCCGTTTCCGCCTTCGATGGTGTCGTCGCCATTGCCCGCGAACACGGTATCACGGCTCACTTCGCCACCTTGGCTGTTGTCGTTGAACAGATCATTGCCGTTGCCAAGAAACACCTCATCACGACCATTGCCGCCGTTGACTGTGTCATTGCCGTTGCCTGCTGAAATAGTGTCGGCCCCGTCGCCGCCGGACAGGCTGTCGTTGTCGTCGTCCCCAGCAATGTTATCGCGGGAGGCACCGCCGATGATGGTGTCATCGCCGGCACCACCTGACAACGCGTAACCCGTCGTCCCAGTGCGCGTTATAGAGTAATTGCCGCCATTGCCTTCGAAGAATGTGCCCAAGGAACTGGAATTGGTGATGACGTCGTCACCCTCGCCCGCGATCACATTGTCAAACCTGTCCAGTGTGGCGATCCGTGTCCCGCTGGAAATCTTAACAAAGCTGCCGCCTGAGCCACCATTGATGACAACATCATAATCCGAACCAAACGTCTCAAACACAAATGTGTCCCCGACTGCGCCAAAAAACGTCGTACCGCCGTCGAAAACTTGGTTCGACCCCAAGGCCGATTGCCCCACTCCGTTGGGCGCGAACCCGATGGTATCGTCACCAAAGCCGCCCTCAATCGTATCCGATCCGGGCGACGGAAAAGAAAAAGTGCCGCTGCGGGTGAGCAGAATGTCATCTCCCGCCGCCACCTAGAATTGAGTCGTTGCTGGCACCGGCAAAGACAGTGTCGTTAAAAGCTGACCCAAAGACCCCCTCAATTCTTTCAAGCTGGTCTGTGCCTTGCCCGCCTCGGATCGCCTGCCCCACGCCGCTGATGGCCAGATCAACAGTCACTCCGGAAGTCGCATTGGCATAACTGGTAATGTCGGTACCGCCTTCGCCATCCATCGTGTCGTTGCCGCCGCTCAGATTGACCATGCCGCCTGAGAAGAAGTCACCTTCACCGTATATCTCGTCGTTGCCGTCGCCGCCAAGAATGCTGTCAGCACCGCTGTTGACCGTGCAGCTGCCTGTGTTGTTGATGCGAAAATCTCCGTAAAGCTGGTCATCCCGCGTGCTGCCGCTGATCGTGTCGTCGCCGCCTACGAAGGTAGATCCGTTGCTGGAGAGCAAGATCGCAGTCACTTGAAAAACGCAAGGCGCGTATTCCGCCAGTGAACGTGTCATTGCCACCGATGCCGTCCGCTACCTCAATATCACAATGGATCGTCGCCGCGGTATCGGTGTGATCGGCGTCGATCGTGAAATCATCGTCCCCGCCCTGTTTGTTACCGTTTGCAAAGCGGGCATCTCCAGCATAAGCGCCAAAGCCAGTGATTGTTACAGTGTCATTGCTTTCGGCAAAATCGCCACCCAATGCGAACAGCCTGCCGAAGGCGCCCGAACAGGACAAAGTGATGGTGTCATCTTGAGAAAACGCGGCTCCGAAGAAAGCGTTCAAGTTGCCACTGAGCAGATCGGGCAGGATACCAGCGACAAAGTGCTGTAGGCAACGGTAAGATCTGTTGTGCCATCGGCGTTGGAACCCACGAGGATCTGCGCGACCGATCCGCTGGGGTTTTCAAAGCCATCTTATGTGAAAGAGCCCAGCAATGTGACGGTATGTTCAACGGTGCCTGAGGTCGATGTGGTCCAGATGTCCCATGCGTAGGTCGAACTGTTCGAGATTGTGACATCATCGACGTCGGTGTCATAGAAAATGCTGTGTGGCTTTACGGATCCGACATCGGATGTGACTGTTGCCATGGTGCGAACTTCTCGTTCGTAAATACATGCGCCCCCGCAACTCCGGATTGATGCAAGTGGCGCTTGGCAGACAGCGCAGTGCGTATCGGGCATGAATTCCCGTCTCAACGCGGCGGATCATCTGCCGCTGGTGAAAATCCGATTGAAAGGAGGGGCTACACAAGGACAGTGAGACAAAATCAACCATAAGACTCAGTGTGGGCTATGGGTAAGGAATACCACCACAGGTTCGCGCTATGGTCGAACGTTTTTTACAATCCGGACGGAGAGATGAGGCGTCGCTGGCAAGAACGTCGTCATCAGGGAAAACCAGCATCAGATTGCTAACGCGTTCTACGACGTACTATTTGCCGCCATTCAGTGGCATAGCCCTCAAGCAAGGCAGACTTTGCCGCGGTCACGCGTACCGGCGTGGTGTTGTTCTGTAGTGCCGTTCCTGGGCCAGTGGCAAGTAAAGCGGCTCCAGAACTTGTTCCGGTTATCCCGGCCGCGCTATGCACATCGGACCCGGCAGCCACCGCGAGCATCTCGAGGTAGAGTTGGTTTCCCGCAAAAGGACCCTCGACAAAAATTGGCCCAAGATGACCGATATTAGCCAGACATTCAGCTGTCACCAACGCGAGATACAGTCCAACTGCAGCGCCCCGTTCCGCGGTCCCGACCGGAGGTTCCTCACCAATCCAGGCGGCACGTTGCCCCTTGAAAGGTCCGGTTTCAGGAACAACGGCAGGCATCAGCATGATCCGTTTTTCGATAACTGTTTCGACGATCCCTTTCGAAGGTTTCGGATAATGCCCGCCTGTTACTTCGTCGTGTTCGCGTCCACCCATGAAGCGTGCAGACGGGGCAGCGGTACCACGCGCCGTGACGTTGATCAGTGTGTCGAGATTCGGGTCCAGCGTGACTTGCTTTCCTCCAACCGACAAAGCGATGACCCAAGTGCCGGACGAGACGACGCTAAAAAGCGCATCATGCCCCAGGATATAAGGAAGAAGCGACGCGTTGGAATCGTGAATGCCGCAATAGACCGGCGTGGACGGTGGCAAGCCGGTGTGCTTCGCAATTGTGGGCAAGATCGGTCCCAACACCTCTGACGGTTTGCGGACAAGGGGCAACTTTTCCGCAATGCCCAGCGCCTCAACCAGCGATGAAAACGCCCCCTTGTGCGGGTTCCAGAGGTCGGTGTGGCATCCCAAAGATGTCACATCCATCGCTGCCACACCGGTCAACTTCGCACCCCAATACTGCGGGTAGGTGACGATGCGATGCGTGCGTGCTTTCAGGTCTGGGTCGCGGTGAAACTGCCAGAACAACTGCGCACCTATGTTTAGCCCTCCGGGCAAGCGGGGTGAGCCGGTTTCCGAGAAAGGCGGGCGAATGATGTCGTAGTCCGCGACGACGTCATCAGGACCGGAATGCTCGTAGTCCAAAATTGGCGCGGCGAGGTCTCCGTGCTGATCCAACAGGGCGGCGCTGGCGCCGTGCGTGGTGATCGAGATGGCATCGATGCCGTGGCTCATTTGAAATTCGCGCAAACCGTCGAGGAGGAAAGCCCAGTGCCCGTCGACATCAAAGTGCGGCCAAGGTGGGCCGGGAAGCACTTTGTTCGGGCGGATTACAACCGCGATTTCTGACAGGTCCGACGCGTCGACCAAGACCAGTTTGGCGTTGGTCTTTCCAATGTCGATGACGGCAATATGGCGCGGGTTCATGTCAGATGGAAAACGGTTTCAAGAGGTGTCACGACCGGCTCATTGTTTGGATGCGTTTCCATGATGTCCGCCATGTATGCCCACCATTTCTGCATGATTGGGTGACTTGGCAGATCATCCATCGCATGTGACGCCTCACGCCACAGCACGCCAAACAGAGTATTTGTGTCTGCGTCCAAGTGGATGGAGTAGTCGGACACACCGGTATCTTTGAGAAGAGTGGACAGTTCTGGCCAGATGTCGTCGTGCCGTTTGATGTATTCGGCGCGGCAGCCAGGGTTCAGGCGCATCTTGAAGGCATATTTTTCCATCAACGGGTCCTCCACATCGACCAGAGACGTGGCAATGCAATGACACCGATCAACAGCGCGCCAATGACTATGGACATGACGATGCCCGGCACATTCAGCAGGCCCAGACCAAAAGTTACCAGTCCCATCACAAAGGCCGCAATGACAACGCCAACAATTGTGCCTGAGCCTCCCAATATGCTGACGCCGCCAAGGACGACCATTGTCACGACTTCAAGCTCCCATCCTGTTGCTATCGATGGACGCGTAGAGCCGAGACGCGCAGTCAGGCAGATTGCGGCGATGCCCGACATCAGTCCGGTCAAGAGAAACAGGGTGAATTTGACCCTTTGCACCCGGATGCCGGAGAACATCGCACCGGTGGCGTTGTTGCCAATGGCATACACCGCGCGACCGAAATTGGTTCTGTGCAGAAGTATTCCGTAAATGACCGCGAGTATCGCAAACAGCACGAACTCGAAGGAAATCACCCACCACACATAGCCCTGCCCCACCCACGAAAAGCTGGCCGGATACCCTTGGTAAGATTGATCGCCAAGCACAATGAAGCTGATGCCCCGAAAGAGGCTCATTGTGCCGATAGTAACCACGATGGATGGCAGACCAAATCGGGTCACAAGAACGCCGTTGAAGGCCCCGCACAACAACCCTACCCCGACGCCTATCAGGACCAGCCCGGGCGTCCCCACGCCCATTTGAACAGCGGCACCCATGGCCGTTGACGCGAGCGCAATGATGGATGCAACAGAAAGATCAATCTCACCTGAAATGATGAGCAGTGCCATCGCAAAGGCAATCATGGCTTTTTCTGTAAAGTTGAAAGTGGCGTCGCTGAGGTTCCACGCGTTCAGAAAGTAGGGCGATGCGAAACTGTTGGCGACGAAGATCGCGATTGCGACTGCCAGCAACAGCGTCTCCCAACTCTTCAACCGTTGCTCCAACGGCGAGCGCAGACGGTCGGGGATAAGACGGTCGGTCGTGTTCATGTCGCCTGCTCCGCCTGTTTCAGGATGATGCGGCCCTTGGTCCGGTTTGCCTGTGCATTCAAGGCCACCGCGATGATGATGGCACCTCCGGAGATCGCGAGTTGCCAGAAGGGTGAAATATCCACCACAGGCAACGCATTCTTGATGATGCCAAGGAACAAGGCCCCCAGCAAAGCACCTGCAACCGTGCCAATCCCGCCCATGATCGACACGCCGCCGATCACGCAAGCGGCAACCACGTCCAACTCAAATCCACCTGCAATGTCGACATATGCCACTGCAAACCGTGACACCCAAAGATACCCAGCCAGTCCCGCCAGTGCCCCAGAGATGGTAAAGGCCCAGAATTGCGTTTTGCCCACATTGATGCCTGCATAGGTTGCCGCGTGCGGATTGCCTCCTGCGGCATAGAAGGCACGGCCAAGAGTGGTACGTGTCATCACGACAGAAAAGACGATCACCGCGATAATTGCGATCCAGCTAAGAACGGGCAGCCCCAGAAGTTCCGCACGCGGATAGGCTTTGAAGGCTGGGCTCATCTCGTGGCTGTTGACCCATTTGCCGCCGGAGATGAGGAAGACGAGGCCGCGGAATATGGTCATGGTGCCCAAGGTCACAACGATGGGCGGGATGCGCAGTTTCCAGACCAAGATGCCATTGAACATGCCCAACACCGTGCCCAGTCCGATGGCGATCATGAGAATGACGACGATGGGCAAACCCGGGGCCGCGACATTCACCATGGAAACGACCATGCCGGTGAGCGCCAAATTTGCGGCCACGCTCAGGTCGATGCACTTGGTCAGGATGACAATCATCTGACCGATGGCCAGCAGGATCAGTGGCGACGTGTCATTGAAGACACTGGCCAGGTTTCCCGGCGTGACAAAGGCCGGAAACCTGAACGAGATCAGCACAAGCAGAACGGCGATCGCCCCGACCAGCAGCGCCTCTCTTGATGTAATGAACCGTTTCAGCATGGCGTGGTCCCTTCAGATGCCAGCAGCGTGTCGAACAAGTGTTTCGGGTTGCAGATCATCGCCTGACAGTTCGGCGGCCATACGCCCCTCGCGCATCACGATGACACGGTCGGACATGCCCAGGACTTCCGGGATTTCAGAACTGACCATGATGATGGCAAGTCCCTGTGCTGCAAGCTCGGCCATGAACTCGTGCACCGCGGCCTTGGAGCCGATGTCGACCCCCTTGGTCGGCTCATCGAGAATGATGACCTTGGGTTGGGTGGCGAGCCATTTGGCGATGACGACTTTTTGCTGGTTGCCACCCGACAGGTTGCCGACATGCGTATCCAGTGACGCCGCGCGCAGGTCCAGACGTTCCGTATACTCGCGGGCCAGCTTGAACTCTTCGGCCAAACGCAAGAATCCGTTTCCCGAGATACGCCCCAGCGATGGCAACGTGACGTTCTGGAAGATCGGTAAATCAAGGATCGCGCCCTGTTGGCCGCGGTCTTCGGGGACGTACACGATGCCATTGGCCACGGCATCTGCTGGCGATTTTATCTGGACAGGTGCGCCTTCAATTTCAACCGAACCCGCAGACGGTCGCGTAATCCCGAACAGCGACTGCATGAACTCCGAACGGCCTGCCCCAACCAAGCCGTAGAACCCAAGGATCTCGCCCTTCCGCAATTCGAACCCAATGCCATCGAATTCGGTCGGGTGGGCATAATCCTGTACTTTGAGAACCGCTTTGCCGGGTTGCCTGGTGCGTTGCGGGAAGATCTGGCTGACATCACGGCCGACCATCATCTTTACCAGATCAGCTTCCGAGACATCCTTGATCGCGCCATCGCCAATCAGCTGACCATCGCGGAAAACGGTATAGTTGTCCGCAATCCGAAAAATCTCGTCGAACTTGTGACTGATGAACAGGATCGCCTTGCCTTGCGCCTTCAAGCTTTCGACCAGCGCGTATAGCTCTTCAATTTCCTTGTGCGACAGGGCCGCGGTCGGCTCGTCCATGATGACAACGCGTGCGTCTATGGACAGAGCGCGGGCAATTGCCACCAGATGCTTGTTGGCGATGCCAAGATCCTTAAGCTTATGCTCCGGATCGATCTGGGCCCCAATTCCGTCGAGCAACGCCCGAGCCTTGGACATCATCGTCTTGACGTCGATAAGGCCAAAAGATCCGCGTGGAGCGTGACCCAGGAAAATGTTCTCTGCGACGGACAACTCGTCAAACAGAACGGTTTCCTGATGAATTGCCGTCACACCATTGTCAGCTGCAGCTTGCGGCACTGAGAAAACTGTTGGGTTAGCGTCGACAAGGATGGCACCGCCGTCTGGCTGGTAGATGCCCGTCAGTATCTTGACGACCGTGGACTTGCCCGCGCCATTCTCGCCAATCAGCGCGGTTACTGTTCCGGGGTAAAGGGTGAGCGACACATCGGACAGGGCTTTTACGCCCGGGAATGTCTTTGTGACCCCCTTCAATGCCAAGACCGCATGCCCGGTGGGCAGCTTTTCAGACGGCACAACTTTATCCGTTTGCTTCAGCATCAAGTGTCTCGTTGTGACCAGAGTGTACGCACCGACGCGGCACGGGAGGACCGCGTCGGATGCCAGTTCAATGTCTTAGAAAATCGACTTGAACTGTTCGATATTGGACGCGTCGTAGACAAACGGATCCGCCATAGCAGCGGCATTTGTGTCGTCCAAGGTGATTGTACCCACGCGTCCAATCGATATTTCGGCCCCCGGTTCTGCGGTGGCCGCGCCAGACGCCAGCGCATGGGCGATCATGGTCGCGGAGTAGCCAAGATCAATCGGGTTCCAAATTGCAAAAGACTTGGATGCCCCGCTTTCAATCGCGCCCGCCATTTCAGAGGGCAGGCCAAGTCCAGTCACGTTGACCTCACCGATCTTGCCCGCGTCAGCAACCGCTTGCGCTGCTGCAACAATGCCCACCGAAGTTGGTGCGATGATTGCGTCAAGATCAGGGTAGGACTGCATCAGCCCTTGCGCTTCGCGGTAAGATTTATCGGCCAGATCATCACCGTACACGGTAGAGACGACATTGATGCCTGGATAGTCGCCCATGACCTTGTTCATCTCTTCAATCCAGATGTTCTGGTTCGTTGATGTGGTCGTGGCCGATAGAACCGCAACGTCGCCGCCATCAGGCAATTGGTCCGCTGCAAGTTTAATGATCATGTTGCCGATCAGCGCGTTTGAAGACGGATTCAGGTGCATCTGGCGGCCTTCATCAGCAACACCAGAATCCCAGGATATTACGGTAATGCCACGCTGCATTGCGCGTTTGAGAGCGGGCACTAAAGCATCGGTATCGTTGGCAGATACGGCAATTGCGTCCACGTTTTGCGCGATGAGGGCGTTGATGACCTCGATCTGGCCCTCGGCCGTAGTGTCCGTCGGGCCGGTGTAGATGACCTCAACCCCGCCCAATTCTTCGGCAGCCTCCTGCGCGCCTTCAGCGGCGGCTTCGAAAAACCCGATGCCAAGGGCTTTCACCACCAGTGCGATGCGCATGTTGTCTTGCGCCAATGCGGATGTTCCGAACAGGCTGGCCGCGAGGCCAAGTCCTGCGGTGAGTGAGGTGAATGTGCGACGTTTCATTGGTGTCCTCCCTAAAGTACGTTCGCTTTTGGCCGCCCTCAGGAGGCGACAGCTTTCTGAGCGCCTCCTGATTTGGTGACGATCAGCTTCACTTCGGCAGCCTCGAGCATGGCGGCCGCTTTGTCCGAAATGTGGTCATCCGTGATGACGGTGGTGATGCGGTTCAGCGGGCACAGTACAAGGCTCGAGCGCTGCTCGAACTTCGTGCTGTCGACCAGAACGACCAATTCGTCGGCCTGCCCGATCAGCTTTTCCTCCGCCTGGATCAGTAGCGGATCAGCCTCCATCAATCCGAGTGGGCCGAGGCCCTGCGCGCCCATGAACATGCGCCGCGCGCAGAAGTTTCGCGTCACATCGTTGTCGAAGGGCGACAGGATGATGTTCTGCTCGCGGTAGATCGTGCCGCCTGAAAGCATGACCGTGTTTTTGGAATGCTTCAGCAAATGCTCCGCAATCGGAAACGAGTTGGTGAACACCTGCATGCGGCGACCGGCCAGCGGATGCACCATCTGGAACGTTGTGGTCCCGCCATTGATGATGATCGCATCTCCGTCATCGCACATGTCCACAGCGGCAGCCGCAATCGCCTGCTTTTCTTCGATCCTCATCGTTTCATTGACCGAGAAAGGGCGCCCGGCGAGGCCAACGAACTGTGGCGGGCTCAGTGCTTCCGCTCCCCCCCGAACGCGGCGCAACAGCTTGTCCTGATGCAGAGTTGCGATATCACGACGGATTGTCGCCTCGGACGCGCCGGTCAGATTGCACAGGTCTGCGACGGTGGCGACAGGCCGCTCTTCAACCGCAGACAGGATAATTGTGTGCCGCTCTTTCTCGTGCATGTCCGCCTCCCTTGACAAACACGGTGTCCAGATTCGGACTACCTGTCAATCAAAAACAATCATTACCAATCATACTGCAGCGCAGCATGATTGTATTTGAGCGTTTATGATTGACAAGCGCCCACCTCGCGCTCAGCCTAAGGCCAACAAAGATGATTGGCGCGCTGCGCTGACCGGGAGGATACATGTTGAAATCGTTGGAAACTCAACTCCTTGAGAGCCGTTGGGACGATCAGACAGCAGAAAGCATGAGCGAATCGGAACTCCTGCTCTATCGCTCGAACATTCTTGGATCAGACAAGCGCGTCACCAACTTCGGCGGAGGAAACACATCGGCCAAGGTGATGGAAATCGATCCTTTGACCGGTGCACAGGTCGAAGTGTTGTGGGTCAAGGGATCAGGCGGCGACATTGGATCGATCAAGATGGATGGGTTCGCCACGCTCTATATGGATAAGTTGCAGGCGTTGAAGTCGCTCTATCGCGGCGTCGAATTCGAGGACGAAATGGTGGGGTACCTGCCGCATTGCACGTTCAAACTGAATCCGCGTGCAGCGTCCATCGATACCCCGCTTCACGCGTATGTGCCCCGTAAGCACGTAGATCACGTGCACGCCGATGCCATCATCGCGATCGCGGCGTCGAAAAACTCCAAAGACCTGACGCGGGTCATCTTTGGCGACCGGATCGGCTGGCTGCCTTGGAAAAAGCCAGGATACGAATTGGGTCTTTGGCTTGAAAAGTTTTGTATTGAAAATCCAGACGCAGACGGCGTTGTCCTTGAAAGCCATGGGCTGTTCACATGGGCGGACACAGCGAAAGACTGCTACGATCAGACGATTGACGTTATCAATGTGGCAACCAAATGGCTGGCAAAGCACAGCGACGGGCAGGCCACATTTGGCGGGCCCATGCACAACAGTCTTGCGGCAGAAGACCGGCGCGCCGTCGCCGCTCGTCTGATGCCCGCGATCCGCGGTTTCGTGTCCGGCAATCAGCATATGGTGGGTCATTTCAACGATACCGATGCCGTTCTGGAATTCGTGAATGCACGCGACATGGAACCGCTGGCAGCCTTGGGCACGTCCTGCCCCGATCACTTCCTTCGCACGAAAATCCGGCCTTTGGTCGTGCCATTCGATCCGGATCAGAAGGATCTGGACGATGTTCTGACCGGGTTGCCAGATCAGATCGATGCCTACCGAAGGGAGTACGCCGCCTATTACGAGCGCTGCAAACACGACAACAGCCCTGCACTGCGCGACCCGAATGCGGTTGTCTACCTCGTGCCTGGCGTGGGGATGATCACGTTTGCAAAGGACAAGGCAACGGCTCGTATCTCTGGCGAGTTCTATGTTAATGCGATCAACGTGATGCGCGGAGCATCCGCGGTGAGCGAGTACCAAGGACTTCCTGAACAGGAAGCGTTCGATATCGAATACTGGCTCCTGGAAGAAGCCAAACTGCAGCGGATGCCCAGGCCGAAATCCCTCGCCGGTCGGATTGCGCTAGTCACGGGTGGCGCAGGTGGAATTGGTGCTGCAACGGCCGAACGGTACCTCGAAGAAGGGGCGTGCGTGGTGCTTGCGGACATCAACGAAGATGGTCTTGGAGCAGCGCACGCGAACCTGTCGAACAGGTACGGGGCAGACGTCGTTCGGACGGTGAAGATGAATGTGACCAGCGAAGAGGCCGTTGCCGCCGCGTTTGCTGAAACCGCCGTCGAATTTGGAGGCGCGGACATTCTGGTTTCGAATGCGGGAATTGCCTCATCTGCCCCGGTAGAGGAGACCTCCCTCGCCCTTTGGAACAAAAATATGGACATCCTGTCCACAGGCTACTTTCTGGTCAGCCGCGAGGCGTTCAAGCTGATGCGCACCCAGGATATGGGCGGTTCGGTCGTCTTTGTTGCATCCAAGAACGGATTGGCAGCATCCCCGAACGCGGCGGCCTATTGCACGGCCAAGGCGTCAGAAATCCACCTTGCACGGTGCCTCGCATTGGAAGGGGCAGAAGCAGGTATCCGGGTGAACGTCGTGAACCCGGACGCTGTCTTGCGAGGCTCAAAAATCTGGGAGGGTGATTGGCTGGAACAGCGCGCCGACACTTACGGCACCGATAAGGAGGGCCTCGAAGAGATGTACCGCAATCGGTCCATGCTCAAACGCTCTGTCCTGCCCGAGGATATTGCGGAGGCCTGCTATTTTTTTGCTGCCGACGTGTCATCCAAGTCCACCGGCAATATCATCAATGTGGACGCAGGCAACGTCCAGGCGTTCACACGGTAGGGGCAAGAAATGAGCTATGAATCAGCGAAAGCTGCCTTCGCAGACTGGGGCGTGGACACCGAGACGGCCCTAGAGCGGCTCAAGACAATCCCGATCTCCATGCACTGCTGGCAAGGGGATGACGTTGTCGGGTTTGAACAAGCGACGGGGACGTCAGGCGGCGGCATTCAGGCCACAGGCAACCACCCGGGTCGCGCGCGCACACCGGATGAGTTGCGCGCAGACTTGGAATTCGCTTACTCAATGATCCCGGGAAAACATCGCCTGAATCTGCACGCGATGTACCTGGACACAGACGCGACGCCGGACCGGGATGAGATCGAATATCAACATTTTGCACCTTGGGTCGATTGGGCCAAAGAACAGGGCATCAAGCTGGACTTCAATCCGACATTCTTCGCCCACGCGAAGGCGGACGACAATCTTACCCTCAGCCATCCGGAGGCAGGCATCCGTGACTTCTGGATCGAACACGGAAAACGGTGCCGCGACATCGCAGCCCACATGGGAAAAGCCTTGGGATCACCCTGTGTCAACAACATCTGGGTGCCGGATGGCTACAAGGATACGCCGATTGACCGCATGTCGGCGCGGTCACGGCTGGAGGTATCGCTTGATGCAATGATGGCCAAAACGCACGACAGAACCGAAATGCTCGATGCTGTGGAAAGCAAGCTTTTTGGTATTGGGGTCGAGGCCTGCACTGTTGGCAGCCACGAGTTTTACCTTGGCTATGCGATCCGCAAAGGCACGTTGCTGTGCCTTGATATGGGGCATTTCCATCCCACCGAAAACATTGCCGACAAGCTGAGTGCGGTGGCGCTTTCAGTGGATGAAATCCTGTTGCATGTATCCCGCCCGATGCGGTGGGACAGCGACCATGTCATCCTACTCAACGACGACATCCTGCAAATGGCGCAGGAACTGGTGAGCGCGGAACTGTTGTGGCGGACCCATATCGGCCTCGATTTCTTCGACGCCACAATCAGCCGGACCGCAGCTTGGGTCATTGGCACACGCAACATGCAAAAGGCACTGCTTCGCGCATTGCTTATGCCGCTCGATCAATTGAAGACTGCAGAAGACCAGCTGGATTTCACGACCAGACTAACACTGACGGAGGAGTTCAAGGATCTTCCGTTCGGCGCCGTTTGGTCGGAATTCTCCGCACGGGAAAATGTGCCAAATGGCAGAGCGTTGATAACAGAGCTCGACCGTTACCAAGCGACCGTTTCAGGGCGTAATTGAGGCTTTCCGATCGGCAGCATGTTGTATCGAAACTATGAGAGCCAAAGCACAACCCTCGAAGAAAGAACTGCCATAGTGAAAAGATATCAAAACGGGTCGCGCATGTTCTGTGCATCGAAGGTGTGAAAGCGTATCTTCACAAACATGATACTTGAAAACAAACCGCCTCGTTTCGCCGCGCGCCTCAACGCATTCAAAATTGGCGCTAGTGACTACTGGCCGGGAAAGAACACGGTCACGACCGCCGACCTGATCGGGCGCGCCGCGACTGCGGGCCTGAATGCTGCTGACCTGAACTATCCGGATCACTTCGTGGACGCTTCTCCGTCCGATCTGAGCGCGGCCCTGAACGACAATGATATGGTGCTGAATGGCATGGCCATGCGCTACTACACCGATCCGGGCTTCAAGTTGGGAGCGTTCACACACCCCGATCCGACCGTCCGGCGTGCCGCTATTGACGAGACCAAGCGGGGTCTGGACGTACTGGCACAAATGGGTGGAACCCTGATGACACTGTGGATGGGGCAAGACGGGTTCGACTACTCGTTTCAGATGGAGTACGCGCGCGCCTGGGACGCGACGCTCGAAGCCATGGCAGAGGTGGCCGATCACAATCCGGCACTCGACATTGCGTTGGAATACAAGCCCAACGAACCCCGCGCATTTGCCCTGATGCCGGATGCAGCCACAACACTGCTGGCGCTGCGCGAGCTGAACCGATCCAATACCGGCGTCACGCTGGACTTTGCCCACGTCCTCTATGCCGATGAAATGCCTGCTTTTGCCGCGGCGCTTGTCGCGCGGCATTCGCGTATCCTCGGGGTGCATTTGAACGATGGCTACGGCAAATGGGACAATGGCCTGATGGTGGGAGCGGTCCACCCAATACAGACCGTCGAGCTGCTGGTCGAGTTGGAGCGCGCAGGCTACGATGGGGCCATCTATTTTGACACTTTTCCCGATCACTCCGGTCTTGATCCAGTAGCCGAGGCGCGGACGAACATCGAGGTGGTTAACCGCCTGCGCGGGACGGCCGCGCGCCTTGTTGGGAATTGCGACCTGCAACAGGCAATCGCGCAACAGGATGCACCGAAGGCGATGCGATTGGTACAGGCAGCGATGCTGGCATGAGTGTTTTGGTCGTAGGGTCCCTACACCTAGACGTCGTGTTACGCGCACCGCACCTGCCACGGCTGGACGAAACTGTGACAGGGTCCGGCGTCGACTATGTCGTTGGTGGAAAAGGCGGCAATCAAGCAATGGCGGCGTCCCGGATGGGTGCAACCGTAGGCTTTGCCGGGCGCATTGGCAGCGATGAGTTTGGTGGCATGATCCGCAAGGCGCTCGTCACATCCGGCGTGGACATCACGCAATTGCAGATCGACGACGGATCCAGCGGCATGAGTGCGGCCATCGTCGAGGACAGCGGCGAATACGGCGCGGTGATTGTATCCGCAGCCAATCTGCGAATTGAACCGAACAGGATCAGAATGCCTGCGGGCACAACGCACGTCCTGCTTCAGAATGAGGTGCCAGAGGTGGTGAATATCGCTGTCGCGCGGCAGGCCCGCAAAATCGGCGCCGCCGTCTGGTTGAATGCGGCGCCCGCCCGCGCGTTGTCATCAGAATTGACGGAAATGGTTGATCTGATCATCGTGAACCGGATCGAGGCTGCGTTCTACGCCTCGGCATTGCCGCCGACGAAGGTTTTGACGACGTTGGGCAGCGATGGCGTGCTTTTCGAAGGTAATGCCTTTCCTGCGCACAAGGTCACTATCGTCTCAGCCCACGGTGCGGGGGATATGTTTGTGGGGGCGCTTGCTGCTCAAGCGGCCGGTGGCACATCCATGCCAGAGGCTATCGCCTTTGCCCAAGCGGCCGCCGCTTTGCAGGTGGGAACTACGGTTGCGGCGCGAGATGCGCTCACGCAGAACGCAGTGCATCGTTTCACGTCGCATCAGTCCAGCCTGTAGAAGCTGACTGCTGTTCCCCCGAAAATCTTTGCTCGATCTGCATCGGACATATGGTTGGTCAAATCCTGCGCCACAGCGAACCAACCATCATATTCAGATCGCAAACGGCATACCGGCCAATCCGAACCCCACATGACACGGTCCGGTCCAAAGGCATCAAGGACATGCCCGGCAAAGGGGCGGATGTCTTCTATATTCCAGCCATGATCCGCCTCGGTGAGCAACGCAGAGAGCTTGACGCAGACACGCGTCCTGTCAGCCAGCAAGGTCATACCAGCCGCCCAGTCGGAAAACGCGTCCTTGCCAGCTTGCTGATCCCGGATTTGCGGCTTCATGCAGTGGTCAACAACCATCTGCATTTCAGGAAATCGCTCCGCTATCTCAAGAAAATTTGCGATGTGCTGGGGAAATCCAAGCGCATCGAATGTCAGACCCAGATCATTAAGGGCTGCATAAGCCCATTGCACGTCATCCCTCAGCATCCAGTTCACGTCCGGAATGTCCTGGATCATGGGTCTCACGCCCCGAAACTTCGGGTGGGCGGCAAAACGCTCAAGGTGCGTGCGGTGGCTTTCATCTTCAAAATCGATCCAGCCGACGACGGCCTTGATGGACGTCGTGGCGTCGGCCAGCCCAAGCATGTACTCCGTCTCTGCCACGGTTGCGGCGGCTTGTATCAACACAGTTCCGTCGATGCCGTGATGGTCCAGATGCGGGACCAGATCGCGTGGCGCATATGCGCGGTTCAGCTGTGCGATGTCTTTTGGCATCCAGTCGTAGTCGCCCCGTGCAGGCTGCCAATAATGTTGGTGCGCGTCGATTTTCATGTGGGTGCGTCCTGCCGCATCAATCCTTCGGATTTCAAGTCTGACCAAAGGCTCGCTGGAATTTCGGCATGGGCAGCGGCGACATTACCCTCCATCTCTGCCACGCCCTGACCGCCGGGAATGACAGTGACATGCGCCGGATGCAGCAGTGGGAACTGGAACGCTGCATCAACAAGGCGGACATTGTGAGCGCTGCAAACACGCTCGATGGCACTGACGCGTTCCAGGACCTCCGGCGGAGCAACATCGTAATTGTACCAAGCCCCCTGACGCGCACCAGTGGCGAGGATGCCAGAATTGTAAGGCCCGCCGCCCACGATACCAATGCCCCGCGCCTCGCAGAGCGGCAGGAAACTATCGAGCGCTGTTTGTTCGAGCAACGTGTAACGCCCTGCCAGCAAGAAGAGGTCAAAGTCGCCACGCTCGGCGAGCGTCTGGCACACCTCCCATTCGTTGATCCCACCGCCGATGGCGGTGATCAGCCCTTGGTCTCGCAGCGACACCATCGCGTCGTATCCACGTCCGCCAAAGAACTCTTCGATCCGCATGTCGGAGATTTCCTTGGAGCCGTGCGAGAAGATGCACAGATCGTGGACATAGAGGATGTCGATCCGGTCCACCCCCAAGCGCGAGAACGAGTGTTCGAAGGATCGCATGACACCGTCATAGGTATAGTCGTATTGTTCTCGCCGCTGAGGCACCTCAAACCACTTGCCCTTTCCCGACCGATGTTCCGGTGCACAGTGCTGGATCAGCCGCCCGACCTTGGTCGACAACACATAGTCGTTTCGGGGTTTGCCACGCAGGAACGGGTTCAGGCGCGTTTCCGACAGTCCCAGCCCATAAAGTGGCGCGGTATCGAAGTAGCGCACACCGCTGTCCCAAGCCGCATCGAGGGTCGCGCGCGCGTCATCGTCGCTGATCGCGCGATACAGATTACCCAGAGGTGCCGTTCCGAACCCCAGCTCTGTGAACGTGAGCCCGCCGTTGTTGATCCTGTCCCAGTGTCGCGTCTTCAAGTCCATGCGCATTTCCCCCAATCCGTTGCCATCGACCTTAGCGCAGTTTCTTTTTGCGTGAACAGCCCGGCGTTCCTAAAGTCGTCGGGGGAGGATTGGAGATGACGGAAAACTTTGCGCGCGTCTTCGGCAAACGCAAACCGGTCATCGGCATGGTTCATATCGGCGCGCTGCCGGGCGCGCCGCTGCATGACCCGTCGTTTGACTTGCTGGCCGCAGCCCGCGCCGACCTGGCGGCGCTGCAGGACGCCGGCTTTGATGCTGTGATGTTCGGGAATGAAAATGACCGCCCCTACGAATTTCAGGTCGACACGGCGTCAGTTGCAACCATGGGATTCTTGATTGGCAAATTGAAATCCGAAATCACCGTGCCTTTTGGCGTCAACATGCTTTGGGATCCGATGGCGTCCGTGGCGTTGGGGGTCGCGACGGGTGCGGATTTCGTGCGGGAAATATTTACGGGAACCTACGCCTCGGACATGGGTCCGTGGACGCCGGATGCGGGCAAGGCCATGCGCTACCGCAACAGGTTGGGACGACCGGATATGGCGATGCTATACAACGTGTCAGCTGAATTCGCCTATTCGCTGGATCAACGCCCCCTGCCCGACCGGGCACGCAGCGCAGTGTTTTCTTCTGTCCCAGATGCGGTGCTTGTTTCAGGCCAGATCACCGGCGAAGCGGCCGCCATGTCTGACCTCGAAGCGGTAAAGGCGGTCCTGCCAGATGTGGCAGTCATGGCAAACACCGGTGTCAAACATGATACGGTTGCGGATGTCCTGGCCGCGGCAGATGGCTGCATAGTAGGGTCATCGCTGAAGGTGGACGGCGACACATGGAACGCCATCGACCCAGATCGAGCACGCAGTTTTATGGAACTTGTCCGGAAGGCGCGGACATGAGTGAGTGTCTCAAGCAGGACCTGATGGAATTGATGCAGGTGCCGGGCCTCTCCGGACACGAAGACCGGGTGCGCCGCAGCATTCGGTCTCGTTTGGAGCGGATCGGCGTGCAGAGGAAAACCGACCGTCTCGGAAACCTCGTTGCGCATTTCCCGGGGCAAGGGCCGTCCGTTCTGCTGTTCACACACATGGATCAACTGGGCTTTGTTGTACGCAAGATCGAAGCAAATGGCCTGCTGCGCCTGGAACGTCTTGGGGGCGTTCCTGAACGTGCGCTTGCCGCGCAAGAAGTTCTGGTTTGCGTCGGCGAAGGCCGGGACATACCAGGCGTGATCGCGAACAAGAATCACCATGCCACCAGTTCGGACGAGAAATACACCGTCACACCTTATCGCGATCTTTATGTCGATGTCGGCATGACCTCCGCCGCCGAGGTCACTACCGCCGGTATCCGCGTCGGTGCACCCGTGGTCTACGCGCCGCGCGCCGTTGAACTGGGCAATGACCGGATTGCCGGCACCAGCGTTGATGATCGTGCCGGCTGTGCGGTGCTGCTGGAACTTGCCCGCAGGCTCAAGGATCGCACCACGGGACCGCCTGTTCATCTTGCCTTTACCGTGCAGGAAGAATTCAACCTACGGGGCGCGCTGCCCCTGGCTCAGACAATCCGACCCGATATTGCGATCCAGATCGATCTGATGCTCGCTGCGGATACGCCGGACATGGACGGACATGGCGACATCGCCCTTGGAAGCGGTCCGGGCATGAGCCTCTACTCCTTTCACGGACGTGGGACGCTGAATGGGGTCATCCCGCATCCGGCCATGGTCGATCTGTTCGAACGCACTGCAAAAGCAGAGAATATCCCGCTACAGCGCAGTGCACAGGTCGGGGTTTTGACGGACCTGTCTTACGTTCAACATGTGGGTGAAGGGGTTGCTTCCATAGATGTCGGTTTTCCCATGCGCTACTCCCATTCGGCGCGTGAGGTTTGCGATCTTGGGGATCTTGCTCAACTGACGCAATTGTTGGTCGCGGCGCTTGCACGGATTGGACCCGACTTTTCATTCGACAGGGATGACTACACCTGATGGCGTATACGCTTGGTATTGATATCGGCACCTATGAAACCAAGGGCGTGTTGGTCGACACCGCAGGCACGGTGCATGCCCAAGCATCGCGTGGGCACCAGATGCTGGTCCCCCAACCCGGCTGGGCCGAACACCGTCCCGAAGAGGATTGGTGGGGCGATTTCGTCTTTGTTTGCCGCGCGCTTTTGCAAGACAGTGGCGTGGACCCGGCCGAGATCAAAGCCGTCGCCTGCAGCGCAATTGGCCCCTGCATGTTACCTGTGAACGCCAGCGGCGCGCCTTTGATGAATGGCGTGCTCTACGGCGTGGATGGCCGGGCGGAAGCAGAAGTGCAAGAGCTGACGAACCGGATCGGTGAGGACACGATCATTTCCCGCTGCGGCAATGCGCTGACCTCGCAATCCGTGGGCCCGAAAATCCTATGGCTCAAACGCAATTGCCCCGAGCTTTACGCCGAGACCTCGCATATCCTGACCTCCACCAGTTTTTTGGTGCAACGGCTGACGGGGGAAGTGGTCATAGACCACTATACCGCAGCCAATTTCTCACCACTGTACGACGTCAAAACGCAAAGCTGGGTGGACGATCTCGCAGATGACATCTTGCCCTTGGACAAACTCCCCCGCCTTCTTTGGTCTGATGAGATCGCGGGCCACGTCACACCAACCGCAGCCAAAGCGGCTGGACTTGCGCCGGGGACACCCGTAACCGCTGGAACGATTGATGCCGCGGCTGAGGCACTGTCAGTTGGGGTAGACCAGCCAGGCGACATGATGATGATGTACGGATCGACCATCTTCATCATCCTGCGCGCGCAGTCTCAGGTCAGCGACCCGCGTATCTGGTACGCGCCGTGGCTCTTTGAGGGCGAACACGCCTCAATGGCTGGGCTGGCTACATCCGGCACCTTGACCCATTGGTTCCGCGATCATATCGCGCGGGATCTGGACCCTGCACAGGCCTTTCCGACACTCGCCAACGAGGCCGCAGCGTCACCTCCGGGGGCAAACGGCCTTCTGATGCTGCCGTACTTTTCCGGAGAACGCACGCCAATCCACGATATCCACGCCAAGGGTATGCTTTTTGGCCTGAACCTCACCCACACACGCGGCGACATGTACCGGGCATTGATCGAAGGGATCGCGCACGGCACACGACACGTCACCGACACGTTTGCGGAGCTGGGCCAATCCCCGAAACGCCTGCTTGCCGTCGGTGGCGGAACCAAGAACGCGTTGTGGCTGCAGGCCACGTCGGACATCACCGGCATTGACCAGATCGTGTGTGAAAAGACGGTGGGTGCCAGCTATGGCGACGCGTTCCTCGCCGCGCTGGCCATAGGCGCGGTGCGTCGGCAGGACATCAGCATGTGGAACCCCACGGATAGAACAATTACTGCAAATCCCACTGCAGATTATGACACAGCGCACGCCTTGTTCCTTCGGCTTTACGAGCAAACCAAGGACATCGCGCGGGATATAGGATGATGGAGGCTGCGCCGGAGCCGGAGCAATGTGCCATCTTTCATCTTCCGAATGTTGCAAAACCCAACTGATCGTTACGGGTCATTGCCGGTCTTCACCGCCACGACGGGCATCTCAAAATGCCGCGCGATTGTCACGGCTGTCGCTTCAGGTTCAGCTTGCTCTGTCGAAAGTCGCAGACAGTTGTCCCGCGGGATCGGCGCGAAGTTGTTTTGGTCCAGGTATTTACTCAAACCATCCGGAGTGCTGATCTTACCTCTGCGCGCGCGTTCGGGTGACGACACCCGAGCCATCCGTGTCTCAGGTGCGCAGTGCAGAAAAACGGGATCGATCAGCCCTCCGGGCCTTTCGATTGCACGGTCATAGTCTCGTAAAAGCGCCTCATCACCGGGATGAGAATACGCAGCAGTTGTAATCAGCCAAGGGACATTCGCCCGCGCGGCTGCGCGAAGCGTGGTAACACGCAGATCATGGACCAGGTCCCAAAATCCCGGCGCGGCGAAACCGAATACCATCCGGGCAATATCGATGGCAGCATGATTGTCGACAAGTGGGGTGCCTGTATGCGCGGCCAATGCGCGGGCGACCGTTAGCTTGCCGGTGGCAGGCGCCCCGTGAATGAGAATAAGTTTCATACGCTGGAATGGTACGGCTGACGACATATCCAATCAACGCCGCGGGTTCTAAATAGCCACTCGGCGCGGCGTCTTGCGCAGCTTCTACTTCACGGCACCGGCCGCCATGCCCTTGATGATGTACTTCTCAAGAAAAATCGCTACCACGATCAATGGCAGGATCGCCGCCGATGACAGCGCCGCCATGGACCACCAATTTATGCCTTGTGATCCAGTCTGGCTGGCGACCATGACAGGTAAGGTCGTGGCGTTCGTTGAACTCAGCAGGGCGGCAAAGAAATACTCGTTCCAGCACAGAACAAGCGACAGAATGAACGCGGCCACCATGCCCGGCAAAGCGATGGGCAAGACAATCTGAATGAACGCACCCCAGATGCCCAAACCATCGACCAGGGCCGCCTCCTCCAGCTCAACCGGGATGCCCTGAAACTGGTCGCGCATGATCCAGATGACGATGGGCAGCACCATCAGCGTGTAAAGCAGGATCAAGCCAATCTGACTGTCGAGCAGATCAAGCGACCGGTAGAGTACAAGAAAAGGCAAGGCCAACACGACGGGTGGCAGGATCATCTGGCTCAGGAAAAAGAACGAGATGTCCGAGTTGCGCATAAACCCAAAGCGGTAGTTGAACCGTGACAGCCCGTAGGCGGCAAGCGACCCCAAAACCACCGCCAAAAACGAAGCGGATGTTGCAATGATTGTGCTGTTCCAGAAACGCTTGAGAAATTCCTCGCGCACGGTCGACACCTCGCCGACCAGGCGCGGCGACAGGCCCAGTGACTCCCAGCCCTTCCAGCGCGGCGTGTAGTCCCACCACGGCACCATGTTGCCCCGCATCACGTCCGGCGCCAGTTTGAACGATGTCGTGAGCGTCCAGTAGATCGGGAACAGGCAAATGACGGCCCAGAAGATCAACGCGCCATAGATCGCCACCCGGCTCGCCCACCATTTCGTTCGGGTTGCGCGGTCGGCATCGTGGTCCTTGAAGACGGGTGCATCGTTCATGCGGGGCGCTCCATCCAGCGGCTGACCAGCTTGAGAAGCAGCGTTACAAAGATAATGATCAGCACAAGATATACCATCGCCAAAAGGGTGCCGTAGCCCACATTCGACCGGTCACGGTACTCACGGAAGATAAAGCTTGTGACAGAGTCCGTGGCCCCACCTGGACCGCCGGAGGTGACATTGATGATGATGTCAGCCAGCTTCAGCTTGAAGATGATGCGGATCACGATGGCTGTGACCGACACGGGCAGCATCAGGGGAAAGATCACCTCGCGAAAGCTCTGCCAGCCCGTCGCCCCGTCGACCTTGGATGCCTCGATGACCTCACGCGGCAGCGCCTGTAAACCGGCGAGCAGCATGATCATCATGAAAGGAATAAAGGTCCACGCGTCCATCG
The DNA here is from genome assembly GCF_947503415.1 of uncultured Tateyamaria sp. Lineage (GTDB taxonomy): Bacteria > Pseudomonadota > Alphaproteobacteria > Rhodobacterales > Rhodobacteraceae > Tateyamaria. The sequence goes on from NZ_CANNDS010000002.1 coordinate 755,417, forward strand.
CCATGATCATGAAGCGCGCAATCTCAGGCGTGCCGAAAAAGCTGGGCTCAAACCCCAGCTCGCGCACGACGCGGCTGATCGGACCGAACCGCACCTCCAGCATCGATTTGCCGATCATCCACGACACCGCCACCGGGCTCAGCATCAGGGGCAAAAGGAAAACCACGCGAAAGAACTTGCGCGCGCGAATCTGTGCATTCAGCAGCAACGCTAGGCCAAAGGCGATCACATATTCCACGCTGACGGCCAGCACGTAGTAGACCATGTTCTTCAACGCGTTCCAGTAGAACTGGTCGTTCCACATCTGCACCATGTTGTCCCAACCATTGGGTTGCGGGCCATTCACGGACGCGAGATTCCAGTCTGTGAACGAAATATAGAGTGCAAAAAGCAGTGGAAAAACAACAAGGCTGATGACGAACAGAGCTGCTGGCAGCACGAAAAGTGAGCGTTTGCCAGCTTCGCCCCGGATCATCACCTGCGCCACACACAGCGCTGTCGCCCACAGCATGTAAGCATAGAGAACAGGCCGCCAGTTGGCGAAACCGAACGCCACGCGCTCCGTCTCGAAGGCCAACTGCCATGCTGCCAAACCGGCACACAGCAGTGCCGCACCGCAAACCATCAGCTTGCCCAGACGTTTCCGGTTCTCGGAAATATTGTCGGCAGTGACTGTGTGAAGAAGATCGCCTTCAGCGCTCATGATGCAATGTGTGGCCTGTATTCTGGATTGTATGGGCGGCACAATCGCGCCGCCCATAGTGTTGTCGGTGTTGGATCAGAGACCAAGCGAGGCTTTGTAAATCTCGATCTGGCTGTCGCGTCCGATCTGGTCGGTGATCTCCTCCCAGGCAGCGGCAATCGCATCGGCCGTCTCTTGTGCCGACCCGTATTGACCCGCGTAACCCTTGGCCAACTCATCCTCAGCGACCGAGTAATACTGGAAGATGCCGGGGATGCGCGGCTCGATCGCGGCGTTCGGGTGGTTGTAGCTGTCGGCGTTGGAGCCAAGGTAATCCTCGATGAACGCGCGGTCGTAACCGGCCTCTTCCCACTCTTCGAATTGGAAGTGCGAGTTGCGGTAAGGCTGGAAGCCCGACGGATAGGCCGAGGCCCAAAGCGACAGGTCCTTGCCGCCCAGATGGGCCGCAGCAGACCATGCTGCTTTCTTCTTCTTCTCGTCGCCTTCGACCGTGGCCATGACGTAAACACCCCAACCAATATAGGCCATGTTGGGCGCTTCGTTGCGTGTGTCTTCCCACGCGCCCGCTTGCGCGTTGTAGACGCGGTCGGAGGCCGGGTTGATGCCAAAGCCCACAACGTCGCCCACGACAGACGTGTCGGATGTGCGTGCGGAAGAGCCAACATCGCCCCACCACATCAGCATGGACCCGGTGCCTGCAAGGAATTGCTGGAACGCGGTTGTCCCGGGATCAGCGTTGATCTGATCTGCGGGATAGGCCCCTGCCTCAATCAGGTCCATCACGTCCTGAATGGCCTGCACCCAGGCCGGGTTGTTGACCATCGGTGTCATGGTTTCGGGATCAAACAGCCACGCTGGCGAGTTTGGATGTTTAGCATACGCGGCGGCGCGGTTTTCGAGGAAGTAGAAGCCGAAGCCGCCCCATCCCTTCAGCGGATCAAGGTAGCCGTGCGCGGGCAGGCCCGTCAGCGGATCCTCTTTGCCGACAAGATCCTTGGACACCTGGTTGATTTCCTGCCAAGTGGTCGGCACTTCGGCCCCACCTATGGCACCGTCGCCAAAGTAGTCTTTGCGATATGCAAAGCTGTGGCAGTCGCCGTCGATGGACACGCGGTATGTCTTGCCGCCCCATGTGCCCACAGGCGCTTTGAGATAGTCGACATAGTCGTCCATGTCGATCTGTTCTTTGACCCAGTCGGGCATTTCCGATGCAAGGCCCTTGCCCAAGACGTCACCTTCGAACGGCGCGCCCATCTCGATGATGTCAAAGTCGACCGTTCCGGTGGCAATCGACTGTTGCAGCCGTGCGTTATAGTCGGCTTGCGCAAGGTCGATCCAGTTGATTTTTGCGCCTGTGTAAGCCTCCCAAGGCTTCAGGAAACCACGGAACAGGAAGTTGTGCAGGTTCTGGTTGTTGAGGCCCATGAACGTCAGTTCGACGCCTGCGAACTCACCCTCGGCCACGTTTTCCTTGGTGGCGCCAAGGCACATTTCACCGACTTTCTGCCAATCGCTGTCGGTAGGTGACCCTGCCCCGACGCCGGGAATTTTCAGAATTTCGGCGCGAACGTTTCCGTGCCCGTCGGCCATCGCGGCACCCTTGGGCAGCATCGCCGCAGCACCGATGGCCGCCGAACCCTTCAGCATCTGGCGTCGGTTCATCTTTTGCGCGGCCTTGATGTAGTTATAAAGATCCGTCTTCATATCCATCCTCCCTGGATCGGTGACAAAATGTGTCCTTGGGCAGATGGTCAGGCGCGTTTTTTGTTGTTTTTACTCGGTGATAGCGCCCCGTACTCCCCCGAGGAACTCTCACTATGCGTGAGATTTACGCTAAGTCAACAAAAGCTGCCCCGGCCACGTGGACAACGAAAAACCCTTTCACTAGCATCAAGGTTCAAGCTGGGGGAAAGCCGCGTATGGCAGGCGTCAAAATTCAGGACATCCGAAAATCCTACGGTGCCGTAGAGGTCATCCATGGCGTCAACATCGACATCGGCGACGGTGAATTCGTGGCCCTGGTCGGGCCGTCGGGCTGCGGGAAGTCCACACTCCTGCGTATGATCGCGGGTCTTGAGCCGATCAACGGCGGCGCTATCGCCATTGGTGAGCGTGTGGTGAACAACCTCCCCCCCGCCAAGCGCGACATCGCAATGGTGTTCCAAACCTACGCACTTTATCCACACAAATCGGTGGCCGAGAATATGGGCTTTGCGCTCAAAGTCGCCGGTGCCAACAAGGCAGAAATCACGCGCCGCGTGAAAGAGGCCGCTGAAATTCTCAGCCTGACCGACTATCTCGACCGCAAGCCGCGGCACCTCTCTGGCGGCCAGCGCCAACGCGTTGCCATGGGCCGCGCCATTGTACGCGACCCACAGGTTTTTCTCTTTGACGAGCCATTGTCCAATCTGGACGCAAAGTTGCGCATCCAGATGCGGACAGAAATCAAGGAACTGCATCAGCGCCTCAAGACGACGACCATCTTCGTCACCCACGACCAGATCGAGGCCATGACGCTTGCTGACAGGATCGTGGTCATGCAGGCCGGCAACATTGAACAGATCGGCACGCCGCTCGACCTCTATGACAATCCGGCCAACGAATTCGTCGCCACTTTCATCGGCGCGCCATCCATGAATTTGCTTGATGGCGACCTATCGGATGGGCGGATCAGGATCGCGGACCAGAGTTTTGCCGGACCGTCCGGCACGGGCAAGGTTCGCCTTGGCATTCGTCCCGAACATCTTTTGCTGGCGGACAAAGGCTTGCCCATGCAGGTCAAGGTCGTTGAACCGACAGGGTCCGAAACGATGGTATTCCTGAAGTTTCAGGGGCACGACGTCACCGCCGTGTTCCGCGAACGACATGCGTTCGAACCGGGCCAGACTGTGCATCTTGCCCCCGATCCGAACTACCTGCACTGCTTTGATGCTGCGACCGGGCAACGGCTGGTGTGATGGCAGACATTGCCTGCACCATTCTTTGCTTTGGTGACAGCAACACGCACGGGACCGTGCCGATGCCCACTATTTCCGACAAGGGACGGCACGCCAAACCGCACCGTTGGCCGAATGTCATGGCCGCAGCCCTTCCCCCAGACTGGGACGTTATTGTCGAAGGGCACCCAGGCCGAACCGCCGTCTGGGATGATCCGATTGAAGGCGCGCACAAGAACGGCGCGCGCCTGATACAAGCCATTCTGGAAACCCACAGGCCGGTCGATCTGGTCATCCTCATGCTTGGCACCAACGACCTGAAAGCGCGTTTTGGTCTATCCGCGTCCGACATTGCCCTCGGAATACAAAGGCTTGTGACAGACATATTTCGATCCAATTGCGGCCCTGATGCCATGGCACCCGACATTATTATGGCCGCTCCCGTCGCGGTACAGGAAGTCGGCATCTTCGAAGACATTTTCGCCGGGGCAGCAAAGAGGTCAATCGAACTACCCAGACACCTCAAGGAGGTGGCGTATCGTCACGGCACCGGCTTTGTGGACCTCAATTCCGTAACCAATGTCGATCCTATCGACGGCATCCACCTGAGCAAAGACGCCCACGCCGCAATCGGTGCTGCCATGGCCCATGCAGTCGCCGAACGCCTGAACTGTTCCCACATGAAAGGAGCCTCACATGCTCAAAGGAATTGACCCAATACTCAACGCCGATGTTCTGTATGCGTTGCGCGCCATGGGCCACGGCGACGATTTGATCATTGCCGACACGAACTTCCCCTCAGACAGCGTCTCCCGGAAAACAACACTGGGTGAGGTGCTGCGCATCGACAGGCCAGCGGCCGAGGTCATGCGCGCCGTACTTTCGGTCTATCCCATCGATACTTTTGTGGACGACGCCGCTGCGCGCATGGAAGTGGTCGACAAACCCGACACCATTCTGCCCGTGATGGAAGAGGTGCAGGCCGAAATCACGGCTGCTAGCGGTCCAACCATGATGAGCATCGAACGCTACGCCTTTTACGACCGGGCCAAACAGGCCTATGCCGTGATCCAGACCGGCGAACGGCGGTTCTATGGCTGCTTTGCCCTGCGCAAGGGTGTGGTTGGCCCGGACGAGGGTTAATCATGGGCACCGTTGTCATTCTGGGTGTCTTTGTCGCCGATACCGCCTATCGCGCAGACCGCATGCCAGTGATGGGCGAGACGATCATGGGCACGTCCTTTGCTCTTGGCCCCGGCGGCAAGGGTTCGAACCAGGCAGTGGCTTGTGCACGGTTGGGGGCGGAAACACATTTCATATCAAGCCTCGGGCAGGATGATTTCGCCAAACTGGCACTCGACACTTGGGCGCACGCGGGCGTGATCCCTCATGTTCGGCAGATCGCTGACAGCTATACGGGGGCCGCGCATATCTTCATCGAAGAGGCCACAGGCGACAATGCGATCATTATCGCACCCGGTGCGGCGACCTTGATCTCACCTGCCGATGTTGATGCGCAGGCCGACCTGATCCGAGGAGCGGATGTGTTCGTCACGCAGCTTGAGCAACCTATAGACGCGGCCATGCGCGGTCTCGAAATAGCGCGCGCTGCAGGTGTCACCACGGTTCTGAACCCTGCACCTGCTGCCGCCCTGCCCGATGGCATGCTCGCCCTCTGCGATTACATCACGCCCAACGAAACCGAATGCGAGGCGCTTACAGGCATCGCCGTGACAGATGTCGCGGAGGCTCAAGAAGCCTGTTCAGCCCTCATGGAACAAGGCGTCCGTACGCCGATCATCACAATGGGTGAACAGGGCGCATACCTGTCGGGTCATGGCCTTGTGCCAGCGATCAAGGTTGGTCCAGTGTTGGAGACCACAGGCGCAGGCGACGCATTCAACGGCGCCCTTGCAGTGGCGCTGGCCGAAGGCCAATCTGCGGAGCATGCGGTTCAGTATAGCTGTGCCACCGCCGGTATTTCGGTCACGCGCGCCGGCACAGCGCCGTCCATGCCGACTCGGGCCGAGGTTGACGCGATCCTCTGAATTGCCCGCCCATCGGCAAGAAACCGGGCACCCACACCAAAAAAGTCGCACAGACGCTACCGTTCTGGCACACTCCTATAACGTGCAACTGGGAGGGCGCAGAATGCTGGACAATACGCTGGACACCGAAGTTCAAGGATTTCTCGACACATTTGGGCAAGCACTGGAAACCGGCGACATCGATACCGCCGTGGCTATGTTCCAGACGGATTGCTATTGGCGCGACCTTGTGACCTTCACCTGGAACATCCGTACGATGGAAGGTCAGGACCAGATCCGCGATATGCTGTCCACCCAGCTTGGGACCACCAAACCGGGCAACTGGCGCATCGCCGAAGGCGAACCGGTGACCGAAGACGGCGGGATCACAACCGCCTGGATCAGCTTCGACACCGATGTCGCGCGCGGTTATGGTCTGGTGCGCCTCAAGGACGGGCTGATCTGGACACTGCTCACCTCAATGACCGAGCTTAAAGGCCACGAGGAGCCGCTGGGATATGAACGCCCGCTTGGTGCCAAGCACGGCGCAGGCAAGGGGCGGCTCAGTTGGGCCGAAGAGCGCGAGAAGGAAGAGGCGGAGTTGGGCTACAGCACTCAACCCTATACCGTGATCATCGGCGGCGGTCAGGGTGGGATCGCGCTTGGTGCGCGGTTGCGCCAGCTTGGCGTGCCTACAATCATCGTGGAAAAGAACGAGCGACCCGGCGACAGTTGGCGCAATCGCTACAAGTCGCTCTGCCTGCACGATCCGGTCTGGTACGACCACCTTCCCTATCTGCCATTCCCCCCGAATTGGCCGGTCTTTTCGCCGAAGGACAAAATTGGCGACTGGCTCGAGATGTATACCAAGGTGATGGAGTTGAATTACTGGACCAAGTCGACGGTCCAGCACGCCGAGTATGACGCGGACACCAAGGAATGGACCGTCACTGTCGACCGCAACGGACAGCCGGTGACGCTGCGCCCCAAACAGCTGGTCTTTGCAACCGGCATGTCCGCCAAGGCGAACATCCCCGACTTCCCCGGAATGGATAAATTCAAGGGCGACCAGCATCATTCATCGAAACACCCTGGACCGGACCAATACAAAGGCAAGAAGGCGGTTGTGATCGGCTCCAACAATTCAGCCCATGACATCTGCGCCGCCCTTTGGGAAAACGATGTCGATGTGACGATGGTACAGCGATCCTCGACCCACATTGTCCGATCTGAGCCGTTGATGGAATACGGGCTTGGCGATCTCTACTCGGAACGCGCCGTCGAGGCAGGTGTGACAACGCAAAAGGCAGATCTGATCTTTGCCTCCTTGCCCTATCGCATTCTGCACGAATTCCAGATCCCCGTGTACGACAAGATCAAGGAAGTGGATGCGGACTTTTACGCCGGCCTTGAAAAGGCCGGGTTCCAGCTGGACTGGGGAGCCGACAACTCGGGCCTGTTCATGAAGTATCTGCGCCGCGGGTCCGGCTACTACATCGACGTCGGCGCCAGCCAGCTTGTGATCGACGGCAAGATCAAGCTGCAAGCGGGCCAGGTGGCCGAAGTTGTAGAGGACGGCGTGGTGCTTGAGGATGGTACAAAGCTCGAAGCCGACGTGATCGTTTATGCCACCGGCTACGGATCCATGAATGGCTGGGTGGCCGATCTGATCGACCAGGACACAGCTGACAAAGTTGGCAAGGTTTGGGGGCTGGGATCTGACACGCCCAAAGACCCCGGTCCCTGGGAAGGCGAACAGCGCAATATGTGGAAGCCGACACAGCAAGAGGCGCTGTGGTTTCACGGCGGGAACCTGCACCAGTCACGCCACTATTCTCAATTCCTTGCCCTTCAACTCAAGGCGCGTATGGAGGGGATCGACACTCCAGTCTATGAATTGCAGGAAACACATCACCGACATTGAGTTATCGTTCGTCCAGACGAGCAGCCGCTGCATCCCATCGGCTGCTCGGAGCAAGAACGGGGTCGCCTGACCGGAGCACCCGTACGTGTCGAGTGGTATCAGTTCATAGGCCGACGAAAACGCACGTTGAACCCGAGCGCACTGTTCCGAAAATTTGCGGCGGGTTTTCCAAGAACCTATCCACCAATGTCTGTGGCAACACAGCCGCGACAATTAATGTCGCGAAGGCGTATCGAGGCAGATGCACTACTGAGCTCATGTGGCGAAAGGCTCGCACAGGTGTGGTCGATCTGATTAAGCATTTGATCGGTCTAACCCCCTGGCGAAAAGTACCAAGCAAATGCTTTGACCAAGACCTTGGATTGGCACTGGCGACGACCCCCGGTCGAACGCGTCAACTCTCAAAGGCATGATAAAAAACCATTTTTCTACGTGATCGAAGGGGCTTTCTACTCCCTGAACATCGTGTGCTCGTGCTCACCCAATCAACCGGTCACGCAGAGCTTCGTCCGGAATTTCGCAGATGTCGGTCCGACCCATGATGTGGTGCCGATTACGTGCAATGCGCCGGTACATCCAATCCCGCACAGGGCGCGGCAGTATGAAAAGCACTCGCAACACAGCGGCAGGGCGATAGATATGCGCGGCCACCTCGATCATGGCATCCAGGCTGAACCGAACGTCGCCATGTCGCAGATAAAGCCAACTGTCCGGATCGTCTGGATCCATCCCGTAGTGCAGCATCAAGGATCGTCCCAGACTACTGCCCGCCGGGCAAATCAAAAACTCTTTTCGATGGTCCCGCCGCGCCACGAACTTCGCGCCGCTGGAACAGGCAGCGCAGGTGCCGTCTACGACCAGCACGTGCCCTTCGTCCGGGAATGCCTGCACATTCGGGTCGCTGCGGTGCGAAAAGCGTGGAAAGTCCGTCCCCATCAAGTACCTCCAAGCAGTGCGGCAACCCATTCAGGTTCGAGGAACGTCATCAGCGAGGCGATCATGTAAAAGCCGAACAGGTGAACGTTAAGGAAAAACCCGAAACTCAGGTGCATTAGAATGGCGGCTGCCATCAACCACGGCCTCAGATCATCGAACCACAAACCCGGTCCCAGCACCAGTTCCAGCAGCAGCACACCAAAGGTCAGTATCTGCACGTATGGCGTGCGCAGAAAGAACGGGGGAAAGCGAAACTTGCGATACATTCGGTTGCTCACCGCATAGTAGACGGCAGTGCCGTTGCGCCATGTCGCGCCCTTGAGTTTCCAATAAAACGTATTGAAATAAATGATACAAAGCTGGATTTGCATCAGCCGCTGCGCCCAAGGCGCGGCCTCGGTATCGCCACCATACATCCAGGCATCAACCGATAAGGCCTGCCCAGCAGGCGTGAAGATCATGAGGAAACACATGATTTTGGCAATCGCGTCTCCTCCATTTGTCATGTGATCCTGACGGCTGACGATCGAACGGGTAGTGACAAAGGCCACGATGAAGGACCACGGTGTCAGGCACCCGGCGATGACCATCAGCACAGCGATCAAGTGGACAACAAGGATCAGGCGGACCGACCACATCGAGTTCGGCAGGAACAGGAACAGCGACAACGCCCGCCCCCTTGTACGCTTGAAATAACGGGTGTATTCTGTAAGCCCTCGCGGCCCAAGGTACTCACGCGCGTGCAGCGCCATGTAGATGCCGTCGATCAGTAAAACACAGCCGAAAACAATACGGAACACGGCCATCGGCAGGACAGAGATCGGCTCGAAGAAAAAGCCGTTCCACGCCGCAAGGAGTGTCTCGGCCGTCATTGCCGTTCCTCGGGCGGGCGCGGACGCAAGAAAAAGATTTCCTGCTTCGTGGGCGGGTCACGCGGTTGATCCTGACGGTAGAAATTGGGCGTCTTCTGCCGGACGCGGAACAGGTGGATTTCAACACAGTCGTCGCCATCCGAGTGCACGCGCAGGAGGTAGTCGACAAGGTCCCGCTTGATCTGGTTGTCCGCCTTGCTCTGACACACCTGCAGATAGAATTTCAGGTGCTTCTTCCACCAGATCTTTTCGGGGATCGACATCTCCTGAAAGGGTCGTGGTTCCCAATGGACAATGCGTCCGTCTTTCAGGGTCAACTCTGCCATCGGCCACATGTCAAAGAGGGGTGGATCCGGTGTGAACATTACCCATTCCGCATTCAGCCCAATGTAGCCAAAGGGTTGATATACTTTGGGTATAATATAGCGGCGTATGGCATTCTGGCGTTCGCAGTCCCAAAATAAAAACCAGAACACAAGGCACAGGATCATCACATTGGCCGCGATGTAACCGAGGGTATCCAGAATGGCCATCATTGCCAGAACCCCTCTTCTGCGATTGTAAAAGGATGCCCGCCAATCCAGAGCCGCGCAGGTCCTATGGCGTAGTGAAGACGCTCACCAGCGGCGGGGCCGTCGACCTGCCGCAGGCAGCCTTCCCCGTCCGGTTCAAGCCGCGCCTCCTTGAATGGGGCAAAGGCCAACACCGTTCCACCGTCACGTTGGTACAGCGCGATACGACCTAAATCCGGATTTGCGTAAAAGCCAGCGGGCAGACGGCAGCGTTTGGCTCCTTGCGCCTTTGGAAACGCGCGCAGTCGGAAGGAGCGATTGCCAGCATGAATTGTCCCGGCGCCGCGATCCAGCATCAGACCGAACGGTGCAAGCACGCCACTTTCCGCAATCAACCGCCCACCACCAAGCGTTTGTAACGTCACCGGAGCATCGTCATTGACCACGGCACTTGTGCCCTCGATCCGCAGTGTATCTCCGGTATTGGCCATGTAAGTACCGCACTCAGGCCAGCCGGCATGCGGGATCTGCAACGGCTCACCTTGCGCCAAGTGGCGCAACAGCACCATCGCCATATGCATCAGGTCAGCCCCCGCCCCTGCACGGTTTGTAGCCAAAGTTACCGACAGGCCACGGCCAGGCAACAAGGCAAAGGCGGCGCCGTGGCCGAAATGCTCGGCAGCCTCGAAAGCAATGGGCCCCATTGTGCTTTGCCCGACTTGCAAACCGGCTCCGATCCGCAGCCCCCCGCGCGTACCGCCCTCTCGAGCGACCAAATTGAATAGCCGGGAAAATCGGTCTGCCCAGCCTTGTGCCCCATCCTGTTGAGAGAGACACGTCAACAGCAGTGCCCAATCTGCGACCGTGCCATGCAGATCCTGACTTGCTGCGGGTGCAGACAGTAAAGGCATCGGCGCTATTTCCAAAGGCAAGCACGCATCGGGATGAAATCCGCGAAGCTGATGAGGCGGCGCAAGCGGCGGCGGCACCTCTGGCACGCCGACCCCGAGGGTATCCAGGGCCAGCGGCGCGAAGAGCGTGGTCCGGGCAAGGTCCCCCCAAGTCATGCCGTGCAGGTGTTCCAACACCTGCCCCAACAAAACGAAACCGAGGTTTGAGTAGCGCGCATCGACGTGTCCCGGTTCCACCCGATCGCCGCAAGCAGCGTGCAAAGCGTCCTGACGAACCTTTGCCCCCGGTGCGCCGGAGCCGCGCGGAATGCCGCCGCGGTGAGATAAAAGGTCCCAAAGTGTCGGCGCAGGCATTACTCGCCCGAACGGCCCCGCACCGGGAAGGTGCTTGTCGGCGGTATCACTCAACCTACACAGACCCATATCCGCCGCACGCATCAAAAGCAGGCCAGTGATCAGCTTGCTGAAGGACCCCAACTTATGACGCACAGCAGTTGCCGGGGCCATGTCTATGCCCGGCAGGGCAATATCGACCCGCGGCATGTTGAGCACGCGGGCACGTTCCGAAATCCAATTCAGCACGTCCGGAGTGTCGCTGTCAGCAACACTCCGAAGCGCTTTGTTCGCAGTCATTTCCGGTCTTTTGCGGCGCCGAAGCCGGTCACTCGGTGAACACGAAGGAGGCAACGGTATTCAACACGTTTGCCTCGGCGATGACCGCCACCTCACCGGTGGCTCCCGTGATCTGATAGGTCGACAGATATTTGACCATGCTGGGAATGCCCGCCGACTGGGAAATTTCCGTCAGCTTGTCCTTCAGCGCGGATTGATCGGAGGCAGGCCAGGACTTCATGAAGGTCGCGGCTTCGTCGCCGTATGTCTTACCGGACGAATCCCCGGGTACCGCCTTTTTGCCCAGAATGCCGGCAAAGGACAGTACCATTGCCTCCTGTTTATTGCGCACATTCGTCGCGCAAGGATCGCTGGCCGCATTATCGCAAGGATAGTCCTTGGTCATCTCGGTATAGAACGAGTCCCAATAGTCCTTCGCCGTGGTTTCGCCAGAGCCTCCACTGCCGCTGACCGCGCCTTTGATGACGGTCGTCACCTCAGACACGATCTGGCCCATGATTGCGCCACCCAAGAGCAGCGCCAGTGTCTTCAGTCGGCCTTTTGCTGCGGCGCTGAGGCCGCTGTCGCCCGCAGCATCCGCTGCAGCGTCGGCGGCGGCGTCACCCCCGGCATCCGCAGCAGCATCTGCGGCCGCGTCCGCGGCAGCGTCTCCGGCGGCGTCCGCTGCGGCGTCGGCTGCTGCGTCCGCGACTGCATCGGCAGCGACGTCCCCAATGATATCGCCGATGATGTCAACGATGATGCACCCATGGATCATTTCGACCTGAATGTCAGCGTCCTGGTAAGCAGGTGCAGCGCCCGTGGCGAAGCCCTTGGCGACAAGTTTGTCTTTGGAAGTATACGTGTTCATGATTCCCCCTAAAGTAGAAGTTTCGGCGCATCACCAGCTGGTAATATCACGCCATTTCAAATACATAGATACAGAAGGTACAGACGGTCAGAAAAAGTTGACCCAACGTCACGTTGAAAATGGTGACGCGCTTGACGTGTCAAATCAAGAGAATAAATCCCTTGACTGCGCGTTAGGGCTTAGGCGGCCCGACGATGATCTTACCATATTGTCAGCCTCAGGGTTCACTCAGTTTCGGTGCGACACAAGGGTCAAGTAAGTACGAATTTCGTGATCAGATATGCGTCGTTTGTTGGATCAGCGACTTGCATAAACCGCCGTCCGCGCAAACTAATTCTAGGCGTCTTACCGGTTTCGGAGACACACCGTTGGACACTCATTCAACGAAAGACAGTTGATCAACTAAAGTGCCTTTTCAGGTCTCAACGGTTGAGGCCGGAGCCCTCAGGCTGACAGTTCAATTCAGAAGCTCAAATTTCTGCGCATCGGGTATCGAGACGGAAAATGGGGTCGAAAACGTACTGGAGTGTCTGAAAGATGCGGCAGCGGTAGTCGACAGACACGTTTGGGTACCATTCCGGAAATAGCTGTTTCAGCAGCCCCTGCTCGGAGCTGGGCCACGCGTCGAGCTGCGGCTGCGCCGCCACTGCCGCAAAAAACTCTCTGCAAAACTCTGTTCTTCCAATCCAGGCACCACCGTTCAAGTAGCGAAACGGCGAACCCGCGGCCTCTGAGACCGAATGCTCGAAATCTCGAAACACGTCGAGATCCGGCCAGCAGACCTTTCCTGCGTTGAACAAAAGGTCGCAGGAAAACTCAGCGTCAAATACATCGACCGCCTGCCCCGGGTCCCGCAGCGCGATGGCGTCGAAGCCATCCACCCCTAGCACGTAATTCGATGAAATAGTCTGAAGTGCTTCCAGCGTCAGCGTTGGTTTGTGGATGCTGTTCACCCACTCTTCCACCCCGCGACCGAGAACGGAGGGCGCCAGACCCAGGTGGTTTAGGCTCTGTTCGAAGATGCAAGGACCGGAAGTGTCGTTGCTCCAGGTGATGACGGTCAGTCGAGGATCGGGTGAACACGTTTGGGGTTGGCTTTCGAAGAAACCGTTCCGTATCTCTGGCCAGTGCGGACTGGCGTCTTGTTGTCCCTGGGCATGAACAATCGTGGGCTGCGTTCCCAAAAGTGTGTTGGTCAACATACTACGAGGCTCCGTCCTTGGCGCACGGAACTATGAGCGGCTTTAACGGGCACCTGCACAGGGTGGATCGGTCTATATTGCGTCGCGCTTCCCGCCGACCTTGCCTTTCCAAGCAAGTCGATCCGGTTCTGCAAGCGCCGACTGTATTCGTGTGTTCGTTGAACGAATCTGCAAAATGTGTCATAGACTGGCATCATAACTTAAGGTTTTGGGTCTGCGCGATTTTGAGAATTGCCGCGGAGAAATCCAATTGAAGTGTTGTGTTTGACCTCTTCGTTTGAGTTGAGACCTAAGCAGTGTTCGAGCGTTTATTTCACCATTTAAAGATGGAGAATTTACGGATGGAGTCCTTTCGAGACGATCAGCGAACAGTCATTTTCAGATCACGTGCTCCCTCATGTCCGGTAGAGGTAACTTTGAGTTGGCAGTCACGTCTAGCGACGTGCTTGATCGTTTTGGCTATGGCGCTACTGACCTTTGCGGCCAGTGTAACAGCGCAGGACTTTCCTCAAGGCACGTTCTTCGTGAACCCGGCCCTTGACCGTCAGGTGCCAAACCTGCGCAAGCGGGACGCAGATCGCGGCAGTCAGCCGTTGCAAAGGCTTATAACAGACGAAATCATTGCGACACAGCCGCACGAACCACCTGTCTCGTCCGGGTTTTTCCAGCGCCACTTGTACAGGGTCGACCGGAAAAACAAGCAAGGCACAGACCGGTCCACACGCCGAAGTGCCACGCCTTTCGGCGGTCCCGGCGGGTTGACACTGGGACCACCATCACCCGTGGAATTCGAGTTTGGCCCCAATACTGGTTGGTGGTGGTTCGACAATGCCTCCGAGGCGCAGATCGTTGAGCGGCTGGATCAAGGGTTCCGGCTTGTCGACATCGAAGTTGTCCAGGCCAATCCAATCCGATTTGCGGCCGTGCTTGTTCAGAACACCGGCCCTTATGCCAAGACTTGGTGGTGGTACTTCGACCGTACAGAGGCAGAAGTCCGCGATCTGGCAACGCAGAACAACGCCCGCCTGATCCGCGTCCAACCCTATGAAAGCGGCGCGGGTCTTCGGTTTGCAACCATCATGGTACGCGAGACGGGTCAGGACAACACGACTTGGACCTGGCTTGATGCGACCAGCATTGAGGATATTCGGGACAGGGTTTACAACCGCAACGCACGGATCATCGACATCGAGCCTTACGAGATACGCGGCGTTCCGCTCTACTCAGCCCTTCTCGACAATGCGCTGACAGGTGGACCGAACGCCGTTCTGACCCATTCGCAAGCGAGCGGTATCGGCGCGTGGATCGCGGATAACCCGGGATACAAGCTGGTCGATCTTGAGCGCCGTCCGTCGGGCGGTTGGGTTGCCATTGCAGCCCGCGATCCGGGGCTCAGCTATTGGTGGTGGTATCTCGGGCTTCGAGCAGAAGATATCCTGCACCTGACGGGTCGGCACTTTGCGCGCGTCGTGGACATTGAGGCGCGCCAGACAAGTGCGGGGCTACGCTTTGATATTGCGATGACCAACAACGGCTTGCCGCAGCAAGGCGTCGGCAACAATTTCACCGCGCGGGACGAGTATGATCGGCGGCTGCGCGACTTCGTCAAGCGCCACGGGCTTCCGGGCTTGGGTATGGCACTGGTGAAGGACGGACGGCTTGTCTATGCGCAGTCCTATGGGCTGGCCCGGACGTCGCCGACCGAGGTTGCAACGGCTGAGACGCTGTTCCGCATCGGGAGCAATTCGAAGATAACGGCAGCGGTTGCAATGTTGCAGCTTATCGAAGCGAACGCGGTGACGCCCGCAGGTCAGCCGGTAACAATGAACACGCGGATCTTTCAGGATATTCTGAATGGATCATCAGGCGTCGGGTCTGCGCTTGGGACATACAATACCCAACTTGACCAAGTGACCGTTCAACAGGTTCTGCAGCACATCGCAGGCTTTGGGGGCATCAACCCGATCACAAACACTGAACAGATCGCTGTGGCTCTTGGTATCGAGCGTACTCCGACCTGCGCCGAGACCGTTCGGTGGATGCTGGATAGGCCCCTGTCAACGACGCCCAACTCCAATTACTTCTACTACAACACGGGTCCGTGCATCATCACTGCAGCAGTCGAAGTTCTTACGGGACAAAGCTTCGAAGCATATATTCGAGAAAGTCTTTTCGCACCCTATGGCCTCGAAAACCTGATCCTCCGCAGTTCCGATATCTTTGCAAATCGCGCACCGGGAGAAGCAGAACACTACTCGACGGTCGCAGACCGGCTATCTGGTGCGGAATTTGTCCGGGCCCGGTTTTTGGAACTCGTTCCGTCATGGCCGGGCGGCGTTCCCGACTATGCAGACATGTTGGTGCGCTTTCCCTATGGCGGCATCCCACTGGTCAACGGCACGGCACCGGGCGGGCTTGCCGCCACACCTGCGGCATATGCACGGTTTCTTGCCGGGGTTGATGGATCAGACGGCAACCCACTGATCAGCCAGTCATCCTTCGACAACCGATTGACCGCAACCAGTCCGCTCAACGCAGGCTATGGTGCTTTTGTCGCTGTCAATTCAGCCAATGGTGATGTCTTCCACAACGGCGCGGTGGGCGGTGGGCTGGGTTGGTACGTAATGAAGACAGGCGACGACGTTATATGGACGGTATTTGCAAACGCGAGCGACAACAACGATCTCAACGAGCTCAACCAGATCATGATCGCCGCCTACAATGCAGCAAGACCTGCGATTGACGCCTCGACAGAGGATCACTTCCCCGATCTCGGAATCCCGGCTGTCTCGCCATAAGCGACGGCCGGAATACACGGCGAACCAAGCTCGCGAAAGGAGCAAGCGGATGTATAAAACGACGGAAAGCTGGAATGAACGGTATGCCAAAGTTGTCGGCAGGGCTTGGACGGACGAGGGCTTTAAAAAGAAGCTGCTTGCCGATCCTGCCGCCGCGCTTTCAGAGTTTGGGATCAAGATGCCAAAGGACGTCTCTGTCGTCGTCGTTGAGAACACCGCCTCGACAGTAAACCTCGTGCTGCCACGCGTGCCGTTTGAGCGGGACCTTTCCGATAGTGATCTCCAAAACCTTGCCGCAAAGGATACGCCAACCGGGTTCTGCTGCAGCCACGACTGTCTGGTGGTATCAGACGGTGGCACATTCAGCCGTTAATGACGCCGCATGGTCGACCGGTGGACAAGGGTGATCCCCCGCCAGACGCGTCCTCATGCATCGTTTCAGACGCTCTGGTGCAACATGATGCTTTAAAGTCTGATCAAGCTGACCGGGGTGCGGCGGGATTCAAAACGCTTGACTGGATGCTGGAGGCAGTGACGTCGCACCGGGACCAAGCACCAGGAGGAGCCTCGACAGTCCCGCCCGCGCCAGCAGCTACGCGGGTGCAACCATTTGAAGATGTGCTATTACCGATTGCAACTGCTGCACGTCTTCAGCGGCAGCACCTGTACGGCGTCTCTTCAGACATTGCCACTGAAGAGGCTCTTGTCGGCCTCGATCAGATCTTGATATCACGGCTCTCCCGGCTCTTGGCGCCAGCGCTCTTTACAGGCTTTGCGCTTCACCGCCTGATGGCGGAACCACATGCGCTGCTGCACGGCTTGCCAGTTGAGCACGATGCAAGTTCCACATACTTATACGACAGCTTCACCGCAGAACTTCGGCAAGGTCGACTGGAAGCCGTGTTTCAGGAATACCCGGTGCTCGCTCAGCTTTGCGCAAAAGTCACCGAGCTTTGGATCGACGCAACCGGAGAGTTTTTGCAGCGGCTTTCAGACGATGCCGAGGCAATCGCGCGGAACTTATTAACCAACGCATCCTCCGAACAAGTGGTCTTGATCGAAGGCGGGCTAAGCGATCCACATTGCGGCGGGAGGACCGTTCTCAAAGTCACGTTCGCCAGCGGGCAAGAGGTTGGTTACAAACCGCGTGATCTATCGATTGATTCCGCATGGCGCGACTTTCTGGGTTGGCTCGATGCAAGTGATGCGCCGGCCTCTGCACGTGCGCCAAAGGTGCTCAAACGGGACGGCTATGGTTGGGTCGAATGGATCGCTTCGAGACCTTGTACGGACAAAGCTGGCGCTGTGCGGTTCTTCGAGCGCGCGGGATCGACTTTGTGTCTTCTTCACTTGTTGCGCGGGACCGACTTCCATTTTGAAAACGTGATTGCTGCAGGCGATTGGCCAACGCCGGTTGATCTCGAGACGTTATTTCAACCTGTGCCCCGGGGTGATACAGCGGCGGAACCCGTTGGAACCGCCGCAGACTTGGCCGGGAATTGGCTTCGCGACTCGGTACTCTCGACCGGGTTCCTGCCGCGCTGGCTTGTCATCCCCGGCGGGCACTTCCTTGCGGTAGGAGGCCTTTATCAGGACGAACACCGGCTTTCCATGCACCGCACGTTTACGCATGTGAACACCGATGCGATGGATTACGAACCCAAGTCCGTCCAACCTCCGGTTTCCGACAATATCGTCACCGTCGGACGGGTGTCCCTCTCGGCCAGTGACTATGTGCAGGAAATCCTCCGCGGTTACGAGCGTATGTATCGCTTTATTGTCAAACGACGAGACGCATTTCTGTCCAGCGGCGGACCGCTAGAGCGTTTTCAAGGCAAGCATGTTCGCGTTGTCCTCAGGCCAACAGCCCTTTACGCATTGCTTATTCACCGGGCTGTCGGCGCTCGCAATCTGCGCGACCTGGCAGCATTCCAAAAGGCTTTTGAGTTCCTTGCCGATCATGGCGGTTTTGCGCAGGACCGCATTGTGGCGGACGAGGCAGCCGCGATGGCCTGCCTTGATATTCCCTACTTCAAGTCCAAGACAAACTCGACTGCCCTGACCTTCTCCAACGGGGATAAGATTGAAAATTTCTTCCACTCCTCGGCGGTTCATGACGTTGCGGAGAGGACAGCCCAGATGTCGAACGATCATCTGTCTGAAGCGCTCAGAATGATTGAAGCGGCGTTGTCCATGCAGTATCGGACGGGCAATCGTTCCGAAGGTGCAGCGGACAAAAGGTTGCAATACGCAGAGATCGCGACACCACAACGCGCTGTGCGCGACATCTTCGAGAGGCTGGAAAAGTCCGCACTCCAAGGCTCTGATGGCACGACTTGGATCGGCGCGGTACCTCTGGCACTTGGGTCGACCAGTCAGATTGATGCGGTCGGATTTGATCTGTATTCTGGCACGGCAGGCATCGCTCTTTTCTTTGCGGCTTACTGCAAGACCTATGGAGATGAGCGTGGGCGCGCTGCGGCCATGTCTGCACTTGCGCCTTTGCGGGCGGCCGTTCACGATCCGGCACGGCGCAAACGGCTTGTTGAGACAATTGGCATTGGCGGTGCCAGTGGTGCGGGTTCAATCATTTACGCATTGACCCGCGCAGCAAGCCTTCTCGACGATGCAAGCTTGAATGATGAGGCGGCGATTGTCGCCGAAGAAATCGCATCTGAACAGATCGAAGCAGATCGCATCTTCGATGTGATTGGAGGGTCCGCGGGTGCCATTCTGGGGCTGCTGGCGCTGCATCAAGTGACTGGTGACGCAGGCCTGCTCGTTCGGGCGCGCGCCTGTGGAAAACACTTGTTACGACACCGCATCTCGACCGACACAGGATTTCGCGCTTGGGCTGGTGTGAGCGAGCGGCCTTTGACAGGCATGTCGCATGGTGCATCGGGCATCGCGCTTGCGCTTCACCGACTCACAAGCGCGTGCCATGAACTGGCCTTTGCCGAGGCGGCGCAAGAGGCACTGGACTATGAGGATGCGCTTTTCTCAAATGATGTCGGCAACTGGCCGGATCTGCGAAATGAGGGCGCGGCGTCCGGCGATTTCGCGTGCCAATGGTGTCACGGCGCACCGGGCATCGCCTTGGTGCGGTCCGAACTTCGCACCGCACGCGATCGACCCTTGCACCAAGAGATAATCGACGCGGCTCTCGATACGACTCGAAGCGCCGGCGCAACGGGTGCCGACCACCTTTGCTGTGGTGTTTTTGGCCGCATCGAAGTGTTGCTGACGTGTGGGCTCCGCTTGCAACGCGCCGAGTTGGTGGATCAAGCCCGCATCCTGAGCCAGACTACGCTTCAGAATGCATCAATGCTTGGTGACTTTGCATGGCCCCAAGGGAACGGTGCCTTCGCTCCAGGCTTTTTCTGCGGTCGGTCGGGGATTGGTTACCAGCTTTTGCGCCTCGAAAACCCCAATGAAGTTCCGTCGATCCTGGCGTGGGACTGAATGGATGGAGCCCCGCTGCGCGTTGACCACAACTGTCCATCGTCCACAGCAGCACTTTTCGACATGGTGCCATTATCACCTGCGGTTTTTTGACATCATCCTGCTGTGGGCCGACGACGCCGAAGATCTGGCGGCGCTGAGCCCACTTGCCAACGAACGGATTGTGTTGCGCCAAGGCGCGCAGATTCCACATGTATCAAGATTGACCCAAACGCTACTGCGTCAGGACGCAAATACAAACGCGGCGCTTGAGGACTGTCAGCGACGACAGATGGACTGGCTTTTGCATATCGATGATGATGAAGTGTTCCGTCCTTTGGACCCGCAGCTGTGGGATCAGAACCCAGAGGTCAGTCAACTTCACTTTGTAAATCACGAAGCATGTCCCCTGTGGACGGCAGACAACCCTTTCTCTGCGATCCGACACTTCAAGAAGAGTGGTCGCCTCCCCTTCCTCTTGTATGAAGGTGGTAAATCCGCCGTCCGGTGCAAGATCGATGCCCGGGCCGACGGTCCGCACCGGTTCTCGTTGGCCGAAGGCGCCGGGCTTGTGTCACGTGGCGCAGAAATCCTGCATTACGGTTGCTACTCGTATGAAACTTGGCTGCGCAAATACCTGAACTTGGGGGATTTTTCGGACTGGTATCTGGACGACTTCCGAACGCCGATCACAAAGCGGTTCCATCTGGAGTCCCGGAACATCATTCAAGATTGCCTTGCGACCGGCGATTTTGGTCCCTCGGAAAGTTACTTCCGCCAAGTGGTTTGGGATGATGAAGAACTGCTGCAAGGCCGATTGCGCGGCGATCTTCGTTGTATCTCTGATATTGACGTAGCCAATCGTTCTGCGGTCGACACTGAACTGACTTGAGTGCGTCCAACTTAAGAGACAAGCTGCTGTAGCGTGCTCGACGATGAGAGACTTCGCGATGCATCACAGATGGTTTGTCGGTAAATGCAATTAGATTCACCGGCATCTTGGCCCGTCACGGCACAAGAGTTGTCATCGAATGATGAAAATGCGCCAATTGTGATCTGTCCAGTCGAGGGGTTGAGAGATGTCACGTGCACCAGCGATCGTATTTACGATCATCGCCTTATTACCAAGTGCTGTCGCTGCAGACATGAGCACAGCAACCAAACGGGCGAAGTCTGGAGATTTCGATGCAGCAACCAAGGTTCGCTGCGCGCAGGAGGTTGGGGAGCCGCTTG
This sequence comes from uncultured Tateyamaria sp., assembly GCF_947503415.1. GTDB lineage: Bacteria > Pseudomonadota > Alphaproteobacteria > Rhodobacterales > Rhodobacteraceae > Tateyamaria. The sequence goes on from NZ_CANNDS010000002.1 coordinate 776,395, forward strand.
GATCATGCGATGCAGCCGCAGCCCAGTCCGAAAGATCAGCAGCGATCGTTGTAACTTTTCAGAACGGGTTCGCTCGCACGCTGATGTTCTCGGACGGTGCGTTCATACGCGGCAACGCGACAATGTCCGGCTCCGGCACAGATATGGATTGGACCCTCAGCGATCAAACGTACAGCATCAGGGTTGATGACCAGCGCTTCGAAATTCCCGAAGCGCTGGTCGATGGTGAATAGGCCACGCAGGTCCGTTGCGCAGCCCAATTGAGGATCAGCCACCAGGCGTCAGCTTGTAGATCGTGCCTTCGTCAATGGCGGTATAGAGGCTGCCATCCGGGCCCATCACGACCGAGCGGAAGCGTCCTGTCTCCATTGGAAGGGTCATCTCTGTCACGTCTTCTACGTCGGTATTGTCATCGTTGAACTGAATGACATCGATCCTTTGACCGATTGGCGTTCCACCAAAACCGATGCCCATGATGCCGACGACCATCGCTCCGTTCCAATCACCCCACGCGTCGCCCGCGAGAAACGCAGCCGACGACGTGCCTTGCGACCAGCCATTGTTGTTCCAAATCGGGGGCATGGCATCAGGATAGGTGTCAAAATCGGTCATGGGCATAAAGGCCGCTCTTTCGTAGCGGTTCATGCCTTCCTCCTGGTTTGGCGAATACCCACAGTAGTTGTCTGGGCAGTCCCCTCGACCAGCCATGTTCGGTCGTGGATCCCAACCGGCGTTCCCACCATTCTGGAGGATTGTGATCTCGTCCGAATGCCAAGGTCCGTGTTCTGCCGTGATCGCCTGTCCGGTCACCGGATGGAACGCAATGCCCTGAACATTTCGGTGTCCGTAAGTGTATGTGCGATCATCGAAACCATCTGGCGGAGCATTGTCAGCGATGGCATTTCCGTCGGTGTCGATCCGCAGAACCTTTGACCCCATCATCGTTGGGCTTTGGGGCACTTCGCCATTGTGGGTATCGCCCGTTGTCAGGAACAGATGCCCGTTCGCGTCAAATCGAACACGGCCGCCGTTGTGTGCGCCGGGACCTCCAAACGGGTGATCAGATGCCGCCATCTTGTAGGGCACATCGTCAACGATATCAGTCCGGTCCGATACAGACGTGAAGTCCTCACTCAGACTGAACCTCATGAGCCGGTTCGTATGAGGCTCCGACATGTTCGACGTTGAATAGACATAGATCCGCCGGTTGTTGGCGAAATCCGGATCGAAGGCCACGCCCATCATGCCGGCCTGACCTTCGCAGAACAGATCCGACCCGTTGGATGGATATCCATCAGTGTCGCCAACGCCATACAGCGCGTTCACGGTGCCGTCTGCCATCCGCACTGACAAGCCTTTGCACTTCTCGGTAAAAAGCATCGTGCCGTCGTCAAGAAACGCCATGTCCCACGGATTATCCAGACCATCGAGCACAACTTCGTGTTGCAGGTTGGTTGTGTTCAAGCCGCTCTGGGCGACCGCTGGCAAAGACATGATTGCCGTGCCGCCGATAAGAGACGCAAGAACAGGCAGCGTTGTACGATAATGTGAACGATACATAATAACCTCCCATAGTGATTTGCTTCGCCAACCGGAGGGGGCTGTTTCTTTTGTCCACTCAATCCGGGTGTGCGAAGGTTCCCACGGTAGTCGCGAGAATTTCACCGGTCAACGATCAACTTACGCAACGTCAACGTCGCGCCGCTGGGCTCAGGTTCTTACGCGCGGACTATTCGAAAGCTGTGGTGACATAGATCGCGAGGCTCGCGATGTCGCTGTCCGAAAGCTTTTTGGCGTGTTGAATCATTAGGATAGAATTCGGTCCGATCTTTTCGCCCGATCTGTAGCGCTCCAGCAATTCCACGATGTAGTCTGGCTCTTTGTCAGAAAGCTTCGGATAGCTAGCTGCGCCTTGCGCTTTGTTGCCATGGCAGGCTCGGCACGACTTCTGGAAGATTTTTTCTGCCGCCGCCAGGTCCACCTCCGCGGATATTAAAGTCGTCTCGGCCGCGTCGGTCGCCGTATCCCCACTCGTGTCGTTTTGCGCCCACGCCGAAAAACAGCAAAGCGCCATTGGCACGGTCCAAACAAAAGCTTTCAGCATGAATGTGGTCTCCCTGGGTGGGTTGCTGTCGATATGTCTAAAGCATCTTCCGGGCAGGTCAAACGTCCGCAGCAACCTACGATCAACATACGTGGGAGGCACCCCGTAGGAGGGCCAAGCGCCAGGAGTGATAAGATGCGAACAATCTGATTACACGCCAACGGCTGCGTTCAGGATTGAAAATGTGTAACGCCCAAGACGCATTCACGGTCGGCTGATCTAAGACCGACAAATGCTTTGCTTGGCCCAAGGCACCTCATAACACCTTTCGAACGCGGAATGGCGCTGCTCAATCGCTGATCTCTGCCACAGCTTTTGGCATCACTCGACTATTCGCTAATCAAGACCTATGACATTCAGACTGTGACCAATGACCACCGTTGTGTCGGTCACGAAGATTGCGACAATACAAGAATACGCACCGGTCTTTGAAACGACACATGTCTCACACGCAACAGGGCGCAAAGGCGTACCATGACACAGCTGAATGTTTCGTCACTATTGGTTTGCCCGCAATGTGACGCGCTTTACCGGGCCAAGACGCCCGTGTCAGGCGAGGTGTCGGTTTGCCAAAGATGTCACCACGTGATCGCGACCCCACGTCGAAAGGCCGGGATGCAGATCATTTCCCTGGCCTTGGCAAGTCTGATCATGATCGTTGGGGCGGTGTTTTTTCCATTTTTGCGGATTGAGGCGGCAGGGCTCTCCAATGCGGCGTCCGTGCTCGACGTCGCACTATCCTTCGGCAGCGGATTGCTTTCGGCGCTTATCGTGATGACGGCCGCCTTCATCGTCTTCATCCCTGCACTGCGTTTGGTATTGCTTCTGTATGTTCTGACACCGGTTGTCTTTGACACCCCGCCGGCAGCCGGAGCGAGAACAGCGTTCCGTTGGGCTGAAGACCTTACACCATGGGCGATGGCCGAGATTTTCGCGCTGGGTGTGGCCGTGGCACTTATCAAGGTGGGCGACTTGGCCTTCGTCAACTTTGGCCCTGCGTTCTGGATGTTCGCGGTGCTGGTCTTACTTCTCATTCTTCTACAACGATCTTTATGCAGTTGGTCAGTATGGCACGCCCTGAATCCGTCGCAGTCCTGACCGCAAAATCCGCAGGTCTTGTGGGCTGTCGACGGTGCGCGCGCGCATGGCCCGGCGACACGCAGCACTGCGGCTGTTGCGGTGCGGCGTTAAGGTCGCGCGACCCACACAGTCTTCAAAAGGTTTGGGCGTGGTGGGTTGCCGGGCTGATGTGCTACGTCCCGGCCAATGTGTACCCGATGCTGCGCACGCGCACTTTGTTCACGACGGAGGACGCAACAATCGTCGGCGGTGCAATTGAACTATTTCAACACGGTGCCATCGGAATTGCGCTGGTGATCCTGATTGCATCCATCGCCATTCCCGTCGGCAAATTCCTGGCGATCGCATATCTGGCCCTGACAGTTGCGCGGCCGCGCATGCTGGACGGGCACCACCGGCAAATGCTGTACGAAGTGGTCGAGTACATTGGACGGTGGTCGATGATCGACGTGTTCGTGGTTGCTATCCTCGCGTCATTGGTTCAACTCGGGAATGCAGCAAATATCACCGCAGGTGTTGCCAGTTTGACTTTCGCACTCTCCGTCATCTTTACAATGCTGTCCGCTCAAGCATTCGACAGCCGACTGATCTGGGACCAGAGCGTAACACAAAAGGACCCTGTTGATGCCGAATGAGGTTCCGGAGATCGACGTAAAGCCAGCACGTCGACCGTTCCTGCAGAGAATGTCAGTTGTCTGGCTGGTTCCCATCGTTGGCTTGGTTGTTGCCCTAAGTGTCGCTTGGCAAACCTGGTCCAGCCAAGGCCCCCGGATTGTCATCGTCTTCGAAGAGGCATCCGGCGTGAAAGCCAACGAAACCGAACTCAGGTATCGGGACGTCGTTGTTGGTCGCGTTGAACAAGTGGAATTTTCGCCGGACCTCGGGCGGGTCGAGGTATCCGTCCGATTGGACAAAGAGATTGCACCGTTTGTGGATGCAGACGCTGTATTTTGGGTCGTCCGCCCGCAGGTATCGACACGCGGCGTGTCCGGTCTGGACACTGTTCTGTCGGGGGTTTTCATCGAAGGTGTCTGGGACACCAACGCCATGGGATTTGCCGCGGAACACGTTGGCTTGGCGACCGCCCCTCTTTTGAGACCGGGGGAAGAAGGCACAACGATAACGCTACGAGCTCAACCCGGTACAACTTTGGCCGAAGGGACTGCCATAACGTACAAGGGCATAGAAGTTGGGCGCGTCGGCTCGCCAGAACTGCAACCGAACGCCGCACAGGCCAATGCACCTGCCGTGATCTATGCGCCATACGACCGGTTGATTTCTTCGACGACGCGCTTTTGGGACACATCTGGCTTCAGCTTTTCAATCGGCGCGGGCGGCGCGAACCTGGACTTCACGTCGCTGGCGTCACTGGTCGCAGGCGGTATCGCGTTTGATACGCTGGTGTCGGGTGGTGTCCCACCAAGCGGCACGCCTCTCTTCGACGTATATGCATCGGAACCGGAAGCGCGCACTGCCCTTTTTGACGAACGCCGTGGGAACGTCATAAATCTGTCGATGGTGTTTGATGACAATGCCACGGGCCTCGCCGTCGGGTCGCCGGTATACTTGAACGGCATTTCCATAGGTGAAGTAACGAATGTATCGGGGCTCGTTGATCCGCTGCGGTTCCGCGACGAGCGTGTGCGTCTTCAAGTTTCGGTGGAAGTTGCAGCGGCACCGTTGGGATTGTCCGCAACGACAAGCGACGATGTCATCATGGACTTTTTTGCAGCACAGGTAGAGGCAGGTCTGCGCGCCCGGCTAACGACGGCCTCTATTTTGACGGGCGGCCTGCGCATCGAGTTGGTTACGGTGGATGGCGCCGAACGACAGACCATAGATTTCGGGGCGCTCCCGCTTCCCGCGATACCTACAACCGACAGCCAGATTGCTGATGCAGGGGCAACCGCGCAAGGCGTCTTGCAGCGTATCAATGATCTACCCATCGAGGAATTGATGCAGTCTGCTGTTGATTTCCTGAATGCGACCACAGCGTTGGTCAACGACGGCGACCTTGCAAAAATACCGCAGGATGTGAGGAAAGCGCTTGGTGATGTCATACAGTTGACGTCATCGGCTGATGTGCAAGCCGTTCCGGAACGGATCGCTGCAATCCTCAGCGATGCGGAACAAGCCATCGCGGAATTGGCCGGCATATTGCGCTCATTCCAAAGCGCGGACACGGTTGAACGGGTATTGGCAACCGTCGACGCAACGGGCGCAGCCGCTGAAACGATCTCGGATAGTGTCGAAGGTGTTCCTGAACTGGTCGAAAGCCTGACCGCGACGGCTAGAACCGCGCAACAACTGCCATTGGAAGACCTGGTCACGCGCCTTTCTCAAGTTGTGGCTTCTACAGATGAGCTCTTGAACACCGACGGTACGCAAGACTTGCCTGCCACACTGAACGCATCACTCGATGAAATCCGCCTCGCGTTGTCGGAGTTGCGCGAGGGCGGTGCCGTTGCAAACCTGAACGCCACTCTCGCATCGACACAGAACGCTGCCGAAACCGCAGCACAAGCTGCACAATCGCTGCCCGAGCTTGTAAATCGCCTGAACACCACTTTGGACAGAGCAGAAGACACCCTTGCCGGTTACGACGAAAGCTCGGAGTTCAATCGCACGGTGCGACTGGCACTGACGGAGGTGGCGCGCGCTGCAAAAGCGGTTACAAGTCTATCACGCACCATCGAACGGCAGCCGAATTCGTTGCTCTTGGGGAGATAAAGATTGATTAGGCTGGTCGCCGCCACTGCACTATTGTTTCTGGTCGCTTGCGGATCAGAACCCCCTACACGATTTGAAGCGGCTTCCGAGCCCACTCCCGAACGCGTGCGCATAGCTTACAAGGCCGTCTCGATACGCGATGTGTCGCTGCCGACATATGCCGCGACCGAAGAAATCTCCAGCGCGGACCTTGATGGGCGCCTCAGCTCAAGCGGATCAGCCCTCTGGGCAGACGACCCGGTCCGCGCCATTACCCTCGACGTGGCACGCGCGCTCAGGGAAGTCAGCGGCGCGCGCGTGGCGCCAGACCCTTGGCCTTACCAATCCCGCCCGGAGGCAACCGTCGACATTCGATTCGAGGAACTTATCCCCGATGCCAATGGCGAATACCGCGCGGCTGGATTGTACTTTGTCGCTCCGGATGACGAAGACCGGGTTGAACATGCACACGAATTTGCGTTTTCCATTCAATACGATGTTGAGGCGGGGTTTGCCGCACTGGCAGCAGCGCGTGCGCAGTTGGCAAACATGCTGGTGCTCGACATTGCGCAAACAGCCCTTCGATAGTGTGCAACATTGGTTTGGTGATGCGTATTTCGGCGGCCAATAGGAAACGCCGCGCGGTGTCTAAAATCTGTCACCGCGTCTGACTTACGTCTACCTATCTTGGACGTCATAAACACACCGCGCATGACGGATGACTGCGCAACGGTGCGCCCGCTGTACCGAGTGCCGTTGGACATCCATGTTGCCTACCATGGCGCCTCGATTGTGCGCCATATTCGACGGTGCAAGCGTTACATAAGCTTGAACTTGTGAACTGATACACGCTCGCCGATGGCAACGTTAGATGACCTGCTGCACCTTCAAAGCAGCCTAATGAATAGCACCTTGTCCCTGTTCCACAGCCAGAAAGTCAGTACGTTCTTTCAGAACAAACCCAGTTCGCAATACGCAAGGCAGGCCGCAAAGGTCCGTCCAGTATCACAGACGCTATTCCAACCCACCCAAGAACCTATGCACATCACTGATGCAAACTGACCCTTCGCCGACACCCGAGGCGACCCGCTTGACCGATCCTGACCGCACGTCGCCTACAGCAAAGATGCCCGGTACCGACGTGCCGAAAGGCGAGACCGCATGATCGCCGCTGGCCCGGCCTGTGACGACAAAGCCCTTTTCATCCAGTTCGACACAATCGTCCAACCAAGCGGTATTTGGGCTGGCCCCGATCATGACAAACATGTTGGGCGCATCGACCGTTTTCTCTTCGCCGGTCCGTCGGTTTTTCCAGATCACCTGTTCTAACATGCGCTCCCCCCGCAGCGCCGTCACTTCGGTCTGGGTGTGCAAGGTGATGCGGAAGGACTCATCAATCCGGCGCACAAGATAGTCTGACATGCTGTCCGCAAGCCCGTCGCCGCGGATCAGGACGTGAACGTGAGACGCGTGATGCGACAGAAAAACCGCAGCTTGTCCGGCCGAATTGCCGCCGCCAACGACCACAACGTCGGTCCCAGCACAAAACTGCGCTTCAAGCGCCGTCGCGGCGTAGTGGATACCCTGCCCCTCGTAGGCCTCGTAACCTTCAAGGTTGAGGGTTCGGTATGTCGCCCCGCACGCCAAGATCACGGTGCGGGACCGAATGACCTGGTCGCCCTCGGTGACAATGGCGAATGTGCCATCCTCTTCCTTTTCAATGCCGGTCGCGCCTCGGGCAATGGCGAACGTCGCTCCGAATTTCTGAGCCTGTATCCAAGCGCGCCCGGCCAATGCCTGGCCAGAAATGCCAGTCGGAAACCCAAGATAGTTTTCGATCTTTGAACTGGTGCCCGCCTGTCCGCCCGGCGCCTCCGCTTCGATCACGATTGTCTCCAGCGCTTCGGACGCACCATAAACGCAGGCCGACAAGCCCGCTGGACCTGCGCCGACAATCGCAAGATCGCGCACGTGACCGTCCACCAAATCCTCGGTAAGCCCCAGTACATCCGCAAGTTCAGGCGTTCCCGGATTGTGATAGGTATGCCCATCCGGCGTACACACGATGGGGAGATCGCCGCCCTGCTCACCTATGATCCGGTCGCCTTCAGTGGATCCGGGCTCATGCTGCAACAAGGGGTATCCATTCCGCGTCAGAAAGCGATTGATGCGGATCACGTCGCGATCATTTTTCGCGCCGACCAGCGTAACCCCGGCCTCGGAATGAACGATGAAGGCGGTGCGCCGCAGGATGAAGGCGCGCATGATGATCTCGCCGATATCCTGCTCTGTGCTCGACATTCGGCGAAACTGATCACGTGACAACCGCACCACACGACTGTCTTCTCCAGTGCGCCCCCCGACAAGGATCTTGCGTTGGTTGAAAAGATCCAGTTCACCCGTGAACTGGTGGCGCGCATGGGTAGTGATGACCATTTCCTCGCCATTTGGCGTGCTGTCCGTGATTTCAATGCACCCTTTGAGGATCAGAAAAAAATCGACGCCCCGTTGACCGCGTTCAAACAGCCACGTTCCTTTTGGCAAGTCTTCGACCGCGCCATAGCCGGTGAGACGGGACACCTGATCGTCGTTCAGCACTGGAAAGGTCTGTTCTTCGCGCGCGTAGGGGTCGCTGGGATTGACGGATTGGCGCGCTGCCTCAACTGCTGTCTGGTTTTTTGTCACGTCCCGCCCCCTCATTCCGATGTTGTTGTTTCATATGCGGCGCCCCCAGAAATTTCCAAGTCGCCTGTCGACCTGATCCTGCTCGGGCATGACATTGCGTCAAAGACACGTCGCCTCACACCTTCCTCGCAGGGCATGGGCATCTTGGTAGCCAATGGCTGAGGGTCAATTCCTGTCGCGCCAATCCTGCGTGCATGCACTTATGTCGCATTTCCCAATGTTCGGAGGCGGCGCACCAGTTGACGCAAGTGCGCCGCCCACCTTTTCGACCGATGTTAAGCTGCCAGAGTCTGCCGCTGGCGCAGCGCGCGGTAGAGCCCGTTCTCGCGTGCCATCAATTCCGCAGGTGTGCCGTCCTCCACAATCCTGCCACGGTCGAAAACGAGGATGCGGTCCATCCTTTCAACGGTCGCCAAACGGTGCGCGATGACCAGAGTTGTCCGCCCTTCCATCAGCCGCTCCGCAGCGTCCGCGACCCGCGCTTCAGCTTCGGAATCGAGTGACGACGTTGCCTCATCCATCACAAGCACCGGCGCGTCCGATAGAAACGCCCGTGCGATTGCCACCCGCTGACGTTCACCGCCCGAAAGCTTCACACCACGCTCACCCACTGCCGTCCCATAGCCCTTGGGAAGTTGCGCGATGAAGTCAGCAGCACCTGCCCGCTCCGCCGCCTCACGCACCTGCGCCAGCGTGGCATTAGGACGTGCATACGCGATGTTCTCCGCAAGCGAGCGGTGAAACAGGACAGGCTCCTGCGGAACGAGCGCGATATTGCGACGCAACTCCGACAATGGAACCTGCGCGATGTCGACACCGCCCAGCGTTATGGCACCATCCGTCACTTCGTGGATCCTCTGGATCAGTTTGACAAACGTGGTCTTGCCAGAGCCGGAACGGCCAACCAGCCCCACTTTTTGACCGGCAGGTATTGCGACGTTCAGATCAGTAAAAAGCGGTGATTGCGCACCATCATACCCATAATCAACGTGATCGAAGGACAACGCTGCCGCGCGTGGAGGCAAGGCGACGGCGGGACGCCGCACGACGTCCTGTTCTGCCGTGGTAGACATCAAATCCACGAGTTCTTCTGCATCGTTGACGGATTTCTGGAGTTGACGCACATGACTGCCGATTTGCCGCAAGTAACCGTCCAGCATCCCAAGGGCCGAAACGACGTATGCGATCTCACCCGCGCCAGCCACGCCTCGGACAAAGGCCAACAAGGCACCGCCCAGCACGGCGGCCCGCAAACACCAAAGCGACAGGTCTTGGGTCAATCCGGACCAGGTGCCGCGCCGCCATGTTCGCCGGGTGCGATGCGCCCACTTGGACAGAACACGTCCCAACCGGTCGTCTTCACGTGCCTCACCTGCATGCGCTCTGACCACGGCGTTCGACGTAATCGCATCGGCAAGCGCACCGGAGACCCGGCTGTCTTGGGCATTCGACAACCGCGCGGCAGGTGCAACCCAGAAAAGCGTAAGCGTCAGGGACAGCCCCAGAAACAGCAGCGCACCCAAAGCCGCGACAAGGCCAACCTCCCACCGGAAGGCCGTGAGCGTGCCAATGGTACCCAGCAACACCAGCGTTGACGGCAAAAGCGCCAGCAACAACACGTCTGCCATATCATCAAGCGCCCAGGTGCCGCGCGTGATCTGCCGCACCGTCGATCCGGCAAAGGCATTCGCGTGCCAATCAGCCGGCAGGCGCTGCACATGTGCAAAAGCCTCCGCTTCGGCCACCCGCATCGTCGGGACAGTCAACGCGATGATTGCGAAGTAGCTTAGGACTTTTGCCGCAATGGACACCGCGCCGAGCCCAAGCAGTATCGCAAACGCGCCCCAGGGCGAAGTTGCTTCGGAAACTGCAGCGATCAAGCGCCCGGTCACAACCGGGATCGAAATATCAGCGGCGGTAGAGGTCAGGACAAGCAACAAAAGCACGGCCACAAGACCGCGCCTTCGCGTCCAGAGACGAAAGGCAAAACTGAGAACGCGCGCGAAGGCGCCGTTTGCAAAAATGCGGGACATGGTGCGTTCGCGGACAATGACGCCGCGCCCTGAATTCAATTGAAGAGATGTCCGAAGGTTGGACGATTGCTACTGAAGTTCTGGGCGACAATCGCCCGATACTTTCAGGATACGGGAGCTCCGAAACGTGAGCGGCCCGGGAGGAAGCGTTTAAACATGATCATATTCGCCCTCCTTGCAATACGGCGTCATTGCCTTGTGGTACGGGCAGCAAAGCTGCCAAGTCAAGCGGTATAGAACAGCCGCACAAGCAGGGCGTCGTTTTTGGCGTAAAGCCGCCGTCAGCGTCCATTGTCGCCTCAGCGATTGCCGAAGCAGCCGTTCAGCTCCGCTCAGAAAAGAGGCATCCTAAAAACCTTCGCGCCGGACAATGTCCACGAGCAGGCGATGCGCTTTCGCGTCGAAGGCTTTGGTTTTCGTACTCTACCGCAGTTGGCTAGGATGAAGCTTGTGCACCCTTCAGGGGCGGGTCGACCCTTTTTCGGTCTGACTGCGATTGCAGTCATATGCTCGATCTGAGCGCAGACACGCTGACAAACCATTTCGATGTTTTTGTAGTTCGGTAGCAGTGAAAGATGTGTGCGAAGAAAAAGCTCATCATGGCATTCCGACATTCCGAATACTGGAAGCTTCAAATTCTGGTTTGCCAGATTAGCGTTCGATTTTTCCTGGCAATATCGGCTTCGGAGCGAAACCAAATCTCATTGCGCTCCTGATCGGTCGAACGATGGCAACATCGACTAGCACCTGCTCGACCGAAATGGCCCGTTGGTATCTGGCTCCGCTCCGCGTTAATTCTGGCCGTCAGCCGAGGCATGCTTGGCCAAGAACCGCGAAATTTCGTTCATGCACACCTGCCAAGCCGGTTCGTCACCCAGAATGATGTGGCTTTGACTTTCAAGCGTCACCAACTCCGCGTTTGGGATGTTTGCAGCCAATTCGCGGCCACATCTCAGCGGGATGCGCTGATCGTCTCGGGCATGGATAACCAGCGTGGGCACCTGAACTTCCGGCAGAAGTTGACGGATATCGATATCCCCGAACGCTTCCTGAAACCGCACGGCGTTTTGCGGCGACGTTGTTCGTCGCTGAAAATCGTCAAACCAGGCCAAGCGTTCGGAATCTGCATTCGGCATGAAGGTTTGCGAAAAGATGTGACGGTAAGCGGGGTTTGATGTCCCCCACCCATGCCGGGTCAACGTCAGAACGGCTTCTCGCTGTTCACACTCCTCGGGCGACAGTCCGATGCGCCAACCCGCTGCGTAGCCCCCGATCAGGATCATGGCGGATACTTTCTCAGGATGGCGCACCGAATACTCAATCGAAACGGCGCACCCCTGCGACAAGCCTAACAATGGGAAGCGTGTCAGACCCAAGTGGTCCACGACCGTTTCGAGGTCTTCCAGGAAGGCGGGAAAGCTGATCTCAGGGACATCCCAATCCGACAGGCCATTGCCGCGTTCATCATACCGGACAAACGTGTGGTCCGCGGCCAGCGCCCTGAACATATCCGCCCAGATGGGGCTTTCCCAATCCAGTTCCAAGTGGTTGAGCCAATTGGCCGCCTTCACCAACGGTGGGCCACTGCCAACGGTGGCGTAGGCTATTTTGACGCCGTCTGAGGCATTGCAAAATCCGATGGACTGGCGGGCCCGCACAGGTTCTGGTGGAACGCGTCGGGTAACGCGGACGGCGTCATCGCCCATGAGCGCGGCATAGTCACGTGTCACCTTTGCCGCCTCATCCTGAAGGCCCAGATCGATCAGTTTTTGGGAAAGCAGGCGGGGCGCCTCGTGTGAATACGGATCAAGGCGCAGCCACCGGCGCAGCCATTTCACTGCGTCCTGATCACTCACACCATCGGTCGTCACCAACGTTTGAAAAATCCGGGGTCGTAGACTGTGGAGCTGTTCCCGTTCGCCCATCAGCCAAAGCCCATAGTCGTCGTTGCGCGCAAGCTCCAAGCCCATAAGCGGCTTGAAAGACAACAGCTCAGCGGCGCGTAGCAAGTCCGCACCCGAGGGCGCAGCCGCATCATGCACCGCTTGGACATAGTGCACGTCCAACTCGATCAAATCCGTCTCGATCAACACGTTCGTGCCGGGCGTTTGCAAGCACGCATCATGCGTATTCAGCGCTTGACGCAGCTTGGTCAGGGACCAGCGCAGAGAGCCTTTGGGGTCATTTGTATCGGGAAAGAACAGCTCGCACAGATGTTCGCGCCGGTGCGGTTGCCCCGTCAAAGCCAGATAGGCCATAAGCGCCACCGTCTTGCGGGACGACACCAGCGGAACAGAGTGTTCTGCAACCCTGACGGACACTTCGTTGATCAGGTCGATTTGCAGGCGCTCAGACACTTGACATCGCCCATGCGCAGACAGTGACCGGGCGGGTAGGATCGTGGAGGTTCCAGTCTGACAGATATCTCTCGTTCATCAGCCTCCCCCGAGCGTTCGATGTAAGCGGCCTGGCGAACCGCACTTACCTCTTGCGTGTCAACTCTCTTGAAAACCAGCATTCTGACTTTGTGTAATTGTTACAAGTCTCAGCGCATCGCACCAACGCCCATGGCGCCGCAGTCGCCTAAAAAACCCGCGACGCAATAGAACTGTTTGGCCGAATTGTGCAAATCACAATTATAGAAACCGGTTACCAAAGGAGCTTACGATGGCTGCATAAGATTACGCATTGCTCAAGGCATTTCTAGACAAATGCAAACTAATAAAGAAGGTGATGACAGTCGGAATGCAACCCCATCGAGGCTGGAATTTAGGCCGCACGTGACGCCCGGCATCAGCCCACTGGTCGATGCTATGCGCAAAGCATCTTGCCGCGTTCGTCTGTCCGTTTCAGTCCGATAGTCAGTCTCCTGTGCTGCAAAAACTCTGTCAAAGGGGCGGCATCAAAACGCGATAGGTCCACTCCGGGCCAAGCGTTTGGGGAAAAAGGGATGTCGATGAACTGGTTTGAACCACGCATCATCTGACAGCAAAGGCCCCATGCATCCGATCGCGGCGCCTTTTCGCGTCTGTCCAATATTTTGTCGAACATCGGACTCAAGAAAAGGGACAAAGGCTGCAGGGATCAAGCGGATCCATATCCAGCACAAGCTGCAGCGACGCGCTCAGCCCCAGCATAAGATTGGCTACAGGCAGGAAGCCGATTTGTGGCATCGTAAACCCCATCATCGGAGCGAAAATTGATGGCGACATAAGCCCCTCGCCCAGTTGGATCGACTCCAACGACGGCAACGCGTCCAGTTGCGCATTTAACGCAAGCGCAGGCATAGGCGGCATCGGAAAGGGCAGTGCACCCCAGAACCGCATCATCGCACGGATGGGTGCCAGCCCTGCCCCCGACAACCCCAGATCGCCGAAGGCCATCTTGATCGTTGCCAGCGAATTCAAAACAAGAGCAAGCTTGCTGAGTTGCGGAAACGAAAGTCCCAATTGCGGGGGCCGAACACTGGCCAGTCCGTGAAGTGCGCTCATCATTCCCGGAAAGGACCCGTCGTCCCCCAAGGTCGGCAGCTGAAATGTCTCGGTCAGGGACAGGAGGCTGGGCAAACCAAGCATTATGCGCGCCATACTCAACTGCGGCATTGGCATGGACATCCGAAAATGGTGCCCCGGATAGCTGACCGGTGGCATGGTGTACGACATATCAAACGGATCGATGCCAAGCGCGCGGAGGTCCAGCACCATGCGTGCGGCAAGGGCAAAGTTCAGAAGCGGACCGATCTTGAGTGAGGTCAACCAACCGAGATGCGGCCAGACATGCGTCATCATCGTGTCGCCCATCTGTTGCAGTGACAATTCCAGTGCAGGCAGATCCATCAATGGAAAGGTTCCGGCCACAAGCGCCAGCATCGGCGCAATCTGGAAAAGCCCGGCATTCGGCATCGACAACGTGGGCAGGTTCAGGTTGCTCAGATAGGCACCGAGCTGCATATCGAGCCGGTTCTCGGGCGTGATCGCAGGCAGGGCCACGGCCAGTTGCATTTGCAGCGGAACTTGCGGCAAAGCCATTGAAAAACTGGGGCGTATGACCGAAGGGATCATGGCAGCTGGTTGTTTGCAAAAGCAGACCATTGTTGGATCCTCCGTTCAGACTTCTACCGCGATGACGGAAATGTTGTCGGCGCCCCCACCGGCGAGTGCGACGCGCATCAGCTCGTCTGCCAAGGTGTCCAGCGGGGCATCCTGCATGATCCGTTTCAGCATTGCTTCGTTGGCGTACTTCGTCAGCCCGTCAGAGCAGAGCAGGAACCTGTCGCCCGGAACTATCGCGCCGCGGCGTTTTTCGATCCCGGGCACGGAACCCACGCCAATAGCATGGGTGATCTGATTGTTCTGGGCATGGTGTTCAGCCTGGTCCCACGTCAATTGCCCGGCTGCGACCAATTCACCAACGACGGAATGATCCTCGCTGATCATCTCCAGCATCCCGCCACGTAACCGGTACAGGCGGCTGTCGCCAGCCCAAAGGCACAGAAAATGATCACCCGACACAACAAGCAGCACAACGGTCGTGCCAATGATGGCACTGCCCCGGCGTGCGGCCTCGGCCTGAATGTCCCGGTGTGCCTGATGCAAAGCATCTCGAATGCGGCCAGGCAAGGAAGCTGGTGGCAGGTCCTCTGGAAGAGAGGACAACGCGTCGATAACCGTCTGACTTGCAAAATCGCCGCCCTGATGGCCGCCCATCCCGTCTGCAATCGCCCATAGTCCGAGGCTCGGTAGCGCCAGAATGGCATCTTCGTTGACCGGCCTGACAAGCCCCATGTGCGTCTTGGCGCTGTACCGCTGAGAGGACGTTTTGATGGGGGACATATCAGGCCTCCGAATGGGTCAGTTGAGCGTTTGCCCAATAGGGCGCATCGGTATCGAAAAGAGCTGCCGCCTCAGCGGGACGTATCGGCACCTGCGGTGCCACCATGACGCGGGCTTGATCCATGATTGTCGCAATCCAAAGCGAACCGACACCTTGGCCAAGCCCGGCGGTGTGGGGCAAGGAATTGAGAGCTGGCAGCTGAGCGAGGCGCGCGTCGAGCACGGCAATCCCACCATTTGCTTCGATCATCTCAAGCGCGATCGCCTCAAGCTGTTCCGCGACCATTTGCAGGGCAACATAGGCAGCCACAGGCGGCAAATCCGTTGCCGTCGCGATGCAAAACGGAAACCGTCGCCCGACCCGGTCGAGACTGGGCATCAAGATACCCGCCGCCCCGTGCGGCGCGAAGATCCCCGGCGCAATGCTGAAACGCCAGATCGGCGCACACAGATACGCCCCTCGCCAATGCGCATCACTCATCGTCTCACTGGCGGCAATCAGTGTCTGCTGCATCCAGGTATCCCATCCCGACACGAAAGCGGCGGACAGTCCGTGGCGCAGGAAATCTCCGGCAAAGGGCAACTTACCGTAATAGCCAAATGTCATGTCTGCGCCCTGCATCACAACGATGTCGGACAGCTGAACGTGTTGAGCGCGTCAAGCGTGAAGGGGTTCAACGCCGACCCCGCGCGCATCTGAAAGATCGCAATCCGCCCACCCACATTAAACACGATGCGGCTGCGATCACTGACATTGGTGCGCCTCACTTCCGCCGCGTCCAACAATCGAAACAGTGCCCAAGGCCCATCGAGCGAGATGTCATTGCGCACATCCGTCCGTACGGGTGTGAACGCCACGCGGGTCCGCGTGCCCTGCTCACCGGGCCACCGCAGCGCACTGGCTTGAGGCGGACCGTGGGCGTAACTCACGGTTTGGCCGCCCGACTCCAACGTCACCCGTTCCACGTTCGGATCAAGCGCCGACGGTGTGATCTCCATCGTCACATCAGGCAGACCCGGGGCCACGAAGAAGCTGTTCTTGATGTCGTCTGCGCGCTGGAATTGCTGCACAACTGCGTTCGAGACACCCACATCAATTCCGTTGACGCGGCGGATTTGCCAAGGGTCCTGCGAGGTGTCGACAAAGCGGGCCAGGTTTTCGTCAAAGAAAGTTTCCATTAGACCGCTGGGGCCAAAGAGACGACCGAAGTCCTGCAAGGTAACATCCGCTTGCGCTTGTCTGTCGAACGGGTATCGACCGTTGAGCGCGCGAGTGCAGAACGGCAAAACCTCGGACTGCCACTTTGTATTGATTTCGGACCGTGCCCCACCTATCGCCGCCCCTGCGGACGATTGCACCACTTGGGTCGCCCAACGTTCCATGGGGGCGGGCATCCGTCCAATCTCCGCTTGCAGGCGGGCTGGCGCGTTTTCACTATTGCCAAGCAGCGCCGTGCCAAGATTCTGACCAAGCGACAGGCGGTTCAACTCGTCATAGACATCCGTCATCAGCTGGATAACCCGGTCCAGTTCGGACGGACCTTCGGAACGATCAGTCAGACGGTGGATTTCCTGAAACCGGTCTTCGACGAATTGACCCGGTGGGACGGGGTCGGCATCCGGTATCTGGTCAAGCGTGCCGCGCACCGCGTTGAAAAAGTCCTCTGCATCAACGCTGATGCTTCCGACCAATTCATCAACCGCAAATTCCTGTGCCTGAGCCGCAGCCACGCCGGTCACCGCATCGACGGACGGCAACACAGTCAGGCGGGTTTGCTCGGTCACGCCCTCAAGCAAGTTGCGCAAGGGCGACACGGGGCCGGACAGAATGTTGATCACATCCGTGGCTTGCCCAAGATTGGACATCGGCAGGATATCAATATCCGCCAACAGATCGTCATAGCGGGCAACGAAATCCGTCTCATAGAGAGCCAAGACATCCCGGCTGATCAACGCAAGCGCCTGCGGGCTGTCTTCAATCTGCCCACCGGGACCAAGGATCAGACTGTCTCGTTGAATACGCTCTGCAGCAACGAGAATTTGAGGCAGGAAGAAGTTGTAAAAACCCTCGCGCGTATACACGCCATCAATCCCACTGCTGAGCGGCCGGCCCGACGGACGCACCAGCACTCGAGACGCGGCAGGCCCACCGAATTCAGTGATCCGAAACGGCGCCAAAGCCTGCGCTTGCGGAGACGTGACGATGCTCACGTAGACCCGTTCTGAAATTGGCGTTTCAGACAGGATAGCCTGCACCTGCGCGACCAACGGGCCATTCAACGCGATCTCTTGCATGGGCTGCCCAAGCAATTCGTTGAGGTGCCCTTGCAGGTCGTTCTGAAATTCCGGCTGCCCGACAAAGAGAGTTTCCCAATCTTCGGCCCACCATGCCGCGACATGGTCTGAGTCCATTGGAACCTGGAGACCCAGCATCATGTATGTTTTGAGCGCCTCGAACAGAACAGCGCTATCGTTGAGGTTCGACTGCATCACGTCCTCAAGCCGCACCAGCAGACGCGGCAGCATCAGGGTGTTGAGGGCCGCGCGGTAATTCTGCGCCGTTTCCGTACCGATCACATCGCCCTGATACAGCCCGTAGGTCAGCGCACGCGGTGGTTCAGGATCAGTGGCCGCAGGATTGCCGGGCAAGTCACGCAAAATGTTGAGACCGGGCACGATTGGCACCAGATCCTGATCGGCAATGGGACTTTGGGGAATGTTCGCGGCCAACACTTGGAAGGTTGAAATCTTTGCACTCGTCTGCGCAATCAGCCCTCGGTTGCCGACAAAGCTATTCACGAGCACACCGGTGACCAATGCAAAGGCTGTAACACCTGTCGCAATAGCGCCACGCGTTGCCCAGCGCGTGCGCCGTTCAACCGCATCATCGCGCGAAACGAGCCCCGCCTCCCCAAAGATCACGTCCGTCATAAGCCGGGTGAGAAAGAAGCTGCGCCCTTGCCCCTGACCGGTGCCGATGGCTTGCCGCCCTATCCCGAAATTGCGTGCCATCCCCGCCATCAACCTGTCGATGGGCATGCCTTCCTGTGTGCCCGAGGTGAAATAGACGCCACGCAAAAGCAGCGGATCACTGTAGCGGCTTTCCTGAAAAATCTCTCCCAAGAACCGCTCTGCCGCTTCGCGCAAGCTGGCCATTTGGGTTGGGAAGCCCGCGATGAGGGCACGGCGCTGAAAGTCCGTCTCGGTTTGCATCCGTTCAAGGCTGTGATCGCTAAGGCGTGCGACCAGCCCATCGAATTCTGATCGAAAGTTATCTGTCACGGGTGTGGCCACGCCATTGTCAGCTTCAAGCGGGAAAGTAATGCCCCACACCTGCTCTCGTTCTTTGCTGCCCAGCCCGTCAAAAAATTCTTGAAAACCCGCGACAAGATCGGCCTTCGTTAGAACGACATACACGGGGAAGCTGACGCCAAGCCTGTCGCGTAGTTCTTGCAACCTGATCCGGATTGCCTGTGCATGGCTCGCGGCGGTAACGTCATCCATTTCCGACAAATCGGACAGGCTGATTGCAACCAGCGCTCCGTTGATCGGCTGGCGGCTGCGGTATTTCTTGAGCATCTCCAGAAATCCAGTCCAGGCACGACCGTCCGAAGTCGCATTGCTGTCCTGCGTCGTATACCGGCCGGCGGTGTCCAGCAGGACGGCATCATTGGTGAACCACCAATCGCAATTCCGGGTCCCACCGACACCGCCAACGGCTTCTTTGCCGATTGTGTCAGCCAGCGGGAACTTGAGGCCGGAATTTACAATCGCGGTGGTTTTGCCCGCACCGGGCGGCCCGATCATGATGTACCACGGCAATTGGTACAGATGACCCTTGCCGAGCCAGCCACCGGTCCTGCTTTTGCGAAGCGTTTGCAGCGCGGTTTTGAGCCGGGTGCCAATCTCGTTCAGTTCGGAGTGTACGGCATCGTCTTCCGCAGTATCCTCGGCGACCTGCTTGGCCATTTCCTCGGACATCTGGGTGTCACGCGACCGCCGAACAAGCAGAATGATCAGAACGAAGATCGTTGCGGCGGCCAAGATCGAAAACGTCGCCGCCACCCGATCGAGGATCGTATCGAACGGACGCACACCTGCAATCTCCAATAGCGGCCCGAGATACCACAAGGGTCCCAACAACAACGCAGCAGTAAAGACCACGATACCAATCGGAGACAGTGCGGCGTGTTTGAAAAATCTGCGGATCATGGCTTTAGCCTGCCTCTATAAGGATGACGTCGATACGCCGGTTCTGCGCGCGCCCGTCCGGAGTGTCGTTCGTGGCGATTGGGTCGTTATCTGCGCGACCTTCAGCGGTGATCCGGTTCGGATCGCTTAGTGTGGTGACGATCTTGTCCATCACGGATTCCGCCCGGGCGAGAGACAGCGCCAAGTTCGAAGGAAAGCGCGCGGTGCTGATGGGGACATTGTCGGAATGGCCCGCAACAATGATCCGACCGGTCTCAGGCTCAAGTGCCGCGGCGACCCGGTCGATCAGTGGACCAATGTCTTCACGCAACACGTCGGAACCTGATCCAAACATCCCCTGACCATTAATGCGCACCAAAACCGTGTTGCCTTCGCGCGTGACGGTCACCAGCTCCTGCGCAATTTCGGGGGCCAGAAAGGTGCTGATGCGATCTAGGTCATTGACCTGATCAGGAGGTGGAAGCGGCGCCGGGGGTGGTGGTGGTGCCGGTCGTGCAAGAGTGATCGGCCCGCCAAGATCAAGTGCAAGGATCTGACCACGCACGCGTTCGGTGTCCAGGCTCAGCAGAAAGGACAGGACAAAGAATGCCAGGGCGGTCAGCGCCGTCGTCAGCCCCGCCAGCAACCACACCGGCATCCAGATCGACAGTACGCGATGCGCCACCTTCAACCCCTGCCAATGTGGCGAAAGATCAGGTTCCGCCCTGCCCCGCTGCGCCCGAATGGTGCGCGCCAGTCCGTCGCGCACGGCAAGGTGCTTTTCCACGCCGCGTGACGCGACACGCAGGCGCCCCTCGAACCCGAGGCTGAGGCACATGTAGAGAAATTCGAGCAAATCCCGATTGCTGCCAGGATCAGCCTGCAATCGATCCAGCAGGTCGTAAAACCGCTCGCCGCCGTGGGTCTCCTTGTGAAATGTGCCCACCATGCTTTGCTGCGCCCAGATGCTGTTGCCGCCCCACGGCGTGTTCAGCACAACGTCATCGACCGTGGCGCAGATCGCATAGCGTGCCACCTTGACGATCTGACCCGGCACGCCCGCGACGGATGCACGGGTCTCAAAGGCTCGAATTTGGGACACGACACTCTCGCGCAGCTGAGCCGCGTCGGCATGTTGTGCGCGGTTGCGAATGCGGCCAACCAATTGAAACAGAGGCGAGGCAGCGGCGCAAAGCGCATTGAACCCGGCAACAACATCCGGCGTCAAAGCAGCTTTCGGATTGGGTGTGGTCACCACAGGTGCCGTACTGGTTTCAACGTGTTGCATAGGCGCCGCCTGTGGTGGCAGCGGCGCGGGTTCAGGACGTCGGCCACCCGGATTGAGACGGATCACCGTTTTGTCGGTGTCGGTGGCTTCTGCGAAAGGGTCGTCCTGGGTCATTGTTATCTCTCCTGCGCGTGTCCGGCATCAGCGGATCGCCCACAGCTCCATCTCAAGATCCGGGAATTCGCCCGCCACGTGGATCGCCAACCCACCCGAGGCGCGCATTTGCTTCCAATACGGGTTCGCACGATCCAGCTCGAAATAGACGACGCCCGCGTGGTAGGGCACTTGGCGCGGCGCGACGGGCAAGGCGCGCAGATCAACGCCCGGCAGGGCCGAGTTGACCAACTGACGGATATCCTCGACCGGCCCCAATTTGGCTTGCGATGGAAAGTGCCTGCGCACGCTTTCAGGCGGCACATTGGCCCTGGCAGCCAGCACGAAGCTGGCGCTTGTCAGAAGGGACTTGTCCTCGACCATCGCCACGGACACGCCGTAGTTCCGTGCCTGAAGCGGGATCGCAACGGCGTTTTGCTCCAGAACCATGCTCAGGTTCTCGCGGAGCGCCCGGATCACAGGCTGAAACACAGCGGTCAAATCGGCGTGGCGGTAGATGGGGAATTCCGGTGCGATCTTGTCAGCAGTCATGAAAGTCGCCAACTGACCGGCAAGACCCACAAGCTGCTGGTAGATCTGAGCGGGATGGGCGTTTTCGATGCTCAGCAAATGGCGGATCTGAGGCAACGCCGCGTTGATTGCTATCAACAGAAGGAAGTCAGAAATTTCAGCCACGCCCTTGGCAGCACCGGTTTGGCTGAGGCGACCAGACAACGCATGCGCCCTGTGGCTGATCAGCCCTTCAAGTTCCTGCAAAAAGTCATGCAGCGGTGGTGCGGCGCGGGCATCAAGGCAGGACGCCATGAACCCTTTGTCCAACACGATCTCACCGTCAGCGCGCACCTCGACGATACGGGCAATCGGAATGGCCAGCCGGTCTGTCAACTCGTCCACATCCAGCGCAAGCATCATCCGCAACTTGCCAACGGCAAGGTCCACAGGGCGACGGTCCCGACCTGTACTGTCGGTGATTTCAATCTCACTTGGCACATACCGCGAGCGCGCGGCCGGGTCCTCTGTCAGATCCACCTCGTTTGCGCCTTGCCGCCGTGTCGGCACAGTCAAAAAGACAACGGCATTCTTTACCGTTTCCGGCACGTCGAGCGCGGCGGGATGCGCGTCCACCTCCGGGATGCGAAACGCAACACCATCCGGGGTCAAGCCGGAGGCCGAAGTCACAGCGATCTTGCCCAATCGCAACAACTCGGCATCAAGGACCAGTTCCCGCACGCCCCAGGCATAGGGCGCGACAGAACCTGCCAGACCGGACACCAATGCTTCCAGGTAGCGATCCTGCTGTTGGAAATGGTGCGGCTGGAGGAACAGGCCTTCTTGCCAGATGACTTTGTTTTGCCAAGACATGCGGTGGGCTCCTTCGGGGCGCGTCAGCGGATAACGACGCGATTACCGGTCAACGTCACCTGAACCGGGTTCGGCGCGTTCGGAACGAGCGTGCGGACTGCCAGAAACGCGCCGTTGATATCGCGAAACGCCGCGACAACGCCGATTGCGGCGGGCGGGGTGGCAAAGCTTTTGGTGTCGGCCACGGTGCGTCCGGGTGCGAGGCTGAACGGGCTCACGGACACCAGATCGGCACCGAGCGTCGCTTCGGGTTGTTCAAAAACCGCAAAGAAGTCGGACGATCGGAAGCGCTCCGTATCATTGAGGTAGTAGACCTTGACCTGCGCCGGTGCCCCGCCATTCATGTCGGCAGCCCCGGTGATGGATAAGGTCACGGTGGTCGGCGCAGGACCTTGCTCAGCGCAGCCCGCTAGGATCGAAAGCGCCATCGCGCAGACCAGAAATGCAATGCGGTTGAACATGTCTTGTCCCTTCAAAGTTTGGTGATCTGTTGTTCGTAGGCGCGGGAAAATTCCTTGCCGAACGTCGACTGAAAATCGTCCTCGGTCTGGCGGGCCAACCGTTCATGATGGCGCACATAGGCATCCCAGCACTGCGCTTTCCGGTTGCCGCGCAATCCCCCAAAACCAGAGGCGTTTTCAATCTTTGCGGAGACTTCGTTCGGCCCAAGCTGCGCCAAAAGACCCGATAGAGCCGCCTGCATGCCAGTCATCGTCGCAATCTCATGGGCCTTGATGTCGCGCAGAACCTCAGCGGCCGCACTTTGTGGATCCTGATATCCGCGCCCGGCAGGTTTCAGCATCGCTTCGATAGCCTGCTCCACGCTGACAGAGAATTTCAGCGGATTGTTCTGGTCAGCCCCGATCATTGTCCGTGCGACCCGCATCTCACTTTTGAGAGCCGCCCGGGTCATCATGATGTCGCGCATTCCAGCGATCATCGTGGCCATGACCCGTCCCATACGGCCCATCACTTCTTCGGCCCGTTCTGGCGGGATACTCAGGTCTGTGACGCCGAGGCCCGCAACGAAGGCCTGCACAGCCGCATCAGCTTCCGCGCCTTGCGGTTGACTGGCAGGCACCGGAGTTGGAGCAGGTGAAGCCTCAGGAATGGGCATTTGTTCAGGTTCTTGCGCAGGCGTTTCCTCCGCAGGTGGAACTACCAACCCGTCTTCCCAGTCGTCAGGTATGACGGTGTTCAGTGCGCGTGGCGCGACAAAGTGATCTCGCTCGGCGGGCGTGTGATCCGGTGCGCTGGCCCCGATTTGAGGATGCGCATCAAACGGATCGCTGCTCATGGATTGCGCTGCATCGACAGGCCCACTCAACAGGGCGTCAAGGAACGCGCTGTCTTCATCATCGATCCCCGCCAAAGGAGTTTGACCGGACGGTGCCGCGGCAGGTAATGAATCCGGCAAGTCGCGCGAAGGGTTGTCCGCGTCGCAAACCTCTTCGTTGATATTGACGACAAGTTCGAATTCGCCCAAAAGGATCACGTCACCAGAACTCAATGGTGTAGGCGTGGCTTCAAGCCGGTCCTCCTGATAATTGAGGAACGTGCCGTTGGTCGACATATCCGTGACAACAAAGCTCTCGCCACTCCGTTCGACGACGCAGTGCCTTTTTGAAAGGTGACGATCCGGATCAGGCAGCACGAGGTCGTTGTCGTCGCCCCGCCCTACAGTGATCGTATCGCCCGCCATCGTCACCTCGATCGGCGCATTTGTTGACGAACCGGCATGATGTGCTTTCAAGGAGAGTGACATCGCCTTCAGCCTCCGATCAGCACGGTCAAGCAACCCATCACGATTGCGCCGCCATGAGCACACGTATCCCCCATACGGGCCTGTGGTTTCTTGCCGGTGAGTACGGTCATCGACCCTTTGGCCACGATGTCCGGCGGGCCAACACAGACCGCCATCGCCGTGGCAGTCGCCGCTGGCATCATGCCGATCAAGACGGTTGGCGTCGGTGTGACAACGGGACCGCCAACATGCGGCACAACACCGGTCACCATCGGGCAGACGTGCATGTCTGCAACTCGGGCGGCGGGCAATGTCATGGCTATACCTCGTTCGGGTTGGCGGCTGTGCCAGCACCTGATGTACTGGCGGTTCCTTTGGTAAGTGCCGCCTTGTCCGAATTTGGTTCGATTTTACCGTTCCCACCGCGTGCAATATTCAGCCCACGCTCGAGAAAGAGTGCACTGCGCTCGGCTACAGTGGCTTCGTCCGCGTAAAGCGCGATCAAAAGCATGCTGTAGACCGCGGCACCCACGGCGCCATTTGGGGCCGCGTGATCATCGAACTCCCCCGGCCCCATTGTGCCATCGGCAAAACACGCGGCCATGGCACAAAACACCGTATCGTCATCTTGTTTCGCGGCATCCAACGCCTCGCGTGCGGCAAGCCGCGTGTCGAAACCTGGCTGCCGCACCCATTGCTCAGCGGCGCCGACAGCAGAGGTTTGGGCGCCCATCTCGCGTGCGGCAAGGCAGGACCACCAGGTCGCCTCGCGCGGTGGAAGGGTGTGCGCCAGAATTTGCAGCATATCGAGGAGCGCGGACTTGTTGTGAAGTTCCGCAAGAACCTCGGATGCCGACGCGCTTGCCGGTGCATCCAGTTCGGTCTGCAACGTTACACTGTGCTTTGTGAGGACGCGGGCTGCGGGGCCGGGCGGCAGTTTGTGCAAGTCGTCAAATGAAAGACCAGCTGGTGATGGATGGGACATCGCGACCACCTCTAGTTGATCATGGTCAAGCTGCCCTTGACCATCAAAATACCGGAGGACTTCAACTGGGTCATGCCGCCACCTTCGAGCTTGAGCATCCCCTTGCCACTGAGCGACGCTTGTCCCTTGCCCTCAAGCGCCAGCTGACCACCAGCGTTTATCTTGGCGGTGGCCGACGCCTTCACCTCGACCTGCGGCGCCGAGATCGTGATACCGGTAGGCGTCATCTCGATCTGCGCACCGCCGCATTTCAAAGTGATCTTGGATTTCGCCGTCACCGTCAGCGCTGTGCCCACATCCATCTCGGCGCTCTTGGCCACGTCCAGACTGTGCGTGCCGCCAATCGTTTCGGTCTTGTCGCCGTGGATGGTCTGCTTGAGAAAGCCCTTGTCCTTGTGGCCAAGACCAACCTCGATCTCGGCGTTATTCTTGATGATCTGCTTGAAGTCGCGCTCGGATTGCAGACGCACGAACTCCGCGCCTTTCTTGTCCTCAAACACCAGCTCGCTAAAGCCGTTTCCGCCCTTGGAACTGTCTGTCTTGATGCCCATCTGCGTGGCATTGCCGGGCAGTGGGAACGGGGACTTTGTGTCGCCATTATAGACCATGCCGGTGATAATTGGTCGGTCGGGATCACCCTGTTCGAACTGAACGACGACTTCCTGCCCGACGCGTGGAATGGCCATCATGCCCCATCCCTTGCCGCTCCAGGGCACAGTCGACCTGACCCAGCAAGATGACGTCTCATCCTGCTTGCCGTCGCGGTCCCAATGGAACTGGATTTTCACCCGACCGAATTTGTCAGTCCACACCTCCTCCCCGGCCTTGCCAACCACCACGGCTGTCTGCACTCCGGGGTTCTCCGGACGGGGCGTGCGCGCAGGAGCACGGTATGGCTCACGAGCGGGCTGGACCTCGATGCTGCAGCGGTAAAGGTCTGGATTGGTGCCGGCATCAAAATCCAGCACGGGACCCAGGATCGCATCCACGATATCTCGATCTTCAATGATCACATCGATCTGTATTTGATGTTGCGCGCGAACGACCAGGTAATCGTTGTTCTCGGCTTTGCGGGGGTGCTTGTTCAGCTTGAATGTTGCCCCCACAAGCATCTGCCGAACGCTGCCCACGGCCCGCGCCCGGTGGGTTTGCGCAGCGAACCCTTCGACTTTGACCCGCGCCTGATGTTCGCCCGTTCCGGCACTGACGTGACGGCCCGGGTAATCATAGATTTCATAGCCATTGTGCGCGCTGCGCCCCTTCGGCAATGACTTGACCGAAGACAGGTCGGTCTTGGGCTTTTCAAAATCGTAGCTCTGCAGCGACACCTTTCCCGGGCGTATCTGCTCAGACCCGCGCCATTCGTAGATGTGATCCTCATCCCGGAACATATCGGCGGCGCGCACATAGTAGTTCAGCTGTCCGTGGTCGATGAGCGGTTCATGACTGCTGGCGTCGTCGGCAAGGATCAGGGTTTCGCGAGTCTGGTCGTATTGGTGAAAGTAGTAAATGCCCTCCTCCTCCATCAATCGCGAGATGAAGTCGAAATCGCTTTCACGGTATTGCACGCAATAGGTCCGTTTTTCGAAGCGGTGCTTTGTCTTGTCCTTGAAGTCCGAAAAACCGTGTGCGCCGAAGACATCCTTGATGATCTCGATCACGGTCTTGTCTTGGAAAATCCGGCAGTTGTTCGTTTGGGTCAAAAACCACACCCATGGACGCAACTCCGCCCGGAAGTAGCCTTGGCTGCCTGATGCGCCAAGGAATTCAGCCGACACGCAGCGCGCTTGAAAATAACGTGTTTTCTTTTTGGGCGCATCCAGGTCGATGCGCATCCGCTCACCCACCAGCTTTTGCAGATCAAGGTCGAGGTCCGTGGACATGAATTCGACGGTCATGTGGGGGATTTCGCTCAGGGCTTCGTCGACCTGCGCGCGCACAAGATAGCCTTTGATGCGATTGGGCAAGATCAGCGTCGCTGGCCGGTTTTCCAAAAGGATATCCTTGGACATTCAACATACCTCCCGGCTGGGCGCGCACGCGTGGGTGTTGCGGCACATGCCCATCACAAATCCTCCATCAAGGCGGCCAGCTCGGGATCCACTTCGTCGTCGTCATCGTCCCCGTCTTGATCGTCGTCGTCGCCAAATCCAGCAAGCAATGCGTCAAGGTCGTCGCCGTCCTCATCATCATCGGCGGCATCGTCGTCCCCGCCTAAATCAAAGCCGTCCAGATCATCGTCGTCATCGTCATCATCGCTGCCAAAGCCGAGATCATCGTCATCGTCGTCCGAAAACTGGTCGTCGTAATCCTCACCCGCGCCGCCGGGGCGGGAAGGTCCGAAGTCGTCCGTATCTCCGGGGTTTGCCGTGGCTTCGCGTGTGAAATCGAGGGTGGATTTGAGCCCACCGAGCCCTGTCCCTGCCCCTGCGCTTTGCCCCCAGGGACCCGCCAAGAGGCCGGCGCCCAGACCTTGAAACGACCCTTGCCGCACCTCGGTCCGACCCTTGATCGACAAGAGCGGGATGTACCCACGGGCCACAACCTCAGCCATTGTACGCGTGTTCAGCAACCGACTGGTGCACGGGAGGGCGATCTGATCGCCGTGTTGGTCTGTGATGTAATGCAGCGGCAGATCGCCCACCGACATTACATCGCCCAGCTTCATTGCCTTGCCTTTCTGGTTCACCGTCTCACATAGCAGCAAGGCCGACAGGACCACCGGATTGGCCCACAGCATGCCCTTCAATCCATCGCGAAGAGTGAATTCCTCGAAATCGAACGGATCCACTGGCTCGGTTCGCGCACCGTAAGGCAGGCGCAGCAGGAAACGGGGCGCGGCCAATCCGACATATGATGCCTCTGGCAATGCCCGCAGGCCATCCCAGGATTGCGCCACCAGTGGATGGCGTTCGTGCTTGGGTGTTTCGAGGAAGCTGTCGGAAATCGCGGTCAGGAAGGGTGCATTCATCCAGTCGCTGATCTTGGCCATACGAGCCATCAAATCCGCATGGGGCGGTGTCTCTTCCAACGTGTAGAGCCCGAAAATCGCAGACAATGGCCCTTGCGCATCGTCCAGCCGCGGCTCTTCGGCCAGCATCTGAAAGAGGCCAGTTCGCGCAAGGTCTTCTTCCGATGCGAGATCGGCCGCCCACTCCTCTGCCGAGATGTCATACAGCACGATTTCAAGCCCCGCACCGGTTGTGATCCGGCGGGCCAAAAGCTCCAGCGAACGCCATGTGCTTTCAACGGCCTGAAAATCCGGATGGTGCAGAATTGCGCTCATCGCGCCAGACAGGGCTGCATCGACAGCCGCCAGCATCGCTGGTTGATCGGGGTCGGGTGCGGCCTGCACATAAGGGCCGACGATACGGCCGATCAGATCTTCGGCAGGCGAGGCTGCGCGCAAAGCGCCAGAGTTGTCGCCGATCAGAGATTGGAACGCGCTCAACTTCAGGTCGGCGGGCACGGTGGCACCGCGCGCACGGGTTCGGTTGGCCGCTTTTGCATCGCCGAAAAGGGTGGCCCATTCCTGCAACTGCGCAATATCCTGGGTGCTGTTTCCAGCGACCAGCCGTCTGCGCAAGTTGGACAGTTCGTCAAATAGCGGAACGTTCTCATAGAGATTGTCGGGGTGAAGGTCGTCGAGCTCCGACAAGGTGACTTCAACGCCCGCCCCGTCCAGCCCAATTGGCAAAACAAGCGTGGTCGCGAACCGCTTGATCACATCTTCGAGCGTATCGACGTCGAATTTGATGGGCTTGCGACGGGCGAGGTCCGCCCCAATTTCCAGCGCGCCCTTGCTGGCCCGACCGGTGAAATCCCCAAGGATTGCGACGCGGAACGTAGACCGGTTTGCTTCGCGATCCTCGGGCTTGGGCAGATCAAGGCTGCCGTGGGGGGAAGGCTCCGCCTGTTCGGCGGGATCTGCGTCTTCCTGCAGGTCCGACTCTATCGATTCTTCGTCAGGTTCGTCGGTCGTTTCTTCCGGAGACAGATCCAGATCTTCTATGGAACCGTCGGCAAGATCTCCCGCGTCCAAATCATCAGGAACATCCAACTGCTCATCCGATACGTCCTGGACATCCTCAGAATGCATCTCGTTGGATTGAGCATCAGAATTATCCGTAAGTTCAGCCGCTTCCACGGTTAGTTCAACGGCATCTACATCATCTTGAATGCCTTCTTCGATGGCTATGTCATCTGACGTCGCAGTCGCATCGGCGGCGTCTATATCATCTTCGTTTGCGTCCAATGCGCCGTCGTCCGAGTTGTCCTCGATCAGGTCAAGATCGACCACACTGTCGTCAACCACTTGCTCCTCGAAGTCAGGCGTCGACGGCCCTTCATCAATTTCTAGCACGGCCTCTGTCGAGCGACTAATGTCCGTCTCGTCGCGGTTACCTGAAGCTGCAAGATCGGCCAACGCAGAGTCGATTGCATCTTCCGGATCGGGCGCGCTTGTTTCGTCGGGGTCCAGTGCCGCCAAAGCCGAGAGCACTGCATCGGTGTCATCGACAACTTCCTGCTGTGTAATGCTTGCCGCGTTCCGCATGGTATCCAGCGCCGCATCGGTCTGGTTTGCCACCGCGCCGGAGCCCGCCAGTGCTGCAACGGTTTCCGGATCGTTGATCAGCCGCGCAATCAGGTCTTCGGCTTCGGATTTGCCATCCATATAGGTGCGCAGATGCTCAAGCTGGGTACGCGCTTCAAGCAGTTGGTTCAGCGGCGCCACGTTGCGGGCCACTGCGGCAGGTGAAAAATCGTCCATCTTGTCGAATGTCAGATCGACAGCGATGTTGCCCTCTCCAGTCAGAGTGTTAGGCACTGAAAAAGCCGCGCGCGGTTTGATCGACTTCATCCGGTCGTCAAAATTGTCCACGTCGATTTCCAGAAACTTTCGATCTGCCACAGCGGGCAAAGGGTCTTCGGACTTGCCCGACAGATCTGCCATCACGCCCATCACGAACGGCAGCTGGATCGTCTTTTCTGCGCCGTAAAGCTCCACATCATATTCGATCTGGACGCGGGGCGCGCGATTGCGGGCGATGAATTTCTGGCTGCTTTTGGACATCGGACAGGCTTCCTTACAGACGTTCAGTCAGTAAGTGCCGGCCGCACGGCTCAAGGTTCAGCACCCGAACAGAAAAACCGCAATTCCGGGCGCAACTCCAAACCTAGTCGAATGCGTAGGAGAATTGGCCATCCGCAACATCAATGGCCATTTTGGAGACGTGTCCGCCGTCAAGTTGGCGGGTCAGCACCTCGCTCGACAGAGCGGGAAGCATCGTGTTGGTAACGATGGCGTCGATCATCCGACCACCGCTTTCAACTTCGCGACAACGCGAGACAATCGTATCGACGACCGCATCCGAATAGCAAAACGGCACGTCGTAGGCCGCCTGAACACGGGCGCCGATCCGGTCCAATTGCAACCGCGTGATCTGGCCGATCATGTCCGGGTTTAGCGGATAGTAGGGAATGGTGACGATCCTGCCCAGAAGGGCGGGTGGAAACACCTCGAGCAACGGCGCGCGCAACGCCTTGGCTATGCCCTCAGGCTCAGGCATCAGATCAGGATCGGCACACAGGTCCATGATAACGTCTGATCCGACATTCGATGTCATCAGGATCAGGGTATTGCGAAAGTCGATCCTGCGACCTTCACCGTCCTCCATCACCCCCTTGTCAAACACCTGAAAAAAGATCTCGTGAACATCTGGGTGCGCCTTTTCAACCTCATCCAGCAAGACAACGGAATAGGGTTTTCGGCGCACGGCCTCGGTCAGTACGCCTCCTTCGCCGTACCCGACATAGCCGGGCGGCGCGCCTTTCAGGCTGCTGACCGTGTGCGCCTCCTGATATTCGCTCATGTTGATCGTGATGACGTTCTGTTCGCCACCGTATAGCGTCTCGGCAATCGCCAGCGCCGTTTCGGTCTTGCCGACCCCGGATGTCCCGGCCAGCATGAAGACCCCGATGGGTTTCGACGGGTTGTCCAGCCCAGCGCGCGAGGATTTCACACGTTTGGCGATCATCTCCATGGCATGGTCCTGACCGATAACCCGTTGCGAAAGGTGCTCTGCGAGGTTCAGGACGGTGCGCATCTCGTCCCGCACCATTCTGCCCACCGGGATGCCGGTCCAATCGGCGACGACTGACCCGATGGCGGCGGCATCCACGATGGGCAACATCATCGGCGTCTCACCCTGCAGTGCTTCAAGCGCGGCTTGCGTAGAGCGCAAGGTTTTCAATGCGGCTTCGGCACTGTCAGACGTTTCTGCAGATTGCACCTGAGCGCGAAGATCCATGATCTGAATGACCAGTGCCTTTTCCGCCTCCCATTGCTCTGTCAGGGTGACCAGCCGAGCGGTTTCCACCTCTAGCCCCTCTTGGGCGGTGCTGCGCCGCGTGCCAATCTGCGCCCCTGCGGCTTCGTCCCGGTTGATGATCTCCAACTCGGTTTGCAAGCCCGCGATCCGTCGTCGGCAATCATCCACGGGTGCCGGTGTCGCGTGCAGACTGATGCCCACACGTGCACAGGCCGTGTCGAGCACACTGACCGACTTGTCCGGCAATTGCCGTGCTGGAATGTAACGCGCCGAAAGACGCACGCTGGCCTCTAGCGCCTCGTCGAGGATTTGCACATTATGGTGTCGCTCAAGCGTTTCGGACACACCGCGCATCATCAAAAGAGCGGTTGTTTCGTCGGGCTCTGCCACTTGGACCACTTGGAACCTGCGTGTCAAAGCCGGGTCTTTTTCGATGTGCTTTTTGTACTCAGCCCAAGTCGTGGCGCCGATAGTGCGCAGCGTCCCACGCGCAAGCGCGGGCTTGAGCAGGTTGGCAGCGTCGCCGGTACCTGCAGCCCCACCCGCGCCTACCAGTGTATGGGTTTCATCCACAAACAAGATGATCGGGACCGCGCTGGCCTGCACCTCGTCAATGACACCGCGCAGACGGTTTTCGAACTCACCCTTCATCGACGCACCTGCCTGCAACAGTCCGATATCCAATGACAACAGTCGCGCCGCGGACAGCGATGGCGGCACGTCACCGCGCACGATGCGCAGTGCCAGCCCCTCGACCACTGCCGTTTTTCCGACCCCCGCTTCACCCGTCAGGATCGGGTTGTTCTGGCGGCGGCGGATCAGCACATCGATAATTTCGCGAATTTCAGGGTCCCGGCCAACGATGGGATCAATCTGCCCCTCGCGCGCGCGTTCCGTCAGATCGGTGCAAAATTGCGCCAAAGCCGACCCATCCTGGCCTGACGCGGCCATTGCAGACGACGCCTCCCCCGGTTCTGAACCTAAGCGCGATCCGTCCTGCGCAGGTAATTCGGCTTCTGGTGAACCCTCCACCGCCGCATCAAAGTCATGCGAAAGGGCCTGTGCGTCCAAACCTTCCAATTCGGTGGAGATCAGACGCAAGACGTTCTTCAAGCCCGGTGTAGACAAGATCGCCAGCAACAGATGTCCTGTGCGCACCCGCGATACCCCGTAGGCAAGGGATGCTTGGACCCACGCGCGCTCTACGGCCTCCTCCAAGTGTGGCGACAAGTCTGAGATGGCCGTCGCGCCGCGCGGCAAAGCATCCAATGCACGCTGCAGTTCCGTCGCAATCCGGCTCTCATCCAGATCAAAATAGTGGATGATCCGGTGCAGGTCGCTGTCATGACCGTTCAGAATTTGGTGGATGAAATGGGCCAATTCCACATACGGGTTCCCGCGCATCTTGCAAAAAACGGTTGCGCTCTCGATGGCCTGGAACGCGCTCGTGTTGAGCTTTCCAAACAAGGCGACACGGCTGATCTCGGACATTTGCATTGCTTTCTTCTGGGGCCGTCAAAGAGGGTGTTGGCAAGGTTGAGAGAGGGTCAATTCATCCGCGTCACGGGCCTGACGTTGCCCGATCCAGCTGGTCCGCCCCAGTGTGGCCGCCTGCCCAAGGACTGCAGGTGGCACCTCTTCGGCGCGCAGGATCAGGTTGGCAGTCCATTCCAGCGTATCACCAACATAGGTTCGGACAATTGCGGCCAGTCGCTTGAAGCCGGGGGTTCCGGGGAACAGCCGCTGGTATTCTGCCAGCGACATGGGACCGATGCGCAGAAGGAAGCTGGCGGACCGGGACCACGTCTTTTCGCCCAAGCTGGCGCCACCGCCAAGGGCAGCGCTGCCAAGCTGTCCACGGTCGCATGGTTCCAGATGCAACCAGCTGCCTACAAAACTTTCGACCTCGACCGGTGTGTCAAATAACTGTGTGATGATGGCTGTCAGGCCCGCCTCACTGCGGGGGCTGGCCGCCAACAGTCCTGCGAAGTGCTTTTTTGCAACGTCGGGCATCGCGTCGCGCCCGTCCAGCGCGTCTCCTGCGAACCCGGCCAGCGCACCGACCTTTCGGCCAAAACCATCATCGCCCGGTCGATCAAAAGAGGCCGTTGGCTGGCCGCTGGCCCAGGCCCGATAAAGCAGCGACAGCATCCGGTGATGAAACATATCTGCAAACGCCACCATGGTGGGATCATCCATGTTGCGTTGCCGGTCGCGGGCAAACTCGGTCATGTGCAGCGGTAGCGGACCATTGGGTCCAAAAAGGCCAAAGGCAAGTTGCGTCAGCGTTGGCACGCCGTTCTCACCTTTGGCAAAAGATTTGATGGTCGAAGGCGCGAACGCCAGGTCTGCCGCCTGCGCCAAACGAACGGGGTCTTCAGACGGCCGGCGCGATGTGCCGAGGCGCGGGCTGTCCTGATGCACTGCTTCGATCAAGCGCAACGCTCGAAAAAAGTTGAATGTCTCGGGGTTCTCGTTCAGCGCGGCAAGGCGCGTCAGATCAGGACCCGCCGTCCGCTCTTGGCTGGCCATCTGGCGATATCCCCGCGCTGTGATGAATGAATACATGTTTCCGTAAAGCTGTTCAGGCTGACGTATTTGGCGAAAAAGGTTTCGAGCACCGCGCCCAACAGGTAACAGCCGGTCCCCTCGAAAAAGCTTTCGTCAAAACCGACCCTGATCTCCAATCCCCTCACCGCGCTGGTGAGCACACCGTCTGCAAGCCGCCGTACAATCGGACGGGACGAGACGGTCGACAGACCTTCGATCTGTTTGGCCAGAGCAGGTTCGCCCAAAGCTGCGTATAGCCCGACAATCTCTCGCAGGGCCGCCGCCCCGGTGCCGCGATCGGCATCAACGAGGGACAGATAATTCAAGCTAAGGTGCGAAATAAGCTGCCAAGCCTGTTTGCCCTCTGCAAGGCTCGACCGGGGCCGCGTGGGCGGTATGATCGCGCGCACCCGTTTGACCGGGCCACCCTCCGGAAGCGTGAAATCCGTCTCCCCCACCCCCACAGGCGTCAGCAAAGGAAGATCTCGGTTGGTGCAAAGCGCCGTGATCGCCAACTGTTTGACCGCGCGCGGATATGGCGCTTGGGTCCGGTCCGTGAGGGTCAGGTACAACTCGGACCCCAGATAAGACGTCCGTGATCCCGTCAGTTTCTGACGCTCAGACCGTTGACGCAGGCGGCGGCGCTGACTGAAGTACGCGGTGTGTGCATCACCGGATGGCGTGAAATCCTCGGCACTGTAGAACGGGCGAAACTGCACATCCTGCTCCCGATCACCTCCGATGCCCGTCACCGTTTCAAGCTGATATACCTCGAAATCCATGGGGGCCGTCCTGTCCACGGTGACGAGGTGTTCAACCTGCGTATCCGCGACATGCACCCGGTCACAACGCTTGCGAAAAAGGTTGATTGCGGGCACCGCGTGCAGGTCGAAATTGGCCGGGGTTGTGGACGCAAGTTCGGGTTGGCCTTCGCGCAACAAGATATACAAATCCAGATCGGAGCTGGTTGTTCTCTCTATGGCCGGACGCAGCCCGCCGAACTCGGTGAAAAAGAACCGCTGCGGCATGGCAAAATATTCTTGCAGCAACCGGTAGCCGTCAAAGGAGGCACCGGGCGTTGGAAGCAGCGCTTCTTCGGGGTCAAATCCGCACGCAGAGATGTCTACGCCCAGGTATTCATTCCAATCCGCACGGCGGTCCGTTGACCGACCTGCCAGACCGATCCCCTGTCCCATGATCGCCTCATATAGCCGCCAAGGCTCTGCCCCTGCACCGGTGAGGAAGACACGCAGACATTCCAAGGGCAATTCGGCCAAGGGTGCACCATCAGTGCGGCGCAAACGAAGACGCAGTGCCGCTTTTGCGGGGGAATGACGCCCCACGCCTGCCGCAACCAGATCGCCGCGCGCATCAAGGTACTCGACCTCGCTAATTTCCAGCGGCCACAGCGTGACGTCCTGAGAGGTGGTGTAGATGACACCGCTTTGGGCTGTGTCGCGCACCCGTCCGCGCAACTCTGTGCCGCGCGGAACCGTGACGCCTGCCGCCAGATTGCCTTGTCCCGGATCAGGTTCCAGTCGGGCGATCATCATCGATGGGATGGGTGCCAGATAGTGGGGATACACTGTTTCGAGCAGGCTTTGTGTCAGGTTGGCGTTTTGCTTTTCCAGCTCCAATTGGACCCGTGCCGCCATGAAGGCGAACCCCTCCATCAGCCGCTCGACATACGGGTCCATTACCTCCAGCTGGCCCATCCCAAGCCGTCCGGCAATCTTCGGGTAGGCGGACGCGAATTCGTCCCCCATCTCCCGAACAAAGCTCAGTTCCTGCTCGTAGTGTTTCAAGAGCCCCTTATCCATGGCGCTATCCCTGACTGCGGACGGATACTTCGCCCGTCGTCACATCAAGCTGCGTCCGCAGGTAAAGATCGAGCGGCACAGGTTCCGCCCACAACTCGGCCCGGATATCGAATGAAATCAATCCGGCGCGCACGTCCTTTCGTTCGTGGATCGCCACCTCAAGCGTATTGGGCAGAAGACGCGGTTCGAACCGTTCAATTGCCACGCGGATTGCCTGCTGGATCTCGGTCGCGCGAGAATTGGTAACTGTGATGCCAGACACGTCGACAATGCCAAAGTTCAAGACCGAGCACACGGTTTCCGGAAAGGGTTCAAGGTCAGCGCTGGCCTGGAGGTTTGTGGTATTGAGCAACCAGTGCAGATCGCGCTGAATGATGTCGCGCAACCGGTTGATGTCTATGACCCACGCTGCGTTGGTCTCGGTCCGTTGGTCCGGCGCTTCGTCGACCAGACGGTCAAGCAGAGCCGGTTGCAAACGCTCAAGTCTGGCGCGATCAGCCATGGCTGGCCTCTTTCAGGGATGGGGGCGCCGAGGCTTCAGCAACGTGGAAGGTGACATCGCGCAGGTTCATCAGGGCGATGTCATCCTCATCTGTGCAAAACATCCTTTGACCCAAACCCAAAGGCGTGCCGCCGTCCCGTTCAGTCCAGTCGGTCGCGCGGGCCAGCTTTTGTGCAGGCGTTCCTGTTTCATGCGTGCCGGGGTAGCGTGTCGGCACCAGCCCAATAGCCTCTGTGCCGTCCAGCAGCGTCAGCGTGACAGGTGTCCAGACAAGATCGCGCAGATCACTGGGGGGATGAACCGTCAGTTGGCGTATCGCCGCAAATGGCAGCCACAGGTATTTCCCGTCCACGATAAGTTCCAGCACCGGACCAAAGCGCGGATCAGCGTCAGCGATCCAGTCGAAATCGGTACCATCCGCGCGTCCGGCGACGGCTGGGGCGGCCCGCAGGGCCATGGCGCGCAACAGTTCAGCGCCCTCTGCATCACCGTCGATTTCCTTCTTCAGGGCGTCCCACAATACCGAAAGCCACGACGGCGCATCTTCGTCAAAGGGTGGTGGCGTCTGCCCACGCAAAACCTTTTCGCGATAGACCTCGCAGACAATCGCCTCGCGGTACATCTGAGCCATGGGAAGAGCGGCTGGATCGAGGCTCGCCGACGTCTTGAGTTGTTGAACAGCCCGGGACCAGTCCCCTTCGATACACAAAAGCTGAAAAAGGAACACCCGGAGGCGCGCATCGGATGGATTGGCCCGCACCTCGGCTTGCAGCGCAAGAAGCGCTTCAGGCAGGTCGCCGGTTTTTATCAGGGTTTCGGCAGACATGGTTCAAGCCTCAATAAATGGGAATAACGGTTCCGGGCGTCGGGGGGATAGAGCGCCCGGAACCTGGGCTTCGGCCTATGCTTTTTGGACCGCGTATTTCTCTTTGTTGAGAACCTTGCTCCACTCGGCCTCGCCCTGACCACTGGACGGCTTGATCATCTTGCCGTCCTTGCCTTGGCGGCGGTATTCGATCTGCTTTGCGCCGTAGGCCAGCGTGATGCTTTCAGTCAGCTCGTCGCCAGACCCGGACCAGCTCATTGACTTCACGATGACGGTCTTGAAACGCACGATGAAGAAGTGCTTGCCGCCTGCGTTGCTGCCTGCCCCCTGACGGCGGCACTCCATAATGGCCTCATCAAGGTGATCACCCGTCGCACAGGCGCGGTAAAGGCCAGCAGATGCCGTGTCGGTCAGCTTGTCGAAGGTGAAGTCCTGAAAGTCGGTCTTGCCGACACCACCGCCGCCTGACTGCGAGTCGATAACCGAGCTGTTTTCGGCGCCAAAGCTGAATTGCGTGATCTGAAATGCGCCTTCCTTGGCCATTTCTTCGTCAAGCGTTTCCCCTCGGATGATGTTGTTCTTGGGAAAGCGGAGATATGAGTCAAACGCCATTGTAAGGTCCTTTCTTCGTTAATTAAGTTTCTGATTGTGTGAGGTTATTCGACTTCGGAAGGCAGTCTCGACACCAGTCGCAGCGACACCGAAAGGCCTTCCAGCTGATAGTGAGGGCGCAAGAAGAACTTGCTTTCGTAGTAGCCGGGGTTGCCCTCGACCTCTTCGACAACAACCTCCGCCGCAGCGAGCGGTTTGCGCGACTTCACTTCCTCGGTCGACGTCTCTTCGTTGTAGTCGATGTATTTGCTGATCCAGTCCTGCAGCCACTGCTCCATGTCAGTGCGGCTGGCAAAGGAGCCGACCTTGTCGCGCACGATACATTTGAGGTAATGCGCAAACCGGCAAGTAGCGAAGAGGTAGGGCAGCCGGGCCGCAAGATTGGCGTTGGCCGTCGCATTGCTGTCGTCGTACTCGGTTGGTTTTTGCAAGGACTGCGCCCCGATAAAGGCGGCGGTATCGGTGTTCTTGCGGTGGATCAGTGGCATCAGGCCGTTATTGCCCAACTCGGCCTCACGCCGGTCGGAAATGGCGATCTCGGTTGGGCATTTCATATCGACGCCGCCGTCGTCAGACGGGAACGTATGGGTCGGCAAACCGTCCACCGTGCCGCCGGATTCCACGCCGCGGATCCGCGAACACCAACCGTATTCCTTGAACGACCGGTTTATGTTGCGCGCCATCGCGTAGGACGCGTTCACCCAGCAATACTTGTTCGAATGGGCACCTTCGGTGTCTTCTTCAAACGCGAACTCTTCGACCGGATCGGTTTTGGCACCATAGGGATGGCGGCCGAGGAACCGGGGCATAGCAAGTCCGAGATAGCGTGCGTCCTCGCTCTCGCGCAGGGATCGCCAACCCGCATATTCCGGCGTCTGGAAAATCTTGGTCAGATCGCGCGGATTGGCCAGCTCGTCCCAGCCATCCATCTGCAAAAGCGTGGGATCAGCACCGGCTAGGAACGGGGCGTGGGCAGATGCTGCGATCTTGGACATCTCTCCCAGGATCTCAACATCCCGCGGGCTGTGATCAAAATGGTAATCGCCAACAAGGCAGGCATAGGGTTCGCCACCAAACTGACCGTATTCCTCTTCATAGATCTTCTTGAAGATCGGAGATTGATCCCAGGCGGTACCCTTGAATTTCCGCAAGGTCTTGGACAGGTCCTTTTTGGACAAATCCATGAACCGGATCTTCAGCATCTCGTCGGTCTCGGTATTGTTGACGAGGAAATGCAGACCGCGCCAAGAGCTCTCCAGCTTCTGGTACTCCTCGTGATGGAGGATGTGATTGATCTGCTGGGTCAGCTTCATGTCAATCTCGGCGACGAGCGCATCAATCGACCGCAATGCGTCATCAGACACCAGCGCTTCGTTCTCCAACACCTGCTGGGCAAGGGTTTTCACGGCCTCTTCGACGGCGGTTTTTGCCTGCTCGGATTTGGGGCGGAATTCCTTTTGCAGAAGTTCGGCAAATTCGGACGACGCAAAAATCGTCTGGGTTTTTGCCTCTGCGGTGGTCTCTGTTGCGTCTGTCATGGCCTATTCCTCATCCTGAGAAGTCGCGGCAGGCGTCGAAGTCAGCGCCTTGAGCAATGCGGGGTCGTTGATGATCTTGGCCATCAAGTCTTCCGCGCCGGTCTTTCCATCCATGTAAGTGCCGAGGTTCGACAAATGGGTTCGCGCTTCGAGCAATTTTTTCAACGGCTCCACCTTGCTGGCGATGGCGGCAGGCGAAAAATCTTCCATCCGCTCGAATGTCAGCTCGACGGCGATGTTTCCCTCTCCGGTCAGCGTGTTGGGCACCGAGAAGGCCGCGCGCGGTTTGATCGACTTCATCCGGTCGTCAAAATTGTCCACGTCGATTTCCAGAAACTTGCGGTCTGCCACGGCGGGCAAAGGATCTTCGGACTTGCCTGACAGATCGGCCATCACGCCCATCACGAAGGGCAGCTGGATCGTCTTTTCCGCGCCGTAAAGCTCCACATCATATTCGATCTGGACCCGGGGCGCCCGGTTGCGGGCGATGAATTTCTGGCTGCTGGCCATGCTGTTCTCCAATCTTTTTCGGCTGAAATCGCCCGTCAGGGGCTCAGTCTCGTCAGTAAGTGCCCTCATCCCCCTCATCGGGTTCAAATCCACCGATCAAAGCGACATTTCCCACGCCTTCAGGCGCCATATCCTTCATGATCGTCACGAAATCGGCTGAGACGAGGCGCTTGGCACGGGCCAGAAGAATGGGCAGCGGGCTGGAGGGCTCGAACCGCGCGTAGTAGGCCATGATCCGGTCCAAGGCTGCTTTGACATCCTGAGGCGTCGCAATGGCGGCATTGTTGCTGACACTCCCTTGCGGTGCCGAAGCCGGGTCGACGCTCACCTGCGATGGCTCTTCCGATGCGGCACCGGCGTCTACAAAAGCGCCAAGCCGTCGACAGATGTCGCCCAGCATCTTCTCCAACGGGTCAAGGTCCGGCCCCGCCGCACCCACTTTTTCGTCAAAAACACCACCGATCGCGCGGACAGCCTCCAGCGCTTCGGTCGCCGCTGTGAGCGTCTGTGCGACATCCTCTTGATCTGCGTCCTGAAAAGCGGCTGAGATGGACTGTGTATCCACCACCTTTGTCGCATTGGCCAAGGGCAAGGCGTCACCGCTGGCAACCTCCATGTCTCTCAGGGAAAAAGTGCCGAAAGCCCGACTGTCGACCAATGGTGCGTGTCGCAGCGACCGCAACAAACCATCGCGGCTGGCAAATGCGAGCACCGCATTGACCCGCATGGTGGGGTCACCGTCGTCTTCGTCCAATTGCGGATGCACACTGTCCCAATGGGTTTGCAGGCATCCTTCGACGTAACGCAGCAAATCACGAACCCCGGACAAACCGGAAATGCGCGCCTGCGCATTGGCAAGGATCGCCGCAACGCGGAGGTCTTGAGTGCGCTCGAGCAAGGCAGCAGCTTGGACCGCCACGTCGTCGTAGTCAGGATCTTCGGCAGGGATCACATTGTCGCCGATGACCCGCTCTTCGGATGGCTTGCTGGCCATCTCCAGAGCGATGAAAGCGTCATCATATTCCAGATCGTCACCGCCGGGTGCATCATCACGGATCGGCTGCATCAGCCTCTTGAGGTCAAGCATGACGGGCTCCTTTTGCAATTTGGTTTTGTGCGGCCTTGAGAAATGCCGCCCTGTCGTTTGCGTCGGGGATCACTTCGGTCATGGTGTCCAGCAGCTGTGGCAACGACGTGGAACGCGCGGCTTGGCGGCGGACCAAAGTTCCCGCAATCGGCCCCAGATGCGGCGTCAAGGCCGCGATGATGGACCGCAGATCGTCCTCTCCTAGCCCGCTTTGCGCACGTCCCGGGTCAGCTGTCATCAGGCTGGCAAGGGTCTGGTGCAATGCGTCGCGTTCAGCGGGATCGCTGACTTCGCCAAGGATCTGTTTGAGCAGGTCCTCTTGCGTGAAAGCGGTTTCGGCCGCACGACGGGCCAGCAGTTTGCCGATGGGTCCGATGCTGGTCACCAGGCTTTCTTCGAGCCGTTGCATGGTCAACAAGGACAACCGCCCGATCATCGTCTCGGCCGAGCGTGTCGCGCCGGCCTCGGGGGGCGCGGTCAGCGTGGCGCCGTGCGTGCTTACCGCCGCCAACAGCGCGTCGCGCATCTCTGCAGCGCTGTTGTATCGACCCTTTGGGTCGGGGCAGATGGCGGTCATCACCACCATATCGAGCGCAGCAGGCAAGTCGGGCGTCAGGTTTGAGGGTGCAGGGACGCTTTCACCCTTGTTCGCCATCATCACCGCAGTGATCCCGCCGCCGCGATAGGGTTGTCGGCCGGTCAGTAGCTCGTAGAGAATGACCCCGGTGGCATAGACATCAGATCTGGAATCCACATCATCACCCGAAAACTGCTCTGGCGCCATATACGTGGGCGTGCCGATCATTCCGGCCCCGGTGCGGTCCATCTTGGTAAAGCGAGCAATCCCGAAGTCGGTCAGCTTCACGCCGCCACTGGCTGTAAGCATGATATTTGCCGGTTTCATGTCACGGTGGACAATCGAAGCGCCGTGAATGGCGCTGAGGCCATCCAGTATTTGGCCAAAGATTGCGGCCACCTCTGTCAGGGTCAAAGACTGAGGTTCGGCCATGCGGTCTTCGAGGGTCTTGGCCTCCAGCCGTTCCATCACCAGATAGGGCAACCCGTCCTGTTCCAGATAATCAAAGATCGTGACCAGATTGGGGTGCAGCACCCTGCCCGCCGCCTGCGCTTCGCGGGAAAAGCGGCCCAGCCAGTCTTCTTCACCCGTGGCTTCGATCAGGTGCTTGTGTACTGTCTTGATCGCGACGGAGCGATCTATATCCCGGTCGTGGGCATCAAAGACCACACCCATCGCCCCCTCGCCCAGCTTGGCGCGGAGGTGGTATTTGCCGATCCTTTGCGGACCCTGCGGCGCTATGATGGTGTGATCAGTCATCGAGCATCGCCATCGCGCGATCGAGACTGCGCCGCATCCGGTTGAATGATTGCGCGAGCGAGCTGATTTCATC
Organism: uncultured Tateyamaria sp.; assembly: GCF_947503415.1. Lineage (GTDB taxonomy): Bacteria > Pseudomonadota > Alphaproteobacteria > Rhodobacterales > Rhodobacteraceae > Tateyamaria. The sequence continues at coordinate 818,708 of NZ_CANNDS010000002.1, forward strand.
ACCCGAATTACGGCTGTACTCCGGCACCGAGAAGTCGCCCATGCTGACGCGTTCTGCCATCCTGGTCAGGTAAGACACAGGGCGGATGACCACCCGGCTGAGAAGGATGTTGGTCACCACAAACACAAGTGTGAAAGCGGCCCCCAAGGCAACGGTGACCATGACTGCGGTTTCCTTTACCCGTTCGGCAATCAGCGACAGAGGCACGGTTATGATCTGTGCACCCACGGTTTCGCCCATTTGCCAGCCAAACCCATTGACGGATCCGTAAAGGTCCACCATCGCAGGCGGCGCCACATCGGGGCTGGAATGACAATTGAGGCATCCCGGGTTCTTGATCGTGATGGGCGCAGCCATCATCAACAGCTGCCCTGCGTCGGTTTCGATCCGTGCAGAAAGCTGCGTCAGGTCGGGATTTTCGCGAAACTGCGCAATGACCTCGGCCTCTGCCGGAGTGGGCAGATCCGCAGGGTTCGTCGGATTCAGCGCCGCCTCTTTGTAGTTGTATTGTGGAAACTCAGCCGTGACGGCTTGGAAAACCGTTCGGGCTGCAAAGGATGTCACCGCTTCGGGTTGAAAGAGGATGTCACCATCGTCGGTCAGCAGCGGTTCGATATGCGCAAGGGTGTAGTTGCGAACTGCGGTCGCATTGGCGCGCATCAATTGCGCCTCGCGCTCCACATCCTGCAAGGCGCTGTCCTGCACCAGCGTATAGCTGATGCCAACGGCCGCTGCGACACCTAGCAGGCTGGCCGAGATCAGAACCAGATTGTATTTGAACCGAAGCCCCATGTGCACTCACCATTGTTGTCTCTTTGGTGAGTGCGCTCAAAAGGGCGCAAGGTTCATTGCCGTGCCAAAAGTTCCAAAAGCTGTGTTGGGGTAAGCAGGCCGGTATCGGTCTCTGAGCGCGCAACCTGGAAACCCTTGATCGCCTCACGGGTCTGAACCCCGATGATCCCGTCGATCAGGCCGCGGTAATGTCCCGAGGCGCGCAATGCGCGCTGAAGGTCCCGCTTGACGGGTGGCGACAATGACTGCTCCAGAATTGCAAGTTCGGCCTCGGACGCTGGACTCTCGGCTTCCGCGTCCTCAACAAGTTCGGGCACCGAAACGGTAACGGGCTCCACGGGCACAGGCTCGACAACCGGCGGCGCGCGCAACACGATCGGGTCAGTTGGCAATGCAGAAAGTGACGCCTCCGGTGACAGTGCCATCAACTCAAGAATGGCGCGCAGATCCACGCTGGGGGCTTGGTCGGTGCTTTCGCTCAGAACATCAAGCACGCCGTTTGCATCTTGCGCAGGCACCACAAGTATCTCGCTGGACCCTACAAGTGGGGCAGACGCAGTATCGGCATGCACCATCCCTTCGGGCAGATCGGATGGCGCTTCAGATGACAAGATGACCGCCCCGCCCCGCTCGGCCAACACGGTCATTCGCGCGAAGGCGCGCAATGGCACGGCTTCGGTGAATATGTCGGTCGACCGGTTCAGAACTGCGCCATCCGGCAGCAGGAAAATACGATCTTCAAAGCGCACCGCCGCCATGTCCAAAAACACCAGAGCAGCATCCGCTTGCGCCGCTTCCTGCGAGAAACGTCGCATCATCGCTCGCAGTTCGGCATTGCTTGGTGCCGTCGCCTGCAGAACTTCCGCATTCAACCCATTGAGACTGCGCAAGGCGCTATCAGACCGTCCTGCATCCACGCCTGACGAGACAACCATCCCCACGATCCGCACGTCATCCTGCGCGTGGACAGGTGCCCCAGTCACACATGCAAAAACCGTGGCGCAGAGCGCACGGCGGATAGAGGCAAGCTGCCCGGAGCAATTTACGCTGAATCGTTTCATAGCGCACACGCCTCATTCGGGCCCAGGATCGCGGTACAGGCGTTCAGCATCGGTTGCGCCTCAACCTCGCGGATCGCTTCTTGGAGCCGTTCGGATATTGCAGCGGGCGTCAGGGTCGGGTCCTTCGCCAACATCAATGCCACCACGCCCGATACATGCGCCGTGGCGATGGACGATCCCGACACATAGCGGTGCGCCGCCCCGGGGGCCGTCGTCAAAACATCAATCATCGGGGCGGGCACACTGCGTCCCGCCACCTGCCCAGCGGCGATGACACCATCCAACGCAGCGGGATACACCAGCTCTTCACCTTCCCCTGAGGCTGCGACCACCACGATCCCGGCATCCAATGCCGCCTCAATCAACTCGGTCAAAAGAGGGTCTTCCGGTCCACCAACACTCAGATTGAGGACGTCCACCTCATTGAGAATGGCAAAGTTGATCGCGCGCGCGAGCGAAAAGCTGTTGCACACACCCGGCGCTCCGTCCTGCTGCCAGCAAGCACGCAAGCCCACCATTTCCGCAGAGGGGGCTACGCCGACGATCCCTTCATTCGTGGCCGCCGCACCGATAACGCCAGCGACCGCCGTTCCATGCGCCTCAGCCAACGGGGCGGGTTCGACGGCAACGAAGTCACGCAAATCGGCCATCCTGTTGGCCAAATCGGGGTGACCTCCGTCAATGGCGCTGTCGACAATGCCGACCCGCACCCCTTCTCCCAACGACAAGGCGTGGATGGGTAAAACGTGCAGAGATCGAAGTGACCACTGCAACGGCAAAAGTGGATCGGTATGGAACACTTCTGTCAGGCTAAAGCTACGAACGCGTTGCACTGTGCGAATGCGAGCATCGGTTTCCATCGCGTCGATCAGCCCGTCCACGTCGGACACATTGCGAGCGTCAAAGACAAAACAGTGCACGGCCAACGCGTTAAGCGGCCATTCCGCAGCCAACAATACGCCAAAGTCTGCCTCCAACGTATCTGCGAGGGCAGCCAGGGCCTGCGGCTCATCCTGCGGTATCGTCAGGATAAGAAAGGTGGCAGGGGCAAGGGTATTTGCGTCCGCCAGCCGCCAGTCTTGCGCCGAGGCGGTCCGTGGCAGTGCGCCCACGATCAGACCCAACGTCGCAAAGAGCGCAAGAAACCGGATCATTGGCCTGTCTCTGGTGTGGCAAAGATGATCTGCGCTTGCGCCATCATCGACGCCGACACGGCCTCCAGATCCGCATCTTCAGCCAATGTGGCCGAGTAAATTCCAGCAGCCGACGGCCCGGTCACGTCCAACACACCCAGCGGGGCCAGAAGCTCGGTCACCTGTTCGAGGGTCAAATCTGGTGCAGCTTGAAACCGGATGGTCGGCGCATCAATTGCAGGCTCGCTTGTGAGTGTGACGAAATCATCCTGCCCGGGGCCGCCGAACTGAATCGCGACCAATGCCAGCGCAAGACATGCGACGGCCAGCCCGCCCATCAGGCCCTTGCCGCGCCCTTGCATCGCCTCCAGCCAACCACGTTTGGGCGCAACTGGCGTCCGCGCACGCACATCGGCTTCGACCTGTGCGCGCAAGGTGTCCCAACTGCGCTGCAAGGGCACATCAAAAGGGTCGGTCTTGGCCACTTTCTGTGCCAGCACGGTCTGTCGTCCGATCTCTTCCGAACAGGCAACGCACGTCTTGGCGTGAGCCTCGAGCATTTGAATGTCCGGTTCGGGCAAAGTGCCGTTCACGTACCATGGGATCAGATCCCACACTTCGTCATGGTCGTTTTGCGGACCGTTTATACTATTGTCACGCAACTGCATGTTCTCCGCCTGTTTGTTCTTCATCAGATAGGATACCGCGCAGCCGCCGCCTGGCGGTCATCATGCGCGTCTTGACCGTGCCCACCGGACAGTCGAGGATTTCAGCGATCTCGGTATACAGATAACCATTATAATAGGTCAGTTCGACCACGGCGCGAAGCTCTGGTTTCAGTTGATCCAGCGCATTCTTCAGATCAGTGCCACGGATAACCGCCTCAGCTGTGTCATCTTTGGAGGCAATCATTCCCTCGTCCAATTCCACATCACCTGCTCGCCGCTGCAACTTAGTGCGCTGTTTCATGGCAACACGGTAGGCAATGCCGAATATCCATGTCGACGGCTTTGAACGGCCTTCGAACCGATCAGCCGTGCGCCAGACAGTCATCAACACGTCGTTGGCCACCTCTTCGGCCGCCTCGGCGCTGCCGGTGATCCGACGAGCGAAATGCATCAGCTTAGGGAAGTACTTTTTATGAACCTGCTCGAACGCTGTGACGTCACCTTGGGCCACAGCAGCGATCAGCGCATCATCGCTCATCGCCGCGCGCGGTTTTGCAGGGGTCTTTATAGATTTCAACGTCCACATGAAGCTCATTTCCCTAAATGTAATCGTTAGTCCCCGGCCAGCGCCGAATGGTTCACGACTGATGAGAATTTTTTCGGGCGCCCTTGATCCCGCCAATAGCTGCCGCCGGTTCAAGCTATGGTGGAACCGTTGGTTGAGGCGGTAGACAAACCGTTAGAAAAATCGTGGAAATTGCATTCGCGCGTGGATTGAAGGCTTTTTTGTTGCCTCAGCCGTTCGGCGGGCAATGTCCAATCGCGACCATACCGCCATTCGCACATGTGGCCGGTTTACGGTCCGCCTGGCTACAAGCAGACCTGAACCTTTTCCGCATCGCGCCGGACTCACCGAAAGATGCAAATCTTATCTAATGGAGCACGCGCATGCCGAACCCCAAACTCACAAAATTCATGAACGACAAGTCCAAGATGATCTTCTTTGCTTCTTACATGAAGCAGCAGAAGATGGAGAATTTCATCGACTTCGTGACAGCCAGGCCAAAGCCCGCTGACATCTATGATCTGTACATGTCCAAAAAGCCGAAGGTGAAATTGCCCGGCCTCGATGCGTTCCGCAAGAAAGCGCAAAAGGCCTACATTCAATCAGTGCAAGAAGAGGTGGAAACGGCACAGGAGAGCGGCGAACAGCTGTCACGCGAAGGCGCGCACTATGCCGGAACGCGAAGCCCCGGTGTCATGGAAGCATTCAATAAGGCGCAGGAATACGTCGAAAACTACATGACCAATCAGGCCATTCCGAACTGGAAAAAATCCTCCAGCTACGAGAACTACGTGGGCATTCAGGTCGATGGCTCATCCCTGGCATCCAAGTTGAAATATCCCCCAACCGCCGGTCAGCATCTGGCCGATGCCAAAGTCAATCTGATGTTGGGCAAGGCCGGCTTGGCGAAATCCTGTGTGGATCTCGCGATCAAGGTCAAGATGGACAAAGAGATGAAGGGCAAGAACCCACGTCACGCCGTGGCGTATCCAAAAACCGCGACAGTGATCAAAGAACTGGAAAAGGTTCGCATTTCAGTGTGAGTTGAACATCAAATGGGCCGACCTTTGATCAAGCCAGTCCATTTATCTACCGCTACAGGGCAGTTACAAAAGCCCCTGACGCATCCATTCCTCGATTTTCTGACGGCTTACCTCGAAGTGCATGGAATCTTCCCGGGAAAAGCCGGCGCCCCATATCCACCCTGCCCGTTTGAAGAAGTCCGCCAACAGGATCAAACCCAATTGGGTGCGCCCATCAGCGAAATTGTCGAGCTGTCCATCGATGTTCAGATCCACGGCCAAACCGTAAGCATGTGCCGATGCAGATGCGGCCGATCCGCGTATCAATCGCACACACAGCGACCCGGACGACGCGATCCGTTTATAAAGTTCGGGCTCAAACTCCTCAACCTCAGCAAAGACCTGGCGCAAAGAGGCAAGCGCTGGCGCAAGCATTTGCGCGCGGATCGGCCCCACCGGTTCGGACGACATCAAGTCCCGCAGGCGTGGGTTGGTCAGGCTTTGGCACTGGTCGTTCAGATCGTTGCGTGGCAGACCAAAGGTCCGTCGCAGGAAACCTGGTGTCGCCAGCGACAGCCCATCGTTTGCAGACCGCCGATCAGCGATCAGCACGACCTGCGCAAAGTTCTGGCGTAGCTCGTCGACTTTGGGTTCTGACGGCTTGGATGGCAGATCAGGGACGTCCGGTAGCGCTGGCCGCTGCAACGCCGTAATTCCGATGGAAGTTCGAGAATCCAACCCATCGACACGCGCGCGCAATTCTTCAAGCTCTCGTCGAAGCGCTCGCGTCTCGGCTTGAAGCGCCGCAACTGGCGTTGTTTCTATGATCAAATCGCGTGGAGTACCTGAAATCTGCCAGACAATTGGAGCCGCCAGAACAGTCAATGCAGCCACCGATCCGGCAACAGCGATCTTCCATCGATGGGTCATCGGTCAACTCCACAGCCAGCAAACACCCGGCATGGACGATGCTTGTTGGTAGGTACGGCTTACTGGTGAAAAGGTTCGGGTTCGCTGAGCATTGTGACTGGAATTCCTCGACCGATTAGCCGACTTCATACGGCACAAAAACCATTTGTATCGCGCTTCAATTTACGTCCCTGCAAAAAACAGTTCTGTTGCGATACTTAATCAACACCCACTCCAAAGTGCTGTTCGGTCATACGCAAGATGCGCCGGATGAGCGCGCGGCTTGGACTGTGTTTGTGGACCAGAAGCTGAACCTTGCGTGCCATCTCTGCCTCCGAAAAGGGGCGTTGGTAGATGCCATCGATCACCGGCATCGTCTCTGGATGGACAGAACACCCAAGGCCTGTGAGAACCATCATCTGCACCATGTTTTCGTGCAGGCTTTCATAGCGCACATCGACCTCCGGTTCCGGTATGACTGGCAACATATCACCCAGCGTTGTCCGCAATTCACATTCCAGACGACGAACATACGGTTCTTGGTGCAAGTCCGTAATCGACACGGTTTGTGTTCCCTCGAACCGATGGCCTTTCGCGAAGGAAATCACATAGCGTTCATCATACAGCGGATACGCATCTGCTATCTGTGGTATGTGAAAGTATCCAGACAGGCACAGGTCCAGTTCTCCGTCCTCCATGCGCTTGTAGAGTTCGGCACCCGATGCATCGATGATCTCGACAGATGTGTGGCCAGCCATAGCCACAAGCTTGGTCAGATAGGGTTGGATCAATCGTGTGCCCAATGTGCACATTACACCGATCGTCAGTCGCGCGCCGCGATCAACCTGCCTGGTTTTCGCGTGCTCCATAAGCTCTGCTTCCAAAGCGAGCATGTTTTCGAAGTAAGGCTGCATCTCTTCGCCGAAGGGGGTCAGTCGAGCACCAGACGCGTCTCTGACCAGTAAACCCTCGCCCAATTCTTCTTCCAGCTTCTTGATGCCCCGGCTCATGGAGGGCTGCGAAACATTACAAATACGCGCGGCGTGGGTCACACTGCCCGTTTGGCAAATCGCAAGAAAATAGCGGATCTGATAAAGCTGCATTTGCCCCACTGACGTTTGATTGCCTCAGACTAATCACCCCGCTTGCGCCTTGGGTATACCTTTTGTCTATGCACGAAGTCGCAACTTATATTTCCGGGCCGTGCGCCGCATTGTTACGCTTTCGATGACCGGCTTGATCAGTTTTCGAGATGGTTTTCAGGAAACGACGCACCCGACACAACACATACAAGGAGACGCAATTATGTCCGTTCTTTCGAAACTCTTGCAGATCATGGCCGCCGGGATCATTTACGTAAGCCTTGTGATCGGCCCTGCACATGCCGAAGAAAAACTGAACGCAATTGACGGCGTCGCGATGGATGGTTTCGACGTGATTTCTTATTTCGATGCAAGCAAGGCGGCAAAGGGCGCCGCGGAATTCAGCCACGAATACCGAGGTGCCACATGGCTTTTCGCCACTGCAGAAAATCGCGACAAATTCGCAGCTGATCCCGCAAAGTATGAGCCCAAATACAACGGCTGGTGCGCCAATGCAGTGTCCAAAGGCTATGCCGCCGATGTTGATTTTGTGAACGGTTGGGCTGTGATTGACGGGTCGCTGCACCTGTTCTGGGCCAACAGCACCAAGCACAACTTCTTTTCGGAAGTGACGGCCAAACAGGTACGCGCAGAAGACAATTGGCCAACAGTTTTTGCCGGCCTTTTGGACGGCACCACGCGCTTTCCACGGCACGCAGACCATTTTGAAACTGTGGGTATCTCTCATCCCCAAGAGTTGCCCGAACTCTGATCGTCAAAGTCGGCTGACAGTACAAATGAGCCAGGCGGACCAAGGCAATGGGTCCGTTCTGGCATCATTTGGTGGCTAAAGCATTGCTTATCAAATATTTGGCCAAGCCGCGTTCATTGCATGGATACGTTCGAAAGAACCAAACGCCACGAAACCCACCACGGCTCATTCCGCGGTCGTTAAAACATCCGACCCGCTGAAACGGAACGATGCGCCAAGCGTGGTGATCAGCATGACATTTCGGCTGATTGGATCAGGCTTGCCAACTCACCGCCGATCCATATCGAGCGGCGCGACACAATTGGACGATTGGCATGGTTCGGTGTTGAGACGAACGCAGGCAACGAGTGGTTCAAGTTGCGAGCTCATTGGACCACGCCGCTGATGTCGCCGCCGACAGATAACTTACAACCCGTTCCTCTTGTCGGACCGGCAGGGTCGCATCACATTCGCGTCGAACAATGTGCGGCGATTACAACTCCTAGAAAAACCACGGCCTGCGGTCCCCAAAGCCGGTGTGTTTAGATAGATTTACCCGCTATTTGACCGCTTGATCCTGCATGCTTTGAGTGGCGTTTTGCAGAACGGTGCGATCGCGCGAACAAGGTCTACTACGGCGGCGGGACATACGCGGAGGTAGCAATGAGCGTCGGACTGTCAATCACTAGCTGGTTCCGGCGCGCCGCAAGGTGCTGGAACGTCATCCCGCCAAGTGACAGACCAACCAGATGCGCTCGTCCGACCCCCAGATGTTCCAGCAGATCACCTATGTCATTTGTCAGATCGCTCATAGGAATACAGGACACCGTCAGCGCTGATAGAACTTACCCGCGCATGTCATAGCGCCGCACATACGATATCCTGCCTGTGTCAGATAAGGCACCACGTCGTCCCGCATCCTGTGATCAGTCCCCGACGAATTGAACAGAACGATCCAATCACCCCACACGGTCCGTCAAGGCGATATGCCAAACCAGTAAGGGCAAACAGCATATCGGTGGCCTTCAGGCGGCACGTTTTTGCAATGCGCTGGCGGTTGATGGAAAGAGAACCCTGCGCGGCACAGCAAGGTGGATGTGCAACGAACATTCATCAGCGGGCATCGCACCGTTTACGACCATTTCAATTGAAGATGCCGCGCTTGGGCGGACAAATCTCGCACCAAGGCAGTTTGGACTGCGCAGATAAAGATCATAGAATTTGCCGTTTCAAACGCTTTGGGATCAGACGATCGCGTCTCGTCACTTTTACACACCTGCAAATCCACAACCGTCCCACTCCGTTCGAACCAATCATCGTGCCCTGTGGATTGCTCGGTTGAGGTGATGGGCACCGCACGATTGTCGGCTGTTCATACCAGCAAACCGGTGACAGCGTAGGCCGTTGTGACAAGACGCACGGACATCAGGCCACCGCGACCATCTGCGCCTCTACCCGTGCGCGATCGACACGGTCAAAATCAACCGCCTCGGAACTGGTGTTCAAAGTAAAGTCGAAGTCGATTGTATAGAAAGGCGCGGTCAGGCCACGTGCCTCGATGTCAGCGGGATCATCGTGAAGAACAGTCACGGCCACCAATTCCTCGCGCGTGGCAAAGGCGAAATCGTCATGGAGGTATTCATCGCCGTCAAGATTGATCTGCGTGGTCAGGGTGCGATGATCCGGGGCCTCAACCATGATGTGGATATGGGCAGGTCGGTTCCCGTGCCGTCCCAATTGATCCAGCAATTGCTGGGTCGGGCCGTTTGGCGGGCACGCATACCCTGACGGCAGGATCGACCGGAAGGCATAGCGGCCATCGGAGCCCGTTTCGATCTTGCGCCTCAGGTTGTAGGGCGTCTGATCACTGTCAAAGATTGAATACAGCCCACGCGTGTTGGCATGCCAGACATCGACAACGGCCCCTTCAATGGGGGTGCCATCGGTCGACAGAATACGCCCGGACATGAACACAAAGTCCCCCTCCTCATCGCTGCCGTCATCCAGCCGCGCTTCACCCTTCGACTTTGGCGCGCCGGGGACAAAGAGTGGACCCTCTATTGTGCGCGGTGTCGCACCGTCCAGACCGGCCGCGTGTTCCGCCTCGTCCATCCGCAGATCAAGCAGGTGTTCGAAACCGAGGCCCGGCGCCAGCAGACCAAATTCATTGTTCGTGCCCACGTCACGCAGATAGTCCATCGCGCTCCAGAACTCCTCGGGCGTGACATCGAGATCCTCGATCGTGTGGAACAGATCCTTGACGATGCGACCGACAACTTCGGACACACGCGGGTTCGCCTTCCGCCCGTCGCTGGGGCTTGTGACCTTTTCGATCAGGTTGGTCAGGTGCTCAGGTTGCATGATGAGTTTCCTCCGTTTCAATCATGTTCGAGGGCAGATGGATGGGTGCAAAGCGCCTCAACCGTGATCTCCATGTACGGAAACAAGGGCAGAGCGCTGAGTATATCGTGCAGATGTGCGGGGCTTTCGACATCAAAGATCGAAATGTTCTCGTATTTGCCAACGACGCGCCATAGCGCGCGCCACGTACCTGCGCGCTGTAAGTCCTGCGCATACGCCTTTTCGCGGGCCAGGATATCTACCCGCGCGGTTTCGGGCATGTCGTGAGGAAGATTGACGGTCATACGGACATGAAACAGCATCGTCGCTCCCCCTCAGGACATGGTGGCGACCGGAGTCGCGACACGGTGTTGGCGGGTTGTGCGGTCGCGTCGGTAGAAATCCAACTTGTCGCCATCAATCGTCACGCCCAAGCCGGCGTCAGTCGGTAGCACAAGGTCAAAGCCCTCGTAAGCCGGGCTTGCCGTCGTGATGTCATCCTTCAGCAGCAATGGTCCAAAGAGCTCCGTATGAAACGGGAACGGGTCTGGCAGCGCGGCAAATGCATGCGCCGCCGCCAACGTGCCAATTGTGCCTTCCAGCAGCGTACCACCGTAAACACCGATGCCCCCGGCAGAAGCGATGGCTGCTACGTCCCGAACCTGCGACGGACCACCGAACTTGCCTATCTTGAGGGCGAACAGATCGCAGGCCTTGTGTCGGGTCAGAGCCAGGGCTTCCTTGGCGCTCGCGACGCTTTCATCCGCCATGATCGGGATCGGTGACCATGCAGTCAAACGGCGTAAAGCGCTGCCGTCCGGGTCCGTGTCCACTGGTTGCTCGACGAGTGAAACGCCTGCATCCGCAAGCCGTACAATGGCGTCGCGCGCCTCAATCTCGGTCCATGAGCGGTTTGCGTCAATACGCAAGCTGGCGCGATCCCCCAAGGCTGAAGCGATCTTCGCCACACGCGCTACGTCATCATGTACGGATGCAGCGCCCACCTTGATCTTGAAGTGGCGATGACGACCAGAGGCCAGCATTTCTTCCGCCTCTTCAATATCCCGCGCCGCGTTGCCAGTCGCCAAGCCCCAAATCACTTCCAGTCGGTCACGTATGGCACCACCAAGTAGTAGGTGCGCTGGAACGTTCAGTATTTTGCTTTCGATATCCAAAACGGCCGTGTCCAGCGCGGATTTGGCAAGACTATTGCCCATGATCTGCAGCGCCACCTTTTTGCGCAAAACGGCAGGCGGCAAATCAAGACCAACAATCAAGGGTCGGATGTAAACATCGAGCGCGGCTTTGATCGCTTCAGGCGCTTCGACACCATAGGACAGACCACCGATGGTGGTCGCTTCGCCTACACCCACAACGCCGTCAGACGTGGTCAATCGAAGGATCACGAGCGTCTGTGTTGTCACCACCTGATTGGCAAGACGATGGGGGCGGATCGCAGGCAGATCGATCAGGAATGTTTCGAAATTCTTGATACGCATGGGATAGGACCTTTTGTTCGCAATGAGTATGCGAAACGGAAAAGAGACGGTCCAAGACTGGTTTCGTCATATAGTATGCCATATAGGTATAGTATGGAGTTTCGCGATCTCGAATGCGTTGTGGCCTTGGCCGACACGCTCAGCTTCACCAAGGCGGCCGACAAGCTGAACATGGCGCAACCACCGCTTAGCCGCAGATTGGCCACGCTGGAGGCGCGGCTTGGCACACCGTTGTTTGTGCGCACGCGTCCGCTGCAGCTGACCTCTGCCGGGCACTTTGTCGAGGAACAGGCCCGTCAGGTATTGCGTCGCGTCACTGAAATTGAGGCTGGTGTGGCGCGCATCGCGGCGGGAAAAAGAAGCTACCTCGGCATTGGCTTCGTCGGTTCGATCCTGAATGGTCCGTTGCCATCGGCCATAAAGGCGGTTGTGCAGGCGCACCCGGATGTCGAGATCGGTCTGCGTGAGCTGACAACACTGGAGCAACGCGACGCCCTGCGCGACCGACGAATAGACATCGGCCTTGGGCGCCTGAACTTCAGCGACGCGCCCGGTCTGGTGCGTGCCACTGTCATCGAGGAACCCTTGGTCGTGGCGTGTCCAACGCACCACCCGTTGTCCAACCGCCTGAGCGTCAGCTTGGCGCAGTGCGCAGAACACGATCTCATTCTGTATCCACAGCGCCCCCGACCCAGTTTCGCGGACCAGGTTCTGGGCATTTTCGAACAGGTCGGGAAACAGCCGTCTGTAAGGGTTGAAGTCAAAGACCTGCAAACGGCATTGGGTCTGACGGCAAGCGGTATGGGATTGGCCATTGTGCCAATAAGCGTTGAACAGACGGCGCGCAACGACATCGTATTTCGCCCGATACAAGACGCCTGCGCCGTCTCACCGATCATCGCCACATACAGGGAGGGTGTGGTCCCAGACGCGGCGCAAACACTGCTTGATCAGTTGTTTCGAGCGACGCCAGAACCGTCGTCGACTTAAGATTGAAGAAATTGGCGCGCGTTTCTGGCCGACGCAAGGTCCCGCCGCTCGATCTTGTGCCGAATTCGATGCAGCAGATACGCGCGCAAAGGCTTTTGGTCTCAACATTTTAAGAAACGGCAGTTGGAACCATCACATCGCTATTCAGCACCATGATGGTCACTACCGCGCAGCGGGACACAACCGTAAGAACCACAAGGCTTGGGCATCAGTATTGTTCACCTAGACAGGCTTCCCAACCAACAGAGGCGAGTTTCTCAGAACTGAGATCCGCACTAACTCTTGGTTTTCGGAAAGAACAACGAAAGCAGGCCAAGCAGGGCCGACACGACGATCAACAACAATGAAACCGCGTTCAATACCGGCGTGGATCCCTGTTTAAGCTTGTCAAACATGGTGATCGTCAACGGTGAATCCGACCCCACAAGCATCAGCGTGGTGTTGAAATTCTCGAAGCTCATCAAGATCGACACAATGGCAGATGCCAATATTGCGGGCATGAGAAAAGGAAGGGTGATCTGGCGGATCGCCCCCAATCGAGTTGCACCGAGGTTGAGCGCCGCTTCTTCGAGGCTGGGGTCAAACTTTTGCAATCGCGCCGAGATGACGAGGGTTGCGAAGGTTGTGATAAACGAAAACTGGCCGAGGATAACAAGGATCAAGCCGGGCCTCAGTCCGTCGAACCAGAGCCCGGTCGCGTCTTCCAATGTATTCGCAATCGCACTGGAAAAGACCAGTATCGAAATCCCAAGGATGACGCCCGGTATGATCAGCGGCAAAAGCATCAGCATGTAAAGCAGCGCCTTGCCCCTGAAGTCATGCCGTACAAAAAGGAACGCGTTGCAAGTGCCGACCGCGACGGCAAGTCCGGATACCCATAGCGCCACGAAGGTCGAAGTACCTATGGCGCGCAGGATGGACCGTTCGTTGAAGACCCCGATGAATGGCGCTTCGGTCCCGAAGAACCATGCAAATGTGAACCCGTTCCACGGCGGTGACGGAAAGACGCTGTTGTTGAAGGCAAAGACGCAAACCACAGTCAAGGGCAACGCCAGATAAACAAAGAACACCGTCACATAAGCGCGGTAGCACCACTTGGTGAACGCAGGTTGGGGCACTGTGGGGATCATGTGCGCCCCATGGTGTCTGACAGGGACTGTTTGGACAGCTTGAGACCAAGGAACACGATGGCCGACGACAGCGCCAGCAGCAAGAAGCCCAAGGCAGATCCCAGCTCCCAATTAAAGCGGGTTATGAATTGCGTATAGATCATGCCGGTGAACCACAGGCTGTCTTTCCCACCCAACAGGATCGGGGTGAGATAATTTCCAAGTGATAGCATGAACACAACGATGCATCCCGACACGATACCGGGCATGGCGTGGGGTATGACAATCTCGCGCATGATCGACGTGCTGGTACCCCCTAGATCGTATCCCGCCTCGATCAGGCTATCGTCTAGGCTGTCCAGCGTGGTGACCAACGGCACGACCATGAACAGGATCGAGGTGTAGACCAGCCCCACCATGATCGCCGCATCATTATAGAGAAGCTCAACCGGGCCGCTGACAAGGCCTAGCGATTGCAGCGCATTCGAGATCACGCCCGTTTCGCGCAGCAGGATCATCCAGCCGAACGTGCGTACCAGCTCGGACACCCAGAACGGGATCATGCACATCAGAAACAGGGTGGTTTTCGTGCGTCCCCGGGTCAGCTTGGCGATGTAATAAGCGATGGGAAAACCAAGGATCAGTGTCAGCGCCGTCGCCAAAATCGACATGATGGCTGTGCGGGCAAATGTGCGCCAGTAAAGAGGTTCGCCAAAGAATGTGGCGTAGTTTCCAAACCCGGTTTCAAATTCGCGCGGGCCGATCTTTTCGCTGATCGACACCATGAACAGACCGATATGCGGCAGGATGATCAGTACAACGAGCCACAGCAGAATAGGAGCGAGCAGAAGGTAAAAACCCAGCTTTGATGTATCCGAGCGCATCGTCAGGCCGTTGCCGCCGGATAACAGCGGGCCTGGTTCGGATGCCAGCGGGTGAACACCGCATCGCCCACCTGCAAACCAGAAAAGCTGCCAGTCTGCGGCATCGCGACATTCAACAAGTGCCCCGCTTGGTCGCGCACAATCACGGAACTGTTCGCGCCATTGAACAGAACCGCATCTACGGTGCACGCGCTGACATTGTCGCCTTCGCCTGCCCCATGATCGGACTTTGTCAGTTCCACCGCTTCGGGCCGTAAGAAGACTTGCGCCTCTTGGCCCGCGATAAGCTCAGAGCCGGGTGCTTCGACGCTCATCTCGGCACCGGCGGATGTCAGTGTCACCATTGCACCGTTTACGGAGGCAACCTTGGCATCGATTTTGTTCGCGTCTCCGACAAAGCCCGCCACAAAAGCGGTATCCGGCTTGTGGTAAATCTCGTGCGGGGGGCCGATCTGTTCAAAGCGCCCGTGGTTCATCACCGCGATATTGTCGCTCATCACGAGGGCCTCGGACTGGTCGTGCGTGATGTAGACAAAGGTCGTGTCGAAGGCAGCCTGAAGCGACTTCAATTCCACCTTCATGTGCTCGCGCAGCTTCAGGTCCAACGCACCCAGAGGCTCATCCAGCAACAATACATCCGGCTCCAGCACCATGCACCGCGCGATGGCCACGCGTTGTTTTTGCCCCCCTGAAAGCTGATTGATGCGGCGTGCAGCCACGCCCGGCAGACCAACACGGTCCAGAACCTCGTCCACCCGGCGGGCGATCTCAGTGCGCGCGACGCCGCGTTGACGCAGTCCAAACCCGACATTATCCCCGATGTTCATTGTCGGAAACAGCGCGAGGTGTTGAAACACCATCGAGACGGGACGCTTGTTGGGCGGCACGCCGATCATCGATTTCCCTTTGATCTGCAAGTCACCGCTGGTTGGCGATTGGAAGCCTGCAATCATACGCAACAATGTGGTCTTGCCACAGCCGGACGGCCCGAGAATGGAAAAAAACGACCCCTTCGACACGTCGAAACTGACTTGATCGACGGCGCGAAAGCTGTCGAAGTCCTTTGTCAGGTCGCGACATACAAGGTCAGGTTTCGTGTCAGTCATACACCCTCGCAGAGTAGAAAAGGGCGCGTCGAGGCGCCCTCTTCATCATGCTTTTGGGCTCAGTTCGCCGCATTGATGCGGTCCAGCGTGGCCCCTTCAAGCGTTTCGAGCCCGGCAGGAACGGGCGGATACCACTTGATGTTGTCGATAGCGGACTGATCAAAGCTGCCTTGGTAACGCGCTTTCAGATCAGCGCTGACACCGGCGTCACCGTCCACGGCGGCGGTGAAATTGCCCGCGGTGTTGGTGATCATCGCGGCGATGTCGGGCCGCATGACAAAGTTGATCCAGTCATAGGCCGCGTCATCCGCACGCCCACGTGCCGGCAGAACGAAGGTGTCGATCCAGCCCAACGCACCGGATGCGGGCGCGACAAAAGTGATGTCGGGATTGTCGGCGTTCAACTGCCAGCCACCGGTGTCCCATGCCATTGACGCCACAACCTCGCCCGAGCGCAGCAGGTTCTTGATCTCGTCCCCGCCACCCCAATAGGTTTTCACGTTGGGTTTGCAGTCGGTCAGCTTGGCTTCGACCTGGTTCAGGATGTCCTGGTACTTGGCCGTGTCATTGTAGGCAGCAAATGGGTCCAGCCCCATGGAATAAGCGAAACCGATCAGCGTTGGACGCTTGAGGCGATAGGACACCTTGCCAGCGACGGACGCGTCGCAAAGGTCGGTGTAATCCTGCACATCACCCGCTTGTGCGGTGTTTACCACAAGCCCGCTGGTGCCCCAGACATGCGGCAGGCCGTAAACCTCGCCGTCAAAGGTCGTGTTGCCCGCAGTGGCATCCAGCATCGACGGGATGAACAGCTCGGCGTTCACCTTTGACATATCGATGGGCTTGTAGATCCCGAACTCTTCCTGCGCGCTGGTGATCCGGTCCTGGCTTGGCTGCGCCAGATCGAACCCACCGCCATTGGTAGCGCGCAGCTTGGCGATCATCTCTTCGTTGTTGGAGGTCGTGACTTCGACGGTGTGGCCGGTCTCGGCCTCGAATTTCGCGATGACCTCCTCCGGTGCGTAACCACCCCATGTAAGCAGGCGTAACGTGTCGGCTTGGGCAATCGGCGCTGTCAGAGCCGTTGCGAAAAATAGAGATGTGGTAATTGTTGTGTTCATGATCTTTCTCCCTGTTGAATGTGTCCACTGACGCTATGAGACCAGTGATTTGTTACGAATTTAAGTCAGAGCCTCTGGCGGCAAATCGCGCCGCTAGGCAATCTTCAAAAGAAGCTCCCTCGTGTTTTCGGCGGTCATTTCAATAGGGTTGCCGCCAGTGCTAGGATCGCTCAGCGCGCCTGCGACCACCCGGTCAAAATCAAGATCTGCAATACCCAGATCGGTCAGCGTCTTGGGAATGCCCATGCGCGCGTTCAGATCATCGACAAAGGCACAGAACCCGTCAAATCCGCCTGCAATGCCCAAGTAGTTGGCTGCCATGTCAAAGCGGTCCGAGATGGCGGATTTGTTGAACTGCAAGACGGCGGGCATGCATACCGCGTTCGTCGTGCCGTGATGCGTGTGATAGATCGCGCCGATGGGGTGGGACAGCGCGTGGATAGCGCCCAGCCCCTTTTGGAAGGCCGTGGCACCCATGGCCGCCGCGGACATCATATGCGCGCGTGCTTCAAGGTCGGTGCCGTCATTGTAGGCGCGCGGCAGGTAGTCCTTGACCAACCGCATCCCTTCCAGCGCCATGCCTTGCGACATGGGGTGGTAGTGCGGAGAGGAGAATGCTTCCACACAGTGGGCAAAGGCATCCAGACCGGTGCCCGCGGTGATGAACTTGGGCATGCCCATGGTCAGTTCCGGGTCGCAGATCACGACTGAAGGCAAGAACTTGGGGTGGAAGATGATTTTCTTCTCTTCGGTTTCGGAATTGGTGATGACGCTGGCGCGCCCGACTTCGGATCCTGTGCCTGCTGTTGTCGGCACCGCCACGATGGGCGCGATGGCGTCCGCGTCGGCGCGGGTCCACCAGTCGCCAATGTCCTCGAAATCCCAAAGCGGGCGCGTTTGACCAGACAGAAACGCAACAAGCTTACCGAGATCAAGGCCTGACCCGCCGCCGAATGCCACGACCCCATCGTGGCCGCCGTCCTTGAAAGCGCGCACGCCCGCTTCGGCGTTCTTCTCGTTCGGATTGGGGTCCACGTCGGCAAAGATTGCGCGGCCCAGACCAGCCGCATCCAGCAGGTCGAGCGTTTTGGTGGTGATGTCCATGTCAGCCAGACCACGGTCGGTGATGAGGAGTGGTTTGGATATGCCCGCCGCTGTGCATGCGTCCGCAATTTCGGAAATGCGTCCAGCGCCGAAACGGATGGCAGTGGGATAAGACCAATTTGCAGTCAGCGACATGGAACTCGGGCCTTCTTCAGGTGATAGGATTTGGGGCGTGTCAGGTTGTGATAGCCGATCGACGACAGCCCACCCCCGCGCCCGGTGTCTTTGCAACCCGTCCAGCACAGGCCCGGATCAAGGTAGTCGGCGCGGTTCATGAATACCGTTCCAGTTTCGATCTGATCGGCAATTGCCTCGGCGCGGCTTACGTCCTGCGTCCAGACGGATGCAGTCAGGCCAAAGTCACTGTCGTTCATCAAGGCGATGGCCTGCGCGTCGTCTTTGACGGGCATGATGCCGACAACTGGGCCAAAGCTTTCCTCGCGCATGACGCGCATATCGTGTGTCACGTTTGTCAGGATTTGCGGAGACAGGTAGGCACCGCCGTCGTCTTCAGCGAATGTCGGAATGTGCGCGGTTGCACCTTGTTCAATCGCTTCGGCGGTTTGCGCGCGCACCGTATCGGCAAACCGCTTGTGGGCCATCGGGCCAAGCGTTGTATCCTCGTCCAACGGGTTGCCCAGCTTGTACCCGCTCACAATCTCGACCGCCTTGGCGACAAATGCGTCAAAGTGCTGTTCGGCCACATAAATCCGTTCGATCCCGCAACAACACTGGCCCGAATTGAACATCGCCCCGTCGATCAGCGTGTCCACTGCCGCGTCGATATCGGCATCGTCGCAGACATAGCCGGGGTCCTTGCCACCCAGTTCCAGCCCGATGCCGGTGAACGTGCCGGCGGCGGCGCGTTCCATCGCCTGACCACCGCCCACGGAGCCGGTGAAATTGACAAAGCCAAAGGACTTGGCCGCAATCAGGTCGGACGTGGTTTGATGATCCAGAAAGACATTCTGGAACACGTCCTCGGGGATGCCCGCCGCATGGAACGCTGCCGCCATATGTTCACCAACAAGCGGCGTTTGGCTCGCGTGTTTCAGCATCACCGCGTTGCCTGCGATCAGGGCGGGCGCGACCGTGTTTATTGCAGTCATGTAGGGGTAGTTCCAGGGCGCCACGACCAGAACCAGCCCATGCGGGACGCGTTTGATCACGCGGCGAAAGGTGGCGCTGTCCTCAATCTCGATATCTGCCAGCGCGTCTTTGGCAATGTCAGCCATGTAGGTTGCGCGTTCGTTGAAGCCGCCGAACTCGCCACCATAGCGGATCGGGCGGCCCATCTGACGGGCGAGCGCGGGCACAATCTCGTCATTCATTGCACCGACATTCGCCACCCCTGCCTGCACAAGGGCGATGCGCTCGTCCAAAGGGCGCGCTGCCCAGGCGGTTTGCGCGGACCGGGCGCGGGCCACTGCCGCGCGTGCCTCTGCCGACGACAGCGTGGGACGTTCCGCAAAGACAGAACCATCTATGGGAGAGATACAGCGGATCATGGTCAGGCCCTTTCAAAGCCGCGTGCGATTTCCCAATCGGTCACCACGCGGTCAAATTCTTCCTGCTCCCACTCGGCGGCGCGGGTGTAGTGATCAATGACGTCATCGCCCATCGCCGCGCGCAGAAATGCGGAGTTGCGCAGTGTTTCTGTTGCCGCGCGCAGGGTGCGTGGGATTTCGGTCGCCCCGCTGTCATCATACACATCGCCCGACGTCGCGGGCGCCAGCGCCATCTTGTCTTCGATCCCCTTGATCCCGGCGGCAAGCATCGCAGCCTGAGCGAGGTAGGGGTTCAGATCGGACCCACCGACCCGGCATTCAACCCGCACACCCTTGGTCCGTTCCCCACACAGGCGGAACCCGGCGGTGCGGTTGTCGACTGACCAGACCGTCTTGGTGGGCGCAAACGTCCCCTTGGCAAACCGTTTGTAGCTGTTGACGTACGGCGCAAGAAAGAAGGTGTAGTCAGGCGCATATGCGATCAGCCCAGCCATATAGTGCTGCATCAGCTCTGACATGCCCAATGGGGCGTCCGGGTCGTAGAACGCAGGTGCGCCGTTTTGCCAAAGCGACTGGTGCACATGGCTGGAGCTGCCGATCTTGTCATGGTGCCACTTGGGCAGGAAGCTGGCGGCATGTCCTTGCTGCCAGGCGATTTCCTTGACCGCGTTCTTGGCGATGGTGTGATGGTCAGCGCAATCGAGCGCGGCAGCGTAGCGGATGTTTAACTCTTCCTGACCCGTCTCGGCCTCACCCTTTGTGTTCTCGACAGGGATGCCCGCGCCAAACAGGTGATTGCGAATGGGTCGCATCACGCTTTCCTCCTTGGTCGTCTGGAGGATGTGGTAATCTTCGTTGTAGCCGCTTATCGGGGTCAGATCGCGAAAATCGCTCTTACGGATCTCGTCAAAGCTTTTCTCGAACAGGAAAAACTCGAGTTCTGTTGCCATCATCGCATCAAAGCCAAGGGCGGTCAGGCGGGCGACCTGCCTTTTAAGCATCGCGCGCGGCGAGTGTGGGACGGGTGCATGCGTGTGATGATCAAGCACATCACACAGAACCATGGCGGTGCCTTCGAGCCATGGCACGCGGCGCAAGGTCGTAAGGTCAGGTGCCATGATATAGTCACCATAGCCGCCTTCCCAGCTTGAGGCTTTGTAGCCCGGCGGGGTGGCCATTTCGAGATCGGTGGCCAGCAGGTAATTGCAGCAGTGGGTTTCTTGAAACGAGGTTTCCACGAAATTCACTGCATGGAACCGCTTGCCCAGCAACCGGCCTTGCATGTCCACAAGACAGGCAAGAACCGTGTCGACCTCACCCGCTGTCACGGCGTCTTTCAACGCATCAAATGTCATATTTGCGGCCACGGGTCTGATCCTTCTGTCCGGTGAAGCGCCCCCAACCGGTGGGGGCACTTGTTGTTTTCGGTACGCTTACTCGAAGTTGTAAGGCACACCGGCTTGGTTGATGACGCTGTTGTACTCCTTGAAGATGTTGACGATCTTCTGGTGTACCTCGCCTTCCTGAGCCACTTCTTCCCAGAACTCCTTGGCGGCGTTCTCAACCTCCGCCCACTCGCTGGCCGGAACCGACCGCAACTCCAGCTTGTCACCATTGGCACGCAATGCGGCCTCGCCACCCCAATACCATTGGTTGCGGTAGGTGTGCCCTGCTTCGGTTGCAGCCATCACCACCGACTTGAGGTGATCGGGCAACTCGGCCCAACGTTCTTCGTTCACGAACCAGGACCCGATCCACGCGCCCGAGATGTTGTTGGTCAGGAAGTAATCGGTCACATCGGCCCATCCCACGGTGTAATCCTCGGTGATGCCGGACCACGCCATACCGTCCAGCTCGCCGGTCTGCACCGCGACCTCGGCATCCTCGTACGGAATGTTCACAGGCACCACGCCAAACTTGGCAAGGAAACGGCCGGCAGTCGGGAAGGTATATAGCTTGAGCCCGTCAAGATCGGCGACGGACGTGATTTCCTTCTTGGTGTTGAAATTGCAAGGGTCCTGCCCCGCTGCCGACAGCCATTTGACACCGACCTTGGCGTATTCCTCTTCCCAGATTTCTTTGAGCCCGTACTGGTTGAACAGCACCGGTACATCGAGAATGTGCTTGGTTGCAAACGGGAAATAACCCCCGAACTGGCGCAGGGGCGTGGGAGACGCCATGGAGTCGTCGTCCGAATGCACACCGTCGATTGTGCCGCGTTGCAGAGCCTGAAACAACTCGCCCGTCGGAACGATCTGGTCGGCGTAGAACAGTTCGACCTCAAGCTCTCCGTTGGAGTTGGCGTTGATGTAGTCGATGACCGGCTTGGTCACATGTTCGCCCAAGGCACTGCCCGCATAGGTCTGGAAACGCCATTTGATCGCAGACTGCGCTTTGACAATCGAAGGGGTCGCCAACGTGGCGGCCGCGCCGATACCCGCGGATGATAAAAACTTGCGTCTTGTCGTCATTGGTATGTCCTCTCTGTTAATGCTCTTCTCAATGTGTCCCGGCATACGGGATCTCTGTTTTTGTCAATTTCCATAAACGTATCCCGGCAGCCAAAGCGCGATTTCGGGGAATGCCATGATCGTTGCCAGCGCCACGACCATCACGAGAACGAATGGCAGGATGGATGAATAGATGTCCTTCAACGAGATCTCAGGCGGCGCCATCGCGCGCATCAGGAACAGATTATAGCCAAAGGGCGGCGTCATATAAGCGATCTGCGTGGTGATCGTATACAGCACGCCGTACCAGATCAGATCAAAGCCAAGCGCACCTACAAGCGGTACGTAAAGGGGCGCAACAATCACCAGCATTGCGGTATCGTCCAGGAAAGTGCCCATCAGGATGAAGCTGAGCTGCATCAGGATCAGGATCATCCAAGGGCTCAGGCCCAGCTTTTCCGTGAACAGGCTTTCGATGGCCTTGACCGCGCCGAGCCCATCAAAGACCGCGCCAAAGGCCAGGGCCGCAAGGATGATCCACATGAACATGCAGGAAATGCCCAGTGTCTTGCGCACGGACGTTTCAAAGACTTCGCGAGTCATGCGACCCTTGAGCACAGCGGCCAGAAAGGCTGCGATGGCACCGATAGCTGAACTTTCGACAAGCGACGTCCAGCCGTTCACGAACGGCACCATCATCGCGAAGAAGATGAACAGCGGCAGCAAGCCCGCGCCAAGAAGTCGTATCTTTTCGCCCATCGGAATGTCGCGTTCTTTCTTGGGCAGAACGGGACCAAGCGACGGGTTTAGGCGACATCGGATCACAATGTAGATCACGAACATCGCGGCCATCATCAGTCCTGGTAAAACGCCCGCAAGCCACAATTGGCCCACCGGTTGGCGGGCAATCATTGCATAAAGCACCAGCACAACGGATGGCGGTACAAGGATGCCAAGCGATGATCCGGCTTGGATCACGCCGGTAACCATTCGTTTGTCATAGCCGCGCTTCAGCAACTCGGGCAGCGCGATGGTGGCTCCGATGGCCATGCCTGCCACCGACAGACCGTTCATCGCCGAGATCAGGACCATCAACCCGATTGTGCCCACGGCCAAACCGCCTGACAGGCCGCCCATCCAGACGTGGAACATTTTGTACAGATCATCGGCGATTTTCGATTCCGACAGGACGTAACCCATGAAAATGAACATCGGCAGCGTCAGCAGAGGATACCACTTCATCAGCTTGATCGCGGCAGCAAAACCAAGGTCGTACCCGCCCCGGTCCCCCCACAAGAAGAACGCGGCGACCACAGCCACAAAGCCAATCGCACCGAATACACGCTGGCCCGTCAGAAGCATCAGCATCATGGACGAGAACATGAGGATGGCGATGACCTCGTAGGACATCAGACTTTGGCCCCCATATCGTGGCCCCTGATACGCAGGATGTCCTTGAAGAACTCGGAAATCGCCTGCAGCAGCATCAGGAAGATACCGACCAGCATGATCGCCTTGATCGGCCACAGGTACGGTCGCCAGACCGAAGAACTGCGCTCACCCCCATAGCTGATGGAATACTGAAAGCTCTCCCACCCTCCCCAGAGCAAAAAGATCAGATACACGATCAAAAAGATCACTGTCATCGCATCGATCTGCGCTTTGCGATGGTCGCTCCATTCGCCATAGAGCAGGTCCATCCGCACGTTCGACCCCATCTGGATCGAGTAAGGCCCGCCAAGCATGTAGTAGGCGACCATTGCGAATTGGGCGACTTCCAGCGTCCAAAGCGACGGCACAAAGAACGTCTTGCTGATCGAGGACCAAAGCAGGATCGCCATCATAGCAAAGATGCCGTACATCACGACCCGCCCGATGCGATAATTCATGGCATCGACGATTTTGATGTATTTCATGACGGCGCTCAGCATGCCGCCGCCTCAAGGCTCGCCAACGCGCGCTGTATCCAAGCGGAAAGCGTATCGGCCATGGCAGATTGAGAGGCATCATCCGCGACAAGGTCGTTGCGCACCTCCAGCATGACATTCAAAAAACCACCCGGTAGCGCGTGTTCCTTCAACGTGTGCGTCACCCCGTCACCAGGGCCGTATGGCTCATTGCGGCGAACAATGTGATCTGCATCGGCTTCCGACAACAGCGCGTCTGCGAGACGAGTATCCGTATCATGCAGAATGCCAATTTCCACATCGCGCCGCGCGCCATGGTAGATCGGGGTGAAGCTGTGGACGGTGATGAGGATCGGCTCATCCAGTTCCGCAACGGCCTGCGACACGGCCTGCCGAAACGGCTCGTAATAGGTGTTGATACGGTCGGACTTCTGGGCCGCGCTCAAGTTTGCATTTCCGGGGATGTCTGTGATTTCACTACGTTCGGGCATTGCGTCACGTGCTTCCGGAGGACGATTGCAGTCGTAGACAAGCCGTGAGGTTTTCGCCGCGATCAACGTTGCATCCAGCCGTTTCGCCAATCGTTCCGCCAATGGCAGCGCCCCAAGGTCCCAAGCAATATGGCTTTTGAGCGCCTCCCCAGACAGGCCCAAATCGCTGAAATATTCTGGTATTTTCGAACTTGCGTGTTCGCAGACCACAACCAGGGATGACGGCGCTTCGGCTTTGCGCACATCAACAATGGCGTCATCCAACGGACGGTTCAGGTGATTCATTCCGGCTCCCACTATGGAAACGTCTTGCCAAGCGCGGTTTCTGTCAACACAATTGTGAGAAATTAATTACAGGACCAACAGTTCTGTTAATTTTCTGCACAATCACGAGGCGTCTGATATGACCGATGCAAAGCAGACAATCTCGGATCGTATTCAAGAGAAGCTGGACGACCTGACGCGCGCTGAACGTCAGTTGGCTTTGTCGATACTGGAAAACTATCCGGCATCCGGACTTGGTCCTTTGACGACGCTGGCAAAGGGGGCGCATGTTTCTGTGCCTACGGTTGCGCGAATGGTTCAAAAGCTTGGGTACAAAGGCTATTCAGATTTTCAGGCCGACCTGCGTGATGAACTCGGGGCCATTGCAAAAGGTCCGATTGCCAAGCACGAAACTTGGGCCGGTGCGGCGCCGTCAGAACATGTTTTAAACCGCTTCACCGAAGCCGTCATCGACAACATTCGCAACACTATGGCCCACATTGACCCGGTCGCCTTTGACGAAGCTTGCGCGCTGGTGGCCGATCAAACCCGCCATCTTTACATCGTTGGAGGTCGTATCACGCACACCTTGGCGGAATACCTGTTCATGCATCTGCAGGTCATCCGGCCAAACGTGACCCATGTCCCGTCCACATCAAACACTTGGCCCCACTACCTTTTGAACGCCGAAGATGGAGATGTGTTCGTTATTTTCGATGTCAGACGGTACGAAAACAATACGCTGAAGCTCGCTGAGCTCGCGCATGCGAGGCGCACCAAGATCGTATTGTTTACCGACCAATGGCGGTCGCCGGTGCATAGATTGGCCGATATCAGTCTGACAAGTCAGATCATCGTACCCTCGGCCTGGGACTCCGCCACGACGACCATGCTCCTTCTGGAAAGCATGATTTCCGCGGTGCAAACTTTGAATTGGGAAACAACCAGGGACCGGATGCAAGAGTTGGAAGACATCTTTGACAAGACAAAGCTCTTCCGAAAGTTCACCTGATGACGTGGGCGTTTACACACAAATTCGACAGGTAAATTTCGCTTTCGCGTCAAGGGTATATCGCGAAAAAGACGTTCTAAGTTCACGAGCGCAGAAGAACATGCGCCTTGTCCTTGACGACAGATGTCACTGTTGGATCGCCTTGCGCCATTTGCCGGGCGACACACCCACATGCTTTGTGAAGGTCGATGTCATATGCGGCTGGTTCGAGAACCCGGTCGCATAGGTAATGTCGGCCAGCGACTCTGCGGTTCCAAGCAGCATTTGCTTCACCCGCGCGATGCGCCGTTCGATCAGGAACTGGGCCGGCGACTGTCCGGTCGTCGCCTTGAACGCGTGGGTAAAGCTGTACACATCCATTCCGATCAGACCGGCAACCGTGTCCATGCCGCCGATATCTTCCA
Organism: uncultured Tateyamaria sp.; assembly: GCF_947503415.1. Taxonomy (GTDB): domain Bacteria; phylum Pseudomonadota; class Alphaproteobacteria; order Rhodobacterales; family Rhodobacteraceae; genus Tateyamaria. Next base: position 844,880 of record NZ_CANNDS010000002.1, read on the forward strand.
TCTGCTCTTCGAGGTAGGCAACGACACGGGCCATGTCACGGTCAGCCAACGTCCGCACCTTCACATCCTTGACCTGCTCGGCGTTTTGCGACCGTAGAACCGCAACGGCCATCTGCTGAGTCAACAAATCTGCCTGCAAATCCGTGCCAATGTTCGGGCGGCGCGCCTCTTCCAGCAAGGCTTCGACCAATGTCTTGAGCCAGGGGTCAAATCTGCCGTGGAACCCGCGAGCAGCCACATTGTCAGGGTCCCCCTTGATCAGGGTCGCCGCGCAGTCCGAAAAAACTGACCGGTCAATATAGGCTTGCATGACGGTGCCCTGACCGGAAGCCCGCACTTCGAACGCAGAGTCGCATTGCAGAAAGCTCACACATCCGGGCAACAACACACCGTCCCACGTGTCGCCAAAAGCAAACTCGCCATCGAAATGGACACGATGTGACCCCGAGAGGTAGTATTCCAAAAAGAAGAAGTCGAAGCCGGGGACGGCGATCATCGCATCCCCCTGATCCGCAACCATGGCGTTCACGCGCCGCCAATTATGACCAGTCCGCTCGCTTATGTTGGTGTTCCAGTCCTTGGCCGTGACATCAATGATGTCTGCACGTGTGATTAACCCACTCATGACCGCACCGCCTTGCGCCATTTGCCGGGGGAGACGCCGACGTGTTTGGTAAAGGTCGACGTCATGTGCGGCTGATTTGAAAAGCCAGTCGCATAGGTGATATCTGCCAGCGTGTCGTTGGTTGTTCGCAGCAACTCTTTCACACGTGACAGGCGGCGTTGGATCAGGAATTGCCCCGGGCTTTCGCCGGTTGTCGCTTTGAACGCCTTGGTAAAACTGAAGACATCCATGTTCACCAGACCGGCCAGCGTATCCATGCCGCCGATGTCCTCGATCTGTTCTTCGAGATACGAAAGGATCTGCGCCAATTGGCCTTCGGACAACGTGTGTACTTTGGGCAGTTTGATCCGTGCACGATCTCGCCGACGCAATAACAAAAGAGCGATTTCCTGAGCGATCAGGTCAGCACGCAGGTCCGATCCCACCGCCGGGCACCGAGCCTCTTCGAGCAACTTGGCCGCAAGCATCTTGAACTGCGGATCAAACACCCCCTGAAATCCGAGCGGCCTGGTGCTGTCCGGATCGCCCCGCAATACGCTTTCGGACGTCTCGCGAACAACGGCATCATCAATGTAGATCTGTTGGTACTTGGCGAAACCGACAACAGTTTGCGACACGCTGGTATTTGGCTGGTTGTAGCCCACAGAGCCAGGCAACAACTTCACGTTGGTGTTTTCGCCATGCTCCATTTCCGAATGCCCACTGAGGTCGTGTGATCCGGTCAGACAGAATTCGAGCAAGTGAAAATCAATGGACGCGCCATGGATGGCACAATCGCCTTGATCCACGACAATGGTGTTGGTGCGTTTCCAACTGTGCTGAAATGACTCCGCCAAGTCCGCATTGAATTCATTGGACATCGCCCGAACCATCGCCGGTCGCGTGATCAGCCTCGTATCGGTCATGTCAGCTTTCCCGCACGGTAGTTGACAAGCGACACGCCCGTCTGCGCTCGGAATGCCGCATCCAATTCCGCGACGCTCTTGTAGCCAACTTGGCGGGCCAACGCCTCGTTGCTCATCTTCTTGCCAGATGCGTGAAGCCACGCCTGAACGATGCCAATACGGCGTTCGTTGCGGTAGCTTTCGATACTGCATCCCGTTTCGGCAGCGAACCCCTTGGCCAGCCTGTAGACACCGACATCCACGGCACGCGCCATGTCTTCCAGCGTGAAATCGCGGGTGAGATGCGCTTCGATGAAATCCACGGCGCGCCCGAACTGGAGGTCACTCAGATCGATGCCTGTACCCTCTCGCGTGTCGGGAACGGACACAAAATCATACAGTTGAGAAGCAAGCTGCAAGCCCATCGTATCGGCCCACACAGCTGAACGCCATTGTGCACCGGACTGGATGCTTTGAACCGTTTCCCGCATGGCCATGTGGTGTCGGCCCGAAAACCCTTCGAGATCCATGGGAGAGAACGCACGGTTGCTGCGGCGCTCCGCGACACATGAAAGGACCTCGGGTTGCACCAGCACATGGGTGCTTGTGGCCCGCCCCGCCATTTCGAACGTGGCTGACTGGCCTGCGGGAAGAAAGCACAATGTCCCAGGCTCCACGATCGAGCGCCGGGGATCCTTCAGCGCATCGAACGAGATGTCCGCCAATCCAAATCCATGGGTGCACAACGCAAGAAAGTGGCTTTGAAGGGGCGGGCTTTCAAAGGCTTCATTGCCTTGTTCGACCTCCAGCGCTTCGAGACCACTCCAATCGGAAGCTATCGTTGAGCCGGAAATGACCGCAGATGTCTCGGTCTCGAGAAAGTCGACAAAGCCTGCCTCGTCGACAGGATCAGGTTTATCTGCGCCTTGCTTGGACATGAACACCTTCCGATCTCGCGGCAACTCGAACCAAAACTGATTATCTGATCAATGACCTTTTTTTGGCACCTTTCAGATAGCCTACACCAAGATGTCTGCCATGCCTAACTGTTGCACGAAATTGCTATTCTTTGGCAGAAATGAGCCCCAGGCGATGGCGATGCGCCCGATGCATATCGATGCGCCCGGCCAGAAAAACCATGGTTGCAAGTTCATCAGCATCCCGTGCCACATCTATGGCCGCGCTGATGGACAGCTTGGCCTGCGTGTGCCCTTTGTAGAGCTTGTCGACCATGTCCGACAGGATTGGCAGGTCTCCGCCGGACGGAGGGTTCACGGCGACCACACCGTCAGAATAGTCAAAAATCGGTTGCCCGCCGAGACCAAGAATCTGTTGTGCAATTGGTCCAATCGCATCCCTCATTTCATTGGCCTGATCGTGCAAACACTGACGGACCAGCTCTGAACCCGGGCCAGACGCATTCCATTCGTAGCTTCGTGTGGTGCGGTGAATGCGGCAGGTGTTGCCAAGGATATGGCACAGCGCATCGCAGATCTCAGCCCGATTTGTCATAGCGTCCCCTTTCCCAAGTTGATTTCCCTGTCCGCCGCGACCGGTACCGAGAACCCCAACCGTGTGCCGTTGGGGCCAGACGCCACCAATTCAAGTTGTCCGCCTGCGATGCTGACAAGCAAAGCCGCCGTATCCAGGCCAGAGCCTTTCCGATGCACGCGAGACGTTGCGCCCTGTTCGAACCACTTGAACATACCGTCCGGCATACCGGGACCGTTATCCGCCACCTGAACGAAGAGACGACCGCGATATTGCGTCGTCATAACGTCGATACGCCCAGCCGTTTGTCCCCGCATCGCGTGCACCGCGTTGGACACCAGTTCACCAAGGACTTCCGCAAGGAACGGCTGCTGACAATCGAAATCAATATCGTCCAGCACGTGCAGATAAAGCGCACAAGGCCGTGCAGCCATTTGCGGTGATTGGCGTTGACCGGCCTTGATCGCGCCCAGAATCTTGGTCAGGCATGCGGCGCCACGGGGTTCCGCCCCGCCGTCCGCTTCGGATGCTTCGACGCTTGAACTTCTGACCTGACCGGCGCTTTGCACGACACGCATCTCGCCCGCGAAATGCAACACGGGTCGTGTGATGACCTCGTCGCACGCGTCCAGTATTTCTGCACTCCAATTCACACTCTTATTCATGGCTTTTCCTTGCACACTGCGAAAAACGGCGGTGAGTATTGCATAAATGCGTCCCGCTCGCGTTACCGGATGACAGGGCGCGAGCGAGACGTAAGAGGCGGGCAAACGGGACAGGACCCGCCTCGGATGCTGTCTGGAGCGAGGTGTTGATGCCAAGCGAGAGGTGCGCGGCATGCCAGACAGAGAACTATTGAAGTGGCGCGACTGTTCTATCCCGATTGGCAAAGCTCACTTTCGACATCTGCAACATCGGCCGGTTTTCTCTCAACTTTTGAGGGCACCTTGGGTACGCGAAAATGCAAAACGGTCCCGTAAGTGCCCGTCTCTTGCAAATCGATTGTACCACCCATGACCCGAGCAAGATGGGACGCAGTTAACAACCCAGACCCCATCTTGCGGTGCGGGTTGTGTTCAGTTTTTGCGCCCAGACGCAGCGCAGCCTGCGCCCAGTACGACAAGCCCGGTCCGTCGTCCGAAATCCTGAACAGGACTTGGTCCCGATCCTGCTGCACATGAACGGAAACCTTGGTCGACCATTCGCTGACAGTGCCACCCACCGCTGTTTCGATCAGGTTGATCAACACTCTGAGCAGCGGCAAGCCATCGATGTGCACCGAGACATCCGGGTCAACTGTGATCGAGAAATTCGGCGCGCGCGGCGATCCGTCTTGTTCGGAACACGCGGAAAAAATCGCCATCCGCGTTAGGTCGTAAAGGTCACGCGAGCCGTGCACTTTCAGTGAACTGCCCATTTCGGGCCACTCTGCATCGCCTTCGGTGAGGCCAACGACTTTCTGAAGCGCGTGCAGCATCACCGTGGCGTGTTCACGCGCAGGTTCATCATGATGTTGTTCAATCCATCCGATCATGATGCGGGCTGATGCGATCAAATTGTAGACGTCAGTGCCGTTCTCCTGCCGTTCCGTCACTTGATCGAACATTTCGTATCCCCCAAGGTTAAGTGGTATGTCACGAGAGGCGTCGCTCTCGTTTTCGATAGCTTAGAGCTAAAGCATCCATCCCCACCTGACTTCCACCAGAACGCTTATCGCTTACAACAACGTGCGGTCCGAAGGGCTTCATGTTTATGCCCCAAGATTTTGTAAGTCGCGATGGTCGTGAAATAACTGCGCACCCCGGGGCGCTAGATGTCTGTGATGTCGAGAAAGGCACCGCATGCATAAGCGCGACCACAACTGGGAAGACGACTTCCATCACGAGGGTGATGGATACACCATGGTTGTGCGCAAGCCGGGTGCACACAGGATCCTCATTCCGGCCGGGTACAATTTCGTCGACGTGTACCTTGGGCGATCCATGACGAACTACAAGATCGCCGGGGTGGAAACCCTTTCCCCCAACACGCCGCCATCCACATATGTGTTCCTGCCTGCAAACGGCGAGCGGGAAATTCACGCGGTGCGATCCGGGTGGAGTGTGCAAATGATCTTTGGCACGGATGACCTGACGCAGATGCTGCAATCGATTTTCGAAATGCGAGACACCAAGCCCAGCGCCTGGACAGCGCACGCCATCCACCATGCCGAAGATGCGTCCATGGTGGGTATTGCGCAGGCGATCGCCGGCGTTTGGAGGAAACGGTTGGCGCTGCCCGATCGTGATCAACTGGATGCAGCGGCCAGACTTCTGGTCATGCGACTGGCCTACAATCTGACCGTTGTGGCGCATGTCAACCTGCGTGCCAAAAACCAAAATGCATCCCGGTTTCAGGCAGTACTCGATCACATCGCCCAGAACCTGCCAGACCGCATGTCACTTGATGAATTGGCCAGCATAGCAAACCTCAGCCCTTACCATTTCGCGCGTGTCTTTCGCGACACCATGGGCCATAGCCCACATCAGTACATCAAGCTCCAACGGGTGGCCGTGGCGAAACAGATGTTGAAACGGTCAGATGAACCCATCGCCGCGATTGCCTATGACTGCGGGTTCAGTTCGCAAAGCCACATGACGGACGTGTTCAAGAAAACGCTGGGTGTGACGCCCGGCATTTTGCGAAAGAACAGGGAGTGAAACAGATCCCAAAGTTGGCGGGTCTTTGAGGATAGTAATTTCGGCATTCTCGCCGCATCGCCAAGCGTCTGTATTGGTATCCTGCTTTCGAAAGCCAGGCCCTCGCCTTCACGCCAGGTGAAAGTTTTGCCGATAGTCCGATGGCGACACATTCAGCAATCGCAGGAATGCGCGGCGCATCCGGTCTTCCGTCTTGAATCCGAAATTGGCTGCGATCTGTTTGATGCTTTTTTCCGTCGTCTCCAATGCATGTTGCGCCTTTTCCACCCGCATCGCCTCGACCGCTTTGGCAGGTGTGATGCCCATGACATTTGCATAGACGCGGGCGAAATTTCGCGCACCCATGTTCATTTGGTCGGCCAAGGTTTCTACTGATAGCGGCTGATGCAAGTTGTCGACCATCCAGACATGCAGCGCTTCGAACTGACCTGCCCTGTCACGCAATTGGCGCCCCAGCGCCGGGCTGAATTGCGATTGGCCGCCGGACCGAACCATCTGAACAACCATTGACCGCGCCACTGAAAAACTCGACGCGCGCCCCAAATCCTCTGCCACAATTGCCAGCGCCATATCGATTCCGGCAGTGATCCCTGCAGACGTCCAGATCGGCCCATCTTTAATGAAGATGGGATCCATTTCGACCTGAACGCGCGGAAACTCATCTGCGAGCATTCTACAATCATCCCAATGGGTGACAGCACGGCACCCGTCCAACGCGCCGGTGGCAGCAAGAACCAGAGCGCCCGAACAGACGGAACAGGTACGCTGCGCCCGAGCGGTCAGAGCCGTGACTGTCGCTACGAGTTTGGGATCTTTCATACCGGGAATGGCACCGTCACCGCCAACAACGACCAATGTGTGAATGTCGCGGTCTGCTATGCCGGCTGCTGACAAAGTGGGGATGGACACAATTGTGTTTGTGCCGACGCTTCCCCCGTCAACGGACACCACCACACAGTCATATCCGTTGCGCCCCGTTTCAAGATCGGGCGCGTGCGAAAAAACCTGCAACGGTCCAACCAGATCCAGCAAAACGATGTTTGGATAGACCACGAACACGACCAGCCGCGCATGTGTGGGGCATGAACCCAATTTGGCAGTTTTTGATGTCATGTTGTCATTTCTGCCATCGGCGGGATGTGTAGTCTACCGACAAATCATTCGAGGATGGCTCATGCTTCTACTGAAACCGAATTGCGAGTGCTGCGATACCGACCTGCCACCTGCGGCGCTCAACGCCCGAATATGCTCATTCGAGTGCACGTTTTGCGCAACATGTGCGGATCAAAAGTTTGGCGGTGCTTGCCCCAATTGCGGCGGCAATCTTGTGCCCCGCCCCATCCGACCACCCGAAAAGCTGAGCACGCATCCGGCATCGGAAACGCGTTTCACCAAGCCGCACGCGGCCTGCACCATATCGTCCGCATCTCAGGAGGTCGTACAATGACTGATCTGCCACATATTGTGAATTGGCGTCGAATGGATGCCCGCCTGACGACCTCTGGCCAGCCGACAGAAGACCAACTGGCAGATATTCAAAATCTTGGTGTGACCCGCATCGTCAACCTCGGCCCGCACCACAATAAAGGTGCGCTTGTGGACGAGGCAGGGACCGTCACAGCGTTGGGTATGACCTACATCTACATTCCTGTGGAATTCGATGACCCGACCGACCAGAACTATCAGGACTTCAAGTCCGCCATTGAAGATGCGCCAGACGCCAAAACACACGTGCATTGTATCTACAACGCGCGGGTCAGCGCTTTTTTCTACCGATACGCCAAGGATGGATCGGGCCTGTCACAGTCAGACGCGTTCAAGAACATGGAAAGCATCTGGAGACCTGGCGACGACTGGGCATCTTTCATCGGGCACACCGAAGCTGTTGGACAACCAAATCTTTATGCGGGGGACGACTACTGATCTGCTCATGATCAGCGCGCAGAGTGCTGCGGTGACGACGTACTTATCAGCCAAATGCGTAGTCAGAAACACTACACATCGGGCTTGCGCCGCGCAATTACATCTGCGATCGCCCGAACGGTCGATCCACGCAGTGGTCCTGTCGCGCATGTCGTCCAAATACCGCTGTCCTTGCAGAATCGGTTTTGTGCTCGGATCGTTCGTTTGGTCATCAGACCGTTGATGCGCCCGGAGTAGTAGCCCAATGCGCTCAGCTCCTTTTGGAGGACGCGGACCCAAGCATTTTTGTTGATCCAAAAGGCTGTGCTTGCGGTGTGCGCATAGTTTTCGCTTTCCGTGTTGGCCAGCACCTCTTCTACTGCCCGCCAGAATTGATCTGGGCGGGTGTCAGCGGCGAGCCTTATCCTTTCGGGAGACAAGATCCGATCACGCATTCCGGGCACATCCGCCAGCAAGGCACGCGTTTGGATCACTCTGTCACCCTTGTCGCCTGAGCGGGACAGATACACCAACGCGGCTTCTGCAAAACGCACGTCACCGCCAAGGCCCGTCCGTACAACCAACGCGACAGCGGCGTGTGACGCCTGCCCGTCCAAGCGGTTCCAGTTGAAACGCACAATCAGGTCCCGGACGGCATTTGCATTCCCATCCGCGGCCATGCCCTCCAACATTCGCCGCCCCAGTTCCGGATCAGAAGCATCGTCCAAAGTCCGATCAATATGTGCGGTTGCCAAAAGCCGTCGCGTTCCGGGCCGGTTGGTGCGGACTGCAATTTGCAACATGTGCAAAGCGGCCTCCTCGTTGCCCAACTCAATCTCGAGCCGAGCCAAGGATGCCGTCGACCAAGGGTGCCCCGCAGACACAGCCCGCGCATACCACACACGCGCTTCGGCAAGACTGATCGGTGTTCCGATCCCATGCCGAAAATAGTATCCAACGCGGTCCTTCGCGGGAGCAAAGTCCTCCTCCGCCAAAGCTACCATTGCCGTAAATGCAGTGCTCGGGTCGGCTTCCTCCTGGGATCTGATGTCGTCGAATCTTGTCCTTTGATCTTGTGCGTAAGCTGAACCAGCAAATGCCAAGACCAGAACCGCTGCCATTAAGATCTGCTTCATCGCGCATTCCGTCGATTGGTTATGTGGAATGGAGAGCGAGCCGAGCTCTTAAGTCCGGAAAGAGACCCGCTTTGAAACCGGTCATGTGGTTTCGTAAACTGCGGGCGTCTTTGCTGACGCGTTAATGGTACCGCGTCCGTCATTCGCATGGACACAGTCGCACCCGATACCGCCAGCGATCGTGTCGTCATCCGGTGCGTCATTGGCATGTCGTTGCATTGCTGTAGCATTTTCTTTTCGCTGCGCTTCATGGATGCAACTTTCACGCCACACGGATCGGTTTGTCAGGAACGAGGTCGAGCCGGATCACGCGCTCAAGGTCTTCGGCACGGACATCAATCAAGATGCTGAGCATGGATTCGAGCGTGAAATACGCCCGCAAGACCCGGAAGATCAGGTATTCTGGCAAGGCGATGATACCCCGCGGCACCCCGTTCAACAGTGAGGCAAGCACCGCCATGATCGCCGGCGCACCGGTGGTTACGGCCACAATGGATTGCCAGACAATCGGCGTATTTTCGTTGAACGCGAGGCCCCATTCGAGGCCGCCAAAGATGATGAGCGGCACCAGCATGGCGCGGCGCGCCGAGTTGATCAGCATATATGGCAGGATCACCTTGCCGCGCAGCGTCAGGTTCGGCCCATAGATCAGGTCCCGACACCGCGACGAGATATGATAGATCGACCGAAACCATCGCATACGCTGTTCGCGCATATGGCTGTAAGACGACGGCACCTCGGAGATGTAGCGGATTTTGGGGTCCACCACCGAATGAAAGCCCAACTCGCCAATGCGCAGCGAGATGTCGGTGTCTTCGCCATTCATCCCTTCGACAAAGCCACCCAAATAGCGGGGGTGATGCGTGCGGTAGACAACGAACATGCCCGGAATGCCCACGACCCCATTCACTGCGCCCATCGCAACGGAATAGAAGCCGTGTTTCACCAGCACCTCCAGCAGACGCGCGCGGTCAAAAAGCGCCCCACCGGGCGGCACAGGCACGCCGCCCACAACGCCCACTGCCGGGTCGGTAAAATAGGGCATCGCACGGCTGAAATTATCTTCGCCCACCAGAGTGTCAGCATCGACACGGACCAGAAACTCGGTTTCGCATGCATCAAGCCCCGCATTCAGCGCGTTGGATTTGCCGGGCTTGGGCACATTGATCACCCGCCCCTTCGCGGCCTTGCAGGCGGCCAGCGTATCGCGCGCAAATTCTTCCGTGTCGTCGGTGGAGTTGTTGTTCATGATCAGGATGTGCACGTCGCCGCCATAGTGTTGGGCCGCCCGGTCCATCGCGTTGATCGTGTCGCGGATGATGTAAGACTCGTTATGTGCAGGCACGATAACCGACACGGGCGGCGTGAACTTGGGCGTTTTGGCCGTCAGTACATCGTAGATGGCCAGCGCATAAAGCTGCCCAAACAGCACCGGCAGGAACAGAAACACGCCCGGCCCAATCCCGCCCAGCAGAGTCCAGCTGCGCATAACTTCGACGGTATGCAGTTCCATTCCGCCGACCCAGATGGCAATCGCGGCGGCAATTGCGATGGTGACGCAAAGGCGCAGGATGGCGCGCATCTGACTGACAGGGATATGTTCGATGCGGATGCGGGCAGGCATGAAACCGCGTTCGAGCAATTTGAAAGAATAGATGGCAAACCCGAACAGGCCCGACGCGATGGCGCTGAAGTGCAAAGAAAAGGACGACCCAAGCAAGTGATGGCTCCACGCATTGGCTAGGTCGAACACCGCGCACCCCGCCAGAAACGTCAGAACCATATCGAGGGCAAAGAACGTACGTTCGCGTACTCCTCCAGAACTGAACGCTGCAAACGCGACGAAGAACGAGATCAGGAAAATGCGGATTGCAATAGCGTGCCGTCCACTATGGACAGAGAACACGTAGTCGCGGTTCGGAAACACCTGCGACAGCACATCGGTGTTGACCAGCCAAAGCTGTGTTGCCGCCAGCGCGGTGAACACGGCCAGCATCTTGGGCGCCTGCCATTCCGGCACCGACCCGGCAAAGCGCTTGGGCGCGCTGTCAACAGAGATGTAGTTGATCTGTTCGCGCTTATCCTCTGCCTCGCTCATCCCTTTGCCTCCGGTAAAACGAGAGCGTCGGGCGTAACAAGCAATGCAAGGCCCTTGCGCGGCAACGCCTCGCCCGGCCCGACGCTTTGTACCGATAACTGCCCGAACACATCATCATGCGTAACCAGCCAGGCTACGCCAGTTTCCGACGGTGTTGGAGCCGGAAGACCGGGTGCAAGCATTGTGACATGAGCCGTGGCAGCGGCAGGTTTGAAAGCTACGTTTCGTGGGATCATCAAATCCAACATCCGGCTGGCCGCATCTGCGTCCATGGCGGACAGCGGTCCCGCAACGGCGACATTGATTGGCCCCACCGCCCTCAGAGCGGCGTGTACCTGTGACAACGGATCAGCAAACGGCGTGTCGCCTGCAACCAGCCGTGACGTCGGCAACACTTCGGCCAGAAGTTCGGGGCCTTGATCACAAGGTCCGGTTCTTGGGTTGGTTGTTGCCGCCACCATTTCGAGGACGTTGGACGCGGACTGGATGTCTTCCGGCAGGTCAATGAGCGCAGAGTATTCAGGCTTCGCACCGGTGATATGTGCCTGAAACACGAGGCGGCTGTTCAGCGTTACGGCCACGGCCCAATGCTGGTTCCCCAACAAACGGCCAAACCGCATGTGCAGGTCCAATTGCGCCGGCATGTGCTGCCCTGTGTTGCCCCTCAGATCATAACGCTCGCGCCACACGGCCTTGCGGTAAAACCTGCGAACACCTGCATTCGCGCCGATCTGCGCCATCGACCTGTTGGGTCGAGACTGGTCTTTGGTTTCAGGAAAAGCTTCCAGTGCAGCACGCAGCTCCACCGTGGTCAGCCCGCCTTTCGCCTGGACTGTCTCGAATACAGTTGCAAGGCCGCGGCGTTGGAACTGAGTGGCCAACACCAAACGACGCAATTGCTCGTCCTGCTTTAACCATTGCGGCCATGCGACGTGCACAACATTGCCCCAGGCATGCACCCTGTCGCGCGCGGTTTGTAGTGGCCGATCCAGCGTCAGGTAAACTGCACTGGTCGTCTCAATCTCGACGACGGCTTCGACACCGTCTTCTGCGCCGCACTGGTGTTGGGCGCCAGTGCCTTGCAGTGAGAAAGAGACGACCAGCTGGTTCCCTGCGAAATCCGTCGGTGAAAGAGGAATTTGCAGAGAACGTCCCGCTTCGCCTGAACGCAGCAGCATCTCGCCCCGGCGGGTGTTGTGGATCGAGATGCGTAGCACCCCCTCCACACCGTCAAGAACCTGAGATGTCGCATCGATTTGGAGGTATCCAGACGTTGGGCGTGCATCCACTGGCATGGCGAATGCAACGCTTTGATAGGCGGGTAGACCGGAAAGAATGACCGGATGGTCGGGGGTGGCGCGCAAGATGACCGCTGTGTCTGCGTCTTGCGCGGTGGCCGCCGTGCGGTGTTCAAACACCAGTTGCGGGCCGGTTGTCAGTTCGCGGACATAACGTTGTCCTTGTTCGAGGATGTTCATTGTCGACAGCAGAAGGGCGATGCCTGCCAAGAGAAATCCCATGAGCCCAATGCCAATCATGCGCATGCCGTTCACCGTGATCTGATGCTGAATAGGCCAGCCCGTCCAAACCCGCCTCCAAGCGAGTCTGACGGGTCGGCTGCGGACGGATCAGGCCGCCTTGCGAACCTTTGGAGAAACCACGCCAAGGCGCTGCTTGTCCGTCCACGTGGACACGCATGGGATCATCTTGCGGATGCAGCGGTCGGCATATTTCGCGGCGATCTGTTGTGTTTCGTCGATCAACCCTTCGGCCAACGTGACCGGCTTCAGACCCAGAGAGAGGAAGGTCTTGTTGGACACCCGCAGATCGTTTTCGGCGGCCTCATTGCGTGGATTGTCCACGTTCGCAATTACGGCGCCTGACACATCGGCAACCAATTGGGCCAGCGCGCGCACGGAATGTGTCTCTGTCATCTGGTTCAAAATGGCGACCTTGCCGTCTTGAGCAGGCGGGTTCTCGACTGCCAAAGCCAGACATTTCACCGTGTCCTGAATGTGGATAAAGGCTCGGGTCTGACCGCCCGTGCCATGCACGGTCAGCGGGTGACCCACCACGGCCTGCATCAGGAAACGATTGAGCACGGTGCCATAGTCGCCATCGTAATCAAAGCGATTGATCAGGCGCTCATCTAGCCGGGTTTTATCGGTTTGAGTGCCCCAAACGATACCCTGGTGCAGGTCGGTGATGCGCAAGCGGTCGTTCTTTGCATAAAACTGAAACAGCAGCTGATCCATGGATTTGGTCATGTGGTACACGCTGCCCGGGTTTGTTGGATACAGGATGTCCCGCTTCATGATCTGCTTGTTGTCGCCGGGTATGTAGACAGGCAGATAGCCTTCGGGGATCTCAAGCCCGTCATCATCGTAGCCATAAACACCCATGGTGCCCAAGTGAACGAAATGCGGATCAAGGCCCAGTTCTACCGAAGCGGCCAGCAGATTGTGGGTGCCCGAGATGTTGTTGTCGACGGTATAGCGTTTCTGAACCACGCCCTTCATCGAATAAGGGGCGGCGCGCTGTTCACCGAAGTGGATAATGGTGTCGGGCTTTATCGTGTCCAGCAATCCCGTGACCGCGTCAAAATCACGGGCTACGTCGATGTTTTCAAACGCGATTGTGCGGCCGGTATGTTCCGTCCATGCGGCAAGGCGGTCGGCCATGGACGCGATGGGCGTCAGGCTGTCTGCACCCATTTCGGCGTCAATGTCCCGGCGCGACAGGTTGTCGACGATCGTGATGTTGTGACCAAGCTGAGACAGGTGAAGCGCCGTTGGCCACCCGCAAAATCCGTCCCCACCGACAACAATAATGCTCTTGGCTAGTGTCATGTTTTTGTTCCTTCTGGCGGGCCCCTCCAGGCGGCCCTTTTTCATCATGAACAAATCATTAACGCCTGCAGACGCCGTGCGGCGTGGTGCGACGGTATAGGATGCAGAAAATTGGAAGTGGGCGACTATCCCATGGGATAGGGCTGCTGTCCTTAAGTTGTGCTTTTTGCGCGCTGCAGGGCGGTGTCAAAAACGGTCCGCGATACGGAAGCGTCTGCCTCAAGTGCGTTGGCCCAATCGACGAACGCTGTCAGTGTCCCGTCGCGCGCCTCTTGCTCCAGCGTCGCCAACGCCTCTTGCAAAGCAACTTGCCCAAGAAGCGACGCCGCCCCTTTAGACCTGTGCGCGGCATCCGCCAGCATCCCAAGATCAGCTGTATCGTTTGATGTGCGAAGGTCGGCCGTGAAAGCCGCAAGCTCCGAGAGAAACCTGTCGGAAATATTCGCAACCTTGTCGTGACCAAGCACATTGATCATCTCAAGCAAGGCTTCAGGGAAATGCGCCGTATCCAGCTTGGTCACGTGACCAGAAGTCACCTCGGCAATGATGCTGTGGAGGGCGTCAAGACGGATGGGCTTGGTATGAAATCTGTCCATACCCGCAGCCACTGCACTTTCCCGGTATTCCTCCCGCCCGTGGGCGGTCAGGCCGACGATGTGAGTGTTGGCATTCGGACCATTGCCGTGACGCAAGCGTTGGGTCGCCTCGATACCGTCCATCACCGGCATGCTGATATCCATGAAAATCACGTCAAACGCCTCGCGCTCGGCCTTTTCCACGCAATCCGCGCCATTCACCGCTTCATGTACAATGTGGTCCATGGCGGTCAGCATGTCGCCTAAAACGCTGCGATTGATGCTGTTGTCTTCGACGATCAGAACCTTACACACCCGGACCGGCGCGGCACTTGCCGCCGTATCCGTCGGAGCGGGCGGTGCCTCCGGTTCGGTCCGCCGCAGGGGCAAGGTGAGGACAAAAACGGAACCGGCACCTTCCGCACTTTTGAGCGACACGTCCCCGTCCATCGCCCGCGCGATGCGCCGCGAGATGGACAGACCCAAACCATCACCGCGCATCTGACGCCCATCGCTGTCGGCAAGGGCAAAGAAGTCCTCGAACACCTGTTCCTGCTGGTCGGAAGGGATGCCAATACCTGTATCGCTGACCTCGAACCGCAGCGAAGACGCATCCGGGCCATGGATTCCACTTACCCGCAACGAAATCCCGCCAGTGTCGGTGAACTTGATTGCGTTGCCCACAAGGTTGGTCAGGATCTGCCGAATGCGCCCTGCATCACCGTGATAGGGCCCGCGAATTGCAAGCTCGATATCGAGTGAGAGCGTCAGGTTCTTTTCCTTTGCCAACGGCTCGAACATATCGACCAAGCCTTGCATCAAGTCGGTCATGGCAAAGGTCTGCAAACTGAGTTGCAGCTCACCCGTCTCGATCCGGGTGATGTCCAGCGCTTCGTTTACATGTTCAAGCAGGACCTCGCTCGAAGACGTCGCGATACCGGCATATCGCTTTTGCTGCTCGTTCAGCGGTGTCGTCTTGAGCAGATCAAGTACACCCAGAATGCCATTCAGTGGCGTACGCATCTCATGGCTCATCACGGTCAGGAACTGCGACTTGGCCTTGTCCGTCCGTTCGGCCCGGTCACGCGCATCGATCAGTTTCTGTTCGTTGATCTTCCGCGCGCTGATGTCACGAATGTAAGCGATGAAGGTAGTGGCACTGCCGTCCTGCGTGGTGGTGATGTTCAGTTCGACGGGAAACTCCTCGCCGCTCTTGCGCAACGCGGGAAGCTCGACACGCCCGGCATCGACGACCCTTGGTTTGCCGGTTTTCAGATACCGTGTCATCCCGTTGTGATGAGCCTCGCGCATCCTGTGCGGAATGAAGGTATCCTCCATCGTGTGCCCAACGATTTCGTCCCGCGTCCAGCCAAAGACACGTTCGGCCGAGGCGTTGAAGTCTACGATCCGCCCCGCCTCGTCCGCTGTCACGATGGCATCGAGCGATGCGGCAACCGTGGATTTCAGCTGTTTTGATGATGCCGACAACGCAGCATCGCGCCGTACAGCCCGCTGTAATAACCGGTCCAGCAACAGCATCAAAATCGCCATCAGGATCAGAAGCATGATCGCAATTCCGCCGGTGCGGGACAATTGGCTGGCAAATTCCTCACGGCGCGCTGCGGACCGTTCGGCGCCCAACCTGACGCCCAAAAGCGCGATTTCGCGCACATGGGGGCGCACTTGGGTCACCAAACGCTGCATCTCGATCAGGGATGCGCCTGCCAGTGGGCCGGGCGCATCGGACAGCGCGATGGCCTGCTCGGCAAAGGCATCGATTGGATCGAGCAATGCCGCCGCTTCGGGACTGTCGGCAAATATTTCTGCCGGGCGCCCGGAGTTGATGATTTTCAGTCGGCTGAGCGCGATATCGACGCGCAATTGCACCTCATCATCCGAATAGCGTTGCGACGCGATTTGCTCGGCCAACGTGGCGTTCAGGTTCGCAAACTCCGTATCAATCTGCGAAATGCTCCACTGCATGTTGTCATCAGCGGCACGCGACAGATCCTGCAGTTGCGACAACAGGTTCGTCACCATCATCGTCAGCAAAAAAATGAGCAGGCAAATGCCTGCCAAAACCGTAAGACGGTAACGGTTCAACCCGGGCTTCACGTGCGACCTCCTGTTTGAAGTCACCGTAAGCATTTGCCGCAGGTCAATCCACGACCTTCAACCGGTTCAGTTGCCAGATACTGAACGAATAGATCGTTTCATTCTGGTATTTGGGATTCTGATCATACGGAAAGACGATCCAATATGGTCCCTTGTCCCGCACCGACATCGTCTCGCCATCCATGCGGGTGGCAACGATGGGCGCATTGTCCTCAAGTTCGGCCATTGACATCACGACCTTGTAGTCGTTCAAAGCCACCATCTCGACCGACGACCCGGCAGCATCAACACTTTCAAGCAAGGCCTTGAGCGGCACACCGGAAAAGGTGACCTCTCCGTCTGTCCAGATCGTTGTGGTGCTGAATGTTTCCTGTGCCATCGCATCAAGCGCTGCGAGGCTCAGGGAAATGATGTCGGATTCGGAATCGGAAGCCGTGACTTGCAAATCCGTTACGGATTGCGCGAAGACTGGAGTCTGCCAGCCAATCAACAGCGCCAAAACAATGGCGAACGTCCGTGAGTGGTGAATTCGTGCCATGCGTTTTTCTCCAAATCCGACAAAAATTGACTAAACCAGTGTTTCAAATTGATCAGCAGAGCATTGGCATAGGCACCTATACCAAAGTATAGTTCTGTCACGCTTTGGCCTGAATTTTCGGTTGTGAGAACGTGCAGAGTAAGAGAGTTGCAGACATGCCCAACATCCTGATTGCCGACGATCACGATCTGGTTCGTGATACAATCGCCGCCTATCTCGAAACCGTCGATGATTTCAAAGTGCAGACCGCAGCCAATCTTGACGCCGCTCTTGAGTTGATGCGCGGCATCGATTCATTTGATCTGCTTATTCTTGATTACCACATGCCCGGAATGGACGGCCTGAACGGTCTTGAACGCGCGCGAAAAGCCTTCCCTGCAACCAAGGTGGCCCTGTTATCCGGCGTTGCCAATCGGGAGGTGGCCAACAAGGCGATGGAAAATGGTGCAAATGGCTTTATTCCCAAGTCCCTGACTGCCGCGTCGCTCGTGAATGCGATCAAGTTCGTGTTGTCCGGCGAGCGGTACTTTCCATTCGACTTCGGCGCGGCCACCACGCCGGACGCACCATCGGCCACGTTCGCAAACCTGTCAGACCGCGAAATGCAAACGCTGGAACAATTGTGTATTGGCCTGTCGAACAAGGAAATCGCGCGCAATCTGGGCGTTCAGGAAGTCACGGTGAAGTTGCACGTCAAGAATGTATTGGCCAAACTGGGAGTGTCGAACCGGACCCAGGCCGCCCTGCTGGCCAAGGAAAAGCATCTGTTTTAGCGCACGGCTGACACTTTCGTCAGCAGCATGACCGCTCAGGCCGGTATCAATTCGGCCAGTTTCAATCTTTGAATCTTGCCCGACGGACCTTTTGGCAGTTCCGCCATGAAGTGTACCGCATCTGGCGATTTGAACGCACCAACCCGTTCCCGACACAGATCAATAAGGGCTTCTGCGCTCAGTCGTGATCCATCACAAAGGCGAACAGCGGCTTCGACCCGCTCACCATAGCTTCCGCACGGGCGCGCGAATGCAGCAGCCTCGACCACGTCAGGATGAGAATAGAGCGCCTCGTCAATCTCTCGCGGCGCGATGTTTTCGCCCCCCTTGATGATCAGTTCCTTCAAACGGCCGGTGACAAAAACATACCCGTCTTCATCCATCTGCGCGAGATCGCCGGTGCGCAACCACCCCTCTCGAAACGTGGCCGATGTCGCCTCCGGGTTCTTGAGGTATTCAAGCAGGGTGTTTGGGCCTCGTACCACAATCTCGCCTTCTGTTCCGCGTGCGACTTCCGCCCCGTCCGGCCCCTGAATGGCAACTTCACAGCCGAACGCGATACCCGGTGAGCCGATCTTCCGAGGACCGGGGGGAAGCGGATTGGACAGGATTTGCGCTGCGGTTTCGGTCAGCCCCATTGTCTCGATGATTGAAACGGCAAACCGCTTTTCGAACGCGGCGTGTGTCTCAACCGCCAAGGCAGACGACGCCGAGCGGCCGAACCGAAGCCGGGCCTTGCAAGCGGCAGTCGGTTCTGTGGTCCCGTGCAACAGATGCGAGATGATCGTCGGCACAACCGAAAACCACGTCGCCTCCCCAGCTTCGGCCTGTTCCCAGAATCGTGAGGCCGAGAATTTCGACACCATGGCCAAAGACCCGCCCGACACAAGGCTCCCCATGACCGTCACGCACAAGCCGTTGATGTGGTACACCGGAAGCACGCAGAAGCCGCGATCCGCGTCCGTCAGATTGTGCGCAATCGCGGTTGTCCATCCCCCGGCCAGAAGACTGGCATGGGTATGCACAACGCCTTTTGGGCGCCCGGTTGTGCCCGAGGTATACATCAAAAGCGCATGATCCTGTGGCGTCAACGCGTGCAGATCCGTTTGATCCGACACGGCCAGAGCGACCGAATTCACTCCTGTCAAATTGGATTGGGCGAACAGATTCGCGCAGCTTTCATGGACAAAAGCGAAACGTGCCTCCGAATGCTCCAACGCGTAGCTGATTGCATCGCGTCCAGCGGCCAGATTGATCATCGTGGCCCGAAACCCGCCATACACTGCGCCATAAAAGGCCGACACCGCCGCTTTGTCGTTTGGCGCGACAATGGCGACGCTCTCACCCTTCTTGACCCCTTTCGATGTCAAAGCCGCCGCAAAACCTTGTGCCGCACCTCGCAATTCGGACCAAGTCAGGACGTCCCCGCTGTCCGGGAATACAATCGCCGTTCCGCCCGCGTCAGCCCGTGCGTCAAGCCAGTCGCGCACCGTCCCGGCAGGTGGAGCGTCACGCTCCAGCTTCATTTACCCGCCTCCTGCCAATAGCCAGCAAAGATGTCCTCCAAAGACGGCTCGCGCGCCGGGATTTCGCGCACGATCTTGGTGGTCTGCATGAAGTGCTTCCAGTGCACGTTTTCATTGACCGCATTGCCACCCCACGCCCCGCATCCCATGCTGAGGGAGAACGGCATGCCGTTGGTGAACGCGCCGCCGGTGGCAAACGTGTGCGCCTGATTGACGATGACCCGGCTTGTGGGGATGGTCGTGGCAAGCTGCATTTCACGGTCCGGGTTGGAGCTGTGCAAGCCCACGGAATGGCCAGCCCCTTGATAGCGCTGGATCGCGTCGGTTGTCTCGACAGCGGCGTCAAAGTCCGTGGCCCGGTAGAGGGCCAGAACGCGGCTCAATTTCTCCCCACTCAGCGGATGGTCCGGGCCAACGCCCGAGGTTGGCACGGCAATGTAATCTGTCCCCGCGGGGACAACATCCTGTAACTCCAATGCCGCGATCATTTTATCGGCGTCTTGCGCGATCACTTCGCGGTTCAGATGCCCGTGTGGCCAGAGCTTGGCGACAATACCCGCCTCATCCTCGACCACCGCACCACCTGCGTGCGCCATGGCATCGACAAAGGCGTTGTAGACCGCATCGACAACGACAACCGCGTTTTCGGATGAGCAGGAGGTCGCATTGTCGAACGTCTTTGAGGCGCGGATCTTCTCGGCCGCGGCATCCAGATCGGCGGTCTCATCCACGATGACCGTGACGTTGCCCGCACCCACGGCGACCGCAGGTGTGCCGCAGGTCTGGGCACGGTGCACGTTGTTTTGACTGCCAGTGGCGACGATCTTGTCGCAGGCTTCCATCAGGCGCTGTGTCTTGGCCTTCGACCCGGGTGCCGGCACCATTTGCACAAGGTCCGGGTCCTCTCCGATCTTGGCGAACTCGGCATGAATGAACTCCAGCAAACGCTCGCAAGACGGCCCCCCCTTCGGCGATGGGGCTACAACGATGGAGTTGCCGCATTTCAGCGCATTGATGATGTTGTTGGCGGGCGTCGCCGCAGGGTTGGTCGAAGGCACTATGGCCCCGATCACGCCCATGGGACGGGCAATTTCGGTGATGCCGGTTGCGGCATTATCGCTGATCACGCCAAAGGTCTTGGCGTCCGAGATATCGCGTAACAGGCCGAGCGTCTTGCGATGATTCTTGGTGATCTTGTCGGGCACGTTGCCAAGCCCCGTGGTCTGCACCGCCAGTTCCGCCAGTTCGCGGTTGCGCGACGGCTCCATGATGGCCCAACCCACGGCTTGTGCGGCACGGTCATACCGATCTTGGCTGCCGCCCGCCTCATACGCGGCCTGTGCGGCGCGGGAGCGATCAAGGATGGCATCAAGCTCTGAAAGATCGTCAGTCATGTTAGGGCTTTCACAGGACGGCGGGGGGACCCCCGCCCTACGGGTTATGCAGGGCGGGGTATTGGTTTAAAGACCGGCAAGAAGCTCTTTGAGCGTTTCCTCGCGGGCGGCCCACATGGCCAGCACTTCGTCGCGGGTCATGATGTGCATAGGCGACCCGCCTGCTTTCATCTTGCCTGCGACGCGGCTGTTTTCGAACATGGTGGGCACAGTGGCCGCAAGCTTGTCGATGATGGGCTGGGGCGTGCCCTTGGGCACCATCACACCGCGGAAGTTGACGGAGGCGTTGTCGATGTCAAAGCCTTGCTCTTTCAGCGTGGGCACGTCTGGCAGGAACTCGTTCCGTTCCAGATCGAACACGCCAAGGATTTTGACATTGCCCGCTTCCTGCGCGCGGAAGGCATCGGACAGGTTGTTGACGCCACCCAGAACCTCACCCGCGATCACGGATTTCATGGCACCGGCACCGCCCTTGTTGGACGGGATATAGGCCAGCTTTACGCCAGCCACTTTCTCAAGCTGCAACGCCGCGATGTGGTGGCCCACGAACAGGCCCGCGCCTGAGAAGGTCAGCTTGCCCGGATTTGCCTTGGCATAGTCCACGACATCGGCCATCGAGTTGAATTCGCTGTCGGCACCGACCACGAACACGGCCGGGTCTGCGCCCCAGTTGGCAATGGGTTCAAAGCTATCCGCGGAATACTCCACGCCGCCTTCGATCGATTGCGCAATGAAATGCGGGATGTTGTAGGCACCCAGCGTGTAGCCATCGGCATCGGCTTGGGTCGCGAACCAGTTCCAGCCGACGCGGCCCCCGGCTCCGGGCTTGTTGATGATGGCGATGGGCATGCCAAGCGCATCTTCGTTCCCGGCAGTCATCGTCACGATACGCGCCTGAAAGTCGGTCGCCCCGCCCGCGCCATAGCTGACCATCATCATGATAGGCCGCTCTGGAAAACTTTCGTGACCGTCGGCAAATGCGCCGGTGGCAAGTGTCGTCAGCCCCAATGCGGCGGCTGCTAGCAGTGTCTTCATGGATTTCTCCTCCCTAGGGTTGCTCTGCCGCTTTTGCGGTTCAGAAGAAAATCTCTCGCGGTGTGAACACGTTCAGAAGCCCCGCAAAGAGACCGTACATGACCGCCAGAAACCCGGCGGTGATCAGTGCGCGCTTGATCCAGCTTTTGACCTCGCTGTGCGGGGCCGGATCGTACAGCGATAGCAGAATGAAAAAAGCGATTGTGGTGGCGGTGTAGAACCCAAGCCCCTTGGCCGCCCAATAGACTAAAACCAGCGCAACAATCAGTCCCGGCAGGATGTTCCGCATCGCACGGCTATCCAGCCCATTGCCGACCTTGGTCCGTCCCATCAACGCCTTGCCAAAGGTCCACAGCGCCAGCACAACGAACACGGTCGAGATCATGCGCGGGAAAAGGAAGGCCGCAGCAGGTTCCTGCGTGTAGCTGATGAAGGCCACGGCCACGCCCACGGCGGCCACGACGCCGCTTGCGATGATATGCTGGGTGCGCGGCAGGTCAGTCACGAGATGGCCTCTTCTTTCTTCACGGCGTCATCCTTGGTCGTGTAGCGGCGGCTGCGCAGTTCCATCCAGACGGAGTAGGCGATGGACGCGACGACCACCGTGATCAGTGTCAGGTTGAGCGGTCCGGTAAAGAAGTACTGGCCAACGCTTGAGGTCGCATTGGCAATCATCGACCCTTGGATAAAGTTCGCCTCGGCAATCGGGCCGAGGATCAGGCCGAGCACCAGCGGTGCCGCCGAAAAACCGAACCGTTCAAGGAAATACATGCCCGTGCCAAGTGCCATCATCACATAGACATCGCCCATGGAGTTCTGGACCGAGTAGCTGCCAAAGACGGCCAACCCCAGCACAATGGCGGCCATGACGGCATTCGGTACCTGCGCCACTTTCGCGGCAAGCCCCGCCACGTAGAGGCCAAAGATGCACATCAGGATCTGTCCGATCAGCATCGAATTGATGAAGGTCCACGCCACATCCGGATTGTTGTCGAACAGGTCACTGCCTGGGAAAATGCCGTGGATCAGCAGGCCACCCAGAAGCACCGCAGCGGTGGGTGAGCCCGGAATGGACAACGTCAACAACGGCACCAAGGATGGCCCGACCATCGCGTTGTTCGCACTTTCAGCGGCGATGACGCCCTCGCTGTGGCCGGTGCCGAACTTGTCGCGCTCGGGGCTCATTTTCTTGGACTGGTCATAGGCCACCAGGCCTGCGATCTGACCACCGACACCGGGGATCAGGCCAATGACGGACCCGGTCAGTGTGCCGATGCTCAACGCGCGCGACCGGCGGAACACCTCTCGAAACGCATCGCGGATAGGGTGTTTCTCAACCGTCAGCACTTCGGCATCCAAAGACACCCGGCCTTTGGCGAACATGGTGATAACCTGCGGGATCGCGAACAGGCCAATCAGCGCCGGGATCACGTTGATCCCTCCCGATACGGCAGGATGAAAGATGAAGCGTTGTGCGCCCATGATGTCGTCAAAGCCGATGGTGGCGAGCCACAGGCCGATGCAGCCGGATAAGAGCCCTTTAACCACCGAACTGGAGTCGAGTGACCCGATCACCGTGACGCCCAGAATAGCGAGCCAGAACAGATGCGATGGCCCAAAAGCCAGTGCCCATTTGGCCAACACCGGCGTGAGAAAGATCAGCAGCAGAACGCCAAAGACGCCACCTATGGCAGAGGCGATGAAGGACAGTTGCAGCGCCCGCGCGCCCTGCCCCTTTTGGGCCATCGTATGCCCATCCAGTGTCGTGGCGATGTTGGCAGGCGCACCGGGGATTTTGAGAAGGATGGCACTGACCGCACCACCCGCCACGGTCGAGGTGTAAGCGGCCCCAAGCAGGATCAGGCCCTGCGCAGGCTCCAGCCGGAAGGTGAATGGGATAAGAAGCGCCACGGCCATCGTCGGCGACAGGCCCGGCGTTGCCCCAAGGATCAGGCCTCCGATGGTGCCCAGCAACAGCAAGCCAAAGTTGATCGGCGTAAACACGTCACCGAAATAGGCCAGAAATTCCAACGCTTGATCCTCCCACGCCCATTCGGGCTTGACTGATCAGGTTAGGGGATGAAAATAGTATTGCAAATGTTTTCATTTACGGCCGAAGAATGCACCTTAAAGCAATGATATGAAAGATAAAAAAGTAGATATCATAGCCGTCGCAAAGGCCGCACGCGTTTCACCGTCGACGGTGTCGCGCAGCTTCAATCATCCGGAGTTGGTCAAGGCGTCCACCCGCAAAAAGATTGACACCGCGGTGCGTCGACTGGGGTACATCCGCAATCGGGCGGCGCAAACAATCCACGGTATTCGCAGCGGCACCGTGGGTCTGATCGTTCCCACGGTCGACCATGCGATCTTTGCAGAACTGATCCAAAGCTTTTCGGAAGCGATTGAAGAGCTTGGCTTCACCATCTTGCTGGCCTCGCACGGCTACGATCTGCAACGCGAATACGCGATCACCCGCAAGATGCTGGAACATCGCGTCGACGGCATGGCACTGATCGGCATTGAGCATGAGGCAGAGACGTTCGGCCTGTTGGACAGCCAAAACGTCCCCACCGTGCTGCTGTGGAACTACGCGAAGACGTCGCATTTTACGTCAGTTGGCTCAGACAATTTCCGGGCGGGTTGGCTGGTCGGCCATCACATCGGCGGGCTGAAGCACACGCGCATCGCGGGGTTGTTTCCGCCGCTGTCCGGAAATGACCGGGCCGCGCAACGACGTGCCGGTGTTGAAACCGCGCTGGCCGCATTTGGCGTGCAGATCCCCGAAATCTGGGACATCGAAACGCCCTATAGCCTGGGCGCGGCAAAAGATGCGGTGACGCGTTTGATGTCCCGTGAGGTCACGCCCACTGCCATCATCTGCGGCAATGACGTTCTGGCGTGGGGTGCGTTGCATGCCTTGTCCAAGGCCGGCGTGACTGTGCCAGAGGATGTGTCTGTAACCGGTATTGGCGACTTTACCGGGTCAAGAGATTTTGAGCCCGGCCTGACAACGGTGCGCATCCCGGCACGCCAGATCGGGGCCAAAGCCGCCCAAACCATCGCATCGAAAATTACAGCGCCTGATCAAGAAGTCGCAAGTACGCTGGTGATCCCTGAACTGGTGTTGCGCCAGACCTGCGCAGTGTTCTCTGAAAAGTAGGTCCGGCAACGGGAAGTGTGCCTAAGGACCAGTGTCAATCCGATGCCCGTCGAGCCGCTGATCGAAGCGGCAAATCACGCGTACACATTTTATTGCAACGAGTGAAATCACCGACATTTATCCTAAGTTGAATCCCAACAACGCAATCAGGGAGTTACAGCATGGCAATTTCACTGAAACTGAACGGCAAGACCCACGCGGTCGATGCAGAACCCGGCACGCCGTTGCTCTGGGTTATCCGGGATGATCTGAAAATGACAGGCACCAAATTTGGCTGTGGCGTCGCCTCGTGCGGGGCGTGCACGGTGCACCTGAACGGTGAGCCTGTTCGTTCGTGCCAGACCTATATCGAAGATGTGGACGGGGCCGAGATCACGACAATCGAGGCCATGTCCGACGACACGATTGGTGCGGCAGTACAGCAAGCATGGGTCGAACTGGACGTCGTGCAATGCGGTTACTGCCAATCCGGGCAGATCATGTCTGCCGTGGGCTTGCTGCGCGAAAACCCGACCCCGTCGGCGGACGAGATCGACGATTACATGTGGGGCAATGCCTGCCGCTGCGCCACCTACCAACGTATCCGTGCGGGCATCCAGCGCGCGTCTGAAATCCTGGAGGCTTGATCATGACTGTGAACACATCCCGCCGTGGGTTCCTGAAAGGCGCCGCCGCTGCCGGTGCCGTACTTGTTGTTGGCGTGCGCCCTGATGGTGCGCTGGCTGCATCTGGCAATCCGTCCATGCTGACCCCTTTTGTGCAGGTGGGCAGTGACGGCTCCGTCACCGCCATCATCAAGCACTTCGAGATGGGTCAAGGTCCGTCCACTGGCCTGACCACACTGATTGCCGAAGAGATGGGCCTGACCATGGACCAGATTGGCTATGATTTCGCGCCGTCCAATCCGCAAGTCTACAACAACACGCTGTTTGGCCCGATGCAGGGCACGGGCGGTTCGACGGCCATGGCCAATTCCTACCTGCAATATCGTCAGGCTGGCGCCGCCGCACGCGAGATGCTGCTTCAGGCAGCGGCGCAGCAATGGGGCGTCGATGCATCCGGTTTGTCGCTGCAGGACGGTGTTGTGTCCGGCGCGGGCAACTCTGCCCCATTGGGCGAATTCGTCGAAGCGGCTGCTACGCTGGACGCCCCAACCGAACCCCGGCTCAAGGACCCGTCCGAGTTTCGGTTGATCGGCAACCCGGATGTGCGCCGCCTCGACAGCCCGGCCAAGGGCAATGGCACAGCCATGTTCGCAATGGACATCCAGCGGCCCAACCAGATGATCGCCATGATCGCGCGACCAGAACAGCAGCGCGCCACCGCCGTGAGCTTTGACGCCACTGGCGCAGAAGGGATCAAAGGGTTCATCAGCGCCGACATTCTGCCCAACAAGGCGGGCGTCGCGGTCTTTGCCGAAAACACGTGGGCCGCAATGCAGGCACGCGATGCGCTGGACATCGAGTGGGACACCAGCAACGCGGAAACCCGCAGTTCCGACCAGATCGAACAGGAAATCCGTGCCGCATTGGATGCCTCACCGACTTACAACGTGAACGGTGCGGATGTCTCTGCCGTACAGGCTGCCGTCGACGGCGCGGATACGGTGGTGGAGGAAACCTTCTACTTCCCCCTCCTTGCTCACGCACCGATGGAGCCATTGAACTGCACGATCGAGCAGACAGAAGATGGCGGCATCCTGATGCATGACGGCTGCCAGATCCCGACCCTGCCCCACGGCGCCATGGCCGAGATCTTCGGCCTGCCTTTCGAAAAGGTGCAGATCAAAACCGTGCTTGCCGGTGGCTCCTTTGGGCGTCGCGCCACGCCGCAAGCGGACTATCAGGTCGAAGCGGCCCTCGCCTTCTCGCTCACCGACCGGTCGCGTCCTGTGCATCTTGTCTGGTCGCGCGAGGATGATCTGCGCTCGGGTTACTACCGCCCGGCCTTTGGTCACAAGGTCCGCGTCGGTCTCGACGGTGAGGGCAATATCGTCGGCTGGGAACACCGCATTGCGGGTCAATCCATCATGAAGGGCACCCCGTTCGAAGCCTTTGCCGTGCATGACGGCGTTGACCACAGCTCGGTTGAGGGCACGGTCGATAGTCCCTACCAAATCCCGACAGCCGCCTTTGGCCTGACGGACACGGACAAGGCAACAAGCACCCTTTGGTGGCGCGCGGTGGGTCACACCCATACGGCCTATGTCATGGAAGTGATGATGGACATGGCCGCCAAGGCCGCAGGCATTGACCCGGTCGACTTCCGCCTCGCTTATCTGACGGGTGACGACGCGGACCAGACCCGCAAGGCGAACGTGCTCAAACTTGCCGCCGAGAAAGCCAACTGGGGCAACGCGCCCGATGGCCGCAGCCAAGGCATCGCCGTGCACAAGTCCTTCAACTCATATGTGGCGGAGGTCGTGGAAATCTCCGGTAATGCCGACGACGGCATCAAGATCGAAAAGGTCACATGCGCCGTCGACTGCGGCATCGCCGTGAACCCCGATGTGATCAAGGCGCAGATGGAAGGCGGGATCGGCTACGGCATCGGCCACAACATGCGCGACAAGATCACGCTGACGGATGGGGTCGTGGACCAGTTCAACTTCCCCGACTACGAACCGCTGCGGATCAGCGACATCGGAGAGATCGACGTGCATATCGTGCCGTCCGCCGAGCCACCCACCGGCGTGGGTGAGCCGGGCACGCCCCCCGCCGCACCTGCGCTGGCCAATGCCATCGCGGCGGCCAGCGACCTGCGCGTTGCCACCTTGCCGATGGACGACAACGGCGTTTCCTTCGTCTGACCTTCAACCCCCGGCACATCCGCCGGGGGTCACCTTCTCTTGCCCTTTGCAGCGCGATGCCCATGATGGCACGACTGCAAAGAACAGGAGAGCCGCATGCCACATAGAACCGCCGTGATCGGCCTTGGCTCAATGGGCTTTGGCATGGCGCAATCCTGTCTTTCTGCCGGGCACGCCACCCATGGCTTTGACATCTCACCCGAACATACAGAACGCTTCCGCTCCGAAGGTGGTGCCAAGGGCGACCTGACCGATATCGCTGGCACGCTTGATGCCGTCGTCGTGGTTGTCCTGAACGCTGCTCAGACCGAAACCGTGCTGTTCGGTGATGCAGGCGTCGTTCCGCTGCTGAAATCCGGCGCGGTGGTCATGGCCTGCGCTACCGTTCCACCAGACTTCGCCCGAGACATGGAGGCGCGCTGCGAAGCGCTCGACGTTCACTATCTGGATGCGCCCATCTCTGGCGGGTCGATCAAAGCGGCGCAGGGCGCGCTGTCCATCATGGCGGCAGGCACAGCAGACGCGTTCACTGCCGCCCGCCCCGCCCTCGATGCCATGGCAGAAACCGTGTTCGAATTGGGTGATCGGGCAGGCCCCGGATCGGCCATGAAGGCGGTCAACCAGCTGCTCGCAGGCGTGCACATCGCCACCATGGCCGAGGCGCTGACCTTCGGCATGACGCAAGGCGTAGCCCCTGACCAATTCCTCGACGTGATCTCGAAATGCGCAGGATCAAGCTGGATGCTGGAAAACCGCGCGCCGCACATCGTCAACGGCGACTACACGCCCCACTCCTCGGTCAACATCTGGCCCAAGGATCTTGGCATCGTTCTCGACATCGCCAAATCGGCCAGCTTCTCGGCCCCCATCACCGCCGCCGCACTGCAACAATTCATCGCCGCCGCTGGCATGGGACTGGGGGGCGAAGACGACGCTGCCGTGGCCAAGGTCTATGCCCGCAATGCAGGGCTGACGCTGCCGGGGGACAACACATGAAGTTCTCCGCCAATCTCGGGTTTCTATGGAATGATCGCCCGCTACCGGACGCGATCCACGCGGCCAAGGCTGCAGGCTTCGATGCCGTGGAATGCCACTGGCCCTACGACATACCGGCGGAAGACGTTCGAGCGGCACTTGATGCCACGGGCCTCCCCATGCTCGGTCTCAACACATCCCGCGGTGACGTCGCTGGCGGAGAAAACGGCCTTGCCGCTCTTCCCGGACGCACGCAAGACGCACATGCCGCGATCGACCAGGCGGTTGCCTATGGCGAGGCTATTGGTGCTGGCGCAATCCACGTCATGTGTGGATTTGCCAGCGGGCACGGCGCGCACGGGACCTTTGTGGACAACTTGCGCTACGCCTGCAACGCAACCGACAAAACCATCCTGATCGAGCCCCTGAACCGAAACGATGCGCCCGGCTACTTCCTGCAGACAACGGATCAAGCGCGGACCATCATTGCCGAGGTGAACGCCCCAAACCTCAAACTCATGTTTGACTGCTACCACGTCGGCCGGACCGAAGGCGACATCCTGACCCGCCTTTCGGACCTGCACGACATCATCGGCCACATCCAATTCGCATCAGTCCCCGACCGTGGCGCGCCCGATCACGGAGAACTGGACTACGCCACCATCTTTGCAGCGCTGACCGACTGGCCCGCCCCGTTGGGCGCTGAATACAAACCGGGTGGTGACACTGACGCGACGCTCGGGTGGATGCAGCAATTTCGGTGATGCGAGGACGACAACCCGTTCAGCGGGCCAAGCGCAGCACTCCGGCTGCGGGCAGCTCTCGCTCCTCAATCTGCACGGTGCGGTTGGAATAGTTGAACCAGAATCGCTCGGTCCCGGTGTCACGACGGCGCACGCCTTCAGGCATCCGCTCAGCAGCCAGATCAGGAGCCACAGCCTCGATCACCCGCATATGCGCCGCATCATCGCCCCACCCGGCAACATAGGTCACGTTTGGACCACAGCGTACCGCAACAGGCGCACCAGCGTCGGTGGTCAACAGAACGTCGCCGCCCCCTTCGACCTGCTCAAGATACCCGGTGACAAACCCGCCGCCCACCAAAGGCAGAGGCAAATCCGGGCGCATGGATTGGACACGGGAAACCGTCAGATCGCTGCCGGGCCACGCGGGCGGCAGCGGTACCGGGATATTGAAGCTGTCATCACGTGCTGCCGTACGGGGCCCAATAATTACTTCTACTTCAGATGCTTGAAGCGCGTCTTTCAGGTCATCCGGCATGTGCATCATGCCCGGCGCAAGCACCAGATCGTACCCTGCAAAGTCGCGTGTATCGGGCGGCAGGATATCCACGGACAAGCCCAACTTGCGGCACGCCCGATACCAATCGAACACCAGCCCGAAGTAACTTAGCCCCGCGCCATGCGGCTGCACCGACCACGCCCAATCGGCATCATAGTCGAACAGGATCGCGACAGGCGCTTGGGCGGGCGCAACCTCTGGCGCATCCGCCAATTCGGCCATGACCTCCCGCGCCTCGCCAAAGGCCTCCGCCTCAACCGAATCCGGACGCAACAGGCCCGCATGCATCTGCTCTTGCGCAAAGGGCGCTTGCCGCCAGCGGAAATAGCACACGGCTTCCGCCCCATGGGCAAAGGCCTCCCACGTCCACAGACGCACCATGCCGGGCAACGGCGACGGGTTATAAGGGGCCCAATTCACGGGCCCCGGTTGCTGCTCCATGATCCACCAACGCCCCTTGCCGACGGCGCGGTAGAGATCGTGGTGAAAGGCCTGAAAATCCGGGTCCCCTTGCTGGGCGAAGGCCCGCTGATGCGCCGCATCGGCACCCACCCGGTCCTCCAGAAACCCCAGCGGGTAGCTGTCCCATGATGCGATATCGAGATCACCCCCAACCTTGAAATGATCAAACTCGGTCACGCGGCCCATGTAATTGTGTGCAATCGGCGCGTCGGAGTAGGTGCGGATGATCTCGACTTGCGCTTGGTTGAACGCCACCACCTCGTCACTGGCAAAACGATGGAACGCGTGCACATGGGCCGGGTTCGCCTCTGTCACCGTCAGGTTCGGCAAGCCAATCTCGTCAAAATCATCATAATCCATCGACCAGAACACATTGCCCCAGGATGCGTTCAAGGCGTCGATGTCGCCGTCGTTCCCCTGCCCCGGAAACTGCCCGCGCAACCAGTCCCGAAACCGGGTCTGCGCCGCATCGGAATAGCTGAGAACCGTATCATGGCACCCATATTCATTGTCCGTTTGCCACGCGGCAATATGGGGGTTCCGCCCATACCGCTCCGCCATCGCCCGCACGATCCGGCGGCATTCCTCAAGAAACCCCTGATGGGAAAAACAATAATGCCGGCGCGAGCCATAGCCACGCACATGCCCCTGCGCATCACGCGCAAACATGTCGGGATGCTTCTTGCAGACCCATTTCGGCGGCGTCGCCGTGGGCGTGCCAAGAACAACCTGCAGCCCCGCCGCACCCAGCGTGTCAATCGCCCGGTCCAGCCACGCCCATTGGTACTCGCCCTCGCGCGGCTCCATCCGCTTCCAGGCAAACTCGCCAATCCGCACCCATGTCAGGCCCAGATCCGCCATGCGCTGCGCGTCCTCGGCCCACTGCGCCTCGGGCCAATGTTCGGGGTAATAGCAGACCCCAAGCGTTCGTTTCATAGGATCACCTGATGTTCGCGCTGGCCCGTGACACCTGCGGGGCCGTAAAACGTCTTGCCAGCGTTGATATCTTGCACACCGACCGCCGCCGTCGTGACAAAAAGCGTGGTCGCATCATGCCCGCCAAAGGCAGGACAACTGGCCTGCGAGGTGGGCACGTCTAGAGCACGGATGAAGGATCCATCGGGGCCATAGCAGGCAATTCGGCCGGCCCCCCATTGCGCGTTCCACACTGCTCCGTCCGCATCGACGACAGCCCCGTCCGGGTTTAGATCATCGGCGCGCAGATCGACGAACACCTCCACCTCGCCCGCGGGCCATCCATGCGCATCCAGCCCAACCGTATGTATTTGCTGCGAAAACGTGTCCGCAAAATAGGCCCGCGTGCCATCCGGCGCAAAGCAGATCGCGTTCGAAATGGTGATGCGGTCAAAGAGCTGCCGAAGCTCGCCCCTGTAAAACCGATAGATCGCCCCGGCGTAAGGTTCGGCATTCAACCCCATGGTGCCAATCCAGAACCCGCCCTGCGGGTCTGCCCGGCCATCGTTGGACCGTGTAACCGGATTGCCCGCCTCAAGCGCCGTCACCAGTTCCCTGTCGCCCGTCGGAATATCAAAGCGCCACAGGCCCGACGCTGACGCCATCAGCAACGTGTCCCGATTCACCCAACCGCAGGCCGACACATGTTCGTCGAACGCCCAGTCGCGCCGCTGCGCGCCCCTCGACATCATCCGCTTGCCCAGAATGTCGAACCAGAACAGCTCGCCCCGTTCCGGGTGCCACATCGGCCCCTCGCCCAAGGTACAGACCGTGTCATCAAAGACCTGCATTACACGCCCGCGTCGTAGGCCGCGACCATATCTGCCGCACGAGACGCAACATCCGCGACCGACATGCCGGGCTTGTATAACGCCGATCCGATCCCGAACCCGGTGATCCCCGCCGCGAACCACTCGGCGAAATTCGCAGGTCCCACACCACCCACGGCATAGGTCTTGGTCCCCTGCGGCAGCACCGCACCAATCGCCTTCAGCCCGTCGACGCCCAGCAAGGACGCCGGGAACAGCTTCAGCCCGTCCGCGCCTGCATGAAGCGCGGCAAAGCACTCCGTCGGCGTCATCACACCGGGAAAGGACAGCATCCCCGCCTGTTTCGTCGCCACAATGACGCTGGCATTGGCGTCCGGTGACACCACCATATGCGCGCCCATCTGATGCAGCCGTTCCACATCGCGCACGTCCAGAACGGTGCCTGCGCCAATCATTGCGTCATCGCGGTGCGCCTCCAACATTTTCCCAATACTGTCAAAGGGATCGGGCGAGTTCAGCGGCACCTCGATCCGGGTGATTCCGGCATCGACCAACGCATCGGCCACGGGCACAGCCTCGTCCGGGGCGATGCCGCGCAGAATGGCAATGATCTCTCGGCTCATGCGGCCTCTCCGTAAATCTGGGTGTAGGCGGCGATCAGCCCCGCCAATGTCATCTCTTCCGCGCCCGCCATCTGCGTCGGCACGCCTTGGCCCTTCAACGCCTCCGCATAGGCGGAGGACAGGCTCTCGGCCCCGATGAGCGCAACCTGCTGGCCCAACCAATAGGGGCGCATGGCCGCCAACTCCGCCCCGATCAACAGTCCAGACAACCGCGCCTTGGCGGATGCACCATCCAGACCATCCAACAGCCCCTCGGCCCGCAATGAAAACAGCGCCGCCGCCAGCCCCTCGGGACGCGACAAGGATTGATCGACACCAGCGGCGAATGCGTCCGCATCCCAGCCCTCGCCCATCGAATGCCGCAGCACCGAACGCTCAGACAGCAGCGCAAACATCTCTCCTGTCATAGCGGTGCGAAAGCTCACAATCTCACCCGCACTCACGTGCACCCACTTGGTATGTGTGCCGGGCAGGCAAATCACGCCATCAAATCCCGGCGTTACGGCCAGGAACCCGGCAATCTGCGTCTCTTCCCCGCGCATCACATCGGCAGGCCGTGCCTGCTTTACGCCCGGCAAAATCCGCACATCCAGATCGGTCCCAAACACCTGCACCGCCTCGGCCGCAGACGGCGGCGCACACGGCACCGCGGCATAGGGCGCTTCCGCCCATCCCTGCCGCGACCCGACCATGCCGCAGGCGAGCACAGGTGCCGGCAACGCATCGCCCACCAAATCTTTGAGCGCAGGCTCAAAGCCGGACCGGTCCAACGTGCCCATCCCTTGCGCCGACGACCGTCGATCCAGAACTGCCCCATCGCCACGCATCAACCACGCGCGCAGATGCGACGTTCCCCAATCCACGGCAATCCACGCAACCTGACCCATCAACCTGTCACCACCACGCCGCCATCAATGACCAGCGATTGGCCCGTCATCATGCGCGACGTGCCCGAGGCCAGAAACAAAGTCGCGCCCACGATATCATCAGGCTCCAGATGGTCTTTCAGGCACTGACGTTCCATATGCGCTGCCAACCCTTCGGGCGTCGCCCATTTGTCCAACTGCTTCTGGGTCAGCACCCAACCGGGGGCCAGGGCGTTGACGCGAATGCGATCCGGCCCGAACTCGCGCGCCAAGCTGCGCGTCATCCCGTTGATCCCACTATTCGCCCCCGTATAGAGCGGATAGCCCGCATTCCCCATCATGTAACTGATGGACGAGAAGTTGATGATCGACCCACCACCCGCCGCCTGCATTCCGGGAATAACGGCCTGACATGCAAAGAAATAAGCCTTGAGATTGACCGAAATCATCCAGTCCCAGAAATCACTGTCCACATCCATCGTTGCATGCCGCTTGTCGTTGGCCGCGTTGTTCACCAACGTTGTCACCG
Organism: uncultured Tateyamaria sp.; assembly: GCF_947503415.1. Taxonomy (GTDB): domain Bacteria; phylum Pseudomonadota; class Alphaproteobacteria; order Rhodobacterales; family Rhodobacteraceae; genus Tateyamaria. The sequence goes on from NZ_CANNDS010000002.1 coordinate 878,994, forward strand.
GACCATGCGCTTCCGCGGCCTGCCCGATTGCAGCCTTCAACGCATCCGTATCGGTGATATCGCACTGAATGAACAAAGGACGCGCGCCATGCTTGGCCTCCATCTCATCACAGAAAGCCGTCGCATCCGACCGACCCACAAAGGCGACCTTTGCCCCCTGATCCAGAAACCCGTCCGTCAGCGACGCGCCAATGCCCGATCCACCGCCGGTGATGAACACCGAGGCCCCCTTCAGGTCGTGGAATGTAGCTGTCTCTTTCATGGCATCTCTTTCATTTCTGGGCTCAGGCAAGGTCGCCCTTGATCACCCACATCCGTTCCGGGAAACTCCATGGCAGCGTCAGGCCATGGTACATCAAATAGGCACCGCTCACCACGATGGGTCCTGCTTTCAGCGCATTCTGGCCGCGCGACAAATGGCTCGCATCTTCGCGGTTGATCAACTCAACGCGGTACTTCGCATCCGGGCTGAGGCGCGTCAGGCGCAGGGGGCGCGGCGCGATCTGGTCGCTGGTCGCAGCCTTGCCCGCGAACACAACAAACTGCCCGCCGCCCTCTTCCAAATGCTGCTCGGCAAAGACCGCCGGATCGGCACTGTCCAGACGCAGGATATCCGCGCCATACATCCAGTCGCGGTTGTGTTTCCACCAGCCGGTGACGTCCGCAAGGACTTGCGCTTCGTCCTCGGTCAATTCGCGCGGGTCCATCTCGAACCCCATGTGGCGTTGCGCCGCCACCCACGCGCGAAAGCGTATATCCAAAGTCCGCCCCGACGTATGACAGGTGCGCGGCCCCACATGGGACCCCGTCACCGCCATCGGCAGGAAAATCGACGCATTGTGCTGGATGCGCAGCCGTTCCACCGCGTCATTGCTGTCACTCAACCAAACCCGCTGCGTCCGCTCCATGATCCCGAAATCAATCCGGCCTCCGCCACTGGCGCAGCTTTCAATCTCCACATGCGGAAACTCGCGCCGCAACCGGTCGAGCAGCGCATAAGACCCCCGCGTCTGCGCCGCATCGGGCATCGGCAGCACACGGTTGTGATCCCATTTCACGTATTCAATGTCATGGCGGCTCAGAATGTCGCTCATCCGGGCAAAGAGGAACGATTGCACTGCAGGCAGCGCCATATTCAGCGCCATCTGCTGACGGCCCATGATCTGATCCTCACCCCCCAGCGCCCAGTCAGGATGGGCGCGGAAGATGTCCGAGTTCGGATTGATCATCTCCGGCTCGAACCAGATGCCAAAGGTCATGCCCAGCGATTTCACATGGTCGATCAGGGGCGTCAGACCATCGGGGTACTTGCGCGGATCAACCTCCCAATCGCTCAGCGCTTGAGTGTCGTCATCCCGGTTCCCGAACCAGCCATCGTCCAGCACAAACCGCTCTGCCCCCAGCTTCACGGCGCGTTCGGCAATGTCCTTCAATTCATCCAGATTGTGATTGAAATAGACCGCTTCCCAACAATTGTAGTGCACAGGCCGCGGGGCCGTGGGCCGGGGAAAGGTCACGATCCGGTCGCGCAAATGGCGCTGAAACGCGACCGCGCAACCGTTCAGACCGTCATCCGAGAACACGGCATAAATCTTGCCGGTGGCAAACGACTTCTGCGCAGCACCCTCAACCCGGGCCGCATGCCCAAACTGGATCTGCCGTCGCCCGTCTGGCAGCTCCTCAGCCACCATACGGTGCCCTCCGGACCAGCCGTAGTGAAACGCGTAAGCATGCCCCGACGCGTTCGACGCGCCACGCACCGGCACGATCAGACCGGGAAAATGCTCGTGCCCCGTCCGCCCCGTCCGGTTCTCGCGGTACCGGATCCCCGGCGACCAAGGCGTGCGGTTCATCTGGAACTCACCGCACCAACGACCCGCAAAGTCGATCATGTCATCGGCCAATTGCGGCGCCGGGAACACCGGGGCCGCCAACCAGTGCAGGTGCATCGGCTCCAGCGCGTCAAGCTCGGCGCTGGCCTCGATCATGTGCGTCTCGGGGTCGATGGCAAAGCGCGCGCGATAAGTCAGCACCCGATCCTGATCCATGTAGGTCAGGATCAGCACGTTCTCGGCCACGTCCGACCGCTCCAGACAAAACTTCGGCAGAAACGGCGTGCCGTCCCCGTGCCGGATGATCAGGCCAGGCTGTCCGGGAAAGGACCGTGTCGCCTCCGGACAGATGCTGAGTTCGGGGTTCGCATCCAGCATTCCGCCTGTCACATCAAGGGTATAGGCCTCGTAAAGCGTCGTCAGGTCTTCTTCGTCGGGCAGGCGCGGTCCCCAATAGACAACCTCCGCCAACCGGCCCCGATCAGAGCCCAGAACCAAAGACTGACGCCCGTCATCGAGCCGCCAGCATCGTATCACTTCACAGCCCCCAGCGTCAGACCGGCAATGAAATGCCGCTGCATCAGAAAGAAACACACCACCGGCGGGATCGCCGCCAACAAGGACGCCGCCGACACGAGGTGCCAGTTGTTCACGAACTGCCCGTTCAGCGCCCGCACACCCGCCGTGATGGGCTTGGCGCTTTCGCCTTGAGTCAGCACGTTGGCCCAGAAGAAGTCGTTCCAGACAAAGGTGAAGATCAACACCGCCAGCGCCGCAATCGCGGGCCGGACAAGGGGCAGAACCACGTACCAGAAAATCTTCCATTCCGCGACACCCTCGATCCGCGCGGATTCCACCAGATCAAAGGGTAAGGCCTTGATAAAATTACGCATAAACAGCGTGCAAAACCCGGTCTGGAAGGCCGCGTGGAACAGGAATTGCCCCGCAATGGTGTCATAGAGGCCCGTCTGCACCGACATGTCCCGCACCGGCACCATCAGGATCTGGAACGGAATGAAGTTGCCCGCCACGAACAGGAAGAAGAGCGGCAGCGCGACGCGGAATTTGTAGATCGCCAGCGCATACCCGGCAAGGCAGGCCAGCGCGACCGAGATCATGACCGTGGGCACGGTAATCAGAACCGAGTTCCACATATACTGCGCCGCCGCCGACTGGGTGAAGACTGCTGTGTAGTTCTCGATGATCGCAAATTCACTGGGCCAGCCAAAGACATTGCCCGAGTTGATGTCCGCCGCCGACCGGATCGACGTCAGGAAAATGGCGAGCAAGGGCAGCAGCCACAGGATCAGGGCAAAGGGCAGAAAGGCCTGGTAGGCCGCCTTGGCCGTGGGGCCCGATTTTTCGATGGGACGTGGAAACATCTCAGCGCCCTCCCTTCTCGTCCTGGTACATGCGCCACAGGAAGTAGCTGATGAAGAACAACATGATGCCGAACAGCACGGTCGCCACGGACGAGCCATAACCGTACCGCTCTCCGTATTCGGAGATCGCGACCTCGTACATGTAGTGTGACAGCACGTTGGTGGAGCCGAACGGGCCGCCTTGGGTCATGATGGCGATCATGTCGAAGGAGCGCAGCGCGCCGATCACGGTGACCACGACCGCGATGAAAGTGGCGGGTTTGAGTTGTGGCACGACGACGTACCACAGCATTTTCCAGCCCTTTGCGCCATCCAGCCGTGCCGCTTCGATCTGGTCGGCGGCGACATTGTTCAGGCCCGTGAGGTACAGGATCATGCAGTAGGCGATCTGGGGCCACAGGCCTGCTGCGATGATGCCGTAGGTCGCCCATTCCGGGCTCGACAAGATGTCGGGTGCGGGGCGTGAGCAGGTGAAGGTGACGTTGCCGACGATGTTGACGGTCTCTTCGCAGAAGATGGCCTTCCAGACCGTGCCGACCACACCGAAATCGGGGTTGTAGAACCAGCCGAAGATCAGGCCCACGACGACTTGGGAGATCACGAAGGGAAAGAAGAACATCGACTTGTAAAACCGCATCCCCGTGACGGTCTGGTTCAGGAACAGCGCGATGAAAAGGCCCAGTGGGACGGCCAGCATGTAGAGGACCAGCCACGCGATATTGTTGCGCAGCGACACCCAGAAATTGGGGTCGTCCCAGAGTTTCGCGTAGTTATCAAAGCCCACCCAGACAGCGGTGGAATTGCCGTTCACATCGTAGAGGCCGTTCCATTCGTAGAGGCTCAGCCAGAGGGATTCGAAGATCGGGATGACCACGTAGATCGCGAAGAAAATCAGGGCCGGGATCAGAAAGATCCACGGGGCGATGGCCAGCTTGTTCCGTCGGACCCAACTGGGCCGGCTGGGCGCTTTGGTGTCGGGCAAGACCGCATGTGTCATGGGGCAACCTCCTGATCTGAGGGCGTGTGTCCCACGCTGGGACATGTCTAACCTTATGAAAATACGGTGTTAATCTGTATTTACAGAAGGTTAACGGGGCAAACGGGTTGGGGCGGACACCACGTGCCCGCCCCGAAAGAGGTGCTTAGTAAACCTCGGCTTGGACCTCATCCAGACGCTGCAGGACGGCGTCTTTCTTGGATGGATCAAGCATGAACTCCTGGAAGCCTTCCATGCCCGCCTTGGCCATGGCCGCCGGGGCGTCACGGTCGTAGAACTGCGCCAGACCAGTGGCCGCGTTCAGCAGGGCAAAGCCTTCTTGAATGAACTTGTCATCCGAGATGTCGGCCTTGGAGTTGATGGGCAGCTGACCGATGGTCTTGTTCCACTGGGTCTGCACATCGGGGCGCGCGACGAAGGCCAGGAATTTCTTGGCATCTTCGACGTTCTTGGCGTTGGCAGGGATAAAGAACGCGTCGGCTGGCGCTTCTTCCGCCGGAGGCACATCCGCGTTGATCGTCGGGAACGGCATGAAGTCGATCTGCTCTTCGGTCAGACCGGCGTTCTTGTAGCCGTCGACCGAGAAGTTGCCCATCACGTACATGGCCGCGTCACCATTGGCGAAGGGTGCGATCGCATCCTGCCAGCTCATCGAGGCGTGGTTGTCCACGAAACCGCATTCGTTGATCAGCTGTTCCCAGTTGTCGAAGGTCGCGACAATGCGGGGGTCTGTATACTTGATCTCGCCTGCGGTCAGGGCGTTGTGCACGTCATAGCCGTTGGTGCGCAGGTTGATGTAGTCGAACACACCGGCGGCGGTCCAAAGAAACTTGGTGCCGATGGTGAAGGGCGTCACGCCGTTCTCTTTCATCTTGCCACAGGCGGCCAGCAATTCGTCCCATGTGCCCGGCTCTTCCAGTTCGAGCAGGTCAAAGATGTCTTTGCGGTAGTAGATGCCCCACTGGTAGTAGCTGTACGGCACACCCCAGATTTTGCCGTCGCGCGACATGGTTGCCTTAATCGCGGCCAGATCTTCGTTGAAGCCGTTCTCTTCCCACACGTCATCGACGGGCTGGAACAGGCCCGCGTCCACGAAGGGGGCCATGCGGTTGCCGGGATACCAGCTGGTCACGTCAGGCGCGTCGGCGGTGAGGAAGTTGCGGATCGCGGTCTTGTGCGCTTCGCGGTCGTTGATGTTGACGATCACGTTGATGTCGGGGTTTTCAGCCTTGAACATTTCAACGGCATCCTCGAACCCCTTCTTGGGGCCGGGGTTGAGGTCATCGAAGTTGATGACCAGGTCGCGCGCAAATGCGGTGCCGGCAACAGCCGACAGGGCAATGGCCGCAACTGCGGTTTTCAGATTAAGGAACATTGGTTCTCCTCCCGTTGGTTCCAATGAGTATCGCCGCCGAGCGTGCATTTTCCTGTCGACGACGAAAAGTCAGTTTTTCTTTGACACCGGCCTTTGCTTTGTGAATGTTCCACATAGTGAAACCGGTTTCCAACTATTGGAACACTACGGGGCACTTGGGCGAGAGGTCAACAGATTTCATCGCCTCAGTCTTTGGGAGGAGACAGATGAACACCGCAGCCCCCCGGTCGGGGGAAGGAACAATTGCCAAGGCGCTTGATGTGCTGGACCTTGTGGCCCAGCTGGAGCGTCCCGTGCGGTTTTCCGAACTGCTTGCGTTGTCCCCCCACCCCAAGGCGACTTTGTACCGTTTGGTGCAGAACCTGACCGCGTTGGGCATGTTGAAATATGACACGGACCGGCAGACCTATGCCCCCGGTTTGCGCCTTGTCCGCTTGGCCCATGCGGCTTGGCGGCAAAGCTCATTGGCCCCGATTGCGCGCCCGTTTATCGACGATCTGAGCACCCGTGTGGGCGAGACGGTGCACCTGGCGCAAATGGATGGCGGGCAGGTCCTGTATGTGGACAAACGCAACGCCGCCGAGCCGTTGGAGATGTTTTCCCAAGCGGGCAAGGTTGGTCCCGGATATTGCACCGGTGTGGGCAAGGCGATGCTGGCATTCCTTGCGCCTGAGGCGCTGGAAGTGGCCCTGTCGCAGCAGGCGTGGTTCGCCCACACGGCCCACACCCATACCAGCCGCGACACGCTGTGCGCCGAGTTGGAAACGATTCGCGCCGAGGGCATTGCCTTTGACCGCGAAGAGCACGAGCCCGGCATCATCTGTGTCGCCGCCCCGATTTTATCAGACGCGGGCCGGTCCATCGGTGCCCTGAGCGTCACGACATCTACCGCGCGCAAGTCGCTGGCCGATCTGGCCCAGCTTGCGCCGCATCTACAATCCACCGCCCGGGATATCGCGGGTGCGGCTGCCAACTGGCAGTTTCCAAGTCAATAAAGGGAGGGACACTATGACCGGTGTGACATTGCAGAACGCCATCAAGCGCTACGGGGCCACTCAGGTCATTCACGGCGTCGACCTGACTGTGGAAGACGGTGAGTTCTGCGTCTTTGTCGGCCCGTCGGGGTGCGGCAAGTCCACGCTGTTGCGCATGATTGCCGGCCTGGAAGAGACAAGCGACGGTCAGATCCACATCGGTGCGCGTGATGTGACCCATATGGACCCGGCCGAGCGCGGGATCGCGATGGTGTTCCAGACCTATGCTTTGTACCCGCACATGACGGTCGAAGAGAATATGGGCTTTGGCCTGAAGATGAACGGTGTCGACAAGGCCGAGATCAAGCGCAAGGTCGATGGCGCGTCGAAGATCCTGAAACTGGACGAGTATTTGAAGCGCAAGCCTGCCGCCCTGTCAGGGGGTCAGCGTCAGCGTGTGGCCATCGGCCGGTCCATTGTGCGCGGGCCGGAGGTGTTCCTGTTTGACGAGCCGTTGTCGAACCTGGATGCCGAGTTGCGCGTAGACATGCGCGTCGAGATTGCCCGTCTGCACAAGGAGTTGGGCACCACGATGATCTACGTGACCCACGATCAGGTGGAGGCGATGACCTTGGCCGACAAGATCGTGGTGCTGCGGGCCGGGTATATCGAGCAGGTGGGGTCGCCTATGCATCTCTATCAGGACCCGGACAACAAGTTCGTGGCGGGCTTTATCGGGTCGCCTGCGATGAACTTCGTCAAGGGTGTGGTCGAGGGTTCGGGTGTGCGTGTGCCGGGGTTGGCGGATCGTGTCATCCCGACCTCTGTGGCATTGCCCGCTGCGGGGACGGCCGTCACCGTGGGTGTGCGTCCGCAGGATATGGCGCTGGCCGAAGGGGCGTCGCCCATCAAGCTGGATATTCGTGAGCGGTTGGGGGGTGTCGCCTATGATTACCTGACCACGCCCACGGGTGAGCGGTTGATCGTGGAGTCGCGCGGCGACATGGCGATGGAGGAAGGGACCGAGGTCGCTGTCAGCTTTGACGAGACCCGTGTGATGTTCTTTGACGCCGAAAGCGAACAGCGGCTGCGTTAAGCGTTTTTTGCTGTAATCAGGCCGTCATCTGCGGTGCAGGTGGCGGTTTTTTTGTGTGGTGTGGGTGGTTTCTGGATAGATACGGGTGAATATCGCTTTATTGCAATTATTAGAGTTAATCCCGTGCTTAACGCCAGAAAAAGATGGCTTAAGGAAAATAATTCGGTCACATCGGCACTCCCAAAATCATAGAATTGCGAGAATTTCGGTGCAGGACCCAAAGACACGGCCATCCTGGCTGCACCTGAAGCATCACCTGCAGGCGTCATCGCAACATGCTGATATTAATAAAAGATGAACGGCTTCAGCTCTGATCGCGCAAATAGTCCATGATCGCCGGTCTGACGTTCATATCGCCCCGGTGGCGGGCATCCGCGATCACCTTGCGCACCTCTTCGAGATTTGAGCGTCTTAACAATGACTTGACCGGCCCGATGGAGGCTGGACGCATGGACAGGCTGCGCAATCCGATGGCGGCAAGGCACAGCGCCTCGACCGGGCGGCCTGCGTCCTCGCCACAAAAGGACAATGGTGTGTCGGTCTGGTCGCACCGTTCAACGATGCGCTCGATGAAGCTGAGGAAGGACACGTTGAGGGTGTCGTAGCGGCGGCGCACCCGCTCGTTCTCGCGGTCGGCGGCAAAGAAGAACTGCTTGAGGTCGTTGCCGCCGATGGACAGGAATCCCACCTCCTCAAAGAACTTTTGCGGTGCGAAAGCGAGGCTGGGGGTTTCCAGCATCGCGCCCACTTTCAGGGCCGAGGGCAACACATGTCCCAGGCGCGCTTCACGCTCCATCGCCTTGTCCACTTCGGCGCAGGCCATGGTGTATTCTTCGTACTGCGCGACAAAGGGGAACATGATGGTCAGGGGCCGCCCGTTGGCCGCGCGCAAGAGCGCTTGCAGTTGCATCCGCATGATCCCCGGCTTGTCCAACCCCACGCGGATCGCACGCCAGCCCAGCGCCGGGTTCGGCTCGTCATTGGGCTTCATGTAGGGCAGCACCTTGTCCGACCCGATATCAAGCGTCCGGAAGATCACCGGCTTGCCCCCCGCCGCATCCAGCACGCGGGCATAAAGTGCTGACAATTCCGACCGGCGCGGCATCTGGTTGCGCACAAGGAATTGCAATTCGGTGCGGAACAGGCCCACGCCTTCGGCACCTGACCCTTCCAAAGACGGCAAGTCGGCCATCAGGCCCGCGTTCATGTGCAGCGCCACGGTCGAGCCGCATAATGTGCAGGCGGGTTTGTCCCGGATCGAGGCGTAGCGTTCCACCGCTGCCGCCTGCATCGCCATCTTGTCGCGAAAGGCCGTCACCACGGTGTCATCGGGGCGCAGGTGCACAATGCCCTGTTCGCCGTCCACCATGACATGATCGCCGTTCAGCGCCTCAAGCGTCGCACGTTCGGTATGCACGATCAGCGGAATGGCCAAGGCACGCGCCACAATGGCGGCATGGCTGCCGACAGATCCGGCCTCAAGAATGATCCCCTTGAGAGACCGACCATAATCCAGCAGTTCCGCCGGGCCGATATTGCGCGCCACGAGGATCGGATCGGCGGGCATCTCGGCCCCGGTATCAGACCCCTGCCCGGTCAGAATGCGCAGCAAGCGGTTCGACAGATCATCGAGATCACTCAGACGTTCGCGCAGGTAATTGTCGGTGGCCTGCCCCATGCGGGCACGGGCCAGCGACTGTTCCTTTTCGACCGCGGCTTCGGCGCTCAGACCGTTGGAGATATCCTCCTGCATGCGCCGCATCCACCCCTTGGAGTTGGCAAACATGCGATAGGCTTCAAGGACTTGGGCCTGTTCCTTGTCGGCGGCGAGCGTCAGCATCTTGTCGACGCCTACGCGCAATTCCTCAACCGCTTCGGTCAGGCGCTCAAGCTCGCGATGCGGATCGTCGGCAATGGGGTTGGTGACGACAACGCGCGGCTCGTGCAGCCAGATATGGCCCTCGGCCACCCCTTCCTGCGCCACGGTTCCGCGCAGCATTGCCGGTTGCGAATGGCGCGCGCCCATGGCACTGCCCTCGCCCACAAAAGCACCCAGTTCGGCCATCTCGGCCAGCACCATGGCGACCACTTCAAGGGCATAGATCTCGTCCGCGGAAAATTCGCGCGCCTGTTTTGACTGAATGACAAGCACGCCCAGCGCTTCGCCCAGACGCTGGATCGGCACGCCAAGAAAGCTGGGAAACACCTCTTCGCCGGTTTCGGGCATGAACCGGAACCCGCGTGCATTGGGGGCATCCGCGGTGTTCACCACCTGCCGCCGCCGTGCGACGCGGCCCACTAGCCCCTCGCCCAGACGCATCCGGGTCTGGTGAACGGAATCCGGGTTCAACCCTTCGGTCGCGCAAAGTTCAAGCGTGTCTTCGTCCCGGAACAGGTAGATCGAGCAAACTTCGCACCCGATGCTGCCGGCGATCAAATGGGTGATCTTGTCCAGCCGCGCCTGGCCGGGGTCATCCCCCGCCATGGCGTCGCGCAAGCGCCCGAGCAGCTTGCGGCTTTCTGTTTCAATGCGTTCGGCCATCGCCGCGCGCCCCCCACGTCCACCTTGCGACATCAGCTTAGATCACAGGGACCAGCAAAGCGAAACGCCAAACCGACGGCGACGTGTCAATTATTCCCGCATGAGTAGAATACTGGCATCAATCTGCAGGTTCGCCCGCAGCTACGGCGCGAGTTGGCGCGTCATGCGGTCGACATAGGCGCTGCACAGGAAAATGGTGCGCCCGTTGCGCCGCCATCCGGCAGAGCCGTCGCATTGGGCGATGTCCAGCGTGATCCGCGAATGCCAGTCCATACGGGACAGCATGGAAAGCGCCGTTTCAATGAGTGGACGGTTCGCCACGGCCACAGCCTCAAGATCGGGATCAACGCGCAGGCCAACTTCGGTCACGCGCGCATCCGGGTCGATCCACAGCGGTGCCAATGTGCGCCGCCAACTGCGCAGCAGCTCGGGCGCCATATCGGCACAGCTGTCGCGCGCCTCATCGCCCATGGCGTGACGATCGGCAAGGCCCGCGTAGCGATCCGGGTCAAAACCATAGAGCAGGCAAATCATCCGCCCCGCCCGCTGGGCATCCGCACGGTATTCGGAAAATCGCCCCGGCTGCGCGTTGTCAGCCCGGTGCTGCGCCGCCCGCGCCTCGATGATGGCTTCGGCGCGGTCAGGCAGTGTGAGGTAGACAAAGGCGGTCGCGAAATCCTCTGCGATGTCCTCTTCTGGGCCAAGGATCGGCAGGTCAAATTCGCGCAGGACAGCATGCCCGGCCTCATGCGCAATCACATGCAGCAGGGCGTCGCCGACCCGTTCCGGCACTTCATTCGCAGCCAGCGGGCTGGCGCAAATCATCAGGCAAAAGGCAGACAGGGCGCGCAACATGAAATCGTCCCTCGGGCCGTTTCGGGTGCGTCAAAGGCTAGGGGCGTCAGGCCGCCTTGTCCAACTCGAACGCATCATGCAGGGCTTGCACGGCCAGTTCCATGTATTTGCGATCAATCAATACGCTGATCTTGATCTCGGACGTGGTGATGACCTTGATATTGATGCCTTCGGCGCTGAGGCACTGGAACATCTTGGCGGCGACCCCGGTGTGGCTGCGCATGCCGATGCCCACGACGCTGATCTTGGCCACATCCGTATCGGCGATCAGTTCGTGGAAATTGATGATTCCCTCGCCCTTGGCGTCGGCCATCGCCTTTTCGGCCCGCGCCACCTGATCGGTCGGGCACGAGAACGTCATGTCCGTGCGCCCTTCCTCCGAGATGTTCTGGACGATCATGTCAACCAGCACGCCCGCATCGCTGAGCGCGGAAAAGATGGTGGCGGCAATTCCGGGCCGGTCCGCAACCGACACCAGCGTCATCTTCGCCTCGTCCCGGGAAAAGGCCACACCGGCCACAACATTGCTTTCCATGATATCCTCCTCATCGCAGACCAGCGTCCCGGCCTCGTCGGATTGTTCTTCGAAACTGCTGAGCACGCGCAGCTTGACCTTGTAGCGCATCGCCAACTCGACCGACCGGGTTTGCAGGACCTTGGCCCCCAGCGAGGCCAGTTCCAGCATCTCTTCGAAGGCGATGCGGTCCAGCTTGCGCGCCTTGGCGCTGACGCGCGGGTCGGTGGTATAGACGCCGTCGACGTCCGTATAGATGTCACACCGCTCCGCTTCAAACGCGGCGGCAAAGGCGACGGCCGTGGTGTCGGACCCGCCGCGCCCCAGCGTGGTGATGCGTCCCTCGGGGCTGATCCCCTGGAACCCTGCGACGACGGCCACGCGCATGCCTTCGCCGAACTTGGCATTCAGATTGTCGGTGGGGATCTCTTCGATCCGGGCGCTGGAATGGGAGGAATTGGTCTTGAGCGGCACCTGCCAGCCTTGCCAACTGCGCGCAGGCACGTCCATTTCCTGCAGAGTAAGGGCCATCAGGCCAGCGGTCACATTCTCTCCGGACGACACGACCGCGTCGTATTCACGGGCATCAAAAAGCGGTGAGGTTTCGTTGACCCAGCCCACCAGCTCATTGGTCTTGCCCGACATGGCCGACACAATGACAATGACATCATAGCCCTTGGCAACCTCGACGCCCACGCGCTTGGCGGCGCGGCGGATCCGGTCCAGAGTGGCCACCGATGTGCCACCGAATTTCATCACGAGAACAGGCATGTGCAGCCCCAATTTTCCGTCCGCCCGCCCTTACCGCCCGGACGCATGAGTTGCAAGAAGCGGTCCGTCTTCTCTGTTCTCGAAAAAACCGCCGGAGGCATCCCGAGCAGGGTCTGAAAAGGCCCTGCTCAACAAAACCGTGTCGCGCGCATGCGCGTCCTTTCGACAGAAGCCACCAGTGCCGTCAGTAGGCGTGCGCGCGCCCGTCCCACGTCTCGAAACAGCCCGTCGTCTCATGGCTGAGCGCTGCAAACCGATCCATGAGACCCGTCACCGCCTCATCCACCGTGATCGCGGCACTGCTGCCGCCCATATCCGTCTGTACCCAACCGGGATGATAGATGCCCACCGCCACCTCACCCGCCAGTTCCGAGGCAAGGTTCCGACCCACATTCAGCACAGCCGCCTTCGATGCGCGGTAAATATAGCTGCCGCCCGGCGCATGGGTGTGGGATGCCATCTGCGAAGAGATGATCGCAATGCGCGGCGCAGGGGCCGCGCGCAGGTTCGGCAACAGCGTCTGAATGGTCAGAAACACGCCCGTCACGTTGGCCGCAAAGGTCTGCGACCACAGATCGGGGGCATAGCCCGTGTCCAGATCATTGCCCTTGTCCAGATAGACCCCCGCATTGCACACCAGCAGATCGATGGGCTGGCCATCGAGGTGTTGCGCCATCGCCCGATGGTCAGCGGGTTGGGTGACATCCAGCGTCACCTCGGCGCCGGAGGACCGACCCGTTCCCGTGACGTCATGGCCTTGCGCGCGGTAGGCGTTTGCCAGCCCGGCACCAATGCCGCGGGTGGCCCCGGTGATCAGAATATGCATGACATCAGTTCGCTTTGCGTGAAGGAATAAAGGGCAGTGGCGCCACGGGCACGCCGTCGTCGATCAGGCGCTTGGCCTCTTCCCGGTTCGCCTCGCCCCAGATCGGGCGGTCGGGCTGGTCCCCCAAATGTTGCGCAAGGGCCTCGGAGGCGAAGTTACCGCCCACATAGGTGGCGTTTTTCTCGACCTCATCGCGCATCCTGGCAATGGCGGCCTCAACGTCCGATGCGGGCTCTGCCAGCGGCGTCGTGTCTTCGGGACCCTCGGCCATGGCGGACCGGCTGGTGCTGACACGCGGGGCCATGATCGCCTTTTCCACATCCGCACTGCCGCAGGCGGCACAGGCCACATGGCCCGCCACTTTCAGGCTGTCGAAGGCTTCGGCATTCGCGAACCAGCTTTCAAAGCTGTGCCCCTGGTCACATTTGAGCGTGTACTTGATCATAACCCACCACACATAGTCGCAGCACGGCTTGGATCAAAGCCATACATGCCGGAATTCAGGCCAGAAACCGTGGATCAAAGTCGCGCAGGATGCGGGACAGTTCGGGCGAGTCGACCATCTCAGCGGCCTTCTTGCGGCTCACCCATTTGCGGGTCCGCTCGGCCACTTCGGGGAAATCCGACGCCAGGGACTTCACCTTCAGCGCATAGACCATTGCCACCACAGGCAGGCCCGCATCGTCACCCATGTCCTTGTTGTAGGAAAACATGCCCAGCGGGCGCTGGTCGGGTCGCCCGACGACGCCCGCTTCTTCCCATGCCTCTTGCGCCGCACTGTCGCCCGGCGTCCGGCCATCCATGGGCCACCCCTTGGGAATGATCCAGCGGCGCGTGCGCCGGGATGTCACCAACAGCACCTGAACCTTGTCATTCTTCACACGGTAGCACAGCGCCGCAAATTGGGTCCGCACATCCGCCTTTTTCGCCCGCCCCAAAGACAGCGGGAGTTGTTTGATCATCGGGGCCGTCACTGCCCTGCCCTCCGTAATTCCCTGCAATATAACCACCTTTTGCAGGAAATACCAGTTTCGGTGGATATCATGGATGAAAGGTAAACGGGTTAACGGCCCCCGGGGGGCGCGTTGGGTGTCCGGCGCAGCCACGTTTAGGTCTTGAGGACACTGCCCCGTTGCCCAATAGTTCGTCGCAATGAAAACCCGTCGTTGGATCAAAGGCTTGGCGCTGGCTTGCGCCGCCCTGACACCCGTCAGCCCCGCGCTGGCAGAGACGGTGCGCGTCTTTGCTGCCGCCTCGTTGCAGGGCCCGCTGGATGCGGTGGCCGAAGACTGGGATGCCGAGGTCGTGATCAGTTACGGTGGCAGCGGTGCCATCGCACGGCAGGTCAGTCAGGGCGCGCCCGCTGATGTCGTGATCCTGGCCAATGTCGCATGGTCCGATTGGCTGGTCGACGGCGGCCATGTCATGGCCACACCGCGTGCGCTTTTGTCAAACAGCCTTGTGGTCATTGGGCCAGATGGGGCCGCCCCCTTGCCTAACGCCACGGCTGCGACCCTGTTGGGCCGTCTGACTGGCGGACGGCTTGCCATGGGCCAGCATATGTCCGTGCCCGCAGGCATCTATGCCCATGCCTGGTTGACTCAATCGGGCGCATGGGGGGATCTGAGCCCGCATCTGGCCGAAACCGAAAATGTCCGCGCGGCACTGGCGCTGGTGGCACGGGAAGAGACCCCGCTTGGCATTGTCTATGCATCAGACGCTGCCGCAAGTGACGACGTGTCCGTTCTGTGGGACATTCCCAAGGACAGTCACCCCGCCATCCTCTACCCCGGCCTTGCCCTCACGCCTTTCGGGGCAGATTTCCTTGACCACCTTGCAACGCGGACGGATGTTTTTGTTGCTGCCGGGTTCAGCCTGCCATGATGCTGGACGCCGCCGGATGGACCGCCCTGCGCTTGTCGCTTCTGGTTGGCGTGACCGCCACGCTGCTGGCCTTGCCGCTGGCCATCTGGGTCGCGTGGCTGCTGGCCCGGCGCGATTTCTGGGGCAAGTCCGTGCTGAATGCGCTTGTGCATTTGCCGCTGGTTCTGCCGCCCGTTGTCACCGGCTACCTGCTTTTATTGTCCTTTGGCCGCAACGGGCCTGCGGGCCGCTTTCTGGAAGAGACGTTTGGCCTTGTTCTGGCTTTTCGTTGGACTGGGGCAGCACTTGCCGCAATGGTCATGGGCTTCCCGCTCATGGTCCGCGCCATCCGCCTTGCCATCGAAGCGGTCGACCCCAAGATCGAGGATGCCGCACGCACGCTGGGTGCCCCCGGTTGGGCTGTCTTCGGCTCCATCACCCTGCCCCTGATCATGCCGGGTGTGCTGGCGGGGGCGGTCATGGGCTTTGCCAAGGCCATTGGTGAGTTCGGCGCCACCATCACCTTCGTCGCCAACATCCCCGGTGAAACACAGACCCTGCCCTCCGCCATCTACGCGCTGCTGCAAGTGCCGGGGGGCGAAGATGCGGCCATCCGCCTTGTGTTCTGGGCCTGCGTATTGGCCTTGGGCGCTGTCGCCCTGTCCGAATGGCTGGCCCGCCGCGTGGCGCGCCGGATTGCAGGCGCATGACGCTGTCTGTGTCCCTCCGCCACCGCTTTGGCGGCTTTGCGCTGGATGTCGCGTTTGAGGCGGGGCCCGGTGTCACCGCCCTGTTCGGTCGTTCTGGCGCGGGCAAGACGACCATCGTGAACGCGGTTGCGGGACTGCTGCGTCCCGACCATGCAGAGATCACCCTCGACGGGGACCGCTTCGACACGCAGCCCGTCCACAAGCGCCGCATTGGCTATGTGTTTCAGGACGCGCGGCTGTTCCCGCATATGACTGTGGCGGACAATCTGGACTATGCCAGCCGCTATGGTGCCCGCGCCTCTGACCGGCCGCGCATCATCGATATGTTGGGGATCGGCGCGCTTTTGGACCGCCAGCCTGCGACCCTGTCGGGGGGCGAGAAACAACGCGTCGCTCTGGGCCGCGCGCTGCTGTCGAACCCGCGCCTGCTGCTAATGGACGAACCGCTTGCGGCCCTTGATGGGCCACGAAAGGCCGAAATACTACCCTATCTGGATCGGCTCAAGGCCGAGACCGGCGTGCCGATTCTCTATGTCAGTCATGCGGTGGATGAGGTTGCACGGCTGGCCGATCACATGGTGCTGCTGGCGGACGGTCGCGTTGCCCGTGCGGGGCCCTTGTTTGATGTCATGGCCGACCCCGCAGTCGTGCCGCTTTTGGGTGTGCGAGAGGCGGGTGCCGTGTTGCGTGGCCGTGTCATGGCCCATGGTGACGACGGGTTGAGCACATTGCAGTTGGCCGCCGGTCCCATCCAGTTGCTTGGCGTGCAGGCTGCCGTGGGGTCCGACGTGCGGCTGCGCGTGCTGGCGCAGGACGTGCTGCTGTCACTGAGCAGACCGCAGGGCCTGAGTGCGCAGAACATCCTGCCTGTCACGATCACCGCCATTCGTGCGGGTGACGGACCCGGTGCGGCGATTGCACTGGATGCGGGGGGTGATGCGCTGCTGGCCCGTGTGACGGGCCGGGCGGTGCAGTCGATGGGGCTGGAAGAGGGCCAAAGCCTGTTTGCCGTGATCAAGGCCACGTCCGTGGCCCAATCCGCCATCTCGGGTGCCGCTATTTGAGGGCCAGCACCTGAGAGCGCAGGCGGTCCACCATGGCGTCGTGCGTCTGGTCGGCCTCGACCGCAAGACGGCGGACGCCGAAGTGCACATGGGCCATGTCGGTGTAGTATTTGGTGTAGCTGAAGTTGATCGCAGCCCCCGCAGCGGCACCGAGCACGGGCACCGTCTGGGCCGCCATCTTCTGGCCCAAAACCACGGCCAGGCGCGGGGCCACGGCGGCTATCAGCTTCTGCATCGCGCCGCCGGACATGGCCAACCGCGTGGTCAGAAAGGCGATGTCGGACCCGTCATCATGCTCCAGCGGTCCGGCGGCGGCAAAGACCTGCACACAATCGAACCGGACCGAGTCCGTGGTCGGGTCAAAGCCGTGCTCGACCGCCACACCCTCGATCACACGCAGCAAAAGCGTTGTGGTCACGGGCAATTCTGCCAGCGCCGTGGGCAACCCGCCAAAGCCGCCTGCCGCGCCCATGGCGGCACTCACGGTGACGTTCAGCCACTCGGCCTGATCGGGGACAACGCCGCGCGACTTGCTGGCCGCACCCAGCGCCTGGGTCAGGGCGACGCGGCTTGCGTCGTTCAACTGGTCACGCACGGGCTTGGGCAGACGGCTCAGCAACCCATCGGCGCCCGTGCCAAGCGTGTTCAACAATTGGATCCCAAAGCCACCGGCGGCCTTGTAGCGGCGGGCCAACCGCTCAAGTTCAGCCTCGGTGTCCAGCGGGTCGGAAACCGGAATAATCTCGTTCATGGGTCCAAGATGGGCAAGCGAGCGGCGTTTATCAACCAAAGCGCGTGACATCGCCACGCACCCCATCCCATGCGCCTGCCGTCAGGTCACGGCCCAGAACACGGTCCGGGTTGGTCGGTGGCGGCATGATGACGCCCGTCAGTTTCGCAAACCCAAAGCGGCTGTAATACGGCGCATCGCCCACCAGCATCACCCGGTCCCAACCGGAGCCTACGGCCTGTTCCAGCGATGTCTCGATCAACTCGCCCCCCAGCCCTTCGCCCTGCCGGGTCGGGTGCACGGCCACGGGACCCAAAAGCAATGCAGGGAGACCGCCAACACGCACAGGCCAATAGCGGATCGCGCCTGCCAAAACGCCATCTACATCGCGGGCCACATGGCTGAGTGCCGCCACCGGGGGCACATCGTCCCGCAAACGGTAGGAGGACAGCGCCTCGCGGCCCGGGGCAAAACACAGATCATAAAGGGCTTCGACCTCCCAACGATCCTCGGGCATCTCTGTGCGCAGATGGTACATGGGCGGTGCGGCAGGTCCGGGGTCGTCAGGGCTGGCCCCCGCCCTAGCATGCGGCTATCCCTTGCGCAAACACCCCAGACCCCGGAGCCCTGCATGTTCTACCGCCCCGCCGATGGCCACGGCCTGCCCCACAATCCCTTCAACGCCATCGTCACCCCGCGCCCGATCGGCTGGATCTCGACCCGAGGCAGTGACGGATCGGACAACCTTGCCCCCTATTCCTTCTTCAATGGCGTGGCCTACGTGCCGCCGCAGGTCATGTTTGCATCGACCAGCACCAAGCCCGACCGCGACGGCACCAAGGACAGTGTCGCCAACATCCGCGACACCGGCGTCTTCTGCGTGAACGTGGTGGAATACGCGATGAAGGATGCGATGAACCAGACCTCGGGCGAGTGGACAGCCGACACGGACGAGTTTGCCCTTGCCAGCATCGACAAGGCCGAGTGCGGAGAGATCAATTGCGCCCGTGTTGCCAACACGCCTGCATCGCTGGAATGCCGCATGACGCAGATCGTCAAGCTTGAAGGCGAGGCAAACTTTGCCGTCTTCGGTGAAGTGGTCGGCGTGCACCTGCGCGACGATTGCATCGTCGACGGCATCTTTGACGTGCTGCAATACAACCCGCTGACACGTCTGGGCTACCGCGACTATTCCGTTGTGCGCGAGAAATTCAGCCTCAAGCGCCCGGGCGAATGACATTTCCCGACGCCTCCCGCGCCTATCCCATCACCTTGCCGGACGGGTCCGAGCACCCCGGCACCGTGTTCCTGAACAAGGTCATCGACCATCCGGGATGGGAGGTCGGGGATTACAGCTATGCCTCCAGCTTTGATGCGGTGACGGATTGGGCGGCGCACTTGGCGCCCTACCTGTTTGGCTACGGGCCGGAAAAGCTGCGGATCGGACGGTTTTGCCAGATAGCACACGGGGTGCGGTTCCTGACCTCGGGGGCCAACCACGCCACCGATGGGATCAGTACATTCCCCTTCCCCGTCTTCGATCCGGAACAGATCGGCAGCTACCAACCCGACAGCCGCGACACGGTGATCGGGCATGATGTCTGGATCGGCTATGGCGCGATCATCTGTCCGGGCGCGCGGGTCGGCAACGGCGTGATGATCGGGGCCGGCGCGGTGGTGCGCGGGACCATACCCGATTACGCCATCGTCACGGGCAACCCTGCGCAGGTCGTAAAACAGCGGTTTTCGGACGACGAAATCGCCACGCTCAATGCGCTTGCATGGTGGGACTGGTCCGCCCAGCGCGTGGCCGCAGCGGTGCCTGCCCTGATGTCAGGCGACGTGAACGCGCTGTCGTCGTGCTGAAGCGCTAATGCGCCGCCCCCCCGGCCAGACCA
Organism: uncultured Tateyamaria sp.; assembly: GCF_947503415.1. Lineage (GTDB taxonomy): Bacteria > Pseudomonadota > Alphaproteobacteria > Rhodobacterales > Rhodobacteraceae > Tateyamaria. The sequence continues at coordinate 898,423 of NZ_CANNDS010000002.1, forward strand.
ACGCCCGAGATCAACGCGCCCCACACCTTCAGCCGCAGGCCAACCGCCTTGACTACGCCGGTGGCCGCAATGACATGCCCGGCGGCACCACTCAGATTGCTGGTATAGGTCTGCACAATACAGCCCGAGCCATCGATCATGATCGCCTCGTGCTCTGGATGCTCCAGTTCGAAATAGACCAGCATTGACCCGCGCCGCAGCCCGTTCTCTGCTTCCAGCAAGCGCCCGCCGGGCACAATCTGCCCTGCCGCGATGGCAGGCTGGATCGACGCGACACGGGCAGGCAGGACGGAATTGCGGAATGACATGGCGATGTTGCTGTCGCAGGCAATCTCCGCTGGCATCCCTTCATAAAGGGTTGCGCGCGCCACTTGCGAAAATCCGGCGGTGATGCGCAGGGGCACGCCTTCGGGCCGGTCGGGGATGATGACCATCGCAGGGCTCAGGATCAGTTGCGAGGCCGGGCTGCCGACACTCATGGCAAGCTGGGTCACGACACCATCGGAAAAGGCATGGACGGCCGTTTGGTCCAATGCGACCTGCGCCCGTTCCACCGCAGCTTCGGCCGCGCGACGTTCAGCGGGGATGGCTTGGGAGATATCCGTCTGTGCCAGATCCACCTGCGCTTGGGCGGCAGCCAGTTCAGCCTCTGCCACAGCAACAGCCGCATCCAGTTCCCGTACTGCATTCTCCGTGCCGACATTGCGCTCAAACAGGGTTTGCGCGTTCTCGAGGTCCACGCGCAGCTTGTCCAGCGATGCGGTTGCCTCTGTCACGCTGGATTGCGCAACCAGCAGCGCGTCCTGCGCCTTGACCTCGACGGCGGCAATGCGGTCGAACTCGGCCTTGGCCTGATTGAGCGCTGCGGTCTGGGTGCTGTTTTCGATACGGAACAGCAGGTCGCCTTTCGCCACGCGCTGGCCGTTCAGGATGGGCACCTCTGTGACGGGGCCATTGGTCTGGGCCACCACGGACACGGTGCGGAAGGGCAGCAGACCGGAATAGGATTTGGGGTGGAAATAGAAGATCGTCAGGAACAGGGCAAAGGCCATGGCGGCCCACATGAACACGGCCGTGCGCATGTTCCAGACCGAGATCGCCTCGCCCCGGCGGCGCAGTTGGAAGTACCGGATGACTACGGGAAACGAGGTCAGAAGCAGCTCAAACATGGGTCGCCTCCGGTGTGTCGGCCTTGGCTGTGTCCGTGTCCGGCGTGTCCTCTGCCACGGGCGTATCCTGCCCGCGCAGATGGAACCGGGACCAGTCCGCCATCAAGGCAATCAGGATCGCACTCAGCGGCAGAAGGATGTTGAAATGGCCCAGCGGGAAAATCTCGTAGAGCAGCGCGATGGTCAGCATCGTCGGAATGGTCTTGGCCAGCGGCGTGCCCTTGGACTGATGTTCGGCCCAGCGGTCAAAGGCGGCATAGAGCGACACGAGACCGTAAAGCGCGAGACCGATGAAAATAAGCGATATCCAGGCCAGTGAGTCGCCTTCGCCCGGTGCCACAAACCATGATGGGGACATATGCCCCCCACCTGCCTCAGTCGCCATGACATACCCTCCGACCTTACGCTACGACACTGCGATCTCTAGCGTGAGTTGCGGAGCGGGTCCATTTGCCTTTGCGCCGCGCTTGACGACTGTGCACGCCAGTGGCGTCCGCATCACAGATCGCATCTGTCACGACGGCAAACCGGGCGGCTTGCCGGTCAACAGGAAAAACCTTTGGACGGCGCATCGGCAATTTGACGCGCATTTTTCGAAACGATCCGAATTCTGGTGGCAGCGCAAATGCCTGTGCTAACGTGCGTTTGGAACAATGGTACAGGAGAGTGACCTATGCGCAGAATTTTGACCATCACGGCAGTGGTTTCAATCACGGGGCTTGCGGCCTGTGGCGGCAGCACGCTGGAACGCGGTGCGGCGGGCGCACTGATCGGCTGCGCCGCCGGTGAAGTGCTGGCGGATGGCCGCTGCGTCGAAGGGGCGGTTGTCGGCGGTGGCGTTGGCGTCCTGACCAACTGATCGGACGCGGACCGGGCGGGCTCAGTGCCCGCCCAAAATACCCGTCCGGACACCGTAATCGGTGGCAATCTCGTAATCGGGGTCGTCATCGCTGTCGACGATCAGGTGGCCCGCTTTTGTCAGCAGCTTGTGACAATCATGGGTCAGGTGGCGCAATTGCACGCGCTTGCCCTCATCCTCATATTTCAACGCCACAGCTTCGATCGCCTGCAACGCAGACTGGTCGACCACACGGCTGTCGGCAAAGTCGATGATGACCTCACGCGGGTCCGTCTCGACCTTGAACATCTCGATGAAACCGGTGGCCGATCCAAAGAACAAAGGCCCCTGCACCTGATAGACGCGCGCGCCTTCGGGGGTTTCGTAGGTCTTGGCATGGATGCGGCGCGCGTTGTTCCACGCATAGGCCAGCGCCGACACGATCACACCGACAACAACGGCGACCGCAAGGTCTTCCATCACTGTCACGACAGTCACCAGCACGATGACAAAGGCATCCGTCAGGGGCACCTTGCGCAGGATCTTGAGGCTGTTCCACGCGAATGTCCCGATCACGACCATGAACATCACGCCGACCAAAGCGGCCAGCGGGATCAGCTCGATCACGCTTGAGCCCACAAGGATGAAGGCCAGCAGGAACAGGGCCGCCGCGACACCGGCAATCCGTGTGCGCCCACCGGACTTCACGTTGATCATCGACTGGCCGATCATCGCACAGCCACCCATGCCGCCAAAGAAACCGGTGGCCGTGTTGGCGACACCTTGGGCAATACACTCCTGTGATGCGCCGCCGCGTTGATTTGTCAGGTCACCAACAAGGTTCAGGGTCAGCAGGCTTTCGATCAGGCCGATGGCGGCAAGGATCACCGCATAGGGCAGGATGATCTGCACCGTCTCCCATGTCAGCGGCACAGCCGGAATATGGAACGGTGGCAAGCCACCTTGGATGCTGGCCAGATCGCCCACGCGGGGCACGTCGAGGCCAAAGAAGATCACGATGGCCGCCACGATCCCGATGCCCGCAAGCGGTGCCGGAATGGCCCGCGTCACACGTGGTGCCAGCCAGATAATGGCCATGGTCAAAGCCACAAGGCCCAGCATCAGATAAAGCGGCAGGCCAGTCAGCCATTCGCCGCCCGCCATGCCATGGCCCGACGCCTCGGCGCTGCCGGGCACCTTGAACTGCGTCAACTGGGCCAGGAAAATAACGATGGCAAGGCCGTTCACAAAGCCCAGCATCACCGGATGCGGCACAAGGCGGATGAACTTGCCCCACTGCATGACACCCGCAAAAATCTGCAACAGCCCCATCAGCACCACGGTGGCAAAAAGGTACTCAACCCCGTGCTGCGCCACGAGGGCCACCATCACCACGGCCAACGCGCCGGTCGCGCCCGAAATCATACCCGGACGCCCACCGAACACGGCGGTGATCAGCCCGACCATGAACGCTGCATAGAGCCCCACCAGCGGATGCACCCCGGCAACAAAGGCAAAGGCCACCGCCTCGGGCACCAGCGCCAGCGCCACGGTCAGACCCGACAGAAGATCGGTCTTGATCTGGCCCGGCGTCAGTTTGGTGTCGCCCGGTGCGACCGAAAAATCGCCAAAGCGGGTCTTGGCATTGAGGTTGTCGAGAAAGGCCATGAAGTATCCGTCTGCTCGTGGAGTCGCGATCGGTGGCAGGTAAACCATGTAACGGTCAAAGGCCAATGCACCGGGCGCGGGGCTGTTATGTGCGCAGCACATAGCAGGTTACGCAGGAATGGCACGGTATTTTTGGGTATGCAGACACCACGGCCCTGATCCCTGCCCCGCCACAGTGCTGCGTTCACAAAACCGAAGCGCGGCATGAACCATGCCCGGCCTGCGCGGCACTTACTTCCCGATAGTTGCAGTCATCGAAAACAGCAGGGCTGCATCTGCTCAAGTCGCAACCTGAAAGGAGCTAAAGATGTGGAAATATGATGGGCTGACATATCCTGATGTCGGGGCGGAAATGCTGAAACACAAAAAGCTGGGGCCGATCCTGCGCGCGCACATGAAAGCGCAACTGATGGCCGAGAATTACATGTTCATCGACGCGATGGGCGCGAACATGAAGACAAAGACAATCTACGACAGGTTCATCGACACCTCGTCGGCAGAGGCGGTCAATATTTCGCACACCATGCGCGAGCCGATGATCCGTGCCGCAGAAATTGGCGACTTTTCGTCCCCGATCTGGGTCAAAAGCCTCAAGCCCGTGTACCGCGAGGTGAACAAATTGATAGCCACGAACATCTTCCCGAGTACTCTCGTGAAGAACAAGGCGTTCAGGGCCTACCACAATTCTCGGAAGTGGAAGAACAAGGCCAACCTGATCAACAAATACAAGTTGAGGAAGGAAACCAAAAAGGTCGCGAAGATCCTCGATATGGAATTGACCGCCGATAACTTCGAGATCATCGCAGAAGCCGCGGCTGCTTTGGAATATGAACCCAAATCGGCTCTGAAACCGATCACTCTGATTGCGAATTCGAGCAAGAAGAAACAAAGCGCAAACTCGGTGAAGGCTGCAATTCGGAAGTCCTTCGGCTGATCCGGGCTGAAGCCGATCCCTGATATGACAAGTGCTCAGCGCGGTTATGCGCGCTGACTGCCCCTTCGGCGAAGTTGAACCTCAGCCGCATCCCTCCCGATCTTCGATCACGCCCGTGTCGCGCGGCATGCACAAACCGGTGTCGCAGCTGCGAGAAGGCGTGCCGGCCCTCAGTTCGCGTCGCAAAGGCAAGCCACCTGTGCGGTCCGATTTGTGCGTATTGCGGTTGGTCTGAAAGGTTCTGCATCCGTAGATCGCACTCCGTGTCACGGCGCGGCGTTCACGTTTCACGCGCATGATCGGCACGATGAAATGCGCGCGCGACCTGTCTCACCGTTGCGGCCCACCGCACCTCACCGCGCGTTGGGGGTGCATGGGGGGTGTACGGGTGGTGTACGGCTGGTGTACGGGTGGTGCTGGCCTGTTTTGGCGCACAATTTTTCTTCTGTCCCGGCACGAGAGACACCATGACCCAGACCAAAATCGCCGTGATCGGCGGCTCCGGCATTTACGACATCGACGGGCTGGAAGGGGCGGAATGGACGTCTGTGCAAACGCCTTGGGGCACGCCGTCGGATCAGATTTTGACGGGCACTTTGGGCGGGGTCGCCATGGCCTTCCTGCCCCGGCACGGCCGTGGGCACGTGCATTCCCCAACCACCGTTCCCTACCGCGCCAACATTGATGCGCTGAAGCGTTTGGGCGTGACGGATGTGATCTCTGTCTCGGCCTGCGGATCGTTCCGGGAAGAGATGGCGCCGGGTGATTTTGTCGTTGTAGATCAGTTCATTGACCGGACAATTGCGCGCGAAAAGTCCTTCTTCGGCACGGGCTGTGTTGCCCACGTGTCCGTGGCGCATCCCACCTGCCCGCGCCTCGGTGACGCCTGTCACACGGCTGCGAAAGACGCCGGGATCACCGTCCACAAGGGGGGCACCTACCTTGCGATGGAAGGCCCGCAATTCTCGACACTGGCCGAGTCGAAAATGTACCGGGACAGCTGGGGCGCGGACGTGATCGGCATGACCAACATGCCCGAAGCCAAACTCGCCCGCGAGGCCGAGCTGTGCTACGCCTCCGTCGCCATGATCACCGACTATGACAGCTGGCACCCCGACCATGGCGAGGTGGACGTCACCCAAATCATCCAGACACTTATGGGCAACGCCGACAAGGGCCGCGACCTCGTCCGCCGCTTGCCCGCCTTGCTGGGCGCGGACCGCGCGCCCTGCCCCCATGGATGCGACCGCGCACTGGAATACGCCATCCTCACAAAACCAGACAACCGCGACCCGGCCCTCATGGCCAAGCTGGATGCCGTTGCGGGCCGGATGCTGTGACCAAGATCTGGCTGACACTGGTTACATGGGTGATCTGCGCCAGCGCCGCCGGGGCACAGGATTACATCGAGACCAACGGCCCGTTGTCGGATGACGACTTCTACCGCCTTGTGGCCTGTGCCGCCCCTCCGGGCCAACGCTGCCGGGACGCGATTGTGCGCTGGTCGCCGCGCGCGGCGCGTAACATCACCATCGGTATCACCCGGATCGACGACAGCTTTCCAAGACGCAATGCCCGCCTGATCCAGACCGCACTGACCACAGCCGGGCAAGAGATTGCGGCACTGAACGCAGGCGTGGCCTTCACGACAACCAACACCCGCCCCGACATTCGCGTGCTGCTGATGGACCATCCACAAAACACCCGGCTGCGCGGCACAGGCATACCCGGGCTTGACGGCAACTTCATCGAAGCCGCCCGCTTCCAGATCTGGTGGAACGGCGACAGACACATCACGCGCGGGGTCATCGTGATCACCCCGCACATCCGCCCCAGCGACATCCGTTCGATGGTGCTCGAAGAGATGACCCAAAGCCTCGGGTTGATGACGGACATCCGGAACCCGACCTACGCCAACAGCTCGATCTTCTCGCAGGACAGCAACGCGATCACGCGCCTGCAAGGTCAGGACGCGATGGCCGTGCGGCGACACTATCAGAGCTAAGGAGACACCATGCCCCTCGATCTCTGGCTGACCTTCGTGGTTGCCTCAACCGCCCTGCTGGTCATCCCCGGCCCCACGCTGATGATGGTGCTCAGCTACGCCATGACCCAAGGGCGGCGTGTGGCCGTTGCCTCGGCGCTTGGTGTTGCCACCGGTGATCTTGTCGCCATGACGCTCTCGGTCATCGGGCTGGGCGCACTCTTCCTCACCTCGGCCCTTGCCTTCACGATCCTCAAATGGGTGGGCGCGGCATACCTCGTTTATCTGGGCATCAAGATGCTGCTCAGCGCACGTACGCCAGCCCAGACCACACTCATGGACAAGCCCGACGGGCAGCGCGCGGGCAAGGTGTTCCGCGACCTCACCACGGTCACGGCGCTCAACCCCAAATCGAACACGTTCTTCGTGGCCTTCGTGCCGCAATTCATCGATGCAAACGCCGCCTTTGCCCCACAAGCCGCAATCCTCATCGCCACCTTCGTGATCATTGCAGGCATCAACGCACTGATCTTTGCGCTGGCCGCCAACGCCATGCGCAGCCGCATCACGCGGCCCACCGTCCAGATGTGGTTGACCCGCGCAGGCGGCGCCACACTTGTGGGCATGGGCCTGCTGACAGCATCACTCCGGAGAGCCACATGAAGACCGTTCAGGATTACATCCGCACCATCGTCGACTTCCCGCACGAAGGGATCATGTTCCGCGACGTGACCACCCTCTTTGCCGACCCGCGCGGGTTTCGCATTGCGGTAGACCAGATGCTGCACCCCTATGCCGGGCTGGAAATCGACAAGGTCGTGGGGCTGGAAGCACGTGGATTCATCCTTGGCGGGGCCATTGCGCACCAGTTGTCTGTCGGCTTCGTGCCGATCCGGAAAAAGGGCAAACTGCCCGGTGCCACGATCAGCCAAGCCTACACCCTCGAATATGGTGAGGCGATTGTCGAAGTGCATGACGACGCAATCAAGGCGGGCGAAAAGATCCTGCTGGTCGATGACCTTCTGGCCACCGGCGGCACGGCAGAGGCAGGGATCAAGCTGGTTGAGCGCTTGGGGGGCGAAATCATCTCCTGCGCCTTTGTCATCGACCTGCCCGATCTGGGTGGTCGCAAACGGCTCGAAGCGATGGGTATGGACGTTCATGCGCTCTGCGCCTTCGACGGCGACTGACACCTCACAACGGCGGATCAGCCCGCAGCGCATCCGCAATGCGCCGCGCCCAAATGTCATAGACGGGCGCGCCGGGGTGAAACCCGTCCGCCGCCATCATCGTCGGGTCCATCGGCAGATCAAAGGGCATATGAACCGCCCCGTCCGTATCCGCGCACAGGTTGGCCAACATCGCATCAAATCGGACAGCGCGCGCGCCCAATACGTCGCGCAGGGGACGCGGCAGCAATGGAAAGTCCCCCAGCGGCGGCACGCCCGACGCATAGATGCGCGACACGCCGAACCGATCCTGCAACCGCCCCATCAGTCTCGTGTAATTGGCCTGCCAGCGGCTATGATGCATCCCGTTCTTGGCATCATTCACCCCTAGCGCCACGACGGCCACGTCAAAGTCTCGGGCCGGTTGCGCGCTCAGCATCCGCAACATGCCCGATGTCGTCAGGCCAGACTGCGCCAACAACCTCCACCGCACAGAAAAACCCGTCTGCAGATGTGACACCAGCCGCCCGGCCAAGGCGCCATCCTGATGCGCAACGCCCACGCCAGCGGCTGAACTGTCCCCCACAATCAATAGCCGCAGCGGCGGCCCCACCCCGACCTGTCCTTCGCGCGGACCATCCGCCTCAGGCAGACGCATGGCGCGCGCCGCGACCCAGATGGCTTGCGGCAGCAGTACCGGCAAAAGCGCCAAGGCGCGCGGCCCGGTCACAGAGCGAACCAAAGGATCGGCGGGTGGGCGACTTTCACGGGCAAAGCCCGGGAAACAGAGCCACCGGGCGACCCAATATCGCGCCGCATGGTCAAGACACCGCAGGCCCGGCACGCAACACCGCACCCGGATTCATGATGCCATGCGGATCAAGAGCCGACTTGATCGCCCGCATCGCTGCCAGCTTTGCCGGATCGCCATAGCGTTCCAGATCATCGACCTTGAGCCGCCCGACCCCATGTTCCGCACTCACCGATCCGTCCAATTCATGCACCAGATCATGCACGACACGCTTGATTTCATCACGCTGGTTTTCGTGATCCGCCCGGGCCTTACCGCGCATCGGAAAAACGTTGTAGTGCAGGTTCCCGTCGCCCACATGCCCAAAGCAATTGATGCGAAACTCACCAACCTTTGCAATACGTTGACCGGCTTCGGCAATGAAGTCTGCAAGGGCTCCAAGCGGGACCGAGATATCATGCGAACTCACCGAACCAATGCGTCTGTTGGCCTCTGGAATGCTCTCCCGTATCGCCCAGAAATCGGCCGCCTGCTGCGCGTTTTGCGCAATCATCCCGTCCTGCACAAGTCCGGCTTCTGAGGCCGCGACAAACAGCGCCTCAAGCAAATCCGACGGGTCCTGCCCGCCCGAGACCCCCATCTCGATCAGCACACACCACTCCGGCGTCGCGCCCCACGGGTTGCGCACATTCGGCACGGTTTCCGATAGAAAATCGAACCCTTGCCGGTGCATCAACTCGAAAGCTGACACCACATCTCCCACGTGATCTCGCGCCAGCGCCAGCAAGGACAACGCCGCTGCCGGTGATCCAACCTGCATCAACGCCGTGCCCATGGCACCAGGTCGCGAATACAGTTTCAGCGACGCCGCCGTGATGATGCCCAATGTCCCCTCCGCCCCGATCAAAAGGTGGCGCAGATCGTACCCGGTGTTGTCTTTTCGCAAGCGGCTCAGCCCATGATAAACCTCGCCATTCGGCAGCACCGCCTCTACACCCAGACACAGGTCCCGCGCGTTGCCATAGCGCAGCACACCGGAGCCACCGGCATTCGTACTCAGGTTGCCACCGATGCGCGCCGACCCTTCAGCCGCAAGGGACAACGGAAACAACCGGTCCATCTGCTCCGCCGCGGCCTGCACATCCGCAAGGATCACCCCGGCGTCGGCAATCAACACATTCTCTTCCGGGTAAACTCCTCTGATGCCTGACATTTTCTCAAGCGACAGGATCAGCGGGACAGGCCCATCTTCGGCCACCTGCCCACCCACCAGCCCGGTGCCACCGCCATAGGGAATGATCGGCACGCGCATGTCAGATGCGGCCCGCACCAGCGCCGCCACCTCCTCCGTGCTTCGGGGCCGCGCCAGCAAACCGGCTTGCCCGCTGTACCGCCCGCGCGGTTCGTGAAGATGCGCGGCGTCTGCCTCGGCAAACCGATCGGCGGGCAGCGTGATCCGGATTGCTTCTTCCCTGTCTGCGGTCAACGAATTCAGCATGATAGCCCTCTCAGCCTTCACGCTGCTTGGTGCCAGAAACGCCGTTCGGGAACAACGGCTCTATTCCGTCTCCTCGCGCAACCACTCGGGGCGCAAGACCATGATCGTGGGCCGCGCGGGCAACCGGTCAAGCGAGACGTCAAGCGACGGACCACCCACCTCAACCACCTGAAATTCCTCGCGCATTCCGGTCAGAAAGGCATCAAGTGTGTACTCTCCAAACCAATGCATCGGGATCACGATGGAGGATTTCAGCCGCGAAACGATGCGCATCATGGTTGGCAAATCAACGGTCATCCCCCCATCCACGGCAGCCATGACGACATCCAGTCGCCCGATGGCCGCATATTGTTCGGCGTTGGGTTCGTGATGCAGGTGGCCAAGATGGCCGATGCACAGCCCCGCCACTTCGAACACGAAGACCGAGTTGCCGTCCTCCTCGACACCCGACCATTGCGAACGGATGTCGGTAGACACGTTGCGCACCAGCACCTCGCCCAGATCAAGCCGATGGCTGATCCCTTCACCAAACTCGCCCCATCCGGGCAGGACATTGGGGATGGCTGGGTCGGGGAAGGCCGTCCAATGGGTCTCATGCGCATGGTTCATGGTGACAACGTCGGGGATCATCGGAACGTTACCCACAAATCCGGTGAAGTCCGTGACCATGTTCAGCCCCCCCGTCGTCCGGATCAGGAACGACGCATGCGCAATGTAGTGAATACGCACCGTTTCCGGCGCGACCTGAACGTCGTAGCTGGCTTTGTGAACGAAGGTGGCACCGTCAATGTTGTCCGCCAATGCGATGCAGTGGCTTGGGGTGCGGGTCTCTTGGGCATCCACGATCAGCGGTGCCCACAACAAAGCGAGGAGAAAGACAGAAAAGCGCATGCAGATGAGGTTAGCGCGCGACCGGATTTTTCCAAAACTTCTTGGTAAAAATCTTCGTCAGACGTTTACCCTGCATCCGTCCGACCGCGTCGGTCCATGCGCAGCGCAGCATAAAGCACATGGGTCCGCCAACGTCCGTCGATCTGAAGATAGCTTTGAGCAACGCCTTCATATTTGAAGCCACAGGTTTCCAACAAACCGCGGGACGCCACATTTTCCGGGAGGCACGCGGCTTCAATCCGGCTGAGGTCGAGGCGGGTGAACGCATGGTGCACAACGGCGAGGATTGCTTCGCGCATAAAGCCCTGCCGCGCGTGTGTCGCCCCCGTCCAATACCCAAGCGTTCCTGCCTGCGCCGGGCCGCGTCGGATGTTGTCCAGCGTGATTGCCCCAAGCAAAGCGTCATCCGAGCGTCGGAACAGGAACAAGGGCATCGCTGTCCCGCTGGCGACGGATCGCTGCGCCCAATAAACCCGATTGGTAAATGCCTTGCGTGTGAGGTGATCCCCGGCCCAGCTTGGCTCCCACGGGGTCAGGTGCTCTTTGCTGTTGGCACGCAAGCCTGCCCAATCACGAAAGTCGGAATGCGTGGGCGGGCGCAGCGTCATACGCTCCGTCTCGATCCGCAGTTTCCGCTTGTTCAGAAGCATCAGGCGGCGCGCTGCTCCTGCAATGCGGCAAGCGTGGGGGCGGCATCAATCGGGCCGTACAGCGCCAGTGCCATCGGGGCCTGCGTCGCCATGTGCTCCGCAAACGCACGGACGTCTTCCACGGTGACGTTGTCGATCAAGGCAACCGTTTCTGTCAGCGCCGGCACGCGGTCCCAAATCTGAACCAGTCGCGCCAATCGTTCCGCCCGGTTCGACGGGCTTTCCAGCCCCATGAGCAACCCGGCTTTCATCTGGGCGCGGGCCCGTTCCACTTCGGCCACGCTCATGTCATCTGCGGCGCGCTTGATCTCGTCCACGGTGATGGTGGCCAGATCTGCGACCTGTTCGGCGGACGTGCCCGCATAGACCGTGGTCATGCCCGTGTCAGCATAGGCACCGGCCTGGGCAAAGATCGTGTAACACAGGCCGCGGGTTTCGCGGACTTCCTGGAAAAGGCGGCTCGACATCCCGCCACCCAGTGCACTTGCATAGATCTGGGCGGTATAGATCGCGTCGTCGCGGTACCCCGGCGACTCAAAGGCCATTGCGAAATGGGCCTGCTCCAGCGTCTTGCTGCGCCGGTCTTCGCCACCTGCGAACGTGGCGAGGTCCGGCACGCGGTTTGGGCGTGGCTTGAGATGGCCGAACAGGTCCTCGGCCAGCCTCACAATCGCATCGTGATCCACTGCACCCGCAGCCGACAGAATCATCTGTTCCGGACCGTAGTGTTCGTCGACAAAGCGCGACAGATCCGTGCGCCCGAAGGACGACACGCGTTCGGATGGACCAAGGATGGTACGCCCGAGGGGCTGTTCCGGGTAAGCCTGTTCCTGCAACCAGTCAAAGATCACGTCGTCCGGTGTATCAAGGGCCTGGCCGATCTCTTGCAGGATCACGCCCCGTTCAACCTCAATCTCGCCGCCATCAAAGACCGGGTTCAGCAAAATGTCTGACAGCACGTCCATCGCCAGCGGCACATCGTTTTCCAGAACACGCGCGTAATAGGCCGTAACCTCGCGGCTGGTGTACGCGTTGATATAGCCGCCCACATCCTCGATCGCTTCGGCGATCTGCAATGCGCTGCGCCGGTCCGTTCCCTTGAAGGCCATATGCTCAAGGAAGTGAGCGATGCCGTTCTGTTCCGGTGCTTCGTGTCGTGCACCTGCGCTCACCCAAATACCGATGGAGGCAGAAGCCAGCCCCGGCATGTGTTCGGTCACGATGCGAAAGCCGTTGCTCAGTCGATGGGTCTGCGTGGTCAATTCGGTCTCACTGTGGTTTTGGCTACTGCGCGCGATGCTCAATGATATGGGCCTTCAGGGCCTCAAGATCGTTGGGCACGCGGGTCAGTCGTTCCGAGCGTTCATACAGGTCTGCCATCCGGGGTGGAAGGGGGGGCGTGATGCCCGTCGCCGCCTCGACCGCCGCCGGGAATTTGGCGGGGTGCGCGGTGGCAAGTGTGATCATGGGTGTGCCTGTTTGGCGTTCGATATCAGCCACGTGGACACCCACCGCGCTGTGCGGGCACAAAAGCTCACCGCTTGCTTTGAGCGACGTGGTGATCTGTGCGCTGGTTTCCTCTTCGGACACGCGGCCCGACGCGTAGGTGTCCTGCAGGACCTGCATCGCGCCTTGGCTGACGTCGAACCCTCCGGCTTTGAGTTCGTCCATCAGTTGCGCCACAGCAGAGCCGTCCCGGTCGTAGGCGTCGAACAGCGCGCGTTCAAAGTTCGAGCTGACCTGAATATCCATGGACGGGCTGATCGACGGGATCGTCTCGCCCTTGTGATATCCCTGCCCGTTCAGGCAGCGATGCAGAATGTCGTTCTGGTTGGTCGCAACCACCAGCTTGTCGATGGGCAGCCCCATACGCTTGGCGATGTAGCCTGCAAAGATATCCCCGAAATTGCCCGTGGGCACGGTGAAGCTGACCTTGCGCTGTGGTGCGCCAAGCGCCACGGCGGACGAGAAGTAGTAGACAACCTGCGCCAGCACCCGCGCCCAGTTGATCGAGTTCACACCGGCAAGGCCCACGCCATCGCGGAACTCAAAGTCGTTGAACATGTCCTTGAGCCGGGCCTGGCAGTCGTCGAAATCCCCCTCGAGCGCCAGCGCATGCACATTGCTTTCGGTCGGCGTGGTCATTTGACGGCGCTGCACTTCGCTGACGCGGCCATGCGGGTACAGGACGAAGACGTCCACGTTGTCCAGACCACGAAATGCTTCGATGGCCGCAGACCCGGTGTCCCCACTTGTCGCACCCACAATAGTCACACGTTTGCCCGAGCGCTTGAGGGCCGCCTGAAACAGCTGGCCGATCAGCTGCATCGCGAAATCCTTGAAGGCCAGTGTTGGCCCATGGAACAGCTCAAGCAGAAAATGCCCCTGGTCCAGTTGCACCATCGGCGCACGCGCCGCGTGACCGAACCCGGCATAGGCCCGGTCGATACAGGCGCGGAACTCGTCATCGGTGAACGTGTCCCCCACAAACGGGCGCATGACGGTATAGGCAATCTCTTCGTAGGGATGCCCTTCCATGTCGGCAATCGTTGCTGCGTCCAGCGTCGGGATCGTCTCTGGCACATAGAGACCCCCATCACGGGCCAGCCCGGTCAGCATCGTATCTTCGAAGGTCAGCGCGGGGGCTTGGCCACGGGTCGAGATATAGCGCATGGTCTCGTCTTTCTCAGCGCGGGCTGCGGTTGGTGCGCAGCACGAAATAGGCAGTCATCAGCACCCAGATCGCCGCCAGCGAAAACCAGGTGATTGCGTATTGCAGGTGATCGTTCGGAATGCCAGCGGTGTCTACCGGCCAGGGCGTCACGCCAAGGTCGGTTTCCGGCGCATCGCGCAGGACCACCATGATGGGTCGCGTGCCCAGCACTTCGGCCATGGCGGGCACGTCGCGGGCAAACCACAGGTTTGCGTCAAGGTCCGGGGCCGGCGTGAAATTGTCTGCTTCATTCGGGTTGTCGAGATTGCCGACAACCGTAAGGCGCACCTCTGGTGCGCCCCGCACCTCAGCCGAATTGGGCAGCCAGCCGGTGTCGATCAGAATGGGGCCGAAGTCTTCGACCTCGAAGGGGCGGATGATGCGATGCACAGCCCCGGTTGTTCTGCGAGAGGCCAACATGCGAATATGGCCGTCGCCAAAACTGCCCGTCACTGCGACCGGGGCATAGCGCTGGAATGTCGGTTCTGTTGCCTCGACCACAGTCAGTGGCGGGCCGCTGATCTGCGTCTCGATCCGGGCCAGCAGCTCTTGTTTCCAACCGAGGCGCTGCACCTGCCAGACACCAAGACCAATCAGGATCGCGGCCCCGATCAGACCAAATGTCATCAGAAAGAGAAGACGGCCCATACGCCCGATTGTCCTGTCTGAAAGTGAAAAGCGCGCGGAAACCGCGCGCTTTGTCAGAGTTTCGCTTTGCCGCGGTTTAGTGTGCTTCGCCCGGCATCAGGCCAACACCCCAGATGTAAACAGCCAGGAAGAGGAACAGCCACACCACGTCAACGAAGTGCCAGTACCACGCGGCCGCTTCGAACCCGATGTGCTTTTCAGCCGAGAAGTGCCCCTTCATCGCGCGCAGCAGGCACACGAAAAGGAAGATGGTGCCGATGATCACGTGCGCGCCATGGAAGCCCGTTGCCATGAAGAAGTTCGAGAAGAACTTGTCGCCGCCAAATTCCCAACCTTGATACAGCAGGTAGGAGTATTCGTAGGCTTGCAGCGCCGTGAACGCGACACCCAGCACAACCGAGATGGCCAGACCGTTGATCACGTCCTTGCGCGCGCCGCCATGCACCAGCGCGTGGTGGGCCCATGTCACGGCGCAGCCCGACAGCAGCAGGATCAACGTGTTGATCAGCGGCAGGTGGAACGCGTCCACATGGTAAATCTCGGGCTGGATATACTCTGTGCCGACATATTCGCTCATCGGGTACATGGCATGTTTGAAGAACGACCAGAACCACGCGGCAAAGAACATCACTTCGGACATGATGAACAGGATGAAACCATAGCGCAGGCCGATGCGGACGACAGGTGTGTGATCACCAATCCGGCTTTCGGCCACCACGTCAGTCCACCAGCCGAACATGGTGTAAAGGACCGCGACAAAGCCGATCAAAAACAGCCATGGGCCGCTCAGTTCGATCGACTTGAAAAAGATGGTCATGCCGCCGGACATCCAGCAGACAGCGCCAAAGAGCATGATAAAGCCCGCCAGCGCGCCCAACAGGGGCCAGGTCGATGGCGCAAGAATGTGGTAGTCGTGATTTTTTGCGTGGGCCATGGTCCGTCCCTCAGTTCAGGTTATTGTCGTCCGCCTGCTCTAGCGAAGCATAGCCTTCGGGCAGGTCGATTTGGTAAAATGTATAGCTCAGCGTGATCGTATGCACGTATTTTGCGTCGCGATCCGTGACGATCTCCGGGTCAACGTAGAAAGTCACCGGCATCATCACGCGTTCGCCTGGCTGCAACACCTGCTCTTCAAAGCAGAAGCAGTCGATCTTGGAGAAGAACCCACCGGCCTCGTATGGGGCCACGTTGTAGCTGGCCGATCCGGCGACAGGTTTGTCGGTCGGGTTGTAGGCTTCGTAGAACGCAAGGCCGGTTTCACCGATCCGCAATTCCATCTCGCGCACTTCCGGCGTGAACTGCCAAGGCATGGAGCGTTCCAAAGACGCATCGAACCGGACTTTGATGGTTTGATCCAGAATGTCGTCAGATGCGACTTCACTCACGCCCGTGGTGCCACCAAACCCGGTCACGCGGCAGAACCAGTCGTAAAACGGGACAGACGCCCAGGCGAGCCCGCCCATGAACACGACAAGCCCAACGGTTTGGGCAACAGTTTTTGTGGGACCTTCAAGACGCATCATTGTGTCTCCTCGATCCGGGGCAGCTCGAACGCGCCGCCTGTGATTTTCACGAATGTCAGGGCCAGAACCAACACGACGAACGCGGCCAGCATCAGGCCCACGCCGACATTGCGACCCTTACGGCGTTGGTGGATCTCATGTTCGGCCTTGATGCTCATGCCCAGATACCCCACGCCGCGGGCAGCATGGCCTCAACCAAGATCGCGCCGAAGTGCAGGAAGAGATAGAGCAGCGACAGCTTGAAGAATGACTTTTCGACAGCGTAGCCATCCGCCTCAGCTTGCACCTCGTTCCGGCGCCAGATGTCGAACGCGCCTTTGAGAAACAGCAGGTTCAGCACGACTGCAACGGTCAGATACACAGGCCCACCGATCGAAGTGAACGCTGTACCTACCGCCAGCGCAAACAGCAGGACGGTATATGCCAAGATGTGCACGCGCGTGGACTTGCGTCCGTGTGTGACCGTCAGCATGGGCACACCGGCATCATCGTAGTCCGACTTCATGAACAGGGCCAGCGCCCAGAAGTGCGGCGGTGTCCACATGAAGATCAGGGCAAACATCAGCCACGCCTCGATGGACATGGAGCCTGTTGCGATCACCCAGCCGATCACGGGCGGGAACGCACCGGCCGCACCACCGATAACGATGTTCTGCGGGGTCGAGCGTTTCAACCACATTGAATAGACGACCGCGTAAAAGAAGATGGTGAAGGCCAGCAGGCCCGCAGCGAGCAAATTGGCGCTGAGGGCGAGCATCATCACCGACATGCCGGACAGGGCGACGCCCAGCACCTTGGCCTCATCAGGTGTGACTTTGCCCGCCGGGATGGGCCGTTTCGCCGTCCGCTTCATCACGGCGTCGATGTCCGCATCCCACCACATGTTCAAAGCGCCCGAGGCCCCTGCCCCGATGGCGACGAACAGGATCGATGCAAATGCGATGACCGGATGCACGCTGATTGGTGCCGCGAGCAAGCCGACAAGCGCAGTGAACACGACAAGCGACATCACACGCGGCTTCAGCAGGGCGAAGTAATCACCAAGGCTGGCCTCGGCCTCAAAGGTCTGCGGCTGATAACTGGCGTCTGTCATGTGCGTCCCTGCATAAAAACGAGGTAAGGCGGAGGTGTCCTCCGCCTGGCCCTGTTATTTGGATGCGACCTGAAAGGCCTGCGGAGTACCCGCAAATTCGGCTTTGGCACCGGCCAGCCATTCGGCGTAAGCCTCTTCGCTTACAACCTTGACGGTGATGGGCATGTACGCGTGCGCAATGCCGCACAGTTCGGAGCACTGGCCAAAATAGATGCCTTCCTTCTCGGCCGTGAACCACAACTCTGCCAGACGACCCGGAACCGCATCTTGCTTCACGCCAAAGGCTGGAATGGTCCATGCGTGGATCACGTCCGCGCCGGTCACTTGCACCACGATAGTCTTACCGACGGGCACAACAACCGCGTTGTCGGTGGCCAGCAGGAAATCCTCACGGCTGTAGCCCGCGTCAACCAGCGCTTGCTCCGTTTCGGGCGACAGGGTGTTGTCCCCGCCCGTCGCCGGTGCGCCGATCATGTAGCTGTCGTAGCCGAACCCTTCGTCGACATATTCGTAACCCCAGAACCACTGATACCCTGTGGCTTTGATGGTCACGTCGGCTTCGGGGATCTCTTGTTGGTGGAACAATGTCGGCAGCGAGAACGCCCCGATAAACACCAGAATGACAATCGGAATGACCGTCCATGCGATCTCGACCGGTGTGTTGTGCGTGAAGCTGGCAGGCTCTGGGTTGCGCTTGCGGTTGTAGCGCACGATCACCCAAGCCATCAGACCCGTCACGAACAACGTGATGATTGTGATGATCACAAGGATCATGCCATCCAGCCACTGCAGGCGTCTGGCAATCTCCGTGGCGGCGGGTTGGAAACCCATGGCGCCGTCCACGGGGCGTCCAATCACCTCAAGCCCGTCCTGGGCCCAGGCTGGGGCTGCAGCTAGGGCGCTCAGCACACCCGAAATCGAGAAAAGCTTTTTCATCTGGTCGTCCTGATCTTGAGGATCAATTGTCTGTTCGGAGAAAGGCCTTCGCGCGCACCGCTTTCGCCTCCCGTTGTATTGTCGCGACTTACAATCATATCTTGGCTGCGAGATAAAGAGATAAGGGGCGCGTCAAACGGACGCTTGCCGTGGCGAAACGCCCCACAGCATACCGGAGTATTCCAGATGACCGACGCCCCCTTTGCCCCATTGGATCACGACATTGATCGCGGGGTGGCCTTGAAGGTGCTGCGCGATGCGACCGCAGGGGCGGATGATGGGGAGTTGTTTCTTGAACGGCGCCGGTCCGAAGCGTTGGTTTATGATGACGGGCGCTTGAAAACAGCCAGCTATGATGCCGCACAGGGCTTTGGCCTCCGCGCCGTCAAGGGCGAAGTGGCAGGCTACGCACACTCGACCGAAATTTCCGAATCTGCACTGCGCCGTGCGGCGGAGACTGCACGGCTGGCCGTCGGTGACGGCGGCGGCACAATGGCGGACGCGCCCCAGCCGACAAACAAACACCTTTATACATCCGACGATCCGATTGCCGGGGCCAGCTTTCCCGTCAAGCTGGACACGTTGAAGGACATCGACGCCTTCGTGCGTGATCTCGATTCGCGGGTCGTTCAGGTGTCTGCATCCCTCGCCGCATCGATCCAGGATGTCGAAATACTTCGCCCCGAAGGCCATTCTGTCCGCGACATCCGCCCTATGACCCGGCTGAATATCTCGGTGATTGTGGAACAAGGAGGCAGACGGGAAAGCGGCAGCGCCGGTGGTGGCGGGCGCGTCGGGTTGGACGGGCTGATTGATCGCGACGACTGGCAAGCCAAGGCGCGTGAGGCGCTGCGCGTGGCAGTTGTGAACCTTGATGCCGTCCCGGCCCCTGCGGGCGTCATGGATGTGGTGCTCGGCCCCGGATGGCCCGGTATCCTGCTGCACGAAGCCATCGGCCACGGGCTGGAAGGCGATTTCAACCGCAAGGGCAGCTCTGCCTTTGCTGGTCTGATGGGCGAACGGATTGCGTCGCCCGGTGTGACCGTTCTGGATGACGGCACCATCCCCGACCGGCGTGGGTCGATCACCGTTGATGATGAAGGTACTCCCTCCGGCAAAAACACATTGATCGAAGACGGCATTCTTGTCGGATACATGCAGGACCGCCAGAATGCCCGACTTATGGGTGTTCAAGCGACCGGCAACGGGCGACGCCAAAGCTATGCCCATGCGCCTATGCCGCGCATGACAAACACCTACATGTTGGGTGGTGACGTGGCACCTGCGGACATCGTGGCCGATCTCAAGGACGGCATCTATGCCGTGGGGTTTGGCGGCGGGCAGGTCGACATCACCAATGGCAAGTTCGTGTTTTCCTGTACCGAGGCGTACAGGGTCGAGAACGGAAAGGTCGGCGCACCGGTCAAAGGGGCGACGCTGATCGGGGACGGAGCGACTGCGCTCAAACAGATCCGCGGGATCGGCAACGATATGGCGCTTGATCCCGGAATGGGGAATTGCGGCAAAGCGGGCCAATGGGTGCCCGTGGGTGTCGGACAACCCACGTTGATGATCGGTGGATTGACGGTTGGCGGCTCTGCAACCTGAGTCGCCAACGATTCCGTTTCGGCCATACAGCACAATGACTTAGCCAGCCCTCGCTATTTTGGGGGAGGTTTGGCGGCGCTTTTCGTTCACTCTCTGTTCCACGGCCAATAAAACGCGATAAATTTCTCCAAGCAAATCAACCGTTAGGAGAGTAAAGACAGAACCGCTCGTCCGCGTTCATGCGTTGTTAACCTTATCAAATCTAAAACATTATCAGCAACGGACGGAGCCACGGATGACTGAAAAGGATACCAATCCTTCTTCCACTCACCCCCCACTCCCACCCACCTCGGAAGATGAACAGTTCTTCCGTCTCCGTCTGTTGCGCTCACGCCGGGTCGGCATTTCAACGTATAAACGACTGCTGATTGAACACGGCACTGCGCAAAACGCGCTGGCCGCGCTACCAGAGGTAGCGCGCGCCGCCGGCGTTGAAAAATACCAGATTTGTCCAGAAGGCGTGGTGCAGGCCGAACTGAAGGCAGGGCGCGCTCTTGGCGCTCGTCTCGTGCCGCAGGGCAGCGCACACTATCCTGAGCCACTGAACGATCTGCCCGATGCTCCGCCCTTCCTGTGGATGCTTGGCGATCCCACGTTTTTGCACAAACCGATGATTGCGCTTGTTGGCGCACGAAATGCATCGTCGCTTGGCACTCGCATGGCCCGGTCGCTGGCCCGCGATCTTGGGGCACAGGGCTACGTTGTGGTTTCAGGACTTGCGCGCGGTGTGGACGCCGCCGCCCATCTTGCAGCACTCGATAAAGGCACAATTGCTGTACAGGCCGGAGGGGTCGATACGATCTACCCCGCCGAAAACACGAAGCTCGCCGTAGATATCGCGGCAAAGGGCGCACGGTTGAGCGAACAACCGATCGGCTTGCAACCCATGGCCCGGCATTTTCCGGCTCGCAATCGCATCATCTCCGGCCTTGCTCAGGCGACCATCGTTGTTGAGGCAGCGGCCAAATCGGGCAGCCTGATCACCGCACGCGACGCCCTTGATCTGGGGCGCGATGTGCTCGCCGTGCCGGGGCATCCGATGGACGCGCGGGCCTCAGGCTGCAACATGCTGATCCGCGATGGCGCGACTTTGGTACGTGACGCAAGCGATGTGATCGAAGCGCTCGCGCCCATTGCGCCACGATCCGCGCCTGAGCTGCCACTCGAAGCTCCCGCAGAGGTGCCCAAGGATCGCCGCAACCTGCAGGAAACCGCGGCGTTGCATCAAAAGATCCTGTCGCGCCTCGGCCCCTCACCGCTCGCTGAGGATCAGCTTATTCGCGACCTTGGGGCACCGTCTTCTGATGTCTCCCCGGTATTGGTTGAGCTGGAGCTGGATGGCAGCATCGACCGCGCACCCGGGGGCCTCCTCACCCGCGCCAGTTGACCGCACCCCGCCTCCCTCTGTTGACATTCGGGCCTTGCACCCCACATGTTGCGCCGCCATAGAGCAGCAAGTTTTCCCGTTCGAGGTTGTCCCCTTACATGCCTGTCGTCGTTGTCGAATCCCCCGCCAAAGCCAAGACGATCAACAAGTATCTTGGGGACGATTACACCGTTCTTGCCAGTTACGGCCACGTCCGTGACCTGCCCCCGAAGGACGGATCGGTCGACCCAGAAAACGATTTTGAGATGCTGTGGGAGATCGCCTCGGACAGCAAAAAGCACATGAAGGCGATCGCGGATGCGTTGAAAGACGACAACGCGCTGATCCTTGCCACTGACCCCGACCGCGAAGGCGAAGCGATCAGCTGGCACCTGCAAGAGGCTCTCACAAAACGCAAGTCGATCAAGAAAGACACGGACGTCAAGCGCGTCACTTTCAACGCGATTACCAAATCCGCCGTTGACGAGGCAATGCAAAACGCCCGCCAGGTCGATATGCCGCTGGTCGAAGCATATCTGGCCCGCCGCGCGCTGGACTATCTGGTTGGCTTCAACCTGTCCCCCGTGCTGTGGCGCAAATTGCCGGGCGCGAAGTCCGCGGGCCGCGTTCAATCGGTCTGCCTGCGTCTGATCACCGAACGCGAGATGGAGATCGAGGCCTTCCGCGCCCGTGAGTACTGGTCCGTAAAAGCGATCCTCGCGTCCCCGCGGGGACAGGAATACGAGGCGCGCCTTGTCAGCCTCGCTGGCAAGAAGCTGGAAAAATACGATCTGGAAAACCAGACGCAGGCGGAAATGGCCGAACAGGCCATCACCAGCCGTGATCTGAAAGTTCAATCGGTTGAGGCGAAACCCGCCTCCCGTAACCCCTCTGCCCCGTTCATGACGTCCACGTTGCAGCAGGAGGCCAGCCGCAAGTTTGGCATGGGCGCGCGTCAGTGCATGTCATCCGCCCAACGTCTCTACGAAGCGGGCTACATTACTTATATGCGGACAGATGGCATCGATATGGCGCCAGAGGCTGTGCAGAATGCCCGCGACGCGATCAAGGATCGCTATGGTGCGGAATACGTGCCTTCAAGCCCGCGCATGTACAAAAACAAGGCCAAGAACGCGCAAGAAGCGCACGAGTGTATTCGCCCGACCGACATGGCCCGCGATGCGGCCAGCCTGAAGATCACCGATGATGATCAGCGCAAGCTTTATGATCTGATCTGGAAACGGACCCTCGCCTGTCAGATGGAAGGTGCGCGACTGGAACGTACGACGGTCGAGATTGGCAGTGACGACGGTCAGGTTGTCCTGCGGTCCACGGGTCAGGTTGTGCTGTTCGATGGCTTCCTGCGCGTCTACGAAGAGGGGCGCGATGATGATGTCGTGGATGACGACGACAAGCGCCTGCCCCAGTTGAGTGAAGGCGAAAAGGCCGACAAACGGTCGGTCACGCCGGAACAGCACTTTACCCAGCCCCCGCCTCGCTACACCGAGGCGACGCTGGTCAAACGCATGGAAGAATTGGGCATTGGCCGCCCGTCAACCTACGCCAGCATTGTCACAACGATTCAGGACCGCGAATACGTTCGCAAGGACCGCAACCGCCTGATCCCCGAAGACAAAGGCCGCTTGGTCATTGCCTTTCTGGAAAACTACTTCCGCAAGTATGTCGGTTACAATTTCACGGCCGGGCTCGAAGAAGAGCTGGACGACGTCAGTGCCGGCGACCGCAATTATAAAGACGTTCTAGGACGCTTCTGGCAGGATTTCAGCGCTGCCATCGCCGAAACATCCGAGTTGCGCATCACAGAAGTGCTGGAAAAGATCAACGAGGTGCTGGAACCGCATCTTTTCCCACCGCTTGAGGATGGCGGCGATCCCCGCCTGTGTCCGAATTGCGGCGTTGGCCGCCTGTCCATGCGGACTGCCCGGTCCGGCGGTGCATTCATTGGATGCTCGAACTACCCCGAATGCCGCTACACACGCCCGTTCGGGCCGCCAGATCCCGAAGCCGAAGCAAGTGCCATCCCACCTGATGGCAAGCTGCTGGGCGAGGACCACGGCGACGAGATCCGGGTGTTCAAGGGGCGTTTTGGTCCTTACGTCCAGCGCGGCGCCGTTACCGAAGAAAACAAGAAGCCACCGCGCCAATCCATTCCCAAGGATTGGGCGCCGGAAGAGTTGGAACTGGACCGCGCCGTGATGCTGCTGTCCCTGCCCCGAGAGATTGGCCCGCATCCCGAAGATGGGATCATGGTTTGGGCCAATATCGGACGCTATGGACCTTATCTGAAGCATGCCGAGACCACGTCTGATCGCGGCGGCACCAATGCGAATCTTGAGGGCATTGATGAGGTTTGGACCGTCGGCATGAACCGTGCCGTGCAACTGCTGGCCGAAAAAGTCGCGAGCCGTGGTGGACGTGGTGTTGCGGCAAAGCCATTGCATGAGTTGGGTGAGCATCCAGATGAGGGTGGCCCGGTCAACGTGATGAAGGGCAAATACGGCCCCTACGTCAAATGGGGCAAGGTCAATGCGACCATACCCAAGGGCACCGAGCCGGAAAACGTGACCATGGACATGGCCGTTCAGCTGATCGCCGAAAAAGCGCCTGCCAAGAAGAAGGCGACGCGGAAAAAGGCTGCACCTAAAAAAGCGGCGGCGAAAAAGAAGTCAGCCTGACTGCGTTTCCAACGCCTCGACGCGACCGACAACCTGCCCCAGCAGATCGAGAAGTGCATCCTGATCATCGCCGTTCAGCGCTGACAAGAACAGGTTCATGTTGCGCAAATCCTGGGAATGGATCGCTTCGGCGATCTTGCGCCCCTCGTCGGTCAGGTACAGCTCAAAAGCGCGCCGGTCTTCTTTGCTTTGCGTGCGGGCAATCAGGCCGCGCTTCACCAGCCGCGACACGACACTGCTGACAGTCGTCGGCACGATACCAAGCGCATCTGCGATGTCGGATGCCCGCTGGGGTTCATGTTCGCGCAGCATGCCGAGCGTGTGAAAGTCCAACGCGTTGAACCGAACCACATGTTGGTGTTCCGGGCCCGTTCGCTCGCTCACTAGCATTACCCGCATCAGTGTTCGGACGTATTCAAGCAGTCTGCAGTCTTTGGTCATAGGTGTTTTGTCGTCAAATACTCTTGAACCTGCAAGCATATACCCCAATTAGTACGGCATTCGTATCTTTTAGTACGTGTATCGCATCAATGGAGTTTCCCATGCCCTTACGCTCTATCCTCGCCATCGCCTCGCTTTCGATGATCTTGACACCTGCGTTGGCCAGCCAGCCCGAGACTACGCCGACACAAACCTTCATTGCCAACAACCCGGAAATCCCGCTTCCGCCTCAACTGGCAGCCGACGGAAGTTATCTCACCAACACCGTTACGACGACGTTGAGCGGGACCGTCGCCGAAGTCCGCGCGCATTTCGACAACAATCCGGTCACCGATTTCACTGTTCCCACAGAAGCGATCCCTGCGATCGAAGACATTATATACCTCGCCGGCGATTGGCCGGAGCCTGGCGCGTTGCGGCGTGTTGACCTTGCAAACGGATACAGCGTGCACGAGCAAGTGATCGCCAACACCGAAGCGCAATTCGTCTATCAGATCTGGAACATCACTGCCCCGGGCGGACGCGCCATCGACCACATCAAGGGGGAGTTTAATTTCGACCAGCAAGGCGACGCGGTCAAAATCACCTGGGATTACAACATCAAGCCACGTGCGTTTTTTGCGCGGCCCGCGATCAACACCTTCCTCGAAGAGGATTTCGCGCCGTTCATGAAAGCAGGCATGACCGGGACGGTGAACGCGTACGCACAGCGTTGATCAAAAAATACGCACACTCGGCGCGTAAACGCCGACGGCGGCCGAGGATATATGCAAAATGATCCTCGCCGCCATTTTGTGAAATATCTCGCACCCAAGACCGATCATAAGCGGAGATAGTGTACTATAGCGCCCGTTCAGCCCTCTTCGTTGACTTTGAAGGTGCATACATTCACATAGTTTAAGGCAACGTGAACGCCCTCCGGCAGGGCCACTTGGGGAACAACATGAAGAAGATTTACGGCTCAGCTTCCGACGCTTTGGATGGGCTTTTGTTTGATGGCATGTTCATCGCTGCGGGCGGTTTTGGTCTGTGCGGTATCCCCGAACTTTTGCTGGACGCGATCAAGGATGCGGGCACCAAGGATTTGACCTTTGCGTCGAACAACGCAGGGGTCGATGACTTCGGCATTGGCATCCTGCTGCAGACACGCCAGGTCAAGAAGATGATTTCGTCCTACGTGGGCGAAAATGCCGAGTTCATGCGTCAGTACCTGTCCGGCGAGCTTGAGCTTGAGTTCAACCCGCAAGGCACGTTGGCAGAACGCATGCGTGCGGGCGGCTGTGGTATCCCCGGGTTCTATACGAAAACCGGCGTGGGAACGGTCATCGCAGACGGCAAGGAACACAAGGACTTCAATGGCGAGACGTACATCATGGAGGAAGGCATATTTGCCGATCTGTCCATCGTCAAAGCCTGGAAAGCCGACGAGACGGGCAACCTGGTCTTTCGCAAGACTGCGCGCAATTTCAACCCGCCAGCCGCAATGTGTGGCAAGGTATGCATCGCTGAGGTAGAAGAGATTGTCCCAACCGGCAGTCTTGACCCCGACGCCATTCACTTGCCCGGCATCTACGTCCACCGGTTGATACAGGGTGAACATGAAAAGCGCATCGAACAACGGACAACGCGCGCTGCGTAAGGAGCCAGGCCATGCCTGACACCATCGAACAACTACTGAACGACGATAAATCCTTCGACGGGTTCTCGCGGGCCCAGATCTCTATGGTGGTGACCAACCCGCACCTCGAAGACAATCCAATCGTCTATGTGAACCAGGCCTTCACGCGCAGCACGGGCTACGGCCGATCCGCGTCGATCGGCCGGAACTGCCGCTTTTTGCAGGGCGAAGGCACCCGGAAGGCCGATGTCGACAAGCTGCGCGCTGGTATCGAATCCGAAGACGGTGCGACCGTCGACATTCTGAACTACCGCGCCAACGGCGAGCCGTTCATGAACCGCTTGATCGTTGCGCCCGTCTACGATCAGGCCGAACGCATCCAGTACTTTGTGGGCATCCAAAAGGAACTGCGCCAAGGCGAACAGTCAACAAGCGCGGAAGAGATCAACGCGCAACTGATCGAAATTCAGAACCGTGTTGCGTCGGACCTGTCAATGATCATCGGCATGATCCGCCAGCAATCGGGCTCAACCTCGGTGCCCGAAGACTTCGCGGCCCTCAGCCGTCGCATTGAAACTCTCCAATTGCTGTACGAAGAGATGAAGCTGAGCGATCAGCAATCGAACCGTGACAGTATCCAGATGGGCAGCTATCTGTCTCGTTTGGCTGCGGCCATCGCCCATATCGAAGGGCGGTCGGGCATTCGTCTTTCACTACAGATCGAACCTCTCGAAGTGCCGATTGAGACAGCCACGCGGGTTGGTCTGGTGCTATCCGAGCTGCTGACAAACGCGTTTCAGCATGCCTTCGACCGGATCGACATGGGTCTGGTTGAGGTGCGAATGAGCCAATTGAGCGCCGGAGGGCTCCGTCTGATCGTGGCCGATGACGGCGTCGGTGTTCCACATGACATGGAATGGCCCAACAGCAAGACTGTGGGCGGGCGAATCGTGTGCGGCTTGATCGAAGGCCTTGAGGGCACGCTTAATCTCGGCCGCGGCGCGGCTGGCAGTTTCATCACCATCGACGTGCCTGCGGGCGCGGCACTCACCGACGAATAAGGACAATCGATGCCCTGGGATCGCAACCAAATGGCGGCGCGCGCCGCACAGGAACTTGAAGACGGCTGGTATGTGAACCTTGGGATTGGCATCCCGACGCTGGTGTCCAACTATATCCCCGACGGGATAGAAGTGACGTTGCAATCCGAAAACGGCATGCTGGGCATGGGCCCCTTTCCTGTTGAAGGTACCGAAGATGCGGACCTGATCAACGCGGGCAAGCAAACCATCACCGAGCTGCCCCAGACCGCCTATTTCGACAGTGCGCAAAGTTTTGGAATGATCCGCGGCGGCAAGATTGCGATGGCCATCCTTGGGGCCATGGAAGTGGCCGAAAACGGCGACCTCGCCAACTGGATGATCCCGGGCAAGCTGGTAAAAGGCATGGGCGGCGCCATGGATCTGGTCGCAGGGGTTGGCCGCGTGGTCGTGGTCATGGACCACACGAACAAACACGGCGACAGCAAGGTTCTTACCGAATGCACCCTGCCCCTGACTGGCAAGGGCGTGGTGGACCGCATTATTACGAACCTTGGCGTGCTGGATGTCGTCGATGGCGGCCTGAAGATTGTCGAAGTGGCCGACGGCGTGACAGAAGACGAGCTGCGCGCTGCAACGCAGGCTACACTTGTCTGAATTCGAGATCACGCGAGAAGATGGCGAGACAAAAGGCCGGTACGTTCTGATCCATGACGGTGCCGAGGCCGAGTTGACCTATTCCATTCTGTCTCCGCAGACACGCATTGCCGATCACACGGGCGTGCCCGATGCCATGCGGGGCACAGGGGCCGGACAGGCACTGGTCAAACGACTGGTCGAGGACGCCCGGGCCGAAGGGTGGAAAATCGTGCCGCTTTGTCCTTTTGTAAACGCACAGCGCGCCATGCACCCTGAGTGGGCGGACGCCTTCAACGTCTAGGCTGCCGCATATCCAGCTTTGGATCGCGCGGCGGGATCCGTCGAAACAACGTGGCCTTCACTTCAACGCCGCGAACACACACCCATCGCTGACCAGCTGTGGTGGCGTCACGCACAACCCCTGAGCCACCTGAAACGTCGCCAGAACCTTGGGCACGTAGTCGCGCGTTTCGGCAAAGGGGGGCACGCCCTGATGTGATTTAACCGCACCCTCGCCCGCGTTATATCCAGCCAGAACAAGCACCGGATCACGCTCGAATCGGTCCATGAGCCAATCCAGATACTTTACGCCCCCTGCAATGTTCTGATCGGGGGCAAAGCTGTCTTGCACTCCAAAGCGGGCCGCGGTGTCAGGCATCAACTGCATGAGACCTTGTGCCCCGGCGCCGCTTTCCGCGTCAGCACGCCCAGCCGATTCAACCATCATCACCGCCAAGACCAAAGCCGGTGACACGTCGGTGCCAATCGTGGCTTTCAGGATTTCGATGCCTTGGGTTTGCGCAAGTGTCTGCATCTGCTGCAGCCGAGGGACAGGCACCGGTTGCTCAGCCCGCGCCAAAGCGCGCAGCGCTTGATCCAGACGGCCAGGTCCAGCTTCTTCCAATTCAGGCGACACATCCTGCCAGAACCAGTCGAACCGGGCCGTGCGCGGCACCGCGCTTGCAGTCTCTGCCGTCTCCTGTGGGGCGGGATCAGAGCTTGCGGGCGCATCTGGATCGATCTGAACCGTAATCAGACGCTTGGCGCCGGCCTTGGGTGGCGACACACGTTTGGCAGAGAAATCCTTGAACGGTGGTGGATCGTCGGCGGCCACATCCCCAGCCACCAGCGCAAGCGCCATGAATATGCCAACGGACAATCGAACCATGAAACTGCTCTCACTTTGACGCCCGTTCTGTGCCGGGCTTTCCTGATTTATCGCAAAAATAGGCGTTTCAGGCCAGTATGAAGGCACAAAAGATGGCAAAGCTGCCACATTTGCCACTCCGATTAACGAAAATTACACGAATTGAAAATCGGCCTAAATAACTTTTCATTAAAAACCAAAGGCTTAGTCGATTTTCGCGAAATAAAGGGACGCAGACGCGAAATCCTCAATATGCCGCCAAATTCGTGCCCCAATCCCCCGACTATATAGCGGCATACCAAGTCGGACACGGGCCAATGAGAGAGAGCGGCCCACCAAGGACGACAAGGTTAAACGTAAAAATCTACTGATCCTTTGGAGGGACACTATCATGATCAAGTTCATCAAAAACTTCCGTAACGACGAAGACGGCGCCGTAACAGTTGACTGGGTTGTTCTGACCGCTGCCGTGGTTGGCCTGGCGATTGCTGCTTACAGCTCGATCGAATCCGGTGCCACCGGCCTGACAGACGCAACTGACACCTTCCTGGGTCAGCAGACTGTTGGTTCGATCGGCGAGCCTGCCGGCGAATAATATTCTGACCTAACCGTCTGAATATCGGGGCCGTGACCGCAACTGGACGCGGCCCCTTTTTTGAAAGCAGTCCATTTCAGTTGTTGTACAGAGGCCCGACATGATCCGTTTCCTTAAAGTTTTTTATGGCAGTGATGATGGCGCGGTTACCGTAGATTGGGTTGTTCTTTGCGCGGCGATTGTCGGTCTTGCCATCGCGATCATCACCGGAATTCAAACCGGCGCACTGACCATGACCGGCAATGTCGGAACGTTCTTCGAGACCAACTTCTTCCAGGGCGAGTAAGTAACCGCTCTTGCGAGGCACAAAAGACCCGGCCGCTTACCGCGCGCCGGGTCTTTGCAATGTTTCGGGGTGCCCTCTTCAGATGCCTTGGACGTTCCCTACCCCTTCCCAGAAATCGCCACATTCGGCTGGCAGGTAACTCGCAAGAGGTTCCGTCCGTTCTGGTGCAGGAGCCCAAGCAATGAGGTACTGAAATGCGAATGGTATTTGGTTTGGTCTTGCTGGCTGGGATCGCCTTGGCGGGCGGCGCAGTGTACATGGCCAAGAATTACATCGGGCAATATCAGACGGCTTTGGCAGCTGAGCGTGCCCAACGCGAAAAGATTGTCCCGACCGTGCCTGTTTTTGTGGCTGAACGTCCGTTGAAATACGGTGAGACGCTGGCAGAAGCGGATGTCCGGGCGGTCGACTGGCCGGAAAATGCTCTTCCCGAGGGTGTATTCACTGCTGACAATCCGATTTTCCCCGAAGGCGTGAGCGAGCGGCGCGTTGTTTTGCGCACCATGGAAAAGAATGAACCGATCCTGGCCGTCAAAGTGACCGAACCGGGCGAAGAAGCGGGCCTGACCTCGCGGCTTCAACGTGGGATGCGGGCGTTTGCGATCCGTGTGGACGTCGCCTCTGGCGTGTCCGGCTTTCTTCGCCCTGGTGATCGCGTCGACGTATATTGGACAGGTCGTGTGGATAAAGCCCTTGGCGCCACCCGTGGTGAAGTGACCAAGTTGATCCAACCCGCAATCCAGTTGATCGCCATCGACCAGAATGCCGCCGGTGACCTTGATGGTGCGATCATCGCGCAAACAGTTACGGTGGCTGTGGCCCCGGCACAGGTCGCCAAACTGGCCCAAGCACAATCAACGGGCCGCCTGTCACTGTCGCTTGTCGGCGCCGAAGACGACACCGTTGCGGGGTCCATTGAAGTGGACCAACGCGCCCTCCTCGGCATCGAAGCCAAAGAGGTGAAGGTCGAAGTTGAAGAGGAAAAGACCTGTTCCATCCGCACCCGTCGCGGCGCAGAGGTTGTTCAAATACCGATCCCCTGCACGAACTGATTGCCCCCATTTCAAGCACTTACCTCCGGCGTCACCCTTGGTGGCGCCGGTTGCGTTATGTGTGCTGTTGCCAGTTATCCACATAAAAGAAACGCTTGAACCCGTTGATTCTTGCAAAAAAATTGAAACTGGCTCATGGTGCATGAAATCGCGGGCAAAAAGACCCGACATTGAGGCGTGATCAAAAAGGCAGGTCACATGAACATTGACGGAATTTTCAAAGCGGCCCTTCTCGGGCTGTGTTTTGCTGCAGGACCAATTGCGGAAACTGCTTCGGCAGAGAACCTCAGGGTCGTGCGGAAAGCCACGGAATCGACACTCGCTGTTCCAATGAACCGCGCCGTTGTTGTTGAAAGTGACACGCCCTTTGCGGAACTCAGCATCGCGAACCCGGCGATTGCAGATATCTCATCGCTCAGTGATCGCACCATCTACGTGCTCGGCAAGTCCCCGGGTTTGACGACACTGACTCTTCTGGACGCAAACGGACGGCTCATCACCAATGTGAATGTGCGTGTCTCGGCCGACATCTCCGAGTTCAAGGAGCGGCTGCGCCAGATCCTCCCCGGAGAGAAGATCGAAGTGCGTACCGCAAACGACGGCATCGTCCTGTCGGGGATCGTTTCATCATCCGCACGCCTTCAGCGCGCCTTGGACCTGGCCGAACGGTACGCAGAAGGGCGCGTCAGCAACCTGATGAGCGTCGGCGGCATCCAGCAAGTGATGCTCAAGGTGCGCTTTGCCGAGATGAACCGCAGCGTATCAAAGTCACTCAGCTCTTCTTTGTCTCTGGGCGGCACCATCCTTTCGGGTGATGTCGGCCTCAGTGGCGGCACCGGAACGACTGTGTCCGCAGGCGGCGTCGCAGGCGCGCTCTCCGGCTCCCTGCCAGCAAGCAACACCAACACCGGCGCGATCCTGTTTGGTTTCAACGCGGGCAACACCCAAGTGGGATTGTTGCTGGAAGCCCTTGAAAGCAAAGGCGTTGTGCGCACGCTCGCAGAACCAAACCTTGTCGCCCTGTCCGGGCAAGAGGCGCGTTTCCTCGCAGGTGGCGAATATCCTGTGCCAATCGCGCAAGAAGACGGTGTGATCACCGTCGAATTCAAACCATTCGGTATTCAGCTGAACTTCATTCCCCGCGTAGTGGACGAAGATCTGATCAATCTCGAGCTTGAAGCCTCCGTTTCGGACATCGACCCGACAAACGGCATCACGGCAGATGGCTTCACCATCGATGCGTTCAGCCGCCGCGAAACGTCCAGCACGGTTGAACTGCGCGACGGCGAAAGCTTTGCTATCGCAGGCCTGCTGCAGGACAACTTCATCGACAGCAACAATCAGCTGCCATGGCTTGGTGACGTCCCCGTGTTGGGCGCCCTCTTCCGGTCAGCGTCGTACCAACGTGAACAATCCGAGCTGGTGATCATCATCACCGCACACCTTGTTTCCCCCGTCCGCGGCGAGGTGCTTGCACTTCCCACGGACCGTATCAAACCGCCGAGTGAACGGGATTTGTTCCTCTTTGGCCGTACTGCCGCTGGCACGCGCACCCCAAAACAGGGCGCAGCGGGCGAGGTTGCCAAACAGGACTTCTCCGGCTCATATGGCTACGTGTTGGACTAAGGACAGGGTCATGAAACCGATCATCTCCGTTGCATTGGCGGGAACCCTCGCCCTCGGCGCCTGCGGCGCATCCAATGATCCGGTCTATACCCAGTTTTATCGCGAAGCTGGCGCACTGGTGGACACAGGCCAATTCGGCAACGCAACAGCCAACAACACCCTGATCCTGACAGGCGAACGTCAATACACCTTTGATCTGGCCAACCGCTTCGCCTCCGAAGTGGGAACGACTGTGAACTTTGCATTCAATTCCTCGCAACTGGATGCCGGCGCACGTGATGTGCTGCGCGAACAGGCCGCATGGATCCGCCAGTTCCCTGAAATCCGGTTTCGTGTTTACGGGCATACGGATGCAGTTGGATCGGCAGGCTACAACAAACGTCTGGGCCTCGCCCGCGCCAACGCGGTCGTTCACTACCTGACGACCCAAGGCATCAGCCGCTCACGGCTGGAGGCAGTGGCGTCGTTCGGTGAAACACAGCCGCTGATCGTGACGCAAGGGCGCGAACGTCGCAACCGCCGCACCGTGACCGAGGTCAGCGGGTTCGTGAAGTCGCATCCTTCGGTCCTGGACGGCAAGTACGCTCAGATCGTCTATCGCGACTATGTAGAGTCTGCTGAGGCGACCAGCGGATTGTCCGGAACCAGCGGTTCTGAGTTCCAAACAGACCAGTAACCACCCCCCGATATTTCCCGAGGGCCCGCAGACAATCATGTCTCCGGGCCCTTTATCGTTCTGGAATACCCAACAATTGGAGTTTTTTGGCCCAAATCTCGCCTGAATTCGCTGCGACAACTCCCCCTGAGGACACGTATGTCCGGCGAAAAGAGCCGGGCGAGGGTCAAAGCATTAACCGCTAATTCATCAGCGCCGATGCAAGACTCTTTGAACAAAGGACGAGTGGGCAATGAGCAGCGTAATGCCGCAACCGGAAACGGCACCAATCACGGCCTGTACGATCAGCCGCGATGTGCAGAACTTCGACCTCCTGATCGAGGATATGGAGCAAGCATTGGGAGAAGCCTGGGGTGACCTCGGCTTTGCCGAAGCGCTGGCCTTCTTCAATCAACCCGAAGCAGAGGCCATGGAGTTCGTGGCCCTCGCCCTTGATGACGAGGATGAGGACAATCTGGTTCTACTGGGTGAGATTATCACCCAAGCCAAGGGGCACGGCATCAAGGTTATCCTGATTGCCGAAGACGTGACACCCGCCGCGCTACACCAACTTCTGCGGCAAGGGGCGGACGAATTTGTCCCCTATCCCCTGCCCGAAGGTGAATTGCAGCAGGCCATCGAACGCCTGAACACATCCGATCAACCGCAACCGGCTGAGACTGGCAAAACAGCAAACCTGAAGTCCGGCGTGGACAAGCAGGGTGCCGTATTTGTCTGTCACGGTGTGGCAGGTGGCACTGGTTCGACAACGCTTGCCGTGAACCTCGCTTGGGAACTTGCCCTGTTGTGCGGCAGCGAAACCCCCTCGGTTTGCCTGTTGGACTTTGATCTGCAGTTCGGCTCTGCATCGACCTACCTTGACCTGCCCCGACGCGAGGCGGTCTTTGAAATGCTGTCGGACACTGAAGGCATGGACGACGAAATCTTTGGCCAATCGCTTTTGACATTCGAGGACAAGTTGCAGGTGCTCACCGCGCCCGCAGATATGATCCCGCTGGATCTCATCACTCCCGAAGACATCAATCGCGTTGTCGAAATGGCGCGTGCGCACTTTGACTATGTCGTGGTCGACATGCCGTCGACCCTGGTGCAGTGGACAGAGACTGTTTTGAACACGGCGCACCTTTATTTCACGACGCTCGAAATGGATATGCGGTCGGCTCAGAACACGCTGCGCTTCAAACGTGCCCTGCAATCCGAAGAGTTGCCCGTTGAAAAGCTGCGCTACGTGCTGAACCGCGCGCCGAAATTCACCGATCTGGGGGGCAAGGCACGGGTCAAGCGATTGTCCGAAAGCCTTGATATCGCCGTGGAAGTGCAATTGCCCGACGGTGGCAAGCCCATCGCGCAAGGCGCCGATCATGGTTTGCCCCTGGCAACGTCCGCGGCCAAAAACCCTTTGCGCCGCGAGATCGCAAAACTCGCCGCATCCATTCATGAACTCAACGTGGACCACGCCAAAGCCGCGTGATCCGATACCCCCTGAGGTCTCTCGATGTTTTCCAAGTACAAAAAAGCCCCCCCAAAGGCCGCTGAACCGGTTGAAGAAAAGGTCACGGAGCTGCCCCAGCCGGATGCGCCCAAGAAAATCGCACGCAAAGCCAACCCGTCGACCCAGCCAGCGTCCGTCACACCGATGGACAAAGAGCGTAAGCGCAAGGAGCGTATGGGTGAGATCAAGCTCGAGCTGCACCGCGCGCTGCTGGACAACCTGAACCTCGCCGCTCTTGAGCACGCCAGCGAATCCGATCTGCGGCAGGAAATCAGCTCGATCTCTTCCGAAGTGCTGACCGAAAAGAACATCATCCTGAACCGCGAGGATCGCCAGACCCTCAACCAGGAACTGTTCGATGAGGTCACTGGGCTGGGTCCTCTCGAGACCCTTCTGAAAGACGAAACCGTCAACGATATTCTGGTGAACGGCCCGCAACAGATCTTTGTGGAACGGTCGGGCAAGCTGGAACTGACAGACGTCACGTTCAAGGACGAACGCCACCTGCTGCGCATTATCGACAAGATTGTGAGCGCCGTGGGTCGTCGCGTCGATGAATCAAACCCCTACGTTGACGCCCGTTTGCAAGATGGTTCGCGGTTCAACGCGATGGTGCCCCCGATCGCGGTGGATGGCAGCCTCGTTTCCATTCGTAAGTTCAAAAAAGACAAGCTGGGCATTGACGATCTGGTCAATTTCGGCGCTTTCACCGAGGAAATGGCTGCATATTTGCAAGCGGCGGTCGCGACACGGCTGAATGTGATCGTGTCTGGAGGTACGGGTTCGGGCAAAACGACCACGCTGAACGCGCTGTCGTCATTCATTGACAACGCCGAACGCATCCTGACCATCGAAGACACCGCCGAACTTCAGTTGCAACAGACCCATGTGGGCCGGATGGAAAGCCGTCCGCCCAATGTCGAGGGCAAGGGCGAGGTATCGCCCCGCGACTGTCTGAAAAACGCCCTGCGTATGCGCCCTGACCGTATCATCGTGGGTGAGACGCGTGGCGAGGAAGTCATCGACATGTTGCAGGCCATGAACACTGGCCACGACGGATCCATGACGACAATCCACGCCAACTCCGCCCGCGATGGTGTGAGCCGTCTGGAAAACATGATCGCGATGGCCGGGATCGAAATGCCGCTCAAGGCGGTGCGTTCGCAAATCTCTTCTGCTGTGAACCTGATCGTGCAGGCCTCGCGTCTGCAGGATGGTTCGCGCCGCATGACCTCCATCACCGAAATCACCGGCATGGAGGGCGACGTGATCTCAATGCAGGAAGTCTTTCGCTTCCAGCGCGTGGGGCTGACGCCAGACAACAAGATTATCGGACACTTCACCGCCACCGGCGTGCGTTCACACTATTCCGAACGCTTCCGCATGTGGGGGTACGACTTGCCCGCATCCATCTACGAACCCGTTGCCGCCCAATAAGGAGCAGGGATAATGAGTGCAGAACCAATTATTTACGGGCTGATTTTTATCGGTGTCCTGGTCCTGGTCGAAGGTTTGTACCTTGTGGCCTTTGGCAAATCCATCAGCCTCAACAGCCGCGTGAACCGCCGTCTCGAGATGCTGAACAAGGCAGGTGGTCGCCGCGAAGAGGTGCTCGAACAACTCCGCAAGGAAATGCAGCAGCACATGGGCGCGCGGTCCATCCCGCTCTATTCGCTCTTGGCGGACAAGGCACAAAAGGCGGCCATCGCCTTCACCCCGCAACAACTCATGATGATCATGGCCGGCTTGTCCGTTGTGGCCTTCATCGGTCTGAGCGTCGGTACGGCCACAGATACGCCTGTGCGCATTCTGCTGTCCGTGGGCATCGGCATCGGCGCGGTGTATTTCTGGGTCTCGTCCAAGGCTGGTAAACGGCTGGGCATGATCGAGGAACAATTACCCGATGCGGTCGAACTCATGGTGCGCTCGCTTCGCGTGGGTCACCCCTTCAGTTCCGCTATCCAGATCGTAGCGAAAGAGGTCAAGGACCCCCTGGCTTCGGAATTCGGACTTATCGCGGACGAAGCCGCCTTTGGTCGCGAAGTGGGCGAAAGCCTCAAGGACATGGCCGAACGGCTCGACATGCAGGATTTACGGTTCTTGGCTGTTGCCGTGACCATCCAGCAGCAATCGGGTGGTAACCTCGCGGAGATCCTCGCCGGTCTGGCCAAGGTGATCCGCGCCCGCTTCCGCCTGTTCCGCCGGGTCAAGGCGATCACGGCCGAGGCCAAGTGGTCGGGTAAGTTCCTGTCAGCCTTCCCCATCGTCGCGCTGATCGTGATCAACGTGGGCGACCCGCATTACTACGACGAAGTGCGCGATCACCCCTACTTCATTCCTGCGTGCTTTGCCGTGGGTATCTTTCTGGCCGTCAACCTTATGGTGATGCGCGTCCTGACCAATATCAAAGTGTAAGGAGCCCAAAATGGAAGCCCTGCTGCAACCCATAACGGATATCCTTGGGCCGCTTGGCCCGATCGTACTCGCCGGTGTGCTTGGCCTTATGATGGTGGTGATCGTCATCATCATGATGCTGCGCCAACCCGAGGATCCGCTGAACAAGCTCAAGAAATCCAACCAGCCCGTAACGACATCCGGTCCGCAAAAGGAACGGCTGCGTCAGGGTGCGCGCAACGAACAGCTGGAACGGTTTTCGAAGTTCCTCGAACCGGAGGATGTGGCCGAACTTTCCAAAAGGCAGTTGACCCTCCGCCAGGCGGGCTATCAGTCGCGTGATGCGGTGCGCATGTTCCATGCGGCACAGTTTATCCTTGGTGTTCTGGGACTTGCGCTTGGCGTGGTCTATACCAACTTCATCGTCGGCACCGACAACATGACGACGCAAAAGATCATCATGTTTACCATTGGTCCGGGTGGCGCCGGTTACTACCTGCCGCAATACTGGGTGTCCAAACGCGTCGCCAAGCGGCAAGAGGAAATCACCCAAGGCTTCCCTGATGCGCTCGACATGCTTCTGGTCTGTGTAGAAGCCGGTCAGTCGCTGGATCAGGCGATCAACCGCGTGGCCGCAGAACTGCGCGCCTCCTACCCCGCGCTGGCCGATGAATTCATGATTGTCAGCCTTGAGATGAAGGCCGGTAAGGACAAGATCACTGTTCTGAACGATATGGCCGAACGGTGTGGCGTGATGGATGTAGCCAGCTTCGTGACCGTGTTGGTGCAATCGGCCAGCTTCGGTACCTCGATCGCCGAAGCGCTACGGGTCTATGCTGGCGAAATGCGCGACAAGCGCGTCATGCGGGCGGAAGAGGCCGCCAACAAACTGCCAACCAAGATGACGCTGGCGACCATGATGCTGACTGTGCCGCCGCTTCTGATCATCCTGATCGGACCCTCGGCACACGGGATCACGCAGCTTGGCAACATGAACACGCTGGGCAACTAGGCCGGCGCGACAACTCGTGCTAAGAGACATGCACCGCGGGCCCATTCGGGTGCGCGGTGCACTTTTATAAACGGCGTCGCAAAGACCGATATGAAAACAGGCATCCGCGGGCTTTTGGCCCTGTTCCTTGCATTTGGGCTGACCGCCTGTGGGCAACCCGGCATTGATGCGTCGCAGACGGGGCCGTTTGCGCCGGGTATCGATCTGCGGGCAGAAGGGGTCGACGGGGTCGAAGTGGCCCACCGCCTGATTGCCGCGGGCGAATTTGAATTGGCGATCAAGTCGTTCAACCGGGCCGCATTGGACCGTGGCGGGCTCGATGCCGAAATCCTGTCAGGCCTCGGCACCGCCAATCTTGGCCTTGGCCGGTTGAACCAAGCTGAAAAGCTGCTGCGCCGCGCCACAACTGAATACGATCCGGAACCATCCGACCTCAACAATCTGGGCGTCGTGTTGATGGAGCGGGGGCAGACCGCCGAAGCAGTACAGGTTTTCCGCAAGGCTTTCGCCCTCGATGACGGAGAAAGCACACTCATCCGGGATAATTTGCGCTTGGCACTCGCAAAATCTGAAAATTCTGTTAGCGTGGAACCCAATGAGAGCCAATATAAACTGGTCCGCAGAGGCAGCAGTGATTTTCTAATTCGCACTGCATCTTGATTTTCCGCCCCTCGGGGTGGGTCTGAGGCTGCGCTTTTCGGGGCGCAAAAAAGATGCGACCGGGCACGACAAGCACGGCGCGAACGAGCAGGAAAAAGGACGCAAACATGCGCCACTCCGTGATTTTGGCCGTCTCTCTGGCAGGCGCGATGGCTTTGGCCGCCTGTGAACAGAAAAACGCCGAGGAAACCGTCGAACGGGCCTTCCAGGACGTGAATGTTGTTGACGAAAACGACCTGAGCGATGTGATGCTGACTGTGGCAGACCCGAACGAAGCGGTCACCTATTTCCGCCGCACGGCAAAGGACAACCCGGACCGGATTGATGCCCAACGCGGCTTGGCCACCAGCCTCGTGCGCGCCAAACGCTACACCGAGGCGACCGCAGCCTACGCCACCCTGGTCAAGTTTGACGGCGTCACCAGCGATGACCGTGTGGACTACGCCGACGCCCTGTTGCGCGCTGGCGACTGGGCCCGCGCCGAAGAAGAGCTGGACCGCGTCCCGCCCACATTCGAGACCTTCAAACGCTACCGTCTCGAAGCGCTGATCGCAGACAGCAATGAGGAATGGAACAAGGCCGACAGCTTTTACGAAACCGCAGTGGGACTGACGACGCGCCCGTCGGGCGTGCTAAACAATTGGGGCTATTCCAAGCTGACGCGCGGCGATTTCAATGACGCTGAACGCCTCTTTACCGACGCGATCCGCCAGGATCCAAGCCTGTTTACTGCCAAGAACAACCTGATCCTCGCCCGTGGCGCCCAGGGTAACTACGCCCTACCTGTTATCCCCATGGATCAAACCGAACGCGCGCAACTGCTTCATACTTTGGGTTTGGCCGCCGTCAAAAAAGGCGATGTGCAAACGGGCAAAGGATTGTTGCGCGACGCCATCGACACCCACCCGCAGCATTTCGAGGCGGCTGTACGCTCGCTCCGCGCCCTCGAAAACAACACCTCGAACGGCTAGGTCATGCTGGCGCTTCCGGCCAATGTGGCCTTGTGGTTCCTTCCGTTTCTGGTGCCACTTTGTCTCTATGTCGCCTACACCGATCTGGCGCGGATGAAGATCACCAATCCAACGGTCACCGCCATGGCGGTGATCTTTGCGATCATCGGGTTCTTCCTCTATCCGCTGGACGTGTACCTTTGGCAGCTTGCCTATCTGGGCATTGTGCTGGTCGCTGGCATCATCCTGAACGCGGCCGGTGCCATGGGGGCCGGTGACGCAAAATTTCTTGCAGCTGCGGCCCCTTATGTGGCCTTGGGTGACATCCGTCTGCTCATGGCGTTGTTTGCCGTCGTGTTGCTGGCCGCCTATGCCGTCCACACCGTTGCCAAACGCACGTCACTTCACAAGCTGGCACCCAACTGGACAAGCTGGAACCAACCTGGCCGCAGATTTCCGATGGGTTTTGCACTTGGCCCCACCCTTGCGATCTATCTGGGCCTCGCCGCGCTGTACGGCTCTTGACCCCTTTGGGCCACATTTTGGTCGAATAGCTGCGGTACAAGGCCTCAAAGAAATGCAGCAAAATACAGGCCCCGCATCATGAATATGCAAGTTTCGGACGTGATCGCGCCCCCCGCGCCCAAGCGGATTCAGGACATGAAGCTGCCCGTGGTGATGATGCGGGACATCCTGTTGAAAACCATGTTCCGCAAGAACCTCGACATGGCCTCTGACCTGTCCGAGGCGATGTGCCTGCCCCTTCCGGTCGTGCAGGAACTCATCGACATGTGCCGCGACCAGCGGCTGATGGAGGCGACGGGCACACTCAACGCCAACAATGGCAACGAGATGGGTTACCAACTGACCGACGGCGGCAAGGCTCGCGCGCTCGACGCCCTGTCGCAATCCGAATATTTCGGTGCCATGCCTGTGCCGTTGGAAGTGTACCGCGAACAGGTCAAACGCCAGTCCATCCGCAACATCATGGTCACACGCCAGCAACTCGTGGGCGCCATGGGCCATCTGGTCCTGCCCGAAGACTTGCTTGACCAACTTGGCCCTGCCGTCTCGGCTGGCCGCTCCATCCTGATGTACGGCCCCCCCGGCAACGGTAAATCGTCCATCTCGAACGGCATCCGTGACGCACTTGGCGACAATGTCTACGTGCCCCGTGCCATCGAATATGCGGGTCAGGTCATCACGGTCTATGACCCCATCGTGCACATCATCGCCACGGAAGCGGCCCAGGACCCCACGGCGCTGCGCCGGGTCACGCCCTATGACAAGCGCTATGTAAAATGCGAACGGCCCACGGTGATCACCGGTGGTGAACTCAGCCTCGACATGCTGGACCTCGTCTACAACCCGACGGCGCGAACGTACCAAGCACCGCTACAGCTCAAGTCCACCGGCGGCATTTTCATCGTGGACGACCTTGGCCGTCAGGCCGAACCGCCTCAGGCGCTGGTCAACCGCTGGATCGTTCCGCTCGAGGAATCCAAGGACATCCTCGCTCTGCAATCGGGCGAAAAATTCGAGGTGCCATTCGACACCCTCGTGGTCTTTTCGACCA
This sequence comes from uncultured Tateyamaria sp., assembly GCF_947503415.1. Lineage (GTDB taxonomy): Bacteria > Pseudomonadota > Alphaproteobacteria > Rhodobacterales > Rhodobacteraceae > Tateyamaria. The sequence goes on from NZ_CANNDS010000002.1 coordinate 939,762, forward strand.
ACTTTCACCCGAACGAAATCTTCGACCAAGCGGCCCTGCGCCGGATCTTCTTCAAGATCAAGATTGACGGCCCCGATCAGGCCAACTTCCTGAAAATCTTCGCCATGGTTGCCAAGAAAAAGGGGATGGCCCTGAACGAGGAAGCCCTCGTGCATCTTCTCAAGGTCAAATACCCGACCATCGACAACATCTATGCCAATTATCAACCAAACTTCCTCGTGGACCAGATGGTCGCCATCTGCAACTTCGAAGGCATCCCCCTGCAAATGCGCCCCGACCTGATCGACCGCGCATGGGCCAACATGTTCGTCAAGGACGAACATATCGTCAAATGATCGGGCTGGCCGGATGCGGACGCATGGGCGCGCCAATGCTGGCCGCCCTGCGCGATGGCGGCACCCGTGCCATCGGCTTCGATATTGTCGACAAGGGCACCGATCACATCACCACCAACATCATGGCCTTCGCCCCGCAGCTCGAAACGCTGTTATGCGTGGTCCGGGACGAGGATGAGACGAACGCGCTGCTCTTTGACACCCAGAATCTGATGGGCACCGCACCCAACCTGCAACGCATCTTCATCTGCTCTACCCTGTCACCCCGCTATGTCCGTGGTCTCAGCGAGCGGGTGCCGGACCACATCACCCTGATCGACGCGCCCATGTCCGGCGCCGTGGTGGCCGCCGAGAACCGCACGCTCAGCTTCATGCTGGGCGGCACGGCCGACGACATTGCCGACGCCACCCCGCTCCTGTCGCTCATGGGCCAGCACTTCCACCACATGGGCGGCTTCGGGTCGGGCATGCAGGGCAAGGTGCTCAACAACCTGCTCGCCGCCTCCCATACGGCCATGACGCGGCTGGTGCTTGACTGGGCGGATGAGGCCGGGCTTGAAACCACGGCCCTGCTGAACCTGATCGAAACCTCCTCGGGCCAGAACTGGCTCGCCTCCGGGTACGAAAGCATCGAGTTCGCCAAACACGGCTACGCGCCCGACAATTCCATCGGCATCCTGGTCAAGGATGTGGCCGCAGCACTCGACGCCGCCCCCGACGGCGCAGACACGGCCCTGCCGAAACAGGTGCAGGCCACAATCCGCGCGCTCAAGGCCCGCAGCTGACACTCCGCCCACCACACGCCACGCAACGCACGTTGCGTTAACCCCTGCTCGGGCGCGCGTTGGGGGTGCACAGGGGGTGTACGCAGGGTGCACGCGGGGTGACACCCTGCCATACGGCCTTAAGCTCAATGAACATTGGGTAAATCACACCTCGAATCCCCCACATCTTCATTTCGCCAAATAAACCGCCGCCGGAGGCTCCCGCACTTCCCACCAGCGCAACACCCGCTACATTGCGACCCATGACCTCCCTGCCCCAAATCTTCACCACTTGGTTCGCCTCCAAGGGATGGTCCATCCACCCTCACCAGCAACAGATGCTGGACCGCGCCAACGACTCCGCCCTCCTGCTCATCGCCCCCACAGGCGGCGGCAAGACACTGGCCGGGTTCCTGCCCACGCTCGCCGATCTGGCCGAAAACGATCACGAGGGTATGCACACCCTTTACATCTCCCCGCTCAAGGCCTTGGCCGCTGATATCAAACGCAATCTCCGCACGCCGGTCGAAGAGATGGGCCTCGACATCCGCATCGAGGACCGCACTGGGGACACGTCCCAAACCCAGAAAAAACGCCAGCGCGCTGACCCACCACACATCCTGCTGACCACACCGGAAAGCCTCGCATTGCTCACGTCATACGAGGACGCCCCGCGTATGTTTGCAGGACTAAAACGTGTGATCGTCGATGAAATCCACGCACTGGCCGAAAGCAAACGCGGCGACCAGATGTTCCTCGCTCTGTCGCGCCTGCAAGCGCTGCGTCCCGACCTCAAACGCGTCGGCCTGTCAGCCACGGTCGAAGACCCCGCCGCCATTGCCCATCTGCTCGCCAAGCACCCCGACCCCTGCGACATCCTCCACGCGGACCCCGGCCCGCCCCCGGACATCAAGATGCTCGTCACGAACGAGGACCCGCCATGGTCCGGCTCGGGCGGCAAATACGCCATTCCGGCGGTTCTGGAAGAGGTCAAGAAACACAAGACCACGCTCATCTTCCACAATACGCGCGCGCAGGCCGAGCTTTATTTCCACAACATCTGGCTCGCCAACGAAGACCAGTTGCCCATCGGCATCCACCACGGGTCGCTCGACCGGCAGCAGCGGGAAAAGGTCGAACAGGCCATGGTCGACGGCCAGCTCAAGGCCATCGTCTGCACCGGCACGCTCGATCTTGGTATCGACTGGGGTGACGTGGACCTGATCATTCAGGTGGGTGCGCCCAAGAACGTCAAACGCCTCGTGCAACGCATCGGTCGGGCCAACCACCGCTACAACGCTCCGTCCAAGGCGCTTCTGGTCCCCGCCAACCGCTTCGAAGTGGTCGAGTGCGTGGCCGCCCTTGATGCGGTGAAAGAAGGCGCACTTGATGGCGACCCGCGCGGCCCCGGCCCCCGCGACGTACTCTGCCAACACATCCTGATTGTTGCTTGCGCCGGTCCGTTTGATGCGACCGCCCTCTTTAACGAAATATCAACCACGGGCGCGTATACGTCTTTGTCACGCGCCGAATTTGACGCGTGCCTCGATTTTTGCGCCACCGGCGGCTACGCCCTGCGCGCCTACGACCAATGGAAACGCCTGCAACAGCGCCCTGACGGCCAATGGCAATTGCGCGACCCGCGCAGCGCGCAACGCATCCGCATGAACATCGGGACCATTCAGGACACCGACACACTCAAGGTGCGCTTCAAGGGCCGCGGCGGCAAACCATTGGGAGAGATCGAGGAAGGTTTCGCCGCCTCCCTCACCCAAGGCGACACGTTCCTGATCGGCGGCCAGATCGTGCGCTATGACTCCTTGCGCGAAATGACCGTGCAAGTGACCCGCGACGCCGCCAAAAAGCCCAAGATCGCCACCTTCCTCGGCACGAAATTCGCCACCTCCACGCAGCTCAGTCACCGCATCATCGAGATGTTTCAACAGCCGACATGGCCTGCCCTCCCCCCACACACCTCCGAATGGCTCACCCTGCAACGCGACGTCAGCCGCCTGCCCGAACCGGGCCGCCTGCTGATCGAAAGCTTCCCGCACGACAACCGCATCCACACCGCCGTCTACGGCTTTGCAGGCCGTAACGCCATGCAAACGCTGGGACTGCTGCTCACCAAACGGATGGAGGAAACGGGCCTCAACCCCCTCGGCTTCCTCGCGACCGATTATGCCACCCTGATCTGGGGCCTCAACAAAATCACCGACCCGGCCCCCCTCTTCGAGATTGAAGCCCTCCGCGACGGCCTCGACCGCTGGCTCGCAGGCAACGCGGTCATGAAACGCACCTTCCGCGCCTCCGCCACCATCGCGGGCCTCATCGAACGCAACCTGCCCTCAAACCGAAAAACCGGACGCCAAGCCACCTTCAGCTCTGACATCCTCTACGACACGCTCGCCAAATACGACCCCGACCACCTGATGCTCCAAATCACCCGAGAGGAAGCCATGCGCGGCCTCGTCGACTTTGGAAGGATCGAGGAAATGTGCGCCCGCATCGGCAATCGCATCGACCTGATCGAACACAGCCGCGTCACACCGCTCGCTGCCCCGCTGATGCTCGAAGTGGGCCGCGTGCCCATCAAGGGCCTCGCCGAAGAACAACTGCTGGCGGAAGAAGCCGAGCGCCTGATGAGCACCGCGGGGCGATCGCCCGAACCGAAGAAGAAAGAATGGCGCGTTCCATTCTGATCCTCTTCATCTTGCCAGATAAACTCCGGGGTTTGGGGCAGAGCCCCAACCCGTAAGGCGCATCTTGATGCGCCCCGCCCTCGCCGCTATGAACAAAATATGAACACGTGCGACCTTTCCCTTGCCGGAACCCGGCTCCATGCCCTCGGCTCCGGCGCGCTCTACTGGCCAGACCAGAGCCTCCTGTGCGTCTCCGACTTGCACCTGGGCAAGGCCGAACGCATCGCCCGGCGCAGCGGCATGCAACTCCCCCCCTACGAGACGCGCGACACACTCACCCGCCTCGCCGCCGACCTCGACAGCACAGAGGCGCGCACCGTCATCTGCCTCGGCGACAGCTTCGACGACCTTGCGGCCGCGCGCAGCCTGCCCGAAGACGAACGGCTCTGGATCACCCGTCTGCAAGCAGGGCGCCGCTGGGTCTGGATCGAAGGCAATCACGATCCCGGCCCAATCGAATTTGGCGGCACGCACCTGGCCGACCTCCCCATCGGCCCCCTCACCTTCCGCCATATCGCCCAAGCCGGTGCCACCGGGGAAATCTCCGGCCACTACCACCCCAAAGCCACGCTGCACACACGCGCCCGCGCCATCTCGCGCCCCGCATTCCTGCTCGACAAGGATAAACTGATCCTGCCCGCCTACGGCACCTACACGGGCGGGCTGCGCAGCCACGACCATACGCTGACCAAACTCATGCGCCCGGATGCCAGCGCCATCCTGACCGGGCCCAAACCAGTACAAGTGCCTATGCCACGAGGGGCCGCATGAAAAACAAAATTCAGACCAGCTTTGACCGTCACACCATGATGGAAACATTCGGCGCCACGCTCGACGATGTTGCGGCAGGGCACGTGACGATCTCCGCCCCGATCCTTCCCGGCAGTCGCCAGCAACAGGGCCTCGCGCATGCCGCACTCACCTTTGGGCTTGGCGACACGGCGGCAGGTTACGCCGCGCTCACTTCAATGCCGGACGACACCGAAGTTGTTACGGCAGAGATCAAGATCAATCTGACGGCCCCCGCAATCGGGGATCGCCTGATCGCAAAAGGCCGGGTCATCAAACCCGGCCGTCGCCTGATTGTCGTCGCAGCGGATGTGTATGCGTTGCAAAACAGCACCGAAACACTTGTCGCGGTTATGCAAGGCACCATGGTCCCGGTGCGCTCGTAAGGCGGAGGTGTCCTCCGCCACCGCCCCTCAAGCCGTCAGGCCCTCGGGCTCCGCCAAGCCATTCGCCCGGCAGCACGCCGTCACGGTGTTCGCCAGCAAACACGCAATGGTCATCGGCCCCACACCACCCGGCACGGGCGTGATGGCACCGGCCACGGCGGCGCAACTGTCATAGTCGCAATCGCCCACAAGGCGCGTCTTGCCCTCGCCCTTCTCGGGCGCATCGATCCGGTTGATGCCGACATCGATCACGGTCGCACCGGGCTTGATCCAGTCGCCCGTCACCATCTCTGGCCGACCAACAGCGGCCACGACCACATCCGCTTCACGCACCTTGGCCTCGATATCCTTGGTCCGCGAATGTGCAATGGTGACGGTGCAACTGTCACCCAGCAACAACTGCGCCATCGGCTTGCCCACAATGTTCGATCGGCCAATGACAACAGCGTTCAGCCCCGACAGCGATCCATGATGATCCCGCAGCATCATCAGACACCCCAAGGGCGTGCAGGGCACCATGGACTTCTGCCCGGTCCCCAACAAACCCACGTTCGAGATATGGAAGCCGTCCACATCCTTGGCCGGATCAATGGAGTTGATCACCAGATCCTCATTCAGATGTCCGGGCAAGGGCAGCTGCACGAGAATACCGTGAATCTCCGGATCCTCGTTTAGCGCCTTCACCACGGCCAGTAGATCAGCTTCGGAGGTGTCAGCATCCAGACGATGCTCGACACTCTTCATGCCCACTTCGACCGTCATCTTGCCTTTCGAGCGGACATAGACCTGGCTCGCCGGGTCTTCGCCCACCAGCACAACCGCAAGACCGGGAGTGATCCTATGCGCCTCTTTCAGTCGCGCCACATGGTCGGCCACCTGGCCCCGTACCTTGGCCGCAAAGGCCTTGCCATCAATTACTGTTGCGGTCATGCCGTCGGGCTCTCCTTGGATTATCGGACGAAATTCACCTGATGCGCCCAGCTTTCGCCATCGCTGATCACCAGCGTGTCGAATTCCATCAGTTGCAACAGATCAAAGAAGGTCGCTACGAATTGCAGCTCTTGCGCACGGAAGAAATCGTTGTTGCGCATGTTGGATGTCATTTGCGCCAGTACGGCGCGGGCGCGGAACAGGGTCGAGAATACGTCATCGTCCAGCGCGATGACCGACAGATGCTTGGCATCTGACCCTTTTGCAAAGAACACGAAACGCGGGCTTTCGGGCGCGGCCAGTTGGGCGACGGTCAGGTTTGTGACAAACTCAACCCGCACGCCTTTGCTGGAATCTGGCGCTTCTCGGATCACACGCGTGAAGTCCTCGGTCGAGGTGACGTCCGGATAATAGTAGCCCTCATAACGCTCTTGGGCGCTGGCGGTCACAGCAGCAAAGGCAAAGGCGAAAATCAGGGCAAGCAATCTGGTCATGAATAGTCCTCCAAGTGATGGAGTGCACGCTGACCGCCGACGCGGCCCGGGGTCAATGGGATTTCAGCCCCGTCATCTATTTGTGACGGGGCTGATGTCAGTATTTGTGGTCAGAACAGCCCTTCGATCTGTCCTTCATCATTCAGCATGATGTTTTCGGCCGACGGCACACGCGGCAGACCGGGCATGGTCATGATCTCTCCGCAGACCGCCACGATGAACCCGGCACCTGCTGACAGACGCACTTCGCGCACCGGAACCGAATGGCCCGTGGGCGCACCGCGCAGGTTCGGATCGGTCGAGAAGCTGTACTGCGTCTTCGCCATGCAGACCGGCAAATGGCCATAACCCTGCTCTTCCCACAGCTTCAGCTGATCGCGGATCTTCTGATCCATCAACGCCTCGTCCGCGCGGTAGATGCGCTTGGCGATGGTCTGGATTTTCTCGGCCAAGGGCATCTCGTCGGGATAGATGGGCGAGAAGTTGGCCGTATCCGCATCGGCCAGCTCCGCCACTTTCGTGGCAAGGTCTGCCGACCCTTCTGACCCCAGCTCCCAATGGCGCGACAGGATGGCCTCGGCCCCATGCTCAGCCACGTAATCCTTGATCGCCTGCACTTCGGCATCGGTGTCCGTGACAAAGTGGTTGATGGCAACGACAACCGGCACGCCAAAGCTCTTCAGGTTCTCGATGTGACGGCCAAGGTTCGGGCACCCCTTCTTGACCGCATCCACATTCTCGGCCCCAAGGTCCGCCTTGGCCACGCCACCGTTCATCTTCATCGCACGCACGGTCGCCACACAGACCACAACGGACGGCGCAAGACCTGCCTTGCGGCACTTGATGTTCATGAACTTCTCGGCACCTAGGTCCGCGCCAAAACCCGCCTCGGTTACAACGTAGTCCGCCAGTTTCAGCGCCGTGGTGGTCGCAATGACGGAGTTACAGCCATGCGCGATGTTCGCAAATGGACCGCCATGCACAAAGGCCGGGTTGTTTTCCAGCGTCTGCACAATGTTGGGCTGCATCGCATCCTTGAGCAGCACGGTCATGGCCCCATCGGCCTTGATGTCGCGCGCAAAGACAGGCGAGCGATCCCGGCGGTACGCCACGATCATGTCGCCCAGACGCTTTTGCAGGTCCTTGAGATCCTTGGCGAGGCAAAGGATCGCCATAACCTCGGACGCCACGGTGATGTCAAAGCCCGCCTCACGCGGGAAGCCGTTGGCCACACCGCCCAAGCTGGCTGTGATCTGGCGCAGGGCGCGGTCGTTCATATCGACCACACGCCGCCACACGACACGGCGGGTGTCGATCTCCAACTCGTTGCCCCAGTAGATGTGGTTGTCGATCATCGCCGACAGCAGCGAGTGGGCGGACGTAATGGCGTGGAAGTCACCCGTGAAATGCAGGTTCATCTCTTCCATCGGCACGACCTGAGCGTAACCACCACCCGCAGCGCCGCCCTTCATGCCAAAGTTTGGACCCAAAGACGCTTCGCGGATACACACGCAGGCGTTCTTGCCGATATGGTTCAGACCGTCGCCCAGACCCACGGTTGTTGTGGTCTTGCCCTCGCCCGCGGGGGTCGGGTTGATGGCGGTCACAAGGATCAGCTTGCCGTTGTCGCGGTCCTGCACCGAGTTGATGAAGGACTGGCTGACCTTCGCCTTGTCGTGGCCATAGGGCAGCAGATCATCTCTGGCGATGCCCAGCTTGGCCCCGATCTCCTGGATCGGCTTCTTCTGCGCCTCGCGCGCAATTTCGATGTCGGATTTATAGGCCATGATGCTCCCCGCAGTCCTAATGGGTACGTCTGTCGTGGCCTGCATACAGCCGCATGCCTAGGGGTCATGCGTGCGATTCCGACATTTTGGGACGTTGCAGCGGCCCAATTGCATACGGGGGTTTCATTTCGGAAACGGCGGGCAAATGTGCGAAACGTTTTGCCATGGCGGATCACGATCCGCCTTACACTCCGCTCAACCCGCGCGCGCAGCCTCCAGATGCGACCACGCAGGTTGATCCGGCACGTGCAAGGTCAACACATCACCAAGCGCTAGACGCCCGCCATATTCAATCCACGCCGTCACACCACGCCGCCCCTTGGCCGCTGGCTTGTACCGCGCACCAAAGCCCTCCGCCTCTGCCTCGATCTCCCGCCCCGGGAGAACACAGGGGCGGTTTTCCATGTCGATGGCAATCCCAACACCGCTTGAAGACATCAGGCGCGACGACGGGGGCACATGGGTGAAGTCGGGAATACCCTCGATCACCAAAGACGCCCCGACCCAAGCCGGATCAATGCGCTCCAACCCCATGGCCTCGGCCGTGGCGGCCAATTCCTCGGCACTCACGATGGACAGCTGGCGCGTATTCCGGATCACCGTGCCCTCCTTGTACTGCGTCCGCACCCGCACACAGGATGGCCGTGTCGGCCCGCCGTGATCCTCACCGGGCAACCCGTCCAGCGTCACGTCGACCGATTTCGCAGGTACGGACCGCAAGCTCAGCTCCCGGCTTGGCACATGGCCCAACCATGTGATCGTGGCGGTGAAGGACGTGGGTTTCAAAGCGGGCATAATCAGCAACCTATTCAGATTCGTGCACCGCGCACTAAAAGGCCCCGCACGCGGCGGGGCCAATGACTTTTTGTGACGTGGGTTTCAGCAACCGGAATATCAGGTCGGTTCCGGCTCCATACCGCCATCGCCAGACGGGCCAGACTTCTTCTTGGCCTTTGGAATGGCGGTCAGGCTGGGCTTCTTGTCCTCAACGGCAGAGCCACCTTCATCATCATCAGGCGCGTGGGGTGGATCGCCGTTCATCACGCGTTCAATCTCTTCGCCGGTCAGGGTTTCGTATTCAAGCAGCCCTTGCGCCAGACGTTCGAACTTTTCTTCGTTCTCGCCAATGATCTTGGCCGCCCAGTCGTACCCATCCTGAATGAACTTCTGAACTTCCTGTTCAACCAATTCCTTGGTGTTGGCCGAGACGGAGAAACCCGCCGTGTTGCCCTGATAGCCTTGAGCCGCTTCGGAATAGTCGATGTTTCCGACCTTGTCCGACATGCCCCATTGCAGAACCATGGCACGCGCCAGGGCCGAGGCTTGCTGGATATCCCCAGCCGGACCATTCGACACCGAATCCGCACCATATTTGTGAATTTCAGCCGCCTTGCCCGCCATGGTCATGGCCAAACGTTGGTGGCATTCATCCTTGAACATGTTCAGGCGGTCCATCTCGGGCAGGCTCATGACCATACCAAGCGCTCCACCGCGCGGAATGATCGTCGCCTTGTAGACGGGATCGCATTTGGGCAGCAGGTGGCCAACCAACGCGTGACCAGCTTCGTGATAGGCGGTCATTTCCTTCTGTTCAGGTGTCATGACCATGCTGCGGCGTTCCGGCCCCATCATGACCTTGTCCTTGGCAGATTCGAAATCGATCATGGTCACAAACCGACGTCCCACACGGGCCGCCATCAGTGCCGCCTCGTTCACGAGGTTGGCAAGGTCCGCACCCGAGAAACCCGGCGTGCCCCGCGCGATGATGCGCAGATCAACGTCAGGACCCAGCGGTGTCTTGCGGGCGTGCACGCCCAAAATCTTTTCGCGGCCTTTGATGTCGGGATTGCCGACCGTAACCTGACGGTCAAAGCGGCCCGGACGCAGCAGCGCAGGGTCCAGCACGTCCTTGCGGTTGGTGGCCGCGATGATGATCACACCTTCGTTGGCTTCAAAGCCGTCCATCTCGACCAGCAACTGGTTGAGGGTCTGTTCGCGCTCGTCATTGCCGCCGCCATAGCCGGCACCACGATGGCGACCCACGGCGTCGATCTCGTCAATAAAGACGATGCAAGGCGCGTTCTTCTTGGCCTGTTCGAACATGTCACGGACACGGGACGCACCCACACCCACAAACATCTCAACAAAGTCAGAGCCGGAGATGGTGAAGAACGGCACACCCGCCTCACCAGCCACGGCGCGGGCCAAAAGCGTTTTACCGGTGCCCGGAGGGCCCACAAGCAACGCACCCTTGGGGATCTTGCCGCCCAGACGCGAAAATTTCTGCGGGTTTCGCAGGAACTCGACGATCTCGTCCAGCTCGTCTTTGGCCTCGTCAATGCCGGCGACATCGTCAAAGGTCACGCGACCTTGCTTTTCGGTCAGCATCTTGGCCTTGGATTTGCCAAAGCCCATCGCGCCGCCTTTGCCGCCACCCTGCATGCGGTTCATGAAATAGATCCACACACCGATCAGCAGCAGGAAGGGCAGAAGCGACAGGATAAAGGTCTGGAACCCCGACTGTTGCTGGGGCTCGACCTGCAAGGGCACATCATTGGCAATCAGCAGATCGGTGACTGACGCATCCTCGGGCTTGATGGTTACAAACTCATCCGTGCCCCTACGGAAGCGCACCTGCTCCCCGTCGAGCGTCACCTGCGCGACAGAGCCGTCTTCGACAGCGTCCACAAACTCGGAATATGTGATCTCGCGGCTTTGCAGCGTGTTGCCCGACCCACCAAACAGGTTGAACAGCGCGAGGATCAGCAGAAACAAAACAACCCAGAAGGCGATATTACGTGCGTTTCCCAAGGAAAATCTCCTGATTATAGCGACACGCAGCACCCGCCGCGGCCGTTTCCTTTAAGATAGACATGCAGCGCACATGTTCAATGAGATAAAAGTGCGGCGAAAAAGGCGTCTTTGCCACCGTCCAGCTCGACCGTCCATTCATCGTCCAGCCCGACGAAGGGCGCAGCCACCAACTGATCGTTGTACCAGACGGCCGGGGATGCGGCCAAAGCGGCGCGCGGCAGGCCGATGTCACGCCAGCCCTCAATGCCCGACAGCGCCTCATAGCCCAAAACGCGCACTTCCAATTCGGGGTCATCCTCCGGGCCGGTTATCAGCCAGCGGTCGTCCCACATGTCGCCCACTTCGCTGACGGTATCCTTGACAGCGTTCAATTCGCGAAAGACCCAGATCATGCCATTTTCGACGCTGACCTGACAGCCATCCAGCGTTGCCGTCTGTCCTGTCCGCACCGCGGCAATCGCCCGCGCGACGGGGTCCTTGCGGGGCGGGTAAACATGTTGCGATGTCCAGTTGAGCGTGTGCACCATCAGCCGCCGCGCCGTTTCCTGCGGCAACAGCCGGAATTTTGCCAGATCAATGGAAATGACGCCATGAATGACCTGCGCCATCTCCTGAGCCGCCAGAAAGGTTTGCCAATCCAGCGCTTCGCGGGCGCGTGACATGTGCTGAGATACCTCGACCAGCGTATCGGTCCTCAGACCCAAGGTCCCGAGGATCGTCAAAGCGTCGCGGACGCGCACCCGCTCAAATTCGCGCGAGTCGTTGCTGGGGTCTTCGCACCAGTTGATACCCGCCGCCTGCAGGTATTGACGAAGGGCCGTGCGCTCGATCTCAAGAAACGGGCGCACCCACGTGATGCCATGATGCACGCGGCGTGCGGCCATGGCACTCAGCCCGTCCACACCCGACCCACGGGCAAGACGCATGATGAAGGTTTCGGCCTGATCGTCGGCAGTGTGGCCCAGCGCAATGCACCCGATGCGGTTGGCATAGGCCCAGTCAGCCATGATCTCGTACCGGGCATCACGTGCGATGGCCTGCAAATTGCCCTGCCCGTCCCACCCGGTCCAGTATTCGACGTGGTGGGGCAGGTTCCAACGGGCGCACAGATCGGTGACCAGCGCGATTTCGTTCTTCGCCTCTTCGCGCAGGCCGTGATCGACGGTGATAACATGCAATTCAACGGACGCGTCACGGCAATAGTGAACAAGCGCCGCCATCAACGCGATGGAATCGCCGCCACCCGACACCGCCACGCCGATGCGTTCCGGGGGGGTCGCCCCCATCTGCGCCTCAATCGCCGCGATCAGGGGTGCAAGCATCCCTCAGCTACAGCCGATATTGCGCATCGCGCTTTGGGCATCTGCAATCTCGGGCGCGCCGGGAAACCGGGTCTCGACCTCGGCCAGGGTCAAACACGCCTCGTTGGTCTGGCCCAATCGGCCAAGGGCCGCGCCCAGCTTGAACAAAGCCTCGGCCGCGACGGGCCCGGTCGGGGCCACGGAAAAGGCCGCCAGAAACGCCCGCGCACCTTCGCGAACGTCGCCAAGGCTTTCCAGCGCATCCCCCCGCCGCAGGTCCGCCTCTACCGAGAGGGGTCCGCCGGGATAGGTCTGATTAAAGGTCGCAAACTGGTCCGCGGCGGCGCGAAAGTCACCGGCAGCGAGCGCCTCCTGCGCCCGCTCAAAGTCTGCTGCTTCCTGTGTTGCGAGTTGTGGTGCATCGGGGGCAGGTTGCTGGACCGCGGGGGCAGTTGCCGGAGCCTCTCCGCCACCCAGCGTCGGGGTGTCCCCCAACGCGCCAATGTCGCAGCCCGCTTCCAACTCGCACAGACGGAACTCAAGATCGCCTACGCGGTTCGTGCCATCCGTCACAACCGTATTGATGCGAAACTCCAACTGTTCGGTCTTGCCGGTCAGGCGCTGCAACTCGACCTCGATGGCGTTCACGCGGTCAAGGATGCTCCCGCCCGCGGCACCACCAGAGACACCGCCCGTGGTCGACAACTCCCGTTTCAGGCGTTGCACCTCGGTGTTGAGAACGATCAACTCCTGCCGGATATCGGCCAAGGTCTGGTCCTGCGCAAGCACAGGACCGGTCAGCCCAAAGGCCAACACCGCCGCAACAATAAACCGTTTCCCCACAGACATGCCCCTTGTCGTGTTTGCTTAGCTGGTCAAACCGCCTGCCAGTACCGTAACAGCCCGGCGGTTCTTGGCATAGCAGGCTTCTTCGCTGCATACCTCGATCGGGCGCTCCTTGCCAAAGCTGACAACCTGCAGGCGGCCGGGTTGCACACCCTGGCTCACAAGATAGGCGCGGGCCGCATCGGCGCGACGTGCACCAAGGGCCAAGTTGTATTCGCGCGTGCCCTGCTCATCGGCATGGCCTTCGATGACGGCGGTGTAGTCGGCGTTCTGCAACAGCCACACGGCCTGACCATCCAGTGTCGCCCGGCCTTCCGGTGACAATGTGGACTGGTCCACCGCAAACAAAACCCGGTCGCCCACAGCCTGCTGGAAATAGGCCGGGGATGCCGGATCAGATGCGCTGCCCGGCACCACGCCGCCTGCACCGTTCGCAAACGGGTCATCTGCCCCACCTGCACCACCCAAGCGGGCGGGATCGGTACATGCAGTCACACTCAATGCCGCACAGATCATCAAGATCGAAGATTTCAGTTTCATGGCCTCTGCCTCTCTGGTTGTCGCGCCGTCTATGCGGCGTCTTTCCGTCTGCTTATCACGTTCCTGCGCAAGAAGAAAACGCGACCGTTTAGCGTTGCAAGGGTCCCCAGGACGGATCAGATCCGCCTTCGGGCGTGCGCACAGGGCGCAGGTTGCGTCCCGTGATGTCTACCGAATAAAGCGTCGACCGACCGGCAGCCCCCTGCGTTTCGCGCGCAAACATGATGACGCGACCATTGGGCGACCAGGTTGGCCCCTCATCGAGGAAAGAAGCGGTCAAAAGCCGTTCTTCACTGCCATCGGTGCGCATGACACCAATATGAAAGCGTCCCTTGGATTGCTTGGTAAAGGCGATCAGATCACCACGCGGCGACCAGACCGGGGTGCCATAGCGGCCCTCTCCAAAGGAAATGCGCTGCGCTTCGCCGCCACCTGCGGGCATCACATACAGCTGCTGCGTGCCGGACCGGTCGCTTTCGAACACAATCTGCGTGCCATCGGGATTGAAGCTGGGCGCGGTTTCGATTGCGGGGGTCGACGTCAGGCGCTGGGATTGACCCGAGCCGATATTCATCGACCAGATATCCGTATTGGCCCCTTGGGTCAGGGAATAGACAACCGTCTGACCATCGGGGGCAAAGCGGGGCGCAAAGCTCATCGTGCCTTGCTGGCTTTCCAGCACGCGCCGCTGAACGCTGCCGACATCAAGGACATAGATACGCGGAAAGCCCGTCTCGTAACTGGTATACAGCACCCGGTCGCCCGTGGTCGAAAACCGAGGGGCCAACACGATGGACTCAGAGCCCGTCAGATACTGCACATTCGCCCCGTCATAATCCATGATGGCCAGACGTTTGCGGCGCTCGGCCTTGGGTCCGGTTTCGCTCACAAACACCACGCGGCTGTCGAAATACCCGGTCTCGCCCGTGATGCGGCTATAGACGACATCGGCCATCTTGTGGGCTATGCGCCGCCAGCCATCCGTGGTGCCCGCCAATTGCAGACCATCGCCCAGTTCCGCGCCCGAAAACACGTCATAGAGGCGGAATTTCACATTGATCTGGTTGCCGTTCACGCTCACCGCACCGGCCACCAGCGCCTGCGCGTTGATCGCTTTCCAGTCCGCATATTGCACGGGGGCGGCAAAGCTGCTGACCTGGCTGATAAAGGCCGAGGACGGGATTTCCCGGAACAGGCCCGTGCCTGTCAAATCCTCGGCAACGACGCGGGCAATCCGCTGCCCCCAATCGCCCGCGCCCGCGCCCTCGGGCACGAGGTCCGGGATTGCAACGGGAAGGGGTTCGATGACCCCTTCGGTGATTTCGATCCGCAAGGGGCCGTCCTGTGCAGCCACCCATGCGGGGGCCAGACACAGAACCATCAGGCAAAGCATTCGAACCATCATTTGATACGCATCCTTTCGGGATTGAACGTCATCTCGATCTCCTTCCACTGCCCGTATTTTTCGGCGGGCAGGTCATATCCATCGCGCGTGCAGCGAATGATCGCGCGGCGCGCCGCTTCAAAGGCCTGTTGCGCTGCCGTCTGTGATCCGCCCGAGCTTGAGGCCAGCCGGATCGACGGAATCACCGGCTTGCCGTCCTGGGTCATGTCCACGGTGACAACCACGGTGGTCTGCAACGCCTCGGACGACAGCGATCCCACATTCCAGCAATTCGACACCGCAACGCGCAACGCATCCTTTTCACCGGCCGACAGGGGTGGGCCTTGCGGCACGTTTTCTTCTTCGCCACCCAACGCCTGACGCAGCGCATCGTTCACATCTTCCGCCGTGTCGGTGGGCTCAACCGGCGTGCTTGGCGCCTCGGGCTCAGGCTCAGGCTCAGGCTCAGCCGCAGGTTCCGCCGTTTGCACAGGCGGGCTGGGTCGCCGCGCAGGCGGACGCGGTGACGACGTTGGCGCGCGGCTCGGCTCTTCGGCTTCGGTCACGATTTCTGTCGTGGCCTCCTCGGGGGCGGTCGCGTCTTGTTCTTCCGCCTGCGTCTCAGCGGTCTCACCTTCGGTAACGGCGTCCTGTTGAACGTCATCAGGCGTGGCTTCGGGTGCCGGTGGCGCAACCGGTTCCGGCGCGACACGCTCGGACGGGCGCGGGATGGGGCGCGGCGCGACCTCGGGCACAACCACCGCCTGATCCTGCGGCGTGGGCAAGACAGGGGCCTCGTCCACCACGTCAGGCTCGGGATCAGGCGCGGGCGGTTCCGGCACGGTTTCGGGTTCCGGCGCAGGCGTCGGTTCGGGTCGTTCCACCTCAACCGCCTCATCCGGTATGGGCGTTTCAACCGGGTCCGGCACCACTTCGGGCTCCACGGGCAAGGCCACATCCACGGACGGGTCGGGAACAGGTCCGCTGGGCAACAACGCCTCGAACGCATCGGACGAGATCACGGACACTTCCGTCACCTCGAACGGCAACGGCTCGGACTGAAAGGACCCGCCAAACAGGATCCAGCCGATCAGGCCCGCGTGCCCGATACCCGATATGACCTGCCCGGTGTTCAAGGATTACCCGTCCTCGCCGTCCAGCGTTGGCCCACCGATATCCGTCACAAGGCCAATGTTGGAAAACCCACCCGCATTCAGCGCGCCCATGACCTGCATGACCTGTTCGTAAGGCACAGCGCCATCAGCCCGCAGGAAAACCTGATCACTGTCGCGCTCGGCGGCAATGGCGCGCAGGCGGACAACCAACTGGTCCCGCTCCACGGCAGTGGTCTGGATTTGCACCTCACCTTCCGCGGTGACGGTAATGGTCAACGGCTCCTCCTGCTCGGTCGGCAGCGCACCCGCCGCCGTCTCGGGAAGGTTCACCGGCACACCCACGGTCAACAAGGGGGCCGCCACCATGAAGATGATCAAAAGCACCAACATCACGTCCACAAAGGGCGTGACGTTGATCTCGGACATGGGCCGCGCCCGGCTGCGCTTGCGCCGCCGTGACCCGCCTTCGTCCTTTTGCATGACACCCGCGCCCATGGCTCAGCCGTCCAACTGGCGGCTCAGGATGGTGGCAAACTCGTCCGAGAACGCCTCGTACCCCGCCACGATCTGATCACTGTCCGCACTCAGCTTGTTGTAGAAAATGACCGCCGGAATAGCCGCCAAAAGCCCCAGACCGGTGGCCAACAACGCCTCGGCAATGCCAGGGGCCACGACAGCCAGATTGGTATTCTGTTGCTCCGCAATCTCGATGAACGCGTTCATGATGCCAATGACGGTACCAAAAAGCCCGATGAACGGTGCAGACGAGCCCACCGTGGCCAGCACAGTCAAACCGCCCTGCAACTTTTCGGCCTGCTTGGCAATCGCCACATCCATGGACCGATCAATCCGGGACGTCGCCCCCGCAATCAACCCGCCATCTTCGCGATGCGACCGCTGCCACTCGATCATACCGGCGGCAAAGACCTTCTCGGCCGGCCCATCCGGCTCCGGCCCGATCTGATCGAAAAGCCCATCCAAAGGCTCCCCCGACCAGAACGCCCGATCAAAGCGCTCGGCCTCGGCCCGCGCCCGCCGGTAGACCAGCAATTTCTGAATGATAATGCCCCACGCCCAGAACGATGCGACGATCAATATGATCATCACCAGTTTCACCGTAAAGGTCGCGCGCAAGAAAAGCCCCCACATCGAGAAATCAACCTCGTGCGCCAGGGCGAGCGTTTCTGCTTCCATACTGCCTGCTCTTTTGTTTGGCCGCTTGTTCGGCTCTTGTCTGGCGCAAAGAGTAAGGCAAAGCCTAGGGGAAAGCTATCACTTCGGCGTCAGAACGCCCTTATTTTGCGATTGCTGCGCGGATTTCCGCGGGCAAACGCATCGGTTTTCCCGTTGTGGTCATGGTGACGGCAACAACATGCGCACGGAACAGGACCTGACCGTCCCGCTGCACCTCCTGATCAAAGGTCCAGCGCACGGGGCTGGCGGCCTGATGGGTGGTCACAACGTCCAGACGGTCGGCCATGCGGGCGGGCGAGATGTAATCGGCCTCCACCCGTGTGATGACAAACACAATGCCCTTTTCACGCATCGCCACCTGATCCAGACCGATCTCTTCAACGATGGTGGACCGGGCGCGCTCGATATAGCGCAGATAGTTCGCGTAATAGACAACACCGGCCATGTCGGTGTCTTCATAATAAACGGTGATGGGGAAATGATGGGGGGTCATGGATACTCAGGCATTTGGATGCGGTCATAGATCACGAGCACGGCAAATGACGCAACCCATGGCAGGGCACGGAACGCGCCCTCCCGATCACTGCGCCAAAAACGCCCGCATCATCTGCTCCGCCTCATCCGGCTTGTCCCGGTGCACGCCATGGCCGCACCCTTCAAAAATCTCCAACCGGGCATTGGCCCCCACCGCGGCGGCAATCTCCTCGGAACAGCGCGCAGGCGTGACGGGGTCCTCGGCCCCGCCCAGCACAAGGGTCGGGCAACTGATCGCAGCGATACTGGCCCGCAAATCCATCTCCATCATCTCGTTTTCAAAGAAATGCACCGTCACCTCCGGGCGCTGAATGGCCCATGTGCGATAGGCCGCGCCATCCTCGGCCGGTGCGCGATTGTAAAGCGGCAGGCACACTTCGGCATAAAGGTCATAGCCGGACAGCGTCGGCGTGGTGAAAAAGTCCCGTGCCACCTGCCCGGCCCGGTCGCCGCCCAATCGAGTCGCGACGCTGACCGTCTCGTCCAGCAGAAAACGCGCCGCCGTAGACGACAGGATCACCTTCGCAGGATGATCGGGGTGGCGCGCGGCATAATGCATCGCCACCATACCGCCAAAGGACTGACCAAAGACCAGCGGGTTTTCGATGCCAAGCTGCGCACAAAAGGTCTCAACATCATCGGCCCACTGGTCCAGATGCCATGTCTCCTGCGGGGCGGTCGACCGGCCACATCCGCGATGATCCAGATAGACAACCTGATACACGTCAGCGAACCGATCAAAATAGGGGCGCAAGGTTGTGTGATCGTATCCCGGCCCACCATGCAGCACCAAAAGCGTAGGCCGCGCCGCCAGTTCATCGCCCGCAGGCATCAACTGCGCCCCGACAACGTCGAAAAAGATCTCGGCCCCGTTCACGTTCATCTGCATTCGCGCTGTCCCCGTGTTCACCTTGCACAAGCGCCCACGCTAGCCACGCGAAGGACAAAGCTCAATCAAAGCTGAGGCGACATTCTGCCCACTGCAACAGGTGGCACGCAGCCCCCGGCCACGTGCCCCTTTGCACCCAACACCACTCCGACTAGACTTCCTGAAAAGCAGTCACAAAATCACAGGCCCCCACATGCACCTCACCCGCAGAACCACCCTGCTCGGCCTCAGCGCCTTCGCGCTGTCCGCCTGTGCAACCACCGTTCCGACCAGCCGCCCGTCCGGTGGCCTGCCCGCAGACCTGCGCCCCACCCCGAACCCTGCCTATGACGCATGGGTCGCCAGCTTTCGCACCCGTGCCGCTAATGCGGGCATCTCGCAATCCACGCTCAACGCCGCCTTTCGCGGCACCGGCTACCTGCCCGGCGTCGTGCGGCGCGACCGCAACCAAACCGAATTCACCCGCACGCTCGAAGATTACCTGTCCATCGCCGCGTCCGACGAACGCGTGTCCAAGGGCCGCGCGGCCTATGCTCGCCACCGCAGCACCCTGAATGCGGTCGAGGCGCGCTATGGCGTGCCCGCCAACATCGTGACCGCCATCTGGGGACTGGAAAGTTTCTACGGCGAGCGGCGCGGCGACGTGCCGGTGATCTCGGCCACCTCAACCCTCGCCTTTGACGGGCGGCGCGGTGCGTTCTTTGAAAAGCAGTTGATCGAGGCGTTGCGCATCCTGCAATCGGGTGATGTCACTCCTGCGAACCTCACCGGCTCATGGGCCGGGGCCATGGGGCACACACAATTCATTCCCACCTCGTATCAGGCTTTCGCCGTGGACTTCACCGGCGACGGGCGGCGCGATATCTGGTCCGATGATCCCTCCGACAGTCTCGCCTCCACCGCCGCCTATCTGTCGCGCAATGGCTGGCGTTCTGGCCAAAGCTGGGGACGTGAGGTGACAGGCACGGCATCCGGCACGGTCATCCAGCCGCAGCCCGGTGGCCCACGCTTTGAGGTCACGCGCAATTTCCGGGTGATCAAGACCTACAACAACTCTGACAGCTACGCGATTGGCGTGGGCCACCTTGCTGACCGCATCGCGGGCGGCGGCCCCTTGCGCGACACCTTCCCGCCCGATCAATACGGCCTGACCAAGGATGACCGCATCGATCTGCAACGCCGCCTAACGGCGCGCGGCTTTGATACAGGCGGGGTCGATGGTGTGCTGGGCACCAAGTCCAAGGCCGCGATCACCGCCTATCAAAGCAGTCAGGGCCTGCCCGCCACGGGCAATCCATCGCCTGAATTGTTGCGCTCTCTGGGCGGGTAAACCGCGCCGCCCGTCCTCGGCACCAGCATGGGCCGCGCGTGGTTAAAATCCGCTTGCGGGGCCGTACTTTGATCCAAGCCATTGAGGGCAGGCGCAAATCGTAAATGCGTGAAAATTTCGTTGCGCCAGCGAACAGGCTGTCCCCGCGGGGACAGATCAGTTCGGGGACACCAACCGCGCACTCAACCGCAACGCATGGGACGCATCATCCGCGGCCACAGGCATCACCGGATCATAAGCCGCCCGAATGAGTGCGGCAATGTCAGGCCGCAAAACGGTCGTCTCCCCCGCCACCGCAAGCGGCGAGCGATCCCGAAAGGCGAGGTCCGACCACAACAGGATGGACTGCACACACTGGCTCAACGCCAATGTCTCCGCGGGGACAGCGCTCAGGTGTTGGTCCATCCGCAGGAATACAAAGCACGCCTTGATGGCACCCGCTTCGTCAAAGCGGAAGATGCGGTACTGATTGGCATCCGCGTTCTGCAACCGTTCAACCAACGGTCCAAGGTCGGGGATCAACCGATCAAGGCCAGAGACGTCGGGCAACTCCGCCCAGTCGGAAAAGAAGAACCACATGAAGTTCGACCCCAGTTCGGGGTCCGTCTCCGCCATCTCGTGCCCGGCCAACTGGCACACCGCCTCGACCGCGCCCTTGATCGTGCCCAAGGTTTCGTCCTGCACCCCGAACACGACCGGTGCCAGGGGGCGGCCCCAGCGGGCAAAGGTATAGTCACCACTCTCGCGCCGGAACAGCGCCTCGATCTCGTCAGGTGTCATCGCACATCTCTAGTCAAACAAATCGCCCGAAGACTTCGGCGGCTCGATCCCCAGATGCCGCCATGCCCGCTGCGCCAGCATCCGTCCCCGCGGGGTCCGTTGGATCAACCCTTGCTGCAAAAGATACGGCTCGATCACCTCTTCCAGCGCATCCCGGCTTTCGCTCAGCGCAGCACTCAAAGTCTCCACCCCAACGGGACCACCACCATAGTGATCGGCCATCAGCTTGAGATACCGACGGTCGGCACCATCGAGACCCAGATGATCCACGCCCAAACGTGTCAGCGCCGAGTCCGCCAGCTCCTTGGTCACGCGCCCATCACCCTCGACCACGGCGAAGTCCACCACCCGGCGCAAGAGCCGCCCGGCGATGCGGGGGGTGCCGCGGGCGCGGCGGGCGATCTCTCGGGCGCCGCCTTCGTCGGCGGGGGCGCCGAGGGTGCGGGCGTTGCGTTCAACAATCGTAAACAATTCGTCTTCGGTGTAGAACTGAAGGCGCGTGGGAATGCCGAAGCGGTCGCGCAGCGGCGTCGTCAAAAGGCCCATCCGGGTCGTCGCGCCGACCAGTGTGAAGGGCTGTAACTCGATCCGGACAGTGCGGGCGGCGGGGCCTTCACCGATCACGAGGTCCAGCTCAAAATCTTCCATCGCGGGATAGAGGACCTCTTCGACCGCCGGGTTCAGGCGGTGAATCTCGTCGATGAACAGAACATCGCGCGCCTCAAGGTTCGTCAGGATCGCGGCCAGATCACCGGCCTTGGCCAGCACGGGGCCGGACGTCATGCGGAAGTTCACGCCCAACTCGCGGGCCATGATCTGCGCCAGCGTTGTCTTGCCCAGACCGGGGGGGCCGTGGAACAAGGTGTGGTCCATGGCTTCGCCGCGCTGTTTGGCGGATTGGATGAAGACGCGCAGATTGGCGCGGGCCTCGGCCTGACCGACAAAATCCTCAAGAAGCTGTGGACGCAGCGCGCGGTCAAATGCGGTGGCGTCATCCTCGGGCAAGGTCGCGCCGCGCAGGGTGGGGTCAGAGGCGTCGGTCATCATCTCTCAATCGTAAGGCGGACGTGTCGTCCGCCCACCCCTACCCCTTTGGTGCCAAGAGTTTCAATGCAGCGCGGATCAGGGCGGGTGTGTCTGCGTTCGGGTCATCGCCTGCGGCCTGTGCCACTGCCCCTGCCGCGTCCGAGGGGCCATATCCAAGATTGCCAAGCGCCGACAGCGCATCGGCCTGCGCCGTGGAGGCTGGGGCCGCGACGGCGATGGGTTCGATCACCTCGGCCTCGGCATCGCCTGTGGCTTCGACCACTGTGCCGCCCATGGCCATGACCGACGGGGCCTTGTCCTTGAGGTCGAGCACGATGCGTTGCGCGATCTTGGGGCCGATGCCCTTGGCCGCTTTGACCGCATTCCAGTCCCCAAGCGCGATGGCGCGGCTGGTGCCGTCGGTACCCAGCGTGCCGAGAATGGCGAGCGACGCCTTGGCCCCCACGCCTTGCACGGACATCAGCAGGCGGTGCCATTCCTTTTCGGCCAATGTCGGGAACCCGAACAGCTGCATGAGGTCCTCGCGCACCACCAGATCGGTGAAGAGCGCGCAGGCCTGCCCCACGGGCGGCAGCGACGCGAGCGTCCGGTCAGAGCAATAGACGATATAGCCCACGCCGCGCACGTCGATCAGGATGTGGTCAGTGGCCTTGTAATCGATGCGGCCAGACAACTTGCCAATCATGCGCGTGCCTTTGCGAGGGCAGCAACCAGCCCCTGCCCCGCGCCGTGATGGGCGTGGCAGATGGCGATGGCGAGCGCATCGGCGGCATCAGGTCCCGCAATATCCACACCGGGCAGTTGCACACGGACCATGTGGGCCACTTGGCGTTTGTCGGCGTGCCCCACCCCCACAACCGTCTTCTTGACAGCGTTCGGCGCGTATTCCCCGACGCTGAGGCCCGCCCGCGCGGACGCCAGCATGGCAATCCCGCGCGCTTGTCCAAGTTTTAGCGTCCCCGCTCCGTCCTTGTTCACAAAGGTCTGCTCCACCGCGGCGGCGTCAGGTTCGTGCCCGGCTATGACGGTGTTGATCTGATCGAAGAGACTGAGCAGGCGTAACGCAAGATCATCGCCTGCAGAATGGCAGACACCATTGGCGACATGACGCAGACGCGGGCCATCCGCATCAATGATGCCCCAGCCCATATGACGCAAGCCGGGGTCGATCCCTAAAATTCGCACGATTTTCTGCCCTCGCCTGCTTGTTTGTTGCTTTTCGGAGTCAGTAGCACGAAACGCGAACATCCGCCAAGTGGTAACGCGCAAGCGCCGTTTCCGACATATCCCTGTCCCTTGGGCGACATGGGCAGCGCGCGACTAGCTTTGGGACGGACTGCAAACAGCTTTGGGACGAAATCTTGACCTTGGCGAGAGATGCTGTTCCTGTTTTCCGATGACCCAATTGCCTCAAAGAATACCTCCTGATCTCTTGGCAGCTCTGCAGACACTAGAAGGGCACCGCACCCCACCAACCAATTAGGAAAGATGGGGTGTTTGGATCGAATGCTGTGAAAAGCATGGCATCGAAGCACCATCTGCTCTGCCGGAACATTTGGAGACGCCCTCTGCCGACTATTGACATCGTCGCGCCAATTATCCCTTCCACATTCAGCGAAAGACTATTTATGGCCTATGAAATACAGCTTCAGAGCGGTGCGGCGATGAAGATCACGATGTCATGCAAAGGAAAGTTTTTAGCGACAGGAACCGCCTTTCTGTGGGAGTTCCAATCCAAAATATACCTAGTGACCAACTGGCACAACGTGGCGGGCAAAGATTCGATAACAGGCGCATGGCTGAACAAGAATTCGGTGGCACCAGATCAGTATTCGTTCACCGTGCAAGGTGCTGACGCGATCACAGGGAAACATATTTACGCTGATGTAATTTACCGCCGAGATGATTTTGGCACGGTTTGGTATCAGCACCCGACTTTAAGAGGACAGGTCGATGTAGCGCTTTTACCCTTTCAACCGATACCAGCCAAAAATCTATGTCAGATAAAAGATATAGAGAACCAGAGAATTTACCTCCGACCTGGGGAAGATGCATTTATCTTGGGCTTTCCACTAGGCATAGAAGTGGAAAAAACACCGATTTGGAAACGAGCCACAGTCGCATCCGAGCCGGAAATTGACGTCGACGGCTTGCCAAAGATGCTTGTTGATACGGCGACTTACCGAGGGATGTCTGGTGCTCCCGTAATTAGACGGGTGTCAAACGGCCCCACCAAGGGCGGTGATTGGGTACATACTATGGAGAAGGTAGAACTGCTGGGGGTCTATTCTGGTAGGCTTACCTTCGGGACCGACAAAAGGTTGTCAGCCCAAGAAAGCCAGCTCGGCGTAGTCTGGAAAACCAGAGCACTTAGGGACATAGCTCTGGGGAGGCAAGTTATGGCGATCGACGCCGGTCTTGTCGACCCAGATGACTCCTAGCGTTACCTCGCGTCACAGGTAGTCGGAGCCGTTACTGGACCCGATGCAAAATGACTATTTGTTTGCGATGTCATAAGTCAAATTCGTCATTTCAAGGCCGAAAATCGACGCGACTGCGACCCATTTTTCACCTTACTTTGCGGCAGGTTAACCCTGTTTCAGCGACATGCAAAAAACGCATGGCACGTATGTCTTATCACAACTTGTCGGGTGTTTTCACAACGCCTAAATGCGCAGCACACCGCCAAGATGATTGGCATAACATATCGATAAAAGGACTGCTGCAATGGCTGCTTTCGACACCACCCGCCCCGCATATGGCGCTGCCCCAGTTGCAGGCCACTTCTCCGGCGTATTCTCCAAACTGGTTGCCCAAGTGGTTGCCTGGAACGACGCACGTGTGACCCGCAACGCCCTGAGCGCCCTGACAGACCGTGAGCTTGACGATATCGGCCTGGTCCGTGGCGACATCGACGACGTGGCCATCGGCCGCTAACTCTTTCGAACTCTCCCTTTCGAAAGCCTGCTCGGACACGAGCAAAAGCCGCGGACCTGAACAAGGTACCGCGGCTTTCCTTTGGAGAGTGGTCCGTAATTACTTGGTGATCGGTTCCAGAAACCCGGCGATGAACCGCGTGACCGGGTCGATCTGCATCAGATAGGACCCCGCCTGTTCGATCTGGGTGCCCTGTTGCAGTTTGGCGATCCGTTCGTTGTACGTAATCTCGCTCAGTGAGGCGAGCATGAACGCCTTGAACACGAAGAACCCCAGCGCAAGGGCAAGCAAGCCTCTGAGCGGGACGTTCCTTTGTGTCCGGTATCTGGGTTTGACGACAATCAGGCCGTCGCTTTGAACCTTTGTGGTGTACCCATTTCCCATGGCCGCGTGTTTGCGGCCAAGCGCGCCGAGGCGCTGTTGGAAGTGTTGTTGAGTCTCGACCATAGCAGCCTCGTGAACTCCGAAACGGCCCCCACCGATTTCGCTCTGTAAGGTGCGCCTGAAATGTGGCGAAATCTGGGCAAATGCGTCAAAAGCCGCTAAAAACCCTGACGAATTATGGCTTTTTTTGAAGAGTGAGTGTGGTCCATTCACCAATCTCTTCCCTGTGCGTCAGACTGTTTCCATGAGCAGTATAATGGGCAGCAACATCGTCCGCCTGTTCGTTGAGAATCCCGGACAGAATCGCATGCCCGCCCGTCGCGAGTCGTTCCGTGAGGTCTGGTGCCAGTGCCATCAGGGGCCCTTTCAGGATATTGGCAAAGATGAGGTCAAACGGACCGGCGAGTACCGGATCGTCGAAGCCTGCGGCCTCGGCTAGCTTGACCTTGGCCTCCATCCCGTTGGCTACGAGGTTCGCCCGCGCCACGTCCACGGCCTGAGCATCAATGTCGCTGGCGACGATATCCGCGTCCCAGATCGCCGCCGCCCCCATCGCCAAGACGGCGGTGCCGCAGCCAATATCCGCGACCCTGTCCGCGACAATCCCCGCGTGCGCCAGCCGATCCAGCGCCCTGAGGCACCCCAGTGTTGTTCCGTGGTGTCCGGTGCCGAAGGCCATTGCCGCTTCGATCAGCAGGGGGTGTTTTCCCTCGGGGATCTTGTCCGCATCGTGGCTGCCGTAGACAAAGAAACGCCCGGCCTCGACCGGCGCAAGTTCCCGTTTGACATGCGCCACCCAGTCGGTTTCGGGCAGTTCGGACACGGTGAACGCATTGGCCCCCATCGCCGTTGTCAGCAGCAGCAGGGCCGTGTCGTCGGGCTGATCCGTGAAATAGGCGCCGACTTCCCACAGGCCGCTGTCATCCTCAACCTCGAACACACCGATCCCTGTTGGTTCCGGGTCCATGTGTTCAAGGGCGGCACCGAGCGCGTCGGCCTGCGCCTTGCCGTTCAGCGTGGTGAGGGCGGTCCATGTGGGCATGATCGTCTCCGGTTGCTGGGCGGAGCCTTAGCGGGGCCTGCGTGGCCCGGCAAGCGGTCTATTCGGCGGGGGCCGGGAGTGCCCCGCTCAGCCGTGTTTCGTGTCCCGGCACGGGATGGCGGGGGATAAGCAGCGCAAGGCAGAGTGATGTGGCGGCCATACCGGCGGCCAAAAGGAACACGGCACCGGGCGAGAAGAGCCACAAGAGCCCCAGTGGAACCGGCAAGCCAACTGCCGCGATGTGATTGATGGTAAAGGCCACGGCAGCAGTGGGTGCAATGTCCTGCGGGTCGGCGATCTTCTGGAAGTAGGTTTTGAGTGCCAGCGCCAACCCAAAGAAGATGTGGTCAATGACGTACAGAGCCGCCGCAATCATCAGACCCCAGCCGAGAAAATAGACACCGCCATAGGCAAGAAAGACCAGCACGAGACCGGTATATTCGAACACCAGCGCCTTCTGCTCGCCAAAGCGCGCGACGATCCGGCCCAGCAGCGGGGCGACGATAATGTTGACCATCAGGTTGATCAGGTAGAGCGCTGTCAACTCGTGCACCTGAAACCCGAACTTCTCCACCATCATGAAGCCGGCAAACACCATGAAGATCTGCCGCCGCGCCCCAGACATGAATTGCAGCGCGTAATAGAGCCAGTAGCGTTTGCGGAGCACAAAGGTCTTCAGCTGGGGTGTGGGGGCTTCGAATTGGGGGTAAGCCAGCACGGCAAACACCGCGATCGCGGCCGTAATGCCGCCGCCCACCATGTAGACGGTGTTGTAGGTCAGGCCCAGCGGCTCCCACAGAACCATGATGACGAAGTAGACAAGGAACGTGGCCGTTGATCCGGCGGCAAGAAGCCAGCCCAGCATTTGGGGGGCACGGTCCTTGGGCAGCCATTGCAATTGCAGGGACTGGTTGACCGTCTCGTAATAGTGAAAGCCGATGGAACTGATAAAGGTCAGGGCCAGAATGCCACCCATCTGCGGAAACTGGGCCGTCAGAGCCGTCGCAACGCCAAGCATGACAAGAGAGATCATGCCAAGCACCTGCTCGCGCATGAACATGATCACCACGATGACACCCACGGCCAGAAAGCCGGGAATTTCCCGAATTGCATGCAGCAGGCCGATGTCAGCGCCATCGAAATTCGCGGCATCCACGACAAAGTTGTTGAGTAGTGCCAGCCAGACCGAGAACCCGATCGGCATGGCAAAGGCCATCAGGAACAAAAGCGCGACGGGACGCCGCCAGGCCGGCAGCGTACGCGCGTCATCAAGTGCGATGTATTGGGCCATGCGAGCGGCTTACGCCTTTTCCCGCGCCTTGGCGAGGGGCGTGTCTGTGCGCTGGGGCGCAGACAGTCTGTGAACGCCGCCCACATAGCGCAAGGATCGGGTTGCGGGATCTGCGCGCGCACGAGAGACTGCACATATGAAACAGCATGACGTTCAAACACAGTTCGGCAATCTGACCCTCACGGAAGAGGACGGCGCGATTGTGCGCTTGACCTGGGGCACAACGGGCCGGGCAGACCGGTCAGCGGTCCTTGATGCCGCGGTGGACCAAGTACGGGCCTATGATGCTGGCGATCTGGAACGCTTCGATCTGCCGCTCAAGGTGCGTGGGTCGGACTTTCAACGTGATGTGTGTGATGCGATGTCGGATATCCCGTTTGGTGAGACGATCACCTATGGGGACATCGCGAAGATGCTGGACGTCCCGGCGCAGGCCGTCGGTCAAGCCTGTGGCGGCAATCCCATTCCGATCATCATCCCCTGCCACCGGGTGATGGGGGCCAAGGGGCTGACTGGCTTTTCCGGGGCGGGCGGGGTCGAGACCAAGGTGGCACTGCTGCGCCACGAAGGTGGGTTCCTGATCTAGCGCTGGGGGATCAATTGCTGGGCGATGCCTGCGAACACCAGATAGAGCGATGTGACCACAAGTCCCCAATGCGCCCAGCTTTCGGGGTGGAAGTCGACCCAGGCGGCCCATCCGGCAAAGAACGTCCAGCCAAGCGCCATGGGCAGCGTCACCCAGCGCCAGCGTTCCGTCCGAACGGGGTGGACGAATTTCAAAGGCAGGAACATGCCCACGGCCAGAACCGTGACAAGCGCCAGTGAGACCCAGAAATTCGGCTCGAGCGCGAAGATCACAAGCACCACCATGTTCCAGCACCCCGGAAAACCCGAGAACGAATTGTCCTTCGTTTTCATCCGCGTGTCGGCGAAATACATGGCGGAGGCAAAGGTGATCAGGATAATGGCCACCCAGCCTGTCCACCCTGCCATGAGCCCTGACGCAAAGAGCGCGAAGGCCGGGATGAACACGTAGGTCAGATAGTCGATGATCAGGTCGAGAAGCACGCCGTCGAATTCGGGCGCGTTGACCTTGACGTGGTATTTGCGGGCCAGCGGGCCGTCGATCCCATCCACGAAGAACGCCACGACCAGCCACACGAACATCAGGTCCCATTTGGCTTCGACCGCAGCCAGCATCGCCAGCATCGCAAAAACGGCGCCCGTGGCCGTCAGGAGGTGAACGCCAAGGGCGCGCATTCGGAGTGTCATGAGCCCGTCATGGTACATGATGCGGTTGGTTGCAAATGCAAAAACCGCGCCGAATGGGTCGGCGCGGTCAGGTGCAGGCCATGCCGCAGCCCGTGTGCTGGCTACTGGCCCAAACGCACCTCTTCAAGCGGGTAGCCCGGATGATCCTGTGCCTCCCAGCCAATGTGACAGTCATGGCAAAAGCTCTGCTTGACCTTCATGACTTTGCCGTTGGGCTGTAGATCAAGGTAACGCCAACCTGTGGCATCGCGTGATCGGCGTTTTCTGCGATTGGTTTTTCCAGGTTTTTTGCCAAGCCAGATTTAGACTTACGCATGGCTATGGGCCGGTCCGTGATATCGTACTTATCTGCGAAGGGTCTATGACCTACGCCTTCGGATGGGCCTTGGCGTACACTTCCATCAATCGGACGGTGTCGACAGCGGTATAGGCCTGCGTCGTCGACAAAGAAGCGTGGCCCAGCAACTCCTGGATCGCGCGCAGATCGCCGCCTGCATTGAGCAGATGCGTTGCAAAGCTGTGGCGCATGGCGTGGGGTGTGGCGCTGGCCGGAAGACCCAGTTGCATGCGCGCGTTGGCCATGACCTTCTGAATGGCACGTGGCGCAAGTGCGCCGCCCCGGATGGCCCGGAAGAGCGGGCCGTCGTCCGGCAGATCGAATGGACAGGCATTCATGTAAGCGTCGACCGCATCGCGTGCCGCGTCGATCACAGGCACGATCCGTTCCTTGCCGCCTTTGCCGGTGATGCGCAGCACTTGCGGCAAGGGGGCCTGCCCCGCGCTCAGCGACAACGCCTCGGATATCCGCAGGCCACATCCCCACAGCAGCGTCAGAACGGCGGTGTCGCGCAGACCCACCCACAGCTTGTCCGATTGCAGAGGCGTGATGTCGAGCAACTCGCGGGCTGCACTTTCGTCCAGCGGGCGCGGCAGCTTCTTGGTAAACTTGGGCGCGCGGGTGCTGAGCACGGCGGTGGGTTCGAACCCCTCGCGCTGGCTGAGCCATTTGTAGAATGCCTTGACCGCCGACAGTTTGCGGGCCAGCGATCTTGCCCCCACACCCCCTGCCCGCGTGTTTGCCATCCACGACCGCATGTCGCGCGTGTCGATCCGCGCAAGCGCGCCAAGCCCCTGGGTCTGGCCCGAGTGTTCCGTCATAAACGCAAGAAATTCTGTGATGTCGCGGCCATACGCCGTGATCGTGTTGTCCGCCGCCCCCTTGATGCCCCGTTCATGCGCCAGATAGTTTTCCAGCGCGTCACGAGCGGCGGGGGAGATCAGAGCACTTACGGAAATCTCGGTCATGGAGCGTATCGGAAGTGGCCGGAGAGCGCCAAAGGCATGGTGGGGTGTTTTTGGTGCATTCTTATCCAGAAATACAACGCCCTCATCCCAGCCAGCGTCGCATGGCCCGTTCGAACACACCCGTGAAGAAGGCCAGGAGGTCCGTACCTTGCTGCGGGCCAAACATGTGCGGGTCTTCGGCGCCCATGACCAGCAGGCCGGGCAGACGGCCGTCGCCAAAGTCGAGCTTCAGGCACGCCTCGGACCGGATCCAGGTCGCGTCGTCGCCGTAGATTTCCGGATCGGAATCCTGCACCTGGCGCAAGGTCACTTGTCGCACGTTGCCGCCGCGCCCGTCTGTCAGATAGTCGTCGATAAAGCCGGGTTCGGCCACGCTGAGCACTTCGCCAAGCCGCTGCACAGCTGGGTCGCTGTCGTTCTGCACCGATTCCAGCACCAGCTTGACCGCGTCGACACGCAGGATTTCGGCCACCTCACCGCCCAGATCACGCAGGAAAGGTTCGAACTCCATCGGGTCGAGCATGCGCAGGATGGCGCGGTGGATCTGGTTGGTGCCGGCAAGGTTTTCGTAAGCGGCTGCGATCACAGAGCGGTGCGTGTCTTCCAGCCGGTCCAGCCGCGCTTCAAGACGTTCCATGGCGAGGCCGCGCAGATCGACAATGTTGCCGCCCATTGCGCGTTCGTTCGCAGCAATCAGCGCATGCATCAGATCCTTGTCGTCCAGAATCACATCCGGACGGGTGATAATCGCCTCACGCAGGGCGTCATCGATCTTGGGTTGGCTGCTCATACCGTACCTGTTCTTTTTGTTGCCTGACGGCATATCACAGCAGAGTCCTGAAATCTGCACCGAACTTGGAATAATTGTTCAGATCGCTTCGGCCTGTTGCGAAGCGACGCCACGCACGGGGAAGTAGAAACGTCTTCTCCCCGTGAATACCGCCGTCTGCCCTGTCATATCCACGCCATGACACGAACACATGAAGCCACCACTCACGGATCCGCGCCCCGACTTTTTCCTCTGGGGCCGGTTGCGCTTCGTGTAATGCTAAGGCGGGCCGGAACCCCCTGATTTACAGGATGTTCTGACCCGTCTTGGCCCAGTCTTTCATGAAGGCATCGAGGCCCGCATTTGTCAGCGGGTGGTTCGCCAGTTTCTTGATCACATCCGGGGGCGAGGTGATGACGTCGGCACCAATTTTGGCGCAGTCCTGAATGTGGTTCACCGACCGGATGGAGGCGGCAAGGATTTCCGTCTCGAACCCGTAATTGTCATAGATGGTGCGGATGTCTTCGATCAGCTCAAGACCGTCGATGTGGATGTCATCGAGCCGCCCGATGAAGGGCGAGATAAAGCTGGCCCCGGCCTTGGCCGCGAGCAGTGCCTGATTGGCGGAAAAGCAGAGCGTGACGTTGACCATCTTGCCTTCGCCCGACAGCACCTTGCACGCCTTGAGCCCGTCCCAAGTGAGCGGCAGCTTGACCGTGATGTTGTCCGCAATCTCGGCCAACTTGCGCCCTTCGGCGATCATGGCGTCGGCTTCGAGTGCCACCACTTCGGCGCTGACAGGGCCATCGACCAGATCGCAGATTTCCTTGGTCACTTCGAGGATATCGCGCCCCGATTTCAGGATCAGCGACGGGTTGGTGGTGACGCCGTCGACCATACCAAGGTCATTGAGTTCGGCGATGGCGTCGATCTCGGCCGTGTCTACAAAGAATTTCATCTGTGGTCCCCTTAGATGGCTTGGCGTTTGCTTGGTCAGCGTTTACCTCAGGATGCGTGAAGACTGAACCCCTCATATGTTGGCGCTAACATGACGCCGTCGTTCTATGACGAGGGCGCGTTGGTGGCCGTGCTGACCACGCAACCGCTGGACCGGGCGCTGGATTACAAGGCGCCCGAGGGCGGCTGCCATCTGGGCGCCTTTGTCGAGGTGCCCTTGGGCCCGCGCAAGGTGCTGGGCGTGGTCTGGGGTCCGGGCAAGGGTGATTACGATTATGCCAAGGTGCGGTCGGTGCTGCGCGTGTTGGACGCCGCCCCCATGCGCGACGAGATGCGCGCGTTTCTTAAGAAAGCCGCCGCGTATACCCTGACGCCGATGCCTGCGATGCTGCGGCTGGCGACCCGTGCGCCCGGTCTGGGTGATCCGCCGTCGATGCGCAAGGTGTACCGGCGTGGGGAGGCCGAGCCGGACCGGATGACAGATGCGCGGCGTCGGGTGCTGGAATTCCTGGGCGAATATGGGGACTTGGCATTTACCCTGAAGGAGTTGGCGGAGCTGTCTGGTGTGACCTCTTCGGTCATCAAAGGGTTGGTGAAACAGGGGGCCGTGGCGGAGGAGGACAGCCCCCGCGATCTGCCCTTTCCCCCCATGGACCCGTCGCGCCCCGGCAAGGCGTTGACCGACGATCAAGCGCGGGCGTCGTCGCATATCGCTGGGGCGGTTCGGTCGGGGGCTTACGGCACAACCCTGCTGCGCGGTGTGACCGGGTCGGGCAAGACCGAGGTGTATCTTGAGGCTGTTGCGGCCTGTCTGGCGTCCGGTCGGCAAGCCCTTGTTTTGCTGCCGGAAATTGCGCTGACGGCTGAGTTTCTGAAACGCGTTGAAGAACGCTTTGGCGCCCGCCCGGCCGAGTGGCATTCAGGGGCCACCATGACCGAGCGGCGGCGCATCTGGCGCATGGTTGGGCAGGGCAATGCGCAGTTGGTTATCGGCGCGCGGTCGGCGCTGTTCCTGCCCTACCAGAACCTTAGTCTGGTGGTTGTAGATGAGGAACACGACACGTCCTACAAGCAGGAAGAGGGTGTGCTGTACAATGCGCGCGACATGGCCGTTTTGCGGGCGTCCTTGCTGGGCGCACAGGTGGTTTTGGCATCGGCCACACCGTCGCTTGAATCGTGGGCCAATGCCGAAAGTGGCAAGTACACGCGCCTTGATCTGGAGGCGCGATTTGGCCCTGCGGTGATGCCCACGATGGCGACGATCGACATGCGGGCCGAGAAATTGCCCAGCAATCGGTGGGTGTCCGAAGAGCTGAAAAGGGCGGTAAATCAACGGCTTGAACGGGGGGAACAGGCGATGCTGTTCCTGAACCGCCGGGGCTATGCCCCCATCACGCTGTGCCGGGCCTGCGGGCATCAGGTGGGCTGTGACCAGTGCGATGCGCGCATGGTGGAACACCGGTTTCTAAAGCGGTTGATGTGCCACCAATGCGGCGAGACAAAGCCCATGCCGACCGTCTGTCCGTCCTGCGAGGCGGAGGACCGGATGGCCCCTGTCGGTCCCGGTGTGGAGCGGTTGGGCGAAGAGGCGGTGGAGCTGTTTCCGGATGCCCGCGTGGCGGTTCTGAGTTCGGATATGTACGGGTCTGCGCGGGCGCTCAAGGCCGAGATCGAAACCATTGCCGAGGGCGGTGCGGACGTCATCATCGGCACGCAGTTGGTGGCAAAAGGTCATAACTTTCCGTCGCTTACGCTTGTCGGTGTGATTGATGCCGACCTTGGCCTGCAAGGGTCTGATTTGCGTGCGGCAGAGCGGACATTCCAGTTGATGCGGCAGGTGGCGGGGCGCGCGGGGCGGGCGGAAAAACCGGGCACCGCACTGCTCCAGACCTATCAACCCGAACACCCGGTGATCCGCGCCATTCTGGCCGGCGACGAAGAAGGGTTCTGGCGGGCCGAGGCGGCACAGCGAGAGGCGGCGGGTGTACCCCCCTATGGTCGGATGGCGGGGATCATCCTGAGCGGACCGGACGTGGCGCAAGTCTTTGATCTTGCAAACGCTCTGGCGCGCAATACCGGGCCCTTGCAGCGCGTGGGCGCGCAGGTGTTTGGCCCCGCCCCTGCCCCCATCGCCCGTGTGCGTGGCAGGCACCGGGTGCGGCTGTTGGTGAAGGCGGGCAAAGGTGTCGCACTACAGTCCGCCATCGCCCAATGGGTTGGGCAGGTGCGGTTGAAGGGCGACCTGCGTCTTGCCGTCGATATCGACCCGCAAAGCTTTTACTGAACCGGTGCCGATTTTGCCGAATGGGTGAGTCGGCGCCTTACATTCACCCTATTTTCATAAAGTTTGACGCCAAAAACAGGGTGTCACCCCCAGTGCACCATGCGTGCCCCCCCCGTGCACCCCCAACGCGCGGCAGGTCCGGGGTTAACGCAACGCGCGGTGCAAACAGACCAGACACTGCCAGGACCAGACGGCCCACAGCCCCATCCTGACCCAGGATGGTTATGAGACATAACCAATGAACCGCCTTGCCCATTTCTCTTGGCCAAAAATATCCCGGGGGTGAGCGCGTCAGCGCGAGGGGGCTGGCCCCCTCTCACCCGATATCCACGAGCACCAACGCAGCGCTGAGTGCGCCATCGACTGCCAAGAGCCCCGTAAGGCAGAGGTATCCTCCGCCTAGCTGAGCGCTGTATTGCAGCGTCCGCAGACACCCGCGTGGCTGTGACTGCCGACATCGGGCAGCACTTTCCAGCAGCGGGCGCATTTGGCGCCGTCCGCCTTCTCGAACACCACGCCGATGCCCGGCACTTCCGGCAGGCGGAAGGCTTCGGCGGGCGATGGGTCGGTCGTCACGCTGATCTGGGACGTGATGCAGATGTCTGCGAAAGGCAGCGTTTGCAGGGTCGCGGCAAGGTCCGCGTCTTCGATATGCACCACCGGGGCCGCTTCGAGCGAGGCACCGATCACCTTGTCGGTCCGCTGGATTTCCAGCGCTGCCGTCACAGCCCGGCGGGCCGACCGGATGCCCGCCCATTTCGCCGCCAGCGCATCATCGCGCCACGCGGCGGGCGTGTCGGGGATGTCCGTCAGGTGGACCGAGCTGTCGTCGCCCGGGTTCCGCTCCAGCCAGACCTCCTCCATCGTGAAGACGAGGATCGGGGCCAGCCACGTGGTCAGCCGGTGATAGAGCAGGTCCAGCACGGTGCGCGCGGCACGCCGTTCGACCGTATCGCCATCGCAATAGAGCGCGTCCTTGCGGATGTCGAAATAGAAGGCCGACAGGTCAACGGTGGCAAAGGTGAACACAGCCGAGAACACGCGCTGGAAGTCGAACGCGCCGTAGCCCTCGCGCACCGTCTGGTCCAGTTCGGCCAGGCGGTGCAGCACCCAGCGTTCCAGTTCGGGCATGTCTGCCGGATCTGTCCGATCCGCCTCGGTAAAGTCCGACAAGGACCCCAGCATGAACCGCATCGTGTTGCGCAGGCGGCGGTAGCTGTCGGCCACGCCTTTCAGGATCTCCGGCCCGATCCGCTGGTCCGCCGTATAGTCGGTCTGCGCCACCCAAAGCCGCAGGATGTCCGCGCCGTATTGCTTGATGACTTCCTCGGGCACGATGGTGTTGCCAATGGACTTCGACATCTTGAAGCCCTTCTCGTCCAGCGTCATGCCATGCGTGACCACGTTGCGGTAGGGCGCGTGACCGGTGGTGCCCACCGATTGCAAAAGCGACGAATGGAACCAGCCGCGGTGCTGGTCCGTGCCTTCCATATAGACGTCGGCAATGCCGTCTTCGGACCCGTCCTCGCGGTCGCGCAGGACAAAGGCATGGGTGGAGCCGCTGTCAAACCACACGTCAAGGATGTCGGTCACCTGTTCGTAATCGTCCGGGTTCACGATCCCTTCAAGGAAGCGCTGTTTTGCGTCCTCGTCATACCACGCATCGGCCCCTTCCGTCTCGAAGGCGGACGTGATGCGGCGGTTCACCTGCGGGTTGCGCAGCAGGAAATCATCATCCGTGGGCAGCGCGCCCTTCTTGGTAAAGCAGGTGAGCGGGACGCCCCAGGCGCGTTGGCGCGACAGCACCCAGTCAGGCCGCGCCTCCATCATCGAATGCAGGCGGTTGCGGCCCGATTTGGGCGTCCAGTTGACGTTGTCGATCTCGGTCAGGGCGCGCTCGCGAATGGTCGTGCCGTGCGTGTCCTGCCCGTCGCCCACGGGCTTGTCGATGGCCGCAAACCATTGCGGCGTGTTGCGGTAGATCACGGGCGCTTTGGACCGCCACGAATGCGGATAGCTGTGCTTGATCTTGCCACGCGCCAAGAGCCCGCCCACCTCGGCCAGCTTGTCGATGACGGCGGCGTTGGCGTTGCCTTCCTTCCCGTTGGGTTTCAGGATCGCCTTGCCGCCAAAGAACGGCAGGTCGTCGCGGAAGCGCCCATCGGGGTTCACGTTGTAGGTGATGACCTGTTCGAGCATGCCCAGCTCGCGGTAAAGCTCGTACTCCTCCATCCCGTGCGAGGGCGCGCAATGGACAAAGCCGGTGCCTTCGGTGTCGGTTACGAAATCGGCCGCGCGGAAGTCGCGGATGTCGTCCCATTCGCCATTGCCGTCAGCGGCACCGTTCAAAGGGTGGGTCAGGGTCATCTTGGCCAGATCATCCTGCGTGATGTCACACAGGCGGCGGTACATGGTGTCATCCAGCCGTGCACGGCCCAGCACATCCGAAGCAAGATTGTCGGCCAGGATGTAGCGGTCGCCGATAGTCGCCCAGCACTCTTCCGGTCGGCCCGTCACCTCATAAAGGCCGTAGGAGATATCGGGGCCATACACGACGGCCTTGTTCGACGGCATGGTCCACGGCGTGGTGGTCCAGATCACCACCTGCGCGCTGTCGAGGGTGGCATCGCCCGTGCCCACAACCTTGAACTTCACCCAGATCGTAAAACTGTCCTTGTCGTGGTACTCGACCTCGGCCTCGGCCAGCGCCGTCTGTTCCACAGGCGACCACATCACGGGCTTTGAGCCCTGATAGAGCGTGCCGTTCATCAGGAACTTCATGAACTCTTCGGCAATCACCCGCTCGGCATGGAAATCCATGGTCAGATACGGCTCATCCCAGTTGCCGGTGATGCCCAGCCGCTTGAACTCCTCGCGCTGGATGTCGACCCAGCCTGCCGCAAAGTCACGACACTCGGCGCGGAATTCGTTGATCGGCACCTGGTCCTTGTCGCGGCCCTTCTTGCGGTACTGCTCCTCGATCTTCCACTCGATGGGCAGGCCGTGGCAATCCCAACCGGGGATGTAGCGCGCGTCGCGGCCCATCATCTGGTGGCTGCGCACGATCATGTCCTTGATCGTCTTGTTCAAGGCGTGGCCGATATGCAGATGGCCGTTGGCGTAAGGCGGACCGTCATGCAGGGTGAACGGCGCACGCGCGCCCTCCGCCGCGACGGCCTTCTCCCGCAGCTTGTCATAGACCCCGATCTGCGCCCACCGCTCCAGCCATCCGGGCTCGCGCTTGGGCAGGCCTGCGCGCATTGGAAAATCGGTCTTGGGCAGGTTCAACGTATCTTTGTAGTCGGGCGTGTCGGCACACATGGGTGGCGTCCTTCGTGGGTCGTATATCTGGCAAATGTCGGAGGTGCGGTGCGAGTGGTCTCAAGCACCTTTACCCGGCGGCTCAATGGTGGGTCAGAGCGCCGGGGATATAATTCGCGAAATGATGATCATCTGCATCATGGGCGCGTTATAGGCAGGGGGCGGAAGGCTCACAAGTCCCCTCTTCTTCTGGCTGAAAATATCCCGGAGCGCGAGGCAGAGCCTCGCATCAACGCGCCCCCCGGAGGGGGGCGCAAAACATCATGTGCGCGCAAAAGCGCGCTCAATTCTGAGGGTGCCGCATCTGCGCCCAGCGGTTGAGCCATGCAAGACCTGCCAAGGACAGTCCCAAAACCACCAGCGACAGGACCCGCACCAACCCGTCAAGGCCCGAAATATCGATCAGGAACACCTTGGCCACGGCCAGCCCGATGACCACAAGGCCAGCACGGCGCAGACCCGTCGCATTGCGCGCCAGCGATTGATAGAACAGGACCGCCCCGGTCAGCAGGATCGCCACTGTGTAGCTGTAAAGCTCCGGCTGCAGGAAACCGTGGGTCAACTCCATGCGGACAGGTCCTTGCCACAGGTGGCGGATCGTCGCGAAGGCCCAGTAGACGCCGGTGCCGATGGCCACAATCGCCAGGCCCCAGCGCAGAGCACGGTGGCGCACGCGCCATGCGCCAGCGGCGAGCAGACACACCGGCAGCAAATACGCGGGAACAAGTGTGTTCAAAAGCGGCGGGCCAGCAACCTGATCCCCCCAACTGGTCAAAAGCGGCGACAGCACCGTCATGCCCAGACCCAATGCTCCAAATCCCACGAGACCGAAGATCAGCGCGAGCGCTGCACGCACCCACGCCAGCACACCGCCCAGCTGTTCGATGCGCAGGATCTGAACCAGCATCAGCCCAAGCCAGATGACTGCAAACAAGCCCATGGCCCAGTGCGAGTCCGTGTTATGCCCCGGCAGCACATCGTCGAGAAACCGGATCAAAAGCAGGGACACAAGGACACCGAGCGTCGACCAAGCGGCCGTATCAAGCATGATCCGCGCCGTCCGGCGCTCCATCCCGCGCAACAGCCACAGTGATGCGACAAATGCGGCCAGCGATCCGGCATAGGCCAGCACCATTTCCCAAAGCGGGGCATCCAGCGCCCAGCCAAGCCCGGGATCACCGACAAGTCTCGCACCGATGGCAGCAACGCCCACGGCAATGAAGATCTGCATAAGCGGCAGCTTGAATTGCCGATCCAGCCAGGCCGCAGCCAACACTGTGGCGGCCAGCGCCACCGTCAATGCAGCAAGCGACAGGATCAGGACAAGAGCGAACGTGATAGACGCCAGCGCCGACAGCACAAAGACAGACGCGCGGGTGCGATCCGGCACATCCACGCGCGCGAAACGGAGGGCAAAGCTGACCATCACAGCGGCCAGAACGATAGCATGCAGGGCCCAGCTATACGCGCCCAACGTCGCGGCCGGTGCCCATGTCAACTCCAGCACAATGGCTATTGTGGGCGCGATCAAGGCTGCCGCCAAACCCCATGCCAGCGACAGGCCCGCACGCAATGCGCGGAGGGCGGCAACGGCACTGAACAGCAAGCCCACGCCCCACATCAGGGTCACCGCAAGCGGAAAGTCCGCTTCGACCGTGACGGCATAGGCCTCGGCAAAGGCCGCAACCACCGGTCCGGTTTCTACCCCTTCGATCGCAATCACCGCGATCACGGCCAAGACGGGCGGCAAGGCCAGTTCCTGCAATGCAGGCGCACTGAGCGACCAGTAGGTGATCGCGAGCCCGAGGATCACAAGGCTGAGCACGGCCATCCAGAAAGGCTCAGCCCCGGCGGATGCGCTCCAGACGATGGATGCAGATGTCACGATGATTGCAGCAAGCGCCAACAGCGTCGGGAAGGCCGGTTTCGTGCCCTTGAGATCCAGCAGATAGGCTGAGATCAGCACACCATCGTGGTCCGGGCGGAAAGAGCGTGCGGGGATCAGGATCGCGAGGACGGCCAGCACCACGACGTGCGCCTGAAAACCCAGGACCAAGTCGGTTCCGCCACCCAGCACCGTCAACCACCCCATGACAAAACCCAAGGCAAGGCTGAGCACCGACACCCACGCCCACCGGCGGATCGTGTCGATGCCAAGACCGACAGCTGTGACCACACCGAAATACACAAACAACCAAGACGTCGCGGGCACTGTACTGCCCACCAGCAGCGGCGCGGTGAAGGCACCAATCACGCCGACTGCGGCAAGAAGCGGCCCGTACAGCCATCCCAGCCCGACGCCCAACAGCCCAACCGCAGCCATTCCGGCAAAGGCCGCCTCGACCCCGATCAAATCATAGAGCAAGCGCGCGGCTGCAATCCCTCCGAACAGGGAAACCAAACCGGCCCCGGAAAAGACCGATGGAATGTAGGCCGAAGCGCTGTCGTCACTGTCCCCAAAGCGCCGCCGGATCACCTCGCCCCCGGCAATCAGAGCGCCACCAAATCCAAGGGCGGCCAGCACACGGGCGGTTGGCGGGAAAAAGTCGTTTTCGATGCCGTATTGCACGAGGAACAGACCAGCCAGCGCCAATGACAGGGCGGACACCGCGTAAAACCAGTTGGCAACCACCCATGATCCCAAGCGCATGAGCATCGTCGGCCCAGCAGGCGGCACATCGGCTGGCGGTTCGGCTTTTGCCGCCTTGCGTTGCGCGATGACCCGTGCTGCGGCGGGTTCGGCAATGGGGTCCTTGGCGTCCGTTTCGTCGGTCTGGGTCGCAGGTGTCCAGGGGGTGTCCGGTGATGTCTCCGGCACGCGGGGGGCCACGTCCGCGATTTTCGTGGAGGGCGTCGCCAATGCATCAGGCATGGCGCGCTCAAGCTCTGCGATGCGTCTGCGCAGGCCCGATACCGCCACAAGCAAATAGATGACAGCGACAGGGATCGCGAGAATCACGAACCCGCCAATGACCAACAACTCATCCATATTCGCCCCCTCGCACACAGGTGACACAGAGGGTAACGCACGACCGCCAGACACAAAAGGCAAGGTTTTCCAGACCTTTGCAGGTCAGTCTGTCGCCCCCATGGCGCGGGCGCCTCTAATCGTCAGCGATATGCGCCCATACGGCCGACATCACGACCGACCCTTCGCCCACCGCGCTGGCCACCCGTTTGACCGATCCGGCCCGAACGTCGCCCACGGCAAAAACACCAGGGCGTGACGTTTCATAACCGCTGGACGCGCCCACCTCGGGGCCCGTTTTGACAAAGCCATGGTCGTCCAGTTCCACCAGATCCGACAGCCACTTGGTGTTGGGGGCAGCCCCCGCCATGATAAACACGGCCTTGGTGTTCAATTTCCAGTCTTGCGCCCCGCGCCGGTCACGGACCGTGATCGCATCAAGGCGGTCATCGCCGTGCAATTCCTTGATCTGCGTGCACAGGTGGATCGTGATCCGTGGATGGCTTTCAAGCCTTTGCAGCAAGTAGTCCGACATCGACGATGCCAGCGACTCGCCACGCACCAGAACATGCACGTGACGCGCGGTGCGGGCCAGGAACATCGCCGCTTGCCCGGCCGAATTGCCGCCGCCGACAACCGCCACTTCGGTGTCCTTGCAATAGCGCGCCTCGACATCTGTGGCGGCGTAATAGACGCCGCTGCCTTCCAGTTCTTCCAACCGCTCCAGCGGCAGGCGGCGGTATTGCACACCCGTGGCAACGATCAGGGCCTTGGCCGATACCCAGTCGTCATTGTCCAGCTTGATATGGAACAGGTGCTTTTCGCATTGCATGAGTTCCGTCGCCCGCACGGGCATGGCAAAGCGGGTGCCAAACTTCATCGCCTGTATTTCGCCGCGTCCCACAAGATCGCCGCCCGAGATACCCGTGGGAAAGCCCATGTAATTCTCGATCCGCGACGACGTGCCTGCCTGCCCGCCGATGGCGAGGTCCTCAAGCACCACGGCGCACAGCCCTTCGGCCCCGGCATAGACGCCTGCGGCCACACCGGCAGGCCCACCGCCCACGATGGCCACGTCGTAGACGTCTTCCTTGCGCAGCGCCAAGTCGAGGCCCAGCGTGGCCGCCACACCGCGCGGCGTGGGCGGGTCGATCACCTGATGTTTGGCAAAGACCACGGCGGGGTGTGCGCGGTTGAGGCTGCACTGGTTGGCCAGTGCGGTGCCTTCGCTGCTATCAATCTCGACCTCGACAAAGGGGATGCGGTTGCGCGAGGCAAAACTGGCGATGCGGCGCACGTCGCGGTCCACCTCGCCACCGATCAGGGTCAGACCGCCTTCGGAATTGTCCACCATGCGCCGCCTGCGCGCCGCAAAGACAGAGATGATGATGTCGGACATTTCCGGGATGTCGGACATCAGCTTGAGCATGTCGTCGCGCGGCACACAGAGCAGTTCGGTGTCCTGCACCGCACGCATCCCCATGAACGTCTTACCCCCCGTCAGGAACGCCAGTTCGCCCACATATTGCCCCGGCCCCAGCGTGGCGTTGCCATAGCGTTGCCCGGTGGTGGGGTTCACGGCCTCCATCTCTCCGTCGAGGAGGTAGTGGAATTCGTCGAACCGGTCGCCTGCCTTCTGAATCCAGTCGCCCGCCTTGAAATGCACGCGCCTGCCGACGCGGTGCAATGCTGCGACGTGCCCGTCGCTGAGCGGGGTGCGCACCATGGTGTTCAGATCAGCGGCAAATGTTTCCATCGTCAGTGTTGTCCCTTGTCTCTCGGACCCTGAAATAGGCCACCCAATGCCTGTTTCACCAGACGGCGCGCCTTGGGTCTTTCATCGGTTGCATAAGTGAGCGGGCGGCAGACTTCCATGGCGGCCACGCCCACGCGGGCCGTGAGCGCGCCATTGACCAGCCCTTCGCCAAAGCGGCGGGACAGTTTGCCCAAAATTGAACCACCGAGCACAGGTTCCAGCATGTCGTCACCCACCGCCACAGCGCCCGTGGCCACCAGATGCGCCATCACCGCGCGGGTCAGCCGCCAACTGCCCAGAAGCCCGCCCCGCCCGCCGTACACTTCGGCAATGCGGCGGATCATGCGCAGGTTCGAGGTCAGTGCTGCCACCACGTCGGCCAGTGCCAACGGCACCAGCGCTGTGACGGCTGCGACTTGCCGGGCGGCGGCCTCGACCTCGCGTTCGGCGGCCTTGTCCAACGGGGCAACAAGGGTGTCTTCGGCCAGTTTCAGCAGGCCTTGGGCGTCCATCTGGTCGCCGCGCAACTCGGCCAGCCGGGTGCGGCCCCATTCGGTGTCGGGGCGCGCGCGGTAGAGCGCGTCGAGCCGGTCGACCACGGCGCGGGCGGCGGCAAGGTCGTTTTGTTCAACCGCCTGCGCTGCCGCGTGGCGCAAGCCGTCGAGCCGGGTCAGGCGGCGCAAGGCTGCAAGTTCGCGCAGGGCAATCACCAGCAGCGTGGCGACAAAGGCCCCGAGCAGACCGGTGAACGCCCAGCCGACGATGGGCGCGCGCGCAATCCACGCGTTCACGAAGTCCCAAGCAGCCGCACTCAGCACCGCCATCAGAAGCGCTGCCGCCAGCCCCCAGAACAACCGACCCAGCCGCGACGGCTTGCGCGTGGCGACACGCGCTGCCATTTGCATGGCCTCGCCGCGCGGCATCGCGACGGGCGTGGTGTCGGGCACGGGGGGTGCGTCGGCCACCTTGGGGGCGGGGTCATCTTCGATCTCGATCAGTACGGGGCCTTTGGCCATCACGATTTGTCCTTGTGCCAGTCGTAGCGGATGTCGGGCAGACCTTCGTCATTGCGCGCGCCGTCGGTGCGTTCGGCTTCGGTGAAGCCATGGCGCAGGTAGAAGCGTT
Organism: uncultured Tateyamaria sp.; assembly: GCF_947503415.1. Lineage (GTDB taxonomy): Bacteria > Pseudomonadota > Alphaproteobacteria > Rhodobacterales > Rhodobacteraceae > Tateyamaria. Next base: position 983,134 of record NZ_CANNDS010000002.1, read on the forward strand.
GCGCGCCGGTGTTGGCCTGGAAGGTCCAGAGAGTCAGGTGGTCTGTTGCCTCTTGCATGTCTGCCAGAAGGTTCGCACCGATCCCCTGCCCTTGCGCGCCCTCCGCGACATAAAGTGAATGCACTTCCGGTCCGTTGAGCGCCGAGAACGCGCAAACCTGCCCGGCCTTTTCAGCCACCGTCACCCAGCCTTGTTCGATCATGTACCCGGCAAAGGACAGATCCTCGGCCCGCGTGTGGATGCGCGGCATCCAGTCGGTGCCGTCGATGAAGGCCGACAGGATCGCGCCTACGGCACCTGCATCGGTGGGCTGAGCGGGGCGCAGAACGGTCACAGCTTGTCCCCGAACAGAAACTGCGCCGCGCGGTCAAGCCGGATGTGCGGTGGGCCGTCGCCGGGGCGCAGGGTCAGCGGGGCGGGTGCAAAGCGCATGACCCTGTAGTCTTCGCCCAGCCATTCCTGCGCGCCATTTGCCGCGGGGGACAGGATGTGCGCGGGGTCTTCGGGCAAGGCACCGGGGTAGAACGCCGCCTGTTTGCCGGTGTCGAGCAGCGTGCCCCGGACCACGTCCAGCGGGCTGCCGTCGTGTTGCACCGTCTCTTCGGTCGTGGCGCGCAGGGCGGCCAGTGCCAGCGCTTGCGTGTCCGCCCCGGCAAAGCGGGCACGGTCGCGGGCGTCGCGGGTGAGTGCAGCCATGATCGCGGTCAGCCTGGCGTGTTGGGTGTGATGCAGGTGGTCGGCCTTGGTCGCGGCAAAGAGGATTTTCTCCACCCGTTTGCCCCGGAAAAGCTGTGTCAGGAACGCATTGCGACCGGGGCGGAAGGCCGACAGGATTTCCGACATTGCGGCGCGCATATCCTCGACCGCGGCAGGGCCGTTGTGGATGGCACCCAGCGCGTCCACCAGCACCACCTGCCGGTCGATGCGGGCAAAGTGGTCGCGGAAGAAGGGGCGGACGACTTGTGACTTATAGGCCTCGTACCGCCGCGCCATTTCGCGGCGCAGCGAGCGGCGTGGCGCGTCACCGGGCGGTAGCGGTGCAAAGGTGAGGACGGGGGAGCCTGCGAGATCACCGGGCAGCAGGAAGCGCCCCGGTGTGCAATCGGAGAACCCCGCAGCGCGGGCGGCGTGCAGGTAGTCGGTGAAGGCGGCGGCAAGGGTTTTGGCCTGCGGTTCTTCCAATTTGGAAGCGCCATCCACGTCTGTCAGCGCGGCGCGGAAGGTGGCCGCCGTGTCACGCGTGGCGAGGCGTGCCAGTGTTGTCGCGGACCAATCATCGTAGCTTTGGTCCAGCAGGCCAAGGTCCAGCAGCCATTCGCCGGGGTAGTCGATGATGTCCAGATGGATCGTGCGCGGGCCTTGCAACCCGGCCAGCAACCCGTTGGGCTTGACCTTGAGCGACACGCGCAATTCGCTGACTGCCCGCGTGCTGTCGGGCCAGTGCGGCGGGCTGCCGGTGAGCGCGCCGATATGGGTTTCATAGTCGAACCGTGGCACAGTGTCGTCAGGTTGCGGTTGCAGGTAGGCGGCGGCGATGCGCCCTTCGCTGGCGGCCAGAAGGTGCGGCATCCGCCCCTGATCCAGCAGGTTGGCCACAAGCGACGTGATGAACACCGTCTTGCCCGACCGCGCCAGCCCCGTCACGCCCAGCCGGATGGTCGTGTCCCCGAACAGGTCCGCCCCGGTATCATAGATGCCCTGGGCCACATCCAGCACCCCATCGGCAATTGTCGTCAGAACCACGTCGCACCCCTTTGATCGTCAGGGGCTATGTAAGGCGTTGTTTCGATGCGTACCAGTTTGGTGTTGTGTGGGTTGTGCGTGCAGATGCCTTCCCTGACGGTGACAAAGCCACCTGACAGGCAATGGGCGGGCGCATTTTTGGGACAATGAGGATGCAGCGTGGCGTTGCTGTTGTCGCCAATTGGGGATAGGTCCGCGCCCATGCCGCGCTATGCCTTGAAAATCGAATATCACGGGGGGCCGTTTGTCGGGTGGCAGCGGCAGACCAATCAGCCGTCCGTGCAGGGGGCGATCGAAGCTGCGTTGGCGAAGCTGGAGCCGCGTGATCACAATATTGCCGCTGCAGGGCGCACGGATGCCGGGGTGCATGGGCTGGCGCAGGTGGCCCATTGCGATATGGAGAAGGACTGGGACCCTTTTCGGTTGTCCGAGGCGTTGAATTATCACCTGAAGGCGCATCCGGTGGCGATACTGGCCTGTGTCCGTGTCGCGGATGATTGGCATGCCCGGTTTTCGGCCGTTGAGCGGCGGTATCTGTTTCGTATTCTGATGCGTCGCGCGCCTGCGACGCATCTCAAAGGCCTCGTGTGGCGGGTGAACAACCTGCTGGATGTGGACGCCATGCAGGCAGGCGCCGATCATCTGGTCGGGCGGCATGACTTTACCACCTTTCGGTCGACCATTTGTCAGGCGGACAGCCCGGTGAAAACGCTGGACCGTCTGGATGTGGTCCGTGTCGATGGTGTGCATGGGCCTGAGGTGCAGTTTGATGTGCGGGCGCGGTCGTTCCTGCACAATCAGGTGCGCAGTTTTGTGGGCACGTTGGAGCGGGTTGGTGCGGGGTCATGGGCGCCCGAGGACGTTAAGACCGCGCTTGAGGCCTGTGAGCGGGCCGCGTGTGGTCCTGTGTGCCCACCGGATGGGCTGTATCTGGCCGGCGTGGGATATCCTGACGATCCGTTCGCCTAGTCCAGTTCCATCAGCCCGGCCCCTGCGCCACCTGCACGCGACGCATCGCTGTCGGGGACGTAGGTTTTGGCGGCAAGCGTGTTCAGCTGTTCCGTCAGTGATGGGGTAAGTGCCAACCGTTCGGGCCGCCCCCGCGTGCTGGGTTCTGTGAGCGACAGGCTGACACGCACCTTGGGGCCTGCGACATCCAGTTCGGATTTGCAGGGCAGTCCCGCCAGCCAACTGACCAGCATGGCCCGGGTGCCCGCGTCATCCTCGGTCGCATCAACGGGTTTGGAGGTGATCGACGCCGCCTCCACAATTGTCTCGACACGGTGGGCCAGCGCCACGATGCGGTCGGGGTTGTCGAGGGCTGCTTGCACCGCCCCTTGCGGGCCTTCATCGGCCACATGGCGGGCCAACATTGCGCCAAATGCGAGCGCCTGTGCGGGCGGCACTCCGGCACCGCTGGCCGCCTTGACACCCAGCGTCTGTACTTCGGTCCATGACATGTTCATCGCTCCATTACCGGAAGCCACCAATCATCCATCTCGGGACGCAGTTCATCCCCCAAAGGTGCGCCCTGTGCCAGCGTGATGCGGGTCCACAGGTCGGACTTGGGATCGAACTTTGTCGCTCCAAAGAAGCTGAGCTTGCAGCGCAGCATATCAATGGGGCGACACGTCGCAGCAATCAGATTGTCGCGGATTTCGGCGTATGGGTAGCGGGTCAGCAGGGCCACGCGGTTGATGGCGTGGGTGTGTTGCGGGTGGGTTTCGGTGAACTTTGAAACGGGTTGGGCGGCGTCGGGGAGGTCTGCGTGCAGCTGTGCCACGCGGCGTGCGATGTCGAGCGGGGTTTCCAGCTCGGCCCCCGGCTCGGCAAAGCGGTCGCCAAGGCGCGGTTCCAGCTTGGCCGCACTTACGTACCAGAAACGGCGGCAATCGTCGGCGTTGTGATAGTCGCAGTCGAGCGCCCATTGCCAGTGGGTCTCAACGGCGGATTTGACGGCATCTGTATCGGCGAAAGGCGCGATCAGTGGGCCATGGCGGTCGGCCATGTCGTGGCAGAGGTCATCGACGTCTTCCGGGCAAAGCTCGATCAGGAGGGCTGTTAGGAGTTCTTGCAAAGTGTCCGTTTGGTCCGCTGCTGCATCCCACAGCATGGCAAATGAGGTTGCCGCTTCGATCTGAGGAAGGAACGCGGCCCAGTCTGCCTCCAATTGGCGCAAAATGGCGTCGTGATCCTCTGCCGGGACGTGCCAGTCTGACAGGTGCTTTTGGGCGCGCTTGGCGAGGGATTGCAGCCGCGTGTGTTGCTCATCTGTGATCGTGTCTCGGTCCAGAACGCGGGCCAGAGCCGTCTCGCGCGCTTGTATCCAATTGTGCAGCAGCACCGGGTGGTTAACGAGGAACGGGGCCATGCCAAGGCCCGTGGCGTTGCCGATGCCCAGATGGCGGGCGAGCGATGGGTCTAGCGGGGCACCGCCTACGTGCTGGACCAGATCCAAGGTGAAGTGGCGGATCATAAAGACCGCCAGCATTTCTGCCGCGAAGGGGCCATCGAGGCCGGGACGGTCGGCAATCAGATAGCGGTCGGCAATGCCGAACTTGCCGTTGCCGTAAACGGCGGTGGTGCGCATCAGGTAGCCGATGTCGCGGATCATTTGCGGATCGGGTTGCAGCCCTGCTTTCAGCGCCGCCACCGTGGCATTCCACATGCGCACGGATTTGTTCGCGCGGCTGAGGACAAGGTCGCGGGGTTCGAACCGGCCAGCCTCTTGTTTTGGTGCTTGGGCAGCGATGCGTGCGATTTCCGCAGGCGTGGCGATCCCGTCAAAAAGGACAAAGGCCGCATCCCACGCCGTAGCGATGACGCGGTCGCTGCGCTGATCGGCGGGCAGATCGTTGGAGATGGCGACCAGCGAATAGGTGTGGCCCCCAAGATCAACGGCATAGGCCGCCTGCCCATAGCCCTGATCGCAAATGTCCCAGTGGATGCGCCGCACTTCGGCCCGCTCAGCACACAGCCGCCGCACAAGAACACGCAGAAAGCTGAGCCGCGTGGGCATCATCTGCCCCATACGCGCAAGGCGCAGCACCGTTTCGGGCGCGCGTAGGGGCATGGGTGGGGCGGCGTGATCCTTCATACCTTCACTTGGGCCAAGAATTGACCCTGAGGCAAGCAGTTTTGCGACGCTTTGCAGCTTGGTGCAGGCCCTTGCCGACGCTCCGGGCTTACATTTTTTGCTGTGTGTATTTCTTCAGCTCGGCCCGCGCGACTTGACGGCGGTGCACGGCGTCCGGGCCATCGGCCAGGCGCAAGGTCCGCTGATGCGTCCACGCATGGGCCAGCGGCGTGTCCTGACTGATCCCCTGCCCGCCATGCATCTGCACGGCCTCATCAATGACCTTGAGCGACACGCGTGGGGCCACGACCTTGATCTGGCTGATCCACGGGGCAGCGGCGCGAGGATCACCCTGATCCATCATCCATGCAGCCTTGAGGCACAGAAGCCGGGCCATTTCGATCTCCATCCGGCACTCGGCGATGATGTCGTAGTTGGCACCCAGTTGGGCAAGTGGCTTGCCAAAGGCTTCCTTGGCCAGCGACCGTTTGCACATCAACTCAAGGGCCGCTTCGGCCTGTCCGATGGCGCGCATGCAGTGGTGGATGCGGCCGGGCCCAAGGCGGCCCTGGGCAATCTCAAACCCGCGCCCTTCGCCCAGCAGGATGTTTTCGGCAGGCACGCGCACATTGGTGAAGCGGATGTGCATGTGACCGTGGGGCGCGTCGTCATGGCCGTAGACCAGCATGGGGCGCAGCACTTCGATGCCCTCTGTCCCCGCGGGGACAACGATCATGGATTGGCGCTTGTGCTTGGGGTTTTCGTCGCCGCCCGTCTTGACCATGACGATGTAGACCTTGCAGCGCGGGTCGCCTGCGCCGGAGGCCCAGTATTTTTCGCCGTTCAGCACGTAATCGTCGCCGTCGCGGACGCAGGACATGGCGATGTTCGTGGCATCTGACGAGGCCACATCGGGTTCCGTCATCAGGTAGGCGGAGCGGATGTCCCCTTCGAGCAGCGGGGCCAGCCAGTCGGATTTCATCTGGTCGGTGCCGTAGCGTTCGAACACTTCCATGTTGCCCGTATCAGGCGCAGAGCAGTTGAACACTTCCGCTCCCAGAGGCGTCTTGCCCATCTCTTCGGCGAAGTGGGCGTATTCCACGGTCGACAGGCCAAAGCCCTTTTCGCTGTCAGTCAGCCAGAAGTTCCACAGGCCCGCGGCCTTGGCCTTCGCCTTGAGGCTTTCGAGGATTTCGGTTTGCCGGTCGGTGTAGGTCCAGCGGTCGCCCTTTGCCACTTCGCCAGCGTATTCCTCTTCCAGCGGCATGATCTCGTCCCGGATCATGGCGGCCACACGGTCCAGAAGGTCGCGGTTTTCGGGGCGTAGCGTGAATGACATGTCCATGGGTGATCTCCTCCTGATTTGGGTCAGGGTGGCGGATCATCTTGGCAGTGTCTACCACAGCGTGCGGTGACGCTGGGGTATTTGGTCAGGCAGCACGCAGGCCAAGGATGTCGCGGGCTTGCGCCGGGGTGGCAACAGGGCGGTCATGCTGGGCGCAGATGTCCGCCAGCCGTTCGACAAGGGCGGCGTTTGAAGGCGCGAGGGTTTGCTTGTCCCAGCGGATATTATCCTCGAGCCCGGTGCGGGCGTGCCCGCCAGCAGCCACGGCCCATTCGTTCAGGACGATCTGGTTTGCGCCAATTCCGGCGGCACACCACGGCGCACCCGGAAACAGACGCTGCACGGTTTCAATATAAAAATCAAAGACATGACGGTCCACAGGCATCGCGTTTTTCACGCCCATCACGAATTGAACATAGGGCGTGTCCTTGATCTTGCCCTTGGCATGCATCTGCGCGGCCATGAAGATGTGGCTGAGATCAAAGGCTTCGATCTCGGGCTTCACATCATATGCCACCATCTCGGATGCCAGCCAGTCCACAAGATCCGGAGGGTTCTCGTACACACGCGTCGGGAAGTTGTTTGATCCCACGGACAGCGACGCCATGTCAGGGCGCAGGGGCAGCATTCCGCCACGTGTCTTGCCCGCGCCGGACCGCCCGCCGGTCGACAACTGCACGATCATGCCGGGGCAATGCGTCTCGATCCCCTCTTTCAGCAGCGCGAACTTGTCGGGGTCCGATGTGGTCGAGCCATCATCATTGCGCACATGGGCGTGGCAAATGCTTGCGCCCGCCTCGAACGCGGCATGTGTGCTCTCCACCTGCTCGGACACCGTGATCGGCACCGCTGGATTGTCCGATTTCTGGGGGACAGAGCCGGTGATGGCCACACAAATGATGCAGGGGTCGGACATGGGGTGCCTCGTGTCGATTGCGTGGCGCCACCGTTCCTCAATTGCTGCACAAGGTCCAGTGCGCCTCCGCACTGAACATGTGTGACGACGCAAAGATATCGTGAAAGACTTTGGCCGACGCACCTGCCGCAGCACCGATCAACCGCCTGATTTTTAGGCAGGAAATCACGGCTCGATACCGCAATCGACCAGTCCGGTTGCGGCGGCGGACAGAATGTGCAGGCTAAGGGGATGGCAAAAAAGCCCACTTACTTTGACGAGATGTTTGGCCATGGCACGGACGCACGCGCCCCCTATGCCGACTATTGCGACTGGTTTCTGAACGAAGACACACGCCGCCTGCTGGCGAAATCCGAAGAGGCGGAAGCACTGTTTCGCCTGATCGGCGTGACCTTCAACGTCTACGGCGATCCGGACGCCACCGAACGGTTGATCCCGTTCGATCTGGTGCCGCGCATCATTGCCGCCCGCGAGTGGGCCAAGGTCGCCAAGGGGATCGAACAGAGGGTGCGCGCGATCAACGCGTTTCTGCATGACATCTACCACCGACAGGAGATCGTACGCGCAGGCCGCCTGCCCGCCGAGATGATCGCCCGCAACGACGCGTTCCTGCCCGAAATGATCGGGGTCACGCCCCCCGGGGACATCTACACTCACATTGTGGGCACCGATCTGGTGCGTACGGGCGATGATGAGTTCTTTGTGCTGGAAGACAATGCGCGGACACCGTCGGGTGTGAGCTATATGCTCGAAAACCGCGAGACGATGCTGCACATGTTCCCGGAACTGTTCAGCAAGATCAAAGTCCAGTCGGTCAATCAGTATCCACGGTCCTTGCGCAAATCGCTGTCGGGCTGTGCGCCCGATGCCTGCAGTGGGCGGCCCACGCTGGCCGTGCTGACGCCAGGCATTCATAACTCCGCCTATTACGAGCACGCATTTCTTGCCGATCAAATGAGTGCCGAACTCGTTGAGGGGCACGATCTGCGCGTGGTGGATGGGCGCGTGGCGATGCGCACGACGCGGGGCTACAAGCCGATCGACGTGCTGTACCGCCGGGTGGATGACGAGTATCTGGACCCGCTGAATTTCAATCCGGACAGCATGTTGGGTGTGCCTGGCATCATGGATGTCTACCGTGCGGGCGGCATTACCATCGCCAATGCGCCCGGAACAGGGATTGCCGATGACAAGGCGATTTACAGCTACATGCCGGATATCGTGGAGTTCTACACCGGCGAAAAGGCGATCCTGAAGAACGTCCCAACGCACAGGTGTTCGGAGCCTGAGGCGCTGAAATACGTGCTCGACAACCTGGCCGATCTGGTGGTCAAGGAAGTGCACGGCTCGGGTGGCTACGGCATGCTGGTGGGGCCTGCGGCCTCAAAGAAAGAGATCGCGGATTTCCGGACCAAGCTGGAAGCAACGCCCGACAATTACATCGCACAACCGACGCTGGCGCTGTCGACGGTGCCGATCCTGACGGATGCTGGCCTTGCCCCGCGCCATGTGGACCTGCGCCCCTTCGTGCTGGTGTCGCCCGACCGGATCGACATCACACCCGGTGGTCTGACCCGCGTGGCCCTGACCGAAGGGTCGCTGGTGGTGAATTCGTCCCAAGGTGGCGGCACAAAAGACACCTGGATTCTGGAGGAGTAGCGCGATGCTGGGCAAAACCGCTGGCGGCCTCTTCTGGATGTTCCGCTATCTTGAACGGGCTGAAAACACCGCACGGATGATCGATGCGGGCCTGCGCATTTCGCTGACACGGTCGAGCGCGGCTGAAAGCGAATGGACGTCAATCCTGTCTTCGACGGGCCTGAGCGCGGCGTATAAAGCGGCACATGGCGCGCCGGATGGTCCGAAGGTCATCGACTTTCTGCTGCGTGATCCGAACAATCCGGGCTCAATCCTTACGGGGATCGAAGCTGCCCGGATGAATGCCCGCGTTGTGCGCACGGCGCTGACCCGCGAGGTGTGGGAGGCGGTGAACGAGTGCTACATGGTGCTCAAGCGCCTGCTGGCCCAGCAGATCGAGGATCGGGACCTGCCGCGCGTGCTGCAAGTGATCCGACAGCGCAGTGCGTTTGTGCGCGGCGCGCTGCACGGCACAATGGTCCGCAATGACATTTTCAACTTTGCGCGCATCGGGACGTTCTATGAACGCGCAGACAACACAGCGCGCATTCTGGATCAGAAATATTACATCCTGCTGCCCTCGGTGCGGTTGGTTGGCAGCCCGTCGGACAATGTGCAATGGGACACGATCCTGCGGGCCACGTCCACCACACGCGCCTATCAGACCCTGCATGACGGCGACGTGGACCCGAAGGCCATCGCGCAATTCCTGATCCTTGACGGTCGTCTGCCGCGTAGTCTGGCTTTTTGTTACAGCAAGATCGGCGACAATCTTGGGTATCTGGAAAAGGAATACGGTGCGCATCAGCCAAGCCACGCCTTGGTCGACAGTGTCTGCGCAAAGTTCAAGGCCCACGACATGAACGCCATTTTCGACTATGGTCTGCATGAGTTTATCACGGACTTCCTGCGCGACAGCGCGGCCTTGGGGCGTCAAATCGAAATCGACTACAGGTTCAGCGAATAGCACATGCGCCTCAAAGTACTTCACAAGACCCACTACACGTATGACGCCCCGGTGCCCTATGGCTTGCAACAGGTGCGCCTGCGTCCCAAATCCCGCCCCGGACAGTTGGTCGAGGATTGGCAGATCGACGTGGTCGGCGGTCAGGTCGAGGTGTCCTTTGAGGATGAGCATGCCAACTCGGTCGATCTGGTCAGCTTTGCCCCCGGCCAGACAGAGATCGAAATCACCTGCTCCGGCACCGTGGACGTCGAGGACAATTCCGGCATTGTTGGTCACCAAGGCGGGTACGTGCCTTTGTGGCTTTTCAGGCGCAGCACGGCGCTGACGAAAGCCGGGCCTCGGATCAGGGCGTTGGTCAACGACGCGCCAACCGAAGGCAGCGATCTGGACCGTTTGCATGCCCTGTCTGCGCAAATTCTGGCGGCGGTCCCCTATTCGACGGATCAGGCCGCGTCCGACCTGAGCGCCGAGGACGTCATGGATGCGGCACACGGGGTCTGTCAGGACCATGCCCATGTGTTCATCACCGCCGCGCGCGCGCTGGGGTATCCTGCACGCTACGTCTCGGGATATCTGATGATGGATGACCGAGTGGATCAGGATGCCAGCCATGCCTGGGCCGAAGCGCATGTCGAGAATCTGGGCTGGGTCGGCTTTGACATCTCCAACGGCATCTCGCCCGATGCCCGCTATGTCCGCGTGGCGACCGGTTTGGACTACCGCGATGCAGCGCCCATTTCTGGTTTACGCTATGGTAACGCCGGGGAAGATATGTCTGTGACCTTGCAGGTGCAGCAGCAATAGCGCACATTTGGCGCGACTCGGGGCTGGGACACACAAGATATGACATATTGCGTAGGGATGCGGCTGGATGCCGGGCTGATCTTCATGTCCGACACCCGCACGAATGCAGGCGTCGACAACATCTCGACCGTCAAGAAAATGCACAGCTGGGAAGTGCCGGGCGAACGGGTGATCGTGATCATGACCGCCGGAAACCTCGCCACCACGCAATCCGTGATCTCGTTGCTGGATGAACGGTCGAAGGCCCCCGAGGATCGCAAACCTTCGATCCTGGAAGCACCGTCCATGTTCCAGATCGCGCGCGAAGTGGGCCGGACGCTGAAAGAGGTGATCGCTCAGAACGCAACGACGGGCATGGAAGCCGATGGCGCGTTCGGGGCAACCATGATCATCGGTGGCCAGATCAAGGGCGCCGCCCCGCGCCTGTTCCTTGTATACCCAGAGGGAAACTTCATCGAAGCCTCTGATGACACACCGTTTTTTCAGATTGGTGAGGCCAAGTACGGCAAGCCGATCATCGTGCGCGCGCAGGACCCCGCCTTGCCCTTTGAGGCGGCGGTGAAGCTGTTGATGGTCAGCTTTGACTCGACCATCAAGTCGAACCTGTCGGTCGGTTTGCCGCTGGACTATGTGGTCTACGACCGCGACAGCCTTGCGATCACCCATGCCGAACGGATCGAAGCGGACGACCCTTACTTCCTGACCGTGTCCAACGGATGGGGCGAAGCGCTGAAGGTCGCGTTTGATCAACTGCCCGAGTTCGAGTTCGACTGATCCAACGGACGCGCTTGCGCGCGACACCATTCTGGCGATGGGGCTCTGCCCCAAACCCCGTGGTATTTTCAGTCAGAAGAAACTGCTAGTGCATGTCCGGCGGCAGATAGTCTCGGATGGAGCTGACTTTACGGCTGTATTCGGCGTCGATCTCTCTCAACTCAAGCGACAACATGAACGGATATTGCCCCATATGTGCCGCGGTAAATGCCTTGGCGGCGTCAAAGACGGCATCCGTGGCTTGGGTCTTTTTCTCTGCACTACGCCCTGCCGCCAGGCGGATTGTCATGTCTATGAAGCTGTGTTGTGGGTCGCCATCCGCAACCACAGAATGATGTGCAGCATGGGCTCTGACGCGAATGCCCGCGGCTGGAAAGACGCCTGTCGCCGCCGCCGCATCCTTGAGCGCTGCACAAAGCGCGCGCATGTCCAGCATGTCGTCAAGGTTGGCTGAGTAGTCGAGCACGATATGAGGCATGTCCGGAGTGTGTGCCCCTGCCCCTAGCGCGCGCAAGCCAAAAGCGCATCGACATCCAGATATGTCTCAAGATGATCGGCCAGCCCGTCGAGTGTCGCTTCGACGGTGTCGCTATAGGATGCGTTGCCTGCACTCGCGCCGATGCTGGCCAACCATGCGCCGCGAAAGCCATCGTCGCGGAACATGCCATGCAGGTAACTGCCCGCGATACGCCCATTCGGGCTGAGGGAGCCTTCGTCCTGACCTGCCACTTGCGCGAAGGGTCGCGCGCGGTCGGGTCCATCGCTGCGCCCGATGTGAATTTCGTATCCCTGAAACGCCTGCCCGCTTGGCACATGCATCGCAGTAACGGTGGTCAGTCGCTTGTCATCCGTCATCGTGGTCTGCACATCGAGTAGGCCAATAGCTGTCGTGGCACCTGCAGGCCCTTCGAGCCCCTCCGGATCATCCACAACCTGCCCCAGCATTTGGTACCCGCCGCAAATACCCAGCACATGGCCGCCCCGGCGGGCGTGGGCGCGGATGTCCTCATCCCATCCCTGATCTTTCAGGAATTGCAGGTCGCCGCGCGTTGATTTGCTGCCGGGTATGATCACCACATCCGTATCCGCGGGCAGCGGTTGCCCTGCGTGCAGCATCGTCAGCCGAACGCCGGGTTCCTGGGCCAGCGGGTCCAGATCATCGAAATTGGCGATGCGGGACAACTTGAGGCACACGATGTGGACCCCATCTGGTCGGGACGGCGTCGCGATGTCCAAAGCATCTTCGGCGGGCAGTTTCCAAGCCTCTTCGAACCATGGCACCACGCCGAACCCGCGCCAACCGGTTCGCTTTTCAATCATGGCATACCCGTCATCAAACAGGCTCGGGTCACCGCGAAACCGATTGATCAGGAACCCCTGGATCAGGTCCGCGTCAGCGGGGTCAATGACCGCCTGCGTGCCAACGATCTGGGCGATCACCCCGCCCCGGTCAATGTCACCGGCAAGAACAACCGGGCACTCCGCCGCCTGCGCAAAGCCCATATTGGCGATGTCGCCACGGCGCAAATTCACTTCGGCCGGGCTGCCTGCCCCTTCGACCAGGACAAGATCATGCTGCGCTTTCAAGCGGTGGAAACTGTCCAGAACAGCCGTCATCAGCGTCGGTTTCAACTTTGAATAGGCGCGGGCCTTCACGGTTGTCAGGCGCTTGCCCTGCACGACCACCTGACTTCCCACATCCGTTTCAGGCTTGAGCAGAACCGGGTTCATGTCGGTGTGCGGCGGTAATCCGCAGGCCATCGCCTGAAGCGCTTGCGCACGGCCTATCTCTCCGCCATCGGTGGTGACAGCAGCGTTGTTGGACATGTTCTGCGGCTTGAACGGGGCGACCGACAGGCCCCGCCTGACGGCGATGCGGCACATGCCCGCCACCAACATCGACTTGCCGACATTGGATCCAGTTCCCTGAAACATAAGGGCGTTCGCCATGATACCTCCACCCCGGCATCCCAGAAATGCCAGATTTGTCGCCCAAGCTGTTGCGGCGATCACTTACATGACATCACACATATGAAACGGAAAGATCATGTTGGACTTCACAAATACGCCGGAACGCCGCAAGCGCGCGGCCAAGGCGAGAACGCGTAAGACATTGTGCCTGATGGGGCTCGCCATCGCCGTACCGGCAGCGGCCTGGGCCATCGACCTTCAAACGGTCACCGCGCTGTTAAGCTGACACGCAGCCTTAGAACTCCACACCCTTCTGCGCCTTGACCCCAAGGTCTTTGAACGGGTGCTTGACCAGCGTCATCTCGGTCACGAGGTCCGCCGCCTCGATCAACTCAGGCTTGGCATTGCGCCCTGTAAGGACGACATGGGTCATGGCCGGTTTTTGGGTCATCAGGAATTCCACGACCTCGTCAATGTCCAGATAGTCATAGCGCAGCGCGATATTGATCTCGTCCAGCAAGACGAACTGGATTTTTGGGTCCAGAATCTGTTCCTTGGCAATGCGCCAGCCGTTCTCAGCCGCCGCGATATCGCGCTCACGGTCTTGCGTCTCCCACGTAAACCCCTCTCCGCTCACGAAAAAACGACACTCATCGGCAAACCGGTCGCGCAGGAATGTCTTCTCGCCCGTGTCCCAGTTGCCTTTGATGAACTGCACCACGGCGCAGGGCATCCCGTGCGAAATGCAGCGCATGATCATCCCAAATCCGGACGAAGACTTGCCCTTGCCCGGGCCGGTATGGACCATGATCAGACCTTTTTCCTCGGTCTTCGTTTCCATCATCTTGTCGCGCGCGGCCTTGATCTTTTTCATCTTGGCGTTGTGGCGTTCGGTGATGTCGGTCATGGCGTCCTCCGGGGTTGTCACAGGGTTGGTGCCATCATTTCGATGCAGGTGCCAGAGGTCTTTGTTGCGTCAGCCCAACCCGTCCAGAAACGCAGGCAGGTTGGCGCGTGTCTCATCCGTGAAGTGGAAACCACGCCAGCCCTGATCCTGCGCCGCATCCACATTCCGCCTGGTGTCGTCGATCAGAACATGGGTCGCAGCAGGCGCGCCGCTCCATGCTTCGATATGGTTGAAATACGCAGAATCGGGTTTGGCGTGTCCGATCCGACCCGATGCAAAGATGTGCTCAACCAGCGCGCCAAAGCCCATCTCCTGCTCGATATAGGCGGCTCGTCGCGGTTCGTTGTTGGTTCCGATCACATGGCGCATGCCCGAACGATGCAAATGTTGCAGCACCTGCCGGTCGGGCAAGGCGTCCTTTGCAAACCAATATGCAAGAAACGCATCCGCATCTGCATCATGGCCCGCCTGGGACAGCCACGTTTGCAATTCATCACGCAAATCGGATTGACCGCGCATGATCCGGCCAATCCGGTCCGGGTGAAACAGATGCCCGGCCAATGCCTCTGTCCTGATCCCCCAATCGGCATAAAGAGTATCGGCCCACAGGAACCGACCTTTCCTGATATTTGCGTTCAGTACGCCGTCAAAGTCCCAGACCAGAACTGTCATATGCGTGGCCTCCTGTCGTGTGTGCACCCTATGGTGAATGGTACCTCTCCGCCATCTCGTTCGCGCTTGACTCTGTTCTGCACGCCGCGCACTACGGTATGGCTGGTGCCCGGAGTTCGCTTCGGGTGAAAAGGGAATGCCGCGCAGGAATTTTCGGATGAAAATTCTTGTAAACGCAGCCGCCCCCGCGACCGTGACCGGAGAGGATGCTCCACGCCACTGGCCAAGTGCCGGGAAGGCAAGGCAACCACCGAGACCCCGAAACAAACGGGTGTCCCGAAATCCGCAAGCCGGGAGACCTGCCAGCAGACGTGACGAAACCGGACGGGGTGTGCCGGGTGTCGGGACAACACGGCCTTGCCGCTGCCCGCCATCTGCCATGCCGTCCCCCGACAGGGAATGAACATGGCCGATCTGCCCCCCGTGGAACTCTTGGTCTGCGTGAAATGCCGCCGCGAGCTGGACGTGCCCGAAGGTGGCACGCGCCCCGGCGAAGCGCTCCATGCCGAGCTGGCAAACCGCACCATGCCCGAAGGTGTGACCCTTAGGGCCGTCGAGTGCCTGTCCAACTGCTCGTCCGGCTGCTCCGTCGCCGTGCGCGGTGGCGCGCAGCGCTGGACCTATGTCTACGGCAACCTGATGGAGGATCGCGACGCCGATATGGTCGTCGACGGCATCGGCAGATACGCCGCCACCGCAGACGGCATCGTCCCCTGGCGCGAACGCCCCGAACACTTCCGCAAAAACTGCATCGCCCGCATCCCCCCGCAGGAGTTCTGAACATGGCCAACCTGAACAAAGTCTCCCTGAACAAAATACCAGTCACTGTCATCACCGGCTTCTTGGGCTCGGGCAAAACCACCCTCGTCCGCCATCTGATGCAGAACCCGCAGGGCAAACGCCTCGCTGTAGTAGTGAACGAATTTGGCGACGTGGGCGTGGATGGCGACATTCTGAAAAGCTGCGCCATCCCCGACTGCCCTGCCGAGAACATCATGGAACTGGCGAACGGCTGCATATGCTGCACCGTGGCCGACGATTTCATCCCGACAATCGAAGCGCTCATGGCCCTCGACCCGCAGCCCGAGCACATCCTGATCGAAACCTCCGGCCTCGCCCTGCCCAAACCGCTGCTCAAAGCCTTTGACTGGCCCGACATCCGCAGCCGCATCACCGTGGACGGCGTGATTGCCCTCGCCGATGCCGAAGCCGTCGCCGCAGGCCGTTTTGCCCCGGATGTCGCCGCCGTCGACGCCCAGCGCGAAGCCGACGACAGCCTCGACCATGAAACGCCGCTGTCAGAGGTGTTCGAGGATCAGATCAGCTGCGCTGACATCATCCTGCTGACCAAACCCGACCTCGCAGGCCCCGACGGTATCGCACGCGCCAAAGAGATCATTGCAACTGAGGCCCCCCGCCCCCTGCCCGTCGTAGAAGTGGCCGAAGGCGCGGTCGACCCGCGCGTGATTCTGGGACTTGAGGCCGCAGCCGAAGACGACATGGACGCAAGGCCCTCCCACCACGACGGCCATGACGACCACGAGCATGACGACTTTGAATCCGTCATCATCGACATCCCCGAAGTGGATGATCCCGCCGAGCTGGTCGCCCGCATCGAAGCCATGGCGAAGGACCAGAACATCCTCCGCGTCAAAGGCTATGCCGCCGTCACCGGCAAACCCATGCGCCTGCTGGTCCAGGCCGTTGGTGCCCGCGTCCGCCATCAATACGACCGCCCGTGGGCCGCAAATGAAGCACGCCAGGGCCGTTTGGTCGTGATTGCCGAACATGACGACGTGAATGCAGCAGCCATCCGTAGCGCATTGACGGATGTTCCGGCAGCCGCCGAGTAATGAAAGCCAAAGATGCACGTCGTCTTCCGCGAAAGCCACGGGCTCGAAGAGACCGAGACACCCACCGATCTGGGGCAAACGCCCGCAGATCTGGTGGTGCTGTCCTTCTCTGACAGCGACCTCGGGGCCTTCGCGGCGGCGTATCACCGGGCGGACGGCAAGTTGCCCACCGTTCGACTGGCAAACCTCGTCGGCCTCAAGCACCCGCTATCGGTCGATACCTACATCGAACAGACGCTTGAAGGGGCCAAAGGCATCCTAATCCGCCTCATCGGCGGCGTCCCTTACTGGGCATATGGCCTGCAGCAGGTCGAAACCCTCTGCCGCCAAAAGGGCATCGCCCTCGCCGTCCTGCCCGCCGATGGCCGCCCCGACCCGCGCCTCGATGACATCTCGACCCTGCCCGTCTCGACACTCCGCCGCCTCGCGCATCTCTGCGACACTGGCGGCGCGGTCGCAGCCCAAGCGGCCCTTGCCCAAATGGCCCTCGCCTCCGGCCTCTACGCAGGCCCGGTCAAAGGGGCCAAATCCCTGCCATCCGTCGGCGCATGGACCCCCGAAGACGGCGTCGCCTGCCCCCTGATCCAGACCGCAGACGACAAACCGCTGATCATCGTCACCTTCTACCGCGCCTACCTCGCCGCCGCCGACTTGTCACCGATCGAGGCCACCTTCGACGCTCTACGCAACCGCGGCTTCCGCGCCCTGGGCCTCTTTGCGCCCTCGCTCAAAGCCCCCGAAGCCGCAGCCTGGATGGCCCGCCAGATCGCGCATCTGAAACCCGCCGCCATCGTGAACGCCACCGCCTTCTCCGGCATCGGCGCGAATGGCACGTCCCCTCTCGACGCAGGCAACGTCCCCGTCTTCCAGATCGCGCTGGCCACCTCGACCCGAGACGCATGGGACGAGGCTGAACGCGGCCTGTCCCCCACCGACCTCGCCATGCATGTGGTGCTGCCAGAGGTCGATGGCCGCCTTTTCGCCGGGGTCGCGTCGTTCAAGGAACCACAACCCCGCGACGACGACCTGCAATTCGCCCGCTACGCCCACGCCGCCGATACCCAGCGCATCAATACTGTGGCCGACCGGGTCAAAGCGTGGACCGATCTCGCCGCCACCCCGGCGCAGGACCGCACACTCGCGCTGGTGCTCAGCACCTATCCGGGCAAGGACTGGAACATGGCCCACGCCGTGGGCCTCGACGCGCTGGCCTCGGCCGAAGCGATCCTGTCGGACCTCAAGGATGCAAGCCACGACACCGAAGCGTCCCCAGTTGCGCACGCCCTCGAAACCGAAACCATAGGTTGGCCGCTCGACGCCTACAAAGCCGCTCTCGCCAACCTCCACCAATCCCTCCAGAACGACCTCACGACTTCATGGGGCAGTCCCGAGGAGGACACCGACGAGGGCCACTTCCACTTCCCCGCCATCCGCCGTGGCAACATCCTCATCGCCCTGCAACCCGAGCGCGGCACACCGGCGAAACGCGACGACGATTACCACGACCTCTCCCGCGTCCCACGCCACGCCTACGTCGCGTTCTAC
Organism: uncultured Tateyamaria sp.; assembly: GCF_947503415.1. Classification (GTDB taxonomy): domain Bacteria; phylum Pseudomonadota; class Alphaproteobacteria; order Rhodobacterales; family Rhodobacteraceae; genus Tateyamaria. The sequence goes on from NZ_CANNDS010000002.1 coordinate 1,001,285, forward strand.
CTTTGGCTCCAATCCCAGACGCAAGCCCTGATCCACATCGGCGCGCACGGCACGCTCGAATGGCTGCCCGGTAAGTCCGTCGCCCTGTCCGACACCTGCTGGCCCGAAGCCCTCACCGGCACCCTGCCCGTCATCTACCCCTTCATCGTCAACGACCCCGGCGAGGCCGCGCAGGCCAAGCGGCGCATCGGCGCCGTGACGCTGGGCCATCTGCCGCCCCCGATGAAAGACAGCGCCGCGCCCGACCGCTTTGTCCGGTTAGAGTCGCTGCTCGACGAGTTCTCCAACGCCGACGGCCTTGACCCCAAGCGCCGTGACCGGCTGCAAGAGGATATCCGGGCCGAAGCGCAGGCGATTGGCGTCGAAAACGATCTCGGCCTCGACCGCGCCACCTGCTCGGCAGAGGCGATCACCCGCATCGACCGCTTTGTCTGCGACATCAAGGAAAGCCAGTTCGGCGACGGCCTGCATATCTGGGGTCAGGATGCTGAAACCGAACGCTCCGCCCTGATCAACGCGCTGAACGGCAAACGCATCCCCGGCGGCCCCTCCGGCTCTCCCTATCGCGGGCGGCGCGACGTGCTGCCCACAGGCCGGAACCTGTACACCACCGACCCTCGCTCGGTCCCCACCCGAGCGGCCTATGCCCAAGGCGTCAAGCTGGCCGAAGAGCTTGTCCGCCGCCACCTGCAGGAAGAAGGCGACTGGCCGCGCGGCCTGATCGTCGACCTCTGGGGCTCCGCCACCATGCGCACGGCGGGCGAGGAATTCGCAATGGCCCTGCACCTTCTGGGCGTGAAACCCGTCTGGGATCAAGGTTCCGAACGCGTCTCCGGCATCGAAGTCCTGCCCATCACCGACCTGGACCGCCCCCGCATCGACGTGACCTTGCGTGTCTCTGGCCTCTTCCGCGACGTGTTTCCGACGCTCTCAGCCCTCTTTGCCCAAGCCGTCCGCGCACTGAGCGGGCGCGACGAAGCCCCCGACTGGAACCCCTATGCAGGCCACGCAGCCACAGCCCGCGTCTACGGCCCCGCCCCCGGCAGCTTCGGCCTCGGCATGGGCGCGGATATCGAGACCTTCACGGACGAGGCGCGCACCGCCGCGGGCAACGCCTGGCTTGCCGCCAGCGCCTACGCCCTCGATGGCACGAAAACGGAAAAGGACGAGGCCGGTATCCGCGCCCGCGTCGCCCAAGCCGACAGCTTCGTCCACCTGCAAGACCTGCCCGAGACGGACGTCCTCCTCGCCTCCGACTACGCTGCGCACGAGGCGGGCTTTGCAGCGGCACAAGCCGTCACGGGCGGCAAGGCGTCCCTCTACCACCTCGATACCACACAGCCCGACCGCCCCCGCGCCCGCACCCTGCCCGAAGAAATCGCCCGCGTCGTGCAGGCCCGCGCGACGCAGGCCCAGTGGCTGCGCGGCATGATGCGCCACGGCTTCCGCGGCGGCGCCGAAATCGCCGCCACCCTCGATCACATGGCCGCCTTCGCGCACCTCGCAGGCGTCGTCGGCCCGCACCTGTTCGACGCCTACCACGACGCCACGTTCGGAGACCCCGAGGTCTCGGCCTTCCTGCAAGACGCCAACCCGGGCGCGTACCAAGCCATGCAAGACCAGTTCGCCGCCCTTGATGCCGCAGGCCTCTGGCACACCCGCCGCAACTCGATCCGCGCGTCACTTGAGGCCGCGCAATGAGTGTCAAAGGATGGTGCCCCGGCGCATGGCGTCCCATGATGTCCGGCGACGGGTTGATCGTTCGCATACGTCCCCGTCTGGCCAGCCTGACAAGCGACCAAGCGCTCGGCCTCTGCACCCTCAGCCAAACCCACGGCAACGGCATCATCGACCTCACCAGCCGCGCCAACCTGCAAATGCGGGGGGTCCGCGAGGACCAGCACGAAGACCTGCTCAAAGCGCTCTACGGCCTCAACCTCATCGACGCCGCGGCCGAAGACGAAGCCCGCCGCAACATCACCGTCACGCCCCTATGGCAGGACGGCGACCTTACCACCCGCCTGCACGCCAACCTCCTTTCAGCCCTACCTCAAATGCCCAAGCTCCCAGCCAAAGTGGGCATCGCCGTCGACACCGGGGCAAACCCCATCCTGAGCGACACCCCAGCCGACTTCCGCTTCGAACGTAGCGCAACAGGCGACATCATCCTCCGCGCTGACGGTGCCTCCAAGGGCAAATGCATCCACGAAGCGGATGCGCCGGACGCCCTGATCGACCTGGCCAACTGGTTCACGGCAACAAACGGCCAGACTGCTGGGCGCATGGCAAAACACCTGAAAACCACCGCACTCCCCGCGCATTGGAAAGACACCGCACCAGCCCCCACCGCAGACCGCCTCCACCCCGACGGCACCACCTACGGCGCGCCTTTTGGCAGCATCGACGCCGCCGCCCTCACCGCCCTCATCCAAGACAGCCAAGCCACCGCGCTCCGCGTCACCCCATGGCGGCTCTTCACCCTCGAAAACGCATACCCCTGCACGCCCCACGGCTTTATCACGGACCCAGCTGACCCACTCCTGCACACGCACGCCTGCCCCGGCGCGCCTGCTTGCGCCGCTGCCACAGTCGACACACGCACTCTCGCCCGGAAAATCGCAAAACCCGGCCTCCACATCTCCGGCTGCTCAAAAGGGTGCGCGCACCCCCGCCCCGCACCCACAACGCTTGTCGGCAACAACGGCGCGTTCGACCTTGTAGAGAACGGCCATCCATGGGATGCCCCCCGCCAGCGCGGCCTGACACCTGCCCAAATCCTGACGCCAGCGAGCTAAAATGCCCTACGAATACCAAACCGATGGCGCGGCCATCTACCTGCAATCCTTCGCCACGATACGGGCCGAAGCGTCCCTCGACCGCTTCGACACCGACGAAGAACAGGTGGCCGTGCGGATGATCCACGCCGCAGGCATGGTCGGGCTTGAACAACACTGCCGCTTCTCCCCCGGCTTCGTCCCCGCCGCCCGCACGGCCCTCGAAAACGGTGCCCCCATCCTCTGCGACGCGCGCATGGTGAGCGAAGGCATCACCCGCCCCCGCCTGCCCGCCAACAACGAAGTGATCTGCACACTCCATAACGAAGACGTCCGCGAACTGGCGGCGGAGATGGGCAACACCCGCTCCGCCGCCGCCCTCGAGCTTTGGCGACCCCACCTGAGCGGCGCCGTCGTCGCCATCGGCAACGCCCCCACGGCGCTCTTCCACCTGCTGAACATGCTCGAAGACCCCGACTGCCCCCGCCCCGCTGCCATCATCGGCTGCCCCGTGGGCTTCGTCGGCGCGGTCGAATCCAAAGACGCCCTCTGGGCCGACCAACCCGTCCCCTGCTGCATCGTGCAGGGGCGTCTGGGGGGCAGCGCCATCACCGTCGCCGCCGTCAACGCCATCGCAAGCCGCAAAGAATGACACGCGCACCCGGAACCATATACGGCGTCGGCCTCGGCCCCGGCGCACAGGACCTGCTCAGCGTCCGCGCGGACCGTCTGGTACGCAACGGTAAGCACGTCGCCTTCTTCCGCAAGGCGGGCCGCCCGGGCCAAGCGCGCACCATCGTGAACGGCATGCTGGCCGACCACGCCATTGAATTCCCAATGGAATACCCGGTCACCACTGAAATCCCGTTGACCGACCCGCGCTACAACGAAATCCTTTCGGGCTTCTACGCCGCCTGCACCGACCACCTGCGCCAACTGGCGGACGGCGGCGAAGACGTCGTGGTCCTGTGCGAAGGCGACCCGTTCTTCTACGGCTCTTTCATGCATCTCTACACCCGCCTGAAACCCCATGTCCCGGTCGAGGTTGTGCCCGCCATCACCGGCATGTCCGGCGCATGGACGGCCACCGGTGCACCGATCACCTGGGGCGACGACATTCTGACGGTCCTCATGGGCACGCTCGACGAAGACACGCTGGTCAGCGGCATGAAACATGCCGACGCGCTGGTGGTGATGAAGATCGGACGCAACATCGACAAGGTGCGCAGCGCTCTGCGCCGAGCGGGCAAGTACGAAGACGCCTATCTGATCGAATTTGCGGCGATGCCGAACCAGAATGTCCAGAAACTGTGCCAGGCCGAGGGCAAGATTACCCCCTATTTCTCGATTATCGTCGTGCATGGACAGGGCCGCCGGCCATGACCGGGTGGGTGCGCATCGCGGGCCTTGGCCCCGGCGACGATGCCCTGATCACGCCCGAAGTGTCGGATGTGCTGACCCAAGCCACCGACATTGTCGGCTACATCCCCTACGTCGCGCGCATCGCAGAACGCCCCGGCCTGACGCTGCACGCATCGGACAACCGCGTTGAAATCGACCGCTCGCGCCACGCGCTTGAAATGGCGTCCGACGGCCGCAAAGTCGTCGTCGTGTCCTCCGGCGATCCCGGCGTTTTCGCCATGGCCGCGGCCGTCTTCGAAGCCGTCGAGGCTGGCCCAGCGCACTGGCGAGACCTCGACATCTCGGTCCTGCCGGGCATCACGGCCATGCTCGCCGCCTCTGCCCGCTGCGGCGCGCCGCTGGGCCATGATTTTTGCGCGATCAACCTCAGTGACAACCTCAAACCGTGGAGCCTGATCGAAAAGCGCCTGCGCCTCGCCGCGGAGGGTGACTTCGCCATGGCCTTCTACAATCCGCGCTCGAAATCCCGGCCCGAAGGGTTCAAACGCACACTCGAAGTCCTCAAAAACGCCTGCAACGACACCCGCCCCGTCATCTTCGCCCGCAACGTCACCCGCCCCGACGAGGAAGTCCGCATAGTCCCTCTGCCCGACACGCGCGCCGACATGGCGGACATGCGAACCATGGTCATCGTCGGCTCGTCCCGCACACGGATCATCAACCGCAACGGTGCGCCCATTGTCTATACCCCAAGGTCGACCCCGGAATGACGCAGCCAATCCATAACTTCGGCTACGCTATGTGCCTCCTGCCGCTCGGGCAGTTCGGGTCGGTCTATCATGATCACCGGCAGGCCCAAGGCGCGCGCTGCGGCGATCTTGGCATAGGCGCCGGTGCCGCCTGCATTCTTCGACACCACCAACTCAATCCCATGCTCCAGCATCAGCGCCCGGTCGTCACCTTCCGTAAACGGCCCGCGCGACACGAGCACATGATGGTCGGGAAAGGGCGGCGGGTCCTTCGGCGGATCAACCAGCCGCAGCAAATAGAAGTGTTGCGGGTTCGGCGCGAATTCCGCCAGATGCATCCGCCCCACCGCCAACATAACGCGTTTGGCCGGCTGATTGAGAACAGCTACCGCCCCAGCAATATCCGGCACTTGGGTCCAGTCATCGCCCGCCTGCCCGACCCATGGCGCACGGGTCAGTGCAATCAGCGGCACTTCCGCCTGTGCACAGGCCTCAACAGCATTCCGGCTCATCTGCGCGGCAAAGGGGTGCGTGGCATCAATCACATGGGTGATCTGCTCTGCTCGCAGGTAGTCAACCAAACCGCCCACACCCCCAAAACCCCCAATCCGCTGTGGCAACGGCTGCCGTTTGGGCCGATCCACACGTCCCGCAAAGCTGACGATCCCGGTCAGCCCCGCTTCGGCGGCGGTATTGGCAAACGCGGTGGCCTCGGTCGTGCCAGCAAGGATCAAAAGGTTCGCGCGCATGTCTGATCCCTGGCTTACCATCGTCGGAATAGGCGAAGACGGAGTTGCCGGTCTCTCCGCTGCAAGTCAAGCCGCCCTGACGCAGGCTGAGGTCATCATGGCCCCCCAACGCCATCTGGATCTCGTGGTTAACGACCCGTTAACCACAAGTGTCCCCGCGGGGACAGATCTCATCCCCTGGCCCGTCCCCTACGCCGACGGCATCGCCATCCTCGCGTCCCTGCGGGGACAACGGGTCGCGGTCCTCGCCTCAGGCGATCCGTTCTGGTTCGGCGCAGGTTCAGTCCTCGCGCGCACTTTCAGCCCCGAAGAATGGACCGCCCTGCCCGGACCGTCCTGCTTTTCCCTCGCCGCTGCCCGCCTTGGCTGGGCCTTGGAGACCACCACCTGTCTCGGCCTGCACGCCGCTCCGATGGCGCGCATGCGCCGCCACCTTGCGCCCGGTGCGCATCTGATCGTGACCCTGCGCGACGGGGACGCGGTGCGTGACCTTGGCGCCTACCTGTCCGCTCAAGAGTTCGGTGACAGCACCCTGCACGTGATGGAACACCTGGGCGGGCCAAAGGACCGCCTTACCACGGTACGCGCCGACGACATCTCGGGCAGCTTCGACCACCCCGTCTGTGCCGCGATCGAAGTTGCAGGCACCGGACCCGCGCTCACCGCAGCCACGGGCCAGACCGACGACACGTTCCAGAGCGACGGCCAGATCACCAAGCGGCCCATCCGCGCCATCACCCTGTCCACACTCGCGCCGAAACCGGGCGAGCATCTGTGGGATATCGGCGGCGGGTCCGGGTCCATCGCGCTCGAATGGCTGCTGTCACATCCGACAACGACCGCCACTACGGTCGAACCCCGCGCCGACCGCGCAGCACGCATTCTGCAAAACGCGCAGGACCTTGGCGTCGATCATCGCCTCACCATTGTCGAAGGGGCAGCACCTGACGCCCTTGAGGTATTGAAACCGCCGCATGCGATCTTTGTCGGCGGCGGCCTGTCCCAAGAGGTTCTGAATGCGGCCCTAACCCAATCCGCGCGGCTTGTCGTCAATGCTGTCACGCTGGAAGGCGAAGCATTGCTGACGCAGGCACAGGCCAAACACGGCGGCGAGCTGATGCGCATCGCGCTCAGTCATGCGACGCCATTGGGTCCGAAACGTGGTTGGACCTCGGCCTATCCGGTTGTGCAGTGGAGCTTGAGCCGATGATTGTTGCTGGGTTCGGATTTACGACACAAGCCGGGACCGACAGCATCGCGGACGCGCTTGCGCAGCACGCGGTGACGCCGGACGCGCTGGCGACGCTTGAGGACAAGGCGGATGCCCTGACTGCATTGACCAGCACACGCGGCTTGCCCATCATCCGTGTCTCGCGGGCGGATGCCGCGGCGCAAGACACACAGACGCAATCCGCGCGCAGCATGTCCGTGAAAGGCACGCCCAGCGTGGCCGAGGCAACCGCGCTTGCCGCCGCTGGCCCCGGTGCCACACTCATCAGCCCGCGCACCATTTCCCAAGACCGCATGGCCACCTGCGCCATAGCCGAAGGACCAGACACATGACCGTTCACTTCATCGGCGCAGGCCCCGGCGCGCCCGACCTTTTGACCCTGCGGGGACGCGATTTGATCGCCGCCTGCCCTGTCTGCCTTTATGCCGGGTCGCTCGTGCCCGAAGCGATCCTTGGGCACTGCCCGGAGGGGGCGCAGATCATCAACACCGCCTCCATGGACCTCGACCAGATCATGGCAGAGATTGAGGCGGCCCATGCCGACGGCCTCGACATTGCGCGGCTCCATTCGGGTGACCTGTCGGTCTGGTCTGCCATGGGCGAACAACTCCGCCGCATCAAGGCGGCAGGCATTCCATTTACCGTAACGCCCGGTGTGCCGTCATTTTCGGCTGCGGCGGCGTCACTCGGGGCGGAACTGACCTTGCCCGGCGTCGCGCAATCCGTGGTGCTGACGCGGACGCCGGGGCGCGCGTCTTCCATGCCCGAGGGCGAGACTTTGACCAGTTTTGCTGCCACGGGTGCCACGCTGGCGATCCATCTGAGCATTGGCAATCTGGATCAGGTCATCGTTGACTTGACGCCTGCGTATGGTGCGGACTGCCCTGTGGCCGTCGTCTACCGTGCAAGCTGGCCAGATGAGCAAATCATTCATGCAACGCTCGGCACGCTCAAGGATGCCATGCACGCAGGCATCAGCCGTACCGCGCTGATCCTTGTGGGCCATGCCATCGGAGCGGAGGGGTTCGACGAAAGCTGCCTCTATTCAACGGATTACGACCGACGGTACCGCCCGCAAAGCGCGGAGAGCCCTTGGGCCAGCTGGAGCCATGGCGATGATTAAGGGCCTTATGATTTCCGCCCCGGCCTCGGGCACGGGCAAGACAACCGTAATGTTGGGCCTGCTACGAGCATTGCGAGACGACGGGCTTGTGGTGCAACCCTACAAGTCCGGGCCGGACTATATCGACCCGGCCTTCCACCTAGCCGCAGCAGGGCGTGCGTCATTCAATTTTGACACGTGGGCGATGGATGGCACCCTGTTAGGTGGCGTTGCGGCGCAGTCGCAAGGCGCGGACATTTGCGTAGCCGAGGGGTCCATGGGCCTGTTCGACGGTGTGGCCACGCGCGGGCAGACCGGGTTCGGATCGAGTGCTGAGACGGCCCTGACCATGGGCTGGCCTGTGATCCTTGTCATAGATGTCGGCGGTCAGGCGCAATCGGCGGCGGCAACTGCGCTTGGGTTCAAGAGCTACAATCCCGATTTGCCCTTTGCGGGTGTGATCCTGAACCGGGTGGCGAGCCCCCGGCACGAGCGGCTGACGCGGCTGGGAATGGAGCGCGCGGGCGTCAAGGTACTCGGCTGCCTGCCCCGGCGCGGCGACCTGAAACTGCCCGAACGGCATCTGGGCTTGATCCAGGCGGTCGAGCATCCCGACCTGGAAGCGGCCATTGCAGGCTATGCCGATTTTCTGCGCGAGAATGTCGATCTGGAGGCGATCAAGGCTGTGGCCCAAGCAGGGCCTGCGCTTGACGCGCATCCGTTGCCCAAGCCGCCTGCACAAAAAATCGCATTGGCGCGAGATGCGGCGTTTTCCTTTACCTACCCCCATCTTTTGGAAGGGTGGCGCGCGGCGGGGGCTGAAATCGCGCCCTTCTCGCCTTTGGCGGATGAGGCACCCGCCGGTGATGCCAATCTGGTGTGGTTGCCCGGTGGGTATCCGGAGTTGCATGCGGGTACGATTGCGACGGCGTCCACCTTCATGGCGGGCCTCCGTAAACACGCAGAAACCAAGCCCGTGCATGGTGAATGCGGGGGGTACATGACGCTCGGCTCGACCTTGATCGACAAGGACGGCGTGGCGCATGAGATGGCCGGGCTGCTGGGCCTTGTGACCAGCTATGAGAAGCGAAAATTCCATCTGGGCTATCGTCGCGCGGTGCTGGATGCGCCGATGCCGGGGTTCGACGCAGGCGCAGCACTGCGCGGGCACGAGTTTCACTACACCACCATTCTGGACGAACCCGACGCGCCGCTGGCCCAAGTGGCGGACGCCGATGGCAATCCGGTGCCCGAAACCGGATCGCGCGTGGGCAATGTGACGGGGACATTCTTTCACCTGATCACCGGGGAAGCACCGTGACCGGCTTTGTCAGCTTTGTGGGCTCGGGTCCGGGCGATCCGGAGTTGCTGACGCTGAAGGCTGTAGACCGGTTGAAGCGGGCCGATGCAGTGCTGTTTGATGACCTCAGTGCAGGGCCGATCCTGACCCATGCGCGCAGCGGTGCCGATCTGGTGGGCGTGGGCAAGCGAGCTGGACGCCCGTCGCCCAAGCAGCACCATGTGAGCCAGCTGCTGGTTGACTATGCGCAGGACAATCAACGGGTTGTGCGGCTCAAGTCAGGCGATGGCGGCACCTTTGGGCGGCTGGAGGAAGAGACGGACGCCCTGAAAACCGCAGGCATCCCGTTCGAGATCATTCCCGGCGTCCCCTCGGCCTGTGCTGCTGCTGCGGCAGCGGGCATTCCCCTGACACGCAGGCTGACCGCGCGGCGGGTGCAGTTCATCACCGGCCATGATGTGCGCGGCGCTTTGCCCGAGGATTTGAACATGGCCGCGCTGGCCGATCCGCAAGCCACCACCGTTGTGTTCATGGGGCAACGGACTTTTCCCGCCTTGGCCGCGATGCTGATCGAGGGCGGATTGCCTGCCGATACGCCTGCGCTGTTGGCAGAAGGCGTATCGACGGATGCGCAGGCGCTGCACCGCATGACAGTGGCCGAGTTGGCGCAAAAGCTGAGTGATGCGGTCAGCGATGCACCCGCCCTGATCCTTTATGGGGCACTGGCAGAGGTGTGATCAGGGGGCCAGCCCCCTCGGCGCTGCGCACCTCTCCCCCGGAGTTTATCAGGCAAGATGAAGAGGATCATGTCCCAAGCGGTCCTTCCGCGTCGTCAAATGCCGCATCCGGACTTGTTCCACCCCGGAATCAATGTAAACCTGACCTGACGATGGTGGCCCCGAGAGGGGTCTGAAAAGGGAACCGGGTGAAAATCCCGGACTGCCCCCGCAACTGTGACCGGCGAGCGGCCCGGCATGAACCACTGGCGCATTCGCGCTGGGAAGGTCCGGCCCCGCAGCGACCCGGCAGTCAGGAGACCTGCCATCAGGAAACGAAACATGCCGGGGCACCGGCCATTATGCCGCCGGGGCGGTGGCGAGGAGAGACAAAGATGCATATCGAACCGGGCGTCGTGGATGGCGCAAAAATGGCACTGGCCTATGGCACTGCGGCGGCTGGCGCGGGCTATACGCTGAAGCTGGCGGCAGATGATCTAAAGGCGCACAATGTGGCGTCGCTGGCGGTGCGCACAGTGCTGGCCACCGTTGGCACTTTTGTCTTCTTCGAGGTGCTGCCGCATTTCGCCGTGGGCGTGTCCGAAGTGCACTTCATCCTTGGCACAACCCTGTTCCTGCTGCTTGGCCCCGCGGCCGCGGCTATGGGTCTGGTGTTTGGTCTGCTGATGCAGGGCGCGTTCTTTGCCCCTTCCGATATGCCGATGTTCTTTGTGAACATGACCACGTTGCTGTTCCCGCTGTTCGCAGTGCACGCGCTGGCCAAGCGGATCGTGCCGCAGGCGACGGCCTATGTGGATCTGGACTATGCCCAGGTGCTGAAGATGTCCGCCGTCTATCAGGGCGGCGTGGTGGCCTGGGTCGCGTTTTGGGCGATCTACGGTCAGGGCTTTGGCGTCGAAAACGTTCAGTCCGTTCTGACCTTTGGTGCGGCCTATATGCTGGTGATCCTGCTTGAGCCCATTGCTGATCTGGCAGTGTTGGCGGGCGCGAAGGGCCTGCGTGGTCTGACGGAAAAAGGCGTGTTCACGCATCGCCTGCACAACGCCGCCTAAGCCTTTGATATCCTGATTGGAAGGGCCGCCGATGCGCGGCCCTTTTTGCTTCCCATGACCCAGCTTTTCCTTATTGGTATCGGCACCGGCAACCCGGAGCATCTGACGGGTGAGGCGCGGCGCGTGATGGCGCAGGCCGATCTGTTTCTGGTGCCGCACAAGGGCAGCGGCAAGTCCGATCTGGCGGACCTACGTACGCAGATCATCGCGGATGTCCGCAGCGATGCACCCGTGGCCCTGTTCGACATGCCGGTGCGGAACGAAAGCCTGCCCTATATCGCCCGCGTAGATGCGTGGCATGACGAGATTGCGCGCATCTGGATGGCGACCATGGCGCAACATCCGGAGGCGCAAAAGGTGGCGCTTTTGGTATGGGGCGACCCGTCCCTCTACGACAGCACCTTGCGCATCGCGGCGCGGCTGAACCCGCAGCCGGACGTGCAGGTGGTGGCCGGGATCACGTCTGTGCAGGCGTTGACGGCGGCCCATGCGATCCCTCTGAATACCCTGAATGCACCCGTTACCATCTCCACCGGGCGGCGCTTGCGCGATCATGGCTGGCCCGACGGTTGCGAGACGCTGGTGGTGATGCTGGACGGGGAGTGCACCTTCCAGACGCTGGACGGGGATGCCTTTGATATCTGGTGGGGGGCCTATCTGGGCATGCCCGAACAGGTGCTGGACTGCGGGCGTCTGAGCGACGTGTCAGAGCGGATCATCGAGACACGGGCCAAGGCGCGCGCGGCCCATGGCTGGATCATGGACACCTATTTGCTGCGCCGTTTGCCCGAAAAATAGGCAACGCAATGACGATGCCTTGAGCAAAGCCCGTATTGGCTGGCCCGGCGCGCGGGCAGATGCTCTTATCCGGGAAGCCCAAGCTGCTCAGGCCTTCAATGAACGTCCATACCGCCCTGAAGACACCGACTGTCGCGCAACCACGCGCCGTTGGGTCTGTGCGGCTTTCGACCAAGGACGTGAGCGGTCGCACAGCCATCGACGGGCTCTATCAGCAAGGTGCGGCCAAGGCCGTGTTTCCCCGCGCGGCGCGGGGCATGACTGCTGTACTCTTGAACACTTCTGGCGGTGTCACGGGCGGCGACCGCTTTGACTATGCCGCCACTGCTGGCACGGGCACGCACCTGACATTGACGACGCAAGCCTGCGAACGGGCCTACCGCGCGCAACCGGGTGAGGTGGGGCGGGTCGAGACCCGCCTGTGCGTCGAGGACAACGCGACGCTGTGGTGGCTGCCGCAGGAAACGCTGATCTTTGATGGCTGCGCCATGACGCGCCGCCTGTCCTGTGATCTGGCCCCGTCAGCCCGTGCGCTGATTGTGGAGCCGATGTGTTTGGGCCGGATCGCCATGGGCGAGGACACAGTGCACGGCCAGTTCTCAGACCGGATCAGCATCACGCGCGGCGGCGTACCTCTGGTGCTGGATGCCTGGACGCTGAGCGGCGACATGACCGGTCAGATGGCCCGCCCTGCTATTGGTGCAACCGCCACGGCCATGGTCAGCCTGACCTACATCGCCCCCGATGCCGAGGCGCAGCTTGACACCATCCGCGCGCTGTTGCCCGCCACCGGCGGCGCGAGCCTCCTGACCCAAGACACCCTCGTTCTGCGCGCTCTTGCCCCGTCGGGCTATCACCTGCGCAAGACGCTTCTGCCCATTCTTGACCACCTCACAGGCGGTCACCTGCCCATCTGCTGGAGACTTTAACCCATGCAACTTACCCCCCGCGAAAAGGACAAGCTTCTGATATCCATGGCGGCCGAAGTGGCGCGCAAGCGACTGGCGCGCGGCGTCAAGCTGAACCACCCAGAGGCCATTGCCCTGATCACCGACGCGGTGGTCGAAGGCGCGCGCGACGGGCGCAGCGTGGCCGACATGATGGAGGCTGGCGCGCAGGTCATCACCCGCGATCAGTGCATGGAGGGCGTGCCCGAGATGATCCACGACGTGCAGGTCGAAGCGACCTTTCCCGACGGCACCAAGCTGGTGACTGTCCATAATCCCATCCGCTGACACTCCCCGAAAGTAGACCGATGAAGACACCGCTTATCACCCTCGCAACCCTGCCTCTCATGGCCGCCCCGGCCCTGGCCCACTCCGGTGCCCACGCGCACCCGCATGGATCGGAGCCCTGGATCGTCGTCATGGGCCTTGCCCTGATCGTCGTGGCAGCACTGGTGGCATGGAGGCGCAAATGATCCCGGGCGAAATCATTACGGCAGACGGTGACATCCCCCTGAATGGCGGGGTCGAGGCGATCACGCTGCATGTCGCCAATACAGGCGACAGGCCCGTTCAGGTGGGCAGCCACTACCATTTCGGCGAGGCCAACGCCGCGCTTGACTTCGACCGGGACGCTGCACGCGGCATGCGGCTGGACATTGCCGCAGGCACCGCTGTGCGATTTGAACCGGGGCAAGCACGAGATGTTCAGTTGATCCCCATCGGCGGCGCGCGCAAAGTGTACGGATTCAATCAACAGGTGATGGGCGACCTTTGAGCAGGGCAAACCCCAAGGGAGGAACAGACCATGTGTGATGTATGTGTGATGAATTCGGTGAAAGAGCGGATGCTGTCGCGCCGTGACTTTTTCAAAACGAGCGCAGCTGTTGGCGCCGCGGCCACCATCGGAATGACAGCCGCCCCCGCCGCGATGGCTGCGGGTCACGGCGGCGTGGTGGACATGAGCCACAAGCTGAGCCCGGACTTTCCCACGTTCTTCGGCGTGCCCGGCATCTCGATGGAGCAGGCCTTCAATTTTGCCGAACACGGGTTCAACCTGATGAATCTGGCGGTCAACGAACACACGGCCACCCATATCGATGCGCCCCTGCACTTTTCAGCGGACGGCAATTCGGTGGATGAAATCCCCGTCAGCGATTTGGTGATCCCGCTCTGTGTGGTCGATATCGCGGCCAAGGCGGCGGAGAACGCGGATGCCCAGGTGACCCCCGATGACCTGAAGGCGTGGATTGCGGCCAATGGCGACATCCCCGACAAGGCTTGCATCGCAATGCATTCCGGCTGGGCCGCCAAGTCGGGCGATGCTGCCGCTTATGTCGGCAATGATGCGGACGACGTGAAGCACTTCCCCGGGTTCCATCTGGAAGCCACGCAGATGCTGCTGGAAGAGACCACCGCCGTCGCAATGGCGGTCGACACGCTGTCGCTGGATCACGGGCCGTCGCCTGATTTTGCGACCCACTATGCGTGGCTGCCCACAGGTCGGTACGGGATCGAGAACCTGGCCGGTCTGGATCAGGTGCCCGCCGCCGGAGCCACGCTTGTGGTGGGTGCGCCCAACCATGTGGGCGGCACCGGTGGTCCGGCCCGCATCTTTGCGATGGTCTGATGGCGACCCTGCCGTTGATAAGTGATGAAGAGGCCAGCGCCGAGGTGCTGGCCGTCTTTGACGATATCCGGGCCGTGCGCGGGACGGATTTCATCAACAATTTCTGGCGGGCCTTGGCGCATGATCCGGCCTTGCTGGCGGCAACATGGGCGCGATTGAAGGATGTGATGGGGCCGGGGGAACTCGATCCGCTGGTCAAGGAGATGCTCTATATCGCCGTGTCCGTGGCAAACGGATGTGAGTACTACATTCATTCCCACACGGCGGCTGCGCGGGCCAAGGGGATGTCCGAGGCGCAATATGGCGAGGTGTTGAGTGTCATCGGCATGGCGATGCAGACCAATGGCTTGGTGACGGCGATGCAGGTGCCGGTGGATGAGGTGTTTGAGGTTTGACCCTTTGTCAGCTCAATAAACAGCGTTCGATGTGCCTTGAACCAAGGATCGCCCCCGGCCCGAGGGTGGGGGCGGTATCGCCCCCGCCCTGGGGGGCGGGTCGGGGGCGATCCGGCTCGCTGCGCGATCCGGGGGAAAACAATTCACCACCAGCCAAGTGCCTGACCAGCCGCCAATCCAGCGATTACGGCTGTTGCCATTGCTGCAATCCATTGAGGCGCT
Source organism: uncultured Tateyamaria sp. (assembly GCF_947503415.1). GTDB lineage: Bacteria > Pseudomonadota > Alphaproteobacteria > Rhodobacterales > Rhodobacteraceae > Tateyamaria. The sequence goes on from NZ_CANNDS010000002.1 coordinate 1,016,330, forward strand.
GTCTTCATGTCGAGAACTCCTTTTTTGATCAGTCTCGACATCCCATTCATAGCAAGTTCGAAATTCTGGCAATGCACGCAGCATTTGAGCCTGAAAAACCTCAACAGATCGCGCCACTTTGTTAAATAAAACTAAGGATTTAACATGCCCACATCCATCTCCCGCCGCGACTACGCTGCCATGTTTGGCCCCACCGTGGGCGACAAGGTGCGCTTGGCCGACACCGAGTTGTTCATTGAGGTTGAGCGCGACCTGACCGCCGAGGCCGCAGGCCAAGCCGCGACCGGCGGCAGCGGCGACAACGCCATGCTCTACGGCGAAGAGGTCAAGTTCGGCGGTGGCAAGGTCATCCGGGACGGGATGGGCCAGTCTCAGGTCACGCGGGCCGATGGGGCGGTGGACACCGTCATCACCAACGCCCTGATCGTGGACTGGACGGGGATTTACAAGGCGGACGTGGGCCTCAAGGACGGGCGCATCGCGGCCATCGGCAAGGCAGGCAACCCCGACACGCAGCCGGGCGTCAACATCATCATCGGACCGGGGACGGAGGCCATCGCGGGCGAGGGCAAGATCCTGACCGCCGGAGGTTTCGACAGTCATATCCATTTCATCTGCCCCCAACAAATCGATGACGCGCTGCACTCCGGCCTAACCACTATGCTGGGCGGCGGCACCGGCCCCGCGCACGGAACGCTCGCGACCACCGTGACCCCCGGCCCCTGGCACTTGGGTCGGATGCTGCAGTCCGCCGATGCCTTCGCGATGAACCTCGCCTTTGCGGGCAAGGGCAATGCCTCGCTGCCTGCCGCCCTCGAAGAACAGGTCAAGGCCGGTGCCTGCGCCATGAAGCTGCACGAGGATTGGGGCACCACCCCCGGCGCCATTGACTGCTGCCTATCAGTGGCCGACGACATGGACGTGCAGGTGATGATCCACACCGATACGCTGAACGAATCCGGCTTTGTCGAAAACACCGTCGCCGCCATGAAAGGCCGGACCATCCACGCCTTCCACACCGAGGGCGCAGGCGGCGGGCATGCCCCGGATATCATCAAGATTTGCGGGGAGGAGCATGTGCTCCCCTCCTCCACCAACCCCACACGCCCCTTCACCGTGAACACGCTCGAAGAACACCTCGACATGCTCATGGTCTGCCACCACCTCGACAAATCGATCCCCGAAGACGTGGCATTCGCCGAAAGCCGCATCCGGCGCGAGACCATTGCAGCCGAAGATATCCTGCACGACATGGGGGCGTTCAGTATCATCGCGTCCGACAGCCAGGCCATGGGCCGCGTGGGCGAGGTGATCATCCGCACCTGGCAAACCGCGGACAAGATGAAGAAACAGCGCGGATCGCTATCGGAAGAAACCGGCGACAACGACAACGCCCGCGTGCGCCGCTATATCGCGAAATACACCATCAACCCCGCCATCGCCCACGGCATCAGCCACGAGATCGGCAGCATCGAGGTGGGCAAACGCGCCGACCTGTGCCTCTGGAACACCGCGTTCTTCGGCGTAAAGCCAGAGATGGTCCTGCTGGGCGGCACCATCGCATGCGCCCAAATGGGCGACCCCAACGCCTCCATCCCGACACCACAACCCGTCTACACCCGTCCCATGTTCGGGGCCTACGGGCGCAGTGTCGAACGCTCCGCCGTCACCTTCGTGTCGGCGGCTGCACAGGCCGAAGGCATCGGGTCATCGCTGGGCCTACACAAAGACACCGTCGCGGTCGAAAACACCCGCAACATCGGCAAGAAAGACCTCAAGCTGAACGACGCCACCCCGCATGTCGAAGTGCACCCCGAAACCTACGAAGTGCGGGCAGATGGCGAGTTGCTGACCTGCCAACCCGCCGAGGTGCTGCCGATGGCCCAGCGCTACTTCCTGTTCTAATGCGCCGTATCGCCCTGCACCTCGCCGCATTCTGCGCCATGACCGGCGCAGCCCTCGCCTGCCCGACCACCAGCGACCTCACCACCGGTGTGCGCGTGTCCAATGCGGCGGGCGAAAGCGAAACCTTCACGCGCCTTGCCGACGGCAACACCGCCTCCCGCTTCCGCGAACCCGGTTACCCCGACAACGAAACCGTCATGGTCAACGGCTTCTTTCTTGTCACCAACTACGACATCCGAAACGGACGGCCCGACCACGATACGCTGATCCAGTATGTCTATGCGTCAGCGGATGTGCCCCTGCCCGTCCCAACCGCCAATTCCAACTGGTCCAGCACCGTCACCCATGTCGAGAACAACAGGGGACGACGGGAAAGCCACAGCTACGCCTTCGGGGCCCAGACCACGATCAGGCTTGGCAATTGCCAATACGCCATGATCCCGGCCAGTGGCCGGTTCGGCCCCCAACCCGACAACCAGGAAAAGTACCACTACCTGCCCGATCTCGGAATTTCCTACGTGGTGGAATCCGGCGCGGGCGCAGACAAGCTGACCTATGCCTACACCCGGATCGAAGCGGTCGCGAATTGAGTGCACAAAGATGCAGCCCCCCCAGCACTATGCGTCAGGCGATACGCCGCTATGCGCGCAGCCCCCTAACCAACCGCACCCCGCAATCCTACGTCGTCAAAGGAGAAACAAAACAGGTGCCCCATGACGCTCTTACAGCGGCTTGCCGCGTTCTTCACCTCGATCAGCTTGCCGCATGGCGCGCTGGTGCAGACCCAAGCCATCTATGCGCTGACCGACGCCGAACTGAAGGCGCGCGGCCTGAAACATCGCGAAGCGGCAAGGCAGATCATGATCAACGGGGACTGGTCGTAAGCATAGGGCACACCTCATGCTGACCGCCCAACACTATCACGATCACACGCACGGGCACGCGGCGGACCATGTCTCGCTCACCTACGAAGACCGGTTTCTGCGCCGCAAGGTGCTTACGCTTGCCTCAGGCGCGCAGGTGCTGGTCGATCTGCCGCAAACCACATCGCTGGACCACGGCGGCGCGCTGATCACCACGGACAAGACCGAAATCCGGATCGAGGCCGCCCCAGAACCACTGCTGGAAGTGACCGGCGACAGCCTGCACCGCATCGCTTGGCACATCGGCAACCGCCACACCCCCTGCCAAATCGAGGACACCCGCCTGCTGATCCAACGCGATCACGTGATGGCCGATATGCTATCCAAGATCGGGGCGCAAACGCGCGAGGTGGTCGAACCCTTCACGCCCGAAGGCGGTGCCTATGGCCACGGGCGCACGCACGGCCACGACCATTCGCACAGCCATACATGAGCGCAGCACTCACCCTCATGCAATGGCTCTCGCCCGCCTTCCCGGTGGGGGCGTTTGCCTATTCGCATGGGCTGGAACAAGTCATCGCGGATGGCACGATTGCCGACGCAGCCAGCTTGCAGGACTATCTGCAAACCCTGCTCACCCACGGCTCAGGCCGCGCTGATGCGATCCTGCTGGCCGCGGCCCACACGACCGACGATGTGTCCCATGTCGATGCCACGGCCCGCGCCTTCGCCGCCTCAGCTGAGCGGCTCAAAGAAACCGACCTTCAGGGGGCGGCTTTTTGCGACACGGCCCGCGCTGTCTGGGGCCTTAATATCAGCGGCCTGACCTACCCCGTCGCCGTCGGCACAGCCGCCCGCGCCATGGCCATCCCCCTCAGCGACACGCTCCCGCTCTACCTGCACGCCTTTGTATCCAACCTCGTGTCAGTCGCCCAACGCGCAATGCCGCTGGGCCAGACCGACGGCCAAACGGTCCTCGCCGCCCTCGCCCCAACCATCGCAGATACCGCAGCCAAGGCGGAAACCACCCCGCTCGACGCGCTCACCTCCACCAGCTTTGCCGCCGACATCGCGGCCATGCGCCACGAAACCCTCCAGCCAAGGATATTTCGCACATGACACAGCTCAACGGCCCCCTTCGCATCGGCATCGGCGGCCCCGTGGGCGCGGGCAAGACGACGCTCACCGCCGCCCTCGCCGCCGCTTTGAAAGACCAGCACTCCATCGGCGTGATCACCAACGACATCTACACGCAGGAAGATGCCGAAGAACTGATGCGCCGCCAGATCCTGCCGCAAGACCGGATCATTGGCGTCGAAACCGGCGGTTGCCCGCACACCGCGATCCGAGAGGATGCGTCGATCAACCTGGCCGCTGTGGCCGAGATGCGGCAGCGCCACCCCGAGGTCGAAGCCATCCTGATCGAGAGCGGCGGCGACAACCTTTCCGCCACCTTCTCCCCGGAACTGGCCGACATCACGCTCTACGTTATCGACACCGCAGCGGGCGAGGAAATCCCGCGCAAGGGCGGCCCGGCCATCACCAAATCCGACCTCTTGATCATCAACAAGACCGACCTCGCCCCCCATGTGGGCGCGTCGCTGGAGGTGATGGAGCGGGATGCAAAACGGATGCGCGGTGATCGGCCCTTTGTCTTTGCCGCGCTGCGCCACGGCACGGGCGTAGACGACATTATTGGCCATATCCGCGCCCTGTCCGGGCTGGGTCTGACACCCGCCTGACGACGCGCCAAGGGGCGTCGGCACGCAGTGTGCGTTTTGTTGGGTTAAAATTCCCGAAACGCAGCGGTCGCTGGCAAAGCCATTGATCCCGCACCCGTTTTGCAGACCGCTAAAAATTGCGTCAACGCCCCGAACAGGCTGTCCCCGCGGGGACAAACCCACCTGTCTCCGCGGGGACAGCCCAAAAAATCGCTCGCAGGCCAATCCCTTCGCCTTTTGACCCACCTTTACCGACCTCGTCTCGTTCACTCGAAGCAGGTTTCAAGGGAGGTCCAGATGCCCGCACTCCGCACCCGCTCCGGCGGTCGCGCCAGCCGCCGCGCCCAGCGCGCAGCCCCCAACGTCGCCATGCTGCCAGGCCTCAAAAACACCTTGCCCTGGTGCGAGATCATGGACGAAAGCCAGGTCGAACGGATCGACACGGCCTCAATGGATATCCTCGAAAACGTGGGCGTCGTCTTTCGCGACGATATCGCGTTGGCCGACTGGAAATCTGCGGGGGCGAAGGTCGATGGCGAAACCGTCTACCTCGACCGGGGCCTTGTGCGCGCGTTAATCGCCACCATCCCGTCCGTTTCACTTACCACGCCCGCAATCCGCGCAAGAACGTCCGTCTGGGTGGGCGCCACTGTATATTCGTGCCAATGACCGGCGCGCCTTATCTGCGCGACCTCGACGACGTGCGCCGCAACCCCACGCTCGACGATCTGGCGATATTCCACAAGCTCAGCCACATGATGCCCGCCCTGCACTCGTCCGCCCACCACATCGTCGAACCCTATGATCACCCGATCAGCCACCGACATCTGGCGATCACCTATTCGTCCATGAAATACTCGGACAAGACGTTCATGGGCATGACCACCAGCCCCAAGAACGCCGAGGATGTGTTGGACATGTGCGCCATCCTGTTCGGCGCGGCGTTCATGGAAGATCACCCCGTCACAACCGGCAACTGCAACGGAAATTCACCGCTGGTGGGGGACGAAACGATGCTGGGTGCGATGCGCGCCTTTTGCCGCCGCAACCAGCCGGTTCTGTGCTCGCCTTTCGTGCTGGGTGGGGCCAACACGCCCGCGTCGGTGCCAGCCTCCGTCGCGCAGTTGAATGCAGAGGCGTTGAGCGCGCTGGCCTACGCACAAGTCATCCGGCGCGGATGTCCCGCGATATACGGGCACTTCCTGTCCACCGTGTCGATGAAATCCCGCGCGCCCATGGCGGGCACGCCCGAGATTTCGATGATGAACTTCATGATCGGTCAGATGGCGCGGCGCTACGGCGTGCCGTAGTGCACCTCAAATACTTTGGGCGGGGCCAAGACCTTTGATGCGCATGCAGGTTATGAAAGTGCGACGACGCTGTCCTCCGTCATGCAAGCGGGGGCCAACTACATCTGGCATTCTGCGGGCAGGAACGAGGCGGGGATGCACTGTTCGGTCGCCAAGTTCATCGTGGACGTAGGGCAATGCACCATGGCCTACCGCATGGCATAAGGGGTAAACTGGGATGACTTCGACGCCGCCCTTGCCGCTGTGCCGGACGTGGGCCCCGGCGGGCATTATCTAGGGCACCCGCACACACAGGATAATTTCCAGACGGCCTTCTTCATGCCGGAGTTGTTCGACAATAACTCGATCGAGCACTGGCAGGCCGAAGGCGGGGTCGAAATCACGGAACGCGCGCTCAACCGCGCCGAAGCCCTGCAGTTGATATATGAAGAGCCCAAGTTTGATGAGGCCTTGAACGAAGCATTGCTAGACTACATCTCCCGCCGGGAGCGCAAGATCCCTGCGGCTGACCCACTCAATCAGGTTTATTGACGCCTTGGTGGAGGAATGTGGGTTGATCCAACGAATGTGCGATATGGACAAGAGTGAACGGACCTGCTGTGCACAAAAGTCGAAGCAAGATGGCTATTCAGTCCCTGCCCGCCATTCCTTCAACCGCAGATACGCGTTCGCACCCCACGTCGCCAATGGCTGCGACGGTAGCTTTCTTGGTTCTGCCTCTGCGTCGAAATACCGTGTGATGTCAGATACATGCCCCAGCGCCCGTTCGGCAGCGGCGATCCCGGTGAGTGTGCCGCGCGCGGTGCCCAAACCATTCTGCACACATGCGCTGAACAAACCGCGCTCAATCTCGCGCGCATGGGCCACGCCATTGAGCGACAGGCACAAATGTCCACCCCAGGCATAGGCTTGTCGCACGTCGCTTAACTGCGGAAAACGCTGCGCAAATTTGTCTCGGTGCAACCGCGCCGCCCTTCGCAGGTCGCGCCCTTTCGGTTGCATCCCCGGCCGAACGACTGCAGCCGTCCGGGTCACGATCCGGTGCCCGCCCTGCCCGGTATCAATGCGCCGCATGGTCGTGCCCATCGGATCCGAAGGGGTCACGCCCCATCGCGGTGCACCGCCCAAGGCCGCTTGCGCATCGGTGCTCAACTCCTCTGACATGGAGGCAAACAGAAACAGCTGCATCAACCGCCCCTGCGCCACTCCGAAACTTTCCAAATGGCCATTTACGCACAGAATGACATGTGATGCCGCGACAGATCCTTTGGGCGTCTGGACGGTCCAGGACACACCCTCGCGTCTGATGGTCAGCGCCGGCGAATGCTCAAACACCTCTGCGGCGCGGCTCAGGCCCGCAGCCAAGCCAAGCGCGTAACCGGCAGGCTGCAACATCACGGTGCCGGGGGTATAAAGCCCTGAACGGTAGTGTTTGGATCCCGTCAGATCCCGCATGTCCTGCGCGTCAAGCCACTCCCATTGCTCACCCAATCCGTCCAAGTGCTTGGAATAGTTGCGATTGTGCCCATCTCCCGCCGCACTCGCCGCGCCGTTCACTTTACCTGCGGGATCGAAAAAAGCGGGCGGAATGCCGTACTCGTCCACAGCGGACTGTCCGAAATCAATGGCTTGCCGGTTCAGTCTGGTCAGAGCCAGATCATCGCCCGGTCCGGCAAAGTCATTGGAGGCCAGATCATGGGGCAAGTCGATCATGAACCCCGAATTACGCCCGGCCGCCCCTTCGGCCACGCGACCCGCATCCAGCACGACAACCCGACATTGCGGATCCAACTGCAACACCCGTCGCGCGGCAGACAATCCGGCATATCCCGCGCCAACGACAACGACGTCCGCGGTCACGTGGGTTTCCAACCTCGGGAAGCCATTGCTTTTGCCCAAAATCTCTGACCAAGCCGCCGGTCCGCGATGGCGTGGCAAGCGGCGGGCGAAGTAGGTCACTCCATCACCTCTTCCGTGTCGTCGGGCAGGTCCGGCCAAATTGTCTTGAGTCGGGTGTATTGCTCATGGGCATGCAGGCCGTTGTCGCGACCGCCGGAACTGGCCATCGTCATGCCCCCAAATGGATTTGCGGTGTCGCCTTCACCATTGGAATTGACCATCACCGTGCCGGGCCGCGACTTTCGCACCCCTCGTATGGGACGTTTGGCATTTGCGGTGAACAAAGCCGCGTACGGACCATAAGGGGTGCCGCTGGCCACCGAAATCACCCCTTCAAAGGATCGAACAGAATTCACTGACAAGACCGGGCCGAAAAAATCGTTCCTTGCCAGACCATTGTCGGGCGACATTGCCACCACTGTGGGCGTTGCCAACGGTTTCTCCACAGATTCACCCACAAGGATTTCCCCGGCCTTGTCCACATGCCCGCATACCATATCAAAATGCACGTCACTGACTAAGGCGTCCTGCAGCGGTTCTGGATTGAGTGGATTGCCCACAGGCGTATGACGCATGTGCGCTTTGATGCGCGACGTCAGGTCACCGCGGACATCCGCCCTGTGCCCCGGAACCACGTCGAAAAGAGCCCGAGGCACTTCTGCCTCCATCGCCGGTTCAGCCATATGCAGGGCCGTCAATGAGGTCTCCTCCGCCGGTTTCAGAACCGCTGAACGACCAGAGGCAAGCGCCAGTCCGATCTTCTTGGCCATCATCAACAGCGGGAAGTTCCTAGGCAAGACCAAACCCACGGCTCCTACCGGTTCACAGACGACTAGTGCGATATGGCTGTAAGAGGCGGATCGAAATAAATATATTTTTTATCAATGACTTCTAATTATAAATTAATGCGATGGATCGCCTTGAGCATATCGACCGCCTCGCAGTCACGGACCGTCTTGACGCTGTCTGCGCTCTCCAACACCGTTTACTCACAAGCGTCACGGGTCATCAGCTTGCACATCCAGATCAAGACGTCCGTGCGGCCAGATAGTTGCATCCGCGACCAACGCTCATCGTCATTGGCCGCGTGAGCGTTGGAGACGGCCAATCTAAGTCCTCCGCACCGCAGGCTGCCACTTACGCGAACACTGCGCTGGTCGCAGGGTTTACGCAGTGGAAGGCTTTGGCAGATGCAGGTGGTCGAAATCCAGCATCGATGAAGGCGCTTTTAGCCGGGCTCGGGTTGGCTGCGAAGGCTTGACATTATTGGCCCGTCAGCAAGGCTCAGCCGTTGCGGCTGCGCCCCACGTGGTCGAGAAACTCTTTACTCATGTTTACGCCCATACGGCCCGGATAATTGTAAAGCATGATGGGCAGGTCTGCGGCCTTGTCGATGACGAGCGCCGCCAGCGCATTCTCCCGATCCGTCGGCATCGCATAGGGAGGCGTGGCAACCTACAGCGCGTCTGCGCCCATGGACTTGCCGCCCATGGCCAGGGCCATGCTGTCTGCGGGCAGCATCGCGCCGGTGCCCATAATGACGGGCACGCGGCCGTCCACCACCCTGATCGTTTCGCGGGCCGCGGCAAGTCGTTCTTCGACCGTCATGGCGTAGTTTTCACCCGTGGAGCCGCCTGAGATTACTCCGTGCACTCCAGCGGTGATCAGCCGCTCTAGACCGTCGCGCAAGGCACCGAACTCGGGCGAATAGTCAGCGTTGAACGGGGTCACAACGGGGGGTGTAGATCCCGTCAAAGACCATGCGTGGCGTCATGTGTGGACCTCCCTGCCCCTTGTTGGATGGCGGTTTAGCGGTCCGGTGCGCGGGTTAGGAACACAGAAACGGCATGGCGGGGTCGCATGGGGGCAAGTTTGTCCTGCCCCCAAAGTGGATCAGACGAAGTCGATGTGCCGGTTCATGGGCATCTTGCGGATGCGCTGGCCTGTAGCGGCAAAGATCGCGTTAGACAGGGCGGCAGCAGCAGGCGGAACCATGGGTTCACCCATGCCGCGCACCGTGTCGCCGTTTTCCAGTCCTTTGACAAAGATGTCAGGCGCTTGGGACAGGCGCATGCCTTCGAAATCGAAGTAGTTCCGCTGTTCGGCCATGCCGTCTGCGATCGTGATTTCGGAGTTCATCGCGTGACCCAACGCCCAAACGATGCCACCCTGCACCATGTTGTCGAAATTGACCGGGTCGATCACACGGCCCACTTCGACGGCGACCCAGACCTTGTCGATCCTGATGGCTCCGTTTTGGTTGGTCACCTCGACCACCTCGGCCGTCGGCACACCGAAGGACATGCAGAAGGCGACGCCGCGGCCCTTGTTGGGGCCCGGATCGCTACCCCAGTTGGACATCTCGGCCACCGCTTCCAGCGTCTTATGTGAGGGGTCGTGCCAACAGAGGCGCAGGCGTTCTTCCATCGGGTCGGCCCCGGCGGCGTGGATCAGCTCGTCCAGAAACACATCGTGGAAAAAGCCATTTGTGGAGGCCCCGACGGAGCGCCAGCTGGAAATTGGGGCCAGTTCCGGCGCGCGATACCCGGTGACGCGGTAGTTCGGGATCTGCATGGGCTGTTCCCACGCGCCCGCAACGATTTGCAGGTCGGGACCGGGAGTGGGCAAGCCCTGTCGACCCATTTGGCTGGCCACAACCGAGGGCATGGCGATGCCGAGATCATAGGCGTCAACCTTGCCGTCCTTTACGGCCCCGCGCCCGCGCGCCATGGCGATCTGGCGGGTGTCGTTCTGAATGGTGTCTTCCTCGCGGCTGTAGGTCAGCTTGACCGGCGTGCCCTTCATTTGCATCGCGATTTCAGTGGCTTCACGCACAACGCGGTCTTCAAGCCGGTGCCCAAAGCTGCCACCCATCATCAGCACGTGGACAAAAACCTGATCGGTGTCGAGGCCGGTGAGCTTGGCCACATTGGTCTGAACGAAGCGCGGGATTTGCGTGCCGGTCCAGACATCGACGCGGTCGTCGGTGACCTGTACGACAGCAGAGATCGGTTCGAGCGGCGCGTGGGCGAGGTAGGGCGCGCGGTATTCGGCGGTGATCGCCTCGGCCCCGTCAAGCGCAGCCTCTACATCGCCATCGTCGCGGAACTGGCTGTCCTGTTGGTCAGCGTTGAAGCTGTCGGAAAGCGCTTGCCAGTGCTCTGCCTGCTCTGACGGATAAGCCGCTGGTCCCCAGTCTACATCGATGGCGTTCACCGCCTGAATGGCGCGCCATGTGTTGTCAGCGACGGCGGCGACACCGTCCTTGACCTGAACGATGTCGATCACGCCGCGCATTTGCCGCGCGGCTTCGGCGTCAAAGCCGTTCATCATGCCGCGACACGGGCTGGTGCGGACGCTCGCGTGGACCATGCCGTCAATTTCGAAGTCGATGCCGTAGGCTTGGGTGCCGGTGGACTTAGCAACAATATCAACGCGCTCCATCTCTTTGCCCACAAGCCGCCAGGTGGAAGGATCGCGCAAAGTAACGTCGTTGACCGGGTCCATGGTTGCCGCTGTGGCGGCCAGTTCGGTGTAGGCGAGCGTGCCGCCGCCTGGCAGGATCACGGCCCCTTTTTCGGTTGTCAGATCGGCGATGTCTGCGCCGGTTTTCTTGGCTGCCGCGGCCTTGAGCGTTTCGCGCGCGACGGCCCCGGCGAGGCGCAGCTTTTCGAAGCTGTCAGGCACTGTGGTCGAGCCGCCGGTGATCTGCATGCCCAGAAACTTCATCATCGCGTCCATGATTCCGCGGGTCGAGTTGGCGGCAAAGCCGTCATCGGTAGAGCGGAAGGGTGCAGCTTCGGCACTCAGTGCCGTGTTGTAATAGGCGGGATCGGGCATGCCCGGATCGACGGTGACTTGATCCAGCTCCACGTCCAGTTCCTCGGCGATCAAGGCGGCCTGCACGTGATAGGCCCCCTGCCCGCTGTCGGCGCGTGGGGTGATCAGGGTGATGCCTGAATTGTCGATTTTGACGTAAGGCGTCAGCGCCGCCTCGCCCTCGTCCAGATCGGTCAGAAGCGGGTTCGCGGGGGGGCGTTTGTAGGCGTAGTAGCCAAAGGCGACGCCACCGACGACGGCGGCAGACCCAACGAGGAAGGTGCGGCGGGCGATTTTTCCGATGCGGCTCATCCTCACGCCTCCTGCAGCTTGGTTGCAGCGGTTTTGACCGCAGCGCGGATGCGGTTGTAGGTGCCGCAGCGGCAAAGGTTGCCGTTCATGGCAATGTCGATGTCGGTGTCCGTGGGCGCGGGGTTCTCGGCCAAAAGGGCTGCCGCCTGCATCATCTGGCCGGACTGGCAGTAGCCGCATTGGGCCACCTGATGGTCTACCCACGCCTGTTGCACGGCGTGCATGGCGTCAGGTGTTCCAAGACCCTCGATCGTCGTGACCTCGCCCCAGACATCCGCCGCCGCGGTCTGGCAGGACCGAACCGCTTCACCGTCGATATGCACGGTGCAGGCGCCACATTGGGCCACGCCGCAGCCGTATTTCACACCCTTGATGTTCAGTTCATCCCGCAGAACCCAAAGTAGGGGCATGTCGTCTTCGACATCCACCTCGTGTGCCGTGCCATTGACCGTGAGTTTCATCGCGCGCTCCTGAAATGGTCAGCTTTGATACGAAGATATGTCGGGGTCGTCTTTCCTAAAACCTGCGGATTGCGCCAATCGGATGGGAGATGACGCCAAGTCACTTAAGCGCGGGCATAGCGAACATAGGCAAAGCGTGCCCCGTCTGGCGACCAGTTGGGGACGTTGATGGACCCCTGCCCGCCATGGAATTCTGCGACGGTGCGGGGCGTGCCCCCGTCTTGTGGCATCAGTTTCAGCGCAACATCCTGGCCGCGCGGGTGGCCCTGCACGTCTTCGGGATAGGCCAAGTATAGCACGTGGTGCCCGTCCGGCGAAGGGTGCGGGAACCAGTTGACGGGGGCGTCGGCGGTCATCTGCTGCAGATCCGTGCCATCGGTGCGGATGCGCCAGAGGTCGGGCGTGCTGCCATGGTGGTCCGAGTTGAACCAGATCCATTGCCCGTCGGCGGAATAGTCGGGGCCGTCCTTGTGACCGGGGCCATGCGTGAGTTGGGTTTCGTCGCCGCCCGTGATCGGGATGGTGCAGATCTGGAAGAGGCCGTCGCGGCGGGCGGTGTAGGTGAGGGTTGCACCATCGGGCGACCAGCCGTGGAAATAGGAGGGTACCTGTGGCGTGATCCGCTGCGGTGTGCCGCCTGTGATGGGCAAGGTGTAGATGCAGGACGTGCCGCGCGCGGGGCTTTGGCTGACCACCAGGGTGATGCCGTCGGGTGAGATGCCGTGGTCGTTGTTGAGTGCGGTGAGATCGCCGGTGTCGATCCACGTGATCCCCTTGGTTTCAAGGTCAAAGCGGAAGACACGCCCCCCGCCGTTCATGAGCAGAAAGGTCCCGCAGGGGGACCAGTTGGAGGCCTCGATCAGGTCGGGGGTTTCATGAATGATCTGCTCGACGCCGGTGGCGACGTCGTGCAGGACCACGAAGCTGACTGGCGTCAAAACTCGACGACGGCGCGGATGGATTTGCCTTCGTGCATAAGGTCGAAGCCGTGGTTGATCTCGTCCAGGGTCAGCTTGTGGGTGATCATGGGGTCGATCTCGATCTTGCCGTCCATGTACCAGTCGACGATCTTCGGCACGTCAGTGCGGCCCTTGGCGCCGCCGAACGCCGTGCCGCGCCAGACGCGACCCGTGACCAGCTGGAACGGGCGGGTCGAGATCTCTGCGCCTGCGGGTGCCACGCCGATAATGATGCTCTCGCCCCAGCCCTTGTGGGCGGCTTCAAGGGCAGTACGCATGACGTCCACATTGCCGGTGGCATCGAAGGTGTAGTCGGCGCCACCTTGTGTTAATTCAACCAGATGAGCGACCATGTCGCCGTCAACCTTCGATGGATTGACAAAATCGGTCATTCCGAAGTGTTCGGCCATTTCGACCTTGCTGTCGTTCAGATCAACCCCGACGATCTGGTCGCAGCCCGCGAGCTTGAGGCCCTGAATGACGTTCAGACCGATGCCACCAAGGCCGAAAACGATGGCGCGGGAGCCAATCTCGACCTTGGCCGTGTTGATGACCGCGCCGATGCCGGTGGTGACGCCGCAGCCGATGTAGCAGATCTTGTCGAAGGGGGCGTCCTTGCGGACCTTTGCGAGTGCGATTTCGGGGACCACGGTGTGGTTGGCGAAGGTGGAGCAGCCCATGTAGTGGTGGATCGGGGTTCCGTCGAGCATGGAGAAGCGGGTGGAGCCGTCTGGCAGCAGGCCTTGGCCTTGGGTCGCGCGGACTTTTTGGCAGAGATTTGTCTTTGGATTCAAGCAGTACTCGCATTCACGGCATTCAGGCGTGTAGAGCGGGATAACGTGGTCGCCGACCTCAAGCGTCGTGACGCCCTCGCCCACTTCGATCACGACACCTGCGCCTTCATGGCCCAGAATGGCGGGGAAGATGCCTTCGGGGTCGGCGCCGGAGCGGGTGAACTCGTCGGTGTGGCACAGGCCCGTGGCCTTGATCTCGACCAGAACTTCGCCGGCGCGGGGGCCGTCGAGGTTTACCTCCATGATTTCAAGGGGTTTGCCAGCTTCGACGGCGACGGCGGCGCGGGTTCTCATCATGGTCTGTCCTCACATTGGTGTTGGCGGCATGTGAGACTGCGATGGGTGGCTCTGTCAAATGGAAAGGGCCGAAACTGGTGACAGATCGGCCCTTCGGGGCAGGATTTTTCTAGAACAGAGACTGTTTGACCGGCGTCCTGCCTGTGTTGTTCGGCGAAGTTGGGATGTGGTCAGGCGCGGGCCAGAACAAAGTCATGCACCACTTCATAGTAAGGGCCGTCCATGCCAGCCTCTGCGATCTTGTCGGGGTCTTCGATCAGGTCGAACTTGGCCATGAGGCTTTCCTTGACCCCGAAGACCGCATCGGAGTGGATGTATTCGTCATCCGGGTCAAAGATGTGGGTCGTGAGTGTTTCATACCCGTCCGCCTCAAGAATGTAGTGCAGGTGCGCGGGCCGCCAGCAGTGTCGCCCAAGCGCATTCATCAACTGGCCCACGGGTCCGTCTTCGGGGATGGGGTAGTTTTTGGGCTTCACGCCGCGGAAATAATAAGCGCCGTCGCCGCCCGTGCGGAACACGCCGCGCAGGTTAAAGTCGGGCTGGATGCCCTTTTGCTGGACGTCGTAGTACCCTTCATCATTGGCCTGCCAGACGTCGATCTTGACCTGATCGATGGGATTACCGTCGGTGTCCAGAATGCGCCCCTTGATCAGCATCGGATCGCCCTTGCCATCAAGGCAGATGTTGGACCCCATGGGCAGTTCAGGCGCGTCGGGCAGATGGAAGGGGCCGAGGACGGTGGATTCCGAAGCGCCCGTTGGTTTGCGGTTGTTGATCGCATCGACCAGCATCGAGACCCCCAGCACGTCCGACAGCAGGATGAACTCCTGCCGCCAATCGGTGCAGGTGTGCCCCGTCTTGGTCAGGAACATGATCGTGTCAAACCATTCCTGCTGGGTCGGCTCGATCTCTTTTATGCAGGCGTGCATGTGGCGCACGATGGCCTCGACACACTGTTCGAGCCGGGCGTTGTCCGTCTTGCTGCGGGCGGCGACAACCTGGGCGGAGTTTTCTTCGGTGAAGTATCCTTCGTGAATGGTCATGTGGCGGTGTCCTGTTTGGCGAGGATATGCGTGAGAACGCGTTTGAGTTCGGTTTTGGGATCGTCAGAGCCGCCTTCGGCGCGCCATGCGACGTGGTGGTCGGGGCGCACGAGGACGCAGCCCGCTTCGCCCACTTCGCGGGCGCGGGCCCAGTCGCCGGTGTGATCGACAAGCGACTGGCGCGGGCCAATGACGTGGGTGGCGAGTTGGATGCCAAGGTCGGCGGCGACCTCGGCGGCGGCGTCTGCCCATGCCCGACCATTGAGGCCCGTGAGCAGGGCAAAGCCGCCTTTGGTCAGGTCGAGCGTGGAGTGTTTGGCGCCGTGGGCGTCATAGAGCCAAACATGGGGCAGCCGCGCGCCGGGCCACGTGGTGGGCTGGTAGTGCAGTTCGTGATCCAGATCGAAGGCCGGTTCCATCTGCCCGTCCGTCACCACCGCGTCTGACCGGTAGCGTTGGTTCATCTCGACCCCGTGGGCGTCAAATTCGTACTTCTTGAATGCAATCGCCTCGCGCAAGGCTGTCCGCTGGGCTTCGGCGTCGGGCGTGCTGTCGCAGCGTTTGTCCATGTTGGCCTGCATCACGTCCGGGTCGGTGTGCCCAATCAGGCCCAAGGCTTCGAAGATGGGGCCGAATTCGCCGATGGACTGGTTGGCGCGGGTGACGATCTGTTTTGCCACGGGCGCGCGTTCGGTGTTGTAGCTGTCCAGCAGCCCCTCGCCCGCCTGCCCCTTGAGCACGGCGGCGAGTTTCCAGCTGAGGTTGAAGGCGTCCTGAATGGACGTGTTCGACCCCAGCCCGTTCGAGGGTGGGTGCCGGTGGGCGGCATCACCCATGATGAAGACGCGCCCCTTGGAAAGTTGCGTTGCGTAGGCGTCGTTCACCGTCCAGTAGCTGATGCCCTGCATGTCGATCTCAAGCTCGGGGTCGCCCACGAGGTCGCGGATGATTTTCTTGGCTTGCGTCTCGTTGAGTTCGGGCCGTTCGCCTTCGATGTCGTAGCCCCAGATGGCAAGCCATTCGTTCCAAGGGCGGACCATGCGCACCACGCCCATGCCGATGCCGCCCACGTTCGAGCCGGGCTGCATCACCCAGTAGAGCACGGAAGGCCGGTGGGCGACGTGTTGGCTGAGGTCGGCCTTGAAAAGCAGGTTGATGGAGCCTGCGACGCCCATCTTGCCCTCGATCGGCAGGCCCGTGTTTTCGGTGACGCGTGAGTTCCCACCATCGGCGCCGATCAGGTATTTGGAGCGGACTGTGAAGGTCTTGCTCGTGAGCCGGTCGAGCAGTGTGGTTGTGACCCCGTCGCCGTCTGCTTCATGGCTTTGGTATTCGCAGGACATGCGTGCCTGGGTGCCGCGCGAACAGGCCGTTTTGAACAGCAGCGGTTCCATGAAGGTTTGCGGCAGGTCGTTCATTTTGCTGGGCGAGCTGAGGTCGTGTTCGGCGCGGCTGAGGGGATGTGTGCCCCATGTCTGGATGCGCCCCAGTTCCTCGCCCGTGAGGCTTTCACAGAACACGTTGGACCCCATAAGATCCTGTTCGGTGGCATGCATATAGGCTTCGTCCTCGACCTCGGGACCGAGGTCGCGCAACACCTCCATCGTGCGTTGGTTGGTGATGTGGGCGCGGGGGGAATTGGCGAGCCAGCGGTAGCGGTTCACCACCATGTTTTCGATCCCGTAGGTCGACAGAAGGGCCGCTGTGGCGGACCCGGCGGGGCCTGTTCCGATGATCAGGACGTCTGTTGTGATGTCGGCCATGTGTTCCTCCCAGAATGGCGTTTAGGTGGGTGCGGTGCCGGTCCAGGCGGCTTGCAGCAAGTGGCGGATCCCGTCGCGCGTGATGGGCGCGGGGTTGGGGTAAGGCTTTTGCGTGGCGAGATCGGCGGCGTGGTCGAGTTGCGCTTCGGTGACGCCGAGGTCCTGGAGCGCCAGCGGGGCGTTCATTTTGGTGGCAAAAGCGTGCAGGGATAGGCCGGGGGCGGTGCCGCCGAAGATATCCGTGACGGGTTTCAGGTGGTCCGGGACCGCCCGTGCATTGTAGTGGATCGCGTGCGGCAGGATGATCGCGTGGGTGTCGGCGTGAGGTAGGTTGAGGCTGCCGCCGAGCGTGTGGCAGAGCTTATGATGCAGCGCCATGCCGACCTGGCCCAGCACCGCGCCGCAGGCGTAGGCACCGCGCAGGGTTTTTTCGCGGGCCTCTGCGTCGGTCGGGTTTTGCAGGACCGCTGGGAGGCCATCTGCGAAGTGCTGCATGCCTTCTAGGGCCAGCGCGTCGCTGTGGTCGGTGCGGTTTTGGGCATAGAGGGCTTCGGCGGCGTGGGCGATGGCGTTGAGGGCCGATGTGACGGTCATGGCCGTTGGCAGTGAAGTCACAAGCTCGGGGTCGTAGAGGATGACCTCGGGCTGGACGCGTTCATCTGTGAGTGTGTTTTTGACGCCATTTTCAGTTTGGCCGAGGATGGGGGTCGCTTCGGAACCTGCGTAGGTGGTGGGGATCACGATTTGGGGTACACCCGTGCGCAAGGCGATGGCTTTGCCGAGGCCCGTGGTTGAACCGCCGCCGATGGCGATGATGCAGTCGGCGTTGACGTCGCGCAGGTGAGCGACTGCCTCGTCCGTAACGGACACAGGCGTATGCATGGTGGCGCGGGCGAAGATGCCTGCGGCTTTGTCACCGAGGGTTTCGGCGATGGCCATGGCGCTGTCGCATTGTTGCGGGGTCGACAGGACAAGGGCGTGCTGGCAGCCAAGCCGTGCGACCTCTTCGGCCACCATGTGGCGCAGGCCTGAGCCGAAGAGGACGCGGGGGGAGGAGGGAGAGGGTTTGGTCAGCATGAGGGAAGGCTAACCCGCTGCAAGGATCATGTTGATACGAATTGCGAGGCATAATATAACCTGATGCTATGCAATTGGATCCAAATCACCTCGTTATGCTCGCCTCTGTCGTGGATGAAGGCGGGTTGACCCCCGGTGCACATGCGCTGGGGAAGTCGCAACCGTCGCTGTCACGGACCCTGGCCGCGCTAGAAGCGCGGTTGGGGCAACCACTGTTCGAGAAGGGGCGCAGGCCGCTGGTGCCGACGGAGCTTGGCGCGGCGCTGGCGGCGCAGGGGCGCGTCATCCGGCAGGCGAGTGGCGAGGCGTCGACCCAAGCCGACCTATATATTGGGGGCAAGACCGGCGCCGTCCGCGTGGCCGGGACTCCGGTGTTCATGGATGCGGTGATTGCCACGATGATCGCGGGCTTTCAGCAGGCGCACCCGAATGTGCGCATCGACCAAAGCTATGGTTATGCCGAGACGCTGATCCGGGATGTGGACAGCGGGTCGCTGGATTTGGCGATCTGCCCGCTGCCGCCAGGCGAGTTACCAGACCGCGTGGCGTTTGAGGAAATCCTGCAGGGGCGCAACGTGATTGCCTGCAGGATGGGACATCCGCTGGCGCGCAAACGGGCGCTGAAGTTGGAGGACATTGCCCACTATCCGTGGATTGCACCGCCCACGAACAGCCCGCTCTATCAGGACCTGCGTGCGATCCTGCAGGAGATTGAGGTGGAGGACGTGAAGGTCAGCTTTTCGGGCGGTTCCATCAGTGCGGTGCGCACCGTACTGGAAGGGTCCGACAGCCTGACCATCCTGCCCTATTCTGTGCTGTTCATGATGCGCCAGCAAAAGGCGCTGACGGCGCTGGATATCCGCATCCATCATGTGCCCCGCAACCTCGGGATTATCAGCCCCGCCGACCGGCCCGAGCGCCCCGCCGTGCGCCGCTTTCATCGCCATATCGCGACCGAGTTCAAAACGCTGGCCCATTCGATCTCCCACGCCCAGCAAAATTCGCTTTGGCGGGCATAAGGTGCGCCGACACGCCTGACGCGCATCCGATCCATCGCCTTTGATTGCACACCAGTGCCGGAGCGCAGGCCGCATTGCGGTCGAGTGATTTATCAAGCCCGCGCCGGAAAGGGCAAATAGGGGGTTGCCTCGATACAACCATGACGGGACACTGACACGTTCAAAGAGAACGCATTTGGTATCGCCGTCCTGGGGGAATTGGTTTGGGTGTCTTGCAATTTGAGCGGATGGCGCGACGGTGCCTGACAGCCGCGGTGTGTGCGGCTGCCAGCGCACTGTCGGCCGTGGCGCAAGACCGCAGCGACCTGAATGCACCGCTTGAGACCGTTGTGTTCACAGCCAGCGATACCTTGCGCGGGGTTGTGGCGGAACACCTTAACGACCCGGATCTCTGGCCCTATATCCTTGAGTTGAACGCAATCAGGTCGCCTGCATCGGTCGTGCCGGGGACCGCGTTGCGGATGCCGGTCAAACAAGTTCGCGCAGCCGATGCCGCGCTGGCCGAAAGCCTTGCCGCCATCCAGCGCGCGAATGCGGAAGGGGCACAGGTCTTTGCCCCCGAGCAGATCGGTGCCGCCATCGAGAACCGCGAAACTGCCGTGGAGCGCCGCGACGTCGGAGCGTGGGTAGAGGTGGTGGACTTTTCCGACATCGCCACCGTGTTGGCCGTCGAAGCACTGGAGATTTCCATCGCCCAACGCGATCGGTCTGCAGAAGCCATCGTGTCCGACGTGCACGGCAACGTAGAAGGCCGCGCGCCACAAGACCCGGGCTGGAGTGGTCGGGGATTGAGCGATGTGCTTGTCGAATTCGAGCGTGTTCGCACCCTGTCTGAAAGCACCACGCAGGTCACCTTTCGCGATCTGAGCCGTCTGCGTTTGAATGCCAATTCGAACGCCACGATCCAGCGGATGCGATCGGATCCTTTGACAGGGGAGGAGGTGACCCGTGTGTCGCTGGTGGAAGGGGATTTCTACGCTCTGCTGAACCCACTGTCGGATAAGTCCGCCTTTGAGGTCGATGTACCGGGGATCGAAACCAAAACCAATTCCACCGATTTCTGGGTCCGGACCGATGCCAACGGCGCGCGTTTCGTGAACTTTGACGCGCCCGGTCTGCGTATCACTGATGGGGATCAGACCATCGAAGTGGGCCAGAATGAGGGCCTGGTTGTTGGTCCGCGCGGTGCGGAACAAGCGAACGTGCTGGAGGCTGTTCAACTCACAGCGCCAGCGCGGGATGCGATACTCTATGACGGGTTTGCGCCCTTGGGTTGGGCCCCGTTCGAGGGGGCCGAAGCCTATTGGATCGAAGTTGCTCTGGACCCTGGTTTCAATCAGATGAAGGTGTCGCAATGGGGGGTGCGGGGCACCGCCTTTGACACTGTCCCCCTGCCCCCGCGTCGCTATCACTGGCGGGTGGCGGCCCTTGATCGTCTCGGGCTGCCGGGACAGTGGAGCAGGTCACGGTCCTTTACCCTGCGCGAGGATACGAACCCACCCTTTCTGACCCTGTTGTCGCCTTCTGACGGAGCGATCGTGGGGCAGTCCGGTGTCGAGGTCTTTGGCGCATCTGAGCCCAATGCCGATGTGACCTTGAACGACGATCCCGTGCCTCTTGGGACCGACGGCAGCTTTGTCCTTGAGGCCGGGTTGCGGCCCGGAACCAATGTGCTGACCCTGCGCGCAGTGGACCCTGCGGGCAATGAAAGTGTGACCGAGCAATCGGTGATCTATCGCCCGGACGCGCAGGTGCGGATTGGCTTTGCCCCTGATCTGCCGCGGGTCGGTGATGCCTTGGCCACGCGGTCTGCCAATCTGTCGGTCGTTGCCATGTCCAATGCCGCCGAGGGGGCCGATGTTCAGGTACGATCAGGCGACGCGGTGGTGGTGCGGAGCCGTGTCGAGACCAACGGTGCCATCCGCTTTTCAGTGCCTGCCGGGGATGCGCCGACCGACTACACGTTGGTGGTTCTGGGGCCAACGGGTCGGATCGAGGGACGTGCCGCGTTTCAAGTGGTGCGCGATCAGGTGCCGCCGAATGTGATGCTGGATGCCCCCTTGCCCCGTGCGACAGATATGGCAGTGGCGACCGTCGCCGGTATTGCGATTGACGCTGTGAAAGTGACCCTGAACGGCGCACCTGTGCCTTTGGCGGGGGGCCGATTTGCCGTTGAGGTTCCATTGTCGCCGGGTCTGAACGCTTTTGATCTGGTCGCTGTTGACGCTGTCGGCAATGTGCATGCCGCAAGGTTACAGACCCTTTACGATGTTGAGCCGCCCGATGTGCTGTCAGTGGAACTGATCCGCCCGAACGGTCTTGGTGGCCCTATTGAACTGGTTGTTGTCGCCTCTGATGTCAGCGGGTTGCGTCAGGCGGCCCCGTATCTGCTGCAAGTTGGCGAGGTCGAACGCGAGGGGTTTCTGCGCTGTGATGCGGAGACCGGCATCTGCCGGGCGTCCCTGCCTGCGGAGCCGGGGGACCTGCGCCTGATCGAGGTGGCGATCGAGGATTATGTCGGAAACGTTGTGTTCCGGTGATGGGGACGCGGTGTGCCGCGCCCGAGGAGGATCTGGGAAGATGTTGTACGCCCTGAAGTTTTTGAGTGTGGTCCTTGCCCTGTGCGCGGTTGTGCCTGCCTTTGCCCAGCCGGCGAATGAGGGCTTGATCGTGGTCTACGGCGTCGCGGCCCCGACGCGCGAAGGGGATACGGACCGACGTGAACAAATCTTTTTCTCTGTTCCGGCGGAGATGGATGGGCGCTTGTTTGTGCGGTTGTGGGATCCTGAGACCTTTGGGGCCGATGATTTCACCTATGGCGGCCCCGGCGATGCGGTGACGACCTTCCGTGTGTTCGGCGGGGATGGTGCGTTCTCGGACGCAGACCGACCGGTGATGGTTGAGGATGGCGCGCGGCCCGATCCGGCGCGCCCTGTGTTCCCGGTGACCGGGCCCGGACGTGTGCTGGTCGAGGCGGCCTATGACAACGATCGCACAACCAATGGTCGGTGGGTGACCCTCGGCGCTGTGCGTCCGCAGCAAGGTGAACGCGTCGGTGACCGTGTGTATTTCCGTCTGGATGTCGAGGCCACGAGTGGCAATGACGGGAACGGGTTTTCGATAAACATCAGCCGCGCGCGGGACCGCGACCGTGCGCCCGAGGGGTTGGAGGTTTTTGCCTATCAACCCACCATTCGCTGGACCACTGCCGGAACCGCGACCCGGGTGCCTTTTGCGGGGACGGAAGGCCCTTATACGGTGCAGAGCTTTGATGGAGGCAATGCGGACGTTGCTGTTGTGACCGATTATGCCGATCTGCCGGTGCGCGTGTCGGGGCAGGACCGTTGGGCCGTGGATCAGGTGAACACCCCGGACCGGGTGCTGGCGCTGAGTGTGAACGGCGGGTTCGAGACGCCCAACGATATGACGGTGGCTGTGTTTGATGGGGCGGGTGCGCCGATGCCCTTGCAGATGCCGCCGCGTAGAACGCTTGATCCCGCACGCCCCACGGCCATCGGCACAGCGCGGCCTTTGGCGAATTGTACCTCTGTCGCCTTTGATGCCACCGCATCGCAGGGCCGTGCCCCGCTGTCCTATTTCTGGGAGTTTGGCGATGGGAATGTGTCAGAAGCGCCGGTGATTGCGCATGCCTATGCTTTGCCGGGGCGCTACAACGCCGTTCTGCGTGTTTTGGAACCCGGAGGCCGTGCCGGGGCCGGGTCGGAAGTGATCGTGCCCGTGCATGTGCGCCGCGCGCCTGTCGCCAAGCCGGGAGCGCCGATTGTGGTGGCACCGGATGAGGTGATCAGCTTTGACGGCACAGGGTCGGAGCCGTCTGACAGCCCGATCACGCGGTATCTTTGGACCTTTGATGACGGGGAACAGGTTGCTGGGCCGTTGGCTGAGAAATCCTATGCCCAGCCGGGGCTGTACCGCGTTGTTCTGCGGGTTGAGGACGACAGCGCGCATCCTTGTGACTTTGGCGTCGCAACCCGCGATGTGGTGGTGAACTTTGCGCCGGTGCCCGAGGCGGGAACGGACCAGACGGCGGAGGTGGGGCAGATCGTCTCTCTGGACGCGTCCGCGAGCTATGATGTGGACGGGGCCGTGGCGGGCTATGCCTGGGATATGGGCGACGGCACCGTGCTGGAGGGGGCGGCTGTACAGCACTCTTATGCTGCGCCGGGTCGGTATACCGTTGCCTTGACCGTGACGGATGACAGCGGTGTCTCCAATGGCGCGACAGTCGATACGCTGGTCATTGATGTGAATGCGTCGCCCGAACCTGCTATTGTGATCCCGGAGCGGCCCGTGTCCGTCAGTGAGGCCGCGCAACTGGATGGCAGCGGCAGTGTGGACGCGGACGGGGTGATCCTGTCCTACCTGTGGGACTTTGGCGATGGGGCCATGGGCGAAGGCCAGACCGTCAGCTATGCGTGGACCGCGCCAGGCGTCTATACCGTGGCGCTGACCGTGACCGACAACAGCGGCACACGGTCCGCCACGCAGCGAACCGAGACGCAGATTGTCGTCGATGCCGCCCCGGTGGCCGAGGCGGGGCCGGATCAGTTTGTGACCATTTCGGATGTGCAGTTTGATGGCACCGGGTCTGTAGATGTGGATGGCACGGTGTCCGCCTATGAGTGGGACTTTGGCGATGGGGCGACGGCATCAGGCCCGCGCCCGGTGCATGCCTATGCCCGCCCCGGTGTCTATGAAGTGGCGCTGGTTGTGCGCGATGCGAGCGGCGCGCCGCTAAACACCGACCGCGATACAATGCGCGTGACAGTGAATGCCGCCCCAATTGCCGATGCAGGCCCGCCACTGGTGGTGGCCCCGGATGAGGAGTTCGTGCTGAGCGCGCGTGCGTCCGTTGATCCCGACGGGGCGATCGGGACGTATGAATGGTCCCTGCCCGATGGAATGACGGCGGAGCAAGAGCGCGTGAGTTACCGGATCGGCACGCCCGGCATCTACCGGATCGGGCTGCGGGTGGAGGACAATTTCAGCGGTGGTGTGGCCGAGGATTTTGACGAGACCACGATCACCGTGAACGCGCAGCCTGTGGCGGAAGCAGGTGCCGATCTGATTGTGGCCCCCGGTGATCCAGTGGTGCTGGACGCCGGTGCGAGTTTTGATCCCGATGGGGCGATTGCAACCTATCGATGGGAATTCGACGATGGGTTTGCACCGCAGGACACGCGGCAAGTCAAGCGCAGCTATGACACTCCCGGCACATGGACCGCGCAGCTTGTGGTGGCGGATGATGCAGGCGTTTCCAATTCGACCGCATCGGACACCCTGACCGTACGTGTAAATGCAGCCCCAGTGGCCGAAGCGGGCCCGGATATCGAGACGGATGTATTGCACGTGCTGTTGGATGCGTCGGGGTCTGCCGACGCGGATGGCGATCCGCTGGTGTACAGGTGGGATTTTGGCGATGGGTCAGCGCCCCGAACCGGGCAAACCATCACCCATGTATATCCCCGGTCGGGCACCTTTCCCGTCACCTTGCGCGTGGATGATGGCACGGGTGTATCGAATGCCAGTGCGATTGATGCCACCACTGTCGTCGTAAACGCCCGACCCTTCGCCAATGCTGGGGGCAACCGTGATGTGTGTTCCGGCGCGCCGATCCTGTTTGATGCCTCTAACAGTTTGGACCCCGATGGCGGCTTGCTGAAGTACGCTTGGGACTTCGGCGATGGCACCATGTCTGACCTGATCAACCCGACCAAGAGCTATGAGGTGCCGGGGGCCTATACCGTGACCTTGCGCGTGCGCAACGGCAAGGGCACCGAATGGGGCAGTGACGTGGACCGCATCGCGGTGCTGGTC
This sequence comes from uncultured Tateyamaria sp., assembly GCF_947503415.1. Classification (GTDB taxonomy): domain Bacteria; phylum Pseudomonadota; class Alphaproteobacteria; order Rhodobacterales; family Rhodobacteraceae; genus Tateyamaria. Next base: position 1,041,410 of record NZ_CANNDS010000002.1, read on the forward strand.
CGCGAAGGACCGATTGCGGATGCGGGTGGCGATCTGACCGTCTACGCCAATCAGCCTGTGCGCTTTGACGGGTCGGGATCGACCGACCGGGATGGCGCGGTGGATGCCTTCAGCTGGACCATGGGTGATGGTGGCACGGCGAGCGGGGAGCGGCCGGAGTATCGGTACAAGACCCCCGGCACTTATGTGGTGACGCTGACCATTCAGGGCGAAGCGGTTGCGAATTGTTCGGCCCTCGATGTGGATACGGTCACCGTGACCGTGCTGCCTGCCCCTGCCCTGACCATTGCGGCAGGCGACCGTGCTGCAGCAGGATTGCCGACGGAGTTCGTGGCCGAGGTGGATGGGTTGGGCGATGCGTCTGTGACGTCTTTTTCCTGGGCGTTTTCCGATGGCGGGACCGCGACGGGTGAGGCTGTGTCTCACGTTTTTGCCGAGCCGGGAGACGTATTTGTCACGCTGACAGCAGGGTTGCAGGGGTTGGAATCCGGTCTGGATCAGTTGGAAACGCGCCGGAAGATCATCGTGAATGCCGCCCCGGTAGCGGTATTTGATGCGCCTGCCAGCGTGGCCGTCGGCGAGGCGGTGGTGTTTGACGCCTCTGGATCGTCCGATCCTGATGGGGCGGTGACCGGTTTCGCCTGGGACTTTGGCGATGGGGGGGCTGCGACGGGCGTGGCAGCCGCGCATGTTTTTGCCAAGGCTGGGACCTTTACCGTGGCATTGACCGTGACCGATGATGCTGGGGTGGGCAATTCCAGTGTCCTGTCTGAACGGGTCGTTATCGTGAACCCTGCCCCATCTGTAGGTTTGTCAGTTGCGGGGCAAATCTGTCCGGCAGTGCCGGTGGAGTGGGCGGTGAATGTACCCGATGGGACGGACGTGGCATGGCGGTTTGGGGATGATGTCTCGGCATCCGGCGCATCTGTTTCGCACAGCTTTGACGCGCCCGGCCTCTATCCGGTCACCGTGTCCTTGGATGGCGGCAAGGGGCTTTTGAACTCAGTTCGGACAGAAGAGGTCTATGCCCGTGTGAATGCCGCACCGACGGCCATGGCGGGGCCGGATCAGGTGCTAAGCCGAGGTGATGAGGCGGTGTTCAGCGCGGCCGGATCCGGTGATTTTGACGGGACAGTGACCCGCTATGTCTGGGCTTTCAGCGATGGCATTGAGCTGGAGGGGATGGAGGTAACGCGCAGGTTTGAGGCCAGTGGCCCGGTGGACGTGGTGCTGACCGTGCAGGACGACAGTGGATCGAGTTGCGATACCGGGCAGGACAGTCTGGCTGTTCTGGTGAACACGCCGCCCACGGTCGATGCGGGACCAGATCGGACGACGCCCGTGGGTGCGGCGCATGATGTGCTGGTATTTGATGCCTCCACCGCCGGTGATGCGGATGGGCACGGGGTGGCGATTGCGTGGGACTTTGGGGACGGGGCAACGGCCACGGGTGCCATTGTGCGCCATGCCTATTCAGCGCCGGGCACTTACACCGTGACGGTGACAGCGCGCGACAGCACAGGCCTGCCCAGCGGTGTCAGCACCGACACCGCGACCGTCACAGCCACCGCCCGCAGCAACTAAGGGTTGAAAACCGTCATATCCAGACGGTGCCGAATGAGGTAATCTGCTGACCATGTGGTTTCCGCTCCGCCTGAAGTTCCTTGTGATTGCCACGCTGCTTGCGGTGGTTCCGCTGGCCATTGCCGGTCTGAACCTGACGCAGCTGACGCGGGACGAATTGAAACTGGCAGCGAACGAAGATCTGACGTCGGTTGCGGCACAACTTCAGACGCAGTTTGATACAACCTATCAGGGGCAATGGTTGTCGCCGCTGATGGTGATCCGCAACGGGATAGACAGCCCCGAACTGGACGTGCCGCAAAAGGTATCATTGCTGACACTCGGCTTGCAGGAATTACCTGATGTGATGTCGCTGCAGCTGGCAGTGGCCGGATCGAACCTGCCGATCATGGCAACGGACCAGGCATTTGCGCAAAAGCTGGAGGCCCTTGGGCTGGACCCGGTGCAATCGCTGATGGTGCCGCCTGACCTGATCGCCAGCATCGAGGACACCGGCCAGTTCGGCCGTCCGCACATTTCGCAGATGCAAGAGACGGGGGACTGGATGGCCACGCTGGCGTTACCCCTGAACACGCCGATTGCGGGGCGGCAAGTCACCTTGGCCGCGCGGATCGAGTTGTCAGCGCTGGCGGATCTTGTGGCCCGCCATCCCTTTGCGCAGCGTGGTGAGATTACCGTCATAGATCAGGACGGGCGCACCGTTCTGGTCGACACCCAAACCGACCTTCTCGACCGGGAGATCGTGCAATCTGCCCTGCCCCTGATGGTGGCGGGGGCGCGGGCCAATGCCTTGCAAACCTACACCCGCGCCGATGGAACGCCCGTGCTGGGCGCCTATGCCTTTCCCGACTGGTTCCCGTGGGCAGTCGTGGCAGAACTGACAGAGGACAGCGCCTTTGCCGTAGTGGATGCCATCACGCGGCAGATCCTGATCCTTGGCGCACTTGGCTTTGCAATTGCAGGCATGGGTGCACTGATCTCTGCGCGGCGGCTGACCCAGCCTGTCCGAGCAATAGGAAAAACGGTCGAGAAAGTCGGCGCGGGCGATTTGAGTGCGCGGGTCGACACCGTGCCCACACACGATGAGATCGGGCAATTGGCAGGCCGGGTCAACACGATGATCGCCACCCTGTCCGAGCGTCAGGACCTCAGGACGTTGGTGCGCTACGGCAACCTGACCACCACGCAAAGCCCCAAGGACGGCATGGCGCGCGGCGGTGTGCGCAAGCGCGTGTCGGTGATCTATACACGCATTCGTGGCTACAGCGCGTTTTCGGAACGCGTGGCCCCGGAGGTCGTGATCGAAGCTCTGAACGAATATTTCGATGTGCAGGCAGCCATCGTGGAAGCGCATCAGGGCGACGTGGACAAGTTCATCGGTGACGCAATGGTCGCCGTGTTTGAGGGGGCGGACAAGGAACAGCGGGCGGTGGCGTGCTCGGTCGAGATTGTCGGTGCGGTCCAGACGCTGCTTGAGCGGTTCCCGGAATACAATCTGCATATGAGCGTCGGCGTCGCCTCGGGCCGGGTTGTTATGGGCGCTCTGGGGTCACACACCCGCATGGACCATGCCGTATTGGGATCGACCGTGACCCTTGCCGCCCGACTACGTGACAAGGCGGATCCCGGTCGGGTGCTGATAGACAAGGCAACACGGGAGGCTTGCAACGATCTGGACGGTGTGCGGTTCGACACGCTGGCGGCCGTGAACCTTGATGGCTACGTAGAACCTTTGCCGACCTTCGGCGCCCTCAGCACCCGGGCCGCAGCGGCGGAATGATTATCAGGGCAGAACCACCCAGACCATGACCAGATAGGACCATTGATGCATGGCCTGATCCACCCCGAAAGCGCGCCAGAACCCCGCCTGAGTAGGCCCATGGCCGGTATGGTCCGACCACCTGCCCTTGCCCCAGTCGATGTGGAAATGCACGGCCCATTCGAAAACCGCCACAATCAGCGCGAGCGCCACAGGCACACCCACCAGCACCATCGCCACAAGCGAGCCCACCGCGTGCAGACCGGCATGTTGCAGCCGCCCAAGGTGAAAATACACCGCACGGTTGGCCAGCATGCGCGGGGTCTGAAGATAGAAATCCGCAAATAGATGCTTCATCTGCAGCAAGAACAGCAGAACCAAAGCAAAGGTAACTGGGTCGGTCAAAAGGTGCCTTTCACATAGCCTGTATTGCCACACTAGGGTGACGCAGGCGCTGTCGCAATCCATCCCGTCTGGCACGCGACGGGCCATTGATTTCCCGTCTCTGCCATTGATAGGTTAACATTGGGCGCACTGCCTGCCCTTTTCAGTACGTGGACCGGCATCATAGAACGTTCCCTCTTTGGATTTATCTGGAAGTTTTCAAAACGCGATCAGCTGATCCTGTTGATGGTCACGCTGACGCTGTTCCCGCTGCTTTACCTGACGCTGGAACTGCCCAAGCAGATCATCAACGATGCCATCGGGTCCGGGTCACCCACCATCACCGCTTACGGCTACGAGTTCGATCAGATCACCTATCTGATGATGCTGTGTGGTGGGTTCCTGTTGGCGGTGTTGTGTCATGGCCTGCTTAAAATGCGCATCAACACCATGAAAGGTGTGTTGGCCGAGCGGCTGTTGCGCCGCTTTCGCTACACGCTGATCGCACGCATCCTGCGGTTCCCGCAGCCCTACTTCGAACGCACCAGTCAGGGTGAATTGGTCAGCATGGTCACTGCCGAAAGCGAACCCATGGGCGGCCTTATGGGAGATGCAGTGGCCCAGCCCGTTTTGCAGGCGGGTCAGATGCTGACCATCCTGGGCTTTCTGTTCTTCCAGTCGGTGGCGTTTGGATTTGCCGCCATTGCCCTGATCCCCCTGCAAGCGTGGCTGATCCCCAAGCTGCAACGCCAGATCAACCTGCTGAACAAGAAGCGCGTCGTGCAGGTGCGCGCCTTGGCCGCCGAGATTGGCGAGGGCGCTGCCGGAGCCAGCACCTTGCGCGTCAATGGCGGCTGGCGTTTTCGCATGGCGATGATCGGGAACCGGTTGGGCAACCTTTTTGCCATCCGTTTCCAGATCTACCAGAAGAAATTCTTCATGAAGTTCCTCAACAACTTCATCACGCAACTCACCCCGTTCTTCTTCTTTTCCATCGGTGGCTATCTGGTGATCCAAGGCGATGTGACCATCGGGGCGCTTGTGGCCGCCTTGGCCGCCTACAAGGACTTGTCGAGCCCATGGAAAGAGTTGCTGGCCTATTACAATCAGGTCGCAGACATGTCCCTGCGTTGGGAAACGATCACCGAGCGCTTTGCCCCTGCGGGCATGATCGACGACAAGCTGTTCTATGCCCCCGCCCCCGATACCTGCGATCTGCATGGTGACGTTGTGCTGGATCAAGTCACCGTCCGGGACGGTGATGGCAACGCGGTGCTGGAAGATATCTCGCTGACGGTGCCTGCTGGCACCATTCTGGGCATCACGGCCCCCAATGACGAAGATCGCCGTGCGCTGGCCGAGGTGCTGACGCGCGAGACCTTGCCTGCCAGCGGTGTCGTCAAACTTGCCGATCAGGACATCCGCACCCTGCATCAGGCCGTTATTGCCAAGCGGATCGGCCATGCCAATTCGCGCCCCATCATGTTTCAGGGCAGCTATGGACAGAACGTGATGATGCCGATGCGCCTAGCCCCGCTGGTCCCTGCGGAAGAGACAGAGTTCAGCCGCGAGGCCGTGCGCGCGGGCAACACGGCCGACATGTTGGACGCCCAGTGGATCGACCCGTCCATTGCCGGTGTGACGGGCAAGGATGATCTGCGCGCATGGTGGTACACGCTGATCGAGGGCAGTGGCAGTGGCGAGGCATTGACCCGTCGCACCATGGATCAGACCTTTGATGCGGACGCCCACCCCGGGCTGGCGCAGGCCTTGATCGATCTGCGCCCCAAAGTGGCCGCTGCCGTGGAGGCGGCGGGGTTGGATCGCTATGTGCACCGTTTTGATCCGGGCACCTACAACCCTGCCTTGCCCATTGCCGAGAACCTGCTGTTTGCCACACCCCGAGAGGCCATCACCCCTGATCTGATCGAATCCAAGCTGGAGTTCCTGCGTCTGCTGCATGATCTGGCTTTGGCGTCGAACCTTGAGATGTTGGCGCGCAACATTCTGGAAATGCTCCGCCAGATTTTTGGCCCCAATGGCACGGACCATCCGTTGTTCCGCAAGGTCGGTCTTGAGGCGAACGTATATGAAGCCGCACTTGAGCTGGTGGGCCGCAAGGAGGCCGGATCCGACATCACCGACAAGGAACTGGCCCTGCTGCTCAGCGTGCCAACCAATGTGACCGCCGAACAGGTGGCCGCCGCCTTCCCTGAGGACGTGCGTGACCGGGTCTTGAACATGCGCACCGAACATGGCGCGACGTTGCGCGCGCAGATGGACGATGTGTTTGTCCCCATCCAGGCGGACGCGCATGTGCACGGCCTGTCCGTTCTGGAAAACGCGCTCTATGGCAAGGTATCTGACAGCGCGGGCGCGCGCGCGGACGAGTTGCGCCGGGTCGTCAGCGAAGTGCTGGCTGACGCGGGTGTGAACCAGTTGGTGCTGGAGTTGGTCTTTGATGTGCCCATCGCGCTTGGCGGCGCCAACTTGCCTGCTTTGTTCGCAGAACCCCTGTCGATCAGCCGCGCCACCATCAAGCGCCCGGATATCCTGATCCTGGACGAGCCGATGGCGAGCTACGGCGAAGAAACCCGGGCGGCCCTTTTCGGCAATCTGCGCACATTGTTACCAGATGCCACGCTGATTTTCCTGGGCACGGCGTTTGAGGACGAAGACGTGTTCGACATGCATGTCGAGGTCGTACAGGGCCGCCTGCACGGGGCCGAAGGAGCCCGAAGCGAAGCCGGTTCCGATGCCAGCGCCGACCTTGCCCGCAAAGTGGACGCATTGCGCAGCGCGCCAATGTTTTCGACGCTCAAACGCAAGCAATTGCGTCTGTTGGCCTTCGGCGCGCGGTGGTACAGCGCCCACCCGGGCGAGTATGTTTTTCACAAAAACGATGACCCGACCGACGGCGCCTACATGGTGATCGAGGGCGAGGCGGATCTGCTGTTGCCGCAAGAGGGGGCCGAAGACACTCTGATCGCCACTGTGGGCGCTGGCGCGCTTGTGGGTGAATTGGGGCTGATCCGCAGTGAACCCCGCGCCCTTGATATGCGCGCCAACACCGACCTGACCTGCCTGCGCATCGGAGAGGAAGAATTCATGGCCGTTGTGGAAAATGACGCGGCCACCGCCTTCCGTTTGCTGCAAGTTGTTGCCGGATACGTCAAAACCTGATCACGTTGTCACCGCCGCTTGCTTTAAGCGCTGGAACCTTCGGGGCAGATTTGGCATTCACCTTAGGTAAGACCGCGCATTGCGCGCGTTGGAGTGCTGCGATGTTTCGGAAAGTCTGCCAGGTGTTGGCAGTGTGCGGAGCCACACTTGGCGCATCGGGTTCCTTGTGGGCCCTTGATGTCGTTGTGCAGGCCCCAGAGGATCTGACCGAAGAGGTGCGCAACGCGTCCTTGACCGCCGGATTGGTGGACGACGAAGAAGCGGTTCGGCCCATCGATATTATCAGCGCCGCCCAGGCCGATTATGCCCGTCTGATCGCACTCCTCTACGACAAGGGATATTTCGGTCCGGTCATTTCAATCACCGTCGATGGCCGGGAGGCGGCGAGCCTGTCGCCCGTGGCGGCCCCGCAAGCGATTGGCACAGTTGTTCTGAACGTCGACCCCGGCAAGGTGTTTACTTTCGGAACGGTTGCTGTGCGCCCGACGGCCAAGGGCACTGAGCCGACGGCCGAGGCGCAGCCGGGCCAAACCGCCAGCGTGTCCGCCCTGCGCACTGCAACCGCGGCCGGCATTGAAGGGTGGCGCAAGCAGGGCCACGCCAAGGCAGCCGTATCCAATCAGCAAATCACCGCCAATCACCCTCAGGCACAACTGAACGCTGACGTTCAGATCGATCCCGGGCCGCGCCTGCGCCTGGGTCGTCTGGACCTTGAGGGCGAAAGCGCCGTGCGCGAAAAGCGCATCCGAGAGATTGCGGGCTGGCCCAGCGGCGAAGTGTTCGATCCCGACACGCTGGACAAGGTCGAGACCCGGCTGCGCCGCACAGGCACATTTGCCACCGCGACACTGACGGAAGCCGAGGTGGCAAACCCGGATGATACGCTGGATGTGACGGCTTTGGTCACCGACCAACTGCCCCGCCGCTACAGCTTTGGCGCAGAATATGGCACGACAGATGGGTTCAGCGTCAGCGCACTTTGGCTGCACCGCAATATCTTCGGCGGCGCCGAGCGGTTGCAGCTTGAAGGCGAGATCAAGGGCGTCGGGAGCGATGGCGGCGGTGTGGATTTTAGACTGGGTGCACAATTGTCCCGCCCGGCCACATGGCGCACCGACCTGGAGGCCAGCCTGTTGGCCGAAATCGAGCAACGGGACGATCCAAACCTGTTTGCACGCACCGCGCGGCTGGAATTCAACACCGTCTATTTCGCCAGCGAAGACCGTGAATACAGCTATGGTGTCGGGCTGCAGCGCGCCAAGACGCGGGATGACTTGGGCGAGCGGGACTACACCATTCTGACGTTTCCCTTTACCGCCAAGTTCGACCGCCGCGATGACAAGCTCGACGCCACGAGCGGCTATTACGCCGAAGCGTCCCTGCGCCCTTTCCTGAATATCCAAGGGACCAGCGAGGGCATCGTGACCGAGTTGGATCTGCGCACTTATCGCAAACTGGGTAATCGCGTTGTATTTGCGGCGCGCGGCTTGCTGGGCTCGGTCGCGGGTCCTTCGATTGAAGAAGCGCCCGCCGACTTCCTGTTCTTTTCAGGCGGCAGCGGGACGGTGCGCGGGCAGGATTTCCAGTCCCTCGGCGTTGAGCTGAGCCCCGGCGTGACCATCGGCGGTCGGTCCTTTCTGGGCCTGTCGGGCGAGATGCGGGTCAAGACTGGTGAACGCCTTTCTGTCGTCGGGTTTTATGACGCGGGATATGTCGCGGCGGACAGCTTTTTCAGCGATTCCGGGGAATGGCACACTGGTTATGGTGCGGGTATCCGCTACAGCACCGGCATCGGCCCTATTCGCTTTGATGTCGGGTTGCCGGGGTCGGGACCGGACGACAGCACGGGGCTTGAGGTCTATATCGGGATTGGACAGGCGTTTTGATGCGGTTTTTTCTGGCATGCGCTCTGATCCTGATATGGCCATTCGTGGCCGTCGCGCAGGATGACGACGAAGACCGCGGCTTTCTTGTGGGTCTGCTGGAAAGCAGTCTGGGCGGTGAAGGCCGCACCGTTCGTATCGACGGGTTTGCGGGTGCGCTGAGCAGCCGCGCCACCATTGACCGCATCACCATCGCCGACAGTGAGGGCGTATGGCTGACCCTCGACGAAGTGGCGATGCAGTGGAACCGCAGTGCGCTGTTCCGTGCCGCGATCGATATCGAGGAACTGCGGGCTGCCCGCATTGATCTGTCCCGGCTGCCCGTGGCTGCCCCCAACGAAATGCCTGCCCCCGAGGCCGCCCCCTTCTCCCTGCCGGAGTTGCCAGCGTCCATCAGCATCGGACAGCTTGAGCTGGATGAGGTGCTGTTGGGTGAGACGGTGCTGGGAGAGGCCGCCAATTTCACGGTTTCGGGATCTGCTGAACTGGCCGGAGGTGCCGGGAACGCACGTATCAACGCCACCCGCACCGACGGCGTACGCGGCGTGTTTGATGTGACCGCCGCCTATGCCAACGACAGCCGCGCCCTGACCCTTGATCTGGGCCTGACCGAGGGGGAGGCCGGGTTGATTTCGGGCCTTTTGAACATTCCCGACCGCCCCAGTGTGGACCTGACGGTGCTGGGCGATGGCGCGCTGGATGATTTCAATGCGACGCTGGATTTGCGCACTGATGATACGCCACGGCTTGCAGGAACGCTGGCCTTGCAAAGTGAGGTCGATGGGCCAATGGCCTTTGATGTCGCGATGGATGGTGATGTGTCCGCGTTGTTCCTACCGGAATATCGCGACTTCTTTGGCCGGCAGGTAGGGTTAACCGCCCAAGGTCGTAGCGACGCAGACGGCGCGTTGTCACTCGACCAGTTTGCACTTGAGACACGGGCGCTGCGGCTGGCGGGTCAGGCCAACCTGAACAGCGACGCGTGGCCCACCTTGCTCGATATCGAAGGTGAGTTGGTTGACCCCGGTGGCGCGCCTGTTCGCCTGCCTGGTGCGGCAGAAACAACTCTCGCGCGGGCGCTGCTTGATATCGAGTTTGATGCGGACCAAAGCGACGCGCTGTCGGCGCGGATCACCGCAACCGACCTTGAGCAAGCTGGCACGTCAGTGGACGAAGTGGCACTGACGTTTGACGGCAGCCTGAGCGGAGCGGTTGGGGCCATCGGCGCATTTTCGGGTCGGTTGGATGTGACGGCGTCGGGGCTTGAATTGGCGGATCCGGCTGTGGCCCGTGCCGTGGGTTCGGCGGTGACCGGCGGCCTAGATATCGCGTATGCGGACGAGGCACCGCTGGAGTTGTCGCAGATGTCGATTGCAGGCGGCGACTGGACGTTGAGCGGGCAAGCCATCATCGACGGGTTCGCCGATGGGTTCGAGACGCGTTTTGACACCGGGTTGGTCGCAGGCGACCTGTCCGCCTTTGCTGATCTTGCCGGGTTGGCCTTGGATGGTGCTGGCGATCTGTCTGTGTCCGGCTCTGCGGCCTTGGGCGGTTTCTTTGACATCGAAGTGCAAGGACAGACACGCGACCTCGCCGTAGGGATACCGCAGGCCGACACGTTGCTGGCCGGAGAGACGGACCTGCTGTTGGCCGCGCGTCGCGACACCACAGGCACCTTCGTGGATCGCTTGACGCTTGAGAATGCGGCGCTTGACCTGACTGCCTCGGCCGATTTGCGCACAGGCGCGTCCGAGGCGCGTTTCAACGCGTCGCTTGCGGATGTGGGCCAGATCACTGACGCTGTGGACGGGCCATTGACCCTGGACGGCACGGCGACACAAACGGACGAGGTCTGGGATATCAGCGCAGGTCTGAGCGGCCCCCTGCAGAGCACGGCAACCGGAACGGCGCGTGTGGACCCGGACCGAACACGCATCACGCTTGACGCCTCGGCGGACGACATCGCAGCACTTGTGCCCCAGATCGCAGGCGGCATCCAATTGACCGCCGAAGCCGAGCAAGCGGACGGTGTGTGGGAATTTGAAACAGATGTGGACGGACCCGCAGGCGCGCAGGCCGCAATCAGCGGGCTTTATGACGGCACCCGCCTGACCGCGCGATACGACATCGAAGCACCCGAACTGGCAGCCTTTGCGCCCGGTGTACCGGGCGGTGCTGCGCTGAATGGCGATGTGCGCCAGACAGACGATGGGTGGGCCTTCGACACGCAGATCAGCGGACCATATGCCAGCGAAGGCACGGTATCGGGTCGTTACGAAGAGGCGCGCCTCGCCGCCAATTTCGATATCGGGCTTCCCAATGTGGGCGCGATTGCTCCGGGCATCACCGGGCCGCTGGCATTGGACGGGACGTTGACACAGACCTCCTCCGGATGGGAGGTGATCGCGGATGTGGCTGGCCCCTACAGCAGCACAGGCGAGGTCAGCGCCACATTGGACAACGGCGTGGCGGCAGCGCGTTATGCATTGCGCCTGCCGAACGTCGCACCTTTGGTTCCGGGCCTAAGCGGCGGGGCGTCGGTCGATGGCACCTTGCAACAGGTCGGATCGGCCTATGACATTGATGCGCAGATCGCAGGCCCGTCCGGTACCACGGCCACAGCCGCCGGTCGGATTCAGCCCGACGGTACGCTCAACATCACGTCACAAGGGCAGCTTCAACTGGGCCTGGCCAATCCCTTCATCGCGCCGCGCACCATTATCGGCACGGCGGCCTTTGATTTGGCCATAAACGGTCGGCCTGCCCTGTCCTCCGTCTCGGGCCAGATCACGACGCAAGGGGCGCGGGTGGCGACACCAAACCTGCCCCTGTCGATCTCGAACTTGACCGGCGACGTGCGCCTGTCGGGCGGCCAAGCGGCACTGAACTTTACAGCCCAAAGCTCTGACGGCGGCAATATCGGCATCTCTGGCCCCATCACGTTGAACGGCGGCTATCCGGCGCAACTGGCCGTCGCCCTGAACAGCGTCGTGCTCCGTGATCCCAGCCTGTATTCAACGACGCTGGAAGGTCAGGTCAATCTACAGGGGCCACTGACAGGCGGTGCCGCGATATCGGGCCAGATCAATCTGGGTGAGACGAATGTGCAGGTGCCGTCGACCGGCATCTCGACCTTTGGCTCGGTCCCCGACATCACGCATATCGGGGCCACCCGCCCCGTCATGCGCACGCGCGACCGGGCGGGTCTGAGCGAAACAGAGGGTGATACAGACTCTGGCGCCGCTTTTCCCCTGGATCTGACGATCAATGCGCCCAACCGCATCTTCATTCGAGGCCGCGGACTGGATGCTGAACTGGGTGGTCAGCTGCGCCTGTCAGGCACGACCGCCGACATTATCTCGACCGGGCAATTCGACCTGATCCGCGGCCGCCTCAATATCCTGGCCCAACGCTTCGTGTTGGACGAAGGGCGCGTGACCTTACAAGGCCGGTTCGAGCCGATCCTGCTGTTCGTCGTCGAGACAGACATTCCTGCAGGCACGGCCCGCATCATTGTCGAAGGTCCAGCGGACGATCCCGAGGTCAGCTTTGAATCCACGCCCGACGGGCCAGAGGATCAGGTCCTCGCCCAGATCATCTTCGGGCGCGATATCAGCCAGTTGTCCGCATTTCAGGCCTTGCAACTTGCCAGTGCCGTGGCAAGCCTTGCCGGGGCGGGTGGTGAAGGGATCGTATCGCAGTTGCGCGGGTCCTTTGGCCTTGATGACCTCGACGTATCATCGGACGAAGACGGCAACACTGCTGTGCGTGCAGGCCGGTATCTGTCCGAAAATGTCTACACGGACGTGACGGTGGGTGGGAAAGACGGCCCCGAAGTGTCCCTGAACATCGACCTGACGCCGAACATCACCGCGCGCGGGACGGTTGGCGCGGATGCCAATACAGGTGTCGGGATTTTCATCGAAAAGGACTACTAGGTCACGGGCTATTCAAGCGGCAACCGATACTGTATCCACGTGGATACAATGCGAGGTGCCAATGATGGACCGAGACATGTCGCAGGGCGAAGCCGCCTATGCCCGGTTGCTTACAGCCATTCGCAAGGGGGATTTTGCGCCCGGTGACCGGTTGCGTGAAACGGATGTGGCGGACCGACTGAACCTGTCCCGCACGCCCGTGCGAGAAGCATTGCGGCGCCTGGAGGCAGACGGAATTGTCGAACACCGCCCCCGCTTGGGCGCGGTTATCCGGCAATTGAGCCATGCCGAACTGGTCGAGCTTTACGAGATGCGGATCGTGTTGGAACGCACGGCGGCAGAAATGGCGGCCAAGCATGCCGGAGCGGCGGAAGTCGATGCACTGCGCGATTTGAACAACACCATTGCGCACAGTTGTCCGGCAGAAGCGGCGGCGCTGAACCAAGACTTTCACCGGGGCATCTATCTGGCTACACGCAACCGATTCCTGCTGGACGCGGCGCGGTCATTGAATAATGCGCTGATGCTGATGGGGCCGACGACCCTTGCGGACAAGGCGCGGATCGAGGTTGTCACCGCGCAGCACAACGACATTCTGACCGCCATTGCCGCTGGCGATGTTGCGGCTGCAGGAGATGCGGCAGAGGCGCATTTGCAGACCTCGCTGCGCTATCGTTTGAAGGTTGTCGCCTTTTGATCCGGGTGGCTCTGACCTTTGTCATCGCCAGCGTCGGCGTGGCCGTGTTTCACAGGCTTGATTTGCCACTGCCGTGGCTCTTGGGGCCGATCTTTGCTTGTTTGATCAGTGCGTTGCTTGGTGTGCGCATGGGGGGCCTGCCTTTGGTCAACGAAGCGATGCGCACCGTCTTGGGCGTGGCTGTGGGCGCGACCTTTACCCCTATGGTGCTGGCGTCGATGTTGGGCATGTGGCCCACCCTGCTATTGATCCCGGTGATGACGATCGTCATTGGCCTGATCGGAGTGCCCTATTTCCGCAGGCTCTGGGGCTTTGATTTCGCCACCAGCTACTATTGCGCCATGCCCGGCGGTTTGCAGGACATGCTGGTGTTCGGAGAGGAGGCGGGGGGCAATCCGCGCAGCCTGTCGCTGATCCACGCCACGCGGGTGATGGTGATTGTGGTGGCGCTGCCCTTCATCCTGCAAGGCGTGTGGGACGCGGATTTGAGTAATCCACCGGGTGCGCCTGCGGTAACATTGGGGCTGGATCAGCTGGGGTTGATGGTGGTCGCCGCACTGGTCGGCTGGCGCGGGGCCAAGGCTATTGGCATGTTCGGTGCGTCGATCCTTGGGCCGCTTATTGTGGCCGCGGCTTTGGCGCTCTCGGGCCTGTTGCAGCACCGTCCACCGGTGGAGGCGATCTGGGCCGCGCAGTTCTTTATCGGGATGGGTGTGGGTGTCAAATACACCGGCATCACCATGGGGGAGATCCGCCGTGATCTGGCGGCGAGCCTCGGGTTCTGCGGTATCCTGATCGTGCTGACGGTGGTCTTTGTCGAAGGGGTTTATGGCGCCGGGCTTGCGCCCGGGATGGAGGCGCTGTTGGCCTTTGCCCCCGGTGGGCAAGCCGAATTGACGGTTCTGGCCCTGATCGTGGGCGCAGACGTGGCGTTTGTCATCGCGCACCACGTCTTGCGCATCTTTGTCGTGATCCTGGGCGCGCCGCTTTTTGCACGCATGTTCCGCTAGAGCAGAAATCGGAAAATCTGAATCACCTAACGCTGCCTGAAATCAAAGATTTCAACGCGTTAGATGATCAGGCTTGTTGCAGGTGAATGCGATTTCGCTCTAGTCGCGCATGATCCGCTGCGCGATGTCGGCCATCAGGGCAGTTTCCTGTTCCGCGCTCAGCTCCAATTCGTGCTTGCCGTCGATTTCCAGAAAGGCGTGGCCGTGCACGAACATGTGCAGCATGAAGCCACGGCGCTCTATCTCGGCATCAGGCGTGCCTTCGGGCATCACCTGCCGCACCTCGCGCTTGACCACGTCAAAGCACGCCTCGCCGTGTTCCTGCAATTCGGGGTCGTCGTCGTGGCCCTTCGTCAGGCCGAACATCAGACGAAAGACACCCGGTTCGGTGCGCGCGAAATTGGCGTAACAGACACCGAGCGCGGTGATCGGTGCCAGATCATTGCCCGAGGCTCCGGTCGCGGCGTCATCCATCTGGTCACGCATCCGGTCGATTCCCGCCAGAGCGACCTCGCGCACGATCTCTGCCCGGTCGTTGAAGTGCTTGTAGGGTGCGGCTGAACTGACACCCGCACGCCGCGCCGCTTCAGAGATGGAAAACCCGTCAGCGCCCTTTTCTTCGACCAAAATGCGCACAGTTTCAATAAGATGCGCACGCAGGTCACCATGGTGGTACTGCGCCCTAAGGGGTTTATCGGACACCTTCTCCAACTTTTTTTGCCTCGTTCTCTTGCCAAAGTAAGTGGCTATTACATATGTCTGTCCATACAAGTAAGCACCTCTTACTTCCTGTCAAGGAGTGGCACCATGACGAACAGTACCGCCAAGGATACACCGAAACTGCCCCTTTGGAAGCGCACGCTGCGCAGGGGTGTTACGCTGACAGGCACCGCATCCGTCATTGCAATTGCCGCCGGTGCCGTGTGGTTGGGCAGCGCCACGCTGGCCACTCGTGCTGCCGCCGTGGATGCGCCACCGCCTGCGCCCATCAGCACCGTGGCTGCCATGCGTGTCGCCCCGGCGGACACGATGAACGTCACCCGCAGCTTCCACGGTCAGGTCGAAGCGGCCCAAACCGTGAATATGAGTTTCGAGCAGGGCGGTCGCCTGAACGTCCTGAACGTGGACGAAGGTGACCGCGTCGAGGCCGGGCAGGTTCTCGCTAAGCTGGACACGCGTATCCTGATGGCCGAACGCAGCCGCTTGGTCGCGTCCCGCACTGCGTTGGAGGCGCAGGCGGAACTGTCGCGTCGAACCACGGACCGGCAAAAAGAGCTGCGCAATCGCGGCTTCGCATCGGATCAGGCGGTGGACAACACGGCGCTGAACCTTGCCGCGTTGCAGGCGCAGATTGCCGAAGTGGATGCTGCGATCATGCAGGTCGATGTGCGGCTGAGCCAGACGGAATTGCTGGCCCCGTTTGATGGCATCGTCGGTGCCCGGCACGTGGACCTTGGGGCTATCATGGCCGTTGGCACGCCCGTTCTGGACATCCGCGAGGACAGCGCCCCGATCTTCCGTGTGGGCATTGATCCGAAGTTGGCGGGCACTGTCCAGCAGACAGGGGCGAAGGTTTCGTTGGACGGCGTCGCCTATGACGCACGCTTCGTGGGCTTCCGCCCCGATCTGGATGCGCAGACCCGGACGCGCACCGCCCTCTTTGAAATTGAAACGAATGATCCCGTCTACCTCGCCTCCGGCACGCTGACGTTGGAGAGCAAATTGGACCAACGGGGCTACGCTGTGCCCCTGCGCGCTTTGCGCGACGGGGTGCGCGGGCTGTGGACCGTGATGGTGCTGACGCCCGGCGAGGATGAGCTTTACACCGCCGCCTCTGCCGCCGTCGAAGTGTTGCAGATCGAGGGCGACACCGCCTTCGTCCGCGGCACCTTGCAGGGCGATGCGATGATCGTACCGGATGGCACGCACCGCCTGGTGCCCGGCGATCAGGTCCGCATCCAAGAGGCGAACTGATGGAAACCCTCACCTTCCGCCAACCCCGCCTTGTCGCCCTTGCCCTGCTGGTGATCATAGCGGCGGGCCTGTCGTCTTTGCTGGCCATCGGGCGGCAGGAAGACCCAACCATCACCAACCTCTTCGGCACCGTCACCACCGTCGTGCCGGGTGCCGACCCCGCCCGCGTTGAAGCATTGGTGACCCAACCGATCGAAGACATTCTGCGCGAAGTCTCCGAAGTCGATGTGATCGAAAGCACCTCCTCCACCGGCATCTCCATCGTCACGGTCGAACTGGGTGTAACCGTCCCGAATGATCGGATCGAAACCGTCTGGGCCGAGATCCGCGATGATCTGGCGGAACTCTCCCCCACCCTGCCCGCCGACGCGTTCGAGCCTGAATTCGACACCGACCGCAGCAGCGCCTACGCGGCGATCGCGGCCCTGTCGGCAGAGCCCGGCATTCCCACAACGATCCTGGGCCGCTACGCCCGCGACCTGGCCCAGGATCTGCGCAACATCCCCGGCACCGAACTTGTCGAGTTGTTCGGCGCACCCGAGGATGAGGTGTTGGTCACGCTCGACCCTGTGGCCACCGCCGCCCTCGGCTTGACGGCAAGCGACATCTCCCGCGCGATTGCCCAGGCCGATGCCAAAGGCCCTGCCGGACGCGTGCGCCCGGCGGGGTCCGACCTGTTGATTTCCGTGGCCGGAGAGGTCGAGGCGCTCGACCGTCTGGGCGAAATTGTCGTGCGCCGCTCGGACAGTGGGGCCGTCACCTATCTGTCTCAGGTGGCCGAGATCACGCGTGGGCCACGCACACCCGAAGCTGAATTGGCGATCTACAACGGCAAGCCTGCGATCCTTGTGGGGGCCAAGCTGGAAAGCGGCTTGCAGGTGGACAAATGGGCTGCCTTTGTCCGGGCAGAGATCGACGCGTATCAGTCCACCCTGCCCGTTGGCGTGGCGCTGGAGCTGAGCTTTGATCAGTCTGGCTACACCGCAGATCGCTTGAAAGAGGTTGGTCTGAATATGGCCATCGGCGTCAGCCTCGTCGTTGGCGTCCTGCTCCTCACCCTCGGCCTGCGCTCTGCCATGATCGTCGCGCTGATCCTGCCCGTCGTCACGCTTGCCACCCTCTTCACCATGAATTTCATCGGCCTCGCCATCCACCAGATGAGCGTGACGGGCCTGATCGTGGCCCTCGGCCTGCTGGTCGATGCGGGTATCGTGATGACCGATGAAGTGGGCCAGCGGCTTGAGAAGGGTATGAGCCGTGTGAAGGCCGCAGGCCAGTCGGTCAAACGCCTCTTTGCTCCGCTCCTCGCCTCCACCGTCACCACGGCCCTCTCCTTCACCCCGCTGATCCTGTTGCCCGGCCCGGCCGGCGACTTCGTCGGCTCCATCGCCATCGCCGTGGTGATCATGCTGGGCTGGTCCTTCGTCGTCGCCATCACCCTCACCCCCGCCATCGCGGGCCACTTGCTGCCCGCCAACGGCACACGCGGCGGGATCAAGGGCGGCGCTTTGGGTCGCGCATTTGCCGCCTCGCTCAGCTGGTCGGTGAACAACCCCGTCCGCTCCATCGCGCTTGCGCTGGTCCTGCCCGTCACGGGTTTCCTGTCCATGCCAACACTCACGGCACAATTCTTCCCCGGCGTGGACCGCGACCAGTTCTATATCGAAGTTGATCTGGCCCCCGGTGCAGGCATTGCGGACACGCAGGACGTCGTTGCCCGGCTCGACGCCCGCCTGACGGCAGACGACCGGATCGAACAGGTCATGTGGGTGGTGGGCCGCTCCGCCCCGCCGTTCTACTACAACATCGTCGGCGCGCGCGAAAACGCACCGGGTCACGCTCATGCGCTCCTGACCACGCAATCGGCAGAGGCGACCGAAGCGGTCCTGCGCGATCTACAAGGCGACCTGTCCCTGACCGCCCCCGACGCCACGATCCTTGTCCGCGGTCTGGTCCAAGGCCCGCCCGTCAACGCCCCCGTCGAAATCCGCCTCGTCGGCACCGACCTCGAAGACCTGCGCGAGACAGGCGACGAAGTGCGGCGCATCATGTCCGGCGTGGACAGCGTGCTCGTGACCCGCGGCACCATCGGCGGCGGCGCGCCCAAGGCCGTCGTCACGGTGAATGAGGCGCAAGCGCAACTCCTCGGCCTCGACCTGCGCCAGATCGCGGGTCAGATGCAGGCGGGACTTGAGGGCGTCACCGGCGGTTCTATGGTCGAAGGGGACGAGGAACTGCCCATTCGCGTCCGTCTGGGCGACGCCACGCGCGGCTCCCTCCAGGCCATCCGCGATCTACCGATCCTGCGGCCTGATGCGGCGGAACTCTCGGCACAAGGCCGCTGGCCCGCCCTTCCCTTGTCGGCGGTCTCCACCATCGAACTGGAACCGGCCGCCAGCAACATCACCCGCCGCAACGGCGAACGGGTGAACACGGTCCAAGCGTTCATCCTGCGCGACGTCCTGCCCGAAAAGGCACTGATAGACGTCCAAGCCGCCCTCGACGCGAACGGCTTCGCGGTCCCCGACACCATGCGCCTCGAGCTTGGCGGCGACAGCGACGCCCGCGCCGACACGCTCAGCGACCTTCTGGCCTCGCTCGGCCTGATCGTCACCCTGTCCATTGCCGCCATCGCGCTCACCTTCAACAGCTTCCGGCTCACTGCCGTGGTGCTGGTCGTCTCAGGCCTCAGCGCCGGTCTCAGCCTGCTCGCCCTCGCCATCTTCCAATACCCGTTTGGGATCAACGCCATCATCGGCGTCATCGGCTCCATCGGCGTGTCGATCAACGCGGCGATCATTATCCTGACGGGCCTGCAAGAGGATGACGCCGCCGCCAGCGGTGACAAGGACGCGATGGTCGATGTGGTCATGGGCTCCAGCCGCCATATCGTCTCAACGACGATCACCACCTTCGGCGGCTTCCTCCCCCTGATCCTTGCAGGCGGCGGCTTCTGGCCCCCGTTCGCCATGTCGGTGGCGGGAGGCGTGCTGCTCTCCACAGTGGTCAGCTTCTACTTCACGCCACCCGTCTTTGCCCTGATCCACCGCGTGCGCCGTGCGCCCGCAATGCCAGCACAAGAGGACGCAACCGACGCCCCCTTCGTCCTGCATCCGCCGTTCAGTCAGGCTGCGGAATAGGCAGCGAAACAGAAAAACCCGGACCGTCCCGCATCTGCGGGCCGGTTCCCTCCCCTACCTGCTTGCCAATCTCGCCCGAGTGCCCAACACTCGGAGCTAGAAAAACAAAAGGGGAGACTTCCAATGAAATTCACATCCTTCCTGTCCGCCGCCCTGCTGCTGTCCTCGACAGCGCTGGTCAGCGCCGAGACACTGAAATGGGCCCGCGCCGGTGACGCGCTCACGCTCGATCCGCATTCCCAGAACGAAGGACCGTCGCACACCATGCGGCACCAGATGTACGAACCGCTCATCATCCGCGACACGACGGGCGCGTTCGAACCGGCGCTGGCCACCGAATGGGGCCCCAAGACGGACGATCCGAACGTCTGGGTCTTCAAGCTGCGCGAAGGCGTGAAATTCCACGACGGCGCCGACTTCACCGCCGAAGACGTGGTGTTCAGCTACGAGCGCGCCAAACAACCCAACTCGGACATGAAAGAGCTGATCGGCTCCATCACCGAAGTGCGCGCCGTGGATGACTTCACGGTCGAGATTGTCACCGATGGCCCGAACCCCATCCTGCCCTCGAACCTCACCAACCTGTTCATCATGGACAAGGACTGGACCGAGGCGAACAACACCGTGAACGTGCAGGATTTTGAGGGGGGCGAGATCACATTCGCCACCACCAATGCCAACGGCACCGGTCCTTACGTGCTGCAAAGCCGCGAGCCTGACGTCAAAACCGTCATGACCCGGAACGACAATTACTGGGGCATCGACCAGTTCCCGATGGAGGTGACGGAAATCGTCTACACCCCCATCCAGAACGCAGCGACTCGCGTGGCTGCCATGCTGTCGGGGGAGATTAACTTCCTGCAGGACATGCCCGTCCAAGACCTTGACCGCGTGAACGGCGCCGACGGTCTGGTGGTCAAGCAGGCCCCACAGAACCGCGTGATCTTCTTTGGCATGAACCAGGGCGCGGACGATATCGACGCGGACAATATCGACGGCAAGAACCCACTCGCGGACGTGCGTGTGCGCAAGGCCATGTCGATGGCGATGAACCGCGATGCGATCCGCCAGATCGTGATGCGCGGCCAATCGCAGCCCGCAGGCATGATCGCGCCGCCCTTCGTCAACGGCTGGACGGCTGAGATGGACAGCGAATCCACAACCGACATCGAAGGGGCCAAGGCCCTGCTGGCCGAGGCTGGCTATGACAACGGCTTCTCTATCCGTCTCGACTGCCCGAACGACCGCTACATCAATGACGAAGCGATCTGTCAGGCCGCCGTGGGTATGTTGGGCCAGATCGGCATCACCGTGAACCTCGATGCCAAGCCCAAGGCGCAGCACTTCCCGCTGATCACCGACGGCAAGACAGACTTCTACATGCTGGGCTGGGGTGTTCCGACCTACGACTCGGAATACATCTTCAACTTCCTCGTCCACGGGCGTGAAAGCGACATCGGCACGTGGAACGGCACCGGCTTCGACAACGACGATCTGGATGCCAAGATCAAGTCGCTGGCGTCCAACACCGATCTGGAAGCACGCAACGCCGACATCGCCGACATCTGGCGCGTGGTGCAGGACGAAGCGCTGTATATCCCCATCCACCACCAGGTGCTGAACTGGGGCATGGCCGACGGCATGGGGATCGAAGTTGATCCCGAAGATCAGCCGAAAGTGAAGTATTTCACCGTCAACTAAGACCAATCGGGGGCTGCATGTGCGGCCCCCTTTTTCTTTGCCCCCGAATGCGCGCCGGGGTGTTGCCCGTTTTTCAACGCTTTTACTGAAACCGCATCAAGGACCAAACACATGATCCGCGCTTTCCTTCTGGCCAGCACGCTGCTGGCAACCCCGGCCATTGCCGAAGAATTCAACTGGGCCGAAACCACCGACCCGCAGACCATGGACCCGCATGCCGTCAACTCGGCTGCCGTTCTGGGCTTTCTCAACAACGTCTACGAGGGGCTTGTCCGCCGCGGCAAGGACATGAGCATCGAACCCGCACTCGCCACCGGATGGGAACCCATCGGCGACGGTGAGGGTTGGCGGTTCACCCTGCGCCAGGGTGTCACCTTCCACGACGGGGCAGACTTCAACGCCGACGACGTCATCTTCTCCTATCAACGCGCCAGCGACGAAGCCTCCGACACCCGGTCGTGGTTCGCGCCCGTGTCCGAAGTCATCAAGGTCGACGACTACACCGTGGACATCATGACCACCGCCCCCAACCCGATCTTCCCCGACAGCATCGCCAACTGGATGATGATGGACAGCGGCTGGGCCGAGGCGAACAACACCACCCTGCCCGACAAGGAAAGCGGCAACTACGCCACGCTCAACACAAACGGCACAGGTGCGTTCAAGGTCACCGCGCGCGAGCCCGGCCTGCGCACCGTGCTGGAGCCGAACACCGACTGGTGGGACACGGCAGAGCACAACATCACCCGCGCCGAACTGACGCCGATCCAGAACCCGGCGACGGCAGTCGCGGCCCTGCTCTCCGGCGACGTCGACATGATCAACCCGGTGCCCATTCAGGACGCCCAACGTCTGGCCGCAAGCGACACGGTCAAGGTCATCCAAGGGATCGAAGCCCGCGTGATCATGCTGGGCTTCCCGCACGAGGCCGATGCGCTGAAATACTCAGCCGAAACCACGGACACGAACCCCTTTGCCGACGCCCGCGTCCGGCAAGCCGTGGCGCACGCCGTCAACGTGCCCGCCATCCTGCAAACGATTATGCGTGGCAACGCAGAGGCGGCCAGCCAGTTGGTCAGCCCCGCCATGCGCGGCTTCTCCGCGTCGCTGGCGGACCGGCCGGAGTACGACCCCGAAAAAGCCAAGGCTCTGCTAGCAGAGGCAGGCTATGAAAACGGCTTCTCCTTCGGCCTCAAATGCCCCAATGACCGCTACCTGAACGACGAAGCCGTCTGCCAGGCGGTCACCGGCATGTTGGCGCAAGTAGGGATTACGGCAGTGCTCGACGCGATGCCGGTCCAGAACTACTGGCCCGAACTGCGCGCCGACAATTACGACATGTACCTTCTGGGCTGGTCGCCGGGCACATTCGACGCCGAACACCCGATCCGCTTCCTCGCGGCAACTCCGAATGAGGAGAAAAAGCTGGGCTCGTGGAACTTCGGCGGATTCTCGAATGCCCGGGTGGACGAACTCCTGCCCATGATCCAGTCAGAGATTGACGACACCAAGCGCCAAGCCATGCTGGATGAAACCACCAAGATCCTGCAGGACGAAGTGGCGTATGTGCCCATGTACGTCCAGCCATTGGTCTGGGGGGCCAAGGCCAATATCGACCTCACCCAACGCCCGGACAACTTCTTCATCCTGCGCTGGGTAACGGTGAACTAAACGAAAACGGGCGGGGATACCCCCCGCCCGTCAAGCTGACCTATTGCGCCCGCAACAGCGGAGTAATCTTCCGCACTGCCACGCGGCGATTGATGCGCTCGGCTTCATTGGTGCGTACCTTCAGGTTCGACTCGCCGTATCCCTGAACCACCAGATTCTCCGGCGGGATCGCGAAATACTCGGTCAACGCCAAGGCGGTCGATTCCGCCCGCCGGTCTGACAACGCCAGATTCATCGCAGCCCCACCAACAGCATCCGTGTGCCCCTCGATCAGGAACACGGCACCGGGATCAACCGCAATCTCATCCGCAATCAATTCGCCGATCTCGGCCAGATCACGGGCCTCCTCGGGCGCTATCACAGCCGATCCACTGGTAAAGTTCACGGCTTCCACGTCGATCTCGGGCACAAGGTTCCGCACCGCCCGGATCTGCCGGATCTGCTGCAAAGAAAAGGCCCGGTTTGTCGGGTTCTCAAGCGCAGCAAGGGCCGCGCGTAACTCGTCATCGTCACCCGCGCGGATCGCAGGACGCACCGACACGTCGGCCAGGTTTGCCACATCCACAGGCTGTACCTGCTGCGTGTCGTCAAACAGCATGACCTCGCGCCCGTCCGGCAAAATGCGCGTGCGCATCAGGGTCTGGCCCGTAGCCGAACGAATGGTCACAACGCGCGACCCGTCCTCACGGTTGACGATGGTACGGGTTGAGCCGTCCGCAAACTCCTCGGTCGACATGCGCACGCCGGGGCGACGCAGCAACTCGTCGTCGTTCTTCAGCACGCGGTAGCTGCCCTGCCCGTCCTGCACAACCACCCGGTCATCGGCGGCCACGACCACATCATCGTCCTGGTTCAGAATGGTCGCAACAGCAGCTACGCCCAAAGCACCCAGCGCAAATTTCTCGAATTTCGACAGCCCGTCATCGCCATCCGTAACCGCTTCGGCGCGCGAGAACTCTTCGCTCGACGACCGGGTACTATCTTCAGTCACGGTTTCCACTTCAGCCTCGGCACTGGCTTCTTCCGTGACCGGTGCCGCAGCGGCCTCTGTCTCAACTTGCGTATTCGCCGCTTCGGTGGTTTCAACCGTATCTTCCTGCACAACTTCCGGCTCGGCCTCAGCGTCAGCCGTTTCAGTGTCGGTCACATCACCGTCCTCGACGGTCGTGTCCGCAACCTCGTCGGTGGACGCCTCGTCGGTCGGGCTCTCTGCAACCTCTTCGACGGTCGCGTCGTCCGCTGGGCTCTCGGCAACGTCCTCTGTGGACGAATCTTCCTCTGCCGTTTCAGCAACCTCCTCGGTCGAACCGTCGTCGGCCGGTGTCTCAGAGACCTCCTCCGTTGACGCGTCCTCCGCCGGGGTCTCAACCACGTCTTCGGTCGCGTCCTCCTCAACCGGCGTTTCAGCCACCTCTTCGGTCTGCGCATCCTCTGCAGGCGTCTCAGCCACCTCTTCGGCGGGCGCGTCCTCCGCAGCGGTCTCGGCGGTGTCCTCCGCTTGTTCCTCTTCTACTGCCGTCTCGGCTGCGTCCTCGGCAGGAGCCTCCTCAACGGGTGTCTCTGCGACCTCCTCCGCTGGTGCCTCCTCAGCGGGCGTCTCTGCAACCTCTTCGGCCGGAGCCTCCTCGGGCTCAACCTCGGCTTCCGTTTCAACCTCAGCTTCGGTTTCCACCTCGGCTTCAACCTCAGTCTCTGCGACGCAAGACGCCACACCCTCTGTCACCACTTCCGTTTCACCTTCGGCACATGCCGCTGCATCCTGGGCAAACACCGGGGGCGTCCCCAGCATGAGCGCGGTGATGGATACTGTCTGCATCAATCGGGAAAACATCCGAGACCTCCTATGCTGTCTGCGGTAAGAACCCGGGAACTCCTGCCAAGGTTCCCTATGCCATCTGCTTGACCCCACCCCGGTGTGGCCCGATAAACGATCGATAGACCGAACCCGGAACGGCTCATGCTCTCCTTCATCTTCCAGCGCGTCGCGCAATCTGCCCTTGTCCTGCTGGTCGTTGGGCTTGTCGCCTTCGCGATGTTCCGCTTTGTGGGTGATCCCATTGACAACATGCTGGGACAAGAACGCACCATCGAGGACGTGGAGCGGTTGCGCGCCCAACTTGGCCTCGATCAGCCTTTCGTCGTGCAATATGTCCGCTACCTGCAAGAAGCCATGCAAGGCAACTTTGGCGTCAGCTTCCGCCAAGGCCGCCCAGTTTCCGACATCCTGCTGGAACGCGCGCCTGCTACGCTGGAACTGGCCGCAGTCAGCGGTTTTCTAGCCATCTCCATCGGCATAGGCTTGGGCGTATTTACCGCCATCCGACGAAACGGCTTCGCCGCCAATGCGATCATGACCGTATCCCTGATCGGGGTGTCTCTACCGACCTTCCTCATAGGAATACTGCTCATATACCTGTTCTCGGTCGAACTCGGCTGGCTCCCCAGCTTCGGACGGGGAGAGACAGTGCGCGTCGGCAACTGGACCACCGGCTTCCTCACGACCAGCGGACTCCAAGCCCTGATCCTGCCTTCCATCACTCTCGGCCTCTACCAGATGACGCTGATCATGCGGCTGGTGCGGTCCGAGATGCTGGAGGTTCTACGCCAGGACTACATCCGCTTCGCCCGCGCTCGCGGCCTCAAGGAACGCTCCGTCAACTTCCGTCACGCGCTGAAAAATACGCTGGTGCCGGTGATCACGGTCACTGGCCTGCAATTGGGCTCCATCATCGCCTTCGCCATTATCACCGAAACGGTGTTCCAATGGCCCGGCGTGGGCCTGCTGTTCATCAATGCCATCCAGTTCGTCGATATCCCCGTCATGGCCGCCTATCTCATGCTGATTTCGGTCATGTTTGTGGGCATCAACCTGATCGTGGACCTGCTTTATTTCGCCATCGACCCGCGCCTGCGCGTGGACCGGGCCGGAGGACATTAAGATGACCGACACGCCGCTCCCCGATACCCCGACCAAAGCCCCCACTCGCCTGCAACGCTGGGCGGACAGCGATTTTTTCTATCAATTCAAACGCTCGCCCGTGGCAATTTTCAGCTTTGCGGTGGCGTTGCTCTTGGTCCTGAGCGCAGTCTTCGCGCCGCTTATCGCGCCCTTCAACCCGTTCGACCCCGCGTCGCTCAACCTGATGAACGGCTTCTCGCGCCCCATGACGCCCAACGCCTTCACCGGCGACAGCTTCTGGCTGGGCACCGACGATCAGGGCCGCGACGTGTTCTCGACCATCCTCTACGGCATGCGTATCTCGCTCTTTGTGGGGGTCGCCGCCGTCCTCTTCGCCATGATCCTCGGCATCTCTCTGGGCTTGCTTGCGGGCTATGTCGGCGGCTGGACCGAAACCATCATCATGCGCATCGCAGATGTGCAGTTGACGTTCCCGTCCATCCTCGTCGCCATGCTGATCTTCGGCATTGCAAAGGGCGTGACCCCCATCGAATACCGCGACCAAATGGCGATCTGGGTCCTGATCATAGCGATCGGCCTCAGTGACTGGGTCCAGTTCGCCCGCGTCGTCCGAGGTGCCACCTTGGTGGAGAAGAACAAGGAATACGTTCAGGCCGCCCGCCTGATCGGCCGCTCGGGCCCCGCCATCATGGTGCAGCACATCCTGCCCAACGTCCTCTCCCCGGTGCTCGTGATCGCCACCATCTCACTCGCCCTCGCCATCATCGCCGAAGCCACACTGTCCTTCCTCGGCGTCGGCGCCCCGCCCACACAGCCATCCCTGGGCACGCTCATCCGCATCGGCCAAGGCTTCCTCTTCTCCGGCGAATGGTGGATCCTCTTCTTCCCCGCCTGCACGCTTCTGGCGCTCGCCCTCAGCGTCAACCTGCTGGGCGACTGGCTGCGCGACGCGCTTAATCCGAGGTTGCGGTGATGCAAACAGACATTCTAGTAGCTGTCGTTGTGAGCATGACTCTTTACGCAAATGCATCCGTTGCGGACACCACCTCATCGCAAAAAGACCAACGCGCCGAACAAATTGTTCAGCAAAGCGGTCTTCGTCAAAAATTACTTTCGCTCATCGACGGCCGCAAAAATCTGGCTTTGTTAAATTATGTGAGCGACGATTTGCGGTCCGACGCCATCAAACAAAAGCGACAAATCGCAAAAGAGGAATGGAGCAACGCTGGCCCTCAAATCGAACAAGTCGTCATTGGCGCAGTCCAGACGGTCTTGTCGGAAGATGAGCAAAGTATGTTGCTGCAGTTTTTCAAAGATGAGGCGCTTCAATCAGCTTTGACAAAACTGGGAACCGTCCAACGGGTCGCTCACCCAGGCCTCGCGCGGATCATAGCTGCGACCGACACCAAGATAAACAAGCGCGTCGCCGAAGAGGTGTCCGAATAACTTATGACCTCGCTCCTCAACATCTCCGACCTCTCGGTCCACTACCCCACCCGCAAGGGCACCTTCGTCGCCGTAAACGGCGCCGACCTCACCGTCGCCCCCGGTGAAATCCACGGCCTCGTGGGCGAATCCGGCGCAGGCAAATCCACCATCGGCGCTGCCGTCATGGGCCTCATCGACCCACCGGGCCACATCGCGGGCGGCACGGTCAGCTTCCGCGACGAACAAATCTCTGGCCGCGACGCCGCCGGTATGCGCGCACTCCGCGGGGCCAAGATCTCCATGATCTTCCAGGACCCGCTCACCTCCCTCAACCCGCTCCTGACGGTCGAAGACCAGCTCACAGAAACCATCGAAGCCCACCTGAAACTCGGCGACAAAGCCGCCAAGCAACGCGCCGTCGACCTGCTCGACCGCGTCGGCATCCCCGACCCCGCCGAACGGGTCAAACAATACCCCCACCAATTCTCCGGCGGCATGCGCCAACGCGTGGTCATCGCCCTCGCGCTGTGTTCCGAACCGGATGTCATCATCGCGGATGAGCCCACCACCGCCCTCGACGTGTCGATCCAGGCGCAAATCCTCGACCTGATCAAGGAACTGGCCCGCGAACGGCAGGTGGGCGTCATCCTCATCACCCACGACATGGGCGTGATCGCAGACACCACCGACCGCGTGACGGTCATGTACCAGGGCGAAGTCGTCGAGACAGGCACCACCGAACAGGTCATGGGCACCCCCACCCACGCCTACACCAAATCGCTCATCGCCGCCGTCCCCCGCGCCACGCTCAAGGTCCACCGCTTCCCGCAGCTGTCCTACGGCGGGCGCGACACACGGTTCGCCATCGAAGACCTCGCCCGCAATTGGCCCACGCCCCCCAAATCCAAATCCGGCACGCTGGTGCAAGTGGACGGCATCACCAAAACTTTCGTCCAGCGCGGCTCCATCATCCCCGCGTGGCGCAAAATGTTCACCGCCGTGGACAAGGTCAGCTTCGACATCCGCGAAGGCGAAGTGTTCGGCCTCGTGGGTGAATCCGGCTCCGGCAAATCCACCGTCGCCCGCATGATCGCCACGCTCTACCCCACAGATGGCGGGCACATCTACTTCGACGGCACCGACATCACGCAACTCGCCTCTCGGACAGAACGCGACGCCTACCGTCGCCAAATCCAGATGATCTTTCAGGACCCTTTCAGCAGCCTCAATCCGCGCATGCGCGTCGACGCCATCGTGGCCGAGCCCGTCCTCCACCACAAACTCCTCAGCGGCTCAGCCGTCCAATCCCGCGTCGACGAACTCTTGGACCGCGTGGGCCTCGGCGCCGAAGCAGGCCGCAAATACCCACACGAGTTTTCAGGCGGCCAACGCCAGCGCATCTCCATCGCCCGCGCACTTGCCACACAGCCAAGGTTCCTCATCTGTGACGAACCCACTTCGGCGCTTGACGTGTCAATCCAGGCGCAGGTGCTCAACATCCTCAAGGACCTGCAAGAGCACCTCGGCCTCACCATGCTCTTCATCAGCCACGACCTGCCCGTGGTCCGACAAATGTGCGACCGCGTAGGCGTGATGCGGCAGGGTCAAATGGTCGAAGTGGCCGACACCGAAACGCTCTTCGCCGCCCCCAAAGCCCCCTACACTCAGGAACTCCTCAGCCTCATGCCAAAACTCGAAGGGCTCTCAACCGAAGGGCTTGAGAACGCTTAACCCCTTCTCTTGGCTATAAATATCCTCGGGGGAGCTCGAGGGGGCAGACAGCCCCCTCGTCAGCAAAAACGAATCGCGTGCGCATCAGCGCCCCATTTTCAAGGACAGCGCCCAGGCCAGCACGGTCAACGCCACCAGCGACCAGATGGCCACGGCCCAACCCTGTGCTTCGAACACCTGCCCGATGACATAGGCCCCCGCGATCCCGCCCAGATAATAGCTCGCCAGATACAGCCCATTGGCCGCGGCATGATCATGGGTGGTGGTACGGCCCACATATCCGGTGGCGACCGACTGGGCAAAGAACAACCCGGCCCCCACCAGCGCCAGCCCCAGCAGGAACAGCGACAGCGCGTGCGTCAAAAGCAACAACAAGCCCACGGCGGACAGGACAATACCCACATCAAAGCTCGCGCGCGCGCCGAACCGCTTGACCGACGCCGCCGCCAGTGGCGTGGTCAGGATCGCCGGCACAAAGACGAAATACACCAAGCCAATCATGGTCTGGGGCAACGCGAACGGGGCCTGCGCCAGAATGAAATTGGCGTAGGTAAACGTCGCCACAAACACGAACAGCAGGATAAACCCGATCCCCACCATCGCCACCAGACGCGCGTTTTTCAGATGATCCAGCCAGGCTTCAACGACAGACGTCCCATCTGGTGCATCATGCCCATGATTGTCTCGCGCACCGATATAAAGATACGCAATCAGCGCGCCCGTCAGGTTCAGGATCGCAAAGCCATAGAAACTCTCCGCCAACCCGAGATTGCCTGCCAGTTCAGACGCCAACAGCCGCCCAAACAGGTTCGACGCCACATTGCCGGTGATATAGGCGGCCATCGCGCCACCAATGGCGGTCAGCGAACACTCCTCGCTCAGATAGGTCAGCGTCAGGGTAAAGGCTGCGGACATAAATACGCCCTGCGCCACGCGCAGCAGGGTGAATGTGGTCAGGTCCGGTTGCTGCGCCAGCAACATCGTGGGGATGCTCAGCAGCGCCAGACACACCCAGATGCCCCTCTTGCGATCGATCCGGCGGGCAAAGACGGCCACCACCAAAGACGCCAAGGCCATCCCGATGGTCGAGGCATTGACGGCAAAGCCCATCGCCGCAGGCGTCACGCCATAGGTCTCGACCAGCGTGGGCAGCAAAGCCTGCGAGCCAAAGAGATCAATCAACGTCAGGAACGCAATGAGCGCAATCATGGTCGACCGGCGGATCACCATACGGCGATCCTCCGGCGACTTCCCGGCCAGTTCGGGCGCAAGGCCCGTCATCTGGGCAGTCACAGCCATCGGTTACTCTCCGTGGCTGCCATGGGCCAGCGGAGCCGTACGCGGCACGCCAGCGACTTCCGCCTCGGGCTCGACCACGCCAAAATACATCACCGCGGGCACGTCGCCGGTGTTCTCCCACCAGACTTTTGCGCCGCCCGCGACGGTCGATCCCTCATGGGTGGCAAGCGTCGTCCTATTGTCGACACCATGTTCAATCACTTCTCCTTCCCAGACAAAGCTTTGCAGCGGCTCGCCCGCCTCCACGAAGCTGGCAAAGGTGCCGCCTGGCGCAATCGTGGCGCGGTACGTGGACAAGACCCAGCCATCGCCGGTGCCGTCCGAAAAGTGGTTTGAAAGGTTAACAACTCCTAAAAGCTCATCGCTAACCCCTTGATTTCCCCGCAACTCGAAATCTGTCCCCGCGGGGACAGATGCCACCGCGGTGTCGGCATTGTTGGGGGCAAAGACATCAAATGCGATGAGGTGGACGGTTTCATCCCCCTCGTTCAGCCACCAGTGGGCCAACTCACCCTCCTCCAGCGCAAGACCCCCGGCTTCGTGCAGGACCCGCTCCTCTGCGGTGGACGTGTATTCGAAAATCTCGCCCGACAGGACGGTGAACACGGCAGGGCGGTTGGCGTGATCGTGAATCGGCACGATGCCTTGATCGTTGATCGTCCAGAACCTTGTGCGCAGATTGCGACCGGCCAGGCTTTCGATCCCCTCTGCACCAAGCACCGTGTTGCCCAGCACCTTGTTGGAAATGTCGCGCGCCTGGCTCGGCCCCTCAAGACCATAGAGGACACGGGTCTTCAGCCCGCCCAGATCAAAGGCAAAGGCGGTGGTGCCGAGCGCCGCGATTGCGAGCCCGAGTGTTGCAGTCCGGAGTGTCATTGGTTCAATCCTTTCTGGATTTCAGGTCAACCATGTTCGCCCCGTGGGGCGCGCCAAAGTCGTCAAACATGGCACGCAGATCCAGCGTGCTTTCTTTCTCGATCTTGTCGAAATTCGCCGTCAGCCAGCGGTCGGCATGTTCACGCCCAAGGTCGCGCAAATGGATCAGGAACGCCCATTCCGAATTCAGCTTGGACGATGCATCCAGCGCCAACATGTCGTCGCAGCCGTCGATCATGTGCATGTTCATCACGCGGTATTCGTTGTTCGACAGCGCCCCGTCCTCGATCAGACGGTGGATCAGGTCGATGGTGCGCAGGTCGCGCAGAAGCGAGGCATTGAACGTGATCTCGTTCACCCGGTTCTGGATATCGCGCGCACGGCGCGGGACGCCGGGGCGTTTGAGCGGGTTGATCTGCACGATCACAATGTCGGACGAGGGCGAGTGGTCGATGAAGGGAAACAGCACCGGATTGCCCATGAATCCCCCGTCCCAATAGGGCACGCCGTCAATCTCGACCCCTTTGAACATGCTTGGCAAACAGGCCGACGCCATGACCACATCCAGCGTCACCTCGTGCCGGTGAAAGACGCGGGCGCGCCCCGTTTCGACATTGGTGGCCGAAATATAAAGGCCCATGTCATCGCAGTTCGCGACCTTGTTGAAGTCGATGAAATCCCGCACCACGTCGCGCAACGGGTTAAAGCCCAACGGGTTCAGATCATAGGGCGACGCCATGCGGCTGAGCATATCGGACCACAGATAACCAGGCGACGCATCCAGCGACCACGATCCCATAAGCATGTCGAGCGGGGTGCGCTTGATCGGGCTTCCCTGGCCTGCGCGACTGACAGCGCGCCAGAAGTCTTCGAGCGCTTGGCGCGCGCCATTGGCACCCCCATCATACATCCCTTGGGTCGCGACGACTGCGTTCATGGCCCCGGCAGAGGTGCCTGAGATGCCTTCGACCCACAGGCGATCCTCTTCGAACATCCGGTCCAAGACACCCCAGGTAAATGCCCCGTGCGACCCGCCCCCTTGAAGGGCAAGGTTTACGGATTTCTCGTGGTGTTTCGCACGACTATTGGTGTTGCTGCGCATGGTCCCGGCCCCTACTGCGCGACCCAGCCGCCATCGACCGGCATAGCGATACCGGTGACGGAGGCTGCGGCCTCGGAGGCGAGGAAGGTGCAGACGGCACCAAGCTGTTCGACGGTCACGAATTCCTTGGTGGGTTGGGCGGCAAGCAATACATCGTGCTTCACCTCTTCTTCGGTGATGCCGCGCGCCTTGGCGGTGTCGGGGATCTGCCCTTCGACCAGCGGGGTCAACACGTATCCGGGGCAGACGGCATTCACGGTGACGCCGTGCTGTGCCGCCTCAAGAGCGACCGTCTTCGTCAGGCCGATGATCCCGTGCTTGGCCGTGACGTAAGCCGCCTTGAAGGGCGACGCGACCAGACCGTGGGCCGAGGCCACGTTGATGATGCGCCCAAAGCCGCGGTCTTTCATCCCGGGCAACGCTGCGCGGGTGGTGTGGAAGGCGGACGACATATTGATCGCGATGATCGCGTCCCATTTCTCCAGCGGGAAGTCTTCGACCGGGGCCACGTGCTGGATGCCTGCGTTGTTCACAAGGATATCGACCGCGCCGAACTGCTTCTCTGTCTGGGCCACAAGGTCGGCAATCTCGTCCGGCTTGGTCATGTCCGCGCCGTGGTATGCGACTGTCCCTGCGGATTTGGAGTCCAGCTCGGCCCGGGTCGCTTCGATCTCGTCCGCGGGACCGAACCCGTTGAGCATGATGTTAAACCCTTGGGCGGCAAAGGCTTCGGCGATGCCCAATCCGATCCCGCTGGTCGATCCGGTGATGATGGCGGTGCGTGTCATGGTCCGTTCCTCTGAGCAATGCTGCGGCGCGGCAAGTTGCGCCTGTCAAAGAGGTAGGAGCATTTTGCACGTGCAGCAATGGTTGCGCTTGCACGCTCTCTGTCACGTGAGATTTACTGCCGAGTCTTTCGAGAATGAGCGGAGTTTTCTCTGTGAGTGCTTGGATTCTAGGCAATCGGCGGGGCCGATTGTTACAAGGTCGGGTCCGTGGTCGGGCCAACATCCAGCCGTGTGACATGGTCGGCCATCCCTGCCGGGAAGTATTGCCGCACCAGCGGATCGTGCCCCGGCACCACCAGTTTCGGCGCACTGGCGAGCCGTTGGATCGTGTCGAAACCGTCCAGCATGTCCTGCATGTCCACCACGATCGGGAACGGCGTGCCGGTCAGGAAGTTGCCATAGAAATGCGCGGCATCTGACGCCAGCACCAGCCACCCGGCTTGGGTACGGATGCGCACCGCCTGCATGCCCTTGGTGTGCCCGCCGATCCGATGCACGGTGATGCCGTCGGTGATTTCACTGTCGCCGTCGTGGAACGTGACCTTGCCGGAGTAGAGCCGCTGCACCGCCGTCACCACGTGGCCGACGGTAAAGGGGTCACGCAACACGTCGTGGCACATGCAGGGGCCGGTGGCATAGGCCATCTCGGCCGTTTGCAGGTGAAGTTGCGCGTTGGGAAAAAGGTGCAGACCGCCCGCGTGGTCGAAATGCAGGTGGGTGACGATGATCTCGGTCACGTCTTCGGGTTGCAGGCCGAAGGGCTTCAATGCTTCGCCCGGATCAATGCGGATCGGACGGCCCCGGGCCTGCCCCTCGGCGGCATCAAAGCCCGTGTCCACAAGGATCGCGCGCCCCTGCCCCCGGATCAGCCACATATAGAAGTCGATGGGATCAGGGGCGTCGTGGTTGTCCTCGAACATGTAGTTATTGCCGCGCACACGCTCGGTCTGTTCGGCGTATTTGATGGCGTAGACCTCGTAGGTCATCTGTCGACCTTTTCGTATGTTTTCAGGATCTTGTCCGCCACCATGTCCGCGATCTTGGGTCCCGTTTCTTTGTAATGTGTCATCTGCTGGTGCGCCTCGAATGCGGCCAGATCGTCGTAGAGTTCATAAAGAAACACGGTGTCGGGCATCGCCGGATCGGTGCAGACGTCAAACTGCTGGCAACCCGGTTCATCGCGCACGGAGCAGCGCGCGTTGTTCAGGATATGCGGCATGAACGCGTCCAGCGTTCCGGGTTTGAGGTCAAATATGACGGTGACGGCGTAGGGCATTCGGATCGTCTTTCTGTGTGCGTTTGATTACTTATGCATTAATGTATACACAAATGGATGCAGCAAGCGAGTCGCTTCTGACCACTATACGCCGAAAGGGCCGCGCACCATGACATCCACGTTTCAGATTGCTGTTTTTCAGGGGGATGGCATTGGGCCGGAGATCATGGCGCCGTCGGTCGATCTGTTGGCGGGGCTGGCTGCGGGCAGTGACTATGGCTTTGAGTTTCAGGACTATCCGGCGGGGGCCGCGCATTACGCCAAGACGGGTGAGAGCCTGCCCGCCGCGTCGATGGACGGCGCGCGGGCGGCGGATGCGATCCTGTTGTCGGCCATGGGCTTGCCGAGCATTCGATACAAGGACGGGACCGAGATTGCGCCGCAGATTGATCTGCGCAAGGCGTTGACCCTTTTTGCAGGGGTGCGCCCGGTGACGATCCGGCCCGGGCAGCCGACGCCCTTGGCCACCGACCGACCCGTGGATTTCGTATTGATCCGGGAAAGCACCGAGGGGCTGTTTTACACCCAAGGGTGCGGTGAGGTTGAGGCAGATGAGGCGCGCGAGACGTTGCGCATCACGCGGGAGATTTCGGAGCCTTTGTTCCGTTTTGCGTTTGATATGGCGGAGTCGCGAAAAGCGGCAGGAACAGGACCGGGCAAGGTGACCTGCGTGGACAAGGCCAATGTGTTCCGTGCCTTCGCGTTCTTTCGTGAGATGTTTGATGCCGAAGCCGCGAAGCGTCCCGGGATTGAGGCCGATCACGCCTATGTCGATGCGACGGCGCTTTGGATGGTGGAGCGGCCCTGGTCCTTTGACGTCATGGTGACGGAGAATATGTTTGGCGACATCCTGTCTGATCTGGGGGCGGGGTTGATGGGGGGGCTTGGTTTGGCCCCCTCTGCGGATATCGGGGCGGATCATGCCGTGTTTCAGCCGTGCCATGGGTCTGCGCCGGACATCGCGGGCCAAGGGGTGGCGAACCCGATGGCGATGATCCTGTCAGGCGCGATGATGCTGGAATGGCTGGCCGGGCGGCATGACCTGCCCGGCATGGCCGCAGATGCTGCGCGCTTGCGCAAGGCGGTGGATGCGGTGGTGTCTGAGGGGCGGGTTTTGACCCGCGATCTGGGGGGGACGGCTGGGACCGCAGATGTGGTCAAGGCGGTGAAAGGGGCGCTGGCATGATGCGGGTGGCCTGCGTGGGGGCAGGCTATTTCAGTCAGTTCCACTATGGCAGCTGGGCGCGGATGGACGGCGTTGAGGTTGTTGGGGCCTGCGATCTCGATCTGGCAAAAGCCCGCGCGACAGGCGCGCCGGCTTTTGACGATCTGGCCGAGATGTTGGTGCAGGCGGCCCCTGATCTGCTCGACATCATATTGCCGCCGCCCGCCCATGCGGCGACCATTCGGGCGGCGCTGAATACGGGGATCAAGTGGATCATCTGCCAAAAGCCGTTTTGCATGGATCTGGATGAAGCGCGCGGGATTGTTGCAGAGGCTGAAGCTGCAGGTGCGCGGCTGGTGGTGCATGAGAATTTTCGGTTCCAGCCGTGGTATCGGGCGATCCGGGCGCAGCTGGAGGCCGGGGCCATTGGTGAGGTTCTGAATGCTACGTTCCGCCTGCGGCCCGGCGATGGTCAGGGGCCGGATGCCTATCTGGACCGGCAGCCCTATTTTCAGGAGATGCCGCGGTTTTTGATCCATGAGACGGCGGTGCATTGGGTGGATACGTTTGCTTATCTGTTTGGCCCGGCCAGTGCCGTTTACGCAGATCTGCGCCGCATCAATCCGGTGATTGCGGGCGAGGATGCGGGGCATGTGATCTTTGATCATGGGCACATGCGCGCGCTTTTCGACGGGAACCGGCATCTGGATCATGTGGCGGACAATCTGCGGCGGACCATGGGTGAGGCTTTGATCGAAGGCACGCGCGGCGTGTTGAACCTGCATGGGGATGGGTCGGTGACGCGGCGCGGGTTTGGGTCCGAGACGCATGAGACGGTGCTTGGCCCCGACACGTGGGACGGGTTTGGCGGTGATTGTGTGTATGCGCTTCAGTCTCATGTGGTTCGGGCCATGACGGACGGGACGCCACTAGAAAATGAGGCGCGGGCGTACCTGCGGGTGATTGCGGTGAAGGATGCGATCTATGCCTCTGCCCTTGATGGGCGGAAGGTTCAGTTGGAGGAGGCGGTGTGATGGGCGCCATGAGCAATGTGGAACGGGCAGTGTCAGCGTTGCGCCAGATGATCTTTGCCGGTGAATTGCCGCCCGGATCGGACCATCTTGAGACGGAGCTGGCCGAAAAGCTGGGCATGTCCCGCACGCCTGTGCGCGAGGCGGCCTTGATGTTGCAGGCGCAAGGGTTGGTCGAGATGCGGCCACGGCGGGGCATTCGCATCAGCCCCGTATCTGCTGAAGACATGGCCGAGATTTACGACATCCTGACTGAGTTGGAGAGCCTTGCCGCCGCGCGCGCCGCTGAGGCGCAGTATTCGAAAGCGGATCTGGCCACACTTGCGACGGCGATCCGCGATATGGATGCGGCTCTTGGCGCCGATGATCTGCGGGCATGGGCAGAGGCAGATGACCGGTTTCACCGGGAATTGGTGCGGCTGGGGCGCAACGCACGGCTGAGCATGGTGGTGTCCGTCATGCGCGATCAGGTGCGCCGGGCGCGGGCCACGACGCTGTTCATGCGCCCCAAGCCCAAACAGTCGAACGAGGATCACCGGGTCGTCTATCAGGCGATCGCGCGGGGCGATGCACAGACGGCACATGATACGCACCATGCGCACCGGCAGGCGGCACGGGATATGTTGGTGGCACTTCTGGAGAAGCACCAGTTTCATGGGCTTTAGGAGGTGTGCAGCTTGGTCAATTCTTCGGACCCGCGGCGCAGGGCGGGCAGGAAATCGATCAGGTCAACGAGGCTGCGGCGCTGAATGGGCGCGTGGGCGGACAGCGTGGCCAAAAGCTTACCCTGCCCGTCCCAGACCGGAACTGCAACGGCGGCCATGCCGGACATGAATTCTTCGTTGTCGGTGGAATAGCCACGCATGCGCGTGGTTTCCAATTCGGCCTTGATCGCATCCATGTCGATCAGGGTGGCTTCCGTGTGCGCTTCCAAGGGCCGGGTGGTCAGCACCGTGCGCAGGATATGCGGGCGCAAGGTCGACAGGTACATCTTGCCCGACGCGGTGCAATGGAACGGCACCTGCGTGCCGATGGGCAACTGGATGCGCAGCGGCCATTCGGTTTCGACCCGGTCGAGATAGGTCATCCCCTCCCGGTCCGGCGTGGCAAGGTTGCAGGTCTCTCCGATCTCTTCCGCGACACCGCGCAGGATGGTCAAACGCGCGGTGCGCAGATGTTCGGAGGAGATTGTGCTGACGGCCAAGGCCCGCAGACGCGGACCCGGGCCATAGCTGCGTCCGTCCAGATCACGCTGCAGGAACCCTTCGGATTCGGCGGTTTGCAACAACCGGTGGACGGTGGGTTTCGGCAGACCCAATGCGTCGATCAGGTCTGTCGGTTTGACGGCCACCCCGCGCCGGGCCACCTCCTCCATCACCATCAGCAGGCGCAGATTGGTGGGGATTTGTGTGTCCTTGCGGGGGCGGTGATCGTCAGGCATGGCTACGTCAATCTATGATCCCTCGGTGAGGAGCAACGAGATGCCCGGAACGAGCGACACGATGATCCACACGGTGAGCAGTGCGAACAGATAGGGCACGGTATACCGCAGCAACCGGAAGTATGGAACGCCTGTCACGCCTGACGCCACGTATAGATTGAGACCATAGGGCGGTGTCACGAAGCCAATGGATGCCCCGACAAGGAAGATCACCGCAAAGTGGATCGGATCGACGCCCACGCTTGCTGCGATTGGCGCAAGGATGGGTGCCAGAATGATCGTCACGGGCAGCGATTCCAGCACCATGCCGCAGATGAACACGATCCCCATGGCGGTAAACAGAACGGGATAGTAGCCACCCATCGACGTCACGAAGTCACCGATGACCTGCTGCGCGCCCAAGAGCGACAGGATCTGCTGCATCACGACCGAGATGGCGATCAGCGGCGCAAGGATGCCCGTGATCTGCGCGGACCGCATCACGATGCCGGGAATTTGTGGCACGGTGAACCCTTCGACCACCAGCATCGACAGGGTGGATTTCTCGGACCAATCCTTGGACTGGTCCATGCGGAACAGTTTTGTCGCGACCCAGCTGAGCAGACCCACGATGATGCCGAAGCCCACCGTTACGCCCGCCGCCTCTGTGGGCGAGAATTTACCGGTGTAGATGCCCCAAAGCACCAGACCGATGGCGAAGAAGCCAAGCCATGCGCCGATGGCCGTCTTGATCACCCGGAACGGGTTCAGCTTGATCAGGAAGCCCCAGCCATTGCGCCAGCAGATGATGAAACAGGCGAGCATCATGCCGCCCACCATCAATGCGCCGGGCAGGATACCGGCCTTGAACAGCTCGGAAATCGGCAGGTTCATCAGGAAACCGTAGACGATGAAGATGATCGACGGCGGGATGATGATCCCGACCGTACCACCCGCAGCCGCTGTCGCCGCCGAGAAGCGTTCGTCATAGCCGCCCTTGACCATTTCAGGGTGCAGCATCGACCCGATGGTGGCTGTGGTGGCGGAGTTGGAGCCGGAGATGGCCGCAAAGAGGCCGCAGGCCCCAAGAGACGCCATGGCAAGGCCGCCCCTGATCCAGCCAAGGCAGGCATAGGCAAAGTCAGACAGACGCCGCGCGATGCCCGAACGGTTGATCAGGTCCCCCGTCAGGATGAAGAGCGGCATGGCCAGAAGCGCAAAGCCGTCGGTGAACACGTCCTGCAGGGCCGCACCCATGTTCAGAAGCTGCAGGTCCAGCACGTAAGACATGCCGATCACCCAATAGGCGATGACCAGAAAGACGGGCACGCCCATCATGAACAGGATGGTGACGGCAATGGAGATCGCCGTGATGATGGTGGGGTCGGTCATGTGTCACCTCCGATGACGGCGGCTTCGATCATCTCGCCGCCCTCGCGGAATTTCCGCAGGTCG
Source organism: uncultured Tateyamaria sp. (assembly GCF_947503415.1). Lineage (GTDB taxonomy): Bacteria > Pseudomonadota > Alphaproteobacteria > Rhodobacterales > Rhodobacteraceae > Tateyamaria. Next base: position 1,080,825 of record NZ_CANNDS010000002.1, read on the forward strand.
GTGACAAGGTTCTCCATCACACGCGCGGTCAGCAAGATGAAGGCAATGGGCACCGTGCCCAGGAACCACCACTGCATGACGTTGTCGGTGCCCAGCATGATGGCGAAGTTGGCGGCCGCACGGACGGTTTCCTGAGCGGTGGTGACCACAACGATCCATGCAAAGCCGAACCATAGGATGGCATCAAGGACCAGCAGGCCCAACTGGATGGGTCGGGGCGCGATCTTGCGAAATTCGGCAAAGGCGAGGTGCGTGCGCAGCTTGACGTTATAGCTGCAGCCCACCCACGTCATGATGAGGAACAGAAAGGGCGGAAGCGTTGTGGACCAGGCCGGTTGCCCGCTCAGGTAAAACCGCTGAATGACACCTGCAAAGATGATGTACCCGATGGCAAGATACGCCACGACCATCACGCCGGGTTCCAGATGCCGCTCAAGCAGGGGCACAGCGCGGTAAAGCATTGCGACCAGCACGCCCCCCACAAGGGTCACGATGAAACCAAGCGGCCACATGCCTGAATTGCCCCGCAATGCGGTCTGCAATTCGAATGAATCGCCTGTCATCAGGGCGGAGAGGATCTCTCCCATACCCGCGATCATGTCCATGATGCACCTCCCTCGTGCGTGCTGTTTCCGCTCCTACGTCTTCGTGCAATCAGGATACGGAAATCCATGCCGCACCGCTGCGACATGGATTGAAACCTGGGCGACCTGCGCCCAGGCAATTGGTTTTGCGGTAAATCCGTTGCCGGATCAGCCTTTCCACCAGCGGCGGGGTTCGACGTTCTCTGCGAGTGTGTGCGGGTTCTGACGCACGCCGTCGTAGATTTCCTGATAGGTGTCGATGCCACCGGCCCAGCCGTTGATCCGCTCGCGCCACTGCTCCCACAGTTGCGGTTGGAACTCGGGCGAGCACTGCTCTTCCGCTTTTTTGATCTCTGCGTCGGACAGTGCGGCCACGCGCACATTGTTCTGGGCAAAGATGGTGTCCGGACCCTGATGCGGGTGCGAGAACCCAACGGTGTTGACCAGAGCGGCCTCGTTCGCGGCCTGCACGTGCACCTGTGTCAGGTACGACGCTTCCATGACAGCATCCTGCAGCTCACCACCGAGGTTGTCGAAGCTTTGCGCGTTCATCGCCGTGTGTTCGGTCCCGCAGAAAAAGCGCAGGTCCACACACTGGCTGACGACGGGCGACATGTTGGCATATGCCACGGCCGAGGCCCATGTTTCCGCGCCATCAATCAGGCCCTGCTTCAGACCATCAAGGGTTTCTTCCCACGCCACCGGCACGGGGTTCAGACCCAAAGCGTTCATGGCGATCCGGCCAAGCTGTGTGCCCGTTACGCGGTTCTTGGTGCCGCGCAGCTGGTCGATGCTTGTGACCGTATCCTTGTCTTCCCACGACAGGCCCAGCTGGATGCCGCGCAATTCTGCATGGGTGAACAGGAACTTCAGGCCGTGACGCTTCTCGAATGGCTCGCGCAGGATGCGCTGGCTGTCGGGGCTGTACATGAAGTAGTACTGGTCCGCCCGGCTGCGGAACATGTAAGCATAGTCGAGCACGTTCAGATAGGGGGCACCACCGGCCGAGTTCTGGGTGGACGCCGCGTAGATGTCGACGATGCCCTGCTGTGCTTTCTCAACGCAGGACAGCTGGCCACAGATCTGGTTGTTGCCGATGAATTCGACACGGATCTCACCATCTGTGCGCTCTTCCAGATCGCGGGCAAATTCGAGACACCCGGCGCGTTCGATCAGCAAGTTTTGCTGGTTGAAGCCGGCAGCGCCGAACTTCAGAACGTGTTTGGCTTCTTTCTTGAAGCGCTTGTCGTAGGTCGATTCCGCTGCTTTCGCCAGATTGGCAAGGCTCATCGCACCGCCAAAGCTACCCGCTGCAAGCAGCGTCGAGCTCAGACCGTAGCGTCCTGCCACACGGAACAAATCGCGGCGCGAAATGCCCGCGAGGTTTTTGTTGAGTTTCATGCAATCCTCCCTGATACGCATTATTGAGACGTTTTATCTCAGAAAAGGCTAGCGCAGCGAACACAATCTGCCTAGTCTTTTTTTGACTTTAGGGAAGGGAGGGGCCGTTTTGGAAGCCGATTATGTCATCGTGGGTGCCGGAAGTGCTGGCTGCGTGATCGCGAATCGTCTCAGCGCGGACCCGAACACCAAGGTTTTGCTGCTGGAAGCGGGTGGCCGCGACTGGAATCCTTGGATCCACATTCCGGTTGGATATTTCAAAACCATCCACAATCCGAATGTCGACTGGTGCTACAAGACCGAGCCAGATCCGGGCCTCAATGGCCGGTCCATCGAATGGCCCCGCGGCAAGGTGCTGGGCGGGTCATCGTCGCTGAATGGTTTACTCTATGTCCGGGGCCAGCCGCAGGACTATGACCGCTGGGCACAGATGGGCAATCGGGGCTGGGCCTGGGACGACGTCCTGCCCCTGTTCAAGCGGTCCGAAAAGAACGAGCGCGGTGCAGACGAATACCATGGTGACCAAGGCAACCTGTCCGTGTCCAACATGCGCATCCAGCGGCCCATCACCGATGCGTGGGTCGCAGCGGCGCAGGCCGCGGGCTACAAGTTCAATCCCGATTACAACGGCGCCGATCAGGAAGGTGTTGGTTTCTTTCAATTAACAGCCCGCAATGGACGCCGTTGTTCGTCGGCTGTGGCCTTCCTCAACCCGGTGCGGAGCCGGGACAATCTGAACATTGTCACCCACGCCCAAGTCGAGAAAATCGAACTGGATGGCAGCCGGGTCACCGGCGTGTCTTACCGGGACAAGGGTGGTGTCTGGCAGACCGTCAAAGCGCGCAAGGAAGTCATCCTGTCGGGCGGTGCCATCAACTCGCCGCAGCTCTTGATGCTGTCGGGAATTGGGGAGGCTGCACAGCTTCAGGAACACGGCATCGAGGTGGTGGCCGACCTGCCCGGTGTGGGCAAAAACATGCAGGACCACTTGCAGGCCCGGCTGGTCTATAAATGCAACGAACCCACCCTGAATGACGAGGTGTCGAGCCTGTTTGGTCAGGCCAAGATCGGCCTCAAATACCTCATGTTCCGGGCGGGTCCCATGACCATGGCAGCAAGCCTTGCAACCGGGTTCATGAAGACCCGTGACGATCTGGAAACCCCCGACATCCAATTCCATGTCCAGCCCCTTTCTGCAGAAAATCCTGGCAAGGGGGCTGACCCATTTTCGGCGTTCACCATGTCCGTTTGTCAGCTTCGCCCCGAATCAAAGGGCGAGATTCGCATCGTCAGCAAGGACGGGCGGACGTACCCGAAGATCATTCCGAACTACCTGAGCACCGAAACCGACTGCCGCACGGTGGTCGAAGGCATCAATATCGCCCGGCGCATCGCACGTCATGCGCCGCTGACGTCGAAAATCTCGGAAGAGTACCGGCCCCACGCCGATCTGCCGATGGACGACTACGACGCCACTTTGGATTGGGCCCGCAACAACACCGCGTCGATCTATCACCCGACGGGCACCTGCAAGATGGGGTCCGACAAGGGGGCTGTGGTTGATGATCAGTTGCGTGTGCATGGCATTTCCGGCCTGCGCATCGCGGATTGTTCCATCATGCCCGAGATTGTGAGCGGCAACACCAACGCCCCCGCCATCATGATCGGTGAAAAAGCGTCTGACTTGATCTTGGGCTCTGCCTAAATCAGCGGCGTGATCAATGCGGTGAAGGCAATGGCAGGTTCGGCCTGATTATTCGCTCGGGCCGTTATCCGCTGCGCCACAACGGCTCCGGTTCGTGCAAGGTTTGCAACTGATCCACTGGCACACAAGCCACCCTTTCGATGAGCAGACGGGCCAGCTCTCGCCCCGTGGCAACCAGATCTTCGCCTACCGTGTCGATGTGCGGATACAGCGTGGGCAGCAATTGCGTCGTCTGGCGGCAGATCAGATCATAGTCGCGGCCCAGCATTCGCCCCTGATCCGCCATGCCGCCCATCAGGGCCAGCGTCGCCAACTCGTTGTTGCTGATGATTGCATCGAAGGGATCACTGCGCTGCGCGAGGTTTTGACCAAAGGCGCGGGCGGTGTCCGTTGAAATCAAAATACCCGTCTCGGTCGCGACTTCGCCCGTCATTCCGTGGCGCGCAAGGGTGCGTTGAAAGCCGCCCGTGATCTTGGCGAAGTTGGTCGTGGCGTCGTCTTCGGCGACGAGGACCAATCGCCTGCGCCCGCGTTCGATCAGCCGCTCGACCGCCATTTCCACAAACCGTTCGGCATGGAAGTCGTGGAAGGCGTGTGCGGCATAGAATTCTGTTCGCCCGTGCGAGACAAACGGGAAGTCCGCGTCGATCAGCATCTGGACCCGCGGGTCGCGCGCGCTGGTGTGGGTCAGGATGATCCCGTCGGATGTGCGGTTCTGAAGGACATAGCGCACCGACTCCTCGGGCGTGGCGCCCTGAAGGTCGGGAATGACGTTCAGGTGGTACTTGGTGCCCGACAGATGCGCGCCGATCCCTTCAATCATCTGGCGGGTGTAGTCGATCGTGTTCTTGGCGGGCGACAGCACCAGCGTCAGCACATTGGTCTGCCCCGTACGCAAGCGTACGCCTGCGCGGTTGGGCACATAGCCCACGTCGGCTGCGGCCTGCGCGATCTTGTCCCGCGTTTCTTTCTTCAGCCGCGACCCGTCGCGCAAGGACAACGATACCGTCGACAGGCTGAGGCCCGTGATCTCGGCAATTGTCTTGAGGGTTGGTGGTTTGCGGGTCGGGTCGGCCATGTCCTGCTTTGGTCAAGGTGGCGGGAATTGTCAAAATACCTGAACAGGAGATGCAGCTTCGATCAACTGCGAATCGAAGTGCATCGTTGCAATTTTATGCCTGTGCTCATCGCTGCAATGCGGCAAAATGATGATTTTTATTATATTTTTGAGAATGCAGCGCAGCGAAGAAATCTGTTGCATCGTTGCAATTATCTGCGACCATTTATGGCAGGTTCCGTTCGGATTGCTGTGCAGGCGACCGGACCAAAAGACAATTCCGTGGGAGGACATCTGAATGTATGCAACCAAAGGTCTGATGACCGGCACCGCGCTGGCCCTTGTGCTGGGCGCAAGTGCAGCGATGGCGGAAGACATCCGCTTCTGGACAACGGAGGAACAGCCCGAGCGTCTGGCCAAGCAGCAGGAGATGGCTGCGCAGTTTGAAAAGGCGACCGGAAACTCTGTTGAGGTGATCCCGGTGTCCGAAACCGAGCTTGGTACGCGCACCACCGCCGCATTTGCCGCGGGCGACCTGCCGGATGTGATCTACCATCCGCTGCAATACGCCCTGCCATGGGCCGAAGCGGGCATTCTGGACTCTGAGGCCGCGACCGAAGTGGTTGACGGTCTGGGCCGTGACACGTTCGCTTCCGGCCCGTTGTCGATGGCCGCCTATGACGGCGACATCGCGTCGGTTCCCGTGGATGGCTGGACGCAGATGATCGTCTACCGCGCGGACCTGTTTGCGGAGAAAGGTCTGGAGCCGCCCAACACGTTCGCCAATGTCCAAGCAGCACTTGAAGCGCTGCACAACCCACCGGAAATGTACGGCTTTGTCGCCGCGACCAAGGTCGACGAGAACTTCATGTCTCAGGTTCTGGAGCATGTGTTCCTGGCCAATGGCGTCAGCCCCGTGGGAGATGGCGGGTTCCAGGAACTGGACGTGCAGGCCACGACCGAAGTGCTGGATTTCTACAAGGCCATCGCCGAAGCCTCCCCTCCCGGAGAGCTGTTCTGGAAGCAATCGCGCGAGATTTATTTCGCAGGTGACGCGGCCATGATCATCTGGTCGCCCTTCATTCTGGACGAATTGGCTGGTCTGCGGGACAGTGCTGCCCCCACCATCAACGACGACCCCACGACCAAGGAACTCGCCGCGGCCACGGGCATCGTGACCAACTTCGCCGGTCCATCGAACCCTGACGGGGCGGCGTGGGGTGACGTGCGCTACTTCGGCATCACGTCCGATGCGGACACCGAAACAGCGCAGGCCTTTGTCGAGTTTTCGATGAACGATGGCTACATGCAGACGCTGTCCATCGCGGCCGAGGGCAAGTTCCCTGTGCGCACGGGCACGGCAGACGAGCCGGGCAAGTTTTCGGCTGCGTGGTCGGAAATTCCAGTCGGTGTGGACCGCAAGGCCCCGATGAAGGACCTTTATGCCGCTGAGATGCTGGATGAGATCGTGGGTGGGCTCAAGGTGGCTCAGCGTTGGGGCGTTGAAGAGAACCAGCTTTCGCTGGCGTCGAAGATGATCAACAGCCAGGCGATCAACCGCATCGTGCGACAGTACATCGACGGTGAAGTGGATGCTGCCAGTGCCATCGCGGCAATGAACAGCGAGCTGTCGTCGATCAACTAAGACCCGCGTGGTCATCGAGAGGGCGGGGCCACCTGCCCTCTCTCTTTCCCATCGGTCCGAGACATCCCATGACAGTCCCCACCCCACCGACCACCCGTGGTGCGCTTGAGCGCCGCGAGGCGCGGCTGGCCTGGTCGCTTTTGCTGCCCACGATCACAATCGTGAGCCTTGTGATCGTGCTGCCGCTGCTGGCGATCTTCTGGATCAGCTTCAAGCCCGTGGGGCTGGCCGATCTGCGCCCGGTGGCCCCTGTGATCCGCGAAAGCCTGCGCGAGCGGTCGGGCGAGATGGTGATCGAGTACCGTGTGCGCAACTCGTCCCAGCAGAAAGAGATTGTGGGCCTTGGGTTTACGGACACCGTGCATGATGGCGTGACGCTTGGGGTCTTGCCCGAACAGTGTTCCGTTGATGGTGGTGCGCTGCGGTGTGATTTTGGCGATGTGGAAGGCGGGTTTAACGAACGCATCCGTGTCCCCGTTACCCTTGATGGCGACCCCGACATGCTGGAGGACATCGTCGAAGGCACAGAGCCTGCGGGTTACGGCACCGGCGACAACATCCTTACCAATTCCGAGTTCACGCTCGACAATTTCGCCCGCATCTTTAACGGAGACGAGTTCTGGTCCGTGCTGTGGGCCACCGTCTTCTACACTGTATTCGGCACCATCGGCGCGCTGGTTGTCGGACTGTTTGCCGCTCTGCTGTTGAACAAGTCCTTCCGGGGCAAGGGCGTGCTGCGGGGGTTGTATTTGTTCCCCTATGTCTCGCCCATCATCGCCGTGGCCTTTACCTGGGTCACGCTGCTTGATCCGTTCTCGGGGTCGCTGAACGCGTTGCTCATTCAGATGGGTGTGGTCGCCAGCCCCATCAATTTCTTCGGCCAGCGTCCCCTTGCCCTGATCATGGTCACCGTGTTCGAGATCTGGCGCTATTTCCCGTTGTCCTTCCTCTTCATCTTGGCGCGGATGCAGTCCATCGACACGGATATGTACGAGGCCGCCGATATGGATGGCGCGTCGCCCTTCCAGAAGTTCTGGTACCTGTCGCTGCCCATGCTGCTGGGCATCCTGTCGGTCCTGTTCCTGCTGCGCTTCATCTGGACCTTCAACAAGTTCGACGACATTTTCCTGCTGACAGGGGGCAATGCGGGCACCCGGACCCTGACCGTGAACGTGTACGAGCAGGCTTTTGCCATTTCCAACATTGGTGCCGGGGCGGCCGTGGCCGTGGTGATCTTTGCCACGCTGCTTTTGTTCAGCTTCTTCTTCTTCAAGTACATTTCACAGGAGGAAGGGCTGTGAGTGTGGGAACTACAAAACAAGTTTGTGGCGCGCCTGCGGCGGGCGGGGGAAGCGCGCTGCGCGCGCAAGGGCTCTGCCCTTCGACCTGCGGCCTCATCCCGGAGTTTATCTGGCAAGATGAAGGAGGATCGGCATGAGCGTTCTGCGTCAAGGCGCGGTGACGGCTGCGCTGATCGGGCTGTTCTGGGCCTTTGTCATTGCGATCACCGTTTCGGTCACTCTGTCTTTTGCCTCGGGCCTTGGGTTCCGGCCCGGCGGTTTCGGGTGTCTGATCCTCGGGTTCGCAGGGGGACTTCCCCTTGTCTATGTGCGCGACGTACGGCTGGTGATCAGCGGGTTTGTCTTGCTGTGCGTGGTGCTGATTTTCACGCCGCTGTCCCCGGTTCTGTTTCAGGACAATGTGCCGATGCACTGGCAGCTTTTGGGTGTTGTTGCCTTTGGCATATTCACCATCTGGCCCCTGAACGTCATGCTGGTCGAGGTGCATCCCGGGGCGCTCACCCGCCATGCGTTTGAGGACGCTGTGATCCGGTTTTTGACCGGGTTTGGCTACATCGTCTTTACCGCTGTGGTGCTGATCCCCTTCTACGTTATGGTGATGACCAGCCTGAAGTCGCAGCAGGCTTTGCTGCGCAATCCACTGGACTTTTCCATCGAACTCAGCCGCGGGTGGGACCTGTTTCGCAGCTATATCGAGCTGTTCGGCCAGTTCAATTTCGGCAGTTATCTCTGGACCAGCTTCTACGTCTCGGTTCTGACGGTCGTCATCACGCTCCTTTTCTCGGTCCCCGGCGCCTATGCCGTGGCGCGTCTACGATTTCAGGGACGGGCGGCGTTTTCGCGGTCCATCCTGCTGATCTACATGGTGCCGATGATCGTGCTGGCGCTGCCCATCTACATCGTCTTTTCCATGACGGGCCTGCGCAACACAATTCCGGGGCTCTTGATGATCTATCCTGTCACCACGATCCCCGTCGCACTCTACATGCTGCAGGGTTATTTTCGCGGCCTGCCCGGCGAGGTCGAAGAAGCGGGGCTGATGGACGGTCTGTCGCGCCTGCAGGTGATCTGGAAGATCACTCTGCCCCTGTCGCTGCCTGCGATGGTGTCGGTGTCGCTTTACGTCTTCATGATCGCCTGGAACGAGTTCCTGCTGGCCTTCATGCTGCTGGACGATCCGTCGAAATTCACGCTGACGCGCGGCGTTGCGATGTTGAACTCCTCCGAAATTCCACGCCAGCACCTGATGGCGGGTGCCGTGATCGCGACCATTCCGATCATGGCCCTGTTCCTGGGGCTGGAACGGTTCATGACGAAAGGGCTGACCGCCGGGTCGGTGAAAGGATGATGCGAGACATGACATCCACAGACATGCGCGATGAAGAGGCGCGCGCGATCCTGAAACGCAACGACAAGGGCGGGTATACGATCCCGACCTCGGGGCTGTACCCTTACCAGTGGAACTGGGACAGCGCCTTTGCCGCCGTGGGTTTTGCCGAGTTCGACGTCGACCGCGCCTGGGCCGAGATCCAGACGCTGTTCTCGGGCCAGTGGGATAACGGTATGGTGCCGCATATCCTGTTCCATGTGCCCGATGAGGGGTATTTCCCGAACCACGATGTGTGGCAGGGCACGGGGCCGATCCCGTCGTCGGGCATCAGCCAGCCCCCTGTGGCGGCGACCATGGCGCGGATGGTTTTGGACAAAGACCCGCAGGCAGGGCGCGCGCGCATCGCGGAACTGTTCCCCAAGATGGTCGCTTGGCACCGTTGGTTCATGGACTGGCGGCTGGATCAAGGTGCCGTTTGCGTCACCCATCCGTGGGAAGCAGGCCGCGACAATGCGCCTGACTGGGATGCTGCGATGGCGGCCATCACGCCGGAGGGTGTGGGCGAATACACGCGCCGTGACACCAGCCACGTGGACAGTTCTATGCGACCGACGAAATACGACTACGACCGTTATATCTGGCTGGTGCAGCGCGGCGCGCGGCTGGGCTGGGACGAGGCAACGATGCTGGAGGGTACGCCCTTCCGCGTGGCCGATCCGACCATGACGTTCATCCTGCTGCGCGCCACCCGTGACCTGATCGCCATGGGCGAGATGTTGGGCGAAGATGTGTCCGAACTGCAGGGCTGGGTTGAGACGCTGGAAGTCGGCGCGCAAACCCTCTGGAACCCGGCGCTGGCTTGTTTTGATGGGCGCGACGTCCTGGGCGGCAGCTGGGCCGGGTCCGTCTCGAACGCGTCGTTCCTGTGTTGGTATGCCGGGGTCGACCATCCCGACATGCGGACCCGTCTGGCAGAGGTGATGGCGCTCTCGAAATACGGCGTGCCATCGCTGACCCCGGACGACGACCGTTTTGATGGGAAGCGCTACTGGCGCGGTCCCGTCTGGGCCATCATGAACATGATGATCGGCACCGGCCTCATGGAGTTTGACCTGCCGCAAGGGGCCGCCCTGCGCGACAACACCGCTGACCTGATCGCGGAACACGGCTTTGCCGAGTATTTCGACCCGCGCGATGGCACCCCCGCAGGCGGCAGCACCTTCACATGGACGGCCGCGGTTTGGCTCGCGTGGGCCTCTCCCTCACGGCAAGGAGCGTAAAGATGGGCGCGATCACTCTGAATGCCGTCGAGAAATGGTATGGCGAGGTGCAGGTCATCAAGGGGGTGGACCTTGAGATAAACGACGGCGAGTTTGTTGTTTTTGTCGGCCCCTCGGGCTGTGGCAAGTCCACGCTGTTGCGCATGATCGGCGGGCTTGAAGACATCAGCCGCGGGTCTTTGGACATCGACGGCACGGACGTGACGGACCAGCCGCCCAGCAAGCGGGGGCTGTCCATGGTGTTCCAGTCTTATGCGCTCTATCCGCACATGTCGGTGCGTGACAACATGGGGTTCTCACTGAAAACGGCGGGTGCGCCCAAGGCCGAGATCACCGAGAAGGTGAACGCCGCTGCTGAGACGTTGAAGCTGGACCAATATCTTGACCGACGCCCCAAGGACCTGTCTGGCGGTCAGCGCCAGCGCGTGGCGATTGGCCGGTCCATCGTGCGCGATCCGACGGCGTTCCTTTTTGACGAACCGCTGTCGAACCTTGACGCCGCACTGCGGGTCGAGATGCGATACGAAATTTCCAAGCTGCACCAGTCCCTGTCCGCCACAATGATCTACGTGACCCATGATCAGGTCGAGGCCATGACATTGGCCGACCGGATCGTGGTGCTGGATGCGGGCCGGATCATTCAGGTTGGCACCCCGCGTGAGCTTTACAACCACCCCGGCAATGTCTTTGTGGCGCAGTTCATCGGCAGCCCGAAGATGAACGTCTTTGGCTGTGCTACTGCGGGCGGCACCTACACCGTGCCCGGTGGGCGTGGCGGGACATATTCGCTCAGCGGGGACGCTGTGCAGATGGGCATCAGGCCGGAACACATCAGCCTTGGCGCGGCGGGCACGGGCCAATGTGATGGCACCGTGGATGTGGCCGAATACCTTGGGGCCGACACGTTCGTCCTGCTTGATTGTGGCGCAGCAGGGCAGATCAACGTGCGGATTTCGGGGGATGCCGCGTTGGAAGTGGGTGACGTCGTGGGCCTCAGTTTCGATCCAGCGCGCACCCATTTCTTTGATACGGATGGCAACACGATCCAAGCGTGAACCTCTACGCACACGGCACGGGATCAAGGGCGTAAGCCCGCCGTGCCAGCGCCGAACCGCCCCCTCGGGCGGCGCTATATCAACACCTGCGCATCGTTTTGGCCTAGCGGTAACGGATTTGAGATTAATCGCGCCGAATTGCCCTTCCATGTGCCCCCCCGCAGCCCGGTGCTTGCACGATTAGTCATCCCACTCCACATCAAACCTTGTCACCACCGCTTGGACCTGATCCTCCGTCAGTCCCCGCGCGCGCATCCCACGGGTCATCAACGCGAGCCGCGCGGTATCCTCCAATTCTTCAATGGCATTGCAAGCAGCCTCCACATCCCTGCCCGCGACAACAGGCCCGTGGTTCGCCAGCATTACCGCTGACCGCTTGCCCGCAAGACCGCGCACCGCATCCCCCATCGCCGGATCGCCCGGCAGGAAGAAGGGTAATAACTGCACTTTTCCCAGCTTCATGATCCCATAGGGCGTCAGCGGCGGCAGGAAGTTATCCGCATCTGCCCCCGGCAACATCGACAGCGCAACCGAGTGGCAGGAATGCAGATGCACCACCGCTCCGGCGGCACTGCGCGTGTCATAGAATGCGGTATGCAGCGGCATCTCCTTGGTCGGCGCGTCCCCCGCCACATGCTGGCCGTTCGGATCAAACCGGCTGAGCCGCCCAGGATCAAGCCGCCCAAAGCTTGTGCCTGTAGGTGACACGAGCAAACCGCCATCGTCAGTCCGGGCAGAGATATTGCCGGTCGATCCATGGGTCAGGCCCCGATCAAACAGGGACTTCGCCAGCAGGCATATCTGTTCGCGCAAGGCGGTCTCGGCACTCATACGCCCAACACCCGATCCGCCTTTTCAAAGAAATCCTCGGCTCCGAAATTGCCGGACTTCAACGCAACAACCAGATCAGGCCGCGCGCGCAAGGCGGGCACGCCGGGATCAATCTCCGGCCCGATCTCAAGCGTATCAAGGCCCAGACCCTCGACCACCGCACCCGATGTCTCGCCGCCCGCGGTGATGATGCGCGTCGCGCCGCCCGCACGCACCGCGCGGGCCACATCGGCAAAGAACCCTTCAAGCGCGCCCGCTGACTGCTCACGTCCAAATTGCGCTTGCACCTTCCGCACCACATCCGGATCGGCCGAGGAATAAACAAGCGGCACACCGTCCTGCGCCAAGGCCCAAGTGGCTGCCTCAGCGGCTGTCAAACGCCCCTCGATCACATCTGCCGCTGCAACCTCGCGCGCGGGGTTACGGGCGGCGTGATACGCCACCTGCGCCCGCGTCGCGATGGAACAGGACCCGGACAGCGCCACAGCCGTTCCAGACTGCCCCGTCCACGGCACCTCCCCCGCGACACAACCGAAATTTGCAGGCAAGCCAAGGGCCACACCCGACCCGCCGGTGATCAACGGCAACTCTTTTGCCGCTGCCCCAATCGCGCGCAAATCCTCATCCCGGATCGCATCGACCACGATGTGACGCTTGCCTGCCTCATGCTCGGTCGCAAAAACCTGACGGATCGCCGCAGCTCCGGCAAACACGGCCCCCGACCCAACATGCCCCACCGCATATCGCGTCTGCAGCGCCAACCACCGACGCAGATCAGGGTCCGTCATCGGCGTGAGCGGATGGTTCTGCATCCCGCTCTCGCTGAGCAGCACATCATTCACGAACAGGTGCCCTTGGTACACGGACCGCCCGGTGCCGGGAAAGGCCGGGCATACGATAACCTGATGGGCATCCAGCGCCTCGGCAAGGGCATCGGCGACGGGGCCGATATTACCCTCAGGCGTCGAGTCAAAGGTCGAGCAATACTTGAAGAAAAACTGCGTGCACCCTTGCGCGCGCAACCACTCCAAGGCTTCCAACGACTTCGCCACGGCGTCACCCGGATCAATCGACCGCGACTTCAGCGCCACCACCCCAGCCTCCACCGACGGGTCCGCGTCACCGTCAGGAATGCCGGTATATTGCGTCACGCGCATGCCTTCCTTGGCCAGCGTATTTGCCAGATCGCTTGATCCGGTAAAGTCGTCCCCGATACATCCCAATTTCACAGCGTCGTCCCCTCGTTTGCGGGCAGACAAGCACCCGCGCACCCGCAATGGCAAGCCCACCCGCCGAAAGTCCGGTAATTTCGGGATTTCCCGGACGGCACATGGACCCGCGCCCCCTTGCGAACAAGGGGTTGGGGCCTGTAGGTTCGCGCAAACATCGACAACCCTGAAGGGGGCGCACCTTGGCTTTCACTCCAGCGATCACCGGCACGGGCGTCTTCACGCCAGAGCAGTCCATTTCCAACGCGGAACTGGTCGTGGCCTTCAACGCTTATGCCGATCTTTACAACGCCGAGCACGCGGACGCGATCGCGGCGGGAGAGGTCACTGCCAAGGATCACTCCTCCGAAGAGTTCATCGTGAAAGCGTCAGGGATCGAAAGCCGATACGTCATGGACAAGTCCGGCATCCTCGACCCCAAGGTCATGCACCCGCTGCTCCGCCAACGCAGCGATGACGAGCCGTCGATCATGGCGGAAATGGCGCTGGATGCGGCAAACAAGGCGCTGGCCCAAGCGGGCAAGACAGCCGCAGATGTCGATGCAGTGATCTGCGCGGCCTCCAACCTCGAACGCGCCTACCCCGCCGTTGCCATCGAAATTCAGGACCTGCTGGGCATCGAAGGCTTCGCGTTCGACATGAACGTGGCCTGTTCATCTGCCACCTTCGGTATTCAGGCGGCGGCAGACATGGTGCGCTCTGGCTCCATCCGGTCGGCCCTTGTCGTGAACCCCGAGATTTGCTCTGCGCACCTTGAATGGCGCGACCGGGACTGTCATTTCATCTTTGGCGACGTGGCAACGGCCACCCTGATCGAACGGGCCGAAGACGCCAAGGGCGGCTATTTCGAGATCAAGTCCACCCGCTGCGGCACGGCCTTTTCCAACAACATCCGCAACAACAACGGCTACCTGCGCCGGTCGCGCCCCGACGGCGTGAAGGACCGCCGCGACATGCAGTTCATGCAGAACGGGCGTAAGGTGTTCAAGGAAGTGCTGCCGATGGTCAGCCAGCACATCGCGGGGCACATGGGTGATGAAGGGGTCGAGGCGACGGACCTCAAACGGCTCTGGCTGCATCAGGCCAACAAGTCCATGAACGATTTCATCGGGAAAAAAGTGCTGGGCCGCGATCCCGCGCCGGGCGAACAGCCCAACATCCTGCAAGACTATGCCAACACATCTTCAGCAGGGTCGATCATCGCGTTTTCAAAGTATTCGGATGATCTGGCCGAGGGCGACAAAGGCATCATTTGCTCGTTTGGCGCGGGGTATTCCGTGGGGTCCGTTCTGGTCGAACGGCACGGGTAGGAAAAAATAGGGCCGCCGCTCTCCCCAAAAGTGCGACGGCCCCTTGGGGTCAGCCCTTGTGCTTCAAGCGCAAGGTTTCGACCCCTACCGCAGCGCCCACACCAATCTCGCCAGAGACGGACACGGGCTGCAATGTGAACGACCGGTCCAGACCACCGATCAGGGCGTGTACACCGGCACCGGCACCCACCGATGCATCAGCCGACGCACCGATATAGCCACCTTCCAGCGCACCATCCTTCACACCGCTTTGCGGGGCGAACACGTACCAGACCAGCGTCTGTTCGTTGCTGGTGGACAGGTCCACACCCACCTTGCGGATGACGCCCGTAAACTGATCCGACCGACCGCTGGCCGAGGTGTAATCGCACGAGTACTTCGCACTTGAATAGACCACGAAGTTCGACTCGTTGGACTGGTGGCAGGTCAGCACGCCAGTGGCGACACCGCCAGCGGAGGCGGCCATCGGGGCAGCAACAGAAGCGGCAGCAAGGGCGATCATTTTCAGTTTGGACGTCATGGGTCTGGTTCCTTGGGTTGGTGCGGCCCGCTGGGGCTGCGTTGTTTCATGCACCAACATTTAATCGGAACCATTTGGTACACAACCCGCAAAAGCTGTAACATGCAACACGTATCAGCGCGGGTTTGTTACTGCCGGGTGAGCGGTCAAGACACGGTCAAAATTTCAAAGGATCCGTCCATCTTGTTTGAGAATCATGGCAGGGCTATCTGATCACCAGCACGAGGATGACGCCTCATGCAATGGAGACTTTATGCAAGAGCCCCGGGCATGAGCCCGTTCTCGAACTCCCGCGTCGAGAACATCGGAACACCAAGGACAGTCGCGCGCTACGTTGAGTGACCCTGTTTCTGCACTCTCATAAGATCAAGACTTCCGTTGAACATCTCAAAGCGCGAACAGCATATTTTGCATGAACTCGCCCTGGGTGGCAGCATCCAGCATGCCCGTGGCGAAAACGGCAAAGTACGTGACATCACCCCTTACACGCGCAACAGCCACTGTCTTTTGGACTGCACCATGCCCGTGTTCCTGCGCCTGAAAAAACGGCGCTTCATCCGGTCCACAAACGGATCACCCTATCGTGCTTCCCGGGCGTACATCAAAGCCGTCCGCGCGCAACTCAACCAACGTTGACGAAAGGACAATACCGTGACCGACAAGACCGTCCGTCACAGCAGGGCAGATGATCTCATCCATCCTGTGCCCCTTCGTCGTTGCGAACTTGTTCGCGGCGGCGGGCCGGACCGGCAATATCCTATGCGGAAAAGCGGCACATGATCCCGTTCGTGGTGGGCGTGATCTGGTACATGTCGGCAAGCGTTTCGACCACAGACAGTTCAAGGCCGATCACAGTTATGGATTTGAGGTCTGGATAATGGTCTTGGATATTAAAGACCGTTTGACGCAACACGGACTCCAGCGGGCTCCCCGGGTCCATTGAAAACAGCGCGCTGCTGTGATCCAGCGCGCGGGCGCGCTCGAAGCGTGCGCGGTTTGAACGCGTGTCCACAATCCAAACGAACCCGGACAAATCACCACTGTAGTTGTCGACAAAGATGGCTTTAACGATCACGGCGCCCCCCGGCTGCGTACAGTCTGGCGTCATGCGCCTACTTGGCCTTGGACACCCGTTCGTGGACCTGATCCACGCTCTCCAACCGTTCGGAATAGCGGTTCACAAGATAGTCCTTGCGCCCCCGCACCAACCACGTGAATTTGACCAGCTCTTCCATCACATCAACCACACGGGCATAGAACGGCCCCGCAGGCAAGCGTCCATCCTGGAACTCCAGCCACGCCTTGGGGATACTAGATTGATTGGGAATTGTGACCATGCGCATCCATCGCCCCAGGATGCGCATCTGATTGACCGCGTTGAAGCTTTGGGACCCGCCCGACACTTGCATGACCGCGAGAGTCTTTCCTTGCGTGGGACGGATGCCGCCCTTCATGGACAGGGGCAGCCAATCGATCTGGGTCTTCATCAAACCGGTCATGGCACCATGCCGTTCGGGGCTGGACCACACCATACCCTCGGACCATGTCGCCAATTCGCGCAGCTCGACCACCTTTGGATGATCAGCCTCCGCATCATCAACCAGCGGCAAGCCGGAGGGGTCGAACATACGGGTCTCGCAGCCCAGATGGCGCAGGATGCGCGCGCTTTCCTCTGCCGCGCGGCGGGAGTAGCTTACATCGCGCAGCGAGCCATAAAGCAGAAGAATACGCGGCGGATGACCCGGATCATCCGGCGCACGCAAGGCCTCTACGTCGATTTGCGACAAGGCCTCCGACACCAGAGCTGGAAGATCCTCAGCCACTTTCGTCCTCAAGATGCAGCTTCATGTCGATCAGCACCTGCTGGAGCATCGTGGTTTCCTTGAGCAGGCGCTTGGCCTCGTTCACGGTGATCACGCCGTCTTCGATAGATTGCTGGTATTCGGACATCAGCATGGCAAAGCGTTGGCTCAGCGCGATGACATCCGAATTCACACCACCGGATCGTTCATCATTGGGGCGACGGTCATCATGGCTGAGGGTGATGCCCTGCAATTCGGCCAGCGCGCCGGTCACATGCGGGTAGCTCGCGGCCTCCTCCAAAGCGATCACGGCATCAATGGGCATGAAGCGATCAGCATGTTCGGGATTGTCGGAATAGTATCGGCCCAGCGTTGCCTTGGACTTGCCCGTCAATTCACACGCAGGCTCAATGCCCACGTCCTTGACCAGGGATTCTGTGTGCTTCTTCAGATAACTGCCGATGGCCATACGCCAACTCCCTGTTGCCTTCGGACGTGGTTCAACCCCAGGCACGGGGGGAACCTCGTCGGTCTTTTCCCATTAATCGTCTCGCCGTCAAATGTCATTTTAAAAGCGTCCCATCGGTTTTCGGGACGTAACGAGTGCCCGGTGCCCCCAAGCGCCGGGTCCGGGTGGGGTCCGCCACATCTTCTGTCCCATGGGGGCGACAGGCCGGTCTGACCGGCAGCAAGCGTGGCGGATCCGACGGAGGTTTTTTGAGTATCGGGGCAGGCATCCTCCCCAAGGGCGCATCCGCGCCTATCGCCTGACCCACAAGTGACTTTGTGCCGAAGCGGCGCAAGGGTGCGAGACGCGGGCAACCAAGACCAAGCGCAGCACCCTTGCCCCACCTGGCCGTACGCCCGCCCCTTGCTCCCTGTGTGCGTGCGAATTAATCACGGTGCCATGGCCAAACTCTATTTCCATTACTCGACGATGAACGCAGGAAAATCGACGGTCCTGCTGCAAGCCGCTCACAACTACCGCGAACGCGGGATGGAGCCATACCTGCTCACCGCGTCCTTTGACGACCGGGCGGGTGCAGGCCGCATCGCATCGCGCATTGGCATCGGGGCAGAAGCGGACACATTCACCACACAGGACAATCTGTTCGACATCCTTGACGCGCGCCGGGCTTCGAAGCCGATTGCCTGCGTGTTTGTGGACGAGGCGCAATTCCTGACGGAAGATCAAGTCTGGCAACTGGCCCGCGCGGTCGATGACATGGGTCTGCCGGTGATGTGCTACGGATTGCGTGTCGACTTCAGGGGCAAGTTGTTCCCCGGATCGGCCACCCTTTTGGCCCTCGCCGATGAGATGCGCGAGGTGCGCACAATCTGCCATTGCGGAAAAAAGGCGACAATGGTGATCCGTCAGGATTCGGACGGCAACACGATCACGGATGGCGCGCAAGTTCAGATCGGCGGAAACGAAACCTATGTTTCGTTGTGCCGACGGCACTGGCGCGATGCGGTGGGCGACGGCTGACCCACGGCCGCGTGAAGACAGCAGAATGTCCACGCGGCTCTTTCGTAGCACCCGTTTGGGACCCCGCCATGATGTGAGCGTACCGCACGGATGCATGACGAAACTGCGCCGCAACACGCCCTCGCTGTCGTCATCTGCCCCGCAACGACGGACATTGAAACCTCAAGCAGGACGGCCATCGGCATCGCCAAGATCATAGATGCCGCCCGTCAACCAAGCGGGCCAGTCGCGTTCGAATACGGACGTTGTATTCTCATCGAATTGTCGGTTTGGGCGCATGCGGATCACCATCTTCGTCCCATCCAGCCGAACAAGAATTTGGGTTTGCATGTCCTCGTGGCGTTCCGGGCGGAACCGGGTTTTTGGCAGTGGCCCCGTCCGCGCTTCGGGCAAGGACGCGCCTTCGGGATCACAGATCGCACGCGCACCCCTGCTCCCGCCCCCCTGCGCGATATAGAAATCAAGCGCTGAAAGCACGGCCTCGGACGCCAGCGCCATCTGTTGCCATTGCAGAACCCGACCAGCTTCGCTGGTGCGCGCGAAGGAGATGCCATGCCGACGGATCGCCGTATTCAGTTGTTGGGCCTCAACATGCGCCTGCGCGACATCTGTGGCGGTGCACAGGATGCCAGCGTGGTCACTCATTCTGGCCTGAACATCGGCGCGGACGCTTCGGATGGTCTGGGGACTGTCTGCCTTCAGAACGGCTTTGATGTCCTTGACTGCCACAAGGGCTTGGGCACTTGCGTCTTGATTGGATGGCTTGGCGGCATGCCCGCCCGCAGCCACATGTTCGGCGACCCGCGTGCCAAAGACCTGACCCGCATTCAACGCAGACCCACCCGGACGGGTCGCGCCATGGGTGCCCGCGGCCTCGCCCACGGCATAGATCCCGGCGATATTCGTGCGCCCCCAGGTGTCGACCGCGATGCCACCGTTCATGTGTTGATTGTTCACCGCAAACTCCAGAGGCGCAGCGGTGATGTCGACCTTGTACCGCTTGTAAAGTTCGATCGCGAGCGGGTTCATGTGGCTCAAGCGGTCAATGGGCAGGTCCTGCCCCGCGCCCGCAGCGCTCAGGTAAGCGGCTACATCATCATCCAACCGGTCCAGACTGAACGGCGCATCCCCCGGCACCGGCAACAGATTGCGATTGAAATCGAGAAAGACCTGCCGCCCCTTCTGGTTCTCGCGAAAGATCGCCAGATCCACGAGGCTGGACTGGAAGTCCAACATGCGGCTGGCATGGAACGGCCATTGATAGCCCTTGCGGAAGATGTTCGACGCCATCTCTTGGGTGGTGCGGTAGTAGTCTGCAAGAAAGTGATGTTCGTTGCCCGCCGCGTCGCGTGAAAAGATATGCGGAATGACCTGTACGTAAGTGCCTGACAGGTTCCACGGAAACCCTTCACGCCGGGTGCCGATGCCAAACTGGCTTTCCGTGATGTTGACCAGTTCCAGCCCCGTCTCCAAGGCAACGCCAAGGGTGCCGAAGCAGCCGTTCGGGAACACGCTGTCGCGGTACAACTCACCCGGACCACCTGCGGCAAACACAAGGGCCGCGCATTGAAACAGCGCCAGACCGTAAGGGTTCGCCTTGCTGCTGGCCTTTGGGCGGATGGTTAAGACACCAACCACACGCGCGTGATCCCCCTGCCCTTCGGTCAGCACTTTGACGGCAGTGGTGTGGTTGTAGAACGGGATGCCCTGCCGCAACGCCTCTTCGGCCAGAACCTTGACCATGAGGCGCGAGGTGCGCGGCCCGCACGATGTCGCGCGCCCGACCTCGTCATGGTCCGTCTGGTATCGCAACGTGCCGCCCAGATTATCCTGCGGCAGGGGCAACCCGAGGTATTGCAGCGACGCCATGGCCCGAACCGACCCGACCGCCTCGACATAGGCCGTGTCTTCGTCCATCGCCCCGCCCGCACGGATTGCAGCGGCCATCGCCTTGAAATTGTCGCCCTGATCCTTGGTATTGGCGGTGTGCAGCGTCTGCTTGTCCGACCCGGAACAGGCCGAGGTTCCGCCCCAGGCGCTTTGGCTGATGATCACGACATCGACAGCGCGGCGCCTCATCTCGACAGCCGTGCGCAGCCCGGCCGCGCCACTGCCAATGACAAGGCCGCCGCATCGAAAGACAGGAATGTCGAACCCAGCAACCGTCAGATGGTCCACCGGATCGGGCTCGCCACCCAGCCGCGGCATCGCCACATCGGTCAGCGCATCAAGAATATGCTGGGGAACGGACAGGCTCATCAATCAAATCCTCTGCAAACCGTCCATGGATCAACCAATCTCGACCCACCTGTTTTCACGAGAAGATTCCATGCACGCGTCCACGATCTGACAGATGTGATGGCCTGTCTCGAATGTCGGCCACATCGGCTGGTTCGAGACGATGGACTTGATGACTTCGGCTACTTCAATGATCTTGCCCTCGTTATAGCCCAGCGCGAAATTGGGCAGCGGCAGGAAGGCACGAAAGGTCTCATGCTCCGGGCCGACATCAATTTCGCGATAACCGCGTCGACCAACCTTGTCGTCGTTTGAATAGAAACGCAGCCGGTTCACCTCGTCATAGGTGTAGGTCAGGCTGCCCTTGGTGCCGTAGATCTCGTAGGTTTGCATGAACTTGCGCCCCGTCGCCACGCGACTGAAGTCCACCAACCCGCGCGCACCGCCTTCGAACCGACACAGAATGTTGGAGCCATCGGGGTTCGTGACATCGGACCACGCCTCGTCACCGGTCAGAACCGTCTCCTTGCCATATCCGAAATTGTCCACAACGGGGCGCTTTTCGGTCACAATGAAATTGTCCGCAATCAACGCACTGACCTTGCCGACCAGAAACTCCATGAAACTGAAGACATGACTGCCCGTGTCGCCGATCATTCCCGTGGGGGCCAGATCGCCATTGGCCCGCCACATGAACGGAGCCAGCGGATCGCCGTATATGTCCACGTGTTGGCAGGCCTTGAACAACGTGATGTCGCCAATCTCTCCGGCGTCGATGATCTCTTTGGCAAGGTCATGCACCGGGTTGCGCGGGAAAGAGTGTCCGACACGAGTGATCAGCCCCTTTTCGTTGGCAATGTCCGCCAATTCGCGCGCCTGTGCTGCGGTGTCGGCCAAAGGCTTTTCACAATAGACATGCTTGCCCGCCAACAGGGCCGCCTTGGCCACCTCGTAATGCAGGTTGTCAGGCAGGCAGATGTCGATCAGATCCACGTCCGGGTCGGCAACTGCCTCTTGCCAAGTGCCAAGGATCTTCGCGCCGGGCGCGCGAAAGGCAAGGCTCTTTGCCGCATCCACATCGGTTTCGACCAGCGCCACAACCCGGGCGGTCCCATCACCGTCACCAAAGAAATGCGGGAAACTTTGATAGGCCATTGTGTGCACCTTGCCCATCCACCCGGACGCGCCCAGAACGGCCACCTTTACTTCTGTCATATCCCTCTCCTTTCATCCCGCTCCGGTCTGGAACGTTCCACTCTACTCGCATCGAAAACCGAACATGCGGTCCGGTTTGCAAAATGATTGTGTCAGGCGCCGCTCGACGCCCGCTTGATCAGGGCGACCGGGCTGCGCGCGGTCATGCGTGGTACTTTGCCATCCTTGACCCATGCCAGGATTTGCTCTGCCGTCGACGTCGCAAAGTCAGGGATATTGCAACTGACAGAGGTCAAGGGCGGATAACTGTCCCGGCAATCTTCGATGTCGTCAAATCCGACCACGCGCAGGTCCCTGCCGATCTTCACGCCAAGTTCCGGCCCCGCCGCCAACACGCCCAAAGCGACAAGATCGTTAAAGCAAATCACACCATCCACCTCTGGATGATCAGCCCGAAGCTGTGCCGCCGTTGCCTTTCCAAAAGCCCGCGTCGCTTGTCCGGTCAACACCACCGGCTCCATCCCGTTGTCAGCCAGCACGGACAAGTAGCCGCTCATGCGTTCTTCGGTCACGGCGCGCCCCTCTAGCCCCCCCATGAAGGCGATCCGTTTGCACCCCATCTCAAGCAGATGCTCAGTGGCAAGGCGACCACCCAGGTCGTAATCAGGCGCAACGAAGGGGAATTTGGGATCACCGGATGTCAGCGACCGGAACACCTGTATCGTGGGTGTATTGGACGCCTCCAGTACCGCAAGCGTCTCTTGCGTGCCCCCGTAGCTGGGCGAAATGATGAACCCCGACACACCGTGCTCCACCAGCGAAGAGATCATGCGCGTCTGAAGCTCTGGGTCTTCGTCAGAATTGGCAAGAACCGTGGCAAAGCCATTGCGCGCAAGCTCCATCTGAAACAGGGCCGCAAATTCGGTGAAAAACGGGTTTCGCAAGTCATTGATCACCAGACCGATCAGTCCGGACGACGATGACCGCAGCGTCGCCGCCGACCGGTTGTAAACATACCCGATCTCCGCCATCGCCTCGCGTACGGCCACTCGGGTCGCTTCCTTGACCGCCTTTGATCCCTGCAAAACAAGGCTGACCGTGGATTTCGACACACCGGCCTGTTTCGCAACATCCAAAATGGTGGGCCGAGGTTTCATATCGCCGCGCTGTCCAATCGTTGTGCGTTGCCGCCACATCCCTGCCTGAACCTAAACATCCAGATCAAGCACCAGAATTCCGTCAATCCCGCCAACCGCGTTGGCAACAAGCTGGCCGCCCAGCGCCTGATGTTCGGGGTTGTCTGCATAGCTTTGCAGGGCATCCCAACTGTCAAAGTCGATGACGAAGCCATGCATGTAGCCACGTTCAATCTGTTCGGGACTTTCGGACCGTCCACCCGTGAAGCTCTGCGCACCGGGCAGTGTGTCGGCCAGCGCAGACAGACCGGCATAGATCTCTGCGATCCTGTCTTCGGGCGTCTCGGGTTTGAACTTGGTCAGAAAGATGTGACGGATCATGGGTTCATTCCTTGGTCTTGCTTGATCATGTCAGCGGCCTTCTCGCCAATCATGATCGAAGGCGCGTTGGTGTTGGATGAGTTGACGGTCGGCATCACCGACGCATCGGCCACCCGAAGGCCGTCGATCCCGTTGAACCGCAAGCGCGGATCAAGGACGGCTTCCGCATCGCTGCCCATCCGGCAGGTGCCCGCGCAATGATGCGAGGTTTTGGAGTGCACGCAGATGAAGTTGAAATACTCCTCATCCGTGCGCACATCCGGCCCGGGCAGACGTTCGGCCATGATGTACGGTTTCAGCGCATCTTGGGCGAGGATGTCCTGCACCAGCTTCAGGCCGCGGATCGACATCTCGCGGTCATAGTCTTCGGACAGGTAATTCGGGTCGATCAACGGCATATCGGCGGGGTTGTCGCTTTGCAGGCGCACCGTCCCGCGCGACCGCGGACGCAAGTGGCACGCATTCAGCGTCACACCCCCGTTGGGCATGGCCTCGACCCCGGCTTCGATGCCGGTGCCAAGACCCAGATGCATCTGGATATCGGGCGAGCGGGCATTCTCATCCGCGTACCAGAACCCACCCGTCTCAAACAGGCTGGAGGCAACGGGCCCCTTGCGCGTGAACAGATATTGCAACCCTGCCAGCGCAGACAGATGCAGCTTGGCAAAACGGTCATACGTGTGGGGCCCCGTCACCTCGCAAATCGCATAGAGGTCCAGATGATCCTGCAGGTTCGATCCAACGCCCGGGCGATCAAGCATCACGTCGATCCCAAGCGGCGCAAGCGCGTCCGCCGGACCGATGCCTGACAGCTGCAAAAGGCGGGGAGAGCCAATGGCTCCCGAGGACAGGATCACTTCGCGATCCGCCGTGATCCTGGTGCCATCACCCATTTCAACGCCCGTGGCACGGCCATTCTCGACCGTGATCCGACGCACCTGCGCGTTCATTTGAATGGTCAGGTTTTGGCGTGACTTGGCAGGGGCCAGAAACGCCATCGCCGCCGAAGACCTGCGCGCATTGCGTTGGGTCAGTTGGTAGTAACCGGCACCATCCTGCTTTGGCCCGTTCACGTCGGTTGTCTTGGGTATACCAAGCTGCCCCGCCGCTTCGATGAACGCATCACAGATCGGCAACGGGGCTGCTGGCATCGACACCCCCATCGGGCCACCCGCACCGTGATATTGGCCGTCATACGTGTCGTTGTCTTCGGATTTCCGGAAATAGGGCAGGACATCGTCATAGGCCCAGCCATCACAGCCCATCTGCCGCCATTCATCGTAATCCTGCGCTGCACCACGTGTGTAGATCTGCGCGTTGATGGCGGACCCGCCCCCAATGACCTTGGCTTGGGTGTAGTTGAACACCTTGCCCTGCATGGACCGCTGCGGCGTGGTGGACCAGCCCCAAGACCCAATGCCCTTGGTCATCTTCGCGAAACCTGCAGGCAGATGAAAGAACGGGTGCCGGTCGCTTCCGCCAGCCTCCAGCAACAGAACGCGCGCATCTGGGTTTTCGGACAGGCGTGCCGCAATGACCGACCCGGCAGATCCCCCGCCGATCACGATGAAATCATACCCGGCGGCCGTCACGCGGCAAACTCCGTCTGTTCTATGTGCCGGCCGGCGCGCAAGGCGAGAGCGGCAATGGTCAGGGCCGGGTTCACAGCTGCCGATGTGGGCAGGACAGACGCATCGACGATGAACAGGTTCCCGTGGTCATGGCTGCGGCAGAACGTGTCGACCACACTGGTCGCCGGGTCGTTGCCCATGCGCGCGGTACCGCATTGATGCGACGGTGTGCGCCGGTCAAAGGCCTGCGCAAGCACAATGGGAAACCCCGCGCGCCGCAACGCCTGTTTCAGCGTTGCCACAAGCCGCTGATGCGCATCCCAATTGGACCGTTGCCAGTCGAGCTTGATCCGTCCGTTTTTCAATGTGACCCGGCTGTCCGGATTGGGCAGGTCCTCGGACATCGCATAGAAATCAAAGCTGCGCGCGGCGATCCACCGGGCCGCCCATGTCGGCAGTTTCGAATTGGCGGCAAGGATCGGCGCGGTGATTTTACCCAGCATCTGGACGTTGCCCAAAGGAAGCTGATCCTCGGACCCAAGGTAAAAGTCATTCAGCATCAATGTCTTCTGATACACTGCCCCGTTACGCCGCAACGGGTGCAGCGCCATCACGGCAGAGCAGTTGTGGTTCATGAAATTGCGCCCGACCTGATCAGACCGATTGGCCAGTCCCGTGGGCCAGTTGTCATTTGCCGACGCCAGCAAAAGCGCCGCCGTTTGCACCGCGCCTGTCGCCACGACAAAAACCGGCGCCGCAATTGTCTCCGCCGCCCCGTCCACCTCTACCTCGACGCTTTGAATGCGCGCGTCCGTCCCGGCCCGAAGCGCAGTGACGCGGCACCTTGTCCGAAGCTCCACATTGGGATGCGCCAATGCAGCTTTCAGCGCACATGTTTCCGCATCCATCTTGGCCCCGCAGGTGTTCGGATACGCGTCCCATGTCGTCTGCCCCGCCGCGAGCCAGCCGTCGAGATCGACGCCCAGCGGGATTGATGAGGGGTGCAATCCAGCCGCTTTCAAGCGGTCGCGCAATTGGGCGATATCGGCTTCATGCGGGACAGCGTCATACGGGTATGTGCCGGAATGCGCAGGCTCAGTCGGGTCATCGCCCAAGGCACCACGCACGGCGTATAAGTGTTCAGCCGCCTGATAATCAGGCTCAAGGTCAGCGTAGGATATCGGCCAGCCCGCCGTTGCACCTCCCGCGTGTTGGCATTGCTCAAAATCGGTCGCGCGATACCGGATCAGCGCTGCGCCATAGAACTTCGAATTGCCGCCGACGTTATAGTAGTTGCCGGGATTGAACGGGGTGTCCGCGCCGTCCAGCCAATCCTCGTCCGAACGAAAGACACCCTTGCCAAATATCGCTGTTGCATCACGATCCCACGCGGAAGGGCACAGGTGCTCGCCGCGTTCCAGTATGAGGATGCGACGCCCTGTCGGGGCAAGTGCCGCCGCCAAGGTCGCGCCCCCCATGCCAGATCCGATGATAACGACATCGGGCTGCATCAGGGCGCAATCCGGTTCTCGGTCTTTGGGTCGAACGCGACGGCCTTTTCCATGTTCACCGCGAACATGAAGTCGGCACCGGGATGCACATCTGCATCGGATCGCATACGCGCAATGACATCCTTGCCGCCAAGGGTCATAGTCACGAACGTGTCTGATCCGGCAGGTTCGGTGACGACAATCCGGTTGGTCATATGCGCGATGTTCGACGACTTGCGGTCCGCCGCATCTTCGTCGGTGATCGTCTCGGGCCGGATGCCAAGAAGGATGTCCTTGCCCGCCCAATCACTCATGTTGTTCTGGCTGAACGGCAAAGCGACAGTCGATCCGTCGAACAGCGACACCTGCGCCACCGGTCGCCCATTCTCCAGCGCGACCTTGGCCGGCACCACGTTCATCGCGGGCGATCCCATGAACGTCGCCACAAAGATATTGGCGGGCGTGTCATAGATTTCCTGCGGCGTTCCAAGCTGCTGCACATAGCCGCCATTCATCACCGCAATCCGCGTCGACAGCGTCATGGCTTCGATCTGGTCATGGGTGACGTAGACGATGGTTGTGCCCAGCTTTTGGTGCAGCTTCTTGATCTCGGTGCGCATGTCCACACGCAGCTTGGCGTCGAGGTTCGAAAGCGGTTCGTCAAACAGGAACACATCCGGGTTGCGCACCAGCGCGCGCCCCATGGCCACCCGCTGTCTCTGACCGCCGGACAATGCCCCCGGCTTGCGATCCAGCAACGGCTCGATCTGCAACAACTGGGCCACGTCCTTCATCGCCTTGTCGCGCTCGGGCTTGGGCGTGCCATGCATCTCAAGCCCGAAGGTGATGTTCTGCCCCACAGTCATGTTCGGGTAGAGCGCATAGGACTGGAACACCATCGCGATGTTGCGCTTGGATGGATGAACCCCGTTCATCACATTGTCCTTGATGCGTATCTCGCCGCTAGTGATCTCTTCCAGACCGGCGATCATGTTCAGCAATGTGGACTTGCCACAGCCGGACGGACCGACGAGCACAAGAAACTCACCCTCTTGCACAGAGATGTCGACCTTGTGCAGCACCTCAACAGCGCCGTAGGACTTGGTTGTGTTGTCGATATCGAGAAAGCCCATAGGTCTTATCCTTTGACTGAACCGGCCATCAAACCGCGCACGAAATAGCGGCCAGCGACGATGTAGACGAGAAGTGTGGGAAGTGCGGCAAGGATCGCCCCGGCGAAGTGGACGTTGTATTCCTTCACCCCGTGGCTCGCCTGCACCAGATTGTTGAGCGCGACGGTCATTGGCTGGCTGTCGGCCCCGGCAAAGGACGCGCCAAACAGGAAGTCATTCCAGATATTGGTGAACTGCCAGATGATCGAAACCACGGCGATCGGCCCGGAGGACGGCAACAGGATGCGCCAGAAAATCTGAAAGAACCCGGCCCCGTCAATCTGGGCGGCCCGGATCAGCTCGGTCGGGAAAACGGCGTAGTAGTTTCGGAAGTACAGCGTGGTGAACCCGACGCCATATACCACATGGACCAGAACCAGCCCCCACGTGGTGCCGGCAAGCCCCATCAACCCCAGCATCTTCGCCATGGGGATCAGCACGATCTGGAACGGGATGAAGCAGGCAAACAGGATCAGGCCAAACACGATGGTGTCGTATTTGAACCGCCATTTCGTCAACACATAGCCGTTCAGCGCACCCAATACGGTAGAGATGGCCACGGCGGGCACGACCATCTTGATGGAGTTCCAGAAATAGGGCGACAGCCCGGTCGGCTCCACGCCGATCTGGGCCGAGGACCACGCCTTGGCCCAAGGCTCCAGCGTAAAGACCTGCGGCAGGTTCATCATGCCGCCGCCCGTAATCTCTTCCAGCGGTTTGACCGAATTCACGACCATGACGTAAAGCGGCAGCATGTAGAACAGAACGAACAGCAGCAGCACAAGATAGATCAGCGTGCGCATGACGCGGCCTGTGCGAATGGCGGTATCCTGGGTCGCGATGGACATCACTTCTTCTCCCGCAATTCGGCATAAAGATATGGGATCATGATCGCGGCGATGGTCATCAGCATGATGGTGGCCGACGCGGCACCGATCCCCATCTGATTGCGCGAGAACGTGTAGGAATACATGAACGTCGCAGGCAGTTCCGTGGCGCGTCCGGGCCCCCCGCCGGTCAAGGCGATGACCAGATCAAAGGTCTTGATCGCAAGATGGCTCAGGATCACGAACGCAGACAGGAAGGCGGGGCGCAGTTGCGGGATGATGATCCGGCGATACAGGTTCCAGTTCGACGCGCCATCCATTTGGGCCGCCTTCAGGATCTCGTTGTCGATGCCGCGCAGCCCGGCCAGAAACATGGCCATCACAAACCCGCTGGTTTGCCAGACGGCGGCCAGCACGACGGTGTAAATCGCGTAGTCCCGGTTCTTGATCCAGTCGAATTCGAAACTGGTCCACCCCCAGCTTTGGATGACGTTTTCCAGACCGATCCCCGGATCAAGGAACCATTTCCACGCGGTGCCGGTCACGATGAAACTCAGCGCCATTGGATAGAGGTAGATGGTGCGGATCATGCCTTCGCCGCGGATTTTCTGGTCAAGAAATATGGCAAGGCCAAGGCCCAGCATCGTGCAGATGCCAATATAAAGGGCGGCAAAGACGCCCATGTTCTTCAGTGAGATTTCCCAATGGCTCAGGCGCCACAGCTTGGAATAGTTCTCCCAACCGACCCAGCCGAAGGACGGCAGCAACCTACTGTCGGTAAAAGACAGGTAAACCGAAAACAGGATGAAGCCGTAGACAAACACCAGAACAAGGGCCAGCGACGGCGACAGCACCAGTTTCGGCAGCCAGGACTGGAGCCGCGTTTTGAAATCTGCGTTGGTGGACAAAGCCATCACGCACCCTCCTTGGGCCGATGTGACAGGGCAGTGAGAAATGGGTGGAGTAGCATGTTCCGCCGCTCCACCACGCGCTGATTATTTCGCGATATCAACCGCATCGACGAGTTCCTGAACAGCTGTTTCGCTGTCGTACTCGCCGTTGAAATGCGCGGTCACCACGTCATAAATCGCGTTCTTGACCGACGCGGGGTTCGCGTGACCATGCGCCATGGAACCGAACAGGTTGCCCGAGGACGCAGCAGCCGCAAGATCAGCCATGCCTTTCTTGCCGCAGGCATCGAACGCCTCGTTCGAGACGTCTGTACGGGCCGGCACCGATCCTTTGACCACGTTGAACGCGGACTGGAAGGACGGCGACAGGATCGCGGTTGCCAGCGCGGCCTGCTCAGCGGACACCGCGCCGCCCTGATCAAACATCATGAACTGGTCGGCGTTGAATGTGACCTGCTCGGACGTGCCGGGGAAGCGGAAGCACAGGAAGTCTTCGCCAGGCACTTTGCCTGCGTTGATGAACTCACCTTTTGCCCAGTCACCCATCATCTGGAAACCGGCATCGCCATTGATGACCATCGCGGTTGCAAGGTTCCAGTCCCGGCCCGAAAAGTTGTCGTCCACATTGGCGCGGATCACGGACATGCGGTCAAACGCCTCTTTCATGCCGTCGCTGCCCAGAACATCTGCATCCAGATCGATGAACGCAGCCTTGTAGCCGTCCGGCCCAAGCACCGACATGACAACCGAGTCAAAAACGGTGGCTTCCTGCCACGCTTGGCCACCATGGGCGATGGGTGTGATCCCCGCCGCTGACAGCGTGTCCATTGCCGCCACGAAGTCGTCCCATGTCTCGGGCATTGCGATGCCATTGGCGTCCAGCACGGCCTTGTTGGCCCAGACCCAGTTGGTCGAGTGTACGTTCACTGGGGCAGACACCCACTCACCGTTCACTTTTGCAAATTGCTGCAGCGCGGCCGGGACGACATCATCCCATCCTTCGGCAGCCGCCACGTCGTTCAGGTTGGCCAAAGACCCCTGGTCCGCCCAGTCGATGATGTCAAAGCCAAGGCCCTGCACAGCCGTTGGGGCGTTGCCAGCCGTCACGCGGGCGCGCAGTACCGTCATGGCCTGCTCACCACCGCCACCGGCGACAGGCATGTCCGTCCAGCCGATGCCTTGCCCTTCAAGGTCCTGTTTCAGGACGTTCAACGCTGCCGCTTCACCCCCCGACGTCCACCAGTGCAGCACCTCTACATCTTCCGCTGTCGCCGTGCCCGCTGCTACGGACAGCGCGAGTGCAATCGCAGTCTTCGTCTTAAAGAATGAACGCATGGTATCCTCCCATTTTGCGTTTCGTGTTTCGGCGTCTGTGTCAGACGTCGCTTTCAACCCAAGGCGCCCTGCTGCGTCCGATGCGCATGACCAGTGATTTCACCTCAAGAAATTCCTCAAATCCATAGCGGCCAATCTCGCGGCCCTGCCCCGATTGCTTGACCCCTCCAAAGGCAAGCTCGGGGTATCCATCCATCCAGGTGTTCGTCCAAACGGTGCCCGCCTCCACGCGCCGCGCAAATTCGAGGCAAGTATGTACGTTTTCACTCCAAATCCCAGCCGAGAGTCCGTACACGCTATCATTTGTGAGTGAGATCGCCTCATCGAGCGTCCGGTATGTCATCACCACGAGGACCGGACCAAAGACCTCCGCCCGTGCAATCGCCATATCGGGTGAGACGTTGCTGATCACCGTGGGCTGGTAGAACTGCGCGCCCAGCCCCTCCACAGGCAACATTCCCCCGCCCAGCTCCAAAGTGGCCCCTGCCGCAACAGCGGCCTGCACGTATGCGTCGATCTTGGCGTTATGCTCCGGCGTAACAATCGCACCGACTTGCGTGTCCGGGTCCAGCGGGTCCCCGAATTTGACCTTGCGGGACAAGGCAACAACACGCGCCACGAAATCGGCGGCGATATCCTCGTGCACGATGATCCGGCTGGACGCATTACAGCATTGGCCAACATTGAAATACACACCGAACGTGACCGCATCGGCAGCACTCTCCAGATCGGCATCGGGGCATATGACTTGCGGGTTCTTCCCGCCAAGCTCAAGTGCGACCTTCTTGAGGGTGTCCGACGACGCCTGCGTGATCAGTTTGCCCACCGCGGTCGATCCGGTGAACGTCACCATGTCCACATCCTTGTGCGTCGACAGCAGGCTGCCAACCGGTTGCCCATGGCCCAGAACGATGTTGCAGACGCCCGCAGGCAACCCTGCCTCCAACAGCAACTCGCCCATCATCACGGTCGAGGACGGCGTCATCTCTGACGGCTTCACCACCACCGTGCAGCCTGCGGCCAGTGCAAAGGGCAGCTTTTGCGACAGGATCCAGAACGGGAAGTTCCACGGCGTGATGATCGACACGACGCCAATGGGCTCCTTCAGCACAACGCCCAGCATATCCTCGCCCAGCGTGTTGTGACTGTCCCCATGCGCGGTGCGGGCCAACGACGCAGCATAGCGCCACAGATCAGCGGCACCGCCAACCTCGCCGCGGGATTGGGAAATCGGCTTGCCGCTTTCCAGTGTTTCCTGAACCGCGATCCGCTCCACATTTGCTTCGATCAGAGCCGCAACCCGCAGCAGGACCGTCGCGCGTTCCTTGCCCGAGGCGCGGCTCCACACGCCCGTATCGAATGCCGTCCGCGCAGCCCCGATTGCGCGTTCCGTGGTGGCGTGATCGCCACAGGCGGAGACGCTGACCACCGTGCCGTGGGAGGGCGACGCGCGCTCAAACGTCTCCGCACTGTCGACCCACTCCCCGGCAATCAGATGCCGACCCCGAAAAGGGGGTGGAAGGTCACAATCAATGGCGGCATTTACCGTGAAATCTTTCATAAGGTCAGTTCCCCGTAAAATTCGGGGACCGCTTGTCGAGAAAGGCGTGCACCCCCTCTTGCCGGTCATCGCTGGCAGCCGCAGCCGCACTGCCAAGGACTTCGATGGCAGCAGCCCGGTCCTCGTCGACGGCTGCGTGGATCATGGCCTTGGCCAATTCGTTGGCGCGCGGCGACATATCCGCCAGCGATCCAGCGATGTCCTGTGCGGCGGCCAGCGCATCATCCGCCACCTCCGCCGCGAAACCAAGGGCCACGGCCCGCTCGGCAGTCACCCGACGGCCGAACAGCGCCATCTCCTTGAGAACAGGTTCGGCCAACACACGCGCCAGACGCTGTGTGCCCGACCATCCCGGCACAATCCCGACCTTTCCCTCGGGCAGGGCCAGCGTCGCGCGCAGGGTCATCACGCGGATGTCGCAGCACGCCGCCAATTCCAGACCGCCACCGAACGCATGGCCGTTCAACGCGCCAATGGTCGGCTTCGACAGCCGGGCCAACCGGTCAAACACACGGTGACCGTCACGGACCCAGTTGCGGGCAAATTCGGCAGGGCCAAGCGGCCCCCACTCTGCAATATCGGCACCACAGCAAAACGCCTTGGTCCCGGCACCTGTGACCACAACAGCCCGCACATCCGTCGCTCGGTCCAGATCGGCCAAATGCGCTTCCAACTGGCGCAACATCCCGGTCGTCAGGGCATTCAGCTTCGCCTCATTGCTCAGCGTCAGAACGGCCACACCGCCCTCATGGGTACATGTGACCTCGCTCATAGGACCAACCCCATCGGGGCTTCCGACAACAGGGATTTCGGCATGGCAGTGGCGTTCTCGGCCACCTGAACCCGCCCCTGCGACGCCGCAACAATATGGGTTTGCGGGTCGATGCCCGGCATGATTTCAGTCGCCAGCAGACCATTGTCAGTCAGGCGTATCACGCACCGTTCGGTCACATAGATGACGTTCTGCCCCTGTTCGCGCGCACGGCGACCCGAGAATGTGACATGCTCCACCTCGTCCACCATCTTGGTGAACTTGCCCGGGGCCGCTATGTCGATGCCGTCCTCTGTCAGGTTGATCTTGGCACCTGCTTCGAACCAGCCCGAAAACACGATGTGCCTTGCCCGCGCTGTGATGTCCACAAACCCACCGCAGCCTGCCGTCAAATAGGGCTTCTTGCCCAGCTTCGACACATTCACATTGCCCTCGATGTCGACCTCGAGAAACGACAGGAACGACATGTCAAAGCCCGCGCCCTGGAAGTAGATGAATTGCTGTGGCGACGGGACAAACGCATCCGCATTTGATGCGCACCCAAAGGCAAAACCGGTCAGCGGGACGCCACCGACAGCCCCCTGCTCGATCGCCCATGTCACCGCATCCCGATGCCCTTCCTCAAGCAGAACGCGCGGGATCATCGCGCTGATGCCAAAACCCAGATTGGCGGTCATCCCCTGACGCAGTTCTTGTGCAGCCCGGCGTGCAATGACCTTCTCCACCCCATGGTCCGCCATCGCAAAACTGTCCCAGGGGCGCATCACCTCGCCCGAAATCGCGGGATCATAGGGCGTTTCGGTGGTCTGCTTCTGATCCGGATCGACGACAATGCAGTCAACCAGATGGCCGGGCACGCGCACGTCATGGGGGCGCAAGCTGCCGGTTGCGGTCACGCGCTTGACCTGCGCAATGACCAGCCCGCCGTTGTTACGCACACAAATTGCCTGTTCCAGGCCGCCCAGATACGCGCCCTCGTGCTCATATGTCAGGTTGCCCCGTTCATCAGCGGTGGTCGCACGGATGATGGCCACGTCCGGGACGATGTTGGGAAAGTGCAGCCACGTCTCGCCTGCAAACTCAGCGCGAGAGACAACAGGCGCCGCCGCGCCCAGGTCGTTCATTGCACAGCCCTGCCGGACCGGGTCAACAAACGTATCCAAACCAACCTTGGTCAAAACGCCGGGCCGGTGGGCCGCAGCTTCACGGTGCATGTCGAACATGATGCCGGATGGCACGTTGTAGGCGGCGACCCGGTTCTCGACGATCATCTTCCAGATGTCCGGCATCTCCACGCTGGACGGACCGGACGGGTACGACCCGGCCAGCACACGTGACAACAGACCATCTTTCGCGATGTGATCCATTCCCTTGACGCCATAGACGTCACCCGCCGCAATCGGATGCAATGCCGTCAGGTTGCGCGGTTGCCCTTCGTGATCAAAGCGGGCTCCGATGGCTTCAAGAACCGCATCCGGGCACCCAAGCGTCGAGGATGATGAGACAGAGACAACTGCCCCGTCCTGAATACGGCTGACCGCCTCTCTGGCTGAAACAGTTTTGCGCATGTGCCCCCCAATCGTCATCCCTGAAATCAGGAAATCGGAACGTTCCACATTTTGATATTGGAACGTTCCATATTTCTCAAGGAAAATCTTTCGCGGGATGTCGGGGGGGGGGTCCGAAAGGTGAGGGATTTGACATGTGCGCATCGCGCTCGCAAAGCCATTCGGGTTGCGGATGCCGCCACGCTGACACGTGGAACGGGGTCTACGGCGCACAACCTCTTACAAGCCGCACTTGTGCAATGATAACGTACCAGCTCGGCGGCTGACATGCGAAGAACAAGGGCCCGGAGACATCGCCACCAATTGGCAAAGTGCTTGCCAGTGCGCTTTTCATTCCAGACCCAATGTCAGCCGACCTCACCCGACAAAACGGAAACCAAGCCGGCGCCGGGGCGCAGGATGCGCGCGCCGTGGTTAAATTTGCGTTGTCCTACCGCGCGGCGGGCAAGGCATTGAAACGAGGTACAGATTTGAAATCCATCAACATTTCCCTACACTTGCGAACACCTTGTCCCCGCGGGGACAAACCTGTCAAACCGCGTTGGGCAGCGCCGTTCCGTCCAGAAATGCCGCGATATTCTCGACCGCCATCAGCCCCATCGCTTCCCGAACCTCCAGCGCAGCGGTTCCCAGATGCGGCAACAGCGTCACGTTGTTCAGGCGTCGCAATGCGTCGGGCACAACCGGTTCGTGTTCGTACACATCCAACCCGGCGCCACCAATCGCGCCCGCCTCCAGCGCTTCGATCAGGGCCGCCTCGTTGACCACATCACCGCGGGCGATATTGATCAGGTGCGCGTGACTTTGCATGGCGTTCAGCACCTCTGCGTCGATCAAATGCCGCGTCTCCGTCCCCCCGGGGACAGCCACGACCAACACATCGACCGATGCCGCCAAAGTCCTAAGGTCGGGCACCCGCTGCGCGTCAAAGCCGACATCCTTTTCGGATCTGTTGTAGTAGGACACCTGCATCCCGAACCCAAGGTGGCAGCGCCGTGCAATGGCCTGTCCAATCCGTCCCATGCCGACAATGCCGACACGCTTGCCGGTGACATGCAGCCCCAACATTTGCGTCGGATGCCAGCCCGGCCAATCGTTCGTGCGGACCAATCGCTCGCCCTCGGCGGCGCGGCGGGCTGACATCAGGATCAGCATCATACCAATGTCCGCAGTCGCATCCGTGACCGCGCCGGGTGTGTTCGTCACGGCAATCCCTGCGTTCCGCGCCGCGGCCGCGTCGATGTGATTGTAACCCACCCCAAAGTTCGCAAGCAGCTTGCACCGTGGCTCTGCCACATCGGCAAACACGTCGGCCGAAAATGCATCGCCAAGCGTCGGCAGCACGATGTCGAAGTCGGTCAACGCGCGGCACAATTCCTTGTCTGTCAGGGGCGCGGTCTCTGCCCGCACGTCAACCTCGCACAGCGCCCGAGCGGCATTGAGCACGGTGTCCGGCAAGGGCCGCGTCACCCACAACCGCATCAATGCATCCGCCCGCCAACCGGCACGTCCTTGTCGGGCGTGGCCAGCACGATGTTGCCTTGGTCGTCGGGAAACCCGAGAACCAGAACCTCGGACATGAATGGACCGATCTGGCGGGGCGGGAAGTTCACCACCGCCATCACCTGACGCCCCACAAGCGTCTCGGGCTCATAGTGCACCGTCACCTGAGCTGAGGTCTTCCGCTCCCCGATGTCGCCGCCGAAATCGACCCACATCTTGATCGCGGGTTTGCGCGCTTCGGGAAAGGGTTCGGCCTTGATCACTCGGCCCACGCGAATATCAACCTTCAGAAAGTCATCGAACGAAATCTCAGCCACGGGCCAGCTCCTTTGATCGTTTTGTGGCCGCTTCAACGGCGCGGGGCAAGAGGCTCGGGAAGCCTGTCTGTTCATCCATCAGCACCTCCAACGCCGCCTGTGTTGTCCCGTTGGGGCTGGTGACATTGATGCGCAATTGGGCGGGGTCCTCGGTGGCCTCCATCGCAAGGTGCCCTGCCCCGGCGACAGTTACCTTGGCAAACTGCAAGGCAAGGTCTTCGGGCAGGCCCTGGGCCACACCGCCAGCGGCGAGGGTTTCGATCATGTGAAAGACGTAAGCCGGACCGGAGCCACTGACCCCTGTGACAGCATCCATCTGGTGCTCGCCCTCCAGCCGCACCACATCGCCCAC
Organism: uncultured Tateyamaria sp.; assembly: GCF_947503415.1. Taxonomy (GTDB): domain Bacteria; phylum Pseudomonadota; class Alphaproteobacteria; order Rhodobacterales; family Rhodobacteraceae; genus Tateyamaria. Next base: position 1,117,653 of record NZ_CANNDS010000002.1, read on the forward strand.
GGCAGACAGCAGCATCTCAGCCTCATCCAACGCGCCCTGCCCGGCGTCATTGGCGCAAATCGCCGTGATGCCACGGCCCACGGCAGCGGGTGTGTTGGGCATGGCACGGACGATGGGGGTCGCTTGACCGAAGGCGTTCTCAAACGCGGACAAAGGCGTGCCTGCCGCGACCGACACGAACACCGTGTCGCCACCACCGAAGGCCGCGATGTCGGGCAGCGCGTTGCCCATCATCTGCGGTTTCACTGCGATCAGGATCACGGCGGGGTCAGCGGGCAGGTCCGCGTTCACATGCGCACCGGTGGCCTGTACCCACGGGGACGGTGCCGGGTCCTGCACCCACACGGACGCGGCAGGCAAGCCACGGTCCAACCACCCGGCCAGCATCGCCGAACCCATCTTGCCACAGCCCAGAAGCACAAGGCCCCGGGCTGCAATCCGACTGTCTTTCATGAAAACCCCCTGATCAATCAGGGGCGCAGGTTACGCGCGGCCATAAGCCTCTGCAATGGCGACCTGCATCGCATCCTTGGGTGTCCGATCCCCCCAGACCAGAAGCTGCAGCGCGGGATAGTAGCGTTCCGCGCTCATCACGGCTGCGCCGATCATCGTGTCGATCTGGTCCGCGGATGCGATCTGGCCGCCCGACAGGACAAGCCCGTAACGGTAGACCATCAATTTCTGCTCTTCCCAATAGGTGAAAGCCCCTGCCCAGCACTGGTCATTCACAAGGTTCAGAAGTTCGTACAGACCGCCCAGCTTTTCTTCTGGCGGCTCCATTTCGAAGGTGCAGACCATGCGCAGTGTTTCGTCATAGCCGGACCATGCCAGCGTGATGGAATAGGTGCGCCACTGACCTTCGACGGCCATGGCGATCTGGTCATCTGCGATGCGGTCGAAATCCCACTCGTGATGCTCGGCCAGATGCTCGACGATGTCGATGGGGTGAATTTCGTCTTCCAGGAACTGCTCGGAAAGGGCCATGGTGCCACCTCTTATTCGCTGTAGCGAGTGGGGCTGGCAGCGCCCCAAGCGCTAGGTGCCTGCTGTGAGATATCGGGGCGATCCCCCGTGCCTCTACAAGATATGGTGACTGTGGGGCGGCCATCTGGCAACCCTTTATTTGGGGATAACCCCAATAAGTTGGGGACAAGATGGGTTATTGGTCAAGATACGGGCTGCCAACGCGACTGTCATGGGATGACTTTTTCCGGGTTCGACGGCAACACATCGGGACAACTTTCGCACAGGTGTCGGTCAGGATTGGCCCGGAGCGCGCCGCGCAGCGCTCGGCATCCAATCTCTCCGGGTCCACATGCGCGATGGTCTGACGTTGATCGTATGAACCAAAAATTCATGGGGCACCGTGCAGGCTGTTTAGCCGCTCCCCTGCCCGCATGGGCGGAGGGTATCAAAAGAGAGGTGGCAGCCCTATCCGCCCTGCGTGCCGCAGCGTTGAGCCAGCGCTTGCAACCTCTTACCGGAACCCTTCTTCTCCATCCGCATGCAGTTTGGGTCCGCGCGCCGTGATCGGCTCCAGAGCATTTGACACGTCGACATTGGGTGCGGCGTGGACGTCTGTGATCCGACGTTCCGGATTGGCCGCCCATTCGACGGCATTGACCAGCACCTTTTGCACGTTGCTGTCGTAATATGTGGGGTAGGTTTCATGTCCGGGTCTGAAATAGAAGACGTTTCCGGCCCCGCGTTTGTAGGTCAGGCCGGAGCGAAACACTTCTCCGCCCTGAAACCAGCTGATGAACACCGTTTCCAGTGGTTCGGGCACGCCAAAAGGTTCGCCGTACATTTCCTCCTGCTCAAGCTCGAAATGGTCCGGCAAACCACGCGCGATGGGATGGTGACGGGATGTCACCCATAGCCGCTCACGCTCCCCTGCTTCGCGCCATTTGAGGTTGCAAGGCGTGCCCATGAGTTTCTTGAAGATCTTGGAGAAATGGGCGGAGTGCAACAGGATCAGACCCATACCGCCCCAAACCGCGTCGGCCACCCGATCAACGACCGTATCGTCCACATCGCCATGGGCGGCATGGCCCCACCAGATCAACACGTCGGTCTGGTCCAGCCGTGCTTGTGGCAGCCCGTGTTCGGGGTCTTGCAGCGTCGCTGTCGACGCCTTGATGCCACCCGTAGTCAACGCATCAGCGATGCAGGTGTGCATGCCATCGGGATACAGCTTGGCCACGACATCGCTTTTCTTCTCGTGGACATTTTCGCCCCAGACAACGGCTCGGATCATCTGATCATTTCCTCATTCCTTGGGACCATGGGAAGGCGCGCGCGGTGCGGCGGTGCTGTCGCGCACAATCAACTCGGGCTCGATGATCAGCGGGGCCTTGGCCCCCGGTTGATTTTCGAGAACGGCGATGAGTTTGCGTGCGGCCAACTGCCCCCATTCGCGCCGCGGCAACCGAATGGTAGACAGGCCGGGATTGAACACAGCCGAATAGGGCATGTCGTCATATCCGATGACCGAAATATCCTCGGGCACGCGGACGCCGGCGCGGGCGAACCCGTGCAGAAGCCCTGTTGCAGTCTCGTCGTTGTGGACAAAGACGGCCGTGGGCATATTACCAGATGCGACCAGTGTCTTGGCGGCCTGCTGTCCAAATTCGATGGACAGGTCGCCGAATATGCGGCGTTCGTCCTGTGGGTCGATCTGCGCCTTTTGCAGCGCATCGCGAAAGCCGAGATAGCGCCGCTCGAACGGAGGGACGTTCAGCGATCCGCAGACCTGAATGATATTGGTATGGCCCAACCCGATGAGGTGTTCGGCGGCCAGTCGCCCCCCTGCCTCATCGCCCGTGCGCACGGTGGGCAGATCAAGCTCCCGGTGCCCGCCACATGATACCAGCGGCGGGCCGGAATAGGCACCGTCTTCGTCGCTGGGCAGAAGGTCTTCGGGGATGGACAGCGTGTTCAGGATCATGCCGCCCGCCTGGTTCATCAGCAGCATGTCGGCGTAGGCGCGCTCTGTCTCCGTGTCTTCGGAGGTGTCGCCGATCAGCACGACATAGCCGTTCAGGCGGGCCTCTTCCTCGATGCCCTTGAAGAAGGACGCGAAGAAGGCGTTGGTGATGTCGGACACCAGAACGAGCAGGGTCTTGCTGCTGCCCCGGCGCAGTTCGGCGGCGGCCTGATTGGCGCGGTAGCCAAGGCGCTTCATCGCGTCCAGAACCAGATCGCGTGTTTGCGATTTCACATCATTGGGTTTGGACATGGCGCGCGACACGGTTGCAATCGAAACGCCTGCTTCGCGTGCCACATCTTTTACTGTCGGCCGTTTGGCACCCATGCTCACCACATCCCCATGATCATACCGAGATCGGCCGACCCTCGTGGTCGAATTTATGGATGAAGTGTGCGTCGGGCTTCAAGTGCACCGTGTCGCCAACATTCTGGCTGTGCTGACCGCTCAGGTTGACGGTGACTGGGCCCGCCCCCTCGACATTCACGTATAGAACGGTGTCGTGGCCAAGCCGTTCGACCAGCGTCACCTTGCCTTGCCACGCGCCCTCCGACGGGTTCATCTCAAAATGCTCGGGCCGCACGCCCAGGGTTGTCGCGCCCACAGCATCCGCCGGGGCCCCCTTGATGAAGTTCATCTTGGGCGAGCCGATGAAGCCCGCGACAAACTCGGACGCCGGGTTATTGTAGAGGTCCATCGGGCTGCCGACCTGTTCGATGTAGCCACCATTCAGCACCACGATCCGGTCGGCCATCGTCATCGCCTCAACCTGATCGTGGGTGACGTAGATCATGGTGGTTTCCATGCGTTGGTGCAGTTCGCTGATCTCGACCCGTGTCTCCGACCGCAGGGCGGCGTCCAGATTGGACAGGGGTTCGTCCAGCAGGAACACTTTGGGCTTGCGGACGATGGCGCGGCCAATGGCGACGCGCTGGCGCTGACCGCCCGACAGCTGACCCGGTTTGCGGTCCAGATAGGGGCCAAGCTGCAAGGCATCCGCCGCCTCCTGCACTTTCGCGGCGATCTCGGCCTTGGATTTGCGTTCAAGGCTGAGGGAGAAGCCCATATTCTCGGCCACCGTCATTTGCGGGTAGAGCGCGTAGGACTGAAACACCATCGCGATGTCGCGCTGCTTGGGGGACAATTCGTTGGCGCGGGTGCCGCCGATCATCAACTCGCCGCCCGTGATCTCTTCGAGACCGGCGATCATCCGCAGCAGCGTGGACTTCCCGCAGCCGGATGGGCCGACAAACACGATGAATTCACCATCCGCGATCGACAGGTTGATGTCGTGCAACACTTCTGTCTGCCCGTAGGCTTTCGACAGGTTCTTCAGTTCAAGTCCAGCCATTGGGTCCTCCCTTAGCTCGCCACCAGCGGTGCGCGAATGATCTTTTGGACGGTGTCTTTGGATGCGGCCTGCAATCTGCGCTCGGGCCGTCCGGCCTGAATGGCCTGAATGTCGTGCAGGATCATGTCGCCAATGGGATGGCGACCACCTTCGACGGCGGCGGCACGATGCGGCGACCAGATGACATTCTCGGCTTGGCGCAGGGCTGCGCGTTTCGAGACGGGTTCTTGCGGGAAGACATCGCTCGCGAGGCGAATTTGGCCGCGTTCGGCGGCTTCGATCAGAGCCTCGAAATCGACCAGATGGGCGCGGCTGATGACGACAACCAAGGTGCCGTTGGGAATTTTTCGGATCAGGTCGCGCGACACCAGTTGGTAGTTCTCTTCCGTCGGCGTGGCTGCGATCACGACGCAGCGGCAGGTCGTCAACGCCTCTTCAAGCTCGCAAAAGGCGATGTCTTTCGGCGCCGCCCCGGATGCTTTCAGCCAAGGATCAAAGGCTGTGATCCGGGGCGCAAAGGGGGCCAGAAGCCGTGCCGCTTCTTGTGCGATGGATCCGTAGCCCACGAAGCTGATGGATTGGCCGTAGAGGGAAAAGTCGGTCCCGGTGTTGTCGTCCAGCCAGCGTTCGGAACCCGCGCGAAAGCGTTCGTGCTCTTCCACGATCCCCCGCGCACCGGCCAGCATGAGGCCCAGCGTCATCTCTGCCACAGAATACCGAAACCCCGGAGCGCAGGACAAAACCTCGATGCCGCGTTCAAAGCACGCCTCGTAATCAAGGCCCGTCTGGAATGTCCCTGATACTTCAATCACCGCCTTGAGGTTGGGGGCAGAGGCGATGTCTTCGCGCGTCAATCTGGGTCTGGCGGCCAAGACATATTCCGAGTCGGGGAGGCTTGCGAGAAAGCGTTCGCGCGGCATGGGCCAGTTCACACCGCCGATGACGTCGCACACCCTGTTCAGGGCAGCGTAGGTTTCGGGGCGAAACAGCTCTTCGGTTTTGCGGAAGTGCTGATCCATGATCAAGGGGGCCCGGATCATTTCACGGCCCCCGCGGTCATGCCACGCACAAAGCTGCGCTGGAAGACGAGGAACAGCAGGACCACCGGGATTGCCATGATGACGGTGCCGCTGGACAGGCCGGTGACATCGCGCGTCATCGTGCCCTGAAAGTTCAGCAGGCCAACCGACAGCGTGCGCATCTCGTCCCGTGTCATCAGCAATAGGCGCAGCAGCAGGTCATTCCAGCTCCAGAGGAATTCCAGCAGTGCGGTGGTCACGACGGCAGGGGTGGCGATGGGCATCACGACGCGGCGGTAGATCTGGAACTCCGTCGCCCCGTCGATGCGCGCCGCCTCGTGCAGCGCCTTGGGCACACCCGCGAAATAAGAAGTAAACATGAAGACAAAGACCGACACGGCAAGGGCCAGATCGGCGAAGATCACGCCCAGATGCGTGTTGAGAAGCCCGAAGGATCGCACGATCTGGAACAATGGCAGCACCACCGCTGTCACCGGGATCATCAGGCCCAGCACGAACAGCAGTTGCAGCAGCATCTTGCCCGGGAATTGCATGAAAACCATCGCATACGCGGCAAGCGATGCGATGAGGATCATGACGATGGCATCCACAACCGAAATGATGAGCGTGTTGACGAAATACCGGCTGAAGCCACCTTCGGTCCACACCCGGATGTAGTGTTCAAAGGTCAGATCAATCGGCGGATACCATGCCGGATTGACCAGTTCGGTCGTGGGTTTGAGCGAGGTGAACAGGGTCAGCACAAGCGGCGCCGCCATCAACACCGCGATAACGCCCAGCACGAACAGAAGGACCCAACGGTTGGCCATGTTACTGCTCCTTCCGGTTCTGGATTTGGAGGTAGATGATCGTCGCGACGCTGACGATCACCAGCAGCGCCACGCCAATGGCCGACCCGTACCCATACTGATTTTCCAGCGCGCCGCGCTTGTACATGTAGGTGGACAGGATTTCGCTGAACCGGATTGGCCCGCCCTGGGTCGTGGCCCAGACGATGTCGAACACTTTGAAAGATTGCGTGAGCGTCAGAATGAAGACGACCGCCGTCACGGGCCGCAGGGCTGGCATGGTGACATAGCGAAACTGCTGCAGCGGCGTCGCCCCGTCGACTTTGGACGCCTCGTACAAATCCTCGTCCACGGCTTGAAGGCCCGCAAGAAAGATGATCACGCTGAGCCCAATCGTGGACCAGCTGTGCGCAAAGGCGAGCGCGTAGAGCACGACATTGGGATCGCCCAGCCAGGGCCGCGCAAGCGCGCCAAGGCCGATCCCTTCGAGCAACTGGTTGATCACGCCGTTGGGTTGATACATCCAGCGCCAGATCGTGGCGACGGCCATGGGTGAAATGACGACGGGCAGCACGATGCAGGTCTGGATCAGCAGCCGCGCCTTCCAGACCCGCGCCAGCATCGCGGCAATGACCAGACCCAGCCCCACGTTGATGACCAGAATGACACCGGACCAGACGAATGTGTTGCGGAACGCTTCCCAGAAGATCTTGTCCGAGAACATTTTGCGGTAGTTTTCCAGCCCGATGTAGTTCCGCTCGGGGCTGATGCCGTCCCAGTCCGTGAACGAGTATTCAACCACTGAAACCGTCGGGTAGATCGCGAAAATGATGTAGATCGACAGGGCGGGCAGCAGGAACAGGACGGGGTTCAGTCGCGCGGCCCATTTCGAATTGGGATCGAGGAACATGACGGTATCTCCGCATACGAGGGGAGGGTCGCACCGCGTGGCGCGTGTCCAAGCTGCGGTTCCCGGGACGTGTATCGCGCCCGGAATCCACATGATGTAGACCGAGTTACTCTGCGATACCGCCGGGCAACATGATCTCACCCGCCGCTTTTGCAGCCGCCCAGGCGTCCTGCATCTCGGCGGTGAACTCCTCTGGCGTCATCACGTTCAACAACAGGCCCTGCAGCCCGTCATAGGATACGGTGGTCAAGCTGCCGGGGGTGATCGTGTCCAGAAACGCCGGGACCGACCCGTTGACTGCGTGATCATCCGAGGTCTGCCAGATGTCTTGTGCGAGTTGCGACATCTCGGCCTGTGCAAGTGCCTCATCCAGAGGCCCCACCGGGATTGTGCCTGCGTTCAGCAAGGCGACGCGCCCGTCCGTTTCCAGAAACATGCTGTTGAGAAAGGCAATCGCGTGGTCCTTGTTGTCGGACCCGTCGCGGATATACCAGCCGCTGCCGATGGAATTGGTGGGATGGATCGCCTGACCGTCCTCGAACGGGGGCACTGCAAAGACGCCGTAATCCGCGATCCGGTCACCCGCGGCTTCGATACCGCCGCCAATGACCCACGGTCCGGTGAAGGTCATCGGCACCTCGCCTGCCCAGAAACGGTCCATCAATTCGCCATAGCCGATTGCGACCGGTGTGGCGCCGAACCACCCGGCCTGCCCCATCTCCTGCAATTTGGCGGAAGCGGCAACAAAGGGGGCATCGGTCCAAGCCCCGTCGCCGAACAGGACACTCTCGATACCCTCGGGCCCGGCGTAGCGGCCGAACATCATCGATTGCCAGTGAGACGTCGGCCATTTGTCGGCCGCGCCCAGACCGATGGGCGTGTCATAGCCCGCCTCTTGCAGGGCGGCCACTGCGGCCTCCATTTCGGGCCAGGAGGTTGGGACGGAGATCCCGACCTCGTCAAAGATCGCCTTGTTGTAGAACATGCCGGTGGTTTCGACTTCGTTGCCGAAGGCCCAGAGCTTGCCGTCGCTGGACGTCTGAACCACGATGCCTTCCGGGATGGTATCGCCCCAATTGTGCTCGCGGTACGCGTCGGTCAAATCCGCAACCAAGCCGCCCGCGATCAAAGCGGCGGGCTGGCCCGGGCCGGTGCCGAAGGTGAAAAGATCAGGACCTTCGCCAGCGGACAGCGCCGGAACCAGTGCCGGGTTGAACAGATCGGACGAGTTCTTGACGATGGTGATCGTTGCATCGGATTGGGATGCGTTGAAGGCCTCGGCCAATTCATCATAGATCGTTGTCTGGCCCGGCTCCCCCGCCACCCAAACCACGACCTCACTTTGCGCTAGGGCTGCAGCGGGGACCAAGCTCAGGACCCCGAGGGCCGCGGCTGCACCAAAATAGTTCCTCATCATTTCCTCCCATTGATGTGGCTCTGCGCAAAAATGTATTCGATTACAGTTTTTATGTAAACGAATACATTTTTTTACCGGAGCGCTTTGATTTCGATGGGTTTTTGGGCGCTTTATTCAAAGAAAACGGTTCCACCTTCGTGATCCGGTGGCGCGGAGTGACCGCGTTTTGAGTGTCGGTGGCACGTGATTCATTTTGATTTCTACTTGTACATCTCGGCGCGCGGTGTCGAACGAGATGGTCTATAAGCCCAACCCACTAGTGCCCTTCGAAAAAGACCAAGCAGGCTGTTCACCTGATTTGATTTTATGAAGCGGATGTTGCGCAGCGATGCCGCAGACGGGATACGTATCCACGGACTGTGGGGGAAAGCTCATGACCGCGCCCCAGGAAGCGTGTCCCTCGCCTCAATGATGCTCCCGCATCCGAGATGTCGACATCTGATGCAGGCGATTCCGTAGGCCGCAACTGCGCATTTTATTGCACTGTCGGACGGTCGTATTTCCAACCAAACATGGACAATTGCGACAGGGCGACAGGCTGAAATTCAATCGGAAATTGCAGCGATCCAAACGACCAATCCCTTGGATATGCACGAAAAAAGGCTTTTCAGCGGCGTCTCGCAAAGTGTCAGATTTTTCTGACAGTTGAATCTGTAAAGTTTTTATGACACATTTGGCGTGCGTATGCGCCATTGTGACGCAGAGCTGTGAGGCTAGGGCTGGCCATGAAGCATTTTGATCGACCCTGCTTCTTAGAAAACTTTTCAAGGAGGATTCGGAGATGTCCGATGAAGAAGACAAGGTTTGGCCAACAGGCTTGACCCTGAGAGAAGCTGAAGAAGTTCACAGCTATCTCATCGATGGCACGCGTGTGTTCGGGGCGATTGCATTGATTGCTCACTTCCTCGTGGCCGTTTCAACACCGTGGCTCGGGTAAGGGGGTAAGCTATGAATAATGCAAAAATGTGGCTTGTCGTCCCACCTGCAGTCGGCGTTCCGGTTTTCCTTGGCGCTGTCGCCGTAGGATCGTTTGCGGTCCACGTCGCGGTCGTCACCAATACCTCCTGGGTTGCTGATTTCCTGTCCGGCCAGCCGCTTGGCACCGGGGACGCTCAGGCAGCGGCATCCGTGTTGGTACCAGATACAAATACGGCCAAAGCTGGTTACGTCATCGACACGCCGAAATCAGGCAGTGAAGTGACAGTTATCCTGCAAGACGGCACCTCCGTCCGGGCGATCATTCAAACGGACGAGATACTTGCATCTGCAAGCGCAGAGCAAGCTCCACCGTTGAGTGTCGAGAACTGATTGAGCACATCTTGGGTGCCGCGCGCACCCAAGACTCTTTTCGCAAGATCCGGCGGCTGCCCGCGCCTTTGGGCATCCCTGCGACGCGTGATCCAAGGGGGCAGTCCATCTTGAACCTTCGTGACATTGCCTTGCGTCGTCTTGCGACGTTAACTCCCAAATATTTGCCCTTCGCCGATGTTGCGACGGATGAAATGCCGCTGTCGCGGCTGCTGCGACTGTCACTGTTCCAAGTCACGGTCGGCATGGCATTGGTGCTGCTTATCGGCACACTCAACCGGGTGATGATCGTGGAATTGTCCGTGCCGGCAACACTTGTTGCAGGGATGCTCGCGCTTCCGCTTTTGTTTGCGCCCTTCCGCACCTTGATCGGCTTCAAATCTGACACGCATAAATCCGCTTTGGGTTGGAAGCGCGCCCCTTATATCTGGAAGGGCACGCTCTACCAGTTTGGCGGCTTTGCGATCATGCCCTTCGCCCTGCTTGTTTTGTCGGGCTATGGGGAGGCAATCGACGCCCCGCGTTGGATTGGCGTTTCCGCGGCTGCCCTGGCATTTCTATTGGTCGGCGCCGGTGTTCACATGGTTCAGACCGTCGGTTTGGCGTTGGCCACCGATCTGGTGAAGGACGAAGACCATCCGAAGGTCGTGGGCCTCATGTATGTCATGCTTTTGGTCGGCATGGTCGTGAGCGCGGTCATCTACGGCGCGCTGTTGGCCAACTATTCGCCGGGACGATTGATCCAGGTGATCCAGGGCACTGCGGTTGTGACGGTTGCGCTGAACCTGACCGCGATGTGGAAGCAAGAAGCCCGCGACCGGGCCCGTGCCCGGGAAATGGAGACCGCATCCAACGAACGTTTTTCCGTTGCCTGGCGGTCACTTACAAGTCAGCCCGGTGCGAAGCCCCTGCTGGTTTTGATTGGCTTGGGTACGTTCGGCTTCGGCATGGCCGATGTTCTTTTGGAACCCTATGGCGGACAAACGCTTGGGTTTTCCGTAGCACAGACAACTTTGCTGACCGCGATTTTCGCAACCGGAACCCTGATTGGGTTTGCAATTGCCTCAAGGGTCCTCGCCACGGGCCGCGCGCCACTGCAGCTTGCAACGGTCGGTGCCGCTATTGGCGTTCCTGGCTTTCTTGCAATTATCCTGTCTTCAATGGCGGTTGGACCAACTCTGTTTGTCGCAGGCACCTTGGCCGTTGGCGTTGGTGCCGGTCTTTTTGGTCACGCGACACTGACCGCGACCATACGAAACGCGCCTGCCGGACGGATCGGACTTTCGATCGGGGCATGGGGTGCTGTTCAGGCAACCTGCGCAGGTCTTGGTGTCCTGATGGCTGGCATTGTCCGAGATGTGCTGGTCGGACTGTCAGGTTCAATGGGAATTCACGCACAAACGCCCTATAATATTGTCTTCGGCATCGAGGTCGTCTTCCTGATCGTCACCGTTCTGGTGGCCCTGCCAATGATCATGAGGCGCGGCACAGGTCAGAACGCACAGCTCAAGAACGTGCCGCAAAGCAACCCGGTGGAGGTTTCATGACACAAGTCATCACGCGATTTTTCGACAGCGCCGAGCAGGCGCGAAATGCGAAATACGAACTTGTTCAGATCCATCGGCTCTCGTACCGCATCGTTGATCTTCACGACAAACCCGACGGCCTTGTCGAGAAACTTGCCGCTAGCAAGGTGTCCGAAGACACGGCCCGCGCGTATCAAGACCGGATGGCCAAAGGTGGCGTCGTCATGCTTGTGCGCGCAGGCTACAAACCTTTGGGTGTCGCAAAGATCACCCGCGAAGTGACAGCCAAACATGGGGCCGTCGATTTTGGATCTTTGACCGAAGAGGTTTTTGTCAAGGATACGCCGCGCATTGGCACCAGCGTTCTGGAAGCGCATCCACATATCCTGACAGTGCGCCGCGAGCCCGGAACAACCAATTTCCATATGGCGAACTGGCCGATCCCCCTGATCAGCCGGCGCCAGCCCGCGCCAAACAGTTTGGCACCGCGCAATAATCCACTGACACAATTCCTGTTGCCGCTGATCAATCGGCGCAAACCCTACACCGGGTCAATTTTTTCGCGCCATGCTCGGATGGCAAATTTTCCCGTCCCTCTCATCAGTCACCGGAAACCTTTCACGGCGTCTATTTTTCCCCGCCATGCCCGGATGGCAAATTTTCTTCTGCCGCTGATCAGCCGACGCAAGCCGTTCGACCGAACACTGATTCCGCGTCATGGCCGGATGGCGACGGTCCCAATTCCTTTGCTGATCAACGGACAGACGGGAACAAACGCCATTATTCCGGGCAACCCCCATATGGCGAACTTCCCTATTTCGCTGATCAGCAAACGCGAACCCTATTCCAATTCGATCTTCGGGCGTCATGCGCGGATGGCCAACTTTCCCATCGGTCTGACTAGCCGGCGCAAGCCGTTTACGGGTTCCATCATCTCCCGTCATGGGCGGATGGCAAATCTGTTCTTGCCCTTGGTCATTCGGCGTACTGGGGACGTGAAAAAAGATGGCGGCGGGGGCTTTTCGTTTTCGAAACTGCTTGGCCTGCCGACTTTGATCCAGAGGTAGCGTTCGCGCCACTTGTGTATCCTCGCAACTGCTGATCACACAGCCTGCTGCGTTGACGTCGGCACCGGGAAGACCGGCGCGGTTTTCAGCTATTGGATCCGGCGTTTGGTCGAAAAACGTTTGTCGTGCTGTCCATCGTCAGGGTTTTGGTGACCAATGGCAGCCTAACCTAAGCGAGACTTTGGCTCATCTGGTTGGTTTGATTATGCCTCGGGCTTAAGGATGATAAGACGCGCCACGAGAGTGCTTCATGCCCTTGTCGCTCAACCATTCCGCCAGATCGCCCGAGACAGAGCTGGACCTTTGTCGCTGAGCGGGCGTGGTTTGTGAATGGCATGCAGCTGATCACAGCCGGATACTTGCAGTGCCAGACCCAAGATGTCGGTCACGTCTTCCGTCCGCATTTTGGTGCAGAGCGTTCAGGCGACGATGTAACGGCTGTCATTGTCGAGGACTGTACTGAGATAGAACCAGCCCCATCCGAGAACCCTGATAAAGGTGAAGTCTGTTTGCCAAAGCTGATTGATGGCCGTCGTCTTGTGCTCGAACCCACTGGCCGCCTTAAGGACGATACAGGCGGGACTGGTGATCAGCCCCTATCCCCAGACACCTTCTTGGTTCACATTGCACGGCCTGTTTTCGAAGTCGACGGGCGGCAGCACACCGTTTCTTACATGTTTGCGTTTCGGGTCGTAGAACATTTCGATGTGGTCGAAGATGTCTTGTCTGGCTAGTTCGCGGGTCTAGTAGGTGCGGCGGCGAATGTGTTCAGGTTTGAGCAAGTTGAAGAGGGTTTCTGCAACAGCACTAACAAGACAATCACCGCGCTTGTTCATTGAGTGTCCGATGTTGTGTGCCCTCAGGAACACGGCCCAATCTCGGCTTGTGTATTGGGACCCTTGGTCGGTGTGGATGAAGACAGTGCGTTTTGGCTTTCGTCGCCAAACGGACATGAGCAACTCCTGAAGTAAAAGGTCGGTTGGTTGGCGTGATTGGGTTGCCCAACCGATGACACGAAGCGGGTAGAGATCAATGACGACGGCAAGACAAAAGAAACCATCTTAGGTTTTGGTGTAGGTAATATCTGAGACCCAAGCCGTGTTCTGTGCAGCGACATCAAACTGGCGGTCCAGCGTATTGTCGACCACGACAGATGGTTTGCCACCGTACTTACCCGGTTTGCGTTTGTAACTGATCTCAGCGCGGAAACCTGCCAGACGGTCCAGCCTGGCAACACGGTTTGGGCAATTGGTCTCGCCAAACTCCATCAGGTTATCATGTAGCTTGCGATAGCCATAGACCTTGCCGCTGCCTTTCCATGCGTCTTTGAACAATCTCGTCTGGCGGGCATACTCACGCACCGTGATCTGATGCACAGCATCACGCTTGAAATCTCAACTGAAATTTGGCGTCCCCATAACGGCCTCTTTGCCTCAAAGCTAGCGAAGAAAACGTCTACAATAATATGGGCTATTCAAAGTCCGTCTTTCCTTAGCAATCTAGTGCCGCATTGTTGTGCGATCGAGGAAAAATCTGATTGGATAACTGCGAGCCTTTTCCAATTCTGATTGTGCCGGCGAAGGTTTGGAGCAAGTTGCTGTGATGCAAGTTCAGGTAAGGTGTGATCGCGCACTTGCAGCGATTGGCCGGTTTGAAGAGCCGCACCGAAGCAGCTTTGCCTTTTGTCGAAGGTCTGTTTAGGGCCGCAGTATGCTGAACCGCTGCAGTCTACTCCGCTTCGGCGTTCACGCGAAGGAGGCCTTGAGATGCTAAATCCACATGCTGCAGCTACCGCATTCGCGGCAGATTTTGGGTCAATGTCTGCTACGGAGCATTGCACTGCCGAGTTTTGTTGCCAGCCAAGGTCCGGTTTGGGACCGGAAGCTGATACGTTTGAGGGCACATAGAGACAATTCAAAACTCGGTACGCCTGCACGCCAACAAAGTGAGCTGTCACCTGTTGAAACAGTGAGGCTCTCGGAAGCGAGAGTTCGGGGATCAATGCTTTTTTGTCCATTTCAACAAAGGTAATAGACAGCGTTCTTGAATTGGGGAAGAGTATGAATAGAAGTTCGATCTTACACATTATTCATGCGCAGATTTAAGTGAAGCTGCCGTTTTATTAAAACCCATAGTTGTATGAAGGATTGTCATATGCCATCCACTATTTCCGTTTCTCCCGCAGAAATTCTTGAAGGTGCCGATCAGATTGTCTTTCGTGTGAGCCTTTCGGAGGCGTCGCTGTCGGACATCACGGTGCAGTACCGGGCGGTGCAGGACGGGTCGGCTCTGGTGGGCCGGGGCGGTGATGTGGAGGGGACCACGGCCGAACAGACCTTCACCCTTACGATCCCGGCTGGCAGCACCCAGGCCGAGATCCGCTACAATATTGACGCCATTGATGCCGACGAGTTCGACGAGAACTTCACGCTGGAACTCAGCGATCCGGTCAACGCCATCCTGTCGGGCGGCGAGCCGGTGCTGACCGCAACGGGCGTGATCCTCGACAGCGATGGCGGCCAGAACCTGGCGCTCTTTGTCTCCGACCCGCTGGTGTTCGAGACGGATGCGGGCGGCCAGCAAGCCGTGTTCGAGATCCGCCTGTCCCAGCCCTTCGCCCAGAGCGTGACGCTCGACTACACCACCGCCGACGGCACTGCGCTGGCGGGCGAAGACTATGTGGCGACCGCCGGCTCCGTCACCTTCGCCCCGGGCCAGACCGTCGCCTCCGTCGCCGTCGACATCCTCGGCGACACCCTCAACGAAGCACTCGAGACATTCTCGCTCGTCATGAGCCCGGTCGCCGGCATCGCCAATGGGGTCGACGACGCGGTCGGCGTGGCCGAGATCCTGAACGATGACGGTTCGGATGTGCTGCCCGAGATCTCCCTGTCCGCGGCCGAGATCACGGAAGGCACGGACACCATTGTCTTTCGTGTGAGCCTTTCGGAGGCGTCGCTGTCGGACATCACGGTGCAGTACCGGGCGGTGCAGGACGGGTC
>NZ_CANNDS010000003.1 GCF_947503415.1 uncultured Tateyamaria sp.
TGTGATCACCATGGATCCGGTCGTGATCAAGGACCGGTTCATGAAGGCCGTCGCCAGCTGATGCGAGGGGGGAGGCGCATTCACTCAAGTGAGGATGCGCGGCGTCTGGCCAAGGCTCGTCTTCCGTGGATGGTGTTCGATTACATCGACGGTGCGGCTGGGACCGAAGCAGGGGCGGCCAGAAACCGGGCTGCCCTTGATGAGGTTTGTCTTGAGCCGCGCATTTTGACTGACGTCAGTGAGCGCACGCTGGACGTTGGCTTGTTTGACAAGATCGCCAATCGTCCGTTTGGCATCGCGCCCATGGGGATGTGCAACCTGTCTGGGCCGGGCGCTGATTTGATGCTGGCCCGTCTGGCCGCACGCAATGCAGTTCCGGTCGGGGTGTCGACGGTTGCATCGACCCCATTGGAAAAGATGATCGAAACGGCAGACGGACACGCCTGGTTCCAGCTTTACTTCAGCGGTGACGGAGCGGGATCATTTGCGTTGGCCAAGCGCGCACAAGATGCAGGTTACGAGACGTTGATCGTGACGGTCGATGTACCTGAAGTCGGTCGTAGGCCGCGCGAATTGCGCCACGGGTTCACGATGCCCTTCCGCATCGGTCCACGCCAGTTTCTGGACTTCGCGCTCCATCCTCGGTGGTCGCTCAGCTCATTGGCGGCCGGACGGCCTCAGATGGCAAACTTCGAGATGGAAGGCTTTGAATTCGACCGAACCGAAAGCCGGGCGAAGGCAGACTGGAATACACTCAAGACGCTGCGCGATCTTTGGAAAGGAAAACTGGTCATAAAGGGCGTCACCAACGTCGAAGACGCAGTACGCTTGAAAGCGGAAGGT
This sequence comes from uncultured Tateyamaria sp., assembly GCF_947503415.1. Lineage (GTDB taxonomy): Bacteria > Pseudomonadota > Alphaproteobacteria > Rhodobacterales > Rhodobacteraceae > Tateyamaria. The sequence continues at coordinate 844 of NZ_CANNDS010000003.1, forward strand.
GCGGATGCCATCCAAGTCTCCAACCATGGCGCGCGGCAGTTGGAAAGCTCACCTGCGCCGATCCACGCGTTGCCAAAGATCCGCACCGCGCTCGGGCCAGAGTTCCCTTTGTTCTACGACAGCGGTCTTCGATCTGGTGAAGACGTGCTGAAAGCTTTGAACCAAGGTGCAAATTTCGCATTTTTCGGTCGCGTTCTGCAATTTGCGATCACTGCTGGTGGCGAAGAGGGCTTGCAGCGTATGTGGGACATCCTGACCGCTGAACTGTCCATTGCAATGGCGCAGACAGGTCTTCGTCGGCTCGAGTAACAGCGCTGGCTCAGCTTGTGGGGCGCCATGAATACCCACTATATGCAGATATGCGAGAGCGCATCGATTTCGGGGTTTCGTTCAAGTCGAAGACCCGAGGTTCTGCCATGACGCGCCGCGCAACAACCCACGTCGATTTGCCTGTGCTGACAGTACCTAGACGAGAATGTCCTTGTTTTATCATATTGAGTTAAATGTGTTTTCTGTTGAGTGTAGCATTTTTTTGCGCGTCGATGCCTGAACCCGTCAAAAGCCGAAAATGCGGGACAGATATGAATTCAAATACTGCCAGCATCTGGTGAAATACGCCGGACCTGTCGTCGCCACAAACGAGACTTCAGAGATGGCACCAGCACGCCATCTTGCCTGTTGAGAAAAATAGTTTCCTAGTGGTTGAGTTTCGCTTGTGGGATGGTAGCGTCGTCTGCGTGCCTGAGTCGGGAGCAATACGATGTGCGGAATTGTCGGCCTTTTTCTTAAGGACAGATCACTTGAGCCAAAGCTGGGTGAAATGCTCACGGCGATGCTGATCACCATGACAGACCGTGGGCCCGATAGCGCGGGTATCGCGATTTATGGTGGAGAAACAGTGGGTCGGACGAAAATGACTGTTCAGTCTGACTCGCCTCAAACAGCTTTCTCTGGACTCGAGGTCGTTCTGAGCAAAGCCGCCGGTGACCCTGTTTCGATTGATGTCAAAAGCACGCACGCCATTCTCGACATTCCTGCCGGTTCGACTGCCAAAATTCGTGAGGCACTGGATAATCTGGGCATTCGGGTGATGAGCCGGGGAGACAGCCTTGAGATCTACAAGGAAGTTGGCTTGCCCAAAGATGTGGCGGCCCGGTTTGATCTTGTGGACATGTCGGGCACACATGGGATCGGGCACACTCGCATGGCCACCGAATCCGCGGTCACAACCATGGGCGCGCATCCATTCAATACCGGGGACGACCAGTGCCTTGTGCATAATGGATCATTGTCCAATCACAACTCCCTGCGTCGCAAGCTGCGCCGCGAAGGCATTCACATCGAAACCGAGAACGACACCGAAGTGGGCGCGGCCTATCTGACATGGCAGATGCAGAACGGGGCGACCTTGGGTGAGGCGCTGACCAGCAGCCTTGATGATCTGGACGGCTTTTTCACGTTTGTCGTCGGCACCAAGGATGGATTTGGCGTCGTGCGCGACCCGATTGCGTGCAAGCCTGCAGTGATGGCTGAAACCGATCAATATGTGGCGTTCGGCTCTGAATACCGCGCCTTGGTTGATTTGCCCGGGATCGAGACTGCTCGGGTCTGGGAGCCCGAACCCGCGACCGTCTACTTCTGGAGCCACAACAACACGCCTTCAGCCACGGGGAAAGCGGCCTGATGCAAACAATCGACCTGTCCGAGACCGGCTTGCGCGCCATGAACAAGATGCTGCATGAGCAATCCGGGACCACAAACCAAACGGCATGGGAAATTGTAAACCCCAAAGGCGCGCATGCGATTGCGTGTGGGTTGGATGCCCCGATTGAAGTGACCGTCAAAGGGTCAACCGGATATTATTGCGCGGGCATGAACCAACAGGCGACGGTGAATATTCATGGTTCGGCTGGTCCTGGTACCGGCGAGAACATCATGTCCGGAAAGATCGTCATCGAAGGTGACGCAAGCCAATATCTGGGTGCGACAGGCCATGGCGGGATGATCGTCGTGAAGGGCAACGCCTCGTCGCGCTGTGGCATTTCGATGAAGGGCGTAAACATCGTCGTTCAGGGCAATATCGGGCACATGTCCGCTTTCATGGGTCAGTCGGGCAACCTTGTGGTCTGCGGAGACGCTGGAGACGCACTTGGCGACAGCTGCTACGAAGCCCGCTTTTTCGTGCGCGGAACCGTGAAAAGCCTTGGTGCTGACTGCGAGAAGAAAGAGATGCGCGAGGAACATCTGACTTTGTTGCAAGGTCTGCTGGATGAGGCGGGTATTGATGCGGACCCCTCCGAATTCACCCGGTACGGTTCCGCCCGCACCCTATACAATTTCGATGTCGACAACGCTGGCGCGTATTGAGGACACCCACAGGATGAACAAACGTGATCAAACGGGTATTCCCCACACAACACCGCGTCAGTCGGCGACATTCACACAGGACGTTAACAGTGACATCCGCCGAGCTGCCGCGACAGGCATCTACGACATTCGGGGCGGCGGTGCCAAACGCAAGGTCCCGTCATTCGATGACCTTCTCTTCATGGGTGCGTCGATCTCTCGCTATCCTCTCGAAGGCTACCGGGAGAAATGCGAAACATCCGTGACCATTGGCGGCTTGAACGCGGAAAATCCGGTCGAGCTTGATATTCCAATCACCATCGCGGGCATGTCCTTTGGCGCGTTGTCCGGACCGGCAAAAGAGGCGTTGGGACGCGGCGCGTCAGCCGCTGGGACGTCCACCACAACAGGTGATGGCGGAATGACCCCCGAAGAGCGTGGCCATTCGGACAAGCTTGTCTACCAATACCTGCCCTCGCGCTATGGCATGAACCCCGATGATCTGCGCAAAGCTGATGCCATTGAAATCGTCGTGGGGCAGGGCGCCAAACCGGGCGGTGGTGGGATGCTGTTGGGGCAAAAAATCTCGGACCGCGTGGCCGAAATGCGCAACTTGCCCAAGGGGATCGATCAGCGTTCCGCCTGTCGTCATCCCGATTGGACCGGGCCGGACGACCTTGAAATCAAGATACTCGAGCTTCGGGAAATCACCGGTTGGAAAGTGCCGATCTATGTTAAGGTCGCCGGCGCCCGCCCGTATTATGACACCACTCTCGCCATCAAAGCGGGTGCAGATGCGGTTGTTCTGGACGGGATGCAGGGGGGCACAGCCGCGACGCAGAATGTTTTTATCGAACATGTGGGATTGCCAACACTGGCCATCGTCCGCCCCGCGGTTCAGGCGCTGCAAGACCTCGGCATGCATCGCAAAGTCCAACTGATCCTGTCAGGCGGCATCCGGTCAGGTGCAGATGTGGCGAAGGCGATGGCTTTGGGCGCCGATGCCGTGGCCATCGGAACGGCCGCGCTGATCGCACTTGGGGACAATGACCCGAAATGGGAGGCCGAATACAACGCGCTTGGGACCACCGCCGGGGCCTATGATGACTGGCACGAGGGTCAGGACCCTGCGGGCATTACCACGCAAGACCCCGATCTGATGGCGCGGCTTGATCCGATTGAAGGGGGGCGCCGTTTGCGCAACTACCTGAAAGTCATGACGCTCGAGGCGCAGACAATCGCGCGGGCGTGCGGGAAAAACCACCTGCATAATCTGGAGCCCGAGGATCTGGTTGCACTGACAATGGAGGCCGCAGCCATGGCGCAGATCCCCTTGGCAGGCACGAATTGGTACCCTGGCAAACCGGGCACTGCATATTGAGCAAAATGAGGGAGCGCCTGACTTCAGGCGGCCCCCTATTCGCTAGACGGAAGGGAAGGCACATTTATGGCTACAGATCTCGCTAAGTTCGCCGAAGAAAACGGCGTGAAATACTTCATGATCTCGTTCACCGACCTCTTTGGTGGACAGCGTGCCAAGCTGGTTCCGACACGCGCGATTGCCGAGATGCAACGCGACGGCGCTGGATTTGCAGGGTTCGCCACTTGGCTTGATCTGACACCAGCCCATCCGGACATGCTGGCCGTTCCCGACCCGGAGGCTGTGATTATCCTGCCTTGGAACAAGGAAATTGCGTGGGTGCCCGCCAATTGTGTGATGGAGGACGAACCGGTTGCGCAGGCTCCGCGCAACGTCTTGCGCCGATTGATAAAAGAGGCCGCCGCCGAAGGGCTCCACGTCAAGACAGGGATTGAAGCCGAGTTTTTCCTGCTGACCCCTGCAGGGGATCAAGTTTCCGACCCATACGACATAGCCGCAAAGCCATGCTATGATCAGCAGGCGTTCATGCGCCGTCTCGATGTTATCCGCGAGATCTCGGATCACATGCTGGAACTGGGCTGGAACCCCTACCAGAACGACCACGAGGACGCGAACGGCCAGTGGGAGATGAACTGGGAATTCGACGACGCCCTCAACACCGCCGACAAGCATTCGTTCTTCAAGTTCATGGCCAAATGCGTCGCTGAAAAGCACGGATATCGCGCCACGTTCATGCCAAAACCCATCGAAGGGCTCACCGGAAATGGCTGTCACGCGCACATCTCTGTGTGGGACGCGCCCGGTGCCGCGGCGAAAACCAACGTGTTCGCCGGTGAGGGCGAAGGCGAGACCGGAGAGTTGGGTCTGTCCAAACGGGGCAAGCATTTCCTTGGCGGGATCATGAAGCATGCCAGCGCACTTGCCGCGATCACCAATCCAACGGTGAACAGCTACAAGCGCATTAATGCTCCACGGACGATGTCCGGCGCAACATGGGCGCCGAACACGGTGACCTGGACCGGCAACAACCGGACCCACATGGTCCGCGTGCCGGGCCCCGGCCGGTTCGAACTGCGCCTGCCCGATGGCGCGGCGAACCCGTATCTTCTGCAAGCGGTCATTATCGCTGCTGGCCTGTCGGGCATTCAATCCGAAGCGGATCCGGGCAAACGGTACGATATCGACATGTATGCCGAAGGTCACAAGGTCCGCGGCGCACCCAAGCTGCCCTTGAACATGCTGGATGCGTTGCGTGCATATGACAAGGACAAAGGCCTCAAGGAGGCGATGGGCAAGGAGTTTTCTGCCGCCTTCCTCAAGATGAAGCACGACGAATGGAACGATTACGTGTCTCACTTCTCCGCGTGGGAAAAGGCCAACACACTGGACATCTGACCTATGAAACGTGCCGCGCGGGAGGCTTAGCCAAGCCAATCCGTTTCCTATCCATGGACGCTGAAATCCATTCGCGTTGAGCATGGCTCGACACATCTTTGGGAGTTGGATCGCTCAGTTGTGATGTCTTTGGCGGCTTTTTATGTGGTGTTTTGCGCGCAGATTGGATCGTATGCTCTGGCATCGCATGTGCAATAGATATCTAGGCCTAAAGTCTGATATGTTGGCCCTGCGAAACGGACTACGTTTGAACTCACATTAACGGAGGACATAAAGATGGCGTGGACAAAGCCCAAAGCGCGCGAAGTGAAGTGCGGAATGGAGATTAACATGTATGGGCCCGGTGAAGATGATGACCGCGGCGCAGAACGTGATGTGATCTAAGCCACTTTCGATACATGAGATTGATTGTTCTTGGGGCAGCCGCCGGAGGGGGGCTGCCCCAATGGAATTGCGGCTGCCGAAATTGCGCGGATGCACGTGCCGAGGTGATTCCACGGATGACACAGTCTTCGGTCGCGGTCTCCTTGGATGGCACCGCGTGGGTGGTGCTGAACGCCTCGCCTGATATTCGGGCACAGGTGGATGCCTGCCCACAAATGCACCCACCGTCATTGCGAGGGTCGCCAATTGCGTCGGTGGTGCTGACAAATGGAGACATCGACCACATTGCAGGGTTGTTGACCTTGCGAGAGAAGACCCCTTTCGATCTCTATGCGACATCTGCAGGGCTGGAAATTCTGCGCGGAAACTCGGTGTTTGGAGTTTTGGACCCATCGCTTGTCTCGCAGCGCCAGATTGCACTGGATGCCCCATTCGAGCCGCTTCCGGGGCTGACCATCACGCCTTTTGCAGTCCCTGGCAAAGTGGCGTTGTTTCTGGAAGGCGACACATTGAACCTCGAGGAAGTAGGTGAGCAGACTGTGGGTCTTTTGCTGGAAGATGGTACGACGCGCGCGGCCTATGTGCCCGGCTGCGCGGCGATCCCTGACTGGCTGATCGACCGCTTGGGTGGCTTGGACGCACTGCTGTTTGACGGCACAGTCTGGAATAACGACGATATGCAACGGACCGGGACCGGAGAGAAGACGGGCGCGCGCATGGGGCACATTCCTTTGAATGGATCGCAGGGCAGTCTGGAGCGGTTGGCCGAATTGGGCGGGCGTAAGGTATACATCCATATCAACAACACCAATCCGATCCTGCAACCTGACAGCGCCGAGCGGGCGGAGGTTCTGCGACAGGGCTGGGAGATTGCCTTTGACGGCATGGAGATGTCGCTGTGACCGATCAGGCCGACAACCGGGACCTTTTTGAAGCGCGGCTGCGCGCGGTCGGCGACGCACAATACCACGACAAACACCCGTTTCACCATTTGCTGCATTCCGGTGGATGTACGCCGGATCAGGTGCGCGCATGGGTGATCAATCGCTATTACTATCAAACGCGTATCCCGATGAAGGATGCGGCATTCATGTCCCGTGTATCGGACCCCGCCCTGCGCCGGTCCTGGCGATCGCGGATCGAAGATCACGATGGTTCTGCCCCGGGCGAAGGCGGTATTGCCCGCTGGCTGAAGCTGGCCGAAGGTGTCGGGCTCGATCCCGACTATGTCGCGTCGGAGGTTGGGATCTTGCCTGCCACGCGATTTGCCGTCGATGCCTACGTGCGCTTTGTTCGGGACGAGCCGTTGCTGCCTGCCGTCGCATCGTCGTTGACTGAGTTGTTTGCTCCCGCCATCCACAAGAACAGAATTGCCGGCCTGTTGCAGCATTATGATTTCGCCAATGCCGAAACGCTCTCATATTTTCGAAACCGTTTGAACGAGGCACCAAAGGATGTCGCTTTTGGTTTGCAATGGGTCATGGATCACGCCGTTACGAAGGCGGATCAGGATGCCGCTGTGCGCGCGCTGACCTTCAAGACCGAGGTGTTGTGGGCGCAATTGGACGCACTTTGGTCGGCCTATGTCGAACCCGGTCGCGTGCCTCCAGGCGGTTGGCAACCCGGTGAGGGGGTGGCGTCGTGACGCAAGACGATGTGCCATACTTGCCGCGCGGCGTACGCACACGCTTTGATACTGTGCGCAAGGTGGATGTCTTGTTGGGTCCTGAACGGGTGCTGGTGTTGGACCAGGTCGGCACAGCGGTGTTGGGTCGGCTGGATGGCAAGGCGAATTTGGCGCAGATATCCACTGATCTGGCAGAGGTCTATGACGCTCCGCTTGAGGTGATTGCGCCAGACGTGATCGCTTTTGTCGAGGACTTGCGAGATCGGGGGATGGTGCATGCTCGTCCGCGTTGATCCACCCATGGCAATGCTGGCCGAACTGACCCATCGATGTCCGCTGGCTTGCCCTTATTGTTCCAACCCCACAGAATTGCTGGCCAAAGAGGCTGAGCTAAGCACAGAAACATGGGCTGACGTCTTTCAACAAGCGGCAAAGCTGGGTGTGTTGCAGCTGCATCTGTCGGGTGGCGAACCTGCATCCCGAAGAGATCTGGTAGAGCTTGTCATCGCCGCGCGTGAAGCGGGGCTTTACACCAATCTGATCACCTCGGGTATCGGATTGAACGAACGACGTTTGCACGATCTGGATGATGCTGGGCTGGATCACGTGCAGCTGTCCCTGCAGGGCGTTACCGCGGAAATGGCCGATCGGATTGGCGGGTACAATGGCGGGTTTGACCGCAAGATGCACGTGGCTGAGATCATTTCGGACATCGGCTTTCCCTTGACGCTGAACGCCGTGATGCACCGCGAAAATCTGGACGACCTGCCTGCCACCATTGACATGGCGCGACGCCTTGGCGCGCGGCGGATCGAGGTGGCCTGCGTACAATTTCAAGGTTGGGCCCTGATCAATCGCGCGGCTTTGCAGCCCAGCCGAGCGCAGGTGGATGCGGCGAAAGAAACGGTCGCACGGGCCATCGAAACGCTGAAGGGACATCTGGTTATCGATTTCGTCCCGCCCGACTACTACTCGGACTTCCCCAAGGCGTGCATGAACGGGTGGGGCTCTACCGGATTGAATGTCACACCGAATGGCACCGTACTTCCCTGTCATGCGGCTGAGACCATTCCGCACTTGCAGTTTGACACTGTAACAGAGCGGACGCTGGAAGAAATATGGTATGAGGGTGACGCATTCAACGCGTATCGCGGCACGGATTGGTTGCCGGAACTGTGCCAGTCCTGTGACCGGCGGGACATTGATTTCGGGGGGTGCCGCTGTCAGGCGATGGCGGTTCTGGGTGATGCGGGCGCGCCGGATCCGGTGTGCCGCAAATCGGGGGGACGCGCAGCTCTCGATGCGCTTTTGAAGGAAGAAACGAAAGAGGTGGCGGCACCGGACTTCGTGTTCCGTCGGTAGGAAACGGTCATGCGAAAGACAACAGGTCGAAAATGCGTGGCAGCCGCTTGCATCCTATCCCTGTTGATGACGGGTGCGGCCCGCGCTGAATGCACTGATGATGCGATGATTGTTTTCGACGGATCGGGCTCCATGGCCGAGATGGGGTTCAATCAAATCGATGAACCCCGCATTTTCGAAGCGCGCCGCGCTGTACGGACCGCGATGCCGCAAGTGGCACCATTCAGGCGGATCGGGCTTATTGTCTATGGCCCCGGTGGCGCGGGTGGCGTCGGGGAATGTTCGGGCATCGAGTTACGCTTTGGTCCCCGTTCTGACGCGGCGGAGGCCGTCATCGCAGCGGTCGACGGCCTGGAACCCGAAGGCCGGACAGCTTTGACGGAAGCCGTCGCCTTGGCCGCAGAAACCCTCGGGTCGCCGGAGAAGCCCGGAACAGTGGTGCTGGTTACCGACGGCAAAGAGACCTGTGGCGGGCAAACATGTATGTTGGCAGCTCAGTTGTCGGGCACAGGACTGGTCGTGCATGTCATCGGTTTCAAAGTGCGGGGCGAACACTTTGGTTGGCAAAGTGAGGGTGTGACCGACTATCAGACATCCGTCAGCGTTGCCAAGTGCCTCGCAACCCAGACGGGCGGAGAATACGTGAACACCGAAACCGTCGATGAACTGGTCGAGGCAATGAGCCGGACGTTGGGTTGCAAACTGCTCTTCTAAGATGGCGGTTACGTCAACGTTTTGCCTGCGCGTGACGAGAGCGAGTTTCACTATTATGAACGCGACAACTTTGAGGGTGTAGACCCCCGCATGTCCGGTCCCGACCGTGTGGGCATACAGACAAATGCGGAAGCCAATTTCGGGGCGGTGAACGTGGAACTCGAAAACCAGTACAATCTTTGAAGTGGTGGTCAGGCCGTTGCGGATAGACACTAATATCTACGGCGAAAGTAACGGCCTTATTACATGCTGTAGGTTCGCGCCTCACATCGCTGAGGGGCAACAAGAAGTTTCATGGAAAGCATGACAGTCTCGTTGTCGAAGCAGGCACTAATTGCGCGCCGAGCCTGTTAAACATGTGGTGATGCTCGGGGCCTTGCCAACCATCGTTCATACCTTAGTCGCATAGGGCAGCATGGCGGGTCGTCATAGGCTGCGCTGGATGTCTCTGAGCAGATCCATATCAGCCCTGTTGGTAGCAACCATACTGTGGAGTATGGGGGCTTTGACGAGTTTGGGCGAGCCCCTGCCACGCGAGGCGTTGGAGCCCTATGTCGCACCGCCGATGAGCTTGGGTGAGCAGATCAACGACAAAGGCGTCTGGCAGTTGCTGAATTCCGGCGGGGCCGAGGCTGGATATGTGTTTGAAACCGAGCCCATGGCCCCGCTGCCTGGGTTTTCGGGGGCGGCGATCAACATGCTTGTTGTGCTTGATCTGGATGGTCGGTTTCTGGATGTCCAGTTGCTGTCGCACAACGAACCCATCTTTGTCTCGGGCCTTCCGGAAAAGCTGTTTTATGACTTTTTCAAACAGTATCGCGGGCATTCGATTTCGGACACGCTGGTGGTTGGCTCGCCCTATGGCGCTGGCAGCGATGGGTCTGCGCTGGTCTATCTGGATGGCGTGACCAAGGGCACAGCATCGGTCCGCATCGCACATGAAAGTATTCTGGCCGCAGCCCTTCAGGTTGCACGGGAAAAAATGGGCGGGATTTCGACTGGGCCGCCTGCCTATCCGGATATGCAGTACCAAGAGGATCTGACTTGGGACGATCTGGTCGCGCAAGGTATTGTAACGCGCAAGGTCGTCACCAATGCCGAAATGGACGCCGCCTTCGCGGGGACCCTATGGGAGGACGATGACCCCGACGCAAAGGGCGATCCGGCCGGAGCCTATCTGGACCTTTGGGTTGTGGATATCGGTGCCCCCTCCATCGCCCAAGCCGTTCTTAGTCCAAGCAGTTTTGATGAACTTCGCAATTTCATGGAGATCGCGGATACGGACGAGCCTGTTCTGGTTATCGAGACCGGGCGGCATGGGCTGGTCACCGAAGAGTTCGTTCGCAACACCGCGCCGGATTTGATCAGCGCAGAACAAGGCGGCTTTCCCATCGCGTTTCGGGACAGTGATATCTATGTCGAACTCAATGACGCCTTACCGAATGAGTTGCATAACGCCGCGTATGAAGGGGCTGCCTTGATCCTGCGCACTGATCGCCGCTTGGGGTTCGATCCGGCAAGCGATTGGACGTTGCAAATCAAAGCGCTCCGCGAGCACGGTTCATTTCAGCCAGAAATTGGGTCCGTCACGTTGGACGTTGCGCATGTCACGCCCGAACGCTTTTATGCTCGTCCGGAGGTCATCAAGCCTGTGCCGCCTTGGGTCGACGCGCTGCGCAATCGCGCTGCCGATCTGATCGTGTTGAGTGTCTTTCTGGTGGGTCTTCTTGCGCTTTTGCTGTTTGGGACCAACAGGCTGGCTGCGCACCGTTGGTTTACGCCCATGCGTCTTGGCATTCTCGCGTTTGTCACCGGGTTCATCGGCTGGTGGGGGCAGGGGCAATTGTCCATCGCCACCCCCTTGGCTGTTGCTCGTACTGCTCTTGATGGGGGCAGCTTTGCCTTCCTTCTCTATGATCCATTTTCACTGGTGATCTGGGCGGTTACCCTCGTCGGCTTTGTCCTGTGGGGCAGGGGGCTTTTCTGCGGGTGGCTTTGCCCGTTCGGCGCACTTCAAGAGTTCGCCCACCATTTGGGCCGATTGCTGCGATTGCCGCAGATCGAGCCGAATGCGTTCTGGGACAGCCAATTGAAGAACCTGAAATACATCGTGCTGGCGTCCTTGGTCGCCCTTTTGGTCACAGCACCCGCTGCTCTGGACAAGGCCATTGAAGTTGAACCGTTCAAGACGGCCATCACCACCTTCTTCATCCGCGAGTGGTACTATGTCGCCTATGCGGTCGGGCTTTTGCTGCTGTCGATGGTCCTTTTCAAAGGCTTCTGCCGCTATCTTTGCCCCTTGGGTGCCGTCATGGCGATTGGCGGTTTGGTGCGCGGTCGCGACTGGATCGCGCGGCGTGCGGAATGCGGATCGCCTTGCCAGTTGTGCAAGGTCAAATGCAGCTATGGCGCGATCAAGAAGACAGGCGAAATCCAGTATTCCGAGTGCTTTCAATGTCTTGATTGCGTGACGATCCATGACGATGCGCAGCAATGTGTACCGCTGGTTCTCGCCGCAAAGGGGCGTAAACTGTCGGTGGCTGCGGAATGAGTTTGAACCGTCGCCGCTTTCTGGCCATTGCGGCCACCTTCGTCGCGGCGCCTGCGCTGGCACAGCCCCATGCCTGGACAGGGCGCGCCTTTGGCGCCGAGGTTTCGATCCAGTTGCATGGGCCATCGGCTGAGGTTGGTCCAGCACTTGCAGAGACGCAGGCGCTGATTGTCGAGATCGAACGCCTCTTTTCACTCTATGACCCGGCATCGGATCTTGTGCAGTTGAACAAGACCGGAGCAATACGCATGTCAGAGCGTTTTGAGGAGCTTGTGACACTTGCTGATCAGGCGCACCGCTTGACCGGCGGGTTGTTTGATCCGACGGTTCAGCCGCTATGGCGCGCCATCGCCGAAGGGGCGGATGTGGATACGGCGCTTGCTTTGATCGGTTGGGATCGAGTGAGCGTCGTGGGGCGCGACGTGCGCTTGGATGCGGGACAAGCATTGACGTTCAACGGGATCGCACAGGGATACGCAACCGATCTGGTATCGCAGATGCTGCGCGATCGCGGGTTTCATCAAACACTGGTCAATATCGGTGAGTACCGCGGCATGGGAGGGCCCTGGCGTCTTGGATTGACCGATCCGACCTATGGAATGTTGGCGACCCGCACCATCGAAGATGGTGCTGTTGCGACGTCAAGCCCCTTGGCAACGCCGATTGGTCCGCATGGGCATATCGTGCATCCGTTCCACGCTCCGATCTGGTCTACTGTTTCGGTGGAAGCGGACACGGCAGCGATGGCTGATGCCTTATCCACCGGACTGACCCTGGCCGACATGGATTTGGTCCGTAAGGTGCGCGCGACGCCGGGCGTACGGCGGATCACACTTGTGGATCAGGCGGGAGATCTTGGCAGCTTGTGACCAAAGAAAAGGGCGGGGTGGTCCCCGCCCTCTCAGAAGACTTCTTACTGTGACCGTTAGCCAGCAGCGGTGACGGCACGACCAGTCATGACCTTCACCAGATGAGCCCGGTACGCGGCAGGGCCGTGCAGGTCCGAAATCATGTTGTCTGCGGGCACGCTCAATCCATCCAGAGCAGACGCTGAGAAGTCGTCGCCCAGTGCCGCTTCGGCCTCAGCCCAACGGAACACACCCTCATTAGACGCACCCGTCACGGCCACGCGTATGCCGTCGGCGTATTTGGCCAAAAAGACACCGACCAAAGCAAAGCGGGACGCAGGCTGCACGAACTTCTGATAGTTCGCGGCTTGCGGGATCGGAAAGCTGACTGCGGTGACGATCTCACCTTCATCCAAGGCGGTGTCGAACATGCCTTGGAAGTAGTCGTCTGCGGCAATCTCACGATTGGTCGTGATGATGGTCGCACCGGAGCCAAGGGCCGCTGCAGGGTAACAGGCTGCGGGGTCGTTGTTGGCAAGGCTACCGCCGATGGTGCCACGATTGCGCACCGCCGGATCACCGATCTGCGCAGCCAAGGCCGACAAGGCAGGGTAATTGCCATCGGCCGCAACAGCGCCATGTGTGGTCGCGCCTCCGATGCGCAGGGCATCCCCATCTTTGCTGATCCCTTGCATCTCGGCCACGCCGGACAGCGACACCAGCTTGGCCGGGCTTGCCAGGCGTTGCTTGAGCGTGGGGATCAGTGTTTGACCCCCGCCCAAAGCCTGCGCATCCTCACCCGCCATCGCAGCGGTGGCTTCGGCAAGCGTACCCGGTTTCTCAACCTCGAAATTATACATCTTAAGCCTCCTCTGACTTGGCGTTCTGCATGGCATCCCACACGCGGGCGGGCGTGACCGGCATGTCGATATGAGTGACGTTCGTGCCGCCTGATTGCAGTGCGTCGATCACCGCATTCACGACCGTGGGGGGCGATCCGATGGCCCCGGCCTCACCGCAGCCTTTCACCCCCAGCGGGTTGTGCGTGCAGGGCGTGCCTTGGCTGTGGTCCACATGGAACATGGGCATGTCGTCAGCGCGCGGCATGGTGTAGTCCATATAAGACGCGCTGAGCAGCTGGCCGTTTTCGTCATATGACGTGTTTTCAACCAATGCCTGCCCGATCCCTTGCGCCAGGCCGCCATGGACTTGTCCAGTCACGATCATCGGATTGATGACATTTCCGAAGTCGTCCACCGCGCACATCCGATCCACGCGCACTTTTCCGGTTTCGGGGTCCACCTCGACCTCGCAGGCATAGGCGCCGGAAGGATAGGTGAAGTTCGCCGGATCGTAGAACGCGGTTTCCTCCAGTCCCGGTTCGATATCTTCGAGCGGGTATTCGTGGGGGATGTAGGCCTTCAGCGCGACCTCACCGAAGGTCACGGATTTGTCGGTTCCCGCGACCGAGAACACGCCATTTTCCAGAGTGATATCCTGATCGGATGCCTCCAGCATGTGACCTGCGATCTTTTTGGCCTTGTTGATGATCTTCTCGGTCGCACGCACTACGGCAGAACCGCAGACTGCCAGCGAACGCGAGCCATAGGTACCCATGCCGAAGGGGATCTTGGACGTGTCGCCATGCACGATGTCGATCACGGCAGGATCAATGCCCAGCATCTCGGCCACCACTTGCGGAAAGGCCGTTTCATGGCCCTGACCGTGGCTGTGTGCGCCGACCATGACAGAAAGGTTGCCGGTGGCATTCACCCGTACCGTGGCTGCATCGTAAAGGCCCACGCGAGAGCCAAGCACACCTACAAGGTTCGACGGCGCGATGCCGCACGCCTCAATGTAGGCGTTCACGCCAAAGCCGCGCATCAGCCCATTGGCTTCGCTTTGCTTGCGGCGCGCCTCAAACCCGGCGACATCGGCCACCTCCTCCATCTTGTCCATGAGCGCGTCGTAATTGCCTGCGTCATATTCCAGACCCGCAGCAGAGGCGTAAGGGTACTGATCGGGTTTGATGAAGTTCTTGCGGCGCAACTCGATTGGATCCATGCGCAGTTCACGCGCAGCCTTGTCGATCACCCGTTCAAGGGAATAAGTCGCCTCTGGCCGCCCTGCACCGCGATAGGCATCGACGGGGGCCGTGTTGGTGAACACAGCCTTCACGTTCACATAGACGAGTGGCACGGTGTAGTTCCCGGCCATCAGCGTGCCGTGCAGGAAGGTCGGCGTTGCCGTCGAGAAGTTCGACAGATACGCGCCCACATTGGCCTTGGTGTCCGTGCGGAAGGCGAGGAAGTTGCCCTCCTTGTCCAGCGCCAGTTCGATTTTGGTCACGTGGTCGCGGCCATGGGCGTCCGTCAGAAAGGATTCCGTCCGGTCCGCTGTCCATTTGACCGGGCGACCCAGTTTTTTGGCCGCGGCCAGCACCAGTGCCTCTTCACCGTAATGATAGATTTTTGAGCCGAAACCGCCGCCCACATCGGGCGCGATGACCGTCAGCATGTTCTCCGGGATACCAAGGACAAAGGCCGAAATCAGCAACCGCGTCAGGTGCGGGTTTTGCGACGTGGTGTGCAACGTGTACTCGCCCGTGCTGGCCTTGTAGCTGCCGATGGATGCGCGCGGCTCCATCGCGTTGGGGACCAGACGGTTGTTCACCAATTCCAGCGTGGTCACGTGGTGCGCATTCTTGATCGCGTTGTCCGTGGCGTCGCGGTTGTCCTCGATCCAGCCCCAGTCAAAGCACTGATTGGTCTCGATTTCATCGTGGACGAAATTGGACCCCGACAGCGCGTCGTTCATGTCTACCACGGCGGGCAGTTCGTCGATATCCGCCTCGATGGCTTCGACCGCGTCGCGGGCCTGTTCGATTGTTTCCGCGATGACAGCGGCATAGGCGTCGCCGACATGGCGCACCTTGCCATGGGCGAGAACCGGGCGCTTGGGCTCTTTCATCGGTTCGCCATTGCGCGAGTTGATCAACCAGCCAGCGGGGTTGCCGCCCACCTCGACGAAATCCTCGCCCGTGAACACGGCCAGCACGCCGGGCATTCCTTCGGCGGCAGAGGTGTCGATGGACTTGATTGTGCCATGGGCGACAGTCGAACGTGCAAAGACCGCATAGGTCTGTTTTGCCAGTACGATGTCGTCGGTATATTCGCCGGTTCCTGTCAGGAAGCGGACGTCTTCGCGGCGCACGGGTGAGGCGCCAATCCCTGTATCTTTGGGCATGTCTGTCTTCTCCCTTATTCGGCGGCGATGGCTGTCACGTCCTGCCCGGACGCAGCCATGATCGCTTTGACGATGTTGTGGTAACCGGTGCAGCGGCAGATATTGCCTTCGAGGTACTCGCGCACTTCCGTCTCGGACGGTTTCGGGTTGTCCTTGAGCAACGCAGCGGCGGACATCACCATGCCAGGCGTGCAGAATCCGCATTGCAGGCCGTGGTGGTCCTGGAACGCCTGCTGGATCACATTGAGCGACCCGTCCGCGTTGGACTGACCTTCAATCGTGTCCACATTCGCGCCGTCAGCTTCTGCTGCGAGCATAGTGCAGGCTTTGACCGCCGCGCCATCCACGTGCACGACGCAGGCCCCGCATTGCGACGTGTCGCAGCCCACATGGGTGCCGGTCAGGCCCTGATCCTCACGCAGAAAGGACGACAGCAATGTGCGTCCTTCCACGTCTCCCGAGACGGCCTTGCCATTCACCGTCATGGTTACCTTTGTCATACTGTCCTCCCTTAGAACGTCTGCAGTGTTGATGTGCGCTCAGGTGACCAAGCGCTTGAGCCAACCCTTTTTGGGCGCGTCGTCGGACGTCTCCGGCTCTGTGTCTTCGGCGGGCGGAGCGCCCACGTGATCCTGAAAGTTGTTAAAGAACTGGTCGGCCATCTTCTTGGCAAAGCCGTCGATGATGCGGCTGCCGAGTTGTGCAAGTTTGCCACCCACCTTGGCCTCGACGTCATAATGCAGCACGGTCTGATCACCTTGCTCTTCCAGCCGCACTTTGGCACCACCCTTTGCAAAGCCCGCAGCACCGCCCTTGCCTTCGCCCGAGATGGTGACGCTTTCCGGGGCTTGCATCTCTGACAAGGTTACGGCCCCTTTGAATGTCGCTTTGACCGGGCCAACCTTTTGCACAACCGTCGCGGTGAACCCGTCCTCGGGCGTGCCGTCCATCTCCTGACAGCCCGGAACGCACGCCATGAGCACCCCTGGATCGAGGATGGCGGACCAGACCGTGGGCCGGTCGGCATTGATAACGCGTGAGTCGCTGAGATTCATGGATTGACCCCCTTTTGGCTTCCTCAAAAGCCTATGGGGCCAAAGGTCAGGGCACCATTCGACCAAGTGTGTAAGACCAAAGTCGCTCTTACCTTTCAGGGGTTTGGTGGGTCAGTCCGTACCTTTGGTAGATCGCCGGAATCCGGCCATCCTGGAGTGCGTAATTGATCGCGTCATCCACAAAATAGGACAGCGGGCGATAGCGGAAATTGACCGCCACGCCGAGGGTCCATTGACTGACGGCGAAACCTGCCAGCGGCGGTTGATGCACATCCGATGTGTTAGTCAGCCCGTGTTCCAACTCCCCCAGTGGTCCCATGACGGCCATCACGTCACCTGCGTTCAGCGCTGCCATGGCAGCACCTGTTGTGGGAAAGCGGCGAATGTTGTTTTGAAGCTGACCGCCAACAAAGCCCGACAGGTAGAAGTCGGAGATTGAATCGTTCTCAACGCCGACGGTGTCGAAGCGGAAATAGGCGGGGACAGGCTTGTCATCGGGGTAAGTCGCCTTGTCATACGCGATGGCAATGCTTTCTCCGGCGTATTGACCGGTAAACACCACCTGCTCGACCCGGCATTTGAACGCGCTGTCATAGGGGATGCGCATCATGACGTTGGCGATACGGCCGCCGATCAAGGCACCGCGCCAGATGTTGTTGCGCAGATCGGCGTCCAGGTTTTCGCCAGCAGATACGAAGTTGAAGCGTGCCTCGACCCCGATATCCTCAGCGATAATTCTGGCGATCTCCACATCGACGCCTCGGGCCTCGCCCCCTTCTTCCCAGGAGTAGGGCGGGTAATCCTCGTAAACGGCGAATAGCATGTGCCCTTGTTCCTGGATTTGGTCCAGTTCCTGCCCGACAATGTCGCGCCCCACATTCTGGGGCTTGGCCTGAGGGACATAATCCGCACACGGATCAGCAGCGTGGGCCTGCCCCGTCAAGGACAGACCCACAACCACCAGGGAGAATAGCGTTGTTCGAAATGTCATACCGTCAGTTTGCGGCTGACAGTCCGATGGTCAAGGCTTCGGAGGCCGACTTGTACGCAGCGGGCGTCCCGTCGATCAGGTTTGCCGCGCGGAAGGCAGCACTGTCTGCCACCGGAGCCCCAGACAGTGTCGGGATTTCACCCGCAATCTCGCCAAGCCGCCCTTTCAGCGCATCTGCATCTGCACCGCTTGCATCGGTGGCGTAGCCTGCAAGTTGATCCCGCATCGCTTTCAACTCTTCTGCGACCTCTTCCACTGCAACGTCGTCCGGGCGCGCCTCGATATAGGTTCGGATAGCCCAAGCAGCTTCTTGGCCCAGCAGTTCGCCGAAGGCGGGCATCTTTGTGGTGCCATTTTGGGTGTATCCTGTCCGAAACCGTTCAACATACCATTCGTCACCGTATTCTTCAGCTTCGAGGAACCGCAGGTCCGGGGCCAAACCGCCTGAGACAACCTCGAGACCATGGCAGCGCGCGCAGTTCTGATTGTAACCGGATGCGCCGATTTCGATGGCGCGCAGCCAGGTTTCTTCGCCCACCTTGTCCGCTCGGTAGGGGTTCTCGGTCAACCAGTCGCCTTCGATTGCAGGCAGGCCGGTTGTGTCGACGGCTTGTGGGGCGACGTCGCCATGGGCGAAGGCCAGGCTCGCGATTGCGGTCAACGCACCGGCGAGTAAAAAGCGTTTTTCGGTTGTGCTGGGCATCACATCCCTCCCTGACATGAACGTTCGTGTTACCTTTGTCCTACGTGACTGGGCTGGTGTCCGGTATTGGACTTTGGTTGTGCGGCGAAAGGTGTAAGACCAAGGTCTAATTCCGCCCCGAGAATGGCCCACGTTAGCGTGACTGTCATGGGAGAATTCAGATTTATGCAAAGGGTTACCGGCTTTTGTGTCGGATGCATCATGGCGACGGCAAGCTTTGCGGACACGACGCTGTCGATTGGCTATCTGCGCGTTGAACAGCCTGTGCCACCGACCTTGTCGAATCTGGATCCGATTCCGAACGATAATGGGCTGGCCGGAGCCCAAACAGGCTTGGCGGATAACCTGACAACAGGCAAATTCCTGGGCCACGCCTATGAGATGACTGTGGCAGATGTGGCCGAGGGTGAGGACGCGTTGGCGGCTGCCCGCACTCTGTTGGCCACATCCCGCTATTTGGTGATCGACGCAAATGCCGATGATCTATTGGCCATTGCTGATCTGGACGAGGCGCAGGGCGCGCTGTTGTTCAATACGTCGGCCGGCAATCTGGATCTCCGCGATGGTGCGTGCCGCGCCAATGTTTTGCACACCCTCGCCTCGGATGCGATGCGCACAGATGCGTTGGCACAGGTGTTGGTGCAGAAGCGATGGAATGATCTGGTGATGATCTTTGGGACCCATGCTGCCGATATCAGCTATGCCGCTGCCATGCGCCGGTCGCTGACCAAGTTTGGTCTGTCGCTGGAGGGCGAAAAGGAATGGGCCTTTGATGCCGACATGCGCCGCAATGCAAGCCAGGAAGTGCCGCTCTTCACGCAGGATTTCGGGGATTACGATGCGTTGATCATCGCAGATGAGGTCCACGATTTCGGGCGCTACGTGCTGTATAATACATGGCAGGCGCGGCCTGTCGTGGGCTCCGAAGGGCTGACCGCTGTGGGCTGGTCACCGGTGATCGAACAATGGGGCGCGGCCCAATTGCAATCGCGTTTCGAAGAAGAGCACGCCCGTGATATGACGGCACAGGACTACGCCGCATGGGCAGCGGTGCGCACATTGGGCGAGGCGCTGACAAGGACCAATGCAATCGACCCCGAAACCTTGCGCACCTATATCCTGTCAGACGAATTCGAGCTTGCAGGTTTCAAAGGGCGCCCGCTGACGTTCCGAGACTGGAACGGTCAGCTCCGCCAACCCATTGCCGTCGCTCACCCGCGTGCCTTGGTGGCACAGGCTCCGCTTGAGGGGTTCCTGCATCAGACCAACGAACTAGACAGCTTGGGGCTCGACCGTCCCGAAAGCAAATGCGAGGCGTTCCAATGATCCGACTGACTGCGCTGCTGACCCTTCTGTCCACAACCGCCGTGGCGGATGAGATCTGGGTCACGAACGAAAAAGACGACACGGTGTCGGTAATT
Organism: uncultured Tateyamaria sp.; assembly: GCF_947503415.1. GTDB lineage: Bacteria > Pseudomonadota > Alphaproteobacteria > Rhodobacterales > Rhodobacteraceae > Tateyamaria. Next base: position 20,868 of record NZ_CANNDS010000003.1, read on the forward strand.
TCGACTGACACGCTGGAGGTTATCAAAACCTACGAAACCGGCGAACGCCCGCGTGGCATCATCTTTTCCAAGGACTACAGCCGCGTCTACATCTGCGCGTCGGACAGTAATGCGGTTCAGGTGATGGACCCCAACTCGGGCGAGATCCTGCACGAACTGCCATCTGGCGACGATCCGGAGCAGTTTGTACTGCATCCCAACGATCGCCACCTCTATATCGCGAACGAAGATGACGCGATCACGACCGTCGTGGACACCGAAACGCGCAAGGTCATTGCCCAGATCGACGTTGGGGTGGAACCCGAAGGCATGGCCGTATCCCCGGATGGCAAGATTGCCATCACCACATCCGAAACAACCAACATGGCGCACTGGATCGACACCGAGACGCAAGAGCTTTTTGCCAATACGCTTGTGGACAGCCGCCCGCGTCACGCCGAGTTTGTCAAAGAGGGCACCGAGATGTGGGTCAGTTCCGAGATCGGCGGCACGCTCACCGTTTTTGACACCGCCACTCAAACCGAAAAGGCCAAGATAAGCTTTGAGGTGCAGGGCGTGCATCCCGACCGCGTCCAACCCGTGGGTTTTGAGTTTGCTGCGGGTGACACCCATGCCTTTGTCGCGCTTGGTCCGTCGAACCACATCGCCGTTGTCAACGCCGAAACCTACGAGATCGAAGACTACATTCTTGTTGGCCGCCGCGTCTGGCACATGGATTTCAACGCGGATCGGTCGATGCTGTTCACGACCAACGGCGTGTCGGGCGACGTGACAGTGATCGACGTCGCATCACGCAAAGCCATCAAATCCATCAAGGTGGGCCGCTTTCCCTGGGGGGCCGCATTCCGACCCACCGGATCATAATCAAGACATTTTGGGAGAACTCACATGAAAACCTTGGCTTTGATCGCCGCGATGACACTTGCGGTGCCGACGCTTGCATTGGCCGACGACGATGATGACCGCCCCAGCTTTGGTGCTGCGGGCCTGTTGTCGGGCAAGAACAAGGAAGACCTGCCGCCGATCATCCTCTCCTCGGGCGAACCAATCGCACCGGACGGGCCGTGGGAGCTGCAATCGGGAACCTACTACGAGTTCGAAATACAGGGCGATGGCAGCCAGGAACTTGCCTTGGTCGGCCCTGAGTTTTTTCGTGCCATCTGGATCGATGAAATTGTCGTTGAGGGCCTGGAAATCCGACCCCTTGGCCTCGACAGCATCGAATTTGACGAGGCGGGCGAGATGGAAATCGGTTTCGTCGCGATCAAACCCGGTGCATATTACATCAAGATCCCCGGCACATCCGGGGAAACGCAGCGGTTGGACATCACCATCAAATGATCGGGCTTGAGGCGCAGGGCCTCAGCTATTCCTACGGACAAAAGCACGCGCTGGAAGATGTCTCTTTCAGCGTGCAGTCCGGCGTGTTCTGCGCGCTTCTTGGACCGAACGGCGCAGGCAAATCGACCTTGTTCAATCTGCTGACCCGGCTTTTCGTCGCACCGACGGGCCGGATTGAAATTGCGGGCCATGATTTGCGAACTGCACCACGTGCGGCTCTTGCAGAGCTTGGCATCGTGTTCCAACAGACGACGCTCGATCTGGACCTGACCGTGTGCCAAAACCTGACTTACTTCGCAGCTTTGCACGGATTGTCCGGTCGTTCGGCACGGTCCCGCATCGACGCGGCGCTTGATCAGCTGGATATGCGCGAGCGGGCAGGGGAGAAGGCCCGCGACTTGAACGGCGGCCATAGACGCCGGACCGAGATTGCCCGCGCTTTGCTGCACGATCCGAGCGTTTTGCTGTTGGATGAACCTACCGTTGGACTGGACGCGGCAGCGCGAGCGTCGATCACCGATTATGCTCATGCACTGGCGGAAACGGGCAAAACGATCCTTTGGGCAACGCACCTGACGGACGAAGTGCAACCGGGCGATGATCTGATCATCCTGCATCAGGCCCGCATTCTGGCGCACGGCAAAGCACGCGACATCGCGGGAGATTTGAGCTTGCAAGACCGCTTCCTGTCGCTGACCGGAGTGCAAGCGTGACGGCCTACCTCACATCCTTGCGCGCAATTGTCCTGCGCGAGGCGCTGCGTTTCATTCATCAGCGCGAGCGTTTTGTCGCGGCTCTTGTTCGGCCGCTGGTTTGGCTTTTGGTCTTTGCTGCCGGCTTCCGCGCAGCCCTCGGGCTCAGTATCATACCGCCCTATCAAACCTACATCACTTACGAGACCTACATCGTGCCGGGTTTGTGCGGGATGATCTTGCTGTTCAACGGAATGCAGTCGTCGCTGTCTTTGGTCTATGACCGCGAAATGGGGTCAATGAAACTGCTGCTCACGTCGCCGTTGCCTCGCGGGTGGCTGTTGTTCTGCAAGTTGCTGGGGTCGACGGCGATTTCGATCTTGCAGGTCTATGCATTTCTGGCCATCGCTGCCGCCTTCGACATTCGTATGCCCGGCTGGGGTTATGTCACAGTGCTGCCAGCCCTGATTGTTGCGGGGCTGATGCTTGGCGCGCTTGGGTTGCTCTTGTCCAGTTTTATCAAGCAGTTGGAAAACTTCGCCGGGGTCATGAATTTCGTGATCTTCCCGATGTTCTTTCTGTCCTCGGCGCTTTATCCACTTTGGAAAATGGCCGAAAGCTCAGAGCTCTTGCATGACATCTGCGCGCTGAACCCTTTCACGCATGCGGTCGAATTGATCCGCTTCGCGTTGTATACGCAACTCAATGGTTCTGCGTTGGTCTGGACGCTTGTGGCTGCGTCAGTTTTCGCGGCGGCGGCTCTGATCGGTTACGATCCTGCGCGCACTCGGATCGGGCGGCGCGGGTAGGTCGCCCAGCGAATCCGTGCTATGACAGAGCCATGCACAGCTTTTTTCCCACCGCTATCTTGATCGCGTTTGGCGCCACATCAGCCGCTGCCGACGAGTTTGGCACACTTAATCCGGACGAGATGACCTGGCAGCATTTCCTGGATCAGGCCGAGCGTGGGGAAACCGGAATGGTCATTTGTTCGATGGGATATGCGTTGACGAAATCGGGTGATCATGCGTCCGCGCGCACTCTGTTCCGGAACTGTGCCAATGACGGATACACCGGAGCGATGACGTGGATGAGCCAGCTGGACAACAATGGTCTGGGCGCTGAATACGACCCCGACAGTGCTGCCGAATGGGACCGCCGTGCGGCGCAGGCGGGTGATCCTGTCGGGAAATTCAACTACGGAATATCACTGATGCGCGGGCACGGTGTAGCGCAGGATGATGCGCTTGGCAGGCAACTGGTGGACGAAGCTGCGCGCGACGGACTGATGATCGCCAAGCGATTGCAACGTGCAGGATATGATTTGGACGAGGTCACGCCGGATGCCGACAACTGGAAATACGCGCCGTCATTCTAAAAACCTTCATCGGCAACGAACAAGTGCCTCAAAGCGATTTGCCAGCTATTGAATGCGACGTCTTCAACCCCGGAACTGGCGCTGGTGTAGCCTGAACGCCTTGGCATAGTCGGAAGTCGACCAGATCCTCTCGGCTATTCGATCACCATATGGGGCAACCAATGGCTGTCGGGGTCGCTTGCATGCAGGTCTGCTGCCTTGAGTGGGCGAAGGTTGCCTGCGTCGGGCGGGGCTGACAGCAAGTCCATATCCAACTCCAGCAGCGTGCCGATCAAACGGTCTCCCTCTGCTTCCAGCTTGTAATAGATCCCGTTCCACATATTGATCCCGTACTCTCCGGCGCCCTTCCATACGAACAGAAAGTCATACTCCAGATCGGTGAGGTCCGTGCTGATATCGCGCGCAATCTCATAGGGGTAGGGGACATGGCACCAGTGCTTTTTCGGTCCTTCAAGGCAGCGGAACGGGCGCATGGACAGGAAGTGGTTGGCAAACGGGTCGCTTTCCATTTCGACAGAATACGTGCCACTGTCAGAAATCTCGACGGTCGCAATCCTGACCTGCGTTCCGTCCTGCGCCTGAAGATATACATTTCTGGTGTCCGCCCATACGCCAGTGGCAAGAATGGCAAGGGCAATAGATGCATAGCGTATCATGTCGATTTCCCCCTTGAAAGCGCACGATATGGACTGCCGCCATGAGTCGCTGCGCGACCAAAGTCGCAAGGTTCATGTCAAGTTTCTTGGGGTCTTACGACCATTGTGCAATACCTGTGCACCCTTTTTGCACGAATAATTGACGCAGGGTGAAGGCCGTTCTGTTGCGACAGGTTGCCTTTGCAAGAACTGCCCACCAACGGGTTTTGGGAGGAAAACATATGAACAGATTTATTGCAGCCGCCATTGTCGGGGTGCTGTCGACCACACCCGCATTTGCGCAGGGTGTCACGGAAGAGATGCTGGCCAATGATGCCGCCTCGACCGCTGACGTGTTGACCAATGGGATGGGCCGTCACCTTCAGCGGTATTCACCGTTGGACATTTTGAATAAGGACAATGTGGACAATCTGGTGCCTGCTTGGGCGTTCTCATTGGGCGGTGAAAAGCAGCGCGGCCAGGAAACACAACCCATCGTACATGACGGGGTGATGTATATCACCGGTTCCTATTCGCGCCTCTATGCCATCGATGTGAAGTCAGGCGAAGAGCTGTGGCAATATGATGCCCGCCTGCCCGAAGGCATTCTGCCCTGCTGCGATGTGGTCAACCGCGGTGCGGCAATCTATGGCGACAACATCTATTTCGGCACGCTTGATGCGCGCATTGTGGCACTGAACGCAAAGACCGGCGACACTGTCTGGAACAAGAAGATAGCCGACTACAAGGCGGGCTACAGCTATACGGCGGCGCCGCTCATCGTGAACGGGTTGGTCATCACCGGCAACTCTGGTGGTGAGTTCGGGATCGTCGGCGAAGTGCAGGCGCGCAACGCCGAGTCAGGTGAGCTTGTCTGGACCCGCCCCGTGATCGAAGGTCACATGGGCACGCTCAACGGCGAAGAAAGCACAATGACCGGCACACTGAATGCAAGCTGGCCAGGTGACATGTGGAAAACCGGCGGCGGGGCCACCTGGTTGGGCGGATCCTACGACTCCGACACCGACACGCTTGTGTTCGGCACCGGCAACCCGGCCCCATGGAACAGCCACCTGCGCAACGCAGGCGAGCCAACCGAGGGCAATGCAGGTGACAACCTGTATGCCGCGTCACGCATCGGCATCGACCCTTCCAACGGCGAGATCAAGTGGCACTACCAGACCACTCCGCGCGAAGGCTGGGACTATGATGGCGTGAACGAGGTCGTTGCCTACGAAAACCGCGAAGGCGTGAAGCGTTTTGCCACCGCCGACCGGAACGGTTTCTTCTATGTGCTCAACCGTGAAGATGGCGCATTCGTGTCAGCTGTGCCCTTCGTCAAGGACATCAGCTGGGCAAGCGGCATTGACGAGAATGGGCGCCCAATCTTCATCGAAGACAACCGCCCCGGTGATCCGGCAGCTTCTGCCGATGGCAAGAAGGGTGAGGTCGTGTTTTCTTCACCTGGCTTCCTTGGGGGCAAAAACTGGATGCCGATGGCCTTCAGCCAGCGCACCGGCAATTTCTATGTGCCCTCGAACGAGTGGGGCATGGATATCTGGAACGAGCCGATCACCTACAAGAAGGGCGCTGCCTATCTTGGGTCTGGCTTTACCATCAAGCCCAACTACGAAGACCATATCGGTAGCTTGAAAGCGATTGACCCCGATACGGGTGAGACCAAGTGGGAATACAAGAATGATGCGCCGCTTTGGGCGGGTGTTATGACCACTGCGGGTGGCCTTGTCTTCACCGGTACGCCCGAAGGCAAGTTCATCGCCTTTGACGATGAAACCGGTGAAGAGTTGTGGTCCTTTCAGACCGGCTCGGGCATCGTGGGTCAGCCGATCACTTGGGAACAGGATGGCGAACAATATGTCACCGTCATTTCTGGCTGGGGCGGCGCGGTGCCACTCTGGGGTGGTGAAGTGGCCAAAAAGGTCAACTACCTGAACCAGGGCGGCACACTCTGGACATTCCGCCTGCCGGAACAGCTGGCCTCCGCCAACTGATTAGTTGAAGAAATGCGAAACGCCCCTGCCTGTGCGGGGGCGTTTTGCTTTTGGCCTAGTACCTTTTGACAAGTGACCGACACGCGGACTGTGGTTTAGGCTAGGTCTATGACGCTTCAAACCACGCCCGTGTCCAACCCATCCGAATCCAAGCCGCCGCAAGGCTGGGCGTTGGTGATCGATGATCATCCCTTGTTCTGTGATGCCCTCGAACTGACACTTCGATCCGTTGCGAATTTCACCAAGGTGGTTACCGCCGACAGTCTGGAACATGCGATAGAGCGTCTGGCGCAAGACACGCCACCATCCCTTATCTTGCTGGATCTGAACCTGCCGGATGTCGATGGGCTGGACGGGCTGATGCGTCTGAAACGAACGGCAGAACACACGCCGGTCATCATTGTGTCGTCGATGACGGACAATTCGATCATTGCCAATTCAATTGTCGCAGGTGCGCAGGGCTTTGTTCCGAAACATTCGCATAGATCCGTTTTCCTTGAAGCGATCCAGACGATCGCCGCGGGGGAAACCTATAAACCGGCGGGTTATGTCGAGGGCAACGGGACCGAAGGCAAGGAGGACCATCTGACACGCTTGTCTTCTCTCACCAATCAGCAAGCCCGGATTCTGGAGCTGATTTGCGAAGGCAAGCTGAACAAGCAGATTGCCTTTGACCTATCCATTGCCGAAACCACCGTGAAGGCGCATGTCACCGCCATCATGCGAAAGCTTGGTGTGCAAAGCCGGACGCAGGCCGTACTTGTCGCGCAAGAAGCCAAGTATTCAAAGGTCTTGCCAACGCCCAACTGACGCCCCTATCGTAGGTGTCAGGGAGAAAATCAAAATGACATTGCAGTCCAAGGCCGACAGGCTTGAAGGACGTGCCGTGGCAGACCAATGCGACATACTTCGCACTGGTGAAGTGCGCGCTTCAACGACGTCGCCCGTCAAACATCTCAAACGTGAATTGGGCGAAGGTCCGTTTGCGCTGGTCGCCCTTTTCGTAACGCCCAACGTCGATTTCCACGGGGTCGTGGCCGAAGCGGAAACACTGTTTCCAGACGTTGATGTGCTGGCCTGTACGACGGCCGGGGAAATCGGCACGACCGGGTACGAAGAGGGCCTTGTTGTTGCAATCGGGTTCCCGTCAGACGGGTTTGTGACCAAGTCCTTGATGATTGAGGACGTGAGTGTCCTTGATATGCAGGCAACCATCGACCAGGTCACGCTGGAAAGGATCGCTTTGCGGGATGGAACGCCTGACCTTGATCACAACTTTGCCTTTCTCGTGGTGGATGGCCTTTCGCTAAGCGAGGATACGCTGGCGGCAACAATTGCGCCTGCGTTGCGAGATTTCCCGATCTTCGGTGGATCGGCCGGCGATGGCACCAGCTTTACCCAGACCTTTGTTGCTCTGAACGGTAAGGTCGCCACAAACGCAGCCATTTTGACATTGGCGCGCAGCAAGTACCAAACCCGTGTGTTCAGCCTGAACCATCTTGTCCCCGGCGACACGCAGATGGTCGTCACCGGCGCTGACCCGGCGCGCCGCATCGTGAAAGAGATCAATGCCGAACCTGCTGCCCGCGAATATGCGCGGCTTGTTGGTAAGGACCCCGATCAGCTGGACCGCTTCACCTTTGCATCGCACCCGGTCGTGGTGCGGATTGGCGACACGCACCACGTGCGCGCCATCCAGCAGGTCAACGAACACGGCGAACTGGTCTTCTTTTCCGCCATTGACGAAGGAATGGTTCTGACCGTTGCGTCGCAGGAAAATCTGGCGGCACATTTGCAGGCCAGGCTGACCGATCTGAGTTATCCTGACAGGCCGGCCAACATCATAGGGTGCGATTGTATCTTGCGCCGCATAGAGGCGGAACAATCGCAGCAAACCCGCCAGATTTCAGAGGTGCTCAGCGCCAATCACGTCACCGGGTTTTCGACCTACGGTGAACAGATTGGTCCATTGCATGTAAACCACACGATGAGCGGTGTCGCTTTCTATCATCCCATGCCTGACAGCAAGGCAGATACATAGTGTCGCTGATCAATCCGCAGGACTCACTTGAGCGGCAGAACGAAAAACTTCTGCAAATCTCGCAAGCTTTGATGCGGCGGGTCGAACAAAAGACCGAGCAGTCGGGCTTTGCCTACCAGCAATTCGAGCGGGCTGCCCTTCTGGAGTCCGAGGTGCGGGAACGCACCCGTGATCTGGAACGGACATTGGACCTGCTCCAAGATTCCAATGCGCGCCTTGAGCGGGCGAACATGGAGACTGAGAACGCCCGGTCGAACTTGACCGAAGCGATCGAGACGATCAACGAAGGCTTTGCGCTGTTCGATCAGGACGACAGGCTGGTTCTGTTCAACAGTCGGTTCTGTCGGGATCTGCAAGACGTTGAGCCGGTGCTGAAAGAAGGGCTGACCTTTCACGACTATGTCACCTCGATCTCGACCAGTCGCTTTCTGGCATTGCCCGACGGGCAGACGGCTGACGATTGGGCACAACTGCGGCTGGAACGGCACCGGGAAGAGCACGTGGTGTTCAATGTCAGTCTGATCTGGGACCGGTGGTTGCAAGCCTCTGAACACCGGACATCGCGCAATGGGACCGTGATCCTGCAGACGGACGTAACCGACATCATCCGAATGGAACGTCAGGAACGTGACAAGATGCGCCACCAGGAGGCGCGCAAATTGCAGGCAACGCTTGATCACCTGAACCAGGGTGTCTGCATTTTCGACCACAACAAGACGCTTGTGGGCTGGAACAAGCGGATGGACCGGTTGCTTGACGTCGCACCTGTTCGCCATCGCCACAGGTTAAGCTTCGATGACCTGATGGAGCAGTTTCGAGAGGAGCTCGAATTCAATGCAACATTCTCAGCCGAGCGTCTGATAGAATGGACGAAACGCGCCCGACCGCGCGATCCTATAGCGTTCGAGGTGGCCCGCAAAGGTGACCAGACGTACAGTATCTTTGCCCAGGAAATGCCGGATCGAGGCTTCGTTATCAGCTTGACCGATGTAACCTCGGAACGTGCCGCCACACGGGCCCTCGCTGAGGTCAATGAAAAGCTCGAAGGGTGGGTCGAAGAGCGCACGGCCGAACTTGAGGAAGCTCTGGCGGAGGCGGAACGCGCCAATGCATCGAAGTCTCGATTTGTTGCGGCAGCCAGCCACGACCTGTTGCAACCGCTGTCTGCCGCCAAACTCTTTGTCTCGTCCATCTCGGATCAAACGGACAACGCTGACATTCAACATGTCGTGGCAAAAACCGAAACGGCCCTTCAGGGTGTCGAACAGATCATCGAAGCGTTGTCAGCAATTTCCAAATTGGATGCGGGCCATGCCGTGTTCGATGTCCAACCCATTTCATTGACCGAGATTTTCGATCCGCTCAGGGACGAACTTGCCCCGAGTGCGCGCGCGAAAGGGTTGGACTTTACCTTGGTGCACAGCGGGCTGACGGTTCTCAGCGATCCTGGGTATCTGCGAAGGATCGTGCAAAACCTTCTGTCCAATGCGATCCGCTATACCGAAAACGGACGAATTTTGGCGGGGGTAAGACGCGTTGGAGATTTTGCCCGGATCGAGGTGTGGGATACTGGGTGCGGCATCGCCGAGCTGGATCAGGACACGATTTTCCAAGAGTTCAAACAGCTTGGATCCGGCGCGGCCAATTCCGGATTGGGGCTGGGTTTGGCTATCGTCGAGCGCGCGTGCAAGGGACTTCGCCATCCGCTTGAGCTTTGGTCCAAGCCGGAGACCGGCAGCTGCTTTACCGTCATGGTGCCGGTATCTGCGACCGCGACGGGGCTGCTCGATCCAAGCACTGCGCCGTCAGCGCACCCGTTGCGCGACCTGAACGGATTGCTGGTCATGCTGGTCGAAAACAACCGTGGCGTAGCACAGGCGATCAGCCAATTGATCGAAAGCTGCGGCGGCGAAGTGATTGTCGCGGAGTCGGCGGAAGAAGCCCTCGATACCATTTCCGAAATCGATCTTGTGCCCGATGCTTTCCTTCTCGACTACCAATTGGGCAACAGTATGAACGGGATCGAGTTGTACGAACGCATACTGGAGAAATACGGTCGCGTTCCCGCATCCATTATTTCGGCAGACCGCACAGCGGAGCTGCGTTCCCAGTGCAAGCGATTGGACTTGAACCTCTTGTCCAAACCGGTGAATGCGCAACGCATCTACGATTTCTTGAATGCGGGCTTCGGATTGTCCGACCGGATGCAGGCATAGCGCGTCCATACCATCGGTATTTTGAGCCGCACTTACCCGCCGACCATCGAAGGCAATGTCAGCGAAATCGCGGGTACGAACGTGATCAGCATCAACGCGATCAAGATGGCAATATAGAAAGGCCAAATGGTCCGAACCGCCTTTTCCATCGGCAGCTTGCCCACGGCGCACCCGACGAACAGACATGAACCCACCGGCGGCGTGCACAGACCAAGACCAAGGTTCACCAACAGGATCATTCCAAACTGCAAGGGGTCAATGCCCAGACTGTTTGCGACTGGCAGGAAGATTGGTGTGCAGATCAGGATCAGGGCCGCCATGTCCATGATCATGCCAAGGATCAGCAAAACGAGATTGATCATCAGGAGGATCAGAATGGGGTTCTCGGTCAACCCGGTCAGCAGATCGACCGTCTTGGCCGGGACCCGGTAGAACGTCAGCATGTATGCGAACGCGCCCGCACAGGCGATCAGGATCATGACCATGGCCGTTGTACGAACGGATTGGATGACGGCCGTTTTGAACTTTTCCACCGTGATGGAACGGTAGACCAAAAGCGTCACGAGGAATGCATAGATCGCCCCAAACGCACCGGATTCAGTGACGGTGAACACGCCCGAAAGAACGCCGCCGACAATGATCACGGCCGTCAGTAGCCCAGGGATTGCACCCAGAAAAGCCATGACCAAGGCGGCCCACCCGGGAAATTTTTCTGCGCTGTAGCCTCGTTTGACAGCCACAATGTAAGCCGCTGCGGCAAGGCATAGACACATGAGGATACCCGGCACCACACCAGCCAGGAAAAGCTTGGAGATCGAAATGCCGCCACCCGCCGCGATGGCAAAGATGATCATGTTGTGACTGGGTGGGATGATGATTCCCGCAATCGACGACGTCACCGTGACGTTTACGGCATAGTCCGCGTCGTACCCTTTTTCCTTCATGACCGGCACAAGGATGGATCCAAGTGCGGAAATGTCCGCGATGGCAGAGCCTGAGATGCCGCCGAAAAGCATAGATGAAAACACGTTCACGATCCCCAGACCGCCGCGCACGGCCCCCACTGCGGCCTGGGCGAACCGAACAAGCCGCATGGCGATGCCGCCGTGGAACATCAACTCCCCCGCAAAGATGAAGAACGGGATCGCCATGAGTGCGAACACGTTGATGCCGGAAATGATCCGCTGAAATCCGATCATCAATGGCAGACCTTCGTACCAGAAGGCGACAATGGCCGAGATGCCGAGCGCGAAGGCGACAGGCGCGCCAATCACGACGCAAAAGGCAAACGCGCCCAGAAGGACTGCAATTCCCATGATCGGATCCTATTCGATGCTGTCCGTACGCTCATCCGCGCCAAGGAACAGGCGGACAAGGTGGCCAAGTGAAAAGAGCAGGATCAGACCGCCCCCGATTGTAAGCGGCAGCGATCGCAGACCTTCCGGCACCTGGATCAAGGGGATGAGCGAGCCCCATTTGAAGACCGTCAACTGCCATCCGTACCAGAACATGAGACCGCCAAAACTGGCCATCGCCACGTCCGTGATAACAACAAGAACCGCGCGAATGTGCCGTGGCAGGGATGTACGCAGAATGGAGACAGACAGGTGGGTGTTTTCGTGCACGCCGACAGCGGCGCCCAGAAATGCGATCAGCATGACCAGCAGAAGAGCCACTTGCTCGACCCATGTCGGCGTTGCATTCAGCACGTAGCGACCGAACACCAGCCAGCCAAAAATCACCGTCAGAACAACCAGCGCGACACCGGTCACGACACGGCACACCAGCGCAATCCAGTCGAGCACGGTCGACATGCGCTGCAGCTTTGGCGAGGTTTGAGAAGCATCACTCATGCGGCGTCTCCTGCGTAAAAACGCCCGGCTCCGAATGGTCGAAACCGGACGCTCATCGACTAGTTTAGCGACAGTTTATTCAGTTGTCTGGATCAGTTCGACCAAGGGGCGCAAGCCCGGATTGGTTTCGAAATACGCCTCGTACACAGGCGCCATAGCTTCCTGGAACGGCGTCTTGTTGGCGATTTCGTTCACGACCACACCTGCGGCTTCCACCGCTTCGCGGCTTGCCGCTTCACGCGCCGCCCACAACTCTCTTTGCAGCGTGGCTGACTCTTGCGCCGCTTCCGACACAGCCGCCTGCATATCCGCAGACAGCGCGTTGAACGCGTCAGTGTTCACACAGATGCATTCGGGGATGATCAGGTGCTGCGACAGCGAGTAGTAGCCCGCGACCTCAAAGTGGCCGGTGGATTCATAGGATGGCCAGTTGTTTTCCGCACCATCCACAACCCCCGTCTTGAGCGCTTGGTACACTTCGGCAAAAGCCATCGGCGACGGGTTGCCGCCTAGCTGGGCGATCATGCCGGTAAACAGGTCGTTGTTCATGACCCGAACCTTCATACCTACAACATCCTCGGGTGTATTGATTGCCTTGTCGCCATTGTAGAAAGACCGCGCACCTGCATCATACCATGCCAAGGGCGTCAGCCCCTTTGCGGCCATACCTTCGGCGATGGCTGCACCACCGTCGCTGTCCAGCACGCGGAACATGTGTGGCACATCTTTGAAAACGAACGGCAACGAGACAACATTGGCCTCAGCGACGATTGGGCCAATGGGTCCCAGATTGAAGTTGCCGATCTCGAGCGCACCCGCGCGCACCTGCTCAACTGCGTCTGGCTGGCTGCCCAGCGTACCGCCATGGAACATTTGCAGGGTGATTTCCCCACCCGTCTTTTCCGAAACCAACTCGGCGAATTTGTCCATGGCGACGGTGTTTGGATACCCTTCGACGTGAATATTCCAACCGCGCCAGTCTGCGGCATGGGCGGTGACGCCGATGACGGCTATGGCGGCCGCGCCAACCAATGATTTGGTAATGTTGTTGAACATGATGTCCTCCCTTTGAAATCGCGCCAATTTGCTTCTTGGGCATGCTGGCCCTTCATCGGAGGCTCCATCTCCCACCCCGATAGGTCCAACACGACGGCTTGGCATTTAGGTACATCAAGAGGAGTACTAGTATACCAGTTTTGTCAACAATAATCTTCTGTGCTATTACGGCGTTCCAGGTGGCAAAATGCGGTGACAAGCGCGTTCTGTATCAACGATCATGCTGTGCCGCGCACCGGGCGGTTGTTGCTGATGTTGAATTCCATCCCGTCCAGCAATTCACTGAGGTCCGGTCGTGCAGCCGGTCCATTGGAAATGTCCACCAGCATCAAGGTGCCATCAGGGCGTATGCCGAAGGCACCGGGTTCCGCGAAACGGTCTGTCGTCTCGGCCTCGGACAAAGGATCAGAAACGTACAGGCCAAGGGACCGCATTTGATCTTCTGTCAAACCGTAGGCGAGATCGAAGTCCCAACCGAACTCCTCTTTGTCCAGCCGTGCTTTTTCCGCAGTGTCCGCCGATACGACGACCACATCCATGACAGCCACCCACTGCGCCAACATGTCGTTCAGTTTATTCAGAAACCTTTTGCACCGGGGGCAATGCCGCCCTCTGTAGACGAACAGCATGGTCCATCGATCTTGATTTTGACCAATGGTCATCGTTCCGCCGCCGACTGTGTCAAAGTTGAAGATGCCGACGGGTTCACCAACGCGGGGTTTGGCGTTCATGCGATATTCGTCCTCTCTTGTGGTCAATGGCTCTCGGGCATGAAGTAGTTTGTGTTTGTCTCTGAGATCCGCGCAATGGTCTCGTCGAGCCGCGACAGATGATGGACACCGGCCTTTATTGCCTCGACAGGATCATGGATCTTGATGGCGGCGGCTATGGCGCGGTGATCTTCGACGAGTTCCGGCATGCGGTCGCCTTTTGACAAGCTCAAAGTGCACAAGCGATCCACTTTGGACTTCTCGGACACGATCACGTCGAACGCAAATTCGGACCGCGCAATCTGGCACAGCAACTTGTGAAACTCATAATCGAGTGCGTTGAACTGATCAATGTTCCTGTCTTGAACGGATTGCTCTTGCAGCTTCAAGGCAGTGTCGAGTTGCTTTGCATCGTCGGAATCGCATTGCTCGGCTGCGCGTTGCAATATTTCCTTTTCGACGGCCAAACGAACGAATCGAGATTTGACGATCTCGCGCATGGAAAACCGTTTCACTTCCGTGGCGCGTTGTGGGCGGATCAACAACAGGTCCTGCGTCGCCAATCGGCTGAACGCATCCCGAACAGGTTGGCGAGACACACCGAACTGAGTAGCGATATCGGCCTCGGAAATCTTGTCACCCGGTCTGAGACGGAGCGACGAAATCTCGTCGTAGAGGTAGGCATAGATGTCATCGACACTTGTGCGACGCACACCGAACTGAGTTACCTGCGCCATTTGGCGGCCTCCGTAATTTGGTCTTCCATTTGAGGTCTACTGCCTTTGCAGCAGAGCCAAAACTGCATTTTCAGACCCTGCATCTGGCAGAGTGTTCAAGTTGGGCCGAAGCGGCAGCACTCCAAGTAACACTGATTGACTAGTATACCAGTTTGAGTGAAAAGTGAAACCGAATCTGTATGGCACTGGTTATCTGCCTCACTCGACTGGTGCGTGGATGTGCGGTCGCGTGAGGGTTGCACAGTGCGGGTCAGAGCGTCGGGATAATAAAGAGGATCAAGACATGAAACTTGCTGGACAAACAGCCATCGTCACCGGTGGCGGTCGCGATATCGGTCTTGCCGCGGCACTCAAGCTCGCCTCTGAGGGTGCAAATATTGCCATTAACTACTTTTCCAGCGGCGACGGTGCAGATGCCGCTGTTGAAAAGATCAACGCGCAAGGTGGCCGCGCATTCTCGATGCAGGGCGATCTCAAGCGCCAAGAGGATGTGGATGCGCTGGTGTCTCGAACAGTCCAAGAGTTCGGCAGTATCGATATCCTGGTGAACAATGCCGGCGGTTTGATCGCCCGCAAGAAAATGGCCGAGATGGATTTGGATCACTGGAATGCCGTGATGGATCTGAATCTGACAAGCGTTTTCATGATCACCAAAGCCTGCCTTGAGCACATGAAAACGGGCGTCGTAGTGAATTTGGCCAGCCAAGCGGGCCGCGATGGGGGCGGCGCCGGTGCGGTCGCCTACGCAACGTCCAAGGGCGCTGTCATGACGATGACGCGGGCACTGGCGAAGGAATTGGGTCCGGACATTCGGGTCAACGCCTTGTGTCCGGGTATGATCGACACCGACTTTCACAACATTCACACAGCCGATGCGGCCAGGCGCGGCTACGAGGCCGCAGTACCAGTGAAGCGACAGGGAACGATCGAAGATACGGCCAATCTGATCCTGTTTTTGGCGTGTGATGACTCGGCTTTCATCACAGGTGCAAATATCGACATCAACGGCGGCATGCTGTTTTCCTGATCGGCAAAGGAGCGTTTTGACATGACCAAATTCCCCGTGGTGAAAACCGGAGAAGACGTGACCCGCCAAGTACTTGCGGATGATCCTGCGCTCATGGTCGTGGTCTTTCGTTTCGACGCGGAAGGTGCCGTTGGCGATCTGCACAACCACCCTCACGTCCAATCAACCTATGTCGAGAAGGGGCGTTTTCGATTCACGATTGGCGATGAAACCAGAGAGGTTGGTCCGGGCGACAGCTTTGTCATCCCGTCAGACGTGACGCACGGCTGCATCTGCCTCGAACCCGGCACCTTGATCGATTGCTTCACCCCGCGGCGCGAGGATTTTCTTTAGGGCACCGAGCCGATTGGTGATTGGCTCATCCTGCCGCCTTGGAAAGACGATCTATTGTAACCCTGCAAGGCGATAAGATGCGGCTCGGTGGGCGCGGGCAATTGGCTGTTTCGGTCACTGATTGCCCTCTAACGAAAATTCGCAAAAATCAGTGGCTGCCGAAGTTGATGTATGGGCCTACCATGTTGCGTTTTCTCCGCGCACATCCACGTGCACGAAGGTGTTGTACCGTCCAATCCCTCCGGAAAATACACCTCGATTGCGCATTTCCAGGATCTTGTTGTACCACGTGAGTGGCGTGTTTCCATTTGCAATTGTGATGTCTGCGGCCGTGAAACGCATGTGCTGGCTGCGGCTCGCGCCACCGATGCAACTGTTGTATTCGGGGGACCGGTAGCAGCTGCTGATGCGGAGCGGAGCCCCAAACTCATCCCGAATGGCTTGCAACAATGTACTCAGTGCAACCGCGTTCTGCCATAGGTCCTCGGGTGGGTCAGTGTTGAGCCCCTTGCAGGCACCAGCCGCATTGCCACCGCCGGGATACAGCAGTTCTGTCGCGCTGAAATTCGGTGCGTGGCTTTGAATTTCATCCTCAAAGAACTGCGCAAAACTGCGTTGGCTTGGCTGAATGGCAGGCATCTGCGTGATTTCGGGCAGCCGTGGTGGGATAATCCGTCCCTCATTTTCGTCGTCGGACGCAAAGAACCCCCAGGCCCCCAGATCGTAGTTGACCGAATGCACTTTGCCGCGTCCGGAAATGAAGGCTCTGCGCCGTGCGAATACGTCATCGGCCCACTTTGAATTGGACAGCTGTGCGCGCAGTGCTTTCGCAAGAACTTCCCGCAAAGACATTTCCGTCGCATTGGGGTTTGCCGCCCGCGCGGCCTTCACTTTTTCAAGCGTTGAGTTGGATGCACCACCTTGTTGAATGGCCGCGTCGAAAAGCATGCCAAGGCTCAGCGGTTCGTGCAGACCCATAAGCGTCGCCTGAGGCACTGCAATACCGTCCCAAAACGCTTCACGACTGTGCTCCAGCATTGCCGTACGCGCACTTTCCTGCTCGCCCAGATCTGCAAACTGGGTATGCCAATCGCTGCGGATCCTGCTTTGGCCGTCCAAAACGTTTTGGCGCGCCCAGTCCAATTGACCCTGTAGCGGCATTTGCAGCATCTGACGAACTTGGTTGGCTCGTTCTGATCCGAACACGGCGTCCAGTGTCTGTGGTCCCTTGGCTTCGATCCGGCCCAGCACGGCCTGCAAATGACCGAACTTGAGAGTGTACCCGTGATAGCCCCAGGTCATGACGGCGCCGTCAAAGTCTCCGACAATCTTACCAAAACCGTGACCTTCAAAGGACGCCGTGGCTTGGGCACAAAAGTCGAAAAGGTCCACTTCATCCTGTCCCGTGAGGTCCGTGAATTCATTCTTCGTAATGATGGCATCCAGCGTGGACCGACCCGTGCTGGCGCGCCACGCAAGGAGGGCGTTGGCCGTGTCATCGCCAAAGATCATATCGACGCCATTGGTGCTGAAGCCTGCGTTGCTCAACGCGTTTTGCATCGCCCGAACCAAATGCCCGTACACGGCTCGCGTGCCCGAACTGCGGCGCAGCATTACCGGGTCATCGGCCACCGGGTTGACGATAGCGGGTGTCGGGGCGGTGTTGGGAACGACGGCGACGGGATCGGGCGTGATGTCGCGGATGATGCGTTGGACGTCCTCGCGAATGGAAGCAACGACGGCGGACAGCCCATCCAAAACCTTGCCCAACACGTTCCGCCCGGCCGCCTCTGTCGAGGCAACGACAGCCTGTGAGGCGGCGTTAACTTGCGTGGCGGCATGATCCATCATGACCACGTCGATATCGTCGATTTCAAAATTGATTTCCGAGATACGCCGCGCTTTTTCCGCGGGTGTAAGCGCGGACTGCCCGACCTCCGCCGCTGCGGCAATCAATTCATCCCGTAGTGCTTGGAGTCTTCTGAGTTCCTCGTCCATATCTTGTCCTCCAATGTGTTCAGTTTATCAATTCGCAGCAGATAGCCGTTTGATCCTGTCCACCCGAGCGCGCAGGTCACCAGACAGCACCGCCGCTTCGATCAGGCGGCCATTTCGATCAACCGACGAGCCTGCAGCGCTCACTGCTTGTGACAGTGCCGATTGCGACAATTCGATCAGATGAAGCCATTCGGCCAACATCTCACGCTCGGTCGCGATATCCTCTCTGATCGCGGCCGCGTTGGGTGGATTACCCCGCAAGGCGCGAAACTCGCTTGCCGTGAGGGCGGTAAACGCGACTTGCGCGTTGTCCAGAATGACATCCAGCACATCACTGATCTTGCCCGCGGTTTTGCTCAGTTCCGTTCGGAACGCTTCGCGTGATCCGATACCTGCAAAGACATCAAGGGCTTCTTCAAACACCGCGATTTTGCCGTTTAATGCGCCGGACAGGCCATTGCCGGTGTCCTGCTTCTCAAACCCAAGTGCTGACACCTGCAACGCGTTGACGTCCTTTTTAAGAACGTCGAGAGGCCGACCTTGGGCATAGGCCAGTAGAATGCCGTTCAGGTCTGCGACGGACTGCACCGCAAACCGCATGGATGCAACGAAAGGCGGATCGGCAGATGGCGCAAAAATCGAGATATCGTCGCGTGTGAATTTGTTGGATACGCTGCCACGGTCAATTGTCCGCTTCCGGGTCAAACGTTCTTCCGCAGCTATCTCATTCAAAACCGTGTCGGACGCCTCAACCACCCCGTCAAATGCCTCTGCATAGGCTGTAAATTCCCGAACAGCGACCGTCGTGCCGCAATTCGCCAACGCAGAAAATGCCATTAATAAAACGAGTTTTTTCATATGTTCCTCGTTGAAAATGCAAACGCTAAAAATCTTACAACAAGTGCTAAACACGGCCCGGCAATGCGAAATGGTCGCCCGGCTCAATCGTCCAACCGCAAATTGCACACGAAAAATAAATATGTGACGGGCTGGTTGACTGGCAACTATTGTAAAAGCCCTTGGCTTTCCACGCAAGGATGTTGCCGTATCGGCCTCGGAATAGGCGGAAAACCCGGTCGACGACCAAGCGGCGAGCGCCCCAGTGTTCGCACTTTCCGACAGTTCGGATCGACCTCAATCAGTTGGGAACAAGAACCAGCCGCTTCCTATTGAAGCTGCGCCGAATCTTCTTGGATCTTCAACTTCCAATTCTCGATCAGCGTGCCTTCGGTCTGCAACCGGCTCGCCAAATAGTACAATCGCTGTGTCGCCGGGCCGTTTGGTGCGGTCTCGAACCGTTGCTTGAGGTAATAGGGTGGAATGGCTTGCGAATAGAGCGTTGCCGATACGGTCACAGACGCCGGATCGACGTCAGGCGGCAAGTTGATCTGATAGGTTAGCTTGTCCTTGCCTGCTTTGACGCCTGCGTCATGCTCTGCCCGACCTTCGGGCATCGTTGCTTTCATGAATGCGGCGGTCACGGCAGAGTCGCCAAATCGTTCCACAAATTCGGGCGTTCCAGGTTCCGCGGCACCCCAGGGCAACAAGCGGTTGTCTTTCGGATGGTGCACTCGGTGCACAAAACTGGTCGTGAATTCCTTCTTCGCGTTTTGCGTCAGCTCTTCGTAGATTTGTACCTGCGTTTGATCGTCGATGACGTCGTAATGGGGCTGATACAGCGCTTCGGTCGCGCCTTCGGGCACCACATCCAGAAACTCGGTCGGGAGTGGTTGCATGTCCGGACCGATGATCACACCCGCTCCATTTGTGCAACCCGAACACCAGACCGACGCGCCACTTGCATCGGTCACATTCACCTCCAGAAACGCCCGTCGGAAACCGACACCAGACGGTAGGCGGTGGCCGGTCTTGTTGTCGACACTGACAACGACCTCAAGCGTCCCGTCAGCTTCGGTCAGGCTTTCGATGACAACGTCGGCGGTCTCATCCCGCGCTTGCAGCGCCATTGTCTCAATGGACAGTTCCGCGCCGTTGGTTGCATAGGTCATTGGATCCTTCGGTCCCAATCCCATCTCCTCATCAAATTGCGACAGCATTTCGACCATAAAGGCATTCAGCCCCACAAAGTTGTGCCGCTTGTAGTCGTCGCGAAACGGCACATCGATCTCGTCTTGGGGCAGGGCGTTGGGCACCTCGGGCAGGTTGGTGTCCTGGATTGTTGCAATCTGAGTTGTCAGGCTGTCGATCTTGATCGTGCCGTCGAGCGTTTCAAAATTGCTTTTCATGTGGCAATCCTGACAGGACTGCGCGGTGCCCGCATCCGCGAATTGGCTGTTCTGCCATTCGATGAACGTCGCCTGCTCGACCGAATGCTGGAACTGGACCAATGGCTCGCGGTAGGTCACGCCAAATTCTTCATTCAGGAAATCGACCGCGTTCTTGGCGGCTTGGTTGAGAATGGCTTGCTCCGCGGGCGTGAAACCGGGCAGTGGTTCGTCCGTCGCCGCGTCCACATTTGGCAGGTTGATCGTATGGCATGCGCCGCACATCTCACTGTCCTTGATGTAGTCATCATACATGGGCGTGATGCCCATCGCGTTCTGCATGGGTTTTTCGCGCACATCGGAAAACGGACCAATCAGTTCGTCCGCAGCGGTTGTGCGGAATACACCCGTTGTGCCGTTCATCAGATAGGTGTCGAGCTTGTTGTAATCGGGTTGGCCAGCAGCCTGTTCCGGCGGCGCAATATGATGGCAGACCGCGCACGAGATCCCCTCGCGGGCCAAATTGCCGTACTGATGATAGGGGTATGTTCCATCGGCCACCTGCTGCTCTTTCTCCGCAACAGTCAGCGGGTCGTGCAGCAACGTGTATTCGACTTTGAAGGCGTTGCCGTCGAGGCCCAGATCCGGGTTTGCGTGCGCATCAATTTCCAGCTGACGTTGGCCCATTGCACCGTGACACGACAGGCATGTGGTTCCAAGGTTCTCGGACAGGTCCCCAACGCCGGCCTGTTCCAGCAGTGCAAATTCCGATTCCAGCTGGGCAAAAAAGATCGGATCGCGCCCGGCGAGACCCATCGGTGACCAGCGCCATTCTCCATATTCGGAGATGTTGTAGCCGTCGCCATATTCAGAGCCATCCTTGATGAACATGGTCACACCCGACGGTGCGCCGCCCAATCCGCCATGACAGCCAAGGCAATTGTCTGATGTCAGGAAATGCTGCGTATCGTTGGGGCGTGCAGGAACATGATCCAGCCACTCGCTGGGCAATGTCTGCAAGTTGGCGCGCGTGATATCGACACCGCCTGTACCGGGGAACATGTCGGTGAAGTCCTTGTTCTGATCGACCGGCGATGCCTTGGCCGCCGCCACATGGGCGGCGCGCATGGCGGCCGGATCATGCGCGTCGTTCACATACGACTTGATCATATCTTCCAGACTGGCACCAAACGCGGGTTTTTGCGCCTTGGGAAGATCGCGCCAACTTTCGTCGACGCGGAAAATGACCGGCTCCCCCGGATACCCTTCGATGTTTTCCAATGCGGAAAAGATCAGCTCCTCGGCGGCGGACGCATGGCAGCGCATACACATTCCATCGCCCCCGGCACCCAATGGCGGGCTGTAGGGTGCTTCAAACGTGTCGATGGCCGGCTTTCGCGCCTTCATGTCGTCCTTGTCGGCAAAGTACACCGAGGCAAAGAACCACCCGCCATGCGACAGGGCGCTGTCCTTGACCATGACCGTCCAGTTCAAACCACCGGTATCATAGGCATAGTTCGACATCTCTTCGGCGACTTTGGCGGGATCATTGGGGTATTGTTCGACAAGGCCCGCCCGGTATTCGTTGTACATGGCAGACGGTGGGTTCACCATTTCCTTGATCACGATGGCGCCATCTTCGATCTCACCGGTCCGACCGCCTTCGAGCCACACAATGATCTCGGGCGAGTAATACATGCGCACCGCCGGGTGGATGCCAAAGCTCATGTTAAAGACAAACGGGCCCGTATCACGCCAGCTTTTGTCGCGCTTCCACCCCAACCCCACGTATTCGCGGTTGGCAATCCACGGGAAGAGGACGTTCTCGTAGTCAATTAGCGGTAGCGTGCTCGGCAGCGGCAAGTTGGCAGACTGTGACTCATACGTGGTGCTATCGGCCATGGAGGGTGTTGGGGAGGCAAGTGGAATAAGGAAACAGAGGACAAAGGCAAAAAGCAGAGAGCGCAGCATGATCAATCTTTCCTTGAAAATCAGGCCCAGCATCCTAGCAATTTCGATTCGAAGAAACCCGTTATGATTGAATTTGTTGATTTTTCTGACGGAGGATCGGTGCAATTCATTGATCATAAACTACAATTTCGTGTGTCAGTCAGCGAGCGTAGCAGGTCTGGACCGTCAGCCCGTTTGACTTTGTTCTAAGGTCGGACGTGTAGTTCCGGCCGCTTATGCGTGCGTCTGCGCCACTCGATCAAATCGCACCGAAAACGTGGGCGTACTGCTAGACTGCAGCGTCTGTTTCCTGCTCCGCTCTTTCCGTTCGACGCTGCCAAAAGGTGCTGCCTGGCCATCTTGTTTCTCGACGGTAGACCGCCTGCTGCGCGATCAAATAGTCCTCGACGCCCTTGGCCACGCTCTCAGCATAGGCGAGCATTCGATCCCGATCTTGCGCAACAAATGCATCGGCAGCTTCGATGGCGGTCCATAATGCGGTCGTCATGCCATGCGATGATAAGGGATCAAACGCTGCGGCAGCATCCCCGATCGCAACCCAACCCGCACCTATTGATGGCGCGATCCAACTGCTGTTTGTAGCGATCCGTTTTGGCGTCCCGCACATAGAATACCCATAGTCTGACAGGTAGGCGCCAATTGCGGTCGTCAGCTGCGCATTCGCTTCCAGATCTGCATTTCCAAATCCGGGCAAATCTGCGTCAGAGTAATAGTTCACGACGACGCGCTGATCGGCCAGCACAGACATGTACCACCAGCCATGTTCCTGCGCTTCGATCAACGTGACAGGCCTGGGCGCCGTTTCGCCAGACGATGCGAACAGCGCGTATTGGCACTGTAACTTATCCGCCTGAAATCTCCGCGCGAACTTAGAGGCGACCATTGCCTTGCGCCCTGTCGCGTCAAACACAAACCGCGTCTGGACCTGACCTGCTGCCGTCTCAATCTGCCACAGGCCATCCGCAATCCGAAAATCGATCACGTCATGATCCATCCGGTCAGCGCCCGCGGCGGTCGCCTGTGCGGACAAGGCTGCCTCGAAAGCCCACCGGTCCAAAACGGTGGGCGGTCCTTCAAGCTGCACAATGGCATTGCGTTCGATCAGCAGATCACTGCCCCACGCGGAATACGTGCTATGGGCGTGCCGGTGCACTTCAGATCGCAGCATTGCGTCGGACCCAAGGCGCTTGAGTAGGGGTATGGCGGCAGCGCTCAGGTGTTCACCCGGCTTGAACGCATCCTGCCGATCTTGCGCGATCCAAATCGGTCGCACACCACCCTGCGCCAAACGCAAGGCCGCCGCAGCACCAGCGATCCCACCGCCAAGAACGGCAACATCGTGGATCAATTCGGCAACATCCCCTGACCCGGGTTCCACTGGAACCGCGTTTCCATGTTGTCCGCATGCTGCATTTCCACAAACACGTCGCCTTGGGGGGAGGGCATGCGCACGACAAAGCCCATACGTTCCCAAACCGTGATCATATTGGTGATGCCATCCCAGTAACTTGAATTGGCATGATATCCGATCCCCGCGACCCCCCGTGACCAGTTGACACGGTTGGCAAAGAACTTTTCGCGCTCTTCCTCTGTCAGATTTTCATCAAGGCCTGCCATGTAAAACGGTTCAGGCAAGACATCGATGGGCAGCAGGGCGGGCCACCATACTGCGATGGGATAGTTCTGTTGCATCAACACCTGTTGGCAACTGAACGCATCGCATTGCCACGGAAGCCCCATCCATCTCGTCAAATCACCTGCCATCTGCGGGCCGAGGGGCGGCGGCGTGTCCTCGAACCCGGCAAACGCAACCTCAGGTGTCAAAAGGCGCCCAAGGTTCTGGTTCAGGCTTGGCCGGGCACCATGCGCAATGCGAAACGGCTCTGCCGTTTCGTCGTAATTGCGCGCATACATTTCCTTGATGCGCAGGTAATAGGTCAGCTCGACACCGGGGTGAAAGGCACCACCTGAACACGGCTCAAGCGCGGCTTGGGTCAAGGCACCCGGTTGCAGCTCAAGTGGAATATCGTCGAATGTCTGGTAGTCGGTCACGCCGTCTTCGGCGACTTGACCATTATAGTCATTCACGAATTCACCGGCTGCCCACATGCGCAAGTAATCGTATTGCAGCTTTGGGAACTGGAACCACTGCAATGGGCTGCCATCGTAGTTCACCCCGTCGCCCAGCATATACGGAATCTTGAGGCGCTCTTCGAGATAGGCGCTGTCACTCAGGTTGTAGGGATCGCGGAAGAGATCGAAGATGGACTGACGGAAATCAGCGTTTGACGGATCGGGATCAGCCAGCCGCGCCACGTAATCAGGGTCGCCCAGGTCTCCGATCGCCATCCATCCTTGACGCAGGTTCGCGGCTTGGGTGACCCACTCCATCAAGGCCACGCGCCGAAACGTGGGATAGACGTATTTCATGAACGAAAGTGGCAGCTCTGGCGCGTCAGACCATCCTTCCTGGACATTCATATCTTCGATCACGTCATAAAGGGTGGTGATCGGCGGGATTTCCGGTGCAAAATTTGGACCGACACACGCCACCCAAGACGGCTCCGCTTCGAACTCCTGATCGCCAACGGTGACCCGCGCGGTCACAGGCCCATCGCACCAATCGTCATGCCAGGCGTTGTTGTCGGCAAAGCTGGTGATTGGCGCATCGCTGGGGGAGTTGGAAACTCCATCTGGCGGGACCACCAGTAAACGGCCGGCGTCGTCCGTTCTGAGCTGCCCAAGGTCAACCGAAATTGCATCGGGTTGCCCGCCCCAAAAGGTGCCTTCGAATTGATATGCGGGATCACCACCCGACTGATTGACCTCAAGTCCCGAAATCTGCAGTGCGCCGCCGTCGATGATCAGGTTCTCTTCCCGATCCGCATTTGACACGAAGTACTGGTTGCGTTTCTGCGAAGGCAATCCCGGTGCAAGCGGCCCGTTGTCCAACGGATTGTTGAACCCGTACCAATTGGCTTTTGTGTTGGCGAGATGAACGCCCCAAGTGATGCTGTCGCCGGTCACCTCACCGATGATCTGGTCATCTGCGTCAAAGGCGTACACGCGGAATCGCTGCACCTGCTTTTTGATCTTTTCCGAACCGTCCTTGAACGTGCCATCGTCCGGTTGCGGCGGCAGTCCGGGTACCTCGGGTGCGTAGAACCATTTTGGCGAACCACCAACTCTGCAAATCCCGAGCGCTGGGTAAATGCGCACTTTGGCCACCGCCGCGCCGGACGGCGCCACATCATAGACATTCTGGGTAGAGACGTTGGCGCGTGCAGGCCAAGGCGCACCGGCAATCAACGCGGCGCTGGATGCCATCCCAAGAAATTGACGGCGTGAAGCTAATGGCTGGTCTGGCATAATACGTCCTTAAAAAATGCGTCGCTGGGTATCAGCGTCTATGCAAAGACGAAAAAAATCAACCAGGAGGTGTGGGTGTTCACTGGTCAGGCATGGTGATGAGACGGGCCGACACATGATGTTGTGTCGATGGTGTAGGCAGGTTGAGAGCCAACCTTGTTCACGTAGATTTGGAGTGCAAGGCACGCTTATTGAGTGACCACATTTGAACGCTCTTTCTCTTAGTGGGAGGCACATTCCGCATCGCAAAGTCAGTATTTGGCCTGCAAAAATGGCTTGGCAGCTCCGGATGGTCAAAAAAGGTGCGCAGTTATGCTCTACCTGGAAGAACTGCCACAGTTGTTCCAAGCGCGCCACCCGAGCCGAATGACCAAGCCCACCTAGTTGCGTTCAGACGGAGCGCCCTGTCAGGCTGCGGAACAATAGCGATCAATGACGTCGTTCACTTCCGTCGCCACGATCGGTTTGCGTAGATAACCATTCATTCCCGTCTCGCGGATGGCTTCATCATCGTGGTAGTCGCTGTCGGCAGTGACGGCGATAATCGGAATGTTCTTGGGCGGATCCGATGCGGTTTCACGGATCGTGCGGGTGGCATCCACGCCGGACATGCGGGGCATGTGGATGTCCATCAACACCACGCCGTAGGCACCGGGGTTTGCGCGCAAGATGTCTTCGCATTCCTGACCGTCCTTGGCGACGTCAAAATCGAAGCCCAAAGTGTGAAATATTTCGCCCATCATGTAGCGGGTGAAACCGTCGTCTTCGGCAAGAAGCACTTTTTTCGGCAATTGGGTCATGCAGTCTTTTCCCCCATATGATGGGCCGGGATGTGCAGAGTAAATGTCGTATTGTAGCCGCTCAACGGTGACGGGCACTCTGCGAACAGTTCGCCACCCATCAATTTTGCGAGGTCTGCGCTGATCGACAAGCCAAGCCCTGTACCGCTATGACGCCTTGTCAGGCTGTCGTCAACTTGCGCGAACCTGTCAAAAACGGCGCTCACCTCGTCAGCTGGCAGGCCTGCCCCCGTGTCAGACACCGATATCGTCACCATTTCGGGGTCCGTTTGTGGGGCGCAGCCGATGTGGATCAGGATCTTGCCTTCCATGGTGAATTTCGCGGCATTGTCACACAAGTTGTGCACGATTTGAGTGACACGCTTGTCATCGACATGCAGCGTGGCAGGCACGTCATCGGCGACTTCCACTATGACTTCGATATCCTTGTCATACCGCTGCACGGCACCTTCGGCGGTTTCGCCCCACTGGTCCGCAAGCTTTCTCGTATCGATATGGTGCCGGGTCAGCTTCACCGCATTTGCTTCGATACGAGACACCTCCAAAACATTGGTCAGTTGGCTCAGCATGACCTTCGCGGCTTCGAGCCCGGTAGA
This sequence comes from uncultured Tateyamaria sp., assembly GCF_947503415.1. Classification (GTDB taxonomy): domain Bacteria; phylum Pseudomonadota; class Alphaproteobacteria; order Rhodobacterales; family Rhodobacteraceae; genus Tateyamaria. The sequence continues at coordinate 47,858 of NZ_CANNDS010000003.1, forward strand.
AGCCTGCTTTTTCTGCCGTTCCGGGACGTCAGACATTTCGATCAACTGGAACAGGCCCATCATCGCATTGAGCGGTGTTCTGATCTCGTGACTCATGTTTGCAAGGAACCGCTTGCGCGCCAGTGACGCGGTCAACGCTTCTTGCTCCGCGACTTTGCGCTGTGCGACCTCGCGCTCAAGCGCGTCGATCTGAAGGGCTGATCTAAGGCTCATGTCATTCAACGCCGACACGATTTTGTCGATGGCATCCGCGCGATGTGTAGCAGGGCGGTCCAGTTCCAGCCCCAACGGTGCGTTCGGCTCATCAAAGGCTTCTACACGTCTGGCGATCTTGGACAGGTGACGCGTCACAAGCCTGTAGTAGAAAACAAGCAGCGCAATGGCGACCAGATATGCCTTGATCAAATTCGTTGCGACCAGCGTCAGAAACTGTGCCCACAGGCTTGCCCAGATCGTGTCGAGCGACAAGTATATCGTGAGCGACCCAATCAGGTCCTCGTCCCCATCAACCTGATGCACGAGTTCGAAGTTCGTCTTCCGCTCTTTGTATTCGCTGTCTCCGAATTCAAATACATGCCCGGTGGATGAATTCAAAAGCACGTGGGCAACGGCAGGGTCGGACTGAATACCGCGCAGGATGATATCGACCTGTTCGAAATCAAACTGCCAGAGCGCATTCTGGAGTGGTTCCAATGCAGTTGCACTGACGCGGTCCACGACCTGAAATGCTGTTCCAACCTGCCGTTGATAGCTGAGGTAAAGCTGCACACCTGCAGCGACTGCCGAGAACAGCGTGCTGACCAGCAAGGTCACAACAACAAGGCGAAGACCAAGCCTGTCGCGCAGGGCAGTGCGGACAAATGTCATGCGCTACGGTTTAACATGCTGAGCGAGGATTTCCGCGAGCGATCCATCCGACCGCATTTCCCGCAGCGTTGCATTAAAATCATCGAGCGTCTGCTCGAGGTTGGGAAAGTCCGTTCGCATTGCCATGTGAATGTCTTGCGATGTCAGAACACCCGGCACAAACTCAAGCCGACCAGACAGATCCGGGTCAAGCGTATCGGTTGCATAGTTGACGACATCAACACTATCGAGCGTCAGATCGGCTCGCTCGAATGCGACCATCCGAAGGGCTTGCAGGGTCGTTGTGACGGTCACTTTATTCAAATAGTCCGCCCGGTCAAATTCATCTTCGTAGAGAAACCCGTCACCGACGGCGATACTGTACGGCTGCAACTCGGAAACGCTTGTAAAGACGTGGTCGCCACCAACACGCTGAACAAGCTGCACATTGGTGGTGTAAAAAGGGTCTCCGTAATCCAGAAACTCCGTCAGGCTGGGATCGTAAAAGAGACTTCCAACGACATCGAATTCACTGCGCCGCGCACCATCCATGATCCGCGCCCACGGCAGTACATCGCTTTCGACAGCATAGCCCGCCCGCTCGAATACTGCGGAAATGACGTGAATGGACAGCCCGTTGTTCGGCAGGTCGACCCCTGAAAAGGGGGGCCACTCATCGGCCACAACACGAATGGTCGGCTTGTCATCGCTCGCATGCACTGACGTGGCGAACAGCACCGCCAGCATGACCAAGTGAAGCAATGTTTTCATATTATCTCCTCGGTCCTTGAACCGTTTGTCGTATCTTGATGCGCCATGGCGGACGCAAACGCGGTATTTCAATCACCGGGTGTATAAGCTGTAAGTGCATGGGCATCAAAAACAAATCACGCGAGAGCTCGACAGGGTTTCTCAACAGTCTCAAAATCCGCGACCTTCACCAAAAGCAAGCGATAACATCCTCCGTTTTGTTTCGCCCTCACGTACGGACATATGCCAGATGTCACACAGACTGGTTAAAGGATTGTATACCTGCATATCTGCACCTGAAGTGGCCGTGTCCCCATGTCCGGCGCGTGAGTTATCAAGTCATCCAGCCAACCAAACGAGGGGTGCGAACCTCTTGTGCTTGCGTCCCGAACGGCGACGCGGGCTTGCGCGCCACATCGAAACATGCGGACCTGCGCGCAAGATATCAGGAGAGCAACGATGAGCACCTTTGACGAAGATCTGTTTCTGAAAGGTCTGGAACAGCGCAAGGCCACTTTGGGGGCAGAGTATGTGGAAAAGAACCTTGCGGCAGCGGATGACTTCTCGCGGCCGTTCCAAGAGGCAATGACCGCATGGTGCTGGGGCTTCGGCTGGGGTGATGACGTGATCGATGCCAAGACGCGATCAATGATGAACCTCGCCATGATCGGCGCGCTGGGCAAGATGAGCGAGTGGGAAATCCACTGCCGCGGGGCCATCACGAACGGTGTCAGCCGCGAGGAAATTCGTGCGATCATCCACGTGGTTGCGATCTATTGCGGCGTGCCGCAGGGGCTGGAATGTTTTCGTGTCGCCCGGCGGGTTCTGGACGAAGAGTGATCGTTTGCCTTGTTGAACAGCCACCGAAAGCCGTGACATCCAACTGATCGTATGGGCGGGACGCTGCGTCCGCTCACAGTTGGCCAGCAACCGTCCCAAAGGGCTTTGGAGCCGATCTTCTGCTTTAGTGCGCTGATTTTAAATAACAAATGTCTACTAACTTTTTAGTTTGACAGAAAATTTACTTTGAGCCTATCGTAAGCCAAGTCGGCAAAAACCGGCTCAACTAAAAATTTGGGAGGACACAAGATGCGCAAGTATCTTCTCTCCGCGACGGCTGTTGCTGCAGTCATTGCGGGGCATGGAACTGCTTTTGCCGATACGGCAGCAGCCCAGAAATGGATTGACCAGGAATTCCAGCCATCCACGCTTTCGAAAGAAGAGCAGATGTCTGAAATGGAGTGGTTCATCGGCGCGGCCGAGCCATTCTCGGGCATGGAAATCAACGTGCTGTCCGAGGGCATTCCGACCCACGGCTACGAATCCGAAGTGCTGACCAAGGCGTTCGAGGAAATCACTGGGATCAAGGTGAACCACCAGATCCTTGGCGAAGGTGAGGTTGTGCAGGCTGTGCAAACACAGATGCAGACCCAGCGGAATCTTTATGATGGTTATGTCAACGACTCTGACCTGATCGGCACGCACTCACGCCTGCAACTGGCCTACAACCTGACCGAACAGATGGCGGGGGATTGGGCAAGCACGACAAGCCCGACGCTTGACCTTGATGACTTCATGGGCATCCAGTTCACCACTGGCCCCGATGGCAACCTGTACCAGCTGCCAGACCAGCAGTTTGCGAACCTCTACTGGTTCCGCAAGGACTGGTTCGATGACGAAGACAACAAAGCCGCGTTCCAAGCCAAATACGGCTACGAACTGGGCGTCCCGGTCAACTGGTCCGCGTACGAGGACATCGCAGAGTTCTTCTCGAACGACGTCAAGGAAATCGACGGCGTCGCGATCTATGGTCACATGGATTACGGCAAGCGCGCGCCCGACCTTGGTTGGCGTATGACCGACGCGTGGCTGTCCATGGCAGGCACCGGGTCAGTGGGCGAGCCAAACGGTATCCCAATCGATGAATGGGGCATCCGCATGGAAGCCGGCTCGTGCAATCCGGCGGGTGCAAGCGTCACCCGTGGCGGTGCGGCCAACGGTCCGGCGGCGGTCTATGCGATCCGCAAATGGGATGAATGGCTGCGGAACTACGCACCACCCGGCGCGGCATCCTATGACTTCTACCAGTCGCTGCCCGCATTGGCGCAAGGCAACGTGGCCCAGCAGATCTTCTGGTACACCGCCTTCACCGCCGACATGGTCAAGCCGAAGTCCGAAGGCAACAACACCGTGGACGATGATGGCAACCCATTGTGGCGGATGGCCCCCAGCCCGCACGGCCCATACTGGACCGAAGGGCAGAAGGTTGGCTATCAGGATGTGGGGTCCTGGACCTTCCTGAAATCCACACCGTCCGAACGTGCGCAGGCCGCATGGCTCTATGCTCAGTTCGTGACGTCCAAGACCGTCGATGTGAAGAAGTCCCATGTGGGTTTGACCTTCATCCGCGACAGTTCGGTCAACCACGAAAGCTTCACCGAACGCGCACCCAAACTGGGTGGTCTGGTCGAGTTCTATCGCTCGCCTGACCGCGTGGCATGGTCGCCAACCGGCATCAACGTGCCCGATTATCCCAAGCTGGCCCAAATCTGGTGGCAGCAAATCGGTGACGTGAACTCCGGTGCCTTCACACCTCAGCAAGCGATGGACCGTCTGGCCGAGGAAATGGACATCACCATGGCCCGGATGCAGCAGGCGGACGAAGCGGCTGGTGTCTATGGCGGATGTGGCCCTCGTTTGAACGACGAACAGGACGCGGAATTCTGGTTCGCCAATGGCGGTGCCAAGCCCAAGCTGGAGAACGAGAAGCCTCAGGGCGAGACCGTCAACTACGACGATCTCGTGGCCCGCTGGCAGAACTAAACTCCCAGTCAGCCCGCGCGGTGAGTGCGTGTGGGCTGACAGTGGCCGGGGCCCTACAGGTGCCCCGGCTTTCTACGGAAACTGGATACAACCCATGACAATCGAGCTGAAATCGGCCAGCAAGGTGATCCGCGGGGTCACACATATCAAGCCGACCTCACTGGTGCTGGAGACGGGGCATTTCAACGTCCTGCTTGGCCAGACCGGATCGGGCAAGACATCCCTGATCAAGCTGATGGCGGGCCTTGATCCGCTGGCGTCAGGCGAGATCTGGATGGACGGGCAGAACGTGTCGCGCCTGTCCACGCAGAAACGCAACGTCAGCCTCGTGCACCAGTTCTTTGTGAATTATCCGCAGATGACGGTCTACGACAACATCGCCTCCCCCTTGCGGGTTGCAGGCATGGCGAAGTCCGAAATTCAGGGCCGGGTGGAGGAAGCGGCGGACATCCTGCAACTGCGCCCGATGCTGAACCGCCGCCCGCAGGAATTGTCGGGCGGGCAGCAACAGCGCTGCGCTTTGGCGCGCGCGATCGCCAAGGAAAGCCGCGCTGTCTTTCTGGACGAGCCGCTCGCGAACCTCGACTACAAGCTGCGCGAAGAATTGCGCGAGCAACTGCCAGAACTTTTTGCAGGGCGGGGGGCGGTTGTGGTCTACGCCACGTCCGAACCGGAAGAGGCGTTGTTACTGGGCGGCAAGACCGCATTGATGGACGACGGGGTGGTCACGCAGTACGGCACCACGGCGCAGATTTATCGCAAGCCCGAGAATCTCACCGCAGCACGTGTCTTTTCGGACCCGCCGATCAATGCGGCGCGGATGTCCAAGGTTGGTGACACCGCGACCCTCGATACAGGGGCAAGTTGGACCGTGTCGGGCGCTGCGGCGGGTCTGCCGGATGGGGCCTATACCCTTGCCATTCGTCCCCACCACGTGACACCTGTCCCCGCGGGGACAGATTATGTTAAATTATCTGGTAAGGTTTTGGTAACCGAATTGTCCGGGTCCGAGTCCAGTGCCCACTTTCAATTGGGCGACGATGGCTGGGTGTCTTTGGCCCATGGCGTGCATCCCTACGAGGTGGGTGAGGCGCATGAGTTTTACATGGATGCGTCCCACGCCTTCTATTTCACGCAAGACGGAAAGTTGGTGGCGTAATGGCAAAGATCACCCTTTCCAATCTACGCCATTCCTACATGCCGAACCCCACCGGGCCTGCGGACTATGCGCTGAAAGAGATTGACCTCGATTGGCAGGACGGCGGCGCCTATGCGCTGCTCGGGCCGTCGGGCTGTGGCAAGTCCACGCTTTTGAACATCATATCGGGCCTGCTCACCCCGTCCGAGGGGCGCATCCTCTTTGATGATCGTGACGTGACGGACCTACCGCCGGATCAGCGCAACATTGCGCAGGTGTTCCAGTTCCCGGTGATCTACGACACGATGACGGTGCGCAACAATCTGGCCTTTCCCTTGCGCAATCGCGGCGTGGACGAAGGACGGATTGCGCGGCGCGTGGCCGAGATTGCGAAGATGCTGGAGGTCGAGGAGATGCTCGACATCCGCGCCTCGCACCTGTCGCCCGACAACAAGCAGAAGATTTCCATGGGTCGGGGGCTGGTTCGCGACGATGTGAATGTCGTGATGTTCGACGAGCCGCTCACCGTGATCGACCCGCATCTGAAATGGAAGCTGCGGTCAAAGCTGAAAGAACTCCACCAGCGGGTGCGGGCGACGATGATCTATGTAACGCACGACCAGACCGAGGCGCTGACCTTTGCCGATCAGGTGGTGGTGATGCAGGACGGTGAGATCGTGCAAATCGGCACGCCGGTCGAGTTGTTCGAGCGGCCTCAGCATACGTTTGTGGGCCACTTCATCGGCTCGCCCGGCATGAACGTATTGCCCGCTGAGGAATCGGGCGGTGCGGTGTCGTTCCAGGGAAATCGGATCACGCTTGAGGGGGCCGTCACGGGGCAGGGGGGAACAACGCAGGTTGGCATCCGTCCTGAATTTGTGTCGCTTGCCCATTCCGGATTGCCTGCACGCGTCAGTAAAGTGTCGGATGTCGGCCGCCATGCGGTGGTTGAAGCTGTGGTGGGAGATACGCCGGTCAAAGCCATCGTCGAGGGTGAATTACCAGAGCAGGGGGCGGAGGTGCATTTGGCGTTTCGCCCGGATCACACGCGCCTCTACAGAGACGGCTGGCTGTCTACTGAAAATGAGGGGTCGGCACGCACATGAAAACCGAAAACCAAAAGGCGTGGTTCTTTGTCCTGCCCGTGCTGCTGCTGGTCGCGTTCAACGCGCTGGTGCCCATCATGACGGTGGTCAATTATTCGGTGCAGGAGACGTTCGGGAACAACGTATTCTTCTGGCAGGGCCTTGATTGGTTCGAACAGATTCTGCGGTCGGATCGATTTCAGGCGGCGTTGGGGCGGCAGTTCCTGTTCACCTTCCTGATCCTGATCATCGAGATTCCGCTGGGCATCATCATCGCCCTGTCCATGCCCAAGAAGGGCATGTGGGTGCCGGTCTGTCTGGTGCTGATGGCGCTGCCGATGCTGATCCCGTGGAACGTGGTGGGGGCGATGTGGAACATCTTTACCCTGCCCAAAATCGGCTTGCTGGGATACTTCCTGAATGACGTGTTGGGCGTTTCCTATGACATGACCCAGAACCCCTTTGCGGCGTGGGTGACGATCATTGTCATGGATGTGTGGCACTGGACATCGCTGGTGGTGCTGCTGAGTTACGCGGGCCTCGTGTCGATCCCGGATGCCTATTACCAGGCGGCCAAGATTGATGGGGCGTCGCCCTGGAAGGTGTTCCGGTACATCCAGTTGCCGAAGATGAAGACGGTGCTGACCATCGCGATCCTGCTGCGTTTCATGGATAGCTTCAATATCTATACGGAGCCGTTTGTTTTAACCGGTGGTGGGCCAGGGAACTCGACGACGCTCTTGTCGATTGATCTGGTGAAGATCGCCTTGGGGCAGTTTGACCTTGGGCCTGCGGCAGCGATGAGCCTGATCTATTTCGCGATCACGCTGCTGGTGTCGTGGTTGTTCTATACTCTGATGACGAAGGATGACGCGCAATGAATGTGTCGTTTGAGCATTGCGTGACGGCTGACGTCGCGCTCAACCGGCGCGCATGCGCCAAGCCCGACCTCCCCCCCGGGAGGGCTTACCGCAACAACTGTGGCACTCGGGACATCTGCAATTCTTGGAACGCAGCTCGCACCAAGCACAGCCACCTCCCGAGGTCGGGCTTGGCGCATGCGGCCTTTGGCGGAGGGTCTGCTCGTGCGTAAACGCTCCCTCATCCCGATCCTCTACATCGCGTTCCTGATGCTGCCGATCTATTGGCTGGTGGCGATGTCGTTCAAAACCACGAACGAGATCCTGTCCGGGTTCAGCCTGTTCCCCCAGACCTTCACGCTGGAAAACTACCGGGTGATCTTTACCGATCCGAGCTGGTACTGGGGCTACATCAACTCGATCATCTACGTGTCGATGAATACGGTGATCTCGGTCGCTGTGGCGTTGCCCGCGGCCTATGCATTTTCGCGTTACCGGTTTCTGGGCGACAAGCAGTTGTTTTTCTGGTTGCTGACAAACCGGATGGCGCCGGCGGCCGTGTTCGCCTTGCCGTTCTTCCAGCTTTATTCATCGGTGGGCCTCTTTGACACACATATCGCCGTGGCGTTGGCGCATTGCCTGTTCAACATCCCGCTTGCGGTGTGGATTTTGGAGGGATTCATGGGCGGCGTGCCGAAGGAGCTTGATGAGACGGCCTATGTCGACGGTTATTCCTTCCCGCGTTTCTTCGTCGTGATCTTCCTGCCAACGATCAAGGCAGGCGTTGGGGTGGCGGCGTTCTTCTGCTTCATGTTCTCTTGGGTTGAACTGCTGCTGGCCAAGACGCTGACGGCTGTTCAGGCCAAGCCCATCGCCGCCGAGATGACCAAGACGGCGTCGTCTGCCGGATATGAGCTGGGCCTGCTGGCGGCGGCGGGGACGTTGACGATCATTCCCGGCGCCATCGTGATCTACTTTGTCCGCAACTACATCGCCAAGGGCTTTGCCCTGGGGAGGGTGTGATGAAACGTCTTGTCTATCTTGCTGCTGTTTTGCCCACGACGACGTGGGCCCAAGGCTGGGGCAATGTCGCCAACAATCAGGAAGACAAGGGGTTTTCGTGGACTGATCCGCTCTGGCCTGCGTTCTGGATGGCATGGACCCCAGCCACGTTTGTGCTCTTCTGCTGCATCTTCGGGGCCATCGCCATCATCGGTGTGCTGGAGGTGTTCAAGTACCGCGACGGGATCGAACGGCAGGGTATCCTTGGGCTGACGACCACATTGGGGGACCGGCTGTTTATCTCGCTGTTGGGGTCGGCCTACATCTTCCTTGCATGGCTGGGTCTGATGGGGCAACCGCTGTGGATCCCGCTGGGTCTGGCCATCGGTTGGGGCATCTTCTGCTTCTGGAAGGTGTGAAAAAGCGTTTTGTAACAGAAAGGTTTTCGTATTTACTCACCCCGCGTAAAGAGTGAGCGATACGTCTTGGATTGGACGGCATGAGACAAAAGAAGAAAAGCGAACTGCTGACCGAGGTTGAACTGGAGTTCATGACCGAGCTTTGGGAACTGGGAGAGGGCACCGTACGGGATGTTCTGGACCAGTTGCCGGAAGGTCGGGACCTTGCCTATACCTCTGCCGCGACGATCCTGCGCATTCTGGAACAGAAGGAATTCGTGACCAGCCGCAAGGACGGCAAGCGGCATGTGTTCAAACCGACGCTGGCCAAGGATGCGTACCAGACACGCTCACTCAAGGATCTGTCGATGAAGCTGTTTGACGATACGCCCGCGTCCCTCGTGGCGCGGCTGGTCAATGATGATGCGCTGACAGAGGAAGCATTGGGGCAAATCCGGGCACTTGTGGATCGGAGGTTGAAAAATGATTCCGGGTGACGCGCTGCTCGACACTTTTATCAATGCCAATATTCTGCTGATCGTGGCCTATGCCCTTTGGTCAGTTGCACGGTACGCTTTTCACCGTTTGGGGCTTAGCCACAGTTACGCCACGCAATTGCGCCTGCTGAACGCGGTGTTTGTGGCGATTGTCCTGTCGCCCTTCCTGATCCTTGCCTTCACCACGCTGCAATCAAGCGGATATGCCAAATCGGTGAACATGAACCTGTCGGACATGGTGGTGGCCTACTATCTGAATGGCGGGTTCGAAATGCAGGCGACCGAGTTCGAACGGCTTGTGAACCTGCGTGACACCTTTACCAATAACGTCGTCAATGCGGCGGGATGGATGGCATGGGCCGTGATCTGTGCTTTCCTTGTGGGCCTTGTCATAGGGGCAGGGCGGCTGGCGTATTCCATGTTCTGCCTGCACAGTATCGTGTCGGCCAGCTATGCGTGGCGCAGCTTTGGCCGCATTCGGTTGCGTCTGTCGGACAAGACGCTGGTACCTTTTTCGACCCGTGGATTGCGCAACTACTACGTGGTCATCCCGTCCCACATGCTGGGGCAGCGGCAAGAGTTGACGGTGTCGCTTGCCCATGAATTCCAGCATCTGCGCCAAGGCGATATCGAATGGGAGATCGTGCTTGAGACACTCAAGCCGTTCTTTTTCCTCAACCCGGCCTATCACGCGTGGAAGCGGCAGGTGGAAAACCTGCGTGAGCTGTCCTGCGATGCCGAGGTGCTGAACCGGGGCCGCATCGACGTGCGCGCCTATTGCGATACGTTGCTGGCGGTGTGCCAGCAGACTTTGCGTAAGGACCGGATGTTCGTTGTGGCGGTGCCCAAGGTGACGCTGGTGACGGCGGACCGGTCCGCACTGCGCGACGGACGGATGACATTTTTGGAACGGCGGATCACGTCGCTGCTGGACCTCCGTCATCTGCGCCGTCCTCGACTGCTGTATATGGCGACGCTGCTGCCCTTGATTGGGGCGATCATGCTGACCGCCATCGCCATTCAACGGCCCGGAGACTGGAGCCAGGACCGGCTTATGCTGTCGACGGTCGTGAATCTTGAACGGCTGGACGAGATCAACCGTCTGTCCACGTTCGGGCGTATCCGGAACTAAGCCTAATCTGACCGCCACGCGCTGTCGTTGGGGTGGTCCAGCTCTTGCATTGGCGGCTCTGTCGGGGCGTTGATCCGGTGCATCAGGGCGCGCGCCATGAAGTTGCCCGCCTGATCAATATCTTCCTCCACCACCAGAATGCCGGACCGGAAGCGGCGCAGGAAGGTGATCGCTTCCTTGGCGACCACATCGAAATCCTGTTCCAGCACAAATCCCATATGTTCCACGGTCGAGACCATGGTGACGCAACCGCCGATGCTGGGCGCGATCAACCCATCGGGGCGGTCTTTGCGTTCAAACAGCGGGATCATGGCTTGTTCAATAACCGGGTTGTCTTGATGGGCGTCGGCGCCGTCGATCACCGAAAACCGCACCCCGTACTCAGCCGCCGCGCGCGTGGCCCCTTCGATCATGTTCTGGGCATAGGTCTGGTTTTGCGGCGGGGCCAGCATGGCAATGTGTTTGCGCCCGCGTGCGGCCAATGCCTTGACCGCCAATGCGCCAAAGCTGGTGTTGTCATAGTCGAAATAGGCGTGACGGTCGCAGGCTTCCGTCCGGCCATGGGTCACAAACGGGAACTTGTGATCCAGCAGGTAGTCCACGCGCGGATCATTCGGTTCGATCTGGTTGATGATCAGCCCGTCCGCACTGCCGGTTTCCACGATGTAGCGGATGGGAACCATGGGGTCTTCGTCCGGGAAATAGGGGGTGATGATCATGTGGTATTGGGTGCCGCGCAACGACGACGCGACCGACGATATCAGGCGCGCGGTGTGGTTCATCATGTCATGTTCGGTCGACATCACGATGCTGATCACGTTGGTACGCCCCGTGCGCAGGCGCACGCCCGCGCGGTTGGGACGATAGCCGATTTGCTTGGCGATATCGCGCACCCGTTCCTTGGTGTTCTTGCGAATGTCCGGGGCGTCGGCCAAAGCCCGCGACACCGTGGGCACAGCCAAGCCAGACAGCCGCGCAATCGTCTTGAGTGTGGGTCGTTCGCCCGGTTCCAGAGCGACGGGTGTGGGGGTGTCCGGGGTCCCGGATTTGGTCATTTCGGGCCCTTTCCGGCGCGTATCCGCATGAGTGCCCTGCCGGTTGGCCGGGGCGATGTCAACGGATTCAAGCCGTTGCATTCTCGTCGATGATTAATTCGAGCCATAGCAAAATTCTAGCTTGATCGAAAAATCTAAATCGTTGTAGCAATTACTATAACGATTTAGAAGTCAGGGAGGACTCAAGATGAAAACTTTTACAAAACTGATGGCAACTGCCGCGTTGGGTGTCGCGACGGCGGCCCATGCGGGTGAGTTGGAAGTGACCCATTGGTGGACGTCCGGCGGTGAAGCGGCTGCCGTGGCCGAATTTGCCAAAGCGTTTGATGCCACGGGCAACAAGTGGGTGGACGGTGCCATCGCGGGGTCGGGCGGCACCGCACGGCCCATCATCATCAGCCGCATTCTGGGCGGGGACCCGATGGGTGCCACGCAGTTGAACCACGGACGTCAGGCCGAAGAATTGATCGAAGCGGGCCTGATGACGGACCTTACCGACCTGGCGGAAGAGCAGGGGTGGAAAGAAATCGTGAACCCGCCGTCCCTGCTGGATGCGTGCACGTTCGAGGGGCGCATCTACTGTGTGCCCGTGAATATCCATTCGTGGCAGTGGATCTGGCTCAGCCATGATGCCTTTGCCAAGATCGACACAGCCGTACCGTCGAACTGGAACGAATTTGCCGCCGCCGCGCCCAAGCTCGAAGAGGCCGGGATTGTGCCCTTGGCCATGGGGCAGCAGGGCTGGCAGCAGAACGGTGCCTTTGGTGTGATGACCATTGCCATCGCGGGCCTTGATGCCTGGCGCAAGGTTGTCGTCGACAAGGATGCTGACACGGCCCGCGGCCCGGAATATGCCGCCGTGTTCGAGGCGGCGGTGGATGCCCGCAATTTTGCGGCGGATTCCAATGTGCAGGACTGGAACCTGGCGACCAACATGGTCATCACCGGTAACGCAGGCGGCCAGATCATGGGGGACTGGGCGCAGGGTGAGTTCCAAGTGGCCGGTCAGGTCGCGGGCGAAGACTACACCTGTCTGCCCGGTCTGGGCGTGAACGAAATCCTCGATACCGGGGGCGACGCGTTCTACTTCCCGGTGATCGACGATGAAGAGACGAAAGCCGCGCAGATGGCGCTGGCCTCGACCCTGATTTCGCCCGAGGTGCAGGTGGCCTTTAACCTCAAAAAGGGGTCGCTGCCGGTGCGCGGCGACATTGACCTGAGTGCGGCCAATGACTGCATGCAGAAGGGTCTCGATATCCTCAAGGCAGGCGGCGTCATGCCCTCGGGCGACATGAACCTGTCTGCGGATACCCAAACCCAGATCGAGGATCTGATGGCCGAGTTCTGGACCTCGGACATGTCTGCCGGTGACGCGCAAGAGCGCTACGCCGACATCATCGCGTCTGCTGACTAAGGCGCGCCTCCCAGTCGCCTGTCCGGTCGTTTCCACCGGGCAGGCGCAGTGCGACATGTGACGGGGTGAGCCATGTCTTCTTCCAAAGCGCGGAAGCCTTCGGGCCTGTTCCGCAACCTGTCGGCCAAGATTGCATCCGTGCCTATGGTCCTGACCGCATTGGTGGTCTTCGTGGGTGGGACGGCGTGGACGGTGGTCTATTCCTTCACCTCGTCCAAGCTGCTGCCGAAGCTGAACTTCGTTGGCCTTGACCAATACGAGCGGCTGTGGAGCACGCGGCGCTGGCTGATCTCGATCGAGAATTTGGCCATCTACGGCTTCTTTTCGATGATCTTTACGTTGCTCATTGGCTTCACCCTCGCCGCCCTGTTGGATCGCAAGATCAGGGGCGAGAACGTGTTTCGCACCATTTTCCTCTATCCCTTTGCCCTCAGCTTTGTTGTCACCGGGTTGGCGTGGCAGTGGATTTTGAATCCCGATCTGGGGGTTCAGAATGTCGTGCGGTCGATGGGCTGGGAGAGTTTTGCCTTCAATCCGCTCAATGACCCCGACATTGTGATTTATGGCATCCTGATTGCGGGGCTGTGGCAAGGCACGGGCCTGATCATGGTGATCATGCTGGCCGGTCTGCGCGGCATTGATGAAGACATCTGGAAAGCGGCGCGCGTCGACGGGATTGGCACGATCAAGACCTATGTCCGCGTGATCATTCCCATGATGCGGCCCGTGTTTGTGACCGCGCTGGTGCTGATCGCGAGCGGTATAATCAAGATTTACGATCTGGTGGTGGCACAGACCAATGGTGGTCCTGGCATCGCATCCGAAGTGCCGGCCAAATACGTGATCAACTACATGTTCCGCGCGCAGAACCTGGCCCAAGGCTTTGCCGCATCGACCATGATGTTGGTGAGCGTGATCATCATCCTTATCCCGTGGGCCTATCTGGAATTCGGAGGGAAGAAACGTGGCTGATGTGATCACCCCGCGCGGTCCCAAACCGCGCCGCCGTTTTTCCCGCACCAACATCATGCTTTACGGCACATTGATCGTTGTCGCGGCCTACTATGCCTTGCCGCTTTACGTGATGATCGTGACATCGCTGAAGGGCATGCCGGAAATCCGCATCGGCAACATCTTTTCCCCACCGGTCGAGATCACGTATCAACCGTGGGTCAAGGCATGGGCCGAGGCGTGCACCGGCATCAATTGCGAGGGGTTGAGCCGGGGCTTCTGGAACTCGGTCAAGATCCTGATCCCGTCGGTGATCCTGTCCATCGCGATTGCATCCGTGAACGGCTACGCGCTGGCCAATTGGAAGTTCAAAGGATCGGAGGTGTTCTTTACCATCCTGATCGTGGGCGCGTTCATCCCTTATCAAGTGATGCTCTACCCGCTGGTGATTATCTTGCGCGAACTGGGACTGTACGGCAACGTTTGGGGGCTGGTGCTGGTGCACACGGTCTTTGGGATGCCCATCCTGACGCTGCTCTTCCGCAACTACTTCACCTCGGTGCCCGAGGAGTTGTTCAAGGCGGCACGTGTCGATGGGGCCGGGTTCTGGGGTATCTATTTTCGCATCATGCTGCCCATGTCCCTGCCCATTTTCGTGGTGGCGATTATCCTGCAGGTCACCGGCATCTGGAACGATTTCCTGTTTGGCGTGATCTACACCAAGCCCGCCGATTATCCGATGACCGTGCAGCTCAACAACATCGTCAACTCGGTGCAGGGCATCAAGGAATACAACGTCAACATGGCCGCCACGCTGCTGACCGGCCTTGTCCCCCTCATCATCTACTTCGCATCCGGCAAGCTGTTTGTCCGAGGCATCGCCGCGGGCGCGGTGAAAGGCTGATCCATGACTTCTGTTCTTGTCAAAGACCTGACCCTTAAATTCGGTGCGCTCACGGTGCTGGACAACCTCAACATCGACATCCCCGAGGGCGAATTTCTGGTGCTGCTGGGGGCCTCGGGCTGCGGGAAATCCACGCTGCTGAACTGCATCGCGGGGCTGCTGGATCCGACTGATGGAGAAATCCACATCAACGACCGCAATGTCACTTGGGAAGAACCGTCGGGCCGGGGCATTGGCATGGTGTTCCAATCCTATGCGCTTTACCCGCAGATGACGGTTGAGGGGAACCTGTCCTTTGGCCTGAAAAACGCGCGGATGGATAAGGCCGAGATCAGGAAGCGCGTCGCGCGGGCCGCCGAAATCCTGCAGATCGAGCCGCTTCTGCACCGAAAGCCTGCGGCCTTGTCCGGCGGGCAACGACAGCGCGTCGCCATTGGCCGGGCTTTGGTGCGCGACGTGGATGTGTTCCTGTTTGACGAACCGCTGTCGAACCTCGATGCCAAGCTGCGCGCCGACCTGCGGGTCGAGATCAAGCGCCTGCATCACAACCTGAAAAACACGATGATCTATGTGACCCATGACCAAGTGGAGGCGATGACGCTGGCCGACCGCATTGCCATCATGAAAAGCGGGATCATTCAACAACTCGACACGCCCACGGAAATCTACAACCGGCCGGTCAACAAATACGTGGCGGGGTTCATTGGCAGTCCGGAGATCAATTTTTTCGAAGGCGCGGTCGAGGATGGGGCGTTCGTGACCGGGGACACGCAATTCACGTTGGCGGGTTATGCGTTTCAGGGCGATGCCGCAAATGTCCCCGCGTGGTTGGGCATCCGGCCTGAGCACATTATGTCCGGTGACGCCGCCAGGGACCTGCCTGTATCCGCTGAGGTGCAAATCGACATTGTCGAGCCGATGGGTTCGGACACCCTCGCATGGGCCAGCCTTGCCGGTGTGCCGATCCGCATTCGAATGGACGGGCAGGCGGCAGTGTCGACCGGTGACAGCATCCTGATCGGATTTGATCCCGCCCGCGCATCGCTGTTTGACAAGACCACCGAACTCAGGATCTGATCGCATGCTTGATCTGTCTGGCACCTGGCACCTCTCTGACGAGACGGGGCAGCACACCGCACCGATGGCGTTGCCCGGTGACGGCATCAGCGCGTTGCGGGATGCAGGTGTCATTCCCGATCCGTACTGGGGCCAGAATGAATACGACCTGCGCTGGATTGCAGAGCGGGATTGGCTGCTGACCCGCACCTTCCGCGTCACGGATCGCAAAATGGTGCTGGTGCTGTCGATGCTGGATACCGTGGTGGACGTGTCGCTGAACGGTCAGGCGGTTTTGCATGCTGACAGCATGTTTCGCACCTACCGGGTGGACGTTTCTGACGCGCTTGTCAGTGGCGAGAACGTGATCACGCTGCATGTCCGGTCCGCACCCCGAGAGGCGCGACGCCGGGCCGAGGCGCAACCGTTTCCGGTGCCTTTTCAGGTGGACAACTGTCCGATCCCGCATGGCAACATGCTGCGCAAACCGGAATGCGACTTCGGTTGGGATTGGAACATCGCCCTGGCCCCCTTTGGTCTATATGGCGACATACGGCTGGAACCTGCGGGACCGCGCATCGCCGACATCATCATCGCCCAAAAGCATGAGGCGGGCAGGGTGGAGGTGCGGGTTACCGCAAGGACCGAAGGGATCAAGGACGGCACGCAGATCGAAGTCAGCCTGTGCGGTGTCGCGGCATCGGCCACGATCCACCAAAGCGAAGCGACAGCGACCTTGCGCATCGACCAACCGCAAATCTGGTGGCCGGCGGGCCAAGGGCCACAGATCCTGCATGATCTGAAGGTGTCCGCCAAGAACGTCCACGCCACGCGCCGTATCGGGTTGCGAGACGTCCAGCTTGTCACAGCGCAGGACGCCACGGGCACGGGCTTTGCCCTGCATATCAACGGACGGCCCGTGTTCATGAAAGGCGCCAACTGGATTCCTGCCGATGCCCTTGGCTCTGCCATCACACCCGAGGTCTGTCGCGACCTTTTGCAATCTGCGGTCGATGCCAACATGAACATGATACGCGTCTGGGGCGGGGGCCGGTACGAGCCCGATTGGTTCTATGATCTGTGCGACGAAATGGGCTTGCTGGTCTGGCACGACTTCATGTTTGCCTGCCATCTCTACCCCGCGACAGATGACTTTTTGACAGCCGTGCAAATGGAAGTAACCCAACAGGTGGCGCGGCTTAACCACCACGCGTGCATCGCCCTTTGGTGTGGCGACAACGAATTGCTGGGCGCGCTGAACTGGTACGATGAAAGCCGCAAGGATCGTGACCGATACCTGGTGGCTTATGATCGGTTGAACCGCACCATCGAAACGGCACTGAAGGCGACAGCACCCGACGCGGTCTGGTGGCCGTCCAGCCCGTCACCGGGCCCGATGAGTTTCAGCGGCGATTGGCACGATGACCGTTCCGGCGACATGCACTTCTGGTCCGTGTGGCATGAGGGGCGGGATTTTGATCACTACCGGGACATCACCCCCCGGTTCTGTTCCGAGTTCGGCTTTCAATCCTATCCGTCCATGGACGTGATCCGGCGCTTTGCAGACCCGGCGGATTTCAATATTGCCGCTCCGGTGATGGAGAGCCATCAGAAGAACACAGGTGGCAATGCGCGAATTGCGGAGACGATGTTCCGATATTTTCGCTTTCCTGTGGGGTTCGAGAATTTCGTCTACCTCAGTCAGGTCCAGCAGGCGCTGGCCATAAAAACGGCTGTCACGCATTGGCGCAGCCTGAAACCGCATTGTATGGGAACGCTCTATTGGCAGCTCAATGACACGTGGCCGGTTTGTTCGTGGTCGAGCCTTGATCATGGTGGGGGCTGGAAGCTGCTGCACCACGTGGCGCGCCGTTTCTACGCGGATGTGATTGTGGCAGCGGTGCCCACGGCGCAGGGCACCGAGCTACGGGTGGTCAATGATTTGCCAAGCGCAACGACCGTGCGGGTCGAAGCCTTTGCCGTCTCCACAGCCGGACAAAGCCGCGCTTTGGACACAGCGGCCGTATCGGCCCCGCCCGACGCGGCTGTTGCGGTCGCGATGATCGCGACGGACGCAATCGGCGACAATGAAGTCCTGATGTTCGACTGGTCGGTTGAGGACGGTCCAACACGGACCGATCACTTCGCCCTGCGTCCTTACAAGGCCTATGCGCTTGAGCCTGCGGGGATCACGACCGATACCTCTTGGCAGGACGACGCGTGGGTTATCACGCTGACCGCTGATCGGCTGGCCCTGTTCGTGGCTATCGAGGTCGACCAACCCGGACGGTTCAGCGACAACGCCTTTGACATCATACCCGGTCGCCGCGTGACCACCCGCTTCACTCCGGCACTGACCGAAACGCAACCGACCTTCACCATCCGCGATCTTCATTCCGCCACCTACGACACCTGAAAGGTTCCGCCATGACTGCCTTGTCCTACCAGCTCTACAGCTCCCGGCTTTTTCCACCACTCACGGACACGCTCGGGATGCTGGCCGATATCGGATATACACATGTCGAGGGCTACGGCGCTTTGGTAAGCGATCCGGCAGCCATGGATGCGCTGGAGCGTGGGTTGGCAGATACGGGGCTGACCATGCCCACCTGCCATGTGGGGCTGGAGATGTGCGAAAGCGATCCGGGCGGCGTCACGGACATTGCCAAACGCTTCGGGGTCGAGACCATTGTGATCCCCTACATCATGCCGGACGACCGGCCTGTGGACGCAGATGGTTGGCTGGCCTATGGGGCGCGGCTCGAGGCTGTGGCCAACGCATTCGGGCAATCGGGTTTGTCAGTCGCGTATCACAATCATGATTTCGAGTTCCGGGCTTTAGGGGATGGTACATTGCCTATGGATCTGATCCTGAGTGCTGCCCCTTCGGTGCAGTTCGAATATGATGTGGCTTGGGCTGTGCGGGCGGGCGCTGATCCGATGGCTCCTATCGACCGCTACGGATCGCGGATCGCGATTGCGCATCTGAAGGACATCGCGCCCGAGGGTGAGGCGCTGGACGAAGATGGCTGGGCCGATGTGGGGCATGGCACGATGGACTGGCCCGCGCTGTTCAATGCGCTCAAGCAGGCGGGCACACGGTATTTCGTGACAGAGCACGACAAACCCAGCGACCACCACCGCTTTGCCAAACGCGCGTTTGTCGCCGCACAAAGCTTTTGAAGGAGACGACCATGCAAGGCATTGGCATCATCGGCTGCGGCAACATCTCGACCGCATATCTGACACTTGCGCCTTTGTTCAAAGGGTTGGAGGTGCGGGCAGTTGCCGACATGAACGCGGACGCGGCTCAGTCGCAGGCTGCGAAGTTTGGCGTGCGGGCAGAGACCGTCGAAGGCTTGCTTGCTGCCGACGATATCCACATCATCGTGAATCTGACCATCCCCGACGCCCATTTTCAGGTGACGCGGTCGATCCTTCAGGCGGGCAAGCATGCCTATTCCGAAAAGCCCATCGTTCTGACCCAAGCCGAGGGCGAGGAGTTGCGCAGCTTGGCGGCAGCCAAGAACCTGCGTATCGGGTCGGCGCCTGATACGTTTCTGGGCGGTGCGCATCAGGCGGCGCGTGCGGCGCTCGATGCGGGCCAGATCGGGGATGTGGTTGCGGGCACAGCCCACGTGATGAACCACGGGATGGAGCATTGGCATCCGAACCCCGACTTTTTCTTTCTGCCGGGTGCCGGGCCGATGCTGGACATTGGACCCTATTACGTGACCAATCTGATCCAGCTTCTGGGGCCGGTGGCGCGGGTCGGGGCGCTGACCTCGACCCCGGCCAAGACGCGGACCATCCTGTCCGAGCCACGCAAGGGCGAAGAGATCCCCGTCAAGACCCCGACCAACATCCACGCTTTGCTGGAGTTTCAATCCGGTGCGACCATCACCCTATCCACGTCCTGGGATGTGTGGGCACATCGCCACGGGCATATGGAGCTTTATGGAACAACAGGCAGTATGTTCCTGCCTGATCCCAACTGGTTCTCGGGCGAGGTTGAAGTGGTGGATGCGGACGGTAATGCCGAAATGCTGACGACAGATGCCCACCCGTTTGGCGTGCCCAATCAAGAGAACAACGGCGCGGCCAAGGCGAATTACAGGACGGCGGGTCTGGCCGACATGGCGGCGGCCATGAACGAGGCGCGCCCGCACCGCTGTTCGCTGGAATTGGCCCTGCATGCTGTGGACGTGATGACATCCGTTCTGAAAGCCGGTGAGACCGGTGAGATGATCACCCTGAGCACCACATGCGCGCGCCCCGAGCCGTTGACGGCAGAGGCGGCGCAAGCGTTGTTGAAGTGATGCGAGGTCGCGCTTAGGCCGTGTAGGTTGTGAGCGCGGCGTCCACGCCATCTGCCCAGATCAGGCGCAGCCACTTGTCGAACTGCTGTGCAAATTCAGGGATGTCCGCAAGCTCTTGATAATATTGGCTTTGTGCCAGCCAAGCCTGCGGGTTGTCTTTGGCCGCGCGTGCCGCGGTGGTCAGAGCGTCCCAATGCGGGTCGTTTGGCTCAATCACACTGCCGTCCTGCCGCGTGCCTGCGCACATCCGAGCCCAGAGCGCTTCGACGAGGCTCAGGCCCGACACCGAACCGCCAGCGGCCAGCGCATCACGGAGGATGGGCAGGATAAAGCCCGTGTGCCGGGACGAGCCGTCAAAGGCCACGCGGCGGGTCGTGTCACGGATTTCCGGGTTGGAGAACCGTGTTTCGATCAGATCGACATAGGCGGCTGGCGTGAAGCCCGGCACTTCGTGAACGTAGGGCGCGATTTCTTCCATCTGAACCTTGCGGAAAAAGGCGCGGATATCCGTGTGCCCCATGCAGTCCGCAATGGTATCGGCCCCGAGCAATTCGCCTGCATTGGCAAGCACCTGATGGCCTGCATTCAGGATGCGGATTTTCATCGCTTCATAGGCGTGCACCTGATCGGTAAAGGTGGCGCCTGCCTTGTCCCAATCGGGGCGTCCGGCGCAAAAGGCGTCTTCGATCACCCACTGGCGAAAGTTTTCGTGCGTGACAGGGGCCGCATCCGCGATACCAAGAGCGGTTGCCAGCGCGATTTCATTGGGGCCTGTGGCGGGCACGATGCAGTCTACCATCGAATTGGGGAAGGTCCCGTTGCTGTTGATCCAATCGGCCAGATCGGGATCCGTGGCGCGGGCCAGCGACACCACGATATCGCGCAGGATATCGCCGTTGCCTTGCAGGTTGTCACAGCTTTGGCTGGTGAAGGGACCGACGCCTGCGGCACGACGTTTGGCCAGCGCGGCCACCATCGCACCAAAGGCGGTGCCGGGTGTGGCCGGGTTGTCGATATCGTGCTGGATATCGGGATGGGACAGATCAAGCCCCCCCGTCGCCGGGTCGACGTAATACCCGCCCTCCGTCACAGTCATGGCGACGATCCGGATGTCCGGGCGGGCCATGGTGGCGATCAAGGTCGCGTTATCCGGCTCAACCGGAAGGAAGTCGATCATCGACCCGGTCACTTCGGCAGACGTCCCCTTTGGGTCCAGTTCGACCAGCGTTGTCAGGCAATCCTGCGCCAACAGCTTGTCACGCATCACGGCATCGCCCTGACGGACGCCAGCGCCGACGATGGCCCAGTCATGGGCAAGACCCATCTGCATCAGACGGTGCAGATACCAGGCCTGATGGCCACGGTGGAAATTGCCGACACCGATATGCACGATGCCGGGCGTCAGTTGCGTGCGGTCATATTCAGGGCGCAGCACACCTTCGGGCAATGCGGCCAGCGCCGCGTCCGACAGGTGCACGGCGGGGTGTCGTTTCGAACCATCTGCCATCAGCTCATCCATTGTCCGCCATCTACATTGTAGGTTTGTGCGACGATGTATTCCGCATCATCGCTTGCAAGAAAAACGGCCATGCCGGTGAGGTCCTGTGCGGTCCCCATGCGCCCGTAAGGCACGGCTTGGCCAACTTCTTTCTTCTTCTGGCCGGGCGCTTTGCCTTCGTATTTGGCAAAGAACGCATCGACCCCGTCCCAGTGTTCGCCATCCACCACACCGGGCGAGATCGCGTTCACGTTGATCCCATGTTCGATGAGGTTCAGCCCCGCCGATTGGGTGAGCGAGATAACGGCAGCCTTGGTTGCGCAATAGACCGCAACCAAGGCTTCCCCCCGCCGTCCGGCCTGGCTTGCCATGTTGATGATCCGGCCTTTGACGCCGGTTTCTATCATATGGCGGGCCACGGCCTGCATTGTAAAAAGGGTGCCTTTCACGTTGATGTCGAACACGCGGTCCACATCTGTACGTTCGATTTCGGTGATCGGAGCGGCTGTGAACAGGGCGGCGTTGTTGATCAGGATGTCGATCTGTCCAAAGCTGTCGGCAACATGCGCCACGGCAGCATCAATGCTGTCCTGACGTGTCACATCCATCTCGACTGCAATTGCGGCATCGCCCAGATCGGCGGCCGCTGCGCGGGCACGCGCGATGTCGATATCGGCAATGGCAACGCGCGCGCCTTCGCGCACATAGGCTTGGGCAAATGCCAAACCTATGCCGCGTGCAGCACCTGTGATCAGCGCGTTTTTGCCCGCCAGTCGTGTCATGCCATCCGCAATCCGTCAGCGTCAAACTTGTGCAGCTTGTCGAGCTGTGGCGTGAGATAAATGTCATCGCCGTGGGTCACCGCAATATCGCCCGTGATGCGCACAGTGATCATGTCGGCAAGGCCGGTGTCATGCACATGGATGAACGTGTCGGAGCCCAGATGCTCGGCCACGCCAACGCGACCTTTCCACATGCCTTCGGTCTTGCTGACATCCGTATGCTCAGGCCGGAACCCGACGGATGTGGCGCCCAGCTTGTCAGCTTCGGGACCGCTGATGATGTTCATTTTGGGCGAGCCGATGAAGCCCGCGACAAAGATGTTGCGCGGCGTGTGATACAGATCAAGCGGGGAGCCCACCTGTTCGATATTGCCGGCGCGCAGCACGACGATCTTGTCGGCCATGGTCATGGCCTCGACCTGATCGTGGGTCACGTAGATCATTGTGGTGCTGAGGCGGTTGTGCAGTTCGGAAATTTCCAAACGCATGCCCACGCGCAGCGCCGCATCAAGGTTCGACAAAGGTTCGTCAAACAGAAACGCCGCAGGTTCACGGACAATGGCGCGGCCAATGGCGACACGCTGGCGCTGACCACCGGACAACTGACCGGGCTTCTGCTCAAGGTAGTCGGCAAGGTTCAGGATCTTGGCCGCCCCTTCAACTTTCTTGTCAATCTCGGATTGCGACATCTTTGCCATCCGCAAGGGGAAGGCGATGTTCTTGCGCACCGACATATGCGGGTACAGCGCGTAGGATTGGAACACCATGGCCAGACCGCGCTTGGATGGCGGCACCTGCGTGGCATCCTCGTTGTCTATCACGATCTTGCCTGAAGTCGTGTCTTCCAACCCTGCGATCAGCCGCAGAAGGGTGGATTTCCCGCAGCCCGAGGGGCCGACGAACACAGCGAACTCACCATCTTCGATGGTCAGGTTCAGCGGGGGAATGACCTGGCTTTCACCAAAGCTCTTGGTCACATCTTCCAGTACGATACGTCCCATAAGTCTATCCTTTTATGCGCTACCGCTTTGCTACTAGAGCGCGGGCGTTCCTATTTCACGGCACCGAAGGTCAAGCCTTGGACCAATTGCTTTTGACAGAACCAGCCCAGTACAACGATGGGCCCGACGGCTGCGGCAGACACGGCAGACAGGCGGCCAAAGAACAGCCCCTCTGGTGCACGGTTGCCTTCGATCAGTTTCGACAATGTGGCGGCTTCCGTGGTGGTCAGACGAACAGTCCAGTACGCCTCGTTCCAGCAGAAGATGAAGCACAGAAGCGCGGTTGAGGCGATGCCACCCCACGCCAGCGGGATCAAGATTTCCTTGACCTCACCCCAAGTGTTCACGCCATCCATTTGACCCGCTTCGATGATATCCTTGGGAATTTCCTTGAAGTAGGTGAACAGCATCCAGATCACGATTGGCAAGTTGATCAGCATCAGGACCACGATGACCATGAAGTGGGTGTCAAAGAGGCCCAGGCTCTTGGTCAGGAAGGTCATGGGATACAGAACAGCAGCCGCTGGCAACATCTTGGTCGACAACATCCACATCAGCACGTCCTTGGTCGCGCGGGACGGGTTGAAAGCCATGGCATAGGCGCTGGGAATACCCACTGCGAGCGCAAAGATGGTGGCGAAAACCGACGTGATGACCGAGTTGGTGGCAAAGCGCCAGTAATCGTAGTTCTCGGTCATGTTCAGGTAGTTGTCGAGCGTCGGAGTGAAGAAGAACAGGAACTCGGGCTTTACCGCGTCCGCGTCCGTCTTGAAGCTGGTCAGCACGAGCCAGAAAATCGGGAAGAAGAACAGCAGGCCCACGATCCAGGCCAGAACAGGCCGTCCGTACACGCTGAATTTGGTTGTGGTTGCAACGATAGCCATTGGTCTTACTCCATCAATGTCTTGCCAATCATCCGCAGCAGGAAGATGGCGACGATGTTGGCGAGGATGACGGCAAAGATGCCGGTGGCGCTGGCTGCACCGATATTGTTGTTGGCGAACTCACCGATCAGATAGGGCAGGTTCTTGTTGCCGTTGCCGCGGCTGACGATCTCGATCTCGGCATAGAGCGACAGGTGGAAGATCGCCTGGATCATCACCACAATCGCGATGGGGCGACCAAGGTGGGGCAGGGTGAGGAAGCGGAATTGCGACCACGTCCCGGCACCGTCCAACACTGCGGCTTCTTTCTGTTGCTGGTCCTCGGATTGCAGCGACGTCATGAAGATCAGGACCGCAAAGGGCGTCCATTGCCACGTCACCATGATGATGACGGCGATGGCGGAGGTTTGCGTGGCTCGGAACGAGATTGGCTCGATCTCAGGCCAGAGTGAGAAGAACCACCCGACCACCGGTGCCCCTTGGAGCGATGCGATCAGATCGTTGATCCCCGCCACGGCAAGGCCCTGCAGGCCAAGCACCGGGTCAAGGATCATGTTGATCCACAGAACCGCGTTCACGGCAGGCATCACGAAGAAGGGCGAGATCAGCAGGACCCGTACGATCCCTTGTCCGGGAAAGGCCTTGTTGATCATCACCGCGATCAACACGCCCAAGGCGACGGTCAGGAACAGAATGCTGCCGACGATGAATAGGCTGTTCTGGATGGCGAGCAGGAAGTCCTTGGAGTTCAGGACAAATTCGTAGTTCCCGAAGCCGCGCCAATTGCTGAAGCTTGGTGTTGTCCATTCCGGGCGACGCAGGTTGTTCAGCACGTAGCGGATGAACGAGAAGTAAAGCGTCAAGCTCAGGGGGACCAGCATCCAGATCAGCAGCAATATGACGGCTGGTGTCTGGAGCAAACGTGGGAGCGTTCTGTTGGACATGACTCTCCTGCCTTGGCGAGGTGAAGTGCTCGCCACGTTCGGTGGTTTCAAAAATCTTGTGGTTTCAGTTTCGGGGTTTTGGCCCATTCGGGCAAGGCATCCGACAATCCTTTGGGGGGTGAAGGCCCGAATACACCGGGCCTTCTGATCTTAGTGCGCGGGCTTAGTAGTAGCCTGCTTCGCGCATGACCGAGTCAGCAACTTCCTGTGCTGCGGCAAGTGCGTCTTCGACCGATTTGGCGCCCGACAGTGCGGCCGACATTTCCTGGCCAAACGCGCTACCGATTTCCGGAAATTCCGGGATCGCAACAAACTGAACACCAACGTAGGGCTTCAGGTCTGTGGCGCCGGGTGCCGCGGACTCGATGGCTGCCATTTCAGCTTCGGCGAAAGGTGCCGCCGCCTGGAATTCAGGGATTGCATATGTGGATGCACGCTGACCTGTGGGAACTTTGCCCCAGCCGAAGTCAGGGTGGTTGCCAACAGCTTTCACGTAGTCTTTGGACGTTGCCCACTCGATGAACGCTTTTGCTTCTTCGGCGTTCTCGGTGCCGGCAGGCACAGCCATCGCCCATGCCCACAGCCAGTTCGCACCAACCGGGTTACCGGCGTTTGGCGACTGAGCGTATGCAACATTTGGGTTGTCCAAGAACGAAGCGGCGATTGTCGCGTCGATCCACAGGCCACACTTGTCTTCGTTGTAGAGGGCGAGGATCTCGTTGAACGAGTTGCCTTCCGAACCGGGAGGGCCGTAGTTGCTGAGCAGGTCAACATAGAAGCTGACAGCAGCGTTCCACTCGGGCGAATCCAGTTGTGGTTTGTAGTCTGCGTCGAACCATGCCGCGCCGAACGAGTTGGCAACCGTTGTGATGAAGGCTGCGTTGTCGCCCCAACCGGGCTTGCCGCGCAGGCAGGCGCCGTAGACGCCGTTGTCGGGATCGTGCATCGCAGCAGCGGCTGCTTTCACGTTTTCCCAGCTGTCGTTGTCCGCGATTGTGACGCCAGCCGCATCGGCCAGGTCCTTGCGATACATGACCATCGAGCTTTCGCCGTAGAACGGAGCAGCATAGAGCTGGCCGTCATAGCTCAGACCTTCGCGCATGGCGGGCAGGATATCTTCGACGTCATATTCGTCGCTGAAGTCCAGAGGCTCGATCCAACCGGCCTGGCCCCAGATGGGTGCTTCCTGCATGCCGATGTTGATGATGTCGTACTGACCGCCACCTGTGGCGGTGTCGGACGTGACCTGCTCGCGCAGCACGCCTTCTTCCAGCGAAACCCACTCAAGCTGCACACCGGTTTCTTCGGTGTAGGCTTCAGCGACTTTCTGCATGTTGATCATGTGACCGTTGTTCACGATCGCAATTGTGAGTGATTTTGCGTGGCCATCTGCCAGTGCGCCCGATGCGGTGATCAGAGACAGGGCTGTTGCCGCACGAAGTGCGTTCCCAAGAGACATCCGGTTCCTCCCTAGATTGGATGTTATGTCAGGTACGGTAGCCGTTTAATTGTCGCCGCGTCAAATTATTTTTTACGCGCGTAAAGTATTTTGGTAAATTTTATTAAAATCAGAGATTTACGCGGAGTCTCGCATGATCAAATGCGCCGAAAACAGTGTTTCCTCGCGGGTTTCAAAGCGCCCACCCGATTCGATCAGACGAAACAATGTTTCAACCGAGTGCCCCGACACGTTCGCATAGTCATGCGCCGCCGTTGTCAGGGACGGGCAGGTATAGCGCGAGAACGGGTGGTCATCATGCGATGCGACACGAAGATCGCAATCTGGCCCGCGCCCGACCTTGTGCCCTGTCTCGTAACACGCAGACAGAAGGCCTATCGCCAGGCGATCATTGCTGCACAGGATGGTGTCCGTGGGCAGCGCGCCGCGGTTCAGAATTTCCAAGGCCCCCTGACGCCCGATCTCCTCAAAAGCCCAGCCTGTGCCATCGATCTGCATGACGTTGGGTTCCAGTCCCAACCGCTCCATCATGTCCAGATACGCCCGCCTGCGCTTGTTGGCGTTCGGGTTGGCGGGGTTCTTCATCTCGAAGAATGATGGCGGCTCGCCCGTCCGGCTCAGATATTCGACGGTTTGAGAGACAAAGCTGTAATTGTCTGATCCGACAAAGGATTCGCCCATGCCTTCGATGTTACTGTCGAACAGGACGGTCGGCACATCGCGGCAAAACGCTTCGATGGCGGATTTGTCTGACAAGCGGCCCAAAGGGGCCAGCAAAACGCCAGCGGGTTTGAGCGACCGCAACGTATCAAGGATGTCGCGTTCCTGTTCTGCGGAGCCGTGCGAACTGAACAGCGACGGCGAAAACCCGGCCTCGATGCAGCGGCGTTCGATGACGCGCACAATCTCACCAAAGAACGGGTCGGCCAAATACGGCACCACGACACCAATGTTCTTGGTCAACTCGCGGTTCTGGTTCATCGCGTAGATGTTGGGCCGGTAATCATATTGTTCGATGGCCGCCTCGATGCGGGCGCGCGTCGTGGCCCGAACGCTGGTCGGGTCATGGAAATACTTGGACACGGTCGGGCGCGAGATGCCACTGACCGAGGCAAATTCCTCCATGTTCCTGATCTTGCGTTCGCCCACGTTCTGCTCCGTCGGTGTGCCACGGTCGCCCCGTGAACATCAAAACGATAGGCAAAAAAGTTTGCGCGCGCAAACTTTCTGACGCAGATCAGCCCGAGTGCACGTATTTTTGCGCCACCCCAATGCGGAAATGCGCCTTCTCCGGATGCGCCACGATCGTGTATCTTGTCCAAGCGACCACACAGGACCTTCGGCATGCGCACAATCGACGACATCTTGGCCATCAGCGCGGAACGCAAAGGGTCCGAGGCGAATGTTTTTGCTGGTTTCGAACCCTCCGCCGCGCCGGATGTTGTTGCGCAAATACCTGATGACCGTTGGCTGGCAGAGATGACACGCTCCACCTTTCAGGCCGGGTTCAACTGGAAGGTCGTGGAACGCATGTGGCCCGGGTTCGAAGAGGCGTTTCACGGCTTTGACGTTGGGCGTTGCGCCATGATGAGCGAGGATTGGTTTGATGATCTGTGCAAGAACACGGCGATCATCCGCTATCCGCAAAAGATCAGGTCAGTACAACAGAACGCTGTTTTCATTCAGGAACAGGCAGCCGAGCACGGCAGCTTTGGTCAGATGATTGCCAAGTGGCCTGCGGACGACTTTGCAGGGCTCTTGGCGTTGCTGAAAAGGGAAGGGTCGCGATTGGGCGGCACGACCGGTCAGTATGTCCTGCGGTTCATGGGGGTGGATGGGTACATCCTGTCCCGCGATGTGACCGCCCGCCTGATTGCCGAAGGGATCATCGACAAACCGCCCACATCCAAAGCGGCCATGAAGGCGGTCCAGTCCGCGATCAACACATGGGCGGATCAATCGGGACGCTCGTTGAAAGAGATCAGCCGCATTCTTGCAACAAGCTGCGGGTAGACCGAGGCGGCGCACTGCGCCTGGCCTGCTGCGGGAGCCGCAGCGAAAATTTAAATGCAACCGGTTGCAAAATGCAGCGACTCGCATATCATCCCGCCCGTAGCCAACCAAGACTCAGTCCAAAACAGACGTGTGGTGGTCGGCGGTCCGGAAAAAAAGGGGCGTGATCCGGACACGCCAAAACGGGAGGAAACCAATGAAGAAATTTCTGATCGCAAGCGCGATGGCAACCCTGCTGGGTGGCACAGCGATGGCGGAAACAATCGGTGTGTCCGTGGCGCGCTTTGACGACAACGGCCTGACCATCATGCGAAATGGCATGACGGACCACATCGAAACGCTCGATGGTGTGGACCTGCAAATGGAAGACGCGCAAGACGATGTTGCGCGCCAGCTGGACCAGATCAACAACTTTGTTGCATCGGGCGTTGACGCGATCATCGTGAACGCGGTCGACACCAACGCAACCGAAGCGATGAGCCAGGCTGCGGCATCGGCGGGCATTCCGCTGGTCTATGTGAACCGCCAGCCCATCAACATGGACACGCTGCCCGAAGGTCAGGCGTTCGTGGCATCAAACGAGATCGAATCCGGTACACTGAAAGCGTTCGAGATCTGCAAGAACCTGCGCGCCGAAGGCAAGTCGGGCGGGGCCACCGCCTACATGCTGATGGGCCAGCTGTCGAACCAGGCGGCTGTGCAGCGTTCCAAGGACGTCGAGGACGTTCTGGGCATGGACATGTGCAACTTCATCACGCTGATCGACAGCCAGACGGCCAACTGGTCGCGTGACCAGGCGCAAGACCTCATGACCAACTGGATTTCGTCCGGTGAAGACTTCGACGCCGTGTTCGCCAACAACGACGAAATGGCAATTGGCGCGATCCAGGCGATGAAAGCCTCCGGTATCTCCATGGATGATGTGCAGGTCGGTGGCGTTGATGCGACACCTGACGCACTGGTCGCGATGCAGGCGGGCGACATGGACGTGACCGTGTTCCAGGACCTTGCCGGTCAGGGCGCAGGTTCCATCGACACGGCGCTGAAACTGGCCCGGGGCGAAGAGGTCGACAAGACCGTCTTCATCCCCTTCAAGCTGGTGACACCGGACAACGTGTCTGACTTCCTGCAGTAATCTGCACGATCCAAGCATCGGGGTGGCGCTGACGTGCCGCCCCATTCTGACGGCCTGACGTGATCGCAGCCACGCAATAGGGAAGTTAAAAATGTCCGACGCAACCCACGGCACAGGCGGGCTAAAGTTTGACGCCTCGAAACGATCCTGGCCAAACGAGATCAACATTTTCTTCGCGTTGATCCTGATCATCATCATCTTCGAAATTCTGGGACAGGCGCTGCCGTATATGAACGGCCAAAGCTTCCTGTTCGACACGCGGGATCGGTTCGACTCCATCTTCAACGAAGCGCGTTTGCGCATCATCATCCTGCAAGTCTCCATCATCGGAATTATCGCTTTGGGCGTGACGCAGGTGATCATTTCCGGCGGTATCGACCTCAGTTCCGGCCCGCTTGTCGGGGCGACGGCCATGATCGTGATGTCATTTGCGCAGACCGAACTGGTCAACGGCAACGCCAATCCCAAGGCCGTTTTCGGGCCGTGGGCCTTTGATTTGCCGGTGATCGCACCGGTGATTGTGGGCCTCATGTTCGGGGCCTTTATCGGGGCCATAAACGGGGCCTTGATCGCCTACACGCGTATTCCGCCCTTCATCGCCACGCTGGGCATGTTCCTGATCTGCCGCGGCATTGCGCAGGCGTGGACACGCGGCAAGCCCGTGTCTTTTCCGACCGAAAGCTACGCTGCCCTCGGCAAGGGCATGATGCCGGTGTTCTGGTTCATCGGCCTCGCCTTCGTCTTCCACGTGGTGCTGAAATACACGCTCTACGGCAAACACACCTACGCCATCGGCTCAAACGAAGATGCCGCGCGCATGTCCGGCATCAACGTGCAGCGGCACAAGGTGCGGGTCTATATGGTGGCGTCGATGCTGGCAGCGTTCGCGGCCATTATCCTGAGTTCCAAGAACCTCACCGCGCAGTCTGGTATGGGCATCTTCTATGAACTTTATGCCATCGCCATGGCCGTGATCGGAGGCGTCAGCCTGACAGGCGGGCGCGGATCGATCATTGGCACGGTGCTGGGTGCCATGGTCTTTGGCGTCATCCAGTCCGGGTTCACTTACATCAAGCTCGACGCCTTCTTCCAGTTGATGGCCATGGGCGCCATCATCATTAGTGCCGTTGTGCTGGACAAAATGCGCCAAGAACGCGCCGCATCAAGGAGTTGAAGCCATGAGTGACGTCATTCTTGAGACCCGTGGGCTGACCAAGCACTACGGCGGTGTGCATGCGTTGAACGACGCGAACTTCGTGCTGCACAAGGGCGAACACGTGGCGATCATGGGCGACAACGGGGCGGGCAAATCCACCTTCGTCCGCCAGATCACCGGGGTCGAACAACGCACATCGGGCGACATCATGTTTGACGGCGCGCCTGTGCAGTTCGACGGGCCGCTCGATGCGCGCCGTGCAGGGATCGAGACGGTGTTTCAAACGCTTGCGCTGGCCGACGATCTGGACGTGCCCGACAACCTGTTCCTTGGGCGCGAGATCACCAAGTTCGACTGGCTCGGCCCCTTCCGGTTCCTCGACTACAAGGCGATGCGCCAGGCCACCATCGACGGGCTTGAGAAGACGGCCGTGAAAATCCCCAACATCCGCAACACGATCCAGAACATGTCAGGCGGCCAGCGGCAATGCGTGGCCATTGCGCGCACGGCCACGTTCCATTCCAAGCTGACGATCATGGACGAACCCACGGCGGCGCTTGGTGTGCAGGAAACGGCCCAGGTCGAAAACATCATCCGCACGCTCAAAGAGGCCGGCGAGCCGCTCATCCTCGTCAGCCACAACATGCGGCAGGTGTTTGACTTGGTGGACCGGATCGTGGTTTTCCGCCGGGGGCGCATTTGCGCGAACCTTCGCAAGGAAGATACGGATGGACAGGATGTCGTGGCCTACATCACCGGGGCCAAAACGCAAGAAGGGTACGAGGACGCGGCCTGAGGTCGGCCCGTGCTGAACCTCGACCACGCCTTCTTTGCGCCCGCCTGGCGGCGCTACCTGACGGTCGCGATCTGTGTTCTTTGGGGGCTGTTCGAGCTGTCCACCGGGGCTGTGATCTGGGGCGTGATCTTCCTTGGGCTTGCGGCCCTTGCGCAATGGCAGTTCATGCGCGTCGACTGGTCCAAATACGATGGCGGTCACTGACCCGTGGCGGTAACGCTCAAGGATGTGGCCGAACGGGCAGGGGTCTCACGCTCCGCCGTGTCGCGTTGTTTCACGCCCGGTGCGTCCATCAGCGGCAAGACCCGCGAAAAGGTGGAAAAGGCCGCGTTGGAACTGGGGTACAGTCCCAACGCGCTCGCCTCATCGCTCACCACGGGCCGCACCAAGCTGGTCGGCGTGATTTCCAACAACTTTCACAACCCGATCTTTCTCGAAGTCTTCGATCTGGTCACGCGCGAGTTGCAAAAGCGCGATCTGCGTCCGCTGCTGGTAAACTTGTCAGACGAAACCGACCCATCCAACTCTGTCCGCCTGCTCCAACAATACTCGGTCGATGCGGTCATCGTGGCGTCATCCACCTTGCCCGTCAGCTTTGCAGAAAGCTTTCACGAGGCGGGCATGCGCGTCGTCCATTCCTTTGGCCGCCTTACTGATGCACCCAAAATCAACGTGCTTGGCATCGACAATATCGAAGCAGGCCGCATCGCCGCGCGCGAGTTGATCAAACGGGGCTACCGCAAGGTGGGCTTTCTCGCAGGCCCCCTCAGCGCCACTTCCACCCGCGACCGCCACACCGGCTTTGTCGAGGAACTGGGCCGCCACCCCGACGTGTCGCTGTCGGTCAGTTACGCCTCCGCCTACTCCTTTGACGCAGGCCGCACCGAGATGGCGCGCCTGTTGTCCATGGGGCCAGCGGAGGCATATTTCTGCGGCGATGACGTCCTGTCCATTGGGGCGCTATCGGCCATCAAGGACGCGGGCCTGTCCGTGCCCGGCGATGTAGGCATCCTTGGCCTCAACAACATGGAAATGGCGGCGTGGGAATTGATCGACCTCACCACCATCCACAACCCGATAGACGAGATTGTCCGTACGTCCGTCGATCTGGTGGAGGCAATGTTGGACGGCGAAGAAACGGTGGCCCAATCGCTGAGCTTCGATTGTCATGTTGTGGAGCGCGGAACGCTGCGCCCGATAGCAAGTTAGTACGCACGCCTTCGCAGCTTGATAGGGTAGGGTTTCATCCAAAGAGCGACGCTGGTCGCATAGGCAAAAACCTGATCGGCTGACACGAACGCAAGGGACGCAATGCAATGGATGAGGATGGATACTTTGGCGCGGCCGTCGCAAACAGTTATGACCGCGACCATGGCGGAAACGATCCTGCGCTGATCGATCAAACGGTTGCATGCCTGAAAGAACTGGCCGGGACCGGCAGCGTTCTTGAATTCGCTGTCGGAACAGGTCGCATTGCGCTTCCATTGTCGGCGCATTGCCACTGTGTAAAAGGTATCGAGCTGTCCAAGGCCATGGTCGCGGAGCTTCGAAAGAAAGAGACGGGCGCGCCGATGGACATTGCTATCGGGGACATGACGTCAACGCGTCTGGCGGGGCCGTTCTCGCTGGTGTTTCTAGTCTTTAACACGATCGACAATCTTGTCACGCAAGAGGCTCAGATAGAGTGTTTCAGGAATGCGGCCCGACACCTGGGGCTCGGCGGACGTTTTCTGGTCGAAACGCGTGTTCCACCCCTCCAACGTATCCCGTTTGGCGAGACCAAGATGGCATTCGCGTGCTGTGATCGCCACATAGGTGTTGATGACTATGACATTTCAAATCAGAGCTATACGTCCAACCATGTCTGGATGGCGGACGGCGGGCACGAACACGTGTCGATCCCGTTTCGATATGTTTGGCCGTCTGAATTAGATCTCATGGCGAAGCTTGCGGGGCTTGAGTTCGAGCATCGCTGGTCGGATTGGAACAGAGCGCCGTTCACACATTTGAGTGAAAGCCACATTTCGGTTTGGAAGAAGACGACCTGCTAGCTACACGAAGCGCGCCAACGCTGTGATCGGGCAATGCTGACGACAGCGCCGCTTGCACAGTTTTAGCGGAACATCGGCGGACGCGCATCCAGCCACTTGCCATCCTGCTTCCCGCTTTCGGCCACAGCGAACACCGCCGCCATCGACCGCAATCCATCCTCCGCTCGCGGATACAGATTGGCCGCCGGATCCATCAGCCGCCCCTCCTTGCGCGCCCGGATCGCCTCGGCCAGATCGGTGTAGATATTGGCAAAGGCCAGCGGCATCCCCTCGGCGTGTCCGATGGTGACACGGGTGGTCCGGTCGGCTTCGGGCGACAGGTTCGCCTCTCCCCGCTCAATCACCTGCAACCGTTCATTCAGCGGCATGTAGTACAGCTGGTTCGGCTGTTCCTGGCTCCAACGCAGACCGCCCGTTTCGCCAAAGACCTGAATGCCCAGCCCGTGCTGCCGCCCTATGGCAACGGAACTGGTCCAAAGCCGCCCAACGGCACCGCCATCCATGCGGAAGTTGACCATTGCATCGTCTTCCAGCGTGCGCACGTCGATGCAGGATACGGTGTCAGCGCTGAGCCGTTCAACCTCTTGGCCCGTCACAAAGGACGCCATGTGCAGGGCATGTATCCCGCAATCGGCAAACTGCGCCGACACGCCAGCCTGCGCCGGATCATAGCGCCAGCGGACGCGCGGGTTGTCCGCATCCGTCGCGTCCGCATGGTGGCCGTGCGCAAACTCGGCCACGACCAACCGGACCTTGCCGATGTCGCCGCGCGCGACCATGGCCCGCATGTGACGGACGAGTGAATAGCCCGAATAGCCATAGTTCACGGCGCAGATGTTGCCGGTCTTCTGCGCGATCTCAACGATCTCCTGACCCTCTTCCACGGTCATGGTCATGGGCTTTTCGCAAAGCACGTGAAAGCCGCCCTCAAGGAAGGCTTTGGTGATCTCGAAATGCGTGGCGTTGGGCGTGGCAACCGTGACCAGATCAATCCGATCATCGCGCTTCTGCTCGCCCTCCAGCATCTCCTGCCATGACCCATAGGCCCGGTCACCCAGACCCAGCCGCTGGCCGTACTCACGCCCTTCCTCGGGTCGGTGATCCAACGCACCTGCCGAGAATTCAAACAGCCCGTCCAGTCCCGCGCCCAAACGATGCGCAGGCCCAATCTGACTACCTTCACCGCCGCCGATCATGCCCCATTGCAGCTTTGCCATGGCTTAAGCTCCTTCAAAACCAATGGATTGCAGGTATGCGCGGTTCAGTTTCGCGTCGTCGATGGGCGACGTGTCGCCCGCAGGGTCGCAATCCTGCTCAACCGTGCACCAGCCGTCAAAGCCGTTGTCGAGCAGCACCTGACGCACAGCCGGGAAATCCACATCGCCGTCACCCAGATTGCAGAAAATTCCCTGACCACAGGCATCATAGAACCCAGTGCGCTTGGCAATCACATCGGCCTTCACCTTCGGGTCGATATCCTTGAAGTGCATGTAGCTGATACGGTCGATATGACGCTTCATAAACGCCACCGGATCAAAGCCCGCATAGGAATGGTGGCCCGTGTCGAAACAGATCTTCAGGATGCTTTCGTCCACCTCGTCCAGCAGGCGCTCCAACTCAGGTTCAAAGTCAATGAACCCTGCAGCGTGAGCGTGCATGCCCACCGTCAGCCCGTACTCTTCCGCCCCCATCTTGGCGACGGTCGCGATACGGTCGCGGAACGCTGTCCACTCGGCTTTGTCCATCTGCTCAGCCTCCGCCGCGCGACCCGCAGTCGGCGCACGACGTTCAGAGATACTGTCGATCAAAACCAGATGCTGCGCCCCGTGCGCTTTTAGCGCCTTGCAGGTGCGCACGGCGCCGTCCATCACATCGTCCCACGCATTCGGATCATGGAAGGGGCGGAACACCACACCGCCGACCAGTTCCTGCCCGAACTCTTCCAGCGCGTCACCCAGTACCGCCGGGTCCTCCGGCATGAAGCCGACAGGCCCCAGCTCGATCCCGGTATATCCCGCATCCGCGTTTTCCTGCAGCACCTTGCGCCACGCCGGATTGCGCGGGTCGTCCGCAAATTCCACACCCCAGGAGCAGGGGGCATTGCCGATCTTGATCATGTCTTTGCCTCTTTAGAAATCCGCCACGTTGACCCAAGCCTCTGCCCGAGAGGACGCGAGGGCCGCAGCCACAACTTGATTGACGCGCAGGCCTTCTTCGAACGTGGGCCACACCGGGTCGCCGGTGTGGATCGCAGTCAGAAAGTCCTTGGCCTCGATGATGATCTGGTCCTGATAGCCGGTGCCATGCCCCGGTCCCTGACAGAAGGGCAGGTAGTCGGGATGGGCGGGACCGGTCAGGATCTTGCGAAATCCCCGCTCGGCCTCTGGACCCTCGGCGGTATAGAGCCAGAGTGCATTCTGATCCTCACCATCAAAGCGGATCGCGCCCTTTGTGCCATAGATATCATAGGCATAGCCCATCTTGCGCCCTGTCGCCACGCGGCTGATGAACAGGCTGCCATTGATGCCGGAGGCGAATCGCAACGTCAGATAGGCTTGGTCGTCATTGGTCACTTCGACCCCGTTTCGCATCGGATGTACGGTTTCGACCCGGGCGAACAGCGCCTCGATCGGGCCCATGAGCGCCTGGGCGCAGTTGATCGGATGCGGGGCCAGATCGCCCATGCAGCCATTTGCATCCCCTTGGGCGCGCCACGTGCCGGGGCTTTCGGGGTCGGCATAAAAATCCTCGGTCATCTCGCCGCGAAAGGATGTGATCTGCCCGATGCGCCCCTCTGCCACCAATTGGCGGGCGTATTGTGTGGCGGGGGTTTTGGCGTAGTTGAAGCCGACCATGTTGGCGACGCCAGCCGCTCTGGCCGCATCCGACATTTCCCGCGCGTGATCCGGCGTTTCAGCGAGGGGTTTTTCACACAGAACAGGCTTGGCGGCTGCAAAGGCAGCCAAAGCAATGTCGCGATGGGTATCTTGGGGCGAGGCGATAACAATGGCCTCAATCTTTGGGTCGTTCACCAGCACGCGCCAATTCTCGGTCGCCCGTGCGAATCCGTATGTTTTGCGGTAGCGTTCCGCAGATGCAGTCGTGGTCGCGCAGACCATCTCAAGCCGGGGGCGCAGGGCTGTGTCGAACACTGCGGCCACCGCGCCAAAGGCCACCGCATGCGCCTTGCCCATATAGCCGCCGCCGATGATTCCGATGCCGATTTCGGACATGGCCTGCCTCCCTCCAAAAAGTATTTGCAACCGGTTGCAACGCGTTGGAATATCGGTATCGTCATTGCAACGGATGGGTCAATACAGAATCGTCGCGAGATGAAATCGCGCATCAAATGGCCATAAACGAAATCGCGCGAGCCATGGGGAGGATTTTATGGCGGGCAGCGACACAGTGCGTTTGACGACAGCACAGGCAATCATCCGCTATCTGGCGGCACAGTATATCGAAATTGACGGACAGGAATGGCGCCTGTGCGGCGGTGGTTTTGGCATCTTCGGGCATGGCAATGTGACCTGTCTGGGTGAGGCGTTGTATGACCACAAAGCCGAGTTGCCGCTTTATCGCGGGCAGAACGAACAGAGCATGGGATTTGCGGCCGCGGCATATGCCAAGACATGGCTGCGCCAGCGGTTCATGTTTTGCACAGCAAGTGCTGGGCCGGGCACTGCGAACCTGTTGACTGCCTCGGCCTTGGCCCATGCGAACCGCCTGCCTATGCTCATGCTGTGTGGCGATACGTTCCTGACCCGTTTGCCCGACCCGGTGCTGCAACAGCTCGAACATTTCGGCGACCCGACCTTCGGCGTGAATGACGCCTTCAAGCCCGTGACCCGTTATTGGGACCGCATCACGCACCCCGCGCAGATCATCCAATCCCTGCCCAACGCGCTTGCGACCATGCTGGACGCTGCGGATTGTGGCCCCGCCTTCATCGGTTTGCCGCAGGATGTACAAGGTTGGGCCTATGACTACCCGCTGGCGATGTTCGAACGCAAAACCCACCGCATCCGCCGTCAGTTCCCGGATGCAGCAGAGGTAACGGATGCCGCTGCCGCGCTCAAAGCAGCCAAGCGGCCCATGATCATCGCAGGAGGCGGGGTGCAGTATTCCGGCGCGGTCGAAGACCTCACTGCCTTTGCAGAGGCGCACGATATTCCCGTGGTCGAAACCATCGCGGGCCGCGCCAATATGCTCGACACGCATCCGCTCAATTGCGGACCCATCGGCGTGACCGGGTCGGACAGCGCCAATGCGATTGCAGAAAAAGCCGACGTGATCCTGTCGGTCGGCTGCCGTTTGCAGGACTTCACCACCGGCTCATGGACGGCCTTCGCACCTGACGCTCAGATCATTGGCCTGAACGCAGGGCGGCACGATGCAGGCAAGCACCGGTCGCTTCCTGTCGTCGGCGATGCCAAGCTGGGACTGGATGCGCTGGGTGCGGCGATGACCGGCTATATGGCTCCGTCCGATTGGCTGGCATTTGCCAAAGAAGAACGCGCCAAGTGGACTGACTATGTCGCGGCCAATGTGGCCCACGGGAACCGCCCCAACTCCTATGCCCAAGCCATCGGCGTCGTGAATGCAGCCTGTGACCGGCGCGACCGCGTGGTCGCAGCAGCGGGTGGTTTGCCTGCCGAGGTGACGGCCAACTGGCGCACGCTGGAAATTGGGACCGTGGACGTCGAGTTCGGCTTTTCCTGCATGGGCTACGAGATTGCAGGCGCATGGGGTGCCCGCATCGCGCAGTCCGAACGGGAACCGGATCAGGACGTGATCACCTTCTGTGGCGATGGCTCGTACCTGCTGATGAACTCCGACATCTATTCGTCCGTCCTCAGCCAGAAAAAGATGATTGTGCTGGTTTTGGACAACGGCGGCTTTGCCGTCATCAACAAGCTGCAGAACAACACCGGCAACGAAGGTTTCAATAACCTGCTCAGCGACGCGCCGACAATTCCCGAAGCCTTTGCCGTGGATTTCGAAGCCCACGCCGCCAGCATGGGGGCAGCGGCTGAGACGGTCGCGAACCCCACCGAACTGGGCGAGGCGTTCAAACGCGCCAGGGCCAGCGACAAAACCTATGTCATCTGCATGAAGGTCGACGCCTACGAGGGCTGGACCGAAGGTGGTCACAGTTGGTGGGAGGTCGGCACGCCGCATGTGACCGAAAATGACAAGGTTGCCGCCGCCCACGCGGATTGGGAATCCACCCGGCCCAAACAGCGCAAGGGTGTGTGATGCAGACCTTTACCGCTGATAGCGCTGACCCGGTCGCGATCTGCGACGAGATGCTCAACGGCCCCAGCGCGGTGCGTATCACTGGCCTGTTCTCCGCTGACCAGATTGCTGATGCCCGCGCGCGGATCATGATGCATTCGGATGGCGAGGGTGACAAGGTCACACACTTTCAGGGCGCGGCCATGGAAGAGGGCAAGGCCAACCTGCAACGCCGCGTCTGGAACCTGCTGGCCAAGGGCGAGGTGTTCTCGGACATGGCCACGCATCCCGTTATCATGGCCGTGCTCAGTCGTTGGTTGGGGTCAGAATTCATCATGGGCTCCATCGCCGCCAACCGCATCCTGCCCGGCGGGCCGGGGCAAGAGCCGCATATCGACTTTCCCTATTGGGATTTCCATGCGCCCGACACACACCCAATGGGCCTGAACGCCAGCTTTCCGATGAACGCGCAAGTGACCATCGCGCTGGACCCGTTCACAGACGAAAGCGGTGCGACAGCCTATCTGCCCGGCAGCCAGAAAAACATGCGTTATCCCACGCCCGACGACCGCGATCATTTCTACGCCAACTGCGCCCGCATGACGGGGGACCCCGGCGACGTCGTGATCTTCTTTGGCGCAGCATGGCACTGCGCGATGCCCAACACCGCCGATCACGACCGCAACGCCGTGCTGATCAACTACATCCCGAAATTCGTCAAACCGCTAGAGGATATGCCGGGCGCTTTGCCACAAGCCTTCCTCGACGCGGCCGGCCCCGAGATGCGGCAGCTTCTGGGTTTCAACTACAAGTACCCGGAAATTCTGGATCAAGCAGACGCCATAAACGCCGAGGGCATCAAATGAGCGCACTTCTGAATGGCATAAGGGACAACGACTTCGTCATTGTGGGGCGCGCCGGCATCGACTTCTTTACGGATGTGGGTGTGCGGGCCGAAGATGCGGAACGGCTGACGGTCGACCTTGGTGGATCGGCTGCGAACATCGGCGCAGGCATCTGCAAACTCGGGGGCAAGGCCGCCCTCGTCACGTCTGTCTCGGACGACTCGGTTGGCAGCTACTGCATCAACCGCCTACAGCATTACGGCGTAGACACCACTCACGTGAACAGGGTTGGCGGCGAATATCGCAACTCGCTGGCCTTCTACGAAAGTGTGCTCGAAGGGCATCGGAACGTCATCTACCGCAATGGGGCGGCGGACTTTCAGATGACTTCTCAAGATGTCGAAGCCGTGGACTATTCCAAGTACGGCGCATTGATCACCGCAGGCACGGTCTTCGCCGCCGAACCCTCGCGCAGCGCCACGTTCCGCAGTTTCGAACTGGCCAAAGCCGCCGGTCTGCCCATCATCTTCGATGTCGATTACCGCCCCTATTCCTGGCCGTCTCCGCAGGTCGCCGCCGATGTGTTGAGCCGTGCAGCGGACGCCTCGGACATGATCGTCGGCAATGACGAAGAGTTCGGCTTCATGGCCGGTGGCATGGACAAGGGGCAGGCCAAGGCCCGCGCATTGTCCGAAACGACAGCGGAGATCGTCATCTACAAAATGGGTGAAAAGGGCGCTGTCACCTATGCGGGCGGCGAAGAGATCGCCACCGGCATCTACCCTGTCACCGCCGTCAAACCCAACGGGGCAGGGGACGCGTTTATGGCAGGTCTCATGACCGGCCTCGCCGATGGCCACGACCTGAAAACCGCTATCCTGCGCGGGTCCGCTTGCGCCTCCATCACCGTCTCGCAACCGGGGTGTGCGCCAGCCATGCCCACCCCCGACCTGTTGGACGATTTCCTGACAAACCATCCCGGTTCGACATCACCCTAAAGGAGGCAGACACATGCATATCGCGCCTTACGACAACCAGAACAAACCGATCGTGGATGCCGACGACGCCACCGTCCCGCTCAATTACTTCAACATAGTGAAGCTGAAAAAGGGCGAGGCGTTTGAATATACCGTGCCGGGATACGAGACGTGCATCGTGCCCGCGACGGGCACCGTCGACGTGAATGTCGAAGGGTTCAAGGCCGATGCGCTGGGCGGGCGTGGCGTGGACGTGTGGGACGGCGAGCCCGAAGGCGTCTATGTGCCCACAGCTGCCAAGGCAGAGATGGTCTGCACATCGGACGAAGCTGAAATCTTCGTGGCCGGCGCGCGGTATGACAAGGTGCTGGACGCCTTTGCCGTGCGAAATGACGAGTTGGATCTTGTGCAATACGGCTCCGACGACACGAAAACGCACCGCAAGATCAAGCACATCCTTGGCACCAAGTACCACGACAAGGTGGGTCGTTTGCTGGTGTCTGAACTCTTCACCGTGGGGCAGGGCGGTTGGTCTGGCTTCCCCAGCCACAAGCACGACACCGACCGATCTGAGGCGGGTGAGATCATCGAGACACGTCATGACGAGACCTACAATTTCCGGTTTCGCCCCAATCACGGCTCGGGCGTGCAGATGCTGCAACGCAATGACAATACAGCAGGGGACGCTTATCACATCGTCGATGGCTCCACGATCTGCCTCGATAATGGCTACCACCCCTGCGCGGTGCTGCCGGGCTACGAGATGTATTACTTCACCATTCTCGGCGGTCTGAGCCAGCGCAGTCTGGTGCAGTATTTCCAGCCCACCCATGCCTACCAGATCGAAACGATCCCCGGCATCAAGGACATGATCGCGAAGTTCAAGTGATGTTCCATTCAGCTTTATGTACTGAGGGCAGCGTCCGTCCGCGGGCGTCGCGTGTAGCGCCCGCCCGTGGGGGCGGACGGGCGCTGCCCGGCGGTGCCCGCCGTGCGGTACATCTAATCTGCGCGGGTCTGGTCCCATGACCTTGGCAACACTCTCAGACGTTCTCATCCCCGCCAAAACCAAAGGCTACGCCGTCGCCGGTCTGGTCTGCTTGGGCTGGGAAGACATGCGCGCCTATGTTGCCGCAGCCGAGGCCGAGGGCTGCCCGGTGATCTTGCAAGCCGGACCAAGCTGTCGCGAACACACGCCGCTGCCTGTGCTGGGCAAGATGTTCCGCCATCTGGCCGAAGCAGCAAGCGTGCCCGTTGTCGCACATCTCGACCATGGCTACACATTTGGCGAGTGCAAGGAAGCGCTCGACAGCGGCTTCACCTCCCTCATGTTCGACGGCTCGCGCAAGCCTTTGGCCGAGAACATCGCAGAAACCAAAGCCATTGCCGACATGGCGCATGCGGCGGGCATCTCCTGCGAGGGGGAGATCGGGTTCGTAGGCTATGACAATGGCGAGGCCTCAGCCGGAACAGACCCGGAGGAAGCCGCTCAGTTCGCCAAGGAAACAGGCGTGGACGCCATGGCGATTTCCGTCGGCAACGTGCACCTGCAAACCGACCAATCGGGTGGGCTGGACGAAGACCGAATTGCTGCCATCCAAGCGCTGACGGACGTGCCGTTGGTCATTCACGGCGGATCGGGCGTGCCTGCCGCGCAGCGGCGCAAGCTCGCCACACAAACCAACATCTGCAAGTTCAACATCGGGACCGAGTTGCGGCAGGCCTTTGGTCATGCGCTGCGCAATGCCGTGAACTCCGATCCCGACCGCTTCGACCGTGTGCAAATCTTGAAGGACACGCATGATCCTGTGGTCGCGGCCACCCGCACCGTCCTGAAAACCATGAGAGCCGAACCATGATCAACATCGCACTTCTGGGCTGTGGCCGCATCGGACAGGTCCACGCCCGCAGCCTGATGGGCATGGAAGGCGCACGGGTTGCCGCCGTGGCCGACGCGATGCCTGACGCGGCCAATGTGCTGGCCGCACGCACGGAAGCGAAGGTGATGGAGGTCGAGGATATCCTTGCCGCCCCCGATATCGACGCGGTGGTGATCGGCACGCCTACCACGACGCACTACGATCTGATCCATAGTGCGGCCCGCGCGGGCAAGGCGATTTTCTGTGAAAAACCCATCGACCTGAACGCAGCGCGCATCCGCGATTGCCTCGCTGTGGTCGAACAGCACGATGTGCCCTTCTTCATTGCGTTCAACCGCCGCTTCGACCCAAACTTTCGCACACTCAAAAGCCAGATCGACGAGGGTCATATCGGCAAGGTCGAGATGGTCACGATTCTGTCGCGCGACCCGTCGCCGCCGCCCATCGGCTATATCAAGACCTCGGGTGGCCTGTTCCGGGACATGATGATCCATGACCTCGATATGGCGCGGTTCCTGCTGGGCGAAGATCCGGTGGAAATCTTTGCCCATGGCTCCTGCCTTGTTGACCCAGAGATCGGGCAGGCGGGCGACGTGGACACGGCGATGGTCAGCCTGCGCACCGGCTCCGGCAAGCTGTGCCAAATCTCCAACTCGCGCCGCGCGACCTATGGCTACGATCAACGGATCGAGGTGCATGGGGAAGAGGGAATGCTGCGGGCCGACAACGTGCTGACCTCAACCGTTGAGATGTCGAACGCCAGCGGTTTCACCCGCGCGCCCACCGAACCCTTCTTCCTCGAACGCTATGCCGCGGCCTATACCGCCGAGATGGAGCATTTCGTCGAGGTCCTGACCGCAGGCACGACGCCGAACCCAAGTGGCATAGATGGCTACAAGGCGCAGGTGATGGCCGATGCGGCGCAGGCGTCGCTTGAGGCAGGCACGCCACAAGCACTCGTGTTCGACTAGATCGCGGCGCTGTAGGTCCGCTGGTCGGATTGCTCGGTGTGGTCGTTCGTCATGGCACCGGCGATCAGGCGCACAAGTGGGTGCGCCCACCGCGCAATCGACAGCGTGGACCCGTCCCATGTCACGGCATCACTGAACCTTTCGACGATGTGCAGGATG
Source organism: uncultured Tateyamaria sp. (assembly GCF_947503415.1). Lineage (GTDB taxonomy): Bacteria > Pseudomonadota > Alphaproteobacteria > Rhodobacterales > Rhodobacteraceae > Tateyamaria. The sequence goes on from NZ_CANNDS010000003.1 coordinate 91,877, forward strand.
CTAGTCAACACCTGCTCGTCCGATAACTGTACGTCCGACAACGTAGCCGCGTGATAGCACATCAGTTGCTCAACCACGTTTGCCTTCAGGTGATCCAGATCGTTCAGGGCATAGCCCCGCCAGATCGGTGAGCGATCCGCTTCAACCTCGGCCGCGTATTTCCCGGTGACGGGAATGTTCTGCGCAAATCCCTGCGGATATGTCGAGATGGCTGACGCCCCCAATCCGATCAGATATGGGGCGTTGTCATCGGTGTAGCCTTGGAAGGATCGGGTCAGCCGCTTGTCAAAGTAGGCTTGTGCCAGTGCGTCGTCGGGGCGTGCAAAGTGGTCGATCCCGATCTGGACATAGCCCTGACCCAATAGCGTACGCCGGGCCAGATCGAAGAGCTCCAACCGTTTTTCCGGCTTTGGCAATGCGTCGCTTGGGATGAGAGATTGCCGCTTGGACATCCAAGGCACATGCGCGTACCCAAAAAGCGCAATGCGGGTCGGCTCCATCTCAAGTGCGGCCTGCAATGTGGCAGTCAGCGTCTGTTCTGTTTGAAACGGTAGGCCATACAGCAGATCGAAGTTTAGTGCATTAACGTCAAGCAGGCGCAACTGCGTGACGACGTCAGCCGTCATCTCGAAAGATTGCTCTCGCCCGATGGCTTGCTGCACGTGTGGATCGAAATCCTGAATACCAAGGCTCGCGCGCGACAGCCCATGCTTCTTGAGCATGGCAAGGCGCTTGGGTCCCACATCTGTCGGGTCCACCTCGACGGAGAACTCCTCGAGGTCATCGAGGCCCCAAATGTCATTCAGCCCTGTCAGCAACCGGTCCAGCAGGTCGGCGGAGAGTATGGTGGGCGTGCCACCGCCAAGGTGCAGGCGCTTGGGTTTGACTGTTTGTGTGAAACCGTCGCGTGTGGCGCGCGCCTCGGTCAGCACCCGCTCGACATAGGGCGCAAGCGGGGCGTCGTTGCGCGTGCCTTGGGTCCGGCAGGCACAGAACCAGCATAATCTGCGGCAAAACGGGATGTGGACATACAGCGAAATCTCTGCATCCTTGGGAGCAGTGGATTGCCAGGTGCGCACGCATTCCGCATTCACCCCTTCGCTGAACCAATTGGCGGGTGGGTAGCTTGTAAAGCGTGGCACCCTGGCATCGAAAAGCCCATGACGGCGGAGGTCGGAAACGTGTTTCATTCATCCAAGTTCAGTGATCTGTCGGCCCCGTGCATTGACACAGATCAACGGAGCTTAAGATGAACAAACCGCTTGCGGCCGTTGAAAGCTGTTCGACCTGCCCGATCCGTCACCGGGCTGTCTGCGCGCGTTGTGATGATGATGAGCTGGAGCAGCTGAACCAGATCAAGTTCTACAAGACGTATTCCGCCGGGCAGACCATCGCGATGCGTGGCGACGCGCTGGATGTTGTCGCCTCTGTTGTGGGCGGCACAGCGACGTTGGAGCGCGGGATCGAGGATGGGCGAACCCAGCTTGTTGGTCTTTTGCTGCCCTCAGACTTCATTGGCCGTCCGGGACGCGACACGTTGCAATATGATGTCACGGCCGTAACCGATGTCACGCTATGTTGTTTTTACCGCAAGCCCTTCGAAAAGCTGTTGAAAGAGGTTCCTCATGTGCAAGAGCGCATGTTGGAGATGGCGCTGGACGAATTGGATGCCGCGCGCGACTGGATGTTGCTTCTGGGGCGCAAGACGGCGCGGGAGAAGATCGCCAGCTTCCTGATGCTGATCGCCAAACGCACAGTGCATCCTGATGGTCGGGTGTTGGGGGATACCTCCCGTATTCAGCTGCCGATCAGCCGTGAGGCGATGGCCAATTTCTTGGGTCTCACCATTGAAACCGTCAGCCGTCAATTCACCGGACTGCGCAAGGATGGCGTCATCGAACTGGATGGGAACCGTGTTGTGCTTGTCCCCGACCTTGAGACGTTGCTGCTGGAAAGCGGTGATGATTCTGACGGTGGTCCCCTGATCTGATCAAGGCTTGATCCACATCAACGCGCCTCCGCACGGGGGCTGCTATCCCTTCTGGCCTTAGGGCCAAAGGAGGGCTTTCCCATGTATTCCAACATTCTGATCCCCGTCGCATTCGGTGAGGGACGCGATCATGCCCAAGCCACAGCCGTCGCACAGCATCTGGCGTCGGAAGGTGCCCGCATCACATTGCTGCACGTGATGGAACAACTGCCGGTCTACGCGGCAGAGTACATCCCCGCAGACCTTGTCGCAGGAAGCCGGGAGCGCGTGAATGCGCGTCTGCAGGTCATGGCGTCGGAACTGCCCAATTGCCAGAGCGCCCTGATTGAAGGGCCGACCGGGCGCAGCATCACGGATTATGCGCAAGAACACGGGATTGACCTGATTGTCATGCCGTCCCACCAGCCCGCGCTGTCCGACATCCTACTGGGATCGACGGCTGCATGGGTCACTCGTCACGTGAAGTGCGCGGTGCATGTCATCCGGTAAATCTGCGCATCTTGATCCAGATCAACGCGCCTCGGCGCACGGGTCCCTAATCAGAAAACATACGAACAGGTGTGTTGTCCCCGCGGGGACAGTGCGCAGACGCGTAGCGAACGGTTTCTTCCAGGCCGTGCGGTGCGAATTTGCAAAGGAAAGAGAATGTGGGACTACGTTAAACTCATTTTACTTGGCCTTGTTGCCCTGCTCGCTGCCATCGCAGCGGATTGGGGGCACGATCTGGCTTACAAACTGCATGCAGCGCTGATCTTCGTGATCGCGCTGGGCATGTTCATCTGGCAAGTCCGCCAGATCGGAGAAACGCGCGCCGTCGTGGATGACACCGGATATATGGATGGTGTGATCCGGGCGGGTGTGATCGCCACCGGGTTCTGGGGGGTCGTTGGCTTCCTCGCCGGGGTGTTCATCGCCTTCCAGCTTGCCTTTCCCGGTCTGAACTTCGATTGGGGTCAACCCTTTACCAACTTCGGACGTCTGCGCCCGCTGCACACAAGTGCGGTGATTTTTGCGTTTGGCGGCAACGCCCTGATCATGTCCTCTTTCTACATTGTGCAACGGACCTGCGGTGCACGCCTCTGGGGCGGCAACCTGTCTTGGTTCGTGTTCTGGGGGTACCAGCTGTTTATCGTGATGGCCGCCACCGGTTATCTGCTGGGTGCCACGCAGTCCAAGGAATATGCCGAACCTGAGTGGTACGTGGACATCTGGCTTACCCTTGTGTGGGTCGCGTTCCTGGCCGTCTATCTGGGCACGATCTTCAAGCGGCAAGAGAAACACATCTATGTCGCCAACTGGTTCCTTTTGAGCTTCATCATCACTGTGGCGATGCTGCACATCGTTAACAACCTGAGCATCCCCGTATCGCTGCTGGGCTCCAAGTCCGTGCAGGTGTTCTCGGGTGTGCAGGATGCGATGACGCAGTGGTGGTATGGCCACAACGCGGTTGGCTTCTTCCTCACTGCCGGGTTCCTGGGCATGATGTACTACTTTGTGCCGAAGCAGGCCGAACGCCCCGTCTACAGCTACAAGCTGTCGATCATTCACTTCTGGGCGCTGATCTTCCTGTATATCTGGGCCGGTCCGCACCACCTGCACTACACCGCGTTGCCGGATTGGGCCGCGACCCTTGGTATGGTGTTTTCGATCATCCTGTGGATGCCGAGCTGGGGTGGCATGATCAACGGTCTGATGACGCTGCAAGGCGCGTGGGACAAGCTGCGCACGGACCCGATCATTCGGATGATGGTGATCAGCCTCGCCTTCTACGGCATGTCCACCTTTGAGGGACCGATGATGTCGATCCGCGCGGTGAACTCCCTGTCACACTACACCGACTGGACCATCGGGCACGTGCACTCTGGCGCACTTGGCTGGAACGGCATGATCACCTTTGGCGCGCTTTACTTCCTGACGCCACGCCTGTGGGGTCGCAAGCAGATGTATTCCATGTCGGCCATCGACTGGCACTTCTGGCTCGCGACCATCGGTATCGTGCTTTACGCCTCGTCGATGTGGGTGACCGGCATCATGGAAGGCCTGATGTGGCGCGAAGTCGATGCCCAAGGCTTCCTGGTGAATTCGTTCGCCGACACCGTGAGCGCGAAGTTCCCGATGTATGTGGTGCGTGGTCTGGGCGGGGTTCTGTACCTCGCAGGGGGCATCATCATGGTGTGGAACATGTGGATGACCATCCGCGGCGGCAAGCCCGTCACGGTGGCCCCACCCATGCCCGCAAACGTTCAAGCGGCATAAGGAGACAGCACAATGGCTTTTCTTGACCGACATCAGGTTCTGGAACGCAGCCCGACGCTTTTGTTCGTCTTCTCGCTGCTTGTCGTCACCATCGGTGGCATCGTTGAAATCGCACCTCTGTTCTATCTTGAGAACACGATCGAAGAGGTTGATGGGGTGCGGCCCTACAGCCCGCTGGAGCTGGCCGGGCGCGACATCTACATCCGCGAAGGGTGCTATGTCTGCCACAGCCAGATGATCCGCCCCATGCGGGATGAGGTTGAACGTTACGGGCATTATTCACTGGCGGCGGAGTCGATGTATGACCACCCGTTCCAGTGGGGGTCAAAGCGCACCGGGCCTGATCTGGCCCGTGTGGGTGGCCGATATTCGGATGCGTGGCATGTGGATCACCTGCTTGATCCGCAGTCCGTGGTGCCGGAATCGATCATGCCCAAATACGCGTTCCTCGCCGACACCGTGATTGACGGCGAACAGATCGAGGATTTGGTCAGCACCCACCGCTTTGTGGGCGTGCCTTACTCCGACGAGATGGTGGAGGCTGCGGCTGCGGACTTCCGGGTGCAGGCCGATCCCGATGGCGACTGGGACGGGCTGGTGGAACGCTATCCCGGTGCGGTGGTGTCCAATTTCGACGGTCAGCCTGAGTTGACCGAAATGGATGCGCTGATTGCGTATCTTCAGATGCTGGGCACGTTGGTCGACTTCTCGACCTTCACCCCCGATGCGAACCGATAGGAGGACATGATGGACACCTATTCCTTCCTGCGTGAACTCGCTGACAGCTGGGTCCTGCTGGCCATGGTGGTCTTCTACATCACAGCGTGCCTCTGGTCCTTCCGCCCCTCGGCGCGCAAGGCCAACGAAGAGGCCGCCAGCATCCCATTCCGCAACGACACAGATGCGCATCTGACCGCACAAGAACCGGAGGCCGACTGAGATGGCTGACAACAAAGATATCGATGAAGCCACAGGCACTGACACCACCGGTCATGATTGGGATGGCATCAAGGAGCTGAACAACCCGCTGCCGCGGTGGTGGCTGTGGTGCTTTTACGGCACGATTGTCTGGGGCGTGGCCTATACCATCGCCTATCCGGCGTGGCCCCTGGTCAACTCGGCCACCGCAGGGTTGCTGGGGTATTCGACCCGCGCCGAGGTGGCAGAGCAGATTGCGGAAGTCGAAGCGCAGAACGCCGAAGTGGCGGCTGTGCTGGCCTCTGCCGATCTGTCCACCCTGTCGCCCGATGATCCGGCGCACCGATATGGTGTGGCAGGCGGCGCGTCCGTGTTCCTTGCCAACTGTTCGCAGTGTCACGGCGCGGGGGCTGCGGGTGTTCAGGCGGGAGGCTATCCCAACCTGCTGGATGACGCATGGCTTTGGGGCGGGTCGCTTGAAGATATCGAGTACACCGTCCGTCACGGCATTCGGAACGATACCGATCCCGATGCACGCTGGTCCGAGATGCCTGTCTTTGGCGACATCCTGTCGGATGAGGAGATCGGACAGACGGTGGAATACGTACTGGCCTTGTCTGGTCAGGATCACGACGCGGCACTGGCCGAACAGGGCTTGGTGTTGTTCGAAGAGCAGTGCACCGCCTGTCATGGCGACGCAGGTGAAGGCATCCGCGATCTGGGCGCACCCACCCTCAACGACGCGATCTGGCTTTATGGGGGCGACCGCGAGACCATCACCGAAACGATCACCTATTCCCGCTTCGGCGTGATGCCCGCATGGGGTCCGCGTCTGGATGAAGATGAGATCAAGGCGGTCACATTGTATCTGCACCAGCTTGGCGGGGGGGAGTAACGCCCGCCAGGCCTACGGCGCGCATCGGGGCGAAAGCCTCCTTGGAGGGGAATGCGCGACGGTCCCGGCCCTTGTCCTGTTCGTACCTAGCAGGGGCCGGGATATCATTTGTCACCCTTGATCCAGATCAAGGAGGCAAAATCCCACCCCGTGCAGTGTACGCTTACGAACAGGACAACTTGAAATGACACAGCCTCCGGCCTCTCCGCCGTCTCTTTATGCTGCGCGTGAACCGATCTTTCCCAAGCGGGTAAAGGGCACGTTTCGAACGCTCAAATGGTGGATCATGGGGGTGACCCTAGCGATCTACTATCTGACGCCGTGGATTCGCTGGGATCGCGGCCCGAACCTGCCCGATCAGGCGGTTCTGATCGATCTGGCCGGTCGCCGCTTCTACTTCCTCTGGATCGAGATTTGGCCCCATGAGTTCTACTTTGTGGCGGGCCTTCTGATCATGGCCGGGCTTGGCTTGTTTCTGTTTACATCCGCCCTTGGCCGCGTCTGGTGCGGCTATACCTGCCCGCAGACCGTGTGGACGGATTTGTTCATTCTGGTGGAGCGGTGGATCGAAGGGGACCGCAACGCGCGCGTCCGCCTGTGGAATGCGGATTGGTCGCTGCGCAAGGTCCGTTTGCGAGTAACCAAGTGGGCGGTGTGGTTTCTGATCGCCCTCGCCACCGGCGGCGCGTGGGTGTTCTATTTCGCGGATGCGCCTACCCTTGCCGGGCAATTGCTGACCTTCAGCGCGCCCTTGGTTGCCTATTCCACCATCCTTATTCTGGCGGCGACGACCTTCGTCTTTGGCGGCTTCATGCGCGAACAGGTCTGCAATTACATGTGCCCGTGGCCACGCATTCAAGCCGCGATGATGGATGAAAGCACCCTGACCGTCGCCTACCGCCATTGGCGGGGTGAGCCGCGCGGCAAGCACCGCAAGGCCGAAGGTGCGGACCAATTGGGTGATTGCATCGACTGCATGGCTTGCGTGAACGTGTGCCCCGCAGGCATCGACATTCGGGACGGGCAGCAGATGGAGTGCATCACCTGTGCCCTGTGCATTGACGCCTGTGACGAGATCATGGAGCGGATCGGCAAGCCGCGTGGCTTGATCGATTATCTGGCGTTGTCCGATGAGGAGGCGGAGACGCAGGGTGCCAAACCGCGTCCCATCTGGCAGCATGTTCTGCGCCCTCGCACCATTCTGTACACATCCATGTGGTCGTTGATCGGTGTGGCGTTGGTCTATGCGCTGTTCATCCGGTCGGACATCGACCTGACGGTGGAGCCTGTGCGCAATCCGCAATTCGTGACCTTGTCCGATGGGGCTGTGCGCAACACGTATACGTTGCGCATCCGCAACCTGACGGCGGATGACCGTGACTTCCGCGTCATGCTGACCTCGGACGAGATTTTGCGGATTGATGTGGAAACCGATGGGCCCGTGGCGAACCATGTCACCGTCCCTGCGAATGAGACGATGCAGGCGCGGATCTATGTGATTGCGCGCCCGGATGATCCGGCGGCTGATGCCGTCACCACCGATCTTCGCTTGTGGGTCGAAGACGTCGAAACCGACGACCGTGCGGGCGTCTCCACCATCTTCAACGGAAAGGGCTGAGCCATGATCAAGGAAATCACCGGGTGGCATGTACTGTGCATCTTTGGCTCCGCCTTCGCTGTGATCATCGGGGTGAACCTGACACTGGCCTTTCAGGCGGTGCACACCTTTCCGGGGCTTGAGACCAAGAACTCCTACGTGGTGAGCCAGCAGTTCGAAGCGGACCGGGCTGCGCAACAGGCATTGGGCTGGATGGTGTCGGCAGAGGTGACCGATGGTGTGCTGGAACTGACCATCGACGATGCAATTGGGCCTGTTGTGCCTGTCATTTCCTCTGCCACCCTTGGCCGCGCCACCCATGTCGGAGAGGACATTAGCCCCGCCTTCCTTCACGATGGAAAACGGTTCGTCGCTGATGTGCCTACGCTGGCAAGCGGCAACTGGAACTTGCGTCTGGAAGCCGTCGCACCTGACGGCACCGAGTTTCGCCAGCGCATTGTCTTGCGGGTTGCCAAATGAGCGTTGCCTCCTGTCCCGGCTGTATTGCCGCCGGTCCGATCGCCGAGGCATCGGGACGCAACGCAGGTCTGCCCACGCATGAGTTGATCCTGCCCGGCGTGCACTGCGTGGCCTGCATACGGTCTGTCGAAGGGTTGCTGAACGCGCGCCCTGATATCGCAGCGGCCCGCGTGAACCTGAGCCGCAAGCGCGTCGCCATCACTGCAGAGCCGGGTATGGACCCGGCCCCTTGGATTGCAGCCCTCACGGGTATCGGGTTCGAGGCGCATGAGGCGCGCGACACCGCGTCCTCTGGCAAGGATGATGGGCTGACCCTGCGTCTGGGCATCGCGGGCTTTGCGATGATGAACGTGATGCTGTTGTCCGTTGCCGTATGGTCCGGGGCGACAGATGCCACGCGTGATTTCTTTCACTGGATCGCCGCCACGATTTCTCTGCCTGCCGCAATCTATTGCGCGCAGCCCTTTTTCCGCTCCGCTTGGTCCGCTTTGCGCGGGGCGCGGTTGAACATGGATGTGCCCATTGCCTTGGCGATCCTGCTGGCCTGTGGCCTGTCGCTGTATGAGACGATGTCCGGCGGCGCACATGCGTATTTCGACGCGGCACTGTCCCTGACCTTTTTCCTGCTGGCGGGCCGTGTGCTGGAAACGCGGATGCGGCAGGCGGCGCGCTCTGCGGCGGCAGACTTAGCCGCACTTGAACCGATGCGCGTGACGCGCTTGGCCGGGGAGACGCGGGTAAGCGTTCCGGTGGACGACGTGAACGCAGGGGACACATTGTGGCTGGCCGCAGGCGCGCGAGTGCCTGTGGATGGAGTGTTAGCCAGTAAGGCCGCACAGATCGACCGCAGCGCCCTGACCGGCGAAAGCGACGAGATTGCCGTGACGCAGGGCGCGCCATTGACTGCCGGAGAGATAGTGCTGACCGGCCCAGTGACGATGCAGACAACCGTCGCCGCCAAAGGGTCGACCCTGCGCCGCTTGATCCAGATCGCGGCACAGGCCGAAGGCGCGCGCAGCCGGTATACCAGCCTCGCGGACCGCGCGGCAGGCGTATATGCGCCGCTGGTTCATGGATTGTCCTTTGCCGCCTTTGTGGGCTGGTCCGTGGCAACGGGCGATATGTACCATGCGCTGACCATCGCGATTGCGACGCTGATCATCACATGCCCCTGCGCTTTGGGGTTGGCTGTGCCTGCGGTTGCGACTGTCGCGACGGGGCGGCTGTTCCGCATGGGGCTGCTCGTGAAATCCGAGACAGCGTTGGAGCGTTTGGCCGAAGTGGATACGGTTGTTTTCGACAAGACCGGGACGTTGTCGGCTGCTGCACTTTCCCCCGAGATCGATATGCCGGACCAGGCGCGTTCGGTGCTCAAGGCGCTCGCCCAGTCCTCGGCGCATCCGCTCAGCCGGTCTGTCTTGCCACTTCTGAGCGATGTTGGCGCCGCTGATTTGGATGACATTGTCGAGCACCGGGGCAATGGCGTGTCAGCGCTTTGGTTGGGCAAACCTGTGCGATTTGGCAACGCGGCGTGGGCGGGCGTGGGGCAGGGCACCGTTCTTCTGATCGGTACTGCTGTGTATCCGTTGGAACGGAAGGAGCAGGTGTTCGCAGACGCGACGGACACAATTGCGCGCCTGCGCGACATGGGGCTGGATGTTCATATCCTGACCGGTGACAGCGCGCGAAATGCGGCCCGCGTTGCGGCAGAGCTAGGCGTGGACCGGGTCCATGCCGAAGTGGACCCCGAAGCCAAGCAAGACCTGATCGAAGCGCTGCAAGCCGACGGTCGCAAGGTCGTAATGGTGGGCGATGGTCTGAACGATACGCTGGCCCTGACCCGTGCGTGGGCGTCGATTGCACCCGGCACTGCGCTTGAGGCCAGCCAGAACGCGGCTGACGTGGTGCTGCTGGGCCAGCATCTTTCGGGCATTCCATCGGCAATCGGCATCGCCCGCAGCGCGCGGCGGCGGATATTGGAAAACTTTGGGCTGGCCGCGTGCTATAATATGGTTGCGATTCCGTTGGCATTGGCCGGTTTTGCCACGCCGCTTATGGCCGCTCTGGCCATGTCCACAAGTTCGATCACCGTGACCCTGAACGCACTTAGAACAAAGGCCTGAGTTATGAATGTACTTGTCATCCTCGTCCCCTGTTCGCTCATACTTGGTCTGGGTGCGCTTGTCGCATTTGTCTGGACGCTGAAAAGCGATCAGTATTCAGACCCCGATGGGGACGCGCAGCGCATCTTGCTCGATGACGACTAGAACGCGACCTTGTCGCCACCTTTGAGGTCGAGGATCTCGCGCGCCTCGTCCGGGCTTGCGACTTCGCAGCCGAGGTCTTCGACGATGCGGCGGATTTTGCTGACCTGCTGCGCGTTGGAGTCCGCCAGTTTGCCGCGAGAGATGAACAGGCTGTCTTCGAGCCCGACGCGCACGTTGCCGCCCATCTGGCTGGCTGTGGTCGCCAGTGGCATTTGTGCCCCGCCTGCGCCCAGGACAGACCAGCGGTAGTCGTCGCCAAAGAGCCGGTCAGCAGTGCGTTTCATAAAGATGAGGTTGTCGACCTCGGCCCCGATCCCGCCCAACACGCCAAAAACGAATTGCAGGAAGACAGGTGCCTTGAACAGGCCAATGTCCATGCAGAATTTCAGGTTGTAGAGGTGCCCGACATCGTAGCATTCGTGTTCGAATTTGATGTCGTGGGGCGCGAGTTCTGTTGCCGCCTGTTTGATGTCCGCAAAGGTGTTGCGGAAAATGTTGGCTTCGGACCCGGCGACATAGTCCTTTTCCCAATCGTGCTTCCAAGTGTCGTAGCGGTCTGAGAGTGGATGGAAGGCAAAATTCATGGAGCCCATGTTGAGCGAACACATTTCGGGGCTGAACTTGACCGCCGCTTTTATCCGATCCTCGATCAGCATGGTCGGCGCGCCACCTGTTGTGATATTCAGAACTGCGTTGGTGGATTGCTTCACGCGGGACAGGATACCGGTGTAGTGGTCGGGCATGACCGAGGGGCGGCCGTCTTCGGGATCACGGGTGTGTAGGTGCAGGATAGACGCGCCGGCTTCGGCTGCCGCAATGGCCTGTTCCGCGATGTCATTGTGCGTGACGGGCAGGTGGTCGGACATCGTGGGCGTGTGGATGGCGCCTGTGACCGCGCAGGTGATGATCGTCTTTTGCTTGGCCATGTCAGGTGTCCTTTGGGTCGTTCAATTTGATGCGGTAGCTGAGCGGGAAGAGTTCCAGATCGTAGCGGTCGCGGATCAGGCCCCAGACGCCCTTGGGTGCTTTCAGCATGACCACGATGGCGACGACGCCCAGCACCAGCAAGTAAATCGTGCCGAAATCGGCAAGTGTTTCACGCAGCAGGAAGAAGAGAAGCGTGCCGATGATCGGCCCTTCGAGCGTGCCGATACCGCCGATGACGACGATGAAGATGACGAAGGCTGTCCAGTCGTTGACTGAGAAGGCAGCATCGGGCGAGATCCGCAGTTTTTGCAGGAAGATGAGCCCGCCGATGATGGCCGTGAAGGCCGAGGTGACGACGTAGACTTCGAGTTTCGTGCGCCAGATGTCGATGCCAAGGCCGCTGGCGGCAACCTCGCTGTCACGGATGGCGGTGAGGGCAAGGCCCCGGCGGGAGCGGAGGAAGAGGTAGACGGCGGTGATGACGAGGATGGCAGCGCCGAGGGCGAGCCAGTAGCTGAGCGCCTCGCGGGCGGAACGGCCGTCTGCCAGCGACCGGACGATACCGACGGGCAGGGAGGTGCCGGAGCCGCCTCCCAAGGCGGAGATCTGGGCAAATGTCAGGCGGAACACTTCGGCCACGACCCATGTTCCGATGGCAAAATATGCGCCCTTGAGACGGAAGATCAGCGCGGCGATCGGGACCGACAGGACGGCGGCGAGCAGACCAGCGAGCAGGATCGCAGTGATGGGGTGCAGCCCGCCGAAGATGGTGAGCGCGAATAGCATGTAGCCGCCGAAGCCCACGAAGGCCTGTTGGCCCACGGACACGAGGCCCGCGTAGCCTGCCATCAGGTTCCAGAGGCAGGCAAGGGAAAGGTAGAGGAAAATCTCGCCCATGAGGCGCAGATCGGCGCGGCCGGCCCACCAGGGGGCCGCGGCCAAGACGATCAGGGCGAGGGCCGCGATGATCATCGCGATGCGGCTGGCGCGGGTGGCGCGGTATACGGTTGGGACGGTCAATGTTGGACCCTCGGGAACAGGCCGTTGGGGCGGACCGCGAGCACAACGAGGAAGGCAATATGGCCTGTGAGGACCTGCCAGCCTGGGTCAATCTTGGCCCCGATGGTTTGCGCGACGCCAAGGATCACACCTCCTGCAAGTGTGCCCCAGAGGTTGCCGAGGCCACCGATGATCACCGCCTCAAACCCGAAGATCAGTCGCCCGCCGCCAATGGAGGGATCGAAGCTGGTGCGGATGCCAAGAAGGATGCCCGCGATACCGGTGACAGCAAGGGCCAGCGCCATGGCGAGGCCGAAAACGTGTGCTTTGTTCAGGCCCATGAGTTGGGCGATATCCTGGTTGTCCGATACAGCGCGGAAGCCGCGACCAAGGGCGGTGGAGTAGAACATCCATTGCAGGCCAGCGATGACGGCAACGGCGATGCCGAACGTGAGCAGGGGTAGAATGCCGATGGTGAGGCCGCCCATGGATACACTGGCCGTCTCGATCGCCCCTGCCGACAGTTTCTGCGGGTCGGCCGTGTACCCTTCCAGCAATGCGTTCTGGATAATGACCGACAGACCGAACGTGACCAGCAGGGGCGGCAGGATGTCTGGCCCAAGCGTCTGGTTCAGGATGCCGCGTTGCAGGACGTAGCCGATGACCGCCATCACTGGCAGGACCAGAAGGGCGGCGGCAAAAGGGTGGACGCCGAACATCATTGTCGTGCTGAGACCGAGATAGGCGGCGAGAATGATCAGGTCGCCATGGGCGATGTTTACCAACCGCATCACACCAAAGATCAGCGACAGCCCGGCGGCAAAGAGGGCATAGAGCCCGCCCAGCAGGACGCCCTGCACAATTACGCCTGTCCATTCGATCATGCGGCTACTCCGAAATAGGCGGCGGTGATTTGGTCGCGGGTGACGTCGCCCGTCTTGCCGCTGAGCGACACGCGACCCTCTTGCAGGCAGAAAACGCGGGACGAGACTTCGAGCGCTTTGCTGATGTCCTGTTCGACCACGAGTGCGGTCATGCCACCGCCGATGATGCCCGGCAGGGCGTCGTAGATCGTTTTGATGATGACGGGGGCGAGGCCGAGGCTGATCTCGTCAAAGAGGATGACTTCGGGGTTCGCCATCAGGGCGCGGCCGATGGCGACCATCTGTTGTTGGCCGCCAGAGAGCGACGTGGACGCCTGTTTGCGCCGTTCCTTGAGGACCGGGAACAAGTCATAGACAGCGGTGAGCGACCATGGGCCGGGGCGTGCGACTTTGCCGCCAAGCATGAGGTTTTCCTCAACCGACAGGCTGGGAAAGAGTTGCCGTCCTTCCGGCACGAGGGCGAGACCGCGATAGGCAACCTCGTCTGCGCGCAGGGTACCAATGGGTTCGCCATTGAGCCGCACCTGTTCCGGCGCATTGGGCATCAGGCCGGAGATGGACCGCATAAGGGTGCTTTTGCCTGCGCCATTTGCGCCGATAATGGCGATCACTTCGCCTGCATGGATGTCCATGTCCACGCCATAGAGCGCCTGAAAGTCGCCGTAATGCGCGTCGAGTTTTGACAGCGACAGGATCGGGTCAGACATCGGGGTCCATTCCCAGATAGATTTCCTTGACCTCGGGGCTGTCCATAATCGCTTTTGGTGCGCCTTCGGCGATCTTTTTGCCGAAGTCGATGACGATCAGGCGGTCCACGACCGCAAGCAGAGCGTGGACGACATGTTCGATCCAGATGATCGTGGTGCCCGCAGCGTGCACTGTCTTGATGGTGTCGATCAGGGCGGTGCATTCTGCATCCGTCAGGCCGCCTGCGATTTCATCAAGGAGGAGGAGTTTTGGTTGCGCCGACAGTGCGCGGGCCATTTCGAGGCGCTTGCGGTCGAGCAAGGTCAGAGAGCCTGCGCGTTGGTTTGCCTTTGGCAGGAGCCCTGTGTCGGTCAAAACTTGGAGCGCGTGGTTTTCGGCGTCATGGCCAGACAGGCCCGCGCCTTGCATCGCGCCGACAAGGGCGTTTTCATAGACCGTCATGCCGCCGAACGGCTGGGGGACCTGGAAGGACCGGGCGATGCCCATCTTGCATCGCTTGGCAGCAGGGGTTGTTGTGATGTCCGCCCCTTGAAAGGTGATCCGGCCCGCGTCAGGGCTGAGCGCGCCGGTGATGAGGTTGAACAGCGATGTCTTGCCTGCGCCATTGGGGCCAAGGATGCCCACGGCGTCGCCCTGGGCAATCTCGAAACTCGAGTCGTCCGCCACCTTGACGGCGCCGAACGACTTTTGCAGCCCGCTGACGGATAAAAGGGCAGACATCGCCGTGCCTTAGCCCAGAAGCTGCAGGTCGCCGCCCACAGGGATCTGCGGCGCGTGGCTGTTGTTGGTGATGACCAATTCGACACCGTTGCCAGCCTTCTGCCATTGACCGGACACCAGCGGCGTTTTGGAGACGTTCGGCACAGGGCCGTTGGCCCAGTTCACGTCGCCCACAATGGTCGAGATGTTGGTGTCTGCAATAGCGGCAGCGTTGGCCTCGAAATCATCGAGGTCTTCGGAGCGCGAGATGACGTCAGCCACCACTTCGAACAGCGCGTGCTTGAAGCCGATGGGCTGGGTCCACGGGCGACCTGTTGCAGCGGTGAAGCCGTTTGCCAATTCGGCTGCTGACGTTCCGGTGAGGGACGAATTGAACGGGTGGTTCGGGGACCACCAGATTTCAGTCGTCAGGCCCACGCCGCGATCGCCAAGTGCTTCGATGGCGGACGGGAACAGCAGCGCCTTGCCGATGGTCGCAACCTTGGGATTGAAGCCCTGTTGCGCAGCCTGCGCCCAGAAGGTGCCGAAGTCCGGTGGGATCATCACGCCGGTGACAATCTCGCAGCCTGCGTCCTTGAAGGCGGAGATATAGTTCGAGAAATCGTCTGTCAGGGGCTGGAAGCGGCCCGGATCGACCAGTTCGAACCCTTGGGCGGCGAGGGGCGTTGGCAGGCCCAATTCAGGGTGGCCCCATGCGTTGCCGTCTGCGTCGTTCGGGAACAACCCGCCGACTTTCTTGGCCACGCCTGCGCCATCCCAAAGGCTGGTGAAGTTGGCGATGACGTCCTCTAGCCCCCAGAAGAAGTGGTAGGTGTATTGGAAGCCTTCCGCCGGGTTGCCGCCGCGTCCGAAGAAATAGGGCTGCCAGGGGGCGTCGGTGGTGATGCAGGGAACCTCGTTGATCTCGGCCTGATCTGCCACCGGGTTCGTCGTGTCCGGGGTCGCGGCGGCGGTGATGATGTCCACTTCGTCCGACAGGATCAGTTCCGCGGCCACTTCGGCGGCGCGGTTGGGGTTGGACTGGCTGTCCTTTTTGATGATCTCGATGTTGTAGGACTTGCCATTGTTGGTCACGCCGCCCGCGAAATGGGCGCGCAGACCTTCGAGGATGTAGTCATCGGCTTCGGCAAAACCTGCCAATGGCCCGGTGGATGGCGTCACGAAGCCCACCTTGATCGTCGGGTTCGCGGCATAGGCGCGTGTGGCGCGCAGAATCGCGGGGGCTGCGACAGTAGCGCCCAGCCCAGCCAGAATACGGCGGCGTGTGATATCGGTTTTCATGTCTTTCCTCCCTAGGGTGTGGTTCGAATTTTGATCCGATCCGGGGTGCGCGACCCACTTTTGACGTGGTTTGGCGCGGTCGTATTCAACAGACCTATCACATTCAAAAGATGATCCTGATCCGATTTGAATGGCAGTTTATAACCTTGCGTTATGTTGAGGACGTGTCCCCCAGCAGTTTTTCGAGAGCCAGAAGGTGATGCGCGATGCGTTGCTTCGTGGCGTTAACGTCACCATCTTGCCAGTTTCTCAATCCATGGCCCGCTGCCATACCGCTCCGCCCATCGTCCAAAAGGGATTGAAGGAGCGGGGACGGTTCGGGACGGGCGTCAAGGTCGAACAGGACCTGACGGTGAATGTCATGGGTCAGTTCCAACCCAACGAGATCGGCGTTCTCAAGCGGACCAAGCACTGCCAAACGTCGGCCGAAGCTGGCCTTGACCACATCATCAACGGCCTTGGCCGAACAGATGCCGTTTTCTACCAAACTGATCGCCTCGCGCCAGAGCGCATGCTGCAAGCGGTTGCCGATGAAGCCGGGAACATCCTTTTCCACAAGCGCGGGCGTTTTGCCCGCGTCCGCGAGCAAAGCCATCATCGTGTCGGCCAAGCCCGGATCGGTCCATTCGGTTTTGACCACCTCGACCAGCGGGATCATGTGCGGCGGGTTCCACCAGTGGGTGCCAAGCGCGCGGTGCCGGTGCCGCAGCCCGCCCATGATCTTGGTGATTTGAATGACAGACGTATTGGAGGCGAGGATCGTATGGTCGGGGGCGTGCGCCTCGACCTCGGCAAAGATGGATTGCTTCAGTTCCAGCTTTTCGGGGGCCGCTTCGAATACAAACCCCGCATCTCCGACGGCGGCCTTGATACTGTCGCACAGTTCAATCCGTTTCAACGCACGTGCAATATCTTGATCCGACGCGCCCAGCAGGCGCAGGCTGTCAGATACGCGCTGTGGCAGGGAATGCAGCATGTCGGGCAGGGGATCATGCACGGCGACGTAGTGACCGGCGCGGGCAAAGGTCAGGGCGATGCCATGGCCCATCAACCCGCCACCGATCACCGCAATTTGCTGGTTCTTGTCCATCCCTCAGCCCGCCGTGTAGCCGCCGTCGGCATAGAGGATATGCCCGGTGTAGAAGTCGGAGGCGCGGGAGGACAGGAACAGAAGCGGTCCCGCGAGGTCTTCGGGTTCGCCGAGCCGCCCCTTTGGCACACGGGTGAGGAAGCCGTTGCGCACGGTCTTTGCCTCGTCCGTGTCTTCGAACATCCATGCGGTGAGGGGCGAGCGGAAGACGGTCGGCGCGATGGCGTTCACGGTGATGCCTGTGGGGCCAAGCTCGCATCCGAGCGCTTTCGTGATCCCGTCCACGGCGGCCTTGGACGCGCAATAGGCGGTGTAGCCTGCCGGGTGGCCCAGAAGGCCTCGGGCGGAAGACATGAGGACGATCTTGCCGCCATTCCCTTGCGATTGCATTTGTGCGCTGGCGGCGCGGGCCATGAGCCAGCTTTGGGTGACGTTGGCGTCCATGACACCTTCGAACGTGGACGGGTCCATGTCGCCAATCTTGGCGACCTTGTTCATGCCGGACGCTACGACAAGGATATCCAGGCATCCGTATGTTTCCACCGTTTCTGCAATGAGGGCTGCGCAAGCATCTTCGCTGTCCGGGCGGGTGTTGATCTGGTGGGTGTCGCCAGTGCATGTGGCAGCGACCTCTGCCATGGCTGCGGCGTTTCCTGCAGCCAGAACCACCTTGGCCCCGGCCCCTGACAGGCACCGCGCGGCAGCCGCGCCAAATGCACCGGATGCGCCTGTTATCAGAGCGACTTTGCCGGACACGTCAAAGAAGGATAGCGGATTGTCGAGGCTCATGGTCGACCTCCTTCAGGATAGGGGATCACGACAAGCATTTTGCAGACATGGTTGCTGCGGTTTTCGATTTTGCGCACCTCTCCGGGAGGGATTGTGCAACTGTCCATCGCGCGCAAAACGGTGTCAGTTCCGTCAATGGTGATCGTCATTTCACCCTCAAGCAGCACATAGACTTTTTCGAACGGGGTCGCGTCGGGACCGGCCCCGCCACCGGGTAGAAATTGCGAGAAGCCGATCCACTGGTTCTCCGGCCCGCCATCCTCGAACCCCTGCAGGCGCAGCCCGGTGACGCCCCAGTGGTTTGGGGCGTCGTAGGGTTGGGCGTCGGCAAAGCGTTTGACCAGCATCAGAAGTCCTCGCCCGCCTCGATCCGGTAGGCTTGATCCTTGTCCATCATGGCGACCAGGCGGATGATGCAGCCATCGCCGCGGTCCCAGTTCCACGGGAAGAAGGCGAAGGTGACGCGTTTGCCGGTCACGCGGTCCAGATCGCCGCCGACATTTTCAATGCCAAGAATGCCGTTGGTGAACAGTTTTTGGTGCACAGGCTCCCATTCGGGGAAATCGACCTCCCATGGAGTGCCGCCAGACCACTCGAGGTATTCTTTTTCAAGATGCGGCAAGATGGGGCCGTTGCGCTGCGGGCCGATGGCCGTGGCGAGCGGATGGTCGTTGGCTTGGGTGTCGTGGCCGACAACCTTCACGCCCTTTTCCACCATCCAATCGGCGGCAGAGGGGACAAGGCCGGGGCAATAGGCAAAGTAGTCGCCGTCTTCGTATTGCTTGTGCCAGCCGGTGTTGATGATCAGAACGTCATTTTTCCGAATTGCGTCGCCGCAGGCTTTTTCCAGATCGTCGCCGGTAATCTGTTCCCATTTCTTCTTGGGAATACTGACCACAAGGCCCGAGCCAAAGAAGTGGGGCAGGGGCACTTCGTCGATGAACGGCGTGCCCTGCACCACGTGGGCCGGGGCGTCGATATGCGTGGTGACGTGCATGGTCGTGGTGATTGTCTGGCTGAGAACGCCCGACTTGGCCATGTAGTGCTTGCGGTCGATCTGGACGTCCTTGAAGTAGGGCCAGTTCGGGCACTGAAAGCCGTAACGGTGGCTGAGGTTCACGAACTCCAGCCCCATGTCGTTGTTGTCATTTTCCTGGAAATCGATCCCTCGAATATTGACGACCATCGGCTCCTCCCAAAGCTGCGTGTTGCTGTCCTGTATTATGGTGCGTATGTACCGCATTGCGGTCAATAATTGATTTGGCTGCGTGCTACGGGTAGGTTTTGGCGCATACTTGGTGCCTGAAGAATGAAGTGAGAACGGCGGATGCAGCACGAAGAAATATCGAAAAATCAAGGTATTCAGGTGATTTCACGGGCGGCTGACATCCTGAGATTGCTGGGGCGAGAGACGGGCGGACTGAGCCTTGGGCAGATTGCCAAGCGGGTTGGACTGCCCCGCTCTACGGTACAGCGCATCGTTGCAGCACTTGCGACCGAAGGCTTCATCTCGACCGAGCGAGGGGATGGGGGAATCAGGTTGGGCCGTGAAATCCAAAGCCTCGCGCAGGCCGTTTCGTCAGACATGCGCGCACGATTGCGCCCGGTGATGGAGCGTTTGTCGGAAGAGACCGGCGAGACGGTCGATCTGGCCGTGTTGGAAGGGACGCAGATGCTGTTTGTCGATCAGATCGAAGGCAGTCACAGGTTGCGGACCGTGTCCCGGATCGGTGAGCACTTTCCCTTGACGACAACAGCAAATGGGCGTGCGGCCCTGGCGTGCATGCCGCCCGAACGGGCGTTGTCCATGATCCGGGCAGAGCATCGGAACCGCGGCCAATACGTACCGCCGCTGAGCGAGATTGTGGCTGATATTGATAGCATCCGCGCAGGTGCGCTCGCCTGCGATGAGAACGAACACACCGATGGCATCTGCGCCATGGGGTTTGCCGTAGCCGATCAGGTGGGCGACATTTTTGCTGTCTCCGTCCCTGTGCCCAGCTCGCGCTATGACCGGGTGAAGCCGGTGCTTGCGCAGGCGATCAAAGCGGCGATTGCCGAATTGAACTAGATCATCGCATCACAAACGGGTTTTCCATCGGCGCGTCGGAGGTGTTGATCCACGTCGTCTTGGTCCGTGTGTAGTCGTGGATCGCTTCGATGCCCGCTTCGCGCCCATATCCCGACTGGTTGAAACCGCCGAACGGGGCAATGGGAGAGATTGCGCGATACGTGTTGATCCAGCAGATCCCGGCCCGCAATCGGTCTGACACGCGGTGGGCACGGGCAAGGTTCTGGGTGAAGATGCCAGAGCCGAGCCCGAAGTCGCTGTCATTGGCAAGCGCGATGGCTTCATCTTCGGTATCGAAGGGAAGAAGCGACATGACGGGGCCAAACATCTCGACCTTCAGAGTTTCGATGCTCGGGTTCGGGCATTCGACCAGAGTGGGCGGCATGTAGTTTCCAGCCGTGTCCAAAGCTGTTCCGCCGAAGTGTATCGTGGCGCCTTGCGACCTTGCTTTGTCCAAAGTGTCAGCAATCCGAGCAACCTGTGCTTGGGTGCAAAGCGGGCCAACATGGGTGGTGCTATCCAAAGGGTTGCCCATTTGGATGTCAGCCGCCTTCTCGCGGATTTTTTCGACCAGTTTGTCAAAGACGGGTCGGTGCACCAGACCACGTGACCCCGCCACGCAGCTTTGTCCGGAGGCTCCGAAGTTGCCTGCGATCAAGCCATTGGCTGCCCCATTCAGATCGGCGTCGTCAAACACGAGGATGGGGGACTTGCCCCCCAGTTCGAGCGTCGTGACAGCAAAGTTTTCTGCCGAATTGCGTACGACGTGTCGCGCGGTGTCGGGCCCGCCAGTGAAGGCGATACGGTCCACTTGAGGGTGCCTGGTCAGCGGGATCGCGCAATTGTTGGCGTCGCCCGTGATCACCGACACAACGCCGGGAGGAAAACCCGCCGCCTCGATCAGTTTAGCAAATTCGAACATCGGCGCGGGCGCGATTTCGGATGCCTTGAGCACGACGCTACACCCCGCCGCGAGCGCCGGGCCCAGCTTGGTTGCAGTGAGGAACATCTGGGCGTTCCAAGGCACCACCGCAGCGACAACCCCGATAGGCATACGGCGTGTAAAAACGTGCATGTCGGGCTTGTCGATGGGCAGCACGGCCCCTTCGATCTTGTCGGCAAGCCCCGCATAGTAACGGTAGTAGTCCGCGACGTAGGCTGTCTGCGCCGAGGTTTCCGCCAACAGCTTGCCGCTGTCTGTCGTCTCGATCCGGCCCAGATGGCCCGCGTGTTCTTCGATCAGATCAGCAAGGCGATACAGCAATTTCCCACGTTGTGTTTGGTTCATGTCGCGCCAAGTCGGATCATCAAGCACCCGTCGCGCCGCCTGTATCGCGTCATCGACATCCCCGGGCGCAGCACAGGCAAACGTTGCCCAATCTTTGCCCGTTGCAGGGTTCTGTGTCGCCATCACCTGACCCGCCGCACCGTCGCGCCACGCGCCATCAATGAAAAGTTGGTAGTGCTGGGTCATCGTGTCCCTCATTGAAAGGCAGGCATCACGTCGTCGATAAAACGGGCCAGCGACGCGCGTTTGCGTTCGAAACTCATACCGCTGTCGATCCAGAATGCATACTCGTCATAGCCCAGATCTTCGTACCGCTTGATCTGGTCGATCACCTCTCGGGCTGTGCCGATGGTCAGATCGCGGTGCATGTTTTGCGGGGACATCATTGTGTTGGCGGACAACTCATCATCGCTGAGTTTCGCAATTAGCCCCTGTTCGACAGGCCGTTTGTTCTGAAACCAAGCGCCGAAATAGCAGTAGAAACGCGATAATTCGCTCGCGGCCACATCGACGTCATCGGCATCTGACCCGACATAGGTGTGGTGCAGCAGCATGATCTTGGGGCGCTGCCCATCAAAGCTGGCGCAAGCGTCATTGAACCGGCCCATCAACGTTTCGATCTCTTCAAGCCCTTGCCAAAGTGGCGTCACTTGGATGTTGAAGCCGTTGTGCACGCCAAATTCATGGCTATTGGGATCGCGTGCTGCGATCCAGATCGGCGGGCCATCGGCCTGCCGCGGTTTTGGCGCGCATGTCGTCGGTGGGAATTGAAAGAACTCGCCTTCGTGCGCGCAATCCCCGGACCAAAGTGCGCGCAACAACGGCACGGTTTCCCGCATGCGCTGCCCGGCTTCCCATGCGTCCATCCCGGGCATCATGCGTTCATATTCGTAGGAATAGGCGCCGCGTGCGATGCCCAGTTCGATCCGACCGCCCGTTATCACGTCTGCCGATGCAGCCTCGCCAGCCAGTCTGACCGGATGCCAGAAGGGCGCGATGACAGTGCCCGTGCCAAGGCGCACATTCCTGGTTTGGTGGGACAGGTCCACAAGCGTCAGGAACGGGTTGGGCGCGATCGTAAATTCCATCCCGTGATGCTCGCCTGTCCAGATTGCGCGCATCCCGCCGTCGTCGGCCATCTTGCACAGCTCGATGAAGTCGCGGCGCAATTCGTCGTGCTCCTGATCCGGGGTCAAGCGTTCCATATGAGCAAAGAGGGAGAAGTCCATGGCTCAGATCCTTTACGAAATGGTGTGGACGTCGCCATGCGTGGCGTCGCCCAAGTACAAGCCAAAGTCGCGGTTTTGAGCTTCCTCAGCATAGCGCGTCATCATGTGATTGATGGCTGGGCTGGCGTAGCTCAGCGTGGGCAAACGCGCTGTGTGGATGGGCTCCAAGTCGGGAAACCAGTTGGTTTGCCGCGCCGTTGCGCGAACAAAAGTATAGTGCGCGCGGGTGTCAGGATCATCGAAGATTGAATAAACAGGTCCCAATTCGATGGGCCCGAAGGTTGTTGTCATGTCGCTGCGAATGGATGCACGGTCGCGACAGGTGATGGACGGAGGCTGATAACCTGCGTCGGTTTTGTCGAGCAGTACGCTATCCCCGAACGCGATGATCACGCCGCCAATTGTTGATTTCGCACTGTCGGTCAGGGCTGCGCGCTCAAGCCCGAGGCTGAAGTAGCCTCCGTTGGCAAAGCCCAGCCCGAGGTCCGCCCGGTGTTCGAATGCCATAACTTCACCGATCAGAACGACATGATCGCCTGCAGGAACGGCCTTGTATGTGCGGCATGAGAATGTGCTGACTGCACCTTCGATCACCGGCACCCCACTTGCGTCATCATGGTGCGGAGCGACACCAAACCTGTCTGCTTTAGAGCTGGCGAAGGCATTTGAGATGTCCTCTTGCCCCTCTGCCAAAACGCTGATGGCGAAGTGTCGGCAGGCAGAGAAATCTTGAAAGGATGACAGGTGATGGCCGGGGCAAACAAGCACCAAGGGCGGGTCTAGCGAAACCGATGTGAATGAATTGGCGGTAAAGCCCCGTGCTGTCCCGTCGGACCGCCTCATCGTGACAACCGTGACCCCTGTCATGAAACTGCCGAAAGCAGAGCGCAGCGCGCGGCGGTCAAGCTGGGTCATGAGAACACTTTCCGTGCCAAGTCCGACAAAGCGTCGATCACAGCGTCCGCGTGTGTCATCGGCATCATGTGCGCCGCCCCGGGGACAATCCGCGCCCGGCCCAGCGGGGCAAGGGCCGCCATGCTATTCGACATTGCTGGGGTCGAATTGGGCTCGTCGCCGCCGGTCATGAAAAGCGCGGGGCAGCAGATGCTTTTCAGTTCTGCCTCTGTCGGGCCGTCCGAATGTGCAAAGACCGAATATGTAGATTTGTATCCAGCCGGATCGACATCGGTCAGCCACTTGCGACACGCCGTCCGTGCCGGCGTCTCCTCATCTCCGAACCAACGGCGCAGCGTTGGTTCCGGATCGCCATTCGTTTTGCTGTTCAGGCTTTGGGCGCGTGTGTTCACGGCCTGTGCCGCCTCTTTGCCGCGCTTGTGGATCGCGTTGAGTGCGGCCACACCGGCAATATTGTCCGGGTGCCGCCACGCCAGTTCAAGTGCAATCATCGCGCCGAACGAGTGGCCCACCACAAGGGACTTTGCCGGCAAGATGCGACGTATGACATCGACATAATCAGAAACGGATCGGGCATTTTCGAGCCTTGCGCTGTTCCCATGCCCGGGCAGGTCAATGGCGGTGACACAATAGCCGGTGGCCAGGCTGTCGATTTGTGCGTTCCAGGCTTCGGCACGCAAGCCAACACCATGCAACAACACTACATTTTGGCCTTCGCCCGCGACGATTGCGGACAGATCCGCCTGCTCAGACCGCTGCCGGGTTGTCCAGGTCATGTCCAAGGTCCTTGAGATCTTGATACCGGTCGCCAATCCGGTGGTGCGGGCGTCCGCCGGTGGCAGCTCCCAGAACCACGACGATCTCGTCCGCGCGTGGTGCATCCGGTATCGAGAATTGCAGCGTCAAGTAATGCGAGCGGCGCCCGGTATCGTTCTTGTCCATCAACGGCACCATGATCGGTGCGCACGCGGGACCACGGGTATTGGTAAAGGCAAGGTAGGATTTCGCGCCAACGGCCTCGCGAAAGAAGTTACCAAAGCGCAGGGTGTGGATCAGACCTGAGGCATGCTCTATCTCGCCATCAAGGCCAACCACAGCCGCCTTGCCGTAGGCTTCGATGGCGTCGCCACTGCCCGCCAGTGCGATCATCCGCTCGGTCAGCAGTTGACCGAGGACGGGTCCGTACGCATGAATCTCCGGTTTCAGATCCTCGACATACCGTCCAGCCCACGGGTTTCTGACAACCGCGGCCACTCCGAACATCCGCCAAGGCGGATCGGCTGGCCGAAAGCCTTCGACCAAAACCTCTTCGTCATAAGTGACGATCTTTCGAATGTCCGGTTGCATCGTGATCCTCGTTTCCGTGTTTGCGAACTATCGAAAACGGCACTGTCTTTGACAAACGAAGGTTTTGGGGGCTTAGGTATTAAAAAAACTAATGGCTGACTTCTGCAATGGCGAAATCCCTTCCTCCGCTCACCTGGTTTCGGGCATTTGAGGCCGCAGCGAGGCATTTGAGTTTCACGGCCGCCGCATCTGAGATCGGTATGACCCAATCCGCTGTAAGTCAGCAGGTCAAAGCCTTGGAAGCGCGGTTGAATACGGCCCTGTTTGCAAGACGACCAAGGGGTCTTGCGCTGACCGATGACGGGCGCAAGCTGTTGCCTCAGGTCGGTGCTGCGTTAGAAACACTTGCCGCAGCAACGGATGTTTTCGACTCCGGTGCGCGTTCCGATCTGCTTACCGTCGCGGCGTCAGTCAGCGTCGCACAATGGATCATCTCGCCACATCTTGCTGCGTTCAGAGCAAAGCATCCGCAGATACGGCTTCGGTTTCTAAGCACGATCTGGCCGGACGATTTTCGAGCGCCGCGTGCGGATGTGGAAATCCGGTTCGGGTCGCACAAGCAAGTCGGGCAAGGCGCGACCGAGCTGCAACCGAACCGGCTCATTCCGCTGAAAGCGCCAACGCTTGAAGGGGACCTGGAAAGCCTGCCACTGATCGAAGCGGTGGGCACGGCGGGTGGTTGGGCGATGTGGCGTGATCAGGTGAGTGAGGCTTCGCAGCCTGAGGTGTTTGTCGATTCGTACGGCATGGCGTTACAGCTTGCGATGCAGGGAAATGGCGTTGCTTTGGTCAGTGAAATCCTCGCCAGTCATGCCCTGCGCACCGGGGTTTTGACGCGTGCGCATGCCGCATCGCTTCCATCTCAAGAAGGCTACTTTCTGTGGTGTTCAGACGGCAATTCGAACGCAAAAGCATTCTCCGATTGGGTTATGCGCCTTGAGCATGAATAACTGCCGTTGATACTTTTTCGGCGTAAATGCGGGCGCGAAAAAACACGACTTATCAGTGGTGACCGATGCGACGTTGAAGCTGAATGATCGAGCCGACTGCGAGCGTATTCGCGTTTTCGAAACGCCGGAAAAGCGCGTGACTGACCGCTCTTCGCGCGGCGAAACTAGGGCCGACATACGCGGACAAAGCAGATCGCCCGCAAGCGGTTTTACGCGCACATGGTTTGACTCAAAAAACCATCGATGGTTGAATTTTCACAGAGTTACGCTGTTTTTCCGTTCGTTTTTTCGCTCCAAGTACTTTCAAAAGGTCATTGGCTCATGCCGTTCGATCTGGCTTTGGTAGATCTATTCAGGCCCTATATTCTTCGGGGCGAAGCGACTGCTTGGCACGCTGTTCTTTCCGTAATCTACGTCGAAAGCTACGAAACCGCGACTGGGCCCGGTGGTATGGTCATTCGCGGTGTTGCGCGGTTTTCAGGCGACGTTGATCTGCCCACGTTTGATCCCTCGACAGGGACGCTGACGGCCGGCGCTGCCAACACCGAAGGCCATCCCCGCAATCAGCCGGACAGATCCGAACCGTGGTTGGACATCACCGACACGCGTGTGGAATTTTCGATGACGGTGCCGCGGGTGGCAGGCACAATCATCGCCAATGGTGTTGCCACGGTTTCTGGTGGGAATGCGGCATTCCAACCCCTGCGTGACGTGTTGGATGCGCTGGACACACCGCCCATCGATCCGCCACCGTCGGATTACCCGAACACAGGCTTTACGTTGGATTTGATCCTTGCCGGGATCGAATTGCGCCCGCCTTTTTTGCAAGCTGCAGAGATGCGATCCGACGGCTTGCTGATCCCGCATTCGCAACGCTCGGACGTTGTGTTTCACCTGCCAAAGATCAAGCTCCGCCTGACGCAGGGATCCGACGCAAATGCGCAGGTTCAGGTGTGCCTTTTGTCGCTTGGCGCAACGGGTCTGGACGATCCCGGCGCACTGGCAGCCGCCGAACTGGTGACGATGGAGCCGAACCACGCGTTTATCGGGCCCGGTCGGGTGGTCGGGTTTGGTTTCCGGTCTGCGTATCTTGATCTGTCTGACGGTTACACGCCGCCCGAAGTGCTATCGCAATTTGGCTTCGACGAGGCGTGGACAGGTCTTTACCTGCCCGAGATTCGTATCTTCTTTTCCCCGAATGGGGCCGAGGATTTTGCCGTCAACGCCGGCGTGGAGAACCTGCTGATCGGCATCGGCGGCTCCAATGGTGTGACAGGCGACTTCGATGTGGCCGTCATCAATCAGGGCAGCGGCGATCTTGCCGTGGGCGCGAATTTTTTCACCAGTGACCGGCAAGGCATAGGGATCACGCGAACGGGGCCAGGCACGGCAACTGCTGCATTGCCGGAAACCACCCGGCTTGCCGTTGATATACGCGGGGGTCGGGCGCCCTACACCGTGACGGTTGATCAGGGCAGCGGTGTGCAAGCCGGTGTTGTGCACGACGTGACGACGCCCGCGACGGGTACACGCACAATCACGATCACTGCCAGCGACACCAGTGCGCCGCCCAAGCAGGCGGAGCTTGTCATCACCGCCGCGCGGCGCGCACCGCCTGCCATTGCGCCGCCACCGGGCGAGCCGCTTGCAGCCATTCTGACAACCACGTCCATTTCGCGCGAAATGCAGTCACTGCCTGCGCCGCCGCTGGTGCTGCTGAACGATAACCGTCAGGCGGGCACTGTCCGCGTCAGCTTGGCAGGTGTGACAGTTCCGCCCGGAACCGAGTGGATTGTCGATGGTGGGCCGCCAAGCTTGGGGACCAGCGTCGATATCAATGTCGCTGGGGGGCAGAGCCGCAGCATCGAAGCGCGAACGCCGTCGGATTCGATCTCATCCCTGACGGCCTATTTCCGTTTCGACACCCCGCCCAAAAACGATCCGCTCAACTACTCGCGGGCGACCGGCAATATTCGGGATGATCAGGCCCTGATCGCCAGCGAGACGTCGAATTGGAGACCGGGGGCACAGCCCTTTGATATCGCCCATGCCGGCGTCCTTTCGCGGATCAACCCCAAGGATGTCACCATCACCGGCACTGCCAGTTACGATGGCAACGAAGGCAAGGCGCAATACAACTGGTTGCTGAGCCAGCGACGCGCCGCAGGTGTGCGGGCGCTGATCGATGACCGTTTTCCGCCTGGCTTTACCGGAGCGGACTCACCATCCGGGCCCACCTTTACCGTCAGCTGGCGTGACAACACCTGGAGAACCCAGGGAGAGCCGAACAGGTCACAGTATTGGAGCGCCGAAATAGGCGGGTTCACCGTAAATTTCCCCGGCGAGGAGATCATCGGAGATGTCCGTCGCCCGGATGTTCCAGACCCGCCACCGCCGCCTGAGGTCACGGACACACCTCCCAGTGATCCGGCCACTCCGGATTGGTTCCGGTCTGCTCGCCTTAAGGTGCGGATCATCCGTAATCAGTTTGTAGCTCTTGAGCTGTCCGGCCAGATTGATTTCCAGACGGGTGTCGAAGGCGCGTTGCAACGCGGCGGGGCCGGAGAAACACCAGACGACATCCGGGGCGTCGGCAACAACCCCGCCGATGGCATCACCGATTTCCTGTTCCTTTATCAAACTGACCCGGCCAGCCAGACGGACGAGGTGAAATTGTACATCGGGGCAGACCCGGCGGACAAAGACGGGTTGGTCATGACGGGTCAATTGCCAGGTCAGGCGCTGCAGCCCAAGAATTTTGGGCGCGACCTGTTGGGTATGACAACGGTGTTCACACCGCTGTTGTCGGAAATCGCCCCGGCGAACCCCGCAGACGGAGGTGTCGCACCCATCGTTGCCTCGGCGGCGGTGATCGGCGTCGCAACGGGCTTGGCCACCGCCGGTTTCTTCAATGTTGAGCGGGTTATCCTGTTCGGTGGTGAAGGTGCATTCCGCAGGCAGGGTGACAATTGGCAGGTGAGCTTCCTCTTTGACGTGGAAACTGCCGTGTCCATGAACTTGTCGTTTGGCGGAGGGGACCCGCTTCTGGAAATCCCGCGCGATACGCCATTGGCCGTGCGATACAAGGCCATCGGTCTCAGCTTCGGTGAACCTCCGGGCAGCGGGGGGCGGTTCGAATTCCGTCCCGTCTTTGACAGTTCCAAAGGGTATTCGATTGATGTGTCGGGCCCCGGCGCCATCCGGGTTGCCGATCCGTTGGGCCAGATATTGCAAGTTTTGGGCGCTCGCATCGCGCGCACGAACCCATTGAGCTTCGAGATTGATCTGGGCTTTGCCATCGACTTGGGCGTGGTGTCCGTGGAACGCGCCCGCGTCCGCATGCCGGTGGATCCGCTTGGTCCGCCTGAGCTGACAGCCTTTGGCGCTGGCCTGAAAGTGCCCGGAGTGCTCGAAGGTTCAGGGTACATGGAGTTCAACGACGGCGCTGACGGAACCGAGATCAAAGGCGGCATCGATGTGCGCTTGATCCCGGTGAAGATGCGGATCGCGGCTCAGATCGCGATTGCGCAAATCCCGGAAAGCGCGGGCGGACCCGCCACCGGTGTTGCCGTCGCCTTGGAAGTCGAACTGCCTGTGGCCATCCCGCTTGCCCAGTCCGGTTTTGGCATATATGGCTTTGTTGGTCTGTTCGCGATGCATTACGCGCGGGACGAGGATGGGATCACGTCGCTTACGCCTGCGCTTGAATGGCTCAAAAACCGCGCCAATGGCGACCCCACGAACCTGCAGGCGTGGAAGACCAATGTGGACAGCTGGGCCTTTGGCGTCGGCATTACGCTGGGCACGATGGGCAGCCCGATCATCTTCAACGTCAAGGGCATGTTCCTGCTGGAACTGCCGGGCCCTCGGGTCTTGTTGGTGGTCAAGGCAAACCTGTTGGCAGTGCTTCCCGCCCTAAAGGACAAGAATGCCGAAGGCACGTTCCTGTGTGTCATCGACCTCGACTTTGGTCGGGGCACGCTGACAATCGGCATTTCCATCGATTTCACAATCGATCCGCTGGTCGAAATCAAGATTCCGATCGAGGCGTTCTTCAACCTCAAAGATGGCAAGTTCTGGCACGTTTATCTTGGCAGCTTTGCTGGCAGTGACCTGCAGGGGAACCCGCTGCCTGGCCCAATTCGTGCATCTATTCTAGGGGCATTCGACGGATCGGGATACGTCATGTTCTCCGGCCATGGCATTCCGAGTTACCAGCCCCCCGGGAACAATCTGCCCGCACTCAGTCAGGTCAATGGCTTCGGCATCGCCGCCGGTCTCGAAGTGTCGATCATCTGGGGCAACACCTCGATCAACCTGTACTTGAAGGTGACCGCCGGGTTTAACGCCATTATCGGCTTCCAGCCGTTCTATGTTGGCGGTCTGCTGTATCTACGCGGGGAGCTGAAGCTGTTCATCATCAGCCTGTCGGCGTCAGCGGCGTTGTCGGCGCAGGTGGGGGAACGGGCTGACGGCACGCAAGTCAGTCGGATCGACGGAGAGGTTTGTGGCGAGCTGAACCTCTTTTTCTTCAAGATCAAGGGCTGTGTGGATTTCCACATCGGTGAGGATTCCAAAATTCTGCCGCCGCCACCCGAACTGTACGCGGGTGCTGTTCTGGTCAGCCGCACACCCGCGCTTGCCGAAGGCACGGGCGTCGACCGCGGGATCGACAGCAAGATTGGCGACATGCCGCGCGGCAGCAGCCAACCTGCCGACAGCGAGATGCCAGTTGTCCCGATTGATGCGATCCCGGTTCTGAGCCTTGCAATGCCCGCCCTCGACGGTGGCATCACGCCGCTTGGCCAATCACCCGGGGGCAGCACCGGTGCGCCGTCTGGTGGTTTCATTGCCCGCGGTGATTTTGCGTATCGCTACACGATGACTGAGGTGTCTTTGGAGCGCGTGGGCGAAAGTGACGTTGTCCATCCCGGTAACACGCCGTCCACGTGGTGGACACTTGAGCCGCCTGACGGTGAGAACCTGACCACGCATCTGTCCCTGCTCAACTGGACGCCGAACCCTGCACCCAAGGCGTTGGAACGGTCGGAAATCCTCGAAGAAACAATACGAGAGCGTTGGGGTAACGTCTGCAACCCTGCTGCTCCAGCCGCCGCGGTTTTGTGGACCTTCGCAGATGAACGCCTTGGTCCGTCACCGACGGGTTGGGATTTGACAGGTATCGCATGGCCAGACCCCGAGGACACAACGCGTTCGGCCGACGCAGACACGGCCCTGCATGTGCACGAGACGTGGCGGACAAAGGACGCCGAATTGGACCAGTTGCGCGGCATTATCCCGGCAGTGGTCGAAGGTGGCTTGGTCAACTGTGCGCCTGATCCAAGCGATGACATACCCCAAGTCGGGGACGGTTTCGTCGGGCGCGATATCACTGGCCGCCCAGTTTTCGGAACGGTCAACACGGACACCGGAAACGATCTGGAGATAGGGCGGGAAGAACTGGAGCTTAACCTCGATATCGGACGGACGCTTCGCGGGGTAGCGCCCAACCTTTCGTTGGGGACAGGCACATTGAACGATGGTCTGACCGCCGCGACCGACAGAGACGTCACAACGCGGGCGTTCACGAACCGGACAAGCCGCTTGGCAGAACGAGCGCTGGTGGACCGGGCAGTTGTTGGATCGTTTGGATCTTCGCGCAACGTAGACAACCTGACGGCAGAACGACTTGACCTTGGCGAAGCCGCGCGGCGGCTGAAACAGGGATTGGCCTTGGACCGCAGCATGTTGCTTGGTGTTGCAAATGGCACCGCGCACGCGGCGGCGACGACCCATGTCCCCGGCGGGCCTCCGGGTGATCAGCCGCAATGCCCAGGCCGCGTACTGGCCTCACCGCTTTGGGACACTGGCGAACCGGTTGTCTTTGGTGACTTGAGCCGCGCCGACGAAGTGGCGGATCGGCTGGCCGAGCTTGGGGTCAAGCACGGACCCTTGTCGGATGTCATCGAAGTTGACAGCGGCGGTATTGTCGACGGTCACCTGCTGATGTGGGTCAACCGCGGCTTGCTGAACGATGAGCAGGGGACAGGCCGCGGGTTGATGATTCATTTCCTTGATGACGACGGAAACGTACTGGACGTGCGCCCGGTGCGCGTATCGGATCTGCTGTCAATGACCAGCATGCCGCCGCGCTGGGCTGATTTGAACGGACCATGGTTCGAAGACCTGTATCATACGGTTCTGTATGGTCAGTCACGCCTGTCGCCCCGCCAACCTGTCTGTGTGAAACTTGAGCCACCCAAGGAGGCGACGCGTTTCCGCATTGGCGTTCTGTATCTCGACGAAAAGCAGGCCAGCCGGTTCGAGCAGCAGGGGCGGCCATTCTATGTCGGTGCCATCGAACTCACCCGGTTGGGCGAGGTCGAGCGCGAGGATTACGACACCGCCGAAATTCAGAAGGACCGCGATGTGGTTCAGGAGTTCCTCGGCCCGATGAGCGCCGATGTCGCCCTGCTGTTCCCAGACTCGGTTTATCGCGTGACATGCCGCAGCGACGTGCGCATCCGCGATGACGAAGGTGTCGAAAGCGATGCGGCCGCTCAAACTGCCGAGTACTGGTTCCGCACCGATGCAGACGCGCCGACGCGGCTGGATCCATGGATCCTGTGCACCTTGCCGGCAGAGGGCGAAGCGCATGTGTTTGGCCTCGACAACCCGCGCATCGTGTTCGCGACAAATGCCGTCGACCAACTCTTTGCGGCCTACGGCAAAGAGTTGCGCGTGCGGCTCAAGGCGGCCTCGTTCAAGCAGGTTGAGGAACCGGGCCTTCCGCATCCCGTTCCAATCGATGCGGGCACGCTCGAGAACGTGCAAGCGCATGTGTTATCGCCATTCGAAGCGGTGCTTCAGGACGTCATCAAGGAAACCGGTCCATGCGTGGATGTTGCTGGCGACCGGGTGCGCCATTCCATGGTCAAACTGCCGATCCCGCTTGATCCGTACACTGACTACGTGATGGACATCGAATCTGTGGACATCGGCGCACCCGCTGAAACGGTGGGTGATCGGGTCTACCGTCTGAACTTCTCGACCGGCCAATTCGGACTGACCGAGGACTTTGCAAGAGACGTGCAAGCCACATTGACCGAGGATCGTTTTGTAGAAGCCGGAGCGCTGCAAGCGATTGGCAATGACCCACGGTTTGCTGGCCGGGAACTCGACAGTATCGTGCCGGGTCAGACATTGCTGACCACCATGGGCCCCGAACTGGACGAGGAACTGGTGGGCGCGGGCCTTGAGCCAATGGATGTACCGGGCGCGGCCCGTGTGATCGTCTTCTGGGAACAGGCCAATCCGGGTGCCGATCCACAACCGGCGGCCATTTTGCTGGATGCAAGTGAACCAATGCATCGGACACGGCCATTGCCGCAGGAAGTCACTGAGGAAGATCCCGATGGGATTGCCACAACCCGCTGGCGGCTTGAGCCGACACCGTGGCTGTCGATCGCGGAAAGTGCTGCCTCCGACAATGTCGTGGACACGATACTGTTTTCGCCAGGTGCGCAGCGCGCGCTGATCACACTCAAGCCCGGATCACGAGGGCAAAGCCTGCGCATCAACATGGTCCGCAAGGCATTTTCGGAGCCGTACCTTGATGAAGGCCTTGGCGGCGATGTCGAGTTTGAAATCATTGCAACCGATCTGACCCGCGCACCGTGGGAAGAGGACTAGGAGGGACCGATGAACCGTATTTTCAACCCTTACCGGTTCCGTGGCCAAGGTGCGATGATCACTGGCGACGCGCTGTTTCGCCCGTTCGCAGACGAAAGCGGGGTGGTCACCAGCCCGTTCGGACCTTCGGCAGATGTGGCCGCAACTCATGAAACCCTGCGCACGACGCGCGGCGCACCCCAAGGTCTGGACCTGAAGGATTTTGGCAATCGGACGCTGGCAGTCTTTCTGCGCTGGCAGGTCAACCCGCGCATCGGACTGCCGTCCGAACCTTTCAAGGTTTGGCGCCGTGTCGCCTTTCCGCTTTTGCAGAATCCCGAACCGGTCCTGTCGCACAGGGTCTCGCTGCCCCCGCTTGGCACGGTGCATCGATTCAGTGAACCGGTGATGTCGATTACCGTGCGCATCAGAAGCCTTGGGCCCGCGCTTGGCGTGACCATCGTACCGCTGGTGAACGGGGTCGGGTTCGAAAACATGTTGGGATTTGAAACCCTGAACATCCCGGCCAACGGCGTGCGCACATACCGGTTCTATGCCCCGTTCATAACAGCTGTAATGATTGCGGGAGCAGATGGGCAGGAAGTGTCTGCCGTTGGCGAGGCATTGTCGCAGGCAGAAAAAATCCAAGGCTGGGAGCTGGTGGAAACGGTGGGTCTGCCAGTTGATCCCAACGAATTCAGTGACCTGGACGGACAGGAGCATGGCATAGATCAGGGCATGGTGGGTCAGGAAGTGCCGGCACGCGAAGCGGCCAAGCAACGCTTTTCCCGCGGGTTGAATCCGTTCGGATGGTACCCGGCTTTCCCAACGGGGGACATGGCACCGACATGGGAGTTGCCTGACGTCGACGGCATGATTGACGATGCCAACAAGACATTGCTCGAGATGCTGCACAGGGCGCTGCAGGCACCACCCAACCAGCAGGTCAATGTACTGGATCACCACGTCATCCGCCCACCCGAAAACGCGAATGGCGACAGCATGCCAGCCGAAGATGGCGAAGCGCGCGTGTCGTCGGTCAAGCTGATGCAGATGGCGGTTGCCACAGATCCCATGCAATCCGTCTTGATGGGGTTTGGCACCGGATATCCTTATGTCGATCTGGATCCGATCCACTTTGGGGAGCAGAGCTTTCTCGGTTCATCAGATATGGCCGACTATGATTTCATGGTCACTGGCTTGTGGAACAAGGGGTTGGATGGCGACAGTGAACCACGCGAATACGCAGCACTCATTCCCCGCCCGCGCCGTGTCACCCGCCCGTTTCCTCCCGGTGACATGCGCGTTCATTTCCTTTCCCATCAACGACCCGCCGCCCCCGATGGAAGTTGGGTGGCCACCAGCCGCGCGAGTTGGGAGCAGTTGCCACTCGACAACATCAACGCGGTGTCCAGCTTTGCCTTCGGCCGGGCCGAGGGCGGTGTTGCAGGTCCTGCAACCCCGTTGATGGAGCCACGCCCCTCTGGCAAGGGCCTTATGCCGATCGGCAACAATGAAAACTTGCAAGACCCTGAATACCCACGGCAATCCGCATCGGACACCGGATTTGTCATCCCCAATTCACCCGGATCGGTAAGCGCGCAATACGGCGTGGCCACCCAAAATATCTTTGGCATCTGGAGCCCGTGGGGCACGCAACCCTTTTCAAGCACGCAACCAGAACCGGACACGGTCAACATCATCTCGGCTGAGATGCGACCGATCGATACGGGCAGTGGCACGGTGTGTCCCGCCGACTTGGTGGTGGAATTCGTCGTTGATTGGCGCGTCCGTTCCGTCAACAGGATCGATTTTGCCGGGCGTTTGTTCTCGGCGGACACACGCCACACGCCGGCACCCGGTGGATTACCCGGCGGATTGCAGAAAAGCATTGGTGGACCATCACAAAACGTCTTCATCGAATTTGCGGGTGACGTGCCATCACTGGTCGACCCAAGTGTGCCGGGCTTGAATGGTGCTGCCAACGTCATCAGTCTGGATGTTCAGGGGGAGGCCGAAGTTGGAACGCCTGGATTTGCCAGCCAAGGTCATGCGCGACGCTACCGTGTGACCATCCCCGGGTTTTCGCTGGATTATGCAGGCACCCCGCATGTGGGTCTTGCGATGCGCGCGCGCCTGCGAGAAGCCTTACCACCGGGGCGCATAGGCAGTTTCGGTCCGCGCAGCAAATTGACATACGCGTCGGATCCCCGATCTCGTCCGACGCAAGTGATCGAAATAGTGCGGCTTGCCAGCTTGCCGGATGCCAAAGGTGAATGCCACGCTATCGTCGAATGGCAGTCCGTTGCGGGTGCGGATGGCTATATCCTTTACCAAAGTACGGAAACCCGGATGCTGGCGAGCCGGGATTTGCCCGAGGCTTTGCCCGGCGTGACGCTCAGCACGCGCCTTGCAACCCTCAAAGCCGCATTTGAGGCATCGCCTGACAGGCGCGACTTCAATCGCGTGAACAAGACCTTGCTGACCGGAACCAATCTGGATGTTGCGCTGCCACGTGGATCGCAAGCCATTCATCTCTTTGTAGTTATTCCGATCAGCGCTGGCGGTGTCGAAGGTCCTTGGCCAAACGGACCGGATGCAAGCATGCAGTTGATCCCGTTCGTCGCCCCGCGCACCGCGACACCTGCACCCCCCACCATCGAGGCGCAGCGCATCGAAGAACCGGGTGGCTTTGCGGCACGCATACGTGTGGAAACCCGTCCCAGCTCTGGCGCACGCCCTGGCCGAATTGATCTGTATCGTACCCGTGTCGCGGATGCGGCCAGACAGATCGACAGCATGGGGCCGCCGCTTGTTTCACTGACCGGCAGCACGGCAGATTGGATGGTCGGCACCGACACAAACGGGACCGAGACGTGGATTACCGATGTTGCAGGCGACGACGCGCCGACCGGGTCGTGGAAGCCGCAGTGGTATCGGGCCATCGCCTGGGGGCTTGATGACGCACAACGCGGTGTACGCAAGGGCCGGGGGCGACCTTCGCCCGCCGTTCCTGTGGTGATACCGCCCGCTGGCCCACCGCAACTGTCGCCCCCCGTTCTAACCTGGCCCGGTGGGGGCAATCTGGGTGATATCCTGTTGTCCACGGCGTCGAATGCGCCCATCGCACCGACCAGTTTGGGGCCGCACACCTTGTCCGCCGAAGTGCGTCTGGAGGGGGAGCCGACGCTGCATTACTACACCATTGCGCCTGAGGCAGGCGATGATCCTCTAAACCCCGGTCAAAAGCTTCCAGGTGCGACGCCCTTGGACTTGATCCCGGAAGTGCCCGAGATGACGCAGACCGCTCTGTGGCGCGCGCCTAACGGCCTGGATCGCAACTATCGCCTCTTTATCCGCCGTCCAAACACAAGACCTGCTGGCAGCATCTTGTTGCGCATGACGGATCCGCTGGGACGGGTAACTGAACGCACCGTCAGTTTTGGCGAAGGTTCCATCATTCCGCTGCCGGATCTGAGTGATGTCGACCGGTTCAGCATCACGGGTCGGGGCACGGTGTATTCGGTGACCACCGACGCGCCTGTTGATGGCCCTCTCGAATATCGGGTTCGGATTTCCATCCGGCCTGCAGGCGGTGGCGGTATCTTGGGAACGGACAGGTTCCGTGATTTGCGTGAATTGCCAGACGCCTTCGATCGCTTTCGTCCGATACCGGACGAAACCCCGACCCCTGGCTTCCGTATCCCCCGACCATTCGAACCCCGTCCCGGTCCCATTATTGATCTGGGAACCAATCGCCCGTCGTCACAATTCAAAACGGACGGGCGCAACCTTGTGTACGACGCACCGTTGGATGAAGTGCCTATCGGTGGACGGCCGACAGCATCCGGCGCGCAGGCTCCGCTTTATGTCGCCACCCGGCAAAAGATCGGTGCGCGCACCGGCATCACCGTATTGGCCCGTCAGGACATTCGCAGCATCACGTTCGAGATCATCATGCCGGATGGGCGACGCGTCTCTAGTTCGGATCGGGATTGATCGCCATGACACAACTGAATGTCTTCACCCTGACCCCTCAAGCCGCCGCACAGGCGCTGCAAGACAATGGCCTCGATGCGCTTGGGTTGACCATGCCGCACTTGTCCAACGCTTGGGGTGCCGCCGATCCCAGCTTTGACAGCTCCACGTTGCGACTGACACCGTCCGGCAACGCGCTGGCACCTTTTCGCGGAACATTGGAATATCTGGATCAGGGCCATGAGTTTCGCGGTGTCACCGGCGCTGGGATAACTGGTCCCGTTGCTGCCTTTCGCCTTCACCCGCAGGCTGTCACACGGCTGTCGAGCCTTATGGCGCGTTACGCCGTGGCACCTGCACCCCATCATCGGCCCGTTCCGGAAACGCTGGTGTTCACTGGCGCAGTGCCTGCACCTGATCGCTCGCCGCAGACCTATGAACCCGGCGAAAGCCTGGGCCGGAACGAGCCGATGAGCTTTCATGACAGCCGTGGTCTGATTATCGATCCCGTGGCGGTCGCAGCGTTGTTTGATGACTTGATCACCGCATTCCCCGCTCTGGATTTTTCGGGCGGCGCAGGCACCGGAGGGGCAGGGGGCGTGGGCAGTATTGCGGGTCTGGCTACCGGAGTTGTGGCGCAGGTTGTCGATTTGCATGGCAACCCCTTCGTGGCGCCACTTGGCGATGTCGGTATCGAAAAGCAGGACGGGGCAGATACGCAGACCGGAACGCCTGACGGGTCGGGCTTGGTGACGCTTGGCACAGGCGAGGTGCTGGCCGCGACCGGCACGGGCGCAGACACCCGGATCCGCCTTGGTTGGGCCACGGGTGGCACGATGGCAAGCGGGCCATTGGCGCAACCCGGATTGCCGGGAGGCGTGACGTTGCCCCGCCAATTCCTGCGCGCCTTTGCCGTTGACCTTAATTGGCATTTGCGTGGCAACCGTACAACAAGTCCGGTGGTCGGTGTACCTGCCGAGGACGGTGACATGCCGGATGACCTCAAACCGCAGGTGCGGACCGAGGTGATTGTGGATTACGCCGTTGACGGCCCGGATTTGATGGCGCTGTCGAACGCCGTTCTGGCCCGGATGGACGGCGCAACAGGCAACCCCTTGATGTTTGCGGCGGCCCCGATCATTGCGGATGGCGTGGCGGCGCCGCTTGCACCGGGGGCACCTGCACGGTGGCCCGCATTTCCGGCCCCGGCGGGCGCCGGTGTCTTCGGAGCCAACCCGGCCCCATTGGTCGGGGCGACCGCGTCTTGGACTGCAGATGAGGATGTGGTTGTCACTCTTGCCGCCAACGCGGTGCCTGATGGATGTTCAGTGCGCATCTACAACCAACGGTTCATCTCCATCCCTGCAATCGGCGAAACGCCGTCTTTCAAACGGGGGGACGGCGGCGCGTCTATCGCCGTGGCGGGTCAACCGACCCTGATCCTGGTGCACAATCCGATGGGGCTGGAACCGGGCGACCCGAAACCAGACCCGGCAACGCTTGTCTTCGATATGGTCGTGACCCCACGTGCGCAAAATCGCCGTTTGTTTGCCGCACGAACCCTTCCCATTGCAGCGGGTCCTGCCGCTGTTCCTCCGGACGCTTTTGCGCCAGTGCTCGACCGCATGGCCGCTGTACCGGACACGGTGAAATCGGTCGCTCCCGTGCCGCTTTTTGGCACCGATGATGGCCCTGCCGATGGCGGAGCGGGCACGCCAGCTGACGCAGCGCGCGCGCTGGCGTCCGAAACGGTGCCGCGCACCGGGCCGCGCTTGCCCACCATGGGACGTCTGGAGGCCATCGTGGTCAGCGGTATCGGGTCTGCCGCGATCAGCGAAGGGCTTGACTGGGACGGTGTCCTGAGCGGCACGTCCTGGAGCCGTGATGCGATGTCGGCCAATCACGCGCAAGGCAATCCCGGCAACCCGCCGGGGCCTGATACGCACAGCGCAGGCGTGCGCGTTGAGGGGGCGCTGGCTTACGACCTCGCCCGTCATGCCGTTCGGCGTGTCCAGCCATTCATTCCACTGCCTGGCGGTCCACCCCCCGCTCAGGCGCCGGGGTGGCTTGCGATGTCGGGTGGCGACAACATGAACCCGCCGGAACGGGCAGGGGCGCCGCCAGCCGATGCAACCTCGTCAGGTGTATTGCTGCAATCCATCGCTGCCGTGGCCGAAACGCCGGAACTGTCGCTTTTGCCGCCGGGCAATCCTTTGGATTCTGCGGCGCCGATCGACGTGCAAACAGTGATCAATGATGTGGCGAGCGCCATTGGCATTCCGGCACCGATGATCGACGTCACAAACGGCAATCGCTTGCTGAACGAATTGCGACGAGAGTACGAATTGTCGGTCAACGGCGCACGTGATGCGCTCTGGTCATTGGCGCGCGCCTTTCATCAAGCGGAAGAGCTTGTGTACATCGAAACCGCCGGGCTTGCGCGCACGCTCCACGCCGGGGCAGGCGCGGGAGCCATCAGCATAGATCTGATGCAAATACTTGCAGATCGATTGGCGGTACAACCACGGCTGAAGGTCATTATCTGCACCCCTCGCGAGACCGACTTTGTACCACCCCCGTTTGTGCGTGCCGCGATCCAATTGCGGAATGAGGCGCTGACAGCGCTGACGTCCGGTGCCATGGAGCGTGTGGTGGCCTTTCACCCCGGGGGCTTCCCGGGGCGTGCGGCCAAACTGCCCGGAACGACAGTGATTGTGGACGACGTTTATTCCCTGACAGGGGCCACTCATCTGCGGCGTCGCGGGGTCAGTTTTGACGGTAGCGCAGCGGTGGCATCGGTTGATCACTCCATCGCTCAGGGCTACAGCGCAAAGGTGCGCAACCAGCGGGTTCTGTCTTTGGCTGCAAGGATGGGTATTGCGCAGCGCGATCCCATGGGATTGCCAACGTCAGACTTCATCCGGTTGCAACGGCCGTCTGCTGCGTTCTCATTGGTCCATGACGTCGTCGAACAGGGCGGTCTTGGCCGTGTTGAGCCAAATTGGGAGGGGCCCAGCGATGCCACTGTCATTCCCCAAACCGCAGATGTGGCGGACCCCGATGGAAGTGATGGGGCAAATCTGACCCTGTTCCTGGCGGCTTTGCTCAGCTGACCGTTTTAGGTCGCCTCGGCATTGAACGCCCGCCGATTGTGCAAGACAATGAGCATCAGCGTCG
Organism: uncultured Tateyamaria sp.; assembly: GCF_947503415.1. Lineage (GTDB taxonomy): Bacteria > Pseudomonadota > Alphaproteobacteria > Rhodobacterales > Rhodobacteraceae > Tateyamaria. Next base: position 132,304 of record NZ_CANNDS010000003.1, read on the forward strand.
CGACCGCCGCGCTGATCCAAATCATTTCCAGCTTCATCATAAGCAGGGCTGCAAGCCCCAATCGGCACAATATCTCCCATACAGGCAGGCGATGCCTGTCAAATCCGGCCAATGCGGACGACAACAGGTAAAGCGCCACAACCAAACGGCAGAGCAACAGAACCAGCGCGCCAAGGTGAAGCTGTCCGTCATATCCTGAAAGGTACGCTGCGCCCCCAGCAGATTGCGGATCGCGGATGGCGTCGTCGATCAGCAAAAGCTCCGGATAAAAGGCAAAAACAAACGGGACCACAAACATCACGATGCCGGACCTCACCGCGGAAAAGCCGGTTGCCATCGGTTCAGCTCTGGTGATGGTCGCAGCCGCAAACGCGGCCAACGCGACAGGCGGTGTGATTGCACTGGCCACCGCGAAGTAGAAGATGAACATATGTGCCGTAAACAACGATAGACCTAACCCCGCCAGAACGGGGCCCATAAGAAGAGCTGCGTTGATATAGGCAGGCACGGCAGGCATCCCCATGCCCAAAAGCACAGCCAACAGCATCGTCATGAACAATGCCAGAAATTGGAAGAAATGAGAGCCTCCACCGCCCAAATCGAGACTGTTAAGCCAAGCCAGCACATCGAGAGACAGGAAGACGGGCAGCCCGGTAAAGGACAGGCAAAAGTCGATGATCGATACGGCAAGGAACATCAGGTAAAGGGTTGAGATCAGTTGACCCGCGTTAGCCAAGGCATCGACAATCCGACGCGGGCGTGCGCGCATTTCCGGGTCCAGAAACAAAAGCACAAGAAGCAGCATGACCGCCCACCACCCTGCAGCCCCTGCAGATCCCGCAGCGTTCTGAATGGCGCGTTGAATCCAGCTCAGACTTTCCACCTGACACCCGGTGTCCGACAGAATACGCTCCGCACCCAGCAAGCCACCAAGCAGGCCACAACCTACCGCATCCTTTGGTGTCAGCAACAATCCGAGGATCAAAAAGATAGGTCCGAAGATCATCATCAGGTTCAGGACATCCTGCCGGTTCAGGATCATGTCGTCGGTCAGTTTCCCGATGGCAGAGATGTTCTGCTTTCGGGATTGGAAGATGGCCGACAGGAACAGGCAGAAGAAATACGCGATGGCCGGTATGATCGCGGCGATGATCACGCTTGAGTAGGGGATGGCGGTCAATGAAGCGAGGACAAAGGCGGCAACACCCATCACCGGAGGCATGATAGACCCACCGGACGAGGCCGCCGCCTCAACCCCTCCGGCGAATACCTTGGAAAATCCGCGTTTGAGCATCATCGGAATGGTCAAAACGCCAGTGGAGAGCACGTTGACGATGGGGCCGCCGGAAATGGTGCCGAACATGGCAGATGACACAATGGCGGCATGTGCGGGACCGCCGCGCAGGTGACGTGTCCAGCGGAATGCCAGTTTGATAAGGGACCGCCCCCCCGCCGAACTGCCGAACAGCGACCCCAGAACCAGATACGGAAAGATCGTATTCAGCACGATATCCATGAACCGACCCAAAAGGCCCGAAGAGTTGTTCACCAACACATCATGTACGCGAGGTCGGCCATCAGCCAACATGCGTGGCTCTCCTGCCAGCTTGGTTACGAAGTACTTGTTGATGTCCTCGGCCCCGTACATGTACCAGACCAGCACGGTGAGGATTGTGTAGGCCGAAATGAGGATCGCGACGAGGACAAGGGGCAGTCCCCAGACCTTGATGTTGTAGGACAGGAACACCACGATCGCGAGGCCGACGATCAAGACAAGCCAGCCGCCGGTCGTATTCAGGCATTGCGGGTCTTCCACGGTTGTGGGCGCTGACAGGCCTATGCTTTCATTGAATGCCGCTGCCGCGGCGAGGCTTTCTTGTATCAAGCGCGCCCGGTCACCCGTCACCCGATCAATCAGGCAAATTGACTCGATCTCGATCAGGTAAGTGAGCGCTATGGTGAACGCCATCGCGACCATCGCGATATCAAGGCACAGACCAAATTTCCGCCTGATGGGCGACCTGTTCCGCCAGTCCCGCCACATGGAATGCTTCAGCACCACAATCAGCATCATCAACGCAAAGAACAGCGGGTAAAACCATTCAAAGGCGAACTTGCGGAACTTCGCGCCGCTCTGACCGGTGATGGCAGAGGCAAGCTGATCATACCCGGGTATCCCAGGGGTAGAGTTGATCAGCCCGATCAGCACCATCGCAATCGACAGGACATAAAGCAGGCGCAGTGCAAAGCCGCGATGTGCCTCATCCGCGTCCACTGAAGCGTCTGTCATAAGCTGTCCTGACGGTCAGGTGTCATGCCCGTGCGCAGCCTGCGCACAGGTCGGAAGGCGATGGGCTATTTTGCGCAATCGGGCAGGGCATAGCCCGCCTCTTCCCAGGCAGCGACAGCGCCCGGGTGGTACTTGAGTGGGTTGGGCCCACACATATCGGTCACAGCGATATCCGTCTCACCATGCCACGACACGGACATGAACGGTGCCTTAGCATGGTAGATGCCTTCGATATTTGCGATGAATGCCGCGGTCAGCGCCTTGGCCGTATCGAAATCCATGCTGGCGTTCACGATATCCGCCCCGACGGTCCCCGGACCGCGGAATGTGCCGTCTTCGGATGCGATCGTGACGCCATCGCCATACCCCATGTCAGCCACGGGCATCGAAAACCGAACCGTACCGGGAATGCCAGCCACCTTCTGAAACGCGTCACCTTCAAAGACATCCTTGGCCATCGAAAAGATGGTCATGTTGCCGGACGCAAGGGCCGCTGACACGCGCGGGTCCGGGAAGGACATCGGCAACACAAATGCATCAGCAGAGCCGTCCTGAATTGTTTTGACGGCCTGCCCCCAATTGACCTGGATCCCGGTGTAACCCGATCCCTCTTCGAGCCCTGTACTTGTCTTGATCAACAGGCGCGCATTTGACAGCGCAGCCCCGCGTGGTGGGCCGTTGTAGATGGTCTTGCCCTCAACACCGCTCCAGCCGGCGATGTTCGAGCTGTCATAGGCATAAAGCCCCTGAACGGAGATACGGTAGGTGTATAGAACAGCGAGATTGCCAGCCAATTCCGCACCTTTTTCCGCGCCGACGCTGGCATATGGGCCGACGCCACGGGAAAGAAAGAAGGGCAAGATGAACGGGGCTGCCGCGATGTCCGTTTTCCCTTCGGCGACGTTCTGGACCGAGTTGGTCAAGGTTTGACCGGATGTGACCTGTATGTCTGCCACGCCTTCTTTTGCAGCGGCTTCGGACAGCGCGATGATGGAGATGCCGGGCGTTGTATTCGGGGCTGCGGTCTCTGCCGTAAGAATGGACTGTGCCTGCGCGCTCGCGGCCATACATAAGGCCGTCGCCAGCCCGGCTATAATGGTTCGTGACATCATATTCCTCCCGAAGTGATGTGCATTCGACTTGGACCGTGCCGCTTGTTTGATCGTGGCTTTTGGCATGAAAATCGATTTTTTTGCTTGTTGGGTTAGTAATAACTAGATTATGATTCCAATCAATGCCGGACCTAAAGCTTTTTGTTGCACCCAATACTTGCGCGCGGGTTCCGACCATTGCGTTGGAAGAGATCGGCGTGCCCTTCGACACCGAGCTTATCCGTACGGCAGCGAACCAACAGAACTCGGCTGAATTTCTAAAGCTGAACCCTAAAGGCAAGGTGCCGACGCTGCTGATAAATGGCACACCACTCACGGAAAATGTCGCTATCTTAAGCTGGCTGAATGCCACTTTTCCCGACGCCGGGTTGCTACCAAGTACCAACTCCACTCTGGAGGCGCTGCAACAGACGGCAGATCTGGTCTTCTTTTCAGCCACAGTGCACCCGACCGTTACACGCGTCGCCATGCCTTTGAAGTTTATCGAAGATAAGGAATTGTCATTCGAAATCGTCCGTCCCTTGGGCATCGAGGCGATGAACAAGATCATGGCCATGATCGACGCGCGGCTCGAATCCGGGCCATGGTGGTACGGGGACGCCTGGTCCGTCGTCGACGGATATCTGTTCTGGGTCTGGGCCCGCATTCTGGGCGTAGGCTATCCTGGCGACACATACAGAAACATTCAACGTCACCATGATCTGAGCATTGCCCGCCCGGCTATTCAACGCGCGATGCTACGCGAAGAAAAGAACATCGAAATACTGAAATCCGAAGGGCTGTATATCCCGCCCCGTTGATGGTGCGAAGAAATTGGGGGATTCCGAATGAACGTCTTGTGGATCATGGCGGACCAGCTGCGGTGGGACTACCTCAGCTGTTACGGCGCAACCCATATCAACACGCCGAACCTCGACAGGCTTGCTTCAAGGGGCGTGCGGTTCAACCGAGCCTACGTGCAATCTCCGATCTGCGGTCCCAGCCGTATGAGCTTTTATACCGGCCGATATGTGCGCAGCCATGGCGCCACATGGAACGGTTTTCCGTTGCGGGTAGGGGAGCCAACATTGGGCGATCATCTGCGTGAGATTGGTGTGACCAGCACCCTTGTCGGCAAGACCCATATGCGCGCGGATGAAGAGGGCATGAAGCGCCTTGGAATTGAACCCGAAAGCACGATTGGCGCGCTGGTCAGCGAATGCGGGTTCGACGTGTTTGTACGAGACGATGGAACAAATGCGGCAACCGACAAGAACCGCCATGCAGAGGATTACGAACAGTATCTGCGTGACCATGGGATGGGGGGCGAGACCCCGTGGGAGGAATGGGCCAACACAGCAATCGGCCCGGATGGTCTGAAAAAGTCTGGCTGGCTTCTGGAAACCGCGCCGCTTGCGGCCCGGGTGCCCAAAGAGCATTCGGAGACAGCATGGCTGACAACACGCGGTATCGAATTCATGGAAGCTCAGGGTGACGACCCGTGGCTTTGCCATCTGAGCTACATCAAGCCGCACTGGCCGTATTTGGCACCCGCCCCCTACAACGACATGTACTCCAAGGATGATCTGCCAGAGGTAAATCGGCGCGAAGGGGAGCACACGCACCCCTTGATGCAAGGCTGGACCAACACACGCATCTGCAAAAGCTTCGCCCGCGACAACGTGCGGGATGTCGTGGCCCCTGTCTACATGGGTCTCATCAAGGAACTGGACGACAACATGGGCCGGCTCTTTGACTACCTTGAAAGCAGCGGGCGCATGGAGGACACCATGATTGTCTTCTGCTCGGATCACGGGGACAACATGGGTGACCACTGGCTTGGTGAGAAAGACCTGTTTTACGACTGTTCCGCCCGCATTCCACTGATGGTTTATGATCCAAGGCCGCAAGCTGACATGACACGCGGCACATCGACGGATGCTCTGGTTGAAGGGATCGATCTGGCTCCGACGTTCCAGTCCTTCTTTGGTGGGCCAGCCAAGGATCATGTGTTCGAGGGGTGTGCACTTGATCCTTTACTGCATGCAGACGGCGGGAAATGGCGGGATCACTGCATTTCGGAATACGACTACGCCACCCGCGATGCGCGGCGCGCGGTGAACGTGGATCAAAGCGATGCGCGCCTTGTTATGGTCTTTGACGGGCGCTGGAAATACATCCATGTGGAAACGATGCGACCGATGCTTTTTGATCTCGAGACTGATCCGGGCGAGTTGCATGATCTTGGCGATGACCCGCAGCACCAGGATCAGGTCGAGCGCTTGAAGGCATTGCACTTTGCGTGGACCCGTAAGCACCACACGCGGATCACGCGGTCGTCAGACGTGATCAACAGGATGGCGGATGCTCAGGAACCCGAAGGCATCTACATCGCCTATTGGGATCAGGAAGAGCTGGAAGCGAACGGGTTGAAAATGCCGCCGCACATTGATGCATAGTTTGGCGATCCTCCCGGCTGCACGAGCCTTCCACACGCCGGTTCTCTGCTGAACTCGACCTGAACAGCGACCGGCAAGGTATTAATTCGGGGGACAAAGTGGTGCCGCTGAAGGGACTCGAACCCCCGACCCCATCATTACGAATGACGTGCTCTACCAGCTGAGCTACAGCGGCCTGTTGGGTGCGGCTTATACTGAATGGATAAAACGGAACAAGAGGATATGTAATCACCCAAATGCCCGCGGTTTAAGGTGCCTTTAATCCCAGACGGGTAGGTCGCAGGCATCCTAATTGTGAATTGAACATGAAAACTCTGATGAAACTGCTCTTGGCCGTAAGTCTGATGCTCGGCCTGGGATTGCGGTCGGCGGACGCGGAACCAGCGACAGTGCGCGTTCTGGCAGACCAGGCAGTTTTGGTGCACCGGGTCACGAAATCGGTTTGTATGGTGCTGATCGGGGCTGAGACCCCGGTACATGTGCAGGACATTTCCCATTCGACCGAACAGCTTGTTCGACTGTCGCATGACTTGGACACAAGAGCAGATGTGTCAAAGGCACTACTTGCCGATGTCGATACGCTCACAAAGTCGGCACGCCAAATTGCAGCCGGTGATCTGCACACCGTTCCACTGACTCTTATATTGAGGATCAATCCGGATCTGGCCGACGCGTTCGATCAGATGAAGGTCGACGCGCCTTCTACGATCAGCGCTAAAAACCGCGGCTCATTCATGTTGGTTCAAGATTTGCGCGTTGTCTCGCAGGCATTTCAGCGTGATCTGTGCCTGGCGCTCACCGGTCTTGCACCTGATGGTGCAAACGAGGTTTTGGCCCGAAAAATTGCGTTCTTTGCCGTGTCGATGGACAGGTTGGTGACAGGCCGTGCGAAAGATGGGTTGGTCGCCGCACCGAACATCCACATCAAGATCACGCTTGGAAAAGTGGCGGGCAAGTGGAAGACGCTCGAACCCATTCTATCGGCAGCAGCGGCCGGACAACCGATTGATCCGCGTGATGCGCAGCTTGCTTCGGTCCTTGGGGACGCAATCCTCAAGAATCTCGACGACATAACGGATCGCTTTCTGGCGTTGTAGCCGTCAGCCCTGCAGCGCCTTTACCCCGACATCCCCATACGCTTGTTCGCGAATGGCCAGTGCCGCCGCGTAAGCGCCTGCGGCTGTCGTGAAGTACGGGATTTTGTCATACAGCGCGATGGATCTGATCGACTTGCTGTCTTCGACCGCCTGTGCGCCTTCCGTGGTGTTGAACACCAACTGGATACCGCTGTCTTTCATCATGTCCGTCACGTCAGGCCGTCCTTCATAGACTTTGTTCACCGTCCCGCATGGCACGCCATTGGCCTCAAGCCAGCTTGCGGTGCCGCGTGTCGCGACCGTGGTGAAGCCCAAACCATGCAGTATCTGTGCCGCCTCCAGCATCTGCGGGGTTTTGTCCATGTCCTTGATCGAGATGAACGTACATCCCGCACCGGGCAGCACCATACCAGCGCCCATCTGCGCCTTCAAAAACGCACGGGCAAATGTCCGATCCCACCCCATGACTTCGCCGGTTGATCGCATTTCGGGGCCAAGGATCGTGTCGACACCGGGGAAACGGGCAAAGGGCAACACCGCTTCCTTGACTGAAAACCACGGCATGTTTGGGTCGGCCAATGTCATCGGATCGGCCAGCGGCAGCACACTGTCATAGCTTGCATCCGCATCATAGGCCGGGCGCTGCGGGAAGTTCGACAGCGGTTCACCCGCCATGACCCGGGCTGCGATGGACGCGATGGCGCTGTCCGTGGATTTGGCAACGAAGGGCACCGTGCGCGATGCACGAGGGTTCACTTCGATCAGGAAAATGTCATCGCCCTGAATGGCGAATTGAATGTTCATGAGGCCCACCACGTTCAACGCTTTTGCCAGCGCATGGGTCTGTGCCTCAATCTCGGAAATCACGTCGGACGTCAGAGAGTAGGGGGGCAAGGAACAAGCGCTGTCGCCCGAGTGCACACCCGCTTCTTCGATGTGCTGCATGATGCCTGCAACATGCACATCCGTACCATCGCACAGCGCATCGACATCCAGTTCAACAGCGCCGGCAAGATAGCTGTCCAGCAACACGGGGCTGTCGCCCGATACGACAACCGCCTCGGAAATGTAGCGCTCAAGGTTGGCTTGATCGCGCACGATCTCCATCGCGCGACCGCCCAGGACGTAAGATGGCCGGATCACCAGCGGGAAGCCAATTTCACCTGCAATCTCAAGCGCTTCTGCGCCGGAATGGGCAATACCGTTCTTAGGCTGCTTGAGGCCCAGATCGTTCACGAGTGCCTGGAACCGTTCGCGGTCTTCGGCCAGATCAATGGCGTCGGGAGTGGTGCCCAGGATCGGGATACCCGCTTCTTCCAGCGCATTGGCAAGCTTCAGCGGTGTCTGCCCCCCGAACTGCACGATCACACCATGCAGCAATCCGTTGTCCTGCTCGACCCGCAGGATCTCCATGACATGCTCAAACGTCAGCGGCTCGAAATACAGCCGGTCAGACGTGTCATAATCTGTGCTGACCGTCTCCGGGTTGCAGTTGATCATGATCGTCTCGTAACCCGCCGCCGTCAGGGCAAAGCAGGCGTGACAGCAGCAATAGTCAAACTCGATCCCTTGCCCGATCCGGTTCGGACCACCGCCAAGGATAACCACCTTCTTGCGTTCGGACGGGCGCGCTTCGCACTCCACTTCGCCGAACACGGGCGTTTCGTAGGTGGAGTACATATACGGCGTTTGGGCTTCGAATTCGGCGGCGCAGGTGTCGATCCGTTTGAACACCGCCTTCACACCCAGATTTTCCCGCGCGCGGCGCACTTGACCTTCGTCGCGACCCGTCAATTGACCAAGCCGCGCATCGGTAAAGCCCATCATCTTGAGCGCACGCAGCCCTTCTTCGGTTACCGGCAGTCCGGCGTCGCGCACCTGTGCCTCGGTGTCCACGATTTCGCGAATGCGGGCAAGGAACCAAGGGTCGAACTTGGTCGCACCAAAGATATCATCATCGCTCAGCCCGTGCCGCATGGCCTGGGCAATCAGGCGCAAACGGTCCGGTGTCTGGGTAGAGATTGCTTTGACCACGGCTGCCTTGTCCGGCGCACCGGGAATGTCGATGTCGTCCAGACCGACAAGTCCGCTTTCCATCGACGCCATCGCCTTTTGCAGAGACTCGTGGAAGGTGCGCCCGATGGCCATCACTTCGCCCACGGATTTCATCGCGGTGGTCAGGGATGCCTCAGAGCCTGGGAATTTCTCGAACGCGAATTTAGGGATCTTCGTGACGACGTAATCGATGGTGGGCTCGAACGACGCGGGTGTGACCTTGGTGATATCGTTGTCGAGCTCGTCGAGCGTGTAACCGACCGCCAGTTTCGCCGCGATCTTCGCTATGGGAAAGCCCGTCGCCTTGGAGGCCAGCGCGGATGACCGCGACACGCGCGGGTTCATTTCGATCACGACCATGCGCCCGTCGTCGGGGTTGATCGCCCATTGCACGTTCGACCCGCCGGTCTCCACGCCGATCTCGCGCAGAACGGCGATCGAGTGGTTGCGCATGATCTGGTATTCTTTGTCGGTGAGCGTCAGGGCAGGGGCCACGGTGATGCTGTCGCCCGTGTGTACGCCCATCGGGTCCACGTTTTCGATGGAGCAGACGATGATGGCATTGTCAGCCGTGTCGCGCACGACCTCCATCTCGTATTCTTTCCAGCCCAGCAGCGACTCGTCCACCAGGATCTGACCCACGGGGGACGCGTCCATGCCCGACCGGCAAATGGCTTCATAGTCATCGCGGTTGTAGGCCACTCCGCCGCCCGTCCCGCCAAGGGTAAAGGCCGGGCGGATGATGGCAGGCAGGCCGATCTCTTCGAGCGTCTCAAGGGCGATGGCCACGCCTGCGGCAAGGTCCTTGTTGCCCTTCGCGTCCTTGGGCGCTGTCACGATGGTGGCGCGTGGGTTTTCGATCCCCAACCGGTCCATCGCCTCGCGGAACAGCTTGCGATCCTCGGCCATCTCGATGGCGTCGCGCTTGGCCCCGATCATCTCGACACCGAATTTCTCAAGCACGCCCATCTCTTCGAGCGCGAGGGAGGTGTTCAGACCCGTTTGCCCACCCATCGTGGGCAGCAAGGCATCGGGACGCTCCTTCTCGATGATCTTGGCGACAACTTCGGGGGTGATGGGTTCGATATAGGTGGCGTCGGCCAGCCCCGGATCGGTCATGATCGTGGCCGGGTTCGAGTTGACCAGAACCACCCGGTAGCCTTCCTCGCGCAGCGCCTTGCAGGCCTGAGCACCGGAGTAGTCAAATTCGCAGGCCTGACCGATCACGATGGGACCCGCGCCGATGATCATGATCGACTTGATGTCGGTACGCTTTGGCATCTTGGCCCCCCGGTGTGGATGCAGCCTGCGCAGCGGGCGCAAGCAAATTGTCCTGCGTTATAGGGATGGCGCGGGAAGGTGCAAGAGGGCCCGCGCGCCCGCGCCCGGAAAACTGCATCTGAGCGCGGAACTCTTTGCCTGCCGCCGCGGTTACGCCTGAGTGCGCGACCATCCAAACCACAGGGAACAGACATATGGCGTATTCAACACTTCTTTTGGGATCCATTGGCGTGCTGGCCGAAACATCCGATCTGCAACGCCGGGCTTTCAACACTGCTTTTGAGCTAAACGAGGTGGTGTGGCATTGGGATGCTGATACTTACCGCAGCTTGTTGGAAGTGCCGGGCGGCAAGGCGCGGTTGAAACATTACGCAGATACCCAAGGGGCCGAAGTCGAAATTGACGCAATCTACGAAGACAAGGTGCGTGTCTTCGAGAAGGCGTTGGAACAGGGTGTCGACTTGCGCCCGGGCATTGCCGATCTGATTGCCGAGGCGCAGGCTCAAGACATGAAAATCGGCTTTGTGACAGCGACCGACCCGCGTCAGGTCGCAGCGATATTGCGTGGACTCCATGCGACGATTGATCCGTCCGTTTTCGACTTCATCGGGGACAACACGCTGGCCGCACGGTCCAAGCCTGCACCGGACATCTACAATGAAGCGCTGCGCCACCTGGGTGTCACCGCCAATACGGCGCTGGCCATCGAAGACACGCCCGAAAGTGCGCAGGCCGCATTTGCCGCCGGTATCCGCACGCTTGGCTACCCCGGCGCGACGGTCGAAGGGCGCAGCTTTGGCGACGGTGTCGAAGTGATCGATGTCCCGCGCGTATCCCTATTGCGTGGAGAGGCGTCTATCGCAGCCTAGGCTTGTCGCCGCTCGTGCATGATGGACGCTGCCGCAGGTGTGGCCGCGTCATAAAGATAGTCTCGCGTCAAAGGCACGGCATCCCGTTTATGTGCCAATTGCAGGTGGTAAACACCCTGCATCTGCTGTTCGAACGCCATGATGCAGACGGTCAGGTAATACCGGAACATACGGACAAAGCGATCATCATAGGTCGCACTTATCTCATCCAGATGCGCGTCAAAACGGTCCCGCCAATGCCGGATCGTTTTGGCGTAATGCAGACGCCACACCTCGATGTCCATTTGCCAAAGTCCGGATTGCTCCATTGCCGGGGCAAGCTCGGACAGCGACGGGACATAGCCGCCCGGGAAGATGTATTTGTTGATCCACGATGAATGCGTCATGGGCGGAGCGGACCTGCCAATCGTGTGGATCAGGGCAACGCCGTCAGGATCCAACAGCTCGGCAACCCGATTGAAATATGTGCCGAAATTGGGCACGCCTACATGTTCCAGCATGCCAACCGATACGATCCTGTCAAAGGTGCCTTCGGTGTGGCGGTAGTCCTGCAGGCGGAACTCTATTTGGTCGGACAGGCCTTCTGCCTTGGCGCGGTGTTTTGCGGTGGCCAATTGGTTCTTGCTGAGCGTAATGCCGGTGACCCGGCATCCGTAATCGCGGGCAAGCGTTAGTGCCATGCCGCCCCAGCCGCACCCGATGTCGAGCACATGCATGCCGGGCTCAAGGCACAGCTTGCCGGCAATATGTGCCTTCTTCGCAATCTGCGCCTCTTCCAGCGACATGTCATCGTGCACGAAATAGGCGCAGGAATACTGCATGTCCTGATCCAGAAACAGCCGGTAGAGGTCGTCCGAAATGTCGTAGTGATGCGCTACGTTCTTGCGCGATGCGGTCGGCGCGTTGTTCTGAATGAAACGGCGCATGTGAAAGCGGGCCCGGTTCGCCATCAGCATCCACGGTGGAATGGTTCCCTTGAACCGATTGCGCACAATGATGGTCAGAACGTCGTCCAGCGTGCAGTTGCGCGGGATGATCTTTCCGTCCATGTACCCTTCGCCCAGACCCAGATCGGGGTTCAGGATTATGGATCGCAGCGTGGCCGCGTCAGATATCTCAAGGTGAGCGGTCGCACCGGTATCCGGGCCATAGTCCCGCGTCGATCCATCCGGATAGGTCAGGCTCAGACGGTCCGCGACCATCATGCCTTTCAAAAAACGGTCAAGCAGTTTGTCCCACATGATCGCACCCTCCTAGTCACTCCGCCCGTAAAAGTGCGGCGGGTGCAGGGGTTACGTCAAGGGTCTGGGGGCGGGCGCGTCCAGATATGCGCGCACGGTGCCTTCAAGTGCGCGTGGGTTGTCTGCATGCAGCCAATGCCCGGCCCCCGGTATCTTCACAAAGCGCGCTTCGGGAAACAGCGAACGGATGACCGGGCGATAGGCCTGAGTGACATAGTCGCTTTGCCCACCCGACAGGAACAAGGTCGAACCGGCGAAGGACGTTGTCACATCAGGAAACCCCAGAATCGCAGGCATGTTGTCCGCAAGCGCATCCAGGTTCAGCCGCCACCTTTGCTCAGCCACTTCCAGCGATTGGGTCAGGAAACTGCACAGGGCGGGATCCACGCCTTGCGCCGCAAGCTGATCATTTGCGTCTGACCGGCGGGTCACAGACGACAGATCCACGGCACGCATGGCATCGATGAACTCCATCTGAGAGTGGCCGTAGCTGACCGGCGCGATATCGCCGATCACGAGCCGACGAACCGCGTCTGGCCGGTCCAGCGCCAGCATCATCGCCGCTTTTCCGCCCATCGAGTGTCCCACCACGTCCATAGGGCCTCCAAGGCCGTGGATGATTTCCGCCAGATCAGCGCCCAGAGCTTCGTAGCTGTGATCATCTGACCAAAAGCTCTGCCCATGATTGCGCATGTCTACCGTGATCACACGGCGTGTGTCAGAAAGACGTTTGGCAATCACATTCCAGTTGCGCCCGGATCCGTAAAGGCCGTGTGCAATCAGAAGGGGTGTGCCGTCGGAAGATCCATGTTCGGAATAGCTGAGCATGGACACAGACTTAGCCAGATACAGCCCCCGGGACCAGAGGGATTGAGCGCCCGCGACGTCCGGGGTAGGAAGTCGCATGGAAACCCGAGACAGCATTCAGACACGCGCCGACCGGATTCAGGCCGCATTGAGAGCGGCATTTGGCGTGCGGGGCAAATCGCTGGACGCGGCCCTCAGCCGAACAGGGCGGCGTATGCCCAAGCGTGTGCATGCGGATGCGCGCAAGATCGTCGCGGCGCAGTCCTATGGTGGCCACCCCAAGCTTATGCGGCAGGTAGACCCTGCCGCGTTGTCCGCCGCAGAGGATCGTGTGCTGACATTTCTGGACGGCATCGACCGCGCGGACAGGCGGAAGGGGCTGTGGCTGGGGATCGGTGCCGCCGTGGCCTTCAACGTTCTTCTGGTGCTGACGGCCGTTGTGGTGTGGATGTGGTGGTCCGGGCACGTGTGAATGTCTGGATGTTCCGTGCATGATACGACGACGGTTGCAGTACCGTGACGACAGAACCCGCTCCGAACCAAACGCTGAGGCCAAAGCGCGTCCTCGTCCTTGGGGCCACGGGCACAATTGGCCGCGCCACCACAAATGCGCTTGTGCATCTTGGTTACGATGTGACGTGCCTTGTCCGGCCTGCTTCAGATGTGGGTGCCTTGGCCGGTGTTACGCTTGTGCAGGCAGATGTCACCGATCCCGCAACCCTCGAACGTGATGCCTTCGGCGATCCCCCCTATGATGCAGTCATCTCGTGCCTCGCGTCGCGCACCGGCGCGCCGCAAGATGCATGGGCCATCGACCATCAGGCGACCGTCAACGTAATTGACGCGGCACGAGCCACGGGTGTGCAGCAATTCGTTCTGCTGTCGGCCATCTGCGTCCAGAGACCACGCCTCGCGTTCCAGCACGCAAAACTGGCCGCCGAACAGGCACTGATTGCATCCGGTCTGACCTATTCGATTGTGCGTCCCACCGCCTATTTCAAGTCGCTGTCGGGCCAGATAGCACGGGTGCGGGCAGGCAGGCCCTATCTGCTGTTCGGGGACGGAGAGTTGACGGCCTGCACACCCATCAGCGACCGTGATCTCGGGGCCTACATGGCGTCGTGCCTGACCGCGCCAGAGCGGCAAAACCGTATCCTGCCGATAGGCGGCCCCGGTCCTGCGCTGACGCCGCGCGCGATGGGCACGCATCTATTCTCGCTGTTAGACAAGCCGCCAATCTTCAAACACGTCCCCGTGGGCATGATGCGTGGCATTGCAGGTGGCTTGGGGCTGGTCAGCCGTGTCATTCCCAGCTTGGCGGCAAAGGCGGAATTTGCGCGTATCGGTCTGTATTATGCGACAGAGTCGATGCTGGTCCTGAACGAAGACACAGGGCACTACGACCGCGGCACAACGCCGTCCACGGGCGCCGACACGCTGTTTGACTACTATGCCGATGTCATCGACGGCAAAGCCACTGTCGAGCGCGGTGATCACAGCGTGTTCTGAATGCCCCCCACGCCGGGCAGGGGGCGCTCACATCACAGGTTCGGATAAAGCGGGAAGCGTGCGCAAAGCTCGGCCACTTCGGCCTTCACCTTTGCTTCCACGTCTCCATTCCCATCTTCGCCATTTGCGGCCAACCCATCGACCACTTCGATGATCCAGTCGCCGATCTGACGGAACTCTGCCTCGCCAAACCCGCGCGTCGTGCCAGCGGGGGAGCCCAGACGAATGCCCGACGTGATCGTCGGCTTTTCATCATCAAACGGCACACCGTTCTTGTTGCAAGTGATATGCGCCCGGCCCAGTGCCTTCTCGGTTGCGTTGCCCTTCACACCTTTGGGGCGCAGGTCCACCAGCATCACGTGGGTGTCGGTGCCGTGGGTCACGGTGTCCAGCCCGCCCTGATGCAGCTGATCGGCGAGTGCTTGGGCGTTCTTGATCACCTGCTGCTGATAGGTCTTGAAGGACGGCTCCAGCGCTTCGCCAAAGGCCACGGCCTTGGCCGCGATCACGTGCATCAGCGGACCACCCTGAATGCCGGGGAAGATGGCGGAGTTGAACTTCTTCGCCAACGCCTCGTCATTTGTCAGGATCATGCCGCCGCGCGGGCCGCGCAGGGTCTTGTGGGTGGTGGTGGTCGCCACATGTACATGTGGGAAGGGCGAGGGGTATTCGCCCGCCGCGATCAGACCGGCAAAGTGCGCCACGTCGGCGAGCACATAGGCACCCACCTTGTCTGCAATCTCGCGGATGCGGGCAAAGTCGATGACACGCGGGATGGCCGACCCACCTGCGATGATCATCTGCGGCTTGTGCTCAAGCGCCAATGCCTCGATCTGGTCATAGTCGATGTCCAGCGTGTCGCGGCGCACACCGTATTGCACGGCATTGAACCACTTGCCCGACTGGTTGGGCTTGGCCCCGTGGGTCAGGTGCCCACCGGCATCAAGGCTCATGCCAAGGATCGTATCACCGGGCTGCAACAGCGCCTGAAACACACCCTGGTTGGCCTGAGAGCCGGAGTTCGGCTGCACATTGGCAAAGCCGCAATCAAAGAGCTTGCAGGCACGTTCGATGGCAAGGTTCTCGGCCACGTCAACGTATTGGCACCCACCATAATACCGACGGCCCGGATAGCCTTCGGCGTACTTGTTGGTCATCACGCTGCCTTGCGCTTCCAACACGGCGGCGGACACGATGTTTTCCGAGGCGATCAGCTCGATCTCGTCCCGCTGGCGGCCCAGCTCATCGCGGATGGACCCGAACAGTTCGGGGTCACGATCGGCCAAGGATTGGGTGAAAAAACCGTCGGTGCGATGGGGCGCATTCATTGGAACTCTCCTAGCGGGACTGAGTCGATTTGATTGGCCGTTTCCTATCGGAAACCGACCCTTTGAGCAAAGGATGTATCCCGACCAAACGCGCGCCACCAGCGACAAAGCGTGGTCAACGCTGGTAAGGGGCGAAAAGATATGGTTCTTTCGGCGCACTACGTTTGCCATAGGAAACTTTGAATGCCCCTCAAGATCGCCTTTGCGGCCAGCCGCGCGCCCGTGGCCCAAACCGCGCGGGCGACGTTGATCGGGCGCTATGGCGATGTGGATCAGGCGAAGGCGGACGTGGTTGTGGCCCTTGGGGGCGATGGGTTCATGTTGCAGACCCTGCACGCAACCGAACGCATGGACGTGCCTGTCTACGGTATGAACCGCGGCACCATCGGTTTTCTGATGAACGAATATGGCGAGGCCGATCTGGTCGACCGGCTTGAGGCGGCGGAGGAGGCGGAACTGAACCCGCTGTCCATGACCGCGTGGAACACGTCCGGCGAAAGCCACAAGGATCTTGCCATCAACGAAGTGTCACTGCTGCGGGCCGGGCCGCAGGCGGCAAAGCTGCGCATCACCGTGGATGGCCGTTTGCGCATGGACGAGTTGGTGTGCGACGGCGCGTTGGTGTCCACACCGGCAGGGTCAACCGCCTACAACTATTCTGCTCACGGACCGGTGTTGCCCATCGGGTCAGACGTGCTGGCCCTGACCGCCGTGGCTGCCTTCCGCCCACGGCGCTGGCGCGGGGCGCTGTTGCCCAAGATGGCCAAGGTCCGCTTTGACGTGCTGGAAAGCGAAAAGCGCCCCGTCATGGCCGAAGCGGATTCGCGATCTTTCCGGGACGTCGTGTCGGTCGAAATCCAGTCAGAGCCGTCCATCGTGCACCGTATCCTCTTCGACCCCGGTCACGGGCTCGAAGAGCGGCTCATTTCAGAGCAGTTCAACTAGGGTCAGCCCTGCGGGTTCAGATAGCCCCGTGCGATCTTGGTGGCTTGGCTCACGTCCAGAATGGGCGGCAACAGAGTCAGCAACTCACCGTCAGCATCCAGCAGATGCACAAAGCTGCCGTGGGAATAAATCCAGCCATATTCCGGGTCTTCAAACAGCGGCTCCACCTCGACCTTGAAGGCGTCATAGGCGCCTTGCAGCGCGTCCTCGTCCCCGGTCAGGCCCACGAAGTCGGTATGGATTTCCGCCAAAGGCTCTCCCATCGTCTCAACCGTGTCCTGATCGGGCGCAACGGTGATCATCACGGGCGTCACATCAATCCCGTCCGCAGCCAGTTCGTCCACAACCTGCGCCATCAGGGGCAGGGCGGCTGAACAGATGTTCAGGCAGTTGGCGTATCCGAAGAAAACCAACTGCGCCTTGCCATCAGGGTCCGCTTCGGTCCGTGTCTGGCCATGTTGGTCCAACAGAGCGTAAGGCCCACCGATATCCACAGGAAATGGACTTTGGCTTGCGGCAGGCATCCCCACCGCAAGCGCCATGATCGTCAAAAGAGTGCGCAACACCTCAGAAATTCTCCGCAATCCATTCCTTGTCGAAAGCAGGTCCAAGGCCAAGATACCCCTCTTCCTCGATGATCGCGGCGATGCTTGGATCACGACGGAACCATGGGCCCTTGCCCTTGGCCTCAGGGTGTTCAGCGGCCCATTTCTTGGTCCACTGGTTGGCCTTGATCTTGTCGCCGCCGCCCGGGGGCACAATGGTCTGCACCAGATAGACGTTGTTGGCACCCAGTTCCGGGTCATCAATCATCAACCCGTCCACGGTGATGGTCTGGTTGCAAAAGGGCTGCAATTCGACCGCCGCGCCGGTAAAGGCCGGTTGGCTGTTTTTCATCGGCAAGACCAGCACATCGTCCGCCGTGCGCACCAGCCCAAGCTGGCGTTTGCCGGCGCCGCAATCAGCGGGACAGTCACCGGTGAACTCACACACCAGATCAACAACGGTCGCCTCGAACGTGGCGGGCACTTCGGCATAGAGGTTCCAACTGCGCGCTTCGGACCCTTCGGAAAAGTCCTGCGCAGCGAGGGGTGCGGCCACAAGGGCCAGCGCGGCTGTAAACTGTTTCAACATGATCATTCCCCTCCGGGCCGGGCTGATTTCGGGATGGAGAAAGGGGGCACATTGCCATAGTCGTCGTGGTTCTGGTTCGTGATATCCAGATCAGACACAACCTCGGACACGACGATGTAGTTCAGGCCATCCCTCTGATAAAGCGTGCCATCCGCCTCAACCGTATGAGCGGCGAGCTTCAAAATGCCATCGCCGCCTGCGGTCTGATCGTCGTCGCCCACCTTCAACACCATATAGACAGTGCCGTCTTCGGCCAGCAGACCCACCGGGATGCCACCGGCACTGCACCACAGTGCACAGGTGTGGTGGGCAGAGCCGACAACGGCATCCGGGCTGCCCATGACGCCAGAATAGTAGCACCAGGTGTCGATAATCTCGCCCGTGACCTGAATGGGGGTGCCTTCGGCGGCTTGCCCGGCCATGGGCAGGGCAATCGCAGACAGCGCGCCAAAAATGAGTGATCGCATCATGCGGCCTTTCCTTTGAAACTGTAACATGAGGCTGACAGTTGACGTGGCGTCGGTCAAATCACGGTTTTTGGATTTGCGCATTTGTGATCGCTTGGCGGCTGCGGGCACGTCTGCTATCGTTGGTAGGCACGACAGAGGCACAAAAGCGCCCGCCAACCACAGGTATGACAGCACTTAGCAAATATGACCGGCTCGAAGCATCGGGCCTTTGGCGCGCGTCAGCGGATGCGCAGCGCCGTGAAGTGATCGTGTCGGTGGGCGATGCCACTTTGATCATATCCGACCTCAATGACCGCGCGATTACGCATTGGTCGCTGGCAGCTGTCGAAAAGGCGCCGATGCCGGACAAAGGCGGGGCGGCGTACCACCCCGATGGCGATCCGGAAGAGTTGCTTGAACTTGCCGCGACCGAAGACGCCATGATCGATGCGATTGATACGCTGCGCCGCGCGGTTGCGCGGGCACGTCCGAAACCTGGCCGCGTACGGTGGCTTGGGGCTGCGATTTCTGCCTCGGCGGTTGCGGCGCTGGCTCTGTTCTGGCTGCCGGGCGCTTTGGTCGATCACGCCATGCGCGTGGTGCCACCGGTAAAGGAGGCCGAGATCGGCGCAGCCCTGCTGGCGCGGATCGAACGGGTATCGGGCCAGCCCTGCAACACAATCGAAGCGCGCCCCGGGTTGGTTGCCCTTGCCGGGCGTACCGGGGCGGCCCGCGTTGTGGTGGTGCCGGGTGGCGTACGCGAAGCACTATCCTTGCCCGGCGGAACCGTCCTTTTGAACCGCACGTTGGTCGAAGACTACGAAGAACCGGATGTCGCCGCAGGCTACATCCTGGTCGAGCAGAGCCGCAGTGCTGAAACGCCTCCGTTGCGCAAGCTGCTGGAACATGCGGGCCCCCGTGCAACGGGCACGCTGCTTACCACAGGATCGTTGCCGCCCAGAGTGCTTGAAGCGTTTGCCGAAGATCAGTTGGCCACTCCTGCCGTCGAAATGCCTGCGGAGAACCTTCTGCCCACCTTCGCAACAGCCCAGGTGCGCAGCACGCCGTATGCCCGTGCGCGCGACATATCAGGCGAGGCGACGCTGCCCTTGATCGAGGCGGACCCGATGTCCGGGCAGGATCCCGCGCCAATCATGCGCGACAGGGATTGGCTGCAACTTCAGGCTATTTGCGAAAACTAGGGCTTACTTGCGGACAAACGCATCGCTGAAACCTACGGCCCGGCTGCGTTGCAACCCGTTAGACAGATCAGCGGATGACGCGAACGGACCGGCAAGCACGATCTGGTAGGATTTTCCCCCGCGCTTTACCTTGCCAATTCGCGCAGGAAGACCGGCGCGCGCGACGCGCTGTGCTGCCGCCTGTGCGTTTGCAGGCACACCAAATGTACCGACCTGCACGTATTGGCCTTTCGTTGTCGCCTCGGGCGATTTGCGCGGGGCTGTTTTCACAACAGGCTTTGGGGCGGACCGTGTGGATACAACGGGTTGGCGCGCCTTGGCACGGCTTTTGCGCTGCACGCGCTTCATGATCTTTCCATCGCGGCGCACCAGCGTCACAGTGCCCAGGTTGCGCTCCTGTGTGTCGATATCTGTATACGGGAACACAAGCGGCACTCTGGCCGTCATGTCCCGTCCCGTGCTGCGATCAATCAAACGACGCGGAACCGTGGCGGTCCACGCCAGTCGGGTCAGCGCGATGCCGTTCAACGACTGTTCTGCCCGACGCGGGTTCAATCGGTCATCTTCCCACACAGGAACATAGCCCTCGGGCACTTTGGAAGGGCGCTTCAGCGACCGGTTTTCAAACACATGGCGGGGTACGACCCGCGTTTGCGGACCTGCAATTCTGGCTTCGGGGGCTGTGGCAGCAACGGTGCGGGTGGGTGCAGGGCGCACGGGCGCTACAGGCACAGGTGCTTGCGCCGCGGCGACAGGGGCCGTCGTTGGCGACACCGATTGTGGTCCACACCGCACGGCGCGGGTTTGACCCGAATTGATATATCGCGAACTGACGGCGGTCCGGCCATCGCATGCCGGCACGGCCTGCTCTGCGGTTGCCGTGCGTTGCTGCGTCGGGGCAGGCGCAACGGGGCGCACCGGTGATGCAGCCGGACGGCGCACTGTCACGGCAGGTGCAGGCTGCACTGTCTGGGCTGTTCGTGCCGTGGGCTGAGGGGCAGGCGTCTGCACGGGCGCCGGGGCCACGTTGGTCTGCGCGGTGGGCGCATCAATCGTAATCTGCTCGGGCGATCCTTGTGTCGTCTGGCGTGGCGTGGACCGCGCTGCCGCCGCTGCATTTGCAGACAGCGTCGGCGTCTGACCACAGATCAGTTGGCGCTGGCGGTTGACCCGCGGCACCCAGGTCACATTGCCATCAATCCCGGCGCGGATGAACACACAGCCCCGACTGTCCACATATTGGGTGCCTTTGAAGGACGCGGGCGGAAACTCCGCTGGGGTCTGCGCACTGCGCAGGTTTTGCGCATGGCTCGCACCGATAAACACAGAAGCGGCAATAACAGCAATGGCTGCAATTCTGGTAAAACTCATCATATCCCCCACAAGATATAGGGTATACGATGCCTCAACACCGCGACTGAGTAAAGCGGCGATGCCCGCTATTTGGTGCCAAACATCCGATCCCCGGCATCGCCAAGGCCCGGCACGATATATCCGATGTCATTCAGGCGCTCATCGACCGACGCCGTGACAATCGGAACATCCGGATGCGCGTCTTTCATGCGGGCGATTCCCTCCGGAGCGGCCAGAAGGCACAAAAAGCGGATATTGGTGGCGCCCGCCTCTTTCAACTTGTCGATGGCAGCTGCGGACGAGTTGCCCGTGGCCAGCATCGGATCGACGGCAATGACCAGCCGATCTTGCAGGGCTTCGGGCACCTTGAAGTAATATTCGACCGGCTGAAGGGTCTCTTCATCCCGGTACAGACCGACAAAACCCACGCGCGCCGACGGGATCAGCTCCAAAACGCCATCCAGCAGGCCGTTGCCGGCCCGAAGGATCGAAATCAACGCCAGCTTCTTGCCGTCGAGAGTCGGTGCATCCATCGACTGCATCGGTGTTTCGATCTGCTTGGTGGTCATCGGCAACCCACGCGTCACCTCATAGGCCAGAAGCTGCGAAATCTCGCGTAACAACTGCCGGAACACCGCCGTCGGCGTGTTCTTGTCGCGCATGATGGTCAGCTTGTGCTGGACAAGGGGGTGGTCGACAACAGTCAGATGTTCGGACATGGGGCAGCTCCTCATTGGTGCCTCCTTCTGCCTCGCGATCAACGCGCCGACAATACCCCTTCTTCTGACTGAAAATATCACGGGGTTTGGGGCAGCGCCCCAATGCGCGCCAGCGCCAAAATATCGCGCGCGCCGTCAGGCGCTCATTTTGGAGAGACGCCCAGATGCCGCGCCACCAGATGAGCGACGTCCTGAAATCCTATCAACCCAAGAGGCCCGCCGTCGCCACCTTTCACCAAAACAGGGACCCGCTCGCGCGTATGATCCGTGCCAACCCAAGTGGGGTCATTGCCGTGATCAGCCGTCAGAACAAGCAGATCATCGGCACGCAATCGCGGCAACAGCGCACCGATCTGCGCATCGAACCACTCGAGATGCCGGGCATAGCCTGACACGTCCCGTCGGTGTCCATACAGGCTGTCAAATTCAACGAAATTGGCAAATGTCAGGCTGCCATCCTCCGCCTCATCAACGAGGGTCGAAAGATGCTCCATCAGCGTTGCATCCGGCCCTTTGCGTACCTCGTCAAAGCCTTGCATGGAAAAGATGTCACCAACCTTGCCCACCCCGTAAACATGCCGTCCGGCATCCTGTACCCAATTGGTCAGGATGGGGGCAGGGGGCGTGATCGCAAAGTCGCGGCGGTGGACGGTCCGCTCAAATGCACCCGGCTCACCCACGAACGGACGCGCAATGACACGGCCCACCCGCATGTTGTGTAATTTCGGGGCCACCGCCTTGCAAAGATCCATCAACCGATCCAGGCCAAAATGGTCTTCGTGGGCCGCGATCTGGAACACGCTGTCTGCGGATGTGTAACAGATCGGCTTGCCGGTCCGAACATGCTCTGCCCCCAGCTCCGCAATGATGGTTGTGCCGGACGCGTGGCAATTGCCCAATATGCCATCGACGCCCGCCGCAGTGCTGACAGCGTCGACAACATCATCGGGAAAGGCCGGCGTCTCGTCTGGAAAGTAATGCCAGTCCCACGGCACAGGTACACCGGCCAGTTCCCAATGCCCGGACGGGGTGTCCTTGCCCTGCGACACCTCCGTGGCCGCCCCCCACGGGCCTGTTCCACTGCCACCATTGGCAAGCGCCATGGCATCAAACAATCCCAGCGTGGCCAGATGCGGCACGGCCAACGGACCGCTACGCCCGTCTTCGGCGCGACCTGCTGCGCAGGCCTCGGCGATGTGTCCGACCGTATTTGCGCCGGTGTCTGGCACGTCACCGTTGAAATACGCATCCGCATCCGGTGCGCCGCCGATGCCAACGGAATCCATGACGATGAGAAACGCGCGGGGCATCAACCGATCCGTTCGGTGATGAGGTCCGGAACAGTCGGCGCCTGTGGACCGATTGTGATCGCCGCACGCACTGCTGCCTCGGCCCGGTCGGCTTCCGCCGGGCGGGCGGCATGTACGACGCACAGGGGCTGGCCCTTGGCAACCTTGGTGCCCAATCGCACCACATCCGACAGTCCGACGCCCGGATTGATCACATCGTTCTCAACCTTGCGCCCACCGCCCATATCCACAACGGCAAGGCCCAGCGCCTCTCCGTCCATGGCCGTGACAAAGCCTGCCCCGGGTGCATTGATCTCGCGGATCACCGTGGCTTCGGGCAAAAAACGGGGCCAGTTCTCCACGAAGTGCACGGGCCCGCCCATCGCCGCAATCATCGCACCAAATCGCTCGGCTGCGCGCCCATCACTGATCGCACTCACAATGGCATCGGCACCCGCCTGAACATCCTTGGCAAGCCCGCCATTGGCCAACAGGACACCGCCAAGGGCGGCACAAATCTCAACCAGTGGCCCGCTGGGCGACGTGGTCAGGGTCCGCATCACGTGCGCCACTTCAAGGGCGTTGCCAAGAGCAGGGGCAAGGGGTTGAGACATATCGGTGATCAGCGCAGTGGTCTTGCACCCGGCCGCATTGGCCGTGTTGACCAGCGCATCAGCCAAGGCGCGCGCATCCTCCGCGTCTTTCATGAACGCGCCAGACCCCACCTTGACGTCCAGCACCAACCCGTCCAGCCCCGCCGCCAGCTTTTTCGACAGGATCGACGCCGTGATCAGGTCCATGCTTTCAACGGTGGCTGTGACATCGCGCACGGCGTAAAGCCGTTTGTCCGCTGGCGCGATCTGCGCGGTGGCGCCCACAATGGCGCATCCGGCTTTGGTCATCACATCGCGCAAGCGCCGCTCGCTCAACTGCGTCGACACGCCGGGGATCGCGTCAAGTTTGTCCAGTGTTCCACCGGTATGACCCAACCCGCGCCCCGAAATCATCGGCACATAGGCGCCGCACGCGGCAAGGGCAGGGGCGAGGATCAGGCTGACGCAATCGCCCACACCGCCGGTCGAATGCTTGTCGAGAACGGGGCCGTCAAAATCCCACACCAGCACCTGCCCGCTGTCACGCATCGCCATGGTCAGGGCCACGCGCCCCGCATCACCCAGACCGTTCAGGCACACGGCCATGGCAAAGGCACCCGCTTGGGCGTCCGTCACAGTGCCATCGGCAAGGCTCTGGGCGAACCAGGTCAGCTCATCGCGGGATGGGGTCTGCCGTTGCCGCAACTTGGCGATGATGGACCGCGCGTCGCTCATGCGTCGCCATCCATGTGGGCCGCGACAAACGCACCGGGCAGCAGTTCAGCCAAGGTCATCACCTGCTCGACCCCTTTGGTCGTGGCCATGGTCACGCGCACATCGCCCGCGCCAAACTCGGCCAGCTTCTGGCGGCACCCACCACAGGGGGGCACTGGCATCGGACTGCCTGCAACAACATAGGCTTCGAGGATCTGGCGCTGACCCGCGGCCACCATGGCCGCAATGGCTCCGGCTTCGGCACATGTGCCCTCGGGATAAGCCACGTTTTCAACATTGCAGCCAGAAAATACGGTGCCGTCCGCTGCACGCAAAGCGGCCCCCACCTTGAAATTCGAATAGGGCGCATGCGCATTTTCCCGCACCGCCACTGCGGCCTGCTTCAGCTCGTCCATAACCATCCTCGTTTCGGAACTCCGATCCTATCCAAGCGTTGGCTTTTTGACTACCTGCTAAAGGAGAGAAACCATGTCCAGCACAAACCAGTCATCACGACTTGTCGTGTCCCCCGCATCCGCGCCGGACGCGAGCGACGAAAGCGTCGCGGAAATGACCGAAAAAACCGCAGCCGAACTGCGCGCACTATGCGAAGCGAAGGGCGAGCCCTTCGACACCGCACTCAGCGAAACACAGGCGCAGCAACGGATCGAAGCCCTCAAGGCAATGGACTAAACTGGTGTCGTTGCGAAGACGCCCGGCAATGATACTTCCAGCAATTCGATGTCATCTGACAGATTGGAATAGCGGGTTACCATGCCGGGCGGGACCACAAACGCGTCGCCCGGCTCCAGCGCAAACGGGGCACGCCCTTCGCCTTCAAGCGTCATTGTGCCGTCCATCACGAAGGTGAACAGGATGTCGCTGTCATGGGCGGTCCACTCCAGCGGGCCGGACCCCTTTCGCGCAACCTGAACCCCTGCAACCCCTGCCGTTCCGTTTGCAATCCCGGTATCGCGTCCCTCAAATCCACTCAGGCGAAATGGGCGCCAGACCGCATCCTCGACCTTGTGATGCACAAAGCGCTGGCCCTGAAATCGTCGCTCTGGATTGGCCGGGCCGTTGGGGAGTTCCATTTCGTGATCAATGGTGGTGACATGCTCGGCTGGCACCCCGATCTCGATCACCTCGATGTTGTCACTTGCATACAGCACCCGGTGTCGGATCTCTGGCGGCTGGATCACGCAGCAGCCCGCATGCAGCCGAAACGGCGCGCCCTGATCTTCGTACACAAGGTCCACCCAGCCCCGATAGCAAAAGATCAGCTGAAACCCGACCGTATGATAGTGCACCATGTCAGGCACAGGGCCGCCATCGGGAATGCGGATATGACTGGCAATGATCGACCCGCCCAACCGGTCAGGGATCAGATCGCGGTAGTGCATGCCCGCGCGTCCAATGATCCAGGGCGCCTGATCAGCCAACCTGCGCACGACAAAGCTGTGCACGGTTTCAGGCATCACAAGCGGTGGGTTCAGATCATCAATTTCAACCCGCGTGCCATTCGGGGCCACCAATTCTCGCGCGCCACCCGCGAACGCATCAGGATCATCCGTCAATATACGCAACGTCCCCGGCGGCTCGCTGGCACCTGCTTCGATACGCACGCGTAACCCATGGCCTGAAAACACAGCCACAGACGGGTCATCAGCGGGATAGATCATATCCATCCGCATCCCCAGAACCTTGGTGAAAAACGGAATATCGTCGCGCAATTCCTGCGTGGGCAGCCGTATCTCTGCGCGAACCTCAACCATCCGGGATCCCCTTCACTTTGCCAAATAAACTCCGGGGGCGTTGCGAATGCAACGGGGGCAGAGCCCCCTCAATGTAAGGTCGTGCGCAAAGCGCTCATCCGGATCACGATTGCCACATCTGACCAAACGTCAATTGGCGGCGTCCGCAAAACAGTTTAACGCTAAACCAAATCCGACGACCCAAAGGGGACATTCCATGGCCGACACACCAAATTTGCGCGACGCGGCACTCGCCTACCACGAATTCCCCAAACCCGGAAAACTCGAAATCCGTGCGACCAAGCCGATGGCAAACGGGCGCGATCTGGCGCGCGCCTATTCCCCCGGCGTGGCCGAAGCCTGCCTTGAAATCAAGGACGACCCCGCAAACGCCGCCCGCTTCACCGCACGTGGCAATCTGGTGGCCGTCGTCTCCAACGGTTCGGCCGTTCTGGGGCTCGGTGACATCGGCGCGCTGGCCTCCAAACCGGTGATGGAGGGCAAGGCGGTGCTCTTCAAGAAATTCGCCTCGATCGACTGCTTCGACATCGAAGTGAACGAAAACGACCCGGAAAAACTGGCCGACATCGTCTGCGCGCTGGAGCCGACCTTCGGCGCCATCAACCTCGAAGACATCAAGGCCCCCGACTGCTTTGTTGTCGAAAAACTCTGCCGCGAGCGTATGAATATCCCGGTGTTCCATGACGACCAGCACGGCACCGCCATCGTCGTCGGGGCGGCGGCCAAGAACGCGCTCTACGTGACGGGCAAAAAATTCGAAGACATCAAGATTGTCAGTACAGGCGGCGGGGCCGCAGGCATCGCCTGCCTCAACATGTTGCTCAAAATGGGCGTCAAACGCGAAAATGTCTGGCTTTGCGACATCCACGGCCTTGTCTACGAGGGCCGGGCCGAAGACATGAACCCGGCCAAGGCCGCCTTTGCCCAAGCGACAGACAAACGTACGCTCGATGATGTGATCGACGGCGCAGACATGTTCCTTGGCCTGTCCGGCCCCGGCGTTCTGAAGCCTGAACAGGTCGCAAAGATGGCAAAGCAGCCGATCATCTTTGCCCTCGCCAACCCCACACCTGAAATCCTGCCCGACGACGCCCGCAGCGTGGCACCTGACGCCATCATTGCCACGGGCCGCAGCGATTTCCCCAATCAGGTCAACAACGTGCTGTGCTTTCCGTTCATCTTCCGCGGCGCGCTTGATGTGGGCGCCACAACGATCAATGATGAAATGCAGCTGGCCTGCATCGATGGTATCGCGGCCCTTGCCCGCGCCACCACAAGCGCCGAAGCAGCCGCCGCCTACCAAGGCGAACAGCTCAATTTCGGCCCTGAATACCTGATCCCCAAACCGTTCGATCCGCGCCTTGTAGGCGTGGTCAGTTCTGCCGTGGCCAAGGCCGCCATGGAGACAGGCGTCGCACAACGCCCCATCGCGGACCTTGACGCCTACAAGACGTCGCTGGACGGGTCAGTTTTCAAATCGGCCCTGCTGATGCGCCCGGTGTTCGACGCCGCCCGCGTCACATCCCGCCGCATTGTCTTTGCCGAAGGCGAAGATGAACGGGTGCTGCGCGCCGCCCAAGCCATGGTCGAGGAAACCACCGAACGCCCCATCCTGATCGGACGGCCCGAGGTGATCGAGGCGCGGATTGCGCGCGCGGGCCTCACGATCAGGATCGGGGACACAGTCGATCTGGTGAACCCCGAAAACGACCCCCGCTACCGCGACTATTGGGGCACCTATCACGAGCTGATGTGCCGCCGCGGCGTCACGCCCGATCTGGCCCGCGCGATCATGCGCACCAACACCACCGCCATCGGCGCCGTTATGGTGCAACGGGACGAGGCGGACAGCCTGATCTGCGGCACCTTTGGTGAGTTCCGCTGGCACCTCAACTACATCAACTGCGTTCTGGGCCGCGACGGGCATCACCCCGTCGGCGCGCTGTCCATGATGATCCTCGAAGACGGCCCGCTCTTTGTCGCCGACACGCAGGTTCACCTGCACCCGGAACCGGAACAGATTGCCGAGATTGCCGTGGGCGCCGCACGCCACGTGCGCCGTTTCGGGATCGAACCCAAGATCGCCTTCTGCTCGCAAAGCCAGTTCGGCAATCAGGGCGACGGCTCGGGCTGGCGCCTGCGCGAGGCGATCCGCATGCTCGACGCGCAAGGGCACGATTTCTGCTACGAGGGAGAGATGAACATCGACACCGCCCTTGATCCCGAACTGCGCAACCGCCTGTTCCCGGGCAACCGGATGGACGGGGCCGCCAACGTGCTGGTCTTCGCCCATGCCGATGCGGCCTCGGGCGTGCGCAACATCCTCAAGATGAAGGGCGGCGGGCTAGAGGTTGGCCCCATCCTGATGGGCATGGGCAATCGCGCCCACATCGTGTCGCCTTCGATCACTGCGCGCGGCCTTTTGAACATGTCCGCCGTCGCGGGCACCCCCGTGGCGCATTACGGCTAGGCAACGGGGGGCGTCCCTCACCTGAAGGTGAAAAGACGTTTTTTGCTTCCCGTCCGATCAAACACATCTGGTCTTTCAAACACCATAAGGAGAAAACCGGATGAAACACGCACTCCTTGCCACCTGCGCGGTGACACTGGCCGCCTGTAGCCATGCCACTGTCGTTCAGGAAGGCACGTTTACCTTCCGGGGAGAGACCTACAGGTCGATCACACAGGACATCACCACCGGTGACCGGACCTTTCAACGACGTACCATTTTCGTGGGCGCACGGCGGGTCAGCTGTTCTGCCACGGACGACGCGGATTGCACGTTGGGCGTGATCGAAGCCACCAAAAGTGCGGGCGATCGTGGCGCATAGACGCGCTGTATCTTAGCGCGCAAAACCGTCGAACAGGGCCACATCGATTGGCTGGGATGATGCCGCCAAAGGCCAAACGCAATGCGCCGTCCGTTCCGGGGCCGGGCGATCAGGCACCCTGCATGCACCTTGTCTCGAAAATTTTTTCCAAACAGGCCGGGACCCAAAGGAAATCCACCGGGTTCACCCTATATCCAAACTAGGATTTCGGCAGGACGGGGGTACCATGCGCTTGATGTTGATGATGTTCACCTGCGTGGGCATGGCCGGATGTGTCGATACGGTCAGCGAGGACGCAGGCACCTTCACCTCGCGAGGCGAGACCTACGACACGACGACCCGCCAGTTCCAGCGCCCGGACGGCAGCACCTACTCCCGCATGACCATCTATGTCGGTGCCGAACGGGTCACCTGTATTCCAAACGACCGCGAAGACTGCGAAACCGCGTTGCTCGACACGTTCAACCGGGCGCGCAGCGGTTTCTGAGACAGCAAAGGATGACGTGATGCGACTTACACTTGCCCTTGTGTTCCCCCTGGCCCTCATCGCCTGCACAGAGGTGGTGTCCGAGCGCGAGGGCACCTTCAACTACCGCGGGGAGACACTGCGTGCCGTCACCCGGGAGTATTCGACCAACGGCAACACGTTCACCAAGCGGGTGATCTATGACGGCAATCGCCCGGTAAGCTGCTCGGCCACCGACGATGCCGACTGTCGCGCGGCGCTTTCTTACGAAAAACTGGACCGCAACGACTGATCAGACCCGAGACATTCTGCCCCTGTTGGCGCTCACGGCCCTTGCCCCCGGCGCCCTTGCCCGCGTAACCCTTTCTCCCAAGACGTTAAGGGAGGATGGGCCATGGGCTACCGCGCGGAATATGACAGCTGGAAAGCCGACCCGGAAGGGTGGTGGATGCAAGCGGCAGAGGCCATCGATTGGGTCGAAGCGCCGACAAAGGCACTGAGCCAGCGGGCCGACCACCTCTACGACTGGTTCGCGGATGCACAGGTGAACACCTGCTGGAACGCCGTCGACCGCCATGTCGAAGCGGGCCGCGGCGATCAGACGGCCATCATCTATGACAGCCCGATCACCGGCACGAAATCCAAAACCTCCTATGCCGAATTGCAAACCCAAGTCGCCTCGCTGGCAGGCGCGCTTGCGGCCAAGGGTGTCGTCATGGGCGACCGCGTCATCATCTACATGCCAATGGTGCCCGAAGCGCTGGTCGCCATGCTCGCCTGTGCCCGGCTTGGAGCCATCCATTCGGTGGTGTTCGGCGGCTTTGCGGCGAACGAACTGGCGGTCCGCATCGACGATTGCACACCCAAAGCGATCATCGCCGCCTCCTGCGGTCTCGAACCCGGCCGCACGGTGGAATACAAACCCTTGCTCGACGGCGCCATTGAATTGGCCGACCACACGCCCGAATTCAACGTGATCCTGCAACGCGACCAGTCGCCTTGTGAACTCGGCCCCCTTGATGTGGACTGGCATGCGGCGCAAGAAGGCGTTGATCCGGCCCCTTGCACACCCGTGCCCGGCGATCACCCAGCCTATATCCTCTACACCTCGGGCACCACCGGCGCGCCCAAGGGCGTGGTGCGCCCGACAGCGGGCCATCTCGTGGCGCTGAACTGGACGATGAAGAACATCTATCAGGTCGATCCGGGGGACGTCTTCTGGGCCGCGTCAGATGTCGGCTGGGTCGTCGGCCACTCCTACATCTGCTACGCGCCGCTCATTGCGGGCAACACCACGGTGGTGTTCGAAGGCAAACCCATCGGCACGCCAGATGCAGGCACCTTCTGGCGCGTGATCGAAGAACATGACGTCAAAACCTTCTTCACCGCCCCCACTGCCATCCGCGCGGTGAAACGCGAGGATCCCAAAGGCGAATACCGCGCCAAATATGACCTGAGCGGTCTCCGCGCACTGTATCTCGCGGGTGAACGGGCGGACCCCGACACAATTCAATGGGCACAGGACATGCTGGGCGTACCGGTCTATGACCATTGGTGGCAGACCGAAACTGGCTACACCATCGCGGGCAACCCTGCGGGTCTCGAAGCGCTGCCCGTCAAAATTGGTTCCCCCACCGTCGCGATGCCCGGCTACGACGTGCAAATCCTCGACGATGCGGGCCACCCAGTCGCGGCAGGCGAACTCGGTGCCATCGCCATTAAACTGCCCTTGCCCCCCGGCACGTTGCCCACGC
Organism: uncultured Tateyamaria sp.; assembly: GCF_947503415.1. GTDB lineage: Bacteria > Pseudomonadota > Alphaproteobacteria > Rhodobacterales > Rhodobacteraceae > Tateyamaria. The sequence continues at coordinate 163,555 of NZ_CANNDS010000003.1, forward strand.
TCTGGAACGCCGAAGACCGGTTCATAAAATCCTACCTGCACACTTTCCCCGGCTATTACGAGACGGGCGATGCGGGCATGATGGACGAAGACGGTTACCTCTACATCATGGCGCGCACCGATGACGTGATCAACGTGGCCGGGCACCGCCTGTCCACCGGTGCGATGGAGGAAGTCCTCGCAGGGCACCCGGATGTCGCAGAATGCGCGGTGGTCGGTGTCTCCGATCAGCTCAAGGGGCAATCGCCCGTGGGCCTTCTGTGCCTGACCAACGGCGTCAACCGGCCCCATCCGGAGATTGTCAGCGAATGCGTCAAACGCATCCGCGACCAGATCGGCCCGGTCGCCGCCTTCAAACAGGCCATCGTCGTGGACCGCCTGCCCAAGACGCGTTCGGGCAAAATCCTGCGCGCCACGGTGGTGAAAATCGCGGACAATCAGGATTTCAAGATGCCCGCCACGATCGACGACCCGGCCATTCTGGACGAAATCAAGGACGCGCTGCAAACCATCGGCTACGCTAAAGGGTAAGCCAAACCTGAGACACGCCGCTTCATTCGAACCACCCGCCTGACGGGAACCGTCAGGCCGCGCCGACCCGCCCCCATGGGGCGGCGCGATTGCGCCACCCCCGGGTCGGCGCGTGAATCCCTGTCAGACACGTCTTAAGTGTGCGGCTAAATTGCCCTTATCATTAGGGCAGGACGCTTCCGCCCTACGACCGATCCCCAAAGGCGCGCACGGGGTCGCTGACGCCCCGCAACTCAAGCGACCCCAGATCGGCCAACCCGGTCTGGGTCGCCGCCACCTCATCCGTGACCATGATGGCGTGGCCGTGGCTCTTGCCCGCATCGCAAAGGCGTGCGGCCACATTCGCGGCCAGACCAATCACGGTGAAATCCAGCCGCGTGCTTGACCCGATATTGCCATAGGTCACCCGACCAAAGGCAATGCCAATGGCACAAGACGTCTGCGCCGTGACCTCATCCTCTGCCACCTGCGCCACCACAGCGCGCGCGGCGTCCAAAGCGGACGCACAAGCCGCCGCTGCATCCTCGCCCGCCGGGAATACGGCCAACACAGCGTCGCCGATGAACTTCAAAACCTCGCCCCCATGGGCATCCACCACGGTCGAGGTGATCTCCAAAAACGCATTCAGCAGCGCAATGTATTCATCGCGCGGCAATTCCTGCTCCAACCGGGTGGAGCCGCGCAGATCACAGAACATAATGGCGGCATCAATCTCGTCGCCGTCGCCGCGCCGGATCTCTCCGCCCAACACGCGCGCACCGGACCGCTTGCCCACATAGGTCTCAAGCAAGGCCTGCGCATTGTCGCGCTGCATGAACACCTCGTAATACCGGCTGATGACGGTCGCACATTCAAACACCAGCCCAAGGTTCTCGGTGGTGAACCCATCAGGATGGTCCGACGTCAACGTCAGCACATTTGTCCGCCCATCGGAAAAGGGCAGGGGCATGGCGACATAATCTGTCGCCCCCTCGGCGCGCAGATCGTCCATGATGGGAAAACGCGACGCCTCGTCCGTATCCGCCAGCCGCTGACGCACCCCGCCCAAACCGTTCGACACATGCTGGAGCGGGCTGTTCACAAAGCCCGGAAACTGATGAATGTCGTAGGACGGGGTAAAGGTCTGCACCTCGTCCGTCTCCGCCCGCCAGATATGGTTCTTGCCCGCAATCATCGGATGCAGCGACCAGACCAGCACCGCAAGACGGGACACGGCAATGCCATTCTCACGCATCTTCGTGGCGACGGCACGGGTGAATTCCTCGGGATTGGGAACGGTGCCCGCCTCGCGCATCAACCAGTCGACCAAAGGCCCGGTGATGTTGCCATCGCGGTCGGTCTGCAACTGGTTCTGGCCCAGATCAACACGGGTCGCAGCATTGGGCATGAAGCCGACATAGCCCTGAATGCCCTTGCTCTCCGGCAGGGCCGACACATAGCTCCAGACCCCGTTCTCGATGGTGTTCCCATCCAGCAATACATCATGGTAACTTGCCGTGCCCTTGAACGGGCAAAAGGTCTGCAGCTCCGTCTTTGGCCCCAGCGGCACCACGATGTCCTCGCGCGGAACATAGATGGCCGTGGGCAGGCGCGTCTCGTACATGGCGCGGGCGCGCATGGTTTCGACCAGCAGGATATCGTTGTGCCAGATGCGCAACGGATGCGTCAGCGGCTCCACATCAATACTGTAGCCGGCAGGTTTGGCAATGTCGTCAAGGCTCATTGGGCGTCCCCTTACACGTCCATCCTACATGGGCGCGGCGGACCAGACCACCAAGGGCAGAAATCACATAACACGAAACCGCGGCCCCTTGGCCGCCAGCATGTTAATATTTGGTGGAATTTCGGTGACCGCACCGCCCGGTGTGTCAAGTCTTTGACTTGGGGTACAAATCACGGAACGGCTAAGATTGAATGACCGCTCAGAACATGTTGTCCCCGCGGGGACAAACCCCACGGGGACAGCGTTTTTGGCTCAGAACTTGGCTTTATTTTCGGCCATGAACGCATCAATTTGCTGTTCGGCTTCATCCTTGGCCACGCCATAGCGTTCCTGGATCTTGCCCGCCAACTGATCGCGGTCGCCTTCGGCCTGTTGCAGATCGTCGTCCGTCAATTCGCCCCATTTCTCCTTGAGCGAGCCGGTCATCTGCTTCCAATTGCCCTTGATCGTATCCCAGTTCATGTCGTGTCTCCTTTGCGCGGTGTCTGTTCACTGGATCAACGCGCGTGAGACCTGGGCGTTCCCTGCATCACAGGGCGGCGGCAGTTTTCCGCAACTCGAACTTCTGGATCTTCCCGGTCGAGGTCTTGGGCAATTCCTGAAACACCACCTGCTTCGGCGCCTTGAACCCCGCCAAAGTCTCGCGCGAAAACGCGATCAAATCCGCCTCGGACGGCGAGGCCCCCGGCTTCAATTCGACAAAGGCGCAGGGCACCTCGCCCCACTTCTCATCCGGCTTCGCCACCACCGCCGCCAGGTTCACATCCGGATGCGCCATCAGCACGCCCTCAACCTCGACGGAGGAGATATTCTCGCCGCCCGAAATGATGATGTCCTTGGCCCTGTCCGCAATTTGGATGTAGCCATCAGGATGCTGGATCGCGATGTCGCCCGAGTGGAAATACCCACCCTCAAACGCCTCTGCCGTGGCATCCGGGTTCTTCAGATACCCCTTCATGACCGAGTTGCCCCGGATCATGATCTCCCCCTGTGCCGCAGAGTCCATTGGCACCTGCGCCATGCCGCCGTCCATAACGGTGATATGCTCCATCATCGGAAACGCTACGCCCTGGCGCGCCTTGATGGCGGCGGTATCCTCGGCCCCGTCCCAGTCGCTTTGCCACAGGCATTCGGTCACGTGCCCATAGGTCTCGGTCAGCCCGTACACTTGCGTGACGTTGAAACCCAGCTTCTCGATCTTGTCCAGGGTGGCAGGGGCCGGGGGCGCACCGGCAGTGAACACCTCGACCACATGATCGAAGTCGCGCCGCTCGGCATCGTCGGCATTCACCAGCATGTTCAGCACAATCGGCGCGCCACCAAAATGCGTGACACCTTCGTCCGCAATCGCGTCATAGATGGGCTTTGCGGCGATGTCCCGGCAGCACACCAGCGTGCCCCCGAGCATCGGCATCATCCACGTGTGGTTCCAGCCATTGCAGTGAAACAGCGGGACAATCGCCATAAAGACCGGATGCAGCACCATGCGCCACGACACCACGGTGCCCATGGTCATCAGATACGCGCCCCGGTGATGGTACACGACGCCCTTGGGCCGACCGGTCGTGCCGGAAGTATAGTTGAGGGCAAGGCTCTCCCATTCATCCTCGGGCATGATCCAGTCAAAGGACGGATCGCCAGAGGCCAGCACCGCTTCATATTCAGGATGCCGCCCCGACGCGGGCCAGCCATGGGCGGCATCCGCCACCTCGACAATCCGCGGGGACGGGCCGTCCATCTTCGCAATCGCCGCCTCTGCCAGCTCCAGAAACTGAGGGTCGGCCAGCACAACCTTGGCACCGCCATGGTCAAAAATATAGGCGACCGTTTCCACATCCAGCCGCGTGTTGATCGTGTTCAGAACGGCCCCGCAGGCAGGCACGCCGAAATGCGCTTCGGCCTGCGCGGGCAGGTTCGGGATCAAGGTTGCCACCACATCGCCGGGGGCCACACCCATCTCGGCCAAGGCCGACGCCAACCGTGTGCAGCGCTCGTAATACTGCGCGTAAGTCACGCGATGATCGCCATAGATCACCGCAGTCCGCTCCGTAAAAACAGAAGCCGCGCGCCGCAGGTGCGACAGGGGCGTCAGGGGTACGTAATTCGCAGCCGTCTTGCCGAGACCGGTTTCATCTGCCATCCAACCCATATCGGTCCTCCCAGTCCTTTTGTGCGCAGTGATGTTGCGCACTTATGGCGAGGGGCGCAAGCTATGGAAAGCCCTGATGACAGCCACCCCCACCCATCGCCCGACGGCGGCTGCCCTGAACATGGTCGGCGCCATGTGTGTGATCGGGGTGATCGACATCTATGTGGCGGTGATCGCGGAAACGATCTCGGTTTGGCAGTTTCTGATCATGCGGTTGCTGCTGGCGGCCCCGATCATTCTGGCCCTGTCGGCCATGGGCTTCGGCACGGTCCGTCCCCGCAGGGTCAGGGCGGTGGCGTTCCGGTCGTCCCTGATTGCGACGGGCATGTTCTGCTATTTCGGAGCACTTGCCTTCATGCCAATCGCCATGGCGCTGGCAGGGCTCTTTACATCGCCCATCTTCGTGCTGCTGCTGACGGCCTTTGTCCTGCGCCAACGCATCGGGCCTTGGCGGATCATTGCAGTGGCGGTGGGGTTTGCAGGCATCCTTGTGGTGCTCGGTCCCTCGGGTGGCAGCCTTGGCTGGGTGGCGGTGTTGCCGGTTCTGGGTGGCATCCTCTATGCCTCAGGCGTCGTGGCGACACGGGCGCTGTGCGAAGGGGAAAGCACGCTGACGCTGCTCTTGGGCATTTTCGTGGCGCAAGGTGTGCTGGGCACCGTGGTCCTGGCGATCATCACGCTGATGAATGTACAGGTCGGGGTAGGGGGCATGGCCTTTCTGACCCGTGGCTGGATCTGGCCGATTGGAGAGGCGTGGCTCTACCTTCTTGTTCAGGTCATAGGCTCGGTGATCGGGGTCGGCCTGCTGAACCGTGCCTACCAGATGGGCGAGGCCAGCCATGTGGCGGTGTTCGAATATTCCATCATGATCTTCGGTCCGTTCTTTGGCTGGTGGTTGCTGGGTCAGCCAGTGACGTGGGTGCAGGGGGCAGGGATCGCGCTGATCGTTCTCGCGGGTGTGATCATTGCGGTGCGGTCCCGCGAACCGGTTGCACAGCATCCCGTGCCGGGCGCCCAGCCGGGCCAGCGCCCGACCGACCTCCCCCCGGAGGGCGGGCGCTAGGTCAACACCTGTGCTGAACGACACTGTTGTGCGAAATGGTTGAGCGCGTTCGCTGTTCATAGGCCCTCCAGGTCGGTCGGGCGCTGGCCTTCTGCCAATGGACACGCGGAAGGCGACGGGGCATCTTGCCCCCCATGATCCTGAGCACCGGTCGCAACTACGTCTTCATCCATGCCCCCAAGACGGGCGGCACGGCCATGACCCTCGCCCTTGAAGATCGCGCGATGAAGGATGACATCATGCTGGGCGACACGCCCAAGGCGCTCAAGCGCCGTCGCCGCTTGCAGGATGTCAAGACGCGCGGCAGGCTCTGGAAGCATTCGACCATGGCCGATATCGACGGATTGGTGCCGCGCCTTGATGGCCTCTTTGCCTTTACCCTTGTGCGCAATCCGTGGGATCGGCTGGTCAGCTACTACCACTGGCTGCGGGATCAGGACTTTGATCATCCGGCCGTGGCGCTGGCCGGGCAAATGGAGTTTGCTGACTTCGCCTGTGCCGCTCAAACGCGATCATCGCTGAAGGCGAGCCCCGCCCGACACTACATGACAGATGCTGAGGGGCACGAGCGGTGTGACCTTTACATCCGGCTGGAACAGTATGACACGGATGCAGCGCCGCTGTGGGATCACCTCGGGTTTCACCTGACATTGCCCCATGCAAACGCGTCGGACAGGGTTGCGGACTATCGCGTGTACTACACCGATGAGGCGCGCAGTGCCGTGGCTGATGCCTGTTCCGAAGACATCCAAAGATTCGGTTACCGCTTCGACTAAACTGACTGGACGACGGATTTCGCGCGAAATTGTCGCCATATTACGATCAATCCAAAGCAAACATCGCGACTTTAGCCAAACCCGGCGACAGTGCCCAATTCCCGCCCAGATTGCGACCCGTCTTGGCCCCGAGAATCACTGCACTTGGTCTTATCAAACGCAAACAGGCGCGCTGCCAGCGCCGCACCATGGGGATGGAAACGATGTTTGGATGGACAAGGGCGCAAGCCCCGCAGCGCATGGCTGAATCGACGGCGGCCTGGGATGGTGGTGTCATGACGACGCGGGGGCTTTTGGCGGGCACGCGGGTTGCCACGTCCATGGGCTGGCGTGCGGTGGATGCACTGGCGGCGGGCGACATGGTCCTCACCTTTGATGCGGGCCTGCAGCCGCTGGTCGAAGTGCGTCGCGACATCTTCTGGACCGCCGATGCCCCGGTTCCAGCCACTTACCATTCGGTGTTTGTCCCCGCGGGGGCGCTGGGCAACAGTGCCGATCTGGAACTGCTGCCGGATCAGGGTGTGCTGGTGGAAAGCGACGCCGCCTGCGACGCCTATGGCGATCCATTTGCCGTCCTGTCCGCCAAGTCGCTTGATGGCTACCGTGGTATCCGCCGCGTGTCCCCCCGTACGCAGATCGAGATCGTCACGCTTGTCTTTGCGGCGGAACAGGTTGTCTATGCCGAAGGTGGTGCTTTGGTGCACTGCCCGCGGCCCATGCTGGGTCTGGATGAACTGGGTGCGCCCATCGTTGGCTACGATGTGATTCCGCCGCGCGATGCGGCATTTCTGGTCGAATGCATGAAACTCGAAGCCAGCCAGTACCACAGCTGTCGCTGACCAGTTCGGCGCGCGACCTGGAGGCGCGCGCCTCGAACGCTCCGTGCCCGGCCCGTACATATCGGCCAACTGTCCCGCCCCCATTTCGGGGCAGTGGCCGGGTACGGGGTCGTAGTCCCAGATGGACTGATTATCCTTTCAGCATTGCTTGATGTTTGGTCCCGGAACGGCGGCCATCCGGCCATCATGGATTGCACCTTTATCCGTTTCCCGCCATGTGTCGCCGCGATGTTTTCACTGCAGGTGATGGTAAGCTGATGTCCGATCCCTCCAAACTCAGCGGCCACCCCGATTGGGTGTATGTTCTGCGCGACAGCTATGATTTTTACCGCCGCCTGTCGGCCGGGGGCAGCGGCAAGATCCGCACCCATCAACGCTCCGTTCGCGAGCGCATCAACCGCGTTCTCAAGGCGGATGCAGAGGTTCGGTTTCCCGAGCCCGCGCTGAAGCCGGTCACCAGCCATTTGAACCGCGCGCTGGACAATGGCCGAATGGAACGCCACGCGCCCTTCATCCGCTCGCTTGAGGCAATCCGGTCCACGCTGACCTGGCAATACGGGTACGAGAAGGTGCCGCGCGGGTTGGAACGCAAGTTCGCCTATGCCGAGTTGGTGGGGCCAAGCGGGCCTGTCATTACCGATGAGGTCATCTTGGGGCTGGTCCTGTTTGCGCCCGGCTGCACCTATCCCGCCCATGCCCACAGGGGGATCACCGAAAGCTACATCTGCCTGTCGGGGGCCGTGTCGGAGAATGATCAGGGCGTCTATGGCCCCGGATCGCTGATCTTCAACCCGCCCGAGACATTGCACCGGATCACGGTGGCGGACTTTCATCCGGCCCTGCTGCTGTATGCGTGGGAGGGGTCGAAAGAGGATCTGGCGGATCAGAAGATGGTGTTTACCCGCAAGTCCGGCTGAACGAAAAAAGGCCCCGCTCGTGCGGGACCTTTTCTTTGGTGTTGCGGTGCGCAGTGAATGCGCACCCTACGGTGTTTAGGCGGCTTCGGCAGCTTTGGGGCCAAAGCGGCCATAGAAGCTTTGGCCTTTCTCGGCCATCTCGCGCAGCAAGTCGGGGCATTTGAACCGTTCGCCATATTGCGCTTCGAGCTGATCGCACCGTTCGGCGGCGTAGGGTGCGCCGATGATGTCGAGCCAAGACAGCGGACCACCGGACCACGGGGCAAAGCCCCAGCCGAGGATCGCACCCACGTCGCCTTCGCGGATGTCCATCAGCACGCCTTCTTCCAGCGCGCGGACGGCTTCGAGAACCTGGGAGAAGAGCAGGCGGTGCTGCACTTCGGTGACGTCCGGTTGGTCATCCTTCAGCGGGTAGCGGTCGTGCACGCCACGCCAGATGCCTTGACGCTTGCCCTTGTCGTCGTAGTCGTAAAAGCCTGCGTTGGCTTTGCGACCCAGACGCCCTTCTTCTTCCATCCAGAAGATCAGGTCGTCGGACGGGCTGTCCGGGTAGTCGTCGCCCATGGCGGCCTTGGTTGCGCGGGCGATCTTTGCCCCCAGATCAATAGCGGTTTCGTCCGTCAATTGCAGCGGACCCAGCGGCATGCCAACCATCTTGGCGGCGTTTTCGATCAGCGCGGGTTCGACCCCTTCGGTGACCATCCGCGTCCCTTCGTTGATGTAGGGGATAATGCAGCGGTTGGCGTAGAAGAAGCGCGCGTCGTTGACCACGATGGGCGTTTTGCGGATCTGGCGCACGTAGTCGAGCGCCTTGGCCACGGCCCGGTCGCCGGTGTTCGCGCCCTTGATGATCTCGACCAGCAGCATCTTCTCGACGGGCGAGAAGAAGTGGATGCCGATGAACTGCTCCTGATTTTTGCTGGCCTTCGCCAGTTCGGAGATCGGCAGGGTCGAGGTGTTGGAGGCGAAGATGCAGTCGTCGGGGATGATCGCCTCGACCTTTTGCGTGATCTCGGCCTTGACCTCGGGGTCTTCGAAGACGGCTTCGATGATCAGGTCGCAGCCTTTGAGCGCGTCGAGATCAGGTGTGGCGGTGATGCGGGACAGAAGTGCTTCGCCCTTTTCCTGCGTGGTCTTGCCGCGCTTGATGCCGCCTTCGACGTACTTCTCGGAGTAGTTTTTGCCCCGATCTGCCGCTTCCTGATCGCGGTCGATGAGGACCACTTCGATACCGGCCTGGGCCGAGACGAGCGCAATGCCCGCGCCCATGAGGCCCGCACCCAGCACGCCGAGCTTCTTGACCCGTTGGTCTTCGATGCCTTGGGGCCGCACGGCACCCTTTTCCAGTGCTTCCTTGTTCAGGAACAGCGAGCGGATCATGGCCCCGGAGGAGGGGTTCATCAGCACATTGGTGAACCAGCGCGCTTCGATCTTGAGGGCCGTGTCAAAGGGCACAAGCGCGCCTTCATAGACGGCACTCAGCAGCGCCTTGGCGGCAGGGTAGACCCCTTGGGTCTTGCCGTTCACCATGGCGGCAGCCCCCACGAAGGTCATGAAACCTGCGGGGTGGTAGGGGGCACCGCCGGGCATCTTGTAGCCCTTTTGGTCCCATGGTTTGACAAGGTCCGCATCGGTGGCATTCAGCACCCATTCGCGGGCGGCGGCGACGGGGTCAGCGACGACCTCATCCACCAGCTTGCCCTTGGCTTTGTCGGGCGACACCATCTTGCCTTCCAGCAGGAAGGGCGAGGCGTCCATCGCGCCCAGCTTGCGGGCCAGACGGGTTGTGCCACCCGCGCCGGGGAAGATGCCGACGAGGATTTCGGGCAGGCCCACCTTGGCCTTGGGGTTGTCCGCGATGAAGGTGCGGTGCGTGGCCAGCGGCAATTCCAGACCGATGCCAGCGGCGGTGCCGGGCAGGGCGGCGGCAATCGGCTTGCCGCCCTTGTTGGTCTTGGGGTCCATGCCTGCGCGTTCGATCTTGCGCAGCAGGGCGTGCATTTTCATCGTGCCTTCGAACAGGCCCTTGGCGGGGTTGTCGCCCGCGTCGTCTTTCATCTTGGCCAGCAGGTTCAGGTCCATGCCGCCCGCAAAGGTGTCCTTGCCAGAGGTGATAACCACGCCCTTGACGGCGTCATCGGCCAGCACGTCGTCGATGTGGTCGTTGAGCTGTTCCAGCCCTTCAAGCGACATGACATTCATTGTCTTGTCCGCGACATCCCATGTGATTGTGGCGATGCCGTCGGCGTCTTTGGTCAGTGTAAAGTCAGCCATTGTAATTTCCTTTCCTTACACGCGTTCGATGATTGTGGCGGCACCCATGCCGGAGGCGACGCAGAGCGTAGCAAGACCGGTTTCCTTATCGGTCCGCTCCATTTCGTCCAGCAGCGTGCCGAGGATCATGGCACCTGTGGCGCCCAGCGGGTGGCCCATTGCGATGGCACCGCCGTTCACGTTCACCTTGTCGTGGTCGACGTCGAACGCCTGCAGGAAGCGCAGGACAACGGCGGCGAAGGCTTCGTTGACTTCGAACAGGTCGATGTCGCTGATCTTCATGCCAGTCTGGGCCAGAATGCGTTCGGTGACGGGCACGGGGCCGGTCAGGTTGATGGTGGGATCGGTGCCGATCTTGGCGGTGGAGTGGATGCGCGCGCGGGGCTTGATGCCCAGCTTTTCACCCAGTTCCTTATTGCCGATCAGGAGCGCTGCGGCGCCGTCCACGATGCCGGAGGAATTGCCCGCGTGGTGCACGTGGTTGATGCGTTCAAGATGCGGGTATTTCATCAGGGCCACCTTGTCGAAGCCGGGCATGACCTTGCCCATGGCCTCAAACGCGGCGTTGAGGGAGCCGAGAGACTGCATGTCCGTTTGAGGGCGCATGTATTCGTCGTGATCAAGGATCGGCAGGCCGTTCTGGTCCATGACGGGGATGATGGATTTAGAGAACCGTTTGTCGTCCCACGCTTCTTTCGCGCGGCGCTGGCTTTCGACCGAGTACTGGTCGACGTCATCGCGGGAAAAGCCGTATTCGGTGGCAATCAGATCCGCGCCGATGCCCTGCGGGGCAAAGTAGCTTTCCATGGCGATGGAGGGGTCTGCCGCAATGGCGGCCCCGTCAGAGCCCATGGCCACGCGGCCCATCATTTCGACCCCGCCCGCGATATAGCCGTCACCGGCCCCGCCGCGCACCTGGTTGGAGGCGATGTTGACGGCCTCGAGACCGGAGGCACAGAAGCGGTTGATGGCGATGCCGGGGATGGCTTCGTCGATGTCCGAGGCCAGCACGGCGGTCCGGGCGAGGTTGCCGCCCTGCTCCATCACCTGCGTGACGTTGCCCCAGATCACATCCTCGACCACGTGGCCGTCGATGTTGTTGCGCTCTTTCAGCGCGTTCAGGGTGAGGGCCGACAGGCGCAGCGAGGTCACCTCGTGCAGGGCACCATCCTTGCGGCCCTTGCCGCGCGGGGTGCGGATCGCGTCGTAGATATAGGCTTCGGTCATCATATTGGTCCTTCTGCCAGTGGCGTGTTCTTTGATCTCTAGGTGGGGTAGACCGGTCGGTCCAATCAAGAGTGACGTTGCGGCGTGTTACGTAAACTTATGCGCGATCAGCGGGAGAGCCGGGCATGAGGTCGTAGGGGGCTTTCCAGCCGGGGGTGTTCGAGATGTTGGTGAGCCAGCGGTCAATGTTGGGCCAATCGGTGCGATCGAAGCCGAAGGGTTCGGGGTAGTAGAGGTAACCGCAGCAACTGAGATCGGCGTTGGTGAGGCTGTCGCCCACGATCCAGTCGCGCCCTTCGAGGTGGGCGTTGAGGACGGTGTAGGCGGCCTTGAGGCGGCCTTGGTTGAAGGCGATGACCTCTTTGGGTTGTTTGTCTTCGGGCAGGAAGTTCATCAGGAAGCGCGTGACGCCGCACATGGAACTGAGCTTGTGGTTGTCCCAAAGGACCCAGCGCAGAACTTCGTATTTGTCATCGCCTTCGCCACCGAATTTACCGGTCTTGTCAGAGATGTATTGCTGGATGACACCCGATTGACTGATCTTTTTGTCACCATCAATCAGCAGGGGCGCTTCGCCCATCGGGTTGAGGGCGCGGTATTCGTCCGTTCTTGCTGCGCCGCCGAAGAAGTCGACAAAGACCGGCTCCCAGTCGAGGCCCGACAGTTGTAGGGCGAGAGCCGCTTTGTAGGAGTTCCCGCTTTCGCCGAAGCAGTGCAGTTTGAGGGTCATGGGTGCGGGCCTTTCCGGTCGTGATGTTTGAGAGGAGAGGACCGGTGGGTTTCACACCCCCCGGACCCCCCGTGGAGTTTATTTGGCAAGATGAAGCTGAATCTGTTCACCAAGCATTAAGGTTAACGCGCCTAACATAAGGGTGCATGGCAGGCTGGAGAGCTGAGCCATGTGCAAGGTGAAGCCCCAACATCCCGCTGTCACAGGCCGGATGGCGGGGTGGATCTTGTGCGCTGATCCAGTCTTCATCTTGCCAAGAAAACTCCCCCCGGAGGGCCGATCTGCTACAAACCGCTCGGCCTGGCGCATCAAAACGCCCTCGCAATCAGCTCTTTCATGATCTCGTTGGTGCCGCCGTAGATGCGCTGTACTCGCGCATCGGTCCACATCCCACCGATGTCGTAGTCGTTGGTAAAGCCGTAGCCGCCATGGAGTTGCAGGCATTCGTCCAGCACCCAGGCTTGGGTGTCCGTGGTCCAGTATTTGCACATGGCCGCTTTATCGACCGTCAATTCACCGCGGATATGTTCAGCCATGCATTCGTCAAAGAAGGACCGGCTGACCATCGTCTTCGTTTTCGCCTCGGCCAGTTTGAAGCGGGTGTTCTGGAATTGCAGGAGATTGCCGCCGAAGGCTTCGCGGTCCTTGCAATAGGCCAGCGTGCGCTCGACCGCGCCTTCCATGGCGCCCACCGCAGCGCAGGCGATGACCATCCGTTCCTGTGGCAGCTGTTGCATGAGCTGGTAGAAGCCCTGACCTTCGTCCCCGCCGAGGATATTCTCAGGTGCGATTTCCACGTTGTCGAAGAACAGCTCGGACGTGTCTGACGCGTGCATGCCGATCTTATCGAGATTGCGGCCGCGCGCGAAACCGTCGGCGCCATCCGTTTCGACGACCACCAGTGACACGCCTTTGGAGCCCAGAGAGGGGTCGGTCTTGGCCGCGACGATGATCAGGTTGGCGTGTTGCCCATTGGTGATAAAGGTTTTGGAGCCGTTCAATTTGTAGGCGTTGCCGTCCAGAATGGCGCGGGTCTTGATTGCTTGCACGTCGGATCCGGTGGAGGGCTCGGTCATCGCCAGCGCACCGACCAATTCGCCTGTCACCAGCTTGGGCAGCCAGCGCTGTTTCTGATCGTCGGTGCCATAGGACAAAACGTAATGCGCGACGATGCCGGAATGGATGCCGTGACCCCATGCGGCCAAATTGGCGCGAGATGCTTCGATCAGGATTGCGGCTTCGTGGCCAAAGTCACCGCCCGCGCCGCCATATTCTTCGGGGATCGAGGGGCACAAAAGGCCCAACTCACCGGCCTGCGCCCAGGTCGAACGGTCCATCTCGCCCTGCTTGCGCCAGCGGTCAAACTCGGGTGCCCATTCATTGGTGATGAATTGCGCCGTCATATCGGCGATCATTGCGTGTTCTTCGGTCATCCATGTGGATGCGCCGCTTGGCATATCTTTCATATCTCTCCTCCCCAGGAGACGTGTCAGCGTTTGCGCGCCTCCAACTCGGAATTGAACAGCCGCAGGCGGGCCGTCAGGTTTTCCTCGTTCATCACGCTATCGAAATTCTCGAACAGGAACGACAGGGCCTCGCCTTCGTCCAGACCCGCTTCGGCGGCAAACCGCTTGAGGCGGCGATAGCCGTCTTCGGTCATGGCGACGGGAAAGCGGCGGGTGAGGCGAAATCGTTTGGGCAAGGCGGTCTCCATAAAGCGGTAGGGCGGGGTTTTACCCCGCCGCCACCTTAGAAGTTTGCCGCTTCGAGGGCCATCACAGTGTCGGCACCCGATTGGATACGCGTCAGGTGCAGCGCCGTGGCGGGCAGTTGGCGCGCCATGTAGTAGCGGCCCGTTGCCAGTTTGGTCTCGTGGAAGTCGGTGTCCGACGTTCCGTTTGCCAGAGCCGCGCGCGACGCTTTACCCATCTTGGACCACATCAGGCCCAGGCAGACATGGCCGAACATGTGCATGAAGTCGTACGACCCGCTCAGCGCATTGTTCGGGTTCGTCATGCCGTTCTGCATGAAGTACATGCCGGCAGCTTGCAGGTCCTTCGATGCGGCTTTGAGCGGCTCCAGGAACTCGGCGTCATAGGCTTCGTCCTGACCGGAATTCTCCTTGATGAAGCTCTTCACCAGATCAAAGAACGCCATCACGTGCTTGCCGCCGTCCTGCGCCAGCTTGCGGCCCACGAGGTCCAGCGCCTGCACGCCATTGGCCCCTTCGTAGATCATCGCGATGCGAGCGTCGCGGGTGTATTGCGACATGCCCCATTCCTCGATGTAGCCATGCCCGCCATAGACCTGCTGGGCCTTGATGGTGTTGTCGTATCCCACGTCCGTGAGGAAGCCCTTGATGATCGGCGTCAGCAGCGACACGATGCCGTCCGCGTCCTTGTCACCCGCCCGGTGGGCGGCGTCGATCATGGTGGCCCCCCACAGCACGAATGCACGTGCGCCCTCGGCAAAGGACTTCTGATCCATCAGCGAGCGGCGGATATCGGGATGCACGATCAGCGGATCGGCAGGCTTTTCGGGGGCCTTGGCACCGGTCACGTCGCGCCCTTGCAGGCGGTCATTGGCGTATTCGACCGCGTTCTGATATGCGACCTCGGCTTGGGACAGGCCCTGCATGCCGACACCCAGACGCGCTTCGTTCATCATGGTGAACATGGCGCGCATGCCTTTGTGTTCTTCGCCCACAAGGTAGCCCACGGCGTCGTCGTAGTTCATGACGCAGGTGGAGTTGCCGTGAATGCCCATCTTCTCTTCGATGCTGCCAACGGCGACACCGTTGCGCGCGCCGAGCGAGCCGTCTTCGTTCACGAGGAACTTCGGGACGATAAACAGCGACACACCTTTGATGCCTTCGGGGCCGCCTTCGATCTTGGCCAGCACGAGGTGGATGATGTTGTCGGCCATGTCGTGCTCACCGGCGGAGATAAAGATCTTCTGGCCGGAGATTTTGAAGGTGCCGTCGTCCTGTGGGGCCGCCTTGGTGCGCATCAGGCCCAGATCGGTGCCGCAGTGCGGTTCGGTCAGGTTCATGGTGCCGGTCCATTCGCAGGACACCATCTTGGGCAGGTAGATATCTTTCAGCTCTTGGCTGGCGTGGGCCAGGATGGCGCTTGCCGCACCGTGCGTCAGACCCTGATACATAGTGAACGCCATGTTGGCGGAGCTGAACATTTCGCCAACGGCGGTGCCCATGACATACGGCATGTTCTGGCCACCGAATTCCTCAGGCATATCCAGACCGGTCCAGCCGCCTTCTTTCACCTGTTCAAACGCGTCCTTGAACCCGGTGGGGGTGTAGACGACGCCGTTTTCGAGGCGGCAGCCTTCGGTGTCACCGACAACGTTCAGGGGAGCCAGCACTTCGGAGGTCAGCTTGCCCGCCTCGTCGAGGATGGCGGCGGTGAAATCGGCCTCAAGCTCGTCATAGCCGGGGATATCCTGCCCGGTAACGTTCAGAACGTCGTGCAGGATGAATTGCATGTCTTTGGTGGGGGGCGTGTAGCTGGGCATAGGTCTCTCTCCCTTACAGTCAGCGGCGCTTACTCAGCGGCCTTCTTCGTGGTGTTCATGGAGGCGATCATCTTCTCGCCCCACTTCAACTGGTTCTTGAGGTCATCGATGGCCTCTGTCAGCTCGTCGCGTTGACGTTCCATATCATCAAGGCGGTCGCGGGCTATTTCATATGTCCGCGCAAGTTGGGTCTGTTGTTGGTCGCCCATGTCATAGAGGTCCAGCAGTTGGCGGATCTCTTCGAGGCTGAAGCCAAAGCGCTTGCCACGCAGGATCAGCTTCAACCGGGCGCGGTCGCGTTTGGTAAACAGGCGCTTTTGGCCTTCCCGGATTGGGAACAGCAATTCCTTGGCTTCGTAGAAGCGCAATGTCCGCGGCGTGACGTCGAACGCGTCGCACATTTCGCGGATGGTCATGGTTTTATCGGTCATCGGATCACTCGCATATCCTGTTACGGCCACGACATGGGGGAGAGTTGGATTCGATGCAACGGCTAGGTGACGTTGACGTAAGCTGTACGTTACGTCACGAGCAAAGCTGACGTGTTTGTGAAGCACGTCAACCGGGTTGCCGCGCCCTGTCTGACCTTTGTATTTAGCAAAAATTGTCGCGATTTACCTGTGACGCGATCCCCGCATTCTCATCAAATCGTAGCTTTTGGCGGCGTATCTCCTCGCAAGGAGAGATCGCTCATGGCTCAGATCGCACATTACACCTTTGACGATGGGTCCGGCGCGGGCACGCTTGCCGACAGCGCTGGCCCCACATCCGAGGATGGGGTGTATCAGGGGGATGCAACCCCTGACGGGGCTGGGGCAGGCCAGTTCGACGGCGATGGCGACTATGCGGAAGTCCCGGCGGACCCGGCCTTTGGGCTGGACGAAGGCACGGTCATCATCGGCTTTACCCAGGCCAGCGCGTCGCCGGGTGACAGGCCGTTCGGGGACGCCGCTGCGCAGACGCTTTTTTCCGTGGACTCGAAAGGGCTGGATGGCGGCGGCCACTTGACCATTTACATCACTTCGTCCGGTGAGGTTGCAGTGCGCCACCAGACGGACACGGCCGAATACATCTATTCCGGTGGCAATGTTGTTCTGGGCCAGCCTGTAACGCTGGCCTATTCGTGGGGACCGACTGGCAGCCAACTGGTCGTGAACGGCGCGGTCGTGGACAATGGCACCATACCGCTCAGCCTTGCCGGGGATGTCGAACCCATCACAATTGGTGCGTCGCAGGCCAGTTCCGGCGATGGCACGGCCAACAACATGACGGGCTTTTTCCATGGCGAGGTCGAGGATGTTCAGATCCACGACGATGCTGCCGCCGGATCCAGTACGATCATGTGCTTTACCGCCGGGACATGGATACATACGCCCAAAGGTCAGGTGCCCGTTGAACAGTTGGCAGCAGGCGATGTTGTATGGACCTGCGATCATGGCCCGCTGCCCCTTGTGAGCGTGCACAGCCGCACCATCAGCGCCGCGCAAGTGGCAGCCTTCCCCAATCTGCGCCCCATCCGCATTGCCCAACCGGAGGGGGCACCCGACCTGAGCGTGTCACGGCAGCATTGCATCGCCGTCTGGGACGGCCCACGGCAGGTTTTGGTCCGTGCCGCGCATTTGGAAAAGTTCGGCGGGCAGGGCTTCAGTTGCGAAGGGGGCGGTGAGGCCGTGACCTATGTTCATCTTGAATTCGGGGTCCACGCCTTGATTGTCGCCAACGGCATTCTGGCTGAAAGCCTGTTGCCTGACGCGCCTGCCCTGACAGGCCGCCCTTTGCCAGTCTCAAGCCGCGCCTGCCGGCAGGTACTGACTGGCAAACAGGCCCGGATCCTGCTGGACCGGCAACCGCCACGCCTTGTCCGTCCAGAGCTGTTGGCCTACGCCGTTTAGGCTGGATGCCTCCTTTTCCGCGCGGTCACTCTGTATGACGCGTTTCGCGACCGTTCCGCTCGTTCAGGTGATTATCCTGCACCAACACCATGCCAATTGGCCCTTTCTGATCTGTTGATACACATCAAGGGAACGGGGTTTGCCGCCTGCTACGCTTGTGTCACGCAATCATAAGGAGGACCCGACATGTTCAAGAAAATCGTAGTGGGTGTCGACGGATCGGCCACATCGGACAACGCGGTGCGCATTGCATGCGATCTGGCCGGAAAATACGACAGCGACATCTACCTGGTCCACACCCCACAACCGCAGACCGTCGCCTTTGCCATGGGGGCCGTGGCCGGCTACCACGCCGTCACCACGATGCCCAGCCATGATGAGGTGATGGAGGCCGCCAACCGGATCACCAGCGATGCCACGGCGATTGCCAAGGAATGCGGCCGCGAGATTGCAGGCACATTTACGGAGCAAGGCGACCCGGGCGCACATATCATCGAAGCCACGCAAGAGGTGGGCGCGGACCTGATCGTCACCGGACGGCGCGGTTTGGGCAGCATCGGGTCCCTGGTACAGGGCTCTACCAGCCAGCGGGTCAACCACCTTGCCAAATGCGCGACCCTTTCCGTGATCTGAGGCGCGTGGGCGCATATTGCGCCCATTTTGGACCTCAAGGCTGAGGGTCAGGGAACCGAATCCGCTTCCGAATGGTTGGTCAATTGCGCATCAACTATCAGAAGGGGTTCGTCATGAACCGCGTCATCTATCTTGTCGGCCTTGTGGTCATTGTTTTGGCCATCGTCGGCTTCGTCCTCTGATCAAAGCGGGGAGACGGACATACGTGCCCGTCCCCCGGACACGACTTCTTCTATGACGATTGAGTTTGGCTTGGCCGTTGTGGCTCACGCGTCCGCAGTTGTTACGGCTATACTTTTCCCATTAACAGAGAGGTCGGCGGCCAGCGTTTCTGTCGCTGTACTTCTGTGATGCGGGTGGCGTCTCGCTTAATCGAATGCGTTTCCGCTTGTCGACATTCGTGGCAGACGCGAACTGATCATTTCTACATTATCCATCACTGCTAATTGCAATGTAACTCATCACTGTGTGGATCATGCCCCACGGGGCGGGGACGTATCGTGCATCGCCTCGGAGGCCACGGAGAAGCCGCGCAGATTATGTGGCGTCGCTGCCGAGAAGTATATTAAGTCGCGACTGGATGAACGTAAGCTGCGCCTGCATGAAAACAGTGATGACTTTGACTGCTCACGGCGTTGGTATGGCTGGTAACTGTCCGGCTGCTGCGCAAGCACATCGACAAACCGAGACCGGAGCGCGAGTCCTCTCTGGAAGCGGCGCTTAGCTTCCCAGTTCAGTGGCCACGCTGTCGCGCAGGTCCTGAAGTTCCGAGCGGGCGTCTTCCAGCTGCTTGCGCTGTTCGTCCAGTTCCTTCAGCTGCCCATCGGCCAGATCGACCCACGCGCGCATCTGCGCTTCGGTGCCTTCCTTTTCGTAGATCATCAGCCACTGGCGGATGTCTTCCAACTGGAAGCCAAATTTGCGGCCGCGCAGGATCAGCTTCATGCGGGCACGTTCACGCGCGCCGTAAAACCGGGATCGGCCTTCGCGGTCGGGCTGCAAAAGCTCTATATATTCATAATATCGCAGTGTACGCGGCGTTACGTCGAACTGCGCGCACATCTCCTTAAAGCTCAAGCGGTCGTCTGCCATGACTGCCAACATCTCCATCCCTGACCTCCAAGCCTAAGGCGCGTGGGCGAGCCGCGCAACAGGTGCCTTGCCCATGCGGCGTGCAGGACCCATAACGTCAAAGCAGACCGCGCAACGAGGCCATATGTCCGACCCCGACAAACTCAAGCTTGCCCGACAATTCATCGAAGCTATTCCACATTCCCGCGATCTTGGGATGAAGCTGACACAGATGGAAGATGGGGTTGCCGTGATCACCATGCCCTACGACGACCGCCTGATCGGCGACCCCGAAACGGGTGTGATCAGTGGCGGCGCCGTATCGGCCCTTATGGATACGTGCTGCGGGGCGGCGGTGATGAGCCACCCCAAGAACCTTGGCGGCACCGCAACGCTTGATCTGCGCATCGACTACATGCGCGCCGCGACCCCCGGTCAGTCCATCACAACGACGGCCACCTGTTATCACGTGACCCGTTCGGTCGCGTTTGTTCGGGCGACGGCCTGTGATGATGATGGCGACAACCCGGTCGCCACTGCCACGGGCGCTTTCACGGTGGAGGGTACGCGATGAAACGGCCCGAACCCGTCCAAGTGGTCAAGCAACGGCGCGATGCCGCTCTCAAGGCACTGGTCAGCGGCGTGCCCTACATCCAGTACCTCGACATGACCTTTGACCGGCGCGGAGATGAGCTGACCGGCGTGTTGCCCTTCGACGAAAAGCTGATCGGCAACCCGCTCTTGCCCGCGCTGCATGGCGGTGTGACGGCGGCCTTCATGGAAGTGACGGCGGTTGTAACCCTGTCCTGGGCCTATCTGTGGGAGGATATCGAAGCGGGCAGTCTTGATTTCGATCCCGGCGCCGCGTCCCCGATGCCGCGCCTGCCGAAGACGGTGGATTTCTCCGTCGATTACCTGCGCTCGGGCCTGCCACGTGACGCTTATGCCCGCGCCCGGATCAACAGGTCCGGTCGGCGCTATGCGTCCGTCCATGTCGAAGGCTGGCAGGACAACCGGGACCGTCTGTTCGCCCAAGCCACCGGGCATTTCGTCATGCCGCAACGGCGGTAACTTGGAGGCCGTAGACCCAAAGGCCCCGCCCGCACCGCTGACGCACAAGCGGGTGCTCAAGATTGCGCTGCCCATCGTGCTGTCCAACGCCACGGTGCCCATCCTTGGTGCCGTGGACGTGGGCGTGGTGGGACAGATGGGCGAAGCGGCCCCAATCGGCGCCGTGGCCATGGGCGCCATCATCCTGACGACGATCTACTGGATTTTCGGGTTTTTGCGCATGGGCACCGTCAGTTTGGTGGGGCAGGCTGCGGGGGCGGGTGACGACAACGAGGTGTCGGCATGGCTGACGCGCGCATTGCTTGTTGCCGGTGTCGGTGGTGTGAGCCTGATTGTGATGCAGGTTCCGATCTTCTGGGCGGCGTTCCAACTGTCGCCTGCCAGTGCAGAGGTCGAAAGCCTGACCCGCGACTACCTGTTCATCCGCATCTGGACCGCGCCTGCCGCCATCGCCGTCTATGCCTTGACCGGTTGGCTGGTCGCGATGGAGCGGACGGTCAGCGTGTTCTGGGTCCAACTGGTGATGAACGGGGTCAACATCGTCCTGAGTTTTGTCTTTGTGCTGGGTTTCGGTTGGGGTGTGCCGGGGGTGGCCATCGCGACAGTGATCGCGGAAGCCATGGGCGCGGGGCTGGGTCTGTGGTTCTGCCGCGCCGCTTTTGTTCGCCCGGCGTGGCGCGATTGGCCGCGCGTTTTGCGCCGGGCGCAGCTGATCAAGATGGCGCTGTTGAACACTGACATCCTGCTGCGGTCGGCCATGCTGATGATCATCTTTTCCAGCTTCGTCTTTCTGGGCGCACGTTTTGGTGACGTGACGCTGGCCGCAAACGAGGTGCTCATCCAGTTCATGTATATCACCGCGTACGCCATGGACGGCTTTGCCTTTGCCGCCGAGACGTTGATTGCCCGCGCTTACGGTCGCAAGGATCCTGCGCGCGTCCGGCGGTCGTCACTGATGACGGGCATGTGGGGGATGGTGGTGTGCGGCACGACTGCCTTTGCCTTTGCGCTGGCGGGCCCCTGGCTTATCGATGTGATGGCAAAGGATGTCGAGGTGCAGATGGTGGCGCGTGAGTATCTGTGGTGGATGGTGGCGGCCCCGCTTGTGGGCTGTGCGGCGTGGATGTTCGATGGCATTTTCATTGGCGCGGGCCGGGGCCGGGACATGCGCAACATGATGGCGATATCATTTGTTCTGTATTGGCTGGCGGTGCTGACGCTGATGCCGCTGATGGGCAATCATGGGCTGTGGGCGGCGCTGCTGGTGTCGTTCATTGCGCGTGGGGTGACGCTGGGCGCGCGGTATCCGGCATTGGAGCGGGCTGCCGGGTGAGGGACTGGGGCGCTGCCCCAGACCCCGGAGTTTATCTGGCAAGATGAAGATGGATCAGAGCCAGGTCTCTGTCTCAGATCCTACGGCGTCTGTGACGGACTGGTGGCCGTCTTTTTCCAGCTGCGCGTCCACCCCTTCGGCGATGCGCGCGGCGAGGCTGAGACCGCCATAGACAAGGCCCGTGTAAAGCTGCACCGCCGATGCGCCTGCCTTGATCTTGGCATAGGCTTGTTCGGCGGACGCGATGCCGCCGACGCCGATGAGCGGGACGTTGGTGAGCTTGTGCAATTTGGCGAGCACGCGCGTTGATTTGTCGAACAGCGGTTGGCCTGACAGGCCGCCTTTTTCCTGTGCCTGAGGGCTGCGCAGCCCATCCCGATCCAGCGTTGTGTTTGTGGCGATGATCGCGGCCACGCGGGCATCCTCGGCCACCTTGGCGATGTCGGCAAGGTCCTGATCTGTGAGGTCCGGGGCGATTTTCAGGAAAACGGGAATGTTGCCCCGCACCTGCATGACGCCGTCGAGCAGGGCCGCGAGGGCCATTGGGCCTTGCAGGTCGCGCAGTTTTTCGGTGTTGGGGCTGGAAACGTTGACCGTGGCAAAGTCGATATGCGGTGCGCAGTGTTGCAGGACTCGCGCGAAGTCTTCGGCCCGGTTGGCGCTGTCCTTGTTGGCACCGAGGTTCAAGCCCACGGGCACGCCCTTGGGACGTTTGGCGAGGCGCGCCGCGATCGCCTCCATCCCGTCATTGTTGAAGCCGAAGCGGTTGATGGCGGCCGCATCTTCGGTCAGGCGAAAGAGGCGCGGTTTGGGGTTGCCGGGCTGGGGCAGGGGGGTGGCGGCGCCCACCTCGATCCAGCCGAAGCCTGCGCGGCTGAGCGGCGCGATGGCGGTGGCGTTCTTGTCGAACCCTGCAGCAAGACCCACCGGATTGGGCAGGTCCATGCCCGCCAGTGTCGTGCGCAAGCGCGGACTGGTCACAGGGCCGGGCAGCGAAGCAAGAGGCGTGTGCAGCGCTTTCAGCGCCAGCCCGTGCGCCACCTCCGGGTCCAGCTTGCGCAGGCCGCGTGTTCCGATCCGTTCAAGTGCCTGCTTCATCCGAAGGATGCGCCCTGATCGGCCGGTTTGCAGCGAATGAGGCGCGAGGTTTTGACCGCCGCCTGTCGGTGTACCACCGCGCGCTGATAATCGGGGTCCGTGACCATGGCCAGAAACGCGCCAGAGTTGGGATAGCGCGCGATGAACACGGCATCCCATGCCTCGTCCGCGGGGCCGATCAGCACCGTTTCGAACCCGCCGCGCCAGACGATGCTGCCGCCGACCTTTTCCAGAATGGCACCCGTTTGCTTGCCGTAGAGCCCGTAGGCCTGTGCGCCGGTCAGCCCATCACGCGCCAGCTCATGATCACCGGGGTAGTTGGCAAGATCGTTGAAGCGGACAAGGTTCAGCATCTCGATGGGCACATCGCGGGGCAGGTCCTTGAAGGCGGCGAATTGGTCGGCTGTGGGATCGATATGTGTCATGCGTCAAATCCTGCGCCGGCCGGAAACTGGTGTACTCCGTTTTCCAACGGAAGGGGCTGCGCCCAATGCACGTCCGCAAGGCGCATTTCGCGGTAAAGATGCGGGAACTCGGCCCCGCCGCGCGACACTTCCCATTTCAGATCGTCCCCAAGGGCGTCCGCATCGACGGCAATGAGGAACAGATCCTCTTGCTCTGCAAAATGCTTGGCCGCCGTTTCAGCGGCCTGCGCCGCGGTTGAGAAGTGGACATAGCCGTCGGCCGCATCGATGGGCGCACCCGGCGTGGTGCCGTTTTCGCGCAAGGCGGCCCATTCGGGACCGCGAAAAATCTTGTAGATCAGCATGAACGCGTGATGCCGTTTGCCCAAGCGCTGGTCAAGTGGGCGCTGTCATGAACCTGTCGCGTGCTTTCCGTAAGGAACCGCTTTGACTCGGACGGCGGATTGTTGTCACGATGTCGTCATAACCAATATGGGAGACACCAGAATGACCCGATTTTTGATGGGCACTGCTGCACTGGCGCTGAGCGCTGGTATGGCATCCGCCGAATACACGCTGCACATCCTGCACACCAACGACATGCACAGCCGCATTGAATCGATCAACAAGTACGATTCGACCTGTAATGCCGAAGGAGAGGCCGAAGGCGAGTGTTTTGGCGGTGTGGCGCGCGTGAAAACGGCCATTGATGCCAAGAAAGCCAGCTTGGACAACCAGAATGTCGTCGTGCTTGACGCGGGCGACCCGTTCCAGGGGTCGCTGTTCTACACCACCTACAAGGGTGCCGCCGAAGCCGAGTTCATGGAGCAGATGGGCTATCACGCCATGGCCGTGGGCAACCACGAGTTCGACGACGGTCCTCAAGGGTTGGCGGACTTCATCGAGAAGGTCAGCTTCCCGGTGATCTCTGGCAACCTCGATCTGTCGTCGTCGGACGAGCTGAAAGGCAAGGTGCAGAACCATGTCGTGCTTGAGGTGGGCGGCAAGAAGATCGGTGTGATCTCGGCGCTGGCCACGGATACGGTTGAGACCTCCAGCCCCGGCCCGAACGTCGTCTTTCAGGACGAGATCGAAGCACTGCAGGCCGACGTTGCCACGCTGGAAGGCGAGGGCGTCGATATCATCATTGCGCTGAACCACGTGGGCCTGAACAAGGACCTGGCCATTGCCGAAGCCGTGGACGGCATCGACGTGGTGATTGGCGGGCACAGCCACACGTTGATGACCAATGGTGACGATGAAACCCCTGCCTATCCTGAGATGGTGGGCGACACGCCCGTGGCGCAAGCCTATGCCTACACCAAATATCTGGGCCACTTGACCGTGACCTTTGACGACGACGGCAACGTGACGGCGTCCTCCGGTGATCCAATGTTGCTGGATGCGTCGGTTGAGCCAAATGGCGCGTTCACCTCTCGCATCGCTGAAATGGGCGCGCCCATCGAAGAGATGAAAACGCGCGTCGTGGCAGAAGCGGCTGAGGTCATCGAAGGCGGGCGCGACACGTGCCGGGCACAGGAATGCGCCATGGGGTCGCTGATTGCCGATGCGATGCTGGATCGGGTCAAGGATCAGGGGATCGAGATCGCCATTCAGAACGGCGGCGGCATCCGGGCGTCGATTGATGCGGGCGAAGTGACCATGGGCGAAGTGCTGACCGTACTTCCGTTCCAGAACACGCTGTCGACCTTCCAGGTTCCCGGGTCAGCCATTGTGGCAGCACTTGAGAATGGCGTCGGTCAGATCGAGGATGGCGCAGGCCGCTTCCCGCAGGTCGCTGGCATGAGCTATGCCTTTGACACGTCCAAGCCCGCCGGTGAGCGGATCAGCGACGTCATGGTGGGCGGAGCGGCCATCGACATGGACAAGATCTATGGCGTGGTCAGCAACAACTACGTCCGCAATGGTGGTGACGGCTATGCGATGTTCGTGAACGCCGAAAATGCCTATGATTTCGGACCTGACCTTGCCGATGTGACGGCGGAGTATCTGGCGGAAAAAGGGCCGTTCACGCCGTACACCGACGGTCGGATCACAGCCAAGTAAATGGGCGGGGCGCAGGACACCTGCGCCTTACCCGAAACCCTGAAACGCGCGGATCCGGTCTGCGCGTTTTTCTATTCCGCCGCACGACCCGTTGGCATCACGGGCTGCAAGGGCGCAGGATAGGCACTGGCGGCAAATTTCAGCAACTCCGACACGCGTGTCGTGGTGTGGGGAAAGGTGGACAGCGCCTTGACCAGCCAGCGAAAGAACCCGCCGCCATGCCGCTCGCCCTGCTTCACGAAAGCATCGACATTCACCTGATCGGCAATGTCGCTCCCGACCACCAGCTTGACCATGGACTGCACGGCAACATCGATGTCGCCACCAATCATGGCCAGCCCAAGACGGTCGCCGGACAGCTTCAGCGCACGCTCGTACGGGTATAGCAGGATATTGAAGATCGCCAGTTTCTCGACCCCATTGAGGAACGCCTGCAGCCACATGAACCGGTAGTGTTTGGAGGCCAGCGCCCCCACGAAACGCCCGACAAGAAACCGCAATTCGTCATCGTTGTTCTCGGGCCGCATCAATTCCGAATTCAACAGCAGCACCTTCACGTTCAGCAACGGCATCAGCGCCATGTTGTAGGTGCCTTCCTGATAGACGTAGGCTTGGATCGGTTTGGTGTAGCCAAAATACTGCTTGGCATCTTCGATGGCGCGGTGCGCGTCGGGGAAACTCTCTGCCGTGACCAGAATGGTGTTGTTCATGTAGTAGGCCGCAAACATCCTGAGTGAAAACCACAGCACGAACAGCACCAAGGGGGCGATCAGAAGGATCAAACCAAACGATGCGATGGTGAGGGCGGCAACGATGATCCCCAGAGGGATCAGAACGAACAGGGTCACGTAAAACCTTGGTGTTTCCTTGGGATGACGCAGGGCAGATAATTCTTTTCGTGAAATGGGCATGGAATAATCCCTTCGATTGAAACTGTCGGATCGGGCCGCAGGAAATAAGGCGGCTAGGTACGCGGTCGGAAAATATGGACCTGCGATAGTATACCGTGAAATAGGTGATTTTTCTACTTTACCGTTGCGGGGGCGGATCAAGATCCGCCTTACACGCCAGACCGCCATCGGGTAGCGTTGCGCGCATGTGCGGACGATTTTCAGTGACAATGCCCCACGATGCCATGGCACAGCTATTCAATGCCGTGCCTGCCAACGATCTGCCGGACGTACCCAATTACAATGTCTGCCCGACTGACGCGGTGTCCGCCATAAGCTATCTGGACGGGCAACGCAGGCTCGCGCCCATGCGTTGGGGGTTCATCCCGCATTGGTACAAGAAACCCAACGATGGCCCGCTTTTGATCAATGCACGCGCCGAGACGATCGCCGAAAAGCCAGCCTTCCGGGCGGCCTGCCGCGAACGGCGGGCGGTGATGATTGCAACGGGGTTTTACGAATGGACGCGGGACGGAGAGACGCGCCTGCCATGGTACATCACCCGCAGCGACGGGGCACCGCTGGCCTTCGCGGCTGTTTGGCAGGACTGGACGGCAAAGGGATCAGATGATCCGGCGCTGCGAACGGCGGCCATTGTCACCACGAGGGCCAACGCGCCGATGTCAACCATCCACCACCGTATGCCGGTGATCCTTGAACCGGATGACATCGCCCTTTGGCTGGGCGAAAAAGGCAAAGGGGCCGCCGCGCTGATGCGGGCCGCCCCTGAGGAAACCTTGGTCTGGCACCGGGTCGCGACAACGGTCAATTCCAACCGCGCGTCTGGCCCCGAATTGATCGATCCGATCGAGGATTAGTCGAGCGGTGCGGCACCGAAGCTCAAGTTGCCTTCGACAAGGAACGAACCGTCTTCCTCTGACACGGCATCCGCATCGTAGAACGTGGTTTGCACACCCTGTTCCATCACCATCGTCACTGTGCCCTGATCGGCAATCGGGCCGATGGCCCAGCTTGCGTGCTTGGAAACGATGTTGTGTTCGACCCCGGTCAGGTTGGTGAACTTCACCGTGTCGCCATCATCGATATACAGGATCGACGGGAAATAGGCGTCCGGAAGGATCAGGATCTCGTGTTCCGCGGCCGAGACTGCGGTCGCAGCTGTCAGCGTGGCCAGAACGGCTCCAAGTTGCATTGCGCGCTTCATGCCAGCACTCCTTTTGCTTCGGCCCCACCCGAAAAACAGAATCGTATCCGCTGTCTATGCGCGGGAATTGGGGCTGAAATGAGGCGCGGGTGCGACCGGGCTGCGGCGGGTGTGCGTGTTTTGCCCCGCGTCCCGTAGCGATGTCGCATGGTCTTGGGCGCGCAAGCGCATTACATAAGGCCCAAGCCAAAACGATGGAGGACCGCATGAACGCCGAGACAAAGATCCTGAAGCCCAAGGACGCGCCTGACCTTGGCAGCTTTGACTGGTCCGATCCGTTGCGCATGTCCGATCAGCTGTCCGAGGATGAGCGGATGATCCAGGCCTCTGCCCAGGCCTATGCGCAGGAAAAACTGGCCCCCCGTGTGATCAGTGCCTTTGCGGACGAGACGACCGATCCGGGTATTTTCCGCGAAATGGGCGATATGGGACTGCTGGGTGTGACCCTGCCCGAAGAATATGGCGGCCTCGGCGGGTCCTATGTGTCCTACGGCCTTGTCGCGCGCGAGGTCGAGCGGGTCGACAGCGGTTACCGATCGATGATGTCTGTGCAGTCGTCCCTCGTGATTTACCCGATCTATGCTTACGGCTCGGAAGAGCAGCGCAAAAAGTATCTGCCGAAACTCGCTTCCGGCGAATGGATCGGCTGTTTTGGTCTGACCGAACCCGACGCAGGATCGGACCCTGCAGGGATGAAAACAACGGCGAAGAAAACCGACGCGGGCTACGTGTTGAACGGTGCCAAGATGTGGATTTCCAACGCCCCAATCGCGGATGTCTTCGTGATTTGGGCCAAGTCGGAGGCCCATGGCGGCAAAATCCGCGGGTTCGTGCTGGAAAAAGGCATGGCGGGCCTGTCCGCCCCCAAGATCGAGAACAAGCTGTCCCTGCGCGCCTCCATCACCGGCGAGATCGTGATGGAGAACGTGGAAGTGAGCGAAGACGCGTTGTTGCCGGATGTGCAGGGCCTCAAGGGCCCGTTCGGCTGTCTGAACCGCGCCCGCTACGGCATTTCCTGGGGGGCCATGGGCGCTGCGGAGTTCTGTTGGCACGCGGCCCGTCAATACGGTCTGGACCGCAAGCAATTTGGCAAGCCGTTGGCGCAGACACAGCTGTTTCAGAAGAAGCTGGCGGACATGCAGACAGAGATCACGCTTGGTCTGCAAGCGTCTTTGCAAGTGGGACGTTTGATGGATGAAGCCCAGGCCGCGCCCGAGATGATCTCGATCGTCAAGCGCAACAATTGCGGCAAGGCGCTGGAGATTGCCCGTGCGGCGCGCGACATGCATGGCGGCAATGGCATCTCGGGTGAGTTTCAGGTCATGCGCCACATGATGAACCTTGAGACGGTCAACACCTATGAAGGCACCCACGATGTGCATGCCCTGATCCTCGGGCGCGCGCAAACCGGGTTGCAGGCTTTTTTCTGACGCCAGCACTGGGGGTTTTCCACCCCCAGACGCCTGATGTTCTTTGAACAGAAAGTGCGGGGTGCTTGTAAGGTAAGCCTTCCAAGGAAGCAAAGCCGCTTGGTACGCGGACGTGGACCCGCGGCGCGATTCTATGGCTCAATCGCCCGGATGTGGGCTTTGAAATTGCTCCAAGAGTGGGTGTGGGGTGACACCAAGGTGCTCTTATCGCCGCGCCGGATTTGACCAGAGATGAAAATGGTATCGTTCAGCTGCGTCTGCTGCATTGCAGCGCGAATTGGGGTGTCGGACTCTGATCTCACATCCCGAACTGCATTGAAGTGTTTGTTGAAAAACAACCCACAACCTTCTGGAACAGATAGCAAAAAACCGATCCTTTTCGCATAAATGTCAGACGCTAAGATCACTTGCACTGCTGCCCGCACGACCTCGACATTTGTCGGGAATGGATAGGGCTTCGATCAGTTTTGCACACGTGTGCAAAAAACAGTTGCCAAGTCATGGGGCCGGTGTCTAGCCTGAACCGGCAACCTTTTGACCGGGGGGTCTCATGGCGGAAATCCAGCTGCGCAACATCAACAAGCGGTGGGGATCATTTGTGGGGGTCGACAATTTTGACCTGACCATCGGGGACGAGGAATTTCTGGTGCTGCTGGGTCCCTCGGGCTGCGGCAAGACCACAACCATGCGCATGATTGCGGGCCTCGAGGATGCGACCGAGGGCGACATCATGATCGACGGCAAGCGCGTCAATGATCTGGACCCCAAGGACCGCGATGTGGCGATGGTGTTCCAGTCTTACGGCCTTTATCCGCACCTCAACGTCTACGAAAACATCCGCTTTCCGCTGAAGGTCCGCAAGGTGGACCCGTCCACCCATGACGAACGGGTGCGCCGTGCATC
The DNA here is from genome assembly GCF_947503415.1 of uncultured Tateyamaria sp. Classification (GTDB taxonomy): domain Bacteria; phylum Pseudomonadota; class Alphaproteobacteria; order Rhodobacterales; family Rhodobacteraceae; genus Tateyamaria. The sequence goes on from NZ_CANNDS010000003.1 coordinate 193,331, forward strand.
TGCCATGGTGGAGCTGGACGAGTTCCTGCACCGCAAACCCGCTGAACTCTCCGGCGGCCAACGTCAGCGCGTGGCCCTGGCCCGTGCCATCGTGCGCGAACCCAACGTGTTCCTGATGGACGAACCACTTTCCAACCTGGATGCCAAGCTGCGTGTGTCCACCCGCGCCCAGATCAAGAACCTCAGCCACGAATTAAAGGTCACAACTGTCTACGTCACCCACGACCAGATCGAGGCGATGACATTGGCCGACCGCGTGGTCGTGATGAAGCAGGGCAAGGTGCAACAGGTTGGTACGCCGACGGAAATCTACGACCGGCCCGCCAATACCTTTGTCGCCAGCTTTATCGGCTCCCCAGCCATGAACCTGATGGAAGGTACCATGGCGGGCGGCACCTTCACCGGAGACAACGTCACAATCAACGGGCTGAACGCACCCGATGGTCCCGCGACACTGGGCTTCCGCGCAGAAGATGCGGCGCTGGCGGAGGAGGGCGGGCAGATCACCGCGCCCATCTACACCATCGAACTTTTGGGCGACGCCACCATGCTTACCGTCCGTGCGGGCGGGCAGTTGGTGTCGATCAAGGCGCACAAGGAATACCGGGCGCAGATTGGCGACACCGTCTCTTTCTCCGTTCCTGCGGGCATCTGCCACGCATTCTCATCCTCTTCCGGCGAACGCCTCGCCTGAGGACACTGGCCGCCCGGGGGCACCGGGGCGGCCCAACATCAGCCAGTGCAGGCTTGCAAGATGCACTGGCGCCAAACGCAACAGGGAGTTTGCACATGTATTTGAAGAAACTGGCACTGGCGGGCGCTGTCTCGCTTCTGGGGACCACGGCCTTTGCCGCGTGTTCCTATGAAAACGACGTGCCGCTGAAGTCGCTGAGCGCGGGTTTTGAAGCGTGGAAAGCCGTGACGGACGCCATGGCGGAGTGCGGCAACTTCCAGGCCGAACTGGATCAGGAATTCCGCACCAAGCAGCCAGCGGCCTTTGAAGCCAACCCATCGCTCTATCACATCGGTGGCGTGTCGAACGGGACCATCACGCCGCTGCTGAACGCGGAAACCATCCGGCCCCTGGATGATCTGGTTGCCAAGTATGGTCAGAACCTGTCGCCCAACCAGCTGATCCGCGTGGACGGTCAGATCATGGCCGTCGCCATGATGGTGAACACACAGCACCTGATGTACCGCGAGGATATCTTTGCCGATCTGGGCATCGAGACACCCTCCACATGGGACGAAGTGTTCGCGGCCGCTGCCAAGATCGAGGAAGCGGGTGTTGTGGATCACGCCATTGGTGCGACCATGAAATCCGGTTGGAACCTCGCGCAGGAATTCGTGAACATGTATCCCGGTTTCGGTGGGGTGTTCTTCAATGACGACAACACCACAGCCGTGAATTCCGACGCGGGCATGAAGGCGTTGGCGACCATGCAGGCGACGCTGGAATACACGGACCCAGAGGTTCTGGTCAGCGACAGCACTTACGTGCAGCAGCAATTCCAGCAGGGCAAGATCGCCATGGCAAACCTGTGGGCATCCCGCGCCGGTGCCATGAATGACGAAGCCGAAAGCCAGGTTGTGGGCAAGGTCAAGATGGCCGCCGCTCCGCTCGCCATGGATGGTGGCGCACCTGCCACGACCCTGTGGTGGGACGGCATCGTGATCGCCGCCAACATCACGGATGAAGAGGCTGACGCCGCCTTCCGTCTGGCGATGGAAGGTCTGGACACAGAGATGGTGCAGGGTGCCAACGAGGCGGCCATCTGGCTGGTGAACGGCTATCAGCCCGGCCCACTGGCCGAAGGCGCGATTGCCACGGCGACTGCGAACCCCGCACCGCCTGCGTATCCGTCCACCACGCAGATGGGCCTGCTGCACACGGCTCTGGGCAACGAGTTGCCCGCTTTCCTGACGGGCGAGCGTGATGCAGCGGCGACGCTTGTGGCCGTCGAAGAAGCCTACACCACCTCGGCCAAAGAGGCTGGCGTGCTGGAATAAGCACTTTTGGCTGGCCGGGGGGGTGCCCTCGGCCAGCCGTTTCTCAGGGGGACAGATGACACAGGACCACGATCATATCGTTGCGGGCGGTGGCTCTGCTGGATGCGCGGTGGCTGCGCGTCTTGCCGAACGACCGGGTGCACGGGTCCGGGTGCTTGACGGCAAGGCCGCCGCGTCCGTCAGAGCGCCTTCACCGTTCCATCGCTACAAGAGGACTGACGCATGAAGTTCAAGACCTTCTTTTGGTTCGTGGCGCCGTCGGTGTTCATGATGCTGCTCTTCATCGCGGCCCCTCTGATCTCGGTCTTTATCCAGTCCTTTCAGATCACCCAGCCGGTCATGCAGCAGGTCGAGGTTGAAACCTGCACACCCGGCTTCCTCACCCAGACCTGCGTGACGGAAACCAAGACGGTGCCCATCATTGACGAGGCCACCGGGCGGACCCAGACGACGACGGAGTGGGTTGGCTTTCAAAGCTATCAGAACGTGCTGCAAATGGACAAGTTCTGGTCCGCCATCGGATCGGGCAACTGGGGCGACATCCTTCAAATCGACTTCTGGAAGGCGCTGCGCTTTACCCTGATGTTCACGCTGGTGACGCTGCCGTTGGTGGTGGGCGTGGGTCTGATGATCGCTTTGGCTGTCAACAACGCCGCCAAGTCCTTGCGCGGCCCGGTCATCTTCGTGTCACTCCTGCCCTTCATCATCACGCCGGTCATCGGGTCGCTGTCGATCTACTGGCTCTTTGTGGGCGACGGCATTCTGACGGCCACACTGGAGCGCTGGACGGGGCAGGACATCGCCATGTTCGCACAGGCTTGGACCATCGAGCTGCTGATGTACTTTTACCGTGTCTGGCACGTGGCTCCCTTCGCCTTCGTGATTTTTTATGCGGGCCTGCAAACGGTCAACATGGACACGCTGGAAAGCGCCATCATCGACGGTGCCAACCGGTTCGAACGGCTGCGCTATGTGATCGTGCCGCACCTGATGCCGCTGATCATCTTCATTGCCCTCATTCACCTGATGGACTGCTACCGCGTCTTTGACGAGATCATCGGCTTCCGCTCTCAGGCACATGTCATCTCGCTGCAATGGCTGACCTTCGACTTCCTCACACCGGATGACGCGGGCAACCGGGCGATCAGCCGGGCGGCGGCATCGGCCATGCTGACCATGGTGGGCATCGTGATCCTGCTGATCCTGCCGCTGCGCCGCACATGGCGCGACCACAAGCGAGGGGCGCACTGATGTCCTCTAAGGCCACTGCACAACCGCTCTCGCTCAAGATTGCGTCCGGCGCGTTCCTCGCTTTCTGGTGCCTGATCGCGGCCTTCCCCATCGTGTGGATCGCCGTGATGAGCGTGAAATCCCCGCGCGATGCGTTCGCGGCCAGCGCATGGGACGTGATCACCGGCCCCGCCACCCGGGCGGCAGGCAACGGGCTGAGCGTCATCGACATCGCACTCGGCCTGGTGTTTCTCTACTTCACCGTCCGCTGGGCCTTTACCCGATTGCCCGGCATGGTCGCGCAGTTCTCGCCCCCCGGTTTCATCGTGCTGGGGTGGCTGGTTGGGGCTTTGGCCTATGGGCTGGTGTTCGTGCTGATCTTCTTCGGTGTGCTGCCTTACGTCTTTGGTGCGTTGAACAGTATCGCAGGTCCTCTCGGCACCCCCATCCTGGGTCTGACCACGGAGCATTACGTGGCGGTCTGGGGCGAAAACCAGTTCTACCGCAACTTCATCAACTCGATGATCGTGACCGCGGGCGTCGTCACCGTGTCGCTCACGGTGGGCACATTGGCGGGGTATGGCCTCGCACGCTCGGGCTCCAATCTCGCTTTCTGGCTGCTGATCATCGCGCTTGTGTTCCGCGCCCTACCACACTCGGTGCTGGTGGCGGGCTACCTGCCGTGGTTCATCAACTCTGCCGAAATCCTGCGCCCAATCCTCGGTGATCTCAGCCCCACACTCTACGGCCAACCATGGGCGATCATCGCAGTGCTGGTGGCCATCAACCAACCTTTTACAATCTGGATGCTGCGGTCGTTCTTCCAGAATATCCCAGCCGAACTGGACGAGGCGGCACGGGTAGACGGCTGTTCCCACTTTCAGGCGTTCCGGCGGGTGATCATGCCGGTCATGTGGCCGGGGGTAATCACAACCGGCCTCTTTTCGTTCCTGCTGGGCTACAACGATTTCTTGGTCACGGCCCTGCTGCTCGACGCTCAGAACCAAACAATGGTCCCGGCCATTGCGGGCTACTTCAACCGCGAAACCACGACCACCGATCAGGTCGAAGCGGTCGCGGCGGCGGTATCCATCACGGCGCCCCTGTTCCTTCTGGTCATGGTCTTTCAACGCCAGATCGTGTCGGGGCTGACGGCAGGCGCGGTGAAGGGGTGATGGTTTCTTCTGGCTAAAAATATCCCGGGGTCTGGGGCAGCGCCCCAGTCCTGATCTCAAAAAGGATGCAACGTCTATGAAAGGTTCCCGCCCGGAACAAGCGGTCCTGACCCGCGACACGGATATGTCCAAGACGGACGCCACGCGGGCCGTGATCGAAGGTATGGTGGACGGTCTGAACGACCACCGCATTGACGATATCGGCCAGTTCTTTGCCCAGTCCTTTCGCTGGATGGGCAACACGGGCTGCGGAACGAAGACCGGCTTGCAGGAATTTCAGGACAACTGGCAGCGCCCGTTTCAGGCGGCGTTTTCCGACAAGGTCTGCGTGGACGAAGCACGGCTTTACATGGGTGAATGGGCCGCGGCTTTCGGGCGCCAAGAGGCGACCCATGCCGGTACATTCATGGGGATTGCCCCCACCGGCAAGCGGATCGAGATCCGGTACATGGACTTCTGGAAGGTCGAGGATGGCCGCATCACCGACAATTACGTGATGGTCGATTTTCCCCATGTCCTCGCCCAGTTGGGGCGGGACGTTTTTGATGGTGAGGGCTGGGAAGCCTTCGATCGCGGCGACAAGACCCCGCCGCGCCCCGATAGCTGAGGTGACAAGATGACGATTGAATACCTGAAACGCGGCAAGCCCGAGGCCGAGCGGGCCGAAGATGACGCCAAGACCCGCGCCATTGTCGAAGCGACCCTGACGGACATCGAAAAGCGCGGCGATGTGGCTGTGCGCGAGTTGTCGGAGAAGTTCGACAATTACAGCCCCGAGAGCTTCCGCCTGACCGAAGCCGACATTGCCGCCTTGATGGAGGAACTGACCCCGCGCGAGATGCAGGACATCAAGTTCGCGCAACAACAGGTCCGCGACTTCGCACAGGCGCAGAGGGACTCGATGCTGGACATCGAGGTCGAGACGATGCCGGGCGTGATCCTTGGTCACAAGAACATCCCCGTGCAATCCGTTGGGTGCTACGTGCCGGGGGGCAAGTTCCCCATGGTGGCCTCGGCCCACATGTCCGTCGCCACGGCGAGCGTGGCTGGCGTACCTCGGATCATCGCCGCGACCCCGCCGTGGCAAGGCAAACCGAACCCTGCCGTGATCGCGGCCATGCATCTGGGCGGCGCGCATGAGATCTATGTCATGGGTGGCATTCAGGCCGTGGGCGCCATGGCCATCGGCACCGAAACCATTGATCCCGTGCACATGCTTGTTGGTCCCGGCAATGCCTTCGTGGCCGAAGCCAAGCGGCAGCTTTTCGGTCGCGTTGGCATCGACCTGTTCGCAGGTCCAACCGAAACCATGGTGATCGCGGACGAGACCGTGGACGCCGAGATGTGTGCGACCGACCTGCTTGGCCAGGCCGAACACGGCTACAACTCGCCCGCCGTGCTGCTGACCAACTCGCGCAAACTGGCCGACGACACCGCATCAGAGATTGAACGCATCCTGACCATCCTGCCCACCGCCGACACGGCTCGCAAAAGCTGGGTGGATTATGGCGAGATCATCCTGTGCGACACCTATGACGAGATGCTGAAGGTTGCTGACGATGTGGCCTCGGAACATGTGCAGGTGATGACGGACCGGGATGATTGGTTCCTTGAGCACATGACGTGCTATGGCGCGCTGTTCCTTGGGCCGCGCACCAATGTGGCCAATGGCGACAAGGTGATCGGCACCAACCATACCCTGCCTACGAAGAAGGCGGGGCGCTACACAGGTGGCCTCTGGGTCGGCAAGTTCCTCAAGACGCATTCCTATCAAAAGGTCACTACGGACGAAGCCGCGGCAGAGATCGGGGCCTACGGCTCGCGTCTGTGCATGCTTGAAGGGTTCGTGGGCCATGCCGAGCAGTGCAATCTGCGGGTCCGCCGCTATGGCGGGATCAACGTTCCCTACGGTGAGGGGGCCCCTGCGCGCGACGCAGCGGAATAGACCGTGTCGGAACAGAACCAACGCAACAAAGTAACGGCGCTGACGCTTTGGGCCGCTCTTGATCGTGACCCGACAAGTGCGGCGGCGCTGCTGCCAGCCTTGACCGGATGGCACGGGCCGGTCCCCGTCGGACTGCAGCCAGATGCCGAGGCCATCATTGATGCGCTGTTCGCGCCGCTGCGCGCAGCCATTCCTGATTTGCGCCGCCAGACGCATATCTTCATGGGCGGTGTATCGGCCGCGCAAGAAAAAGGTGGCGCGGACGGCGCGTCTTGGGTCGCCGGAACAGGCTATTACACCGGACGGGCGACGGCAGAGGTGTTCGGCATTCCCGCCACAGGTCACGACCTGCGCATCCGCTGGGGCGAATTCCTGCGCTTTGACGCGTCGGGGCAGATCACCCATGCCCAGACGATCTGGGATTTCGTGGATTGGTTTGATCAGATCGGATTGCCCGTGCTGCCGCCCCCCCGTGGTGCTGCGCATGTCTTTCCCGCGCCCACCGCCTATGACGGTGTTTTGACAGCCGTGCAATCTGAGGTTGTATCTGAAAAAACAATGGCTTTGGGGAAAACCTTCATTTTCGGCGGGCTCAACAGTTTCGACGAAACTGACCTGTCCAGTATGGGCATGGCTCGGTTTTTTCACCCCAATGTCAAATGGTACGGACCCGGCGGGATTGGCGCGTGCCTGTCGCTTGCAGAGTTCGAGACCCTGCACCAGCAACCCTGGCTGGAGGCGTTTCCCGATCGCAAGGTAATGCACCTCGAAAGCCTGTTTGCCGAGGATCGGCTGCTTGCCGCGTCCGGTCCGATGGGGGTCGTCGGGTCGCATGGCGGCACGTATCTGGGGCACGCGGCAACCGGCGCGCCGATTGAGGTGTCCGGCATCGACTTCTGGCTGCGCACTGCAGATCAATTCACTGAAAACTGGGTGTTCGTCGATATGATCCATCTGTTCCAGCAAATGGGCGTCGATCTGTTTGCCCGCATGAAGGCAGGCGCATGACCGATCCGCACACACGCCACAAAGAGCTGATCGCGCCACTTCGCGCAGCGATGTACGACTTCGACATGCAGACGATGCGCGCTGTCCTGCACGACCTGTGCGCGCCTGACGTCGCCTTCCGCCTCGCCTTTCCGTTCGAGACCACAACTGGTGTGGATGCCTATGTCGAGGGAGCCTTTGCCCCGCTGGCACGCGCGATCCCGGATCTGGAACGGCGCGACCATATCGTGATGGCGGGTCCCACGCCCGAAGGCGCTGACTGGGTTGGGTGTGGTGGATATTATTCCGGCACCTTCACGGCCCCATGGCTGGATATCCCGCCCACAGGTCACATCGTGCATATGCGGTTCCACGAGTTTTATCGGTTCGAAGACGGCAAGATCGTCGAGATGCAGGCGCTGTGGGATATTCCGGAGGTGATGATGCAGGCAGGCGCATGGCCGATGGTGCCCAGTCTCGGGCGCGAATGGCATGTGCCCGGTCCCGCCTCTTGCGACGGTCTGGTGCCGGGGCCTTATGATGCAACGGCAAGTTCGACGTCCTGCCAGCACATCATCGACATGCTTGAACATCTCAAGAAGCACCCCAGTCAGGGCGGCCCCGAAGTGATGGAGATGGAGACGTTCTGGCATCCCAAAATGATGTGGTACGGCCCCTCGGGCATCGGATCGGGGCGCGGCATCGCAGGCTTTCGCAATTGGCACCAGATCCCGTTCCTGAACGGCATGCCGGACCGCGGGCAGTATGTGGACGAGATCGAGTACCATTTCTTTGGCGACGGACAGTATGCGGCTGTCACGGGGTGGCCGGACATGTACCAGACAATCACACATGGTGGCTGGTTGGGATTGCCGCCCACGCACACGCGGATCGAGATGCGGAGCCTTGATTTCTGGCGGTTGGAAAATGGCCTGATCCGGGAGAACTGGGTCCTCGTCGATATGTTGCAAATGTATGATCAGATCGGTGTCGATGTGTTTGCGCGGATGCGCGAATTCAACAAGGTGCGCGCAGGTTTCGATCCAGAGACGGGCAGGGCGGTATGAGCATAGTGATCCACGGGCGTGCGACGTCGTCCAACGTGCAGGCTGTCATGTGGTGCGCCGCGGAACTTGGCCTTGCGGTGACGCGCAAGGATGTCGGTGGTCGTTTTGGCGGCACAGACACTCCTGCCTACCGGATGATGAACCCGATGGGGCTGGTGCCCGCATTGGAGGACGGCGACACGGTGATGTTCGAAAGTGCTGCTATTCTTCGGTACCTTGTGGCGCGGTATGGCAACGACCGGGTTGGTATGTCCCCGCGCGACGATATGTGGGCCGAATGGGCCAAGAACACGCTCTGCCGCGCGTTTACCGTGCCTGTGTTCTGGGCCTACTACCGCACGCCCGAGGCGGCACGTGATATGGCTGCGGTGTCTGCGGCTGTTGCCCGGTTCGAAGAGCTTCTTGGCTTGGTTCTGGCTGAGCGCGGGGACCGCACCTGGATCACTGGCGACAAGTTTGGATTGGCCGACATATGGGTCGGTCACGTGCTCTACCGCTACCTGACCCTCGACATCGAGCGCACCGTACCTGCGGGCACGCGCGACTATTATGATGCGGTGACCGCGCGCCCTGCATATCGGACCCATGTGATGGTCGATTACTCCGAACTGAAAGGGAGGCTGTCGTTTTGACCCAATTGCCCCGCACCCCGTCCTTTGACCTGACCGGCAAGCGCGCACTTGTGACCGGCGCATCGTCGGGCATCGGCCTTGGCTGCGCCGTCGCCTTGGCGGAGGCTGGCGCGCATGTGGTCTGTGCCGCACGGCGGGCCGACGCGCTGGCCGAGGTTGTGAACGCCATGGCCGAGCAGGGGTGGAGTGCCGAGGCCTTGCCGCTTGATCAATCCGATATTGATGCGGTGAATGCAGCCTTTGTTCAGCCCTTCGACATTGTCCTGAACTCGGCAGGCCTCGCGCGCCACGGCCCGTCGATGGAGACGCAGCCTGATGATTTCGACGCTGTTGTGGGCATCAACCTCAAAGGCGCGTATTTCCTGTCGACGGCTGCAGCGCGCGCCCTGACCAAGGCGGGCAAGGGCGGGTCGATCATCCATATCTCGTCGCAGATGGGCCATGTGGGCGGCATTGACCGCGCCGTATATTGCGCCACCAAACATGGGGTCGAAGGCATGGTGAAATCCATGGCCATCGAATGGGGCAAGGCAAATATCCGTATCAACACGGTGTGCCCGACCTTCGTGCGCACGGCCTTTACCGAGAAATCGTTCGAAGACCCCGAGCGCTTTGCCTGGATCATGGACAAGATCAAACTACCTCGCGTGGCGGAGGTTGAGGACATCATGGGGGCGGTCCTGTTTCTTGCCTCTGATGCATCGGCCATGGTCACGGGCACGTCGATGTTGATCGACGGCGGGTGGACCGCAGACTGATGCCGGACAAGGTGACAGCGCTGGATGTGGCCGAACGGGCGGGTGTCTCCCGCTCGGCGGTCAGTCGCGTGTTTACCCCCGGTGCCTCTGTGTCCAAGCGCACGGCGGATAAGGTGCGGCAGGCAGCGGATGCGCTGGGCTATCGGCCCAACGTGTTGGCGCGGTCGCTGATCACCGGCCGCAGCAGGATCATTGGGTTGGTCGTCGCCTATCTTGAGAACCATTTTTACCCCGAAGCCATCGAACGGCTCAGCCGCAAGCTGCAGGAACAGGGGTATCACGTGCTGGTTTTCCTGTCGTCCAACTCGGGCGAGGAAGCGGATGAAGTGATGGAAGAACTGCTCGACTATCAGGTCGATGGGATCATCGCGGCCAGCGTCGGCATGTCCAACGACCTGACCCAGCGGTGCGAGGCGGCAGGCATTCCCATTGTTCTGTTCAACCGCGCGCAGGATGATGACCGGCTGTCAGCCGTCACGTCCGACAACTACCACGGTGGCCGCAAGCTGGCAGAGTTCCTTGTGGCCGGTGGGCACAGCCGCATCGCCCATGTTGCGGGGTGGGAGGGGGCTTCGACCCAGCGCGACCGCGAGGCAGGCTTTGTGGCGGGGCTGCAAGCGGCTGGTCAGTCGCTCTTTGCCCGTGGTGTGAGTGACTTCAAATTCGAACAGGCCAAGGCGGTCGCGCGCGAGATGTTTGCAGGCCCAGACCGGCCCGATGCCGTGTTCTGTTCCAATGATCACATGGCCTTTGCCGTCATGGATGTGCTGCGCTTTGAATTGGGGTTGAGCGTGCCCGGCGATGTGTCTGTCGTAGGCTACGACGATGTGACCCTGTCCGCCTGGCCCAGCTACGATCTGACCACGGTGCGCCAACCCGCAGGCCAGATGGCCGATGCCACTGTTGAAATACTGATGGACCGCCTGCGCGATCCCGAAACAAATCCCCGCCGCGTCGTGCTGGACGGACCATTGGTCCTGCGCGGATCGGCCCGCATACCCAAAGGATGGACCTCATGAAGGGTTTTTCGAACCGGTGGAAAGACTTCCCCGACTATATCATCGGCATCACCAAGGAGATCTGGGAAGATCGCGGCATCGCGACCCTGCATCACTATTACAGCCCCGACATCGTTGTGCGCTCGCCGGGGTCGGTGGTGATCGGCAACGAAAAGGTCATTGGGGCCACGATGGCGACCTTGGCCGAATTCCCTGATCGGGCATTGCTGGGCGAGGATGTGATCTGGAGCGGCACACCCGAGGACGGCATGCTGTCGTCGCACCGTATCCTGTCGACGGCCACGCATATGGCGGATGGGGTCTATGGTCCGGCCTCGGGCAAACGGTTGCAGTACCGCATTATCGCGGATTGCCATGCCATCAATGACCAGATCAATGACGAGTGGCTGATCCGCGATCAGACGGCCATCGTGAACCAGATCGGATGGGACGCCAAGGAATATGCCGCTGACCTGATCGAACGGGAGGGAGGCATGGAGAACGCGGTGCGTCCGCTGACGCCTGCCACGGATCAGCCCGGCCCCTACAAGGGTCGTGGCAATGACAACGCATGGGGCCAGAAATATGCCGACATCCTGACCCGGGTGATGGGGGCCGATATGGCCGCGATCCCGGCAGAATATGACCGCGCCGTGCAATCCGAATATCCCGGTGGCGTGACAGGCCACGGCACCGGCCCGGTGGATCGGTTCTGGATGGGCCTGCGGGCGTCTTTTCCGGATGCGACATTCACCATCGATCACCAGATCGGGCGCGATGATGATATGATGCCGCCGCGTGCCGCCATCCGCTGGGCGCTGCATGGCAAGCATGACGGCTGGGGCTATTTCGGCGCCCCCACCGGGGCCGAGGTTTATGTGCTGGGGATTTCCCATGCCGAGTTTGGTCCATGGGGCCTGCGTCGGGAATACGCGCTGTTTGACGAGACGGCGATCTGGAAGCAGATACTGTTGCAGACGGGATAGTCATGGACCGCTACGACCACCTCATGTTCACCGACGCCGTGAAGGCGCTGCAAGAGGCAGATGGATCTGCCGACATGTATGCCCGCAGCTACGGCGCGCGCACCCATGCGCTGTCGGCGGATGAGGTGGCGTTTGTTGCCTCGCGCACGTCGTTCTACATGGCGACAGTGTCCGAGACCGGGTGGCCCTATATCCAGCACCGGGGTGGGCCTGCCGGGTTCCTCAAGGTGCTGGACGATCACACGCTGGGCCTTGCAGATTATCGAGGCAACAAGCAGCACATCTCCGAAGGCAACCTTGCCGGGGACAACCGCGTGTCGCTGTTCCTGATGGATTATCCCCGCAAGGCCCGGATGAAGCTGCAAGGGCGCGCACGATTTCAGAGCGCGGCAGATGCGCCGGATCTGACGGCACAATTGGCTGTCGACGGGCAGGGCCGGGTAGACCGGGTCGTGACCATCGCGCTGGAAGCCTTTGACTGGAACTGCCCACAGTTCATCACGCCGCGCTTTGATGCGTCCGAGATTGCCCAATTGGTCGGGCCGGAGATCGACAAGCAGAGCGCCCGCATTGCCGAGCTTGAGGCGGAGCTGGCCGCACTGAAGGGGCAGGCATGACCGACATCTACCGTGCTGCCGAACGACTGATGGGGATGGGAAACGCCGACTGGCGGCGCCATGCCAACCCCCTGAGCGTTTGGACGCGGTTTACATGTTTGCCGCTTATGGTGCTGGTGATCTATGCGCGCCAGTGGATCGGGTGGTGGGCGCTGCCGCTGTTCCTGCTGACGGCGGTGTGGACGTGGTCCAATCCGCGTGCTTTTCCACCGCCCGCGGATTTTGGGTCTTGGGCGTCGCGAGGCACGTTGGGTGAGCGCATCTTTCTGGCCCGTGACCGCTATGACGTGGCCCCGCACCATATCCGCGCGGCGCATGGTCTGACTGGCTTGTCTGCCGTCGGCGTTTTGCCCCTGATCTATGGCCTGATTGTGCTGAACCCTTGGGCCACGCTTTTCGGCCTTGTCGCAACGATCCTGCCCAAGGTCTGGTTCGTGGACCGCATGGTCTGGATCCACGCCGACATCACCCAAACAATACCGGGCGACCCGTTGCCCGACCCGACACTTCCACACGAAAGGACCACCCCATGACCCCCGCCGAGATGGAGCCGCGCATCGTGCGTTACGGCGACCTCCGCCCCTGCAAGACTGCGTTCATTGACGCGCACACGCCCGGCTCGGACCAAAAGGAGAACTTCACCATCATCGGCGGTGGTGTGTCCGAAAGCCCGGACCAGCACGTCCATATCGGCATCCCGCATGGCTTCAACATCGGGGCTGCGGGCCAACCGCCCAAGTGCCGCAACAGCCTTCACAGCCACCGCACGGCCGAGGTGTTCTTTGTTCTATCGGGCCGCTGGCGGTTCTTCTGGGGGCGCTGGGGAGACGCGGGCGAGGTGGTGCTGGAAGAGGGTGATATCATCAACATCCCCACCGACATCTTTCGCGGGTTCGAGAATATCGGCACGGATTACGGGATGATCATGGCGATCCTTGGGGGCGATGATGCGGGTGGCGGCGTGATCTGGGCACCGCAAGTGATCGAGGACGCCAGCGATCATGGATTGGTGTTGGGCGACAATGGGAGCCTCTATGACAGCAAGAAGGGCCAAGGCCTGCCGGACGGTGTGACACCGATGCCGGTGCTGAGTGACGAAGAGCTGAAGACCTATCCTGAGATGTCGCCCATGCAGATCGTGGGCATGGGTGTGCGCAGGTACTGGGACATGGTCTGTCTGGCCAAGGACGCGCCGTGCAAGGTGATCGGAGAGCACGGGATCATCCGTGACAAGCCGGGGTTTGAGGTGGATCTGATCACCCGCTCAAGTGCGTTTGAGGAGATGCACAGCCACGAGCGCCCTTCCGTTCTGATGCCCATGCGCGGGCATTGGCGGGTGACGTGGCAGGGCGGCAGCACAACGCTGGCCCCCGGCGACACGATGAGTGTGCCGGAAAACCTGGCCCACAGCGTGGTGCCCTCGATGACCGGTGAGGCATCGCTCTATCATATCGTGGGCACCGATGACCCTGCGGGTCCGACGTGGACAGGATGAGCGCGGACCCGGATGATATCCGTGGCGTGTATGATCGTCAGGCGGCGGTCTATGATGGCCAGCGGTCCCGCGCGTTGTTCGAAGCGCGCTGGCTTGCCCGATTTGCCGCCGGGTTGCGGACAGGTGCACGGGTGCTTGACCTTGGTTGCGGTGCGGGCGAGCCTATTGCGCGCTGGTTCAAGGCCGAAGGGTTCGCCGTCACGGGGGTGGATTTTTCGGAGCCCATGCTTGAGATCGCGCGCAGCCGCTGGCCCGATGGGGACTGGCGGCAGGGCGATATGCGTGACTTTGATCTGGGCGAGTGCTTTGATGGTATCATCGCCTGGAACAGCTTTTTCCATCTGACCGAACTTGAACAGCGCGGGTGTATCGCGCGCATGGCCCGGCATCTGGAACCGGGCGGCGTTCTGATGCTGACGGTTGGCCCCGATGCCGGTGAGGTCACAGGCACTGTCGGTGACGAAACCGTTTACCACGCGTCCCTGTCGCCTGCCGAATACGCCACATGCCTCGAAGCAAATGGCTTGCGCCTGACCGGCTTTCTGGCCGAAGACCCTGAGACCAACCGCCATTCCGTGCTGATGGCGCGCAAGACCTGAAGGAGACCACTATGCCAGTCACAACCACCCATGTCGGGTCATTGCCCCGCACCCAAGAGGTTGTCGATTTCATCTTTGCGCGCGAGCGGGAGGAGCCGTTTGATCAGGCCGCCTTCGATGCCGCGATGACCCAAGCCGTGGATGAAACCGTGGCCCGGCAGGTGGCCGCGGGCGTCGACATCGTCAGCGATGGCGAGACGTCGAAGATCAGCTATGCGACCTACGTGAAAGACCGCTATACCGGCTTTTCCGGTGACAGCCCACGCAACGCGCCTGCGGACCTCAAGCAGTTTCCCAGCTTTCTCAAGCGCCTTGCCGACGACGGCGGCACACCGCAATACGCCCGGCCCATGTGTACGGGCGCGGTGCGGTCGAAGGGGCAGGGGGAGTTGGAAAAGGACATCGCCAACCTGAAGGCGGCGATGGCCAAGCACGGCGTAGACCGTGGGTTCATGAATGCAGCTTCCCCGGGCGTGATCTCGTTGTTTCTGCAGAACGATTTCTATCCGACACGCGACGCCTATCTTGCCGCCCTCGCGGATGCGATGAAGGCGGAATACGAGACCATTGTGGGCGCCGGGCTGGACCTGCAACTCGATTGCCCCGACCTCGCCCTGTCGCGGCACATGCTGTTCAATGACCTGAGCGACGCGGAGTTCCTGAAGATCGCGGATGGCCACGTGGAGGCGCTGAACCATGCGCTTGCGAATGTTCCGGCCGAAAAGGTGCGCGTTCATATCTGCTGGGGCAATTACGAAGGCCCGCACACCTGCGACATTGCCATGGACACGGTGTTCCCGACGCTGATGGCGACCAAGTCGCGGTATGTTTTGTTCGAGACATCGAACCCCCGTCATGCCCATGAATGGACCGTATTCCGCGACCGCAAGTCCGAGATTCCGGATGACAAGGTGCTGGTGCCCGGCGTCGTGGACACGACCACAAACTTCGTCGAACACCCGGAGGTCGTGGCGCAGCGGATCGAGCGGTTCACTGGCATTGTCGGATCGGACCGCGTGATCGCTGGCAGCGATTGTGGCTTTGGAACGTTTGCAGGCTTCGGGTCGGTCGATCCCGAGATCGCCTATGCCAAGCTTTCGGCTCTGTCCGAGGGTGCCGCGATGGCAAAGGGTTGATCCATGGATGATGCCCTGCACGATCTGCTGAAATCCGTCGATACCCCCACCGTTTGCAATGCCATCGAAGTGGCGCAGGGCAAGCGCGGGTTCAACGCGTTCACACGCGGCACATTGCTGGCGTCGCACCCCGAAGGCGTCATGGTGGGCTACGCTCGCACCGCCCGCATCCGCGCGCTGGCCCCACCGACCGAAGCGCCGGATGTGATCAAGGCGCGGCGGATGGCTTACTATAAATACATGTCCGAAGGGCCGCGCCCCGCGGTTTGCGTGGTGCAGGATCTGGATGTGCCGAACGCCATTGGCGCCTATTGGGGCGAGGTGAATTCCAATATCCACAAGGCGTTTGGTTTGGCGGGCACGCTGACCGATGGCGTGATGCGCGATCTTGGCGATCTGGCCGAGGGGTATCCGGTGGTCGCAGGCTCTGTCGGTCCAAGCCACGGCTTTGTGCATGTTGTGGACTATGACCAGCCGGTGCGCATCCACGGCCTTGATGTCCAACCCGATGATCTGGTCCATGCGGACCGACACGGTGCTGTCGTGATCCCGGATGACGTCGTGCCGTCGCTGGCGGATGCCATCGCAACGCTGATGCGGTCAGAGGCTATCGTGTTTGATGCCGTGAAGGGCAAGCGCATCGGTTTCGAAGAGTTCGAAGCCGCTTGGGCCGCGTTTGAGGCCGCGCGCACATGATCCGCTGGGCAATTGCCTTTGCCCTGCTATGTCAGCCGGTTATGGCACAGGATTTGGAATTGACCCCCGATTGGGAATATGTCGCTGACACGGTGATGGGTGGCGTGTCGTCCGGGCAGGCGCGGCAAGAGGTCATCGGGGCGCATGAGGCCGTGCGGCTGACCGGGGACGTATCGCTCGACAACAATGGCGGTTTTGTCCAGATCGCCTTCGATCTGGCGGATGGCGGTATTTTTGATGCCAGCGGCTATACTGGCATCGCGCTTGATGTGTTGGGCAATGGCGAGACCTACGACCTGCGCCTGCGCACCGATGCGCTCACCCGGCCTTGGCAATCCTTCCGAACAGAGTTCGTGGCACCAGACACGTGGACGACGATCGAGCTGTCGTTTTCTGCGTTTGAAGCGCATCGCACCGACGCCACATTTGACCCCGCACGTTTGCGCCGCATTGGCATCCTCGCCATCGGGCGCGAGATGCAGGCGGATATTGCGGTCTCGGGCGTCCGCCTTACGCGCTAGTCACGCGGGGCGGGTGCACCGCCTTCGAAATTGTTGCCGTGTTCGTAGTCGCAGGGCGCGTCCTGCATCTGCAAGTGTAGGCCGTCGCCGGTATAGGGATGCGCGCGTGCCAGATCTTCGTCCACGTCGATCCCCAGACCGGGGGCGTCCGGCGGCGTGATGAACCCGTCCTCGACCCGAATGCTGCCCCTGATCAGTTGATCATGGAACGGCGTCTCGATGGTCTCGCACATCAGCAGGTTCGGGATAGACGTCGCCAAATGAAGGTTGGCGGCCCATTCCACGGGCCCGGCATACAGGTGCGGCGCCATCTGCGCGTTGTAGACCTCGGCCATGGCGGCGACTTTCTTCATCTCCCAGATGCCGCCCGCCCGGCCCAAGGCTGGTTGCAGGATTGTCGCGGCCCCGCTGCGCAGCACGGGCGCGAACTCGGCCTTGGTGGTCAACCGCTCGCCTGTCGCGACAGGGATACGCACAGCGCGCGCAACCTTGGCCATTTCTTCCGTCGCATCTGGCGGAATGGGCTCCTCGAACCAGAGCGGCGAGTAAGGCTCCAACGCCTGCCCTAGCCGAATGGCACCCGCCGTGGTGAACTGCCCGTGCGTGCCAAAAAGAAGGTCAGCGCGGTCCCCCACGGCCTCGCGGATGGCTTTGCAAAAGGCCACGGACTGGGAAATGTCCCACATCCCCGGCATGTGCCCGCCGCGCATGGTGTAAGGGCCGGCAGGGTCGAACTTCACCGCAGTATAGCCGCGATCCACAGCGTCCAAGGCTGCTTCTGCTGCCATTTCGGGCGAGGTCCAAAACGTATCAAGTGCATGATGAGGCAGAGGATAGAGGTAGGTGTAGGCGCGGATGCGGTCGTTCATTTTGCCGCCGAGCAGCGCCCAGACCGGCCGCCCGCGCGCTTTGCCCAGAATGTCCCAGCACGCGATCTCAAGCCCTGAAAACGCGCCCATGACCGTCAAGTCAGGCCGCTGGGTGAAACCCGAGGAATAGGCGCGTCGGAACATCAGCTCGATATTCTCTGGGCTCTCGCCCGCCATGTGCCTGTCAAACACATCCTCGATCACCGCGCGCATGGCGTCCGGGCCCACGGATGAAGCGTAACACTCTCCCCACCCGACAATACCATCGTCGGTCGTGAGCTTCACGAGAATCCAATACCGTCCGCCCCAACCAGGTGCAGGTGGGGCCGTGACGATGATATCAAGATCTTTCAGTCGCACAGCGGACGCTCCTTCATCTTGCCAAAAAAACTCCGGGGGTCCCGAAGGGCGGGGGCTGGCCCCCTCCTACCTGTCAAACAGAACGACGTTCCGCCGTGCCGTGCCGGATTTGGTATCGGCAATCGCGTCGTTGATCTGATCCAGCGACCACCGCCCCGAAATCAGGCTGTCCAGTTGCAACCGGCCCTGCTGATAGAGGTCGACCATCCACGGAATATCCCGCTGGATCACCACGTCGCCCATCTTGGACCCGACCATACCTTGCCCGGTAGCGGCCAGAATGACAGGCTCGTATTCGGTGGTGGCCCCGGAATGGGGCATGCCGACCATGATGACCTTGCCGCCGCGCCCCAGGTATTTCGGCGCTTGTTCATAGGCCGGGATAGCGCCCACGGTCACAATGACTGCTTCGGCCCCTTTGCCGCCCAATGCCTTGTAACTTGCGCGCCATGGGGACTTGCCAGTGGCCAGCACACCATGGGTGGCACCAAAGGACTTTGCGTCTTCCAGCTTCTCCTCGGTCATGTCGACGGCGACGATGCGCCGGGCACCGGCGATCCGCGCGCCTTGAATGGCGTTCAGGCCCACACCGCCTGCGCCAATCACCACGACATCCTGACCGGCCCGCAAACCCGCTGCGTTCACCACGGCACCGACGCCGGTGATCACACCGCAGGCGATCAGGCTTGCCGCTTCTTTCGAGATGTCATCGGAAATCTTCACAAGTTGTTTCTGATCCACGACCACCTTTTCGGCGAAGGCGCCGCAGGCCATGGCTTGGTGCAGCTTGCCATCGTCCGCGGTGCGAATAGGTCCCTTGTCCCCGTCATAGGGCGTCTCGCAAACCGTGGGCTTGCCGCTGGCACAGGACGGGCAAGCCCCGCAGGCGCGGATCAGGGTGACGACAACGCTGTCGCCTGCCGCCAGCCCAACCACGCCGGGTCCTACCGCGCTGATGACACCTGCGGCCTCATGCCCATAGACGGCGGGCAAGCTGCCGCCCCACGCGCCGTCTGCGTATGAAATGTCGGAGTGGCAGATGGCAACGGCATCCAAAGTCACCTCGACCTCGCCCATCTCGGGCGCGCGGATCAGGATATCCTCGACCACGAGGGGTGCGCCGAATTCATGGCACACGGCGGCTTTTATGGTTTGCATGTCCGTCCCTTCGTCATGTCTTTCGTGGGACGGTGGCGCAGGGGCTTGGCGCAAGCAAGCCTGAAAACGACGGGCCTATGGCGCAGTTGACCCGCTGACCTTCGGGGACCCGATGGTTTTGGCGCTCCGCATGAAGACCATCAGGGCAAGCGCGATCAGTACGGCGGCCAGAAGGAAGGGCGCGCCGGGCAGATACACACCCGTTTCGGGTGCCGTGAATGTGTAGAACACGGATGTCATCACCAGTGGCGACAGGATCATCGCAAGCGCCGAGATCGACACCAGCGCGCCCTGCAACTCGCCTTGTTCATCGTCGCCGACCGCTTTGGACATGATGCCCTGCAAGGCAGGCGTTATGACCGCTGGCAGGGCTGCCAATGGGGTCAGGATCAGAAGCCACGCCCCGGAGCTGACAAACCCGATCAACAGGAACACGGCCACGTCTGCCGCGTGGCCGTAGATCACCGCTCCGCGTTCGCCCATGAGGCGCAGCATGGGGCGGATCAGCCCGCCTTGCACCACCGCCATCGCAATGCCGAACAGGCTCAACGACAGGCCCACCATGCCCGGTGACCAGTCAAAGCGTTCAGTCGTGTAGTAGGCCCAGACCGCCGGATAGACGGTGAACGCCACCTGATAGATGAAAAACACCAGCAACAGGGGCCCCAGACCGGGCAGTTTGCCAAGGTGCTTGAACAGCCCGAACGGGTTGGCCCGCGCCCATGTGAACGGGCGGCGGATGCGGTCGTCGACGGTTTCTTTCAGCACGAAAAAGCCAAACACCGCGTTTGCCGCAGCCAGTCCAGCGGCGGCATAGAACGGCGCCCGTGTGCCGTACTCGGCCAGAAAACCACCCATGGCAGGGCCAAGGACAAAACCCAGACCAAAGGCCGCTCCGATCAGACCGAAATTGGCGGCCTTGTCCTCAGGCTTGGAAATGTCGGCCATATACGCGTTGGCGGTCGATTGGGTGGCCGCCGTGATCCCGCCGACAACCCGGCCCACAAGCAAGAGCCATATGGTGCCTGCGACGGCCATGACCAGGTAATCGACCGCAAGGACAAGCAATGAGACGAGCAATATCGGGCGCCGCCCGTAGCGGTCCGAAAGCGCGCCGAGCAGTGGACCAAAGAGGAACTGCATCGCCGCAAAGGTGGTGGACAGAACGCCGCCCCACAGTGCGGCGGTGCCAAGGCCCATGCCCTGCACCTCTTGGATCAGATCGGGCATGACGGGCACGATCAAACCAATGCCCATCGCGTCGATCATCACGGTCAACAGGATAAAGACGACAGGCAGTCTCACAGGGTGTTGACCCGCTCGGCAAAGGCGCGGGCCTGAGCAGGCGCGGTGCCCAGTCCCGCATGCGGATCAAACAGATCGGAAGGCAAGTCTGGGTGTGCAGCACGCGCCACGTCCGCAAGGGACATTTCGCGCGCAACGGCATCCGCAATCAGCGCTTTGGTTTTGGCCTGCGCCTCGGGGCGGGGCATCTCGGCGGCGAGGGCAAAGCTCAGAGCCTCGGCGTGCACGCCGCCCAGACCATCGAATTTGGATATCATCGCATCTGTGTTGGGTGACCATCCGCCCACAAGCGCGTGTGCCACGTTGATCGAGGCAGCCCAGCACAGTGCAATCTGCGGCATCACCATCCATTCGGTGAACCACGCCGCCCCATCGCGCTGATGCTGGTGTGCTGCAGCGGCCTGCAGCGAGGCCCGCAAGCCGGTCATATGATGACCCAGCGCCACCAGTGCGGACGGCCCAACCGGGTTCTGCTTTTGCGGCATGGTTGACGATGATCCGGCCCCGCTGAGCGTCATCTCCTGACACTCAGTTGCGGCCAGTGCCACGGCGCTCTGACCCATGCCGGACAGGTCGGCCACGATCCGCCCCATCCAGTCGGCGATACACAGCACGGGGCCCCGGTCCGTGTGCCAGCTTCGCCCCGGATCATGTAAGCTCAACGCCTCTGCCAGGGCCGCGCGCGTCTCGTCGGCATGCGGACCCAATGCGGACGAGGTTCCTGCTGCTCCGCTCAATGACACCCACAGTGACCTTGCCTTCAGATCGGCCAGTTCATCGACGGCATCAGCCAGCGGTTGCCCCCATTGTGCCAGCACCGCCCCCCAGCTTGTAGGCGTTGCGTGCTGGCCGTATGTGCGACCCGCCATGGGTGTCTCTGCATGCTTTTTCGCTTGTGCGCCCATTGTCTTGACCATCTCGATCAAGTGCGCATTCTGAGTGTTCAGCGTCTGACGCAGGCGCAGCATAAGGCTTGTGTCGATAATGTCCTGACTGGTGGCCCCCCAATGCGCGTATTGCGCGTGTTCCGGCGCTTCCATTGCCTTGCGAAACTCGGTCACGAGGGCGGGGACACTGACACCGTTCTGCCCTGTTGCCTGCGCCAGCCCTGCCGGGTCGATCTGCACCTCAAGCGATGACCGGTGGATAAAAGCAGCACTCAATTCAGGGATCACCCCTTGCGCGCCCTGCACCTTTGCCAGCGCGCCCTCGACCAACAGCATTGCCCGCACGTCGGCGCTGTCGGACCAGAGGCGGCCAATTTCGCCCGTGGGAAACAACTGCCCATAAAGCGCAGACGAAAAGACCGATGCTGCCATGGATCAGATATGCCCCGTGGCGCGCATGAAGTCCGTGAGCACGCGGGCATATTCCTCGGGTTGATCGACGCAAGGCAGGTGGCCCGCCTTGCGGATGAGGTGGAACTGGCTGCCGGGGATCAGATCGACGGTTTCGCGCACCAGATCGGGCGGGGTGGACCCATCTTCGGACCCGGCAATGCCCAGTGTCGGTAGGCGCAGCGTAGCGGTTGTGGCGTAGAAATCCGTGCCAGATATGGCAGCAGAACAGCCAGCATAGCCCTCGTCCTCTTGCCGCGCCAACATGTTGCGCCACAATTCGAGGTCCGTGCTTTGGAGAAAATCGCGCGCAAACCAGCGCTCCATGACCGCATCGGCCAGGCTTTCGATCCCGTCGGTTTTCACGCCCTGAATGCGCTCGTCCCACATCGCCTTGGTGCCGATCTTGGCCCCGGTGTTCGACAGCACCAGAGCGCGCATGAGGTCCAGCCGTTTGACGGCCAACCCTTGCGCAATCAAGCCGCCGATAGAGAGCCCGACGAACAGCACTTCCTTGAAGCCGTGCATGTCCATCAGCGCTTCGCAATCGCTGACCAGCGCGCCCATGGAATAAGGCGCGGGCGGGCAAGTCGACAGTCCGTGCCCCCGCTTGTCAAAGCGCAGGATACGCAGGCCATCGGGCAGCAGCGGCAGGATCGGGTCCCATAGCCGCATGTCCGTGCCAAGTGAGTTTACAAAGACCACCGGCGCGCCGTCCTCCGGCCCGTCGATGCGATAGTGCAGGCGCACGTCACCCAAGTCTGCCATGTGCATTTTGCTTAATCCTTCAATCGCATATGCGCGATGATCTGCCCGTGATCCGAGGCCAGCTTGTTATACGGTGCCTCGGCATGGCTGCCATCGGTCAGATGATCGTTCAACACGCTGAAATAGTCCATGTGCCCGATGCTTCCCGGGGCGTCAGACAGAAAATGGCGGGACATGTAGATCTGGTCGATGCTTTCATACACACCGCCAAACGCTGCCGTATAAACCATGTCGCGACTGGATTTGCGGATGAACTGCTTTTCCGCCGATTGCAGGCGGACGGCCTCTATATCTTCACGGATTTGCGCGTCCTCTTCTTCGGAATAGCGGTCGCGCGGGGTTTCGGCATCGTGGCGCAGCATCCAGGCGTAGTTTTTGAAGGGCTGTTCACCGCTGATAATCTCGGAACTGACGGCGTGTTGTCCGTCGTTGAAATCCCCCACGACCATAACCGGGTTGCCCGCCTGTAGTTCCTCGACGATGGCGCGGCGCAGCACCCAAGCCTCGGCAATACGGCGCAGGGCAGAGCGGGCACCACCCAAGGCCCGGCCCACCGGATCGTATTTTGTCAGGTCCACCTCGGGTGCAAAATCCTCGCCCGGTTGCCGCACGAATTCGCCCAGCTTGGATTTCAGATGGCAATTGAAGACGGTGATCACGTGGTTGCCCACTGGCACGCGCGCCCTGAGGATTGGGCGGCTGAGGCGGGTCAGGCGAAAGCTGCCTCCGCCATCTGGGCCCATGGGGCCAAAGTCGATGTCGATGGGTTCGTCCAGATCCTGAATGATCTTTGGTTCGCCCACGAATCCGAAGCGCGATAGGATCGCAACGCCGGGGCGTCGTTGCCCGGGTCCGGCATCGTTGACGTTTGGGGCCACGGCCAGCGCCGCATCGGTATAGGGACGGTAGGCCAGCTTGCGAAAGATCGCTTTGCGCCGGTAGCGTTTGTCGGGGCCGGGGATGTGTTCCGCGTTGTCAGCCATACCCTCGGCATCGGCGGTGTCGATGACATCGCGCAGGGCGCTTTCTTCGAAAACCTCCTGTAAGCCCACGATGTCGGCGTCCATCGTCTGCAACTGTTCCGACAGCCAGTCGACTTTCCACGCATATTCTTCGGGCGTGTATTGCTGGAAACGGTAGTATTCCTGATCCGGTCCAATCAGGTTCTTGACGTTGAAACTGGCGATGGTGAAGTCGGTCATTCAAGGGTGTCCAATGCACGTTGGAAAAGGGCAGGGTCCACGTTTCCGCCCGATATCGTGACGATCACGTCGTCCCCCTCTATCTGGTCCTGCCGACACAGGGCGGCAGCAAGGGCTGCGGCACCGCCCGGTTCCGCCACGACTTTCACGCGCAGGAAGGCGAGTGCCATGGCGTGCAATGCTTCATCTTCGGTGATGACCAGACCGGGACCGCACAAGCGCTGCATGATGGGAAAGGTCAGGTCACCGGGCTGCGGCGTGATGATGGCGTCGCAGATATTGCCGGACACTGCGCTGTTCCGCTCAATCCCGCCTGAGCGGAGGGAGCGCGTGACGTCATCAAATCCTTCCGGCTCTGCCGGGCGCACGCGCAACCCCGGCGCATCGGCCTCAAGCGCCAAGGCAATGCCGCTGGTCAAACCGCCCCCACCGCAACACACGATCACATCAGCAGCCACGACGCCAACGGCGGCCGCCTGTTCCGCGATCTCCAGGCCTGTTGTGCCCTGACCGGCGATCACCTGCGGTTCGTCATAGGGTTTGATCAGGGTCAGCCCACGCTCCTCGGCCAGTTGCGCGCCGATGATGTCCCGGTCTTCCGACCCGCGATCATAGAGCACCACCTCGGCCCCGAGGGCGCGCGTGTTCTCGATCTTCAACGCAGGTGCATCGCTGGGCATGACGATGACTGATGGTACGCCATGCATCTGTGCGGCCAGAGCCACACCTTGCGCGTGATTGCCGCTGGAAAAGGCGATGACACCAGCGCTGCGCGTACCTTCGTCCAAGGCTGATAGGGCAGACCATGCACCGCGAAACTTGAAGCTGCCGGTGTGCTGCAGGCATTCGGGTTTGATCCAGACGCGGCGCCCCGCGATGTCGTCCAGAAAGGGGGAGTTGAGCAAGGGTGTCACGCGCGCATGGCCGCTTAGTCGCGTCGCAGCGGCGCGGATCATTTCGATATTCAAGTCAGCTTCTCCATCCAAGCCCGTATGGCGTCCAGTGCTTCGGGTTCGTCCAAAAAGGGCACGTGACCTCGACCCGGCACGTCTGCAAAGATCATGTCCGGGCGTCGCGTCCGCATCTTCTGCGCCGTCTCTGTGCTCAGCAGATCAGAGTTTGCACCCCGGATCAGGCACACAGGCTTGTCCGCAAGTGCATCGAAAAAGGGCCACAGATCAGGCACGTCGCCGCCCGCTTCAACCGCATCGCGCAGGTGCGGGTCATACGTGATGTTCAGGCCGTCTTCGGTTTCGACGAAATGGGTCTGCGCTTCTTGCATCCAACGCTCTGGCGACACGCCGTCAAAGCCTTTCAAGACGTAAGCCAAGGCAGCGGCGGCTTCGGCATGGGTGCGCGCAGCGGGTCGCTTGCCGAGAAACGTCATGATGCCCGACAGACCCGCCGGATCAAGCTCGGGTCCCACATCATTCAGGGCGGCACCCAGCAATCGGTCCGGAGCGGCGGCGGCAAGCCCCATCGCATTGAGACCCCCGCGCGACGTGCCCAGAATCGCAACCGAGGACAGAGACAGATGATCCATCAATTCCATCACATCGCGGACCTCGATGGGCAGGGT
Organism: uncultured Tateyamaria sp.; assembly: GCF_947503415.1. GTDB lineage: Bacteria > Pseudomonadota > Alphaproteobacteria > Rhodobacterales > Rhodobacteraceae > Tateyamaria. The sequence goes on from NZ_CANNDS010000003.1 coordinate 218,761, forward strand.
GTAGTTTTGCCACGTTTCATCCCACTGCGATTGCCCACGCCCGCGGTAATCCATCTTGATCAATCGGCAGGGGGGCAGATGCGGGGTGAGGTACTGAAAGTCCTGTGTGGTGCGGGTCAGCCCGGGCAGGCAGAGCAGGGGCAGGCCCTGTCCCTCGTCTTCGAAATACAGGGACAAGCCGTCGGACGTCTCAAAGGTGCTCATGCGGTGGCAAGCTCCGGGATGCCGGTCAGGTCGGTCAATACGTGTTGCGGCGTCCAGGGCAAGCGGTCCAGTGGCTCGCCCGCGCGATTGACCCATGCAGTGGTAAAGCCGTATCCCGATGCCCCCGCCGCGTCCCACCCATTGGACGACACGAACAGGACTTCGTCCTTGGCACAGCCAAAGCGTTTTCCGACCAGATCGTACACACTTGCATCCGGCTTGAAGATGCCCACGCTTTCCACGGACAGGCAGTCATCCAGCACATCGCGGATGCCCGCCGATTGCACGGCGCCGTTCAGCATGTCAGGTGAGCCGTTGGACAGGATGGCCGTGTTCATGCCGGCCTCTTTCAGGGCATGCAGCATCGCGGGCACTTCCGCATAGGCCTGCAATTCCCAGTAAAGCGCCAGAAGCCGCGCACGCAGGGCGGTGTCGCCGTCCAAGCCATTGCGTTCAAGCGCCCAGTCCAATCCTTCCTGCGTGACCTGCCAGAAGTCGGTATGGGCGCCCGTGATCGCACGGAGCCACGTGTATTGCAGCTGTTTCAAACGCCAATGTTCCGCCACGGCGGGCCATGTGTCGGCCAATTGCGGAAAGTCCGGCTCGGCCGCAGCGATGCGCGCAGCAGCGGCCACGTCGAACAATGTGCCATAGGCGTCAAATATGCAGGTGGTGATGGGCATCGGGCACTCCTTTGGCCGCAGACTGGCACGGGCGGGCAGGGACGAAAAGGGGCGAGGTGGGGTTTACCCTACTGACATCGGCAGGCAGGGTATGTCATCTGTCGAACGGGCAGACATGTTGGGAGGCTCTCATGACGGACATCAAGGACGGCGACACCGTGCGCATCCACTACACCGGGACGTTGCTGGACGGCACCGTCTTTGACAGCTCGGACGGGCGCGACCCGCTGGAGTTCGTGGTTGGGTCCGGGCAGATCATTCCGGGTCTGGATGTGGCGTTGCCGGGGATGTCGGAGGGCGAGAAGAAATCCGTGAGCATCCCGTGCGACAAAGCCTATGGTCCGATCAACCCCGCTTTGCGGCAGGACGTGCCACGCGATGCCATTCCGGAAGAAATCCCGTTGGAAGTGGGGCTGCAACTGCAGATGCAGACACCTCAGGGTCAGCCGATGCCTGTCACTGTGGTTGAGATCGGCGACAGCGAGGTCACGCTGGATGCAAATCACCCGCTGGCCGGCCAGGACCTGAAATTTGATTTCGAGGTTGTGTCTTTCGACGCTGGCTGACGCGCGTTCACGCATTCGCGGAACGACGCCCCACCCACCGTCCCATCAGCCATCCGGTGCCAATCCGCGCAGTGCCTTTGCCACCGCGTCAGCCTGTGCTTGTGTGTCATCGCTCGCAAGTATCGCGTCCGCTGGCGTTCCGCCCCGGCGCACGGGCACGGCGTTGCGCGGCATCTGCCTGACCTGCACGTCGGCAGGGGCGTCGAATTGCGCGGCGTGTGAGCGGGGCGGCACATCATGCGCGGCGGCGATAACCTGCTCGACAAAGCCCGGGTTCATGCGCAGGGCCAACAGGAGCCCCAAGCCCGTAAATGAAAAAAGCACACGTCCCAACCACTTCGACCGTCTGGCGCGGGCGGCTCTGCGGTCCAATATGCGCGCGTGGCGCATTGGGTCTTTGATGTGTCGTGGCGTGAACACTGCGGAGCACCTGACGTTGACCATCCGAAGGCGGATCTCAGGGCGGATTTGGCAGAAAACCCAACCTGCAAGTGCATGATGACCAGCAAAAGATTTACAAAATCTTTCGATTTACCGCGGTGTGATCAAGGATGCGGAGGAAACGCGTGGGCCTATCAAGGGCCACGTGGTGTGTCCCGAGGAGTGAGGTCCGGCATTACAGATGATCGGGTTGCGGCATCCCCAGCACGTGAAAGCCACCATCCACGCGGATCGTCTCGCCCGTGGTGCAGGCACCGGCATCCGAACACAGGTACACGGCCGTACCACCCACCGCCTCAAGCGTTGCGTTAGAGCGCAAGGGCGCGTTCTGATCGGTGTGCTTGTACGTTTTGCGCGCGCCAGCGATGGCAGAGCCTGCCAGTGTTTTCATAGGTCCGGGAGAGATGGCATTGACGCGAATGCCGTCGGGGCCCAGGTCGTTCGCAAGATAGCGTGTGGCCGATTCCAGCGCGGCCTTGGCCACACCCATCACGTTGTAGTTCGGCACAACACGGTTTGATCCGAGATAGGTCAGCGTGATCAGCGATCCGCCGTTTTCGACCATCATCGGATGCGCCCGTCGGGCCACCTCGATGAAGGAATAAGCCGAGATATCCATGGAATGCTTGAAGTTCGCGCGGCTCGTGTTCAGGAACCGACCGGTCAATTCCGATTTGTCGGAAAAGGCCACCGCGTGGATCAGGAAGTCAATCGTTGGCCAGCGGGCTTCAAGGGCCTCAAACGCGGCGTCCAGCGATGCGTCATCGGTCACATCCACATCGACCATGAAGTCCGACCCGACGCTGGCGGCCAACGGCTCCAACCGCTTGCCGAAGGCTTCGCCCTGGTAGCTGAACGCCAATTCCGCTCCGGCTTCGTGCATCGCCTTGGCAATGCCCCATGCGATGGATCGGTCATTCGCAACACCCATCACAAGGCCGCGTTTTCCTGCAAGCAATCCCGTCATATTCAAATCTTACCCGTGATATTTCGAAAGGATCATCGATCCATTGGTGCCGCCGAAGCCAAACGAATTGGTCATCACCGAATCGAGCCCTGCATTTGCGCGCATCTCGGTCGCGATCTCTGCCGGATCAAGCGCAGGGTCGAGTGTTTCGACATTGATCGACGGTGTGATGAAATCGTGGTCAAGCATCAGGAGGCTGAAGATCGCTTCGAGCGCGCCAGCCGCGCCTTGCGCGTGTCCCGTCATTGACTTTGTGGAACTCACGGGTGGTGTCGTGCCCTGCCCAAAGACGCGGCGGACCGCTTCGATTTCGCCCACATCGCCCACCGGGGTCGATGTGCCGTGCGCGTTGATATAGCTGACCTTGCGGTCCTGCGGCAGTGTCTCAAGGGCTGCGCGCATCGCCCGTTCGCCACCTTCGCCCGAAGGGGCGACCATGTCGTGGCCGTCGGAGGTGGCCGCGTAGCCCGTCACTTCTGCATAGATCTTGGCGCCGCGCGCTTTTGCATGCTCGAGTTCTTCGAGCACGACAATGCCGCCACCGCCCGAGATCACAAACCCATCGCGGTCCGCATCAAACGCGCGGCTCGCCTTGGCAGGTGTGTCATTGTATTTCGACGACATCGCGCCCATCGCGTCGAACAGGCAAGACAGGGTCCAATCCAGTTCCTCTGCGCCGCCTGCGAACATCACATCCTGTTTGCCCAGCATGATCTGTTCGGCCGCATTTCCGATGCAATGCAGCGAGGTCGAACAGGCGCTGGTGATGGAATAGTTGATGCCCTTGATCTTGAAGCCCGTCGCAAGGTTCGCGCTGATGGTCGAGGACATGCACTTGGGCACCGCAAAGGGGCCGATGCGCTTGGTGGCTCCGGTTTTCAAGACGGTCTGATGCGCCGTCAGCATCGCCGACGTGGACGGCCCGCCCGAGCCTGCCACCAGTCCGGTGCGCGGGTTCACAACATCGCTTTCGTCCAGACCTGCATCCGCAATGGCCTGCGTCATGGCGATATGCGCATAGGCCGCGCCCGGTCCCATGAACCGCAAGGCGCGCTTGTCCACGTGTTCTTTGACATCAAGTTTCAGTGTGCCCGCGATCTGGCTGCGAAAGCCGTGCTCGGCCATGTCGGGGCTGGCTTCGATGCCGGAGGTGCCGTCCTTCAGACTGGCAAGAACCTGGTCCGTGTCGTTCCCGATGGATGAAACGATGCCGAGGCCCGTTACAACAACCCTGCGCATGTGCGCTCCTTCATCTAAGTGTTGTCCCATGTAGGACAGGGCCGCAGGCAGGCGCAACCCGTTTACCCTGCGGAGGTACTTACGCCAGCAAGGAAACCGGTCATCGCGTCTGTCACCGCCGCAGGAGTCTCCACGGGCGCGCTGTGGCCCGCCCTGGGGATCGTGACCAAAGAAGATCCTGCAATTGCGGCCTGCATTTTGCGCGATTGTGCGACGGGCGTTGCGATATCGTCTTCGCCCACGATGATCAGGGTTGGGGGCTGTGTCGTGAGGGCCTCCAGCGCGTCCAGAACGGAATCGCGGTTAAAGATCGCCTTGCCAAAGCGGTAGATCGATCCCTTGTCCAGATTGACGATGCGCTTCCGCCAGGTGGCCACTTCGCCTGTGCGCGCGGGGTCCGTAAGGAACGGTTGCGCCATCAGGATCGGCATCACCTTGCCCAGCAAGGGCCGGGTGCCGATCAGGCGCACGGCAAACAGCAGCTGGTTGTATTGCTTCATCGCACTTTGATCTTCGGCCCCGGCGGCGGTGTCGATCAAGGTCAGGCTACGGATCAACTCCGGCGCACGCAAGGCGAGCCGCACGCCCACAAACCCGCCGGTCGACATGCCCGCGAAATGAACCGGGCCGTCGCACAACTGCCGGATCAATGCGGCCGCGTCATCGACAAGGTCGTACATTCCAAACGGTGTTCTGCACTGCGCGCTTTGCCCATGCCCTCGATGATCAAAGGCGATCACGCGATAGCAGGTAGCCAGCTCTGCGATCTGGTGGTCGAACATGCGGTGATCCATCAGGAACCCATGGGAAAAAACGACCGTCTCCGGCCCACTTCCGGTCTCAATGTAGTGCAGAGTTGTTCCGTTGACGTCGATGCTTGGCATAGCTGGTTCTCCGCTGCAGACCTGCGCCGAACGCTCACGCAGCAGCGCGCGCCGGTCAAGGGACAACATCGGGAGGAACGGAAAGGAAAGGCCTCAGCTCTCGCTCAAAGCGACCTTCATATCCTTGACCTCATAGATCACCTCACCATCCGCTTCGACGATGCCGTCAGCGACACCCATGGTCAGGCGGCGGGTCTGGATGGCCTTGGTGAAGTCGATCTTGTAGGTCAGCATCTTGCGTTCGGGACGCACCATGCCCTTGAGTTTCACCTCACCCACCCCGAGCGCATAGCCGCGCCCTGTCCAGCCGCGCCAACCCAGATTGAAGCCGGTCAACTGCCACAGCCCATCCAGACCCAGACAGCCGGGCATGATCGGATTGCCGGGAAAGTGGCACTCAAAGAACCACAGATCAGGCGTGATATCGAACTCGGCCGTGATGTGGCCCTTGCCGTGCGCGCCGCCATCTGCGGACACATCCGTGATGCGATCCATCATCAGCATCGGCGGCTCGGGCAATTGCGCGTTTCCGGGGCCGAACAGCTCGCCGCGGGCGCACTTCAACAGATCGTCTTTGTCGAAACTGGTGGGGTAGTTTGCCATTCGGGCCTCGTATTCGTCGCGCATGTGTTCCCGTCAATGGGTCTGGTCCGTCTAGCACCGGGGGGGCAAAGGGTGCAAGGGCAGGGCATGGTGTCTTGTTATGTAGGCACGCGTCCGGCAGGGTTCGCGCCATGGACCACATCATCAATCTCGACCGCTATCCGCTGCACCGACCGAACACACCGGAATGGGACGAACTGGTCTCGTTTGCCAAGGACGGGTTGGCGCAGGACGGCTTGTTCAACCTGCCGGGGTTCATGACGCCGCAGGCGCTTGCATCCGTGCTGGAGCACGTTCACCCGCGGATGGCGTCAGAGAGCTTTCACCACCGGCGCTGGCATAACATTTACTTCAAGGACACTGTCGACGGCCTCTCCCCAGATGACCCGGCGCTGACCAAGGTGGAAACGGCCAATCACACGCTGTGTCACGACCAGATGCACGGCACGGCGCTGGACCAGATCTACCAATGGCCTGAATTCGCTCAATTTCTTGCGGCCGTGATGGACAAGTCGCGTCTTTACACAATGGACGACGCGCTGGCCGGGCTGAACGTGCTGGAATACCGTCCGGGCGAGGCGCTCAATTGGCATTTCGACCGCTCGATCTTTACCACGACGCTGCTGTTGCAAGAGGCAACGGAGGGTGGCGTGTTCGAGTACGCCAAGGATTTGCGCAGCGACGAGAACCCCAACCATACAGGCATTGCCAAGCTGCTCAGCGGGACGGTCGCGACGAAACAGTTGGCGCAGGACGCGGGCACACTGAACGTTTTTCTGGGGGTCAACACGGCGCACAAGGTTACAACCGTTGGGCCGGGCACCTCTCGGATCGTAGCGGTTCTGTCGCACTACGACACGCCAGGACGCGCCTTCTCTGCCGAGGAACAGATGGGCTTTTTCGGACGTGTGGCATAATGCGCCTTGGGCTTTTGCGATTGAATTGCAAACGGCCCGCCCTTTATATGGTATGTAAGGGAAAGAGGACACGATGACCGACACGCAACACGACGTAGGTACGACATGGCTTGCAGGGGCGGGGCTGCGCCCGACGCGCCAGCGTGTGACGCTTGCTGCTTTGTTGATCGGTGATGGCCAACACCGCCATGTGACGGCAGAAAGCCTGTTCGAGGCGGCCAAGGATCAGGGCGAAGCGGTGTCGTTGGCCACCGTCTACAACACGCTGCGTGCGTTTTGCGATGCCGGGCTGATGCAGGAAGTCACGGTGGACGGGTCAAAAAGCTACTTCGACACAAACACCCACGACCATCCGCACTTTTTCTGGGAAGACGAGGCCAAGCTGACCGATGCCCCGTCAGACGAGTTGGTGATTGCGCAATTGCCCGATGCACCCGAAGGGGCAGAGATTGCATCCGTTGATGTCGTGATACGCCTGCGCCGCAAGAAATAAGCGCTCAGCCTCCTTTACCAACATCTAACACATTGTCTGTAACTCTCTGTCATTCTTCCGGCGCAGGGGTCTGAGACGTGTTGGACACTGAACGAAACTCTGATCAGGGCGCTACCAAAGCGCCGCTGTCGCGATTGCTTCAATTGCAATGCCGTGCGCTGGCGGCTGTGCCGCACGAATTTCGCGCTGTTGGGACATGGTTGAATTACAACTGTGCGCTGCTGACCCAGCTTGATGATGTCGAGCACCGTGAACGTGTTTTGGCGGATATGAACGACGCACGCACAGCGCTGGACAAGGTGATGCTTTATTTCGACCTGAACAGCGACATACCGGATGTGCATCCGCAGGCGCTGGAATGGTTTCGCTCGTGCCTGCAGCGCGCGCCGCAGAAATCCGAACCATTCCGCAAGACGGCGAACATGTTGTCACATGTGCAGGATGTGGTTCTGAATGATCCTGCGGCCGCGAAGAACATACACCGCGACACATCCCACTACATCATCACGCAGCTTGCGCCCGAGATCGTTGCATTGCTCGATATTCTGAACGCTGAGGTGGAACAGCAGGAACAGGACCGCGTGCATTACGCCGAGCAGTTGCGGTCCAAGGCAGATGCCGCCGTGTCTGACATCAAGTCGATCAGCAAGATGGTTCGCCTCATCTCGCTCAACGCGTCTGTCGAGGCGGCGCGGGCCGGCGATGCCGGGCGCGCTTTCGGCGTCATCGCGTCAGAGGTCAAAGCCATGTCCGAAGCAATTCAGACATCGGCCAACACGGTCACAGGAACGGTGCGCGACCTGTCGGACCGGTTGTAGTCGATACCGCGCGGCGCACATGTTTAGTTGTTTTTGAAATTACCCGCGGGTCGCCTCGCCACGTGTCAAAACCACTGACCGGGCTCCATCAGCCCAAGGTCAAGAAGCTGCCGGGAATGCCACTCAAACGGTGCCGAGTTGTGCCATTTGAACGTGTCGATGTCATAGGTGCTGCCCGGGTTCAGCTTCAACGCCTTGGCTGTCCGAAACGAACAGATGGCTGATGTCAGGTTGTGATGCCACTGGCAGGCGTAGGTATTGTATTCTTGATCGTTGAAGGTGTGATCGTCGCGCAGCTCCAGCCCCGGTTTGGTCTTGAACAAGGATATCCTGTCGATCTTGCGCCGCGCCTCGGGAACGTGTTCTTCAAACCGCCAACGCAACCCGCCATAGAAGTTCAACTGCCGCTCTTTCGGATGCCCGTCCTCGCCGGAGCGGGCCAAGGCGTAGTAGCCTGAACGGTCCAGATGCGCCCGATCAAGCGACACCGCGTTTGGGCAGTCCCACAGGTCATCCGCGTACAGATCGACCACATAGGTCAGCATCGCATTGCGCCGCTCTTCGGTGTGAAAGGCCAGCATCTCGCCGACAGATCTTGTTTCGCAAAAAGGGTGAAACAGGAATTCGGCGTTGTAGCAGTAGTACATCCACGTGCCGGGCGGCACGGCCCCGATCACCCCGTTGACCGCTGTCTGCAGCGCACCCGACTTCGAGGTGTCGAAATCAATGCGTATCACCGTTTCTGCCAAATCCCGTGCCAGCTCGAACCGCGACGGCATGAATGCAATGACGTGCGTGAACCCTGCCTGCTGATGGTGCCGCAGGGTGGTGTCAACTTCCACGTCGTCCTCGGCCAGAACAACGGCCACCGACCCTTTTTTGGGGATCGCCACGTGGTCGTTTATGAAACTGTTCAGACTGTCGAAGTGCATGGTCTGCCTCAATTGACTTTGTTGTCGTCAAATTTCGGTTAATCCGCCTCGCATTGCAAGATGTCGGACGGGCTGGTAGAGCGCGCATTCCATCCAAATGTTCCGGGATAGCAACCCATGTCGACGCCCAAGAAGCTCTTTATCAAGACCTACGGCTGCCAGATGAACGTCTATGACAGCGAACGGATGGCCGAGGCGCTGGGCGGGCAGGGCTATGTGGAAACGACCACGGCAGACGATGCCGACATGATCCTGCTGAACACCTGCCACATCCGCGAGAAGGCTGCCGAAAAGGTCTATTCCGAATTGGGGCGGTTCAAGGGGCTCAAGGCCGACAAACCCGATCTCAAGATCGGCGTTGCGGGCTGCGTGGCTCAGGCCGAAGGGCAGGAAATCATGCGCCGCCAGCCGATGGTCGATCTGGTTGTCGGCCCCCAAAGCTACCACCGCCTGCCCGAGATGGAGGCGAAGACGCGTGAAGGTGAAAAGGCGCTCGACACCGATTTCCCCGAAGAAGACAAATTCGAGAAGCTCAAAGGCCGCCGCAAGGCCCAGCGTGGTCCGACGGCCTTCCTGACCGTTCAGGAAGGCTGCGACAAGTTCTGCGCATTCTGCGTGGTGCCCTACACCCGTGGCGCTGAAGTCAGCCGCCCGGTGGATCGCATCCTGACCGAAGCCCGCGATCTGGTCGAACGCGGCGTGCGCGAGATCACCCTGCTGGGCCAAAACGTCAACGCCTATCATGGCGCTGGCCGGGACGGGTCGGATTACACCTTGGCCAAGCTGATCTGGGATCTGGACAAGGTGGACGGGCTCGAACGCATCCGCTTCACCACCAGCCACCCCAATGACATGACGGATGACCTGATCGAGGCACATGGCACCTGTTCCAAGCTGATGCCCTACCTGCATTTGCCGGTACAATCGGGCAGTGACCGCATCCTCAAGCGCATGAACCGGAGCCACACCGCCGAAAGTTACCTGCGTGTCATCGAACGCATCCGCGACGCACGCCCCGATATCCTGATGTCGGGCGACTTCATCGTGGGCTTCCCCGAAGAGACAGAGGAAGACTTCCAGGCAACGCTCGATTTGGTGGAAGAGGTCAATTACGGCTACGCCTACAGCTTCAAGTATTCCACCCGCCCGGGCACCCCGGCGGCAGAACGCGCTCAGGTGGACGCAGCGCAGGCCGATGACCGGTTGCAACGGCTGCAATCCCTGATCACCCGCCAGCAACGCGCCATTCAACAAAGCATGGTCGGGCGCACGGTGAATGTGCTGTTCGAAAAGCCCGGAAGGTTGCCGGGTCAGATGGGCGGCAAAAGCGACTATCTGCACGCGGTTCATGTGGCCGATGCACCGGTTCAAATCGGTGATATCGCCCCCGTCAGAATCGTTGAAGCTGCGACAAATTCTCTGGCCGGTGTGATCGACTGATTGGGCCCTTTGCCGCGAAATCAGGTGAAAATTGCGCGGCTCAATTGTAAGTCGGCTGATTTTAGACACAATATCTGGTAAAAACGGGTTCACAGAACGTTAATTTTTCCCTACGGTTTTTCGCAGAGTGGCGAGGGTCGGCCTGTTTCCGGGCAAGTTGTTGATCCTTGCGGGGGACCAACAAAAAGGGACAGGCTGTGGCGAAATTGTTTTCAAAAACAGGTCATAAGCTTCTAGCAACGGCGGCTGCCACCGCTGTGGCTTTGACATCGATGATGGTGTCGGACGTGTCCGCGCAGGCCTTCGGGCAGACGCGGTCGCAGGAAGGACGCGATCAGGGCCAGTATATTCCGACCATCTGGGTGGACCCCGATGGGTGCGAACACTGGGTGATGGATGACGGGGCAGAGGGCTACATGACCCCGCACACCAACCGCAAAGGCATCCCGGTGTGCCGCCGTGGCAACCTGTGTGGCGTGATGCAATCCGATCAGTTCTTTGCAACCGACAGCTTCCGCATTCACAAGGCAGGCCGCGAGCGTCTGGCGAAGTTCTTCCAGGATTCGTCCGCCCAGGCGTTCATCATCACCGGTCACACGGACAGCCGGGCCAGCGATGCCTACAACCTGCGCCTGTCGTTGAACCGGGCCAACTCGGTGGCTGCGGTTGCCCAACAGTCCGGTGCGCGGATCGCAGATGTTCGGGGCTACGGTGAACGCTTGCCCGCGCAGCCGAACAACACCGCAAAAGGCATGGCTGCCAACCGCCGTGTCGAAATCATCTGCATTCAGTGAGGGACGCAAAATGACCAAGTTAAAATTCGTCCCGCTGCTTGTTGCCGGTTTCGCGCTTGCCGCGTGTGCCGACGGCTTCGGTGACGGGCTGCCCGCAGACAAGACAATTGACCGCGGCACCGACGCCAAGGACCTGAGCCAGTTGCAGGCCGGTATCTGGGTGGATCCCAATGGCTGTGATCACTGGATCATTGATGACGGCGTTGAAGGATACCTGTCCGCGCGTCTTGACCGCTACGGCAAACCGGTATGCTCCGGCGTCGCGGAACCCACGCGAACGGTCGGTGACTTCAAAGGTGGCTCGCGCATCAACGACCCGAATTGATCGTGATCGAAACACATTCACGAGGCCGGGGCGCGACACACGCTCCGGCCTTTTTTGTTTCAATTGCATGAAAACCGTCCCAAGCCCGTTGCACCCCCGAACTGAACTTGCCACGCTGGCTGAAACAAAGACTCAAAGGAGCAGCATTTGACTCTAGACCAACCGTCCCAGGAGATGGTCCTGGAATTCCCCGACAACCGTCTGCTGATCGACTTGTGTGGTCCATATGACAGCCATCTGACGGCCATCGAATCCGCCCTTGAGGTGCAGATCGTGCGACGGGGAAACGTGTTGGCGATTCTGGGCGATGATGCTGCGCAAAAGCGGGCAGGGGACGTGCTGAACGCGCTCTACCTGCGGCTCGAGACCGGCAAGGATGTGGAGCCGGCGGACGTGGACCGCGAATTGCGCATGGGCCAATCCGAAGAAGGGACAGGCTCCCGGCAGGGTGACCAGCTCGAAATGTCAGTGGGCAGCCGGATCGAGATCAAGACCCGCAAGAAACTGGTCGAGCCGCGCACGGATGCGCAAAAGGCCTATGTGCAGTCGCTCTTTGACAACGAAATGGCATTTGGCATCGGTCCGGCCGGTACGGGCAAGACCTACCTCGCCGTCGCTGTCGGGGTGTCGATGTTCATTTCCGGTCACGTGGACCGGATCATCCTGTGCCGTCCTGCGGTCGAGGCGGGCGAGCGGTTGGGCTTCCTGCCCGGCACGCAGGAGGAAAAAGTCGACCCCTACATGCAGCCGCTATATGATGCGCTGAACGATTTTCTGCCGGGCAAGCAACTGGCCAAGCTGAAAGAGGAAAAGACAATCGAGATCGCGCCGCTTGCCTTCATGCGCGGCCGCACGCTCAGCCGTGCCTTTGTTGTCCTGGACGAAGCCCAGAACGCCACGACCATGCAGATGAAGATGTTCCTGACCCGTCTGGGTGAGGGATCGCGCATGGTCATCACCGGCGACCGCACCCAGATCGACCTGCCGCGCGGCGTATCGTCCGGCCTGTGGGACGCGGAACGCCTGCTGAAATCCATCCCCAACATCAGCTTCAACTACTTCACGTCCAAGGACGTGGTGCGTCATCCGCTTGTGGCGGCCATCATCGAAGCCTATGAGGCTGATCCAGAAGCAACCTGATCCACCTTCATCTTGCCAGATAAACTTCGGGGGTCCGGGGGCTGGCCCCCGGTCCGACATATGCCACACGATATCGACATCCTGATCGAAGACACCCGCTGGCACGGCGCGGGGTTCGAAAGGCTGGCCAACACCGCCATCGCTGCAACCCTGTCTGCGCAAGGCATTGAACAGGCCGAACTGTCGATCCTCGCGTGTGACGACGCGCGCATCACAGTGCTCAACGCCGACTTCCGGGACAAACCCACGGCAACCAACGTGCTCAGCTGGCCGGATAAAGACCTGTCGCCGAAGCAGGAAGGCGATGCGCCCGCGACCCCCACACCTGATCCGGACGGGGCCGTGAGCCTTGGTGACATCGCCATCGCCTATGACACCTGTGCGCGCGAAGCCGCCGAACAAGACAAGCCGTTGGCCCATCACGTGACCCATTTGCTGGTTCACGGAACGTTACATTTATTGGGCTATGACCACATAAGTGTCACAGACGCCACGCGGATGGAGGCGTTGGAGGTCGAGATACTTGGCAAACTGGGTATCCCTGACCCATATTAGGACGCATTGGGGCCAAGACCCCGCATGAGACTTGGACAGGAGCCAATGGGCGACACCGACGGATCGTCTGACGCGGCGCAACGCGCGCAGTCAGACACTGACATGACCGAACCTTCGCAAAGTGGTGGATTCCTGTCGCGCGTTATCGGCGCGCTCAGCCCCCCCGGCAACGACAGCCAGCCCACCGAGGCACCCAGCCCCCGGCCACAATCGCATGGCATGATCAATCTGCGCCGCCTGCGGGTGGAGGATGTGGCTGTGCCCAAGGCTGATATCACCGCCGTGCCCGACACCGTGTCGCTGGACGAATTGGTGCAGGTGTTCAAGGACAGCGGCTACACCCGCCTGCCGGTGTTCGAAGGCACGCTCGATACACCCGTGGGCTTTGCCCACCTCAAGGACGTCGCGCTGCAACATGGCTTTAACGGCGGTGGCGCGGATTTCGACCTGCGCGCGCGCCTGCGTCCGCTTCTGTTCGTGCCACCGTCGATGACCATCGGCGTGCTGCTCACAAAGATGCAGACGGAACGGCGGCATATGGCGCTTGTCATCGACGAATATGGCGGCGTGGACGGTCTTGTCACAATCGAGGACCTGATCGAACAGGTCGTGGGCGAGATTGAGGACGAACACGACGTGGACGAGGGGATACTCTTCACCCGTGAAAAATCAGGCTGCTATCTGGCTCTGGCCAAGACCCCGCTGAAAGAGTTCGAGGAAGAGATTGGCATTTCCCTCACCACCCACGATGACGTGGACGAGGAAGAGATCGACACGCTGGGCGGCCTCATCTTCATGCTGGCGGGTCGCGTGCCTGCGCGCGGCGAAGTGGTCCTGCATCCCGACGGACCGCAATTCGAAGTGATCGACGCAGATCCGCGCCGCATAAAACGGATGCGCGTGCGTCTGAAAGGGCCGGAGCCCGCCGAATGAAGATATCCCGCGCCGATGTATCGGCATGGCCGGTCTGGGCGCAGGGACTTCTGGGGCTTGCTGGCGGTGCGTTCGGGGCCGCGGCGCATGCACCGCTGTCAATCGCAGTCGCCATCCTTGTGCCCATCGGCGTCATGTTCAGCCTGCTGAAGGCGGCACGCAGCACCGGGCATGCCGTCCTTCTGGGGCTGTCGGTCGGCGTCGGCTATTTCGGCCTGACGCTCAGCTGGATCACCCAACCCTTTCAGATCGATGCCGCCACGACCGGCTGGATGGCGCCCTTTGCCCTTGGATTGCTGGCACTTGGGCTGGGTCTGTTCTGGGGTGCCGCACTTGCGTTCGCAAAATGGTGTGGCGGGCGGGCCTTTGTTCTGGTGTTCAGCTTGGCCGGGGTCGAGATGCTGCGCGCCTATCTGCTGACTGGATTTCCGTGGGCCAGCGCGCCTCAAGCGCTGGTGGACGGCCTTGCCGGACAGGCACTTGCGCTGGCAGGGCCGCACGGTGTGATGCTGGCCATGCTTGCGGTCATGGCCGGTGTGCATGCGCTCAACCACCGTGCCTTCGAAACCGTCCTCGTCTGCCTGATCGCCATTCCACTTCTTCTACCGCCGTTGGCCGAACGCAGCGCACTTACCGACCACACCATCCGCTTGGTGCAGCCCAACGCGCCGCAGGATGAAAAATGGGACCCTGCGCGCATCCCGGTCTTCGTCAACCGCCAGATCGACTATACGGCGGCAGGCGAGGTGCCCGATCTGGTCGTCTGGCCCGAAACCGCCTTGCCATACCTGCTGGAAAACGCCCAACCGGTCTTTGACGTGATTGCCGACGCTGCCCGCGGTGCACCCGTGGTGTTGGGAATTCAGCGGCGGGATGATGCAGGTTACTACAACAGCCTTGTGACACTGGATGCGGCCGGGCAGGTCACCCAGACGTATGACAAGCATCATCTTGTCCCCTTTGGCGAATACATGCCCTTGCCGGGGCTGTTTCGCAGCCTTGGTATCCGGGCGCTGGCAGAACGCGCGGACAGTGGATACGCGCGTGGACCCGGCCCGCAAGTGCTGGACATGGGCGCGCTTGGGACCGCATTGCCGCTGATCTGTTACGAGGCTGTCTTTGCCCATGATGTCGGTGCCGCGCCCACGCGCCCGACCTTCCTGATGCATATCACCAATGACGCATGGTTCGGTATGCGCTCAGGCCCGCAGCAACACCTGGCGCAGGCGCAGATGCGGGCCATCGAACAGGGACTGCCGCTGATCCGCGCGGCCAACACGGGTGTGTCAGCCATCATTGATGCCAACGGACGCATCACCGAGGCGCTCTGGCTCAATGAGCCGGGATATGTCGATGCGGCGCTGCCTGTTGCCGGGCCTCCGACGCTCTACAGTCGCACGGGCGATCTGCCTTGGGTCCTGCTTATTCTGGCCGGATTGATTGCGGCGGTGTTGCATCACGCCCATCTGCGGCGTGCGGGGGCCATTGACGCGCCCGGCCCCGGCGCGTAAGCCGCTGCAGACCCGTCACAACGGCTTCCTGACGTGACGCGGAACACTTTTTTAATGGAGCACTTATGTCCCGTCAGAATTATACCTTCACCTCGGAATCCGTGTCCGAGGGCCACCCCGATAAAGTCTGCGACCGCATTTCCGATGCCGTCCTGGACGCTTTTCTAGCCGAAGAACCCGAAGCACGCGTCGCTTGCGAGACGTTTGCAACCACCAACCGCGTCGTTATTGGCGGAGAGGTGGGCCTGAGCGATCAGGACAAGCTGCACGATTACATGGGCAAGATCGACGAGATCGCCCGCGCCTGCATCAAGGATATCGGCTACGAGCAGGACAAGTTTCACCACGCGACCTGCAAGGTAACGAACCTGCTGCACGAGCAATCTGCGCATATCGCCCAAGGCGTCGATGCTGCGGCTGACAAGGATGAAGGCGCCGGTGATCAGGGCATCATGTTTGGCTTTGCCACGAATGAGACGCCCGAGTTGATGCCGGCCCCCATCCACTACGCCCACGCCATGCTGCGCCGTCTGGCCGAAGTGCGCAAGGACGGCACCGAGCCCGCCCTTGGCCCCGATGCCAAATCGCAGCTTTCGGTGATCTACAAAGACGGCAAGCCCGTGGGTGTCAGCTCTCTCGTGCTGTCCACGCAGCACCTTGATGAAAGCCTCAGCAGCGCCGACATCCGGGCCATCGTGACCCCCTATATCGAAGAAGTCCTGCCAGACGGCTGGCTGACCGCTGACACCGAATGGCACGTGAACCCCACCGGCAAGTTCGTGATCGGCGGCCCCGACGGGGACGCAGGTCTCACGGGCCGTAAGATCATCGTGGACACCTATGGTGGCGCGGCGCCACATGGCGGCGGCGCGTTCTCGGGCAAGGACCCGACCAAGGTGGACCGCTCAGCGGCGTATGCTGCGCGCTATCTGGCCAAGAACGTCGTGGCGGCAGGTTTGGCCGACAAGTGCACGATCCAGCTCAGCTATGCGATCGGGGTGTCCAAGCCTCTGTCGATCTACTGCGACACGTTTGGCAGCGGTCAGGTCGATGATGCGGCAATCGAAGCAGCCGTGGCCCAGGCCATGGACCTGACGCCGCGCGGCATTCGTGAACATCTGTCGCTGAACAAGCCGATCTACCAACGCACAGCCGCATATGGCCACTTCGGTCGAGCCCCCGAAGCGGATGGCGGCTTTAGCTGGGAACGCACCGATTTGGCGGACGCTCTCAAGGCCGCGGTCTGAGGAAATACGGACGCGGTTCCGGCCGCGTCTGTTTCAACCGATCACCAAAGGGTGCTTGGTATTTGAGCCATGGCTGGCCTAGCTTTTCCCTGTCATCAGAGAGAAAGGCACCGGCCATGGTACTCATTCGCACCGCATTGATGGTTACTGTTCTGGCCTTCGCAGCCATGTATGGCGCGGCGCATGCCCAGACAACGCCCGACAACGGATCGGACGCCGAGGTCCTGCCGGATGCGGAGGCCTTGCCCGACGCCCCGCTCGAGCCCCCCATGACCCTGCTGCGCATGGCCGAGATCATCCGCGCCATCGACCCGGAGGCCGTGGCCGCTGGCAGCGCCATCCAGTTCACGCTGGACGATGTGCCGATCGTGGTCATCGCCGACCCACGCGCCGACCGTATGCGGGCCATGGTGCCGATCCGGTCCGCCGAAGGGCTCAGCCCCGAAGAACTCATGCGGCTGATGCAGGCCAATTTCGACACCGCGCTCGATGCCCGCTATGCGGTGGCGCAGGGGCGGCTTTGGGGCGTCTACATCCACCCCCTCAGCCCGCTGGAAAAAGACCAGCTGCTGTCGGCCTTCATCCAGACCATCAACGTGGCCCGCACCTATGGCCAGACCTATTCCGGTGGGGCAACGGTTTTTGGCGGCGGCGACAGCAATGGCATCTACGAAGAGTTGCTGAAGGAACTGCAGGAATTGGGCGAAGAGATCTGAGCCAACGGTCAGGCGTTGGCAAGTACGGACGGCTTGGATAGGCTGATACGGGCAAGTATTTCAAACAAGGCCATTTCGCGTGCCCGACGTCCTGCCACTACGCACATCCCACACATTGTCCGAGGCTGTGCAGCTGCGGGCCATGCGCGAACTGCTGGACATCATCAGCACCAGCCGGGACGACGAAACCCCCGTTTTCGAAGCCATCCTCAAACAGGCCTGCGCGATGTGCAACGCGCCGCTTGCGGGGCTGATCCTTGGCACACCGGAGGATGACACCCAGACACTCGCCGCGCACAGGGGCATGTTCCCCGAAGCCATCGCTCTGTTCGAGACCGGGCAGATGCGCATGGACGCGAACCTGTCCTATGCGGCACGCTCCATTATTGAGGGGCGCCTGATCGCGCTCGACGATATGGGCCAAAGCGATCTTTACGCCCAAGGCAGCCCGGTTGTCCGCTCGATGGTCGATGCATCGGGCATCCGCAGCGTGATCTTCGTACCGCTCATCCACAATGGCAACGCCATCGGCAACCTCACGGTCTTTCGCAGCGAAGTCCGCCCCTTCGATGCCGAAGAGATCGCGCTTCTTGAGGCGTTCACCACGCAAGCCGTGATTGCCATCGAAAACGCGCGCCAGTTCCGCGAGGTGCAGACCCGGCTGGACCGTGAACGCGCCTCGGCCGAGGTGTTGGAGGCAATCAGCCAGTCTCGTGACAACGAAGGGCCGGTGTTCGACCTGATCCTGAAACGGGCGGCGCATCTGTGCGACGCGCACGCAGCGGCCCTTGCATTGGGCGAAAAAGGCGACACGCATCAGCGCCTTGCGGCGTCTCACGGTGTCGATCCGCGCACCATCGCCGTTTATGACCGTGGCGAAGTCACGATGAACCCGGACATTTCCCTTGCCGCCCGTGCCATCGTCACCGGCACACCCGTGCATGTCGATGACATGGCCACGACCGACGGGTACCGCAGCGGTGTCGGCCATTTTACCACCGTTGTCGACGATACCGGCATCCGTACAAACCTCTTTGTGCCATTGGTCACAGAGAATGGCGGCATCGGCGTAATGATCCTCTTCCGGAAAGAAGTGCGCCCCTACACCGACGACGAAATCGCACTGGTTCAATCCTTTGCCGCCCAGGCTGTGATTGCCATCGAGAACGTGCGGCAATTCCGCGAGGTTGAGGAACGACTGGCGCGCGAAACGGCCAGCCGCGAAGTGCTGAGTGTGATCAGCCAGAGCCGCGATGACGATCTGCCGGTTTTTGACGCGCTGTTGGAGAAATCCGTCGCCCTCAGCGGCAGTCAACACGGGTCGATCTGGCTGGTGTCCGAAGACGGCGCGTGGCTCGACGTTGCGGCCCGCCGCGAAGACGGGGCAGAGCAAGGGGCAGATTTCGACCGCAGGGCGATGGACGATTCCGGCAGCGTCATGGTTCAGTGTGTCCGCGATATGAAAGTGCGGCACATCGACGATCTGCTCGATATCGAAAGTTTCAAAAATTCGGATCATCCAAACCGGATATGGCTTGATCAGTCCGGCGCGCGCTCGGTCTTGATGGTGCCGTTGGTGTCCGAAGGGCAGGGCATTGGCGTTCTCGGCATGTACCGGTGTGATGTCGCGCCCTATTCCGACGAACACGTCTCACTGGTTCAAGGCTATGCCGCACAAGCTGTGATCGCGATCGAGAACGTGCGCCAGTTCCGCGAAGTGCGCGCCCGACTGGAGCGTGAGGCGGCGACCCGCGAGATACTTCAGGTCATCAGCCAAAGCCCGGATGATGAACGCCCCGTCTTCGATGCAATCCTGAGCAATGCGTCGCGCCTGTGCAATGCACCGCTTGCGTTTCTGCCGATGGCCAATGCCGAACGGACGCATGTCACCGTGCCCGCATTTCGCGGCGTGCGCCCCGATTTCGCCACGGCCTTGGATGAGTTTCGCGAACCCATGGCGTCGTCCAGACTTGTCGCTGTCCGTGCCGTGGCCGAAGCGCGGGTCATCCTCAGCGACGATCTGGTGAACGACCCGCAATTCCCGGCATCCGGACGCTGGCGCTACGAGCTTGTGGAAACAGAAGGGGCCCGGTCGGTCCTTTTGGTGCCCCTGATGCAAGGCGACATCGCAATCGGGGCCATCATGCTCTACCGCCGCGAAATTGCGCCATTCAGCCCGGATGATCTCGAACTGGTCCGCACTTTTGCAGCGCAAGCCGTGATTGCCATTGAAAACGTGCGCCAGTTCCGCGCGCTGGAAACGCTGAATGCCGAACTTGGCGAACGGGTCGACGCGCAGGTGGGCGAGATTGAGCGCATGGGCAAGCTCAAGCGCTTCCTGCCCGCCGCCGTGGCCGACACGGTTGTGTCCTCGGGTTCCGAAGATATGCTCAAAAGCCACCGCGCCCTTTTGGGGGTGCTGTTTTGCGACATCCGCGGCTTCACCGCCTTTTGCGAAACGGCAGAGCCCGAAGAAACCATCGAAGTGCTGCAGACCTACCATCAGGAAATGGGCAAGCTGATCAACGCACATGGGGCCGGTGTCGATCACCGGATGGGCGATGGGATCATGGTCCTGTTCAATGACCCGGTGCCTTGCGATGATCCGGCAGGCGACGCGGTGCGGCTGGCGCTTGCGATGCGCACCCGGATGCAAGAGCTGTGCAAGGATTGGAAGCGACTGGGTCACCGGTTGGGCTTTGGTGTGGGCGTGTCGCTGGGCTATGCCACCGTGGGTATGGTGGGCTACGAAGGGCGGTCGGACTACACCGCGTCCGGCACCGCCGTGAACCTTGCTGCACGGCTGTGCGACATGGCCGAAGACGGGCAGATCCTGCTGTCACCGCGCGCGGCGACAGCGGTAGAGGACGACATTGACGTCGCCCCGGTTGGTGAAGTCACGCTGAAGGGCATCCGCGCCCCCGTCGAAGTGTTCCGTTTGTCGGATTAGTCCGCGCGTTGCGTTAACATCCGAACCCGCGTGCGTTGGGGGTGCACAGGGGGTGTACGCATGGTGCACGGGGGGCGACACCCTGCCGTTTGCGCTTAAGCTCAATAAACAAAAGGTTTTCACGGCGATTCGTTGCCCGCGGCGTGCCTGGCCGACACACACCCTTGCCCTCAGGTCGGTCAAGGGCTATACGCCGAGCCGTCGCCAAGGTGTAAACACCGCAAGACATCGAGATGAGCAGGGTCGGAACCATCCGGCCCTCTTTGTTTTGCGATACATCTGACCAACCACATCCAAGACCGGCGGAGACAACCGCACGGCCCGAGAAAACAAGTATAGTTAGGAAAACGACGCCACATGGCTGATAAATTGATGGAGGAATTCGAAGCCCTCCTGCAAGAAAGCTTCGAAATGGACACGCCCGAAGAGGGGTCAGTTGTCAAAGGCAAGGTTCTCGCCATCGAGGCAGGCCAAGCCATCATCGACGTAGGCTACAAGATGGAAGGCCGCGTCGAACTCAAAGAATTCGCAAATCCCGGTGAAGCGCCCGAAATCTCTGTCGGGGACGAGGTCGAAGTGTACCTGCGCGCAGCCGAGAACGCCCGTGGCGAAGCCGTCATCTCGCGCGAGATGGCCCGCCGCGAAGAAGCCTGGGATCGCCTGGAAAAAGCATATGCAGACGACGCCCGCGTCGAAGGGGCCATCTTTGGCCGCGTCAAAGGCGGCTTCACCGTCGACCTTGGCGGTGCCGTGGCCTTCTTGCCCGGCTCTCAGGTTGACGTCCGCCCCGTGCGCGACGCTGGCCCCCTGATGGGTCTGAAGCAGCCGTTCCAGATCCTGAAAATGGACCGTCGCCGTGGCAACATCGTTGTGTCGCGTCGTGCGATCCTCGAAGAATCGCGTGCCGAACAGCGCGCCGAAGTCATCGGCAACCTGACCGAAGGTCAGAATGTCGACGGCGTGGTCAAGAACATCACCGAATACGGTGCGTTTGTTGACCTGGGCGGCGTTGACGGTCTGCTGCACGTCACAGACATGGCTTGGCGCCGGGTCAATCACCCGTCCGAGATCCTCACCATCGGTGAGACGATCAAGGTGCAAGTCATCAAGATCAATAAAGAAACCCACCGTATCTCCCTCGGCATGAAACAGCTGCAGGAAGATCCATGGGATCTGGTGGCTGCGAAGTACCCGCTGGAATCGACACATACAGGCCGTGTGACCAACATCACCGACTACGGTGCCTTTGTTGAGCTGGAGCCCGGTGTCGAAGGTCTGGTCCACGTCTCCGAGATGTCCTGGACCAAGAAGAACGTGCACCCCGGCAAGATCGTATCGACCTCTCAGGAAGTCGAAGTCATGGTTCTGGAAATCGACGGTGCCAAGCGCCGCGTGTCTCTGGGCCTGAAACAGACCATGCGCAACCCATGGGAAGTGTTTGCAGAAACACACCCCGAGGGCACGGAAGTCGAAGGCGAAGTCAAGAACATCACCGAGTTCGGTTTGTTCGTTGGCCTCGAAGGCGACATCGACGGCATGGTTCACCTGTCCGATCTGTCGTGGGACCAGCGTGGCGAAGAAGCCATTCAGGATTACCGCAAAGGCGACATGGTGCAGGCCGTTGTGTCCGAAGTCGATGTCGAGAAAGAGCGCATCTCGCTCTCGATCAAGGCCATCGGTGGCGACAAGTTTGCCGAAGCCGTGGGCGGCGTGAAGCGCGGCTCGATCGTGACTGTGGAAGTGACAGCCATCGAAGACGGTGGTGTCGAAGTGGAATACGAAGGCATGAAATCCTTCATCCGCCGCTCCGATCTGTCGCGTGACCGTGCCGAACAGCGTCCCGAGCGTTTCTCGGTCGGTGACAAGGTGGACGTTCGCATCACCAACATCGACGGCAAGACCCGCCGTCTGGGCGTTTCGATCAAAGCGCGCGAGATCGCCGAAGAGAAAGAAGCCGTGGAGCAGTATGGCTCGTCGGACTCGGGTGCATCGCTGGGCGATATTCTCGGTGCCGCGCTCAAAGGCGACGAATAAAAATTCCCCCTCTGCGGGAATGTTCAAGGGGCCCTTCGGGGCCCCTTTTGCTATGTCGCAGGACGTCTCGAATCACGTCGACATCGTGATGTGCAAGATGCTGCACACACCGAACATACGGCGCTTGGGTGCCGATTTTCGTATCATCCTTCTGTTCAGACGGTAAAAAAACCGACTTACGCCAAATTGCGCCTATTCCCGAAAGGCGCGTTTGTTCCTATAGTTACCGGACGCATAAAGACAAAAAACCGAGTCTCTTCGGGGGGAATTCATAATGATCCGGTCAGAGCTGATCCAAAAGATCGCAGACGAAAATCCACACCTGTATCAAAGAGACGTGGAGCGGATCGTGAATACCATATTCGACGAAGTGACCGACGCGATGTCGCGCGGCGACCGTGTTGAGCTTCGCGGCTTTGGTGCATTTTCGGTGAAAAAGCGGGATGCGCGCACCGGACGGAACCCACGCACCGGTGAGACCGTTGATGTCGAAGAGAAACACGTGCCCTTTTTCAAAACGGGCAAACTGCTGCGTGATCGTCTGAACGGGAAAGCCTGATGCGTTACATTCGCTATGCCTGCATTGCCATCTTTGCCGTGGCACTGATTGCCGTCGCCTTGGCCAATCGGGGCATGGTGACGCTGAAGTTGCTGCCAACCGAGATTGCGGGTCTGTTTGCGGTGACCCCGACCGTCGAATTGCCGCTGTTTGTGGTGATATTTGGCGGCATCATAGCCGGCCTATTGATCGGCTTTGTCTGGGAATGGCTGCGCGAACATAATATCCGCGCCGAAAACGCCCGCAATGCGCGCGAGATGCGCAGGCTTGAGCGTGAAGTCAAACGGCTGAAGACGGAAAAGCACGAGGGCAAGGACGAAGTTCTGGCCCTTTTGGACGAAGCTAGCTAAGCCCACTTCCATGTCAGACGTATTTGTGAAGATTTGCGGCCTGCGCCGCCCTGAACACGTGACTGCGGCCGTAAGGGCGGGCGCAACATATGTGGGCTTTGTCTTTTTCCCTAAATCGCCTCGCAATATCTCGGTCGCGGATGCGCGTGCGCTTGCTGTTGAAGTGCCGCCGGGTGTTGCCAAGGTTGCGCTGGTCGTCAACGCAGACAATGCATTTCTGGATGAATTGATCGCGAACGTTCCTCTCGACATGGTGCAATTGCATGGCTCGGAAACACCCGAGCGGGTGGCGGAAATCAAAGCACGCTACGGGCTGCCGGTCATGAAGGCTGTCGGCGTCGGATCCGCGGCGGATTTGCCGGACTTGGATGCATATATGCGCGTGGCTGATCAGATTCTGGTCGATGCCAAACCGCCCAAGAACGCGGACCTGCCTGGCGGCAATGGCCTTGCATTTGATTGGCGGTTGATCGCGGGACGGCGTTGGCCCGTTCCGTGGATGCTGGCCGGAGGGTTGAACGCGGACAACGTGGCCGAGGCGGTGGCTTTGACAGGTGCACCTCAGGTGGACATCAGCTCTGGTGTCGAGTCCGCGCCGGGCGACAAGGACAGTGACCTGATCCGCGATTTCATGGCTGCGGTCGAAAAAATATGAGCGTGCGGTTTCGCATTGCGACCGAAGCAGATGTGCCTGCAATCCTTGCCCTTCTGACGGACGATGTATTGGGCGCTGGACGCGAAGGGGCGGCGTTGGACACCTATATGGCAGCCTTCCGCGAGGTCGACGCAGATCCGAACAACGCTGTAATCGTGGGGGAGCAGGACGGCGCAATCGTTACCACCTATCACCTCACTTTTATCCCCGGGCTGACATTGCAGGCCAGCAAGCGCGCTCAGATCGAGGGTGTCCGTGTTGCCGGACATCTGCGGGGTCAGCAGATCGGTGAAGCGATGATTGCAGATGCCGAAGTGCGGGCGCGCGGGGCCGGATGCACGTTGATGCAGCTGACCATGAACAAAAGTCGCACCGATACGGCCCGTTTCTACCAGCGCCTTGGCTTTACCCCGTCTCACATCGGATATAAACGCGATCTGACCTGAACGCGGGAGGCGACGATGGCCAACGATCTTTTCAATTCCTTCATGACCGGCCCCGATGAAAACGGGCGCTTTGGCGACTTTGGCGGACGGTTTGTGTCCGAGACGCTGATGCCGCTGATCCTGTCGCTGGAAGAGGAATACGAGAAGGCCAAGACCGACGACAGCTTCTGGGCCGAGATGGACTTCCTGTGGAAGCACTATGTGGGTCGTCCCAGCCCGCTTTATCATGCTGAACGGCTGACCGAACATCTGGGCGGCGCCAAGATTTACATGAAGCGCGACGAGTTGAACCACACCGGCGCGCACAAGATCAACAATGTACTTGGCCAGATCATTCTGGCCCGCCGCATGGGCAAGACCCGCATCATTGCCGAGACAGGGGCAGGTCAGCACGGTGTGGCCACGGCCACCGTGTGCGCCAAATTCGGCTTGAAGTGCGTTGTGTATATGGGTGCGCATGACGTGGAACGTCAGGCCCCCAACGTGTTCCGCATGAAGCTGCTGGGTGCCGAAGTGATCCCCGTGACCTCGGGTCGTGGGACGTTGAAAGACGCCATGAACGACGCCCTGCGCGACTGGGTGACCAATGTGCGCGACACGTTCTATTGCATCGGCACCGTCGCTGGTCCGCACCCGTACCCCGCGATGGTGCGCGATTTCCAAAGCATCATTGGCAAGGAAGTGCGCGAGCAGATGATGGAAGCCGAAGGGCGCTTTCCTGACACTCTGATCGCTGCCATCGGCGGTGGGTCGAACGCGATGGGCCTGTTCTATCCTTTCTTGGATGAAAAAGAGGTTGGTATCATCGGCGTCGAAGCGGGCGGAAAGGGCGTGAACGCCAAGATGGAGCATTGTGCATCCCTGACGGGTGGCCGCCCGGGCGTGCTGCATGGCAACCGGACGTATCTGTTGCAAGATGATGACGGTCAGATCCTCGAAGGGTTTTCGATCTCGGCTGGCCTGGACTATCCCGGCATCGGGCCGGAACACGCATGGCTCCATGACATTGGCCGCGCTGAATATGTGTCGATCACGGACACGGAAGCGCTTGAGGCGTTCCAGCTGTGCTGCACAACCGAAGGGATCATCCCCGCGCTTGAGCCCAGCCACGCGCTGGCCCACGTCATGAAGATAGCACCTGATCTGCCATCTGATCACATCATCTGCATGAATATGTGCGGACGCGGCGACAAGGACATCTTCACCGTCGCGCGTCATCTGGGCTTCGATATGACAGGCCCCGAAGGCCGCAACGTCGAGTGATCTCAGGCCGCGTGGCCTGACAGGACGTCCAATGGCACGATCTCCAAGGCACGTTTGTGCGTCGCTTGCAGGTTCACCTTTGGCGCGCAGCCTTCGTCATGGGCTTGCAGGAAGCGTGAGGCGCACAAGCACCAGCTGTCACCCGGTTTGAGGCCTGCAAAGCGGTACTCAGGACGCGGGGTACTCAGGTCGTTGCCCACGTACTTGGAGTAGGCGAGAAATTCGGCCGTCATGACGGCACACACCGTGTGGCTGCCTTGATCGGCGTCGCAAGTGTTGCAATGGCCATCGCGGAAGAAGCCGGTCACCGGGTCCATGCCACACAGCTGCAGGTCTGTGCCCAAGACATTGACGCTGTCATCCGGTTCCATGCGCTTACCCCTTGGTGGATGCTACAATCTGGCGAAACATTTCTATGTTTTCGTCACTTACACCGTCTTCACGGAATTGGCGGTCCGCTGCCGTGCTGACGATCACCACACCAGCCTGTTGATCGATATAGAGGTACTGGCCATAGATTCCACGTCCCATGAACTGCCCGTCGGTGGCATCAACCGGGATCCACCACTGATAGCCATAGCCGATCTTGCCCTGCTCGGTCTCGGCACTGGCTACGGTTGAGGCGGCGATCCAATCAGCGGGCACGATCTGCTGCCCCTGCCACGCGCCGTTTTGCAGGATCATTTGTCCGAACCGGGCGTAATCGCGGGTCGTGATGTTCAGCCCGCCCAAAACAAATGCCACGCCGACACCGTCCGTCAAGTAGAGGGGCGATTGTTCCAAGCCCAGTGGCGCAATCAGCTTTTCTGCCATCAGGTCAGGGATATCCCGCCCCGTGGCACCACGTGCGACCATGCCCACCACATGCGTGTCGATGGAGGTGTATTTCCAAGTCTCACCCGGTGCGGCAAAGCTTTCGGTCAGGCCAGCGGCGAATTCATCCATCTTGCCACCCAAGGCAAGAACGCGGCCCATCCGATTGATGTCGCTGTCATAGTCAAGATAGTCCTCGTCAAACGTGATGCCGCTCGACATCTGCAAGACGTTCAGGATCGTTGCCGCGTCATAGGCGCCGCCTTCCAGTGCGGGGGCATAGTCGGTGACGGGCGCGTCGAGCGATGAAATGGCGCCTTCGTCAACCAGAATGCCAAACAAAGCGGACAGATAGCTTTTGGCAACCGACCAGCTGATCCGCCGATCCTCCGCATCCGTGCCTTGGTAATAAGCTTCGTGCACGATCTGTCCGTCTTTGAGAACAAGGGTGGACGTAACTGTTCTGTCGTCAACCCAAGCGTCGTAGGTTGCAGGCATGGTCAACTGTGGACCTTCGGGCAGGGGGCTGATCGGACTGGCACCCTTGGAGATCTCGGTATGAAGAAACGCGCCGTCCATATTGGAAAAGTTGGATACGATACGGTCTTCGTTGAACAAGGAGTTCACGGCAAGAAGGCGGGTTATTTCCTCTCGCTTCCAAAATCCGATCACAAGCGCCGCTGTTATCAACGCAAACAGGGCCCGGAGTACCCATTTTAGAACATTTCGCATCTTTATCCTCCACGCATGCCGCATCTATCCATAGGGCCGCGTCCATGAGCAAGCCGTGTTGGTGCGTCAGCCCGTCCAGTTGATCCATCTTCCGTGAAAATCGGCGCGGCCCAGGTTCAGGGTGATGTCACCGGGCCAGAGTCGCAAGGTGAGCGCTGCACCGACGGCGCCGGTTGTGTCGCCATCGGTCTCCATCTGCATCCACGCCAAGGGGCTGTCATCCCTTGCGCGCGCGCCTGCGGCCTCGATCATGGCTGTACCGCGGGCTTGTGCCGCGGCTGGGAAATACTGCCATGCAACGGTGTGTTGGATCATGTGCATGTGGCCTGCGGGCGCGCCGGCAAGACGGCTTTCAAGCCAGTCAATCGCGTCGCCTTTGTCCACCTGCGCAGACAGGACGGAGGTCGCAGCGCGCGTCAATTCCACACGGTGCGGTTGGTCGGCCCACAGGTATGACAGCAATCGAAGCCGGTCTTCATCCGCGTGCAAATTCAGCGGGTTAAGGTCGACACCTGATCTATCGACCACCTGTGGAAGTGCTGTGGGTGGCGCCGCCCCCGACCATTCCGGTGTGAGTGTCAGCGCCGCGTCGGTTGGGCCATAACGCTCGCCCGCAATCTCAAGTGCGAAGTGATCCCACATCAAATTCAAACCGCCGCTTGCGCCAAGCTCTGACAAGACGATGGGTCGGTTGAAATGGGACGCGGCAACATGGGCCATGGCGATCAGCGCGGCGCTGCGTCGGACTTCATTTGTCTGAGGCGCGTGTCGGGTCCAGTCGAGCAGGAAATCCTCATTCGTTTTCAGTGCGTCGACAATAGCGTCTTGAAGTGTCGCATCGTCGACTTTGTTGGGAGGATAGGCCGCCGCCAGCGTAGGACTTTTGCCTTGCAACACCAAGGCGTGCAGCCCGCCCGCGATCCGAAGCGGCAGCGAATGACCAGCGGGTCCAATATCCCCCTGATATTCTGCCATTTTCAGGCCTAGAGGCGTGTCTGAGGCCCAGACATCCGCCAAGATATGCAGAACGCGCCCCATGAGAGGGGAGCCCATACGAGCACATGTTCCGGATTGGTCGAGAAAGGCTTGCTTGAGGTTCATGAAAACCGGTCCATCAGTTTTTGCAGTGGGGACCGCGCGTCATCTTTCGCACTTTGCGGTGGCTCTGAAACCTTTGGCTTGTCCACCTTATTATTGTCGGAACCAGAGCGCGGAGGTTTTACACGCAAAGCGACGGCATTCATGAACTTTGGCCCGTCGCCTACCGCCAAATGCGGCGCGCCGTCGGAACACCCACGGATCACGTCATCAAGCCACTCCTCGTCTGCCTTTGGAAAGTCCCGCAAAACATAGCCGGGCACGGCATCCTTGTGGCCGGGGTGCCCCACGCCAAGGCGCACGCGGGCATAGTCCGGACCGATGTGTGCATGAACAGATCGCAATCCGTTGTGACCCGCATGACCACCGCCGACCTTCCATCGTACCTTGCCGGGCGCGAGGTCAATTTCGTCATGTAAAACAATGACGTCCTCTGGTTCCAGCTTGTGGAAGCGCATGGCGGCACCGACGCTGTCGCCGGACTTGTTCATGTAGGTTTCTGGCTTGAGAAGTATCACGCGATCCGACCCAAACCGCCCTTCGGAAACCACGCCCTGATGCTTGGACTTCCACGCAGGAAAGCCGTGATCTTCCACAATGCGGTCCAGCACCATGAAGCCGATATTGTGGCGGTTGCGGGCGTATTTGGCACCCGGATTGCCAAGGCCGACGATCAGTTTCATGGAACCTCCGCATTGAATATCGCAGTGCAGCATACGGGGTGCGTCTGGGCGGGTCCAGCAATGTGTAGATGAGCGCAAGGTGGGCACTTTGAGCCACTGCCAACCAAAACCAAAATGTTTCGCCGCGAAACCATGCATTTTCCACGACCCTTTCAACGCACCGTAAGCACACCTTCAATTCGTGCGTCACTCCGCGCCCCGCGCGCATAGACAAGCAAAGGCCGCCCCGGATACCCGGAGCGGCCTTGAAACCCGAAGCGACAAGCGCCGTGGGATTATTCTTCTGTGGAAGTCTCTTCGGCTTCGGTTGCTTCTTCGGCTTCGCCTTCTTCGTTCTCAGACGACCGCAGGCCGGACGGAGCGGAAACCGTGGCAATCACGAAGTCACGATCGATTGTGGGCTTTGCACCTTGCGGGAGTGTCACGGACGAAATGGTGATGCTGTCACCAACCTCAGCTTTGGACACGTCGATCGAGATGCTCTCGGGGATGTCACCCGCTGTTACGACCAATTCCACCTCGGGGCGGACCAGCGACAGCACGCCGCCTTTTTTCAGACCGGGCGAGACGTCTTCGCCTTCCACGTCAACTCCGATGAACAGGTTGATCTTGGTGGTGCGGCGCAGGCGCATGAAGTCCACGTGTGTGGGCAGGTCCTTGACCACATCGCGCTGTACGTCGCGGCAGATGACGCGGACGTCGTCGTGGCCGTCGACTTTCATGTTGAAGAGCGTCGACTTGAAGCGACCGGCCTTCAGCATCTTGAACAGTTTGTTAAAGGGCAGATTGATCGGCAGCGGATCTGTGTCACCACCAAAAACAATCCCCGGAACCATACCGGCACGACGTGCCTGACGAGCGGCGCCCTTGCCTGTCCCCGTACGTTCCAGGGCTTCGAGATCAGGAATCTCTCCAGCCATAGTATTTCTCCAAAATTAGGGCAGGGTGCCTCCAAGGCTGTCACCCCGCGTGAAGGCTGCGCTATAGACCGGTTTCGGAGGCATGAAAAGACGCAAAATGCGTGTGTTTTGGCTGGACCGGGCGCGGCACCCATGTCACCGCTTGGCGATGCAACTTCTGAACGACCTCATTGCGTCACGAAGGGCGCTCGCTGGCTTCATTGTGGTCGGCTTCGGCTGGGCCGCGTTTTCGGCGCAGATGCCTGTGATCAAGGGACAGGTGGGCGTGGGCGACGGGTTCTGGGGCACGCTTGTGCTGATCGGATCTACGGGGGCCATCATGGCCATGTGGCTGGCGCCGCTGATGCACCGATTGGTTGGCCGGTGGGCGATGATTGTGGGGGCCGCTTTCATGGTGGCGGGATTCTTGCTGGCCGGTGCCGCCCAGACGCCGCTGGTCATCGGCCTGGCCCTGTTTCTGGCTGCGGGCGGGTCAGGCATCGCCGATGTGCTTGCCAATGCCGAGGTGAGCGAAGCCGAGGCCGAGACCGGGCGCAGTCTGATGAATCTAAACCACGGTCTCTTTTCAATGGCTTACGCGCTGGCTGCCATTGCGGTGGGCTTTGCCCGCGAGGGCGGTATGGGCCCGGTTGGGGTGTTCATGGGCATGTCGCTGGCCGTTGTCCTTCTGGTGCCGTGGATGATCCTGCCCGACCGCGTGCCCGAGGAAGAGGACATGGCTGATGCGACAGGCATGCCCCGCGCGCTTGTCTGGGTGGGCGGACTTGTGGTGCTGTCCGCCTTTCTGGGAGAGGCCGCGTCCGAAGGCTGGTCCGCCTTGCATGTCGAGCGCACGCTGGGTGGTGGTCCGGCAGAAGGGGCGTTGGGCCCTGCGCTTTTGGCGACAGGCATGGCGGTGGGGCGTCTTGGCGCGCATGTGTTCGGCGCGGGCTGGCCGCCTTTGCGGGTCATGGTGCTGGCCTCTTGTGTGGCCGGAGTTGGGCTGGCGTTGGCCGGGGCCGCACCGGGGCTGGGCGTGGCCTATGTGGGCTTTCTGCTGGGGGGCTTGGGCGTGTCGGTCGTGGGCCCGCTGGCGCTTGGGCTGGTGGGGCAGGCGGTGCGCCCCAAACACCGGCTTGCCGCGATCAGCCAAGCAGCTGCTTTGGGGTATGCCGCGTTTTTCCTTGGCCCTGTGATCATGGGCTACGTGGCCGAAGGGTTCGGCTTGCGCGCGTCCTTTTACGTGATTGCAGCCATCATGCTTGCTGTCGCTGCCGTCCTGTTGCCCGCTTGGGGAAGGATGCTCGCCCGTCGATCCGCGCCCTTGTCTTCTGCTGGCTAGAAATATCCCGGGGGGCTGGGGGGCTGGCCCCCCAGCCGGTCGCCGCTGCGTGCTGCGGCGAAACACCTTACTGCCAGCGTCCCTCGAACCCTTCGGGAACGAGCAAATTGTGGCGACCCAAATCAGCCACATTCGTCTCACCACACAGTGCCATCGTGGTGTCGAGTTCTTTGTGAATGACATTAAGCGCCTCTGTCACGCCGGCCTTACCCATGGCTCCCAACCCGTACACAAAAGCCCGCCCGATATAGGTGCCCTTGGCTCCCATGGCGAGGGCCTTCAAGACGTCCTGACCGGACCTGATGCCGCTGTCTAAGTGCACCTCGACCTGATCACCCACCGCGTCAAGAATCGATGGCAGGGCGCGGATTGAAGACAGCGCGCCGTCTAACTGCCGCCCGCCATGGTTTGACACAATGATGGCATCCGCCCCGACCTTAAGCGCCATCCTGGCGTCGTCTGCGTCGAGAATGCCTTTGAGGATCACTTTGCCACCCCATTGTTCTTTCAGTTTAGCGACCTTTGACCAGTCGAGGGTCGGGTCGAACTGTTCCGCCGTCCAGGCCCCGAGCGACGAGGCGTCGCTGATGCCGTCCACATGGCCTACGATATTGCCGAACTCGCGGCGCTTGGCCGACAGCATCTCGATGCCCCAGGCCCATTTGGTGGCGAGGTTCGCGATGGTTTTTGCCGTCAGTTTGGGCGGGGCGGACAACCCGTTTTTCAGGTCCTTGTGCCGCTGGCCGAGGATTTGCAAATCAAGTGTGATGACAAGGGCCGAGCAGTTTGCGTCCTTGGCCCGCTGGATCAGGCGGCTAACATAGTCCTGATCCTTCATCGTATAAAGCTGGAACCAGAAGGGGGCGGTGGTGCAACCTGCCACATCCTCGATCGAGTTGATGGACATCGTGGACAGCGTGAACGGTACACCGAATTTCTCGGCAGCGCGGGCGGCTTTCATTTCGCCGTCGGCGTGCTGCATGCCGGTGAGGCCAACGGGCGCCAGCGCCACGGGCATCGCCACGTCCTGGCCAATCATCTGGGATTTGGTGATGCGTCCCGACATGTCCACGGCCACGCGTTGGCGCAGTCTGATGTCGTCGAAATCCGAGGAATTGTCGCGGAAGGTCTGTTCCGTCCAGCTGCCGGATTCGCAGTAATCGTAGAACATGCGCGGCACGCGGCGTTCGTAGATACGTTTCAGATCGTCGATGGTTGTGATGACGGGCATGGCAAATTTCCGATATTGGTTAGGTTTGCTTACCAATCGAAGAGATTTCGGGCAAGGGATGATGTGCCGCACCTCAATAAGGTGCGAAATGGGACTTGTGTGGTGCGATATCGGATTATATATTATGCTATAGTTCGAAATCGCACCAATGGAGTTTTCATGACACTGACCCGACGCAAAACACTGGCCCTTATCGGTGGCGGCACCATCCTCGCGGCAAGCGGCGCAGCGGCAGGATTTGTGATGACCCGAACCCCGCGTATCGCCCTTGCGCCATGGGATCAGGCGGGGAGCTATGACGATCCGCGTCTTTTTGCCCTGTCCTATGGGCTGCTCGCCCCGAACCCGCACAACCGTCAACCCTGGGCGGTGGAGCTGGATGGTGGTGATGGCTTTATTGTTTGGCGGGACAAGGACCTCAATCTGCCGGTGACCGATCCGTTTGCCCGGCAGTTGACGATCGGCATGGGCTGTTTTCTGGACCTGACACGTATGGCAGCCGCCGAGCGCGGGTTCGATATGCAGACACAGCTGTTCCCGGAAGGCGAAGACGGTCCAGTTGCGGCGTGCCGGTTTGTCGATGGCGGGGTGCCCGATCCGCTTTTTGCCTACGTCATGGACCGCCGAAGCCATAAGGAGGCGTTTGAGCCCCGCAAAGTGACGGCTGATGCGGCGGCACCTTTGGTCGATTACGCCCAATTGCATCTGGGTGGCGACAGCACCGAGCGTCTGCGCACACTTGCGCATGAGGCGTGGCTGATCGAGGTCGCAACGCCTGCGGCCTGGCAGGAAAGCATTGACCTTTTGCGCATTGGCAAGGCCGAGATCAACGCCAACCCCGATGGGATTGACGCAGGGGGTCCATTTTTGGAAGGGCTGGCCGCCGTCGGTGTCTTTACCCGCGAAGCCGCATCGGACGTGACCAATCCCGGCACACGAAACGCCATCGAAGAAACGGCAAGCGCGATCCTGGGCGCGCCCGGATTTGTCGTGCAGACCACCCCCGGCAACAGCAGGATTGATCAGATCGCTGCCGGGGCGGACTGGTTGCGGCTGAACCTTGCCGCAACGGGCGCGGGTCTGGCCCTGCGCCCGGTGAGCCAGGCCTTGCAGGAATACGCTGAAGTCGCGGGATCCTTCAACGCGATGCAGTCCGAGTTCGCGAACGCCGGAGAGACGGTTCAAATGCTTGGGTTGCTGGGCTACGGTGCGCAGACGCCGCGCACACCGCGCTGGCCATTGGAGGCAAAGCGCCTGGATGCGTGACAATGACCCGTCGATCTTTTTCGAAGTTTTCAACGAGATCGGCATTATCGAACAATTGAGCCGCGCCATTCTGGAGGCGCGGCTTCCGCATGGATTGATTGCGCCGCACTTTTCCGTGTTGAACCATTTGATACGTGTTGATGATGGCCGGACCCCGATGGACATGGCCCGCGCGTTTCAGGTGCCCAAGACCTCCATGACCCATACGCTCAAGGGACTGGAGGCGCACGGCTTGGTCGAGACCCGGCCGAACCCCGACGATGGCAGGTCCAAGCGCGTGTGGCTGACCCAGGCCGGGCGGGATTTGCGGGCAGAGGTGATTGCAGGTCTCGCCCCGGATTTTGCGAGGCTTGCAGAAGGTTTCGACGTGGCGCGGCTGGCGGAAATCCGCCCCGTACTGACCGATCTGCGCACCTATCTGGACGCAGCACGGGACTAAAAGCGCGGACCGGCGCAGGACACCTGCGCTTTACGCACCATTGCCCCGCCTGAATGCGCGCGCTAAAGGGCGCGCCATGAGCACACGGCCGCATCGCAATTTCTATGGACGCCTCAAGGGCAAGCCCCTGAAGGACAGTCAAAAGCGTTACATCGACGAAGACCTAGCGGCGCTGTCTCTGGGCCCAGTGTCGTGGGAAGAGAACCCGGAGCGGGTGCCATTGGATCTTGAAGGTCTTTTTGGCGGCAAGCCTGTCTGGCTTGAGGTCGGCTTTGGCGGTGGAGAACATATGGTGCATCAGGCCGCGGCCAACCCGGATGTCGGCATCATCGGCGCGGAGCCTTACATCAACGGTGTGGCCATGTTGCTGGGCAAGATCCGGCGCGCGGGTGTGCAGAACCTGGCCGTGCATCCCGGCGATGCGCGGGATTTGATGGATGTGCTGCCCGAAGCGTCGATTGCGCGGGCGTTTTTGCTGTACCCTGATCCCTGGCCCAAGGCCCGGCACCATCGCCGCCGCTTTGTCACGCGAGAGCATCTGGAGCCGTTGGCCCGCGTGCTAAAGCCCGGTGCGATATTCCGCGTGGCAACAGACATTCCCGACTACGTGCGCCAGACGCTTGAAGAGGTGCCGAAGGCCGGGTTCAAATGGTTGGCTGAACGGCCCGCTGATTGGCGCGACCCGTGGGACGACTGGATCAGCACTCGTTATGAGCAGAAGGCCCTGCGCGAGGGCCGCGTGCCGCATTATCTGACCTTTCGCCGCGTGGCTGACTGATCTGCTGTTGCGCGGGTTGAGAGTGCGGGAACGAGGGGCCAGCCCCTCGCGCTCCCCGGGATTTTTTTTGGCCGGAAGAAGATGTGTGGTTGTTCCCGGTCTGGACGGGCTTATGAGAGCGGGTTAGGTCTGCGCCGAACGAATTGATGCGAGCGCAAACATGTCCAGCCACGGTGATCCGATCCCTATGACATCCTCTGCCTGTGGGCCGCTTTCGGGCACGGCTGAGGTGCCGGGGGACAAATCCATTTCGCATCGGTCTTTGATCTTTGGGGCCATGGCTGTGGGTGAGACGACCATCACCGGTCTGCTGGAAGGGCAGGATGTGCTTGATACCGGGAAGGCCATGCAGGCCTTTGGCGCCGAGGTGGTGAACCATGGTGGCGGGTCCTGGTCCGTGCATGGGGTTGGTGTGGGCGGCTTTGCTGAACCGGATCAGGTGATTGACTGCGGCAATTCCGGCACTGGCGTTCGTTTGATCATGGGGGCGATGGCAACGTCGCCCATTTCTGTGACCTTTACCGGCGACGCCAGCCTGAACGGGCGACCCATGGCGCGGGTGACGGATCCGCTGGCCTTGTTTGGCTGTCAGGCGGTGGGCCGGTCGGGGGGGCGCTTGCCCATGACGTTGGTGGGGGCCGCTGATCCCGTGCCTGTGGAATACACCGTGCCCGTTCCATCGGCGCAGGTGAAGTCTGCCGTGTTGTTGGCGGGTTTGAATGCGCCCGGTGAGACCGTTGTGATCGAGGCCGAGGCCACGCGGGATCATACCGAGCGGATGCTGGCGGGTTTTGGGGCCGAGATTTCGACCGAGGTGACAGAGGCCGGCCGTGTCATCACTCTGAAAGGTCAGCCGGAGCTGAAACCGCAGCATATAGATGTACCCCGAGATCCGTCCTCGGCCGCATTTCCGGTCTGTGCCGCGCTGATTGTACCCGGATCGGATGTTCTGGTGCCCAATATTGGACTGAACCCAACGCGGGCCGGGCTGTTTACAACCCTGCGCGAGATGGGGGCGGATGTGAGCTATGAAAACGAGCGTGAAGAGGGGGGCGAGCCTGTGGCCGACCTGCGCGCGCGGTTCTCGCCTGATCTGAAGGGCATCGAGGTGCCTGCCGAGCGGGCGGCAAGCATGATCGACGAGTATCCGGTGCTGTCCGTTGTCGCGAGTTTCGCCAAAGGCGAGACACATATGCCGGGCGTGAAAGAGCTGCGCGTGAAGGAAAGCGACCGGATTGATGCGATGGCGACCGGGTTGCGGGCCGCGGGTGTCACGGTTGAGGATGGGCCGGATTGGTGGACTGTGACCGGTTTGGGCCATGGCAACGTGCCGGGTGGTGTGACCTGCGCCAGCCATCTGGATCACCGGATTGCGATGTCGTTCCTGGTGATGGGGATGGGGACGCAAAAGCCGATGTCTGTGGATGATGGCGGGCCGATTGCCACGTCCTTTCCGATCTTTGAGCCGCTGATGGCAGGGCTTGGTGCACAGGTGCGACGGGACAACAAATGAGCGACGCGCCCTTTACTGTTGCCATTGATGGACCTGCGGCGGCAGGCAAGGGTACGATAAGCAGGGCCATCGCGGCGCATTTCGGATTTGCGCATCTGGATACCGGGTTGCTCTACCGTGCTGTCGGAGCGCTGGTGCTTGATGGTGCGGAGCCCATTGCGGCGGCTCAGGCGTTGGACCCACGCGCGCTGGAGGATGCGCGTTTGCGGACCGCGGAGGTGGCGCAGGCCGCGAGCCGTGTGGCGGTGATCCCCGAAGTGCGGGCGGCCTTGCTGGACTTTCAGCGCGCCTTTGCCCGGCGGCCCGGTGGGGCCGTTCTGGATGGGCGGGATATTTGCACCGTGATTTATCCGGATGCTGAGGCACAGCTTTTTGTGACGGCCAGTGCGGAGGTGCGGGCCGCGCGGCGTTGGAAAGAACTGCGCGAGAAGGGCGACACCCGTACGTTGGCAGACGTGCTTGCGGACGTGCAGGCGCGGGATGCGCGGGACAGTGAGCGTGATGCGGCGCCGATGCGGCCCGCGGACGGGGCCAAGCTGCTGGATACCTCAAAGATGTCCATTGAAGAAGCAGTGGACGCGGCCATTGCGCATGTCGAGGCCAAAGGCGCTGTACTTCGCGGCTAAGCGTTCAGGGCACTGTTCAATTCTGCCGAATCCATGATCACATATGAGGTAAAGGCAATCTTCCAGTCTTCGGTCTTGGACCGTCTTAGGATCGAGAACGCCGGGTAGGGCTCTTGCACCAGAATATCGCGGCTGATCAGGCGGGTTTCATGGGTGGCAACAACTTCGTCCGCGCCGCGGAAACTGGCCGACACGCAGTGCCGTGCCATGAGTGTCACTTGCTGTTTGACAAGATGCGCATGAACGGCGTCGAAGGTCAGCCGAAGGCTGCTGCGTGTTTCAATTCGGCGTCGCCCGTCGACCGTTTCCATTTCATATGGAAGCGAAAAGCACCGTGCGAACGCAGTGAAATCGCCTCGCATCATGGCCTCTCCGGTGCGCGCAAGCAGGTATTCTGAAACGTCTTTGGGGGTGCTTAGTTCGTCGGGCATCATTGCTTGGTTCGCCTTCAATGGGCGGACTGTGTCACATTTGACGAAAAACTCAACGATTTCAGGCATTTCCCGTATTGCGGGAAGAATTTCGGCGCTTGTCTGCCGATTATGCGGCGTGCGCGCCGTCAGACAGCGTTTTCACAAAGGCCAGAACATCATCCACGCTGTCGCCTGCTGCGATGCGGCTGACGATGGCTGACCCAACAACGGCGCCGTCGGCGACCGACGCAATGGCCTTTGACTTTTCGGGTGTGTTGATTCCGAACCCGACGATGACGGGCAGGTCAGTCGCGGACTTGATCCGCGCCACCTCTGGGCCGACGTCGCCGGCGTCTGCCTCGGCGGCACCGGTGATGCCGGTGATCGAGACATAATAGACGAATCCGGACGTGTTTTGCAGGACGCGCGGCAGGCGCTTGTCGTCCGTTGTGGGCGTTGCCAGACGGATGAAGTTCAAACCTGCGGCCTGCGCGGGGGTGCACAATTCGCTGTCTTCTTCGGGTGGCAGGTCCACGACGATCAGCCCGTCAATACCTGCGTCTTTGGCCTGGGCCAGGAATGTATCGACGCCGCGCGAATAGATCGGGTTGTAGTATCCCATCAGCACAATCGGTGTCGTATCGTCCGTTTCGCGAAACGTGCGCGCCAGTTCGAGAGTGCGATCCAGCGTCATGCCCGCTTCGAGCGCGCGTTGCCCGGCAAGCTGGATGGTGGGACCATCCGCCATCGGATCGGTAAAGGGCAGGCCAAGTTCGATGATGTCAACGCCGGCGCCGGGCAGACCGCGCACGACTTCGAGTGACGTGTCGTAGTTCGGGTCGCCAGCCATCACGTAAGACACGAAAGCTTTGCGTCCTTCGGCCGCGAGGGCCGCGAATTTGGCGTCGATCCGGGTTGTCATCTCAGTCTCCTGTCCGATGCGCCTCACCTGCCTTAGCAATGCAGGAAAGGCAAGCGTCGTCAGAATTTGAAATGGTACCGGATGGCGTACACGTTCATGCCGGGATTGTCTTCGGCCAGGCTGGCATTGGACTTGTGCGAGATGGCAGCCGATACCGCATTGCCGTTGTCGAACTGATAGCCGACGCCCAAAAGCGAGCGGATCTCGAATGCGGAGCCAAGATCATTACCGTCTGTGCCCTCTTCGTAGAGGCCAGGCATGACGCTGGCATCGATGAACCAGCCGCTTTGCCATTGCCAACGGTTCCAGATGCCGCCGCCGATAAATATGTCGCCTTCGCCCGTCAGGCCAAGATTTGCACCAAACGCCAGCGACAGTACGCGCCGTTCAAGGAAAGGTGAGTGGCGGTATTCAAGGTCCAGGGCCACGCTGTCATCGCCCCCGTCACCAAAATCAGATCCCCCCAGACCAACAGTCCATTCTTGGGCGGTTGCAGCTGTCACGCTGAGAATAAGGGATAATAGCGCAACATAAATGCGGTTCATGTTGTTGTTCCTAAGTCTAAATTCTTTCGATGTCCGGGCTGTACCCGAACCCGATCTAACGTGCGTCATACGCCTCTGTATTTTCAAATTCTTTCGAAATCCCGCGATCACTTAATCTGAACCTGTCACCGGCTTGCACCTGTTCCCTGTCCTGCTAGAAGCAGCGCACTGGTTGAAAGGACGTGTCGATGGGTTTCAAGATGGGTATCGTGGGCTTGCCGAATGTGGGCAAATCCACCCTGTTCAACGCGCTGACCAAAACGGCAGCGGCGCAGGCGGCCAACTTTCCGTTTTGCACCATCGAGCCCAATGTCGGCGAGGTGGCCGTGCCGGATGCGCGTCTGGAGAAGCTGGCGGGCATTGCGGCTTCGAAGCAGATCATTCCGACCCGCATGACGTTTGTGGATATCGCCGGTCTGGTCAAAGGGGCGTCGAAGGGCGAGGGCCTGGGCAACCAGTTCCTGGCCAATATTCGCGAGGTTGATGCGATCGCCCACGTCCTGCGCTGTTTCGAAGACGGCGACGTGACCCATGTTGAGGGCCGTGTGGACCCGGTCGCGGATGCCGAAACCATCGAGACGGAGCTGATGCTGGCCGATATCGAGAGCCTTGAGAAACGCCTGCAGAATATCGTTCGCAAGATCCGTGGTGGCGACAAGGAAGCCGTGCAGCAGGAACGGCTGATGAAGATGGCGCTGGCCGCTTTGGAAGAGGGCCAGCCTGCGCGCGTCGTTGACGTGGACGCCGAGGACGCCAAGGCGTGGTCCATGCTGCAGCTTCTGACCTCAAAACCCGTTTTGTATGTCTGCAACGTGGGCGAGGCGGAAGCCGCCGAAGGCAACGCCCATTCGGCACAGGTCGCCGAGATGGCCGCCGCCCAAGGCAACAGCCACGTGGTCATCTCTGCCCAGATCGAGGAAGAGATCAGCCAGCTTGAGGATGATGAGGCTCAGATGTTCCTAGAGGAAATGGGTCTGTCGGAAGCAGGTCTCGACCGATTGATCCGCGCAGGCTACGAGCTGCTGCACCTTGAGACCTACTTTACCGTCGGTCCCAAGGAGGCGCGCGCCTGGACGATCAAGACGGGCACGTCCGCCCCCAAGGCCGCTGGCGTGATCCACGGTGACTTTGAGAAAGGGTTCATCCGTGCCGAAACCATCGCCTACGATGATTTTGTTTCATTGGGTGGCGAACAGCCTGCCAAGGATGCAGGCAAGATGCGCGCGGAAGGAAAGGGCTACATCGTCAAGGACGGCGATGTGATGCACTTCCTGTTCAACACCTGATTGCGCCTAGCGCCGGTCATTGGCCCATTGCCGGTAATCGGGGTTCAGGCGAGACAGCGTTGGCGCCGACGGCCCTGCGGTGCGCCGTTCGATGCGGTTGGCGTCGCGGACAGAAATGGGTGTGCCAGCTCCTTCACCGGCGACAAAGCCACCTGGACCGTCGCATGCCGCAAGGGCCAGAACCAAGAGAGCTGCAATAACTGCTTGATATTTCACGTTCGTGTCCTTGTCTCATACCTGTACCGGATCAAGCGTTACATGATGAAAAGCGTCTGCGCCAATCACAGTGTAGCGCGGTGGCGCAGAAAGCGAGGGCTCGTGTGTAATTGCGCTTGTATCCCCGACGTTTGACCCGTTATACGCGTCGGCGGAGACGTGGCCGAGTGGTCGAAGGCGCTCCCCTGCTAAGGGAGTAGGCCCGGAAGGGTCTCGAGGGTTCGAATCCCTTCGTCTCCGCCACAAAAATCTGGATCATTGACATGGTGTTCGGGCAGACTTGTGCGACAGGACGTGGAGCGCAAGGCCGGTTCGTCTGTCCTCTCATCTTGCAACGGTACAACTGCAATCGGTGGTAGACCGGCCGGAGCTTCCAGCTAGCCAAGTTCCATCGTTGCTATCGCCTGGTACGTCGACGGCCCGTAATTTGGGGTGCGTCCCGTGAACATTCGCGCCGTTTCGAAGACCGGTGCGAAGCCGCGCGTTTTAAGCAGGGCTGCAAGCGGAGTGCTTTGCCCTTGCGTATCGATGAAAGCGGGGCCGCGCAGTCCGGCAAATGGTGAGGATGCAAGCAGGCCAAGCGCATCGGTTTCGTCGTCGGCGACGAAGGGTCCGATTTTCACGCCCGATCGACATCTTCGAAAAGTGGCAAAGCCTTTGATGTCGGACCCGTCCACCAGAACCATTGTCTGTCGCGTTGCCGTGGATTGAAACCATGTCGCCAAAAATGCCTGGCGCGCCATACCGGATGTTCTCTGGTCGTATTCGATCAATGTGACGACGTCGGATGACGTGGCAAGACGTACACGCTTGTCTGGTGCGTCGCCTACGTGTCCTTCGAAGCGGACCGTGCTGCCATGATGGATGAACCCCGACCTTGCGTAGTTTGCCTGTTGATCAGGCACGCCATCCAGTCCGATAGAGCGTTGACCCGCGTGAGCGATACCTGCGCGCCACACGTCCATTCCGTGCCCTTGTCCCCGGTATTCCGGCTTGCATAAATATAGCCCAAGAAAGGCAAAGTCGTCGTCATGATTGACGACGGAAATCGCAGCGACGGGGACGCCATCCACTTCCTTTAGGAAAAGGCCGGCAGGGTCTGCGGCAAAGAATGCCGACGCGTCATCCAGTCCGGGGTTCCATCCCTCGTCTGCGGCCCAGCCCAATACCAACTGTAAGTCGTCCAGTGTCATTGTGCGCACAGTCATTGGGTCAACGCATCCTTCAGTGAGCCCGCACGCCAATTTCTTTCCCGAAGATCCAATGCCGAATGCAGATCGACCAAATGGCTTTTCATCAACGCCTCGGCTTGTGCCTCGTCCTTGTCAGCAAGCGCCCGGACCAATGCGTGATGTGCATGTTTCTCGCACAGGGCTCTTTCGTGACGCCAATACAGGGCGATGATCAGAGATGACCGCGCAACCAGCGTTTCAACGAACCCCGCAATCGTCGCCTGATCCGCGATGCGCGCAATTTCGTTATGAAACAGGCCGGACAGATACAGTGCGCGGCCCGGATCAGATGCGTCCAACGCAGCGTGCTCGTCACGGATATGTCGTTCCAACAAGGCGATGTCCGTTGCATTGGCGCGTGCGGCGGCACTTCGGGCGATGCGCGGTTCCAGAAGTTCGCGCGCTTCGAAAACCTCGTGCGCCTCGGCCAGGGATGGCGACGCGACACGAGCGCCTTTGTTGCGTCTGATTTCAACGAGCTGAATGTGCGACAGGCTTTGCAGGGCGGCGCGGACCACGGTGCGCGAAACCCCGTAGATTTCCGCCAATTCGTCTTCGCCCAGTTTGGTGCCCGGAGCAATCCGGTGCTCATGGATTGCCAGCGACAATCCTTGCGCGATGTCATGACTGGTCGACGGTTTGGACGACATCGATGCTGAGCTGTGGGCCATCGCTACTCCTCTCCCATCTCAATGGCAGAGCAG
The DNA here is from genome assembly GCF_947503415.1 of uncultured Tateyamaria sp. GTDB lineage: Bacteria > Pseudomonadota > Alphaproteobacteria > Rhodobacterales > Rhodobacteraceae > Tateyamaria. Next base: position 261,164 of record NZ_CANNDS010000003.1, read on the forward strand.
GTGTGCAGCCTCAAGCCTACCGGGCGGTTCGCTGTTTTGCCGTCGATTGTATACAATTTTGTGTCCAATTTTGCATCGTCTGCGCGTCAGACGGCACAAGTTTTGGGCAATGACTGTTCTTTGCCTGAATATGCGCGCCCGCTGGATTGTTTGCGATGAGGCTGGTCCATTCACTGGTCCCGTACGCCGGGGGGGCTCATGGACGCTGCACACAAAGATTTGGAACTCGTCGCTGTCACCAAGCGCTACGGCGCAACCACTGCAGTAGATGCAATCAGTCACAAGTTCCGGCCTGGTGGCTACGCCTGCCTTTTAGGTCCGTCAGGATGCGGTAAGTCATCGACCTTGCGGATGATCGCAGGCCACGAAAGCGTAACTGAAGGCGCGGTTTTGCTCGGTGGTAGTGATATTTCCCGTCTGCCGCCGGCGAAACGCGGCACGGCGATGATGTTTCAGAACTACGCACTGTTTCCGCATCTCAGCGTGGCAGACAACGTTGCGTTCAGCCTGAAAATGCGCGGTGTGGACAAGGCTGCGCGCCTCAAGTCAGCCGGAGAGATGCTGGAATTGGTTGATCTCAGCGCGCTGAGCGACCGATTGCCCGATCAACTGTCGGGTGGGCAGCAACAACGCGTGGCGCTGGCGCGTGCCTTGATCACCCGTCCCGAGGTTCTGCTTCTGGACGAGCCGCTTTCGGCACTTGATCCGTTTCTGCGCATCCGCATGCGGGGCGAGTTGCGCAATTTGCAGCAAGAGCTTGGCATCAGCTTCATACATGTCACGCACGGGCAGGATGAAGCACTGGCCCTCGCCGACGAAATCGTGGTGATGAACAATGCGGTGATTGAGCAGGCGGGCGCTGCCAGAGACGTGTTCAACGCACCCAGAACCGCATTCGTTGCGCAGTTCATCGGCGGTCACAACGTTGTGGCACTGCCCGAGGGGCATTTTGCCATTCGCACTGACGCTGTTGGTATCGCTCAGGCAGGCACCGGCACATTGCAGGGCAACATCCTTGGGGTCGAGTATCAGGGCGCGCACGTCTCCGTGTCTGCCCGCATCGCCGGAGATCAGGAGATCAGCGCGATGATCCCCGAAGGTGCCTTTTTCGCCAATCCATTCAACCCGGGCGATCAGGTCGGTCTGATCTGGGACAAGAACAATTTGCACAAACTCACGGCCTAATCACCCCGACATGGAGAGAAAGACAACATGACCAAGTTATCGAGAAGAAACGTCCTTCAGGGCGGTGCGGCGTTTGCGGCTGGCAGTACCCTTGGCGCGCCGATGATCTGGGCGCAGAACATCAAGGATGTCACCCTGCGCCAGTTCGGGACCGGTGTGTCGAACCTCAATGAAGTGGCGCAAAAGGTGAAAGAAGACCTTGGTTTCACGCTTGAGATGACGGCACTTGATTCCGACAGTGTGACGCAGCGCGCGGCCACCCAGCCCAACAGTTTTGATATTGCCGATATCGAATACTGGATCTGCAAAAAGGTTTGGCCGACTGGCAACCTGCAGGCGATGGATACGTCCAAGATCAAGAACTACGACAAGATCGTGGGCATCTTTCGGGATGGCAAGTTGACCCCAGACAGCACCATCGCGCAAGGGACGGCACCGCATAGTGTGGGCTTCACATCGGGTCCTGAAGGTACGGACTTTGTCGACAACGAAAGCGGCTGGATGACGCTGATCCCGACCATTTACAACGCCGACACGCTTGGTATTCGCCCCGACCTGATCGGGCGGCCAATATCAAACTGGTCGGAACTGCTAAACCCCGAATTCAAGGGCAAGGCATCGATCCTCGATATCTCCTCCATCGGGATCATGGACATGGCGATGGTGGTCGAGTCCATGGGCGAATACACCTATCCCGACAAGGGCAACATGACCCGGGAAGAGATTGACCTGACGATGGCGATCTTCACCGAGGCCAAGCAGAACGGCCAGTTCCGCGCATTTTGGAAGTCGTTCGACGAAAGCGTGAACCTGATGGCCTCCGGAGAGGTCGTGATCCAGTCGATGTGGTCGCCCGCCATCACGGCGGTGAAAGCACGCGGTGTGCCTTGCGTGTATCAGCCATTGGAAGAAGGCTACCGCTCATGGGGTGGCGGCATCGGTCTTTCGGCGGCGCTTACCGGTCTCGAACGCGATGCGGCTTACGAATACATCAATTGGTATCTCGATGGTTGGGTTGGCGGGTTCCTGATGCGTCAGGGCTATTATTCGGCGGTGCCGGAGACGTCCAAGAACCACATGTCCGAAAACGAATGGGGCTACTGGTTCGAAGGCAAGGAAGCCACCGACGTCATCACCTCACCCTTCGGCGATCCGCTGGCGCAAGCGGGCGAGGTCCGCGATGGCGGCTCGTTCAATGACCGCATGGGCGCTGTGGCCTGCTGGAACGCCGTCATGGACGAAAACCAGTACATGGTCCGCAAGTGGAACGAGTTTATCGCGGCCTGATCCACACCGACACCGGGATGGGCGCGCCCGTGCCCATCCCTCTCCGCCCCCCTTTGCGAAAGCGTCACCGTGCTGAAGAACAACACCTTTGTCGGATGGCTTATGGCCGGTCCCATCATGGCGGTGCTGCTGTTCTTTCTGGTGCTGCCCATCGTAATGATCATCGTGGTCAGTTTCTGGCGCGCGACCGAGTTCTCGATCATCCCCGCTTTCGTTTGGGAAAACTACGAATTCCTCTTCGGCTCGAACGTCACCTACCGCGTCTTCTTCAACACGTTCAAATACGCAGCGATCACGTGGGTCTTCACGCTCACCATCGGCTTCACGGTCGCCTATTTCCTGGCCTTCCACGTGCGCAGCCTGACGTGGCAGATCGTGCTGTTCCTGCTGTGCACAATTCCGTTCTGGACGTCCAATATCATCCGCATGATCAGTTGGATCCCGTTTCTGGGGCGCAATGGGATCGCCAATTCCACGCTGCTTTCGTGGGGCGTGATTGATGAACCACTGGAATGGCTGCTGTTCAGCGACTTCGCGGTGATCCTCGCCTTTGTGCACCTCTACACGCTGTTCATGGTGGTTCCGATCTTCAACACTATGATGCGCATCGACAAATCCCTGATCGAGGCCGCGCGGGACGCAGGTGCTTCGGGCGCGCAAATCCTATGGAACGTCATCATACCGCTGACGAAACCCGGCATCATGATCGGCACCATCTTCGTTGTGACACTGGTGATGGGCGACTTCATTACGGTGCGTTTCATGTCAGGATCACAATCTGCGAATGTCGGGCGCTTGATTTCGAACGACATCGCGCTTTTGGCGTACCCGTCCGCCTCAGCTACGGCAGTTGTTTTGCTGCTGACCGTCCTGATCGTTATCGGCATCTTGCTCCGCTTCGTCGACATCAGGAAGGAGCTTTGAGATGGAGCCGCGGTCCCGGTCTTTCTATGTCCTCAGCGCATTTTTCGCACTGTTCCTTCTGTTCCTGTATGGCCCCACGATCACCATCGCGATCCTTTCGTTCCAGGGACCCGGTGGCGGTCTGACCTTTCCTATGCGCGGCACGTCGCTGCACTGGTTCCGCGACTTGTTCGAACAGCAGGCCGTGGGCGACATCTGGGGCAGCTTCCGCCGCAGCTTTGCGTTGGGGCTGATGGTCATGGTCACCACTGTTGTTCTGTCGGTGATCGGCGGGCTGGCCTTTCGAAAGAAATTTCGTGGCTCCAGTCTCTTGTTTTATCTGATCATCACGTCGCTGGTTATCCCGTCCATTCTTGTGTCGCTCGGGGTCGGTCTGATATTCTCGCAATCAGGGTTGAACGTGCATTGGTCGACGTCCGGCTTCGGGTCGCAGCTTACGTGGACGCTGCCCTTTGGGTTGCTGATCATGTTCGCGGTCTTCAACCGGTTTGACAAAAGCTACGAAGAGGCTGCGCGCGATCTTGGGGCCACATCGTGGCAAACTCTGCGCCATGTGGTTCTGCCGATCATTGCGCCGTCTCTGATCGGTGTGGCGCTTTTCGGCTTTACGCTCAGCTATGATGAATTCGCGCGGACCCTTCTGACGTCTGGCAGTTACAATACGCTGCCGTTGGAAATCTTCGGCATGACCACCAATGTCACGACCCCGGTTCTTTATGCCTTGGGGACACTGACGACCGTTTTCTCACTGGTGATCATCGCGTTGTTCCTCTGCCTCGCACTGTGGAGCGCGCGGCGCAGGGCGCGCGCAGGCTCTGATGCAGGCAAAGGCATGCTATGATCACTCTCATCAATCCGAACAGCACGGTCGCCATGACGGATGCCATGTTGCGCACCGCCCGCAACGCCGTTCCTGATGCCCAGTTCGAGGGGTGGACCTCCCATGACGGCCCCCCCGCAATTCAGGGCGAGGCGGACGGCCAAGCTGCCGAAGAACCGCTTCTGCGACTGGTGGCCACTGCGTCTGACAAAGGCGCATCCGCGATCATCATCGCGTGCTTTGACGACACCGCGCTTGATGCCGCACGCCGGGTTGCCGATTGTCCGGTCATCGGCATTGGTCAGGCCGCCTATCATCTGGCCGCTCTGGCAGGACAGAAATTCTCTGTCGTCACAACGCTGGATGTCTCCGTGCCGATCCTGAGGAAAAACATCCACGCGTATGGTTTGGATGGCTACCTGGTCAACGTGCGTGCAAGCGGTGTCCCCGTTCTGGCGCTGGAACAGAACGCACAGACCGCGACCGAAACGGTGATCGCGGAGGTTCACAAGTCCGTGCGCGACGATGGTGTGCAATCGGTCGTTCTTGGGTGCGGCGGGATGGTTGATGTCGGAGCATCTGCGGTCAACTCGGATCACATTCGCCTTATTGATGGGGTCCGTGCCGCGGCGGCCTTTGCCGCTCAACTCTGATGCGCATGGTACACCGCCGCTCGGTCGATTTGCGAGTATGGCAAAGTTGATTGGCTTTCCCCGCTGCATTCTGTCGACATTGCTCCGCTGGCCTTAGCCACGTAAGCGATTGTAATTAATATTTATTCTCGCGGTCAGATATGCCTGTCGCGAACTGCTTCCGACGAATGCCAAGCTTGTAGATCAGCGAAACGGAGACCGTATCCGACGAGGGGCATGTTGCGCAGGCCAGAGTATTCAACGTCGCCCATCATGCCTTCCATGCTGCTTCGCGCTGTTTTGCCAATGCCGCTGGCTACGTTATGTGCCGACGTGCAGCCGAACGACCCGTGCATCTTGATTTGGACCGTCAGTCCACACTCTGCACAAAAAAACTGGTCCATACCCTAGAAACTACGATCCTCGTATCTATTTCTGGATCAAGGTAGCGCAGCGGCAGCGGAGGTAGCATGGCAATTTCATTCAATCTGAACGGCAACCCAGTTTCAGTGGACGTGGATCCAGAAATGCCACTGCTGTGGGTGGTGCGAGAAACCCAAGGCCTGACGGGTACGAAATTCGGGTGCGGCATAGCCGCGTGCGGGGCGTGTACGATGCATGTTGATGGCGTGGCGACGCGCACCTGTGTGTTGCCAGTCGAAGCGGTCGCCGGGGCCACCATCAAGACGATCGAAAGCATCGGCCCAGACACTCCGAGTGCAGTGCAAGACGCGTGGCTCACCCACCAAGTGCCGCAATGCGGGTATTGCCAATCGGGTATGATCATGGCCGTCGAAGCGCTTTTGGACGAGAACCCGACCCCCAGCGATGCCGACATAGATGACGCCATCACCAATATCTGCCGGTGCGGGACCTATGATCGCATTCGTGCGGCGGTACACACCGCTGCCCAGCTGCGCAGGGAGGGGTGAACATGTCGGATACCACCGAAACCAAGAAACGCTCCACGCTTGGCAAATGGACACGCCGGTCCTTTCTGGCCACGGCAGGCGTCGTGGGGGGCGGGCTTGCCCTTGGGCTGACATTGTCGCCCAACCGTCTCAAAATGGCGGCGGACGGTGCGGCAACGGGCGACGAGGTCTTGCTGAACACGTGGGTCAAAGTCACGCCGGACAACAAGATCACAGTCTTTTTCCCACACTCCGAAATGGGGCAGGGCGCAGGCACCGGCCTTGCCCAGATGCTGGCCGAAGAAATGGAAGCTGATTGGGACACTGTGTCAATTGTGCAGGCCCCCGTGACCGAGGAATACACCAACAGCGATCTTGGGCGCGGCTACATCGTGGGCGAGGGGGCAAACATCCCGGCCTTCATGTACCCGATGCTGGACTTTGCATTCTTTCAAATCGCAGGCAACCTGGTGGGGCAGATGACGGGCGGCAGCACGGCCATCCGGCTGACCGGACACCACGGCATGCGCCGCGCAGGTGCCGCGGCCAAGGAAATGTTGCTGCAAGCGGCCGCCGCTGATTGGGATGTACCGGTGGCGTCCCTGACGGCGCGCGACAGCATGGTAACGCACGAGGCATCAGGGCGCAGTGCCACCTTCGGTGCATTGGCCGCGCAGGCGGCGGAGTACTCGCCGAACCTCAAACCCGCGCTGAAGGACAGCGCCGCCTACCGTATTGTCGGAACGGCCAAGCCGCGTCTCGACCTGCCGGAGAAGGTGAACGGAACGGCGCAATTCGGGATCGATGTCACAGTGCCGGGCATGGTTTATGCCGCCGTTGCTTTGCCGCCAATCCGGGATGCCCGTGTTGCTGCGGTGGATGACAGCGCAGCCCTTGCACGCCCCGGTGTTGGACAAGTGGTCAACCTGGGCGACGCCGTTGCCGTGACGGCGGACAGCTATTGGACGGCAAGCCGCGCCATCGAGGCTCTGGGTATCACTTGGAGCGGTGGCCAAACCGAATTGTCCTCTGCGTCCGTCCGCGCACAGCATGTGTCCGATCTGGAGGGGGGCGACCTTGAAGAGATGGACGCAGAAGGGGATGTGGCGGGTGCGCTGGGGCAGGGCACAAGCCTGAAGGCCGAATACGAGGTCCCCTATCTTGCGCATGCCACGATGGAGCCGATGAACTGCACCGTCTCGTTGTCGGGTGATCGTGCCGACATTTGGGTCGGCCACCAAAATCAGCTTTTTGCACGCAATGCAGCAGCCGAGACGCTGGGTATGGAGCCTGCAAACGTCACGATGCATCCCGTGTATCTCGGGGGTGGGTTCGGGCGGCGCGGCGATATGGATTTCGTCACGCTGGGCGTGCGGATTGCGCAGTCGCTCGATACACCGGTCAAGGTCATTTGGTCGCGTGAAACAGACATGACGAACGACACATACAGGCCTGCCATTCTGGCGCGTATGGAAGGTGCCGTTCAGAATGGACGGATCTCGGCGTTCTCCAACAGGTATATTGATGCGCGCTCGGGGATGCCCGACAGCGAACGCCCCTTTGACTTCCAGTACGATGTGCCCAATCGCGACATTGCGCGGGTCATCTGCCCCAGCCCGATCCCGGTGGGGACATGGCGTGCTGTGGACTTCACGCAAATGGGGTTCTTCCACGAAAGCTTCATGGACGAATTGGCCGAAGCGGCGGGTGCCGATCCGTTGCAATTCCGCATTGACCACTCCGGCAATCCACGCCGCCGTGCTGTTCTGGAACGGCTGGGCGCTGAAAGTGGATGGGGTGAGACTTTGCCCGAGGGCCAAGCCATTGGCGTTGCCATGGTCGACAGCTTCGGCACCGTCGTGGGGCAGGCCGTGCACGCCGGCGTATCGCCTGATGGCGGGGTGACGGTACACCGGGTGGTGTCTGTCGTGGATTGCGGTCGCGTCATAAATCCATCCGCGGCAGAAGCGCAGGTGACTGGGTCCGTGATCTATGGCCTGACATCGGCCCTATACGGAGAGATTACGTTGGAGGGTGGTGCAATCCGGCAAACAAACTTCCCGGACTACGAGATGATACGGCTTGAAAACGCGCCGGAGCAATCGGTTCACTTCATAGACAGCGACGAAGCGCCGGGCGGTTTGGGCGAACCGGCTGTGCCGCCGGTCACGCCTGCATTGACCAACGCGCTTTACAAATTGACGGGCAATCGCATTCGCAATCTGCCGATCACCAAATCCGGGCTGCACGTCGCCTGACAGTGCCATATTGAGCGGCTGCCAGCGGTTGAACACTCTGCTGGCAGCGCACGGTCGCTCGCAGAAATGACAAGGCTTGCGCTCAAATCGGAACCAGATGGTTATCCCACGCGACGGGATGTGCCACGCGTTGGCCTGACGGTGCGACGGCCAAGCCTGTTCCGGTCGTTGCATAGAACCCTGTATCCGTCGCCGCCACGCCGCAAATATCGCGGAGGCGTGTTTCGGACCTGAGCGTGGGGCCTTCAAAAATCTGCAGCGTCCCACTGCGTGGCGATGTCGTTGCGATCTGTGCGCCGTTCCGCGACACCGCAACGCTACCAAGATAGCCATTCATGGTTTGAACAGATGCGTCGCCTACCAAGTCAACCGTGCCCGCGGTGCTGTTGTGCACCCCCAAAAGAGGCAAGTCTTCTGTCAAATCACCCTGCCATTGCATGGCAAACACAACTGATCCCTGCGCTGAGACTGCAAGATGGCGGATAGAGTTCTTGCGATGCGCGGGGTCCAGTTCGATCTGGTCCAGAAGCTGACCGTCAAAATCGATGTAGCTCAGGTTCGGTCGCATCGTTGGAATGTTGAGTTTGGTGCGCCCCGTCTCGGGGTGCGTCTCGATCCCACCATTTGCGATAACCAAGCTCGCGCCATCCGGCATCAGCTTGATGTCGTGTGGACCGACGCCGCCGGACCCGACCTCACCAAGACGTCTGTACCCATCTGAGACGTCCCACACACCGATCACACCGCGCCCAGCGTCAAAATCGTTTTCCGTTGTAAAGAGCAGATCGCCGTCGGGGGAAAACGCACCGTGACCATAAAAGTGGCGGCCGTATGGAGCGTCCAGCTGCGCGGTCTGCGTGCCTGTTGCACAGTCCAGTACAATTGCAAATGTTCCGGGTCGGCGGGCAAAGGCCACGGCTTCGGCGCGGACTGGATGGGCCGCTGCCGCGTGCCCGCGGGCCGGAAGACTGCGCTGAAAGGTGATTTGCCCGTCGCGACTTAGGCCGCACAGGACAAATGTTCCGTCCGGAGCCATTCCTGCAGAAAGAAAGGCAGGGCTGCCGACCTGTGCCCAAGTGGCACGTGGCAATGCACCGGCAGCAAACATGCCCGCTATGAAGGACCTTCGGTTTGCCATCAGTCGCCATCCAGAGAATTGAAACCAGCGGCGATGCCAAGGCTTGGCCCGACACTTTCTGCCAGAAGCTGGCGTATATCATTGATTTCCTGTTGGAGCACTTCGATCCGGAGCCGACCTTGCGGGTCGGCAGCGCCTGCAAAAATGGGATCGTCCAGCGCCTCGGCTCGTTGCAATGCGGTGTCGAAGGCCTCTGCCACAGCTGCGCTATCCGCCGACATCAAGGCAGACAGGTCTTTGGTTGCTGTCAGCGACAAGATCACGTGACTGAGCGAACGCCCCGAGCGCCGCGCTTCGGCGCGATTGGGGCGCGGTCTGTCGAACGTGCCCAAGGGACGGCCAATGCGCGCGTTGGCCGTAAATTCCAGTCCGGTCGACAAAGCGGTAAAAAGCTGTTGGGCCGCCTCGGTCGGCGTTCTGTAGGTGTCGTTGCCAGCGTCGGACATCACGTCGCCATAGCCGCCACGCCAATCATCGTGGATTGCAGCGCTGATCAGAGCGATGTCGCCAGTTATGGCTTGCACCAGGGCACAATGATATTCCGGGTTGTCCCCGGGCGCGAACTGAGGATCGAACAGCAGGAATTCAAGCGCATAAAACCCTCTGGCCGCAATGGAGACTTCGGCAAATGCATCCGGGTCCGAGACTGCCGGGTCTTGATCCCCGAGGAGTGTCGCAAGAGCTTTGGGGATCGACCCCCTCGTGTCCGGCCAGAAGGCGAGCGCAAAGGCGCGGTCCTGCTGTTCTGACGGACCAAACCGCAGGTGGCTTACGCTGACCCATGCGTCAAACGCGGTGTTGAAATCCGCGATCAGGTCAGGGCTGTTGGGCGCGCATTCACTTGCCGCAGTCGCCGCCAGATCTGCAGCTTCTGTTGCCAATATCTGATAGCCGGGCAAGATATGGCCAACGACGATGGCGCGGATATCTGCCCCGTCTGCCCCTGCGGGCGAGGATAGTGCGATCACAATCGCGGATAAAAGGTGCCGCATCACAGGCTCTCCAGAAATTTGATCAAGGCATCTCTGTCCGCGCGGGGCATTTTGACCACCGCGTCACGTTGGGCCTGCGCTTCGCCACCATGCCAAAGAATGGCTTCGAGCAGGGAACGGGCCCGCCCATCGTGCAGGAAATACGTGTGACCGGAAACCTGCTGCGTCAATCCGATACCCCACAGAGGCGGTGTCCGCCACTCTGCTCCGGTGGCCCGCGCTTCCGGCCGGTTGTCGGCAAGGCCCGGGCCCATGTCATGCAACAGCATGTCGGTATAGGGCCAGATCAGTTGAAAGCTTTGTTCCGGCTGATCTTGGAGCCTGTGCGTGACAAAGGCGGGTTGATGGCAGGACGCGCAGCCAGTGGTATGAAACACCGCCTTTCCCAGCAGCACCTGCGGGTCGTTGACGTTCCGCCGCGCAGGCACACCAAGATTGCGGCTGTAGAACGTTACAAGGTCGAGCCCCTCATCGCCAATCTCAAACCCGCGCTCATCATCATCGCCATGAGGTGCATCGCGACACCCTGATTGCAGTTCAGTGCATTCGCCCCAAGCAGCCGGAAAAAGCGGGTTGGAAATGCCGATGTCGCCCGCGAATGCGCCCGCAGATTGATGCCGTACCGTGGGCGCACCGGCCTTGAGCCCGAAGCGGCCCAGCATGGGTTGGGTGTACTCCAGTGACCAGACAATGTTCGGGCGCCCGGAAATTCCATCGCCATCCGCGTCATCCGGATCGGCCAACGCCAGAATGTCAGATGCAGGGATCGCTTCGAGCAGGCCGAGGCCGATCATCTGCGGCGCAACGCGCGGGCTGAGCATTGCGTCAGGGTGCAACGGCCCATACCCAAGATTGGCAGCAGTATATGTGGGCTGTCGAAGGACGGCGGTTTCGCCTTCGGACAGGGCGACCTCAACCTCTTCATAGTCGATCTGAAGGCTGTATTCTGCCGGGTGCCCCGCCAGACTGAAATCCTGCAACTGCGTGCCATAGGTCGGGTCCGGCAGCGTCGCAAGATAGCCTTCGATTTCGTCAATGCCATCATCCGGTCCGCCTGGGATCGACACGCGCAGGAACATCGATATTGCATTGTCTTCCTGGCCGTCGGGAGGATGACCGCGCCCATCCTTTAGGTGACACCGTTGGCAGGACCGGGCGTTATACAGCGGACCCAGCCCATCAGATGCAAGCGTGGATGATGGCGATGACACCCAAAGCTTTCTGAACAGGCCATTGCCGACCTTGAAGGTCAATTCATCCTCAAAGCTAATGTTTCCAGAGGGTTGGGAGAAGGCGTTGGCATCTGGCCTTACCCGAACTGTTGCAGCCCCGGCTGACAACTCTTCAAACTTTTGCGGAACAGAAAAGTCGGTCGGCGGGCGTAAAACGGCTTCGATCCGGTCGGCTTCAGCGACAGTGCGTGGTATCACATTCAGATGCACGTCTTCGACACTTTGCGCATTGGCCGCACTCCATAGCAACGCTGACGTGACGATTATTGATACGCGCATATTGGCACCGCCTCCCTTTCTGACTATATTTGTCAGGAAATAAGCGAAATGTCTAACCCACAGGCTGCGACCAATTGGATAAAACCATGACAGCTGTACTCAAACTTCCGGTCCAAGAGGTGCCTTGGCCCCAAGTTGGGTCGGAGACGCGCGCGCTTATCAACCGTCTGAGATTTCACGCATCACTCTGCCGGGCGTCTGCACATCTCGACATTCACGTGGCCTGCGGCCTGATAGATCCAAACAGCGGAGAGGATGCCGCAGCACGCACGCTCATTCGTGTTCTGGCTCAGGCATTGGATCGCACACCAGTGTGGTTGCGGCCGGGCGAGATATCGCTCAGCTTTGATGAGTGCTGGCTTGCACAGGTGATCGAAGCACGACGCGGCGAAGACTTCGACAGCCTTTTGTTTTTGACACATCGGCGGATCGCCGGTGACAAGCGTCGCCTTTTTGGCATGCTGGTCGCAAACCTCGCCTGCGCGGCAACTTAGAAAGTTTCTAATCTACCCTTGGCGGAGCGATAAAAACGGCTATGTCGCTCCCCAAGCGAGCCAGCCTTTCGCCAGCCAGCCAGGACATCCACAGATTGAACCGGAGGGGCAGATGAGCCAGACCGCAGCAGCCTTGTCACAAGATGCACAAACCGAAATTTGCACGGCGCTCAACCAATGCGTTGCAGAAACCGTCGTCACCACGATGCTCGCGCAGAACTTTCACTGGAATGTCACAGGAATGGCCTTTGGACCACTGCATGAGTTGTTTCAGCAGGTCTACGAAGACCACTTCGTGGCACAAGATGATCTTGCGGAACGGATCAAGGCGCTGGGCGGTCACGCCAATGGCAAGTTGGCCGACATGGTTGCAGCGTCTAAAGTGCCCGAACATGACGGGCACGCCGACGACAAAACCATGATTGCTGCACTGGCCGACGCGCAGCGCACAGTGGCTGGAACACTTGCCGGGGCAGCAGATATTGCAGAGAAACACGGTGATATGCTGACGCAGGATCTGTGCATCGAACGGGGACGGACGCACGAAAAGTTCGCTTGGCTGATCTCAGCGCATCTGCGCTGACACGATCTTGGGCAGCGGTGCGCCCTTCTTGGCGCATCGCTTCTCATACAAGCCCGGCCACGCCTTGAACCTGCCCATGTTCAGTTGTTGCGCGACCAGCATATCCACAAACGCTTCTCGGTGTTTGTTGCTTTTCAGCGCCTTGAACATTGATTTTTGCGCTTTGGTCATTGAGCAGGCAATACAATGATCCTGACGCTTGTATTTGCACACATCGACACAGGGGCTGGGGAGCTTCTTGGCCATAAGCAACCTTGCTGAAAAGGGCAGGGGCCGCAATCGGCCCGCCCCGATAGTGTTACTGGAAAACGGCGTCGGGATTGTCGAGGCTGTCCGAGCCCTCAATCGCAATTGTGGGTGTGCCAAGGGCGGCCACGACGCGTTCGATGCTGCGGGTCTGATCGATCAGACCGTTGACGCCCCCCATGATCAGAGCCTCACCAGCAGCATTGCCGCGCTCGAGCATCATGTCGTAGCTGAACCCGGCCTCGGCGGCTGTCTTGATCCGGCTCAGCGAAAGCACGGCTGCTGCCAGCTTGGATTGCATCTCGGCATCAAGTGCCGGGTCGATTTCGGCGACCAGATTGGCCAGCGATGGGCCTGCAACCACTGATCCGTCAACACGGGTGTAGCTGCCCAAGTACACCGACTGAATGCCCACACCGTTATAGAAATGATCGTTGTGCGTGTTGTCGGCAAAGCAGGAGTGCTCCTCCTCGGGATCGTTCAACATGACGCCCAAGCGCATGCGTTCACCAGCGGTTTCGCCATAGGACAGTGACCCCATCCCCGTTAGCATCGCTGATATTCCTGCGTTTTCGTCGGCTGTTACGGCGGTGCGGGCCTCGCCCTCGTCCCCCCATTGACCGACCATCCACTCAAGATCCGAGATCAGCAAATCCATTGCTGCCCGAAGGTAATCGCCGCGACGATCACAATTCCCGCCCGTGCATGCGTCACCCTGCGCATAATCCGTCCAGGGACGGTTTCCGGCACCGGCGTCGTGACCGTTCAGGTCTTGTCCCCACAGCAGGAACTCGATTGCATGATATCCAGTTGCGACATTTGCTTCGACACCGTCGGCTTCCTGCAAGGTCTCTTCCAACAAGGCAGGTGTGATGGCCGAGGCATCCACAGCCTCACCCGACAAGGTGAAGTTTGCATTTGCAATGACATTCAGGACCGCGGCCCCGTTTTCATCCGTTGGCCCGCCATAGGACGCATCCACATAATCAATCAAACCCTCGTCCAGCGGCCAGGCGTTCACCTTGCCTTCCCAATCATCGACGATGGCATTGCCGAAACGGAAAACTTCCGACTGTTGGTACGGCACGCGGGCCGCGAGCCAAGCGTTTCTGGCACCCACCAACGCTTGTGCTGATGGGGCTTCCAGCAGACCCTCAATGGCTGTTTGCAGGCGTTCGGCCGTGATCAGACTGTCGGCATAATTGGCCTCTGCGATGTTGGCATAGGTGTCGAGCACGTCCGCTTTGCTGATCTGCCCGTCCGCCATCGCAGCGGCGCCACAGCCAAGGGCGACGGCACACGTCGCAAGGGTAAGGAATTTCATATGGCACTGTCCTTTAGTGAAGTTTCATTGGGTTCTGGAAAGCGTGATCGGCCATGAGCGCCATCCGTCTCAAGGCAAGCCCGAACTCCTGCGCAAGATCGACAAGCGGCAACGCCATGTCGGGACGCACGATGGTTGTTGCGATCAGCAAAGCATCTTCACGCTCCCCTTCACTGGCATAGCCGATGAAGGTCGCAAAACAGGATTCGTCCGCGCCAAGGCATTTGCAGGTCACATGATGGCGCATCAGGGGACGGCGGCCATGGCGGGCGCACAGATCGCACAGCGTCTCGAATGACTTCAGCGCCTTGCTCCCATGTTTTGTGCCAAGCGCTGTTGCGAAATCATTCCAGACTTGGCTTTGGGCCGCTGGGCCATTGCTCCAGAGCCGCAGGTACAGCACGGCACCGGCCTCCACTGGACCCAGCTCGGTGATATATCCAACCGGGGCGCCACCCCGATGCGGGGTCAAGGCGTTCATTTCGTGAGTATCAGCTTACCCGCCCGGGTGATCCGAAGCGTGTAAATCTGATCGCCAAGCTTGATCCGGGCCATGTCGCCGCCCTTTGTCAGGTCGGTCGCCTCGTAGATCGGCAAAGTGTCGTCCGGCCGGGCCATGGTTTCCCTTGCGATATTCACCACCAAAACCCACCCCATGCGCCGTCCTCGGCCCTGTCGAGAAGCCATTCGATACTGAATACCGTCGGAAGTCCCATCGTCAGGCTGCCAAAGAGCATGTCGTGGACGTCCTGTCCGCCAAGAGCTACTGCGTTCCGGTCAAAATTCATCGTCCCACTCCCATTGAGGTGTTGGGTGTCTGGCTTGCCACTGACTGGATTTGGCTGGCTTTCAGCGTAAGTTGAGTGAAAAAGTCAGAAATGACAAGAAAATAATTTAGTAATTTTGTCGGATAAAGTGAAGCGCGGTGAAAGTTTGATCGGTTGGCATGAGTTCGATGGTGGCGGCGGAGGGTGCTTGCATTGCGAAGCGCGTGGGGGTTTTCGGTTCAGGTCGCGGGTTCAAAACGGTTTTCTCGACTCACTCCGGTTGCCTCAACAAAAGACTTCCCATTTCCAACAGATGCGTCCTTCGACAGGGTCCCGTGCAATTTCGTGTTTTACTTCAGTGAGATAAACTACCTCAAGATTGGAATGATGAACGCACCTCAAAAATCCGTTGACATGATGTACGCCCCTCAAATAGCGTTTCCGCAGGGTCACCACAGACGTGTGACCCATAGGGAGGATCATATGAAAAAAGTGACTTCAGCCGCCGTTGGCGCGGCCCTGATAACGTCTGTCAGCGTGCCCACGATGGCCATGGCAGAGGATTTGACATTGTGCTGGGCGGCCTGGGATCCGGCCAACGCGCTTGTCGAACTCAGCAAGGAATTTGAGGCCCAATCCGGCCACACCATGAATTTTGAATTTATCCCGTGGCCCAATTTCGCGGACCGGATGCTGAACGAACTGAACTCGGGCGGCAAGCTCTGTGACCTGCTGATCGGCGACAGCCAGTGGATCGGTGGCGGGGCCGAAAACGGCCACTACGTCAAACTGAACGACTTCTTCGACACCGAAGGCATCAGCATGGACGATTTCGCGCCTGCGACTGTCTACGCCTATTCCACATGGCCCAAGGGCACGCCGAACTACTACGCGCTGCCCGCGATGGGCGATGCGAATGGCTGGTTCTATCGCAAGGACTGGTTTTCAGACCCAGAGATTCAGGCCGCCTTCAAAGAGGCAACAGGCCGCGATCTGGGGGAGCCCAAGACCCAACGCGAAATGCTGGAAATCGCCCAGTTCTTCCAGGGCCGCGAGATTGACGGCAAAACCGTTTACGGCGCCTCCATCTTCACCGAACGCGGCTCCGAAGGGATCACGATGGGCGTGACCTCGGCGCTTTACCCCTGGGGCTTCAAATACGAAAACACCCCCGGCTCTTACGACATGGAGGGCGCTGTGAACTCGCCCGAAGCGGTCGAAGCACTTGAATTCTATAAAGAGTTCTACGAAACAGCGACACCGCCTGGCTACACGAACTCCTATATGGGTGAGAGCCTCGACGCGTTCAAATCCGGTCAGGTCGCCATGGCGATGAACTGGTTCGCGTTCTTCCCGGGCCTCTATGCCGACCCGGCCACAGGAGGGGACAAGATCGACTTTTTCGTGAACCCACCGCAAAATCAGGCCGGGTCCACCTTGGGCGGGCAGGGCATCAGCGTCGTCGCCTATAGCGACAAACAGGACGCCGCCCTTGAATACATAAAGTGGTTCGCCGATCCGGAAGTGCAGGCCAAATGGTGGGAACTTGGCGGCTACTCGGCCCACAACTCCGTCCTGAACGACCCGGGCTTCAAGGACAGCGCACCGTTCGCCGGTGACTTCCTCGAGGCGATGGGCGCCGTGCAGGACTTTTGGCAAGAGCCAGCCTATGCCGAACTGCTGCTGGCCATGCAGAAGCGCATCCACGACTACGTGGTTGCCGATCAGGGCACGGCACAGGAAGCGCTCGACAAGCTGATCGAGGACTGGACCGAAACCTTCGAAGACGAAGGCAAGCTCTAAGTCCTCCTCCCAAGGGTGGGCAGCATTGCCCACCCTAACACCCAACCCGAATTGACCCTTTGCAGGGTGGGCCATCTGCCCACCGCATGAAGAGGCTGTGCCCGATGACAGACACGCTCGCAGACAAAGCCGCCGGTGCCACACCCAAGCGCGTCGTACGCAAGATCAGGGGCCTGAGCGACCGCGCCATCGCGTGGATCTTTGTCGCCCCCACGATCTTTCTGCTGCTGGCGATCAATATCTTTCCGCTGATCTGGACGATCCAGCTGAGCTTTACCAATTTTCGCGCCAACCGACTGACGCGAGAGCCTGAGTTCATCGGCCTGCGCAACTACGAACGCATCCTGACCGACAGCGACATCTGGCTGAACATGCAGGCCACGGCGCATTTCCTGTTCTGGACCATCGCACTGCAGGTGCTGATCGGGTTCACGCTGGCCTGGCTCATCAACAAGAAATTCAAGGGCAACGATCTGTGGACCACAATCATCGTGCTGCCCATGATGCTGTCGCCCGCCGTGGTGGGGAACTTCTGGAAATTCCTCTACCAGCCGCAAATCGGGCTTTTCAACTACATCGTCGCCTTCTTCACCGGCAAGGAGCCCTCCAGCTTCGAAATGCTCGGCTCGGTCCAACTGGCGCCCTGGTCCATTGTCATCGTGGACACGTGGATGTGGACACCCTTCGTGATGCTGATCTGCCTCGCCGGTCTGCGCTCCATTCCCGACTACATCTACGAGGCAGCAGAGGTCGACCGCGCCTCCAAACTCCGCCAGTTCTTCACCATCACCATCCCCATGGTGCTGCCCTTTCTGATGCTCGCCGTCCTGTTCCGCGGGATCGAGAATTTCAAAATGTTCGACCTCGTCGTCCAACTGACCGGCGGCGGCCCCGGCTCCACCACAGAACTCACCTCGATCAACCTCAAAAGAGAGGCGTTCGAGAAGTGGCGCACAGGCTATGCGTCGGCCTACGCCATCATTCTCTTCGTCACGGTGTTTGGCCTCGCCAGCATCTACGTCAAGGCGCTGAACAAGGTAAAAGAGAGATGATGCACACTCTTCTTTCGGCTCCAAATATCCTCGGGGGGGCGCGCCAGCGCGGGGGGCAGACAGCCCCCCTCCCAACCTCAGCACCCATCACGGACGTCAACCCATGAGCGCCTTTTCCATCACCGAACCCAGCCAACGCTCCAAATGGGTCGCCGGGTCACTGGTCATCGTCTACGCGCTGATCACGATGATCCCGCTGGCGTGGATCATGCTCACCGGCTTCAAATCCCCCAGCGACGCCATCAGCTACCCGCCCAAGGTCGTGTTCGAGCCGACGCTCGAAGGTTACGTGAACCTCTTCACCACCCGCACGCGCCAAACGCAGGACTTCCTTGATGCCAACCCGCCGCAAAACTGGGCGGATGAGATCGTGCGGGAATACGACATGGTCATCGTCGGCCCCTCCAAATTCGGCGAACGGTTCCTCAACTCTGTGATTATCGGCTTCGGCTCGACCTTTTTGTCGATCTTTCTCGGTACACTCGCCGCTTACGCGTTCAGCCGTTTCAAGATCCCGCTGGCCGACGACCTTCTCTTCTTCATCCTCAGTACAAGGATGATGCCCCCCATCGCTGTCGCGATCCCGATCTTCCTGATGTACCGCAATCTCGGCCTCAGCGACACGCATCTGGGCATGATCCTGCTTTACACGGCGGTGAACATCTCTCTCGCGGTCTGGCTGCTCAAAGGGTTCATCGACGAAATCCCGCGCGAATACGAAGAGGCCGCGCTGATCGACGGCTACACGCGGTTCCAGGCGTTCTACAAAGTGGTCCTGCCCCAAGCGGCGACGGGCATCGCCTCCACCGCCATCTTCTGCCTGATCTTTGCTTGGAACGAATATGCCTTCGCGGTCCTGCTGACCTCGGCCACGGCCCAGACAGCCCCGCCCTTCATCCCGACCATCATCGGTGTCGGAGGCCTTGACTGGCCCGCGGTTGCGGCAGGGGCCACGATCTTCCTGCTGCCTGTCATGATCTTCACCATCCTGCTGCGCAAACACCTGCTGCGCGGGATCACATTCGGAGCCGTTCGCAAATGACCAGGCTATGCCAAACCACAACATCTTGGTGCACCGGGGGGGTGCACAGGGGGTGCACGGGTGGTGTACGGATGTCACCCCCCCGTTTTTGCCAACCGGAGGGTACATGATGAAAGGGTTCCTGACCGGCCTCATGCGCCTGCACCGCGGCCCATGGGAGGCGCTGGCGACCATCATCATCGCCCTTGGCGTCTTCATGCTGATGCAGCCGTTTGTGCTCTGGGCCTTCACCTATTCTTTCATCACGACACTGGTGGGCACCGTCATGTTCATCGTCGTCAGCCACTTCCCGGAAGGTGAGTAATGGCCGAGATTGTCATCAAGAATGTCCGCAAGGAATTTGGCGATTTTGTCGCCGTAAAGGAGTCCAGCTTCACCATAGAAGACGGCGAGTTCTTCATGCTCCTGGGCCCCTCCGGTTGCGGCAAGACCACCACCCTGCGCATGATTGCAGGGCTGGAACTGCCAACCTCCGGAGAGATCTTTCTCGACGGTGAAGAGATCGGTCAACGCCCCCCGTCACAGCGCGATATTGCCTTTGTTTTCCAGATGTTCGCGCTCTATCCTCATATGAACGTCTACAAGAACCTGAGCTACCCGCTGGTCAGCCAAGGCATGCCGCGCGCGCAAGTCCGCGCCAAGGTGGATGAGGTCACCACGATCCTCGGTATCAAAGATATCCTCAAGAAACCCGTGGGTGGTCTGTCGGGCGGTGACCGGCAACGGGTTGCGCTCGGTCGGGCCATTGTGCGTGAGCCGAAAGCCTTCATGATGGATGAACCGCTGGGCGCTTTGGACGCTGAATTCCGGGAACACATGGCCGAAGAGCTGCGCGCTTTGCACGACCGTATGGGGGCGACCACAGTCTACGTAACCCACGACCAGCTTGAGGCGATGCAGATGGGCGACAAGATCGTTGTGATGAACAACGCCGTGGTCGAACAGTTCGGCAAACCGCAGGATATCTACGACATGCCCGCCTCCATGTTTGTGGCGGATTTCATTGGATCACCATCCATGAACTTCCTGAATTTAAACGGTAAAGTCGAACCGGGCGATACGGAAATTCACTTAAACAATCAGCGAATGAGCGTGCCCACGTTGCGCGAAGGGGCGTCTGGCGATCTGGTTTTTGGCGTCCGGCCGGAACACATCCATCTGTCGTCCGATGGTGATTATCGGGGCAGGGTCCTCGCCACGGAATACCTTGGCACCACCCAAATCGTGACCCTCGACACGCCCAACGGAGAGATCAAGGCGCGCATTGCCTCCGACCAGCCCGCAAGCGTGGGGGAAACGGTCGGCCTTGGCTTCAACGGCCAAACGGTGACCCTGTTCGACAAGGCGTCGGGCCGTGCCCTGCGGTCTGAACTCAACGAAGGAGTGCTCGCCCATGGCTGAGGTGCAACTGAGCGGCGTGTCCAAATCCTTCAAGGCAACGAAGGCGTTGATCGACATGGACCTGACCATTCCCGATGGCGCCTTTGTTGTGCTTCTGGGGCCAACGGGTGCAGGCAAGACGACCACCCTGCGCCTGATCGCGGGGCTTGAGAAACCGGACGCGGGCCATATCAGCATCGGTGGCACGCGCATGGATGGCCTGACGCCTGCACAACGTGATGTGGCGATGGTGTTTCAGCAATACTCGCTCTATCCCCACATGACCGTGCGCGAGAACCTGGCCTTTCCTCTGCGCTCGCCCATCCTCAAAACACCCGAAGATGAAATCGCTTTTAAAGTCAAAGAGGTAGCAGACGTACTTCACATACCGCATAAACTTGACAACAGGGCGACCGAGCTGTCCGGCGGCGAGATGCAGCGCGTCTCCATCGGGCGTGCACTGGTCCGTGATCCGCAGGTTTACCTGATGGACGAACCGCTCAGTTCTTTGGACGCCAAGCTGCGCGCCGACCTGCGGATCGAGTTGAAACGTATCCATGCCGAACTCGCGGCCACACTGCTGTACGTCACCCACGACCAGATCGAAGCCATGACAATGGCCACCCATGTCGGCGTGCTGGACGAGGGACGACTGGTGCAATTCGGCACCCCGCGCGACATCTACGAAAACCCGAGCACGGCCTATGTGGCCGCCCGTTTGGGGCAGCCCCGCATCAATCTGCTGCCCGTGGGTTTGTTGGGCGAAGACGCCCCGGCAGGCGCGCATCAGGTCGGTCTGCGCCCGGAAAACATACGCCACGGATCGGGCCGGGATGCCCATGTGGTCCGTGTGGAACATCTGGGCGACCAGACCCGGCTGCACCTGAAGGTGGCAGACCATGACGTCATCACCCTGACCGATCCACACACCAAACTGAACGCGGGCGAAACGATCCAGATTGCCCCCGATAACCCCGTTTTCTTTGACGCCGCCGGCGCGCGCATCACCTGAGAAAGGACATTTCCCATGGCACAATTCGTGAACGCGAAAGAGGATCTGGTCAAAGAGGCGATCGACGGATTGCTGGCCTGTTCCGGCGGTGCGCTGGCACGGCTCGACGGCTATCCGCATATCAAGGTGGTCTACCGCGCGGATTGGGCCCGTGACCGGGTTGCGCTGATCTCGGGCGGCGGGTCTGGGCACGAACCGGCGCATGCGGGCTTTGTCGGGCCGGGCATGTTGACGGCGGCGGTCTGTGGCGAGGTGTTTGCCTCGCCCTCGGTCGAGGCGGTGCTGGCGGGCATCCTTGCCGTCACGGGCGAGGCGGGGTGCCTGCTGATCGTCAAGAACTATACCGGTGACCGGCTGAACTTTGGCCTGGCCGCGGAACGTGCCCGCGCGTTGGGCCGCAAAGTCGAGATGGTCGTGGTCGATGACGACATTGCGTTGCCCGACTTGCCGCAGCCCCGTGGCGTTGCAGGCACGCTTTTTGTGCACAAGATCGCGGGCGCAATGGCCGAGACTGGCGCGCAGCTGGATGACGTCGCCGAAGTCGCGCGCCGGGTGATCGAAAACGTGGCCTCAATCGGCAAGAGCCTCGATACCTGCACTGTGCCGGGCTCTCCGAAAGAGGCGCGGATACCCGCGGGAAAAGCGGAATTGGGGTTGGGCATTCACGGCGAGCCAGGCGTCGAACAGGTCGATTTCACAGGCGCGTCTCAGGCGATGGACACCGTGCTCGACAAGCTGCGACATCACGCAGGCCGCGGCCCATGCGTCGCGCTGGTCAACAACCTCGGGTCCACCACGCCGCTCGAAATGTCGGTGCTGTGCCATGGTCTGGCCCAGTCCGGGATTGCCAGCCACGTGATTGGTCCTGCGCCGATGATGACATCGCTGGATATGCACGGGTTTTCTGTTTCGCTTTTGCCTGTCGCGGCCGAAGAACTGTCGGCGCTGGCCGCGCCTGTGCCCATGCCAGCCTGGCCCGGGTTGCAAGCGTTGAGCGACGTGTCGATCACCCCTTTGCCCGATGGATTGACCCCGATCGAACCCATCCCATCCGCGAATGCGCAGACCCATCAGATCATCTCGCATGTCGCTGATTTGCTGATCGGGGCGGAGGCAAGCCTGAACGAACTGGACGCGAAATCCGGGGACGGAGATACCGGCAGCACGCTGGCCACGGCAGCGCGAGCGCTCAAGGACCGGCTGGATGCGATGCCGCTGGCCGACCTGACGCAGCTTTTCCCGGCCTTGGGCAACGAACTGAGCCAGACCATGGGCGGTTCGTCCGGCGTGATTTTGGCCATATATTTCAACGCCGCCGGTGATGCCTGCGCCGGGGGCGCCCCGGTGCACAAGGCGCTGTCAGACGGGCTGAAACGGGTCAGTGACGTTGGTGGCGCTCGTGTCGGAGATCGGACCATGATCGATGCGCTTGCGCCAGCGCTTGATGCGATTGGTGACGGCATCGATGCCGCTGCGCGGGCGGCGCGCGCGGGTGCAGACAGCACGGCAGATATTCACCGTGCAAAAGCGGGTCGGGCTGCGTATGTGCCGTCCGAGAATTTGAAGGGCAACAACGATCCTGGTGCCGAGGCGGTCGCGCTGGTCTTTGAAGGATTGGCAAAGGCCATGAAAGGGTAGGCGTTTGAACAAACAGGACACGAAGGCTGGTCTGAAACCGACCGTCAATGACATTGCCCGTGTGGCGGGTGTGTCGCTGGCGACGGTGGACCGTGTCCTGAACGCGCGCCCGGGCGTGCGGTCGGTGACCATTGACAAGGTCAATCAGGCGATTGCCGAACTTGGTTATGTCCGGGACACTGCGGCAGCCAACCTGGCACGGGGCCGTGTCTACAACCTGCTGTTCATCCTACCGGATACCGCCAACGAATTTGTGGTGGCTCTGCGCCATCACGTCACCGAACAGGCCGCAAAGCTGCGGCATCAGCGGACCACGCTGGACACCGTGCGCGTTCCGCCCTTTGACCCCCAGGCGATTGTGCAGACACTGGACGCCGTCGATGCCAGCCAGACCGATGGGATTGCGGTGTTTGGTCCCGAAACGCCGTCCGTGCGTGACGCGGTCAAGCGGGCGCGGGCGCGGGGGATCGTGGTGGTGGCGCTGGTGGCCGATTTGCCCAGTTCAGAACGGGACCACTTTATCGGCGTCGACAATGTTGCTGCGGGCCGCACTGCGGCGCACCTGATGGGGCGCTTTACCCGGCAACGCGGCCGGGTACTGGTCATTACGGGATCACGTCTGGCGCGTGACCACCTGGAGCGGCGCAAGGGGTTCGACGCGGTGATGTCGGCCCAGTTCCCCGAACTGGACGTTGTCGCGTCCATCGAGGGGCGGGATGATCCAGATCTGATCCGCAAGATGTTGCCCGAGGTCTTTGCCGCCTATCCCGATCTGTGCGGCATCTATTCGTCGGCGGCGGGCAATCCGGGGCTGATCCGGTATCTTAGTGAAACCCCGCATCCCGGCCTTGTGGTGATCGCGCACGAGTTGACGCCCACATCGCGCACGGCGTTGGAGAGCGGCGTGTTTGATGCCATCATCTCGCAGGACACCGGGCATCTGGTGCGCTCTGCGGTTCGGTTGATGAAGGCGACTGCCGACCGGCAGCCCATCGATCACACGCAGGAACGCATTCGCATCGATATCTATTTGAAGGAAAACATGCCCAAGGTTTGAGGGCGTGGAGGGAGGAGACATCATGAAGACCATCAAGGGCCCGGCGCTGTTTCTGGCGCAGTTCGCGGGTGATGACGCGCCGTTCAACTCGTGGGACGCGATCACCAAATGGGCGGCCGATTGCGGTTACAAGGGCGTGCAGGTGCCCAGTTGGGACGGGCGGCTCTTTGATCTGGCGCAGGCGGCAGAGAGCAAGGACTACTGCGATACGTTCAAGGGGCAGGCGGCGGAGAACGGCGTTGAGGTGACCGAGTTGTCGACCCACCTGCAGGGGCAGTTGGTGGCGGTGCACCCGGCCTATGACGCGGCGTTTGACGGCTTCGCCGCCGAAGAGGTGCGCGGCAATCCCAAGGCACGGCAGGAATGGGCTGTGGATCAGGTCAAAAAGGCAATCTCCGCCTCGGCCAATATGGGCATCGGCGCGCACGCGACTTTCTCGGGTGCGCTGGCGTGGCCTTATGTGTACCCATGGCCACAGCGGCCCGCGGGGCTGGTGGAAACCGCGTTTGACGAGTTGGCGGCGCGTTGGCGACCCATTCTGGATCATGCAGAGGAAAACGGCGTCGACATCTGCTATGAGATCCATCCGGGCGAGGACCTGCATGATGGCGTTACATTCGAGATGTTCCTCGAGCGAGTGGACAACCACCCACGCTGCAACATGCTCTATGATCCCAGCCACTACGTGCTGCAATGCCTTGATTACCTGGACAATATCGACATCTACCGCGATCGCATCCGCATGTTCCACGTCAAGGATGCGGAGTTCAATCCGACAGGTCGGCAAGGTGTCTATTCCGGCTATCAAAGCTGGGTGGATCGCGCCGGTCGTTTCCGGTCCTTGGGCGATGGCCAGGTCGATTTTGCGGCAGTGTTTTCCAAGATGGCAGCGAATGATTTTGACGGGTGGGCTGTGGTCGAATGGGAATGTTGTCTGAAACATCCCGAGGACGGCGCGCGGGAAGGGGCACAATTTGTGTCGGATCACATCATCCGCGTGACCGAACGCGCCTTTGATGACTTTGCCGATGGCGGCACGGACGAAGCCTCTAACCGAAAAATGCTGGGGATTGACTGATGGCGGACCGTATCAAACTTGGCATGGTGGGCGGCGGCAATGACGCCTTTATTGGCGGGGTGCACCGTATTGCCAGCCGCATTGATGATCGGTTTGAGTTGGTGGCGGGGGCGCTGAGTTCGACGCCTGAGAAGTCGCAGGCCAGTGGCGCGGCTTTGGGGTTGGCCCGCGTCTATGATGACTACAAACAGATGGCGCAACGCGAGGCGCGGCGGAAAGACGGCATTGATGCCGTCAGCATCGTGACGCCGAACCATGTGCACTATGCCGCCGCGCGCGAGTTTCTGAAGCGTGGCATTCACGTGATCTGCGACAAGCCGCTGACGTCGACGCTGGCCGATGCCAAGAAGTTGGTGAAGGCGGCCGAGGACAGTGAGGCGCTGTTTATCCTGACGCATAACTACACCGGCTATCCGATGGTGCGGCAGGCACGCGAGATGATTGCGAACGGCGATATCGGGAACATTCGCGTGGTGCAGGTGGAATACCCGCAGGACTGGCTGACGGTTGAGCAGGATTTCAAACAGGCCGAATGGCGGACCGATCCCGCGCGCTCAGGCGCAGGCGGGTCTACCGGGGATATCGGCACGCATGCGTTTAACCTTGCCTGCTTTGTCACGGGGTTGGAGGTCGAAAGTTTGGCCGCTGACCTTGAGGCGTTCGTGCCGGGGCGGCAGGTTGATGACAACGGCCATGTCATGCTGCGCTTTGACGGCGGTGCCAAGGGGATGCTGTGGTGCAGCCAAGTGGCGCCCGGTAATGAGAATGCGCTGCGCATCCGTGTCTATGGCGACAAGGGCGGGTTGGAATGGGCGCAGGAAGACCCGAACTATCTGTGGCACACGCCGTTTGGAGAGCCTAAGCGCCTGATCACCCGTAATGGTGGTGGAGCAGGGGATGCGGCGGCGCGTGTGTCCCGTATTCCACCGGGCCACCCAGAGGGATATCTGGAAGGATTCGCCAACATCTATACCGAAGCCGCAACGGCCATCGCCGCCGTGAAAGCGGGGGAGCCTGTGCCGTCCGAGGTGATCTACCCCACCATCCATGACGGGTTGAAAGGCGTGCAGTTTGTGTCGGCCTGCGTCAAATCCTCGGCCCGCAATGCGGCGTGGGTGAAGCTCGATCACTGACAGAACGGGGTGCGGGGCGACTTGACCCGCCCCGGCCCTTGGCATATCCCATTCCCCGGAGCTGCGGGCGTTGTGTAGTGGTAAGACCTTAGCCTTCCAAGCTAATGACGCGGGTTCGATTCCCGCCGCCCGCTCCAAACCTTTCCTCCGTGCCATGCTGTCCACTTGACCTTACGCGCGCGGTACGGGCATGTGCGGGGTGCAAAAACCGCCGGAGACCGCATGGCCGACCAGATGCCCGCCCCAGTGCCGCCCAACGCTGGCACGCAAGAGCGCGAAAAATCCAAAAAGATTGGTGCGTTGCGCGCACTATGGCCGTTTGTCCTGCCCTATTGGAAGCTGATGCTGGCGGCTATTGCGGCCCTTGTATCGACAGCCATGGTCTCGCTTGCCTTGCCCTTGGCGGTGCGGCGCGTGGTGGACAATTTCAATACCGAACAGTCCGAGATACTTGACCTGTATTTCCTCGCGGCGATTGGCATCGCCGGGCTTTTGGCGATCGGCACAGCGTTGCGGTATATGCTGGTCACCCGTTTGGGCGAACGGGTCGTGGCCGATATACGCAAAGCGGTGTTCGACCGTGTGATCGGCATGTCGCCCAGTTTCTACGAAAACATCATGACGGGCGAGGTGCTGAGCCGGATCACCACCGATACCACGCTGATTCTGAGCGTCATCGGGTCCTCCATCTCAATCGCGCTGCGCAATGTCCTGATCTTCATCGGCGGTCTGATTCTGATGCTGCTGACATCGGCCAAATTGACGGGGCTGGTCCTGTTGATCGTGCCAGCAGTCATTGTGCCGATCCTCGTGCTGGGTCGCCGTTTGCGTGTGCTGAGCCGGGAAAATCAGGACTGGATTGCAGCGTCTTCGGGGAAGGCGTCCGAACAGTTGAGTTCGGTCCAGACGGTCCAGGCATTTACCCACGAAGCGGCCAGCCGTGAGATGTTCTCGGACGTAACTGAAGAAAGCTTTGGCTCGGCCAAGCGGCGGATCACCACACGGGCGCTGATGACGGCCATCGTGATTTTTCTGGTCTTTGTTGGCATCGTTGGGGTGCTGTGGATCGGCGCGAATGACGTGCGGGCGGACCTGATGACCATGGGTGCACTGATCCAGTTCGTGATCTATGCAGTGATGGTGGCCGGGGGCGTGGCCGCCCTGTCCGAGATCATTGGCGAATTGCAGCGTGCTGCAGGGGCGACCGAGCGTCTGGTGGAGTTGCTGCAGACGGAAGATACGGTGCAGGACATCTCTCAACCCGCCCAGCTTGTGGCCCCCGTCAAAGGCCATATCACATTTCAGGACGTCCGTTTTGCCTATCCTGCCCGGCCTGCAATCAACGCCTTGGACGGGGTCAGTATCGATATCCAGCCAGGTGAAACTGTAGCCTTTGTTGGTCCCTCGGGTGCAGGTAAGACCACCATTATTCAGATGCTTCTGCGGTTCTATGATCCGCAGGAAGGGCGTATCCTGCTGGACGGCACGGATGTGGCGCAAATGGCGCGCGAGGCATTCCGCCAACATATCGCCCTGGTGCCGCAAGACCCGATTATTTTTGCAGCCTCGGCTATGGAAAACATCGCGTTTGGTCGTCCTGACGCATCCAGGGCCGAGGTCGAGGCTGCAGCGAAGGCAGCGGCGGCGCACGACTTCATTACCTCCCTGCCCAACGGGTATGACAGTCCGCTGGGCGAACGCGGTGTGATGCTGTCGGGTGGGCAAAAGCAACGGATCGCCATTGCGCGCGCGATCTTGCGGGATGCACCTGTGCTGCTGCTGGACGAGGCGACAAGTGCGCTGGATGCGGAAAGCGAACGTGCGGTGCAAGAGGCCGTCGACCGGCTTGCCGAAGGCCGCACAACCCTGATCGTTGCGCACCGTCTGGCGACAGTCAAAAAGGCGGATCGCATCGTGGTGCTGGATCAGGGGCGTGTCGTGGCGCAAGGCCCGCATCACCAACTGGTGGCAGAGGACGGGCTGTACGCAAGGCTCGCCCGCTTGCAGTTCACCGATGGGGTGGCTGCCGAGTAACCGCCGCGACTGCAGGGCAGGGCGTATCGGCAAACTGCTTGTGCCGTGTTGCCCTTGTGTCGACCGATTGTGACCTAAGGTCATTTGTTTTGACGCCGCGTCCGCGCCCGGCGGTCGCCCTTGCCATGCTTGATCATTGCGGCATTCCACCGCATCTTGTCATGCGAGGGATCATTGCGCCGCACACAAAAATATTGGGCGCTTCAGGGAGGATGACCATGCCATTTGCCGGGATCGCGGACCGCGACGCCATTCAGAACGAGATGCCCTGGGAAGAGCGCGACGTCGCAAAAACCCTGTTCGGTATGTTGACCGCAACAGCCGAAAAACACCCAAATCACAACGCGGTCAGCTATCAGATTTTCTCTGATCCAAAGTCGAAGGCTGAAACTCTGACATGGTCGCAGATGCGGGACCGCACGGCGCAATGCGCCAACATGCTGCGAAAGCATGGCATCGGCCCGACGGACGTTGTCGCCTATATTCTTCCCAACGCGACGGAGACGGTTGTGGCCTTGTTGGGCGGTGCGACGGCGGGGATCGTGAACCCGATCAACCCGCTTCTGGACGCCGAACAGATTGGTGCGATCCTGCGTGAAACGGGTGCCAAGGCCGTCATCACATTGCGCGCCTTTCCCAAGACGGATGTGGCGGAAAAGACGACCGAGGCGGTCAAGCTGGCGCCCAACGTCAAGACTGTGTTCGAGGTGGATTTGCTGGGCCATGTGTCGGGCCTCAAATCGTTCATCATCCCGCTGATCCGTCCAAAGTTCGACAAGGCACCGGGCGTGACCTACCTGAATTTCAATGCAGAATGCGCAAAAGAGCCCAACACCCTGCAGTTCGAGGATGTGCAGGAAGACCGCATTGCCTGCTACTTCCACACAGGTGGTACGACGGGCATGCCAAAGGTCGCGCAGCACAAGTATTCGGGCATGGTGTACAATGGCTGGGTCGGGGCCACCGTTTTGCTGAGCGCCGAGGATAACATACTGGCACCGTTGCCACTTTTCCATGTCATGGCGGCACATGTGCTGTTGATGGGAGCCGTTGCATCCGGTGCACACTGCATCTTCCCCACGCCGCAAGGATACCGGGGTGAGGGTGTGTTCGACAACATCTGGAAGCTGACAGAGCGGTGGAAGATCACCTTCATTGCATCCGTTCCAACGGCCATCGCTGCCATGATGCAGCGGCCCATTGATGCCGATATCAGCACTGTGAAATCCACCTTCTCAGGCTCGGCGCCGCTGCCGCAGGAGCTGTTCAAGCGGTACGAGACGGCGGCGGGCGTGGACATTGTCGAAGGTTACGGCATGACAGAGGCGACCTGCCTTGTGTCGGGCAACCCCATCGACGGCGAAAAGAAAATCGGGTCTGTGGGCATTCCGTTTCCGTACACGGATGTGAAAATTTACAAGGGCACGCCCGAGGGGCCGGTTGAGGCGGCTGTAGACGAGATCGGTGAGATATGTGTGAGCAACCCGGGCGTCTGGGCGGGCAACACCTATACCGAGGCCGACAAGAATAAGGACCTGTATTACAACGAAAAATACCTGCGCACGGGCGATCTGGGCCGGATCGATGCGGACGGATATGTCTGGATCACGGGGCGCGCCAAGGACCTGATCATTCGCGGTGGTCACAACATCGATCCGGCCGAGATTGAAGAGGCGTTGCTGGGTCACGAGGCGGTGTCGTTTGCGGGTGCGATTGGTCAGCCGGACAAGCACTCGGGGGAGATCCCGTGCGCGTATGTTGAACTTGTGGATGGTGCGAATGTCACGCCGGACGAGTTGCTCGCGTTCTGCAAGGAACACGTGCATGAGCGCGCGGCGCAGCCCAAGCACATGACCATCATGGACGAGCTGCCGAAGACCGCAGTGGGCAAAATTTTCAAACCGGACCTGCGCAAAGAGGCGATCACCCGCATCTACAATGCGGCGTTGACCGACGCTGGATTGAAGGCGCAAGTGGTGTCCGTGACCGAGGACAAGAAGCGCGGATTGGTGGCTCAGGTTGCAGCCAATGGTGACGGCGAGACGGCGATCCAGACGGTTCTAGGCGACTTTGTTCGGCCTTGGGAAATGGCGTCAGCGGCGATGGCCGCGGAATAACTTTGACGCTCTGTACGGTGCGGATTGAGATAAAGGAAGGCGCGGAACTGCAAAGTTGGCCGCGCCTTCTGCACATCTTGGGGTCGGGAACCTTGTCCGGTTTCGGGTTGGTTTTGGCCAAGTGCATTGTTCGGGACGCAAACTGCGCATTTTGACCCTTTGGGCAGGATGTACTGGCTGTTTTCCAACGGACCATCTCTAGCCTTCGGGAGGGCGAATATGCGTGGTGGTCCTTGTGTCCTACCATGACACAGACGTGACCCATGCTTGAACCAATGATGCGCTATCTGTCCTTCAAGCGAAGATGTGAGGGACACCATGCCGAAATCCAAAAAACGTGTGAAAGCGATTGCGGCGCAGCCTAAGTCCACCCCCATGTCGCGCCGGTACGTTCTAGGCGGCGGGGCTGTGGCCTCGGCCGTTGCGCTGGGTGGCGGGGTCTGGGGGCTAAGTTCCTTTCGCACCTATGCGTCTGAGCATGATTTGAGCCGGGTCGGAAATGGCGATCTGGCGATTGTGCAAATCCACGATCCGCAATGCCCGACCTGCACCGCGTTGCAAAAGCAGACGCGCAGGGCGCTGCGCGACTTTGACGATTGCGGGCTGTCTTATCTGGTCGCAGACATCAATACGGATGAGGGTGCGGCCTTTGCTCGCCGGTTTAATGCGCCGAATGTGACGCTGTTGCTGTTCGATGGGCAAGGGGCGTTACAGCGCCGGGTGCAGGGGATGCAGCAAGCCTCGGCCTTGGCAGGGGTATTCGCGGCGCACAAAGCCACCGCTTGATCAACTTAGGAACGGTTTAGCTTTCATGGTTTCAGGTATGTCGGCGCCAAGCCGGGTGAGGATCGTGGGGGCCAGTTGCAACTGGTCAATGACTGTGGCCTCGTCGGCCCCATTGGCGTCCCCGAAGTAATAAAGCGCTGTTTCCTGCTGCAGCGCGCCGCGCCCACCGTGGTGGCCGCGATCGTCCTGTCCGTGGTCCGCTGTCACGATCACGTCGTAGCCCATGTCCCGCCAGCGCGGGATGAACGGGGCGAGCATTTCGTCCATCACGAAACAGGCGTGGTCCATTTCCTGGCTCTCGTGGAAAAAGCGATGCCCCATGCTGTCGAGCGTGCAGGTGTGCAGCATGCCGTAGCTGAGGTCGAACCGCGCACAAAGGTTGGTCAGTGTGCCGAACAGGTCCACGTCCGAGGGCGTCATCTGGTTGTTGGCCCCGTAGCCCGTCATCGTGTGAAAGCGGCCGTGATTGATCGTTGTGCTGTCCGGTTCATCATATTCGATGTCACGGACAAAATCGAACGGGTGGCGGTTGAAGAATTCCGACCAGAAGGAGTGGGCCACGGCCCCTGTGGTGCCACCGGCCTTGCGAACCTGTCCAAAGACGTCCGGGTGGGTCAGGCGGAAGACGTTGCCGTTGCCGGTGCAGCCATGCTCGGCTGGCGTCACGCCCGTGTGGATCGAAGCGTAGCAGGAGGCGGAGATCGACGGGATCACGGCGCGGTGCGTCCATGTTTGCGCGTCGCCGCTGTCCACCCAGCCTTCGAGATTGCCAAAGAGACGGCGGAAGTTTCTGAGCGGCACGCCGTCGAGGATGATGAGGAGAAGCTTGGTCATGGGGCTGATGTCCGTTTGGGTGAGGATACCCTAGGCATTCGCGCCCGTTTGGGCGAGCCTGCAGTTTCGCAACCGGGGTTTTGGAGTTGGCCGACGGGTCGGACGCGCTTTGCCTTTGGCAAAGGCGCCCCGCCCGCCGTCCCATGGGCGTTGGCCCTCAGTTCCCGGCGCTTTCCATCTTGCGATTGGCGATCACGTCTTCGAGCCAGCCGAGTTTCATTTCCGGCACGGAGCTGAGCAGCAGGTCGGTGTAGTCGTCATAGGGAGGGGTCAGCACTTCGGACTTGGTGCCGTAGCGTTGCACGCGGCCCTGGTACATCACCGCGATGCTGTCCGAGATCGCTTTGACCGTGGCCAGATCGTGCGTGATGAAGAGATAGGCGACGTCTTCGATCTTTTGCAGGTTCAGGAGCAGCTTGAGGATGCCGTCAGCGACCAGCGGGTCGAGGGCGGATGTGACCTCATCGCAGATGATGAGTTTCGGTTTGGCGGCGAGCGCACGGGCGATGCAGACGCGCTGCTTCTGGCCGCCGGAAAGCTCTGCCGGGTAGCGGTCCTGAAAGCCTGTGCCAAGCTCGATCTCGTCCAGCAGCTCCTGGATGCGTTTCTGTTTCTCGGCCCCTTTGAGGCCGAAGTAGAATTCCAGCGGGCGCCCGATGATCGTACCCACGGTCTGGCGCGGGTTCATGGCCGTGTCTGCCATTTGGTAGATCATCTGGAGTTCGCGCAGGTCTTCCAGTGAGCGGCTGGGCTGGTCTGGGGTGAGGGTGCGCCCGGCGAAGGTGATCTTGCCATCGCGTGGGGGCAGGAGGCCGGTGATCACGCGGGCGAGGGTGGATTTCCCGGAGCCGGATTCACCCACTACGGCCAGCGTCTGGCCGGGGCTGATGTCGACGCTGACGTCGTGCAGGACGTCGAAATTGGTGCCTTTGTAGCGCGCGGTGATGTTTTTGACCCGCAGCACCGGTTCGGTGGGCTGTTTTTCTGCGTGTTCGATCGAGCGGACCGAAACGAGGGCCTGCGTGTACTCTTCCTGCGGGTTGTTGATGATCTGATCGGTGGTGCCGTATTCGACCATTTGCCCCATGCGCAGCACCATGATGTGGTCGCTGACCTGCGCCACCACGGCAAGGTCGTGGGTAATGTAGAGCGCAGCGACACCGGTGTCGCGGATGGCGTCCTTGATCGCTTTGAGGACGTCGATTTGTGTTGTCACATCAAGCGCTGTGGTGGGTTCGTCAAACACCACGAGGTCAGGTTCGGGGCAGAGCGCCAGCGCCGTCATGCAGCGTTGCAGCTGCCCACCCGAGACCTGATGGGGGTAGCGGTTGCCGATGGTGTCGGGGTCGGGCAGCCCCAGCTTGGTGAACAGCTCAACGGCGCGCTTCTGCGCCTCTTGCTTGGTGAATTTGCCCTGACCCACGGCGGCTTCGATCACTTGTTCCATGATCTGCTTTGCCGGGTTGAAGGAGGCGGCCGCCGACTGGCTGACATAGGTTACCTCGGCACCGCGCAGGTTGCGGATGTCCTTGAGCGGGGCTTGGCGCACGTCGCGGCCATTCACTTCGACCGTGCCACCCGTCAGGGTCACTCCGCCGCGCCCGTAGGCCATTGTGGCAAGCCCGATGGTGGATTTGCCGGCACCGGATTCACCGATCAGCCCAAGCACCTTGCCGGGTTCGACGTCGAAGTCGACGCCGTGCACGATTTCGATGTCATGCGGTTTTTCACCCGGTGGGTAGACGGTGGCACCGATTTTGAGGCCGCGGACTTTCAGGAGAGGTGTGGTCATGGTTGGATATCCCCGGGGGCGCTGCCCCCGGACCCCCGGAGTTTATTTGGCAAGATGAAATGGGATCTGGTCATCCGCGGCCCCCTTTGAGTGAGGTGGTGCGGTTGAGGATCCAGTCAGCAATCAGGTTCACGCTGATGGCCAGTGTGGCAATGGCGACGGCCGGGTAGAGGGCGGCGCCGATGCCGAAGTTGATCCCTTCCTTGTTCTCTTTCACGATGCCGCCCCAATCTGCGAGCGGGGGTTGCACGCCGATGCCCAGGAACGACAGCGTCGAGATGAAGAGCACCATGAAGATGAAACGCAGACCCATTTCGGCGACCAGTGGCGAGAGCGCGTTGGGCAGGATTTCGCGGAATATGATCCATCCGAGTTTTTCGCCGCGCAGGCGGGCGGCTTCCACATAGTCCATGACCGAGATGTCGACCGCGACGGCCCGAGCGAGCCGGTAGACGCGGGTTGAGTCGAGCAGGCCCATGATGACGATCAGAGTGACCACTGTCGCCTCGATGCTGCTGAGGATCACAAGCGCGAGGATCAGGGATGGGATCGACATGAAGAGGTCGACAAGGCGGCTCATCACCTGGTCGATCCAGCCGCCCGACACGGCGGCGATGAAGCCCAGCACCGAGCCGGTGGTGAAGCTGAGGATCGTGGCGGCGGTGGCGATGAAGATCGTCGTTTGCCCGCCAAAGATCATGCGTGTGAGCAGGTCACGCCCGATCTGGTCGGTGCCAAGCCAGAACTGGGCGGAGGACGGCTCCCACACGTCGCCAACGGTTTCGGCCATGCCGTAGGGGGCAATCCACGAGGCGAAGATGGCCGCGAGGAAGTAGGTGCCGGTGATGATCAGGCCGATGGCGGCGGAGAGGGGAATGTTCTTGAGCATGGGTCCTCTCCCTTACTTCGGGTGGCGGAGACGCGGGTTAGCCAGAATGGACACCACGTCAGCGACGATGTTGAGAAGGATGTAGACGGCGGCAAAGATGACTCCGCAGGCGAGCACCACCGGCACGTCGCGTTTGACCACAGCGTCCACAAGGTATTGGCCCATGCCGGGATAGGCGAAGACCACCTCGACCACGACGACGCCCACAACAAGATAGGCGAGGTTGATCATCACCACGTTCACGATGGGCGCGATGGCGTTTGGAAAGGCGTGGCGGTAGATGACCTTGAACGTCGTCAGGCCCTTCAATTCAGCCGTTTCGATATAGGCCGATTGCATCACGTTCAGGATGGCCGCGCGCGTCATACGCATCATATGTGCCAGCACCACCATGGTCAGCACGGCCACGGGCAGTGAGATGGCGTGCAGTTGATCGAGAAGCGGCATGCCGGGCGAAACGGACGCGAAGGACGGGGCCCAAAAGAGTTTCACCGCGAAGAAGAACACCAGAATGTAGGCGATCATGAACTCGGGCAGCGAGATGGAGGCGAGCGTGATGCCGGAGATCAGCTTGTCCGGCCAGCGGTTCTGGTAACGGACGGCGATCAGGCCAAGCAGGATCGCCAGAGGGACCGAGATGATGGCGGCCCAGAAGGCGAGGAACAGCGTGGACGACATGCGCCGGGCGATCTGGTCCCCGATAGGCAGCTTGTTGGTCAGTGCGGTGCCCATGTCGCCGGTCAGGATGCCACCGAGCCATTCGAAATAGCGGGTGATGGCAGGCCGGTCGAGGCCCATTTCTGCGCGCAGGTTGGCAAGGTTTTCTTCGGTGGCTGCCTGACCAAGGATCGCCTGCGCCGCGTCGCCGGGCAGGATTTCAGTCAGGCCAAAAATCAGCGCCGACGCGGCCAGAAGCAACAACAGGCCAAGGCCCAGACGTTGTAGAACGAGTATGAGAATAGGGTGCATGTGTTGTGTCAGTCCTGGTGGCACAGGCGCGGCGCGGGAAAGCGACAGCGCGGTGCGGACTCTGGGTCGCCAAAAGAAAAACCGCGCCCGGATGAGCCGGGCGCGGTGTCAGAAGCGTTATGCTTTCCAGGTGTATTTACCGGTTTTCCAGTACATCTGGGGACCGTTCGGGTTCGGCTCCCATCCTTGGATCTTGGTCGAGACCGCGTCCACGAAGTCGTTGAACATGGGCACCATCAGGCCGCCCTCTTCGTTCAGCATGCGGCCCATGTTGGAGTAGATTTCCTTGCGCTTGGCCTCATCAATCTCGGCGCGCGCTTCGAGCAGCATGGCGTCAAACTCGGGCCGTTTCCAGCGTGTGTCGTTCCAGTCGGCGCTGGACAGGTAGGCCGTCGTGTACATCTGGTCCTGCACGGGACGACCGCCCCAGTACGAGCAGCAGAAGGGTTGTACGTTCCAAACTTCGGACCAGTAGCCGTCATTGGGTTCGCGCTTGATTTCAAGCGGGATACCTGCGGCTTGTGCCGACTGCTGGAACAGCGCGGCGGCGTCGACGGCACCGGGGAAGGCGCCATCTGCGGTGCGCAGGATGATGGGTGAGCCATCGTGGCCTGACTTCTTGTAATGTTCGGCCGCTTTTTCCAGATCGAACTCGCGTTGCGGGATCGTATCGTCAAAGAGCGGATAGGCCGCATTGATCGGCATGTCATTCCCGATGGAGCCGTAGCCCTGCAGGATCTTGTCGACCATTTCCTGACGGTTCAGCGCATGCTTCAGAGCCAGTCGCAGTTCGTTTTCGTCAAACGGAGCGGTGTCGGTGTGCATGATGAACACATAGTGGCCGCGCCCTTGGGTCGACAGCACGTTGATTGTGGGTGCGCGGTCCAGCAGCTTGGCGATTTTGGGTTCGACACGGTTGATCGCATCTACTTGGCCTGACTGCAGCGCCGCTGTCCGGGCGGTTGCATCGTTGAGCACGATGATCTCGACCTGGTCGTAATGTGCGACCACGGATTGGTCGCCTTCCCAATAGTCGGGACGGCGCGCGAACACCATGCGCACGCCCGGCTCATCGCTTTCCAGCGTGTAAGGACCGGTGCCGATGGCTGCTGCGGGGGCATCAAAGCCACCACCGGGTTGGATGATGAGGTGGTAGTCGGCCATCAGGTAGGGTAGGTCGGCGTTGCCAACGCCCAGTGTGACTTCGAACACGTCGCCATCGACGCGCATGCTTTCAATGCCTTGCACAATACCGAGCGCACCCGATTTCGAGTCTTCGTTCGAATGCCGTTCCATCGTTTTCATGACGTCTTCGGCAGTGACGGCGGTGCCGTTCGAGAAGTTGACCCCGCTGCGGATCTTGAAGCGCCAGACGGTCGCATCGTCCGATCCTTCCCAGCTGTCCGCGACCAACCCCTTGAGGGTACCGTCTGAGTTCAACTCGACCAGCGGTTCACCCCATAGGAAGCCACCCGCGAGTGGCACATCGGATGCCCATGACGCGGGATCCTGGCTGTTGGTGGATTCACCGCCCTGAATGCCCATCTTGAACGTGCCGCCCGCGACGGGGGCTGCTTTCGCTTCGGCTGGCAGCAATGCGGTCGCAACAGCGGCGGCCACGCCCAGTGCGGCCGCGCGGCTCATGAATTCGCGACGTGTCATCTTGCCTGCCGCCACCTTGGCGGACAGGTGTTCCAGTTCTCTTGACATAAGTGTCTCCCGGTTGGTCCCTCGCGCCTTTGTGGCGCGTTTTTTGTTTGCGCGGTCAGGGTACCCATTTGATACCCCCCCGCAAGGGCTAATCCCCAAAACATGGCGGCTTTGTGAGCGTGAAGGGTGGTTTGTGGGCCTACAAAAGCGTACGCGCAACGCTGTCTGTCACTGTGCGATCATGGATCAGTGTGCCATTTTCGTAGGTTTCCAGCGTCGAGCTGAGGTGAAAATGGGTGGCATCCGACCACATCTCGCAGCACGCCTCGGTTCGCAATTTGATGTCGTCGCGCTCAATCTCGTCCGTCCAATGGCAGGTACCGCGCGCGCTCAGTGGGTCGTCCGGGTGGATGTCCCAGCGTTCGCGTGCAATTGAGCCGTGGATGAGCCCATGGTCCAGATCACGGACCTTGCCAAAGTCATCTTCGATCACCAGCGATGTGACCCCAGTCACCATGTCCGTTTCCTGACGCCTGATGTAGTTCTCCGGACGCAATTCCTCTGTTTGCCACGGCGGAGCCGCATCTGGTTCAGGAAAGGTCCATCCGCTGGCATCCGTGAGCGCATCGACAGACAACAGGCCCGCGTGAAGGGTCAGAGTGGTCACTTGCGGCGACGGCCAGATCAGCGGCCAGTAGGCGGTTGAAATTGATAAACGCAGGTGGTGCCCCGCTGGAACAGTGTAGGCAATGTGATCAAGTGCGAGCTTGATCGTTTCATTTTGCCCCGGTTCGAGCGCGCGCTCGAGGTGGTTGGCGAGGTTCAGAACGCCATAAGTGATGCGGGTCGAAGCCCCGTCGGGATGCACGTGGTTCAGCCGCACGGCCATCTGGGCGACGGGTCTATCCGCGCAGAGTGTGAGGTCGAGTACAGGTGCGCCGGTGATGGCCAGATCGTCTTCAAGCGCGTCAGTGTCGAAGGTGACGCTGAGTGCATCGTCGCTGCGCTGATCGCCGGGCAATTCCGGGCCAAGCCAAATGGCGCAGTATTCCCCAGCATCCGCACCTGTATTCTGGGGCGAAGACACCTTGCGGTGCAGTCCTTCCGGGTCTGCCGTGAGCCCGGTGTTTGACAGGTGCCAATGCCGCACTTCACTTTTCGCGTCGGCCAACCAGCGCCCGGGGCGGTCGGTGTACCACGTTGCCGGGCGCACCCCATCCATCAAATAGATCCGCAGCGCTGGGTCCTCTTCGACGCCAGTGTCTTCGTCCTTCAGCCAGCGATCCCACCAGCGCAGCGCCTCTTGCAGGAAGCCGATGCGCGGCTCGGGCACAGCGAAATGCGGATACTTGTGGACCCATGGCCCGATAATGCCCTTGGCGCCGGGGAGGTTGTCCAC
Organism: uncultured Tateyamaria sp.; assembly: GCF_947503415.1. Classification (GTDB taxonomy): domain Bacteria; phylum Pseudomonadota; class Alphaproteobacteria; order Rhodobacterales; family Rhodobacteraceae; genus Tateyamaria. The sequence goes on from NZ_CANNDS010000003.1 coordinate 299,901, forward strand.
GATTTGCGGGACCGCATTCTTGTAGGCATCTCCCCACCCCCCGACAGCCAGCACCTTTGCCTTGATCTTGTCGTAGCTTTCGCAGATCGACCCGTGCTTCCAATACGCATCACGGCTTTGATGACGCAGCCATGTCGACGGCAAGAAGGGTTCGTTGTTCAACCGCTCCAGCCACATCTCGCGCCAATCGTCGCGCAGGGCGGGGTCAGGCGCGCGACTGGAATAGCTCCACATCGTGGCACCCCAGCCGAGGTTCTCGTTCAGCAGACAGCCGCCCTTGTAATGAATGTCATCGGCGAACCGATCGACCGTCGAACACAGTGTGATGACCGCTTTGAGCGGCTCTGGTGCCATCGCGGCCACCTGAAGTCCGTTGAAGCCGCCCCAGCTGATCCCCATCATCCCGACATTGCCATTGCACCAAGGCTGCGCGGCAGCCCAATTGATCACCTCGACTGCGTCGTCGAGTTCTTGCTGCGTGTATTCGTCTGCCATCAGCCCGTGGCTGTCGCCATTGCCGCGCATATCGACACGCAGGCAGGCATATCCACGCTGCGCGAAATAGGGATGGGTCAACGCATCACGGGCACATGTGCCGTCGCGTTTGCGGTAGGGCAGGTATTCGAGGATCACCGGAACGGGCGCATTGTCTGCATCGGCCGGTTTCCAGATACGGGCGGAAAGGCGGGTTCCGTCGCGAAGGACAATGCCAACATCCGGAAGCTCTTCTATGTCTCGCAGGGTGTTTTTCATGTGCGCACGGTGGTCAGTGTAGGGACATGATGTCAAGCTGGGGAAGGACGCCAGCCGCCTCGCGCTTGCGCTCGCCGACCGCCTATCGCTGACATCCTTTGCAACAGGGTACGCCGGCCACGGTTCACGCTCTTAGGTAACTTCTGCTGAGCTATGACTTATGAGCGATGAGCAGGTCCATGACGTTTGTGCCAGTCGGCCCTGTCACCACCAATGCGCCCCGGTCTTTCAGCCATGGATATGAATCGGCATGGGCCAGCGCATCTGCGCCACTTTTGTCCCATGTCCGTCCATCTACAATGGCTCCGGCGGCATCCGTGGACCCGTCTGTTCCGTCCGTGCCTGCCACCAGGATGCGGAGGCCCTCCGTGCCTGCGATCTCGCGGGCCAGAGCCAACCCAAGCGCCATGTTGCGGCCGCCTTGCCCCGGGTTCTTGGGCAGATGAACGACAGGCTCTCCACCAAAAATGTGCAGGCCAGGGGCCGCATCCCGCAGCATGTGACCCAATTGTGGGGCAAGCTCGGCCACGTCGGCATAGAGTGTTTCGCTGTTGGTCCGGACAGGGACAGGGCTTGCTGCTGCGACTGCATCGCGGGCGATTGCGTTGCTGGCGATGATCCTTGCATCGAAGCTGAACGTAAAATCGTCTGGCGCGTTTCCGACACCAGAGCCGATGGTGCCAAGGTTGTCACCCTCCACATCCGACAGGGCCAATGTAGTGACACGCGCCCCTTTGAACCAGGACAGCAATTTGCCTCCCTTGATCTGTGACCGCGTTGTGCGGTGGGTGTTCATCTCTCTGATCGGTGCGCCAGAGGCCAACAGCGCTTGGGTTTCGGCCTTGAGCGCGTCCAATGACATGCCGGGCGCCGGGACTTCGGCAAGGGAGGATGCGCCACCTGACACAAGCATCAGCAAATGACAGCTTGATTGACAGCCATCCACTACATCCATCAAAGCCTGACCCGCTTTGACAGAGGCGGCATCTGGAACCGGATGCGCGGCCTCGATGACGTGCGCATGCGCAGGCGCACCTGCCGCGTGGTGATATTTGGTTACGATCAGACAGGGCACGTCGGGCCACTTACGGGTGGCGGCGGCAGCCATTGCGGTTGCCGCTTTTCCAACCGCTATTATTCGGTCCGGTGTTGGGACATCACCTACGCAAATGGTACGCCAGACCGCGACGTCGCCTCCAACGGCGTCAACACCGGCTTGCCAAAGTGCAAGAATATCAAGGTCATGTGGCATGTGAGTGGCCTTTTTGTTTGCGCATTTTGAGTGAGGTCCAACACATAATCTATCCTGAACCGTTGCGAATTGTGAGCGTCATTCCAAAGGAAGCAAGCCCGGAAAACACAATCGCGTAGCAGCGCCGATACAACGAGTGGTCAGCGTGGCGAAATACGATCTCCGGCGCGTTGAATGAACGGTATTGCATCAAAGCGGTCAGAAGCGAAATGGCAATAGATTTTGTCGTCAGCGAAGGTATGGGCGCATTGCAGCGTGGAAGCGTGCCAACGGAGGGCGCTACGATGGGTACGCTCACAGGTGGCCGGCACGCTTTGTTAAATCCGAGGCACTCCTTGGTCATAAAGCACCTCAAACTTCTGTAAAATATCAATAATCTCTTCCGGTCTATGTCGTTTTATTTCAGTCTTTGATCCACCGACTCCTGACAAAAAGAGCGGGTCAATCTAGTGTAGAGGATCAGAGGTGCGCGCGCCCAAGCACATTGAAGGCACCCGCCCAGAACAGGAGGAAAGTCTAGGGCGAATTGAATGAGATTATGCGATTTGATGGGGCTCTCCAGAGTGTGGTGAAACGGATCTCGGCGGATAAGTCTAAGCACAAACGCAAGCAGGATGGCGATTTGCGTTACAGAATAACGGTGCTTGTGAGCATGCCTTCAATGAAAGAACAGCGGAGGTTCATCCCGGCCCGCCCTGGCAGACAGGCCTAGGTGGAATTGCACACCGGATCGAACAGTCTGATGAAGCATCCAATGAAGCCGTTTTGCGAGTCGCATGGGGTGTCTCGCGAACCCTGAGGCGGGAGATTTTTCGTACGAAAAATCTAGGCCGCGTCCGTGTCCAGCCAGAGTGTGACAGGGCCATCGTTCGTAAGGGTCACGGCCATGTCCGCACCGAATTTGCCTGTCTCCGTCGCGACACCAAGGTCTTGCAAGGCTTTTGCGAAATGCAGGTAGAGCCGTTCCGCCTCGTCCGGTTTCGCTGCCCCGGAAAACCCCGGGCGATTGCCGCGTGAAGTATCTGCGGCAAGGGTGAACTGGCTGACCACCAGTGCACTGCCGTCCGTTTGCAGGATCGACAGGTTCATCTTGCCTGCGTCATCCTTGAAAAGGCGCAGCTTTGACACCTTGGTCGCAAGGGCGTTGGCCGTGTCAGGCGTATCGCCCGGCATGGCGCAGATCAGGATCAGGAGGCCCGGACCGCACTGCCCGACGATCTGTCCGTCAACGGACACTGACGCCTCTGTCACCCGCTGCAAAAGTGCTCTCAATCCTTCCACTCCAAGACGTTCTGCACCTTCTCACGATCCGTGCGGAACTGATTTGCCGGATGATCTGAATCGGCATAGCCAAAGGAGATGGCGCAGAGGATGTTGCGGTCGTCTTCTATGTCGAAATGGTCGTGGACGAAGGGGCCTTGGGCCGCAATGGCGGCCTGCGGAATCGTTGATACGCCTAGCGCTTGGGCGGCCAGACAGAAGGCTGTTACAAAGCCGCCCGTGTCCATAGCCCCATAAGGCCCCAACACCTTGGGACTTGTAACGATGGCCACATGAGGCGCGCCGAACAGGCGGTAGTTTTCCATCATCTGCTGGGCTGATGCGGCGCGGTCGCCTTTTTCTATGCCCACAGCGTCATACAACTGAAAACCGCAGGCACGGCGGCGGTCCCCGTAGATGCCCGGGTAGCCTTCTGGCCATGGCATGTCGGGTGTTGGGGGCATGGACATGGCGGCGGCGTAAAGGGCGTCGCGAAAGCGGTCGGTTTCCACACCTGCTGTCACGATCAACTGCCACGGCTGTGCATTGCACCAGCTGGGCACCTTCTGCGCGGCGGCAATGATCCGTTCCACAATTGCACGCGGCACAGGGTCAGGGCGGAACGCACGGCAGGAAAAGCGGGCCGACAGGATCGCATCGAGAGTGTCGTAGTCTGTCACTGCTGCATCGCCACGACGAAGCCCACGGCGCCAGCCAAGATCAGGCCGACAAGCACGGCGATGGCGATTTTGCCCGCTGACCATGGTCGTTCACCCTGCACTCGGCCTGTGCGTCCGTTGACAACAAAACGGTAGGTTTCGCCCCGGTATTTGTAGGGGGCCAACCAGACCGGCAGCAGCACATGTTTGAAGGTGATCGCGCCGAGCTTGGTGTTGACGGAATGGATGCGCTGGCGATCCCCGCCGATGTCGAACTTCACGTCGCGGGCGATGATGCGGTCCATGTGCGCGCGCGCCTCTTCGAACCCTTCTTCCAATTCGACCGCGTACCCTTCGGCACGGAAACCGGCCAGAAATTCAGGCGTGTAGGGTTCAAGCGAACTCAGGTCCCAAGGTTCAAGCGCATCTGTGAACCGCTTGGGCAACGACTTCGAGGCCAGCACCAGCACATCGTCAAAGAACCGGGCGACCTTGCCCCGAGTGCGCCGCCACCGGACTTTGGCCACACGCACCTGTTGGCGTTTGCCGTCGCGCATGACCGTCTGGGTCTCGTGGTACACCGTACCCCGCTCGCCGGTATAGGCGCTGCGGGTGTCCGCATCAAAGGTCCAGTAGGGAACGTAAATGCCCTGCATCGTACGCCCCTTGCGGGCGTAGTCCTGCAACCCGTTGGGGGCGAACCACAAGCTGCCAAGCCAGTCCGTCATGGCCTTGCGCGCTTGCGCTTCTGTCATGGCAAACGGCAGAACACCCCGGGGTTTGATGTGTCTGTGCGCGCCGGTGTCGGTGACAACCGGTGTTGCGCAGAACGGGCATTCGGTCGCGTGGATGTCGGCGTCAAATTCAACCTGTGCCGCGCAATTGGGGCACTTGGAAACGCGGGTTTCCTCGATCTCGGCCTCTGGCAGGTCGGCGGTGAGGGCTGCGCGGTAGTCCAGTTCGGCAATCGGTGCGACTGCACGTGGGGCGTCGCTGTCCATCGCTGCCGTATTGCCGCAATGGTCACACACCAATTGCCCCGCGCCGGGATCAAATCGAAAATCAGCTCCGCAATTGTCACAGGGAAACCTGTGGTCTGCTTGCGGCGCCGGGCGGGTCAGGTCGGGCAGGTCACTCATAACACACTATGCATGGACTTGGGCGTGATCCGGCGCAAGGCCCCGTCTCCGAGTGCCGTGTGTCGCCACAGGTGAAAGATGGCATGCAAGGACGAAGCGGACAAAAGGTAGAAGTGCAGATTGACCAGCGGGGGGCCGGACCATTCCCCACCTGCAAGCTGCCAGCCTGTGACCAAAGCCACAAAGCCCAAGGCCACATACATCGCGCGGCTCAACCACGGATGTGCCGCTCGCAGTGTTCCTTCGAGTTTCGGGCCGGGGCCACTCATCAGTCCGCGCACGGCGGCCACCGCGCACATCAGAAGGCTGCTAAGAACGAAGGCCCAGCCGATAGCCGGGATCGGGCCACCTGCCACCAGAAGGATCAACAAAACAAAGCTGAGCCAATGTAGGCTGATCGTGGCAGTGCGGCGCATGTGCTCTCTGGGCTATTGGGTGGACTACGCTAACGTAGTGGCGTTGCATGGCATTGACCACATCGAAAGGCGGTGCTCTTGTGTCCAGCGCGCTATTTGTGCCGGGTATTCCGACAAGGCGGGAAAATGCAGTCGGCCGCACGGTCCGGTTGGCGATGCTGAATGCGTCATTCCGCATTTATTCCTGGATCGCTTGACTGATTTTGGTGATGTGAACAGCGTTGGACAGCAAACGGAATTGATCGGCCCGACTGAAGCCAGCCGGGCCGGTCAATTGTTTACCTGCGCCCTTTGGGCCTGCGGGTGAACCGAGGCATTTCACCTGCCATGATACAGCCGTAAGGGTCGATCCAATCGACAATCTCGGCCAGATCAAACGCTTCGATCTGTTCTGCGACCGCTTTGGCGGGCTTGTAGCTTGACGGCAGTTCGGAGGCATCGACCTTTCCCGCGTGAAAACGGATATCGAGCCCTGCTGTTTCGCCGATCAATGCCTCCTGCTCGGTTTGATCCAAACCGGACCACCGCGTGGCGAAGAGTCCAAAGGCACATTCGACCTGATCGATCTGGACCTCAGCCGCTATGACGCTCTTCAGAAACGGTTTGACCAGCAATCACGGGAATATGGTGACTTGCTGAAAGGCGGGATCGAGACCCGAAACGCGCCCTACCATGCTCTGATCGATCGGATAGAACAGGTCGCTGGGTTATCTGATGCACCGATCCTTCTGCAGGGTGAATCCGGCACAGGAAAGTCTGAACTTGCGCAGCGCATCTACGAGTTGAAGTTGCAGAGGCGTCGCGTCAAAAGGCGGCTGGTGCAGGTCAATTGTGCAACGCTGCGCGGCGGGTCAGCCCTTGCGACCCTGTTTGGGCAAAGACGCAGCTACACCGGACAACCCGGCACCGAACGCGCGGGCCTGTTGCGCGAAGCTGATGGTGGTGTCCTGTTTCTGGATGACATCGACGAGTTGGGGCTGGAGGAGCAAGCCCTTCTTTTGCACGCAATCGAGGCGGGCCGATACTACCCTCTGGGATCGGATTCAGAAGTCACAAGCCGGTTTCAGGTCATTGCAGGTGCCAGTCAGGATCTGATGAAGCTTGCGTCGAACGGCACATTCCGCATCGATCTTTTGTCGCGTCTCAACCTTTGGACATTTCGTCTTCCGCCGTTGCGTGATCGACCTGAGGACCTCGAGGCCAACCTGCGTTTTGAATTGGCGCGCGCCGAGAAGGCGCTTGGCACGCGCGTTGGCTTCAATGCCGACGCAGCAGAGGCTTGGCTGCGGTTTGCGAAGGCGCCGTCGACCCTATGGCCCGGTAATTTCCGTGACTTCAGCGGCGCCATCCTGCGGCTTTGCACCCTTGCCCCGCGCGGGCGGATCACGCGCGCGCAGGTCGCGGACGAGATTGCAACACTGGAACGTCGATGGCGCGCCGCCGATGGTGATGCGGATGGTAAGCTGGTTGCAGAATTCGTAAACACGCGACTCGATCCGTTCGACATTGCGCAGCTTGCTCAGACCATTCGAACCTGCCGGAGTTCGAGCTCACTCAGCGACGCTGGAAGAAAGCTGTTTGCCGTATCCCGCGAAGATCGCAAAACCCGGAACGATTCCGGCAGGTTGCGGAAATACCTGTCAAAGTTCGACCTCTCCTGGAATGACATCAGTACACGCTAAGGGTCATTCCGACCTGAGGCACCGCCAAGCCTTTGTGCTGCGCCTCAAGCTCTTAAACCAGGCTTGCAGGGATGCCGCTGACGGTCTGGTGATCGTATGGAATTTGACCTTAGGTTAATCCGTGCGTTTGGGGGAAGGGCGACCATTCGGTTCAATGGGTTGTCGGCATGAGCACGATGTCCCGCAAAGGTGCCAAGTGGGAATGCGGCGCTTGAGACCGGATTGGACACCAAAGGCGGAGAATAATTTAATTTTTCAACAAAGAAAGGCGCCGCGTAATGCTGCTTTAACGGTTTCTATTGGCACAGCGGCTATGGACTCTGCACTTGCCAGCAGGAAAGCCATGATACCGCCCGAAATCTTCAATCAAATCGAAGACAAGTGTACCGAAGGCCTCGCTCTTGCCCGCGCGAGCGCTGACGACGGTGCCGTCATGGAGCTGCAGTGGTGCAACAAAGCATTTGTCAACGTAACGGGGTACAGCGCGGAGGAGGCGCTGGGACAACGCGGAACGATCTTGATTGGCGCGGACCTTGAGCAGGGTGTGCACCTTTACATCATTGAAAAGTTGATGGGATGGGAAAACTTTTCGACAGAGGCAACGAACAACCGAAAAAACGGTGAGGCGTATTGGCAGCGAATGACGTGGACCCACCTGTCGGACCCCGCAACGGGTGATCATTGGTGGTTGTGTTCCATCATAGACTTGGGGAACCGGCAGGCCGAGCCTTCTGTAGAAGGACGCCCGCTGGCGGACCAAGTCGATGCACGCAGCCATGCCAAAACGCTCGAAAAGGTGCACCGTCTGGAAAAAGAGAATGCACGGCTGCACGATCTGGCGAAATCTGTGGCCAAGGACGCGAACGAGGATGCGTTGACCGGGCTATCCAATCGTCGGCATTTCGAGGTGGAGGTCAGAACCTGGATTGAAAGGTTGAAGCGGCACAAGAAGGAGTTTGCCGTTCTCTACATCGACCTGGATCGCTTCAAATTCGTCAACGACACGATGGGGCATGATGCCGGCGACAGGCTGCTGGTGTCTGTCGCCGACATGCTGCGTGATCTCACGGACGAGTCGGATTTGGTTGCGCGTCTGGGGGGGGATGAGTTCGCTATTCTGCGCCCCCTCGGCAACAGCGCACTGGAGATCAGCAGTCTCGCTGATGAGATCGTAATGCGGATGCAATCGCCATTCCTGTGCGATGGAAAATCGACGTCCTGTAGCACCAGCATCGGTGTCGCCATCGCCAAATCCCATATGGAAGACCCGGCAAGGGTGGTCGCTGACGCAGACGAGGCGTTGTATCATGCGAAGGCTCAAGGGAAGGGGCGCTGGTCCTTCTTCACGGAGGAGATGCACGCGCAATCCATCGCGACCAAGAAACTGGCGTCGGATCTGTTGCTGGCGTGTGAGCGACAGGAATTCGTCCCCTATTTTCAGCCTCTGATAGATGCACAAACCGGCGTAATCGCCTCTGCCGAGACGCTGGTACGGTGGGCTCATCCCGCCAAAGGCATTCTTGCCCCGTGGGCATTCCTGGACACCGCCGCAAACATGGGGATTCTCAAGCGGATTGACGAGATCATGTTTGCAAGCCTCAAGGGCGCATTGTCCTACTTTGACGAAACGCATGTGGATCTTCCGCGCGTCGCGGTGAATGTGTCGGCCGCGCGGTTGGCGGATCCCACCTTCATCCATGACATTCGCAGTTCGGGGATTGCACCCGATCGCTTGACCATCGAAATCCTCGAGTCCGTGTATCTTGATCGAATGGGCGAGGTCGTTCGGTGGACAATCGATGAACTGGACGAATTGGGCGTGACCATCGCACTGGACGATTTCGGCACCGGACACGCCTCGGTGCGCGGATTGCTGGAAATCAGGCCATCCGTCTTGAAAATCGACCGGCAATTCATTCAACCGGTCGTCGAAGAGGCGAGCACGCGGTCGCTGGTCGCGTCGATCATAGGAATTGGAAAAAGCCTGGGGATGCGCATCGTTGCGGAGGGCGTCGAAACGGAAGAGCACGCGTGGATTGTTCGTGATATGGGCTGCGACTACCTGCAGGGCTACTATTTCGGCAAGCCCATGAGCATGGACGATTTGCGAGACAAGCTTGTCGAGACCAGGGGTGTATTCTGGCCTGACGCGATGCTGGCTCAACCGAAAAAAGCGCGTCGGGCTGTGTGACAGTCGGCTGAGGGTAGGTTTATTTGGGGCTGGTTTGGATGGCGCATTCATCCAATGGCCAATGGTCAATGAACGCAGGCGATACCGAACATGGATTCACGTGCTTCGTAAAACTCCGCCTTCGCACCACTGGCCCACGGCTTTTCCTATCGGACAACAGCGAGAAACGATCTGATAGGGCTGAATACTAGTCATAAGCGCTTCAGGCCGCGGCTGTTGCAGCGAGGTCCATGGCGCGGGATAGCGCCTCGTGTTCCGAGGCGCTCGGACTGCTGTCGCCGCACACCTGCCGTTGACCCGGTCCAACCTCGTAGATGCAAGGCACGTAAGCCCCATTGGCAACGGCTGACGCACAGGGGATCCACCGTCCTCCCGGGCCTTCCACGGCCGCGCCAAAGCAGACGTTAACGGAACCCGGCGGTGGGGATGATACGTGTACAAGTGTGCGAAATATCTGTTCGAAACCCATGGCATACCTCTTTGTTTGCAACAGTATCCGGGGCTGCTTCGGCCAAAATAGGGCGCTATATGAAGCATTGCCGCGATGGTGCCCCAATTGGCAATTTGACTGGGTGCGAAACCGCAGACCAGAGCGTTGCGGAGCATGGGTAGTGTGGATGTCGACGGAAAAAGGAGAAAAATAACAGGCCTGTAGCGACCAATCGCATCAGTTAAAAATTTCGCTTGAATTGCCGTATTCTCCCTCTTTTGGTCAAAAATCAGAGATCCACCGATCCGGGTGCCGCTGCGACGCTGTGGGAGAACGTTTCGGAATGTCGGGTACGGACTACGTCCCCTTGTACTGTCGCCACTTTGCACCCGATGGGTGAATGCAAAGCGGGATCATCAAACCGAATTTCGGTCCGTCACAAGCGAGCCCCGAAAGATGTACCCGTGTCGAGACTTGCAAAAGATCGTTTACGCAACTGTCCGGATGCAAGGCTGGTTTAACTCTTCGTTAACTATTCAATGGTCTAGCCCAAACCAGTCGTTGTTAGAATTTTGCATCAGAAAGCCGTCAACATGGGCCCCCGACCAAGTCGTGTATTTGAAACGCTCACCCGCTTTTCGGGCATTCAGCGCGATCTTGAAGACGCAGGGATCCAGATCAAGGTCGGGGATGACTTTCAGGAATACCGCGCACATCGCAACAACCAGGCTGATCGCGGCACGATCTACCCGATGTTCGATGTTGCGAAGTCCTATGTTGATCACACCAATGGTTTCTGGATATGCGGTTTCGATCCGAACGGTGAATTGGTCCATACTCAGGCAGTGCGCCTTCTTGACCTGTCCGACATGACGCTCGCCTCGCACCTGCACGTCCATCGCCACAAGTACATCACCCCTGATTCAACGCCCGACCCCGATCAGACCTTTTTCACCGGGCCTGATGCGCTCAACAGGATTACCGGCACGGTTGGGTATCAAGGGGATTTTTGGCTGCGGGCAAAGGGGCTTGCGGGTCCACGCAGTCATGGGGCGACAGCGCTTCTATCCCGTTTCCTGCTCGAAATGACGGTCGCCGTCTGGAACCCATCGTTCATGTTTGCATTTGTGCCAAAGCCGTTGGCGGCCAAGGGCGCGCATCTTCGGTACGGGTACACGCATTGCGAACCGGGCCGTTGGATTGGCCCCGACCAACAGGTCACGGACGAAGACTACCTGATCTGGATGAGCAGCAAGGATCTGGCCGCGTCGCTTGCCCAAGCGCCCCTAAGTTCACCGCGCCCGGCACGCGTTGAGACCGAGCGGACCGCGACCGCTACCCCTACGCCACTGGCGGACCTGAATTCCGCAGCGAATGCCTGATCCGCGCCATTCTCCTGTGCGGATCGGCGGGCCAAGCCAAGGCGCACCCTTCGCTCCCGGTCTAGGCGCGCGCGCCACCATACTCGGACCGGTCGCAGCACACATCGCCTTTGTGATTGAGCTGACTTTGGTTCCGCTGCTTCTGCCCGCGATGCGGTCCCAATTCGAACTGTCACTCAGTGAACTTGCGTGGGTGTTCAATGCCTACAGCGTGGCCGTCGCGCTTGGTGTTCTGGTGGGCGGGTTATTTGGCGACACTTTCAAAACCACGAAAGTTTTCGGCTACGGAGTCTTCGCTTTTTTAGGTGGCTCGGTTTTGCTGGCCGCGTCGACCAATGCCGAAATGCTGATCATCGGGCGCATCTTGCAAGGCTTCGGGGCGGGCGTGTTCTCGCCCTTGATCCCGGTTCTGCTCACTCGGAGCGCGCCTGACAAACCGGGTCGCGTGCTCATTCTGTGGGGCAGTCTTGCTGGGTATGTGGCTGCTTTTGCGCCTTTGATTTACAGCGGCGTGCTCGGGTCGGAAGGCTGGAACCTTGCCTTTGGTTTCATCGCGGCCATCGCTGGCCTTTCGCTGCTTGTCCTCAACTGGTCGCCTGCCACCGGTAAGCCCGAGGTAATGCAACGCGAAAAACCGAAATATCTGGCGATCTTCCAGGCCAGAGACCTGTGGCTGACCCTCGCCTATGTGTTTTTCACCTACGGCGCGATAACCTATTTCTTGTTCCGACTTCCGCTTTGGCTGTCCGAGACCGGTGCAGAGACCACCAGCATTGGATTTGTGCTTTCGACATTTTGGCTCACATTCTCGGGTCTAAGCGCGCTTTTGCGGAACAAGGTCGATCAACATCACGTTCAGACGATCATGCTTGCGGCACCGCTGCTGATCGCTGCCGGATTACTGACCTCGTACAATGCCAACACAGTGTTGCTTGTGGGATCGGCAATCCTTGTCGGGGCTGGGTTGGCGTGCAGCAATGCCCCCTCGACACAGTTGATCCTGCGACACGCGCCCAAGGGACTGAGCGCCGTTTCAACAAGCTTGGACATAACTCTCGCACGGTTTGGCGGGATAGCGGCAGTGGCGGTACTGGCTGAAACAGGAGTGTCCGTTGCCGGCCCGGTGATTTGCGCATCCTGCCTTGTTGCGGCGTTTTGCACGATTGCGATACGCAAGCAGGCACCCCAAAGCGCTTGAGCTTTCGTTAGGGCTTTTGCCAGATGGACCGGCTTTGCGTCAGGCCGGGCTTGTGCCTTCGATTGCCGGGCGATTTCGACATATCACGTATTTGGATTGTACGGTTTGCTGCACTTCAATTGCGGCGAAGGCACCCAAGCTGCTGTCCTGCGATCGTTGGCTGCCAACGCGCCCCGGATTAGGTAGGAAACCGTAACTAGCAATTGAGACTGCTGTGGCTGCTCATGGGGTCAGAGGCGGGGCATAATTCGGCGACAATCATCAACTCAGGCGGTCTGCAGCACCGTGCTCGTAACTAGAAATCTTGAAAATACTGAAGCGTTCAGCCGATCGATCACTTCTTTCTCATTCAGAATCCGAAGCATTTTGTTGGTTAGTGTTCCGCTTTTGAACGATGATTTCGTACCTGAGTTCTCGACCTGCAAGTAGTCTGTCACTTCAGTCAAAATACACTCGCTGTTTGAAGCAAGATCTTCATAGGTCACTTCCAGAAGATCATGGTTTTCAAAATCTGCCTTGATGTTGTGTAGAGTGGCGTAGAGGCTGTTCAGTTGGTGCATCATTCGTTGAATGTCGACTTTGACTTCGACCGCTTCGGCGTAGTCATCAGTCCAATTTTTTCGGTTCTTGGGGTGCCAAATCCCGGATTTCTGCGCTCTAAGGTCACTTAAGTGACGGTCAAGCAAGTTCCGTCTATTCATGAAAATCAGCTTGATGTCTCGGCGGTCTTTCAAGTGCTGCCAGATGTCGGCAGACCTTGCGTCTTCACGACAGTGAAAAAAGAACAGCTTGCATTCAATCGTTTCGGTGGGTTCAGCAGAGGAAAACACACGATTGTTCAGGAAATGGGCTGAACTGGCCGATGTTTTACATTTTTTTCCATCAACCTCAGCCCGCTTTTCTTCGTGTTGGTTGAATGGTTCGAAATGAATTTTGGTTTTCGGGCAGGCCGCCAAATTGTGCATCAGGAAATTCGTTCCGGCCCGGCCATGGTACAGAACAAGGAACTTTTGCTGTTCTAATGATATCAGTTCAGTCTCGCTCGCTTCGCGGGGCCATCGCTGTGTTGCCCATCAAATCCCGGGCGGGGGTGGCGGTGGCATGATGGTGAAAAGCTGTGCCAGTTCGGTGACGTCTTCAGCCTTCATCCAGCCATCTTGGCCAGCGGTCCAAACATAGGTTTCACGGCTCAATTCACCGGCCTGCGCCATACGACCAAGCTGGGCTTTGGAAAACGGGCCTGTGGTCTGGCCGTTTTCGGCCACGTGCCATACATGTTCCACGGGTGGGGGCGGTGGAGAGGCCGCCCCACGTGCGGGCTGCGCGCCCCAGGGACCGGCGGCCATTTGGCCCATTTGCATCCCCATGGCTGCCCCAAGGCCCGCTTGCATGGCGCCGCTGGCGTCACCGCCGTCACGACCAAGCGCTTCGGCTGCTTGGAACTGCATGTATTCGCCCAGGTTCCCAATCACGCCCATGGACGAGCGTTTGTCCATCACCGCCTCGACCGCAGGCGGCAGAGAGATGTTTTCGATATACAGCTCGGGCAATGTCAGACCATATTCCGCGATTTGCCCGCTGATCTCCTTGGCGACCAACTGGCCCAACTCGCGGGTGTTCGCGGCCATGTCCATCACGGGGATGCCTGATTTTGCAAGGCTGCGCGACATTTCCTGCACGATGATGTTGCGGATCTGGAAGCTGATCTCATCCATGGTGAACTCACCATCGGTGCCCACAATCTCCACCAAGAAGCGGGCGGGATCCGTGACTTTGACGGAATAGGTGCCGAAGGCGCGTAGACGCACTGGACCGAATTCGGGATCGCGGCAGATGATCGGGTTTTTGGTGCCCCATTTCAGGTCGTTGAAACGGGTGGTGTTGACGAAATAGACCTCGGATTTGAACGGACTTTTGAAGCCGTGATCCCAGTGCTGCAGCGTCGTCATGATGGGCATGTTGTTGGTCTCGAGCATATAGAGACCGGGGGTAAACACGTCCGCCAACTGACCTTCGTGCACGAATACCGCCGCCTGTCCTTCGCGGACTGTCAGCTTGGCGCCGTACTTGATCTCGTGGCCTTCGCGTTCAAACCGCCAGACCATGGTGTCGCGGCTATCGTCCACCCAATGGATGACGTCGATGAACTGGCCAGAGAGGAAATCTAAAATGCCCATGATGGGTCTCCTTTAAGTCGTCAGGACGGGCCCTGGTTGGTGGCCTCGCGGGCGAGGGTGCGGACGATGGGCCGCGCCTCGGTCAATCCGATGCCGGGGCGCAGTCGGTCGTCATAAAGCATGCCCAGCAGATGTTCGTCGTGATCGGTCAGCAGCGCAAATTCGTCGTCATCATTGAAGATCGACGGGCGCGCATCGGGGCTGTCATTGGCAAGGCCAAGGCCTTGAGCCATTTCCTCGTGAATGCAGGACAGACGCAGCAGATCGGGGTTCTCGGCGCGGATCACAGCCACCGCTGCGGTATAGGTCGACCGGTCCGTCCCGCTGGCATAGGCCGCAACTGCACAATACGCATCAGTGGGCAGGTCGCGCACGGGCGCCAAATTGGTGCGGTTGACGCCCGACAGGCGCGGCGCGCGGGCATTTAAAGTGGCTGTCCTGTCGTCTTCGGATACGAAAAACACGAGGAAATTGGGGTTGCTGGATACGGAAACGGGGTGCCCCGTTGCCTGGCTCAGCCGTCGGGCGTAGGCGATCACGTCATTGGTGTCACGCGTGCGCTGGCTGGGTGGTACGGACGCGCCAAATTCCAGGCCAATGCGCACGGGAACAGTCCACCGGCGCAAGGCGCTGGCGGACCCGGGGCGCACGCCCGGCCCGGCATATTCATTGAAGAACACGATCTGTTCGAAGTTGCGCGCCAGCATGCCGGAGGAAAAGGGCGTGTCAGGTCCGCCCCCATCCTGCCGCAACAGGCCCGAGGTCAACTGGCTGGATTGCACTTGGGCAAGGTAGGCACGCAGTTCCGCGCTTTGCTGTGATGTGGGCTGTACCCTGGGGGCCGGGGGCGGGACCAAGCCTGCGGGCCGCGCGCGTGGCGTCAGCACGGGCTCCACAGGCATGAGCATGTCGCACGCCGCAACAAGACCCAGAGCGGCAATGCCGCCCCATAAGCCGATCCGACGTGTGATCCGTGTCCTCATCATCGCTTGTCGTTAGCCCGGCACAGCGGTGCCAGCTGTGTCGCCGATGCCGTCCTTGCGCGCTTTGGCGGATGCCAATGTGTCGCGCAGTTCGGTCTCCATCTTCTTCAGTTCTTCCTCGGCGGCGGCGCGCTTGGCTTTGCCTTCGTCTGCGATCTCCAGCGACTCCTGAATGGTGCCGATCAAGTCCGCATTGGCTTGCTTGACCGCTTCGATATCGAAGACGCCACGCTCCATCTCCGTCCGGATCGCCTTGTTGCTTTCGCGCAGGTTGGCGGCGTTGGAGGTCAGCAATTCATTGGTCAGGTCGTTGGCGTCGCGCACGGCGGCAGCGGCTTCGGCGCTGCGCTGGATGGTGACGGCCTGTGCCAGTTGAGTTTCCCAGAGCGGCACGGTGTTGACGAGGGTCGAGTTGATCTTGGTCACGAGGCTCTTGTCGTTTTCCTGCACCAGGCGGATGGAGGGCAGCGATTGCATCGTCACCTGACGCGTCAGTTTCAGGTCGTGCACCCGGCGTTCCAGATCGTCACGGGCGGCGCGCAAGTCGCGCAGTTCCTGCGCTTTCATCACCTGATCATCCTCGGGGGCGGCGTTTACCTCGGCCTCTTTGGCAGGGATGGTGGTGTCGTCCAGCTCTTTGATCTTTTCTTCGCCCGCCGCGATATAAAGCGCCAGTTCATCATAGAATTGCAGCGTCTTTTCATAAAGCAGGTCGAGGGACTTGATGTCCTTCAGCAGCGTGTGTTCGTGCGCCAGAAGGTCATCGGTGATCTTGTCGATCTGGCCCTGCACCGTTTCGAACTTGGCAGTGAATTTGGCAAAGGGGGCCGCGCGACCGATCAACTTTTCCCAGAAGGACCGTTCGCGGCGCACGTCGAGTTCGGAGACCGAGAAGCCGCGGATCGCGGTGACGATGTTGCGCAGGCTGTCGCCCGCAGGCCCCACATCCTTGTTGCGTACGTCCTGCAACATGGCCTGACTGATTTCCTGCAATTCCGCCTGCGCGGCAGAGCCGAAGGATACGATGGACTGCGTGTCCTCCATATCAATCTCGTCCATACGGGAGCGGATCTCGGCGCCCACCGGCGCGTCGGCCTGTGCAAGCGGGACGATGGCCGTGGCCTCGGTCGGTTCGGGCAGCACAACGGCGGTCACTTCCTCGACTTGAGCGAGGGCGGCTTCGGCCTTTTGGCGGACTGTTTCTGACATGGTTTAACCCTTACTGTTGGACGTCATCGGCGGGCGACACGCGCACGCCTTCGCGCTGCAAACGGTCGCGCAGCACGTCTATTTCAATGGTGAGGTCGGTGCGATCCTCGGTGAGCAATTTGCGGGTGCGCGCGGCAAAGTTCTCTTCGAGATCATCGAGAAGTGACGCGTAATCGGAGCGGGCCTGCGTGTCGCGGCTGCGGCCATAGATGTCGGCGAACTTGATCGTCGCGTCGCGTGCGCCGATCAGATAGACGCCCAGATATTTGCGGGCGGCGGTCAGGTCGCGGGGGTCTTCCTCGACCGTCTGGATCAGGTCGCGGACGGTGGTTTGGAACTGGTCCAGCCGTAATTCCATCTTGCGGTCTTCGGCCCGTTTCATGGCGTTGCGCATCTCGGTCAGTAACTCTTCGGCCCCATCGACGACGCGGGCCACCCGGTCCTGTTGGAAACTGTCGACCCCTTCGAGGCCTTTGGACTTCAGCGGATCAATCCCGAAGGCCGCAAGATGCAGACCAAAGGCGGCAAGGCCAAAAAGCAGCGGTGCAATGATCCCCGGCTCTGACCTGTAGGCGGCCAGCGTGATGCCGAAGCCCACAAGGAACGCCGCGATGGTCTTGCGGGGCAGGGCGGGCCTGCGCGCAACCTTGCGGGCGTTGAACGCCGCTTCGGCCTTGAGGCCCTCACGCAGCAGAAATGCACCGCCGGTCAGGAATGCAGCGGAAACAAGCGCGGTCACAAGGCCAGTGGCCCCGTCGTTCAGGGCCAGAAAGACCATTGGAATGGCGGGGATGAACATGATGTTCGCACGCGCGCCCACCGGATCGACGTGAGCCTTGTCAAAGGCAGGACGATCGCCTGTCGTTGGTACGTCGGTGGGATCCGGGCTGTATTTTCCGCCGAAACGTTTTGCCATTGTGTCAAAGCCCTCCGAGCAGGCCGGTGGTCACGCCGAACATCAGCGCAATCAGCACCGCGAATGCGATCTTTTGAAAAGCTGTAGGCTCCATCCCGTAAGTCCCCGTTGGCTTTCGGACATATAGCTCGTTTGCGGATGCAGCACTAGGGGCGCGCCGTGTTCCGTTCGTGCATCAGAGGTGTGGCGCGCAATTGGCGGGCGCAAGGGGAATTTCTGCCGATTTTGATCAAATACGGATGCGTAAGCTGCCGCGGCTTAACGCGGTTTTCGGGTGCGTTTGGGTTTGCCCTTGGGTTTCGCCGTGCCGGTGGGCGGCTCGGGATCAAGCCCCAATTGATCGCGCATGATACGGCGCCGCACTTCTTCGACGGCTCCTTGCTTCAACTCACCCAACTGAAACGGGCCGTAGCTGATGCGGATCAAACGGTTCACCGACAACCCGATGCTGTCCATGGCGCGCCGGATTTCGCGGTTCTTGCCCTCGCGCAGGCCAATGGTGAGCCAGGCGTTTGCGCCCTGTTGACGGTCCAGCGTGACCTGCATCGGCTGGAAACGCTCGCCTTCAATGGTTACGCCCTTGCGCAGGGGGTCAAGCTGCGGGTCGGTGGGCCGCCCGTTGACCCGCACCCTGTAGCGGCGCATCCATCCGGTCGACGGGAGTTCGAGCTTGCGCTTGATGCCGCCATCATTGGTCAGCAGCAGCAATCCTTCGGAATTGAGGTCAAGCCGACCAACGGTCATCACGCGTGGCAGATCATCGGGGAGCGCGTCGAAGATGGTCTTGCGCCCCTGTTCGTCCTTTGTGGTCGTCACCAGACCCGTAGGTTTGTGATAAAGCCACAGCCGTTCCGGCTCGGGCGCCTGCAGCGGTTTTCCGTCGACGCTGATCTTGTCCGCATCCGTTACATTCAGCGCGGGGCTGTCGATCCGCTTGCCATTCACGGACACGCGGCCTGCGGTGATGATCTCTTCGGCGCCGCGACGGCTGGCGATGCCCGCGCGGGCCAGAACCTTGGCGATGCGGTCGCCTTTGGGTGTGCTTTCAGTCATGCGCAGGCCATAGCGGTGGGTTGCAAGGCAAGCAAGCGGCGTGGCAGGGAATGGCCATGGAGTTTCGGTCGTTCATGGAGCAGGCGCTGGAGGAGGCGCGGGCCGCGGGTGCACGTGGCGAGGTGCCTGTGGGCGCGGTGGTGGTGTCCCCGCGGGGACAGGTCGTGGCGCAGTCGGGAAACCGGACGCGCGAGTTATCAGACCCAACCGCGCATGCGGAGATGCTGGCCATCCGCGCGGCCTGCGCCGCTGGAGTGTCAGAGCGTTTGGTGGGCCACGATCTCTATGTGACACTGGAGCCGTGTGCGATGTGTGCGGCGGCGATTGCGGCAGCCCGGATTGCACGTGTTTATTATGGTGCATCCGATCCGAAATCCGGTGGGGTGGCACATGGCGCGCGCGTGTTTTCGCACCCTCAGGCGCACCATGCGCCCGAGGTCTATGACGGCATCGGTGCGCAAGAGGCGGAGGCGTTGCTGCGCGGCTTTTTCACTGCGCGGCGCTGATAAGTCGTTGTTCAGGCAACCATATCTCGCGCCACGGCAGCGGGCGAGGTGGCCGACGCATCCTCGGGGCGCGCAAGTGCAGGCGTCTGGTGCAGCCAGTCTTTGCCTTCGGCCAGATGCAGCATGAAGTGAGCGAGGTCGGCGTGACGTGTACGCACCATGTCTTCCGGGATGACGTTGGCCTGCACGGTGTAGTCGCGGGTGATGTCACCCTCCATCAGCCAGCCGGCGCGCACAGCGGTCCAGTCGAGGTTGGTGCGTTTGTGCAAGTTCGCCTCCATTTCGGCCATCTGTTCGAAGACGCGGATCAGGCCGGTCATGGCGGGCAGTTTGAACCAGATCGGGCCGCGGTTCTTTTCTTCGACGAAGCTGGCAGAGATGACGATCAGACGCTTGCATCCTGCCGGCTCCATCGCGTCGCAGATGCGGTCCGTGCCCCTTGAATACAAGGGCGGGGGCGAGGCGAGGGTGCCAAGGTCGTTGCCCACGCCAAGGCAGGACAGGACAGCATCTGCGCCGTCGACCAACGCGGTCAGATCGTCTTTGAGCACATCGGCTTGGTGGACAGTGAAATCGTCTCGGCCCTGCAATGGATGGTCACCGTCGTGGTCGGCGGCACGCACGGTATGACCGGCCTCAAGAGCCTGAGCACAGGCGTGCAAACCGGTGGCGCCGGATGCGCCGAAGATCGTGATGACAGCCATGAATTGCCCCTCGTGCTTGTCGCGTTCGGGGGGTAACGCCGTGGGGGACGATCCGTTCCGGTGCTGCTAGAGCGCGATGGGGTCCAACACTTCGGGTTCGATCACCTTGACGCCCGGCAGGCCGTCACGCAGCACCTTGGCTGACTGTTCGAGGATGGGAAAAGTCTTGTAATGACAGGGGATTACGGTGCCGAAGTGGAAGTAGTGGCGGGCGGCGTAGGCGGCGCCGGCCATGTCCATGGTGAAGTAGCCACCTGCCGACAAGATACCGATATCAGGCCTGTAGACGTCGCCGATCCATTGCATGTCGGCCATGATGGCGGTGTCCCCGGAATGGTAGATCGTCTTGTCTTCGCCCCGGATGATGAACCCGCATTCCTGACCCATATACACGCCCCGCCCGTCCACGACGATGGACGATGAATGCGAGGCGGGCACAAGCGTGACGCTCACATCGCCGAATGTCACGGTGCCGCCCCTGTTGTAGGCGTGCCCTTCGGTCGCGCCCTGACTGTAGAGATATTGGGCCAGTTCGTACATGCCTGAGACCGGCAAGTCTTTGTCTTTGCTCAACTTTGCGACGTCTTGCGTGTGGTCGAAATGGCCGTGGGTGACGAGGATTTGCGTGGCATCCGCGATGGCCTCGGGGACGCGGTCCTCGGGCAGCATGGGGTTGCCTGACAGCCACGGGTCGATCAGCAGGATCTGGTCCCCGATCTCGATGCGAAAGCTGCCGTGGCCGAGCCAGATGATGTTCATGATGTCCTCCCTTTTGACCGAGTGTAGCGCATGTTCGAGGGCGCGGGAGCCTTCGGTGGGGACTTTTTTGAAACGGGGAAGGCGGATGCGATTCGCCGCCTGATTTACCCAATGTTCATTGAGTTTAAGAGCGTATGGCAGGGTGTCACCCCCCGTGCACCATCCGTACACCCCCTGTGCACCCCCAACGGGCGCTGAGGCTGGGGTTAACGCAACGTGCGTTGCTTTGCGGGCGCTGACGCGACACGATTCCGCTTTGATGGGGGCTCTGCCCCCAAACCCCCGGGATATTTTTGGCCAAGAGAATTCAATTTGGTTATAGCGTATAACTGCTTTGGCATTCCCTGTATCTTGACCTGAATGCCAAGTGCCGTAGGTCGGGCCACATGGAATTGTTGCGCGAGATTGACGGGTATTGCGAACGGATGGGGCCGGGGTACTGGGCCGAGCCTGTGAATGCCGTGACGAACGTCGCCTTTGTCATTGCCGCGGTCTGGATGTGGCGGCGCAGTGTGGGTGTGCCGATGGCGCGGGCGCTGTCGCTGGTGTTGGGTGTCATTGGATTGGGCAGTTACCTGTTTCACACCCATGCGCAGGTCTGGTCCGCGATTGCGGATGTGGCGCCGATTGCCGGGTTCATTCTGCTCTATATCTTTGCGATCAACCGGGATGTGTGGGGGATGCGGACCGTTTGGGCGCTGGGGGCGACGGCCCTGTTCTTTCCCTATGCCGTGCTGACGGTGCCGCTGTTTCAGGGCCTGCCCGTGCTGGGCGTGTCGGCGGGGTATGTGCCGGTGCCTGTTCTGATCCTGATCTATGCCGGGCTGTTGTGGCGGCGTGCGCCAGCATTGGCGCGTGGCTTTGTCATCGGGGCTGTGATCCTGTTGGTGTCGCTGACGGCCCGGTCGGTGGACGAGACGCTGTGCGCGCAACTTCCCCTTGGCACGCATTTCCTGTGGCACATTCTGAATGGCCTCATGTTGGGGTGGATGATTGAGGTGTATCGCCGCTATGTGTCGTCAGAGACTTGATGTACTTCGATGACGTTGCCGTCTGGGTCGTAGAAGAAGATCTGGTGCCAGCCTTCGACCGCTTGGTTGCCCCAGTCAGCATATGGGATGTTTTGCGCGTCGAGATGCGCCTTGAAGGCATCGAGATCGTCGGTGCGATAGGCGATGTGCCCGTGGCTGACCGGGTTGACCATCTGCCCTGAGCGGAAGCCGGCCAGCGGGTCCTTTTGTGCCAGATGCGTCTGGATATCGCCGTCCGTCACAAAGGCCACGTCGCCTGCGTAGCCCTTGTTTTTCTCAAGCGTGGGCAGGCCATCGGTTTCGCGGGTCAGCCCCAGCACGTCGCGGTAGAACGCATCCATCCGCTGCACGTTGTCGGTCACAAGGTTCACGTGATGCAGTTTCAGTTTCATGGTGCGCTCCCCGCCATTTGCTCAAATCTGTGGCAGATGGGGGCGCGCGGCAAGGGCCAAGGCTTGAAGGTGGGGCATGGCTTCGCTATTGCCCGATCTGACGAGACCACGAGGAATGTCATGTCCATCGATCAAAGCACCGCCGCCCGTGTGGCGAAACTGGCCCGGATCAAGGTTGAGGAAGATCAGCTTCCCGCCCTTGCGTCCGAATTCAACACCATTCTGGGCTTCATCGAGCAGTTGAGCGAAGTGGATGTCGAGGGCGTGGAGCCGATGACATCCGTGACCCCGCAGCGCCTGAAGCGCCGCGCCGATGTGGTGACCGATGGCGGGCAGCAGGACAAGGTGCTGGCCAATGCGCCCGATGCGCGTGAGGGGTTCTTTGCGGTGCCGAAGGTGGTTGAGTAATGGCTGAATTGAACAAGCTGGGGCTGGCAGAGGCCCGTGATGCGCTGCGTGCGGGCGACGTGACGTCCGTCGAGTTGACCGAGGCGTGCCTGACCGAGATTGAGGGGGCGGGGGCGCTCAATGCGTTCGTCCACAACACGCCAGAGATTGCGCGCGATCAGGCCAAAGCGGCGGATGTGCGCATCAAGGCAGGCGATGCGCCGGACATGTGCGGCTTGCCGATTGGCATCAAGGATCTGTTCTGCACCAAGGGTGTGCCGTCTCAGGCCGGGAGCCGCATTCTTGAGGGGTTCCTGCCCGAGTATGAGAGCACCGTGAGCGGCAATCTGCTGGATGCGGGTGCCGTCATGCTGGGCAAGCTGAACATGGACGAGTTTGCCATGGGGTCGTCGAACGAGACGTCCGTTTATGGCAATGCCGTGAACCCTTGGCGGCGTGGCAATGATGAGGCGGCGTTGACGCCGGGCGGGTCGTCGGGCGGGTCTGCGTCCGCTGTGGCGGCGGACCTGTGTCTGGCGGCAACGGGCACCGATACAGGCGGGTCGATCCGCCAGCCTGCGGCCTTTACCGGCATCACCGGCATCAAGCCGACCTATGGGCGTTGTTCGCGCTGGGGTGTGGTGGCGTTTGCGTCCTCGCTGGATCAGGCGGGACCGATGACCAAGTCGGTGCGCGATGCGGCGATCATGCTGGAAACGATGTGCAGCCATGACCCGAAGGATTCGACATCTGCGGACCTGCCTGTGCCGAATTTTGAGGCCATGCTGACCGGCGACATCAAGGGCAAGAAGATCGGTATTCCGAAAGAGTACCGCATGGACGGGATGCCGGACGAGATCGAGACGCTTTGGACCCGTGGCCGTGAAATGCTGGCCGATGCGGGGGCGGAGATTGTCGATATCTCACTGCCGCACACCAAGTACGCTTTGCCTGCCTATTACGTGATTGCACCGGCGGAGGCGTCCTCGAACCTCGCCCGCTATGACGGGGTGCGCTATGGCCACCGGGCGACGCTTGCCCAAGGCGATGGCATCACCGAGATGTATGAAAAGACCCGCGCCGAAGGCTTTGGCGATGAGGTGAAGCGTCGGGTCATGATCGGCACGTATGTGCTGTCGGCGGGGTTCTATGACGCCTATTACAACCGTGCCCGCAAGGTGCGGACGCTGATCAAGAAGGACTTTGAGGATGTGTTTGCCCAGGGCATTGACGCGATCCTGACGCCTGCGACGCCGTCTGCCGCCTTTGGGCTGGGCGAGGCGTCGGATGATCCGGTGCAGATGTATCTGAACGACGTGTTCACCGTGACTGTGAACATGGCGGGTCTGCCGGGCATTGCTGTCCCCGCGGGGACGGATGCGAACGGGCTGCCGCTGGGTCTGCAGCTCATTGGCCGCCCATGGGAAGAGGGTGATTTGCTGAACACCGCTTATGCGCTGGAGGCGCGGGCCGGGTTTGTGGCAAAACCTGCGAAATGGTGGTAATCGGTGCCGACCAAACCCAAAAAGGGTAGAGCAGATGATAAGTTTCCGCAGTTTTCTGGTGCTGGGCGCCGTTGTCGGTCTGGCCGCGTGCCAGCCTGTGATCCCTGACAGCAATCCGGGTGGTTTTGTCGATCCCGGGCGCGGCGTGGGCTTTGACAACCCCAATACGTTGGCCGCCCGCGACGCGCGCGAAGCCGAACTGGCCGCGCCCACGGTGGGCGCTGCACCGGGTGTGCAGGCGCAATCCCTGCCGCCCTCGGGTGCGCAGCCTGTCGGTGGCACGACGCCAACTGCCGGTGCGACCCCCCGTGCGGTGTCGAATCCGGCGGGGCTTGATGCGGAACTGGCGCAGATTGCGGCACAGAATGATGCCGCCGCAGCGCAGGCCAATTCGGGGCAACAGGTGGTGAATGCCAGCCCGTCAAACGCGGCCCCCGTGATCCTGAACAATCCCGGCATCTCGGACGAGAACAATTTCGACGCTGTGGCATCGCGCGAGTCCATCGAAAGCGATGCGGCCCGTATTCAATCGAACCGGCAGCAATATCAGGTTGTGCAGCCCACGGCCCTGCCGTCGCGCACAGGCAGCACGCAGCCCAATGTCGTACAATACGCCCTGCAGACCCGTCACCCCAAGGGCACGCGGGTGCATCGGCGCTTCAACGTTGCGTCGGCCTCGAAATTCCAGCGCAATTGCGCGGTCTACAGTTCTGCCGACGAGGCGCAGATCGACTTCCTGTCCCGTGGCGGACCCGAGCGGGATCGCCGTGGTCTGGACCCCGATGGCGACGGCTATGCCTGCAACTGGGACCCGGCCCCGTTCCGTCGGGCGGCCGGCAACTGATCCAAAGGCACGCGCATCCGTCCCCGAATTGCGGGCTGCGGCGCGATGGATTGACGCCGCGTTTTGTGGTGTTGCACTACACGGCCATGGCGACGGCGGATGCCGCCATAGAGCGGCTTTGCGATCCCGCTTCGGACGTGTCGGCGCATTACGTGATCTGCAAAAGCGGGCGGGTGACACAACTTGTTCCCGAGGGGCTGCGCGCGTGGCATGCCGGGGCGGGCGAGTGGCGCGGTCTGACCGACATCAATTCGCGCTCCATCGGCATCGAATTGGACAATGACGGGCAGACGCCCTTTGCGGAGCCATTGATGCACAGCCTTGAGCACCTGCTGACCGGCATTCTGTCGGCATGGAATATCCCGCCTGAGAATGTCATCGGCCATTCGGACATGGCGCCGGGGCGCAAGTTCGATCCCGGCCCCCGGTTCGATTGGGCGCGGCTGGAGGCGCAGGGGCTTGCGGGACGACGCGGCCACGACATCGGCCCGTCCGATCCAACCCCCCAAGGTTTTGCTCAGGTCGCGAAACAGGCCGGGTACACAGCTGATGTTGACCCGGACACTTTGCTTGCAGCGGTACGTCTGAGATACCGACCGTTCGAAACCGGGCCACTGGACCCGCAGGACTACACACCCCTTGGGCATGCGGCACGTTGGGCCTAGTGCCCCATCCGTTTCTTCTGACTGAAAATACCACCGCCGGAGGCTCCGGCATGTGCAATCCGTGCATCAATGCCCATTGACGCCGCCGGGCCCACACGCGTATGCGCGTCCGGCGTGGAGGGGCGGATGGCCGCTTAGGGGCATTGGCTGGCGCCAATACCCTGAGAGGAAAGTCCGGACTCCAGGAAGCAACGGTGCCGGGTAACGCCCGGGCGGGGCAACCCGACGGACAGCGCCACAGAAATCAGACGGCCTTGCATGCAGGGTCAAGGTGAAAAGGTGGGGTAAGAGCCCACCGCGGACCGGGCAACCGGGACGGCATGGCAAGCCCTACCGGGAGCAATGCCAAATAGGGACCGCGTGGGCTGGCAACAGTCCGGGGATGCTTTTGCCCCAGCAGGTCCGGGTTGGCAGCTAGAGGGGTGTTGGCAACAGCATCTCAAGAGGAATGGTCATCTCGGGGCGGGCAACCGCCCTAGACAGAATCCGGCTTACAGCCTCTCCACGCGCATCACTCCGTGCCAGAACAGGCAAGCGGGGTGCCGCTTGCCTGTTCCGTTCTTGTGCATCACCGGATCGGTCAGAGGTCTTCGACCGCTGTGCTGCGGATGTCTGACCAGTTTGTTGCCGCCTTGGCGATGACGCCGGTGCGGTCCTCGTTGAAGGCTTTGAAGATGTCTTCGTTCAGGAAGACATAGAGCTTGTCGTCGATGACCGCGGCATAGTCCGGATCGCCGTCAAACTTCTTGCCGACCGAGACGCCGAAGGTGCAGAACCCACCGTTCTGGGGCAGATACGCGGCCGGGTCGGCTTTGAACGTCGCGCCGTTTTCTGCGGTGGCAAAGCGGTAGGCCACGCCGTCATGCACAATTGTGTGCTGCGCTGCGCCGACCACCGGATCACCGGAGGCGATAAACGCCACTGGATCGACGCCGTGCAGGCCAAGCGGAGCGCCCGCGCCGGTCAGGCCGGTCGACACGTTGTATTCGTCGGCAGCCATGGCGCCAGAGGCCAGCGAGAATGCGGCCGCGCAGGCCATGATGGAAGCGAGAGTGAGAGTGCGAAACATGGATTTTCCTTTCGTTTCGAGGGTGATCGGGCACAGCCCGGTTGGATTGACGCGGTGGGTCCGCGCCAAGACGTGAGGGGTGTCTTGGAGGAGGGAGTGCGGTGGGCGTGGCCGCTTAAAGCAGTCCGGGTGCTGCCGTTTCACCTTTGTGCAGCGAAACGACCAAAGCGACGGTGGCGCCCAGACCCCAGTAATAGGCCGCGTCCAGCCCTGAGAACCCGAGCAAAAAGGGTGCGATCAGGAATGTGGCTCCGACAGCGCCATCCACCGCGAGGTGAAACGTGTAAGGCAGGACACGGAACAGCCCCAGATGATGGTCTGTCAGCACCGTCAGCACAAACGCGGCGATGCCCGTCACAACCGACAGCCAGAAGGCCAGCGGGTGCGACTGACCAAGACCCAGAAGGCTAGGCATCGCGATGAGGCCGATGGCGACCGGATAGTCGAGATAGGCGTGTATTTCCTTGCTCACGAAACGCAGAGACATGTTGGTTCCTTTCCAATCTGCGCGACCTGTGGCCGCTGTGATGAAAGGAATGTGCCCACTGCGCGGACCGTTTTCTATTTCAGGGCGTTCAGTGGTTTTTACTGATCGTTCAGAGTTCAGAACGATGTGTGTTCGAGGGCGCGCGTTGGGCTGTGGTCGTTCCGAAACGCCGCCGGGCTTTGACCTGTTTCCCGTTTGAACACCCGCGCGAACGCCGAATCCGAGGCATAGCCCACGTCGCGGGCGATATCGGTGATGGGCTTTGTGCGCGCGATCAGATCCTGTTGGGCAATCTGGATGCGCCAGCGGGTCACATATTCCATCGGGGCAAGCCCCATCGTTCTGGAAAAGTGCATGGCGAACCCGGTGCGCGATTGGCCGGCCGCGCGGGCGAGACCTTCGACCGTCCACGTGATGCCTGGATCGCGGTGGAAGGCTGCCAGAGCGCGGGAAATATGCGGGTCTGCAAATCCGGCAAGGCCGACGCGGGCTGCCGCATCTGTTTCGATGAACGTGCGCAATGCCTGAACAAAGAGGATTTCGGAGATCTTCTGCGCGATGAGATCACCGCCGAACCGGTCTTGGCCCACTTCATCCGCGATCAGGCGCAGGGATGTGTCCATCCAGCGCCCTGCATGTTCGCCGTAGTTCCGGATCAGGATGTAATCGGGCAGCTGGTCAAACAGCATGTGCGACGCCCGCGGCGCGAGCGAAAAATGCCCGCAGATCAGCTGTGTTTCGTGATCATCCGCATCCCCGCCATAGACCAGAACACCGCGGCCGTTGTAGCCGGACCGTTCCAGAACGGTATCGAGCGGCAGGACGGCGCTGTGCGGGTGTCGTCCGCAGATCAGGTCATGTGCCGCCCCGTGCGGAATGATGATCAGATCGCCTTGGGCCACAGTGACCGTCGTGTCGGTCGAGCATATGCGAACGCGGCAGTCCCCGCGGTGGGCAAAGTGGAACCGGGCGACATTCTCGTATGCAGGCACGGCAATGCCCCATGGCGGCGTGAATGCCGTCCGGAAATAGAGCGTACCGTTGAGGGTCAGCCGCGTGAGAATATCGCTGAGCGGGTCCAACATGGCATCAGGTTGGACACGGGCTGTGCCAACTGTCCAGCCGCCTGAACGATCGGCACAGAGAATTGAACTTTCTGCAGGGGCTGGCCTGTTTGATTTGGCAGAATTCCGGCCCGCGCTGCAAATGATGAATTTGGGTGCTGAACACGAAGTGGATGGGGTTGACTCGGGGCAGGGCGCAGGTAAAAGCGCGGTTCATACGAATTTCCCGTCAGCGGGCCTATATGGCTTATCTGGCGATGCAGGAGACAGCAGATGGCCAAGCCAACCACGATCAAGATCCGCCTGAACTCGACCGCAGGCACTGGCCACTTCTATGTGACCAAGAAAAACGCACGCACCATGACCGAAAAGATGGTCGTACGGAAGTACGATCCCGTGGCGCGCAAGCATGTCGAATACAAGGAAGGCAAGATCAAGTAAGATCGCCCACCCTTCGAGATGACAAAGGCCGCGCCCACCGGGACGCGGCCTTTTTCGTTGTATGGAGATGACCCCATGGCCGTGTTCGCCCTGACGCGCCGATCAGACGGGCTTGAGTACCGGTTTGACCCCGTCCCGGGCGATGATGCGCGTTTCCGGCGTGCGGACCGCCCCGATCTGTGCGTGCACAAAGAAAGCGGGTTGGGGTGGGTGATGCGCGACCCCGACACCGGTGCGCTGGTGGGGCGGACGTGGGAGGTGCCGGTCGCGGCGCAAGGCATTTTGCCGCCCGCAGGCATGTGGGTCACCGCGAAGGGCGACAAAAGCTACATTTACGATCTGGTGTATACGATGAATGATGATCCCAACTTGCCGTCGGAGAAAGCTGTGATGCGGATACGTCCCAGCACCAAGGCTGACATGGCCGCTGTGGATGCGCTGTTGGCGCGGACCTATCCGAAGTTGCTGAAGGCGGATTATCCGCCCTCGGTGCTGGTCACGGCGTTGCCCATCATCAGCCGTGCGCGGCCCGAGTTGCTGGTGTGCGGGACGTATTACGTGGTGGAGGAGGGTGGCGCGATCCTTGGCGCAGGTGGCTGGACGCGGGACAAGGCCGATCCGGCGCTGGGCCATATCCGCCATGTGGTGACGGACGACCGGGCGCTGCGGCGTGGTGTGGGTCGGCTGTTGATGACCCATGCGTTTGCCAAGGCTCAAGACGCAGGTGTCACGCGCATGGAGTGCTGGGCCACGCGCACCGCGGTTCCGTTTTACACGGCTGTCGGGTTCACAGAGGTTGGCCCAATCGACGTGCCGCTGGCAGGCGGCATCACCTTTCCGTCGGTGCGGATGTTGCGCGATCTGTGAGGATCTATTCCGGCTTGGTGCTGGGCTGGCCGTCCAGCGTTTCGTAACGGCGGATGTCGTTGGTCCGGTCGTAGATCAAGACGCGGTCCAGCGTGGGGTAGGTGACGCGGTCATGTGCCACGCGCGTGCCGATGACAACATAGCGGGCGTCTGCGTCGCTATCGTTGCGCAGGTTGTGGCCGACCGGCGTGCCCGCGGCCCATGTCGCGGCGTCCCCTGCGACAAGCGTGGTTTCGGTGCCGTCCTCGGTCAATGTGAGTGTGCCGGAGAGCATGAGGATCATCTCGTCCTCGGTCGTGTGCCAATGGTTGTGGGATGAGACAGAACCGGGTGGCAGCGTTTCAACAAACGCTCCGAACTGCGTGAGGCCGCCCGTGTCACTGAGCAATTCGGCGGTGTAAGGTCCCAGGGTGCCCTCGGCTCCGCCTTTGTCCATGCGTGCCGTGCCGCGTTTGATGACTGTCATCGAGACCTCCGTTGAAACGAAAAAGGCCGGTCACTGAGGACCGGCCTTTGGATAGTCGATGCGGTGCAGGCTATTCCTGCTGACCCATGAACATGAGCAGGAACTGGAACATGTTCAGGAACGCGATATAGAGGCTGAGCGCGCCGTCGATTGCGGCCTTGTCCAGCCATTCCTGATCGCCGTGGGACGCATGCGCCACGTAGGTGTTCTTGATGTCCTGCGTGTAGAACGCGGTCAGACCGGCAAAGATCAGAACGCCGATGGCGGAGATCGCGAACATCATTGCAGGCGATTGCAGGAAGATGTTGATGATCATCGCCACGATCAGGCCGATCACACCCATCATCAGGAAGGTGCCCATGCCGGACAGGTCCTTCTTCGTGGTGTAGCCATAAAGGCTGAGACCCGCGAAGGCGATCGCTGTGACCAGGAAGGTCTGCGTGATCGAGTAGGGCGTAAAGACCAGGAAGATCGAACTCATCGACACGCCCATGACGGCGGCGAAGATGAAGAAGCCCAGTTGCACGGTGGCGGCAGAGCCACGACGCATCAGCGCGCCCCAGCCGAACAGCAGGAAGGCCAGCGGTGCGAACATCACAACCCAGCGCAGAGGCGTGGTGTAGAGCAACGTGCCAAGGCCCGTCAGGTATGTGCCTTCGCGCAGCGCGACGGTGGCCCCTGCCGGATCGGATGTGACGGCAAGACCCGCAATGGCCCAAGCGGCCAGTGCGGTGATCAGCATGCCCACGGACATTGTGCCGTAGACTTTATTCATATGGGCACGAAGGCCCGCGTCGATCTGGGCGGCGCGTGTACCGGCCGCGGACCGGATCGTATTCAACTCAGCCATGATTGACCTCCAAATTGATACCAGTTCCGATGGGTGATCCATCGATCGCGGATTTCCGCCCGCGTTGGATCAAATATTGGGTCAAATCCCCTGTCGTTCAAGGCTTTTTAGAGGGTTTCCCACCCTCAGGGTGCGACATTCCGACCGTTTTTGTCATAAATGCCGCACACCGGGTGGGGATTGTTCAGTCGCGCCAGTTGGCGGGCACATCCCAGATGGGTTTCGCGCTTTCGCGGGCTGCGCGTTCTGTATTCAAGCCGATGTCGTTGAGGGCTCGGGCATCAAGACGGGCCAGCGCACGCCGCGAGCGCCATACGTCAAACAGGGTGCGCAGCGAGAAAGTGCGCCGTGCTGCGGGTTGGGGTGCGACGTGGCGGTGTGTGATGTCGGTGAAAGCCATGGGGCGTCCTTTCTATCGTATGATGGTTCTATCGGGTTTCATCAAAGTTCTTGATGTATATGACGGATCATGACACATTCTTAAAGCGAATGTTTTTGATATGATGCATCAAGGAGTGTGATGTGAGAAATTTGGACATTACGACACTTCGGTCGTTCGTTGCCGTCGCAGAGAGCGGTGGCGTCACGCGGGCCGCAGGTTTTCTGCACCTCACACAGTCGGCGGTATCGATGCAGCTGAAGCGGCTCGAAGAGTTGCTGGGCCTTGATCTGTTCGACCGATCCGGGCGCACCATTGCGTTGACAGCATCGGGAGAGCAGTTGTTGGTCTACGCCCGGCGCATGGTGGCCTTGAATGACGAGGTGATCACGCGGCTGACCGATCAGGCCTATGAAGGTGAGATCACCCTGGGCGTGCCGCATGATATCGTCTATCCGGCCATTCCGCGTGTGCTGAAGCAATTTCATGCCGCGTTTCCGCGCGTGAAGGTGCAACTCGACAGTTCATACACCCGGCGTCTGAAAGCGGAATTTGCCAAAGGCGCGTGCGATATCATCCTGACCACCGAAACCGGGATCGACAGCGGTGGCGAGCAATTGTGCACCAAGCCTTTGTGCTGGGTCGGCGCGCCTGGCGGGTCGGCGTGGCGGCAACGGCCATTGAAACTGGCCTTCGGGCGTCAGTGCACATTCCGTCCGCGCGTGATTGAGCAATTGGACACCGCTGGCATTCCTTGGGATGTGGTTGTTGAAACAGAAAGTGATCGCACGATCGAGGCGACAGTCAGCGCGGATCTGGCCGTGCACACCATGATCGAGGGCACCGAGCCGCCGCATCTGGACCGCATTGAACATGGCGGGGCGCTGCCCGAACTGCCCATGCACAGCATCAACCTGTACGGAGCAGGCGGCGCCGTGAACGAGGTGCATGACGCCCTCGTCGGATTCTTGAGGCGGGCCTTTCACGCGACGGATACGGTGGCACTTCGCGCTGTTTCGACCCTGTAAAATCCCTCGAACATCGCCCGTTTGAGCGGATTTCAGCGCATGATACGCGCCGTTCGCTGCGTCGTATCTGACTACTAAAGTCTTAATTTTCTTCGAAAAAGCGTGCGAGGGTATACAATTAAGGGTGGTGTAAGAGGTGTCATTTTATCGCGTAACGTGTTGAAGCGACCGGACAAAGTTGCACCGCGACGACTTTATGTCTTTTCA
This sequence comes from uncultured Tateyamaria sp., assembly GCF_947503415.1. Lineage (GTDB taxonomy): Bacteria > Pseudomonadota > Alphaproteobacteria > Rhodobacterales > Rhodobacteraceae > Tateyamaria. The sequence goes on from NZ_CANNDS010000003.1 coordinate 332,252, forward strand.
CATAGCGGGCGGTCCGACAGAAGATGCGCCGCAGCGCTTGCGTCCAATGGGAGAGCGGAGCGCGCGCAATTCACGTTCAGCGGGTGGAATTCGTTGAAAACAACCTACATGCAGCGTATGGTTATAGAACGCGCTCTGGCTGTACGGCAGAAAAGCCCTCTGACGATCACGCTGCGAGAGTGCATTTGTAATAATTAGGTTGGGATCACCATGGCACATTTGGTAGACGTTCATGTCGGCAAACGTATCAGACAACGCCGGTGGCTGATTGGGATGACTCAGCAAAAACTGGCTGACATGGTCGGTATCAAATTTCAGCAAATCCAGAAGTACGAAACGGGTGCAAACCGTGTCAGCGCATCGCGCCTTTGGGACATCGGTGAAGCGATGGGTGTGCCGGTTGCGTTCTTCTTCGAAGGGCTGAAGGAAGACCTGAGCCAGGCGGCGACGGAAGGCAATGTGCCTCCGGACATGCTGAGCGACAAGGAAGCGATGGAACTGGTGCGTACCTATTACGCGATCCCCGAAAACCAGCGCCGCCGTCTGTTCGAACTGGCCCGCGTCCTCAGCGACGTCGCCTGATCACGACCTGACAGTCTGTACTTGCGTCACGGGTGCCAGTCTGGCACCCGATTCATATGAAAAGTCTCATTCCCGAACTGATCGATGTAGCGCATGCAATGGCGGAGGCGGCCCGCGCGGCGATCCTGCCCCATTTTCGCACGCGCGATCTTGATGACGAGAACAAAGCCTCTGATGGCTATGATCCGGTTACAATCGCCGACCGCGCCGCCGAGCAGGCGATGCGGGCCGTGTTGGCCAAGCGCCGCCCGGATGACGCGATTCTTGGCGAAGAGTATGGCGCTCAATCCGGCTCAAGCGGGCTGACATGGGTTCTTGATCCCATCGACGGCACACGCGGCTTTGTGGCGGGCACACCGACATGGGGCGTCCTGATTGCCGTGGGGGGCGAAGATGGTCCGATCATGGGTATGATTGACCAACCCTATATCGGTGAACGGTTCTGGGGCGCAGATGGCGCTGCATGGATGCGAGGCCCTTCAGGCGAACGCGGACTGGTCACGCGCCAACCGCGGGATCTGGACGCGGCCGTGCTGTTCACCACATTTCCCGAGGTCGGCACTGCCTCGGAACGTAATGCGTTCGGTGCGGTGGCGCAGCGCGTGAAGCTCGTCCGGTACGGGATGGACTGCTATGCCTACGCCCTTGTGGCAGCCGGCCAGGTGGATCTGGTGATCGAGGCGGGTTTGAACAGCTATGACATCCAGGCCCCCATTGGGCTGATCGAAGGCGCGGGCGGCATCGTCACTGACTGGTCCGGCGGACCCGTGCACGAGGGCGGCCGGGTTGTGGCGGCGTCTCATCGGGACGTGCATCGTGCGGCGCTCGATATCTTGGCGGACCATCTGTGACCGAGACGCTGATCCGTGCCGCGTCTTACGTGGTGAGCATGGACGATGATCGGCGCATCCTGCGCGATGTCGATGTGCTGCTGCGCGATGGGCAGATTGCAGACATCGGGCCGGACTTGCACACCTCGGGCGAGGTCATAGACGCAAGCGCCTGTGTTGTCACACCGGGCCTCGTCAACACGCATCACCATCTTTACCAGACGCTCACCCGCGCTGTGCCTGCGGCGCAGAACGCGCTGCTGTTTGGGTGGTTGCAAACGTTGTATCCAATCTGGGCCCGGTTTACGCCGGAGCATATGTTCGTGTCGGCCCAGATTGGCCTGGCCGAATTGGCCCTGTCTGGTTGCACGTTGTCGTCGGATCATTTGTACCTGTATCCAAACGGCACGCGTCTTGAAGACACCATCGCTGCGGCGGCTGAGGTCGGGCTGCGCTTTCATCCGACGCGCGGTGCGATGAGCATTGGCGAAAGTGACGGTGGATTGCCGCCCGACAGTCTGGTCGAGCACGAAGCGGACATTCTGACCGACATGGTGCGGGTTGTGGACGCGTTTCACGATCCAAGCCCCGGCGCGATGGTTCGCGTCGGTGTCGCGCCGTGTTCTCCGTTCTCGGTCAGTCGGGATCTGATGCGCGAGGCGGCTGTGTTGGCCCGCGACAAGGGCGTGATGATGCACACCCATTTGGCGGAGAATGACGAGGATATCGCGTATTCACTGGCGCAGTTTGGCTGCAGACCGGGGCAATATGCCGAGGATCTGGGATGGGTCGGTAGCGACGTCTGGCATGCCCATTGTGTAAAGCTGGATGCGTCAGAGATTGATTTGTTTGCCCGCACTGGCACTGGCGTAGCCCATTGTCCCTGTTCGAATTGTCGCCTCGGGTCTGGCATCGCGCCCGTGCGCGCCATGCGGGATGCAGGTGTGCCGGTGGGCCTTGGTGTCGACGGATCGGCCAGCAACGACGCGGGCAATCTGGTGGCCGAGGCCCGGCAGGCGATGTTGTTGCAGCGTGTGTCCCGAGGGGCCGATGCGATGAGCGCCATGGAAGCGCTGGAGATTGCGACGCGGGGCGGAGCCGACATACTGGGCCGTGCGGACTGCGGGCGTCTGGCTGTCGGGACCCGCGCCGATGTGGCGATCTGGGATGTCAGTGGGATCGAGGCAGCCGGAAGCTGGGACCCTGCGGCGTTGCTGCTTGCAGGGCCTACGACCGTGCGGGATCTGTTTGTTGAGGGTCGGCAGGTTGTCCGCGACGGGCATGTGGCGACCTTTGACCTGAGCGCAGCCATTCAGCGGCAGAATGCAATGGCTTTGGCGTTGAGCGAGGGCGCATGATGCGGTTCGTAGCTGTCTTCGCAACCGTCCTTTGGGCGGGCGTGGTGTCTGCTGATCCCGCTGTTTTGGCAGCCGTCAATGCTGAGCGCGCCGCCCAGAACCGAGCGCCGTTGATCTACGACAGCGCGCTTGAGGCTGCGGCCCGCGCTCATGCGCAGGACATGGCACAAGCCGGGTTCTTTGATCATACCGGATCAGATGGGTCTGACATCGGGCAGCGATTGACGCGGGCTGGATACCGTTTTTGCTTTGGGGCCGAGAATATCGCGGCAGGCCAGCGTGACCTGACCGAAGTGATGGCCGGGTGGATGGCGTCGCGTGGGCATAGGCGCAACATCCTGCATCGCAGGGCTGAAGCGGTGGGGTTGGCCCAAGCGCCGGGCAATCTGTGGGTGATGGTGCTGGCAGCGCCCTGCTAGGTGCGCCGTGCGCCTGCAATCCAAACATCTGCGACGGCGCGGTCATCGCCCATCATGATGGTCGGGAACACGGCATCCCAAATATCCTCGGCCCGCGCGTGGCGCTGCGCGATGGCGGGGGTGGAGGCGAGATCGAGCACGCAGATATCCGCATCTAGGCCGGGGGTGATGCTGCCAATCTCGTCCCCGCGGTGCAGCACACGGGCGGACCCTGCCGTCGCGAGCCAAAGGAGTTGGGCCGCATGGACGGCGACGCCGCGCAGTTGCGCGATCTCATACGCCGCGGCCATGGACCGCAGCATGGAAAAGGACGACCCGCCCCCTGTGTCGGTGGCAAGGCCCGCAGGTATGCCGCGCCCCGTCAGGCCCATCAGGTCAAAGAGGCCCGAGCCGATGTACGTGTTGGATGTGGGGCAATGCACGACGCCCGCGCCCACGTCGCGCAGGCGGTCAATCTCACGGGCCTCCAGATGGATGGCGTGGCCATAGAGGCCACGTGCCCCCAGAAGCCCATGTTTTTCGTAGGTGTCCAGATAGTCCCGCGTGTCGGGGTAGAGGTCGCGGACCCATGCGATTTCGTCCACCTGTTCGCTGAGATGTGTCTGCATCAGCGCGTCTGGATGTTCGGCCCAAAGCGCGCCAAGCGCGGCCAACTGATCTTCGGTCGAAGTGGGGGAGAAGCGGGGCGTGATGGCGTAGCGGGCGCGGTCCCGACCGTGCCACTTCTGCAGCAGCGCCTTGCTGTCGTCATAGGCCGATTGCGCGCTGTCCCGCAGCCCGTCGGGGGCGTTGCGGTCCATGCAGGTCTTGCCTGCGACGACGGCCATGTTACGTGAGGCCGCCGCTTCGAAAAGGGCTTCGACGCTGGTGGGATGGATGGTGCAGAAACTTGCCACTGAGGTCGTGCCGTGATCCAGAAGCAGGTCCAGATAGCGGTCTGCGGTGGCCTTGGCGTAATCCGGATCGCCGAACCGCATCTCTTCGGGAAAGGTGTAGGTGTTGAGCCAGTCGATCAGCCGTTTGCCCCATGAGGCGATGATGGCCGTTTGGGGGTAGTGTGCGTGGGCATCAATGAAGCCCGGGCAGATCAGGTGGCCGGGATAGTCGTGTCGTTCGGCGTCCGCCCCGTTGGCCAGCGCATCCTTGCCCACAGCCGCAATGCGCCCATCCTCAATCAGCACGGCACTGTCTTCCAATACACGCACCGCATCCGCCCACGGCTGCGCAAACGGGTCGCCGTCGAAGGTCAGCACGTGGCCGGTCAGAAGATGAGTCTTTGTCATGGCTGTCTTATGCCGGGGCCGCGCAGACAGCGCAAAGCGAAAACCGGGCCATTGTCACCCCCCATGGGCCGCCCTATGGTCTGGCGAGATGCCAGCCAAAGGGAGACGCACGCCATGTCAGATCAGACCGACGTGACTGAACCCGGCGCAGACGACAACGCCTATGTCCTTGAACGCAAGGACGTTTCCGCGATCCTTTATGCCGTTGATATCGAGGACCGCGACCAGCTGACCAAGCTGATGGAACCGCTGCACGCGGCCGACATTGCCGACCTTCTGGAACAGATCAACGCCTTTGATCGATCCCGCCTGATCCGTCTTTATGACCGCGAATTTGACGGCGACATCCTGTCGGAACTGGACGAGTCGATCCGCGAAGAGGTGATCGGCGTTCTCAAGCCCACCGTCCTGGCCGACGCCGTGCGCGATCTGGACAGCGACGACGTGGTCGACCTGATCGAGGATCTGGACGACGTCCAGCAGGAACAGATCCTCGATGCGCTGGAAGACACGGACCGGGCGCTGGTCGAACAGTCGCTGGCCTTCCCCGAATACTCTGCCGGGCGTCTGATGCAGCGCGAGGTCGTCATGGCCCCGGAACACTGGACCGTGGGCGAGGCCATCGACCGGCTGCGTAGCGCCGAGGAAGCGGACCTGCCCGATCAGTTCTATCATATTGTGCTGGTCGATCCGCGCCTGCACCCTGTGGGCAACGTGACGCTGGGCAAGCTGATGCGGTCGCGGCGCGAGGTGCTGCTCTCTGATCTGGTGGAGGAGACGTTTCAGATCATCCCGGCCAGTCAGGATGAAAGCGACGTGGCCTATGCGTTCAATCAATACCACCTGATTTCGGCCCCGGTGGTCGATGACGAGGGGCGGTTGATTGGTCTGATCACCATTGATGACGCCATGGCCGTGTTGGATGAGGAACACGAGGAAGACATTCTGCGTCTGGCCGGTGTGGGCGAGGAATCTGCCCTGTCGGACCGGGTGCGAGAGACCACCAAGCGGAGGTTGCCGTGGCTGGCAGTGAACCTTGTGACGTCTATCTTGGCATCGCTGGTCATTGCCCAGTTCGAGATGGCAATTGCGCAGATCGTGGCACTGGCCGTGTTGATGCCCATCGTGGCGTCGATGGGCGGGAATGCAGGCACGCAATCGCTGACCGTGGCCGTGCGTGCGCTGGCGACTAAGGATTTGACCGGGGCAAACGTCTGGCGTGTGATCAGGCGCGAGGTTCTGGTGGGCCTGATCAACGGCGCGGTCTTCGCTGTCGTCATGGGCATTGTGGGCGTGATCTGGTTCGGCTCACCTGCGCTGGGCTATGTCATCGCCGCGGCGATGGTGGTGAACATGGTGGTGGCGGGGCTTGCGGGCACGGGCATTCCCATTGTGCTGGACCGGATCGGCATCGACCCGGCGCTGGCTTCGGGTGCCTTTGTGACAACCGTGACCGACATCGTTGGCTTCTTTGCCTTTCTCGGCCTTGCGGCCATCGTGTTGCTGTAGGGTTTCAGATGACCCTGACAGAGCAGAAGGCCGCTGTACGCAAGCAGGCGTATGAGGCGCGCAAGGCGGCGTTTGATCTGGATGCGGGCGGTGCCTCTGGCCTGTTGTCGTCTGTGCTGGCTGGTTATCGCGGCGTGCCGCTGGCGGGTTATATGCCCATCCGATCCGAGATTGACCCGCTGCCCGCCATGGCGGAGGCCGCGGCGCATGGTCCCGTCGCAGTGCCGGTGATCCTGGGGGACGGCAAACCGCTCTCCTTTTCCCGATGGACGCCTGACAGGCCGCTGCGTGAAGGTCCATTTGGTGCGCGCGTGCCCGAGGTCGACGACTTCCTTGAGCCGGAAATCCTGATCGTGCCGCTTGTCGCCTTCACCCGCGCTGGTGGGCGGTTGGGCTACGGTGGTGGATTTTACGACCGGACGCTGGAGCAGTTGCGCGGACGTCGTGCCACGCTGGCCATTGGCTTTGCCTATGGCGCGCAGGAAATGGAGGCTCTGCCATTGGAGCCCACGGATCAGACGCTCGATATGATCGTCACGGACAGTGAAGTGATCGACATCAGTTGATGGAGGAGCCTGACGGGGAAGGACCTTCCTGAGCCGTCTTTTGGGCGTTGTGATTGCGGTCTGTCGCGTCACGCGGCTTTGCGCTTGCTCTTATGGGGGCGTGCCGCATATGGGACGGTATGAAAATGATGTTTCTGGGTGATGTGATGGGCCGCGCGGGCCGTCAGGCAATCACCGATCACTTGCCACGATTGCGTGCCGACTGGGATCTCGATTTCGTTGTGGTCAACGGCGAAAACGCGACGTCTGGCATGGGGCTGTCTGGTGCACATGCCAAGGCACTGCTGGATGCGGGCGCCGACTGCTTGACGCTGGGCGATCACGCTTTTGATCAAAAGGACATGCTCGCCTTTATCGAACAGGAGCCGCGCATCATCCGCCCGTTGAATTTCTCAAAGGCGGCACCGGGCAAAGGCGCGCGTCTGTTCACGGCGCGGGGAGGTAAGAAGGTACTGGTTGCGCAGGCCTTGGGGCAGGTGTTCATGAAACGCCCCTTCGATGATCCATTCTCGGCGCTTGAAAGAGTGTTCCGCAGCCATCCTCTGGGCGGGCAGGCGGATGCGATCATCGTGGATTTTCACTGCGAGGCGACGTCAGAAAAGATGGCGATGGGGCATTGGTGCGATGGGCGCGCGAGCTTGATGGTCGGTACCCACACGCATGTGCCAACGGCGGATGCGATGATCCTGTCGAAGGGATGCGCCTACCTGACCGATGCCGGAATGTGCGGCGACTACAATTCGGTCATCGGCATGCAGCGGGACGAGCCGTTGCGTCGCTTTATCACCGGGATGCCCAAGGAACGTTTCCAACCGGCCCTGGGTCCTGCAACCCTTTCGGGTGTGTACATTGAAACGGGCACTGATGGCCGTGCCACACGGATCGAGATGGTGCGCGAAGGCGGATTGCTGCAACCGAGCACCCCATGACGGGGCGGGCGGCCTTGGGGTTCACGGCTGTCCTGATCCTGCTTGGCGCAGGCTGGGGCCTGACCATGCCGCTGACGAAAATCGCGGTCAGCACCGGATACCAGCATTTTGGCCTGTTGTTCTGGCAAATGGCCATCGGTTCGGTGGTCATGACCGGGCTGGCAGTGCTGCGCCGTTCAAGGCTGCCGCTGGGACGGTCGCACGTGCGGGTGTATGTGGTCATTGCGTTGATCGGTTCGGTCTTGCCCAACTCCGCGAGCTATCAGGCGGCGGTGCATTTGCCATCGGGCATCATGTCGATCCTGCTGAGCATGATCCCGATCTGGGCTTTTCCAATCGCTCTGTCCCTGAGCCTCGACCGGTTTGAATGGCGGCGGTTTTCGGGCCTGCTGGTTGGTCTGAGCGCAGTTCTGTTGATCGTGTTGCCGAACGCACAGATGAGCGGCAGTATTCCCATATTCTGGGTGTTTGTCGGCCTGATCTCGGGCTTGTTCTATGCCTTTGAAGGGAACTATGTGGCCCGTTGGGGCACGGCAGGTCTGGATGCGATCCAAGTGCTTTGGGGTGCGTCTCTTGTCGGGGCTTGCATTGCCTTGCCGTTGGCGCTGTTCAGCGGCCAGTGGATTGATCCGCGCCCGCCGTACGGTGCGCCCGAAATTGCGCAGGCGGTCGGCTCGACCATGCATGTGCTGGTTTATGCTGGTTACGTATGGCTGGTCAGTCGCGCCGGGCCCGTTTTTGCCGTACAAGTCAGCTTTCTTGTCACGCTCTTTGGCGTGTTCTGGGCCCGTCTGATCCTGGATGAGGCATACGCCCCGACGGTTTGGGCGGCGCTGGCATTGATGCTTGTTGGCATGTTTCTCGTTCAACCGCGCAGCAGCCGGGTTGAAGCGCGTGCACCGATAGGGGACAGTGCGCGCTGACAGGCGCAAAAAAGGGCCATGCCCATGGGGCTGATCGAGCTTTCGCAGACCGGCAATGCCATCCTGACACTGGTGGTCGTGGGCGTGATGTTTGTGCTGTTTCTGCGCGAAAGTTTCCCTGCGGAAGTGGTGGCGATTGGTGGCGCTGCCTTGATGCTCGCCACCGGTGCGCTGCCCTATGACGATGCGCTAAGCGTTCTGTCGAACCCGGCACCATGGACCATTGCCGCGATGTTCATCATCATGGGGGCATTGGTTCGCACCGGCGCTCTTGAGGCCTTTACCGGGCTTGCTGACAGGCAGGCACGCACCAACCCGGCGCTTGCGGTTGTTATGCTGATGGCCTTTGTCATCTTCAGCTCTGCAATCGTGTCCAACACGCCGGTGGTTGTCGTGATGATTCCTGTCATCATTCAACTGGCCAAGACCATGGGGCTGAACCCGTCCAAGATGCTGATCCCATTGAGTTACGCCGCGATCCTTGGCGGTACTCTGACCCTGATCGGCACCTCCACCAACCTGCTGGTGGATGGCGTGGCCCGCACCCAAGGGATTGAGCCCTTTACCATTTTTGAGGTCACGCCGCTTGGCATCGTACTCGTGATCTGGGGCATGATCTATTTGCGGTTCTTCGGACCAATGCTGCTGCCTGACCGCGACAGCATGGCGGGGCTGCTGAGCGATCGCAGCCGCATGAAGTTCTTTACCGAAGCTGTCATTCCGCCTGAATCCAACCTTGTGGGTCGCGAAGTCACCGGCGTGCAGCTGTTCAAGCGCGATGGTGTGCGATTGGTCGATGTGATCCGTGGGGATCAATCCCTGCGCCGCAACATGCAGGGCGTCGAACTGCGGGTGGGTGACCGCGTGGTCCTGCGCACCCAGATGACCGAGCTTTTGAGTCTGCAACGCAACAAGGAACTCAAGCGCATTGATCAGGTCGGGTCGGTTGAGACGACCACGGTCGAGGTGCTGATCACCCCCGGCTGCAAGATGGTGGGTCGGTCGCTTGGCGCGATGCGGTTGCGGCGTCGGTATGGTGTGTACCCGCTTGCCGTGCACCGGCGGAACCAGAATATCGGGGTGCAACTGGACGAACTGGTTGTCAAAGTGGGTGACACTTTGCTGCTGGAGGGCGCGCCCGAGGACATCCAGCGGCTGGCCAGCGACATGGACATGGTGGACGTCTCCAAACCGTCACAACGCGAGTTCCGGCGCAGCCATGCCCCGATTGCGTTGATGGCGCTGCTGGGCATTGTCGTTCTTGCGGCCTTCGGGGTGGCTCCGATCCTGATGCTGTCGGTGCTGGCCGTGGCTATCGTTCTGATCACCCGCTGCATTGATGCGGACGAGGCTTTTTCCTTTGTGGACGGCCGTCTTTTGGCGCTCATTTTCTCGATGCTTGCCATCGGCGCGTCCCTGGAGGCGACGGGGGCTGTGTCCCTCATCGTGGATGCCATTGCGCCGGGTCTGATGGTTCTGCCGCCCTTTCTGATCGTGTGGGCGGTCTATCTGCTGACCTCAGTGCTCACCGAATTGGTCAGCAACAACGCCGTGGCTGTGGTGGTCACGCCCATCGCCATCGGTCTTGCCACGGCTCTCGGGATTGATCCGCGGCCACTGGTTGTCGCTGTCATGGTCGCGGCCTCGGCGTCGTTTGCGACACCGATTGGCTATCAGACCAACATGTTGGTCTATGGTCCGGGCGGATACAAATTCACCGACTTCATGCGCGTTGGCATCCCGTTGAACCTGAGTGTCGGCTTGCTGGCCTCTGCAGTCATTCCACTGATCTGGCCCCTCTGATCGCAAGAGACTGTTAAGGCGTGCGTGCTAGGCCAAGGAACCGTTAGATCAGACATGCCATGCCCGAAAGTCGCCGCCCCATTCACAAGATCACGCCCGTTTACGAAGACAACGGGTTGTTCCGCTCGCCCGTGCGTCGGGTCACGGTGGGGCTTGTGCCTCAAATCCACCGTAACAACCGGCAGGACCTTGTCGTGCGTGCGTTTGTGCGGGATGGCGCAGCGATTCAAATCCTGTTTGCGGGGCGTCGGGCCAAGCAGGCCAAAGCGGTTGAGGCACGCTTGCGTGCGATGCTCTTCAAGGCGCGATCCAAGACACCCGGTTGGAAAGCCGAAGGCGTGGATACAATCCAGTTGCCCCTGCGGATTGAAGGGGTGTGGCGCTCACGGTTTTCTCGCGATGCATGGGGATGCGAGACGCGTCATTTTCAGCTGATCGCCGCGCGCTGGGCGATGTTCGATGATGCGGGTGTTGCGCATCTCTTTGGCGAAGCACCGGTGCATTTGGTGCCAACGCGCCCGGCTCAGATTGACCAGATGTCAGGCGATGCTTTGTGAGCGCCCTGCGTTGCGGCCAGAAAAAATACAGCCGCCCAGGAACGTGCCCTCAAGCGCGTTGTAACCGTGATACCCACCACCGCCAAAGCCCGCGACCTCTCCGGCCGCGAAAAGCCCCGGCACAGGCTGGCCGTCCGCCCCGATCATTTGACTGTTGAGTGTCGTATGGAGCCCGCCCAGCGTCTTGCGCGTGAGCACATGCAGTTTCACTGCAATCAACGGACCGTTGGACGGATCAAGGAACTTGTGCGGTTTGGCCGTGCGCAACAACCGGTCGCCGCGATAATTTCGAGCCGCATGGATCGCCATCATCTGCGCGTCTTTTGAGAACGGATTGTCGATCTGGGCGTCGCGCGCTTCGATCTGGGCACGCAACTTTGCCTCGTCAATCAGGTTGCCGCCACCCACCTGGTTCATGCCGCGCACCAGGGTACTGAGGTCATTGGCAACAACGAAATCCTCGCCCTTTTCCTTGAACGCCTCAACAGGGCCAGTTGCATTCTTGCCCGACAGGACACGCTGCTTGATCACCTCCGCCCATTTCTTGGACGTCAGGTCCGGGTTCTGTTCGGAGCCTGACAACGCGAACTCCTTCTTGATGATCTTCTGGGTCAGCACGAACCAGCTGTAGTCGTACCCGGTGGCGAGGATGTCGCGCAGGGTCGACATGCTGTCAAAGCCGGGCAGGGCAGGTGGCGCAAAGCGGTTTCCTTCCGCGTCGAACCACATGGATGAGGGGCCGGGCAGAATACGGATGCCGTGGCTGGGCCAGATCGGATCCCAGTTTTTGACCCCTTCGGTATAATGCCACATGCGGTCGCCATTGATGACATGGCCGCCGGCGGTTTCCGAAATGCCGATCATGCGGCCATCCACGTGGGCGGGCACACCTGCCACCATGTCCTTGGGTGCCGGGCCAAGGCGGTCGGTTGGCCAGACCTTGCGCACCATGTCGAAATTGCCGCCGATGCCGCCGGATGTCACGATGACGGACGGCGCGCGCAGTTCAAATTCTCCCACAGCATCGCGGTTGGTCTTTTGCCCACGCTCCGCCCCATCCTCGGCCAACACCGTGCCGCTCACCCCCTTGGCCGCCCCGTTCTCCATGTCGATGCGGTCGACCTGATGACGGAAGTTGAACTGGATCAAACCGGCTTTCTCGTGTTCCTCGCAGCGGCGCACGAAGTGTTCGATGATGCCGGGGCCGGTGCCCCATGTGATGTGAAAACGTGGTACGGAGTTGCCGTGCCCATCGGCAAAACTGCCGCCGCGTTCGGCCCATCCCACAACCGGGAACCAGCGCAGGCCCATACCGTGCAACCACGACCGCATCTCGCCTGCGGCAAAGTCGATATAGGCTTCGGCCCATTTGCGCGGCATCGCATCTTCGTCCCGGTCGAATTGCGCGCTGCCCATCCAGTCGTTCAGGGCCAGCGCGCGACTGTCCTTGATCCCCATCCGGCGTTGTTCGGGTGTGTCGACCATGAACAGGCCGCCCAACGACCAGAACGCCTGACCTCCCAAGAAGCTGCGGGGTTCCTGGTCCACGATGATGACCTTTTTGCCCCGGTCCCCAAGCTCGGCAGCGGCGGCAAGGCCCGCAAGGCCCGATCCAACGACGATGGCGTCTGCGTGATCCATGAAGGTCTCCTACCTGCTGCGATACCAAGCCACGAAGGGCGCGGCGACGAGATACATGGTGATCCCGTACACTGCTGAGGGCAAGGCCATGGTGCTGAACCCGTCGGACTGGCCCGAGATCAGAGCCGCGAGGGTGATGCCCAGTGTCGCGTTCTGAATTCCAGTTTCGATCGATACCGTCTTGGCCTGCTGCCAGCCAAGCGACACGACACGGGCGAGGCCGAGGCCAAGCAGCAGAAGCACCACGTTCAACAAGATCAAGGCAGGACCGAGGGCGCTGAGGTTGTCGATGAAGATCGCCCAATTGCCCGCCAGAGCGGCCACAACGATTATGACAAAAAGGACCGTGGCAATGATCGACAACGTGCCGTCGATCGCCTGTGCGATGCTTGGCGCGAAATGGCGCAGCGTCACGCCGATGGCGACGGGCAGCGTGGTGATCAGGAAGACGGCGATTGTCAGCGATGCGATGGACACGTCAAGCGCTGAGCCGCCCAGAAACCACTCCACCGTCAATGCGGTCAGTCCGGGTACGGTCAGCAGACTCAGGAGGCTGATCACAGCGGTCAGGGACACGGACAGGGCCACGTCGCCCTTTGCCAGTTTGGACACCATGTTCGATGTCACGCCACCCGGGCAGAAGCTGAGCAGCATGAACCCCACCGCGATTTCGGCCGGTAGGTCGAAGACCATGACCGTGGCAAAGGCAGCCACCGGCAGCACGATCACCTGGCTGAAGGCCCCAATGGCAAAGGCTGCGGGTGCTTTCAGAACGCGGGTGAAGTCCGCAAGGGTCAGGCCGACCCCAAGGCTGAACATGATGATGGCCAGCGACAGTGGCAGGACCACATTTATCAAGATATCCATGTTCCTACTCCCTGCCGGTGACGTTAGACGCGGCCCTTGCGCCGATGCAATACTGACACAAGGTCAGAGCGGCCAGAATACGAGAATGGCGGGGATGGAGACGGCGATCACGATCACCTCCAGAGGCAGGCCGATGCGCCAGTAGTCCCCAAAGTGATAGCCGCCGGGGCCGAGGATCAACGTGTTGTTCTTGTGCCCGATGGGGGTGAGGAACGCCGATGAAGCAGCCACCGCCACGGCCATCAGAAACGGGTCTGGACTCACGCCGAGCGTCTGCGCCATCTGGATGCCGACGGGCGCTGCGACGATGGTGGTAGCGGTGTTGTTCAGCACGTCCGAGAGGCTCATCGTGACGACCATCAGCACGGTCAGCACGGCCCACGCGGGCAACCCGTTTGTGAGCGTCACCAGCCAGCCTGCGATCAGTTCGGTGCCGCCCGAGCTTTCGAGGGCCGCCCCCAGTGGGATCATGGAGCCAAGGAGCACGATCACGGGCCATTCGATATGGGTATAGAGTTCGGACAAAGGCACGATCTTGGACAGGACATAGGCGATCACAACCAGACCGAGGGCGATGGGCAGGTAGAGCAGGCCGATGCTGGCTGCGGCCACAGCGCCAATGAACAGGCCAATGGCCAGCCAGACCTTGTCATCCGCTGTGACGGCCAGACCACGTTCCGCCAGGGGCAGGCAACCAAGCCATTGGGTGACGTCTGCGCCGGTGTCGCGGGGCACGAGTAGGAGGAGGATGTCGCCCGTGCGGATTTCAGTCTTGCGGATTTGGCGGGTGATGCGCACCCCTTCGCGCGAAACCCCCAAAAGCACAGTGTTCTGCCGCCATGCAAGGCCAACAGATTGCGCCGTGCGCCCCACAAGGCGGCTGCTGTCCGTGACCACAACCTCAATGATCTCAACACCCTCTCCGGCAGCGTGCAACTTCTCTTCGCGTTCGGCATCGGCTACGGCGAGACCTGTCGCCGCGCGGAATTCGTCGAGCGCATCCGGGGTTGCTTCGATCACGACGGCGTCACCCGCGCGGAGTTCGGAGTTGCGGGCGCGGCCATAGCGGCGCTTGCCCTCGCGCAAGAGCCCAACGATGGCGACGTCGGATTTGTCGGCGTCGTCTTCCAACTCGCCCAGACGTTTGCCGATGTGCTTGCTGTCGTCCGGCACGACCAGTTCGGCCACGTAGCTTCCGATGTCTTCGAGCTCTGCGCAGGCGTCGGCGCGGGCCGGGATCAAACGCCACCCGATCAGAGCCACGAATATCAACCCGGCGATGGCAGCAACCCCTCCGACAGGTGCGAAGTCGAACATCTTAAAGGGTTCGCCCAAGCTGTCTTCGCGGATGGTGGCGATGATGATGTTTGGCGGCGTGCCGATGAGTGTGACCATCCCGCCAAGGATGGTGGCAAAGCTGAGCGGCATCAGGCTGAGCCCGGGTGAACGTCCGGCCTTTCGCGCTGTCTGGATGTCGACGGGCATCAGAAGCGCAAGGGCCGCGACGTTGTTCATGAAGGCCGAAAGCACGCCGCCGATCGCACCCATGAGCGTGATGTGCGCGCCGAGTGACCGGCTGGCATCGACGAGGGTGCGGGTGATGAGAAAGACCGCACCGGAGCGGACCAGACCGGCCGAGACAACAAGCACCAGGGCGACAACAAGTGTGGCGGGATGACCAAAGCCAGAGAACGCCTCGGCACTGGGCACAACACCCAGAACGACCCCCAGCATCAAGGCTGAAAAGGCGACAATATCGTAGCGGAAGCGGCCCCAGAGCAGCATGCCGAACACGGCGCCGAAGAGGCAAAAGAGTATAATCTGATCAGTGGTCATCCCCGCACCCTAGGGTCGGGGGGCAGGGGGTGCCAGTTGTTTCTCACGTCATATTGTAGGGGTCTGTGTTCGGTATATTTCCATGGAGGTTTATGCCCAGCACAGGGCGTCGCGACCGTGTAACAGAAAAGGTCGCATAGCCCGGCGATGGCGCGACGGGCGCTGGTAAAAGGACGCTGACGCGACGCGATTTTGTTGGGATGGGGGCTCTGCCCCCAAACCCCCGTGGTATTTTCAGTCAGAAGAAATCGAATTGATGATGGGCTGTGACCAAGGTCATGGAGGGACGACGGTCATGCGGTTACGCAAGGAGTTCCAGTTGATTTGGGGGTGCCCTTGATGATGCCGAAGAGGTATCCAACGCTATGCGGGGCGATATGGCCCAGGTGTTGCTCGTCGCGGCGAGCCATTCCGGCTCCGCTTGGCCGGGCAGACAGTGCTCGTATGCCTGCTGGTCAGTTGGGGGTGCCCGTGGTTTCGGCGACGCCGCATCTATTCGAGTATTTGCGGACCGCTTCGAGGGGTGAACTTGTAAACAGCATTGTTCGCCTGGAGCTATAGAGGTATCGGACCGGCATTGCGTTTGAGCCGCGTGACCACCTCTGGATCGTGGCCCAAGGACGTGGCTTCCGTTCCGGTGCACAAGGTGGCCTTGCCCCGCCTGCGTGCCATGTCCTATAGACGCCCGGACCACCACATTCCGGGACAGGAGGCGCGCATGGCCGGCCACTCAAAATGGGCAAACATCCAGCACCGCAAAGGGCGGCAGGACAAACTGCGCGCCAAGCTGTTTTCCAAGCTGTCAAAAGAGATCACCATTGCCGCCAAAATGGGCGACCCGGATCCCGACAAGAACCCGCGCCTGCGTCTGGCCGTCAAAGAGGCCAAGGGGCAGTCGATGCCCAAGGACAATATTGACCGCGCCATCAAGAAGTCGATTGCGGGCGAGGGCGAGGATTACGAAGAAATCCGCTATGAGGGGTATGGCCCCAACGGTGTGGCTGTCATCGTCGAGGCGATGACGGACAACCGGAACCGGACGGCATCGACCGTGCGGTCGACCTTTACCAAGAACGGCGGCAACCTGGGCGAGACGGGCAGCGTGGGCTTCATGTTCGAGCGCAAGGGCGCTGTGAGCTATCCCGTGGAGGCGGGCGATGCGGACACCGTGATGATGGCCGCCATCGAAGCGGGGGCCGAGGATGTGGAGAGCACCGAAGAGGGCCATGTGATCTGGTGTGCGGACACGGACCTGAACGAGGTGTCGACTGCGCTTGAGGGTGATCTGGGCGAGTCAGAGTCTACCAAGCTGGTGTGGCGCCCAACCACGACGACCGAGATGGATCTGGAAGGCATGCAGAAGCTGATGAAGCTGATAGATGCGCTGGAAGATGATGACGACGTGCAGAACGTCACTACGAATTTCGAGGCGAGCGACGCGGTCATGGAGCAGTTGGACGGGTGATCTGGATCCCGTGATGCCCAGCACCTTTGAGGCGATCTATGGGCCTTTTTGCCACTCCATGATCAATTGATAGGGCGCATTGTTGTAGGCCTGTTCCTTCGAATTTTCCGGGTGCAAAACGGAAGGTTCATCGAAATGCGTGAGTGTCATGCCGCGCTGCAACAGTTCTGTCATGTAGAATGAGAGGGGCCGATGCCAGTTGGTGACGGTAATTCCCTTCCACTCCGCAACGGTTGCGTGAGGTTCGAGATAGCGGCGCACCACGATCTCGCGCCCGCCGTCGGGCAAGATGCGCCAGCCACCCGCCTTGATGTCAGACGCGGTGGCGAACCCTGTGAGGTTCGCAATCAGGAAGCGTCCGCCGGGGCCCAGGACACGAACTATTTCGTCCAGCGCGGCCTCGATGCCTTCAATGTCCAGAAGGCTGAGATAGGCCACAACCATGTCGAAGGTTTCAGATGCAAACGGAATTGCCTCGGCCCGGCCGCTCACGAACTGTGCGCCGCCACGTTCCGCCGCTTTTGCCAGCAAGGCTGGCGACGGGTCGAGCCCCACCAGTGTTTCGACCTTGTTTTGGAGGAGGCGGCAAAAACGTCCTTCGCCGCAGCCCAGATCGAGAAGGTGGCGCGGCGCGCACGCATAGACGCGGTCCAGCATCGGGGCATCAAGGACGCGTCGGCGGCTGAAGTCGCCGTGGGCGCCTTGCGCTTCAATCCATGCATCTGCGGAGCTGTCCCAATCCATGATGCATAACCCTTAGCATGGCAAGGGCGCCTGCGCGACGGTCCGTCGGGATGTCACTGTGATCGTCAGAGCCGGTTTTCACCAGATGCTTCCACACTCGGACGTGCGCGTTCGTTTTCGGGTTATCAAAAAGCAAAACGCCGCCCTGTTACCAGGCGCGGCGTTTATTTCTTGCCTTCGGGGGCTGTCCTCGGACGGATCAGAAAAACAGCTGACGGGCTACCTGGCTCCAGCTTTGGGTGCTGTCGGCATGAGGTGCCGGTGTCTGGCGACGCAAGCGGCGCATCAATCCCTTGAGATCATTCAGTCGCGTGCGCGCAGCAGAACCGCCCGCGCGGCTTTGCACGGACAGAATCTTTTCCTGAGTCTGCAACGCAGCCTCGATCAGTTCGAGGTCCTGCTTGGTCAGATCAACGGTATGTGTATCGTCGAGCATCGGATTTCATCCTTGTTATCGTTGACCAGCATATGGGGTCTGTAAGGTCATACGCCAATCATCAAATATCAGATCACCGTGATACCCGCGTCAGTTGACATTTGCTGGCAGTAGAGTTGGCGTGACAGTTCACGTCGGTCGTGCGGATATAGGGAAGGTGCGTCTGGAATGCTCTGCTTATTTGCGCAACGCTGATGTGCAAAAAACGTATAGCTCGTGCAGAGTTGTCGTCCGGACTTCAACAAACGTCCTTTCGTCGTGATCGTGGCGCACTTGCACAGCTTGCGCTTGGTCGCGCTTTGCGCATTGATGCGCGGATGACTGCCGCCTCTTCTCGCCCGCTTGTCGCGATCTTCTGGATGCTGGTGACCGGCTTTTGCTTTGTCGCTGTGACGGCGCTGGTCAAATATCTGGGCGACGGGGTTCCGCCGGCCCAAGCGGCGTTTTTACGGTATCTGCTGGGCATCGGGTTCCTGCTGCCCATGTTGCCGGCCGTGCGTGCGGCGCATGTAACCCGTCGGCAATGGTGGCTATTTTCCTTGCGAGGCGTGTTTCACACGGGCGGCGTGATCCTGTGGTTTTACGCCATGACCCGCATCCCCATCGCCGAGGTGACGGCGATGAACTACCTCGCCCCCGTCTATGTGAGCATTGGCGCGGCCATCTTTCTGGGCGAGCGGCTGGCCTTGCGCCGGATTGCGGCCATCGTTGTGGCGTTGATCGGCACGGCGGTGATCCTGCGCCCCGGATTTCGCGAGGTCGCACCCGGTCACATTGCCATGCTGTTCTGCGCCATAACGTTCTCGGGGTCCTATCTGCTGGCCAAGATCATGGCGGACGAGGCGAAACCGGCTGTTGTCGTCGCGATGCTGTCCATTTTCGTGACCATCGGGCTGGCCCCCTTCGCGTTGGCCAATTGGGTGACGCCAACGGGGGCTGAACTGGGCCTGCTGTTTCTGGTCGCCTGCTTTGCCACCGCGGGGCACTACACGATGACGATGGCCTTTGCCGCGGCCCCGGTGACTGTGACGCAACCGGTGACTTTCCTGCAGCTTGTCTGGGCGGTGCTGCTGGGGGCCATCGTATTTGCCGAACCGGTCGATGTGTGGGTCATTCTGGGCGGCACGCTGATCCTTGCCTCTGTCACCTTCATCACGTGGCGTGAAGCGGTTCTAAAACGCCGTCCGATCACGCCGCCAAGCCCTGCGACGAAGCTCTGATTTTTATTGATTGACGAGTCAATAAAAGATCCCCACGGTGCGCGCCAGCATTGAAGGGAGCGTGCACGCGTGCCAAAAATGGGAATGGAACCGATCCGCAGGGCGGCCCTTGTGCAGGCCACGATTGCAGAGATCGGGGCGGCGGGATCGCTGGATGTGACCGTCGGCCAGATTGCCAAGCGGGCAGGCATGTCCACCGCTCTCGCGCACCACTATTTTGGCGGCAAGCATCAGATCTTTCTGGCGGCCATGGGCCAGATCCTGCGGGATTTCCAGGCTGAGGTGGTTGAGGAACTGCGCGCCGCGCGGACCCCAAGAGGGCGGGCCGAGGCGTTGATTGCTGCCAGCTTTGCGCCGTCCTGCTTTGCCCCCGCCACGATCAGCGCATGGATGACGCTGTACGCTCACGCCACCACCCATCCCGAAACGCACCGTTTGCTGGTGATGTACCAGCGTCGGTTGCGGTCCAACCTGACCCACGCCTTGCGCCCGATCTGCGTGGACGCCCGTGCGGGGGCCGAGATGTTGGGCGCGCTGATCGACGGGCTTTACCTGCGTGCGGCATTGGCCAAGGATGCGTCCCCCGACGCGGCCAAGACAACGGCCCTGCGCGCTCTGGACACTCTGACCGGAGCGGATGAATGACCAAGCCCAACATCCTGATTTTCATGGTGGATCAGTTGAACGGAACACTGTTTCCGGATGGTCCCGCCGACTGGCTGCACGCCCCGAACCTGAAGAAACTGGCCGCGCGCTCGACCCGGTTTGCCAACAGCTATACTGCATCGCCACTTTGTGCACCGGGTCGGGCGTCCTTCATGTCCGGTCAGTTGCCGAGTGTGACCGGTGTCTACGACAATGCCGCAGAATTCGCATCGTCCATCCCCACGTATGCCCACCATCTGCGCCGCGCGGGCTATCAAACGTGCCTGTCAGGCAAGATGCACTTTGTGGGTCCCGACCAGTTGCACGGCTTCGAGGAACGGTTGACCACGGACGTTTACCCACCCGATTTCGGCTGGACGCCGGATTATCGCAAGCCAGGCGAGCGGATCGACTGGTGGTATCACAACATGGGGTCTGTCACCGGGTCCGGTGTGGCCGAGATCACCAACCAGATGGAGTTCGATGACGAGGTCGCCTATCACGCGACGCGCAAGGTGTACGATCTGGCGCGCGGGCATGATGCGCGGCCCTGGTGTTTGACCGTCAGCTTCACGCATCCGCATGATCCCTATGTGGCGCGCCGGAAATACTGGGATTTGTATGCCGATTGCGCGCACCTGATGCCCGAGGTGGGGCCGATTGCCTATGCCGAACAGGACCCGCATTCGCAGCGCATTTTGGACGCCAATGACCGCGACAATTTCAATATCTCGGACGAGGATATCCGCCGGTCGAGACGCGCTTACTTTGCCAATATCTCGTATCTCGATGACAAGATCGGCGAGGTGATGGCGGCGCTGGAGGCCACGCGGCAGGAGGCCACCATTCTGTTCGTGTCCGATCACGGCGACATGCTGGGCGCGCGGGGGCTGTGGTTCAAGATGTCGTTCTTTGAAGGCTCCGCCCGGGTGCCGCTGATGATCTCTGCCCCGTCGATGGAACCCGGTCTGGTCATAGATCCGGTCAGCAATATCGACGTGTGCCCGACGCTGTGTGATCTGGCGGGTGTGGACATGTCCGAGGTGGCCCCATGGACGGAAGGCCAATCACTGGTGCCGCAAGGGCAAGGGGTGGAACGGACCGAACCGGTGGCGATGGAATATGCCGCTGAAGGATCTTACGCGCCGATGGTGTCGCTGCGGTATGGCAAGTGGAAGTACAACCGCTGCGCGCTGGACCCCGATCAGCTGTTTGATCTTGAGGCGGACCCGCATGAGTTGACCAACCTGGCGGATGTGCCCGCCCATAAGGGCACACTGGATCAGTTGCGCGCCAAGTCAGAGGCCCGCTGGGACCTTGACCGTTATGACGCCAACGTGCGCGCCAGTCAGGCCCGCCGCTGGGTCGTCTACGAGGCACTGCGCGAGGGCGGCTATTTCCCCTGGGACTACCAGCCCCTGCAAAAGGCGTCCGAACGCTACATGCGCAACCACATGGATCTGAACGTTCTGGAAGAGAACCAGCGGTTCCCCAGAGGCGAATGATCCACTTTCATCTTGCCAAATAAACTCCCGCCGGAGGCGACATGACCTATCCAACCCAACCCACCGCCAGTCATTTCATTGACGGCCAATATGTCGAAGATACGAGTGGCGCGCCCATCGACGTGATCTATCCCGCCACGGGCGCGGTGATTGGCCGTGTGCATTCCGCGACACCGGCCATCATCGACCGGGCACTTGCGTCGGCCCGCGCGGCACAGGCGGCGTGGGCGGCGATGACGGGCACCGAACGGGGCCGTATCCTGCGCCGGGCGGCTGACATCATGCGGGAGCGCAACCATGATCTATCGGTGCTGGAGACGTTTGACACCGGCAAGCCTTATCAGGAGACGTCCGTGGTGGATGCGACCAGCGGGGCGGATGCGCTGGAGTATTTCGGTGGCATGGCCGCGACCCTGACGGGTGAGCATATCCAGTTGGGGGAGGATTGGGTCTATACCCGCCGCGAAGCGCTGGGCGTGTGCGTGGGCATTGGCGCGTGGAACTACCCCACGCAGATTGCTTGCTGGAAAGGTGCGCCGGCGCTCGCGTGCGGCAACACGATGGTGTTCAAACCGTCCGAGACGACGCCGCTTTGCGCCCTGAAAGTGGCGGAGATCCTGCACGAGGCAGGCGCACCTGCGGGCGTTTACAACGTCGTTCAGGGGCTGGGTGATGTCGGTGCGGCGTTGGTGTCAGATGACCGCGTGGACAAGGTGTCGCTGACCGGATCGGTGCCAACGGGCCGCAAGGTCTATGCCGCCGCTGCGGCGGGTATCAAGCATGTGACGATGGAATTGGGCGGCAAGTCGCCCCTGATCATCTTTGATGATGCGGATGTGGAGAACGCGGTGTCGGGGGCGATCCTCGCCAATTTCTATTCCTCAGGGCAGGTCTGTTCCAACGGGACGCGGGTATTTGTCCAGAAGGGCATCAAGGCGGCGTTTCTGGCGCGTCTGTCCGAGCGTTTGGGCGCGGCTGTGATTGGTGATCCGCAGGACCCCGAAACGAGTTTCGGGCCCATGGTCAGTGAACGGCAGATGGGCATTGTGCAGGGCTACATTGCCAAGGGGCAGGAGGAAGGCGCGCGGCTGGTCTATGGCGGTGCGCGGCTGGAGCGTGACGGCTTTTATCTGGAACCCACCGTCTTTGCCAATGTGACCGACGACATGACCATCGCGCGGGAAGAGATCTTTGGCCCCGTCATGGCGGTGCTGGATTTCGAGGATGAGGCCGAGGTGATTCCACGGGCCAATGCGACCGAATTTGGGTTGGCGGCGGGTGTGTTCACATCCGATCTGACCCGCGCGCATCGGGTGGCGGCCGGGTTCGAGGCGGGTACGTGTTACATCAACACGTACAATGATGCGCCGGTCGAGGCCCCGTTTGGCGGATCGAAACTGTCCGGTGTGGGGCGGGAAAACTCCAGGGCGGCCATTGCGCATTACAGCCAGTTGAAGTCGGTCTATGTGCGCATGGGCGATCTGGAGGCGCCGTTTTGAGTGGTTGGGACGCCCCTTTTTCGGCAAGCCGCCCACCCACCCACCCACCCACCCCGTCTTGCCGAAAAAGGGCGGCAGGGGGCCGGTGTGGCGCGATTTGAGATGTGAAGGATTTTTGCTGAGAGGTGCTTGAGGGATCGGTTTGATCCTCAAGTCACCTGTTCGAGTGTGAGATGCGATTCCCCGAAGCCTCAAGGACAAGCCGCGCGTGCGCGCGGTGCTGCGCATCCTTGATCCTTCGCGGAATCACCTGAGGGTGAGAGATGGAAGCGGATTATGTGATTGTAGGGGCCGGGTCGGCGGGCTGCGCCGTGGCCTACAGGCTGGCGGAGGCCGGAAAGTCCGTGCTGGTGATTGAGCATGGCGGCACCGATGCGGGGCCGTTCATTCAGATGCCTGCGGCTTTGTCTTACCCCATGAACATGAAGCGCTATGATTGGGGCTTTCGGTCCGAGCCTGAACCGCACCTGAACGGCCGTAGGCTGGCCTGTCCGCGGGGCAAGGTCATTGGCGGGTCATCGTCCATCAACGGGATGGTCTATGTCCGGGGTCATGCCATGGATTACGACCATTGGGCCGAAAGCGGAGCGGATGGCTGGGCCTATGCGGACGTGCTGCCTTATTTCAAGCGGATGGAGGCTTGGGACGGCAATGGGCATGGCGGTGATCCGGCGTGGCGTGGCACGGATGGTCCTCTGCATGTCACGCGAGGACCGCGGGGTAATCCGCTATTTTCTGCATTTGTAGAAGCCGGGCGACAGGCCGGTTATCAGACCACCTGTGACTATAACGGCCAGAAGCAAGAAGGCTTTGGCCCGATGGAGCAAACGGTGCACAAGGGGCAGCGCTGGTCGGCGGCGAATGCATACCTGAAGCCTGCTCTCAAGCGTGACAATTGCGATCTGGTGCGCGGGCTGGTCGAGCGGGTTGTGATGGAAGAGGGGCGCGCTGTGGCCGTGGCCCTCGCGGATGGCACAGTGGTGCGCGCCCGGCGCGAGGTCATTCTGGCCGCATCCTCCATCAATTCGCCCAAGATCCTGATGCTGTCGGGCATTGGACCCGGCGCGCATCTGGCGGAGCACGGCATTGACGTCGTGGCGGACCGTGCCGGTGTGGGGGCCAATCTGCAGGACCATCTGGAGCTTTACATTCAGATGGCAGCAAGTCAGCCCGTCACGCTGTTCAAACACTGGAACCTTGTGTCCAAGGCGATGATCGGGGCGCAGTGGCTGTTCACGGGCACCGGTCTGGGTGCATCGAACCAGTTTGAAAGTGCGGCCTTCATTCGCAGCCGGGCGGGCATCCCCTATCCCGACATTCAGTATCACTTCCTGCCCATTGCTGTGCGCTATGACGGGCGGGCTGCTGCCGAAGGGCATGGGTTCCAAGCGCATGTGGGACCGATGCGGTCGCCTTCGCGCGG
Organism: uncultured Tateyamaria sp.; assembly: GCF_947503415.1. GTDB lineage: Bacteria > Pseudomonadota > Alphaproteobacteria > Rhodobacterales > Rhodobacteraceae > Tateyamaria. The sequence continues at coordinate 356,292 of NZ_CANNDS010000003.1, forward strand.
GCGCGTCACTTTGCGGTCGCCCAATCCTTCGGACGATCCAGTGATCCGCTTCAATTACATGAGTACGGAGCAGGATTGGGAGGAGTTCCGGACATGCATCCGTCTCACGCGCGAAATCTTTGCCCAAGATGCCTTCGCGCCGTTCGTGAAGCACGAAATTCAGCCCGGTGCCGATGTGCAATCGGATGATGAGCTGGATGGGTTTATCAGGGAGCATGCCGAGAGCGCTTATCACCCGTGCGGGACCTGCAAGATGGGGCGGCTCGATGATCCGTTTAGCGTCGTCGATCCGGAAGGGCGGGTAATTGGCGTGGATGCGTTGCGGGTCGTGGACAGCTCGGTCTTTCCGCGCATAACCAATGGCAACCTGAACGGGCCGTCGATCATGACCGGGGAAAAGATGGCGGATCACATCCTGGATCGCCATCTGCCGCGCAGCAATGATGTGCCGTGGGTGCACCCGAACTGGGAAACGGCGCAGCGTTAACGACGCGGGCAAAGAACGTTTGAAATCCGGGCGTTCCGTGTCCATCTTAACGAAATGTTAAGAATTTGTTCCGTTCTTGTTCTCTGTCTTCTTCCCGCGTTTGTCACCGCAGACGTCCGTGGCCCCGTGCGTGTGATTGATGCCGACACATTGGATGTGGGCGGCGTTCGCGTGCGCTTGCATGCCATTGATGCGCCTGAAATGGATCAGATGTGTGTGACCGAACATGGCGCGGCCTTTGCCTGCGGGAGATGGGTGACTGATCAGGTGCGTGCGCGCTTTGATGGACGGATGGCAACGTGCGCCCGTGTCGACACGGATCGGCATGGCAGAACGGTTGCCAAGTGCCATGTGCAAGGCGTGGACATCGGCGAAGAGATCGTGAGCGCCGGTTGGGCTTTTGCGTATCGCCGGTATGGCATGGACTATGACCTCGATGAAAAGGCGGCCTATGTCGCGGATCGGGGCTTGCATGGCTTTCGTGTGCAATCGCCTGCTCAGTTTCGCCAGGCGCGGGCCAAGGGGCGCATCCCGCCCGATCCCGTGTGTCGCATCAAGGGCAATATCTCAAAGAACGGGCAGATTTTTCATATGCCGGGGCAAGAATTCTATGAACGCACGGGCATCAACGAGGCACGGGGGGAGCGCTGGTTCTGTTCCGAGGCCCAAGCAGTGCAAGCCGGGTGGCGACCCGCACGGCGGTGATGACCAGACAGGTGGGGAGTGATCCGCCTAGTTGACCGTGTAAGGCAGCACGCCACGCGTATCAGGATCGACGGACAATTGTCGTTCCAGAGGCGGGACGGAGCGCTGGTGGCAGGTTTTGCGCTCGCAAATGCGGCAGGAGATGCCGATGGGCTCAAACGCCTCGGCGCGGGTGATGTCCATCCCGTCGGCATAGACCAGTTCGCTGGCATGGGTGACCTCGCACCCCAGCGCGATGGCGTAGCGCCGCACGGGCGCGCCGAAGCGGCCCCCGGACTTTGACACATCAAGTGCAAGGCTGATGTAGCGCACCCCGTCCGGTGTTTCTGCCAATTGACGCAGGAACTGGCCCGGCTGTTCAAATGCCCTGTGCACGTTCCAGAGCGGGCAAGCGCCGCCGAAGCGAGCAAATTGCAAGCGTGTTGCAGAGTGGCGCTTGGTGATGGTCCCCGCCTGATCAACCCTTACGAAAAAGAAAGGCACACCCTTGGCCCCAGGGCGTTGCAGTGTGGACAGGCGGTGGCACACCTGTTCGATGGACGCCCCGAACGCCGTCGCCAATTGCTCCAGATCATGTCGCGTGTCCTGGGCGGCTTGAAGGAAGCGGGTGTAGGGCATCATTGCGGCCCCGGCGAAATAGTTGGCGAGGCCGATCTTGGCGATGGAGCGGGCTTCTTCCGTCTGAAAGCGGGCGAAGTCAAGCGTGGCTTCGAGCAGTTTATTCTGCCGCAAAAGCGCTACTTGTAGCAGCATCTGGAAGGTCTGACTTTCCTGACTGGCGCGGGTCGAAATGGTGAGCGTGAGCGTGTTTGGATCGTAGTGCCGGAGCGTGTCGGTGTCGGCGAGGGTGATGGAGGCTCCTACGTTGGCCAAGGCGGATACTGCTGCCGCACGGATGTCCCGGTGTTGCTCGTCGACACTGGCAAAATGTTCTGCGGCGCGGTCCACTGCGTCGATGTAATTGTCGCAGTAGTGGAAGAAGTCGCGCACCTCTTCCCATGGGCTGGGGCGGGCGCGTGCATCTTCGCGGCCTAGGGCCTCGTCCAATGAAGCGAGCCTTTCGTGGGTTTGCCTGTAGACGCGGTGCAGGTCGAGAAACGCATGCGCTAGGGCCGGAGCGTTGGACGCGGCCAGACGCAGGTCGGCCATTGGGGGCATGTCGCCCGAGAATGCGGGGTCTGCCAGCGCTTCGCGCATATCCGAGACCAGCCGCTCGCCGTCGCCGGAACTCAGTTCGGTCACGTCCAGGCCGAACTCTTGGGCCAATGACAGAACGACCGTTGTGCTCACTGGACGGTTGTTGTTTTCCATCTGGTTGAGATAGGGCAGGGATACGCCCAGCTTGGCGGCGAAGTCTTTTTGGGTGAGGCCCACGCGGGTGCGGACCTCGCGCAGCTTTGCACCGGCATAGAGTTTTGGGGCGGCCATGTGTGTCCGTCTTTGCGGATTTGCAGTCATCCCATGCTAGGTTTGCAAAGCGTCGCGCGCAACCGTTATGCGAGGGCCAGTCGCCGTTCGCGTCGGTAGACCGCACCGATCGCCAACAGAGCAGAAACGCCCGTGATGCACATGATGTAGAGCAGGGGGAACGCACCGGTTTCAGGGGTGAGCAAGAATCCTGCGAGGGCGGACAGCGCCGCACCGCCGCCAATCATGATTGCGCCGCCAAGGCCAGACGCGGTGCCCGCGAGGTGTGGTCGGACTGACAGCATGCCTGCGGTTGCGTTGGGGATAACAAGGCCGTTGCCCAATCCCACAAATGTCATCATGCCGAAGAACGACAGCGGTGTACCCGCGCCAACCATGAAGATCACCAAGGAAAGGAAGGTGCCGAATGCGTTTGCGATTGAGCCGCACAGGACAAGGCGGTTCACGCCAAAACGGGTGGCGTACCTGCCGCTGAGTCCGTTGCCAATGAAATAGCCGATGGCGGGTGCACCAAAGAAAAAGCCCAGCGTCGCGGGCGACATGCCAAACACTTCGGTGCCTACGAAAGGTGCGCCGCCAAGATAGGCAAAGAACGAGCCCGAGCAGAATGCAGCCGCAAGCGAATAGCCCCAGAACCGGGGTGAACGTAAAAGCTCGGGGTATTCCTTGAACTGCGCGATAAGCGTTTTGCCAGATGGTTGCGCCGTTTCGCCGACATCCTTGTGGACGAGCCATAGCAGCAGTCCACCGGTCAGGAAGAAGAACCAAAATACCGATTTCCATCCGAGCGCTTCGTCCAGAAGTCCACCCAACCCGGGTGAGATCATCGGCACCACGGCCATGCCCATGGTCACGTACCCGATCATTGAGGCGGAATGATCCTGATCGTACAGATCGCGGATGATGGCCCGGCTCAGCACCATTGCGACGGCGATCACGGCTTGACACATCCGGAAGAACAAGAAGACCTCGGCGGTCGGGGCATAGATGCACCCTAGCGTGGCCAGCATGAACAGACCAATGCCCCACATGAGCACGTCGCGTCGACCGATGTTGTCCGAAATGGGCCCGATGATCGTCTGCATGACCGCCGAGACGGCGAGATACAGCGCAACAGACAACTGCATCAGCCGGTACTCGGTGTCGAAATAGGCAGTCATGTTCGGCAAGCTGGGCAGGAACATGTTCATGACCATCGCCGACACCCCGGCCAGCAGGATCAGCGTTGCGATGTGAGGCGGGGTTGTGCGGTCCAGAAATCGGACCTTGGGTGGCACTTGCATTCTTGTGAGGTAAGTCGGGCAAAGTGAACTGTCCAGTGCAGTTATACACGGGTGGGTGTGCTTCGCTTATTTGCAGTTTGCAGGATCGCCATTGCAAAAACTTTGCAAATATTCTCATTGGCCCTTCAATCGGACGCTGTCGCATCGCTATACTACGGCAAACCACCAGCGGGGACAGCATGAAAGATATTCTGGCCGAATTGGAATCACGGCGCGCAGATGCGCGTTTGGGCGGCGGGCAAAAACGCATTGATGCACAGCACGGGCGCGGCAAGCTGACCGCACGCGAGCGGATCGATCTGCTTCTGGACGAAGGGTCGTTCGAAGAGTTCGACATGTTTGTCAGCCACCGCTGTACCGACTTCGGAATGGAAGATCAGAGGCCCGCAGGCGACGGCGTGGTGACTGGATGGGGCACGATCAACGGGCGGCAGGTTTATGTGTTCAGTCAGGACTTCACCGTTTTGGGTGGGTCCGTATCGGCCACGCACGCCGCGAAGATCTGCAAGATCATGGACAAGGCGGTCGAGAACGGCGCACCCGTCATCGGCATCAACGATTCAGGCGGTGCTCGCATTCAAGAAGGTGTCGACAGCCTTGCGGGCTACGGCGAGGTGTTCCAACGCAACATCATGGCTTCGGGCGTCGTGCCGCAGATCAGCGTGATCATGGGCCCCTGCGCGGGTGGCGCTGTTTATTCGCCCGCCATGACCGACTTCATCTTCATGGTCAAAGACAGCTCCTACATGTTCGTGACAGGCCCTGACGTGGTCAAGACCGTGACCAACGAACAGGTCACTGCCGAAGAACTGGGCGGGGCCACGACCCACACCAAGAAATCCTCGGTCGCGGATGCGGCGTTCGAGAACGACGTGGAGGCATTGGCCGAAGTGCGCCGGCTCGTGGACTTCCTGCCGCTCAACAACCGTGAAAAGCCGCCCGTGCGTCCGTTCTTTGACGAGCCGGACCGGGTCGAGACCAGCCTGGATACGCTGGTGCCTGATAACCCCAACATGCCCTATGACATGAAGGAGCTGATCGTGAAGATGGCCGATGAGGGCGATTTTTACGAGCTGCAGGAAGAGTTCGCCAAGAACATCATCACCGGCTTCATCCGGCTCGAAGGGCGCACCGTGGGTGTGGTTGCGAACCAGCCGATGGTGCTGGCGGGCGTTCTGGACATTGACAGTGCGCGCAAGGCGGCCCGTTTCGTGCGTTTCTGCGATTGCTTCGACATCCCAATCCTGACCCTGATTGATGTGCCCGGCTTCCTGCCCGGCACCACGCAAGAGTATGGCGGTGTGATCAAGCACGGAGCGAAGCTGCTCTTTGCATATGGTGAGGCGACGGTGCCGAAGGTGACTGTGATCACCCGCAAAGCGTATGGCGGGGCGTACGTGGTGATGGCGTCCAAGCATCTGCAGGCCGATTTCAACTACGCGTGGCCTACGGCCGAGATTGCCGTGATGGGGGCCAAGGGCGCGACTGAGATCATTCACCGTGCGGACCTTGGCGACGCCGACAAAATCGCACAACACACGGCCGACTACGAAGACCGCTTTGCCAATCCTTTTGTGGCTGCCGAGCGTGGGTTCATCGATGAAGTGATCCAGCCACGGTCAACCCGCAAACGCGTGAGCCGCGCTTTCGCATCCTTGCGGAACAAGAAAGCGCCGATGCCATGGAAGAAACACGATAATATCCCGCTCTGATGACTCGCACGCGTTGGCATATTCTGCAGGATGACGACAGTTTCACACTGTGCCGTCACTTGCCGCCGCGTTTTGATTTCGCGGTTTACACCGTGTTGCCATGCGGTGGCGCCATCCGGTTGGCCCATCAGATCCGGCAGGACCTGTGGCGGGCTTTGCAGAAGGTGCGCGGCTTTTCCCCGGTGGTTCGGTTGCAGCGTTTCGCTGACGGCTGGCGGATCGAGGCTGGTGGCAGGGTCGCCGGCCCTGTGGCGCTCCCAGTTATTGCGCGTGCGCAAGCGGTATTGGATGATGCCGGCAACCGGGCGCGTTGGATCAAAGCATCCAGGGGGCGATCATGAGCCTTTGGAAAAATCAGGCCTTCGCCATTTCTCATGCTGACAATGGCGTTTTCGAAGGGGCCGGACTACGCCCGTTTTTCGAATATCGCCAGCTTGGTATCGCTGAAGCAACACAAGGGGCGTATGGCGCGCACGTCATTCGGGCAGTGCCCGGAATGGAGAGTCCCGGCACATGGCATTCTCATGATCTGGACTTTCAGATGGTCTATGTCACCCAAGGATGGGTGGTGTTCGAATACGAAGGGCAGGGCGAGCATATCCTGCGCGCAGGCTCGTGTGTCCTGCAACCGCCAGGCATCATACACCGCGAAGTTCGGCACTCGGACGACATGGAATTGATCGAAGTCACCGCGCCTGCGGTCTTTACAACCAAAGAAGAAGATGCACGATGAGTGCGGACCGGCAACATACTGTGCCGAATGTAATAGTGCGACGGGTTATCACCGCACGCACAGCAGCCCCGGAGGGAGGAGCCTGTACCCCGAAATGGGAATGGGTCCGGGGCTGCCTTACAGCACTTTTCATGGTTGCCACTCCCGCTCTTGCTCAGGACGTGCCGTCCGGCCAGCCCGTCACCTTGTCGGAAGTGTTGGTGGACGCCGTCGGTACGGAGAACTGGCTGCGGTTCAGATTTGTGGCGCCTGAGATTGCGCGCGAGTCGGGTACGGTCAGTTACGTTGAGGCCGAAGGCGACTTCCAGGCGCTGTGCGACGCTGTCGCGTTGCCTTACATGGATGATTTCGATTTGACGGCCGACATCGTCATTATTTCCCTGATGGACCGACCTGTGCCCTTCGGCACCACGGAACCTGTCGCTACACAATTTTTCGAAGCGTTCCGCCCCGGTCCGGATGGTTGCGTTTGGGAGGCGTTTTGATGTCGTGTGACGTAGGCGTATCTGCGGCATTGAGGCCACAACCCGCGCAAGGGTGTTGCCCCCCATATCTTTCGCTCCAAGAATCCCGTATACGGTCCCCGAGGGGTCCCCAAGACCACCTTATCTCGTATTGGGCACGCGGATTTGCGTGCTTGGAACTAGACTACAGGAGAGACAGATGTCGAAGAGCATCAAAGTATTGGGCATGGTTAGCCTCATGGTTCTGGTCGCAGCTTGCGGCAACAACAACGACGAAGAGTTCGTGGTTGTGGAGCCTGAGCCCATCAGCCAAGAACCTGTCAGCACCGGCAAGTTCAAATAATTCTACAGGGCGGGCGTTACAGCCCGTCCTGACACCCCTTTTCGCGGGGGGCAGCGCATGCTGAAACATCGCGGATTTCCGGGTCGTCTGACCGGAACAGATTTCCAATTCACAATCCGTCGTCCGAACCCCAAGGGGGTGACACCGCTTCAGCGGCGAGAACGCTTTGCAGATCGCAAACCTGCTGATCGGCGTGCTGATGCAGGGTTCATGGCTGCGCTATGGGCGAATTTCGGCGCTGAACCGTTTGAGCGGGGCAACCTTGATGCCGGGCGGTTGTCGTGGCTCTTTGGTCGCGAGGTGATCCCGGCCACGGATCCCTTTGATCCTGCTGATTATGAAGCACTTTTGCAGATCGACGAAGGTGTTGCCCGCGCATCCTTTCCGGATGCGTTCGAGGGCGATTGGGAATGAGCGGACCCACTGCAATAGGCGCTTTTCCGCCACCAGATTCTCGGATTTGGCGAAACCCGGCTCATTCTTGCCTGTCAAGACACATGCCCTTTGTACGGTCGGAAAAACCATGCAAGCGTGTGATTGCGGGGTCGCTTCCCCAGGTTATCTGCGACGCCGTGTACCATTTCCGTACCCCTTCCCCTGGTGGGCAGCAGATGTCGCAAGATATTATGCTGCCCACCTTTTTTTTCGTGTTCCGTCAGGCGGTTGCGTCCGATGTTACAATGCGTCACGCAAATGCGTCCGTTTATGATATGGCGTCCCCCTTCCTTTTGGACCACACGGTTCCCAATTCATTCCCAGAGAATGAAAAGGAACTGAAATCATGTCACTCAAACTCGCTTCTGTCGCACTTGTTGCAACTCTTGGACTGGCCGCATGTGGCGACACCATCGGCGAACAAGCCCTGTCGGGGGCCGTTGTCGGCGCCGCGGGTACGGCCATTTTCAACGGCGACGTCGGGACCGGTGCCGTTGTCGGCGCAGTCGGGGGCGTTGCCTATTGTCAGTTCTCCAGCCGCTGCAACTGATCGTCGGCGACGGCGTGCCCCAGCGTACGGATTTCGGTGGCGCAATACGCACCCTTCATGCCCGGATTTGGAACCATTGATCCGGGCTGGCGTTTGTCACACGACACAGACGTCATACGAAGGAAAGACATCATGCGTATCAAACTCGCGATCCTCGCAACGGCCGCAGCACTTGGCCTTGCCGCATGCGGCGACACCGTTGGTGAACAGGCCGTTGTTGGCGGCGCTGTCGGGGGTGTCGGCACCGCAGTGCTTGGAGGCAATGCCATTGCAGGAGCAGCAGTGGGCGCGGGCGCCAATGTTCTGTTCTGCGACCAGAACCCCAGCCGCTGCTAACAGATCCAATAGACTAAATCGCCAGGCGCGTGTGACATTCGCCTGGCGATTATCAGCAAAGCGTTTAAACGCTGCTCAATACCCCAAATCTAAGGCACGCCTTACTGTTTCTTCAGAACCGGAACGTGGCAGAAACGCCCACCCGGCTGCCGTCATCAACACGGCCAGTAAAGTCATCTTCGCTCTCAATCCAAACATACTCTGCCGCCAGTGTGAAGCGTTCCACTGGCGTGTAGAAGACGTTCAGGTGAACGGATTGCAGGTCGGTATAGCCGCCGTTCCCAGGTATGCTCGCGTCAAACGGCGTGGCGAAATCGTAGCTTTCGTTACCGTACGCAACCCCGACACTTACCTGTTCAGTGACTTGTTGTGTCAATTCCAACGAGAACGATTGGGAGTCGTTTTCTTCGCCCGCACCGTTGGACCGCGCACCCCCCCCGATCAGCAAGTTCCCGAGAGCTTGACCGGTGGTGTAAGTTGCACCGAACCGGCCACCCTGCCACGGCACAAAGGTGCCGGACAAAACAATGCCGTTCGTATCAAGCTGTTCTTGAGTGCCCGCTTCGCTGAACGTACCGACAAGGCCCGCGACACGGACCGACGCGCTGTCCGAAATATTGTAAAGAAGCGCCGCAGTGGCCAAAGGATCTTCGGATCCACCAGTGGGAAATTCTGCGCTGCCGGCCGCTTCTTCGATGGAACCGGAAAACGTGAATCCGTTTGCGCTGTGTGTGTATCTCGCTTGGACGACACGGGCGAACGGGAGGCCGACAGGCCCATTGAATTCAACGGAACGCGGGTAGTGGATCGAGGGCATGAAGTTGGAGTTTTGCTGACCCAACAAAAACCTGTCATTTACGTTGATAAACGCCTTGCGCAGTCGGAGATCGGGAGACGACGTGGCCGAGTCCTCGCTGAAGAGGTCGAACTCAAGCTCCGTCTTGATTTGGCCGATATCCGTCGTCGTGTCAGATCGCACCCCCAGCCGCGACACGCGAACACTGGTTTCGAAGTCGCCATCGGTCTCGGCAGCTGGATCGCCAATGACGCTTGCAGTCGTTGCGTCCCCCTGCGCGAAGTTGAAGTCGTAAGCGGCCTCAAATCGTACGAAGCCATAGATTTGAATCTCAGTATTCTCCCCAATGTTGAAACGCAGTTGCGGACGACCCGGGTCGTCCAGCTCCGCTTCCAGCACTTCAACGCGTTCGCGCAGTTCGGCGAGTTCGCTCGCCTCGTCTGCAGCGGCCATGCTGGCACCGGCCGCAATTGCAAGGGCGGCCGTGCTGACACGGCCAAGTCGATTTGGTTTCATGAATGTCCTCCAGGCACCGCGGTCCCGTACGCGGCATTGCAGCAAGATGTGCGGCGGGCCGTTGCGTCTCAAGACACGAAGTCATTCAAACTATTGAAGTTTTTTGATTTGAAAGCAGATCGCGGCCAGCGCGTGATCCATCAGAAACAACAACAATCTGCCTGTGAAGAACAAATTTCTCACGCGCGGATCACAGAAAACAAACCAATGACGTGGGCGTCAGAAGAAAGTGATGCTCGCATGGGGAAAACCTGGGCGGAGATGTGGGAAAAACGTGCCACATATCCGGTCGGCCAAAGACCAAAGAGTGAGACAGCACCATGTTCAACAAGATTCTGATCGCCAATCGGGGCGAGATCGCCTGCCGTGTCATCAAGACCGCGCGCAAAATGGGCATTCCCACGGTGGCCATCTATTCGGATGCCGATGCCAATGCATTGCACGTGCAGATGGCGGACGAGGCGATCCACATTGGTCCACCCCCGGCCAATCAGTCTTACATCGTCATTGACAAGGTCATGGAGGCCATAAGGGCGTCTGGGGCCAAGGCCGTTCACCCCGGCTATGGCTTTCTGTCGGAAAACTCGAAGTTCGCCGAAGCGCTGGACGCGGCGGGTGTGGCTTTTGTCGGCCCCCCGGTTGGGGCCATCGAAAGCATGGGCGACAAGATCACGTCCAAGAAGATCGCGCAGGAGGCCGACGTCAGTACAGTGCCCGGGTACATGGGGCTGATCGAAGATGCGGACGAGGCGGTAAAAATCTCGAACCAGATCGGCTATCCCGTGATGCTCAAGGCATCCGCCGGGGGTGGCGGCAAGGGCATGCGGATCGCGTGGACCGACGAAGAAGCGCGCGAAGGCTTTCAGTCGTCCAAGAACGAAGCGGCCAACAGCTTTGGCGATGACCGGATCTTCATCGAGAAATTTGTGACCCAACCGCGCCACATCGAAATTCAGGTGCTGTGCGACACCCATGGCAACGGCATCTTTCTGGGTGAACGCGAGTGCTCGATCCAGCGCCGGAACCAGAAGGTGGTCGAAGAAGCGCCGTCGCCGTTCCTGGATGAAGCGACCCGCAAGGCGATGGGTGAACAGGCCGTCGCGCTTGCCAAAGCTGTCGGGTATGCCAGTGCGGGCACTGTCGAGTTCATCGTCGACGGCGACAAGAATTTTTACTTCCTTGAGATGAATACACGTCTGCAAGTGGAGCACCCGGTGACCGAATTGATCACCGGTGTTGATCTGGTCGAACAGATGATCCGCGTTGCCGCTGGCGAGCCGCTTTCGATTACTCAAGACGATGTAAAGCTGCATGGTTGGGCCATCGAAAACCGGCTGTACGCCGAAGACCCGTATCGCGGTTTCTTGCCCTCGATCGGACGATTGACCCGCTATCGTCCGCCTGCTGAAACGGCCAGCTACAGCCCCGGTGTGTTGCCGCAAAACGTTGTGATCCGGAATGACACCGGTGTGTACGAGGGGGGCGAGATCAGCATGTATTACGATCCCATGATCGCGAAGCTCTGCACTTGGGGACCAGATCGCGCAACTGCCATCGAGGCGATGCGCGTGGCTCTCGACAGCTTCGAAGTGGAAGGCATCGGACACAACCTGCCATTCTTGTCGGCGGTTATGGATCACCCCAAATTCATCTCTGGTGACATGACAACCGCCTTTATCGCAGAAGAATATCCCGACGGTTTCGAAGGGGTAGAGCTTGGCGAAGGCGACGTGCGCCGCGTGGCAGCGGCGTGTGCCGCGATGCACCGCGTGGCCGAAATTCGTCGCGCCCGCGTATCGGGCCGTATGGACAACCATGAACGCAAGGTGGGCACCGATTGGAACGTCAGTGTGCAGGGGCAGTCATATGACGTGCGCATTGCCGCTGACCATGATGGTGCCACCGTAACCTTTGACGGTGGTGATGCGCTGCGGGTGTCTGGGGATTGGACACCGGGCGACCAATTGGCCGAGATGACTGTGGACGGCGCACCGCTGGTGTTGAAGGTCGGCAAGGTGTCTGGTGGTTTCCGGATCAGGACCCGTGGCGCCGACTTGAAAGTGCACGTGCGTTCCCCCCGTCAAGCCGAGCTGGCGCGCCTGATGCCGGAGAAGACGCCGCCTGACACGTCCAAGATGCTGCTCTGCCCAATGCCAGGTCTGGTCGTGAAGGTCGATGTGGCCGAGGGCGATGAGGTTCAGGAAGGGCAGGCGCTTTGTACCATCGAAGCGATGAAGATGGAAAATATTCTGCGCGCCGAGAAGAAGGGCGTGGTGTCCAAGATCAATGCAGGTGCTGGCGACAGTCTGGCCGTCGACGACGTCATCATGGAATTCGAGTAGGCCTCCCTTGCCAGCGCTGGTCTGGATATCGGTTTTTCTGCTGGTGTGGGCGGGGCTCTGTGCCACGGTGATCGGATTTGGCGCCATTGAGCCGTCAATGATCATGGCACTGGTTATTCTGACGCTCATTGGTCTGTTGGCTGGCTATTGGCGCTGGGGCGAGCGGACGGTGGTACAGATGTTGCTGCGCGGAGCACTGGTGCTGGTGCCCGTGCTTGCTGCCGCTTTGGTTCCGATCATCTGGACAATGTCTGCCGATTGGATCGACGTTCGCTTGCGTCAGGGCATTCTGGCGGGGCTTGTCATTATATCGGGCTGGCTTGCGGGATTCCTGTTTCAGGAAGAGCGCAAACAGCGTGACAGGGACAACCGGCGCGCGGACACACTGACGGCGCTGCAAAGCGAGATCTACAACACGATCAGCAAGATCGATAATCAAGCCATCACGGACACAGCCCGCACGCAACAGGATCGAATGCTGAGGGGTGGCGAGGGGCCAATGGCGTACATGCCGTTCAGTACGTCAGAAAGTGCGCCGATCGTGTTCGATGCTGTGTCGGATGCCATTCCGCTGCTGCGCACCAGCACAATCAGGCCGGTTCTTCGCTTTTATGCAGAGTACGCGGACCTGCGTACAATTGTCGAAGATATGCGGTTGGAGGAGTTCAAGACCTTGTCGCCCGAACGGCGCGTGGCGGTACACAAGGAACTGACGCGGCGCCGGATTGTCACGCTGCGCTGGGGGATGCGCGCACTTATCGCGGTCAATATTGCGCTGGGCATGACCGAAAGCGAGGCAAAAAATATCGAGAGATCAGGGCTGAACCCAAAGATTACGCCCGAGGGTGCGGCATGAACGTGCGTTCAGAAATCGCCGCTAATGGGCGCTTCTTCATCGCGCTCGGGCTGTTTGGGTTGGTCACCGACCAGAATTCTGATGTCTTCCAGCATGTGTTTCCCTTTCCACGGTTCTGTCGTGCGTATCACACGATCCGTGAGCCATATATAGGGCAAATGACCGTAAATTGCAATCTGGCAGAGGTTTACGAGTCGTTACTGCGCCGTTCGCGTATTTCACGTTGCCGGATGGGCATCTTGTCGATGGTGCGTGTCAATTCACGCACATCCCACGGGAACGGTTTGCGTAATTTCACGCCACCATCCTTGCCCACAAGCACCAACATGAAGCCACGTGGCCGCAATTTCTGGCGCAAAGCACTTTCGACGGACGGGTCCGTGTCCGTCAGAACGATCACGTCACGGTCCGCCAACTCTTGGGCGCGCGCTTCGAGGAAATCCATTTGTTGCCCGAAATTCGGGTCGTTCGGGCTGTCTGCGAACACGATTATGGGCCGCTTTTCCCATACAAATTGGCTCAAATCTGACGTATCGCCGTTCAGGAAGATGGACGCCGTGCCGTCGACGGTGCTTTCAGCGACCGCCATCGGTCCAGTGAAAAGTCCTGCCAGAACAATGGGTAATAGGTGTTTCATCGGCCCTCCTGCTTGCCCCAATGTAGAGGCTTTTTCCGCAATTGCGACGGCTGCTCGCGCCAATTTTAGCTTTAATCGTTCGCCAAGCCTTTGCGTGGCACCCCTTAACCATGACCGCCGGGACCGCTCCGGGCGGCGCACGACCATGGTAAAGGACCAAATCGGCATGAAGGTTATCCTGCATATTGGTGCACATCGCACCGGAACCACGTCTTTTCAGGCCTATGTGCGCCAAAACTCGGATTTCATGCGGACAAGGCGCATTGGCTTCTGGGGACCCATGCGCACCCGCAAAGGGCTGTTTGCGGGTATTCAACCCGATGCAGGTGTCAGCCTGAAAGCGGCGCGTCATGCGCGCGGGCGTGTTATGCTGCAGGTGAATAAAACCGAACGCAACGGCATCAAGACGCTGGTTGTTTCGGACGAGAATATGCTTGGCACCATGCGCCGCAACATGCGGTCACGCTCGCTTTACGGCGATGTGGGTGAACGGATGGCCCGGTACGCGGCCGCCTTCGATGGCCAAATCGACACGGTGGTATTGTCAGTACGCGCGTTGAACCACTACTGGAGCTCTGCAGCGGCCTATTGCGTTGCACGCGGGCACACGCTGCTGGAGCCGGACCAATTGGTACGCGTGGCGTTTGGGCCACGCACATGGCGCGACGTGATCGCTGATGTGGCCTGTGCCGCGCCCGGCGCCAAGATTGTGATTGTACCGTTCGAACGCACAGCAGGGCGACCTGATGCGATGTTCCAGGGCGTCACGGGGCTGTATGGTCCACGCAACGCTTCGCAGACATGGCTGAACCGATCCCCGAGCGTGCCGGAACTGCGCGGAATGCTGGCGGACCGTGGCGAAGATCCCGACCTGATTACGGGAATGGCGCCGCGCTGGACCCCGTTTGACACTGCCGCCATCGCCGCAATGCGCGAGGCTTATATGGACGACATTCACTGGCTGACCGCCGGTGCGGATGGACTTGCAACACTGACAGAGGAATTGGACCAGAGAGGAGCGGGGCAAACCCTGCCGCATGGTCCGCTGACAAGAGGACAAGGATATGACGACCAAGAAAGACGATTGGCGGAACCTGGCTGAGGGCGAGCTGCGCGGCCGCCCGGTCAACGACCTGACCTGGAACACGCTTGAGGGCATCGACGTTGCCCCCATCTATACCGAGGACGATCTAAGTGGGGTTGATCATCTGGGCACCATCCCCGGACAGGCCCCGTTCACCCGTGGGGTCAAGGCGACGATGTATGCGGGCCGCCCATGGACCATCCGACAATATGCCGGGTTTTCCACTGCCGAGGAATCCAACGCTTTTTATCGTCGCGCCTTGGACGCAGGTCAGCAGGGGGTGTCCGTCGCCTTTGATTTGGCCACGCACCGTGGCTACGACAGTGATCATGAACGCGTCGTAGGTGATGTGGGCAAGGCCGGTGTCGCCATTGACTCGGTTGAGGACATGAAGATCCTGTTCGACGGCATCCCGCTGGACAAAGTGTCGGTGTCGATGACCATGAACGGGGCCGTGATCCCGATCCTTGCCAACTTCATCGTCGCAGGCGAAGAGCAGGGCGTGGACAAGGCAGCCCTGTCCGGAACCATTCAGAACGACATTCTGAAAGAGTTCATGGTCCGAAACACCTATATCTATCCGCCGGAACCCAGCATGCGGATCATTGCGGATATCATCGACTTCACGTCGAACGAGATGCCCAAGTTCAACTCGATCAGTATTTCGGGCTACCATATGCAAGAGGCGGGCGCGAACCTCGTGCAGGAATTGGCCTTTACCCTCGCTGACGGGCGCGAATACGTTCGTGCCGCCATCGCGCGGGGCATGGATGTGGACAAGTTCGCCGGGCGCCTGTCGTTCTTCTTTGCCATCGGCATGAATTTCTTCATGGAAGCGGCGAAGCTGCGTGCGGCCCGCCTGCTTTGGCACCGCATCATGTCTGAGTTCGAGCCGAAAAACCCCAAATCGTCGATGCTGCGCACCCATTGCCAGACCAGTGGCGTGAGCCTACAGGAGCAAGACCCCTACAACAACGTGGTGCGCACCGCGTTTGAGGCGATGAGCGCTGTTCTGGGTGGCACGCAGTCCTTGCACACCAACAGCTTTGACGAAGCCATCGCGTTGCCCACTCAGTTTTCCAGCCGCATCGCGCGCAACACGCAGTTGATCCTGCAGAACGAAACGGGCGTTACCAATGTGGTCGATCCGCTTGCAGGCTCCTACTACGTTGAAAAACTAACCCATGACCTGGCCGAAGAAGCCTGGAAGCTGATCGAAGAGGTCGAAGAGATGGGAGGAATGACCAAGGCTGTGGCCTCTGGCATGCCCAAGCTGCGGATCGAAGAAGCAGCCGCCAAGCGGCAGGCCATGATCGACCGTGGGGACGAGGTGATCGTCGGCGTCAACAAATTCCGGCTCGAGAAGGAGGACGAGATCGACATCCTCGATATCGACAACGCCGCTGTGCGTGACAGCCAGATCGCGCGGCTCGAACGGATCAAGTCAGAACGGGACGAAAGCGCTTGTCAGGCGGCATTGGACGCCCTGAGCGCGGTTGCTACGGCAGATGGCAATCTTTTGGAGGCCGCAGTCGACGCGGCGCGGGCACGTGCAACGGTGGGAGAGATCAGCATGGCCATGGAAAAACAATTCGGACGTCACAGGGCAGAGGTGAAAACGCTAGCCGGGGTGTATGGCGCTGCCTACGAGGGGGACGAAGGGTTCGCGGCCATCCAGAAGTCGGTGGAAGATTTCGCCGACGCCGAAGGCCGCCGCCCGCGTATGCTGGTGGTCAAAATGGGTCAAGACGGACACGACCGTGGCGCCAAGGTGATCGCGACGGCCTTTGCCGACATCGGTTTCGACGTTGACGTGGGTCCGCTGTTCCAAACACCGGCAGAAGCTGCACAGGATGCGGTCGACAACGATGTGCATGTTGTCGGTATCTCCTCGCAGGCTGCGGGGCACAAGACGCTGGCACCGCAATTGGTCCAAGCGCTGAAAGATGCAGGGGCCGAAGATATCATCGTGATCTGTGGCGGTGTGATCCCGCAGCAGGATTACCAATTCCTCTATGATGCCGGGGTCAAGGCCATCTTTGGGCCCGGGACCAATATTCCAGACGCGGCACAGCACATTCTGAACATCCTGCGCGGCGGCGACGCTGCAGCTTAAGAGGCGCCAGTGGTCGCCCGGCTATGGGCGGCCAGCTGTTCAAAGTCGGTTGGCGGCTGCACCAAGCGGGCGCCCGCAATTCCTTTCCCTTTACAGCCTAGAAATTGACAGTTGCAGCAAACCAAATGATGCAAACTTGGCTCGGCTGCCTCCAAACCTCTTCATTTCGTTGAAGAGGACTGCGATAACGTCAGCCGAATTGCAGCTTTCTGCGGCCTGCGAATAGGCCAGAGCAGGAGAACCCATGATTTTCGACCATCTCGTTGTCGGGGCCACCGACCTTGAAGCGGCACGGGCCCATGTCGAAGAGGCATTGGGCGTATCCATGCAGCCAGGCGGGACACATGCCGTGTTTCAGACGCATAATGCGCTGATGGGGCTTGAGGACGGCCTTTACCTTGAAGCGATTGCGCCGAACACGGCGGTACCTGCACCAACACGACCACGTTGGTACGATTTGGACCGGTTTTTCGGTTCTGCACGGCTGTCAAATTGGGCGTGTTCCGTAACGGATATGGACACGGCTCTGGACCAGATGCCCGACGGCACAGGCGTGCCAGTGGCCGTCAGCCGGGGCGATTTGTCGTGGCGCATGGCAGTGTCACGCGACGGCACGACACCCAACGACAACCTTTGGCCCGCATTGATCGAATGGGCCGTTGGCGTGCATCCTGCGCCGCACCTGACCCGAACCGGAATTCGCCTGTTGCGATTCACGCTTGTGCATCCACAGGGCGACGCGCTGGCGTCGGCGTTACGAGGTCAACTGTCAGATGATCGGGTGAAGGTTGAAACGGGGGCCGTGGCCATGCAGGCGGTCTTTGAAACGCCGCATGGTAAACGAATGCTATGATCCGAGACGCGACTGCAGAGGATGCGGGCTGGATTGCGGACATCTGGAACGACGTGATCGCAAACAGCCAGATCACCTTTACCACAACTCTCAAGACTCACGCCGAGATGGCACAAATGATTGCCGATCGCGTGGTTCTCGTTCTGCCCGACCAGACCGGATTTGCCACGTTCGGACCGTTTCGAGGTGGGCCGGGGTACAGCGCCACGGTCGAACATACAATTCTTCTGGCCGACCGCGCGCAAGGACGGGGGCAGGGTGCGGCACTCCTGTCCGCCCTGGAGGCGCGCGCGGCGGCGGCGGGCCATCACATCATGGTGGCCGGGATCAGCGGTGCCAATGCTGGCGCCATTGCCTTTCATCGTGCCATGGGGTTTGCACAAGTCGCCCGCATGCCCGAGGTCGGACGAAAGAACGACACATGGCTGGATTTGATTCTGATGCAAAAACGTCTGGGTGCGACCGACAGCGCTAACGCCACCCGCGACGATACGGTATAGGGTGCAGCCATGTCATTGTGGGCCCGCATATCCGATGCGCTTTCAGCGCTGAGCGCAGGCGAAAGCCTGACGCAGATCTTTGACAAACTGCGTGCGCCGCCCGAGCGCAGCGTTGCTTTTGCCATTGCCGTCATTGCGCTTGGGGCCAAGATGGCCAAGGCAGATGGTCATGTCACCCGGGACGAAGTGACCGCCTTCCGCGAAGTGTTTCACATCGCCGACAAGGACGAGGCGGGGGCCGCCAAGGTGTTCAATCTTGCCCGCCAGGACGTCGCCGGGTTCGAGGACTATGCCACTCGCATCCACGCCATGTTCGCCAGCCAGCCCGAGACGTTGAACGATCTGATCGAAGGGTTGTTTCATATTGCCATGGCGGATGGGTTCTATCACCCGAACGAAGATGCTTTCCTTGAGGAGGTCGCGCATATCTTTGCGATCTCGGACGCAGATTTCCGGGCGCTCCGGGCGCGCTTTGTGCCGGACGCCACGCCAGATCCATTTTCGGTCTTGGGTGTTGATCCATCGATGGAGATTGAAGCCATCCGCAAATCCTGGCGCAAGCTGGTGCGTGAAAACCACCCCGATGCGATGATGGCCCGTGGCGTGCCGGAAGAAGCGGTGCGCTTGGCCGAAAAGCGTATGATCGACATCAACCGCGCGTGGGAAGAGATTTTGGGAAGCCGCGACTGATGCGCCTGGCGACCTATAACGTCGAATGGATGCACAGCCTGTTCGACGAGAGCGACCAGCTTTGGAATGACGGGGAGTGGTCCGCGCGCTACGACGTGACCCGTGCAGATCAAACCGACGCATTGCGCACCGTGTTTCAGGCACTTGATGCCGATGCGGTGATGGTGATTGAAGCGCCCGACAACAGCCGGAGCCGCGATACGGTCAAAGCGCTGGAAGCGTTTGCAACCTTTGCCGGGCTGCGCGCACGCCGGGCCGTCATCGGCTTTTCGAACGACACGCAGCAAGAGATTGCATTGCTGTATGATCCGGATGTGATGGACGTGCGGCATGACCCGCTGGTGCATCCTGATGCGCCGCGTTTTGACGAAAGTTTTGACATAGACTTGGATATTGATTCGACGCAGGACACTGTCGTTTTCTCCAAACCTCCTCTTGAGTTGGCAGTGGAAACCACGCAAGGCATCCAACTGCGCCTGATCGGCGCGCACCTGAAATCCAAGGCCCCCCACGGTGCCCGTAATCACGATGAGATCATGCGCATCTCAATCGCGAACAGACGCAAGCAACTGGCACAGGCAATCTGGTTGCGCGCGCGGATCGACGCTTTGGTCGGCGATGGTCATCCAACGGTTCTGTTGGGAGACCTGAACGACGGCCCGGGTCTTGACGAGTACGAGAACCTCTTTGGCCGATCTTCCGTCGAAATCATTCTGGGTGCTGGGGATACCGCCTTGTTTGACCCTCATGCGCGGCAAGCCTTGCAGCGCAGGTTGGGGGCTACGCCGACCACCGCGCGCTTCTGGATCAGGCCGGAACGGCGGTTTCTGCAAGCGTTGCTGGACTACATCATGGTATCACCCGATCTGGCCGCGCGGGCACCGACCTGGCGCATCTGGCACCCGATGGACGATCCGGAATGCTGGTCGCAACCCGCGCTGCGCGATGCGCTGGTCACAGCCTCTGACCATTATCCCGTTAGCTTGGATATCGCGCTATAGTGCCCATATGTTGGTCATGAAACGGCTCTTACCTGCCCTCTGTCTCTGCGCATTTGTCTCGCCTGCCTTCGCGCAGGACACGGATGATGACCGCGGCCTGTCTCTGATGGAGCGCGGTGCGCAGATGCTCATGGAAGGGCTCAGGCGCGAAATGGAGCCGGCCATCGACGGGCTGCAGGACATGGCCAAAGAGTTCGGTCCGGCATTGCGCGATTTCACGGCTCATATGGGGCCAGCCTTGCGTGATCTGTTGGAAGACGTTGAAGACTGGAGTGTTTATCACCCACCAAAGATGCTGGATAACGGCGACATTATCTTCCGTCGGAAGTCGCCCGAAGATCGGGAAGCCGATCCCGCTCCGGGCGTTCAGATCGACATTTAGCGTCGTCGCTGCTTGACCGTAACCTTGGCGTCCAGTGAGCTTGCGAGCGAGTTCAGGCGGGCCTCAGCCACTTCGCCGAACAAGGGCATCGCGTCCGGAGACAGATGCAACTCAAGTTGTCTTTTCTTTGGGAACCACTTGAAGGCACCGCGTTCGGCGTCTTTTTCCATCCAGAGCATCGCGCCAAAGCGCATGGCCTTGCCGACGATTTCGGCGTCGCGCCGGGTTTTTTCGTCAATCAGCGCATATAGGTCCTCGAAATGGGTGCCTTCGCGTTTATTGGTGTACCTGTGCAGCAGGGCCAAACCGAGGAAGACACGTTCCGAATGTTTCAGGCCACCAAGATTGGCCCGGGTCGCATTGTCAAAGCAGACCTCGTGTCGATAGTCGGGATGGGCCCGCCAACTCACATCATGGAGCAGGCAGGCGGCCTTGATCAGGCGTTTGCGTGTGTCGGGCACCGATTTGAAGATCGGCTCGATGAACTGATAGAGCAGCTTGCCAAAGCCTGGCATGCGTGCGTCCTTGGCCTCGGCAAAGCGGCAGGCCTCGATCAAGGGGTCTCGATCGCGCAGGCGCTGGGGCATCTGTTCATACAGCATCCCTTCGCGGATGCCGTAGCTGGACACGGCGATGTCCTTGGGCTTGAACGTTTTCACCAGTCGCCACAGGACTTCAGCGGCAAGCGGGACCAATGCCATCCGCGTCGACGAGATGCCGCATGCGCCGCGCAATGCGTCATGGTCTTCGTGTTCACGGATGAATTTTGCAGTGCGTTGCACAGATTGCGGAGACATCCGGTACTCATGCAACACATGCAAAGGATAGCCGCGGCGGTGCATATCCACCCGTGCAATGGCCCGCCATGATCCTCCCACAAGGAACAGGCGGTCACGTTGCGGACCCATCTCGGACTGCAACTGTTCCATGACGGCTTTGATATGGGCGCGGCGCCCTTTCTTGCCACCTTTGACGGTTTGCAGTTTCAGCGGGCCCAGGTCGGAGGTGACGCGGCGACCAACAGTGCCATCGGATATTTCGGCAAGCTCCATGGATGACCCGCCAATGTCACACACGAGACCGTATGACCCCGGCCAGCCCAACAAAACGCCTTGCGCTGACAGTCTTGCCTCTTCGCGGCCATCTATGACGCGGACGTTCAAACCGGTGTCCCGCAGCACATCCGACCGGAAATCAAGCCCGTCGCTGGCATCGCGCACAGCTGCCGTGGCCACGACAGACAGATCGGACAGACCCATCCCTTCGGTCAGACGCTGGAACCGTTTGAGCGCATCAAGCGCTCGCACGCGGCCCTGAGGGTTCAGGTGGCCTGTATCGGACAGACCCGCGCCAAGGGCGCACATGATCTTTTCGTTGTAAAAATATGCCGGTGACCGGGCAGCGCCATCGAAAACCACCAAACGGACGGAGTTCGATCCAACATCGACAACGCCGACGCGGGACAGGGCACGGGCGGATGGATCTTCGAACAGGGGGCGACCGAAAAGGCTGCCGTCGCCTGTCTGTGGCGAAACAGAAACGTTCATGGACCCCCCGTGGCACCTCGTTTGATCACGTTGATGGACCAGCCTGTCGCGTGGGTCAATGATTTGGGTCGTTCGGGTGGCTCTGTTTCGGCATACGCCGAAATGCGCCCACCCGCCGACCCTTCGCCGCGTGTCAGTCTTCAGTGTGTGTCAGCTTCGGCACATCAGCGGCACCTGCTGATCCCCGACCTGACAGGGATGGGTTTTCCATGAAAAACCGGTGGCAGTTGAAGGCAAATGTGCCCTCGGGCAATACGGGGCGTTTGAAGGTGCCGTCCGGCGCCATAACCCAGCTTTGCGCAACATCGGCGAGGTTCGCCGCCATGACTTGGCTTACGATCTGGGCCTTTACCGTATTGTTTTCGATCTCGATCAGGGTTTCGACGCGGCGATTGAGGTTCCGGCCCATCCAGTCGGCAGACGAGATAAATACCCGTGCTTTCTTCGACGGCAACCCATGCCCGTTGCCAAAGCAGACGATGCGGGAATGCTCAAGGAAACGACCAACGATGGATTTGACGCGGATATTCTCTGACAAGTCTTTGATGCCGGGCCGCAGGCCGCAAATACCACGGATGATAAGGCTGATCTTTACGCCAGCTTGGCTGGCTGCATAGAGCGCGTCGATGACCTCGCTGTCGATGAGCGAGTTCATCTTGGCCCAGATCTCCGCCGGTTTGCCGGCCTTTGCATGTGCTGCTTCGGCCGAGATCATGTCGAGCAGGCGTGGCTTGAGTGTGGTGGGCGAGATCGCAAGATTGTCGAGCCCTTCGGGCGGCGCGTACCCGGACAGGTAGTTAAAGACCTTGGTGGCGTCGCGCCCCAGTTTGGCGTCGCAGGTGAAGAGTGACAGATCGGTGTAGATGCGCGCTGTAATCGGGTGATAGTTACCGGTGCCGTAGTGGGTGTAGGTGACCAGTTCCTTGCCCTCGCGACGCACCACCGTGCTGATCTTGGCGTGGGTCTTGAGGTCGAGGAACCCGTATACGACATGCGCACCCGCCCGCTCCAGACGGCGCGATTGGCGGATGTTGGCTGCCTCATCAAAGCGGGCTTTGAGTTCGACCAGAGCGGTGACGGATTTGCCGTCTTCGGCAGCCTCGCACAACGCTTCGACGATGGGTGAGTTCTTGGACGTGCGGTACAGCGTCTGCTTGATCGCCACCACGTTTGGATCACGGGCGGCCTGTTGCAGAAATCGGACCACCATATCGAATGTCTCGTATGGGTGGTGCAGCAGCATGTCCTTTTGGCGGATGGCGGCCAGCATATCGCCTTCGAAATCGGTCACCCGTTCGGGTACGCGCGGCGTGAACGAGGGCCAGAGCAGATCGGGGCGGTCATCGAGAACCAGTTCGCTCAGGTCAGACATGCCCAGCATGCCGTCCACCTCGATGACTTCGGCGTCGCTGACGCCCAACTCTCGCATGATGACGGCCTTGAGGGCTTTGGGCGCGCCTGCAGAATGGGTCAGTCGCACGACTTCGCCCCTACGGCGTCGTTTCAGGGCCACTTCGAATTCACGCACGAGGTCTTCGGCTTCTTCCTCGACCTCAAGGTCGCTGTCGCGCAGCACGCGGAAGCCGAAATGGGCCTTGAGCCTGTATCCTGGAAACAGGCTTGGGATGTTCAGAACCAACAGCTCTTCGAGGGGCAGCAACCTGTGCCCGGGACCGGGCAGGGCGACGAAGCGGTCGATCTGCGCCGGGATGGGCAGGAGTGCTTGAAGGGACCGTTTGTCGTTTGTCCGTTCAAGCTGCAGCGCAAGCGCGTGACCGGTGTTGGGGATGAACGGGAACGGGTGCGCGGGATCAATCGCCAGCGGCGACAAGACCGCAAAGACGCGGCGCAGAAACACATCTTCGAGATATTTCTTGTCCGCATGTGTCAGATCGCTTGCGGTCAGGACCGAAATGCCCTGACTTTCCATGTCAGACTGGAGGCCTGCCAGCACGGCGGTTTGGCGCAGGATCAGTTGGCGGGCGTTTTCGTTGATCAGGACCAGTTGTTCCGCTGGCGTCAGGCCATCCGCTGCGGGCGTCGTGTTGCCCGCAATGGCCAATTCCCGCAGACCTGCCACACGGACGGTGTAAAACTCATCAAGGTTGCCGGCGCCGATCGACACAAATCTCAGACGTTCCAACAATGGGACACGTGGGTTTTCCGCCTCTTCCAACACACGCCAATTGAACGCCAGCCAGCTGAGTTCACGGTTGAAGAACCGGCCCGAACCGCTTGTGTCCAGATCGGGCAGCGATGTGGGCGCGGGAAAGTCCGAGCCAAGGAAGTCAGCGTTTGTCATGCGCAGCTTATGTCGAAGGGGTGTAAAGGTTGAGTGACAGTTATCTGCCGGATCACCCCTGTTTGTCCAGACACGTCGCTGCAAGTGCCCGCGTTATGGGCTTTTTCTGCGCAAGGCTGGTTGCATCCAGATCGGCTACAATGCCGCGTGCGGCGGCAAAACTGCGTTCCATATGGGTGACCAGATACGGAATGACATCTGGCCGTGGTGTCAGTTGCCTGTCTGAAAACAGTTTGGCCAGAACCGCACCAAGCAGGCTGTCATCCGGGGCATCAAGTGCTGCGTGGCCTGCTGCATCCACACGGCTTTGCAAATCGGGCAGTGAAAGTTGCCACAGGTTGGGCGCCGCTTGACCGGTCATGAGCAACGAAAATCCGGCTGATTGCAGGGCATTGTGCAGGTGAAACAGCGCTGTTTGCTTGTCGTGGTCTTGCGCGATCTGATCTACATCTTCGACTGCAATGGGCGCGTCAAAGAAAGCATCGATAGATGCGTCCTGGAGGTCAGTGGCGGATACGATCCGCGCGCCGCTGTCGACCGCCCAGACGTGGGCAAGGTGGGTCTTGCCAGACCCTTCGGGACCGGAAAGCACGAGCTTGGGGGGTGACCACGTACGCCAGGCATCGACCATTGACAGGGCCACTGCATTCGAAGGTGCGACCAGAAAATCGTCGCGCCCCAGTGCGGTCCGCACCGGAAGATCAAAACCAAGCTGCTGGGCCATTGATCAGTCCTCGGCCTCAGGCGCTGATATGCCGCTGATCCCGGTGTAAAGGCGGCTTTGTTGATATTGCTCGATCACAAAACGTACCAACACGCCGAGAGCTGCGGCCATGGGTACTGCGACAAGCATACCGACAAACCCAAACAGAGCGCCGAAAACAGACAGGGACAAGATCAGCCACACAGGGTGCAGTCCGACGCTGTCGCCGACAAGTTTAGGGGTCAGGAAGTTTCCTTCGGCAATCTGACCGATCTGAAAGACAATGGCGACGGCAACGATCCACCACCACTCGCCCCAGAATTGGAATATCGCAAGGCCGACGGCCAGAAGCCCACCGACGATGGCACCCACGTACGGAATAAAGGTCAAAAGGCCAGCGACAAAGCCAACTACAAGGCCAAATTGCAGGCCGATCAGCATCAGGGCGATGGCATAATAGGTGCCAAGGATCAGGCAAACGGTGCCCATACCGCGAATGAACCCTGCAAGCGTTTTGTCGACGTCGCTCGCGAGTCTGCGGATCACTGGGGCGTGGTCGCGCGGCAAAAGCGTGTCGACACGGGCAATCATGCGGTCCCAATCCAGCAACAGATAGACGGCAACAACGGGGACGATGACGAACAGGACAACGATGTTGATTAGGCTGGCTGCTGATGTGAGCGCCGTTTCAAGCAGCTGTCCGCCGCGTTCGGATATGGTCTGACCAAGCGAGTTGAGCGTTTGGCGAACGGTCGAGTTCTCATCCAGCAAGCTGGGGAACCGTTCCGTCAGGAATGTGCCAAGATCCCGCGCGACTTGCGGTGCTGCGTTGAAAAGCTCGATGGCCTGTTCGACGAGGGTTGGAATGACCAAGAGCACCAAAATGACAAACACAATTATCGCGCTGACAGTGATAATGCCTGTTGCAATCCCGCGGCTGCATCCGTGTGCTTCGAGCCAGTCAGCCACAGGATCGAGAAAATAGGCGATGGCTGCCCCAAGAAAGAACGGCAACAGCTGATCGCCAAGCGCATAAAGCAGCAGCAGGAAGATCGCCGCTGCGATCCCCCAATATTTGAACTGTTCGCGAACGGGCAGGGCCATTTTCAATCCATGAATTGCGCTGCGCCTAGAGATGCGGGGTTTTTGCCGTCGCTTCAAGGGGCGCTGTATCGAGTCTGATCCAATTGCGCGCTTTCGCGCATGCCTTTTGTCTTGTGGGGGCGCTGCCCCCGGCTGCACCGCCTCGGGGATTTATTCAAAACAGATAAGGGGACGTTGCGGGTGTGCGGGCTTTGTCCTAATCAGGTCGAAATCTTTTGAGGGAGCGCGCACATGCGTTTGAGCCGTTATTTTCTGCCTGTGCTGAAGGAAAACCCAAGCGAGGCACAGATTGTCAGTCACCGACTGATGCTGCGCGCGGGCATGATCAAGCAATCCAGTGCCGGCATCTATTCCTGGCTGCCGCTGGGCTTCAAGGTGCTGCGCAAGCTGGAAAACATCGTGCACGAAGAACAGGTGCGCGCCGGGCACATCCCCATGCTCATGCCCACGCTGCAATCCGCTGATCTGTGGCGTGAAAGCGGGCGCTATGATGATTACGGGCAGGAAATGCTGCGTATCAGCGACCGTCATGGCCGCGACATGCTGTATGGACCCACAAACGAAGAGCTGATCACGGATATCTTCCGCAGCCACGTGGGCAGCTACAAGGATTTGCCCCTGACGCTCTATCATATCCAGTGGAAGTTTCGGGATGAAATCCGTCCGCGCTTTGGCGTGATGCGAGGCCGCGAGTTCTTTATGAAAGACGGCTACAATTTCGACCTGACCAAAGAGGACGCGTTGCACGCCTACAACCGCCACCTCGTCACTTATCTGCGGACCTACGAACGCATGGGGCTGCAGGCCATTCCGATGCGCGCCGACAGCGGTCCAATTGGTGGCGACAACACGCACGAGTTCCTTGTGCTGGCCGACACGGGCGAGAGCGAAGTGTTCTATGACAGCGCAGTGACCGATCTGACCTTCGGCGACCGGGTGATCGACTATGACAGCGTTGAACAGTGCCAATCGGTGCTGGAGGAGTTCACCTCGAAATATGCCCGCACGGATGAAACGCACGACGAAGCCGTGTTCAACGCCATCCCCGAAGACCGCCGCCGCGTGGCGCGTGGCATCGAAGTGGGGCAGATATTCTATTTCGGGACCAAGTATTCGGAGGCGATGAATGCCGTTGTGCAGGGACCGGACGGCAAGCAAGTGCCCGTGCATATGGGCAGCCATGGGATCGGTGTCAGCCGCCTCGTGGGCGCAATTATCGAAGCCAGTCACGATGACAAGGGCATCATCTGGCCCGAAGGTGTCACGCCATATCACTGCGGTATCGTGAACCTGAAGCAAGGCGACGACGAAGCTGACGCGGCTTGCGACGCGCTGTATGCGAGCCTCACCGCGCTGGGTCTTGAGCCGCTTTATGACGACCGCAATGAGCGGGCCGGTGGCAAGTTCGCGACCATGGACCTGATTGGTCTGCCTTGGCGCATCACTGTGGGGCCGCGCGGCCTCAATAACGGAGTGGTCGAGCTGACCTCGCGCCGGACCGGCGAGAGCGAGGAATTGCCGCCCGAAGAGGCCGTTAAGAAAGTGGCGGAGATTTACGCAAACCTGTGATAGCCTCATGATAATGCAGGCGTTTTTCAAAATAGCGGCGTGTGCCGCATTGGTGGTGTTCCCGACAGGCGCTGCGTCCGAAAGCGACACGCAGGCACTGCACGACGGGATGGACGCGGCGTTTGGTACATGGCGCGAGACGCATACGGTATCGGGTGCGCTGGCCACAGGTGTTCTCGACGCTGCGGGCAAGTGGGACGTTGCAAGGCTTGGCGACCACGGCGTGGCAGAATTGGCCAGTGTGTCCAAATCTGTCACGGCGGTTTGCGTTCTGGAGTTGGTCGAGGCGCGGCGGTTGGCGTGGTCAGACAGCGTGGATAGCATTTTGGGTGATGCGCCTGACGTGACTGTGGCCGAACTGGTCACGCATACATCCGGTCTGTCTCCGGACGCGACGCAACTGGCAATGGCCCTTTGGCTCGACCAGACAAGCGCGGATGGCAGGCATTTCAGCCAAGAAGTGCTGGGTCTTGTTAATGCACGCACGCCGCGGACCGGCACGCAGGGCAGCTATCTTTACAACAACGAAAATTATGCGTTGTTGGGGTTGGTGATCGAAGCCGTTACACAGCAACCTTTCTTTGATTTCTGTCGTTCAAAACTTGAGCTGGGGCCGACCTTCAAACCGAGTGTGCGGACTGCAGGGTTCCAGCCGTGGGGCGGCCTGGTGGCGTCGCCTGCAGATTATCTTGGGTTTCTTGTCGATCACTTTGGCCCGGGCAGCGTGATTGCGAATGATCCGCTCGCTTTGCCGCATGTTGATGTGGGGGATGGGGCATATTACGGCATGGGCATGTTCTTTCGGCGCTTCGGGACCAGTTTCAATTTCTGGCATTTTGGCTTGCTGTGCTTTCCCGGTCGCCTGAACATCGGAAGCTATGCGGTCATATGGGAAGGACGCGCCAGCGCGGTCGCCACCTATGATGGTTGCTTGGATTGGGACACAAAAATTGCGCTTGATAACGATCTGAGCGCTGCCGTGTATCAGAGGGAACCATGATCGTACGTGCGCTCATGCTGGCAGGGGGGCTCGCAGGCGGGGCCATCACATCGCAATTGCCGGAGTATTCCCAGCAATACCGCCAACGGCTTGGCGGCGCGGTCGATGCGTTGACCGAGGTCGTGACTGACTTTGATGCCTCGGCCCAAGCCGAGGGGTTGAGCAGGCAAGACGCGCTTGCACAGATGCAGGGCACATCCTTTATAGAACGGCGCAAGGCGGACATGACGCGGACTTTTGACCGCTATGCCCGGCTCCAATTAGATCTTGAGGCGCTGGAAGGGGCGGGACCGTTCATGCGCGCCTATCATGTGATGCAATCCGCAGATGCCGAAGTGGCGGCGGCCGCACTGGAAACTTTCGAGCCGGCCGTGCCGCTGACCACGGCGGGGGGCATCTTTGCCGGGACGGGGTTTCTGGCTGGTCTGACTGCCGTCTGGGGTGTTCTCAAGCTGATGCTCTGGCCCATTGGGCGGCGGCGCACCGCGCGCGGGGCTTGACCTCCGGGGCGGACCCGGCCACATCTCGTCCACCCGAGCAGGAGCCGTAAATGGCCAAACAAACCGCCCCCTTTGCCCCGTTTGAGTGGATGATCGCATGGCGCTACCTGCGTGCGCGCCGCGCAGAGGGGGGCGTGAGCACGATGACATGGATCAGCTTGATCGGGATCACGCTGGCTGTCTTTGCCCTGATCGCGACGCTGGCCGTGCGGTCCGGGTTTCGGGCGGAATTCGTCGACACGATCCTTGGGGCGAACGCGCATGTCACCGTCTACCAGATTGGTGAAGTGACCGAAACGGGCCGGATCGACAGAACAATCACTGACTACGAAGCAAAGGCCCAAGCGCTGGCGAATCTGCCGGGGGTCGTGCGCACGGCACCACTGGTTCGCGGGCAGGTGATGGCGAACCTGCGCAGCCAGAATGCCGGGGTTCAGGTCTTTGGCATGAGCGCCGCTGATCTTGCGGGCCTGCCGCGTATTGCTGATCCGGAAACCTCTCAGGGCGACATTGGACGTTTCGAACAGGGTGTCGCAATCGGATCCGGTGTGGCGCGTGAACTGGGTGCCCAAGTGGGGGATCGGATCAAGTTGATATCGCCAAATGGTGTTCGCACGGCATTTGGCACCAGCCCCCGGATCAATGCCTACGAAGTGACATACATCTTTTCGGCAGGGCGTTACGACATCGATCGGGTGCGCGTCTACCTGCCCCTCTCCGAGGCGCAAAGTTTCTTTAATCGCGAGGATGTAGCGGACGAAATTGAAGTGATGGTTGAGGAGCCGGAGGCGATAGATACCTATCTGCCCATAATCCTGCAAACCGCAGGCGAACGGGCACAGGTCTGGACGTGGCGCGATGCCTCGGGCGGCTTCCTGCGCGCGCTCGAGGTCGAGGACAATGTGATGTTCATCATCCTGTCGATCCTCGTACTCATTGCAGCAATGAACATCGTCTCCGGCCTGATCATGCTGGTCAAGAACAAGGGCCGTGATATCGGCATCCTGCGCACGATGGGCCTGACTGAAGGTTCCGTGCTGCGCGTGTTCTTCATCTGCGGCGCATTCACTGGGATCATCGGGACCGCGATGGGCGTGATCCTTGGCTGCCTGTTTGCGATCTATATCGATCCACTGTTTTCGCTGGTGAACTACGTGATGGGCGGCGGGGTGTGGGATCCGTCGATACGTGGCATATATGCCTTACCCGCCGAACTGCATCTGAAAGATGTTCTAAGCGCCGTCGCATTGTCGCTGGGGCTGTCGTTCATCGTCACAATCTTCCCGGCGCGTCGCGCGGCACGCATGAACCCGGTTGAGGCGCTGCGCTATGAGTGATCCGGTGTTGTCACTGGCAGGGATTGCCAAGACCTATAACGCGGGTCTGCCAAGCCAGGTGGACGTGCTGCACGACGTTGATCTGGACGTGCAACGGGGCGAGGTTGTGGCCCTTGTCGCCCCCTCAGGTGCTGGCAAGTCGACACTGTTGCACATCGCGGGCTTGCTGGACACGCCGGACGCGGGTTCAGTCACGCTCAATGGGCAAAACCTGAGCGGTCAATCTGACCGCAGACGTACGCTCGCTCGGCGGGCAGAGGTGGGGTTCATCTATCAATTCCACCACCTGTTGCCGGAGTTTACCGCTTTGGAAAACATCGCTTTGCCGCAACTGGCGGCAGGTGCATCGCGTGCGGACGCGGATGCGCGCGCCCTGTCTTTGCTGGACAAGGTCGGGGTTGCGCATCGGGCGACGCATCGGCCTGCGGAATTGTCTGGTGGCGAGCAGCAGCGTGTTGCCTTTTGCCGCGCGCTTGCCAATGAACCCGCATTGCTGCTTGCTGATGAGCCGACGGGAAATCTCGATCCGGCCACATCGGATCAGGTCTTTGACGCGTTGATGGCGTTGGTGCGGGACACTGGGCTGTCGGCCTTGATCGCGACGCACAATCTCGATCTTGCTTCACGGATGGATCGGACCGTGCGGCTGGACGCAGGTCAATTGCAGGCGGACCCGAGGTAGGGTCAGTGACGCGCGGCGGAGAGGCAACCAGTTTCAGCACCAGCAACGGCGATCTTCCAGCACGGCCACGGGTCCCGAACGCAACAATCTGTTGCATCTGATGTGCTCGGAATACCACCGCCCGCTTGACGCCTGCGTTTGGGTTTGCTCTGACTTGATCCCGCGGCATGGGACGCGGGGGATAGAAGAACGATGGCGGCGATCAAAAAGGCCGAAATAGAGCGTACGGTGCAGGCTGCGCTTATGGCGCATGGTGCTCAGGCCTTTCCGGCGGCAGAAGTGGCGCGCGCCGTTGCGCAAGCGGAGGCGGCAGGCAACCGGATTTGCGGTCTTTACTACCTCGAAAGCTACTGCAAGCAGTTACAGACTGGCCGCGTCAGGGGGGACGTTGTGCCGGTGGTCACCGCACCGCGCCCCGCAACCATTCACGTTGACGCGCTGATGGGCTTTGCGCAGCCGGCCTTTGCTTATGGTTTGGCACCTGCGCTGGATGCTGCACGCCAGTTCGGCGTGGCGACCCTTGCGATCGGACATGCCCATACCTGTACCGCCCTTGGATATTTCACGGAACAGATTGCCCATGCCGGATTGATCGGGCTGGGCCTGACCAACGCGTCCCCCATCGTGGCGCCACCCGGCGGCAAGACACGGATGATCGGCACCAACCCGATCGCCTTTTCCGTACCGGACGGCGAAGGAGGGCTGGCGATGCAATTCGATCAATCCACGACAACCGTCGCTCTGGGCAAGATCACAATGGCCAAAGCGGCAGGCGAGATGATCCCCGAAGGCTGGGCCTTGGATGCGGATGGCAACGCCACAACGGATCCAACGGCCGCTCTGGCCGGGTCGCTCGTGTCGATGGGCGGCTACAAGGGCTGGGGCTTTGGCCTCATGGCTGAACTGCTAACAGCCGGGATGACCGGCGGCATCCTCAGTCGGGACGTGCACCCTCTCAAAGCACCCGACGGACCCCCGCACGATCTGGGGCAGTACTATGTTTTGATCGATCCAAGCACATCCGGCGCGTTCATGGATCGGCTGGAGCAGTTCAAAGCCTTTTTGGCGGAGGACAGCGCGGGACGGATGCCGGGCCAGCACCGCGATCTTGCGGACCCGGTCGATGTGGACCCGGCCGCATGGGCACAGGCGCAGGAACTGGCGGGTATCGACGCCTGAATCAGGCGAGTTGCGTCATCCAGACGCCCGCCGCCATCAGGGCGATACCCCCAATGCGGGTCAGGCTTAACGCGGCCGGCTGCGCGCCAAACAGACCGAAATGGTCGATGGCCGCGGCGGAAATCAGTTGACCCAACAAGACGAAGAACACCGCATTGCCGACACCGAAATGGGGCGCGATGTAAGTAATGGTCAGGACATAAAACGCGATCAGCACACCGGCCAGCAGCAGATGTTTGGGCGCGGATGACAGCTTTGCGAGACCTTGAGCGCCGGTGAGTACGAATACGGTTGCGGCAGTGCCGAAGGCAATCACGAACAGCACGGTCGCAGCGGCCGCCGGGCTTCCCAACCGGGTGCCCAAGGCGGCGTTGAGGGCAGCAAGGATCGGAATGCCAATCCCGGCCAGCAGCATGATGAACGCGTATTGGGCCATTGCGGCACCTCCTTGGTCGTGTCGCGTTGGGCGCAGGACACCTGCGCCTTACCGGCAAATCCCCTCGATCTGGACACCGTCCCACGGCAACCGCACGTCGTCTTGACGCGACTGCGGCAATGGGGACACGGGCATGGCTTGGGAAATCAGCGCATGCAGCCGCTCTGTTCTGGCACCTTGCGGGTC
This sequence comes from uncultured Tateyamaria sp., assembly GCF_947503415.1. Taxonomy (GTDB): domain Bacteria; phylum Pseudomonadota; class Alphaproteobacteria; order Rhodobacterales; family Rhodobacteraceae; genus Tateyamaria. The sequence continues at coordinate 389,086 of NZ_CANNDS010000003.1, forward strand.
CAGTGCTCGGCAGCAGACGAACTCTTCGACAATCGACCCCTGCTGTTCAAATCCGAAATCCAGAAACTTGCGTTCCGCAGAAACATCAAAGAGATAGGGATCATCGCTCAACCTGTGTTCGCGCGCAGCCCTGAGCGGGGAATACCCCGTGATGTCCCGGTTCTGCCACTGCCAGACATGTGTCAGTTCATGCGCCAGAAGCATCGCGGCGATCAGATTGATCTCACCCGGATAGTCGGGAACGTAATCGTCCAGATACCAGTCCTCATCGAACAACACGTTTTGCCACAAGGCCACTGCTGCGGGTTTTGCCGTAATCGTGTCACTGGTTGGCGGCGGCAGGATTCGTTCACGACAGGTGGTGCGGGGCCGGGCCTTGCGTTTGAAGGTGACGGCGCGCGTAGGCGCACCGTCAATCAACCTCACCCGGTCTTTGTTCAACTGCGCCCCATGGATCGTATCAGCAAATGCCCGCTCGGCCTCGGTCAGTGGGCGACCGCAACCGGCAAGCAGGGCAAGGATCAGAAACACACGTAGGATCATATGGGCAGTAAGGGCGCGAAACCGGCTGAAATTCAAGACAATACCTTGTCATGTACTTGTTGACGCTGAACAGCGCCACATGCTAGGCGCACGATCATAAAAAGCGCGCATAACAATGCGCCCCTGTTACGGAAAGAACTCCCCATGAAGTGTGTGCGTATCTTTGGCGGTTTCGCCGCCTTGACCCTTGTTCTGTCGGCCTGTGTATCGCCCGAGGTTGTCCAGACCCGCAGTGTCGAGGACAGCGATCTCAGCTGCGATGACATCAAGATCCAGTTGAAACAGCTGGAGCAAATTCGTGAAGAGGCGGCCAAGGGGCAGCGCGCTTCCGGAGAGAATGTTGCAGCCGCAATCCTGTTCTGGCCTGCGGTCATCGGCAATTACCAGAATGCCAAGCAGGCATTGGAAGCCGCAAACGCGCGCAACGATGTATTGGTCGCTTTGGCCGAAAAGAAACGCTGTCGGTTCTAGCGCGGCACTGCAATGGTCGCTTTGACCAGCACGACGGTCTTGTCGGCGGGCAGGGCCGTCAAAGTGCGTTTGCGAAAAACGACTCTGGGCCCTTAGCGCGTCGCTTGCGCCCCGGCTCGGATGGTGTTGCCTGACCCGCGACGCAAGAATTGCGTGTCCTTCGTGACCGTTGCCACGGATATCATTCTGGTCAAGTGCGCGCCCACGCTTAGCACCGTGTAGATGTCTGCGAGTGTTGCGAGGGCACGGCTTGATACGATGCCGCCCACTCGTGTGATGAAGTGTGTGATGCGATTGAGAGGGGCCATATCGTCTGGCCTGATCGCCCCTACGCTGGGGGATAAGTCCAGCATCCACAAGGCAAAACGAACCTGCAAGAGGGCGTGACATTCGTCATCTGCGCAGCAGGGTAGGCGACCGGTACGGTGACAACTTTGTCTCCTCTCCGTGATCAGAGGTGATGGAACGGGGGCTTTTTGTGTCACCCGATCACGCCCAATTCCATTCCATCGCCGCAGGGATGACCTCTGCGGAATGCACCGCAGGCCACCACTCACGGGTTTCCCCGGTCTGCTTGGAAAGGAAAGAGAAGATGGAAAAAGTGATCATACCGACCGTGTTTGGATTTGCTGCAATGATGAGCCTGTGGGCCGTCGTGGCCGTCACGGTCTGATCCGCTTTCACCCCCGGTTTCCTTGGACGTCCCCGGGGTGATCCGCGCGGCGGAGGGCTCTTCCCTTGCCCCCCCCCCCTAAGGAGTTGGGCCCCCGCCGCCAAAACAACGTCTCGAAAATGCCTGAGTTTGGTAAACGGTCGTTAACCCTTGAGCGGCATATGAAGAACAACACGGGCAGCGTATTAGCCCGTTTTATTTAGTGAGTACCGGCGGAGGCGAAAGCCTCCGCCTATTTTTTTGCCAGCGTGCCGCAAGGCGGCGCGCGTCGCCCGGCAGCGTATCACGGAGTGATGCGCGAGAGGGTTTGTTTCAATCCACGCGACATCCCGAAAAAATCCACCTTCGAACGAAGCAACACAGGGCGGAATCAAGGCTGGAAGCCGCCGCCCCATCGCCGGGCCGCCCCTCGGCACGGCGATATGGTGGATGTATGCGCGTCGCTCGGATCGAAGATGTACGTGGCAGCCATAAAGCGCTGCAGAAGTCAAGTGGGATCGCCGCACCGCGGCCCGTTGATGGGGCTTGTTTCAGTGGAACGTCGCCAGTCACGGCTTATCAAGCCATCTTTTAAATTTTTCATCATCGCTTGGGTGCGGTGATAAAGAGTATAAAAAATTCCATCTTATGCCCATCTTATGTTTTTGCATCGGGATTGGCAGCTGAAAGAATAACAAGTTCAAACCTGATGATATAGTCATAACCAATCCAAGGCACGCTGCAGTTTTCTCATACCAAGGTGGGTTCGGTATCGAAAGAATATTAGTCAACTCAATGCCGACATACGCACCGATAGCAATGAGTGGTACTAGCAAACAACAAACGCCAAAAAATAAGAGAAGGGACAACATCTGCGGTATGGGAACCAGTGGCTTCAGGAACCGGCTATTTTGTTCAGGAACGCCCAAACCGCTCTCTTGTTCGTGAACGAGCACATCAAATGCATTTATGGAGAAGCCGTGGAGTAGTTCCTGCCCTGATAAGTCTGTTTTTGCCTTTATTGCTGTGATCATGTGGTTGAAACTGATGGAAGCCATCAGGAGTACAAAGGAGATCAAGGAAAGAAAGTAGACCGCCGGTGTGGCTACCGAAAAATCAGAAATTTCAAGAGTAATATTGGTACCTGATTTGAGGGACGACGCAACCAAATACCCAAGCGTTATTTGACCAAGCATTTTGCCAAACGATTTGATTGCATCGTTCTGTATCTTGGTAAACGTTTTTGACTTCTGCAGCCAAGTCCGATCCTCATTGGGAAACAAACGTAGCGTTGTATTCAGTTCGTGCGCTTTTAGTTGTCGTAGTGAGACCCATAAAACAGACCTAGTCAAACATCCAACTCCTCCACAAACCGCGCATTCTCCTGGATGTACTGAAACCGCATTTCTGGCTTCTTGCCCATCAGGCGCTCGACCAGATCACCGGTCTCGCCCGGTTCATCCTCGTCAATCGACACGCGGATCAGTTTGCGTGTCGCTGGGTTCATGGTGGTGTCTTTGAGGTCCTTCGCGTCCATCTCGCCCAGACCTTTGAAGCGGGACACGTCGATCTTGCCCTTGCCGCCCAGACCAGCCTCCATCAGCGTGTTTTTCTCAACCTCATCAAGGCAATAGACACGTTTCGCGCCTTGCGTCAGGCGGAATAGGGGCGGGCAGGCGAGATAGAGGTGACCGGCATCAATCATGGGCCGCATCTGGGTATAAAAGAACGTCATCAGAAGGGCGGCGATATGCGCGCCGTCCACGTCGGCGTCGGTCATGATGATGACCTTGTCATAGCGCAGATCATCCAGATTGAACTTGGTGCCCAAGCCCACACCAAGCGCCTGCGTGAGATCCGATATCTCCGCATTTGACCCCAGCTTGGACGATGCAGCCCCCAATACGTTCAGGATCTTGCCACGCAGGGGCAGCAGGGCTTGCGTCTTGCGGTCCCGCGCCATCTTGGCCGACCCGCCCGCGCTGTCGCCTTCGACAATGAACAATTCGGTCCCGTCGCGGCTGGTCGCGGAACAATCCACCAGCTTGCCCGGCAAGCGCAGCTTTTTCGTCGCCGTCTTGCGTGCCGTTTCTTTCTCTTGCCGGCGCCGCAGCCGCTCCTCGGCCCGCAGCACCAGAAAATCAAGGATTGCACCGGCGGATTTGGTATCCGCCGCCAGCCAATTGTCGAAGTGGTCGCGGACAGAGTTCTCGACCATCCGCTGCGCCTCGACCGTGGCCAGACGGTCCTTGGTCTGGCCCACGAATTCCGGTTCGCGGATGAAACAGGACACCAGCGCACCGGCCCCTGTGGTCAGATCCTCGCGGGTGATCGTGCTGGCCTTCTTGTTGTTCACCAACTCGCCATAGGCTTTGATCCCCTTGAGGATCGCGGCCCAGAACCCGGCTTCGTGCGTGCCGCCTTCGGGCGTGGGTACGGTGTTACAATAGGACTGGATGAACCCGTCGCGTGACGGCGTCCAGTTGATCGCCCATTCGACCTTGCCCGGCACTTTGAACTTCTCGAACGACACCGACCCGGCAAAGGGCGCGTCGGCATAGGTTGTGGCGCCGCCCAAGGCTTCTGTCAGGTAGTCGGACAGACCGCCCGGGAAATGGAAGGTCGCCTCGCGCGGTGTCTCGCCATCGTCGATCGCCGTTTTCCAGCGGATTTCCACGCCCGAGAACAGGTAGGCCTTGGACCGCGCCATCTTGAACAGCCGGGCAGGCTTCAATTTGAGCGATCCAAAGATCTCCTCGTCCGGGTGGAACGTCACTGCTGTGCCGCGCCGATTGGGGGCCGCCCCGATCTTCTCCAGCTTGGTCTGCGGCACGCCGCGTGCAAACTCCATCGCAAACAGCTCGCGATTGCGCGCCACTTCCACGCGCAGATGGTCGGACAAGGCGTTGACCACGGATGAGCCCACACCATGCAGACCGCCCGATGTCTCGTAAGAATCCCCGGAAAACTTACCACCCGCATTCAGCGTACAGAAAATGATCTCAAGGGCTGATTTCTCCGGGTCCTTGGGGTGCGGTCCCACCGGAATGCCCCGCCCATTGTCGCGCACCGACACATGGCCGTTTTCATGCAGCTCCACCTCGATCCACGTGGCGTGTCCCGCCACCGCTTCGTCCATGGAGTTGTCGATGATCTCGGCCACCATGTGGTGCAGCGCGCGGTCGTCCTTGCCCCCGATGTACATGCCCGGGCGCAGGCGTACGTGCTCCATGTCCTCCAGCACCTGGATGGAGGACGCATCATAGTCGGAAGGCGTGGGTGTCCCGCTCAGTAGATCGGTCATGGCAGCTGCTCTTTGTTGATTACAGCCACTATGCCAGAGCGGATCAGACGGGGAAAGAGCGGATCAATCCATCGCTTGTCACTTGGGCCAATGGGTGTCCATGACCCGTGCTGTTTGTTGTTCGTCTATGACGCGGCGGTAGTGTTTCATGCTGTGGTCAGGCCCAAAGACGGACGAGGCGGCCCGCGCGCGATGCACATGTCCCATGTGATGGAAGCTGCCCGGCAAGTCGCACACGCCATCATCATCGCGGTTGACGCACAAACACAAGTGAGAGTGCTTGATTGCACCGGGGCTGCGACGTGGACGTGGGGCGGCAAAGCCAATGCCGGGAACGCCATATGTGCGCACGAGGATCTGCGTGGCAGCTGCGCCGAGCGAATGACCAATGATGTATTTCGGACGGTAATTCTCGCGCTCCAGCCAGTCAAAAATCACCTTGGCGTGGCGCAGAAATCCTTGGTGCCAGACGGTGCCCGAGGCCCCTTGTTCTGTGTCATCATCGGCCAGCCGGTACCGCTTGCCGCCAATATTCAGCACGCGCAAATTGTACTTCAGGTAATCCATGACCGAATTTGATCCGGGGATCAGAAGAATGTCACCTTTCAGAAAAATCGCCTGCACATCGTGGTCGTCCAGATCGTCGCGCCATGCGGCTGCAAGGGATGCATTGCGGCGTCCGGCATAAGACGCTTCGGCCATCTGAGCGGCCAGCTTGATCTCGTATCTATGGCTCATCGGAATATCCTTGGTTGAATACTCACGACTATGGCGCGAAGCATGGCACCTGTGAAGAGGGGCCTAGGCCAGCCAGTCACGCACGATCCGGGCGACCTCATCTGGTTTCTGGTGCAGAACCCAGTGATCGGCACCCGGGACCGTCGCGCGGGTCAAATCGGGCGCAAAGGCTTCCAGCCCTTCGGTCGACACAGGCAAAAGCGCGGTATCGCCGTCGGCCCAGATTAGCAGGTGGGGGCACCGGACCATGAGCCGGTCCAGCGGCAGGTCGGGCATCTCTTCCGGCGTGCCGGGGTCTGCCACAATCAAGGGCGAGGCACGGTACCAGTGGATCATGCCGCGCAGGCCAGATTGCCGCCACACGGCCTTGTAGGCGTCCAACCGGTCCCCCGCCAACCAACTCATATCCATCTTGGCCGAGAAGAGCTTGAGCAACTTGGCGAAGTCGTTTTCTGCCAGCGCGTCTTCGGATCCATCGCTGCGCAGGAAGTTGATGTATTGGGATGCTTCGGATTGCGCGCCCCCTGCGGCCATCGCCCGCTGGAAGGGGACCGGATGTACGCCATTTGCAATGATCAGATGCGACACCAGATCAGGCCGGAACATGGCGAGACCATAGGCCACGGATGCACCCCAATCATGGCCCATCACGATCACTGGGGCGCGGTCGCCGATCAGGGCCACCATATCCCCCACCAGTTTCGATGTGGCATAGGCACCAATGTCATCGGGCGCATAGCTTTGGCCATAGCCGCGCTGGTCAGGTGCCACGCAATAGAACCGGTCGCTCAGGCGGGTTGCGATGTCCTCCCATGCGCCGCCATATTCGGGAAACCCGTGCAGCATCAAAATCATGGGATGCGCCGGATCACCCCATGCACGCACGGTGAAGTCGTGCTCTCCCAGCCGCTGGGTTGTGATCTGCATCATTGGCCCTTGGGCAAAGTCTCGAATTGCAATCCCTTGGCTGTGCGCGGCGCAAAGCCCCGCCAATATGTGTGGTCCTCGGTCGGATTGCCTGCATCATCCACATCGACAAGGCCATCGGCCGAGTTCGGCACAAGGTCAAAGAACCGTGCTTTTTCCGTGTCCTCTTTGAGGTGCAGATCAAGGAATGCGGTCGCGAAATGCTGTGCAATGTTGTTCATCCGGGTCGTATCCCAAACCGCGTCGGCGTAATGCTCGAACGGCACGAAATCGAGGCCTTCGACCGGCTCCCAGCTTTCTTTGGGCGCGGGCATTGGTGCGGCGGCGTTGTGGTTGGCATGTTCAAAGGTCAGCAAGTGCCGATCCGTGCCCACTGCGCCGACGAAAATCTCCCTCATGGCATCGTAGACGGACACGTCGTCATCGCTGCCCGCCACCAGCAATGTCGGAACGCGCAAACCGGCAATCCCGCTTGCATCCCAGAAACCGGCATTGTTGCCCCATGGACCTATGGCGATGATCGCCTTTACACGCGGGTCCATCAGCGCCTCGTGAGTGTCGGACATCGCGAGATGCGCCTCAAGCAGCCCGTTCGGCGCGCCCCAGCTGAACTCGGTCGAAGCTTGGGTCACACCCGCACCGCCAAAGATAAGCGCGCCGTAGCCACCCATGGAATAGCCAACCACAGCAGTGTTGTCAGCGTCGACGATATCGCCCAATGCCCCTTCCAGTCCCGCCATGTGATCCACGACAAAGGCCTGGTCCAGCGGGCGGTTGTACAAAGTTGACCCGAACGCGGCCTGATCGGAATAGGTGCTGTCGGTGTGATCGATGGACACAGTGATATAGCCCTTGGACGCAAGGTTCTCGCCCAGATGGCTCATTAGATATCGGTTGCCGGGATAGCCGTGGCTGATCACGATCAGGGGATACCGTCCACCTGCCGCCGGGGCCGCGTCACGCGCCGCCTGACCTGTCAACGTCACCTCCGTCGCGCCATCGCGCAACAATGCGGTATATGTGCCGCCCGGTCGTGTGCCTTCCGCCGCAGGGTACCACACTTCCAATGTCAGCGGACGATCATAGCGGGGCAGGTCGCTGCCGGACACGTTCAACACATCAATACTGTCCGGAATGGTCACTTGCAGGGTCTGGACCCCAATGGGCAAGGGGCCATATGCGGCCAGTTCGGGCGCGTCGGGGCGGATCTGGTCGATGGGGTTCGCCCATGCGCCGGCGGCTGTCAGCGTCGCGGCAAGGGTAATTCCGGTGGCGCGAGTTAGTGTCATGGTGCGTCCTCTGGTCAAAATTCAACCTACGGTAACATATCCACCGCTTATTGCACCACTGTGACAGAGCCGCGGCCCGGTGCAAGATGTGATCTGGGCAGCTGATCCAAGCAGCAGCCCGCGCAATGTGGCAATCAGGGTTGAGACACGGCGTCCGGTCGCCTAAATCAACGCTATGCTTTCACGCGTCTCTCTTGCCATGGTGGCAGCCCTCGTTTTGCCCGGTGCGCCCGCCACGGCACACCCGCATGTGTTTGTCGACACGAAGCTCAAGGTTGTGGTCAGCGCGAATGGCAAGCTCGAAGGGATCGAGGTCAGCTGGACCTATGATGATTTCTACTCTCTCCTTCTCATGGCCGATCTCGGGATTGATCAGGATGGTGACGGCGAGTTGACCCAAAACGAGCTTGTTCGGCTTAACGGATTTGATCTGAACTGGGTCGCGGGTTTTGAAGGTGACAGCTATGTTACGCGCAATGGCAGAAAGGTGAGGTTGGGCAAACCGGAGGGGCGCGGTGTTTCGGCGTCAGGCGGGCGCATCACATCCGTACATTTTCGTCCGGCCAGAGGTCGCGCAGATGGCGTGGTGATCAAGGCGTATGATCCCACATTCTACACCGCCTACGACCTGGTTGGCACCGTTGACGTAGATGGGCCTTGTACGGCATCGATCCAGCCCGCAGACCTTGATGCCGCCTTTACCACGGTCGAAGAGCTGCTTTACGCAACACCCGCGGATGAAGCGGAAGAAGCCTATCCGGAAGTCGGTGAAGTCTTTGCCGATACGGTGAGCCTGTCATGCGCGGACTAAGGATTGGCGTCCTTGTCGTTTTTGCCGGGGCCCTGCTGTGGCTCTTTGGCTTTGGTGGCATGGCCGATATTGGCCAGTGGGCCGCAGCCCAGCAGCGTGAGGCCCAAACCGCCCTCGCGGCAGGCTTGCGTGCCGTCCGGGTAGGCCAGCCGGGGGCATGGATCGCCCTGATGGGCGTTTGTGCAGCTTATGGTTTCTTTCATGCGGCGGGGCCGGGCCATGGCAAGCTGGTCATTGGTGGATACGGTGCGGCGGCGCGGGTCACCGCTTGGCGCCTTTCGACCCTCGCCATCGCCTCATCCTTGGCACAGGCACTCGCCGCCATCTTGCTTGTTGCTGTTGGTGCATGGGTTCTCGGCTGGGGCCGCACCGAACTGACGGACGCTGCGGAAAAGGTGTTGGCGCCGGCCAGCTACATCGCGATTGCGCTTGTGGGCTTATGGCTTGTCGTGCGCGGCCTCCGCCGGGCCAGCAGTGCCGCCGCGCACCCGGTCGATGAACATGGCCATTGCGGCACGTGCGGCCACGCTCATGGTCCCAGCGTGGATCAGGCGGAGTCTGTGTCGTCCTTGCGCGACGCACTTGCCATCATCGGATCCATTGCGATCCGGCCCTGCACCGGTGCGGTATTCCTTTTGATCTTGTGCTTTGGACTGGGCATCCCCTGGGCGGGCGTGGCTGGCGCAATTGTGATGGGCCTCGGCACGGCCAGCGTGACTGTGCTGGTCGCGCTGCTTGCGGTTGGCGCACGCAAGTCTGCGCTGTCGGGCTGGTCGGGGGCAGGGGCCGTGCGGGCCATGGGGCTGATCGAAGTCACGGCAGGTGCTCTGATTGCGCTGGTTGCCACAACACTGGTGTTGCCGCTCATCTGATCGCGCACGTGGCGGCATCCCGTCGCCCGGGGCACGGCAGGGCTTTTCATGCTCAGAAAGCAGGCGTAGGGGTGGGGCATGTCGAAATCCGAGATGTCATATACCGCGCATGCGCGCGCGATTCTGGTCCTTGGGCTGCCGCTGATCGGCGGTCACCTTGGGCAGGTGGCGATTGGCGTGACGGATACGGTCATGCTGGGCTGGTATGGGATCGAAGAGCTGGCCGCCTTGGGCGTCGCAAGCAGCCTGTTCTTTGTGCTGTTTCTCATGGGGTCCGGCTTTGCTTGGGCCGTGATGCCGATGGTTGCGTCCTTCCACGCGGAAGGAGACGAGATCAACCTGCGCCGCGCCACCCGCATGGGACTATGGCTGAGCCTTGGCTTTGCGGTGCTGGCGATGCCCGGCATGATCATGGGCGAAGAGTTGTTGTTGCTGTTGGGTCAGACCGAACAGGTTGCAAAGCTGGGCGCTGATTATTTACGTATCGCAGGCTGGGGTATCTTCCCGGCCCTCATGGTCATGACGTTCAAAAGTTACCTTGCTGCCCTCGAACGCACGCAAATCGTCCTTTGGATCACGCTGGCTGCTGCCGTTGCCAACGCACTGGCCAACTACGCTTTTATCTTCGGCAATTGGGGTGCCCCCGGCTGGGGCATTGCAGGCGCGGCCGTGGCGTCACTTGTCACGCAAGTCATCATGCTGGTGGGTGTCGTGGCCTATGCACTCTGGGTCCTGCCCGAACACCAGCTCCTGAAACGGCTCTGGCGCGCGGATTGGGAGATGCTGGGCAAGGTGTTCCGACTTGGCTTGCCCATAAGCGTCACGAACCTCAGCGAGGTCGGGCTTTTTGCAGCGTCAGCCTTCATGATGGGCTGGCTGGGCACTATCCCGTTGGCGGCCCACAACATCGCACTACAATTGGCCTCGATCACCTTCATGGTGCATTTGGGGCTGAGTAATGTGGCGACGATCCGTGCGGGCAACGCTTATGGGCGCGGCGATCTTGATCACATGTTGCGGGGCGCGCGCACCGTCATCGCAATGAGCCTTGCCATGGCGCTTGCAACCATCGTGCTGTTCATCGCAGTGCCCGAACCATTGATTTCCTTGTTCATGGACCGCGATGAACCCGCGCGTGACCAAATTCTCGAAATCGGCGTGCTGCTGCTGGCGCTTGCGGCACTGTTCCAACTGGTGGACGGGGCACAGGTGATCGCTTTGGGGCTGTTGCGCGGCGTACAGGACACCACGGTGCCTATGGTTCTGGCAGCTGTATCCTACTGGCTGGTCGGTATACCCGCCTCGTATGTTCTGGGTTTCACACTGGGATGGGGCGGGCCGGGCATCTGGCTGGGATTGGTGTTTGGGTTGGCCTGCGCCGGTGTCGCGCTCACGATCCGGTTTTGGACCGTGTCGGTGCCACGGCTCAGCCAAAGGATTGCGGCTGTGCCGACCACGTGATTACTGAAGAAAAGGCGGGGACCGTGCCCCGCCAATCCAATTGTTTTGCTAGGCGTCAGAGAATGAAATCGGCCGCCTCGACCGCATTGACCCACGTCAGTTCGATCATCTCATCGACCGTCCCGTCGCCATCGCTGTCGATCTGCACAAAATCACCATCGAACAGCACTTCGGTTTGCGTGCCCGAGAACGTGTCGCCCTCGACAAAGGTCAAACCACCGAAGGTGGTCAGGTCGATCTTGTCGATGATCGAGGTAAAGCCCCGGATCTCGTCCATGGTGCCCTCGGTGGCGCCACTGTCGCCGGGATTGAAGACAAAGACGTCCCGCGCTTCGATATCTTCGTAGTCGAGGATCAGGTCCGCGCCCTCTCCACCGGCTACGCGGTCTTCTCCGTCGCTGCCTGAAACCGTGTCATCGCCTGCGCCACCAAATATCTGGTCGCGCCCATCGCCGCCCGACATATCGTCAGCGCCAAAACCACCAAACAGCTGGTCATCGCCGTCGTTGCCGCGCAGGTAATCATCGCCGGTGTTGCCGTAAACACTGTCGTTGCCGTCGCCGCCCGAAATGGTGTCGAGGCCGTCTTGCCCCCTCAACAGATCGTTGCCCTCGTCGCCACTGATCGTGTCGTCGCCGAGATTGCCGTTGACGGTGTCATCGCCTTCGCCGCCGCGCAACGTGTCAGAACCGCCGTTACCGTCGATGGAATCCTCTCCATCGCCGCCGATCGCGCTGTCATTGCCCGCGCCGGCAAAGATGGTGTCATCGCCATCGCTGCCGCTCAGGTAATCGTCGCCGTTGCCACCGAACAAAAGGTCATCGCCTTCGTCCGCCCACAACGTGTCGGCCCCGCGACCGCCATACATCCGGTCATTTCCGATGTCTCCGGACAATTGATCAAAGCCAAATCCGCCATAAATGGTGTCATCACCCTCGTTTCCATACAGGCGATCATCGCCGTATCCGCCGTCGACAAGGTCATTGCCTTCGCCGCCGCCCAGTGTGTCATAGCCCTTGTGGCCGTACAGAACGTCGTCGCCTTCTTCACCCCACATGCGATCATATCCGGTCTCGCCGTAAAAGGTGTCATTGCCCTCGCCGCCAGCAGAGGTGTCGCTTCCGGCCCCTCCGAAAACGATGTCGTCGCCGAGCCCGGCCCAGATCCGGTCATCCCCGTCGCCTGCTTCGAATATTTCGTTCGCGGCCCCGGCCAGAACAAAGCTGTAATTTCCCGAACGCAGGGTCTCGTCTTCGTCGGTGCCGTAGACGCGGCTCTCGCCGTTGACAAAGTAGTTCATCCACCCCGCCACGTCGGTCACGCGCTCGTTCTGGTTGCCGTCTTCGTTCTCGAAACGTCCATCGACGATGTCAAAACCCAGATGGTAAATCGCATCGGCAACAGTATCGATGAAATCGCGGCCCCGAAATTCCAGTGCGCCTCCATCACCTTGCACCAAGTGAAAGCCGGTTTCTTCGTCTCCCTCATCATCGCCATGCCCTTCAAGGAAGGTGGCGTAGAGGTCTGGGTCATCCTGAATGAAAGCGGACAGAACATACATGTCATCCGTGCTCAGTATGCCATCACCGTTGACGCCGGTCTCTGCCATTGCGGTCTCGAAAACAACATTCATTTGGCGGGCGGCGGCGGCTCCACCGGCAATGTCTTCGGGATAGATATTGGCCGTCAGACCCGGGTCGGTCTCGACCAGCTCGGCAATGGTTTCAAGACCGTTAGGCGTGATGGGATCAAAGGGTGGCTGGGGCATGACGCATGTCTCCTGGCTGTCGTGTCTCACGGACTACTGCAACCGAAGCGGAATATTTCCTACCAATACGTTAAACGCCGACACCCCATCGGCGGAAAAGGATCAAAACGCGGCCAAAAGCACACATAATGCCAGTGAAAATTCGCCGACGGGCGGCGCTCAGGACCTGTCGCTGGACGCACTTATCAAGCGGTCCGCTTTCTTGCGCACCAGAACAGAACGCAAATCATGCATGGCCAGCAAAAGCGCATCTGTTACATTCTCCAACTGATCGTCGGTGGCCCGGCTTTGCGCCCATTGGGTGGTCAGGTTCAAGTAGTCCACGGCCCGGTGAATGTCGTCGATGTCACGATGCGCGAGAACTTCGGCCCGGTCCTCCATCCACGTTTTGATCCGTGTCAGATCGCCCTGCGACAGCGTGCGATCCCCATGTGGCTTGATCTCTCCATTGCGGATGTTGACGACGGCGATCTGGTCCATCTCGATCCGGCGTTGCCGGTTCTCGGTGTCCACGCGAAACACCGCAGCGCCGTTTTCACGCACACGGAAATAGTATTCTGGAAGCTCCGCGCCCATTGCCGTCCCTTTATGTCAGCCCCGCACAAAAGGTCTGAATGCGGGTGCAGGCCTCTTTCAGGGCCTCGTCCGACGTAGCGTAGCTGACCCGGAAGTTTGGCGATAGCCCAAAGGCCGCGCCAAAGACAACGGCGACGCCGGTCTCTTCCAGAAGGGCCGTGCAAAAGGCTTCGTCATCCGTGATGTCCGTACCTGCGGCAGATGTCTTGCCGATGCAGCCTGCAATGGACGGATAGACGTAGAAAGCCCCATCCGGCACCGGGCAGGCAATGCCCTCGGCAGCGTTTAGCATCTCGACCACCAGATCGCGGCGGCGTTTGAACACTTCGTTGTTGGGCGCAATGAACTCCTGAGTCCCGTTCAACGCCTCCAATGCGGCGTACTGGCTGATCGAACAGGGGTTCGAGGTTGATTGCGACTGCACCTTGCGCATCGCCTTGATCACCTCTTCCGGCCCCGCGGCATACCCGATACGCCAGCCGGTCATGGCATAGGCCTTGCTGACCCCGTTCACCGTCAGCGTCCGGTCATAAAGGCGCGGCTCGACCTGCGCGGGCGTACAAAACTCAAAGTCGTCATAGACAAGATGCTCGTACATATCATCTGTCATCACCCAGACATGCGGGTGGCGCATCAGAACGTCGGTGATCTCTTTCAACTCCTCGCGGGTATAGCCCGCACCGGTCGGGTTCGACGGCGAGTTGAAGATCAGCCACTTGGTCTTGTCTGTGATGGCCGCTTCCAACTGGTCGGCCGTCAGTTTGAACCCGGTCTGCAACGACGCCTCGGCAATCACCGGCGTGCCACCGGCGAGCAGCACCATATCGGGGTAGCTGACCCAATAGGGGGCAGGGATCACCACCTCGTCGCCTTCATTCAGCGTCGCCATCAGCGCGTTGTAGAGGATCTGCTTGCCCCCGGTGCCAACCGTGACCTGCGCTGTGGTGTAGTCCAGATCGTTGTCGCGCTTGAACTTGTCGACGATGGCCTGCTTCAGCTCTGGAATGCCATCGACGGGGGTATATTTGGTCTTGCCAAGGGCAATCGCCACCACGGCGGCGTCCTTGATGTTCTGGGGCGTGTCGAAATCCGGCTCGCCCGCACCAAGGCCGATGATGTCTTTGCCCTGCGCCTTAAGGGCAGCCACCTGACCCGTCAGGGCGACAGTCGGAGACGGTTTGACGCGGTCGAGTGTCGCGGAAAGAAATGTCATGTTGGCCTCGGGGTGCTAGAGCGATATCGAAACCCTCATAGGCGGCGCGCCCTGCGCGATCAAGCGCCTCCGCAGACAAGGAGACACCGATGGACGACGTGCAAGACTGGTACAGTGCAGACGCAGCCACATTCGGCGACCGTGTTGCGGGCGCCCGTGAACAGGCGGGCATGTCGCAAAAGCAATTGGCCAAGCGGTTGGGTGTGCGCCTTGCGACGTTGAAGTCGTGGGAAGATGATCTGAGCGAGCCGCGTGCGAACCGTTTGTCGATGATGGCGGGCCTGCTGAACGTATCGATGATGTGGCTCATCAACGGCGAGGGCGAAGGGCTGGATCCGCCGGTCGATGACCCGGCCTCGTCCGACCTGCGCGAGATCCTGACCGAGGTGCGCGACATGCGCGCCGACATGCTGTCACGCGCCGAACAGCTCGGACGGCTCGAGAAGAAACTGCGTGCCGCAATGCAGACGCCTGCCGATGTCTGAGGAAACGCGCGACCACCGTCTCAAGCGCCTGCACATGCGGTCCATGCGGCGCGGGATCAAGGAAATGGATCTGATCCTGTCGACCTATGCAGGCCGGCATCTTTCGGCCATGTCGGATGCAGAACTGGACGTCTACGATGCGATGCTCAACGAAAATGATCAGGACCTCTATCGCTGGGTCACCGGGCAAGAGCGTGCACCGGACCATCTGGTCCCGTTGATTGATGACGTGGCGCGGACCTTTCAGCCCTAAAAATAAGGGGTCTGACGCATTTAACTGAATATTTCCGAATCACGCCCATGTTCTGTTTTGAGCAGATCAGGTCGGAGAAGACGGATGAGCATTCAGGACCCAATTGGCCAGGTCCCAGGCATGGCCGAAAAAACAGCAGCGAACGCCGGTTTCATGATCGGTTATCTTGAAGCCTTGTCGCTGGTCGAACGGCTGCACAGGCTGCTGCTTGACGTAATCAAGGACGAATTCGAGCGCGTCGGTGTGCTTGAGATCAATGCGGTCCAGGCGTTGCTCTTGTTCAACATCGGCGACAACGAGGTGACGGCGGGCGAGCTGAAAAGCCGTGGCTACTACCAAGGCTCCAACGTCAGCTACAACCTCAAGAAGCTGGTCGAAATGGGCTATATGCACCACCAGCGGTGTGAGATTGATCGCCGGTCTGTCCGCGTCAAGCTGACCGAAAAAGGCCGCAAGATCCACGATGTGGTGAATGAACTGTTCCTGCGCCACGCGGACGGCTTGCAATCCAAGGGCGTACTGGGCCCAGAGGGGATCATCGATATCACAGCATCCCTCAAGCGGATGGAACGGTATTGGACCGATCAGATCCGCTATATCTACTGAACGCTACCTGTCCGCAGCTTCCTGAGTGGGGCGGTCGGGCAGGGGCGCACGCCCCAGAATAAGCGTCTCCAACTCCCGCTCCAACTTGCGGGCCATGGCATTGGCATAATCCTCGAACCCCAATGCGGTTTCGACGAAGCTGTCAGACCCGACAATGACGGTGTTCTGAAAATAGGCAGCCAGCCCGGAAATCTCCGCTTGCTGCAGATCGCCAATGCCGGGGGCATCGGCCCCGATCACAAGCGCATTGATAGTGATCCCTGTGGGTTCGATCTCGGGTTTGACGTCAACAGGGCGAACACCAAGGTTGGATTTTCCGTCCCCCGACATATCCAGTGTGAGCTTCCAGCACTCCGATTGTTGCGCCAGATGCGCGACACCCTCGCGCATCGCCAGACCCAATGCGGTGCCGGGACTGGCTTGGCGACGCTCGGTGGCTCTAAGCTGGCCAATGACCGCATCCAGTACCGGCGCGCTCACAATTGCGGTCCAGGGCAGGATCACCGCCGGGTCTTCCGGCCCGCTCCATTCATATACCAGCAACTGAACGGGCGCAGATGGCATCTGCAGCAGCGCCTGCCGAACTCTGCCGGAATCAAGAGCTGCTGCCAGACCATCCATCTGCAATCGGTATTCACGGGCATCTACCGATCCGGACACATCCAGCCCTAAGGCCAGCGCTTGGCGACATGCCGCATCAGCCGCGGCGCCGACGACGGCCAAGAACATGGCCCCGATCAGCGCGGCCCGGCTCATCCACCGCGCCGCGCATCAGGCAGCGCGCCAATCACCGGGGGGGTCAACTCTCGTTCCAGCTTGCGCCGCATGGCGCGCTCGTAATCTTCAAACCCTTGTGCCACTTCAAGAAATGCACCGGGGCCGCGCAACACCTCGCGCTTGTAAAAATCGATTAGCATGGTCTCTGATGTGAACTCAGCCGCATTCACCACCAAACCGTTCACAGTCACCTCGTCGAACGGAAACTCGCGATAAGCCAGTTGCGGCCCGAACCCTTCGTTGTTCTGCCCATCACCCGCCATATCAATGGTGCGGTATAAACACGACGGCGCCCGTCCGAGCATCTCGGCCCCGTAGCCCAAAGCATAGCCCATGGCGGTCGGGAACTCGTTGTGGGATCGTTTACTGGCGGCCACCGTTTCGGCTGCATCCAGCAGCGCGGCGGGTCCGTCAATCAGTGTCCAGTCCAGCACTACCTCCTGATTGTAGCGACCGGACCACTCATACACGGCCAAGGCCACCGGCGCGTCCACGGCAAAGAAGGCCGCTCGCACCTCGGGCGCTGTCAGCGCGGCCACCAGACCACCGCGCTGCAATTCATCCTCGGTCTCATCAACGGAAGAGGACACATCCAGCGCCAACAACAGTGCCAGACGACACGCCGCCGCGGGGGACGCAACGACGCAGGTCAGAAAAAGGGCCGCAGCCCTTACCAATGCCCTGTGTTTTCCATGCTGGACCAGGGCTCGGCCGGGGCGAGCGCATCACCGGCCTGCAACAGCTCGATCGAAACATTGTCAGGCGACCTGACAAAGGCCATGTGCCCATCACGTGGTGGCCGGTTGATGGTCACACCATTGTCCATAAGGTGCTGACACATTTCGTAAATATTATCGACGCGGTAGGCGAGGTGGCCGAAATGACGGCTGTCATCTGGCAACCCCTCGTCACCATCCCAGTTATATGTCAGTTCAATCGGGCATTCGGGCTGGTCAGGCGGTGCCATGAAAATCAGCGAAAACCGGCCCCCTTCGCTGTCCATGCGCCGCGTCTCTTCCAGACCCAGCAATTTGTAAAACGCCATCGAGGCCTCAAGGTCTTTCACCCGAACCATTGTGTGCAGATATTTCAGTGCCATGCTCGTGGCCTCCTATTGTGTGTAGGGGCGAAGCGTAGCACGCGCATCACTGGTGTCGAGATGGACCTGTTCCCAACTGCGTGCGCGACGCGCGTCAGAAAGAGGAACGGATCTGAAAATCGACTGAAAACTCGCGACTTTCAAACCGGCTGATATTGCTGTCACGACGGCCTGTGCGGACCCGAACCGACGGGGCGAATCCAGCATAATCCCAGTCAGAAAAGAAAAACGTAACGTCTGCATATACAGACTCGTCCTTTCGTCCGTCCGGCACAGAGATAAAGCCAACGCGATAGTCATCGAAATCGGCCTGTCCAATCGTCAAGGATGTGGACACCTTTGCCGGGCCTAGGGGTTTTCCAAACCCGTAGGTCGCACGGATGGACTGGGAACTCGAAGCCGCATTGCTAAAGTCCGAGGCTGTTTCGGTAAAGCCCAGCGACACGCCGATTGAATCGCCGTTTTCTCGTTTGTACTGCACAGACGTGCCCAGTTTGAAAAGCGTTTCGTCCAGAATTTCGTGGATCGCGGACGCGCGATCTTCGACCGAGGCTGTTAAACTCAACCGTGTGCGGTCTCCAAGGCGTATGGAACGAGACCCCCGAAGCGACAGAAAATCGAACCGTTCGTCGCCACCGGACCATGCGCGTCCAAACCCAAATCCGACCGATGCCGTATTGCCCTTTGCGCCAAGGGCAAAGTGGTGCGTCACAGAATTATCAAGATAGGTCGATCCCAAATCCTCGTTCTCAAGGTCGGGCGCTTGCGCTTTGGCCTCTGAGGACAGCCATACCTTGCGCACATAAACCTGACTGCCGACGCTCGTTTCGGAACGGTCTGTGCGGCGCAACCGATATCTCAAACTCAGGTCAAAGAGCCCGATATTGCCGTCCAGCGCCTGGGCACTGCCCGACAGCACGCCCACAGCCGGAACGCCGTCAATCACCTGCAGCGCGCTATCAGCGCCGTTGTTGACGTTGTTGGATGGGCGAAACCCGAGCCCGACGCGGAACGAAAACGGATTGATCTGGCGCACCCGTTGGTAGTCTTCTGCAATTCGTTTCTGGCTCACCTCATCCGTGGCGTGAACCGCCGCACGACGTAGCCAAAGCTGGGTAAGAGTAGGGCGCTCTTCGATCAACGATGCGCGTGCGGCGAATTGTGCCGCGGCCGCCCGGTCGGACCTGCTGTCACTGATGCGATAGGCGCGCGCGGCAAATTTGCGTGCGGCGGTCGCATCGCCTGACTTGGCCATCGCCGCGGCCAGAATGAAGTGCGCGCTGGCATCATTCGGATCCGCGTCAAGCAAGCCGCGCGCAATCTTGATTGCAAATTCGATGTGACCGCGCTGCAGTGCTTGGTAGGCCAGAACGCGCGCTTGATCGAGTGTCACGTGCGCCGCGTTTTTCGGCTCCGCCTGTGCCAGCTGGTTTTCCGCATGCCCTGTAAATGGAATCAGGTTCAGGGCGAGTGCCGCGCACATCGCACGGCACATCCTTTTCACGGTGCGATGACGCGCCTTCGGTGTGTCCAAATATGCCATCTCAGCAAGACGCTGACAGTTGGTTACATCAACCATCCACGTCGGCACAAACCGCCGCACTCTCCAGCGGACCGCCGCAGCGTCCAAGCACGAAGATACCGTATTCTTCTTCGGCGGTGGTTCCATCCAGCAGATGGTCGGCCACAAAAATGGCGCCTGAAACGGCCTCGCTGTCGACGCCGCCGAAAATACCTGCGTAATCGCCAATATCGCCGCGTGTTGTGTCGCCTTCGAGAACAATGTTGCCAACGAACGTGCCATCTTCATCAATGACGGATGGGTCAAGTTGCAGCGTGTCTACATCCAATGTCGTCTCGCCCGGTGCCATAACGCCGAATTCATCATCGTCATTCAGATCCAGATTCCGGTTGAAGATCGCACCATTCACCGCGTTGTCCGAGAAATCGACATTCAAGAAGATTTCACCGGTTACAACTGCGGCCTGCCCAGTTGCGAGAGCCGGATCCGTTCCTGCGGGGAAGGGCAACAAGTCGGTTGGATCACCGTCGAGGTTTGTCACGCCAACATAGGTCCCGGCATAGCTGACCTGTCCGGTGTCCTCGTCCAGCGTCGGTCGATCAAAGTCTCCGTCCCGGGCGTAGGCCGCACCACCATTGAACGTGCCAAACTGTCCACCGGTCACAATCACACCGGCGCGCGTGCCGTTCAGCGATTGCACATAAGCGGTTGCATGCTGGTCGATAGGGTCGTCTTGCGCGGTGAACGCGATGTATCCGGGGACATCGAGGGCCGGCGCGCGGCTGTAGGCGGAATCGAGCAAGTCTTCATCCAGAAACACACCTTCGACCGTCAATGTGCCGCCATTCGGATCGGATGGGTCCGGCACAAAGGTGAAGCCGGACAGATCGCTGGCAATGGATGCCGGAATCGTAATCCCTGCCGCGCCCGGATCTGTCGGCGTCGTCGGCGTCGTGTCGCCATCCTCTGCGTTGTCCGTAAAGGGGTTGCCGTCACCGCACGCCGCCACAAGGGCGACAAGCGCGCATACTGCTGCTGTCCGTTTCATACCTGTAAAAACCTTTGCGGTTTATGTAACTGCCTCTTTTGCGTCAACAAAGCGCCGTAACCCCCGCAAAGTCAACGCTTTCATTCCCACCCCATTTCGCGCACCCCGCGAACCGTTGCCAAAAAACGACCCTCATATAGTGGTTCTCATGTCGTGATCCCCAATATAAGGTGTAGGCCTGATAGATTCTGTGGATAAAGGACGCGTCATGCCGCTCAGCCCCGAACAACAAGCCGAAATCACTGAGCTGCGCGGCGAAACGCGCCCAACCCTGCGCGCCACCGTACCGGGGATGGAGGCGCATCTTTACAAAGCCCAACCCGTGCTCGACCACGGCTTTGTCCGCGTCATTGACTACATGGGCGACGACGCGGCCATTTGCCAGGCCGCCCGTGTCAGCTATGGCAAGGGCACCAAATCCGTCCAGAACGACGAAGGGCTGATCCGCTACCTCATGCGCCACTGGCACTCGACACCCTTCGAGATGTGCGAGATCAAGCTGCACGTCAAACTCCCCGTCTTCGTCGCCCGCCAATGGATCCGCCACCGCACGGCCAACGTGAACGAATACTCCGCCCGCTATTCGATCCTCGACCGCGAATTCTACATCCCCGAACCCGATGCGCTGGCCGCCCAATCGGTCGTCAACAACCAAGGCCGGGGCGAAGCACTGCAAGGGGAGGAAGCCCAACGCGTCCTCAACTACCTGCGCGACGACGCCATGCGGTCCTATGACCACTACGAAGAGATGATTTCCCAGGATGGCCAACAGGGCCTCGCCCGCGAACTGGCGCGCATGAACCTGCCCGCCAACATCTACACCCAATGGTACTGGAAAGTAGACCTGCACAACCTGTTCCACTTCCTCCGCCTGCGCGCGGATGCCCACGCGCAATACGAAATCCGGGTCTATGCCGACGCGATCTGCGAGATGGTCAAGGACTGGGTACCTGCGGCGTACAAAGCGTTCGAGGATTACCGGATGGGCGGGGCGACACTCTCCGCTACTGCGGTGGCCTGTGTGCAGCGGATGTTGAAGGGGGAAGAGGTGACGCAGGAGAATTCCGGTATGTCCAAGGGGGAATGGCGGGAGTTCATGGGGGTTATTGGGTAAATATTTGAAAACGGCAGTTTCCAATCTGATGTGCGTGCCCAACGCATTTAAACCGTAATACCAAGTCATTCACTTCAGTGCCAAAAGAACACTTTGGTTGTCGTATTTCTTATCTTTATCAGATTTCAGATCTAACCGTGATCGGTGCAAAGCAGAGCGGATAAAAGATTACGTATTGGGGAAGGTTTATTGATAGAGATGTTTAGTAAAAAAAGAAAAAGCCATATTTTGCCCGAAGTATCACCTTTTGTTATAAAGTATTTTGATCTTGCGTCGCGCCATTATTATGAAAGTGGATCTTTGAAAATTGGAACGCTTGAGGAGTATAGGAGCCAAGAAAATATTCAGACATTGGGGGCAAGGCTTGACTCCGAAGAGGGCATCCTGAAAGTCAACGTTTCTTTAAATAACCATGTTATCTCACCAGGTGAGATCGACGAAGACCTTGGGATTTTAAACAATGGAACGGGACGACTGATTTTTCGAGGTGGCCGGACTGCAATTCGACTTAGGCACAACTCCTATGTTTGGTGCGCATCAAACGGTTGCTATAGTAAGGCGCAGCATAAAAGACTGCTTCAAGGAAGCAAGGATTATTCAGGAAACCCGAGCTTGCTATGTTGGGCGACATTTGACGCCGTAGCGCTAGACAACGCATTAAAGAACACTCTCCTACGCCCTATTTCCTATGATGGTGGCTTTATGAGTTACCAATACTGTTGGGGCCATGTGGATTACAACAGGGATACTTTGGAGCGTTTATCAGATAGGAACCACCGTGAATGGATATCCTCTAATGAAATGTCAGAGGACGATTACTTTGATGCGATTTTTGCAAAACCGAATAGATATGCATTGGAGAATGAGATAAGGCTTGCATTTAACCCAAAGAGAGATCAGGCGGTGCCAAATGGCGCATCACCGATATTTCTTTCATCAAACGAAATACGTGATTCAATTATTGATATCGGCCCATAAACTTGGCTAAAGCTAGTTTCGGGTGTGTTGAATACTCATGGAATCAAGGCCAAAGACCGCCATGCCAGCGCCGACCCCGGGGCTCCGCCCGTGATTGCCTCAAACGATCCCCCGGATGTTTGTCACTGCGTGAACCGGCAATCACCCCACCCGGGCCGGCGCTACATCATCACCAGCACATCGCCCCACCAAACTCACTCACATAAAATCCGTAAACCGCGCCGCAACACCGTCGCTGAGCCAACTCGCGGTCCGACGCTGTCACGGCTCAGCGCGTTATTGAACCGCCGAATGGAGGGATGAAATCCCACCCTACCGGAACATATCCACGTGCAGTAGGGCGGGGTGTCACCCCGCCTTGCGCCAACCATCGATCAAAGCCTACGCTCCGCACATGGACCCGCGCACCCACCTCCACGACCGCCTCACCGACCTCGATGCAGAGGACGCCGCGGGCGAGGCGGCTCAGGCCACTGTCCAACTCGACCAGCAGGCCGTCGGCCGTCTCTCACGTATGGACGCGCTCCAATATCAGGCCATGGCCCAAGCGCAGGCCCGCCGCCGCCAGACCGAACGCCAACGCATCCGTGCCGCCCTCAAACGTATCGAAGATGGGGACTACGGCTACTGCAGCGATTGCGGTGAAGACATCGAACCAAAGCGGCTGGAAGCAGACCCGACCATCCCCCGCTGCCTCGATTGCACCCGGGGTTAGCGGATCGCGCGGTCCCGCAACTGGGCCACAAGAACGCCATTCTCTTCTTCCCACATCTTCCAGGCGCGGTACCCTTCGATCTGGGCCTGCGGACCGGTTGACCCTTCGGCAAAGTGGGATTTGACCGCGTGGTAGTGGCCCATGCAGCGCGCCCATTCTGTGGGCGACGGGAACTGCGTCTCCGCCGACACTTCGCACGCATAATACAGGGCCAAAAGGCGCATCAGTTCCGTCATGGGGGCCGCTCCTTTGCCATCCGTGTCACTGTTTCCATGCTATGCACAAACCCGCAAAATTTGAGTAAATCATGCGTGCGCTGGCGTGTGCAGGCAAAAATTCTGGACTTGTGATCAGGTCAGAGGCATCGTGCCCATAGATTTCGTGGTGTGTTGAGAGAAAGAGGGAAGATATGCCATTTACCAAAGTGATGACCGCAGCCGTGGCTTTTGCGCTTCTGGGGACGGGTGCGGCGATGGCACAGGATCAGGCGGGTCCCAAGATTTATGCCTACCACAGCCAGCACAATTTCTGCCCCACAGGCCTGCAACCCGTGAGCATGGACGGCACGATATGTTGCGGGCGCCCCAATCAGGACATCAGCTACCAGCAAGCTCTCGCCCACGCCGCCGCAAAGAAACGGCACGCGCGTCGGGTCAGCTGCCCCGTAGGAACCAAGGGCTGCTCGTTCAACTGATCGAACGGATGAGATAATCAAGCGGCGCAGGACGGCTTGTCATGCGCCGCTTTGTCGTGCCCGGGGTCAGAGCAGTTTCAAATCTCCGGCCATCTGACGCCCGTCGCGTCCTTCAAGCAGTTCGAAACTGACTTTTTGGTCATCGGCGAGGCCCGTCAGACCTGACCGCTCGACCGCTGAAATATGTACAAAAACGTCTTTGCCACCCTCATCCGGGGCGATAAATCCGTAGCCTTTTGTGGTGTTGAACCACTTCACGGTGCCAGTTGGCATGATCCCGTGCCTCCTTTACCTTGCAGTCTCCCCCGCGTCGGTCGTTCGGGCAGGGGTCGTCGGTGCGCCAGCACAAAACAGCTGCCGCCGCTAGAATATGAGATTGCCCTTAGGGCAGGAAAATCAAGGTTGGGGGTCGCATTCCGCGCAGGATGCCGCTTAATTCAACGCAAATGTGAGGTCGGGATATGGAAATATACGGTTTGAAAACTTGCGACACCTGCCGCAAGGCGATCAAGGCACTGCCGGATGCACGCTTTGTCGATGTGCGGGCAGACGGTGTGCCAGCGGATGTCATGCAGGCGGCGTTGGCGGCCTTTGGTGAAAAGCTGGTCAACACCCGCTCCACAACATGGCGCGGCCTGTCGGAGGAAGCGCGTCAGGGCACGCCTCAGGCACTGCTGGCCGCCCATCCGACGCTGATGAAGCGGCCATTGATCACAGATGGGGACGACATGCATCTTGGGTGGACCAAGGATGTGCAGGCCGCCCTTGGCGTGGCCTAGGCGGCGACCGGTGCGGCTTTGGGGGCAAAAGCGCGGTCGAACGACAGCGGTCCGGCACCCTTGATCACCAGCAGCAGCAACAGGAACACCCACAGCGCGCGTTGGTCCATGATCAGGCTGTTGGAGGGTGCGTCAAACCAAGCACCAAGCACCAGTCCGTCGCCCCATTTGTCGTGCCCGTTCAGATCCGTCAGCGACTGCACCACGATGAACCCGATCATGCCCAACGACGCCAAACGCGTGAAAAGCCCGATAATGATCAAAAGTGGCAACACGAACTCGGCCACAGTCCCCAATGTGACAACGGCCCAGTGATAAAAGCTGAGCTGTGTGACGTCATAGCCCACATTCTCCATCACCTTGGGAAAGATTTGGGCGTAGGCGCCCAGTGAGGGTTGAAAGATTCCGAAAACGCCTTCGCCCAGCTTGGTCATGCCCGACACCCAGAAATACCCTGCCAGGATGGCGGCAAAGAGGAAACGGGCGAGGGTCGGCAACAGCCAGTCGGCGCGTTCAAGGGGGGCAAATATTGCGGCATGCACACGGGAAAGGGCAGTCATGGGGTCATTCCTTTGGGGGAGTTAGGTCAGTCAGGGCATTGTGCTGCACCAAAAGGGTCAACACCGGCCCAAGGTCGAAGTCAGGGTCTTCGGCAGTGGCGGTATCCACGGCATCTTCCAGCGTCGCGCCATCGCGGATGGCTGTCAGCCACGCGAATTGCGCACGGGTGATGCTGTGCGGTTCGGGGTCGAATTCGGTTCGCGTGATCAGAACCGATTGCGCAATGCCGCGCGGCTTTGGTGCGTTTGCAACGGTGTTGTAGGTCCAGATGTCATGGATCGGCCAACGGGAGTGCAATAGCTGTACAGAGGGAGTCAGGTGCAACTGTGTACGCATCAGATCCTCCGGAGCCAAAGCACCCAGCCGGGCCGGGTCCAGTGGGGCGGCATCAGCGGCGTGATAAGCGCGACGCAACGCCAGTTCCAACCGGGCCACATCAGCCAGATAACCGATATGTGCCAACGGCTTAAAGGCATCCAGAAAAGCAGGCAAGTTCGCGCCATAGTGCATCATCACCGGCGACGTGGGCGGATGCGCGCGGGCAAAAAGCCGTGCCAGTTGATCGAAGTTCTGGTCGCCCAACAGCTTCTGTATTACCGGAAAGCCGGTGCGCAGCGCCTCGATCAAGGCTACGGTCACGTTGTTGCGGTAAACGGCAAAGCGGCGCGTTGTCGGACGTCCGTCTCCGTCGATTAGCCCGTCAGGAACGGCGCGTTCTGGATCCAGAAGGGCCGCGCGAAAGTCGGTTTGCGTGGCCACCATCTCGATCACCCGGCAGCGACAGCAGACAGCGCGAGTGCCGCGCGATCCGCCTCGGCACGCAATGTCGGCCAATCCGGCACATCATTGTCCCACTCGACCAGCACCGGGGCAGGCCCAGTGCCCGCAAGCGCATGATCCAGCAACGCCCAAACAGGCTCCGCAGCCTCGCGACCATGGCTGTCGATCAGCAATGGGGCGCCGTGGTCATCTTCGTCCTCGTCATGCCCTCCCACGTGAATTTCTCCAACTGCGGCAAGAGGATAGGCATCGATATAGGATTGCGGCGTATAGCCAAGATTGGTGGCTGAGATGAACACGTTGTTCACGTCCAGCAACAGACCGCAGCCTGTACGACGCACCAGTTCGGCCAGAAAGTCGGTCTCTGACCACGTGCTTTCTGCAAAGGCCAGATAGCTTGAGGGATTCTCAAGCAGCATCCGCCGTCCAAGCGTCTCTTGCACCTCGTCAATGTGGTCCGCAACACGGGTCAGCGTTGCGTCGGTATAGGGCAGGGGCAACAGGTCATCCAAAAACTCGGCCCCATGGGTAGACCATGCCAGATGCTCTGAAAAGCTCGCGGGCTCCAACCAGCCGACCAGATGCTTGAGACGGGCGAGGTGGTCCGGATCAAGGCGATCCTCACCGCCGATCGAGAGGCCGACACCGTGCACGGACAGGGCAAACTCGTCCCGCAGGGCGCGCAGCTGTGCGTGCGGGCGACCACCGTCGCCCATGTAGTTTTCGGCGTGAATTTCCAGCCATTTGACGGGGCCGGGGGCCGCGCGCAAATCAGCAAAGTGCTGGGCTTTGTATCCTACTCCCGGGGCCGCAGGCAGGCGGGGCGGTGTCAGCGTCGCATCCAGCATGTGGGGCCTCCGAATAGGGGAGTGGGAACGCCGGACCCTGATGGATCCGGCGCAGGCGTGTGACGTGCCTTAGGCGGACGGCAGATCGCGGTCCAGCTCTTCCAGAGAGCCTGTGCGTGCTGTGCCGTCGGCCAGAGCGGGCAGTTCGATCTCGGTGCAGGTGCCCGAGTCAACAAGCGTCCAGGCGTTGCCCTGGTAGTCCACGGTCGATGTACCGGCACATGTGGTGCCGGGACCTGCAGCGCAGTCGTTTTCACCGGCCAGCGAGATGCCGTAGCATTTCTCTTTGCCAGCGGCTTCGGCGCCAGTTGTGGTGTGAGCTGTCATTGCGGCGGCAACTGCGCCAACAATGGCAACGGATTTCAAGGTCTTCGACATCTTCATCGTCCCTTTCGGATATCGGTTACGGTACGTTCGTGCGCCATACATAAGGTGGCTCGGGACAAAGTTACCACTCACGAGGCGGTGTGTAACAGACCCGTTATCACTTGTTAGAATTTGGGCCGAAATCCCCCGGGATTCCGGCCCATTTGTTGCAAGGTTCAAGGAAATTGTTGCAGCGCGACGGGTTCAGCGCAGATCAGGCGGCGTGGCATCCTGACCGAGGCTGGCAGCCACATCGACCAACGGTTGCACACTGGTCTGCTTTTCACCCAGACGCCGCACCGAAACCGTTTTCTCTTCCACCTCGCGCGCCCCGACGGCAAGAATAACCGGCACCTTACCAACCGAATGCTCCCGCACCTTGTAGTTGATCTTTTCGTTGCGGATGTCCGCCTCGACCCTCACACCTGCGGCACGCAGGGTCTCGACCACTTCGGCCACGTACTCATCGGCCTCGGACGTGATTGACGCGACAACCACTTGGCGCGGGGCCAGCCAGAACGGCAGCTTGCCGGCATGTTCCTCGATCAGGATGCCGATGAACCGCTCGAATGATCCAAGGCAGGCGCGGTGCAGCATGTATGGGCGGTGTTTTGCACCATCCTCACCGATATAGGTCGCCCCCAGCCGTTCAGGCAGGTTTGGATCAACCTGAAAGGTGCCGCATTGCCATTCCCGGCCAATCGCATCCGTCAGTTTGAAGTCCAGCTTGGGTCCGTAAAACGCACCTTCGCCCGCGTCCAGAGTGTAGGGATGCCCGGTCGCCTTGATCGCAGCTTCAAGGGCATTCTCAACGTGATCCCAGCTTTCTTCCGATCCCACACGCTTTTCCGGGCGGGTGGCGAACATGATCTCGAACTTTTCAAAGCCAAGGTCTTTATAGACAGAAGACAGGTAGGTGATGAAGGCCGCGCATTCCGCCTCGATCTGATCCTCGCGGCAGAAAATGTGCCCGTCATCCTGGGTAAAGCCGCGCACCCGCATGATCCCGTGCAGCGCGCCCGACGGTTCATAGCGGTTGCACGACCCGAATTCGGCCATGCGCAGGGGCAGGTCGCGATAGGACTTCAGGCCCTGATTAAAAATCTGCACGTGACACGGGCAGTTCATCGGCTTCAGCGCGTTGATCGCCTTTTCGCGGGCGTGTTCCTCGTCCACCTCAACGATGAACATATGTTCCTGATACTTGTCCCAGTGCCCAGAGGCTTCCCACAGCTTGCGGTCCACCACTTGCGGGGTGTTCACCTCGACATACCCGGCCGCACGTTGCTTGCGGCGCATGTAGTCCTGCAGCGATGTGTAGACGGACCAGCCGTTCGGGTGCCAGAAAATCTGGCCGGGCGCCTCTTCCTGCATGTGAAACAGGTCCATCTCGCGGCCCAGCTTGCGGTGGTCGCGCTTGGCGGCCTCTTCCAGCATGTTCAGGTGCGCGCGCAGCTTTTCCTTGCCGGTAAAGGCCACGCCATAGATGCGCTGCAACATGGCCCGGTTCGAATCCCCACGCCAATAAGCGCCCGCAATGGACATCAGCTTGAAACTGTCACCCGGCACCTGACCGGTGTGCTGCAAATGCGGACCGCGGCACAGGTCCTGCCAGTCACCGTGCCAATACATGCGCAAGGGCTCATTACCCGGAATGCTCTCGATAAGCTCGACCTTGTACGGCTCCCCCCGATCCTCGTAGTACTTGATCGCCACATCGCGATCCCACACCTCGGTGCGTACGGGATCGCGCTTGTTGATGATCTCTTTCATCTTCTTTTCGATCGCGCCCAGATCCTCGGGGGTAAACGGTTCCGCGCGGTCGAAATCATAGTACCAGCCGTTCTCGATCACCGGGCCTATAGTGACTTTGGTGTCGGGCCAGATTTCCTGCACGGCACGCGCCATGATATGCGCCAGATCGTGGCGCACCAGCTCGTTGGCCTGCACGTCGTCCTGCATCGTGTGAATGGCGATCTGCGCATCTGCATCGATGGGCCATTGCAGGTCCCAGTGTTGGCCGTCCACGGTCGCACTGATGGCTTTTTTGGACAGGCTTCTGGAAATGCTCTCGGCAACAGCCGCAGGGGTCACGCCTGCATCGTATTCGCGCGCATTGCCATCGGGAAAAGTCAGAGAGATTTGGGCCATATCGGCATCCTCGTCAGTTTGGCGCCCACGGAACGCCCGGTTGCTTGGTTTTGTATGGAGCGCGATGTGACAGGGGCAGGCGCACCCGTCAAGCCAGACTGAGCCGCCACGCCTCATTTTGTGGCGACTGTGGCATGGCATACAAAGGCATGCAGAAAAACCGACAAAAATCCGTCATTTTACGACCTTTTGCACTGGACGCAGGCGCGCGAATCCCTAATTACAAGGGTGTTCACTATCGGAAACTTCTGATCGCCAAAGGAACACGCAGTGCCCAAGTACAACAAGACGTTTGAGCTGTCCGTCGAAGACCTGGACCTGATCGAAGATGCGCTACGCGCGTCAAAAAACGCGGCCATCAATGATGACCTCGCCGTGAAAGCCGCGAATGACAACGTACGCCAGATCCACGAACTGCTGGGACGGCTGCACAATCAAAAGACGTTCTACCGCCCCGCCAAAGGCACCTATGTCGGCGGTTAAAATCATGTCGCTGAAAAGTGGTGCGCACTTTTCAGCTTCTCGACATGCGGCAATTGTCATCCCAGCCGCAGACTGAACCGCGGGCCGGTGCCGCTTCGGCGCAGGAACCCCTCACGCTCGTAAAACCGCCCGGCCTTGTGATTGTCGGGATGCGTGCCCACGGTCATGAAACTGCACGCTTGCGCCCGCGCCTCGGCCTGACAGGCGCGCACCAGCGCGGCCCCAACCCCATTGCCACGCGCATCGCGACACACGAACAGATGGTGCATGTCCATCCCGCGCACGCCGAACTGCAGCTGCGCCATCGGCAATAGGGCAGCGTATCCCAGCAGTTGCGATCCACCATCGGCCACCAGCACCGTCGCCCATGGATGCGGACCCAGCGCGTCCCGCGCCAACCGCTCGGCATCAATATCCGGCACATCATCATGGCACGCGGCCAGCCCGTTGATCATGGTCACAACCTGATCCACATCGGCCTCGGTCATCTTGCGTATTTGTATGGGCATCTCTGCCTCCTTCGCTCAAACGCGCCGCGTTCGGGAAGGCAGGGGAAAAGCCGCTCGAACGCGGCTTTGGTGTTATGCAGGCACACCAAAAGCACGCAAAGAATGCGCGCCAAAATAATACCAATGTGCCATGCGGGTGCTCATATGCGCACTCAAGCGGTCAGACCCGCGCCCGTCAAGGGGCGCGGGATCAAATCAGGCGGTAAAAAGCGCCCAACCCATCAAAAGGCAACACACCCAGCCACCGGTAAAGATCAGCGGGCGCCCCGGAAAGCGGGCGGTGCCAGTGATATAGCCAACGGCATGCGCGATGCGCAGCATGAGAAACGCCACGCTGGCCCACAAGGTCAGCGCCGAAAACCCGTCCACCCGGTCGACCAGCAACACCAGAATGGCGAAGGGCACCGATTGCTCCAACAGGTTCAGATGCGCACGGTACGCTCGGCGCACCCAAGGGCGGTGCACGCTGGGATCAGGCGGAATGACAAACCCATCCGGGGCGTCCGCAGGGATCGATCCCTCGGGTGCCGTGTTCACACCAACAATGTAAGGGATCCAAAGCGATGCCGCCATCAGGGCCAAAGCGCCCAGAACGATCAATTCAACAGCCATGCCTCACGCCTCCGCCCGGTCCATGGGGCCGATATGCGCATCATTGCCCGTCTCCAGCCACGTCTTGAGGCCAGACGCCCAGCGCACCCAGCCATCGGCCACACCCTCTCCGGGCACGGCGGGGGCCCCAAGGTCGTAATGCTCGATGGTCAGACGGATGAAATCGCCCTCAGGCTTCAGCAGGTACAGAACACGGCTGGCCGGAATGTTCGCAGATGGGTCCCATTTCGGCTCAAACGTCCATTCCATCCGGCTTTTCGGGTCCGATGACAGCAGCCGGTTGATCAGCATCGGTGATCCATCGGGAAAGTGCATGGTGATGGCATCGCCATCCCGCGTCGCCTTGCTGCAGATGAAGTGGTAATGCGGGATCGCGTCTTCATCCAGCAGCGCATCCCACAGCCGGTCCTGCGTGGTCTTGATATATGTCTCCATCACGAAATCTGGTTTTGACATCTCGGGGTCTCCTTCGTCTTCAAGCTGAGATTTGAGGTCCAATACCGCTCGCGCCACTGGTTTGGCCCGGTAGGGGTCGATCCAGCGGTCAATCGCTTCCTGCAAGGGCAGGGCGTTGAGGTAGTGGTGCTTGAAGCGCCCCACCTTCTTTGTGGTGATCAGTCCTGCCTCTTCCAGCACGCCCAGATGCTTCATGACCCCGAACCGGGTCATGTCGAGCAGCCCCTGCAACTCCTGCAATGTTTGCCCGTCGCGGTCGCGCAGGCTGTCCAGCAGCGTGCGGCGGGCTGGATCAGCCAAGGCTTTGAACAGATCATCCATGTCAGCCTTATAGGTGATTAAATAGTCACGTGACAATATGGTAACGTATAAAAATCCCCCAGCGTCAGGATGGACAGATCCCGTAACCTTGCAGATGATCCCGCAAAACGAAGGGGAGGGGTCATGACCGCACCTGACTATCTGGACACGCCACACGGTCGGCGGCTGGCCTATCACCGCACCGAAGGCACCGGCCCCTGCGTCGTGTTCCTCGGCGGACTGAAATCCGACATGGAAGGCACCAAAGCCATCCATCTTGAGGCATGGTGCAAGGCGGCTGGCCGCGCCTTCCTGCGCTTCGACTATTCCGGCCACGGGGAAAGCTCCGGCACATTCGAAGAGGGGTGCATCGGTGACTGGGCCGAGGATACGGCGCATGCCCTGAAGACGCTCACAAGCGGCAAACTGATCGTCGTCGGCAGCTCCATGGGTGGCTGGCAATCGCTGCTCTTCGCCCGCGCGCATCCCGACCGCGTGGCCGGACTCGTAACAATCGCCGCCGCGCCGGACTTCACCGAAGACGGCTACTGGGTCAGCTTCACCGACGCGCAAAAGGCGGAACTTGAAGCAAAGGGTCAGATCGCCATGCCGTCGGACTACATGGAACCCTACATCATCACCAAGCGCCTCATTGAAGATGGCCGCCAAAACCTTGTCCTGCGCAGCCCCCTCCCGCTCCCATTTCCGGTCCGCTGCCTGCAAGGCACCGCCGACACCGCTGTCAGCACCGAAACCGCCACCCGCCTGCTGAACCACGCCGACAGCCCCGACATGGCATTGACGCTGGTCAAAGACGCCGACCACCGCTTCTCTGACGGCCCCTGCCTCGGCCTGATCGAGGACGCCATCACCGACATCCTGAAAGCAACCCAATGAAAACCTTCGGCAAACTGCTTGGTCGCGCCCTTCTGATCGCAGCCCTCCTGATCGGCGCACTCTGGTTCTTCGGTCCCTACGAAAAGGCACCATTGACGCCAACAATCGCCAGCATCAACCCCGACCTCGACGCGCATTTCGCCGACGTCGAAGCCACGCACAACGACATCACCCCCGGCACCGAAAAGCGGATCATCTGGGCAGACAACCCCGGCACGCAAACGGAATGGGCGATCCTCTATGTCCACGGCTTTTCCGCCACCTCGGAAGAAATCCGCCCCGTCCCCGACCGCATTGCGCAAAGCCTTGGCGCAAACCTGATCTACACCCGCCTGCAAGGGCACGGGCGCAGCGGCGACGCGCTGGCCGACGGCACGGTACAGGGCTGGGTCAACGATCTGGCCGAAGGGTTGGACGCTGCACGTATCGCCGGTCAAAAGGTGCTGATCCTGTCAACGTCTACGGGCGGCACGCTCGTGACGGCCACGGCACAAGACCCGGACCTGATGCAGGACGTTGCGGGTCTCATTTTCGTCTCACCCAATTACGGTCTCAACACCCCTGTGGCCAAGCTGCTCAGCTGGCCCGCCGCACGGTACTGGCTGCCTACACTGGCCGGGGACCGACGCAGTTTCACCCCGCACAACGAAGCCCACGGCACCTACTGGACGACCGAATACCCAAGCGTCGCGGTCATGCCCATGGTGGCGCTGATCGATGCGGTGGCAGACATGGATCACAGCAGCCAAACCATCCCGGCACTCTTCTGGTACGCGCAAGAGGATGAAGTCGTGCGTCCCGACATCACCGCACAAGTCGCAAGCGTATGGGGTGCGGCGTCCCAAACAGTGAACCCAACCATGGGGCCGCAGGACGATCCGCAAAGCCATGTCATATCAGGCGACATCATGTCTCCGGGCCAGACAAATGCCACGGTTGCAGGTATGCTCGACTGGATCGCAACATTGGAGCCGTAACATGGACCAGCGCGTCTCACTCATCACGCTCGGCACGCGCAATATGGACCGCCTTGCGGCCTTCTACGAAGCGCTTGGATGGGTTCGGGTCGACAGCCCCGACGGGGTCATCGCCTTCGATTTGATCGGACAGACCCTTGGCCTCTATCCGCTGCAAGCGCTGGCAGACGAGATTGGATTGCCGGTTAGTGAACTTGGTCACGGGGCCACGACACTTGGCCACAACGTTCCCAACAGGGAAGACGTCGCGCCCCTCCTGGCCCGCGCCGAAGCGGCAGGCGCCAAAATCCTCAAGCCCGCACAGGATGTGTTCTGGGGCGGCCATCACGGCTATTTCTCGGACCCTGAAGGTCACATTTGGGAAGTCGCTCACAATCCGTTTTCCCCGCTTGGACCAAAGGGTGAATTTCAATGGAACGGGGCCGCCTGAATGCGTCGCCCCGCCAGCATGTGGAGCCTCGAAAACCTCGGCCGCGTGCGGCTGTCGAAACACTTCTACATGCGGGATTTCCTGTACTCTGAAATTGGCAATTATCATCAGATCCAGAACCTGCCACGCGACCCGGACCTTGCGATCAGGAATGGCCGTGAACTCTGCGCCCAACTCCTCGACCCGCTCGAAGAAACCTTTGGCAGGCTGGCCATCCGTTCGGGCTACCGCTCGCCAGAGCTCAACCAATATGGCAATGAAAACAAGTTGAATTGCGCCCGCAATGACAATCCCATCGAGTGCCACATCTGGGATTGGGGGCAGGGGGAGGCGGCCATTGCGGGCACGTCACTCGCGATCCAGTGGTTCACGGATCAATACGAGCGGGGGCGCGATTGGCGCGACCTCGCGTGGTGGATACACGACCATCTGCCATACTCGGGGATGTGGTTCTTTCCCAAGCTTTGCGCATTCAACCTTGATTGGCGACCCATACCGCAGCGCATGATCGGCAGTTACATCGCGCCCAAAGGGCTGCTCTTGCGCCGTGGTGACGACCCATCAGAACCGCTGGCACAAAGGCAAGCCCGCTATACCGATTTCCCGCCATTCCGTGGAATTGCATACCCGTGACGCTGTGGCGGTCGTTCGGCATCTGTGAACCGCGATGTTGAACCTCGATATTGTGGTTTGTGAGGCGAGACGTGCCCAAAAGCGAATGACACGCAGCGGTAGATACAGACAACGACCCCATTCATAGCAAGAGTGCACGTGCTGATTTCGAAGGCGCATTGGCGAGGAACCGCGCATCTTTGCCGTGGCGATGGAAGCATTGCGAAACTCAAGCAAAATGACCATTGCAACAAGGGTGCGAGCCGTCATTTGTTGCTGTTTACAGATCAGATCAAAAGCTGACGTCTCGCAAGGGCTTGCGGCGTGGACAGAGCCGGGTCATGGTTAACAAAAAGTAAATCGGCAGGCAGTAAATGACGCGAATGGCAGGGTCGGGGCATGGCTGAGCCCCTTGTTTTTCTTCCCGGTATGATGTGTGACGCGCGGCTCTTTGGGCCGCAGATTGCCGAGTTGTCCTCCGAGTTTTCGGTCATGGTGTCACCTGTTACCCGCGGGGAACGGGTCGAGGAGATTGCGAGCGGCTTGCTTGATGAATTGCCTCAACGCTTTGCGTTGGCGGGCTTGTCGATGGGCGGGATCGTCGCGATGGAGGTATTGCGCCGTGCGCCCGACCGGGTGACGCGACTTGCGCTGATGGACACCAACCCGCTGGCCGAAACGCCCGCAGTGGCCGCCGCCCGCGAGCCGCAGATCGTGAAGGTGCGGACGGGGCGTATGCACGAGGTGATGCGGGATGAGATGAAGCCGAACTATTTGGCACCGGGTCCTTACGTGGACGAGATCCTGGCGCTGGTTATGGATATGGCCGAGGCGCTGGGACCGGATGTGTTCGTGCGCCAGTCGCGCGCGCTGCAACGCCGTCGCGACCAGCAGGGGACGCTCAGAAAATGCAAGGTGCCGACGCTGGTCTTGTGCGGCGCCCATGATGAGTTGTGCCCCGTCAAACGGCACACGTTCATGGCCGAGCTGATACCGGGTGCCGAACTGAAGGTGCTGGAGGATGCCGGGCATCTGCCTACACTGGAAGCCCCCGCAGAGACGACGCAGGCGTTGCGAGACTGGCTGAAACAGCCGCTTATCCTGCGCTAGGTCGAATGTGTCCCCGCGGGGACACGGTGTTCGGGGGCGTCACCCAAAATCAACCGATCTGTGAAACACCCGCACGGTCAAAGGCTTGGCGACCGCACGCCGCGTTTCAGCGAAATTAACCAGCCAAACCGCACACTGGTGCGCGAAGGGGCGCGACGGGTTTCAGACTTGGTTTTCGGCGACCTGTTGATCGGTGTCGGTGGGTCCATCGAAGAGCTTGAATTGCACGGCGTTCCACATATGCTTCCACACTTGGTGATCGACGAAGTAGCCCAGATGCCCGTGAGCATCGACATCCAGGTTCTCGTGCACGCCCGTATTGGGGGCGATGCGCGTGCCGACGTAGTCGTCGATGCGAAAGATATTGAACCATTTCAGCCCGTCCGGCATTTTTGCCGTCGATACCTTAAACGCCAACGGAAAGTAGTGGCGGTACACCTGTGTCACCGGAGACCCCATTGTGATCAACGTGACCGGCGGGTTACCGGCTGTGCGAAGCAGATCCTTGACCCACCCGTTTTGCAACATCTGGGTTGCGATGACGGTGCCTTGGGAATGTGAGATGATCGTTATGCGGGACGGCGTCGTTGCGTCCAGACTGTAGTGCAACACGCGCTTGAACCGGCTGTTGATATCCTCGCGCAATATGAAGTTCCTGCGATAACGGCCCCGTTTCACAAGGCAGATGCAGCTTTCCTGAACAGCATAGGTCACAATATCGCGGACGACCCCGAGCGCGCCCGCAACAACTTGCGGAAAGTTGTAGATCAACACGCCCAGCCCAAGGGCAATCGCGCCGATGATGCCATTGCGTGCTTCGTCGAACGCAACAACATCCATCATCCAATCGACGACAGTGCCCTCGGCCATGAAGGCGAAGTCAAAGCGGGCGAGAAAGAGGGCCACGACCAAAGCGAACATCACAATCACAAATCCCTTCAGGATCAGCGACAGCACCGGGTTCAGGATCACGCGGCTGAGCGATGCCGGGGGGGCATCCTTTTTCAATGCGCCACGGCTGAGCCGTCGGATCAGAACAAGCAGCATTGCCGCTGCCAGAAACAGGCCCATGGCATAAATCGACAGGCCCAACGTATCCTGTGCATTGCCGAATTGCCGACCGAATATGCCATGCAGAAAGCCATCGGGTTGGTGCGCCATCTCAATCGATGTGCCTGACGGATGGCCACGCGCAGTGCTCAGCCGCGAGACCACGCTTTTGAACAAAAGCCAGAACGACGAAGAGAACGTCATCCAGAACATGATCATTGCGCCGACAATGCTGGGGTACAGGGTGTCGGATTGACCATTTGCGGGAGCGGTAACTGAGCGCGGCAAGAACCAGCTGGAGACCAGAACAATGAACCCGAGGATGATCGTCGCAAACCAGGACGCCTCAAGCGCGGCGACGGTGTAAGAGACAAAGCATTCGAGCGACCCTTGCGGGTCTGCACGCAATTGAAAGGCATCCAGCGGCTCGGTCGGGGGTGGGCACAGTGGCGCCGGGTCAAAGCCCCCAAGGAGCAAGAGCGAGCCGTGTGCCGTTTCAATGCCATTGGACAGCCAACCCATCGCTGGCAACTGGTATCCAGCCCAGATCAACACGATCAAAGCCCCAAACAAAGCCAGTCCTCGGGCGAAGATACTGATCAGATACGTCAATCGCGCCGCCACCCAGATCAGGCCGGCAATCGCCAGTGCAACGAGGCCCTGAACCAGCAGGATTGCCGCTGTTGGAATATGGGTGCCGATGTTCAGCGGTGTCATGTCGATCAACAGCAGAACCGCGCCAATCAAGAGGATCGCATTCAGCGGGGCGACCAATCCGTAAAAGGCCCACGTAAAGGCGTGGAACAGCATGATGGATGCGCGGCCGCGTGTGTTTTCGACATTGTCCATGCCGATATAGCCGAGGCCGAGGATCACTTTGAGCAGGTCAAAAGCGGTCCAGAAAAACCCGTTCGGCGCGGGGGATTTGTCGGCCCAGAACACTTCGGCAAACACCGCTTCGTTGTCGCCATCCTGGCTTTGCGCACGTCGGACACGGCGCAAGTGCACTGGAAAAAGCCTGGCCTTTCTGGGGGTGCCGTCAAATTCCTGTTCCGGCAATTCGATCAGGTCGCGATAGACATCCACCGGCCCGTTGCTTTGACGTTCCTTGTCCGGGTTCGGAGCCTCAGGGTCCACAAGATCGGTTGTGGCGGCGCCGACAATGGCATCCACCGTGTCGCCGGGTTTCTGTTCTCCGATGCCGTGTACGGCGAGGATCAGATGCCGCCCCATGACGCGCCTCGATCAAATTAACCAATAACGGGAAGTAAGCCGCAGGACAGCGTGATCGGTCAAGGGTGTGCGAAATTCGGCTGGGTTGCCTGTGATCAGGACTATTCGGGGTAAATCGCTGCGCGGTCCGCGTCCGAGACGACGTGTATGTCACGCACGGCTTTGCCTGCGTCATCAAAGAAGGGCGTGTTTCTCCAACGGCCCGTGACGCGTCGAGACAGGGCGCGGGATGCAAAGCCAAGCATGAAAGTCAGCCCGCCTTCATGCCCGCGTTTGCCGTTTGGTTTGCGCACAAAGGCGCGCGCCTTGATCGGTCCGAGCGGGCTGTCATCGTCCAGCCGGTCGGTGCGAAAGGATGCAAAGGCGATCTTGGGTGTACGCACAGTATTGAACAGGACCGCGCCGCAGCACCGTGCCTGCCAGCGCAAAAGCCCCTTGTCAGACAATGAAAAGACCGCGAGTTGATCGAGCCCATCGTCAAATCGCACGCGGTCTGGAACGGTTTGGTAAAGCTGCACGCCACCTGGTGCCGGGTCGGGTTGCCCCGCGTAGAGTTCGGTCGCGCGGCAGTCGTGACAGAAGCATTCGGCGCGGGTGCCGTTGGATGGCGACACGCCCAGAAGCGTGCCGCGCAGTTTTCCGCAATCGCAGGCGAAGGGAAGATCGACGCCTGCCATGCGTTACGCTGCCTTGTTCTTGTTCGCCGCCTTTTTGGTGGGCGTAGGGGGCGAGTTGGCATCGATGAATTCCAGCACCAGGGGCCGGATGTTGTTGCGCCAGCTTTTGCCCGCGAAGATGCCGTAGTGACCGGCGCCGGGTTCGACGTGGCTGGCCTTCTTGTCGTCCGGCAGGCCGGTACACAGGTCGAGCGCTGCCACACATTGACCGGGGGCTGAAATGTCGTCATTCGCCCCTTCGACCGTTTTGACCGCCACGGTGGTGATCTTGCCGATATCGACCTGTTTGCCGTTCACGGTGAAGATGTTCTTGGCGATCTCGCAGCGTTTGAAGATGCGGTCGACCGTCGACAGGTAAAACTCGGCCGTCATGTCCATAACCGCCAGATATTCGTCGTAGAACTTGTTGTGCTTGTCGTGGTCGCCTGCCTCGCCGCGTGCAGCGTTGCTGATCTGGTCCTGGAACGCCTTGGAGTGCTTTTCCGCGTTCATCGACATGAAGGAGGCGAGTTGCAGGAGGCCCGGATAGACCATGCGGCCCACGCCCGGGTATTTGAAGCCAACGCGCTGGATCATGGTTTCTTCCAGCTGGCCCATGGTGACGCGGCGGCCAAAGTCGGTCACTTCCGTGGGTGTCGCGTCGGGGTCGATGGGGCCGCCGATCAGGGTAAGCGAGCGCGGCTGCGCTTTTGGGTCTTCTTCGGCCAGGTAGGCGGTGGCGGCCAGTGTCAGCGGGGCCGGTTGGCACACGGCGATCACGTGGCTGTCCGGGCCGAGGTGGCGCATGTAATCAACGAGGTAGAGGGTGTAATCCTCAACATCGAACTTGCCGGCGCTGACGGGGATGTCGCGGGCGTTGTGCCAGTCGGTAATGTAGACTTCGCAATCGGGCAGGAGGGAGATCACGGTCGAGCGCAGGAGCGTTGCGTAGTGACCGGACATCGGCGCCACCAGCAGGACCTTGCGGCTGCGCGGTTTGCGGCCCGTGACGTTGATATGGATAAGGTCGCCGAAGTCACCGGGCACAACGGTGTCGATGCTGACAAGGTGATCCTTGCCGTCTTCTGCCGTGAAGGACGGGATGCCCCAGTCGGGTTTGACAACCATGCGCTGGAAGGTGCGTTCGGTTACTTCGCCCCAGGCGCGCATCCATTCCATGGCCGGGTTGGGCATCATCGAAAAGGCAGGGTAGGCACCGATAGCCTGGGCTGTGGCCCCAAGCCATTGGTTGGTGTTTCGCATGGTTTCCATGAAGTCGTAGCTTAACATGTAGCGCATCGCGCTTTCCTTCATTTTGGGGCGGGTACGCACGATCCCGCATTTGGCCCGCGTCGGACGGTTTGTCGCTTTGCCCCCTGAAACATGCGACCATACATAGGCGGCGCTGACACGTCGGCGTCAATGCTGCACATGCGAACACTACGAGGAAGACCTTAATATGACAACCAAGGACACAACCAATGGTGCAGTCTCTGGCGAAAACCTCGACAAATTGAATAGTAATCTCCGTAAAGTTGAGGAGTTGACCCAACGTCTCACCCAGGTTTTGACGCACCGCAGCACGCACAACGCCGCCCTTGATGGTCCGAATCAGGAGTTGTTCCAAAAAGCCGCGACCGCGTATTGGCACGAAGCATTTCGTGAACCCGCCAAGGTGCTGGAGCACCAGTTGCAGTTCTGGTCAAAGTCGGTGACCCATTTTGTGGAAGCCCAGCGAGCGCTGGCATCTGGCAAGTTGCAGGCCCCCGCCGATCCCGGCCCGAAGGACCGCCGCTTTGCCAATCCGCTGTGGGACACACACCCTTATTTCAACTACGTCAAGCAGCAGTACCTGACCAACGCCAATACGGTGCTGAGCGCGGTCGAGGCCGTATCGGACCTTGATCCCAAGGAGAAGCAGCGCCTTGCCTACTTCTCGCGTCAGATCGTGGACCTGATGGCGCCCACAAACTTTCTGGCCACCAACCCGGATGCGCTGGAAAAGGCCGTTGCCACCGAAGGGCAAAGCCTGATCGACGGGTTGGAAAACCTGATTTCCGATCTGGAAGCCAACAACGGCGAGCTGATCGTGAAGCTGGCCGACGACAAGGCGTTCGAGTTGGGCGGAAACATCGCCACCACGCCGGGCAAGGTCGTCTACCGCAACCGGATGATGGAGCTGATCCAGTACACGCCCACCACCGAAAAGGTGCACAAGACGCCTGTCGTGTTGTTCCCGCCGTGGATCAACAAGTACTACATCCTCGATCTCAAAGAGCAGAACAGCCTTGTGAAGTGGATTGTCGAGCAGGGGCATACCTTGTTCGTCGTGTCCTGGGTGAACCCCGATGCAGCCTATGCCGGTGTCGGCCTCGAGGACTATATCGAAGACGGGTATCTGGCCGCGATCCGCGAGACCAAGGCGATCACCGGCGAAAAGCAGGTGAACACCATTGGCTACTGCATCGCGGGCACCACGCTGTCGCTGACCATGAGCCTGCTGAAACAGCGCAAGGACAAGTCGATCAAATCGGCCACGTTCTTTACGGCGTTGACGGATTTCGGTGATCAGGGGGAGTTCACTCCGTTCCTGACCGACGACTTCATTGACGGGATCGAGGCGGAGACAAAGGACAAGGGCATCCTGCCATCGGTCATCATGGCGCGGACATTCACGTTCCTGCGCTCGAACGATCTGGTCTACACCCCCGCCATCAAAAGCTACATGCTGGGGGAAACACCGCCTGCGTTTGATTTGCTCTACTGGAACGGGGATGGGGCGAACCTGCCTGCGAAAATGGCGATGCAGTATCTGCGCGGCCTGTGCCAACGCAACGAGTTGGCCGACGGGGGCTTTGACCTGATGGGGCATCACCTTGAGCTGGGTGATATCGATGTCCCGCTTTGCGCCATCGCGTGTGAGACGGACCATATCGCGCCTTGGAAAGACAGCTATCGCGGCGTGCAGCAGATGGGATCGAAGGACAAG
The DNA here is from genome assembly GCF_947503415.1 of uncultured Tateyamaria sp. Taxonomy (GTDB): domain Bacteria; phylum Pseudomonadota; class Alphaproteobacteria; order Rhodobacterales; family Rhodobacteraceae; genus Tateyamaria. Next base: position 430,801 of record NZ_CANNDS010000003.1, read on the forward strand.
ACCTTCATCATGACCCAGTCGGGGCACATAGCAGGCATTGTAAACCCGCCCACCAAGAACAAGTACGGTCACTATACCAATGACGATCTGAGCCTTGATCACGAGGCGTGGCTGAAGGGCGCGGATTTCCACGAGGGGTCGTGGTGGCCGCGCTGGGGTGCTTGGCTGAAAAAGCGGGGCGGGGCCATGGTTGCGGCACGCGAGCCGGGCGATTCTGATCACCCAGTGCTGTGCGATGCCCCCGGAACCTATGTGGCGGTCAAGGCAAAGCCCTGATTTTATTCACGCATTCCGTTAGGGAAAGTTTTTTCGCTGCACTGCAGCAAAAGACTTGATTTGCTGCAGTGCAGCATGTATATTCTTTTGCAGACGCAGAAAAGCGGGGTGGGCCCGCAGCGATCGAAAGGATTGAAGACAATGGCTAAGCAAGCACAAGACGTTACAGCAATGTTCAAAGACATCATGGGTGCATTCCCCGTGGACACAGCAGCGATGGAAGACGCGTTCAAAACCGCGACATCGCTGAACGAAAAACTGAGCCACGTTGCTATCGACGCCGCTGAAAAATCGACCGAGATTTCCTCCAAGTGGACCAAAGAAACTCTGGCGAAACTGGGCGACATGTCCAAAGCCAAAGCAGAGCCTGCCGACTACGCCAAAGCAATGACCGACTTCGCGTCGTCCTATGCTGAAGTGACAGCCGAGCACATGGCCGCTTTCGCTGAAGTGGCCAAGAAAGTTCAGATGGACACAGTTGAACTGATGATGGCCGCTGGAAAAGACATCAGCGAAGACGCGCAAGCCGTGGTGAAAAAAGCAACCGGTGACATGACCGCCGCTGCCAAGAAAGCTGCTGCTGCGAAGTAATCGCACTCAACAGAATACTGCGCCATCTTTCCTCCCTGAAACGGCGCGGTGACTACGGCGGGTCCACAATTGGACCCGCCTTTTTCTTTTGCGCCTCAGCCGAGATGCGTGGCCAGCCAGTCATAGACCCGCCGGACCCGTGGGATGCGCCGCAAGTCCGGGTGCGCTGTCAGCCACAATGGCATCGCCCCAACATCCTGATCCCCTGACACGCGAATAACCCGAGGGTCTGCATCCCCCACGCGGCGCTGCCCGAACCCGATGCCAAAGCCCGCGATCACCATGTGCCAGCAGAGCACCTGATCGTCGCTGCGGAAGGCAAAGAAATCCCGTCCCACCTTGAAGCCACGGTCTGCAAACCCGTCGATGATCAGCGGGCTGCGGTCGTAGCCGATGACGATGTGGGTCTGCAGGTCCTCCAATGTGTCCGGCCTGCCGTGCCTGTCGATATAGCTCGGTGCTGCGTAAACGCCGAGCGGCAGGTCGGTGACATGTTTTGCGATCACATCCGGTTGGGTGGGGCGGTACATGCGCAGGGCGATGTCCGCCTCGCGCCGCAGCAGGTTTTCCGTGGTATCCGAGGCGATGACCTCAATCTCCAACCCTGGATATGCGGCATGAAGATCCGTCAGGATCGGTGGCAGAATGAAGTTGGCCACGACATGGCTGGCTGTCAGTCGCACCGTTCCGGCGATTTTGTCCCCGTGCCCATCCCGGTCGGTGCCGAACCGGGCCGCGGCGTCGGCCATGGTTGTGGCATGCGCCAACAGGTCCGCGCCCTCATCCGTCAGCACCATGCCCCCGCTTTTGCGCTCAAAGAGCCGCGTGCCCAACGTGGCCTCCAGCTGTGCGATGTGCCGGCTGAGCGTGGGTTGGCTGCTGTTTTGCGCACGGGCGGCGGCGGAAAGAGACCCGTGTTCGGCGACAGCGGCAAAGGATTGGATCTGGGACCAGTCGGGTTGGGACATCTATTCATTTTTGAATTGAGGGTTTCGAATTGAGCGGAGTTATATCCGAAAAGGGATGGTTTAGCTAGGGTGCAGATGGATCAGAACAGGAGAGAACCGATGGCATCTGTAATTGTATTGGGCGCAAAGGGCCGGTTTGGACGGGCTGCGGCGCAGGCATTTGCATCCGCCGGATGGGATGTGACCCGCGCGGGCCGTGGTTTGACCGGGCCCGGGTGCGTCGAGGTGGACGCGATGGACGCGGATGCGTTGACCCGCGTCTGCGCGGGTCACGACGTTATCGTGAATGCGGTGCATCCGCCTTACCCCGAATGGACAGCCAAGGTCCCCGTCTTGACATCTGCCTTGATTGCAGCCGCGCGGCAAACCGATGCGACCGTCATGATCCCCGGCAACCTTTACAATTACGGTTCAGAGGTGCCGGAATTGCTGACGGAGGACACCCCTTGGGTGCCGAACACCCGCAAGGGTAACATTCGCATTCGTATGGAGCGTGCGTATCGCGACGCCGGTGTCCGCACAATCGTGCTGCGTGGCGGCGACTTTCTGGAAGGGGCAAAAACCGGCAATTGGTTCGACACCTACATCGCGCCAAAGGCGCAGCAGGGCAAGCTCACTTATCCCGGCCCGCGTGACCAAGTGCATGCGTGGGCCTACCTGCCGGATATGGCGCGCGCCATGGTCGGTTTGGCTGAGCGGCGCGCTGAATTCGCGGCGTTCGAGGAGTTCGGGTTTGGAGGCTATGCGCTGACCGGCAACGAGATGATTGCATTGGTGGAGCAGGCGGTGGGCAGGCCTATGCGAGTGTCTCGGCTCCCGTGGTTTGCATTGCGCGTGATGGCGCTTTGGTCGCCTTTGATGCGTGAGGTGCTGGAGATGAAATACCTGTGGTTCCGCCCGCATGCTGTAGATGGAACGAAGCTGCGCGCTGCACTGCCGGAATTTCGACCGACACCGGTTCAAGAAGCCATCGGCAATTCCATTGCGCAAGGTACGGATGCGTATGTTGCGCGTGCCGTAAACGCCTGATTTGCCGCAACTGCACACACCCTTTCTTTTTCCCCGCGCCGCGCCTAAGCTGCAATGCAGCACGCGGCATCGGGGAGATCAGGCACGTGACAGAAAAACCAGCACCCTTGTTGATCAAGCGGTATGCCAGCCGGCGCCTCTACAACACCGAAACCAGTGACTATGTGACGCTCGAAGACATCTCGGGCTTTATCCGGGACGGGCGCGAGGTCCAGATCGTGGACCTCAAGACCGGGGATGACCTGACGCGGCAATACCTGCTGCAGATCATTGCGGAACACGAAAGCCGGGGCGAAAGTGTCTTGCCGGTGGATGTGCTGAACGATCTGGTCCGCAGTTACATGGGCGGGGGTGCGTCCGTGGTGCCGCAATTCCTGCAAGCGTCATTCGAGATGCTGCGCGATGGTCAAAGCAAAGTGGTGGAGAACATGTCTGCCATGAATCCGATGGCCAAGATGCCGGGGTTCGAAATGATGCAGGCGCAGCAGGAAGCGTTCATGAAGGCGATGACGGGCGGGCTCACCACGCCTTGGGGGGCCTCCGGACCCGCACCAGATGCCGAGACGAAGGAAGAGAGCGAAGATCTGGACGCCATCAAGAAGCAATTGGCCGAATTGCAGGACAAACTGTCCAAGATGTCCTGATGGCCGGGCGGGGCGCACCAGCAGGTGCGCCTTACGCAACAGGCGTCCGGAATTCAGGGCGCATGATCCAGTCAAAATAGCGTGCGCGCAGGTCCGTGGCGACCGGCCCCGCTGTCCCGTTTGAAAAGTGCCGATCGTCGATCCGCGCCACCGGGATGACCCCACCGGCTGATGACGACAGGAACACTTCGTCCGCCATCCAGAACTCATCAAGCGGCAGCGCCCGCGTTTCAGTCTTCAGTCCAGCCTCTGCGCACATGTCCAGCACAGTGCGCCGTGTGATCCCGTGCAATACGCCATGATCTGATGTGACGACCCTGTCGCCAAAGACCGCAAAGACATTGAACCCGGGTCCTTCGGTCACGTTGCCCGCGTGGTCGAGCAGAAGCGTGGTTTCATATCCGTTGTCTTTTGCCTCGAAGAGGCCAGAGGTGAAGTCGCCCCAGTGGTAGTTCTTGACCCTTGGGTCCACGCTGTCTGCCGGGATGCGACGGACGGACTTGGCGATCCAGACGGATGTGCCTTTCGCCGCAACCTCGGGTTTGACGATGTGTACGTAAGGCACGCACCACGCATAGAAGTGGTTTGTGCAGTCACGCGGATCGCGGCGGCCCGCCACGGGATTGCGCCCACGCGCCGCGACCATGGCGACGTAGGCATCCTGCAGCCCACTTGCCGCCACCATGTCAGTGAGGGCCGCGCATATCGCCGCGTGGTCCATTCCGATGTCGTAGCGTCCCGCCGTCAGGGAGGCGATAAAACGCGCCACATAATCATCCAGCCGAAAGAATGCGCCGCGCCAGACCGGTACGACATCATAGGCAATGTCCGAGTGGGTAAGGCCCCAGTCAGTGACCGGGATTGCCGCATCTGAAATCGGAAGGGTCGCGCCGCCCATCCATGCGGCACCTTTGCTCAGGTCTGTCATATCCCCACGCTACTGAGTCGCGACGAGGGTGCAAGCGTCGGCGGCTGTCAGGCCGCGCGCTGCTTGGTCGCTGTGGCCACGGCTGACAACAACACATCAGCGACGGCGTCCAGCGTGTGCGTCGGCAAATGTACGGGCAAGCGCACGTCGCAGGCCCGCATCAGCATGGCGCGGGTTTTCGGCAGCTCGGGCAGATCCGGGATGAACTGCCAGTTCCAGAAGGCGCGCGCGTTGTCTGTGCTGGCGCCGAAGACCTGCACCTTGACCCCCTGGCTGCCAGCTGCGTCGACAAAGGCTGCAACTTGATCGTCCGTCAGATCGACGAGGTTGAACTGTATGGAATCTGGCGCGCGGACTTCACCCGCAAGTGGGGCGGGCACGTGGATATGCGGGCTTTGATCCAACAGTGCTGCCACGTGATCGTGGTTGCGTCGCCCGTCCTCGACCCGTTTGGCCAGATGTGGCAGTTGCGGGCGGATGACTGCTGCACTCAGGTTCGACATGCGGAGATTGTAGAGCGGCCATTTGTTCTGGTGCGCGGCGAAAGCGTTTTGCAGCACCGGGTGTTTCTTCCAGTTATGCTCATATGCGCCGGACATGATGATCGCGCGCGCCACAAGGTCGGCATCGTCGGTGATCATGATCCCGCCTTCGCCCGCGTTGATCATCTTGTAGGATTGGAACGAGAAGCACCCGATTGTGCCCATGGTTCCGATTTTCCGGTCATTCCACAGGGTTCCAAGCGAGTGGGCCGCGTCTTCGATAACGGGGATGCTGGCGGCTGTGCACAGCGCCATGATTGCATCCATGTCCGACGTGTGACCGCGCATGTGACTGACGATCACCGCGCTCACATCGGGCAGTTTGGCAATGAAGTCGTTGATGTTGATGCGGTAATTGTCGTCCACTTCGCACAGCACGGGCAGGCAGTCAGCGTGCATGACGGCCGAAGGCACAGCGGCGAAGGTAAAGCCCGGTATCAAGACTCGCGCATCCCGGGGCAGGTCCAACGCCTTGAGCGACAGGAACAAAGCGGCAGAGCACGAAGAGACTGCAAGCGCGAACTTGGCACCCATCATCTCGGCAAACTCGGCTTCCAGAAGGGACACTGGCGCATTTTCGGCAGCCGTGTAGCGGAAGAGATCGCCTGAGGTCAGAAGGCGGTCGATGTCTTCGCGGGCGGCGGCGGGGATTGGTTCGGCGCTGTGCATGTCGGGCAGGGACATATTTCAGAATCCTTATGCATGGTTTCCGGTTTACTAAAACCGTTGCGTGCAAAAGGAAATGGTTTTGTGACGACTGACCCGGTTTGAGCGGTGTTTTACAGACCCAGACGGTCGCGCAACGCGTACCAGGTCATCGCCAGCATCAGCAGCGGGCTGCGCAAGCGCGGGCCGCCCGGGAAGGGATGCGAAGGGATTGCCGCCATGGTGTCAAAGCCGTTCGATTGGCCCATGACCGCCTCGGCCATCAGCTTGCCCGCATGTGTGGCCGTGCCAACGCCGTGCCCCGAATAGCCCGATGCGCTGAGCATGTTTGGCGCAAGGCGCGCGACATAGGGCAGGCGTTTCATTGTGATCGCAAGTGTGCCGCCCCACGCGTAGTCGATGGGCACGTCGCGCAAGTGTGGAAAGATCTGCGTCATCGGCGTGCGGACCTTGGCTGCAATGTCCGACGGAAAGCGGTACCCGTAGCTTTCGCCACCGCCGAACAGCAGCCGGTTGTCATGGCTGAGGCGGAAGTAGTTCACGACAAAGCGGCTGTCGGACACGGCGATGTCGCGGGTGAGAACGCGGGCCGGATCATCAAGAGGGGTTGTTGCGGCGATGAAATTGTTGATGGGCATGACGCGTTTGGCGACAGGCGTGTTCAGATCACCCAGATAGCCGTTGCAGGCAAGGATGACGTGAGGCGCGGTTACTGTGCCTTCGGAGGTTTGAACCTTGATCCGCGGTCCTTCGGTCACCTCTGTGACGGCACTGTTTTCATGCAATGTAACGCCTGCGGCTTCTGCCGCCGTCGCCAACCCAAGCGCAAAGCGCAAAGGGTGCAGGTGCCCTGACAAGTGGTCGATCACGCCGCCTCTGTACGCGGGCGAGGGGCAGATGGCGTGGAAGGCATCGCGGTTGAACACATCGACCCTATGATCATAGTGCTGCGCCATATGCTCTGCGTATGTGTGCAGGTCTGCGACGTCCTTGTCACTCTCGGCGGTCCAGGCCACGCCGGGGCGATACATGCAGTCGATCTTGTGCGTGTTGATCAGATCACGCACCAGATCCGTCGCCTCGAGCCCCAGATCCCAAAGACGGCGTGCATCGTCGTGGCCCAGCATCTCTTCCAGATAAGGCTGCTCAACCCGTTGGCCTGTGCCCAGTTGCCCGCCATTGCGTCCCGACGCGCCAAACCCAGCGCGATGCGCCTCGAGCACGACAACACGTCGCCCGGCCTGCGCAAGATGCAGTGCTGCGGACAAACCAGTATAGCCCGCGCCGACGACGCAGACATCAGCTTGCACGTCCCCGTTCAGTTTCGCGCGGGGGGGCGGGATGTCCGCGCTGGCGGCATACCAGCTGTCGGGATACGATCCGGCGCGGTCATTGGTGTACAGAAGGTTCATCTATTCTGTTCCAAGTGTTCGCCCGTCAGATGGCTGTGCAACGGCAAGAGAAGGGCCGATGTGCCACCTAAACGTTCAGCAGCAAATGTTCGCGCTCCCACGGTGAGATCACCTGAAGAAATTCGTCATATTCGGCGCGTTTGACGATGGAATAGACACGGGCAAATTCGGGGCCCAACACGTCGTGCAGCGCCGTCGCCTCGTCAAACAGATCAAGCGCCGTGCCGGGATAGCGCGGGATGTCACCGTCGCCTTCATAGGCGTCGCCCTTGAACTGGGCGGAAGGGCGTTGCTCTTCCATCATCCCAAGGTAGCCGCAGGCGAGCGATGCGGCGATGCCGAGATACGGATTGCAGTCCATACCCGCGATGCGGTTTTCGACGCGGCGGGCCTGAGGGTCGGACAGGGGAATGCGGATGCCCGTGGTCCGGTTGTCGCGCCCCCATGCCAGATTGATCGGCGCGGCGTGGTCCTTCACGTACCGGCGATAGCTGTTCACGAAAGGGGCCATCACAGCCAACGCGGCGGGCATATGGTTCTGCAGGCCCGCGATGAAGTGAAAGAATGCGTCGGTGTCACCACCTTGCGGCCCCACAAAGATGTTGTCGCCCGTCTCCATGTCGATGATCGAGTGGTGGATGTGCATGGCACTGCCCGGCTCGTTCGCGATGGGTTTGGCCATGAAGGTGGCAAAGCAGTCGTGACGCAAGGCCGCCTCGCGGATCAGACGTTTGAAGTAGAACACTTCGTCCGCCAGCTTCACCGGATCGCCGTGGCGCAGGTTGATCTCGAGCTGGCCAGCACCGCCTTCCTGCGTGATGCCGTCGATCTCGAAGCCTTGGGCTTCGGCGAAATCATAGATGTCGTCGATCACGGGCCCGAATTCGTCCACTGCGGTCATGGAATACGCCTGACGCGCGGCCGCCGGACGGCCGGACCGGCCCGTCATGGGTTTGATTTCCTGCGCGGGATCCAGATTGCGCGCGATCAGAAAGAATTCCATTTCCGGTGCCACAACCGGCTTCCAACCCTTGTCCTTGTAAAGCTGCACGACCCGCTTCAGCACGTTGCGGGGCGAGAAGGGCACCGGGTTGCCCTTGCGGTCATAAGCGTCGTGGATCACTTGCAGGGTCCAGTCGCCTGTCCAGGGGGCCGCTGTGGCCGTGGACATATCGGGGCGCAGGATCATGTCCTTTTCGATGAACCCGTCCTCGTCCGCAGCCTCGCCCCAATCGCCGGTGATCGTCTGGTAGAAGATGCTGTCGGGCAGATGGAAATAGTCCTGTTTCGCGAACTTGGACGCAGGCACGGCCTTGCCGCGCGCGATGCCGGGCAGGTCGGAGATGATGCACTCGACCTCGTCCAGCCGTTTGCCTTCGAGGTAAAGCTGTGCCGCCTCGGGCAACAAAGCGGTCCAGACTTCAGACATCGACACGTGCCCCCTGTTTCAAAAATGCCACCATATCTTCGGCCACCTTTTGGCGCTGCGTCGGAACATCAAGCTGCGCGCGCGCGTCTTCGACCAAATCGCCGGGTACGACGCCCGGAGCACGGTGGACTGCAAGGGCTTCGATCATGTCTGCGCCAAATTCCGGATGCGGCTGGATGGTCCAGATCCTGTCGCCATAGACCAGCGCCGCGTTTTCGCAGAAGTCGCTGGAGCCGATGACTTCGGCACCCGGCGGCAGTTCAACCACCTGATCCTGATGCCACGCGTTCACGGCAATTGTTTCGCCTTTGTACGTGTATTGCCGCCGTCCCACGGACCAACCGCCTTCGAATTTCACAACCTTGCCGCCCATGGCTTGCGCGATGATCTGATGCCCGAAGCACACCCCGACCATGGGCCGCCCGCTGGAGTGGATATCGCGGATCAACTCTTCAAGCGGCGGAATGAAGGCGTGATCCTCGTAGGCACCATGTTTGGAGCCAGTGACCAGCCAGCCTTCGCATGCGTCGGGACCGTCGGGGAATTCCATGTCGACGACGCCAAAGGTCTCGAAGGTCAGTCCATGACCGTCCAGCAACCGCGCGAACATGGCGTCATAGTCGCCAAGCGATCCCAACACTTCGGTGGGCGCGTGGCCGGTTTGCAGAATGCCGATTTTCATGGATCTCTCGCGGGTTACGCGCCGAAGATAGTGTGTGCCTCAGACGCTGTCGAGGTAGATTTCCGTTTGCTCGTCAGGTGAAAGTTCCGCCATGTACCGCGCCTCTTGCCGCTTGGTCATAAGCATGTTGCGGATCAGTTCTGCGTTGAAGATGCGGGCGATTTCGGCGCTTTCTTCGAACGCCTTTATGGCATTGTCCCACGTGCTGGGAACTTGCGGCAGGTCCTGTGCATAGGCGTTGCCGGTGATGGGGGCGGCGGGACCTGTGGCATCCTCCAACCCGTTCAGAGCAGCGCCCAGCACAGCGGCGATGGACAGGTAGGGGTTCACGTCACCCCCCGCGAGGCGGTGTTCAATGCGTCGCGCAGCCGGAGGACCGGACGGCACGCGGATGGCAGCGGTACGGTTTTCATAGGCCCATGCGATGCTCGTGGGCGCATGCGCCCCCGGCACCAGCCGTGCATAGGAATTGGCGTGGGGGGCAAAGATCAGCATGGAGCCGGGCATGGCCGCCAGACATCCCTGGACCGCGTGCCGCAATGCGTCGCTGCCCGCGTCCGTGCCGTCATCAAAGATGTTTGTGCCGGCGTCATCCAGTACGGAAAAATGCATGTGCAGCCCGTTGCCCGCGTAGTCCGCGTAGGGTTTGGCCATGAAGGACGCGGCAAAGCCGTGCTTGCGGGCGAGCCCCTTGACCAGCATCTTGAACAGCCACGCGTCATCTGCGGCTTTCAAAGCATCAGGCTGGTGCATCAGGTTGATCTCGAACTGACCCAGCCCGCTTTCGGATATGGCGGTGTCCGCGGGGATGTCCATCGCCTCGCAGGCGTCATACAGCTCGGTAAAGAAGTCGTCGAAAGCATCGAGCGTTCGCATCGACAGGATTTCGCCCGCCACACGCCGCTTGCCGGAACGCGGAGACATCGGCACCCGCAGGCGGCTGCCTGTGTCGTCGATCAGGAAGAACTCCAGCTCCACCGCAACAACGGGGGTCAGGCCCTTGTCTTTGAAACGTTTCTGAACGGCGGCCAGGGCGTGACGCGGATCACCCATGAAAGGCTGGCCATCGTCGTGGAACATCCAGATCGGCAGCAGCCCGGTCGGTGTGTTCAGCCACGGCATCGGCACAAACCCACGCTCCGTCGGCTTCAACACTCCGTCACGGTCACCACTGTCCATCACAAGCGGGCTGTCCTCGATGTCCTCTCCCCAGATGTCGAGGTTCAGCACGGACATGGGAAAGCGCGTACCGTCGGTCGTCACCTTGTCGGCAAAGCGCACCGGCATCCGCTTGCCCCGCGCAACCCCGTTCAGATCAGCAGCGGCGACGCGAATGGCGCGAATTTCGGGGTTATCGACAAGCCAGTCGTGCATGGGATTACCGGATCAGGTTCATGCGCAGTTTCATCTTCTGACGCGTATTGGCGGGCAGGTGACGGTTCAGCCGCCGGTTCACAAGGCCGAACAGGCTGATGATGACCAGCGTCAGCAGGATGAAGTAGGCGGCCAGGATCGGGTAGGGGATGAACGGGTTGAACGTCTTGTCCGCGAAGTAGTTGGCATAATAGAGCGCGTCGCCCCGCTGTTGCCATGCTGGAAACCCCGAGAAGAAGACCAGCGTGGTCGCGTGGAAAAGAAAGATCGCCTCGTTCGTGTAGGCGGGCCAGGCCAGACGCAGCATGGTGGGCCAGACAACGCGCTTGAACCGGGGCCAGCCCGAGAGGCCATAGGCATCGGCGGCTTCGACCTCTCCCTTGGGGATGGATTGCAGCGCACCATGGAAAATCTCGGCTGAATAGGCGGCGGTGTTCAGGAACAGCACGATCAGCGCGCCCAGCCATGCGGCTGTGAACGGGTCAAAGAACGGGTGTACGCCCTTGAGTTGCAGAAACAGGAAATAGGCAAAGAAGAACTGGATGAACAGCGGCGAGCCTCGGAAGACAAAGATGAACCATTCCGACGGCTTGCGTGTCAGATTTGAGGTGGAGTTCTTGCCCATGGCCACCGCCGTTGCCAGCAGGAAGCCAAAGATCAGGGCCAACACACCGAAGTAGATATTCCAGATCATGCCGGAGCCGATCAGCGTGATTTGCTGGCACAGGGTAAAGTCGTCGCGGGGCAACAACCGCTCACCAATTCCCACGGCGCGCAGACCGTAGTCCATGATGGTTTGGACGCAGCTCACGCCGGGGCCTTTCGCTGCGCTTCGCCGCCCGTCGTTGCCTGCCCGCGGGTGAGGCGGGTCATCAGGCGGTCCAGCACAATCTCGGACGCGCGGGTGAATATGAGGTAGAAGATCAGGAGTGCCAGGAAGTACCACATGCGCCAGTCCCCATGCGGGTATTCGGTAAAGCGGGACGTCTTGGTCCCGCCCAGTTCGCGGGCCCAATACACGATGTCCTCGACCCCCAGCAGGAACAGTAGCGGTGTCGCCTTGATCAGCACCATCCACAGGTTTGACAGGCCGGGCAGGGCAAAGACCCACATTTGCGGCACCATCACCCGCCAGAACGTCTGGCGCGGGGACATGCCATAGGCTTCGGCGGTTTCAAGCTGCGCCTTGGGCACGGCGCGCATGGCGCCAAAGAGGACGTTGGCAGCGAATGCGCCAAAGACGATGGCAAAGGTCAGGACGGCGATGGAGAAGCCGTAGGTTTCGTGCACCCATTGTGGCGCATTGCCCAGCGGCATCTTGGCGGCGGCACACACAACGAAATCGTTGCCTTGCCGCACGGGTTCTGACCAATCGGGGCAGAGCGCACGGTGGCGCAGGTATTCGATGGCCTGATCCAATGCGATGACGAAGAACAGAAAGAACGCGATGTCGGGCACGCCGCGCACAATCGCGATATAGCCGCGGCCCACCCACGACACCGGCGCGATGCGGGACCGTGCAGCAGAGGCTCCGGCAAAGCCAAAAGCCAGCGCGGCAGGGGCAGTGATGGCCAGAAGCAGCAGCACGGTCAGCACGGACCAATAGATCGACATGTGCTTGCCCGTGGTCAGGTAGCACGCCATCCACTGCCAGTCGGACAATGTGCTTGGGTCTGTGCAAAAGCTGAAAATGGCGGGCCTCGGGCTGGGCGTATGGTCAGAAAAATGGAGACGGCGGTTGGCCGTCCCCAATCAGGTCAATCGCTTAGAAGCCGTCGCCGATTTCCCATTTGGCGATCAGTTCATTCAGCGAGCCGTCTTCCTTCATCGACGTGATGGCCGCGTTGAACTTGTCCTTCAGCTCTGTATCGCTTTCGCGCAGGCCAAGGCCGATGCCGCCGCCGATCAGCTCTTCTTGTTCAAGCATGATCAGGTCAGCGTCTTCGTCCGCGATGGGCGTCAGGAATGCCTTGTCGGCCAGAACCGCATCCGCTTCGCCGTTTTTGACGGCTGCGATGGTTTCTTCGGGCGTTGCGAATTCAACCAGCGTGGCACCGCTTTCCGCGATAAAGGCCGCTTGGATGGTGTTGGCCTGTGCCGCGATCACACCGCCTGTCAGGTCCGCGTCAGCTGATGCGGCAACGTAAGCCGAAGGGTCAGGCAAGGTGTAGTTCTGCGTGAAATCGATGACTTCGTCGCGTTCGTCGGTGATGCTCATGCCCGCGATGATCGTGTCGTAGTTGCCGGACACGAGGTTGGGGATGATGCTGTCCCATTCGTTGGTGACCCATTCGCAGGTCAGCTCGGCGCGCGCGCACAGCTCGTCGCCCAACTCGCGTTCAAAGCCGTCCACTTCGCCCGCGTCGTTGATGAAGTTGTAGGGGGGGTAGGCGCCCTCGGTGCCCATGCGGACAACGGCGTGGCCGTCGGCCAGTGCGAATGTGGCAGTCATGGCGACAGCGACAGTCGAAAGCAAAATGGATTTCATGAGTGTTTTCTCCCGGTTTTTTGTTGGTTTACGCGGCGTGGGTTGCAGACAGAAACCCGCGCAGACGTTCTGATTTGGGTGCGCCGAACAGATCGTCTGGCGCCCCTTGTTCTTCGATCAGGCCCTGATGCAGGAACACGACATGGTCGCTCACATCATGGGCCAGTTTCATGTCATGGGTGACGATCAGCATGGTGCGCCCTTCGGCGGCCAAGTCCTTGATCACCTTGACAACTTCCTGTTCCAGTTCGGGGTCGAGCGCGCTGGTGGGTTCGTCAAAGAGCAGCGCCTCAGGCTCCATGCACAGCGCACGCGCAATGGCGGCGCGTTGCTGTTGGCCACCGGACAGTTGCGCCGGATAGACGTCGCATTTGTCGCCGATGCCGACCTTGTCGAGATAGGCGCGGGCGGCTTTCTCCACCTCTGCCGGATCGCGGCGCAGCACTGTCACCGGCGCTTCCATCACGTTTTGCAGGATGGTCATGTGGGCCCATAGATTGAATTGCTGGAACACCATCGACAGGTTGGTGCGGATGCGCAGCACCTGCTTGGGATCGGACGGGCGGCGGCCATGACCGCTGCCTTTCCATGTCACAGGTTCGCCCTTGAACAGCATCTCACCCTGTTGGCTGTCTTCGAGCAGGTTGCAGCAGCGCAAAAGGGTGGATTTGCCAGAGCCGGAAGAGCCGATCAGTGATACCACGTCACCGCGCTTGGCCTTGATGTCCACGCCTTTGAGCACTTCGAGCGCGCCGTAGGCTTTGTGCAAATCGCGAATTTCGATGACGGCTGTGTCGGACAAGGGGCACGCTGTTTTGTTTTGGTCGCCGGGCATAAGGGAGGAAAATATGGGCCTTGTCCACGGGCAAAAGGGACGTTTTGCCTGCGTTTTGTGCAAATTGACGTGGGGAGAGGCCGGTTTGGTTAAGGCGCGGGCGGTATGGGGAGCGCTAGGTACTCGGATGCCGGGATATCGATCAGGCCCTTGAGGCGAAGGGTTGCGCGGTCATTTGCGGATAGTGCCGCGATGCCTGACCGGATTGCGTTGGCAATCGGGATGGGATCGCGGCCGAGAGCCGTGATGTAGGGCAAGGCAGGGGTGGGCGATGTCCGCGCGAACGTATCGATCTGCTGCGCCATGTCCGGATTGACCTGCGCCCAAAGCAGGTAAGTGAGCGCGTCGATGCCTGCGTAATCGGCCGCACCGCTTAGGACCGCTTCGATACTGGCGATATGTGCATCGGTTCTGATGGTGTTTCGCGGATGCGCGCCGTGGTTCTTCAAATGCGCGATGGGCGCGGCCCAACCCGACTGGGACAGAGCATCATTGTAGGCCATAATACCTTGTTTCGACAGGGTTTTGAGGTCCCGTGCATCGCTGCGTCTGCGGATCAAATAGCTGAAATAGTGACCGGCAGGGCAATCCGGCAAGTCATAGACCGGGGTGCCGACCAGCGTGACCTTTCCATGCAGGCGTGCCCGGAACGGCAAGCCGCATGTTTGTGCCAAAAGCAGGTCGGGCGACTGCCATTCTGCCCAGGCGTCACCGTCGCGGGTCAGATGATCGGGGCCGTGTCCCAAGGCGGCGCGGATGCCAGACCAGAGCCGGTCGTGGGCATCCCGCAGGTGCGGCATGTCGTACATGCCAAGGGACGCGATCATCAGCTGACGCGTTGGCGGGCGCGGGCGCTGTCTTGATCGGTGATGCCCAACAGGTTGGTCACAAGCCGCAGCAGTGCGTCCTCTTCCTGTGCGCGTTGACCGTCAGCCAGCACGACCTTCCACAGGGCTTCGACCACGGCCAGCCGATCTTCGTAAGCGACGGCCTCCTTGATGGCGCGGGTGAAGCGAACGGTGTCGGGGGCCTCTGCCTCCATCGCTTCGGCTTCGGTCCGCAAGGCATTGGCATCGCTTGCAGAAAGCCCATAGCGGTCTTGCGTGATCTGGTCGATCAATGCCCGTTCGTCGCCGGAATAGTCGTTGTCCGAGCGGGCCACACGGACCAGAAGAGCGCTCAGGGCAAGCCGCGCGTCGGCGTCGGCGATGGGGGCGGGCTCGGGCTGGATCAGCCGTTTGAGGAGGTCCTGGAACATGAGGGGCTATGTATGCCGCCGTTTGCTATTCGCCAAGCGCGCGGGTGCGAATGTCAGCGCTGTCTTCGGCAGTGATACCCATCGCGGCTTCGATCTGGTGCAGCACGGTTTCCTCGATATTGGCGTGATCTCCATCGGCCAGAAGGACCTGCCACATCGCCATGGCAAGGCCCAGCCGGTCGGCGTAAGGCACTGTTTCCCTGAGGATATCCGCAAATTCAGGCGTGCCGGGCGCGTGACGTTCCAGCGCTTCACAGGTGGCACGCAGCTTGGCGGCATCCAGCGGTTTCAGATCGAAGGTGGCCGACAGGATCTTGTCGATCGCAGCCACTTCCGGGGCCTGATATTCGCGGTCTGCCATGGCAACCCGCACCAACAGCGCGCCCAGGGCAAGCTGTGGGGTGGGTTCCGGCAAGGGTTTGGTTTCTTTGGGTCTTTTGGGGAAAAGGCGTTCGAACATTCGGTATCACTTCACTTGGTCTAGCCGAGTTTTCAGATTTGCGGCCTGTTCGGCAAGCCCAAAGGGAGGTCGGATCACGAAAAGGCCAGAGCCCACCATACCATGACCCGGGCGCGCAGGCGGGAACCGAACCTCGTGACGCAGAGCGTCGGGATGGTCGTTGGCAAGTGTTTTCAACATGTTGGCATGTGCACCTGATGTCAGGATCGGGTACCACAAGACGATGATGCCGACATTCCATGCACGTACATATTTTTTGATATGGCCGGGGATGGTCTCGTAATCGTCCTTCACCTCGAAACTCGGGTCGATCAGCATGAGGCCACGCCGGGGTGTTGGGGGCAGCATCGAATGGGCCATCGCAAAGCCGTCGGCCCGGCGGACCGTGGCTGTGGGCAAGGCCAGTTCAAGCGCGTTGTGTTCACTTGGATGCAGCTCTGCGATGGTCAGAGTGTCCGTGTCGCGCAAGGTTTGTGCAGCAATGAGGGGCGAGCCCGGATAGGCGTTTTCCCCATGTAGATCAGAGGTTTGTGACAGGCACTTCGCGTAAGGGTGATCCGCCTCAAACCAGTGCCGTACCCGCACAATTCCTTGTGCAGCTTCGCCCGTCTTGCGCGCCTCGTCCGCGTCCAGATCATAAAGCGCGCGGCCGCCATGGGTTTCGATGTAGCTGACGGGTTTGTCCTTGCGCGTGAGGTAGTCGAGCATCCACGCGAGCAGGCTGTGCTTGTGGACGTCCGCCAGATTTCCGGCGTGGTAGATATGTTGGTAGCTGAGCATGGGCGCTTATGGCCCGGGCACCACCGTACGCGCAACGGTTAACGGAGGTGGCCCGCCTTTGCGCTGGATATGCGGGTTAACGCCAATGAAACAAGGGGATTTGGGCTGTCACCCCCCGTGCACCCCCTGTGCACCCCCCGTACACCGGCTTGTGCACATCTGGCCCAGTTAACGGGGCGAACGGTGAACGTGTAAAAAACCGGTTAACGTCTCTGCGCCGGGTCAGACGGGCGGCAGCATTGCGCGTCCGCGTGTCGTCCGTCATGCAGGTGGCACGACCACGTCAATCAAGAAAGGAGACATGACGTATGACAAGACACTTCATTGTGGATGTGCCGGGGGTGCCGCCGTCACCATCGCCGATATCCAACGCGGTGGTGGTGGGTGATACCTGCCACATCTCGGGTCAGTTGGCGGTGTATGAGGACGGCTACCGGCCCGGCACCGCACGTCAGGAAGCCGAGCGGGCGTTTGATCTGGTGTTCGCCATCGCGGCAGAGGCCGGGTTTGCGAAGGAAGACATTGTGTATGTCGATCTGGCCTTTGCCGATCTGGATGATGTGCCCGAGGTGAACGCGCTTTACGGAGCGCTGTTCGACCCGCGTCCGGCGCGCACCATCTATCAGGCGGCGCGTTTGCCGTTTGATGCCAAGATCAAAGTGCAGGCCATCGCGATGCGCGCCTAGCGGATCGCCTGCGGTGACATGCGGTGAGGCAGGTCCGGTTGCGACCATCGCCTGATTCGGATGCAGCGCAAATCAACAAGACACCAAGGCGCGATCAGCCCGAGCGGCGGGCAAAATCCCGAAACCGCCCCGCGCGCCAGACCACCCGAAGCGTGGCCACCAGTACAAAACCCGCAAGCAGCCATTTCGTAACGACCTCCATCGTGCCCTCGATCAGCAGCGCATGGGTGACGGTCCCGGCGGCGATGACAAGGCCCAGAACCAAGTGCACCCGCCGCCATGTCATTGGACGCAGCGGCAGCCGTCTGCGCCACGCCGCCAGAAGGGCCGTTGCAAACACACCCCACATTGCGATCACGCCCCAGACCGAGAAGGGGGTGGGCGACGTGAAGGTCAATGCATCAACCACGTCCGGTGGGCTGGTGATCCACAGCCCCGCAACATGCAGCAGGACAGCGCCCAAAAGCAGGGTGCCCGTCACGCGGTGCACCCGCCGGGCGTCTGATTGGGACAAGGGCAGGTCGCCCGCTGCCAACAATGGCTGGACCAGCAGCAAGGCCATCCCGACAACGCCGGCAAAACCGGATGCGATGTAGATGCCGTCCCGCCATTGCAGTTGCGGGCTGAACGCTGCTGCCGCAACCGGCGCAATGATCGCTGCCGCCAGCGCAGTCCAGATCAGGGTGGCGCGCATATGGTCAGATCAGGCGGTTTGCAGCACGAAGGCCACGTCGAGCGTTGTGTCCGACGCGCTGCGCATCACCGGGCGCAGGAACACCGTTTCAAAACCGTTCTGATCAAACTCCGCGTCATAGGCGAGATGTCCGTGAGGTTGACCAAACGCGGGCACGATCTGTGGCATGTCCATCCGGAAGCGCCCCTGCGCGTCGGTCAGTGTCGCGCCGTGACTGCGTTCGTCCCGTTCATGCCCTTCGGTCGTGTGCGCCCACATCTGGATCCGGGCGTTGGGAATGGGCGCGCCATCGCCCGCGCGGCGCACGGTGCCTGTCATCAGGAACCCGCCGCCGCCGATGCGGTCCACGATGGGCGCACCGGGGCGGTAATTGTTGGCCCCACCCCGCATGGTGGGCGTGGGTTCGATGCCCTGAGCACGGGCGGGCAAGGTCAGGCCGGTGGCTGTTGTCAAAAGGGCGGCGCTGCCGGTGGCGAGGACGCTGCGGCGGGGGAGTTTGGTCATGGACGTGTCTCCTCAGAAAATGGGCTTGTGACTGAGGTAAGGGCAGATCACGCGGGATAAACCGGGGTCACGGGGTCGTGAACGGACATCGGCCGGGAACAGCGGGTGCGCCCGGGCCACATGTGCGCCGGATCAATACCGCCGATCGTTGTGAAAGTGTGACTTAAGGTCCTGCTCTTGGCGGACGCGAAGCGCATGGCGTTCGTCCATCAGGCGCATCTTTGCCACGACAAGAGCGATGCCCAGCATTACGTTGAGCACGACAAGAGTTGGTAACAGAACAGCCATTTCCAATCCTCCGGCATTGTGTCTGTACCCTTATATATAGGGTCGCCGGGCGCAATGTCGCACCCTGACAGGCACATATCTTGGTGAGCCGGTGGTTTTTGTTGTGTCGGGTGCGGGCACATGGCCCCCCGTCACTGGCCCTAGACGAGGCGGCTCACATCCTTGGCCGCGCGCACGAAGTCTTCGAACAGCGGGTGGGGGGCGAAGGGTTTGGATTTCAGTTCGGGGTGGAACTGCACGCCGATGAACCATGGGTGATCGGACCATTCCACGATCTCGGGCAGCCGACCGTCTGGGGACATGCCGGAGAAACAAAGCCCCGCCTTTTCAAGCTGTTCGCGGTACTTGATGTCCACCTCGTAGCGGTGGCGGTGGCGTTCGTCGATGGCCGTGGTGCCGTAGACTTGGGCCACCCGGCTGCCGTCGGCCAGCGTTGCGTCATAGGCGCCAAGCCGCATCGTGCCGCCCTTGTCGTCGCCTACCTTGCGTTCGACCTTGTGATTGCCCTGCACCCATTCCTTGAGATGGTACACAACCGGTTCAAACCGTTTCTTGCCCGCCTCGTGGTCAAACTCTTCGGAGCCTGCGGTTTTCAGGCCTGCCACGTTCCGCGCCGCTTCGATCACGGCCATTTGCATGCCAAGGCAGATGCCCAGATACGGGACCTTGCGGGTGCGGGCGAACTCGGCCGCCTTGATCTTGCCTTCGGTCCCGCGTTCGCCAAAGCCACCGGGCACGAGGATGGCGTGGAACCCTTCGAGATGCGGGGCGGGGTCTTCGGTGTCGAAAAGCTCTGCGTCCACCCATTCGACCTTGACCCGGACGCGGTTGGCCATGCCGCCATGTGTCAGTGCCTCGGCAATGGATTTGTAGGCGTCTTCAAGCTGGGTGTATTTGCCGACGATGGCGACCTTCACTTCGCCTTCGGCGTTGTGGATGCGGTCGCTGACATCTTCCCATTTGGTCAGGTCGGGCTTGGGCGCCGGGCTGATCTGGAAGGCGTCGAGCACCGCCTGATCCATGCCTTCGCGGTGATAGGCGAGGGGGGCGTCGTAGATGGTGCCAAGGTCTTGGGCCGCGATCACCGCATCGGGGCGGACATTGCAGAACAGCGCCAGTTTCTCACGTTCCTTGACCGGGATCGGCCCTTCGGACCGACAGACAAGGATGTCGGGCGCGATGCCGATGGAGCGGAGTTCCTTCACGCTGTGCTGCGTGGGTTTGGTCTTCAACTCACCGCTGGCCTTGATGTAGGGCAGCAGTGTCAGGTGCATGAAGATGCACTGACCGCGGGGCTTGTCCTGGCTGAACTGGCGAATGGCCTCGAAGAACGGCAGCCCTTCGATGTCGCCCACGGTGCCGCCTATCTCGCAGAGCATGAAGTCGACCTCGTCATCGCCGATCTCGATGAACTCCTTGATCTCGTTCGTAACGTGGGGGATCACCTGGATCGTCTTGCCCAGATAGTCGCCGCGGCGTTCCTTTTCGAGGACGGTGGAGTAGACGCGGCCCGAGGACACGGAATCGGTCTTGCGCGCGGCCACACCTGTGAAGCGCTCGTAGTGGCCCAGGTCGAGATCAGTCTCGGCCCCGTCATCCGTCACGAACACTTCGCCGTGCTCGAAAGGCGACATCGTGCCGGGATCGACGTTCAGATAGGGGTCCAGCTTGCGCAGGCGGACGGAGAAGCCGCGGGCCTGCAACAAAGCGCCAAGGGCCGCCGATGCCAACCCTTTGCCCAGCGATGACACAACGCCGCCCGTGATGAAAATATAGCGTGCCATGTGGTGCAGTCCCCCGTGGTTCATTCAGGCCCAAAGCCCGTTTGTGGCGGCGCAAATCTGGCGCACCCCACGGGACCTCAGTGTAACAGGATTCGGTTCAAAGGGGCAAGGATGCCGCAACATGATGTTGCAGATCTTTCGTTGCCCTCAAGATTTCGTTCAGTCGGCGCTGGGAACCAGCGGTGCGGTGTCGTCGGCGCTGGGTGGCAACAGGTCACCACCGGGCGGTACCAGATCATCGCTGGGCGCGTTTTGCGCAGGTGGCGTGATGCCCAACTGGTCAATCACGGACGTGCCGGAGGCGTTTTGCGCGGCAATGATCGTCAGCGTGATCGACGTGATGGTGAACGCGATGCCGAAGATCCAGGTCACCTTGCCCAGTGCGGTTCCGGCAGGACGACCCGTGGTCGCGCCTCCGCCGCCGCCCATACCCAGGCCACCCCCTTCGGAGCGCTGCATCAGCACCACGGCAATCAGGCCGAGGGCGAGGATCAGGTGGATGATCAGGACGACATTTTCCATGGAGGCTTTAGGCTCTTTGCTGCGCGATGGGCGGTATCTATGCAAGATTGCGGGGCGGGGCAAGGGCGCTTTCGACCTCTGGACAAATGCACGGCCAGCGGCCCATGATCGGGGCATGCCCCATGACCATTCCGACCACGATCACCCGCATTCGCTGTTGCCGTCTGACCCCGCCCTGCGGGTGAAGGCGCTTGAGACAATCCTGACCCAGAAAGGGTTGATTGATCCGGCTGCCTTGGACGAGATCATCGACACGTATGAGAACAAGATCGGCCCCAAGAACGGCGCGCATGTTGTGGCCCGCGCTTGGTCTGATCCCGCGTTCAAGGCCGCGTTGCTGGAGGATGCGGACCCGGTGCTGGCCGAGATGGGATATTACGGGCGGCAGGGCGAGCATATGGTGGTGGTCGAGAATACGGACGCGGTGCACAACATGGTCGTGTGCACGCTTTGCTCTTGCTATCCATGGCCGCTTTTAGGCATTCCACCGGGTTGGTACAAATCCGACGCCTACCGCGCACGCGCCGTGCGTGAGCCGCGCAAGGTGCTCGCGGATTTTGGCGTGACCTTGCCCGAAGAGCAGGCGGTGCGTGTGTGGGATTCGACGGCGGAGGTGCGCTATCTGGTGTTGCCGCAACGCCCCGAGGGGACGGAGGGCATGGACGAGGCGGCCCTCATGTCGCTGGTCACCCGCGACAGCATGATCGGTTGCGGATTGGCGGCAGCCCCATGACGCGCGTACACGACATGGGCGGGCGGTTTGGCGACGGGCCAGTGGTGCCTGAACCCGAACATGTGAAATTCCACGCCGATTGGCACCCGCGGGCTTTGGCAGTCACGCTGGCGAGCGGATCGCTGGGGCTTTGGAACCTTGATGTGTCGCGCCATGCGCGCGAATGCCTGTCGCCCAAGGATTACGGGCGTTTTTCCTATTACGAAAAGTGGATTTCCGCGTTGGCAGACCTGCTGGTCGACACGGGCGCGCTGACGCCAGAAGAATTGGCCAAGGGGCAGTCTGACGGCCCGAGCGATCTGGCAGACAAAAGGTTGGCGGCCGCCGCCGTAGCGGGTGTTCTGGCGAAAGGCGGACCTGCAACACGGCCCAGCAACGTGGCCCCGGTCTATGCCGTCGGAGATACTGTTCAGGTGCGGTCGATGCCCGAGAATGTGCAGGTATCCGGTGGGCACACCCGGCTTCCAGCCTATGCCGCGGGGGCCGTTGGCACGGTGGTCCGGCTGCACGGCACCCACGTGCTGCCTGACAGCAATGCGCACCGGTTGGGTGAGGCGCCGGAACCGCTTTACGCCGTGGCTCTGAAAGCGCGCGACATCTGGGCGCATCCCGAACACCCCGAGGACGAGGTGATCCTTGATCTGTGGCAAAGCTACCTGTCTGCGCCATGAGGCCTGAACCAACCTTCGAAGCCCCGTGGCACGCGCAGCTTTTTGCCCTGACCGTGCATCTGAACGAGGCCGGGCAGTTCGCGTGGCCCGACTGGGCAGAGCGCTTCGGCGCGACGCTGAAACAGCACGGGCTGGAGAAGGACCTGAACGGGGGCGATGATTATTTCACCGCTTGGCTGGAAACGCTCGAAACCTTTCTGACCGAAACGGGAGCTGCCGAGGCGCAGGCCCTGTCAGATATGCGCGCGGCATGGGAAGCGGCTTATCTACGTACACCACACGGACAGCCGGTCTATCTCGACTGATCCTCTTCATCTTGCCAGATATACTCCGGGGGTTTGGGGGCTGGCCCCCAAGAAAGCGTGTTTGGGGGTTGGCCCCCAAGGACCTATTCGTCCACGTCGTCCATATCCGCCTGACCGGACAGGCGGCGGCGCACATGGCTCCAGTTGAGGCCAATGCCCAGCACGAGCGACAGCGCGATCAGCCCCAGCCACGTGTTCACATTGCGGTTGTCGAGGCGCAAGAGCCCCAGATCATAGGCCACCCACAGCATCGCACCCACAACGGCGAGGATCAGCACCATCCCGATCCCGCCAATCGACCGCAGGGTGGCGCGCAGGTAGATGATGTAGGCGATCAGCAAAAGCAGCCCGGCCAGCACGGCGATGGACAGGTTCTGTGACCCGTATTGCGTGACCCATTGGACATAGTTGTATTCCGTGGGGTTATAGGTGGCGGCCAGTAGGCCAAGGGCGAAAAACCAGCGTGCGAGAAAGCCCATTTGAACTGTCCTATTGTCGTCTTTTGCGGTTCATGGCCTGAAAGCTGCGGGTGCTGCAAGCGGCAGCAGCCTCCGGGGCGCGTATTTTCAGTCAGAAGAAACACAAGTTTGCGGTTTGCCTTGCCGTTCCGCGTCGCTATACGGGCGCGGGTTTCATGGAAAGGATGTCTCATGGCCAATGTGGTGGTTGTCGGCGCGCAATGGGGCGACGAGGGCAAGGGCAAGATTGTCGATTGGCTGAGCGAGCGGGCCGACGTGATCGCGCGCTTTCAGGGCGGGCACAATGCCGGGCACACGTTGGTGATCGATGGCGAGGTCTACAAGCTGCATGCGCTGCCTTCGGGTGTTGTGCGCGGCGGCAAGCTGAGCGTGATCGGCAATGGCGTGGTGCTGGACCCCTGGCATCTGGTGTCGGAGATCGAGACGTTGCGGGCGCAAGGCGTTGAGATCACGCCTGAAACGCTGATGGTGGCCGAAAACACGCCGCTGATCCTGCCCATTCATGGCGAATTGGACCGGGCGCGCGAGGCGCAAAACTCGGTGGCCAAGATTGGCACAACAGGGCGGGGCATTGGTCCGGCCTATGAAGACAAGGTGGGGCGTCGTGTTGTGCGTGTGGCCGATCTGGCGGATCAGGCAACGCTGGAATTGCGCGTGGACCGTGCGTTGGTGCATCACGATGCGCTGCGCCGTGGGCTAGGGCTTGATCCCGTGGACCGCGATGCGCTGATTGCGAAGCTGGCAGAGGTGGCACCTGCCATTCTGGAATATGCCGCCCCCGTCTGGAAGGTGATGAACGAGGCACGCAAGGCCGGAAAGCGCATTCTGTTCGAAGGCGCGCAGGGCGCGCTTCTCGACATTGATTTTGGCACTTACCCTTTCGTGACCTCGTCCAACGTGATTGCGGGCCAAGCCGCCACTGGCGTCGGCATGGGGCCCGGCAGCATCGACTTCGTTCTGGGCATCGTCAAAGCCTACACCACCCGCGTGGGCGAGGGGCCGTTTCCGACCGAATTGGAAGACGACGACGGGCAACGTCTGGGCGAGCGGGGCCATGAATTTGGCACCACCACCGGGCGCAAGCGCCGCTGCGGGTGGTTTGATGCGTGCCTTGTGCGCCAGACCTGCGCGACCTCCGGCGTGAACGGCATTTCGCTGACCAAGCTGGATGTGCTGGACGGGTTCGAGACGCTGAAAATCTGTGTCGGTTACGAGTTGGACGGGGTGCGCATGGACTACCTGCCGACGGCCGCCGACCAACAGGCGCGCTGCACGCCCATCTACGAAGAGATGCCGGGTTGGTCGGAATCGACCGAAGGCGCGCGCAGTTGGGCCGACCTGCCTGCCAACGCGATCAAGTATGTGCGCCGCGTCGAGGAGTTGATCGACTGTCCTGTCGCCCTACTTTCCACCTCGCCCGAGCGGGAGGACACAATTCTGGTCCGGGACCCGTTCGCAGACTGAGGAGAGCCCCATGGCGCTGCGCTACAAGACCCGGAAATGGTTGTCCTTGCTCATTTTGGTTGTCGGATTGCCGCTTTATATCGTGGCAGCCGTGACAATCGTCGGGCTGTTTGAGCGGCCATCGATACTGGTGGAACTGCTGATTTACGTGGGCCTTGGGGTGCTCTGGGCCTTTCCACTCAAGGCGGTGTTCAAAGGGATCGGGCAGCCGGACCCGGATGGACCGGGGCATTAGGGCCAGGCCGCTGCGGTTCTGTCAGGATTGGAACCGCCGTTTCCAAACATATTGTCTAGGGTGTCACACACGCGGCCCGTCTGCACGCACATTGATACATCGCAAGTGCGATGTCTTTGAAGGTAGACCGTCAAAGAAGCGAGCAGTTTTCTCAGCCGCAGGTGTGATGGCCGGATGCCACCCTCTCGATTTTGCTTTCATCACGGCAAAATTCGTACATATTGAGTGAAATCAGTACTTTGTCAGAACGCGCTGAGATGGCCGGGCCTCAGCTTCGATCACATGCGGATGCGCAATGAATGTCTGCGGTGGGTCGCCAAAGGTTCTGTGTGGCAAATAAAAAAGGCGCCCGGATGGAGCGCCTTTCTTTTAGCTTTTTATGCGTGACTCAGCCAGCTTCGCGTTGATCGGGGCGGTAGCCTATGTCGCCTGTCACGGCAAAACGGCCGCCTTTGATCTTTTCGATCTTGCCCGCACGCAGCAGTTGGCCGAATGAGCGCAGCCCGTCTTCGCGGCTGAAATCGTCTTGCTCGACCTGGCGCACCTTGGTCATCAGTTGAGGGCGCGAGAACTCGTCGCGGCCTTCGACAAAGCTGAGATAGCTTGCGGCGGCTTCCAGCAGGGCGGGCAGATCATGCGCGCCCATTTCGGTTGCGTAGTCGGCAAAGCTGTTTGTGTCTTCTGTCGCAGCTTCGTCAACCGCGGCCACGCGGCGTGGGGTCACGGGCCCCTTGGGGGCGGCATCCAGGTCCACACGCTGTTCGGCCACCAGCTTGAGCGGCGCGGGCCGGTCACTGCTTGGGCGTTCACCGCGCGCGCCGCGCTGTTCGGGCCGACGTGGCTTCACGACCGAGGCAAGGTCGGAGCGGAACGCGCCTTCTTCTTCCTCGTCCTTTTTGCCGATGCCGGCATCGGCCTTTTTCGCCATTACAGCTGCTTTGAGGTGCTGGAACGCGTTGCGGCGGCGCGAGCCCTCGGGCTCTTCCATCTGGTTGTCGGCTTCCGCCATCAAACGCTGAACGTCGTCGTCATTGACAGGTTCTGCATCCGCTGCGGCGTCGTCCTCCAAGGCGTCTTCCGCAACCTGATCGTCAGCTTCGGCGGTGTCCGACACAGCATCGTCTTCGAATGGCGCGTCATCGATCGCTTCATCTGCCACGGGCAGTTCAGCCTCGACCTCTGCCAGATCGGCCAGCAATTCGGCTTCATCTTCTGCGGACAGGCTGGTGTCCCCGACCGGTTCCGACACCTCTTCCAAGGCACCGCTCGCGATGGCTGCGTCGATATCGGCGCGCTTGACCTTGATGACGCGTGCACGCGGGCGGGCGGGGGCGTCATCTTCGGTTTCTTCAGCGGTTTCACCCTCTGCGTCGTCTGAGGCATCGAAGATATTGTCTTCCTTGTCCTCATCCGCAACGGGTTGATCGTCGTCTTCCGCCATCAGAGCTGCCAGCGAATCGAGGCCGATGTCATCGCCCTCTTGCGTGTCCGCAGCATCCGCCGTGTGATCTTCGGTTGTGTCTGTCTCAACGACATCTGCGGATGCGTCTGTATCCGGCGTGGCTTCGAAGCGGGCAAGGATGTCGGCAATAGCGTCATCACCCTGATCCTGTTCCATGTCTTCGACAAATTCGTCCTGCGCGGCCTCAAAGTCTTCCGCCGCGGCGTCCAGCACGGTTTCAGGGCTTTGTGCTTCGACCTCATCCGTCGAGATGTCTTCAAAGTCAGCGGCAGGTGCGAAGGCTTCGGCATGTTCGTCTTCGAACATCTCGTCTTCTTCGGCCTCTTCCTGACTTTGCGACACGACGGCACGAATGCGCTGCAATTTGGCTGCGATGCTGTCTGGTGCGGCGTCAGCAAGCTGTGCCTCTGGCGCGTCGTCATCGACCAATTCCGCCTCGGCCGGGGTTGCGTCCGTTTGCGAACCGGCAAAGAATTCTTCGGCTTCGGCTTCGGCTTCGGCTTCGGCTTCGGCTTCGGCTTCGGCTTCGGCTTCGGCTTCGGCTTCGGCTTCGGCTTCG
>NZ_CANNDS010000004.1 GCF_947503415.1 uncultured Tateyamaria sp.
TCGGCTTCGGCTTCGGCTTCGGCTTCGGCTTCGGCTTCGGCTTCGGCTTCGGCTTCGGCTTCGGCTTCGGCTTCGGCGACCGCAGGCGCGTCCGAAGCTGCTTCAACGACCTCTTCGGCCACTTCCTCGGATACCGCGTCGGCCACGGGCTCATCGGTGGACGTGTCCACGGCGGTGTCTTCCGCTGGCACGCTGTCGGCAGCGGCACGCTCGGTATCACCTTGTGCTGCTGCATCTGCCGGCGTGTCGTCCGTCTTGGCACGCGCCACAGCCGGAGCGGCCGTTGCGGCTGCCAGTGCTGCGGGCGATGCCGCGCCCGCGTCGGGCTGTTGCGCCTCGGCGCTCAACACGATCCGGCCTTCTTGTTCGCGCGCCTCCACACGGCGCGAAATCTCGCGCTCGGCGATGCGGGCCAACATCTCGGCATCTGGTTGCGGGGGCTCTGCCCCGAAATACCTGTCATCGGAAGCAAGATCGCGAAAATACTCCGCAATCGCCTTCATTGTCCCGAAGCTGTCATCAAATCCTTCCAACGTGCACGAGAAGGTGCCGTAGGAAACTGTCAGTATCTTATTATTATTCATCATCGGATGCTCGTCCTCTGCTGATATGCAAAGGTTGTCCTAAGGGGCAATACCGGACCAAAGCGGCCCGAATCTGTGCCATTAACGGTATCATTTCAAGGCGACATTGTGATCTGTTTCCGAAAATTGCATTAATCCCCGATGACTTCCCCGATTGTTCACAGCTCAAAACCCGTCGCACTTTACGGTGCCGGTGCGGCATCCCTGGCCGATGTGGAGGAGGTGCAAAGCCTTTCTGGACAGTGTGTTGCGGCAGATGGCGGCGCCCGTCTCGCGACGGAGGCGGGGATTGAACTGGATGCCGTGATTGGCGATTTTGATTCAATTTCAGCAGACATTTTGGCGCAGATCCCTGCAGAACGACACCACCGGGTTGCTGAACAAGACAGCACCGACTTCGACAAGGCCCTGCGCCATATCGATGCACCCGTGGTTTTGGCCGCGGGATTTCTGGGCGGGCGGTTGGATCACCAACTTGCCTGCCTGCACGCGCTGGCGCGCCATGCACACCGGCCGTGTGTCTTGGTGGGAGCGGAGGAAATCGTCACGCTGTGTCCGCCGGAAGTACACCTCCGGACGCGCCGGGGAGATGTGGTGTCCCTGTTTCCGCTGGCCGCTGTCGAGGGCACATCAACCGGCCTGAGGTGGTGCATCGATGGGTTGGCATTTGATCCGGTCACCACGATCGGGACGTCAAACGAAGCGACGGGACCGGTCACGTTAACCATGTCAGGCCCGGACATGATCGTGATTGCACCGCGCCATTGCCTGACGGCGCTTACGCAGGCGCTGGTGCTTGCGTCACCCCACGGGCGATGGCCCGCTCGCGCAGAACAACGTAGAGACCCGCCGCGACCGTGATGCAGATGCCCACGGCGGCCACGCCATTCGGCAAGTCCTTGAAGACAAGAAACCCGATGACGGTGGCAAAGGGAATTTCGAGGTATTGCATCGGCGCCAGCGTGGCCGAAGGTGCGTAGCGCAGCGACCACGTCATGAGCAGATGCGCAGATGTGCCCAGCAAGCCGATGGTTAACAGAAGGGTCCATTCCACCGCATTTGGCGTGATCAGTTCAAGGCCCGGAATGTCCTGACCCTGAAAGATCAGGACCAGCGGACCCATGATGAGGACGGCCATCACGCCACTGACTGCTTGCAACCCGATGGGGTCTGTCTGCTTGGCGATCTGCCGCGTGACCAGCATGAAGACCGAGAAGTTGACCGCAACGAACAAAGGCAACAGGGCAGGCCAACCCACTTCAATAAAGCTGGGTTGCACAACCATCAGCGTGCCCACGAAGCCCACGATGCAGGCCATCAGGCGACGGCTGCCGACTTCTTCGCCCAGCACGTATTTGCCCAAGAGCAGCATGATGAACGGCATGACAAAGGCGATGGCGACTGCGTCCGCGAGTGGCAGGTATTGCAGGGCCGTGAACATTGCGCCGATGCCAAGGATGTGCAGCACGGTGCGTAACAGCGTTAACCATAAGACCCGTCCGTGCATCTTCCAGAGCCGCCGTCCCGCCCAGACAATCGGTATCAGGATCACGGCCTGGACCGCGAAACGGACAAGGACCAATTGGCTCAGCGGTACGGATTGACCAAGCACCTTGGCCACCGCGTCCCCTACAGGGGCCACGATGCAAAAGCCCAGCATCAACAGGATGCCGAGAAGAGGACGGTCTTGTGCCATCCCGCCAAGCTACTTTTCCGTGACCGGAGATCAACCACTGCTTTCGTGCGCGCGTGACGCTACTTCGCGTCATGGTTGTGATTGTGGTTAACGATTGTGCAGCGGGTGCACTCTTTGCTGCGCAAATTCACCCACCCACCGCACCCAAAGAGGTGCCGCCACTGTTCAGATGTGGCGCAGGTGACATCTCAGCAGTTGGGCACGTTCACCGCCAACCCACCCAGCGACGTCTCCTTGTATTTCTCGCTCATGTCGACGCCCGTCTGCCGCATCGTCTCGATACAGGCATCAAGCGGGACAAGGTGCGTGCCGTCGCCGCGCAGGGCAAGGCTGGCGGCGCTGACCGCTTTGATCGCACCCAAGCCATTGCGCTCGATGCATGGCACCTGCACGAGGCCGCGCACCGGATCGCAGGTCATGCCCAGATGGTGTTCGAGCGCAATCTCGGCGGCGTTCTCTATCTGGCCGGGCGTTCCCCCCATCACCGCGCACAGACCTGCCGCGGCCATGGCGGAAGCACTGCCCACTTCGGCCTGGCACCCGGCTTCGGCCCCCGAGATGGAGGCATTGTACTTGACCAGCCCACCAATGGCCGCTGCGGTCAGAAGGAAGTCTTCGACATGGGCCTCGGACGCGCCGGGAACATGGTCGAGGTAATAGCGCAGCGTTGCCGGCAACACGCCGGCGGCACCGTTGGTGGGGGCGGTCACCACCTGACCGCCTGCCGCGTTTTCTTCGTTCACGGCCATCGCGTACACGCTCATCCAATCGTTGATCGTGTGCGGTGCCGTCAGGTTCATGCCGCGTTCTTCCATCAGCTTGTCATAGATACCCTTGGCGCGGCGCTTGACCTGTAGGCCACCGGGCAAGGTGCCATCGGTGGTCAGGCCCCGGTCAATGCAGTCGGTCATCACCTGCCACAGCCGTCTTGTGCCCGACTTCAGATGAGGATCGCCGTTGCGCGACACTTCGTTGGCGCGTTTCATATCCGCAATGGTCTTGCCCGAGGCGTCCGCCATCTCAAGCATCTCGGCGGCTGATTTGAACGGGTAGGGCACGGGGGCGCCTTCATCCGTGGCCTTGCCTGCGGCCAGCTCTTCCTCGGTCATCACGAAACCGCCGCCAATGGAATAGAATACCTGCCGCAGGGTGACGTCGCCCTGGGCGTCCGTGGCCATCAGGACCATGCCGTTTGCATGCCCGGCCAGCTGGGTGTCGTAGTCAAAGACCAGATCAACCTTCGGATCGAAGTGCAGCGGTGGCAGGTCCTCGGGATGCAGCTTTTGGGTGGCCGCAAGGTCTGCCAGTACCGCTTCGGCCTTGTCATGGTCATAAGTGTCCGGGACAAACCCGGCAAGGCCAAGGATCGTCGCGCGGTCAGTGGCGTGCCCAACGCCGGTAAAGGCGAGCGAGCCATGCAGTGACACCCGCACACCGGCAAAGTGAAAGGGCGAGGCCCGCATCATGTCGAGGAACCGCGCCGCAGCCACCATCGGGCCCATGGTGTGTGAAGATGACGGGCCAATGCCCACTTTGAACATCTCGAAAACAGACAGGAACATCTAGAGGGCAGATCCTTCGGGTGGATTGGCGCGTTGTGGCGCGGAATACGGGGTGGGGCCAAGCCCTTCGGCGCTTTGTGCACGTACAGTGGCAGGCAGGGCGTCCATCCGGATGCAGATTTGGGCAAGCTGCGGCCACTTGGCAAGTCGAAACCAGGCGCGGTCGTCGGGGCCGTAAATCGCGGACCAGCGCAGCAGGCAAGCCAGATACATGTCGATAACGGTGGGTGTGTCTGTGCCAAAGACGGTGCCCGCTGCAGCCTCGAGCGTGTCGAGATCTTGCAGAATGGCGCGCTGCGTGCCGTCGATCACCCGCTGTTGGTCACGTGTGTCCCCACCCACGAGTTTCTGCGGGTAGAACAGCATTTGCATGTGCGGGTGCAAAGTATTGGCGCAAAAGAACAGCCATTTCAGGAAGTCGCCGCGCCCCGGCTGATCATGCGCAGGGCCAAGGGCGCGATGCGTGTCCACCAGCCACAGCAGGATCGCACCCGTTTCAAAGATGGCACCGTCATTGGTTTCAAGTGTGGGGATCAGCCCGTTGGGATTGAGCTGCCGGTATGCGGCCCCGCGCTGTTCCTGCCGCGCCCGGTCGACCAGAACGGTCTCATAGGGCGCGCCGATGCTGTCCAGTGCAAGCCGCACGATCAGGGACGCGTTGTCGGGGGCATAATGCAAGATGTAACTCATGACCGATATGTAGACCGACGCCCGAACGATCCGATGTCTCAAAACGACCAAAAGGTCAGAGAATGGACCACGCTTAACCTGCCATTTAC
The DNA here is from genome assembly GCF_947503415.1 of uncultured Tateyamaria sp. Classification (GTDB taxonomy): domain Bacteria; phylum Pseudomonadota; class Alphaproteobacteria; order Rhodobacterales; family Rhodobacteraceae; genus Tateyamaria. The sequence goes on from NZ_CANNDS010000004.1 coordinate 4,622, forward strand.
CATCTTGCGGTTGGCTGAGGGCAGGAGGACACCTCATGCGCTGGATCTTGTTGATGATGTCTTTGGTGGCGTGTTTGATGCCGTGGCGGGCCGCTCTTGCGCAGGACGGGCCGGGGCAGGCGCTGGTTGATGCGCTGATCGCGCGCACGCCCGGGGCCACATTGAACAGGATGCGCGCACGGCCCAACGCGTTTGTCGAGGAAGCCGCCGGACTGATCCTTGGCTATGGTGGCCCGCAGGGGCTGTCCAAGGCGAATATCGAAACCGCCATTGCTGCCGAACACGCGCGGCTGCGTGCAAGAGAGATGCGGCGCTTGCTTGAGGCGGACCTGAACGACGATCTTGCCGTCACGCGCGCCGAACTGGATGTCTTGCTGGGCGCTGCATCCGCGACAATGCGCGGGCGGCTTCTGGTCTGGCACCGCGCGGCAGATACGGACCGGGACGGCACCGCCAGCTGGGCCGAGCTGCGCCGCCATGCCAGCGCCACCGCGCGCACCGGCCTCAGTGCAGAGGCGGCTGCCGCGATGCGGGCCATGATGACCTTTGACATGGACGGGGATGGTCGTGTCGTGCTGGACGAAGTCCTCGATGCGATGACCCTTTTGGGTGCCCCTGCCTGATCCGCGTCAAGACCGTCTGGAATATGCAGCAAATTGCGTCCTTGGGGGGTCGCAAGACGCGTCACGGCTGCGTATAAGCCCAGCACCACGAGGGGAGTCGCATACATGTCCGGAGAATTGTCGCCCATCGACAAGGCCAAGTTCGTCGCAGCCAAGCGCGCGGCCGACTATGTCGAAGATGGAATGCGGGTGGGGCTTGGCACCGGATCAACGGCGGCCTGGCTTGTGCGCTGCCTGGGCGAACAGGTCCGCGAAGGGGGCTTGCGGTTCAAGGGCGTACCGACATCGACCCGCACCGCTGATCTGGCCCGCGAAGTGGGGATCGAGGTGATCAGCCTCGATGAGGCCAAGTGGCTCGACGTGACCATCGACGGTGCGGACGAGTTCGACGGCGACCTCAACCTGATCAAGGGCGGCGGCGGCGCGCTGCTGCAGGAAAAGATCGTGGCGACCGCGTCCGATCAAATGGTGGTGATCGCCGACATCGGCAAAGAGGTCGAACATCTGGGCGCCTTCCCATTGCCCATCGAAGTGATACCCTTCGGCTGGCAGACAACGCAGGCGCTGGTCGAGGAAACCCTGATTTCCATGGACGTTCTGGGCCGTCAGTCCACCCTGCGGATGAACGGGGAACGGCCCTTCATCACGGACGAAGGCAACCACATCCTCGATCTGCATTTGCAACGCATCGGCAACCCACGCCAACTGAGCCTGGTGATCAACCAGATGCCGGGCGTGGTTGAAAATGGTCTCTTTATCGATATTTGTGATGCGGTCGTGATTGGCTACGGCGATGGCCGGGTCGAAGTGCGCGACATCAACGAAGGAACGGTGGAACAGGACCGGCTCGACTTTCTCGAAAGCGACAACCTGTTCACCGATCTTGCAGACTAAGGACAAGCGCCATGGCGGATTATGACTATGACCTCTTCGTGATCGGAGGCGGCTCAGGTGGTGTGCGCGCCGCACGGGTCGCGGCAGGCGAGGCGGGCGCCAAAGTGGCCCTGGCCGAAGAAGATCGCTATGGCGGCACCTGCGTGATCCGGGGCTGCGTGCCCAAGAAACTCATGGTCTTTGCCAGCGAATTCAGCGACGTGGCCGAGGTGGGCAACGCCTATGGCTGGAACATGACATCCGGCACCTTCGACTGGCAGAACTTCCGAAGCCACCTGAACAACGAACTGGACCGGCTCGAAGGCGTGTATCGGAGCCTTCTGAAGAACTCCGGCGTCGACACCTTTGATGCCCGCGCCAAGCTCAAGGACAAGCACACGGTCGAACTGTCGGACGGCCAGACCAAAACCGCCAAGACCATCCTCGTCGCCACCGGCGGACGGCCCGTGCGCCCCGACATGCCAAACGCGCATCTGGGCATCGTCAGCGACGACATCTTTCACCTTGAAACCTTGCCGAAGTCGATCCTGATCATCGGGGGCGGCTATATCGCCTGCGAATTTGCCTGCATCCTGCACGGGCTGGGGGTCGAGGTGACGCAATACTATCGCGGCGCGCAGATCCTGCGTGGCTTTGATGACGAGGCGCGCGGCCTGATTGCCGAAGCGATGCGGGACCGGGGGATCGACCTGCACACCGGCACCAATATCGTGCAGATGGGGCTGGCCTCTGACGACCATACGGAGTCAGGTCCAACCGGATCGGATGCCGCGATGGGCGCAAGCGTCCAGCAGGAAAACGTCATGGCCAATGATGGCACCGCGGATGAGGCCAGCGCCGGGCGGGGCGGCCCGATCTGGGTCAAGGCGACCAACGGGCGCGAGCGTGTCTTCGACATGGTGCTCTTTGCCACGGGCCGGGATCCGAACACGGATGACATGGGCCTCGAAGACCTCGGGATCGAGATTGGCCGCCGGGGCGAGATCGTGGTGGATGAATACTCGAAAACGGCTGCCGACAGCGTCTATGCCATTGGCGACGTGACCAATCGGGTCAACCTGACGCCTGTCGCCATCCGCGAGGGCATGGCCTTTGTGGAGACGGCATTCAAGGACAACCCGACCGCCGTGGATCACGACCTGATCCCCTCGGCCATCTTCACCCAACCCGAAATGGGCACCGTTGGCCTCAGCGAGGAAGACGCGCGCGACCGCGAAGAGATCGAGGTGTTCTGCACGTCATTCCGCCCGATGAAGACAGCCTTCGCCGGCAAACCCGACCGGGTGCTGATGAAGCTGGTTGTGTCCAAGGAGACGCGCAAGGTACTGGGTTGTCACATCGTCGCACCGGATGCGGGCGAGATGATCCAGCTTGCGGGCGTTGCGATCAAAATGGGGGCCACCAAGGAAGATTTCGACAGAACGGTGGCCGTACACCCCACCATGTCAGAAGAGATCGTGACCATGCGAACCCCAATGCGGACTGCTTGAATTTCTAGGTAAAAAACACAGGTTATGCACAAGGTGCGGCACAGGCTGCACGGCAAGAGGAGAACAATACCACATGGCTGGCAATACAGGCGGCCCCTGGGGGGGTGGCGGAAACTCGGGCGGCGGTGGCGACGATGATGGTCGCAGCAATGGCTCGCGCGGCGGCGGTGGTCGCGGCAATGGCGGACGCGGCCCCGGTGATGAGGGTCCGCAGATCCCCGAAATCGACGAATTGGTCAAAAAGGGCCAGGAACAACTGCGCGTCCTGATGGGCGGTCGCGGCGGTGGCGGCACCGGTGGCGGGCGCGGATCAGGTGGCGGCGGTGGCCCGTTCCTGACACGTGGCACGCTGGGACTTGCCGCGGTGGCTGCGATTGTCCTTTGGGGGATGGCCAGCTTTTACACGGTCCGGCCCGAAGAACAGTCGGTTGAGCTGTTCCTGGGCGAGTTTTCGTCCGTGGGCAATCCGGGGCTGAACTTTGCCCCGTGGCCCGTCGTGACAGCCGAAGTGATCCCGGTCACCCGCGAACAGACCGAAGAGATCGGTGTGGGCGGTCGTGGCGGTGACGCAGGCCTGATGCTGACAGGCGACGAAAACATCGTGGACATCGACTTTCAGGTGGTCTGGAACATCACGGAACCGGACAAGTTCCTGTTCAACCTGCGCGACCCACGCCCAACCATCCGGGCGGTGTCCGAGTCGGCCATGCGTGAGATCATCGCGCAATCCGATCTGGCGCCGATCCTGAACAGGGACCGTGGTGCCATTGCCGAACGGCTGCAGGACCTGATCCAAAGCACGCTCGACAGCTACAACAGCGGTGTGAACATCATCCGCGTCAACTTCGACAAAGCCGACCCGCCGGCGTCCGTGATCGACGCATTCCGCGACGTTCAGGCGGCCGAACAGGAACGCGACCGTCTGCAAAACGTGGCGGATGCGTATGCCAACCGGGTGCTCGCCGAAGCACGTGGTCAGGCGGCCCAGCTTCTGGAAGAAGCCGAAGGGTATCGCGCCCAGCAGGTCAACCAGGCACAGGGTGAAGCCAGCCGCTTCTCCGCTGTTCTGGAGGAATATGCCAAGGCGCCGGATGTGACCCGCAAACGTCTGTATCTGGAAACCATGGAAGAGGTGCTTGGCCGCGTGGACAAGATCATTCTGGATGAAAACCAAGGGGCCGGAGGGCAGGGCGTTGTGCCCTATCTGCCGCTCAACGAGTTGCGCCGTAACACAGCGGAGTCGAACTGATGCGTAAATCTGCATTTCTTCTGCCCATCGTGGTTGTGATTGGGGCCATCGGCCTGTCGTCACTCTTCATCGTGGACGAGCGTGAAAAGGCGCTGGTTCTGCAATTCGGTCGTGTCGTGGACATCAAGGAAGAGCCGGGATTGGCGTTCAAGATCCCGCTGATCCAAGAGGTCGTGCGCTATGATGACCGTATCCTGAGCCGTGATGTCGAACCGCTCGAAGTGACGCCGCTGGATGACCGTCGTCTGGTTGTCGACGCCTTTGCCCGCTACCGGATCACGGATGTGAACCAGTTCCGGCAAGCCGTTGGTACGGGCGGCGAAGGCGCGGCTGAACGCCGGATCGACGGTATTCTGCGGAACGAGCTGCGCGAAGTGCTGGGTTCGGTGTCGTCCAACGACATCCTGAGCTCCGACCGTGCCGCCCTGATGCTGCGCATCCGCAACGGTGCGATTGCCGAAGCCCGCGCGCTGGGCATCGAAGTGGTCGACGTGCGCCTGAAGCGGACCGACCTGCCTGCGGAAAACCTGGATGCCACCTTTGAACGGATGCGTGCGGAACGTGAGCGTGAAGCCACCGACGAACGCGCCCGTGGTAATGAGGCGGCCCAGCGTGTACGGGCCCAGGCGGACCGGACAGTGGTCGAGCTGACATCCGACGCCGAACGTCAGGCCGAGATCATCCGCGGTGAGGCCGACGCCCGACGCAACGGTATCTTTGCCGAAGCCTTTGGTGCGGACCCGGAATTCTTTGAATTCTACCGGTCACTCACCGCGTACCAGCGGTCTCTGCGGGGCTCGAACTCGACCATGGTCCTGTCACCGGACTCCGAGTTCTTCAACTATCTGAAGTCGCCCACCGGTGCTGCCGCGAACGCCGCGGCTGCCGCCGCCGCTGCTTCGGGTCAATAATGGCCTGGGTCTTTCTGGCCCTCGGACTTGTGATGCTTGTAGAGGGGCTGGCCTATGTGCTGGCCCCTTCGCTTATCGAACGGGTGCTCGAAGTTCTGCGCACGCTGCCCCTGAATGTACGCCGTCAATTCGGCGCGCTGGTGCTGGTGAGTGGGCTCATCTGCATCTGGCTGGCGTTTTTCATCGGTTTGTAACACCTTTCCCCTAGGTCCGTTCACGCAATGATCACGGTCTGTTGAAACCTGAACACGATGATCCATCTTTGATGTTGCAAGGATGCAACCCTACATGCACCCTGTGCGCAGTTGCGCAACCCCGTGTGCAAGATGACCAAAACGGTCGAAAAGAGAATGCAGGAGTACCCTGATGCAGCGACAGGCAATCGCCGTCACCCGACAGCTTTCCCCCACGCCCTACATGCGCGCCCTCTGGCTGGGCGCATTGGCGCTGGCCTTTGTGCTGGCGCAGGCGTTGATGGCGCAGGCGCGCCCCGAAAGCCTCGCCCCCCTGGCGGAACAGATCAGCCCATCGGTGGTGAACATCACCACCTCGACAGTGATCGAAGGGCGGACCGGCCCGCAGGGCATCGTGCCCGAAGGCTCCCCTTTCGAAGATTTCTTCCGTGAGTTCCAGGACCGCAACGGGCAGGGCGACCGCCCCCGCCGGTCCTCGGCACTGGGCTCGGGTTTCGTGATCTCCGAGGATGGGTTCATTGTCACTAACAACCACGTCATCGAAGGTGCAGACGAGATCAATATCGAGTTTTTCAACGGCGACGAACTGACCGCGACACTCGTGGGCACCGACCCCAACACCGACATCGCCCTTCTCAAGGTCGAAGCGGAAGGACCGCTGCCGCATGTGCCCTTTGGCAACAGCGACACGGCCCGTGTGGGGGACTGGGTGATTGCGATGGGCAACCCGCTGGGGCAGGGCTTTTCGGTCTCGGCCGGGATCGTATCGGCCCGCAACCGCGCGTTGTCAGGGACCTATGACGACTATATCCAGACGGATGCGGCCATCAACCGGGGCAACTCGGGCGGTCCGCTCTTCAACATGGACGGACAGGTGATCGGCGTGAACACGGCGATCCTGTCGCCCAATGGCGGCTCGATCGGCATCGGCTTTTCCATGGCGTCGAATGTCGTGACGCGCGTGGTCGACCAGCTGCAGGAATTCGGCGAGACGCGCCGTGGCTGGCTGGGTGTGCGCATTCAGGACGTGACGGACGACATCGCCGAAGCCATTGGCCTTGAGAACACGGCTGGTGCCCTCGTGACATCGGTGCCCGAAGGCCCGGCCATGGAAGGCGGCATGCAGGACGGTGACGTGATCCTGAGCTTTGCAGGCGTCGATGTGGCTGACACACGTGGCCTCGTGCGTCAGGTCGGCAACAGCCCCGTGGGCGAAACGGTGCGCGTTGTCGTGTTCCGCGACGGTGAAACCGTGACCCTGCGGATCACGCTGGGCCGCCGGGAAGAAGCCGAAGGCGCCGTGCCCGCGGCAGCCCCGGCCGACGACGAACCGGCAGAGGCGGAAACCAAGGATATCCTGGGTCTGACCCTCAGCACGCTGACGGACGAGCTGCGCGAGCAACTGGGCGCGGATGCGGATCAGGAAGGTCTGGCAGTCATCGAAGTGGATGAAACCACTGAAGCCTTCGAAAAGGGGCTGCGGGCAGGTGACATCATCACCGAAGCGGGCCAGCAGAAGGTCAGCAGCATTGCCGAGTTCGAAACGCGGCTGGCAGATGTCGAAGAGGCCGGGCGCAAGTCGCTGCTGCTTCTGGTGCGGCGTGCGGGCGATCCGCGCTTCGTGGCGCTCAGCCTGGCTGAGTAGTCAGGCAACACATCCTGAAATCAAACATGTAAGGCGCCCTTTGGGGCGCCTTTTTTCGTGTTCGGTTGTCTGGGTGATGGGCTGACATCGTAAGGCGCACCTTTGGTGCGCCCGACAGGTCAGGTGGGTTGGATCACAGTGATCAGCCCCAGTTTGCGCGCCGTCTCAATGGACAGGACCTTGCCGTCGCCGCCCTCCGATTGCTGGAAACGGCTGATGGCTGCGCGGGTGCGCATGTCCAACTGACCCGTGATCGGGCCTTGGTAAAAACCGCGCGCTTCAAGCGCCCGCTGGACCGAAGAGACGAAGTCCGGGGTAACGTCGGCATCACAAATGATCTCGTACCAGCTCTCGCGTCGGGGCTGCACAACCTCCTGCCGGGTTTCGGTCTTGTAGATCGGCGGGGCCTGCACACGCCCGTCGGTGCTGACCTGTGCGGGCTGCACTTGTATCTTGCGGCTGACCGTCTCGACCACGGCCGGGGTGACGGTCTTGCTCCAACACGTGCCGGGGGCCGCGCCAGCAGGCGCAGTGGCAAGCGAGATCGGATCGATATTCGATGCCGATGTCACGGCGTCGGTCTCGGCGCAGGCGGCAAGTGCCAAGACTGCGGCCAGACCGGGTGCGTAGGCTTTGATTGTCATGCTCGGGCCTCTGACTGGGCTTTTGCATGCAACATAACCGGGTGTTTGACCGCTGCCTAGTCCCGCCTGGGCTCCGCCCGTTCGCTGCTGAAACGCTCCCCCGGAGCGTTTCCGGGACGCAGCTCACCCCTTGCGGCTGTCCCATGTGTCGGTGCGGGCCTCTGCCCCCACACGCCGCCCCGTGCCTTCGGCCAGCAACTGGTCAAGCAGGTGGGAAATATCCTCGATCTCTTCGGCCAGAACATGGGTGACGCTGTGGGCCCGCTGCAGGCGGCCTGTCACTTTCAGCATCCGCCCCGCCACCACGGCACGGCGGAACGTCTCGTAGATATGCCGCCAGACAATGATGTTCACAACGCCCGTCTCATCCTCGAGCGTGACAAAGATCACGCCCTTGGCGGTCCCGGGCCGCTGGCGCAGGATCACAAGCCCCGCCACGGCAATACGTGCATTGAGCGGCGGCAGGTCCAGTTCGGACGCACGCAGGCAGGAAGGGGGGCGGGGCCACCTTTGGGCCATGGCCGGGCCTTGATCACTGGCGGACGAGGGGAATACCAACATAAGAACAAAGATAGAACATATGACCGGTGTCGCAAGTGGAAAAGCCGAGGGTCGCAAAAGGGGCTGGCAGCCTTATGTCCTGCCCGGTAGAGATATGCGGAACCAAGGACAAAGGGGGGCCGGTTATGGCCAAGATCACCTATATCGAACATGGCGGCACCGAACATGTGGTGGACGTGGCCAACGGCCTGACCGTCATGGAAGGCGCGCGCGACAACAACATTCCGGGCATCGAGGCCGATTGCGGCGGCGCCTGCGCCTGTTCGACATGCCACGTTTATGTGAACGCCGACTGGGTGGAAAAGCTGCCCGGCAAGGACGACATGGAAACCGACATGCTCGACTTCGCCTACGAGCCCGACGAGACGCGCTCGCGCCTGACCTGCCAGTTGAAAGTGACCGACGCGCTGGATGGCCTGGTTGTGCAGATGCCCGAAAAGCAGATCTGACTATGGCCAAGGCGCCGCGTCCGCTGTTGCGCGCCTTGCCGCGTTCCGCACGCGGCGTTCTGCAAGCGTTGCGCCTGTGGCTGGCGGTGCCGGCCCTGTTGGCGACCGCGGCTCCCGCCTTGGCGGATGTGATCGCATCGGCGCGCTACGCCGACCCGACAGATCGCTACGCGCACGGCATTCTCGGGGACGCGATCGAATGGGGCACGCTTGAGCTGATCATGCAGGACGGCGCAATACGCCGGTTTGTGCTGCCCCGTGACCACGTCTTCGAAGATGTGGCGCCGCGGCTTGCCGATCTGGACGGGGATGGCACGCCCGAGGTTCTCGTGGTCGAGACAGACACACAGGCGGGCGGCGCCTTTGCCGTCTACGGCCCGGATGGCAAGATCACCGAAACGCCGCACATCGGCGCCCGCAACCGCTGGCTCGCCCCCCTGGGGGCTGCCGATCTGGACGGGGATGGCAAGGTCGAGATCGCCTATATCGACCGTCCCCATCTGGCCAAGACCCTGCGCCTCTGGCGTTACGATGCAGGCACGCTGACGCCCGTGGCCGATCTGCCCGGTCTGACCAATCACCGCATCGGAGAGGTCGACATCGCGGGCGGCATACGCACCTGCACTGGCCGTCCCGAGATGATCCTTGCCACGGCGAACTGGTCCGGCCTTGTGGCCGTGCACTGGGACGGGGCACATTTCGAGCGCGCCGCGATCGGACCGGATACAACACGGCCCGCATTTGCCCGTGCAATGGCGTGCCAGTGATCCGCCTCGCCGTTCTGTTGCTGCTCTGTGCGGCACCCGCAATCGCCCAGGACCGCCTGTCGCCGGAGCAGTTCCTCGATATCGTTGCGAACCGGACGGCCGCGTTTGCGACCTTCCCGGACCGTCAGCCCGTGGGAACAGAACAGTTCCTGTCGCGCGACCGCACGGTCTGGGCCCGGGCCAACGGCACCTGCGCCTACGGTGCCGTGACGGTGGACGAGGGCCAGATCTGCTTTGACTACGACGATGACGCACCGGGCGTCCGGCACTGCTGGGTCCCGTTCCTGCGGGACGCCCGATTGTTCGTGGCGTCTGTCGATGACTTGGGGGAAGTGCAGGAAGTCGTCGACATCAGCGACGACCCGGTGGCCTGTACCCAGGTCCCGATCTCCTGAGATGGGTTTGACGGTTGCGCTCAGGCGAGAGGGCAGAAGCCTCTGGCTGGCACCGTCCTGGACCAGGAAAAGAGGGACGGTCGCGCCTTACCCTTTGTCCAAGGCCCGCCATCCAATGTCACGGCGGCAAAATCCGCTCGGAAAGTCGATGGCATCCACCATGTCATGGGTTTGACCGGTCCGCCTAGGCGAGAAGGCAGAAGCCTCTGGCGGGCACCGTCCTGGACCAGAGGAAAAGGGACGGTCACCCCTTACCCCTTGTCCAAGGCCCGCCATCCGATGTCACGGCGGCAAAACCCGCTCGGAAAGTCAATGGCATCCACCATGTCATAGGCCGCCCGCGCCGCCTCCGCCAATGATGACCCGCGCGCCGTGACATTCAGAACCCGCCCGCCGGATGCGGTGATCTTGCCATCCCGGGCGGTGGTGCCTGCGTGAAACACCATTTGGCTGCTGGTCTCCGGCATCGCGTCAAGCCCGCCAATCTCGGCACCCTTGTCATAGCTGCCCGGATAGCCATCGGCCGCCATCACAACGGTGATTGCATGATCATCGGCCCAGTTGACCTGCGCCTGACCCAGCCGCCCTTCGGCCGCCGCATGCATCAGGTCAAACGCCTGCGCGCCCAACCGCATCATCAGCACCTGACATTCCGGATCGCCAAAGCGCACGTTGTACTCGACAAGACGGGGTGCACCGTCTTCGATCATCAGACCGGCATAAAGCACACCCTGATACGGCATGCCGCGGGCCGCCATCTCGGCCATGGTGGGACGAATGATCTCGGACAACGCCCGCTCGGCAATCGCATCGGTCAGAACAGGCGCGGGGGAATAGGCCCCCATGCCGCCCGTATTGGGGCCGGTGTCGCCTTCGCCGACGCGCTTGTGATCCTGCGCCGTGCCGATGGGCAACACGTCCGTACCGTCGCACAGCACAAAGAAAGAGGCCTCTTCACCCTGCATGAACTCCTCGATGACGACCTCGGCACCCGCACCGCCAAAGGCACCGCCGAACATGTCGTCAATGGCGGCGTGGGCCTGTTCCACGGTCTCGGCAATGATCACGCCCTTGCCCGCAGCCAGACCATCGGCCTTGACCACGATGGGAGCACCCCGATCCGACACATAGGCCCGCGCGGCTGCCGCATCCGTGAAATGCCCATAGGCGGCCGTCGGCGCACCTGCCGCGTCGCACACTTGCTTGGTAAACGCCTTGGAGGCTTCCAACTGCGCCGCCGCCTGACTGGGGCCAAACACCAGCACACCCGCATCGCGCAACCGGTCCGCCACACCCGCAGCCAGCGGCGCTTCGGGGCCCACGATCACAAAGTCGATGCACTCTTCCTCGACAAAGGTCACGACCGTGCCGCCATCCTCGATGTCGAGTGTCGCACATTCCGCAATGGCCGCGATGCCTGCATTGCCGGGGGCCACGACCAGACGGTCACATTTCGGGTTCTGCAACACCGCCCAGGCCAAGCTGTGTTCACGGCCACCACCGCCCAAGATCAGAATGTTCATCGCTTGCTCCTTGGCCTTCGCTGGGCTGCGTTCTAAGCTGGGCAGACGCGCTGCACAAGGATGCCTCATGGACCTGCTCGACGATCCCGTTCCCGGATCAAACACACCCGAATTCTCGGTCTCGGAAATCGCGGGCAAAGTCCGCAAGCTGATCGAGGGCGAACTGGGCTGGGTCCGGATCAAGGGCGAAGTGGGGCGCGTGGTGCTGGCACGCTCCGGCCACCTCTATTTTGACCTCAAGGATGACCGGAACGTCCTGTCCTGCATGACGTGGAAGGGGCAGGTGCCGGGCCTTGGCACCATGCCCGAAGAGGGGATGGAGGTCGTGGCCGAAGGGCGCATGACGGCCTCGGGCTTCCAGTCCAAGTTTTCGCTCAATGCCGAACGCATTGCCATCGCCGGGCAGGGCGCGCTCATGGCGCTGCTGGAAAAGCGCAAAAAGGCACTGGCGGCAGAAGGGCTGTTCGATGACGCGCGCAAGCGGCCCTTGCCCTACCTGCCGGATGTGATCGGGGTTGTGACGTCGATGCAGGGGGCTGTCATCCGTGACATCCTGCACAGGCTCCGCGATCGCTTCCCGCGCAAAGTGCTGGTCTGGCCCGTCGCTGTCCAGGGGGCCAATTGCGCGCCCGAAGTGGTGCGCGCCATTCAGGGCTTCAATGCCCTGTCCCCGGGCGGGGCCATGCCGCGACCCGACCTGCTGATCGTGGCACGCGGCGGCGGTTCGGTCGAGGATCTGTGGGGCTTCAACGAAGAGGTGGTGGCGCGGGCTGCGGCGGCGTCGGACATCCCGGTGATCTCTGCCGTGGGGCACGAGACGGACACCACGCTGATCGACTTCGTGTCCGACCGGCGCGCACCGACGCCCACGGCAGCCGCCGAAATGGCGGTGCCTGTCCGGCACGAATTGCTGGCCTGGGTGGAACAGGCAGGCGCGCGCATGACCGGGTCTGTCAGCGGCGGCATGCAGCGGCGCGAACAGCGCCTGCGCGATCTGGCGCGGGCCCTGCCGCGTGCGGACGCATTGGTCGAGGTGCCACGCCAGCGGCTCGACGTCACCGGAGGGCAGCTTGGCCCCGCCCTCATTGCCGGGGTGCAAAGGCGCAAGGTGAAGCTCTCCGAAGTGTCGGGCAGCCTGCGCCCCGCCACATTACAGCGCAGTATTGATGCAGAAAAACGCCGCCTCCGCGCCTTGTCCATGCGGCTGGAACCCGCATTGGCCCGCGTCGCGGCGGCCAAGCGCGAACGGTTCGAGACGCGCGCCGCCCGGCTGACACCCGCGCGCATCGCGCAGGACACAACGCGTAAATCCGAACGGCTGGCGGACGTGACAACACGGATGCAGGCGGCGGGACAGCGGCAGTTGCAAACCCTGCACCGCAAGCTCGACGCGATGGACAGGCTGCGCGAAACGCTCAGCTACAAGGCGACACTGGCACGCGGCTATGCCGTCGTGCGCGGCGGCGGCGAAGTGCTGACGACAAAGGCGGATGCCGAACATGCCAGCGGGCTCGAGATCGAATTTGTCGATGGCCGCCTGAAGCTGGGTGGCGGCAAGGCAACCGGCAAGAAAGGTGCTGGCAAGCCGCCCGAACAGGGATCGTTGTTCTAGGGCGCATCAGGATGCGCCTTACGATTATCACTGCGGGCAGGTGGACCGCGTAAGGCGGACGTGTCGTCCGCCCGCCGCACATCCTATCTTGGGTCCAACACAAATCAGCGCTCCAGGCACATCAAGATGCGCCTTACGGAAATAATCGTAGGCAGGTGGATATCGTAAGGCGGACGTGCCGTCCGCCGCCCGGGTCAAACGCCGATCTTGGGCCCGAGGCAGATCATTTCTTCGCCGACATCCTGCGCCTCGTACAGTTCGGTGCTGTCGGGATTGTTTTCAAACGTGGCAATCAGGCCTCCCGCACCGCGCTCGAAGGTCCAGCATTGCGGGTCGGGGCGGTCTTCGTAGACGAAGCAGATCAATGGCCCTTCGTCATACCAGCGGCCTTCCTTGCATTCCCCATCCAGGAAGGACCACGTCACGCGCCGGTTTTCATGGTAGATTTCGGCGCCATACGCCTCTCCGGATCGGCCGTAATACAGTGTTTTTCCAGTGACATAGGCCTCGAATTCGGCTGCGGTCATGGGGTCAGCGGCGGCCGAAGTGGCCAGCAGGCACAGGGATGTCAAAAGCGCGCGATGGATCATGCGCGCACTGTGCCAGAGCTGAACCAGAGGTTCCAGCCGTTGTGGCGCGTCACGCAGGCGCGGGCGTCATTCCGCCCTGCGCCGTTGGATCCGTCCACCGATCAACAGGCTTGTCCATGATCCTGCGCCACATGGGCGGGACCAGCGCAATCACCGCCATGACCGGCAACGCGTGCGGCAGCATCGGCATGGTGCCGGCATCAAGGTCAAGCTGCGGAAAAGATGTGGCCGGGCGCGCATGATGTGCAGAATGCCGCGGTGCGTTCAGCATCATGGCGCTCGAATACCAGTGCGGTGCGTTCCATGAATGGGCAGGACCCATGGGCTCGGGCCTGCCATCCGGCAACACGGCCCGGCTCAGCCCGTAATGTTGCACGTAATCCGACAACATCAGCTGGATTTGCGCGTAGGCACAGATCAGGACCAGCCCCACAACACCCGCACGACCGGCAAGGGCGTAGGCTGCGGCGATGCTCAGAACCGCGCCCAGAACGTAGGCTTGGTATGGGCGCGGAAGGGCCGCACCGCCATGGCGGTGCCGCTCTGCCCGCAACCCTGCGCGAAAACTGCCCACCCATGTGCGCGGCAAATAGGCCCAGAACCCTTCGCCACGGCGCGCGGTGGCAGGGTCCTTGGGGGTGGCCGCATGGATGTGATGCACCAACCGGTGCGCACTGGTGTGATGGCCAAACAGGATCGAACTGTAACACGCCGCCCCAAGACGAAATGCCCACCGATCGGCCCTGTGGATCAACTCATGCGCGTTCGAGTTCGAGATCTGGCCGAAATACAGACCCGCCGCCACCACGATGAACCCCTTGTCGAGCAAAGGCAGATCGCGCCCCATTGCCCACACCGCCAGGATCAGCAGACCGAAATGCGCGACCCCCAAGGCCTCCGACAACCGATGCCCCGTCGCATCCGTGACACCGCGGCGCACCGGCAGTTTGTCCAGAAAGAACACCACCACCGTGATCGCCAACACGGCCACAACAGGCCACGGTCCACCCCACAGACACGCCGCCGCCAGACAAACACCCGGCAGAAAGCTCGCAATGGCAAAGGGCAAAAGCGCAGGCATAAGCGCAGAATCACTCCGGTTTTGGTCGGCGCACGGTATCACACCGCAGGAACGAACGCAGTTAGCACCGATTTGCTGCCAAAGCGTGACCGATTGACGACAGCATGGTGACGATAGGCGCGTCATTTCAGCGCCCGTGCGTCGCTTTTGGGCTGATTGGCGCGCAGCCGCCCTGATACGCTCCGCCCAAAGCAGGGGCAGGAGTGCACGCAATGGCGCTGGATCAATCCACCAAGGGCAAGGGTGTCTGGAAATCGGGCAAGGGCAAGGGGCGCGTCCGTCCCAAGGGCCGCGCGCTCGAGGATCAAGCCTGGGACGAGGTGCGCAGCCTCCTTGGCGACCAACCCCGCCGCCGCGACCTGCTGATCGAATTCCTGCACCTGATTCAGGACAAATACGGCCACCTGTCGGCCGCCCACCTGCGCGCGCTGGCCGAAGAAATGCGGCTCTCCATGGCCGAGGTTTACGAGGTCGCCACCTTCTACGCCCATTTCGACGTGGTAAAGGAAACCGAAACCCCACCCCCCGCGCTCACCATCCGCGTCTGCGACTCGCTCAGCTGCGAACTGGCCGGCGCGCAACAGCTCAAATCCGCCCTCGAAGACGGGCTCGACCCGAGCGAAGTCCGCGTCCTGCGCGCCCCCTGCATGGGCCGCTGCGACACGGCCCCCGTGCTGGAACTTGGCCACAACCACATCGACAACGCCACGCCGGAAAAAGTCCACGCCGCCATCGCCGCAGGCGACACCCATGCGCACGTCCCCGACTATGAAGCCCTCGAAAAATACAAAAAAGCAGGGGGTTACGATGCACTCCTCACCCTCCGCGACAATGGCAACTGGGAAGACGTCCAAGCCAAAATCAAGGACAGCGGCCTCCGGGGCCTGGGCGGCGCTGGCTTCCCATCAGGCACCAAATGGGGCTTCGTGCGGGCCAATGCAGGCCCCCGCTATCTAGCGGTAAACGGGGACGAGGGCGAACCGGGGACATTCAAAGACCGCTACTACCTCGAACGCACGCCACACCTGTTCCTTGAAGGCATGCTCATCGCCGCATGGGCGGTCGAAGCCGACACATGCTTCATCTACATGCGCGACGAATACCCGGCGGTCCTCGAAATATTAGCAAAAGAAATCAAGGCACTCGAAGACGCAAACCTCGTCCCCCAAGGCTACATCGACCTGCGCCGGGGCGCGGGCGCCTATATCTGCGGCGAAGAATCCGCGATGATCGAAAGCATCGAAGGCAAGCGCGGCCTGCCGCGCCACCGGCCCCCCTACGTGGCGCAGGTCGGCATCTTCAACCAGCCCACACTGGTCCACAACGTCGAAACCCTGCACTGGATCGCACGCATCTGCCGCGAAGGGGCGCAAGTCCTGAACAGCACCGAGAAAAACGGGCGCACAGGCCTGCGCAGCTACTCCGTCTCGGGCCGCGTCAAAAACCCCGGTGTCCACCTTCTGCCCGCAGGGTCCACGATCACCGACATCATTGCAGCATCCGGCGGCATGGCCGACGGCCACACCTTCAAAGCCTACCAGCCGGGCGGCCCGTCCTCCGGTCTCTTGCCTGCCATGATGCACGACATCCCGCTCGACTTCGACACGCTGCAACCCCACGGCACCTTCATCGGGTCTGCGGCGGTCGTCATCCTGTCGGATCAGGACCGCGCCCGCGACGCCGCCCTCAACATGCTGAAATTCTTTGAAGATGAAAGCTGCGGCCAGTGCACGCCCTGCCGCGTGGGCTGCGAAAAAGCGGTCAAGCTGATGCAGGCGGACACATGGGATCAACCCCTGCTGGACGAGCTGTGCACCGCCATGACCGACGCGTCGATCTGCGGTCTGGGGCAGGCCGCGCCAAATCCGATCAAGCTGGTGATGAAGCATTTCGGGGACGAGATTTAAGGCCGCGCGCGCCGACCGCGCCCCAATCCAATCGATGATCCGCGCAGTCCTGCCTTTTCATGGCCGGGCGCGCGTATTAGGTCAGGGGGCAGATCAAGTCTCGGGGCATCATGGCATTTTTCAAGAAACTCAAGGATCGGCTGTTCAAATCCTCGTCCAAAATTGACGAGGGGCTGGAGGCGATTGTCGAAGATGGCGGTGTGCAAGAGGCCGCAGCCCCCGACCCGGAAATCGTGCCCACGCCTGAGCCTCTTCCGGAGCCGACCCCGGTCGAAATGCCCAGCATGCCGGACCCGATGCCAGAGCCCACCCCGGTCGAAGCGCCGATGATCTCGGACCCGATCCCGGCACCGATGCCCGAGGAAACCCCGGTCGAAACGCCGGTTGCGCCCGACCCGGAACCGATCATCGTTCCTGAGCCTGAGCCTGAGCCTGAGCCTGAGCCTGAGCCTGAGCCTGAGCCTGAGCCTGAGCCTGAGCCTGAGCCTGAAAGCATACCGCCAGCGGTGGATGTCGAAATGGACACACCCGCAGCGGCCGCTCAAGAAATCCCGCAGGCCGTCGATCCCGAACCGGCCCCCATGCCCGCGGCCATCCCGCCAAGCGCTTTGTTGGAGGCGGCCCCCGAGCCCGAGCAACCCAAGCGCGGCCTTCTGGGCCGCCTGTTGGGCCGCAGCACCGCCGCACCCGTCATGCGCCGGACGCTCGACGACGACATGCTGGAACAGCTGGAGGAGCTGCTGATCGCCGCCGACATGGGCGTCGACACGGCCCTGCGCGTTACTGCCAACATGGCCGAAGGGCGCATGGGCAAAAAGCTGTCGGTGCAGGAAATCAAGGAACTCATGGCGCAGGAAATCGCCCGCATCATGGACCCTGTGGCCAAGCCCCTGCCGCTCTATCCCCAAAAGCCCCAAGTGGTGCTGGTCGTGGGCGTGAACGGATCGGGCAAGACCACGACCATCGGCAAGCTCGCCAGCCAGTTCCGCGCCGCAGGCAAATCCGTGGTGATCGCCGCAGGCGACACGTTCCGCGCCGCCGCCGTGGAACAGTTGCAGGTCTGGGGCGACCGGGCAGGGGTGCCGGTGCTGACCGCCCCCGAAGGCACAGACCCCGCCAGCCTTGCCTTCGATGCGCTGACCAAGGCGCGGGCCGAAGGGGCAGATCTCTTGATGATCGACACCGCGGGCCGTCTGCAAAACCGTGGTGATCTGATGGAGGAGTTGGCCAAGATCGTCCGCGTCATCCGCAAGATCGACGACAGCGCACCGCACAACACGCTTCTGGTGCTGGACGCGACCACCGGACAAAATGCGCTTAATCAGGTCAAGGTGTTCCAGGAGGTGTCGGACGTCTCCGGCCTCGTGATGACCAAGCTTGACGGCACGGCCAAGGGCGGCGTGCTGGTGGCCCTCGCCGACAAGTTCGGTCTGCCCATCCACGCCATCGGTGTGGGGGAGCAAATCGACGATCTGTCCCCCTTCGATCCAGAGGAGTTCGCGGCGGCGTTAACGAATTTGGAAGGTTCGTAAGTTAGCAAAATCAATGGCTTGCAAAATGTCCCACGCTGGGACACCCCCTGAATGACCGAATGGCTGGCCAGCATCGAAGGCACGGAAACGGGCCATACCGTGGCCCTCTACCTCGCGATTCTGGCCGCCTTTCTCCACGCCGTTTTCGGTGCCCTCCAGAAAGGCCGCCACGATCCCTGGCTGACCCGCGGCGCGATCGACGCCTCCTACGGCCTCATGGCCGCTCCCTTTGCCCTCTTCGTGGTCCCCTGGCCCGAGCCCCATATGTGGCCCATTTTCGGCGTCGTTTTCGTGATCCACGTGGGCTACAAAGTGCTGCAAGCCTGGGCCTACACGAAGGGCGATTTCACCGTCGTCTACCCGGTGGTCCGGGGCACGGGTCCGCTCTTCACCGTGATCGGCGCGTATTTCCTGTTCTCAGAAACCTTCACGATCATCCAGTGGATGGGCGTCGGGGTCTTGCTCGCAGGCATCTACGGCCTCGCCCTCTACAACCTGCGGAACCTGCAAACCAACCGCGACACACTGCCTATGGCCCTGGCGCTCGCCGTGATCACCGGCCTGTTCGTGGCGCTCTATACCACCTATGACGCCTACGGAATCCGGGCCACGGAAAACCCGTTCACCTTCCTTGCGTGGTTCTTCATGATCGACGGTATCTTCATGCCACCCATCGCCTACATGCGCTGGCGCCGGATGGAGAATCCACCCGCTCTGCCGCCCCTGATGCTCAGAGGTGTGATCGGTGGCATCATTGCCTTCCTCAGTTTCGGCTCCATCATGATGGCCACGCGGCTCGACAAGGTGGGCGAGGCGGCGGTCTTGCGCGAAACTTCGACCGTATTTGCCGCAATCATCGGTTGGCTGGTGCTGAAAGAAACGGTAGGACCGCGCAGAATTGCCCTGATGGCGCTGATCGCCGCCGGGGCTGTGATCGTCGAGATGGGCGGATAAAAAGGGCACAGCATGGCAGACGCGCGCGAGATCAATCCGCTGATGAAACAGGTCCTTGAACTGGGCCCGCCACTGGTCTTTTTCCTGATCTACCTGCGCATCCGCGACAACACCTACACGTGGGCGGGCACCGATTACTCCGGCTTCATCGTCGCCACGCTGATCTTCGTGCCGATCCTGCTGATTGCGATGGCGGTCCTGTGGGCGCTCACGGGCAAGCTCAGCCGGATGCAGATCTTCACCGCGTTCATGGTCATCTTCTTCGGCGCGCTCACCGCGTGGTTCAACGACGAACGGTTCTTCAAAATGAAGACCAGCATCGTTTACGGCCTTTTCGCGCTGCTGCTGGGGATTGGCCTCTTGCGCAAGCAAAGCTGGCTGGCCTTTGTCCTGTCTGATGCGGTGCCCATGGCGCATGAGGGCTGGATGATCCTGACCCGAAGGCTCTGTGCTATGTTCGCCGTGCTGGCCGTCGCGAACGAAGTGATCTGGCGCACCATGTCTACAGACACATGGGTCAAGATCGAAACCTTCGGCTTTCCCATCGCCATGGTGGCATTCATCTTTTTCCAGTTTGCGGCCCTGCAGGACCACATGATCTCGGAAGATGATGAGGAGCAGGCCTAGGCCCGCTTGCTCCGCGCATTCGCAGCGTCTTCGTTCCAATCCCCGGAATGGGGCGCCACGGCAAAGGCAACTTTCAACGCCAGATCCTTGGTGATCATCGCCTCGATCGCCAGCGCAAAGCGCGAATTCTTCTGCGCCCGCTTGCGCAACTCGGCCACGTCCCATTCCAGCACTTCGCTGCCTGCATCCAAACGCGTGGTCGCGGCACTTGTCTGCTGGGTGGCATAGGCAACTTCGCCCACGAACAGATTGGGTGGCATGGTGAACCGCTCGCCCCGTTTGGTAATGTGGATGGGGCCGGAAATCACGTAGTACAGCTTTTCCGGCTGCACACCTTCGGTTGTGACCTGCGTGCGTTCTTCCAGCACATGGCGCGTTGCCCGTTTGACCAGATCGCGGAAGTCACCGGGCGGTAGCCCTTCGAACAGCGGGTAAATGTCGCGATGTGCAACAGGCACCGCAAGGCTGGATCGATGCCAGAGCAGGCTGGCCAGCCCGATCAGGTTGGCGGTGCCCATGACCATCGAGGTATAGATGGCCTCCCACAATGGCGTGTCGGCTGCGGTGAAGTAGTAATAGGTATAAAGGCACGTCCCCAGCAGGATCATCACGCGCAGGACAATCTGGTTGGTGATCAGATAGCCGACTGTAAAGACGGCGCCCGCCGACAGAATAACCGCCTCCGGCGCCACGTAATCGCTGACCATGAACATGTTTCGGGTCTCCTGCCGTTGCCGTTTCGGTCAGTTCTTTTGTTTGAATAATGTGTCTTGGGCAGACTTGTCTTGCTTGGCCGTGCGCAAATCAAGATGCAAAGCGTGGCCGCGCTGGACCGCCGGACGGCTGCCGACAGTGTCCAGCCAACGGGCCAAATGCGGTTTGTCGTCCAAGGTCTGTTCCTGTCCTTCCCACAAGGATGCCCACGGCCAGATGGCCATGTCTGCGATGGAATAGTCGCCAGCCACATATTCGTTGTCCGCCAATTGCCGGTCCAGCACGCCATACAGGCGCGCCGTTTCATTCCGGTACCGATCCTTTGCATAAGCAATATCGTGGCCCATCTGCGGCGCGTATTTCAGGAAATGGTGGCATTGTCCTGCCATCGGCCCAACCCCGCCCATCTGCCACATGAGCCATTGGTCCACGGCAATACGGTCCCGTTCGGACGTTCCTCCGAACTGACCGGTCTTGCGGGCGAGGTATTGCAGGATCGCCCCGCTTTCAAAGATCGAGATCGGCGCGCGGTCCGGTCCGTCGGGATCGGTGATGGCAGGCATGCGGTTGTTGGGGGATATCTTGAGGAACTCGGGCGCGAACTGATCACCGTTGCCGATGTTGATCAGATGCACGTTGTAGGGCAGGCCAAACTCTTCCAACGCGATAGAGGCCTTCCAGCCGTTTGGCGTGGGCCAGTAATACAGATCGATCATGCAGTCCTCCGGGCAATCCGGAGATCATGTTGCGGTTTTCTGACGCGCGGGCAAGTAGGACGGCATTTGGGGCACAGCAAAGATGCGTGACCAACGTGGTGTCGGCATGGCTGGCAATGCAGCCTTGAGCGCCTCGAGTGTTATGTCATCGGCAGAGCGCAGCGCGCGCGCATAGAACCGAAGCGCACCGGGACGGGTGTAACCGGACCAGTGGCACACACGTCGTTCCGGGCCGCTCACATGACCGCCAAACCGGGCCAGGGCGGCCAACGTCTTGGGGCAATCAAGCTGGATGTTCACCGCATTGGACAGGTGCACGCCGGATCCCATTGCGCGGTCCATCGGGACGGCCGGAGCCATCAGACGTTCGAACATCAGGTCAAATACATCGTTTTCGCGGCTGATGATGTTCATAAGCTGGGCGGACCGTCCTGCAGGCGTCTCCATCGCGGCTGTCGCGACACTGGCATAGCTGGCCCCCGTGATCGTGAAGACACGGTGGAGCGCGCGGGCGGGCAGATGGCGCAGCGCCTCAAAGATGACTTCCGACCCCATTGAGTGGGTGATGGCATGGATCGGGCGGAAAGGGGCAACCGCTCGAATGTCCCTGATCGCTTGCGCCAACGCCACGCCTGCCGCCCGCGCGGAAAGTTGCGCATTCCAAAGATTGCCGCGTGCGCCCCATCCAAATGCAATCGCCAACCCTTCGCCCGCGTGCCGGCTGGCAAAGCCAAGCGGGCGGAGCCATTGGGTCTGCGTGCGCGCCTCAGCGGTGCCTTTTCCAAAAATTCTGTTGTGAGGACAATAGGTTGGTACATTCGGATCGTATTTGAAGCCGTGGATCAGGATGATGATCGGGCCAGAGCCTTTCGCTGCGCGGCGCAACGTCGGTAGAGCCGGGGCAGGTGAGCCATGCAAGACCAGCCCGTCGGGGCCTGCATTCAGTCTCAGGATGGGCATGCCGCACCTCCCACCACATGTTGTGGCGCTGCTATGGTACAGCCATAGGGGGCAGGGATGAATTTTAGGTTACACCACCGTGACGGTGTTGACGCTGTGATGCTGCGGGCGTAATTCGTTCCCCGTGGCGATTTGTTACCGGATTGCGGGCCACGTTAAACAATTCCGCTAAAAGGTCAGGATGAAAGCCCCCCTTTCGCTTGACCCGCGTCTGGGGGTTTTTTGTGGCCTGACCCCTTTCAGGCCCGCGATGGAGTTTGAAAATGTCCGAGAAGTGGAATGCCCGCACCCGTGCCGTCCATGGAGGTGTGCGCCGCAGCCAATATGGTGAAGTCAGCGAAGCCATCTTTCTGACCCAAGGCTTTGTCTATGACAGCGCCGAGGCCGCCGCCCAGCGGTTCGAGAAGGCGGGCGAGGATGAGTTCATCTATGCCCGCTATGGCAACCCCACGGTGCGGATGTTCGAAGAACGCATGGCGATGCTGGAAGGGGCCGAGGATGCGTTTGCCACCGCATCCGGCATGGCGGCGGTGTCGGGCGCTTTGACGGCGATGCTGAAGGCGGGCGACCGGGTTGTGTCGGCCCGCGCGCTGTTCGGCTCGTGCCTGTATGTTCTGGAAGAGGTGCTGACCCGCTACGGGGTCGAGGTCGAATTTGTCGACGGCACCGATCTGGCAGCATGGGAGCGAGCGATCACACCGGGCACGAAGGCGGTTTTCTTTGAAAGCATCTCGAACCCGACGTTGGAAGTGGTGGACATTGCGGGCGTTTCCAAACTGGCCCATGCGGTGGGGGCGACCGTGCTTGTGGACAATGTCTTTGCCACGCCGGTCTTTTCCAATGCCATCGCGGAAGGGGCTGACGTTGTCATCTATTCCACGACCAAACATGTGGACGGGCAGGGGCGCACGCTGGGCGGTGTGATCATGGGCACCGAAGCGTTCATTCGCAAAACGGTTGAGCCCTACATGAAGCACACAGGCGGCTCCATGTCGCCCTTCACGGCGTGGGTGATGCTGAAGGGCTTGGAAACACTGGAATTGCGGGTCCGGGCGCAGGCGGCCTCGGCCCTTCAGCTGGCACAGGCGTTGCAGGGGCACGACGCGTTGGCACGGGTGATCTATCCCGGACACACCAGCCACGCGCAGCACGATCTGATCACGCGCCAGATGGGCGGCAACGGGGGCACGGTGTTGTCGCTTGACCTCAAAGGCGGGCAAGAGGCGGCGTTCAAGTTCCTCAATGCGCTGACGATCCCGGTGATCTCGAACAATCTGGGGGATGCCAAGTCGATCCTGACGCATCCGGCCACAACGACGCACCAGCGTTTGCCGCAGGAGCAGAAGGATATCCTTGGGATCACACCGGGCCTCGTGCGCATGTCGGTGGGGATCGAGCATGGCGACGATCTGGTGGATGACATCCTGCAAGCGCTGAAAAAAGCACAATAATGCAAGATTTTGGCGGGCTGCCGAAAGGCGCCCGTTTCCCGATCTATTTATCATCCATGTTGCAGGGTCACACGTAACTGTTAGCAATATTGGAAATGTGTGCGGGGTGGCTTACCTACCTTGGACACGCAGATAGAAAGGGGGGCTACTTTATGAACATTCATACGCCCGACATCACCGCAATACCCGAACGTGACGAAGCCGAAGCAGCGCTGGACCTTCTCCGCCGCTGGGCCACAAACGCCACGACAACAGACATCATCGAACTTGACCCATCGGTCGCGCGGCTTGTGCCGGGCAGCGATGGGGTCGAGTACCCGGCCTTTTCCCGCGACTACCCGGAAGGGTTCACCGTGGATGCCGGATACAAGGACACGCTGCCGGACCTGCAGAACGGGCCCTCCAGCCTGATCCGTGGGGCAAAAACGCGCATCCAGCATGTGGGCATCTCGAACTTCCGTCTGCCCTTGCGGATTGAAAGCCGCGATGGTGCCCCCCTGACGCTGGAAACATCCGTGACCGGCACCGTCAGCCTTGAGGCGGACAAGAAGGGCATCAACATGTCCCGCATTATGCGGTCCTTCTACAAGCATGCCGAACGGACGTTCTCCTTTGGCGTGATTGAGGCCGCACTCGACGATTACATGTCCGATCTGGAAAGCTTCGACGCCCGCATTCAAATGCGGTTCTCCATGCCCGTGCGCGTGGACAGCCTGCGCTCGGGGCTGTCGGGCTACCAATACTACGACATCGCGCTGGAACTGGTCGAACAGGCGGGTGTGCGCAAGCGCATCGTGCATCTGGACTATGTCTATTCCTCGACCTGCCCCTGTTCGCTGGAACTGAGCGAGCATGCGCGTGCCACCCGTGGACAATTGGCGACACCGCATTCGCAACGCTCGGTCGCGCGGGTGTCCGTGGCGCTTGAGGATGACGCGGACACGCTGTGGTTTGAGGACCTGATTGACGCCTGCCGCAGCGCCGTGCCAACCGAAACGCAAGTGATGGTGAAACGCGAGGACGAACAGGCCTTTGCTGAATTGAACGCGGCTAACCCGATCTTTGTCGAGGATGCGGCGCGCCTGTTCAGTGAACAACTGCTGGCGGACGTGCGTATCGGTGATTTCCGCGTGGTGGCCAGCCATCAGGAAAGCCTCCACAGCCACGACGCTGTGTCAGTCCTGACCGAAGGTGACACCTTTGCCACGGACAGCATCGACCCCCGCATGTTCCAGACGCTGTTTCACACAGGCTGATCTTGGGCCGGGCGGAGGACACCCCCGCCTTACACTGGATGTAACTGCAAACCGGCCATGCAGTATCGGCATTGGTAGTTCCGCGCCTCAGCACTTAACTACATGTCAACGGGAGGACACTAGAATTACGAGGTAGTCCAATGGCTTACGTTTCCCACCCCAATACATCCATGCTGAGCACCATTCTGGATCGCGTCACCGCGTTCTTTGCCGCCTTGGGTCATTCCGCAGCAATGTCGGCGGCCGCCGAAAGCCGGTTCCGCCGGATCGAGGCCCTGCAAGCGAAGTCCGACGCAGAGCTGGCCGCCATGAACCTGCGCCGCGAAGACATCGCAGCCTACGTGTTCCGGGACCTGATGCACCTGTGAATTGACGCCGGCCCCGTATGGGGCCGTTTGCGTGTTGACCTCGCGGCGTGGTGCCACTTGCTTGACACCGCCCGCGCGGCCCGCCAACGCTGAGCGCGATGATCGACCTGCGCCCTGTTGGATATGTGATTGGCCTTCTCGTGGCCGTGCTTGGTCTGGCCATGATCCTGCCCATGCTGGTCGATCTGGCGGAGGGGCGGGGCCATTGGCCGGTCTTTGCGGAATGCGCCCTGATCACGGTTCTGACAGGCGGGATGATCGCCCTCAGCTGCCAGAACGGCGTCAAGGAAGGGCTGACAATCCAGCAGACGTTTCTTCTGACAACGGGCGTCTGGCTGGCGCTCCCGATCTTTGGCGCATTGCCCTTTGTGATCGGCGCCACGGAAGCCCGCTTTGTCGACGCGTTTTTCGAGGCGATGTCCGGGCTCACAACCACGGGGTCCACCGTTCTGTCGGGCCTCGATGCGTTGCCGAAGGGGCTCTTGCTTTGGCGGGGCATCCTGCAATGGCTGGGCGGCATCGGCATCATCGTTGTGGCGATGGTGTTCCTGCCCGAATTGCGCGTGGGCGGTATGCAGATCTTCCGCACCGAAGCCTTTGATACCTTTGGCAAAATCTTGCCCCGCGCGACCGAGATCGCAAGCCGCATCTCGGTGATCTACGTGGCCCTCACATTGATTTGCGCGCTGTCTTACATTTTGGCAGGTATGGGCGCGTTCGACGCCACGGTGCACGCGATGACGACAATCGCCACGGGCGGGTTCGCGAATTATGATGCGTCCTTTGCGGCTTACGGGGCGGCTCCGTCCTATGTGGCGACCCTGTTCATGATCCTTGCGGCGCTGCCGTTTGTGCGCTTCGTTCAACTGAGCGCGGGGACAGCCCAGCCGCTGATTTACGACCGACAGATACACGTCTTCCTGATCACCGCGTTTACCATCGTACTTGTGATTGCGGGCTGGAACGTACGGCAGGAAACCGTCCTGAGCGAAGAGGTCATGCGCACCGCCTTGTTCAACTCCGTGTCGCTGATGACGGGCACAGGCTATGCCAACGCCGATTACGGCCAATGGGGCAGCTTTGCCGTGGCCGTGCTGTTCTTTACCGGTCTCATCGGAGGGTGCGCCGGCTCAACTGCCTGTTCGATCAAGGTGTTCCGCTACCAATTGCTCTTTGCGTCGATCAAGGCGCAGTTGCAGAAAACCCGCAGCCCGCACGGCATCTTCACACCGCGGTATGCGGGCCGACCAGTGGGCGAGGACGTGCTGAATTCTGTCATGTCCTTTTTCATGTTCTTCGTGGTGACGTTGGGTGTGCTGTCGGTGGCGCTTGCGATGACCGGCCTCGACTTCGTGACGGCGCTGTCGGGCGCGGCCACGGCACTCGCGAATATTGGCCCGGGCTTTGGGTCCGAAATCGGACCAACGGGCAACTTTGCGGGCCTCAACGACACCGCCAAATGGCTGCTGGCAGCCGCCATGTTGATCGGACGGCTGGAGTTGATGGCCGTCTACGTGATCTTCACCATCCAGTTCTGGAGAGCCTGATGTCTCAAACACGCCCCCTTGGTGCGCAAATCTCGCACATGCTCAAGGACCGTGGGGTCGACGTGATCTTTGGCATTCCGGGCGTGCACAATCAGGAAATGTACCGCGGCATCGAAGAGGCGGGGATCACCCATGTCTTGGCCCGGCATGAACAAGGCGCGGGCTTCATGGCCGATGGCTATGCGCGGGCAACAGGCAAACCGGGTGTGGCCTATGTGATCACCGGGCCGGGGCTGTGCAACATCATGACACCGATGGGACAGGCCTATTCGGATTCGGTGCCGATGCTGGTGATTTCGAGTTGCCTTGATGAGACGGCGGCGACCAAGGGGCAACTGCACCAGATGAAGGACCAGCGTGCGGCGGCCGAGACCGTGTGCGACTGGTCGGAGGAAGCGCGGACGGCGGAGGCCGCCTATGCGCTCATTGATCGGGCATTGATGGAGTTCGAAGCAAAGCGTCCACGCCCGAAGCACATTCAGGTTCCGATCGGAGTGCTGCAGGCCACCGCCCCTGAATATGCTTCGGAAGCTGAGACAGAGCCATATCGCACCAAGGGCGACGCAGCAGCCGAAGTCGTCATGGCGCATCTTCAGGACGCGCAATCGCCCCTGTTTGTCTTCGGTGGTGGGGTCCAGACGGGCCTTGCACCTGCTGTCGCGGAAGCTGCCGGTGCGGCCACATTCACGACCTTTGCTGCGCGCGGTCTGATGGTGGGACACTCGCTGAATTTCGGAGCATCTCTTGCCAGACCCAGCAGCGCCGAGGTCCTCGCTCAGGCGGATGTGGTCATCGCCATTGGCACGGAATTGGCCGAGGTGGACCTATGGCGGAAAGACTTGGGCCACAACGGAACACTCATTCGGATAGATATCGATCCAGTTGTGCTCAGCGACAATCAGCGAGCCGATATCTGCATTCAGGCGCGCGCTGATGATGTGCTCACCAGTCTTGTGGACATGCTCGAAGGGCATACGCCAAAGACTCGGTGGAATGCGAAGGATATAGCCGCGCAACGCGCTTATTGGCGTGCCGAAGTTGACGCGGAACGCCCCGGCCTTATCCCGGTCTGCGACTCCCTGCGCGACGCCGTTCCAACCGACACCATGATCTATTCCGACATGACCCAACTCGCCTATACGGCCAAGGAAGTCTGGGACATGGACGGCCCTGGCCACTGGCACCACCCCACCGGCTTCGGCACGCTGGGCTACGCCACCCCGGCCGCCATCGGCGGTGCCGTTGCACGCAAGGGCAAACCCACGATGGCCATCATCGGCGACTACGGCTTCCATTACACGATGCAGGAACTGGGCGTGGCGGTCGAACTGAGCCTGCCGATCCCGATCATCCTGTGGGACAACGGCAAGCTGGGCGAGATCGAAGACAGCATGATCCGCGCCCAGATCGCCCCAAATGCGGTCATCGCCCACAACCCCGACTTCTGCAAATTGGCCGAAGCTTTTGGGGCCTATGCCGCCGCGCCCAAATCACTGACAGAAATGCAGGAAGCCGTCCGCGCGGCATTCAACGCAGACGGCCCAACCTTGATCTACCTCACGCCAGACATCTCAACACCAGACTGATCTTTCTTCCGGCTGAAAATATCCCGGGGTTTGGGGCAGCGCCCCAATCACCAAAAAATCGCGTCGCCGCAAGGCGTCCTTTGGATCACATCTTCGATCCTTCAGCGCGATAGACCCCACCCCAGGTCTTGCCTGCAATGTAAGCTGGGCAGCCCTTCTTGCGGGTGTTCACGATCAGGAACCACATCGTTTCACCCGGACGGCCCGCGCGGCTGTATTCGCATCCCAAAGGATGGGTCCACCACTGGCCCTGATACGAGGCTGATGGTTTGACCACGGCGGTGCTGGCCGTTGCCTCCACAGCTGGCACAACAACAAATGCTGCCGCAACAGCGGTCTTGATAATGAATTTGAACATATCTCACTCCGATCACTGACAAGGGTTCAGCGCTCCCACGCCTTGTCGTTAACGTGCACCTTTCGCCGTTAACACTTGGCTAATAGGGCATCTCGAAGTGTGTTGAATTTAAACGAAAACCAATCAGTCCCAGCAGCTGACCAGAACAGTCATGCCGGTGGCCGCCGACGACAAATCAAAGGGATCGATGGGCGTCGCGCTGTTGGTGGCGGCAGCAGCCATGCCGGCCTGTGCCAACACCTCCTGCAGCACCTCGCGATCAAGGGCAAAGCGTACACCGTCCGGCAAGGCGCGGCCGGTCCGATCCTCAGGCAGCAACATGCCCAGAACACCGCCACCGGCATCCAGAACCGGACCACCGGCATCACCGGGCAGCGTGTTCATCGCCAATCGAGCGAGATCCGTCTCGCCGTTCAGGCCGCGCACATCGCTCAGCGTTCCGAAGGTCATGGAGGGCGCATCCAGCACCCCTTCAAAGCTGAACCCGGCAGCGGCCACCTCGGATTGCAGGCGCGGTTGTGCATCGGCAAAGCGGGCAACGGCCAGTGGGGCGAGTGCCGATGTCGGCTTCAGAACGGCCACGCCGCGCGCCTCATCCAGCACCGAAACCTCGGCCTCCGTCTCGCTGTCGAGCGTGACACGGGTACAGCTGTTCACCGCTTCGGTGGTGGTCAGGACCGTGCCCCGGCTGTCCACAAAGAACCCGGACCGCGACAGACGCGGCTTGCGCACTTCAAGCCCTGCGACAAGGTCAATCGCCTGCTCTTGCGTGCCCGCACTCTCGGGGATCACACTGGATGTGCGGACAAAGCTCTTTTCCATTTCGTCCATCAACCGCGTGCGGCGGTCTTCGTCGCCTGCTGGCCAGACCACGGTAAAGCCCTTGATCTGCCCATCTTCCAGCGCAACCCGTGTCTCGGACACGCGGCTGGAATCCTCACCCACCAGAACGAAAGAGCTGTTCTTGCGTTCACGCGGCCCGTCCAGGGGCACAATGTCGAGCGTTTGCATGATGTCATAAAGGCCGAACAGAGTGGTCTGGTCCCCGGCCTGGCTGATCAGAAGAACGGTCGCGTCGATCTCTCCGGTCGCAGTGTAATGGGCAAAGGGGTATTCGTACTTTTCGAAGGCCACAACACCTGTGGGCATCTGGATTTCGATGCCTGCCGTCTCATCGCGCACCAGCTCAAGGCCCAACCCATCCAGCACCGCGTTATAGTCCTTCAGCAGGACCGCGCGCTGTTGCGTCGTCAGAATACCTGTCGTCTCAAAGCCCTTGCCATCCTGCCACTGCGCCATGGCATTGCGTGTGCCACGGCCAAACGCGCCATCAATGCCGCCCTGATAGGTGCCAGCCCATTGCAAGGCGATCTGCAACTGTTCGCGTTCGGCACGGGTCAACTGGCGCTCGCTGCGCTGTGCTTGTGCAGGGGTTTCATCGGCCGGGGCAGGGGCCTCGACCACCGGGGTCGGGGCCTGTGGTGTTGCCTCGACCGGAGCCTCGACCACACCGCGGTTCAAGACATTCGCCCCTATGGGCCAGAACTGCTGACGAAATGCGGAACTCAGCGCGATGTAACTGTCGCGCGGGATCACGCCTTCGGAGCGGTAGACACGAAGCACCTGTTCCGCATCGGACCGGGCATAGGGACCAAGGGCAACGCCATACCAGCCTCCACCCAAAGAGAACCCGTTCACATCGGGCAGGTCAGACGCGTATTCGCGGGCGCGTTCCGTGGCGGCGTTCAAGCTGGGTTGAGCCTCGATCTGGATCCAAACCGGCCCCTCTTGCGCGGCGCCCATACAGACCGTCGCAACCAGCATAACCCACGCCAGCACAATACGCTTACACATCCGCCCATATCCCCTTGGTTGGTCTTGGTGCCATACTTATCCTGCGGCGCAGAATAAGCAGGAATCCGCCGCAAAGGAAATGGTGGAATACCCGCAAAAAAGCCATCCCACGCGCAATTGACCATTTCGGGGGCGGGCCGTAGGTAAGGCACGCAATTCCAACGATGGCAGCCCCGATGTCCGATACCGTTTCCACGCCACGATCCTTTCAGGAAATCATACTGCGTCTGCAAAGCTACTGGGCGGGGAAGGGCTGTGCCGTTCTGCAGCCCTACGACATGGAAGTCGGGGCAGGGACGTTCCACCCGGCCACCACGCTGCGGTCGCTTGGCACCCAGCCATGGGCGGCGGCCTATGTGCAGCCGTCGCGCCGCCCGACGGACGGGCGCTATGGCGAGAACCCCAACCGGCTCCAGCACTACTACCAGTATCAGGTGCTAATCAAACCCAGCCCGCCCGACCTGCAGGACCTCTACCTCGGCTCGCTCCGCGCCATTGGCATCGACATGGACCTGCACGATATCCGTTTTGTCGAAGACGACTGGGAAAGCCCGACACTCGGCGCTTGGGGCCTTGGCTGGGAGGTGTGGTGCGACGGCATGGAAGTGTCGCAATTCACCTATTTCCAGCAGGTGGGCGGCCATGATTGCCACCCCGTTTCGGGTGAATTGACCTACGGGCTTGAACGCCTCGCCATGTATATTCTCGGCGTCGATCACGTCATGGACATGCCGTTCAACGACCCAAACACCGCGATCCCGCTCAGCTACGGCGACATCTTCAAACAGACGGAAGAGGAATACGCCCGCTGGAACTTCGATGTGGCCAACACCGAGGTCCTGTTGCGTCACTTCGAAGAGGCGGAAGCCGAGTGCGAAAAGATCCTGAACCAAGCACACGACGACCCCAAGACCGGCAAACGTATCATCATGGCGCACCCCGCTTATGATCAGTGCATTAAGGCGTCCCACATCTTCAACCTGCTGGATGCGCGCGGCGTGATCTCTGTCACCGAACGGCAGGCCTATATCGGCCGCGTCCGCGCACTGGCAAGACAATGCGCCGATGCGTTTGTGCAAACCCGCGCTGGCGGCTGGCAACCCGAGGACGCGGCGTGAGCTACGTCAATGCCACCCCGGTCCTGCGCGTGTCCGATTACCAGCGGGCTAAGGCGTTCTACATGGACGTGCTGCGCTTTGACTCCGTGGTGAACGAGGCGGGCGATCCGGTCACGGGCTTCGGCATCTTCCGGGCAGGCGACGCACAGATTTTCCTGCACAGCTGGGATGGCCCGGGCGAGGCATGGGACAACTGGCGCGCCTATTTCTACGTGCCGGACATGGACGCAATGATCGCGCATCTCGACACCTGCAAGCAGCCCTTCAAGGGCCCGGAAGTCACTTTTTACGGCATGCGCGAGATCGAGGTGACCGACCCCGACGGCAATGTGCTGTGTTTCGGACAGGACGCGGGATGAGCGGCAAAATCATTGGAATCATCATCGTGCTAAGCGGCATCATCGCGGGCGCAGCCCTGTACTACCTGCAAAT
This sequence comes from uncultured Tateyamaria sp., assembly GCF_947503415.1. Lineage (GTDB taxonomy): Bacteria > Pseudomonadota > Alphaproteobacteria > Rhodobacterales > Rhodobacteraceae > Tateyamaria. Next base: position 36,630 of record NZ_CANNDS010000004.1, read on the forward strand.
CTACGGCTTCTACGAAGAGGTCGAGGTGGCCGAAGTCCAGCTTGTCTCGGTCGTCTCGGACGCACCCGAACCGATCCCCTTCGCCAATTTCGAAGCCATCGACGCCGACAGCTCACCCATCCGCTACCGCGCGTGCTTTACCACCGATATGTCACTGGCGCTGCTCACCGAAACCTATGTCGGGCTTGAGGTCGCCACCCCCCGCAACGCACCGGGCTGGTTCGACTGCTTCGACGCAGACGCCATCGCGGCAGAGTTGAACGCAGGCACGGCACTCCCCTTCCTCAGCCAGAAAAACGTCGACTTCGGCGTCGACCGCATCGTCGCCATCACCGAAGACGGGCGCGGCTACATCTGGCACGAGCTGAACGATTGCGGCGAAAAAGCCTATGACGGCACGATTGTGGGCGAAGAATGCCCGCGCCGTCCGGAAACGGAATGAACCAATCGACCCGTTGACGGGTTGGTCCTGCAACCGCTGTTGTAAAGGACCAATCCCATGGCCGATGGCAAGACCCACGAAGGACTGAAATGGATCATGCGGGCGGGCTACGGCGCGCGCGGTGTGATCTACGTAATCGTGGGCACCTTGGCGGTCTTCGCGGCTTTTGGCCAAGGACAGGCGCAAGGCACGTCGGGGGCACTGGCCACGCTGCAAAACGAACCAATGGGGCTGACGGCGCTCTGGGCCATTGCGATCGGGCTCTGGGCCTACATGATCTGGCGGCTGACGGCTGCCACCCTGGACCCCGAAGACCACGGAACCGACGCCAAGGGCGCATTCGCGCGGACAGGGCAAGCCACCACGGGGCTGATCCACGGTGCCATCGGGCTGTCGGTCGCGGGCCTTGCTCTGGGCGGCGGCAGCGGCGGCGGGGCCGAGGATTGGACCGCACAGGTCATGCAGATGCCCATGGGCCGTGCGCTTGTCGGTCTTGCGGCGATACTCTTTATCGGGGCAGGCGCGTATTACGCAAAGAAAGGGCTGACCGGGGACTACAAAGAGCACCTGCGCACGGCAACATTCACGCGCAAGGTCGATCCCGTCCTCACCTTCGGGCTGGTGGTGCATGGGGCGATCATCGTGCTGGTGGGCGTCTCGCTCGGATTTGCAGCACTGAACGCGAGCCCGGATCAAGCTGGTGGCATCGGTCAGGCGCTCGACACCCTGCGCGGCGTGGCGTGGGGCCGCTTCGTACTGGCAGGCGCGGGCCTCGGTCTCATCTCCTTTGCCATCTACAACTTTGTCGAAGCCGCCTATCGCGTCGTACCACGCGTCACCGGCCAAGACGTGAAAACACTCGCAGAAAAAGCGACCGCCTGACCGGGCACGGTCTGGACCCTTGGCGCACACGCGGCTATCCCTGCCGCGAACTGCGCCTCGCCCCTGCGGCGAGCAATCAAAGGTGACGACTGTGCCAGACCTCCTGATCGAACTCTTCTCCGAAGAAATCCCCGCCCGGATGCAGAAACGCGCAGGCGAAGACCTGCAAAAGCTGGTCACAAATGGTCTGGTCGACGCGGGGCTGACCTATGCCTCTGCCGCTGCGTTCACCACACCGCGCCGCCTGACGCTGACGGTCGAAGGGCTGCTGGATCAAAGCCCCACCACCCGCGAAGAACGCAAAGGCCCCAAGGCCGACGCCCCCGAAAAGGCGATCGAGGGGTTCCTGCGTGGCGCGGGCCTCACCCGCGATCAGGTCGAAACCCGCGAAACCCCAAAGGGCAACATCCTCTTTGCCGTGATCGAAAAACCGGGTCGCCCGGCGGCCGAGATCATTGCCGAAGTACTGACACACATCATCCGCACCTTCCCATGGCCCAAATCCATGCGCTGGGGGGCAGGCAGCTTGAAATGGGTGCGCCCGCTGCACTCCATCCTCTGCATCCTGACGGATGAGGCAGGCGCGCAAGTTGTACCGGGCGAGGTCGATGGCATTACCTTTGGCGACACGACCGAAGGCCACCGTTTCATGGCCCCGGGCCGGTTTTCTGTAACCTCGTTCGAGGATTATGGCACCAAGCTCAAGCGCGCCCACGTGGTGTTGGACGCCTCCGAACGGGCCGAAGCAATCTGGCACGACGCCACCAACGCGGCCTTCGCCAGCGGTTTGGAAGTGGTCGAGGACAAGGGATTGCTCTCGGAAGTCGCGGGCCTCGTCGAATGGCCCGTGGTCCTGATGGGCAAGATCGGTGACGACTTTCTCGACCTGCCACCCGAGGTGCTGCAAACCTCGATGAAAGAGCACCAGAAGTTCTTCTCCGTGAAGAACCCCAAGACAGGCCGCATCGAACGCTTCATCACTGTCGCCAACCGCGAAACGGCAGACAACGGGGCCACGATCCTCGCAGGCAACGAAAAGGTGCTGAGCGCACGGCTGGCGGACGCAAAGTTCTTCTGGGAGAATGACTTGCGCACCGTGCGTGATGTGGGCCTTGAGGGCATGGCCAAGCCTTTGGCCGACGTCACCTTCCACAACAAACTCGGGTCTCAAGCCGAACGCGTCGCTCGGATCGAAGCCCTCGCCCGCGAACTCGCCCCAGTGGTCGGCGCGAAACCGGACCTCGCCGCCGAGGCCGCCCGCATCGTCAAAGCCGACCTTGCCTCTGAAATGGTCTATGAATTCCCCGAACTGCAGGGGAACATGGGCAAATACTACGCCCAAGCCGCAGGTCACGACGATGGCTTGCCCGAGGCGTGCGAGGAGCACTACTCACCGCTGGGTCCGTCGGATGACGTGCCGACGTCGCCGATGTCGGTTGCCGTGGCGCTGGCGGACAAGCTGGATACGCTGACCGGGTTCTGGGTGATTGATGAGAAGCCGACCGGCTCGAAGGACCCGTTTGCGCTGCGCCGCGCGGCTTTAGGCACAATCCGACTGGTGTTGGAGAATGATCTGACGCTCAAGATTTCCGATACTGTTTTTGAGCACGGAAAAAAATTTGGAGCAAGTGAGGCTAAAGATCGGATAAAAGCGGAAGCGTCGCGGTTGCGAAGAGAGCATGCTGACGCGCGTGATCGAGATTCTGAGGAAATGGACGAAGCCGTGAGAGCAGCAGGTGCGGCTATGTTTAACGTAGATGAAGCGTCCCTCGACCTCCTCGCCTTCTTCCACGACCGCCTCAAAGTCTACCTCCGCGATCAAGGCATCCGCCACGACATCATCGACGCCTGTATCGCGATGGAAGGCAACGACGACCTCACCCTGCTCGTCAAACGCGCCAAAGCCCTCTCCGGAACGCTCAAAACAGACGACGGCGAAAACCTGATCCAGGGCTTCAAACGCGCCAACAACATCCTCACGCAGGCCGAAGAAGCTGATGGCGTCGAATACTCCTACGGCGCTGACGTCAAATTTGCCGAGGAACCGCAGGAAACCGCCCTCTTCGAAGCACTGGACGCAGCCGAGGCCAAAATTGCCCCCGCCATGGAAGCGCAGGACTTCGCATCGGCCATGCACGCCATGGCCACCCTGCGCACCCCAATCGATGCGTTTTTTGAAGCGGTTCAAATCAATGCCGACAACCAAACGGTGCGCCGCAACCGCCTCAACCTGCTCAGCCGCATCCGCACGCTGTGCCTGTCCGTCGCCGACCTCACCAAGCTGGAGGGGTGAGCAAGCTCCCCGGAAACCCTCCAGTGGAGGGTTTCGCTTGCGAACGGGCGGAGCCCCGGCACGGCAAGCTCCCCGGAAACCCTCCAGTGGAGGGTTTCGCTTGCGAACGGGCGGAGCCCCGGAAAACCGCTTCGATGTCCCGCCAATGACGCCGGCGGAATGCCGGCAGACAGAACTCCGACACATCCCTTTCATCTTGCCAGATAAACTTCGGGGGGGCAGGGGGGCTGGCCCCCCTTTCAACATCTCAAACCCGTTGCGCAATTCGGTCTTTCTGCGCCCGCGCCCGGTGTACAGGGGGTGCACGGGGGGTGTACCCATGGTGACACCCTGTTTTGCGTGACCTCACGCTGCGACGCGTCACCCTCTTGTCACACCATGCTTAGCGTCTATGGTGCCCGACGAAAGGAACGCCGCAGTGCAGAATAATCCAAAAACCACGCTGGTGACGCCCACCGCCCCCATCACCACCGAAACCCATGGTGGGCGGGCGAAATGCCTGCAGCGACTGGCCCGTCTGGAGCTGCCTGTGCCGCCGACGGTGGCGCTGTCCTTTGACGCAGTGCACGACATCGCCAAGGGCCATCTCCCTGATATTCCAGCGATTCTCGACCAGTTTCCAAAGGAAGTGCTTCTGTGCGTGCGTCCCTCATCCGAGGATCCGGATTGGGGTGGCCCGTCCGCCATCCTCAACATCGGTATGAACGACACACGGTACGAGGCGCTTTGCGCCACGCTCGGGACAGATGCCGCCGCGGCCCTGTATACCCGGTTCGTCCAAAGCTACGCCATCCATGTCGACCGGCTGGATCCTGACATGTTCGACGATGTCACTGGCGAAGGCCCGGAAGGGTTGCAGGAAACCCTTGAAGCCTATGAAACCGAAACAGAATTTCCCTTCCCGGCCACGCGCGGCGAACAGCTTGCTGGGGTTCTGAAATCCATGGCCCGCGCATGGGAAGGCACATCCGCCCGCCTGCTGCGACAGGCCAAGGGCGCGCCTTTGGACGCAGGTCTTGGGCTCATTGTGCAGCAAATGGCCTTTGGCGTGGGCCAAGGCGAAAGCGGGTCGGGCGTCCTGCAACTGGTATCGTCCAAAACCGGCATGCCACAAATCACAGGCCGCTACTTGCGCCAAAGCCAAGGCCGCGATGCCCTGCGCAGTGATGCCAAAAGCCTCTATATCACCCGCGATCCGCGCGGCCCGTCGCTGGAAGAACTGGTGCCGGATGCCTTCGCCCAACTGGTGGATCACGCTCACCTCATGCGCGCCAAGCTGCGCGAAGAGATGCAGGTCGAATTCACCATTGAAAACGGGCACTTGCACATCCTTGATGGCGTCCGCGTTGCACGCTCGTCTCGCGCAACTGTGCGGATTGCCGTGCAATTGGCCCGCGACGGGATCATCCCGCGGCAAGAGGCACTGATGCGGGTCGAACCGCGCACCCTCAATGAATTGCTGCACCGACAGGTGGACCGGCACGCCAAGCGGGACATCCTCGGCACAGGCATCGCCGCCAGTCCAGGTGCCGCCACCGGACGGCTCGTGTTCTCCGCCAACGAAGCGCAGGCAAGTGCGGCACGGCACGAGGACTGCATCCTCGTGCGCCGTGAAACCTCGCCCGAGGACATCCGCGGTATGCATGCGGCCAAGGCCGTCATCACGGAGCGGGGTGGCATCACCAGCCACGCCGCGGTGATTGGGCGCGGCATTGGCCTGCCGTGCGTGGTGGGTGTCAGCGACCTGCGCTTCCAGACGCGGAAAGGACAACTCGCCACTCAAGATGGCCGTGTCGTCACCGCTGGCGAGGTGGTCACGGTCGATGGCACCAACGGCACCATCCTTCTGGGAGCACCTGCGATGCAGGAAGCAGCCCTTGATGACGCCTTCACTGACCTTATGGAATGGGCCGACGGCGAACGCGACATCGACATCCGCGCCAACGCAGACACGCCGGCAGACGCGCAAACCGCCCGCAACTTCAACGCCCAGGGCATCGGCCTGTGCCGTACCGAGCACATGTTCTTCGAACCCGGCCGCCTCACGGTGATGCGCGAGATGATCTTTGCGGCCACCAGTGACGACCGCCGCGCCGTGCTTGAACGGTTGTTGCCCATGCAGCGCGCCGATTTCATGCAGCTCTTCAGTATCATGCAGGGCAAGCCGGTCTGCATCCGCCTGTTTGATCCGCCCTTGCACGAATTCCTGCCCACCGACCGCAACGGCCAACGCGAATTGGCCGACGCGCTCGATCTGCCTTTGTCCGACGTGACCCGGCGGATCGAGGCGATGGTGGAATACAACCCCATGCTGGGCCTGCGCGGTGTGCGTCTGGGTGTGACCATGCCCGAGATCTACGAAATGCAGGCCCGTGCGATTTTCGAAGCCACGGTCCAGGCAAGCCGGGACGGCGATCCAGTTGTGCCCGAGATCATGATCCCGCTCGTCAGCGCCAAGCGTGAAGTAGAGTTGGTGCGCAGCCGCGTGGATGCGGTGGCCGCAGCCGTCACGTCGGAAACAGCGGCGGACTTCACCTACCGCCTAGGCGTTATGGTCGAGACACCGCGCGCCGCGTTGCGGGCAGGGGACATCGCGCAGCATTGCAGCTTTCTGTCCTTCGGGACCAATGACCTGACTCAGATGACCTATGGGCTGTCGCGCGACGATGCGGGCCGGTTCATGTCGGATTATGTCCGGCAAGAAGTGTTCGTCGAAGACCCGTTCCACTCGCTCGATATCGACGGTGTGGGCGAATTGCTGCAGCTGGGGTCGGAACGCGGACGGGCCACGCAACCCGACGTGGTCTTGTCTTTGTGTGGCGAACACGGGGGCAACCCCGAATCAATTGCGTTCTGTCGCAACGCCGGTTTTGACTACGTTTCGTGCTCTCCGTTCCGGGTTCCGGTGGCTCGGCTGGCTTCCGCTCAACTGGCTATCGGCCACAAGATCGAGTAGTTTTGTGGTCCGGACGCCACCGTATCTAAGGGGTCTGCACAAGCCGTATCTCGCCTGTGCATAGCGGCCATGTGCGACCAAATCGCCCAAAAACTGGACGAAGTGACTAATTTTCCCTAAATGCCGCTGATCGGAAACGATACTGGGGTGATCTATGCGACATTTGGTAAAAGCGCTGTTGGCGTTCTGCATGCTGACGGGGGCACAAAGTGTAGCCGCCGATCCGGGCGATCAGGCGGTCACGGGTGATGCGTTGCGCAAGGCCGAAACGCGCGGTCTGCGTGGGGTCTCTCAGGCTCGACTGGACTCGCTGCTGTCCGAACCCAGTGCCAAGACCAATGTCTCTTTCTCGCGCAGTTGGCTCGACTCGCAACCCAAGGCCAAGGGGGGCGCCCATTGGAAGTGCCTGAGCGAAGCGCTGTATTTCGAGGCGCGTGGCGAGACCGTAAAAGGTCAGTTCGCCGTGGCTGAGGTCATCATGAACCGGGTGCGCAGTGCGCGTTTTCCCGACAACGTGTGTGGCGTTATCAATCAGGGCACAGGCCGGAAGTACCAGTGTCAATTCACCTATACTTGCGACGGCAATCCGGAAACGATCCACGAACCTCGCGCATTTGATCGGGTGAGCAAAGTGGCCCGTACGGTGCTGGACGGGCGCGCGCCCGATCTGACCAAGGGGGCGACGCACTATCACACCACCGCCGTGCGCCCACGCTGGAGCCGCGTGTACACAAAGACTGCCGCCATCGGCGTGCACGTCTTTTATCGGCATACCTTCCGCACCGCGTCGAACTGACGTTTTCAGACACAGGGGCGGCGTCTTTGCCCCTGTCCCCGCGGGGACAGCTTGGGTAGAAGGGCGCGAGTTCTTCTGCAAAGGCCAAAGTCCCATGGCGTCTGAAATCCGTCTTGCGTTTTCCCACCCGTCCGAACGGTCCGAAGCGACAGCAACCTCCGCTCCGCTCGACCGCATCTCGGTCCGCGACCATATCGTCGAGGTCGAGATCGGCGCCTTTCAGGCGGAACGCGGTGTCACCCAACGCATCTGCTTTAACATCGTGGTCGAGGTGCGCCCGCTGACCGGGCCCATCGACGATGACGTGGACCGCATCCTGTCGTATGACAAAGTGACGGAAGCCATCACCTACGAATTGGCCGCCGAACGTCTGAACCTTCTGGAAACGCTGTCCGAGCGCGTTGCCGACCGTATCCTGATTGAACCGCAGGCCATGCGCGTCTTTGTCCGCATCGAAAAGCTGGACCGCGGCCCCGGCGCGCTTGGCGTCGAGATCGTGCGCAGCCGTGGCACGACCCGGCCCGTTGCCGCAGAGGACATGGAAGAGGACGTGATGCATCCCGAGCTGGTGTATCTGTCCAATGATGCCATCGCGTCGGACAACCTGAGCGGTTGGATTGATCAGCTTGAGGCGATGGGTCGCCCGCTGATCTTTTGCGTGGGGCCTGCGAACATCGATGCCCCCGAGGCCAGTCACCCGTTGGCGCAACGCCGCATCGACTTGTTGGCCATCGAACAAAACGCATGGGTGCTGGCTGCCCGTGATGCGCGCTGCAAGGTGGTGGACACGCGGACCGAGCTTGATTGGGCAATGCGTAATGGTCAGGCCTGTGTCTGGGCTCCGTCCAAGATCGTGTTGGATGCCGTCGACGGTCCGTCAGCCAAGGGGGCAGATGCGGTGGCACTTGCCTCGTGGTTCGCGGCAACTTTCGAGGTGCGCGAAATGCTGGTCATTGGGGATGACGGCCCCACCGACGCGCCGGTTGCCCTGCGCGCGATCCCCGTGGATCAGGCCAAGCTCTGATGCGCTACATCCGGCCCCTGATGCAGGTTGGACCGGCACGCCCTGCGGATGCCATCATTTGTGGCGGTTGTTGGTTCACGCATGCCGAGGAGCTGTCACGGACCGATACGCCGCACTTCATTGCCGCCGCCGACCTCACGCATGAGGAACGCGCGCCGTTTGCGCGAGCTTGGCCTGCGCCACAGATCATGGGTATTCTGAACACAACGCCTGACAGTTTTTCAGACGGCGGCCAGCACAACGCCCAAAATGACGCGGTGGCACATGGACAGGCGTTGATCGAACAGGGCGCGGACATCCTCGACATCGGCGGCGAAAGCACGCGCCCCGGTGCGCATGTGGTTCCTGTGGAGGAGGAAATCGCGCGCACGGCCCCTGTGATCCAAGCGTTGCGCGCAGCAGGTGTGACAACGCCAATCTCCATCGATACACGCAAAGCTGCGGTTGCTGAGGCGGCGCTGGATGCTGGTGCCAGCATCGTCAATGATGTCTCCGGGTTCACCTATGATCCTGATCTCGCCCGCTTATGTGCGGATCGAGGCGTGCCGGTGTGTGTCATGCATGCGCAAGGTGATCCGCAAACCATGCAGAACAACCCGACCTATGACGATGTACTTCTTGATGTGTATGACTTCTTGGCAAAGCGGATCCAGACGTTGCAGGCCCTTGGCTTTGAAAAGCATAACATCATTGCCGACCCCGGAATCGGCTTTGGCAAGACGCGAGCGCACAACCTTTCCCTTCTGAACCGTATCAGCCTGTTTCACAGCCTTGGTGTGTCCATCTTGCTGGGCGCGTCGCGCAAGCGTTTCATTGGTACTCTTGGCAATGCGCCTGAGGCGTCAGCGCGCGCGCCCGGATCGGTTGCAGTTGCCCTTGCCGCCATTGCCCAAGGTGTTCAGATCGTCCGTGCGCATGACGTTGCCGATCATGCGCAGGCCATTGCGCTGTGGCGGGCCTCTGTGGCACATCGCTGACATGACAAAACTCTTTGGGACGGACGGCGTCCGGGGCACTGCAAACCTCGCCCCCATGACAGCCGAGATGGCGCTGCGCATCGGCGCAGCAGTGGGGCGGTACTTTCGCAGGGACGGTGACAGCGTGCACCGCGTCGTCATCGGCAAGGACACGCGTCTGTCGGGCTACATGTTCGAAAATGCGCTGACGGCAGGGCTCACCAGCACGGGCATGAACGTGCTGTTGCTGGGCCCGGTGCCGACACCTGCGGTGGGTCTGCTCACGCGGTCCATGCGTGCGGACCTTGGGGTGATGATTTCCGCCAGTCACAATCCGGCGCATGACAACGGCATCAAGTTCTTTGGCCCTGATGGGTTCAAGCTGAGCGATGCGGCGGAAGCGGAAATAGAAAACCTTGTGTCTCAGGGGGTTGACCCTGTCCCCGCGGGGACAATCGGGCGCGCCAAGCACGTCTATGACGGCAGGTACCGCTATGTCGAGCGCGTGAAATCGTCGTTTCCGCGTGCCATGCGCCTCGATGGTCTGAAGGTAGTGATTGATTGCGCGAATGGCGCGTCCTACCGCGTGGCGCCTGAAGCGCTGTGGGAACTGGGCGCAACCGTGATCCCCGTGGGCGTGTCGCCGAACGGACACAACATCAACGAGGGCTGTGGGTCGACCTATCCGCAAACCGCTGCTGAGGCGGTTGTGGCCCACGGTGCTGATGTGGGCATCTGTCTGGATGGCGATGCGGACCGCGTGATCCTGCTGGACGAAGAAGGCCGCGTCGGCAACGGGGACCAATTTATGGGCCTTATGGCCGCCCGCTGGGCGTCTGAGGGACGGTTGAAGAACAACGCCTTGGTGGCGACAGTCATGTCGAACCTTGGGCTTGAGCGGTTCCTGCAAGGGCATGGCGTGACGCTGGAACGGACGGCCGTGGGCGACCGATATGTCGTTGAACGGATGCGGCAGGGCGACTTCAACCTTGGTGGGGAGCAGTCGGGCCACATCGTGATGACCGACTATGCCACGACAGGCGATGGATTGATGGCCGGTTTGCAGTTTTTGGCCGAGTTGGTGCAGTCGGGCAAGCGGGCGAGCGAAGTCCTGCACGTCTTTGATCCGGTGCCGCAATTGCTGAAGAATGTTCGTTTTGCCGCCGGACAGACTCCGTTGGAAATGGCGTCAGTGCAGACCGCGATTTCAGAGGCTGAGGGGCAGCTGAATGGCAATGGCCGTTTGTTGATCCGCAAGTCGGGCACCGAACCTTTGATCCGGGTTATGGCGGAAAGCGAGGACGAAGCGGTTTTGAACGCCAGCGTCGAACATGTTGTGCAGGCGGTTGAGGCAGCCGTCGCGCATTGAGGCGGACCGACCCTCCGGGGGGAGTTTTCTGGCAAGATGAAATCTTGGATCAGCGCGCGAACAACCTGCGCAGCGCGCCGTATTGGCTGAGGCCGACACCCGTCAGGATCAGTGCCATGGCCAGAAGCAGACTGGAGGGGAGCGGCTCGTTCAGCAGTACCGCCCCCATGAGAACGGACCAGACAGGCACCTGATAATTGGTGATCGACATGAAAACGGGGCCGGCACTGCGGATGACCAGCACACGCAACATGTTGGCGGCGGCTGTGGGGATGAGGCCGAGAAATCCAATGACCACAAGAGTTTGCGTGTCGGGAAGCGGTGGTGGTCCTTCGACGATCCATGCGGCAGGCAGTACGATGCAGGCTGCGATCAGCAGCAGAACGGTGGACAGTCCGATAGGGTCCACGGGCGGCAGGCGGCGCATCAAGACGGATGAGATGCCATAACAGCTTGCCGCGCAGATGCAGGCGATGCGCCCGGCGGTTTCCAATTGCGCTCCGCTGGCCTCAAACGCCTGACCGCCGATCAGGATACAGACGCCGACAAAGCCGATGATGAAGCCGAGAGTGCGTCGCCATGTCATCCGCTCCCCCGGTACGAAGAAATGCGCCAGTGGCAGGACGATCAGCGCAACGGAGGCCATGGACACACCGGCAAAACCGGACGTGACGTATTGCTGGCCCCAGGCAAGCAGCATGAACGGAATGGCCGAACTGAATGCGCCGATTGCCGCGAGTGACGTCCAGGTGCCAGAGCTTGCCTTGCCGTCGAAAAGCCGTGCACCCAACGTACCCCAGATCGCCACCATCAGGATGGCGGCAAAGCAGATGCGCCCGGCGGCCAGCCAGAAGGGCGTGATGCCGGTCAGTGCAACCTCTGTCACAAGGAACGTGCCGCCCCATGTAAACCCAAGTATGGCAACCATCAGCCAGCTTTTGGCTGTGATCCGGGGGCTATCGGTCATGCAGGGCCTTGCTGTCGGCGGGGGCCTGATCACGGACCGTCATGCCGTAGTCGCGGATCACGCCCGCCACACGCAGGCGGTAGTTGTCGAAGTGGATGTCACGGCCCGAGGATTGCGCATCGCGGTGCTCGGGCAGTTTGCGCCAATGCTCCAAGGCTGCCTCGTCCTCCCAAAAGGACAGGGACAGGAGTTTGCCGGGCTCCATCAGGCTCTCGTAGCGTTCGACCGAGATGAAGCCGGGGATGTCGCTGAGGTGTTCCTTGAGCGTCGCGGCCCGGTTGAGATAGGGCGTGCGGTGCCCGTCCTTGGGCCAAACCTCGAAGATAACAGCGATCATGTGGCGCCTCCATTTGGTGCGGATACATTGGTGAGCCATGTCCTGTCTTCCTTGAGAATGAATTTCTCGGATTGTGCAAACAGGTAATTCTCACGTCCCAGTGGGTCAGCCGTGAGGCGGGCGCGGTACGCTTCATAAGCGGCAAGGTTTTCAATGTGATAGATGCCGTAGGCGAGCGAGGCAGACCCCTCGTGAGGTGCAAAATATCCCACGAGATCGGCACCGCAGCGGGGGATGCACTGGCCCCAACGTTGCCCATATTCTGCAAAGGCTGCGCGTTTCGTTGGGTCGATTTGATATTGCATGATGCAGGTCAGCATGTCGGGTCCTTTCGTTGACGGGCCGTGGGTAGCATTTTGACTTGCGGTAATGCTTCGGCTACGGTCGAACTATGAAGGAAGGTCCGGATATCTCGCAGATTGCGGCGCTGATCGGTGATCCGGCGCGGTCGAACATCCTGACGGCGCTGATGGATGGGCGCGCGTTGACGGCGTCGGAACTGGCGGAGGAGGCGGGCGTGGGCCTGTCCACGGCCAGCGGGCATTTGTCGAAATTGACGGAGGCGGATTTGATCACGCCGCGCAAGTCCGGGCGGCACAAGTATTTCCATTTGGCAGATGCCGAGGTGGCGGGTGTGCTGGAGGCCCTGATGGGGTTGGCCGCACGCCGGGGTGCCACACGGGTGCGCACGGGGCCGCGCGATGCGCAGATGCAGGTGGCGCGGGTTTGCTATAATCATTTGGCCGGGCGCATGGGCGTGCAGATGTATCGCAGCCTGATCGGGCGCGACCTTCTGGCCGAGTTCGGCGAGGATGTCACGCTGACATCGGCGGGGCGTGACTTTGCGTCAGGCTTTGGGATTGACCTGGAGGGACTGGAAAAGGGGCGGACGCTCATGTGCCGGACCTGTCTGGACTGGTCGGAGCGGCGCAATCATCTGGCGGGGGCATTGGGGCGCGCCATGCTGACCCGGATGGAGGATCAGGGCTGGATGCACCGGGATGCGGGCAGCCGCGCGATCCTATTGTCTGAAAAAGGAAAGGTCGCCTTTGCAGCGGCCTTTCCCGAAACATGAAGAACCGAATTTAGTTCTTTGATTTATCGACCATTTTGCCAGCCGAAATCCATGGCATCATGCCGCGCAGGGTCTCGCCTGTGGCTTCGATCTGGTGTTCGTCGTTGATGCGACGTGTGCCTTTGAAGAAGGGCTGGCCGACGGCGTTTTCGGTCATGAAGTCGCGCACGAACTTACCGGTTTGGATGTCCGTCAGGATCGCTTTCATCCGAGCCTTCGTCTCGTCATAGGGCAGCACGCGCGGTCCGGAGACGTATTCGCCATACTCAGCCGTGTTCGAGATCGAGTAGTTCATATTGGCAATGCCGCCTTCGTAGATCAGGTCCACGATCAGCTTCACTTCGTGCAAGCACTCGAAATAGGCCATCTCGGGGGCGTAGCCCGCCTCGACCAGTGTCTCAAACCCCATGCGGATCAGTTCGACAAGGCCACCACAGAGCACGGCCTGTTCACCGAAGAGGTCAGTTTCGCATTCTTCGCGGAAGTTGGTCTCGATGATGCCCGAGCGACCACCGCCTATGGCGGAGCAGTAGGACAGGCCGATTTCCAGCGCCTTGCCGGATGCGTCATTGTCGACGGCCACAAGGCAGGGCACGCCGCCGCCTTTGACATATTCACCGCGCACGGTGTGGCCGGGGCCTTTGGGCGCCATCATCACGACGTCGATGCCGGGCTTGGGTTCGATCAGGCCGAAGTGGACGTTCAGGCCGTGGGCGAACGCGATGGCGGCACCTTCGCGGATGTTGTCGTGCACGTATTTCTTGTAGGTTTCGGCCTGCAGTTCATCGGGCATGGTGAACATGATCAGGTCGGCCCATGCGGCCGCTTCGGCGATACCCATGGTTTTCAGGCCTTCGCCTTCGGCTTTGGCGATGGAGGCAGAGCCTTCGCGCAGGGCGACAACGACGTTCTTGGCACCGCTGTCGCGCAGGTTCAGCGCGTGGGCGTGGCCTTGGGAGCCGTAGCCAAGGATGGCCACGTTCATGTCCTTGATCAGGTTAATGTCGCAATCGCGGTCGTAGTAAACGCGCATGGTGTTCCCTCCGTTGGAATGTCTGGGCGCGTTATACGGGCGGTATTGCCTCTGGTCAGGGTTGGCTTTTGAGTTTATTTGGCAAGATGAAGAGTGGATCATGCTTGTAATACTAAATTTATGTTGAAATCATGCTCGATGATGTAGATCGGCGCATTCTGCGTCAGTGGCAGGCGGACCCAAGCCTTGCCCCGGCAGAGTTGGCGGAGCGCGCGCGTGTCAGTCCTGGGCAATTGGCGCGGCGGCAGGCCAAATTGCGCGATGCCGGCTTGGTGAAAGGCGTACAGGCTGCCATTGATTGGGCCGCCTTGGGATATGCCGTCGAGGTGTCGTTGCGAGTGACGTTGGACAAAACACAGGGGCGTGCATTTGATGATTTCATCGAAGCGGCGCGTGAGGTGCCTGAGGTGATCGAGATCCAGACCTTTCTGGGTCGCGTTGATGTACGCCTGTCGGTGATTGCCCGGGACATGTCCCATTACCAGCATCTTTACCGCAGCTGTATCCTGACCCTGCCGCATATCGCGGATATCGAGGCGTTGATGCATGTGGCGCGGATCAAAAGTGATGAGGCGCTGCCGCTGTGACCGATCTGGATGACACCGATTTTGCGATCCTGCGGCTGCTGGCACAGGATGCCGGGCAGGGGGCGGGGGCCATTGGCCGGGCCTGTGGATTGTCCCAACCTGCGGCGTGGCGGCGGATCAAGCGATTGCGCGACGCGGGTGTGATCCGGGGACAAAGGCTTGTTCTTGATGCGGAAAAACTGGGATTTGGTGTGACTGTCTTTCTGGGCGTTAAGCTCGCGACGAAGGGGCGGGTGAGCCTTGATGACTTCGAACGGGCCGTGTCCGCGATCCCGGAGGTGCAGACAGTGGAGCATGTGCTGGGCCTCTATGATTATCGCTTGCGCGTGGTGGCCCGTGACTTGCCGGATTTCGAGCGGGTCCTGCGGCGGCGCATCATGACGCTGCCCGGCGCGG
The DNA here is from genome assembly GCF_947503415.1 of uncultured Tateyamaria sp. Taxonomy (GTDB): domain Bacteria; phylum Pseudomonadota; class Alphaproteobacteria; order Rhodobacterales; family Rhodobacteraceae; genus Tateyamaria. The sequence goes on from NZ_CANNDS010000004.1 coordinate 51,743, forward strand.
GCGAGGTCGAGGCGAACGTCCTGCTCAGCGAAGAGCGCAGGCCCGGCCCGCTGGGGTCAATTTCTGAGCTGCTTGCGGTGCCGCCCCGGTGAGATACCCATGATCTTGGTGTAGCTGGCGTTCATGTGCGGCTGGCTCGAGAAGCCAGCGTCATAGGCTAAATCAACGAGGGGCGTATCGGAATGCTTGAGCTGATCGCGGACATAGGCCACCCGGTTTTGCAGTACGAATTGGTGAAGGCTGATGCCCATCTCGTTCTTGAAGAGCCGCATCAGCCGGAAGGGGCTGACATTAAGGATTTGGCCGATTTCGTTGGCAGTCATGTTTTCTTCAAGCTTGTCCAACACCAGGTCGCGGATTGCTTTGACCAATTCCTTGTCGCGATGTTTGCTTTCGCGTGCCTCGGTTGCGACCACGATGTCGGACATGTTCGAATACGCCCGCAACATGTGGCCGGCGACGACGGAATCGAACCCGTCGAGCATCAGGTGGGTTTGCGGCAGATCGGACTGCAGTTCCTGCAGGACCAGCGGGGCAAGGTGGTGCATGAACTTGTCATTGACACACATGTGGTCGCGCATTTCCAACCGGCCCACATCGAATCCAAATTCGGAGGTCGCGAAGTGTCTAAGATCCTTGTCATCAATGCAAAGATGCAGCACGTCCACATTATCGGGCATGTCCCATCCGTTGTCCTGATAGGCTGGCTGGAGGGACGAGGTGCGCAACTTATCGCTCAGCCCCGTTTGCCGACGCCCCTCGTACCGATGAACGACACCGCCATTGATGTGATACAATAGGGTATGATCGACCATGCCCGGCACATGGATCATTCCATCGGTGTGTTGAATCATTCTGTTGGCCCGTAAACGACGGCCAACAAAGCCGTTGATCTTTTCGCTTCGGACAAGCTGATCGCCCAAAAGGCGATCAAGAGACCGCGTGTGTCGTGGTTCGGTTGGGGGCGGGCCCTGAGAGATGGTTGTGTGTGTCATAATCAATTGGCGATAACGCTGACATAGATGGCGGCACCTGTCTTGCAAGGTGGTGCAGTTTTATGAATTTGTGCACTGACCGGTGCAGTATTTTGATAAAGGTGCCGGTTTGTGCGGCTTTCCGGCCAAGCACGCGTGCGCGGTATACCGAAGTAGGCTTTGCCGAGATCGCCATCGGGCGATATGTACCGGGAACTTATGAAAGGACATGACATGCCCGCATTGCTCGACACCGTTGATCCCCAAGGCCTCGAAGAATTCTCGGTCGTCTTTACAGACCGTTCTCTCAACCATATGAGCGCCGCGTTTCAGGGTGTCATGAACGACATCTCGTCGATGTTGAAAGAGGTTTATTCCGCTGATGCCGTTGTCGTGGTGCCGGGTGGCGGCACCTTCGGGATGGAAGCCGTGGCCCGCCAGTTTGGACGCGGCTCGGATGTGCTGGTCGTCCGCAACGGGTGGTTTTCCTACCGCTGGTCCCAGATCTTCGAAACCGGAGGTCTGACGGCAAACATCACCGTTCTAAAGGCGCGGCAGACCGGCAATGCATCTCCCTCGCCCTTTGCGCCTGCGCCAATTGACGAGGTGGTCGCGACCATTCGGGAACAGAAGCCCGATGTTGTCTTTGCCCCGCATGTGGAGACCAGCGCGGGCGTGATCCTTCCTGATGACTATGTGACGGCGATGACCTCGGCAGCCCATGAGGTTGGCGCACTTATGGTACTCGATTGCATTGCCTCGGGCTGTGCCTGGGTTGATATGCGCGCGCTTGGCGTCGATGTACTGATATCTGCACCCCAGAAAGGGTGGAGCGCGTCACCCTGTGCGGGGTTGGTCATGCTGTCCGAGCGGGCCGTGGCGCGGCTGGAAGAGACGACGTCAGATAGCTTCGCCATCGACCTCAAGAAATGGCACCAGATCATGCAGGCCTATGAAGGCGGAGGTCACGCGTATCATGCGACCATGCCCACGGATGCGCTGCGCGACTTCCGCGATACGATGAAAGAGACGCAAGCGTATGGTTTTGGCAAGTTGAAGGATGCGCAGTGGGCTTTGGGGAATGCAGTGCGCGGGATGCTGGCCAACAAGGGCATTACATCTGTTGCCGCCGAGGGCTTTGGTGCGCCGGGCGTGGTTGTCAGCTACACGGCTGATCCGGAGGTTCAGACCGGCAAACGTTTTGCCGCCGAAGGTATGCAGATTGCCGCCGGTGTCCCGCTGCAATGCAACGAACCTGCGGATTTTCGGACGTTCCGCATTGGGCTCTTTGGCCTCGACAAGCTTTATGATGTGGATGGGACCGTTGCGCGTCTGAAGCGCGTCGTTGATCAGGTGCTGTAGCGCCGAAGTCCTTGCACGCTCAGCCTGCGCGTTTGACGCCCAGGCCCAGCTCCATAAGCGTTTTGCGGACCGGCGTGATCTGATGCAGGGCGTTCAGCCCAAAGGCGCGGGCGTCCCTTGCCAGAGGGGATGTCGCCTGGCTCGCTCGGTTCAGCAGGTCGATACCCGTCACGCGCATCTTGATGTCGTTGAACCGGGCCTTGTGATAGGCCGCCAGCATCGCCGCGTCGCCCAAACCCTCTGGTCGCGCCTCGGCAAGCTCAAGCAGGGTCACCGTGTCAGCCAATGACATGTTCAGTCCTTGCGCGCCGATCGGGGGCACCACATGCGCTGCCTCTGCAATCAGGGCGATGCGCGTGCCTGTCAAACGCTCCGCGACCTGGCTGATGATGGGCCAGATGGTCCGGCGTGACTCAAGCGTGAGGGGGCCGAGCATATGGCAGCTGCGCTCGGACATCTCTGCCTCGAACGCCGGTTCGTCCAATTCCATGCGCGCTGCCGACTTTGGGCCTTCGTCCATCCACACAACGGCAGAGCATGGCATGCCGTCGCGATCCGGCAGTGGCACCAACGTGAAAGGGCCACCGGTGCGATGCACTTCGGTTGACACGTTCTCGTGCGGGATGGGGTGGGTGACGGCAAAGGCCAGCGCCTTTTGCCCGTAGCGCCGTGTGTTGACACCGATCCCCGCAGCCTGACGCATCGGTGAATTACGCCCGTCCGCGGCCACCACCAGTTTGGTTCTGACGGATGTTGCGTCGCTCAGGCCCACGCGGGCTTCAGCGGTGCGGCCCAGAAATCGGGTGGTGCCGGTGCCGGGACGAAAATCAACATTGGGCAAGGCGTCCAGTTGGGCGACCAATTCTCGTCGCAGCCGCCAGTTTGGAAAGTTCCAGCCAAACGGCAGGTCCGATACATCGGACGCTCGGAAGGACTTGATCTCGCGGGCGGCGCCCGTCTCGGTTGCGGCGTCCGCGATACGCATGACCTCCAAGGCGGCACCATACGGGGCCAAAGCGTCCCAGACCCCTGCGCGCTCCAGCAAGTCGCGGGCGGGTTGCAGCATCGCTGTTGTGCGCATGTCCGAGCCTGAGGACGCGCTGTCGGTGACAGGCGGCGCGGGATCGACGCACAGGACGCTGAAGCCTGCGCTGCCAAAGGCCGCCGCAGCAGTCAGTCCAGCAATGCCGCCGCCGGAAATCAGGATGTCACAGGTCTGGGTCATATCACGCCTCCGTCACGTCCAAAGTATGCCGCGCGTACCAGAGGCCAAGGCGGCATCCTGTCCTACCCGGCCAGCTTGGACAGAAAGCCCGTCAGATCATCGGTGTGGTGGTGGATGTGATCGCCGTCACCTCGCGCAGGGGCCACGTGCACGGTCCGCATGCCAAGCGCATGGGGCACGGCCAGATTTCGCGCGTCATCTTCGAACATGGCACCCTCATCAGGGCGCAACCCATCGCGTGCGAACACGCGATCAAAGGCCGCCCGGTCGGGCTTTGGGTGAAAGTCCGCGTGTTCGACGCCATAGACGGCATCAAAAAGCCCCGACAGCCCTCGTGCGGCCACAACCTGTTCGGCATAGGGCGCGCAGCCGTTTGTGTAGACGATCTTGCGTCCCGGCAGCGCGGTGATATGGGCCTTGAGGTCGGGATCAGGGGTCAGCTGATCAAACGAAATGTCATGCACATCTTCGAGAAAGGGCAGGGGATCGACCTGATGTTCCCGCATCAATCCCGCGAGCGTCGTGCCGTGTGTGTGCCAGTAGTGCACCCGCAGGCGGTCGGCTTCGGCCTTGGAGACGCTCAGTGCGTCCATCACGTAGGCAGTTATGCGCACTTCGATCTGGTCGAACAGGCGGACGCTTGGCGGGTAAAGCGTATTGTCCAGGTCAAAGACCCAAGTACGCACATGTGTGAAATCGGCAGCTGGCATGATGCTTGGATAGGGGGGACGGGCAACCGGCGCAAGCACTTGGGGTTGCGCGGATGCGGGTGCCCGCTCTACGGTGAGGAAATTCAATGACTTGCGAGGATGCCATGCGCGCCCCACGCCCCAGCAACACCGACGCCTATTCGATGATTTTGGAAGCGATCGACATCGGGACCTACCGGCCCGGCGACCGGCTTGTGGAAAGTGAGTTGGCAGAGCGGTTTGGCGTATCCCGCACACCTGTGCGCGAAGCACTGCAAAGACTTGAAACACAGTCGCTGTTGTCGCGCGACGGGCGCAGCCTGATTGTGGCATCTCTGGACCACAACCAGATGTCGGAACTCTATGTGGTACGCCGCGAACTTGAAGGGTTGGCCGCGTCACTGGCAGCGCAGCACGCGACGGCGGAAGAAGTGCGCATCCTGCGGGACATGGTCGAGGCCGACAACGAACTGATCAATGATCCGCCCGCCCTGGCGCGCGCAAACCGACGGTTCCATACGCAGATCCATCTGGCCTCGCACAACCGCTACCTTGTTCAGCAACTGGATCTGGTGCACCGGACCATGGCGCTGATGGCCACCACATCCTTGTCGGCGCAGGGTCGGACCCGCATAGCGCAAGACGAACATGATCGCATCGTCCGTGCCATCGAGGCAAAAGATGAAGCCGAGGCAGGGCAGGCGTTGCGCGACCATATCTCTGTCGCGTTCATGACTCGCCTGAAGCAGGACGCAGAAAAGCGGCGGGACGAAGCCTAGTCCGGGCCCAATGGCGCCACGATGTCACCGCTTGCCGTGCCATGCTGGGTCTTGTCCCAATAAAATGGTGCGAAGACCAACTCGTAGATCGCCTTGTAACTCGCCAGCGCGCCAAGCGGGAAATAGAGCGGCAGTGTCAGAACCCAAGGCATGAGATGGCGATGCGCGCGTCCAGACACAGCCAGCATGCCGATCAGAATGTTCAACAACTCGGCGGCGACAAAAAGCGTGGCCAAGGGCCAGACGACCGCTTCGCCCAACGTTGTAACGACCGGATGCGGCAACCCGAACGCAGGCAGCCAGAATGTCCAGAGCAGGGGGAGGGCCGCGAATTGCGACACGGTTGCCAGAAACATGGCCTGAACGCCCATGAACTTCAGAAAACCAAGGTCGCGCAGCAATTCAGTGGGCTTCCGCATATGCACGCAATAGGTGATGAAGAAGCCTTTGAGCCACCGTGACCGTTGTTTGACCCACGGCCATGCACGGCAGTTTGCTTCTTCATATGTGACGGTCGGGATCAGTTCGGTTCGATACCCGCGCCGTGCCAACCGCAAGCCGAGATCAGCGTCTTCGGTGACGTTGTGCGCGTCCCATCCGCCCAGTTCTTCCAGCACGCTTCGACGAAAGAACAGGGTTGTGCCGCCTAGTGGCAGAACCAAACCCAACTGCGACACACCAGGCAATTGCAGACGCCACCAGCTTGCGTATTCAATGGTAAAGCACCGCGCCAACCAGTTGTGGCGCGAGTTGTAGTAGTCGAGCATCCCCTGAAGGCAAACAACCTCTGGGTCTGCTGCCGAAAAATGCGCTACCACAGTTTCGATCTGGTCGATTTCCGGCGCGTCTTCGGCATCCCAGACACCGATGATGTCGCCCTGACAAAAATCCAGAGCATAGTTCAGGGCGCGTGGTTTCGTTGTGATCGTGCCGTCATCCGGCACTTCGATCACGCGCATCCAGCGTGGCAATTCCGTTCGGGCCAACGTCGCGCGGGTCACCGTATCTTTCGCCTCAAGCACCAGCACGACGTCAAGCAGCGCTTTGGGGTAACTCAACCGCGACAGTCGTTTGATCAACGCTTCGGCAATCCGTTCTTCCTTGAACAGCGGGACCATGACAGACACGCGTGGAAGGCGTTCGGGCAGCCATCTTCGCTTCGGTTTGGGGTGGGCAGGCATGCTGTGCACCAGCCGTGCAAGGACTGCCAACAGCTTCAGGCCCGCCGACATCATCAGTGTCAGAATGCCCCACGCGAACAGAATAGTGACAAACCACGCCGGTGTGACAATCAGGCAAAGCAGTAAGACGCAAGCCACAACCGTCGCCGTGATGCCGCGCCTCTGGCCGGGTTTAGGTCCCCAGGTGCGGCAACTGATGTCTTCGGGCACTTTGAAAGCTGCTTGGTGCGCAAGGTCGTCGCCATGCAGGGCGGTGATCTGTTCATGGATCTGAGCAATGGGTGCAATGACCGGAAGCACCTCCCATGGGGCGCGGTCCAGCGCTTGCCGCAGCATGTTCATCTGATCCGGGCGCGCGGTTGCGACCAAGAGCGCATCGCCGATCCAACGCCAGGGCACAATGCCGAAGCGCTGGCATATTTGCGCCGGAATGGCCTCGGCCATTAAAGAATTCGGTGGATTGATGGACAGATCAACGCGATCCGCTTCGTGTTGCAGGGCGAGGGCAGCAAGAACATCGTCCGGGTCGACATGCCCTTCGGCCACCAGGATTTCGCCCAAAGGCGCGTCCAGACTGCGTTGTTGCGTCAGTGCGTCCAGCAATGTGGTTTGGCTGATCAGCCCGGCATTGACCAATTGGCGCCCAACGGGGACGGCGGGCCGACGCTGCCGGATGACCGGCTGTGGAGAAGACAGGCGTAATAGTGGATCGCTCATTGCGGGTCCCGGGCTCAGGAACCTTCACCAATGACAATCCATAGTTAACAACCGGTTAAGGCTGTTGTGTTGACCTAGGTATTCAACCTGAGCGGGCAGCCATCGCCTCCGCAAACCGTTCAAACAGGTAGTAGCTGTCCTGCGGGCCGGGGCTTGCTTCGGGGTGATACTGCACCGAATAGATGGGTTTGCCTTGGACGCGGATGCCACAGTTGGACCCGTCGAAAAGCGAGGTATGGGTTTCCACGACGCCGTCAGGCAAGGTCTGGGCATCCACGGCGAAGCCATGGTTCATCGAGGTAATTTCGACCTTGCCGGTATCCAGATCCTTGACGGGATGGTTGGCGCCATGGTGGCCGTGGTTCATCTTGACCGTCTTTGCGCCGAGGGCGAGAGCCAGCATTTGGTGCCCGAGACAAATGCCGAAAACTGGCAGGTCCTTCTCCAGTACATCCTTGATCATGGGCACCGCGTATTCACCAGTGGCAGCGGGGTCGCCCGGGCCATTCGACAGGAACACACCATCGGGTTCGTGGGCCATCACATCATCCGCGGTGGCGGTGGCGGGCAGGACGGTCACGTCGCAGCCGGCAGAGGCAAGGCAGCGCAGGATGTTGCGCTTGGCACCGTAATCGACGGCAACCACCTTGAACTTGGGATCGGTCTGGGGCGTGTATCCTTCGGGCCACGCCCACCGCATTTCATTCCAGCGGTAGGACTGGGCGCAGGTTACGTCTTTGGCAAGGTCCATACCTTCGAGACCGGCGAAATCGCGGGCCGAGGCCACCAGTGCTTCAATGTCAAATTCACCATCCGGGTTGTGTGAAAGTGCCACATGTGGTGCGCCTGCTTGCCGAATGGCGCGGGTCAGGCGGCGGGTGTCGACACCACCTATGGCAATGCGCCCGCGCGCCGCCAGCCAGCCCGACAAGTCCTGTGCTGCACGCCAGTTGGATGGATCGGTGGGCATCCATTTCACGACCATGCCGGAGGCCACGGGATCGCCGGTCTCGTCATCTTCAGGATTCACGCCGACATTGCCGATGTGGGGGAAGGTGAAGGTGACGATCTGACCGGCGTAGGACGGGTCGGTCATGATCTCTTGGTAGCCCGTCATGGCAGTGTTGAAACACAGCTCTGCCTGGGTTTCGCCCGTTGCCCCGAACCCTTGGCCGTAGAACAGTGTGCCATCGGCAAGTGCAAGGCAGGCGGTGGGTGTGGCAGGGGTCATGGCAAACCTTCCAGATGCGGGCAGAAACAGCGGGGTGCAGGCAAATTGGGCGGAAACTAATGTGGGTAGCGGGTGGGGTCAAGGGCCGAAGGCAATTTCATTTCCATATCAAAATCAATGACTTAATGGCCTTTCATTTCCTTGCCACAACCTGACGTATGACTTAGTTTAGGTGCTCAACACGTGCCCATGGGGATGGACATCATAATGGATTTGCGCACCAAGATTTCGGCCGCGCTCAAGCAGGCCATGAGAGACAAGGATGCAGACCGATTGTCGACGTTGCGGCTGATCAATGCCGCGATAAAGGACAAGGATATCGACGCCCGTGCGGCAGGTCAGGATGACGGGGTAGGCGAGGACGAAGTCCTTGCGATCCTTGGCAAAATGGCCAAGCAACGCCGCGAGAGCGCCAAGACCTATGAAGAGGGCGGGCGCCTTGATCTGGCCGAGCGGGAGCTGTTCGAGATCACTGTCATCGAAGAGTATTTGCCGCAGAAACTGGACGCGGATGCCTCTGCCCAAGCGGTGGATGCCGCCATTGCCGAAGTGGGTGCCGACAGCATACGCGACATGGGCAAGGTGATGGGGGTGCTGAAGTCGAAGTATACCGGTCAGATGGATTTCGGCGCGGTGGGTCCGATGGTCAAGGAAAGGCTGTGCGCGCCGTCCTGACGGTTTACACACGGTGCCTTAAGGCGTGTTAATTTACACATTTTTCGATGTCGGCTGCGTGCTCACTGGCCCAAACTGGGTATTCGCCAACCAGTCCTGAATTGGGCGACTAACACCAGTTAACACCGCAGCGCGCGCAGCAAATCATCGTAGAGAGCGATGCGTTCTTCCTCGCTCAGAAATGCTCCAATCTCGACCTCGCGCCCCTTGCCTTTGAGCGTGATGTAGTTGGGCACAGGGCCCTCGTCATCGTATTTGGTGACTTGCGTCCAGTAGCGATTGCAGTCCCATTCCTGAACCTGCCCGTTGGCATCGGTGCGGGTCAGGTGGGTTTCGTCTGGATCAACAGTTAGCACCTCGATGATCTGGCGGGCGCGGCGGTTGCGGCGCAGGGCGTAGTACATCGCCCAGACAGCCCCCAAGACAAAGGGCAAGAGGCCCCACAGCACAACGGTCCCCAGCAGGGGCAGGGCGGGGATCAGGATCAGGGTGAACGTCGCCAGTACAAACGCAGCCATGCCCTTTTGTGGCAGCGAGTTGTGCGGCCAGAGGTGCATCTCTTGCACCTGTGCGTTTGGTTCTGTCGTCCAGCGGTAGGGCATGGTCGAGAGTATACGTCGCAGGCGCCTGAAGTCGAAGGGCAGGATGTCGCGGGGCGGCGGGTTGGCCGCCCCGAAATTGAACTTACAAGTCGGTATAGGCAGCCGAGGGGGCGACCGAAGGTTCAGGCCGCAACGTGCGCTGCTGGCTCCCACCCGAAGCGAGCTCTTCGCGGTAGAGTTTCAGGAGGCCACGTGTCCCATCGGGATGCGACGCGATGTCCTGGAAGGTCTGGTTGCCGCCCGCTTCAGCACGCAGGTAGGACGACGTCAGCAAATGTTGCTGGAACGTCGTCAGCTGCCCTGTGCCCTGATAGCCCATATAGCGCTGATAGTCTGAGATGGCGTCACGGGTCTTTGAGCCGACCCTGCCGTCGATCGACCCTGCGTCGAACCCGAAGTAGTTGAGCGACGATTGGATCTCGCGCCCTTCTGTCGTAGCCGGGATCGAGGGACGGTAGGTTTTCTTGGCTGGCGCGCGGTACGTCCGGGGCTTGGCGGCGTAGGTCGTCCGCGGGGCCACGGCGCGTTGACGAGCCGCCTGGCGCTGCTTGTTCTTGCGCACTTCGTTGTTGATGATCGCGCCGCCTATGCCTCCGAGGATGGCCCCGGCGATGAAGTCTTTTTTGTCAGCCGCAGCTTGGGTGGCAGGCACAAGGGCCAGCGAGGCCGCGATTGCGGCAGATATGAGTGTTTTGGACAGCATGACATGCTCCTTTTTTCGTCTGTGTCCTGCGGGAAGCGGGTGCGGTGTTCGGGCAGCGCGGTCCGCGGGCAGCAGTGTGGATAGGCATATGGGGCAGAGGGCATGGGGTGGAAGGTTGTCTGTGCCCCTCGCGCATGCGTGGGCGGTGATCTGCGCGTTTGGGCGCGTGCGTGCGCGGTGATTGGCCGGATTGGGGCGCTTGATATTGCATAACAGGCGCCGTTTGAGGCGGCATTTAGGCGGCTTTGCCACTCGCGCCTTGGAGTTTTCAGTTAGAAGAAGCGGGGCGTCGGGAAACAAGTGCGCAGAGTGTGAAGGCGATTGGCTGGAGCACCGAGATGAGCGCCAGGATGTTCGCGAAGTGGGTTGCAGGCGCAGTTTGTCGGCAAGTCACCTGTACGGTATGCTCCGAAGTCACTGCAGGCTACGGTGTGTCGCCCATTGGACAAACGGTGCGAGGAATATGGCCGCAACCAGCGCCGCATACCCCAGAATAAGAAATCTATAGATATCTCTGGCACGGCGGAATTGATCAATCTGGCTTGTTGCCTCTTCTGGTGAGCGCTCTGACAGGTTCGGCTGCAATGCGAAAACGTTCGTGGGTTCGAGCAGGGCAATTGCCAACCATCCGATCACCACGACCCAATGCACGCAATAGAGGCGTCCGCGTGACAGCGCACCATGCCAGTTGCCTGTAAGCGCCTGCCAAGGTCCGAGGCACGCCAGAACGAATAGTGGAACGCCAATGAGTGATAGAACGAGCTGAGGGGGCCGTCCGCTGAGCGCGGCTATGGCCTCTGACAATGTGTGCGGGTCTGACATGAAGTGTGTGACCGTGGCGTAAACGATGGACACGCCAATGGACACCAGACTGAGTGCCACGAGGCTTGCTGCGTGGAGTGCCGCGGAGACACCATTGCGATACAGCCGCAAGCTGATCATGCCCAAGAGTAAAAGACAGATGACGGAAACAGCGTCCAGCGTCGGCGGAAGAAACATCAATTCAGATCTACCATTAAAAAAGGGCACCGGTCGCCACCGGAGCCCTTTGCCTTTTCACGTCAGCCCACGCTTAGTGCGAGTGCTGTTTGTCCCAGTCTTCTTGCTTGGGTAGGATTTCGAACGTGTGCTCTGGCGGTGGGCTGGGCAGGGTCCATTCCAGCGTATCCGCGTATTCATTCCATGGGTTGTTCTCTGTCACCCGTGCGCCTGCGCGCAGGGAATAGGCGATGACGCCGAAGAAGAACAGGAACGAGGCAAAGCTCAGGAACGCTCCCCAGGACGACCACTGGTTCCAGTAGGCGAACTGTTCAGGGTAGTCGATGTAGCGGCGTGGCATGCCCTGACGACCCAAGAAGTGCTGGGGGAAGAAGGTCAGGTTGGCCCCGATGAACATCGCCCAGAAGTGCAGCTTGCCTGCCCATTCGGGATACATGCGACCCGTCATTTTGGGGAAGTAGAAGTAGACCCCGGCGAAGATAGCGAAGACTGCGCCCAGCGACATCACGTAGTGGAAGTGAGCCACCACGTAGTATGTGTCGTGGTAGTAGCGGTCCACAGCCGCCTGGCTCAGCACGATGCCTGTCACGCCACCGACGGTGAACAGGAACAGGAAGCCGAAGGCCCAGAGCATAGGTGTCTTCAGCTCAACCGAGCCGCCCCACATGGTGGCGATCCAGCTGAAAACTTTCACCCCTGTCGGCACCGCGATCACCATCGTGGCCAGCATGAAGTAGGCCTGTTGGTTCAGCGACATGCCGACCGTGTACATGTGGTGCGCCCACACGACGAAGCCCAGGGCACCGATCGCGATGATCGCCCAGACCATCGGCAGGTAGCCGAAGACAGGCTTGCGCGAGAACGTGGCGATCACGTGGCTGATGATGCCAAAGCCGGGCAGGATGATGATGTAGACCTCCGGGTGGCCAAAGAACCACAGGATGTGCTGGTAAAGCACGGGGTCACCGCCACCGGCCGGATCAAAGAAGGTGAAGCCGAAGTTGCGGTCCATCAGCAACATGGTGATCGCGCCCGCCAGAACTGGCAGGGACAGCAGGATCAGCCACGATGTGACGAAGATCGACCATGAGAAGAGCGGCACCTTGAAGAGCGTCATGCCTGGGGCACGCATGTTCAGGAAGGTGGTGATCATGTTGATTGCACCCAAGATCGACGACGCGCCCGAGACGTGGACCGCGAAGATCGCCAGATCCATCGACATGCCCTGCTCATTGGTCGACAGCGGCGGGTACAGAACCCAGCCCACGCCGGACCCCAACTGGCCATTCCCCCCCGGTGCGAGGACCGAGCAGACCGCCAACGTTGTCCCAGCCACATAAAGCCAGAAGGACAGGTTGTTCATGCGGGGGAACGCCATGTCCGGCGCGCCGATCTGCAAGGGCATGAAATAGTTGCCAAATCCACCGAAGAGGGCGGGGATCACCACGAAGAACATCATGAGAATGCCGTGACCGGTGATCAAAACATTCCAAAGGTGCCCGTTGGGTGTGCATGTTCCAGCCTCGGCTGCGAACAGGCGTGCGCCTTCCATACACATGTACTGGACGCCCGGATCCATCAGTTCGAGGCGCATGTACACTGTGAATGCGACCGAGATGAAGCCGACAAAGGCCGATACGATCAGGTACAGAATACCGATATCTTTGTGGTTGGTGGACATGAACCAACGGGTGAAAAACCCCCGTTCGTCTTCGTGCTCGTGCCCGTGAATGGCTGCGTCTGCCATGCGGTGCCTCCTGGCTGTTGGTTTCTTCATACGCGGGGTTCCCGTTCCGCGCACGGATTCTTGAGTGGTTCTAGAGTTTTGGCGTGCCCGCATCAATGGAAGATGCACGTATAAGCCGGGATGAATTGTCGCGTGTGAAACATCTTGCATGATGTGCGTGAGTCCGGATTTCGAACTATGGTGTCGCGTCACGCGCGTTTCGTGATCGGCGACAATTGCCAAAGGGCCGTCGGGTATCGTTTCCGGAACCCCCTTTGTGCCTTATTAAGAACACATGAACGGGACCTTTAAGACTTTGTTCATCCCTCGATAAGCCCGATTCCAAGGCCATTCCTACCCTTCAAGCGCATCAAAGCGCAGACGAGCGAGTGCAGGATATGGCAACCAACGACAATACGAACCCCGGGACCGAGGGCGACCAGGTCATTTCCGGCACGACCGGCGCAGACACGCTGACCGGTGCCCTTGGCGACGACACCATTACTGGTGGCGCTGGTGCGGACGTACTCAGCGGTGACGGACCGGTTGAGGGCGCGTGGCACTTCGAAACCTTTGATTTCGATTTCAGCTCGTCAGCCGGGCAGGCGTTTAACATCGAAAATGGTGTGCGCACGGCATCGGGCTACGTCTCCGACTTCAATGAGGGCGGATTGACGAACACGGTGCGCGGCACCACCGGTAACCCTGAGGATTTCGGGGTCATCTACACCAGCACACTGAATGTCACGAGCGGTGGGACCTACCGCTTGACCACATCTTCGGATGACGGATCGACCATTCAAATCTTTGATTCCAATGGCAATCCACTGCAGTTTGCCAACCAGACCGGCGGCACGCTCGACTATCTGAACAACGACTTTCACCAAGCCAACACAACTCGGTTCGGCGATGTCACCCTCGACCAGAACGAGACTTATACAATTCAGATCCGTTACTGGGAAAACCGAGGCGGTGACACGCTGTCGGCGACGATCAACGGACCGGATACGGGGAATGCCACACAGAACCTTCTGACCTCACCCATGATCGGCACACCGCCGGGGCCGGAGTATTCGGTCACCGGCACGCCTGCGGGTGTGGAGGGCGACGATGTCATCGATGGCGGTGCGGGCGACGACACGATTACCGGCGATGGCGGCAATGACAGCCTTTCGGGCGGCGCGGACAATGACAGTGTCGATGGCGGACGCGGCGACGATCTGGTCGAAGGGGATGGAGGGGCCGATACGCTTGATGGTGGATCCGGCAGTGATGAGGTCACGGGCGGCCAAGGCAGCGACAGCCTGACCGGCGGGACAGGGGACGACACGCTTGAGGGCGGCGACGACAACGACACTCTGGAAGGCGAACAGGGATCTGACAGCCTGACGGGCGGCGCCGGTGCCGACAGCCTGGTCGGCGATGACGGGTCAGATACAACCACGCTCTATTCCGATGATTTCGAAAACGGGGCTGACGGTTGGACCAACAACACGACCGAGACGGACCCGGACCTTGGCACATCACTCGGTCGCTTTGGTGCAGGCGATGGTACGATTGCCACCCAGCGTACATTCGAGTTGGGTGAAGATGCCCAGCAAGTGCAGGTCGAATTTGACGCGCTGCTTCTGGACAGCTGGGATGGCGAAGATTTCATTATCACGCTGAACGGGGAAGAGGTGCGCTTCAGTCATCTCGCGGGGGACACGTCCTCTCCGGCGAGCCAGAGCTTTGTGGGCGCGGACGGGGCCACCTACACGCTGGATTTCACCAACGCGGCAACGGGTGAACTTGGTTACACCAACGACGCATCGGTATCGAACTCGCAAGACACGATCATGAACGTCGTGATCACGATCGACACGCCGCCCGTGACGCTTGATCTTGGCTTTGGCAGCACGTTGAATTCGAGCCTCAGCAATGAAAGCTTTGCGATCGACAATGTCAGTGTCGCACGGGTGGACACGGCCAACGACACGCTGACAGGGGGCACGGGCAACGACACGCTGACCGGCGGGGCAGGCGACGACGTCTATGTGTTCAACGCAGGTGACGGCAACGATGTCATCACCGATTTCAACGCCGGCAACAGCGGATCGATTGGTGACGGCGATCAGACCAACAACGACTTCATTGACCTAAGCGCCTACTACACCCACATCCACGAGTTGCGTGACGACTTCGCGGACAACGGGGTGCTGGACCAGTCCGCGGGCGACTTCGGCGACAACACGGCATTGGGCGGGTCGATCGGCATGACCGGCGTGACCGGAACCGACCTGACCTTCGACAATACAAACGTGGCCTGTTTTACCGCTGGTGCGTTGATCGAAACAGTCGACGGTCCGGTGCCAGTGGAGAACCTGCGGCGCGGCATGCGATTGCGCACGTGGGACAACGGGGATCGTCCGGTGCGGGCGGTCCTGCGGCGCAAGGTGGATGGATCAGGTGATCTTGCACCGATCCGCATTTCGGCCGGTGCGCTCGACAACAGACGTGATCTGATCGTGTCGCCCGCGCACCGGATGCTGATCTCGGATTGGCGGGCGCAAATGCTCTTTGGTGCCGATGAGGTGCTGGTGAGTGCAGCGAACCTTGTTCGGGGGGACAGGATTTACCGAACCCCGTGCAGGCAGGTGACATACTACCACATCTTGATGGATCGGCACGAGGTCATCTTTGCCGAAGGGGCGGCCACTGAAACCTTCCACCTGACCCGTGAGGCGGTGGACGCGGCCGAGTTCGAGGACAGTGAAGAGGGGGCCGTCGCCGCCGAGATCGCGCGCCTGTTCCCGGAGCTTTTGATGTGCGCCAGCCGATGCGTGCGTCCCGTCATGAAAGGATATGAGGCCAAAGCGCTCGCAGGTATGCTTGGCTGATGCCTTCTTCTGACTGGAAATACCACGGGGGAGCCTGAAAGGCGGGGGCGGAGCCCCTTGAGCAATGATGCCGCCGTCAGGCGTCTGTTGGATCAAGTGGGTGGGTGAAAGACCGTTTCAAACGTCTGACGCAAAGCGAGATCGACGTCATCCATCGTCACAGGCAACCCAAGGTCTACCAGCGATGTCACCCCATGGTCTGCAATACCGCAGGGCACGATGCCGCCAAAATGCGACAGATCCGGTTCGACATTGATACTGAGCCCGTGGAAGCTGATCCATTTGCGCAAACGGATGCCGATGGCTGCGATCTTGTCCTCGGCCACGTCACCGCCCCCAGCGGGCGGCTTTTCAGGCCGTTCGACCCAGACGCCAACGCGACCCTCGCGGATCTCGCCCTTTACGTTAAAGGTATCCAGCGTGGCGATCACCCATGCTTCCAGATCCTGTACGAAGGCCCGCACATCATGTCCGCGCTTGCCAACATTGAGCAGCGTATAGGCCACGCGCTGACCCGGTCCATGGTAAGTGTATTGCCCACCACGGCGCGTCTGGAACACCGGGAAGCGATCGGGGTCTGTCAGATCATCTGCCTTTGCCGACGTGCCCGCCGTGTAGAGCGGCGGGTGTTCCAGCAGCCAGATGCATTCGTCGGCCTTTCCTGCCGCAATCGCCGTGGCGCGCTCTTCCATCCAGGCCTCAGCCTCGCGGTAGTCGGTCAGCCCCGGTGTCGTGATCCATTCGACCATGGCTCAGGCCGCCTCTTCCTCGGCCAGTTTGCGCAGTATCTGCGCGCAATTTTCAGCCCCTTGCGCCCCCGTGACCAAGTATTTGCCGCCAAAAACCATGGACGGCACGCCCGAGATGCCGCGCGAAGTCCAGAACGCCTGTTTCTCCCGTACCGTGGCGGCAAGGGCACCGCTGGCCAGGACCTCTTCGGCGTCCGCCCGGTTGAGGCCGACGCCCTCCGCTACATCAAGCAACACTGCCCGGTCCGAAACATCGCGCGCTTCGGTGAAATGGGCACGGAACAGCGCCATTTTCAGCGGGTGCTGCAACCCTTGCGCCAATGCGAAGTCCAAGAGTTGATGCGCGTCAAAACTGTTGACGATGCGGCTGTCGGGCGAAAACACGAAATCGATGCCAAGGCTTCGCCCCAGCGCTTGCAGATGCGCCCGGTTCTGCGCCGACTGTTCGGGGGAAGAGCCGTATTTTTCCGCTATGTGTTCTGCCAGGTTCTGCCCTTCGGTTGGCATGGCCGGGTTCAACTCAAACGGGTGCCAACGCACCCGTGCGCCCATGCCTGTCACACCCAGTGCTTGCTCCAATTGGCGAAATCCGACGATGCACCAAGGGCACATGACGTCCGAGACGATGTCGACATCGATGACATTTTCTGGGGATTCGGCCATTTTCACGTGTCCTGACATGCGGATGTGCATGTTACATCACCCCGCGACCGCAAAGTTTCAAGCACTTGCCTGTTTTCCAGCCAAGGTAGGGAAATAATGACTCCCCAACGGGCCGCGACTTGATAACATGTGCGCATATCTGGAGGTCCATTATGTTTACAAAGTCCATTGCAACGTCTTGTGTCATTTTATCGATGGCCATTGTTCCCGCATCGCGTGCAACAGCGGACGCTGGTGATTTCGTTGCCGGTGCAATTATCGGCGGCATTGTCGGTCATGCAGCCACGAAGCAGAACCAACGCAGAAAAGCGACGCAGCGCACCTATACGCGCAAAACCTACAAGCCGCGTCTGCCGTCGACGCAGGAAGGCCGCGAAATCCAGGCCTCACTGAATTACTTCGGCTTCAATGCCGGGACAGTCGATGGCCAACTCGGGCGCAGATCGCGCAATGCTGTGTCGGCGTACCAGGCTTATCTCGGTTATCCGTCGACCGGTCAGTTGACCCCGTTTGAGCAAAACCTGCTGATCAGTTCCTACAACCGTGCACAGGCGGGCGGATACGCCGTCAACCAGCAGATCGCATCCACACCTGATGGCACCCGCGGCCTGCTCAAATCCTACCGGGCCGAACTGGCCGGGCAACCGACGCAGCCGGCCTTTCCGCAGCAAGCGCCCGCCACAACAATCGTTGTGGCGCCTCAACCCGTAGCACCGACCGTTGGCACAACGACAACCACGACGGTTGTTGCTGCCGCCCCCGATGCTGAAGCGCCTGTCGCAGTGGCAAAGGCCGAGCCGGAAGCGCAAGGTCTGCCCAACTTCCTTGGCGGTGGCGCAACCGCATCCCTTGCATCGCATTGCAACACCGTGTCGCTGCTGACCAACACGAATGGCGGCTTCACCACCGCTGCGGCCATGACCGATCCTAAAGTTGCGCTGAACGAACAGTTCTGCCTGGCCCGGACCTATGCCATTGCCAGCAGTGAAGAGATGATTTCCAAGGTGCAGGGGTTCACGCCTGATCAGATTGCCGCGCAATGCGAACAGTTTGGTCCGGCCATGCAACCCTACGTCGCCGCTCTGGCCCTCAAGTCCCAGCCTGAGGTGGTTCAGGACGTCGCCGGTTTCATCCTGACCACCGGAATGTCGCCCGCTCAACTCAAGGGCACAGCCCAGATTTGCATGGGCGTGGGATACCGGACGGACAACATGGATGTCGCACTTGGGTCAGCCCTGATGCTGTTTGCCATGGGTGATCATGTCTATGGTGAGATCATGGGCCACCACCTTGCCCAAGGGTTCGGCACCGCACCGCGCGTCGACTCTGCCCGGGTCTGGTATGCCGAAGGTCTGAAAGCTGTCGATGCGGGCGCGCCTGCCGTCTTCGCCCCCGGTCAGCCGGAGCGTGTGGAATTGCTGCGTCAGGCATCTTTACAGCTGGGCACGTCAAATTCCGGACTTGTCGCACCCACACAACCGACCGTGCAACCTGCGTCCTTGCCGACCTTTGGTTTGGCCAGCGACTGACACACATCACAATGTGAAATGAGGAAACCGGGGCCAAAAACGGGCCCCGGTTTTTTCTTTGGGTTTTCGCCCTTGGCAACGCGCGCGTTCGCGGCTAAAGACCGCCTACCAAGTCAAGGCGTGCGGCCGTGGCGGAATTGGTAGACGCGCAGCGTTGAGGTCGCTGTGAGGTAACACTCGTGCGAGTTCGAGTCTCGCCGGCCGCACCAACTTTTTGCCCATTGCCTTTGGTGACTTGAGGCAGACGTGGCTCAAAGCCTTTCGTTCACCCCGCTTCCCTAAGATTCCGTCCTTACTTCACGCATTATGCTGCCGCTTTTGCGGTTTCGCTGCCGGTTGGCCTGTGCTTGCATGGTGCCGATGGAACGGGAGACGCACGGGATGGACGGACCGCTATATGGTGTGAAGGTCATCGAATTCGCTGGGTTGGGACCTGCGCCTCTGGCAGGGCAACTCTTGGCCGATATGGGGGCCGATGTGGTGGTTATCGACCGTGTCTCTGGCCCAGCCGATCCGTATGACGTGAACCGACGCGGCAAGCGATCGGTGGCGTTGAACCTGAAGTCTTCCGAGGGATTGGAAATTGCGCAGGATCTGCTGGCGCAGGCTGATATCCTGATCGAAGGGTTTCGACCCGGCGTGATGGAGCGTTTGGGCCTTGGGCCTGCCGATGTGTCCGACACTCTTATTTTTGGGCGTATGACAGGATGGGGGCAGGAGGGACCGCTGGCCCAGACTGCGGGGCATGACCTGACCTATCTGGCGCAGACCGGTGTTTTGAGCTTGCTTGCCACGCCCGATGGACCGCCGCGCCCACCCTTGAACCTTGTGGCCGATTATGGCGGTGGGTCAATGTTTCTGGTCTTTGGCGTGCTCTCTGCCCTGATTGCGAGGGGCCGGACGGGCAAGGGGCAGGTCGTCGACGCGGCCATGGTTGATGGCGTGCCCGCGATGATGGGGCTGTTGCATGGGTTCATGGCGTCCGGGTTCTGGACCGACAGGCCGGGGCAAAACTGGCTGGACGGAGGGGCGCCGTTTTATCGGTGTTACCGCTGTGCCGATGATCGCGATGTCGCAGTGGGGGCGCTGGAGCCACAGTTTTATGCAGCCTTGTTGGCGGGGTTGGGTCTGGAGGGGGCAGAATTGCCGGATCAAAATGATCGCGCGGGATGGCCTATGTTGACGGCGCGCTTTGAGGAGGTTTTTGTCGGCAAGTCGCGGGATGCTTGGGCGAAAGTGTTCGCGGGCACTGACGCGTGCGTGGCCCCAGTCCTGACAATAAAAGAAGCGCGGTCCGATCCGCATTTGGCTGCGCGTGGCACCTATGTGGCACCGGGAGAGGTCTGGCAGGCCGCACCTGCGCCGCGCTTCAGTGACAGCGTGCCGCGCGTGCCTGTGCCTCCTGCTGCACCGGGGGCGGATGCGCAGGCTGTGCTTTTGGAACTAGGCTATGATGCCGCGCGGGTGGCGGCGCTGAAGGCCGAAGGCGTTTTGACATGAAAGCGCTGATCGTCGGCGGCGGGATTGGCGGACTGTCTGCTGCCATTGCTTTGCGCTTGCGCGGTTGGGATGTGACCGTGTTTGAGCAGGCCTCGGCGTTGACCGAGGTGGGCGCGGGATTGCAGATTTCACCCAACGGATGGCGCGTATTGGATGCGCTGGGGGTGTCGCCGTATCTGGCAGACACAATGTTCGAGCCTGAGGCAATCGAGATGCGTTTGGGTGTCTCGGGCACCCGCGTTTTCCGCTTGCCGATGAAGGGATATGCGCGTCAGCGCTGGGGTGCGCCGTATCTGCATGTGCATCGGGCTGATCTGGTCAATGCGCTTGCCGCGCGGTTGTCGGAATTGGCGCCTGAGGCTGTACAGACAGGCCGGGCTGTATCGGGATATGCGCCGGACGGAGCCGTCTTGTTTGAGGATGAAACGCGCGTGGCCGGTGATCTGGTCGTGGGGGCAGATGGGCTGCATTCCGTGATCCGCCAGCAGATGCTGGGGCCTGATGCGCCGCGCTATACCGGCAATGTGGCGTGGCGGGCCGTGGTGCCTTTGACGGAATTGCCTGCGCCGCCGCCGCCCACGGCCTGTGTCTGGGCGGGCGACAAGCGCCATGCGGTGACCACGCGGTTGCGGGCCGGCCGACTGGCGAATTTCGTCGGCATGGTGGAGGAACCGAACCCGTCGCCCGAGGGGTGGCGGATTGAGGGCAGCAGGGACGATGCCATGGCCGCCTTTGCCGGGTGGGACCCCATCATCGCGGGTTTGATTTCGAAGGCCCCTGTATTGAACCGATGGGCCCTGTTTGACCGCGCGCCGTTGCCGCGCTGGCATGAGGGGCGCGTGACACTTCTGGGCGATGCGGCGCATCCAATGTTGCCGTCCATGGCCCAAGGCGCGGTGCAGGCGCTGGAGGATGCGTGGACTCTGGCCGCCGTGTTGGACGGGGCGGCTGATGTGGCAGGGGCATTGCAGCGCTATTTCGACCTGCGCATCGACCGTGTGTCGCGGATACAGGCCGGGTCAGCGGCGAATGCGCGGATGTTTCACAAGGCGTCGGGCCTGGGCCGGATCGGGTTTTACGGGCCGATGGCGCTGGGGGCCCGCATTGCGCCGGGCCTGATCCATGCCCGGCAGGACTGGGTGTACCGTCACGATGTGACCCGAACGGGTTAGGGCCGGGCCCCCTCGCGCACCGATTGAGGGGTCTGGCCTGTCCACGTGCTGAAGGCCCGGTAGAACGAATTTGGATCGCGGTAGGCCAGCAGGTAGCTGATTTCGGCCACGTTCAGCTCGGTCGAGGTCAGGTAGGTGCGGGCAAGGTCCGTGCGGGTGCTGTCGAGCACCTTTTGAAAGGTGGTGCCCTCGTCGCGCAGGCGCCGTTGCAGGCTGCGGGTGCTAAGCCGCATGCGGCGGGCGGCGGCGTCGATGCTGGCCTCGCCGGCGGGCAGCATCTCGGCCAATGTGGTGCGCAGGCGGGCGGCGACAGCCTGTTGTGCTGTCTGCGCTTGTATCTGCCGCTTGAAGCCCGGTTCGAGTTGCGCCCATTGGGCCGGGTCGGCAGAGAGCAGTTTGCGCTCGGCATCTTCGGGTCGGAGGTCCATGCGGGTGGTGCCACCGGTGTCGATGGCGATGCCAAGAAACGCTTCGAGTGCGTCATGGCACGGCAGGCGTTCGGGAAGCCGCGCCGACAATGGCACGATATGGCGGCCCGTGCAGGCGCGTATGGCTTCCATCAGGAAGGTGAGTTCGGTCGCGGCGAAGCTGGCGGGCAGGGGCAGCGCGGGCTGGTTCGAGGTCTTGGTGATCTCAAGCGATCGATCCGGTCCGCGCTTGAGGCCGAGAAACAGAGGGCCCGTCAGCGGTTTGAACAGGGACAGACGTTCAAGGCCGATGGCCACAGTGGGGCTGCAGGTGAAGGCGAAGAAGGCCGGGTTGAACGGGCCGCGGGCATAGGCACGGCCCAGAAACAACGGGGTGTCGTCGCGATCGGCTTCGGCAAGGATGGCATTCCATCCCGCGAAGTAGTGACGGGCGGTGACGCCGCGCCCTTCATTTTGCAGGAAGTCCGGTGGAAAGCGCATTCGTCGCATGACGGCGACGGGCTCCACGTGCAGAAGGCCGCAGAGTTGTTCGGTCGTGCGGGCAATCTTGTAGTGGGTGTCGTGGGACGCGGTCATGGACGCACTGTGCCGCGAATGCAGAAACCGCGCCAGAGGTTTGGCGCGGTTTGCAAGTGCAATGGCGGGGTTTGCTGGTGGCCTAGCCCTTGTTCATCCGGTTTTCGATCAGATCGTCGACCACGGACGGATCGGCAAGGGTCGAGGTGTCGCCGAGTGCGCCGAAATCATCCTCGGCGATCTTGCGCAGGATGCGGCGCATGATCTTGCCCGAGCGGGTTTTGGGCAGGCCGGGGGCCCATTGGATCAGATCGGGTGAGGCGATGGGACCGATTTCCTGACGCACCCAGGTGCGCAGTTCAGTGCGCAATTCTTCCGTAGGCTCTTCACCGCTCATCAACGTGACATAGCAGTAGATGCCCTGGCCCTTGATGTCGTGCGGATAGCCGACCACTGCGGCCTCGGCGACTTTGGCATGGGCCACCAGTGCGCTTTCCACCTCGGCCGTGCCCATGCGGTGGCCCGACACGTTGATGACGTCATCGACGCGACCCGTGATCCAGTAATCGCCGTCTTCGTCGCGGCGGCAGCCGTCGCCGGTGAAGTAGTAGCCCTTGTAGTCGGAGAAATAGGTTTTCTCGAACCGTTCGTGGTCGCCCCAGACCGTGCGCATCTGGCCCGGCCAGCTGTCGGCGATGACCAGCACGCCTTCGACCCCGTTGCCTTCGATGATCTCTCCGCTCGCAGGTTCCAGGACAAGGGGTTTGATGCCGAAGAACGGTTTCATGGCGGCACCCGGTTTGGTGGCGTGGGCACCGGGCAGGGGGGTCATCAGGTGGCCGCCGGTTTCGGTTTGCCACCATGTGTCGACGATGGGGCAGCGCCCACCGCCGACCACGTCATTGTACCAGTTCCACGCTTCGGGGTTGATGGGTTCGCCGACCGTTCCCAACAGCTTGAGAGAGGACAGGTCGCATTTGGTGACATAGTCGTTGCCCTGGCCCATAAGCGCGCGGATGGCGGTGGGCGCTGTGTAGAATTGCGCCACCTTGTGCTTTTCGCAGACCTGCCAAAAGCGCGAGGCGTCGGGGTAGGTGGGCACGCCTTCGAACATGAGCGTCGTGGCGCCGTTGGCCAGCGGGCCATAGACGATATAGCTGTGGCCCGTGACCCAGCCCACATCCGCCGTACACCAGTAGATATCGCCGTCCTTGTAGTCGAATGTGATCTCGTGGGTGAGTGCTGCATAGACGATATAGCCGCCCGTGCTGTGCACCACGCCCTTGGGCTGACCGGTCGAGCCTGAGGTATAAAGGATGAAAAGCGGGTCTTCGGCCCCCATTTCTTCGGGCGGGCAGTCGGCATCGACCTTGGCCGTCTCTTCGTGCAGCCAGTGATCCAGCCCGTCGCGCCAGGCAATCTGCTGGCCGGTGCGCTGGACCACAAGGCAGTGCGTGTCGTGCATCACGTTGATCAGCGCCTGGTTCACGTTGTCCTTGAGGTTGGTCACGCGGCCCCCGCGCGGGGCACCGTCGGACGTAATGACAACCTTCGCGTCACAGCCCGACACACGCGCCGCCAGCGCATCAGGCGAGAATCCCGCAAACACGATGGAGTGGATGGCGCCGATGCGCGCGCACGCCAGCATGGCATAGGCGGCCTCAGGGATCATCGGCATGTAGATCACCACCCTATCGCCCTTGCCCACGCCCAATCCCTTGAGCACGTTGGCCATCTTGCACGTCTCGGCATGCAGTTCGGTATAGGTGATGTGCTTGGCATCGTCCTCAGGGCTGTCAGGTTCCCAGATGATCGCCGTCTGGTTGCCCCGTGTGGCAAGGTGCCGATCAATGCAGTTTGCGGCCACGTTCAGAGTGCCATCGGCGTACCAGTTGATGTTCACATTGCCAAAGTCATAGGACACGTCCTTGACCTGGCTGTAGGGTTTGATCCAGTCAATGCGCTTGCCATGCTCGCCCCAGAAGGCGACTGGATCAGCGATAGATGCGGCATACATCTGATCGTATTTCGCGGCATCCACATGGGCGTTTGCCGCCAGATAAGGATTGGGCGCGTGGGTTTTGGTGACGGACATGGTTCCTCCCGGGTCGTGGTGTCGTGTCAAAGAGGGGCGTGACGTATCTGCCATCCTCCATGGCTGTGATACGCGTCGTGCGGTCCTCCTCCGCTTTGGCGGTGATCATACGCAAAGCGACAAAGAAGTGAACAAGCTGGGCGCGGCAAACCGGTGAGAATTGATCTGAGCCGAGTGTGGCTGTTCTGCGGGCATGGCTGTGGCAGTGGGCAAGGCTGGGCGCGGTCTGGATCGACATCCCCTTGGCAGACCCGCATCACCACGCTAGCTTCCCCATCAAGCGGGCCACCACGTCTCGCATCAAGGGAGAAACATCATGAACAAGATCGCAGTAGGCGGCATCGTTGCCGCCGTGTCGTGCACCTTTGCGCTCGAAGCCGCAGCCACCGAATGGAACGTGTCGGTCTGGGGCAAGCGCCGCGCCTTTACCGAACATGTCGAAAAACTCGCCGAACTGGTCAGCGAAAAGACCAATGGCGAGTTCACCATGAACATCAGCTATGGCGGGCTGTCCAAGAACCGCGAAAACCTTGACGGGATTTCCATCGGAGCCTTCGAGATGGCGCAGTTCTGCGCAGGCTATCACCGCGACAAGAACCGCGTGATCACCGTGCTGGAACTGCCGTTCCTGGGGGTCGAAAACCTCGAACAAGAAGTGGCCGTCTCCTCGGCCGTCTATGCCCACCCCGCTGCCGCTGAAGAGATGGCGCAGTGGAACGCCAAGCTGCTGATGACCTCGCCCATGCCGCAATACAATCTTGTGGGCACCGGCGATCCGCGTGACGATCTGGCCGATTTCGAAGGCATGCGCGTTCGGGCTACCGGCGGCATCGGCAATGCGTTTTCGGCCGTGGGCGGTGTGCCCACGTCGGTGACGGCAACCGAAGCCTATCAGGCAATGGAATCAGGTGTTGTGGACACGGTGGCCTTTGCCCAGCACGCGCACCTGTCCTTCGGCACAATCAACCAGGCCGACTGGTGGACCGCCAACCTGAACCCCGGCACCGTGAACTGCCCTGTGGTGGTGAACATCGACGCCTATGACAGCCTGTCGGACGAACACAAGGCGGCCCTCGACAGCTCGGTGCCTGAGGCGTTGGACCACTACCTTGCCAACTACGCCGAACTGCTGGAGCGCTGGGACAGCGTGCTGGAAGAAAAGGGCGTGCAGAAGGTCGAAATCGACGACGCCGTGATCGCAGAGTTCCGGTCCAAGGCCGCTGACCCGATCCGCGACCAGTGGATCGCCGACATGGAAGGCCAGGGCCTGCCCGGTCAGGAGCTGTATGATCTGGTCGTGAAGACACTGGCCGACGCCAAAGGCGGCAGCTAAGCCGATTGGCGGGGCAGGCCGTTTGGTCTGCCCCGTACACGCTATAAAAACAGGGGGCAGGCATGGCAGGTGCATCCACGGTGCTCGAAGATTCGAGCCTTCTGAGCCGTTTGGACCGGGGACTTGTGCCCATCGAAAAAGTCATGGCCCTGCTCAGCGGCATTGCCGCGTTTTCCCTGATGTTCCTTGCCGCCTATTCGGTGTCGGCCCGCGAATTCTTTGAAAAACCGCTGCTGGGATATGTCGACTACATCGAAGCACTGATGCCGTTGATCGCGATTATGGGCGTGTCCTATGTCCAGCGGAACGGCGGCCATATCCGCATGGACATCATCGTGGGCGCGATGCGTGGGCGGCTCTTGTGGTTCGTCGAACTAGTGATGGTGCTTTTGATGCTTGTGCTGATGATCGCCCTTGTGTGGGGCGCGTGGGCGCATTTCGACCGCTCCTTTGACTGCGCACGACCCTTTTGCAGCCGCGACAGTTCGATTGACGTGTCGTTGCCCATCTGGCCGTCCAAGCTGATTGTACCGGTCGCCTTTGCCGTCCTGTGCGCGCGGCTGGTGTTGCAGGCCGTGGGCTATGCGCGCGCCTTCTGGCTCAACCTTGAAAGCCCGGTGGCGGTGCCGCTGATCCAATCGGTGGCAGCCCAGGCCCGCGCCGAAGCCGAAGCCCTGGACGGAGCAGACTGATGGATCCGATCACGATTGGCCTGTGGACCACGGGCGGCATGCTGTGCCTTGTCTTTCTGGGGATGCGCGTGGCCTTTGCCGCCGGTCTGGCAGGGTTCGTGGGTCTTGTCTGGCTGCGCTGGAACGGCTTCAACTATGATCCAGGACGCTTTGGAAAGGCGCTGGAAATCAGCGTTAAGGTTGCAGGGCAGGTGCCCCATTCCAAAGTGTCGGCCCATGCGCTGTCGCTGATCCCGACATTCATCCTGATCGGCTATCTCGCCTACTATGCCAAGCTGACCACGGCGCTGTTCGATGCCGCCAAGAAGTGGATCGCATGGGTGCCAGGCGGTCTGGCCGTCTCGACCGTCTTCTCGACCGCAGGCTTTGCCGCCGTGTCGGGGGCGTCCGTCGCCACGGCTGCCGTCTTCGCCCGCATCGCCATCCCCGAGATGCTCAAGATCGGCTATAACAAGCAATTCGCGGCGGGCGTGGTGGCCGCAGGTGGCACGTTGGCGTCGCTGATCCCGCCCTCGGCCATCCTTGTCATTTACGCCATCATCGTCGAACAGGACGTGGGCAAGCTGCTGCTCGCCGGGTTCATTCCCGGTGCGTTCTCAGCGATCGTCTACGCGGTTCTGATCATCGGCATCGCGGTCATCTTCAAGACCGTGGGCCCGCCTGTGACAGGCTTCACGTGGAAAGAACGCTTTCTCGCCCTGCCGCCCGCGCTGCCCATCGTGGCCGTGGTCGTGATCATCATCTTCTTCGTCTACAACCCCTTTGGAGACGCGTGGGGCACCCCGACCGAAGGCGGGGCCGTGGGGGCCTTCATCGTCTTTCTCATGGCGCTTTATCGCGGCATGCGCTTGAACGAATTGAAGGACGCGTTGATCGAGACCGCCAAGCTGACGGTGATGATCTTCACCATCATCTGGGGCGTTCTGATCTATGTGCGCTTTCTCGGGTTTGCCGACCTGCCGGGCGCATTCTCGGACTGGATCACGTCATTGACCGTGTCGCCCATGCTGATCCTCGTGTGCATCCTGCTGGCCTATGCGGTGTTGGGCATGTTCATGGACGCCATCGGTATGCTGCTATTGACCCTGCCCGTGGTTTATCCGGCCGTCATGGCGCTGAACGGGGGCGAGTTTGTGAGCGCCGAGGACAGCACCTTTGGCATGTCCGGCCCCATGTGCGCCATCTGGTTCGGGATATTGGTGGTCAAAATGGCCGAGTTCTGTCTGATCACTCCGCCCATCGGCCTCAACTGTTTTGTTGTGGCAGGCGTGCGCGACGATCTGAGCGTACAGGATGTGTTCCGCGGTGTGACCCCGTTCTTCATCGCAGATGCCATCACCATCGCTCTGCTTGTTGCCTTCCCTGCGATCGTTCTGTGGTTGCCGTCACTGGCGTAACTCACCCCGTCTCCGTTCAAAGCGTTCTGCAGGAGAGGGCTGACCGCCTCTGTGCTTGGCAAAACCCACCACACGGCTTATGTCGCGCGCCATGGCCACACATGCCGACATAACCCGCGCTGCACGCCTGTCCGTTGCCCCAATGATGGATTGGACGGTTTTACTATTAATTTAAAATAGTTAATCGAAGTCGTGTGCACCATATGTGCAATGTGAAATCGCCCTCTGGCGCGATCTGTCGGGTGTTTGGCGGTTGGGTGAGCTTGATTAAATCGAAGGGCGTTGAAACCGGAAGGCCTTGGAAGCCTAGCTAACCCTGCAACGGCATTTGGTCATTCGTCCTGCGCCACGCGGATCAAAGATTTAGTGAGTGTAAGGTCGGCTTGAGGCTGGGTGACGCCCATCCGTGTTGGCCTTGGGACCCTCCTTGATAGACAACTGTTTCATTTACGGTGCAAAGTCGACCGTCGCTGCGTTCGAGGTCAATGCCTTAGATGCGGGACAAAAGTAACGAAGATTTGTAGCAGTATTTCCGTTCTAGAAAAATGGACGGTCACAAACGCAAGTCGACCAAATGCGCTGGCACAACCAAGGATTCAACCTACTGTGCCCTAACTAAGGCGGCGGCAAGTTGCCCGATATCTTGGCTCAGAACCTAGGATTTCAACCGGGTCAGTAATTGATGCCAAAACCCACCTACTCATGTGACGAAAGCACTGCCTTGTTCTACTGGCCAATGCTCCTTCGGCACTCAAATCACCTCTAATGCACGCCAAGTTTGCCCAGTTCTCCGAAATTGCCCTATCTGAGGCGGTTGTGGATATGGTCAAGAAATAGCCATTCGGGACAAACTGTCTAACCTCAATTGGCCTTCCATCTAATAGTTCCCAGGTTTCTGAAGTGCTCGCGCTCAACTGGTTTGACAACTCGGCAGCACAATCCCCTGAAGCACATCTCATGAGATCGCATATAGGAAGACGTAGTTCTCTCGTTTGGTTGGTTGCTCCACCTGCCGCACCTTGATTTTCACTGAAAGTCGCTTCAGTTGCAACAACTTCGACTGTGGGTGTTTGAATGGTAACATCTAAGTAGATATCGCATGCCCCCACGAAAAACGTGAGGGCTGCAACGGAGTGTCGCCAATCAGTCATTGGCCATTACTCCACGCGCTTTGAGGCTTTCGACATGCCGATCGGACATGGTATCTGCGCGCTCAAACGCTTCGATTCTGCTATCCCAGATGTCGTCCAAGGCATCATTGATGACGGTATGATAACCAATGATGCGAATGTTGTCGGGACCATCAGAAAAAGTAAGATCATGGCCTCGGGCTTCAACCTTTTGGCGTTCTACGTGCTTATGATAGGAACCTCCTCCGCCGAAACCTATCCCAAAGACGGAAGCGGATGCAGATCCACCGGCTTTGAAGTCTTTTTCATAATCATACTGCCATTCTTGTTCGCTCTTAAATGTGACTGACAATCCACGACAGACAACCAAATGCGTGGGGAATATCTTTAAGGTGCCGTCCTCTCCAAGCCAGCGTTCGAACAAGTTGAAGTTTTGCTTGATGAGTGAGTTCTTAAAGATGGAAGGAGTGAACCACGTGTCCGCTATGTAAGGTATGGCCATCAAGGCATCGACGCTAACGGTCATCTCGTTGGATGCGGCAAATTCTTCCTCAATCTGTTCATGGGAAGAAACCTGTGACTTAAATTTAAATGGCCCGTATCCGACGCTTAGTGATGCGCTCCAATCCGTGGTGATGCTTTCCGACGCTTCGGAAACACTTGTGATACCGGATGAGAGTTGACCAAAATCGGCACTAGCAATTGTCTGGATAGATAGTGCAGGTGTCATCATATGTTCATTTATGAACAGGTTGGAATCGTGTGCTGGTTTCGAAGCAAAGTAGACAACGCCAAACTTGTCGCGCTCTTCTGGATATGCAGTGTCTTCAAAGCGAGGATAGCGCATTGTTGCGGCAGGGCTAATCAGCTTCTTATACGCTTCCAATATCTCTTTGTGATCAGCATCATCGTACTCTTGATCTCGTAGTCCTACTTGAAGGGCCAACTTGAGAAGCCGTCTTTCTCGCACTTCCTTTAGCCGAAACGATTCTGGTTGGCCCTGAACCCAATGAGTTTCCTCAGCTAAATCACCCGGATCAATCTTCTTTAGTTCAGCGTACCTTGCCCATTTTTCGCCAAGACGCTCTTGGATTTTTTCTTCCTTTTCACCTAGGTTTTCAATTTCGACCTCTAGTTCGTCGATTCGCTCCAGAATTTCCTCGTCTAACTCATTGGTTTCAACTAACGTAAGTGCCTTTGAAAGAAATGAACGGTATTCATCTGACAATTTTGAACGAAGTTGCAATCCGCTACCAAGGCTATCACTAGTTGGTTGAGGTTCGATTGCAGCATTGAATGCACGATTGATCATTCCTCGAGAAAACCACTCGTACTCAGTCGATACATCAAGTGGAATGGCCGAAGCTTGAATTTGATACTTGCCGTTAGGCGCTAGCTCTCCTAGCGACGACTTAATGATTGAATAGAAGTGATCAATTGATAAGTTCCAGTTCTTTAGGACATCGACTTCTTGAATCTGTGACATGTTGCACCCTCTGATTGATTCGTTTTCGGATGGAAGTTCAAAGCTCCACCTACGCTCAGAGTGAAGGTGCCTCGTAACTTGAGAGTCTCTGGGGTGTTAACGATGCGTTAATTCGATAGCTGACTCTATATATTGTGGTTTTTTTTGGGGTAGTCATAAAATGTAGTTCAGCAAAACGTGCGATGACCCACCGAGAAGCCGATGTTGGAACAAGGGCGTTAGGACTGCGACCTTTACACACGTAGTCGCGTCGAGAATACTGCGGCTTGTATTTGATAGGGGCCCTTTGATGGCGGGCTATTACATAAATATCTTTGGTCTGTTTAAGATCGCTGATGAACAAGGCCATGAAGTGTTACTGCATGGCCAAAAGGAGCGAGCCTTGCTCGTTCTACTTGCTATGTCTCCTGGATTTGCGCGTTCTCGGAATTGGCTCAAAGCACATCTCTGGAGCGACAGGCAGGAGAAGCAAGCATCCTCAAGCTTGCGGCAGGCACTATGGCGGATCAGGAAGGCGTTCCCAGAGGAAAAACAACTCATTGATGCTGATGCCGACGCAATCTGGCTCAATCAAAACTATATTTTGGGGATCAACAACGAAGACAGTAACCGTCTCGAGCTTTTTGAAGGAGCTGATGTAAGAGACCAGGGTTTTGAAGAATGGCTTTCAATGGCTAGGGTCGGTGCGACTGTTCGAGATATTGCAGTTTCAGTGCCAAGATTGCCCTGTGTGGTAGTTAATCCCCCAGTCGTAAACGGTATAACCGTAACCCACGATACTAACTCAGATGATCTTATCGAAGATATCATTCATCTTCTATGTAACGGCGGCCTAGTTGACGTATTTGACGCAAGAAATTTGAAAGATGATCAAAGCCGAAGCCTTTCGTCTCCATCGCTACGGCGAGATGCACTCATACATTGGAAATTTCAGTACAGGCATGGCTTAGTCGAAATAGGCGTGCGTGTGGTTGAATTTGGGACAAATCGCGTACTGGCGATGCTAAGGCGGACTTTTTCCGAAATCGACCTTGCTAGCGGAAGTGCGACAAGGTTTGAAATTTTGGCCGGAGTTACCGATGCGATTGAAACTGCAGCCTTTGAAACCAGCGAGCAAATTGGCCAACCAGAAACGATTTTCAAAGCTGTGCATCAACTCATGAGCCATTCTTTGGAGGGGCAACAATCGGCAAGGCGCTATCTAGAGGAGCTCACAAAGGTAAGAAATCACCCTGTCGCTACCGCTTGGTGTGCGTTCTCATATGCGGTTGGGGTTGGTGAACGGTACGAGCGATTAGATAACGCGTTTTTTGAGAAGGCTCGAAGCCTTTGCAGTCTTGCAACGAATGCAGCTCCGACAAATGCTGTAGTGCATGCCATAATTGGGCATGTCTGCGGGTTTGTATTCCGGGATTTTCACGAAGCTTCTGAACACCACAACCTAGCTCGCGAATTAGCTCCTGGGCTTCCAATAATTTGGGATTTCTCAGCGATGAATGCCTTGTACACTGGCGAGTCGGAGACGGCATATAGATTTGCGCACCAAGCATCCCGCTTGGGTCGACATAGTTCGCTTCGGCCATACTACGATACTTCGGTCATGATGTGCGCAGCGGCTACTGGGCGTCATGCAGAAGCAATTGAGGTTGGTAAGAGGGTGCTGACTAAGATTCCTAAAATACTGCCTGTTATGCGCCACTTGACTGGTTCAATGGCTGCACTCGGTGACTATGATGGTTCGTTATCAATGATGAGAGAGGTTGGGAAGTATGATCCGGAGTTTTCATTGGATGCATTGAGTAATCCGACGTACCCGATCATAGCTAAGGATAGTATCGAACTAATTAGGAATGCATTCATTAGAACTGGCCGTACTTATTCGATGAATTAAATCAAGGACTTGTGCTATGTTGCCTCCATTCGGTTTGTTTTCAATTGCGATACGACGTTTAGCGTCCCGCTCAGAACCGATGAGTGATTGGATGCCTGAGTTAAGCGAAGACGATAGGAAGCAAGCGTTTCTTGATTGGCGGGATCAAGTAAGGAAAGATCTTTCCAATGTGATTTGCCCTTTTCTTAGAAGAAGTGGGGGAGGACAGAGGCCGACTTGGGACGGGATTCCGATAGTTGAGGCAGAGGAAATCATTAAAGCAGAACTTGACGTAATTATCCAAAACTTCCAAGGATCGGCTCCTACCATTCGGGACAAAGCCCCGGTCATTAGTTCCCCAGAATTTGGTTCAACTCAGCTTGAACAATTCTTGGTTGAAGACAAACCAAGTCAACCAGCAGCAATAAACCTAAGAGACTACGTGTCAGGGTTGTCTCAAGAACAGTTTGAGAAAACTCGCGCAGCGGTAGACGACGCTTACAGTAGCAAAAAACTTCCAGGACTATTCTGGTTCAAAAATGAGTTCATGAGGGTGCGACCTCACCAAGCTGCATTAATATTGGGTCGGGAAGATTTCATAAACTACCCGGCGCTGAGTGCCAGACATTCTTCTTTTTGTAGTGGCCACTGCCTTGAAGGAATACTCTTCAGTGCGGCAATCGAGGAATACTGGAGGTCTAGTTCAGTAAGTTATTCACCCGTTCAGCTTGAAGAGTTGGCTCAATACGCAGTCGATTTTGGAGATAGGCGGGTTTTTGCTGGTGTCCACTATCCATCGGACAATATTGGTTCTTGGATAATTTCGCTTAGGCTCGCCAAGTATATATTCAGTGATAGTGGCCAGACACTTGCTTTCATTAGACGTGCCATCATTGAAAAAAGTAAAGTATTTGAAGTAATCGACGTTCAATATGAAAAGTTTGAGGCGCTTGTGCCCTTACGCAACTTATTGCGAATTGAGTTGAGCATGGACGATGTAATTAGCTGACGAGCTCAAACTACTGAAAATTTTGAGCGCTGAGCTGAGCCTTCCGTATCTCGACTTTGCTAGTCTATCTGACCTGCCCCCCAAGGCGTCTGCGGTCAGGGTTAATTCTGCCGTCTTTTTATCACAAAGGCGGGCTGGGTGCGCCTTGCAATATCATCAGTCCTGCTGGGACTTCATCCCGATTTCGCTGTGTGGGCGTTCCTCATTGTAAGCTCCACTGAAAGCCTCCAATTTTTCTGGCGCATCTGCCTGCAAATTCGGGCCTTCTAACAGGTCCAGAATGTCCTGGAAGAGTTCATAATCTCTGCTCTTGGCTATTAACGACGAAGGTGTCAGAGACTAGAGCAGCCTGTGTCAACTACGAATCTTTAAGATATCATCTAAGACTAAGTTTCCAGAGGGAAATCTCTCCCTCAGCGCTGCGACCATGCACCTCGCCCGGAATAGAAAAAACCTGCTTGATTTCGGCGCCAGTCACTACTTGACCGGGATAAAAGATTGGGAATCCAGGCGGGTAGGGTGTGATGAAACTGCCAACAACGTACTGGTCAGTGTCATTCAATTCCTCGCTCTTCGTCGGCACGGCAAGCCGACCAGTTTTCGAGAACAACATGTCTCTCATAGCCCAGCCGCCTTCAGTTATGACACCCTTCGGGTATTCTAGTGGTTTATGGTCCTTGCCGAGGCAAAACTGTAGATTTGGAATAGACATTCTGTCTATCTCACTTGAAACCTCATCTGGATTGGAATCTGCTACGATGAGCTTAAGTTTGCTCAGAAGGCTAGTAATTCTACTCTTCTTGAAGCCCGGCATGAACATAAACATTAGAGAGTCTTCGCCATACTTGTTAACCTGAACACGTCCGATATTCCACATTCTCGTTTTTGCTGCAGCAGAGCTGACATTAAGCTTGTGGAATATTGTCAGTTTTGTTGGATCCTTAACAAGATTGGCTTCAGTCTCGCGGGCTCTTCCATGTGGCGGTGTTGGGTCGAAATATTGTTTTACAGACCCCCATTTATTTCCAAACAAAAGCCCTTTCAGGTCGTTGATAGCTTTCACGCTATCTTGTATCAGCGTTCCTCCTTCAAGAGCCATTTGCCTTCTAGCAATGTCGAATGAGGCAACGATAGGCGCGCTTGGGCTAGTTGTTGTGCGGGCAAGGTAACTTTGCTTAAATCGCTGTGTTTCAAGTCCCGAAGCCTGATTATCTCCATCCAAAAAGTGATCACTTTCTAGAATAACCGAAGCTTGCCTCAGCGCCGTGAGTGTTTTGTGTACCGACTGAGTGACGTATACTCTAGGTTTCACATTGCCTGGAAGTTGGGCATGCGTTGCGGCAAACATTCCAGTAAACCGAATTAACCCCGGATCAAACCGAGCGAAAGAAAACCACGCCTCATCAAAAACATACACAAATTGATCTGCCAGATTTGATAGACCAATACCGCGAAGAAATTGATCGATTGCTTCAACATACTCCGTGGCATTTAGGACATAGCCATCAAATGTGCAGTTGGTTAATACCAATCCTTTGATTTTTTCGACATAGCCATCTTTCGCGGCAGTTTTGAGCAAATCAAGAACGCTACTAAGGGCAACAGGCCCGAAAACGTCGGGATCAACGGCGACCTCAGGATTGACGTAGAGGGGTATCGCGTTCTGCATTGCTGCGCTGTAGTGGTGTGATATGTGGCAGTTTCTATCAACAATTACCACATCTCCATCATCAAATAGTGCGGACCAAAGGATTGAATTCGCTCCAGTAGTTCCGTTCGTGCAAAACCGTGCCTTCCGAGCGCCGAATGCCTTCGCAAATAGGTTTTGTGACTCTACGATGCAGCCATTGGGAGCAAGCAAGCTGTCGAGAGGCTCAAGCGTTAGCGAAGCCTCCGCAGAAAAGAGGTTTTGCCCAAATTTCTCTATGAATCCCGAGCTTGTGATGGATCGATTTTGCCCATCCCCCACGCCGAGAGCATGAAAAATTTCTTTGTCCATGCTGGCATACTTCAGCAGACCATCCCATGTCGGAGACTGTGCATTTATCTGGAGGTGTTCTGTTATTTTCCTCGCCAAAAGATCAATCCCACCTTGATGGTCAAGGTCGCCTTTTTCGATTGCCGTCTCGAATGCATCAAAGTCCGTTTCATTTGTCTCCAGGCTGTTGTGGGCTGTGATTAGGCAACAGAACGCATGCGGAATATATTTTTTGATTTCTCTGCACAGCGAAATTCCGTCTGGTTTTGGGCCGTCATTGGCCGACCAGTTTAGTTCAAACTTCCAGTCAACCAAAAAGATGATGCTTGAATCATAGGCTTCTGAGGCGGCGGCCGAATCGGTAGCTTCACCAAAGATGCGCGCGCGAACTCGGTCGAGATACGACTTAAGTCCTTCATTTTGGTTTGGAAAGATCCCTTCGACGGTTGGCTGAATAACGACATCTGAGTCGCCGAGTTCCAGCGGGTTGGTGCGCCACCATAGGGAGGTCTCAAGAGAGGTCAGGATCTGACGAACGCTTGCTTCATCGTCGTCTATAGTTACTATTGTAGGCTCATACACTTTGTTCATCAACTTCTCCTGCTGTCGGAAACCATGCTTACCGCCGAAGAACAACAAATCAAGGACTTGCTTCGAATGGCACTGCCTCACGATTTCGGGCAGACCATTACGTTTCTTGATCGTCGCGCTAGGGTACTTCAAGATGCTTCCGGGCCGTCCGGGGTCTTACGGGAGTTTGAGGCGACCATCAAATTCTCGCGCCGACCCGAGAAAATGATTGTCTTGCTTGACGCAATTGACAACGAGTTCAATCTTTTCTGGGATACAAACTATGAGGAGTTCGACCATTTCAAGATTGACGGAGTATTCGACAAGTTGATCGCCCCCAGACTTGATGATGTAATAGACTTGGCGGAGGAGTTTTCCAGGTTGTTAGAAAGAATTGACTATCAACGACCGAGTCGTGCTAGGCGACCTCGGGTGAGGAAAGTGATATCTCTTTGCGATGAAGCGTGCGACGACATAGAGTATTTTGGCCGACGCAGCAAGCATTACGTAAAAGGTATGATTGAGCTCCTTGAGTTCACACCTGTGGCAAATCCAGAGCATACAAACCTAAACAACTTTTTTTCTCAGCAGCGGCGATTCATGTTGGACTCGGAACGACAATCGTCTTTGGTGGTGTTGAATCACCTTCCAACGCTCAAAATTGATTATTCTCATTGCTTTTCGTTGTTCTCAAATTTGATTAAGAATTCGTTGAAATATCGACGGGGTGAAACTTGCATGATCTTCGTCGCTGCAGAGGATCCATCCTACGACGAAGATTTAGCTGTTCGGTGGCCAATTCCCGACTTCATGCCTTTGGGTCGAGTTCCTGATGGTATGTTTGCGATACACTTTGTTGATATGGGAATTGGGATTGATCCAAAAAAAATTAAGTCGATATTCAAGCCGTTCAAAAGAGGGCTGCGTCCAAACCAAGAGGCATCAACAAGGCCCAAAGTAAAGAAAGGCGGAGTTTCAAGCCGCGATGAGTTTTCTGGCATGGGCATAGGGCTTGCGATAGTCAAACGCGTTGTTGACCTGTACGATGGCGCTGTCTATGCATCATCGCACGAGGGTGTGGGTACCTGCATCACAGTGAATCTTCCGTTGAAGATGATGCAAGGGAGGACATGACTTGCCAAAGAAAAAGTTGATGGTTGTCGTGTATGAAGACGATGCAGAAATGAAAGACTTGGTTGAAGAAGCTAAGGCGGCTCTTATGGAGCGCGGCAACTCCAGCCATTCGCGCGTTCAATGTATTGTTCCTCACCTGATGGTGAATCAAGAAGAGTTTGATGGTTGGCTGTCGTCTGGTGGCGTCGATGATGCGTACATAGCAGTGGTTGATTTACAGATTGATGAGGACGATTGGGAAGGTGTGAGAGCAGTCGAAGCCCTCCGGAAGTCACGCGAGTATGAAGACTTCCCGATCGTTGTTTTCTCAAAGACTTCGAATAAACACGCTAGGGAACGTGCGTACACTGCCGGCGCGACTTCTTATGTGAAGAAACCGATCAACCGCGATCGACTAGTACAATCGCTCTCAGATATACTTGTCTATTGGGTTGATTTGCATGAGAAACGCGTTGCCTGAGGATGATTTTCTTCTACTTCATGTAGACGACGATGCTGCGGATCTTCTGGAGTTCTCTGAGTTTCTCGAGTCAACAGGTAGTAGTAAATATCAGCTTATTAGCGAAGCTCGCCCAACCTTAGCGCTCGCCCGCTTGGCAGAGAAGAACAATATCAGCTTATGCATTGTCGATCTAGAGCTCGACGACCAAGATGCTTCTGATTTCAACGATACTGTTTGGGATGGTTTTGCGTTTGTTACCCTAGGCAAAATACTGAGCCCGAGTACAAATTTTATCGTATTGTCGCATCGTGTTGGGCCCTTCACCAAAAAGCGCGCAGCCGAGGTTGGATGTTTTGGCATTCTTCAAAAAAGGAAGTTGACAGATACAGCGGCCGTTCAAGTGATAGAGCAATTGGAGTACGCTTGCCTATATAGCAAAAATTTCTTGCGATTTCAGAGTGAGGCACGCCTTAACTTTTCCAACGCGATTGCTCATACCCTTCGTCGAGAGTTGCGCAAGTGGAGAAATGATTTGAAGATGATCAAGGAGGAGAGTGGCGCACCTTTCTCCGTTGTTCAAGTCGGCACGATTGACAAAGCAATTCGCGAGAATGATTATCTTGAGGCGAAGCTGGAGCGTGTGCTTCAGTTTTATACTCGAGATCAAATCACGCCAGAAGATGTAGTGATTTCGAACTTTCTTGAAGAATTCTTAGGACGCATCAATACGGTGCAGAATTTGCGCCCTTCGATTGACGTAGAACTCGAGATTGGCAGCTTTGACCGGCAGCTATTGTCGATTGCATTGGAGAACCTCTTGGAGAATGCAAATAAGGCAATAAGCCATCTTGGTGAGCAAGGATGGGTTGAGTTTAATGCCACTCTTGGCGTTTTCAGATCTGGCGTGGAGTATTTGAAGGTAGAAGTCTTGGACAATGGGGTTGGACTAAGTCCGGGCGAAGAGAAAATGGCCCTTAAGCCGAATTATTCGGGGGAAAACTTGGCTGATAGAGGTGTTAGTTTTGGGATTGGCTGTGCGGAAGCTGCAAAAATAGCGAGGCTTCACTGGAATCGCGATATGTCGGGTAGTCTGCGTCTTGACAGAGGTCCTGAAGGAATTGGATGCCGCGCTACTTTTATTGTTCCCTTGAGAGCAGATAGAGAGTTGGCCCCCTTGGTATCTTGACCAAAGTCCGGAAAAGTCAACTCACATGGTTTTATTTGATGTAAGGGCCATCTGACATTTATCTTAGATCAAATTGCGGAAATCTCGATTAAGCGTTTGTCGTTTTTGTTTGAGTGCACTGTTTTGGGGTTGGCATGATTGTATGATATTTGATGCGGGTCTTTCTTAACCCCTTCCGCTTGGTGCGCTAATGGAGGATCGGACCGACTCCCTAGTAACCTGAGGCAGGTAGGGGGTGCCTATGTGCGATCCATGTGCAATGCGATCCGCCAAGAGACTTACGATTTCACAGATACTTAGCCCTGATCGGAATCCAGTGGCTTCGGTGGGTCTGGCTTCTTGCGGTTGGCCCTCGATCCCGCCTTGCGCGCTGCAGCGAACCCGCGGTCCGTGGCCATGAAGCGGTCGAGCATGGGGGCGACGAGGCGGGCGGGCTCAAGATCCTGTCCGGTCTGTTGGCCGAGGACAGCCGCGTAGTCGCAAAGGTCACGGTGTACATCAGCGGGAAGTTCGACGGTCAGCTTGACCGGCTTGTCGTCATGGATCGGGCCAAGCTTCAGTTTCGTCATCGGACTTCTCCCAAGGGCTCGAGGATCAGGTCGCGGGTGACCATGACGCGGACCGGGAAGCCCGGGCGTATGGTCAGTGTCGGCGGGACGGCGAGCTGCTGGCGGACGATCTCGTCCCCGGTCCGTCCGATCGTGTCCTGCGCGGCCTCGCGGATGGCGCGGGCGACATCGTCTTCGGTTTCTGCGCCACTTTCCAGGCCGAGGTTCAGGATCGTGGCGAGGCCAGCAGCAAGGAAGACGCGACCCCAATGATAGTTGACCCGGTCCTGCAGGCCGGACGCGCCTGTTCCGTCAGTACCGGGCGCGCGCTCCAGCACAATGGAGCGACCATCCGGAAGGATTAGGCGGGTCCAGACCAGAAGCAGACGGCTTTGCCCGGAGGCGATGCGGCTGTCGTATTCTCCCAGAAGCCGAGCGCCTTGCGGGATCAGCAAGTACCGCCCTGAGGGGCTATCAAAGACATTCGACGTCACCTGGGCCGAGATCTGGCCCGGTAGATCGGAGTGCAGGCCGGTGATCAGGGCGGCCGGGATCACCGTTCCGGCCTGCAGGATGTAGGGGCTGGGCGGTGCCGTGATGCGTTGTGCACTCACGGTTTCCGTGTTTCCGGGTCGGGTGAGGAACGCCTCTCGGTTTGAGACCGGATCGCTTGCCGTCGGGCTGCCCAATGTGGAGGGGAAGAGCACGCCGGTCGCGGGGGGCGTCGATGTGGGCTGTGCTCCGCCGCGTTGCACGGTTTGCGCCTCGGCGAAAAGGGCGCTCAGCCTGGCGGCGTCGAGTTCCTGAAGGCGGCGTTGTTCCTCGGGATCGACTGTGGGGGCCAAAGGACCGGAAAGGGGCGGTGCCGGGACCGGCTGGCCGCGATCTTGCGCCCCAAGGATGGCGCGGCCCAGCTCACCGGGCAAGGGTGGGCCGAGACGCGGGACATCTGCGTAATCCCGAGGCAGTGTGGACAGCCCTTCAGCCGCCTGAATGCGTTCGGTGGAAAAGAGCTCGGTCTGGGTGCCCTCCTGCCGGTTGTTCTGCAGGGCCACGATCAGGATTGCGCCCAGACCCAGACCGCCGATTGCGGTGGCAAGGGCGATGGCCCGGCGGGACAGGCGCATGACACGGGGCGGATCGGGCCTGAGGCGGAGTTCCTGGGCGATGTCTTGCTCGGTCCGTGGTGGCTCCGGCATATCAGGGGTTTGTGTCATCGCTCCGCCTCCGGCTGGGGCGCGCGCGGCGGGCGCTGATCGCCATCCGTCCGTACGATCCGCACGACCTGCTGTTGTCTTTCGCCGAGACGCAATTCCGCGGCTCCGAAGAGCCTGTCCACGATCAGCACATTGCCGCGCACGCGGGTGTTGACGATCTGGCTGCGCCCATCCGCGCCGATCACGAAGAGCGGGGGCATTTCGCCCTGGGCGATACCGGGTGGAAAGACGACATAGACACGCCGTCCATCGTCGAAGACCGAGACCGGCCGCCAGGGTGGGGCGTCGCCCTGCAAGCCATAGCGGTAGTGCCGTTCGGCCTCGTGCGGGATCGCCGGGCGGCGAATTGTTGGGGTGCGGGGCGTGGTTCGCACCTCTGGATAGGCCCATGCAACGCTGGGCATCCAAGTCTCTTCGTCGGCGTGCAACTCGATGTGATAGGTGCGCCGGTTGGTGTTGACGACGAGATTGGTGGAGATGTCGGGGCGGGTGGGTTTCACGAGGATATGGACGCGCTCGGTGCGACCCGCACCGCTGGTGGTATCACCGATGATCCAGCGCGCGGTGTCGCCCGCCGCGATCGGGCCGGGGCCGGTCAGGCGTTCGCCGGGTTCGAGCGCGATATTCGTGATCTGGCCGGGTGCTGCATAGATCTGGTAGAGCGCGCCTTCGCTCCACGGAAAAACCTGCATGGCGTTGTAATAGCCCTGCTGGCGGGGTTCGACCCGGGCGGCGGCATTTGCGGCGATGATGCGCGCCTCGGGCGTATCCGCTTCCGGATCGCCGCCGCGGGAGGGCGTCCAGGCGGGGGGCGTGTGAACCGGGCGGGGCGGCCCCTCGGCCGGGGGTGGTGCCGGCGGCGGAGCGAGTGCCGGGATGTGATCATCGTAGGCGATTTCGGGCGGGCGTTGCCCCGTGCAGGCGGTCAGCGCCGTGGCCGCGATGAGAAGAACGGGGATGGGGCGAAGTCGGGTCATTGGGCATTCTCCCTCGACCAGTTGATGGCATGGACATAGACGCCGAGGGGGTTGGCCCGCAGGCGCTCCGCATCGCGCGGCGGTTGGATCACGACGGTCAGGATGGCGGTCCAGCGATCGGTGCTGGCGAGTTGACCGTTTTCGTATCGCCGCTCGATCCAGGCGACGCGGAAGCTCGTATCCGAGGCGCGGATGACGCTCGAGACTTCGACGGAGACCTGCGTGTCGCCGACCTGCGCGAAGGGATCGTTCACCCGGGCATGGTCATTCAGCGCGACAGCGCCGCGGTCCGTGGCGAAATCGTAGGCACGAAGCCAGTTCTGGCGCAGCACGATCGGATCGGCAGGGACCTGCCGGACATGCTCAACGAAGCGGGCGAGATGCCACGCGATCTGCGGATCGGTCGGGCGATACTCGGCCAGCGCCGGGGCGACGGCCTGTGCCGCACCAAGATTGTCGACCTCGACCACGTAGGGGACGACGCTGCTGCGTGTCGATTGCCAGGCGAGCGCCGCGCTGAGCCCGGCGGACAGGGCGAGGCATCCGAGCGCCATAAGGCGCCAGTTGCGGGCCTGGACGCGGGCCGAGCCGATGCGCTCGTCCCAGACCTGGGCGGCCTTCTGGTAGGGGGTGACAGGCTCGGGCGTGGTGCCATAGCGGACACTGGGGCGTCGGAACATCAGGAGGACCTTTCGGAGAGGCTGACGACCGTGCCGCCGCCGCCATGGTCTCCGGAGCGGATGACATGGGCGGCGGTCGAGAGGCCGTGTTGAAGGGATTGCTGGCGCTTCATCCGGCGCGCCCAATCGGGTGGGCCGTCATTGGCCGGGGCGGGCAGGGCGCCACCCGCAATGCGCCCGCCGGTGGCGGCATAGGCTGCGCGGGCGCCGGACTGCGCGCCGTCCGAGATCGCGCGCCGGAGCGGGCTGAACGCGGCGACGGCACCGGTCTTGCCGACAGCGGCCACGCCACCGACGGACTTGCCCAACGCTGTGCTGCGGGACGCGGCACCAAGTTGGTAAGCGGTCGCGGTTCCGCTGCCAACCGCACTGGCACCACGCAAGGCCGCGCCACCGGTGCCAAGTGCCATCCGGGTCCCGGCGACACCGGCGACCGCGGCCCCGCCCACGGCGATACCGGTGCCGACAGCTGCGCCTGCGCCAAGCTGTGGCCCGCCCGAGACAATGCCATTGGCGATGCCGGGGCCGAAGATACCGAGTGCGAGAAGCGCCAGCGCGCCGAGGACCACGGACATCGCGTCGTTGATTGTGGGTTCACCCGCAAACCCGGCGGTGAACTCGCTGAAGATGGTCGACCCGATGCCGACGATCACGGCCAGGACCAGAACCTTGACGCCGGAGGAAATGACGAGGCCCAGCACGCGTTCGGCCATGAACGCGGTCTTGTTGAAGAGGCCGAAGGGCACGAGGATGAAACCCGCCAGCGTGGCCAATTTGAATTCGATCAGGGTGACGAAGAGCTGGATCGCGAGGATGAAGAACGAAAGCAGGACCACCAGCCAGGCGAAGAACAGGATCCCGATCTGGATGAAGTTCTCGAAGACGGCGACGAACCCGGAGAGTTCGGCGATGGAGGCAAGGATCGGCTGGCCGGCCTCGAGCCCCACCTGCGCGATGCGGCCGGGCTGAAGCAGTTCACTAGCGGAGATCGTGCCGCCGGTGGCGACCAGGCCAAGGCCCGCGAAACTGTCGAAAACGATCCGGGCCAGCGTGTTCCAGTTGCCGATGATATAGGCGAAGACCCCGACGAAGAGGGTCTTTTTCACCAGCCGGGCGATGATGTCGTCATCCGCGCCCCAGGCCCAGAACAGGGCGGCCAGCGTGATGTCGATGACGATCAGCGTGGTGGCGAGAAAGGCGACGTCGCCGCCGAGAAGGCCGAAGCCGGAATCGATGTAGGAGGCGAAAACCTCGAGAAACCGGTCGATGACACTGACGCCGCCCATCGCCTCACTCCGTTCCGGCCGGCTCTGGCGCCAGATCGAAGAAGCGCTGCCGGGCCGCCTCCCAGGCGGCGCGGCATTCGGTGTCGGCTGCGTAGTCTTCGGGCGTCAGGTCACGGCAACGCGCGAGGATGCCGCGCAAGGCGTCATCCCTGACCACATTCCCGGTGTCGGTGGGCAGGACCGTGCGTGTCAGTTCGACGGCGGCGGCGAGGGCGGCAAGGCCGCCGATACCGAAGGCGACAAGGCGCAGAGTTCGCGGGGTGTCGAGGGCCATACGCTTACTCCCCGAACAGCCGTACTGTGCCGGGGGAGTAGCCGCCGCCGTAATCGAGGAACCGCGCGAGGTTCTCGCGGCCCTGCGCCTCGGCGGAGGCGATGCGGGCGGCTTCCAGCGCTTCGGCACGGTTCTGCGCGGCGATGGCTGCCGTCAGATCGGCGATCTGTGTCGATTGCAATGCGAGCAGTTGGTTGCCAGCCTGCGCGACCTGCAGGGCCCCAACGGCTCCTTGGCTTTCGCGGATGAGCGCTTCCATGTGAGTTCGCGCGCCGTCGATATTGCCCACGACCCCGGCCTGCACGCGCAACGCGTCTTCGAAGCCCGCGACGGAGGTCTCCCACCGCTCGCGCGCGCCTGCTATCATCGCGTCGAAATCGCCCTGCGCTGCGGCAGCACCGTAGTCCTGCGTGAAGGCCTGTTCGATAGTGGCCACGTCGAAGGCGAGGCTCTGGGCATCGGCCAAGAGGCGCTGCGTCTCGCCGATGGCGTCCTGCAGCTGCGCCAGTGACGAATGCGGCAGGTTCGCGAGGTTCAGCGCATCGTTCATCAGCATTTGCGCCTGGTTCTGGATCTGCGCGATCTGGTTGTTGATCTGCTCCAGCGCGCGGGCAGCCGAGAGGATGTTTTCGGCGTGGTTCCGCGGATCGTAGACGATCCGGCCACCACCGCCGAAGAAGAAGGCCTGGGCCGGTGTCGATAGAACCGGTGTTAGGACGAGGGCGCTGGCCATCAATGCGGCGGCGAGTTTGCGGGGCCGGGCAGGGCGCTCAGGATTGCGGGTCATGTTCTGTCTCCTTTTGGTCAGGGTGAGGGGGTGTCGGAGCTGCTGGTGCGATGTCGGGCCCGAGCAGGTCGACGGCCCAATCAAGACCGCGATGACGCAGCCAGGCGGCGGCAAAGTCATTCTGGCCATGGGTGGCGATAAGATTGCTGATTGCGGCCTGATCGGCCTTGGAAGAGGCGGCGGTGAAGGCCAGCGCCACCTCGCCGAGGCCCAGGGAAAAGAGCCGGTTTCCGCGGCGAGACTGGCAGTAGTAGTCGCGCTTCGGCGTCGCGCGGGCGACGATGTCGATCTGGCGGTCGTTTAGCCCGAAATTCTGGTAGATTCGGGCGATCTGGGGTTCGA
This sequence comes from uncultured Tateyamaria sp., assembly GCF_947503415.1. GTDB lineage: Bacteria > Pseudomonadota > Alphaproteobacteria > Rhodobacterales > Rhodobacteraceae > Tateyamaria. Next base: position 96,475 of record NZ_CANNDS010000004.1, read on the forward strand.
AGGCGCGCTCGTTGGGCAGGAAGACGCGCGTGGGGCAGCTCTCGATGATGGCAGGCGCGATGAGGGACCCGTCGATATCGGCCAGCGATTGGGTGGCGAAGATCACGGAGGCGTTCTTCTTTCTCAGCGTCTTCAGCCATTCACGCAGCTGCCCGCCGAAATTGGCATCGTCCAGCGCCAGCCAGCCCTCGTCGATCAGGATCATCGTGGGCCGCCCGTCGAGCCGCGCCTCGATCCGGTGGAAGAGATAGGCCAGCACGGCGGGGGCGGCCGCTGATCCGATCAACCCTTCGGTCTCAAAGGCGAGCACCTCGGCGCTGCCCAGGTCTTCGGCCTCAGCATCGAGAAGCCGTCCGAAAGGCCCGCCGAGGCAGAAGGGCTTGAGCGCGCGTTTCAACTCGGTCGATTGCAGCAGGACCGAGAGGCCGGTCAGTGTGCGCTCCTCGCGCGGGGCCGAGGCGAGCGAGCTCAAAGCCGACCAGAGATGGTCCCGCGCGCCTGGGTCGATCGTCGCGCCTTCCCGTCCGAGGATTCCCGCGAGCCAGTCCTGCGCCCAGGCGCGTTCGGACGCGTCTTCGATCCGCGCCAGTGGCTGCAGTTGAACCGCCGGGTCCTCGTCGGCCAGTGCATCGCCCAGGTTCTCCCAATCCCCGCCCATAGCGAGCGTGGCGCAACGGATCGAGCCGCCGAAGTCGAAGGCGAAGACCTGCGCGCCCGGGTATCGGCGGAATTGCAGCGCCATGAGGGCCAGCAGAACCGATTTGCCCGCCCCGGTCGGGCCAACGATCAAGGTATGGCCGACATCGCCCACATGGGTGGAGAAGCGAAACGGGGTCGTGCCGTCGGTTTCGGCGTGGAACAGCGGCGGGCCGTCCAGATGGTCGTTCCGGTCCGGCCCCGCCCAGACCGCCGAGATCGGGATCATTTGGGCGAGGTTCAGCGTCGAGATGGGAGGTTGGCGGACATTGGCGTAGAGATGGCCGGGCAGGGAGCCGAGCCAGGCCTCGAGCGCGTTCAGAGTTTCCGGGATGCAGGTAAAATCGCGCCCCTGCACGATCTTCTCTACCGCCTTGAGCTTCGCTTCGGCCGCCCGCGGGTCTTCGTCCCAGACGGTGATCGTGGCGGTGACATAGGCCGCACCCGCCACATCGGCACCGAGTTCCTGCAGCGCCTCGTCCGCATCTGCCGCCTTGTTGGCCGCGTCGCTGTCGAGCAAGGTCGAGGCCTCGTTGGTCATCACCTCCTTCAGGATCGCGGCGACCGACTTGCGCTTGGCGAACCACTGTCGCCGAATGCGGGTGAACACCCGGGCGGCATCCGTCTTGTCGAGGCAGATCGCGCGCGTGCACCAGCGATACTCGAACCCTTGCCCGTTCAACTCGTCGAGCAGTCCGGGCCAGGTAGCGCTTGGCAGCCCAATGATGCTCAGGGTCTTGAGATGTGCGGCCCCGAGGCGGGGTGTCAGCCCACCCACAAGAGGGTCATCGGTCAGCACCGCGTCCAGATGCATAGGGACCTCCGGGACGCGGACGCGCTGGCGCCGGGTCGAAACGGTTGAATGCAGATAGGTCAGGGTCTCTTCATCGGCGAGCCAGGCGATTTCCGGCATGAACCTGTCGAGCAGATCGGTCAGCCGGTCGGCGCGGCTGACAAAGGCGGAGATCAGGTCCTGAGGCTTGGTGCTGCGATCCGGTGCGTTCTCAAGCAGCCAGCCTTCGGCGCGGCTCGCGTCGTCAGCGGGCGGCATCCAGACCAGGGTCAGGAAATACGCGCTCTCGAAATGTGCCCCCGCTTCTTCGAACTGCGCGCGCCGTTCGGCATCGACAAGGGCCGAGACCGGATCGGGAAACTCGGAGACGGGATAGTCCTGTGCCGGGATCCGTTGTGCTTCCACGAAGACGGCCCAGCCGGACCCAAGCCGACGCAGCGCGCTGTTGAGCCGGGCCGATGTTGCAACCAGTTCGGCGGGCGTGGCGGAGTCCAGATCAGGCCCCCGAAACCGCGCGGTGCGTTGCAGGCTGCCGTCCTTGTTCAGGATGACGCCGGGCGCGACAAGCGCGGCCCAGGGCAGGAAGTCGGTCAGTAGGGCGGATTTGGAGCGGTATTCGGCCAGACGCATCATCGGCTCAGACTCCGAACCAGGAGGGGTAGCGCAGATGTCTGCGCGCCACCTCGGCGATCTGTGCGTCCCGCTTCGCGGCCCAGACCGCGAGAAGGTGGCCCACTAGCCAGAATGCGAGGCCAACGAGCCAGAGCCGCAAGCCGAGCCCGATGGCGGCCGCCAGGGTGCCATTGGCAATGGCGATGGTGCGCGGCGCACCGGCCAGCAGGATCGGATCGATCAAGGCGCGGTGCACCGGCGCGAAATAGCCGGGAATGTCGTTGGGGTTCTCCATCAGATGAGCGCTCCGCCGCCAAAGGAGAAGAAGGACAGAAAGAAGCTCGAGGCCGCGAAGGCGATGGACAGCCCGAAGACAATCTGCACCAGCCGCCGGAACCCGCCTGAACTGTCGCCAAAGGCCAGTGTCAGGCCCGTGACGATGATGATGATCACTGCGACGATCTTGGCGACCGGGCCTTCGATCGACTCGAGGATGGTTTGCAAGGGGGCTTCCCATGGCATGCCGGACCCGGCGGCGAGCGCTGGCTCGGGCAGGGCAAAAGCGAGGAGGCCGAGGGCGGTTGCGCCAAGGGCTGTGCGAAATGATGGCAGAAGGGTCATGGATGGCTTCCTTGTATTGGTGGGAAAACAGGGGTGAGGGCGTAATCGCCCGTGGTGGTCAGGCCGGTGACACGCGCCAATTCAGAGAGGCGACGTTCGGCGCCCCGTCCGGACAGAACAGCGATCAGATCGATGGTTTCTGCGATCAGCGCGCGCGGAACTGTCACCACCGCCTCTTGGATCAGCTGTTCGAGCCGCCGCAACGCGCCGATGGCGGACCCGGCGTGGATCGTGCCGATCCCGCCCGGATGGCCGGTGCCCCAGGCTTTCAGCAGGTCGAGCGCTTCGGGGCCGCGCACCTCTCCGATGGGGATGCGATCAGGCCTCAGCCGCAGCGACGCGCGCACGAGATCGGACAAGGTCGCGACCCCGTCCTTGGTGCGGAGAGCCACGAGGTTGGGGGTCAGGCATTGCAGCTCGCGCGTGTCCTCGATCAGCACCACGCGGTCCGAGGTCTTGGCGATCTCCGCCAACAGCGCATTGGTGAGGGTCGTCTTGCCGGTTGAGGTCCCACCCGCGACAAGAATATTGGCCCGGCCGATGATCCCCTCGCGCAGGTGACCCGCGGCGTCAGCCGAGAGAATTCTGCCGGAAACGTAGTCGTCGAGGGTGAACACCGCGACGGCGGGCTTGCGAATGGCAAATGTGGGTGCAGAAACAACTGGTGGCAGCAAACCCTCGAAGCGCTCGCCCGTGTCTGGCAATTCAGCCGAAACACGCGGGGCCGCGGGATGCACCTCCGCACCGACGTGATGCGAGACAAGACGGATGATGCGCTCGCCATCGGCAGGGGACAGGAACGCGCCTGTGTCGCTCAGTCCATCGGCAAGACGGTCAACCCAGAGCCGCCCGTCAGGGTTCAGCATCACCTCGACGACGCCCGCATCTTCGAGCCATGCAGCGATGCCAGGCCCAAGGGCCGTGCGCAACATGCGTGCGCCGCGGGAAGACGTTTCTGATTTGAAAGGCGTAACGGTCATAATCGGCCCCGTAATGGTTCACGGGACCGATCAAGAAGACCGTTATTTGGTTACGGGCAACAGCTCTGCAGGCGTAGTAGCGTCATCGGTTAGAACGAAAGGGCTTCGGCGAAATCAAGTCCTCCAAACCAGGGCGTTCCGGAGCGACTTGAACCGCGATCATCGGAACGAATACGAATCCTAATCCACACTCACGGCTTCAAAGCTCGCGAGGGCGGATCGAAGGTTCTCCATGATCTCTTCTGCCAGAACTTCGGGCTCGGGAAGATTTTCGTGATCAGTCATTGACGCATCACGAAGCCAGAAAAGATCGAGGCTTGCCTTGTCACGTGCCAGTAATTCTTCCCGGTCAAATGAGCGCCAGCGCCCATCTGGGCTTTCTTCGCTCCAGGTCGGGCTGCGTTCATATCGATTTTCGGGTTTGTAGCACGAGACAAATTCTTGGAGGTGCACGTACGTCAGGGGCTTCTGCTTCAAGGTATGATGCACGTTCGTCCTGTAATCGTAGTACCAGACCTTGGAGGTCTGCGGATCGGGGCTGGCCGCGCGGTTGTCGAAGAAAACCACGTTCGCTTTTACGCCCTGCGCATAGAAGATGCCCGTGGGCAGGCGAAGAATGGTGTGCAGATCGGTCGTTTGAAGCAGTTTGCGCCGGATGGTCTCTCCCGCGCCGCCTTCGAACAGAACATTGTCAGGCACGACCACGGCGGCTTGGCCGGTTGTTTTCAGCATGGTCCGGATATGTTGGACGAAGTTCAGCTGTTTGTTCGATGTGGTCGCCCAGAAATCCTGCCTGTTGTAGGTCAGGTCGTCCGTCTCCTGCTCGCCCTCCGCATTGGTGAAGCTCATCGAACTCTTTTTGCCGAAAGGCGGGTTCGCAAGAACGTAGTCGAAGGTTTCCGATGGTGGGGAGATCAGTGCGTCCGCGGGGGACACAAGAGTGTCCCCGGTCATTTCTCCGATCCCGTGCAGGAACATATTCATCAGGCAAAGGCGCCGGGTCCCGGCGACGATCTCGTTACCGAAGAAAGTCGAATGCTTGAGGAAAGACTTCTGGTCCTTGTCGAGAGCATGGTTGTCCGGGTCTGTCAGGAAATCGTGAGCGGCGAGGAAGAAACCGCCTGTCCCACATGCCGGATCTGCAATTGTTCTGCCTGGCTCGGGACGGACACAGTCAACCATTGCTCGGATCAGGGCGCGCGGGGTGAAATACTGGCCCGCTCCTGACTTCGTATCCTCGGCGTTGCGTTCCAGCAGCCCTTCGTAGATGTCGCCCTTCACGTCGGCGCCCAGCATCACCCATTTCGTGCTGTCCACCATGTCAATCAGGCGGAACAGCTTGGCCGGATCGGTGATCTTGTTCTGCGCCTTGGTGAAAATCTGGCCGAGCATACCCTTTTGCTCGCCTAGCTTGCGCAACAGCATAACGTAATGCGCTTCCAGTTCCGCTCCCCGCCGCGAGGTCAGACTGGTCCAGTCATACCCCGCCGGGATCCCCACATCGCGGCTGTAGGGGGGCTTGGCGTATTCGTCCGCCATCTTGAGGAAGATGAGGTAGGTGAGCTGCTCCAGGTAGTCGCCATAGCCGACGCCGTCGTCGCGCAGCGTGGTGCAGAAGCTCCAGACCTTGGACACAATAGGGACGGTGTTCATTGTTCCTCACCTGCGTTCGATACAACTCCTGTTTGATCCAGTTGTGCAGCTTTGCCCATCGCTCTTTCGACCAACCTGAGAAGTTCGGCTTTTCGACCAGAATAGAACGCATCGAAATCGTCAGCACGAAGCAGATCAGCAGGGATACGGTGCGATGCGAGGAGAGCGTTCATTGCCGGATCGTCTAGCGTAACCTGTTTGTGCTTTTGAAGAGCGGTCAGGTATTCGGATGGCGCTTTACGCCCAATCATCCGGTTTGCCTTGTAGGAAATGGGGGTCTTGTTGACGATGGCATTGTAAGTGTTCGCCTTGATCCCATTGTCTTCACACCACGCCCTGGGAAATATGTGATGAATATCCAGTGCAATATCTTCGTCATCCAGCTCCTTGATCGTCGCTTTCCAGAAGAAGTCGCGGGCACCTTCCCTGAGGACAAGGATATTCAGTCCCTTGTAGGCGGCGCTGTTTCGAGAGCGAAGCGTATCTAGGCGGCTTTCCTGGAATGCGGCTTCGCTGATTGTCCTTGGAAGGCCGTCAATCAGTTCATAAGCCTCGTCATCTAGATCACTTAAGAGCCAAGGCATCAGCTCTTCAAAATCGTTGGCGATCCGCGTTTCGACGGCCCCGCCATACAGCTCACCCAAGACGCCGCACCAGAACCAACGGGAGAGACGATCATGGACTTTCGGTTCCAGCCACCGCTCCTTGATCTGAGACAGAACGGCAGCGAGGGGCACAAGCTGCGTACGGTACGGCAGCTCGCGTCCGTCAAAGAAACATTCCTTGCGCATGAACTTCGCGGCCAGCTTGAAGCCCTCTTCAACGAGAGGGGCCCATTTTTCGTAGTCTTCAAGCGTAAGCGAAAGCACGGTCACGCGCTTGGCGCTTACCGCAGAAATCATCTTGCCCTTCTTTCCCGCCTCGATATCGGCTTTACGCCTTTCCGAACTTTGCAGGATCGAGATTGCTTGCAGGAAGTCTGCAGCTTCGGTCCCCTTCAGGATCGGCTCTTCGCTCAGCCGTTGGTAGCGCCCTTCGACATTTCGCAATGTACTCCCATACCAATCATCCCGTAGGTTAAAACCATCTGCAGCGAAGGTCGCCGTCATCAACTCGAATACCGATAGCGGCACGCCGCCGGTGTTCACCTTTTCGAAAACCAGGCAAACCGCTTCTTTCGATGTGGCCTTGCCCAGTGTGATCGCGGGCAGCTGATAGCTTCGGAATGCGGTCAGCACTTTCTTTCGGAACGCCATGAAGTCACCGAATTTCTCAGGTGCGAATTCGTGCAAAGCCTCTTCCCATGCATCCGAACTCAGGATTTGCGAGCATGGAAAATGGAAATTCTTGATCTCCAACTCGCGTGTCGAAAGATCGAGGACCACATCGCGGTCGAAATTCGTCTTGATCTTCTTGTCTTCGGGGACTGAGATGAATGCCTCTTCAAGCCGATCATCTTCTAGTGCCATGGCGATATCGATGTAATAATGGCGGCTTATCGCCTTGCCCTTTTCGTTGAACGTCTTGACGGGCTTTTCGAGCGAGAGCACTTGAGTCAGCGACGTCAGACGCTGTTGCCCGTCGAGGATCAACTTTTCAGGCTCTGGTATCGGGCCCTTGAAATCAACATTCTCGACCGGTCGGACCTGAAAACGCACGTCGCCGCCTGTATCGAGCATCATGACCGCGCCGACGGGAAAGGAACGGGCTATGCTTACCAGCAGGGATTTGACATGCTCATCGTCCCAGACCCAGCCGCGCTGAAAATCAGGGAGCTGGATCATGCCGCTCGTCACATCGGACAGAACTTGAGGCAGAGGGAGTTTGGTGCTGTCGAATGTACTCATATCAATCCTTGTGCACTACGAGTTCGTCGCTATCACGCGCAATCTCCCAGAATTCCACGTCATGGGGGATCATGTGCGCCTGGGTCCGCCGAAAATACCCCAGTAGGGTTTCTTCACGCCCCGGCCGAAGGCTCTGCTCGACGAAAAATATCTTCCGGTAATCGGGAGGTGCCATGTGGAAATAAAACATGGCTTCCGCCCAATTCTTCATCTTGGCGCTCGGTACGTTGCCGCCGGCGGTCCATGTTTGTGATTTGCACTCCACAATCACCTTGGGTGTCTCTGACCCAAGATCGAAGGCGTGGCGCTTGCTAACTCTTCCCAAACCACAGGGCACCTTGTGGTTCAACGTCAGTGCTAGCCCGTGTTCCGCCAAGACACGCTGCGCGCGCAATTCGAAAGCGCGCCCGACGTGGGCGTTGCTGATCGATCCCTCTCTCTGAAAGTTATTCAACCGGCGGTCCATCCCAGACGTGTGCTGTCTCCGAGTCAAAGAAAGTGTAGTTGACGTCATCCCCTCCGAGCTTCTTGTACTTTGCGAGTTCTGCATCCAACGCCGTGACCTTTTCTGCATCCGGCTGGAAGACGCCGAAATAGACGTGCTTGGCCTTAGAGCCGAAAATCGCATGATAAATGTGGGCATCGTTTGGGTCGGCGCTGTGTCCGAACACAAAGACTGCGCCGGTGGTTTCCTGCAATGTACGGTAGCAATGGCGGAGATACTCGACGGAGTTGATCTTTCGCAGTTTTGACGTCGAGGTTCCTTCTGCGACATAGAGAGGGAGGCGACCCTTGTTCGCTATTTCATGGGTGATATTGGCAATGACTCCATCGCCATCGTTCAACGCCTTGTAGACTTCGCCAATCTCGTTCTGGAAAAGGTGAAGTCCACCGTGTAGATTAAAGGTTCGGCAATAGGCGCCTTCCACAAACGGACCTTTGAACCGGCCGTCTTCGGTATATTCACCAAGGCCAAACCCATCGGTAAGAAGGCCTTTTTCGAGGTTCACCCAATAGAGCAAAAGGTCATAGTTCAGGGTAAAGACCTGACCCTTTGCAAAATGCTTCAGGAAGGCGGCGGCACTCTCGTATTGAAAATCGAGGTCTTCTCGATGCGCCGGGTGGGTCGCGTTGACCGCAGCAACCAAGGCTTCTCGGACAATTTGAGCATCCGCAATCAGTTGATCTGCATGACCGTCGTTGCCGTATGCGCGTTCTACCACGGCGGCATCTTCCATGGCGCGAATGACGGCCTCGAAATCGACAGTGCCAAGTTGGTCAAACAGCGCTTTGATCGGGCTGCCCTCTTCCAGCTGGGCCTCCGCCAGAAGGTTGGCGTAGTTGAAGTACTGTGCTGAGAAGCCGTTGCCGATCAGGAGCGCCTTGTCGTCGCCCTCCGTCGCCTTGATGGCATCCTGAAAGCTGATGACGTCAGGCATGGGCGGTCTTCCGTTTCTTGGTCCTGGGAGTCATGGCGCGGTCGGCCTTGATCCGCTCGAGCAGGGCCGAGGCGGGTTCGTCCTTGGCGTCCTGGGGGACGAGCTGGCCGGAGAAGGCTTTTTTCAAGATGGATTGGCGGAGGGCGTCGGCGCGGGCGAGGGCGGCGTCAATCTCGGCTTCCAGCGCGTCGGCGGCTTCGAGTTTTTCGTCGAGGATGCGGACGATTTCGGCTTGTTCAGCCTTGTTCAATGGAAACTTCACCAAAACAGATTTGATCTTTCCATGATTGAGGGAGATGCCGCTGTCTGAAATTCCTGATTTCAATTCGTCGATCTCGCGCAACGTCAGAGGAGAGTTCAGAGCAAACTCTAATAGACGCGGTAAGATGGCGGTTTCGTCGCAACGAAAGCGGTAAACCGTGTCGCAAAGCATGATCCGGTGACGTGTCGCTGGCACGAGACACACCACGCCGGTTCGTGCTCTCGGTCCCTTTCGGGTCATCAGGAAATCTCCAGCCTTTATTTCAATTTCTGGCCGGGGTTCAAAGCGGGCTGGTAGAAGCTTGATTTCCTTATCCGAATACCTGTGATGTTGGACCGCGGTGGTTGTAACAATTGTCCAGTCGTCAGGCGCAATTGGTCGACCGTCATCACACTTTGGGCTCCAGCCTTGTTGCACTTTACCGATGAGTGCTCCAAGCGGCAACTCTGCCCACCCCTCGTCCTTGACCGAAACCGTTGGTGGATCAATTTCCGCTAAGCGCTTCGGTTTCGCGGGTTTCTTGCCCTTCTCGCCACCGGCGTGCCATGTGGCGAGGGCATCTTGCCAGGCGTCGAGGGCGGTTTTGTAGCGGGTGTCGCGTTCGCGCTGGATGCGGGCGAGGAGGGTTTTGGGGTCTTTCAGTTTGTCTGCGTTCTTGGCGCGCCAGTCGGCGGTGAGACGGCCTTCGAAGGCCGATTTCAGCAGGGACTGTCGGTAGAGGCCGAGGGTGGTGCGCGCCGTGTGCAGGCTCTCGACCCCCTTGTCGATCTCGTCGAACATCGCCTCGATCTTCTCCACGATGCGACGTTGTTCGTTGGTGGGGGCGATCGGCAACTCGAATGATGCAAGGCGCGGCATCTCGATGCTGTGAACTGTTGTTCCGCCCTTTCGACACTTGTCGAGGATGCTTTGCTCGAAAGCTCGCATTCCCCATGCGATATATTCCGAACCAATGCCATCCGGGAGAGCGAGCGCCTTGAGGTCTTGGTTGAGCGTGCTCTCAACAGCGGTGACCGCAATGGGGAGAGTGTGCGCAAGGATTCCCGAGCGGGTCACGATCAGGACCGATCCCGCAGGCACCAGCTTCGCCGCAGAGTTTTCGACCGCTTCCTCTGTGATGCCGTCAATGGCCTTGCGAATGACCTTCGTTTTCATGTCCTTTGGGGAAACCCATGGAATGGGACCATTCCAGAAACGAGGGTTGGCTTTGGAGGGTGTGCCACCCCCGATCCATGTTCCGAAATCTGAGAACTTCGCGTTAGCCCATGTGGCAGGCAATTCCGTCATGCCGAAAGCGCCTCATTCATCTCGGTCATGACCTCGTCCATGCCGTCGCCGAACAGCGCATACATCTGCCCCATCCCGCCCTTGCCGTCGAAGGGAGCCATTTCCAGATCGTCGCGCTCGATGGTGAAGGAGGTGGCGAGGTGGTCGCGGATCATGCGCAGCCAGTCCATCTGTTCCTCGGTGAATTTCTCGCCCGCGCCCGAGTGGCGGTTCAGCACCCAGTTCTGGAAGTTGCGCCGCACCCGTTCGGAATGGCGGGTGAGGGTTTCATCCAGCCCGGAGACGCGGCGGATCAGCGCCACCAGCGCAGTCAGGTCGCTGGCCGGGTTGCTGCCCTTGTAGTCGTCGAGATGCGCATAGGCGCGCCAGACGGTGAGCGGGGCGAGGCGCGGGCGATCCTCGGTCAGTTTCTTCAGCACGTCCTTGACCATGGCGTAGGTGACCTGTGCCCGGCGGGCGGGGGTGTTGAAGTAGATGGCCAGCGCCTCGATCTCATCCCGGTTCTCGGTCAGGTACGCCTCGAACTCCTGCGTGATCTGTTTGGCGTTCTCGGCCACGTCGCCCGCCCATTCGGCGCGCAGAAGCGTGTCGAGGTTGTCATGGTCGATGGTCTGTTCGTTGTCGCGGCGGATCGTATCCATCAGGTTGATGAGCGGGCCGGTGAAGACGTTGGCGGCGTGTTTGATCCGTTCCTCGCGCGCGGCCTGCATAGCTGCATCGTCGGGCTCGGGGTGGCCGGCGGCCTTGGCGTCGGCCTCCACCTTGTCTGGGTCGATGGCGTCGAAGAGGTCGCGCACGATGGCGGTGAGGGAGGTGCCGGCCTCGGTCGTGATCTTCTCCTGATCCTCGGCCCCAAGCTTGTTGTCGAGCCGCGACAGACGGGCGGCAAGCGAACTGACGGTTTCCTCGGACCGGTCGCCCATCATAAGGCCCATGGCGAGGTCTTTGAAGGGGATCGAGGGCTTGGTGTCGAGCGGCTGGCTGGCCGTCTTGAGCGACTTGGTGACGCCGACGGCATCGACGATGACGTAATGCGTCTTGGCCTGGGCCGACGGGGAGACCTTTTTCAGGTCGTCGGGTTTGAGGACACGGGTGCCGCGGCCCTTCATCTGCTCGAAGTAGTTCTTCGACTTCACGTCGCGCATGAAGATCAGGCATTCGAGCGGTTTCACGTCGGTGCCGGTGGCGATCATGTCCACGGTGACGGCGATGCGCGGGTAATAGTCGTTGCGGAAGGCGGAGAGTGAGGATTTGGGGTTCTTCGCGCCATTGGTGATTTTGCGGCAGAAGTCGTTGCCCTCGCCGAACTCCTGCCGGACGGTCTGGATGATGTCGTCGGCGTGGCTGTCGGTCTTCGCGAAGATCAACGTTTTCGGCAGTTCCTTGCGGCCGGGGAAGATCTCGGGCCACTTGTCGTGGAAGGTGCGGATGACGGTTCGGATCTGGTCGGGGTTCACGACAGACCGGTCGAGCTGGGTGGCGGCATAGGCCTCGTCCTCGTCCTGCGTCTCCCAACGTCGGGCCCGGGTTTCCCGTTCGCGTTTCTCGATCAGCTGCTCGGCTTTGAGCGTCTCGCCGCCTTGGGTGATCTGGGTCTCGATCAGGTAGATTTCGTTGCCCACGTTGACCTTGTCGGCAACGGCCTTCTCATGGGTGTATTCGCTGACGACGTTCTTCTGGAAGAAGCCGTAGGTGCGGTTGTCGGGCGTGGCGGTCAGGCCGATCAGGTAGGCGTCAAAGTATTCGATGACCTGGCGCCAGAGGTTGTAGATGGAGCGATGGCATTCATCGATGACCACTACGTCGAAATATTCCGGCGGCAGCTTGGCGTTGTAGACGACCGGTAAGGGTTCCTTGCGGCGCCATTTCTGCTCTGCGGGGTTTTCGTCCTCCGCGCCTTCGTTCAGTTCCTCGCCCTTGAGTGTGGCGTACATGCGCTGGATCGTGGAGATGACGACCTGGCTGTCGTTCGCGATGGAGGGCGAGGTGAGGCGCTGGACATTGTAGAGTTCGGTGAACTTGCGGTTGTCGTCGTTCGGGATGAAGGCCATGAACTCCTGTTCTGCCTGCTCGCCGAGGTTCTTGGTATCGACGAGGAACAGGATGCGTCGCGCGCCAGCGTGTTTCAGCAAGCGGTAAACCTGCGTGATCGCCGTGAAGGTCTTGCCCGAGCCGGTGGCCATCTGGACGAGGGCTCGGGGCTTGTCGGATTTGAGTGAGGTCTCGAGGTTCGTGATCGCTTTGATCTGGCAGTCGCGCAGGCCGTCTGGGTTTAGGTCCGGCAGGGCTGCGATACCCGCGCGAAGGCTCTTTGGCGCTTCTGCCCATGATTTCAGGGTTTCTGGGCGGTGAAAGTTGAAAACCTCACGCGAGCGAGGATTGGGGTCGCGGGCGTTGGTGAAACGCGTCACTTGGCCAGTACTCTCGTAGAGGAAAGGGAGCGGTTGTGCGTTGTTGACCCATTTCAGCTTGGCGTTGGCGTAACCCTCGGATTGCTCCTCGACCGAAGTCAGGCGGACACCCCAGTTGTCGGGCTTGGCTTCGACCACGCCGACCGCGTGCCTGTCGGCGAAGAGAACGTAGTCAGCGGGACCAATGTCCGTCTGGTACTCACGCACGGCCACGCCAAGCCCGGCGTTGAAATCAAGCGCGTCCTTGTCCTGCACAAGCCAACCGGACGCCTGCAGGCGTTCATCGATCCGGTCCCGGGCGAGCTGCTCGGGGGTTTGGTTGACATCAGGTGACACGCATAACGCCTGAAATTGCTATACTTTTTCAATCATGGTGCTCAGTGAGCGAAAATGCAATTGGCGAGCGTACGGGTAGGGTGCCTAATTCCCGCTGTTGGACCGAGATGCGCCGGAGCAAGACGTTCAGTCGATGCTGTCGGTTGAGCCTGTTCGTTCTGCCGGAGAATCTTGGATGATCTCTTTGGTCAGCGTTGAGCCCTTCGCCAATCGACGCGAGAGCGTTTGAATAAAGCCGCCATACCGCTCCTTGCCCTTCGCCTTGGCGGCCGCGTAGGTGTCATCGGGCAGCGGGGGCGTCGTCGTCAGCCAGAAGCGGACGAACAGCGCCAGTGCCTCGGTAGTGATTTCCTGGTCACGTTCCAGCCTCTCAAGCGACCGAGTCAGGCGGTCCAGCCGGCGGACGATCGCGGCTTCGCTCTGCTCGGCGCCGTCGGGGGAGAGGAACGACGCAAGTGCCGCTTCGATGATCTGTGTCTTCGGAACGCGCCGCCGCACCGACAGTCCGTCGAGTTCATCGAAGAGCGTGGCGTCCACATAGGCGGTGATCTTGGCCTTCTTCACGAGTTCACCTCACAGCTCGATGCCGTCGTCGGGGTCAAGCGCCGCCTGTCTTGCGACCGTTCGGAACTGCGTTCGCATGGCGCGGGCGCGTTGAGCCTCATCGTCAGCTTCGTCGTCGAGATCTGCGAACTCCTCGCGCGCGAACGGGAGCTCGGGGGCGACGTCTTCATGATGTGGGACCTCGGGTTCGCGGCGGATTCCGCCGTTGGTGTCGTCGCTGGATTTCTCCTTGTTGGTTTGAGGAGACGGTAAGATCGGCCGAAGGCTGCTCCAGTCGTCCGTCAAGGCCGATGAAGGCACGCGCCGCACTTCTTCTGGAGGCAACTGTATCCTTTCCTTCAGTTGCGCGTCCCGGAAGTACCGCACCTTCCGCGCTCGGATCGGTGGCGCGCCTGATACGAGGACGATTTCGTCGTCGGGCGGGAGCTGCATGATCTCGCCGGGGGTGAGCAGGGCGCGGGCGGTTTCCTGGCGCGAGACCATCAGATGTCCGAGCCAGGGCGACATGCGGTGCCCGGCATAGTTCTTCATCGCGCGCAGTTCGGTGGTGGTGCCGAGGGCGTCGGACAGGCGCTTCGCCGTTCGCTCGTCATTGGTGGCGAAGGCGACGCGGACATGGCAGTTGTCGAGGATGGCATTGTTCTGGCCATAGACCTTTTCGATCTGGTTCAGCGACTGCGCGATCAGGAACGCCTTGAGGCCGTAGCCGGCCATGAAGGCCAATTGGCTTTCGAAGAAGTCGAGACGGCCGAGGGCAGGGAACTCGTCGAGCATGAACAGCAGGCGGTGCTTGCGGTCGGTGTTGTGCAGTTCTTCGGTCAGACGACGACCGATTTGGTTCAGGATCAAGCGGACCAGTGGTTTTGTGCGGGAAATGTCCGATGGCGGCACCACGAGGTAGAGCGTGTATGGTTGTTCGCCGGAAACCAGATCGCCGATGCGCCATTCGCAGCGGGAGGTGACGGCAGCGACGACCGGGTCACGGTAGAGGCTGAGAAAGGACATTGCCGTGGACAGGACGCCGGAGCGTTCGTTCTCGGATTTGTTCAGCAGCTCGCGGGCGGCCTGAGCGACAACTGGATGCGGGCGATCTCCGAGATGGGCCGTCTGCATCATTGCAGTCAGTGTGGCAGCGATGGGACGCCGAGGATCTGACAGGAAGGCGGCGACGCCTGCCAGGGTCTTGTTCTTCTCGGCATAGAGAACATGAAGGATCGCGCCGACCAGAAGGGAATGGCTGGTCTTCTCCCAATGGTTCCGTCGCTCGAGCTGGCCTTCGGGATCGACGAGGATGTCTGCGATGTTTTGCACGTCCCGCACCTCGCGCTCCCCGCGACGAACCTCGAGCAGCGGATTGTAGGCGGCGCTGGCTGCGTTGGTCGGATCGAATAGCAGGACGCGCCCGAACCGCGCCCGCCATCCGGACGTGAGCTGCCAGTTCTCGCCCTTGATGTCGTGGACAATCGCGGAGCCGGGCCAGGTCAGCAGGCTTGGGATCACCAGGCCGACGCCCTTGCCGGAGCGGGTGGGCGCGAAGCAAAGCACGTGTTCCGGACCATCATGCCTGAGGTAGCGCTTGTCGAGACGGCCCAGCACGACCCCATCGTCTGCGAACAGCCCGGCGGCGGTGATATCCTTGGGGCCTGCCCATCTGGCAGAGCCATAGGTTGTCACGTCGCTCGCCTCGCGCGCCCGCAAGACGGACAGCAAGATGGCGACGGCAATCGCGGCTATCCCACCTGCGCCGGCGATTGCAGCTCCTTCCATAAAGACGCGGGGCGCGTAGGCATCATACCAATACCACCAGGTGAAGACCTGCCACGGGCGATAGATCGGCAGGCCGAACAGGGCGGTGAAGGGCGCGCCAAGCTGGGGTTGGTACCCCAGACGAAACGCGACCCATTGCGTCGCTGCCCAGACGAAGAGCAGCGCCACGATGCTGACAATGAGGATCTGGCCCCAGAGGATCTTGGTGGCCGATGACGTGTCCTGACGGCTCATGTTGATGTCCTTTCTGCTCAGAGGCTTAGCCCGCGCTTGCGTCCGAGGCTCCAGTCGATCCCGCCGCTGGGCGTCAACGTGCCCGTGACAGTCTGGCCGAGATGGCGTTCGAGTTGCGGGGTCCAGGGGACAAGCGAGAAGCCAAGACCATCGTCGATCATGGCGAAGCGGCCAGATGCGAGATCGAGGCGTTGGCGAAACGTCCCTGCGACTGGCTCTCCCTCGGTCGGCTTGTAACGGGGGAGGCCGGTTTGTGTGCTGAGATCTTTAGCGATGGTGTCTAGTTCGCGGTTGCGCAGAGTGGCCAGCAGATCGCGGGCAAAGGTGACCCGCTGACCTTGCCGTCGGGCGAGGCCTGCGGCGACAAGATGATCTGCGCGCCGCTCCAAGGCTTGGCGAACCTCTGCGCCAAATCCAGCACCGCTCAGCGGTGCGCGGTCACGGGCAAGATGCAGGCGGTCGAGCCAGGTCGCGCCATCGGCCTCGATCTGGGCGGCCAGCGACAGATCGGAACGACCGACAAGAGACAATTGCGGTGTCCCGTCCGTCTTGCCCTTCCATAGACGGGTTTCGACAATGCCACCTTGCGACGTGTCGCCGGTCGCATCGAGATCCCGGAAACGCAGGTGATGCACGCGACCGTCCACACCATCGATGATCGCGTAACCGGTCCCGGCGTGATCGTCATGAAAGCCGCGTTTCACGAGCCGCCCGAGGATCGGTGCGGTGGGCGTGCCTTCGATGGCGAAATCAGCCGCTGCGCGGTTGCGGTCGGCGCCCACGGCGCGGTGCATCTGTTTGATGATGTCGCCGCGCATCCCAAGCTCGCGCAGAGTGTCCTCGGCATTCGGTTTCAACTCCCAGACGGCAGGGGCGATTTGTTCGGCCAGCCCAAGCCTCTCCAGTGCCTGGGCACGCCCGATCATCAAGCGACGCAATTCCGGATCGCGGGGCTCCGGCGTGCCGCGCCGCAGGTCGGCGATGCCGGCATGGTCGTCCGCCAGGAATCGCAGGCCGCGGTCGAGATCGGTCCAGCGCTCTGCCGTGACCTGCGTTTCCAGCGCTTGGGAAATCTCGCGCGCGCTGCGGGGTCCCAGTTCCAGTTGTACGAGCTCCTCCGCGCGCGCCCGAAACCCCTGGCTGATGTAATCGCGCGAGATCACAAGGTCCCGCCCATCGTCGGCCTTTCCGCGCAGCAGGATGTGTACATGCGGATTGTCGGTGTTCCAGTGATCGACAGCTACCCAGTCCAGTCTGGTCCCGAGGTCCCGTTCGGCACGGGTCATCAGATCCCGGGTGAAGGCGCGCAGATCCTCGAGGTCGCCCGCGTCTTCCGGCGAGACGATGAACCGGAAATGATGCCGGTCGCCTTCGCAGCGCGCCGCAAACCCGTCCCGGTCGAGATCGTCGCGTTCAGACCCGAACATGTCTGCGTCGCGCGCGTCTTGGCCGACGCCGTCTCGCTGTAGGTAGCCGAGGTGCTTGGCCATGGGGGCGGAGCGAAAGCGCTTGCCCTGGTGGCGCACGATGCGGGCATTGACTACGACGCGCCGAGATGTGCGGGACATGTTCAGCGCTGCTCTCCGAAAGCGCCCACGTCCGAATGAACTGGAAGTCGATTGAGATTGCTTCGCTCCGAAACGATAGCCTGTGTGACCAGACTTGCGGGCAGCGCGCATTACCTCACTGACAAAGCGTGTCGTTTGCTTCGAGGTCCTGCCGCCGTCGCGGATACGCCCGGGTCGGATACGAAGGTCGTCGTTGCGCCTGGTCATGGTCGTGCACGCTCGCAGAACAAGATGCCGCACAAATAATATCTTAAAATCAGCTCTCTAGGTGAAGTCCTGAGGCACGCAGTTTGGATGTGCGGCGCAAACCCTCGCAGAAAAACAACAGCTTGAGGTCCGCTTGCGGCACCTCTTTTATCTTGCGCTCTTTCTGTTGAGACCCTGTGCGTCGGCTCTCTCCGGCACATTCCTGCGACCGGGTATTCCAGATCTCGCCATGGTGCGATTTCGCGGATCATGGCGTTTGCCCTCGGCTGTGAGGCACGAAGATGCCGTTTCGAGACGTGTCAGACGCAATCCCTTGGGTGTCATCGCCGAGGGGGTTACCTGCCTCAGCCGTTGCCGCGAACAGCGGGGCGTCGCGCCAGTCCTGTGTCCTGTGCGGGCGGCTGACTGCCCGCGCGACGTCAGTTCCATTGGCGATGAGTGGCGCGAGGATGGCGAGGTAATTGCGGGTTTCAAGCGGTAGGGCGCGCCCGGTATCAACGTGCTCTTGGTAGCGCGTAGGCCCGGCATTGTAGGCAGCGAGAAAGCCGGGCGACCCGAAGCGGTCGTACATCTGTCGCAGATAGGCTGTACCGGCTAGGATGTTGTCGCGTGGATCGAAGGGATCTTCGCCAAGCCCATAAGCTGCGCGCAACTCGGCCCAAGTGCCGGGCATGATCTGCATAAGCCCCATAGCGCCCGCGTGGCTGACAGCGCGTGGATTGCCCGCACTTTCAACCTCAATGACGGCACGGATCCACGGCTGTGGGATGCCGAACCTGCGCGCGGCGTCAACGATATGGATGTCGATGGGTTGCTGCTCAGATGCTGGAACACTGCGGTCCTGAGCGATCACGGCGGACGGTGCCGCGGTGATCGGCATGCAGAGGATCAGTGCAAGCACGGTAGTAACGCCCGCGTGCAGACGGCTGTGACCGCGTTCAAGACGACGCATCTTCCGCCCTCCCATATGTCCAAAGAGGGATGGCGCGTCCGAGGATCGTGTCCGCTGAAAAGGGCCCGAAATACCGTCCATCGAGGCTGTCCGCGACACCTGCGACGAGCAAGAAAACCTCGTCTGACCCTAGCGTGATGCATCCTGTCCAACGGGGAAGTGGGCGACCGTGCCGGTCAGCCGATGCTGCCTGGGCAACAACGGTACCGTCGATGGCGATATCAACGCCGTCGCGACAGACGGTCATGCCTGAGACGGCCGCGACGCGCTTCAACAACAAGGTATCCACACCGACATAGCCGCGCTCAACCACCCAGGATGACAAGTCTTCCGGCAGGCGCACGGCAACGAGATCGCCCAACGATGGCGGGTTCGACGCTCGAACAACGTAAAGTCCGACCGGCACGCTTGCTGAGGCATTCCAGATCAGACGCGGTGTGCGGTCGATCTGTGCGACTGAGAGCAAACCGAGGGACAAACCGGCCACGAGGAGGGAAGGGGCCGCCGCGCTCATGTCGTCACCATGCGACGCTTGAGCCAGGCGGCATGCCGGGCAGGGGTGTAGGGCCGGGGCTCCAATGCAGCGGTCACGCGGTTGTGAACGTGCCGCCAATGGTCGGGGCAGACATCTTCGGGCGCGATGCCATAGCTTTCCACGATGTCGATGGACCGAAGCGCAGCCTCGACCTTGGGCCAGCCGGAGAGGCGCAGCAAAATCTCGCCACCGGGCGTTACGTAGGGCACCGTGGAGCAGGGCTCGCCTGCATCGACGGCGCGCATAATGTCGATCCGGCTTTCAACGGTGCCGTAGTCGTTCGACGACCAGCGGACGAGCGCGAAGATTGCGCCGGGGGCGAAGGCCACGCGCTTTTCCGTGCGCGTCAGGATGGTTTCCTCGGCCTTCCGACCGAAACGGATCCAGCGCTCGATACGCCCTTCGATCCAGGTGAGGTGGACAAGTGTCTGCATCGGCTCAGCGCCCCCGCCGCAGGTAGGCTGGCGAAACGGCGGCATGGCGTTTGGCAGGCAGAACGCGATCGTCGGTCTCGTCCGAGGTCGAGGTCTTCTCGCCCCGTGTGACCCAGGCCTGCAGATCGTCGACCGCGTAGACGACACGCCCGCCGATTTTCGAATAGCGCGGGCCGGTCCCGTAGGTCCGGTGTTTTTCCAGCGTACGGCCAGACAGGCCGAGAAAGCGGGCGGCTTCCGGGGTTCTGAGGTAGCGTGGGGGAAGTCCTTCGTTGGGGTCGGGCATTTGAGCATCTCCGGTGGCTAGGCCGCGCGACGGCGCGTCGCGGGCTGTCGGAGGTCATCAAAACGGAAGATTGCTATGGGGAGGGATGACGAAGATCGCGGCACGAAAACGTCACCCCCAAAGGCCAACAGGATCAGGGTCTGGCGAAGGCTCGATTTATGGAGGTCTTGCGGTTATCACTTGCGCGGTTTTGAGCGCCCAGTTGGTCCACGACCGAGAAGGAGAAAGCGACAGCCTTTGGTGGTCAGATGCGTTCCATGGGCCGACAGTCGGGTGATCTGTGCCTTGAGGGAGCTGGTCTTCCAATGCTCGCGCGATACAGCCTCCGCGCCGAACAAATGCCGCGCGATCGTCTGGTAGCTGGCACGGTCCCGGCGTGCATCGAGCGTGCGCAATGCAAGCTGTATGCGCCGTCGCTGCTGCGGCGTCAGGGACGGAGCGGATCGTTTGCGGTACAACAGCTGCGCGCGAAGCGCCTTGAGTGCGTCCACGCGTGCCGACCAGTGTTCGTCCAGCGGCACCAGAATCCCAATCGGGCGTTGCAGGCTTTTGGCATCCAGCACAAGCAATGCGCCTGTTGCGAGGCGCACATACATCAAACCGTCCTGCATTCCGATGATGGTCAGATCATTTCTATCGATACGTGGCGCGGTGGTGTGGCCGCCGGGGACCGGCACAGCATATCCGACCGCTGCCGGGGCGATTGAAGGCGTCCAGAACACAGGTGCATTGGGTGCGTCGATGTCCGGATCAACCGGGAAATCGCAACCCCCATGCGGCCGGTGATGTCAATCCATCCCGCATTTGCGGGTAATTGGCGCGATAGTCGGAATTGCGGCGCAAGCATTCCCAGGCTAGCCCGGACAGGTCGAGACTGTCGAAATGCTTGTACGCCGTTTCGTCTTGCCAATCCTTGGTCATGGCGAAGCTCCGCGTCAGCTGTTTCGATGTACCATTAGTATAGCTTGAGGACACGTCAAAACGACGGCAGGAACGGTTGCTCTGCGCAACCTGCGCGAGTGTTCGCCGATCTCAGACGGATCGGGCGATGTTCAGCCATTCCGGCCCTCGAGCAGCTTGCGATAGCCGTGCTCCGTCATCCAGCGGGCGCGGGCGAGGTGGCTGTCGTACATCTTTTTGGCACGCTCTGGTTCTTCGGTGGCATCTATACCGAACAGAATCTCACTGACTTCCTGCAGGCTTGCACCGCTTTCAGCGGCGTCGAACAGGCGCAGGTAAAGCGTCATATGTGCGTGGTCGTAATCGGTCAGCTCATCGCTTTCTGGTGCGAGATCAGCGATCGGCGTGGTGCCGGTGGCAGACATGATTCCCCCTCGCCGTTGGGCGTTAAGGCTCATAACAGCACATCAGATTGCATGTGCAAGGTCGGATTGTGGTCAGTCGAACTGCAGATGAGTACTATAATACGTCGCACCAAAATACGCGATAGGTTCTTTACTCGCGGATGGACATCCGCGTTGTTTTTGCAAGGAATCTCAAGCACTACCGCCAATTGCGCGGGCTAACACAGGCCGCGTTGGCGGCGGTAATGGATGTCGACCGCGCGCATGTCAGCTCGATGGAGCGAGGTCAGCAGAATGTCACGTTGCAGACCCTACAGCGGGTCGCAGCGCATCTGGAGGTGGCCCCAGCGAAGCTGATCGAAGAACACTCGGAACCCTAATAGAGTTACAGGATCACGGAATCCCTATCTGATATCGGAGGACGGATTGGATGGAGGCGCTTGACTGCTTGGAGGCACGAGTTTGGTGTGGAAACCTACGCTTCACTTGAAATAGGTGGCAAGAAAAGCCGGGAGAATGCCCGCGTCGCCAAGGTGTGTGTCACAACTTGCAGCGGGATTCCCAGCTCAAGCGCGATGTCTGCGGAGGCGAGCATTGCCTCTTGCTGATGGGTTTTGATTTCTTGAGTCGATCTTTCCGGTCGGACCCGAATTGTGTCGGCGGTGCGCCGAGAACGGATCACCTCTGGGTCGTCTTGAAGGAACAGGATCGAGCGCACGTTCATTTCGGCGAAGACCGAGGCAGGAATTCTCTGAAGGCCGGAACCGGTATCCATTACTGTGTGACCGTCGAGCACGACCAGTCCTTCGTGCCCAGAAACGTTTCGGTGAAAAGCCCGGACCAAGAGTTCCTGGTTGTCCAAAACCGCGCCAGTTCGCAACTCCTCTGACGATTGAACCTGCTGCTGAACCAGCGCGAGTTCTTCCTTGATTAGCTTGCTGGCCTCCAGGTGCAGAAACGGCCTCGTGTCCATAGCTGTTTTCAGGAAAGTCGATTTTCCGACGCCAGAGATTCCAACGAATGCGATTGTCATTACAGCACCTCAAATCCCAGATTTAACCGTTGCAGGAGGGCTTCCAAAGGGCCGCGGTTGATCTGAAATATCGCCTGGCTGGGGTGGGCTTGCATCACCCCGAATTCTTGAAGGTCGGCCAGTTTGACAGGTTCGTCGAAATATCCAGCAAGCAGGAAGTTGATGACCTTGACCGGCTTGTCCGCCGTCGCTTCCCATTTTTCGAGTTGCACCTCGCTATAGACTGACCGTCTCTGCGCGAGCTGCATGAGTTCCTTTGTGGATTGCGCCAACTCCATGTTTTCAAAGACACCGACTGCTGTGATGGCCTGGGATGGAGGACCGTCTGACTTGCCCTTGTAGAAGAAGAGCAGTGCCCCAGGTTGGTTCAAATTGGCGGCAGAGCGGCTGAGATAGACTTTTCGGATTGTGTTGCCGGGGCGGCTGGGACCACCCGACAGGCCGACATGCTCAAACATATCCGCCTGCCTGACGTCCTTCAGTTCGGGGAACAATTCGTCATGATAGGCTTCTTGGATCGGAATGCCATATCCCCGCACGAGCGGCTCGGCGGAGAACCTCGGATAGTTTGCCCGCTGAACATCGAAAATCACCTCGCCTTCAGGAACGATCAGCTTGTCTGAGGAAAAGGCTTTTTCGTAGACCAACTCACCGTCGGCGCGCTCGACCGTTTGCTGAAACCCGTAATATTCGAGCAGTTCGATAAGCGCACCCTGTTTTGGGTAGGTCGTCAGATAGGCGACGTCATAGCCATTGCTCTGTGCGAACCAGAGCACCTGTTTGAGCAGCAACTCTCCGAGCTTGATGCCCCGGTTTTCGGGCCCGACTTTGAACGTGCAAATCTTGAGCACTTTGTCGCCGGGGAGGGTCGCGTCGGTATCCGCGCGGGTTTCATCTTTTCGGATCAGTATCCCGGCGATGCCGTCACCGCCCGGTCGGGTCACAATCCAGCATTTTCGAAGCTGTTCAACGCATTTCTTCCACCATGCGTCAAAGCCATCGTAGTCTCCGCGTAGGCTCTCAAATATCGGGTCGTCGGGAGGGATCGTATGCGCCTCGACTTCCTCGGTATATCGGATTGGCACATCGACCGGCTCATAGGTCGATTTCAGAAGCGAGGCCGCATCGGCCACGAAAAGCAGGCGGTCGGACAGCTCCGGTGCGTGTTTGCGCGCGCGCTCGTGAAGCTTTCGATCTTCCGTTACGAGAAAGTCAGCGACATCCAAACTGAGAGCGTGCAGGAGCGTTGCATCGACGACATCGTTCGGCTTGCGCAGCTCACCGAATTTCGCGGCGAGGTTGGCTTCGGTCAGTCCGCGCACCTTCGACAGAGGGGCGAATTTCGCAAACTTGCTGAGCGAGATTCGCCGACGGCTTTCGTCTTTATCCCGGGCGATGTCATCTTTCGCGGCTTCATGCACGAAGACTTTTACGCTGTGTTTTGAGGCGAGCTGCAGGAACTGCGAGAAATTCGGGTTTATTTCGCGATCATCTTCGAGGCCAATGAATACATTTGTATCAATGAGGTAGCGAGGATGACTCATGCTTTATAGCTTCTCGCAACAATGGGTTTGCGTAAACGAATGACTGTGGCGGTGCGAACTCAAATCGGTCACGCAACTCGTCCAATCCAATTGCACGTGGCAACTGGTGAACATTTCCAAGCTGGATGACAACACCTTCATCTAGCCCAGAAAAATAGGCGTCAAAGTCGTCGCGTTCAATGCACGCGACAGGAGAATACCTCTCCCACATTTCTCCCAGGGAAATTTTCTCTACGCCCATGATGCGTGCCGTTCCTGTTAGCGCGCGGGTAGGACTGGTTGAATAGATATAGGCGAGTGTCCCCTTCGGAACCTGGACCGGAAAACGACGGCGCAACTCCACCGTTTTCGCACCTTCCAATATGGGCGTCGAGTACTGAGGCTTAATGCTTAGGACGACATCACGGCTAGTCTTGAAGGGGGCCTCCTCAAAGAGTGGGAACAGCAACTGGTCATCATTGGTGTGCTCGACATCGAAGGCTTCCAGCACACGCAGCATTACCGGCGAGGTGGCATCAAAACTAGCGTCGATCCGCAGTTTCGCACCCAATCCGGCGACGAACTTCTTGAGCATCACGGTGCTGACATCATCACGGTTCTCGATCCGCGAGATGGCCGAGCGACTGGCGCCAATCTGCCCGGCGAGCTGGCTCTGGGTCATGCCCGCGAGCTCTCTCAGCTCCCGCAATCTGCGCCCAAGCGAAATCTCCACATCCCCGGCAGAAAACGGCCTAGTTTCAATGATTTTTCCTGAAAGTTTTTTCACGAGGCTGCCTTTTTGAATAGAGTAACATCCACTAAATGTTGTGCACAAGAATAATGTGACACCTATAACCATGGATGGTTACGACACCGTAACAGGTTTCATGCCAAAGGGTATTGGCAGCGAGCCACCGTCGACTACTAACGTCTTTAGAGCTGGCTCGTCCCGCGAGACAGGCCTCCCGTCCAGACCCAGATTATGCGCCTGCAGCGAAAGGCCGGTTTGGCGGGCCGCACTGCAGAGATCAGGACATTGGACTCAATGTCCCGAAAGGGTCGGACCCGTTGCGTTCAAGCATGATCGCGAGTCGCTCGCGTTCAGTACATGAGGAGCAAAGGTCACCCCGCCCGGTGATCCCGGGCGGGGTCGTCTGCTGTCAGTCGCCGTTGCGGCGGGTGTTGGGGCGCGACCAGATGAGGCTGAAGGTCTCTTCGCCGCCTTCGATTACCGTGTCGTCGAAGAGGTTGGCGTAGATCGGCTGGGTGAAGCTCGGGTCGTCGAGCTTGAGGCTCAGGTAGTCGCGGCCCTCGGTCGAGCGCTTGGACCAAGCGGCGCCGATCTCGGCACGGCCGACGAAGACACGGTGGGAGGGGGCGTTGTCGTTGGGGGTGCTGTCCTCGGGGACGATGCGGACAGCTTTCGCCTGAACGCTGAGGGTGACGATTTCTCCGACGTATTCGCTGCCGGTTTTCTTGAAGGTTCCGATGGTGGCCATGTCATGTCTCCTTTTGGCTTGTCCGAGCCCGCGCCCTTCGCGGCCTCGATGGCGATCGTCACGACCGGGGCGATCCGCCGACGCAGCCCCTGTGGCCCGAAGCGCCAGCGGAGGACGGCAAGGCCGGTCTTTCTTGCCGCGCGAGGAATGGCGGACCCGATATTTTTCGGGGGCGCCAGGGGAAGAAAGTCCGGACCGGCCGTTGCGGCCAAGGCGGTCGAGGCGTCAGCCGATCCCGGTCAGATCAGCCGCTGAGAGGCCCGCATGGGACGCATGGCGCAAGCCATGGGAGAAGGAATGACAGGCTAACTTTGGGCCGCGCAAGATCCTGGCAGCATGCGTCGTGCAAAGACAGGCTATGGCGTGCAGGCGGAAATGGTGCATGTCCTGGACGTGCCTCGCTACTCCGGGATTGCCCGCTCTCGCCGTGTCTGTGTTTGTCTACCGCGATGTTCGGCCTGCCGCCGATCCAGGTGCATGCGCGACCGGGGCCATGCGCCATGACGTGGGTCTCAGTGATCTGGCTTTGCTCAGCCGGTCCTGCCCAACCGCAACGCTGCGGTGACGGCGAGGATTGAGACCTTTTGCAGCAATCGGTTGCGGCGCACACTGACGATGTGGCGGACGGCACGCACCGGCGCAAGCATCACAGGGCGTTCAGTGTTCATCGAAAGACCTGTGTGGATGCGAGTCTGACATGGCGTTGACCTCGGACAAGCCCGACACCCGCGCCCAAGCTGTACCGCCGATTATGAGCGCGCCCAGCCAAGACAAGAAGGTGATAGCGGTGTCGCTTGCGCTGCCAAACTCGGCAAGACCCTTTGCCGCGTGAAACCCCGCTATCCCGGCGGGCACCGCGTAGATCAGACCGATGGCGAGTTTGAGCGGAGCCCAACGGATGCGGTCAAAGGCGAATTCACCCAGAGCCGCGACGAAGCCGCCGATGAAGAGGCCCGCAATGATCGACAGAAAAACGCCTTGGCCCGTTTCATACAGATACATGCCGGACGTCAGCCCGATGGCGAAGGGTAGGGCATAGACGGCCAGATTGAACAGGATCCAGCAGAGGGCACCAAGGCCGAACAGAGTGAATAGGGTGGAGAAAAACATGAGGCACTCCTTTCGAGAACAAGGATCGCGCCGCCACCTCCTCCATTGGCACGGGCAGATCATAGCAGAAAACGGCCCACCCCGGGAGGGTCCGGGGCGGGCGTCGGCGAAAATCCGGTCATGCCGGTGGGGCGGCTTTCGGCCGGAAGTCGAAGAGGGGAATGCCCATCGCGCGGGCTTTGTCGGCGAGATTTTCGGTGATGCCCGAGCCCGGGAAGACGATGAGCCCGATGGGCAGGGTGTCAAGCAACTGGTCGTTGCGCTTGAAGGGGGCCGATTTGCCGTGCCGCGCCCAGTCGGGTTTGAAGACGATCTGCGTCACGCCGCGGTTGTCGGCCCAGGCGGCGGCGATCCGTTCGGCCCCGCGCGGCGCGCCGCCATGAAGCAGGATCATGTTAGCGTGTTTCGCATGGACGCGGTCGAGGGCTGCCCAGATGGCCGTGTGATCATTGAAGTCGAGTCCGCCGCTAAATGCGATCTCAATGCCTTGGGGCAGGAGTGGTTCCAGATCGACCCTACGTTTTGCGGCCAAGTGATCGCGGCTGTCGATCAAAGAGGCGGTCAGGGTGCGGCGGCTCACATGGCTGCCCGTGTGCGGATGCCAGGTCTGGCCGAGATGGATCTCGAACAACTCGGCCGCGAGATCGCGCATGGCCTCAAAGGCATTGCGCCGCTCGATCAGCGTGAGGCCCTCGGCGATCAGGGTCTCAAGTTCGACCGACCGGACCTCGGACCCGTCCTGTTCGCGCTGTGCGCGTTTTTGGGCCTGTTCGTTGCTGTCGAGATCCCGGCCTGTCCGCGTCGCCATGCGGTGAAACAGGTTCGTAGTGGACCAGAGCAGATCTTCGAGGTCGGGTTCCAACCGCGTGTCGGACAGCGTCGAGACGAGCGCGTCGAAAATGTCGGCGATGGCGGTGCGAATGGCGTCGGGCTCCGGCAAGGGACGGGGATCGGGCTCGTTGGTGAAGGGGCGCCAGCCGTAGAGCTGAAGTTCCTCGAGCACGACGGCGGTAGAAGATCGGGTCTGAAGATGTGTGTCGGTCATGATGTCGTCTCCGGTTGTCGAAGACCGCGCCTCTCGCGGCCTTCCCGGGCAACGGAAAAGCGGGGGCCGGGCGGGTCTGCATTCTCAGGGGTCCCCGTCGCGCCCGCGCGACGGGGTGGAACCGAAGCGCAGCGGAGGACGGCCATTGCCGTTGCGGGCCCGTCCGGGCTCTGCTCCGTTTTGCCCGCTCTCGGAAGTCCGGAAGGCGTGGCTCTGATCGCGGAGGCGCTGGCCGGCTGGGCCGACTCCGATCAATCGATGGCGTGGTCGAGGA
Source organism: uncultured Tateyamaria sp. (assembly GCF_947503415.1). Taxonomy (GTDB): domain Bacteria; phylum Pseudomonadota; class Alphaproteobacteria; order Rhodobacterales; family Rhodobacteraceae; genus Tateyamaria. The sequence continues at coordinate 123,747 of NZ_CANNDS010000004.1, forward strand.
AGGTCACGGCATCTTCGGGCGCCAGTTGCGGACGCAGATGCGCGTGCAACGCGTCGCGGTCATTGGCCCGCAGATCGTCATTGAAATCGCCAAGACAGGGGGAGAGATGGACGGCGTCGATCCCGGCCCCAATGGCCCGATGCGCCAGTTGGTCCGCGGCGGACAGGCCTGCCGGGTCGGCATCAACGGCGATGTAAAGGCGGCGAAGGTCGGCGGGCAGTTGTAGGGCTGCGAGATGATTGGCAGACAGAGCCGCCACCGCAGGCAACTCCGGCAGCGCAAGATGCAGGGAGAGAATGGTCTCCAGCCCTTCGCCCGCGGCCAGCACGCCGTTCGGCTCGCCCACGCGGACACCATGGCCGAGGAGATTGCCCATGGCCTTGCGCGGTGGACTGACTGGGGCCTTCTCTGCCGAGACAGGATCGAGCCAGGTGCGATGCAGGCCTGTGAGCCGTCCGTCGAGGTCCGTCACCTTGGCGAGCAGGGCGGGCCAGGTCTCGGGCGGGTCTGTCAGCGCGTGATCCTCGCGCCAGTAGAAGCAGTTCGGGTGAAAACGGAGACTGTCGAGATGGCCTAGCCCGGTGAGGCCGCGCCCTGCGAGATAGCGTTCCGCCAAGGTGCCCGACATCGGCTGGCCCATGGCCCAGAGCCGCCGCGCGGCCTCGGGTGAGCCGCGAGAGGCTGGCGGATTGTTGGCGCGGTGCCTGTCCGTCTGCGGCAGGCTGAGAAACCTGCGCGCTTCTTCCAGCGTGTCCCTCAGGGAGGTGATCCCCATGTTCAGGGCGATCAGGTCCAGAAGGTCTCCGTGCTGCCCGGTTGCGGAATCGGTCCACTTGCCAGCCGCACCAAGGCCGGAGTTCGGACCGGTCAGCCGAACGTAGAGGCTGCGGCCCGGCGTATTCTGCACATCGCCTACGATCCAGTAGCGGCCATGTTTGCGCCCGTTCGTGAGGTAGTGACGGCAGACGGCCTCGGCATCCTCGGCAAGGCGGCGGGAGACGTCGGCGGCAGGGCTGTGCATGCTTTGTGCCTCCTGTCGTGGATAGAAAAGGGGCCCGCCATTTCTGGCGGACCCCGGCTGCCGGAACTCGGGGGACAGGAGCTCCGACCTGCTCGTAGGTCACTCGGCGGCTGTCTTGGCGAAGGCGTCACCGGCGACGGGATCATCTTCCCCCGTAGGCTCGGAATCTCCGATAGCCGGTTCGCCGCCGTCTTCCGCCGATTGCGCTTCGCTGCTGTCGGGATCGTCTTCCGAAGGGTCATCGTCGGAGCGGTCTGCGTCGTCGACCAGCTCGATCTCCGGGGCATCCTCTTCCGGCAGCGGCGGCGTGCGCAGAGGTTCGGGCAGCCAGCCGGTGCCGGAGAGCTGGTCCTCGGCGGCGGTCACCATCTCGGTCTTCTTCAGCCCGGCGATCCGGTCGGCGGCATCCTCACCTTTCGCCTCGCGCACGGCTTCCAGGATGCGCGCCTTGGTCACGCGGCCGAGGTAGGTGTCACCCGTGGCCGTCCAGCCCGCCTTGGCCATGTCGAGCCCGATGGTCCCGGCCAGCACATCCGCATGCGCGATGGCGCGCGGCCGGCGATTGTAGGGATCTTGGACGGCATTGACGCTCATCGCCACGCAATGGGCGAAGAGCGCCTCGCAGCTGCAGCTGTCGAACTCGGTCAGCGCCTCCCAGAGGTCCTCGGATGCCTTCGGAAGGTTGCGCGCCCAGGTCTCGTGGCGCTGGTCGATGGCCTGCGTGTAGGCCGTGTCGCCGAGGCCCGGCACCTGCGATCCGAACCCCGCGTTGCGCGGTTCGATCTCGACGCAGCTGTCGACAGCGTAGCGATAGAAGAGCCGCAGGACCATCGCGTGCAGCGCCGCGAGGAAGGCGACCTGCGGGTCCTGGGCCAGTGCGTTGCGCAGCGCCAGGGTCCGATGGGCCGTCAGTTCCATGACGAGGCGGTCGGAGAGCGGTCTCAGGCCGTCGTCCTCTTCCTCCTCGTCCGTAGTGGACGCGACGGTGTCATCAGCGTCCTCGACCGGCGCCGTTTCTGGTGCGACCTCGCCGGTGTCCTCCACCTCCTCGACCTGATCATCTTCGGGCCGCACGTAGCCGCGCTCAACGCGCAGCCGCCCGGAGCTGTCGATGCTGACGAAGGCTCCTGCCAGCGCGAGGTCGTCGGCCTCGTATCGGATCGGGCGCGCCTCGAATGCCTCCATCGCCTCCTCGATCTCGCCCAATCGGGCATCGACATCGTCGGGCAGTTCGTCGGCTTCCGCATGCTCGGCCTCGAGCGCGTCGTATTCGGCCTTCAGTGCCTGATAGCTGGCAGTCTCCTCGTCGCTCATCGGCACCGCCTCGCCATGAACCCGGCGCATCCCGAAGGTGTGGCCATAGGGGAACTCGGTATCTACCTCGACCCATTTCCAGCCCTCGGCGCGCACCCCTTCGGCCTCCTCTGCGAGCTTCTCGCGCACCATGACGTCGAGCAGGGCGGCATCCTGCAGCCAGCCGCCGTCGTCCTGCTGGAACAGGTCGCGCAGGATCTCGCCCCCGGCCTCGACGTAATCGTCGAGCCCCACGAACTGCGCCCGCTTGTCCGAGGCCCGCACCGCACCTTCGGTCAGCATGCGGCGGATCTCGTAGGTCTGCCGGGAATAGTGCCGTTGCAGCGCCTCCCAGACCTGCTCTTGCCGCGCATGGTCGGGATTGACCGTAAAGGCCATAAGCTGGTCGAGGGTCATCTCCTCCTCGGCATAGGCGTCGAGCAGCGAAGGTGCTGCGGCGGCGAGCTTCAGCCGCTGCTTGACCACGCTGGCCGAGACGAAGAAGGCCGCTGCGATCTCCTCCTCGGTGCGGCCTTTCTCGCGCATCGCCTGGAAGGCGCGGAACTGGTCGAGCGGATGCAGCGGGGCGCGCTGGACGTTCTCGGCCAGGCTGTCCTCCTCGGCGAGGCCATCGGTGCGCACGATGCAGGGGACCAGCGCGGTCTTGTTCATGCGCTTCTGCTTGACGAGCAGCTCGAGCGCCCGGAATCGCCGCCCGCCGGCGGGGATCGTGTACATGCCGGTCTCGGCGCCATCGTCGTCCAGCACGGGCCGCACGGTGATGGAGCTGAGCAGCGTCCGCCGCGCGATGTCCTCCGCCAGTTCCTCGATCGACACGCCCGCCTTGACGTGGCGCACGTTCGACTGGCTGAGCATCAGCTTGTTGAAGGGAATGTCGCGCGAGGCGCTGAGGGTGATCTTCTGTTGCTTGGTCATCGGGATATCTCCGCGACGGGCCAGACGGGAGCCTCTCTCCCGACCTCCAAACCCGTCACGGAAAACCCGGCACCCCTCTCACTCTGAAGAGACAGCGACGAAGGTCAGTTCAAATCGTGCTCATCTTTTTCGTCCGGCAGGTCCCCTTCGTCGTCAACGGGGGAATCATTGTCCACCTCAAGCAGTAGCTCGGGGTTGCCGTTTGGTTTTTCGATCTTGGTCACAGATGGTTGGCCATAGCTTGCAATCTTTCTAATCGCTGAAGAAATTGCTTGCAGACGGAATTGGCTATGATCTCCCGCTTCAAATGAATAGGCGACACGTTGACCGCCAGGCGCATCCGCCACGAACGAAACCGTTGCGCTAGCCGCCCTATAGTTCGTTTGGCAAACTTGTCCTTTCTCTTCCTCCGCAATCATTCCTGCTTGGTCAAGTCTGCGCCCGGTGCTTGCCGAGACCTGTCCGTAAAACTCAGTGAAAGTGATTTCAGAAGAGATCCAGTCTGTTGCTAAAATCCTCAAGCCATCAACCTGCAGGCTTTCCCCCGTTCTTGCGAAAGCTGCTGCTACAGCATAGGCGGCTGCGATCACGACGGGTGCAACGATAACACGACCGATTGAGACCTCTTCACCATTCCAAAGCCCTGACAAAGCCTGAGGCACCGAAAACAGGGCGAGTAGAATTGACGCCAAAACACTAAGGGCGGCACCAACCAAGAGGCGGTTCTTTCCGAGCCCTTCGATCGGATTGGACTGCTCCGTATATTCCCCTTCGGCAATGATATTGACGGAGAAATCACCCGTATCCTGAACCGACTTCGAGCGACCTTCATCATTGTCTACCAAAATACGAGCTTTCCCAAATCCTGGTTCATCGTCCAACTTGTCGACTAGGTGCTTGGAAAGGCTAAGCGATGAAACACGGAGCGGAATTGGTTCTGCGGATTTCTCCGCGACGACGGAGGCGCCAAGCAGCTTGTTCGCCAAGAGCCCTCGGAGCAGTGTGTTGTCAAAGAAGCTACTCAGAGCGCTAACAATGGCTATGCCGGTCAGCGAGGCCAAAGCGATGACTGCCGCACTGCTCCAGTAACTTGAAACAACTTGCGGTGTTCCATCCGCCCAATAGAGCAGCAGCGAAACAACGCCGAAAGCGAACAGAGCGACTAGAAGCTGCCTTAACGCTCGCAATGGTGCGATCACACGGCCCTGCCTCTGTTCGAAGAAGTGCCGAAAAATTGGGAGCACTTGCGGAGACTTGCTTCCAATCAAAATTCTCGTGGTTCGAGGAAGGTCAAAAGAGTAGTCATAGGGATCTCTACTATTCAACTGACGGCCAACAGAGATCACAGCTGCCTCGGGACTGAACCGGATTTCTTCTCGCTCGTCCGGAATCATTGCGAGCTTGGCGCTCTCGTAGAACGCAGATACTGCGAAGCCAAACTGTTTGAGCCAATACTTGACAAGGCAATATACGAGCATGAGGTGGGAAAATATCGATATCAAACCCACCGCAAATGCTGATAGTTGAGCTTGATCGCCGTCGGCAAGGGCGGAAATTCTAGCGCCCAGCAAGCTGGCAAAATCAGTCAAGTCGACGCCGTTCATAGTTGTAATGGTCGTAAAGGCGTAGCCAATTGCATTCGCAAGAATTCGCAGTGATAGCAATAGAACGATTGCGAGCGCGATTATTGTAATGATGCTTGAGTAAAGCCTGATTTTATTGGCAAATGCCATCCGCTGATCATTATTCAAAACTCAAATTCCTATTTTCTCACACCGTCAGAGACTTCACGCTCGATAGCTCTTGGGTTCGGCGTCCAAAGCGATCGCATCAATCTGAACTATCTGAAGTTTTCCGCCAACATGCAACTTTAGCGGCGCTAAACCTCACGTCTTCGTTTCGAAAGATTAGGGCAAGCGGCACTTCATCTAACCGCTTGCTCTTGTGGGTACTAGAGAACCCTCTCCAACAACACCTTCGCCTTCCCCTCCATCACCAACCGCGCATCCTGCTGCGGCTTCGAGCGGGCGACTGCCGTGATCCCCTGCACGAAGTCGAAGACGGTCTCGGGCGGGCGGCCTTCCTCGGCCAGGACCGTCTCGACGATCCGCCCCGTCTCCGCCTTCGAGAACCCGCGCTTTCTGAGGAAGTCCTGCCGTTCCTCGTCCGACCGCGCGACGATCTTCTCCCGCGCCGCGCGGATGCCGTCGATGAAGGGCGCGGGCGAGGACTCGGCGAAGCGGCTGAGCGCCGGAGCGGCCTCGTGGGCGAAGCGGGAGGCGGCGTATTTCGAGTGCCGGATCGTGATCTCCTGGAAGTCCTCGACGCCCCAGAGGTTGCGGTTCTGGCAGACCGCGCGCAGGTAGAAGCTGGCGATGCCGAGGGTCTTGGCACCCACCTCCGAATTCCAGCAATAGAACCCCCGGAAGTAGAGGTCGGGTGAGCCATCGGGCAGCAGCCCCGCCTCGATGGGGTTCAGGTCATCGACGAGGAACAGGAACACGTCGCGGTCGGAGGCGTAGAGCGTCGTCGTCTCCTTCGTGACGTCCACGTGCGGGTTGTAGATGCCGGTCGACCAGTCGAGCACGCCCGGCACCTTCCAGCGCGTGTCGCCGGTGCCGTTGCCCGCGATCCGCTGCACGGCGGAGACCAGTTCATGGTCGTAGATGCGGCCATAGTCTGGGCCGGTCACGGCACGGAGTTCCGTACGGCCATCCGCAACTTCCATCGTCTTGATCTGCTCCGCCCGGTGGTTGGTCAGCCCATACTGCAGATTGATCCCCGCCAGCGGCGCGGGCAGTTGTCGCAGATAGGCCGCTGGTGCACCGACAAGGCTCGAGAGCTGGCCGAAGCTCCAATGCGTCGGCGCGACGGGCTCATCCGCGCCCGGCAGGACAAGTCCGAGCTTCTCCGGGTTGTCGCGATCCGCGTCGATCCGGATCGCCGCGCTCTCCACCGTGCGCGTCCGGCTCCGCTCCGCCCGGCCCTTGACGGACGCAAAGAGATCGTCGAGCGACAGATACCGTTCGTCATCCGGCCGCGAGAACCACTCGGACGACACCCGGTCCACATTCGTGCCGCGCGATGCATCCACCTTGTAGCCGCCGCTCATGTCACGCCCGGCATCGATGATTTCGGTGTTCATTGAAAAACCTCCGCGACGGGCGGCCGGGAGCCTCTCTCCCGACCTCCAAACCCGTCACGGGCCGGAACGGCACCCCTCTGACTCTCGGGTCACTCCGCTGCGAGATCCCCCAGCGGGGAGTGGCCGCGCGACGCGGCGAGCCGGTGCAGCGTTTCCGGGCGGATATGGGTGTAGCGGCGCAGCATCTTCCAGTCCTTATGGCCGGTGACAAGCGAGACTTGTTCGATTGTGAATCCGGCCTCGAACAGACGGCTAGTGCCTTCATGGCGCAGATCGTGGAAATGCAGGTCCTTCACGCTGACCTCGACGCAGGCGCGCCGGAAGGCCGTTCCGACCGATTTCGAGTTGTAGGGAAAGATCCGGCCGCTTGCGTGCCCGAGTTTCTTGGCCTGTTCGGTGACCAATGCCCAGGCATCGAACCCCGTGGCGGCGAAGAGCGGGATCCGCTGGTCGTTCCCGGCCTTGTTGCGCGGGTCTTTTCGGTCGCGGATCATGAGCATGCGGCGATCGACGTCGAGATCGGTCCATTCGACGCGGCAGATCTCATCGAGCCGCATGGCCGTGGCCACCGCGAACTTGACGATCCGTGTCATCGGCAGGGTCAGGCGTTCGTTGTCATCGAAGCAACGGAAGAGGCGGTTCAGCTCGTCCGTGGTAGGGCGACGATCCCGCTCTGTGCCTTTGCCGATGAGGCCGAGACGCTTGAGCGCAACGCGCGCCAGATCGACGGGTTCCGGAGAGATATCCAGGCCGTGCACAGCCGCCGCATGGGTGATGATCATCTTGATCACGCCGATGTCGATCCCGAGAGTGACCGGGCCCGCACCTTGATCCGCCCGCATCTTGCCGTAGTCGATCAGCTTCTGCCGATCGAGGTGCCCGATCTTCTCCTTGCCCAGATCGCGCTTGAGCGTCTTGAGCGTTGCGGCCTTGCTGCGACGCGGCGGTTTCCCTACCTCGCACATATCGGTTATATGAAGGTCGATGAGGTCGCCAAAGGTCTGGAGGCGGGAAACGGACGACTTGTTCGGAGCCAGCCCTTGATCGACCCGGGTCTCCGCATGGCGGGCCCAACGATGGGCGTCGTCGCGGCGGAGGAATGTCTCGCTCGCGTAGCGGCCCTTTCGTCTGATCTGGACCCGGTAGGCACCGGAGGGGAGCTTGGTGATGGAGGCCATTTTCGTGTGCGCTGTGTGTGCAATGAGTCGTCGTAAAAGGGCAAATTCGGGGATATTGGGGCGTATTCCAGCGTAGCAGCATCCGCCGCCAACAGTTTGAAGATACACAAAAAATGCAAATAAATCAACACGCTAGATTATCCTGTGCCCCGATGATGGACTGGACGGACCGGCATTGCCGTTACCTGCATCGTCAACTGAGTGCGGAGACGCTGTTGTACACCGAGATGGTGACAGCCCCCGCACTTGTGCGCGGAGGGGCGTTGCACCTGTTGGACCATGATCCAGCGGAGCATCCCGTCGCCTTGCAGCTTGGTGGGTCGGAGCCGATTGAGTTGGCGCAGGCGGCAAGGCTGGGTGCTGATGTGGGCTATGACGAGATCAACCTGAACTGCGGGTGCCCGTCGGACCGGGTGCAATCCGGCACATTTGGTGCTGTCCTGATGCGCGAGCCGGGAAAGGTGGCGCAGTGCGTTGCCGCCATGCGCGCCGCCGTCGACGTGCCGGTCACCGTCAAATGCCGCATCGGTGTGGATGATCAGGACCCCGAAGAGGTGCTGCCCGAATTCCTGTCCCGCATCGTGGCTGCGGGGTGTGAACGGGTGACGATCCACGCACGCAAGGCGTGGCTCAAGGGGCTGAGCCCCAAGGAAAACAGGGATATTCCGCCGCTCGACTACGATCTGGTGCAGCGGATGAAAGGACTGTTTCCCAACCTGCACATCTCGATCAATGGCGGCATCGCCACGCTGGAGGATGCCGAGGCGCTGCTCGACAGTGGCCTTGATGGCGTGATGATCGGGCGGGCGGCATATCACCAGCCCGCAGATATTCTGGCGCAGGCGGATCGGCGCATTTTTGGCAAGGGTCACGACACAACCGCCGAGGACGCAGTGTACGCCATGCTGCCCTATATTGAGGCCCATTTGAGCCAAGGCGGACGCTTGCACCAGATCACGCGACATATGCTGGGTCTGTTTGCGGGCCGCCCCGGTGCACGCAGCTGGCGACGGATGCTGAGCGAAGGGGCGACCCGTGACGATGCAGGCCCCGAGTTGGTCGAGGCGGCGCTTGCGCAAGTCACGGCTCTGGCCCCGGAAGCCAAAGCAGTATAGCACCGCGCGACCTGAGTTGCGGAGCCTGCCATGCCGGACACATTTCTACTGATCCAGATGCTGGGTTTTCTGGCCGTGATTGGAGCATTTGCCGGTGTGTTGGCGGGCCTTCTTGGCGTCGGTGGCGGCATCGTTCTGGTGCCCGCCTTTTTCTACGCGTTTCAAACTCTTGGTTATGACGGGCCGGATCTGATGCAGATGTGTCTGGCGACGTCGCTGGCCACGATCATCGTGACCTCTGTTCGGTCGGTGATGAGCCACAACAAGAAGGGCGCAGTCGATTGGGATATCCTGCGCAGCTGGGCGCCGGGGATCGTGATTGGCGCTGTGCTGGGCATGTTGCTGGTGGCACAATTGCGCACGACGACCTTGCAGGCGATCTTTGGCATACTGGCTTTGTTCGTGGGGCTGTACATAGGCTTGGGCCGCACAAGCTGGCGTTTGGGACCGGTCATGCCGATAGGCTTTGGCCGTGCGACCGTGTCCCCGGTCATGGGGTTCTTGTCGGTGCTGATGGGCATTGGCGGCGGCAGTTTTGGTGTGCCGTTAATGAGCCTCTTTTCCGTACCGATCCACCGCGCCGTCGCGACGGCTGCGGGTTTTGGTGTGTTAATTGCTGTGCCGTCGGTCATTGGCTTTTTGTTTGTATCGCTGGATGGGCCTGTGCCGCCGTTGACTGTAGGAGCAGTGAACCTTGTGGCCTTTGGCGCGATCATTGCGATGACGCTGATCACCGCACCTTTGGGCGTAAAGCTGGCCCATGCGATGGATCCTGGTCCGCTCAAGCGCGTGTTCGCGATCTTTCTGGTGCTGGTCGCCCTGAACATGTTGCGCAAGGCGCTGTTGGGATGATGGACGCGGACGGATTTGTGGTCTTCGCCCATGATCCGCGTACTGCGCAATGGGCGGAGGCCGCGCGTCACGTGTCCAAAAAGATCACTGATGATCCGGAGGCTCAAGCCCGCAACCTTCGCCACGGGAATACTTGGTTTGTCGGCGTGGATGAGCTGCCCAATGCGCCGGACGGATCGGTGAATGGTGTGCCCTTGCAGGGGCCTTGGGAAGACCACGTGCCCGCGCTACCGCAGCATGCTGCACAAGTGTCTATCATCTATCCGGGCTATCCCATTCGCGACCCGGATCAGAGCGACGCCAATCACCGATATCGTGTGAACCGCATGGCTGCGCATGTGGATGGGCTGTTGCCCGAAGGGGCGGAGCGGCGGCGGTATCCGCGTGAGTCTCACGCCTATATCCTGGGGCTGCCCCTGAATGACGTGGCCGCAGCGCCGACTGTCGTGTGGAGGGGCAGTCACCAGATCATGCAGGCTGCGCTGTCCGAGGCGATTGGGGCTGCTGACCCGCGCGATGTGGATGTGACGGACGCCTATCACGCCGCGCGCAGGCACGTGTTCGAAACCTGCGAGGCTGTGCCGTTGCGCGCGCGCCCGGGGCAATCCTTCCTGATCCACCGCTTTGCCTTGCACGGCACGACACCATGGAACGGTCCCACGGATAGTGGCCGCATGATCGCGTTTTTCCGGCCTGAATTTCCCGATCCCGGAGAGTGGCTGCGCGCTTAGCGCTTCAGCCGGGCAGCGCGTCCGCCACGACGCCCCTTTGGCGCTGCGTCGCGGTTCGGCAGGTCCGCCATGATCGTGCGGCGTTCTTCAACGCTCATCCGGCTCCAGCCGCCGATTTCGTCGATGGAGCGCGCACAGCCGGTGCACAGCCGCGTCTCGGGGTGGATCACGCAGATCTGCACGCAGGGGCTTTCAATCTCGTTGCGGTTCCACACAAGGGAACGGGGAACGTCTGTCATGCCTGCCTCTTCATCACGGCCAACCGGTCCAGCAGCCCCTGCAAGATATAGCCTGCCGCCACGTGATCAATGACTTCGGCGCGACGTTTGCGTGTCGTATCCGCCTCAAGCAGCGCTTTTTCTGCAGCCACGGTGGACAGCCGTTCGTCCCAGAAGGTGATGGGGCCGTCCCAAAGACGCTCGAAGTTCCGCGCAAAGGCGCGGGTCGATTGGCAGCGCGGCCCTTCGGAGCCATCCATGTTGCGCGGCAGGCCAAGGACAAGGCCGCCCACATTGCGTTCCGAGAGGATGGTTTGAAGACGCGCGGCATCCACCCCGAATTTCTTGCGCCGCACCGTCTCAAGCGGGGTCGCGACAGACCAGAACGTGTCCGACACGGCCACGCCGATGGTCTTGTCACCAAGGTCCAGCCCCATCAGGGCCTGCATTGGGGGCAGGGCGGTCAGAAACGCCGCCGTGTCATCCGTGATCATTCCAGACCGACGCGGTCTGCCGTGCGGCTCAGGATATCGGCAGCGCCGGGGTCGTCGCCGAACACTTCGCGGGCGTTGATCAGAATGGCGCGGGCTTGATCCATCTGACCCAACACTCCGAGGGCCGAGATCAATTGCGCCCAGTCTTCAACCGGACCGCCTTCGGTTGCCAGACGGTCAGACAGGCCGGTGACCATGCCTTGGATCATTTCCATGCGTTCCGCGGGGCTGAGGTCTTGGGCGGCTTCAATCTGGTCCGCAGACGGTCCGCGCCCGGTGCCGATGGCGGGGATTGCGTAATTGACGCCCGCGCGCACGGCCATCTCTTCGATCTGAGCCTGAACAGGGATGATCCATGGCGCGTCTGCCGGTCCTTCACGCAGCAATTGGTCCCAGATGCGCAAGGCAGTGTCGGGTCGCCCGGTCTGCGACATCATCAAGCCATAGTAATACCGCGCCGGCCCGTCGGTCGGGTCGATGGCAAGCGTTCTTTCGAGCATGTTCTCGGCCTCCGGCGACACGTAGCCACCAGCCGCCAAGATCAACAGATCGGCGTATTGCGAGTAATCCTCTGCCGTCGCTTCGTCGCCCTTGAGCGCGATCGCCTGCGCCTTGGCCGCGTGCGCTGCGACGTAGTTGCCCAACCGACCTTCGGCCCGGCTGAGCAATTCCTGCCCTTGAAGATCATCGGGGCGCGCGATCACGGTCTGCCGCAACCGTTCAACCAACACGACATAGTCTGGATCGACATCCGGGGGTGAATTCTGACCGTCAATGCTCGCTTCGGCACTGTCCTGACCGGGGCGCTCTTCGCGCAGGATCTGTGCCGCCTCGATGCGGTTGGCGAGGGCCAGATCGCCATATCCGGGCGCGCCAAGTTGCATGTAGATGTAGTAGGACCCGGCAATGACGGCACCGATGGTCACTCCGAGGGTGATTATCCCACCGGACGCGCGTGCGGTCTGTTGGTGTTTTTGCAAGGCGGCATCCGCGGCCAGAATGCGGCGCGACACTTCGGTGCGCGCACGTTCGGCATCAGCTTCGGACACGACGCCACGGGCCAGATCGCGATCCACCTCGCGCAGCTGATCCCGGTAGACATCCAGATCATAGGCCGCAGGTGGTCTATCGCCTGCCGATCCGCGCAGCATTGCGCGGGCCAGTGTCGCCAGTACCGCAAGCGTCAAAAAAGCCGTGATAATCCAGAATAACATGCGCACCACATCGTGTCGTTCAAGCCCATGTAACCCTTGTGCGCGCCACACAAAAGACCGCTTGTCGCACCCTTGATGTCGCAGCCTTGTATCGCGTGTCGCAAATCCGTCAAAAAACGCCGCCCAAGCAGCGACTTGTCCGGGCCGCAAAGGCGATTACAACCTCACCTATTCGCCTTGCGATTCCACAGGTCCGGACAGCTGCACATGAAACGTTATTCTGCCTTTGCCATCGCCCGAGAGGCCGCTCGCTATCACACCGGGTGGGAACGCGCGTGGCGTGCGCCCGAGCCCAAGAAGAAATACGATGTGATCATCGTGGGCGCAGGCGGGCACGGTCTGGCGACGGCCTACTATCTGGGCAAGAATTTCGGGATCACCAATGTGGCGATCCTTGAAAAAGGCTGGCTTGGCGGCGGCAACACGGGCCGCAACACAACCATCATACGCTCGAATTACCTGCAGGACCCGTCGGCCGCGATCTACGAAAAGGCGCGCAGCCTTTACGAAACGATGAGCCAGGACCTGAACTACAACGTCATGTTCAGCCCGCGCGGCGTCATCATGCTGGCCCAGACCCATCACGAGGTACGCGGCTACCAGCGCACGGCGCACGCCAATGCGCTGCAAGGCGTGAAAACCGAATTCATCGGCCCCGAAAAGGTCAAGGAACTGGTGCCGATCATCCATCTTGATGGCCCCCGCTATCCGGTCATGGGCGGCCTCTGGCAGGCGCGCGGCGGCACGGCGCGCCACGATGCAGTCGCCTGGGGCTATGCGCGTGCGTGCTCCGACATGGGCATGGACGTGATCCAGAAATGCGAAGTCACGGCCATCAGGCGCGACGGCAACAAGGTCGTGGGCGTCGACACGTCCAAAGGGGCCATCGACTGCGACAAGCTGGGCGTGGTTGTGGCTGGTCATTCAGGCCATGTGGCCGACATGGCAGGCTTCCGTCTGCCCATCGAATCCGTCGCCCTGCAAGCGTTGGTGTCCGAGCCGATCAAACCCTGCATGGATGTGGTCGTCATGGCCAACACGGTGCACGGTTACATGAGCCAGTCGGACAAGGGCGAGATGGTAATTGGCGGCGGCACCGACGGCTACAACAACTACACCCAGCGCGGGTCATTTCATCATATCGAGGAAACAGTGCGCGCACTGGTCGAGACATTCCCCATGATTTCGCGCCTCAAGATGCTGCGTCAATGGGGCGGGATCGTGGATGTGACGGGGGACCGGTCGCCGATCCTGTCGAAAACGCCTGTAGACGGCATGTTCATCAACTGCGGTTGGGGCACCGGCGGGTTCAAGGCGATCCCCGGTTCCGGCTGGGCCATGGCCGAACTGATGGCCAAGGGACGGTCACCGCTGACGGATGAATTTGGCTTGGACCGCTTCCGCGAGGGTCGGTTCATCGACGAAAGCGTGGCCGCCGGGGTGGCGCACTGATGCTATTTATGCGTTTTTTCCCCTTCGCCTGCGGCAGAGCCAAAGGCGATCAGGTTGGCGACGTCAATCTCGCGCCCGCCACGGGCCTCTTTCCGTTTAGCCGCGGCACGCTGTTCCAGCAGAAACATGATGACGGCACCCACTGCGATTGCGCCAAAGACCAGGATGGCGCCGGTTGTGTGATCCATGGTGATCTCCTGTCAACTTTGGTTGACACTTGCATATCTGCCGCCCCCGCGTCACGTGAAATCGCAAAACCGGCGGGACGCAGCCACCTGCATGCGGTCAAACCGGCTGCCCTCGGCCCGTTTTGTCGCAACCACGGCCGTCCGATTGCGCCTGAACCACAACATGCTGAGATGGAGGCCCATAGATTGGAGGCTTACCCATGTCAGACTATCCAAACCCGAACATCCATCGTGGCGACGGCGTCTCGGGACGCGGGCTGCTTATCTCATTCGCGGTCATCGTTGCCGTTGTGGCACTTCTCGCACTTCTGGGCTCAATCGGCTCGGGCGGCGGTGAAGGGGCGCCAACACAAGACGCAATTGCGCCAGCCACAACAGAATCCACAGGTACGGCGGTGCCAACCGAATAATCCCTCCCCAAGTATTCGGACCGCATCAGGCGGGCGTCTTCGGACGCCCGCCTTTTGCGTGCCCGGATCAAAGATTACCCCAAAGACCGGAGCGCGCCCATGCTGATCCTGACCTGTCCCAATTGCGGCGTGACCGGGGAAGAGACCGAGTTTCATGCAGGCGGTGAGGCGCATCTGAAGCGCTTCGGACCCGGCTCGTCCGATGGGGAATTCGAGACGTACCTGTTTATGCGGGAAAACCCCAAGGGCGTGCATTTCGAACGCTGGCGGCACGTTTATGGCTGCGGCAAGTGGTTCCACGCTGCCCGCTGCACGACCACGCTCGAAGTTTTCGGCACCTATTCGGCCCAGGTGACCGAACCACCGAAAGAGATCCGCGACACAATTTCCGAAAAGCGTCCCGGCTGGACGTGGAGGGATTTCGCATGATGTTTCTTCTGACTGAAAATACCACCGCCGGAGGCTTCGACGCCTCCGCCCGCGATGAGGTCCGAACATGAGCACACGTCTTGCCACAGGCGGTCGCCTTCTGAACAAGGACAAGGCGGTTCGCTTCACCTTCAACGGCCAGCAGATGCGCGGGTTCGAAGGGGATACGCTGGCCTCCGCTCTGCTTGCCAACGACCAAATGCTGGTGGGTCGGTCCTTCAAATACCACCGCCCGCGCGGCATCGTGGCGGCGGGTCCAGAAGAACCCAATGCGCTTGTGAACCTCGGCGTCGAGGGCAAGTTCGAGCCGAACCAGCGCGCCACGACGACGGAACTCTTCGAGGGCCTTCTCGCGACCTCGCAAAACCACTGGCCCAGCCTTGAGTTTGACGTGGGCGCGATCAACGCCAAGCTGTCGCGCTTCATGCCTGCGGGCTTTTATTACAAAATGTTCATCCATCCGCGCCCGCTGTGGAAACACCTCTACGAACCCTTCATCCGGCAGGCGGCTGGTCTGGGCCAGGCACCCAAAGGGCGGGATGCGGACACGTATGAACACTTCCACACCTTCTGCGATGTACTTGTCGTCGGAGGAGGCATAGCGGGTCTGCTCGCCGCGCGGTCAGCGGCGCAGGCCGGTGCCCGCGTGCTCATCCTCGAACAAACCGCCCATTGGGGTGGCCGTGCGCCTGTCGATGGCGGCGAGGTGGATGGCAAGCCTGTGGATAAGATCGTGGATGAACTCGTGTCTGAGTTATCTGACATGGGCAATGTCACGATGCGCCTGCGCACCATGGGGGCAGGGGTCTACGACCACGGTTATGTGCTGGGATACGAGCGTTTGACAGATCACGCGCCCGAGGCCGATGGCCCACGCCACCGGTTGTGGCGCATCCGGGCGGGGCACGTGGTCACTGCAACCGGTGCGATCGAACGCCCCCTGTCCTTTGCGGGCAACGATATTCCCGGCGTCATGCTGGCCGCAGCCGTGCGCGACTACGTGGTAAACTATGGTGTCAGCCCCGGTGACCGCACAGTCATCGTGACCAACAATGACGACGCTTACCGCACTGCAAGCGCTTTGAAAGCCGCGGGCCTCGACGTTCCGGCGATTCTGGACGCACGCGTCTTGCCGGTCGACAGTCCTCTTGTGGCAGAAGCGAAGGCGGCGGGCATCCGGGTGCTCATGGGCCACGGCGTCGCCAAGGTTCTGGGCGGCAAACGCGTCACCGGCGTGGCCGTGTGTTCGCAGGCGGGCGAAGGCGCGGTGCTGGAAGAGATTGCCTGTGACACCGTCGCTATGTCGGGCGGCTGGTCCCCTGTCGTCCACCTCTGGTCGCATTGCGGTGGCAAGCTGCTGTGGGACAACGATTTTGCGATGTTCCGCCCGGATGTGGATAAAGCGCCGCTTGGCGCCGATGGCACGGCGTTCGTCAGCCCCGCCGGGTCCGCAAACGGGCATTTCGGCTTGGCCGAATTGGTGGGGGATGCGCATGCGATGGGGCGGGCGGCAGCCAAAGCCACGGGCCACACACCGAAGAAGGCCGCAGCACCTGATGCACATAGTGTCGAGGAAGCGCCCATGGCGCCCGTGTGGCTGATGCCGCAGGGCGCAGGCAAGGCGCTGCGTGGCAAGGCTTGGCTGGACTATCAAAACGATGTCAAAGTGTCGGACGTGCAGTTGGCCGCACAAGAAGGCTTCGAAAGTGTCGAACATGCCAAGCGGTACACCACGCTCGGCATGGCAACCGATCAGGGGAAGTTGAGCAATATTAATGGTCTCGCGATCCTTTCTGATGCGCTCAATCAACCCATTCCGCAGACGGGCACCACAACTTTCCGCCCGCCCTATACCCCAATCTCCATGGGGGCGATTGCCGGTGAGGCGCGCGGTAAGGTGTTCCAACCAATCCGCCGCACGCCGCTGCACGATTGGCACGATGCCAACGGCGCGAATTGGGAGCCCGTCGGCCAATGGCGACGCCCCTACGCCTTTGTCCGCAATGGCGAGACTGTCTACGACGCGGTCATGCGTGAGACGAAGAATGTGCGCGAAAACCTGGGCCTGCTCGACGCCTCCACCCTCGGCAAGCTGATTGTCAAAGGGCCGGATGCGGGCAAGTTCCTCGACATGCTCTACACCAACATGATGAGCACGCTGAAACCGGGCAAGTGCCGCTACGGTCTGATGTGCAGCGAGAACGGATTTCTGATCGACGACGGCGTTGTTGCGCGGATCGACGACCAGACGTTCCTGTGTCACACCACGACCGGCGGGGCAGAGAGCATCCACCAGCATATGGAGGAATGGCTCCAGACCGAATGGTGGGACATGCAGGTCTATGTTGCCAACGTGACCGAACAATACGCGCAGATCGCCGTGGTTGGCCCCAATGCCCGCAAGGCACTGGAAGCACTGGGCGGCATGGACGTGTCGGCAGAGGCGCTTGGCTTCATGGAGTGGACGGACGGCACGCTGGGCGGCTTCGACGTGCGCGCCTACCGCATCTCGTTCTCGGGCGAGTTGAGCTATGAAATCGCGGTCAAGGCGTCCGAGGGCCAAGCGTTGTGGGATGCGTTGATGGCCGTGGGCGACAGCCTTGGTGTCATGTCCTACGGCACCGAAGCGCTGCACATCCTGCGCGCCGAAAAGGGCTTTATCATGATCGGGGACGAAACGGATGGCACCGTCATCCCGCAAGACCTTGGCCTTAACTGGGCGCTTTCGAAAAAGAAGGACGATTATCTGGGCAAGCGCGCGCAACAACGCACGCACATGGCAGACCCGGCACGCTGGAAGCTGGTTGGCTTGGAAACAGTGGACGGATCGGTCTTGCCCGATGGGGCCTATGCCGTGGCCGACGGCACCAATGCAAATGGCCAGCGCAACATGCAGGGTCGCGTGACCTCGTCCTACCATTCGCCCAACCTGAAAAAGGGCATCGCCATGGGTCTGGTCCTGCACGGACCGGAGCGGATGGGGGAAGTGATCGAATTCCCGGGGACGGATGGCACGACCTGCAAGGCCAAGATTGTCAGCCCGGTCTTCTATGACCCGGATGGGGAGAAGCAGAATGTCTAATGCTATCAGTGCCCTGAATGGCGCCACATGGGCGGAGGGGATCGCCGCAGTGACCGAAGCGCCGATGCAGGGCATGATCACCCTGCGCGGACCCTTGTCCGACGCCAAGCTAAAGAAAGCCGCCACGACAGTCGCGGGTGTGGATATGCCCGGAGCGGGGCAGGCGCACGTTGCCGACGATCGCGGCTTGTGCTGGATGTCGCCGGATGAGTTGTTGGTGCTGTGCCCCTACGACGACGTTGCAGCAAATACCGAGACGATGCAGTCCCATTTGGGCGACCTGCACAGCCTGTGTGTAGATGTCTCCGACGCACGCGCTGTGTTCGACCTGTCGGGCCCCCATGCGCGCGAGGTTCTGGCCAAGCTGGTTCCGGTCGATATGGCACCCGATCAGTTCACACCCGGCATGTTCCGACGCACGCGCATGGCACAGGTGCCAGCGGCGTTCTGGATGCATGACAGCGACACAATCCGCATCGTGTGTTTCCGCAGCCAGGCGCAATACGTTTTCGATCTGCTGACAACAGCCGCGCAACCGGGCAGCGCCGTTCAGATATTCTGATTGCGCCGCAAATTCCCGTTGAACTTGTGCCCATTGTCTCGCATGAGCGTCAGGTACGGTTTTGTATGGGGATAACAATGAAAAGACTGTTTTTGGCATGTGCCGTCGCGATGGGGCTAGGGGCCCCTGTTTCGGCGCTCGATCTGGTGTGCAACGTCAAGGATACGGGGGATGGGTTCATCTCACCCGTGATCGTGTTCCGTTTCCCGGACGGTGGCGGTTCACCCGAAGTGTTCGATGTTTTCATCGAAGAGACAAAAGGCGCGCCCATTCCACTGCGCGTCAGACAGCGCAACGATGGCAGGTATGTCCTGACCTGGCGCGTCAGCAACCTTCCGGCACGGCCGCGCCCGGCAACGATTGGCTATCGCGCCGTGCTGAACGAGGCGCGCACCCAAGTCACGATCTCCGGATCCATCCGTGGGGTGCTCAATTCCATAAACGGACGTGGGCAGTGCCAACCGGGCAAATTGAACCAATAAGCGAAGTTCGGGCCGCTTTTGCCTTGAACTTGCTCGCCCGCGCACAATCTGTCAGGCACAACCTTGCAATACTTGAAAGGGGGCCCACCATGGCTTTTGAACTTCCCGACCTTCCCTATGCCCACGACGCACTTGCGTCCAACGGCATGTCGAAAGAGACGCTGGAATACCACCACGACCTGCACCACAACGCCTATGTCACCAACGGTAACAAGGCGATCGAGGGCACGGAATGGGCGGACAAGTCTCTCGAAGAGATTATCGTCGGCACCTATGATGCGAACGCCGTGGCTCAGAACGGGATCTTCAACAACATCAGCCAGTTGTGGAACCACAACCAGTTCTGGGAAATGATGGGCCCAGGCGACAGTGCCATGCCGGGCGAGCTGGAAAAGGCTCTGACCGAAAGCTTTGGATCGGTCGACAAGTTCAAGGACGAATTTTCCGCCGCCGGCGCGGGCCAGTTCGGCTCAGGCTGGGCGTGGCTGGTCAAGGACAAGGACGGCAGCCTGAAGGTCACCAAGACCGAGAACGGCGTGAACCCGTTGTGCTTTGGTCAGACGGCGCTGCTGGGTTGCGATGTCTGGGAACACTCCTACTACATCGACTTCCGCAACAAGCGTCCGGCCTACCTGACCAACTTCCTGGACAATCTTGTGAACTGGGAAAACGTCGCAAGCCGGATGTGATTGCGTCGCGCATTGACTTCCAGAAAAGGGCCGGTCGTCGATCGGCCCTTTTTCTTTTCACGTCATTGGCCTGGACAGTGCTGTTAAAGCATGATCAGCGCTCGAAACGACTTCGAAGTAATCCAACAGCGACGCATCCGCAAAACCGCTGGCAACCACATGATCCAAAAGCGCAATCAGCGGGTCCCAATAGCCTTCGACGTTCATCAACACGACTGGCTTTTCATGCAGGCCCAGCTGCCGCCATGTCAGCACTTCGAACAATTCGTCCAATGAACCAGCACCTCCGGGCATGACCACAACGGCATCGCAGTTCATGAACATGACCTTTTTGCGCTCGTGCATCGTCTCGGTCACAACGTAGCGGGTCAGGTCGACCTTGCCGACTTCCCATTCCACCAGATGCTTCGGGATCACGCCAAAGGTGTCGCCACCGCCGGCCTGTGCTGCGCGCGCGACCGATCCCATCAACCCCACATCGCCCGCGCCATACACCAGCCGCCAGTTGCGTTCTGCAATGCCGCGCCCCAACGCCTCAGCTTCGGTGGTGTAGGATGAAGACTTGCCCGGGCGGGACCCGCAATAGACGCAAACGGAAAGGGGGGACATGTGGTGCTCCTGTAACGGGCGCGCGAAAGTGATGAATGTGTGACGCCGTTCTTTTGACCGCTATAGCCCCGCCTGTTATGCAAGCGCAACGAAACCGGGCAAACCGGTGCGGTGGAAAGGGTCATCATGTCCAAGTGGGCGGCATTTGCCGGGTCGAACGGGGCCTTGGCAGGCACAGCGGTCGTTGTGATTGCGGCGGCTGTGGGCGCAGGTTTTTTCATCAACGCAAACCAATCTGAGCCGACATCGGTGGCACAGCCGACTGAGATCGACGCGCCCAGCGTGCCAGAGGTTGCCGCAGTTCAGCCGAAGCAGGAAGCACCGACCGAGCCAGAGGCGCTACCCCTCGATCCGCCCTCGATCGACGAGGTGCGGGTTGAACCCGATGGCCTGACTGTAATTGCAGGCCGCGCTGTGCCGGGCAGCAAAGTCGCGGTTCTGCTGGATGGTGCGGAGAACACGGAAACCACGACCGATGACGGCGGCAGTTTTGCTGCGATCACCATACTGCCACAGAGCCCCAAGGCGCGGGTGCTGACAGTGATCCAGCGCGTAGGTATGGACGAGATTGCGTCGGTTGACGAAGTGATCCTTGCGCCACAAGCCCAGCCCGCCCCGGAACCCGAAGCCCAAAAGCCAGTCGGTGTGGCGGCAGCGGACGCGCAGGAGGGTGCGCCAGACCCCGTCGCTAACGACGTGGCCGCGACCGTCCTGGAGCCGGTCGAAACGCCCACAGAGCCTGCACCTGCGACAACCTTCTCAACGCTCGAAACGCCGCAAGTTGCAGAAGCCGCGGGTGATATTGCTGAACCTGAGACGGTTGCCAACGCGCCAGCGACTGAACCAACCGTCAGTACCGAGGTCGCACAAGCGCCGGTCGTGCCGCAACCAACACCGCCCCCCGAAGTCGAGACTGTCAACGCACCCGAAGCACCAGCTGACACCACCGATGTGACCGTGCTGAGATCGACCGCCGACGGGGTCGAAGTCCTCAGCAACACCCCACCCGACGCGTTGGACAACATTGCCCTCGATTCCATCAGCTATTCCGATCAGGGCGACGTGGAACTGGCAGGCCGTGCGCAACCGGAGGCAGACGCCGTGCGCGTCTATGTCAACAACGCGCCTGTCGCGGACATCGAGGTCAGCGCAGATGGCAATTGGCGCGGGGAGTTGCCGCAGATCGACACCGGTACCTACACGCTGCGCGTGGACGAGTTGAATGCCGAAGGAGAGGTAACAAGCCGCGTCGAAACGCCCTTCCGTCGCGAAGACCCGGACGTGCTGGCACAGGCAGATACCGAAGATGCCCCCGCAACCCAGATCACCGTTCAAGCGGGCAACACGCTGTGGGCCATCGCCCGCGACCGTTACGGTGAGGGGACGCTGTTTGTGCAGGTATTCGAAGCCAACCGCGACCGCATCCGCAACCCGGACCTGATTTTCCCGGGCCAGGTCTTTGCCCTGCCGAATTAACCGGCCCCGGGCGCTGGCAAGTCCCGCACCTCTGCCTTAGATAGTGGGACCTGACATTCAGGAACCCTATCTTCATGCCCGCTGACACGACGGCACCGGCAGCACCCGCTGATCCGACCCAAAACGCCCCAGACCCAAACAAGAACGTGGCCGAGGCTGAACGCAGTTCTGGTCTGCGCACGATCCGCAAGGTCGCACCCTACCTGTGGCCCGCGGACAAGCCGTGGGTGAAACAGCGCGTTGTGCTGGCGATGCTGGCGCTGATCCTGTCCAAGGTCGTGTCGGTCTACACCCCCATCATCTACCGAGATGCCGTCAATGTGCTCGGGGGCGAGGGCGTGTCCCAACTTGCCCTTGGCGCCATCGGGTTGACGATTGCCTATGGTGTGGCCCGCCTGATGAATGTGGGCTTCCAACAGCTGCGCGACGCCATCTTTGCCCGCGTGGCCCAACGCGCCCTGCGCATGCTTGCGCTTGAAACCTTCGAACACATCCACCGCCTGTCCATGCGCTACCACATCACGCGCAAGACGGGCGGGCTTAGCCGCATCATCGAACGGGGCGTGAAGGGGGTCGAGTTCCTGCTGCGCTTCCTGCTGTTCTCCATCGGGCCGCTGGTGCTGGAACTGCTGATGATCGGGGTGATCCTGACGATCCTTTTTGACGTCTGGTACCTGGTCGTCGTGGCCGTCACCATCGGGCTCTATGTCTGGTTCACCTTTGCCGTCACCGAATGGCGCGTGAAGCTGCGCAAGGTGATGAACGATCAGGACACCGACGCCAACCAAAAAGCCATCGACAGCCTCCTGAACTTCGAGACGGTCAAGTATTTCGGGGCCGAGGCGCGCGAGGCGGGGCGCTACGACAAAGCGATGGAAGGCTACGAGGCGGCAGCGCTCAAGACCAGCTATTCGCTCGCATTCCTGAATTTCGGCCAATCGGTTATCATAACTGGCGGCCTTGTGGGCGTCATGATCATGGCCGCCGTGGGCGTGCAGAACGGCACCCTGACGGTGGGCGATTTCGTCATGGTGAACGCCTACATGATCCAGATCACCATGCCGCTGAACTTCCTTGGCACTGTTTACCGCGAGATCCGGCAGGCGCTGGTGGATATGGGCGAGATGTTCGACCTGCTGGAACAACCCGCCGAAGTGAAAGACGCCCCGGACGCCAAGCCGCTCAAGGTTACGGGCGGGCAGATCGAACTGGATGACGTGCATTTCGGCTATGATCCCGCGCGGCCCATCCTCAAGGGTGTGTCCGTCACCGCCGAGCCGGGCCAACAGGTGGCCATCGTGGGCTCAACCGGGTCGGGCAAGTCGACCATCGGGCGGCTTCTGTTCCGGTTCTACGATGTGGGTGGTGGGGCTTTGCGCATCGACGGACAGGACGTGCGCGACGTGACACAGGAAAGCCTGCACGCGGCCATCGGTGTGGTGCCGCAGGACACGGTGCTGTTCAACGACACGATCCGCTACAACATCGCCTATGGGCGCGACAACGCCATCCACGCCGATATCGAAGCGGCGGCGAGGGCCGCGCAAATCCACGACTTCATTCAGGCGCTGCCCGAAGGCTACGATACGGCCGTGGGCGAACGGGGCCTAAAGCTGTCTGGGGGCGAAAAACAGCGCGTCGGCATTGCCCGGACGTTGCTCAAGAACCCGCCCATCCTGCTGCTGGACGAAGCCACCAGCGCGCTTGACACAGAGACGGAACAAGAGATCAAAGAGGCGCTGCACGCCGCAGGGCAGGGGCGCACGGTGCTGACCATCGCGCACCGGCTCAGCACGATCGCCGAAGCGGACCGTATCATTGTGCTGGAACAGGGCGTGATCGTTGAGACGGGCACCCATGATGAATTGCTGGCCGCTGACGGGCGCTATGCCCAGTTGTGGCTCCGTCAACAGGCGGACGAGGCTTCGGCATAAGCCATTAAAATTGGTGCGATTTCCATAGCTGCCAACACCGCGCAGTAAGGTTCTGTTCACACCTCGGTGCAAAAACCCGAGGGAAATGTGGCAAAATCAAGGCGTGGGTTCATGAGCGGTATCTTAAATGCGCAAAAGGCGGCACTTTTGCCGCTGTTTCTTGTGATAATCCTGTTGGGCAGCGAGGTGATCAACCACCTGATCCGTGACCGCGATCTGGCAAGCGAAGTGCTGTCGCGGGCCCGCTTCGTGGAAGAGGTGAATGACCTCGTCCACCAGTTGCAGCGCGAGCGTGGATATTCATCTGGGTTTCTGGCCTCCGATGGTCGCTATCTGGGGCAGGAGATGGCGCGTGAACGGGCGTTGACGGACCGGGTTCTTGCGTCGGTCCTCGGCCAGTGGGCCGGGGGCGGGGATCGGCTCGTTCCGGACCCGGTGCTTGCAGACCTGTCTGATGTCACGGCGTGGCGTGCCCAGATCGATGCATTGCGGATCAGCGGCGCGGATGTGCTGTCGCGTTACACTCGTTTGGTCAATGGCCTGCTTGGTGCCACGGAAGTACAATCCATCAGTGTGACGCGGGACGCGCTTCCGTTGATGATCGAAACCCGGCAGGCCATTGCGCAAGCCAAGGAAGCCGCCGGTTTGCAGCGTGCCGCAGGGTCGATGGCGCTGGGAGCGCACGCGATGGACAAGGCGTTGCACGCACGCGTGCTCACCCTCGCAGCCCGCGAAGAAACGTTTTTAAGCCTCGCGTCCCTCAAGGCAGAAGCGGCCTCACGCCCGTTGAAAGCCATCAAGACCACGCAGTTCGAACAGATGGATGCAGTACGGCGCGATTTGATCGACATGGGGTATGGCGGTACACCCCCCGCGGTCAGCCCGGCAGAATGGTTCGCAATATCCAGCGCGTGGGTGGACCGTTTGCGCGCCGAGGAAAATCGCCTGAATGCAGCGATCTCGCATGTGTCCGAAACCGCGGCTGAGCGTGCAAAGGATGCGTTGATCTTGCGGGGGCTGTGCGTTCTGTTTGCGATGTTTTTGCTGGCGTATCAATTCCGACGCGGCAACAGCACCGGGTTCCAGCAGCATCGACAGGAAATGTCGTGATCTGATCCGGAGCCGGGGTGAACAAACACCCACGGCTCCGAAACGTGTTCCCTTACTCTGCCGCTTTCAGGGGGGCAGTCGTGATCGGTGTTTGCGGGCGCACCGGTTCACCGTGGCTGGGTTCATCGCCAAAGTCCCACACCAGCTCCTGATTGCCGACAGTGCGGCAATCGCGTGACAGCGCCCAATCGCGCGCAGCCCGGCTGGCGCGGCCCATGGACAGCTTGGCCAACAACTGGCTGGTCCATTCCGCATAGGTCACGATCCACACCCGCAGCGCCAGCAGGGATGGTGTCACCATCAATGTCAGCACTGTCGCGATACCAAGGCCAAAGACCACCGCCGTGGCCAGCTGTTTCCACCACAGCGCGGTGGGGCTGTCGACGGTATAGCCGCCATCGCCAAAGTTCAGCGACAGGCCAAACATCATAGGTGCAAGCCCCGCCATCGTCGTGACCGTTGTCAGCAGCACAGGCCGGATCCGGTCCTGAGCGGTGCGGATGATCGCCTCGATCCGGGGCATGTATTTCTCATACTCCTGATAGGTATCGATCAGCACGATGTTGTTGTTCACCACGATGCCCGCAAGCGCCACGATGCCCGTACCGGTCATGATGATCGAAAAGGCCTGGCCCATGACCAGCATCCCGATCAACACACCCGCCGTGGACAGGATCACGGCACCCAGAACAAGCAGGGCGTTGTAGAAGGAGTTGAACTGCGCCAGCAGGATGATGAACATCAGCCCCAGCGCACCAAGGAAGGCCTGCCCAAGGAAGGCCCCGGATTCGGCCTGATCCTCTTGGTCACCGGTCCATTCGCTGTCGATGCCGACAGGGAAGGGGGCGGTTTCAACCCACTTGGTCAGCTCGGCAATCCGCTCGTTCGCATTGACGGGGATCAGACGCAGCGCGCCGGAATTCAACTCGGCTTGCAGATCCAGCGCGCGTCCTTCCGGCTCCATCACGAAGATGGCGTAGCCTTGTCCGTCCACCGTTACCGCTGCGTCACCAGACGGGCGCACCGTGGCCACGATCTGCTCAACCTCGGTGCCGTCCTGATCCACCGTGCGCACCAGCTTTTGCAAGCCATCCAGCACGTCCGCCTTCACGTCGAAATAGCGTTTCTGATCCACACGGCTGATCTGCGCCAGCTCCGCCACAGGGGTGCGGCTGATGAAATTGGCCAGCGGCACAAGACCGTCGGCGGTCCGCACCTTCAGTGTGTCGAGGGTGGACAGCACGCGGTCCTTTTCGGGCAGGCGCACGCGGATATCGATTTCCTCGTCCGAGGTGTCGACACGCATCGTGTCCAGCAGCAGACCACGGGTGACCAATTGCACCATGGCCCCCACGGTTGCCACGTCCGCGCCATAGCGCCCCGCTTTTTCGACATCCACGTCGATCTGCCAGTCAATGCCGGGCAGGGGGCGGGTGTCTTCGATGCGGGTCAGTCCCGGCACGCTGTCGAATTGTGCACGCGCCAGTCCGGCAGCGGTCAGCAGGTCCTGCCAATCATCGCCCTTGATGCGCAAATGCACCGGCTTGGCAGAGGCGGGACCCTGCGCCAGTGGCAGAACTTCGGACCGGATACCGGGGATTTGCGCCAACTCGGTCGACAGCTCGTCCAGAACGGTGTTGCCGTCGAAGTCTTCGGCCTTCACCTCACGCATGACGGTGTAGTTGATGAACGGCAGGGTGAACCATGGCTCGGACGCGTTGGGGCGATCCTCCCACGGGATCGTCTCCAGCTGGATTTGCCCAATCGTGTCACGTGGCGACTGCGCACCGCCCGTGTTGGCGTTCAGCCCGCCTTCGCCCGCAAAGGAAAACGCGCTTTTGATGCCGGGATGGGACAGCACGATGTCTTCGGCCTGCGTCAGCAGCGCGTCTTTCTCTTCCAGCGACATGTTCCCACGCGCCAGTACGTAAACGATGGCCTGCTCGGGCTCTGTCTCGACAAAGAACTCAACCCCGCGGTTGTTGTTGATGAAGTAGATCAGCGTTGTGCCCACAAAGACAAAGACAAAGCCGAGCACCACCAAAGGCATCACCGGATTGCCGACGATGCCCTGGATCACATAGCCGAAGCCCGAGCGTTGATAGCCCGCGCGCACCTTGCCGCGCCGCGTGCCAAAAATCTTGCGCACGCCCCAACCCAAACCCCAGCCAAAGCGCACGAACATGGCGGTCACCGACAGCACCGCCATGATGGCCCCGACAAAGGCAAATGCGGCAAGGACCAGCATGCCCAGACCAAACATGAAGACGTCCACGAATGCAGGCAGTACGGAGCCCCAGATATTCTGCTGGTCCATCGTGGCAAACGCGCCGCTCGCACGGTCCAGAAGGAAGGGAACACCTGCAATGCCCATCAGCATAAGGCCAGCAATCAGGAACAGCCCCAGATGGGCCAGCAAGGGCATGCTTGCGATACGTGCGTTTGCACTGCTCAGCACATGAATGAAGCGGCCCAGCACACCCCCCATGACCGGCAGATACACCAGCGCCACGATCAGCGAGGCGGACAGAACAAAGATCAGGGTGACGGGCAGCATACCCATGAACTCACCCGGCACACCGGGCCAGAACAGCATCGGCAGGAAGGCACACAGCGTCGTCGCCGTGGACGACACGACAGGCCAGAACATGCGCTTGGCCGCCTCCACGTAAGACTGCATGGGACCGACACCGGCTTGCTGCCGCTTGTCGGCGTATTCGACGACCACAATGGCGCCATCGACCAACATCCCGACGGCGAGGATCAGACCGAACATCACGATGTTCGACACCGATATGCCCATGATGGCCAGCAACACGAAACACAGCAGGAACGAGGTTGGAATTGCGAAGCCCACAAGCGCCGCAGCCCGGGGCCCAAGGAAGGCCAGGGATACGATCATCACCAGCGCGATGGCGGTCAGGACGGACCCTTCCAACTGCCCGACCATGGACGCCACTTCGCGGCTTTGGTCGTTCGATGTGCCCACATCGACGGCGGCGATCAACCCATCGGGCCACTCACCAGCCTTCTCATCCACCAGTGCTTTCACTTCGGTGGCGGTGTCGATCAGGTTGAAACCCTTGCGCTTCACCACCTGCAAGGCAACCGTATCCTCGCCGTTGAAACGGGCGGTGGACTCGCGGTCTTCGAAGGTCAGGTTGATCTGCGCCAGATCGCCAAGGGTCACCACACGGTCGCCATTGGTCTTGACCGGCAGGTCATAGATGTCGCGCACTTCGTCGAAGGAGGATGGGATCTTGACGGCAAAGGCACCTTGCGCGGTCTCGACCTCACCGGCTGCAATCAACTGGTTGTTGTTCTGGACAACGTTGATCAACTCACCGGCTGTGACATTGTAGGCTTCAAGGCGCAGGGGGTCGATGACGACCTCGACCATCTCGTCGCGGTTGCCAACAAGGCTGGCTTCCAAAACGGCGTCCAACCCTTCGATGTCGTCCTGCAAATCCTTGGCAACGCGGGCAATTGTGCGTTCGGGCACCGGACCCGTCAGGTTTACGATGATGATGGGGAATTCTGAAAAGTTAAATTCGTCGACCGTGTATTGTTCAAACCCGTCGGGAAAGTCGGCCTCGGCCTTGTCCATGGCGTCGCGCACATCGGCCAGCACTTGGGTTTTGTCCCAGCCGAACTCAAACTCCAGCACGACATTGGCGTAGCCTTCTGCCGCCGTGGTCGTCATCTTGTCGAGACCATCAAGATCGGCCAGTTCGGTTTCCATCGGCTGAACCATCAGCGTCTCGGAATCGGCGGCCGAGATGCCGGGGAAGGGGACCGAGATCACAAGCGTCGGGATCTCGATATCCGGCTCACCCTCTTTGGGCAGCACGATATAGGCCAGTGCGCCCGCAAGGATCGACAACAGAATGAAGGCCACAACCATCCGCGCACGAGACGCGGCCCAGTCGACGATACCGGTCATTGGGTTTGCTCCTGAAATGTGGGTGCGACGGTGACGCCAGCGGTCACGAACTCCTGACCCACCACGATCACATTCACTTCATCCGCCAGGCCGGTCAGCCAGATACCCTGCGCCGTGTCCCGAATAACAGTTGTGGGATTGAAGGCGACAACGCCGTTATCATCCACGGTCCGAAGGCCCAGAAGACCGGTTTCGTTCAGCGTCAGGGCCGACGAGGGCAACAGATGCGCCTTGGCGCCTGCTGCGGAAATGGCAATCTCTGCCGTTTGACCGTCGCGGATTTTCAGGTCCGCATTGGGTACTTCAATCTCCACGCGGAAGGTGCGCGTTGTCTCATCCGCCGCACGGCTCAGGAAGGTGACCTTGCCGGACACATCCTGCCCGCCAGCGGCCAACCGTGCACCGGCCATCGCACCCACTTCGACGCGGGCGACCTCGGTTTCCGGTGCAAAGGCAACCAGCTTGACCGGGTCCAACTGAATGACGGTCGCACAAAGCGACCCGGGCTGCAGCAAGGTGCCCAACTCGGCTGTATCGCTTTCCAGCAAGCCCGCGAATGGCGCGCGAATATCGAGGCGCTCCAATTCCTTTTCGGCGGTCGCGACCGAGGCTGCGGCACTTTCGATGCTGGCATCTGCGCTTTGCAGGCCGGATGTTGCGGCAATCACACCTGCCTTGGCCGCTTCAAAGGATGCTTTCGCGGCCGCCACGGCGGCTTCGGCGTTCTTTACACGTGTCTCTGCGGCAAAGCCGCCCTCGCTTAGACGGCGGGCGGCGTTCTGGTTCACCATGGCTTCGTCAATGCGGGCCTGCGCCTCGATCACGCGGGATTCGGATTCGGGCACGCGGCTTTCGGCTTCGGTCTTGCGGGCAATTGCTTCGGCCAGCCGGGCGCGGGCCTCGGCCAAAGCCGATGACCGGGTGCCGGGATCAAGCTGGCACATCAGTTCGCCTGCCTCGACAAACGACCCCTTGCGCAACGGCGGGGAAATCACGGTCGAGGAAGTCTCGGCGCGCACTTCGACCTGACGGGCGGCTTCGGTCTGACCGCGCAGAACCACGGCATTGTCGATCTCGCGGGCCACGGACTTGCGCACCACAACTTTGATCAACCCGCCGGTCTCTGACGGATCGATCGGCTCTTCGACATTGGCCGCGTCATCCGCTGCTTCCGCCGTTTCGGTTTCGGCATCGCCGCTTTGTCCGCTGACAAAGGCCAGCGTCTGCTCGCGTTCAATGACCCAAAAGTACAATCCTGCGCCAACTGCAATGGCCAAGATCAACGAAACAATACGCATCTCGTGTTCTTCCCTGTAGACCCTGTGACCCACCAAATGACGGCGCGTCAGGTGCGATATAAGAGGTCTTACGACTAAACTAACCAGTTCAGATTACTTTTTTTGCGACACAATCGCAATGATGCCGAATTGCCGCAGGGAAAGGGGCAAACGCCCGCTCTTGGCTTGGGCGCGGCAGCACTGTAAGACAGCCCCGAAAACAAAGGCACGGCGGAGCAAATCCGCCACGTATATTGGGAGCGCGGGCGTGAGCGACACCGACAGCTTTATTGATGAAGTCACCGAAGAAGTGCGCCGCGATCGCCTGTATGGCTACCTCAAGCGATATGGCTGGATTGCAGCTGTCGTGATCATCGGCATCGTCGGGGCGGCGGGGTTCAACGAATACCGCAACGCTCAGGCGGAAGCGCAGGCGCAAGCCTTGGGTGACGCAATGCTCGGTGCCTTGGCCGAAAACGAGGATGACGCGCGCGCCGATGCGCTGACGGGGGTGACCGCCGACACACCCGAAGGGGCCGCTGTTCTGGCCTTCATGACGGCGGGTGCCCAATCGCAGGCGGGCCGGGTCGAAGCGGCCATTGAGACGCTGCAACCCATCACGCAATCGACCGATGTGCCGCTGATGTATCGCCAGATCGCGACCTTCAAGTCCTTGATGTTGCAGTCCGAAACGCAGGATGCCGAAACCCGGCGCCAGGGGTTTCAGGCCATGGCCGTACCGGGCGTCCGCTTGCGTCTGCTGGCCGAAGAACAACTGGCCCTCATCGACATCGAAACGGGTGACACGGACGCCGCGGTCACGCGGTTCCAGATGATCCTTGATGACGCCGAAGCGACCCCGGGCTTGCAACGCCGTGCCCTACAGGCAATGGTGGCGCTAGGCGGCGCGCCAGAGGCCACAGAGACCGCCGGAGAATAAAAGATGGGTCGGACGATGGGGGATCTGGGCATGAGTGGATCAGCACAGAAACATGCCATGCCAGT
Organism: uncultured Tateyamaria sp.; assembly: GCF_947503415.1. Classification (GTDB taxonomy): domain Bacteria; phylum Pseudomonadota; class Alphaproteobacteria; order Rhodobacterales; family Rhodobacteraceae; genus Tateyamaria. The sequence goes on from NZ_CANNDS010000004.1 coordinate 154,592, forward strand.
GGCGCAAAGACGGATCGTCCTTGCCGCCGTGGCACTTGCTGTGGTTGCGGGGTGCTCCGAACGCGAGATCATCCTGCCCGGCAAGCGCGAGCCTGTCTCCGCAATCCTGACCAGCGACACCACCGAAACCGAGGCCGAGGCCGTGACCGAAGCGGTGCGCGACATTACGCTGCCGCCGCAAGTGGCCAACACCGAAGCGGCGCAAAGCTTTGGCACACCCGCCTTTCGCACCGATCACCCGCAGCTGGGTCAATCGCTGACGCCCATCTGGTCGGTCAATATCGGCAAGGGCGACAGCCGCAAACACCGCATCGTCGCGGACCCCGTTGTCTCGGGTGGCCGTATCTTCACGCTGGACGCGGAAACCACGGTGACGGCCGTGTCGACCTCGGGCCAGGTGCTTTGGCAGCGCGATACGCTGCCCGCGCGTGCCGACGAAGGCGACGGAACGGGCGGGGGCCTTGCCGTTGATGGGGACATCCTGTTCGTGTCCAGCGGTCTGGGCACGCTCACGGCGCTGGACACTGCAACAGGTGGCACAATCTGGACGCAAGAGCTTGAAGCCGTCGGCGTCGGGCGTCCCACCGCCTTTGAAGAGCTTGTCTACGTCATGGCCGGGGACGATACCGGCTGGGCGATCGAAAAAGACACCGGGCGTATCGCGTGGCGTGTCACCAGTTCGGAAACCCGCACCAACGTGCTGGGGGGACCCGCACCCATCGTCACCGATGGGCTGGCCGTCTTCTCGTTCGGGTCGGGCGAGTTGCAGGCCGTGTTCCGTCAGGGGGGCTTGCGCCGCTGGGATGCGTCGGTGCTGGGCGAACGTCAGGGCCGGGCCCTGTCCAAGGTGGATGACGTCACAGGGCGTCCGATTGCCAAGGACGGCGTGATATATGCCGGCAACCAGTCGGGCCGCACCGTTGCCGTGAATGCGGGATCAGGCGCGCCGATCTGGACCAGTGGCGAAGGCGCGATCGACACGGTGCTGCCGGTCGGTGGCAGCGTGTTCCTTGTTTCGGACCGGAACGAACTTGTGCGCCTGAACGGCGAAGATGGCAGCCGCATCTGGGGCACACGCCTGCCCAATTTCGTGCGCGAGCGGCCACAGCGCCAATCCGAAGTGTTCGCCCATCATGGCCCAGTGCTGGCAGGGGGGCGGCTGCTGGTTGCATCGTCCGACGACGCACTGCGCAGCTTTGATCCCGTCTCTGGCGGTTTGACGGGACTGACGGACATCCCCGGTGGCGCATCGACAGCCCCCGTGGTTGCTGGTCAAACCCTGTATGTGGTGTCCCGCAAAGGCCAATTGTTGGCCTATCGCTAACGGCTAGGCCCTCTGCGCAGGCTGACGGACTGTCCGGCATGCGCGACGTTGCCGATGTCCGGTTCTGAGAGCCGCGGGCGGCACATTCCAGTGATCGCGATCTCAAACGCACCGAGCGGGCGAGGGGTTCAAAAGCGAACGCAGTTGTTTTTAGGATCCAACGGGCAAGTGAAGGGACAAATTCAGCTGCAGCAATGAGTTGCCCTGAACGCTCCGAACAGGCCTGCGGCAGGCTCGAAATGCAGCGCATCTGTGTGGCTGGCGATCCAAGGCCGCCCCGTTCTCGCGCCTCATAGCCAACTCCAGAGCCTACCATTTCTATTCTCGAAAATCGCCGTTCACTCATGACACAGCACCTTGCTTGCTTGAGAGACTGCGCAGCGGACCCGCCGGAAAGATCACGAGCGCCCACTGCCAGCCCGCGCCAAAAGAATGCCACCAACAACAATCGCGAAGCACCCGATCCATGTCGCCGTGTCAGGCATCTCATCGAAAACGAGAATGCCCAGAATGGCCGAGAAAAAGAGCCACGAATAGTCGACGGGCGCCACCACCGAAAGCGGGGCCGAGCGATAACCGCGAATGGTGCAATATTGTCCAACGACGCCCAAAGGACCAAGCAAAACACACAGAGCGGTGGTCTTTGGACTGACCGATTGCCACGTGATCAGGGCAGGCAGCAGCATCAAGCAAAAGCCGAAGAACGTCACATAAATCATAACCGTGAACGCCCGTTCAGAGCGCCCCAGAACGCTGATCAAAAGCCCCTCCAACGCGAAAAGGGCGGCGCTCGCCAAAGCGACAAGGGCAGGCACAACCGAAACGCCACTTTGAAATGCGCCCTTGCTGAGCATGATGGTTCCGACGCCGACAAGTGATACCAGAACGGCAAGCCAATGCCTGCCGCTGACCGTTTCCTTCAGAACCAGCGTTCCCAGCAGAATGGCGATCACACCATAGCTCATCCCGATGGCCGTCGCGTCAACAAGGGGCATGTTGGCAGAGGCCCACGTGATCGCCACCGCAGCCCCGCAACCACTGAAAGCGCGGGCCAGATGAACAAAAGGTTGCCTGCTTCGATGCGCGCTGGCCTCTCCTTGGGTCGGCAAAAGGGCAAGCAGTGTCAGTATCGCCCCAAAGTATCGAAACAGAGTGAGTTGGAACACGCCAATGCCGCCGTCGGCGAGCTTCCCGGCCGCAAAGATCAGCGTCCAAATAAAAGTGCTCAATAGCACCCAAAGGATCGCGGGCAGGTAACTCTGGGTAGGGGGCATCCGGTCCAACTGCGTGATGGTCCGTGCCGATAGAGCTTGCCGATGGACCGAAAACAAACGAGAAATTCTCATCCTGAATGAGGTTTATTCATGCCAATCCCATCGCAGATCTCGCTCAATGCCATTCGGGTCTTCGTGGTCGCTGCTGAACATGGCAGCTTGACGAAGGCGGCGGACATCCTTGGCGTGACGGCAGGCGCGGTCAGCCGTCAGGTTTCGAGTTTGGAAGGTACGATGGGTGTGCAGCTTTTCACCCGCTCCAGCAATGCATTGCACCTGACCGAAACCGGTAAAGCCTTTTTGCAAAACGCGCGCCACGGCATTCATAGCCTTCACCGCGCCATCGAATTGGCATCGGGCGACGGCAAAGCCATCACCGTTCAGGTCCCGACGACATTGGCAAGCAGGTGGGTGATACCTGCCTTGGCTGATTTCAGGAACCGATGGCCTGACATTCAGGTCAACATTGCCACGCGTGACGGTGTCGGTCTGGATGATACCGTGCCAGCGGATGTGCGTATTGCCTATACCCCGGTGCCTCATCCCTTGCCGGATGGGGATATCCTGATCGAGGACAGATGCCGTCCGTATCTGGCTCCAAGGCTGCTATCGCAGATCAGTGATCCAACCGATCTCTCCGCCATCCCAGCGTTGCAATCCACCGGCAGCAACTGGGATTGGGCGGCTTGGGTGCGGGAAACGACGACGCCCGACGATGTACTGCGTTTCGATGGCGTCTTCGATCTGGACGATGTCGCGATTAGAGCGGCCATTTCCGGCATGGGCATGGTGCTGGCCCCTAGGTTCATCATTGAGGATGATGTGAGATCGGGTCGCTTGTGCCCGTTGCCACACAGTCCGGAGGTTTTGCTGGGATATTACACCTTGCACCTGTCCGAACATCAGAATGCAAATGCCAAGACCTTCGCAAGATGGCTTAAAAAGGCCGTGTAACTTTGGCCTCGAAGGAAATCGTGGATGCAGCGCGACATGGGCGAGGCGAGGGGAGCCCCTCGCTCAATACCCACGCTTCGGATCAACCACATTGACCAACGCGTCTCCGCGCATCCAGTGGCCCAGGTTTTTCAGGAACAGATCGAACGAGGCTCTCTCCCAGTCCTCATAAACGGATGAGCAATGCGGCGAGATGATCACGTTCTCCAACGCCCAAAGGGGGCTTGTTGGCGGCAAAGGCTCGATTTCGAAGACGTCCAGCACGGCAGCGGCCACGCGACGAGCTTTCAGCGCGGCATGCAAGGCTGTCTGATCCACCACACCGCCGCGTGACACATCGGCGAAGATCACGCCGGGTTTCATGCGTGCGATTTCACCCGCACCGATCAGACCACGGGTCGCAGGGGTCAGCGGAGTCGAAACCGCGATGAAGTCGGCGCGTGGCAGCAGATCACCCAGATCGTCCGCGGCATGCACCTCGTCCACATCCTCCATCGGCTGAGGGCTGGCCCGAGTGCCGAGCACGGTCATGCCAAAGGCTTTGGCGCGTTTCGCCACCGCTTGCCCGGTATGACCCAGCCCCGCGATCAACAGCGTCTTTCCGGCAAGCGGCGTGACCATGCGGGGCGTCCAGACCCGCGCGGCCTTGTCGGTGTTCAAACCGGGGATATCGAGGGTGAAATGCAAAAACCCGCCAAAGACGTATTCCGCCATCATCCCGGCCGCCACCCCGGCCGCATTTGTGACGGTCGTTTTCTCCGGGTCCCAGATGCCATAGTGATCCGTGCCCGCCCCGCCATTGGCAATCCAACGGGGGCCGCGGGGGCCAAACAGCGCGTCGCGGGGAAATCCGGGCGTGCCAGCAAAGCGCACGGAATAGACCACCTCAGGTCGGAAATCTTCGATCAACGCAGGCAGCGCGTCATAGCTGTGACACTCCCGAAACTCTGCGTGGGGATGCGCGTCACGCAGCCACAGGGCCATCGGCGCGGTGTCATTGTTGTGCAGGACGATGCGCGGAATGTCAGGCATGAGTGTCCTCCACAGGTGCGCGAACAAGAAGCGCCAATTCGCTGAATGTCACCCCCGGCTGCATAAGCCGTTCGCGCATCGCCCACACGGCAGACCGGCGCGGCTCGGAGAGGGGGGCGGCCATGATGTGGAACTTGTCCTCCACCTCCTGCATCTGCATCGGGGCCTCGGGCCCACCGCGTGCGTGCACGTCGCCCGATGCAATTCGGGTGCCGTCCGACAGCTCAACCGTGACATCGGACCATCTGCTTTCGGGGAACCGGTCGGAATGCCGGGCCGTCTCGCGCACTGAAATGCGTGGCAACGCATGGGCCACCTTCGGGTCGTTCAACGCAGCACCTGTGATCTCTGCAGGACCAATCCGGCCATGCACCAGCATCGCAGCAAGGGCAAAGCGCAGGGAGTACTGCGCCTGTGATGTGGTCTTGGGCATTTCAGTGAACAGCGCTGCGGCCTCGGCGAACGTGTTCACTTCGATCTTCGCGACGTCATCTACACCAAACCCATGCGCGTGCATCAAACCGGAAAAGGCATCCAGCGACGCATGCGCCCAACGGCAGATCGGATAGGGCTTGATGTAGTTCTTCTCGACCGTCCAGACCGCGCCCAGATCGGCCCAGTGCTGTGGCGCGTCCTCGACAGTGATCGCGGGCGCACCGGCAAACCCATCCATCGCCAGCAACGTGGCCATGGACCCTACCAATGCGCCCATGCCAGAGCCGTCGTGCAGCATGGTCGGATTGGCAATCTCGCGCATCATCTGACTGCGTGGGCCGTGATATTCGGCGATCCCAAACGCATGGCGCAACTGATCAGGTGATGCACCCCTCAACCGGCACCCCAGTGCGGCGACACCCAGTGCGTTCCATGCGCCGGACGTGTGATAATCGCTGACGGACGCGTGCAGCGCGATCGCGGCACGGGCAGCAACCTCATAGGACATGACAAGCGCCATCAAGGCGTCACGTGCGGTCAGGTCCGGCGTTTTCTCGGCAAAGGCAAACAAAGCAGGCACCACGGCACACCCGATATGCCCCTTGGTCGGATTGTAGCCGTCATGCGCGTCGAGGTTGTCGATCTGTGTGGCCGCAGCAAATGCGGCACCCGGGATGGACGCACGCCGCCCGTCGAACATGATGCTGGCCGCGTTCTCCGGCATGCCCGCCCCGTGATAGGCAAATGCGTGATCCCGCGCGATCCGGCCAACCTCCAAACCTGCCGCACCTGCGGCCACGCCCACCGTGTCGATCAGCAGCGTCGCCGCCATATCAAGCGCGCTTTCCGGAAAGTCCCCATCCGACAGGGCAAACGCGGCTATCTGGTCAAACTCCATGGCCAACCCCTTCCATGATCTGCCCGTATTCCGACACGCCAAGTTCGATGCCGCACAGCTGCATGGCCTGAAACATCATGGCTTGGTTCGAGGTGATCACCGGCTTGCCCAAAGCCTGCTCCAACCGTGAAATGACCTCCACGCTGCGCATGTCGGTGCATGACAAAACCACTGCCTGAGCGTCCGCGTGATCGGCGGCAAGTCCCAGCTCAAACACAGCGTCCGGGTCCAGTTCGCCCTGACCGTAATTGTCCAGTTCCCCCGCCACTTCTGACCGCGCCACGGTCTGAATGCCCGCCTCAGACAGGAACCGGGTCGCCAAGTCGTTGATCGCGGCGACATAGGGCGAGGCAAAGCCGATGCGGTCCACGTTCAGGACCTTCAACGCGTACACCAACGCGCCCGCCGCCGTCACGGTCCGGGCTCCGCTCTCCGCCTTGATCCGTTCGGCAAGGGCGCGGTCAAAGTAAAGGCCGTGCGTCAGCGTGGCCGACGTACATCCATACAGGATGACGTCCGGGCGCACGCCCTGCAAAAGGCGCAAAGGCTCATCCAGATCAGCCGCACCCAGCCCGTGCATCTGTGCGGCGTCCGGTATCTCGTCCTGATCATAACCACCCAGCCGCGCCACATGCAGCGACACGCCTTCAGGACACAAGAGCGCCATGTCAGGCTCAAGATTGGTATTGGTGAACGGCACCAGAACGCCAAACCGCGCCCGACCACGGGTGTGCATCATGGCTTTTCCCCCTCTGCCCATCTTACCAGACTGTCCGCTGCATGGTTCAGGTGTTCCGCCGCCGCAACGGTGACACGCAAACACTCAGGCAATCCCACGCCGGCTTGGGCACGCACAACAACACCCTCGGCCCGAAGGGCGGCGTCAGCCCGCTGCGCCGACATGGCATCGCCAAAGCGGATCAGGGCGAAATTGGTGAAGCTGTCGGCCACATCGAACCCGCTCGCGCGCAGCCGTTGGATGAACCCATCGCGCAACTGGCAAGTCATCTCACAGGTCTCAAGCATATAGGGCTGATCTCGCAGCACCGCCGCTGCCGCCGCCTGTCCGACGATCGATACATTGTTGGGGTTCATCACCTTGCGGACCTCATTGGCGATGCGGGGTGGAAACAGACCCCAGCCCACCCGTAGCCCGGCCAGCCCATAGGCTTTGGACAGCGTGCGCAGGATCACCGTATCGCCGCGCTCAACCAGATCGAACATCGGCTCCCTGAAGCCGTCCGCGAACTCGCCATAGGCTTCATCAATCACCAACAGGATGTCACCGCGCAGCCCTGCGCGCAGGCAAAGCAGGTCGGCGCGCGGAATGCGGGTGCCCGTTGGATTGCCGGGATTGGCGACAAAGACAATGCGCGTGTCGGCCCGAACCGCATCAAGAAGGGCATCAACGCAGACATATCCGCCCTTTTCCGGGGCAGTGTCGTAGCGCGCCCGCGCCATCAGTGTGGCGGTCCGGAAAAACGGGTAAGCGTGCGCGGGGGCCAAAACCGCATTCTGATCATCGGCAAACACCTGTGTCAGGCATGCAATCAGCTCCATTGATCCGTTCCCGCACAGAATACGGTCTGCGGGAATGCCGTGCAGCCCTGACAAAGCGGTGCGCACATCGCCCCAGTTCGGGTCTGGATACAGATGCGCGGAGGCGAGTGTGTTGCTGACGGCTTCGGCCACACATGGGCTGGGCGGGCGCAGACTTTCGTTCTGCGACAATGAGATTAGCCGCTTGCCGCCAGGGGCGTCCAACTTGGCCAGCGCATAGGGCGACATCGCCGCGATATGTTTGACAGGGGCAATCACGGCTTGACCCCATAGATGTCACGCGCCGCCTCTGGACTGATCAACCCATCCTCAAGATCGCGCAGCACGTCGTCACGCTCCCGCTCTCGCGGCGCGCCGAAACCGCCACCACCCGGGGTCTCGAACACCAGCGTTTCGCCCGCTTTCACCCGGACCTCACCCTTGCCGGGCAGGTCTGGCCCGTCATGGCCGATCCGGATGCGCCCGCATGCGCCCGCACTGCCGCCGCCACGTCCGCGCGCGGGGTTCAGCACCCGTTCGACCGACAGAAACAGCATGAAATCCTCGTCTTGAGAGGACTGCACTTCAATATGCTGCCCCAAACCGCCGCGCATCCGCCCGGGCCCGCCGCTGTCTTGTTTCAACTCTCGCCGCGTGATCAGGATCGGGGCCACAGCCTCGGTCGTCTCCACCTGCGATCCCCAAACACCTGACGGAAACGCGGTTGCTGACAGGCCATCCAGACCGGGCCGCGCGCCGGTGCCACCGCTGAACACCAGTTCCAGTGCAAATTGCGTGCCTCCCTGCGACACAGCCTCGGGCGTATGGCGCAGCGGCAGGTCATACATGCAGGACGCACCCTCGGCCGGGACCAGATCAGGCAGAACCTGGCTCAGGCAGCCATAGACCAGATCAGGGGTCATCTGCCCCAACGTGTGGCGCATGGCCACCGGGGCGTGGGGCTGCGCGTTGAGGATGCAGTCCTTCGGGCCGTCCACTCTGAAAGGTGCAAGCGATCCCGCGTTGTTGGGAATGTCAGGGCCGATGATGCAGCGCAGGGCGAACACCGAATACGCGGTGGCATAGTTGAGCGGCACATTGATGCCCTTGTTCGACAGGCCCGACGTGCCGTTGAAATCCAGCGCAATCCGATCATCCGCAATGGTCAGGGCCGCGTGCAGTTCGATCTCATGCTCATAGCCATCCACCTTCAGAACATTGTGCCAGGTCCCGTTGGGCAGGTCTGCAATGGCCTCAATGGTGCCACGGTAGGACGTGTCGATGATATAGGTCGCCAGATCGTCCAGATGGTCGATGCCAAATTCATCCATCATGCCCGCAACCCGCGCCGCCCCCGTCTCGCAACAGGCGATAAGCGCATATATGTCACCCTCATTGGCGATGGGCTCGCGCGAGTTTGCCTTGACGATCTCCATCAACAGCGCGTTCAGCACGCCCGCATCCATCAGCTTGCAGGGGGGGATAAGCAGCCCCTCGTCATAGATATCCGCGCCCTCCGGCCCCATGCCCAGACCGCCCAGATCAACCAGATGCGAGGTGCACGAGGTGAAGCCAACCACATGGCCCTTGAAGAACACCGGCATCATCAAAAGGAAGTCGTTCAGATGGCCCGAGGCGATCCACGGATCGTTGGTCATGTAGATGTCGCCGGGTTTCATGTCCTGCACCACAAAGCGCCCGCGCAGGGTTTTGACCGCTTCGGCCATGGTGTTTATATGCCCCGGCGTGCCGGTGACGGCTTGGGCAAGCATACGGCCCTGTAGGTCGAAAATGCCTGCCGAGATGTCCCCGCATTCACGCACAATCGGCGAAAAGGCCGCGCGGATCAGGGCCTGACCCTGTTCCTCGACCACGGCCAGAAGCCGGTTCCACATGACTTGCAGGCGGGTGTTGGTGATGTTCATTGCGCGCGCTCCGGTGTGCGGGTCAGCCAGATGTTTCCGCCACCATCCACGTGGGCCGCGAAGTCGGCACTGACGAATGTGGTGGTCTGGGGCTCCGTGATCAGCGCGGGACCGGACAAATGATCACCGGGCCTGAGTGCGGCGCGGTCGTAAATGTCGGCCTCGCACCAGTCGCCTGTGACATCGCACAGGATCGACCGGTGCCCGGCGGGCTGTGCTGCCTGTGTCGCGGCAATCTCAGGGGGGTGCTGCAATGCGTGCGGCTCGGACGACACCTCAAGCGCCCAGTTCAGGATCTCGATACTCATGCCCGGAACCGCACGGCTGAACTGGCGGCTGTACTCCGCCTCAAAGCTGTCGCGCAGCGCGGGGATATCTTTGTCCTCCAACGCGCGGTCTGGCAGGGGGATTGCGATTTCGTGGCCTTGGCCGTGATAGCGCATGAAGCCCTGACGCCGCTGCACAAGCGCACCCACGGGCGCCCCGGCACGCACGACGGATTGCGCCTCGGATATCATCGCGTCGAAAAAGGCGTTGAGCCCCTGCGCATCCAGCGTGTCGAGCGTTTCATAGCGCGACCGGACAATCTCAAAGGACACCGGTGCAAACAGAAAGCCCACCGCCGACCCCACGCCGGGATCACGCGGGATCAGGATGCGGTCCACTCGGGCGCGCCGCGCCACACGGGTCGCGTGCAAGGGTCCGTTGCCACCAAACGCAATCATCAGCCGCGCGCTCAGGTCCTTTCCGGATTCCACGGCATGCATCCGACCCGCACTCGCCATGTTCTCGTCCACGATCTCGCTGATCGCAAAAGCGGCCTGTTCGGCATCCACATCCAAAGCCTGCCCCACGCCACGCTCCAGCGCCAATTGGGTCGCGCCTATGTCGATGGCCAACCTGCCTTCCGCAAAGCGGCTGGGCTCGATCAGACCCTGCATCACGTCTGCATCCGTCACGGTGGGATCGGTCCCGCCCTTGGCAAAGGCCGCAGGCCCGGGTTCCGAGCCCGCGCTTTCCGGCCCGACCTGCAAACGCCCCAGCCGGTCCACCTGGGCAATGGACCCGCCACCCGCACCGATTTCAATCATCTCGATCACCGGTATGCGGACGGGCATGCCAGAGCCCTTGATGAACCGTGCGGCACGGGCGATTTCGAACTTGCGCGCGGTCTGCGGACGATACCCGTCGATCAGGCACAGCTTGGCCGTCGTCCCGCCCATATCAAAGCTCAGCACCTCCCGCTCGCCCGTCTCGGCGGCGATGCGCGCGGCCAGAATGGCGCCACCCGCAGGGCCGGATTCCACCAGCCGGATGGGCAGGCGGGTGGCGGTCTCAACCGTTGTCATACCGCCGCCCGCGGTCATCATCAGGATCGGACAGGCCAGCCCTTCTTTCGTGAACCGCGCCTCGAACGCGGCCAGGTACTGGGCCATCTGCGGCTGGATGTAGGCGTTGGCAATCGTGGTCGACAGCCGGTCGAACTCGCGGGCCTCGGGGCTGACCTCGTGGGACAGCGACACCACCAGATCGGGCAACGCAGCCTGCAGCACATCCCGCAGCTTCAGCTCATGCGCAGGGTTTGCATAGGCGTGCAACAGACAGATCGCGACAGCCGTGGCACCACTGGCCGCCAGTTCCTCCGCCAGCCGATCAACAGCGGCCTCATCAAGGGGATGAATTTCCGCCCCTCTCGCATCCATACGACCGCCGATGGTGAACGACCGGGACCGGGGCACAATCAGATCGGGCTTGACCAGATTGATGTCATACTGGCTGAAGCGACGCTCATACGCGATCTCCAGAATGTCGCGAAACCCGTCTGTCGTGACGGTCGCCACAACCGCGCCGCGCCGCTCGATCAGGGCATTCGTGGCCAAGGTCGTGCCATGGATGAAACCGCCGATCTGGTCCCAATTCGCATCGGCCATGGCCAGCACCCGTCTGGCCCCTTCAACCGCCCCAATATCCGGGCTTTCGGGGGTCGTCGCGGTCTTGGTGGTGGCAAGGATATGACCTTGCCCGTCCACCAAAACCGTGTCGGTGAACGTGCCGCCGATATCAATCGCAAGACGGAAGCCGCTGTTATCAGTCATGAAAGTCTGCAGGAGAGTGAAGGTTCAGGAAGTGCCGGGAAGGCCCAAGCTGCAAATGCCGAAACGGCAAACAACTGGCTCCGGGTCAGACCACAAGGTCACAACCGGTTGCCCGGCGCCCCAAATCCACCCTAGCATCTCGCGTCACCATTCGGCCGCCTTTGCTCTCTCACAATGCGATGACGCTGCCTGAGCGGATGACCCGTTGTCAATAAATATTGGTTTCGCGCCTGCGCCGGGCATCGGCTTATGTCCTGATTTTGGGCATCGTCTCGCACCTGCAAGATGGGCTCCGGGCAGGCCTTGCACGTCCCAACCTGACCGTGCCTTGGGATCGCTGAAAACCCGAGTGGCACGACCGCACCAAACGCTACTGCGTCAAGGCACGCTGGGGTCGGATTGCACCAAGAGTTCATCAGTCCCAAAGACATGGCCAAACGTCACCCATGAACCGGACCGAAACACATCCATGCAGCCCAGAGGTTTGATGAAAACGGTGATCGACACCCATTCAGCGACTTATGCTTTTGCCCGCGCGGCAAGTTTCACGGCGCGGCAAAGGCCGGTCTTGCACAGTTGGTCAAGGCGTCCGATTTCCGCCCATAGTGCAGGATGCCGCGTGGCGCGCGGATGGCTGATGAATAAGGTTATTTCCCAATGGCATAAAGCCGCGCCTCACCTCGGGCGATCATTTCGCCCCAGTATCTTAGGGCGCACCCAGACGTTCGCGGTACCGGACGGGTGGAACCCCCATCGTCTTTCGAAAGTCGCGGCGAAAGGTTTCTGCTGAGCCGAACCCGCAGACTTCCCAGACATCCGATAGCGGGATCGTGCTGTTTTCCAGCAACTCCGCCGCGCGAGACACCCGTTCCACCTTTAACCAGTTCAGCGGGGTTGTGCCCACTTCCTCATGAAAACGCCGCGCCAATGTGCGCCCGCTTGTGGCGGCGGTGCTGGCCATACGCTCAATCGGCCATTCTTCGTCTATGGAAGCTCGGATACGATCCTGAAGCGCCGCCAAACCAGATCCCGTTCGGGCCTTTGGTTCCGGGCGGGGTACAAACTGTCGCTGGCCACCGTCGCGTTGGGCGGGCAGGACCAAGCGTCGCGCCACGGATGCGGCAACCTGTGCACCAAAATCCTGACGGATGATATGCAGCCCCAAATCCAGCCCTGCCGCTGATCCCGCCGAGGTGAACACCCGCTCGCCTTCAACAAACAAAACATCAGGATCGACGGTGATGTCTGGATACTGCTCCGCGAGCTTTTCGGTGTAGCGCCAGTGGGTTGTCGCGGCCTTGCCATTCAACAGCCCCGCGGCTGCCAAGACAAAGACACCGGAACAGATGGACGCAACCCGCGCACCACGGGCGTAAGCTGCACGCAGGGCCTCGCATAACTCTTCTGGAACAGGCGTATCTGCACCGCGCCATCCGGGGACGATGATCAGACTGGCATCCTGCAACAGGCCAAGGTCGTCTGCTGCGTCCAACGTAATGCCACCGACAGCACGAATGGGGCCCGGTTCGGCCTTAACGGTCGCAAATGTGTACCAATTGTCGAATTCAGGTCGGGGCAGGGCAAAAAGCTCGACGGCAATGCCAAATTCGAACGTGCACAACCCATCATAGGCAATGGCGCACACCAGCGGGTGATCTTGGGGGGAAGAGGCAAATTTTGTCACGTTGGCAGAATCCGACCGTACATTGTCAATTGCGCCAGTATCGCGTTTTGTTCAGAGCTGGCAAGCCTGTTTCATCACATTGAAACGGAGACATGACGATGACAATCCAGGCTGACCTGCTCGCCGCAATCGAAACGTATTTCGACGCGATCCATGATTGCGACACTGCCAAGCTGAATGCCGTTTTCCACCCGCAATCGAGTTTGTTCGATGCCGACAATGGCACCGTGTTTGTCGAACCGATTGACAGCTTCAGCCGCGACGTCGCAGGGCGCGTTTCGCCCGCCAGCACAGGTCAACCGCGCAAGGCCGAGGTTCTGATGATCGATTTTCTGTCCCCGATCAGTGCCACCGTCAAAATTCGGATACGCGCGCATCAATCCGTGTTCCTTGATCACCTTGGCTTTGTTCTCGGGGCCGATGGTTGGCAGATCGTGTCCAAGATCTGGCACCTCGAAAGCACTCTGAGCGCTGACGAAATGACGCAAGGCGCGGCCGCCTGAGCACACCTCTCAAACCTCCCTGCAAATTGACACGAAGGAATACACAATGACCAAAATGAACGCTGTCGGATGGTTCGACATCTACGTGGACGATCTGGACCGGGCCGTGGCCTTTTACGAAGCAATGCTCGGCTCCAAGCTCGACCCAATGGGTGATCCCACCGGTGAATCGCAGATGATGAGCTTTCCGGCCGAAATGAGTGTCTACGGCGCGGGCGGTGCGCTGACCAAGGCTCCGCATGCGGGCCCGGGGGTTGGCGGAACAATCGTGTACTTCATGGTCGAAGATTGCGCCGTCCAACAAGAACGTGCGGTCAAAGCTGGCGGCACAATTGTCAGGCCCAAATTCTCAATCGGCGATTTCGGCTGGGTTCTGCTGTGCCAGGACACCGAAGGAAACATGATTGGCTTCAATTCGATGGAGTAACGCACAGATCGTCAATATCACTGCGGGCAGCCCAACGGTTGCCCGCTTTGCAAACCAATCGCCGCATATCCAAAACTGCAGGTCGCTCGCACCACGCAAGAGTACGGTTTGCCCCGCGGGCCATGAGTTCGAAAGGCTCTTGTTTTTGCGCGCACGGCGCATGGCCGGTTTGGTGAAGCCGCACTGCGGCACCAGTGATGAATGCCCCATATAGGCCGAAAGCACGCCAGTCGGTTTCGACTTCAATGGATTCCGCCAAGACCAAGGGCCCTTCGATGCGGAACGCCGGACCATCGCAGACCCACCCCTCGGCACCGCGATGTCAGCGATGAACCTTTTCGCGCAGCCCAGGCACCAACAGGCACGACATATTGCAACCTGCGGCCAGAATTGGAGCCTTAACACCATGGCGTCAGAACGTATCATCCTGAAGAAAAACCTGTTGATGCAGACCTATTTCAAAAAATATCTGAATTCGAAGAAACTCCTCTGGATCTATGACTTCACGCTCAATCCACCGGAACTGACGGACGCCATGGCCATCTTCCGCGGCCAGCAACGCGTCGCGTTCCCGATCCCCAAGAAATACACCGCAGCCATTGAAAAAGTGGCTGGCGCGCCCAATCCCAAGCTGTTCCCGAAGCTGCTCAAAAAGATGATTGATGAGTATGACGCCGTCTTCGAGACTGAATTGCAGGCCTTTTTCAAAACAAGGTTCTACTCTGAATACGATGCCGACATGCAATCGCAGTTCATGAGCAAGGTCAATTTCGACAAGATCTATGCATGCCTCAACGCGACGCCGGCCGAGATCAAGATTTTGAAGGGCTCCGGCAAGGCCATTCTGAAGGAAGTCTTCAACTGGCTCCGCATCGGAAGCCCGTCGCGGGCCAGGAAGGAGACCGAAAAACTCGTCAAGCTCTGCGCCAAGAAGAAAAACGCATCCATCACCGACGCCAAATTGGCCTTCAATCGGATCGACGACGAATTGAAAAAACAAGGCGCATTTGTCGGACTTGCATAAGGCTCGGCTGGCCAGCGAAGGTCGCCAACGCGTTTTGGCCCCGCTTTGCGCGCGACGCGGGGTTCACCGCCACCGAAGTGGAGCCATTCGCCTTTTGCGACACCACTTTGCGACCCGACGGGATCGCGTTCATGCTCATGCATCTGATGTCGCGATATGCTGTCGAAAACGAACACATGAGTGCGCTGGATGCTTCAGCTTGGTTTGATGAACAGATCAGTCTTGCACAGCAAGGGCGCTTCTTTTTCTCGCTGACCTATTTTCGGATGAGTGCGATCAAACTGTAGAGTGACTGAAAGCCCCCTGCGACACTCTCATCTTGAGAAACGAGAGGTCACAATTGAAGGCGGTCTTCATAGGCCGAAATGCAAATTCCCAACCGGGATTGGATGGACGGGTATTTCGCGAAAATTCCCGCTGTTGTCGAAGACCACAAGGGACAGTTCCTTGCAAAAGGAGGGGATCCTGAAGGTCTGGAAGGAACCAAGCCTCTTCCAGATGTGGCCTTCATCCTCGAGGTTCCCGACCGCGCAGATGCACGGAGCGTCTGGAACTCGAAAGATTTTCAAGAACGGACCAAGGTGCGCCAATCAGGATCGACCTTCAACGCCGTCCTGCTGGACAGGCTGAAGTAATTGCGCCGCTGAATGGCCTTCGCGTTCTTTTAGGGTTGCCAAGCCGTGGCACAAACATCGTCAAATGGCTGCTTTTCATAAGCAGACCTTGGTCAAACGTGCAGCCAAAGCCCGCTTTGTCCCGCGCCCCTGACATACACTCTCCAGAACAAACACCTGCCTCGAACCAGCAAACCGACCGCGACAAACCCCCATACCTTCGCCTCTATCCCGCCGCAGGGCTCTATACACACCCCCAACCACGCCCAGCACCGAACCCGCCCCTTTAAGTGAGCGTCCGAATGGTCTATGTGCGCGATCTGATCTTTCGGATGCGACCCTCATGACCATGACCCTCGCCATTGTCGGACGGCCCAATGTGGGCAAGTCGACGCTGTTCAATCGCCTTGTGGGCAAGCGCCTTGCGCTGGTCGACGACCAGCCGGGCGTGACGCGCGATCTGCGCGAAGGGGCAGGGCGTCTGGCGGACCTGCGCTTTACCGTGATCGACACGGCAGGTCTGGAAGAGGCGACAGACGACAGCCTTCAGGGGCGCATGCGCCGCCTGACGGAACGTGCCGTGGACATGGCCGATGTGTGCCTGTTCATGATCGACGCGCGCACCGGCGTGACGCCCACGGACGAGGTGTTCGCCGACATCCTGCGCAAGCGCGCCGATCACGTGCTGCTGGCCGCCAACAAGGGCGAAGGGTCCGCCGCCGACGCAGGGGTGATCGAAGCGTTCTCGCTTGGGTTAGGCGAGCCCATCCGCATGTCAGCCGAACATGGCGAGGGGCTGAATGACCTCTATGCCCAGTTGCAGCCGCTTGCGGATATGCTCGAAGAAAAGAACGCACAGGACGCGCCCGAAACGGACGTGATTGTGGACGAGGATGAGGACGACCCCGATTACGTCCCCGTGCCCACGAATGCCAAGCCGTTGCAGGTCGCCGTTGTGGGCCGTCCCAATGCGGGCAAGTCCACCCTGATCAATCAGATCGTGGGCGAGGATCGTTTGCTGACAGGACCCGAGGCCGGGATCACCCGTGATGCGATTTCCTTACGCACCGATTGGGCGGGGGCGGATGGTGTGGGCACGCCCATGCGCATCTTTGACACCGCAGGCATGCGCAAGCGGGCCAAGGTGCAGGAAAAGCTGGAAAAACTGTCGGTCAGTGATGGTCTGCGCGCTGTGAAATTCGCCGAGGTGGTAGTGGTTCTGCTGGATGCCGCCATTCCGTTCGAACAGCAGGACTTGCGCATTGCCGATCTGGCCGAACGTGAGGGCCGCGCCGTTGTCGTCGCCATCAACAAATGGGACATCGAAGACGACAAGCAGGTCAAGTTGAAAGAGCTGAAAGAGAGCTTTGAGCGCCTTTTGCCCCAGCTAAAAGGCGCGCCGCTTGTAACCGTATCGGCCAAGACGGGCCGGGGGCTGGACCGTCTGCATGATGCCATCATGCGCGCCTATGACGTCTGGAACCGCCGGGTGCCCACCGCTGCGTTGAACCGCTGGCTGACGGGTATGCTCGAACAGCACCCGCCGCCCGCGCCGCAGGGCAAACGGATCAAGCTGCGCTACATGACCCAGGCCAAGACGCGGCCTCCGGGCTTCGTGGTGATGTGCTCGCACCCCGACAAGGTGCCCGCAAGCTACAACCGGTATCTGGTGAACGGGTTGCGTCAGGACTTTGATATGCCCGGCACGCCGATCCGTCTGTTCATGCGTGGCCAGAACGATGCCAACCCCTACAAGGGGCGCAAGAAAGCGGGGCCATCCAAGCTGCGCAAACACACCGAAGGGCGGCGTGGATAGCGCGTTAACGCGTTATTCATGATTTTAAGTGATTGAAATATAAAGAAAATGCATGTGTCCCACGCTGGGACATCAGGGTTTTGCGGTAAATGCCCGAACGGTCGGACGGATCATCACAACCGCCCCCAACAGCGCCAGTGCCCCCACGGATCGCGGATCAAATCCGTTCTGAACGGCCACCGCGATCAGCGCCCAGATCACCGCGATCCCATAGGTCGGCGCGCGCCCAAGCCCGCGCTGGATCACCAATGCCAGCACCACCGCCGCCGTCACCATCATCCAAGCCGCCGTCCGCTCGCTGGTGAACCCGTACCCCGCCAGCAACAGCCCCAAGGCCACACAACTCGCCGCACTCAACCAGCCCGCATAAAGCCCCACAGGCCACGCCGCAGCCCACGCATCTAGCCGCGGACTGCGCCACAGGGCCACCAGCGCGGTCACGAGCATGACCCAGATCAAAACGGTCGCCCAAACCGGGCTGCGCACGGCCACCGGCAGCCACACAGATCCCACAGCCAACGACAGGGCCAGCGGCATCCGCATCTCTGCCCAGTCCGGCGCATTCCATCGCCTGAGTGCCCCAAAACCGGCCCCCACGATCAACCAAAGATAGATCACGCCCCAGATCACAAAGGCATATCCCGCGGGCTGAACCGGCGGATCTACCTGCGGGATCGGAAACTGATCGGCATCGAAGCCGCCGAACCCGGGAACCCAGAAAGGGGACAGGGCAAATGTCAGGGCAAGGATCAGGACGAGTGCAGGCATGGTATTCCACCGTTTACAATTGCGACCGGGCGCGTAACCTCGGGATATTCAGGTAAGGCTTTTGGCTGCATTTCAAGGACTTGGAAAGAGATGACACGCATAGCGATTTTTTGCGACGGAACATGGAACTCACCTGACATCCAAGAACCGACAAGCGTGCACAAATTGAAGCGCGCTCTGGTCAACGATCCTGCAAAGGGGCAGGTGGCTGCGTATTTCCCGGGCATCGGCACGGATGATCGCTTTGACGGGCCCATCAAGAAGTTCTTCAACCGATATGGTGGCGGGGCGTTTGGCTGGGGGCTCGATGCGAAGGTCAAGCAGGCCTATCAGTTCCTTGCGCAAGCGTATCAGGCCGGCGATGAAATCTACCTGTTCGGATTTTCGCGTGGCGCGTTCACGGCGCGGTCGGTCGCGGGCATGATCCGCAAGTGCGGCATCATCACCGACACCAGCACCGAAGGGGTCAATGCGGCCTTTGAACTGTATCGAAAACGCGGCGAACACAACCACCCCGATGCGCCGCATATTCGGCAAGCGCGGCGTGAGATGTCGCCAAAATTTGCCACTTCCGTCAGTGACTTGGCATGGCGGAACGACACGTCGCAGCTGGTGGCGATTTCGTATCTTGGTGTCTGGGATACGGTCGGCGCGCGTGGCGTGCCGCCATCGCTTTTGGGGCCCGTCGCATCCATGTGGAACCGACAATACAAGTTCCATGACATGGCGCTGTCGAGCCTTGTTCAATCTGCCCGGCATGCGCTGGCGTTGGATGAACGGCGGGTGTTCTACAGTCCGGCCAAATGGGACAATCTGGACGGTGAGAAGGGTCTGAATGAAGGCGACACCGGGCCTTTGCGTGCCTATCAGCAGCTTTGGTTCGTGGGTGATCACAGCGTGCTTGGGGGCTCGGGTGTGGAACAGCCCCTGTCCATGATTGCGCTGGAGTGGGTGGTGCAGGGCGCTGGGCGGTTGACGCTTGAGCCGGGCGTCAAATTTCCACCCAGTGATCCTGACCCTCTGGTTGACGCGCCCCGCCTTGTCTTCAAATGGTCGCCTTTTAAGAAGTGGCGCCAAGGCCCTGTGGCAGCTTGGGAAATTCATCCATCCGTTGAGGAACGTAGACAGGGGCGGTCCGATTACCGCCCCAAGTCCTTGCGTATCTAGGCGAGGATGCCGTTGGCCGTCAGCGTCGTCTTGCCGCCCAGATAGGGCGCCAGCGCGGACGGCAGTGTGACCGATCCATCGGCCTGTTGGCCGTTTTCCAGCACGGCAATCAGGCAGCGACCCACGGCGAGGCCAGAGCCGTTAAGTGTATGAACAAATTGCGGTTTTCCGCCATCTGCGGGCTTAAACCGGGCGTTCATACGGCGGGCCTGAAAGTCGCCGGTGGTGGAGACGGAGCTGATCTCGCGGTAGGTATCCTGACCGGGCAACCATGCTTCGATATCGAAGGTGCGGCGCGCGCCAAAGCCCATGTCACCTGTACACAGAACGACGGTTCTGTAAGGGATTTCAAGGGCTTCGAGGATGCCCTGGGCACAGTCCAGCATCCGCTTCTGTTCATCTTCGGAGCCGTCGGGATGGGTGATCGAGACCATCTCGACCTTCTCGAACTGGTGCTGGCGCAGCATTCCGGATGTGTCACGGCCCGCACTGCCCGCTTCGGAGCGGAAACACAGGGTGTGCGCCGTCATGCGGATGGGCAGGGCGGCTTCGTCCAACACATCGCCAGCGACGGTGTAGGTCAAAGGCACTTCGGATGTCGGCACCAGCCACATGCCCTCTTCGGTGCGGTAGCTTTCTTCGCCGAACTTCGGAAGCTTGTCCGTTCCGTACATCGCGTCATCGCGTACTAGCACAGGAGAGTTAACTTCCAGTAAATCGTTCTGATCGACGTGCGTGTCGATCATGAACTGGGCCAGCGCACGGTGGATGCGGGCGACCGAACCCTTGAGCATGACGAAGCGGCTGCCGGAGGTTTTGGCGGCGGTTTCAAAGTCCATGTTCGCTGCGACGCCTGGCAGATCGAAATGCTCTTTCGGAGTGAAATCAAAGGCTTTTGGATCGCCCCAGCGCTTCACTTCGACATTGTCGTCTTCGTCTGCGCCATTGGGCACGTCGTCCGCAGGCAGGTTGGGAATGCGCGCCAAAGCGTCGGTCAATTGCGCGTCGAGCGCTTTTGCCTCCTCCTGCATCTGCGCGATTTCTGCTTTCTTTTCAGACACAAGCGCGCGCAGGCGCTGGAACTCATCCTCGTCCCCACGGCCCTTGGCAGCACCCACCTCCTTGGACGCCTTGTTCTGTTCGGCCTGGGCGGTTTCGGCGGCGAGGATCTTGGCGCGGCGTGCTTCGTCCAACTCCAGCAGGGACGACGACATCGCAGCGTCCCCACGGCGCGCAAGGGCGGCGTCGAAGGCGGCGGGGTTCTCGCGAATGGCGCGAATGTCGTGCATGTCTGACCTCTGGGTTTCGTGTTTCGGTGGGGGTCGTATGCCTTATCGGCGGGCGTGGGAAAAGGGGGCAAACAGGGTGTCACCCCCCGTGCACCATCCGTACACCCCCTGTGCACCCCCACCGTCAGGGTGGGGTAAGGATTTGTTAACGTTTAGGGGCGCTCTGCGTCCAGTTTTGCCTGTCCCTGTACTGCAGCGGACAGCCGTGATCGCAGCCAGTCATCAGGCAACACCGCGACTGAACTTTGGGCATTTGCACCGCCGGTGCTTGCAACGACAACGCCAGCGACGGCCCAGCCCTGATCCGTTGCAACAAGGAAAGGGCTGCCCGAGAGGCCGGAGGTGGCTGGGCAGTCGAGAAACATCATCGTGCCGCTTTGACCAAGCGGCGCGCAATCGAGCCGTGCGGACAGCATGGCGGATCGGCTGGCCTGATAGCCCACGATGCCGAAGGACCGGGGCGGAGGCGTGGGTGCATCGAGGATCAGGGGTAGCGGTTTGACTAAGTCCCCCGGTGCTTTGTCCGCGAGCGTGACCACCGCCACATCGTGCAGGACCCGCTGCGCGCCGGTGGAGCCGCTGTAGCCGGGATGGATGTCGATGGCAGCGGCGGTGCTGTGCCAGACAAAATCACCCCTGAGCCAACCGGCGACGAAGTGCACGTTGCCTGCGGGTTGCGGGGTGCCGTTCTGCACCGTGACGCAATGCGCGGCCGTCAGCACGGTGTCAGGCGCGATCAAGGTTCCGGTGCAGGCACTGCGCGTGCGAAACTGGGCCCCGTTCATGCGCCCGACGGCAATCCAGTCAGAATGCGCCGCTTCGTCCAGTGCGGGAAGGCCCGGATTTTCTGTGAGGTTCGGTTCCGCCGTTTCGGCCGAGGCTGACATGGCCAGACAGGTAAGCGCGAGGATGCAAAACCAATGAATGACCATAGCCGTCAGCGTGCCATATCTGGGGTGGCTTTGAAAGCGTGCGAGCGCCCGGCATGAGCGCTTTTCCACCTTGCACAGGGCCGCCCCCGCCCATAGGTTCTGCCAAACTTTGCAGCGGGCCAGAATCCGCCCCCAAGACAAGGACGTTTCCCATGGAAGCCATCGGCCAGTTTATCCCTTTGATCCTGATCTTTGCGATCATGTATTTCCTGCTCATTCGCCCTCAGCAGAAGAAGGTCAAAGAGCATGCCGCCATGGTGGAAGCTCTGCGCCGGGGGGATCAGATCGTCACCCAAGGGGGCCTGATCGGCAAGGTCAGCAAGGTCAAGGAAGAGAACGAAGTTGAGGTTGAACTGGCCGAGGGCGTGAAGGTCCGCGTCGTCAAGTCGACCATCGCGCAGGTCCTGAACAAGACCGAGCCTGCGAAGTAATGCTTCAGATCGACAGCTGGAAACGGGTTCTGATCTGGGCGCTGTGTGCGCTTGGGTTGATCCTGGCGTTGCCGAACGGGTTTTACACTCGGGTCGAGCAGCACAATGACGCCGCACAGGCGATTGAGTTGGGCGCGGACACGCCGGAGAACCAGGCGATGCTGTCGCAATGGCCGGAGTGGATGCCGTCCAGTCTTGTGAACTTGGGGCTGGATTTGCGCGGGGGTGCGCATTTGCTGGCCGAGGTGCAGGTCGAGGATGTCTATGCCAGCCGCATGGAGGCGAGTTGGCCTGAAATTCGCGATATTTTGCGCCCGGAGCGGGCGACCATTGGCACTATCCGGTTGCAGCCATCCGCCCCTGACGAGTTGCGCGTGCGTATTGGTGAGCCTGCGGGCATGCAGCGTGCCTTGCAGGTGGTCCGCACCTTGGCGCAGCCGGTGCAGACCCTGACCGGGGTGGGGGCCAATGACATCGTGGTTCGTGCCGATGGGACGGATGTGATTGTTGTGTCCCTGAGTGATGAGGAAAAGCTGGCCTCGGATGAACGCACCGTGCAGCAGTCCTTGGAGATTGTGCGCCGCCGGATTGACGAGGTGGGCACGCGGGAGCCGACCATTCAGCGGCAGGGGTCGCAGCGCATTCTGATCCAGGTGCCGGGCATCGGGTCGGCGGCTGAGTTGAAAGAGATCATCGGGACCACCGCGCAGTTGACCTTTAACCCGGTTGTGAACCGCACGTCGGACGAGAATGCGGCCCCCGGCATTGGCAACAAGCTGGTGCCGTCGCTGGACGAGCCGGGGTTGTTCTATGTGATCGAGAGCGCGCCTGTGGTGACGGGCGAGGATCTTGTGGATGCGCAGCCGAGCTTTGATCAGAACGGCAGCCCGGCCGTGTCCTTCCGCTTCAACACGACCGGTGCGCGGCGCTTCGGCGATTACACGGCTGAAAACATCGGGTCGCCGTTTGCCATTGTACTGGATGACGAGGTGGTCAGTGCCCCGGTGATCCAGAGCCATATTCCGGGCGGGTCGGGGATTATTACGGGCAACTTCAATGTGGAGGAGTCCACCAACCTATCCGTGCTGCTGCGGGCAGGGGCCTTGCCTGCGGAACTGACGTTCCTTGAGGAACGGACCATTGGGCCGGAACTGGGGCAGGACAGCATTGATGCGGGCAAGGTTGCGACCATGGTCGCTTTTGCTGCCGTGCTGGTGTTCATGGGGCTGAGTTATGGTCTGTTTGGGCTGTTTGCCAACATTGCACTGATCATCAACATTGGGCTGATCTTCGGCCTGCTGAGTATGATCGGGGCGACGCTGACCTTGCCGGGGATTGCGGGGATCGTCTTGACCGTCGGTATGGCGGTGGACGCCAATGTGCTGGTGTTTGAGCGGATACGGGAAGAGCTGAAGTCGTCGCGGGGGCCCGCACGGGCCATTGAGCTTGGCTATGAGAAGGCGCTGAGCGCCATTCTGGATGCCAATATCACGACTTTCATCACGGCGGTGATCCTGTTTGCCATGGGCTCTGGCCCGGTGCGCGGCTTTGCGATCACGCTGGGTCTGGGCATTCTGACGTCCGTCTTTACCGCGATCTTTGTGACGCGGCTGATGGTGGTGATGTGGTTTGAACGCCGCCGCCCCAAAACGATCGAGGTGTAAGATGCGACTGAAGCTGGTCAAACAGGGCACCAATTTCGATTTCTTCAGCCGCTGGAAGCTGTGGTTGGGTATTTCGGCGCTGATGATGGTGGTGGGCTTTGCGTCTTTTGCCATTCAGGGGCTGAACTTTGGCATCGACTTTCGGGGCGGCACCACGGTTCGGACCGAAAGCACGCAGCCGGTGGACATCGGCGTGTACCGGGATGCGATGGCGGTGCTGGAGCTGGGCGATATCTCGATCACCGAAGTGTTCGATCCCACCTTTGACGCCGATCAGAACGTGGCGATGATCCGCATTCAGGCGCAGGAAGGGCAAGAGGCGGTGACGCCCGAAACCATTCGCGAGGTGCAGGGTGCGCTGAGTGCGGCGGTGCCGGACATCAAGTTCCTGTCGGTGGAATCCGTTGGGCCAAAAGTGTCGGGCGAGTTGATCCAGACGGCGGCCATTGCCGTGGTTTTGGCCATCGGGGCGGTTCTGATCTATATCTGGTTGCGGTTTGAGTGGCAGTTCGCACTGGGGGCTGTGGCCGCATTGGTGCATGACGTGATCCTGACCATTGGGGTGTTTTCAGAGCTTCAGATCAAGTTCGATCTGGCCATCATCGCGGCCCTTCTGACCATTGTGGGCTATTCGCTGAACGACACGGTGGTCGTGTTTGACCGCGTGCGGGAGAATCTGCGCAAGTACAAGAAAAAGCCGCTGAACGAGGTGCTGAACATCTCCATCAACGAGACGTTGAGCCGGACCGTCATGACCTCTGTCACCACATTGCTGGCGCTGATTTCGCTGTATGTACTGGGTGGGGATGTGATCCGTGGGTTCGTCTTTGCGATGATCTGGGGTGTGATTGTGGGGACGTATAGTTCCGTCTTCGTCGCCTCGACCATCCTGCTGTGGCTGGGGGTCAAGCGGGACTGGACGAAGCCTGATGCCAATGCGGGCAACCAGTTTGCCAATATCGACGCCTGAGGTGGCACTGGTCTAATCCCGTGTGCCAACTGGCCCTAGCTTGGCCGGTCCAACACTGCGAGCGTGGGCCATGATACCGAGTTGGATCGTGGACGCGCTGGCCTTGCCCGGCCTGTGGTGGCTGGTGGCAGCCATCGTCGCTGCCGGGTTGGTGCGCGGATTTGCCGGGTTCGGGTCGGGCATGATTATCATGGCGGCGGCGAGTTCGGTCCTGTCGCCCTTTGCCGCCTTGGCGTTTCTGGTTGTTGTTGAATTGTGGGGGCCGTTGCCCAATCTGCGCGCGGCGTTGCGCGACGGGGATTTGGCGGAGGCGAAATACCTGTTGTTTGGCGTTGCCGTGGGGCTGCCTGTGGGGCTTTGGACCTTGTCGTTCGTGAACCCGGAGGCGTTTGGCTGGGGTGTGTCCATTGCCATTCTGGTGTTGTTGGCCGCCTTGGTGTCCGGCTGGCGCTATGCCGGGTCGATGGGCCCGCGTACCATCGCCGGTGTGGGCACATTTGGCGGGTTTCTGGGCGGTTTGGCAGGCATTCCGGGGCCGCCTGTGATCCTGCTGTACATGGCGTCGGCCAAGGCGATTGCGGTGATCCGGGCCAATTTCCTGCTATATCTTCTGGGCATCGACGTGATGATGCTGGGCATCTTCGTGGTCTTTGATCTGCTGGAAGCGCAGGCTGTGATCATCGGATTGGTGTTGGTCCCGCTGTACATGCTCGCCAATGTCGCGGGCGCGTGGCTGTTTGATCCGCAGGCCGAGCGACTTTTTCGCACTGTGGCCTATATCGTCATCGCGGCATCCGCTATTCTGGGTCTGCCGATTTGGGAGATGGGTCATGCGCCTCAATGAGATCACCTATACCGATGCGATGCCTGTTGAGGGCTATGGTCCGGGATTTTTCCGCATTGGTGGTGAGGTGGTTGAAGGAGCCTTGCTGACGGGTCCCACGGGCACGGGCGCCTGGGGTGGGTATGATGATGCCGATGCGCTTTTGGCGCTGGCAGGACAGATCGACGTGCTGTTTCTGGGCACGGGGGCCGAGATTGCGCATATGCCGGCCGATCTGCGCGCACGCCTTGAGGAGGCGGGATTGGGCATTGAAGTGATGTCGTCCCCGTCTGCGGCGCGCACCTATAACGTGCTTTTGAGCGAAGGGCGGCGCATTGCGCTGGCGGCTTTGCCTGTTTGAGCGTGCGGAAGGGGGCCAGCCCCCCGCGCTTTGCGCGTCCCCCGGAGTTTCTTTGGCAAGATGAAGTTGGATCGGGGGCTTTTGGCAGGCGGCTCAATCCGTTAGCCATGTGTCATGGAATTGAAGGTTACTGATCTGGCCGTGGGCCGTGGCGGTGTGCCGGTGCTTGCCGGCGTGTCCTTTGCCCTTGGGGCGGGGCGGGCGTTGGTGCTGCGGGGGCCGAACGGGTCGGGCAAGACGACGCTGCTCAGGACTGTGGCCGGGTTGCAGGCGCCGATGGCGGGGTCTGTGGCGGGGGCGGAGGACCGCATCGCATATGCCGCGCATGCGGACGGGTTGAAGGCGGCCTTAACGGTTTCGGAGAATTTGCAGTTCTGGGCGTCTGTGTTTGGGCAGTCTGACATTGCGCCTGCTTTGGCCGCCTTTGATCTGGAGGGGTTGGTGGATCGTCGCGCGGGGCAATTGTCTGCGGGACAGAAGCGCCGGTTGGGGCTGGCCCGGTTGATGGTGACGGGGCGGGATGTCTGGGTTCTGGATGAGCCGACGGTGTCTTTGGATGCGGCGTCGGTTGCTTTGTTTGCCGATGCGGTGCGCGCGCATTTGGCGCGGGGTGGGGCGGCGTTGATGGCGACGCATATCGAGTTGGGGATCGAGGCCGATGTGCTGGATGTATCCGGCTACCGCGCAGCCGCGACCGAGATGGCGTCGGCTGATGAGGCGTTTCTGTGAGGGCGCTGTTTTTTCGTGATCTGGCCTTGGCTTTGCGGGCGGGGGGCGGCTTTGGTCTGGGCTTGGCGTTTTTCCTGATTGTTGTGGTGTTGGTGCCGTTCAGTGTGGGGCCTCAGTCCGCATTGTTGACCCAGATTGCACCCGGGGTGCTGTGGCTGGGGGCGTTGTTGGCGTGCCTCTTGTCGCTGGACCGGTTGCTGGCTGTGGATTGGGAGGATGGGGCGCTGGATTTGCTGGCGACCTCTCCCTTGCCATTGGAAGGCATTCTGGCTGTGAAAGCGGCGGCGCATTGGGTGACGACCGGCCTGCCTTTGGTGTTGGCAGCGCCCGTGTTGGGGGTGTTGTTGAACCTTGCCCCCGGCGGGTACGGGGTGCTGGTGCTGAGCCTTGCGTTGGGCACGCCTGCGCTGTCGATGATTGGGGCTTTTGGTGCTGCTTTGACGGTGGGGATCAAGCGCGGTGGGCTGCTGTTGTCGCTGCTGGTGCTGCCGCTTTATGTGCCGACGTTGATCTTTGGGGCGGAGGCGGCGCGGCGGGCGGCGCAGGGGCTTGATCCTGCCACGCCACTGCTGTTGTTGGCGGGCATCACGCTGGCCGTATTGGCAGCGATGCCTTTTGCCGCAGGCCTCGTGCTGCGGGTGAACCTGCGATAACGTGGATGTCGATTGAGAAGGGGCGCGCGAGCGCATAGGTAAGCGTCATGTCACTTTGGGAATATGCCAATCCGGTCAAGTTTTTGGCGCTCAGCGAGCGGGTGATGCCGTGGCTGTGGGTGTCGTCGGCTGTCTGTCTGGTGGTCGGGCTGATCTGGGGGTTCTTCTTTACCCCGGACGATTTTCGGCAAGGGTCGACCGTGAAGATCATTTACCTGCATGTGCCTGCGGCCCTGATGGCGATCAATGCGTGGTTCATGATGCTGGTCGCCTCGTTGATTTGGATCGTGCGGCGGCACCATGTGTCGGCGCTGGCGGCCAAGGCCGCGGCCCCTGTGGGCATTGTGATGACTTTGATTGCGCTGGTGACGGGCGCGATCTGGGGGCAGCCGATGTGGGGGACGTGGTGGGCGTGGGATCCGCGGCTGACCTCGTTCCTGATCCTGTTTTTGTTTTACCTCGGTTACGTGGCCTTGTGGGAGGCGATTGAGGATCCGGATACGGCGGCTGACCTGACCTCGATCCTGTGTCTGGTGGGCACGGTGTTTGCCGTGCTGAGCCGCTATGCGGTGCTGTTCTGGAATCAGGGGCTGCATCAGGGGGCGTCGCTGTCCCTGGACAAGGAAGAGAACGTGGCAGATGTATTCTACTTCCCGCTGCTGGTGTGCATCGGGGGCTTTGTGCTGCTGTTTCTGGCTTTGGTTCTGTACCGGACGGGCACGGAAATTCGGGTGCGCCGGACGCGGGCGTTGATGGCGCGGGAGGCGAAACTTGCCTGATCTTGGGAAATACGCGGATGCTGTTCTGTCGGCCTATGCCGTGTCCATCGTGCTTTTGGTGGCCATCGTGGGCCTGAGCCTGTGGCGGGGCCGCAAGGTGCGGGCTGAGATGGAAAACGTGGAACGCAGGAGTGGGCGGGATGGCTAAGGTGTCGCCCCTGATGTTGGCCCCCATTGGCATCTTTGCCGGGTTTGTGGCGCTGGCTGCCATTGGCATGTTTCGGGACAACCCGAACGAGTTGCCCTCGACCCGGATTGGCGCGCCTGCGCCACCTTTGACCGACGCGCAACTGGCAGACTACACGCCGGTTGCCGAGGGTGATCTGGCACGGGGCGAGGTGACGCTGGTCAACTTCTGGGCGTCGTGGTGCCCGCCGTGCCGGGCGGAGCATCCAAAGCTGTTGGAGATGGCGGCGGAGGGCATTCCGATTGTGGGCGTGAACTTCCGCGATACCGAAGGGCCCGCATCGCAATACCTGGATAACGATGGCAATCCGTTTGTCGCGGTGGCCTTTGATCCGGCGGCGCGGTCGGCGATTGACTGGGGGGTTACGGCACCGCCCGAGACCTTCATTCTGGATGCGGACGGAACCGTTCTGTTCCGCTTTCAGGGGCCGCTGGTCGGGTCGGACTACGAGAACCGGTTTTTGCCTGCGCTGGAAGCCGCACAAAGCCAGTAAGCCGACATGAATAAGCACCGCGAACGATGTCGCGGTGATTTGATATTGGTGCCTTTGAGCGGAATTACGCGGCTTGCTGACGGCGACGCATCCAGGCGAAGGCCCCGAGGCCAGCGATCAACAATGGGAAGCCAGCAGGCAGCGGAACAGCGCTGACTTCGAATTCGCCCAGCGCACCGGACCCTGCGAAGTCAATTCGAAGCGTGTCACCGACTGCGTCGGCAAAGCCCAGCAAAGTGAATTCATTGTTGTTCGGATTGCCACCTGTTTCGGACTCGTTGGTTCTGTCCAACGTGAATGAGGCCACTTCGTCCGTGCCGTTGAACAGCGTTGCACTTGTGCCCACTTCGGCGTCCAGCAGGAACACGGAGGCGAAAGACCACAGCGAGTCAAAGCTGAAGATCAGGGAGCCTCCGACAACATCATCGGGCCCGCCGGTCGCATTCTCCTGCACGATCAGTGCATTTCCAAATGCGCGACGATCGTTGCTGTCCTCGGCATTGGTGAATGGCGATGTCAGGTCCGGATCGTTTCCGGTGCTGACCGTCCCACTGTCGGTGTCGAACACAACGGCTTCGGCGACGCCTCCGATTGCCGCGATATCAGCAATCACACCACCGCCCAGATCTGCATCCAGCCCCAGAATGTCGCCTTCGTCGAAGTCGTTGAAATTGATGGTGGCCGCTGTTGCGGCACTTCCAAGACCCACGCAGAAAAGGGCCGCAGTCAAAATCGTTTTCATAATTATCCCCAGTTCAATTACGTACCAATTTTTCCAATATCTAATAATTAGTAAAAAGATTCCGGAAAATTCTCAATGAATTATAGCCGTAAGCAATTCACAACTGTGAGATGCGCGGATTGGTCGAACGCGTTTGCCCAGGATTAATCGCATGTCGTTGCGTCGCGTCTGGGCCAGCCATGACCGTGCGTCAGGGCCGGGTAATTGGGATTTTAGCTTGGTGTGAGGTCGCTTTAATCGGCAGTCTGCGTTGCGTGAAGTGCCTGACACAGCTGTGAATTTCGCAGTTTCTGGAGATTTAGCGGCTGCACTTGTGCCTGCTCATCGAGGCACAGAAACGGGGCGCGGTTTAAAGACCGCGCCCCGATCAATCAGGCTGCGGAGGCCAGGTTGCGCAGCACGTAGTGCAGCACGCCGCCGTGTTCGATGTATTCGATCTCGATCGCGGTATCGATCCGGCATTTCAGCATGATCTCTTTCACCGATCCGTCGCCCATTGTGATGGTGCAGGGCACCTCTTGCAGGGGCTGGATCGTGTCGAGACCGGAGATAGAGACGGTTTCGTCGCCTGTGAGCCCCAACGATTTGCGGGTGTCGCCGTTTGTGAATTCGAACGGGATGACGCCCATGCCCACGAGGTTCGAGCGGTGGATGCGTTCGAACGACTCCGCGATGACGGCCTTGACGCCCAGCAGGGCCGTGCCTTTGGCCGCCCAGTCACGGGACGAGCCTGCGCCGTATTGCTCACCACCGAAGATCACCAGCGGTGTGCCGGCCTCTTGGTGCGCCATGGCCGCGTCGAAGATCGACGTTTGTTCGCCATCGGGGCCCTTGGTGTAGCCGCCTTCGACACCGTCCAGCATCTCGTTTTTGATGCGGATGTTGGCAAACGTGCCGCGCATCATGATCTCGTGATTGCCACGACGGGAGCCGTAGGAGTTGAACTCGCGCGGGGCGACCTGACGTTCGGTCAGGTAGCGACCGGCGGGTGTGCTTTCCTTGAAGGCACCGGCGGGGCTGATGTGGTCGGTTGTGATCATGTCACCAAGCAGGGCCAGAACCTTGGCCCCTTCGATGTTGGTGATCACGCCCGGTTCGGGCGACATGCCCTGGAAGTAGGGCGGGTTCTGGACGTATGTGGAGGTGGGCGGCCAGTCATAGGTCTTCTGGTCGGTCGTTTTCACGCTCTGCCATTTCTCGTCACCGGTGAAGACTTCGGCGTATTTCTCCTGGAAGGCTTCGCGCGTCACGGTCGCTTCGACCAGTTCCGCGACTTCCTGGCTGGTGGGCCAGATGTCTTTCAGGAAGACGTCGTTGCCG
Organism: uncultured Tateyamaria sp.; assembly: GCF_947503415.1. GTDB lineage: Bacteria > Pseudomonadota > Alphaproteobacteria > Rhodobacterales > Rhodobacteraceae > Tateyamaria. The sequence goes on from NZ_CANNDS010000004.1 coordinate 185,445, forward strand.
TCCTTGTCCTGACCAATCGCGTCCTCGGCAAGGTTGATGTCGAGCGTGCCGGCCAGCGCGTAGGCCACCACGAGGGGCGGCGAAGCGAGGTAGTTGGCGCGCACGTCGGGGCTGATACGACCCTCGAAGTTGCGGTTGCCGGACAGGACCGACGTTGCGACCAGATCGCCGTCTGCGATGGCTTTGCTGATTTCCTCCTGAATGGGGCCGGAGTTGCCGATGCAGGTGGTGCAGCCATAGCCCACGAGGTTGAAGCCGATCTTGTCGAGGTCTTCTTGCAGGCCCGCGGCTTCGAGATAGGCCGACACGACCTGCGAACCCGGTGCGAGCGATGTCTTGACCCATGGTTTGCGGTCGAGACCCAGAGCGGCGGCCTTGCGTGCCACGAGGCCCGCGCCGATCATCACGTAGGGGTTTGAGGTGTTGGTGCAGGAGGTGATCGAGGCGATCACGACCTTGCCCGATTCCATGGTGTAGTCTTCGCCTTCGACGGGGACTTCCTTGCCCATGGGGCGCTTGAACGTCTCTTCCATTTCCTTGCGGAAGGCTTTTTGGCCGTCCGTCAGCGCCACGTAGTCCTGCGGGCGTTTGGGGCCGGAAATGGCAGGCACGATGGTGCCCATGTCGAGGTGCAGCGTGTCGGTGTAGATCGGCGCGTAGTCATCGCCGCGCCAGAAGCCGTTTTCCTTGGCGTAGGCTTCGACCAGCGCGATGCGGTCTTCGTCCCGGCCTGTGTTGCGCAGGTAGCGCAGGGTTTCGTCGTCGATGGGGAAGAAGCCACAGGTGGCACCGTATTCGGGGGCCATGTTGGCGATTGTGGCGCGGTCGGCCAGCGGCAGGCGGTTCAGGCCCTCGCCGTAGAATTCGACGAACTTGCTGACCACACCTTTGGCGCGCAGCATTTCGACCACTTTCAGAACGAGGTCGGTGCCTGTGGTGCCTTCCATCATGGAGCCTGTCAGCTCGAACCCGACAACTTCGGGGATCAGCATCGAGATGGGCTGACCCAACATGGCCGCCTCAGCCTCGATCCCGCCGACGCCCCAGCCCAGAACGGCAGCGCCGTTGACCATGGTGGTGTGGCTGTCGGTGCCCACAAGTGTGTCGGGGTAGGCAACCTCGGCGCCGTTCTGGTCATGGTCGGTCCAGACAGTTTGCGCCAGGTATTCAAGGTTCACCTGGTGGCAGATGCCGGTGCCGGGGGGTACCACGCGGAAGTTGTTAAACGCAGACTGGCCCCACTTGAGGAAGGTGTAGCGTTCCATGTTGCGTTCGTATTCGCGGTCCACGTTCATCTGGAAGGCGCGCGGGTTGCCGAATTCGTCGATCATGACGGAGTGGTCGATGACCAGATCAACGGGGTTCAGCGGGTTGATCTTTTCCGGGTCGCCACCCAGTGCCACAAGGCCATCGCGCATGGCGGCAAGGTCCACAACGGCAGGCACGCCGGTGAAGTCCTGCATCAGCACGCGGGCCGGGCGATAGGCGATCTCGCGAGGGTTCTTGCCACCTTTGGCCCCCCATTCGGCGAACGCCTTGATGTCGTCAGTGCTGACGGTCTTGCCATCCTCGAAGCGGAGCATGTTCTCCAGAACCACCTTCAGGGCGGCGGGCAGGTTGGCAAAATCCCCAAGACCGGCTTCGGTCGCGGCGGGGATGGAATAGTAATCGATGGACTGGCCGCCGACGGTCAGCGTCTTGCGCGCCTTGGCGGTATCTTGACCAACTGTAATGGGCATGGGTGATTTTCCTTTCCTGAAGCGGATGGGGCAACGAATTGTGAGCGTCATGCCCTAATTTCCCGGTTACGATCAACCGCAATTGGGGGCTCTGCGACGATTTTGTATACCTTTGCATACAGTTTCCGTGCGCATTCACGTGATCGGGCTGTCACATACGCTCAACAAACCTTGATTGGCGGTTTGCGAAAGTCTTTCATAATTAAGCGGAGTAACTCGCAAAACTCCAAACCATACAGGTAGTGCGCCGTCTTGATGTCCCGTTTGATCCCCGTTGCCTTCGCGGCAATCGCAAGCCTCGTCACACCTGCGGTGGCGCAATCCCCGGTGGTGGTGGAATTGTTCACATCACAGGGGTGTTCATCCTGCCCACCGGCAGATGAATTGATGCATGAGCTGGTCAAGCGGGATGACGTTATCGCACTGGCTTTGCATGTCGACTACTGGGACTACATCGGCTGGAAAGACGAGTTCGCGGACCCGGCCCATGCCGAGCGTCAGCGCGGCTACGCCGTCGAAGCGGGTCGCCGATCTGTCTACACACCTCAAATGATCATCAACGGGCGCGCTGATATCGTCGGCGCACGGCCCATGGAACTGGCCAAGCTGATTTCTGATTATTCGGCCGAGACGACGCCCGTCACACTGGACCTCACGCGAAGCGGTGACAGTGTACGGATCGTGGCGCAAAGCAGTCAGGCCAACGGGCCGCTAGTGGTGCAAATGCTGCGTTATACTCCGGAACGCACCTCACGCATCACCCGAGGAGAGAATGCGGGCCACACGATCACCTATGCCAATGTCACCGAGGACTGGAAAATTCTGCAGGAATGGGATGGTGTCACCGATCTGAGCATCAACGCAGATGCGCCGGGTGATAAGCCGTTGGTGGTGATGGTGCAAAAGGGTCTGAGCGGGCCTATCGTGGCGGCAGCTCAACTCAGATAGCCGCCTTGGCTTTGCGTTTATCGGCACGCCAGCGGCGCGCAACCCACAGCCACTGATCGGGATGTGACAGGATACGCGCGCCAATGCTGTCATTCATGGCCTGCGTCATGGTTTCCGGGTCGCTATGTGGGATCGGGGCTTCCATCACGCATTGAAACGACAGCCCGTCATCTTGCCGAATGCCGTAGAAGGGGATCAGCAATGCGTTGTACCGAAGCGCGAGTTCAGCGGCAGAAATGGCCGTGTGCGCAGGCTGACCCAGAAACTCAAGCACCGGCGCGCGTTTTACGTGCTGGTCAAACAGTAAGACCAGTTGTCCCCCGGCCTTGAGATGCCGAACGAAGCCGGACGTGCCTTTGCGTCCTTGCGGAAAGACCGGGCCGCCGAACGCCTGCATCGTGCGGACGTAATGCGCGTTGAAATACGGGTTGGCCATATCGCGATAAAGCCCGCCGACATCGAATCCGCGCCCCACAAGCGCGGCGCGCACCGCTTCATAGTTCCCGAAATGACCGGTGACCAGAATGACAGGCTGCCCGGTTTCGGCAGTTTCTTTCAGCGCCTCATAGCCGGGACCATCGATCTGCGCATCTTTTTGTCGGGCCAGCAGCGCGCGTGTCGAGTAATTCTCGATGAGGGTGCGGCCCGTGTTGTTCATGCTGTCGCGCGCAATGGTTTGGTGCTCCGCGTCGGATAGGTGCGGCAGGATGAACGCCACATGTTCCTTTGCGCGCCGCTGGAATCCGGCGACGGGCCCGACAATGCGCGACATGACCCAGCCCATGAAGGGCACCCGCAAATGATAGGGCAGCGCCAGCGCCGCGCCGATAGATGCCCGGGCAAAGGCATTCGTGGCGAGATATGTCAGCTTGACGCGCCAAGGCATGTCTTCGGGATCGTATCGCATGGATGTCCGTGTTTCGTTTGGGCTGTCACCCAGCCCGTGTTTCCCGATGCCAGACATAAATCCCGGCCCCGGCGATCACAAGCGCGCCGATCAGGGTCGCCGCGTCGGGTCGTTCATCAAACAGCACCAGACCCCAAAGCACGGCAAAGATGAGGCCCGTGTAGTTGAACGGCGCGAGCAATCCTGCCTCTGCCTGCGACAAGGCGCGGATCAACATCAATTGACCTATCGTGCCGAAGAGACCGATCAAGGCAAGAAGCCCGATCGCCTGCACGCTCAGTGGTGGCATATAGAACGGTACGACGCCGCTGAGGATCACCGACCCGACCAGTCCGGTGTAGAAAAGCGAGGTCCAGACGTCTTCATCCGGGCCAACCCGGCGGGTGATAAGCGTGTAGCTGGCAAAGCAAAATGCCGCAATCAGTGGCAATAGTGCTGCTGGTTGAAAGACATCGGTGCCGGGTTGGATCACGATCATCGCGCCGCAAAGCGCCACGAGAATTGCGCCGATGCGGCGCGGACCAAGAGCTTCACCCAGGAACAGAGCACCGCCGAGGGTGATAAGAACGGGGTTCAGCGACATGACGGCGGTGGCTTCGGCAAGGCCGATGCGACCGAGGGCTTGAAAGAAAAAGAATGTCGCGAGCATCAACAGGATGGAGCGGGCGATCTGCAATTTCGGGTATTTGCTGTGCGCCACGGACTTCAACCGCGGCGCGACCAGAACAAGTACAATGAGCATCTGGCCTGCATATCGGGCCCAGAGTGCTGGCAGCGTACCGGTGATCGGTGACACAGCCTTGACCGTTACGTCCATCAAGCCAAAGCAGAAGATTGCAGCAACCGCCAGCAAGATGGCACGGGACGGGGCGGAGGCAGTTGATGTCATTGGAGGCGCTTACGCGGTGCCGTAGCGGGTGTCGAGGGACACCGCCACCAGGATTGATGACAGCGGTTTGTGTGAACTGGGAACAGTGGCGAAGCGGTTGCGAGGGTTCGAAGGAATTCGACGGGCTGACAAACGGGGTCAGGTATCGAGGGTTTGAAAGGGTGCAGCCATCGATCCCGACACACTCTTGCGTGTGTTACTCTCCCTCGGTGAGCAGCATCAGTTCACCTGTCGCTTCCATGTCCCGAATGGCTCTGATGATGTTGCTCATGGCGTCGTCTGTTTCGGACGTTTTTGGCGTCCCGGCCTCTTGCACCTCTTCGCGCAATTGATCGGCCATGCGGGCGGACATGTTTTCCAGGATGAACTCGACCGAGCTCTCCAGACCCATTGCGGGTGCGCCGGAAAATGCGACAATCAGGTCCTCTTGTTCGACCATACGCAGGATACGCGGCACATCGCGGGGCGCGACACGGGTTGGAATGTTTGCGAAGGTGAAGATCGCCTTGCGCACGGCTGTGGCGAATCCTTCGTCTTCTTCTTCTAGGCCTGCCAGCATCTCGTCGCGGGTGGTGGAGGTCGAGGAGTTCAGAATTGCGCCAACCCGTTCGACAGGGCCATTGTCAAATGCCGCAATTGGTTGTGCTTCCATCTGACTGGCAAGCGACAGGCCAATCCGTTCGACGGCCTCCGGTGTGACTGCCCCGGTTTGGGACACCGCGTATGTAATGGAGCGTGCGCGGGGCCCAGGCAGACGGCCCAGAAGCTCTGCGGCCTTGCTGACATCAAGTTTGGAGAGCATGACAGCGGCAATCTCGACGCTTTCTTCTTCGAGCACGGGAAGCAATGTGCCTGGCCCCATATCGCGAATGCGTTGCCACGGATCCCCGCCGCGTTTAACGCCGGCTTCCTTGCGCAAGCGAGCGGCGGTTTGCGCGCTGATCTTGCCATCCAGCACGTCCAGTGCGCCAGCCATGCTGCCCGGCAGGCTGAGGCCGATGCGTTCAATTTCTTCAGCAAATTCCGCAGCGACGGATTGCAATGTGTCGCGGTCGACCATGCGCATGGAGCCCATGGCCTTCGTCAGATGCGCCTGCAGCTCATCTGGCAGTTCTTCAAGCGGGATGTCCGCACCGTCGTTCAACAACAGCCGCACCACAATGGCGGCTTTGGCCCTGCGGGACAGGCCCGCGGCACTGCGGATCGACGAAAATCCGCCGCCTGACTGCACGGGGGCAGGGGCGGCGGAGAAGGGAACCAGTTCGGTCATGTCCTGCCTCAAAACGATATGTCACCGTCTTGGCAGGCAAAGGTTGAGAATCCCTCAACCGGGACCAATGGATCAATAGTTGAAGGTGATGCCGCTTTCGATGGCTTCCCGCAGGCTTGTCTCGGCCCATGTGCCGGCTCCGTCGCGCTTCTGGATCTCGCGCAGTTGCGTCAATGCGGCAACTTTGTCGCCCTCGACCACTTTTCCCTGGCCCATATAGGATCGTGCCAGGATGTTGTCGGGGTTCGTATCAATGGCTTGCTGGTAATAGACATTCGCCAGCTCCAATTGCCCCATCTTGCGGGCGGTGAAGCCGCGATATGTCAGCACGCGATCCTCGGCCTGATCAGGCATTTGATCAAGCACGGTGATCGCATCCTGGTAACGGCCCGCATACGCCAATTCGCGCACGGCTTTGTAAAGCTCATCCGCATCCAGATAGGATGTCTTGTCGGGCCGCACGCACTTCCTGATGTCCGCATCCCACACACCGTTCACGGGCTGTGAAAACCGGACATATGCATTTTTGTCCGGGTCCCATTGGCGGGCTTGCAGACAGTTCTGCGTCGTTTCGGTCTTCTTGGGCTTGGCGTTGTCATCGCTGCCCGCTGCGAACCCGCCGGTTGGCAGGGTCAAGGGCAAGGCAATAGCCGTGGTCAGGATCAGGGTTCGCAGCATCTCAGCTCTCCGTGTTGCGTTCGATGTCAGGACAACCCGGTGCCACCGCGCTTTATGCGATCACGAGTTCGTGAACATTACCCGGTGGTGGACACACAGCTGTTGCTGTTGGCGTCATAGGTTGTCCCCGCAGCACATGACATGGCCTGCTTGTCTTTGGCGCCATAGTTGCATCCCATGGCCAGTGTGAGGGTAGGGGCGAGGGTGAGGGCCAGTGCCACCATGACGGTCTTGGTCTTCATCGGTCGTCTCCTTTTGCTTTTGCGTGCCGTAAGGGTAGGGCACCTGCGCCAATCTGCAAAAGGAAAACGTACTTGGCGCATCAAGATGCGCCTTACTGCCTGTTCGTTCGTCAAGCATAGTAAGGCGGAGGTGTCCTCCGCCCCGCACGTCAATCTTCGGCGAACACCCGGGCAAAGATCGTGTCGACATGCTTGGTGTGGTAGCCAAGGTCGAACTTTTCCTCGATCTCTTCCGGGCTGAGGGCGGCGGTCACCTCTGGATCTGCAAGAAGCTCTTCTTTGAAGTCCGTTCGGTGTTCCCACACTTTCAGCGCATTGCGTTGCACAAGTGTATAGGCGTCTTCGCGGCTCACGCCCGCTTGGGTCAGGGCCAGCAACACCCGCTGGCTCATCATCAGGCCGGGGAATTTGTTCATGTTGTCGAGCATGTTTTCAGGGAAGATCAGCATCTTGTCGACAACGCTCGTCAGGCGCGCGAGCGCAAAGTCGAGCGTGATGGTGGCATCGGGGCCGATCATGCGTTCAACGGACGAATGACTGATGTCCCGTTCGTGCCAGAGCGCCACGTTTTCCATGGCAGGGATCACGGCGGCGCGGACCATGCGGGCAAGACCGGTGAGGTTCTCTGTCAGCACGGGGTTTTTCTTGTGCGGCATCGCGCTTGAGCCCTTTTGGCCCATCGAGAAGAACTCGGCCCCTTCCAGCACTTCGGTGCGCTGCATGTGGCGGATTTCGATGGCCACGTTTTCGATCGACGACGCGATCACACCGAGGGTGGCAAAGAACGCAGCGTGGCGGTCGCGGGGGATCACCTGCGTGCTGATGGGTTCCGGGACAAGGCCCAGCTGATCGCAGACATGTTCTTCGACCGCGGGGTCGATATTTGCGAAAGTCCCGACAGCACCACTGATGGCACCGGTGGCAATTTCGGCGCGGGCGTCGCGCATGCGGGACAGGTTGCGGTCCATCTCGGCATAAAAGCGGGCGAAGGTGAGGCCCATGGTGGTGGGTTCGGCATGAATGCCGTGGCTGCGACCAATGCGCGGCGTGTCCTTGTGTTCATAGGCGCGGCGTTTCAGGGCGGCGAGCAGTGCTTCGATATCCGCGATCAGGATGTCGGCGGCGCGCGTGAGCTGGACATTGAAACAGGTGTCGAGCACGTCCGACGATGTCATGCCTTGATGGACAAAACGCGCCTCGTCGCTGCCGACATGTTCGGCAAGGTGCGTGAGGAAGGCGATGACGTCGTGCTTGGTGACGGCTTCGATCTCGTCAATGCGGGCGACGTCGAATTCGACATCCTTGGCTTTCCACACGGCTTCGGCGTTTTCGCGGGGGATCACGCCCAGATCGGCCATGGCGTCGCAGGCATGGGCCTCGATCTCGTACCAGATGCGGAACTTGGTGGCCGGGTCCCAGATCGCAACCATGTCGGGGCGGGAATAGCGTGGGATCATAGGGCACCTTTTTGTGACTGTCGGATATGTTGCCGCGTCCTTAGACTGCGGCCCGAAGAACGACAAGATGAAGGCCCCGACATGAGACGCTTTGCCCTGCTGCTTGTGCTGTGCGCATCCCCTGCAATGGCCGAGGAATGGGTGCCGATGACCGGGGGCGAGATTCGCGCGGCGTTGACGGGGCGGACACTGGTTTACCCGGACACGACGCAGGATTTTCGCGTGTCTGGTCGCACACTCTACATCCACAAGGGACGCGAAAGCTGGGGCTATTGGCGCATCGAAGATGATCAGTATTGCAGCCAGTGGCCCCCCAACGACCTGTGGGCGTGCTATGGAATGGATCGGAAGGGCGAGGCCCTGCGGTTCGTGGGGGACGGCGGCGATATCACGGAAGCAACCTATGCCGACTGAACGGACGCTGGCGGATTTCGCCGGACTATGGGTGATTGAGCGGGCAATAGTGCCGCGGCAAGGATCGGCGGCTCAGTTCATGGGCAAGGCGGAGTGGACGCCCACTGCGGATGGTCTGGACTATATCGAGACGGGTACACTTCACATGGAGGGTGCGCCCCCGATGCAGGCGGAACGGCGGTATCGATGGACACGTGATCTATCGGTCTACTTCGATGACGGCCGGTTCTTTCACAAGGTACCGGCGTTCGGTGGGCGTACACCTCATTTTTGCGATCCTGACACATATGTCGGGACATATGACTTTGGCGAGTGGCCGGATTTCACTGTGTCATGGGATGTGCGCGGACCGCGCAAAGACTATCAGATGATCAGCACCTTTACGCGTCGGGCAGACCCTTGAGCGCTTCCGTGTTCGGACAAAACAGCGGGGGGGCATCCAGATGCAGGACAGTGCGTTGCAACGCGGCGCAGGCGGCGGGTTCCGGGCAGGCGGTGCATCGAAACACCATGTTGCGGATCATTCGTGCGCGCGCAGGTGTGGGTGCCTCGTCTGCGCCGACAACGGTCTTGCCAAGCCGGTCCATCATACCGGTCATCAGATCCGCACTTGGGGCCATTCGATCAGCCAATCCCATCGGTGTTCTCCTTGTACTCGTTGACGGAGATGGTCGCAGGCCGGTCCGATCACTGCATTGACCTGCATCAATCCCTTTGCGCTTGCAGAAAGATGTCGTGGTTGGCACAACATCCCCACTTCTTTTTGTCCCGACAGGTGAGGCCTCATGGAAACGACGTGGAATAACAAGGTGCTGAGCGACACGCTTGGCGCGACAGAGGGCACGGCCCTGCGCATCAAGCAAGCTGTGCTGGTGGTGCTGGGCATCGCGCTTCTTGCAGTTGCAGCAAAGATCAAGGTGCCCATGTGGCCTGTGCCAATCACCATGGGCACGTTTGCCGTTCTGACCATTGGGGCCGCCTATGGCGCGCGTCTGGGGCTGGTGACAATCCTGGGCTACATGATCATTGGCGCGCTGGGCTTTGACGTCTTTGCAAGCTCGTCGGCCGAGGCGTATGGCGTGACCTATATGATGGGCGGCACGGGCGGTTATCTGGTGGGCTATGTACTGGCCACTGTGGCGCTGGGCGCATTGGCACAGCGCGGCTGGGACCGGTCGGTGGTCTGGATGGCGCTGGCGATGCTGATCGGCAATGCGCTGATTTACTTGCCTGGCCTTGCGTGGCTGGGTCAGCTTTACGGTTGGGACCAGCCGATCCTGCAATGGGGTCTGACACCGTTCCTGATCGGCGATGTGCTGAAGCTGGCGTTGGCGGCACTGATCCTGCCCGCAGCCTGGAAGTTGGTGGGCCGCGCGCGCGGCTGATCCACATCCTGATCCAAATGAGAGGCGCGGACCCTGACGGGACCGCGCCTCGTTTCATTCTGGGTCGTGTTGCTGGCCTGAGCCCGTCCCGGATCAGGTGGTTTCGAGCACAGCGCCGAGAGGTGCCAGTTCAGTCACGACTTTAGATGTGCGTTCCAAGGTCCTGTGAACAGGGCATTTATCGGCGATCTCAAGCAGGCGTTGACGCTGGTCGTCATCCAGATGCCCGGTCAGTGTAATCCGCCGTTTCCATTCGTCGATCTTGTCGCCTGACTGGGTCCCTGCGTCCTGTGCATGCACCTTGTTATGGCTCACATCGACGTGGACGTGATCCAGCATCCACTCCTTGCGGCGCGCATACATGCGGATCGTCATGGACGTGCAAGCGGCAAGGCCCGCGGACAGCAAACCGTAAGGCGACAGGCCCTGGTTGGTGCCACCATAGGCGCGCGGCTCATCCGCCAGAATGTGGTGGCGCGTGCCGTGAGTGATGTCCTGCAGGAAGCCGTTTGGGTCCGCTTCGGAACTGCGCACGATGCCTTCGGGCGCGCCGATGGGTGGGGCGGGTGGTTTCAGGTGCAGGTACTTTTTGGCCCATGTGGCGATGATATCGGCGGCGTATTCCGCATGCTCACCCTTGGTCACAAGGTGGTCGGCATCATCAAGAGTGACAAAGCTTTTGGGATGTTTGGCGGCCAGAAAAATCTCGCTTGCGTTGTCTACGCTGACAATCGTGTCTCGGGGAGCGTGCAAAACCAAAAGAGCGGCGTTCAGACGGGCAATGGCAGGCTGCAGCGCTTCGTCGGTGACATCTTCGACAAAGCCTTTGCCGATGCGGAACGGGCGCCCGCCCAGATTTACTTCGGCCTCGCCTTTCTCGATGATCTCGGGCAGCGCATCGGAGAAGTTATGGGTGACATGTTCGGGGTCAAAGGGCGCGCCGATTGTTGCAACGGCCTTGATCTGATCGAGCTGTGCAGTGGCCTTGAGGACAGCAGCACCGCCCAATGAATGGCCTATCATGAGCGACGGGGACAGGTCGCGATCTTCGAGATACTCAACCGCCTTCACAAGGTCCTGCACATTCGAGGTGAATGATGTGTTGGCAAACTCGCCCTCGCTGTGACCCAGTCCGGTAAAGTCGAAGCGCAGCACTGCGATGCCCATCGTCGTCAGGCGGGCGGCAACGCGACGGGCCGCCGGAATATCTTTGCCGCAGGTAAAGCAGTGGGCAAAGACAGCCGTGGCCAGATGGGGGCCTTCGGGCATGTCGAGGCGGGCGTCGAGGGTTCCGGCGTGACCGGGGAATGTGATGCGTTCGGTGGGCATGTATCGTCTCCTTGGATGGGAGAATGGGGCGGTGCGGCGCAAGTGAGAAGGGGGGTGTCATACATCTCACGCAGAGGTGTTGGTTGTAGCATACTCTGTCACATGAATATGTTTGGAGTTGTTGTGCTGCCTCAGATGGTTCTGGAAAGGGCTATCGGTTCCTTCACAGTGGGCGATGTCGGAGGAGAGCTGAACGTCATCAGCTTTCAAATGCGACATAATCTAATCAAGCAGGAACGGCTGTGTTTGCCAGCTTGTCCAGCCCGCCGCGCGCCCGGTGCTGCCAGAACGCAGTGTCAAAGGGCAAGGCGGCGTATTGCAAGTGGGTCGTGGAGTGCGTGCGTTCGGCGGTGCGCGAAGCGAGTGCTTCGAACACCTTTGGTGCTTCCTTGTCACCTGCCAGCGCGTCTGCAGCGGCGTGGCCAGCAAAGAAACCACCTGACAACGCATTGAACAGGCCCTGGGACGAAATGGGGTCGAATGCAGCCGCTGCATCGCCTGTCGCATGCCATCCAGATCCAGACGCTTGATCCAGTACGGCGCTTCGGCAATCCATCAAGCGGGTGGGGCCCGTGGCATGCCGCACGTCGATCAGGTTCAATGTGTCGCGCGCCCGCGCAAGAAAGGCGGAGGGCGATCCGCTCACTTGCTTTGCGGTGCCGGAACTGGTGACGAACGCAACTGTTCCGCCAGCCTGAAGCGGGACGCTGTACCACCAGCCCTCTGCGACAGCCTCGGCCTGCATGACATTGGTTTTGGGACGAGGTGTTCGCCACAAAACGGCCACCAAATCAGGGCCGTGCAACACTGTTGCGGACTGCCGCCGCGCGATATGCGCTGGGCGGCCGGTGGCATCGATCACGTAGCGTGCGTGCAGGGTTGCCGTATCTGACCCGGTACCTGTTTTCACAAGCCACCCGCGCGCTGCCTTTTGGGCGTTTGTTATGCGCGCTTCGATGATGCGAACGCCAAGGTCGCACACTCGATGGACCATCGCGATGGAGAAGTGTTTGCGGTTGATGCCCCACCCGTGCAGCCCAAGCCCAGGATGCGCACCATGAGACTGCAAGCCCGCGGCACCCCAATGGCTTTCCACCGCGTCGATCTTAACCGCGCGCGCCAACGCGTGTTCCAGACCCAACCTGTGCACAATCGGCTCAGCACCCTGCGCAAGCAACTCCGCACGGGGTGCGGCAAGCCCACCGGCAGGGTCCACCACCGCAACGGAAACGCCCCGCTGTGCCAGAGCGGTCGCGGCGGCAAGCCCGGCGGGTCCACCTCCTGCAATCAAGACATCGAACATTACACTTCGCCGCGGCCCAGCCGCTCGAAGCTTTGCTCTTCCAGAATGTCCTCGGGTTCGGGTTCGGACCGCACGGCCATAGCCGCGACCTCGTGCTCCTTCCCCTGCAGCGCCACCACATCCTTGGCCAGTTTCAGGCTGGGATCGCCTTTGGTGAAGCTGGGCGACCGTCCCGTTTCGACGAAACAGGGATCAGGCAAGCCGGATCCTTCGGGCGGCGTGTGCGCTTCGACCAGTCCGGTCATCCACCACTTGTGAACCATGTTGTCGATCCGCTCCGCATAGCCCTTGCCTTGCAAATCACGCAGCCAGAAACGGCGGTTGCTGAAATGACGCTGAACTTGCAGGGGCGCCAGATCGGGCGTTGTCGCGATGTTGTAGGATTCGATCGGCACCACCTGATTGGGCACGCGCGCGCCCCAGAAGCTGGGCGAACTGAGATAGAGGCTGGGCGTGTAGACAAGGCCCGAGTTGCATGATGCCTCGTCCGTTTGCCAGGGCACGCCCATCCAGCGGGTCAGGCTGCCGGGTCCGGTTGGTCCCCACGGGCCGTCCCATGCCAAGGCCTGTTCGCGGGTCAGAACGTCGCCATAGTCCTGGCGCACCGCGTCTCCTTCGGGCAGTGGGCGCAACCGGTATGGCACCTTGGGGTCCCACATTGAGGCCAATCGCATGGGCCATGTCAGCTCGATCCCGGGGTGGAACGGGCCGCCCAAGCATTCGTGCAATGCTGCGCGATCCAATTCCCGAGGTTGATCTGCCATACAGATGTCTTCGAAGTTCGGGACAGTGGGGACGCCGTCCCAATCGGGCTCGAAATGCCCATCTGCCCAGTTCTGCAAGTGTTGATATTGCGTTCTGGTCAGGAAGAGATCTTCGCGCGCCGGATTTACCAACTCGCCCTTTTTGGGGCCGTCGAGGTAACGGTCGCCGTAGGTGTCGCCGTAGAACGGGGGCAATGCGGCGGGTTTCAATGCTTGGGTATTGCTGTCGCGGAACAGGTTGAACACGGCTTGACGGTAGGTGCTGCCCTCTTCGGTTGCGTCGTTCATCTGCGCGATGATGTCCGGATCGCGCGCGTCCAACGGTGTGCCTTGTCCCGCAAGCAACAGGATGCCGTCGCACACCCATTGATGGCCGGTCATCCGGTCAAAGATCGGCCAGATGTCGCGGCTGAAGCTTGTGCCTTCAGGTCGTTCCAGAATGCCTTCGTGGAAAAACAGGTCGCGCACCACGTCGTCCATGGTCACAACGCCAAACAAGCCGGGTCCGAAATTTGGTGGCGCGACAATGACATGCGCGGGGGTCGCTTCCATTGCGGTGCCGTCGATGGTCACCGTCGCCCGCACGGGTCCGTCGCTGGTGTCGTCGTGCCATCCATCGTTGTTGGCAAATGTCACGGGTTTGGTGCCCGGCACCAGCGGTTCTGACGTGCCGCGACCACCAAAGAACAAAAGCCGCCCGCTTGCGTCCGTTCTGAGTTCGCCCAGATACACCGGCTTGTCGAAAAACGTTCCATCGTCAAATGGCGCGGACACTTGGTTCGGACCACTGACATGACGTGCGGTTGGCCGAATGCTCAGGCGGGCGCGGTCGTCACCGTTGAAGGTCGCGTTGCGTTTCGGCGGTTCAAAGACCTGATCCGGCGGCAGGTCCATTGCGTGCTGAAAGTCGTACCACCCGGCCTTGAGATTCGCGATCTCGACCCTCCAGTTGATATCAGCGTCGGAGGCGGTGACCTCGCGCACCTCACCTGATTTCAGTGTCGCGTAGATGCGAAACCGCGCGACCTGACGCTTCATGCGCCCATGTTCGTCACGAAACCCGTCGGTGTCGTTTGGCGTTGCACCAATCACTTCGGGCGCAAGAAAATAACCGTCTTCGGCATTGCCGACGCGTGCCACGCCAATTGCGGGGTGTATGGAAATGCTTTCAATATCGTTGGCGTTCATATGGGGTCCTCCGGAAATGCTTTGGTGTGAATGACGCGAAAAAAATGCGGCAGCGTGGCTGCAGAATCGTTAGATGACTTCACGTTATGCGAGAAGTTGAATCCGTCAAAACACTCGTTTGCAGGAAAGCCCCGGGTGCGTATGCGTAATGCGCATTGGTCGCGAGAATACTGAAGCCGCCGGTTGCCTGCTTGCGGCGTCAGACTTGCACGGTCCCAGAATGGGCCTTGATTTAGCTGTCGCGCGAGAGTGTGACGTCAAATTCAACATGCAGGAACGGCTCGGTCACCGTCCCCGATAGGGCCATGCCTGCAGGAAACTCGGCTGCGGGGCGTTCCACATAGGTCATCACCAGATCGCTGCGCACGCCAAACACCGTGTCCTCGTCCAGATAGGGATCGTCGTCGGGGAAAATTTCGGTCACCAGCGACCGGTACCCGGGCGCTTTCACGATGTAATGCAGGTGCGAGGGGCGCCACGGATGCCGACCACAGGCGCGCAGGATATCCCCCACAGGTCCATCGGACGGCACCGTATATTCAACAGGCTTCACTGTGGTGAAGGCATAGCGCCCGTCATCGCCAACGGTCATCAAGGCATGGAAGGAATACGTGTCTTGATCGGCGTCTTGGCTGGCATAAAGCCCGTTGGGGGCTGTCTGCCAGATGTCCAGTTCGGCCCCTGGAATCGGGTTGCGGTCGGTGTCCTTTATGACGCCCTGCGCCAGCAGAAGTGGGCCACCATAGTCTCGCTTCATATCGCCGCCCACGGCGAGCGGTGGTGCGCCCGATACGTGGAACGGACCAAGCACAGAAGAACTTGTCGCTTCTGGCCGCGAATGCAGCATGTCGACCAGTGACGACAGTCCCAGCACGTCAGATGCCAGAATGAATTCGTGCCGGTCTTCGGATTCAATCGCCGCGCACCCTTCCAGAAACGCGATGCCCGCCCGCCATTCGTCATGGGTCAGATTTGTTTCGCGCGCGAAATCGTGCAGATGCTTGACCAACGCGCCCATGATCTCGCGCATGCGCGGATCGGTGTCCTCGGCCAGATAGTTCATGAAAACGTCGGTGATGTTGTCTTTGGTCACGGTGCGCATCTGCGATCTCCTTAGGTCAGGGCAAGGCTGAGGATCGGGAACTCGATAAGGATAAACAGCACGATCAGCATCACAAAGGCAAAGGGCAGGGCGCCCATGAACACATCCTTGAGAGAGATGCGGTCGTCGTTGATCGTGGATTTGATGACGAAACAGGATATGCCAAGAGGGGGCGTAAGTAGCCCGATCTCCGCCCCCACAACGGTGATGATCCCGAACCAGATCAGCGACATGTCCAGCGCTTCGACCAGTGGCAGGAACAGCGGCACAACGATCAGGATGATCGACGCGGTGTCCAGCAAAGTGCCCAGAAACAGCATCAACAGCACGTAAAGCAGCATGATTGTCCAGAAGGATGCGGCATTGCCCGCCAGCAGGTCTTGTAACTGGTTCGGCAGACCGGCAAGGCCCAGCATACGGCTGTAGATCGACGCAGCCGTGATCAGGAACAGGATGGCGGCGGTGATGTGTCCGGTCTCAAGCAAAGCGTCCCAGAATGCGCGTGGTGACATCGACTTGCGGACAAGGGCGATGATCAGGGCCACAAGAGCGCCAGCGGCCCCAGCCTCGACTGCCGTCAGCCAGCCGGTGTAGATGCCGCCAAGTACGACCATAATCAGAAACAGTGTGGGGAGGGTCTTGGACGCGATCTCGCGCCCGGACATCCATTCGGTGTCCTGCACCACGCGGCCTCCGACAAAGCCCGGTGTGAAGCGCCCCATGAACCAGATGGCTCCGACATAGGCAATGGCCAGCAGGATGCCCGGGATGACCCCGGCCAGGAACATGTCGCCCACCGATTGCTCGGCCACGAAAGAATAGATGATCAACATGGCAGAGGGCGGGATGATCATGCCCAGGACCGAACTGCCAGCGACCACGCCCACGGCAAAGCGCGGGTTGTAGTCCTGCGCCATCATCTGAGGCACGGACACTTTGGTAAAGACTGACGCCGACGCGATGGAGGATCCGGTCACGGCGGCAAAGACGGCATTGGCTCCGACCGTTGCCATGCCGATCCCGCCTTTGACCTTGCGAAAGCGCATGGTCATGACCTCGTATATATCCCTGCCCAAGCCCGCCTTGGACACGATCAACCCCATGAACGTGAACAGCGGGATGGTGGCAAAGCTGTACTCCATCGCGCTGTCACCGACGGCGACTTTCAGCAGGTTCAGCGCAAGGGTGAAGTTGTCGCGCATCAGCCAGATGGATACGAACGACACCATGCCAAGCGCCACGGGGATGTAGACGCCGGAATAGATCAGAAACACAATCGCGATGACCGAGATCAGGCCAATCTCAATCGGGGTCATGTGGGGGGCTCGTCGTGTTCAGGTGTACGGATCAACTGGGGACGATCCTGCGCTGTCACGACTTTCAGCACAAAGATCAGGCAGGCCAGTGCGGAGCCGACGGTAATCACCAGTTTCACGGGCCACCAGGGAAGGGTGAACAGGCCCGGCACGCCGAAGTAATCGTTGGTGTCCCACATGTGCAGGAACTCGGGGAAGGTGACGTAGGCAATCAGCGCCATGAAGATTGCCGAGATCGCATTGATGATCCGCCGGATGTTGGCTGTCAGGCCGGGACGGCGGCTGTGCATGAGGTTGAGGAACCCATCCGACCGCGTCAGCCGGTCCACCCGCACCACGTCCGCCAATTGCAGGAACACGATCAAGACGACCGAAAACTGCACCATCTCGTAGGTGCCACGGATGGGGGAGGAGAACACACCGCGTGCAATGACATCCGCGTTCAGCAAGATCACCAGCGCCAATACGACAAGCGTGCCCATTGCGTTGGTGGCGATGGCGAGGGTGTTGGCGACCCGCGACAGGCCAGCCACTGCGGACTTGAGCATGGATTGGCCCCTTTTGGTTGCGGGTCGCAGGTGCTGTTACTTGGCAGTCCAGTCACGTACCGGCGTGAATCCGGCGCTTTGGAGCTTGCCCAGATAGGCGGACAGCATGTCGGTGCCCGCTTCGCCCCGGTCGTTCAGGTTTGCCGCCCATTCCTGTGCCACATTCGGCATCGCATTGGCCCAGGCCGCGCGGTCCTCGGCCGACACGTCGACAATGGTGCCACCATCAGTCACATAGGCGTCGCGCGACGCTTCGGCCCGGTCCATCGCAATCCCTGCGACATGGTCACGATAGGCGATGGCCACCTCTTGCAGCACGTCCTTGACCGGATCGGGCAGACCCGCCCAGTAATCCGCATTCACCGTGATCGTCTTGGAATTCACAGCACCCAGATCAGCCTTGAGCATATAGGGGGCCACTTCAGCGATTTTAAAGGTCTTGGCGGCCTCGGGCCACAGCATCCCGCAATCCACGAGGCCCGTTTGCAGCATGTTGTAGAAGTCGGTCAGGCCACCACGCACACCCGCGGCGTCCTTGATGCCCTCAAGATAGCGCAGGTTCAGACCCGCACCGGCGATCTTCTTGCCCTCAAGGTCGGCCACGGAAGATACTTCGTCGGTGCAGAACACCTGATACGTGTCCAGCACAACGCCGGTGGCCAGATAGACTTGGTTCTGCGCGGCAAACTCGTTGTTCATGGCTGGAAATTCGCGCGCAATCTCGTCCACTGCCTGTGCCACGGCACGGGCGTCGGAGGCCACGAACGGCGTCGATCCGGAAATTCCCTGGCTGGGAAGTTTCGACGAATGGAAGATGGTCGTCACAATCCCGATATCGCCTAAACCCAGCTGAACACCTTCCAAAACGCCCTTTGGCTTGACGATGGAGCCGCCATAGTTTTCCTGCCAGTTCATCTTGTATTCGCCAGCCTCGGCCAGACGCTTGTCGACTTCGGGGATGAAGAAATTCGTGAACTCCTTCACCCACAGCGCGCGGTCAGGATAGCCGTCAATGACAACCGCGTTGATTGTGGTCTCTGCCATTGCGGGCAAGGCCATTGCGGTGGCGAATGCGGCACCGATCAGGCCTTTTTTGGTCCAGCGTTTCATGTGTCTCCTCCCAGAAAGTGGGGGCCTGTGCGGCCCTTTTGACATGTTCAGTTCGCCTTGACCCAGTTCACCGTCAGGTCGGTGCCAGCGGCATCAAACAGCTTGGCGATGGCGCAGTATTTGGCTGTCTCCTCGCCCACGCGGGTCAATTCGGCCTGACTGGCAGGGCCGTTGCAGTTCACGGTCAAGGTGATCTCGGGAAAGGGGACATCGATCTCCTCTTCCATCAAGACGCCGCGGCGGTCGAATTTGCAGTTGGCGTCAATGACGATCGTGCCCAGATCGATGCCCAGTCGGTGCGCGTTCTTGTGGCCGATCACGTTGGTGCATGCGATCAGCGCGGTCATGGCGGCTTCGGTCGGCGAGGGGCCCATGTTGGTGCCGCCGCGTTCCACCGGTTCATCAATCACGACATTCAAGTCGCGCACCGGAATTTCGGTTCTTGCGTGCGTGGGACACTGCGCTGTGGCGCGGTAGGTCACGACGGTTTTCATCTTGACGGCCATGTCTCTCTCCTCAGGCGAATGCGCAGGCTTCGTCGAACCCGAAGCGAGGCAGTTTCTGGAACAGCGCCGTTTCGTCCGCGTAGCCGATGTTGCACAGGAAATTCGATCTCAGCGATGTGCCGGCAAAGAACTCCTGATCGACATCGGCGTTCGAGAAACCGGACATGGCCCCGACATCCAGCCCCACGGCGCGGGCCGCGATCATGAAATACGCACCCTGCAACGTGCCGTTACGAAAGGCGGTTTCGGCGATGAACTGGTCCTTGCCCTCAAAGAAATGGCGGCGGTCTTCGTGCGGGAAGGTGAATGGCAGCTCTTTCCAGAATTCGAGGTCATGCGCGATGATCGCAGTCACTGGCGCGCCCATCATCTTCGCCACGTTGGCGGGCTTCAGTGACTTCGCAAGGCGCGCTTTGCCCTCTTCGGTTTTGACGAACACGAAGCGTGCAGGCAGCGTGTTCATGCTGGTCGCGCCGTTGATGGTGATCTCGTAAATCTCGTGCAGAAGGTCATCGGACACGGGCGCATCGGTCCACGCGTAATGCGAGCGCGCGCCCCGCAAGATCAGATCGATTGCGTCGTCGGACAGGCGTGCGAGGCGGCCTCGCAACGCACGGTGATCCGCCTGAGCCGTGGCGCGCAGGGCGTCCAGTTCTTCTCCGGTGGGGGCGTTCATGCGGCAGCTACCTTTGTGCTCATGTCCTTTTCGTCGATGACGGGGCTTGCGCAGATGCCGATCCCCTCAATCTCGATCTCGATCGTTTCTCCGGGTCTCAACCACCGTGGGTTGGGCTTTTTTGCGTGACCCACGCCCGGCGGCGTGCCCAGAGCGATCAGATCACCCGGTTCCAGCGTCGTGTATTCGGAAATGGTGGCGATGACCTGACGCACACCCCAGATCATGTTCGAGGTATTGGAGCTTTGCAGGATCTCATCCCCCACGCGGCTTTCAATTTTCAGGCCGGATGCACCTTCGGGAACTTCATCCTGCGTGACGGTGAAGGGGCCAATGGCACCGGTGGCATCAAAATTCTTGCCCGGCGTCCACTGGTGTGTCTTGCGTTGATAATTGCGCACCGACCCGTCGTTGAAAACAGTGTAGCCAAAGACATGATCCAGCGCGTCGGCTTCCGAGATGTGGCGACCGCCCTTGCCGACGATCAACATCAGTTCAGCCTCGTAATCCAATTGCTCGGAACATGTGGGGCGCACCATCGGCTGACCCGCAGCCATGATCGAGTTTCTGCCGCGCATGAACAGGGCAGGGTAGTCGGGGATGTCGTAGCCGCCCTCCTTGATGTGCTCCACGTAATTTAGGCCAAGGCAGATGATCGTACCGGGGGTCGCCACGGGCAACGCAGGTGTAATTGACGACACCTGCACAGCGGGTGCGTCTGCTATGTCGCCTGCGATCCGGGTCAGCAGATCAGGTGCCGATATCACCCCCATCAGGTCCGATCCGACCGCTGGGTTCAACGCAGTCAGATTCACCGCTGTATCTCCATTTACGGCAAAGACGGCCGTGCCGCCCGGCACTTCGCCCACCAGAAATTTCATAATGCCATCCTTGTCAGTTCACGGAATTTCTGCCTACAATATTAGCAACTGTCAATAAATATCGATATTTTTGGAGTGTGGCATGGTTGCTTGGGCGGACTACAAGGCGGAAGCCAAAAGCAGGGGCGCGTTGGCCTTTGAGGTGTATGTGGCACACAGCACACCCGCCAAATCACCAGAAGAGATCAAGGCGGTGCTGCCCGATCACCTCGATTACATCGCCGGGTTGGAGCGGAGCGGCAAACTGGCTTTTGCAGGTCCCATGTCCGATGAAACGGGCGAGCACATGCAGGGGATGGGCATGCTCGTTCTGCGCGCCGACAGCCTGGAGGACGCTCAAGCGCTGGCGGAAGGCGACCCGATGCACAAAAGCGGCGCGCGTAGTTTCGTGCTTCGGCGCTGGATGATCAACGAGGGATCAATTTCGCTGCAAGTGGGGTTGTCCACGGGCGATGTGACGTTCAGGTAGTGACATATATTTACCACGGCGCAGATAGGCGCACCTGCGTCAGGGGCACGCGACATGAATATCTTGCAAGAGACAGGGAACAAGGAAACCTCAGCGACGCGCAGCTCGTATCTGAAATTGCGCCAGATGATCCTGACCGGTGAGCTGCCGCCGGGCCAAAAGCTCAAGATCGAACAATTGCGCGCCTTGCTGATTACCGGCGCCAGCCCCGTGCGCGAGGCGCTCAGCTTGCTCACGTCCGACATGCTGGTGGAGCGGATTGATCAGCGCGGATTTAGAGCGGCGCCCGTAGGCAAGGCAAACTTCGAAGAGATACTCACGCTGCGGTGCACTTTGGAAGAGATGGCCCTTCGCGCATCGATCGCGCATGCCGATGCGGCATGGGAAGAACAGCTGGTCCTGCGCCATCACCATATGAAAAAAGCCAAGCAACGGGGGGCTGCCGATTTCGAGGTCGCGCACAAAGCCTTTCATATGGCGCTGTTGGACAACGCGCACATGCCCATGCTGGAACGCTATTGTTCGCAACTTTACGATCTGAATATCCGCTATCGGAATCTGGCGGCAGGCGAGCCGAACTATGAAAAACGCAGTATCGCGGCGGAGCATCAGGAAATTCTGGAAGCCGCACTGGATCATGATGCAGATGTCGCCACGGCTTTGCTGATCAGCCATTACCGTCGCACCGGGGAATACCTAAGCCGCCAAATGGACGATTAGCGGGTAGCGCAATTGGTCACACTAGGGCGGTGTCCTGGCGCATTAGGCGTCGCCGACATTCCGAACCGGTATGCCAAAACCCCCGGCGAATGGCGTTGTGGTCGCTCTGAATACGCCCAGTACGACAGGTCGTTCCAAACGATCAATGACATCCCGGCTGGAGATAAGAACGCCGTCCTTGGATCTTGCCTGCGGCTTTGGGCAGAGCGTCGTTTCGGCCTTGGTAAGCGTTGGCAAAGATGCCGGTTTTGGGGAAAGCGAAGCCTACGTTCGACGCAAAGCGCGCCGCTTCAAGCATCCACTCAAATCCGTGGTGATGGACGCTTTGTCGTGCAGAGCGATGGACATAGTTTGCAAGATCGTTATGCGTTTTGCCCAGCCTGACTTTCGAAAAAAACGCTGAAAAACAATTCATTGAGAGGCTATCTAGGGGCTCAGATCAATCCCATGAGCGCAGGATCATATTCGTAGCTTATCAGGTTCTCGAATCCGTCTTCGGTGACCAGCACCTGATCTTCGAGCTTGATGGTGAAATCGCCTCCGACTTCACCAACGGCGGCCTCGACACACAGGACCATGCCGGGTTCCAGCGCGTAGTCGAATGATCCGGGCACGGCCTTGTCCGGATAGGCGACCAGCGGCCACTCATCACACAGTCCGACGCCGTGCATCAGACAACCGTATTTCTGTGCCTGGAATTTGTCGTCTAGAACGTGGGTATTTGCGGTCAATTCGGGGATCGTCACACCCGGTTTGATCATGTCCATGTTTTGCATGATGTGTTCATGCGCATGCTGCATGGCGTAGATCATATCGGGCCGCGGTTTCTGATCGCCAATCCACCAGCTGCGCGAGATATCCACGCAGATGCCGTAGCTGCCGATCAAGTCGGTGTCGAATGAGATGATCTCGTTTTGTTGGCACACCCGCGGACCGCATTCCTGGAACCACGGGTTGGTACGTGGGCCTGAGCTGAGCAGGCGGGTTTCGATCCACTCACCGCCGCGCCGAATGTTTTCTGCGTGCATCACGGCCCAGATGTCATCTTCGCAGGTGTGACGGTCACCCACATTGGCGCGGGCGAAATCCTCCATCGCCTGGACTGACTTTTCGCACGCGTCGACAGCACAGCGCATCGCCAAAATCTCATCAGTGCCTTTGATACTCCGTGCCTTTTCAGTGACTTCCTCGCCGTCTTTGATGTCAAAGCCTTGTGCTTGGAGGGCATGCGCGCCGTGCAGCATGATCTTGTCCACCGCCAGGCGGGCGTTTGAGGGTGCATGTTCTGCCAGAAGCTCCCGCACTTCGTTTGCGAAGGCGTCTGCCTTGATGTCGATCTTGTCCCCGGCTGCGAAGTAGAACAGCGACGCGCCACCGCGCACCTCTTTGACCAGCGGGTTGAACGACGACAGGAACGGGGCGTTCTTGTAGTCCCAGATGACCATGTGAGCATCGGCGCAGATCAATACGGCCCTGAAGGGGTTGTGCGTGTTCCAAAGCTGCATATTGGTCGAGTCGGTCGCATAGCGGATGTTGAGCGGGTCAAACATGAGCAGACCGGCATAGTCGCGATCGACGATATGCTGTGTCAGGCGGCGCCAGCGATATTCACGCATGTTGGCAAGGTTCGGAAGCGTGAGACCTGCGGACTTCCATTCTGTGAATGCCAGATGGGTGGGGCCGATTTCGATCCGGTTTGCATCATTTGGCGTGCCATCGCCCAAGGTCGCCCCGCTGTTGGGGTCGATCTTGCGGGTGTCGCGGTAGTGCTGGTTCATCGTGCTTCCTTCCCTTAGGTCAGGTTGCCGCGTAATTTTTCAGCAGAATTGCCCGTTTCCGACGTGCGCGCGGCGTTTTTTCGACGGGTTGCGTTTTGGTGGGCCGCTTGGTCAAGGTGGTGCCATGGGATTTGGTCATGATGCAGCATTGATTGAGGAGGTGGTGCGGTACCGAGACCCAGCCTTCGCCAATGTACCGCCGAAGGTTTTATCCGACGCTGTTCATGAGATGAAGACGCGCGCCAAGCAGAACGATTTGGAGGCGTTTCTGTTGGCTGCCATGCGGACGATGGCCGTTGCTGGCAATGCGCACAGTCGGCTCATTCCAAACGCTGCCATATCGGTACTGCCGTTGCGATTTGTGCTGCGGGACAATGACTTGTGCGTGGTGCGCGAGGATGTCGCCGTCAGGGTGTTGACGGTGAATGGCACCGGCATCGCGCACATCATGTCTGTGTGGCGTGCGTCGTTGTCCGGTCCCGCTGTGCGGCGATTGGTGCTGAGTGGCTTGATGCTGGCTTGGCCCGCCGCCTTGGCCGAAGCTGGCGTGATCGGGCCGGACTATGATTATGCGTTGGCAGATGGAACGCAGGTTGTGGTGTCTTCAAAGGAAATCACTTCAGCCAGTCGATACTTTTCAGAGAATGAGACGGGGGCCTTGCTGCCCGGCGCGGATGCTTATCCGCAGCCCTTGGTCGTGCGCGAGAGCGCATTTTGGCGTGTTCGTTTGGCGGATCTGAAGACGCTGACCACCTACGATATCACTCAGGTTGTGAGGACTTTGCAATCGAACCCATCCGGCGTGATTGTTGATTTGCGCGGGAATCCGGGGGGTAGTTTTCTCACAGCACTGCCGCTCGTGCACATGCTTCGGGATGCAGGCCAATGGATACGGTGCGCGGTGCTTGTGAATGGATACACGTTCTCTGCGGCTTTGGTCGTTGCCGCGCTGATCGCGTCCCATTTGGGACAGCGCGCTGCGCTGATCGGCTCGGACATGGGGGACGACCTGGCATTCTGGGCGGAGGGGGATCTGCTGCAATTGCCGGATAGCGGTGCCAAACTTCGATACTCCAGCGCATGGCACGATTGGCAAACGGGCGTAGCAGATGCCACAACACCGCCGGAGATTGAAGCCCATTTGGTGGCTGCTGGTGTCCTACCGGTTCAGCGTGTTTTGGAAGCAGAACAAGAAGATGTGGCCCGTGCATTCGTATTGAAGGGGTGAGGTTCTTTTCCGTCGGATCAGAGCATGGCAAAACGCGGCATGACTTTAATCCTGCAGCGGCATTTGCCGGATGATATGCGCCTGACCCGCGCCTTGCCCGGGATACAGCCCGAAGCTGGCCCATGGCTTCGCGTGGATGACGCCTATGCCGCGCAGATGGTGCGACGGCAGGCATTGTTGGAAAAGCAACCGTACGATGTGCTTTATCTGGACCGAGCTGCCCGACCCGCAGCTTTGGAGTTGCTGGACACGGTGTTGAACACCTTGCCTGACCTGGGCTTCGAGGTCGGACCCCATACGGTAACTTGCCCGGACGGTCGGCTGGTCAGATTGGCACGTGACACCCCCCTGAACACGCTTGGGCACTTGTGCCAGAACGATTTTGTTCTGATGGAGAAGCGCGGGGTAGAACACGTCTTGACAGGCGCAGTTCTGTGCTTACCGGCCTCATGGCGCTTGTCGGAAAAGGCCGGGCGACCGTTGATCGACATTCATGTTCCGGTGGGCGAGTACACCGCAGACGTTGCGCGCCGGGTGCAGCGGCTTTTCGACGGGATACAGGTGGGACGGCCGCTCTGGCGGTTTAATCAGCTTTGGTACGAAAATCCCGAATTGTTCCAACCGCGCTCGCAATCGGAGCCCCGGCGGGTTGGTGCCGGACTGTCCAAAGGACCATATTACCGGACCGAACGGCAGACGCTTTTGCGCCTGCCGCAGACCCGTGCGGTGGTTTTCGCCATTCACACATTTGTTTTGGCGCGCGGTGACGTCCCCGCGCTGCGCTAGACGCTGTCACCCGCCAGCCCATGCATCATGTATGACCACATGGGGTTGTCCATTCGACGTGACCCGCAAGGTGCGACCTGTGCGGTCCACCACACAATTCACCTGCTTGCGCCAAGCCGAAAAGTGCGAGGATGTCACAACATCAATGGCGTCATCGAACCTGAGCGTAAGCGCGTGATGTCCACCGGGCATGAGGCGCGCCGATTTGACCATGCCCGCGAACCGATGGCCGAGATAGCGACCAGACACACGTTGCCCGGGGCGATAGCCCTGATGCGGGTCGTCCTGAGCGCGCGCGCTCAAAGTGTTCCAGTCTCTTGCACCCCACTGGTGGGCGACCGCCTCAAGCGCCTGCGCGTGTGTGCAAGCCGTGCCTGCCGCGTTCAAAGTTGCGCGCAACCGCTTGGCCTGCACCTTGAGGGCTGCGCGGGAAGGAAGGGGGATATCCATATCCGTCTCCAATCTTCGGTCGCGTGATGTGGGCGTTCGGGGCTCCGCATTGCCGTGCCTGCGACCTTGAATAGGGTCGGACTGTCAGGACTTCACCACAGTGCGGAGGGCAGGGGCCTGAACCCTGATGGCGCTTTAGGCGGACGTGGCCGCATTGGCAAGGCTTTTCAAGCGGCGGCCAATATCCCGTTTGTCCCGTACGGACGCTATCCGTCGATCCGTGCGCCCATGATCGCTATGGCCTGCTGGTAGACGGTTGCCGCGTTCCACTGTTTGATCACAGCGAAGTTCGGTTGCCCCTGCTGATACCCACTTCCCGGTTTCCACCCTTTTTGCCGCAAGAAGTTGGCCGTGGAGGCAAGGGCATCCGTCTGGTTGTAAAGGTCCACACGGCCATCGCCATTGGCATCTATTCCATAAGTCAGCGCGTTGCCGGGCAGGAACTGTGTGTGTCCCAGTTCGCCATGTTTAGCACCTTTGGTGCTACCGGTGATCGACCCTTGGTCCACCAGTTTCAGAGCCCCGATGGCATGCGGTTTAAAGAAATCCGAGCGGCGGCAGTCATATGTCAGCGTCACGATGGCCGATACAACCGAGCTGTCGCCCATGAAGCCGCCAAATGCAGTCTCCATCCCGTGGATGGCAATCAACACACCTGACGGGACGCCATATTGGCGTTCAAGCGCTGCATAAAAGTCAGGGTTACGCGCCTTGCGCTTGCGTCCTTGTGCGACAATCGTATCAGCACCGCGGATCTGCATGAATTTGTCGAGAGAGTACCGAAACGACTTTTGGTTGCGGTCTGCGGCAATGGTGCGCGTCGCGTATTGCGCATTTGCCAGGGCCTGCAAGCCGGGGGACTGAACGCCAGCCCGCTGGGCGTCAGCGGCAAAGGATGATTTCCATGTGTCAAAGCCCGCGGATGTATTCCCACACTGCGCCAAAGCGCCTTGCGCCAGGGTCATACCAACCGCAGCGCACGCACCGCGCGCCCAAATAGTCATGCGCATTTCCAGCCTCCCGAATACCATACCGTTTCAGGATAACGTGTTGACCCACGCAAGCCCAAGTTCTTTTTTGATGGTCTCACGCCATGTGGGTGAGAATGAGATGCAGGCCCATAATGACGGAAGCGGCGATGCAAATGCGAAAGCAAAATTGTGTAGCGGACATAACGAGCACCCAAAAACAACACTGGTTTAAAATACAGGTATGATCGTGGATGGCGCAATTTGATGCAAGTCAGGAATATATGACCTTTTCCATTTAGCCTTTTCGGAACCGATGGTGCGATGAAAATTCATGCGAAGGCGGGCCGTCCCGTCGCATCAGCGAACACCAAGCGTTCGAGGGCGGTCAGTTGTGCGTTGCGCGAGACGGCGCAGCGGTGTCAGTCTTTCACGAAGTGCTTTTCAGCCAGTGCTTCCAGTCCTTCGATATTCATGGCTTTTTTCTGATTTTCGACCATCCGTCGCTGACCCTCGTCGCTGGCCCAGTATCTCCCTTCTTCTTCGGAGAGCGTGCCCATGTTGAACCGGAGCATGACGCTTTCATTCTCGCGGCGTGCTGCGCGCCGTTCCGGGTCATTGGTGGCGGGCGCATACGCGACGGCCATCGCCTTTGCGCCAAAGATCACATTGTCGATGACATGTTTGTTCTTGGTGTACGTCATGGTCCCGAAAAAGGCCGCAGTCGGCAGACCAACAAGGACCGCAACACCCAGCAGGATCAGTTTCAGTCCGCCACCTCGCGGGTTTCTGTCGGGACGCTTGTGACCAGATGGGCCTGAAGAGGGAGGTGGTGCCGCGGCAGCCTTCTTTGCCTCCAGCCGAGCCAGCCGATCTTTAAAATCCTGTGACATGTGTCTCTTTTCCCCGAAGTAACGAGTTGATTGCGAGACCGCTATTCGGTGATCCCCGGCCATCGTGTTCTTCGATAAGAAGCATCAGCACTGCGGCAGACATGGGAAATTATTCAGGCTCTTTTGGGACAAACGAAAAGGGCGCCCGAAACGGGCGCCCTTGAATGTCGTCTGTCTGAAGGATCAGCAGCTGTAATACATGCCGAACTCGACCGGGTGGGGCGTGTGTTCGTATGTTTCGATCTCTTCCATCTTCAGCGCGATGTAGCCTTCGATCTGGTCCTTGGTGAACACGTCACCGGCCAGAAGGAAGTCCATGTCGGCTTCCAGTTCACCCATTGCTTCGCGCAGCGAACCACAGACCGTCGGGATACCAGCCAGCTCTTCTGGTGGCAGATCGTACAGGTCCTTGTCCGACGGCTCGCCCGGATGGATCTTGTTCTGGATGCCGTCAAGGCCAGCCATCAGCAGCGCTGCGAAGCACAGATAGGGGTTGGCACTTGGGTCGGGGAAGCGGGCCTCGACGCGCTTGGCTTTGGGCGACTCGGTCCATGGGATCCGGACACAGCCCGAGCGGTTACGGGCCGAGTAGGCGCGCAGCACGGGGGCTTCAAAGCCGGGGATCAGACGCTTGTAGCTGTTGGTCGATGGGTTGGTGAAGGCGTTCAGTGCCTTGGCGTGCTTCAGGATGCCGCCGATGAAGAACAACGCTTCGTCGCTGAGGTCAGCATATTTGTCACCCGCAAAGAGCGGCTTGCCATCTTTCCAGATCGACATGTTCACGTGCATGCCAGTACCGTTGTCGCCCGCGATTGGCTTGGGCATGAACGTGGCCGATTTGCCGTAGGCGGCGGCAACGTTGTGAATGACGTACTTGTACTTCTGCAGTTCGTCCGCTTGCTTGGTCAGGCTGTCAAAGATCAGGCCCAGCTCGTGCTGGCACGACGCCACTTCGTGGTGGTGCTTGTCGACCTTCATGCCCAAGCGCTTCATGGTGCTCAGCATTTCGGAGCGCAGGTCCTGGCTTTCGTCCGTGGGGTTCACAGGGAAGTAGCCGCCCTTGACGCCGGGACGGTGGCCCATGTTGCCCATCTCGTACTCGGTGTCTGTGTTCCACGACGCGTCTGTTGCGTCCACTTCGTAGGATACCTTGTTGATGCTGTTGGAATAACGCACATCGTCAAAGAGGAAGAATTCCGCTTCTGGACCCATATAAGCTGCGTCGCCGATACCTGTGGACTTCAGGTAGGCTTCGGCTTTCTCGGCCGTGCCGCGCGGGTCACGCTCATAGGCTTCGCCTGTGTCGGGCTCAACGATCGAGCAGTGCACACAGATCGTCTTTTCCGCATAGAAAGGATCGACATAGGCGCTGGCCTGGTCGGGCATCAGTTTCATGTCCGACGCTTCGATGGACTTCCAGCCCGCGATGGACGAGCCGTCAAACATAAAGCCTTCTTCGAGGAAGTCTTCGTCGACCTGGTCGGCCATGACGGTCACGTGCTGCAGCTTGCCACGCGGGTCTGTGAAACGGATGTCGACGTACTCGGCGCCTTCTTCCTTGATCATGTCGAGAACGGGGTTGGCCATTTCCTATGGGTCCTTCCTGTCTTGGAATTGAATTACAGTGCGTCCGAGCCGGTCTCGCCGGTCCGGATGCGAATTGTCTGTTCGATGGGTGTGACAAAGATTTTGCCGTCGCCGATCTTTTCGGTCTTGGCGGCATCGACGATGGCTTGGATGGCAGCATCGACCTGATCGTCATCCAGGACGACCTCGACCTTCACCTTGGGCAGGAAGTCGACCACATATTCGGCGCCGCGGTAAAGTTCCGTGTGGCCCTTTTGGCGACCGAAGCCTTTGACCTCGATGACAGACAACCCTTGTACGCCGACCTCTTGCAGAGCCTCTTTGACTTCATCAAGCTTGAAGGGCTTGATGATTGCTTCGATCTTTTTCATGGGGCTTGCCTCCCTTTGTCGCGCCTTGGTTGGGATGGACCACTTCTTGGTTTGGGGCGTCCATGGGATGAGGTAGAGTTTGTATGTGATGCAACGGTATTGTGAAGGGCGCGCTGTAAAAGTAATCGATGCGCACAAAAAATAGGCGAAATAAAAACTTTGAGGAAATGCATATGACCGAGCTGCTGACCGCCGCCCAGATGCGCGCCATCGAACAGGCCGCGATTGAGTCGGGGCAGGTGACGGGCCTTGAGTTGATGGAACGCGCGGGTGCGGGCGTGGTCGAGGCTGTTTTGGAGGAATGGCCGGAATTGGGCGAGGGCGCGCACCGTGCCGTAGTGCTGTGCGGGCCTGGGAACAATGGCGGCGACGGGTTTGTCGTGGCGCGGTTGCTTAAGGAGCGCGGGTGGAATGTTGAGGTTTTCTTTTATGGAGATCAACAGGCCTTGCCGCCGGATGCAAAGTCAAACTTCACTCAGTGGCTCACATTGGGAAGTGTGTATTTCTTGGGTTTTCCGCGTCTAGCTGAGCAAGACGGCGTTGTTTTTCAAACAGCCACATTTGCTCAAAGCAAAACCGAGGTCTTGATTGATGCCCTCTTTGGCATCGGCCTAAGCCGATCACTAGCCGCTCTCGAGCCCATACTGGGATGCATTGAGCCAAACCTGAATCTCTGGGACAAGGAATGGGGTTGGCCGCACCTTGTCTCGATAGATGTTCCAAGCGGGCTAAATGAAAGTGGTAGACTTGGGACCGGAAACGAAATTTTTGTCGCTGACTTAACAGTCACATTTCATGCTGAAAAAAAGATGCATGTCAGTGATCCCGACATATGCGGAAAAGTCGTCGCAAAAGACATTGGCTTGCATGGCTAGCACATCAACCAACCGGCCCTCCGGGGTGTCAGCCCCGGATCGCGCCCGACCCGCCCCCCAAGGCGGGCGCGATGCGCCCACCCTCGGGTCGGGCGCGATCCTAAGTTCGGACGCGGTGCGGGTTGTTGAAGCGCCCACGTCTTTGGCAAAGGTAACGGGCCACAAGTTCGACCACGGTCACGCCTTGATCCTGTCAGGTGGTGCCGGGCGTACAGGCGCTGCCCGTCTGGTCGCGCGCGGGGCGCTGCGGATCGGGGCGGGCCTGGTCACGCTTGCCGTGCCGCCCGCAGCGCAGATGGAGGTGGCGTCGCAGATCACCGCCCTCATGCTGTCGCGTGTGGGGGATGCCGGCGCGCTGAACGCAGTGCTGGAGGATGAGCGGATCAACGCCCTGTGCCTGGGTCCCGGTCTGGGGTTCGAACGGGCCCGCGCGTTGGTGCCGGTGGCGGTGCGCATCAAGCGCGCACCCCACGTGGTGCTCGATGCGGACGCGTTGAGCGCTTATGCGGATGATCCAGCGGAGTTGTGCGACATGTTGCATGAGCGCTGTGTGCTGACGCCCCATGGGGGCGAGTTTGCGCGGCTGTTTCCTGACATTGCCGAAAAGCTGAACGCGATCCCGGACCAAGGGCCTGCCTATTCCAAGGTCGATGCGACCCGAGAGGCGGCGGCACGGTGTGGTGCGGTCGTACTCTTCAAAGGACCGGACACTGTGATCGCCCATCCGGATGGGCGCTGTTCTGTCCACGCGGCAGCTTATGGCCGCGAAGCGCCGTGGCTGGCCACAGCAGGCGCGGGGGACGTTCTTGCGGGGTTCATCACCGGGCTTCTGGCGCGTGAGTTTGATCCGATGGCGGCCTGCGAGACGGCGGTCTGGTTGCATGTCGAGTGCGCGCGCGTTTTCGGCCCCGGTTTGATTGCCGAGGACTTGCCTGAACTCTTGCCGCAGGTTTTGCGGGGGCTGGAGGCCTAAGCCGCCTGCGCCCCGGTCATGGTCATCGCAGGGACCGACAATTCCAAACCATCAGCGTAGACCACGTGCGGGGCCTCGAACCCCAAGCGTACCAGCGTCATCTCGCGCGAACCCAATGATATGATGAATTCGTCGTCAATCAGGCAGCCTGCGGGCATGACGGCCTGTGCTGCACCACGGAGCGCCTGAGCACGCCAATCGCGAACAAGCACCATCTGGGCGGCTGGAATGATCACATGGTGCGAAGGCTTGGTGTCGCCCAAGGACCCGGCCGCGATCTTAACCGCCTCGTCCGTCGTGCGATAGGACTGGATCGCAGTCAGTCGAACCGAACCTGCGTTCCGGGTTATGATGCGATCCCCGGGCGAGAGATACTCGACCGGAATTTCACCGTCTGCTGTCAGCAAAAGGGTGCCGGACACAAGTCCGACATGAGCAATATCAATGCGCAAAGGGGGCATCCGCCCGCCGATTTCGCGCCCGACCGTATTCGGCTTCATGGCGTCTCTTTCTGTAACCTGCCTCTAGGTTAGGATCACAATAGCTGAACACGCCTTTAATGTCGCGTGATTTTTCTTCAATTACGTCTCGCTTCCCAGCATGTGCTTTGCTAAGGGATGCGGCGTTGCGGGCGTGGCGGAATTGGTAGACGCACCAGATTTAGGTTCTGGCGCCGCAAGGTGTGGGAGTTCGAGTCTCCCCGCCCGCACCACGAGATACCGGGCTGCCGCCGTTGGCGCCTTGCAATCGTTCTGGTTCGCAATTCTCCCGTCCAAAAGATGCGATCCGGTCGCGCCGTCCATGGACTTGTTATCGCGTCGCTTTCTGGGGTACCCGGTCTTCGGCACGACATTCACCTTTGCATTGAGAAACCTTTGAGCCTTTCATAGGTTTGGTAACTGATGGACCACGCACCAACGTCATCCAAACCACCAAAGGACCCTGCGCTGTGGTGGCGTGCGATCATGCATGTCATACGGCTCAACGATGAAAAGCATCTGGGGCTGATTGCGGCTGGCGTTGCATTCTATGCGATCCTCGCCGTGTTTCCGGGTATCGCTGCCACGATTGCGCTTTGGGGAATTGTCGGTGATCCGGCGCTTGCCCTTGAACAGATACAGGAATTTCAGGCGCTCATTCCGGCAGACGTTTATGCGCTGCTGGCCGGGCAGCTGGTAAAGCTGGCAACAACTGACGGGCTGACTCTGGGCTGGGCGTCCTTGTTGTCGTTCGGATTTGCGCTTTGGTCGGCGCGCGCGGGGGTGGCTGCGTTGATGCAGGGCCTTAACGCGATTTACGATGCCCCCAATCGGAGCGGCCTGTCCCATTATCTGCGGGCGTTCGTGCTGACGTTCAGCCTGATTGGCGTTGTCTTGACGGCCATGGCCTGCATCGTTGTCGTTCCGGTCATTCTTGCGTTCCTGCCTCTGGGGCCATGGGCCAATTTCGGGGTGGAGGTTGCGCGCTGGGTCGTTGGTATCGGTGTTCTTTTGGCTGGGTTTGCCGTGATCTATCGTTTGGGTCCAAACCTTGCCGGGCAGCGCCCACGCCTGATTTCGCCCGGTGCCACGTTTGCCGTTGTGTTCTGGGTGGCGGCATCGACGGGGTTTTCGCTCTACTTGCAGAATTTTGGAAACTACAACGAGATTTACGGCTCTATCGGTGCTGTGATCGTGATGCTCATGTGGCTATTCATCAGTGCGTATCTTGTTCTTTTGGGGGGCGCGCTGAACGCCGAGCTTGCCCGGGCACGACGGGCAAAGCTGTCTATCCCAGAGCCATCAACCACATCCATGCCGTCAGGATCGTGAGCGCCGTCGCCACAAGAACAGACGTGGCAGCAACGCGTTTGGCGCGCCCGTACATGTTCGCGAAAATGTATCCATTCACGCCCGGCGCCATGGCTGCAGTCAATACGGTGGTCTTGAACGTGTCGGATGGAACAGACAGAGCAGTGCCAAACGTGAATGTAACCGCAGGGTGGATGAGCAGCGAGATAAAGCAGATCATTGCGATCACGCGC
Source organism: uncultured Tateyamaria sp. (assembly GCF_947503415.1). Taxonomy (GTDB): domain Bacteria; phylum Pseudomonadota; class Alphaproteobacteria; order Rhodobacterales; family Rhodobacteraceae; genus Tateyamaria. Next base: position 219,218 of record NZ_CANNDS010000004.1, read on the forward strand.
GCGTCCCCTTCGGGCTTGTAATGCATCAACACGCCACCAAGGGCAAACAAGGCCGTCGGTAGGGCCGCGCGTATGACCAAATCAAGACCGTCACGCAGGACGCCCGGCAAGGTGATGCCTCCGAGATTGACGATGAACCCTGCGATGATGGCCAGCACCAGCACATTGCGGAACATGGCGCGCGCCACGCCGCGGATCATTGTCAGAGGAGAACCGCCGCGATTGCGCGCAATCTCCATCGCGGTGATGCCGACGCCGTAGCAAAAAGGGGAGTGGAACGCGATGATGGCATAGGCCCCGGCAAGGGCTTCGGGACCGTAAGCGCGTTCGTTGATGGCAAGCCCAAGCAGCACCGAGTTCGAGAACAGGCAGCAAAAGCCGATGGCAATGCTGTCTTCGATGCCGCGTTTGAAGATGTAGTAGGCGCCAAGCGTTCCAAGAGCGAACCCACTGGCTGCGCCCGCGTAGAAACTGATCAGCAGGCGGGTGTCGAGGCTGGTGGTCAGGTCGAGATTGGCGATGGCTGAAAAAAGCAGGCACGGGATTGCGAAATTCTGCGAGAATTTCATCAGGGCGTCCACGCCCTGAGCGGTGAAAAAGCCGCGCCAGACAGCGACATAGCCGAACCCGATCACCAGAAAGACGGGCAGAATGACGTCGAGGAGGGCTTGCATGATCGGGCCTCTGCGGGCGGTGTCAGAGGACGGGAGCCTCCGGCGGCGGTTTATCTGGCAAAATGAAGACGGATCAGGGCAGCGATACTGTCACGCTAAGCCCGTCATAGGCGGGTTCGATATGAGCGGCGGTTTCGGCCAGCACGGTGTCGTAATCGAGGTCGATATGCATGTTCGTCAGAATGGCGCGTTTCGGCTGGACCTTTGCGATCCAGTCGAGCGTATTGGCGAGGTGGCTGTGCGTCGGATGCGGGTCGCGTCGCAAAGCATCCACGATCCATATGTCGAGATCGTGCAGATGCGCCCATGCGGCGTCCGGAATCGTTGCCACATCCGGAAGATAGACCACGTTGGCAATGCGGAAGCCCAAAGCATCTATGCTGCCATGTTCCACTTCGAACGGCGTGAAAGTGATTGGTCCGCCGGGGCCATCAATCACGGTGTCCCCATCGATCGTGTTCAGATCGAGGATGGGTGGGTAGGGTGACCCCTTCGGTTGCACGAAAGCATATCCAAAGCGGCTGATCAGATCGTCTTGCGTGTTGCCATCCGCCCAGACCTGCAGCCTTTCGCGCATGTTGAACACGATCATGCGCAGGTCGTCGATGCCGTGGACATGATCAGCGTGCGCATGGGTATAGATCACGCCATCAAGTCGGCCGGTGCCCGTGTCCAGCAACTGGTTGCGCAGGTCAGGCGACGTATCGATCAGGACAGTTGTGGTGCCAGCGTCGCTGGTTCGCTCGACAAGCAAGGAACATCGCTGACGTCTGTTCTTGGGGTTTTCCGGGTCACACGCCCCCCAGTGACCGCCCAGCCGTGGCACGCCACCGGATGAGCCACAGCCCAAGATCGTGAATGTCAGCGTATCGCTCATTCGGGCACTGTGTAGGCCGCCGCCTTGGAGAACAAGCGGTCAAAGTTCTTTTGGGTGCGTGCGGCGAATTCCGCGTAGTCAACGCCCATCGTGTCTGCCCCTTTGCGCGCCGTGTGGGCCGTATAGGCAGGTTCGTTGCGCTTGCCGCGATGCGGTGGCGGCGCAAGGTAGGGGGCGTCGGTTTCAACCAGAATGCGGTCCAACGGTGCCGATGCAAAGATGTCTCGCAAGTCCTGGCTTTTGGGGAACGCGGTGATGCCCGACATCGACAGGTAAAAGCCCAGATCAAGCGCTGCGTGCGCCAGTTCCTTTGACGAGGAAAAGCAGTGCATGACGCAGGTGTAAGCGCCTTGACTGTATTCCTCTGTCAGGATGCGGGCCATATCATCATCGGCCGCACGCGCGTGGATGATCAGTGGCAGCGCGGTCTGGCGTGCAGCGTCAATGTGGATGCGCAGTGACCGTTTTTGAATATCGGCGGAGTCGGACGTGTAGTGATAGTCGAGCCCGGTTTCCCCGATGCCCACGAACTTCGGGTGTTGCGCCAGTGCGATGAGTTCGTCGGTGGATGCCATCGGCTCGTCGGCGGCACTCATCGGATGCGTGCCTGCGGCGTAGAACACGGGCGCGTGGGCCTCCGCAATGGCCCGTACCTGCGGCTCCAACCGCAGCTTGGTGCAGATTGTGACCATGCGGGTCACGCCTGCGTCTTTGGCATTCTGGATGATGTCGGGAAGCTGGCCCTCGAAATCCGGAAAGTCGAGGTGGCAATGGCTGTCGGTGATTTCTGGAGTCATCGGGCGGGGGCCGTCTCGGAAAGCTTGAATAGCGTATCTAGAACCAGCGCGGCAGGGTCAAGGTTGACGGCACGGCCATGTCGCGCGCGCGCCAAAGCCGTCTGGGCCGTGTTGGCCCATGCGCGCGCTTGGACGGCATGTGGCGCCAATCGGGTTAGTATTGCAGCTTCATCAGGTGCCGCTTCGACCTGTGGTGGATGGCCCAGGGCTCCGGTGCGCGCAAGGCGGCTTAGCGCGACATCGATCAGCGTATAGAGCAGGTCGAGTTTTTCTTCTGCGCCGCGACCTGCCGAGGCTTCGGCCAGCGCAAGGGCGCGCGCCCGGTCGAGATTGGGCAGTGTTCCAAGCAGGTGAATGACGTCCCGGTACATTTTCAGCCCGTCAAGCAGCGACAGCCGCAATGCATCACCCACGGACCCGGCGCTGAGTTCGGAAAGCGCTGCGGTATCGGGGCCCGGATCGATGCCGGCCTGCGCCATGGCTTGTTCCATTTGCGTGGCGCTCAGGGTTCCCAGGCGCAACGTCCGGCAGCGGGAACGGATGGTTGGCAGCAAGCGGCTTGGCTGGTGGCAGATCAGCAAAAGAGTTGTGCGGGCTGGCGGCTCCTCCAACATTTTCAGAAGGGCGTTAGCCGCGTTCACGTTCATCTCATCGGCGGCGTCGATGATCACCACACGTCGTCCGCCATCCGTGGCGCTGAGTTGAAAGAACGATCCAAGCGCACGGACATCGTCGATGGTGATCTGATCGCGCAGGCGCTTGGTCTTTTCGTTCTCGGTTCGGTGCACCGACTTGAGGCCCGGATCGGCGCCTGCCGCGATACGGCGCGCAACAGGGTGATCGGGGGAAACATCGAGTGTCGTTGGCACCGGTGCGCCAAACATGTCGTTGGGATCAGGGTCGGGGGTGGCCAAGAGAAAACGGGCGATACGCCATGCCAATGTGGCCTTGCCCACACCGCGCGGACCGGTCAGCAGCCACGCGTGATGCAGACGGCCTGTGTCGAAAGCGTCTAGGAAAGACTGCTGTGCCGTGTCCTGACCAATCAGCGTCTCGGTTTCGCGAGGATGTGGTGCGCCAGGGACGCGGGTTGGGTCTTGGGTCTCATCGGCCATGGGGCTGCTCTAGCACCGGAGCGGGGAGGGGGGCCAGCCCCCCGGCGCATCCGCACATCCCCCCGTGGTATTTTCAGTCCGAAGAAGACAGATATGCCTGCACGGAGGATTGGACGTCATGCGCGACCGTTTCCACTGCGCGGGCGCCGTCGATGATGTGGAAGCGGTCGCTGAACTCCTGCGCGAGAGCCAGGAAACCCGCCCGCATCTTTTCCTGCAATTCGGTGCCGAAGTCTTCGAACCGTTCTTCAATTCCTTGCCGCCCTTTGGCACGGGCGAGGCCTTGAGCGGGGTCCATGTCGATCAGGATCGTCAGGTCCGGTTCACGACCAATCATAAGCTTGTGCAGCATGTCCACCTTGCCGCGCAGGTCCCCACGGCTCAGGCCTTGATACATGCGGGTGCTGTCGGCGAAACGATCGCAAATCACAATCTGACCTTTGTCGATGGCGGGTTGAATGAGCCGCTCCATGTGATCCCGCCGCGCCGCGGTGAATAGCAAGAGCTCCGTCTCCGCCGACCAGCGGTCAGGATCACCTTGAAGAACAAGCGCGCGGATTTCCTCGGCGCCCGGGCTGCCGCCCGGTTCCCGGGTCAGGATCACGTCATGCCCCAGCCCGCGCAAATGCTCCGCAAGCATCCGCGCTTGCGTGGATTTGCCCGAGCCGTCGATACCTTCGAACGTGATGAAGTGCCCTTTGGCTGTCACACGCCACCTTCGGTCGTGGAACCTTCGGTAAAGCGGTCGATCAGGGACAGGGCAGCGGTGGAAATCTTGGCCAGAAAGCCGCCGTGAGCGATATCGGCCTCGGCCACCAGCGGGATACGCTTTTCGGGCAAGCCCTCGGGCTGGATCACAAGTTCGGCCAGCGGCGTGCCAGCGGCGATCGGGGCCTGGATCGGACCTGTATAGACCACTTCGGCATCTACCGTCTTGCCTGCAAGAATGGGCAGCAGAACAGTGATGTCTTCTTCGGGCACCAGACCCACTTCGGGTTCGGCCCCTTCCCAGACGCGGGCAGTCGCGACGCGTTCTCCGCCCGCTACGACGGTGCGTTCAGCGAATTGACGGAAGGCCCAGTTCACGATGGCTTCGGATTCCTGTGCGCGTGCGCCCACCGTATCAAGGCCCGAGATCACAAAGATCACACGCCGGTCGCCCTGTTTGGCCGACCCTGTCAGACCGTAACCCGCTTCTTGCGTGTGGCCCGTCTTAAGACCGTCCGCGCCGATACCCAGTGTCAGCAGGGGGTTCCGGTTGAAGCGGTTGGAGCTTTCGTTCTCGTCAAACAGAAATTCGGTTTCAGAAAACATCGGGTAGTATTCGGGATAGTCAGTGATCAGCCGTTGCGACAGCAGGCCAAGGTCGCGCATCGACATGCGGTGCCCCGCGGCAGGCCAGCCGCTGGAATTGGCAAAGGTCGAATTGGTCATGCCCATTTCCTGCGCCCGGCGGGTCATCAACCGGGCAAAGCCCGCCTCGGTCCCGTCGGGGCTGAGTGCTTCGGCAATCACCACGCAGGCGTCGTTGCCAGACAACACGATGATGCCGCGGATCAAATCCTCGACGGTCACGCGCTCATTTTGCTGCAGGAACAGGGTCGATCCGCCAAAGCTGGACGCATGGGCCGACGTGACAAGTTCATCTGTCATCGACAGCTGGCCACGTTCAATCGCTTCAAACGCCATGTAGAGCGTCATCAGTTTCGACATGGATGCCGGCGGTAGCGGATCGTCTGCATTCTTGTTCAGCAGAACCGTACCGGTCGTATGATCAATCACGTAAGCCGCGCTCGCCCGCGTTTCAAACGCGGTGACGGGCAGGGCGGTGGTTGCGATCAGCAAGGCGGCGGCAGCAAAGGGGCGGATCACGGTCGGTATGCTCCTGGTCAATTGGTGACGGCGTATGCGTCCGTGAAACCTTCGCCTTTGATGGTTTTCAGCAGCTGGCTGCGTTCCGAGGACGTTGCGGCAGGGCCGACAACGACGCGCCAGAACGGCTTCCCATCGCGTTCGAAGGATTTCACAGTTGGAATGACACCGGCATTGCGCATCTGCTTTGCGGTGCGGTCGGCGTTGGCTTCGATCGAAAAGATACCGATCTGGATGAACGGTCTGTCCAGCTTCGACGTCGTGGGCCGCGTCGTTACGGCGGCAGGTGTCGGCTCAGGCGTTGCGGCTGGTTGAATGCTTGGTGTTGCAGTTGCGGCGGCTGGGATTGGATCGGGCACCGGTGCCTCGAGCACGGCGGCCGCGCTCTCGATTGGATCCAGCGTGGTCGCGGTGACATCAGCCGGCGCTGCAACACCCTCGGCTTCTACGGGAAGTTGCTCGGGCTCAACTGCCACCTCTTCCTTGCGCAGTGCCGTCACATTCAATTGCGCTGGCGCTCCGGCCAGCATGCCCAGCGCTTCGGCGGCGTCAGAGCTGATCTGCAGGCGTGGTCCGGGAATGTCCCGTTCGCGGCGGAAGAGGGCCCCGACGACGAACTGATCATTTTCGGTGTTGCGGATAATCACCCGTTCCGGCTCCGTCACATCTGGGTGCGCGACCCAAACACCACCCAAGGATGGGCGACCGTCCCACAGACCGGCTTCGGTGGCGGAGAACACATCGGGTGCTTCCACATCTCGTTCGACCGTTTTGATCGGCGCGCCTGGTTCTGCTGTGCCTTCGACGGAGGTATTGGGTTTCTTGAAAGCATCCATTGCGACGAACTGGCCGGTTTCGTCACATCCGGCCAACAGGCCAAGGGCGAAAAGGGCGGCGGTGGTGCTGCGAAATGTGAAATGGGAAGAAGATCTGCTCATGGACCAAGTCCTTGCCTGCTGTTGCCTGTATGCCCGTTTTCGGGCCGTCTTGGTGCCGCGTCCGACACGATTATTGCCCCGCTTGTGCGGAGTTCTGCCGCAACAATAGCGTGAACCATGCAATCTGAAAAGCGTGTGATTCGTTTATCGGCATATTTTCCCCGTATCTGTAGGCATTTGCCGAATCGCGCAGGCCCCCCTAAAGCAGGCGCACCGGAGATTTGGCAGAGTGGTCGAATGCGGCGGTCTTGAAAACCGTTGGGCGTGAGAGCGTCCCGTGGGTTCGAATCCCACAGTCTCCGCCACCCATCCCACGACCGGATATGGACATCGGTGTCCGCACGTCCATTATCGGATCGGGGAGGTCGGCCATGACCACGGAACACGAACACCACGGCGCCAAGCTCGATTTCAAGGGCGACATGTCCTATAGCGACTATCTCGGCCTTGATGCCTTGCTGTCGTCGCAACATCCGCTGTCGGACGCGCATGACGAGATGTTGTTCATCATCCAGCATCAGACGTCGGAGCTGTGGATGCGCTTGGCGATCCACGAGTTGAATTCCGCCCGCGATGCCATCGCGTCCGGCGATCTGGCCCCCGCCTTCAAGATGCTGACCCGCGTGGCCCGCATCTTTGAACAATTGAACGGGGCGTGGGATGTGCTGCGCACGATGACACCCAGCGAATACACGACCTTCCGGCCAAGCCTGGGCAATTCGTCAGGCTTTCAGTCGCATCAATACCGGCTGATCGAATACGTTCTGGGCAACCGGCAACTGGCCGTTTCGAAAGTGCATGAGCACCGGGCGGAGGCGTATGGCATCCTGTCGGAAGAACTATCGCGACCCAGCTTGTATCAGGTGGCACTGGCGCGGCTTGGCGGGCACTTCGGTGCGGACGATCTGGCAGGTGCGCCGCATACCGGGCCGTGGAAAGCGCGCGATGTCGTGCAGGACCTGTGGCAAAAGGTTTATGAAAGACCGGCAACCCATTGGGAATTATACGAATTAGCGGAAAAATTGGTAGACCTGGAAGACTATTTTCGCCGTTGGCGCTTCAACCATGTCACCACCGTGGAACGCATCATCGGCTTCAAGCGCGGCACGGGCGGCACGGCGGGTGTCAGCTATTTGCGCAAGATGCTGGATGTGGTTCTGTTTCCTGAACTTTGGAATGTGAGAGGAGCCCTGTAGATGGTTCTGAACAAAGAGTTTTTCGATCTGCCCGAGGACGTGATCTACCTTGATGGCAACTCGCTTGGTCCGCTGCCCAGGACCGCCAAGGCGCGTGTGGCGGCGATGATGCAGGACGAATGGGGGGCGCAGCTGATCAAGGGGTGGAACAGTGCGGGCTGGATGGCCCAGCCCAGCCGTGTTGGCGATGCCGTCGGGCGACTGATCGGTGCACCTCCGGGCACAGTTGTGATGGGCGACACGCTGTCCATCAAGGTCTATCAGGCGCTGGCGGCGGCCTTGAAAATGCGCCCGGATCGCAAGGTTATCCTGAGCGATTCCGGCAATTTTCCCACGGATCTTTACATGGCGCAGGGGCTGATCCAGATGCTGGATGGCGGGTACGAGCTGCGCGTGGTGGACCCCGAAGCGGTTCCCGAGGCCATCGACGACAGCGTGGCGGCGGTGATGCTGACGCAGGTCGATTACCGCACCGGGCGATTGCATGACATGCCAACAATCACCGAACTGGCGCACAGCGCGGGCGCGGTCATGATCTGGGATTTGGCTCACAGTGCAGGGGCGTTGCCCGTGGATGTCGCAGGCTGCGCGTGTGAATTCGCGGTTGGGTGCACTTACAAATACCTCAACGGCGGGCCGGGCGCGCCTGCGTTCATCTATGTGCGTGAGGATCTGGCTGACAGCGTGGACCCTGCGCTGGCCGGGTGGCTGGGACATGATGCGCCCTTTGCCTTTGACCTCGACTATCGTCCCGCGCCGGGGATTGAGCGTATGCGTGTCGGCACACCGCCCGTCATCCAGTTGACCGCTCTGGAGGCCGCGTTGGAGGTTTGGGATGGCGTCGATATGTTGGAATTGCGTTCTGCATCAATTGCTTTGCAGGAGTTATTCATCCACGAAGTGGAAGCCCGCGTGCCCGACCTGACCCTTGCCAGCCCGCGCGACGGGACGCAGCGCGGCAGTCAGGTGTCCTTCAGTTTCAAGCATGGCTACGCCGCAATGCAGGCGCTGATCTCGCGCGGTGTGATCGGGGACTTCCGCGCGCCCGACATCATGCGCTTTGGCTTTACCCCGCTTTATCTGGACGAAGGTGATGTGCTGGCTGCCGTGGATCATATCGAGATGGTGATGCGGGACCGATTGTGGGACGATCCGGTCTTTATGACCCGCCAAAAGGTCACCTAGGGCTTGACAGAGGGCCTGCCCGTAAGGGTCTGATAACACCGAAAGCCGGGCCGCCAGAGCCGGGCACCAAAAGGGAGAAGACTTCTATGACATTCAAACAGTTGATGGCTGCGACATGTGTTGCGGCGCTGGGAACGGCTGCGCAGGCCGATGGCGTCAAGGTGGGCATGATCACCACGCTGTCGGGGGGCGGTGCGGGCCTTGGTATTGACGTGCGGGACGGGTTCCTGCTGGCCACCAAGGGCAATGACGACATCGAACTGGTGATCGAGGATGACCAGCGCAAACCGGACATCGCGGTGCAACTGGCCGACAAGATGATCCAGTCCGAAAAGGTCGATGTGATGACCGGGATCATCTGGTCGAACCTGGCCATGGCGGTGGTGCCTGCGGCGACGGCGCAGGGCAAGTTCTACCTGTCGCCCAATGCAGGCCCTTCGGCGCTGGCGGGCAAGGGGTGCCACGAGAATTACTTCAACGTCAGCTGGCAGAACGATGCGTTTTCCGAAGCGGCTGGCACGGCGCTGAGCGGTGAGGCGGGCAAAGTGTTCCTGATGGCCCCGAACTACCCGGCGGGTCAGGACATCATGGCGGGCTTCAAGCGCACCTATCAGGGTGAGATCGCGGCGGAGGTTTATACCAAGCTGGGCCAGACCGATTACGCCGCCGAGATTGCGCAGATGCGCGCCAGCGACGCTGACCAGATCTATTTCTTTCTGCCGGGTGGCATGGGGATTTCGTTCATGAAGCAATATGCAGGCTCGGGCGTGGACAAGCCCGTCTCTGGCCCGGCCTTCAGCTTCGATCAGGGCATTCTGGGGGCCATTGGCGACGCCGCTGTGGGCGCAAAGAACACCGCACACTGGTCCAAGGATCTGGACGTTCCCGGCAATGCCGACTTTGTGGCGGCGTTTGAGGCCGAATTTGGCCGCTTGCCGTCGATCTATGCAGCGCAAGGGTACGACACGGGCCTGCTGCTGGCCTCTGCTGCGGCCAAGGCCGATGTGAACGATGCCGATGCGTTCCGGGCCGCGTTGAAAGAGGCCGACTTTCAGTCGGTGCGGGGCAAGTTTTCCTTCGCGGCCAACAACCACCCGGTGCAGGACATCTATATGCGTGAGGTGGTCAAGGAAGGTGATCTGGTCACCAACCGGATCGTTGGAACAGCCGCCACCGATCACAGCGATCCTTATGGCGCTGACTGCAAGTTGTGATCTGAACGGCCCCGGTTTGCGCCGGGGCTATTTCCAAACATAATAAAGGGCTTGCGGGGTGACATTCACCCTGCAACATGGGGTGGATGAGCGCGCTTCTGTTGATCGAGCAGGTGCTGAACGGGCTGCAATCGGGGATCATGCTGTTCCTGATGGCGGCGGGTTTGACGCTGATCTTTGGGGTGATGGGCCTGATCAATCTGGCGCATGGGTCGCTTTACATGATCGGGGCCTTTGCCGCCGCAGCGGTGGCCGGGGCGACGGGATCGTTTGTGCTGGCCCTTGCCGCCAGTCTGGTGGCGGCTGCGGCGGCAGGTGCGGTGATCGAGGTGGCCGTGATCCGGCGGCTTTATGACCGGGACCATCTGGATCAGGTGCTGGCCACATTCGCGCTGATCCTGATCCTGTCGGAGGGCACGCGGTGGGTGTTCGGATCCTTTCCGCTGTATCTTGATGTGCCTGCCGCGTTGGCGGGTCCGGTGACGCTGCCGGGGGGCATCCAATACCCTGCCTACCGGCTTTTGATCATCGTTGTGGGCTTGCTGGTGGCTGCTGGTTTGTTCTTGTTGATTGCGCGCACGCGCATCGGCATTCAGATTCGCGCGGGCGAAAGCGACCGAGAGATGATTGCGGCCCTTGGTGTCGATATTTCAAGGCTTTACACGCTGGTCTTTGCCTTGGGCGCGGCCCTTGCCGGCCTTGCAGGTGCGCTTGTGGGGGCCATTCAGTCCGTGCAGGTCGGGATGGGGGAGCCGGTGCTGATCCTAGCCTTTGTTGTGATTGTCATCGGTGGGATCGGGTCCATCAAGGGGGCACTTGTCGGGGCCCTGCTTGTCGGGCTGACCGACACGCTGGGCGGGGTTTTGTTGCCGCTTGCCCTGAGCGGCGTGATGGAGGCATCGGCGGCCACCTCCGTCGGCTCGGCGCTGGCGTCGATGTCGATCTATATCCTGATGGCCATTGTCCTGATCTTTCGGCCCACGGGCCTGTACGGAACGGCATGATGCGGCGCGAGACCATCCTGAACTTGCTGGTCTTTCTGGCTTTGCCTGCCGTGGCGTTGGCCGCGTTGGCGTTGGACGAGCCGTTTACCATTACCCTTGCCACGCGGGCGGCCATCCTTGCGTTGGCGGCTGTGGGGCTGAACCTTGCGCTGGGGCTGGGCGGGCTGGTGAGCCTGGGCCATGCGGTGTTTTTCGGCCTTGGGGGCTATGCGATGGGCATTCTGGCCAGCCATGCCCAGAGCTATGCCCCGCTTGATCTGGGTCTGTTCGTGATCGACGGGACCAAGTCCATGCCCGTGATCTGGCTGGTCGCCATCAGTGTCAGCGCGCTGGCAGCACTGCTGATTGGCTTGCTGGCTCTGCGCACCACGGGTGTCTATTTCATCATGATCACGCTCGCTTTCGGACAGATGTTTTACTATTTCACCATCTCCTGGCCCGCCTATGGGGGCGAGGACGGGTTGAGCATTTATGTGCGCAACAGCTTTCCGGGGCTTAACACGCTCGACCCTGTACAGTTCTTCGGGCTTGTCTTTGCCCTGCTGGCGCTGGTGCTTTGGATCATGGGGCGGATCGAGCGGTCCGCGTTTGGTCTGGCACTGGGCACGGCGCGTCAGAATGCGACGCGGGTCGAGACTGTGGGCCTGAGCCCGTTCAAGTTGCGCCTTGTGGCCTTTGTCATTTCGGGGGCCGTGACCGGGCTTGCCGGGGCGCTGTTTGCGGATCTGAACCGCTTTGTGTCGCCCACCATGTTCAGCTGGCAGATGTCGGGTGAATTCATCGTGTTCATTGTCCTGGGCGGCATCGGGCGGCTGTTTGGTCCGGTGGTTGGCGCGTGCCTGTTTGTGTTGCTGGAACATTTGCTGAGCGGCGTCAGCGAGTTCTGGCTGATCTATCTGGGGGCGATCCTTTTGTTTGTGGTCCTGTTTGCGCGGGGTGGCGTCATCGGGGCGCTGGTCGGGCAGGGTGGCCGGCATGAGTGACGCGCTGCTGGACCTTCAGGGGCTGTCGAAGTCCTTTGGTGCGTTGCGGGTCACTGACACCGTGTCGTTGACCCTGCGCAGCGGCGAAATCCATGCCCTGATCGGACCCAACGGCGCGGGCAAATCCACGTTGATCCAGCAAGTGGCGGGCGCGCTGGCCCCCGATGCGGGGCGTATCCTGTTCGAGGGGCGGGATGTGACCGGGCTGGGCACGGCGCAGCGGGCGCAGGCAGGCCTTGGGCGCACTTTTCAGATCAGCGCACTGGCCATGGAAAACAGTGTGTTGCAGAACGTGATGCTTGGGGCTGTGGGCGCGTCCCGGTCGGTCTGGCGGTTTGTGCGCCCCGTGATGCGGGACGCGGGCCTAAGGGTAGAGGCCGAGGCCGCATTGCACCGGGTCGGCCTTGGCGATGTTGCCGCCATGCGTGTGGCCGAGCTGAGCCACGGCCAGCGCCGTCTTCTGGAAGTGGCTGTTGCCCTGACATTGAAGCCAAAGGCATTTTTGATGGACGAGCCGATGGCAGGGCTTGGGTCCGAAGGGTCTGCGCGCATGACCGCCTTTCTGGATGGGTTGCGGGCCGAGGCACCGATCCTGTTGGTTGAGCATGACATGGACGCCGTGTTTGCGCTGGCCGACCGTATTTCTGTTCTGGTGTCGGGGCGGGTGATTGCCACGGGCACGCCTGCGCAGATCCGCCGCAATGCAGAGGTGCAGACGGCGTATCTGGGCGAGGAGGTCGCGCCATGACCCTGCTGCACCTGGAGGGGATCGAGGCGGCTTATGGCGCGGCGCAGGCCCTGTTCGGTGTCGATCTGACCGTGGACGAGGGCGAAGTGCTGGCCCTGATGGGCCGCAACGGTATGGGCAAATCCACCACCATTCGCGTGATCTGTCGTTTGATGGCGCACTCGGCGGGTCAGGTGCGCTTTGCTGGTCAGGACATGGCCCGCACTCCGCCGCACGTGGCGGCGCGCGCGGGGCTTGGATTGGTGCCCGAAGGGCGACGTGTGTTCTCCAACCTGACCGTTGGGGAAAATCTGATTGCTGCTGCGCGACCGGGACCATGGGACATGCGCAAGGTCACCCAATTGTTTCCGCGCCTTGGTGAACGGGCGGGGCAGGTTGCCGGGCATTTGTCGGGCGGTGAACAGCAGATGCTTGCCATCGGTCGGGCCTTGATGACCAACCCGCGGCTCATGCTGTTGGACGAGGCGACGGAAGGGCTGGCTCCGGTTGTCCGTCAAGAAATCTGGTCAGCCCTCGATGCGGTGCGGCGAGACAGCGGCCTGTCCCTATTGGTCGTGGACAAATCGCTGGCCGAACTTGGCCGCATTGCCGAGCGTGCCGTGATCCTCGAACGGGGACGGTCTGTGTGGCACGGTGCGATGTCGCAGGTCGCCGGCGAGGTTGCCAACACCTATCTCGGGGTTTGACCGTAGGCCTCAGCGTGTGATGCGTGCGCCAAACAGTGTCGTCAAAACAAACAGACCCGCTGCGACGCATACAATTGTGGGACCGGTTGGCGTGTCGAACTGATACGCGGCTGCCAGACCGCCGACGGCAGATGCACTGCCAATGAGCGCCGTCATCATGGCCATGCTCTCTGGGGTGCGGGCAAGTGGCCGCGCGACAGCCGGTGGGATAACCAAGAGCGCGCCGATCAACAGCGCGCCGACCACCTTGATTGCAACGGCCACGGTCACGGCAAGTGCGACCGTCAACACCAGTTGTTCCGTGCGGGCCGAAATGCCGCTCGATTGGGCAAGATCGGGGTTCAACGTCGCTGTGAGCAGCCGCTGCCAACGCCACAGGATCAGCCCCACGACCACTGCAGCGCCCGACCATATCAAGCCAAGATCAGTTTTGGACACTGCCAGAATATCACCGAAAAGGTACCCCATCAGGTCCACGCGCACGCCCGACATCAGTGACACGGCAACCAAACCGACAGCCAGCGCGGCATGCGCCATCACGCCAAGCAGTGTATCTTCCGCCAATCCGCGCCCCGACAATCCCTGCACCAGCACAGCCATACTCAGCGCAGAGGCGAGAACCCCGACCATGATGGGGCCTTGGAATGCGAGGGAAAGCGCCACGCCCAGCAACGCGGCATGCGCCGTGGCGTCTCCGAAATAGGCCATGCGACGCCAGACAACAAAGCAGCCCAAAGGGGCGGCAGCCAACGCGGTGCCGACACCCGCAAGCCCGGCACGTACAAGAAAATCGTCAAGCATCTTCGTGGTCGTGGTCGTGGTCGTGATGATGGTGGTGGTCGTGTTGATGCCGATAAAGAGCGAAAGCGCCCTGTGTGCCCGTGCCAAACAAGGCGCGGTATTCAGGCGCATCCTGCACCACATCCGGCGTGCCTTGGCAGCAGACGTGCCCGTTCAGACACAACACCCTATCGGATGCGGCCATAACGACATGAAGGTCGTGACTGACCATCAAGACCGCACATCCCAACTGATCGCGCACCTCTGCAATCTGGCGATAGAACGCAGCCGCGCCCGGTTGATCAAGCCCTTGGGTCGCTTCATCCAGGATCAGCAGATCAGGACTCATCAGCAACGCACGCGCTAGCAACACGCGTTGGAACTGCCCGCCGGACAGGTCGCGCATTTGATGTTTGGCAAGGTCGGGCACCCCCGCTTCCTGGAGCGCACGCGCCATCGCTTCAGCAGAATGGCGATGGGGCAGGCACAGAAACCGTGTGACAGTGAGCGGCAAAAAGCTATCGATCTGCAGGCTTTGCGGGACATACCCGATGCGCAGGTCGCGCAACTGGTCAACATGGCCCCTAAGGGGGCGCAGCGCACCGATCAACCCTTTGACCAAGGTTGACTTGCCGGAGCCGTTGGGTCCCACCAACGTCACAATCTCTCCGCGGTCAATGTGGAAATCGACATCGCGCAAGGTCGTCGCACCGGCGTGACCAAGGCTCAGCCCTTCGGCAGTCATCAGGCGCATGGTGTATCCTCGACACAGGCAGGGCACAGGCCCATGGCTTCGATCACCGTGCGTTCGATCCTGAACCCGGTGGCAGCGGCCGCTTGGCCCAACCGGCCCTTGTCGCTGGCTGTATCCGCCTCTGCGACAGATCGGCAATTGGTGCAGACCAGAAACGCCGGGGCGTGATCTTCGCCAAGGTGCGCGCAGGCGATATAGGCGTTCAAGCCTTCGATCTTGTGCGCAAAACCTGCAGCCGTCAGAAAATCCAAGGCGCGATAGGCGACAGGTGGGGCTGCGCCCAAACCTTCTTCGGCCAATTTCGCCAAAAGATCATAGGCACCGATCGCCCTGTGCTCTGCCAACAGGATTTCCAGCGTGCGCCGCCGTACAGGCGTGAACTTCAGCTTATGCGCCACGCAATGCGCTTCCGCCCGCGCCAAGGTCGAGCGAATGCAGGATGCGTGATCGTGGTCGTGGAAACCTAGGGTTGGCATGGGACCTCAGAGAGCCGCCGTCAAATTTTGTGGGTTGATATGTTATACTATGACAGATAGCAACTCACCTTATATGTTATAACATATCAATGAGGATGTGATGCGCCGAATTTTTCTGACTTCGTCTGTAATCTTTGCAAGCAGCGCTGCGCTGGCCGAGGTGCCGCGCGTCGCAGTGGACATCGCGCCGGTGCACAGCATCGTCGCTGCGGTGATGGACGGGGTGGGAACACCTGATCTGATTGTACCACCCGGCACGTCTCCGCATGATCACAACTTGCGCCCCTCCGAAGCGCGCGCGCTCGATGAGGCGGATGTCGTTGTGTGGATGGGGCATGCCTTGACGCCATGGCTTGAAGGGCCAGTGGACACGCTGGGCGAGGGCGCCTTGCACATCGAGTTGCTGGATTTGCCGCAGACGATCCGATTGGAATCGCGAGAAGGCGCTGCATTTGCCGCGCATGATCATGATCACGGGCACGACGATCACGATGATCATGGCGACAAAGACCACGCGCATGATGATGATGGGCATGACGAGCACGCACACGACAAGGATGGGCATGACGATCATGGGCACGACGAACACGCCCATGAAGACCATGAAACCGCAGAGCACGAGGACCACGCGCACGATGCGCATGACGATCACGCTCACGCCGACGGTATGGACCCACATGCATGGCTTGACCCGCAGAACGCCGTGATCTGGGCTGGAGAGATCGCAAAACAGCTGGCTGAGATCGATCCCGCAAATGCCCAAACCTATACCGACAATGCGCAAGCGTTCGAGCAGGAAATCAGCGATTTGAACGCTGAAGCCAAACTGATGCTGGAACCCGTTTCAGACCGTCCGTTCATCGTGTTTCACGACGCCTACCAATACTTTGAGGCACGTTTTGGCATTGCTGCCGTTGGCGCCGTATCAGCGTCGGATGCCGAGGACCCCAGCCCGCGACGCGTTGCAGAACTGCGCGAGGAAGTGCAGCAGCACGACGCCGTTTGCGCGCTGACTGAACCTCAGTTCAATCCGGGTATCATGAATGCGATGGGCGATCTGAAATTGGGTGAGATAGACCCCATCGGTGTGACAGCCGAACCTGGCCCGGACCTTTACGCTTCGGTGATCCGCGCCATGGCAACGTCGCTGGCTGAGTGTTTCAAGTGACCTATTCTGCTGCGTGCAGACCGCGCAGATTGCCCAAGAGCTGCGGTATCTTGTCTTTGAAGCGGAAAAACCCATGTGTCGCGTGCGGCCATGCCGCGCTGTCGTAAGGACGCCGCATCAGTTTGATGGGTGGTGCACCGTCCATTGACGCCAGTTGGGCCAGCACATCTGCTGCTGGACCCACCGGCGCATAGGCAGTCACGATTTGATCCAGAGCGTTTTCCTGTGCCCAGTCTGCAAGTGCCTTGGCAGTGGGTACGACGTGCGAGACCGGCCCTAGGCGTGATCCAAATCGCTCTGTGACGTCATGGATCGCTTGCGATGCAAAGTCCGCGACATACGGTGCAACTTCGAGCGGCGAAAGACCCGACCGCGTAACTATCGCGGCTGTCGCAACCGGCGAAGTCCCGGTGTCCAACACGTATCCGGGGCTCAGATCGTCATCATGCAGGATCAGGCCGGTGCGACCTTCAACAAGTGGCACATCCGTGTCTGGTATCGGCGCACGGTCAGGCACGGGAGGGCCAGACAGGGCAGGTGCCTCTCCTGCCAACTGCCACTTGGGCGCAAACCGCCCTACTGTGTATTTCGAGATGTTGGAGGTGCGCGCGAGATACGTCTTGCCCGGTGTCTGAATGCCCGCGACCCAGCGCCAACTCAACGTGTTGGACGCCGGGTCCCCATCCAACAGATGCCTGAGAAAGAAATCGGCGCCCAGTTCCCACGGCAATCGCAATGTAAAGATCCAGATGGACGCGAACCACATCCGGGCGTGATTGTGCAGGTATCCTGTACTTACAAGATCTTGCGCCCAAGAGTTAAAGCACGCGATGTCCGTCTCACCCTTGCATGCGGCTTCCCATCGGTCACGCAAACCCGATTGAGTTTGGGTATTGTCCAAAGCACCTTTCAGCGCCGACTTGTATTGTCCCCAGACTGCCGGCCGCATTTCAAGCCAGCCCTTCCAATATGTCCGCCAATAAACCTCTTGGATGAATTTATCAGCGGCATTGGCGCTGTGACGGCCAAGTGTGGCTTCCAAAACCTCGGTTTCGGTCAACAGCCGCGCCCGGATGTAAGGCGACAGGGTCGACACCCCGACATGACCGTCCCGGCCCAGATCGTAATTGCGCCGCGCCGCATAGTCCCGCCCCGCATGAGGCAGAAAGCGGTTCAGACGCTCAAGGGCTGCAGTGCGGGTCGGAGGAAAACGGGTCAGGGCTTCGGTCATGAACCGGAGGTAACGCGTCGCCAAGTCCGGTCAACTCTTCGCATTGGTGTGTGCCCCGGCCGCCACCATCATGAGACCGCCAATCACTGCGATATTCTTGAAAAACAGCGACAATTCCGTGCGCGCAATGTCCGGCGCGACGGCCCAGAATGGGTGCAGCGTGACGTTTACGGCCAGTGTGTGAAGGATCAAGGCAATTGCCGCCACTTGTCCGATCCGACCCAGCCCCACGGCGACGGCCAATCCGCCGCCCAATTCCACCGCGATCACCGCGACGATCAAAAGGGCGGGCAACGGCAGACCAGCGTCGGTCATGGTTGCGATAGTCGTTGTTGGATCAGTGATTTTGTCGATGCCCGCGAGGATGAACAGGGATGCCAAGATACCCCGCCCAGCAAAAAAAATAACAGTCATGACTACTCCAGATGGCCGTTTGCACAAAGTATTACGTATATCGTACTAATATTAATCAAGATCATTTGCGCCACAACGCATTTCACGTCCCCTTGCAGCCCCCGAATGCCGATACTAAGACTCGGGTAACACTTCAGCGGGTATGGTCTCGCGGAAGTCTGACGAGGCAGGACAATATGCGCGATCCCATCGATCAATATGCACACATCACGAACAACCTGGTGCCCATGGTGGTTGAACAGACCAGCCGGGGCGAACGGGCCTATGACATCTTCTCGCGCCTGCTGAAGGAGCGGATTGTTTTCATCAACGGTCCGATCCATTCGGGCATGAGCCACCTGATCGTGGCGCAGCTTCTGCACCTTGAGGCGGAAAATCCGTCGAAAGAAATCAGCATGTATGTCAATTCGCCCGGTGGCGAAGTGACGGCGGGCCTGTCGATCTACGACACGATGCAATACATCAAACCCAAGGTGTCCACGCTGATCTGCGGTATGGCAGCGTCCATGGGATCGGTGATTGCCATCGGGGGGGAGCCGGGTATGCGATTTGCCCTGCCAAACTCCGAAATCATGGTGCACCAGCCGTCCGGCGGATCGCAGGGTATGGCATCGGACATCCTGATCTCGGCGCGCCACATCGAAAAGACACGGGAACGCCTGTACCAATTGTATGTCAAACATGCAGGCCAAGACTATGATACCGTGCAAAAGGCGCTGGACCGCGACACATGGCTGACCCCTGAAGAAGCCAAGGAATGGGGTCATATCGACGAGATTGTGGACAAGCGTTCCAAAGATGATGAAGGCGACAGCTAAGGCTGGAATCGCGCGCTTCACAAAGTGCGTGATTTGACCGCGAGGTCAGGCAAAAAGACGATTGTGGACCCCGCGGGCCTGTCTTAAGCTGACGGGCAACGCGGGGCGCGCCGGACACGACCGGCACCTGGAATGGCGGCATCTGCCGGGAAGGACGCGATATGGCCACGAATTCGGGCGGCGACAGCAAGAATACCCTCTACTGCAGCTTCTGCGGCAAGAGCCAGCACGAGGTCCGCAAGCTGATTGCAGGACCAACCGTCTTTATCTGTGACGAGTGTGTTGAGCTTTGCATGGATATCATTCGGGAAGAGACGAAGGCGTCGGGCCTGAAATCCACCGATGGTGTACCAACGCCCAAGGACATCTGCGAGGTCCTGGATGACTACGTGATTGGTCAGGCCATGGCCAAGCGCGTGCTGTCAGTTGCCGTGCACAACCACTACAAACGCTTGAACCATGCCCAGAAGGGCGGGGACATCGAGTTGGCAAAATCCAACATCCTGCTGATTGGTCCTACGGGCTGCGGCAAAACGCTTCTGGCCCAAACGCTGGCGCGTATTCTGGACGTGCCGTTCACGATGGCGGACGCGACGACCCTGACCGAAGCCGGATATGTGGGCGAGGATGTCGAAAACATCATTCTGAAGTTGTTGCAATCGTCCGAGTACAATGTCGAACGCGCGCAACGCGGCATCGTCTATATCGACGAGGTCGACAAGATCACGCGTAAGTCCGAAAACCCATCCATCACCCGCGATGTGTCGGGCGAGGGCGTGCAGCAGGCACTGCTCAAGCTTATGGAAGGGACCGTTGCATCGGTTCCGCCGCAAGGTGGGCGTAAACACCCGCAGCAGGAATTCCTGCAAGTGGACACGACGAACATTCTGTTCATCTGTGGTGGCGCGTTTGCAGGGCTCGACAAGATCATTGCACAGCGGGGCAAAGGCTCCGCCATGGGCTTCGGTGCGGACGTGCGGGACAATGATGCGCGCGGCGTGGGCGAAATCTTTACCGACCTTGAACCCGAGGATCTGTTGAAATTCGGTCTGATCCCGGAATTTGTGGGTCGTCTGCCGGTTCTTGCAACGCTCGAAGATCTGGATGAGGACGCGCTGGTCACGATCCTGACGGCTCCCAAGAACGCTCTGGTCAAGCAGTACCAACGCTTGTTTGAGCTGGAAGATACGGAACTTACCTTTACCGACGACGCGCTGAGCGCCATCGCCAAACGCGCGATCGAGCGGAAAACCGGCGCACGTGGTTTGCGGTCCATCCTCGAAGACATCTTGCTCAACACGATGTTCGAATTGCCCGGACTTGAGTCAGTGACCGAAGTGGTCGTCAATGAAGAGGCGGTGACATCTGACGCCGCACCATTGATGATCCATGCCGAGGCAGAAAAAGAGCCGGCGTCAGCCAGCTGACAAACATCTCACGTCAAAAAGTAAGGCGGGTCTCTGACCCGCCTTTTTTCTTGTGCGCAGTCTTGGCACAGTGACCAAACACCGTAAGGCGCACTTGTGCGTGCGCCGAAGAAAGGACGGACACATGACCATCACACGTATTCACTCAGGCGGCGAGTTTGAGCCCAAGATTGGCTATTGCCGCGCGGTCGTCGCAGGCGGTTGGGTGCACGTGGCCGGAACGGTGGGGCAGGGTGACACAGTCACCGAGCAATGCCAAAGCGCACTCGGGATTATCCACGCGGCCTTGACCGAAGCGGGGGCAGGATGGGCAGACGTGGTGCGCGTGACTTACATGCTGCCCGACCGGCATGAGTTCGAACCGTGCTGGCCGATGCTGGCCAGCACGTTCGGTGCCAATCCACCCGTGGCAACCATGATCGAATGTGGATTGCTCGACCCCAAATTCCGGATCGAGATTGAGGTCACAGCGCTGCTTCCGGAGCAGAATTAGGCAGCCAAGCTGAACCGGGCGTCCACAACCGCTTTCACGTCGTTGCGACCCAATTCAAGCCAGGGCTTGGAGTTGGATATGAACCCGGCATTCAGCAGTGCCGCGTGGATCCGGCCCATGTTCGGCTCCCCCAATGCCAGGCGTCCGCGGTGGGTATTGGGATGGTTCCAGACCGATTTCAACGAGGCCACAGTTGTTGGCTTGTTCCCGGTAAAGGACGTGATGTGACGCCCGATCATGTCCGTTGCCGAAGACTTCCGGCGCGTGATCATTGCCACGCGTTGTTCGGTGTTGCAGCAAAACGCGAGCACGTGCAGGGCCGATCCTTCGCATGCAATCACTTCCTTTGCAGCCTTGTAGCGCGCAATCTGGACGGCAAGGGAGTGTTCTTCGGGGTGAAAGATGTCATAGCCTTCCGCCCTCAACTTTTCCTCGATCCGTGCCTCGCCCAAAAGGCCACCTCTGTTGATCGACAGTTTTGAGCGCGAGATATACAGTCGTTCGCCGCCTTCTGGCTCGACGGCCTTTGCAAAGTTGTTCTGAACAAAACGCCGGTAGGAAGATGTCCCCAAAATAATCTCGCCCAAACCAAATCCTTGACCGGGCACAATCAGCTCCTCAACCTGATGCGGTGCATCCAAAATTTTGACAGGTATATCTACGCCAAACAGGTCGAACATGTTGGTGTGAAATGCTTTCAAAGTACTCTTTTGGCCTTTTCTGCGAGGCGCGAACAAGATTCCGTCGACATCCCCCTGGACCGTGTCCAATGCCCACAACCGTCCCAAGGATTCCGCGACGAAATGCGCAAAATTATTGTAAATTACCCCACCCCAGATCCAGCGCCCGTTCAACTTCGGGGGAACTCGGGTAAGTTTTTCAAACGGCAGTGTCGAACGCCGCTTCTTCCGCCAGTGAGCGCCCATAGGAACATCGTGACCGTATGCAGTTTGAACACCGGAGGGACTCGCAAGCCCGCTGGTGTCACTTGGTTTTACGACAGCGTTTTCACAGGTTTGTATGCGTTCTGACCATCCGCCCGTAGGGTCCGGCCAACTGGCGTCCGGATGCGTCCATTTTTCTTCGCGGGTACAGGTCCACACAAAACGGGTCGATTTGTCCTCGTTCTTTTTGAACATGCATTTTTGCAGGATTTTCTTGCACTCGCGGGTGCCGCTTTTGCCGTAAACATCCGGATGGAATTCCAGAACAATGGCCCGAATGCCGCGCAAGTTCGCGTGGCGCAGCAGGTCCAGTTCGCCTCCCTCGATGTCCATGATCAAAACGTCTGGTTGGAACGCATTGATGACGTCGTTGTAGGGGACGGTCGGTACTTCGACAGGGGTCGTGCGTCGATGTTCGTGCTGGATCAAGGACGATCCAAGGTAGGACGTGCGCAGATGAAAGGTAATGGTGTCGGGCTGGTCTGGTCCAGCAGTCACGACCTGATGGCGCACTTCCATAACGTCTTCGAGGCTGTTGAGGCGATGCAGCGCTTCGATATGCGGGATCAGGTTGGGATTGGCTTCGAAGGACAGAACAGCGTCGGGCATTGCATTCTTGGCGATGACAGCGCCGACAACCCCAAGGCCGGCACCCAACTCCAACACCCGGTCACCCGGCTGAACCACCGCAAGCGCACCGGTGATCTCTTCTCCCTCATAACGCCCTGCATTCATACGACGAATGCGGGTTTCGTTTAGAAACGGCGATGCAGGCACTTTAACGCCGAAACAGGTTGCCGCAGTTTCAGGAGTTGCAAGCTCCAACGTCTCTTCACTTTTCACGATACACCTCGAACGCATTAGTTAAGAAACTAATAATCGCAGAGGTTGAATCATCCTACTGGTTTCTGCTCTCGCGGGCTCCATATGTCTGCGATCTGCGGCATCCGTGCCACTAGACGCCCGTCCGGGATTGCGGCATAGACTGGTGCAAACGCCGGAGGCAAGACATGGGCATTCTGAACACGCTTTTACGGGCGGTCACTTGGTGGAACGGTCAGACGCTGAACACACAGCTTTTCACAGCTCGTAAGGGTGTGAAAGTGGGCGAGGACAGCGAAGGCAACGTGTTCTACAAGACGCAAGACGACAGCCGTCGCTGGGTGATCTACAACGGTGAAGCCGAAGCAAGCCGCGTTGATCCGGAGTGGCACGGTTGGTTGCACCGCACATGGGACGAGCCGCCCACCGACAAGCCGCTCAAGCGCAAGGACTGGGAAAAGCCGCACCAGCCAAACCTGACCGGGACGGCCATGGCCTATGCGCCTGCAGGCTCAATTCGCCGCGCGGAACCTGCCGAACGATCCGACTACGAAGCTTGGACGCCCGAATAAATGGCTGAGAACACGACCGAAGTTCTGGTGGGCGGTGTCGTACTGGCTGCTGCCATCGCTTTTGCCGTTTATGGCGCGCAAGTTGCGGGCCTGGGCAACAGTGGCGGCTCTGCCTACCCACTGACCGCAAGCTTTCGCAGTCTTGAAGGCGTGAACGTCGGAACCGATGTGCGCCTTGCAGGTGTAAAGGTCGGCACGGTGACAGACGTGGACCTGAACGCGGAAACCTACCGTGCAGACACCGTGGTGTCCGTCCGGTCTGACACACAAATTCCGGACGACAGTGCCATTATCATAAGCTCCGAAGGGTTGCTGGGTGGCAATTTCGTGGAAATCGTACCCGGCGGATCGCCGTTCTACTTCGAAGCCGGGGATGAGATTACCGACACCCAAGGGTCCGTAAGCCTCATTTCACTGCTCTTGAAATTCGTCTCCGGGGGCGAAGAAGGATGAGCCTGCGCGCCGCAATCGCAGCGGCGTTGGTGGTGTTGGGCACCGGTGCCATGGCACAGCAAGAGACGCAAAGCGCGACCGGTGCTGTGCTGCGCGGTCTTGACAAGTTCAGCGGTCAGGTTGTCGACATCCAGATGCAGGCGGGCAGCACGGCCCAATTTGAACGTCTGACCATCACATTGACCGAATGCCGTTATCCGTCAGGCAATCCATCCGGAAACGCATATGCCGGACTTCAGATTACCGAAATCGGGCGCGAGGGCGTTGTGTTCTCTGGTTGGATGATCGCATCGGCCCCGGCTTTGAATGCTATGGAACACCCGCGCTATGACGTTTGGGTCATGCGCTGCATCACATCGTAAAGTGAGCTTACGGGCAGCGCGTCGAAATGCGCGTCATGTACATCCAAAGCCCGTTCCAAACGGGCATGGTACGTTGCCCGCGTGATTTCCAGCGCCCCAAGGCTGGCAAGATGCGTCGTCAGGAATTGCGTATCGAACAAGGCGAACCCTGCGCGGCGCAGGTGATCGACCGCAGCTGCCAACGCCATTTTTGATGCGTTGGTACGCCGCGAAAACATGCTTTCCCCGAAAAAGGCACCCTTCATCACGACACCGTAAACACCGCCAACAAGCTGCGCGCCGTCCCAGATTTCAAAGGATCGCGCTTGGCGTCGATCGTGCAATGCCAGATAGAGGTCACGGATTTCCGGGTTGATCCAAGTATCGATCCGGTCGGCGCATCCATCCACCACGCCGGCAAAGTCGGTATCAATCCGCAGGGTCCACTCTGTGCGCCGCATTGCCCGCACAAGTGACCGCGACACGTGGAAGCCATCCAACGGCATGACCCCTCTCATGCGCGGGTCGACCCAGAAGATCTCTGGATCATCGCGCGACTCCGCCATCGGAAAGATGCCCGCGGCATATCCCTGCAACAGCAGGTCAGGGGTCAGTCTGATGTCGTCTTTCATGGGCGGGTCCACCGAGGTTCGATCAACCTTACGCCTGCGCCAAGACATAAAAAAGGAACCGCCGCGGCGATCCCTTTCCAATTTGTGCGCAATCCGTCAGTCTGCCTGCGCTTCAAGCCATTTTTCCAACCAGTGGATGTTGTAATCCCCTGTGTGAATGTCCTTTTCCGCCAGCAATGCGTGAAAAAGCGGCACAGTGGTGTCGATCCCGTCGATGATCAATTCACCCAATGCACGGTTGAGGCGGGCGAGTGCCTCGGGCCGGTCCCGACCATGTACGATCAGCTTGCCGATCAGGCTGTCGTAATAGGGTGGGATCGCATAGCCGTCGTAAAGTGCTGAATCGATCCGCACACCCAGTCCACCGGGCGCATGATATTGCGTGATCCGACCGGGCGAGGGTGTGAAGTCGGGCAGTTTTTCAGCGTTCAGGCGGACTTCGATGGAGTGGCCGTTGATTTCCAGATCGTCTTGCTGGAACGACATATCCATGCCGGAGGCCACGCGGATCTGTTCGCGCACCAGATCGACGCCAAAGATGGCTTCGGTCACCGGGTGTTCCACCTGCAGGCGCGTGTTCATCTCGATGAAGTAGAACTCGCCGTTTTCGTACAGGAACTCGATGGTGCCCGCGCCGATATAGTTGATCTTGGCGACTGCATCGGCACAGACCTTGCCAATTGTCGCGCGCTCTTCGGCGCTGATGGCGGGGCCTGGGGCTTCTTCGAACACCTTCTGGTGGCGGCGTTGCAGCGAACAATCCCGCTCGCCCAAGTGCACGGCACGGCCCTTGCCATCGCCGAAGACCTGGATCTCGATATGGCGGGGGGTGGTCAGGTATTTTTCGATATAGACTTCGTCGTTGCCAAAGGCGGCCTTGCCCTCGGCCCGGGCCGTCATGAACGCGCTTTCCATGTCAGCGGCAGTTTGCGCCACTTTCATGCCACGCCCACCACCACCGGCGGTCGCCTTGATGATGACGGGATAGCCCATCTCGTCGCCGAGTTTCTTGGCGTCTTCCAATGTGGGGACGCCGCCGTCCGATCCGGGCACACAAGGCACACCAAGCGCCTTCATCGTGTCCTTGGCAGTGATCTTGTCCCCCATGACGCGGATATGCTCGGCGGTGGGGCCAATGAAGGTCAGGCCGTGATCTTCGACGATCTGCACGAACTGCGCGTTTTCGGACAGGAAGCCATAACCGGGGTGGATGGCTTCGGCCCCTGTGATTTCGCAGGCGGAGATGATGGCCGGAAAACTGAGATAGGACTGCGGGGATGCAGGCGGTCCAATGCAGACAGACTCGTCGGCCATACGTACATGCATGGCATCGGCGTCCGCCGTCGAATGCACAGCAACCGTTGCGATGCCCATCTCGCGGGCCGCGCGGATGACGCGCAGGGCAATCTCTCCGCGGTTGGCAATCAGGATCTTGTTGAACATGACCCGCCCCTTATTCAAGGATCACGAGCGGTGCGCCAAATTCCACGGCAGCCCCGTCATCGACAAGGATGCGCTTGACCGTGCCTGCACGCGGGGCAGGGATGTGGTTCATGGTCTTCATGGCCTCGACGATCAGCAGCGTGTCGCCTTCGCTGACCTGCTGGCCCACCTTGATGAAGGACGGCGCGCCGGGTTCGGCTTGCATATAGACCGTGCCAACCATCGGGGATGTGACGGCACCCGGATCATTGGCGGGGTCGGCGGCGGGCTCTGCCGTCACGGCAGCAGGCGCAGATGTCGCGGGCGCAAGCGCTGCTGCCGGGGCAGGGGCCGCAACCTGTGTGACCACTTGCTGCGCCGTATGGCGCGAGACGCGCACGTTCAGGCTGTCATCTTCGCCATATTCGCGTTTGACCTGCAATTCGGTCAGATCGTTTTCGCGCAGAAGTTCGGCCAGTGCCTGAATAAAGGCCACATCCGCGTCATGGTTGCTCTTTGTCATTCTTATCCTCAACGATTGCCAAAGGCGCGATGCGCCCCGCCATATATCGCCGCGCTTATATCCTTGGATGCAGCCCGTGGAAAGCACCCTTCCTGACGCCGGGTCATCACCTCAGGCTTGCATCAGACGTCAACGCGCAAAAAAGGGGCCGTGAGGCCCCCTGATTATGTGTCCTGTAGTACGCGAGGCCCGTCAGATGGCGAGGTATTCCGATCGAAGCTCTTCATTCTCAAGGACTTCGGATGCAGTGCCGTCAAAGACGATGCCGCCGGTATCAAGGATCACGGCACGATCTGCCAATTGCAGGGCACGTACTGCGTTTTGTTCCACGATGACCGTAGTGATACCCTGTTCCTTGATCACGGTCAGGGTCTTTTCGATTTCGTCCACGATCACAGGGGCCAGACCCTCGTAGGGCTCATCCAGCAACAGCACCTTGATGTCACGCGCCAGTGCGCGGGCGATGGCAAGCATCTGCTGTTCGCCGCCCGACAGGGTTGTGCCCTCTTGCGTGCGCCGTTCGCCAAGGCGCGGGAACAGGTCATATAGCCGTTCGATCGACCATCCGATGGGTGGCGCGATCTGCGCGAGCTTCAGGTTCTCCTCAACCGTCAGACCGGGAATGATGCGGCGATCTTCGGGCACCAGACCAAGTCCGGCCTGGCTCGCCTCGTGGCTCGCCATCTTGTGCAACGGCTGGTGGTCCAGCCAGATCTCACCATGGGTCACCTGCGGATCGCCAATGCGCGCAATGGACCGCAGGGTCGAGGTCTTGCCCGCCCCGTTGCGCCCTAGAAGGGCAAGGATTTCGCCCTCGTGCACGTTAAAGCTGATGCCCTGCACGATGTAGCTTTCGCCGTAATAGGCGTGCATGTCCCAGATGCTCAGGAAGGCGGGGGCGGTCTGGGCGTGGCTGACGCCTTTGGAAAAGTCGGGTTTGACGTTCATTGTGGTGCTCCAATCGGGTCCGTGGGGCCAAGAAAATTCGTGCGAATTTTCTTGGCGGTCGGCCTCAAGCCGCGTCCTGCGTTTCGCCCAGATACGCTTCGCGCACCTTGGGGTGGCCCTTGATGTTGTCGGGCGTGTCTTCGACCAGCGGCGTGCCCTGGGCCAGAACGGTGATCCGTTCGGCCAGACTGAACACCACGTGCATGTCGTGTTCGATGATCGAGATGGTGATGTCCCGTTCGTCCTTGATCTGCTTGAGCAGGTCGATGGTATTGTTGGTGTCGGCCCGCGCCATCCCGGCGGTGGGTTCGTCCAGCAGCAGCAGGCGCGGTTCCTGCGCCAGACACATGCCGATTTCGAGCCGCCGCTTGTTGCCCCGTGACATGGTCGCCGCATTGTCGTTGCGCGCGTCGGCCATGTTCATCTCTTCCAGCATCTGCTCAGCCCGTTCCACGATCTCCTTGTCCTTCATCATGTTGATGAAAGCGTTGGGCGTGAACGCGCCGTCCCGTTTGGCAAAGCAGGGGATCATCATGTTTTCCAGTACGCTTAGATCGCCGAAAATCTCGGGCGTCTGGAACACGCGGGAAATGCCCATCTGGTTGATTTCAAACGGTTTGCGTCCCAGCACGGACTGCCCGTCAAACATGACGGACCCGGTGTCGGGGATCAGCTTGCCCACCAGGCAGTTCAGCAGGGTGGACTTGCCCGCGCCGTTCGGCCCGATGATCGCATGGACCGAGTTTTCGGCCACGCTCAGGTTCACGTCCCCCAGCGCTTGCAGACCGCCGAACCGTTTGCCTACGTTTTTGACTTCAAGAATACCCATTGGTTTCTCTCCTTATTCCGCAGGCGTGGTTTTGCCGTCCGGCGTGTCGGTGGACTTCTTCTTTCGACCGAATAGGCGCGCAACGCGTTGTCCGCCTTCGACCAGACCACCGGGCAGGAAGATCACGACCAGCATGAAGATCAGGCCAAGTGTCAGGTGCCAGCCTTTCCCGATGAAGGGGTAGATCAGCGTGACCACGAAGTCTTCAAGCCCATCGGGCAGGAAGGCAAACCATGTGTGCAGGATGTCCGAGTTGATCTTGGACAGGATGTTTTCCATGTACTTGATCGCACCAGCGCCCAGCACAGGGCCGATCAGCGTGCCAACGCCACCCAGGATAGACATCAGCACGACCTCGCCAGAGGCGGTCCAGAACATGCGCTCCGCCCCCACTTGCGTGTCCATCGCCACCATCAGACCACCGGCCAGACCGGCATACATGCCCGAGATGACAAAGGCTGCCAGCGTGTAGGGCTTGGCGTTCAAGCCTGTGTAGTTCAGCCGTTGCTGGTTCGACTTCACCGCCCGCAGCATCATGCCAAAGGGAGACCGGAAGATGCGGATCGACAGGTAAAAGGCCAGAAGCATCACGATGGCTGCGACGTAATAGCCAGCGTTGAAAGTAAAGAGCCAGTTGCCCACGCTCCACTCGATGCTTGATCCCATTTCCAGGCCAAAGAGGTTGGCTTTGGGCGTCGCGCCATCCGTCAGCGCACCGTCCAGAATACGGGCGTCGTTGACCTTGGGCTGCAGGCCCGTTTCACCGCCGGTGATCGGTGTCAGCACCGAATAGGCGAGGGAATATGACATCTGCGCAAAGGCCAGTGTCAGGATCGAGAAGTAGATGCCCGAGCGGCGCAGGCTGATCCAGCCCACCGCAAGGCTGAAGATGCCCGCGACGATGACCGAAACGATCACGGCCGGGATGACGTTCATGGTCAGCAGTTTCATCATCCAGATCGCGGCGTAGGAGCCTACACCCAGGAAAGCCGCGTGCCCGAAGGACAGGTAGCCCGTAAGCCCGAAGAGGATGTTGAATCCGATGGCGAAGATACCGAAGATCACGAATCGCTGCATCAGGTCGGGATAGCCCGCGTTGAATTGCGCCATGCCGGACCCTTCGGGAAAAGGGTTCAGGATGAAGGGGGCCAGAGCGACCAGTACAGCGACCAGAAGCAGCAGGCGGGTGTCTTTTTTGTCCAGTCCAAACATGGATTATTCCTCCATCACGCCCTTGCGGCCCATAAGGCCCCGAGGACGGGTCAACAGAATGATGATGGCGACCAGGTAGATGATGATCTGGTTCAGGCCGGGCAGCACATTGAGCACTTCGCGCATCGACGCAAAGCTTTCGAGAATGCCAAGAAGGAAACCCGCAGCGACAGCGCCGGGCAGGGAGCCCATGCCGCCCACAACGACAACCACGAAGCTCAGGACAAGGAAGTCCATGCCCATGTGGTAGTTGGGCGAGTTGATGGGCGTGTACATGACACCTGCGAGCCCCGCGACGGCCGCCGCGATGCCGAACATCAGGGTAAAGCGGCGGTCGATGTTGATGCCCAGAAGCTGCACGGTTTCGCGGTCGGCCATACCGGCCCGCACCACCATCCCGAAGGTGGTGAATTGCAGGAAGGCAAAGACGGCACCGATGATGATGGCGGCAAAGGCGAAATAGATGATCCGCCAGTACGGGTAGATGATCTGGTTCGCTTCAAAGCCGAGCATGGTGCCGAAATCGAACGATCCGACAAAGGCCGACGGGGCGGGCGTCGGAATCGGGTTGGCACCGTAGTAGTACTTGATGATCTCTTGCAGCACGATGGCCAGACCGAACGTCACGAGGATCTGGTCCGCGTGGGGGCGCTTGTAGAAGTGCTTGATCAGGCCGCGTTCCATAATGACCCCGATGGCGATCATCACCGGGATGGCAAACAGGATCGACAGCGGCACGGCCCAGTCAATGATGGCGGCACCTGTCGCCTCTCCGAACCAGTCCATGACATAAGGCACCTCGACCTTGAGCGGATTGCCCAGAAAGTCGGTCTGCGTCTCATCGATGATGGTGTGGCTTGTCGAGATGATCCGGCTCAGCGTCACGGCGCAGAACGCCCCGATCATGAACAGGGCACCGTGGGCAAAGTTCACCACGCCCAGAGTGCCGAAAATCAGCGTGAGACCCAGCGCAATCAGCGCATAGGCCGAGCCCTTGTCGAGCCCGTTGAGAATTTGAAGGATGATCGCTTCCATCGGCCGAACCTCTGGTTGGGGGCATCTGTCCCACGATGGGACACATTATGTTAAATTTTGGGATGCCTGGGATCAGGTGCCAGGGAAGGGTGGGCCACACAGGGCCCACCCAATATTTTCAATGGCTTATGCGCCGGGGTTGCAGGACCCCAGTTCGCCACCAAAGATCGACGCGTCGTATGTCACCTGGCTGACAGGCGTCACTTCCACGATTTCGAGAAGGTCGAACTCGGATGTCGGGTTCTCTTTCCCTTTCACGACCAGCACGTCCTTGAAGCACTGGTGGTCTTCGCCACGATAGAGTGTCGGGCCGTTGCCCATTCCGTCGAATTCGAAGTCCTTGAGCGCTTCGCCAACCGCACAGGGGTTGAACGAGCCCGCACGTTCCACGGCATCTGCATACAGCAGGGCCTGAACGTAGCAGGTGTGCGCAGCCTGGCTGGGCGGGAAGCCGTACTTGGTGCCGAAGGACTTGACGAATGCTTTGGAGCCTTCGTCCTGCAGCGACCAGTGCCAGTTGGTGGACCCGAAGATACCTTTCACGTTGGCACCCGCACCCTTCGCCATCAGGCGGGAGTAGAGCGGCACAACGATCTCGAAGTTCTTGTCGTTCACCAGCTTGTCGCGCAGGCCGAACTGAACCGCGTTGGTCAGCGAGTTCACCATGTTCCCGCCGTAGTGGTTCAGAACCAGAACGTCGGCACCGGACTGCAGAACAGGCGCGATGTAGGAGGAGAAGTCGGTTTGTGTCAGCGGTGTTTTCACAGCTGCAACAGTCTCCCAACCCATTGCTTCGGTCGAGGTGCGCACGGCTTCTTCGGTCGTGTAGCCCCAGTTGTAGTCCGCTGTCAGGTGATAGGCCTTGCGGTCCGTGCCGTAGTTGTTGGCAAGGATGGGCGCGAGCGCTGCACCGGACATGTAGGAGTTGAAGAAGTGGCGGAAGCCATTGGCCTTCTTGTCCTTGCCGGTGGTGTCGTTGGAG
Organism: uncultured Tateyamaria sp.; assembly: GCF_947503415.1. GTDB lineage: Bacteria > Pseudomonadota > Alphaproteobacteria > Rhodobacterales > Rhodobacteraceae > Tateyamaria. The sequence continues at coordinate 250,783 of NZ_CANNDS010000004.1, forward strand.
TGGGTCAGACCCGCCATGAAGATGACGCCCGCCTCTTGGCAGAGCGCCTGCACGGCCACGGCCACACCCGAAGACGAGCCACCCGTGATCATCACGGCGCCGTCTTTTTCAATCATCGACCGTGCGGAGGCGCGGGCTGCGTCGGATTTGGTTTGCGTGTCGCCCGTGACGTACTCGACTTTCTTGCCGAGGATGCCGTTGCCCTGCAGGGCCTTGGACGAGAAGGTGTTCATCAGGCCACCGTCGCCGCCACCGTTCAGGTGCTCGACAGCAAGCTCATAGGCGCGCAGTTCGTCCGCGCCTTCGTCGGCGTATGGACCGGTTTGCGGCACGTTGAAGCCGAGTGTCACGCTGGAACCCGTGGGTTCGTTGGTGAAAGCAGCGGCCGACTGCGCCGTAAAGATCGTTGGCGCTGCGACGCCGGCACCTGCAATGGCACCGGTCTTGAGCACGCCACGACGCGTCAGATTCATTTTGGACATGAATATCCTCCCAATTGTTGAAATGCGCGGTCCTGCTCCTCAACCGGATCGCGCGGGCACCTTTTGATGCAAATGCACTATCGCGCGGTATTGGAAAACTGCGCAATAAACCCCTTGTTTTGCAGAATTATTTTGTAAACATTTGCACAATACGGCGGTATACTTTGTAAACTTTCTTATGTCGCAGCGCAGAAACGCGTTGAAATGACTGACAATTGAGCGGGACGGACCATGGCGCGAGATGCATTGACAGGCACGCGGATACGCGAGCGCAGGGCCATGGGTGGGTTGAAACAGTCTGATCTGGCACGCCAAATCGGAATTTCTGCATCCTATCTCAACCTGATCGAGCACAATCGCCGCAGAATCGGGGGCAAGCTGCTGCTTGATATTGCCGCCGCTCTGAGTGTCGAACCGACCGTTCTGAGTGAGGGGGCAGAGGCTGCGCTGATCGCGTCCCTGCAAGAGGCCGCCCAGCGTGCGCGCCTGCCCGATGTCGAAAGCGAGCGGGCCGAGGAATTCGCGGGTCGTTTTCCCGGGTGGGCCGATGCGCTGGCCGCCGCCCACCGCAAGATTGCTGATCTCGAACGTACGGTCGAGACGTTGAGCGACCGGCTGGCCCACGATCCCGAATTGGCCGCGTCGGTCCACGAGGTTCTGTCTACGGCAGCGTCGATCCGATCCACAGCCTCCATTCTGGCCGAAGACAAGACCATCACCGACGACTGGCGCGACCGGTTTCATGCCAACATTGATGCCGACAGCCGCCGTCTGGCCGACAGCTCGAAAGCGCTTGTGGGCTTTCTGGATACGGAGACGGGAGAGGCTGCGCCATCCGGGTCGCCGCAGGAGGAAGTGGCGCAGTTTCTGGAAGCGCATGACTATGGCTTTGCGGCACTTGAGGATGGATCGGACACACCCGATCACATCGTTGCCGAAGCGCCGCAGCTGGTATCGGCCCAGTCGCGTCACCTTGCCCGTACCGTTCTGGAGCGTGTGGTTGCCGACAGTGCGCAGGTGCCGATGAAGGCGCTGAAATCCGCCCTGGCAGAGGCTGGACCAGACGTGATCGCATTGGCAAATCGGTTTTCCGTCACCGTGCCGCATATGATGCGCCGCCTGGCCGCTGTTCCCGGTCTGGATGCGGGGCTGGTTGTGGCTGACCGGGCTGGCAGTCTGCTGTTTCGCAAGGACCTTGCCGGGTTCACCATTCCCCGCCATGGCGCGGCCTGTCCCTTGTGGCCGTTGTTCCAGGTCATGGGGCAGGCGGGTCAGGTGATCCGAACACGGGTGCAGATGCCGACGCGGGATGGCGCCGTTTTTGACTGTTTTGCGGCGGCAGAACCGGCCGGACCCATCGTTCTGAATGCCCCACCATTGTTGGAAGCGACGATGCTCGTTCTGCCGGTGCCGGACGCGCCCGTCGACGCGGGAGTGGCCGTGCAGGACATCGGTCCGGCCTGCCGCATCTGCCCGCGTGGCGGCTGCCCCGGACGTCGCGAGCCATCAATCCTGAGTGACGGGTTCGGAGGCTTTTGACAGCCTGTCCAAATCGGCACATAGTTGGTCTGCGCAGACAAAGAGGTGAAACGCCCGAACGTCCGCGTGATTTGGGGAGGAAGCGCAGACATGGGCAAGCATGTTCTGCTCGTCGAAGACGAGATCAATATCATCGAAGCCATCCAGTTTTTGCTGAGCCGCGAAGGCTGGCAAGTGGATACACATTCGGACGGGGCCACGGCCGTCGACACCGTGCGCCGGATGCGCCCCAACCTGGTGGTTCTGGATTACATGCTGCCCGGCAAGAACGGCATTGATATCCTGACTGAACTGCGTGCGGACCCCGATTTCCAGAACCTGCCTGTCCTGATGTTGACCGCCCGCGGTCAGAGCCGCGACCGCGAACTGGCCGAGCGCGCAGGCGTCAGTCGCTTCATGACCAAGCCGTTTTCGAACACGGAGGTGATGACGGCGGTGCGCGATCTTGTGCAACTGGCGCAATGAGCGACGCGTCGGGCAAGACATCCCTGTTTCTCGAACGGCGCAGCTATCGCCGCCGCCGCATGATGGATGCGCTGCGTCTGTTGCCGGTTGTCGGCGTCCTGCTTTGGATCCTTCCCGTCTTTTGGCCCAGTGCCAATGATGCCGCAGGCGCACCACCGCCCGTCGCGATGTCCGGTGCCGTCACATATGTCTTTGTGGTGTGGGCAGGTCTGATCCTGTCCGGCATGGGGCTGTGGCTGGCCCTTGCTGATCCCAACGGGCGCATTCACAAAGACCCCGTATCCGAGCGGGACCCATGATCTCCGTCAACCAGCTTGTCGGCGTCAGCCTTGTCTACGTCGCCTTCCTGTTTGCCATCGCGTTTTTCGCCGAACGCGCATCGGTCAGAGGACGTGGCGCCTGGCTGCGTTCGCCGCTGGTCTATACGTTGTCCCTGTCAATCTACTGTACCGCGTGGACGTTTTACGGCGCGGTTGGCTATGCGGCCCGGTCGGGCATGGAGTTCGTGACCATCTATCTTGGCCCAAGCCTGGTCATGATCGGTTGGTGGTGGGTGCTGCGCAAGCTGGTGCGCATTGGCCGTGCGCAACGGGCCACGTCGGTGGCTGACCTCATCTCGGCCCGGTATGGCAAGTCGAACCTGTTGGCCATTGTCGTCACGTTGATGGCCGTGGTCGGGGTCACCCCATACATTGCGCTGCAATTGCAGTCGGTGACGTTGTCGCTGTCGATTTTCTCCGGGCCGGAGGTTTCCGAAAGCCTGACCATCTCGACCGCCTTCTGGGTCGCCTTCGGCCTTGCGCTGTTCACCGTCCTATTCGGCACCCGGAACCTCAATGCGAACGAACGGCACGATGGCGTGGTCATCGCCATCGCGGTCGAGGCGGTGGTCAAGCTGATTGCCTTGCTGGCCGTTGGCATCTTTGTGGTCTGGGGCATCGCTGGTGGCATCGCGCCCATGATGGAACGGATCGACGCGTCGCCCATCGGGGAATGGAGCATGGATCGCAGCCGGTGGGTCGCCCTCACGGCGCTGTCGGCAGCTGCCTTTCTGGCGCTTCCGCGGATGTTTCAGGTGCTGGTCGTCGAGAACGAGGATGAGCGACACCTGCAAATTGCAAGCTGGGCCTTTCCTGTCTATTTGATGCTGATGAGCCTGTTTGTCGTGCCGATTGCCGTGATCGGCCTCGACATCATGCCTGCGGGATCGAACCCGGACCTGTTTGTTCTGACCGTGCCGCTGGCCGAAGGGCAGGGTGGTTTGGCCACGCTGTCCTTCCTTGGGGGGTTTTCATCGGCCACATCCATGGTGATCGTTGCCACTCTGGCCCTGTCGACGATGGTGTCGAACCACGTGGTGATGCCCGTGTGGCTGAGCACTCAGGCCGAAGGGGCGCAAGTGTCTGGCGACGTGCGCAACGTCGTGATCCTTGCCCGGCGGGCGTCCATTCTGGTGATCATCGGATTTGGCTACATTTACTATCGTCTGTCGGGGGGCGGCTCTGCGCTGGCTGCAATTGGCCTGATCTCCTTTGCCGGGGTCGCGCAGTTTCTGCCTGCCATGCTTGGCGGTATCTTCTGGCGCGGGGCGACGCGCTGGGGGGCACTTGCGGGTTTGACGGTCGGTTTCGCGGTCTGGATTTTCTGCTCGCTCCTGCCCAGTTTCGGGCCTGATGCGGTGCTGAGTGCGGAGGTTTTTGACAACGGAATCGCCGGTCTGGGTTGGCTGCGGCCGCAAGCCCTGTTCGGAATCGAAGGCATCGATCCAACGGTGCATGCGGTTGTCTGGTCGCTTACGCTGAACATCGGCGCTTTTCTGGGCGTGTCATTGCTGACCTTCCCCACGCCGTTGGAACGGCTGCAGGGCGCGCAATTTGTCAACGTGTTTGACCATTCAACGCAGGCACGTGGCTGGGACGCGGCCCTTGCCACCTCCGAAGACCTGATGATCATGGCGCAGCGCATCCTTGGACCCAACGATGCCCTGTCGCTGTTCCGGGAAGAGGCACAGCGGCAGGGATTGACGGGGCACTTGCCCGAACCAACCCAGGGCTTTCTGCAAACACTGGAACGGGAACTTGCCGGGTCGGTGGGGTCTGCGACGGCCCATGCGATGATCAGCCAGCTTGTGGGCGGAACATCTGTCTCGGTCGAAGACCTGATGGCAGTGGCAGACGAATCCGCCCAAATCCTTGAATACTCGAACCGGCTTGAGGCAAAATCGGCGGAACTCAGTCGCACCGCCCGGCAATTGCGCGAGGCAAATGCAAAGTTGACGGCGCTTTCGGTGCAGAAGGACGCGTTTCTGGGGCAGATCAGTCATGAATTGCGGACGCCGATGACATCCATCCGCTCATTTTCGGAGATTCTGCGGGACACGGACGGGTTGGATCAGGCCGAAAAGACCAAATACGCCTCTATCATTCATGGTGAAACTATCCGGTTGACGCGTTTGCTTGATGATCTCTTGGACCTGAGTGTTCTTGAAAACGGGCAGGTCAGTCTGAACCTGGACAGCGGCTCGTTGCGCGACCTTCTGGAACAGGCGGTGCTGTCGGCAGGCGGGGATCGCAGTACGCATTTGACGGTGAAATATGCGCGGGCGGATACCGGTGTTGTGCTGACAACCGACCTTGATCGACTGCGGCAGGTGTTCATCAACCTCATCACCAATGCACAGAAATACTGCGACGCCTCCAAGCCTGAATTGTCTATTGATGTCATTGACATGGGCGCGCGTGTTCAAGTGGTTTTCCATGACAATGGGACGCCCATTGCAGCGGAAGCACGCGCGTTGATCTTTGAAAAATTTGCCCGGATCAATGACAAGGACGGATCAGGCGCTGGTCTTGGCCTTGCTATCTGCAGAGAGATCATGACCCGCTTGGGCGGGGACATCACGCATGAACCCCGCCCTGATGGGAACGCCTTTGTGGTTCATCTGCCTGCGCAGGCGGCTTTGGCCGCGCAATAGGTGCGAATTTTCTGACACTTAAAGCCCTTGGTAACTTATCGCCCTTAGACCGGACGGGCATGTACAGGCCGTAGAAACGGCGGAGTGAATGGGCGAAACCGCAACAAACAGTGTATTGGGACGCATCGCAGCAGCGGGGCGCGAAGAGCGTAAGGCCAAGGCCATGACGCTTCCGAAAGCCATGCGCTTGACGCTGGCCAAGGTGGCGGACGCGCTGATGGACCTGCCTGTGGCCGTCATTGGGGGCGTTGTCGACAGTGTCGATGGCGAAACCATCGAAACGCATCTGAACGAGTCTGCTTTGCTGATGGTGCTCGACGGACCTGACGGTCATGTTGGCGCGGCGGTGTTCGAGGCAACTGTCGTGGGTGGCCTTATCCAACAGCAGACCATGGGCGCGGTGCAGGCCGATATGGGTGCCACACGCACGATGACCAGAACGGACGCCGCCATTTGTGCGCCGCTGATTGATGCGTTGCTGGAACGCGTTTGCCCCGTTCTGGATGATCCGGATGAAGTGGCCTTGATCGACGGGTATCGCTTTGGCGCCAAGGCGGATGATGCGCGCACTCTGGCAATGGCGCTTGATGCACACGAATATGCGGTGATTCGACTGACGGTCGATATCGCCCGCGGGGCGCGACAAGGTGAAATCCAGTTCATCCTGCCTGTTCCGGATACCAGCAACACGGCGCTTCCCGAAGATGGGGAATGGGACGAGGGTGCTGCACCCAACATGACTGACACGGTCATGGGGCTGAACGCCGACCTGCAGATGGTTCTGTGTCGCTTGCATCTGCCTTTGCGCGCTTTGCAGGCGCTGTCCGAAGGCGACGAATTGCCGCTTGAGCCGGGAGCATTTCCCAAAGTTCAGATCATGACGAATACGGGTCGGGTTGTCGGGCGCGGGATCGTTGGCCATGTCGACGGGGTGCGCGCGGTCAAGCCGCAACGCAAGCCAAGCCATGCCAGCCAACCCTTGCGGCGCGAGTCGGACGAGCACATGGTCGATATGCCCCGTGTCGAAGAACTGGCGACCCCCAACCGGCGCGACGATGATCCGATGGATGTCAGCGAAGCGGATATCGAGGCCGCGATGGCGGCCTTGCGCCCGGCAGATGTGCCGACAGCGGTGACGGCAGTGGTCGATGCCGACATTGATGATGCAGATATCAAGCTGCCTTCCGTGGACGCGCTGCCCGATCTGGATGAATTGCCGGATCTCGCGGATCTTCCCGACCTGTCCGACCTGCCGGATTTGTCAGAGTTGCCGGACCTTGGGGCCGAGGCTGCGCGCTAGTCGCGCTTATGCGCTGCTATCGCATCCAGTGTGGGCCGCAACGCACCAAGGTCGTAACCACCGTCCCGTGCTGTTTTCAGGATATCGTCGGCGGTCATGTGTCCGGCCTGGCTGAGGCACCACACGATGGTAGAACGTGTGCCGGACGCGCAATAGGCCAGCACGGGCCCATCGTTTTCGGTTGCCAGAGCCATCTGTCTGGCCACGTTGTCAGGTGTCATCGTTTGATGGGTGAGGGGCAATCGGTGAAACTCAAGCCCCGCCGCACGGGCCGCGACTTCGACAGCATCCGCTTGAAATGCTGGCGGCACCTCGGCGTCGGGTCGGTTGCAAATCACCGTTTTGATCCCTGCCGCTGCGATATCGGCCATGTCCGCAGGGTCAACTTGCGGCGCCACGAAATAGGTCTGGGTGATTTGTCGGATATCCATGGATGATGTCTAGGCCGCGGCCCGTCGACTGTCCAGCGCGCGGCGTATGGGCGGAACGGCCCACATGCCCGCCAGCATCGCCGCCAGGAAAAGCACACCCTGCCATCCGCCATAGCTGAGAGATGCAAGGGCCGGACCCGGGCACAGCCCGACAAGACCCCAGCCAACCCCAAAAAGCAGGGATCCGACGATCAACGGCCGCGAAAGTTCGGCAGAGGGCGGCGGCGGAAATGCATCTCCGGTGACGGGTTTGCGATTTGTGGTCAGACGCCATGCCACGATCATAGGCAGCATTGCGCCGCCCATGACGAAGGCGAGCGTCGGGTCCCAAGAACCGGCGAAATCCAGAAAACCACGAACCTTCGCCGTGTCTGTCATGCCCGAGATATGAAGGCCTGCGCCAAAAAGCGCGCCGCTCAACACAGCGATCAGCGCGCGCATCACAAGCCCATCCCCACGCGCAAGAAGGTGACTGTGACGGCGCCTGCACCAATATATGCAATGGTGGCCGCGAAGCCGCGCACTGACAGCCGCGACATCCCGCAAACGCCGTGGCCCGAGGTGCAGCCATTGGCAAACCGGGTGCCGATGCCCACGCAAAGCCCCCCCGCAATCAGCAGCCAAGGCACGGGTGTGGCATTGGTGCTGACCTGCCACCCGCCCAAGGTCAAAAGTGCCGGCATTCCGACCAATCCCACAAGAAACGCAATCGTCGTCGACTTGTCCGTGCCGGAGCCATCGATCAACCCGCCTACGATGCCGCTGGCCCCCATGATGCGACCCGTTCCGAGAAGAAAAACAGCCGCCGCGGTTCCGATCATCAAACCGCCGACAAGTCCCCAAATCCAGTCCACTGGCATCTTTCGCCTCCTTTAGCCCAGGAATATGCCTACGATAACAAGCATCAGCCCAATCACAGAAACAAACAAGGCACCCAGGTTCAATGGCAGGACACTGGCCATGACGGCGCGCATGTCAACGTCGTCCAGCTTTGCCGCGCGTGCACGCCAGACCTTTGCGATGCACCATATCAACCCGACCAACCCTACAACAGACAGGGCAGCGCCGCCCCAAATGATGCCGTCGAAAAGCGAAAAATGTGTGTCCTGTTCCATGCCCTCGGGCTATCCGAGCCGCCGCGTCATGGCAAGGGATCAACACCCCTTGCAGCACTGGCCCCGCACCGCTATCCAGCACATCCATCTGACCCAAGGAGCGCGCGATGACCGACACCGCCACCAATGCCGAAAGTTACCGTGTCACTGCAGACGAATTGCGCCAGTTCATCGAACGGTTCGAACGGCTTGAGATGGAGAAAAAGGACATCGCGGATCAGCAAAAGGAAGTGATGGCCGAGGCGAAGGCCCGTGGCTACGACACCAAGGTCATCCGTAAAGTGATCGCGCTGCGCAAACGCGACAGCGACGACATCGCCGAAGAAGAAGCCGTGCTTGAGCTTTACAAGGAAGCGTTGGGCATGAGCTGATCGGCTCAGCTGCTGCCGTCTGCTTGTTTCTTGTCCCACACCGGTTTGTAGGTCACCCAACGCAGGGGCAGGGCGCCGCCTTTGGGCACGACGCCGATCTTGACCGGATTGCCCGACCGTTTGTCCGTCAATTCAAGCGCCGACTCACCGTTCTTGATGTGCTTGTCGCCCCATTGCATGAGCGCGAGGATCACCGGCACCAATTCGCGCCCCTTTTGCGTAAGAACGTAAGCATAGCGGGTGCGCGCCGAGCCGTCGCGATAGGCTTCTTTCTTCACCAACCCGTTTTCGACGATTTGAGCCAAGCGGCCTGACAGGACCGATTTGGGAATTCCGATGTCTGTCTGGATGTCTGCAAACCGGCTGACCCCGTAAAACATCTCTCTCAAGATCAGCCATGTCCAACGGTCGGGGATCTGATCAATGGCAAGGGCTGCACCGCATTCGGACAGCGGAACGGGGCTTTCACGCACGGGCGCGTCATCTGAGTTTGACATTTGAACTCTGCTCTGTCAGTTTTTTTCTTGTTGGTGCAAAGGTAGCCTGAAATGCCTGCTCAGACCATAGTTAACACTACCAAAGATGGTGGCTGCTATTGCGGGGCCATCAGGTATGCGGTTTCCAAACCGCCGCTGGTTAAGGGGCAATGTCATTGTCGGGCGTGTCAGCGCTATGCCGGGGGTGCGCCGCAATTCTTCCTGTTGGTGCCGCCGGAAGGGTTCGACTGGACCAAAGGGTCTCCGGCGGAATATGCGCGACCGGACCTGCCAAACGCGGTCACACGGTATTTCTGTCCGACCTGCGGCACATCGCTTGTCACCCGCAGGCAAGACAACCCGGCCGTTGTCGTCAAGGTCGGAACGCTGGATGATCCCAGCCGATTTACGCCGCATGTCGCGATTTGCCACGGCGAAGCGCCTGCGTTTCACACCGTCCCGCAAGGTATTGCTGTGTTCGAAGATTTGCCGACAGGCTAGGGCGTTATGAGCGTGACACCCGGAATACGCGCGACGCGCTCCATGTCTTCTTCGTACACCTCGGTCATCGCGTCGATCACCGCGTCGGTCCAGCCGGGTGCGTTCAACTCTTCTTCGATCTCTTCTTCGATCGCGAACTTGTCTAGGAAGGCGGCAATCACCCGGCGCTTTTGCATTTCTGTCATGGTCGGGTGGGATTTGAGGTAGGCCCTGAACCGCTGCATGCCCTCCTTGGACATGATCTCCGACAGCAGATCAAAGCCGCCGATGATTTTCTCGCCATGTTCCAGCCCTGCCAATTCGCGCACGATCTGTGCCCACAGCATTGGCATGTCTTCGAAGCACCACGTGGTGATGGTGACCTCCGGCGCTGCCGACCGGATGGCAGCCAGTGTATCTGACCACCGGATGCTGTACGGATCGGCGCCGCGCAGAAACGCATCCATGTCGTCCTGAGGCGCGTTATTGAACAATGACGGCAGGAACGTACCGGGATTGCGGATGGCCAGAAACAGCTCCACCTCGTCATGCGCAAACAAGGCCGACAATTGCGCGACCCGCTCCGGCGCGGATTGATAGATCTGGCCGTTGCGCACGCAGGCACGGGGGGCTCCGAACAGGTACATGTGGCTCAGGATCATGCGATCCGCGTTCTCTTCATCGAGGATGAGGTCCAGCAAAACGTCCCGGGCGTCAGGCGCGGGGGCTGCATCCTGCAGGGCCGACATGGTCTCTTTCAGCAACGATCGGTACTTGCCGGGACCGGGCACGGCGACGCCCCGCTTGGAAAAGTCCTCCTTGTTGCGCAGCAGGCAACGGACGAGGCGATCTTCCTCGGTGAAATGCGCGCCGGCGTGAAGAACAATTTGCATATTGGGCGACCTGAAGGGGCTGATTTTGCGTGGCTCAGATATACCGGAATTCTGTCCGGATAAAACCTCTGACCAAAGCGGAAAAACGATCTTGCCACCGCAAGAAACACGGAGTAGACGATGCGCCGAAGGCCCCTATAGCTCAGCTGGTAGAGCAACTGATTTGTAATCAGTAGGTCCGCGGTTCGAGTCCGTGTGGGGGCACCATTCATCTTACAGGGTTGAACGACGAACCGCGTTGGGTTTGTAGCCGCGAAGTCCTTGCGACAGGCCGTCAGCGCTGTTCCGATGTGGCGGCGTTGTCGCGGGACCACCGCCGGTTCAGGTTTTGCACCTCGGACACGACGCGCTTCGTGGCTGTGCTGTCGTTCGTAAAGGCGGACATGTCCGTGGAAACCAGCGTCACAGCGGCCGCGAGCGTTCCGTCGTGATTGAATATCGGCAATGCGATGGCACATAGCCCCGGGATGTATTGACCGCTGGCCAGGGCGTAGCCCGCTTTGATCGTGTTTTGCCGCAGGTCCTCAACTCCGACGCTTTCAACCTCTGCCTGCGGCATCTGTGCGTGTACCGCATCCGATGTCGACGTCTCTGGCATGAAGCTGAGGTAGACGAGCCCCGAGGCTGACCTCTGCAAGGGCAGCACAGTTCCCACGGCGACGGGTGAAATCACGGGCGGCCCGCCATGGGCGCTGCGGATGACCACCGGGCCGACATCTGACCAAACGGAAAGGTGTCCGGACGTCCGAAACTCGTTGCACAGAGTGGTCAGCACCTCGTAGGCGCGCTCAACAATATCGTGCTGTGCAATGGCTGCCAGCCCCATGCGGAGCGCCAACGGCCCCAGGCCATAGTGCCCAGTGCCCGCATGCTGCAGCGTCAGGCCAATCTCGCACAGACTGGTCAGATAGCGGTGGGCCTTGGCCGAGGGCAGGCCCGCGGCATTCGCGATATCGGACAGGGTGGCCGGCGCGCCGAGGCGCACCATCACCTCAAGCAGATCACCACCGATTTCAATCGATTGCACGCCGCTGCGGCGGGCACGTGTCGGGCTGTCACTGGGCTGGTCCATGATCCGTCCTTCTTTGTGTCGCCGATTACAGCTTGCAACACGACGCGTCCAGAATCGCTTGCCATTTCATTTTGCGTAATAGTATACGCAATGCGTAATACGTGAGTGAGGAGGGGAATCATGTCAACACTGGACGCACCGGACGGTGATGCCGTGTTCCGCAAAGGAATGAAGGACGCGTCGGTTTCGCCTTTGTGGGATGTGATGGCTGCCCTTGTGACGGAAACGCCGCGGCCCCGCGCGGTGCCATATGTGTGGCCCTATGCAGATGTGCAGCCACGGCTGATCGAAGCTGGCCACCGGATCACCGCCGAGCAGGCGGAACGGCGCGTGCTTATCCTGGAAAATCCGGGCACGGACGGTGATCACACAATCACCGACGCGCTCTATGCCGGTCTCCAACTCGTCCTGCCTGGGGAAACCGCTCCGGTCCACCGCCATACACAATCAGCGCTGCGTTTTGTTCTTGAATCGGATGGCGCGTGGACATCTGTCGATGGCGAGCCCGTAAAGATGCAACCGTTCGACCTGGTTCTGACACCGTCTTGGCGGTGGCACGAGCATGGCGGAGCGACGTCGCCCACGATCTGGCTCGATGGGCTCGACATTCCGATCGTCCAGCGGTTTTCGGCCGGGTTCGCCGAAAGGGACGGGAACGTGCCTGCCAATGATGATGCCGTGTCTGGGCGCACGCGTGCCGCATATGGCGCGAACCTCAAGCCCGCACGCACCGAAGATGTCGACACCGACACGCCCCTGTTCCATTTCCCCTATGCCGTCTGGTCCAAATCCTTGGCCGAATACGCGGCGAAGGTCCCTGTCGATCCACATCGCGGCTGGACGCTGGAATTCACGAACCCGCGCAATGGCGGGTCGGTCATGCGCACGATTTCAGCCTTTGTGACGTGGGTGCCGCCGGGCATGACGACCAAACCGCGCAGGCAAAGTGCAGGCGCTGTGTATGCCGGAGTGTGCGGCGTCGGCACCCTGATCGTTGATGATACGCCACTGACTGTCGGCCCACGAGACGTGGCGGCGGTGCCATCCTGGGGCGCGCTTCAGATTGAAAACAGCAGTGATGAACCGCTGGTTCTGTTTTCGTACTCGGATCGCGCTTGCCATGAAAAACTTGGGTTCTGGAAAGAAAGCCTTGAACAATGACTGCCCTTTTTACGCCGGACGCCACCTCGTTTCTGAAAACCACAGATGATCGCGATTTCCCCTTGTCGCGCGTGTTTTGCGTGGGGCGCAATTATGCCGCTCACGCGCGTGAGATGGGCAAGGATCCCGACCGGGATCCACCGTTTTACTTTACGAAATGGGCGGAGACGGTGCGCAACAGCGCGCCCGAGGACAATCTGGAAATTCCATATCCACCCGCAACTGAAATCTTTCATCACGAGGCCGAATTGGTCGTGGCCATCGGCACCGCCGGATTTCGCATCAGCCGGGAGGCCGCGCTCGATCATGTCTATGGATACGCTGTTGGTCTCGATATGACCCGGCGCGACTTGCAGCTTGAAGCGCGTGAAAAAGGCCGGCCATGGGACACGGGGAAAAACGTATCTGACAGCTGCCCAACAGGGCGATTGCAGATGGTGACGGATGCAGGACATATCCGATCCGGGCGCATCCATCTGACCGTCAACGGCGAAACGCGTCAGGACGCCGACATTGATGAGCTGATCTGGTCCGTTCCGGAAATCATCGCCGACCTGTCCCAATATTACGCACTTCGCCCCGGCGACCTGATCTATACCGGTACGCCTGCGGGTGTAGGTCCGGTGGACAGCGGGGACGAGATCACGTGCACCATCGCGGGACTGCCGGACCTCAAGGTCAGCGTCGGCGCACCCTTCGGGCAAGAGTGAGGGCAAGGGCATGAGCCTGCAGGTTTCATCTGCCACACTCTATGACTTTCCCTTCTCGTCGGCGTCCTATCGGCTTCGGATCGCGCTGAGCCTCAAGGGCGTGGCCCCAAGGCAAACCAAAGGTATCAATCTTCGTGCATTTGAACAGAAAGGCGACGATTACCTGGCTGTTTCGGATGCTCCGATGGTTCCGTCCATGGACTTTGGTCCGGCTGCGTTTGGACAATCCATCGCGCTGATCGAATGGTTGGACAAGGTGTATCCCGATCCACGTCTGATCCCCGAAGACTGCGATGATGCCCTTGCCGTACGCAGCATTGCGCTTGCCATCGCGTGCGACATCCATCCACTGAACACGCCACGCGTGCTCAATCACCTTGTTGGCTCAATGGCGCAGAACGAAGACGTGCGCGACGATTGGTATGCCCATTGGGTGCGCGAAGGGTTCACCGTGCTTGAACGGCAACTCGAACGTTATGCTTCGCGCGGTCCGTTCTGCATCGGCACCACGCCAACGCTCGCTGACCTGTGCCTTGTGCCACAGGTGCTGAACGCCCGACGCTTTGGCGTTCCGATCGACGAATTCGCGAGGATCAATGCCATCGACGCGCATTGCACAACGCAGGCCGCATTCCAGGTGGCTGCACCAAAACCGGATTGAACGTCAAAAGATCAGGGAGGATCACATGACATCAACATTCACACGGCGCGGCGCGCTTGCCGCTATGGGCGCCACATCACTCGTTTCATTGGCCGGACAGGCCAGTGCGGCGGACGTCACGCTCAAGATCAGCAACTACCTGCCACCACGCCACGGCTTTACGGCTGACTTCATGGCCCCGTGGGCGGCCGAGATATCCGAACGCACAAACGGAGCTGTCGCGGTTGAACTCTTTGATGCCACAAGCGCGTTTGGCAAGATTGACCGGCAGGCCGATCAGGTCAGGGCAGGGGTGATCGACATCGGGTTGGGATTGAACGGCATTCCGCGCGACCGCTACCCGTCTGCCGCCGTCATTGAACTGCCGTTTCTGGTCGAAGATGCGGGCGCCGGATCGAAAGCCTTGTGGGAGCTCTACAAGGAAGGGGCGCTTGGGTCGGATTACGAGAACTTCAAGGTGCTGGGCCTGTTTACCCATCACGGCGGGCTGTTTCATACCGTCGACAAACCGGTGCGCACGCTCGAAGACCTCGCTGGCTTGCGCCTGCGGACACCAAGCCCAGCGGTGTCTGCCATGCTCGAAGCGGTTGGTGCCTCTCCGGTTGGGATGCCGCCCTCGGCCATCTATGAAAACCTGCAGAAGGGCAGCCTGAACGGGGTGGTTACCACTTGGGACCTCGTTGGCGCCATTCGGGCCAACGAACTGCTCAAATACCACACCGATGCGCGCGCGTATGTTGCCGGGTTCCATGTTGTTATGAACCAGCGCAAATTCGATGGGCTGCCGACGGAAATCCGCGATGTGCTGGACGACATGACCGGTGACAATCTGGTGGCACGTTTCGGTGACTGGTGGGATGCATGGGACGCACGCGGCAAAACCGACGCCATCGAACGCGGCAATGAGATCATCGAGATCGACAGCGACACGCGGGCTGCATGGCGCGCGCAATTGCAGCCAATGATTGAGGGCTTTCTTGCCAATATGGCGGACCAAGGCGTTGCGGATCCGCAGGCACTTTATGCCCACGCGCAGGACCTGGTGGCAGGGTTCGAAGGCGCCTGAGCCGACAAGATGCCTGTCCCCCTGTCTCAACCACCCGAAGCGGGCCCGGTGGCCACGTTCGCCCTGCGCCTGGACGGCTTTCTGTTGCGACTGACTTCGGGCCTCGCCGTTTTTGGCATGTGTGCCCTTGTCGTTGCGATTGCTGTGGTTGTCGGGGACATCGTCTGGCGGCGGTTGGGGGGCGGGTCCTTTATCGGGTCGGTTGATCTGACCCAATTCAGCGTAATGATCGCGGTGTCCATGGCGATCCCCTACACCTTTGCCACGGCAGGGCATGTCAGCGTCGACCTCCTGACGGGGATTTTCAGCCATCGTGTGAACCAAGCGCTGGACATATGCGCAGCACTGGCAGGTGCCGTGATCACTGCATTTCTAAGCTGGCTGTCTGCGGGCCGCGCGCGGGAGATCTGGAGTTATGGCGATGTCTCTCAGGATCTGGCAATCCCGATGATCTGGTTCTGGGGGGCTCTTGTTGCCGGGCTGGCGCTCTCCACCATCATATGCCTTGTCCGCGTGATGCGGCTGGCGTTGACGCAAAGGCGCTGACATGGCGTGGATTGGCATCGCAGGGTTTGGCGCCGCGCTGTTTCTGGCCATGTGCCGCGTGCCCGTGGCCCTCGCCATGGCGTCGGTTGGCATCGTCGGGTCGATCATGCTTGGCGATTGGTTCTCATCCACCTACGTGATGGCCAGCTTGCCATTCGAGACGATCTTTCCCTACGGATTGTCCGTCGTGCCGCTGTTCATCTTCATGGGTGTCTTTGCGGGCCATTCCGGGCTTTCGGAAAACCTGTTTCGCGGGTTGATCGCGTTTGTGGGACATCGCCCGGGCGGATTGGCGTCTTCGACAATCGGGGCGTGTGCGGTGTTTGGTGCAATAAGTGGTTCGTCTTTGGCCACCTGCGCGACCATGGGCAAGATCGCCTTACCGGAGATGGAGAGAAGGGGATATGCACCGCGTCTTGCGGGCGCTGTGGTCGCGGCAGGTGGCACGCTGGGTGTTCTGATCCCGCCGTCCATCCTGCTGGTGATCTACGCGCTGATGACCGAGGAATCGATTGGCGCGCTTTTTGCCGGCGCACTGATTCCCGGATTGCTGGCCGCGGCACTTTACGTGATTGCCATTCGCCTGCTGGTGCGGCGCAATCCAGACATGGCCCCACCCACTGCCTATGTGCCGTGGCGCGGCCGACTCTTGGCATTGGCAGGCATGTGGGACGCGCTGTTGCTGATTGTCGTGGTCATCGGCGGCATCTATGCCGGACTGTTCTCACCCACAGAGGCGGCCGCGGTGGGGGCGGGCGGCGCTTTGCTGGTGGCGTTTATGCGCCGCCGGTTGAACATCACCAGCCTGCGCAATGGCATGCTCGAAACTGCCAGCATGACCGGAATGATCTTCATGATCCTGATCGGTGCGACACTGTTCAATTTCTTCCTCGAACAATCCCAGCTGACAGAGACCCTGCTGCACTGGATCACCGCCGCAGACCTTGCACCTGGCACCGTCATTCTGGCGCTGTTGGTGTTCTACATCGTGCTGGGATGCTTCATGGATTCGCTGTCGATCATTCTGTTGACGGTGGTGCCCGCACACGGGCTGGTGACCAGCTTGGGCTATGATCCGATCTGGTTTGGCGTGCTGATGGTTTCGGTTGTCGAGATTGGTCTGATCACACCACCGATCGGCATGAACCTGTTTGTCGTCAAAGGTGTGGCACCGCGTATTTCCCTGGCGGACATATCGCGTGGAATACTGCCATTTATAGGTGCGGATGTTGTCAGGCTGGGTCTGCTTGTGTCAGTGCCTGGCTTGATACTTTGGTTGCCAAAAGTGTTGGGGCTTGGTTTCTGACCTCAGGGGCGTTCCCGGCAGATCGACACGTTCGGAATGTGTTTTGGCAAAGTGGTCGTGTGGCTTCAAACGAAAGAACGCGACCGTTTCCCTTTGCGTTTTGCAACCGCCGATTCATGTGCTCATTGGCCGAGATCACCGCACAGTAAAGGTCTGCCGTCAGTTGGCGGCGCTGACCGCCATGGCGCTTGGTGCGACGTGGTTGATCATCATGGTCAATTCGCGAAGATTGACAGGCTTGCGCAGCACCATGCTGGCGTTGCGTGTCATGGAAAACAGCTCACCCTTGGTGAACAATCCGCTGCCGGTGACGTAAATGACTTCGGCGTCCGGTGCGCAGTAGCCTGCGTAATTGGCGACATCGGTGGACAGGCCACCAGAGACCATCAGATCCAACAGCAGAACATCCGGTGCACAGCGCCGCATCGCGTTCATGGCCTGCTCGTTGTTGGATGCGATATGCACCTTGTGCCCGGCCTCTTCCAACGCTTCACAAAACGTGAATTGTAGACCCGGATCGTCCTCAAGAACCAAAACTATCGCCATGAGATACTCCGCCTTCTGACGTCGACCAGTTACTGTTGCCTGGTTAAAAATATTCTTAACATACCGCGCAAACCGTGAAGAAGTCCGCTTCTGACCTAAAACATGAAAGTTTTAACGGCTTTGTAAGGATTGTTGGGTTTGCGGAAAGCGTATGCTGAAGGTTGCGCCGCTGCTTCCATCGGATTGTGCCGAGATATCCCAGCCATGCCGCCTGCAGACTTCGGAGCATGTGGAAAGGCCAATACCGGTCCCGTCGATGGACGTATGATAGCGGCGGAACGGCAGGAAAATGTTGTCGGCTTCTTTTGGGTCAAAACCGCGCCCATTGTCGGCGATGCGCAGAATCGTTTCACAGTCGCCCACGGCGTCGAGTGACACGGTGATTCTGAGCGTGCGGTCCGGATGCTGATATTTTAGTGCATTGCTGAGCAGGTTCATCAGCATCATGCGCAACAATGTGGGTTCCGCCATGAGGGTACAGCTTGGACCCTCGATCAGCAGTGTCAGATCCGATTCTGTCAGACCGTTCTGAAGATCGCGCCGCACATCCTTGATGACCTGTCGAAGATCCAGCGGTTCAGCGGATACTTCGGATGTCACGCTGCGCGCATGTTCAAGAAAGTCATTGGTCAGCGCGTCCATCTGCACCACGGCCCGCGACATCACCGCCAGATATTCGCGTGCCTTGTCCGGCACCTCCGTCCCGAACTTGCTGTCAAACAATTGCAACAGACCGGACAAGGTGCTCAGGGGGGTGCGCAAGTCATGCGATGCCTGCTGGGCAAAAGATTCCATCGCCATCAATGACGCGTGCAAATCTACGAAACGCGCTTCGAAGTTGGCCAGTTCTTCGCGGGTCTCAATACGGCGTTGATTCATCTGACCCAACGCTTCGGCGGCTGCCTTGAGGTGATCCTGGGTCAGCAGATAAAGCCGCTCACCACGGTCAGGTGACCGCAGCAGGGCTACACGGAACACGGTCGGTCGCACGGCGCTGGTTCGATTGGCGGTGAGCATGGGCAATTCGACCGAACTGCGGGCGGCGCCACGGCGCAAGGCGTCTGCCAGCTCTTCCCGGGTCAGGCGGGTCAGTTCATGCATGGACATGCCACGCCCGGTCTCAGTCAGGTTGGGCGAAGTCGGAATATACATCCGTTCCGCCCGACGATTGCAGACAAGCACCCGTGCATCCTGATCCAGCAGAAACGACGCGTAGGGTGAGGCAAGAAAGGCCGCGCTCAGGGTGTCGGTATCGACATCCGCGGTCTTCGGCAAAAGGGCCAGTACCCGATCCACATCTTGGGAATACGCGTTACGCACCAGGCGGGGGGCAGACATCATGTTCATTTTGGGCTGATCATCCTTCCTTGGGCGAGCCAGGCGGATACTGCCCTCAGATGGTGAATGGAGTGTTAAAGCCTCGGATGCACTTAGGCCCGAGTGCGCTCTTCGCTTTCCTCGGCGTCCTGTAGAACGCGCAAACTGCCGAACACATGGGTCACACGGCCGTCATCGCCATGCCGCGCCTTGCCCAGACAGGCGCAAATCACAGGGGCAACACCATCACGCATCAGCGTAATCTCGCGTTTGAAGGGCGAGCCATCCTCAAGCACGGCTTGGAAATCACTTCCGACATCAGCGCGTTCACCATCGGCAACACGGGTCAGCAGGCTTTCCACCGATGGTATGTGCCGGGCGGGATCAAAGCCAAGGATGTCGAACATGGGCGTGCTCCAGAGCCCGGTATTGTTCTCGATATCGAAAGAGAAAAAGCCGACCCCAAGATCATCCTGCACCGCTTCGAGGCTCGACAGACGAATATCGCGCGCCAGACCTTCGGCGGAATCCCATGTCACACCGACCATTTGCACGGGGTCGTCTTCGGAATCGCGGATCAGGGTGACACTGCCGTCGATCTTGAAGATGTGACCATCGGCACCAAAGATACGGATGTCGTAAGACGCGGTTGTGCCGTCCTTCATCAAGGCTTCGATCAACGAACGGAACCCTTCGCGGTCCGCCGGGTGGATCATGTTGTACATGTCGTCCCATGTCGGCATGTCGCCAGTGTCCGACCGCCCGTAGATCTTGAACATCTCCGGGGACCAGACAAGTTCCTTGGTGTCGAGGTTATAGGACCAATGCGCCACGTTGCTGACATCGCTCATCATGTCGATGACAATGCTCAGCGGGTCACTGATGTCTTGCGTGATGGTGATCGACAGGCCAATCAGCTTGCGATGCTGATCGTGCACGGGTGACATCAGCATCGTATAGTACTTGCCATGCGACAACACGGGCAGGCGGCGTGGTTCCTGAATACGCAGGACTGTGTTGGCAATCGGGGCGAGGGCGGGAAAACCGGCCGGCAGGTTGCACTGGCTCAGGTGAATACCGGTCGGGGGCATCTCTTTGAGGCCAAAGAATTCAAGCGCAACCTTCGACAACCGCCGCACCATCAGCGCCTGATCGGCAAGCGCCACGGGGTAGGGGGCCGACGTCATGGTAGCTTCCAACTCCGACGCCAAGGCCTGCCGTTCGGCAGAGCTGATCTGCAGCTCTTCGTTGACGGTCAACAATTCCTCGTTGGTGGACTGCAGTTCCTCGTTCGAGGTTTCAAGCTCTTCGTTGGTGGCCTGAAACTCTTCGTTGGTGGATTGTAATTCCTCATTCGATGATTGCAGCTCCTCGTTTGCCGTCTGCAATTCTTCGATGGTCTGCTGAAGCGCCTCTTGGGTGGATTTGATCTCCAGTTCCATCTTTTCGACATAGGCGCGCTGATCGCGATCCGAGATTTCGTCCAGATTGGGTTCGCTGATTTCTTCGAACTTGGTGTCGATGGCAATCAGGCACTGCGGCTCGCCACCCGACTGTCCGATAAAGGGGAAAACTTGCATCTGAATGTGATTGCCCACAGGCAGCGATACCTTGTGCCAGCGACCAATGCGGCGGCCACGGTTGCGGATGGCGACGGCCATCAGGCTTGTCGCTTCGGTCTTCAGAGGGTCGATCAGCATCTTGACGTTCAGCGACGTCGGCGCACCGGCACGGATTTCCATGAAGGGGCTCAGATCGCCCAGCACTTCGATGATGTTGCCGTTCTGGGTGCAGATCATACCGTTTGGCGCGACCACACGGGCCAGGGTCAGTTCGCGGTTTTCCTCTTTCTGGGCACTTGCAGCACCCTGCCGATTGTTGGGGTAGGGGCGGACGCCGCCCTTGTACCCGCGCGCGCCGGGATCAATCGACAATTCGCCGGAAATGCCACGGCGTTTGACATAAACCTTGTCGGCCCCCTGTCGGCCCTCAAAGAACACGCCCATCTCGCCAACCGTCTCGGACGTGCCGACAAACAGAAGCGCGCCGGCGGCCATGGCGTAGTGCAGGCGGCTCAGGACACGTTCTTGCAGGGCGAGGTTGAAGTAGATCAGCAGGTTGCGAATGCTGACCACATCCACGTTGATGAAGGGCGGATCCTGAAACACGTTATGGTGCGAGAACAGCGTGGCGCTGCGCAATTCGGGCCGCACGGTGATTTCGGTATCGCCAATGGTGAAATAATTGCTCAGCAGCTTCGGCGGTATGTCCGATGCGGCGGCAATCGGGTAGATGCCCTTTCGGGCAATCTCGATCGCGTTCTGGTCGATGTCAGTGGCGAAGATCTGAACATTGCGTTGGGCCAACATCTCGATCCCGCCGAGGATTTCGGCGATGATGATCGCGATGGAATAGGCTTCTTCGCCAGTGGCACAGCCCACGACCCAGATCCTGATCTGTCCGCTTGCGCGCTTCTTGAGCGACGATTCCATCTCCCGCTGCAGTTTCTCGAACTGGTCCGGATCGCGAAAGAAACGGGTGACCGAGATCAAAAGATCACGGTGCAGGGCGTCGACTTCGGCCATGTTTGCACGGCAATAGTCGACATAATCGTCATATTTCTGAATACCCAGAGCGGTCATACGGCGGGCAATCCGCCGGTTCAGGGTGTTTTCCTTGTAGTCGGCAAAATCCACCTGGGTGCGTGCCAGAAGAATGCCGAACAATTCGCCCAACGGGTTGGGTTCGTCCTGCAGACCGCGCAGGCTGTCCAGATTTCGGGGCTGTGCCAGGATCTTTTCAAGATGTGTGCCGACCTGATCGGGCGACAGGGTCAGGTCAACGCATCCCGTTTCGATGGCCGAGGTGGGCATGCCGTCATATTTGGCACTTGCGGGATCCTGCGCGATCGTGATGCCGCCCGCTTCGCGAATGGCTTGCACGCCGTAGCTGCCGTCAGACCCGGTGCCCGACAACACGATACCCATGCAATTCTCGCCCCGCTCGGCGGCGATGCTTTTGAACAGACGGTCAGCCGAAGGTTTGGGAGAGGCCGCGTGACCGGACGGATTGCGCAAGCGCAGAATGCCGTGTTCCAGCACAACATCGGTGTTGGGCGGGGTGACGTAGATATAGCCGCGCTCGGGAACGGTCTCGGGCTCCAACTCGCGCACGGGCAGGCTTGTCTCGCGCGAGATCAGGGTGGACAGCACGCTTTTGTGGGTGGGCGACATGTGCTGGGCCACCACGTAGAACGCATTGGCGTCCTGCGGCAGGTTCTGCGCCAGCAGGGATACAGCCTCAAGCCCACCAGCGGATGCGGCAATGCCGATCACACGTGCTGGGTCTTTCTGATCCGTGTCTTCGGGAAGGGGAGTGTCGGTTTCGGCGTCAGGTGTCTGGTCCGCGCTCATCGTGTCCTCAGGTGTTGGATCACCGCGTTACGGTCGTGTTGTTGTTTGTTTTTGCAGACGGTCGGGTCAATGTACGTGGCAGTATTGATCAATCAATTGCATCAGTTGGCCGGGGGATACGGGCTTGCTGGCATAGCCGTTCATTCCCAGTTCCTCGACCAAGCGCGCGTCGTGGTAGTCCATGTCGGCCGTCACAGCGATGATGGGCACCGCGTTCGGCGGCACTTTGGCCCGGATGTACTTGGTCGCATCAATGCCGGACATTTCGGGCATGTGCACATCCATCAGAACCAATCCATAGTCTTCGGGGTTCTGGTCCAGCGTATCGCAGCCCTGTTTGCCGTTTTCGGCAATATCAACATGCACGCCCAGCATATCGATGACTTCCTTCATCATGAAGCGACTGAACTGGTCGTCCTCAATAAGAAGTACTTTTTTACGCTGTAACATGATGGTGTCCTGACCGGCAGTGCACTGCGTCCCTATCGACGATGCAATCTAAGGTTATCAAACAAATACGCATCCCACCATCCCCTTACTGAATTATGCCGCAGGGTCTGCCAGTCCACCAAAAATGGCCCGTCATCGTGACCGCCGGGCAATTTTGACCGCGACCTGCGCCAATCCCCTTGCACCTAGGCTGCGCCCTGCATAGAAGGGCGCGAATTTCCGAATAGCCCCCCAATGTGCGGGGGCCTTTACCCCATGGGAGCACACATGCAGGTCACCGAGACGCTGAACGAAGGGCTGAAACGCGGCTATGCCATCACCGTGACCGCCGCCGAGCTGGACGACAAGGTCAATGAAAAGCTGACCGAGGCGCAGCCCGATGTCGAGATGAAGGGTTTTCGCAAGGGCAAGGTCCCCATGGCCCTGCTGAAAAAGCAGTTCGGCCAACGCCTGATGGGCGAGGCGATGCAGGAAAGCATCGATGGCGCAATGAACAAGCATTTCGAAGACAGTGGCGACCGCCCCGCCATGCAGCCCGAGGTCAAGATGACCAACGAGGACTGGAAAGAAGGCGACGACGTGAACGTCGAGATGTCCTACGAAGCACTGCCCGAGATCCCCGAAGTGGACCTGAGCAAGGTCAAACTGGAGCGTCTGGTTGTCAAAGCCGACGACGCAGCCGTTGAAGAAACTCTGGGCTCACTGGCCGAGAATGCGCAGGACTTCAAAGCGCGCAAGAAAGGCTCCAAGGCCAAGGACGGCGATCAGGTTGTCATGGACTTCCTCGGCAAGGTCGACGGCGAAGCTTTCGAAGGCGGCGCAGCCGAAGATTACCCGCTGGTGCTGGGCTCCAACTCGTTCATCCCCGGCTTCGAAGAACAGCTTGTGGGTGCGAAAGCGGGCGAAGAGAAAGCCGTGACCGTGTCGTTCCCCGAGGATTATCAGGCCGATCACCTCGCCGGTAAGGAAGCTGTGTTCGATTGCACCATCAAAGAGGTCAAGGAACCCGTCGCTGCCGAAATCAACGACGAGTTGGCCAAGAAATACGGCGCTGACGATCTGGACGGTTTGAAATCCCGCATCGCAGAGCAACTGGAAGGTGAATACTCCGGTGCAGCACGTGCGGTGATGAAGCGTGGCCTGCTGGACCAGCTTGATGACATCGTGAAATTCGACCTGCCGCCGTCGCTGGTCGAAGCCGAAGCCAAGCAGATCGCGCATCAGCTGTGGCACGAGGAAAACCCCGACGTCGAAGGTCACGACCACCCCGAGGTCGAGCCTACAGCTGAGCACAATGAACTGGCCGAACGCCGTGTGCGTCTGGGCCTGTTGCTGGCAGAGCTGGGTCAAAAGGCAGAGGTCGAAGTGACCGACGCCGAGATGAGCCAGGCCATCATGCAGCAAGCGCGCCAGTATCCCGGTCAGGAACGCCAGTTCTTTGAATTCGTGCAACAAAACCAGCAGATGCAGCAACAGCTGCGCGCTCCGCTGTTCGAAGACAAAGTGGTCGACCACATCGTTGAGAACGCATCGGTGAAAGACAAGGAAGTCAGCAAGGACGACCTGCAAAAAGCCGTCGAAGCGCTGGAAAACGAAGACTAAGTCACCGACACAGGTGAGAGTTCAAGGGCCACGCCAACCGGCGTGGCCCTTTTGTTTGGGGGGTAGGCCCGGCTGGCGTGCGCCCAAACCTCAATGATTCAGGTATTCAGCTGATAGGTCACCCAGTTACTCTTGGTCGCGTGCCGATCGTAGACTGATCTTGCGCGGTAATTGGTTTCGGACGTCATCCATCGAACCACATCCCAGCCGTGATCACTGGCATATACACCGACCGCTTCAATCATTGCTTCAACGACACCCTGCCCACGTGCTGAAGGTGCGACAAACATATCGTCGATGAATGCACCTTTCGTCGCGGGCATTGGACGCTCATATGGCCTAAAGTGAACGAAACCAATCACTTCACGCTGATCGTTTTCAGCGATGAAACAGCGAGTTTGAGCGTCTTGATCATGTATCCAGCCCCAAACCCTGTCTCTCATCTCAGAGGTTTGCTCTTCTCCGCCAAATGCACAGTAGGCTTGGAACAGAGCGTTCAATGCAGCCCGATCTTGCTCAGCGGCCCGTCGGATTTTCACAACCATTTCAAACTCATCAATGCCTAGCACTCGTCAGCTTCAGATATTTTTAGAGTATCGACAAGCGGTGGAAAGGCGAACGTCAGATTTGCCCCGTATTTGGTTAGTCAAAACCTCCATCGCGCACGTGATGTCTTCAAAAGCGCCCTGCTGACGACCTGCAAAAACAAGGTTTCAAGCGCCGCTGGCCCTGACGATCCCGGTAATTCCGATACATACCAATGTCTTGCTGGGCCGTGCGTGCCTGACGACCCAACGTGCCTATAGGATAGGCCGCTCATGGCCTACGGATTGACGCCGGCGCTTCGTGGCCATCAGTGATGAATTGTCACGAAACACGTCCTAGTTCAGAACGCAGCCGCCCAATGTGCCTTTCGCGAACTGTGTGCTGCGCAGACCAATAACGTCAGTCAACACAGCCATCCCTTACGTCAGAACGTATGAGAGCCGACCGGCGCACCTCCGACTTGACCTTACGAACGCACATTTTGGGCCCTCGCAAACCTGCGGGACAGAAGTCGTTCGCACAAGGTCCCTCCTCAAGGCACGTGCCATGAAGGACCTTCTCAATAGGACTTTTCCAGACCTGTGAACCGAAACGCCGGAAACAGGCACTTATTGGACAGGTAGCAATCGAACGCGCAGTCAGAATTACAGAACCGCAAATGACGCACCGTATCAAAATCGAACCTGCATTTACCGATGCAAAAACCGGCTGAAACCAAATTGGAGCCACCATGTCCTTTCCCAAGCGCATACAAGTGATCCTTGACCACACCCTGATCGACAATTTCATCCTCGGGGTCATCCTGTTCAACGCAGTGATCGCCGGCCTTCAGACCATTGCGCCGGTCAGGAACGCGGCAGGGCCTGTGTTTTCGGTGCTCGATACTCTGTGTCTGACGATTTTCGTGGTTGAAATCACAGCCAAGCTGGTTGCCAGGGGCCGTGACTTCTTTCGAACGGGTTGGAACCTCTTCGACTTTGTCATCGTCGGCACGTCGCTGATCCCCGGATCAAGCGGGCTGTCGGTGCTGCGAGCGCTGCGCATCCTGCGGCTTTTCCGAGTGCTGTCCGTGGCCCCCAGTTTGCGTCGCGTGGTCGAAGGACTGTTCGCCGCTCTGCCTGGCATGGTGTCGGTGTTTGTGTTGATGGCGATGCTTTTCTACATCGGGTCGGTTATGGCAACGACGCTGTTTGGCGCGACATTCCCGGAGTGGTTCGGAGATCTTGGGTTGTCCGGCTACACCCTGTTCCAGATCATGACGTTGGAAAGCTGGTCCATGGGCATCGTGCGCCCCGTGATGGCCGTATATCCCTATGCGTGGGCATTTTTCCTGCCCTTCATTCTGGTGACATCCTTCGCGGTGGTGAACCTGCTGGTGGGTTTGATCGTGAATTCGATGCAGGCCGCCTATTCCGAGGTCGAAGTTGCAGCCACCGACAAGTTCCGCGACGAGATGATCGCCCGGCTGGAGAAGATCGAAAAGGCGGTTCGGGTGCAGGACTGAGGGGACAGGCCCCGAGCCTAGGGGCCCGTCTCAACGCAAATCGAGCCGCACTGCAAAGCGGGCTTACCGCAGTAACGGACGTCCATCACCCCAATGATCCCGCTACAAATCCAAACAGCGGAAATGACCCAAGCTGCGGTCATCTCAACGGACATCGGTTCGTTCTCGCAAACGCCCCGGCGGACTTCAGCACAAACCAAACGCTCAAAACGCGCGCAGATCATCCAGTGTGTATTGCTGCAGCACGGGAAACTCGGGATCTTCGCGGTAATCGGGGTCGCTGACGAGGCATCGCGTTCCACAAATCTGCTGAGCCAATTGGGCGCGCGCGTCTATATACCACAGCCGCCCACCGGGCGTGGCAATGTAGCCGTCGGTGTCATCTTCGATGTCCGTGCGCATATCGTCAAAGGAGGGCACCTCGGTCCAGTAGTCGGGATCGTAGTGGGAATGAGTGTGATAGGAGGCCAGAACCGTCACGCCCGGACCTGCACGTTCGGGGGGCAGGCAGGATGAGACACCGCCGCGTCGGGCCGATGTGGCGACCAAAGCACCCGTCCGATCAACACCGATCAGACCGCAATACTCGCGCCCCTCGCTGATCGACAGCGGCTGTATCTCGTTAAAAAGGTCAGCCACAAACGCCACTTCGGCTTCGGTCTGCGGCTGTGCACGCGGCGCCATCGAGACAAAGGCCGGGTCCACAATTGGCTCGCAGCTTGCGAGGGTGACAACAAGGGCAAGGGGGAAAAGGCTGCGGATCATGGGCGCACCTTGGCGATGCGCCAGACAAAGGTCAAACAGGTGCGGTCACAAAAAAACCGCGCCCCGGAAGGCGCGGTTTCCAATCTTGTCAGTCGGCGGCAGATCAGGCTTTTGGCTCTTCTTCCGCGTCGCCTTCGGCTGCATCGTCAGTGGCGATGCCTGCGGTTTCCGCCAGCTCTTCGTCTTCGGATGCGGCTGCACCGATATCGTCGAACAGCTCCTGGATTTCGAACTCCGCAGCGGCTTCCTCTTCGGCAGCCAGCTCCTGGATCGATTTGCCGGAGGCCTGCAGCTCGGCTTCTTCGGGCGAACGGGCCACGTTCAGCTGAATGACCACGTCCACTTCAGGGTGCAGGGTGATGTGCACGTCGTGCAAGCCCAGCTCCTTGATGGGGTTCGGGATCACGACCTGCTTGCGGTCAACGCTGAACCCTTCGGCGGTCGCCACGTCCGACGCGTCACGGGGTGTGACGGAGCCATAGAGGTTCCCACCATCAGAGGCTTGGCGAATCACGATGAACTGCTGGCCATCCAGCTTGTCACCCAGCGCTTCGGCCTCTTTTTTGGTTTCAAGGTTGCGCGCTTCCAGTTGCGATTTCTGCGACTCGAAGTCTGCGATGTTGGCTTTGGATGCGACCAGCGCCTTTTTCTGCAGCAGCAGATAGTTGCGGGCGTATCCGGGTTTGACGTCAACGACGTCGCCCATCTGGCCCAGCTTGGCCACACGTTCGAGAAGGATAACTTGCATCGTCTCGCTCCTTATTTCACGGCGTAGGGCAGCAGGGCGAGGAAGCGGGCGCGCTTGATGGCACGGGCCAGTTCGCGTTGCTTCTTGGCCGAGACGGCGGTGATACGGGACGGCACGATCTTGCCACGCTCGGAAATGTAGCGTTGCAGCAGACGTGTGTCCTTGTAGTCGATCGCGGGTGCGTTCTCGCCCGAGAAGGGGCACACTTTACGACGGCGGAAAAACGGTTTTGCAGCCATGACTTAGCTCTCCTTCGCTTAGCGGCGCTCGCGACGGCTGTCGCGTTCGTCACGTTTCTGCATCTGGATCGAGGGGCCTTCGGCATGCTCGTCCACCTTGATCGTCAGAACGCGCATGACGTCGTCATGCAGGCGCATCAGACGCTCCATTTCCTGGATCGCAGGGGCAGGGGCATCGGTGCGCATATAGGCGTAGTGGCCCTTGCGGTTCTTGTTGATCTTGTAGGCCATTGTTTTGACGCCCCAGTACTCGTTGTCCACGAGTTGACCGCCATTGTCGGCCAGAACGGTGCCAAAATGTTCGATGAGACCCTCGGCCTGAGTGTTGCTCAGGTCCTGACGGGCGATCATCACATGCTCATAAAGAGGCATGGACTTCTCCACTTCTATCAAGGCGCATTTCATAGACCGACCATTCATTCCCTGCGGGTCGGTCACGAGAGACTGCGCGGCAAAACAGGTTTGCAGGGACGCGTCTCTATACATCGTTGAGCGGGCCGCGCAAGGGTGGATTGGCCCACGCGTTTCCGATCACGGGCTTTCCTTGGACGGGCCGCATTTTGGTCATGTTTGCCCGACAAGGATTGCTTAACCAAGTTGGAGGATCACTGCCATGACTGCCACTTTCGATGCGATGACCGATACGGACCAGACCGATGTGCCCAAGGCGCTGGAGGCCCGCGCCCTTTTCACGGCCTATGGGCGAAAAATTGCGGGCGGAGCCCTGCTGTTGGCGGGATTGGGCTTATGGCTGGAACCTGGTGCGCATGTCGACACGGACCTGATCCTGATGAAGCTGGGCCTGTCGCTGACCTTCGGATTTGCCGGGCTGGCGCTCATGCAGACGCACAATGCGCCCAGCGGCCAAGAGGTCGAGATTGACACTGTACGTCGCGAGGTGCGTCTGATCCGGTCGCATGGGCGCAAGCGCGCAGTCACACGTCGTACGGCCATCCGTGATCTGGGCCGGGCTGAAGAGATTGGCGAAACGGTCCGCCTGTCCGCCGCCAACGGTGACTTTCTGGCCGAGGTGTCGCTTGCGGATGCGGCGGTGCGTTCGAGCCTTTGTGGGGCCTTGCGGGACGCGGGCAAACTGTAAAAGCACCAATTCCGGACATTGCGTGCGGGCACATTGTTCAGATGCGCGCACGACATGTTGATGGATGTGCGCTTGTTTAAATCGTGGCATGGGGCATCTTCTCCACATACTTTAACTCTTGTGGAGCACGTCCCATGAAAACTCTCCTCCTTGCCGCTGCGCTGGCCACATCCGCATCATTTGCCTTTGCCGCGGACAAATACACCGTTGATTCGAGCCACGCCCAGGTTCTGTTTTCCTACAACCACTTCGGCTTCTCGACGACGTGGGGCATGTTCTCGGGGTTTGAGGGCGAGATCAGCTTTGATCAGGAAAACCCGGCCAACTCCACCGTCAACGTGTCAATGCCCACAAAGTCGATGTTCACCGGCTGGGAACAGCGCGAGGCCCATTTCATGTCCGAAGATTTCTTCGGTGCCACAGATGAAGACGTCATTACGTTTACGTCGACTGCGGTTGAAGTGACAGGCGAGGACACCGCGAAGATCACCGGTGACCTGACCATGAATGACGTGACCAAGTCGGTTGTTCTGGATGCGAAGCTGAACCAAGTCGGCCCCAACCCGGTCAGCCAGAAGGACTGGGCCGGATTTGATGCCACCACAACCTTGCTGCGTTCCGATTTCGGTCTTGGCGCTTTTGCTCCGGCCGTAAGCGATGAAGTTCAGGTGCAGATTTCGGTTGAGGCTGAAAAGGCAGAATAAGACCACCACTCACGGAAGACCTCGGGGCTGTGCGATCTCTTCGCATGGCCCTTTTTCTATGGTCGTCGTGGGCCTGGCCGCCCTGTACCAAAGGTCCTTGATTGGCGCGCTTGGACCCTGTCCTTCAACGGTGCAGCTATGGCGCCTGTCCTGTATTGGCGCGCCCTCGGCGCCTGTCCTGTATTGGCGCGCCTTCGGCGCGACACGAATTATTCAGGAGGGCCTTTTCAGACCCTCCTGCGATTTGCCTCCGGCGGTGGTATTTTCAGTCAGAAGAAGACAAAGAGTGGCGCATCGGCCCGCCCGTCGGGCAATCACTCCGCTGGCGCACGGGTTGCCGTCAGCCGGACATCGACCCCGACAGCGAAGTGGAGCGAGCTTTCGTCTGCCATGTTGTCGCCGATCCCAAAGGTGCGACGATCCAGGGTGAGCCCGCCCGACATCGAGGCCGTGTCACTGTCGATCGATAGCCCGAAGGGCAGGGTGATCGGCACCGACTGGTCCTTGATTGTCAGAGTGCCTTGCGCCTCGTACCCGTCCACCACGGGAATGATATCCGCCACGTAAGTCGCTGTGGGGAAGGTTTGTGCGTCAAAGAAATCCGGGCCCATGGCCTGATCCGTGACCGAGCCCAGGGTGAGCGAGCCGATTGCAATTGTCACTTCGACCGATCCGGCCACGCCATTCTGGACGGTTTCGTCAAAGCTGATGGCGGCTGTCCAGTCCGCGAACTGTCCTTCCACCTCCGATCCCAACTGGGTCACCGTGATGCCCAACGTACCGCTTTGAACCTGCCAGTCGGATTGCACCTCTTCCAGCTCTGCGACGTCCACCGCGCCTTCATGTGGCGCGTAGACGCCCAATGCTGCACCGCCGGACAGGGCCAGCGCCCAGAGGGCCAATGCCGCAGTGATGGGGGCTGCGTGCTTGTGCTTGGGATCGGTGGCCGGGATGTCGGCGCGGCCAAACCACATCCGGCGCAAGGTGGCGTCCTTGTCGATCACATGGTGCTTGAGCGCGCCCGCGATATGCAGCAGCACAGACGCGACCAGTACCTTGGTCAACACCCAATGTGCTCCGGCCATGACGCCTGCCAATGCTTCGGACTTGGGTATCAGCGGCAGTGTTTGCCCAAAGGGCCACCAGATCGGCGCAAAGCCGGAGGCGGCAGCGTGGTGGATCCAACCCGACAGCGGCACGACCACCAGACTGCCATAAAGCAGCCAGTGCACGGTTTCGGCGGCAAAGCTTTCCAGCTTGCGGTCCGGATGCAACAGGCCGGGCTTGGGCTGGCTCAATGCCCAGAGGATGCGCAGCACGGCCACAAAGAACACGATCACGCCAAGCGTTTTGTGCAAGGAAAACAGCCACGCCGTCTGAGCGACGAGATCATCCGCGGGCGCAGATGAAGACTTCAGCTGATACGCCATGCGGTTGGCGACAACGCCCAATGGGATCAGCGTGATGATCAGAAGGGCTGTGAGCCAGTGAAAGGTCTTGGACAGGCTGCCATAACGGTCAGCGGTGTTGGCGAGCGGCATTGGGTGATCTCCGAGCGTTGCGTAAGGGTCTAACACCTCTGACCCTAATGTTATGCGCTTTGGCTTCAGCGCAAGCTGCAATTCATGCACAGATGCCGTGCGACCGTCCCTTGTCCGGGGCGGACGGTGCCAGTACACACAGACGTGAAAAGACAAAGAAGGGGCAGGCCATGAGCGTGGCATTTGTATTTCCGGGACAGGGTGCGCAGACAATCGGGATGGGCAAGGCGTTGGCCGATGCTTATCCTGCGGCACGTGCAGTGTTTGACGAGGTGGACGCGGCATTGGGCGAAAGCCTGAGCACCCTGATCTGGGAGGGAGATCAGGACACGCTGACGTTGACGCTGAATGCGCAGCCCGCGCTTATGGCCACCTCCATGGCCGTGATGCGCGCGCTGGAGGCCGAAGGGGTCACCATTGACAAGGCCAGCTTTGTGGCGGGCCATTCCCTGGGTGAGTATTCCGCGCTCTGTGCTGCTGGTGCGCTGAGTGTCGCCGACACTGCGCGCTTGTTGCGGACCCGCGGCCAAGCGATGCAGGAGGCGGTGCCGGTGGGTGTTGGTGCCATGGCGGCCCTGCTGGGTCTCGATTTCGATACCGTGACCGAGGTGGCGCAAGAGGCTGCTCAAGGTGAGGTTTGCGCCGCGGCCAATGACAACGACCCCGGACAGGTGGTTGTGTCGGGTCACAAGGCCGCCGTCGAACGTGCGGTCGATCTGGCGAAGGCCAAGGGGGCCAAGCGGGCCGTTCTGCTGCCCGTGTCCGCCCCGTTCCATTGCAGCTTGATGGCTCCGGCAGCGGAGGTGATGCAAGAGGCTCTGAGCGGTGTGACCTTCAACGCACCCGCCGTGCCACTGGTCGCCAATGTCACAGCGCAAGCCGGGTCCGATCCCGATGAACTGCGTGCTCAGCTTGTGGCGCAGGTCACAGGCTCCGTCCGCTGGCGCGAAAGCGTGACCTATATGGCCGGGCAGGGCGTGACCGAGATCTGGGAGATTGGCGCAGGCAAGGCTCTGTCGGGCATGGTGCGCCGCATTGACCGGTCCATTGCATGCCGCGCCGTAGGCACACCGGATGATGTGAAAGCGGCCTTGGATGGCTGATCTGGTCACCTTGCCACCGGAAACCCTCGGCGGTGTGATCGATACGGTGCCGTTTGCGCGCCGGTTCCAGTTCATACCCGATGTTTTCGGTCGCATGGATTCGGCGTTGGGCCAGTCGGGCATCTTCTTTGCGGGGCCACAGACAGCGCTCTACCGCGTCGATGGCGACGATATGGAAATCCGCATTGGCGTGGCGCTGCCCAAGCCCTTGCCGGGCTTCCAGATGTTTGAGGTGGCCGAAGCCACAGCACTGCACATGCGCCACTGCGGGCCGTTTGACACGCTGCCGGGGGTCTACAAGGCCCTGACGGCAGAGGTGGAAAATCGCGGTCTGATCCGCACGGGATGGGCGCGCGAAGTGTATCGTTTTGTGGCCAAGGACTCCTCCCTGAATATTTGCGACGTCTATATGGACGTGGCCCAAGCTTGAAGAATGAAGAGGTTCATATGTTTGATCTGACAGGAAAATCCGCGCTGATCACCGGCGCTTCGGGTGGCATCGGAGCGGAAATTGCACGCACGCTGCACACCGCCGGGGCGACCGTGGGTCTTAGCGGGACGCGCACCGATCCGCTTGAGGCGCTGGCCAGCGAGCTTGGAGAGCGGGCGCATGTGCTGCCCTGCAACCTCAGTGACTTCGCAGCCGTGGATGCGCTGCCCAAACAGGCGACAGAGGCGATGGGCGCGCTCGACATCCTCGTGAACAATGCGGGGATCACGCGTGACAACCTGTTCATGCGGATGTCGGATGACGAATGGCAATCGGTGATTGATGTGAACCTCACCTCGACCTTCAAGCTGTGCAAAGGGGTCATGCGGGGCATGATGAAGGCGCGCTGGGGCCGGATTGTGAATATCAGCTCGGTTGTCGGGGCCACGGGTAATCCGGGCCAGGCCAACTATGCAGCAAGCAAGGCGGGTATGGTGGGCATGTCGAAAAGCCTCGCCTACGAGGTCGCAAGCCGTGGGATCACGGTGAACGCCGTGGCACCGGGCTTTATCGCGACGGCCATGACTGACAAGTTGACGGACGACCAAAAGACTGGAATCATGGAACAAATTCCTGCCGGTCGCATGGGTGAGGCGCATGAAATCGCTGCCGCAACCCTGTATCTGGCCAGCCCCGAGGCGGCCTATGTCACGGGCACGACCTTGCACGTCAATGGCGGCATGGCCATGTTGTAGGCGCGAGGGCCTGACCCTACACGCTGCGTATTGCCATCTTTTCGGGATATGCTATAGGCGGCGCAGTTTCCGGCGGCGGGCCACTATCACGGCCCGGCGCTGCACCGCCCCTCACGGGGCGAGGCTTCACCGCCCCAAGGGGGCAAGACCAGAGCCCTGTATGCACAGGGACACCACTTGGGGGCGCCACGATTTGCCCCGGCATAGAATGAGGACAGTCATATGAGCGACATCGCCGATCGCGTGAAGAAGATCGTTGTGGAACACCTGGGTGTGGACGAAGAAAAGGTGACAGAAAACGCCTCGTTCATCGATGACCTGGGCGCTGACAGCCTGGACACCGTGGAACTGGTCATGGCGTTCGAAGAGGAATTCGGTATCGAAATCCCTGATGACGCGGCCGAAACCATCCAGACATTCGGCGACGCAGTGGGCTTCATCACCAAAGCCTCGTAAGGTTTTCGGGCATTTGCTCGACAGAACGGCGTTCTTTCATGCGAAAGGACGCCGTTTTTTTGTGCCCGGCAGATGGGCTCTTGCCTTTGCTGTCCCCGCGGGGACAAGGTTTGTCAAAACAAACATATTGTTCGGGCAGGACATACACCATGGGCAGACATGTGCCGACCATCAACACGGCGCGCGTGACCTTGCGCGCAATGCGGCCGGGCGAGTTCGACCGCTTTGCCGAGATTTGGGCGATGCCCGAAGTTGCAACCTACATCGGCGGCACACCGCGCAGTCGTGACATGTCCTGGAAAGCGTTTCTGGGCATAGCAGGCCACTGGCAGGTCACGGGCTTTGGCCAGTGGGGCATTGAAGAACATGGATCTCAAAAGCTGGTCGGTCAGGTCGGTTTCTTCTACGGCGCGCGGGGCTTGGGAGAGGATTTTGACACCGTGCCCGAAGCGGGCTGGGTGTTGGCGCCCGAGGCGCAGGGCCGTGGCCTTGGGATTGAGGCCGTGCAGGCGGCACACGACTGGTTTGACCGTGTCGTGACCGGGCCTTTGGTGTGCATGATGGACCCGGAACATGAGGCGTCGGCGCGGATCGCTGGTCATATCGGCTATGTCGATATGCGGATGGCCGAGGATGAGTTTGGCCCGATCCAGCTGAAGCTGCGCAAGTCCCCGCCTCAGGCGGGATCCTATTGAGCGCGCTGTGCGCGCATTACATTTTTCACTTGGCGCTTCGGGCTCACCAAAGCGAGATAGGTTGCGGCTGCGTAGGCAGACGCGGCCAGTGGCAAGGACTGCCTTTGTTTGCAAAAGCTGTCAGCCACACCGTGGAGTAGCTAGTTGCCGATCATCAAAGCTGTCAGCCATACCATGGAGCAGTAGGGTGCATCCCCTGTCGGGACTTGAACAGGGGACACACGGCGCGGTAAGAGGCGGGCCAGAAACGTGAAGGGGCATGAGCAGATGCGCAGAGTTGTCGTGACAGGTCTTGGACTGGTGACGCCGTTGGCCGATGGGGTCGAGGCCAGCTGGAGCCGTATTCTGGATGGCCAATCGGGTGCAGGTCCGATCACCGGTTTTGACACCGAAGGTCTTGCCACCACATACGCGTGCGAAGTGCCCCTCGGGGATGGCAGCGATGGCACCTTCAATGCCGACACCTACATGGCGCCGAAAGAACAGCGCAAGGTCGACACCTTTATCATGTTTGGTCTCGCCGCCGCCCAGCAGGCGGTCGAGGATGCAGGCTGGATGCCGGAAGACACCGAGAGCCTTGAGCGCACAGGCGTTCTGATTGGCTCCGGTATTGGTGGGTTGAACTCCATCGCGAACACCGCCGTGATGATGGAAGAGAAGGGGCCGCGCCGCGTGTCGCCCTTCTTTGTGCCGGGTGCGCTGATCAACCTGATCTCCGGTCAGGTGAGCATCAAGTACGGGTTCAAGGGGCCGAACCATTCGGTTGTGACAGCCTGTTCCACCGGGGCGCACGCCATTGGTGACGCGAGCCGCCTGATCCAGCATGGGGATGCCGACGTGATGATTGCGGGCGGGGCTGAGGCTGCGATCTGCAAGATCGGGATTGCCGGGTTCAATGCGTGCAAGGCCCTGTCCACGAAACGCGCGGATGATCCCCAAGCGGCGAGCCGTCCTTATGATGCGGACCGGGATGGGTTTGTGATGGGCGAGGGCGCGGGCATCGTTGTGCTTGAAGAATATGAACACGCCGTGGCCCGCGGTGCGAAGATTTATGCCGAGGTTCTGGGCTATGGCCTGTCCGGTGATGCCTACCACATCACGGCCCCGTCCGAGGATGGTGAGGGCGGCGAGCGGTCCATGAAGGCTGCACTGCGCAACGCAGGGCTGGAGCCGTCGGACATCGACTATATCAATGCGCACGGCACCTCGACCATGGCCGACACGATTGAGTTGGGCGCGGTGGAGCGTTTGTTGGGCGATCATGCAGGCAATGTAACCATGTCCTCGACCAAGTCAGCGACAGGGCACTTGTTGGGGGCTGCGGGCGCGATTGAGGGGATTTTCTCGATCTTGGCCATCCGCGATCAAGTGTGTCCGCCGACCATCAATCTGGACAATCCGGCTGTTGAGACGCCCGTTGATCTGGTACCGAATGCCAAGCGGGCGCGCAAGGTGGACTATGCCTTGTCCAACAGCTTTGGCTTTGGTGGAACAAACGCCAGCGTGATCTTTGGAAAGGTCAGCTGATGTGGCGATCCATCGCCTCGAACGCACTGACATTTCTGATCGTGGCCCTGTTTGTTCTGGGCGGATTAATCCTGTGGGGACGTGGCCAGTATGAAGGCCCCGGACCGCTGACCGATGCGATTTGCGTGCAAGTGGATCGCGGATCGAACTTTCGCCGTGTGAGTGCCGATCTGGAAGAGCAGGGCGCTGTGTCCTATGGCTGGATTTTTCGGACGGGTGCCGACTATTCAGGCAAAACCGGCGAGTTGAAGGCCGGGAGTTTCCTGGTCGAGCCGGGTGCGTCCATGGAAGAGATCGTGGATGCGGTGACCCGGGGCGGGGCCAGCACGTGCGGGACCGAAGTGGTCTATCGCGTCGGGGTCAACCGCTTGAGCGCGCAGGTCCGCGAGTTGGACCCGGCCACCA
Organism: uncultured Tateyamaria sp.; assembly: GCF_947503415.1. GTDB lineage: Bacteria > Pseudomonadota > Alphaproteobacteria > Rhodobacterales > Rhodobacteraceae > Tateyamaria. Next base: position 287,676 of record NZ_CANNDS010000004.1, read on the forward strand.
ATCGTTTTGTGGAGCGGGCCGAGTTTCAGCCGGGTGAGGAAGAGACACCCGCCATCTATAGTGAAGTGCGTGAAGGACAGGACACGCGGTATCGCATCGCCCTGGCCGAGGGTGTGACCAGCTGGCAGGTGGTGAATGCCCTTCAGAACATGGACGTGCTGTCGGGTGAGGTGTCCGAGATCCCGCCCGAGGGTGCGCTTGCGCCGGACAGCTACGAAGTCCGCGAGGGGGATGACCGTGCCGGCATTCTTGCGCAGATGACCGAGCAGCAGGAGTTGTGGGTGTCGGCTGCGTGGGAGTCTCGCGATCCAGATCTGCCGCTGGAGAGCCCGGAGGAATTGCTGACACTGGCGTCCATCATCGAGAAAGAGACGGGGGTCGCCGAGGAGCGGCGTCAGGTGGCGTCTGTCTTTGTGAACCGGTTGAACCGGGGCATGCGCCTGCAGACCGACCCCACCGTCATCTATGGTGTCACGCGGGGGCAGGGTGTGCTGGGCCGTGGCCTGCGCCGGTCCGAGTTGCGGGCGGCGACGCCGTGGAACACATATGTCATTCAGGGACTGCCGCCGACGCCCATCGCGAACCCCGGGCGTGCAAGCCTGATGGCGGCGGCGCAACCGGATGAGACGCCGTATGTGTTCTTTGTGGCCGATGGGACGGGCGGGCACGCCTTTGCCGAGACATTGGACGAGCACAACCGGAATGTGGCGCGCTGGCGTGAGATTGAAGCGGAACGGGCGAACCAGTCGGACGGGGGATAGGCCGGGAAAGGTGGCGGGCTGAAGCCCGCCCTACGGGCTGTTTGAACCGTTTTGATATTTGTCCCCGCGGGGACAGACAACCGTTGTTGTGGGGGATCAAGAGGTTACGTGTTGCGTTAACCACATTTTAACCTCTCGATTAGGAATTTGTTAATCGTACCGTACGGTTAGCGGGCGCAGCTCATCCGGAATTCGCTTGACTCTGCGAACGGTCACACGTATAACTTGTGTCAAGCTAGAAGAAGTGGGCAAGCGGCCGTCGGAGTGATCCGAGGTCGCTTTTCTGTTTCTCTCGTGCGGAGACAATCCAACGCATGAGAGGTCATATCACATGACACTGATTACCCCGGAGGCTGAAGAAGCCCGCAGCGAGGAGCTTGTCTCTTCGATGCAGGCTTCGCTCGCTGAATTGCGACAGACAATCCAAGCCTTCAAAGAAAAGGCGGATGCCGGGGAGGAATTCAAGGAAACCGAGGTGAACGGCCAGCTGACATCCTTGTCAAAGCTGGTGGTGAGCCTGCAAGGAGCGGAGCACAAGCTTGACACGTTCAGACAAGCCCGCAGTGGCATTGCCCAAAACGGATATGCTTTCGACCTTAGCATTGCCCGAGCTCAGGTTCGGTGCGCGCTTGGTCGCTTGCGCGACTGTGGACGCACAGGATCGGTTTCTGAGTGAGTTGGAGGCGGAGGGCGCTTTGGGCGCCCTCCCTTTTTTGTTCGAATTCTGGGCCATGGAGCACCAGCTGCCACCTGAGGGGGATTGGCGGACCTGGGTGATCATGGGCGGGCGCGGTGCGGGCAAGACCCGGGCCGGGGCGGAGTGGGTGCGCAGCATGGTCGAAGGTGACATGCCGCTGGACAAGGGCAAGGCCAGGCGCGTTGCATTGGTGGGCGAGACCATCGAGCAGGTGCGGGAGGTCATGGTGTTTGGCGAAAGCGGTTTGCTGGCCTGTTCGCCATCGGACCGGCGGCCCAAGTTTCATGCAGGCCGCAAGATGCTGGAATGGCCCAACGGGGCTGTTGCCACAATTCACACGGCCTTTGACCCCGAAGGATTGCGGGGGCCGCAATTTGACTGTGCATGGGTGGACGAGCTGGCCAAGTGGAAACGCGGGGCCGAGACCTGGGACATGCTGCAATTTGCGTTGCGGCTGGGCGATGATCCACGCTGTTGCGTGACGACGACGCCGCGCAATGTCGAGGTTTTGAAAGAGCTTTTGGAGCAGTCATCGACTGTTGTCACGCATGCGCCAACCGAGGCCAATGCGGCCAATCTGGCGTCGTCGTTCCTTGCCGAGGTCAAGCGCCGCTATGCTGGGACGCGGTTGGGCCGGCAGGAGCTGGAAGGCATTCTGCTGAGTGATGCCGAGGGCGCGCTGTGGACCACAGCGATGCTGGATGCTGTGCGCCGCAAGCGCAAGCCGAAGCTTGATCGCGTGGTGGTGGGGCTGGACCCTGCGGTGTCGTCGGGCAAAGCGTCGGACGCGTGTGGGATTATCGTGGCTGGCGTGTCGATGGACGGCCCGCCGCAGGATTGGCGCGCCCATGTGATTGCCGATTGCACCGTGCAGGGACTGGGACCTGCAGGCTGGGCGCAGGCGGCCATTGATGCGATGAAGAAATACGATGCTGACCGCCTCGTGGCCGAGGTCAATCAGGGCGGGCAGCTTGTCAGCGAGGTGATCCGGCAGGTCGACCCGCTGGTGTCTTTGAAGACTGTGCACGCCTCTCGGGGCAAGGTGGCGCGATCGGAGCCGGTGGCGGCCTTGTACGAGCAGGACCGTGTGACACATGCGTTGGAACTGGGGCCTTTGGAGGATCAGATGACGCGGATGACCCGCGCTGGCTATGAGGGACAGGGGTCGCCGGACCGGGTCGATGCTTTGGTCTGGGCGTTGCACGAGTTGATGATCGAGCCCGCTGGCCAGTACCAGAGGCCCGGTGTGCGCCGGTTGTGAGCGGCCCTGCGGGGCGAGTTTATTTGGCAAGATGAAGCAGGGGATGACCCTTGCGGTGAGGCGGTTCTTTTTGAGCCGCCTTTTTCTTTGGACGACGGGCCGGGCGGCCCATTGGGATCAAAAGGAGACCCTTCGTGTTTGATTTCTTTCGGAACCGGGCTGTGGCGGATGTACCAGAGCAGAAGGCAAGTGCGACGGGGAAGGTTGTGGCCTGGCAGACGGGGGGCCGTGTGGCGTGGTCCCCGCGCGATGCGGTGTCTTTGACCCGTTCGGGCTTTTCCGGGAACCCGGTTGGGTTTCGGTCCGTCAAGCTGATTGCTGAGGCTGCTGCGGCCTTGCCCCTGGTTTTGCAGGATATGGAGCAACGCTTTGACGTGCATCCGCTGCTTTCGCTGATCAAGCGGCCCAATCCGGGGCAGGGGCGTGCGGAGCTCTTGGAGGCGCTCTATGCGCAGCTTTTGCTGTCCGGGAATGCCTATGTCGAGGCCGTGGCCGGCGAAAGCGGCGCGCCGCTGGAGTTGCATGTGTTGCGGTCGGACCGGATGTCTGTTGTGCCCGGTGCGGATGGGTGGCCTGTGGCCTATGACTATTCCGTGGGCGGCAAGACGCACCGTTTTGACGCCTCCGGGCCGGTGAGCCCGATCTGTCATATCAAGAGCTTTCATCCCCAGGATGATCATTACGGGTTTTCGCCCATGCAGGCGGCGGCCATGGCGCTGGATGTCCATACGGCGGCGTCTCGGTGGTCGAAGTCCTTGCTGGATAACGCGGCGCGTCCTTCGGGGGCCATTGTGTATCGCGGGTCTGATGGCCAATCGCAATTGTCAGGCGATCAATATGACCGTCTGGTGAGTGAGATCGAGACCAACCATTCGGGCGCGCGCAATGCGGGGCGGCCGATGTTGCTTGAGGGTGGTCTGGATTGGAAGCCGATGGGCTTTTCGCCGTCGGACATGGAGTTCCAGAAGACCAAGGAGGCTGCGGCGCGGGAGATCGCGTTGGCCTTTGGCGTGCCGCCGATGCTTTTGGGCATTCAGGGTGATGCCACTTACGCCAATTATCAGGAGGCGAACCGGGCGTTTTATCGTTTGACAGTTCTGCCCCTGGCCACGCGCGTGGCGGCGGCTTTGGCCGAATGGCTTGGTGCCCATACGGGCGAGGATGTGGTGCTGTCTCCGGATCTGGATCAGGTGCCTGCCTTGTCTGCCGAGCGCGACGCGCAGTGGGCGCGGGTGGCAGGGGCCGATTTCCTGAGCGTGGCCGAGAAGCGCCGTCTGTTGGGTCTGCCCGCGGTGGCCGAGGAGGATGCGGATGGATGATGCGAAGCTTTGGGAAAAGTTTGCGTGCGGTCCGGGGCTGAAACTGGAAGCCCATGAGCGTCTGACGGAAGTTCACTTCGCCAATATTCTTGACCGTTTGCAGCGTCTTGAGACGTTGATGGAGCGGTTGGAGAAGCGGCTTTGGCTGACTGTCTATGGCGTTGTGGCCGTTGTTCTGGCGACTGGGTTTCAATCGATCATGGCGGCGATACCCCATTAGTGGGCCGCATTGAGAATGAGGAGAGAGCAGATGCAGGCAGAAACCGGTCTGGAGACGAAATTTGCGCGCTTTGGCGACAGTGTCGAAGTGCAGGACGGCACCGTGATCGAGGGCTATGCCAGCCTGTTCGGTGCCTGCGATCAAGGTGGTGATGTCGTGGGCAAGGGCGCTTATGCGGCGTCGTTGAAGACCATTGCCGCCGAGGGGCGCAACGTGAAGATGCTGTGGCAACACGATCCGGCCTATCCCATCGGGGTGTGGGACGAGGTGCGGGAAGATGCCAAGGGGCTTTGGGTGAAGGGGCGGCTGTTGCCGTCCATTGCCAAGGGTCGCGAGGCGGCGGAGCTGATTGGTGCGGGGGCCATTGATGGCCTGTCCATCGGCTACCAGACCGTGAAGGCCACGAAGAACGACAAGGGCCAGCGGCTCTTGACCGAACTGGAGCTTTGGGAGGTGTCGCTTGTGACCTTCCCGATGCTGCCCAGTGCGCGGGTGGCGGCCAAGGCCGAAGAGATGTCTTCGGATCAGGACGCGCATCTGCGTGACATGGCGGCGGCCCTGCGGGCTGCGCGCGCGGAGTTGGCGCAGCGCTGACGCGCAGGGCCGTTTCATACCAACCATCAAGGACATGCTGATGAGCAAGACCGAGATCAAGGCTCGGGCCGGGGAAGGTTTGTCCCCCGCCCAGGACGTGGCCGAAGCCGTGCAGGGTTTCGTCACGGAATTCAAAGGCTTCCAAGCCGAACTGCAATCCAAACTTCAACAAACGGAAGAGCGACTGACCATGCTGGATCGGAAAAACATGACTGCGACGCGTACCCCTCTGGCCGGGGCCGTCGAATTGGGTGCCCCCCATCAGAAGGCGTTCAATGCCTATCTGCGTTCGGGCGAAGATGATGGCCTGCGTGGCCTTGAACTGGAGGGCAAATCGCTGTCCACGGCAGTGAATTCGGATGGCGGCTACCTTGTAGATCCGACCACATCCGAGAGCGTGAAGTCGGTTCTGAACGCAACCGCGTCGATCCGTTCCATCGCAAGCGTCGTGAATGTCGAAGCGACGTCCTATGACGTGCTGGTGGATCACACCGACGTCGGCGCAGGCTGGGCGACCGAAACGGCCACACAGGCCGAGACCGACACCCCCACCATTGACCGCATCACCATCCCGCTGCATGAGCTGTCGGCCCTGCCGAAAGCGTCACAGCGCCTGCTGGACGACAGCGCGTTTGATATCGAAGCGTGGCTCGCTGGTCGTATTGCCGACAAGTTCGCCCGCGCCGAAGCGGCTGCTTTCATCAACGGTGATGGCGTGGACAAGCCCCGCGGTTTCCTGACCCACACATCGGTCGACAATGACGTGTGGGCCTGGGGCAACCTTGGCTATGTGCCTTCGGGTATCGACGGTGACGTGACTGCCGAGGCTATCATCGACGTGGTGTATGCCCTGGGTGCTGAATACCGCGCCAACGCGTCCTTCGTGATGAACTCCAAGACCGCTGGTCTTGTGCGCAAGCTCAAGGACAATGACGGTCGTTTCCTGTGGTCGGACGGTCTGGCCGCTGGTCAGCCTGCGACCCTGATGGGTTACCCCGTCCTGATCGCCGAAGACATGCCTGATGCGGACAGCGATGCCGACGCCATTGCGTTTGGTGACTTTGCCGCCGGTTACACCGTGGCCGAGCGTCCTGACCTGCGTGTCCTGCGTGACCCCTTCAGCGCGAAGCCCCACGTCCTGTTCTATGCCACCAAGCGCGTTGGCGGTGACGTGAGCGACTTTGCGGCCATCAAGCTGCTGAAATTCGCGACAGCCTAAGGGTTGATCGTGGATGGCCGGGGGTGGGTGACCATCCCCGGTTCCGGGTGCGCGCTGAAGTGCGCCGTGTTGTCTAGCTGCTCCCCTCCGTCCGAGCAACGTGGACTGGCGCGCACCCGGGCCTTTGGAGCCGAGGGGCAGAGTTTTTCTGGAGATGTTCCATGATGTTGAACGAAGTGACCACGGTGCCTGATGCAGCACTTCCGGTCGAGCAATTCAAGGCGCATCTGCGTCTGGGCAGCGGGTTTGGCAATGACAGCGTACAGGATGCGGTGTTGGTCAGCTTTTTGCGAGCGGCTGTCACGGCGATCGAGGCGCGCACGGGCAAGGTCCTGATCGCGCGTGATTTTGTTCTGTCGGTAACGGCATTGGCTGCGGATGATGCCGTTGCTTTGCCCGTGGCGCCTGTCGCTGCGATTGGCGCGGTCGCTCTGGTCGATCGTGCGGGCGATGAGACGCCTATCGGCGGTGATCTGTTTTGGCTTGAGCGTGACATGCACCGCCCGCGTCTGCGGTCGGTCGGTCACGCGCTGCCGACGATCCCTGTTGCCGGAACTATGACCGTGAGCTTCACCGCCGGGTACGGGGCTGTCTGGTCCGAGGTGCCGGCTGATCTGGCGCAGGCTGTGATGCTTTTGGCTTCGCATTACTATGAATTCCGCCATGAGACGACCTTGAGTGAAGGTTGCATGCCCTTTGGCGTGACCAGTCTGATCGAGCGCTACAAGCCCATTCGTTTGGGCGGGGGTGTCCGGTGAAGACGCCGCGCCTGAACCGGCGCCTGAACCTGGAAAGCCCATCTCGCGCATCTGATGGAGCGGGGGGGTACGCCGAAAGCTGGACGTCCTTGGGTGTGATCTGGGCCGAACTGACGGCGCGGACGGGTCGCGAAACGGTGACCACCGGGGCAGCTGTTTCTGCCGTGCCTTACACTGTCGTTGTGCGTGGTGCGCCCGTGGGTCACCCAGAACGCCCCATGGCCGAGCAACGTTTCCGAGATGGAAACCGCCTGTTCAACATCCGCAGTGTGGCCGAGCGCGACCCCGAGGGTCGCTATCTGGTCTGCATGGCCGACGAGGAGATCGCGATATGAGCTATGCTGTTGCAGCGGCGCTTCAAAGCGCCGTGTTTGCTGCTGTTGCTGCTGATCTGGCCGTGGGAGATGCGGTTGGAGATGCTGTGTATGACGCGCTGCCCAGTGGCGCGTTGCCGAGCCTTTATGTCAACCTTGGTCCCGAGACCGTGCGTGTGGCGGATGACAAGACGGGCAGTGGCGCCGTTCACAACTTTGTCGTGTCTGTCGTGACTGACGTCCCCGGTTTTTTTGCGGCCAAGGAAGCTGCAGGCGCTGTGTGTGACGTGTTGCATGATGCTGACTTGCCTCTGGATCGTGGGCGCCTCGTGTCCCTGCGATTTGAGCGTGCCCGCGCCGTCAAGATCGACAAGGGCACAGGGCGCCGCATTGATCTGACTTTCCGCGCGCGGACTGAAGACAACTAATCAACCAATTTCAAACGGAGAAAACCCATGGGTGCTCAGAACGGAAAGGACCTGCTGCTGAAGGTCGACATGACCTCGGACGGGCAGTTCGAAACCATTGCTGGTCTGCGGGCGACACGCGTCAGTTTCAACGCTGAGAGTGTCGACGTCACCAGTCTGGAAAGCCAAGGTGGCTGGCGTGAGCTGCTCGCTGGTGCCGGTGTTCGGTCCGCCAACATTTCAGGTGGTGGTGTCTTCAAGGACGAAGGCACGGACGAACGCGCGCGCCAGATCTTTTTTGACGGAGAGACACCGGAGTTCCAGGTTATCATCCCCGACTTCGGCATTGTCGAAGGCTCGTTTCAGGTGACGTCGCTGGAATACAGTGGGAGCCACAATGGCGAGGCGACCTATGAGATGTCGCTGGCATCTGCTGGCGCGCTGACCTTTACGGCGCTTGTGGCCTGATGACCAATCCTTGGAGGGGAGAGGTCACGCTGGTGGTTGAGGGGGCGCCGCAGGTGATGCGGCTGACCCTTGGAGCGCTTGCAGGGCTTGAGGCGGCTTTGGCTGAGCCTTCGTTGGTTGCCTTGGTCGAACGATTTGAACAGGGCCGGTTTTCGAGCGGTGATGTATTGGCCGTGTTGAAAGCCGGGCTTGTTGGCGGTGGGGCGGCTTTTGATCCCGCGCAACTCGATCATGCTGAGATCGCAGGTGGTCCGATGGGTGCTGCTCGCGCTGCAGCTGAGTTGATCGCCCGCGCTTTCGTGGTGCCAGAGGTATGACCAAGACACTTGACTGGCCCGCCTTGATGCGGGCCGGGATGCAGGGGCTTCGCCTGACGCCTGAGGCGTTCTGGGCGCTGACCCCTGCCGAATTGCAGATGATGCTGGGCACACCGGGTCAGAGCGCGCCGCTGTTGAGTGGTGGGCTGGATGCTCTGATGGCTGCCTGGCCGGACGAACAGTCGGAAGGGGATCAGACATGAGCGATTACCGAGATGAGATTGAAAATCTCGAAGATCATACCGATGGATTGCGTCAGACACTGGATGCGACAACGATCATGGTGACTGGCTTTGACAGCGAGTTGCGGCGGATGCGCGAAAGCCTTGCTGCGACCAACAAGGACGTGGCGACCCTTGAGAAGGGTTTGTCGCGCGGTTTGCGGAAGGCTTTTGACGGGTTGGTGTTTGATGGGCTGAGTCTGTCGGATGCCTTGGATACCGTGGCCAACTCCATGATCAACGCGACGTATAATGCTGCGATCAAGCCCGTAACCGATCATGTCGGCGGGTTGCTTGCCACTGGTGCCGGCGGGCTCTTCGAGAAGATCCTGCCCTTTGCCGATGGCGCGCCCTTTAGCCAGGGTCGCGTGATGCCCTTTGCGTCTGGCGGCATTGTCAGTTCGGCCACACCTTTTGGAATGCGTGGTGGTACCGGTGTGATGGGCGAGGCAGGACCAGAGGCCATCATGCCGTTGGCCCGTGGCCCGGACGGCAAGTTGGGCGTGCGTGGAGGCGGCGGGCAGGGCGGCCCGACCGTGGTGATGAATATCACGACGCCGGACGTACAGGGTTTTGCCCGATCCCAGAACCAGATCGCCGCACAGATGAACCGCGCGCTGAGCCGCGCGAGCCGAAACCGTTAAGAAATTGAAGGGGAGCCAAGGCCATGAATTTTCACGAGGTTCGATTTCCCGCGTCCTTGAGCTTTGGCTCGGTTGGCGGGCCACAACGCCGCACAGAAGTTGTGACCCTTGCCAATGGGTTTGAGGAGCGCAACACGCCGTGGGCGCATTCGCGTCGCCGATATGATGCAGGTTTGGGGATGCGATCATTGGATGATGTCGAGACGTTGATCGCGTTCTTTGAAGCCCGGATGGGACAGATGTATGGGTTCCGCTGGAAGGACTGGGCGGATTTCAAGTCTGGTGCTGCAAGCGCTGACCCGCGCTTTTCAGACCAGACAATCGCTCAGGGTGATGGCATTGTCGACACCTTCCCGCTTCTCAAAACCTATCGCTCCGGCGAGTTTTCATATTCCCGCCCAATCGTGAAACCCGTGGCTGGCACTGTCCGCGTGGGCTTGGGTCGTGATGAAATGCAGGAAGGCGTGGATTACGACGTAGATCTGTCCACCGGGTTGATCACATTCCAGCACCCCCCAGAAGAGAATGAGGAAATCACAGCTGGTTTCGAATTCGATGTACCCGTGCGTTTTGATACGGACCAAATTCAGACCTCGGTTGCGAGCTTCCAAGCGGGCACGGTCCCTAACGTTCCAATCATCGAGGTGCGTGTGTGATGAGCGGGCAAAGTGAAGAGTTTCTCGCACACGCTGGAACAGGTGTCACAACGTTGTGCCGGGCGTGGGCTATTCTGCGGACAGACGGCAAGACCTTTGGCTTCACCGACCATGACACGCCTCTAAACTTCGATGGCATAGAGTTTCGGGCGGACACCGGCTTGTCGGCGGCTGCCTTGGCGCAGAGTACAGGCTTGAGCGTCGACAACACTGAAGCATTGGGTGCGTTGACTGATGCATCCGTGCGCGAAGATGAGATCGAAGCGGGTCGTTTTGACAATGCAGAAGTACGCGCTTGGATGGTCAACTGGGCAAAGCCGGACGTGCGATGGCTTCAATTTCGTGGCTCAATTGGTGAGTTGCGTCGTTCAGGCGGCGCGTTCCATGCGGAATTGCGCGGATTGACCGAAGCCCTGAACAGACCGTTGGGCCGTATATACCAAAAGCCATGTACAGCAGTACTGGGTGATGGCTCGTGCGGCTTTGACCTGAGCCAACCGGGATATGTGTTCGAAGGCCAACCGGATCGCGTGATCGATAACCGTGTTTTCGAGTGGGACGATCTGGCCGGCTTTGAACCCCGGTGGTTCTCCCGTGGCCGTCTTGATGTGACATCGGGAAATGCAGCAGGGCTTTGGGGGATGATCAAGCGCGATGCGTTCGAAGACGGCGTACGGCGGATTGAGCTGTGGGAAGCCGTGCGCGGACAGATGAACCGCGCTGATGCGGTCCGGCTAACCGCTGGCTGCGACAAGCGTTTTGATACCTGCCGTTTAAAGTTCAACAACTTGCTGAATTTTCAGGGTTTTCCTGATTTGCCAAGTGATGACTGGATGATGACCTATCCCACCTCCGGTGGCACAAATTCTGGGGGGAGCCTGCGATGACTGTGTCACCGTCGTTGATCGTTAAAGAGGCGCGAACCTGGATTGGTACACCTTATGTCCACCAGATGGCTGCGCGCGGGGCGGGCACGGATTGTCTGGGCCTGGTCCGCGGTGTGTGGCGGGCGCTTTTCGGGTCCGAGCCGGAGTTACCTCCCGCCTATAGCATGGATTGGTCGGAGCCGCAGGGCGAAGAACAATTGTGGGGTGCTGCGTCTCGCCACTTGCATCCGAAGCAATTGAATACCTTGGCGGTTGGCGATGTGATCCTCTTTCGCATGCGCGAGGGTTCCATTGCCAAGCATTTGGGAATTCAAGCTGGCATTGGCGCCGCACCAAGTTTTGTTCACGCATATAGCGGACATGGCGTTGTTGAAAGCCCCATGAGCGAACCCTGGGCCCGACGCGCTGTGGCCCGTTTCCAATTTCCCGATGTGGAGGCCGACTGATGGCAACCGTAGTACTTTCTGCCGCTGGCGCGGCTATTGGCGGATCGATTGGTGGCACTGCCTTGGGCTTGTCATCGGTTGCGATCGGGCGCGCGATTGGAGCAACGCTGGGTCGGGTCATCGACCAACGTGTGATGGGGCAGGGTTCTGATGTCGTAGAGCACGGTAAGGTTGACCGTTTTAGATTGTCGAATTCGGGTGAAGGCGCGCCTATCTCGCAACTGTACGGCCGTATGCGTTTAGGTGGTCAGGTGATTTGGTCTTCGGATTTCAAGGAAACCGTCACTGTCACCGGTGGCGGTGGAGGCGGCAAAGGTACTGGCGGCCAGAAAGCGTCGCCAAAAGTGCGTGAATACTCTTATTCCGTCAGCCTTGCCCTCGCCGTTTGCGAAGGGGAAATCACGCGGATTGGCCGCGTCTGGGCTGACGGCGAAGAGGTGTCAATCAACGATTTGAACATGCGCGTTTACACCGGCGCGCGGGATCAACTTCCTGATCCGTTGATGGAAGCCACCGAAGGGCAGGGTCTGGTCCCGGCGTATCGGGGTACTGCCTATGTGGTTATTGAAAACCTCGCGCTGGGCCAATTCGGCAATCGTGTGCCGCAGCTGTCCTTCGAAGTTGTCCGCCCAGAGCAACCAGAAGAGGTTGGTGCAGACGAAGAGATCACGCGCGCAGTAGAGGCTGTCGCGCTGATGCCCGGTACTGGTGAATACGCATTGGCGACGACCGCGGTCAATTATGTCGATGGGAACCGAGGCCGATGGAGCGCGAATATCAACACCCCCGCTGGCCGGCCAGATTTTGCTGTGTCGTTGGATGCGCTGACGACGGAGATGCCGAACTGTGAAGCGGCGTCCTTGATTGTTTCCTGGTTTGGTAACGATCTGAGGTGTGGGTCTTGCGAGGTTAAACCGAAAGTCGAACGCCTTGATATTGACGGTGAGAACATGCCGTGGCGGGTTGCGCATAGGCTGCGGAACACTGTGGAGCGTGTCCCTTACATAAATGATCGTCCGATTTATGGAGGTACGCCAGCTGACGCAGCTGTTGTGGAAGCCATCAACGGCCTACGTGCTGCAGGCAAGAATGTGATGTTCTATCCATTCATTCTGATGGACCAATTGGAAGGCAACGATTTGCCAAATCCATATGCTCCGGATGACACTCAGCCGCATTTGCCATGGCGTGGTCGCATCACCCTGTCTCGTGCACCCGGCGTGGACGGATCACCCGACGGGACCGAAGCAGCAGAAGCTGAGGTCGACGCGTTTTTTGGAACAGTCACGGCGGCGGATTTCCGCGTCACAGGCTCATTTGAGTACTTCGGTCCTCAAGAATGGTCTTTGTCGCGCTTTATTTTGCACTATGCGGCGTTGTGTCGTTGGGCAGGCGGGGTGGAGTCGTTCTGCATAGGCTCCGAGATGCGCGGCTTGACCCAGATCCGCGGAGTTGAGAACCGTTTTTATGCTGTACAGAAGCTGAAGGAACTTGCAGCGCAAGTTCGCCTGCTACTTGGGCCAGATACTAAGATCAGTTACGCAGCGGATTGGACCGAATACTTTGGTTATCAACCGCAAGACGGTTCAGGTGACCGCTTCTTCCATCTTGATCCGCTTTGGGCCGACGACAATATCGATTTTATCGGCATTGATAACTATATGCCTGTGTCGGACTGGCGCGAAGGTGACGATCACGCGGACGCTCACTGGCAAGATATATACAACTTGGACTATCTAAGCGCTAATATCGAGGGTGGCGAGGGGTATGATTGGTACTACCAATCGGCCGAAGCAGAAGCGGCACAAATACGCACACCGATCACTGACGGGGCTCACGACGAGCCTTGGATTTACAGGTACAAAGATATTCGAAATTGGTGGAGCAACGCGCACCACGAACGTATCGATGGTGTTCGTTCAGCGAGCTCGACCGACTGGGTGCCAGGATCTAAGCCTATCTGGTTTACAGAGTTTGGTTGCGCCGCAATCGACAAGGGTACAAATCAACCTAACAAGTTTCTCGATCAGAAATCGTCCGAGAGCAGTCTGCCGAAGTATTCGAACGGTGCACGCGACGATCTGATCCAGAAACAGTACCTGCGCGCGGTACATAGTTATTGGCGGGATCCGGAAAACAACCCGGCCGCTACTGACTACGAAGGCCGAATGGTGGATATGTCGAGGGCTTTCGTTTGGGCGTGGGATGCGCGGCCTTATCCATTTTTTCCGAACTCTTTGCGCATGTGGTCTGACGGCGAGAACTATCCACGCGGGCACTGGATCAACGGGCGTACCTCGGGTCGTAGTCTTGCGTCGGTCGTTGGTGAAATCTGTGAGCGGTCGGGGTTGAAACACTACGACACGTCAGAGTTATTTGGGTATGTTCGAGGCTACGTTGTTGATGACGTCACCGATGCGCGCGGCGCGTTGCAGCCGCTCATGTTGCGGTTTGCGTTCGATGCGATTGAGCGTGATGGCATCCTGAAATTCATTTCGCGGACAGGCAAACGCGCCGTATCGCTTCCTTCGGATACCATTGCCATCCATCCGGACTTGGATGGTCGATTGGAGCAAGCACGCGAATCGGAGGCCGAGTTGGCTGGTCGAGTGCGCGTAAGGTTTGTGCAAACTGATGGCAACTTTGATGTCCTGTCTGAGGAAGCGATCCTTGCCGACGACGCAACGCACGCCGTGTCCACAAGCGAAGTTCCAATGGCTTTGACGCGACCTGAAGGGAGGCAAGTTGCCGAACGGTGGCTGGCCGAAGCCCGGATTGCCAGAGAAGCCATCAAGCTTGCATTGCCACCGTCACAAATTGGCGTTGGGGCTGGTGATGTCATAGAAGTAACGGCGGATCAGTCTGAAGGCGCTGGGCTTTATCGCGTAGATCGGGTCGAGCACGGTGAAATGCAGCTTTTGGAGGCGGTGCGTATTGAGCCGGAAGTCTATACGCCTTCCGAGCTTTCCGACGAACTTGCAGGTGTGCGGGAATTCGTACCACCAGTACCATTGACATCGGTTTTCCTGGACTTGCCACTGTTGTCCGGAGACGAGGTTGAGCATGCACCGCACCTCGCCGTGACGGGAACCCCGTGGCCTGGAAGCGTCGCAGTGTACCAATCGCCGACTGAGTCTGACTTCGTACTCAACTCAGTCGTCGCTGCCCGATCAAGTATTGGTTTTTTGAGTAGTCCGCTTCGGCGCAGCGCTACAGGAGTAATCGATCGTGGTGCACCGTTGGAGGTTAAGATGCTCCATGGGACGCTGCAATCCATTCCGGATCTTGCTTTTCTGAGTGGTGGCAACTTGGCCGCCGTCGGTGATGGGTCGCCGGATAATTGGGAGCTGGTGCAATTCCAGAGTGCAGAACTTATCGCACCTGATCAGTATCTCGTTTCCGAACGCCTTCGGGGTCAAGCGGGGACGGACGCATTCATTGCCGACGAGTGGCCTGTAGGCTCTTGGTTCGTGTTGTTAAATGGTGTGCCATCACAGATTGAGTTGTCGAGAGCGCTGCGCCGTGTCTCTCAGACTTTTCGTTTCGGCCCTGGTCAGAGAAGTTTTGATGATCCGTCTTACACTCAGACTGCGGCCGCATTTAATGGTAACGGGCTGCGACCGTACGCGCCGGTTCATCTTCGATTGTCGGATGGAACCTCTGGCGTCAGTGCTGAGTGGATTCGACGCACGCGACTAGACGGTGACGATTGGGGTTTGCCAGAAGTGCCGCTGGCGGAAGAGGCGGAAAGCTATACCGTTCGTGTGACCCAAGGCGGGGAGGTCAAGCGAGAAGTCGTCGTTGATTCACCACAATGGGCGTATACGTCATCGATGCAAGATGCTGATGAGATCATTGGTGGTTTTGACATATCGGTTGCGCAGAATTCGGCGCGATTTGGTCCTGGTCCGTTCAAAACGGCATCCTGGGGCAACTGACAGAGTGCGATGACTATGGATTGATCTCATTTTGCAATGATATCCATCACGGGTTTGCGTTTGGAGAAAGTGTCTTAAGTAGGGTATCGAGAGCCTGAAAGGACACATCATGGCTGACCTACGTACGAATATCGCTTCTGTTGATCCAGTTTGGGACCAAATCACAGAAGAAGCGCGGCAAGCGGTCTCAGATGAGCCGTTGATTGGCGGATTTGTGCATGCCTGTATCTTGCACCACAAATCGGTTGAAAAGGCGCTGTCCTATCGTATTGCTGCCAAGCTGGCTTCAAACGAGATGTCGATGGTCGTTGTGCGCGAGATTGTCGAAGAGGCGTACCAGAAGTCTCCGGAGTTGGTAGAGGCGTCACGCGCGGATCTTGTCGCGGTCTACGAGCGTGATCCCGCGTGCCATCGTCTGTTGCAGCCCATTTTGTACTTCAAAGGATATCAGGCGATGCAGGCCTATAGGGTGGGCCATTTTCTGTGGGAACAAGGCCACGCGGATCTTGCCTATTTTTTCCAGATGCGGGTATCGGAAATCTTCGGTGTCGATATCCATCCGGCCGCCCGGATAGGCAAAGGCATCATGATTGATCACGCCCATTCCATCGTCATTGGTGAAACGGCCGTGGTTGGTGACAATGTGTCTATGCTCCATTCCGTCACGCTGGGCGGGACAGGCAAGGAAGAAGAAGATCGCCACCCAAAGATTGGGGACGGTGTCCTGATTGGCGCGGGAGCGAAGGTTCTAGGCAACATTCGCATCGGAAACTGCAGCCGTATTGCCGCGGGATCGGTCGTTCTTGAAGAGGTGCCGCCATGCAAGACGGTTGCCGGCATTCCGGCCAAGATTGTAGGGGAGGCGGGGTGCGACCAACCGGCAGTGTCCATGAACCATATGCTGGGCAAGAACCAATAGCATTTGATCAGTTGCTACAAATCTGATGGTCAGGTTTACGATCCGCCAAGTGGTGCGTGAAGTGGATCGCCTTGTTGCCTCGAGCCGCCTCTGATGTCGGTGCTGAAGGTGAGATCAACGAAACAATTGGGCTGCTGCCGATGCTCGCTCGTCCTGCAATCATTTCGCCAAAAAAATCGTATCGAACAATTCGACTGGCGACGTCGTCCGGATACTCATTAACGGGGACTCGTTAGTCTCTGTTTTCGTTGTAAACGAATTTGGGCAGTCCAGAGCCGTCCAACGTTTTGTAGACAGATTCTAGTTGTTTGAGTTTATGGCACTGTGTCGAAGACGTGCCAACGACATCTCATCCGAAATGAATAGCCCCCCTTGCCGCGAAGCAAGGGGGGCTTTTTTGATTCTACGTGTGTTTATGCGAGCATAGTCAGCGGATTTTCAAGATTTTCGACAATTGCTTGCAGCAGTTGGGCGCCGAGCGCGCCGTCGATGACCCGGTGATCGACCGACAGTGTTACCGACATCACAGTCGCAACTTCCAGCGCGCCTTCCTTGCCTACGACCGGCTTTTTCACGCCAGCACCGACCGCAAGGATTGCCCCATGTGGCGGGTTGATTACGGCGTCAAAATTGTCGATGCCGAACATGCCAAGGTTCGAGATGGCAAAGCTGCCACCCTGATATTCGTGCGGAGCAAGTTTCCTATCGCGGGCGCGACCTGCCAAATCCTTCATCTCAGCGGACAAGGTCGAAAGCGATTTTTGATGTGCGTCCTGAAGCACAGGTGTGAACAGACCGCCTTCAATAGCGACCGCCACTGCAACATCGGAAGGAGTCAGCTTTAGAACTTTGTCGCCGGCCCAGACTGCATTGGCTTCGGGCACCTGTTGCAGTGCGAGCGCACAGGCCTTGATGATAAAGTCATTGACCGACAATTTCACACCGCGGTCGGCAAGTTGGCCGTTCAGCGTGCCACGAAACTCCAGAAGCGCATCCAGCTTGATATCGCGCCGGAGATAGAAATGCGGGACGGTTTGCTTGGCTTCCGTCAGGCGCGCGGCGATTGTTTTACGCATCCCGTCAAGCTTTACCACTTCGTAGTCGCGGCCTTCGTACATCTTGGCGACGGCGTCGCTGGACGGGCCAGACGGCGTTGCCGCGGCAGTGGCTGGTGCGGATGCAGCAGGTGCCTCGGACTTGGCGGGAGTTGCCTCCGCGTTTTCGACGTCCGCTTTTACGATGCGTCCGTGCGGTCCTGATCCCTTGATACCGCTGAGGTCGAGACCTTTTTGAGCAGCGATCCGGCGGGCGAGGGGGGATGCAAATACGCGTTTGCCATCGCTTCCTTTCGAAGCGGCCGGTGCGGGAGTAGCTGGCGCCGCTGCTTCCGAGGGCGCTGCCTCAGGCTCGGGAGCCGCTGGTGCAGGGGCGGCGGGAGCAGAACCGCTGCCAATGTCATCCGCGCTTTCACCCTCTTCGAGAAGTACTGCGATCGGTGTATTGACCTTCACCCCCTCGGAACCTTCAGGCACCAGTATCTTGCCCACTGTCCCTTCGTCCACGGCTTCGAATTCCATGGTCGCTTTGTCGGTCTCGATCTCGGCCAGAAGGTCACCGGACGATACCGTATCCCCTTCCTTTACAAGCCATTTCGCAAGCGTGCCTTCCTCCATCGTCGGAGACAGCGCGGGCATGAGAATTTCTGTCGGCATGTCTGCGGCTCCTTAGCGGTAGGTGACTTGTTTGACGGCTGCGATCACCTCGTCGGTGGTGATCAGCGCGTGTTTTTCAAGATTTGCGGCATAGGGCATTGGAACGTCCTTGCCTGTGCAATTGATGACGGGCGCGTCCAGATAATCGAACGCCTCTTGCATGATAACCGAGCTGATGTAGCTGCCGACGGACCCTTGCGGCCAGCCTTCTTCCACAGTCACGCAGCGATTGGTCTTCATCACCGAATTGATGATGGCACCTGTGTCCATAGGCCGGATTGTGCGCAGGTCCAGCACTTCGGCGCTGATGCCGTCCTCGGCCAGCTTGTCGGCAGCCTCAAGCGCATATTGCATGCCGATGCCGAAGGACACGATGGTCACGTCAGACCCCTCACGCCAGATGCGCGCCTTGCCGAACGGAACCGTAAAATCATCCATGTCCGGCACTTCAAAGCTGCGACCGTAGAGGATCTCATTCTCAAGGAAACACACTGGGTTGTTGTCGCGGATGGCAGTCTTCATCAGACCTTTCGCGTCCGCGGCAGAGTAGGGCATGACAACCTTCAAGCCGGGCACCTGCATGTACCATGCGGCATAGTCCTGCGAATGCTGGGCACCCACGCGGGCCGCAGCACCGTTGGGGCCACGGAACACCATGGGCGCACCCATCTGACCACCGGACATGTACAACGTCTTGGCGGCAGAGTTCAGGATCTGGTCAATCGCCTGCATGGCGAAGTTCCACGTCATGAACTCGACAATGGGACGCAATCCGCCAAAGGCGGCACCCACACCAATCCCCGCAAAACCATGCTCTGTAATGGGCGTGTCGATGACACGCTTGGAGCCGAACTCGTCCAGCAGGCCCTGCGATACCTTGTAGGCACCCTGATACTCGGCCACTTCCTCGCCCATCAGGAAAACGGTGTCGTCGCGGCGCATCTCTTCGGCCATGGCATCGCGCAACGCTTCGCGCACGGTCTGCTCTTTCATGGTCGTGCCCTCGGGATAGTCGGGGCTCAAATCGACAGACGGGGTCGGGGGCGCATCCGGGGTGGAGGCGGTTGCGGGCGACGCAGCCTTGCCTTCCTCGCCGCTCAAAGCTGCGGGGGCAGGGGCGCTGGACGCTTCGATATCGTCAGCGCTTTCACCTTCTTCGATCAACACGGCGATGGGGGTGTTCACTTTCACGCCCTCGGTGCCTTCGTCGATCAGGATCTTGCCGATGATCCCCTCATCGACGGCCTCGAATTCCATCGTGGCCTTGTCAGTCTCGATCTCGGCCATGATGTCACCGGACGATACCGTATCGCCTTCCTTCACCAGCCACTTCGCCAACGTGCCTTCTTCCATCGTGGGGGACAGGGCGGGCATGAGAATTTCAGTTGCCATTGGTCAATCTCCCCTTACGCGTTCTGCGGCGCCGTTTCGGCGGCATAGATATCGGTCCAAAGCTCTTCAAGCGCGGGCTCGGGGCTTTCCTTCGCAAACTCGGCAGAGGCGTTCACGATTTCCTTGATCTCTTTGTCGATGGCCTTCAGGTCCTCTTCGGTGGCGTGCTTGCCAGTGAGCAGCATGGAGCGGACGGCCTCGATCGGATCACGCTCATCACGCATCTTCTGCACTTCCTCGCGGGTGCGATACTTGGCCGGGTCGGACATGGAATGCCCGCGATAGCGATATGTCTTGATTTCAAGGATATACGGACCCTTGCCAGCCCGGCAGTGGGCCACAGCCTTGGCGCCGGCCGCCTTCACAGCCAAAACATCCATACCGTCCACTTCCTCACCAGGGATGCCATAAGCCGCCCCACGCTCCCAATAGCTGGGCGATTTGGTCGACCGCTGGGTCGAGGTGCCCATGGCATACTGGTTGTTTTCAATGACAAAAATACAGGGCAGCATCCACAGCTCGGCCATGTTGTAGGCCTCATAGACCTGGCCCTGGTTCGCCGCGCCGTCGCCAAAATAGGTAAAGGTCACGCGGTCATTGCCCTTGTACATGTCGGAAAAGGCGAGACCCGCCCCAAGCGGCACCTGAGCCGCCACAATCCCATGACCGCCGTAGAAATGCTTCTCTTTCGAGAACATGTGCATCGACCCGCCCTTGCCTTTGGAATAGCCGCCCTCGCGGCCCGTGAGCTCGGCCATCACGCCGTTGGGATCCATGCCACAGGCCAGCATGTGGCCGTGATCGCGGTAGGATGTGATGCGCTTGTCGCCTTCCTCGGCGGCCGCTTCCAAACCCACAACAACCGCTTCCTGCCCGATATAGAGGTGGCAGAACCCACCAATCAGACCCATGCCGTACAACTGGCCCGCCTTCTCTTCGAAGCGGCGGATCAAAAGCATGTCGCGATAGTAGCCCTGAAGCTCCTCCGCGGACACATTCGGTTTCTTTGCGGCTTTGCGTGCGGCCATAGGGCGACCTCCCTCAAAAGGAATAGTTTAGCGTTAAACTATTCCCTACAGGATTCGGTTCCCATACGCGAGTGTCAATGTGCCGCAACGGCAACTTGCGCGCGATCACCATGTTTTATTGGGGGTTAGCGAATGACGATCTCGTCGCTGCGCAACATGCCCAAGACACTGCGGGCCTGTTCGTCCAGCAGATCAAGGTCCAGATAATCGTCCGACAGGCGCTTGGTCAGGTTCTCCATCTGCGTCACGTCCGCCTGCACGTCCGTCAACTGGCGCGCCAGATCACGGGCCTCCGCATCGATCTCTGCCCGGCGAAACAGGCCGAAATCCCCTTGCACGGCGGCAAAGGTGAAATAGATCGCCAAAGCGAACGCAACTGAGAAGAAAACGAAAGTGCCCAAAGCGGGACGCGCGGTACGGGTCATGTCAAACTGCCTCTGCTCCGCCTCTGTCGTGCGGTTTCACACAGTATGACACAGGTGATTCTTCCTGTGAATCCCCTTTGTTTCAATGACCTAGTGTTTTCCCATAATCTGTGCGGCGATCCGCGTGGTCATTGAGCGCGGCGAGACGCGCGGCAAAAAGGCAAAGAACTTGTTCATCGCGCCGGGCACCACGATGCGCTTGCCGATCCGCGCCTCCAGCCAACCGGCTTCGGCAACATCCTTGGCTTTCATCGGCTTCGACAACTTCAGCAGACGCACACCGTCCATATCGGCATCTTCAAAGAAGTTGGTGGCCGTGGCCCCGGGGCACAGTGCCGTGATCGTGACGGTCGATCCTCGCAATTCCTCTGCCACCGCTTCGGACAGCGACAGGACATAGGCTTTGGTGGCGTGATACGTCGCCATATGTGGACCGGGGGTAAAGCTCGCCACCGACGCCACGTTCAGAATACGGCCCTTGGGCAGCGCCTGCATGTGCGGGATCGCCAGCTTCATCAACCGCGTCAGCGCCAGCATGTTGACGTTGATCGACGCCAGTTCCCGTTCCCAGCTTTGACCGGCCTCGAACGGGCCGTTGTAGCCAAGCCCCGCATTGTTCACGAGCACATCAACCTCGCGCCCGTCCGTGGCGTCGGACCACAGCCGGTCCACCTCATCCATGTTCGACAGATCCGCCGGGATCACGACCGCTTCGACACCGTGGCTGCGCACCTCATCGGCCACCTTTTCCAGCTTGTCCTTGGACCGCGCCGCAAGGATCACATTGCGGCTTTCCTTGGCTGCGATGCGCGCAAATTCCACGCCAAGGCCCTCGGAAGCGCCAGTGATGAGTGTCCAAGCCATGTCGTGATCCCTGTTTGGTGCTGGTCAATACGCTGTCATATGGGGGCGCACCTGTCTGTCGCCAACGGTTTGGCGCGATCAGCGAGTGAGGGCCGCAACCCCCGGCAATTCCTTGCCCTCCATCCACTCCAGAAATGCACCGCCCGCGGTGGAAATATAGGTGAAGTCATCCGCCACACCCGCTTGGTTCAGAGCGGCCACTGTGTCACCGCCACCAGCCACAGTGACCAGTTTGCCCGCGCGTGTCAGCGCCGCCGCCGCCTTGGCCGCGGTCACGGTTGCCGTGTCAAAGGGCGCAATCTCGAACGCGCCCAGCGGTCCGTTCCAGATCAAGGTTTCCAAACCGTCAAAGCTGCGTGCGATGGTCTCTGCCGCGTCGTCGCCCGCGTCCAGCACCATCTGGTCCGCGGCCAGCTTCGTGTCTTGCCCAAGGGCAATAATGTCGTGGTCCGCACCGGCCTTAAACTCGGTCGCAACCCGCCCATCCGTGGGCAGGATCACGGTGCAGCCCGCAGCATCGGCGGCTGCCATTATGTCCCGCGCCGTGTCATGCAGGTCGGCCTCTTGCAACGACGCGCCAAGGTCTGCGCCTTGAGCTGCGATGAACGTGTTGGCCATGCCGCCCCCGATCACCAGTACGTCGATCTTCTTCACAAGGTTCTGCAGCAGGTCCAATTTGGTCGACACTTTCGCGCCCCCCACAACCGCGCCCACGGGACGCTTGGGGTTGGACAGGGCCGCCTCCAGCGCCTCCAGTTCCGCCTGCATCAAACGGCCCGCGCAATTGGGCAGCAGATGCGCCACCCCGGTGGTCGAGGCATGCGCCCGGTGCGCGGCCGAGAATGCGTCGTTGCAGAACACATCTCCAAGGCTCGCGAGGAACTGCGCCATCTGCGGATCATTCGCTTCTTCCATGGGGGTAAAGCGCGTGTTCTCGACCAGGATCACCGCGTCGCTGGGTTGCGCATCGATGAAGTCGCGGCTGGGACGTTCGACAAAGGTGACCGGACAGCCAAAGGCGTCCTCAAGGGCAGGGATCAGCGGCTGCAGCGACATCTCGGGGTTCGGCTTGCCCTTGGGCCGTCCAAAGTGGGCCAGCAACACCGGGCTGCCGCCCTTGGCGCGGATGTCCTTGATCGTCGGTACGATCCGCTCGATCCGCGTGGCGTCGGTGACCTGACCGTTCTCCATGGGGACATTGATGTCCACGCGTGTCAGCACGCGTTTGCCTGCAAGGTCCATGTCGTCCAGCGAATTCCAGCCCATGTCGCGCACTCCTTATGTCTTGTGTATGCGCCCTTGCATCGCGGCAAATGCCGCTGCGGTCAACCACGTGTCTTGTCCCCGGCAGCCCTGCGGCTTAGGTAGGTGCCCAAACCATATGGAAAGAGCACTCATGGCCGATATCAAAGACCCCGAAAACACGATCCTGATGGAGCTGAAGGGCGGCACTGTCACCATCGAATTGCTGCCCGACGTGGCGCCGAAGCATGTCGAGCGTATGAAGGAACTTGCGCGTGCGGGCGAGTACGACAACGTGGCCTTTCACCGGGTGATCGACGGGTTCATGGCGCAGACCGGTGACGTGCAGCACGGCGATATGGAAGACGGGTTCAACATCCGCATGGCCGGCACCGGCGGGTCTGACAAGCCGGACGTGCCGGCCGAGTTCTCCAAGATCCCGCACGCCCGCGGCTCGCTTGGTGCGGCCCGGTCTGCCAACCCTGACAGTGCGAACTCGCAGTTCTTCATCAACTTCAAGGACAATGACTTCCTGAATGGTCAGTACACCGTTTACGGTCAGGTCACCGCCGGGATGGAGCACGTGGACGCCATCACCCGCGGCGAGCCACCAGCGGAGCCGGACCGGATGATCAGCGTGAAGGTTGCCGCCGATGTGGCGTAACCTTTTGGCCGCAGCATTGATTGTCCCCGCCGGGACAGCCTTTGCTACCGGCATCGAGATCGAAGTGACGGGCGAGGCCAACGGCACCATCGCCATCGACCTGCTGGAAGAGACGGCCCCACAACACGTGGACCGCATCACAGCGTTGGCCGAGGCGGGCGAGTACAATGGTGTGGCCTTTCACCGTGTGATCGACGGTTTCATGGCGCAGACGGGCGACGTGGAGTTTGGCGACACCACGGCAGAGTACGACGCCCGCTCGGCAGGGCGGGGTGGATCGGATCAGCCTGACCTCCCAGCGGAGTTTTCGGACATTCCGTTTGAGCGTGGTGTGGTCGGCATGGCCCGGTCGCAAAGCCCCAACAGTGCCAACAGCCAATTCTTTATCATGTTCGCGCCGGGGCCGTTCCTGAACGGTCAATACACCGTTGTCGGGCGGGTCACAGATGGTTTGGACACACTTGATCAGATCAAGCGCGGGAACCCGCGGTCGGGCGCGATCACCGGTGCGCCGGATGTGATGCAGACGGTCACCGTGACCGAGTGAAAATCTGTCCCCGCGGGGACAAAATTAAAGGGTGTGCAACAAGCGCGCCCTTTTTGCGTTTCAAGACAGAAGGTTGCGCGAAGCTCTTCACCTTTCTGGAAGGTTAACGCTGGTTAATTTTCCGTTACACTGCGCGTCAACCACCCGAGCCCCGCACTGATCAGAGACAACATCGTCGCAATCCAGGCGAGACCGACGAAGGCGGTGGTCATGGCGGCTGCGTGACCTTCCGTATCGCTTTCGATCCCGAAGCTCGCAGAGCCACCAGCCCCGACATACAACGCCCCAACGACGCCACCCACGGCTGCCACCGAGATCAGAGACGCCATGCGTGTCACGGCGTTGTTGATGCCTGAGGCAATGCCGGACTGCGCCTCGTCCACGGCGCCCATCACGGCGGTTGAGAGCGGGGCCACGACGGCGGACATGCCCAGACCCACGAGACACATGGCGGGCAGGATGTGGCGCCAGAAATCCTGATACGGGGCGAGTAATGCCATCGCGGCGTAGCCCGACGCCACGATGAGCGATCCGACGGTGAGAAGGGGGGCCGGGCCGATGCGGTCCGCCAATGCTCCGGCCCGACCAGACAGCAGGGAGATGAACACGGACATCGGTGCGAAGGCGGCGGAGGCCGCGATTTCGCTGAGACCCCAGCCCGCGATGAAGGTCATGGGCATGAAGAAAAACATCATCGACAGCCCGGAATAGAGCGTGAAGGTGAGCGCATTGGCAGCTGAGAAGGGCCGGGAAGAAAACAACGACAGCGGCATCATGGGGTGGTCGCTGCGCGTCTGCGTCCAGAAGAAGACAAGCAGCAGGGCACCGCCGCCCACGAGCCACAGCGTTGCCTGCCCATCGTGATCAAGGGATGTGAGACCCCATGCAATGGCGAGCAACGCAAGCGTGGCGGTCACAGCGCCGGGGACATCAACGCGGGCATCCTTCTTGACCGGATCATCGCCCAAGTGTCGGACCAGAAGGTAGAGCGCCACGCAACCCAATGGCAGGTTGATGGCAAAGATCCAGCGCCACATCTCGGGGCCGCCGATGGTCAGGGTCAGCCCGCCAATGATGGGCCCGGCGGCGGTGGTGACTGCCGTGGCCGAGGCCCAGATGCCGATGGCACGCCCCCGGCTTTCCCGAGGGTAGGCACGGGCAATCAATGCGAGCGAGCCGGGCACCATGATGGCGGCGCCCACGCCCTGCACGGCCCGTGCGGTAATCATGAAAAGCGGCGTTGGTGCCAACGCGCAGAACATCGACGCCGTGACAAACAGCGCAATGCCAGCGCCAAAAATACGGCCAAGGCCAAACCGATCGCCCATCGCGCCGCCCAGCAGGATGAGGGCGGAGAGCGTGAGCATATAGGCGTTGTGAATCCATTGCGCTTGCACCAGACCCGCGCCAAGGCTGTCGCGCATGGCGGGCAGGGCGATGGCCACAACGGTGCTGTCGATGATGCCGAGGGCAGAGGCGAGCACTGCGGCGACAAGAAGGTATGGTCTGCTGTGTTCGGCGCAGAAGCCTGCATGAAAAACGGGCGCCGCAGTGGTCTGGGGCGCCCGTGTTTCTGTCATGTTTACGTGACCTTAGCCGTTTTGCTGCGGCGGCTGGCCCGGTTGCGGTTGATGGCCCTTGGGCTTGTTGCCACCTGCGTTCAGGGGATCATCCTGACGCTGCACGGACCCTTCGAAATGGGCACCGGATTCAATGGCAATGGTCTTGTGGATGATGTCGCCTTCGACACGCGCGGTCGAGGTCAGGCGCACCTTGAGGCCGCGCACGCGGCCCACGATGCGACCATTGATCACGACGTCGTCGGCCACAACTTCGCCCTTGATCGTGGCGCTTTCACCGATTGTCAGCAGGTGGGCGCGAATGTCGCCTTCGACCGTGCCTTCAACCTGAATGTCGCCGGTTGTCTTCATGTTGCCGGTGATGTGCAGGTCCGCAGACAGAATCGAGGCGGGCGGCTTGGCTTTGGGCGCGCTGGCCTTGAATTCGCTTTGCTTGGGTGCTGCGGGGGCAGGGGCGGCCGGTGCCGCAGGTTTGGCCGCATCCGTGCTGGGGCCAGGTTCGTTGATTTTGCTCTTAGAAAACATCGTTGGCTGCCTTGATATAGATCATCGGGTTGACGGCTTTTCCGCCGACGCGGACTTCGTAGTGCAAGTGCACACCAGTCACCCGTCCGGACGCTCCCATATCACCTATCCGATCCCCGCGCGAGACCTTTTGGCCAACTTTTACGCGCAAACGTGACAGGTGCGCGTACCGTGTTTCGATGCCGAACTCATGTTGAATTTTGACAAGTCGGCCATAGCCCGATTGCCAGCCTGCATGGGTCACAACCCCATCCGCCGTGGCATAAAGCGGTGTGCCGAGCGAGGCCGCGAAATCGACGCCCTTGTGCATCCGGCGACCGCCCGTTTTGGGGTCGCGGCGGAAGCCAAACGAAGATGTGAAGCGGAACGCGGATTTCACCGGTGTCGCGAACGGCGCCTTTTGCGCGGCGATGCGGTAGAGGTTCAGCGTGTCCATCTGATTGAGAAGACGGTTTGCGCGGCGCGTGTCCGGTGTGGGTTCTTCGCCCCGCGTGGAAAAGGACAGGGGCGTAAGCGGGCCGCCCTGGCCCGAGTAGCCGCGGCGCACCTGTTCGATGATCCGGTCGGTGGGCATGCCCGCGGCGCGGAACATCTTGTCCAGCGGTTCGACCGAGACGGTCATCGCCTCTTCGAGTTGGCGGAAGATCTGGTCGTTCTGTTCCCGCATCAATGCGATTTCGCCGGCCATGGCGTCGGCGGCGAGCAGCGCGTCCTGCGCGTCCAGTTCGATCTGGTCCCGTTCGGCGGCGGTTTTGGCGAGGGCGGCGGCCACGAAATCTATGGGTGCGCCACCAGAATTTGCGGCCAGGGCCGTGCCCGCCCCACCGGTTTCGACCTGTTCCTGAAGGCTGGCAAGCTGCTTTCGGGCTGCTTCGCGGTCTTTCATCGTGCCGCGCAGGGTGGCCTGGATCACCTCGATCCCGGTCTCAAGTTCGCGGCGGCGCGTCTCGGACGCCAGCAGTTCGGACTGCATGACCGAAATCTGTTCGAGGGCGGCGTTGAAGCGCTGTTGGGCGGCGATTGCCTCTTCGGCGCGGGTGTCCCTTTGCCCTGCCAGATCGTTGAGACGGGCCTGATAGGTGTCTTGATCGCGCTTGGCCTGTTCGCGGAAATTTCCAGATCCGATGCTGTCCATCAGCAGGATGGCGGTGGCGACGATGGCCCATGCCACGACAAAGGAGCTGCCCGCAAACGCAATCAGTTGGGTGCCCGGACGCAGCCGGATGAAACGGGTGTCGTTGTCCGATTTCAGAAACACGCGCCGTTCGGGAAAATAGTGCTCCAGAAGGCCGTGCCATTTAATGCCGAGGCGTGTTCGCAAAACGCTCGTCCCTTGTCCCATCCCAATGTCGACGCTCATATCCCCCAACACGGCGCCTTGGGACCTGTGCATAAAGTCGCGGGGCTTTGGCGGCAAGCCTTCGGTGAACATCTGTTCAAAAACGGTGCTGAAAAGCGTCAAATTGGCGGAAAACCGCGCATATTCTCCATACGGATCAGTCTGCTACGGCGAGGGGCCAGTAGAAATCCGGGGGCAGGCCCGCCTCGGCCCGTTTCTCTTCGTTGAAGGGGGGTTTGAGGGGGCTGTGGAAGTAGCGTTGCACCAGTGCGTGGAACGCCTCCTTGGGGTCGAGGTTGTCGCGACCGCACATGAAATGGAGCCACTTGGAGCCATAGGCCACGTGGGCCACTTCCTCGGCATAGATCGTCTCGAGTGCTGCGACGGCGCTGTCCGCGCCCGCTTTGCGAAACACGTCGATCATGCCTGGCGTGACGTCGAGCCCGCGCGCTTCGAGCACCATGGGCACCACGGCCAGACGTCCCATGAAATCGTCAGCAGTGTCTTCGGCGGCACGCCACATGCCTGCGTGGGCCGGGAGCGCGCCGTAATGGCTGCCCAACTCTTCAAGGCAGTCGCACATCAGGTTGAAATGCTTGGATTCTTCGTCGGCGGCTTTCACCCAGTCATCGTAGAAGCCCATGGGCATGGGCACGTGGGTGAAGCGGGCGATGATGTCCCAGTGCAGGTCGACGGCGTTCAACTCGATATGCGCGACGGCATGGAGCAGCGCGATGCGGCCCTGCGGGCTGCCGGGGCGGCGGCGTGGTACGTCGCGGGGGCTGAGAAGCTCTGGCTTTGCGGGCCGCGCCGGGTGCAGGGGCGGGGTGGCGGTGCCGATCTCGGGCGCCGCACCACCCTCGCGGGCGGCGCGCCATTCGGCGGCCAGTTTGCGCGACAGGGCCGTCTTTTCCCGACCATCGCCGGTGCGCAGAACCGCGTCCGCCATCTGCGCCAGTGGCATCATGATCAGAGCGCTTTCACGGCGGCCAGCACAGCCTCGGCATGGCCGGGCACCTTCACCTTGGGCCACGCCATCGCGACGTTGCCATGCGCGTCAATCAGGTAGGTGGTGCGTTCGATGCCCATGTACTTCTTGCCGTACATGTTCTTTTCCTTCCACACCCCGTAATCCTCGCAGACCGAGCCGTTTTCGTCCGATAAAAGACCAACGGACAGCTCGCGTTTCTTGGCGAATTTGGCGTGGCTGGCGACGCTGTCTTTCGAGATGCCGAAAATCTTTGCGCCCGCTGCCTCGAATTCTGAAAGATTTTCCGAGAAGGCGATGGATTCCTTGGTACATCCCGGCGTGTCATCGCGTGGGTAGAAATAAATCACGACAGGCCCACCTTGCAGAGCCGACAGGGTAACGTCATTGCCATCGGCATCTGGCAAGGTGAAATCAGGAGCGGGTGAGGCGATATCCAGCATTATTCGACCTTTTCGTCAGACTTGGGAAAGTTGTGACTGGCATGATAGGGCTGAGCGGACAAGAATAAAGATGTGAGCAGTGCAGACCCCATAACGGACCCGCCGCGTCGGCGGAAGAAAAGCCTGTGGCGTCGCCTTGGGCTGAACAGCCTGTTCTTCAGCCTGTTCTTCAGCCTGTTCCTTGCCGTTGTCGTGGGCGCTGCAATCTATGTTTTGATCGGTCGCCCGGTGGCGGCACCCGAGTGGTTGCGTGACCGGATCGAGCTGCGCGCAGGTGAAGCGTTGGGGGCGGCATCTCTGCGCTTTGACGCGCTTGATCTGATGGTCGAGGACAACACCAAGCCACGCGTGCGCATGACCAATGTGCAACTCCTGAACGATGCCGGGGCCGAGATTGTCGGCTTTTCCGAAATGCGGATCGGCCTGTCCGTTGCTGATCTGGCAAGGGGCCAGTTTCGACCGACCGAGATTGGTGTGACCGGGGTTTTTGCCAAGTTGCGGCGCGAAATCGATGGTTCGGTCCTGCTGTCGGGTGGTCTGGACCTGACTGCGCCCACGCAACAGGCCGCAACATTCGCCCAATTGATCGAGGGGCTTGATGATCTGATCACCGTGCCCGGCCTGTCGGCGTTGACGGGTGCGGACATACAAGCGCTGACCCTGCGGATCGAGGATGTGCGATCGGCGCGCGCGTGGACGATTGATGGCGGGCGTCTGCGCCTGAACCGCGACGGGGACGCGTTGCGCATCACGTCGGACCTTGCGCTGCTGAGCGGTGGACAGGGTGTTGCCACGCTTGAGGCCAATTACGAGAGCCGGGTGGGCGAGTCAGCCGCCACGTTTGGCGTGCTGGTCAATGACGTGGATTCGAGCGACATCGCCACGCTCGCACCGGCCTTTGCCTGGCTGGATGTGTTGCGCGCGCCCATTTCGGGCGCGGTACGTGGTGTTTTCGGTGTCGATGGCACGCTGGCCCCCGTAAATGTCGCCCTGAACATTGGTGCGGGCGTGATCCAGCCTACGGACGCAACCCGGCCCGTGCCGTTTGCCTCTGCGCGCAGCTATTTCAGCTATGATCCCAATGACACGGTGCTGATCTTTGACGAATTGTCGGTCGAAAGCGCCTGGATCACAGCGCAGATCGATGGGCAGGCGGTGCTGGGTCTGGACGATCAGGGCGGGCTGGCCGATCTGGTGGGCCAGTTCAGCGCCTCGTCGCTGAGCGCCAACCCGGATGGCCTGTATCCCGAGCCTGTGGTGATGGAGGCGGCCCAGCTGGATTTCCGCCTGACACTTGATCCGTTCCGCCTGGATGTGGGGCAGGCGCTGTTTCAGGATCAGGGGCAGGATTTGATTGCCCGTGGTGCATTGCTGGCAGCGTCCGAGGGCTGGCGTTACGAGGTTGACGCGCAGATGGCTGGCATGCTGCCCGAACGGTTGCTTGAGCTGTGGCCCGACCGTTTTGCGCCCAAGGCGCGGACATGGGTGCTGACCAACCTGCTGGACGGCTACATGCGTGATCTGGATTTTGCCTTGCGTGATGGTCCGACCACCCAGCCGGTGATTTATGCGGGTTTCGCCTATGAAGGGGCCAAAGTCCGCTATCTCAAGACGATGCCACCGGTCGAGGAGGCGCGGGGCAGTGCCAGCCTGCTCGACAACCGCTTTGTGGTGTCCGTGGATCAGGGCAGTGTGCCGGCCCCTCTTGGTGGTCGCATCAATGTGGGCGGATCATCCTTCATCATTCCCGATATCAGTGCGCGCGATGGTGTGCCTGCGGTCGTCCGTCTGCAGACCGATGGCACCGTGACTGCGGGCTTGTCCTTGCTGGATTTGCCGCCCCTGAATGTGATGGAGCGTGCCGGTCTGTCGCCCAGTCTGGCCGACGGGCGCATTCAGGCGGCGGGCACGCTGGCCTTTCCCATGAAGAAGGGCACCACACCGTCGGATGTGGTGTATGACGCGACGGGCACGGCCCGCGATGTGCTGAGCACCACCCTGATCGAAGGCCGTCAACTGGCGGCAGACACCTTGCGTGTTGTCGCCTCGCAGACCGGGGTTGCGGTGTCGGGTGCGGGCACGCTCGATGGGGTTCCGTTTGATGTGACATGGGCCCAGCCCTTGGGTCGTGGTGGTCCGCAGCCCAGTTCCGTCACCGGTACGATCGAGCTGTCGGAACGGACCATTGATGCGTTTGACCTTGGCCTGCCGGATGGGTTGGTGTCGGGGCGCGGGACCGGTGACATCAGAATAGAATTGCCGGTGGGGGATGGTGCCCCGTCCTTTGCGCTGTCCACGAATTTACAGGGCGTGCGTTTGTCATCGCCACCCCTTGGCTGGTCGAAGCCTGCGGGATCGACTGCGGCCCTGTCGTTGAATGGCGTGCTGGGCGATGCGCCGCGTGTGGACAATCTGGTTCTGGACGCACCCGGCCTGAAGGCCCAAGGGGCCATCACCACCAATCCGAATGGTGGTCTCGGTCGCGCGACCTTTAGTTCGGTGCGGGTGGGCAATTGGATGAATGGCCCCGTTGATCTTGTGGGTCGTGGCCGTGGAGCGGCCCCCGCCGTTCTGGTGCGCGGCGGCACGCTGGACCTGCGAGAGGCGGATTTCGGTGGCTCCGGTTCCGGCACGGGGGGACAGCAGGGGGGCGGACCGCTGACCCTGAAGCTGGACCGTTTGCAGATCACGGACACCATCGCGCTGGACGGCTTGTCCGGTGAGTTCAACATGGCGCGGGGCCTTGATGGTGCGTTCACCGCGCGTGTGAACGGCGGCACGCCCATCCGCGGGCAGGTGTTGCCGCAGAACGGGCGCAGCGCGATCCGCGTCACCTCGGCCGATGCGGGCGGTGTTGCGGCGTCAGCCGGGATTTTGAAACAGGCGCGGGGAGGGTCCTTGTCCTTGACCCTGTTGCCCGTGGGTGCGGCGAGCTTT
Organism: uncultured Tateyamaria sp.; assembly: GCF_947503415.1. Taxonomy (GTDB): domain Bacteria; phylum Pseudomonadota; class Alphaproteobacteria; order Rhodobacterales; family Rhodobacteraceae; genus Tateyamaria. Next base: position 319,408 of record NZ_CANNDS010000004.1, read on the forward strand.
GACGGCACGCTGAACGTTGAAGAGACGCGCGTGCAGGATGCGCCAGCCATTGCGGCCCTGCTCAATGCGTTGAGCGTTGTGGGCCTGTTGGAGCAGATGGGCGGCAGCGGCATCCACTTTCAGGAGGTCGAGGCGTCGTTTCGCCTGACCCCGTCGACCATGACCCTGACCCAGGCCAGTGCCACGGGGCCATCGATGGGCCTGTCGATGGACGGTGTCTATGATGTGGCGGGGGGGCGGCTGGACATGCAGGGCGTGATCTCGCCCCTGTTTCTGATCAACGGGATCGGCAGCATTTTCACCCGGCGGGGCGAGGGGCTGATCGGCTTCAACTACCGCTTGCGCGGGCCTGTCGCCAATCCGCGTGTGCAGGTCAATCCGCTGTCGGCTTTGACCCCCGGCATGTTCCGCGAGATTTTCCGCGCGCCTGCGCCCGATGTGCCGCAGGTCGATGGCGAGGGTCCGGCCCCTGCTGTGCCCGAAGCCTTTGCCCCCGAGGACACCGGGCCCAGCGATGCCGAACAAAGACGGCTGGAACGTCAACGACGTATTGATGAGCGGTGAGTGCGCGGTTAGGGGACGCGCATGAAACTGGATGATTTCGATTTTGAGTTGCCCGAGGCGCTGATTGCGACCCGGCCTGCCGTGCCCCGGTCGTCGGCCCGGTTGCTGGTGGCTGATGGCGACAAGATCCATGACCAGCACGTGACCGACCTGGTGTCGTGGCTGCGCCCGGGTGACCTCTTGGTGCTGAACGACACGTGGGTGATCCCCGCGCGTCTGTTTGGCAGCCGTGCACGGCAAAGTGCGCAGGGCCTGACCGAGGCGCGGATCGAGGTGACATTGCTGGAGCCGCGCGCCGATGGCACGTGGTCGGCGCTGGTGAAGCCGTTGAAGAAGGTGAAGCCGGGCGAAGTCGTGCGTTTTTCCGATGACCTGTCTGCGACGCTTGAAGGCAGCGCGGATGGCCAGGGGCATTTGCGGTTCAACTTGGCGGGTGACGATTTTGATGCTGCACTGGCCGACGCCGGGGCCATGCCCCTGCCGCCCTACATCGCAGCCAAACGGCCAGCGGATGCGCAGGACAAGACGGATTACCAGACGATCTGGGCCACGAACAAAGGGGCAGTGGCCGCACCCACGGCGTCCCTGCACTTTGACGCGGCGTTGATGGACGCATTGGCCGCGCATGGGGTCGAGATCACCTATGTCACCCTGCATGTGGGGGCGGGCACGTTCCTGCCGGTGAAGGTGGACGACGTCACGCAGCACAAGATGCACGCGGAGTGGGGGCAGGTGTCAGAGCAGGCTGCCGCAGATATCGCGGCGGCCAAGGCGCGGGGCAGTCGGGTTATTCCGGTGGGGACAACGGCGCTGCGTCTGATCGAAACCATGGCGCGGGATGGTGGTATTTCGCCGTGGGAGGGCGACACGGATATCTTCATTTACCCCGGTTTCACCTTTGGCGTGGCAGATGGGCTGATGACGAATTTCCACCTGCCCAAATCCACGCTGATGATGCTGGTGTCAGCGCTGATGGGGCAGGACCGCATTCGCGCCATCTATAACCATGCGGTGCGCTCGGAATACCGCTTTTTCTCGTACGGGGATGCGTCGCTTTTGTTGCCGCAAACGTGACACCGGAAACCGACATGGCCAAGTCGCTCATATCTGCGACAGCGGCCTGCGAAACCGGCCACTTATAACCGACACGGCCAAGGAGTTCAGCGAGATGTTCCAGGTACTGACAAGCGCATGGGCGCTGCTGTTTGGCATGGGCCTTTTGATGGTCGGCAACGGCATGCAGGGCACGCTCTTGGGTATCCGGGGCGAGATCGAGGGCTTTTCGACTGCCGAGATGTCCATCGTCATGTCCGCCTACTTCCTCGGGTTTCTGGGGGGCAGTCGGTTGGCGCCACGCATGATCCAGCGGGTGGGCCATGTGCGGGTGTTCGCGGCCCTGGCATCGCTGATTTCGGCGGTGATGATCCTGTATCCTGCCTTGGCTGACCCATGGGTCTGGACCGTGGGCCGGATCGTGATCGGGTTCTGTTTTTCGGCCGTTTATGTGACGGCGGAAAGCTGGCTGAATGATGCGGCGGACAATTCCAACCGGGGCAAGGCCCTGTCGCTTTATATGATCGTGCAGATGGTGGGCATTGTGACCAGCCAGTACCTGCTGCTGACGGCGGATCCGTCCGGGTTCATCCTGTTTGTGATCCCATCTGTGCTGGTGTCGCTGGCGATCACGCCGATCCTTTTGTCGATCAGCCCGGTGCCCGCCTTCGACACCACCAAGCCGATGACGCTGCGCAAGCTGGTCGAGACGTCGCCGTTGGGATGCGTGGGCATGTTCCTGCTGGGCGGCGTGTTTGCCGCGCAATTCGGCATGTCCGCGGTTTACGGCACCCAAGCGGGCCTGTCCGTGGCGGAAATTTCGACCTTCGTGTCGGCGTTTTTTGTCGGCGCGATGCTGTTGCAATATCCGATTGGCTGGATTTCGGATCGGATGGACCGACGGACGTTGATCCTTGGCGTGGCTGCGATGGGCGGGGTGGGATCTTTGATTGGTCTGATTCTGGGGGGAAGTTTCGCGATGCTGCTGGTGTCGGCCTTTTTGGTCGGAGGCATGTCAAACCCACTTTATTCCCTGCTTTTGGCGCACACGAACGACTTTCTTGATCACGATGATATGGCGGCGGCTTCGGGCGGTTTGGTGTTCATCAACGGGCTGGGGGCTGTCTTTGGTCCGTTGATCGTGGGGGCGCTGATGGAAACGGTGGGGCCGTCGGGCTTTTACATGTTCACCGGCGTTTTGTTTGCGGCACTGGTGTCTTACGCGGCGTATCGGGCCACGCAGCGGGCCACCATCCCCGTCGACGAAACCGGGTCCTACGTTGCCATGTCGCAGGCGGCGACCACACCTGTCGCGATGGAAATTGCACAAGAATACGCCATCGAAAGTGACCTTGAGGGCGAAGATGACAACCGTGCCGGGTAATGTGTCGGAGATGTCGTATTTCGTGATTGGGGTCTGTGGACAACTTGTGTAACGCTTTGAAAACGGGGCATCGGTAGCAGGAGACAGACCATGGTGGGTCCGGACGATATTTTACGATTTTGGTTAGACGAGTGTGGTCCGGAGGCATGGTTCAAGTCCGATCCCGTGTTTGATCAGACCATACGCGACCGTTTTGGCGAAACATGGAAGGCAGCGACCGAGGGCCAATTCGCCCTTTGGCTGACCTATCCATCAGGTGCCTTGGCGTACGTAATTCTGACCGATCAATTCCCGCGCAACATGTTCCGCGATGATGCTGCGGCATTCTCGACCGACAAGGCGGCCCTTGCGGCGGCGAAGTCGGCGATCGCGAAAGGGTGGGACATGCGCCTTGATCTGCCCGCGCGGCAGTTCTTCTACATGCCGCTCGAGCATTCGGAGAACCTGTGTGATCAGGACCGCGCTGTGCGCCTGATCTGTGAGCGGATGAAGGATGACAATTTCCTTCTGCATGCCCGCGCGCATCGCGAGGTGATCCGCCAGTTTGGCCGGTTCCCGCATCGAAACGCGCTGATGGGCAGGGCGACGACAGCGGCGGAAAAAGTGCATCTGGATGCCGGTGGTTATGGTGCCGTAGTGCGCGGGCTTGAGGCGGACGAAGCCGCCTGATCTGCATCTGATCGCTTCGTTTTCTCGGCGTGGCGCAAGGCTTCCCTTGCGTCAGTCGATTTGTCGCGCCATGGTTTCGTTGTGATGCCGTTGGAAATAGTTTAACGGTAAACTAAATCTGACGCAGCGCTTGGCGAGGACATTGATATGGCAGCGAAATCCTTTGACGTGGTGGTGATTGGGTCCGGCCCCGGTGGTTACGTGGCGGCGATCCGAGCGGCCCAACTTGGCCTCAGCACCTGCGTTGTGGAGCGCGAGCATCTGGGCGGCATCTGCCTGAACTGGGGCTGCATTCCAACGAAGGCGATGTTGCGCAGTTCCGAAGTGTTTCACCTGATGCACCGCGCCAAGGAGTTTGGCCTGAAGGCGGACAGCATTGGATATGATCTGCCTGCCGTTGTGGACCGGTCCCGCAAGATTGCGGGTCAGCTGTCGGGCGGCGTCCAACATCTGCTGAAAAAGAACAAGGTGACCGTGATCATGGGCGAGGGCACGATCCCGTCCAAGGGCAAGGTGTCGGTCAAGACCGACAAGGGCACCGAGGAGCTGACCGCCAAGAGCATCATTCTGGCCACCGGCGCGCGGGCGCGTGAACTGCCGGGCCTTGAGGCTGATGGTGAACTGGTCTGGACCTACAAGGCGGCGCTGACGCCCAAGCGGATGCCAAAGAAGCTGCTGGTCATTGGGTCGGGCGCGATTGGGATCGAATTTGCCAGTTTCTACAACACATTGGGTGCTGACACGACTGTGGTGGAGGTCATGGACCGCGTGCTGCCCGTCGAAGATGCCGAGATTTCGGCCTTTGCCAAGAAGAGCTTTGAAAAGCAGGGCATGACGATCATGCAGAAGGCGATGGTCAAGCAGTTGGACCGCGCCAAGGGTAAGGTGACCGCCCATATCGAAGTGGGTGGTAATGTTGAAAAGCACGATTTTGACACCGTGATCTCCGCCGTGGGCATCGTCGGCAATGTCGAGGGGCTGAACCTTGAAAAGTTGGGCGTGAAGGTGGACCGGACCCATGTGGTGACGGACGAATATTGCCGCACCGGGGTCGAGGGCATCTATGCAATCGGCGACATCGCAGGCGCGCCTTGGCTGGCCCACAAAGCCTCCCACGAGGGGGTCATGGTGGCGGAACTGATCGCAGGCAAGAACGATGTGCATCCGATCAAGCCGAACTCGATTGCGGGCTGCACCTATTGCCATCCGCAGGTGGCGAGCGTTGGTCTGACCGAAGCGGCGGCGAAAGAGGCGGGGCACACGGTGAAAGTGGGCAAGTTCCCCTTCATCGGCAACGGCAAGGCGATTGCATTGGGCGAGCCCGAGGGCCTGATCAAGACCGTGTTCGACGCCAAAACGGGTGAGCTGTTGGGGGCGCACATGATCGGCGCGGAAGTGACCGAACTGATCCAGGGCTATGTCGTGGGCCAGGCGCTGGAAACCACGGAAGAAGACCTGATGCACACCGTGTTCCCACACCCGACACTGTCGGAGATGATGCACGAAAGCGTTCTCGATGCGTATGATCGTGTGATTCATATGTAAGGGCGGCGATTTCCTTTCCGGACGTTTGAATGACCGCTATTCTGCGGTCATTCTTTTTTGAATTGGAAGGACCTGCCATGTATCGAATTTTGACATTTGTAACCGCGTCTTTGTGCAGCTTGTGGCTGGTGAGCGCGCCCGCATCTGCCCAGCAGATGATGTTCGAATATTACACAATGCTGTCTGCGCAGGACACTTACAACTCGCGCGGGGCGCCCCTGAACGATGTCTGCGGGATCGTGCAGCAGGACCGTGCAAACGTCCACAAGTTCGGCAAACGCGATTCAGGCGACCAGGTGGACAACTTCTTTTTCACCCCGGAGCGGCGCGCGATGATCACCGGGCGATGTGCCTACGATCCTTCGTATCACACGGTTCAGCGTATCCGGTCACAAGTCATCGGCTTTGTTCTGGTTCGGGTGTTCGGCACCGGCTCCACCGTGACCCGCGTCGAGATTTACGAAGCCGCCGGCTAACAGGACTTGCGCCGCCCGCGTCGCTGTGATGAGCCTCGGGCATGACCGATCGCACCAATTTCTCGCTCGTTTTTGCCCTGTGGGGGGCGGGCCTTGGGGCAGCTGGGCAATACGCCAAGATTTCGGTGATTTTTGATCGCCTTCCGGCCGTGTATCCGGACGCAGGCGCGGCGCTGGGGTTCATCGTTTCTCTGGTCGGATTTCTGGGTATCGTATTGGGCGTGGTGGCCGGTCTGGTTGTGGCGCGCATTCGGTACCGCCGCGCAATGCTGTGGGCGCTGTGGGCAGGGGCGGCGTTGTCGCTGTTCCAAGCCACGCTGCCCAGCCTGCCGCTGATGCTGCTGAGCCGCGCGCTGGAGGGGGTGTCGCATCTGGCCATGGTCGTGGCAGCACCCACGCTGATCGCGCAACTGAGTGCGGAGCGGCATCGCGGGTTTACCCTGACGTTGTGGAGTACGTTTTTCTCTGTCGCGTTTACGCTGCTGGTTGCTCTGGGCCTTCCATTGGTCGATGCGATGGGCGTGCCTGCACTGTTTGTGGCCCATGCGATCTGGCTTGCTGTATTTGCCGTGATCCTTGGTCTGTTTCTGCGCCCGCTTGAGGTGCCGCCAGAGGGGGCGCTGTCACTGGGCGGTATTCTGCGCGATCACGTTGCGATCTACCGGTCGCCGTCGATTGCGGCACCGGGGGCGGGGTGGATGTTTTACACCTTCTGTTTTCTGGCGATCTTGACGGTCCTGCCGCCCTTTATTGCGCCCGAATGGCGGGCGTGGGTGATGGGGGCGATGCCTTTGACGTCGATTGCGGTGTCGCTGACGCTGGGTGTGTTTGTTCTGCGGTTCATCTCGGCAGTGATGCTGGTGCAGATCGGTTTTGCCTTGTGCATCGTAGCGCTGCTGTGGCTATGGGCGGCACCCGGATTGCCCGCCGCCTGCTTGGCTTTGGCGGGGGCTTTGGGGCTGGTGCAGGGTGCCAGTTTTGCCGCTGTGCCGCAGTTGAACGACACGGCTGCGCATCAAAGCCAAGCCTATGGTGGCCTCGCGCAAACTGGCAATCTGGGCAACACTTTGGGCACACCGGTGCTGCTGGCAGTCTTGGGCGTTGCGGGCTTTCCGGGGCTGATCTGGACCTGCATTGCCGTCTTTGGCTGCGGGATTGCGGCGCATGCGTGGATGGCGGCGCGACGCGCCCACTGACACCTCGCGTCAGCAAGGCGCATGTTCGCCATCTGTTCGCACTTTTCCATTGGCTGTTCCGGCCATCTGACCTATGTACAGATCGTTAATCCGGGGGGCTGACATGGCCGAGCAAAAGAATATCGAGGTGCGCGGCGCGCGCGAGCACAACCTCAAATCCATCGACGTGGATATCCCGCGCGACCAACTGGTTGTGATCACTGGGCTTTCGGGGTCGGGCAAGTCGAGCCTCGCCTTCGACACGATCTATGCCGAGGGGCAGCGCCGCTATGTGGAATCGCTGTCGGCCTATGCGCGCCAGTTCCTGGATATGATGCAGAAGCCGGATGTGGATCATATTTCCGGCCTGTCACCTGCGATTTCGATCGAACAGAAGACAACGTCGAAGAACCCCCGATCGACCGTTGGCACCGTGACCGAGATTTACGACTACATGCGGCTGCTTTTTGCCCGTGTTGGCACGCCGTACAGCCCTGCCACCGGCAAGCCCATCGAGGCGCAGCAGGTGCAGGACATGGTCGACCGCGTGATGACGATGGAGGAGGGGACGCGCGCCTATCTGCTTGCCCCCATCATCCGTGACCGCAAGGGCGAGTATCGCAAGGAATTTCTGGAACTGCGCAAGCAGGGCTTCCAGCGGGTGAAGGTGGATGGGTCCTTCTATGAGCTGGACGAGCCGCCGACGCTGGACAAGAAGTTCCGCCATGACATTGACGTCGTGGTGGACCGGATCGTGGTCCGCGAAGGGCTGGAAACGCGGCTGGCGGATTCGTTGCGCACGGCGTTGGACCTGGCAGACGGGATTGCCGTTCTGGAGACAGCGCCGAGTGAGGGTGAGCCTGAGCGTTACACATTCTCTGAGAAGTTTGCCTGTCCCGTCAGTGGCTTCACCATCCCCGAGATCGAGCCACGCCTGTTTTCGTTCAACGCACCGTTTGGCGCGTGTCCGACCTGTGACGGGTTGGGGCAGGAACTGTTTTTTGACGAGCGGCTGGTGGTGCCGGATCAGACGTTGAAGGTTTATGACGGGGCGCTGGCGCCGTGGCGGAAGGGGAAAAGCCCATATTTCCTGCAGACCATCGAGGCCATTGCCAAGCATTACGAGTTCGATGCGCAGACCAAGTGGAAGGATTTGCCCGCCCATGTGAAACAGGTGTTTCTGTATGGATCGGGCGATGAGGAGATCCCGTTCCGCTATGACGAAGGCGGGCGTGTCTATCAGGTGACACGCGTGTTCGAGGGCGTGATCCCGAACATGGAGCGCCGCTATCGCGAGACGGATTCGAACTGGATTCGCGAGGAGTTTGAGCGGTATCAGAACAACCGGCCTTGTGGCGATTGCGGTGGTTTCCGCCTGCGGCCCGAGGCGCTGGCGGTGAAGATTGGGCCGTCTGGTGATCCGGACCAGTTGCTGCATGTGGGGCAGGTGGTGGAGATGTCGATCCGCGAAGCCTATGCCTGGTGTCAGACCGTGCCAGACAACCTGTCGGACCAGAACAACGAGATTGCGCGGGCGATCCTGAAAGAGATCCGCGAGCGGCTTGGGTTCCTGAATAATGTGGGACTTGAGTATCTTACGATGTCACGTTCAAGTGGTACATTGAGTGGAGGAGAGAGCCAGCGTATCCGTTTGGCCAGCCAGATTGGGTCGGGTCTGACCGGGGTTCTGTATGTACTGGATGAGCCGTCGATTGGCCTCCACCAGCGCGACAACGACCGGCTGCTTGGCACGCTCAAGAACCTGCGCGATCAGGGCAATACCGTCATTGTGGTTGAACATGACGAAGAGGCCATTCGTGAGGCAGACTACGTCTTTGACATTGGGCCGGGTGCGGGTGTGCACGGGGGCGAGGTTGTTGCGCACGGCACGCCGGATGTGCTTGCCGCCAGTGGGTCGATCACCGGTGACTACCTGTCCGGCAAGCGCGAGATTGCGGTGCCGCTGGAGCGGCGCAAAGGCAAGAAGGGCAAGAAGAAAGTGACCGTGGTGAAGGCCACCGGGAACAACCTGCAAAATGTGACCGTGGACTTCCCGTTGGGCAAGTTTGTCTGTGTGACGGGTGTGTCAGGCGGGGGCAAATCCACGCTGACGATTGAGACATTGTTCAAGACCGCGTCGATGCAGCTGAACGGGGCACGGCAGACGCCTGCGCCTTGCGAAACCATCAAGGGGCTCGAACATCTGGACAAGGTGATCGACATTGATCAGCGGCCGATTGGCCGGACACCGCGGTCGAACCCGGCCACGTATACGGGCGCGTTTACGCCGATCCGCGACTGGTTTGCGGGGCTGCCGGAGGCGAAGGCGCGCGGCTACAAGCCGGGGCGGTTCAGCTTCAACGTGAAGGGCGGGCGGTGCGAGGCGTGTCAGGGTGACGGTGTCATCAAGATCGAGATGCACTTTCTGCCGGACGTGTATGTGGAATGTGAGACCTGTAAGGGTGCGCGCTACAACCGCGAAACGCTAGAGATCAAGTTCAAGGGCAAGTCCATTGCGGATGTGCTGGATATGACCGTCGAGGACGCGCAGAGGTTTTTCCAAGCTGTGCCGTCGATCCGCGAGAAGATGGATGCGCTGATGCGGGTTGGCCTTGGTTATATCAAGGTGGGCCAGCAGGCGACGACCTTGTCGGGGGGTGAGGCTCAACGCGTGAAGCTGTCCAAGGAACTGTCGAAGCGGTCGACGGGGCGGACGCTGTACATTCTGGACGAACCGACGACAGGTCTGCACTTTGAAGATGTGCGCAAGCTGTTGGAAGTGCTGCATGAATTGGTGGATCAGGGCAATTCGGTTGTCGTGATCGAACACAATCTGGACGTGGTGAAGACCGCGGACCACATCATTGATATCGGTCCCGAAGGCGGGGATGGCGGTGGCAAGGTCGTGGCCACGGGCACGCCCGAAGAGGTGGCAGAGGTGTCTGGCAGCCATACGGGTCAGTATTTGAAGCCGATGCTGATGTCCCGCAAGGTCGCTGCGGAATAGTCAGGCGCGGTTTGCGTCCGAAGGGGATGCGAACCACGCGAGTGCTTCGGACAGATCAGCGGGTCGGCCCAGAAAATACCCCTGAGCGAGCGGCACACCGAGATCGGCGAGCGTCAAGAGTTCGTCGCCGGTCTCGATCCCTTCGGCAACGATGTCTGCACCGATTTCCTTTGCAAAGGATACCAGAGCGGCGCTAAGCGAGCGGCGTACAACATCCTGGTCGATGCGTTCAGTCAAAGAGATGTCGAGCTTGATGATGTCCGGCAGCAAACGCACAATTTGCTGCAACCCGGAATAACCTGCGCCCGCATCGTCAATCGCCAGACGCACACCGGTGAACCGCAGTTTTTTAAGGGCGTCGTCCAACGCGTCCTCGTCAGAGGCTCTGGTGTGTTCTGTTACTTCCAGCACCACACGTTCGGTCGGCCACCCGGCAAACACGTCCAGCAAGACACCCGAAGAAACCGTGTCAGGTGAGGCATTTACAGACAGGTAGACGGAAGCCGGCAGATGATCGAGGGCCTGCAACGCCCGCTTGATCACACAGACTTCCAGTTCGACCTGCATCCCCACGTCCTGCGCATCGTCAAACCACAGGTTTGGCGGGCGATAGGGGGTGGGGCGAAAGCGGCACAATGCTTCAAACCCCTTGGGCATCTTTTGCTGTGCGTCCATGATCGGTTGATAGACGACGTCGAAATCCTGCGTTTCCAGCATGCGCGTGATCTGTGCCCGTTGCTTGGCTTGCACTGTCTCAAAGCTGAGGCGGCTGTTGACCTGCTCAGCCGAAATGGCAGCAAAGGCGCGCATCACGTCGAGATCGCGCGTGTTCAAATCGGCCCGCGCCGAGCGGCTGAGACAGCAGAACATGCCATAGACCGATCCGTCGCGTCGGTGGATTGGAATGCTGGCATGCGCTTTGATCGGGATAGCGTTTGTGAGCGGAATGTCCTGACACAGGGCAATGTCGCCCGTGTCCGGGATCAACTCGGGCAGGCGCCCGGCGAGGATATGGCGGCAGTACACCGCGTCCAGTGGCATACTGTCACCGACCGACACCATGTCTTCCAATCCCGGAGCACTGACGGCCCGAAACACCAGATCATCGCCAATGAATTCGGACAGATAGCCGACCTCCATCCCAAGATGGCCGCGCACGAAATCAAGAGCGGTGTTGATCGTCTCATCCGTGGTCATGCCGCGGGTCATGGTTTCGCCCATCAGGCGAGCGGCTGTTGCGCTGGCTTCGCTGTCCATCCGAGTCCCTCAGTCACTGCGTAAGCAACACGATGGACCGAAACGATTAATGAAATGCCTGCTTTGGGTCGGCGAAAGCCCCTAAGACTTGAATCAAGTCCGACCGCGCGTGGCAAACCGGGGCAACATCGCACTGAAATCCTTGCCACGCCCGCCTTCGTCTTCGACAAATTGCCGGTACAGCTCCAACGCACGTGCACCCATGGGCGTGTCCGCATCCACAGCCTCAGCCGCCTGTTGGCTGAGCCCCAGATCCTTGAGCATCAATTCAGCCGCGAACCCGGGTGTGTATTCATTGTCAGCGGGGCTTTGAGGTCCAACGCCCGGGGCAGGGCAGTACGCGTTCATGGTCCAGGAATACCCCGAAGACGTGCTGACCACATCGAACATCTTTTGCCGGTCCAGTCCCAGTTTGTCAGCCAGCGCGAACGCCTCGCAGGTGGCGATCATGGTGGCGCCAAGGATCATGTTGTTGCAGATCTTGGCGGCTTGTCCCGCACCAGCGTCACCGCAATGCACCGCCTTTTGCCCCATGATGTCAAAGAGCGGTTTAGCCGCCTCAAAAGCCGCTGTGCTGCCACCGGCCATGAAGGTCAACGTCCCGCCCGAAGCACCGCCGATGCCGCCAGAGACAGGTGCGTCCACGCATCCCAGACCTGCTGCATCAGCTTGTTCCGCAACAGCGCGCGCGCTTTCCACATCCACGGTCGAGCAATCGATCAACGTGGCCCCCGATTTCATTGCCGGGATCACGTCACCCGCAACAGCGCGCAGGATGTCGCCATTGGGCAGCATGGTGATCACGATATCCTTGCCCGCTGCAGCGTCTGCCGCGGTGTCTGCATTGGTGACACCTTCGGCAGTGGTGCCCGCCACATCGAAACCCGTCACCTCGTGGCCAGCCTTGGCGAGGTTTGCGGCCATGGGCGCGCCCATGTTGCCGAGCCCGATAAATCCGATCTTCATGCCTGATCCTCCCAACTTCAGTGCCATTTCTCCAAGCGGCATCAGCATCTTGCTGACAGCCGTCGCGGGCACATCCTGATCTGCATATTTCCATTTCGGCGTGCGATCCTTGTCTATGATCGCGGCGCGGATGCCCTCAAGGAAATCGCCATGCTCCATCGCGCGGGCGGTGAAGCAGTATTCGAGGTCCAGCGCTTTTTCCAGCGTCAGGGAGGGACCACGCAGACGGTGCAGCGTTTCAATTGCGCAGGCCATCGAAAGCGGGCTGTTGCGTCCCATCCGTTTCAGCGTGTCGCGGGCAAAGTCGCTGTCTTCGGCGCGCAATGTTGTCAGAATGTCGGACAGGGATGCGCCGTGAAAATGTCTGTCGATGTCCGGCAGTGCCGTCTGGAGCGGACCAGGCGCGGGTTGTGTGGCCGAGGCCGCAATGCAGGACGTGTCGCCAGTGGCTTCCAGCGTGGCAATCAGGGCGGGCCAGTGCGCTTCGATCACATAGTGGTCCGCAAAGCCTGCAAATATCGCGTCACCTGCATTCATGCGTGCCGCCGTCGTGCCCAGATATTCGCCCATTCGTCCGGGGGCGAGGGCGAGCATAAGCGAGCCGCCGACATCCGGCACCAGCCCGATGCCGCATTCTGGCATTGCGATCTGGCTGCTGTCGCCGACGACCCGGTGCGAGCCGTGGCAGCCGATGCCAACCCCGCCGCCCATGGTGAAGCCTTGCAGGAAGCTGACAACGGGTTTGGGGTAGTGAAAGATCTTGTGGTTCAGGCGGTATTCGTCGGCCCAGAATTTCTGGCCGTAAGCGTAGTCGCCTTTGGTGCCCGTCTTGTAGAGTTCCGCGATGTCGCCGCCCGAGCAGAAGGCACGGTCGCCTTCCGCGTCGATCACGACGACTTTGACCGTGTCATCTGTCGCCCAGCCATCCAGCGCATCTTCGATCGCCAGACACATCTCGTAGGTCATGGCATTCAGCGCGTGCGGACGCTGTAAGGTGATCCGACCGGCCTGGCCCACGATACGGATGGAGATATCAGTCATGGCAGTGCCGCCGTGCAGATGATTTCAATGTCATAGCCGTCCCCTGCGATCTGAACTTCGCCACAGGATCGGGCAGGGGCGGTGCCCGGTGGTATCCAGGCGTCCCAAATCCGGTTAACCGCATCATAGTCGGCGATGGATGACAGCCAGATGGTCACCGTCAGCAGACGTGTTTTGTCCGATCCGACGGTGTTCAGATGTTGGCTGATCTTGGCGAGTGCGCCCTGCGTCTGCTCGTCGATGCTTGCGAATGGCTTGCCGCATTGTCCGGCAAGATACACAGTTTCACCGTGAACGACGGCTTGGCTCATGCGAGGACCAACATCGAAGCGTTTCAGATGGGTCATCGGTTCTTGAGCATGTCGCGCGCCACGATGACCCGCATGATTTCGTTTGTCCCTTCGAGGATCTGGTGCACGCGCAAGTCGCGCACCAGCTTTTCGATGCCGTAGTCCGCCAGATAGCCGTAGCCGCCGTGCAATTGCAGGCACTGATCGACAACCTTTGAGCCTGCGTCGGTCACGAACTTCTTCGCCATGGCGCAGAACTTGGTTGCATCCGCCGCGCCGTTGTCCAGCTTCCAGGCCGCCTGGCGAAGGAAGGTGCGGGCGGCTTGCAACTCGATCTCCATATCGGCGAGGCGGAATTGCAGGCCCTGGAACTGGTCGATGGGTTGGCCGAAGGCCTTGCGTTCGCCCATATAGGCGAGCGTCAGGTTCAGAGCGGTTTGGGCCGCACCGAGTGAACAGGCGGCGATGTTGAGGCGGCCGCCATCAAGACCCATCATGGCGTATTTGAACCCCTGACCCTCTTCACCAACCAGATTGCCGCCGGAAATCTTGCAATTGTCGAATTGAACCTGTGCGGTGGGTTGGCTGCGCCAGCCCATCTTGTCTTCCAAACCGCCGAAGGACAGCCCGTCTGTGCCGTCCTCGACATAGACGGTGGACACGCCCTTGGGGCCGTCTTCGCCCGTGCGGACCATGCAGACATAGGCGTCGGAATACCCGCCGCCAGAGATGAATGCCTTGGTCCCGTTCAGGGTGTAGCCTTCGTTCGTGCGCTCGGCGCGGGTGCGCAGGGCGGCCGCGTCCGAGCCGGAGCCCGGTTCTGTGAGGCAATAGCTGAGCACGGTGTTCATGCTCAGCACGTCCGGCATCACACGCGCCTTCAGCGCATCATCCGCAAAGGTGTCGAGCATCTTGGCGCACATGTTGTGGATCGACAGAAAGGCCGCGACGGAGGGGCAGGCCATGCTGAGCGCTTCGAAGACCAGCGTTGCGTCGAGCCGCGACAGACCTGCGCCGCCCGCATCTTCGGAGACATAGAGTGAGGCAAAGCCCAACTCGCCCACTTTGGGCCAAAGATCCTTGGGGATGGTGCCTGCGGCTTCCCAGTCGCGGGCGTGGGGCGCAATCTCGGATTGGCCAAAGGCGTGGGCCATGTCGAAAATTGCGGTTTGTTCCTCGGTCAGTGCGAAGTCCATGCTGCCTCCCCTTGCGCGATGGCTTGAATTGAACGCACGTTAAATTCCGATGTTTGCAGGACTATTGCAAGGCCTGCCCGCCAACCGGTGGCATAAGCATATCAACGGAGCTTTCGGGCTGGCCCAGCAGCGTCAACGCTTCGGATTCGGAGTTTTGGACCATCGGCACAACTGCATCCACGTCGTCCCATGACTTGATGAACAGGGCGCTGAGTTCCTGACTGATCTGGGTTGGCGCAATGTAGACGACAAGCGATTGGGTGCCGGAACTTGCGAACCGGCCGGCCTTTTTCGCCTGCATCAGCATGAACCGCACATAGTCTCTTTCGTAGTCAGTGATTGCACTGAAATCGATCAGTTGCTTTTGTCCCGGCGCATAGTGCGGGTGCGCCACATATGTCCGGGTGGCGCCCATCGTGTCGTCGATTGTGACGAACCCTGAATACCGGACCACGACCAAACCGCGGTCCGGGAAGATGCGAAAACGTATCGGCATGTTATTCCATAACGGGAATCGAGAATTCTCCGCCTTCCTTTATTCCAGACGGCCACCGTGCCGTCACTGTCTTCGTACGCGTATAGAACTTAAATGCGTCAGGACCGTGTTGATTTAGGTCACCAAATACGGATTTTTTCCAGCCCCCAAATGTATGATACGCCAATGGAACAGGGATAGGCACGTTGATTCCGACCATGCCGATGTTGATGCGGTTCGCAAAGTCGCGCGCGGTGTCGCCGTCGCGGGTGAAGATGGCGGTGCCATTGCCGTATTCATGGTCCATGGCAAGGCCGATCGCTTCTTCATAGGTCTGCGCCCGTACGGTGGTCAGGACGGGTCCAAAGATTTCCTGCGTATAAATGTCCATATCCTTGGTGGCGCGATCAAAGAGGTGAGGGCCTACAAAAAAGCCGTCTTCATAGCCCTGCAATTTGAAATCACGTCCGTCGACCACCAACTCAGCGCCTTGGTCGATTCCGGTCTGCACCAGCCGCTCGATATTGGCCTTGGCCGCGCCGGTCACAACGGGACCATAGTCCACGTCATTGCCAGACGTGTATGGTCCCACTTTCAGCTTTTCGATGCGCGGCACCAGCTTTTCGATCAGCCGGTCTGCGGTTTCATCACCCACGGGCACCGCAACCGAGATCGCCATGCAGCGTTCGCCCGCAGCCCCATAGCCGGCACCGACCAGCGCGTCGGCCGCCTGATCCATGTCCGCATCGGGCATGACGATCATATGGTTCTTGGCCCCGCCAAAGCACTGCACACGTTTGCCGTTGGCGCAGCCGGTGGCATAGATGTATTCGGCAATCGGGGTCGAGCCGACAAAGCCGATGGACTGGATCACGTCGTTGTGCAGGATGGCATCCACGGCTTCCTTGTCACCGTTCACGACCTGCAGAATGCCCTTGGGCAGGCCTGCCTCTTCGATCAGCTCGGCCAGCATCAAAGGCACCGACGGATCACGCTCCGACGGTTTGAGGATGAAGGCATTGCCGCACGCAATGGCGGGCGCGAACATCCACATCGGGATCATGGCAGGGAAGTTGAAAGGTGTGATACCAGCCGTGACGCCAAGCGCCTGCCGCATGGAATACATGTCGATGCCGGGGCCCGCGCTGTCGGTGTATTCACCTTTCAACAGGTGGGGCGCGCCGATGCAGTATTCCACGACCTCAAGGCCGCGCTGCACGTCACCAGCGGCATCCGGCAGCGTCTTGCCGTGTTCACGGCTGAGCGCTTCGGCAAGCTTGTCCATGTCGCGGTTCAGCAGGTCCACGAATTTCATCAGCACACGCGCGCGGCGCTGCGGATTGGTGGCAGCCCAGGCCGGTTGTGCTTTGGCCGCTATGTCCACCGCATGCGCGATCTCATCCGTCGAGGCGAGGGGGGCCTTGGCCTGTACTTCGCCCGTGGCGGGGTTCATGACATCGGCGAAACGGCCGGACGTGCCTTTGACGTGAGCGCCATTGATGTAGTGGGTGAGTTCTTGCATGGGAATCCTCCGGGGCATGAGCCGTGTTTTGATTTGCGCGCAGGATAGTCTTGCAAAATAGCCGGTAAAAGAGGCAAGTGGACAAAACCGTTCTGCATTTTTGCATGATGAGGGGCCGTAGATGCTGCCGCATTGGGATGATTTGCGCTTGTTTCTGGCTGTCGCACGGGCGGAGACACTGTCAGCCGCCGCAAAGGATGTGCGCAAGGATGCGGCCACTCTGGGCCGTCGTGTGGCGCGGCTGGAGCGGGATCTGGACGTCGTGCTGTTCCGTAAATCCCCACAAGGCTATGCGTTGACCGAAGCCGGCGCGCAATTGCTGGACAGGGCGGAGGCTGTGGAACAAGCCATGCGTGCGGCGACCGACGGGATCACCGGCGCAGGTCGGGTCGAAGCGGATACGGGCCTGTCCGGCCAGATCCGTATCGGTGCGCCGGACGGATGCGCCAACTACATTCTGCCGCAGGTGTGCACGGCGTTGGGACAGGCGCACCCGAATCTGGACATTCAGATCGTTGCCCTGCCGCGCGTTTTCAACCTGTCCCGGCGCGAAGCGGACCTTGCCATTGGCGTCAGCGCGCCCACCGCGGGGCAGTTGACGGTGCAACGGATCACGGATTATCGCCTGCATTTTGCGGCCGGCGCGCAGTACCTAGCGGACGCTCCGCCCCTGGACACTCTGGCGGATCTGCATGCGCATAGGGTCGTGGGTTACATCCCCGACATGATATTTGACCGCGAGTTGGATTACCTTGCGGATGCTGGCGTGGCGCGGGTTGCGATGGCATCGAACTCGGTCGCCGTGCAGTTGAACCTGTTGCGGCAAGGAGCGGGGGTCGGGGTTGTGCATGACTTTGCGTTGCCCTTGGCACCCGGATTGCGCCGGGTTCTCGAAGATCAGCTGTCATTGTCGCGCAGTTTTTTCCTGATCCGACATCAGTCAGACACGCGAGATACGCGATTGAACCAGTTTGCCGAGCTTCTGGTTCAGGGCGTTCGGGCGGAAGTGGCGCGCCTCGAAGGCAGTTTATGAATATTCATCAGGTGCTTGCGGGGTTTATTTGATGTTGGCCTTGCTGGGTTGGTGGGCTGCCGTGCTGCACATTGCGTGATTGCATTTCTACCAGCAGTGGTTCGCTTGAAACGCGGCATACACTTGACAGAAGGGCCTCGTCCGGCGGACGCTCAATCATGTCGCAAAATTGATAGGGTCCTGTTCCATGCTTGTGCACCAGATTTTGAAGTCCAAGTCCGATGATGCCGTCGTTACGGTTCAGCCCGGCAGCAAGGTGTCAGAGGCCGCCAAGATCCTCGCGGAGCGCAAGATCGGGACGGTGGTCGTATCGGCGGACGGGCAGACGGCGGCAGGCATCCTGTCTGAACGGGACATTGTGCGTGTTCTGGCGGCCCGCGGCGGTTCCATTCTGAACGAAACGGTCGACACGTTCATGACCTCGAAGCTGGTGACCTGCGGGCGCGAGGACAAGGCCGATGACGTGCTGGCCAAGATGACCGAAGGCCGGTTCCGGCACATGCCGGTGGTTGAGGACGGCCAACTTGTGGGCCTGATCACGCTGGGCGATGTGGTCAAGGCGCGGCTGTCCGAGCTGGCGATGGAGAAAGATGCCCTGCAGGGCATGATCATGGGCCACTAGCGCGCTTGCAATCGCTGGCCTGAAATGCTGCATTGAGCGGACGACGACTACGGAGCCGCCCCATGCGCATCGGCCTTTATCCTGGCACATTCGATCCCATCACGCTGGGGCATATGGACATCATCAGGCGGGCAAGCCCGATGGTGGATCGGCTGGTGATTGGCGTGGCCATCAACCGCGACAAGGGGCCCTTGTTTTCCCTAGAAGAACGCGTCGCCATGATCGAGGCGGAATGCGCCCAACTGAGCGCACAGACCGGGACAGAAATTGTTGCCCACCCATTTGACAACCTGCTGATTGATTGCGCCCGCGACGTGGGGGCGCAACTGATCATTCGGGGCCTGCGCGCTGTGGCCGATTTTGAATACGAATTTCAGATGGTTGGCATGAACCGGCAGCTTGATGACAGTATCGAGACGGTGTTCCTCATGGCCGAGGCGGAGCATCAGGCGATTGCGTCCAAACTGGTCAAAGAGATCGCGCGTCTGGGCGGGGACGTCAGCAAGTTTGTGACGCCGCTGGTGAACGACGCGCTGAAGGATCGGTTTGGGTAAGGGACGGTTTGGGGACTTTGCTGCCGTTCAAATCAATCTCGGATTTGTTCTTTCTTGAAGCTGAGCCTTAAGACCGTTCGGATAGAGTTCTAGGTTTCCACAATCCAGTTGTCTCACATCGTACCAACGTGCGACGCACTTTTCGCCATTGTCCTCAAAATACTCAATGGGCCCCAGTCCTTCGTATGCGGTAGCGGGGAAAGCCACTTCAGAGATAAAGGTGACTTCGTGTCCAACCACGCCCTGATGGGTATATATATTCTCCAGAACCATTGGCTTACCAATCACTTCAACAGCAACCCCAAGTTCTTCATCGAACTCCCGTATAAGTGCATCGTGCCACGTTTCACCAAATTCGAGCCGACCACCAAGAGGCCTGACGCCTTTCACAGTTCCATCGTCAAGATAGATTTCACTCGCGAGCAACAGTCCATTGCGCCAGACAAGGCCAAGCGCTTTCACCTGTATATGCTGTTGAGGTCGCCAAACATTCATGCCCGATACCTACTATTGTAGGTTTTCGTGTCGAGGTAGGTTTGGGCTCAGGTCTGCCATTTGAGCCACTGACCGCCACCCCCCAAAAAAAAGAGGCACCTCTTTGGGTGCCTCCTTGAACGCAGATTAACAGCTTGGACTTACAGATACTTGCCCATTTCGACCGCTGTGTCGCCCATGCGGTTCGAGAAGCCCCATTCGTTGTCGTACCAGCTGAGGATACGGACCATGTTGCCGTCCATGACCTTGGTCTGGTCGGTGGCAAAAATCGACGAATGCGGGTCATGGTTGAAGTCCATCGACACCAGTTTGGCATCGGTCACACCCAATACGCCCTTCAGCGGGCCAGAGGCAGCGGCGGCGCTCATCGCGGCATTGATCTGCTCGGGCGTGACATCGCGGTCCACTTCGACCGTCAGGTCGACGCAGGACACGTTCGGCGTGGGCACGCGGATGGCGACGCCGTCCAGCTTGCCGTTCAGCTCCGGCATCACCAGACCCACGGCCTTGGCCGCACCGGTGGATGTGGGGATCATGGACAGGGCCGCCGCGCGGGCGCGGTAGAGGTCCTTGTGCATCGTGTCCAGCGTCGGCTGATCGCCGGTATAGCTGTGCACGGTGGTCATGAAGCCGCGCTTGATGCCGAACTGGTCGTGCAGGACCTTGGCCACAGGCGTCAGGCAATTCGTGGTGCAGGACGCGTTCGACACGATCACATCGTCACCCGACAGCGTGTCGTGGTTCACACCATACACGATCGTCTTGTCGGCATCCTTGCCGGGGGCAGAGATCAGAACGCGGCTCGACCCATTCTCAAGATGCGCCTGGCAGGCGTCCTTGGACGTGAAGATGCCGGTGCATTCCAGCACGATGTCCACATGGCCCCAGGGCAGGTCTGCGGGGTTCCGCTCTGCCGTGACCTTGATTGGGCCGTGGCCCACGTCGATGCTGTCGCCCGCGACCGTAACCTTTGCAGGGAAACGGCCATGCACGCTGTCATATTGCAGCAGGTGGGCGTTTGTTTCGACGGGGCCGAGGTCGTTGATCGCGACCACCTCGATATCTGTACGACCGCTTTCGACGATCGCGCGCAGCACGTTGCGCCCGATGCGCCCGAACCCGTTGATTGCAACTTTGATGGCCATGGTATCCCCCATGTCTGGTGTCAGATTGGTGTCTGAACGCAGGCCCGAAGCTCCGGTCTGCGCCGTTACCGCTAACAAAGGCAAATGCGCGCAATTGTCAACCGGGGGTGGCGCTCAAAACCCTGCGACATGTGGGGCAGGCATCATCGCCAGAAGGCGAGCCACTCCAGCAGTTCCGCGAATTTCTTGCCGAGAAAGATCAGGTGCTCCATCCCGTAAAGCATCACGTCTGTTACAATCGCACCAATGATCAACAGGGCGAGAACAAGAGCGATGCGGTTGGTCATGGGGCTTGGATCACAACGAAAAAGGGCAGGGCTCTTGTGACAGCCCCGCCCGATGCTTGCAAGTTGTGGTGTCGATCAGGTTAACCGGCCCATGGCGACAGCAACATCTGCCATGCGCACCGAAAAAGCCCATTCGTTGTCGTACCATGCGAGGACCCGCACCAGCCTGTTGCCCACCACCTTGGTCTGGTCAGGCGCAAAGATCGACGAGTGTTCAGTGTGGTTGAAATCGATGCTGACCTTCTGTTCGTCATCATAGGCCAGGACCCGGCCCATGGGGCCTGCCGCGGCTTCGGCCACGGCGGCGTTGACCTCTTTGACGCTCACATCGCGGCTGGCTTCGAATGTCAGGTCCACGGCGCTCACGTTTGGCGTGGGCACGCGCATGGCCGTGCCATCGAGCTTGCCTGCGAGGTTGGGCAGCACCTCGCCCAGTGCCTTGGCTGCACCGGTTGAGGTCGGGATCATGGCCATCGCAGCCGCCCGGGCGCGGTAAAGGTCATCGTGCCGACGGTCCAGCGTGGGCTGGTCACCGGTGTAGCTGTGGATTGTGGTCATTACCCCGCGCTCTATGCCGATGGCACGATCCAGCACCTTCGCCAGCGGGGCGAGGCAGTTGGTGGTGCACGAACCGTTGGAGATCATGCGATCATTGGCTGCCAGCTGTTCATCGTTCACGCCGAACACAACGGTCTTGTCCACGTTCTTGCCCGGAGCGGACAACAGCACCTTGTTCGCGCCACGCTCGAAATGCGCCTTGGCTTTTTCGCCGTCGTTGAACTTGCCCGTGCATTCCAGCACCACGTCACAGCCGGTCCAGTCCAGTTCATTCATGTCGTAGGTCGACATCATCCGGATCGGGCCGCGGCCCAAATCCATCGTGTCGTTGGACAAAGTGATCTCGTTCGGAAAGCGGCCATGCACGCTGTCGTATTTCATCAGATGCGCTGCCGTCGCCAGCGGGCCGGTGGCATTCACGGCCACCACGTCGATGTCGTTGCGCAGCGATGTGGCGATGTGGGACAGGGTGCAGCGGCCGATGCGCCCAAACCCGTTGATGCCGACTTTGATGGTCATGGTTCCGTGGTCCTTCCGCAAGGGGCAGCTTTTGTTTGCACAGGTGATAGCCGCCGCACCGCAGCGTGAGAAGGGAAAAGACACAAATAATCAGAGTGTTAGCGATAAAGGTGTTCCGTTGTATACAGTTCGCGCTAACAGTTTGTGGAACCATCTGCGTATGTTATGCGCTAACGTAAACAAGTCGCGAGGGAGCGGGCAGGATGAGTGGACTTTTGGCCCTGTTGGATGATGTGGCGGGAATCGCCAAGGTGGCGGCTGCATCGGTCGATGACGTGATCGGGCAGGCGGCCAAAGCGGGGGCCAAGGCAGCGGGGGCCGTGATTGACGACGCCGCTGTGACACCCAAATATGTGGACGGATTTGCCGCCGATCGCGAATTGCCCGTCATCTGGCGAATTGCCAAAGGCTCCTTCAAGAACAAGCTCGTTTACCTGTTGCCCGTAGGTCTGGCCTTGTCGGCCTTTGCCCCATGGGCCATTCCGCCGCTTCTGATGCTTGGCGGCGCGTATCTGTGTTTCGAAGGTGCCGAGAAGGTCGCTCATGTTTTGGGCTGGGGCCACGGGCACGAGGATTACGCAGGCAAGGAGCAGGAAGTGCAGGACCCTGCACATCTGGAGGAGCAAAAGGCCCAAGGGGCGATCAAGACTGATTTTATTCTGTCGGCCGAAATCATGACCATTGCATTGTCTGCGATCCCGGAAAGCAATTTCTGGATGGAGGCCGCAACGCTTGCCGCCGTCGCCATCATGATCACGATTGCGGTCTACGGCTCTGTCGCATTGATCGTGAAAGCGGACGACGTCGGCCTTGCCATGGCCAATCGCGGTCGTTTGGGGCTGACGCGATCATTGGGGCGCGGGATCGTCAAGGTGATGCCCGGTTTCATGAAACTTCTGACAATCGTCGGCACCGCAGCCATGCTTTGGGTCGGTGGATCCATCATCGTGCATGGTTTGGCCGAGATGGGCTGGCACGCGCCCGAAGAGATCATCTATGGCCTGGGCAAATCGGTAGGAGCGATGTTTGAGGGAGGCTCCGGTTTTGCATCCTGGGCGACCAAGGCTGCGGTTGACGGCGTTCTGGGGCTCGCTCTTGGGTTTGTGCTGATCCCGATTGGGGAAAAGCTGGTCACTCCGATCTGGCGCGGTGTGACATCCAAACTGTCGAACGCCTGATGAGTGCGCTACGTCACACCCACGCAGTCACCCCGTCGAATCGGCGTGTGATTTGACGCTCGTTTCGGCGTTGGCGATGGCAATGTTGGTTGGAGTGACGCTGACGGATTTGGCATCTTGCGAAGGGCAGTCGTTTTCTTCACGTCGTGCAACGACAAGGGCTAAAGCGACCAAAACAAAGGCTCCACCACATGAGTAGACAATGAGCGCCATCCACCAGCCGCTGCCCATCAGCAACGCGGTAACTGCGGCTGCAGCGGCGAAAAACGCTGAAATAATCACTACACCAATCACATGCAGCCTTTGATTACCTTCTATGGTTGAATCCGTTTATTTTTGCCCTTGCCTGAACATTTGTTACCAAATCAATACACTGGTTTGTGTCAGGGGGCCAGTTGGCCCCTAAAACGTTATATAAGTTCCTTCGCGCGTTCGACCACAACGTCCGACGTAATGCCGAACTTTTCGAACAGGACGTTGGCGGGTGCGGATGCCCCGAAGTCGTCCATGCCAACGAAATCTGCCTTGTTTGCCTTGCCGCGCTCACCCAGCAACCATTGGTCCCACCCTTGGCGCACAGCGGCTTCGATCCCGACACGCACAGGCCCTGCAGGCAGCACCTTGCGGCGATAACTCTCGTCCTGCTGTGCAAAAAGCTCCATGCAGGGCATCGAGACAACCCGGCACCCGATGCCCGCGTCCTGCAGTTTGGCGCGCGCATCCATCGCAATGGAGACTTCGGACCCAGAGGCGATCAGAATCACCTGCCGCTTGCCTTCAGCGTCAGCCAGGACATACGCGCCTTGCGCCGTCATGTTCTTCAACTTGTGCTCGGTCCGCACGGTGGGAAGGCCCTGACGGGTCAGGGACAGAACCGACGGTGTTTCGGTGGATGACAGCGCCAGTTCCCACGCCTCGGCGGTCTCAACGGCGTCTGCGGGTCGGAACACATGTGTGTTGGGCGTGGCGCGGCTGATCGCCAGATGCTCGACCGGTTGGTGCGTGGGGCCATCTTCGCCCAGGCCAATGCTGTCATGGGTCATGACAAAGACCGTTGGGATTTTCATCAGTGCCGCCAGTCGCATGGCGGGGCGGGCATAGTCCGTGAAACACATGAACGTGCCGCCATAGGGGCGCAGACCGCCATGCAGGGCCATGCCGTTCATCGCGGCAGCCATGCCGTGTTCGCGAATGCCCCAATAGATGTAACGGCCCTTGCGGTTGTCGGTGTCGAACACACCCAGATCGCCTGTCTTGGTGTTGTTCGATCCCGTCAAGTCGGCAGAGCCGCCCACGGTTTCGGGCATGATCGGGTTGATAACCTCCAACGCTTTTTCCGATGCGGCCCGCGTCGCCAGCTTGGGCGCGCTTTCCGACATCTGTTTTTTGAAGGCTTTGACCGTGGCCGACAGCTTCTTCGGCACCTCGCGGGCAAGGGTGCGGTTGAACTGCGCCTGTTTCGAGCCTGAGACGGATGCAAATCGTTCTTCCCATGCCGCGCGCGCCTCTGCGCCTCGGGTGCCAATAGCTTCCCATGCCGCTTTCACGTCTGCGGGCACATCAAACGGGCCGGTGGTCCAGCCATAGGCCGCCTTGGCATCTTGCAACTGACCCTGATCGGTCAAAGCGCCGTGGCCCTTGGACGTGTCCTGAGCCGCATGACCCAGCGCGATGTGGGTCTTGCAAGCGATCATCGTGGGCTTGCTCTGGCTTTTCGCCTTGGTGATGGCGGCATCGATGGCCTCTGGGTCGTGCCCGTCGATCTCGATCACGGCCCAGCCTGCGGATTTGAAGCGCTGTGGCTGGTCGGTGGCGTCTGCCAGCGAAACGGGGCCGTCGATGGTGATGTTGTTGTTGTCCCAGAACACGATCAGCTTGCTCAGCTGATGGCGACCTGCCAGCGTGATCGCCTCTTGGCTCACACCTTCCATCAGACAACCGTCCCCGGCGATGGCATATGTATAGTGATCGACGATCTTCTTTCCGTATTGCGCGCGCAGGATTTCCTCGGCCATGGCAAAGCCTACAGCGTTGGAAATACCCTGACCCAACGGGCCGGTGGTCGTCTCGATCCCCTTGGCGTGGCCGTATTCCGGGTGGCCTGCGGTGATGGCACCCCACTGGCGGAAGTTCTTGACCTGCTCCAGCGTCATGTCCTCGTAGCCCGTCAGGTGCAGCAGCGAATAGAGCAGCATCGACCCGTGACCGGCAGACAGGATAAACCGGTCGCGGTCGGGCCAGTCGGGGGCCTTGGCATCGAATTTCAGGTGTTTTTCGTAGAGAACGGTGGCGACATCGGCCATCCCCATGGGCATGCCGGAGTGGCCGGAATTGGCGGCTGCAACGGCGTCCAGCGTCAATGCGCGGATGGCGGTCGCCTTGGACCAGTGGTCAGGGTGGGCGGTGCGAAGGGCTGTCAGATCCACGGAAAATGCTCGTCCTTAAGGGTTTGGTTTGAGGCTGCATATCAGGCAAAGGCCAAAGATCAAGGCGATCCGCAGTTGCAAACAGGGGCCTTGGGGCATCGGCGGTGAGTTGCTACATCAAAGCCGCCCGCCAAGTGCTTGATCGCAAAGGGGGGCGCATTTCGAGATTGCATTGGATACACTCGACGGCGACGGAACGGGAAATCGATTCGAATAGGCCCGGCGGGTGGGACCGACGCGCCTGAGTGCAAAAGAAAAAGGGGACAGGCACCTAAAATGAGCGACATCGACGCATTGCAACAGCGGCTGACCGCCGCAATGGACCGAATTGCAACCGGCCTTGGTGGGCTGGATGCGGCGGGGGCCGATGACACGGCAGCCCTTCAAGCCGCACTTGATGACGAAAAGGTTGTCAACGCGCAGTTGACCGAAAGGGTGCGCAGGCTCTCCGAACGGCAGGACAGCGCCGAGGCGGACGCGAAGGCCGCCACCGCGGCGGCTGAGACGCGCATGTCCGAGCTTGATCTTGAACTGCAACGGTTGCGCAAGGCCAATGAACAGCTGCGCGAATCGAACGCGGCCCTTCGCGCTGCAAATGAGGACGGGGTAGGTGAGCCGCACCTCATCAACAAGTCCATGATGGCCGAGCTTGAAGGCCTGCGGGCGGCACGTGCCGCTGACGTGGCCGAAGCCAGCAGCATCATCGGGGCGCTGACCCCGCTTCTTGATCAACTCGAAGCTCCGGAAGAGGAGGACGCAGATGCCTGAGGTCACAATCCAAATCGGCGGTCGCCCGTTTCAGGTCGCCTGTCAGGTGGGCGAGGAAAGCTATCTGCATTCTGCCGCCAAGATGCTTGATGACGAAGCACAAGTGCTTGCCGACCAGGCAGGGCGGATGCCCGAGGCGCGGATGTTGCTGATGGCGGGTCTGATGCTCGCCGACAAGACAGCAAGCGTCGAAGACCGTGTGGCCGAGGTCGAAGCCCAACTGGCGGAGCGCGAGGCCGAACTGGAAGGGCTGCGCACCATGGGGGCACCCGAGCCTGAGCGCATCGAAGTGCCCGTTGTGCCGGAAGCCGTCAAGGAAACGCTGGCTGAACTGGCCGCCCGCGCCGAAGCTCTGGCCGCAGAGGTTGATGAAAAGACAGCGTAAGGCGCCGCTTGCCGCGCCAAGCCGGGATAAAAAAGGCGCGCTCATCGGGCGCGCCTTTTGTCTTACTGTAAGGCGCACGTGTCGTGCGCCCCGCCGGTTCAGCCGTTGGCTTCGCGGATTTTTTCGGCGGCGTCCTTGTCGTAAGTCACACCGTTCTCATCGAACAGCGTGTCCAACTCGCCCGACAACGTCATCTCGGTGATGATGTCACAGCCCCCCACGAACTCGCCTTTGACGTAAAGCTGCGGAATGGTGGGCCAGTCCGAGAAATCCTTGATCCCTTGCCGGATCTCTTCATCGGACAGCACATTCACATCGGCAAAATCAACGCCCATGTAGTTCAGCACACCGGCCACACGGCTGGAAAAGCCGCATTGGGGCATCGACTTGGTGCCTTTCATATACAGCACAACGTCATTGGCCTTGTTGGTCTCGGTGATCCGGCTTGCGGCATCGCTCATGTCATTTGCCTTTCTTTTGGAAGGCGCGGTGGTACCGCGCGGCATAGGTTTCATCTTCGGGCATTGGCGCCACATGTGTGCTGGACCGGGCAAAGAAACCGTCGCGCCCCATAACGGTCGGCAGGCGTTCGGCGGTGTCATTGGCGCGGGCGGCCTTGTCGATCACATCCAGATCCAACCCCTCCATGCCCAGCGGCACGGTGCGGTTCTGCCCCATGTCGTCCCGATTGGGACGGCGATCTGCCAGCGGACGTCGCGGAGACCGCCGAAAGGGTGTGGTTATGATGCGCCACAACCCCATGTCACGGTGCTTTGGTCGTAAGGGCCAGCGCGTGCAATTCACCATGGCTGCCGTCCATCTTGCCCTTCAGCGCCTTGGTGACGGCCCGGTGTTGCTGAACACGGTTCATCCCGGCAAAGGACGCATCGATCACCTCGGCCGAGTAGTGATTTCCGTCACCTGCCAGATCACTGATGGTGATCTTGGCATCGGGAAAGCTTTCGCGGATCAGGTCTTCGATTTCCTGGGCTTGCATTGGCATTTGAACGTCTCCAGCAGGTCTTGGAAAAGGATGTAGGGCGCAAGCCCCGGACACGCAAGCATTTGCGGTCGCACGGTGGTCTGTGCACGACATGGGGTTGTGTCCGCGCCAGACCAGAGAGTACGCTTGGGCTGCATCCTTTCACCAGCAGC
Organism: uncultured Tateyamaria sp.; assembly: GCF_947503415.1. Taxonomy (GTDB): domain Bacteria; phylum Pseudomonadota; class Alphaproteobacteria; order Rhodobacterales; family Rhodobacteraceae; genus Tateyamaria. The sequence goes on from NZ_CANNDS010000004.1 coordinate 347,153, forward strand.
AGAGAGCATGATGGCGTCCGTCGAAACCGCACCGGAACAAGCGCTCGATTGGGTCAAATCGGGTAAGGGGGCCGCGCTGGCCACCGTGATCGAGACGTGGGGCAGCGCCCCGCGCCGCGCGGGTGCGCAGATGGTCGTGTCGGGCGAGGGCGACATGATGGGTTCCGTGTCAGGCGGATGCGTCGAAGGCGCCGTGGTGGTCGAGGCGATGGACGCCCTTGAAACCGGCGCGCCGCAGCTTCTGGAATACGGTGTGAGCGATGGCGACGCCTTTGCGGTCGGGCTCGCCTGCGGTGGCACGATCAAGATATTGGTCGAACCCGTCGGTACGGCGATGCCCACCGATATGCTCGAGGCACTTGTGTCAGCACGCGCGGGCCGAACCCGCGCCGCCTATGTTGTCGACACTGAAAACTGGACGCGACGACTGGATCACGATGGCCACGATGCCCGGTTTGCCAAGGACCGCACGGGCATGGAGGAGGACGGAAAAACCTTTGTCGCGATCCACAACCCGCCTCTGCGGCTTGCCATTGTCGGTGCGGTGCACATTGCCCAAGCGCTCGTGCCGATGGCGAAGCTTGCTGGCTACGACCCGGTTGTCATTGACCCGCGCGGTGCCTTCGGGTCCGAAGCGCGGTTTCCCGGCGAACGGCTTTTGAATGACTGGCCGGACGAGGCCTTGGCCGAAGTCGGCGTGGATGCCCGCACTGCCCTCGTTTTGCTGACACATGACCCCAAGCTGGACGACCCGGCATTGCACATCGCGTTGAACTCCGACGCATTCTATATCGGCGCGCTTGGGTCGACGCGCACGCACGCCAAACGCGTGGCGCGGTTGCAAGAGGCGGGGTTCAGCGCCGACCAGATCGCGCGGATCAAAGGTCCCGTTGGTCTTGACATCGGGGCTGCCAGCCCACCCGAGATAGCCGTATCGATCCTGGCGCAAATGATCGCGACGCTCAGGCAAGACGCATGAACTTCGGCCCGCAGCCTGCGGCAGACGCCATTGGCATGACCCTTGCGCATTCGCTGGCCGGACAAACCCGCCGCGTTCCAAAAGGCACGGTTCTGAGCCAAGATGATATCGCCGAGTTGCAAGCCGCCGGGCACAAGACGCTGATCGTCGCTGCTCTGGACGCGACGGACATTGAGGAAAATACCGCGGCCGCCGCGTTGGCAAACGCATTGGTGCCGGACCCGGACGCGCAAGGATTGCGGATCAGCGCGGCAGGGGCAGGGCGCGTGAACCTCTATGCAACCGGACCCGGGGTGGTGTCGCTGGATGCCGACCGGATCACGGCAATCAACGGGATTGACCCGATGATCACCATCGCCACCGTGCCGCCGTTTCACCGGGTCGATGCCGGCACCATGGTCGCGACGATCAAGATCATCGCTTACGGGGTGCCGCAATCCGCACTCGACGCAACTGTTGCGGACGCGGCCCGCGCGTTGCGGGTGTTGCCGCCCAGATTTGCATCGGCCACGCTGATCGAAACCCAAGTGGGCAACGCGGAACCCTCGACCAAGGGGCGTGCGGCGCTGACCGGACGGCTCGACCGTATGAACGTGGCACTCACGCCGCGTGTGGTGGTCCCGCATCAGTCAGATCCGCTGTCACATGCCATTGCTGATGCGGCCGGAGAGGTCGTATTCATCCTGACCGCATCGGCCACGTCGGACACTCATGATGTGGCCCCGTCGGCTTTGCGAGAAGCAGGCGGAACCGTCACAACCTACGGCATGCCCGTTGATCCCGGAAACCTGCTGTTCTTCGGAACACATGGCGACAAACCGACCATTGGCCTGCCGGGCTGCGCGCGGTCCCCGGCACTCAATGGCGCGGACTGGGTGCTCGAACGGTTGATCTGCGGCGTGCCACTTGGACCGCAGGACATCGCCGAAATGGGGGTCGGTGGCCTGCTCAAGGAAATCCCGACACGGCCACGGCCAAGAGACGGCTGAGGGCGCAGGATCGGCGCTAAGGCACTGCGCAATCTTGCGGTTTTGGCATGGCGGTGAAAATTTCTGTTCTCAACCGTCACAGCCCATGCTTAACTCCCCCACAACAAGAATGCCAAATGGGAGGATGTCATGGCACAGGTCTCGATGACCGTGAACGGAAAAGCTGCGTCGGGCGAGGTCGAGGGGCGCACATTGCTGTCGTCCTTTCTGCGTGACGAGCTGATGCTGACAGGCACGCATGTGGGCTGCGACACCTCGCAATGCGGCGCGTGTGTGGTGCATGTGGACGGCCAGGCAGTCAAATCCTGCACGATGCTGGCCGTTGAAGCCGAAGGGGCCGAGGTGGCCACGATCGAAGGGCAAGCCAATGCGGACGGGTCGCTGAATGTAATCCAGCAGGCGTTTCAGGACCACCACGGACTGCAATGTGGGTTCTGCACGCCGGGCATGGTGATGTCGGCAGCAGCCCTGCTCAAGGACAACCCGAAACCGTCCGAGACGGAAGTACGTGAATACCTCGAAGGCAATATCTGCCGCTGCACGGGCTACCACAACATCGTCAAGGCGATCATGGCGGCATCCGGTCAGGACGTGTCGGCCATCGCCGCCGAATAATACGAGATTCCGCAGCCCGAATATCCTTTCGGGCTGTCAGTCAGCAGGTGAGCGGGGAGGCTCGCCGCGCCAACAGGGAGGAATACAATCATGCCAAAAGACGGAGGCATCGGCGCCAGCAGCAAACGGCGCGAAGACATTCGATTTTTGACGGGTGAAGGCAACTACACCGACGACATCAACCTGCGTGGTCAGGCTTACGTGCATTTTCTGCGCTCCGACATTGCGCACGGTACGATCAAGAGCATCGACACCGCTGCGGCGGCAGGCATGCCGGGCGTGGTGCGCGTCTTTACCGGAACGGATTTCGAAGGGGTCGGCACAATTCCTTGCGGCTGGCAGGTCACGGACCGCCACGGCGAAGTGATGCAGGAACCCGCCCACCCGATCCTTGCCCAAGGCAAGGTCCGGCATGTGGGTGAACCCGTCGCAGCCGTTGTGGCCGACAGTCCCGAACAGGCGCGCGATGCGGCCGAAGCCATCGTGCTCGACATCGACGAACTGCCCGCCGTTGTCGACATGAAAGACGCGCTCAAGGACGGCGCAACCAAGGTGCACGACGATCTCAACAACAACCTCTGCTACGACTGGGGCTTTGTCGAAGAGAACAAGGACGCCGTGACCAAGGCGTTCGAGGATGCGGCCCACGTCACATCGCTTGAACTGGTCAACAACCGCCTTGTCGCCAACCCGATGGAACCGCGCGTGGCGGTGGGTGACTATGCCCGCGGCACGGACGAAAGCACGCTCTACACCACCTCGCAGAACCCGCATGTGATCCGGCTGCTGATGGGTGCGTTCGTGCTTGGTATCCCCGAACACAAGCTGCGCGTTGTGGCCCCCGATGTGGGCGGCGGTTTCGGCACCAAGATCTTCCATTATCAGGAAGAAGCATTCTGCACATTCGCCGCCAAGGCCTGCAACCGTCCGGTCAAATGGACATCAAGCCGGTCCGAGGCGTTCATCTCGGACGCCCATGGCCGCGACCACGTGACCAAGATCGAACTGGCACTGGACGCAGACAACAACTTCACCGCGTTGCGCACCGAAACCCATGCCAATATGGGTGCGTACCTGTCGACCTTTGCACCAAGCGTGCCCACATGGCTGCACGGCACCCTGATGGCCGGGAACTACAAGACTCCGCTGATCTATGTGAATGTCAAAGCGGTGTTCACCAACACTGTGCCAGTCGATGCCTATCGCGGGGCAGGCCGCCCCGAGGCGACGTTCCAGCTGGAGCGGGTGGTGGACAAGGCGGCGCGTGAACTGGGCGTCGATCCCATCGCGCTGCGCCGCCAGAACTTCATCACCGAGTTCCCCTATGCCACGCCCGTCGCTGTCGAATACGACACTGGCGACTACCATGGCACGATGGACAAGCTCGAAGAGATGGGCGATTTCTCCGGCTTCGCGGCGCGCCGTGCGGAAAGCGAAAAGAACGGCAAGCTGCGTGGTCTGGGCGTGAACTGCTATATTGAGGCCTGCGGTATTGCGCCGTCGAACCTTGTTGGGCAGTTGGGTGCACGGGCCGGGCTTTACGAGAGCGCCACCGTCCGTGTGAATGCCACAGGTGGTCTGGTTGTCATGACCGGTTCGCACAGCCACGGGCAGGGGCACGAGACATCGTTCGCGCAAGTTGTGGCCGAGATGATCGGCATCGACGAAAACATGATCGAGATCGTGCATGGCGACACCGCCAACACGCCGATGGGCATGGGCACCTACGGCTCCCGCTCCATCGCGGTGGGCGGATCGGCCATGGTCCGCGCGACCGAGAAGATCATCAACAAGGCCAAGAAGATCGCATCTCACCTGCTCGAAGCCTCCGAGGCGGATATCGAGCTGAAGGACGGCGCGTTCTCTGTTGCAGGCACCGATAAGTCGGTCGCGTGGGGGGATGTCACCCTTGCGGCCTACGTGCCCCACAACTACCCGCTTGAGGATATCGAGCCGGGGCTTGAGGAAACGGCCTTCTACGATCCATCGAATTTCACATACCCATCAGGGGCTTATGCCTGTGAAGTTGAAGTGGATCCAGACACCGGCAAAGTGACCATCGAACGGTTTGCGGCCGCCGATGACTTCGGCAACATCATCAACCCGATGATCGTGACAGGTCAGGTCCATGGCGGCATTGCTCAGGGGATTGGGCAGGCGCTGCTGGAAAACTGCGCCTACGACGACAACGGCCAGCTGCTCAGCGCGTCCTACATGGACTACGCCATGCCCCGCGCGGACGATCTGCCGATGTTCTCGGTCGATCACTCCAGCCAGACGCCCTGCACGCACAATCCGTTGGGTGTGAAAGGCTGTGGCGAAGCGGGCGCGATTGGCTCGCCCCCTGCGGTGGTCAACGCCGTGGTGGATGCCCTGCAATCGGCGGGCAAGGACGTGACCCATGTGGACATGCCCCTGTCGCCTGATCGTGTCTGGGCGGCGATGAACGGCTGAGTTGAGAATGCGGGACGGGGGCCAGCCCCCGGACCCCCGAAGTTTATCTGGCAAGATGAAGAGGATCGTTTTGCCGATGGAAAGGACAAGAGATGTATAATTTTGATGTCGTAAGACCCAGCCGGATTGCGGATGCGGTCAAGGAACTATCAGACAGTACGGAAAGCCAGCCATTGGGTGGCGGTCAGACCCTGATCCCGACGTTGAAGCAGCGTTTGGCCAGCCCCGAAAAGCTGGTGAGTGTCGCCGGTATCGATGAGATGCAGGGCGTCTGCAAAGGCGACGACGGGTCGGTTTGCATCGGTGGCGCAACCACGCACGCCACCGTCGCGGCAGAGGCCGGAAACTATCCGGCACTTGCAGCCACCGCGTCCCATATCGGGGATCCGGCGGTGCGCAATCGCGGCACGATCGGTGGCAGCCTTGCCAACAACGACCCTTCGGCGTGCTACCCTGCTGCCGCATTGGCATCCGGTGCCACGATCAAGACCAACACCCGCGAGATCGCGGCGGATGACTATTTTCAGGGCATGTTCACCACCGCGCTGGACGAAGGTGAGATCATCACCGAAGTGCGCTTCCCCGTGCCGGAGAAAGCCAACTATCAGAAATTCGTGCAGCCCGCTTCGCGCTTTGCACTGGTGGGTGTGTTCGTTGCAAAATATGCCGACGGTGTGCGCGTGGCCATCACCGGGGCCAGCAATGACGGTGTGTTCCGCTGGACAGAGGCGGAAGCCGCACTGTCTTCCAACTTCTCCGCCGACGCCATCGACGGGCTGTCGCTGAGCGGCGATGACATGATCAGCGACCTGCACGGCACCGGCGACTACCGCGCACATCTTTGCGGTGTGATGACCAAGCGGGCAGTTGCCGCAGCGGTGTGACGATGGCGTTCGAAACACTGACCAAGGGCTGCCTGATGGCGGCCCTTTTGGTTTTTGCAGGCGGCGTGCATGGCCAAAGCACACCGCTGGTGCGGGCCGATATTGTAGGCTGTGCTATCGCCGTTGACACGTTGGATGACGCCATGCGTGCCCCGATGCAAAGCCAGTGCCTGACCTTGGCAATAGCGTTGTGCGAAGGACCAGAAAGCGGCCCCGCAGTGACGTGTTTTCGGGATCTGTCCGAAGCGCTGCAAACGGGTGCCACGGAACTGGAAGAGCGGCTGCGTGTGGACACACCGCGCGATGCGTCAAACACGTTGTGCATGGCACGCTACAGCGCAGACGTGGATCGCGCGCGCTGCGCCGTGGTGGCAGAGTTCGGACATCTGCGCGATCTCTTCAATGCCGCTCGGGCGGCCGGGGTCCGCTTGCGCTAGATAGAACCCGCTTCGATCATGAAGTTGTTCGCCGTGCACATTGCGCTGTCCGCCGAGGCCAGCCAAAGCACCATCCGCGCGACATAGACCGGGTCGATCAGGTCTGGCAGACACTGCCGTGCCCGGTGAGCTTCCAACGCCTCCGGCGTGGCCCACAGCTCTTTTTGACGGTCCGTCATGATCCAGCCGGGCACAACCGTGTTTACGCGGATGCGGTGATCGCCCAGATCGCGCGCCATGGTGCGGGTCAGGCCATGCACCGCAGCCTTGGCCGTGGCGTAGGCCGGAAAGCCGCCACCGGCCTCCCACCAGGAATTGGAGCCCAGGTTGATGATGGACCCACCGCCGGCGTCAATCATACCGGGTGCGACAGACTGGATGGCAAAGAACATGTGACGCAGGTTGGTTTGCATCCGCTCATCCCAGTATTCGGGCGTTACATCCTGCCAGTTGTGGCGGTCATCGCGCGCGGCGTTGTTGACCAGCACGGTGAAGGCACCAACCCGACCCGCAAGCTCTGAAATCGCCTCGCGGGTGGCTGGGATGTCCCGCAGGTCGCACAGGGCATGCGCGGCACCGGTGGCGGCGCTGACTTCGGCAGCCGCCGTCGCATCCCGGTCCAGAAAGGCAACCCTCGCCCCCTGATCGGCAAAGGCTTCGACCGTCAACCGCCCGATACCGGACGCACCACCGGTGATCAGAACAGGGGCGTCTGTCAGGCTTGGATAACGTGCGAAACTGGACATGGATCACCTGTTGTTTGGAGCATGCTCCTTGTCCGGTGTCGCTGCCCGAAGGTCAAGACGACGGCACGTGCCTGCAAAGTAAGCAATGCGCCGCCGGGGCAGATGCCACTTGCGCACGATCCAAGAAGAAGTGCGGCGCGCGTGCTACTATACCCCTGCCAGCGGAGGAGACACATCATGGCCAAATCAACCGACACCAAGCGTCCACCCGATGCCACCGGCACGATGATCGACGCCATGGCCAACTGGCAAGCGGCAAGCTTGGGCGCGCTGAACTGGTTCGGAGCGCCGACAATTGAACGCATGAGCGACATGGGTGCGGAGTGGATGACTTTCGTGGCCGAGCGGGTGCGCGAGGATGTGGCGCTGCAGCATTCGCTTCTGCATGCCAAGACACCGGCGGACGTGCAGCATGTGCAAATGACGTTCCTTCAGAATGCGCTGGATCAGTATTCGGCTGAGACGGGCAAGATGATCGAACTCAGCTCAAGACTGTTCGAGGCGTCGGAAGACGACAGCGACGATGACCTGGCGGACAATGTAAACGTCTGAGATCGGCCCAGCCCCGCTATGTGAACAGGAAAGGGCGCCGCAAACGCAGGCGCCCTTCGTCATTCCGTATTGTGCTGCGTACTCACTTCTGCGGAAGCGGTCCGATCAGCATGACCATCTGGCGGCCTTCCATCTTAGGAAAGTTTTCGACCTTGCCATGGTCCTTGGTGTCGTCGGCCACCCGTTCCAGCAACTCGCGACCAAGGTTCTGGTGCGCCATCTCGCGGCCACGAAAGCGCAGGGTCACCTTCACCTTGTCGCCATTCTCAAGGAACTTGAAGACGTTGCGCATCTTGACGTCATAGTCGTTGATGTCCGTATTCGGACGGAACTTGACCTCTTTGATCTCGATGATCTTCTGTTTCTTGCGGGCTTCGCTCTCGCGCTTTTGCTGTTCATATTTGAACTTGCCGAAATCCATGATCTTGCACACGGGCGGGCTGGCATTGGGCGAGATTTCGACCAGGTCCAGGCCCGCATCGTCGGCCATATCCATGGCGCGGGCGGGGGTGACAACACCGACATTTTCGCCGTCGGCGCCAATCAGGCGGATTTCATTTGCACGGATCTTGTCGTTGACGCGCGGGCCGGTGTCTCTCTGGGGCGGCGCGTTGTGGGGTCTGCGAGCGATGGTGGTCGTCCTTTGATCGTTCCAAAATTATGAGGGCAGAAGGTAGCCTTTGGTCCGGTTTTCTTCAACCCCGTGAATCGGCCATCCTGCGCCGAAAACTGCGAATTTCCCCCTTGAACCTTTCTTTCTTGCCGCGCATCTGACACGCGGAACCAAAGTTGCGGCCCGGGGGTTGATCGCAACGACAGCAAAAGGACGTGTTTATGAAAAATCTGATTTGGATCGTTGTGGCGGTCGTGATCGCGGGCGGGGCCTATCTGCTCTATTCCGGTCAGACGCCGCAAGAGGCCATCACCGAGGCCGCTGACGCCGTCAACGCGCCGGAAGCGCTGGAAAGCGCCAGCGACGCTGTGGGCGATGCGGTCGACGTCACCGAAGAGGTTGTAACCGACGCCGCCGAAGCTGCCGCAGACGCAGGCGAAGCGGCCGTGGAAGCCGTCGAAGGTGCTGCAGACGCAGTCGCTGACACCGCCGAGCAAGTGGTTGATGGCGCCGCTGATGCCGTCAGCGACGCTGTCGATGGCGTTCAATCGCTGGCCGAGGATGCAACCGACGCTGCAGGTGACGCGGTAGATGCCGCAACCGGCACGGCAAACGATGCCGCAGATGCAGTGACGGACGCCACGGACGATGCCGTAGATGCAGCAACGGACACGGCCTCTGACGCTGCGGACGCCGCGACAGAAACAGCCACAGATGCCGCCGACGCGACAGCCGAGGCTGCTTCGGATGCCGCAGACGCCACCACCGACGCTGCCGAAGCGACGGCGGACGCCGCAACTGACGCCGCAGATGCAACAGCAGACGCCGCAACAGATGCAGCCGAAGCCACCACCGAAGCGGTGGACGCCGCCACCGACACTGCGGACGCAGCGACGGACGCCGCCTCAGATGCGGGCGACGCCGCAGCAGACACAGCCACCGAAGCCGCCGACAGCGCGGCCGAAGCGACAGACGCGACAACCGAAGCCACCGACACCACAGCAGCCGATGCCGTGGATGAAGCCGCCGAAACTGCCGCCGAAGGTACAGAAGAGGCCACAGATGCAGGTGGCGTTGCCGACCTGCTGACCGTCGATGGGTTCGACTTCGACAAGGTGTCCGAGATGATCGACAATTCCGAAGCGCTGAGCGTTGTGCAGAAAACCACGCTCAAAGCGGGGATCGAGCAAGCCCAGAACAACCCCGAAGTACTTTCGGGTCTGCTGGACCAACTGAAATCGGCGATGGGCCTCTGATCCATCCGCTTTTTTTGACGACGAAGCCGCGCCCCGATCACCGTGGGCGCGGCTTTTTTGTGATCGCTGGGTCTTGCCGCGCGGTTCAACAGGGGGTGTAAAAGGGACAACTACTGAAAGTCAGGATTGAGCCCAGAGTACCGGATGCTGCGTCCTGCACCAATGTCGGCATAGGCAGCAGGGTGCGGGAACGAGGTTGATCCGGTGGGATCGGTCGCGGATAGTGACGATGTAGCCAGTTAGACGGAATGGACCTATGGAAGCTCTCATAATCGCCTTGCCAGGCATCCTTATCGCATACGGCGTTTTCGTGATGGGCATGTTCAGTCCTGGCCCCAATATTCTATCGATCATGGGTACTTCGATGGGCGTCGGACGAGATGCCGGTAAATCCTTGGCTTTGGGCATAGCATCAGGTTCTTTGATCTGGGGTTTGCTCGCTTGGGGCGGTCTGACAACCGTTTTGGTCGCTTACGCCTCACTCATGACCATCATCAAAATTGCTGGCGCTGCTTACTTGCTCTGGCTGGCTTTCAAATCCTTCAGATCAGCAATGTCGCAGCGCGATCTCACAGCCAAGGCTCTTTCGCTGAATGGGGGTGCCAGCGCCTACTATCGCCGGGGCCTACTCATCCAAATGACCAATCCAAAGGCCGCGCTGACTTGGACCGCGACGATTTCGCTTGGTTTATCTCCCGACTCTCCATGGTGGATTGGCGGCATAATCGTGTTGGGCACAGGCTTCATTTCGTTCGGCGGCCACATGGCATACGCACTCGCCTTCTCAACTAAACCCATGGTGGCAGGTTTCACGAGAGCCCGGCGGTGGATCGAGACAGGGTTAGGGATGTTTTTCTGCTTTGCGAGCTACAAGTTGGTGACAACTAGAGCTTAGGGTCAGCGACACGGAATATGCTGGACTGAGTTTGCCGAACCAAACATTCGCTTAGCGGCAGCAAAAGTCAGCTAATCCCGCAAAGCGGACACAGCGATCACGCCTTCAGCCGGACAAATAAGTCGTCACGGCGCAGCGCGCGCCTTCGTTCTTGCCCGGACTGACTTGAGTGGGCTAGTCCAGAAACGCTTTTTCCACCACGTAATGCGCGGGCTTGGAATTGGCACCTTCCTCCAGCCCGTATTCCTCGAACATCTCCTTGAGTTCGAGGTTGAAGGCCAGGTTGCCGCAGATCATCGCCCGATCACTCTCGGGGTTCAGCGGCTCGACCCCCAGATCGGCAAAGGCCTCGCCCGATTTCATCAAATCGGTGATGCGGCCCATCTTCGGGCTCTCTTCGCGGGTGGTGGTGGGGTAATACTTGATCTTCTTCCAGAACCCTTCACCGATCACCTCGTTCAACAACTCGTCGCTCTTGAGGCTTTCGATCAGATCGCGGCCATAGGTCAACTCACCCACTTCACGGCAGGTATGGGTGATGATGATCTCGTCATAATCCTCATAGGTCTGCGGCTCGCGCAGAAGGCTCGCGAACGGCGCAAAGCCGGTTCCCGTCGCAAAAAACCAGATGCGCTTGCCCGGCAGCAGCGCGTCATGGACCAGCGTGCCCACAGGCTTGGGACGCAGGATGATCTCGTCGCCGGGCTGGATGTGCTGCAATTTCGACGTGAGCGGACCGTCCTGCACCTTGATGGAGTAGAACTCCAGTTCCTCGTCCCAGCTTGGCGACGCGATGGAGTAGGCGCGCAGCAGCGGCTTCTGCTTGCCTGTCTCGGGATGCGGATCGCCCATCAGGCCGATCATCACAAACTCACCCGACCGGAAGCGCAAGGACGCAGGCCGCGTGCAGCGGAAGCGGAACAGGCGATCCGTATAATGCTCGATCTCGGTCACGGTTTGCGCATCGGGCAGGGTGGGGGTCGCTTTTACGGCGGTTGTCTCGTTCACGGGTGTTTGCTCGGTCATGAATATGTCAACGCAGGCTTACACCTGCGCCTCTCCATTTGGGAAGGATTTTGTGGTTTGGTAAGGGCGCGAAAGGTCGCGCGCCTTGATCTAGGTCAGTGGATGGCGCGCTCAGTGATTGGAGTTTCCACGCAGCCGCGCCTGATAATCATGGCTCTGCCAATCGCTGCGGAACTGCCACTGATCCTCGGGCTGACGGGCGGCCAGTGCCTGGCTGATCTCGACCTCATCAAAGCCGGACCGCCGCGCCATGGCATACTGATCCGAGATCACATGCCCCTTGGCCCGCAATCGCCCCTGAAACCCACGCAGGCGCAGCATCCGCGCAATGGTGAACCCACGGCCATCGGCGAAGCTGGGGAAATCCACGCGGATGATGTCGGCGTTCAGCGGGATCTGGTCGGGGTCCGCGTCGCTCGGCACATCCAGTGCGGCTGCATCATTCGCCGCTTCCCCCAGAGGGGCATAACCCCGGTCCCAAGTGTCCGGGCCAAAGCCCTGATCGGTCACAACAATTGTCATGTGTCTTGTCCTGCTCTCACGAGTTTTCCATCAACGAAGTGGATCCCACATTCGTCCTTGTCCTGATCCCGCCAGCGCCCCGCGCGCGGGTCTTCTCCGTCCGCCACCTTGGACGTGCAGGGCGCGCATCCAATGCTGGGATACCCTTGGGCCACCAGCGGGTGCCGGGGCAGGCGGTTCTCTTCCATGTATTCGGTGATGTCCGCGCGCGACCAGCGCGCCAGCGGGTTCACCTTGATCTTGCCCGTGGCGTCCTCGACCTCGAAAAACTCAAGGTCGGCGCGTGTTCCGGACTGATACCGTTTGCGCCCCGTGATCCAGCCGCTGTGACCTTCCAGCGCGCGGCGCAGCGGCGCGACTTTACGCAGCGCACAGCAGGCATCGACATTGCGCCGGTGCAGGCTCCGGCTGGGGTCTCGCGCCTCTGCATCGTCTGCGCGGATGATGCGGACATTGCTGAGGCGCAGCCGTTCCGCCAACTCCAGCTGGTAGACCAGCGTTTCGGCAAAGAGCATCTCCGTGTCGATGAATATCACCGGCACGTCCCGTTTCACCATTGCTGCGAGGTGCAGCAGCACCACCGATTCCGCGCCAAAGCTGGACACAAGTGCTGCGTCCGGCACAGCCTCAAAAGCGGCCCGTAGCACGTCCGTGGCACCGTGATGGGTCAGTTGCGCATTCAGCGCGCTGACCATCACGGAGGCCTCGGGGCGGGCGAGCCCTCCGGGGGGAGTTTTTCGGGCAAGATGAAGCATGGGATATTACTCCGCTGCGACCTTAGTTTCGGGGTAAAGCGCTGCCTTGAAGGGGCCAAGGCCCGTGCGGCGGTAGGTGTCGATGAACGCCTCACCCTCGTCCGTGCGCAGATCCAGATAGGTGTCGACGATCCGCTCGATGGCCGGCACGACCTCGTCCGCCGAGAAGCCGGGGCCCACCCGGTCGCCCACGGCCGCCGTTTCAGTGTGATCGCCGCCCAGCGTGATCTGGTAGTTCTCCACACCCGCCCGGTCGAGGCCGAGGATGCCGATATGGCCCACATGGTGGTGTCCGCAGGCGTTGATGCAGCCCGAGATCTTGATCTTCAGCTGGCCGATATCGTGCTCGCGCTTGAGGTCGTTAAATGCCGTTGCAATCTCTTGCGCAATCGGGATCGACCGGGCGGTCGCCAGCGCGCAGTAGTCCATGCCAGGGCAAGCGATGATGTCGCTGATCAGGCCAATGTTGGCGGTCGCCAGCCCTTCAGCCTGCAGGGCCGAATAGATCGACGGCAGCGACGCCTTGTGCACATGCGGCAGGATCACGTTCTGCTCGTGGCTGATGCGGATCTCGTCATAGCCGTAGGTCTCGGCCAGGTTCGCAATCAGGCGCATCTGCGCAGCCGACGCATCACCCGGCGTTGCCCCGTGTTTCTTCAGGCTGATGGTGACGATGGCGTGGTCCGCATCGCGGTGCTCGGTCACATTGGTGTCGGTCCAGGCGCGGAAGGCGGGGTAGGTCTCCAGCGCGCGGGTGTAGGGGGCCGTGTCCGCCTGCACGAACGCGGGTGGGGCAAAGTGGCCTTCGATCTCGCGCAGCATCTGTACATCCACACCCGAAAACGCCTCGCGCGTCTCGACAAAACGGTCCTCGACCAGGCGGCGGATTTCGTCGATGCCGTGCTCGTGCACCGTGATCTTGATCCGCGCCTTGTACTTGTTGTCGCGCCGCCCGATCTGGTTCCATACGCTGACAACGGCTTCAAGGTAGGGCAGCAGGTCCGCTTCGGGCAGGAAGTCGTTGATCACCTTGCCAATCATGGGTGTCCGACCAAGGCCGCCACCGACGATGATCTCATAGCCCTTGGCACCATCCCGCTCGACCATGCGGATGCCGATGTCATGCGCCTTCGTTACCGCACGGTCATTCGGGGACCCGGTAATCGCAATCTTGAACTTGCGCGGCATGAACTGGAATTCCGGGTGATCCGTGGACCACTGGCGCAGCAATTCAGCCACCGGGCGCGGATCGGCAATCTCGTCCGCCGCAGCCCCCGCAAAATGGTCTGCCGTCACGTTGCGGATCGTGTTGCCGGAGGTCTGGATGGCGTGCATCCCCGCCTCGGCCAGCGCGTCCAGCATATCGGGCACGTCTTTCAACGCAGGCCAGTTGTACTGGATGTTCTGGCGCGTGGTGAAGTGGCCATAGCCCTTGTCCCACCGCTCTGCGATGTCGGCCAGCTTGCGCATCTTGGCACCAGACAGCGTGCCATAGGGGATCGCCACGCGCAGCATATAGGCGTGCAATTGCAGGTACAGGCCGTTCATCAGGCGCAACGGCTTGAACTCGTCCTCGGTCAACGCGCCGGAGATGCGGCGTTCTACCTGCTGACGGAACTGCGCGTTCCGCTCGGCCAGAAAGGCGGTGTCGAACTCGGAATAGCTGTACATCACACATGCTCCACTTGCTTGCCATGGGCGTAGTTGGAAGGCCCCGTCGCGCGGAAGTCCTCGCGGAAATGGGTGGGCGCGGGCACGCCATCGGTCACGGTCACATCGGCCAGATAGGCGCCCACAACTTCGTCTGTTTGTTGCGAGGCTTCGATCAGGCGCAGGTCGGCATCGGCCTCGTCGGTCAGCACTTCGGCCTCATCCAGCCGCCGTGTCCAGCCGGTTGCGGTTTGATAGATCACGTCGCCGGCCAGAAGGTGATTGGCGGTGACAACTTTGGGTGTGAACGCCTTGGGCATCAGTGCGCCTCCTGAATTTGGTCGTGCATGTGGGGCATTGGGATCTCGGGAAGGGCGGCCAGTGCGGCACGGGGTGCAAGGCCAATGAAGGTCAGGGCAGGGCCGCCAAGACCGGCCTCGGTCAAGGTCGGCTCCATCTCGGCCACGGTGGTGGACAGAACCTGCTGATCCGCGCGGCTGGCGTTTTCGACAAAGGTCACGGGCGTCGCCGGATCAATGCCGTGCATCATCAGGCGGCCTTGGATGAAACGGGCGGATTTCTTGCCCATGTAGATGGCAGCGACCTCGCCGGGCTGCGCCAGCGCCTTCCAGTCGTGATCGGCAAAGCCGCGCGTGTCGTGACCGGTCAGGAAGCGCACGGAAGAGTTCCGGCCTCGGCGCGTCAGCGATTGACCAATCGACGCCACAGCGGCAGAGGCCGCCGTGATGCCCGGCACGATGTGATAGTCCAAGCCCGCCTCGGTCACAGCCTCGATTTCCTCATCCAGACGGCCAAAGACGGTGGCATCGCCGGATTTCAAACGCACCACTTGCGCGCCTTTCAACCCATGTTCCACGATCAGGTCATTGATGGTCTCTTGCGGGGTCGAGGGGCCAAAGGCCTCCTTGCCCACATCAATCATGGTCGCCTCGCGGCGCGCCAGTTCCAGAATTTCCTTGGAAATCAGGCGGTCAAAGATCACCACATCCGCCTCATCCAACGCCTTGCGGGCTTTCAGGGTCAGCAGTTCCGGATCGCCAGGACCCGCGCCGACAAAGGCCACATGACCCTTGCGCGTGTCCTTCATCAAGTGATCGGCCAGCAGGTCATCCAGGGCGGGCTGAATGGCGCCTTCGCCTGCAGCAAACGCCGTGGGACCGGCATTGAAATAGTAATCGCGCCAGAAATCGCGGCGCGCGCGGCCAAAGGGCAGGGCATCGGCGGCCTTGCGGAAGGCCTTGCCGATGCGGGCCAGCGTGCCCAGCGACGTTGGCAGGCGTTCTTCCAGATCGGCCTTGATGGCGCGGGCCAGCACAGGTGCTGCCCCTTCGGTGCCGATAGCAACGGTGACAGGATCGCGGTCCACGATGGCGGGGGTGATGAACTGGCTGTCGGCCAGATTGTCGACGATATTGACCAGCGCGCCGTCCGCATGGGCGATGGCGGCGGTGCGCTTATCCTCTGCCGCATCCTCGTCGGCGGCATAGAACAGGGCGGCGCACATCGCATCGCCCGGCTCCATCGCCCGTTCGATCAGGCGCAGCTTGCCACTCTCGGCCCATGCCTTGATCTGGTCATCAGCGGCTGACGCAAAGACAGAGATATGTGCCGTTGTCTTCATCAGCAGCCGCAGCTTCGCCAGCGCCGCATCGCCACCGCCCGACAGCACGATCCGCCGTCCTTCGGTGTTCAGGAAGATGGGGAAATGGTTCATCTGTGCCTCGATCCTCGAAAACTGACCCTTAATATAGGAAATTGTCCCGCTTTGACGCTAGACAGCGGCGCAGATAAGGATGATTGTTCTGCCTGTGTGCAGGTGCAGAACGCCTGTTTCCCGATTTGGAGGGCTTTGGAATGTCTGTTCGCATCGACGACGTGGATCGCAAAATTCTGGCCGAGCTGCAGCGCGACGCCAGCCAGTCCCTGGACGATATCGCCAAGGCGGTGGGGTCCTCGAAGACGCCCGTATGGAACCGGATTCGCAAACTTCGCGATGCGGGCGTGGTCGGTCAGCAGACTGTTGTGCTCGATGCCGAAGCCCTGGGGTTCGAGGCCTGTTTCTTTGTCCTGATCCGCACGTCTGAGCACGAGGCCGACTGGCAGGCCCGCTTTCTGAAGGCGCTGCGGGACAGGCCCGAGGTGCAGGAGGCGCACAGGCTCGCAGGCGACATCGATTACATCCTGAAGGTCCGCGTGAAGAACGCCCGCGCCTATGATGCGTTTTATCAGGCGCTGATTTCGGAGGTGCGGGTGCACAACGTCACAGCGCTTTTGTCGATGGAAGAGATCAAGTCCACCACGATGCTGCCAATCGAGACGTGATCCAATTGCGCGCTACCGCGCATGTTTTATTCTGAAATCGGAAAGGCGACGCATTGCTTCCGGCGATGTGTTGTCTGATGGGTTCGGGTTTTCTGCTGAGAGGTCGTTTAGGGCGCGGTGCGTCCTAAACAGACCTGTTCGAGGGTGATGTGAGTCGCGCCCGCATCAAGGACAAGCGGCGCAAGCGCCGTCGCTGCGCGATCCTTGACCCGGTCCCGACTCACGGGCTGACGATCAGCCGGTCGAGTTTGTGGAAGTGGTAGCTGTCGGCGTAGGTCGGCTTTTCCACGATCTTGAGGTCAGGCATCGCCTCGAACAGCATCGGCAGTGCAATTTGCATCTCGAGCCTTGCCAGCGGCGCCCCAACGCAGAAATGCAGCCCTCCGCCAAACGCCACATGCGCATTCTTCTTGCGCGTCGGGTCAAACTGATCGGGCCGCTTGAACACCGCCGGATCCAGCCCGGCAGCCCCCAGCATCAGCGCAATCTCGTCGCCGGGGCCAAGGGCATGCCCACCGACCTCAATCGGCTCATACACATGCCGCGTAAACATATGCAGCGGCGGGTCAAACCGCATCACCTCTTCCACGCACCGCTCCGGATGTGCCAACGCCTCGGCAGAGCCATAGGCGACCAGCGCCTTCACCGCGTTGCCCAGCGAATGCACCGTCGCCTCGTGACCTGCATTCAATAGCAGCACGCACGTTCCGATCATCTCCTCCCGGCTCAGGGTCTCGCCCCCATCCTCCGCTGCAATCAGCTCGGTGATCAGGTCATCGCGCGGGTCACTGCGCCGCTCCTCGATATACCTCCGCAAAAACGCGGAAAACTCACCGGCGGCCGTGTTCGCCGCGTCCTCAATGGCGCGCGTGCGCCCTGCCTGATACATCGCCACCATCGCCCCGGACCAGCGCAACAGGTCCGGCCCCATCTGCTCCGGCACACCCAGCAGCCGCGCAATCACGCGCACCGGCACCAGCTGGCAATATGTCGGGATCAGGTCAAACGGCCCCTCCGGCAACCCAGCCAACACCTCCGAACAAATGCTGCGAATATCCCCCTCCAGCCCAGCAATCCGGCGCGACGTGAACGCATGCAGCACCAACCGCCGCAACCGCGTATGCTCGGGCGGCTCCAGCTCCAACAATGAATACCGCTCTACCGCATCAAACGCGGCGAGATGCGCGGGCGCCGCCCCACGCCGCGGCACGGCGCGGCCCAAGCGGCGATCGCGCAACAACGCATGCACGGTGGCATGATCAAACGCCGCATGCATCCCATAGTCCTGCCAATACAGCACCGGGCCCTCGGCCCGCGCGCGGTCATAAAACGCATAGGGATCCTGCACAAAGTCAGGCGCATGGGGGGACTGGATCAACATGGCCCCACATCTCTCAATCCGCACCCGGCTTGGCAAGCCCGAACACATGAAGATAGGGTGCGCGCGATGGGACATCTCAGACGGATCAGCGTCATTCTCGGCTTTGTTGCCCTCGTCGCGGCGGCAGCGGCAGGCGTGTGGCGTTACGGCTATTTCCAGGCGCTCGACCAATTGGCGCGGCAAGGGCAATCCGACCTCGCACTCGCCTCCGACCGGCTGACCGGGCAACTCCAACGCTACCGCGAACTGGCCGTGTTGGTGGCTGACCACCCGCAGGTCAGCGCAGCCCTCGCGGGCGAAGACATCACTCAAACCGAAATCCTCTTTCTCGACATTGCCGACAAAACGGCAGCACAAGACATCCGCTTGACAGACGCCACGGGCACCATCCTCGCCAGCGCACGGCCTGACCAACCGGGGCTCGACATTGCACCGCTGGTCGCACGCGCGGCCCAAGGCGCACTGGGGTGGGGCAACGGGCGCACGGCGCAAGGCACCCGCGTGTTTGCCTACGCCGCCCCCGTCTTCGATGCCCAAGCGCAAGTCAAAGGCACCGTGGTCGTCACCGCCGACCTCGCTGGCATCGAATGGGACTGGGTCGGCTCCAACCCGGCGGTCTTCTTCACCGACGCGCGCGACCGCGTTTTCATCACCAACCGCTCCGAAATCGTCTACTGGCAACGCTCCGAAACCGGCCCCGGCCTCACGCCCGCAGACGGCGCAGCACTGCCCTTCGACAGCTACCAACGCGGGCGGCACGAGGTCTGGCAACTGGGCTGGGGGCCGTACCTGCCGCAAAACGCGCTGCATCTTGTCCGCCCACTCCCCGTCATCGGCATGACGGGCGAGGCGCTGGTGGATGTGGCCCCGGCGCGCCGCCTTGCCACGCTTCAGGCCGCCGCCGTTGCCGGGCTCTGCCTCGCCTTTGGTGCACTGCTGTTTCTGGCCACCGAACGCCGCCGCACCTTGGCCGATGCCAACGCCCAGCTTGAGGCTCGCGTCACCGAACGCACCGCCGAACTCTCGGACACCAACGCAAGGCTGAGGCGCGAAGCCGAAGAACGCGAAGAGGCGCAAACCGCCCTCGCGCGCGCGCAGGCCGACCTTGTTCAGGCGGGCAAACTCTCTGCCTTGGGGCAGATGAGCGCGGGCCTCTCTCACGAGCTCAACCAACCCCTCATGGCAATCCAGACCTATGCCGACAACGCGGCAGCCTTTCTTGAGCGCGATAAACCAGAGCGCACCCAGGACAATCTGAGCCGCATCGCCGACATGGCCCGCCGCATGGGGCGCATCATCAAGAACCTGCGCGCCTTTGCCCGGCAGGAAAGCGAACCGGCCGTGCGGGTGGACCTGCGCACCGTGGTGCAAAGTGCTGTCGAACTCACCACCCCGCGCATCCGCAACGAAGACGTCGCGCTCACCCTCACGCTGCCCGATACGCCCATCTGGGTGTCAGGGGGCGAAGTGCGGCTGGGCCAGGTCTTCGTCAACCTGATCTCCAACGCCGTGGACGCCATGGCCGGGCAGGACACCCGCGCCCTCACGATCACGGTGGACCAAGCCTCCATCACCATTTCAGACACCGGCCCCGGGATCGAAACGCCCGACCGCGTGTTCGACCCGTTCTATTCCACCAAAGAGGTCGGCGCGTCCGAAGGGATGGGGCTGGGCCTGTCCATCTCCTATGGGATCATCCAGGGGTTCGGCGGCGAAATTCATGGGCAAAACGGCCCGCACGGCGCCATCTTCACCGTCACGCTACAGCCCTGGGCGCAAGAGGCCGCAGCATGACGACATGCGTCCTTCTGGTCGATGACGACGCCGCCGTGCGCGACGCGCTGGCGCAAACGCTGGAACTGGCCGATTATGAGCCGATCCCGGCGGGGTCGTTCATCGTCGCCAAAGACCACATCACCCGCGACTTTGACGGCGTGATCGTCTCGGACATCCGCATGCCCGGACGCGACGGCTTTCACCTGCTGGCCCATGCCCGCAAGGTCGACGCCGACCTGCCGGTGATCCTGCTCACGGGCGAAGGCGACATTCCCATGGCCGTGCAAGCCATGCGGGACGGCGCCTTCGGGTTCCTCGAAAAACCCTGCGCACCCAGAGACTTGCTGGACGTTCTTGAACGTGCTCTGAAAACCCGCGCTCTGGTGCTGGAAAACCGCCGCCTGCGCCAACTGGTCGAAAGCGGCGATCCGGCGGCTCGTATGCTCTTTGGCGAATCCGACCTCGCCGAAGGCTTGCGCGATCGCGTCCGCCTGCTGGCCCCGCTAGAGACCGAAGTGCTGGTCACAGGCGCGCCCGGCTGCGGCATCTCCAAAGTGGCCGAGGTGATCCACCTGTCGTCCCTGCGGTCCAAAGCCCCCTTCGTCAAATGCGCCGCCGCTGATCTGCGCCCGAACGCGCTGACCGATGCCATGGAGCGGGCCAAAAGCGGTAGCCTCTTTCTGGACGAAATCACGCAGCTTCCCCATGCCAGCCAACTGGCTCTGCTCGAAGCGCTTGAGGCGGGCACAGATCCCCGTCTGATCGCTGG
Organism: uncultured Tateyamaria sp.; assembly: GCF_947503415.1. Classification (GTDB taxonomy): domain Bacteria; phylum Pseudomonadota; class Alphaproteobacteria; order Rhodobacterales; family Rhodobacteraceae; genus Tateyamaria. The sequence continues at coordinate 367,795 of NZ_CANNDS010000004.1, forward strand.
CAGCACGCGCAATCTCGGGGCCGCAGTGGAAGACGGTGCGCTGAACGCCGATCTTTATTACAAGATCGAAATGTTCCCCATCCGCATCCCATCCTTGCGGGAACGGCCCGAGGATATCCCGATCCTGTTCCGCCACTACGTCGCTCAGGCGGCAGAGCAGGCGGGTCTAACCGCCCCCGAAGTCGCCCCCGATCACATGGCTGCCCTCATGGCACAGGACTGGCCCGGCAACGCCCGGTCCCTGATGAGCGCGGCCATGCGCTTTGTGCTGGGGATGCCCGAGGATGCGTCAAAAGCGGTCGATCTGGGGTTGGCCGAACAGATGGCGCGGGTCGAACGGTCCTTGCTTGTGGCCGCCTTGGGGCGTCAAAACGGACATGCTTCGGCGGCGGCAGAGGCCCTGAGGCTCCCGCGCAAGACCTTCTACGACAAGCTCAAGAAATACGGGATTCGAGCCGACGACTACCGACGCTAACACTGTGCGGAAATCCACACAGTGTTGCGCAGGTCGGTGCGGAATCTCGCACAGTCCGTCACATGTCAACATGTCTGAAACATAAGAAAAAGTCCGTAAGTCTCTGATAAGAATATATTATTCGAAAATGTAATCGCGTTACCAAATTCCTTACAAGCACCCCACCGTACGGTCTGGTTTTATCAAAATCATTGTCCCCGCGGGGACACATGAAAAACGTCCCCGCGGGGACGCATCAAAAACCAAAGATCTCTGGGAGGAGACAGACCATGAAATTCCTGACCGCCGCAGCCGTGGCGCTGACGCTTAGCGTGAGCGCGGGCGCCGTATCCGCAGCCTGTGACGATGGCGAGATCGTCATCAAGTTCAGCCACGTGACCAACACAGACCGTCACCCCAAGGGCATCGCCGCCACGCTGCTGCAAGACCGCGTGAACGAAGAAATGAACGGCACCGCCTGCATGGAAGTGTTCCCCAACTCCACGCTCTACAATGACGACCAAGTGCTCGAAGCGTTGCTGCAAGGCGACGTCCAAATGGCCGCCCCGTCACTGTCGAAGTTCGAGCAGTTCACCAAGCAATTCCGCATCTTCGACCTGCCGTTCATGTTCAAGGACATCGACGCGGTTGACGCCTTCCAGGCGTCCGAGACCGGTCAGGCGATGAAGGAATCCATGACCCGTCGCGGCCTGCTTGGTCTCGCGTTCTGGCACAACGGGATGAAGCAGATGTCGGCCAACACGCCGCTGATCTCACCCTCTGATGCCCAAGGTCTGAAGTTCCGCGTCCAGAACTCCGACGTGCTCAAAGCCCAGATGGCAGCCATCGGCGGCTCACCCCAGCCCATGGCGTTTTCGGAAGTCTATGGCGCGCTGCAAACGGGTGTTGTGGATGGTCAGGAAAACACATGGTCCAACATTTTCGGCCGCAAGTTCTTTGAAGTGCAGGACGGCATCACCGAAACCAACCACGGCATCATCGACTACCTCGTCGTGACCTCGACCGACTTCTGGGATGCGCTGGATGACGACGTCCGCGACCAGTTGGGCACAATCGTCAAGGAAGTGACCGAAACGCGCAACACCGAGGCTTTCACCGTGAACGAGGCCGCCAAACAGGCGATCATCGACGCGGGTGGCACCGTGCGCCAGCTGACGCCGGAACAGCGCGCCGAGTGGGTGTCCGTGATGAGCCCCGTGTGGGACCAGTTCAAGGATGACGTGGGCCAGGACAACATCGACGCGGCCCAAGCGTTCAACGCTGCCACCAACTAAGGCAGCGACCCGGCCCGGCGGCACGCGCTGCCGGGCCTTTTTTCCAATACAAACACTATCCCGAAAAGGGGGCAGGTCCATGTCATCAGGCTATGATCCGGGCACGGGTTTTTCCCGTGTGATCAACGAGATCGAAGAGACGGCCATCGCCTTGCTGCTGGCGGGTATGACCATCGTAACCTTCATCAACGTGGTGCTGCGCTACGGCTACAACACCGGCCTGATCTGGGGGCTCGAGCTGACGACGTTCCTGTTCGCCTGGCTCGTCCTTTTCGGCGTCACCTACACGGTCAAGATCACCGCCAATCTTGGCGTGGATGCCGTGATCAACCTGTTCTCCGCGCCCGTGCGCCGTGTCATCGCATTGATCGCCGGGGCCATCTGCATCGGCTACGCCTTCCTCGTCTTCAAAGGCGCGTGGGACTACTGGGCCAACTTCGCCAACCTGCCGCAGACCACCGGGCGCTGGTTCCCCACGGGGTTCGAAGAGATGAAGCGCTCATCCTTCCGCGGCTGGTACGAAACCGTCGATATCCCGCACCCCGCATGGCTCGACTGGATCGAGCCGCTGATGAACGAGGGCGAGGAATACGAGAAGATCCCGCGCTTCATTCCATACGCCATCCTGCCCTTTGGAATGGGGTTGCTCTTGTTCCGCTTCATCCAGGCGTTTGTCCGCATCTGGAAGGGCACCTCCACCAGCCTGATCGTCAGCCATGAGGCCGAAGACGCCGTCGAAGACGTCAAACACATGAACGCCGGGGACTGAGATCATGGAAGTTGCAATTCTCTTTGCCCTCGTCGTGGGGATGATGCTGATCGGGGTGCCGATTGCGATCAGCCTTGGCATGTCCTCAATCATCTTTTTGCTGGTGCTAAGCGACACGTCGCTCGCCTCCATCGCGCAGACGTTGTTTCAGGCGATGGCGGGGCACTACACGCTGCTGGCGATCCCGTTCTTCATCCTTGCCTCGACCTTCATGTCGACGGGCGGGGTGGCCAAGCGGATCATCCGGTTTTCCATCGCCGTTGTGGGCCACTATCCCGGTGGTCTGGCCATCGCGGGCGTGTTCGCCTGCATGATGTTTGCAGCCCTGTCCGGGTCCAGCCCTGCCACTGTGGTGGCCATCGGGTCCATCGTGATCGCGGGCATGAAACAGGTGGGTTATTCCAAGGATTTTGCCGCAGGTGTCATCGCCAACGCGGGCACGCTGGGCATCCTGATCCCGCCATCGATTGTGATGGTGGTCTATGCCTCGTCCGTTGATGTCTCCGTCGGGCGGATGTTCCTGGCGGGGGTCATTCCGGGCCTGCTCGCGGGCTTTATGTTGATGGTCACGATCTACGCCATTGCGAAGATCAAGAATCTGCCCAAGGGCGACTGGCTGGGCTGGGGGGAAGTGGGGGCCTCCGCCGCGGCCGCGTCGGGCGGTCTGTTTCTGATCATCATCATTCTGGGCGGCATTTACGGGGGTATCTTTACCCCGACAGAGGCCGCTGCGGTCGCCGCTGTCTACTCGTTCCTGATTGCCAGCTTCATCTACCGCGACATGGGGCCGTTTGCGAAGAACGCGCCTCGGGCGGGCAACTTCACCGGTATTACGTTGATGGGTGGATTGGCGATTGGCATCCTGATCTGGCTGTTGGCGGGTGGTCTGGACCTGACCACCTCTGTCCTCATCGGCTTTGCAGTGGCCGCCGTTGGTGCGGTTGCCGAACGGGTGATGCGCGGGCTTGATCTGAACCCGGTGTCCATTGCGTCCGACTTTGCCAAGATGCCGCTGGCGCTGGTGCACCGTGATACCAAGAACGCGTTTTTCGAGGCGGGCAAGCTGACTGTCACACTGATGTTCATCATCGCCAACGCATTGATCCTGAAGCATGTACTGACGGATGAGCAGATCCCGCAGCAGATTGCCTCCGCCATGCTGGACGCGGGCTTTGGCCCCGTGGTGTTCCTGATTATCGTGAACGTGATCCTGCTGATTGGCGGGCAGTTCATGGAGCCGTCGGGCCTGCTGGTGATCGTGGCTCCGCTTGTGTTCCCGATCGCCATCGAATTGGGGATCGACCCCATTCATCTGGGTATCATCATGGTGGTGAATATGGAGATCGGGATGATCACGCCGCCCGTGGGGTTGAACCTGTTCGTGACCTCTGGCGTGGCGGGCATGCCGATGATGCGGGTGGTGCGCGCAGCACTGCCGTTCCTGGCCGTGCTGTTCGTGTTCCTGATCATGGTGACCTATATCCCGGCCATCTCGATCTGGTTGCCGACGCTGATGATGGGACCTGAGGTAATCGTGCAATAACCTCGGGTGCGGCCAAGAAAATTCGTACGAATTTTCTTGGCCTGCGACCCGCCGATCAAGATGCGGCGAGCGCGTCGATGATGGGTTGGAAATCTGCGGCCTTGAGGGACGCGCCGCCGACGAGAGCACCGTCGACGTTCTCAGCCTCGAAGATTTCGGCAGCATTCGCGGGTTTCACAGAGCCACCGTAAAGCACGCGTATGGTTGCGCCTTCGTCGCCGAAGCGGGCGGTGAGTTTTTCGCGGATCATGTCGTGGGTTTCCACGATCTGTTCCATGGTGGGCACGCGGCCTGTGCCGATGGCCCAGATCGGTTCGTAGGCGATGACGGTGGTGTCTGCCGTGGCTGCATCGGGGACGGAGCCGTCAAGCTGTGCGGCAATGATATCAAGGCAGTCGGGGCCGAGCCGTTCTTCCTCGCTTTCGCCGATGCAGATGATCGCGGTCAAGCCCGCCGCGCGCGCGGCTTCGGCCTTGGCGCGAACCTGCGCGTCGCTTTCGCCATGATCTGCGCGCCGTTCGGAATGGCCGACGATGACCGCGCTGGCCCCAGCATCCTTGAGCATGGGGGCTGCCACATCGCCGGTATGCGCGCCGGTGTCGTGTTCGTGGCAATCCTGACCGCCGATTTCAACCGGGCTGCCCAGCGTGACGTCGGCGGCGCGCGTGAGTAGGGGCGCCGGGGGGCAGATGATGATTTGCGGGCCATCCTCGCCGCCGGTGAGCGTAGAGAGTTCGGCCAGCATCTCGGGTGTGCCGTTCATCTTCCAGTTGCCTGCTGCCAGTTTGCGCCGCATGTCGTTTCCTTCCCTGTTTGCGTTGGTCCTAGCATCGCGGTAGGGCTGCGCCAAGATGGAGTGCGTGACATGATCCCACGGTTGGATGCGGCGGCCCTTGCGGCTGGGGATGAGGAGAGCCTTGCGGCGCTGGGTGAGGCGGCGACGGGGGTGGGCTTTGCCACCGTTTACAACACCACTTTGTCCGCTGAACGGGTGGAGGAGGCAATTGCCACGTACCGTGCGTTTTTCCATTTGCCTGAGGCCGAGAAGCGGGCGGTGGATATGGCGCGGACCGGATCCAATCGCGGGTGGGGTGCGCCGGGATCAGAGCAGGTCGATCCGGAGGCGAACCCCGATTACAAGCAGTTCTTTGATGTGGGATTTCAGTTGCCCGAGGGCCATCCCCTTGGGGACAAGCGGTTTTATGCGCCGAACCTGTGGCCGAAGGACCCGGCATTTAAGGCCGTGATAACAGCATATTACAGCGACGCGTTGGATGTGGCGCGGGGGTTGTTGAAGGCGATTGCGCGCGCCATCGGGGCGGATGCGACGCATTTTGACGGGGCGTTTGAGACACCGATGGCGCTTTTGCGCGGCAACTTTTATCCGGCGCGGCCCGATTGGGCCGGGGCCAAGGACTTCGGGATTGCGACCCATACGGATTATGGGTGTTTGACCTTGCTTGCCACGGATGGATCGCCCGGGCTGGAGGTGCGCAAGCGTGGCGGCGGGTGGATCCCTGTAGCGGCACCCCCGGGGGAGTTCATCATCAACTTTGGTGAGATGCTGGAGTTCTGGACGGCAGGCCGGGTGAAGGCCACGCCGCACAGGGTTGTGGGCGGAACGGCGGAGCGGATTTCGATCCCGCTGTTTTTCAATCCAACCTATGACACGAATGTGGCCCCGGAGGGGTCGGATGAAGTGATGTTGGCGGGGGATCATCTGTCTGCGCGGTTCGAAGAAACCTATGTGCATTTACAAGCAAAGTCATAAGGTTGCAGCGCGAAGCTCATAGGTGGTTTAGGGCTTCGCGCGCCAGTGCCGTGGCCTCGTCCGCGTCATCCTGGGCGCTGTCGGGCAGAAACCAGTAGGGCATGTAGGTGGCGCTGCCGTCCTTGCGTTTGTAGTCCCAGCGCTCGAACTCCATGGCATCGAACCGGTCCTGCATCGCGCCTTGGCCTTTGAGCAGGAGGCGGCCATCGCTCATCAGGATGGCAAAGATTGTGCCCTCGCAATAGATCGAGAGGCCGCCGAACATCTTGCGGGTGGTGAGGGGGCCGAGGCCCGCGAAGAGATCAAGCGCGTGGTCGATCTCTTCGGCGCTGACGGCCATATTACTGGGCGTTCTGCTCGGCGCTGAGCGCTTCGACATCCTTGAACGAGATCGACTCGCCGCAACCGCAGGCATCCGTCACGTTGGGATTGTTGAACTTGAAGCCAGACTCCAAGAGCGAGGTTTCGTAGTCGATTTCCGTGCCGAAGAGGAACATCTGCGCCATGGGGGCGATCATCACTCGCGCGCCGTCCTGTTCCACCGTTTCGTCATTGGGGTCGGACACGTCCACGTATTCCATGGTGTACTCCATGCCTGCGCAGCCACCCTTTTTGACGCCGATGCGCAAGCCGGAATGGCCTTCTTTCTCCATCAGTTTGGAGATTTGCGCGGCGGCGCGGGCGGTGATGCTGACGGCTTGTTTGCCGGGGATCGAGAACATGGGGACCTCTGCGGTTATCCGACCGTTAAGGTAGGGCTTTGGGCGGCGTCGCGCAAGGGGCGCGGGCGTTTGAGAAAGCCGCCCACGGCGTCGAGTGCCGCGCGGATGGCGGGATCGTGGCGCGTGTCCTGATGACAGACCAGCCACTCTTCGGTGGTGAGCGCGTCGATCAGGTCGGACACGCGGACAAGGCCCGGGGCGGTATCTGCGGCAAAGGTGGGCAGCACGACCCGGCCCACGCCGCTTTGGGCCATGGCCATGCGCACTTGGGGATCATTGGCCACGGCGACCAGATCATGGCCGTGGTGGGCGACTGTCCATGCCTCGGAGGGCAGGGTGGCGGTGTCGTCGCTGGGACCGATCCATCCGGTGACATCCTCGGACACCGCGTAGATGGCGTGTTCGACCTTGCCCGTCCGTCTGCCTGCGAGCCAATCATGTTCCGGGCGGCGGTTGCGGATACCGATGTCGACTTCGCGCCGTTCGATGTCCATGTCTTCGTTGCAACTGACGAATTCGGGGGTCCAGCGGTCCCCATGGGTCCAGTAGCTGGCAAGATGCCGGGTGAGATAGAGCGTGGTCCATGTGCCGGCCGAGATACGCACGCGGGGCGCACCTGTCTGCGCGGCAGACCAGTGCGCGATGCCGCGCGCCGCCGCCTCCATTTTCTTGGCTTGGTCGAGCAGGGCGCGCCCCTCCGTGGTGGGGGTGTAGCCGGCAGAGCCATGGGCAAAGAGCCTGCGGCCCGTGCGCTGTTCCAGCGAGGTCATACGGCGTGACAGGGTGGCCTGGCTAAGCCCGGTTTCCTGTGCGGCACGGGCAAGCGAGCCGTGGCGGGCGACGGCGGCGAAGAGCCCGTAATCTGTCCAATCAGTGATTTGCATGAATGCAAGCCTAGCTGCGAAAGCGAGGTCTGACAATGGCCTCAGCTCGGTGTCATATCGGGGTCAGAGCGAAAGGATACATCATGCAAAAACACAATGGAGCATTGGAGATGGACACCGTTTACGGGCAGGAGCAGCGCCTATTTGCAAAAATGCAAGAGGAGGCGCAAATGCGCAAGCGGCGCAGCCAGCGCCGCAGGGTTCTGATGTGGGTGCTGCGTAAGTTGTGAAACCCACGCAAAAGGGCCGCCGTGAGTGCGGCGGCCCTTGGCAGGCCGGTGAGAGGTTGGGGACAGACACGCGGCCTATGCGGTGGACACCACACGCATAGTCCATGTCTGTGACAGTTCTGCGAAAGTCCGGTGACTGTTCTGTAAAAAAAGGGCAGGGGCGGATCGAGATCCGCCTTACATGAAGCCCAATTCGAGCCGCGCCTCGTCGGACATCATTTCCATGCCCCAGGGCGGCTCCCATGTGAGTTCCACATCCACATGTTTGACGCCCGGCAGGGGTTCGACCGCATCAGCCACCCAACCCGGCATCTCGCCCGCGACAGGACAGCCCGGAGCGGTGAGTGTCATGATGACCTTCACCTCGTTCTCGGCATTGATGTCGATGGTATAGATCAACCCAAGCTCGAAGATGTTCACTGGAATCTCAGGGTCGTAGACCGTGCGACAGGCTTCGACCACAGCTTCGTGCAGGGGATGATCGGTGGAGGACGGCGCAATGAGCGGTGTCCCTTCCATCTGTTCTGTGGGCTGGTTCATGTCGTCCCCGGATTTGTTCCTGAGTGTTTATATAGGGAACAGCATCGGGGCGGTAAAGGGCAGGGGACCGCAAAGGTGCCGATCCACGTTCAGGGTGCGCCCCGCACTGAGCGAAAAAAGAAGTCGAGCGCGTCCGTTGGCCGGGTGGGGTGGAACGTGTCGTAGAAGGCCTGATCCAGAATGGAGGGGTGCGACACGATCTTTTGGCTCAGCACTTCGAAAAAGCGGGCGACCAGCAATGCGCGGTCCTTTTCGTTGTAGTCAATGCGCCCGAAGATGGCATAGCGGTCCGTGGTGAAGGTGCGGGTGCCATTGTCGAAATCGCACCCCGGAACGCTGGCTGCGTTGGCGGTGATGATCTCTCGATCGCCGACATAGTAATAGATTTCCTGATTGCAGAATGCGCGTGCCGCTTCGGCGTGGGTGCGGAAGAAGCGCACCGGCCCGCGCCCCTGGATACCGGTTTCCAGCGCGGCTGTCGTCGCGGCACCGCTGCATTTGTCGGTTTCCTTCAGAAACTCGATCAGTGCATCGCGGTCGTTGGGCAGTTCGTCCGCGTCCAGCACAGCCCTTACGCCATCCCCTGCCGCCGTGGTGTTGCCCACCATCCCGAAGAGATAAAAGATCTTGTCCGAGCCGGGGGGAAGGAAGCTGGGACAGTGACCATCATCCGATGGCACGCGCGGGCGCTGCATGTTCTTGGGCGTGATATAGCTGACGCCCGTGAGGTAAATGGGCGCCGAGATCATCATTCCGGTGCGCCTGTCATTGGTGATCGTGGCAGGGTCGCAAAGCACGTCTATCAGAGGTTTTTCGGAGCCGTTTATGAACCGAAAACGGCTGCCCGCCTCACCGAGAGAGGCCGATTGCGCGCAATCGATGTCGAGGATCGACACGTCGTTGCTTTGCAGCGGCGCCATTGTCTCGGACCCGATCCGCATTTCGTTCAGCACTGCATCGCAGATCTTGACCACGTAGCCGGTGTAGTTCGACGCGGCGAGGGGGCCGGGCGTGGCCGCCGTCAACACCTCGTTGAGCGTGGAGGAGTGGTAGGAAAACGGTCGGGCGTGGTGACGCACACCGACGCGCAGGCGCGCCTGCGGATTGCCGAGGATGCACTGCGATATCGATTTGGGGTCTTTGGCCGCCGTGCGCGGCGCGCCTTGTGCCGTGGCTTGCACAACCAGCGCGATGGTCAGGGCGCAGCATGTCGCAAGGAACCGACCCTTCATGGCAGCGCCTTTTCCTTGGCTTCCCCGAACAGGATGCGTTGCACCAGCCATTGATGCTCGGGCATCCCGTCCTTGCCCAAACGCTGCTCTTCGGTGATTTCGATGAAGATGGCGAAGGTGATCATGAAGATGGTGGGCACGGCCGACATGATCAGGATATCGCGCAGAACGTAGCTGATCCCGCCATCGGGCAACTCCGGTGCCGCGAATGTATAGGTTACGAAGGTGACAAGTCCGAAAATGCTGACACAGGCCAGTGCGGACGGCACCCCGAGGAAGAGCACGGTGATTTCGTTGTAAAAGTCGTCATGTTTGTCGAGGATGATGAGCGTGCAGAAGGACAGCACAAAGCCCACCCCGAGCATCAGGGCGAAATGCAGGAAGTTCGTTTGAAACAGATCGACGATCTGCGTGGATGTCAGGTTCATCGGACCCGCCTCGTTCGCCAGTTCAGCCAACTCGCCGCCGACCGATCCGACAACCGCAAGGATGGATGGCAACAGGCAAAGCCCGAAGAGCCGCAGGAAGGGCATGCGCGCAAGGCTCCAGCCGCGTTTCCAGCTTTCCTGTTCCAGCCTGACCTCGCGCCCAAAGGCGACGGAGGTGACGGCCAACAGCGTGATGAGCGCCCCTTGCAGCGTTTCCCAGAAAGCTTCGCGGACCAGATCGGTGCGGATTGACAGGATGTAGCTGGATTGTGCCGCCTCTATGACGGGCATGCAGGATTTGACCTCTTCATCGGTTACGGCGGGATCAAGCGGTGGCGGTGGGGGTTCGTCGGAATAGCGCAGCCGCCGTGTATCATAGACGGCAATGCAGCGCTGTGCGGTCACGTCGATGCCTGCGGCGGTCGCAGCAGTGGTCACATCCTTTGTGGCGACCACCGGGTAGATCGTCACCGTCCGCTTGTGCCAATCGTAGTACAGGTAGAACGTCGTGAAGAACGCCAGGATCACCGACAGGAACGCCGCCATCGCGATGGAGTTCTGTTCGGGATTGTAGTTCCTGTCGATCACCGCAACGGATCGGTGCAATGGCGAGCCGGGGTCGAGGTTTTTGACCGACCGGTTGTTGCGGATGTAGTGGACCGCAAAGAGCGCCTTGACGTTGTTGGCGGCGGTGTTTGCCTTTTCCTGCAGGTCTTCAAGGCTGCGATCCGAGGGCACAAAGGTCATCAAATCGCTGCGCAGTCCGTCCATTTCGATCTGCAGCTTGCCCGCCATTTCCGTGAGCATATCCAATTCAGAGGCCGGGAAATACTTGGCCCTTTTGTGAGGTGTGACCGCGGGCGACAGGACGTCGATGGCACCGAGGGCCACTTCGATATCGTGCTGGTGGCCTGCGAGGTCATGAATGTCCTGATCCGGGCATTGCGCCTTCATCAACTGCCTGAAATGCGACAGCAGAGGTCCGGACCGGCGCGATGTCAGCGCCTGAAAGGCAGGAGTTTGCAGCGCGTCGATCACGCGGTAGACGCCGCGCGGGATGCCAGCCAGCCGGTGCGCCGCCGACCGGACCGAGTTTTCGATGGGGCGCATGGCCCCCACCGACATGATTGCAATCAGAAAGGCCGACACGAAAATCGGCTTGGCGTACACCGTTCCCTCAAGGTTCAGCACATCGCCTGCGAACGGATCGAACGAGGTGGTCGCGCCCACTTGCGCCTTGGCCATGTTGACATTCCGGATCAGGTCGAACAGCTCGGCCGAGGACAGGATGACGACGTAAGAGACCAGATAGAGCAGCGAATAGATGATGAACCCTACGAAGCCGTCTCGTGGCGTGCACAGATCATCGACCCGCGCATTGTGCAGGATCGGGTGGCGTTGAAACGGTTCTTGCTTGAGGCTTTCGCGGTAGTTGCGCCGTGCTTCGATCAATAGAGCGACGGCGCCGAAGGCGAACACCCCGGCGTAAATCATCAAATTCAAAGAACTTACCCTGTGGCTAGAGGCCTACCAGCATTTCTGGACGGCAGGGTTGCATGGCCCGGCCATCGGATCGGCATCTGTTGGGTTGAACGGGAGAGGGAACGCAGTAATCGCTACGAGTGCAAAAATTGAAAATAGTCGGGACATCAGAACATCCTCGTTTAAAATAATAATCTCTTGGTTAACACGAAATTAACCAAGTTGCAATCTCCAGTAGTGAGTTGCCCCGCCGTGGTAGAAAAAGGCCTGCTTTTCGTGCGGTGTCAGGCCCGTTTGCGCACCGGCTTGGGTTTCACGCGCGCCTCAATCATGTCGTAGAGCTTGCCAACGATATCCTTCCCGGTCGCATTCTCGATCCCTTCAAAGCCGGGGCTTGAGTTCACTTCCAGAACCTTGGGTCCGGTCTCGGATCGCAACAGGTCCACGCCTGCTTTGCCCAACCCAAACGCCCGCGCGGCACGGACCGCCGTTTCGCGTTCTTCCTTGCTGATCCGCACCGATTTGGCCGATCCGCCCCGATGCAGGTTGGAGCGGAAATCGCCCTCTGCCCCGGTGCGTTTCATGGAGGCCACCACCTTGCCATCGACCACGAGGCAACGGATGTCTTCGCCTGCGGCCTCTTTCACGAAGTCCTGCACAAGGAAGTTGGCGCGCAGACCGCGGAACGCGTCGATCACGGATTCGGCTGCTTTCTTGGTTTCGGCCAGCACGACGCCTTTGCCTTGGGTCGATTCCAGCAGTTTCACGATCACAGGTGCCGTGCCGACCAGCCCCATGATGTTGGCCGTGTCCTTGGGCGAGGCGGCAAAGGCCGTGGTGGGCATGCCAATCTTCTTCGACGCAAGGATCTGGTGCGCGTGTAGCTTGTCCCGGCTGGCCGTGATCCCGGCACTGCCGTTCAGGCAGTAGGTGCCCGTGGTTTCAAACTGTCGGATGACGGCGGTGCCGTAGGCGGTGATGGAGGCCCCGATGCGGGGGATCACCGCGTCATAGCGCGGCAAACGCTTGCCGTCGTAGTGAACCTCGGGTGCCATGGCGTTGATCGCCATGTAGCAGCGCGTGGTGTCGATCACCTCGACCGTGTGGCCGCGCGCCTCACCCACCTCGACAAGCCGCCGGGTGGAGTAGTTGTTTTCACGGCTGAGCACGGCGATGCGCAGGGCGCGGGCAGGGGCCACCTTGCGCATGGCCGATGAATGGTAGACGTCGTAGCTGAGGTCCGGCTGCAGCCGTTTTTCGGAGGCGGTGATGGTGATGTGATCCTGCAGGGCCTGCCGTCCCAGCAGCATGCGCGACGTCATGCCGGATCGGTCCGTCAGCGTCACCTCGATGGGCCAGGATTGCCCACCAACCTCAAGCCGGGTTTCAATCACATAGCGCAGTTCCGCCTCACCATTCGACGACGTAACCTCGCGCCGGTCGAGGATGGGGGCGGAGCAGGTGATGGACACATGATCCTTGCCCGCGATGGGATGCACGTTGAACCGGACCTTGGGTTGTTTGGCGGGGCCGAACACCTCGATATCATGGGCGTGCAGGGCGGATGTGCGCGCGCCTGTGTCGATCTTGGCCTTGAGGGCAGGCAGGCCCAGTTCGGGCAGCGACACCCATTCTTCCCAGCCGAAATTCAGCGTGTCCATGTGTATTTGTGTCCTGTCCCCGTGTGTTCAGCCACCGTATCAAGTGCGGTGTGCGCTCACAACGTAAAGACGGTGGGGCAGGCATTTGTTCCTGAGATCAGGCAATCAGGATGTTGCCCGCCTCGTCGTAATAGATGGTTTCGATGACGTCTCCGGCGGCGTCGAATGACACTTCCTCGACGTGCCACGCTTCGTTCCCGGAGTTGTCGTAGGTCGTCTGGTCGACCTGACGGCCGCCTGCATATGTCGACACGATCAGATCGCCGTCATCGCGCACCTCTTCGGTCAGCGCGATGCGTCCGTTGCCGTCGTATGTCGTCTCGAACGTGATCCAGTCGAACGTGTCGGCGTCGCCGTCGGTGAGGGTCTGGGTTGCCTTCCTGCCATTCTGGAAGGTGATCAGGTCGGAGCTGCCGTCGTCGTCTATGATCTCGCGTGAGGTCAACGCGCCTGTGTCCGCATCGTAGACAAGGGTTTTGGAGTGCCACGGCTTGTCATCGCCGCCATCCGTGATTGTACGGCTGGTTCGGTTGCCGGTCTCTGCATCGAAGGTCATCGCGTCGATGCGCCCGTTGTCCAGAACCTTGGTGGTGCCGATGCGGCCCCCTGTGTCGGCATCATATGTGGCGATGAGGAACGACCAAGGCTTGTCATTGTCCCCGTCCACATCGATCCGTGTGGTGCGCGTTCCGGTGACGGTGTCGAACCGTTCGATCAATTGGTCGCCATCGTCGAATTCCGTGGTGCGCGCGGTCTTCTGGCCAAGCCAGTCCCATTCTGTCGTGCGCGAGGACCAACTGGCATCATTTGCGCTGGTATCCGTGATTGTCTGGCTCACCCGTTGCGGCCCGAAAAACGTTTCTGAATTTGTGCTGCCATTGTCCATGACGGTGGTGCGGGCGGACAGAAGCCCGGACGCGTCATATTCGCTGGAGATGGTTGTCCAGCCCTGGCTGTTGTCCGTGTCCTCGACCGTGACGGTCGTGGAAGGGGGTCCGATGATGGGCATGGCTACGCCTCGCGCATTGGTTCAGGGACGGCACCCGATCACCGGGCGCCTTATGGAAACTCGCTCTGCGGTGGGTATGCGGACAATTTGTTGAAAAATGGGCGCAATGCGCCCAACCGTCGGGCGAATGAAGGGTCTTTCTGTGTGTCAGCGACCGGGACTTGGCATTTTGTGCTGAGCGCGGCATGAGGGGGGATGACCCGATTTTCCTTTGATCTGAAAGCGACCGATGGCCGGGCGCGCACCGGTGTGATCTCAACCCCGCGCGGCGACATTCGCACGCCTGCCTTCATGCCCGTGGGCACCGCCGCCACAGTCAAGGCGATGATGCCCGAAAACGTGCGCGCCACCGGCGCTGATATCCTGCTGGGCAACACGTATCATCTGATGCTGCGCCCCACGGCGGAGCGGATCGACCGTCTGGGTGGCCTGCACAAGTTCATGAACTGGGACCGGCCCATTCTGACGGACAGTGGCGGTTTTCAAGTGATGAGCCTTGCAGGCCTGCGCAAGCTGACCGAGGAGGGCGTGACCTTCAAATCCCATATCGACGGGTCCAAGCACGCACTGACGCCCGAGCGGTCGATGGAGATCCAGCGCCTGCTGGGCTCCGACATCGTCATGTGTTTTGATGAATGCCCCGCACTGCCTGCCGACCGGGACCGCATTGCTGAAAGTATGCGCCTGTCCATGCGGTGGGCCAAGCGGTCGCGTGACGCCTTTGGGGACCGGCCCGGTCATGCGCTGTTCGGCATTCAACAGGGTGGGCTCGAGGAAGATCTGCGCGGGGAAAGTGCAGAGGCTTTGAAAGAGATCGGCTTTGAAGGCTATGCGGTGGGTGGTCTGGCTGTGGGAGAGGGGCAGGAGGCCATGTTTGGCTGTCTCGACTACGCGCCCGAGCAGTTGCCACAGGACAAGCCGCGGTACCTGATGGGCGTGGGCAAGCCGGATGACATTGTGGGCGCTGTGGCCCGTGGCATTGACATGATGGATTGCGTGCTGCCGTCGCGGTCGGGCCGCACGGGGCAAGTGTTCACCCGCCATGGCGTGGTCAACATCAAGAACGCGCGTCACGCCGATGATCCGCGCCCCTTGGACGAAGACTGCACTTGTCCTGCTTGTTCACATTATTCCCGTGCGTACCTGCACCACGTGTTCCGGGCGCAGGAAATGATTTCGGGCATGCTGCTGACCTGGCACAACCTGCATTATTACCAAGAGATCATGCAGGGGATGCGTGACGCGATTGCGGGAGGCACGTTCGAGGCGTGGCAGGCAGCGTTTCATAGCGACAGAGCGGAGGGGGATATCCCGCCGCTCTGACGTTTTGCGTGTCAATCGCCGTCGGCGTTTGGAAGGTGCTCCAGATCGCAATAGTCGAACAGGACCTCTTCGAACGTGTCGCCGGTATCAAGCAGGACAGCGTTGATGCCCGCTTGTGCCCCGCTGTCGAGCATGTCGGTCTGCAGTTTCATACCGTGCTTGTTGATGGCGCGCGCCTTGAGCAGCGGTGTCGTCGGGGTCGACGCGATGTAGTTTGCAACCGCAGACTTGTTCGAGATCACTTCGACATTGGCCGAGGCCTTGCCGATGTTGCCGGTGGACAGTGCCGCCGATCCACCCAGCGTGACTTGGGTGTTTTTGGTTTGGCACAGCAGGACGGTCATGCCCTCTGTCTCGTGCACATCGGTGACGACGAGGTAGTTCTTTTTCCATGTGCCAGCGGCCAGTTTCTGGGCCAGCTTGGATCCGATGGAGCCGATATTGGTCATGGACCGGACCACCATGCCGGCGCCATTGTAGACCATGCTGTTCTTCTTTTCGAAGTTGACGGACAGTTGGACGGCGAAGTCCACGCCCTCCACCTTGCCCCCACCATCGGCTGTGGCGTTCACGATGGACACACCGTCCGATTGCAGCGATTCCACTTCGACCCGAGCGCTGTTTTCGGTTTCGAATTGAATGTCGAAATCTCTCGCAATGTTCCCAAGTTTGGTGAACGCACCCCCTTTGCCTTTGCCTCCGTGAATGGTGCCGTAGTCCCCGATCTTGACCGTTCGGTTCGGCGGCCACATCACTTGAAACCCAAACTGCTTTTCCATTGCTTTGGCGTAATCTGCTGGAAAACCCATAATAAAACTCCTGAAAAATTGTGAAAATGCGCGGGAATCGATCCGCATGGGCGGAGTGTACCAGTGGTGCGGTGATTCTCGTAATTCGGGAATCTTTCGTGCCATGGGCATGCCTGACGGGGCAGGGGCGAACCAACAGATGTGACCGGAGGCGACGTGGCGGGGACCAAAGGTCAGGAATTCCCCCATCGCCGCGTTTCCGAATGTGGCATACATTGTAATCAGTCGCACACCCTGGGGAGGGACCGTCATGCAGTTTGCAGTGTTCTCGTTTGTTTGGTTCTCAGTATCCGTATTGGCGGTCCTGACTCTGGTGTGACCCGCGCTTAGCTTGCCAGAATGATCAGCGCCCACCCGGCAATGCCGATCTGGGCAAGTTGGATGATCACGCTGAGCCCGTGCAACAATTTGAACCGGGCCGTATCGCCGCGGTCCGTGGCCGCGTTGATCTGATGCATCAGGCTTTGGCGGGCATATAACGTGCTCAGCGCGACGCCGATCAGTAGCCACGCAGCCAGCGTGTTGATGAAAAAGGCGATGGCACCGGCAACAGCAGCCGTTGCGATGACCCAAAGGTAATAGTGCGGGAATGCCCCTCGGATGCCCTTTCGCGCCAGCGCAGGCTCATAATTGGCGAACAAAACGGCGGCAAAGCCGAATGAAAACAGGGTCATACCGCCAAACAACAGGGCGGTCAGCAATACGGCGAGTGTGGACATGGGAAACTCCTCCTGAGCGTTGGGATTTAGGCCCGACACCTCCCGATCAAGCACATCTGCGTGCGCAGATTGCCGCATGGAACAGAAATGATCGCACGATGTTGCGGTTTGTTAACGTTCGACCACGACAATTTGTGCCAAAAAACTGGGGACAGATTGCTTCGCCCCATTGCACCCTTGCCGCGTGCGCGTCAGGATGCACCTTGAAACCGAGCGGCTGGGATCACAGATCAAACAGTCCGACACACGGAGACAGCACAGGGTTGCCGCCAAGCGGGACCGCGCTGTCTTGCCAATGATAAGGAATTATTGAGTATGCAAGAGCCACTCAACGCCTCGTACCCGGTGCTGCCGCTGCGCGATATCGTGGTGTTCCCCCACATGATCGTGCCGCTGTTCGTTGGACGTGACAAATCCGTCCGCGCGCTGGAAGAGGTGATGGCCGACGACAAGCAGATCCTGCTGTCGAGCCAGATCGACCCGTCCATCGACGACCCCGAAGCATCCGGCATCTACAAGGCTGGCGTTCTGGCCAATGTGCTGCAATTGCTGAAATTGCCCGATGGCACCGTAAAGGTGCTGGTGGAAGGGCAGGCGCGCGTGCGCATCACCGAGTATCTGGACAATGACAACTTCTTTGAGGCCCGCGCCGAGTATCTGACCGAGATGCCGGGTGACGTGGCCACGACCGAAGCCCTGCTGCGGTCCGTCGCTGACGAGTTCGAGCGCTATGCCAAGGTGAAGAAAAACATCCCCGAAGAGGCACTGGCCGCTGTCGGGGAAACGACCGAACCTGCCAAACTGGCCGATCTGGTGGCCGGGCATCTGGGCATCGAGGTAGATCAGAAGCAGGACCTGCTTGAGACGCTGGCGGTGAGCGAGCGGCTTGAGAAGGTCTATGGCCTTATGCAGGGCGAAATGTCTGTTCTGCAGGTCGAGAAGAAGATCAAGACCCGCGTGAAGTCCCAGATGGAGCGGACGCAACGCGAGTATTATCTGAACGAACAGATGAAAGCGATCCAGCAAGAGCTGGGCGATGGCGAAGACGGCAAGAACGAAGTTGCTGAACTTGAAGCGAAAATCGCTGAAACCAAGCTGTCGAAAGAAGCGCGCGAGAAAGCCGATGCAGAGCTGAAGAAGCTCAAGAACATGTCGCCCATGTCGGCCGAGGCCACTGTTGTGCGCAATTATCTGGACTGGATGCTGTCGATCCCGTGGGGCGTGAAATCCCGCGTGAAGAAGGATCTGGGCCGGGCCGAGCGTATCCTTGATAACGACCATTATGGCCTTGAAAAGGTCAAGGAGCGCATTGTCGAGTATCTGGCGGTACAGCAGCGTTCGAAGAAAATGAAGGGCCCGATCATGTGTCTGGTTGGCCCTCCGGGTGTGGGTAAAACCTCGCTGGGCAAATCGGTCGCCAAAGCCACGGGGCGCGAGTTCATTCGCATCTCTCTGGGTGGCGTGCGTGACGAATCCGAAATCCGGGGGCACCGTCGGACCTATATCGGGTCGATGCCCGGCAAGATCATTCAGGCGTTGAAGAAGGCGAAGACCACCAATCCCCTCATCCTGCTCGATGAGATCGACAAGATGGGACAGGACTTCCGCGGTGATCCGGCCTCGGCCATGCTTGAGGTGCTTGATCCGGAACAGAACGGCACGTTTGTGGACCACTACTTGGAAGTGGAATACGACCTGTCGAACGTGATGTTCCTGACCACGTCGAACAGCTACAACATGCCGGGTCCGTTGCTTGACCGGATGGAGATCATTCCGCTGGCGGGCTACACCGAAGATGAAAAGCGCGAGATTGCCAAGCAGCACCTGATCGCAAAGCAGGTGAAGAATCACGGTCTGAAGAAGTCCGAGTTCGTGCTGCAGGACGACGCGTTGTCGGACATCATCCGCTACTACACGCGGGAAGCCGGTGTGCGGAACCTTGAGCGCGAGATTGCCAAGGTGGCACGGAAATCGCTGACCAAGATCGTCAAGAAAGAGGCTGAGGAAGTCGTTGTAACCTCTGAAAACCTCGACGATTTTCTGGGTGTGCGCAAGCACCGCTATGGTCTGGCCGAACAGGATGACCAAATCGGCGTCGTGACCGGTCTGGCCTGGACGTCTGTAGGCGGTGACCTGTTGCATATCGAGGCGCTGAAGCTGCCCGGCAAAGGTCGGATGAAGACCACCGGTAAGCTGGGTGACGTGATGAAGGAATCCATCGACGCGGCCAGCTCTTACGTGCGGTCCATCAGCCCCGAAATTGGGGTGAAGCCGCCCCTGTTCGACAAGACGGACATCCACGTGCACGTGCCCGACGGTGCGACGCCCAAGGATGGCCCCTCTGCCGGCCTTGCGATGGTGACATCCATTGTGTCCGTGCTGACTGGCATTCCGGTCCGCAGAGACATCGCCATGACGGGCGAGGTGTCGCTGCGCGGCAACGCAATGCCCATCGGCGGGCTGAAGGAAAAGCTGCTGGCGGCGCTGCGCGGCGGGATCAAGACCGTTCTCATTCCAGAGGAGAACGAGAAGGACCTGACCGAAATACCCGACAACGTGAAAGAGGGCTTGGAAATCATCCCCGTTTCTCATGTGACCGAGGTGCTGGAGCGTGCGCTGGTGTCCAAGCCGGATGCCATCGAATGGGACGAAGCGGCCGAAGAAGCAGCGGCTGCTGCGGCGGCGACGGCGCGCGATTCCGGGGCAGGCGCAACAGCGCACTGACTTGTATTGTAGTTTAGGAAGGGCGCGTAAGCTGTTGCTTGCGCGCCCTTTTTGTTTCCGGATGTCTTGTGTGCCCAAGAAATGTTGCCAAAACCGCGACAATCCAAGTTCATTTTGCCGTTTTGTTGCGATGTTATGGATTGAGTTAAAGTTTCACGATATGGGTGCTGCGAGCAGTCCATAACGGAGAAGGCCAAAATGGCGACCCGCACCACAAAGACGACCCCCAAAACCACAACGACCCGCAGCACCGCGACCAAATCCAAATCGACGACCAAGGCAACGACACCGGCCAAGAGCACTGCGACGCCCGCTCCGGTCAAATCGGCGGCTCCTGTGGTCGTGGACGCGCCGACCCCCGTGGTGGCTGGTCCGATGATGCGCAAGAAAGAGTTGGTTGACGCGGCTGTCGCGCGCAGCGGCCTGAAGAAAAAAGACGTCAAACCGGCCATTGAAGCGGCATTGGCCGTGATGGGTGAGGCGCTGCAGGATGGCCGCAAGCTCAATCTGCCGCCGTTTGGCAAGGTGAAGATCAACCGCGAGAAGAAGCTTGCGTCTGGCCGCATGCTGGTGGCCCGCATCCGGCAGAACGATGGCACTGCCAAACCTGCTGACGACCAAGGGCCCGACACCGGGTCGAGTGCGGATACAGCACCCGGAACGGACAAGACCGCAGCCGAATAGCGTTTTGGGCCTGCTGGCCCTTGCAAGGTCCCGCGCACTTGGCTAAGACGCGCGGGCTTTGGGTGATTAGCTCAGTGGTAGAGCGCTTCGTTCACATCGAAGATGTCAGGAGTTCGAATCTCTTATCACCCACCAAGCATTCCCATTTCGGATTTAAGCTGCGTGCCCTCTGGCTGTAGGCCTGACCTTCGCGGTTGTCCGGGACGGGAGGTCGATCTCTTATCACCCTCCAAGCTTTGCCGTTGCGAATTCGAGCCGCGGTGGCTTTTGTTGATGACTTGACAGACGCGGCTTGGCGCTATGGCCGGTTCACTGTCATTCATTACACCTCAGACCGACAAGATTCCGTTCCACAGGGAAGCCTTATCGCGTTGCCTTAAGCACCATGTCCCTACAACCGGTCGATGCCCCGCTCGGCGCTTTACGTTTGCGCACCATCCCTGAACACATGATGCCAGCGCAGAATACGAACCGATTGCCTGAGACCCGACGGCCAGAAGGGGTCCGCCTCGACCAGTTTCTGCGCCTCTTCGTGCGTGTCGACTTCGACCAACCACGCACCGCCCGCCCCATCCGATCCATCGAAAAGTGGACCCGCCGATTGGATTTGCTTGGCGTTTTCGGCCAGAAACGCCAGATGCTCTTTCATCAACGCATCTCGCATATGGGACATGTCCGGGGCGTCTTCGAACAGGATAAGGTAAATCAATTGCGGCCTCCACGGTTGCTGCACACAGTGTGAACCTGCAAAATTGGCGGGTAAATGTGCATGAGTGCAGGAAAGGCCAGCAAAATTGCAGGGGATCGATTGGGAAGACTTGCACATCCTGCATGCCGTCGCGCATGCGGGCAGCTTTGCCAGCGCAGGTCAGGTGCTGGGCCAGCACGAAACAACGGTCGCGCGGCGCATTCGCAAGCTGGAACAGGCGTGCGGGCACATTCTGTGGCGCGGACCCGAGGCGGGTTTGACCGAAGAAGGGCACCTGCTGCTGTCGCATGTCGATGTCATGCAGGCAGAGGTACACGCCGCGCAAACCGCACTTGGCGGTGGCGCGCAGCCGAACGGCGCCGTGCGTCTTACCGCCGTGCCGTGGATCGTCGAAACCGTGCTGATCCCCGTGCTTGCGGACTGGCGGCCATCCGCGCCGGAGGTGCGAGTGTCCCTGCTTGCCGATCATGGCAACCTGAGCCTTTTGCAGGGCGATGCGGACATCGCGTTGCGGTTGGCGCGGCCCGAAGGTGAGGGCGACGCGGTGGCGCGGAAACTGTGCGACGTGCCCTTTGTCGCGGCTGGCGATGGCCCGGGCTGGATCGGATACGGCCCTGAAAACGCACATCTTCCCCAATCCATTTGGACAGAGGCGATGCAGGAACCCATCGCGCTGCGGGTGTCGGATGTAATGTCCGCGCGGGCCGCCGTGGCCCAAGGCATCGGCAAGGCATGGTTGCCGCGCGCCCTGGCGGCTGGATTTCCGACATCGGCCCACGTGGAATCGCGTCCGCTTTGGTGCGTCTTGCATCCGCGCACCCGGTTTGCGCCGGGTGTCCGCGCGGTTGTGGACCACGTACTGCCCCTTGTGGCGCGCGCCGTGTGCGCGTAGCTCAGCCCCATGACCTATCCCGACCTTCTGATCCTGCGCCATGGTGAGACGGAGTGGAACCGTGCGGGCCGCATGCAGGGTGAGGCGGACAGCCCGCTGACTGACCGTGGCCGCGCGCAGGCCGCAGCGCAGGGTCGATTGCTTGGTCAAATGGACCTGACGCGGTGGGGGATGTGGACAAGCCCTTTGGGCCGCTGTTTGCAAACGGCGGCGATTGCCTTGGGGGATCAAGCGGGCATGGCGCGACAAGACCGCCGGTTGATCGAAATCACCCTTGGCGACTGGACTGGAAAGTTGCGCACGGAGATTGCTGCCGAAGCACCTCTGCTCTTTGACGCTGGGGACGGTATGGACTGGTATGATCATGCGCCGGGCGGCGAGGGCCTTGAGGCGCTCTATGCCCGCACAGGCGCGTTTCTGGCGGACCTTGAGCAGCCCGCAGTCATCGTCACCCACGGGATCACATCGCGCATGATGCGCTGCCACTACCTGGGGCTGGAGCCTGCCGCGTTCGCCGATTTGCCCGGCGGACAGGGCGTCATTTACCACATGGCCAGCGGCGCGCAGTCTTGCCTTGCAGAAGGGGGTTGAACGCCCCCGCAGCCTTGGGCTAAGAGGCGTCATATCGGGTCGTTAGCTCAGTTGGTAGAGCGCTTCGTTTACACCGAAGATGTCGGGAGTTCGAGCCTCTCACGACCCACCATACCCCTCCATTCATTTTGCCTGTTTCGTGCCTGTTGACGCGTCGTCTTGGTTTGCCAATTCGCGTTTGGTTCGTGCCGAGGACGCGGCCAAAGCGAACGGCGCTTCCTCAGGGGCTGACATCACTGCTTGTGAAGCAGCATGTTCTGACCGTATTGGTGCATTTGGGACAAGCGGCGCTGACATCATTCGGGCACGGGTATGGCCTCGTGCATTCTGATCCAGCAGACCTTGGGGGGTAGGATGACAGATACCGCGTTGGATGAGGTGCGCGCCGAAACGGACACCGGCGCGCTTTGGGCATTGTTGCTGCGGTATTTCCACGACCACGGCATCAGCAAGGTCAGTTATCATCACTGTTCCGGTGATTTCCGGACGCGGCGCGCCGTCAACATCAGCGCGGACGGCTTCTCCGATGAATGGGTGTGCCATTACATCGAGCAAAAGCTCTATACGATTGACCCTATCACCGAATTTGCGCAGGCCGTCACCACTCCGTTTCGCTGGTCCGACATTCGGGACCTTGTGCGTCTGACGGCGGATCAGCAGACCTATCTGGACGAAATGCGCGAGGCGGGCGTCGGCGACGGGCTGGCCTTTCAGGTGTTCGGGCCAGGCCTGCGCAACGGGTATGTGGGGTTGGGCATGGATCATCCGCGGGACTTTCCGGCTGATTCCAGCATCCTCGACATCCAGATCATGGCGCAGGCAGGCCACATTCGCTATTGCGAACTGAACCCACCCGCGCTGGCGTTGGCTGACCTGTCGCCCCGCGAACGTCAGATCTTGCGATGGATCGCGCGCGGCAAGTCCAACAGCGCAATTGCGGATATATTGCTGTTGTCACCGCACACGGTCGACACGCTTGTTCGGCGCATTTTTGCAAAGCTGGGTGTCGCGGACCGGACAACGGCTGCCATCCAAGGGATTGGCGCCGGTCTGATCCTGCCCTGAAGTCATGTCACGTAAGCGCGTGACATGACATGCCTCACCCGCACTCCCTAGAACGCATGACGCTTTAGCAGATGTTTAGGGAATTGTTATGCAAGGAATTACCGTCCAGAGCCCCGTGCTGGGTGCACAGGTGCAGGGGCTGTTGCGAGAGTTGGATGATCTTCCGCAAGAAGGGAAAACAAGTGCCGCATTGGCCGTAGCGGCCAGCCTGCTCGAATATGCAGCCTACGAAATGGCTCAGTCAGACGAAGCGCGGGAGGTCGCCCGTCTGATCCTCTTGGCCGCTGACATGGAGCGCACGGCACAGGAATTGCGCGACAAGTCGCAGGGCTGATCCCGTCACCTGTGAAGCGGCGCACAGGCGGGGTGGACATCTGTTGCTTGTGGGATGGGTTTCAGCCGTTATCTTGCAGGGAGATCCCCAAGGAGAACCCCCATGAGCTGGAACCCCGCCCTTGATCCCGATTGTCCCAAGGGGGACGCCGTTGATGCCATCGAGACCGTGATTGTGCCGCGCGCCCGTGATCTGGGTGGCTTCGAAGTGCGCCGCGCATTGCCCGCGCCACGTCGGCAGATGGTCGGGCCGTTCATCTTCTTTGATCAGATGGGGCCGGCGGAGTTCGTGACCGGCAAGGGCATCGACGTGCGCCCGCACCCGCATATCGGGTTGGCGACAGTCACGTATCTTTACAAGGGCAAGATTCATCACCGCGATTCTCTTGGCACGGATCAATGGATTGAACCCGGTGCCGTCAACTGGATGGTGGCCGGGCATGGCATCACCCATTCCGAACGGACCGACGGTGAAATTCGCCAGAAACCGCACAACCTGTTTGGCATTCAGACATGGGTCGCTTTGCCCAAGGATGCCGAGGACAATCCGGCGGACTTCCAGCATGCGCCCAAGGACACGCTTCCGGTGCTTGAGGGGGAGGGCAAGGAAGTGCGATTGATCCTTGGTGACGCCTGGGGCGAAAAGGCGCCCGTAGAGACGTTTTCGGAGATGTTCTATGCCGACGCCGTGCTGGAGGCGGGTGCGCGCATCCCGATGCCGGACAACCACGAAGACCGCGGCGTTTATGTCGTGGACGGGTCTGTCAGTGTGGCGGGTGAAAGCTATGACGCAGGCCAGATGATGGTGTTCCGACCGGGCGATGCCATGTCCCTGACAGCTGGTGAACAGGGCGCGCGCCTGATGTTGCTGGGGGGCGCTACGCTGGAAGGGTCGCGGTACATCTGGTGGAATTTTGTGGCCTCGTCTCAGGACCGCATCGACGCCGCCAAGGAGGCGTGGCGCGCAGGAGATTGGGCACATGGCCGGTTCCAGCTCCCACCGGGGGATGAGGACGAATTCATCCCGTTGCCTGACAAATGAGACGCTTGTGACCGCGCCAGACATACAGATCCGCGCCATGGCTGAGGCGGATTTGCCCGCTGTTCAGGCCCTGCATCTGGACAGTTGGCGCCACAGCTATGCCGGGCTGAAGGATGACGCGTTTCTGGACGGGCCAGTTGTCGATGAAATGGCGGGCCGTTGGCGCGCTTTGCCTTCAAAGGACGACGTTGCGCTTGTGGCGGAGCAGGAGGGTGAGATCGTGGCCCTTGCATTGGTGTTTGCAACGCACCCCGAGGGTCCGTTGCTGGAAAGCCTGCATGTGAGGTCCGATCAGCAAGGCAAGGGCGTCGGGCGTCGTCTTGTTTCCGCGACAACGGCGGAGCTGGCGGCGCGTGGGTATGACACGTTGTGGCTTGAGGTGATCGCAGGCAACCGCGCGGCGCGGACAATCTATGCGAAATGGGGTGGCGTCGAAAGCTGGCCGTTCAAGGATGTTATCGCAGGACAAGAGGTGTCGGCGGTCAAGGTACGCTGGTCGTCTTTGACGCCTTTGATTGCGCTTGGCTAACCTGTGATTGGCGTCGAACGGGGCCCAACCAGACCAGCGTTCACATCGGCAAGTGCCGTCAATGCAAGCTGCCCGAAGGGCCTGCCGCTCATCGCTATCAATGACGGTGACGCTGTTCTTGCTTCGGGCATGTCATCGTCACAAAGTGATCACGGGGCGATTGATCCGCGCATCGTGAACCACGTTTGAACCCCGGAAACGTCCGAAGCATTGACTTCGAAAGCGGATGCAACGCCCAGTCCGCCACCGCATTCATCAATCGCGGACCCGATTTGCGCCAAGTTACCCGCGAAATTTCACCTTGCTGGGAAAAGCCCGCTTGACGCGGGTTGTCCCGCGCCATAAACCGCGAAAACGCAGCGGGCGGTTGTAGCTCAGTTGGTTAGAGTACCGGCCTGTCACGCCGGGGGTCGCGGGTTCGAGCCCCGTCAACCGCGCCACTGCTTACCTTGGGTTCTGGGGACACAGGACCATGATGCGCGGTTGTAGCTCAGTTGGTTAGAGTACCGGCCTGTCACGCCGGGGGTCGCGGGTTCGAGCCCCGTCAACCGCGCCA
>NZ_CANNDS010000005.1 GCF_947503415.1 uncultured Tateyamaria sp.
GGTTGTAGCTCAGTTGGTTAGAGTACCGGCCTGTCACGCCGGGGGTCGCGGGTTCGAGCCCCGTCAACCGCGCCACTTTCCCTTTATCCGCTAAATGGTTCCCGTTGGAACGAGGGGCCAGCCCCTCGCGCTCCCCGCGGTTTATTCGGCGAAATGAAGTTGGATCAGTAGGTATAGCCAAGCTGGGCTTCGAGGTCGGTGTCGATGCTGGCGCGGAGGTGGTCTTTGTCTGCCCCGGTCCAATCGTCGGGCAAGGCAGGGCGGTCCGGCACAGATGGTTTGAATTTTGAGCCGAGGCGTTTGATCACCGGGCGGTAGTCGGAGCGCGGTGGCGCTGTTCCAAGCATGGTTGTGAGGGATGATAGCGTCGCCTCTGGCTCGGCTTGCGCGTTCTCCATTCGGACAAAGATACACGTGCAGTCCCGGTCAAGAAGCGACAGCATGGCCCGTAACTTGGCCGTTCTGAGCGCGAACAGGTTGGCGAAACGATGCCCTGTCACCGGATGGCGGTCCTGCTGCAGCGGCGCGCCAATGCTGCCCTCGGGCACAAGCCCGTCGAAATAGCGGGGGCGGTCGATGATCGTGTCCCACGGTGCCCGGATGAAGCCCGAAAACGGCAAGGCTTGCATGGCCGGCGTCGTATGCCACGGTTTTGCGTACATGGACCGTGCCCATGTGTCAGCGCGGCGGACGGCGACGATGACGGCCATGTCACCGGGCACCGCCATCATATGTGGAAATCCATGCTTCCACCCCAGGTCTTCTGTCGGTGTCAGATCAGTATTCCGACCCAAAAGCCGTTTGACGAAATTTGTGCCCGATGACCGTTCGCCCAGCACCTGATAGCGCGTGATCGGGGTGTCGCCGGTGCGGACCACATGCAGGCCGGTCTGTGCGAAATCGGAGGGCAGGGGCATGTCAGGCCTTTGCGGCAAATTAACGATTCTCTTGGCAGTGACCTTGCGATACTGTGCGCAAAAATAAACTTCCGAGCAGGACCCTACCAGATGCAGACAGTGGCCGCCGTTACCATGGTGCGTGATGACGCGTTTTTTCTGAAGGCGTGGCTGCGCCACTACGGTGAGATGTTCGGGCGCGAGAATTGCTATGTGGTGAACCACGGGCGCGGGGCGGAGGTGGCCGACTTGGCTGCCGGGTGCAACATCATCGGCATCCCCGGCGATCCGCACAAGAATTTCGACATCAAACGCTGGGGGTTGCTGAACAACCTCGTGGGTGGTTTGCGCCGGTATTATCGCCACGTGATTGTTGGCGATGTTGATGAGTTGGTGGTGCGCGACCCGGATGCGGGCGGATCATTGCTGGAGTTTCTGGAGGTCGCGCCCGAAGGCCGCGTTGTGACGCCGTTGGGGCTGGAAGTGATCCACCGCATCGATGTCGAGACCGACGAGATCACGGATCACATCATCGGCCCGCGCCGTCATGTGCGTCCGGCACCACATTATTCAAAACCCTGCATCATCTCCGCCCCGGTCAAGATCGCGCGGGGTGGGCATTTTACCCAGGCGGACAAGCTGTTCACGCCGGATGATCTGTACCTTTTGCACCTTAAGTTCTGCGATTTCGGCGCCTATGTCGGCGTGATGGATCACCGAAACGCCGTCACGGATCAAGTAAATGCGTCTGTCAAGGATGCCTCCATCGGACGCCACTGGTTTGCCGAAGCGCGCGGAGAGGATCGCGCGGTGTTCGACGCGTTCGCCCATTTGGACATGGTCGATGACTTCGATATGCGTCCCTTGCGCCGCAAGATGCAGCGGACATTCAAGCCGCGCGGTGACACGGGCTATTTCCATTTCGACCGGCCGGAGTATAGCACTCAATACGTTCTGCCCGAGCGATTTGTCGGTGTGATCTGACGGGCGGGGCGCACGGATACGTGCGCCTTACGATTGCGACTGCAGAAACCGTGTGAGGGCCGTCGCCGTCTGAGTTGGGTGGGTGTCTGGAAAGAAGTGCCCTCCGGGCAAGCCTCCGGACTGCATGTCTGACAGCCGATCAGACCACGTCGCCGCCACGTCGTAGGCTTTGCCCATGGCTCCGTCCGCGCCGAAAAGCACGAGCGAAGGGCAATCGACCGTCCGTCCCAAGTCAGCTGCATCCAGCGCAAAGTCGACATCGATGGCGGCACGGTAGTCGTTGCACATGGTACGGATACAGTCGGGCTCACGCCAGGATGCCCTGTAGGCATCAAGCGCGGCCGTATCGAAATTGTCCACGTCGCCGCCCCAACCTGCCAGACAGCTTTCAAAGAAGGCGTCCGCATCGTGGCCGATCATGGTCTCCGGGACCGGGTTGGGTTGGGCCAGGAAAAACCAATGGTAGTAGGCTCTTGCAACCTGTTGTGAAAGTTCGTTGAGCAGCAGGTGCGTCGGTACGATGTCCATGAGCGTGAGGGACAGGACCGCCTGCGGGTGGTCAAGCGTCAAACGGTGGGCCGTGCGTCCGCCGCGGTCGTGACCCACAAGGTGAAACTGATCAAACCCCAGATGCTGCATCAACGCGTATTGGTCGGAAGCCATCGGACGAAAGCTCATATCTTCCATCCTCTGCGGCTTGGTACTTGCGCCGTACCCGCGCAAATCAGCCGTCACCACAGTGAAGTGCTGCGCCAACGTGGGTGCAATTGCGTGCCACATCGCACGGGTTTGTGGAAAGCCATGCAGCAGCAGGACGGGTGGGCCGTCGCCCGCCAAATCATAAGCGATGGTGATGCCATCGGGTGTTACGAACGTGCTCATGTCAGCGCGTCGAGGATACGCGCCCAACTGCGGATGCCTTTGTGAAAGCTCTCCATGTCGTACTTCTCGTTGGGTGAATGGATCTGGTCGTCGTCCTTGCCAAAACCAACAAGCATCGGGGTCGTGCCTAGGATGTCTTGAAAATGACCCGCGATGGGGATCGACCCGCCGCAGCC
This sequence comes from uncultured Tateyamaria sp., assembly GCF_947503415.1. Taxonomy (GTDB): domain Bacteria; phylum Pseudomonadota; class Alphaproteobacteria; order Rhodobacterales; family Rhodobacteraceae; genus Tateyamaria. The sequence continues at coordinate 2,939 of NZ_CANNDS010000005.1, forward strand.
CACATAGGCCGCCGGGATACCCCATTCGGCGCTGAGTGCAGCGCGCGCTGCTTCGAACGCAGGGTCCGAGGTTTCGGTGACTGACGCTTGGCCTGCGCCATGACCCGAAAATTCGACCTTGCAGTCGGCGGGCAGGGCGGCCTGCACCATCTGCCGAAAGCTGTCGCGGATCTTGTGTGGGTCCTGATCGCCGACAAGGCGGAAGCTGACCTTGGCGCTGGCCTTGGACGGCAGCACCGTCTTGAACCCGTCGCCCGTGTAGCCGCCCCAGATGCCGTTTACGTCGCAGGTGGGGCGGGACCAGATCATCTCGATCGGGGTGCGGTCCTGCTCGCCCGCAGGCTCGGACAGGCCGACATCGCCCAGGAATTTCGCATGATCAAAGGCGAGGCCCTGCCACTGGCTGCGGATGTCGTCGGGCAGTTCGGGCACGCCGTCGTAGAAGCCGGGCACAGTCACAGCGCCCTCCTCATCGTGCAGGGACGCAAGCACACGGGTGAGAACGCGGATCGGGTTCATGGCGACGCCGCCATACATGCCCGAATGCAGGTCTTTGTCGGGCGCGGTGATGGTGATCTCCTCGCCCAGAAGACCGCGCAGCATGGTGACAATGGCAGGCACGCGGGATTCAAACAGGCCGGTGTCGCAGATCAGGGCGAGGTCGGATTTCAGCTCTTCCCCGTTCTCTTGCATGAACGGCACCAGCGACGGCGAGCCGCTTTCCTCTTCGCCTTCGAAGAAGAATGTGATGCGGCAGGGCAGGCTGCCATGTTCGGCTTTCCAAGCGCGGCAGGCTTCGACAAAGGTCATCAACTGGCCCTTGTCATCAGACGACCCGCGCCCTCGAATAACTTTGCCCGCAGGCGTATCCTCGACCTGAGGATCGAACGGGTCGCGGTCCCAAAGCTCCAGCGGATCAACGGGTTGCACGTCATAGTGCCCATAGAACAGCAGATGCGGGCCGTCGCCCTCGACGTGACCCACCACCATCGGGTGGCCCGGTGTCTCGCGCTTTTCCGCAGTTACCCCAAGGCTTTGCAGGTCCGCGACCAACCAATCAGCTGCCGTCTGACAATGCGCTGCAAAAGCAGGGTCCGTCGAAATGGATGGGATGCGCAACAACTCCAGCAACCGGTCCGTGGCCTGGGGCAAATCGGCATCAATGCGGGACAAAACGGCGTCGAGGGTCATGTGCGTTCCTTCATGAGAATGTTGCCGCAACACTACGGCGCGCCTGCGCCGTGTCCAGTGGTTGATCTGGGTCAAGGCGGGTTGGCACTGGGTGGGGAATACCGGACCTGCGACATGACGCGCGTTTGATTAGGATTGAAGCGCAAACCCGCAATCTATATTCGTTCTAAATATAGCAGATGCCCGTGCATCTTCGCCAAGACCAAAATGGAGCCTCGCGTGGACTACACCGCCAAATTGGACGCCGCCCTGCAACGCCTGCATGATGAGGGTCGCTATCGGACCTTCATCGATATCGAGCGTCAGAAGGGCCAGTTTCCTCACGCGGAATGGACCCGGCCTGACGGCTCCAAGTCGCCCATCACCGTGTGGTGCGGCAATGACTATCTGGGCATGGGGCAAAACCCGCTGGTTTTGCAGGCGATGCACGAAGCCATTGATGCCACGGGTGCTGGATCGGGCGGCACGCGCAATATTTCGGGCACAACAGTTTACCACAAACGGCTTGAAGCGGAACTGTCCGACCTTCACGGCAAGGAAGCGGCGCTGCTGTTCACAAGCGCCTATATAGCCAACGATGCCACTTTAAGTACGCTGCCCAAGCTCTTCCCCGGACTAATTATTTACTCCGATGCGCTGAACCACGCCTCGATGATCGAAGGTGTGCGTCGCAACGGCGGGGCCAAGCGTATCTTCCGCCACAACGATGTTGAGCATCTGCGTGAATTGTTGGCAGCGGACGATCCGGATGCGCCCAAGCTGATTGCCTTCGAATCGATCTATTCCATGGACGGCGATTTCGGCCCCATTGAAGCGATTTGCGATCTGGCGGATGAGTTTGGCGCGTTGACCTATATCGACGAGGTGCATGCCGTGGGCATGTATGGCCCGCGCGGGGCAGGTGTGGCCGAACGGGACGGCCTGATGCACCGCATCGACATCATCAACGGCACATTGGCCAAGGCGTATGGTGTGATGGGCGGCTATATCGCGGCTTCGGCCAAAATGTGCGATGCAATCCGATCCTACGCGCCTGGGTTTATCTTCACTACATCGTTGCCTCCTGCGGTGGCTGCCGGGGCCGCGGCTTCGGTTGCGTTTTTAAAAACGGCCGAAAACTTGCGTGCAGATCATCAGGCGCAGGCCAAGACGCTTAAGCTGCGCCTCAAGGGCATGGGCCTGCCGATCATCGACCATGGCAGCCATATCGTGCCGGTGATGGTGGGCAATCCGGTGCATACAAAAATGCTCAGCGACATGCTGTTGGAAGACCACGGCATTTATGTCCAGCCGATCAATTTCCCGACGGTACCGCGTGGCACCGAACGGCTGCGGTTCACGCCATCGCCGGTGCACGGCCCGAAAGAGATCGATGCACTGGTTCAGGCAATGGACACATTATGGTCCCATTGTGCGCTAAATCGCGCCGAGAACACCGGATAAGTCACTATTGTTCGCAAATGACGTTGCCATGTGGTAGCGTCTGTTAAACAACAGCGGTGGGACGAATCGAGTGGGATCGGTTCGTTAACACTTGGGACAACGGGGCAGCGGTATGATCGGGCGTAAATCCGGTACAACCAAAATTCAAGAAGACGTCGAACCAAAAGGCTTTGACGACTTCGAGTTGCGTCTCGGCGATATCATGCGTGGCGAACGGGCCACGATGGGCAAGTCCCTGCTGGACGTGCAGCGCGAGTTGCGCATCAAAGCAAGCTACATCGCAGCCATCGAAGCCTGCAACCCGGACGCGTTCGACACGCCGGGTTTTATCGCGGGCTACGTGCGGTCCTATGCACGCTACCTGAACATGGATCCTGACCGGGCGTTCAACACGTTCTGTCTGGAAAGCGGGTTCGCGGTTGCCCACGGCATGTCTGCCGAGGCATCAGTGGTCAAGAAGGCTGCGCGCGAGGATCGTCTGCAAAAGGCCCATGGCGCCGATATCTTTGCCGCCCCTGCGACGCCGTTTGTGCCCGCAGGCGAGGCCGTCTGGTCGCGCATCGAACCGCGAGCGGTTGGGTCGTCGCTGGTGCTGCTGGCCTTGATCGGCGGTATCGGGTTCGGCGGCTACTCCGTTCTGCAGGAAGTGCAGCGCGTGCAGGTGGCCCCCGTCGACCAAACTCCGGTTGTCTTGTCTGATCTTGATCCCCTGAGCGGTGCAAGCGTCGTCGAAACAGAGCAGGGCCCGTCGATTGAGACACCGCGTGCTGATGCACTCGACCGTCTATACCGCCCACAAGCGCTTGACGTGCCCGTGTTGGTGGCCCGTGATGCGCCCATTGCGACCCTCGATCCACGCGATGTTGGAACCTTTGCAGCGCCCGAACCGTCGGAAACGCTGCCCTCGATCGCCGGCGTCGCAGGCGGCATTGATCGCGCCCTTGCCGAAGCGATCAACCCAACCGTTCCTCAGGTCGTGGAAGAGGCGGCACCAGCCCTGACCATGGTCGCCGTACGCCCGTCGTGGGTACGTGTCCGCGCAGCAGACGGCACCGTCATCTATGAGGCCACAATGCAGGCCGGTGACACGTGGGAAGCGCCCCTGACAGAAGAGCCGCCAACCCTGCGTACGGGCGAAAGCGGTGCGATCTACTTCGCAATGAACGAAAAGTTCTATGGCCCCGTGGGCGACACAGGCGCCATCACCTCGAACCTGCCGCTGGAAATTGCCGGTTTGAAAGAGACATATCTGCCCGTCGATATCGCGACCGACGAAGGTCTGGTTCGCTATGCAGAGGCGCAGGCGACCCCATTGACGCAAGACACCGAATAGTCACCCGCGCCCCATTGCCGGGATCACCGCGACTGTCTATCTTTCCTGACAACTTCATATGCTGAACAGGGCTGCCCATGTCGCTGAACCATATCCGTCCGTGGCGTAACATCTATCGCCGGGAAAGCCGTCAGATCATGGTGGGCAACGTACCGGTTGGTGGGGACGCCCCGATCACTGTGCAGACCATGACGAACACTCTGACAACGGATGTGGCCGCGACCATTGCACAGGTCGAAGCCGCAACCGAGGCAGGCGCCGACATTGTCCGTATCTCCGTGCCGGACGAAGGATCATCCAAGGCGCTGAAAGAGATCGTCGCAGAAAGCCCCGTGCCAATCGTGGCGGACATCCACTTTCATTACAAACGCGGGATCGAAGCGGCAGAGGCGGGGGCCGCGTGCCTGCGCATCAATCCCGGCAATATCGGGTCGGAGGACCGGGTCAAGGAAGTCATCAAAGCCGCGCGTGACCACAATTGCTCGATCCGCATCGGTGTAAACGCGGGTTCGCTCGAAAAGCACCTGCTTGAGAAATATGGTGAGCCAACGCCGGATGCCATGGTGGAGTCCGGCCTCGACCACATCAAGATCCTGCAAGACAACGACTTTCACGAGTTCAAGATCAGCTGCAAAGCATCCGACGTGTTCATGGCCGCCGCCGCCTACCAAAAGCTGGCAGAAGCCACCGATGCTCCCATTCACCTCGGGATCACCGAAGCGGGCGGTCTGACGTCTGGCACTATCAAGTCGGCCATTGGTCTGGGAAATCTGCTGTGGATGGGCATTGGCGACACGATCCGCGTGTCCCTGTCTGCCGACCCGGTGGAAGAGGTGAAGGTCGGCTACGAAATCTTGAAATCACTGGGCCTGCGCCACCGGGGCGTCAACATTATCTCGTGCCCGTCATGCGCGCGTCAGGGCTTTGACGTGATCAAGACGGTCGAGGTGCTCGAAGACCGGCTCGCCCATATTAAGACCCCCATGAGCCTGTCGATTATCGGTTGCGTGGTGAATGGCCCGGGCGAGGCGCTGATGACCGATGTGGGCTTTACCGGCGGCGGGGCCGGGCACGGCATGGTGTATCTGGCAGGCAAGCAAAGCCACCGGATGGACAATGACCGCATGGTCGATCACATCGTCGAAGAGGTCGAAAAGAAGGCTGCGGAACTCGATGCCGCCAGCGCGGCCGAGGCGCAAGCAGCAGAGTAGGGCGCTCTATTTCAGCAGTGCCTCGATGTCAGCAAAGCTGGCCGTGTTGTCGGGGTAGGTGATCTGGCCCGTGGCCTGCACCCCGCGCATCATCGCCATCGCAGCACCATAGGCAGCGCGAGCCATGCCCGACCCCACGCTGACCCGCGCAACCCCCGCATTCGCAAGATTGGCAATGGTGAGGTCCGGGGACCTGGCCCCGATCAACACGCTGACAGGCGTATCGCCTGCGGCTTGCACCACGGCGGTCACATCCTCCAAACTGGTCAAGCCGGGGACAAAGACGACGTCGGCCCCGGCCTTGGCAAAAGCGCTTATACGCGCGCAGACCGCGTCGCGGGGCAGCGTTCCGGTCAACAACCCTTCGCTGCGGGCCGTCAGGACCAATCGACTGTCGCGTGTTGCGGCAACGGCGGCCTCGACCCGCTCTATCGCGAGGGCCGTGGGATAGGTAACGCCGTCTTTGCCCAGATCTTCCAAAGACGCCCCGGCCAGACCGGCCTCCGCCGCTCTGCACATCGCGGCTGCAGCCCCGTCGGGCGTATCCGCATCGCCATTTTCCAGATCGGCGCTGACGGGCACGCGGGTTGCGGCGTCAATTTCCGTGGCGGCCCCAAGCATTTCGTCGAGGGACAGCGCACCATCGGGCTTGCCACGGGCAAAAGCCGCCCCAGCACTGGTCGATGCCAACGCTTTGGCACCCATGTTCTGCAAAAGCACCGCGCTTCCCACATCCCACGGGTTCGGCATGATCAGAGGATCGCCGGGGACATGCAGGGCGCGGAATGGCATCAGCCCCGTTTTTCTTCGATCAACGCCTGCATCTCGTCATATGGCAGAAAGCCACGCAGCAACTCGTCCTGAAGCACGAAGGTCGGTGTTCCGGTGATCTGCAAGCGCTGCGCCAAGGCGCGGGTGCGGCGGATTTCGTCCGTCACTGACTCTGTGTCCATGTGCGCTTCGATCGCTTCGGCATCCAGACCAAAGGTCGTGGCCATGCGGCGCAGTGTCAGCATCGACACGTCGCCCGTCATCTCCATCAACGCATCATTTACGCCCTTGTAGGCATCGGGCCCGGCGATCTGCTTGGTGGCGACGGCAAAGCGCGAGGCCAGCACCGACTGTTCCCCGAGGATCGGGAATTCCTTGACGATCAGGCGGATATTTCCGTCCGATTCCAATAGTTTGGCCACTTCACCATGGGCGCGTTTGCAAAATCCGCAGCGATAATCGAGGAACTCGACCAACGTGATGTCGCCATCGGGATTGCCACCGACAAAGCTGAACCCGTCGTCAAAAATCTCGTCCGCGTTGTCGGACACCAGCGACAGGTCAGCTTGGGCTTGGGCCTGGGCCTGGCGCTGTTCCAGCACTTGCACGGCGTCCATGATGACCTGCGGGTTGTCCATCAGATACGACCGCACCTCCTCGCGGAAAATCTGGCGCTCTTCATCCGTCATCTGGCTTAGATCAAGGGCTTGTGCGGGCAGGGCGATGGTCAAGGCCAACGCGGCGGCTGTCAGGGGTCGGAAAAACATTCGCTATCTCCGTTTCTTGCGTTTTTCAGCGCGTTCAGAGGCAAGGAGCACATCCTGCGCGCGTTGCCAAGGGCCGGACCCTTGGGGCAACAGGCCGGTTGCACGTTTGGCATGAATACCTGCGTCTTCAAGACGGCCCCGCAGCGCATACCGCTCGGCGGTGATCAACGACGCCATGCCGCGCTGACCCGTTTTGGCATAGGCGACGCTCAGGTCGCGCAGCATGGAGCCGTCCCGGAAATCAATGCGCCGCGCGCGCTCAAGTGCGGGCAGGGCCGCATTCACATTGCCGCTGGCAAGCAGCGCGCGGCCATATCCGGACTGCAACAACCCGTCATTGGGGCGCAGTTGTACCGCACGGCCATGTGCATTGGCCGCCGCGCCGAATTGCCGGGTTTCCATCAGGATCTGCCCTTTGAGATCATACAGGAACGGGTCCTGCGGACGCAGCGCGATGGCTTGATCAATCGCCCGGATCGCGCGTTTGGTTTGCGAGTTTTTGTGGCGTGCCGCAGCTTCGCGCATGAATGCGATGTCCCTGTGCCCGCTTTCACCAAGCCTGTTCAGGGTCCAGCTGGGCTTGCGGGTAAACGCGGTCAGCTTGCCCTTGGCCCGGGCAAACCAATAATCCCATGCGGCTGCGTTAGCGGTATTGGTGGAACCATAAGCGGCGGCAAAGCCTTCGATGGAACGCAAGCGGTCACGGCTCAGCGGGTGGGACCGCACATAAGGGTCCTGACGGCTTTCGCTCAGCGCCTCCTGTCCGCGAAACAGTCGAAACACGTCCAGCATGCCTGTGATGTCGATACCTGAGCTGCGCAAGTAACGTGCCCCGGATTGGTCCGCGGCGCTTTCCTCGGCCCGTGTGTGTCGCAGGAACGCCCGTTCGGCGGCACTTTGTGATCCTACCCCGATGGCAAATGCACCTTCACCTCCGCCCGCGGCAGCCGCGATGATCGCAAGGGCCTGTCCCAGTGTTGCGGCGGTGCGGGCATTGCCTAGATTGGTGATCCGGCGCGTGATGTGGCCATTGGCGATATGTGCGGCTTCATGTGCGATGACGGCCTGCAGCATCGCGGCACGGTCCATGCGGCTGATCAGCCCCGAATGGATAAAGATGGCGTCATTCCCGATCACGAACGCATTCAAAGAGCTGTCGTTCACCACAAGAATCTTTGTGCGGGACGCACTCAACCCTGCCGCCTTGAGCACCGGGGCCGCCACCTGTGCCAGCGCATATTCCATGTCCGCATCGCGCAACAAGGACACCGCGCGGGCCGGCAGGGCAAGCGCAAGCGCTACGATCAGGATTGACGCCACCCGCGCCACGGTATGAAAGGTCATGGGCCGGATCATAGGAGACCCCATGCGAACCTCAAGACGCAGCGATGTCGATCCCTTCATTGTGATGGATGTGATGGAGGCCGCGCGCGCCGCCGAAGCCGCGGGGCGCCATATTATCCACATGGAGGTGGGCCAGCCCGGCACGGGCGCGCCACAGGCGGCGATCCGCGCATTGCGCGAGGCGATGGAGGAGGGACCGCTGGGATACACGGTCGCTCTGGGCCTGCCAGCCTTGCGGGCCCGCATCGCGCAGCTTTATGGCGCATGGTACGACATCGACCTGAACCCCGACCGTGTGATCGTCACCTCGGGCGCGTCGGGTGGATTCATCCTCGCCTTCAACGCGCTTTTTGACAGCGGCGACCGCGTGGGCATCGGCGCGCCGGGCTACCCCAGCTATCGCCAGATTCTGACCGGCCTGGGCCTCACGCCAGTGGATCTGCCCACGGCGGCGCGCCACCTCTACCAGCCCGTGCCCAGTGATGTCGCAAACATGGACCTGCAGGGCCTTTTGGTTGCCTCACCGGCCAACCCGACTGGCACTATGCTGGACCACGCTGCCATGTCCGAGCTGATCGGGGCCACTCACAGCACGGGTGCCAGTTTTATCAGTGACGAGATTTACCACGGGATCGAATACGAGGCCAAAGCCGTCAGCGCCCTGAATGTCAGCGACGACGTCTATGTGATCAACTCGTTCTCCAAGTACTTCTCGATGACCGGCTGGCGCATCGGCTGGATGGTCGTGCCCGAAGACCACGTGCGCGTCGTCGAACGGCTGGCCCAGAACATGTTCATCTGCCCGCCCCATGCCAGTCAGGTGGCGGCCCTGGCGGCCATGGATGCCACGGACGAGCTTGAGGCCAATCTCGATGTCTACCGCGCCAACCGCGCGCTGATGCTGGATGGGTTGCCCAAGGCCGGATTTGACAAGATCGCGCCGCCCGACGGTGCCTTCTACGTCTACGCTGATGTGTCCGAGATGACGGATGACAGCCGGGCGTTTGCGGCCGAGATTCTGGATAAGGCAGGCGTCGCGGTGACCCCGGGCCTCGATTTCGATCCGGTGCGGGGGCATCAGACCCTGCGCTTTTCCTATGCCCGCACGAGCCAAGACATCGCGGAAGGGCTGCGGAGGCTCAAGGATTTCATGGATCGGCGTTGAAGGGGATTCACGGCAGCGTTTGAACCCGGTATGCTGCGGGCAAAATACCAAAGGGCAGGTGATGATGCGGGCGGTTTTGGTCGCGATGATGATGTGGGCGTGCGCGGTGGCAACAGCCGCGCAGGACCTGTCGGGCCTGGCCCGCGTCGATGTCGCGCGCAGCGAAGTGACGGAAAGCTGGTTTGGGGGCACCACACTCACCCTTGCTCTCAGTCAGGGTGTCCCATACCGCGTATTCACGCTTGCCGATCCACCCCGCCTCGTCGTTGATTTCCGCGAGGTGGATTTCGCAGGCGTGTCACCCTCCGACTTGCTGCCTGAACTGGGCGGGATTGCGGCCCTGCGCTTCGGGGCGTTCAAACCGGGCTGGTCGCGCTTGGTGATGGACCTGTCGACGCCGATGCTGCCACAACAGATCGAGATGCCGGTCGACACCGCATCCGGTCAGGCGGTGCTGTCGATCACGCTGGACGCGGTAGAGGCTGACGCATTTGCTGCACAGGCGGGGCCTCCCGCTGATGCCGATTGGGGCGTGCAGGCGGCAGCCCCGCCCGCCGCGCCTCAGGACGATGGCTTTGTCGTGGTGATCGATCCGGGGCATGGCGGCATTGATCCCGGTGCCGTGCGCGACACCACGACCGAGAAAGAGCTGATGCTGGGCATCGGCCTTGCCCTGCGCGACGCGCTGCGACGTGCAGGCGGGGTCGAGGTTGTGCTGACGCGCGACACGGACAGCTTCGTGTCGCTGACGGGTCGGGTGGCACTGGCGCATCAGGTTGGGGCCGACGCGTTTGTGTCCCTGCATGCGGACGCGCTCAGCCAAGGGCAGGCGCGGGGTGCAACCGTCTACACGTTGTCGGAAGAGGCCAGCGATGCGGCGTCTGCGCAATTGGCGGCGCAGCACGACCGGGCCGACATTCTTGCAGGCGTGGACCTCAGCGGCACGGATGATCAGGTCGCATCGGTCCTGATGGACCTTGCCCGCACCGAAACCATGCCACGCACGGACACGTTGGCAACGGCGCTGATCGACAACATGGCGGTCGCTGGCGGCCCGATGAACAAACGACCCCGACGCGAAGCTGCGTTTTCCGTTCTCAAAAGCGCCGATATCCCGTCGGTTCTGGTCGAAGTGGGCTTTTTGTCGGACAAACGGGACCTTGCGAACCTGCGCGATCCGATCTGGCGCGCCGTCATGGTCGAGGCGCTGGCCGCAGGTATCCTGCAATGGCGCGATGATGATCTGGCGATGCGTCCGCTCATCCGGCAATAGGCTGTTCACATCGGCGGGATCGTGCTGTCGTTGCATTTTGACCCTGCCTGCGCGCTCGCGTATACCCGGACAAAAGCTACCGTTGATAACAGGTGCGAGCGGTCATGTTTCGGTTCATTCTTTCCTTCTTTGGCGGGATCTTCACCACTGTCACAATGGGTGCGGCCATGGTCGCGCTGTCCATCGGGGCGGTTTTCTGGATGTACGGGCGCGACTTGCCCAGCCACGAATCCCTCGCGCAGTATCAGCCCGCAACGATCAGCCGCATCTATTCCGGCGAAGGGCAGATCATTGACGAATTCGCACAGGAACGGCGTCTCTTTGCCCCTGCGGACACCATCCCCGACCTCGTGAAACAGGCTTTCATTTCTGCCGAGGACAAGAATTTCTACACCCACGAAGGCTATGACCTGCGCGGGATCGGGGCTGCGGCCTACGACGCTGTGCGCACCCGTGGCCGTGACGTGCGCGGGGCCTCGACCATCACGCAGCAGGTTATGAAGAACTTCCTTCTGTCCGGTGACCGCCAGGCTGAACGCAAGATCAAGGAAATCATCCTCGCCGCGCGGGTCGAAGAAGCACTGAGCAAGGAAAAAATCCTTGAACTGTACCTGAACGAGATTTTCCTCGGGCAAAACTCCTATGGCGTGGCGGCGGCAAGTCAGACCTATTTCAACAAGACGCTGAGCGATCTTGATCCGCACGAGGCGGCGTTTCTCGCCTCCTTGCCCAAGGCCCCGTCAGATTACCATCCGGTGCGCCGTGCGGATCGTTTGATGGCGCGCCGCAACTTCGTTCTTAAGGAGATGATGGAGAACGGGTATATTGACGACGCCACCTACGAGACGGAAGTGGCCATGCCGCTGCGGTCGGTCCAGAACGGCGACTTCGAAAGCTTCAAGGCCGAATTGCCGCCACGCGATTACTTCACCGACGAAATTCGCCGCCAGCTCAGCGAGGATTTCGGTGAGGGCGAATTCTTTACCGGCGGCTACACCGTCCGCGCCACGATCGACGCCGAAATGCAGCCCATCGCGGCCTACGCCATGCGCCGCCAGCTGGAAAGTTACGACCGGGGACAGGGTGTGTGGCGCGGCAGCGGCAAAAGCATCGAGGCTGAACAGCTGGAGACGTGGGAACAGGCGCTGAAAGGCGTGAAAGTCGCCCGCGATATCGATCTGAACGGCGTCTGGCGACCAGCCGTCGTTCTTGACGTCGAAGACCAGCAACTGCGCCTTGGCATCGAAGGGTGGACGGACGCAGAGCCTGCCGCCGTTGTGCCGCGTGACGACATCAAATGGATTCAGGGCAACTTCTTCGACAATTTCGAAGTTGGCGACGTGGTGCATGTCCGTGAAATGACCTCCGATGAGGACGGGTCGTTCATCCGCTGGACCCTGCGACAGGTGCCGCGCGTGCAGGGCGGCTTTGTCGCGATGGACGTCAACACAGGCCGCGTGATCGCCATGCAGGGCGGATTCAGCTACCAGCATTCGGTTTTCAACCGCGCCACGCAGGCCAAGCGCCAGCCCGGCTCGTCCTTCAAACCGTTTGTATATGCCGCAGCGCTCGACAGTGGGTACTCCCCCGCAACCATCGTTGTGGACGCCCCGATCGAGATCAACACACCGCAGGGTCTCTGGCGGCCCCGCAACTCGTCCAACAAGTTCTACGGGCCCACGCCTTTGCGGACAGGTATCGAACGGTCGCGGAACCTGATGACCATTCGTCTCGCCGAAGAGATCGGGATGAATGTCGTTGCCGACTATGCCGAACGGTTCGGTGTCTACGAAAGCATGGGGCCGTTTCTGGCCAACTCGCTCGGCTCCGAAGAGACGACGCTCTACCAGATGGTGTCGGCCTATGCGATGTTCGCCAATGGCGGTGAGCGCGTGCGACCGACGCTGATTGACCGTGTGCAGGACCGCTTTGGCCGCACGGTCTACAAGCATGACGAACGCAACTGCCGCGATTGCACGCAACTGGCAAGTCTCGATCCCGGCTTTGCACCGCGCGTGGTGTCCAACCGTGAACGGGTGATGGACCCGGTGACGGCGTACCAACTGACGTCGATGATGAAAGGCGTCGTGGATCGCGGCACCGCATCGCGCACCGTGAACCTGCCCGTGCCAATCGCGGGCAAGACCGGCACCACCAACGACGCCAAGGACGTGTGGTTCGTGGGTTTCTCCAGCGACATCGTGGCGGGCTGCTACATCGGCTATGACCAACCCCGCAGCCTGGGCAAAGGCGCATCGGGCGGCGGCATGTGTGGCCCCGTCTTCACCGAGTTCATGCGCGAAGCCATCGAGAAGTTCGGCGGCGGTGCCTTCAAGGTTCCCGAAGAGTGCATGTTCATCAAGATCGACCGTTTCTCCGGCGCACGGCTGAGCGACTCCGCCGCTGGCGACAACGTGGTCAGCGAATGCTTCCGCGACGGGTTCGAGCCCACATTCGGCATCACCTTCGACGGTGGTTTTGCCATGGGCGCTGACCTGCCTCTCTTCGAAGAAGTGGGCGGCGGGGGCCGTGAAGTGACCACCTCCACAGGTAAGAAAGCCGTGGTTGGTCCCAAGGCAAACTTCGGCACACTCAGCTCGGGCGGTCTGTACTGAGCGCAGCGCCTGAACTGATCTTGTCGCGCCGCAGCGCATGAGCTATCCCAAGGCTCTGCCAGGAGAGGTTGGACATGCGCGCCGAAATTCAGAACGTCGTCGAAGAGATTGAAAAGTCGGTGGCTTTGCTGGCCCAGCGGCTGGATGTCGACACGGCCCAGCACCGGCTGGAAGAGTTTAACGCGCGCGTCGAAGACCCCAACCTGTGGGACGATCCTGAGGCCGCACAAAAGCTGATGCGCGAGCGGCAGATGCTGGTTGACGCCATGGAAACCCATGACCGGATCAAGCAGGACCTCGCCGACAATATCGAGCTGATCGAACTGGGCGAGATGGAAGAGGACGCAGAGGTTGTCGCGGACGCCGAAGGGGCCATCAAGTCGCTCGCCGAAATGGCCGCCCAGAAAGAGCTGGAAGCGCTGCTCGACGGCGAAGCGGACGGCAACGACACGTTTCTTGAGATCAACTCAGGCGCAGGCGGAACGGAATCCTGCGACTGGGCCGCGATGCTTGCCCGCATGTATGTCCGCTGGGCGGAAAAGAAGGGCTACAAGGTCGAGTTACAATCCGAAAGCGCGGGCGAAGAGGCGGGGATCAAATCGGCCACCTACAAGATCAGCGGCCCCAATGCTTATGGCTGGCTCAAATCCGAAAGCGGCGTGCACCGGCTCGTGCGCATCAGCCCCTTCGACAGCGCCGCCAAGCGCCACACCAGCTTCACCTCCGTGGGCGTCTACCCGGTTGTGGACGACAATATCGAAATCGAAGTGAACCCTGCCGATATCCGCATCGACACCTACCGGTCCTCGGGTGCAGGCGGTCAGCACGTGAACACGACCGATTCCGCTGTGCGGATCACGCACGCGCCCACGGGCATCGTCGTGACAAGCTCGGAAAAGTCGCAACACCAGAACCGCGACATCGCGATGAAGGCCCTGAAAAGCCGTCTCTATCAGATGGAACTGGACCGCCGGAACGCAGCCGTGAACGAGATGCACGAGAACAAGGGCGACGCGGGCTGGGGCAACCAGATCCGGTCCTACGTCCTGCAACCCTACCAGATGGTCAAAGACCTGCGTACCAATTTCGAGACGTCCGATACCAAGGGCGTTTTGGACGGGGACCTTGATGGCCTCATGGCCGCTACGCTAGCCTTGGACGTGTCGGGCAAAAGCCGGGCAGAGGCGCAGGGCGACTAACCACGTCCCCGCAGGCCATCAATCGGGGGGAACACGTGGTATGATCGAACAAGGCGCACTCGCGCTGCGCGGCCAGATGGACGCAGGCGAGATATCGGCCCAAGCCCTGATGACCGAAACGCTCGCGCGGATCGCGGCGCACAATCCCGCCGTGAACGCCATCGTCTCCCTGCGCGACGCCGACGCCCTGATGGCCGACGCCAAGGCCGCCGACACCGGGCCAAAGGCGGGCTGGCTGCACGGTATCCCCATCGCCATCAAGGACCTCGCCAATGCCAAGGGGCTGCCCACATCCATGGGCTCCCCGATCTTTGCGGGGCAGGTGGCACCGTCTGACGACATCATGGTGGCACGGTTGCGCGCCGCCGGGGCCATCATCATCGGCAAGACGAACACGCCGGAATTCGGGCTCGGCTCGCACAGCATCAACCCGGTCTTCGGGGCCACGCGAAACCCCTATGACACGGGCCGCAGTGCGGGCGGGTCCTCTGGTGGGGCCGGTGTGGCGCTTGCGACGGGTATGCTCAGCATCGCGGATGGGTCCGACATGATGGGGTCGCTGCGCAATCCAGCGGGCTGGAACAATGTCTACGGCATGCGGCCAAGCTGGGGGTTGGTACCGTCCGAACCGCTTGGCGACAACTTTCTGCATCAGCTGGCCACCAACGGCCCCATGGCCCGCACGCCGTCTGATCTGGCGGCACTTCTGGACACGATGGCCGGGCCCGATCCACGCCAGCCACATGGGTACGAGGCCCCGCCGACCTTGCCGCAAATCAGTGGCGGCGCGGACGGCCTGCGTCTGGGCTGGCTGGGCGATTGGGGCGGCGCATACAAGATGGAGCAGGGGGTGCTGACGCTTTGCCAAGAGGCGTTGACGCAAATGGAAACGATGGGCGTGAAGATCGACGCCTTGGGCGCACCGTTCAGCCGCGACGCTATCTGGGACGCGTGGATCACCTTGCGCAGTTGGGCGGTCGCCGGGGGCCTCGGCGCGCTTCATGCTGATCCGGCCACGCGCGACCAGCTCAAGTACACCGCCATCTGGGAAATTGAACGGGGCCTTGGCCTGTCCGCGATGCACGTGCACCGCGCCAGCGTGATCCGATCGGACTGGTTCAAGGCCGCCGCGACGCTCTTTGAACGTTACGACGTGCTGGCGCTGCCCTCGGCGCAAATGTGGCCGTTTGATGTGACTATCGACTGGCCGCGCGATCTGGCAGGCACGGCCATGGACACCTATCACCGCTGGATGGAAGTGGTTGTCCCGGCAAGCCTGCTGGGGCTGCCCGCTGTCTGCGTGCCCGCAGGGTTCGGCGGCCCGCACGACATGCCCATGGGGGTTCAGCTGATCGGACGGCGCGGCAGTGATGCGTTGTTGCTGCGCATGGCCCAAGCGTGGCACAGTATGACCGACTGGCCAACGCGCCGCCCACCGGAGCCCGTGTCGTGACCAACACCGATCCGTATCCCGGCCTGCCTGCAGGCGTGCCACCGTTTCACGCGCCGCCCGACGGTTTCATCCGCCGCGCGCTTGGCGCAGGGTGGGCTGATTTTCGGGCCGCGCCCGGGTTTGGTATCCTGACGGGGCTGGCCGCAATCATCGCCGGGTGGGGGCTGCTGGGCCTCACGCTTTGGGCCGGGCACACGTTCTGGCTGATCCTTGCGGTCTTCGGCTTTCCCCTTGTGGCCCCGCTTTGTGCGCTTGGCACCTACGAAGTGTCGCGGCGACTTGGCATGGGGCAAAGTGCGGGCGTGGGGGATGTGATGACCCGATTGCGGGAAGAGCGTGGCCGACAACTGCCATGGCTGTCGATGCTGATGGTTGTGGCGCTGCTGTTCTGGTTCTTTCTGGGCCACATGATCTTTGCCCTGTTTCTGGGCCTCAAACCGATGGTCAACGTGACCACGTCACTGGACGTGTTTCTCAGCTCGGACGGTATGATGATGATGGCGCTTGGCACCGTGGTTGGCGGCATCTTTGCGTTCATCTTCTTTGCGATGTGCGTGCTGGGGCTGCCGTTGCTGCTCGCGCGCGAGGTCGACTATATGACGGCCATTCTGACCAGCTTTGGTCACGTGCAGGCGCATATCGTCCCGATGCTGACATGGGCTGCGGTCATCGTTGTGCTGATGTTTCTGGCGATGCTGCCGGGGCTTCTGGGGCTGTTGATCGTGCTGCCGTGGCTCGGGCATGCATCATGGCATATCTACGCTCAAATGGCGGCGGGCGCGCGTTAAAGCGGTGTTTCCCGCCCCATCCTGACCAACGCATCGCGCAAGGCCTGGGCCTCCGGGTGCGCGGTCTCCATGGCGAACACATGTGCCTGGGTCAAGTAGAACGCGCGCTCATCTTCGGTTGCGACACCATCCGCAGCCTCACGGTAAAGGGCGACCAAAGCGGCCCGGTCGCCGTGGGCATAGGCATCCCGCACACGCCGCTCCAGATCGTTCACTCGGCAGCCTCTGCCTGCGCGCGGTGGGTCGTCATCCGCTCGGCCACCCAATCGTGGAACAGGTGCGTCGGCCCATCCATGGCCGGCGAGAAGCGGCCCCCATCGAACATCGGTGTCTGCCGCCCGCGCTGCATGCCTTCCACCACAAAGATATCCTCGCTGAACACCTGCTTCCACTGCTCGGTGTTGCGCGCGCGCAGGGCAGGGTCCGTGTCGGGCTGCGCATAAAAGAGGTGGATCTTCTCAACGGTCTGACCGGGGGCTTGCGGCACCAGAATGATGGCAAAGGCATGGTCGCGGTGCACACCCAGCAGAACGTTGGGATAGGCGGTGATATACTCCGCCGCCGTGTCCCACATATCGCTCAACCCGTCGAAATCCGGAAACGTATGGCCGTCCTCGCCTTTCAACTGGCGATAGACCAGCGTGCCTTGGCCTGAATAACTGCCGGGCGCTTCGATGTGATAGTGATCCTCCAGCCGCGAATAGGTGTTCAGGTCCGGATGCACCCACGGCAGGTGATAGCTCTCGCAGTAATTCTCAACCGCCAGCTTCCAGTTGCAGTTCACGGTCAGCTCGAACTGACTGTCAGCACCGCCGTGATACAGCGGCGTGTCAAACTCCGCCCAACGGGCCAGCAAATCGGCATTGGCATCTTCAAATGCGGGGGCGTTCCCCGACAGGTTGACCCAGACCACACCCATCCAGATGTGACTGCGCACCTCGATCAGGCCAAGCAGGTCCTTGTCGATGCCATCCACCGTGTTCTTGCCGGGGCCACCCACATGCGGCGTGGACACCAACCGCCCCTCGGTGGAATAGCACCAGCTGTGATAGGGACAGCGAATGGCCCCTTCGATCTTGCGCGGCGCATCGACGAGGATCATGCCGCGATGGCGACAGATGTTGTGAAAGACGCGGACCGCGCCCGCCTTGTCGCGGATCAGAAGCAGCGGCATGCCAAGAAACGTCAGCGGAACGGCATCACCAGGCGCGGGCACATCGGCAGCTGCGGCAAGCCCGGACCACCCGGACATGAGCAACGCGGCACGCTCCTCTTCGAACACAGATGGATCGACATAATGCGCGTTTGGCAGACCATGGGCCGAGGCCACAGGCCGACGGACCGCGTCCAGGTTGGTGTCATGCATGTCTGTCCCCTCACCGGCAGTTTCAGACCAAGATTAGCCTGCGCACCGGTGCGGGGGGCGTGGATTTTCGACAGGTTTTTGCCGTCTCCGACACGAAGGAGGGTAGTGTCAGCCGCGACGCCGCTGATCTGCCACGGGCACCGGAATGGGGCGGGCGCTGGGGTTCAGACGGAAGGGAATGATCTCGGCTGAGTCGCTGACATCGACACGGGCACGCTGCGGCTTGCGCGTCTGCTCCAGATGACCGGTCAGGGACCGGCCAAAGCTTTGCGCCAAGCGCGACACACGATTGACCTTGCGCACGTTGCGTTCGGCAAAGACGTCGAATTCGACCATATCGCCGACGTCAAAAAACGCGTCGGGTAAAACCTTGCACTCGGCACGTGACAAAAACGCAAGATCTCCGTGATCTTCGCACCAGATCACCGCTTTTTCAGCGGCTGGATCGCTCCAAAGGATGACACCAATCATTTCTCTACCCAGAGTTGGACGCCCTTTATCAAACTCAATTCTGGACATTTGTGACATGGTTAAGTCGGCAACGTGCGCTTGCAATTTGTGTCCGTAACAGTATCGTGAGGTTGCAATTCTGCGTCAGTCCTGATGCGGAATGGCGTCAAATTCGCCCGCTTGTGTTGTTGAGTGGCGTCGCATTAACGATTTGCCTCAAAGCCCAAGCACGAACAAAGAGACGAGAATGCCCGAAATGCGCAGATCACCCGCGGAATTGCGCAGCATGTTTGGTGCCAACTTGCGCATACTCGCCCAAGCGTATCCGTCGATCTCGGAACTCTCGCGTCAACTTGGCATCAACCGAACGCAATTCAACCGATACCTGTCCGGGGAAAGCTTCCCGCGGCCTGACGTTCTGTCGCGTATCTGCGACTTCTTTGACGTGGATGCGCGGGTGCTTCTTGAACCGGTGCAGAACATAACGGCAGGCTCCGACCCGCTGACCAGCCCGTTCCTCAAGGATTTTCTTGGCGCCGGCGTCAGAACGGTCGATGAACGCATGTTCCCCACCGGGTTTTACAAGTTCGCGCGGCGTAGCTTTCTGGATACGGATCGGTTCGTGACCGGCCTCGTGCGCGTCTTCCGCCTTGATGGATCAACCGTTGTGCGCGGGTACGAGACCCGAGAGGCACTGAGCGTTCAGGGCATGTCCGTCACACGCAAAGCCCGCGAATTCCGTGGGCTTATTCTGCGGCAGGAGGATGGGGTCAGCGCGCTGATCTCACGGCAAGGTTCGCACACCGCGTCCTTCAACTATCTCAGCCGCGTGACATCCTTCGAAAACAACATCTGGGTCGGCTACGTCGCCCGAACCATTCAGGAATCCATCGGAAACGACCGCGTCGTGCGGATGATCTATGAACATCTGGGCACGGGGTTCGGCCCTGCAAAGGCGGCGGCCAAAGCGGCCGGGTATTGCTCCGCCGACGAATTGACGCCGTTTCACCGCCGTTTGTTGAAGGTTGACGAACCCTTCGCCTAGTCGCCGCGGGGCAGGGCGGCCACGCCCGTGCGCGCCACCTCCGCCAATCCCAAAGGGCGCATGAGGTCCGCAAAAGCGTCGATCTTGTCCGGCGCGCCGGTGATCTCGAACACAAAGCTCTCCAATGTGCTGTCGACCACGTTGGCACGGAAGATATCGGCCAGACGCAGCGCCTCGACCCGCTTGTCGCCTTGGCCCGTCACCTTGAACATCGCCAACTCGCGCTCGACCGACGGCCCTTCAACCGTCAGGTCATGCACTTCATGCACGGACACGATCCGACCCAGTTGGGCCTTGATCTGTTCAATGACCTGCGGTGTGCCAAGCGTCACGATCGTGATGCGGGACAGGTGGCCGGTATGATCCACTTCGGCCACAGTCAGGCTTTCGATGTTATAACCGCGACCCGAAAACAGGCCGATGACGCGGGCCAGCACGCCGGGTTCGTTTTCGACCAGAACGGCCAGCGTATGGCGCTCTTCCACATCCGAGAAGGTGGGGCGCAAGTTATAAGCGGAATGGCTGGTGGCGCCTTTTTTGATTTTGAGTGCTGACATGTTCCATTTCTCCTCAGACGATCCCTATTTGACTGCCACTGCACGACAGTCAAAAATCCCAGCTTCCAAGCTTCTTTCGAAGAGTTCAGGGTTAAGTTGCCTCCTAAATCGCTTGATCGCACGTCCACACAGGTCCAATGCGTCAGTCGTGGCATCCGCTTTGGTCTCTTGTGGTCTTGATATCGCAAAAACGGACCAAGCATTTATAGCCAGTGCTACATGGCTTTCGTCTGTTACATTTTCCTGTGCTCGCTGCCAGTCACGCCAGTTGCGCTCGGGCAGCCCAACTGACCGAACTGCATTCTTGGGCAACCAGCGTGCGTAAAGTACACAATTCGACCCACTCTTCGCTTCGCAAAGCACGCGACCTAAGGTATCGGCGTCACTTTTAGTGAAGGATCTTGCGGACCAGGCTGTATATTTGCCATCGGTAGAAACGAAAAACGATCCAAAACCGCCTTCAAATTCTTTGAAGCGATTGAAATCGTTTTTTGATCTGCCTTTGAGAGCAACATCTACGTATTGCTCGACTCTACCACCAACCGCCGCCTCCACTGCACGCGTCTCTTCGCCAGCAAAGCTCATGCTAGACACCAAAAGAACCAGAGTCACAAACTGCCTCACACCAACACACTCCCCTTGGCATCAATCACGCCTTGCGTATCGGCCTCGCCCAACAGCATCTCGTTATGTGCCTTGCCCGACGGGATCATGGGGAAGCAGTTTTCGTGCTTTTCCACAAGACAATCGAACAACACCGGACCATCATGATTGATCATCTCCATGATCGCGTCGTCCAGATCATCCGGGTCAGAGCAGATGATACCCTTGGCCCCAAATGCTTCGGCCAGCTTCACAAAATCGGGCAGGCTTTCGGACCACGAATGCGAATACCGCTCGCCGTGCAACAATTCCTGCCACTGGCGCACCATACCCAACCGTTCGTTGTTCAGGATAAACTGTTTGACCGGCAGGTTGAACTGCATCGCCGTGCCCAGCTCCTGCATGTTCATCAGCCACGAGGCTTCACCAGCCACGTTGATCACCAACGCTTCCGGGTGGCCCATCTGCACGCCGATGGACGCAGGAAAACCGTAACCCATCGTGCCCAGCCCCCCGGACGTCATCCAGCGGTTCGGGTCTTCGAAGTTCAGATATTGCGCGGCCCACATCTGGTGCTGGCCCACTTCGGTACAAATGTAGCGGTCGTGATCCTTGGTCAGCGCCTCAAGCCGGGCGAGGGCGTGTTGCGGTTTGATCGTCTTGCCGGTCTGGGTGAACTTCAGGCAATCGACCGACTTCCACTCTTCGATCTTGGACCACCACTGCGCCAGCGCGGATTGGTTGGTCTTCCGTCCGCGTGACTTCCACACTTTCAGGATGTCTTCCAGCACATGGCCCACGTCGCCCACAATCGGGATATCCGCCTTGATCACCTTGTTGATCGAGGACGGGTCGATGTCGATATGCGCTTTCTTGGACTTGGGGCTGAATGCATCAATACGGCCAGTGATCCGGTCGTCAAAACGCGCGCCGATATTGATCATCAGATCGCAGTCATGCATCGCCATGTTGGCTTCATAAAGCCCATGCATGCCCAGCATGCCCATCCAATGCTTGCCGCTGGCCGGATAACTGCCCAGACCCATCAGCGTCGAGGTGATGGGAAAGCCGGTCGCATCCACCAATTCGCGCAGCAACTGGCTGGCCCCGGGGCCCGAGTTGATCACACCGCCGCCGGTATAGAAGATCGGGCGCTTGGCGGTCTCAATGGCTGCCACCAGCTCCGTAATCGCCTCCATGTCGCCCTTGACCTGCGGCTGGTAGTGCGAGGTCGAGGGTTTGAGCGTCTCATACGTGCCCGTCGCGAATTGCACATCCTTTGGGATGTCGATCAACACCGGGCCGGGACGCCCCGCGGTTGCCACATGGAATGCCTCGTGAATGACACCGGACAGCTTGTCCGTCTCCTTCACCAGCCAGTTGTGCTTGGTGCAGGGGCGGGTGATGCCAACGGTGTCGGCCTCCTGAAACGCGTCCGAGCCGATCATGAACGTGGGCACCTGGCCTGTCAGCACAACGATCGGAATGCTGTCCATCAGCGCATCCGTCAGGCCAGTCACGGCGTTCGTGGCCCCGGGGCCCGAGGTCACAAGGCACACACCCGGCTTGCCGGTGGCGCGCGCATAGCCTTCGGCGGCATGCACCGCACCCTGTTCGTGACGCACCAGAATGTGCTTGATCGAGTTCTGCTGAAAGATCTCGTCATAAATCGGTAGTACGGCGCCGCCGGGATATCCGAATACCGTGTCCACACCCTGATCGATCAGGGCTTGGACGACCATTTTCGCTCCGGTCATTTGACGTGACATGTCCGCGTTCTCCGATTTGCGGTTGCTGTTGCGCATAAAAAAACCCCCGGGTTTCGGGGGCGCATGGGTCTCGTTCTGGAGTTCCGTTACCGGCCCATGCGCGTGTCCACTCCAATGACGACTAGTTCAGTCATAAACCCTGCGGTCCTTTTTGCGTGAGCGGACCCTATGCGTCGCCCCAACAGGCGTCAACAGCAGATTTTCAGAAAAATCTGTCTCTGAGCAAGAAAAATTCGAAATTATGTTGCGTCAACGCGCGGTCAACGGAAACTTACCGCAATTTTGGGTCCGATTTTGCCAATTTCCCGGGCTCAGCGGTGCCGGTCATGGCGGCAATGTCCGTACGCGCCGTGGTGGCCAGCATCTGAATCTCTTCCGCCAGCGTTTTGAATTCCACCGCAATCACACCCAAACCACGCCCCGCATCGCCGACCCGAGCGGCTTCGACAGAGGCGTTGAGCGACACAAGGCGCACATGTTTGCCGATCTGCTCCAGACGCGTCAGGGTTTTGGCGATGGCCTTTCCCGCGGCACCGGCCTGTTCGATTTCGGCATGGCGCGTGGTGTCCAGACCGGCCCACAAGCCATCACAAAACTCGGTGACGCTCTCGAAAAAACCGCTGCGCCCGACGCGCAGGTGTTCATCCAGCGCATCTTTCAGGCGTGTGACATCTTCGGCTTCGGCGGCCAGAAGAACGGCATGGGTCAGGTCCCGCATATGAACGAAAGCCTTCACGGATTTCGGGTGTTCGGCCCCGTGCTGCCCGATCCACGAACACACCCAGTCCGGCACGATCCGTATAGGGTCGGTACCTTGCACCAAGGCGGCGGCCCGGGCGATGGCTTCATACTGTTCGCGCAAGACCTCAAGCCAGTGGGCGCGCGTGTCGGCCGGTTCAGGGCCCATCGGATTGACGCGAAACAGGTAGCTTCCGAACAGGGCAGATCGGATGGCCCGCGCACGCGTCGTCGCAATCAGATCAATCGCGGACCTGCGTTGGGCAAAGCGTTCGGCATCCGTTTCGGCGCACTTGGTCATCTGAGGCACTGTCTGCAACATGCCGCAGCTTTGTCAGGCAGGAATTGAGAAATCGTTAGTGCTGTCGCTCAAAGCGCATTTCCGGTGCCCTGCAACACGCCATGTTCCAGCGCATAGCGTGTCAGGCCCGCCGTCGACGATATGCCCAGCTTGCGCTTGATGTTCTTGCGGTGTGTCTCGACCGTGCGGACAGAGATATCAAGCGCAATGGCGACCTCCTTGTTGGACAGACCCTGCGCCAATTGCAGCAGAATGGTCTGTTCACGCCCGGTCAGCGCACCGGCGGCATCTCCGCGCTTTGGCGCAATGGCCCCTTCGGCACCCGTGCACAGATACCGCTCACCCTTCATCACGGTGTAGATAGCTGCGGCAATCTCATCGGTGGGCACGTCCTTCAACACATATCCCATGGCACCATGGCTCAGCGCGGAGGAGATATATTCAGGACTGTCATGCATCGACAGGATCAGCACACGGGTGCCGGGGCGCTTTTCCAGCACAAGCTCCGTGGCTGTCAGCCCACCCATCTCGGGCATGTTCAGATCCATCAGGATCACATCGGGATCAAGGGTGCCCAGCTGGTCGATCACCTCGCGCCCGTTGGTCAGCGTGCCGACAACGGAAATGCCGTCATGGTCCTCCAGCACCGATTGAATGCCCTGGGCAACCATGGGGTGATCATCAACGATAAGAACGCGGATCGTGTCGGTCATGCGCGCGCGCGCTCCTTGTTGGTCCTGGTCGTCTCGGGAGGCAGCAGATGTGTCAGCGGAACGGTGGCCTCGATCACGGTGCCGCCCTGATGGCCCGCGCCGGACAGAATGCGCAAGGTGCCGTCAAGCTGTTCGACCCGCTCCTGCATGTTGCGCAACCCAATGCCCGCCGACCGTCGGCTCTGCGTTTGGTCCAGCCCCACACCATCATCCGAGATGCGCAATGTGGCACCCCGCTTGTGGCCGCGCAGATCGACAGTCACGCGACCTGCAGCTGCATGGCGCTCAATATTGGTCAATGCCTCTTGGGCGATCCGGTACAGCGCGATCTTGGCGTCCTGATCCAGCCGGTTGCGGAACACCACCGTCTGGAAATCCGTCGCCACACCGGTGCGGTCGGCGAAATCCTCGACCAGCGCCTTGAGGGCAGGGCCCAGCCCCAGATCGTCCAGCGCGCCGGGGCGCAGATCGCGGCTGATGCGGCGCACCTCTGATATGGCGGTGCCCAGATGTTCGATGCCTTGGGTCAGCGGCGCCTTGGGATCGCCGTTGCCCTTGTCCAGACGCCGCCGCGCACTGTCGAGCGCATAGCGGACCCCCACTAGGATCTGGCTGATCCCGTCATGCAATTCCCGCGCCACGCGCCCGCGTTCTTCTTCTTGGGCGTCGAACACGCGTTGCGTCAGCTTTTTCAGCTTGGCATCGGCCAACCTGCGCTCGCGGATGTTCAGGGCCATGCCCGACCCAAAGACCAAAAGCAGAGCCGTCAGCGTGATGGCAGAGATATAATAGAAGGTGCGTTGCACCCGTGTTTCGACATCGGCGCGGGCGGCGGCCACGGATGTCAGAACGTCATCGATGAACACACCCGTGCCCACCGCCCAGCGCCATGACGGGAATGACGTGACATAGGTGATCATCTCCGCTTCCTGTCCACTTGATGGCTTGGGCCACAGATGGGTCAGATAGCCGTCGCCCTGCCGCGCAATCTCGATCAGGTCGGCCACAACGGGGGTGCCACGGCTGTCGGTCAGGTCCAGATGGTTGCGATTGATCATGCCGGTCTGACGTGGGCTGACCAGATTGGTGCCGTCGTAATCATAGACAAAGAAGAACCCTTCATCGCCGTAGATCATGGCGGACAGAATCTGTGCCACCTGATCCTTGGCCACCTGATCATCGGGCGCGGCAGAGCCGTATATAAAGTAGAATCCGTTGCGCGCTTGGGTGACATAGTTGCGAAGCTCGCGCTTCTTGGCCTCGATCAGCTGGGTCTCAAGCGCCTGTATCTCGCGTTCGGCCAGTGCACGGGACTGTACGGCGACAAGCACGGCAATCGCAGCCACCGCAAGGATCAGCGGGACAGCCGCAACCAGCGACAGCTTTTGCGCATAGGACAGGCGCGGGAATGGGAAACGTGTACGCACGGGCCGATTCGATACGCTGAAAGTGTTGCGAATCAAAGGGGCAGCGCCGTCTTGATCGCGCTAACAGGCTGACCAAGCCATGACAGCGTCGCGAAATTGGTGAAAATACCTGACCAAAATGCGGCAATTGCCAGCTTTCTACGCAGTACTAGGTATTTTAATCGTGGCCTTCATCGCTAGTGTGGCCGCACTCGAAACGATCCGCCTGCCCTGGGAGGGGACGGGCATCTATAATTGGGAGGAGTATCTCTATGGATCGTCGTTCTTTTCTGAAGACATCTGCACTGGGCGGTTCCGCGGTTGCGGCAACCACATTGGCCGTACCGGCCTACGCACAGGGCAAGCGCACCCTGACAATGGTCACCTCGTGGCCCCGCGGCTTCGCCGTTCTGGATGATGCGGCCAGCTATCTTGAGCAATTCGTGGGTGAAATGTCGGACGGTCAGCTGACCATCGACAAGAAAGCCCCCGGTGAGCTTGTGGGCGCGTTCGAAGTGTTTGACGCCGTGTCGTCGGGCCAGGCGGACATGTATCACTCGGCTGACTACTACTTCATCGGTCAGCACCCGGCCTATGCCTACTACACAGCCGTGCCCTTCGGCGGCACAGCGCAGGAAGTCACCAACTGGTACGAGCACGGCGGCGGCCAGGAGCTGCACGACGAGCTGGGCGAAATCTTCAACCTCAAAGGTCTGCTGGCGGGTAACTCCGGTTCGCAGTCTGGTGGTTGGTTCCGCAACGAGATTAACTCGGCCGCTGACTTCAACGGCCTGAAGTTCCGTATGCCCGGTCTGGGCGGCAAGGTGCTGGGCAAACTGGGCGCTTCCGTTCAGAACATCCCCGGTGGTGAACTCTATCAGGCGCTTTCCTCCGGTGCCCTCGACGGTCTGGAGTGGGTTGGCCCGATGGCTGACGAACGCGCGGGCTTCCAGGAAGTGGCGAAAGTCTACTACACCGCCGGTTTCCACGAGCCGGGCTCGGCTCTGGCCGCCAACGTCAACCTCGACGTATGGAACGACCTGACACCGCAGCACCAGTCGATCCTGCAAAACGCGAGCCGTGCCGTGACGCACTACCAGCTGGCCGAAACACTGGCCAACAACGGTGCCGCACTGGCCCGCCTGCAACAGCAGGGCGTCAAGACACTGCAATTCTCGGACGACGTCTGGGATGCCTTCGGTGCCGCCTCTGCCGAGGTCATGGACGAAAACATGGGCGACGAGCTGTTTGCAAAAACACGCGCCTCGTTCGAAGAAAGCCTCGCCACATCGGCCAGCTGGATCAACAAATCCGACGGCTACTACGTGCAACAGCGCGTGCGCGTGCTGGGCGGCTAAGCCGACACCTGAAACGACACCCAAGGGCCCCGATCACCGGGGCCCTTGGACCACGTGAGGAACTGAGGCGATCACGGACCAGCAAACGGTCAGGTCGCAGGGGGCACATCCATGGAAAACGAAAACGGCGTCGAAGCCGGTGGCACCTTTGCAGCGCTGATAGATGGCGTTCTGTGGTTCTTTCAGAGCCTTGCGCTGGCCTTTTACAACATCGCCTACGCGATCACGCACCCCGCGTCCTGGCTGGACTGGGTGACATGGGCCGGAACGCCCGAGGACAAACTGTCGCTCATGAAATTTGTATATTACGGCGGGTCGACGCAGTTTTTCTTTGCTGTCCTCGCCGTGATCCTTGTCGTCACCGCCGTGGGCTTGTGGAAACGCGAGTTCATGTGGGGCTGCGTGCGGGTGATGGAAGGCATCGCCAACACGGTTGGCCGCTTCGCAGCATGGGCAGGTCTCCTGATGGTGCTGCAACAGATTGTCATCGTGTTCATGCAACGGATCTTTACCCGGCCCGACATCTCCATCGGCTTCGGCATCCCGCTGCAATTCGACATCTCGTGGTTCGCGGAAGAGCTCAAGCTCTACAACGCCCTCGTGGTCTGCCTGTGCGTGACCTACACGTTTGTGCAGGGCGGGCATGTGCGGGTCGACCTGATCTATTCGGCGGTCAAATTCCGCACCAAGCGGGTGATCGACATGTTCGGCTCGCTTCTGTTCATGGTGCCCTCGGCCACGCTGATCTGGATGTACGGCTGGTACTTCCTGTGGCGGCACCTCGTGACACCAAAACCGGCAGCCAGCTGGGACATCGAGCGGGCCGAACGGTCGGCGCGCGCGGTGCGCTGGAATGTCGAAACCATCGGGTTCAGCCCCAATGGCTTCAACGGCTACTTCCTGTTCAAAATCCTGCTGGTGGCCTTTGCCGGGCTCGTGTTCCTGCACGCCATCGCGTTCTTCTACCGCTCGTATCTCGAATGGAAAGAGGGCGAGGAAAGCGAAGGCAAATACCTTGACCGCGACACGCTGGGCGAGGGCGAAGAAGCCTACGAGGGGACGCACTGATGACCACGCGCACCCACACCATGAATACGCGTGCCCGCCACGCAGCAGAACTGAAGTAAGGGCAGAACAATGTTGTTTGGACTTGATGGCGTCGAAGTTGGCCTGATCATCGTCTTTGTCTGCCTCTTCGGCGGCATCCTCTCCGGCTTTCCGGTGGCGTTCGCCATCGCGGGGGCAGGGGTCATCTCCTTCGGGATCATCGCGTCGCTCGACAGTGCGGGGCTGCTGATCCACCAGGCCATCGACGAAAGCGCGCAGGCGTATCGCGATCTGGTCAATTCGGGGGTCAAACCCGACACGATCAGCGTCTTCCGGTACCCCGACTTGCCGCGCATTGGCGAGCCGGTCTTCCCACAGGGGTGGGAAGTGGCGCTGGACAGGAACGTGTCCTTTGTCGTGAACCGCATGAACGAACGGGTTCTGGCCGGTCAATCGATTGAGACACTGCTGGCGGTTCTGATGTTCGTCCTGATGGGCATCACGCTGGAACGGTCCAAGATCGCCAACGACCTTCTGACCACCATGGCGCGCGTTTTTGGCCCGCTGCCCGGCGGTCTGGCGGTGTCGATTGTGGTTGTGGGCGCGTTCCTCGCGGCCTCCACGGGCATCGTGGGCGCAACAGTCGTGACAATGGGCCTGCTGGCCCTACCCACCATGCTGCGCAACAATTACTCGCCCGAGATCGCCACAGGCGTGATTGCGGCCTCCGGCACGCTGGGGCAGATCATTCCGCCCTCCATCGTGATCGTTCTGCTGGGCACGCTCGCGGGCGACCTCTATTCCGCCGCACAGGAAGCGCGGGCGCAGACCGCCGGTTGCACAGACGCGCTGACATATCTGGGCGAGCCTGCGGTTCTGTCCGTGGGCACGCTCTTTCAGGCCGCCTTGCTGCCGGGGATCATGCTGGCGCTGCTCTATGCGCTCTACGCCTTCGGCTACGCGCTCCTGAACCCGGAAAAAGCGCCTGCCGTGGAAATGGGGGCAACCAATGCCGAACCCATTACGCGCGGCGAAGCGTTCACATGGTTCCTCGGCGCGCCCGTCCTGATCGTTGTGGGGACCATCCTTCTGGGCAACCTCAATATCGTGGGCAGCCAATCGACGACCGTATCGTCCTTCTCGGATGTCGGTGCATCGGCCAGCCTGCGCACGAATGTGGGCCCCGATTGTCAGGCCTCCATGATCGAACTGCACGGGCAAGAGGCATGGGATACCGCCGTTGCCCAACAGGTCGAGATCGAAGCCGCCGGTGTGTCCACACAAAGCGAAGCGCTGAGCGAAGAACAGATCGCCACCAATATCCAGGCCAAGGTGGATGGTGCAGCACCGATCGGGACTGGCACAGCCATCCTGCTGATCCTGCTGGGGCTGATCCTGACAACAGCAAGGGGCATCGCGCCCAGCCGCGAAAGCCAGCCGCTCATCATTGGGGGCATCGGTGTCGTGCTGGCGCTCTTGGCCGACATCGTGCTGATCGGGCCGCTCAACAGCGCAGGCTACTACGTGTTCGTGATGCTCATCCCCTTCGCGCTGATCCTCTACGGCGTGATCGAGGGCGTGAAGCGCTGTGCGAAGAACGAACTGGTTCGGGTGGTGTTCCCGCCGCTGATTCTGATCGTGGCGGTGCTTGGATCGATCCTTGGCGGCATCACCAACCCCACACCCGCCGCAGCACTCGGGGCAGGGGGCGCGATCATGCTGGCCGCCTACCGCAAGCTGACGGACCTTGACCGCAGCCCAAAGGTGATCATCTGGTCCACGCTGGCGATCATCGTCTGCATCCTTGTGGGTGTGAACTTTGATCTGCGCATCAACCAAAGCGGCGTGTCCGCGCAAAGCTGGTTTGCTTTCTTCGTGGCCTACGGCGCCTACCTCTACGCCCTGTTCGGTCTGCTGTTCTCGTGCTGGATCCTCTACACCTCCGGCGTACTCAGCCCCGTTGTGCGGGAAACGGCCAAGGTCACATCGATGGTCTTCACCATCCTGATCGGCTCGCAGCTTTTGAACCTCGTGGTCATCTCCTTCGGGGGCGAGCACTATATCCAGCAGTTCCTCAAGTCCTTCGACAACGAATTCACGGTCTTCCTGATCGTGATGCTAGTGCTGTTCGTGCTAGGCTTCGTGCTCGATTTCCTCGAAATTATCTACATCGTGATCCCGATCGTGGGGCCCGTGATCTACGGCGGCACGTTCGATCCCAAATGGGTGACGATCATGATCGCGGTGAACCTGCAGACCTCGTTCCTGACACCGCCCTTTGGCTTCGCGCTCTTCTATTTACGGGGGGTCGCACCGAAGGAGGTCACAACCGGGCACATCTATCGCGGCATCATCCCGTTTGTGCTGATCCAGGTGGCGGGGCTCGCACTCTTGTGGACCTTCCCGGGCATCGTGACGATCATCCCGGATCTGATCCCGAACTGATCCGGTCCGGGTGCAAAGACAAAGGCGGCACTCCGGTGCCGCCTTTTTGGGTTCTGGGTCCCGCTGACGGCTCCTTTGGCCAAGAGCGCTGTGATTGGTCGGAGTTCCAAAGTGAAGGATGCTGCGCGCCTTGCAAATGTCTGTTCGGCGGCAATCGTGTAGTTGAGCTGACCTATGCACGAGGCAGGAAAGTTCGCGAATGTCGGTTTTGCGTACGACCTAAGTTACGATGACTTGGATTGGGTCCAATGGTATCATTCGGCTGAGGAGACACTCGATATGCGACGACTGACACGAATACTTGCTGCGGTATTTCTGGCAGGTGCAGCCCACGCGGAACCGCCTGCCACTGTCGAAGACGAGCTTGGTATTCTCAACCCCCAAGACACTGGCCGCGAAATGTTGGCACGCAAGATTGAGATGGGAGTCATAGATTCCGTTACCTGCTCTTTGGGGATTAACGCCACTAAGTATGACGATCCCGAACTTTCGAAAAAGCTGGCCAGACGATGTGCTGATGCCGGTTATACCAAGGCAATGACTTGGATGAGCCAGCTCGAAAACAATGGCTTGGGCGGTGAGTACAACCCCGACGCGTCTGCCGAATGGGACCGGCGCGCTGCCGAAGCGGGCGACCCGG
The DNA here is from genome assembly GCF_947503415.1 of uncultured Tateyamaria sp. GTDB lineage: Bacteria > Pseudomonadota > Alphaproteobacteria > Rhodobacterales > Rhodobacteraceae > Tateyamaria. Next base: position 33,930 of record NZ_CANNDS010000005.1, read on the forward strand.
CGGGGCGTTTCAACCACGGCATGAACTTGATGCGCGGCCATGGTATCGCCAAGAATGAAGCCCTGGGACGCCGTTTTGTCGATCAGGCAGCAGAAGAAGGTCTGGAAATTGCAAAACGCCTTCAAGGGGCTGATTACGATCTGGAAGAAGTTACGCCTGACGCCGACAACTGGAAGTACGCACCGCTCTTTTAGATCGTCAGAGATGCGCGTGAACCGCCAACGGCAATGCGCGGTCGGCTGGCCCCGTGCGTCCAAGATGGCGATGCTGGCAGGTACACTTCCAAGGGGGCGATCTCGGCCCAATACTTGGCAACAGTGCACATTCCTGCGTCTCAATCTCTGAAGCGGCCCTTGGCGCGGCTCATGCGATGGCGGCTTTTTCCCACAGAGCAGCCGATGGTTGATGGTGCAGCTAAGGTCCAGAGAGCCCTTACGTACCGAATAGCCACTACTCGATTTGGTCAGCGCACGCTTCCGCCAACCATACGTTGGTCGAAACTCCAACTTCGCCGTCAATACTGCTGAGCTGAACTAATATCTCGGTCCCATCATCCACTTCAAAACGCGCATCGACATTCGAAATGCGCCTGACACCAGACCGAAAAGTTATGACGTTTGTATCAGGGAGGCCTTTATCGCGTTGGACTTGCTGAACCAGTTTCGTAAATTCATCTATGCCGCCATCAAATTGCCGCCTGACCGCTAAGACCCGATTTTTACAAATGTAAAGATCGGCATCGACCCCGTCGATCACCCAAATCCTTTGCAATTCTTCCGGCAGTGGGCGAAGAGTCCACCCGTTCGAATACGCATGGATGCGCGCCTGTTCCAGAGTACCACCAATTTCAAAGCCCAAATGCAAATCTTCTGCGCTCAACATCGCGGGGGACACGAACGATAAACTGAGTGCCGAGAGAGCTGCTGGTCCAATCCGCATGGAGTGAATTTCTTCTGAAGCCGAAAGTCAGCAACTTCTTAAGCCGAGAACCAAACGGCGGCAATGTCCGCAAAGCGGGGGAGTGCCTGCGGCCATCAGGCCTATCCGCCTGACAACGGGGCACGCGCATCTCACCCATGCTCAACCGCCCTGACGCCGCGCCAAGCGTTGACCGCATCTCCCCTGTCTGTCATGCAAAGAGGCTGAATGCGCCGCCCTTTGGCGCGTCATCACGGGGACATGGATGAAGGTCATCATCTGCGGGGCAGGCCAGGTGGGGTGGCAAATTGCGCGCCATCTTTCGGGCGAGCGCAACGATGTCACGGTGGTCGACAGTGACCCCGATCTGGTGCGCCGCGCCACCGATACGCTGGATGTGCAGGGGGTTGCGGGCTTTGCCAGCTATCCGGATGTGCTGGACCGTGCGGGTGCGCGCGATGCCGATATGGTCATTGCTGCGACCCATTCGGACGAGGTGAACATGGTCACTTGTCAGGTTGCGCATTCGGTCTTTGGCATCAACCGCAAGATCGCGCGGTTGCGCAGCCAGTCCTATCTGACGGCCATCTATTCGGATTTGTACCGCCGGGATCACATGCCCATCGATGTTGTAATTTCGCCGGAGCGGGAGGTGGCGGCGGCGGCGTTGCAACGCCTCAGCGCGCCTGCGGCCTTTGACACCGAGCTATTCATTGACGGGCAGGCGCAGCTTTTGGGCATTGCGTTGGATGCCGATTGTCCGGTGTTGAATACGCCTTTGCGCCAGTTGACCGATCTCTTTTCGACCTTGCGTGTGGTGGTTGTGGGGGTGCGGCGTGAGGGGACGCTCTTTGCGCCTGAGGCGTCGGATCAGCTGTTCGAGGGGGACGAGGCCTATGTCTTTTCCCATGTCGATGATGTGCCGCGCACCATGGAGGTGTTTGGCAAGACCATGCGCAAGCAGGAGCGTGTGGTCCTGGTGGGGGGCGGCAATGTCGGTCTGACAGTGGCCCGCGCGTTGGAGAAACGGGCGAGCCGTGTGCGCGCCAAGGTGATCGAGCGCAACCGTCGCTGTGCTGAACTGGCGGCCGAGACGCTGGAGCGGACTATCGTGCTGAACGGGGACGGGCTGGATGTGAACCTGCTGGCCGAGGCGGGGGTGAGCCGGGCCGATGCCATGCTGGCCGTCACTGACGACGACAAGACCAATATGCTGGCCGCTGTGCGCGCCAAGGCCGAGGGCTGTCCCTATGCCATTGCTTTGATCAACGACCCCACGCTGGTGCCGATGATGGGACCTTTGGGCATTGACGCCTATATCAATCCGCGGGCGACCACGGTGTCGTCCATTCTGCGCCATATCCGGCATGGCCGTGTGCGTGCGGTTTACTCCATCGGGGATGCGGATGCGGAGGTGATCGAGGCAGAGGTTCTGTCCACCTCGCCCATGGCGGGCAAGCGCATCAACGAGATTGATTTTCCCGAAGGGGTGCTGATTGGTGCCATCCGCAAGGGCGACAAGGTCAGCCGCCCCGTGGGCAAGACCCGCATCGACGAGGGCGACGTGATTGCCATCTTTGCCCTGGCCACCGACGTGCCGGAAGTGGAGCGCCTGATGCAGGTGTCCATCGACTTTTTCTGATGCAGGGGCGTGCCCAAAAGCGGCAACCGTTCTGGGCGTCTGTTCTGCGTCTGCCGCTGTTTTTGCTGCTGATCGGTGTGTTTTCGGCGGCCATGCTGGTGCCTGCCATCTATGGCGGTGTGGTCCGTGATCTGGTCGCTGCGCGGGCGTTTCTTTATTCGGGCGTGCTGGGGCTGGTGGTCTTTGCCCTTGTAGGGCTGGCCCATGCCGGGCGTGATCCGCGCCATGGCACGTTGGGCCCGCTTTTGTCGCTGTTGAGCGCGTTCATGCTGCTGCCGGTGATCCTGGCCGTGCCGTTTTACGAGGGGCTGCGGACCACCACGTTCCTCAACGCCTATGTCGAGATGGTGAGTGCGATCACCACAACAGGGGCCACGATGTTTGACGATCCCGGGCGTTTGAACGGGACGCTGCATCTGTGGCGGTCCATTGTGGGCTGGTTGGGAGGGCTGCTGATGTGGGTGGCCGCGTCGGCCATTCTGGCGCCCTTGAACCTTGGCGGGTTCGAGGTCACGGCGCGGGCCGAGCCGGGGCGCAGTTCCAGCCGCGATATCGGGATGTCGGGTGCCGAGGTGCGTGTACGCCTTGCCAAGATGTCATCGGTTCTAATCCCGATCTATGCCGGGCTGACCCTTCTGTTGTGGGTATTGCTTGCCGTGGGCGGGGACGAGGGGCTGGTGGCGATCTGTCATGCGATGGCGATCATGGCCACCTCTGGCATCTCGCCCGTGGGCGGTATGACGGGGGGCGGGTCCGGTATGGCGGGCGAGGTTGTCATGCTGCTGTTCATGCTGTTTGCCCTGTCGCGCCTGACCTTTTCGACCGACACCACAACCGCTGATGCGGGCGGGCTGAGCCAGGACCCCGAGTTCCGCATCGGCGTTGCAGTTGTCGTCGCGGTGCCCGTCTTTCTGTTCCTGCGCCACTTTCTGGGGGCCTTCGATGTCTCGGCCGAAAGCGATCTGGTGGATGCGGGCCGGGCGATGTGGGGCAGTGTGTTCACGGTCCTGTCGTTCCTGACGACCACCGGGTTTGCATCGGCCCATTGGGTGGATGCGCAAGCGTGGTCCGGGCTTGAGACGCCGGGGCTGTTGCTGATGGGCCTTGCGCTGATCGGCGGCGGGGTGGCGACGACCGCCGGAGGGGTCAAGCTGCTGCGGGTTTTTGCACTTTATCGCAACGGTGTGCGCGAGATGGAGCGGCTGGTGCATCCGTCATCCGTCAGCAGTGCCGGGCACCGGGCGCGGCGGCTGCAAAAGGACGGGGCATTCATCGCGTGGATCTTCTTTATGCTGTTCGCGCTGACGCTGGCGCTGATCACCATTTTGCTGACCCTGACGGGTGAGCCGTTCGATACGGCATTGGTGCTTGCGGTTTCGGGGCTGTCGACCACTGGGCCGCTTGTGAACGTGGCAACCGATGCGCCGATCGAGCTGATTGAACTGAACCATAGCGCGAAGGCAATCTTTACCGCGGCGATGGTGCTGGGCCGCCTGGAAACGCTGGCCATCATCGCGCTTTTCACCCCCGATTTGTGGCGCGGGTAGGCGGGGCTTCGCGGTAGGTCCGTAACGGACTGTTTTTTGGGCTGGAATCTTCGCACACCCCACGACATACTCCCGCCGGAGGGACGGTCTGATCCGCAGGCCAAAGCAAGAAAAAAAGGGCTTACCGACATGGCTTCGGACCGACAGAACTTGCAGGATGCATTCCTGAATCACGTGCGCAAGACAAAGGTGCCCGTGACAATTTTCCTGATCAATGGTGTGAAATTGCAGGGCGTTATCACGTGGTTCGACAATTTCTGCGTGTTGCTGCGCCGGGATGGTCAAAGCCAGCTTGTGTACAAGCACGCCATCTCGACCATCATGCCAAGCCAGCCGATCAGCCTGTATGAGGGCGAAGACGCTTCTTGATGGGTGAGTTGCCGGAGTTCACCCGTGCGTGGGTGCTCCACCCCGATATCAAATCAGATCCGAACCGGCGCGGGGCCAAATTCGCGCTGGCCGAAGCCGTGTCACTTGCCCATGCGCTGCCCGAGCTTGAAGTTGTGGGCAGTGAGATTGTGCCGTTGCCGCGCGTGCGCGCAGGCCTGTTGTTCGGGTCGGGCAAGATCGAGGAATTGGCGCAGCGGTTGCACGACGCAGAAGTTGAGCTTGTTCTGATCGACGGGCCCGTCACGCCCGTGCAGCAGCGCAATCTAGAGAAGGCGTGGAAGGTCAAATTGCTCGACCGGACCGGTCTGATCCTTGAGATTTTCAGCGACCGTGCCGCCACCCGCGAAGGTGTGTTGCAGGTCGAGATGGCGGCCCTGAGTTATCAGCGCACGCGGCTGGTCCGCGCCTGGACCCACCTTGAGCGTCAGCGCGGTGGATTGGGGTTTGTCGGTGGTCCCGGTGAGACGCAGATCGAGGCCGACCGCCGTGCCATCGACACGCAACTGGTGCGCCTGAAGCGGCAGCTTGAGAAGGTGGTCAAGACGCGCACGCTGCACCGTGCAGCACGCGCCAAGGTGCCGTATCCGATTGTCGCGTTGGTGGGCTATACCAATGCCGGGAAATCCACACTCTTCAACCGGTTGACGGGGGCGGATGTGATGGCGAAGGACATGCTGTTTGCCACGCTGGACCCGACCATGCGCCGGGTCGAGCTGGAAGATGGGCCTGAGGTGATCCTGTCGGACACGGTTGGCTTTATCTCTGACCTGCCAACCGAATTGGTGGCGTCGTTCCGGGCCACTTTGGAAGAGGTATTGGCGGCCGATATCATCCTGCATGTGCGCGATATCTCGCATCCCGAGACGGAGGCGCAGGCCGCCGATGTGCGCACGATCCTGACCGATCTGGGTGTTGGCGAGGGCCGTGAGATGTTCGAGGTCTGGAACAAGATTGATCTGTTGCCTGACGAGGAGGCCGACGCCGCCCGTGCGCGCGCTGAGCGCGACGAGGGTGTCTTTGCCATGTCCGCGATTACGGGCGAGGGGATCGACACGCTTTTGACCCAGGTGGCGGAGACGTTGCAGGGCGCTGTGGTCGAGGAGACGCTTGTGTTGCCTTACGCCGAGGGCCGCAAGCGCGCGTGGCTGTTCGAGCAGGATGTTGTTCTGGAAGAGCGGCAGGGCGAGGACGGGTTCGAGCTTGATCTGCGCTGGACGGCAATCCAGAAGGCGCGGTTCGACGGGCTTTGACGGGCGGGGCGCAGGACACCTGCGCCTAACTGGGTTATACGCTGCGCCATTGACCGGGGCTTAGGCCGTCCAGTCGCCAATCGCCGATTTGCACGCGGATGAGTCTAAGTGTCGGGAAGCCCACATGGGCTGTCATCCGCCTGACCTGTCGGTTGCGTCCTTCGGTGAGCGTGAGTTCGAGCCAGCTGTCGGGGATGGATTTGCGCACCCGGATGGGTGGGTCGCGGTCCCAGATGTCGGGCGCGGAGATGGCGCGGGCCTTGGCGGGTTTGGTTGGGCCGTCTTTGAGCGTGACGCCTGTGCGCAGTTGGGTGAGGGCTGCGTCGGTGATCGTGCCTTCGACCTGTGCGAGGTACGTTTTGGGCGCTTTGTATTTGGGGTGTGCGATCTTGGCCTGCAATTTGCCATCGCTGGTCAGCACCATGAGCCCTTCGCTGTCACGGTCGAGCCTGCCCGCCGGGTAGACGCCGGGCATGTCGATGTAGTTGGAGAGTGTGGGGCGCGGTGACCCTTCGGTGCCCTTGTCGGTGAATTGCGACAGCACGCCGAAGGGTTTGTTGAAGAGGATTGTCGTCACTGGAGCGGTTCGAGCCGTGTGATGCCAACGGCTGCAGCCCGTGCGAGCCCTTCGTCGAGCGACATGGGGATGTATTCGCCGCGCCGCCACAGTTGCGCCAGATCGTCGTAGTGGCGCGACAGGAAGTGGCCCGACTGGCCGGTGGAGATCACGAAGACGGAACTGTTGGGATCCGCGAAGTCGTAGACGCCCCGGTAGCCTGCACCGTGCACGTTGCGGAACGGGTCGGGGCCGGTGCCTTTTGTCAGCCCGCGCAGCAGGGTGTTGTCACCCCCGGACGTACTCTGGCGGATGTTGACGAAGAAGCGCAGGATCGGGACCTCACCCAGCACTTGGTGGTCGTGCGTGGCTTGGTGCGCATCCCCCCAGCGCAAGGATTCCAGTTGGCTGCCATAGGTTTCGTTGATGTCGAGCAGGGCGTCGTCGAGGGCGAGGCGGGCCATGTCGGGGCAGGTTTCCACGGGCGCGGACCTTTGGACGTCGCACCAGACGCCCGCACCATCCACGTTGCGGAAGGCGCGTTCGATGAAGAGCGGCTCCACATGGCTGAACGTGTCGGCCATGGGGCCAAGTTCGTCGCGGATCAGCCGGTCCTGCAGCTTGCGCAGCCATGCGGCGTAGATCAACGGTTCGGGCCAGTGTTCGTTCATCTCGCCATTCCATTCGGCGAGCAGGGACAGGGCGCGTTGGCGCTGGCGTTCGGGGGTGCCTGCGGGGGCGGCTTCGCCGGTGAACCACAGCTCTGCCCCGATGAGCGGCAGGAGCGAGCGGGCGGTGAAGCTGACTGTATCAAGCTGCGCTTCGATGAAACTGTCGCGGGTGTGGACCTCGCGGGCCTGCATCAGCCTGCGCCAGCGTTGCACCCGTTGCGTGTCCCCCCAGACAAAGCTGATGTGGTTGGGGAAGGGGCGGTCGACCGTCTTGTTGTTGGTGTTGCCGAGAATGCCGCCCACGGGAGAGACGAAACCGGGGTTGGAGGTGTAGGCCATGCGGCCCTGCCAGCGGTTCTCGGTCCGCCAGCCAAGGGACGGCAGACGGCCCTGGCTTTGGTGCGCCTCATTCCGGTTGGGCACCGCGCCGATGGTCTTCATGGCGATGGAGCCGCGATCCACAAGCGTGATGTTCTGGGCGGGGGCGATGTAAGCCTCGCCCGCGGTGATGGCTTCGGCCACCGTTTGCGCCTTCATGATGCCGAGGGCCGCGGTGAGCGATGTGTCATTGGGACTGAGGACGGTCCAGCTGAGGGCGGCAACGTGGCCGGGCGGTGTGACGGTGCGGAGGTTGCGGACGCTGCCGGGCAGGACGGGGCCGTTTTCGGTCCAGCGCAGGGTAAGCGTGACCGGGTCTGCATCTGCGATTTGCAGGATGGAGTCGCGGCTTTCGAATGCCTTCCAGCCGGTCGGGGTGCGATACTCTTGCGGGTTTTCGGGATTCAACTCTTCGATGAACACGTCCTGATCATCGACATAGGCCGTCGTGAGGCCCCAGCCGAGGCGGTCCGAGCGGCCTGTGAGCACGGTGGGCATGCCGGGAATGGTGCCGCCAATCACACCACCGGTCTGCAATTCCAAGCGTGCAAGATACCAGATCGCCGGGGCGGAAAAGCCCAGATGCGGGTCGTTGGCGAGCAATGTGCCCCCGGAGGCGGAGCGCGCGGCGGCAGCGGCCCATGCGTTGGAGGCCCCTGCAAAGCCGCGCGGTTTGAAGGGGGAGAGCGGGTGCGCATTTTCGTCTGCGGCGGCGTATGTGGGCGTGGCTCCGGGCACGAGGGCTGCGTATTCGGGCAGGCTGGCGATCCCTTCGCCGGGCACATCGGGCAGGATGTCGGCCAGCCTTGCGGGGTCGTCGAGGGCGAGGGACATGCGGGCGCGCAGGACCTCTTCGCTCAGGTGGCCGGACAGTTGCAGGCCCATCAGTTTGGCGATGGCGATGCTGTCGGCGGGCCGCCATGGGGCCAGCGGCGTGTTGAAGAGGAACATCTCCGGCGCGCCACGCCCCAGAGCTTCGGCGTTGATCTGGTCGAGCCTTGCATTCACGCCGGAGGCATAGGCCTCAAGGGCGGCGCGGGTGGCCTGATCCTGGGCATCGACCGACTGGACCGAGAGGCGGTAGATGTCGAGGCGGCGGATGAAGCTGTCGATGTCGACGGTGGCGGTGCCGAACAGCTCGCTCAGCCGTCCTTGAGCCGTGCGCCGCAGCATCATCATTTGCCACAGCCGGTCCTGGGCATGGGCAAAGCCGAGGCCGTGGAATACGTCTGTGTCCGTCTCACCGAAAACATGGGGGACATTGGCGTTGTCGCGCACAATCTCGACCGGGGCGGAGATGGCGGGCACCCGCACGCGGGCGTCGTAATTGGGCAGCGACCGGGCGGCGAGGTAATAGACCATGCCCACCCCCAGAACGGCCAGTACGATCACCCCTGCGGTCAGGCGGACCAGCCATTGAAACACCACTGCCATGCTGTCTGCCCCTGTCCTGACGCGTTGACCCTTGGGCCATGACTGTTAGGTAGGCAGAGACAGAAGCGCAAGCCAAGGGCGGCGCAAAAAGACGAGGGATCATCATGGCGAAAATGGCATTTTTGGGGATGGGCGTGATGGGTGCGCCGATGGCGGGGCATTTGTTGAAAGCGGGTCATGATGTGACGGTGTACAACCGCACCGCTGCGAAGGCGCAGGACTGGGTCGATGATCATGGCGGGGCCATGGCGACGACACCGCGTGCGGCAGCAGCGGGGGCGGATTTCGTGATGGCCTGTGTGGGCAACGATGATGATCTGCGCTCGGTCTGTCTGGGCGACGATGGGGCCTTTGCCGGGATGGGGTCGGGGGCGGTGTTCGTCGATCACACCACGGTGTCGGCCAAGGTCACGGCCGAGATGTATGCCGCTGCCGACGACAAGCAGATCAGCTTTGTCGATGCGCCCATTTCAGGCGGACAGGCGGGGGCCGAAAACGGGCAGTTGTCGATCATGTGCGGTGGTGATCAGGGGGCGTATGCACGGGCCGAGCCGATCATGGCCGCCTATGCCAAGCTGTGCCGTCGCATCGGGGACAGCGGTGCGGGCCAGATGACCAAGATGTGCAATCAGATTGCCATTGCGGGGCTGGTGCAGGGCCTGTCCGAGGCGCTGCATTTTGCCGAGAAGGCCGGTCTGGACGGGCGTGCCGTGGTTGAGGTGATTTCACAAGGTGCGGCTGGGTCCTGGCAGATGTCGAACCGGTACGAGACCATGCTGGACGATCATTTCGAGCATGGCTTTGCCACGGACTGGATGCGCAAGGATCTGGGCATTTGTCTGGATACAGCAGATGAGAACGGGGCCAGCCTGCCGGTGACGGCGCTGGTGGACCAGTTCTACAAGGATGTGCAGAAGATGGGCGGCGGGCGTTGGGATACGTCAAGCCTGTTCAAGCGGCTGCGCAATATCGGATGATGCTTTGGGTTGGCGGGTGCACTCTTGGCTGCGCCAATTCGCCCACCCACCAGCCCAATAAAAAAAGTGCCCGGATGATCGGGGGTGTGGCTGGCGGTTTTTCCTTGAAAAGCTACCCTTGCCACTGGTCGTGTCTGCCTGCGCAGCCACGACCGGCTATGGAATGATCCGCGTGTATTTGGTGCCTTCGAGTGTCGCGCCGATGCGCAGGCCTGCGCGGGCGAACACGGCGGCCAGCACCGGCGACAGGGCTGTTGTCGTGTCTGCCGCGACGCTGTCGCCCTGGTCGGAAATCACGTATTCGAGGTCAGCTCCTGCCGCCCAACCTGGCCCACGCCGAAACTCTGTCAGCGCCTCTTGGGTCATGAAGAACAGCACATGCGCAAATTGCTGCGCGCCGATTTGCAGGCCGCCTGAACCCTTGACCACCGAGTAGTAGTCGACCGTCGCATTGTCCACGCGCAGTGCGCCGCGACCGTAGGCCCCGCCAAAGCCAAGCCCGGCCTCGGTCACCAGCGGCATGACAAGCATGCCGTTTGCCTTTTGCGACAGTTGCACCGTGTTGGGGTAGGTGCGGTACATTTCTTCCAGCGTGACATCGACGCGGCTGTCGATCAGTGACCCGCCCCGGCTGCCAATGCCATTCCCACATGCTGCCAGCACGCCTGTGCCCGCCAACGCCCCTGCGGCGAATGCCCGCCGCGAGATCCCGTTCGTTTTCATCTTGAACCGCCTGTATAGCTCTTGGTTTTGCGCGGTTTGCCCGCGCTTATGTGCAGATATACGCCGATTGGGTGGGTCTGTCACTATGCGGTGGTGTTTTGGCGGGATTTTGCCGGGGAAAAAAGGGGCTTTGACGCGCGGCTTTGCCTCACTCCCGCTATTTTCGTGAACGGTACATGAGGACCGTTCTGCAATCGTTGTCTGTCCGGTGCCCGCTACGCGCCGTTCAGCAGCCGTGCCGCTGCAGGCGCGAAGTAGGTCAGGATGCCGTCGCAGCCTGCGCGTTTGAACGCCATGAGGCTTTCCATCATCACCCGGTCGTGGTCCACCCAGCCGTTTTGTGCAGCGGCCTTGATCATCGCGTATTCACCGGACACCTGGTAGGCGAAGGTGGGTGCGCCGAAGGTGTCGCGGGCGCGGCGGCAGATGTCGAGATAGGGCAGGCCGGGTTTGACCATGACCATGTCCGCGCCCTCGGCCAGATCGCGTTCGATCAGCCGCATCGCTTCGTCCGAATTGGCGGGGTCCATCTGGTAGGTTTTCTTGTCCCCTGTCAGTGCGCCCGATGCGCCGACCGCGTCGCGGAAGGGGCCATAGAAGGCTGACGCGTATTTGGCGGCATAGCTGAGGATCATCACGTTCTGGTGGCTCGCCCCTTCGAGAGCCGCGCGGATGGCACCGATGCGTCCGTCCATCATGTCCGAAGGGCCGATGATATCGGCACCGGCCTCGGCCTGGGACAGGGCCATTTTCACTAGTGCGTCGACTGTGCGGTCGTTCACGATCTCGCCGTCTTCGACAAAGCCGTCATGGCCGTTGATGTTGTATGTGTCGAGCGCCACGTCCGTCATGATTGCGATCTCGGGCACAGCCTGTTTGATCGCGCGGATGGCGCGGTTGGCGTGGTTGTCGGGGTCCCAGGCGCCCGCGCAATCCTCGGTCCGTTCCTCAAGCCCGGTGTAGGGGAAGATGCAGATCGCCGGGATGCCCAGATCTGCGGCCTCGCGCGCGGCGAGGGCGACCTTGTCGACGGAGCGGCGGACGACGCCGGGCATGGACGGGATCGGCTCCTCGATCCCTTCACCGGAGCGCACGAAGACGGGCCAGATGAAGTCATCGACCGTGAGCGTGTTCTGCCGAACCATACCGCGGATTGCGGGGCTTTGGCGGGTGCGGCGCAGGCGTGTGATGGGATAAGGGGCTTGGGTGGGGCGCATGGAAGGTGTCCAGTTTGAGTGACAGTGCATGGGTGCCATGGTTTTTTGCGCTTGCCAAGTCTAGGCACCGACGTTCGCCCGCGCTAAGAGGGACCCCAGAGAAGCAAGAAGACCCCGGCGCGGGGCAACAGGACGACGCGTGGACTGGTACGACACTGTCTTTGAATTGATCGATATGCGCTCGTTCTCGAACCTGTGGTTCTGGATCGCGCTGGCGGTTGTGTGGTCGACGGCCAGCCACTGGGTGCTGGGTGTGCCTTACGACATGGTATCTCGCGCGCGCAAGCATGGCGGGCAGACGGCGGAGGACCTTGAGGACCTCGTACGTATCAACACCAATCGGTTGCTGTTCATCGGGTCTGTCTCAGGACTTTGGCTGTTGGGCATTGCCTGTTTCGTGCTGACGGGGTTGGCGCTGATGGGGTTCCTCTATGACGTTGAGTTTGCGCAAGCCCTGTTCCTGTTGGGCTTTCCCATGAGCCTTGTGGGCGCATTGAACCTGTCCACCGCCCGCCTGATCCAGGATGAGCAGGCCACGGGCGAGGTGCTTTGGCGGCGGCTGACGCGGCATCGGACCATTGTGCAGGCCATCGGCATGGTGTCCATCTTTGTCACCGCGCTGTGGGGGATGTACCAAAACATGGCTGTCGGGCCGTTGGGCGGTTGACAGCGCGGGCGAAAGCCCCAATTGAAACCCTCTTGATCCCACCCGCTGCCTGACGAGTTTCATGTCCGAACAGTCCCATATCACCGTGTCCGGCGCGCCCGAGGGGTTTGACGCCAAGCTGATCCTTGATGAGGTCGCGAAGGGTGGACCTGTCTGCCACGTGGCACGCGATGACAAGCGGTTGGCGGCGATGCAGGCGGCGTTGCGCTTTTTTGCGCCTGACATGCCGGTGCTGGTGTTTCCGGGCTGGGATTGCCTGCCCTATGACCGGGTGTCGCCCAATGCCGATATCTCCGCCCAGCGGATGGCAACCTTGGCCGCGCTTGTGCACGGGATGCCGGAGCGGTTTGTTCTATTGACGACCCTCAATGCGGCGACGCAGCGGGTGCCTGCGCGGGACCTGCTGCGGGAGGCTGCGTTTTCCGCCAGCGTGGGCAACCGGGTGGATGAAGCGGCACTGCGTAACTTCCTGGTGCGTATGGGATTTGTGCAAAGCCCCACGGTGATGGAGCCGGGCGATTATGCCATTCGCGGCGGCATCATTGATATCTATCCGCCGGGGGATCTGGGCCCTGTGCGGCTTGATCTGTTTGGCGATGTGCTGGATGGCGCGCGCCGCTTTGATCCGGCAACGCAGCGCACAACTGAAAAGCTGGATGTGATCGAGTTGGCGCCCGTGTCCGAGGTCATTCTGGACGACGCCGCAATCACGCGGTTTCGGCAGAACTACCGGTTGGAATTTGGCGCGGCTGGCACGGACGATCCGCTGTACGAGGCGGTCAGTGCCGGGCGCAAGCATCAGGGGGCGGAGCATTGGTTGCCGCTGTTCCATGATGGGTTGGATACGCTCTTTGATTATCTGCCGGGGGCCACGATCACGCTGGATGATCAGGTGACGCCCAGCCGTTTGGCGCGGTGGGAGAGCATCGAGGACCAGTACGAGACGCGGCGGCTCGCGATGCAGAACCGGTCGAAGATGGATTCGGTCTACAAGCCTGCGTCACCGGGTGGTCTGTATCTGGACGATGCGGCGTGGGAGGCGGCGGTCGCGGGCTTTCGTGTGTTGTCCTTTGCGCAGCTGCCACAGGCGACGGGCCCCGGCGTGACGGATGCGGGTGGGCGGATCGGGCGGAATTTCTCGCCGGAGCGCCAACAGGAATCGGTAAGCCTTTTCGGGGCTTTGGCGTCCCATGTTAAAGCGAAGATGGCGGATGGGCCTGTTGTCATCGCGAGCTACTCCGAAGGTGCGCGCGAACGTCTGACCGGGCTGATCGAGGACGAGGGGTTGGCAGAAGTTGTGCCGATCCCGAATGCCACCCGTGTGGGAAAGCGTGGCCTGCATCTGACCGTTTGGGCGTTGGAGCATGGGTTTGAGGCCCCCGGCCTGACCGTGATTTCCGAGCAGGACGTGCTGGGGGATCGCCTGATCCGCCAGCCGAAGAAAAAGCGCAGGGCCGAGAATTTCCTGACCGAGACGCAATCGCTGTCTCCTGGCGATCTGGTGGTCCATGTGGATCACGGGATTGGCCGCTATCAGGGGATGGAGGTGGTGACCGCCGCCGGGGCCGCGCATGAATGCCTGCTGCTTGAATATGCGGAGCGGTCGAAGCTGTACTTGCCCGTCGAGAATATCGAGCTTTTGTCCCGGTACGGGCATGAAGAGGGCTTGCTGGACCGTTTGGGCGGTGGTGCGTGGCAGGCCAAGAAGGCCAAGCTGAAAGAGCGTATCCGCGAGATGGCGGATCGGCTTATTCGGATTGCGGCCGAACGTGCGCTGCGCAAGGCGCCGATCCTTGAGCCGCCGCCGGGTATGTGGGACGCGTTTGCGGCGCGCTTCCCCTATCAGGAGACGGATGATCAGTTGAATGCCATTGCCGCCGTGATGGACGATCTGACGGCGGGCCAGCCGATGGACCGATTGATTTGCGGCGACGTGGGCTTTGGCAAGACCGAAGTGGCGATGCGCGCGGCCTTTGTGGCGGCCATGTCGGGCGTGCAGGTGGCGATTATTGCGCCCACGACGCTGTTGGCGCGGCAGCATTACAAGAGCTTTGCGGAACGCTTCCGGGGTTTTCCCATCGAAGTGCGGCAGCTCAGCCGCTTTGTCAGTGCCAAGGATGCCGCGATGACCCGTGAGGGCATGTCGAAGGGCACGGCGGATATTGTTGTGGGCACCCATGCGCTGCTGGCGAAGGGCGTGCGGTTCCGCAATCTTGGCTTGCTTGTCATTGATGAGGAACAGAAATTTGGGGTGGGCCACAAGGAGCGGCTGAAGCAGATGCGGTCGGACGTGCATGTGCTGACCCTGACGGCGACGCCCATTCCGCGGACCTTGCAACTGTCGCTGACGGGCGTACGCGATCTGTCGATCATCGGGACGCCACCGGTCGACCGTTTGGCGATCCGCACCTATGTGTCCGAGTTTGATGCTGTGACCATTCGCGAGGCGTTGCTGCGGGAGCATTATCGGGGCGGGCAGTCTTTTTATGTTGTGCCGCGCATCAGCGATCTGCCGGAGATCGAGGAGTTCCTGAAGGAGCAACTGCCGGAACTGACCTACGTCGTGGCCCACGGGCAGATGGCTGCGGGCGAGTTGGATGACCGCATGAACGCGTTTTACGACGGCAAGTTCGATGTGCTGTTGGCGACGACGATTGTGGAATCGGGTCTGGATATTCCGACGGCCAATACGATGGTGATCCACCGGGCGGATATGTTTGGTCTGGCGCAGCTTTACCAGATCCGCGGCCGGGTGGGGCGGTCGAAGACGCGGGCCTATGCGTACCTCACGACCAAGCCGCGGGCGAAGCTGACCACCACGGCGGAGAAGCGGCTGCGGGTGTTGGGCTCGCTTGATACGTTGGGGGCCGGGTTTACGCTGGCCTCCCAGGACCTCGATATTCGCGGGGCGGGCAACCTGCTGGGTGAGGAACAGTCGGGCCAGATGCGCGATGTGGGTTTTGAGCTGTACCAATCGATGCTGGAAGAGGCGATTGGCAAGATCAAGGCGGGCGAGATGGAGGGCCTGCTGGAAGAGGACGGGCAATGGGCGCCGCAGATCAATCTGGGTGTGCCTGTGCTGATCCCCGAAGCCTATGTGCCCGATCTGGACGTGCGTTTGGGTCTGTACCGTCGTCTGTCCGACCTGACCACGAAGGTGGAGTTGGAGGGCTTTGCGGCTGAGCTGATCGATCGCTTTGGCAAGCTGCCGAAGGAAGTGAATACGCTGATGCTGGTCGTGCGCATCAAGGCGATGTGCAAGCGGGCAGGGATTGCGAAGCTGGATGGCGGGCCGAAAGGGGCAACGATCCAGTTCCACAATGACAAGTTCGCCTCGCCCGAGGGGCTGGTGGAATTCATTCAGGACCAGCGCGGCATGGCCAAGGTGCGCGACAACAAGATCGTTGTACGGCGGGACTGGAAGAACGACGCGGACAAGATCAAGGGTGCGTTCGCGATTGCCCGCGATCTGGCCGAGAAGGTCGTGGCGCAAAAGAAGAAGGCGAAGGCCTAGACCAGCGCCTCTTCCGCGCGGCGCATCTGTTGCATGAACACCGAGGCGCAGATGCAGGCCACCAGAACGGTGGCGACAAGCGGCATGGGGGTGCCGTCGAACATCAGGCCAACGGGCGATGCAAGCGCTGCGCCCAACACGGTGGAAACGGCACCGATGACGGATGCGGCGGTGCCAGCGATATGGCCCATCGGCTCCATCGCGATGGCGTTCAGATTGGCGACGGTCAGACCACCCTGAAACATGACACCCCATTGCCAGAAGATGTAGAAGGCAAAGAGTCCGGGCATGTCGGCGATCATCCAGAACACGAACACGGTTGATATCACGACTTGGGCGGCCAGCGCCCACGTCACCAGTTTGCGCATGCCAAACCGGCCCACGATGGCGGCATTGAGCAGGCTTGAGACACCGGAGGCGAGTGCAATGCCGCCGAACCACAGCGGAAAACTGTCGGCGCGGTCAAAGGAAACCTCGAAGATGGGTTGCACCATGGTCAGGATCGAAAAGAGGATCATGAGCATCAATGTCTGGACGAGAATGGACAGCCGCACCGTGCGGTGGGCAAACATCTGGCGCACCGAATCCTTCATCAGCGGCCAGCGCAGCGGGCGGCGATCCTGCGGAGGAAGGGTTTCCGACATGCGGTTGCCGAACCAGAACAGCAGCAGGACCGCAAAGATCAGGAAGGCCGGGAAGATGGCCCGCCACCCGGCGGCATCGGTGATGATCTGGCCCAGCAGCGGCGCGATGGCCGGGACAAGCAGGAACACCATCATCGTCAGCGAAAGGATGCTTGCCATGGCCCGCCCGCTGTAGAGATCGCGGATGATGGCCGTGGACACCACGCGCGGGCCTGCCGCGCCAAGGCCCTGAAGGATCCGGGCGGCCAACATCAACTCAAGGGTCGGGGCAATCCAGCTCAGCACCGCGCCAAGCGCGTAGATGGCGAGGCCCACATAGACCACGGGCTTGCGCCCGATGGCGTCGGACAGGGGACCGGTAAAGAAGGTGCCCGCACCCATGCCGATGACAAAAAAGGTCATCACCAGAGCCGCCTGTGCCACGCCGCCGGGCGCGATCTCTTCTGCGATGGCGGGCAGCGCGGGCAGCATCGCGTCGATGGAAAAGGCAATCGTCGCAAACATCATCGCCATCAGGGCGATGAATTCCAGTTTGCCAAGTCGTTGTCCCTCGGGGTCGGTCAAAGTGTGTCTTGCTCTGTTCGGCGCATGGTGACGCTATTGCGCGGCACCTTGGCGGCGCCGGCAGGGAATGGCAACGACTTAAGGTTGAAAATCGACCAAATGGTTAAATTGTGAACGATCAGGCGTCGCTGCCTGCTGTCTGACTTAATTCGGTGATGACCTTTGCCCAAAGTTCGGGCGGTTGTGCGCCCGGGACCGCGTGTTTGTTGGCCACGATGAAGGTTGGAACGGATCCGATGCCCATTTGGCGGCTGTGAGCATCGCGTGCGGAGATGTCGTCGCGGTCCGCATCTGACGACAGCAGGCGCAGCACGACGCTGGCATCCATGCCGATCCCGTCCGCGATGTCGGCCAGCACTTCGTGGTCCCCGATGTCGCGGGTTTCGACGAAATAGGCTTTGAACAGGGCCGACACGGCAGCCGTCTGTTTGCCTTCGATCCCGGCCCAATGGATCAGGCGGTGTGCGTCCAGGGTGTTGGGGGTGCGTTTCATCCCTTCAAAGTCGATCTTGAGCCCGGCCTTTTCGGCATTCTCCACCACAGGCGCATATGCGCGCACGGCTCCGTCCTTGCCGCCGAATTTCGTCTCAAGGTATTCGCGCCGGTCCATGCCGTCTTCGGGCATGTCGGGGTTCAGTTGGAACGGGTGCCATTCGATTACGAAGGGGTGGTCCGGGTTGGCCTGCAATGCGCGGTCCAGATGGGCCTTGCCGATATAGCACCAGGGGCAGATCGGGTCGGACATGATGTCGAGTTTGATGGGCTCAGGCATTGGGTGCTTTCATATCTTTGGGCCAGAACAGCGGCAGGCGCCGCCGGACCAACTTGCCATTGGCACCCGTGGGCAGCATCGGCACGTGAACATATGCGCGGGGGTGTTTGTACCGCGCCAGCTTCTGTCCGACATAGGCACGCAAGCTGTCCTCGTCCAGAGGGGTGGGGCTTGTGTAAAAGGCCGCGATGATGAAGACGCCGGGTTTGACCTCGATCTGGGTCGCTCCGACCCCCGTCAGTCCGGGCGCGTCGGCAAGCGCCGCCTCGACCTCGATGGGGGAAACGCGGTAGCCGCCTGCGTTCATCATGTCGTCGTTGCGGCCCAGATAGGTGATGTGTCCGTCTGCGTCCATGGACCCGACATCGCCGGTCAGGAACCAGTCGTCCTGAAAGCGCGCGGCAGTGTCTTCGGGCGCGTGCAGATATTCCAGCATCAGGCCGGGATCCGACCGGTGCACGGCGATGGTGCCGGGTGTTCCGCGTAGTGTCGGGCCGTCATCGCCAAGGATCGCGACATGGCGCCCCGGTTGCGGCTGCCCCAGTGCGCCCGGTGCGGCGGGGCTGTCGGGACAGGACGAGATGAAGGTGGAGCATTCTGACATGCCGTAGGCTTCGAAGATGTCGGTGCCTGTCGCCTTGTGCCATGCGTCGCGTATGCTTTGGGGCAATTTCTCTCCGGCGCTGAGGCCGTGACGCAAGGCGGGCAGCGGGGGGAGGCTCGACCGCTCCAGCATCTGGCGGAAGACGCCGGGAGCTGCGGCAAAGATCGTGGCCCCGTGCCGTGCCATCAACCCACCGAGATTTGCGGGATCGGTGTCCGCCATCGGGATCATCGCGGTTGCGCCCACCGTCCACGGGTCCATCAGCCCGGTTCCAAGCGTGTAGGTCCAGTTGAACGCGCCTGCGTGCATCAGCACATCTTCGCTTGTCAGCCCGTACCAGCCGTCGTGCATCATCTGTCTGGCCCAGATGGCGCGATGTGCGTGGGCGACGGCGCGCGGTTGGCCGGATGTGCCCGACGTGTACACGACATAGCCAAGCCGCTCGGGATCATCCATGTGCCAGTCGGCGGGCGGGTGATCGCGCAGGGCTTGCAGGGTGGCCAGCCCGATCTCGGGCGCACCGGGGGCCGAGGCCACGTCGGGATCACGCAGGATCAGGCGCGGCGACAGCTCGCGCAGGATCTGCGCCACTTCGGTTTCCGTCAGTGCCGCCGATGTGGGTATGGGCACCAGACCCACGGCCAAGGCGCCTAGATAGGCAATGGGGAAGTCGATCGTATTGCCGAGGCGCAGCAGGACCGTGTCGCCCGGAGTGCATCCCGCCGCCAGAAAGCCGCCGCCTGTGCCCAGAACCGCCTGTTGCAGCGCGCCGTAGGTCATGGTTATCGCGCGGCCGTCATCGACGACGGTCACAGCGATTTTTCCCGGCTGTGTGTCGGCATGTTGCAGCACATGTGTGGCCATGTTGAACGGGCTCGGGCAGGGCGGCATGTGGCCGCTGTTCACAACGCTCAACATGGGTGCCGTTGCATGGTGAGGTGCGGCGTCCTATAGAGATCGCCATGCAAGGAAAAGACCCCAAATCCCTGATCCAGATCGCCCGTGCCACGGGGCTGGATGAAACCGCCGAGCCGTTGGACCTTGGCGCGCGCGTGCGCGAGTTGCGCAAGGCGCGTGATTGGACGCTGGAGCAGGCGGCGAACCAGGCGGGGTTGGCCCGCTCGACCCTGTCGAAGATTGAAAACGGTCAGATGTCGCCCACCTATGAGGCGCTGAAAAAGCTTGCCGTGGGCCTTGAGATTTCCGTGCCGCAACTGTTCACGCCGCCCGAAAAGGGCCAGATCAACGGGCGTATGGTGGTGACGCAGTCGGGGCAGGGGAATGCGCAGGCCACTGTCACCTATGAGCATGAGCTGCTGGCCGAGGCGCTGACCAAGAAGCAGATGCTGCCCTACCGTGCCCGCGTTCGTGCGCGGTCCATGGACGAATTTGACGGCTGGGTGCGGCACGATGGCGAAGAGTTCCTGTATGTGCTGACCGGTGTTGCCCGTTTGTATACCGAGTTTTACGAGCCGGTCGACATGCGACGCGGTGACAGTGCCTATTATGATGCCACCATGGGCCACAATGTCGTCTCCGTCAGTGACGAGGACGCGCTGATCCTGTGGGTGACGTCGCTGGCCTGAGATCAGGCCGTTTGAGCCACCGTCGCGTGCCGCAGCAGGAAGGCGTCAAAGGCGTCCTGCGCCTCTTTCAGTGACATATCATGCGTTGCGGCAAGATAGCTTTCAAAGCGGTCTTGGTCAGCTTTGAGAAACGGCATCGCGCTGGGTTCGAGTTTTGGAAACTCTTGGCAAAGCGCGCGATAGCTGTCCGCCCAATTGCGGGTCAGGTCATTCCAGTTCATGCGTACCCCCGAAGCTATGGGTTGTCCCATGTGCTGAACACATGTCCTCTACCGCCTCCCACAGCGGGCCAGACATCCACCACGCGGCAAATAGTATTCCAATTCCGGGCCAGTTCAACCTTTGTCGGCAAACAACCTGCGCAAGATCGCATGGGCGAGCACAACGGTCAGAAGTTGTGCACCGATAAAGGCGGGCACGTGGCCGGGGTAAATGCCTGCAAACGTGTCGGAAAACCCGCGAGCGATGGTGACGGCAGGATTTGCGAAGCTGGTGGACGAGGTAAACCAATAGGCGCCCGTAATATAAAGCGCTACGAGGGTCGGCACTGCGTCGGGTCGCGACCGCAGCCCGCCGAAGATGACAAAGAGCAGACCAAAGGTGGCAACCCCTTCTGACCACCATTGCGCGGGGCCGGTGCGGTGCAGCGTCTCGGAGGTTTGCAGGATCGGCAGGTCGAACATGGCGTGGGTGGCCCAGACGCCAAGGATGCCGCCTGCGATCTGCACCGCCACGTAGGCCAATGCCGGCTTTGTGGTGATCTCGCCCCGAAACCAGAAGGCCAGCGTGACGGCGGGGTTGAAATGCGCCCCCGAGATCGGACCCAGTACCGTGATGATCACGTAGAGCATGCAGCCCGTGGCAATCGCGTTGGCCAGAAGGGCGATGGCGATATTACCACCTGCCAGTGTCTGCCCCATGATGCCGGAGCCGACCACACCGATGAGGAGCAGGGCAGTGCCCAGCCCCTCGGCCCAGAGTTTGTGCGTCATGTGCGTGGCTCTTTAATTCGCGTCCCACCACCAGAACTGGGGCATCCAGTCCGGGCCGTCGCCGTATAACGGGATGGTGTCGGGGTGTTTCATCTCGGACACGTGCGCGATGCGCCCGGTGGTGAATTGCCAGAACGGCACCACGTATCGGCCCGCAATCAGCAACCGGTCCAGTGCGCGGGTGGCGGCGATGCTTTCCTCGCGCGTGGTGGCCGTCAGCATCGACGTGATCATGGCGTCGATGGCTGGGTCTTGCGCGCCCATGAGGTTGGCCGATCCTTCCTCGTCCGCGGCATCAGACCCCCAATAGAACCACTGTTCGTTGCCGGGGCTGAGCGACAGGGCGCGGCGGTGATAGGTTATGTCGAAGTCGAACGCATCCTCGCGTGCGGTGAATTGCGCGCCGTCGACAAGGTCGATGTCCACGTCGATGCCCAACTGTTCCAGCGCTTGCGTATAGAGGTCGGCAATGGCCCGATCTTCGGTGCGTTGCTGGTCCAGCAGGATGGTGAACGCCATGGCCTGACCGTCCGCATTGCGCAGCTTGCCGTTCTGAGTTGTCCACCCGGCCTCTTCCAGCAGGCCAAGCGCGCGGCGCAGTCCTTTGCGGTTGCGCAGGGTGCCGTCGCTTTCGGGCAGGGCATACCCCTCCATCACGCCGGGCAACAGTTGGCCGTTGAACGGCGCCAGAAGGGAGGCGACACGCCCCTTGGCAGCACCAGGTTCCAGCGCCAGCGGCGAGTTGGAGAAGTAGGACGTGATACGCGGCTGTGCGCCGCCCGTCAGGGTGTCGTTGATATATTCAAAGTTGAAGGCAGTGATCAGCGCTTCGCGCACGCGCCAGTCGTCAAAGGGCGCGCGGCGGGTGTTCATAACAAAGCCGGTGACGCCGGAGGGTTTCTGGTGCGCGATCTCGGTCTTGACCACATCGCCTGACTGCGCGCGCGGGAAGTCGTACCCGCTGGTCCAGTTTTCGGCGTTGAATTCGCGCACGGCGGACACGTCGCCCGCTTTGAAAGCCTCGTTCACCACATCGCCGTCGCCGTAGAAGTCGATGGTGATTTCGTCGAAATTGAATGTGCCACGTCGGAAATTGAGGTCTTTGCCCCAATAATCCGGGTTGCGGGTGAGGGTGACGGAACGTGCCGCTTCAAAATCGCTGATCACGTAGGGCCCTGATCCGATGGGCACGTCGTTGATGGAAGCGGCGGCGAAATCCTTCCCTTCCCACTGCGCCTTTTGCAGGATGGGCCGCATGCCCGCCAGCAGGGCCAGTTCGCGGTTCTCGGTATTGAAGGTGAATTTGATGCTGCGCGGACCGGTCTGTTCCAGCGTTTCGACCTGGGTCCAGAGACTGCGGTAACGTCCGTGGCCTTCCGTCCCGAGGGTCTCGTAGGACCACAGCACGTCCTCGACCGTGACGGGGCTGCCGTCCGAGAATGTGGCGCCCTCGCGCAGGGTAAATTCGACCCAAGTGCGGTCTTCATCGGTTTCAATCGATTCGGCCAGAAGGCCGTACAGCGCGAAGGGTTCGTTCCGGCTGCGGCCCATCAGGCTTTCATGGGTGAGGAAGCGCAACTGCCAGGGCACGTTGCCTTTCTGAATGTAGGGATTGAGCGAATCAAAACTGCCGGTGTTCGCCAGAGTGATTGTTCCACCACTGGGTGCATCGGGATTCGCATGCGGAAGGGACACAAAATCCGGTGGCAGTTGGGGGTCTCCATACATAGCTATGCCATGCCGTGGCTCTGCTTGTGCTGCACCCGCAGCCACCACAAGGCCCGTCAGAATCGCGGTGACCCCCCTTTTTCCGAGGGGTCCAAATTGGAAAAAATGCCTGCTCATTTGGTAAACAATCCCTGATCGCCCTTGTTTTGTTAACAATAGCTGCCCCGGGACATTTACGCATTATCAAACTTTTAGCTTGGACTCTTCGGGCGGGTTTGCGTATAACAAGGGCACTGCTCGATAGGTTTCTTGCCTGTATGAAACCTGCCTCAATAACTTAACGCCAGCTTCGTGCTGGCGTTTTTTTTTGGCCGTTGTGGATCAAAGCGACCCACGGGACCATTCCTTTCGCAGGTGCAGCATGACAAAGTGCGTGCAACTTATACGAAAGGACTTGGCCCATGGCATTCGAGATTTCACTGGCAGGAAAAACGGCCATCATCACCGGCTCGAACTCGGGCATCGGGTTGGGCATGGCGTGGGAATTGGCGCGGGCCGGGGCCGATGTCGTCCTGAATTCGTTCACCGACCGCGATGAAGATCATGCGCTGGCCAAAGAGATCGCAGACGGGACCGGGACCAAGGCACGCTACATCAAGGCGGACATGTCCAAGGGCGATGAATGCCGGTCCCTGATCGAACAGGCGGGGGCCTGTGACATCCTGATCAACAATGCGGGCATCCAGCATGTCGCCGCCATCCCCGACTTTCCCGTGGACAAATGGGACGCGATCATCGCGATCAACCTCAGCTCCGCCTTTCACACGACAGCGGCGGCTTTGCCCCTGATGCGTTCTGCCGGGTGGGGACGGGTGATCAACGTCTCGTCCGCCCACGGGCTGACCGCGTCACCCTACAAGTCGGCCTATATCGCGGCCAAACACGGCATTGTTGGCCTGACCAAGACAACGGCGCTGGAAACCGCCGAGGAACCTATCACCGCCAACGCCATTTGCCCCGGCTACGTGCTGACCCCGCTGGTTGAAAGCCAGATCCCCGACACGATGAAGGAATACGACATGGGTCGCGACGAGGTGATCAAGAATGTCATGCTCAAGCGCCAGCCCTCCAAGGAATTCGCCACGACCGAGCAGATGGGCGGCACGGCCGTTTTCCTTTGCTCATCGGCCGCAGATCAGATCACCGGCACAACCATCAGCGTGGACGGCGGATGGACGGCGCTGTGATCCAGCTTCGTTTCGCACGATAAACCGCCGCCGCTCGCCTGACAGGTGGCTTTGCCGCCGCAACATGAGGCTCCCTCAGTCACCACCAACCCAAAGGGTCGATCCATGACACGCAAGAAGATCAATGTGGCACTTCAGGGCGGCGGCGCGCATGGCGCGTTCACATGGGGGGCGTTGGACGTGTTGCTGGCCGATGACCGGGTCGAGATCGCCGGTGTGTCGGGTACCTCCGCAGGGGCGTTGAATGGCGCAGCCCTCAAGGCGGGGCTGGCGATGTCGGGTGAAGATGCCGCGCGCGAGAACCTCGACTGGTTGTGGGCGCAGGTGGCGGGCGTGCAGGACATGCGGATATCAACTTGGCTGGCGCCGTTTGGTCCGGCGCAGATCAGTCAGGCACTTGAATACTCACTGCCATATGCCGTGGGCGACGCGGTGGGCCGTATGACATCGCCCTATGCCTTTGGGCCGTTCTATCGCAATCCGCTCACCGATATCGTGTCCAAGTTCAACATGGAGAAGGTGTGCTGTGATGACGGTCCGCAGCTGTTCATCAACGCGACCCGGGTGCGCAATGGCAAGCTGCGCGTGTTCCAGCAGGCCGAAGTAACGCCGGAGGCCATCATGGCGTCGGCCTGCCTGCCGACGCTGTTTCAGGCGGTCATGGTCTACGACAGCGAGACGGGGCAGAACGAGGAGTTCTGGGATGGCGGATACACTGGCAATCCGGCCTTGTTTCCGCTGTTCGATGCGTCGTTGCCCGACGACATTGTGGTGATCAACATCAACCCTCTGGAGCGCGTGGACCTGCCGCGCACACCGCAGCAAATTCAGAACCGGATCAACGAGATCAGTTTCAATTCGTCCCTGTTGCGCGAGATGCGTGCGATTTCCTTTGTGAAGCGGTTGATCGACCAAGGCACGATGGAACGTGGGCAAATGCGACGCATCAACATGCACATGATCGCGGATGATGCCCTGATGAATGATCTGAGCGTGGCCACGAAGGTGGTCCCCAATGGCTTTGTCATGGGAAAGCTGCGCGACGCGGGTGCGCGCGCAGCAGAGCAGTTCCTGGACGCGCATTTCGATCAGATCGGGCAGGGTGACAGCGTCAACATGCAGGAACTGTTTTCCTGACCCTTCAAGCCAAGGACAGCGCGACCAACCTGCCGCGTTATTTCGGCGGCGTGGTTGGGTCCTTGCCGTTGGGATAGACAAGACCAGCCGAGATCACCAGCTTGGCTGCATCCTCCACCGACATGTCCAGTTCAATCACGTCTTCGGCCGGAAAGAACAGCAGGAAGCCGGATGTCGGGTTTGGCGTTGTCGGTACAAAGATGCTGAACAAGGCGCCGGTATTGCCCGCCCGTTCGGTGACTTCGCCCTTGGCCGTGGTCGAGATGAAGCCAATGGCCCAGATGCCCTTGCGCGGGTATTCGATCAGGCAGGCCTTTTCGAATGACCGCTCCGACTGGGCAAAGATCGTCTCAGAGATCTGTTTGATTCCGGAATAGATCGACCGCACCACCGGGGTCCGCTCCACCAGGCTTTCGGCGTAGCGGATCAGCGACCGCCCGATATAGCCCTTCGCGATCCAGCCCGTGAAAATGGTGAACAGCAGGAAGACGATGACCCCGACGCCGCGCACGTTCACGGTGATCCAGTCAGGGTTTGCGATCAGCGTTTCATTTTGCTCGATGAAGCGCGGATTGTTCAGCCAGTAATTGACGATGGAATCCGGTTGCCATGCGGAGGGGACAAGCGGCCAGACAAAACCGTCGATCCAGCCGATCACCGTCCAGATCAGCCAAATTGTCAGGCCAACGGGCGCGATCACCACCAGACCGGTCAGGAATGATGCGCGTAATCTTGAGAACAGGCCGGGTTTCCGGGGCGTTTCTGGATCAAAAGGGGTGTTCATCAGGGTCCCGGCACAAGTTCACAGACTAGGTAAGTCAACGCTTCCGGCACTACAATGGTTTCCGCCCCTTATTCAGGCATCCTTGCCAATTGCGCCCAATTCCGTGGCGATTTCCGCGGCAAGCAGGGCATTGTTGCGCACAAGGGCGATGTTGGCGGTCAGTGACCGGCCCTCGGTCAGCTCAAAAATACGTTGCAGCAGGTAGGGTGTGACACCCTTGCCGGTGATCCCGTGCGTCTGCGCATCCTGTGTGGCCTGCGCGATGATGGGGGCGAGGGTGTCGCGGTCTATCTCGTCCGTCTCGGGGATCGGGTTGGCGACCAGTTGCCCGCCCGGTATGCCCAAGGTGGCGCGTTGCGCATGTGCGGCGGCAATGGCGCGGCCAGTGTCCATGCGCAGGGGCGCTTTCAGGCCCGCGCTGCGCGACCAGAAGGCGGGCATGTCGTCTTGACCATATGCGATCACCGGCACGCCTTGGGTTTCCAGCACTTCGAGCGTCTTGGGGATGTCGAGGATTGCCTTGGCCCCGGCCGCGACCACCGTCACGGGCGTTTGGGCGAGTTCCATCAGATCGGCAGAGATATCAAAGCTGCCTTCTGCCCCTTTGTGCACGCCGCCAATGCCGCCTGTCGCAAAGACCGCAATCCCGGCGATGCGTGCGGCGATCATGGTGGCCGCAACCGTTGTGGCCCCGGTGCCGCCCGAGGCGACGCAGGCCGCCATATCCGCGCGGCTCAGCTTTGCCACCTCGCGGGCTTGCGCCAGTCCTTCAAGCTGCACGTCCGTCAGGCCCACATGCAGGGTGCCGTCGATCACGGCCATGGTGGCAGGCACGGCCCCAGCTGCGCGCACATCCGCTTCGACCTGCCGCGCGACCTCAAGGTTCTGGGGATAGGGCATCCCGTGCGTGATGATCGTGCTTTCAAGCGCCACGATGGGCGACCCCG
This sequence comes from uncultured Tateyamaria sp., assembly GCF_947503415.1. Taxonomy (GTDB): domain Bacteria; phylum Pseudomonadota; class Alphaproteobacteria; order Rhodobacterales; family Rhodobacteraceae; genus Tateyamaria. The sequence continues at coordinate 60,759 of NZ_CANNDS010000005.1, forward strand.
CAGCCAAGGCATCCGCGACTTCGGGCGAGGGGGTGTAAAGGCTCATATCGGTGTCTTTCCTGAAACGTAGATGGCTGCGGCCTCAAGGGCGGCGTGCAACGCGTCGGTGCGGTTGGCCTTGCGGGTCTCTGCCGCGATGTGTGCGGCCATGAACGTGTCGCCCGCTCCGGTGATGCGTGTGACCAGCACTTGCGGAGGTGTTTCGCTGACCAGGCCATCCGCCGACCCTTCGGTGGCCGTGTTGCCGCCGTCGGTGACAAGCACGCGCGCCGCCCCGCGTTCCAGCAAGCCATCGGCGGCCTCGACCGAATTGTCAAAGCCCCGTTGGCAGAGCAGCCCGGCCTCTTCGAGATTAACATAGAGCGTGCCGCGGCTGTGGGTCAAAAACGGACCCAGCCGTTCTGCTTTGCCCGGGGAGGCAGGGGCCACGCGCAGGTCGGCATGTGCCAGAACCGGGCTGGTGGCGATTTCGTTCAGCAGGTCGAGGGTCAGATTGCCATCCAGCGCCGCAAGGCCAGTATAGGGTGCGGTGTCCGTCGCAAGAGTGCCGTCTGTCAGGGGGCGCAGGATCTTGGCACCAGCGCTTTCGAGCGAGTGGGCGTCCGCGATGGCGGCGATCAGGCCGTTTGCGCCCTCGACTGCCATGTACTGGTCCGTGGGCAGGTCTTCGGAGCGGTAGACGGTGTCGGTGATCATGCCGCGCGCGGTGCAAGCGGCGATCAACTCATCCCCTTCGATGTCGCGGCCAATGGCCGTCAGCAAGGCAGGTGTCAGACCAAAGCGCGCCAGCGTCATGGCGATATTCATGGCAACGCCGCCGGGCAGGCGGGTGATCCGGCCCGGAACGTCCGATCCCTGTCGCATGGCCAGAGGCGCACGCCCAATCACGTCCCACAGGACTGATCCGATGCAAAGAATGTCAGCAGTGCGCGTCATGCCCGTCTTGTGCCGCCCGCGCAGGCAAGAGGCAAGGGGGGCGGCTTACTCAGGTACGGCAAATGTGAGTGCGGCCCAATAGGTATCCCAAACGGCATCATCGCTGTCGGTGATGGGCGCGATGGAGACCGCATCGAACAGGTAGTCATGGCCCGGTTTCACCGGAATGGTGGCGATCCCGATCTCATCCGTGCGGTGCAGCGTGATGGTGACGTTATCGTCGGGCGCGCGTTCGAACACCTCGACTTGCGCGTTTGCCCGTATGTCGCCGTCAAGCGTCACCTGCACTTGCATCATACCGTCAAAGTCAGGGGCATAGGGATTGGTCAAAGCGATGAATTCGGTCTTCAGACCCAGCGCCCGATCCATGCCGATGCCTTCGCCCACGGCGATCAGGGCCTTGGCGTGGCGACTGTAGCGTTCCTTGAACGGTGGCTCTGGAAATCCATTGGCTGCGTGACGCGCCTCGATATCCTCAAAATCCTTGTGATCGGCGAATTTCTGAAACTTTTGCCATTCCTTGTACGTCAACAAGGACGATGTCGTTTCATGCACAACCACAACAAGCCCCCCCACCGGTGCGGGCACATCGAGGGCCGGATTATCACCCATGCGCGCTTCGACCGGGCGGATCGTGTCGCCAACCACCACGTCGAACCGTTCGATCCGACGTTCGAAATAGGCGAGGTTCACGCCTTCGAAATCCTCACCGTTTTTCAGCCGTGCCACAATTTTCCCCGACGCGGGCACTTGATAGGCTTCCGGTTCGATCCAGAACTCATGGGCGGTTGCGCTTGTCGCTAAGATGACGCACCAAAGCACTGTTAAATAACGGATGAGATACATGAACGTTGCCTTTGTTCGGATGCCTCTGAAGCTGCGCTTTTGGGCCGTGTTGTCAACTCTTTGCTGGGCTGCATGGGCCAGCGTGGCGTCCGCGCATGAAGTTGTGCCGACGATTGCCGATCTGACAGTGGCAGACGGTGCGGTAGAATTTGCGGTTCGCGTGAATGTCGAAGCGCAACTGTCGGGCATTGATCTCGACGAGATTGCGGATACGGACAACGCGGATAACGCAGCCGATTATGACGTGCTGCGTGCACTGTCCGGCGCAGAGGTTGCGGACCGTGTTCCGACATTAACCGCCAATTGGAACGCCTTGCCGCTTGTGCTTGCGGATGGTGTTCCGGTGGTTGTGACTCTGGACGATGTGAACGTGCCGGATGTTCCGAATGACGAATTGGCCCGGATCTCGGACCTGGTTCTAAGCGGATCTGTCCCCGCAGGCACACGTGCGGTTCAGGTCGCCTGGCCGGACGGAGCGGGCGATCTGGTCCTACGGCAGCAGGGGGTCGAGGAGCCCTTTACCGGTTTGATCAGCGGTGGCAGCAACAGCGGCCCCATTGCAGTGTCGGGCGGGGATGAGGCGTCTGGGTGGCAGACCTTTGGCGCGTATGTGCCCGTGGGCTTTGATCATATCCTGCCCAAGGGTCTGGATCACATCCTGTTTGTGCTGGGGCTGTTTTTTCTGTCGACAAAGATCGGCCCGCTTTTGTGGCAGGTCACAGCCTTTACGCTGGCCCATACCGTGACCTTGGCGGTTGGCGCGTTGGGGCTGGTTGTCATCCCGGGCAGCATTGTAGAGCCGTTGATTGCGGCGTCCATCGTCTATGTCGCGGTCGAGAATATCTTTGCCCGTGGGTTGAACCGTTGGCGGCCTGCCATCGTGTTTGGGTTCGGATTGCTGCACGGGCTTGGCTTTGCGTCTGTGCTGGGTGATTTTGGTCTGCCCGAGGGGCAGTTCATTCCTGCGCTCATCGGCTTTAATGTCGGCGTGGAGCTGGGTCAGCTGACGGTTATTGCGCTTGCTGCGATTGCCCTGTGGCTGGGCGTGCGTGCGGCCCGTATGGCGGACCTTGAGGGGCAGGAGGAAACGATCACCGATTACAACGTGATGTTCCGCGCCTGGTCGATGACCGGGTCGCTTATCATTGCGGTGATCGCGATCTATTGGGTGATTGAGCGGACGTTGCTTTAGTCCAGCGGTATCATGAGGCGGGCAAGGGCGGCGGCAGGGTCTTCGTCGCCCCAGATTTCTTCGCCGATCCCGAAGAAATCGGTGATGGGGGCGAGGCGTTTGACTGCGTCCTGGGTCAGCCCGCCTTCGGCCACCACGGGCACTTCGATCATCTCGGACCACCATGCAAAGAGGTCGTCTTCGGCTGTGGTTTCGTCGCCCAGCCCGGTGATTGGACCGAAGGCCACGTAGTCCGCGCCCGCTTCGCCCGCGCTCATGCCGTCATGGCGCGAGATGCCGCAGAAGCTGCCCACGATGGCGTCCGGCCCCAGTGCCTTGCGCGCGTCGCGTACGGATTTCGCTGCATCAGACAGGTGTACGCCGTCCAGACCCAACCGCTCGGCCAACCCGGCATGATCGTTCACTACGATGGCAACGTCCCGCGCGTGCGCCACTTCGCGGCAAGCATCGGCGGCGCGTGAAATGCGGTCTTCGTCCCGTGTCGCGAGTGCCAGTCGGATGCACGCCACATCATGGGCGTCGAGCACGGAGGCCAGCTGATCGGGGAACACCGACAGCTCGAACACGGGCGGGGTCAGAAGGTAAAGCTGCGGCTGCTCGGGGGCACTCATTGGCGTCGTCCTTTTGGTCTTGGGGACGCTCTAGCCGGAAAAGGCTGTGCTTGGAAAGATTTATGCCTCCGGCGGAAGTTTATTTTGCAAAGTGAAGGGGATTGTCGGGCGGGACGCGGCGGGGTAGACGGCCCGCCATGACACCGACATTTGTGCTGACGCGCCCACAGATGGGCGAGAATATCGGGGCGGCGGCCCGGGCGATGCTGAACTTTGGCGTGGACCGGATGCGCATTGTGGACCCGCGCGATGGATGGCCGAATCCGGCGGCTGTGGCCATGGCCAGCGGGGCGGGTCGTGTGCTGGATGCTGCCACCGTGCACGGCGATGTGGCAGGGGCCGTTGCAGATTGCACCTTTGTCTATGCCACCACGGCGCGGATGCGGGACATGACCAAGGAGGTGTTAAGCCCTGAGGCGGCCATGCGGGACGCGGCCGCGCGTATTGCCGAGGGGCAGCATGTGGCCGTGATGTTTGGACCCGAGCGGGCCGGGCTTGAGAATGAGGATCTGGCGCAGGCCAATGCGTTGATCACCGTGCCGGTGAACCCGGAATTTCCATCGTTGAACCTTGCACAATGTGTGCTGCTCGTCGGCTATGAGTGGGTCCGAGCCAGTGCCGAGATTGAGCACCGGGTTGTTGAGATGGCCGGTACCGACTGGGCCGATGTGAATGAGATTGATCATCTGGCGCGGCATTTCGAGGAGCGGCTGGACGACGCCGGGTTCTTTTTCCCCGAGCACAAGGGCCCCAGCATGAAGATGAACCTGCGCAATCTGTGGAGCCGGATGCCTCTGACCCGCGCGGATGTGCAGACCTTGCACGGCATGCTGCGTCAGATGGTCCGTTGGGCGAACCGTGGCTGACGCTGGACCTTCGCAGGGGCCGGGCCTAGGTTGCGCGGTGACGCAAGAACGGAGCCGAAATGGCCAAGAACCGTAGTATTTTCGAAGAGGTCGGCACCACCGAAAAACAGGTGGTGGAAACCGGTGTGATCGACAAGGGCCGGGGTGGCGCGCGCGGTGCAATCCGCGTGTGGCTTATGATGCTGTTTGCTCTTGTCGTCGTGATGATTGCCGTGGGCGGGTTGACCCGGTTGACAGATAGCGGCTTGTCCATCACCGAGTGGCGCCCCTTTACCGGAGCGATCCCGCCGTTGACCCAAGCCGATTGGGAGGCGGAGTTTGCCCTCTACCAACAGATTGACGAGTTCCGCATTCAGAACCAGTGGATGACCCTGGCCGACTTCAAGGTGATTTATTGGTGGGAATGGGGGCACCGGCAGTTGGGCCGGGTGATTGGCCTCATCTGGGTCATCGGGTTCTTCTGGTTCCTGTTGCGTCGGCAAATCCCGACGGGGTGGACGCCACGCCTGTTGGGTCTTGGAGCGCTGGGTGGCCTGCAAGGTGCCATCGGCTGGTGGATGGTGTCGAGCGGTGTGACGCAGGGCCAAGGGGTGCTGGATGTGGCCAGCTACCGGCTTGCCACGCATCTGGGGCTGGCCTTTGTCATTCTGGGCTTTATCGCGTGGTATATGTACTTGCTCGGGCGGTCTGAGCGGGACTTGATGCAGGCGCGGCGCGGCAAGGAAGCGAAGCTGTTTTCCATGTCCACGGGGCTGATGCATTTTGCATTTCTCCAAATCCTGATTGGTGCGTTGGTGGCTGGGATTGATGCTGGGCGCAGCTACACCGATTGGCCCTTGATGGGCGGGCAAGTGTTTCCTGCGTCCGCTTTCACATTCGAGCCGTGGTGGCGGAACTTTTTTGAAAGCCCCGGACTGGTGCAGTTCATCCACCGCGTGTCTGGGTATCTGCTGTTTGCCTTTGCCGTTGTGGTCTGGCTGCGGGGGCGCAAGTCGGCGCATGACAAGACGCGCTTTGCCTTCAGTGCGATGTTTGCGGCCATGAGCCTGCAAATCGTGCTGGGCATTGTTACGGTGCTGTATGGCGCGCCATGGCAGGTCGCCATTCTGCACCAATTCCTGGCCGTGGTGCTGTGGGCGCTGATCCTGCGCGCGCGTTTCCTTGCTGCTTATCCCATTGCCACATCCATCCGAGGGACTTCTTGATGACTGCATTCGACGACCTGTTAGCCTATGATCACACCACGCAGGCCCTGGGCCAGGTGGCGGGGCGTTTGGGATGGGATCAGGAAACCATGATGCCACGCGGCGCTGCGGCCCAGCGGGGCGAAGAGATGGCGGCCATGGAAAGCGTGCTGCATGCGCGGCGGACCGCACCTCAGGTGGGCGAGTGGTTGGCCTCCATTGACGCTGATGCGTTGGATGCGGTGGGCGCGGCCAAGCTGCGTGAGATCAGGCGCAGCTATGAGCGGGCGTCCAAGGTGCCTGCCGATCTGGCGGCGACCATTGCACGTGTCACATCAACGGCGCAGGGCAAATGGGCGGAGGCGCGGCAAGCCGATGATTATGCCGCCTTTGCCCCGGTTCTGGCTGAGGTCATCGGGTTGAAACGTGAAGAGGGTGCGGCGCTTGCGAGTGGCGGCGATATCTATGATGCCATGTTGGAGGATTACGAACCGGGCACAACCGGCGCGGACCTAGAGGCGATGTTTGGCGCGTTGCGGCCCGGACTGACAGAGTTGCGGGCGGCCATCCTTGAGAAACCCGCACCCAAGGGCGTAACGGGGCAGTTTGACGAAGCGGCGCAGTTGGAGCTGAGCACGGTGTTGGCGAAAGCCTTTGGCTATGATCTGGGCCATGGTCGGATCGACAAGGCGGTGCATCCGTTTTCCTCCGGTTCAGGCAATGATGTGCGGATCACGACCCGAACCAATCCGGACGATCCGTTCAACTGCTTCTACTCGACCATCCACGAGGTCGGGCACGCCTGCTATGAGCAGAACATCGACGATGCCTTTCTGCTCAGCCCGCTGGGCCGTGGAGTGTCGATGGGTGTGCACGAAAGCCAGAGCCGGATCTATGAGAACCAGTTGGGGCGCAGCCGTGCCTTTACCGGCTGGCTCTATGGGCAGATGCGCGATGCGTTTGGGGACTTTGGAATTGGGGATGAGGACGCGTTCTATGCCGCCGTCAACCGCGTCTCGAACGGGTATATCCGGACGGAGGCGGACGAAGTCCAGTACAACCTGCATGTCCTTCTGCGCTTTGATCTGGAGCGTGCGTTGATGGCAGGTGACCTGCATGTAAGCGATCTGGAAGCGGCGTGGAATGATCGGTTCGAAGTTGATTTCGGATACGCGGTCGACAAGCCGTCCAATGGCGTTCTGCAAGATGTGCATTGGTCCGTGGGCCTGTTTGGCTATTTCCCGACCTATTCGCTGGGCAACGTCTATGCCGGGTGCCTGAATGAGGCGCTGCGGGCGGCGGTGCCTGATCTGGATGCGCAATTGGCGCAGGGCGAGACCGGCCAAGCCACAGGCTGGTTGCGGGACAATTTGCAGCAACACGGCAGCCTCTATGCCCCGCGCGAGGTGATCGAGCTGGCGAGTGGCCAAACGCCCGGACCGTCACCCTTGCTGGCCTATCTTCAGGACAAGTTTACCCACATCTACGATCTGTAGAACAACGCGGCGCCACAAGATCGCCCAAGTGAGGACCAAGCGCAGGCGCAATCCATAACGAAACTACCTTCGATAGTATTGAAAGGTGGGTGCGATGCGCGCAATTCTGGTATTGGTTTTGATGGTCTTCGGCTCCGTAGCATATGCAGAGCCAAATCTGGACCGGCAGCTTTTCAACAAGGTTCAGGACGGTGATTTCATCGCCGTTCAAGCATTTGTCGAAGATGCACAACAGCGCTTTGAAGCAGGTGAACTAAGCGCGGATGACATGCGCGACTTGTTTATCGTGCTGTCGGGCAGCCATCCAAAGACCACCGCGTTCGTCAAGGCTTGGTTGAACCAGGACACGGGCAATCATTACGCCCGGATCGCCCGGGCCTGGAGCCTTTGGAATAGCGCGATCGCCATGTCGTCAAGCCGGAACGGATGGGCCTATGAGGCTGCACACGCGATGCGGGGCGAAGCAACACGACATGCCCGTTTTGCTTATGCCGCCGCGCCGGACCTGATCCCGGCCTCTGATGCCGCGACTATCATGTATTACTTCAACAAGGATGTCGGTGATCCGGTTTCTGCGTTGAACTATGTCATGGACAGCCATCCGAACTGGGGCACTCTCCAGCGGGCATTCGATTTCGTCGGGCGTTACGGGATGGAGGCGATTGAAGCCTTTTGCCACGAATACGCAGCCCGCATCTCTGATGAAGGGGAGACGGTGTGTCTGATGTATGGGCAGGCAATCCATGGCGAGGTCCGGAACATCGATCTTGGTGATTGGGAGGGTTACAACCCGGACAATCCGGAGATGGTGACTTACCGGTTGCTGAACCTGATCAACAACTTCGGATACGACACTGTCACCGAACCCCAGCTTACCTGGATGGAAAATGCATTCCTGACAACGGACCCGGATTTGCATGACTTGGCAAATCTGGACCAATGGGCAGGCACGTTCGAGAACCGCTTTGGCATGTTCCTCAAGCGGAGAAACACGGTGAACAAGCTGCGGCATGCCCATCTTGACCGTGCGCTGACGTTCCTTGAAATGGATCCGCTGAACCTGCGCCTTATGGATATGGTCGAAGCTGTGCAGTTCGAACTGCCGTGGATCACAGTTTTCAATGATGATGGCAGCGCGATCACGCGGCGTGTGGCGACCGGTGAGACACCGGCGGAAGAGGCCGCGCGGCTTGAAGCTCAAGCCGAGCAGGCCCGCGCGTTCTCCATCCGCAGGCTTTATGCTGCACCGTTTTCCGACAGCTTTTGGCACAAATATGCCAATGTGCATATTGGCGCGGATGTCCCGCGGTATTTCGAGTTCGAAGACGCCCAGATCAATTCAATTGTCTTTGCGGACGATCCGGTTCTGAGGCTTGATCTGTACCTGCTGTTCAAGACACGCCAATTGCAGGTTTATCACGACGCGCAAAAGGAAGGCGCGCGGCCAGAGGTGATCCGGGCAGCGGCAAGCGTCGATCCGGCTATGGATATTCTTTGCCCGTTTGTCCGAGCCGAAAGATTACGCACGCACATCTGCACGCAGGAGGCCGAGCGCTTTCCGCGTTGTGCCGAATACGTGCCCTTGATGGAGGAGAGCTATGCCATCGTCGTCGACATGGCGAAGGCGGCACCGCAGTGCGATGCTGTGCGTGATGTCGAGATCGACGCGCTTTGGTATACGCCGATCCCGCTGGAGGAGGTGTTGCCGCCGCTGGACTGAGCGTCAGCCCTCGGTGTCGCCGTCGTCCTCGTCACCCTGATCTGCGATCCATGCGACGCTGACAACTTCTTCGTTCTTGCCGGTGTTGAAGACTTTGACGCCCCCCGCACTGCGCGAGCGGAAGCTGATCCCGTCCACAGGCACACGGATCGACTGGCCCTTGGATGTTGCGAGCATGATCTGATCGTCCAGTTCGACCGGGAAGGAAGCGACGATCTGGCCGCCGCGCATGGCCTTGTCCATTGCCGTGACACCAAGCCCGCCACGTCCACGGATTGGGTAGTCGTGGCTGCTGCTGAGCTTGCCCGCACCCTGCGCTGTGATGGTCAGGATCAGGTTCTCGGCGGCTGACATTTCTACGTAACGGTCGTTGGAGAAGTTGGGATCGGCGGGCGCTTCATCCTCGTCCGTTTCTGCATCATCGGCGATACCGGCCATGGCGCGGCGCATTTTAAGGTATGCGGTGCGCTCTTCACTGGTCGCATCGAAGTGGCGGATTATGGACATGGACACAACCCTGTCCGAACCGCTGAGCTTGATGCCACGGACACCGACAGATGCGCGGCTGTTGAACACGCGCACATCCGTGGCCGGGAAGCGGATCGCGCGGCCCGAATTGGTGACCAGCATCACGTCGTCATCGTTGGACGCGATACGGGCATTGATCATGGTTGTGTTGGCGTGCTCATCCTCGAACTTCATCGCGATCTTGCCGTTGCGCATGACGTTGGTGAAGTCCGACAGCTTGTTGCGGCGCACAGTGCCAGCAGAAGTGGCGAAGACCACTTGGAGGTCGTCCCATTCCTTTTCATCCCGATCCACAGGCATGATGGCAGCGATGCTTACCCCTTGTGGGATCGGCAGGATATTAATGATGGCCTTGCCCTTGGACGTACGGCCACCCTGCGGCAAACGCCATGTCTTGAGCTTGTAGACCATGCCGTCCGTGGTGAAGAACAGCAGTTGCGTGTGCGTGTTGGCGACGAAGAGTGTGGTGATCACGTCCTCTTCTTTCGTCTGCATGCCCGACACACCTTTGCCGCCACGTTTCTGGCTGCGGAAGTCGGCGAGCGGGGTGCGCTTGATGTAGCCGCCCGAAGTGACGGTCACGACCATGTCCTCGCGCTCGATCAGGTCTTCGTCTTCCATATCGCCGGACCAGTCGACGATCTCGGTGCGGCGCGGCACGGCAAAGAGGTCTTTGACCTCGGTCAATTCGTCCGAGATGATGCCCATGATCCGTTCGCGGGAACCGAGGATTTCCAAGTATTCCTTGATCCTTGCGGCAAGTTCTTCAAGTTCGTCCGTGACTTCCTTGACCCCGATCTGGGTGAGGCGTTGCAAGCGTAGATCAAGGATCGCGCGGGCCTGTATCTCGGTCAGGTTGTAGGTGCCGTCGTCGTGCATTTTCGACAGCGGATCGTCGATCAGACGCAGGTAGCTTTCGATCGAGGCAGCGGGCCAGCGCCTTTCCATCAGCTTCTGGCGTGCTTCTGCACCGTCGGCGGAGGAGCGGATGGTCGCGACGACTTCGTCCACATTTGAAACAGCGACGGCAAGGCCACACAAGATGTGTGATCGATCGCGGGCTTTGCGCAGATCGAAGGCAGTGCGGCGGATGACCACTTCTTCGCGGAAATCGAGGAAGGAGGTGAGGAATCGGCGCAGGGTAAGCTGTTCGGGGCGACCACCGTTCAGGGCCAACATGTTGCAGCCAAAGGAGGTCTGCATCGGCGTGAATCTAAACAACTGATTCAAAACGACTTCTGCCGTTGCGTCCCGTTTCAGTTCGACCACGACACGCACACCGTTGCGATCAGATTCGTCTTGGACGTGGCTGATCCCTTCGATCCGTTTTTCACGCGCCGCCTCGGCGATGCGTTCGATCATGGTGGCCTTGTTCACCTGATAGGGAATCTCATCAATAACAATGGCGTAGCGATCTTTCCTGATTTCCTCGACGCGGGTTTTCGATCGCACGATGACGCTGCCGCGCCCTTCAAGATAGGCTTTGCGCGCACCGGAGCGACCAAGCATGATACCGCCCGTGGGGAAATCGGGGCCGGGCACATATTCGATCAGCGCTTCGGACGACAGGTCTGGGTCTTCGATCAACGCGAGGCAAGCGTCGACTACCTCGCCCAGGTTGTGGGGCGGGATGTTGGTGGCCATGCCGACGGCGATGCCGCCTGCGCCGTTGACCAGCATATTGGGGAAACGCGCTGGCAGGACGGTCGGTTCGCGGTCTTTGCCGTCGTAATTGTCTTGAAAATCAACGGTATCCTTGTCGATATCGGCAAGGATATAGGCCGCTGGTTTGTCCATCCGCACTTCGGTGTACCGCATGGCGGCGGGGTTGTCGCCGTCCATGGAGCCGAAGTTCCCTTGGCCGTCCAGCAGCGGCAAGGACATGGAAAAATCCTGTGCCATACGCACGAGGGCGTCGTAGATCGCGCTGTCGCCGTGGGGATGGTATTTACCCATCACATCGCCTACGGGACGGGCAGATTTGCGGTAGGATTTGTCGTGTGTGTTGTTGGTTTCGTGCATCGCGTAAAGGATGCGGCGGTGCACCGGTTTCAGGCCGTCACGCAGATCGGGGATGGCGCGGGAGACGATGACCGACATGGCGTAGTCCAGATAGGACGTGCGCATCTCTTGTTCGATGGATACCGACGGGCCGTCATAAGCGGGCCGTTCCGGTGTCATTTCATCATCATTTTCAGGGGGTTGTGGCGTGTCGTTCACGTGGGTCTGCCCGTTCTGTCGCGTGCTCTATATGTTGGGGATCACTCTATCAGAAAGCGCAGATAAGGTGCAATGCCCGCGACCTGTCCGTTGTTAGCAGTCGTAGGCGCAGGCTGCTAGAACACTGTTTTCATTGATTATTAATTCATGTCGGTCTTGAATAGAGTGCAGAGCAGAGAAAAGAGGTCAAAATGGCGGAGACTGAGACCGAATTGATGTTGAAGGGATATGGGCTGACAACGGCGGAGATGTACTACCGCATGCCCGACTACACACATGTGCTGAACACCTTCGTCTGGCAGGACTACGATATCGCGCCGGGCCACCCGCGGCTGTTCAAATTCATCGACTTCTGGAAGGCCGAGATCGAAGGGATGCTACACTCGGTTCAGTTCACCCATCGCAAGATGATTGCGCCCGGCGAATGGCGGAATGTGACCGGGGAATTCACGCTGCACTGACCCTTAGGCCGAGCAGGACGCCCCCCCCAGCACACAGAACTTTGCGCAGTGGGGATGGTTCAGCGACACGTCGGCCTCTGCCTGTTCGAGTGTCGTGCCCATCTCGAATTGCGGGTCATAGGGCAGGAGGGTGCAGGCAAGCACCGCAGGTGTCTGGGCACCTTTTCGTTTGACCACCATCCGAGAAGAGGAACACATCACCGCCTCAGGATGCTTGTTCAGGATGCCCCAACAGGATGTGGTGATCTCGGGCACTTCGACATTCTCGTCCATCTCGGGGAACAGGACCGTCATGCCCGGGTTGGCGGCGTCAATGTCCCATCCGTGTTTTGCATAAAGTGCAGCGTAGCCATCACGCGCCTCGGCCTCGCTTTCAGCCATTTCGATCCGGCCCGCGACAGCAAGTCGGGCGCCAATGGAGGACAGCCAGTCAATACCGCGCAAGGTCTTGGCGAAGGTGCCCACACCGCGTTCAGTGTCGTGCACAGCTGCCGCGTGGTGATCCAGCGAGATGCGGAAGGTGAGCTTGTCGCCATAGGTTTTGACCAGCAGGATGATCGCCGCCTTGATCTGGGGGCGTATCATGGGGGCCATGGCGTTCGTCAGAATCAACACGTCATAGCCGCGCACAAGTGACCGTTCGACCATGTCGAGGAAGGCGGGGTTCATGAACGGCTCCCCCCCTGTGAACGCAATTTCACGCACGTTCCATTCGCGTGTTTCGAGCTGGTCGAGATAGTCGGACACTTCGTCCGCGCTCATATATTCCAGCGCGTCGTTGGTGGGCGAGCTTTCGATATAGCAGTTGGCGCAGGCAATATTGCAGAGCGTGCCGGTGTTGAACCACAGGGTTTCGGGGTTGCTCAGCGACACTTTTGCGCGCGCCTCGCCCGTGGCGGTGACATCGGGGTCCTGAAACTTGCCCAGATTTGCCAGGTCTTTCATTGCGTGTGGTCCGTTCTGCTCTTGATGTCCGACCGTAGAGGTAAGCTGCGACGCCGCCAGGGAAAAGCAGACTGTGCCCCTTTGACAGCTTTGTGATAGAAATATGCGTGCGTGTGATGCAGGTGCAGCATCGGGCGTTGAGTATCGGTTTGAATCTGCTAGTGGTAGCGCAAACATTTCTATCTGCATGCAAGAGGGAGCCCTTGCCATGGTTTCGCGCGTTATCCCGGTCGACCCGTTTGATCTGGTTATCTTTGGAGGCACAGGTGATCTGGCCCGTCGCAAGATCTTGCCGGGGCTGTTCCGTCGCTTTTGTGCCGGGCAGATGCCAAAGGACGCGCGTGTCATTGGGGCCGCACGTGGTGACATGGACAGTGCCGCGTATCGTGAGTTCGTCGCAGAGGCCGTAGCCGAGTTTGGCGGTGGCCGCGCCTGCGAAGACGGCACACTGGCCGGTTTTCTGGAACGGATGGAATTTGTCACCATTGACGCGCGTGGCGAGAAGGGCTGGCGGGAGCTGGCGGAGCTGATGCGTCCTGATGTGGTGCGTGCGTATTACTTCTCGGTGGCGCCGGGCCTTTTTGGCGATCTGGCGGAGCGGTTGAACCAGCATGGGCTGACGGACGAACAGAGCCGGATTGTCGTTGAGAAACCGTTTGGCCGCGATCTGGCTTCGGCCAAGGAGCTGAACCGGGATCTGGCGGCCTTCTTTGATGAGGGTCAGATTTACCGGATCGATCATTATCTGGGCAAGGAAACGGTGCAGAACCTGATGGCCGTCCGTTTTGGCAACATGCTGTTCGAGCCGCTTTGGAATTCGCAATATGTCGACCACATCCAGATCACGGTGGCCGAGACCGTGGGCGTCGGAGGTCGGGGCGAGTATTACGACAAGTCCGGGGCCATGCGTGACATGGTGCAGAACCACTTGATGCAGTTGCTGTGTCTGATTGCGATGGAGCCGCCGTCGAAATTCGACCCCGATGCGGTCCGCGACGAAAAGCTGAAAGTGATCCGGGCACTGGATGAGGTGGAGCCGCATCACATTGTGCGTGGTCAGTATGATGCGGATGATGATGATCCAAGCTACCGCGATGCGGTCGGGGATTCCCGGTCGCGCACCGAAAGCTACATCGCCATGAAGGTTGGTATTTCCAATTGGCGATGGGCGGGCACGCCGTTTTATCTGCGCACCGGCAAGAAGCTGAAAGCGCGGTCGAGCGAGATCACCGTCGTGTTCAAGGAACTCAACCACTCGATCTTTGGCGAGACGAGCGATCATCGCAATGAGCTGTCGATCCGTCTGCAACCCAACGAGGGCATCACCTTGGGCGTGACCATCAAGGAGCCCGGGCCCGGCGGTATGCGGCTGATGAATGTACCGTTGGATATGTCCTTTGCCGATGCGTTGGGAGAGGACGGATCGGACCAGACGGATGCGTATGAGCGTCTGATCATGGACGTCATTCGCGGCAACCAGACCTTGTTCATGCGCGGTGATGAGGTCGAGGCCGCATGGGCCTGGACCGATCCGATCATCCATGGCTGGGATGCGCGCGGTGACGTGCCCAAGGTTTACGATGCGGGCAGCGAGGGGCCGGTGGATGCCGTGCAGCTTTTGGCCCGTGACACCCGTGTGTGGAGGAAGGTGGCGCCATGAATATCGTCGAATATCCTGACCGCGATCTGCTGGCGATGGGGCTGGCCGATGCGTTGGCGAGCGAGTTGAAGAACTGCTTGTTGGTCCATCCTTTTGCATCCTTTGTGGTGCCGGGCGGGACAACGCCGGGGCCGATTTTTGACAGTTTGTGTGCGGCTGATCTGGAGTGGGACCGGGTCAACGTGATGCTCAGTGATGAGCGCTGGGTGCCGGAAGATCACGAACGGTCCAATGCAAAGTTGCTGAAGGAGCGTTTGTTTCAGAGCCGGGCGGCGGCGGCGAAGTTCGTGCCGTTCTATGTTGAAGGGCAGACACCTGCCGAAGCGGCGCCGGGGTTGTCCGAGCGGTTGGCGGATCAGATGCCGATATCGTTGCTTTTGCTGGGGATGGGGGCGGATATGCACACGGCGTCGCTGTTTCCGGGTGCAGTTGGATTGGCGGATATGCTGGCCGATGATGCGCCTTTGGTTGTGCCGGTTTCGGTTGAGGGGCAGGAGCCGCGGATTTCGTTTTCTGGTCCAGCGTTGGCTGGGGCGATGGCGAAGCATCTTGTGATTTATGGGGCTGAGAAGCGCGCCGCTTTGGAGCGGGCCGATCGGCTTGATCCGGTGCAGGCACCGATCAGGGCAGTTATGGGCGGTTTGACCGTGCATTGGGCGGAGTGAAAGACATGTGGGATGCGTTGAAGGCCAAGGCGGGCGAAGTATCGGACCGCTCCATTCTGGATTTGTTTGAGGACCCACGTGCGGATGCGTTTGCGGTGCAGACGCAGTACATGCGGTTTGATTATTCGAAGACCAATATTGACGCCGCCACCCGCGATCTGTTGCTGGCGCTGGCCGATGACGCCGGTGTTGCGGCGCGGCGGGATGCGATGTTTTCCGGTGAGAAGATCAATGAGACCGAGGGGCGGGCCGTGCTGCACACCGCCTTGCGCAATCTGGATGGTGGGCCGGTTGAGGTCGATGGCGAAGACGTCATGCCCGGTGTGCTGGACACGCTGGACCGGATGTCTGCCTATGCCGAAGAGGTGCGCGGCAGTGCCATCACCGATGTTGTGAATATCGGGATCGGAGGGTCGGACCTGGGGCCTGCGATGGCGGTGCAGGCGTTGTCGCCCTATCATGACGGGCCGCGGTGCCACTTTGTGTCCAATGTCGATGGGGCGCATATTGCGGATACGTTGCGGGGGCTGGATGCCAAGACGACGCTGGTCATTGTCGCCTCAAAGACCTTTACCACCATTGAAACCATGACCAACGCGCGCACGGCGCGGGCATGGATGGTGGACCATGGCGGTGATCCGACCGCCCAGTTCGCAGCCCTGTCCACGAGCCTTGAAAAGACGTCTGACTTTGGCATTCCGGCCGAGCGCGTGTTTGGGTTCGAGGATTGGGTTGGCGGGCGCTATTCCATGTGGGGGCCGATCGGGCTGTCGTTGATGATGGCCGTTGGTCCCGACGGCTTCCGCGCGTTTTTGCGCGGTGGGCAGGATATGGATACGCATTTCCGGGTCGCTGAGGGTGTGGAGAACATGCCGCTGATGCTTGCGTTGGTGGGCATCTGGCACCGGCAGGTGTTGGGCCATGCAACGCGCGCCGTGCTGCCTTATGATCAGCGCTTGGGGCAGTTGCCCGCCTATTTCCAGCAGTTGGAGATGGAATCGAACGGGAAGTCCGTGACGATGGATGGCGGTGCGGTGCCTGTGGAAAGTGGGCCCATTGTGTGGGGCGCGCCGGGCACCAACGGGCAGCATGCGTTTTACCAATTGATCCATCAGGGCACGTCTGTGATCCCGTGTGAGTTCATGGTGGCCTGCGAAGGGCATGAGCCGGAGTTGCGACATCACCATGATTTGCTTGTCGCCAATTGCTTGGCGCAATCGGAGGCATTGATGCGGGGCCGGTCGCTGGAAGAGGCGCGCGGCAAGATTGCCGACAAGTTTGAGGGCGACGAGTTGGAACGTCAGGCGGCGCATCGTGTCTTTGCCGGGAACCGTCCGTCGACGACCTTGATCTATCCAAAGCTCGATCCATTCACGCTGGGCCAGATCGTAGCGCTCTATGAGCATCGGGTGTTTGTGGAAGGTGTGATCCTGGGCATCAATTCCTATGACCAGTGGGGTGTGGAATTGGGCAAGGAACTGGCCACAGCGCTGCAGCCGATTGTCGAGGGCACGGCACCCAGCGATGGCAAGGATGGATCGACACAGGCGTTGGTGTCGTATTTGCACGCGCACCGCTAGGGCTGCTGCCAATCGGAGCGCCTGACGGCGCATTTGATACATTTTGTGATGAGGGGCTGTCTGCCCCTCAAGCTCCCCGATGGTATTTCCGGTCAGAAGAAACCGGTGAGCGTTCTGCTGTTTTCCAACGTGGGGCAACCTGTACGTGAGCGGTTGTTCGCCTATTCGATGTCCTTGGGTCAGGAATGCCTGACCTGATAATTTTCCCGTTGCGCAATAAAGTTACCGGGAGCGCGTCGTATTCTTGCGCTCTGTTTTATTAGAACAGCATTGGAGGCCAGATTATGGCTGGAACACAACACGGGCTGACGCGGCTCGATCAACTTTTCAAGACATGTATCCAAGGCAACGGCCCGGCGCGGCCCTTTGCACAGACCCTTGGGCGATTTCTGCCTGCCAACCCCGTTCACATCAAGAACATCACCCATGCGGATGTGATTGACGCGCTGGATGAGCTGTCGCAATCAATGGGCGCGACCGAAAACGAGGATGGGCATGCCGATGCCGGGATGACCTTTCTGGGGCAATTCGTCGATCACGATATCACGCTCGATGCGACCTCGGCTCTGGGGACCCGGATTGATCCGTCGACCATCCCAAACGTGCGCACGCCCAGCCTTGATCTGGATTGTGTGTATGGCGCGGGACCCGAAGCCACGCCGCACCTTTATGGCGAGGGAGACGCGGAGCAGTTTCTGGTCTTTGGTCGCAAGGACAATCCGCGCGATCTGGCCCGAACCTGCGCTGGCAAGGCCCTGATCGGTGATCCGCGCAATGACGAGAACATCATTGTGGCGCAGGTGCAGGCGATTTTCATCCAGTTGCACAACATTCTGATGAGCAAGCGTGTCGCCGACGGTGACGAAGCCAAGGACATCCAGTCCTGTGCGCATGAGGGACTGCCCAAACATGTGTGGCACGATCATGTCAGCCCCAAGCTGACCAATTTCGAGGAAGTGCGCCGCTTTATCCGGCTGCACTATCAATGGATTGTCTGGTGCGAATTGCTGCCCGCCTTTGTGCAGCAGGAATGTCTGGACTGGGCGCTGGAAAACCATGCCTTTGGCTGGGACGCACCGGTTATGCCGGTCGAATTCACCGGGGCCGGGTACCGCTTTGGTCACGCCACGACGCAGTTCGAATATGCGCTGACCGAAGGCGCAGATCCCAAGGGTCTGTTTGCCACGCTGGGCTTTGGCCGTCGTCCGGTCGAGGGGAACCTCGATTATGCAATGTTCTTTGGCATGAACGGCGATGTGTCGTCACAAAAAGCGCGTCCCGTTGGGCCGAAAATGGGCATGCCGCTATTGAACCTGCCCTTTGTGCATGCGCCAATCGCGTTGGGTGATATCGAGGAAACGCTGACGCTGGATCAGTCGCGCAACCTTGCCCTGCGCAACATGGTGCGTGATCGCTATACCTATCAACTGGCAAGTGGACAGCAGCTGGCGGCGCATCTGGGCACGCATCCCATTGACCCGCCTGCCATCCTAAAGGCCAAAGGGTTCGCCAAGACACCGCTGTGGTTTTACTGCCTGCAAGAGGCTGAAGAGAAGGGCGACGGCAAGCTGACCGGGGCCGGGGGCCGTCTGGTGGCCACCGTCTTCGCCAACCTGCTCAAGCGTGATCCGACGACCTTCCTGCACATTCCGCACTTCAAGCCGTGGCATGGGTTCAAAGGCCAGCCCAGCGTTCTGGCCGGTCTGATTGCATATGTGGAAGCGAACCGTGACCACATCGAACATGCAGAGGCGCTTCAGTGCGGCTAAGCTATACTGCATGATCGGGGAGGGGGCTGACCGCAGGGTCGGCCCCTTTTCTTTGCGTCATGTGTGTGACGCCGTGCTTGCAAGGGCGCGCGCTGCTTGGCAGGGTTGGCATCAAGGGAGGAACGCGCGCTGGCTGGCACAGGCGGCGCGGGCAAGGCGTTGCTCTGAAAGTGAAATACGGGAGGCGCCGATGCTTGGCCAAATGATGAACTACCCCCTGACCATTTCGTCACTGGTCGATCACGCAGCACGCTATCATGGCGAGACCGTGATTACCTCTGTCAACACTGGCGACGGGGTTGAAGAGACAAGCTGGGGGCAGGTGGGGGCGAATGCCCACCGTCTGGGGGAAGCACTGTTGAAGCTGAGGCTGGAGCCACAGGCGCGCTGTGCCACCATCGCGTGGAACAACCGGCGGCATCTGGAGATTTACTTTGGTGTGTCGGGGGCTGGCCTGGTCTGCCACACCATCAATCCGCGCCTGTTTCCCGAACAACTTGTCTACATCATCAACCATGCCGACGATCGGGTCCTGTTCATTGACCGCACATTTGTGCCGTTGGTGAAGGCGATCCGCGACAAGATCCCCGGGGTGGAACATATCGTGCTGATGGAGGGCCGGGATGAGGACGCCGCTGCCGAGATTGAAGGGCTGCAATTCTTCGACGAATTGATCGCAACCGGGTCGCCGGAATTTGAGTGGCCCGAGTTCGACGAGAATACGGCGTCGTCGTTATGCTATACCTCCGGCACGACCGGCAACCCCAAAGGGGTACTGTATTCGCACCGCACGACCGTGCTGCATGCACTGGCATCGAACACGCCTGATTGCATCGGCTTTTCGGCGCGGGATGTCGTTTTGCCTGTGGTGCCTATGTTCCATGTCAACGCATGGGGAACGCCCTATGCCTGTGCGCAGGTCGGCGCACGGATGGTGTTGCCGGGTCCGGGGCTGGACGGCCCGTCGCTGGTCAAGCTGATCGACGATTGCAAGGTGTCCATCGCACTCGGGGTGCCCACAATCTGGCTGGGTCTGCTGGGCGAGGCCGAGAAATCCGGAACGCAACTCGCATCGCTCAAGCGGACGGTTGTGGGTGGGTCGGCCTGCCCGCCGTCGATGATTGCCGCCTTCCGCGAGAAATACGGCGTCGAATTTATCCATGCGTGGGGCATGACCGAGATGTCGCCGTTGGGCTCCACCAACCAGCCGCTGGCGAAACATGCGGATCTGCCAACGGACGCCCAACACAAGCTGCGGGAAAACCAGGGGCGGCCGCCCTGGGGTGTGGAATTGGAGATCATGGATGAGGACGGCACCCCGCTGCCCCATGATGGAGTGGCGCAGGGGGCGTTGATGGTGCGGGGGCACTGGATACTGGACAGCTATTTCCAGAAGTCCGTGGACGAAACGCTGACCAATGGCTGGTTTGACACGGGCGATGTGGCGACCATGGACCCCGATGGGTACCTGTCGATCAAGGATCGGTCCAAGGACATCATCAAGTCCGGCGGTGAGTGGATTTCGTCCGTCGATCTGGAAAACATTGCGATTGCCCATCCGATGCTGGCGGATGCCGCTGTGATCGGCGCCCGGCACGAGAAATGGGACGAGCGGCCGGTTCTGGTGGCGGTTGCCGCTGAAGGGCATGACCCAAGCGAGGAAGAAGTGCTTTCGGTGTTCGAGGGCAAGATCGCCAAGTGGCAGGTGCCGGACAAGGTGGTGTTCACGGATGTGTTGCCGCGCAACGCAACGGGCAAAGTGCTCAAACGCAACCTGCGGGATCAGTTCGGAGACGTGCTAACCGGCTGAGGCCGCGCTTGCGTCACGGGGACATCTGCGTTTTTCTCGGACAAGGGAAGGTACATCCGGATGGTTGTACCTTTCCCAATCCGGCTGTTGATGTCGATCTCTCCGCCTGACTGAACCGCAAATCCGCACACCATCGGCAAGCCCAGCCCGCTGCCTTGACCCACGGGCTTGGTCGTGAAAAACGGGTCGCGGATGTTGGGCATGATATCTTCGGGGATGCCTTCGCCCGTGTCAGCGACTTCGAACGCAATATAATTGGCGGCTTCTGTCAGTTTCAGCCCTTCAGGCGCGCGGACCGGGTCCATAACCCTCACCGTGAGTTTGCCACCTTTGGGCATCGCGTCGCGGGCGTTGATCACCAGATTGAGCAGGGCAGATTGCAGAAGCGACTCGTCGGTGAAAATGCGGCTTTGGCTGTCTTTGATTTGGATGTTCAGCAGGATATTGGCCGGCAACACCCGGCGCGCCATGTCGTTCAGTGACCGTAAGACATCGGCAGGGCTGACATGGCGTGGCCAAAGCTCGGCCTTGCGCCCGTATGAGGTCAACTGACGGGTCAATTGCGCGCCACGATGCGATGCAGTCAGGGCGGCGCTGAGAAAGTCCTTGCGATCCGGCGCGTCTGGATAGGCTTCAAGAAGTTCAAGATTGCCCTGTATCACGCTGAGAATATTGTTAAAATCATGCGCCACGCCACTAGTCAACGTGCCAAGCGCCTCGACCTTTTGGGATTGCAGGAACTGCTCTCGGGTTTCTTTCAGTTCACGGTTGGACCGGTGGGCTTCGAACAGGCAAACGCCGAAATAAATGGTCAGGCACAGGCTGAGGATCGAGGCCGCCCAGAACGCTGCCCCACCGTAAGGTGCGGTGAAGAAGTCGAACGCGATCCATTGAATGGCAGCTGTGACCGGGATTAAATAGGCGGCGCCCAGAACCCAATTGCGTGCCCTCAGCAGGAAGATGTTCAGAACTGCGCCGGTAAACAGGATGATGGTCCCGAACTTCCAAACCGGATCGCCCATCGACCAGATGTAAGCGGGCAGGACGGCGTAGACGGTTGCCTGCGCAAAACTGACAAGCCAAAGCAACACAAAGGCCTGAACCTCGCGCCCTTCAATGGGCATGTGCAACACGGATTTTTCTGACAGAACAACGACGTAGTAACCAACGAACCAGTATGGCAAGACATCGAGGCCGAGGTACCACCAGCCACAAAAGCATGCAACCATAACGAGAATCAGGCGGATCAGGAATTCGTTGCTCAGGACACGTTCTGTGCGCTTCACCTCTTCAAAGATGGTCTTGATCCGTGCGGCGTGATCCAAGTTCGATCTATTCAATAGTGATTGGAGAAAACCGGGACGACTCACACATCAACTGCGAAACGCGTTTCGCACAGGTCATGGTAGAGTGAACTTGGGTATCTGTCACGGATTCGTGTCAGCAAAATGCGGACGGCCGGATTGGCCATCCGCATTCTCGTGCTTTGTCAGTGGTTTACTTATTCAGAACAGCGAAAATCTCGTCTTTGAGCTGCATCCGCCGGCGTCGCATGGACGTCATGTGTTCGTCCGACACCGGTTCAACATCCGTTTCGGCACGGTGCACATCCCGGTTGATGTCGTGATAGGCGGTGACCATCCGGTCGAAATGGGCATCCTTCTGTTTGAGTTCTGCAATTCTGGCTGCGTGTTCTGGAAAATCATCAGCCAGTTCGTGCGGGGTATTCGACATATGGTTCGTCCTTAGCTTTTGCGGGTTTTGGGATGCAGTGACCGGGCAAGGATATGCTCGGACTGGTGCAGGACCGTATCTGCGTGAAACACAAGATTGGGGTCTGGCTCACCAACGACGCTCATGTTCTTGTCCGGGTAATCGAGCGATGCAAGATAGTGGCGCATGCAATTCAGGCGTGCGCGCTTCTTGTCATTGGAGCGTACCACCGTCCACGGGGCGTCTGCCGTGTTCGTGTAGAAAAACATGGCTTCCTTGGCTTCGGTGTACTCGTCCCACTTGTTCAGACTGGCGCGGTCGATAGGCGAAAGCTTCCATTGCTTGAGCGGATCGGTCTTGCGTGCCTCAAAGCGGGCTTTCTGTTCTTCGCGCGTAACGGAGAACCAGTATTTGAACAGTCGGATGCCAGATCGGGTGAGCATCCGTTCGAATTCGGGCGTTTGCCGCATGAATTCGAGGTATTCGCCCGGGGCACAGAAATCCATGACCCGTTCGACGCCCGCGCGGTTGTACCATGATCGGTCATAGAGCACGATTTCGCCTGCAGTGGGCAGGTGCTTGATATAACGCTGAAAAAACCACTGTCCGCGTTCTTCCTCGTTCGGTTTGTTGAGCGCCACGACGCGAGCTGCGCGTGGGTTGAGGTGTTCGGTAAACCGCTTGATCGTCCCGCCCTTGCCTGCGGCATCGCGCCCTTCGAACAACAGCACGTGCTTCTGGCCGGTGTCCTGCACCCAATGCTGGACTTTCAGCAATTCCACCTGGAGTGCGGCCTTCTGCTCTTCGTATTCTTTGCGGTGCAGCTTGTCGGCATAAGGGAAGCTGATCGTCTCGAACTCTGTGACATTGGACGCGGCGGCAGGTTTGGGTTCAGGCGCGCTGGCGGGTTTGGCGTCAGGTTTGAGTGTTGGCTGCTTATTCATCTGCGGTCTCCTGTTGCTTGGCGTGGAGTCTTGCAGATGTAGTCTGAGCCTGCCTTGACTTGGGTCAAAACAGGTGGGGGCAGGCACGGGTGAGCCGCGCCTGCCACGGTTGTTTGGCTTAGCCGACCAGCGCGCCGTCGGAGCGTTTGACCGTCACGATGGACGACCGTGGCAGCGAGCCATCGCCATCGGGGAACGGTGCGCCGGGGTGCTGGATACCTACGAACATCGTGCGCCGGTCTGATGACCAGGTCAGCCCCGTCACCTCGCACCCGTTGGGGCCTGTCAGGAAGCGGCGAATTTCGCCTGTCACCGGATCGCCCGCAAGCATCTGGTTGTTGCCCATGCCTGCAAACTCGCCTTCGTTGTCGTCATCTCCGTCCGTTTGGATCCAGAGGATGCCCGTGCTGTCGAACATCATGCCGTCGGGCGCGTTGAACATGTTGCCCTCGTTGACGTTGGCCGACCCGCCATAGGGCGTGTCGCCGTGCACAACCGGGTTGCCCGCCATGACGTACAGATCCCAGTCAAATGTGTTGGACGCGTGATTGTCCCCGTGGGGACGCCAGCGCACGATCTGACCAAAGTTGTTTTCGTCGCGTGGGTTTGGTCCGTTGGCCGACGTGTCATCACCCCCGGCATTGGGTTTCACGCCCCGGTTCTTGTTGTTGGTCAGGCAGCAATAGCCTTCGACCGCGCGCGGGTTCACGGCGACCCATTCGGGCCTGTCCATGGTGGTCGCCCCGACCTTGGATGCGGCCATGCGGCTGAACATGGCGATCTCGGCTTCGGTCATATCCGTCGCAGCGGGTGTCAGGGCCACCCATTCGCCAGACATGTCGATGTTGAACTTCGCCACATAAAGCTGACCCACGCTGAGCAAGGTCGAGGTGTCACCGCCGGGCACGTATTTGTCGCGGCTGAGCCATTTGTACATGAACTCGCCCCGTTCATCGTCGCCCATGTAGATGGCGACGCGGCCATCGGGGGCCAGCGCATAGGCGGCGTTTTCGTGCTTGAACCGACCCAGTGCGGTGTGCTTGACCGGAGTGCTGTCGGGGTCCGCCGGGTCGATTTCCACGATGTAGCCGACGCGGTGTGGCTCGTTCGGGTTTTGGCTCACGTCAAACCGGGCGTCCCACTTGTGATAGTCGTAACCCCAGCCGTCTTCGCCGATGCCATAGCGGGTGTAGCCCGCGGCCAGCACCTCGTCGTCAGGCAGCCCATTGGTGGCGCCGAAGTAGCCGTTGAAGTTCTCCTCGCACGTCAGGTAAGTGCCCCACGGCGTGCGGCCCGCGCCGCAGTTGTTCATGGTGCCCAGCGACGCCGTGCCCGTCGGGTCCGCGTCCGTCTTCATCAAGTCATGCCCGGCGGCGGGGCCGTCGATGGCCATGGCCGTGTTGTGGTGGATGCGGCGGTTGTAGGGGCTGTCGACGACGACCTCCCAGCCGTCCGCGCCTTCGGTCACTTCCATCACCGTGACGCCCTGCAATTGCTGCAGCAGCACCACGTCCTCGGCAGAGGCTGGCGTGCCTTCCTCGTTGTTGGGCAGGTTGACCTTGCGGTTGGCGTATTCGCTGTTCACCGCGATCAGCTCAGTCCCGCCGCCGATATTGAACAGCTCCATCCCGTCGGTGTTTTCGCCAAACACGCGGTCAGAGCCGGCGGAGGGAACGCCGTTGGCTGGATCAAAGGCGGGTGCATCGGAAAAGAGCGGATCGCCCCAGCGCACCATGACTTTCCATTCGTAGCCGTCGGGCACATGCACGGTGCCGTCTGTCTGGATCGGGAGTTGTTCAAAGGCGAAGCGGTCGGATTGCCCGGCCATTGCCGTGGTGCCTTTGAGCATCGAAGTGCCCATGACAGCAGCGCCGGATCCGAAGGCCACAACGCCCCCCATGAATCCGCGGCGTGAAATGGCGGCTTCGACTACGCGGTCAAAGTCGTGTTCCTCGGGACGTGGAAAATTCAATTCGTCCCAATCGTCCGGGGACATGTCGGCTCGGTCAATATCTTTCATTCCTGGCTCCCTGATGTTTGTTGTGTACGCAAGGATTTGCGTCGAGGATGAGGTAATCTCTCATCGCAAAACATTTGTGACACGCCGCACCTGTATCGGCGATTTTATTCTCGCATGGCGGGAGGTTTCGGCGGCGTTTTGCCGTCGCTAGGGGTGTTGGGACGCGGTCAGTCGGGCAGATAGTTCTGTCGCGCGGGGCCGCGGTATTTGACCGTTAGGCGCGCGTCGACCTCCGTTCCGTCCTTGAGATGGATCAGAATGCCCTTGCCATTTGATGCGCCGCGCATGGCCTTGATCTGATCCTCTGACCTTGTGGTGCGTTGCGACATGCGCAGGCCCCAGGCGTGCAGATGCTCCAGCAGGCGGTCTTCGATGTCGCGATGCGCGTCCGTCTTGGCCAGATCGTCGAGTTCGTCCGGATCCGTGTGGAGATCGAACAGCATGTTGCGCATGTTCGAGGCGGCGCAATGCATCAGTTTGTAGCGCCCGTCAAAGACCATGAAGAGGCGGCAGTCGCGCGGTTCAAGCCCCAGCTTCACCGCGACGGGCTGGGCCGAGAAATCGTATTCGGAGATCACATAGTCCCGCCATTCAGGTGTCTCGCCCCGCAGCCACGGCAGCAGGCTGCGCCCCTCGACAATATGGTCTGGGATCGTGCCACCTGCCGCTTCGATGAAAGTGGCGGCAAGGTCGATGGATTCCACCAGTGCGTCACAGGTGATGCCACGCGTGTTGTTTGCGGGTTCGCGCGGGTCATAGACAATCATCGGGACTTTGACAGACGGGTCGTGAAACAGGTTCTTTTCGCCCAGCCAGTGGTCGCCCAGATAGTCGCCATGGTCTGAGGTCAGCACGATCATGGTACTGTCCATCTGACCGGCAGCTTCAAGATGATCCAGCAAGCGCCCCAACTGGTCGTCGCACTGTTTGATCAGGCCCATATAGGCGGGGATGACCTTGGCACGCACCTCTTCGTCTTGGAATGCTTTGCCCACGGGGCCGTTCATGAAAGTGGCGAAGACGGGGTGCGCGTCTTGTTGTTCTTCGTCGGCGCGGGTGGCCGTTGGGACGTGTTCCGGACCATACATCGACGCGTATGGGGCGGGCACGATGTAGGGCCAGTGCGGTTTGATATAGCTCAGATGCGCGCACCAAGGCGCTGTCGCCTGGTCGATGAAGCGGATCGCCTCGGACGTGAGCCATGGCGTTTCGCTGTCTTCCTCGCGGATGTTGGCGGGCAGGTTGGTGTTGTCAAAGAACCAGCCTGAGGCCATCTGGCCGTCCTTGATCCCTGCATTGGCGTAGTCCGCCCACGGGTTCGTGCCATCGTAGCCTTGAGACTTGAGGTATTCATTGTAAGGGCTTCGTCTTTCGTCATAAAACCCGTCCGGACCTTCGGCCCAAAGGCCGTCATCGCGCACCCACGGGTCGAACCCGCATTCCGAGGTGCGCACGCCGATCACGCTGTCGGCTTCAAGGCCCAGCCGTTCCATCCCCTCGGCATCGACCGTCATATGCGTCTTGCCGATCAGGTGACAGGACATGCCGATCTTGCGCAGGTGATCGCCCAGTGTCTGTTCGCCCACCTTCAATGGAAAGCCGTTCCAATGCGCCCCGTGCGAGGACGCGTACCGCCCGGTGTAATAGCACATGCGCGACCCGCCGCAGATCGGCGATTGCACGTAAGCGTTGGTGAAACGCACACCCATGGCCGCGACCCGGTCGAAATTGGGCGTGTGCAGATGCGGGTGTCCGGCACAGCTGAGGTAGTCGAACCGCAGCTGGTCATACATCACAAACAGAATGTTCAAAGTTGGTCAGTCCCCGAGGCTTTGCAGCCGTTCGCGCACGGCCATGACCGAAGAGTAGGTGGAGACGGAGTAGGGCACAAGGAAGGTGAGCGCGCATTTGGCCCAGGCCACGGCGTCCATCTGTCCGCTTGTGATCCGGTCACCGTGGTTGATCATGGCGATGATGATCCCGACGATGAATGCGATTTTCGCCGCCCGTTTGACTACGGTGCGGTCTGTCGCGATCTGCCAGCTGGTTTGATAGGCCATGGCGGCTCCTCCTGCGCACAGAATTGGACCATTCAGTACCAAATGCAATGGGCGGGCGCATTAACCACGAAACTGTGATTGGTGGAAGTTGGAGCGGGTAACGAGAATCGAACTCGTAACTAAAGCTTGGGAAGCTGCCGTGATACCTTTTCACCATACCCGCGCTCAAGGTTTGAGATAGGCAAGCGGGGCGGCGGGGTCAAGCGGGTTTGCGGGCGGAATAGATGTGGATGCAGGCCGGGATGCGCAGGCCTGCGCCTGTGTCGAACGGAGCGATGGCGTCTGCAACGGCAGTTTGAACTTGAGATGCGGCTTGCGCGTCCGCCTCGTGGTGTTTGACGGCGGCTTCGGCGGGTCCAATCTCCATCATCAGCGCTGCAGTGTGAGCGATGTCGCCCGGCGGAGTGAGGTCAATCTGGACCGTTTCGACCTGTGCCGTGTCGATGCCAGCGTCTGCCATCATAGACAGAGTGCGCGCGTCATCTTCGAAGGCAAAGGGGCCGGGCAGGGTGCGGTCCGTTTTGGGCATCGGACCAAGTACGCTCGCAGCCGCCTTGGCCGGTGCCATGAAATAGGGGTTCTGCGGCGCAGGCCCCCATGCGGCGAAGGTCATCGTGCCGCCCGATTTGAGGGCCGCGTTCAGGTTTGCCATCGCACCCACGGTGTCTTCGAAGAACATGACCCCGAAGCGCGAAATCATGGCGTCGAATGGCGCATCGAAACTGTGCGTTTGTGCGTCCGCGGTCAGCAGCGACACGTTCGCAGCCCCCGCCACCCGTTCAGCGGCAAGGTCGAGCATGGTATGCGAGATGTCGAGGCCGGTCACATGGCCTGTGTCCCCAACCATATTGAGTGCGGCCCCCACGCTGACGCCTGTACCACAGCCAATGTCCAGCACGCGGTCGCCGGTTTTGAGCGGGGCATGGTCCATGACCAAATCCAGCACGGGACCAAGCAGCGCGTCCATTGCCTCTTGCTGCCGCACCCATTTGGGACCCGCGGCGTCGGTCCAGAACTGTTCCTGATCTGTGTTGGTCATGCGCGCCTCCGGCGTCTGCGGCCGCCTTCGCTGTCGCCGCCTGTGTTGAAACTGACGTCTGGCAGGGTCACCAGATCGTTCAGAATAGGGAACGGATCAACCGAGTTGGGGATGGCCGAAGCGTTTACGAAATGCTCCTGAAATCGCGGCTCGATGGCGGTTTCGACCTTGTGGATGCGGCGCACGGTCTCTTCGATCTCGCCCCGCGCATCGCGGTTCAGCAGGGCGATGCGCGCGCCGGTGCCCGCGGCATTGCCTGCCGAGGTCACCTTGTCCAGCGGCGCGTCGGGGATCATGCCCAGCACCATGGCGTGTTTGGAGGAGATGTGCGCGCCGAACGCGCCTGCCAGCACCACGCGGTCCACGGTATCGACGCCAAACTTGTCCATCAGCAGGCGCGCGCCGGAATAAAGGGCCGCCTTGGCCATCTGGATCGCCCGGATGTCCGGGTTGGTGATGGTGATGCGCGGCCCGCCCGTGGCGCTGCCATCGTGCAGAAGGTAGGCTTGGGTGCGCCCGTCGGGCACGCATCGGTCGGTGCCTGTCTGTGCCGCACTGCCAATAAGGCCAGAGGCGTCCAGCACGCCCGCAAGGCGCATCTCGGCAATCGCCTCGATGATGCCAGACCCGCAAATGCCCGTGATCCCGGTGCCTGCGGCAGCCTCGGCAAACCCATCCTCGTCGGACCACATGTCTACGCCGATGATGCGGAAGCGGGGTTCCTTGGTTGTCGGGTCAATCTCGATCCGTTCGATGGCGCCGGGGGCGGCGCGTTGACCCGCCGTGATCTGTGCGCCTTCAAAGGCGGGTCCGGTGGGCGAGGAACAGGCCAATACCTTGTCCTTGTTGCCCAGCAGGATTTCAGCGTTGGTGCCCACATCGACCACCAGAACAAGGTCTTCGGACTTGTCGGGCGCTTCGGACAACGCCACAGCGGCCGCGTCCGCGCCCACATGGCCGGCGATGCAGGGCAACAGGTAGATGCGGGCGGAGGGGTGAATGTTCAGGTCAAGATCATCGGCGCGCATCCGCAGCGCGTTTGAAGTGGCCAGCGCAAAGGGTGCCTGGCCCAATTCGAACGGGTCGATGCCCAGCAGGAGGTGGTGCATGACCGGGTTGCAGACAAACACCGCATCCACGATCAGCCCCTTGTCGATGGCCGCCTCGGTTGCGATCTGGGTGAACAGGGCGTTCATCCCCTCGCGCACGGCTTGCGTCATCTCGCCCGCGCCGCCCGCGTTCATCATGCCGTAGCTGACGCGGCTCATCAGATCTTCGCCAAAGCGGATCTGGGGGTTCATGATGCCGGACGAGGCGACGACCTCTCCGCTGGTCAAATCGCACAGATGC
The DNA here is from genome assembly GCF_947503415.1 of uncultured Tateyamaria sp. GTDB lineage: Bacteria > Pseudomonadota > Alphaproteobacteria > Rhodobacterales > Rhodobacteraceae > Tateyamaria. The sequence continues at coordinate 90,374 of NZ_CANNDS010000005.1, forward strand.
GCGGCAATGGTGGTCGAGCCCAGATCAACGGCAAGGCCGTAGACCGCGCCTTCGTAATAGCCGGGCCAGATATGCATGATGCGCGGCGCGTTTTCATCGTCGCCAAGATGGATGGCCACAGTCACCTTCCACGCGCCCTTGCGCAGAACGGGTTGCAGGGCTTGCAGGATGTGCAGGTCGGCGTGGATGTTGGTGATGCCCCAATCGGTCTCGATCGCGGCAACAAGCCGCTCCAGATCACCTGAGGGGTCGTGCATGTCCGGCTCTTCCACTTCAACATAATAGAGCTTGGTCGAGGGGTTCATGACGATGTCGCGCGCCTCGGCCCGCTTGCGCACAACCTGCTTGTGAACCTGGCTTTCGGGCGGCACGTCGATGACCACATCGCCCTGCACGGTGGCCTGACAACCAAGACGGCGGCCGGGGGTCAGACCACGCTTGGATTTGTAGCGCTCTTCGACCTTGTTCCAGTCCGACAAGGCGTCATCCTCGACCGTGACACCATGCTTGGGAAACTCGCCATAGCTGGGCGTGATCTGGCATTTCGAACAAATGCCGCGCCCCCCACAAACGCTGTCCAGATCCACGCCCAACTGGCGCGCCGCCGTCAGAATGGGCGTGCCAACGGCGAAATGGCCGCGCTTGCCGGAGGGAGTGAAAACGACGAGTGGATCGGTGCTCATGTACGCCTCGAAAGTCATGGTTGCCCACACAATAGTCAGCACGGGGACGGGGGAAAGGTGTCAAACGACATGGGGTGTCACACACACGTCAGTTTTGCCCTCTTCATCTTGCCAGATAAACTTCGGGGGGCCCGCAGGGCGGGGGCTGGCCCCCTCTGACTTATCCGCTGGCGCGGGCGTGAAAGATAAAACCCAACAGGTTCATCAAAACTTGCGCGGCCAGAATGGCGGTCGATCCGGTGGGGTCATAATCCGGGGCCACCTCGACCAGATCAATGCCTACGATCTCGTGGCGCTGTGCGGCGGCCTGCAACATCTCAAGCACGTCATAATACAGAAATCCGCCATGGCTGGGCGTGCCTGTGCCGGGCGCGATGGAGGGGCAAAACGCATCAATGTCGATGGTGATATAGAGCCGCGCGCCTGCCGGAATGCGGTCAATTACGCCACGTGGTCCCAGATCGCGCGCCTGCCGGACAGACAGGATATCGGACCCCATGGCCCGGGCGTCTTCATAGCCTTCCTTGGCGGTGGAACTGACATTGCGAATGCCCACCTGGGTGAGGCCCGTGACATAGTCGCATTCCGCCGCGCGCCGCATCGGATTGCCATGCCCGTGCCGCACGCCATGCCGTTCGTCGACAAAATCAAGATGCGCGTCGATTTGCAGGATGTGGATGTCGCCCTGACCGTTAAAGGCCCGGATGCAGGGAATGTTGACCGAATGATCGCCGCCGATGGTGACGGGCAGGGCGCCTGCGTCCAAGGCTGCCCGCACGCCGGTCTCGATGTTGGCGTGTGACCTTTCTGTGTCGGTATGAATGATGTCTGCGTCGCCCATGTCCACGATCCGCACGGTTTCGGGCAGGTAAGTGGCGTCGTCTTCGTGATCGTAGGCCCCGGCATGGCCGAAGCTGAACAGGGTCGACGCCTCACGAACGGCCCGTGGCCCAAACCGCGCGCCTGATCGCCACTGCGTGCCTGCATCAAAGGGTGCACCAAGGATGGCGACATCGGCGTCCAGAGCCGCCCAATCCTCGATATATGGCCGTTTGCCGAACGTCGAAATGCCGACAAACGGCAGGTTCAGGCGACCTGTGTCGTAGCTGTTGGTCATCGATGCTCTCCTCTGCACGGCAACCCGTCGTTTCTGGCCGACACGAGAACGGAAGAAAAGCATTTACATACGCCTCAGTCAGCGTAACCTGTAGTTGTATTTTGTATTGATCCTTGTTTTACCACCACTCACTTTGAACGGAGACTTCGATGAAAAAATCACTTTTCACCGCGTTGTTGCCCTTGGCCGCCGCATTTTCCCAGCCCACGATGGCACAGGAATTTGGCGTTGAGATGCCAGTCAATCCAACGCCCGACACAGTTTTTCCCACGTCCGAGACCGAGATCAACAGCTGGATTTTTGGCACTTATGACAATGCCAAGATTTACGAACATGGCTGGTCCGTCTGGGCGGGATTGACGACCCCCACTGACGTCACGGCGCTGGGGATCGAAAACGCGTTGATTTACCAGACATGGCTTGCACCATTGGCAATTTACGACCTGACCATCGGCAATGAGGCGGCTCCGATCCTGGGTCTGCGCCAGCCTTTGCAGCATGCCAAAGGCGGCAAGGGCGCTGATCTGAGCAGTGACGCCACTGCCAATGATGCAGGTATCAAGGTGGATTACAGCGTGGCCGAAGTGGTCGCCTATTCCCCGACCTCCGCCCAGCACGCGCTCAGCAACAAGCTGTTGCTGACGCAGACATTGCAAACCTATTTGGAGCAAGGGTACAGCGATATCCCGGCTTTCCCGCCCAGCACCGTTAACATCAAGCCCGTTTACAAGTTGATCTCGGCAAGCGATCTGACGGAAGTGGGCGGGCGCAACCTGTATGCTATGCCTGCATGGCCGGGCACGCCCGACACGTCCAACTGGACGTCGGACCAATTGGCCAAGGGGTATCCCAATACGCTTTGGGGCCAGTGTACCTATATCGATATGGCCCTCGATGCTTCGACGACCGCAACGGGTGTCGATCCCGGGTGTGACAGCCCGGATGATAGCAATATCTTCAGCGTCTCGGATTTCATCAGCATTCCGGTGACCGACGCAGACATCGCCTATTTCAAGGCTGATTTTGAACAGGCCGGAGACACGGCGGCGGTCGACAAGATTGCCGTCGGCGACACGCTGATCCTTGTGGGCATGCATGTCGGAACCCGCGAAACACAGCGGTGGACGTGGCAGACATTCTGGTGGGCGGCAGACCCTGATGCGCCCAACAGCCCCTCAAGTGTAGATCACGCCGCCGCGCGCCCGGACAGCCTGACCGCACAGGCCGCGCACTACGCCATGGCCACGGCCTATTCCATGCTGATCCCGGCCCAACCTATCGACAACGGCAACAATGTGGGTCAGCTCTTGCCTGCCTATAATCCGCATCTCGAAGCGACCTTTGGCACTGGCACCTTTACAGGCGGCACGGGCCCGGTGGTCACCCCGGACGGGACCGTGACCACGAACTTGGGCGTGCAAAGCAATTGCATGACATGCCACGGTCTGGCGGGCGTCGGGAACCCGAATTCGGCCTATGCCTCGAACATGTATGTGGCCCGCAACGCGCCCGGATTTGATGGTGGTCTCAAGGTTGATTTCAGCTGGTCCATCGCAGATGAAGCAAAGCCTGCACCTGTTGCTTTTGCGGACTGAATTGACCCCTTTCACAAAACCTGTCGCGCCCCTTTTCATTTCCCAAGGGGCGTGACATACGAAATCGTCAAACGAACCCTCCCAAGGAGACCCCCATGGAGATTCGCGAGGCGCTCACCTTCGATGATGTTCTGCTGGTTCCGGCCGCGTCCAACGTGTTGCCTGCAACGGCTGATACCCGCACCCGTGTGACAAAAAGCATTGCCCTGAACATACCGCTGCTCAGCTCGGCGATGGACACTGTGACCGAAGGGCGGATGGCGATTGCGATGGCACAAGCCGGGGGCATGGGGGTCGTGCACCGCAATCTCGACATCGAGGCGCAATCGCGCGAGGTGCGCCGGGTCAAACGGTTCGAAAGCGGCATCGTTTACAACCCGATCACGCTGAACGCGAACCAGACACTGGCGGATGCCCGTGCGCTGACTGAACGGTATGGGTTCTCCGGCTTCCCGGTCATCGATGAGAACCGCCGTGTGCTGGGCATCGTGACCAACCGCGACATGCGATTTGCGCAGAACGACGCAACGCCTGTGTCCGTGATGATGACAACCGATGACCTGGCCATTTTGCACGAACCTGCGGACCGCGACGAAGCGATAAGCCTGATGAAGGCGCGCCGCATTGAAAAGCTCCTTGTGACGGATGCCGAGGGCGCGTTGACGGGTCTGCTGACCCTCAAGGACACCGAACAGGCCGTGCTGAACCCTACTGCCTGCAAGGATGATCTGGGTAGGTTGAGGGTGGCCGCAGCCTCCACCGTTGGGGATGCGGGTTTTGAACGATCCGAGGCGCTTGTGGATGCGGGTGTGGACATGATCGTGATCGACACCGCCCATGGCCATTCCGAAGGTGTGGCCGAGGCCGTGCGCAGGGCCAAGAACCTGTCCAATGAGGTCCAGATCGTGGCGGGCAACGTCGCCACGGGCGAGGCGACGCGTGCGTTGATTGATGCGGGTGCTGATGCGATCAAGGTGGGTATTGGCCCAGGCTCCATTTGCACAACGCGCATGGTCGCGGGGGTGGGTGTGCCGCAGCTGACCGCCATTATGGATTGCGCGGCGGCTGCCGGTGATATTCCGGTCATTGCAGATGGTGGCATCAAGTTCTCTGGTGATTTCGCCAAGGCCATCGCGGCTGGCGCATCCTGCGCCATGGTCGGCTCCATGATTGCGGGCACGGATGAAAGCCCGGGCGAAGTGATCCTGTACCAAGGTCGCAGCTTCAAATCCTACCGCGGCATGGGCTCGCTTGGTGCCATGGCCCGTGGATCGGCAGACCGCTATTTCCAGAAAGACGCGGCCAGCGACAAACTGGTCCCCGAAGGCATCGAAGGTCAGGTGCCCTATAAGGGATCCGCCGGGGCGGTTATTCACCAGCTTGTGGGCGGACTGCGTGCAGCTATGGGATACACAGGCTGCGCAACGGTCGAAGAGATGCGCAAGAATTGCAACTTTGTGAAGATCACCGGGGCGGGTCTCAAGGAAAGCCATGTGCATGATGTGCAGATCACACGCGAGTCGCCCAATTACCGGATCATGTGAGACATCAATGCGTTACACGGTTAAGGTGATGTTGTGACGCCCGGTGCACGTGTCGCGGCAGCCATAGACGTTCTGGACGCGATCGTAGCCGGACAGCCTGCCGCACAGGCGCTGACGAGATGGGCGCGCAACAGCCGTTTTGCCGGGTCCAAGGACAGGGCCGCGGTCCGTGATCATGTATATGATGTTTTGCGCCATTGGCGCAGCGATGCGGCGCGTGGAGGTGGTTTCTCTGGACGGGCGCGCATGATCGGCCGGATGCGCGGGCTCGGCGTTGATCCGGCGGGTCTTTTTCACGGGGAAGGGCATGCGCCTGCGCCGTTGTCCAAGGACGAACAACAGGCCGGCGAAGCGCCCATTGAAAGGGGCGTTGCGTGGGACTTGCCCGACTGGTTGCTGCCTCTTTTCGAAGAAAGCCTTGGCACCGAAGCAGAAAGCACCGCGCAGGCGTTGACAGAACGCGCCCCTGTCACCCTGCGCGTGAACCTTGCGAAGACGAACGTTGCGGACGCGCAAGCCCGATTGGTTGAGGATGGCATCATGACCGTCGCAAACCCGCGCGCGTCTACGGCTTTGACCCTGACGGAAGGGGCGCGGCGTCTTCGGAATTCTGCATCCTATACGGAAGGCTTTGTTGAAATTCAGGATGCGTCTAGTCAGAGCGCGGTCTTGAAGTTCGGGTCCTCGGGACGTGCATTGGATCTATGCGCTGGCGGGGGCGGCAAGGCGTTGGCAATGGCCGCATTGGGGTGGTCTGTCACGGCAAGCGACATTGATGCCGCGCGTATGAAAGACCTGCCACACCGTGCCGCGCGAGGAGGCCATGACATCTCCATCCACGCGCAGGAAGATTTGGCGAACTTGCCGAAGTTTGACCTCGTGTTTGTCGATGCGCCGTGTTCGGGTGCTGGAACGTGGCGCCGAACGCCGGATGCAAAATGGGCGCTGACACCTGATCGTCTGGACGCTCTTGTCGCAACACAGCGAGAGGTTTTGACCAACGCGGCCACGCTCGTGGCGCCGGGGGGCACGCTGGTTTACGCGACCTGTTCCGTTTTGAAACTGGAAAATGATGCACAGACGCAATGGCTTATCAGTCAAACTTCATCTTTTGTACTTCAGGAGCAGAGGCACTGGTCGGTCAACGCATGGGGCGATGGTTTCTACGCAGCACACTTGACGCGGGAAGTTTGATCCGGCTTTACTCAACCAGAGGTTTATTTTGCTGCGATGCTTTGCCCACACGGGCCGCATCTGAACTGCGCACAAACGGGCACTGATTAAGGTGCAATTAACCGTTTTGCTCGCAGAAAAGGCACAACGAATCGACATGGATGAGGTGCCTGGTGTCCGAAAGCGCGCGATCGCTGCTCAGTTTGACCCGCCCCGAAAGGGATGGATCGCATCGTGCGGTCAGCCTGTTGGGGGCAGCGGTGCTGCTTGGTGTGATGGGCGCATTGGCGCCAGAACGGTTGATCCAGCTTGGTTTGCTGGCTGCGGCACTCGCCTTGACAGGGCTTGGGTTCGCGGTGGCGTTTTTCGCGCGCAAGTCGCGGTCGCAGCGCGACAGCACCATGTCGACGATCTCGGCCTTTATTGAAAAAGATGCTTCTCCCAGTTTCGTCTGCACGGCGGACGGTGAAGTGCTGCGAGCCAACGCCGCAGCGCGCCAAGCCTACGCCACACGGCGCGGCGAGACATTGGCTGGCACATTGCGCAATACATTCGCGAACCCGGGCGGCATCCTGTTTCGCTTGAAGAACCAGGCCGAAATTGATGGCGCAGCACGCGAAGACATCGTCACGCGCAAAGGGCATATGCGTTTGGCCGTTCACGAAATGGAAGACGACACGCTGCTTTGGCGGCTTGAATCTGCGCCGGACACGGGGCAGGGGCGCGGTGCGGATGGCCCGGGCCTGCCCATGCTGATGGTCGGCCGGACCGGCGCGATCCTCTATATGAATGAAAGCGCGCGCAAACTTGTGGGTTCGCGTGCCAAAACGCTTGAATCGGTCTTTGATCAAGTTCCGTTGAAAATTGGAGCTGTCACTCCGTTGACCACCAGTCAGGGGCCGGTTGAAGTGCTTGTGACCAAGGTCGATGCGGGCGCGGGGCGCCGCGCGTTCTATCTGCTGCCTCCTCCTGAGGAGATGGAAAAAGGTGGTGCGTGGGCCTCTTTGGAAGATTTGCCTGTGCCCCTCGTGCGCTTTTCGCCCGATGGCGAAGTGCGCAGCTTTAATCGCAGTGCATCTGATCTGATCGGCGCAGCACTGAAAAAAGGCGAAAACATCTCGGATCTGATGGCGGGTTTGGGCCGTCCCATTGCCGACTGGTTGGAAGAAACCGTGTCGGGGCGGGCCGTGCAGCAATCGGAATTCCTCAGGCTGTCACGCTCTGACAAGGAGATGTTCGTACAGGTTGTCTTGAACCGTATGCATGACGACGGCGAAGTGTCCATCGTTGGGGTTTTGGCCGACGCAACCGAATTGAAAACGCTGGAGGCGCAGTTTGTTCAAAGCCAGAAAATGCAGGCTATCGGGCAATTGGCGGGTGGCGTTGCGCATGACTTCAACAACCTTCTGACGGCCATTTCCGGACACTGCGATCTTCTGTTGCTGCGTCATGACCAGGGCGATCCAGACTATAGCGACTTGGTACAGATCAATCAGAATGCCAACCGTGCTGCGGCGCTTGTCGGCCAATTGCTGGCGTTCTCCCGGAAACAGACATTGCGCCCGGAAGAGTTGGATCTCCGGGACACGATGTCGGATCTGACCCATCTGCTGAATCGCCTCGTCGGCGAAAAAGTCACGCTGACATTGTCTCATGACCCGGTGCTGAAGCCTATTCGCGCAGACAAACGGCAGCTCGAACAAGTGTTGATGAACCTTGTGGTGAATGCCCGTGATGCAATGCCCGACGGCGGAGAGATCCAAATCGAAACGGAGTGCATGACCCTCGCCGAACCGCTGGAGCGCGACCGGGTCAGTGTGCCTGCCGGAGATTACGTGTGTTTGCGGGTTGTGGACCGCGGTGTCGGCATTTCCCCGGACAAGCTGCAAAAGGTGTTTGAGCCGTTCTATACGACAAAGAAAACCGGCGAAGGCACAGGCTTGGGGCTCTCTACCGCCTACGGCATTGTGAAACAGACGGGCGGGTTCATTTTTGTCGACAGTACTCTCGGGCAGGGTACATGCTTTTCAATAATGTTCCCGGTACTTGAGGTAACAACACCCAAAGCGGTCGCACCAAAGGTCGCCAAGCCGATGGCGGAGCCAAAACATGGTGATGGCGTCATCCTGCTGGTCGAAGATGAAGCGCCGGTGCGTGCCTTTGCAAGCCGGGCATTGCGCCTGCGCGGCTACACTGTGTTGGAGGCCGATTCCGCCGAAGCCGCGCTGAAGACACTGGAAGATGCGACCTTGAACGTTGATCTGTTTGTGACGGACGTCGTGATGCCAGGGAAAGACGGACCGTCATGGGTGCGCGAAGCGCTGCAAGAGCGTCCCGATGTGCGCGTCGTCTTCGTGTCGGGCTATGCCGAGGATCGCCTGAGCGATCAGCAACGGGAAATTCCCAACTCGGTGTTTCTGCCGAAACCGTTTTCACTCAACGATCTTGCCGAAACGGTACATCAGCAACTGCATTGATCAAGCAGTTGGAATGCTGTCATAGAGCGCGAATTCTTCGGCACATTTTCGACGAAAGCGCATTTCGGTGTCGTCCGACAATTCAAGCTTGCGCGCGGGTGACACATTCTCGCGGCCAAGCTCAAACGTCACTTCAAGCCGGTTTGTCAGAAACTGTTGTAGCCTAGGCTGGTCTTCATAACGAAAAAGATGTGTGACACCTGTCCCGTTTTGCTGCCGCTCCAGAAATTTGTACTGACTGCCGACATCTGCGTAGGAGGGTTTTTTTCCTTTCATGTACGCAAGGACAAATTCATCGAAGCTGATGTCGTGGGTCGCGTTCGGACGGCCTTTCATGAAGGGACGCTGGCGATACCGCCACCAACTGCCCAGCCAGCTTATTGGCTCACGCATGACGGCCATCACGTCCAGTTCGACGTCGCAAACATTGAAGTACATCGGGCGGATGAAGCGATTGTAGCGATAGACCGGCGCATGCTTCAGAGCAGGGGGTTCTGACAAAACCAGATCAGCATGCGGTGCCAATGCAGTCTCATATGCAGACGTCCCCGTTTTAGGCACCGACAAGAATGCCAGTTTCGCCCTGTAAAACACCAACATGAGCTGCCCCGATCTACTTTTCTGCGCCTGTGCCCTGATGCGTAAACTACTCCTTAACCCCTCGCGACAAAAGGTGGGTGTGTAGAAATTTATTGAAATGTTCCCGATTTGATCTCATAAGGAACGCAAGGGGAACATCGACGCAGTGGCGGCAGCGATTGCCGCCCCCCGGCGGGTATGACACAAAGGACCAAACCAATGGCAACGGCAGACCTTTTGACCATGACAGACAAGAAATCGGCAGACAAACAAAAGGCGCTGGACAGCGCCCTGGCTCAGATCGAACGGCAGTTCGGCAAAGGGTCCATCATGAAGCTTGGCGACGAGGGCGCCATCCAGGATATCAAGGCCAGCTCTACGGGCAGCCTTGGTCTGGACATTGCTTTGGGCATAGGCGGCTTGCCCATGGGGCGGATCGTGGAAATCTATGGCCCTGAATCGTCAGGCAAAACAACGCTGACCCTGCATTGCGTGGCTGAACAGCAAAAGGCGGGCGGCGTCTGTGCGTTTGTGGATGCAGAGCATGCGCTTGACCCACAATACGCCAAGAAGCTGGGCGTGAACCTTGACGAGCTGCTGATTTCGCAGCCCGATACGGGTGAACAAGCGCTGGAAATCACCGATACGCTGGTTCGCTCCGGTGCGGTAAACATGGTCATTGTCGATTCGGTTGCGGCCCTGACGCCCAAGTCCGAACTTGAAGGCGACATGGGCGATTCAAGCGTCGGCGTTCAGGCCCGGCTGATGAGCCAGGCTATGCGCAAACTGACCGGGTCCATCAGTCGTTCGAACTGCATGGTGATCTTCATCAACCAGATCAGGATGAAAATCGGCGTCATGTTCGGTTCGCCCGAGACAACAACAGGCGGCAATGCGTTGAAGTTTTACTCCTCCGTTCGTCTGGATATCCGCCGCATCGGCGCATTGAAGGACCGCGACGAAGTGGTTGGCAACGCAACCCGCGTCAAGGTCGTGAAAAACAAGGTGGCGCCGCCCTTCAAGCAGGTGGAATTCGACATCATGTACGGCGAAGGCATCTCGAAAATGGGTGAACTTCTGGACCTTGGGGTCAAGGCGGGTGTGGTCGAAAAGTCCGGTTCTTGGTTCAGCTACGGCGACGAACGGATCGGGCAGGGGCGTGAAAATGCCAAGACCTTCCTGAAGGAAAACAACCGCATCGCTTACGATATCGAGGATAAGATCCGTGCCGCGCACGGGTTGGACTTCGACATGCCCGAAGGCGAAAAGGTCGAGGACGACGATATCCTCGAGGCGTGAACCGTCGGGCACCGGGGATTGGGCCCAAAACATCCCTGACGGACCAGACATGGTGCGGACATATCCGGGACAGGGTGTCACGAGGGTGGCGCCCTGTTTCGTTTGTGGACACCGCCGCGGTGCAGCGCTATGTCAGTGCGACCAATCAGACGCCCGGAAAACGCACATGCCCTCGCTCAATGATATCCGCTCGACCTTCTTGAATTACTTTGAAAAACAAGGGCATGCGGTGGTGCCATCCAGCCCGCTTGTGCCGCGCAACGACCCCACGCTGATGTTCGTGAACTCCGGCATGGTGCAGTTCAAGAACCTGTTCACCGGTTTGGAAAAACGCGATTACACCCGCGCGACCTCGTCTCAGAAATGCGTCCGGGCGGGCGGCAAGCATAATGACCTAGATAACGTGGGATATACGGCGCGCCACCATACGTTTTTCGAGATGTTGGGCAACTTCAGCTTTGGCGATTACTTCAAGCACGAAGCGATCCCTTTCGCTTGGAACCTGATCACGGGCGAGTTCGGCATTCCGAAGGACCGGCTTTACGTTACCGTGTACCACACCGACGACGAGGCGTTTGAGATCTGGAAAAAGGTCGGCGTGCCCGAAGACCGGATTATTCGCATCGCGACCTCTGACAATTTCTGGCAGATGGGCCCAACGGGTCCCTGTGGTCCGTGCACCGAGATTTTCTATGATCACGGCGATCACATCTGGGGTGGACCTCCCGGATCGCCTGAGGAAGATGGTGACCGCTTTATCGAAATCTGGAACATCGTTTTCATGCAGAACGAGCAGTTCGAAGACGGCTCGATGGTCGATCTGGACATGCAGTCCATCGACACCGGCATGGGTCTTGAACGCATCGGCGCGCTCTTGCAAGGCAGCCACGACAACTACGACACCGACCTGTTCAAATCGCTGATCGAAGCGTCAGCGGATACGACAGGCGTTGACCCCTATGGCGATCAAAACGTCCATCACCGGGTGATCGCGGATCACCTGCGCTCGACCTCATTCATGATCGCCGACGGTGTGATGCCATCGAATGACGGGCGCGGTTACGTGCTGCGCCGCATCATGCGGCGTGCAATGCGCCATGCACACCTTCTTGGTGCAAAGGATCCGGTGATGTACCGCCTCGTACCGTCGCTGGTACAGCAGATGGGCGCCGCTTATCCTGAGTTGGGGCAAGCGCAAGCGCTGATCACTGAGACGCTAGAGGCCGAGGAAACGCGATTCAAACAGACGCTCGATCGTGGTTTGAAACTGCTGGATGAAGAAGTGTCCGGGCTGGCTGATGGTGCCGATCTACCGGGCGATGCAGCCTTCAAACTCTACGATACCTACGGCTTTCCACTGGACCTGACGCAGGACGCCTTGCGTGAACAAGGCCACGGTGTGGACACCGATGGGTTCGACGCAGCCATGGCCGAACAAAAGGCCAAGGCACGGGCCGCATGGTCCGGGTCGGGCGAGGCGGCGGACGAGACCGTTTGGTTCGACTTGGCAGACCGTCATCCGGCCACTGACTTCCTTGGCTACGACACCGAAAAAGCCGAAGGCGTTGTGCTGGCCATCGTCGGCGAAGGTGCCGAAACTCAATCTTTGGAAGTCGAAGGAGCCGGAGCTTGGGTCGTCTTTAACCAAACCCCGTTTTATGCAGAGGCAGGCGGGCAGATCGCAGACCATGGATATGTGCGTATCGTTGAAGGCAGTGGCGAAGATCACGAGACACGTTTTTCAGGCTTTGTGAGCGACGTGCAAAAGCGCGCTGGCGGCCTGTATGCGCATTATCTCAGGGTTGATACGGGTAAGCTGTCCGTAGGAGATCCCGTTCGGATGGAAGTGGATCATACCCGTCGGAGCGAGATCCGCGCCAACCATTCGGCCACGCACCTGCTGCACGAAGCACTTCGCAATGCGCTCGGGGACCATGTGTCTCAGCGCGGGTCCGTCAACGACAACAAACGGCTGCGGTTCGACTTCAGCCATGGCAAGGCTATGAGTCCAGAGCAGTTGCGCGCGGTCGAGGCAGAAGTAAACGCCTATGTCCGCCAGAATTCTCCCGTCGAGACACGGATCATGACGCCGGACGATGCCCGCGCCTTGGGCGCGCAAGCGCTGTTCGGTGAAAAATACGGTGACGAGGTGCGTGTTGTCTCCATGGGCCGTCAGTATGGCTCCGGCAAGGGCACAAGCGGAGACACCTATTCGTTGGAACTGTGCGGCGGAACACATGTGCGCCAGACCGGTGACATCGGGGCGTTTGTAACGCTGGGCGACAGCGCCTCAAGCGCTGGTGTGCGCCGGATCGAAGCGCTGACCGGGCAGGCGGCGATGGAGTACTTGCGCGGTCAGGACCACCTGTTGGCCGAGACCGCGACCGAGTTGAAAGCGCAGGCGCAGGACGTACCCACACGCGTCAAGGCGCTGATGGAAGAACGCAAGGCACTGGCGGCTGAAGTGGCCCAGCTGCGCCGCGATCTGGCCATGGCGGGCGGCGGTCAGGCCGCGCCTGAAGCGGAAGACGTAAATGGAACGCCCTTCCTCGCGCAAGTGCTCAGCGGTGTACCGGGCAAGGATCTGCCCGCCCTTATCGACGAGCACAAATCCCGCATGGAAACCGGTGCAATTCTTCTGATTGCCGATTCCGACGGTAAAGTCGCCGTGGCAGCGGGCGTCACGCAAGACAGGACTAATAGCGTCAGCGCTGTCGACTTGGTCAAAGCGGCCGTGGTCCAATTGGGCGGCAAGGGCGGCGGCGGTCGCCCGGATATGGCCCAAGGCGGGGCCAAGGATGCAAGCAACGCGGATGCTGCCATCGCGGCGGCCAAAGCGGTCATGGGAGGATAAGATGCCAGCACTCTGGATTGCGCACGTCACAGTCACGGACGAAGAAGCGTACAAGAAATATGCAGCGGGCGCTACGGTCGCCATTGCAGATCACGGCGGCGAATTCATCGCGCGCGGCGGCCGCTATGTACAGCTTGAAGGCAAGGACCGCCCCCGGAATGTCGTTGCAAAGTTCCCCGACGTGGAAACAGCCGAACGTTGCTATCATTCAGACGCATATCAGGCCGCACTCGAACACGCCCGTGGCGCGTCAGAGCGTGAACTCCTGATCGTCGAAACCACCGAATAAGCCTTCTTTCGGCCAAAAATATCCCGGGGGTCTGGGGGCTGGCCCCCAGTCCAACCCTTTAAGACGCGCGCGCCATCCGCTTGCGTTCATGCGGGTCCAAATACCGCTTGCGCAAACGCACGGCGTTTGGCGTCACCTCAACCAATTCATCGTCGTCGATATAGGCAATGGCCTCTTCCAGCGACATGGTGATGGGCGTGGTCAACCGCACCGCCTCGTCCGTGCCAGAGGCCCGTACGTTGGTCAGTTTCTTGCCCTTCAGGGGGTTCACTTCCAGATCATTCTCACGGCTGTGCTCGCCAATGATCATGCCAGTATAAACATCAGCTTGCGCGCCAATGAACATGCGGCCCCGCTCTTCGAGATTCCACAGGGCAAAGGCCACGGATTGTCCGTTCTCCATCGAAATCAGAACACCCGCGCGACGGCCCGGGATTGAACCCTTATGCGGCGCCCATTCATGAAACACGCGGTTCAGCACGCCTGTGCCACGCGTGTCGGTCAGAAACTCACCGTGATAACCGATCAATCCGCGCGACGGCACATGGGCCACGATGCGTGTCTTGCCCGCACCGGCGGGTTTCATTTCCACCAGGTTGCCTTTGCGCACGCCGGTCAGCTTTTCGATGACCGCGCCCGAGTATTCGTCATCCACGTCGATGGTGGCTTCCTCGATAGGCTCGTGCCGGACGCCGTCAATTTCCTGGAACAGCACCTGCGGACGCGAAATGCTCAACTCGAACCCCTCGCGGCGCATGTTCTCGATCAGAACGCCCATCTGCAATTCACCACGGCCCGCCACTTCGAACGCGTCACCGCCGGGGGTGTCTGTGATCTTGATGGCGACGTTGGATTCGGCTTCTTTCATCAGCCGGTCACGGATCACGCGGCTCTGCACTTTCTTGCCGTCACGTCCGGCAAGCGGCGAGTCGTTGATGCCGAACGTCACTGTGATGGTGGGCGGGTCGATGGGTTGGGCGGGCAGCGCCTCGGTGACCGATGGGGCCACGATGCTGTCGGCCACGGTGGCCTTGGACATGCCCGCAAGGGTCACGATGTCACCCGCTTCGGCCAGGTCGATGGGCTGTTGGCCCAGACCGCGGAAGGCGAGGATCTTGGTGCAGCGGAAGTTTTCGATCAAAGACCCGTCGCGGCTGAGCGCCTTGACGGTTTCACCTGCTTTGAGGGTGCCTGATTCAACACGGCCCGTCAGGATACGCCCGATGAACGGGTCTGACCCCAGCGTGGTCGCCAACATGCGGAACGGTTCGTCCCGGGCCGCCACCTGCGCAGGGGCAGGCACATGCTCCACGATCAGATCAAACAGTGCCGACAGATCCTTGCGCGGGCCATCAAGCTCCATGTCCGCCCAGCCGGAGCGACCGGAGGCATACATCGCAGGGAAATCAAGCTGATCATCATCCGCGCCCAAGTTGGCAAATAGATCAAAGCACTCGTCCAGTGCCCGATCCGGCTCTGCATCGGGCTTGTCGACCTTGTTCAGCACAACGATAGGACGCAGTCCCAGCGCCAACGCCTTCGAGGTCACGAATTTCGTCTGCGGCATCGGCCCTTCGGCGGCATCGACCAGCAGCACAACACCGTCGACCATGGACAGGATGCGCTCCACCTCACCACCGAAATCGGCGTGGCCGGGTGTGTCCACGATGTTCACGCGCACGCCGTTCCATTCAACGCTTGTCGCCTTGGCAAGAATGGTGATCCCGCGCTCGCGCTCCAGATCGTTGCTGTCCATGGCGCGCTCAGTCGTCGCCTGATTTTCGCGGTAGGTGCCCGATTGCTTCAGCAATTCATCCACCAGCGTGGTTTTGCCGTGGTCGACGTGGGCGATAATGGCGATGTTGCGCAGATCCATGAAACGGGCCTCAATGATTGTTGCCCGGCCCATATAGCGCCGCAGTGCAGAAAGGAACCCCTAGTGTGTGGCCGTCTTCGAGAAGAGCTGGATCACCAAAATACCCGCAATGATCATGCCCAGCCCCAAAACCGCAGGCAGGTCCAGCCGCTGGCCAAAGACGGCAAAGCCAATCAGGGCAATCAATATGATCCCAAGCCCCGACCACATGGCATAAGCGATGCCAACGGGGATGTATTTCAGCGCAATGCCCAGAAAGAAGAACGCAAACCCATAGGCGATCACGACAACCACAGTGGGCCAGAACCGTGAAAACTGATCACTGGCCTGCAGGGCCGTCGTGCCAACGGTTTCCGCCGCGACCGCGACGATCAGATAGATATAGTGCAAAGGCATGAGCGCTCACTTTCAAAGGGGCAGGGCGGTACTGTCCTTGATCTCTTCCATGACAAAACTGGCAGATACATCGGCAATCGGCACCTGCGCAATCAACTGCTGATATAGCGCGTCATAGCCTGCCATATCAGCCACGCGCGCGCGGATAAGGTAATCCAGATCGCCGGTCATACGGTAGACACTCAGAATGCCGGGGATCGTGCGCGTCGCACGGCTGAACTTGGCCTGCCAATCCGGATCATGGCTGTGCGTGCGGATTTGCATGAACACCATCAGGCCCAGCCCGACCGCGCCCGGATCAATCAACGCCACGCGCCCTTTAATGACGCCCGCCTCTTCCAGCGCCCGCACCCGCCGCCAACAGGCATTGCGCGACAGCGCTACACGCTCTCCCAACTGATCCAGAGAGATGGACGCATCCTGTTGCAGTTCGCGCAGTATCTTGGCGTCGAGGGTGTCAATTGTCTCCATATCGCTCGGATACGTGGGATTTCATCTTCTCACAAGCCGGTTGGCGGGCTGAAACAAAGATATGTTCCCACGCCGCACCTCCTACATTCCTTTCAACTCAAACGGAGGATAACCCATGTTGACCCGGCTTTTCCTGACCCATCCCCGCAGCGTGGATGAAAGCTATGGCGAACACGCTCTGTTCGCTGGCCGCTTTGCCTTTCGCCTCTTCGCCGCCGCAGGCGCTGCCTCTGTCCACGCCATCATCCCGGCCCTGTTTGAAAAGACAGCCGGCAACATGATCACCGCGATGCATGACGACATGCGCAACCGGGGGCGCTGAGCCATGTGTCGTTGGAGCGCATATCTCGGTGATCCCATATTCATGGCAGATGTCATCACCAGCCCGTGCCACTCACTGATCGAACAAGCCAGTGCCGCATCGCAAAGCATCACGTCGATCAATGCCGACGGGTTTGGTGTCGCGTGGTATGATCAACGCCCCGAACCGGGCCTTTTCCGCGACGTGTTCCCGGCGTGGTCTGACGCGAACCTTGCGTCCCTCACCGATCAGGTGCGCGCGCCCTTGTTCATGGCCCATGTCCGCGCTTCGACTGAAACTGCGACCAGCCGCAACAACTGCCACCCGTTCGCCAGCGGCAATTGGAGCTTTATGCACAACGGTCAGATCGGTGATTTCGGTCAGTTCCGCAAATCCGCCGACATGTGTATTGCCGACGCACTTTACCCCGAACGCAAAGGGGCCACAGACAGCGAAGCGCTTTTCCTTGTCGCCCTCAGCATGGGCCTTGCCGACAACCCGCGGCGCGGTCTTGAACGGGCAACCGCCATGATTGTCGAAGCAGGCGAGGCACAGGGCTTTGACCCGCTTGTGCGCATGACCGTCGCCATGACCGACGGCAAGCGCCTAATCGCGGTGCGTTATGCCTCGGACAATCAGGCCCCATCGCTCTATTACCGCTGGGATGACAGGACAAACGGCTGGTCCGTGGTCAGCGAACCCTACGATCAGGACGCCGAATGGCACGAGGTGCCCCAAGGCAGCTTTGTCACCTTCGAGGGGCGCAATCGAACCATTCTGCCGTTCGCGCCGCGCGTGGCCGTGCTGGCCGCTTAACCGGCGAGGGCCTTGTTCAGGTTCTCGTCGATCTTCTCAAGGAAGCCCATGGTGGTCAGCCACCCTTGATCGGGGCCAACCAGTAGGGCCAAATCCTTGGTCATGTGGCCCGACTCCACGGTGTCCACGATCACTTTCTCCAGCGTCTCTGCAAAGCGCATCAGGGCCGCATTGTCGTCCAGCTTGGCCCGGTGCTTCAGACCGCCAGTCCACGCATAGATCGACGCGATGGAGTTGGTCGAGGTCTGTTCCCCCGCCTGATGCTGCCGGTAGTGGCGCGTGACAGTGCCGTGCGCCGCTTCGGCCTCAACGATCTTGCCATCGGGCGTCATCAACTGCGACGTCATCATACCCAGTGACCCGAAGCCTTGCGCCACCACGTCCGACTGCACATCGCCATCGTAGTTCTTGCAAGCCCAGACAAAGCCGCCGTTCCACTTGATGGCACAGGCGACCATGTCGTCGATCAGGCGATGCTCATACCAGATGCCCGCCGCCTCGAACTGCTCCTTGAACTCGGCGTCATAGACCTCCTGAAAGACCTCCAGAAAACGTCCGTCATATTGCTTTAGGATCGTGTTCTTGGTGGATAGATAGACCGGCCAGCCAAGGCTCAGGCCATAGTTGAAAGACGCCCGCGCGAAGTCATAGATCGACGGATCAATATTATACATCGACATGAAGACACCGGCGCTATCGGCCTTGTAGACCTCGTGCTCAATCTCGGTCCCGTCCTCACCAACGAATTTCATGGTCAGCGTGCCAGCGCCGGGAAACTTCATATCCGTGGCCTTGTACTGATCGCCAAAGGCATGGCGGCCCACCACGATGGGCTTGGTCCAACCGGGCACAAGGCGCGGCACGTTGCGGCAGATGATCGGCTGGCGGAAGATCACCCCGCCCAGGATATTTCGGATGGTGCCATTGGGGCTGCGCCACATCTTCTTCAGGCCGAACTCCTCCACCCGCGCCTCATCCGGCGTGATGGTCGCGCATTTGACAGCCACGCCGACCTCTTTGGTCTTTTCGGCAGCGTCGATGGTGATCTGGTCTTCGGTCCGGTCGCGTTCCTCGATCCCCAGATCGTAGTAGAGCAGATCGATGTCGAGATAAGGTTCGATCAGCTTCTTCTTGATGAAGTCCCACATGATGCGGGTCATCTCATCCCCGTCCATTTCGACGATGGGGTTGTCTACCTTGATCTTGGTCATGGGGAGGGTCCTTTGCACGCGCGAAAACTCTGCCCGTCGCTTAGCGTGTCACGCCGCGCTTGGGAAGTGTGTATGCAATTGTATACCGAGAAATCGCCGTCAGGAGATGGAAGCGAAGAACGCGCTAATGCGTTTGCTGGCATACGTCCATAATCCGGGCGCTCCGCGTTCGATTTTCGTGCCAACACGGGCGGCGACCATATCTTCGGTCACATTGTAATCAGTCCAACTGCCCCCGCCGGAGGCGAGGTTCAGCATGGGCGGCTGAAACCGATCAAGCGCTTTGGCGAACTGAGCTGTGGGCGTCTCTGCCGCTTCGAACTCTTCCCAGATCGGGCGCAGGGACGCGGCGATATCATCAGGCAAAAGACCGAAAATACGGTCCGCCGCCGCCTTTTCTTGCGCTGCCACGGAGGCTGCATCCACATCTTCAAAGATCGGATTGTCGCCGGCGTCAATCTCAACCAGATCGTGCAGGATCAGCATCTTGATGACGCGATTGATGTCTACGTCCGGACCCGCCTGATCCGCCAAAACCAGCGCATAAAGTGTCAGGTGCCACGAATGCTCTGCGCTGTTTTCGGCCCGCGATCCATCCGCCAGCGTGGTCGCGCGGATGATGGATTTCAGCTTGTCCGCCTCGTTCAGAAAGGCGATCTGCTGATCCAGTCGCGTCACTCAGACGCCTGCTCTGCGCGATGCGACTTGATCTTTTGCGCCAAGAACCGGCGGCCCGCATCATTCGCCATCCGTGTGCGGATCGCCGTCAAAAATGCCTCTTCCAGCGTTTGCGACGACGCGCCCAGCACGTCACCCACTTCCATGAACAACCGGTCGTTGCCGACCTCGTTCTGCACGGCAAGGCATTCTTCGGCCAGCTTGTTGGCCATTTCAATGACGACGGGATCGGCCATCAGCGCGACGTCTCGGTCAGGCGACGCTTCACATAGTCGGTTGTGTGACCAATCAGCGTGTCCAGATGCGGCTCTTCAAAGAAATGGCCCGCACCTTCGACCTGCGTATGGGTGATGGTGATGCCCTTCTGGTCATGCAGCTTCGACACCAGCGATTCCGTATCCGCGGGCGGGGCCACGCGATCAGCGGTGCCGTTGATGATCAGACCCGATGACGGGCAGGGCGCCAGGAACGAAAAATCGTACATGTTGGCGGGCGGCGAGACGGAAATAAACCCGGTGATCTCGGGCCGCCGCATCAGCAATTGCATTCCGATCCACGCGCCAAAGCTGAAACCCGCGACCCAGCAATGCTTGGAATTGTTGTTCATCGACTGCAGGTAATCGAGGGCGGAGGCCGCATCGGACAGCTCGCCAATCCCCTGATCGTATTCACCCTGACTGCGCCCAACCCCACGAAAGTTGAACCGCAACACGGTGAAACCCATGTTGAAGAACGCATAGTGCAGCGCATGCACCACCTTGTGGTTCATGGTGCCGCCAAACTGCGGATGCGGATGCAGCACGATCGCAATCGGCGCGTCACGTTCTTTCTGGGGGTGGTAGCGGCCCTCAAGGCGGCCTTCGGGTCCGGGAAAAATGACCTCGGGCATATGCGTGTCTGTCCTCGCGCGTCTTTTTGCGGTTCCGATTTCTTGACGAAATTGATCGGATACCTTAGAACGGTTCTAACTTTTCCGACAGGTCATACATCCTGCAGTGGCACCGGATGTATGACCTTGTGTCGGTGACGTCAATTGGGGGCTTTGACATGAAACTGTCCACGAAGGGACGCTATGCGATGGTGGCGCTGGCTGACATCGCGATGCAGCCCGGCGAACAGCTGGTCAGTCTTGGCGATATCGCGGGTCGCCAGGACATATCCTTGCCATATCTGGAGCAGTTGTTTGTCAAGCTGCGGCGGGCCGATCTGGTGACATCTGTGCGCGGTCCGGGGGGCGGGTACCGGCTGGCACGGTCGGCGTCGGATATCCGCGTCTCGGACATTCTTGCGGCGGTCGATGAAACCGTGGATGCGATGCACAAGGGGGCAGGGGCCTCCGGTGCGGCCTCGGGGTCCAAAGCGCAATCGCTGACAAACCGGCTATGGGAGGGACTGAGCGCCCATGTCTATGTGTTCCTGCACCAGACCCGCCTGTCGGATGTGATCGGGAATGAACTGGCACCCTGTCCGGCGGTGCCCAACCTTTTTGCGGTTGTCGATGATGGCTGATGTCGGATGGGGGGCCAGCCCCCCAAGCCCCCCGTGGTATTTCTGGTCAGAAGAAACATGAGCCGCGTCTATCTGGATCACAACGCCACGACACCTTTGCGACCGGAAGCACGCGAGGCGATGCTGCGTGCCATGGATGTGGTCGGCAACCCGTCATCCGTGCATGCCGAAGGGCGGGCGGCCAAGGCAATTGTCGAGAAGGCGCGCGCGCAGGTGGCGGCGCTTGTGGGAATCGACCGGAACGAAGTTGTGTTCACATCCGGCGCAACCGAAGCGGCGGAGTTGGCCGTGGCCGGGCACAATCTGACATGTGCGCATGTCGAACATGATGCGGTTCGTGTTCATCAGAAATATGCGTTGCCCGTGGACCGCGACGGGGAGTTGCTGCCTTTCGATACGGTTGAGGGCAGCATGTTGGCGGTACAGGCTGCGAATTCGGAAACCGGCGTGTTGCAGAACAACTTCCGTTGGGCGCAGGTTGCGTGGGCCAATGGCGCGCACGTGTTGGTGGATGCTGTTCAATTGGTTGGCAAATTCCGAACGTCCGTGGGCGATTTGGGGGCCGACTACCTGATGATCTCGGGACACAAGTTTGGCGGGCCAAAAGGGGTTGGCGCACTCTGCCTTAAACTTGGCGTGGATGTGCCGGCACAAATTCGGGGCGGCGGCCAGGAAATGGGTCGCCGATCCGGTACGGAAAATGTCATTGGCATCGCCGGATTTGGCGCTGCAGCTGAGGCTGCACAACGCGATGTCGAGGCCGGAAAATGGGACCGGATCGAGAAACTTAGAAATATTCTAGAAAACGCCCTTGCTGCCGCCAGCAAGACGACTATTTTTGTCGGGAAAGGGTCGTCAAGGCTCCCGAACACCTCCTGTTTCATCACGCCCGGCTGGAAGGGCGAGACGCAGGTGATGCAGATGGACCTGTCCGGTTTTGCCATTTCGGCGGGCTCTGCCTGCTCAAGTGGCAAGGTCAAGACCAGCCGGGTGCTGATGGCGATGGGGTATTCAGAGGCCGACGCGGCAAGTGCGGTGCGCGTGTCGCTGGGCCTCGACACAACAGAAGACGACGTTTTGCGCTTTGCCGAGGTTTGGGCGCAGAAGTTGAAGAAACACGAGGCGCGGGCGGCGTAATCCGTTCAGTTGCGAGAGGGATGTCAGACATGGAAGACGTGATCGTCAAGGAAGGCGTGGATCAGGAAACGGTGGATGCCGTTGCCGAGGTCGGGGGTGCCTACAAATACGGTTGGTCAACCGACATCGAGATGGAATACGCCCCCAAGGGCCTGACCCCCGACATCGTCAAGCTGATCTCGGAAAAGAACGAAGAACCCGAATGGATGACCGAATGGCGTCTGCAAGCCTATGAGCGTTGGCTGCAGATGAAAGAGCCCGATTGGGCGATGGTCGATTACCCCGAGATCGACTTTCAGGACCAGTACTATTACGCCCGCCCGAAAAGCATGGAAGTGAAGCCCAAGTCGCTGGACGAGGTCGACCCGAAGCTGCTCGCCACATACGAAAAGCTGGGCATTCCTCTGAAGGAACAGATGATCCTCGCCGGTGTCGAAGGGGCCGAAGATATGCCCGCCGAAGGCCGCAAGGTCGCTGTGGACGCGGTGTTCGATTCCGTGTCCGTCGGCACCACATTCCAGGCCGAGCTGAAGAAGGCGGGCGTGATCTTCTGCTCAATCTCCGAGGCGATCAAGGAACATCCCGAGCTGGTCAAAAAGTACCTCGGATCGGTCGTACCGGTGCAGGACAATTTCTATGCCACGCTGAACTCTGCCGTCTTCTCGGATGGGTCGTTCGTCTATGTCCCGCCGGGCGTCCGCTGCCCGATGGAACTGTCCACGTATTTCCGTATCAACGCCGAAAACACCGGCCAGTTCGAACGCACGCTGATCATTGCGGACAAAGGCAGCTATGTGTCCTATCTCGAAGGGTGCACCGCCCCCCAGCGCGACATCAGCCAACTGCACGCGGCGGTCGTAGAAATCGTCATCATGGAAGATGCTGAGGTGAAGTATTCCACCGTTCAGAACTGGTATCCCGGTGACGAGAACGGCAAGGGCGGTATCTACAACTTCGTCACCAAGCGCGCCGATTGCCGGGGCGACCGGGCCAAAGTGATGTGGACGCAGGTCGAAACCGGCTCAGCCGTCACATGGAAATACCCATCCTGCATCCTGCGCGGCGATGACAGCCAGGGCGAGTTCTATTCCATCGCCATCGCCAACAACATGCAGCAGGCGGATACGGGCACCAAAATGGTGCACCTGGGCAAGAACACCAAGTCGCGCATCGTCTCCAAAGGGATCAGCGCTGGCAAGGCCCAGAACACCTATCGCGGTCTGGTGTCCATGCATCCAAAGGCCAAGGATTCACGCAATTACACGCAATGCGACTCGCTCTTGATCGGTGACAAATGCGGTGCACACACGGTCCCGTATATCGAGGTCAAAAACAACTCCTCCCGCGTGGAACACGAGGCGACAACGTCCAAGGTGGACGACGACCAACTGTTCTACTGCCGCAGCCGTGGCATGGACGAGGAAGAGGCGGTCGCCCTCGTGGTCAACGGCTTCTGCAAGGACGTGCTGCAAGCGCTGCCCATGGAGTTCGCCATGGAAGCGCAGCAGCTTGTGGCCATTTCGCTCGAAGGATCGGTGGGCTAAGCGATGTCCTCGGAAGGCAAACAGAAGTCGGCATTTGCCACGATGGCGCTGTCCGTTCTGGGTGGTGCTGCACTTGGCAGTGTGATCGGTGCGTTTGTGCTGCCGGGTTTCGCGGCGGCCTTGGCCATCGGCGGCGCAATGACAGGCGGAGCCATCGGTGCGGCCTTCTTCCTCTTTGCCGGAGCGGATGAATGACGGACACCGATCGCAAACCGATCAAGCGCCACTCGGTGTCCGACCTCGACGGCACCCAACAGGGCGGGCTGGCCTGCATCATCGCCGTCTTTGCGGGCATGATCGCAGCCGCCACACTGGCCCCCGGCGCGCTGACATCCTTCTGGGTTTGGTGCATCCTTTTGGCACTCTCCATATCCATCGGGCTGGGCGTCCAACGCCTCTTTGCCCGCGAAGAACAGGAGGGCACCGAATGATTATGACAACCACCTCCACCGTCGAAGGCTACAAAGTCACCGACTACCGCGGCATCGTCGTGGGCGAGGCGATCATGGGGGCCAACGTCGTACGCGACTTCTTTGCGGGCATCACGGACATCATCGGGGGCCGCTCGGGCGCGTACGAATCCAAACTGCAAGACGCCCGCGACACGGCCATGGCGGAACTGGAACAACGGGCGGCAGCACAGGGCGCAAATGCTGTCATCGGGATCGACCTCGATTACGAAGTGGTCGGCGATTCAATGTTGATGGTCAGTGTCTCGGGCACGGCTGTCATTTTGCAATAACGCGCGGCGCGCGACATCAAGGACAAGAAAAAATGCTGAACATCAAAGACTTGCACGTCCAACTTGAAGAAGAAGACAAGCAGATCCTGAAAGGCGTCGACCTCACGGTCGAGGCGGGCAAGGTGCACGCGATCATGGGGCCAAACGGATCGGGCAAGTCCACACTCAGCTATGTCCTGTCGGGCCGCGACGGCTACGAAGTGACCAGCGGCGAAGCCACCCTTGATGGCGAGGATCTGCTGGACATGGAACCCGAAGAGCGCGCTGCAGCGGGCCTTTTCCTGGCCTTCCAATACCCTGTCGAAATCCCTGGCGTCGGCAACATGACCTTCCTGCGCACCGCCGTGAACGCCCAACGCAAGGCGCGTGGCCAAGACGAGATGAGCGCTGCGGACTTCCTGAAAGTGATCCGGGCCAAGGCCAAGGATCTGAAAATCGACGCCGACATGCTCAAGCGTCCGGTCAATGTTGGCTTCTCCGGTGGTGAGAAAAAGCGCAATGAAATCCTGCAGATGGCGATGCTGGAACCAAAAATGTGCATTCTGGACGAGACCGACTCAGGCCTCGACGTGGATGCCATGAAACTGGTCGCGGACGGTGTGAACGCGCTGCGCGACGCAGGGCGCGGCTTCCTTGTGATCACGCACTACCAACGCCTGCTGGACCACATCAAACCCGATGTCGTGCACATCATGGCAGACGGCAAGATCGTCAAAACCGGTGGCCCCGAGCTGGCGCTCGAAGTTGAAAACAACGGCTATGCCGACATTCTGGCAGAGGTGGCGTAATGGCCGAGCCTGCAACGCAATCCAACCCGACCGAAGACCGGCTCGCGACCCTGACCATGCCGCAAAATGGCTGGGCTGACGCCGCGCGCAAGGCGGCCTTGGCCCGCGTCCGCGAAATGGGCCTGCCCGGTCGGCGCGATGAATATTGGAAGTTCACGCGCCCCGACAGCCTCACTCAGCCCGATGCACCTAAGGCCTCACTGTTCCACAATGACGAAGGGCCGCTGTTCGACGATATGGACCGGCTCAAGATCGTCTTTGTCGATGGTATTTTTGACGCCGAAAAATCCGATGACCTGACGATGTCCGGTGTGCGCATCGACCGTCTGGCGACAAGCGCAGACATTCATTGGGCCGCCGATCTTTATGGTTCGCTCGAAGCCGATGGGCACTATGTGCAACGCCCTTTGGCCGCGCTTAACACGGCCTTTGCCACCGATGGCGTGCTGATCCATGTCACGGACAAGGCCGAAAAGCCGATCAATTTCATCTACTTGCACGAAAACGAAACCTCGGACGCAATTCTGCACCACGTGGTCAAAGTCGATGCAGGCGCAGAGCTGACCCTGCTCGAAACCGGCCCTGCTGCGGCGCGGTTCAACAAGTCCATGGAAGTGGACGTGGCCGATGGGGCCACCTTCCACCATGTGCGTGCGCAGGGCCGCGATCACGAACGCCGCGCCATCACGCATATCTTCACGCGCCTCGGCACGGAATCGACGTTCAAATCCTTCACCCTCACCGTAAATGGCCGTCTGACGCGCAATGAATGCGTGATCGACATCCAGGGCGACGATGCGGTGGCGCATGTTGCGGGGGCCTGTGTGGGCGACGGTGATTTCCACCACGATGACACCGTGTTTGTGACCCATGATGCGCTGCGCTGCGAAAGCCGTCAGGTTTTCAAGAAGGTGCTGCGCAATGGCGCTGTCGGCGTGTTCCAGGGCAAGATTCTGGTCAAGCAGGGTGCCCAGAAAACAGACGGTTACCAGATCAGCCAATCGCTGCTGCTGGACGATGACAGCCAGTTCCTCGCCAAGCCCGAGCTTGAAATCTACGCCGACGATGTTGCCTGTTCCCACGGCTCGACCTCTGGCGCCATCGACGAAGAGGCGTTGTTCTATCTGCGCTCGCGCGGTGTCCCTGCGGGGATTGCAACGGACCTTCTGACACTCGCCTTCCTTGCCGAAGCGGTGGAAGAGATCGAGGACGAAGCCCTGCGCGACGCGCTGGTCGAGCGGCTCGAAGGCTGGTTGGAGCGTCACCGGGGCTGACATGGCCATCACACGGAACATTTCGGCCACCTACCGGGGTCCGGGGCGCGTCATTCGGCGGTTGCTTGAGCTTGGGCAGCGCGAAGACCGTGCGCTGGCCTACCTTATGGCGTCCTGTGCGTTGATCTTCATCGCGCAATTGCCGCGCTTGGCACGCGAGGCGCATCTGACGGGGCAGGATTTGAACATGCTCATGGGGGCCACGCTCATGGCGTGGATCTTCATTGCGCCTTTATTGCTCTATGTCATCGCTTTCGTGGTTCGCGGCATTGGCCGGGTGTTGGGCGGCAAAGGCACCGCCTACGGCGCCCGATTGGCCCTGTTCTGGGCGCTTTTGGCGTCGTCGCCGCTGATCCTGCTGCATGGTCTTGTCGCAGGTTTTGTGGGGCCGGGGATCGAGTTGCAAATCGTGGGAATGATCTGGTTTCTGGCGTTCATGTGGTTCTGGATCG
This sequence comes from uncultured Tateyamaria sp., assembly GCF_947503415.1. GTDB lineage: Bacteria > Pseudomonadota > Alphaproteobacteria > Rhodobacterales > Rhodobacteraceae > Tateyamaria. The sequence goes on from NZ_CANNDS010000005.1 coordinate 117,179, forward strand.
GCGGGTCCATCGCACAGGAGAGGGCGGCGTGAGCGCGGCCATGGATCTCGCGATTGAGACGCTGCGTGACCCGCGCACCGCCGCCCAGCGGATTATGGCGTGGAACCTCGACCGGCAGACGCTTTATTCTGCATTGTTTGCCATCGCGGCCATCAACGCCTTGCTGGCCTCGGGGCCGATCGTTCTTTTTGACGGGACAGTCGATCCGGCCGCGCAAGCTGCCGTGCCCATGCTGGCCTTGTTGGAACGGCCCTTTGCCCTTTTCGCGATCATCGCCGGCGGTTTGCTGGTGACGGTGCACGGTCTGGTCTGGGCCGGGCGCGCGATTGGGGGGCAGGGGGAATTCACTGACATGTTGGCGCTGCTGACGTGGCTGCAGGCCTTGCGTGCCGCGGCACAGGCGCTGGTCCTGGTGCTGAGCCTGATCGCCCCTTCGGTGGCCGGGCTGGTTGCGTTGGTGGTGGCCGTGGTTGCGTTTTGGCTGCTCTTGCATTTCGTCAGTGCCGCATTGCGGTTTGACTCGCTCTTTCGGGCCTTTGGCCTGCTGATCGCCGTGCTGGCGGGACTGTTTATTGGAATGATGCTGATCGTGACGCTGACCGGCGTGACGGCAGGAGGACTTGGAAATGTATGACGTCAACGCCATCCGCGGGGATTTCCCGATCTTGAGCCGCGAAGTGAACGGCAAGCCGCTTGTCTACCTCGACAGTGGCGCGTCGGCGCAAAAGCCGCAGGTCGTGATCGATGCGATCTCCAAGGCTTATGCCGAGGAATACGCGAACGTGCACCGGGGGCTACACTTCCTCTCCAATCTCGCGACGGACAATTACGAAAGCGTCCGTGGCAAGCTGGCACGGTTCCTCAATGCCGCGTCGGAAGACGAGATCGTGATGAACTCGGGCACGACCGAAGGCATCAACATGGTGGCCTATGGTTGGGCGATGCCCCGCATGGAGGCTGGCGACGAGATTGTCCTGTCCGTCATGGAACACCACGCAAACATCGTGCCCTGGCATTTCTTGCGCGAGCGGCAGGGCGTGGTTCTGAAGTGGGTCGATGTGGATGCGACCGGCGCGCTTGATCCGCAGAAGGTCATTGACGCGATCGGACCCAAGACCAAGCTTGTGGCTGTCACTCACATGTCCAACGTTCTGGGTACCAAGGTGGATGTGAAATCCATCTGCGACGGTGCGCATGCCAAAGGTGTTCCGGTGCTGGTGGATGGGAGCCAAGCGGCGGTGCACATGCCGGTGGATGTGCAGGACTTGGGTGCTGATTTCTACGCGATCACCGGCCACAAACTCTACGGCCCGTCGGGCTCGGGCGCGATCTATTGCAAAACCGAACGGATGGCAGAGATGCGTCCCTTCATCGGTGGCGGCGACATGATCAAGGAAGTTTCGAAAGACGGGGTGATCTACAATGATCCTCCGCACAAGTTCGAAGCCGGCACACCCGGCATCGTTCAGATGATCGGGCTGGGCGTGGCGCTGGACTATATGATGGGTCACGGGATGGATGCCATCGCCGCGCACGAGGACTCTTTGCGCGACTATACCGTGGAAAAACTGGGCGGGCTGAACTGGCTGCAGGTCCAGGGCACGACACCGGACAAGGGCGCGATATTCTCGTTCACTTTGGACGGGGCAGGGCATGCCCACGACATTTCGACCATCCTCGACAAGAAGGGGGTCGCGGTGCGGGCAGGGCAACATTGCGTGGGGCCGTTGATGGAACACATGGGGCTGAACGCCACGTGCCGCGCGTCCTTCGGAATGTACAACACCAAGGACGAAGTGGACGTCTTGGTTGAGGCGCTAGAACTGGCGCACGACCTGTTTGCCTGACCTGTCCCCGCGGAGACAGGTGATTTGTCCCCGCGGGGACAAGGTGTTCTTTGGGGTATCGGGATTTTAACAGATCTCTGAAACCACTCCGATTTCAATGGATTACGCAACGCACGGTCGGTTTTGCCGAAATTAACCAGCCGCGCGCGATGCTGCTGCCCGAGAGCGGGCGGCGCTGGTTTTTCCTTTGCGACGGATAATTTGGGGGGCGGTTCCATGCCTCGTGTCTGCGTTGTCACACGGCCAGAGCGTCTGCGACCCCTTGCTTGGAAACCAAATGGCACGTGTCGTACCGGTGCTCGCTTGCCAAGCAAAAACCCAAGCACCATAGTCGTCGAGAGATGTGCATGTTTTTTCAACGACATGGCCCATGGGCCATCGGTTTGTCTCTGATCTTGACCCTGTTTCTGGCCGCCAAGGCCTGGGCTGACGCGGACCGGCGGGCTATGCTGGAAATGCCGGATGGCGTGCGACTGGAGACGTTCATCTATTTGCCGGATCAACAGCCATCACCGGTTGTCTTGATGCGCACGCCGTACCGGTTTCCCGCGCAAAGCGAAGCCTATTACGATGCTTTTGCGGATGAATTGACCCGCCGTGGATACACATTCGTGATGCAGAACCTGCGAGGCCGATTTGGATCGGAGGGTGTTTTTGATCCGTTCGAAAATGCAGTCGAGGACGGGGCCGCGACCGTGCGGTGGATCATGGCTCAGCCATGGTCAAATGGACGGATCGGGACCATTGGCGGGTCGTATAACGGATACACCGCGCTGGCCGCTGCCGCTGGTGCGCCGGAGGTGCAAGCCGTCATTGCGGACGATCCGGCGCTTGATCTGTGGGCAGGGCGCCGTGGCGACGCGGTGGGGTTGTTGCCCGTCCTGTGGCTGTACTTGCTGGATCATGGGCGGTGGCCGGATGAGGCCGAAAAGGAGCGGGCGAACAATGTCCGGGACCCAAGCCAGATCGACAACAGCCTTTTGGGTCGTGATGATCCATATTGGGACACCTACATCGCGGGCCGCACAGGCACCTCAGACAAGAGCCTGCGCGCTGATATTGACCGGATTTGCGCACCCGTTCTGGTGATCAAATCCAAGAGCGAGGGGTGGGAGGATCCTGTTGATCTGTGGAAAGCATTGCGCCAGTCCGGGTGTCCGGAGCATCGCGCAGATCACCAACTGATCGTCAGCGCCGAAGATCATACCTTTCACCTCAATCAGTTTGGCAAGGTCGAAACGGATGTGACCGCGCGGATCATTGCGTGGCTGGATCATTGGTTGCGGGACGGGGACCTGACCGACACTGCGCCGGTTCTGTACCGCCCTGACGACGCCGAGCCGTTTCGAACAGCGGATGATTGGCCGATCAGGGGTGCTGAGACATCGTTCTACCTTGGGCGTCGTTTCAGCCTGACGGGCAATGCACCTTTGTTGGCGGCACCCGATGCCGGCATGAAGGTCCACGCCTTGCAGATCGATCCGGCAAAGATGTCGCCCTGCGGCGATTACCCAAGCCAGACCTATCTGACAGCGCCGTTGGAGCGGGACATCCTTGTCGCAGGACCCATGCGCCTCGATCTGTTTGCGCGGGCGACAACGCCCATAGCCGGGTTCAGCGCGCAGGTGTACGATTATGATCCAGACCGCGCGGAACCACTGGAATTTGTTACGTTCGGCGTGACCCACGCCGAGGGGTTGGATGCCAGTCTGCCGGCGCGCCTGACCCTCGATATGCACTCTGTCAGTCATCGGTTCAAAGCAGGCACACGCATCGCCTTGTCGATTGGCGGCACGGCCTGTGGCTATGCTGAGGTGGACCATCCGGACGCCACGTACGAGATTTTGCACGGCACAAATGCGCCGTCCCGGCTGATTATGGAGGCGGTGGCGGAATGACCGGGGTGGGGGCTTACAACACGATGCCGCTGGCGTCGGTCACGTCTCCCCAATCGGGAGAGGTGCATGTCTGGCAGGTGTCCCTGTCCACGTTGCGCGCCTCGGGCGATGGGTGGACCGGACTGAGCCCGGAGGAACAGGCGCGGTATCGCCGGTTTCGCCGTGATGAAGATGCGCATCGATTTGCGGCCCGGCGCACGGCATTGCGGCATATTCTGTCGGCCTATCTGCAGTGTGACCTGGCAGAGGTTGCATATGAGACCATGGATGCTGCGGGCAAGCCGGTTTTGGCGCAGCCCCATCAGGGAGAGGTTGTGTTCAATGCCTCATCCTCTGCCGACATCGCCTTGATTGCGGTGGCGCAAGAGGGAACGATAGGTGTGGACGTTGAATATGCGCGGCCCTTTGAGGATATGGGCCAGATCGCGCGGCAGTACTTCACGGTGGATGAGGTCGCCCGGTTGGAGGCGCGACCGCCATCGCAGCGCTGTGATGCGTTTTATCGTCTCTGGACCTCGAAGGAGGCGCTCTTGAAGGCTGAGGGCGCGGGTCTGCCCGGTGGGTTGGACCGGTTCGAGGTGTCGTCCGATCCATCGCGTCCGCCTGAGCTGCTGGACGACGCTGCAGGTCCCGCACGGTTTCATCTGTATGCGGCTGATCCGGGCAACGGGTATTTTGGCGCCGTTGCAACGGATAGGCCGGACCTTAGCGTCTTGCACTTTGCCTTTGATCCCGGCGATCTGCGGTGAGCATCTGAACGTCGCGGTGCACTTGATCCAGTAGGGCGCTCGCATGATCCCGCAGATAAAAATGCCCGCCATCGAACATGGTGCGGGATGTGGGAGCGCTGGTGCAGGTGGCCCATGCCTCCAACGCGTCTGGCGGGGTGTCGCGGTCATCTTCTCCGGCGTAAACACAAATGGGTATGTCCAGCGGCGGCTCGGCCCGACATGTGTAGGTTTCGACCAGTTTAAAATCGGCGCGCAGCAGCGGCAGTAGCAGGTCCATTAGCTCAGCATTGGCAAACACGTCTTTGGGCGTGCCGTCCAATGCGCCGACGGCCTGTTTGAAGTCGGCGTCTTGCAGGCCGTGGATCGGCGGGCGTGTGTCGGGCAGATGCGGGCCGCCATAGCCTGACACCAGCAGGGCCTCTGGCTGGCGCAATCCGAGACGGCGCAGGGCGCGCGCAAGCTCGAAGCTGATGAGCGCGCCCATGGAATGGCCGAACAGCACAAATGGCCGGTCCAGATACCCTGCGATGCCCTTGGCGGTTTGTGTTGCCAGCTCTTGAACGGTGTCGATGGGCCGCTCCGACAGGCGCCGCTCGCGACCGGGCAGATGCACCGGCCAAACCTCCGCGGTTGTTCTGAGCGCTGATGGCCAACCCCGGTAGATCGATGCCCCGGCGCCAGCGTAAGGCAGGCAGAACATCCGGCAGCCGGCGCTTGGGTCTGGCATCGGGCAGCTTGCCCAGGCGGGTTTTGCCGATGCGCGCATGGGCGTCAGGTGGTCCCTTGCTGTTCCGCCTCTTCCATCGCGTTGCGCAAGGACAGCGGGCGCATATCAGTCCAGACTTCCTCTATGTAGTCCAGTGCGTCCTCCTTGGATTTGCCTTCGGTGACGGCTTTCCAACCAATTGGCAGCTCCCGGTCCACGGGCCAGATTGAATACTGCTCTTCGTGGTTGACCACGACGCTGTAGAGTGTGTCATCTTCGGCCATTACGCGCGTTCTCCTTTATGCATCGTCTACCCAATCCTCATCTTGCAACCTGCGGCGGCAGCGTAGGCACGCGCCGTCTGCCCTGTCCTCAAAGACCTCGATTTCAGCGTCCTTGGCGTTTTCACCCGCGTTCAGGTTGAACCGAAGCCCGTCGTCGTCTTCGATCCACCCCGCCTTGGTGAAGATGCGCAACATGCCATCGTCGCTGTCGGCCTCATCGGTGGTGGATGCGGCTCTGGTCTGGGCGGCACCGTCACCATTCATGCCTTCGATGGCGAACTGAGCGGTGATGGTCGGCTCTTCTTCGGGTTTTGCGGCCATGCGTGCCGCGATGGTAGGTCGCTCAGAAACCTTCTTGACCTTGAATAGCGCCGGTTCCGGGTGCGCCCCATCCGGTTTGTCCGTCAGCTTTGCGTCCACCGAGGCTGCCATCTCGTGCAGATCCTGCGTCGGGTTTTCTTGCGAAATGCGGTGCAGGCTGTTGCCGCGCAGAAATGCGACCGTCCGGTCATCGGGTGTAACAAAGCCCACGTCGCCCACGCCTTCGGTTGTCGTTTGCAGATCAACGGGCACGTGGAATTCACCCAGAAAACTCCACAGCGCCTGTTCTGCTTCAGCAAAGCTGCCATATTCGAAACTGTCGACCAGCACCGGGTTTTCTTCGGGCGCCTTGCGCGGCGCGCGGTCTTCGGTCAGCCATGTTGTCTTGCGCATCCGACCACCGCTTGGCAGGTTGAGCGTCAGCGCGCGTTTGATATGGGCGCGGACAATTTCCTGACCCAGCATCCGATACCGCCGCACAAAGAAACCGCTTTGATGTCGGGCCTGAAACAGTCGTTCATCGATGCCGTATTTGCTGCGAAGTGCGTTGATCTGGGTTGGCAACAGCATGAGATCACCTTTTGGCGGGTTTAATAGACGAGGCGGCGGCGTCTTGTGGTTGGCTGCGCCTGACAAATGTACCTGGATTCGGGACTGACCAGGAAATCACGGTAACTGCTGGCGTAGGACCAGCCGAAATTGATGTCCGATGGCATGAAGGCCGAAAGGCCCACGGATGGCGGAGCCGGGAAAAACACCGCCACACACGCGTCATACACCTCGTCCAGATCGGAACAGGCACCTTCCCATGCGACCTCGTGATAGTTGAAGAACCCGGTGCCGCAGACCGGGCCAAAGAAGGGCGCGCCGATCGGGCGCATCAGGTTGCAGCGGAAGGGCACGATCTGATTGAACATCCGGGACTGCCAGAGATCCGCGCCGAGGACATTGGCAAAGGTCGACACGATCGTAGCACAGTCGGTGCAATTGACCCGGGGACCACGACCATATTCCCCTGCAAGCCGTTCAAGAAACGCCGAGCAATCGAATTCGGGAAAGGAATAGTTCGTCGGATTTCCCCCTCGGCAATCGTAAGCAACCCGGCGTGGTCCGAGGTTGTAGACGGCTGCGGTAATTGCGGTAGCCGCCGCGTCCGGTGTGTGCGTGAAGGCGGCCCATCGGCAGGCCCATTCCAGCACTTCGGCCCAAGGCAACTGCGTGTTGGCCGCGGTGAACGGCGTCTGCACCCACGGCCGTGTTGGTTGGCGCAAGATCACGTAAATGCGGTGCCGCGTCGTTTCAAAATCGTTCCATGGTCCGGCAAAGCTTTCCTTGTATTGCCAGGTCCAGTTCACGTCGAATGCGCCCACGCCGGTTTGCACCAATGCCGGGGCTTGCAGCGTCAGTCGCAGGCCATTGCGTTTGCCGTTTGCGGCAAAGTTGACCGTCGCGGTTTCGGTCGGACCCAGAATGTTGAACTCCAACGGGTTGGTCGGAACCGCCCGTACAAAAACGCGCGTGTTGGAGGGGCCAAGCAGATCGATTGCAACGTCGATCCGGGCGCTTAGTGCGTCCGAGATGGCGTAGGCGGCAGGGAACACCTCCGGGTCGCCCTTTATCCATTCGGGGACACGGCCCGGGTCGCTGCCGTTCCGGCGAATGTTCAGTGCGCCCCGGCGGGAGGATGCAGGATCGTGGTTGAAGGTGATGCTTGCCAGTGTGACGGTCATGCGCCTGTTGTCCGTTTGCGTTGGCGCGCAGTGCGCGAGATTGGTTTGATGCCGCCTTGTCGGGACGGTGTGGATGGAGCTTCGGTGGGATCTGGTGATTGAGCCTGCGCGTCTGTGGTGTCATCCGCGTCAATGATGCGGGCAAGGCCCTCCACTGTGGGGTTCTCGAAAACGGTGCGCAGGGCAAGGTCGACGCCAAGGTCGCGTTTGATCCGCGAGGCAAGCTGCGTCACCCGCAGTGAATGGCCACCGATGTCGAAGAAATTGTCCGTCCGTTCAAAGTCATCCCGTTCAAGAACGGCGGCCCAAATTTGCGCCAGTTTCTCCTCGGTAGAGCCTTTGGGTGTGTCCTGCGCTGCGGTTCTTGATGTGGGTTTGGCGGGTTTTGTGCGCGGCTCGGGAAGGGCTGCGCGGTCAATCTTGCCGTTTCGGTTGAGCGGCAGGGTGTCCAGGTGCACGATGGTCTCTGGCAGCGCGTAGGATGGCATGGTCTTGGCCAAGGCCGATGTGAGTTTGTTGCTCAGGTCGTCCGGGGCATCGCTGGCAGGCACGACATAGGCGAGGATGCGTCGCGCTTCTCCCTCTCCCTTGCAGACGACCACGGCCTGAGCCACGGAAGGCTCCGCCAGCAGCAATGCCTCGATCTCGCTCAGCTCGATCCGGTAGCCGCGCAGTTTGATTTGCGTGTCGATCCGTTCAAGGAATACGATGCGCCCCTCGGCGTCCTGAAGTACCCGGTCGCCAGTGCGGTAGAGCCGCGCGCCGGGTGTGTCGGAGTAGGGATCAGGCAGAAACGACTGTGCTGTCAGTGCAGCCCGGCCCGCATAGCCGTGCGCCAGGCCGTCGCCACCAAGGTAGAGCTCTCCCGGTGCCCCCTGCGGGACCGGGCGCAGTTGCCTGTCCAACACATATGCTGATGTGTGGCCGATGGCATGTCCGATGGGCGGTGCAATCTGGTCGGGTTCGATCGTGGTCAGGTGCTGCCACGTGGCAAAGGTCGTGCTTTCGGTCGGGCCGTAGACATGCAGCAACCGCTTTGGTCCGCGCCCATTCAGCACGGCACGGACGGCTTGCAGATCAGCGGCCTCACCGCCGAACATCAGCGTGTCGAGGCTTTGGAATGCGTCGGTACGTTCTGCCGCGATGCGATTGAACAAGGCCGTGGTCAGGAACATCGTGGTGATACGCTTGGCGTCCAATGCGAGGGCCAGTGCATCGGGTGACAGCACCGTGTCCCTGTCCAGCGCGACCGTCGTGCCGCCATTCAGTAAAGCGCCCCAGATTTCGAACGTGGCGGCGTCGAAGGCGATGTTGGAATGGCGCGCGATGCGGTCCTGTGCGGTCAGGTCCACGTAATCGGTATTGCGCACCAGACGCGCGATGGCCCGGTGCGGAATTTCGATGCCCTTGGGGGTGCCGGTCGAGCCGGAGGTGAACATCACATAGGCCACGTCATCCGGTGTCGGATGGCTCTCAATGCCGCTGACCTGAGGGCTGGCATCCGCTTCTGCGACATCCAGAACGTTGGTGCCGTGTGCGCGTGCGTCCTTCAAATGGTCCGCGTCCGTCAGGATCAAAGGCGCATTCGTTTCCCCAAGAATGCTTGCGATGCGATCTGGCGGATAGGCCAGATCAAGCGGGATATAGGCCGCCCCACATTTCAGTACGGCAAGCATGGCGGTGACAAGATCATCTGTGGATCGCAAAAGCAGCGCGACCCGGTGACCCCGCTGGATGCCTGTCGCTTTGAGACGGGCCACCAGTTCGTTTGCGCGCGTGCTGAGCGCGCCATAGGTCAGGTGGCCGTTTTCGCTTTCGACCGCAATGGCATCCGGCGTGGCTATGGCGATCTGCTCGAACAGGTCCGGCAGTGATGCTTCGGGGTAGGGTGTGACCTCGGTGGCTGTCTGATGGGCGGGGCAGGCATCCAGAACCACCTGTTCCAGCGTGGCCCGGGGGTCGGTCGCGAGTGTCCGTGTCATGCGGCGTAAAACGCTGAGCAAGGTCGCGCCGATGGCCCGCACCTTGGCAGGTTCAATCGCCTGTCCGTCATAGAGAAGGCGCACCTGTAGCCCATCGCCGGGGATGACCGCCACGGACAGCGGGTAGTTCGTGCGTTCGATAAACGTGGTGTCGGCGCTGGCATCGCCGTCCTTGCGCTGGGTCGGATAGTTCTCGAACGCGAAGATCGTGTCGAACAGCAATTCGTCACCGGGCAGTCCCGCCCATTCGCGGATCTGGACCAGACCGCAATGGTCAAAGTTGCGGGCGCGCAGCTGGTCTGATTGCAGCTGTGCCAACCAGTCCGACAACGTGGTGCCATAGGACAGGCGCGTGCGCAGCGGTACGGTGTTGATGAAAAGGCCGATCATCTCCTCGACGCCGCCGATCTCCGCCGGGCGGCCCGACACGGTGACGCCAAAGACCAGATCATCCTGATCGGTGAACCGGCCAAGGGTGATGGCCCAGGCCCCTTGCAGCAGCGTGTTGAGCGTCAACTGGTGCGCGACGCTTGCGGCTCTCGCCGCGTCGGCCTCTTCTGCCGAAAGGTGTAATTCAACCTCGCCAAAGTCGTCGGGTCGGTTCGACTGCGCCCCGACGGTTGCCCGTCCGATCCCGGTCGGTCCGGGCGCATCGGCCATGACCTTGGCCCAATACCCCTCTGCCGATTTCGGGTCTTGTGCCTGCAGCCACTCGATGAAAGCGCGGTAGGGTCGTGTCTGTTGCAGGTTCGGACGTCCGCCGCTGGCCAGTCGGGCATAGGCGTCGGTGAACTGCGCGAACACCGCCTGAAGGCTCCAGCCGTCCAGAATGATGTGATGAAAGCTGATCACCATGCGGTAGGCGCTTGGTCCCATCCGCGCGAGGGTGACACGCATCAGAGGGGCCTGGTCCAGCTTGAAGCCGCGATCGCGGTCTTCCGCCAGCTTCAATTGCAACGTCACCTCACGCCGTCCGGGCGGTTCCCGGCGCAGGTCCCACGTCTCGACGGCCATGCGGGCGTTGCGGTGCACCACCTGAACCGGCTTGTCGAGGTCCTCCCAATGAATGGAGGTGCGCAGAGCGGGATTGGCGGCTGTTACCGCAGCCCAAGCCCCGGCGAAATGATCGGGGTCAACGGTAGCATCGAACGGGATCACCACCTGCTCGAAATACATCCTTGGTCCGGCTTCATAAACCGAATGGAACAGCATGCCCGATTGCATCGGCGAGAGTTCATAGATGTCTTCGATTCCGTGCATGGTCAGGACCGCTCCTCTGCATCCGTATCGTCACCAAACGTCGCCATCAGTCGGGCGAAATCATCCTCGTGCATGCGTGCCGCGGGGAAGCTGTCGACCGAGAAGGTGGCGTGCTGATGGGCGCGGGTGGCCTCGACCAGCGCTTCGAGTTCTTCCAGCATCATGTCTGCGAAATCCTGGATCGAAGCTGCATCGTATTGCTTGTCGCTGTAGACCCAGGTGAACCCCAGCCGTCCAAAAGACACCGCCCCGTCGACTTCGATCAGGTGGCGCCGTTCGGCCTGTGGTGCACGCATCGCGCCCATGTCTTCGGGCGCTGCCCGAATGGTGCCGTCTTCCTGACCGCCAAACTGACCAAGGTAGTTGAAGCTGATGTCGCGCATCGGCAGATCGTCAAGTTTGCCCCGAATGTCGGCATTGTCAGACAGGTAACGCAGCACGCCAAAGCCCGCGCCGCGATCCGGGATGGCATCCAACTGATCTTGGACCCGGATCAGGGTGTCCGCGACGGGTTCATCTGCATCCACATCCAGCGCCACGGGGAAGATCGAGGTGAACCACCCGACGGTGCGCGACAGGTCCATGCCCGGATCGACCAACTCGCGGCCATGACCTTCGAGGTCGAAATACGCGACAGGCACTTCGCCCCAACGCACCATCGCGCGCGAGAACGCGGTCAGAAGCGCGTCGTTGATCCGGGTCTGGAACACTTGCGGCACTTCGGTCAGCACGGCACGTGAGAGGTCGTCGGAAAGCTCGACCCGTATTTCGGACGCGTCACCTTCGGTGTTGGACCCTTCGCGGTCGATGGGCAGGAACGCGTCGTCGTTCGGCGGCACCGACGCCCAATACGCGGCTTGCGCCGTCATGTCAGCCGCTTGCGCACGCTTGTGCATGGCGCTGGTAAATGCTGCAAGGGACGTCGTCTTGGCGGGCAGGGTGATCGCTGCCCCCTCGACCACCTGTTGGTAGCCCTGCCACAATTGTTCGAACAGGATGCGCCATGACACGCCATCGACCACGAGGTGATGTGCGCAGATCAGCAAACGGGCCGGGCGTCCCGGACCCATGTCGAACAGAACGACGCGCAAAAGTGGACCATCGGCCAGATCAAGCGACGCCTGCATCTCGGCACAGGCGCTTTCCAGTTCGCGCGTCTGTGCGGCCCCCCAATACATGCTCAGGTCGATCCATTCGATCCCGTCCTCGTCGCTCAGATCAGCGTGGTGTGCGGTCCAGCCCGTGTCGCCGTTTTTGAAACGGAGCCGCAGCGCGTCATGGTGCAACAGGAGCGCACGCACCGAAGCATCCAGCGCCTCGGCATCAAGCTCTGGCGGGACTTGCAGCAGGAAGGATTGGTTGAAGTGGTGTGGGGCAGGAGACGCGTTGTCGAACATCCACGCTTGCGCCGGCGTCAATAGACAGGGGCCTGTGACAACGCTTTGGTCGATGCGGTCCAGCGGCGTCTCTTGCGCAATCGCGGCCAGTTCCGCGATGGTCTGGTTTTCGAACAGCTGCTGGGCCGTGAACAGGATGCCTTCGGTCTTGGCGCGCGAAACGATCTGGATGCTGAGGATGGAATCCCCGCCCAGTTCAAAGAAATTATCCAGCACACCGACCTGATCCAGTCCGAGAACATCGCCCCAGACCCATGCCAGGGTTTTTTCGATATCCGATGTGGCCAAGGCCAGTTCTGCGGTGGTCGCAAGTGCCCGTTCACGCACCGGTGCGGGCAGTGCCTTGCGATCCAGCTTACCATTCCGGGTGAGCGGCAACGCTTCCATCACGACGTAGTGCGAAGGTTGCATATAGGTGGGCAGGTGTTCGGTGGCGGCCAAGCGCAGTGCTGGAACCAACGCCTCGGCCACCAGTGCGTGAACCGGATTGTTGGCGTATGCCGTCCAGTCCGGTTCGGTGGACGGCGCTGGCGCCAATGGTGGAATTACAGAGGTGCCGGCGGCGAAGTGCAACGTACAGCAGGCCGGATTTTCATCCGACGGAACAATGGCCAATGACAGCCCGAGCCTCTCTGCCATGTCGTGCAGTTCGTCGGGCATCGGCGCGTCTGCGGCGAGCAAAGCCTGCACGTTATCGGCTGAGATCGTGTCATCCCCGTCGCGCACGGCAGCCCAGACCGCAGCAATGCCCGAGACCCTGCCGTTGGGTACGTTCGTGACCGTGACCGGGGCGCTGTCCGACGTCAGGTGCGCCTCCAATGTACCGAGGGTCAGACCGTCCTGTTCCCAATCCATGCGCGGCTGATTGTCGTTGATAAGCTCGCATTCCCCGATGTGCAGAACAACATCATAGCGGAATTGCGACAGCTCGTTTTCCGCATCGCCGCGTTTCCATTGAATATCCGCCGCCGCGATACGGGGGTGGTGACTTGCCAGCAATCGGAAGAACGCAGGATCGACAAGCAGCTCCCGTTCGATCTGGACGCCGTCCAAAACCCGACGGGAAATGTCGGCGCAGTCGATGTCACCTTCATGGCGGGCCAGTTGGATGGCAGTGTGAAAATCTTCGACCAAAGGCAGGCTGCGCAGATCACCCAAAAAGACCTGCCCTTGGGTCGGGATCGCCGCGATGGCTTGATCCAGCACGTCCTTGAGATAGGCAATGCTCGGGAAATACTGGACAACGGAATTCAGCAGCACGGTGTCGAATTCATCGCTCCGCTGATCCCCCAATGCGTCAGCGGGTGCCGCGTGCAGATCGCATTTGTCCGCCAGACCTGCCTTGGTCATTCCGCTTTGAAGAGTGTCGATCACGGGGGCCGACACGTCGGTGCCGCGGTAGTATTCGGCGCGTTCTGCCAGCGGATAGGCCATCATCCCGGTGCCACAGCCAATTTCGAGCACACGTTTGGGATCGCACGCGCCGATCCGCGCCAGCGTTGCATCCAGCCAGACACGCATCTCGTCCGCCGGGATCGGCTGGCCGGTGTAACTTGATTGCCAGCCGGTGATATCAAACCCACGTTCGACATCATCGGGATTGGCATAAAGGTCATCGTAGAGCGCGCGCCAATGCGCGACCGCGTCTGACTGCCCGGTTTCAAGGGCGGTGTTGCCGGTGTCTTTTTGCGGCGTAACGTAAGCCACAAGTTGAGCGCTTGGCCCCATATCCTTGCGCGCGAGCACTGCCACGTCAGCCACATCCGAGTGTGCGGCCAGCACAGCCTCAATCTCCTGCGGCTCAATGCGGAACCCGCGTACCTTGACCTGCCGGTCCTTGCGTCCGAGCAGTTCGATCGTTCCGGTGTCGTCATAGCGTGCCAGATCGCCGGTCCGGTACATCCGCGCGCCGCTGCCCTTGAAGGGATTGGGCACGAAGGCGTCGGCGGTCCGGCTGGGGTCGCCAAGATAGCCCCGCGCCAGGCCGTCACCGGCCACGCACAACTCTCCGGCAACGCCAATCGGTGCGAGATGGCCAAAGTCGTCCACGATATAGGCACTGGTGCCATGGATCGGACGCCCAATGGGGATTGTGGCGCAACCGCCCGGCATATCGTTGATCGCATAGCAGCAGCTGAAGGTCGTGTTTTCGGTGGGCCCGTAGCCATTGATTAACCGGCAGTCCGGGAAACGGTCCAAAAACGCTTCGGTATGGCGCGTCGACAGCACGTCACCCCCGGCCAACACTTGCCGCACGCCGGACAGGGCGTCGAGGTTGTTGTCGACGATCTGATGAAACAGCCCCGCGGTGAGCCACAGCATTGAGACATCGTGCGTGCGGATGCTGTCGGCCAGTGCGTCGAGATCGATCTTTCCGGGGGGATGAATGGCCAGCCGTCCACCGTTGAGCAAGGGCGCCCAGACTTCGAGGGTGGAGGCGTCAAACGTCATGGGCGCGAGCAGCAGCGTCGTCTCATCAGGGCCCATCCGGCAATAGTCTGGGTCGCAGGCAAGCCGCAGAACGGCCTTTTGCGGGACGGCCACGCCTTTGGGAACCCCGGTCGAGCCGGAGGTATACATGATGTAGGCAAGGCGGTCGCCAGCATCCGCGGGAACAACGGGTGGAATGTCCGCAGCCTTTGGTTTCTTGCGCAGATCGCAGGGGATGCGTTTCAGTCCAAGGGCCTTGAACCGCTGCGCCACATCCGTCCCGCCCACCGCATGCACGGCCTTTGCGGTGCCGATCATATGCTGCAACCGTGCGTCCGGTTCTTCCATGTCGAGGGGCAGATAGGCACCTCCCGCCAGAAGAATGCCGAGTTGCGCCACGATTGTCTGTCGCGTCCGCACTGCTGGGACAACCACCACGGTTTCCGTCCCTATTCCGGCCTTTCGCAGGCGATGCGCGAGGGCAATGGCGTGGTCCCGCAAACCGGCATAGGTCAGTTCCCCATCGTCGTCAGCCACGGCCACCGCGTCCGGGGTCGCATCGGCCTGAGACAGGAACCGGTCGGCGATGGAGCCTTGAGGGCTGACCGTTTCGTCTTCACGGCCCCACTCGGCGATCTTCAGGCGTTCGGGACCACGGACCAGGGGCATTGCGTCGACCGGCATGTCCGGCGCGCGGGTCATCTCCTCGAAAACCGCCAGCAAGTAGCTGGAGAGCCGTGCGATCCGGTCGGGTTTGAACAGGTCTGTGCTGTACTCAAACGCCCCCGTTAGCCCATCCGGCGTCTCTCGAAATTCGACACGCAGATCGAATTTCACCGTGGATCGTTCAACCTCGACCAATCCCAGGTCGCTATGCTTCTGTGGGTTGGAGGCCCCCTGGTCGGCATGCAATTGAAAGATCACCTGAAACAGAGGGTTTGAGGCGAGATCGCGGTCGGGTTGCAGGTCTTCGACCAATTTTTCGAACGGCAGGTCCTGATGGTCATATGCTTCAAGCGCGCGGGTGCGGACGCGTTTTAGAACATCGCGGAAACTTGGCGAACCGGACAGATCGTTGCGCATGACAAGCGTGTTCACAAAGAACCCGATCAACGGCTCCAATTCTTTGCGGGTGCGGTTGGCGATCGGCGTGCCAATGGATATGTCCTCTTGCCCGGTGATCCGGTGCAGCAGGCATTTGAACCCTGCCAGCAATGTCATGAACAGGGTGGCGCCTTCGCGTTTGCCCAGAATTTCCAACCTATTGGTGAGGTCGGCGGGCACCTTGAACGCGTGCCGCGCGCCGCGGTAGCTGAACACGGGCGGGCGCGGGAAATCGGCTGGCAGGTCCAACGGTGTGAGGTCATCCAGTCGGGTGCGCCAGTAGTCCAGTTGTTTCTCGATCAATCCGCCGCTCAACCAGTCCCGTTGCCAGGCGGCGTAGTCGGAATATTGAATTGGCAGCTCTGGCAAGTTGATCGGTTGGCCCATCGCCAGATTGGCGTAGATCGTCGACAATTCGTGCGAGAATACCGACGACGACCAGCCATCGCATACGATGTGATGCATCGAGATGAGGAAGACCCATTCGCTTGGCTGCAGCTTCAGCAACGTTGTGCGCAGCAGCGGTCCCGTCGCCAGATCGAATGCGGTGTGTGCATCTTCGGTGGCACGTCGCAGGATTTCGGACTGTTGTGCGTCGCTGTCCAGATGCGTCAGATCGTGAACGGGCAGGGGGATCAGAACCTCGTCTGCGACATGGGCCACGGGTTGCCCGTTCCGCTCGTGCAAGGTGGTGCGCAACACCGCGTGGCGGGCGACAATGGTGTTGATCGCCTGTTGCAGCACCTCTGGCTGAACAATGGCTTGAAATCTGAGCGCTGAGCTTTCGGTGTACGACGCATTGCCCGGTGCAAGCTGGTCCAGTACCCACAGGCGCTGCTGGGCAAAGGACAGGGTGATTGGCGCATCGGCGGGCTGTTTTGCAATCGCCGTCTCAGCCTGCTTTTTTACCTTGCCCAGTTTCTTTCCTGCAAGCCTTGCACGCAGGAGCGCTTGGGTATCGGGAGCGGCGTTGCCTTTGGTGCAGGAGGAGGCTGGCGCGGTCTCTGTATCGGCGTCCACTGCTTCATAGTCACTCAGAAAGGCGGCTTCGGATTTGTTTTCGGAATTTGTCATGATCCAAGTCCCCCCTACGATTTCTCATCCAGCAGCGTCTGCGCCTCTGCACCGCTCAGCGCCTCGATCTCGGCCAGAAGGATGCGCTCGACCTCTGCCGCCATGGTGCGAAGTGTGGGGAAGAGGAAGACGGCCGTGAGGGGCAGTTCGATGTCGAATTGCTCGCGCATCGCGGTCACAAGGCGGGTGGCCAGAAGTGAATGACCACCAACGTCAAAGAAGTTGTCCTGCGCATCGATGTTCGCCCGGTTGAGCAGGTCGGACCAAAGCGCTGCCAGCGCGATTTCGGTGTCCGTCTCAGGTGGCGATGCAATGGCGGCACGTCGGTCGGACGGCGCGTGTTCTGCAAGTGCTTTTCGGTCCAATTTGCCGTTGGGTAGATGCGGCAAGGCATCAAGTACTGTGACATTTGCGGGGATCATCGGGGCTGGCAGACGCTCAGTCAGAAATTGCCGCACAACGTTCGGGTCCAAAGCGTCACTTCCGCCTTTTGCGGTGATCCAAGCATCGAGGCGACCGCCTGCATCGTCCAAGGTCATCGTGACAACGGCCTCATTTACCCCCGGGTGGTCCTGTAGGGTCGCCTCAACCTCACCGATCTCGACGCGGTGGCCACGGATTTTGACCTGATGATCCGCGCGTCCGACAAAGGCCAAGGCGCCATCGGGCAGCAGACGCACCAGATCGCCGGTTGCAAACAAGCGCGCGCCTGCGGTGTCGGAAAACGGATCGGGGACAAAACGGTCCGCCGTCATGCCCGGCTGATGCAGATACCCGCGTGCCAGATTTGCCCCGCCAGCATAAAGCTGCCCAATAGCGCCCGGCGGGACCGGTCGCATGTTCTTGTCCAGCACATAGGTCTGCGCGTTGTCGATTGGCTGGCCAATCGGGGCGTCATCGCCGTCTGTGAGGTAAAGCGGCTGCGTGGCGGTCACGTCACCAGCAACTTCGGAGGAGCCATAGAGATTGATCAGTTGCAGCCGCGATGCTGTGCGCGTCAGTCGATGGGACAAATCGGCGGGCAATCGTTCGCCGCTGGTGAAGAGCCGCGTGAGATCGGGCAGGGCACCGTCGAAATCAGTGTTCCAGTCAAGCATCTCGCGCAGGAGCGACGGAACCACCAGCAATCGGCTGACCTTGTGCTTTGCAAGCGCATCCTTGAGCGCGGCAGGATCGCGGGTTTGCGCGTCATCAAGGATCACCGACGGCACACCGGCCAGCAGCGGACCAAACGTCTCCCAAATGGAATCGACAAAGGCGATGGCCGTTTTCAGACAGCAGGTTTCGTCAGCCCCAAACGGGTATTCGCGCCACATCCAGTTGAACCGGTTCATGGCTGCGACATGTGTCCCCATAACGCCCTTGGGACGCCCCGTGGAACCTGACGTATAGATCACGTAAGCCAGCCCGAGTGGGAGCGCCCGCGATGGCATCAAGTCGCAGTTCGGCAAGGGGTCTTGATCCAACAAGAGCGCATCGTCCACGCCGGTTCGGGAAAGATGGTCCTGCGTTGTCACCACAAGCTTTGCGGCGCTGTCCTCAATGACATAGCGGATGCGCGCGCTGGGATAGCCCGGGTCGATGGGCACATATGCGGCGCCTATGTGCATCGTGGCCAGCATCGCGGCGACGCAGTCCGGCGAGCGGTCCAGACAGAGGACAACCCTATCGCCAGACGTGACCCCGCGCGCGGCCAATGCACCCGCGATTTGAGCCATGCGGGCGCGTAACTCTGAATAAGTGACACGCGTGCCGTCCACGATCAGCGCACACGCATCAGGCGCGGTTTCGCACCGCCCAATGAAGGCATCAGGCAAAGTGGTTGGGCCCGTGTGCGCAACGTCGCGACCCTTGGCCACGCTCAGAACCGCATTCAGTTCATCCGGGCGCATCATGTTGATGTCCGACAGCTTGCGGCCCGGTGCAGTGACCGCATTGCCCAGAAATTGCGTGAAATGGTCAAAGAGCCGGTTCACCGTTTTCTCTTGGAACAACTCGGTGCTGTACTCGATCCGACCTTTCAGACCCTTCTGTCCGCTCCACAGATGTACGGATAGATCAAGGATCGCGGCGCCTTTGTCGACGCCGATGGTCTCCACATCTGCCTGCGCTGCATCTGCAGTCTGGTCATGTGGTGTGAAAAGCTGGAACAGAACCTGAAACAGCGGATTGCGGCCCAGATCACGGTCTGGATCTAGCTTTTCAACGATGCGCTCAAATGGCGTATCTTGACGCTCAAATGCGGCTATGGCGGTCTTTCTGACGCGCGCAACCAGATCGCTGAATGTCGGATCGCCGGAGACATCGATGCGCAAAACGACGGTGTTAAGGAACAGCCCGATCAAGGGTTCGACTTCGGATCGTGACCGCCCTGCGACAGGCGTGCCAATCACAACTTCGTCTTGCCCACTGTGCCGCGCAAGAACCGCTGCAAAGGCCGCCAGTGTGACCATGAATTGCGTCGCGGCCTCGCGTTTGGCAAGCATTTGCGACCCAGCGGACGCGTTTGCTGGTATTTCCCGGTCGATATGCGCGCCCTCAAAACCCAAGACCCGGGGCCGGGGGTGATCCAGCGGCAAGGCGAGGTTGGGCAGGTCAGAAAGGTGTTTCAGCCAGTAGGACAGCGCAGGATCATCATCGCTGGCCAGCATGTTCTGCTGCCACGTGGCATAATCTGCGTATTGGATCGGCAGGGGGTGCGGATCGAAGGGTTGGCCGGTCATCAAAGACCGAACAGCGTCGCTGGTTTCCCGGCTCAGAACACGCATCGACCACCCGTCCGAGATGATGTGGTGCACCGCCATTGCGAGGATGTCACCCTGATCCGTGCCCCGGATAAAGTGAAAGCGCAGCAAGGGAGGTTGGCTCAGATCGAAGGGGCGCGACGCTATGCTATGCAACAGTTGCGCCGTCTGAACGGGGCGTTCCTCTGCCGTCAGGTGGCCAAGATCGGTGATCTCAACAGGTATGGTCATGTCCGGCATGACGACCTGAACCGCTCCTTCCCCTTTTTCGACGAACCGCGTGCGCAACAGGTCATGGCGCGCAACCACCATGTTGATCGCCTGTTCTAGAATGGCCGGATCAATAGTTCCGGCCGGAAGAGGCAAGGCGAGGCTTTCGATGTAGAATGGATTTCCGGGTGCCAACCGGTCGAGAAACCAGAAACGTTGCTGCGAAAAGGACAAAGGTGCCGGTCCGTCATCGATGCGCCTTGGGATCGTGCTTGGCTTGACGGGTTGCCGCGCTGCGGTGTCCGCCTCAAGCAGTTTGCGCATCAAGGCCTTGCGGCGGTCGATTCCGCCCACAACATTCATGCGACGGTCCCCGCGTCGACGCCCAGTGCCGCGTCGATTTCAGCTTCGGACATTTGCGATATGCGGACGAACAATTCGGCTGTGGCTTCCAGATCGTCATCGGCAGCCTCGGCAAGCCCTTCGGCAAAGCTGCGCACGGTGGGCCTTTCAAACAGGGTGCGCAATGCCACATCCGTTTCGAGGGTTTCGCGCAACTTGTTGATCAGCTGAACCGCAATCAGGGAGTGCCCGCCCAACTCGGTAAAGAAGTCATCGTCGATCCCGATGTGACCTGTGTCCAGCACTTCGGCCCACAGGATCGACAGTGCTTCCTCCAATGGATTGCGTGGCGCTACATAGCCCTGCTGGGACATGTTGCGGTCGTGTTCGGACAGTGCCAGAGCACGCCGGTCCAGCTTGCCATTTGCGGTCAGGGGTAACGCATCACGTTGGGAGAAAAACGCAGGCACCATATGGGCTGGCAGCACGTCGTTCAGATGGGCGGCAACACGTCCTGACAGATCGCGGAACCGGACAGTCGCCAGCGGGTCATTCGCATGGTTGCGATAGGCTGCATCGCCGGTTGCGAGGTTGGCCGGGGGCGGATCGTCTGGCGGCGTGACGCCCGCGCGCCAGAACAGCGCCTCGATCCGGTCAGGTTGATCAGGGGCGTAACGGACACGCGCCTCCAACCCCAGACGTTCGGCCATCTGACAGAAATCTTCTGGATCCATAGCCGCGTTTTTGGCTTCCATCGCGGTGGCGAGCGCCTCGTGCAGCGGTTTTTGTGCGGACCCGTTTCGGATCAGACCATTCAGGCGCACCTCGGCAGCGACCCGTGCGTTGGGAATATTGATGATCTCGATGCAATCGGCATCCGCCCCCTGCAAATGCGCCTCAAGCCGACCGGCATCCAACGCATCCGTCAGCCAATCCAAACGCGTCGGTTCAACATGCGTGTCAGCGGATCCTACCTGCAAGGTCACATCATAGCGGAACTTGCCCAGTTCATTGTCATATCCACCGCGTTTACATGCACTTTGTATCCCGCTGATCTCAGGCACCTCCTTGGCAAGAGCGTGGAAAAAGGCGCTGTCCAGAACCAGCTCTTTCTCAAGGGCGGCTTCGCGGTGGATCAGATGCAAAAGCTCTGCGCCGGTGGCACTGTCCGGCAGTGCGCTTTTGGCAATGGACAGGTGAAAGGCCCCCAATAGATCAAGGCTGCGGACATCGCCGACAAAGATTGCCCCGCCCGGTCGCAACAGTCGGGCGGCCTTGCGTATGACATCCGCCAAGTAGTCGGCGCTCGGGAAATACTGGACCACCGAATTGAGAACGACTGTATCGAAGGACTGGGGTTCAAACTCCTCCAGTTCATCCGCGCGGCGTTGTAGCACTTCGCCATTTCCTGCCAGCCCCAAAGCGTCCAGGTTCTGGCGCAATTCTTCGACCACGGGGGCCGAGAAATCGGTGGCGATATAGTGTTCGACCTCGGGTGCCAGTTGCGTCAGCAACAGACCCGTCCCGCACCCAATTTCGAGCAGCCGCTTAGGTTTCAGTGCGCGGATGCGGGCGACTGTGGTGTCGCGCCAGATGGCCATTTCCGCCTCGCTGATGTTCTGACCGGAATAGCTGCTGGTCCACCCCACTGTGTTGAAACTGAGGTCGGCGACCTCGTCGTCCTGCCCGTAGATGCCTTCGTAAATGCTTTCCCATTGATCGACATGCTGGGTTGTCAGCGGGTCCGTGTCGTCGCCTTGCGCACCGTCCGCGGGAACGATGGCTGCGATCAGGGATGAGGCATCGCTGCCAGCGGTGAAAACTGCGCAGTCGGATACGCCGGCTGTGTCACGAATGCGCGCCTCGATGTCCCCCAACTCCATCCTGAAGCCGCGCAACTTGATCTGGGTATCGTTCCTGCCTTGATAGATCAGCGCGCCGTCCGCACGGCGCAGTGCCAGATCGCGGGTTCTATACATCCGCGCACCCGAAATGTCGGAGAAAGGATCGGGTATGAAGGCCGCCGCCGTATCAACCGGGCGATCATGGTAGCCGCGGGCGAGGTTCGCGCCACTGACCCAAACCTCACCTACAACGCCGACAGGGACGGGGGCCAGGTCGTCATCAAGCACGTAGAGTGCCGTGTTTTCGATCGGATGTCCGATAGGCACGCCGAACGGTTCGGGCGTGCCGTCCGTCTGGGCGGTGGCGACCTGAATGGTTGTTTCTGTGGGGCCGTAGAGGTTGACGATATCCAGTTCGAGCGACGCGACAACCTGGGCACGCAAGTCTTCTGGCAAGGGCTCTCCACCGGAAAAGAATTGCTTGAGACATGTGCAGGCATAAAAGCCCGGCTCCTTGAGCATGAGCCGCAGCAGCGACGGTACGGTCTGAACGACCGTGACATTGTGATCGGAAATGCAACGTACGATCAATTCGGGATCGCGCTGTGCCTCGGGTGGCAAAAGGACCAGAGTGCCGCCGGACATGAGCGGGGCAAACACCTCCCAAATCGAGGCGTCAAAACACGCGGCCGTGCGCTGAAGCACACGGGTGTCGCGGTCAAAACCGAACTCAGCCACCATCCAGCGCATGTGGTTCGAAAGGGCCGAATGCGGGACCGTAACGCCCTTGGGCACCCCGGTCGAGCCGGAGGTGTAGATCACATACGCAGCGCATTCCGAATGCATCGGACCCGGCGGCGGTGGTCCGTCAAGAACCTCAAGCGGTTCATCCAGCACGACAATCTGCGTCCCGTCGCGCAAGACGGACTTGGCAAAATCGACATGCGCCCGTTGGGTGAGCATCACATCAAGCTGGCTGTCTTCAGCGATGCGTTTGAGGTGATCGGACGGATAGGAGGTGTCCAGCGATACGAAAGCAGCACCCGCCGCCATTGTCGCCAACTGGCCGATGACAAGCTCGGGCGAGCGGTCCAGCAGGAGGCCGACGCGCCCTTCGGGTCCGACACCTGCAGCCTGAAGATGGCGCGCCAGATTTTCCCAACGCGCGCGCATTTCGGCATAAGTGATGGTTGTGTCGCCCAACTCCAGCGCAACGGCCTCAGGGCTCTGCTGCACGTGCGCGGCAATCTCGTCCAGAACATGGGATGGGCTGTCGGGCATGTCGGTTTGAGGCCCCAACTCATGGACGTCGATGATGTCCCAATCCGCCTCCGCACACAGCGGCAACCAAGAGATCGGCGTGTCAGGGCTGTCTGCGGCCGCCTCAAGCAACACCATGAACTCGTCTGCGATCCGCGCGATGGTGTCTGCCTCGAAAAGATCCGTCGAATACTCGATCATCCCGCGATAGGTGTCCGCCGAGTCGAGCAGCGTGAACGCCATGTCAAAGATCGCGCTGCCGCGATGCACCTGAGGCCCCGCAGCGCCTTCGCCGGACTGCCCGAGGGTCGGGGCGTTGACCAATTGAAAGGTGATCTGGAACAAGGGGTTGCGGCTTGGATCGCGGCTTGGGTTGATCTCTTCCACCAGCCGTTCGAAGGGCAATTCCTGATGCTGGTAGGCGTCCAGACAGGTGTCGCGCACCCGTTCAAGCAGCGTAGCAAAGCTGGGGTCGCCGGTCGCGTCGATCCGGAAGACAAGCGAGTTCACGAAAAAGCCGATCAGCTCTTCTATCTCGGGCTGGGTCCGTCCTGCGATCGGGGCCCCGATGGCCAGATCGTCCTGCCCCGAACGGCGCGCCATCACGACGGCGAACGCGGCCAGCAGCACCATGAACGGCGTGGCACCCGAGGGGCGCCCGGCTGCGCGGACAGCTGCGCTGAGCTTTGGACCCAAATCAATCAGATGCGCCGCCCCCTTGAAGCTGGCGGTGTCTGGGCGCGGTTTGTCGGTTGGCAGATCCAGCTGCGGCAACCCGCTCAGTTTATCCCGCCAATAGTCCAACTCACCTTCGAGTTCAGTGCCCTGAAATGTCTCACGCTGCCACACCGAGTAATCGGCATATTGGACCTCAAGCTCTGGCAGAGGGTCAGCCTGCCCAAGTGAAAAGGCCTGATACAGCGCGGTCAATTCGCGTGCCAGAATGCCCATCGACCACCCGTCAGAGACGATATGGTGCATCGACAACAGCAAAACGCTGTCGGCTGGTCCGCGCGTTATGACTGAACAGCGGATCAACGGCCCGGTGCGCAGGTTGAAAACCTTGACGGCATCGGCACCCGCCAGCTCTGCGGTGCGCGTTTCCTGCTCCTGTGGGCTCAAGTGCGAAATATCGATCTCTTCAATGCCAAGCGGCATCGTCTCGCGCACGATCTGCGCAGGTTCACCGTCGATCTCGTCAAAAACCGTGCGCAGGGATTCCTGGCGCTGGATAATCGCGTTGAGCGCACGTTCCAGAACGGGAATGTTAAGCTGCGCCTGAATGGGGATGGCCAACGGGATGTTGTAAAACGGGTTGCCCGGAGCCATGCGATCCAGCAACCAGAGGCGTTGCTGCGCGAAGGACAGCGGAAAAACGTACTCGGTGCTCTCGCTCATTGGGCATTTCCCTTTGCGTCCCGCAAGAGATCACGCAAGGCACTCCCGATGGGCCGCCCAAGGCCCGATACCGGATCCCATCCATCGGAGGCCCAGTAACTGCCATTGGAACCGATTGTGACGTCTTCGAAGGCGGTCTGCCGATCCTTTGCTTGGTAGATAAGTGGATTGATGTATCCCGCCGCAGTGCCGAGGGATTCGTTGATGCGCGCCATCATCGCGGCGAACAGGGGGGCAACCGCACTGGTGCCGCCGATCACGGTGGTTTTGCCATGAACCTGCAGCAGGTATCCCGTGGACGGGTTTGCATTTCCGGCCATGTCGGGAACACCACGCCCGTCGCCGCCGCCTGCTCTTGCCGTGAAAGGCACTGTTTCTTCCGACTGCCAAGCGGGCCGTGGAAACAGCTTGCTGAAACCACCCCCCGTCGCCTGCCCAAAGGTTGCAAATGTGTTCCAAACCGTTTCGTCCAGCGTAGCATCCCCAAATGAGCTGAGCGTCGTCCCACCGCAACCAATGGCCAGCGGACTTGAGGCGGGATAGTCGACCCACAGCTGCCCATCGTGAAGCGTGGTTGCGGAGCCATAGTCGCCCGCCGAGCAGAGGATTGTCACACCAAGTGCGGCCGCCGTTTCAAAGAGGTCCTCGAGATGCCGAACGTGCATTGGGGAGCCCAGCCAGAAACCCTCGGATAAATCCCAACTGATGGACAGCACGCTGGGCCGCGCATCCTTGTCATAAAGGGCGGCCTGAACGGCCTCGACAAAGCCGCGGGCATGCAGGGGGGCGAAGTACACTACGAGCTTGGCACCGGGCGCGGCGCCCGCAATCACCTGAATGTCCAGCGCGACCTCTGCATCGTAGGGTTCGATGAGACCGGGCGCATTTGCGCCGCCCGCGACTTCGACATCGCGAATGTCAACGTCCGGCAATCCGAGAAACGCGAGGTAGGCATCAAGGTCCGACTTGAGGTATCCGCCGCCCAGTTCGACGATCCCTATGCATTGGCCTGAACCATCTGTGTCTTCGGGGAAATCATACAGTTCGGCAATTTGCGGTGCGGTCTTTATCCCGGTCCGTTCGATCGCAGCCAGCAAATGAGATTGCGCCGTTTGCTGGGCAGACTGGGCCAGCGTATCGCCGTGTTCGGCAATCACAGCGGTCGCGGCTTCGTTTGCACGCTTGAGGGGCTCGGCCATTTTGCGACCGTAAGCGTTCATCGCGGCAAGCGAGTTGGATGCTCCCATTTCCTGCATCAAGGCCTCATGGGTCTTTTGCAGGGTCTTTATGTCTTCGTGTGCTGCAAGATCGTCGTTGATGGACGTCAGGGCATTCGCCGTCTGCGTGTTGATATCGGACTGCATCCGCTGTGAGGCATCCGCGTTGGCTTGGTCGATCTGGTCAGAACCCGCACGGGCTGGCTGATGGCGCGTGATCGACACAGGGCGTTCATCCAGACCGGTGATTGCGATAATGCTGTCGGCCAGATCTTCGGGGACCTGCAAGCCGCCGACATAGCTGCGATGCAGTGACCCTGCTTGCGTGAAGATCAAAAGGGTGGTGCGGAACGCAGCAGCGAATTGAACGGCCAAACCTTCCACAATGATCGAGCGTTTGCCGAGGTCGGTGCTTTGTACCGTCAGCCCGAACGGCGCGAGATAGGCGATGATTGCTTCGGCGTCCGCCGGGTCCGCGCCATAGTCTTTCTCAATATCCTCGATGCTGAGGTACGTACGCTCACCCGGCGGGAGTGCGCCAAGCGCTTGTGGATCGGGAAACGGCTTTGCATTACCGCGACGGCGCAGCAAAATGCTGACCTCGTATTGCTGTGTCGCCGGCACCATACCGACAGGCTTGCACGACGGATGCGCAGCATGATGGCTGCCATCCAACATGACAAATTGTTGTTCAGACATGTGAAAACCCCCCGGCAATCGCAGAGTAAAATCGCAAAGCGATACTCATTACGAAATCGAAGAGGTTACTCCGACGGTGGGAACAACCCCTGGCTTAGCACCGCTGCAGAAGCCATGCCCTGAATGACCAAGGACAAGGTTGCCGGCGGCAAATCGTCCCCGGATGCTTTGTTCAGCACGTCCCGCAGCGTATCAATGTATTGAAAATATTGGTCCTGACCGTGGCTTTGCGCCTCTTCCATCAGGTCTTGGCAATCAGTCATGTAGTCTTGAGTCGCGGTATCTGAGTGTTCGGTCATGTGTGACGACATTTCACTCATCAACTCGACGTAGGATTTCTGTGCGTCGGCAATGCGGGTCGCGTCTTGCGACGCCACTGCATCCAGCACCTTCTGATAGGCGGCCGCGAGACCACCGTCTTCGTCCTGCGGCGCTGCCGTCATCAGAGCGGCGTAGTATTTTTGCGTGTGCTCCGATTGGCGTTCTTGCAGCGATGTCGCGATATTTGTCAGGCTTTGTGCCAGCGCTTGCACCGCTTCGTTCGACGCGCGAATGATCTCGTCGGCGGTCCCTTCCGGCTGTGCATTGGCTTGCGGTTTCTTTGCTTTTTCGCCGTTTTCCGACCTGGACGTTTTGCGAATACGACGTGATGTTGGCTTTTTATCTGCCATCTGAAAATTCCTTAAAAAGTGTTAACGACGTACCAGATCACGGGGATTCTCGCAATACGAGAGAGCGGTCAGCCTATGTCGTAGGCAAACTCTGGCTCAACAACCGGGAGGATTTCGGGAGTCTGAAATGCAGATGGCACGGTCAGCGTCAACGAGTTGCTCTTCGCGATCTCGCCAAGGAGATTTCGCGGCAACCGCTTCCTTTCGCACTGATTTTTTTGGGTGTTTTTCAGAGGAGGCGACCGCCATTGACGGTCGGCTTGGCACTTAAGTCACTCCAATGGTGGGCTAAGATAGCGGAGAGCTATTCATGTCCAAACACAGGCAAAAGTGCTGTCGAAAAATGCTCCAAAGTGACGCCTTGCGAGAGGCTTTCACCCTTCACAATCGACGTCAGACGGCTAGGGATCTTCCGGCGTGAAGATGATAGAAAGGTGGCGGACCATAGAGGATTCGAACCTCTGGCCTCTGCCTTCGGAGGGCAGCGCTCTATCCAGCTGAGCTAATGGTCCACTGGGGCGCGGTATAGCGGTGCCATCCGCGCCCTGCAATTGCAAATCGTAAGGCGCAGGTGCCCTGCGCCCCGCACGTCAAAGCGAGATACGGAATTGTGCAAATCCGTCGGGACCGTCGCCTGCCGGGGCGATGTCCACGCCTTTGACGTCGTCGATATAGTCCGCCGCTTTGGGGCCAGTTTCGAACAGCACCGTAGTGTCGTCGAGCGGGGCAAAGGACCAGTTGGCGTCGGCGCGCGGGCTGATCATACCTTGTTCAACGATGTAGCGCACGATCACGTCGCGGTTGGTGTCCGGCGCTTCGAATACGACCGTATCACCTTTGGCACCGGGGAAGTTGCCGCCGCCGCCTGCGCGGTAATTGTTGGTCGCGATGATAAACTGTGCTTTGGGATCAATGGGTTCTCCGTTGAACTTCAAGTCCACAATGCGGTTGGCATCTGCATTGATCAGCTCGCCCTTGGGGTCGAATTTCGAGGGCTGGCTGAGGTCGATCTGGTAGGTCACCCCGTCCATCACGTCGAAATTGTAGCTGGGGAAGTCGGGGTTCAGAAGCGGTGCGTCGGTGCTGCCCGGTTCCACTTGGTTGAACATGCCGGCCGAGCGTTCGAGCCAATCCTTGACCTCCGCCCCGGTGACCAGAACGGCGCGGGCCGTGTTGGGGTAGAGGTACAGGTCGGAGACATTCTTGATCGCCACGTCGCCCTTGGGCACGTCCGTGAAGTATTCCGGGCCGCCGCGGCCACCGGCTTTGAACGGGGCGGCGGCGGACAGGATTGGCAGCCCTTCGTATTCGGTGCCTTGCATCATCTGGGCGATGTACCAGCTTTGCGCGATCGACACGATCTGGACCGAGGGGTCGTCGGCCACGAGCGCGAAGTAGCTGTGCAGCGGCGCGTCGGTCTTGCCGACGGCGCGGCGGACGTAGGCCAGCGTGGCGTCATGTTCAGCTTGCACGCTGTCGAGTACGGCTTGCTGGTCTTCGACCAAAGCTGTGACGGAGCGGTCTTCATTGCGTTTGGAGATGGGGCGCGCTTCGGAGCCGTGGCCGGTAATGCGCCAACTTGACCCGTCGCGTTCGAGCATGAGGTCGATGACGCCGAGATGGGAGCCCCAGAAGCCGCCCATGGCCGCCGGTTTGCCGTGGATCGTGCCGTTTTCCACATCAACGGCGGGCATGTCGGCATAGGTGGGCGAGGGGAAGACCTGGTGGTGGTGGCCTGTCAGGATCGCGTCGATACCGTCAACAGCGGCGAGGGGGACAGAGGCGTTTTCCATGCCGTCGCTATGATCCGCCGCGCCGATGCCGGAGTGGCTGAGCGCGATGATGATGTCCGCGCCCTGTTCCTTCATCAGCGGCACGAGGGTCTTGGCGGTGTCCACGATGTCGCGGGCCTGCACGTTGCCTTCAAGGTGGCGGCGGTCCCAGTTCATGATCTGGGGCGGGACAAAGCCGATGAGGCCGACCTTGATTGGGTGGCTTTCACCCGCGCCGTCCGTAACCGTGTGGTCGAGGATCACGAAGGGGGGCACGAGGGTGGTGTCGGCGGCGGCGTCAGCGCCTTGTTCCTTGGACACGTTGGCGCAGACCACGGGGAAGTTGGCCCCCGCGAGCGACTTCATCAGGAAGTCGAGGCCGTAGTTAAACTCGTGATTGCCCAAGGTGGCTGCGTCAAATCCCACGGTGTTCATGGCGGTGATGATGGGGTGTTCGTCCCCTTCCTTCATGCCCCGTTCATAGGCGATGTAGTCGCCCATGGGGTTGCCCTGAAGGAAGTCGCCATTGTCGATGAGCATGGAATTCGTGGCTTCGGCCCGGATGCTTTCGATGATGGAGGCGGTGCGCGACAGGCCCACCGTGTCGCGGGGTTTGTCGGCGTAGTAGTCGTAGGGAAAGACGTGCACGTGCAGGTCGGTGGTTTCCATGATCCGCAGATGCGCTTGATTGGTGCTCGCACGCAGGCTGAACGGGTGCATTGCAGCAAATGTGGCGGTGGTCGCAAGAAAGGTGCGGCGTGAAATCAGATGTGTCATGAGGGTCCCCCGGGGTTGGTTCTGGCACTCACGTTAAGCGCGTATCGGCGGCGTGTCACAGTCTGATGTTGCTCCGGGCGAAAGATTGCGCACAATTTTTCTGTGTGGTTGGGAACCCGGCATGAGGTGTGGGGTTATCGAGGTGTTGTTTGTAGCAACAGTCCCAAACGGGTGGCGTGCTGTGTTCCCCCGGTGCACGCCACCCGACACAAAAAAGGGCGCCTCTGGCGCCCTAATCCTTTAGAGGTGTCGATAGGTTCAGCCGCCCCAGCTGCGCACGACGCCGCAGTCCATGTGGACGAAATTTGAGCCGGAATACTTCCCGACGCCGCCACCTCGGCATGCTTGTGCTGCACGTGCCATCTGGCTCACCGAACGTGTGGACAGACGCAAATCGGCGGCTTGACCCTTCATGTGCAAAGAATTCTTTGCAACGCCGCGGCTGCGAGACCGCAGCATCGCGTTTGTCTTGGGGCTGCGGTAGCCCGACAAAAGCATGTAGGGTTCGTCGACCTCAAGCAGATTGTGGGCTGCCGCCATAATGTCGACATTGCGCAGGTCCATCGATTTGACATCATCTGTGCGCCAGTCCCGCATGAAGTGGTTCACTTCCTTGACCGCGTCCTTGATGTAGTCGCCTTCGATCCAGTAGATCATGTCGATCCGCTCACCAGTTCGACCCGAGTACATGCGTAACCGGCGGATGTCGCCCGCGCCGCGCAAAAACCCTGCTGCGTTTGAGAAAGTTGGTGCCGCCGTCACTGCTGTTGCCGCGAATGCGCCAAGTACTGCCCGGCGGGTCATGCCCGTAGAGGTATTGTTCATTTCACTGCGCGTCCCGTACGCCTGCCTGACCGTGATGTTACACGGAGTTTGCTATCTCATCCCCAGATGCCACATTTCTATGCCATAGCTTGATTCGTTTACCAAGTGCTGAATCTGGTGAGCAGAACCTCGCAACCCATTTAGGCAAATTTTTGCGCAAAACCTGGCGCATGTGGCGCAAACGCCCTGAGGTGCTGCAAGGGCGCATCATGCGGGGCCTTCTTGATCCCCATATTGGAATGTGAATGGACAGTGTTTGCAGCCCTTTGGAATAAGGGGCGCCAACTGGCATACAAAAGTATAATAGGTGCGATATGACGGTAAAGATTACACGAGCTTGGATGGTTGCGTTGGCCATCGCGATGACTGCGTTTTTGGCAGGCCAGCCACAAACTGCTTCTGCGCAGGTCACAGCCTTCAAGCAGGCGGTGGCAGAAGCCGCGGCACGGGATGCAGATATCGCTGCGTTTTATAAGGCCAACAGCTATGACAGCTTGTGGACGGGTCGGTCGGGGCGCGAACGTCAGCGTCGTGTGGCCCTGTTCAAGGCGCTGTCCGACGCGGGCAATCACGGCTTGCCAGCAGCACGGTATGACGCGGCAGGATTGCAAGCCAAGATGAAGGCGGCCAAGACCCAGCGCGATCGCGGTCTGGTCGAGGTCGAGATGAGCCGCACCTTCCTGCAGTATTCCCGTGATTTGCAAACCGGCGTGCTGGTACCGTCCCGGATTGACCGCGCCATTGTGCGGCAGGTGCCTTACCGGGACCGCACATCCTATCTGGTGAATTTTTCGAAATCGTCGCCTTCCGGCTTCTTCAAAGCGCTCGCACCCAAGACCATGGAATACAACGCGCTCATGAAAGAAAAGCTGCGCATGGAGCGGCTGTTGGCCAAGGGCGGTTGGGGGCAGAAGGTGCCCGGCAACTCTCTGAAGCCCGGCCAGTCGGGTGACGCAGTTGCCATCATGCGCAATCGTTTGATCGCTATGGGGTTCCTCAAACGCACCAACACCCAGACCTATGACGCACAGGTTCAAGCCGCCGTTCAGCAGTTTCAACTGGCCCATGGCCTTGTCGCTGATGGTGTAGCCGGGCAGGGGACCATTGCGGAACTCAACAAGACCGTGCAGCAACGCCTGCAATCCATCATCGTCGCGATGGAACGTGAGCGGTGGGTCAATCAGGAACGTGGCAAGCGCCACATCCTTGTCAACATCCCGGACTTTACGGCCAAGGTAATCGACAACGGCAAACTGACGTTCCAGACCCGCTCTGTTGTGGGCGCCAACAAGGATGACCGCCCGACGCCCGAGTTTTCGGATGTGATGGAGTTCATGGTCGTCAATCCCAGCTGGTACGTGCCGCGGTCCATCGTGACCAAGGAATACCTGCCGGCGCTTAAGGCCAACCGCAACGCGGTGCGCCATATCGAGATCACGGACAGCCGGGGCCGCAAGGTGAACCGGGGTGCGGTGAATTTCAGCCAGTACACGGCCAAGACGTTCCCCTTTGCCATGCGTCAGCCGCCCAGCAAGGGCAACGCATTGGGGTTGGTGAAGTTCATGTTCCCGAACCCACACAACATCTATCTGCACGACACACCCGCCAAGAACCTGTTTGGCCGCGAAGTGCGCGCCTACAGCCATGGGTGCGTGCGTCTGGCTGATCCGTTCGACTTTGCCTACGCGCTGCTGGCCAAGCAGGAATCGAACCCGGAGCAGTATTTCCAATCAGTGCTGGCAACCGGCAAGGAAACCCGCGTTGATCTGAAATCGCCGGTGCCGGTGCATATCGTCTACCGCACAGCCTTCACAACGGCCAAAGGGCACACACAGTATCGCCGCGACATCTATGGACGTGACGCCAAGATTTGGGGCGCTCTGTCGAATGCAGGGGTGGCCCTGCGCGCCGTTCAGGGTTAATCCTGCGCCCCGAAGCAACAAGGGGCGCGGTACATGGGCTATTCACTGGCAGAGATTGCAGCATCGCTTGGGGCAGAGGTTCTGGGCGATGCATCTCTTGTGATTGAGGGTTTGGCCGAACCTGCGATGGCGGGGCCAAAGGATCTGGCGCTGGCCTCGAACGAGAAATACGCTGAGGCGTTGAAGGATGGGTCGGCGCAAGCAGCGCTCTTGTGGCCCGGTGCGGACTTCGCAGCCTTGGGTCTGAAAGGGGCCATCGTGCCCAATCGCCCGCGCTATGCCATGGCCGGTCTGACCAAGGCGATGGATCCCGGCCAGCACTGGCCCACGGGCATTCATGCCAGCGCTGTTGTGGATCCGAGTGCTGTGCTGGGAACGAACGTGTCTGTGGGGGCCTTCACCATCGTTGGGCCCGGGGCGCAGATTGGCGACAATTGCGTGATCGGCCCGCAATCCTATATCGGCGCACATGTGCAACTCGGGCCGGATGCGATGATCCGCGAGCAGGTGAGTATCGGAGCCTATGCCAAGATCGGCGCACGGTTCCGCGCACAGCCTGGTGCCCGGCTGGCCGGCGACGGCTTTTCCTACGTCACACCGCAGAAATCCGGGGTCGAAACGGCCCGAGAAAGTCTGGGCCATGCAAGTGCGCAAGACGACCAGTCTTGGGTGCGCATCCATTCATTGGGCTCCGTCCTGATCGGGGACGATGTTGAAGTGGGACCCAATTCCTGTGTCGACAGTGGCACCATTCGACCAACCCAAGTGGGGGACGGGACGAAGATCGACGATCTGGTGCAAGTCGCGCACAACGTGGTGGTGGGCAAGAACTGCCTGCTGTGCGGCCTTGTGGGCATCGCGGGCTCGACCGTGATTGGCAACAATGTGGTTTTGGGCGGTCAGGTCGGTGTGTCCGACAACATCAGCATTGGAGACAACGTGGTGGCAGGTGGTGCGTCGGTCATCCTGTCGAACGTGCCTGCGGGTCGGACGATCCTCGGATATCCGGCCACAAAGATGGATGCGCAGATCGACAGTTATAAGGCTCTGCGCCGCCTGCCGCGCGCCCTCAGGGACATTGCTGACCTTAAGAAAGCGGTTTCCAAGCCCGATGGCAGTGACTAAATCAGGCCCAAGTCAGGCAAGGGGGCGGACCGGATGAGCATCAAAGACAAGGTCATCGAGATCGTCGCAGAGCAAGCGGTGCTTGAGCCAGGTGACGTCGCGCTGGACAACACGCTGGAAGATCTGGGGATCGATAGCCTCGGGTTGGTCGAGAGCATTTTCGCCATCGAAGAAGAATTCGACATTCAGGTGCCCTTCAACGCCAACGAGCCCAAGGCGAGCGACTTTGACATCACAAGCGTGCAGTCGATCATTGCGGGCATCGAAAAGCTGATTTCAGAACAGAAAAACTGATGTACCGCGTCGTCATTACAGGTGCGGGCACAGTGAACGCCTTGGGCCATAATGTGCCCGAGACACTTGAGGCCATGCGTGAGGGGCGCTGTGGCATCGGAGATCTGGATTTTCAGGATGTAGACCGCCTGTCGATCCAGATCGGAGGGCAGGTGCGTGGGTTTGAGGCCGAAGGCCGGTACAACCGCCAGCAAATGAGCCTGTATGACCGCTTCACCCAGTTCACCCTTGCCGCAGCCAAGGAAGCGATTGAACAGTCCGGTTTGACCTTCTCTGGCGATCAGGCCGCCAAGTCCGGTGTGATCCTGGGCACTGCCGCGGGGGGCGTCAGCACGTGGGACCAGAATTACCGCCTTGTGTACGAAGAAGGAAAGAACCGCGTTCATCCCTTTGTCGTACCGAAGTTGATGAACAACGCCGCTGCAAGCCATGTGTCGATGGAGTTCAACCTTAAGGGCCCGTCCTTTACCGTGGCGACGGCCTGTGCATCCTCAAACCACGCCATGGCGCAGGCGTTCCAAATGGTGCGGTCAGGCATGGCGCCCGTCATGATCACGGGTGGGTCCGAAAGCATGTTGTGCTTTGGCGGGGTCAAGGCGTGGGAAGGGCTGCGTGTGATGTCGAAGGACGCGTGCCGCCCATTCTCGGCCAACCGCAATGGAATGGTTCAGGGCGAGGGGGCGGGTGTTTTTGTGTTCGAAGAATATGAACACGCACGCGCGCGCGGGGCCGAAATTCTGTGCGAGGTGGCGGGCTTTGCCATGTCGTCCGATGCAGGCGACATCGTGATGCCTTCCAAGAACGGGGCAGCACGGGCTATGGCCGGAGCATTGGCTGATGCAGGCGTGAATGCGGATCAGGTTGGTTACATCAATGCCCATGGCACGGGCACGGCGGCCAATGACAAGACGGAATGTGCAGCCGTAGCGGATGTGTTCGGACCGCATGCGGACAAGCTGATGATCTCGTCCACCAAGTCCATGCACGGGCATCTGATCGGGGGCACAGGTGCGGTCGAACTGTTGGCGTGCATCATGGCGTTGCGGGACGGGGTGATCGCACCCACGATTGGCTATGAAGAACCCGACCCCGAATGCGCGCTGGACGTGGTGCCCAATGAGGCGCGGGACGCCGATGTGGATGTGGTCCTGTCCAATGCCTTTGCGTTCGGCGGCATGAACGCGGTTCTGGCCTTGCGGAAGGTCTGACGAAAAAGCCGCCCCGATGTGTCGGAGCGGCTCTTTCCTACTTTAGAAGTTCTATCAGAATTGAGCGATGGACGTCTTGTCGAAAGAGGCGGTGAAACCGCTGAGCGACATGGTCAACTCGACTTTCTGATCCGGCGCCAAGGCCGGGACAATTGTCAGTTTCGCACTTGCACCGCGACGGAACTGCGCCACTTCCTCAGCGACCAGACCAACACGAGAATAACATCCGATCGAGTTGCAGAATGCGTAAGGGTAGCGACGGGCCTGTCCGCCATCCACTTCCATTGTCAACTGCTGTGGCAGGGATGTTTCCAAGGGCACGATGATGGTAGCCCCGGCGACAGCGCGCCCACCTTCCGGCAGGCGAAAGATCGAGATTTCCGCGATCGGTGTGCCTTCGCTGTCGGACATCAACTGGTACATCTGACAGGGATCTTCGCCATCCTCGGTCTTGATGCACCGCAGATCCCAAGCACCGTTGGTTTCTGCGGTATAAGTCTCTCCGACCTGCGGCAAGGACGCGTCTTCGCCAAGGCTCAACTGGTCTTCGATGGCGGTTCCCACATCGGGCGTTTCGGGGGTGTCTTCGGTTGTCGTATCCGTGGATTGGGCCATGACGCCAATTGGCATCAGCAGGGCCACGGAGAGGGCAATCAGGGACGTACGCATATCAATTCCGCTCTTGTTTCATTTGAAGGTTTGCTAGCACGGACGGCGGGCAGTGTCAGGGCCAAAGCGCAAAGTTTTCACAACAAGCGTGACACAGCAAAAAAGGGGACCCCAAAGCCCCCTTTTCCACGTGTCTTTTTTCTCTCCCCGTCGGACTGGCCGACTTATTGCGCGAAGGTTACGAGAGCAGGTGGCGGGGGTCAACCGCCAATATGGTAAAAAGATTCTGCTGCAAAATCAGTATCTAAACCACTTGGTCTATTTTGGACAAAAAAAGGCCGCGCACAAGGCGCGGCCAGTCTGACAGGGAGGAAGTGTTCCGCGCCAGGAGGACTCTCAGCGGGAACAAAAACACTATGGCACCCAATGGTTAACTTTGTATGGTCGCGCCGAAGGCCCTTATGGACAAAAGGTTAACGGCATGAGCGACAGCATTTTTATCGGTGGAGGCGGTGTTGATTATGCCGAAAAACAGGGCCTGACGCTGAAGTACGCCAACCGACACGGATTGGTGGCAGGGGCGACCGGGACGGGCAAAACGGTGACGCTGCAAATTTTAGCGGAAGGGTTCTCGAATGCGGGCGTGCCGGTGTTTCTATCGGACGTCAAAGGCGATCTGTCTGGGCTGGCGAAATCGGGCACCGAGACGCACAAGCTGCATGGGCCTTTCACTGAACGTGCTGAGAAGATTGGGTTTTCCGACTACACCTATCATGCCTGTCCGGTGACGTTTTGGGACATGTTCGGTCAGCAGGGCCACCCGGTCCGCACCACGGTGTCCGAAATGGGGCCGCTCTTGCTGGCGCAGTTGCTGGAGTTGACCGAGGCGCAGGAAGGTATTTTGAACATCGCCTTCCGGCTGGCTGATGAGGAGGGTATGCCGCTTCTTGATCTCAAGGATCTGCAGGCGCTGCTGGTGTGGGTCGGCGAGAATGCCAAGGACCTGTCACTGCGCTATGGCAACGTATCCACGCAGTCCATTGGTGCCATTCAGCGGCGATTGCTTGTCTTGGAAAATCAAGGCGCGAGCCAGCTTTTTGGAGAGCCCGCGCTGGAGTTGTCCGATTTGATGCGCACGGATGCAGACGGAAAGGGTGTCGTCAATATCCTTGCGGCGGACAAGTTGATGGCGTCGCCGAAGCTCTATGCCACGTTCCTGTTGTGGCTATTGTCCGAGTTGTTTGAGGAACTGCCCGAGGTGGGCGACCCCGACAAGCCGAAGTTGGTGTTCTTTTTCGACGAGGCGCATTTGCTGTTCGAGGACGCACCCAAAGCACTGGTCGACAAGGTGGAACAGGTGGCGCGTCTGATCCGATCAAAGGGTGTGGGCGTCTATTTCATCACGCAAAATCCGGCTGACGTGCCCGAGGATATTTTGGGGCAGTTGGGCAATCGGTTCCAGCATGCGTTGCGGGCGTTTACGGCCAAAGACCGCAAGGAGCTCCGCATGGCTGCAGAGACCTATCGTGAGAACCCGCGGTTCGAAACAGAACAAGCCATTCGCGAGGTGGGTGTGGGCGAAGCGGTGACATCTATGCTGCAGAAAAAAGGGGTGCCGGGGATTGTGGAGCGGACATTGATCCGGCCGCCATCGTCTCAGCTTGGTCCGATGACAGATGCCGAGCGTCAGGCCTACCTGCAAGCTTCGGACATGTCCGGGAAGTACGATGAAACGCTGGATCGAAAGTCGGCCTTTGAAATGCTGAAAGAGCGGGCGGACAAGGCCGCGAAAGAGGCGGCGGATGCAGAGGAGAAGGCGGAGGAGTTGGAACCGGTACTGCGCGACTTCAATGCCGGTCGCAGATACACTGGCACGCGCGTCGCCCGGTCAACATCCAAGCCTGCGCGGCGCGGCGCAAGCTTTGGCGAGGCGATGACCAAAATGGTGGTCAAGGAACTGACCGGGACCACCGGGCGCCGGATGGTCCGGGGGATTCTGGGCGGCCTCTTCAAAGGACGTTGATCACATACCATATCGGGGGACCAGGATCAGTGATCTGTCACGATACAAGGTTTGTCTGCGATGTCCGATGCCCACCGTCTGAGACATGTTGTATTTTTCCGCGCAAAGAAGCGCGCGGATGTCGATCGCGTGTTTGACGGCCTCTCTATTCTGGAGGGCAATCCCCACGCCGATGTGATTTCAGTGCGTAGAAACACGCATAACGACGCGCTATCGGATGAGGTGGACGTGGTGGTCTACGCTGAATTTCGGAACACGCAGGCGCTGGCCGAATACAAGGCGCATCCGCTCTATCAGCGGTCCATCGACATTGTGCGCCCCTTGCGCGATTTGCGCGTGGCTGCGGATGTTACGTTTTGATGGGCTGTGGCTTGCGCCGCATCCACCACTCCAAAATCAGCAGATAAGGCAGGAAAAACGCGAACACCTGTATCTGGTCAAAAACGCCAGAGAAGTCAGGCTCGGCAGCAAGTCCGCAGAGTGCCTCGCTCAGCGTACAGGTGGTCCCATACCAAAGCCCATAATGCAGCCGGTAGAGCCATGATCCCAGCCCCAGAACGATCAGGCGCAGACCCCAGCGGCGGTGGCGGTCATAGTCACCTTGCATCGCGAGGCGAGGCGTCTGGATCGCGGCGATGATCATCAGCGCGCCGTAAAGGCCGAAACCGGCCGACATGAGCGTGCCGCCGACCGTGCCGCTGAGCACGATGTAGATGAGCCCGCCGATGCCGGTCAGCAGCGCTGTCACGGCCAGCACACGGCCCGAGATGCGGTGGATAAGCGGCCAGCGGCGGCGGATGGGACCGGCGAGTTGGATGACCGACAGGGTTGTGACCAGCGCGCCGGTGATCATGTGGGCGAACAGCGCCATGAGGCTGGGCATTGGGCCAGTAAGGCGTTCAATAGCCGATGTGTCGCCGGTGAGGCCGAGGGTGCCGCGTGAAGCGGAGTGCCAGACAAAGCCTTGGATCAGGACAAACAGCAGTACCAGCCCGACGATGGTCCATCCGGCGCGGGTGGCGCTGCGCTGCATGTTACCTCTCTGGAATCAGCCCTCTGGGGGAGAAGCGTAGCACCAGCAGCAGCACGACCCCCATGGTCAAAAGTCGCATGTGGGCGGCACTGTCCAGCAGGTGTTCGCGCAGCCAGAACCCTTCGGCCATGCCGGAAGTCGCCGTTTGCATGACCCAGAGCCCGATGGGTTCGACCATGACCCAGAGCCACCAGATCAGGAAGCCGCCCAGCACCGCGCCCAGATTGCTGCCCGATCCGCCCACGATCACCATGACCCAGACGAGGAAGGTGAAGCGCAGGGGCTGGTAGGTGCCGGGTGTCAGTTGCCCGTCGAGGGTGGTCATCATGGCGCCCGCAATGCCGCAGATGGCGGAGCCGAGCACGAAGATTTGCAGGTGGCGGGCGGTCACGTCCTTGCCCATGGCTTCGGCGGCGACCTCGTTGTCGCGGATGGCGCGCATCATGCGACCCCAAGGCGAGTGCAGCGCACGCTGAGCAAGCAGGAACAGGATCAGCAGCACAACGGTAAAAAGGCCCGCGTAGATGGTTTTCACCCAGAGGGTCGAGGCGGTGACCGGGTCGAGGCCCAGACCAGAGGCGCGTTCCACAAAGGTGGCGCTGTTTTGCAGGTCGATCTCGTAAGGGGCGGGGCGGGGCAGGCCGACCACGTTTTTCACGCCGCGGGCGAGCCAGTCTTCGTTTTTTAGGATGGCAATGATGATTTCCGCGATGCCCAGCGTGGCGATGGCAAGGTAGTCGGAGCGCAAGCCGAGCGCCGTCTTGCCGATGATCCACGCGGCCCCTGCGGCCAGTACGCCGCCCACGGGCCAGGCCAGCAGCACAGGCAGGCCAAGCCCGCCAAGGTAGCCCGCATTGGCGGGGTTCACCGCCTCGACCGCTTGGACACCGCCGTCAAAGACGGCGCGGTAGATGAAGAAACCTGCGATCAAGATGACCAGCATGCCTATGGTCCGGATGCGCCCTTTGGGCAGTGCCCCATAGGCAAGGATCGCGCCCACGATGGTGGCCGCCCCGAGGATCAGCGATAGGATCACGCGCAGCCCGCCTGCGGCCCACGCCTCGCCCACGGGGGGCATGGAGATGAGGACAGTTGCCAGACCTCCCAATGCGACGAAGCCCATGATGCCCACGTTGAAGAGGCCCGCAAAGCCCCATTGCAGGTTCACCCCCAGTGCCATGATGGCCGAGATCAGGCCGAAATTCATTATGGTGATGGCGAGGTTCCACGACGTCATCATGCCTGTGCCGATGATCAGGACGGCGATAAAAGCGAAGTAGAGCGTGTTGCGTGTCGTGTCGGTCATACGGATTTCCCCGCGAAAAGCCCCGTGGGCCTGAACAGAAGCACGATCAGCAGGATCACGAAGCTGACGGCGAATTTGTAGTCGGTGGAGAGAAGCTGGGCCAGGCCGTCCGGGGCCAGCGCTTCGGGCAGGGCGTAGCCTGCGACCTTCTTCCAGGCATAGGTGATCATCACTTCGGAAAACGCGATGGTGAAGCCGCCCGCGATGGCCCCGATGGGAGAGCCAAGCCCACCGACAATGGCAGACGCGAAGATCGGCAACAGAAGCTGGAAATAGACAAACGGCTTGAACGATTTGTCGAGGCCGTAGAGCACGCCCGCAACTGTGGCGAGGGCCGCCACGATCAGCCATGTGACCATGACCACCCGTTCAGGGTTGATACCGGACAGGAGGGCGAGGTCTTCGTTATCGGAATAGGCCCGCATGGACTTGCCGGTGCGCGTCCGGTTCAGGAAATAGAACAGAAGGGCGACGACGATGATGGCGGTGACGACCGTGATCCCTTGGGTCGTGCGGATCGCCAGCCCTTCGTCCAGCCCTGTCATCGCCTTGAATGTGCGCACCGAGATGATGAAGCGTTCGCCATCGGCAAAGCGCTGGTCATTGGGTCCAATGATGAAGCGGACTAGGCCGTTCATGATGAACATGACGCCAAGCGACACCATGACGAAGATGATCGGTTTGGCTTTTTGCGTGCGATAGAAACGATAGACGCCGCGGTCGGTTGCAAGGATGAGGGCCGCGCAGACGGCGATGCCGAAGGGCAGGGCGAGGAGGGCGGTGGGCAGCGGGCCTGCGGAGATGCCGACGCTTTGGAAGCCCCATGTGATGAGGATGGTCGCCATGGTGCCAAAGGCCATCGTGTCGCCATGAGCGAAGTTGGAGAACCTGAGGATGCCGTAGATCAGGGTGACACCCAGAGCGCCGAGGGCCAGTTGGGAGCCATAGGCGATGGCGGGGATCAGGACGAAGTTCGAGAGTGTGATGAAGGCGTTGAGGAGGTCCATTTGTCGACTACCTTTCAGGGCCGCAGGTACCAAAGTACCCACGGACGCCACCGTCGTTGAAATCTATCTGCCATGCAGTTTCACCGCCTGGCCCCACTGCGATGACTTCGCGCGAGACCGCGGTGCGAAAACTGTATTCCGCGCCGTTGGAATTGGTTCGACGAAGTGTTCCGTCGTAAGTTCCGCTGCCGCCGACGGCAATCTTGGCCCGTGTACCATTGCTCGCGATGTTGACGGGCAGGCGTACTTGGTACTGGCCGTCGGGAAGTACCTGTGTTTCGAACATACATGACCTCTGAACGGTGCCAGCCGACAGTGCGATCGGGAGCAAAGTGAAAAAGAGTATCAAAAACCACCGCATCACAATCACCCCCCCAAAAAGCTCTTGCGCACTTCGGGGTCAGCCAGCAGTTCCTTACCCGTCCCCGTATACGCATTCCGGCCCTGCACCAGCACATAGCCTTTGTCTGCAATCTCAAGCGCTTGGCGGGCGTTCTGTTCGACCATCAGGATCGGGATTCCGGTGCGCGCCACCTCGATGATCCGGTCAAAGAGCTCGTCCATGACGATGGGGCTGACCCCGGCTGTGGGCTCGTCCAGCATCAGCACCTTGGGCTGAGTCATCAGCGCGCGGCCCACGGCGACCTGTTGGCGCTGGCCGCCCGACAACTCGCCCGCAGCCTGATGGCGCTTTTCCTTGAGGATTGGGAACAGGTCATAGACCTGCGCCATAGTGTCCGAGAAATCGTCCAAACGGATGAAGGCACCCATCTCAAGGTTCTCCTCGACGGTCATGGAGGTGAAGATGTTGGAGGTCTGGGGCACAAAGCCCATGCCGCGGCCCACGCGGTCTTGAGGCGACAGATCGGTGATGTCTTCGCCATCCAACCGGACCGAGCCTTGCCGCACGTCCAGCATGCCAAACACAGCCTTCATCGCGGTGGA
Organism: uncultured Tateyamaria sp.; assembly: GCF_947503415.1. GTDB lineage: Bacteria > Pseudomonadota > Alphaproteobacteria > Rhodobacterales > Rhodobacteraceae > Tateyamaria. The sequence continues at coordinate 159,174 of NZ_CANNDS010000005.1, forward strand.
CTTGCCCGCACCGTTGGGGCCGACAATCACGGCAATCTCGCCGGGGTTCACGGCCACGGTGCAGTCATGCAGGATGTCCGGGCCAGCCCCGTAGCCGCCTGTCATGGTGTCGCCGATCAAAAAGGCTTCTGCCGTGTTCATGGCGGCCTTGGTGCCGGGTGACGCGGTCAATGTTCCGCCCCCTTTGGGATTGGTGATCGACGCGTCGCGGTTGCCGCGGTTGTCTTGATAAGAGCTGTCCGAGGGCATGTTTACGGCCTGCTTTTGAACTGGGTGAGGGCGGCGGTGTGCAGGTCGCGCAGGGGTTGTTCGACCGCGTCGACCCGTTCGAATTTGCTGCGTTTTTCCTGAAGGGTGTAGACGAGAAGCACGTGGTCGTTGAGCGGTAGCGCCTCGACCACAAGGGCTGCCATGACACCGTCGTCCTTGTGGCGGCCCAGCATTTCTGTCCGCATGGTGTCGGCGTCCCCTATCTTGCCCGGCCCGCGCACGATGTCCGACAGCGCGTAAAAGCGCGGCGTGCCCTTGCCCATGATCTGGAAGGTCATCATGTCAAAGACATCGTCCCATGATGCCAATTGCCGGTCGATGGGCATGAGGGCAATATGGGATGAGACGAGCGGTTCGTCTTGCAGCACGTAAGTGGTGACCAGATCAGGCATGGCTGCGCGTGTGACAAATGCGTTGCGTTCGCGCAGGTCGGAGCAATAGGCGATATCGACGACAATCGGCTTGCACTCTGCCCATGCGGTAACGGGCAACAGGAGCGCAAGTGCTACTGCGATCAGCCTCATGCGCCCACCTTGTCCTTGTTTTTGAGACCAGTACCCAAATACGCCTCGATCACGTGCTCGTTGGCCTTGATCTCGGCCAATGTGCCCTCGGCCAGCACCTTGCCCTCGGCCATGCAGATGACCGGGTCGCAGATCTTGCCGATGAAATCCATGTCGTGCTCGATCACCACAAATGTGTAGTTGCGCTCCTTGTTCAGCCGCAGGATCGCGTCGCCTATGGTGTTGAGCAGGGTGCGATTCACGCCTGCGCCGACCTCGTCCAGAAACACGATCTTGGCGTCGACCATCATGGTGCGGCCTAGTTCCAGCAGCTTTTTCTGTCCGCCCGAGACCTGACCCGCCTTGTGGTCTGCCAGATGTTCGACCGTGAGGAATTCGAGAACCTCGTCGGCCTTGGCCGCGAGCGCGCGTTCCTCATCCGCGATGCGTTTGCGCCCGAACCACGTGTTCCAGAGCGTTTCGCCCGATTGCGCGCCCGGCACCATCATCAGGTTCTCGCGGCAGGTCATGGAGGAAAACTCGTGCGCGATCTGGAATGTGCGCAAGAGTCCCTTGTGAAAGAGCGTGTGCGGCGGCAGGCCGGTGATGTCCTCGCCATCCATGGTCACGCGCCCGGATGTCGGTGGAAGAACGCCCGCGATTACATTGAAAAGAGTGGTTTTTCCGGCGCCGTTAGGTCCGATCAACCCGGTGATGGACCCCTGTTCAATCGACAGAGATGCGCCGTCGACCGCGTGGAAACCGCCGAAATGCTTGTGAATGTCGTCAACGACGATCATGTGCTTCCCCGTGTCACCTTGTGCTGCTTTAAGAACAGTCTTCAAGATATTGAAACAGCCCGAGGAAACCCCGGGCTGTCCATATTTCTGTCGTCGCCTTTAACGGAAGCGGGCTGTGTTGTCCTTGCCGCCGTCGAAGTTGATCTCGCGGTAGTTGCCTGCCGCTTCGCCGGGGCCGATCAGTTCCACGCCCGTGGCACCGACATAGTCGATCTCGCCGCCGTCTTTCAGGATCTGCAAACCTTTGGCCAGCTCACCCACGCCGATCTGTTCGCCGGGTGCGTTGGCGACGTCCATCACCTTGCCCTTGTAGTCGGCACTGTCCTTGGACCCTGCCGCTTGCATGGCGAGCATGATCAGGGCTGCGGCGTCGTATGATTCAGGCGTGAAGGGCGAGGTGTGGTCGAACGCGCCGCCCACCAGCTCGCCAAAGGCGGCTGTCAGTTCTTCGGACGGGCTGGGGTGTGCACCCGAGGAGCCGTCGATTTCCGAGCCGAAGTTTTCCAGCAGCTTGGCCGAGATCATGCCATCGGGGAAGTGGAACGTGTCGAAGGCACCGGAGTCGAGTGCTGCGCGCACAACGCCCGAGCCGCCCTGATCGACGTAGCCCGCCACAACCAGACGCTCACCACCGGCAGCTGCCAGCGCGCCAACTTCGGCCGAGTAATCGGCTTTGCCGTCTTCGTGCGCGGCGTTGATGGTGACGGAGCCACCTGCAGCTTCAAACGCGGCCTGGAAGCTGTCTGCCAGACCTTTGCCGTAGTCGTTGTTGGTGTAGGTGACGGCGACTTCCTTGATGCCCTGATCAATCAGGATATCGGTGATGACCACACCCTGGCGTGCGTCAGAAGGCGCTGTGCGAAAGAACAGGCCGTTGTCTTCATTGTCGGCGTGGCTGAGGCCCGGCGACGTGGCCGAGGGCGAAATCATCACGACACCGTTGGCGACCGCCACGTTGTTCAGGATAGCCCCTGTCACGCCTGAGCAGTCCGCGCCCATGATGGCGTCCACGCCGTCGGAGGTGATCAGACGTTCAGCAGCAGCGCTGGCGGCGCCTGCATCAATGCAAGTGCTGTCCGCGCGAACCGACGCTACGGTGGCGCCATCAAGCAGCAGACCCGAATCCGTGACTTCCTTCATCGCCAGTTCGGCGCCGTCCGCCATCGAGGGCGTAAGCGATTCAATCGGGCCGGTGAAGCCCAGAATGACACCGATCTTGACGTCCTCGGCGGAGACGGATCCGGCCATAAGTGCCGTTGCGGCCGAAGCCATAAGCAGTTTTTTCATGTGTATTCTCCCTGTGGAACGTTGTCCTGGCGCGGAGCCTAAGCGGGGCTTTCAGAAAAGAAAAGTCGAATAGTCCAGCCTTCCCCACGGGAAAGTGGTTGGACCGGGCCACCCCAATCCCTAGCTATTATGCAAAGCCATGGATGAAGGATGTCTCGATGCGCCTGTTTGCAGTTCTCGCCCTTGCTGTATTGCCGATGTCGGCGATTGCCCTCGAAACGCAACGCGGGAACGTGACGGTGACACCGGTTGCGACCGGTCTGGATGCGCCTTGGGGCGTCGCCGAGTTGCCCGATGGCAGCCTGTTGGTGACCCAGCGCGAGGGACAATTGGTGCGCGTTGTAGATGGTCAGGCACGGGTTGTGCGCGGAACCCCTCGCGTGGCCGCACGCGGGCAGGGCGGATTGCTGGATGTGACGCTGGCGCGCGATTTTGCGACCACGCGGACCCTGTTCCTCACCTATTCCAAGCCTCAGGGCGGCGGATCGGGAACAGCGCTGGCTGCGGCCGAGTTGAGTTCGGATGGCCGTCGTCTTGAGAACCTTCGTGATCTGTTTGAAAGCGCGCGCGGGGGCAGCGGGGGCCGCCACTTTGGCAGTCGCGTGGTCGAGGCACCCGATGGCACGCTCTATGTCACCATTGGGGACCGGGGGGACCGTCCGTCTGCGCAGAACCCGGCAAATCATAACGGCGCGATTGTTCGCGTAAACCGAGATGGGACCGTACCTGCGGACAATCCCTTTGTCGGTCAGAACGGCGTTCAGCCGCATATCTGGTCCTATGGCCACCGCAATCCGCAGGGGGCCGGTCTTGACGGGCGCGGCACGCTGTGGACGGCCGAGCATGGCGCGCAGGGCGGGGATGAAGTGAACCGGGTGAAGAAAGGCGCAAACTTTGGCTGGCCCATCATTTCATACGGCGTGCACTATTCCGGGGCCAAAATTGGCGAAGGCAAATCCAAGAGAGGCATGGAGCAGCCCTCGTTCTACTGGGACCCGTCAATCGCGCCCTCCGGTCTCATGGTCTATCAGGGCAACATGTTTCCGGAATGGCGGGGCGATATGTTCGTAGGGTCGCTCAAATTTCATTACATCTCGCGGCTCAATGTCCGGGGCGGCAATGCGCGTGAAGTCGAGCAGATCAAAGGGAATGAAACCTTGCGCGTGCGCGATATCGTCGAAGCGCCCGATGGCAGCATACTTTTCATTTCGGTCGGCAATGGCACAGTCTACAGGATGACGCGCTGATCCGGGCACGTTAGGGTGCGCCCGAAGACAGGAGTGCCAAATGCCGATTGAACGCCTTGATCACGTGAACCTGCGCACAACACGCCTTGCCGAGATGATACAGTGGTATGAAGAGATATTGGGTCTGTCCTCCGGAACGCGGCCTGATTTCGGCTTTGACGGCGCGTGGCTTTACGCTGGCGATGTCGCGGTTGTTCATCTGATTGCAATCGAGGATGACCATGCTGCGGGGTCCGAAACTGCTCTCAAGCTGGAGCATTTTGCGTTCCGCGCATCTGGCGATCCGGAGGCCTTTCAGGATCGGTTGCAGCAAAAAGGTGTTGCCTACCGCAGATCGGGTATTGAGGCGCTGCATCTGGCGGCGTTCAACGTTTGGGACCCCGACGGCAACCACATTCACGTGGATTACGTGACTGAGTGATCGAACACCGGGCAAGGAAATGACTTGGTATGCGCTCAGACCTGTTTGCGCAATTTGCCCCGCCAAGCCAGAGATTGCCGGTTCATGTCATGGAGGTTTGCGCGCCCCGTGATGATATCGTCGCAGAGAGAGACCGCCTGCAGGGCTTGCTCGTACGTCAGGTGTTTATAGGCGGGCCGGGCAAGGTGGTCGTACCATACACCACCGCACAGGGTATCCAGCACGATCCGTTGAAAGCAATGGTCGTTACGCACAGGCCAGTTGCGCCCAGGCTCTGACGCGAGACGCGGCATGACCTGTTGGGTGAGGGTCAGGTAGCGACCGACTGGATCGATCATTGTAATTGCGAAGGGACCGTCGCGATCCCCATGTAAATGATTGCCTTGCTGGGCAGGGGGCCGAAGGTGAAATCGAAACGCCTGTTCATGCCACGCGGACCGAGCCCGGTTTGAGGACCTATGTCAAATCCGGCATGGGACAGGGCTGCTGTCAGCTCTGCCGGGGTGATGAACATGTCGGGATCATGTGTACCTTTGGGCAAAAGTCCCACGATATCTTCGGCAATGGTGATCGCGGCGAACCGGGCGACGGGATTGCGGTTGATCGTGTCGAACAGAAATGTGCCACCAGGCCGCAGAACGCGCGCAACCTCGGCCAGTACCTGATCAAGGTCCGTCACGTGTTCCAGCACATCGACGCAAACCACAGCGTCAAAGCTGTCACTGGGATAGGTCAAGTCCTCGCCCACACCAACGTCATAGCGGATGTCCTTGCCCGCCTTTGCTGCATGACTTCTGGCCGCCTCGATCGCCTGCGCGGCGGGATCAATGCCAATGACCTTCGCGCCTCGGTCCGCCAGCGCTTCGGCCATGAAGCCGCCCGCACATCCCAGATCAAGCACCAACGTGCCGGACCAATCGATGTGCCTATCGAACCACTTGAGCCGCCCCGGCACCATGTTCTTGAGTGTCCGCACCCACCTGATGTCGTCAGACCACCAATTGGTGGCGACATCATCGTAAATGTCCAGGTTGTTGCGGCGGGTCTTAGTCATGTTTCGGCTTTCGCAAATTGGGTAGGGCGTAGGGCACGGTGGCCTTGTAGGCCGCGAACCTGTCACCATAGCGCTGTGTAAACCGCCGTTCCTTGAGCATGGGTGCAAGCAGGCAATAGGCGGTGAGGGTGGTCGCAAGCGCCAGTTGATCCGGCGTCCAGACCGGTACGGTCCAAGTGGTCAGCGCGAAAGCCACGTAGATCGGTTGCCGGATGAAACGAAACGTGCCTTGGGTGGGCATGTCGGGAAAGGTGGGGCGCTTGTTCTGCGCCAGAGACATCCAGCCCAATGCGCCGGACTGCACCTCGGCCCCGGCATCATAGCTGGCCTTGATCAAAAGCGCCCAGCTTGCGGCATAGGCGAAGCATATCCCGGCAAATGCGATCCCCTCGGCTTGCCACCAGATCACGCCGCTTGGTGTCCAAAGCGCAAACAGCAAGAGCAATTGGACGGACGCGACGATGGCATAGGTCGTTGTGGCCAGCGTGCTTCCATGTGGCGCAGGGGCAAGACGCAGCAGGCTGCGGCCACCGCGTTTGGTCAGCAGGATCGAATGAACCAAGGGAAATTGCAGGATCAGCAGCGCATTGGCGACATAGGCCCACGGCGCAGGCAGCCGCCCCAGGCTCTCACTCATCCCAAAAAACATGGCCGCAATCATGGCGAGCACTGCCGCTACAAAGATCACATGGCAGACGACCCCGTAGGCAAATGCCAAAAGCAATCTGCTGCGACCGGGAGGGGGACGCAAAGTGCCCAGCGCGAGGGACAACAGGCGCCGGAACGGGGATGGCTCGGTGTGATGCATGACAGGGCAACTAGCCACAGTCCAAATCGTGTCCAGCGTCCCCGTCAAAAGGTCGCATTGGGTTGTGTTTCCCTGACTTCGGGTCCTCACAAAGGGTGGGTTGCCTGCGCGTGGCCAGGCAACCCGGTCGTTCAGTCGCGGATTGCTTGCTGTCGGCGCGCGCTCGCACGCGTCACCTCACCTACCTGAACTTGATCCGGCTCACATCCACCGCGTAGCGGTATTTTCCAGATCCCGACTGGGTTGGATCAGGTGCCGTGTCGGGGGCGAGCTTCTTCATGCCGGGCACATACGACACCGGGTCCGCGGCCCAATCGCGGCCACTGCCCGAGAAGGCGTGGATCGCCACACCCGCCGCTCTGGCCATGCGTGGGGCAGCACTGCTGGTTCCGCTCCGTCGCACAAGGGTCCCACTGCGCGATCCGGCGCTCAGGACCCCGCCAAGAAAGACGCTTTCGTCGCCCTCTGCCGTCAGGTCCGGTCCGTCCCGATCTGATCCGAATGTGGAAGATGGGCGGTTGCAGGGGCCAGACGCGGAATAGGCGGACAACTCTGACGTGCGGGCCGTGTATGCGGCCACCACCACCGGCGAGTCGCCACAGGCAAACCCGCTGAGTGTTCCGGCCCGTGTCACCGGGCAATCCGAGTTCGGCGGGTCGGTGCGCAGCGGCTCACCGTACTTTCCGAACCGTTCGTAGCAGGGATTGTCAAAAAAGGCCTGTTTGCCGCCCGGCCTGAGACCCGGCAGTGTTTCGTCCCTGCGTACCCATAGCTCGATCTGGTTTTCAGCATCCGCTTCGCGCAGAATCCTGATCGTCCAGATGCCCGACGGTGCCACCGGTTCTGACTGGTCAATGCTGGCTGTCGGGCTGATGGAGAGCTGCGCAAGGCCGCGCTGTATCCGCCCGGACGAAAACGCGTAGGACAGACGTGCAATCTCCTTGCCGTCGGGATCGTTGAACCGTGCGCTGGGGGTGCCGGTGGTGAAAACCTGATGCGTTTCGCGAGTTGGAGACGTAACCTCGATGACCGCTTCGGAGGGGTGTGTGCCCGCGTAAGGCATCCAAATCTGTACCAAACCGCTGGTGCGATCATCCGGCAGCACGGACAGGTTGAACGTGGTTTCCGTATCACCAGCCCGTGCGACGCCATGCAGACGCGACAGGTTCGCATTGCCGGCTGGCAGCGTCAGCCATGTTTTCTGCTGTTCGGACGTGGTGACAGCGCCGGGGCCAAAATAATGCTCGAACAGGCGTGCAAACAGTCCGGTGCCGTCATGCGGCCCACCTGAGTTTCCGTACGAGAGGTTGAACACCACCTTCGCGAGGTCCCCGTTAGCGGTTCGGAAGCGACGCGCCTCGTTCACCAGCATCTGGAAGCTGAGGTAGAAGCTGGGCAACAGTTCCACGCCAGACGTGTCCTCGACCAGCCGGGAGGGCAGCGCGGCGCAGATGATGGGCCTGTCCGGCCCGCTTGCATCCATCAATTGACCAGCGGCGAGCCCCATCACGTGGCTGCCATGGGATGAGCGCAGCGCCACTGTCGAAAACACCTGATGAAAGAAGTCGACCTGCCCGGTGCGCGCGTAGAACATGTCTTCGTCAAGCAGGCCGTCAAAGGTGCAATCGCTCAAGAGCGCATCAATCGCGGGTTTGTGCAGCACCCGTCCAGCCGTGCTGTCTGGATCCTGAGGCAAGGGCCGTGCACCCAGTATTGCGGCATAGGCCACGCGGCTGGACACGGCACCGTCGCGAAAGAGGTTATGCGCAATGGCAATCCCGTCATCGACAACAGCCATCACCGTGGCTGTGTCATCGACAGGCGGATGTGGCTCCGTGTTCGGCCATTGGGCATCGAAATCCAACATCTCCTGATCGATGATGCCGCCCAGTACCAACGACTGCACGCGCCATCTGTTGGCTGTCTCGCCCCGTTCGGGGCGAACGTTCAGGCGATCCAGTGTGGATTTGCGCGCAAAGATTGATACCGGTTGATCATCGCGGGTGATTGCCCGTTCCTTGGCGCCATAGGCAACCGGGACCAGAAACTGCACCTCGTCATCCGGGATGGGCGGGAGGTTCGGAGCGCGCGTGCCAAGACCGCGTTCCATCGCGTTTGCGATGAAGGCGTCAATGGAGCCTTCGATCTCGATTAGGGCAGACCACCATTCATCCCGTTTGAAGACGTGTTGGAGCCGGGTAAGACGGAAATCCGCCTCCTGGCTCAGCGGGACGGGTGCGTCGCCGGGGACGTCGTCTGGATAATCCTGCATACCAACCCCCGATCAGTCTTGTGACGCGGGGAGGTCGCGCCATTCGGCCACGGCCTGTTTCCACAGCCAGTTCAGCATTGCAGCGGACGTGCCGTCGTGGTCATGTTTCTTGGAACTGCCCCAATGCGTGCCGCCGCTTTCGATTTTCTTGCGGATGCGGTCGCCGTCCGGGCGGTAGAGCGCGTGCCATTCGAAATCCGATTCCGAATTGAAACTGGTGCCGTCAAATACGCTGGAGGTCCAGCCACAGCCGTCGGCAACGTCGTGGATGTGTTCGGCCAGTGTCAGGCCAAGCAGCGCGCCCGCGGCACTGTCGACCGGGAAATGCACACCCGCAACCGTCCGGTTGATGGCCACGCGTGAAGCTTGCCGCATCAGCATCTCACCCCAATAGGCGTCATCGGTGTATTGCGGCGCCTGGCTTTCACGCAGCAGTTTCCAAAGGATGCGCGCGATCAGGAAGGCTTCGGTCGCGTGACCGCTGGGCAGGGACGCATGGGTTGGCGTGGGGATCATCGGTTGCACCTGGGGCGAAAACTCGATGGGGCGCTTGACCGCAAGTGCGAACTTGGTGCGCTGAATGACCGTGAACGAGAACATCGTCGCCGCATTCAACAGCTCAAGCGTGCGCGGTGTGCGCGACGGATCCATGTAGCCGATGGTGGCGAAAAACGGGATGGGCAGACTGATCTGGCCAAGGATTTCCGCGGCCCGGTCGCCCCGGATTTGAGAGTAACCTTCAAGGTAGTTCATCTGATCGGCCAGTTGGTCGATGGTCGGGGCCGTCATTTCCATCATCTCGGAGAATTTGGGCGCTTTGCCCCCGGCGCTGATCCCATCGCGCCGCCAGACGGTGACGCCGGGCGTGCCGCCCTCACACTGTGCCGTTACATCGACGGTCGGTGCCAGTTCGGACATGTAGAGAGCGGTTTGCACATCTGTTGACAGACGCTTTAGCGCGTTTGGATCGTTTGGTGGGGCGGGGTTGGGATGGGTTATCTTGTCGATGGTCGCCCCGACAATCCCGTCGCGGTTCGTCATCAGGGCAAGCGCATCTACCGGCGCCTCCCGTCCATATGCACTATAGGCGCTGTAGGCACTGTATGCGCTATAAGCACTGTAGGCACTATACGCGCTGTATGCGCTATACGCACTCTCTGGATTTGCCATCGGTTTTCTTCCTTGCTTGGTTGCGTATCAGTTGGGAACGCCGAGCGATCTGAGGACCTCGGCAAAGCGTTGCCCGTTCTGGAATTCGGCGCTGGGTGAGCTTCTTTGCCATTCGCTCACGCGGAAATCGGGCTGCAGCGTCAGCAACTCGTCTGCGGCCTTTTGTGCAGCGTCGTGATCACCCGAACCGAAATAGGCAACGGGAAGCATCCGCCTGGCCGACATATGTGCCCGGTTCAGCCGCAACGACTGCTTGGTCAAGGCCAATGCCCGGTCGTAGTCCTCTGCGGCCAGACTGGCTCCTGCAGCGAGGGTCAGATACATGAACCGATGCGGATCAAGCGGCGTGAGATGCAGCGCTCGTTCGGTATCGCGTTTGGCGTTTTGCCCGCGATCCGTGAAGCCACGCAACATGCCGCGCAGACTGCGTCCGTTTGCATCGTTCGGGTTGTTTGCCAACGCCTGATTGTAGCGTTCTTCGGCCGTATCCAGATCATGGGAAAGGTGCACAAGAACCTGACCTTCACAGACCAGTGCAAGCGTGTGGTTCGGGTCCAGATCCAGCGCGCGGGAGGTGTGTTCAAGCGCGCTTTCGGACTCGCGACGCGGATCGTCGGCCCAGCCCTGGATCGCTTTCAGGGCGTGCCAGCGTGCCATCCAAGCAAGCGGGGCAGGGTGGTTCGGAACCTTCTCGTGCAGCAGATCCAAATAGCCTTTGGCCTTTTTGAAATCATCAGGCGACAGCCGGTGCATCAGGCCCACGGCGCCGCTCAGAACGCTGAACAGTTTCAGATCGCCAATCGGGCGGGAATGCACGCGCCTGACCTCATTGGCCATAATCGCGCGGCGGATGTTTGCGACCACAAGGTCCAGCCCTTCGGTCGACGGCATCGCCGGGTCATAGGGCACCTGCATCCGCTCCGCCCACAGAACGTAGCCTGTTTCTGTTTCAGCAAACTCCAACGACACCCAAACCTGGTTTCCATGGTGCGCCAGAACGCCGGACAGGATGAAATCCGCATTCAGCCGGGTGTGCACATCAGCAATACCCAGTGGCTCGCCGCCAAGTGTGCCGGTGGACATGCGTGAGATGACATTGACGTCTTGTCCCATGCCGAGCAGGCGCGCGACTTCGTCTGCCAGAAAGAACCCGAACACATCCATTGCATCCGACGCGATGCTTTTGAAAGGCAGAACGGCAAGCGTCGGCATGACGTCGCGCGGATCGAGTTGTGGGGCAACTGTTTCGATGTCGGGATTCAAGTGCGCGTTCGGAGCAATGACATGGCCTTGTGTCATCGCAGCGGGCAGGCCGGTCCGGTGCCCTTGCACATCAATTGCCGAAACCTGCGCCCCAAACAGGCGAAACCCTTGTTTCGGCACTGTCATCAGGATCTGACGATCCCCGTCCATCAACGCCAGCCTGATGTCCCTGATGCATTGTGTCAGGCTGGCATCCGTGACGATGGTATTCGGCCACACTTGTTGAACAAGGTCATCTTTTGAAACCAGCTGTCCGAGGTGTCCGGCGAGAATATCAAGCACCAGCGCGGATTGCGCGCGCAGATATGTGGCCTCTCCGTTTGGTCCGGTCAGTTGCCCGGACCCGACCTCGTACACATAGCCCCCCAGCTGCACGATTGACTGCACCCGGTCATTGCCATCACGACGGATTGCACTTGTATCGACGCTTCCATCGCCCTGCATTGTGATCAACCCCAGTTTCAGGGGGAGTGTCATGTGTCCCGGCTGACAGCCCCCCACCCCGACACGCGCATTTGTAGATGCTGTAGGTGCGAGGTGAGGTTCACGCAAAACGGGTTCAGTGTCCACCAGATTGTCAGATGCACAAGTCACGATACGCTGGATTGCAAAAATAGTGCGGCATCGCCAACACGGGCACAGTAAAGACCAACCAGCCCCACCGACTGGAGCGTGCGCGCCGACGTGGCCGAGATGGAAATGTCCTTGGTTCCAATGGCATATGTCAGCGGCAGTGTTGGGTTTTCGATCAAAACGCCCAGAAAGCCTGGTGCCGTGGTCGTGGTCATCACCAGCCAGCCTTTCTTGCCAAGCCGCGCCTGGGACTCTCCATAAGCGAGGTTTTGGGCAGGCAAAACTGCACTGAAATCGGACAACTCCTCCAGATAAATAAGCTCGCTGTCTATTTCAGTCAGCAAGGGGAACACCGCGCCGTTGCGCGACCAGTCACAGATGGCACCAAATGTCGGTTTCGGGGACAGCGATGTGCAGTAGAGCCAATGGGATGTCGTGTGTGTGCCGTCGTGATCGCGCCCCATCCAGCTGTAGGTGGCACCGACCTGAATAGTGCCGGACATCTCACCATCAGAGATGGCCAGCTGATGCACCTCCTGTCCCATGATCTGGCCGGTCGATAGTGTGCCAATGCCGTTGTAGACAACTGGGGCGACTTCGGTGGCGATACCCGGATAGTGAGGATAGACGTGAATGTCCGATATGTTCCTGCTTTGCATCTCGATGGGTCTTTCTATTTCGTCGCTCGGACGGTTTTGACGGATGTTGAGACAGCAATAGCGGCAGAGACCGCGCTTGACCTGAAATCCATCTGAAATCTGTCTGAAATTAACCATTTGGCAGAAGCGTCGCGGGACCAAAGCGAGCATGGAACACGTGATCCTTTCGGCGCGTGTTGCCGCTGGGGCGATGTCAGCGATGGCGGGGCGGGATTGTCTGCTCCTTATGTTGGGATGTGCGCGGCGCAGACATTTGGTTCCGCGACAAGATGCGGTGCCATTTCATAGGGTTGGTCAGTGACGGGCAGTCATGGCGAGCTCGCACCCGCTGTCTGAATTCACTGATCGAAAATGATCACGCGGTCACCTCAAGCAACTCGGCCAAAGTGGCTTCCACATCGTCTCACCAGACGTTCAACGCGGTCTGAAATCCGTTGATTTGCGTTCGATTTCACGCGGTCTTCAGGACGCCAAATGACGTGCCGCATACCCTGATTTCACCGGCCACGATCAACCAAACAGGTCGGACACTCAACTTTGTTAGGGAGACTCTCATGTCTGCAAATCTGCCAAGTGCAACCGACGGAATGTACAATACTCTTTGTGACGCGCTGAAGCTCAGCGACAAGCAATTCCAGATGATCCAGGGTGTTTTGCCCGTTCAGTCCGACGCGTCGGGCCTCTACAACTTCGTCGATGGCATTCCGCCTCAATCCGTTGCGGTCCTGTATACCAGCAACCCGCTCAACAGCCTGAACGGCAACGTTCAAATCATGCTTAACGATGCAAACCCCAGTTTCCTGACAACCCTCGCGACCACCAATTACATGAACCCGAAGTACTGGGTTGATGGGAACGTGGCCGTGGACCCGCTGTATGTGCCGACATTCGCAGACCTGCAAAAACAGGTCGATGCGGGATCAAGCGCCAGCTTCTCGTTTGATTCCGAGACATCGGACTCCAACATCTCCAACTCCTGGGCAAACAGCAGCAGCTCTGCCGGTGTGGGGTTCTGGGGCACGTCTTCGAGCAGCGTCTCGACCGATCTGAATTCGATGGCCTCGTCTTCGCGGATCACGGTGGAGGGCACGTTTGACAAATTCGCCTATCTGAACACCCGTGCGGGCGGCTGGTTCACGCAGGGCTTCTTTACCAACCAGTATCAGAATCCCGCCGACTGGAAGAATGGTCAAACCGCTTGGGACACTGTTTTTGGCTCCAGTGGTTCGGCGCAACGCGTGGCCAACCAGATCCTGATTGTGAACGGCTACAAAATCACCGTGCGGTCCTATGCCAGCTATTCCGAGGCGCAGTTCTCGGAAATACAGAAAAGCAAGGACACGAATGTGTGGCCGTTCTACACGTCTTCGTCACACTCGACGGCGGTGCAGTCACACCACCACAACGATGACCAGTCGATCTCGACCACGATCACACAAGAACCGGGAAGCCTGCAGATCTTTGGCGTCGGTGTCATTCCGACCGATCAGGCGATCCAGGGCAATACTGTCAGCAGGATGATCTAGCGCGTCGTCGCAAATCCAAGCCGTCATGCAGAGTGTGTTCTGCGTGGCGGCACCTTTGCGTAGAGCAGAGCGGTCACGGCCATTCTGTCCCGACACCGCCACAGGAGGTTTCCATGACGATCCGTTACGAAGACGTGCTCATCGCTGCAATTGCATCGGCAATACAGGCGGACACCGCGTCCCTGCGCCCGGTGTTTTCCGAGTTGCCACACAATGACGCCCTTTTGTTTTCCCTTTTTGATACTGTTTCTCCCGATGCGGACGCATTGGAATTCAGCACGGTTTTCGGGCAGATTTTGACGGCGCAGCCACCCAGCCCGTTGCTGTCCGTTGCAAAGCAGAACTTCGCCCAACCAAGCAACTGGCTGTCGGCAGGCACACGTCAGATTGCGAAATACACACCAACCCGCAGCGACATCGTACAGTCAATCGATACCGGTCCGTCCATCGAACACCGGTTTGACGGGCATGGTCCGGAAGACGCGCGCGGGCTTTCCGGTCTGACGGCCTCTGACGCCGGGTTCAGGCTTTTGCCGCGGGGCGTGGATTGGACAAACGCCCGAATCCAATCGCTCAAACTGGATATTCGGCATGCGGCATTGATGCCCATCCGGCAGGGCGCGTGGTTCAATCAGGGTGTTTTCGCAATGGCCCACAGCAACCAACAGTGGCTTCCCAATCCGACGCACACGACATGGAACAGTGTATTTGGACCGGCAGGCGCGCTTCAACGCGTTCCGACGGGCGTTCTGGTGGGCTCAGGCTTGGACTTGCAAATCACGATCACGTCTGAAGATGAGTGGGACGTTGTAATACCCCCTGAATGGCCCTTGGCCAAAGCCGTGACCACAACGGCGGACATGACCGTCACCTTAACCGTGACTACACCACCTTCCGAGCCGCTATTACTTGGCTTGCAGGATCAAGCCGTCGCTGATTTGCTGGGGTAATCATACCGGTGCCAGTCGCATGTACTGAGGGAGTGATTGTGGCGGAGAGACAGGGATTCGAACCCTGGGTGGGCTTGCACCCACAACGGTTTTCGAGACCGCCCCGTTCGACCACTCCGGCACCTCTCCGCGGGGGTCTGGTGCGCCCAATTAGAAGGAACGCGCCCGACGCGCAAGGCAGTTTTTGCGCAATCTGGCGCACACGGGAAATTTGATGGACGCGCCCGCAAAAACCCGTAGCCTTGCGCGCAACGAAATCGAGATTGAGCAGATCTGAGAAAGGATACCGATGCGCGCGTTACGTATCAGCCTTGCCACCCTTGTTCTGACCTTGGCCGCGCCTGTCATGGTGTGGGCCGCTGACAGGGCCAAATTACAGGATTTTCTGGAAGTCACCGGCTTTGATGTTGCCTTGGAAAGCATTCGCTTGTCGGCCGAGTCTGCGCCGCAAATGTTAGGCATGCAGGCGGAGGATTTCGGCACGGAATGGTCGCGTCTGACGACCGATGTGTTCGAGACCGAGGTGATGCACGACCTTGCACTCGATATTCTGGAACGGACGTTGGAAGAGGACATGCTGACCCATGCAGCTGACTTCTATGCCACGGATCTGGGCCAGCGTCTGGTCGAAGCTGAAAACGCCAGCCATATGAAGGAAGACGATGATCTGAAGCACGAAAGCGGTGAAGCAATCGTTGCGGGACTTGAGGCGCTCGAAAGCCCGCGGCTTACATATCTCAAGCGCATGAACGAGGCGTCAGACAGTGCTGGTGTCAGCGTGCGTGCCATTCAGGAGATTCAGGTGCGCTTTCTCATGGCCGCTGCCGGGGCAGGGGTGATCGAATTGCAATTGGAAGAGCCGGACCTGCGTGAGCTTTTGTCCAGCGACGAGGATGTCCTGAAAGAAGAGATCGCAGCCAGCGCGCTGACGGGGGCCGCCTATACTTACCAGTCGTTTTCGGACGAAGAGGTATTGGACTATGCCAAGGCGCTGGAGCATCCGAAGATGCGCCACGTCTATGACCTGATGAACGCGGTGCAGTACGAGATCATGGCCAACCGCTTCGAAGCCCTTGCCCGCGCAATGCAGGCTCTTCAACCCAGTCAGGAGCTTTAGATGCGCCTGTCCGCGCTGGTCTTGGTTCTTGGAGTGGCGGCGCAGGGCGCTTGGGCGGATGTGAACCGCCTTATCGATGCGATGGGCGTACCCGAGATCATTGCGGCCTTTGCCACCGAAGGGATCAAGGCCGGTCAATCCATCGACGAGAGCTTTTTGAACGGGCAGGGCGGCGATGTTTGGGCCGATACGGTGCTGCGTCTTTACGACGTTGCGCGTATGGAAAACGAGCTGCGGACCGCCATGGCGGAGGAGTTGGACGCGGAAGTGGCGGAACAGGCGCTTTTGTTTTTGGAAAGCGACCTCGGCGTTCGGATCATTGATCTTGAGGTGCAGGCCCGGCAGGCTTTCATCGACGAAAGCGTAGAGGCGGCGGCCAAGGCGTCCCCGTCTGCGCAGGGCGATCCGGTGACGGACTATATCGTCAGCCGAGATCTCATTGAACGGAACGTGGACGTTGCTGTCGCGGCACAGGCCGCATTCCTCGAAGGGTTTTCCGAAGCATCGGGTCGTCTTGATGATTTGCCTGACATGGATCAGCTGCGTGCGCGCATTCTGGTCGACACGGAAAGCTGGCTGCGCGGCTATAACGCGCTGGTCCAGTCCGCAATGACCGAGGACGAGATCGACATCTACACAGCCTTTTGGGACACCGAAGTGGGCGAGGCCGTGGATGATGCGTTGTTTGTTGCCTTTGGTCAAAGCTACACCACGCTGTCCTATGCTTTGGGGCAGGCCGCAGGGCGTTTGGCCCCACAGAACGAGCTTTGAATATGCACGACGCGCGGCTTTAGGGCTGCAGCAGACGCTAAGCGTTGTGCGCATACTGAATGCGTGCATTCCCCCGATCCTGAAACGCTGCAATAAATTGAAGGACGTAGTGCAGAAATTCGCATATTGTGCGTTCCAGTCCGTGGCGCGGGACGTCGCCGGGGAGGACGAATGAACGAAAACACGCGCCAATCTGCTTTTGACGGCGACCTTCTTGATGTGACCGGTAGCCTCGACAGCTTGTTGATTGATGGTCGCATCAATGTCGAGACCGGGTCCATCTTTGCAGATGACTTCATGCAGTATGCGCAGTTTCGGGCGGGCACTCACGCAAGCCGCGGGCGTATGCACAACAAGATCACGCTGGTGTACAGCAATGATGTCGATGGCAACCTGGATGCGCGCCTGGATGGTGGACGCGTCGATTTTGCGCCCAAGCCCGGCATGTTGTATTTTGTCCCCGAAAAAGTCGTTCAGGAATATGAGTTCTCCGGCGAGGCCCGCAACACTGCCGTCACGCTCGACGCGGACTTTTTGCGCTCGGTCGCCGATGCCAACCCCGAGTTTCGCAACAGTCGCATTGATGAACCGCGCTTTCCGTTTCGCAATCCGAACATCGTCCGCAAGATGAGCGCCCTTGTTTCACTGGCCGGGCGGCAGGACATGGGATGGAGAACCCTGTCCGAAGCCTGCCGTCTTGAGATCGCGGTGGAGTTATTGAAATCGCTCAACACAGATGTCGATGCCGCGGTCAGCACACTCAGCCAATATGAGCTGAATGTGATCAAGGATTATGTCCGCGCCAATCTGGAAAACAACATCGGATTGGAGAGCGCCTCTGCCCTCATTGGACGGGACATCTACGGGTTCGGTCGCGCCTTCAAGGCGGCAACAGGCCGTACCTTTCATCAATACGTGACGTTCCAACGTATTGATGAGGCGCGTCGCTTGCTGACCCAAACCAGCATGCCGATCATCGAAGTGGCCTATGCCTCGGGTTTCAGTTCGCAGGCGCACCTGACCACAGTAATGGGGCGTCATTTAGGCCTGACCCCGGCTGTCATCCGGAAGAGCGCCAACGCGTAAGTCTGGGTTGGAAACCCTTTGGACGCGTTGTGGTGCAGCGTGCTTTTCCCAACTTACGTATGTCGTTTCTCCGAACGCCGCAGGCTCCACCCATAAAAAGCTGAATGTTTTCGGGCTTTGATGCCGGGAACGTAAAATTGTGCAATTCAATGAAAAACTGATGTGTGGCGCTTAGCATATAAGGGCGTGGCGCACGGCGATGTGCGTCACAACGCGAAGGTACGCACATGCACAGGACCCAGGATCAGGGTGTCAAATCAGAGCAGTTTCTGGAAATGTTGGACTCGCTCGACAATCTGATCGTCGATGGTCGCATTGATGTGGAAGCGAACACCATTCACAACGCTCCCAACATGCAGGCTGGCCGTTTCACTGCGCGCCCGCATGCAAGCCGGATCAAACTGTCAAAGCATGTCACTTTAATCCATGCGACGGACTGCGAAGGGCATTTGAAGGCGCGGTTGGATGGAAAGCCGCTTGAGCATGATGTGGCCTCGGGCCTTTTGTACTTTATCCCTCCCAAAGTGATGCAGGAGTACGAGTTCGACGGTCTTACCCGGAATACGCTGATCACACTGGACGCAGATATCATTCAACGGGTCATCGACGAAAATCCCGAGTTCCGGAATGCGTCGGTTGAGGAGCCACGATTCCCGTTTCGCAATCCCAGAATGGCCCGGAAGATGGACATCTTGATGACGTTGGTGTCCCGTCAGGATATGGGATGGCGATCCTTGAGTGATGCCTGCAACGTCCAGATTGCCGTCGAACTTCTGAAAACGCTCAGCAATGGCAGCTCCAAGACGGTCAAGCCGTTGGCGCGGGTCGAACTTGGAGCGGTGCGGGACTATGTGCAGGCGCATCTTGAGGGCAATGTCGGGCTCGAAGATGCCTCTGCCTTGTTGCAACGCGACATTTACGGGTTTGGGCGGGCCTTCAAGGCCGCAACCGGTCAGACTTTTCACCAATACCTGACCCGGATGCGTGTGGATAAGGCGCGCCACTTGCTGACCGAAACTACGATGCCGCTGATCGAGATTGCATATGCCTGCGGCTTTAGCTCCCAAGCGCATCTGACCACGGTAATGGGGCGCCATCTGGGGCTGACACCCGGCGTCATTCGGCAACAGGCGCGCAGCTGATAGATAGCCGTTGACAACAAGCATGGGTTCCCCCAAAAGGCCGTTATGCGCCGCTGGGGTCTTCCCGGCGGTGCTTTATTTCGTAATGACGCCCCATGCAGGGCGCGCTGTTCGAGGCGGCACATGCCGAAAACGCCGGACAACCGGGGCCACAGAACGCGGCTGACAAAGGAAGAACGCAATGTTCGCGGTTATGAAAACCGGCGGCAAACAGTACAAAGTTCAATCGGGCGACACGCTCCGCGTTGAAAAACTGGCCGCAAATGCAGGTGACAAAGTCCAATTCAACGAAGTTCTGATGGTCGGTGGCGACAAGCCCCAGGTCGGATCGCCCGTTGTTGACGGCGCAGGCGTTCAAGCCGAAGTCATCGAACAGATCAAAGGCCCCAAGACGATTAACTTCGTCAAGCGTCGCCGGAAGCACAGCTCCAAGCGGACCAAGGGTCACCGTCAGCAACTGACGTTGGTGAAGATCACCGACATTCTGGCATCCGGCGCAGACAAGTCCGGAGTGATGGCTGCTGAAAACGGTGCAGGCTTTGGCGCTGTGATCAGCGATGGCCAGTACGCCAAGAACAAGACACAGCAGAACGAGATGGCGCGCCGCGTCGTCGAGGGTGAAGCCAACGAGAAGGTTGCAGAGACCAAGCCGAAGAAAGAAGCCAAGAAAGCAGCGCCTAAAAAGGCCGCAGCCGGTGGTGACGATCTGAAAGAACTGTCGGGTGTTGGCCCCGCACTTGAGAAGAAACTGCACGAAGCGGGTGTGACCACCTTCGCGCAGGTCGCAGCATGGACCCCCGAGGACGTTGCTGATATGGACGAGAAACTGTCTTTCAAAGGCCGGATCGAGCGTGAAGGCTGGATCGAACAGGCCAAAGAAAAGACTAAAGGCTAAGGAGAGAGACGCATGGCACATAAAAAAGCAGGCGGTTCATCCCGCAACGGTCGCGACTCTGCCGGCCGCCGTCTTGGCGTGAAACTCTATGGTGGCCAGTCCGCCATCCCCGGTAACATCATCGTGCGTCAGCGCGGCACCAAGTTTTGGCCAGGTGAAGGCGTGGGCATGGGCAAGGATCACACGATCTTTGCAACCGTCGATGGCGCCGTGACCTTCCATAAGGGTCTTAAAAACCGCACGTTTATTTCCGTGCTCCCGGCGGCGGAGGCTGCTGAATAAGCCGTACCCAGAGGGTTTTGACAAAATCAGGGATCGGCGGAAACGCCGGTCCCTTTTTCGTTTCCGCCCCCGCCACAAGCGAGGATGGTCTGATGACTGACCACATGACAACAGAACGCCTGACCTTACGCGCGCCTCGGACTGAGGACGCGGCAGCCATCGCGTCGATGGTTGGCGATCTGGAGGTATCGCGTTGGCTGACGCGCGTACCCCACCCATACGCATTACAAGATGCGCAGGAGTTCATTAGTCGTGTCGCAGTCGGCGGCGGCAACACTTTTGCAATCTGTGTGGGCACGCAAGTGGTGGGCTGTATTGGAACCGAAGTTCAGCTTGGCTATTGGCTGGGCAAGAACCATTGGGGCCGCGGCTATGCCTCAGAGGCGGCGCACGCGATGGTGCAACGCCACTTCGCACAAGGTCATGCTGAGTTGCAAAGTGGATATTTTGTGGAAAACGCGGCCTCGCGTCACGTGTTAGAAAAACTGGGATTCGTGCGTACGTCGCAAGAGCAATCGCGAAGCCCTGCGACCGGTGACTGCCACGTGCTGCAACGTATGGTTTTGACTCAGGATATGTGGAAGGCGCAGGCATGAACACGTCCTCCAAACCCGAGCTGCGCGGCCCTCGCGTCTTGTTGCGGGACGTGGTCCCCGGTGATGTCGACGCGCGGTTCGCGTTGGGCAACACCCCCGACATCATCAAGATGTTTGGGGGCGACCCGACGCAAGTGCGCGACATCACCCGGGATGCGGCCGAGGCTTGGGTGACCGCCCAGAAGACGGAACCGTATGCGTGGGTAATCGAAGTGGCGGATCGGCTTCTCGGTGCCGTCCGTCTGCACACGCTCAATCCGGCGGACAAACGGGCGCAGATTGCCATAGGCATCCTTGACCCAAGCGCCTTGGGCAAGGGCTTTGGCACGGAAGCGATGCAGGTCTTGGCCCGGCACGCCTTTGAGACGATGGGGATGCACCGGCTAGGTTGCCGCGTACTGGCCTTCAATGATCGTGCGATTGCCTCTTACGAGAAGGTGGGCTTTGTCGTGGAAGGGCGCGAGCGCGAAGCGGCCTTGATCGGTCAGGAGTGGCATGATGATTTGATCATGGGCCTTTTGGACCGCGATCTTGTCCGGCTGACATGACGGTTGCGGCCATGTCCTTTGCTGTGTTTGCCGCCAGTCAGGTCGGCACGCCGGGACCGGCCAACATGGCGCTGCTGGCCACAGGTGCGCGCTACGGATTTCGTGCAGCACTGCCTTTTGTGGCAGGCGTTGCCTTGGGCAAGCAATTTGTAATCTGGCCTGTCGGTTTTGGCCTTATGCAGTTGGCAGAGCAGGGCCCGTGGATCTTCGAGACACTCAAGTGGGTGTCGGCCGCGTACATTATCTGGTTGGCCTGGAAGGTGTCGCAACTGCGATTGGGTCCATCCGATCATGCGCCAAGGGCCCCCGGCTTCATGGCTGGATTGATCGTTCATCCGCTCAACCCCAAGGCCTGGGCAATGATCGTGGCGGGATTTACCAGCTTCGTGACGCCCGGCACGGACCCCGTTATCGCAACGGCAACCATTGGCGGGATACTGCTGGCCACGCAGGTGGTTTTGCACCCGTTGTGGACACTTGCCGGTGATCGCATCGCGCGCACCCTCGTAGGAACGCGCGCGGAACCCTATCTGATGTATACCCTTGCGGCCCTGACGGTCGCATCGGTTCTATTTGTTCTGTTCGGAGGAGGGACATGACGATGGAGATGGAAAAGATTGTGACCCAGAATGTGATCGAGACCGACCGCTTTGTGCTGCGCCCGTTGCGGCGGTCCGACCTAGGCCTGATCGAGATGTATGCCGGTGACAAGCGTGTCGCTTGCAACACACAAACCATCCCGCATCCGCTTCCGCCCGGAACAATCGAAGCTTTTGTCGCCCGTGCCATGGCGGACGAACGGGACGAGGATGTGTGGGCCATGGACGGCCACAAAGCCGGCGGGTCCGAAGTGATGGGACTTATTTCCCTGACCCGGATGGACCGGAACCAGTCAGAGGTCGGGTATTGGGTCGCGCCGCATTTCTGGAATACGGGCCTTGCATCCGACGCGGTGCAGGCGCTGGTCGAAGCAAACCCGATGGGCAACGCCACCATGTTCGCGAGCGTGTTTCAGGACAATCCGGCTTCGGCCCGTGTGCTGACCCATTGCGGGTTCGAGTACCTGGGCGATGCCGAGGGGTTCTCGGTTGCACGTGATGCTGCGGTACCCACGTGGACTTATAGCCGCAAACTCTGATTGCGGGGGGCGTGCCCCCGCGCTAGGACGACCCCATGAAATTTCTTGATCTGACCAAGGTCTACATCCGCTCGGGTGCAGGCGGGAACGGGTGCATCTCGTTCCGGCGCGAAAAATACATTGAATATGGTGGCCCGGACGGGGGCGACGGGGGCGGCGGTGGGTCGGTCATCGCCGAAGCCGTGGATGGTCTGAACACCCTGATCGACTTCCGGTACCAGCAGCATTTCTTTGCCAAGAACGGCCAGCCCGGCATGGGACGGCAACGCACCGGCAAGGATGGCGACGACATTGTGCTGCGTGTCCCCGCGGGGACAGAGATATTGGACGAGGATCAGGAGACGGTGATTGCCGACCTCGTGAATGTCGGCGATACGGTCGAATTGGCCCGTGGCGGCAATGGAGGTTGGGGCAACCTGCACTTCAAGTCCGCTACAAACCAAGCGCCACGCCGGGCCAATCCGGGGCAAGAAGGCGTGGAACGCACGCTGTGGCTGCGTCTGAAGCTGATTGCGGATGTGGGCCTGCTGGGCCTTCCGAACGCGGGCAAGTCGACGTTCTTGGCGACCACGTCAAATGCGCGTCCCAAGATCGCCGATTACCCGTTCACAACGCTGCACCCGAACCTTGGCGTCGTGGGTGTCGACAACACCGAATTTGTCGTGGCTGACATTCCGGGCCTGATCGAAGGGGCCTCCGAAGGACGGGGCTTGGGTGATCTGTTCCTGGGGCACGTGGAACGCTGTGCGGTCCTGTTGCATCTGGTCGATGGCACGTCCGAGACGGTGGCGGAGGACTATGCCACCATCATCAGCGAGCTTGAAGCTTACGGCGGCGATTTGGCCGACAAGCCGCGCGTCACGGTGCTGAACAAAATCGACGCGCTGGACGAGGACGAACGGGCGGAGGCGTGTAAGGCGCTCGAAGAGGCATCGGGCGGCCCCGTCATGCTTATGTCGAGCGTCGCGCGAGAAGGTGTGACCGAGGTTCTGCGCACCCTGCGCGGCCAGATCGACGACGACCGCCTGCGCCACCGCCCCGCGGAAGAGGCCGAGCCATGGCGTCCCTGACCACGGCCAAACGGCTTGTGGTCAAGATCGGGTCGGCGCTGTTGGTCGACCGGACCACGGGGGCATTGCGCGGTGACTGGCTGACAGCATTGGCGGAAGATGTGGCGTGGTTGAAAGAGCACGGTGTTCAGGTGGTATTGGTGTCCTCGGGCTCCATCGCCTTGGGGCGAGGCGTGCTGGACCTGCCCGCGACTGATTTGGCATTGGAGCAGTCGCAAGCGGCTGCAGCCGTTGGGCAAATCAGGCTTGCGCGCGCCTATGAAGAAGCGCTGGCGCCGCACGGTTTGACCACCGCGCAGGTCCTGATGACGCTGGAGGACAGCCGGGATCGGCGTCGCTATCTGAACTCGCGTGCGACGCTTGAGCACCTGATCGGTTTGGGGGTTGTGCCCATCGTCAACGAGAATGACACCATCGCCACGGATGAAATCCGCTTTGGCGACAACGACCGTCTCGGCGCACAAATCGCCGCGACGATCGGGGCGGACATGTTGGTGCTTTTGTCGGATGTGGATGGATTCTATTCCGCCAACCCTGCCGAAGATGCGAGCGCGAGACGCTACGACGTCATCGACCTAATCACGCCCGAGATCGAGGCAATGGCGGGTGATGCGGGATCCGGTCTGTCCAAGGGCGGGATGAAGACCAAGCTGATGGCGGCCAAGACGGCCACGTCGGCAGGATGCGCCATGGTCATCTGTCATGGGGCCGCATTGCGGCCATTGAGCAACCTGGAGAACGGCGCAAACGCCACGTGGTTCACAGCAACCCTTGATCCACAGGTCGCCCGCAAGCGGTGGATCGCGGCAATGAAACCGCTGGGCACGTTAACTCTGGATGAAGGCGCTGCACGCGCATTGTCCAAAGGGAACAGCCTGTTGCCCGCCGGAGTTCATGCCGTTTCAGGCGCGTTTGGTCGCGGTGATCCTGTTGCGATCGCAGGGCCGGATGGGCATCAACTGGGTGTTGGTCTTAGTCGCTACACCGCCAACGAGGCACACAAGATCAAAGGTCACCACAGCGCAGAGATTGAGGAGTTGCTGGGGTATCCGGGCCGGGCTGCCTTGATCCATCGCGATGATATGGCGTTGTGATCTTCTTCTGACTATAAATACCACCGCCGGAGGCACCAAAGTCATTTGATGCACCGCCTGCAAAGGACGCGACATATGAAAGACTTCGCTGACATCCCCGCCCTCATGGCTGACATCGGGTCCCGCGCCAAGGCGGCCTCCGCCAAGCTGGCATTTGCCAGTGCCGAGCGCAAGCATGCGGCCTTGATCAGCGCTGCCGAACATGTCTGGAAAAACCGTGAGGCGATCATTGTTGCCAACGGGAAAGATATGGAGTTCGGGCGGAACAAGGGTTTGTCGGATGCGATGATGGACCGCCTGCGCCTTGATGAGGATCGCATTCAGGGCATCGTCGATGGCCTGCGTGCGGTGGCGGAACAGGCTGATCCAGTGGGCGAAGTGCTGGCTGAGTGGACGCAGCCCACGGGTCTGAACATCCAACGCGTGCGCACACCTTTGGGCGTCATCGGTGTGATCTATGAAAGCCGTCCGAACGTGACCGCAGACGCAGGTGCGCTGTGTCTGAAGGCTGGAAACGCAGTGATCCTGCGCGGGGGATCAGAAAGTTTCCATTCCTCCGGAGCGATCCATGCCGCGCTGCAAGCAGGATTGCGTGACGCGGACCTGCCCGAGGATGCGATCCAGTTGGTGCCGACGCGCGACCGAGCGGCGGTCAGTGAGATGCTGACTATGACCGACACAATCGATGTGATCGTGCCCCGAGGCGGCAAAGGGCTCGTGGGGCTGGTCCAACGCGAGGCGCGTGTGCCTGTTTTCGCCCATCTCGAAGGCATCGTGCACATTTACATCGACAAGGATGCAGATCCGGAAAAGGTGCTCCAAGTAGTACTGAACGCCAAGACGCGACGGACAGGGATCTGTGGCGCAGCGGAGTGCTTGTTGATCCATCAGAACGTGGCCACAACCATCGGTCGGGGCGTCGTCAAGGCGCTGATGGATGCCGGTGTTCGGGTGCATGCTGACATAGCGCTGCAAAACATCGATGGTGTATTGGCCGCTACGGACGGTGACTGGGGCAAGGAATACCTCGACATGGACATCGCCGCAAAAGTGGTGCCCGACATCGACGGCGCCATCGCGCATATTCGCACGCACGGCTCAAATCATACCGATTGCATCCTGACCGAAGACGCTGATGCGGCGACACAATTCTTCAACCAACTGGACAGCGCGATCCTGATGCACAACGCCTCCACCCAGTTTGCAGATGGTGGCGAGTTTGGCATGGGGGCCGAGATTGGCATTGCCACGGGAAAAATGCACGCGCGCGGACCGGTAGGTGCTGCTCAGCTCACGAGTTTCAAGTATCTGGTGCGTGGCGACGGGACCGTGCGCGCCTAAAAGCGGATGGAAAGACGCTCTGGCGCAATGTCGGTCTGCAATTTGCGTTGAGCATCCGGTGCCACCGAGGCCAACAGCGCAAATTGCACATGCGCCGGCGCCAGTTCGTCCACCTCTTTGCCAGCCAGCAATCCCCACAGGCCCTGATCGACGCTTTGCTTGGCCGAGTGACCGCTGATGTCCCAGCGGCCGTCCACACAGGTCACTTCTATCCGGCCACCATAGGGCAAGCTGGTTTCCAGACATTGTACTGCCAGAAACGCCATGCGCACCGCCCAGCGGGGCTGTGGGTCAAGCGGGCCATACGCGACTTGCAGGCGACCCCCATGCATGCTGTCGGACAGGATTGAGACAACCTCCGCCCGGCCAAGTGACTGGTCGCTTGCAGCGCCATAGGCGATGCGAAAGAACCGGATACGCGCGCTTGCATTTCCAACGCTTTCCGAGATCAGCTCAAGCTCAGGCCCTTCGCGCGCATCAGACATCCCCAGCAGTTCGAGCCCGTTGTTGATCGCCCCGATAGGCGATATGAGGTCGTGACAGATGCGACTGCCGATGAGCGCGGCAAGATTGATATTACTTTGGCCCATGAGTGGCCCCCCAATTGAGAGATGGAAATGGCCCTGTCATGGAAGATCTGAACGCCATTCTGGCCCCCGGGATGTTAGTGCGTCATCCCCAGTACGCGGACTGGGGCATCGGACAGGTCCAGAGCAACATTGCAGCCAAGATCACCGTGAATTTTCCCAATGAGGGCAAGGTGGTGATTGATGGGACGCGTATTGCGCTGGTTCCGGTCTTTGATGCCTGAACATCCTTTCCGAATTCTTAACGTGATGCAACCACAGGTCGCATTCATGATCGCCTCTCTACCCAATTGATTGCAATGCCGCTACACGACCTGCGATGAGCCTGACCCAAGACCCGAAATTCCGCGTGGCACTTGCACGGACCGCCGAAGACCTGCGGGCTGCACAGGCATTGCGCTACGATGTGTTTGTCCGAGAACTGGGTGGATCGGGCGGTATGGTAGATCACGAAGTGGGTCTGGAGCAGGACCGTTTTGATCCTTTTTTTGATCATCTGCTGTTGCATGACGATGCAGCCGGGCAGGTTGTCGGGGTCTACCGCATGCTGCGAGAGGCGCAGGCCGAGGCCGCGGGGCAATTCTATTCCGAAGACGAATATGATGTATCACCCTTGCGGGCGACCGGACGGCGTTTGCTGGAGCTTGGTCGCAGCTGCGTACATCATGAATATCGTGGTGGCCCGGCGATGTATCACTTGTGGAATGGTCTGGCAGGTTATGTCGCCGCACATCAGATCGACATCATGTTTGGCGTGGCCTCGTTCCATGGCACGGACGTTCAGGCACTGGCGCAACCTCTGTCATTGCTCCACCACCGCCATCTGGCGCCCGAAGCTCTGCGCGTGCGTGCGCGACCGCCGCACGGGGTCGCTATGGACATCCTGACCGAAGACCGGATTGACCGTCGGGCCGCAATGGTGGATGTGCCCGCGCTTATTAAGGCGTATTTGCGGTTGGGCGGCGTCGTGGGCGAGGGTGCCTATATCGACCAAGCGTTCAATACTGTCGATGTCTGCCTGATCATGGACACTGCCGCCATGTCTGACCGTCAAAAGCGCATTTACGGAGCAAAGCCATGAACATGACATGGGACGGCGCGCCACCGCCCGAACATGTCGCGTGGGGACCAACGGCCTTTTTACGCATTGTGTGGCGCGGACTCGGGATTGGCTTGATTGTAGTCGTTGGGTTGGCGCTTTTGTTTGCATTGCGTGTGATCGAACGCCCGCTTTTCGGGTTGGCACGGCCGTGGACGCCGTGGATCACGCAAGTTGTGTGTCGCCTGTCCCTATTCTGGTTGGGTCTGTCTTACGTCCGGACCGGGACGCCGATGAAGGGTCAGGGCGCAATTGTCGCCAACCATTCCAGCTGGCTGGACATCTTCGTTCTGAACGCGGCCGACCGTGTTTATTTCGTCTCCAAGTCCGAGGTGGCCGGGTGGCCGGGCATTGGCACCCTCGCCAAGGCCACCGGCACTTTGTTCATTGCCCGCGATCCACGGGCCGCCAAAGTTCAGACGGAGCTGTTTCAGGACCGTCTTCTGGCAGGGCAACGGTTGCTGTTTTTTCCCGAAGGCACCAGCACCGATGGGCAACGTGTTCTGCCCTTCAAGACCACGCTTTTCGCTTCGTTCTTTGCGGAAGATTTGCGACCGCATCTGTCGATCCAGCCGGTGACCGTCGTCTACCACGCACCTGCGGGGTGGGATGCGCGGACCTATGGATGGTGGGGGGACATGGAGTTTGGCACGCATTTGCTGGCAACCCTCGCCTTGCCGAAACAAGGGAGTGTCGAAGTAATCTATCACAGCCCTTTGCCGGTCATAGATTTTGCCAACCGCAAGTCCCTCGCGGCTGGTGCGGAAGATCGGGTGCGGTCGAGCCATACGCCGTCAGCAAGTGCGACAACCTCGAAAGGCAATTCGTCGAATTGACGTTTTCCCGCGCGGTGCATCGTTATTTGGGGCACAGCCCCGTTTCGCGAACGCCCGGAGACATCTTAGGCCCGAAAAGAGGGGCGCTGTCCGGCATAGGTGAGGACTTGGCTTTGGGGGCTTGTCATTCAGCGAACACTGCCGTAAAGCCCGCGCATTAATCCGCAGTTCGGGGCGGGCAGATGGGGGAGACATCCCCAGATGTCCACCGGTTGGTGGGTCCTTTGATCGGGCGCACTGATACCCCGGACGAGGCGAAAACCGGAAAAGGATAAAGCACATGGCTCTTCCCGAGTTCTCCATGCGCCAGCTGCTGGAAGCAGGCGTACACTTTGGTCACCAGACACAGCGCTGGAACCCGCGCATGTCGCCCTTCATCTATGGCGCACGCAACGGCATCCACATCATGGACCTGACGCAGACCGTTCCCATGCTGGATCAGGCCCTGCAAGCTGTCCGCGACACCGTCGCCAAGGGCGGCCGCGTTCTGTTCGTTGGCACCAAGCGTCAGGCCGCACAGCCCGTTGCTGACGCTGCCGAGAAATGCGCGCAGTACTACATGAACCACCGCTGGCTGGGTGGCACGCTGACCAACTGGCAGACCGTGTCGCAGTCCATCAACCGTCTGAAGTCGATTGATGAGCAAGCCGAAAATGGTTTCGACGGCCTGACGAAAAAAGAACGTCTGGGCATGGAACGTGATCAGGGTAAACTGCAAGCCTCGCTTGGCGGTATTCGTGAAATGGGCGGTCGTCCCGACCTGCTCTTCGTCATCGACGTCAAGAAAGAAGCGCTGGCCGTGGCCGAAGCCAACAAGCTGGGCATCCCGGTTGTGGCGGTGGTGGACACCAACTGCTCGCCCGATGGTGTGGATTACATCATCCCCGGCAACGACGACGCGGCCCGTGCCATTGCGCTCTATTGCGATCTGGCATCACGCGCAGCACTTGACGGAATGAGCGCCCAACTGGGTGCCGCTGGCGTTGACCTTGGTGCGATGGAAGAAGCGCCTGTCGAAGAGGCCGTGGCCGAAGAAAGCACTGGCGTCGAAGTGGGTGCCGCATCCGAAGAGACCGTGTCGAACGACGCGATGTCCAAGGACGCACCGCTGGATATCGAATCCACGCAAGAGACTGTGGCCAAGGCCGACAGCTGAGCCACGTCACCTATCTGACATATGCGGCGGGCAAGGGCCTGCCGCACCCCACACCTATTTGAGGAGAGCCAAGAGATGGCAATCACAGCAGCATTGGTGAAAGAACTGCGCGACAGCACGGGCGCAGGCATGATGGACGCGAAAAAAGCGCTGACCGAGACCGATGGCGACATGGACGCCGCCGTTGATTGGCTGCGCACCAAGGGTCTGGCGAAAGCGGCCAAGAAATCAGGCCGCACAGCTGCCGAAGGTCTGGTGGCCGTTGTTGTAGACGGTGGCACGGGCGTGGCCGTTGAAGTGAACTCGGAAACCGATTTCGTGGGCAAGAACGCTGAGTTCCAGGAAATGGTGTCCGGCATCGCCAAGACCGCGTTGTCCGTGGATGACGTCGACGCGCTGGTTGCAGCCGACATGGGCGGAAAGTCCGTGGCTGACGTTGTCACCGACAAGATCGCCACCATTGGTGAGAACATGTCGGTCCGCCGCATGGCGAAGCTGTCGGGCGGCACTGTTGTATCCTACGTCCACAACGCAGCGGCACCCGGCATGGGCAAGATCGGTGTTTTGGTGGCCATGGACGGCGGCGACGAGGCGTTTGGCAAACAGGTGGCGATGCACATCGCGGCTGTGAACCCTGCCGCCCTGGGCGAAGCTGATCTGGACCCCGCCGTGGTCGAGAAGGAAAAGCAGGTTCAGATGGACATTGCCCGCGAAAGCGGCAAGCCCGAGCAGGTCATCGAGAAGATGATCATTGGCCGGATGAAGAAATTCATGTCCGAGATCACCTTGCTGAACCAGCAATTTGTTGTGAACCCTGACCTGACCGTCGAAGCGGCGGCCAAGGAAGCGGGCGCCACCATCACCGGCTTTGCCCGCCTGGAAGTGGGCGAAGGCATCGAAGTCGAGAAGGAAGACTTCGCAGCAGAAGTCGCGAAGGCTGCTCAGGGCTAAGCCCGACCTTGCATTTGATTTGAAACGGCGCGTCCATGGGGCGCGCCGTTTTGCTTTAGAGGGTCGATATGCTGGATGTGGGTGACGGACATCGTGTTTGGTTCGAACAGGCAGGGCAGGGCGTCGATGCGCTTGTTCTGCATGGAGGACCGGGGTCCGGTTGCCGTCCCGGGCATTACGACCTGTTCGATCTGTCTCGCTACCGCGTGACTTTACTGGATCAGCGTGGGTGCGGGCGGTCCGAGCCTTTGGCGTCAGACACGCTCGACGCGTTGGATGCGAATACGACGACACATTTGATTTCTGACATCGAGGCATTGCGACTGCATTTGGGTGTCGAAGCCTGGGTTCTGTTCGGTGGATCATGGGGCTCGACCCTTGCGATGGCATATGCGCAAGCGCATCCCACCCGTGTCCGCGCCATGGTGATGGCTGGTGTGGCAACGACGGCAGAGCGAGACTTGCGATGGCTGTACGGCGACATCGGAAACATATTCCCCGAGGCATATGCTGAATTCTGCGCGCATGTGCCTGATGTGAGCGATGATCCGGCGCATACGGGGGCACGCGTTGCGGCCTATGCGTCTCGGTTGCGCGACCCCGCGCTTGCCCAAGCTGCCGCTGATGCGTGGTGCCAGTGGGAAACTGCGATTTTCGACGGCGACATTCACGCCCCCGGGTCGCGCTATGCCGGTCCGGCGTTTCGGCTCGGGTTTGCCCGCATCGTGATGCACTACTTTACACATGCCGCCTGGATGGACGACCACCAACTGCTGCGGAACGTGGGCGACATTGCACACATTCCTTGCACCATGATTCACAGCCGGTTTGATCCGTCATGCCCGCTGCGCGGTCCGTGGGAGCTGGAGCGGGCGTGGCCCGCAGCAAGCTTGCAGGTCTTGGGTGGAACATCACATTCGGCGCTGGATACAGAAATGGTTTCCGCGATCCGGGCGGCGACAGACGTTCTCAAGTTTTGAAAACAAACTGGGCGAGACCACGATTGGGGTCGCAATCCCGCCCTTTTGTCGGCGTCCTTGGCCACGGGGATGAGACACGGGGACGCTGCAAATCCGACCCACCTGCTGATCAATACACAGGTGAGCCGGGTCCGGAAGAACCGGTCGAAACGGAGAGCCTCCGAAATCGCGGAAGGTCCACCTCGTTGTTCCCTGGCTAAAGCCACCACTCACGGAACATGTGTACAATGCCAAATTTCCCTTGCGTTAGCAAAGTGGGGGATTCCTTACCTGACGGTCAAAAATTGCAAATGACGTAGTGTCAGTTGAACGTTTGTGTCGCTTTACACGTCATTGGAGAAGGAAAAACACTCGAAATTAGCCCGACAAACCTCAAGAAATATGCGGCGCTAACACCCATCATTTCAGTGCGTTGTCAGTCGGTTAAGTGGCGACAGTTTGGAAAATGAGCGCATGATCTTGAGAGAAATCGATATGCGCTGTGGTGTCTAATTCACGCGATGCAAAAAAAATATGCGGCGATCGTCAAACCTTCCCGCAAAGGTGGAAAAACTGGTTCCAGAGCCGCGACTCACCCTCGAAAACGGACCATATATCCGGTCGGAAACAGTGACCAAATTGATCAGATTTAGGCTTTATCGGCAAAAATGGGCCAGTTTGGCGCGTTTAGGCTTCCAGAATGAACATCTGGTTGGCAAATGCCGCTTTCAGGACCGCCTGCGCCGTCGTTTCAACGGCCAGAGCTTCGCGCGCAAGGCGAAGGTGTTTTTCAACCGTTGCCGAAGTCAGCCCCATCAAAACTGCGATATCTTGCATGGTCTTGCCGTCACCAACCCACTCAAGCGCTTCACGTTGACGCTTTGTCAGGGACCTGTTGGGCGCGGTGTAGGGCAGCGTCAAAATCTTCAGATGCGCCACGTTGTTCATCAGATGGATGTCTCGGCCATGTTCCGCCCAGACCGCATCAATGCTTTCTTGGGTCATCCCCTTGCGCGCGGTCAGTGCAATGGCACCCTTTGATCGCGCTGATACCGATTTGAAACTGATTGTGTAACCGGCAGTGACGCCCATGGAATAATTGAACTCGAGAACACGTTGTTCCGATGGCGTCAGGGTCTTTGTGGACTGCATCTGACCCAGAATGCCCCAGCTGCACGCGCCCTCGTTGTTGAGCGCCCAATTCACCATCGGCGCGTGGACATAGTGCTGTTCGCCCATGAACACGTCCGTGTATGCGCGATCATGGTTCGTGAGAATGATGAAGTCTTCGGGATCGCCCAGCGAATTGCCGGACCGGTAGCGCGTGAAGCCATAGATCAGCCGATCAAAGCCGTATTCTTCCATCTTCTTGGTGTGGGCCTCCCACAACTCTTCGATGGTTTGGCAGTTTGACAGCCTGTGCAAATAGCTTTTCACGTGCGCCCCCCAAGATGCCCGATCAACGCGTCCAGAGCCAGAGTATATCCTGCAACGCCCAAGCCGCAAATCATGCCGACCGCCACCGGCGCAATATAGCTGTGATGGCGAAATTCCTCGCGAGCGTGAATGTTGCTCAGATGCAGTTCGATCACCGGCAGTTCAATGCCCAGAATGGCATCATGCAACGCGATAGAGGTGTGGGTGTAGGCGCCTGCGTTCAGCACAATCCCGTCATGGGTACCTTTGGCGCCATGGATGGCATCCACGAGTGCGCCCTCATGATTGGATTGCTGGCATGTCACGTCAAAGCCGTTGGCTGCCCCGTGGTCGCGGCAAAGCTGTTCGACATCGCTCAGTGTTGTAGAGCCATAGATTTCAGGCTGGCGTGTGCCCAGCAGGTTCAGGTTGGGTCCGTTGAGAACCAGAACAGAAGTCATTGGAAATACCTTAGAGTTATTCTGGTGTTAGCGAGTTTAACCGGTCTCTGTCTAGTATCCCGTTAGTCCTTTGACACAAACACGGCCAACCCAAGCCATTCTGCAACAAGAGCGGGTGTTGATGCGCCGTCAATTTCGATTGTCAGCGCCATCGTGCGCAACAGTTCCATATCGTTGCGCTTGCTGACATCGGTGAGTGTGAAGCGCCCGCGCAACTGGTTGCCGGATTTCACGGGGTTCAGAAAGCGCAGCCGGTTGAAGCCGTAGTTGATGCCCATGGTCTGGCCGGGCAACAGGGGAAAGCAGTCATAGGCAAAACGTGACGCAAGGCTTAGCGTCAAAAAACCATGCGCGATGGTGCCACCGAAGGGCGTGTCGGCTGCGCGCACCGGATCAACATGTATCCATTGATCATCATGGGTCGTTTCGGCGAACTGGTCGATCATAGGCTGATCAACCAGTATCCAGTTTGACACGCCCACTTCGGCACCGATTTGTGCGCTGAGCGTTGCGAGCGCTGCATCGATGCTCATGGGTCTGCGCCCACGCGCACCATGCGCTTGCCGGTATTTTCACCCTTCAGCAATCCGATCAGGGCGTGAGGCGCATTTTCCAGGCCCTCCACAATGTCTTCGGTCACCTTGATCTTGCCCTGAGCCACCCATGCTTGCAGCGCACGCGTCGCCTTGGCGTCGTCGCGCGCAAAATCCATGACGATGAAGCCCTCCATACGCAGGCGCTTTACCACGACGATACCCGGCAGGTTGCGCGGCCCCGTGGGCGACGTGGTGTCGTACTGGCTGATTGCCCCGCAACACACGACGCGACCGCGTTCGTTCATCAGCGCAAGGGCCGTTTCCAGGATCTCTCCACCCACATTGTCGAAATAGACGTCGACGGCGTCCGGGCATGCGGCGCGCAACGCTTTGAAGACGCCGCCCGCGCGGTAGTCGACGCAGGCGTCAAAGCCGAGCTCCCCTGTTACGAATGCGCATTTTTCGGGCCCACCCGCGATGCCAACGACGCGGCACCCGAGTGCCTTGCCGATTTGGCCGACATAACCGCCCACTGAACCTGCAGCGGCGCTGACAACGATGGTTTCACCAGCAAGGGGTTGGCCGATCTGCATCAAACCATGAAACGCAGTCTTGCCAGCGATACCGTACACGCTCAGCAAGTGGCTGAGTGGTTTGACCTTGGGAAGCTTCTGTAGCTTGTGCGCCGGGCGCGTGACGTGATCGGCCCACACGCTTTCAGCCGCGACAATGTCGCCTGCGGCGAGGCGGGACGACTTGCTCTCCATCACTTCGCAAATGGCATAGGTTGGCATGGGGTCGCCCGCATTGACAGCGTCGCGATAGGTGGCGCCCTGCATCCACGACCGATTGGCGGCATCGATGCTCATCAGTATTGTACGCAACAGAACCTCGCCGTCTTGCGGTTCGGGCATGGGCGTATCCTGCAAATCAAAGTGTTCTGGGCCAAGCGCGCCTTGTGGCAGGCTCGCAACGACGATCTGGTGGTTGGTCATGGGATGGCTCCTGTGTATGAGGGGGCATGACAAAAGAGTATCGCCAGCCTGTGTACGTGCCGCCCAAGGGAGCAGCGGATTTGTTTTTGATCCGGCATGGCGAAAGCGCGCCCGCACGACCGGGAGAAAGCTTTCCTCTGAAGGACGGAAGCGGAGACCCCCCGTTGCATCCGCACGGCCAGCGGCAGGCCGCCGCCGTGGGTGATCGGCTGAAAGGTGAAGCGTTCACAGCGCTTTATGTGACGAAATTGATTCGAACGCATCAAACCGCAGCACCGTTGGCGTCGCATTTGGGTCTGACGCCAGTCTTGAATCCTGACCTGCACGAAGTGCATTTGGGGGAGTGGGATGGCGGCCTGTACCGCATCAAGGCAGCGGAAGGTGACCCGATCTACAGGCGTGTGACGGAAACGCAGGATTGGGCCGCGATCCCCGGCGCCGAAACGCGGGACGTTTTTTTTAGTCGCGTGCACAAGGGGCTGCTGGACATCGCGCAGGCGCATGCTGACGAGCGTATCGCAGTGTTCGTGCATGGGGGTGTGATCGGTGCCGCGCTTGCCATGGCGACGCGGTCCGAACCATTTGCCTTTCTGGGCGCGGCAAACGGTTCGATCAGTCGCCTGGTTATTCATGGCGACCGCATGATCGTGCGCGGGTTCAATGAGACGCAACACCTTGACCACCTCTAGGGGTTCGTGAGGACCACTTTGCCGCGCACTTTTCGATCCGCGATCAGGGCCAACGCCTGTGCCGCGTCCTGCATGGAAAAGCTGGCAGAGATGCGTGGCTTGACCAAACCTTTGCCGTACATGTCAAAGAGGTCTTTGATGTTCTGTGCGTGGCCCGCCGGATCCTTGTAGATGGATGCCCCCCAGAACACACCGACAATCTGGCAGGACTTCAACAGGGTCAGATTCAGCGGAATCGCGGGGATACCGGCAGGGAAGCCCACAACGAGAAATCGACCGCCCCATGCCATCGAGCGGATCACCGGTTCCGCATAGTCTCCGCCAACAGCGTCGTAGGCGACGTGCACGCCGTCCGGTCCTGCGGCCTTCTTGATTTCACCCGACAGCGCCTTTTGAGCGTCGCGATCCATGTCGCGGGGATAGATGATTGTCTCATCTGCACCCAAATCCCGGCAGAAATCAGCCTTGTCCTGCGAGCTGACAGCCGCGATGACCTTGGCCCCGGTCGCCTTGCCCAGTTCGATGGCGGCCGCGCCGACGCCGCCCGCAGCCCCTAGGATCAACAGCGTCTCACCTGATTTCAGTTCACCACGATCCTTCAGCGCGTAATGGGACGTACCGTAGGTGAAGATAAAGCACGCCGCTTCGTCGAAGGGCATGCCATCCGGGATTTTCACGCACGCTGTTGCCGCCGTGCAGAGATGAGTGGTGAAACCGCCAAAGCCCGTCATTGCAAGCACGCGGTCCCCTTCGATCAAGGTTGTGACGCCCTCGCCGACAGCCTCCACAATGCCCGATACCTCGCCGCCCGGCGCAAAGGGACGGGGTGGCTTCATCTGATACAGGTCGCGGATGATCAGTGTGTCGGGGAAGTTTACGCCCGCCGCCTTGACCGCAATCCTGACCTCGCCTTTCTTCGGCTCAGGCGTTGGCCCTTCCGTCCATTCCAGCGTTTCCGGTCCACCGGGGGCGGTGCTGAGCATTGCGTGCATATCGGGTCCTCCCACCCATGACGTTACGGCAGGGGTGCAATGCACGTGCCTTTGTCTCATCCTGCAGTTGAGGATACGGTGCTGTAAAGCGGCGCAGCGCGCGACGTTACGGTAGCGGGCATGCGGGAGGAGAACGCCATGGACCCCAAGACACTGTTTTCATTGGATGGAAAGGTGGCTCTGGTCACCGGGGGCGCCACAGGCATCGGGCGGATGGCCGCCACTGGGCTGATGATGGCGGGTGCGCGTGTGCTGATCGCCAGCCGCAAGGGGGACGCTTGCGAGGCTGTCGCGGCAGAACTGAACGCCATGGACGGGCCAGGGTCCGTCGAAGGCTTCGCCGGAGATGTTGGCAGCGAAGAGGGCATCGCCGCTTTGGTCAAGGATGTGTCCGAACGCACGGACAAGCTGCACATCGTGATGAACAATTCGGGTGTCACATGGGGCGCGCCCATGGGGCAATTTCCCCATGCCGCATGGGAAAAGGTCATGAATGTGAATGTGGCCGGGTTGTTTCATCTGACGCAATCATTGCTTCCCATCCTGATGAAAAGCGCGACGCCGGATGATCCCGCCCGGGTTGTGAATGTCGGGTCGGTCATGGGTGATGCGCCTTTGGGCGACGGCGCCTATTCCTACGCTGCATCCAAGGCCGCAGTGCTGCACATGACCAAGATCATGGCCAAGGAACTGGCACCGTACCACATCACCGTCAATGCGCTGGCGCCGGGGCCTTTCGTGTCCAAGATGACGGCCTTTGCCACCGCGGACGAGGATATGCGCGACAAGGTTGGCGCGGACGTGCCTCTGGGGCGTGTCGGGCGGGATGAAGATATTGCGGGCTGCATGCAGTTTTTGTGCGGGCAGGGCGGCGCGTATCTGACGGGCGCAATTCTGCCGGTGTCAGGGGGCATTCAGGTGATGTCCGGCCCGAACCTGTTCCGCGCGGCCTTGGAGGGATGATCCGATTTGACGATCAGGTCGCTTTGGTCACGGGCGCGGGGGCAGGATTGGGTCGGAGCCACGCGCTGGGGCTGGCCGACCGGGGTGCCCGCGTGGTCATCAACGATATGGGCGACCCAACTGATGTCGCGGCAGAGATCGAAGCCGCAGGTGGTCAGGCCATGGCAGTGTCGGCCAATGTTTCCGATGCGAACGCCGTCGCGTCGATGGTTGCGCAGATCATGGACCGCTGGGGTCGCATCGATGTTCTGATCAACAATGCCGGCATTTTGCGCGACAAGACGTTCGCCAAAATGGATATGGACGACTTTGCCAAGGTCATCGATGTGCACCTTTTGGGCACTGCGCTGTGCTGTCATGCCGTGTGGCCGATCATGAAAACGCAAGGCTATGGGCGCATTGTCCTGACTGCATCAGGATCGGGGCTATACGGTAATTTCGGCCAGGCCAATTACGGGGCCGCCAAGGCCGGTATGGTTGGGCTGATGAATGTCCTGCATCTTGAGGGCGCGCGGGACGACATACGCGTGAACACCCTTGCGCCCACCGCTGCAACCGCGATGACAGAAGGATTGTTGCCACAGGCCGCGTTGGCGCTTTTGCAGCCGGAAACCATCACGCCGGGTGTACTTTATCTGGTCAGCAAGGACGGACCCAGCCGCACCATCCTGTCGGCGGGCGGCGGTACCTTTGCCGTGACACGCATTACCGAAACCCAAGGTGCCTTGATCGAGGACGACATAACACCCGAGGCCGTGGCAGATCGTTGGGCCGACGTCATCGACCCATCCGGTGCTGAGCCGTTGGAAAACGCCTTTGCCCAGACCCGTAAATACGCCCTACGCGCCGCCAAGGCCAAAGGCATCACGCTTGACTGGTAGGTGTCTATGCTCCTTTCCTTCATCTTGCCAGATAAACTTCGGGGTCTGGGGCAGCGCCCCGGTTCCGCATTCTCCAACTGAAAAGGACGCCTGAACATGCGCGACGCCGTCATCGTATCCACCGCCCGCACCCCTATTGGCAAAGCGTATCGCGGAGCCTTCAACGCAACGACGCCGCAGGCCTTGGCCGCACACGCCATCGAAAACGCCGTTGGCCGGGCTGGCGTCGAGGGCGCCGAAGTGCAGGACGTCGTCCTTGGTGCGGCACTGCAACAGGGACATTCTGCCAGCAACATCGCGCGCCAGGCCGCAATACGCGCAGGCCTACCGGTAACGGTGGCGGGCATGAGCCTTGATCGCCAATGTGCGTCCGGCATGATGGCGATCGCAGCAGCGTCAAAGCAAGTTGTGCTGGATGGCATGGATGTTGTTGTAGGGGGTGGGGTTGAAAGCGTGTCCATGGTCCAGACACCCGAGATGCGTGCGCATGCTGATCCGAGGCTCAAATCCGAAAAGCCCGAGATCTACATGACAATGCTGGAAACCGCGGAGACTGTTGCTGCCCGGTACGGTGTAAGCCGCGAGGCACAGGATCGATATGCCGTGCAATCGCAGGAACGGACCGCCGCCGCCCAAGACGCCGGAAAGTTCGACGACGAGATCGTGCCGCTGACCACCGTGATGAAGTTTCAGGACAAGGAAACCAAGGCGATCTCAGAACACGAGGTGACGCTTGAAAAAGACGAGGGCAACCGACCGGGTACGACCTATGAGAATGTCGCAGGGCTGAAGCCCGTTTTCGCGAATGGTATTCATGTGGAGCAAGGCGAATACATCACTGCGGGCAACGCGTCTCAATTGTCAGACGGTGCGTCAGCCGCGGTCGTGATGGAGGCATCGCTGGCTGAGAAGAAGGGCCTTGACCCATTGGGGCGCTGCGTCGGTGTCATGGCGGCGGGATGTGAGCCCGACGAAATGGGCATTGGGCCTGTTTTCGCGGTGCCAAAGTTGCTGGAAGCACATGATTTGAAAATGCACGATATCGGACTGTGGGAGCTGAACGAGGCGTTCGCCGTCCAAGTCCTGTATTGTCGTGACACGCTGGGCATTCCGGATGAGCTGCTGAACGTAAATGGCGGCGCTATTTCCATTGGTCACCCTTACGGTATGTCCGGCGCGCGCATGGTCGGGCACGCCTTGATCGAAGGCAAGCGGCGCGGTGCCAAACATGTCGTCTGCACGATGTGCGTGGGCGGTGGTATGGGCGCTGCTGGTCTGTTCGAGGTGCTTTGACCGTGATGTGCATCGGCGTTTTCGAAGAAACGAACGGTAGAAAAAATGGTCAGAAGGCGCGTGGATCATGGATATGAGCGTTGACGCACGTTTGCCTGCCGCGTTGAGAGGGCTGCGCATCCCTATGATTGCGGCACCCTTGTTCATCATCTCCGTGCCGGAACTGGTGATTGCGCAGTGCAAGGCCGGGATTGTTGGCTCTTTTCCCGCATTGAACGCGCGCGAGAGTGATGGCGAGCCGCCTTTGCTCGACACATGGCTGACGCAGATATCCGAAGAATTGGACCGGCATAACCAGGCCAATCCCGACAAACCTGCCGCACCCTTTGCCGTCAACCAGATCGTGCACAGGTCAAACGCAAGGTTGGACCGTGATCTGGAAATCTGCGCGCGCCACAAGGTGCCAATCTGGATCACATCGTTGGGCGCGCGGGTTGAGGTCAACGAGGCCGCGCATTCCTGTGGCGGTGTCGTATTGCACGATATCATCAACAACACCTTTGCCCGCAAGGCCATTCAGAAGGGCGCTGATGGATTGGTCGCCGTGGCCGCTGGCGCTGGTGGGCATGCTGGCCAGCAATCGCCCTTTGCCCTGATCCGCGAAATCCGCGAGTGGTTTGACGGACCGCTTGCCTTGTCCGGTGCAATTGCCACCGGGGAAGCCTTGCTTGCTGCGCGTGCCCTGGGGGCGGATTTTGGCTATGTTGGCTCGCCCTTTATCGCGACCACAGAAGCGAACGCAGTGCAGGGCTACAAGGATATGATCGTGGACAGCGGAGCGGAGGATATCGTTTACTCGTCGCTGTTCACCGGCGTATCGGGCAACTACCTGCGCGGCTCGGTGGAGGCGGCGGGTATGGATCCAGACGACTTGCCAGAGGCCGACGCGTCATCCATGAACTTCTCCTCCGGATCGTCAAAGCCGAAGGCCTGGAAGACAATCTGGGGATCGGGGCAGGGGATCGGGGCGGTGCGCTCCGTTGGTCTCGCCGCTGAAGTCGTCGACCGTATCGCACGCGAGTATAGGGCCGCAGGTGCGCGTTTGGCGCAAGATTTTGAGGTTTAACATGGATACGCAGACGTTGGACACGGACGCTGTCGCCGCGTTTCTCAAGGACAAGTTGCCGGGGTTCGACGGCGCAGTCGTCGCCACGAAGTTCGCAGGTGGTCAGTCCAACCCGACATTTCTTCTGGAGACAGGGGCCGGGAACTACGTTCTTCGACGCAAACCACCCGGGCAGTTGCTAAAATCTGCCCATGCCGTGGATCGTGAATTCCGTGTTCAAAAGGCGCTTTATGGCTCTGATGTGCCCGTCGCCAAGGTGCATGTCTTGTG
This sequence comes from uncultured Tateyamaria sp., assembly GCF_947503415.1. GTDB lineage: Bacteria > Pseudomonadota > Alphaproteobacteria > Rhodobacterales > Rhodobacteraceae > Tateyamaria. Next base: position 200,207 of record NZ_CANNDS010000005.1, read on the forward strand.
CGAGGATGCGGCGATCATCGGGTCGGACTTTTACGTCATGGATCATGTGCCAGGGCGCAACTTCAATGAACCGACGATGGAAGGACTTGAGACCGCCGACCGCACTGCGGTGATCAATGACATGAACCGCGTTTTGGCCGCCTTGCACGAGGTCGATGTCGAAAAGGTCGGTCTTGCAGACTACGGACCGCCCGGTCACTACCTTGAGCGGCAGGTCGGACGCTGGTCCAAGCAATACCGGGCATCCGAAACGCAAGACATACCGGCAATGAACGCGCTTATCGAACGTCTGCAAGCCGATATGCCCGACGACGATGGACAGCGAACTTTGGTCCATGGCGATTACCGTATCGACAACATGATTTTCGAGGTGGACGGCACACGATGTCTGGCCGTTCTGGATTGGGAGCTGAGTACGATTGGCCACCCCTATGCCGATCTCGCCTCGGTGATCATGCAGTGGCAATTGCCTGCCGGGCCTGAGGGCCGCGGTTTGATGGGCGTGGACCGTGCGGCATTGGGCTTGCCATCTGACGAGGCGTTTGTCGCCGCGTATTGCGAACGCCGCGGCTTAGAGCGCGTGGACCGGTTTGGTTTCTACGTGGCTTTTTGCTTTTTCCGGATGGGCGCGATCATCCAAGGCGTCCTAAAACGTGCCTTGGACGGAAATGCATCAAATCCGAAACGTGCCATGCAGCTTGGTGCCTTTGTTCCAGTGTTTGCGGACAATGGGCTGAAGGCGCTGAAAACGGATAAATAACAAAGATATAAATGTTGTGGTAGATGTATCACATTAAGCCCAACCGGCGCTCGGCGCCGCGTCGCCCGGATTCAACCTAGACGCTTGACTTATCCTGTGCCTGTGCAACGCTGGACTTATCCCGCCTCCTGATCTGGTCCGAAAGAGGCCACGTGGGCGGACAGCGTTCTAGGGAGGAACATCATGCGCACCACAACCATGCTGGGGCTGACCACGGCCCTTACCCTTGCAGCCAGCGCATTTGCCGCTGGTGCCGACACCATCAAAATTGCCTTTATCGACCCGCTGAGCGGCCCTTTTGCGGGGACCGGCACAAACGGTTTGCATCAGTATGAATTTGCCGCCGAAGAGCTTGTGAACAAACAAGGCGGCGTGCTGGACGGCGACATGTTCGAAATTGTCGCGTTCGACAACAAGATCAGCCCGAAAGAGTCGTTGATCCAACTGCAGGTCGCCATCGATCAAGGCATACGCTATATCGCCCAAGGCAACAGCTCGGGTGTCGCAAACGCGCTGACCGAAGCCATCTCGAAGCACAATCGGCGCAACCCGGATGATCGGGTGCTGTTCCTGAACTATTCTGCGGTTGATCCCGCTCTGACAAACGACAAGTGCAACTTCTGGCATTTCCGCTTCGACGCGAATGCGGACATCAAGATGGATGCGCTGACGGATGTGATTGCGGCCGATGACAACATCGAAAAGGTGTATGTCATTGGTCAGGACTACTCATTCGGCAAGGCTGTCGCCGCGGCAGCGGTTCGGTTCCTTGGTGAAAAACGTCCTGACATCGAAATTGTCGGCAACGAGCTTCATCCAATCGGGAAAGTGAAGGATTTCACACCCTACGCGCGCAAGATCATGGCGTCTGATGCCGATGCGATCATCACAGGCAATTGGGGGGCCGACATGGTTGGCCTTGGCCGGTCAGTGTTGGAAAATGGGTATACCGGCCCGTTGTATACCTACTACGCCGCCGCCGATGGCATCACAGCCGCTTTTGGTGACGCTGGTGTGGGGTCGCTAAAGCTGGTGGCCGAAGGGCAAATCAACCCGCCGGTCAATGACCGCGCAGCTGCGTATTATGAAGCCTTCAAGGCAAAATACCCGGATGGCAATATCAGTCAGGCCCGCATCACCAATGTGATCGAAATGCTGGCCAAAGCCATCAACGAGGCGGGGACAGCAGACGACGTTGTTCCAGTCGCCTACGCCCTTGCGGGAATGGAGCATGAAAGCCTCTGGGGGACGCAGCTAAAGATGCGGGAAAGTGATCACCAGATCATTCAAGACGTGCATATTCATGCGCACACAAATGACGGTGTGACCTTCGACTACGACAATTCCGGATTCGGCCTCAAAGTCGACAGCACAGTGACCATGGCTGCAGCGGACAGTCCGACGACCTGCAAGATGCGTCGCCCCTGAAGCAAAATGGGCAGGGTCGCCATGATCCTGCCCCTTCTTCTGGCTGAAAATATCCCGGGGGTTTGGGGGCAGAGCCCCCATTCCAGAACACTCACAGTGTCGCGTAAGCGTCCATTGGATCACACCTGATATGGATCTCATCCTCGTCAACCTGATCGACGGCCTAGTGACAGGCCTTTTGCTCTTCATGCTGTCGGCAGGTCTGACGCTCATCTTTTCAATGATGGGCGTGCTGAACTTCGCGCATGCGAGCTTTTACATGTTGGGGGCGTATTTCGCCTTTCAGATCAGCCTGTATCTTGGGTTCTGGATGGGACTGCTGATTGCGCCGCTGGCAGTGGGCGTCATGGGGGCAGGGGTCGAACGCTACGGGCTCAGGCGCGTTCACCAATATGGGCATGTCCCCGAACTGATCTTTACCTTCGGTCTTGCCTTGTTGATCGAGGAACTGGTCCAGTTCATCTGGGGCAAGAACCAGATGCCGTATTCCACGCCCGAAATCCTGCAATTCACCGCATTCTCCATCGCGGGCAATTCCATCCCCGCCTACAAGATATTCATGATCTTCATCTCGATCGCGATCTTCATCGGGCTGCTCTACGTGCTGACCCGCACCCGCGTTGGGATGATTATTCAAGCGGCCCTGACCTACCCAAAGACGGTTGAAGCGTTGGGACACAACGTACCATTGATATTCATGGGTGTGTTCGGCGTCGGTACAGCGCTTGCTGGCGTGGCGGGGGTTATCGCCGGTCCGGTTCTGGGCACCTTTCCGGGCATGGCCTTTGTCCTTGGGTCCATTGTGTTTGTCACGATCGTCATCGGCGGGCTTGGCAGTCTCTGGGGCGCGCTGGTGGCGTCGTTGCTGATCGGATGGATCACCACCTTTTCCAAGGCCTACAATTTGCGGATGGAGGACGTGTTGACAGGGCTGGGCTTCACGAAACCTGAACCGATCTGGGACAGCGCGTGGCGTGATTTATGGTCGATCACAAGTCCGCAGATCGCTGACATTCTCCCGTATATCCTGATGGTGCTGATCCTGATTTTCCGCCCCTACGGTCTGTTTGGAAAGCGTGACGCATGAGCGATCAGTTGAGCACGGATCCTACCAAACCAGCGCAGCGCATGCGCGCCGGGTCGATGACAATTCCGCTTATGCCGTGGGTGTTGGGCGCCGCCTTGCTGGCGGTTTTGCCATTCATCTTCACGGCCAATTCCGCCATCACGATCATGAACCAGATGGCCATTACGATCATCTTCGCGCTCGCTTACAACATGCTGCTGGGGCAGGGCGGGATGCTGTCCTTCGGCCATGCCGTCTATGCAGGCGTTGGCGGGTTTGCCTGTGTCCACATCATGAATATGGACGATTTCTTTGCCGCGATCCCACTGCCGGTCCTACCGATTTTTGGCGGATTGATGGGGATGGGACTGGCAACAATCGTGGGAAGCTTCTCCACCCGAAAGGCAGGTACCGTTTTTGCCATGATATCGCTCGGCGTAGGTGAATTGATCGCCGCCTGTTCGGTGATCATCGTTGCCTTTTTCGGAGGCGAAGAGGGTGTTTCAGGCGACCGCACCTACGGCCTTCCCTTTTTTGGCGTCGAGTTTCTGCAGCAAATCGATGTCTACTACCTTATCGCGGTCTGGCTGATGATCTCGGCCGCGCTCATGTACCTTTACTCACGCACTCCTCTGGGTCGCATGGCCAATGCCGTGCGTGACAATCCGGAACGTGCGGAGTTCCTTGGATACTCGGCGCGATGGGTCCGCTTTTACTCCTTTGTCGCATCTGGCTTTTTTGCGGGCATTGCCGGCGCTCTCTTTGCAATCAACTACGAAATTCTGACCGAGGAAAACCTGAACACCACACAGTCCGGCATCATCCTTCTGGTGACATTCCTTGGCGGTGTGGGTTTCTTCTTTGGACCCATTCTGGGGGCCATCGTTTTCACCCTCGTGCAGACTGTATTAAGCCTGCAAACAGAACTGTGGGGCTTTTACCTCGGCATCATCTTCGTCCTTACAGTCATGTTCTTTCCGGGTGGTTTGGCGGGTTTGATCATGATGCACGTGCCTGCCATGCGATTGGGCAAACTGGGCCGGTTGGGTGTGCCGTACGTCAAAACACTCGGGGCCGGGCTGATTGGCTGCCTTGGGGCTGCGGCGCTGATCGAGATGACGTTTCATGTCCGTCACGCCAGTACGGGTGATCACGAAATGACAGTTTACTGGACGACGTTCGACAGCCACACCGTGCTGCCCTGGGTCCTCGCTATAGGGGCGACGCTGGTCGGGTTCGGAATTGCACGCAAGACGGCCCCTGCATTGGCCGAAGCCTGGAATGACGCCAATACTCCCGACGGAACGGCCCAATGAACCCCGCGCTGGAACTCGACAATCTCACAAAGTCCTTTGGCAAGACCGAGATCATTCGGGGTGTCGATTTGAGCATTGGCAAGGGAGAGCGGCACGCCATCATCGGCCCGAACGGGGCTGGCAAATCCACGCTCTTCAACCTGATCACAGGCCGGTTCCCGCAGACCGGTGGCTCTATCCGGCTGCACGGGGCCGACCTCGCCGGGAAAGCCCCGTTCGAAATCAACCGCATGGGGCTGAGCCGGTCATTTCAGATCACAAACATCTTTCCCAAGATGACCGTTTTCGAAAATGTACGCTGTTCGCTTTTGTGGTCGATGGGCTACCGCTACAACTTCTGGTCCATGGTCGGTCGGTCGCGTGCACTGACGGACAGCGCCGACGAAATCCTTGATCAGATCAATCTGACGGCACGACGGGATCTGCCAGCTGGCGTTCTCAGCTACGCTGAACAGCGCGCGTTGGAGATCGGGATCACCATCGCAGGCGGTGCCGACGTGATCATGCTGGATGAACCGACAGCGGGGATGAGCCATTCCGAAACGGACTATATCGTGGACCTGATCCGCGTTGTGACGGAAGGCAAGACATTGGTCATGGTCGAACATGATATGGGCGTTGTGTTTGGTCTGGCCGATCAGATTTCCGTTCTGGTGTATGGCGAGATCATTGCAACCGGCACGCCAGAGGCCGTGCGCGCCAACCCCAAGGTTCAGGAAGCGTATCTTGGCGAAGCGCTGGAGGCGCATTGATGCTCGATGTCACCGACCTGCACGCCTATTACGGCAAATCTCACATCCTTCAGGGAGTGAATATCAAGATTGCGGAAGGGGAGATCGTCGCACTTCTCGGCCGCAACGGCGTCGGGCGGTCCACCACGTGCAAGGCCGTCATGGGCGAGGTCGAACCGCATGGGTCGGTCAAGTTCCGCGATCAGGAAATCGCAGGCAAGAAGGCCTATGAAGTTGCCAATCTGGGCATTGGATACGTGCCGGAGAACCGCGATATCTTTCCTGGTCTGACCACCCGCCAAAATTTGATCCTGGGGCTGAAGCCCGGTCAGAAAGACGGGCAGGGGCGGTGGTCGATGCAGGACATGTTCGACATGTTCGAGAACCTCGAACGGCGCGCAGATGTCGAGGCATCGGTTCTGTCTGGTGGGGAACAGCAAATGCTGACCATGTGTCGGACCCTTATGGGGGATCCGGACCTTGTCATGATTGACGAACCGACGGAGGGTCTTTCTCCGCAAATGGTGCAACGCGTCGCCCAGTTGCTGCAAGAGATTGCCAAGCGGGGGATATCGACCTTGCTTGTGGAACAGAAGCTGTCCATCGCTCTGGACATTGCGCACCGCGTTTACGTGATGGGGCACGGACAGGTGGTTTTTGAGGGCACGCCAGCAGAGTTGAAGGCGCGAGACGATGTGCGCAAAGAATGGCTTGAGGTCTGAAGAGGCACAGCGCGGCTAGGCTTGTGGTTGCCGAAAACAGGTTATGTCAGAGGCTCGCCGCAGTCTGATAGGCGGGCCGCGCTTCCAGCCTTTCGATATATGCAGACAAGTTCGGCATGTCAGCCAGATCAACGCCGATCCCCTTTGCCGATATGGCCGCAGATCCGGTCATGATATCGGCGGCAGAGAAGTCACCGGCAAGGTAATCACGTCCCTCAAGTGCTGTGTCCACGGCAACCAACATCTGTCCCAAAAGCTTCTTTGCGCGCTTGGCGTGCACCTCTGACTGACGTTCAGGCGGCAGAAAGAACGTTTCGACCATGTAGCTGTTGATTGGCGGCATCAGCATGCCTTCGGCGTAGTGCAGCCACTGGAGATATGCAGGAGAGTCGACGCTGTTCGGGGCAGGGCGGAACCGCCCATCCCCGTGGCGCATCAGCAGGTATTCAAGGATTGCCCCGCTCTCCATGATCTGCACATCCCCATCGACCAGCACCGGCACGCGACCCATCGGATGGACGTGCGCCCGGAAATCAGCGCTGCGCATCGCCGGGTCGCCAAGAGTGTATGACACCAGTTCATACTCCAGCCCCATCTCTTCCAGAAGCCACGCCGCACGCACGGCACGGCTCTTGGGGGCAAAATAAAGTTTGAGCATTGCAGTCCTCCGTCAAGACACGCTAGCGCTCGCGCTTTTGTCTTGGCAAGCCTGCGCGGCACCGTATCGTGGGCGCATGTCATTGACCTTGGATCCCGCTCGCCTTGTCCGCATTCAAAGCTGGGCAGACCGATACACCGACGACCAAAAATTCCCGGGCATGTCAGTGTTGATCCGGCAGCATGGGCAAGAGGTGTTCTTTGCCAATTCCGGGACGCGCGATCTGTCGACCGGTGCCAAGTTTGATCGAGATACCGTTGCGCGTATCTACTCAATGACGAAGCCGATCACGTCGCTGATCCTGATGATGCTGATTGAAGAAGGGGCGATCCACCTTGACGCGCCACTTTCACGGTTTCTACCTGCCTTCAGTGACATGCAGGCCTTGCGCCCCGGCGCCACGGATATAGCAGACACCGAAGCCTGCGCCACACCAACCCTACACCAACTGCTGACCCACCAATCAGGTCTCAGCTATCCGTTTAACCCGGGCGTTTTGCCTGAGGCGATGGCGGACCTCGATCTGTTGTTCAAACCGACATCGGGCACGCTTGCCGAACAGTGTTCTGCGTTGGCCAATCTGCCCTTGGCATTCGCCCCTGGTCACCGTTGGGAATATTCAGTCGGGATAGATGTCATCGGGCGCGTGATCGAGGTGATTACCGGGCAGTCTCTGGATAACGTGTTTCAAACCCGGGTGTTGGACCCGCTTGGCATGGCGCACACCGGTTTTGCAGTGCCCGCCAAAGCCGTGGGCAGGTTCGCATCGCTGTATACGCCGTTGGCAGGGGACGCGATGGACCTGACCGCAAGTGCGGATGAAAGCACTTCGTTGCGACTGTTCGACGATGCGCAGAATTCGCCTTTTCGTGAAACCACATGCTTTAGTGGTGGGGGCGGGCTGATCGGCACGATCGACGATTACATGGCCCTTGCGGAATGCTTGCGGTTGCGCGGGCAGGGGCTGATCTCACCCTCCACTGCGGATTTCATGATGGCCAACCACCTGCCCGGCGATATCGCCAGCCTTGGACCAGCCAGCTTTGCAGAACAGCCCATGGACGGGATGGGATTTGGCATCGGTGGGGCCGTGGTAATTGATCCGGCGCGCAGCCGTGTGCCGTCGTCGATCGGGGATTTCAGTTGGGGCGGTATGGCCTCCACCTTCTTCTGGATTGACCTGGTGCATGATGTGAGCGTCGTGTTGTTCACCCAACTCAGCCCGTCGTCCAGCTATCCCGCGCGTGCCGAGCTTAAGGCGCTGGTGCATGGCGCATTGATGTGACAGGACCATTTTCATGACAGACGCACACCAGACCCTGCTCGACCTGCTGGCGGTTGAACGCCTTGAAGTAGATATGTTTCGCGGCACCGGGCAGGGGGGTGAGACACCGACACGCATTTTTGGCGGGCAGGTCATCGGACAGGCGCTGGCGTCTGCCTATCGGACCGTTGAGGACAGGTTGTGCCACTCGCTGCACGCATACTTCATCCGGCCGGGCGATCCGGCGATACCAGTTGTGTATCAAGTTGACCGCGCACGCGATGGCGGTAGCTTTACCACCCGCCGTGTTGTCGCGATCCAGCATGGGCGGCAAATTCTGAACATGTCGGCCTCTTTCCATGCAGACGAAGATGGCTGGTCTCATCAGCACCCAATGCCAGAGGTTGAGGGGCCGGAAACCCTGTCGGACCGCACGGAATTGCGCGAAGCGGTGCTGGACCGCATTCCCGAGAAGTTTCACGAAGAATTCCTGCGCCCACGGCCTATCGATATCCGCGAAGTGGCGCCGCGCGATTTCTTCACGCCGGAGCCAATGGATGACCATAGTCACCTTTGGTTTCGCATGGCCGCCGCCAAAGGCATCAGCCCGCAACTGCAGCATTGTTTGCTGGCCTATGCCTCTGATTTGAACCTGTTGGGCACAGCGCTGCGCCCGCATGGACAGACATGGTTCACAGGCCGTGTTATGGCCGCAAGCCTTGATCACGCGATGTGGTTCCACGCACCTGCGCAGTTCTGCGACTGGCATCTTTATACGATGGACAGTCCGTGGTCCGGCAAGGGCAGGGGCTTTAACCGCGGTATGATCTACGACAAGAACGGCACTCTCGTGGCGTCCGTCGCGCAGGAAGGGCTGATCCGTCCGATCACACCCAAAGCTCAGCCGGAATAAGCCCGGCTCAGTTTCTGCATGCCTGCAATCCAACGATCGTAATCGCCTGTCTTGAGTTGCATGTACTTCCGGACATTCTCGTGCGGTAGAACCAGAAAGGTTTCGTCGCGGATTGCGTCCATGCACGCTTGCGCTGCATCTTCGGGTTCCAGCATGCCGTCGATGGCTGCGACATGATCTTCATGGCCCTCGGTCATCGCGGTGCGCACTGCCTGCGGGCACAGGACGGATACTTTGATACCTGCATCGCCATGCGTGATCGCCAACCATTCGGCAAGGCCGACGGCTGCGTGCTTAGTCACTCCGTAGGGCGCAGAGCCGATCTGATTGAGAAGTCCGGCAGCGGATGCCGTATTCAAAAGATATCCGCCACCCCGAGCGATCATGCGCGGCACCACATGACGTGCGGCCCAGACATGTGCCATTACATTTATGTCCCACAGACGCTGCCAGTCTTCATTGGGTGCTTCTGCACCGCCTTCCACCAGCACACCTGCATTTGAACAGAAGATATCGATAGGACCAGAGTCGTCTTCAACCGTCTCGATCAGATCCCGAATTTGCGCTTCGTCTGAGACATCAACTTCGAATGCTTGTCCATTGATTTGACGAGATGTTTCTTCAGCACCAGCCATATCCCGATCCGCGCAGACTACGTGGCGTGCACCGTTGTGCGCAAAGGCATAACACAGCGAGCGCCCGATACCTCCGGCGGCTCCTGTGACAACCACGGTCTTGTTTTTGATATCCATTCTTGGCTCCACATAGTTGCGCCTTTGCAGCGTCGTGTCATCGTAGGGTGGTCCAAATGGTAAGCCAAGTTGGGGTCCTTACGTGATGGCTCAAGGGTCGTTGAGACGGTTTCCGCTATCTCAATTTCATCATCTCTTCTCTGAAGGCTTCCTTTGGGGTTCTCCATCTGAGGCACTTTCTGGGCGTCCCGTTCAGGCGGTCGCAAATCGCCTTCATATAGCGATTTGAGAGCGCCGCGAGCTGGGTGTCACGCGGCAGATATCGCCGGGCACGCTTGTTCAGATTCTCGACCGACCCTTTCTGCCAGGGCGCCTGCGGGTCACAGAACCAGCTTTCGGTTCCGATTCCGGATTTCAGCTTCCTCCATGCCCGGAACTCGAAGCCCCAGTCAAAGGTGATCGAGCGCCGAGCTGGTTGGGGCAGGGGTTCCATCACATCCATCAGCTTGTTCATCAGATGCGTCGAGCTGCGGTCGTTGTTACGGAACAGCACGGCGTAACGCGTTTTGCGCTCGACCAACGAGGCCACGTTCATATTGCCCTGAGAACGCTCAAAAATCATCAGGTCACCTTCCCATTCACCGAAGGTCTCACGGGTCTTCACGTGCTCCGGGCGCTGATGGATAGACCGATCCGGCGGGAAAACCTGGCCTCTGGGCCGTCTGGAGTAGCAGGGTTGCCGCTTTTTGCGACGGCTGGGGAGGTGGCGCGCCAGTTGCTCGGATTGGCCTTCGCGGCTGTAGACATAGGCATAGATCGTTTCGTGGCTGACGCGAATTGGCTGGCCATCATATCCAAGGCGGCCTGCGATCTGTTCCGGTGTCCATCCTGTCTTCAGGCGGTCGATCACATGGGCGCGCAAGTCTTCCAGGCGGATCAGCTTGCGCCGCCGCGCGCGTCTGGCATCTGCTGTTCTCTGTGCACTCACGCCGTAGTATCCGCTCAGATACGGCAGTTCGCTGTCTTCAAAATGATTGCGCTTGATCTCGCGATAGACGGTGGAGCGATGCCTGCCGATCTCGGCTGCGATCTTGCTCACCGGCACTTTTGCGTTCAGCATGTCCTCGATTGCGCGTCTCTCACGCAAATCCAGCTCTGCGTGCGCCATATTCGTTCTCCTTGCTTTTCGGCAAGATAGGGGATTTGTCGCAACCCGGTTTAGAATGTGCCAGTGATGGATTCTCAAGGTTCGTTGCGACAGTTTCCGCTATCTCAGTTTCATGAGTTCTTCCCTGAATGCTTCTGTCGGGGTGCGCCATCCCAGACACTTTCTAGGCGTTCCATTTAAGCGCTCGCAAATCGACTTCATATCTCGATTTGAGAGCGCGGCCACGGGCGCATCCCGTGGCAGATAGCGGCGTGCCCGTTTGTTCAGGTTCTCGACCGATCCCTTTTGCCATGGTGCCTGTGGGTCGCAAAACCAAGCCTCGGTTCCGATCCCCGGTTTGAGTTTGCGCCAGTTCCTAAACTCAATGCCTCGGTCAAACGTGATAGATTTGCGGGCTGGTTGGGGTAGGGGTTCCATCACGTCCATCAGCCGGTTCATCAGATGTGTTGTGCTGCGGTCGTTGTTGCGAAACAGAACGGCGAAACGGGTCTTACGTTCGACCAGGGAAGCGACGTTTGCCTTGCCCTGTGCCCGCTCAAAGATCATCAGATCGCCTTCCCATTCGCCGAATGTCTCACGGGTTTTGACATAGTCGGGGCGTTCATGGATTGACCGATCAGCCGGAAAAACAAGGCCACGCGGAGTGCGTCTGCGTCGTGGTAGGCGCTTCTTGCGCCGATGCGGCAGATAGCGCGCCAATTCTTCAGTCTGACCATCTGGGCCGTAAACAAAAGCATAGATCGTCTCGTGGCTCACGCGCAAAGGCTGACCGTCGTATTGCATGCGGCCTGCGATCTGTTCGGGTGACCATCCGATCTCCAGCTGCTTAACCACGTGCTGCCTCAGACCCTCGAACCGCACCAGTTTGCGGCGGCGCGCACGGCGTTGCGCCGCTGATCTCTGTGCATTCATGCCATAATAGCCGTTCAGGTTTGGCAGCTCGTCATCGTAATACCGATTCCGTTTGATCTCGCGATGCACTGTCGAGCGGTGCCTTCCGATCTCAGCGGCAATCTTGCTCACGGGCACTTTCGCATGCAACATGTCTTCAATTGCGCGTCGTTCACGCAAACCTAGCTCTGTGTGGGCCAACTTCATTCTCCTTGCTTTCCAGCAAGATAGGGGATTTGTCGCAACCCAGTTTAGAATGTGCCGCGCCGGGAGAACCAAAGGCCGATAATCGTGCTTATGCAAAATTTCATGGCCAGTCCGATATAGCGAGCCAGAGTTCAATTTCGTTCGGTCGATCCGCGTATTTGATGTTCCGTATGCCCGCTAGCATGAATCCGGCCGCGACGGTGACAGCAATCGTTCGGCGACTATCTGTCTAGGAACGTACGGAACACAGGGCGTTTTTTCCTGGGCGCGATCATCATCAAAGACACTTCCAAAAGCCCATGTCGGCTTACATCATTTGGGATAAGACTGCCCAAGCATCAATCATCGTTCCGTCTTCGTCGAGTGGAGCGACCAAGGCGGACGCTACGGGTTCGAACAGGTAAACTACTGAAGACGTTGCAGATCTATTGGCAAATGTGATCGTTGCGATGCTTGGCTTAGGAAATGCGTTGCAGACCTGCAGGAAATGGCCGTTCCACCAGCTCTGCAATCTCGGTTTCGGTAGCGCCTTGTTCCAGCGCGTCTGCCAAATCTTTGATACTCACAGTTCGAAGTTCATTCTCAAGGGCGGCAACTGCTGAGTCGGTTGCGGCTTTGAGGTGCTTTTGAATATTACGGCCAACAAAACAGCTTTTGTCCGGAACAGACCTATGCATTGGGAAAAAGTCGCCACCGTCCACCGCTCGATAAACATCGTTGAGAGAGATCTCGGCGGCGTCCTTCTGTAAGAGCGCGCCACCTGCGGGCCCCTGAGTAGATCGGATGAACCCTGCTTCCGAAAGAGTTTGATACAATTTTCGGATGATTGCCGGGTTTGTTGCCGCACTTTTTGCGATACGTTCCGACGGCACCGCTCTGCCATGATGGACTGCTATCGAGCACAAGGTATGCACCGACAACGCAAATCGGGTATTTGACGCCATGTTTAGCTTCCCCTCTTTCATCAATGCCTGCGTTTTCACTCCCACTAAAGGGGACGCACTGCTCTGAGCCAACGGCGTGAGATCGCGGCTATGTTGCCGGAGAGACCGTCTGGAAACACTATTATGATTAAGATTGCAACAATGCCAGTTACAATAATGTATACCGAACCAAATGGGGCAAGTAACTCCCGCAAAGCGAAGTAGAACATCGCTCCCACCAGAGGCCCCTCAAAACGGCCAATTCCACCAATCACTACAATAAGGATGATCGTCGCGGTCCATTCCTGCATGCTAAACGCCGCAGACGGCGAAACTCGCAGATTTTGGACGAAAATGATTGAGCCGACGAGGCCAGTTAGCACTGCAACAGATGTGAATAAGATGAATTTGATGCGGTCGCTGTTGATGCCTACGCTGTGCGCAGCGGCGACATCGTCGCGGATGGCGGTCAAGGCTAGGCCAAAGCGGCTCCGAAGAAAAAGGAAATTGCCTGATAACACTCCAAAACACATGATCCCTGCCGTTGCGTAGATGACATATTCCCGCGTGGTCGCCGCAGCACCGAATTCACGAATGCTTGAGAGTGGCAGGCTGAAACCCGAGGCACCTCCGACGTAATTGGTCTGTAGAACGGCCAAGAACACTATTTCCGCTACAACCCAAGTGCCGATGGAAAAGTATGGTCCAACAAGGCGGGAGACCAAGGCATAGATCCCAATGGCAAGACACCCGGAGACGAAACCAGCAAACAGCAAGGCAGGAGCAACGTGCACGCCGAACTGGGCGCAAAGCACAAAGAAGGCATACGCGCCTGCGCCAACAAATGCGTGCTGCCCGACGGAAACCAATCCACCATAGCCAGCCAACAGGTTCCACAATTGAGCCAAGGTAAGTACCAAGAATATCTCTGTGAGCAGGCGTACATCACCTCTCCCCAGGAACATCGGGGCGAAAATCGCGATGGTGACTGAAACGATGATGATGGCGAAGAATGACTTGTGATGCATCGCTAGTTCCTTTTTGCGCCGAAGAAACCAGTGGGCCGGAATATCAATACTGCCACAAATACCATGTGCCCCATGACAATCTGAAGGGAAGGATGGAAATATGCACCAAGACCTTGGGCAACCCCAAGGATGAGGCCCCCCAGGAACACTCCACGCAGACTGCCGAGCCCTCCCAACACGACCACTTGAAACGCGTAAATCAGGCGATCGTTTCCTGAGAACGGATTGAATTGGGTTTTAACGGCCAGGAAAGCCCCGGCAATAGCGGTCAACACACCCACGACGGCAAAGGCTTTGGAAAAAACGTCACGTTCATTGATGCCAAATGCGCGTGCAATGTCTGGATCGTCCGATGCCGCGCGAAAAAAGATGCCAAGCTCCGTCCGATGAATGAGATGGGATGTGGCCCAAATAAGCAGGGATGCCGCAATGGCGGTTGCAAGCGGAAAGAGGCCGATCGTCAAGCCATTAACAATTTCGAGGCCCATGGTTTCGAAGCCACCGATGGACACCTTACGAGAATCGCCACTGGCGACAATCAAGAGGCTGTTTTGCAGAATTGATGACAGGGCCAAGGTTACTAGGAGCGGGCGCATCATGTCAGGATCAAGCGTATAGTTGAGTATACCCCGCTGAAGAAGGTAGCCAAGGGCGGCCATCAAAACCACAACGCCCACAAGGGCCAGTGTTGGATGGATATTCGCCGTGGACGACAGGAACAACACTGAAAAAGCGGCCAGAACCAGCATATCGCCAGTGGCGATGTTAACGATGCGCATAATCCCAAACGCGATTGCCAAAGGAGCCGCACATAAGGCGTAAAAACAGCCAAGCAGCGCGCCCTGAACGACTGCGTTTGTCAATGAAATGATCATGCTTATTCCACTGCTCCAAAGTAAATGCGCTGCACCTCAGGGTCGATCATCACCGCCTCCGGCGCACCGTCGGCAATCCAGGTTCCCCCATGCAAAACAAGCACCCGATCAGCCACCTTTGTTAGTGCACGCAGCACATGTTCGACCCAAAGTATAGTCACGCCCTGGCTGGCTATGGCGCGGATGATCGATACGAGATCATCGACTTCTGCGTCCGTGAGGCCACCGGCGATTTCATCCAGAAGCAAGATCGCCGGCTTGGTTGCGACCGCCCTTGCCAGTTCCAGTCGTTTCCGCACGAGCAAAGGAAGACTTCCAGCCAGCAAATCACGCTGCGCCTGCAAACCTGACAGAGACAAGACCTCATCGACCCAACTCCTGGCGTCTGAACGTCGCAATCCGGCACCAAAAATCGCGGATACTTCCAGGTTTTCAGCGACGCTCATGCGGCCAAAAGGTTTGGGCACCTGATAGGAACGTGCGACGCCCAACCGATTGCGTTCAAAAGGTTTGAGTGCCGTGACAATTTGGCCGTTGGCCTCAATTTCCCCCGAATCGACAGCGATATCTCCCGATATCAAATTGAATAGCGTGCTTTTCCCAGCACCATTGGGACCGATGACGCCCACAAGCTCGCCATGAGCGCAATCCATCGATAAATCGTTTGCGATGATGGTTTTTCCAAACCGTTTGCAAACATTCCTGAGAGACAATGCGGTACCAGCTACTTGAGTATCACGCATCGGTTGTGCTTCCGAAATAGGCCTGCTTAACTTGATCCAGTTGCGCTTCTGCTGAACGTCCGGTCAGTTTCACACGTCCCTCCATCAGGCAATAGAAGCGATCAGAGTGCGATAGCGCCATTTCGAGCGACTGTTCGACAACGATCATTGCCATCTTTCCCTTGAGCGTTTCGAGCGCCGCATAGATGTCCTTGATCACCGACGGGGCCAGGCCGAGCGAGATTTCGTCGCATATCAGCACTTCCGGATTGGACAAAAGCGCCCGGCCGATTGCGACCATCTGTTGCTGACCGCCCGATAAATCGGAGGGGTAGAGCGTGCGCCTTTCCCTCAGGGCGGGGAAAAGTGCGTAGACCCGTTCTAGATCCCAATTCCCAGTTCGGCCCGAACCGATCTGCCCAAGGCGCAGATTTTCCTCGATTGTCAGAGAGGAAAAAAGCCGGCGGCCTTCGGGGACCAGCGCGATACCCTTGCGAAAGATGCGCCGAGGATGCAATGCCTCTATTGGTGCGCCATCGTATAGTACAGTTCCGCTTCTTGATGATTGCAACCCTGTCACTGCCTTGAGAAAGGTGGACTTGCCGGCACCATTGGCACCGATAATCGCCAGCGCTTCGCCGTGGCGAAGCACCAGGTCAATACCGTGCACGGCAACCATATCACCATAGGCGACGTACAGCTTTTGAGATTCCAGCAGCGGCGTCATTGGGATGATCAGGTGCGGTTGAACACGTTAATCAGGTTACCATCAAAATCCCGGAACAGGGTCGACTTCAGGCCTTCGTCGTTCAAGGCCTGCTCGGCCCACAGGATGGTTACCTCGTGGCTACGCAGATGCTGTGTAAAGCCCGCGAGATCATCAACGTCAAATACGATGGCCTTGTAGCCCGCGAAACCGACATGCGCAGGTGGGTCGACCAACAACTCCGGCACTGTTTCCACAGATTTCGGGTTGACCAGTTCGAGCGACAGGCCGGGTCGACTGATAAAGGCTATGTTGGCTTCGATCGGTTCGAAATAGGTTTCCGAAACCAGCTCAAATCCCAGCACATCTCCATACCATTTTACGGCTGTCTTAATGTCTTTGACAGCAATGGCGATATTGTTGAAAGCGAGGTCGAAATCGGTAATTGAAGACTGTCCCATCACACAAACCACGCATTCGAGACGCCGCCATCCACAACAATGGACGCACCGTTAACCATTCTTGACGCATCGCTGCACAGCCAGAGACAAGCCTCGGCAATATCGACTGGATCGGCCAGTTGGCGCATGGGGTTTTGTTCGACCAACACAGCTTCAAAGTCGGTCGGAACGACTTGCCGCATCATATCGGTTTTGACGTTGCCCGGCAGAACGGAATTAACCCGCACACCCTGGGGCCCAAGTTCGAGTGCTGCATTATAGGACAGGCTGACCACGGATGCCTTGGACGTGCCATAGGCCGTCATGCCGGGTTGGCCAATGATGCCCATGATGCTGGCGATGTTGACGATACTGCCCGGGCGTTTCGCGTTTGTCAGGTGCCTTGCCTGAGCGCGCATGGCCAGCCACATGCCCTTGGCATTCACATTAGTGACTGTGTCGTATTCGGCTTCCTCCATGTCCAACATGGCCGGGACCGAGCCGATGATGCCAGCAGTGTTGACGAAAATACTGAGGTCACTCAGTATCTTGCCCGCTTCGGCAAGCGCATTGGTTACGCTTTCCGAATTGCTGACGTCGATCTGAACCGCATCGGACTTTCGCCCAAGCGCCTTGATTCTATCTGATACGGCTTGAGCGCCGTCCAATTTCAAATCGGCAACGACGACGTCTGCCCCTTCGGCTGCGAACAGTTCTGCTGTTGCAGCGCCAATGCCTTGTGCCCCACCGATGATCAGGGCCTGTTTTCCTTGCAAACGAGCCATTGCGCGTTCCTTTCCTGTGAACTTGCGGTCTGAAATGATTTCTGTTTGGGAACGTGCGGCGGACATTCGTTCGCGCCGCCGCATGACTGTGATTAGATCGGCAGAGCCTCTCCAGTCACCGGGATTTCCGGATTGACGATATTGCTGACAATTACCGGCTCATAGGGGTGTGGTCCGTCCACCTGGCGCCATTGCCCGCCCGTCAATGGTGTCAGAGCAACGTTCTTGACCGGGCCTGCTGGAGTATCGATGCGACCGGCGATGGTTTCCATTTGCAATGTGGCTAACACATCGCGTGTGCCACTGCGCGTTCCGTCGCTGTCCCGCAAGCACCGTACCGCCGCTTCGAGCACCGCATGTATGGAACCCATTGTCTGGATCCACTGACGTTCCGTCGACTGCATATAGTCATCGGCGAATTCTCGGGCAGTTTGGCCCGTGATTGTCGAAGTAAACGGGAAATCTGGATGCCAGAACAAGTCGAATGAGTGATTGTTGCCCAAATCACCAAGGGCTTCGACACTGGCAGGAAAGACCAAGGCTTGACCCGTCGAGGCGACTTTTGCTTCAAAGCCCTGCTGCGCGGCCTGTGTCCAGAACGTGGTCCAATCCGGCGGCAGCGCCACACCTGTTACGATCTCGACCTCATTGGCTTTGAAATCTGAAATAATCTGACTGAAATCATCGGTCAGCGGCCGATAACGCCCTGGATCCGTCAGATTGAAGTTGCGGGCGGCAAGCGCGGGTGGAAACCCTGTTTCCGAATTTGCCCAGGCCAGCCCGTCGCCAGTGCTGGGCCACAGCGCGCCGACGTTGCCATTGGTGTCCACCTGCGACCATAGATCAGTAAACACATCGATGACCTGATCGATGCCCCAGAAGTGGTGGTAGGTCCAGTCGAACCCTTTCTCATCCGTCGCACCGCGGTCGTAATAGAAAGTCTGCCATGGCATTAATGTCGAAATACAAGGCACCTCATTCAATTCGCACTGATCAGCTACGGGATTGACCGTGTCCGGCGCCATGAATGTGACGATGATATCCACTTCTTCGTTCAGAATCAGGTCGCTGGTGACTTCGGATGCCCGGTTCGGGCTCGACTGGCTGTCTTTCACGACCAGTGAAATGGTGCGGATGCCGGACGCCGTCTCGATACCGGCAGAAAGGGTTTCCTGTACCCGGCCAAAAACATGGTCAATGCCGGTAATTGTTGGCGATAGGACGCCGGTCAACGGGGCGACGACTCCTATTTTGAGATCAGCACTTTGCGCCCTCAAATAAGTCGGCAAAGCAAAAGTTAACGGCGTGGCACCTATGGCGGTGACAAAAGCTCTTCGGCTCGGCCGAAGCAGAGTTCTGGACATTTTTTTCTCCTCCCAATGCTCATTTTGTAGTGAGCGCAACACAACTCTGTTCGAACAGAGGGGCAGCTGTCAATGTAAAAAAGTAATTTACTTTATTACAATATTGATCTCATTAAAATATTGATATATAATAGAAAAATTCTCCCACTAGAAATGAGATCGACCTTCGCACAGCTATTACTTGTTCGCATTCCGAACAAATGTCAGCTTTGGTCTCACCCCTCGCATGCGTGCGCAACGGGTCCGCGTTGGCATTCTGGTACAGTTCTCAAGATGCCTGTGTGGTCTGTGATACAAATTTTGAGTCAGACGCGGCATTTGCTCCGCGCCTGAGATGTGAATAGAGATACTGATTTGGAAACGACCCGCCTGAAGCTGGCAGTCATACTTGGCAAAGCACCCGCATCATAACGTCCCGTAAGGTCATTTCTGAGTTCTGCACCATGGTTCTTGCGCGGAAACAAACATGATGATCCGGACGTACAATCAAACAGCCATCGTCCTCGATTTCACAAAGTCGCGCCCAATCGCCTGTATGATCCTGAAAGTTGCGTTTCGGACCAATCATGAAACTCCGCAAATCGACTTTGGACTGTTGCGAGAAATCTTCTGCCGCATCGATCCAGGCGCCTCCCCCATTGCCGGTCAATAGGGTGAACCCACCTTTTCCACAGAGATCGAGAATGGAAACTTTTTGACCGGAGGCATCGAAAACCCAAGCGTGAGGGACTCGTGCGCCGGGAAAGGTCGTTTGCTGGTGATGAAGTTCAGGATCGGAACCAAGGGCAGGGCCTGCAGAGCCATCATGCAATATTGCAGAGGACGAGTACCGCTGGTTCATCTCAACACCGTGGGCGTCATACTCGTATCGCTTGTTCGCGATAGCTATCCTGAGGTCTGACCGCTGTTTGGCAGCTTCAACAGTATCCGCCGCTCGCTTGTCCATGTTTGCCTGCATTTCTGCGGGATCATTTGTCTCGGTCAGGCCAAGTGCAGCAAAGATCGGCCCATAGTCGCCGATCGATTTATTGGCGCGTGCCACAATCTGTTTTGCGACAGGTGCGCGTTCGTCTGTGTAGGTGTCGAGCAACCCTGAGCCAGCCGCTCCCTTCAAGACGGCGGCCAGTTTCCACGCAAGATTAAAGGAATCCTGAATAGAGGTGTTTGATCCAAGACCGTTTGTCGGAGGATGACGGTGAATGGCATCACCGACGCAGAACACACGTCCTTCTTGAAGGCGTGTTGCATGGACATCGTTGACGGTCCAATAGCTGACCTCTCTCAAATCGACGTCGAGATCGGGATCGCCGACAAGATCCCGAATGATTTTCTTGGCCTGGTCATCGGACAGGTCTGGTGGACCTTCGGCGATATCATAACCCCAGATCGCCAGCCATTCATTCCAAGGGCGCACCATTCGCACCACGCCTGCCCCAATACCACCAACATCAGAACCAGGCTGAATGACCCAATAAAGGACGGAAGGCCTGTGCGCGACAAACCGGGTTAGATCGGCCTTGAACAAGAAATTGATCGATCCCGATACCCCCATTTTGCCTTCCAAAGGAAGGTTCAAGTCTTCTGCGACCTTACTATTCGCCCCGTCAGCACCGACAAGATACTTGGACCGGACAGTAAATGTTTTGCCTGAAAGGCGATCTTCGATTGTTGTTGTGACGCCGTCTTCATCCTGAACATGCGACAGGTAGTTGCAGGACATGCGCGCCTGCGCACCACGCGCGCACGCGGTCTTGAACAACAGCGGCTCCATCAGGGTTTGCGGTAGATCGTTCATGAGCGACGGGCTGGACAACTGGTGTTCTGCCTTCGAAAGAGGATGTGTCCCCCATGCGGGCAGACGTCCTAGTTCTTCTCCTGCAAGCGACGAGCAAAACACGTTTTGGCCCATTAACTCTTGCTCAGTTGCGTGAATGTAGGCCTCCTCCTCAACATCATGGCCAAGGTCGCGAAGAACCTCCATTGTCCGTTGATTGGTGATGTGGGCCCGCGGGGAATTCGCAAGCCAGCGGTAACGGTTGATGACAAGCGTTTCGACGCCTTGCGTGGCCAGCAGCGCAGCCAAGGAAGAACCCGCAGGTCCGGTCCCGATGATAAGAACTTCTGTTTGGATATCTGCCATGATTACTCCTCCGATGTCTCAAGGCCGAGCCCGTGCAAACGACGTTGAACGGGAAAGATGTGGAGTCCTGTACGCTCTGACAGCAGCCCCCAAAGGCCGCGCGGCGCAACGAGCATGATGACAATCGCAAGCAGCCCAAGGCTGAGGAGATACCAACTGCCGAAATCTGCCAAAAGCGATTGCAGGACAACGAAAATCAGGACGCCAAGGATTGGGCCTTCGATAGTACCAATGCCCCCGATGACCACGATAAAGATCACGTAGGCCGTCCAGTCGGTGACGCTGAAGGCTGCATCGGGGCTGATGCGGGCCTTTTGCATATAGATAAGCCCACCTGCGAGACCCGTGCCAAAAGCAGAGGTCAGGAACACGACCCATTTCATGCGCGCGGCATCCACACCCACCGATTTGGCGGCCTCGATGTTGTCGCGTACAGCGGCAAGTGCTAGGCCTCGGCGGGTCCGTAACAGCCAGTATATCCCCGCGATCGTAGCGACCGCGAGGGCAAGTGCCAGCCAATAGGCCAATACATCCCGCGCGGCCGAGGTTTTGATATTCAGCAGCGCCTTGATGCCGTCGACAAACCACATGTTACCGGTCGCATCGCGCGGCAATGACGTGCCTGTCCCGCCGCCAAGGACCTTCCATTGCGCCACCAGCAGACGAACAACCTCAGCGATGACCCAGGTGCCGATGGCGAAATATGCGCCGTTCAAACGGAAGGCGAAGAAGGCCGTGGGCACCGCAATGACAAGCGCTCCGAGACCGGAACAGAGGGTTGCCGCCACCGGATCCACACCTCCAAGGATCACCACACCAAACAGCGTATAGGCACCCATGCCAACAAAGGCTTGCTGGCCGATGCTGACTAGGCCGCCGTAGCCGGCCAACAGGTTCCACAACTGCGCCAGAACCAGCATCGTAAGGATCGTGAACATGTCCTGGATCAGACCGCGACCTGCAAAAAAGGGCAGCAAGATCAAGCAAAACAGGATGGCAGCCCCTAGCGCCGTCGAGACACCAGAGATAGTAGTGCGGGTTTGCACGAAATAGGTCATCAGTCATTTGCCCTTGGAAAGAGTCCACGCGGGCGGATCAAGAGAACCACGAGGAACGCGATATGCCCTGCCAGGATCTGCCATTCGGGGTTGATTGCGGCACCGACTGTTTGGGCGACACCAATGATGATCCCTCCGATCAGCGTCCCCCAAAGTGATCCAAGCCCGCCGATGATCACAGCCTCGAAGGCATAGATCAGGCGCGCGGGGCCGATGTTCGGATCAAAGTTGGACCGCAGGCCAAGATAGAGCGCCGCAATCGTGACGATGATCATCGCAATGCCGGTCGCAACGGCGAAAACCTGGTTTGGTTTGATGCCCATCAGGCTTGCCGTCACCGGATCATCGGAAGTGGCGCGGAAGGCGCGGCCGAGCGACGTACGGTAGAAGATCTGATTCAAACAGATAATCACCAATATCGCCGAGGCGAAGGTCAAGAGCGGCATAACACCAAGCGCGATTGACCCGATCTGAACGGATGCTGTGGTTAGCATATCGGTAGGAAGCCGCTGACTGTCGGCTGAGAAGCCCTCGAGCAGGGCGTTCTGCAAAACGACGGAAAGACCGAAGGTCACCAACAGAGGCGGTAGGATGTCATCGCCCAGCGTCCGGTTCAGCAGATGTTTTTGGAGCCCCCACCCAAGCGCAAACATCAAAGGCATTGCAACCAGCACAGCGATGAATGGGGAAAGGCCCAATAGCGTGACCAAGACAAGGATTAGATAGGCCCCCATCACGATCAGATCGCCATGCGCCAAGTTGACCAGCCGCATTATTCCAAAAACCAAGCTGAGCCCGGCCGCAAACAATGCATAGAGCCCGCCCAAAAGTATGCCTTGTGCGATTGTATCGACCCAAATCATGCTACTGCTCCAAAGTAGGCATCATGAATGGCGTCTCGGCTCAGACTGGCCGGCGTTCCCGACAGCGTGACCTGCCCTTCCATCATGCAATAGACCCGGTCAGCCACTGCCATGGCTTGCCCGATGTCCTGTTCAACTACGATCAGCGAGGCACCGGCAGCCTTGATCGCGGGCACTGCTTTGTAGATGTCCTTGATCACTACGGGGGCGAGGCCAAGACTGATTTCATCACACAAAAGAACACGAGGGTTGCTCATCAGCGCGCGTCCAATTGCCACCATTTGTTGCTGGCCGCCGGATAAGGCAGTGCCCGGATTTGTCCGCTTGGCGCGCAAGATTGGGAAAAGATTGTAAACCGTATCCAGGGTCCAATGCCCTTCGCCCTTGCGACCATAGGCACCGATCAGCAAGTTTTCTTCTACACTGAGTGAAGGGAATAGCCTGCGCCCTTCGGGCACCATGGCCAGGCCTTTAGCCATGATCTCATCGGCGGGTCGATCACCAATTGCCGCTCCGTCAAATTTTATGGCTTGCGCGGCATTCCTGAGCACACCGGAGATTGACCGCATAAGCGTCGTTTTACCCGCTCCGTTGGCACCGATGATCGCAACAACCTCGGCCTCGTTCAGCGTGATATCCACCCCGAAGAGCGCTTGAAAATCACCGTAGTGGGCAATCAGTTCATCCGTTTGCAACAGGGCCATCAGACTTCAATCCCCAGATAGATTTCCTGAACCTGCTTGCTGGCCATGATTTCGTCTGGATCGCCGATACCAATGACCCTGCCAAAGTCCAGAACCAGCAATCGTTCGACGACTGAAGTCAGTGCGTGCAGGACATGCTCTATCCAGATGATCGTCACGCCCTGGCCGTGGATGTCCTTGATGGTGGCAATCAGGGCCTGACATTCACCCTCGGTCAGGCCGCCTGCGATCTCGTCGAGCAACAACAACTTGGGTTGCGTGGCCATCGCGCGCGACAGCTCAAGGCGCTTGCGTTCCAACAGAGACAGGTGAGACGCGGGCGTATTGGCCCGTTCGATCAATTCGGTGCGTTTCAGAATGTCGACGCAGTCTTCAAGCACGGTGGTCTCAGAAAGGTTGCGGCCATGCGTGGCGGCGACGACAAGGTTTTCATAAACCGTGAGGGTCCCGAAAGGCTGTGGGATCTGGAAAGACCGGCCAATTCCCGTCAGACAACGTTCCATCGCGGAAACGTTTGTTACATCGCGGCCTTCGAAATGAACGCTGCCCGCGTTGGCGCGCAAATTGCCTGTGATCAAGTTAAACAACGTCGACTTGCCCGCGCCATTTGGCCCGATAATGCCCAAGGCCTGCCCGGCCGGCACATCAAAGCTGACATCATCCGAGACGGTCAGCGCACCAAAGGACTTGGACACGTTCTTAAGCGATAAAATCATGGCTGTTTCCCTCGAGGGGCGGGCCGAAACCCGCCCTGACCGTTGGTCAAACGATTGCTTCCATTGTTCCTGCGGTCGGGATGTCGGTATGGTCCGAGTTGTCCACGATCACCAACTCATAGGAGCCATCATTCTGGAGCCGCCACTGTCCACCCACGAGGGGTGTTTTGGCCACATTCTGTGCCGCAAAGGGCGGCAGGCCTGCACCATCGAATGCGATACGCCCGACGACCGATTTCAATTCGGTGGAGGCGATAGCGGAGGCCACTTTGTCGACATTACCGCTATCATCAACTCGAGCCATGACGTCTGAAGCCATCTCGAAGAGAGCATGGACAAATCCAATTGGCTGCGTCCACGGTCGCCCCGTCGCCGCCATGTAGTCCGCGGCAACACCTGCGGCAGTCTGCCCAGTAAGAGATGAATCGAACGGATGGAACGGTGACCACCAAACTTCGGAACTCAGATTGTGGCCTTGATCGCCTAGCGCCTCAACTGCTTGTGGAAACAAGATAGCTTTGCCAATGCTAGCCGCCTTTGGCGTGTAGCCTTGTTGCTTGGCTTGCGTCCAAAATGTGGTGAAGTCCGGTGGGATCGGTACGCCGGTAATGATTTCGCAGTTCGCGGCCTTGAATGCATTGATTTGCGCACTGAAGTCGTCGGTTAGGTTCTGATAGCGGCCGGTATCGGTCAGTTGGTAACCTTGTGCTTCAAGCACCGGCGGAAAGCCTAGATTAGGGTCGCCCCATGCATTGCCATCTCCGTCGTTTGGGAAAATCGCCCCGACGCTTTTGTTCGTCTCAAGTTGATTCCACATCGCGGTAAAGACGCTGATGACGTCCTCTAAACCCCAGAAAAAGTGAAAGCTGAAATCAAAGGGTCGCCATGATCCCGGATCGCCCGGGTTCCCCTGCTGCCCAATGAAATAGGGTTGCCAGGGTGCGAGGGTCGAGATGACGGGTATCTCCTCGGCTTCACAGGTTGTCGCGACGGGATTGGTAGTTTCTGGTGTCGAAGCAACAAGCATCATATCGATCCCGTCATCGATAATCAGCTCACGCGCCACCTCCGCAGCCCTGTTCGGATTGGACTGACTATCTTTGACGATCACTTCAAAATTTGCATCGGCGCCCGACGCCAAGAATGTGTCGATGACGAATTGGTCTGCCTCTGAAAACGCCGCGAGTGGTCCAGATTGAGGGCTGACATAGCCCAGCTTGATTTTCGCGCCCTGTGCCAGAGCCGGGGCTGCCAGTCCGCCAGCGGCCAAAGTTAGGCTTGAAGCCATACCGGACTTGATAATTTTGCGTCGTGTGAACATGATTTCCTCCCAGAATTCATTGTTGGTTGCTTTGGTTCGTTGTCAGACGCCCTCCAGCGCCATGGCGATCCCCTGCCCCACCCCGATGCACATCGTGGCAAGGCCAGTGCCGCCGCCGTTTGCCCTAAGTTCTAGTGCGAGTGTTCCCGCCAAGCGGGCGCCGGACATCCCCAACGGGTGTCCCAGTGCGATGGCACCTCCGTTTGGATTTACGTGACCCGCATCGTCGGAAAGGCCGAGGTTACGGAGCACCGCGAGCGCTTGGCTCGCGAATGCCTCGTTCAGTTCGACGAAGTCAAAGTCAGAAGGTTGCGTCCCAATTTGGTCGCACAGCTTCTTCGTCGCAGGTGCGGGACCAATACCCATCAGTCGCGGCTCCACACCGGCGGTAGCACCACCGACAATGCGGGCAATGGGTGCAAGACCATGAATACTCACGGCCTCTTGTGAGGCCAAAAGCAATGCCGCGGCACCATCGTTGACACCAGAAGCATTTCCAGCGGTTACCGACCCCCCAGTTCGGAACGGTGCCCGCAACCCTGAGAGCGTGTCGAGCGCGGTAGGCCTTGGATGCTCGTCGGTATCGACGATGCGCACATCACCTTTGCCACCTTTGACGCTGACCGGCACGATTTCCTTCGTCAGCCGACCGCTTTTTTGTGCGATTTCGACGCGCTGCTGCGACCTGAACGCAAACGCGTCTTGATCCTCGCGCGAAACGTTAAATGCCTCGGCTACATTCTCAGCTGTTTCCGGCATTGAATCCACGCCGTGCGCCGCCTGCATCTCAGGATTGACGAAACGCCATCCGATCGTCGTGTCGTATACTTCGGCATTGCGCGAAAACCCGGTCATTGCCTTCGGCATGACGAAGGGCGCGCGCGACATACTTTCGACCCCGCCAGCGATGGCTAAATCGTATGCACCCGTCTGTATCGACCGCGCCGCATACATGACGGCATCCAACCCGGACCCACACAGCCGATTGAGCGTGGTTCCTGGCACTGAAACCGGCAGGCCAGCCAGTAACAAAGACATGCGCGCGACGTTCCGGTTGTCGTCGCCAGCTTGATTTGCGCATCCCAGTACGACCTCGCCGATATGCGCAGATTCGATGTGCGGTGCCCGCTCCATCAGTGTTCTGATTGGAATGGCGGCCAAATCGTCGGCGCGGACCGCTGACAGCGCTCCGCCATAGCGACCAATAGGCGTCCGGATATAGTCGCAGATGAAGACGTCCTGCATCATCATCTCTCCGGACGATCGCCGTGCAGCGCGCGCGATAGAATGGATGTGATATCTTCTGCATCAAACGACCGCGGATTCCAGTAAGGGTTCTCCATGACTATGTCGGTTGCGCGGGGCACATCGGCGTCTGCAAATCCGAGCGCCGACAGGGCCAGAGGCGCATCAAGCTCCCTGGCTAGGTCATAAAGCGCCTGCCCCGGTTGTGTTCCACCCAACGCGCGGTTGACCGCAGCCAGCCGCCCATCGGATCCGTTAAAGGCTGCCGCGTGCGGGAGAATGACCGTGTGCGTGGCTGCGTGCGGTAAGTTGAAACTACCGCCAAGCACATGGCAAAGTTTGTGGTGAAGCGCCATGGAGACCTGTCCCAGGCAAGTCCCGCAGGCCCAGGCACCAAAGAATGCGTCACTGCGCGCGGCGAGATCATCTGGGGTCGTCTTCAGGGTTCTGAGGGCTTGACCAAAAGCGGCAATACCACGTTCCGCCAAGACTTCGACAACAGGATTGCGATCCTTTGCATAAAGCGCCTCGACCGCATGGGCCATTGCATTCATCGCTGACGTCACCGTCATCGGCCACGGCAAACTGAGTGTCAAATCCACGTCGTAAATGACCGAAGCGGGAAGAATGCGCGGATCGCGCCGCGTGACTTTCTTGCCATTGGCTGTTTCGCCTAGGATTGGGGTCATTTCCGACCCCGCATAACTTGTCGGGATTGCGATCTGATGCTTTCCAGTTCGCACTGAAAGGGCCTTTCCAAGACCGATTGTCGACCCGCCACCGATTGCCAAAATGCCATCCGCTTTCAGCGACTTCATCACCTCCATCGCGTTCTCGGTAACTTCTGTTGGCGTGTGCATCGCCGCTTTTGAGAATATGCCAGCGACCAATTGTCCTGCCGATTTGGCAACGGTCTCCGCCTGATCTGCCTGTTCGGGTGTCGAGAGAACCAAAAGGCGCTTTAACCCAAGGCGGCCGGCTTCCTCCGGTATTGCGGCGACAGTGCCTGAGCCGAAGATGACACGCGATTTTTGCGGCTCATATGTGAAAGCTTGCATTGGTCTGTCATTCCTTTTTTGCGCTGGCCGAGCGTGCGTGCAGGGCGCGCAGTGTCTCAATTTCGGTTTGTGAAGGTGTTGGCGTTGTCACGACTGTGGGCGCAAACTGCGGGGTCCAGCCGACGCTTGCCGCCACATCATCACGCGCGACGCCGGGATGCAGGGACATCACGGTGAACTCAGCGTGCGCAGCCTCAAACGCCGGATCGATGACATTTCGCCCCACAAGGTCGCGCATTTCCCAGATCGCAAGATCGGTGACCAACTTAGTCGGCCCCTGCGTGTGCACACCATAGGCGGCACGGCTTTCGCCCGGCTTGCCCTGTCCAAGGCTGGTCAGAAAGTCGATCTTGTCGACGAAGGTACGCTTGGATTGCTCCGCAATGATAAAGACCTGTTTGGCCTGCGTTGCGATTTCGGGGGCGCCACCGCCGCCGGGAAGGCGGACCTTGGGCGCGTCATAGCTCCCAATCACGGTTGTGTTCAGATTGCCCCGTCGGTCCAGTTGCGCTGCACCCAGAAACCCGATGGATATACGGCCACCCTGCAGCCAATAGTGAAACATTTCCGGGACAGAGACTGTTGTTAGCGCCGTATCGTGCAATTCACCATCGCCAATTGACAGCGGCAATCGGTCAGGTCGTGTAGCTATCGTTCCCGACTCGTAGATCAACGTGATGTCGGGCGCATGGGTCAGGCGCGCGAGATTACAGGCTGCGGAAGGCGCGCCTATGCCAACAAAACAAACATCGTTGTTAGTCAAAAGCCGTGCGGCGGCGATCGTCATGTATTCTTTTGGTGAGACGCCCGTCATGTCGTGGCCCCTGCGGTCAGGTGCGACGTGTTTTTCGCTACAGGCGTCTGCAGTACATTGGCGTCGATCCAAGCCGTGAAACGGTCACGGTCCGCCGAGATATTGCTCCATTCGAGGTAAAAATCATTGTCGCGGGGGTAGAACCCCGTGGCATAGCTAGGCGTGGCACCGCCGGGCACATGACAAACGGCGGCAATACTCCAGTTTGGAAGGACGCATGCGTTGCTGGAAAGCTCAGAATACTCCCGCAGATCGTCGACCACCTCTTCGACGGTGACGATTGCAGTCTTGGCCGCAAGGACCGCTTCTTTCTGAACACCGACGATACCGTCGATCATGACATTTCCTGCGCGGTCAGCGCGTTGGGCATGAATAATGGTGACGTCCGGTCGGAGTGACGGGACACAAGCCAAGCGTTCGTTTGTGAACGGACACATCACAAAGCAGATGTTGGAGTTGACGGTCACAAGATCAGTGCCACGATAACCGCGAAAGGTTGCACTCGGCATGTTTGACGCCCCCGCATGGTAGGCGTTTGCCATCGCGGCGTGGCTATGTTCCTCTAGCGCGAGCGTGTTTGGCCAGCCATTCTCGACAGCGTCGCGAACCCTGTGCAGAAGACCCGCACCAGGATTGCCCGCATATGAAAACACGAGCTTTTTGGCCGCGCCTACGCCGACGAGCTGGTCGTAAATAATGTCTGGCGTCATCCTGATCAGGGTCAGTTCACGAATGCCCTGACGAATGATCTCGTGCCCGGCCTCGAAGGGGATCAGATGTGTGAACCCTTCGAGCGCAACGGACATGCTATCCTTCACGTGCGTTTGGATGGCTTCGGCAAGTGGTACGAGCTTTGGCATGGGATTTTCAGATGATCTTGGCGACGTCGTCAAACGGCAAGCGGGGCAGCCGTCGGAACAGCTTTTCTTCGTCCCCGTAACCAAGATTGCACAAAAAATTGGTCTTCCAAGTCGTGCCCGACAAGAAAGCCTCGTCGACGGCGGCGGGGTTAAAGCCGGACATCGGCCCAGTATCCAGACCCAGTGCGCGGGCAGCGATCAGGAAATACGCCCCCTGCATGGACCCGTTGCGAAAGGCGTTTCCAGCCGCCATCTCCGGGTTCCCGGCGAACATGTCGCGCGCGTTGGGGTTGGGTGGAAACACTGCGGGAAGCTGTTCATAGAATTCGGTGTCGAAGGCAATGATCGCAGTGACCGGCGCGGACATCATCTTCGCTTGGTTAGGTTCCATCAGCGCAGGACGCAGTTTTTCTTTCGCGTCAGCACTTCGAACAAAGACGAAGCGCCCCGGCTGTTGGTTCATGCTCGTCGGACCCCATTTTGCGAGGTCGTAGAGCTCTTTTAGAGTGTCATCGCTCACATCGCGGTCTTGAAATCCATAATGCGTTCTACCGTCCCGTAACAGCAGGTCCAGCGTGGCCGGATCCGCCGTCAAAATGCGCTCTCTCAGGTCGCGTACATCGTTGCGCGCCTGCGCGTCCAGCTTATCGGTATCCATTTGTCTTTCCTCACTTTTGTTCGATAATCGAACATTTTAATCTGCCGAACTTTTGGGCAGGTTCAGCAGTTTTGCTATTTTTGTAGTAATCGTTCTTGACGGACGATTCTTTTTTTGTCAACATCATTACATAAACAAATAATCGTTCGTATATCGAACAAGGGAGGAAACAATGTTACTTAAAACCGCTTTGGCGGCGACCATCGCCGTGTCTGCTCAAACTGCGTTCGCAGAGACATTCAATCTGACAATGGGATCCAGCCATCCAACGGTCGTTCCTTGGGTCGGCGTGCTGTCTGAACACGTTGTCGGGCAGACGAACGCACGGCTCGAAGCAATGGGATCAGAAGATCGTGTCGAGTGGACCGAAAGCTACGGCGGCGCATTATTCGGGTTTCAAGACACGCTCGAGGCAGTTGAAGATGGCCTTGTAGATGCAGGTTGGGTCGGTGCGGGTCTGTGGGAAGAATCCAAGATGCCGCTGCAAACGATTACCTACTACGCACCCTTCGTCACTGATGACCAACCGACTTTGATGGCGATCATGAATGATCTCAACGAAAACACCCCAGCTATGGCGCAGTCTTGGGAGGATCGCGGCCAGGTTTTTCTTGGCGCATCAGGCGTTGAAACATACCACTTGCTGACGACCTTTCCCGTAGACTCTCTGGCTGACCTCGAAGGCCGCAAGATCCTGGCACCGGGGCCATCGGGGAATTGGATGTCGGCCATCGGTGCCGTCCCAGTCAACGGTGCTTTGCCTACATATTACAACTCGCTTCAGACTGGGGTTGCCGACGGAGTAATCTCCATCATCACAGGGACCTACCCCAACAAGATTCACGAGGTCGCGCCCTATGTGACGCTCGTCGGTGTTGGTGCTCAATATACCGGGGGCCTTTCGTTCAACCGGGATTCCTGGGATGGCCTGTCGGAAGATGTGCAGAGTGTTTTGCGCGAACTTGGAGCTGAGTACGCGATCCTGCACGCCGAACAGGTTCAGGGACGCTACGACCAGTTCCTTCAGGCAATGCGTGATGATCCGGACGTGACCGTTTCGGAGATGTCCGCCGAGGACCGCCAACAATGGATCAGAAGCCTGCCGGACTTGGCAGGCGACTGGGCTGCACGTCACTCCGCAGGCCCGGAAGTGCTGGCAGCCTATATGGCGGCCGTTCGCGCCGCCGGAGTCGAGCCAGGCCGCAACTGGGACCAGTAGCGCGGCCTTCCTCGGCCCCGCAGTAACTCCCTGCTGCGGGGCCAAAACGGCTCGAAAGGAAATCACATGTCGCGCACACCCACTCTGCTACATCGCCAATCTGATCCAACAAACCCGATAGCTCTTGAAAAGCCGAAATGGTTCGGGTCGCTGCATCTCGGGTTCTCCTACATCGCCGCGATGCTGGCGGCTGGCGCGACCCTATGGATTTTTGTCATAATGTTAATGATATGCGCGGATGTAATCGGGCTAAAGGTGTTCTCACGCCCGCTTTACGGCGTCGTCGAATTGACCGGCGCCTCGATCGTTGCCGTTGTATTTGCCCAGCTACCTCATACGCTGTTCGAAAAACGCATGACGCGGGCCGATTTTCTAATCTCGACGCTGGAAATCAAGACGCCGCACCTGGGGTTGGCGCTGAACCTGATATTCTGTCTTTGCGGTCTGGGCATCTTCGCTGCTCTCGCATGGATGCTGATAGATCCCACCCGTTCGGCCCTACTTGAAGGTGAGTTCATCGGAACCCAAGGCATCTTTACGATGCAGGTGTGGCCGATCAAGGCGATCATCCTTCTGGGCGTCACCATGACCGCACTTGAGTTCGGGTTTCAGTCCATTCGTCTGGCGCACGCAATCCTTGCGGAGAAGGCCGTGAAGGCCGCAATTGTTCCGTTCGGACTGGTCTTGCTGATTTGCATCGCGGTCTGGGTGGCTCCTGATATCGGGCGCATCGGGATCGGCGTGATCGGTGTCGTGGCCATGGTGCTCATGATCCTTCTAGGCATACACATCCCGGTAGCCATGATGCTGGTGGCCTTGGTCGGCGTCTGGTTGATCCGCGAAAATCCAACCCTTGCCCTAAAAACCATCAGATCTGCGGCAACAGGCACGATCAATAAATTCGATTTTGGCGTGGTTCCTCTGTTTGTATTGATGGGGCTGCTCGTTGACGCTTCGGATTTGGGCAAGGACGCCTACCGCGTTGCCGCGTCACTATTGCGACGCCTTTACGGCGGTCTGGCCATCGCAACTGTGGCCGCAAACACTGTTTTCGCGGCGATCACCGGCATTTCCATTGCCTCTGCCGCCGTCTTTACCCGCGTAGCAGTTCCTCAAATGACCGCGCATCACTATTCGTCGGGCTTCGCTGCCGGGACTGTCGCTGGATCATCCGTCCTCGGCATGCTGATACCGCCCAGTCTGCTATTGATTATCTATGGCTTCGTGACCGAAACGAGCGTCGGAAGTCTGTTCATCGCAGCCACTTTGCCGGGGCTGTTGCTCGCTATCTCATTTTGTCTGTTCATCTATCTCGCAGCGCGATTTGCGCCGGAGAAAGTTGGCTGCCCGGACATCGCAGAAGACATCGCACCCGTATCGGGCGGCGAGGTAATTCGTGCCCTGGCCCCCATCTTCTTTCTGGTTTTTGTGGTGCTCGGCGGGATTTACGGTGGCGTTTTCACACCGACACAGGCGGGCGCAGTCGGTGCTGCGACAACACTGATCGTCGCTGTCGCCCGCCGCTCACTTACATGGACAAAACTATGGCTCGTAATGAAAGAAACCGGCGTGATTTCGGTCACAATCCTACTTTTGATCATCGCAGCAGCCGCTTTCACAAAAATGCTCGTGATGTCCGGCATCCCCAACGCAATCGTCTCGGTCTTTCTTGAGCAAGGCATTTCGTTCTGGGGTTTCATGCTTGGCTATTTCGCAGTGATCATTCTGCTGGGCATGTTCCTCGACTCCACCTCGATCATCCTGATCGTCGTGCCTCTCGTGGTCGGCATCGTGCCCGAGATCACACAAGGCATCGTCGCCAGCGATCCGCTGATATGGTTTGGCATCGTCACTATCATCGCGGTCGAAATCGGGCTGCTGACGCCCCCCTTCGGCATCACCGTCTACGTCGTCAAAGCGACGCTCGCGACGGATGACGTAACGCTGACGGCGATATTCAGGGGCGCATTTCCATACGTGCTGATCATGGCGGTCGTGATGCTGATCCTGACGGCCTTTCCGATGATCTCGCTCTTTTGGCTGATGCCATGATTGCCTCAACTCTCCAAAGAAAGAAGCCTGCCCTGATGCTTTTGTTTGGCATTGCTGTTGCCCTGACGTGTGGCGTCCTGATTGGCGTACAACCTGCAATCAACGCCGAAGTCAGCCGTCGTCTTGCGTCCCCTTTCGCCGCTGTTCTGTTTTCGTTGCTGGTAAGCACAGCGATCGTTCTGCCGTTCGCCTTTCTGCAGGATCGGGCGCCAATCGGGCCAGCGATTGCCTCAGCCCCCTGGTGGGTCTGGCTAGGCGGGCTTGCAGGAGCGGCTTTTGTGACTGCGGGCATAACCATTGCACCAATCATGGGCATCGCGCTCTTTCTAATGATCGTCGTCACCGGCCAGCTCGCCGCTGCATCGTTTGCGGATCACTTTGCGCTGTTCGGCACGCCTAAGCGGCCAATGACACTCAGCAGATGTCTGGGTGTGGGTCTGGCACTTGTCGGCGTGCTGACATTCCGGTTCGGCAGGTTCTAGAAATGGGTCTGCACGTTGTCTCACCCGAACGAAGTGTAACTCTTATCAAGGGGTTGTCTGTGTTAGGATTCGTCGCTTCAAGACCTTTTGGGTGTACGATTGCGGAGACGGCCAAAGATGTTGAAATCAGTAGAGCTGCCGCCCGCCGGCTTCTGCTCACCTTTTGCGACATGGACATCTTGCGCCAAGACCAAAAGTGGTTCTTGCCGACACCAAAGCTTGCTGAACTTGCCATAAGCCCAATTGTGACTGAACCCTTCTGGGAAGCGTTGCGTCCGCCCATGAAGCATGTGTCTGAAAAGACGGGCGAAGCCTGCTCAATGTCGACCCTCTATGGTCAGGATATCGTCTACGTCGCGCGCGCGCCAAGCCGCCGTGTGCTTTCCGTCCACCTCGAAGTCGGCAGTCGGCTGCCTGCTGTCCATACCTCGATGGGTCGCGTTCTTCTGTCCAACCTCGTACCGGAGAGGCTGACCGCGTTGATCAACCAGACCGAGCTCCCGCGCAGGACACGTTTTTCATTATCAGACAGGCAAGTTCTATTGGAAACGCTCTGCGGCGTCGCGTCAAATGGCTATGCGATCGTTGATCAAGAGCTTGAAGAAGATCTGATCTCTGTCGCGGTTCCCGTCTTCGCACCGACGGGCGCAACGCTTGCCGCCCTCAATTTCAGTTCGACCCCAACTCGATACCCGTCCAAGCGGCTCCGCGACACCATCGTGCCGATGCTTGAAGCCGCTTCGAAGCAGATCACTGACGTGCTCCGGACGAACCAAGACATCAATTCTCACGCAATCAAGGAGATCAAAAAATGACCAGAAATTTCACCGAAGAGAACGCAACGGCCGAAGTCCTCAGCCGCTACGCAGACTGCCCCGACCCGCGCCTCAAGGAAGTTTCCGAAGCAATTGTGCGCCACCTGCACGCCCTTATCCGCGAGGTTGAGCCAACGACCGCGGAATGGATGCAAGCGCTCGAGTTCCTCACCGAGGTCGGACAAAAATGCGACGACGTCCGCCAGGAGTTTATTCTGCTTTCAGATGTCTTCGGGGTCTCGACACTGGTTGACGCTATCAACAACCGAAAACCCGCAGAGGCGACTGAGTCCACCGTATTGGGCCCCTTTCACATGGTCGAAAGCCCTGCGTACCCGAATGGCGAAAACGTGGCACGCCATGGCAGCGGCGCGCCTTTGGTTGTGACCGGAACGGTGACCGATCTGGATGGAAAGCCCTTACGGCAAGCGAAAGTCGACATTTGGCAGGCCAATGAGGACGGGTTCTACGACGTGCAGAAACCCGGTGAGTTACCCGATCTGAACCTGCGCGGTCTGTTCACGACAGAGGAGGATGGTTCGTTCTGGTTCCGGTCGGTTTTACCCAGCTACTATCCGATCCCAACAGACGGACCCGTCGGGAAAATGGTGCTGGCGTCCGGTCGACACCCTAACCGCCCGGCACACATTCATTTCATTGGGATGGCCGAAGGGCATGAGCCAATCACGAGCCACCTCTTTGTTGAAAACGATCCATACATCGAATCCGACGTCGTCTTTGGTGTGAAGGAAAGCCTCGTGCGGGAATTCGATCTGGTGGATGACCCCGTGCGCGCGGCAGAATATGGCGTGGCCAATCCGTTCTACCATGTCCACAACACCATTTCCCTCGTCAAAAATTGAGGGGCACTGGACATGTTCTATATCGCAAAGGCTCAAGACCGGTCGGGAACCGGCGCCAAAAGGGCCGAGTTTCATCCGAAGCACGCCGCACATCTGGACCGCGCCATCGACAACCCGCGCGTCGTCGTGAGCGGCCCGCTTCTTGATCAGGGCGACGCGCCTGAGGGGTCGTTCTTTATCTTTGAAGCAACGTCGCTCAAAGTTGTTCAAGATTTCTTGGGTCAGGATCCTTTCGCCCAAGAAGGTATCTGGGCGTCGCACGAAGCGCAGGCATTCGATTGGCGGCG
Source organism: uncultured Tateyamaria sp. (assembly GCF_947503415.1). Classification (GTDB taxonomy): domain Bacteria; phylum Pseudomonadota; class Alphaproteobacteria; order Rhodobacterales; family Rhodobacteraceae; genus Tateyamaria. The sequence continues at coordinate 236,021 of NZ_CANNDS010000005.1, forward strand.
CGGAAAGCCTGCCCCATGATCCGTCTTTGGGGCAGAAGCACCTCGACCAATGTTCAGAAAGTCCTTTGGTTTACCGAAGAGCTTAAGCTGGACATAGAACACCGCGAAGTTGGTGGGCCATTCGGTGGGCTCGATACGCCAGAGTTTGCCCGACTGAACCCAAACCGTACGGTGCCTGTGCTCGAATACGATGGATGCGTCATTTGGGAGTCTCATGCAATCCTGCGCTTTCTTGCCAACAAAAACGGAGCAGAAAGCTACTACCCTGGGAACGCAAATGAACGCTCCTATGATGACCGCTGGCTCGATTGGCACTCAAACGTGTTCTGGCCACCGATCAGAACGTTGTTTCTCGATGGATGGCGCGACAAGGTGTTCGCTCTCAATTCACCGGAGGCATCGAAGCTGTTTGCGCGGGTCGCAGCGAATGTGGACCTCCTTGAAACGTGCCGCGTTGGCGAAGCCGAAAGCTCAGGCGATGCTCGTCTGAGCGACCTCCCGCTTGTGATCGGGTTGAACCGGCTTCTTACCGTAAATCCCGAATTCACACTTCCACCCCATGTCGCAGACTGGTTCGCGCGGCTGACGTCACGACCGGGATTTTCTGTCGTTCGTGATGCAGAACGAAACCTAAGGATCTGAAAAAGTGAGATATCCCACAGTATTTGCCGCAATCGTCGCTGTCGGCATGATGACAACAACCGCCAAGGCACAGGAATTTGATCTGACATTCAACAATGTTGCGATCTCCGTTTCCGATCTGGACGAAAGCATCGCGTTCTACCGCGACATCCTCGGGTTCGAGGTCGTATCCCAAACCTATTTTGAACCGGTCTCCGCAAAGGTCGCATTCATCGCCCTCGCGGATGTTCGGCTGGAACTGCTTGAGGTCGAAGGCTCCGAACGGTTGCCAGAACTGGATACCCCACCCCCAACCCATCTGCTTACGCAAGGGTTCAAGGCCATCGTGTTTGATGTGAACGATCTGTCCGGTTTCACACAATATCTGAACGCGAACGAGGTCGAGACTCTTTGGGAAGAACTCGTGCTTGATGATGCCGGTTCGACGTCGACGCTGTTTCGCGATCCGGACGGGAACCTCATCAACGTCTTCGGGGTCAGCGATGATTGAGCTTTATTATTGGAAAACATCCAACGGTCACAAAGTGGCAATCTGCCTTGAGGAAATGGAACTCGCGTACCGTGTCACGGCAGTCGATATCCAGAAAGACGAGCAGTTTTCACCGCAATTCCTGTCGATCAATCCGAACAACAAGATCCCTGCGATCGTTGATCACGCACCGTCAGACGGTCTTTCACGGCAGGAAGTCTTCGAGTCCGGGGCGATATTGCTCTATCTGGCCGAAAAGACCGGCCTCTTTCTTCCAAAGACCGCGCCGGAGCGGATGGAGGTCTTGCAATGGCTCTTTTGGCAGGCAGCAGGGTTCGGACCCATGCTTGGTCAAGCGCATCACTTTAACCGAAAGGCGCCTGACGATGCTCACTATGCCAGGGAACGGTATAACAAAGAGGCGCTTCACCTCTATGGCGTGTTGGATCGCAGGCTTGAAGGGCGCGACTTCGTCGCTGGTGCCTATTCAATTGCAGACATGATGATTTTTCCATGGGTGCAAAGACATGCTTGGCAAAATGTCGATCTCAATGATTTTCCCGCAGTACACTCATGGAGCGAACGGATATCGGCGCGCCCTGCGATTCAGAAAGCCTACGCCCTTCCGGATCGCCTTGGGATTTAGTCCTTAGCGATCAGGACAAGGTCCACAACCGCTTCAAGGTCTTCCTTGGTCGCAAGGTTTCGCGCAGAGGCTGATAAGCCCCGCATTAAGATGAGAATGGTCGAGGCCGAACTTTCGGCCTCTTCTGCACCCAACTCCTGCAACCGTTCCGCTATTACCAGCTGTGTGCCCTGCGCTTGCGCCGCCACTAGCGCGTTCGCCTCCGGATCCTGTGAGGTGAGCGTCCCATCAAGGACCAGGCACCCTTTGATTTCTCCTGAGGTGTAGGCATCTGCGGCAGCGCGAAGGACCTTGTCCCACACCTCCCGCTCTGTCTGCGCCTGCTCAAGTGCCTCTCCAACGAAACGTCCGGTCGAACTGGCGTAGGCCTCTACCGCGCGCTCATATAGACCCAGCTTGTTGCCGAAGGCCGAATATAGCGATGTCGGGGTGATCCCCAAAGTGTCGCAAATCTCGCTCACGCCAACCACATCATACCCGCGACTGGCAAAAAGTAATTGCGCCTGCCGAACACCGCTTTCGATGTCAAACTTTCTTGGACGGCCTCGCGTTCTTTTTTGTGAAGTGGTCACTACATTAATCCTTGACCATAGCGATCAATTTAACTATCGATCACTACATTAATCCGTTTTGTCCCAAGATTCAACGGATTTCTCCAACCTAAAGGATATTGACTATGTTCTCTACGCTAAACCTCTCACCACTGAAAGCCGTCGCGTTCGCCGCTGGCGTCGCGCTCGCCCCGATTTCCGCAAGTGCCCAGGATGCAACCGTCTCGATTGCTGAAGCAGGCGATGCCGTCACTTTCATCAACGTGATGACGCCAAATGAAGGCGTTACGATCCAGGAACTGGCCCAGCAACTAACCCTAGCAATGGAGACCGAAATCAGCAGCTTCGACGGCTTTCGCAACGCGTCGGTCCACATCAGCCGCGATGAAACTGTCGTGACAAACTATGCGCAATGGGACAGTGAAGCGTCTGTGCAAGCGGTCGTCGAAGCCCTGACCGCCGGTGATCTGCCCGAATTGGGCAAAGCCTTCACCATTTCCAGCCCGGTTTTCCATCCCTACGATGTGTTCAGCATCACATTGGCGGCTGAATAACGGATGTCAGATCTCACATTCTACTTTCACCCCTCGCCAAATCCGCTGAAGGTCGCGCTCTTGTTGGAAGAGCTCGAGCTTGATTACGACGTCAAGCCGGTTGACACGTTCAAGGGCGAACAGCACAAGCCGGAGTTTCTTGCGCTGAACCCGAATGCGAAGTTACCCGTTCTGGTGGACGGTGACGCCACAATTTTCGACTCCAACGCGATCTTGCTCTACTTGGCCGAAAAGCACGGTAAGTTCCTCCCGCAGGATCCGGCCGTGCGTGCGGGCGTCCTAAGCTGGCATCACTTTATTGCAACGGGACTGTCGCCTTTTTCAGGGCAGGCAGTCCATTTTCTCAAGATGTGCCCCGAAGACATCCCCTACGCCAAGAACCGCTACGAGAAAGAAGTGGCGCGCCACTATGCCGTCCTTGATGAACGCCTGAAAACGAACGCGTTTATTGCGGGTGACACATACTCCATCGCCGACATTGGTGCGTGGGGCTGGATGAACTTCGCGCCCTATATCTTTGACGATGGCTTGGCGCAGTTCCCAAATGTCGCGCGGCTTTTTGATGCGATCTCTGCAAATCCCGCCGCTCAGCGGGTTGAGGCGCTGAAGGGTCGTCACGAGTTCAAGCAGGACTTTGATGACGAAACAGCCAAGGCACTGTTTCCACAAAACTTTTGAACCTCGTGAAAATCAGGAGAAAATACAAACTAGCGATCATTGGTCGCTAGTTTGTTTCTTTGGAGAGCAAATGAACTCAGAAGGTCACCTGGAGGCAGTGCCGATCAAGAAAATCCTTGATGCTCGAACAGGCAAAGTCGTGGGTTGGTTGTATTTGTGGAACAACGGTGAAGTTGCCCCAATGTGGATTGCCGACGAGCCTACCGATGAGATTTTTCCATCATTCTCGAGGCAAGGTCCCGCAGAATACTAGTCTGGTCAGTTGCTGATCGCTGGAACCGCCATTGGAGGTGCGCAACTAAACCACACTGTTTCTGTACCTCTCACTAGTTTCTTTAATGTTTTGAGGCACATTGCCCAATCTAGAGCTGATGATCAGGCTCTGTCATTCGCTCTGCAACATCCAAAAGTTCATGCGCATCTCCGTCAATTGCTCGCGACAAGACAATTAGCTCGATCACATCGATCCGACGCTGCCCACTTTCCAATCTCGCCACGAATGATTGATGGCACTTGAGCCGTGAAGCCAACTCAGTCTGCGTTAGACCAGCCGCCTTCCTCGCTGCGATCAGGGCTTCGCGCAGCGCCTCATGTCCAGAACTTCTAATCGTTTTTGCCACGCGTCACATACCTCTTGTGACGGGGCTAATCTGCTTTATAGATTATCTAAAATCTGGATAAGTTGGAGGTCTCTGGAAGTGCATGGCAGATCAGGAAACATAAAAAATCTGCGTCACGGACCAACCGTCTCAAGGAAGCGTCCGAATTCTTCGCTAACCTCACGCGCCTCTTCAAAAGCCCGTGCTCGTTCGTCCTCAAGACACCGAAAGTAGCCCTGAACATCGCGAATGTAGAACTCGAAGTCCGACCGAATCACATCCGCATATTCCCGCGCTGCTTGAGGATCGCTCGGAACGAATGGTCTCTGCGGCGCGAGACAGGTCTCAGCTACTGCGTCGCTGCCAAACAACAACGACAAAGCTATAGCCTGGCTACCGAGGAGCCAACACAACCGGAGGTTCTCCGAACCCCGTAAAACCTTGATAGAATCCATGGCGCATGCCTAATGGGTGCGCAACCAGAGTACAGCCGCAACGACAAAATAATATCTTGCGGTCATTTATATAGCATCGTAGGCTTGGGCATCAACTCCTGATACCCGGGTCTTCGCCTTTAGGGAGAACATGATCCGGGTGATGGACCTAGAACAAGAAGCACCAAATGTGGTCACTGAACCCAGATTCCGCGATCTGGTCGCCGACGGCTATCGCGTGGAAGTTGTCTGCAAGGAGGCAGCGTATAAGAAGGGCCCCAACTGGCATGGGGTCTGGATCATGCGCGCTGTCAGCGACGAAGGGCTCGAAAAGCTCTTGGTCACTGCGCGTACACGCACATCTCGCAACGATATCAAGATCCGTGAGATCAAAACCGTCACGGGTGTCATCTCCTTTCTGCAAGGCATCGGCTTTTCCCATGCCGACATCCCGCTCGAGGAAGGAAAGCGAACAGAGCTTAAGCTCTCGGGCGAAGAACTGGCGGCAAGCCGGGCTTAGCGCCCTTCTCGTCTCATTTCTGATGTCTCCAGTGTCGGCACAAATGGTGCTGGTGATGGAGGACGATGGCTCGCTTCGCCCGTCTGAGGCGCAAGAGCGTTTTGCACGCAACTACGTTGGCGGGATTGGTCAAGGTTCTGCCGAGACCGCTCTGATCATCTTCGGAGAAGGCGTTGCAGACCAAGAAGAGGTTCGCGTTGCCGCCGTCGCGCCCAGAGCCATCGCTCCCCGCCCCGAACTCCTCGCTGCCATCGAAGACACCGCTCTACGCTACGTCGGTCATCCCGGCCTTCGCGCCGCGGATCTCACTGTCACCGGTTGGATGAACCTCTATCGGGCCAATATCGAGATCGAGAGCGCTTACGACCCGCAGGCAGTCTCCTCTGCCGGAGCCATTGGGTTGGGTCAACTCATGCCAGCGACAGCCAGTGTGCTTGGCGTTGATCCTCGAGACTGGCAGCAAAACCTCGATGGGTCCGCGCGATATCTCGCAATGATGCTCTCGGAGTTTGGCGACGTTCGCTTAGCGCTGGCTGCGTACAACGCCGGGCCGGATGCGGTCCGTCGATACGGGGGGATCCCTCCCTTTCGGGAAACCCAAAACCACGTCAGCCGCGTGCTGGCCGTCTTCAACCGGCTGGAAGGAGCGACCCAATGAACTCCCGATCTTTGTGGAAACCAAGAATCAAATCACTTTTCGCCAATGTCACGAGAGCGCGAAGCGCGGCAGTGCATTGGCGAACCTACCATTTCCGCACAAGTCGGCTGCATTTCTTTATCGCATCTTTCTCTTTGTTTGTGCTCGCGGCCGAACCCGCGCTCGCGCAGAGCATCGATCTCTCCCCGATCCAGAGCCTGCTGCAAGGCATCGTGGACGCCCTCACGGGACCACTTGGCGTCGTCATCGCGACGCTCGCGGTCCTTGGCGTTTTCCTGAGCTGGTTCTTCAATATCATCGATTTGCGCCAGGCGCTTTGGGTGTTAGTTGGGATCGCAGGCGTGGCTGCTGCACCAACGATCGTTGCGGCTGTCTTCGGAGCCTGAGGGAGAGCGGGTGTGGCTGAGCGATCTCCCCTCTTCCTGGGCCTCGTGCGCCCGCCCAAGCTTCTCGGGCTGCCGATCATGTATGCGATGGTCTGGCTCTTCGGGTCTGTGCTGCTCTTTGTCTGGATCCAGCACATCGCCCTGCTCGGCGTCGCCGCCATCCTCTACCCCGCGCTTTGGAAAGCCGCCGATTGGGACCCGCGCTTCATCGACGTGATGATGACCGCCCTGCAGGAAACGCCGCCGACGCGGAACCGCAGCATCCACGGGGGCGACAGCTATGCCCCGTGACGAGACGCTGGATGAACGCACCCTCATGCCGGACTGGTACGCCCGCGAGAAACATCTCGCGCATATGCTGCCCTATGTCAGTCTGGTCGATGACCACACGGTGCGCACACGGGTCAATGAGCTCTTCCAATGCATCCGTCTGAGCGGCGTGAACAGCTACACGACCGATGATGTCTATCTCGACAAGGTGACGGCACTTTTCGCCCGGATCATCGCACAGCTTGGGCCGGAGTTCAGCTACTACGTTCACAAGGTCTCGAAAGCGATCACCCCGGACCTCCTCCCCGTCCCCGGTGATCACTACGCGGCGGCGGTCGATGAGAGATGGCGCGAGAAGCTCAGGCAAGCCGGCCTGCGCGATAAGACGCTGACACTCACAATCATCCATCGGCCGCCGCCGAGGAGCTTTCTTGGGTTCATGAATAGGAGCGATCCGGGGCGGTTCAAGACAGAGACGCAGAAACGAGTCCGGCGTCTCAACGAAGCTGTGGGTGTCTTCACCTCCGGCCTAGCCGACCTGAAGCCGCGCCTCCTCTCCGCACAATCAGGCGAGTTGGTGGGTTTTCTGGGCGCGCTTAACACCGGTCAAGAACGACCGCTCTACCCGGCCAATCGATATGGCTTCCTCGCAACCAACGTGGCCAACACCCGCGTGACCTTCTTCGATGAGCATTTCGAGCTCTCAGAGGGTGTCGTCGGACAACGCTATGGCAAGAGCTTCACCATCGGCGAATACTCCGAGGCCACGACCTGCACGATGTTCGACATGCTGAACCTGCCCGTCGACATGATTGTCACGCATTCCTTCACACCGATCAATTCGAACCTGATGGCCGGTCGGATCAAACGCCAGAAGCGCCAGATGCAGGCCTCTCAGGACGCCGCCCTCTCGCTCCTCGAAGCGCTCGACATCGCGCATGATGATCTGGAGGCCAAGCGCCAGAGCTTCGGTGAGCACCATATGGTCGTGACGGTGTTCTGCGACACGCTCGACGAATTGCAGACCCTCGGGGCCGAGATCGTAAATGCCGCCGCAGCCCAAGGCGTGAAGATGATCGGCGAGCGCATGGCCGCCAAGACCCACTACTTTAGCCAGCATCCAGGCAATCAGCCGAAGCGCGTGCGTGCCAGTGCGGTGACCAACCGCAACTTCGCGGATTTCGCGGCCCTGCATCGCACGCAACTCGGCAAGGACAAACACCAGCTCCCCTGGGGCCAGGAGATCACGCTCTTCCCGACGCCAGAGCAAAGCGCGTACCGGTTTTCCTACCACGAGCAAGGTTCAACCGACAAAGAGCCAACCGGGGGCCACACGCTCATATTGGGGCGTCCCGGGTCCGGCAAATCCGTTCTCTCGGCCTTCCTAATGACGCAAGCGCGTCGCGTCGGCGCGCGCATTTTCGTCTTTGACTATCGGCTCGGCATGGAGATGGCCGTGCGCGCCAATGGCGGGCGTTATGCCTCCGTGAAAGCCGGCAAGCCAACCGGTCTCAACCCGCTCTGGACCGAGATCGATGATCGCGGCACGGCCTGGCTTTCGGACTGGTTGGCCTCCTTGCTCTATCGCTCGGACAAACCTCTCGCGCCCGCCCAGACCAACCGTATCCAGGAAGTGGTTCGCCAGAACGCAGGCGCGGCCAATCCGCAGTTACGCAACTGGAAGGACTTCGCTTCCCTCTTTGTCTCGACCGATGACGATGGCGATCTACACCAGCGCTTGCTCGAATGGACAGTAGACGGGCGCTACGGCTGGATTTTCGGGCAAAGCCTGGAAGACACCTTCTCGCTAGAGGGCGATGTGGTTGGTTTCGATCTCACGGGCATCCTGGACTCGGAATCCGAAAAAGAACGCATGGCCGTGCTCTCCTACCTCTTCCGAAGAGTCGAGCGCGAAATCGAAGACCGCCGCCCAACGATCATCATCATCGATGAGGCCTGGAAGGCGCTTGACAACCCGTATTTTGCGGAACGTCTTTCGAACTGGCTGGTGACGGCGCGAAAGCAGAACACCGTCGCGGTGATGATGACCCAATATGCGAGCCAGCTAGAGCGCACCCGCACGGGCAAGACCATCATTGAAGCCGTGCCCACGCAGATCCTGCTGCCAAACATCCGGGCCCATGCCTCGGATTACGCGATGTTGAACCTCTACGAGAAAGAACTCGATGTGCTCCTGAACACTGGCAGCGACAGCCGCCTCGCCCTGATCCGCGATGATACCGGTTCGGTTGTAGTTGACGCCGATCTCTCGGCCCTCGGTCCCTATCTCACCATGCTTGGCGGCATGGAAAAGGGTGAGGCGCTCGTCGGCGCCGACTATCGCGATCGACCTGACTTCTGGAGGCTCCCATGATCCGAACTCTCGTCCTGTTGGCTCTGATCGGGTTTCTCTCCGCCTGCGCGCAATACCGGGAGCCGACGGTCAATTGCTTCGCCTTTCGAGCCTCCGTCGCGCCTGTCGAACCAGACTGCATCTTTGAACCGCTTGAGACGCCGGGGGCCGACGTTGAGGTCTAAGCTTCCTCATATCGTCTTGCTGTGCCTGTTGACCGGTATGGCGGCCGCTCAGGGCGTTCCTACCAACGATACTGGTCTGACAGCCCGCGATCTCGTCGAAACCCGCCACCGCGAGACCGATCTTGGCATCCAACGCGAGACGCTGGCCGTCGAAGAACTTCTCAGTGAAATCGAACAAGAGCAGCTCGCAGTCCTGCAAAGTATACTCGATGCACAGACGAGTTTCGGCGGACAGGGCTTGCCCGCACTGGTGTCGACGCTCGAGTCCGGAAGCGACGATGATGCACGAAGCGTAGAAGCAGTTTACGGCACCGGCGATCTCGACCCCAATCCCGGCGGCGCGCAGATGTTTGGAGATGCGGCGCATAACATCGAGCAATTGATCATCCGGGTGGCCCAGGAAACCCATGGCCGGCCCGGGATCAGCCGTGCGGGCCTGTCCGTCGTACAATGGCGCGCGCTCCTGCAAGCGTTGATCTGGCAGGAAAGCCGCTTCTCCATCGGTGCGCGTTCGCCCGTCGGGGCCTTCGGCCTCACCCAGATCATGCCGGGCACGGCCTCCGATCTCGGGATCAACCCGGAATACTATGACAGCCCCTATCTGCAGGTCGAAGGCGGTGCGCGCTATCTGGCCGCACAACTTAACAGCTTCGACGGCAACATCATCAATGCACTGGCGGCCTACAATGCCGGTCCGGGCCGCGTTATTGAATATGGCGGCGTGCCGCCCTTCGCCGAGACACAGCACTACGTCCAGGTCATCCCGGAACGCTACAACCTTTATCTCTCGCGGATTGGCGGTATCGAGGCACTTGGCACCATCGACCCCGCCCTACTGGCCAACGCCAATCTCTCCCTGACCGGCCATGGCGCGGCCTACTATGGCAGCAATTCTCCGGCTGCGATCCGCCAGGCCGCTATGCGCATTCAGGACATCGTGCGCCGCATCGGCGAGACCGAGGACATCCAGGAAAGCATTGCCCTCAACACTTACGCCCGCGCCGAACTCGTGCGTCTGATGGCGGCACGCATCCGTCTGCAAGCCGCCCGTACGCAACCCCTCAGTGCCGCGCAGCTTGCACAGGCCTCTGCAAGGATGGCCGAGGGCGACTTCATGGAATTCACTTTGGAGGACCTGGACTGATGAGACTGAACACCTTCCGCAAATCGGCGCTGCCCACACCCATACTCATCGGAGCACTCACCTTTCTGAGTCCCAACCTTTTGCCAGCTCCGGCCCATGCCCAAGGCGTGCCTGTCGTCGACACACAGAACATCACGCAAAACATCCAGCAGCTTCGACAGATGATCGAAGACGAACTTTTACAAAACGAGCAGTTGCTGCAGCTCCGCGAACAATTGGCCACCCTCACGGAACAGCTCGCGGAGTTGCAGCGAACCTACGAGGCTCTGACCCGCCTCGCCGAGCTGCCGGAAATCATCCAGACCGAGATGGAAGAGGAATTGAACGGGCTGCTCGATCAGGAATTCGGCGACATCCTCGCCACAATCCGAGCGATCCGGACTGGGGATTTCTCGGGCCTCAGCGGCTCCGGGGCCAGCGAGATCGAAACGCAAATGGACCAGGTTCTGGCCGATCTTGGGTTCGACGAGGACACGCTGAGCGAGATGGCCCGGAGCGGCAATCCGGGGGCGGAACGGATCGCAACGCAGGCCACGACCGGCGCGCTCGTCTCGGCGGCAGCCCAGAACAGTTATTACGATGCCGGGCAGTCGCTGGAACGCGTCGAACGGCTCGTTGGGCTCATCGATGATATGGATGAGCTCAAGGAAAGCGTCGATCTCAACACCCGCGTCACGGCCGAACTCGCTATCGCGCTCGTCGCCATGTGGCAGCTCGAGGCTGTGCAGACCGTGGGGGATGGCACCGGCGGTGTCATTGATGCGGCCACTATCGCTGAGGAACAGCGCTTCATGGAGTTCACCCTCCCTGATCTGCGAGCGGACTGAGGCGCGCCAAATTGGATGAAGAAACCGCCATCATCGAAGAGGAACTGGTCTACGGCGCGCTCAGACGGGAACGACTCTGGCAGCGCCTCGGGCTAATGGGCCTCATCTTTGGCATCCTCGGGTGCTTGGCGGCCGCTACTGTCGCGATCCTCGATGTCGATCCGCCGCCCGTAGTCGTCCCTTATGATCCGGAGACCGGCTTCGCGCTACCGGAAGCCGCGGTCGGCGCCACGACCGTGACCGAGAATCAGGCGATCATTGAAGCGGAGGTCTTCCGCTATGTGACCGACCGCGAGGTCTACAACCAGCTCGACAATGACGTGCGCATCCGCAGCGTCTTACAGCGCTCAGATGGGGCGGCCGCAGCCTCTGTGCGCCAGATCTGGAATTCGGCCAATTCAGAGTATCCCCCGACGCTTTACGGACCCAACGCCCGCCTCGAGGTCGAGATCCTCAGCATCAACCGGATCGGCACCAACCGCGCGACCGTACGCCTGCGGAAACGGCTGACCTCCATCAATGGCGTCCAGACCGGCCTTTTCACCGCGACTTTGCTCTTCGAATTTCGCCCCGAGGAAAGCCGTTCCATCGATCAGGTCTGGACCAACCCGTTCGGATTCACGGTCGTTGAATACGCCATCCGCTCAGACAGATTGGAGAATTAAGTGAAGTTTTTGAGTGCTGCCTTTGCCTGTCTGGTTTTGATCCCTGCCCTCGCCATCGCAGAGGCGATCCCGCGCGGCGGTCCCAATGACAATCGCGTCCGGGTCGCGACCTATCAGGAGGGTCAGGTCTATCGACTGAATGTTTCACTCACCCATGTGACCACCATCGAGTTTGGCGAAGGCGAGAGCATTCGGTCGATCATTTCTGGCGACACGGAGGGTTTTGAGATCGACGGCGTCCCCGGCGGTCAGGCCTTTGCAATCAAACCGCTCGCCCGCGGCGTGCGCACCAACGTGACCGTCTACACAAATCGGCGGAGCTATTATTTCAACGTCACAGAGGCCTCGACCCCGACCTTCTATGTGGTCCAGTTCCGCTATCCAGAGGATGAGCAACAGCCCACAAACGTCATCGCCCAGGCCGCGCCGAACTACAATTACGGGGCCAGCGAACGCCTCGACTTCACACCCGCGCGGGTCTGGGATGATGGGACCTTCACTTATTTCGAGTTTGCCCGAAACGCGCCGGTGCCGGCGATATTCCGATACGCCAATGGGCGCGAACGGACAGCGAATACGCAGGCTGTTGAAAATGGGGTCATCCGGGTCTCTGGTGTGCATGGCCAATGGGTGCTGCGGCTTGGTGAGGATGTGGTCTGCATCCAGGCCGCACTGCCCACAGGGGTGTCCTCATGAGCGATAGCAACGCCGATCTTGAGAAACGCCTCGCCGCCCTTGAACAGAGCGGGTCCAGACGTGGTTCCACCCCGAAGCGGCGCTCTCCGCTTCTCGCGCTGCTCGTTATTGGCCTGATCGCGGCTGGTGGCATCGTGCTCTACGTCCTGTCTCAGCCCGAAGAAGAGGTTGCACTGCCGACGGCCACGCCCGACGTGTTCCAGACGGAGGGTGACGGCTTCGGCGAAATTGAACCCTTCGTGCCGCCACCTGCCCCAGACCCTGAGATTGTTCTCGTCACGCCGGAGCCTGCGGAGCCGAATGCCGAACTGCTAGCGCAGCTCGAAGCCCTCCAGGCGCAGATCGAAGAGCTGCGGAATGCGCCCAAGCCCGTCGTTGCAGAAGATACCGCCGCAGCAGAGGCCATCGACGCGCTCACCGAACAGATCGCCGCCCTACAGGCCGCCTCGGAGAACGGGCAACAGCAATTCCAGGACGAGCTCGCGGCCCGAGACCGCGAATTACAGCAATTGCGCATAGACCTCGACCTCGCCCGTCTTGAGGCCACCGCCCCTGCCCAGGCCCCCCTTGGTCCAAGCGAAGACGAGTTGCTCCGGCGAGAACAAGAGCGGCTGCGCCAGGAAGAAGAGGCGCGACGACTGGCTGACCTGCAGCGCCGCGCGGAGGAGGAACGCGCCTTCCAGGAGCGCCGCATCGCCTCACCCGTGATCGCCTTCGGAGGCGCGGGCGGCACCAATCCGGGCGCGACCGAACTCACGGAGCGGACATTCGGAGACGTGACGGATTTTGTGCTGAATGGCGCGCTGCCTACGCAAGTCACTCAAGCGCAGGTCATCGCCAACCCCTCGAACACCGTGATTCAAGGCACGATGATCCAGGCCGTTATGGAAACGGCCCTCGACTCTTCATTGCCCGGCCAAGTTCGCGCGATCATCTCTGAGGACGTCTACAGCTACGATGGCACGCGGCTGCTGATCCCGCGCGGGTCTCGTCTGATCGGGCGCTACCGCTCCGGGCTGGAGATCGCGCAGCGCCGGGTCACCATCGCCTGGGACAGGATCATCCTGCCCACGGACCAGACGATCCAGATCAGCTCCTTTGGCGGCGATCAGCTTGGCCGGTCGGGTGTCACGGGCTTTGTCGATACCCGTTTTGATGAACGCTTCGGCTCGGCAGCCCTCATCTCGATCATCTCCGCGGCCCCAACTGCGGCCGCCAGCGGGGTTGAAGATGAAACCGCGGCCGACATTCTCGAAGACGTCGGTGATGACCTTGCCGACGCGACCGACAGCGTGATCGGCGAGTATCTCTCCATCGGACCGGTCATCTATGTCGACCAAGGCGCGCGCGTCACCGTCATGGTCGATCGCGATTTGGAGATTTTCTAGGCCATGACCCTAAGCTATCTCCAGACCTCTCTCGACAAGCTAACGGACGCGTCCCGCGATGACGTGATCGAAATCTGCATCAACCCCGACGGCTCCTGTTGGGGCGAGTTCCAGGGAGACCATTTCATGCGGGCTTTGGATCAGCATATGAGCGTCACCGAAGTGAAAGATCTCGGCAACCAGATCGCCTCCAGCGCCAACACAACGATGAGCAAGGATAAGCCCATCGTCTCGGTGTCGATCACCTATCTCAACCGACCGATCCGCGCGCAGGTCATTACGCCGCCGGCCGTGCTAGACGGAATGTCGATCTCACTGCGCTTTTTTTCGAGTCTACCACTCGATGCCATCGAACTGCGCTACCTATTTGGGGAAGAACGCAAACTCGAAGAGCTGCGCGAAGCGAAGAACCGCGCCTTGCGCGATGTCGTGGCCTCGGGCGCGATCACGGATGCCGTTCAATTCTGCGTCGAGAACAAGCTCAACATGATCGTCTCCGGCGGCACCTCCACCGGCAAGACCGTCGCAGCCCGCAAGATCCTTTCTTACGTCGGCGACTATGAGCGGATCGTGACCATCGAAGAAGCAGCGGAACTGCTGCCCGCACAGCCGAACGCCGTCACGCTCATTGCCAACCGCGATGCCAAATTCCAGACCGCCGATGTGCTTCTGACCGCCACCCTGCGCATGCGGCCTGACCGGATCATCCTCGGCGAGGTCCGTGGCAAAGAAGCCATGACCTTCCTCGAGGCGATCAACACGGGCCATGGCGGCTCCATGACGACCCTGCACGCCGAAACCCCCCAACTCGCGGTTCAGCGCCTCGCCATCGCGGCCCTCAAGACGGAGATCCCAATGACCTATCAGGACATGGTCCAGTACATCGAAAGCTCGATCGACGTGATCATCCAGGCCGGGCGAAAAGACGGCGCGCGCGGAATCACCGAGTTCTATCTGCCGGGCACCAGACTGGACGAAGGAGATGCCGCATGACCCGTTTTGAATATCAGATCGTCGCCTATCCGATGGACCAGAAAACCAGCCTCATCGAGATGCAGGAGGATTTGAACTTGCGCGGGAACCAAGGGTGGGAGGTTGTCTCAGTCAGCACGTCTGAATTCGCCCATCTCGGCCATACGGCGTTTCTAAAGCGCGAGATCGCTGATCTCGTCGAAGGAGACCAGACGTCATGAAACCGCCGAGATTTCTTTTGGTCGTTGTTCTCGGCCTCGCACCATGCCCGGCAATTGCAGAACGCAACCTCATTCCAACGATGGACGGCGTGTCCAACATCTGCCCAGATCGCCCGGAAGAGCCGCAATGGATGCAAGAGATCGCATTGCGAGACGCGTATCAGCGCGTGCTGGTGCAAGACATCTACAGAGCACAAAGTCTCGCGCGAGTCGTCGAAACCGGTGATTGCGCCTGCCAGACTCTGTTCCCTCCGTGGGATGCCGCCGTGGCGGATTTCAACGAACAGTTCACCACCAGCGAACGTTGGGAAATGCTGGACGCCTCGAGCGCATACGGACGCGAGGCGAACGCATTGCGCCCGCAGGCCATGGCGATCTGTGAAGCTGTGGGCAACTGGTAAGGTGCGCGAGAAATGAGCGTCGTCACCTACTTTGTCGAAACCTCGCAAGGTTATCTAGATTCCGCCGCTGAGACACAGTTTGGCGCTGTAGCGGCGACGGTCGGAACCTTGCTCGTCCTCGGAACAACCCTCGCGGTGCTCTTCGTATTCATCAACATGATCTATCAGTATCGAGCCATGGATGGGCGCACGGCTTTCTGGCTAGCAGTCAAGGTAGGGCTGATCGGGATATTTGCGACCAATTGGGTGCAGTTTAATGCGCTTTCTGGGGCGATCCTGAACGGCATCGACAGCATCGCAGGATCGCTTGTGGCGTCTGTTGGAGGTGGCACGCCCGGCCCATCCGGGACCTTTGCCGAAGAGTTTGACCGGCTGATCGAAGAACTTGGGGAGTATCTGAACGCGGCAGGCTCGGAACTGAACTGGATGGCAGGAGCGCTTCTGGACGTTCTGGGAGTGCTCTTGCTTTCGATCCTGGGAGGTCTGGCGGCGTTCATTCTCGTGGCCTCCCGGCTGATGATCGCGCTGCTTATCGGGATCGCCCCAGTTATGATCTTCCTGACGCTGTTTGACGTGACGAAAGACTATTTTGCGCGCTGGCTTTCGGCGCTCATCTCATTTGCCCTCTATCCGATTGTCGTCGCGGGTGTGTTCGCGACCATCACCGGCGTGTCATCCGCGCTCATTGGTGAGTTGGGAGACCCTGAAGGTGCATCCAATATCGGCGCGCTAATCCCGTTTTTCATGATGGTTCTGATGGCAAAAGGGTTCATCATTGCTACGCCGTTCATCGTCCGCGCGATCTCCGGGAACATCATGATGCCGGCACTCTCAGGCGGCCTTAGCGGCGCCTACAGCTTCGGCCGCGCCGCCATGGGCAGCCAGCAGGCCTACAACCGCTATCTGGTGGGTGGGGCGAGTGGAGCGGAATATGCAGCGCTCCGTGCACGGCAGATGTTCGGTGTTCAGCAAATGCCGATGCGACCAGGAATAAGCCAAATGTCACCGCCGGGCGGGACCGCAGGTCCAGGAACCGGAGCGCAGATGTTGGCGCAGCTGGCGCGATTGGGAAGATTGGGACGGAGATAAGGATGACAAATCCCGCAACTTCATGGATCAAGTTCGAAGATCGTCCACCAACCGGAGCGGAACTGCACACCGATAGGGTCGTTGGGTACTTTCGGATTCGGGACCTCTCTGGAAAGGTCACAACAGACCACTTTGGCAAGCTCTTTCGGGATGACGATGAAAAGACATGGTCGATTGAGATCTTCAGCAACACCCTCAGACTGACAGCACCCGGTCAGTTCGAACACGAACCCGTCGAGCCAAGTCATTGGTGTATGGTTCCACCCCTGCCAAACCATCCAGATATAGATGGGATGCCGGAGAATTAGCTATTTCGATCACCAACCTAGTGCAGAGCCGAAGACCGCTTGCTGAAACAATTTGAGCATTCGCTGCAGTTTAACTCAATGGGCAAGATGCGGACAAACCCGCCTTTTGCAGGTGCGGCTTTTGCTGACGCAGAAACCGCTCGCATCTGCGACATACGTTTCGCCGCGTTGCAGCCATATTCGCCGAAGCGGTCTTTTGCCATGCCAAAAAGGAGCACCCGGACAAACCGTCCAAACGCCGCATGATAGTCGGCGAATGGACGTCCCGTTCTTACCGGCGCAATCACTGATCCTCAACACGCACAACCACCTCCATCGAGAGCAGATCGGTACCTTCTCCCTGGAAGCTGCCGGTTACCGGAGCGACCTGTGATATGTTCCGCGCAACGGCCACCGGGATCAGGTTGGCCGACCCTACTGACCTGTTCGTTGGGTCGAACGGGATCCAACCGGCCCCGGGAACGAAGACTTCGACCCATGCATGCGTAGAACCCGAGCCAGCAGATCCGCGTTGATCATCACTGGGGTCGTAGAGGTAGCCGGACACCAGACGAGCCCCGAATCCCAGCGTTCGGATAGCCTCGGCAAAGAGGACCGCAAAATCGCGACACGAGCCACAGCCCCGGTCGAGGGTTTCGAGTGGTCCCTGCGTGCCTTCGCTCTCGCGGATCTCATATGTGATCTGCGCTGTGATGCCATTGCTGACGTCCTTCAGGAGCGACAGGGTATCCGTTGGCCTGTGCATCACGAATTGTTCGACCCAGTTTGACAAGCGCCCTGCGTCGTCTTGGTATTGTGGCGCAGAAAGCGCCCCGAGATCTGTCCAGTCTTCGGCGGAGTAAAGGAACGGGTAGGGCGTCGCAGCGGCCGCGATCGGGAAGACTGGCCACTCAGGCGCGGTGAGGATGGCGGTCGTGTGGGACCGGATCGAAAGCGTATCCGTTGCGGCATCAAAATTGGCGATAACGATGGCGTTTCCGGCGACATCGTGGGACCAGTCGAGTCGGGCCGTCGGCGTGATTTCAAGATCGAAAGCCGTCAATGTGAGGTCCCGCGTTTCACGCGGACGCAACATCAGCCTGTGCGGTCCAAGGACCACGGCGGAGCGATAGCGATAGGTGGTCATGTGTGCGACCGTGATTGTCGACATGCGGCGGACCTAAGCGGAGCGACCGGCTGAGCGAGACCGGCCTTTGCTGACGCCTTCCGGCACAGCTGCGCGCCATGCTGTCCTGCCTTTGCACCTTGCACAGATGCGCTGGCCGAACCCTTCGCTCCAAAAGGAAACCTTACAACACAAGCAGAACCGCAACTTCGGCACATCGCCGAGCACGCGGCCGGGGTAGTCCATCAGGGTGCCGTCGACTCTTGCTTGCATCAGTTCCTCGCGTTCAATTGGTCCCTGAAATTGCGTTTCGGACATCATACGGAAAAGGATGAAGTGCGCGGTCGGCACGGCATCCCTTCGTTCTCGGCGTCATGAATGTCCGAAGCGTCCCGCGAAGCCCCCTGCGCTGTTGCGTTTTCGGTCTCAGCGTCCGCGTCATCCATGTCAGTCTGTGCCATCCGCGATCCCGAGTAGAGATGGCGCAAATGCGCCTCCGACACCCCGTCGGCCTTCATGACCATTTGCACCATCGGATCGGCAAGCATTTCTTCGAGAAAGACCTGCGAGAGGTCCTTGCCGGACAGTTTGTCTTTCGCCCGGGCATGGTCGAGATCGGCCAGCGACACGGACAGGCTCCGCGTCAATCCCGGATGGGACAGGCGTGGATGCAGGTGGATCATGACGGAGGCCTTCCAGGCCTCCGGATCCTTGTGATCGGGCGGTGAGGCGAGTTCTGTCTCGATATCGTACTCTCCGGCAGGAAGCGTTTCGTCGAAGCCCGGGAGTTTGAAAGGCCAGTCAAAAACCGCGACGGTCGTGTCTGTTTGGTCGTCCATTGCGTTTGATCCTTTCAATTTAGCAGTTTTCCACGACGTGGAGCAAAACCAGCCGCTTCAGGTTTTCTTCGGATCCGGAGCCCCAGGTTTCGCAGCAGTGTCCGGCGTCCTGATTTGCGGTTCCTTTTTCGATGGCTCCGCAGGTTTGGCTTTCAGTATGGCAGCAGCCTTGGTCGTCAGGTCTTTGAAAGACATGCGCTTCATCCTTTTCGGGTTTTCCGCTGGAATTTCCGGGCCCCGATCAGGCTCGAATTCTCGAATGCGGCTTATCTGTATATGTGTATTGGCCGGCCCCATTACTATGGCGCGGTTTCGGACAAGTCTGCGAGATATGACTTTCGTCGTTCCCGCAGGCGATCATCTGGGCGTCATACCAGCGTCAGGTAGGGTTGGGTCTCGCAGTCCTTGGAACGACCGTTCATCTTTTGCTTGCCATGAACAACCTTGGCGACATCCGGGGCGTTCATCGCCCGCATGAGGGCGCTGTAATTAGTCCCCATTTTCATCTCGGACCCGACGGATACGGCGGATTTGGTCGTGTCGACAACGGCGTGGTCGCTGGTCGCGCCGATGAACATAATTCCTGAGGGAAACGTAAGGCCGCTTGTTTCGGTGTCTTGCTGCCCGACAGCAAGGATTGCTCGGGCTCGGAGGTCATCATTTCGAACCAATTTGAGTATCCCAAGCTCCGGAGCAATTGATGCAGGAGGTATTGCGCTTGGTTTGTCACTTGTTTCGATCACCTCGGCAAAAAGGGCAAACGCGTCCGTATGAAGGCCAGTGATCGGTTGCCCTGTCACGGGGTCGGTGCCCAACAGGATCGCCTCGCCGAGGCGGAGGTTGTTGACTCGCCCGGATGAGTCTTTGCCAAGCGCCCATGGCAAATTGGCTGATCCACCTCCTGAAACAAGCCCGACAAAAGGTCCGCAAGCGCCTTCGACTTGGTCGGCCAGTCGCGAGAGCATGTCCATGTCACCGGCCGTCGGTGCCACGTTTCCCATGCAGGCGAAATTTGCAGCGATGCCTTTGAGCGCAACACCGGGTGTCGCGCTGACCCGAGTAGCGAAGTCGTTAAGGTTCTCGGGCAAAATGCCTTCGCGCATATCTCCCATTTCGACCATCAGGATGACACCGTGCGACGTTCCTTGTTGCTTCGCTGCGGCGCCAAGCTTCAGGATTGTGTCCATCTCTGTGTTGTAGCTCGCGTCACAACACCGGACGACGTCTTCCATTTCGCTCACCAGCGGAGCGCGGATCATAGAGATCGGGCATTTGATCCCTTCCATCCGCATCCGAACGACGTTCTTGATGCGTGCGTCGGCCAGACCGACAACGCCGCCGTCCAGCATCGCCCCGGCTACGTCAGGATGCCCGCACACTGCCTTGGTCACACCGGTGACCGAGAGCCCACGGGCACCAAGACGACGGACGAGACATCGCGCGTTTGCCTGGATCTTGCCCAGATCAATTTCCACTCGCGGCGAGGTCATTCCGCAGCCACGAGAGGCACGGGCTTTAACTGTGGAAAGGCGGTCAGGATCATGTCGCTCAGGTACACTTCCGGCCGGGTCAGCGCGTCCGTCACCGGAATGCCGAGATCGCGTGAAAGGCTGTTGATTGCATGACCGACCTCGCCGTCCGTCATCGCCTCGTGATTGAGCGTGATACCAATCACCCGTGTGTCGGCAAAAGCTTCGATGAGGACAATCTCGCTTTTCGGCTCGGGCATCGGCATGGTGGGAAAGTCGCATCGATGGGCACGCTTCGGCGCATGTTGAAGAACGACGGCATGCGGCTGGCTGCCGCGCAGAATGAAAGCCGACGTGCAAAAGGCCGGATGGCTGAGCGCGCCTTGTCCTTCGATCAGGATGACATCCGGGTCTTCACCCTCAGACGCCGCGACAATCACACGTTCAAGTTCCCCGCAGCAAAACTGCGGTGGCACGGCGTCCATGGCGATCCCGTATTTTGCGCCCTGCATAAGTCCCGTCTGGCCGGTGCCGACGAGGACGGTCTTGATACCACGCGCGTTCAGTTCCCTGGCCAGAATGGTCGCCGTCGTCCGCTTGCCAATTGCACAATCCGTTCCGAGTACGGCAATGCGGATTGCCTTCCCCTCGGACACGCTTCCGTCAAACAGACGCATGTCCTTGCTTGGTCGGGGTTTGCGAATATCTCGGATCGTAACGTTGGCCGCATCAGCGGCGTTTGAAATCTCGGGATCATCGCCAAGGTATTCGTGGAGACCGCTGACGATGTTCATGCCGAGCGCGATGGCATCCAGCACGATCTCTCGATCAGTAGGTGACATCTTCCCTGTAGAGGGGGCCATCCCATAGATCAGCGTGTCTGGGATACTTGCTTCACGCGCAACCGCAGCCTCAATATCTTCAAGGATGGGGATGCCGTTACTCACATTGTCCAGCACTTGCCCGCTGTCGCGCCCTTCAAGTCTGCTGTCTATGACCGAAAGAATGCGGTAGGCTTGGCTGTGACGGACAAGCCCGTTTGCGGTTTTCCCGTCGATCTGCCCGAAGTTCCCCTCGCAATAGACAATCGCTGTGGGCACCCCTTTTGTTACTTCTTTGCTGGTGTGAGATCGACGGGACGCGGACAGGTCAGGCGGGGCTTGCGGCCCCATCGTTGACAGCCGTGCCATCGAGTTTTCTACATTGTCCGATTCCATGATTATTCCTTTGCCAAGCGGGTTTTCCCGGCTCCGATCACATGAAGCGTTCGGGCGGGTGAGCCGCGTTTCGGTTCTAATTGCGAGCGCTAGTCGTTCAGGACGCAACGCCCCTGCGAGCGCTGGAAATTCCTATGGCACTCCCAACCGTTTCCCGATCGGTCGAGATGCGCATTTTCGGGGAGGTCGATCTCATTGCACCCGTCGTCGGCCTCTGCAAAGCCGCGATTACACTTCCAGCCTGAGCCATAGCTCGCATCGTCGAAATAGGCGTTCTCCGGAACGACGACAGCCTCACAGGTGTCATCGCGTTCGAAATAGCCCCGCTCACATGTCCATGGCTGCCCGTATCCGGACCCATTCAGAAAGGCGTTTTCAGGAACCGCGATTGCGACGCATGTATCGCCTTCGATCTGGTAGCCACGGTTGCAAAGCCAAGCGGCGCCATAGGAGTCAGCCGACAGATACGCATTGTCCGGCACAACGACTTCGAGGCAAATGTCGTCGACCTTCATGTAGCCACGAAGGCAGCTCCAGCTCTTTCCCGACGGGTCGAGAAATCCGCCATCGGGCACGACGACCTCAAGACAAGTCGCGTCATTGACCATCTTGTACCCGTGCAGACACTCCCAGCCTGCGCCATAGGTTCGTTTGGTGGCATAGGCGTCCTGCGGAACGATGATGGCAAGGCAGGCATCGTCGTCACGCCGGTACCCACGATCACACTCCCATCCCTCGCCATAGCTCTTAGGCTGCGCATTCGCAGGCATCGGGGTAGACTGAGATTGGGCGTAAGATGGCGATCCGATCGCGATGAGCGCGACGAAGGCGAGCGCAAGGAACTCCGTGAAAGACACCGTGGCAAGCACGCCTACGGTGCCCTTGGACGAAACGGGCGAGAATTTGAGGTCACTACGATGCATCAAGGTCGAGACCTTCGATGCATGCCTGTGCCAGATCGCGGTTCGGGCCATCTGATCCGGGCATCGTCGCCCAACCGGTTTCCATGACAGCGTCGCGCCGTTTGAATGACGATGCCTCGCGGATCGTAACCAGCTTTGCAATGCGTTCATTGTCGGCGCGAGACTTGTCGAGGCAGAAGGGCACGAGCGCCGCGATCACCTCCTCCTGCGCCATATTGTTGGCCATCTCCTCCGCGCCGCCACCGGTCACCCAGCCGCCCCACGAAAATCCAACGATGCCGACAAACGCTGCGCCAAGGAGCGCGCCGTAGATGCCGGGTTTCAGCCATTCGGGTGTGGTCATGTCATGTCCTCCTGCGGGGAAAGCGCCGCTTCGCTGTGTTTGTTCGTTTCGGAGAGTGCCCGATCACATGCCATTGCATGTTCCAGATCCTCCTGTGTGGTCATGTGCATGGTCGTCTGACCCGCATTGCTCCCGCGCCCCTGGACCATCAAGTATGTCCCGGTGCGCCGGTAAGCCTCGAAGCTGAGGCCTTGTAGGAGCTCTTCCTCGACAAGGATTTCGTACGTTCCTGCCGGAAACTCACGCAGGCTCTCGCCAATCATGAAGTCGTTGGAAAACGTCACCATTGATCTGGTCGAACGCGAGAGCATCCCGGGTCTCCATTGATTAGAATGCTGGACTTTCCGCCGTCGCCAATGTGGCAAGCGTCGAAAGGAACGCCTCGTCACAGCAAGGCAGCTGCGGGAACACTATCTGAACTGTTGTGGTGCGATGCTGATCGAGGTTAGCCCCCGTCGGGGTCTTTGCTGTCAGGGTGAGAGGAAAAGCCGTTCCGCGGCTTCAGAAACCTGCGTGCGAGTTATCGAATGATCTTCACGCCGAAAGGAAACCCATGTCCGCCTCAGATGTTCTCCACCCCGATGGCAGCGACTACGATGCCTTCCTTTACGCGCAAGTGGGTGAAGACAGAACCGGTGCAGCCGTTACGGTCTTGTCTGCGCTTGCACGCCTTGACCTCGAGCCATGGACTGAGGCGAGTGAGCTTGCTGGTCTGGGCCGGGAGGGTGCGCAAGTTCGGCTGACAACGCATTTTGAAGCGATTACCGACATTCCGGCGCTGGCGCTAGCAAGCGAGGGCAAAGCAGCAAAGCTGGTTTCATTGTTGCCATTGCGTGCGTCGCCTCGCGTTCCGAAACCGCTCGAAGCAGGCACCTTTCCGAAACTATCGGTTTCTTGGACACTGATGGCCTTCGTTGGGGTCGTGGTTCTGGCATGGTTCTACTATCTGGCTCAGACGGGCTAACCTGCGTCAGTGCGAAGACACGGAGAAACCGGATAGGTGACCCTGTCCACCGAAAGTCATGGTGGCATTTTCCGAGTAGTTCAGAGGCGCGGGGCACATGCAGTTCCTCCATAGAACTGCATGTATTTTGCGCCTCTTTTTCTCGGACCGTCCAGGAAAGGACATTTCCATGAATGAAGAAAACCAAACCGCGGAAAACCAGACTGTGAAACATATGGCGTCCGTCAAGGCCGCCTATGACAAGGCCCCCGAAGGCTCCAAGAAAGCCACAGCTTTGAAGCACTACCAAGCCGCCGAAAAGGCCCATGAAGCCGAAAACGACGAAGAGGCCCACAAGGAACTCAAGGAAGCAAGCCGCGCGTTGATGTGATGTCGGCCTCTATGTGACAAGACCGCAGGGCCGCCCCCAGCCTGACTGAGGGCGGTCGTTTCACGGCAACAAAGGCCGCGACTGATCGAGGTAGGCCGGATCGAAATCCGCCAATGCAACCAGCCCCTCGTAGTCATCGAACGTGACAAGCCCGCCCTGAAACGTGACGAGCCCGCTTTCGCGGAGTTTACGAAGGACGCGGTTGACGTGAATGGCGCTCAACCCCAACGCATCCCCCAGATGATACTGTGTGAGCGGGCAGGCATAGCCTTGCCTACTTCCCATACCGACGAGTGATAGTCTCACGCCAAGCTCCAGCAGGAAATGCGCCATGCGCGCATCCGCATCGCGCCGCCCCAGCCCAACCAGATGCTCGACCACCATAGCCTCATCCCGCGACACGGCCCAGAGAATGGCCGTAGCCAGCCGGGGTGTCTCTGCAAAGGCTTGCAGAAGATCGCTCACCAGGACTTCCGCAGCTTCGATCTCGACGATTGGCTCAATCCCATGATCGGATGTGTGCAAAAGCACGCTGCGCAGCCCCAGAAAATCCCCCGGTATCTGGAAATCAACAATCTGCCGCGACCCGTCAGCCTGTATCTTGTAAGAAACGACCCAACCCGCCGCCAAGATGTAAGCAGCCTGCTCTGATTGACCCTGATGAACCAAGTCGCGACTTGCAGAAAAGGATTTCCTTCTCTGGTGCAAACGCTCAAGAACGGCCAGCTCAGTCTCCGACAGTGCAACAAACGCGGAGAGCTTTTGGGTGAGTGGACTGGCTTTGATGTTCATTATCGGTCCCTCCCGAACCGGCGCGTACTCATGGAAGAATTCGGCGCCGAGACTGCTTTCGATCAGTACGGGATACCAAACTCTTTGTGAGTTTAGGACGATCAAGACCCAACCCGGTCGCAATACAACGAACGAAAGAGGAATGCCCCGATGTCAGACCAACGAGACGCCGCAGGCGTGGCCGCCTTTTCGATTTGCGAGGCGCTCCTACTTGCCCTGCAAGATCGCAATCTGCTGCCGGAACGCGAGATCGTGGGGATTCTTCGGGATGCGGCAGCGACCCACGAGAATGCTCAAGACCCGGAAGACGAGCGCAAATTGCATGGGGCAGCCGCCAAACTGATCAACGAGATCATCATTGGCGGCAACCTATCGCGACGCTCGTAACGCCGATCCTCTTACGTTGGATAAGAAAAGCCTAAATGCTCAGCCTCTCAACCCGTTTTTGGGTCGGTCGGCTCGGTCTATGCTTCAGGAGGTCGTTTGGTTGCAGTCTGCGGTTTCGTATCTTTTTCTTGCGAGGCCTTTTTGTCGGCGGCCTCTTTCTTCGCCAAGTCGTTAAACGACATTCTGGCTTTCCTTTTCTGGCTGCCAGGGTATCCGGCAGCTTGTGATCCATAGTGGATCAATGCTCTCTTGGCAAAGGGAACATTGGCCAAAGCACTGAGTGCACCTTGTAATCCTCCCCGGCAGCCACCACGTTTTATGGGCTACTGACCTCCATTCGACCCTCTGTTTTCCTTCACTGGCTCGCAGCGCTCGACACTGTCGTGAGAAGCCGGGCTGCTGCATGTTGTGGGCAGCGATAAAGTAAGGAAAATTCACATGGCCAATGGCACAGTGAAATGGTTCAACACCACCAAAGGATTTGGCTTTATTGCCCCTGAGACAGGTGGGAAAGATGTATTTCTGCACATCTCCGCACTCGAGAAGTCGGGCATGACCACCCTGAACGACGATCAGAAGGTGACCTTCGACGTCGAGGCCGGCCGTGATGGCCGCGAAAGCGCAACCAACATCGCGCTTGCCTGATCTTTGCAAGTGGGCGCTCATTTGGAGCGCCCCATCGCCCGACGGCCATTTGTTTCTTAGTTTTCTTCCACCGACTAACGCAGCAGTTCCATTGCCCGGATCGGTAACCACCGAACTGGCGCTGCACTGGCGCTGCGACATGCCATCCTCAGGAGGCCAGCCGATGTCAGACTACACAGCGCCGAACAGATCAGATGCGGGACGTGGCGTCTTCAAGGCTATGTCGAAGAAATCGAAGGCCAAGTACACCGATAAAGAAGCCCCTATGTCGATCCGCATGGGCGAATATGGCCGATATCAGATCAAGTCCGCTTGTGTCGCGGGCGTATACACGGCTCGGGCATTCCCAAAGCCGCCGACGAAAGCCCGTGGTTTGATTGCCGAGGCAACCGGTAAGACCGAAGAAGCCGCGATCGCCGCTTTGCATTGCGTCATCGATGCGCGTGAAACCCGCAGGAGCGAGGACCGAAGGACAGATCCAAGCACCGGGACGCAGGTACCAACATCCGACGAATACGTGGAGGCCCTCAACACTGTAAATCTGACAAAATCGCAAGGCGCCATGTTGATGGCGTTATCGCTGGCGGAAGCGGACGGGCTGACAGAGGAGAGGGTCGCGAATGCGGGCAGTTACAAATCCACTGCCTCAGCCAAAAAAGCGCTAGCAAGCGCGGGTCGAATGATTGCTGGATATTTGTCTACAGAGACAGGTTCCAAGGTGCCTTCAACGAGTTTGGATGGAGTTGCGCTGATTGGATTTTGCAGTGATTCCGGACACGAAGAGAAGCCGGGGAACTGGATTCTGCACCCCGAACTTTGCGCCGCCATCCGGATCGCTACTTGAGCTAAAAGGGTTGGCCGTCTGAGTGATTACCCACTTGGAGCTGGCAGCCAATTCACCCGACTTTATCTGTTCCGGGATGGTTATGGCGAGCGGACGTCAAATAGATTTTGGCGGCGCTGGTCATTTTACGTCAAAACTGATGCTTGCAGCTGGTCGGCCCGCAAAGGCGAGCGGCATCAGCCGCTCACCCAATGCCTAAAGGTCAATATTTTCGGCGATGCTCAGCGCATCTTCGAGTTCAACTCCCAAGTAGCGCACCGTGCTGTCGACCTTTGTGTGTCCTAGCAAGAGCTGAACCGCGCGCAGGTTACCTGTTTTTCGATAGATCTCAGCAGCTTTGGTTCGGCGAAGCGAATGCGTTCCGTATCCGGTTGATTCCAGACCAATTGACGACACCCACTCGTGCACCAACCGGCCATATTGACGGGTTGAGATATGCGGGCGATCGTGAAAGCGGCTGGGAAACATGAACGAGCAAGCCAACATTTCGGGTGATTTGACCCAAGCCAGGACAGTTTCCCTTGTGTTTTCCGTCAGTTCAAACTGAACAGGTCGTTTGGTTTTGCTCTGGATGACCGAAACACGTTCTCGGACGCGGTCCACTTTGACCAGATCGACCACAGAAAGCCTGACCAGATCACACCCGCGTAGCTTGCTGTCGATGGTCACGTTAAATAGCGCCAGATCGCGAAGGTTGTTCGCCAGTTCCAGTCGCGCTCGGATCGCCCAAACCTGTTTTGGTAGCAGCGGTCGTTTCTGGCCGACGATCCGCCCCTTGTTCCAGGCTTTACGTTTCGGGGTGACAGCAGGAAGTTGGACTCGAGGCATGATTTGCCCTCCTTGCCGCCCTCCAAACCCACGCATCAGCACCGCGCTGACGTTGGAATGCTACTCGCAAACCTGATTGTAACTGATCTGCCGCCCGTGGGTTTGTGCTCCAAACTTAGTAGTAGCCCGGATGAATGGCCGGTTTCACCGCCGCATTCGCGCGCCAAAATCCAAGTGCCCGCAGCAATTTCCGTGCTGCGTGCGCGCGCAGCGAGGAATCATTATTTCCGCTGTAGGCTCTTTCGGAGCTTTTGCCGCGCTCGGTTCGAAAGTCAGGTCATTAAATCAATGCATCGGACCACAGCGGTTTCCCATCACTTTCAGCCTGTGATCTCCCGAACCCCTTCCTCGGTGAGCAGGTCTTCGTCGCCAAGCCTTGCCTCCATCGTTTCGAGGTCAGACAATGCAGTTTCGACGTCGTCTCGATCCTCAGGCTTGACGCTGTCACCTCCACCTTCAACAGCGCCCTCAAAATTCATCTCGATCTGGCGATCCTGATCCGCATCCTGAACTTGCTGAACAGCCGTGGAAACCTTCCGTTTCGGTCTAGGTCCCCCGCGCCGCTCTTCGCGTATTTGCGGGTCTCTCTTGGGCAGTTCCTCTGACAGGTTGATCCTATCGCCTGTATCCCCATTTCCTCTTTGAGAAGCATCGCCACCTTTGTCCGAACGCGCCTTCTTCTCGCCACCGCTCGTCGCCGGAAACGGCAGTTCCCCCTTCTGCGCATCGTGGATCTTCATGAAATATCCATCATCAAAATACTGAATGCGCTTCGCCCGGATCGGCATCTGCGCATCGATGACCATGATGATCTCATCTAGGGGCAACCGCCGCGCTTCATCTTCCGGTAACAGCGAGGTTTCTTCTGTGCGCATCGACTGGCTGCGCCCTTCGAATGGATTCTTGCCGATCGACCGAGATCGCGTGACGACGGTCTTCGTGGTCTTGCCGACCGCTTTGCTGAGCTCCTCGATCGTCTTTTCATCGGAGGGTGTGAGGTAGAGTTTTACGCCAGCATTGCCTTGCAAGGAGCGCCGCGTGTTCTCGCCGTAGATCTCATCGATGGCGGGAATGGTCTGGGTGACCACAGCGAGATGCCCGCGGTAACTTCTGAGCGTCTCGATGCTCTCAACCACGATAGGCATTTTGCCAAGCCGGTTGAACTCATCCAGCATGATCATCACGCGCCAGGGCTCGTCGGGTCCCGGTTCCTTCTCTTGCATGGCCGAAAGCAGATCAGAAAAGAAGAGCCGGATGAGGGGGGCGAGAGGTTTCACCATGAGCGGCTGGACCACCAGATAGACGCTCATCGGTTTTCTGCGGATCTCCCGGAAATCAAAGTCCGAGACGGCTGTCGCCTCATCGATGGCCGGGTTCTGCCATTGATCGAGTCCGGAGGTCATCAGGAGCGAGACATAGGAGGTCAGGGTGTCGTTGTTCGTGGAGGCCAGCCGCGTGAAGACCAGTTTCGCGGCCTTGTTCTCTACCTCATGGGAACGCGCGAGGTACTCCTTCTGCTTGTTCCCGCCTGAGGCGGCGATGCGGTAGATTTCTCCCAAGGTGGGTTTCTTGCGCTGGAAGGCCAGAAGACCTGCCGCGACGAAGAGATCGATCCCGCCCTTCAGAAGCCCCTGCACGCGGTCATTGTCGTTCTGCAGAAAGAGTGTGGCCAAAAGCTGCAACTCCATCTGCTGACGCGCGGGGTCTTCCAACTCATAGATCCGCAGAAGCGGATTGTAACGATGGGTGCGCTTGGTCTCCCAATCCGTTGGCGCGAAGCGGAACACCGCGTCGCCCTGCGACGCACGATGCCGGGCCGTCGCCTCATAACATTCGCCCTTCACATCCAGCGTCACCGACGATCCTTGCCAGGTGAGCAGGTTCGGAATCACGAAACCCGTGGTCTTGCCGCGACCGGTCGGGGCGACGATCAGCGCGTGCGGCAGGACCTTCGAGCAGAGGAACGGCCCGCGGCCCTTGGGTTTGCCGAGCTTGCCAATGATAAATCCGGTCCCCGGGGTCCCGAAGAACCCGTTGCGCTTCATCTCGCGGCGCGTCTGCCAATGGGTCTGGCCGAACCGCGTGAGCGCGGAACCCGAGAGCGCGATGGCGATCATCAGGCCGGCGACCCCTGCCCCACCCATAATGAAGTTGATCAGCCGGAAATCTTCGGGCCGGACATCTCGGATTGCAAGGTAGTTCCGGGCGATATAGGCAAAGTCGATATCGGCCTGGAATCCGAGGTCGCGGAAGGTGAGCACGGCGGAGGCGATGACATAGCCCATCGCGATCGCCACCAGCGTGACCAGCAAAACGCCGATGGCGATGCGTCCCCTACCCATGGGTCTGGCCTTTCTCGCGCTCGCCATGGGTCTCGCTCAGCCATTGCGCCTCGTATTCCCGCTCGGCGATCTCTTCGACCACGACCCGGGCCGCGTCGCTGTTCGCCGTGGTCGCATCGGATTGCAGATAGGCTTTCGCCGCATAAAGCCGATCGAGCCGATCCTCGACCACGTCTTTCAGAGCGTCGCTGTCCCCGGATCCCAGCCGTGCGGTCTGATCGTCGTCCAGAAGCCGATCGACCTCGGCGCGATAGCTCATGCGCTGGCTCTCGTCGGCAAAAGGTGACGACAGATTGCCCTCGCGCTCATGCGCAATGACGCGGCGCAATTCTTCAGTCTCGACGGGTGCGGGCTCTCGTTCCGCCCGCAGCGCCTCGTCAACCTGCGCGTAGGTATCCCCCAGACCCCGCGCCACATGATCCGGCATGTCCGGGTAGCGGGCTTTCAGGTCCTGTGCCACGGCCTCCGCTACCGGCTGATCTGTCGAGGCGCCAAGACGCGCCGCCTCGATCTCTTGGGTTATCCGACCGGCCAGAACCCTGTCCCTGATCTGCGGTGCACCCTCCTGATCCAGACGGATCACATCCGTGGGTCGCGCCAGGAGTTCGGGCCGGTCTCGCAGATAGCTCTGTTGTTCTGCCTCGATCCGGTCGAAGACGCGCTCTTCGACGTTCAGGGTCTGGCGTGCGAGCTCCGCCTCGCTCATGCCCTCCGCACGCATCTCTGCGCGGACGGCCCGCGTTGTGTCCTCAACATGGCGCTGGTCGAAATGGATATCCAGCTCGCGGTCTTCCTCGATCACCCCGTCTTCGCGTAGCACACCGGCGCGCTCGAGGGTGGTCCCAAGCTCCACATGGACGCGGTTCAGAACCTCGCGCGCCTGTTCGAGATCACGGCGGCGTTCGAGGTTCAGCCCGTTCTCTTCGGCCACCTTGGTCAGATCGTCTGCGATCCACTGGCGCTCAAGCGCGGCGTTCTGCGCCCCGGTCTCCAACCGCGCCATGACGGTCGTCGTATTGATCCCCGTCCCGCGCAGCGCCGCATCCACCTGCGCCCGCACCTCCGGTCTCTCGAGCCGATCCAGCCGCGTGGTCTCGATGTTTGCTTCCGAATACACCCCGCCCTCCGACGGTCGCTCGGTCAGCGTCTGGGATCGGATCCCAAGGGGCTGCATATGTTGCACCCGCGCCTGGATTTCGTTGAGGCTTTTCTCGAGCGCAGGTCGCTCCGCATCGGTCCGCGCGGCGATCATGGTCTGGACCCGCTCGACTTTCTCCGCGTAGCGGCTTCTGAGCTCGTCGAAGCTGTTTTCCTCGGCCATGTAGATGTCTCCTTCCTGGGCCACCTGCCCGCCGCGCGCCAGCATCTCACCCGCGCGGAAAAGCGCGTCCGCCACGTCTGCGCGGTTTTCGGATGAGGCTTCGGCGGCCAGCGCCTGGTAGATGGATTTGGTATTGGCGATCTCTTCCAGGGTCCGGGTGAGGTCGGCGCCGACGCGTTCCCGTTCGATCACCTCCCGCTCTTCCTCTTTCGCGGCATAGACCTCGCGGATGCGCGGCGGGTAATGCGCAACGCCCCGATCCACGCGGCGGGTGGCCTCGAGACGCACACCGTACTTCTCGGCCTCTTCGACCATCGCAAGGCGGAAGTCGTCATAGTTGAACCGGTGATCCCGCGCGAGATAGAAGAACTCACCCTCCTGCGAGCGGCGGTTCAGCACCAGATGCGCGTGCGGATGATCCCGGTCCTCATGCACCGCGATGATGTAGTCGAAATGCCCTTCATCGGTTTGCAAGAACCGCTCGGCCACATCCGTCGCGATGTCACGCACATCCGTCCCGCGCGTCCCGATCGGGAAGGACATCAGCAGATGCGTGGTCTGCCCGAGCTTCGGTTTGAACCCCGCGCTCCAGCGCTTGGCAAACCGCTCCGTGAGGTCTTTGATCTCTCCGCTCTCGAGCTTGCTCTTCCCGTCCAGGAACCCGCTCGAGTCCACGATATGGGTGGACTTGGTGGTGAGGTAATGCAGCTGGTTTGAGAGCTGCGATTTGCTCTGCGTGCCGCCGCCTCGGATCGCCTTGAAGACGGCCGCGCGGTGCCCCGCCGAGGCACGAATGAACTGCCGATACTTCGACGTGTTCAGCCCCTGCATCGAGCCGCGGATCCGGCTCCAGCCCTCCCGGAAAATCTCGCCGGTGACGGCGTCGACAGCATCACTCCGCGGCATGGGCAAACTCCCGCAAAGCCTCGACAGCCGTCAGCCGCATCGCGTCCCGACGACGGCGCACAAGCAAGTCGATCTCATCAGCCGCATCGAGGATGAACCGCGACAGACCCCGCATCTGTGCGAGGCGCAGTTCCGAGAATTCGAGGCCTACGCCCTGTCCGCTTCGGTTGGCCAGCGTCATCTGTTTGGCGATCTGCGCGACCCCGTTGCCAACCTCATTCAGGGACGCCCGGTAGCGCTCCATCTCGGCAGCCAGTTGGGCGTCCGGCACAAAGACCCCACCAGCGGCCTGCATCAACCGGCGCAGTCCTTCTGAGCGGGTTTCGATGCCAGCTGATGCCAGCACCGCGTCAAAGGCTGCAAGCTCCTCAGGGGTCACCTTGAGGCTCACCGCGGCGGTCGCCACAGAGGTGTCGCGCTGACGATCTTCGTCGGCCTTGAGCGTGTATTGGACAGCCCGGGGCGTCACACCGAAGCGCGCGGCCAGCTCGGTGCTGGACACCCCCTCGGCCGCCTCGCGCACAATCTCCATGCGCTCCGCCTCTGTCAGTCGTTTGCTGCGCGTCATGCGAAGAAAGACCCCCTATTTCCTGCCAACTTCCGCCTTCGTCTCCCACTATCGCCAATCCTATAGCTACGTGTCAATCATATACTTACGTACCGATTCAAACATTCATGTTGCCTTGGCAAGAACTGCGCGCTGAGCCTCGCTCGGCACGTCCAGGCCAAGGGCGTCCGGCGCAAAAGCAAGGACAGCTCTGAGGGCTAAGAGCTGCCCGAGGACCACGGGATCTTCCCGGCGGCACTCGGCGTCAAATCGCTGAACTTGGACTTGGCGAGAGTTGATGGCATCTGCACCGCATCGCATGGAACAGGAAAAGGGCCGCCTGTCGGCGGCCCCTCCTCGGCAGAGGATTTAGTCCTGCGGTTCCCGGGAGCTCGGCGGGAACATTACCAGCTCCGAGACCGCGACGGGGAAGTCGAGCTTGAGGCTGAAGAACTCTGAGCCATCCCCGGTGCGGGTGTTGCGGAACATAGCACCCACGCGTTGGAAGCGGGTGCGTTCCTGGCCGTCAGTGTCGGTGAATGTGACGGGGACGGTGGCGACGTAGTGGTTGGTCATTTGGGTCTCTCCTTTTTGCGATGGGGATCAAACAGCACGGGGGCAAGAGGCCCGGTCGCAAGCGAAAATGCGGAGGGTCCGCGCCATGGGCGTGGAAGCCGTATTTGTGCTTGCCGGAGCGCAGCGGAGGGCACGGACGGGCCGCCCCCGTGCGATCCACATCTTTGAGCAAAAGGGAAAGACCTAGGGATGAACAGTCCTCTCGCTGGAGCCACTGTTCTTGTTCACCTGGACGATGACGCGCTCGAGCTGCACCTGCCTCACGCACGCACTTGAGACGTCCATCAACCCACACTGGCGGACCGTGTGACTCAGCTATCGCGCCTTGGACAGCACGCCTTGCAGCGTAATGGCGGCGAGATTGTCCGGCGTCCGGCGTGACAATTCCGTGCCATCGGCTGACATCGCCGCGTCGACAAACTCGGTCTTTTTAAGAATGCCGCCATCGGCCTCGACCCAAGTCGTGCTGTCGGCATCCTTTCGGGTGATGGACCCATCATAGTTGATGCGGATCGAGACATCGCCGAACCTGACCGCAAGCTCATATTGCTCGATGACCACGCCCTGCCATGTGTCCGGGCAATCACGACGCAGGACAATCATGTCGGGGCGCAGTTTGATCTGGACATCTTGCGAGGCATCTCCATCGGCTGCCTTGACCACCACAAAGACCTCCTGATCCTCAGGTTTGTCATGGAGCGCGGCGCGCGCATTCTTCGGGGGCCAGACATGGGGGGTGCCGCGCTGCTTGCCGTTGGGGTCGCGGTGGAACCCGATGTAGAGCTGCGCCGACGTCCAGACGCGGCGCGCGGATGTGGTGAGGCTTGGCATGTCTGGGGCTCCCATAGCTGGAGTATCAGAAAGACGGCTGAACGCGCTGCTCGGTCGGTCATGACAGAACGCTGGTGTTCTGGTCCTCGGTGGATGGCGAGGGCGGCGATGCGCCGCCCCGGCCTTTGGCTTCACGCGAAGTAGTCAGGCAGCCACGCGTCGATGCGCGCCTTCTGCGCCTCCGTCACGCCAAGCAGCTTCTGGGTGGTCGGATCAGAGAACAAGTTCTCAAGTGCTTCGGCCTTGTCGGCCTTCTTCTTTTTGGAGAACGCCTTGGCCCGCTCGTCCGTCGGAGCAAGGTCCAACAGATCACAGTAGATGCCGTCCATCATCACCCCGGAAATCCGCTTGAAGAGGTTCTCCGTCGTTGGCGTCCAGACCTTGCGGATGCCCGCGTTGCACTTGTCGGCCAACACAGCTGCGAACACCTCATCCCCGCCGGTCAGAAGTTTGGCCAGCTGCCGAGCCAGTTCCGCATCGCGGTGCTTCTTGCCCTTCTTCTTGAAGGCGGCAAAGGCCTTTATGAGGTCAACGCCCCAGCGGTCTTCCGGACAGGATGATGGTTTGCTCAGACGCTTGTCCACGTCAAACCCGGTTTCCGTAGAGGGCGCATTGCAGGGCGTGCCAAGACTGATATCCAGCACATCCCGAAACCCGGTCATGCCGCTCAACTGGAACGTCAGCAGATCGAGCAACAGATCGGGCTGGTCGAGCATGGCATTCTGCAGGGAGGCCAGCTTGATCGCCTCCAGATCAGCCTGCAGTTTTTGCGAATAGGGGTTCTTCGGGGTCTTCTCACCGCTGCCGCCATGATGTGACTTGGCCAGTATCCCGGCTTCAATCGCCGCCTTCTTGTCTGCGGCTTTGATCAGCCCGCCGGTGACTTCAAGCTGGCCATTGTTGCCAACATGGACGACACACCCGGCGATGGCCCTTTGTGCCTCCGTGAACGCGCCGTCCAGCACCGCTTGCAGGCTGTCCAACTCGGCTTGGCCAGCCTCATTCAGAACATCACCTTCGGCCAGTTCTGCCAACTCGTCGTAGCGCTCGGTGAGATCATCGGACAGCACACCTTCCACCGGATAGACCCGCTCGAACTTGTGCTCATCCATGACGTGCCAGCCAAGGTAGGACTCATCGTGGGGCATGACCCACGCCCAGCCTGCCTCTTTCATCACCTTGTCCGCTGCTTCGCGAAGACGCAGCGCAAATACCTCGTCCAGAATGTCGCGGTTCTCGAAGAAGACATCCTCGGAGAAGAGATCGCGCGAGACCTTGCCACCTGCAGCCTCATAGGCCTCCACGCCAACAAAGGTGGCGCGACGGTCGGTGGATTTCACCGCCTTGGGATGCAACACGCCATCAATCTGACCCGTGTTGGTGATCTGGCCTTCGTCGATGAGGCGCAGAACCTCAAAGATCAGCTTCTCATCATCGGCTGTGGTGAGCTTTTGCGCAACGGTCAGATTGATGCTCTTGGCCTTGAGCGCATCCAGCGCCGCCTCGGGCAGGTCCGACAGTTTCAACCGGCCTTTGACATGGGCGACGGTGACCCCAAAGGCACTAGCGATGTCGTCAGCGCTTGCATTGCTCTTTGCCATCCGGCCATAGGCGCGGATTTCGTCGGCTGGATCGAGATCGGCGCGCGCGGTGTTCTCGGCGTTGGCCCAGAGTTCGGCCTGTTCCGCATCCTTGGCCAACAATACGGGAATGGAGGTCACGCTCTCCTGCGCCGGGTCGGTCTCCGCGAGAAAGGCAAGCGCCCGCAGGCGGCGACCCCCAGCCACAATGCCGACCTTGCCGCTATCGTCCTGCAGGCCGCCGAGGTTTTGCAACAGGCCACAGGTTTTGATGCTCTCGGCCAGGGTCTCGATGGCCTCCTGCGCCACCTCTTGGCGTGGGTTCAGATCATGCAGGTAAAGCTGATCCAGCGAGGCATAGATGATTGCGGTCCCGGTTGTGATTTGAGTTTGGTTTGTCATTGGGATGTTCCTTTGTGGTTGATTGAAGAAATGCATCTGGTTTGGACCCGCCCCGGCTCAGGGCGGTTCCGATCAGTATTCAGAGGCGTGCATGATGGTGAGGACGCGGCGGGTGACCTGCGGGTTCGCTGACTCATCGCTGCCCATGCTGTATTCAGTGTCGTAGAGATCGATCTTCCAGAAGATGCGGTAGCTGTTGCCGCCAATCTCAAACTCGAACGCACCAAAGGTGTGATCGCGGTAGGGGTCGTTGTCTTCGGTGAAGGTGGCGAACTTTTGAACCCGCTGCAGGATGATCGCCTTGGCGGCGGGCGAGAGGTCCGACACCCCGCGCGTCATGACGATCTGACCCGGCACCGTGAAATCAGCACCCCACGTGGTGCGGAAGCGGTCGTTCTGCTCCGCGATCTTGGCCGCGATTGCCCCTTCGTCTTCGCACTCGCCTGAAGTGTCCTTTGCTTGTGTCATCTGGTCTCTCCTTTGTGGTTGGGGTCCTTGCCCCTTTGGTGTCTGGTTTTGAGAGAAGCCCCTTGAGGGCGTCGTCTCTAAAACCTGACCCACTGGCGAAGTGCCGGAGTGAGCAAACGCCACCAGAAATCGACCGACCTGGTGCGGCCCGCAGGCGCAGCCGAGGACACGGGGGAGGTCTATTTTGGTTGCGTGCGCGAGAACCCAGCGGGTTCTAAAGCAACGTCCCCGCAGCGGCGTATCGCGCGGCACGCGCGAACCCCAAGGGGACAAGGGAAAGATGGGATCGCAGATCCCCTGCCCCCGCGATCGAAACCTGCCAGGGCGGATCATCGCCTTGAGACCTGACCATGCGAACGCCACGTCCTATGGCTCCTCAGGAGACATTGGAGGTGGCGGATGTGAGCAGGGAAGGATCGAGGCGTATGTTCCGGGCGTAAGCCGGCGTTACCGGCTGGAGCCTGAAGAGCGCGGTGGCGCAGCCGTCAGGATGCGTCAGGGGCCAAAGTCAGATACAAAGACACTGGCTACGATAACGAAAACCTATCGTTACTGGCGTGATGGGCGCAAACCTGCCAAAACCGCGTCTGTTTTGCCCAGGGTTTTTGACCCGCGTAAGTGGTTGATCCGGCATTCGGCGGTGCATGCTGGCACAATGGACCGCTTCTGGCATGGTACCGGTCAATGGACGATGCTCTCGGCTGCGTCCTTCAGCAGATGTCCCATGATCGTTGCGCGGGTATCTGGACTATTAGGGGGATGCTTTGCCTTCAGGTAATGTCCAGCTTGTTGAATGCGGTTGACGTTTCGCTGAAGGCCGGTGGGATAAAGCGCTCCTGCACTGAACGCTTCGTTCAGGCGGTCCAGCGATCCCTTGCTGCGATGCGCAAGGTTGTTGCGAGTCGCTATTACAGCGTTGATCACCGCTTTTTGCTGGGCGTTCAATCCGGTGAATCTGTTGCGGTGGTGATCGGCAAGCCATTGCTGCGCACGATCCTCAATAGCGACAAAATTCGGAAAAGACGTGTTTCGGCCCTCCGGGTCGAGGATTGCCTTAAGCTCTGACTTAGTCAGGTGATCCCGGTGTTTAAAGTCCGCAAACTTGTTGAACGCGGCTTCCGCCTTGGGAATGGCTGCAAGCGTTTCGCGCACACTGTTCTCAAGGTGCTGCATCACGCGAGAGCAGTCGCGGTTCGCATAGGCAAAGATAAGGTCATTGATATAGCCTTCGAACATGACGCCAATAGTGAGAGCGTAGTTTTCGGTTGCGATCTTCCTATCAGCTGCACCGGTGAGCGTGTTCCAAGAGCTTCTGTAGTATTGCGACTGTTCATCAAGCTGATCTTCAAAATCTTCCCAAACTCCTTCGGGATCAATCTTCCGCATCTGAGATTCCTTCGGCGAAGCCCTAAATGGTGAGAGCCTTCCAGCCTGCGGTTCTCATGTAAACAGATTGGTCCGGCATTTCTTGGGAAACCTTGTATGACAACTGACCCGAGGACTCGTGACGCTCACACGACACCAGCGTTAGCCACGAGAGACCGACGCCTACGTTTCTGTAGAGGCGTCACGAGGATCAGCGGGTTGACCCAAGGCGACGCAATCAAGCCTTTTCTGTTGCATCATTTGGCATCAAATGGCAGCATACGGCAAAAGGAGTCTAGCATGGCCGAAGAGTGGATGACAATCGAAGAGACCGCACGCTACCTACAAATCGGGAAAACCGCACTGTACGATCTCGCGAGGGAGGGGGCGCTTCCTTCCAACAAGATCGGCAGCAAATGGCTATTCAGCAAGAAAGACCTAGACGCATGGGTAAGGTCGAATATCCCCCTTGAGCAGTTCTTCATGAGGACACCTGCTCATATCGAAGAAAATCTTCAGCTCAGGGAACCGCAAGTCGAAGCCTACAAGGCGCTCTACGAGTACTTTCGTTCGGGCCGTAAGTCCGCGATTGTTCAAATTCCTGTTGGATGTGGAAAATCCGGGATCGCTGCAATTGTTCCATTTGGGATTGCCACAGGTAGGGTGCTCATCGTCGCACCAAACTTGACGATCAAAGAAGGTCTGTTCGAGTCGATGGACGTGACCAACCGCCAAAAGTGTTTCTGGCGTAGGCGCGGAATCTTGAGCGACGAAGCGATGATTGGCGGACCCTTTGCGACCACGCTGGACACCGGCAACATCTCAGTTTGCGAAAAGTCGCATATTGTCATCTCGAATGTGCAGCAGCTCTCTACCAACCCCGACAAGTGGCTGCATCGCTTTCCAAGAGATTTCTTCGATATGCTTATTGTGGACGAGGCTCATCACGCGCCAGCGGCCAGCTGGCAAAAGGTATGCGAACATTTCGGGGATGCGCGAGTTGTCAACATGACGGCAACTCCGTTCCGGGGTGACGCACAGGAAATCGAGGGAGATCTCGTCTATCGTTATCCCTTCAAAAAAGCGACTTTCAAAGGATACATCAAACGACTGACAGCATCGTACGCCGCACCAAATGAGTTAGAGTTCACAGCACACGGTGAGACCAAGACCTACTCGCTCGATGAAGTCTTGAAGATGAAAGAGAAAGACTGGTTTAGCCGCGGGATTGCTCTCTCGGAGCCTTGCAATCAAACGATTGTCGACAACAGTCTCCAGCGCCTCGAACAGCTACGCGAGACTGGGACCGCGCACCAACTCATCGCCGTTGCATGTAGCGTCAATCACGCTCGGTCCATTGTCCGACTTTACGAGGCGCGAGGTTTTAGTGCCGATCTCATCTATAGTGAAATGGACGAAGACAAGAAGGTGGAAGTCAAACGTCGTCTGAAGAGCGGCGAGCTAGACGTCATTGTTCAGGTTCAGATGCTCGGCGAGGGTTTTGATCATCCAAAACTGAGTGTTGCAGCCATATTCCGGCCCTTCCGCACACTAGCACCCTACGTTCAATTTGTCGGCAGGGTTCTCCGCGTCATTGTGCAAAACAGCCCGGGCCATCCTGACAACTACGGGCATATTGTAACCCATGCGGGTATGAACCTCGACGAGAGGCTTCGAGAGTTTAAGCTCTTTGAAAGCGATGATCAGAAATTCTGGGAAGACGTCATAGGCGGAAAAGAGCCAGAGCCGTCTGATGAAGTCAAAGGCGGGCAAGCCCGAATGAAACTCGGCGAGCAAGCAGTCGTCAACTACGAGATCGTTGACGAACTGATCGAAGAGCAATTCACGTCAGCTGAGCAAGAAGACATCATCAACGAGCTAAGGGAAAAACTGGACCAGCTCGGCCTCGATCCCGAACAGGCTGAAGCAATAGTACTAGCTAAGTCCAGCGGTCGTACGATGACCAAAGCGGCGCAACCATTTCAGATTCTACCTCAACGTGAATGGGAAGCCCAACGAAAGGGCCTGAATGACCAGGTTAACCGAGCCGCAAACCTGCTTATGAACAGGCTTGAGATAAATCGCGCTGGCCGCGATCTCATAAATTTGGGGGTCGCAGCAACGAACAACTTCGTCGCAGGCGTGACTCTCATCAACAAGGAATTGAAGGCCAGCTTTCCCAAGCAGCGAAAAGAATGGTCAGTCGAAGAGTTCAAGGCGGCTGAAGCTGAACTTGAGAACATACTCAATTCAATTACACGCCGCTATAAGGGGCTAATGCATGGCAAAGCCAAAGGGTAAGACACCTTCACTTCTATCCCAGTCGACGGGCAAACCTATCAGCCACATTTGCGGCAAGGCTACGAAATGCAGCAGATGCTCAAAGCTTGTCGGGACTGGGCGGAAATGCTTCAAAATCCCGAAGGTTAAGAATGGATTTACGACCAGGCCGATCTTCTGCGTAGGCTGCACAGCTGACATTATCTCACAAACGAGCTCAGAGCTAACCGCGATCCAGGCTGAACTAGATGCCGCCAGTTGACCCACCCCCTTTGGGGCGTCCGCGCGAAGCGCCGGGCCTGTCGGCGGGTGGCCTTCAGGTTGCCCGCCGACAGGTCACCCTGAAACCGCCCCGCCCAAGATCACTCCACAACGCAAAAAGGCCCCCACCTACTGACGGGGGCCTGAATAATTCGACAGGGCTGTCTGTTACTCTGCCGCCAGCCGCTCGGCCTGCGCGGTACGCTCCATGATGTAATCCACGGCCTTCTGGGCCTCTGACGCGGCGCGGAAAATCGCGCGGCTGTCTTCCTTCATCGCCTCAAGCCATCCTTCGACATAGGCCGCGCTCTGGTCAAATTCGGGCTCCACCCCGATCTGCGCGCAAAGCATGCAGTTACCGATTTCCGCGACCAGCTCCTCGAACGCATAGGCCTTTCGGTCATTGAACCGGCCCAAACGGTCCAGCCGCTTTGTCGCGCCTGTCCAGTGGATTGTCTCATGGGCCAAGGTGCCAAAATACCCTGCCGCTCGATGAAACGTGCCAACGGGCGGCATGTGGATGCGGTCGGTCTTGATGTTGTAATAGGCACGCGGCTCCTCGGTCACGTCGATCTGCGCGCCTGTCGCGGCAAAGAACGCCTCCAGCTCGGGGTCGGCCACGGTGCCAAGATCACGGGGCGGATCGGGCAGGATGTAGAGTTCGGCAGGCAAGCCCTCGATCTGGTCGGCATTGAACACGCGGTAGGCCTTGGCAAAGGGGATCTGACGCGCCTCGCCGTTCTCGTCCTCGCGCTCGACGGTGCCGTACTTCACCACGGTTGCGGATTTCTCGCCCTTGCGGACATGGCCCCCAAGCTGCTTGGCCTGATTGAACGTCATCCAGCGGGCTGAGCTGTAATCCTTGGCCATCGCTGTCGCCCAAAGCATCAGGATGTTGATGCCCCGATAGGCCTCGCCGTTGAACCGTTCCGGCAAGCTGACCCCTGCCCCGCCGCCGGTCCACGGTTTGCGCCAGGGCGGCGTTCCCGCCTCGATCTGCGCGATGATCTGATTGGTGACATGGGTGTAAACGTCAAACTTCTCTGCGGTCATTTGTGACCCTCCTTCGCGTGACGCGGGCCGGGTCTCTTCCCCTTTCCGCCAATGGGCGGGCCTTCCTGTTCTGATCTTTGGAATGCCCATGCATTCCGAAGGGCAGAGCAGGTAAGGGCAAAGCCCGTCCTGCGGCCCGGCGGGGCCGTGACAACCCGGTGGAGGGCGTGAATTTGGGAGGGAACCGCGCGCCTGCGCGTGGGAGGAACCGGAATTCTCGACCGGAACCGACGCCAGCGGCGGCGCTTGCCGGTTTTCTCGGACCTGCCGGGATGGCAGGCGGACCAACAGGATTTGGAAACTGTCAAGGTTGGGGTGAGCGGGCGTCAGCCCACAGGTCCCCTGCCCTGTCAATCGCCCAGTGCGAGACCGGCCCCTTCCCGCGAGCAAACCTCAAAGCCTAAGGCGGAGGGTTTGCTTAAGTGCGCCCTCAGCGGCTCAATTTCTGCGTGGGACGATAATGGCGGGCCATTATCGTTACCGCCGAAAGCCCCGAATTCGTGGCGATGAACCACCTACGGTGAACTGGCTAAGCACCTCAATTGAGTTCAGTTCAACATGCGTCGTCTCAATTA
The DNA here is from genome assembly GCF_947503415.1 of uncultured Tateyamaria sp. Taxonomy (GTDB): domain Bacteria; phylum Pseudomonadota; class Alphaproteobacteria; order Rhodobacterales; family Rhodobacteraceae; genus Tateyamaria. The sequence continues at coordinate 277,910 of NZ_CANNDS010000005.1, forward strand.
AAAGGTCTTCGTCAATGCCCGTAGAGGTGAGTGTGATCTCTGCCACCACACCCTACCGGCCTACCGGCGCTCAAAGCGCAGCCTAAGCGAGCCGCGGCCAACGACGGAAAACTGCGCCTGTGTTTCTTTGTCCATTGGGTTGGGAAGCTCAAAGACACACCACTTCTCAGGCGAAAAGACATGCGGAACATAGAGAATGCGATATCGTCTGCGACCGGTGCGCGATGCGGAGCTGGCGACGCGAAGTTCGTTCGAGGTCAGTTCGAATTCGCATCCATCCTCAAGGGTAGACTTGACTTCAAACATCCAGTCGACTGTTGGTGTCTGCACAAGAAAGTCGTAGCCAGCTGAATCGTCACCTTCGCTGCCGCCAAAGAACCTCGTTCTATTCTCCGATATCCACGAACTCTCGCCGACGGCGCCGGGAAACCGTCGCTTGAGGTACTGAAAGGCCAACCATTCACTGGCGACGCCCATTGCGACCTTCTGCGTTTCGGTCAGGCGTGCGACCCGCTGCCCCCGCTTACCTCCCCCGCCGTTGCCACCACCGGAGTCCGATCTCGACGTCTCATCAAACGGCACCAGCCTAGTGCGCTGCCGACTCCTTGCGAACCAGCTATCGTCAGACTCGATCGCGGCCTCGGCAATGTTTTGCATTGCTACAGCAAACGACGGTTCATCTGGATCAAGATCCTGTCCAGCGAATTCGATGATGCGCTTCCGACGATCAAGTTCTTGCTGCTCTCTGGCCTTCCGCTCCTGCTCTTCGCGCACAGCGCCTTCGTCAAGCCCGAGACCTTCCGGATCAATCCGTGCGGGCATTTCCTTGGGCCAGATGCCCGCCCGCTCGCAGAGACCAGCCACTTGGTCCTGTTTGATCACCTCGAAGTCAAGGAAGCCTGCATTCTCCACCAGGCGCACGACATCTTGTGCCTCACCTCGTTCCCAGATCTCTGGTAGATCGGGATGGTTCTTTCGGGTCCACGCCCCTAATATGGATTTGGCCTCGCTTGCAAAGGCGCGGACCACTTTTCTGTTCTCGCTAATCATCTTCTCGAAGGCCGGAAGATCCGCTTCCGGGATTTCTCCCAGCGCATCAGCGAAGGACCGCTCCACATGCGTGACAACCGTCTGACGGTCGAGCGTTTCGCAATCTAGGACCCAACTCGGATCAAACGGGATGAATTGAAGCTCGCGCCTTGAAAGGTAGGTGGAAAGCTCGCGTCCTTGCCGGTAATCCTCAATATGCAGGCATCTAAGCCGGTCTCGGAGCCCTGGCGCCAACTCGCGCAGGTACGCTTCGAAGGTGGCCCGCAATTCTGCTTCGCTAGATAGGGCATCTTCACCGAGAGACTGAAGAACCCGGTTGAATTTTCCGTAGTCAAGCCCCAGCGTCGCCGAAATCGAACGCCGGTCGGGACTTTCCTCGCAGGCGGCGAGCAGGTCGCCGGTGCGCGGGGAGTTTTCCGAAAGATGCGTCTCTAGCCAACCCCGCAGGCTGAATTCCGCCCCCGCATTCTCTGCGGCTTCGCCAAGGGCGCGCGCGAGTTCGGCACCTTCGAAGTATGCGACAACCGGGACCACAAGGTAAAGGACGTGGGCCAGATCGGTCCGCATCCCCGCGCGCATATCTTCGACAATTCCGATATCACAACCAAGCGCAGTGGCGAGTTCCGCGTCCGAGGGGCGTTCGAGAATGCCTTCGGGGCGTCCGACCGCCAAGCGGAGAAGCACCAACTCTAGGGAGCGAAGTCGCGTGTCGGTAAGCTTGGATATCTCAGAAGCAAGACCCTTCGCCAAGCGTGGCCAATCGAGAGATACGCCGTGCGTCAGGATAAGCGTCGGGCTGGCATCGTCCCGGAAGGCGTACCAGTCCATGCGGCCACCGCCCGTCACCTCCTGGTCAGCCACCTGCAGTGAAATTGAACTGCACCTCCGAAGCCTAATCGCTCGGATCCCCTTGTCGAGAGTGGCATGCTGAATCCGTCGCTCAAGGTTCTCGCCCACAACCTCGTTGGCGATCACCGCGACTTCTGGAAGCCAGTCTAGGCCCTGTGATACCAGATGGTCGTCATCGTTCCTTGGAACGAACACCGAACCATCCACAAGCAACCGGACGGAGGCTCGGTCCAGCTTACTGGGCGAATAGCCATTGATGTGTTTGAGGCTCTCCACGATGATATCGAGGTCGGCGTCCCCCACTTCAAGTATGGCAAGGCCGGCGGCGGAAAGGGCCCGCGCCTCAAAGCTTTGTGCGTTGTCGACAAGGATCACCTCGATCGACTCAGCCTTGTCGCCCTCGATGTACGCTAGGTTTCCGAAACGATAAGCCGCCAGCGGAAGGTCAGATGGCAACGCTGCACCGCTCTCGGCCAGTTCCCCCCAAGCCCGGCCGTGTTGGCGTCGAAAGGTCGCCACATCACCCGACTGAAGGTTTCTGGCAGAGTTCGCCAGAGCGGCGAGGCGCAGCGGCGCCGTCTCAGGACTGGCCCAGTCCAGAAGTCCAAGCGCATCGCCAAATGAGATCTTGGCGATCTCCTCTCTCTCGACAAGCACTCTAGCGTCGTCGGAAAGACGCGGAACAAATGCCGGAACTCCTGGTCTTTTCGTCCTTGATGCCCAACACTGGTTTGTTGAAAGGAATATGCGTTCACCGCGCAGGTCGCCCTGCAGCCACGCCTCGGATCGCAGGAACGCGCCTATCGGTGTGACAACGCGACGTTCGTCCCAGTCACGCTGTGCACGATCGTAACGTCCAATTCGCGCAGAAAGGAACTTTCGGCCATAAAACGAGAGGTGTTGGACAAGCAATTCATAGAATGCTTCGCGCAAATGCTCAGGCAGCTCGTCATGTTCGTTCTGCCCCGGCATCCGCCAGAACTCGCCCTTGAGCGCGTAATCGTCCGTATTAGGATGATGAAAGGTGGTAGTGCCCGCGTGCCTTATCCAAGCCTCGCCGAGGCCGTTCTTTAGGTCTCCGCGACGCAGCAGGTTGTCCCAGTATCCCGAAGGCGAGCCTCTCCGTCGAATTCTAGCCGCAATGGGCTTCAGGCCATCGGCTACCTCAATCACTTCCAGAAACGTCACCCATTTTCGAGCGCCAGCGTCGATCCGGGTTTCCCATTCGTCCAAAGGCTTTAGAAGATGTTTCCTCGCCCGCTCGCAGTCCTCCGAATATGCGGAGGCGTCGCTGAGATAGGCTTCCAGACGTCTTCCGGCTTCGGTCCACGTTCCCGAAAACACGGCGTTGTCGGCTCGCATCCAGCCTCCAAGCGTGGGCACGTGTAGGTCGGCACTCTTTATCGCAGCTTCCGCGCTCTTTCCCGCCGCATCCCAGACGCGAAACGCCCAATCGAGCGCTTCCACGCGTCTCTTGTCACTAGGTGCCTTACCAAGCGCGGAGCCGAGACCGGACAGCGCTTCGATTGGATCAAACTTCCGAATGAGCCCTGCGTCGGCGAAAGCTTTCAGCACTTCGTCGGACAGACCGATCTTCTCATCGAAAAAACGATACCCTCTGGTCAAGGACGGCGGCGGCAATGGAATGCCACCTTTCCTGCGCTTGCCGATCTCGCTTTCGCTGCGAACGTAGAGACCGTGCCGACCGTCCGCATCATGTCCACCCGCCGAGCGCAGCTTCCCCGACCGGTCGATCAGGACTTCGACGCCGTCCAGACAATCCAAGTCAACCTCTGAAGCCTCGCAGAGGGTGGCCAGATCCTTATAGAATTTCGACCATGTTGCTGGCTTTGCCCCCCGGTCGACGAGCGTTCTCGCAAAAATCGCCGACCACTCGGGGATCTCGTCGGGCGAAGGGAGGCGGGAATACTGCCAGCCATAGCGGCCCCAGCAGCGACCCGCCATTTCGCGAAGACGCTCAAGGCGCTCGCTATCCAAGTCGCTCGAAGTTAGGTTTATGCCAATATGCTTCACAATCTCGCGCGGTTTCAGCAACGCGAAATTGACCTCGGGCCAGATGGTAACGTCATTGATCGTGGACCATCTTTCGCCGTCCTTGGTCGGAATGATTGGAACAAGGCGAATGTCTTTTAATTGCGATTCCGCAACCCGGATCGCGCCATCCAGTTTCTTTGCGGCACTTCCGGTCCACGCGATCAGATCAAAGACACTCCGACCGGGAACATCTAGTTGCTCATGTACGGCGGCGAGAGCCCCGGAAAGGCAGGTCTCTGCAACAGCCTCCATTAGGATAATGTTAAGCGGAAGATCCAACTCGGTATTGCGTCGGTCGATGTCTGCAAAAAACGGGGCGTCAATGTGGCCCACGAGGGGCGATCCAGCTTCGCTTGCCATTGGTAAAAAGTTGTAAAGTTGTCCGTTCAAAACGGCCGCGGTGGTTATCCCTACTGCGACCGAAACAGATGGTTGTCCCTTCCAGTCCAACCAACGCTTCAAAGCGGGGGCTCGGTCGATGCTTTCCCTAACGGCATCAAGGACCCGTTCCTTGTCGACCTCCTGCTGTACCAGGAGGAAGCGACGCCGCTCTCCAACGTCAATCTCGGAGATCCTAGGGCTCCCTGGGCGCCCCCCCTCCCGCAGAGATTTCTCGCGTCTGGTCAGGCGACGGCTACTTGTTCTTTTACCATCGATTTCAACGTCTATGCGGACTTCCCCGATACGATCGAGAAAAAGGAGAAGCGGATGTTCGAAGTTTGCGATCTCGTCAACTTGTTTTCCCACCAGAGCCACCGCTGACGAGGATCGCAGAGGAGCAACTACAACCGTCGCAAAACCGGCAGACGCGAAGCGTTCGACCTCGGGAGGGATTTCATCTAGCGGCTGCGGTACCAGGTATCGAGGGATTGTCTGCGAGATCCGATCTGCTTCATCTTCCCGAACATCTTGATCGAGAAGCTCGGAAAGAATGATGTCACGTATCTCACTTGGTTGAGAAAATCGGAAACAGAACCCATCGAACGATTTAGTCGTCCGTTCCTGCGATCGTGAGTAGATACGTACATCGTCAGTGATCGCTTCGATACTGCGAAAGCCGAGTCCCTTGTTGCCAATCCCCTCGCCGATCTCTTTTCCGCTGGTCGCCAGGTTCATGATGGCATTTACATCACGCTCTTTGAAACCACGCCCTCGGTTGGCCACATAAAGGTAACCTGCGGTTTCCGATATTTTGACAAACTTGATGGTGATCGCACCATCCTCACCAATTTTGTGAGCGTCGTGCGCATTCTGGATGAGCTCAAAAAGTACTCGGTCACCGTATTCGGTCCCAATGACTTCTCCGAGGTTCTTTAGGCTTTCGTAGGTTGAAAGTTCCTTCCGATGCGCATCAAGAGCGTTCGAAAGAGCATTTCGTGCCTTTGTTCTCAGAATCTCGGAAATGCTGCGAGATGGGATGTCTGTGGAAAGGTTCAACTATTTGACCAAATCTTGCTAGGCAACAGACGGGATTCTAAATCAACGAAGTTCCTTAAGCGTTGTTCCGTCACTGTCGTGGGGCCAATTTTGCGGCCGGTTGTAATTGCCGTCCTTGACCACGCCACCACCTGTTCCGGCTTTTCACGCTTCATGAGTTCCAAGTAAGTATCTCTCAACTCAGCCGAATTCACTAGCATTGTCCACTCTGTTTCTATTGCTATTTTCTCGACATAAGTAGGTCTTGCCCGTCAATGCGGATCAAAAAACCGAGATCTGCTGGAGCCACTGTAATATAGTCGCTCCGACTCGTCGCAGTCCTTCAACGATTTCACCTTTGTAAAGCACAGCGCTTGTTCCCACTGTGCCGACAACCGCCTTCACGGCATACTCTCGAGCAATATCCTTGCCCTTATCAATCGTTTGCCCGACTTCAGCCCGCACGACCCGAAGAATTTTGCCCATCCATGCGAGAAAAGATCCAGATGCCGCTACTTGCCGCACATCTGGCTCTTCCGCCTCAAGTTCAACCTTGATCTTTGTGGCAGCGGCTTCGACTTCCGCGACAGCAACGTCCGGATCTTCGACTGGCCCCGGTGGACTGTTGTGCCCGATTTGTGCAGGAGCCTGCTGCCCATCAAGATCAAGAGCAGCCAGCAGATCTGCCACGCCTGCAAGTATCTCTGATCGTAGATCGGGTTCCTTGCTGGCTGCGAGATTGAAACCTATAGCGTCAGATCCAATTCGAGATATTTCGGATGCGAGTGGATCGGATGCGGGATCCTCTTCGCTTGCCAAGACGGGACCCAAATCGCCTTGATGCGCTGTGCTTAGGTGCTGGGCATATCGTCCAAGTTTTTCCGGTGTAAGCGCAGCCGCAAATTCGTTCTTCGTCTTGTCTTGTAAGGAAGCGCCGCTCTCAACAGCTGCCTGCAATGTTTTTGCTGTGATCTGAATCGATGGAGAAGCTCCCATTTTTCCCAAACGACGCTGAACGTCGAACCCAGCAAATACATTAAAGTCTTCACTCCAACCAAGCAGAAGAGTTCGCCCGTTTTGTTCGGGCTCGAACGTTTCGACGCCAGTGATTTGAATGCGATATTCGTCTTGCGATCTGCTCTTGCCGCCATGCGAAAGATTCCAGACATAGAGTTTTACAACATGGTTCACCCCATCCTGGCTCATGATAAATCTTGCGGGATGGGTGCCATCCTCAGTCAGCATTTCAACTGACCAACCACCCTCTGCCAACGCGTCTGTTGCTTTAGAGATAAGAGTGTTCTTACTAAGACGGGCTATCTTGATTTTCTCCTTCTGAGTTCTCTTCAAACAGTATGCCCGCTACATCGGGTGGCAAACCTTCTTCGGATTTCAGTCGGCCCAACCCCTCATTCATGAGATGCTCAATCAAGCGATACGGCTGTGCTTCCTCGGGGTACAAGGCCTGAATAATGGCCTTCATCGTACCATCGCTATCGACGCTGCCGACATTCCACTTAGTGCCCGCTCCTTCTGTCGTGCCGCGGGTTATTTCCAAATCAATTGCATACGCCATAGCAAATTTAGCCGCATCGATTTCGGACGCAAACAGACCTTCCGACACGAGTGCGGTAAGAATGCTCTCGTTGCCAGAAGTAATGCCAACCGTCTTTTTATCTGCCGCTTTCTGGTTAACCATTTTTGCCTCCTTATCTCTCTGCAAGTTCGGTGTGACGGGCTGTTTTTCGTTCGAGTGTCCATTCTGATTTGAGGCGTCCCTTTAATGCCTCGCGCGCTCGCGCCGGCGGCAATTCTTCCTCATATACGAGTAGGATAACTTGGTCGGCCATCTCCGGGAGCGTCTCTACAATGCGAGCTCTGTGGCCTCCATCTAATCGGCCAAACGGAGAGTCCACCACGATAGGTCCGCGCAATTGGGCGTTGTTCTGAAGAGCGGCTACCAGAGAGAGTGCCACTACATGCTCTGCACCAGCAGATCGCATCGGTATATCGCTTCCGTCGCGGTGCATGATGGTAAGGCCGTATGTATCGTTAATTCTTAGACCCGCGTAGTCCTCTTCCGTCGTCAGCCGCTTGAAATAACTGCTGGCATCGGCCTCAATTCGACGACGAAGCTGTTCCCGGTAGACACCGACACTTTCGTTGAACATGTCATATAGCGTGTTCGCAAGATCACGCCTACGTCTTTCAAGGTCCATCTCGCTTCCTGCAAGCTTGTCTAAGCGCTTTTGCAATTTTTCGCGATAACCAGCATTCTCAAGGAGCTTATCATTGGTCTCAGCTATACCTTTCTCGAGGGCTGCGGTCTGACGGACATTTGACTCGTACTCTCTTTGAAGGCCTTTGATTTCACCTTCTGAATCGCCACTCAGTTTCTTCTTAATCTCCTCAATCTCACCGCGTTTTGTGTATATGCTGCGCCGATGGGCTTCAAAATCAGTCCACAACAAGCGAAGCACCTCCGGATTGGTGTTTTCGAGCTGGGCGTTAATCGCATCAATCTGACGTCGTACACTTGCAAGCTCCCTGTTTCGATCATCCTCTGTTCCCGCATCTGCATTGGGAAGATGGGCGCGAATCTTGGTCTGTGCTTCGTCGGAAACGATCTGTAGGCAGGTGGGGCATTCCGGGTCATGGCCCTCCGAGAGGCTTTGCAAAACTTGCGCGCGCATAACGGTGCTTTGCAATTCGACCTCCCGTTTCAGGTGTCTCGTCAGCGCCAACTTTAGCTTATCCACGATGATGGCGGCCCACGCTGGAGACATTGCTACCGTAATCGCTTCTTGCTTCTTGGCGATCTCTGTCAGGAGCCCAGCAACCTCATCCGTGAGGCGGTCACGTTTCTCTAGAAGCGTCGCCATCCTCTGCTTGCGTCGCATATCGTCTTCTATGGCAACTTTTCTGGCACGGAGGTCCTCCAGAGCTTTCTCATGCCGGAAAAGGTCGCCCGTCAACACAGTGCGTTCTTCAACAAGATTTTGCAGTTGATTGCCGTACTCGCGTGTTTTTTGATCGCCCTGTGCTGCCAATGCGACGCGAGCTTCCGCGCGGTCGAGTGCTGCTTTCAAGGAGTCGCGCGATTTTGTCAGTGTCGGCAAGCCGAGAATACGTTCGATGGCCTGGCTGATCTTTGGGCCCATGTCCGTATCGCTGTAGAGCAGATCCTCATATTCCTGCAACAATTCGCCATCGAAGAGAAAGAAACGCGCAATTTGTTCTGGCAATATGCGTTCGATTTCCATCGCTGCCTGTTGCGGCGGTAGTATGTGTCCCCCACGCTCCAGATAGTAGTCCGCGACATAGTCTTCATGACCTGTAGGCGTGTTATGCCCACTCTTGGGCTTACAGGTCCTTGTGAGTCTGTACTCTGCTCCAGCATGGCTAAGGATCAATCGCACTTCAAAACTCTGAACGCCGTCCGCGCGCGCCTCCCAATTGATCATGTCGTGGAATGAAACAGAGCGCCGCCCCCGACCAATGATCTTACCAAATAATGCAAAGCGAAAGGCGTTCAAAAGTGTTGTTTTACCTCGCATGTTTTCGCCGTAAAATACCGTAACTCCCTCGTCCTGCGGGAGTTCAAATCTTTGCTCTCCTTTGAACGCTCCAAAGTTTTGCATGGTGAGTGATTTTATCCGAAGCATTAGTCATCCCCTTTGAGGCGCTCGGCAATTGCTTCATCAATCTGTCGATCAACATGGTCAACTACTACTCCATCGGCATGGAAGCGAAGCACGTCTAGGACCAGGTCGCGGTCCACGTCAGGAAACTTCTCTGCCCGGATTCTTTCAATCGTATCCGCGACAGTTGCGTCGCGATTGTCACGTGCGTCATCAGACATTCACCATCTCCAAATCGTTCTCATCGTCGTCTGTTTCAAATCCATTCTCTGTCAAAGAAGTCCAATCCAAACCTGCAGCGGCAGCAATGCGGTTAAGGTCTGCAACGGCTCCTGGGTTAATTGCATGCCGACCGAACTCGATGGCCCTTGCCAGTTCCCCTTTCAAAATCGATCCGCCACCGTGATCGTCATCTTCGATCTCCGGGGCGACGATTACATCGTGAATATGCGCAAGCGCTTTGCCATCTGCTTTTCGAAGTACCCTTCCCCGCCTCTGTATGAATTCTCTAGGGTTCTTCGATGACGCAAGGATGAGTGCGTGGCTTACCAACGGTATATCCACCCCTTCGTCGAGGCACCTGATCGAAACCAGCACGCCACCTCGCTCGCTGAATATATCAAGGGTGCGTGCCCGATCTCCGACCATGCTGCTGTGGTACTCAAAATTATCTTCGATTCCCGCCGATGAAATGGCGTCTTTGACACTCGCGAGTTGATGTTGATCGTCGCAATAGACAATCCAACGCTCACCCGGTTTATAGGATCCAGACACGATCTCCGCGGCCAAGGAGATTTTTCCTTCAGCGCGTTTGACGATCCTTGCGCGCTGAATCAGCAGCCGCTTTAGTTGTCCTGAAAGTGAAGCATCTCCGTCATCGCCAGCTGTCATTGCTCTCGCAAACAACCGGCGAATATCTTCAGACAATTTGTTCCAAGCAGTGCGCTCTGCTTCCGTGAGCGAAACCGTGTGGGCGTTGTAGGCATAAGGTGTCAAAGCTTTAGCTTTAATGGCATCCTCAAGGGAAAACGGTGGGGGAACGATACCCTCGAAATATGAGGTGATTGCCGCTGTTCCGTCTGGGTCTCCAGCACGTTCTGGTGTTGCGCTTAATCCAAGTCGCGGTCCCGTCTCAAGTGAAAGGATCTGGCGGGCAGATGGCGCACCTAACCTGTGCACTTCGTCTGCCACCAAGAAGAGATGTGGTCCGCCACTAATGAGTCCCCGGAAACGTTCGCTTGTTGCCGTTTGAGTGGTCGCCAGTATCGCGCGATTCCCGGCTCCTTTACGGCTCCAAATACGTAAGTTCGATCCTTGCGCCCAATGCCTATTCCCTCCCCCACAGATCATTAATTGCAACCCAGCGGACTCAAACGTTTCACGTAGTTCGTCGCTCCATTGCTTTAGAAGCAATTCGCTAGGAACCAATATGATAGGAATTTCAGAACGACTGAGGCTGTCTTTAATCGCACAGAGCGCCGTGAAGGTCTTCCCTGACCCAGTCGCATGCTTAAAGATGCCGCGGCGGCCACGCCTCTCCCATGCGTCCAGCGCGCTGACCTGATGTGGCCGCGGCGACCTACCCCCCGGAACTCCAGCTTCAGCAGACCAGCGCGCAGCCTCTTCTAGCTCAATGCATATCTCATCGACAAACTCCGGCCATTGTGCGGCATCAGCGGCAGAGACGATCGCTTCCAGAGCGACATCTGGTAGGGGCCGCACAGTGACGCCCGACCATTCGTCATTCCATACTTTTCCAAAGTACTCGGCCTCATCTGCAACACGCTGTTTCTCGCCATCGTCACGCCAACTTGCAAAAACGTCGACTGACTCAAGATTCCCATCTTGCGCAAGCCCTGGCCACGTCTCGTTCATTGACCCTTTGAAGGCAACGCGATCATCAAACTGATCCGTCAAGATGCCCACCTTGTCGTGAAAGAGACGTTTCGGGCGGCCTCCAGCTTCATCGCCAACCCAAGCAACGCGACAGTCTATGACACCTGCTGCCACAAGCGACGCCAAAACAACGGCAGGTTTGACCAGCCCTTCCGTTGCCAAGAGCTCTTCAAACGATCGGGCTATCTCCTTACCTGCTTCAAGTTCCGCCCGAAGTGAGTAGCCGTCACGCAGCGCGGAATGGTCCCTTTCTGAGAGGATGGGAGAGCAGATCAGCCGCATTTTCCCGCCTGCTGCCACAAATTCTTTTAGACTTGGCCAGGCCAAGAGAAAAATTGTGCTCGAGAAAAACCCGACCGCTCTGTCGTATGTTACCGACGCGCCCATAGCAGGAAGGTAGAAGTCCGCAGCAATGTTATCAGCGGGTTTGTGATATGCCCGCTTGAATTCGAAGTCCTGCAGCCTCCCCAAAACCTTCATTCTGCCATCCTGCGGCGGGTAATTTCTACGCGCCGTAGGATAGCGTCACACAAACGTTGCGGTGGGCAGGCAAGCAGGGTTTCGGTGACCGCCTCACCATCCGTTGGCCGGAGCCTACGCCCCTGTTCAGCCACGCGCCCTGCAGACGCCTCAATTAGTGTTGCCGCCTTGACTTGCACGTTTCTCGACCATGCGAAATCTGCGTAAAGGCCAGCATCCCAAAGCACAAAAACGTCTTCCTCGGCCGCATACCCAGCAAGAAGGACAATGCGTCCGTCTGTCTGATCGAAGTTCGCACGTTCACCGCGCTTCTGACCAGGTATGATCAACTGCACTTTGTGCTCACCAAGGGGCCTACCACCTGGGGGCCTTGTTACGTTGAAGAGATAGACTCTGATACGTGATGGCATTGGTGTAGAAAGGTCAACTTCGAGTGGTTTGCGCTCAATCTCTGAGTTAGATTGCGCTTTTTCACCGAGCGCCTTCAAGAAACGCCTATGGAGTTCTGGTTGCGATACTCTGGTCGTCAGCGGCGCCACCGATTGGCCGGTCTGCGCCGGTTCGCCTTGGTCTTTGTCCTGGACCGGTTCACGAGGTTTTACCGTCTTCTTTTTGTTGAGGTTCTGGGTTATCGCGGCAACCAGATCCTTCGGATCTTGGCCGGCGGCTACACCAGAAATCCATTGCTCGAAATGATCTCGTGTCAAACGCCATTCTGAGCGTAACATGAACCCGGGCAGTTCCCCCTCCTCCAGCATTGCGAGGACAGTACCTTCGTCAAATTTGAGCCGTTTTGCCACGTCTCCAATCGTTAGAATGTCGTCCAAACTCCGACCTCTCGCAAAGGGAATCACAACTGCAGACGATGCAGCTTTATAAGCTGACCCTCAGCTTTTGATTGCAGGGAGTCAACCTAAGTCTGTGAAAAGGCTTGGCGGACCTGCTGAAAATCTGGAAATTCTGTGCGGCCTTCAGACATTAATCGGCGCATGATTTCGGCATGGATACCTTGAACGCCTCGGTCGGATATACCTGGGATTGATGTGGCATCCTCAACTAGCGCGTCTATGTCCATCACTTGGTTTTTGTTGGTTCGCTTAACGGCACCGTCCAATGGTTTACGTAGGTTCATTACTACGTCAAAATGGGCTACATTCTCCGAGCCACCTCGCCCTTTATACCCTTTGTGGCTTTGCTGTTTCCGATCCAGAGAGGCCGCTTCATGAAAAACGAAACCAGCGGCCGCTGCTGCTTCGCTTAATGCACGCCAAACCTCGCTGTCTGTGTTGTGGAAAACGATGGTAGCCCATCCGCCGGGCTTTAAGACCCGCGCTATTTCCGCAAGCGAGGCCTCCATAAGGGCGGAGTAGTCTGCAAGCGTTTTTCCTCCATCTGCCGGTTGTAGAGACCGATTCACCACCGCTTCAAGACTTGGATCCGTAACGCGGCCGAGCCAGGACTCCCAAATCAAATTGCAGTCAGCATAAAAAATGTTTGATCCGAAAGGAGGGTCAGTGAAGACGTAATCGATGCTGCCTTCCGGTATTCCTGACAGATCGGCAGCACTTTGGGTCATAACATGAGGGGGCTCGATTTCTGCAGGTTGGAATGCGCGGTAATAAGACTTCAATTGTCGAATCTTGTTGCGCATGACTTGCAGCACATTTGCTTCGGCAGAGAGTTGCGGAACATACAAAGTGCCCGTCAGAGGACGATGTCCGCCGCGCGCATTGAACCGCCGCATTTTTGTTCCGTGCCAAGCTGTATTGGTGAACGCAAACGCCAGACAGGCACGAAGGCGGTGATTGGGCTCTTTCTGGATCGCTTTCCATAGGATCGCTAAAGCAAGCCTATTTCGGTCCGTGTACATGTCGCGAACGCTCCGGATGCCTTGAAGGTGCAAGGCGCATCTTCGGTGCATCTCTCTATCGGCTTCCAATGCGACATCGGGAAAGGGTGCTTGGCAGTCTTCAGCTGAAAACTTCTGCGCGTCGGCGAAGTCTTGTTCGGTTGCAGGGCGCTCGCCCTTAGAACCATCCTGACGAGTGAACGCAACAACAGCCGGTTCGTTGCCCACTGTGTCAAATTTCCGCCTATCTGCACTGAATGAACAGGACGGACACACGGTTCCTCGGCTGATGCGCCCCGAGCATTGATCAACTGTGTCCCACAATAAAAAATCCTTGCGACACTGAGGGCATCGGTGACGTGTACTCCAAAGCGTCCAACGGATTTCTGCCGGCTCTCCGTGATCATCGATTGTCGCGTAGTATCGGGCCATATATTCCTCAACATCGCCCGCCATCCGGTCAAAAGCGACCTGTAGATCGTCTTCTTTACATGCCCGAGTGTGGTTCCAGGCCAAGTGTACTGCCGCTGGAGAAAGGTCATTCAGGATCGCGCGCCTGCCGCACAATGCGGCAGAAACACCAGTCATACCGGAACCGCAAAACGGATCCAGAACAACAGCACCAGGCTTTGTAAAGTGCTCGATAAAGGGAGAAATCGCTTCTGGAGGAACCTTGGTATGATAGCTGTGCGCATTGTAGAAAGCTGTATTACGGGTCCCAGATATCATTCGTTCTTTTGGTGGAAACTTGGGTGCAGCCTTGTTGTCAGTTGTCGGAAGCGGTTGCGATGAAAGATATCCTTCTACGAAGTCCTGCATCTCTGCAACGTCGTCATGCGGCTCTAGCTCTCTACGGCGCTTCTCAACGCTGGCAATGGTAATGCCGGTTGCTGCCAGTTCTTCTTTCAGAACGTCTCTCAGGACCGCAGTGTATACGTGATCGGGATCACTGAGCCCTTCAGATAATGCGCTCAATATTGACGCATCTATGAATGCCTGAGGAGCTGCTTCACGTTTGCGGGGCGACCGAGATCGATGTGACAACGTTAGCATAAGATCAAGTCGCGTCACACGTTCTTGCTTTAACTGCCCCTTCACGCCTTTGATCGATGGTTGTCCTTTGTTCAGCACATGTACGCTCTCGGTTTCCAAGCCAGCATCAGATAGGGCATCTTGAACTTCGCTCCATACGCGATCGTTGGTGTTGGAGAATGCGAGAACTCCCTTGCCGCCAGATCGCATGATGCGCGCCGACTCCGTAAACGCTTGCGTCATCAGATCGCCATAAAGCTCAAGGTCCTTCCCACCCGCTTCCCGCCGACGGCGCTGGTTTACCACGATCTCGTTGGTTTGGTCGGTTTGACCTCCAATCCAGGCATCCCAGAGCAAAGAGCTGTCTGCATAAAAGATATTTGATCCAAACGGTGGGTCCATGAAGACCAGATCGACTGCGCTGTCTGGAATACAGGCTAGGTCCGTAGCAGAGCTTTGGAAAACTTGTGCTTCTGAATTAATCCCTACTCGGGATTTGTAAAAACGTAATACATCTGCTGCTTTTCGCTTGAAAAGGCTCCATACATTCCATTCGTAGCGCAGCGACGAAATGTACATCGTCCCTGTCATGACATTGGTTGGACGTTTCGCATTCCACTGATACCGTTTCGAAGCGCGATTCACACATGCTGTGAACGCGAACAGCAACGCTTCGCGAACACGGCTCTCCGAAACCTTAACAATCGCATGCCGAAGGGCCGCTAGCGCATGCAGGTTGCGCTTCGTATAAAAGCTGGCGGCATCTGTAACTCCCATTGCCGAATGCGCAGATCGCCACATCTCGCGGTCAGCGGCAAACGGGTTTGATGGGATCCAGTAAGGAATACTCGTTCCTTCAATTTCATCTATCAACGTCAGCTCGGCCGGTGTCGGTAGGTGGGCATGTATTCTTCGGCCAGGTTGAGAAACATGGGTGCGGACCGGCACTTCATCGATCCAAGCGAGTCCATTTTTTTCCAGTTTTGCGCTGCACTTCGGGCAAGTTAGCTCCTTGCTCATGCCTTCCTGAGATGCATCCCAATAGCTAAAAGGCGACGAGCAAGAACTGCATGCAAATACATCGCTCCAGACGGTATACTCAATCCGCTCACCCTGACTACTGATTGGTACATATAGCCAATCCATGGTCGCCTTGGCTTCCTTCTCAACCATAAGAAGTGCTTCTTCGAAACGCTTTGGGTCACATGGTGATGTGTAATTGCGCGCAATGTGAACAGCTGCAGGAGAAAGATCGGAAAGCAATGCATCACGCCCTGCGTCGAGGGCAGCGACACCTGTCATACCAGATCCGCAGAATGGATCACTGACTAAATCTCCAGGTCTGGTAAACGCTTCAATAAATGGGGCAATTGCTGAAGGCGGAACTTTCGTATGATAACTGTGGGCGCGATATGTCGTGCTCGATTTGCTTACCTGGATCAATGAGGGAACTGTCGCGGATATTTTGTTGCTGCGCCTACGATTTGGCTTAGACCGAGGCGCGCTCCCAGGCTTGGCGGGGTAGACGACGGCGTCGTGCTCTGACCACGTCCTTACGACCGCCGCCACGGCTGTTGCATCATCGTCAATCGCGATCTGCACATCTTTTGGCAACCTTCCGGCTTGCAAAAGCAATAGCTCGGCGGGTAATCCAAGGGCCTCGCTCAGCCGAACCACGTGTTCCTCAGTTGGGACTCTCTTCCCGCTTTCAACTAAACTAAGAAAGCTCTTATCGACCCCGATCTGTGCAGCCAACGCTGCTTGAGAAATCCCCATGGCTTCACGCCGTTTCTTGATGTGTAGGCCGGCTGAATTCATCGAAGTCTCCCTTCAAAGGAGAATGATTGGGTTGACAAGGTTAGTCAACGCGCATTTTCAATTTTTCTTCCTTTGCTTTAGTAAATAACCAATGAATCAAGGAGGTTACAGAGGATCTATCTACAAGTTGCAAATTTTCTGCGTACGTTGGCATCGATTTTTGAAACCGCCGGTTGCTCTAACGCAAAAAAACGGTCCGCTTCGAACAAGCCTCCACTTATCCGGCATGCGCCTGCCAGCATCTGAGCACTCCGACATCATCTCCGACTGGCTTCATATGATTTCCCTTGAAAGACTTTTGTCGCATTCTAGTAACCGACTACGATTAAGCCGTATGGCATCCGAAGCCTGCTGTGCGCATACAGCGAGTCTGCGACGGCACAGGTATTTTCGTAGTCTTTGCTGACTACGGTGCGACCGAGACTTTTCCTGCGATATCCGTTCGGAACAGCGAGGGCGAGATAGTCCAGATTTACCATCACAAGTGCTTGAATCAGGTCGCGATAAACCGCATTGCCCTGCCAAGCTCGCCCCGCCTCGATTTCTAGTCCACAGCGCCACACCGTGTGAAAGGCATCAACCTCGTATTGCAGACCTGGCACGCCATTCTCGCCGAAGAACACTGGCCGTTTGATCTTGTCCTGTGCCGCCTTGCCTTGCTCAACTTCGAAGCCAATCGCCTGCAAATCATTCCGCATCTCCGAGAGGACCGCGTCGCTGGTGAGCCCCTTTTTGCGCGCAAGGGTCGAGATAGACGCCTCATGATCGATAAAGGCCTGTACCAAAGGCGATACGAACTCTGGGGGTGGATCGGTTCGCGGAAAAGTTGAATAGCGAATTGCAGACATGAGGACATTCCTTGGAAGGGCAAATTGGTCAACTTGCAGTCTGATTGACCGCTGCATCTGAAGTTTGTTGCAGCTTGGTATGGCTTTTTCCGCGAGTGAGACAAGTTCCTGACTTGGCAATCATGGCAGTTCACCTCAGGTAGAGATCACGACATATAAGTTGTCGGGTGTCGTGGTGGTAACGTGCGGTTTTCTGACTGCGTCGTTGATTGTGATTTTCAATGCACTGCAATCGTCCAGATCGTCCCCCTCATAACAGCCCTCGTCCACCAAGAAGCAACGTTGTTCCTCTTGATTGAGCCCTGCCCAAAAACCATCGGTAGCAACAATCAGCGTCTCTCCCTGTTTCGCTGGTATTGTCGTGATCTCTGGGGTCATAAACTCGTTGGCTCGCAAGCTTCTTGTCAGTCTGTTCCTGATATTCGAATGCACCAGTTTAGCAATTGAGAGATCACACGTTGCATTGGCCAAAGTATGTGGTTGCATCAGCCATTCTATTAGTCCTTCTGTATCGACGTTGCCAAACAGACAGTCGCCAGCATGGAAGATGATGGGTGCCTGATAGCGCGTGATGAGCATTATGAGATAACTCGCCGAAGCCTGTTGTAAGTTTGGCAATCGCGCATCGTGAATTATGTGCATTTGACCAATAATTTCGTCTGAGGACACTTGTCCTTCGGTTTGCACGAACCAATCGATCAAGTCTTTTGCGACTAGGCGTACGAGTTCGCCACTTTTTGGTTTTCTAGAAGACCCATCTAAGACCACACATAAGGTTGCTTCCGACCGAAAGCCGACACCACAGTAATCCCAGTTGTCGTCTGTTCGCCTTCCACGCTTGCTCCGCCAGTGCAATTCAGCTGTCATTTCAGGCACCGCCATCACTGGCTGCCAAAGACGCAAATCGATCCCGCACAAGATCGACTCGACCGTCAGGTCCTCTGATGTTGCCCGCTACGAAAGTGTCAAAATCGTAGTGATTTCGGAGCGCACGCATTTGTTCTGCAATGAATTCACGGGTATCTGATTCAGCGTCTCTTATCTCCTGGATCAACTCTCTACGCCCATCAACCATCAGTAAGATGTCCTCGACATCTCGGCTTGTAATGAGATCGTCATTCCCTCTGCCAAGAAACGCCTCAATCTTGGTCGCAATGAAGAGTTCGGGTTGCAGAAGCTTGATCTCCATTGCGTCGGTCAACGGATAAGTCACCGCCGTCTCGATGCCTCTCGCGTACCAACGGTTGCTAAATCCGAGTATTTTTTCATCGTCGGGCATAAAGTCGACTTTGAGCTCGCCTAATCGCATCCGACAAATGACGTTGTCTTCATGAGATTCAGAAAATCCTTGTTGTCGCAGCCTCTTTTGTAGTTGAGCCCACTCGCCATAGCCTGCCAAGTCAACGATCAGATCGACGTCATCAGTTGCTCGCACATCTTCAAGAGTGATGGCGTCTGTGATGAACAGCGCTGTCGTGCAACCTCCAACAAAGACAAACCGATCACGCAAGTCTGGTCCAAGCGCGTCCGCAACCGTCACAAGCATGTTTCGCAACTGGCCTTGGACGGTTGTCATCGCTTCAAGAGTCTTTCAGATAGTTGGTCCGCTGCAAGACTTGTTTCGCGCTGCTTGCCTAACCTGATTGCGTCGACGAGGGCGAGATATTCGTAGAGCCGCTCGTCACTCTGCACGGCTTCCGGTACTGACTTGAAGAGAGGTTCAATAGATTGGCCCATGTCTTCACCATGTGCATACGGCCATACATATTGGTAATCGCCGACTGACATTAGCAGGCTCTTGAGCATTGGAGCTGCAAAGGCGGTTGGTATTCCTCGTATCATTGCGCCGGGTTTTGCCGGGAACACGAACTTTAGCCCGTGAATGATAAAGCTACTGAGATCGCGGCGATTGGGTTTAGCCCTTCCGAGCTCACGATCTTTGATGGCAAGTCCAGAACCAATGCTTCGGTTGATCGATGCATTGACTTCTGATTTGCTGATCCCGAGCGATGCTGCTAATCCGCGCGCGGAGAAAGGCTCTTCGCGCGGTGACAACCAATCGTTATCTCCAGACCGAGCCATCTTTTCCTGCTCCTGAAGGCTGACAAGCTTGAGCAGCACGACGATGTCCTGACTTTTCATCTGATCCTCACCATGTGTCCGCTGTCCGTGGACACAGGACACTCAATCATAAAGCAACCATACTGTCAAACATCGCCCAGCATTGATGCCGCACTTGAAACAAGCTCCAACTCCGGCAAGTCTCGCAATGTCTGCAGATCAAACGTCGCCAAAAACGTCTCCGTCGTGACAAAGGTATGCGGCGCGCCAGGTCGCGGCGCCCTCGGCCCACTCGCAATCAGATCTTTGTAGCGCAGCCGCGCCAGCAGATCGCGGCTGACTTCTTTGCCAAAGATGTCTTTCAGACCGGCCCGGTCAATCGGCTGGTGATAGGCGATGGCGCAGAGCACGCCCATCTCCATCTCGGTGAAACCCAGCGACTGCTCGCCGAGATCGGCCGCCGCTTTGATCGCCTCGGCGAACTGGGTCTTGGTGCGGAACATCCATCCGCCGGCGGTCTCCATTAATTCATACGGTCGCCCCACAAGCTCTGCCTGAATATCCGCAATCAGCATCTCAACCGAGGCCCCCTGCCCCACCACGCGCGCCAGGTCGTCACGACCAACCGGCGTGGCACTGGCAAACAGCACCGCCTCAATCCGGCCCATCCATTCCCGCCAACGCAGATCTTGCGGCAGGTCTGTAAGTTCCCGGTCAAACAGGCCTGCGCCTGTCGAGACTCGCCGCTTGCTCGCTGACTTTCGTTTAGCTGTCGCCGTCATAGACCGATCCCATACAGCCGGAACGTCGGCCGCCCGGTCAGCTCCCGCGCGACGCCCAGCTCGACCAAACGGTCGCAGAACCGCCGCGCGGCCCGATCCGTCATCGGGATGGTCGTGCCTTGGATCATTGGCGAGAGCATCGCCGATGGCGCGACGGCATCCTCGGACAGAAATAGGGCCGCTGCAACCTCCGATCCTTTTGCCCGCAGCTTCGGGGCTATCTTTTGGAGCGCCGCTGCTCTGGCCGCAAGGTCGCGCGCCTGCCGGATTGTGTCCTCGATGGTGACCAACAGGCTCGCCTGAACTTTGAAGTCTGCCCCCTGCCCTCCCGCCGCCAGATCCCGCAACACCGCCTTGGTAAGATGCCGCGCCGTGATCGGAAGAAGAGATGGCAAATTCAAGGTACGTGCCAGAACCACATCACTGAGTAGGCATGCCACCCTTTCGGCGCGATCGTCCGCCTCCAGGACGGTGCGCATCACGCCAACGGCACCCGCCAGCGGCCCCTGGGTTTTGGCACGCGCGGCCGCGCTTTCGATCCAGCCAACGACATCGTCAGCAAAATTCGAACCAACGAGGTACCCTAGATCGCGATGCCAATCCTTGTTGTTCAATCGAAGCTTTGCGCCCTCCCGCCAGAACGCCAGCAGATCGCCATCGGGGCCGCGAGCCTCTCCGGGCGGCGTCAGGTGATAGGCATCGCGGATATCGACCTCACGCACCATGCGCCCTTCCAGTTTTGACGTCACCGTCGCGGCTTTCAGCGCCAACCGGTTCGCCAATAGCTTCGCCGGCACGCCGTACCGCGGATCAGAGACCAACGCATCCAGCACCGTCAGCGCTGCCCCAGACCGAAATACCACAGTTTCAAGGGTATCTGCACGTCCTGAGGTGACCCAAGCCGGCAACTTCGATAGGGTCATCAAGTCGTCAGCGATGGCTGTGGGCTGATAGGTCATGCCACCACACTATCCTATCGCGGCGCTTTCGACTACCATATAGTGTATAAACCGCCCCACCCTGTTGATCTCAATTATGTCCAATAAGTTTGCATTATCGGACGTAAAAAGAGTACGCTCAGAAACATGAGCAAACCGCCAGAAATCACGCCCACAGATGCCGAGATATCGGGCTCAGCGTCCAAGGATGCGACCAGCGAAGACGAGCGCGATGAGAGCGAACCTGGTGCCGAGGATACGATCGCCCTGCCCTCCGATATCGCAGGTTCGGGCACGCTGGACCGTCTGGTCGAGACCGCAAAAGACTATGCCCGGAGCGCCGCCTCGGACAACACCCTGAAAGCCTACAAGGCGGACTGGACCCACTTCTCCCGCTGGTGCCGCATGCGCGGGTCTGAGCCGCTGCCGCCTGCGCCGGATCTGATCGGATTGTATCTCGCCGACCTGGCTTCGGCCGAGGGCCCCTCCCCTGCCCTATCGGTTTCCACGATCGAACGCCGCCTGTCCGGTCTTGCCTGGAACTGCGCACAGCGCGGTTTCACCTTGGATCGCAAGGACCGCCACATCGCCACGGTGCTGGCCGGGATCAAACGGAAACACGCGCGGCCGCCGGTTCAGAAAGAGGCCATTCTCCCCGGAGATATCCTCGCCATGGTCGCCACCCTTGGGTTCGACCTGCGAGGCCTGCGCGACCGGGCGATCCTGCTCCTCGGATATGCCGGAGGACTGCGCCGCTCCGAGATTGTCAGCTTGGATGTCGGCAAGAACGACACGCCGGACTCAGGCGGGTGGATTGAAATCCTCGACGAGGGCGCCGTGCTCACGCTGAACGCCAAGACCGGCTGGCGCGAGGTCGAAATCGGCCGCGGATCGTCTGACTCCACCTGTCCTGTCCATGCACTCGGGCAATGGCTTCACTTCGGACGCATCGACTTCGGGCCGGCGTTCGTCCGCACTTCGCGGGACGGAAAGAAAGCCCTCGAGAGCCGCCTGTCCGACAAGCACGTCGCCCGCTTGATCAAATCCACTGTCCTGAAGAGCGGTATCCGCGCCGATCTGCCCGAAGGTGAGCGCCTCGCGCTGTTCTCGGGCCATTCCCTGCGCGCCGGGCTCGCCAGCTCCGCAGAAGTCGACGAACGCCATGTCCAGAAGCAGCTCGGACATGCCTCGGCCGAAATGACCCGTCGGTACCAGCGTCGCCGGGACCGGTTCCGGGTGAACCTCACAAAAGCAGCGGGGCTCTGAACGTGGTCAGCCCTCCCCGCCCTTAAGCGCCGTCAGCGCCGCGACGTGACGGGGCAAATCACTCCGGGAATGCAAAATATCCACGATGATGACCTCGTCCGGCCGATTCAGAAAAATCAGGAAGTGCTCCCCTGCCCTGATGAACCGAAGATCCTCGGCACCATCGACCAGGACCGAGCACCTTCGGCTGTACGCCTGGCCCTGCAAAACCGCCTCACACCGCGCGAGCAGTTCTGCTTCGTAGATCTCCGCCTGACGCGGACCGAAATTCTCGATGGTCCACCGGGCGATCTCGACCAGCTGGCTTCCGCGCGACGCGTCAGCCGGAAGGATCGGCTCATGAGGTGGCACGTGCTTTCGCAAAGGCGCGGCGCACCGCATCGGGCCCACTCCCGTCGGCCAGGTCACCGCTTTCCGCCTGTTGAAGTCCTTCAAGCAGCCCTTTCCGAATACCCGCAAGCTCGGCCTCTTCTTGCTCGAGCAACCGCAAACCAGCGCGCATTGCCTCGCTCACATTCTGGTACCGACCGGAAGCCACCAAAGCCTGAACCAGTTCATCCTGGGTCTCCGTGAGAACCACATTACGTGTGACCATGACAAACCCTCCGCGTTGGCAATATATGCCAGTGGCTTTCCGCGATCAACGTCCTCACGCCGCCTGTCCGCTCAACCGGCCGTAGAAACTACGCTCCAGATGCAACTCCCCCGCCCCGGCTTTTTCGGTCATGCCGCGCAGATATCCACCCGCCGACGCCACTTCGCCCTTGGCATGCTTGTCAAAGACCAACGCCATCGCCGCGGCGGCCATCTGTTTGCCCATAACCTCCTGCGCCGCCAGCCAAGCATGGTCCGAGATCCCAATGATCTTCTTCAGATCACCGGCAATCCTGTACAGATCACCCCAGTCCCTCAGGTATCCGCCCATGTTTCGTGCCCAAAACGCGAATTCCGGACAGGCCTGCATGACGGTCGCCACATCCACAGCCACGCCTCGGGCCGGTTTTGCCCCCTCTGCCGCCTCCCCTTCCCGTTCCGACCTCTCAACCGGCACCACGGTCGATCTTTCGGGTGCCACGCCCGCCGCTTGCTCAGTTTCTGAGCGATTACTAGTTACAGGATTGAGTTGATTTGTAGTTAGTATATGAGGGTCGGAATTGACCTCCTTGGGGTCCATTTCTTGAGTCTTGTCACTGATCTGTGCTTCGTTTGATACCGGGTTTTCCACAACTTTATCCGCGCGAACAGATTTGAGATAGGCCTGCTCGACGCGCTGTTGCAACTCAGTGAACCAGCCGAGAATTTGCTCGAGCGTCTCGGAGGCCGCATTGGTGCGTGGAAGACGGGTCAGAAGACTGTCGAAGAGCTCCAGATACCGCGCCCAGGCGCCGCTGAGCGCGTTTTGAAGGGCCGCCTCGATCCGCGCCCGGATCATCCGCCGTGCCACGGTGATCTGACGCTTCAGACGCTGGCAGAGCGCGCGCTCGACCTGGATGTGTCCATAGAGCTCAGTGAACTCCTCCACACGGGCCGCCATGGGCGACAGATCAAAGCCATAGGCCTCGATGATGTGCCCATCCGGGTTCCGCCTGCCCCAGCGTTTGCCATTGGGGCTGTCCTTGAACGCGATCACACCGACTTCGGCCAGGCGCCTTGCATGTCGCTTCAGGGCCGACAGAGAAAAGCCCGTCTGCTCCATAAGGTAAGCGTTCGAGGCCCAGACGATCGGCCGCCGGCGCGCCTCCCAATCCTGGGGCTGCGTGAACGCCCCGAGTGTATCAAGGAGCATCAGATCGCTTGCCTTCAGCCCGATATGCGCGCCAACGCGCTTCACGGCCACGAATGCCTCGTTTTTGGGTATAGATTTATGTTCACCGGCTTGAGCGAGCTGTTCAGCTACGCCAAGACCCGGTGTCGGCTTGCGCCAACCTGTTTGTGTCATGCCTGTATTTCACCTCCTGTTTTGTGGAGGCAAAAGAAACCCGTTCGCTCAGAAGCGTTCATCGTTGACAGAGATTCATGAGAGACTTATCTTGATGGCGACCAAACCGATAAGATCAGCTCTCAGGCCCTCAGCTTGGGTGCTTTTCTTTTGCCTTTAGGTCACTTGTTCGTCCTCTTGCTCGTTGCCTCAATACAGAGATGCCTTTCAAGGGATCACTCCTTTGACGGCTCCTCCTTGTTCTTGCTCAAGTACTCCGCGATCAGGTCGCTCAGTTCCTCGAGTTGAATCTTACTGATCGGCACACCCGACGCCTTAACCGAAAGACTCCCGTTTGCCGACGTTAGCGTTAGGTTGCGATTGCCCACTTTGCGCTTTGCAGTGAACTTCTTTGCTGTTTTCTTAGCAGGCGTTTTGGGCTTGGACTCAAGGCTTGCCATCGCGACCTGAAGGTCCCGGAAACTCATTTCATAGGCGTTCTTGAACGTGTTCAAGATTTCGTCTTTCGAAGCGAAAACTGCGCGCGCGCGGGACACGATGCTCTCATGAACACCAATGCGTGAGGCAAATGCAACTGCGGTCAGCTTCTCTCCCGCTTCCTTCAACGCATTGTACATTTCACCGATAGACAACAGGCGCTCGAAGGCGCCGAGATTTTCACGGGCCTCGTTTTCTCTGAAGCGCAGAAAAAGCATCTCGAACTGGGCGTTGTTCGCTGAGCGCAGTTCAGGGGGAGCGAGGATCGCTCGGAGCTTCCGATTGAGTTGCACCGACGCTGCGTGTCGACGCCGTCCGGTCAACAGGATGAACGGCACATGATCCGCGTCTGTCGGATCAAGCGGGTCAGGCGTCCAGTTCGGGTCTTCAGGCCAAACGAGTATGGGCGTATCTTGACCATTCGCCTCGATACTCTCGACCAGCGCCTTGAAGGCCTCTTGTTCCATCCAGTCTTCACGACGGTCGGAACCCAGCGGATCGCTCACTTGGTCGGGGCTCAAGTTGAGTTCATGTCGACCATTTAGAATATCCGCAGCGAGCTGCTCCCTGCTCTGCTCGACCGCAGCCTGTGACTGTGCAAGCGCTCCGGCTTTCCATGCGCTTCCCGCCCCCTTCAGAGGCTTGGGAACGGCTTCAGAAGGAGCGGTTATTTCATTATTGTCGTGCTGATGTTTGTCTTCTTTAGACTGGCTGATGGCCTTGGAGACCAAAGACCGTGGGATGCTCCGCTTCATGCTGCATCCTCCCCGTCGTCGTCATAGAAGTCATCCATCCAGGCGTTAGCATAGCCGCGCTCCAACCCTGGCCAAAGACGGCTAACGATCGCGTCGTTGACCGCATCCGCATTCGTTATGAAACGATTGATACCCTTGCGTTTGCCCGGAGTGTCCGGCTCATACTCATAGACGGACTGATAGACGTCCGATGCGTTGGAAATTGCGTCGGATCGCAAATAGAAAACGGGCAAGATTTCGGTGGGGCAATGCTCCAACAAGTTGCCGATGTGGTTCAGGTCTTGAGCGTTGGAACGCTGCACTATAGTTGGAAGCAGCATATTCGCACCTGAGCCTATCTCGATCCGCTCGTGTGCAAGGATGTGTTGCAGCATACCAAGCAGGCCGGTAACAAAAGTTGAAAGCGTCGCGATATCAAATCCCTTCATTGTCTGAGGAATGACGAGCGATGAAGAGGCGATCACGTTGTTAAGTTGGAACAGTGTCAATGCGGGCTGATAGTCGATAATGATGCAGTCCAGCGTCTCCGTCAGAGCACTATCCAATTTTTCGACGTCGACCTTACCGTCCTGAACCAATTCGTTGGGTGCAGTCTGGGGCGGATGTCCTTCTTTCCACCGATCGATTGCATCACGAAGATACCGGTAGAAACTCTTTCCAGGCGGCGCTTCGCGCACCAATCGGGCAATTTGAATCTCACCTTCAGACGTCTCACCATGAGCAGGCAGGAGCCGGAGCCCTGGCCAAGAGGTCTTTAATAGAAAGCCGTCGAGTGTATCCGCGTCGTGGTCAGTGAATGGCGCCTCGTCAGACTGGAACAGACCGGCAAAATCCACCATGGACGCGGTGTTCTCGTCCGGCATTTGAGGAAGCCCCTCGCCACCTACAAAGTAGAGCGTGATCGTGCTTTGAGGGTCGGCATCCATGACCCCGACCCGCATGCCGTAGTGCAAGCTGAGATACTGGGCAAAATGGGCGGCACTCAAGCTTTTGGCGGTCCCACCTTTTTGGCTTGCAAAAGAAATGACTGGGAGTGGATCGTCCGGCTTTCGCCAAGCCAAGTAGTCGTAGGGTCGTTTCGCCGACGCTGCCAGAAGAGCCCGCATGAGCATCAATTCTGACAGGGTGAAGACGCGCTCGCGCCCAACGTATTCACCCGCAGGGAAGTCGTCGTTCGCGTTGGCGAACTTCGTAAGGTATTGTATGCTGACATTCAGAAAGCGCGAGCACTGGCGCATTGACCAGGTTCGTTTTATCCGCTGCCTTAGCGTCAGTTCCTTATTGACGGCCACCATTGTGCGCTCAAGCCCGCGCGACAGGTCTGTCAAAAACTGTTCAAGGTTACCGCTCATGATACTGTCCCGACATCGGTTGATTCCGAGTTCGACTCGATTCTGCCTCGATAGTAGCATCATTTCGGCGGAAAGATAAAGATACCACACGCATAGACGGCTTGAGGCGTTTATTTGAGGGCATCCCACATCAAATTTGCGTTTCTTGAACGCGTTCAAGATTCAGTTCAGATGACGGGCGAGGGCAGGGCGCTGTCAAACCTTGGTGGATGGCTTTTACCTCCCGAGGCCGACGATGCGAGTAATCCTTAAACCGCTCTTCGGATCCCGCCTGCAATCGCGGGCCACCAGCAAAAGCTCGCGATCACAGGAGCTGCATTAAGTTCCATCACTAAGAACCTGTCCAAATTGCCCTCGAAGGAGTTCGCTGTAAAAAGCGGCAACACGGTCGCGGGGCAGGGGAGCGACACCTTAGTGACCCCTACCGGTGTCAGGAAGAGAAGTATCGCCATAATCTTCTTGGGCCTCGAAAGAGTCGGTCAAAGTGCGTCTGATAGACTTTAGTGGCAGCGAACAAGAATGCTGCGCGGCACGCTCGTTGACTTCAGACATTGCCACACGGCACTCGTGAAGGCAGGAACGCGGACGAGGACGAAACCGCTCTCGCGGTATTGGCGCTTGAGGTGAGTGAAACGCGCTGATCGGGGCGCAGCGATTTGGTAGATGGGCGCGCCTGTCGGACGATTGGGACCTTCTCAATCAGATGACAGGAGGTTTCCATGTCCGATCAACATGTCCCCGCTTTGCGCCGGCGGTTTCTCGAAGATATGCGCATCAAGGGTCTGCAGCCGAAGACGCAGACCATGTACCTGCGGGCGATGCGCGACTTAACGCAATTTCTGGGCCGTTCGCCCGACACGGCGACACCTGAGGATCTGCGCGCCTTTCAACTCGACATGAAGGAGAAGGGCGTCGGCGCACCTACCTTCAACAACCGGCTGAGCGTCCTCGGCTTCTTCTTCTCGGTGACCTGCGCGCGTGGGGAGATGAAGCGCCACATGCGTTATCAGCGTCTGGCGAAGAAGATCCCGGTGGTGCTGAGTGCCGAGGAGGTCACCCGTATTCTCGAAGTCGCCCCTGGGCCTGGCCTCAAGTACCGGGCCGCCTTCAGCGTGGCCTATGGCGGCGGCCTTCGAGCCAGTGAAGTGACCCATCTGCGTGTGCCTGACATCGACAGCGATCGGATGCTGATCCGCGTCGATCAGGGAAAGGGCCGCAAAGATCGTCACGTGATGCTGTCGCCTAGCCTTCTGCAGCTCTTGCGCGACTATTATCGCGAAGCCCGTCCCGCAGGCTGGCTCTTTCCCGCTCGCAACCGGGTCGACCCGATCTCTACCCGGCAGTTCAACCGCGCGTTTGGGGCGGCTTGCGACTTCGCCGAGATCAAAAAGAAGGTGTCACCCCACACCCTGCGGCACAGCTTTGCCACTCACCTGCTGGAGGGCGGGACCGACATCCGTGTCATCCAGGTTCTGTTGGGTCATGCCAAGCTGGAGACCACAACGATCTATACCAAGGTGGCGACCAAGACGATCCAGAGTGTGACCAGCCCGCTTGATCTTCTGGTGCGACGGGAGGCTGGGTCCGGCTGATCCCGGTCCTATGTCCCGCCCCAAACTGGAGGTCGCGGATATCTTCCGCGCCCATGGGCCTGCCTACCGCCATGAACACGCAGGGCATCTGAACCTGCCGCAGTTGAAGGTGATGTCTGCGATCGAGGCATGCCGGACCGCCGCCCTCGGCGGTCACGTAGCGGCCTGCACCAAGTGCGGTCACCAGCACGTTGCCTACAACTCGTGCCGCAACCGGCATTGCCCGAAGTGCCAAGGGGCCGCGTCGCGGGACTGGATGCAGGCGCGTATCGAGGACCTGTTGCCGGTCGAGTATTTCCACGTTGTCTTTACCCTGCCGGCTCAGATCGCGGACATCGCGCATCAAAACAAGGCGGCGGTCTATGGCTTGCTGTTCAAGGCATCCGCAGAGACCCTTCTGACCATTGCCGCCGATCCGAAGCATCTCGGGGCCCGGATCGGCATGACCAGCGTGCTGCACACATGGGGCTCGGCGATGACCCATCACCCGCACGCCCATGTCATCGTGCCAGGTGGCGGGCTGTCGCCGGATGGCACCCGATGGATCGCCAGCCGCCCGGGGTTCTTCCTGCCGGTGAAGGTCCTGTCGCGGCTCTATCGGCGTCTGTTCATCGAAGGATTGGTCAGGCTGCACAAAGCAGGCAAGCTGGCGTTCTTCGGCGATCTGTCGAAGCTGGCTGATCCCGACACCTTCCAGTCCCATCTCTCGCCGCTGCGCAAGGTCGACTGGGTCGTCTACGCCAAGCCCCCATTCGGCGGCCCGGAGGCGGTCCTGGCCTATCTCAGCCGATACACCCACCGCGTCGCGATCTCGAACCACCGCCTCATCAGCGCGGATACCCGCACCGTGGCTTTCCGGTGGAAGGACTACCGGATCAAGCGCGGGGACCGGATGAAGGTCATGCGCCTGCCCACGTCCGAGTTCATCCGCCGGTTCCTCACCCATGTCCTGCCGTCCGGCTTCCACCGGATCCGGCACACAGGCTTCCTGGCCAATGGTATCCGCCGCAACAGGATCGAGAAGATCAGATGCCTGATCAACACGGAGCGAGAGCCGGATCAGACGACCGGCAAAGACGGGCGTGCCGATGCCGACGAGCAAGGCCTGAACCGGAAATGCCCCAGATGCGGCGGCGCGATGCGCATCATCGAAACCTTCACCCGCGGCCAGACTCCGAAATCCCGCGCGCCGCCATGGGGGGACGCCGCATGATCCACCCATCACACCCGGCCCCGCGGTCCCGACACGTCGGACCCGTCAGCGTGGCCATTCGACCAAAACCAGCATCGGAACGGGCCGATGACGGCGAAAAGAGATATCGATCCGCGACATTCGACCGGGGCAATCGA
Source organism: uncultured Tateyamaria sp. (assembly GCF_947503415.1). Lineage (GTDB taxonomy): Bacteria > Pseudomonadota > Alphaproteobacteria > Rhodobacterales > Rhodobacteraceae > Tateyamaria. The sequence goes on from NZ_CANNDS010000005.1 coordinate 307,356, forward strand.
CAGGCCGACAGTCCTAAACGACAGCGGACCCGAAGTTCGGCGCACCGGTTGCCGAAGACCTGAAGCACAATCCCCATAGCACCGAAATCCGCCCGCGCTTTCCTCCTTGTCAGGTTTATCGCCGCTGGATGGCAAGCATCCAGCAGCCACAACCCTTAGACAAATCTGACATACCCTTTTTCCCGTCGAATGGCCGCTTCCGATAACAATGAAGAGTTCCAAATCAGCCGTCAACGGTTGCAGTTTGCATGTATTCATCCTATGTGCAGATCATCTGAAAATGGAGATTTCATGTCCCGGTAAGGAAGGGAGGCAGCGCGCCTCCCGGAGCACATACAACGTCTAGAGCAGTTCCGTCACTTCGTATCTGACGGACAGATTTGTTGTGCACACTCTTTTCCTACCATTGGCGCCCAAACCTGACTTGGGCCAGAGACATGAAAGTGGACACCCTATGATAAGGGATTACTCAGACTTCCTTCCGCGTCGCACGCGCGACGCCGGATCACACGCCATACTCAGCCCTCTTCAGGCACTGGGATGGCAACCGTTTTTCGCCCAACAGATCAGCGTAGAGGATTTGTCAGCGACACCTCCCATTCGCATTGTTGAAGTGCATCGCAGTGGGCTGCACGCCCTCGGTGACGGCATCGATACGACCCTTCCTCCGAGGGCTGATGTAACTGTTGGGGACTGGCTGATGCTGGATCCCTCGCACCCGCGATCCAGTCGGCTTCTCGAGCGCACAAGCCTCATCAAGCGGCGCGCGCCCGGCACCGACCGGCAGGAACAACTGATTGCGGCGAACATTGATACGACCTTTATCGTCACGTCCTGCAATCAGGACTTCAAAGTGGCACGGCTGGAACGTTATGCCGCCCTGGCGTTTGAGGCACGGATCACGCCTGTCATCGTCCTTACAAAGACCGACCTTGTGACGGATGCGCAAAGCTACATCGACGCAGCGCGCTCGGTGTCAGAAATGATCGACGTGGTCGCACTTGACGCACGCGGTTCTGCTCCGAAAATGGAACTAGCGGCCTGGTGCAAGCCGGGCAAGACGGTGGCGTTCCTCGGCTCATCCGGCGTTGGGAAATCAACCTTGGCCAATGCGTTGCTCGAGAGCCAATCCATCGAGACCCAGACCATTCGCGAGGACGACGCAAAGGGTCGGCATACGACGACGCGGCGCGAGCTTCATGCGATGCCCAATGGCTGTCTGATCCTGGACACTCCGGGCATGCGGGAATTGCAGCTTACCGATGCGGCGGAAGGGATCAAGGATCTCTTTGCCGATGTTCAGGGGTTGGCCGCGCGGTGTCGATTCAACGACTGTCAGCACGAGACCGAGCCGGGATGCGCTGTTCTGAACGCCATTGATGAGGGCCTTCTTGATGCTGGCCGGCTTGGCAGATGGCGCAAGCTCATGGCCGAAGACGCGTTCAATTCCGCGAGCCTTGCGGAACGCAGGTTGCGCGACAAGGCGTTCGGCAAGATGGTTCGCGGTGTCAAAAAACTCAAAGATGTCAGGAGGTGAGACGATGACGCAGTCGAAAGCAGGTCAGATCGTATGGCATGACCTTTTCACATCGGACAGGGAGTGTTCGATGGCATTCTACCAGCACGTTGCCAACTGGACGTACGAAGTCGAGCGGGCATCGGATTTTGCCTGGGGTGGCGGCGAGAAGGATTTCATCCTTGCCCTATCTGGTGACGAAGCTGGTGCCGGGTTGGCCGAGACGCCTGCCGAGCAGGAAAATGGCTGGACCGCATACATCGAAGTCCCCGATGTCGACGTAGCGATCAAACGCGTCGGCACGCTCGGAGGTAAGATCGTTCGGGAGCCATTCGAAGTGCCGGGTGTCGGTCGCAATGCACTCGTCCGCGATCCGCTCGGTGCTCTAGTGGGGATTTCACTGTCTCGGCACAGCTTTCCTGTGCCGCGTCAGCAGTTCGGCCCAGAAGTGTACGTCAGCAACGGCACTGACTTCCCGCAAGCGTTCTATGCCGAACTCTTCGGATGGCAAGTCTCTCCCGCGACAGACAAGAATCGTGTCGCTCTCCTCGGACCTAGGGGCGTTCTTGTTGCAAACCAACATGCCGCGTCTTGGTCAGCCGGTTCAAACGCGGCTTGGGTCCCGTGCATCAAGGTTGCTTCAGTCTCTGATGCCTGCCGTACGGCCGAAACCAACGGGGCGCGTCCGGCTTCTGTGGTTATCAGCGGAGCTGTTCAAGCCCATAGCCCCATCCTGTGTGATCCAGACGGCGCGCCGTTTGCTCTTGGCATCGAATAGACGACCAATTTCTAGCACTCGCCAGTTCTTCACAGGAACTGCAGAGCGGACATTTGTCCGCTCTGCAGCATCGGTCAAATAGGGCTCCTTTGAGACTTTCGCGGCGTCAACTTCGAAGGGCTGCATTCAGCTGTTGGCCAAAGGCAGCGCCTAGATTTTGTCGATGCCTAGGCTTCGGTAGGGTAGCTTCGGTAGGGTAGGGGGTTCAATCAGTAGTTCACCTGCTCGAACCCATAATTCCCCTCGTAGTCGCGCCAATCCACGAACACAGAACGATGCCAGATGTTGGGACAGGACTCGCCCCAACGCTCGAGACCAACGTGCGCCGCGGGCAGGGCGGTCGGCGACGAGCGTGACCACGAAAAGTCACCCTGGATTCCGTAGGTACCGAGCGAAACCACTGCCGTCCTGTTGCAGTCGCCATCCCGGCCCGATTCACGCTGTCTAGCGTAGCGCACGTCATAAACTCGGATTGAGCGGACGAAATTGAATTCTGGCCCACTGATGTCGATGTCGGCGCGTTCTTGAACGAACTGCAGCGCGAAGCCATCTGGGAGAGTATCGGGCGGTGTCGCGCCACCTCGAAAGACGGCTGGCATGACTTCGCTCCATAAGGATGTCTGTGGAAGAGGAGAAGAGTAGGGCAGGGGGGTCTCATCCCCTTCGTTCATGATGTCGTAGAGACGAGCGGCCGGACTTCGTTCCGCTCCTGGCGAATACGACGCCGCCATCGGACAGCGCCAGATCTGTAGAGGTGGCTCAACCGGCCAAGGCGTGATGCGGCGGATGAACTCGGCACGCGCTCGGGAGCAGGGGACGGATGCGGGCCATCCACCAGAAAGGCACAGAAGGATGGCGCAGTCGATCGGATAGGTCTGAGCACGGAGCCTGTCCGGGAACCCGACTGACATCAAAGAACCAAGCAGTGCGATCGTTGCGATGCGATTGACCAATTTGACCATGTGGGCACTCCTTGGGACGTCGAGTTTCACCCAAGGTTACATCATTGATATATTATTGTCACGTCATGTATATTATTGATGGCTGCCTGCGAGATAACGCTGCCCGTTTGTCAGTCTGCTTACTGCGGCGATCTTTTCGAAAGCGCTTCCAAATACTCAAACACAGCATCCGCATTTGCAGTCCGTGCGTTCTCAAGGATCTCAGGTCGCAGGGGCGGATCAATCACCTCGGCTTCGCGCGCTTCGTAAAGCCACAGGATCGAAAGCTCCGCTGTGTTCCACAGGTGCACTAAGCCGACGACACGGCCACCTGGCTCGGAAAGCAGCCGAGCAACCTTAACGCCTTCTTGCTTGTCCTCGCTCACCGTACTGGTGTGCTCCGGGCTCCCATTTCGGGCTTCGTGTTTGTCATCGCCTGTTTTCCGTACTGCTCAGTTGAGGGGTAGGGTGATTTTCGGCTGGGTGGCCTCTGCGCGTGGATTCTCAAGGTTCGTTGCGACAGTTTCCGCTATCTCAGTTTCATGAGTTCTTCCCTGAATGCTTCTGTCGGGGT
>NZ_CANNDS010000006.1 GCF_947503415.1 uncultured Tateyamaria sp.
CCGGGTTGATCGCGTTCACGCGGATGCCATCGGGGGCCAGTTCGACTGCCATGGTCTTTGTGGCCGTGATCATCCAGCCTTTGGACGCGTTGTACCAATTGAGCCTTGGCCGCGGGCTGATCCCTGCGGTGGAGGCGACGTTGAGGATGGCACCCGCCTTGCGCGATTTGAAATGTGGTACGAGGGCGCGAGCGGTGAGGTAGACGGACTTGGCGTTCACGGCCAGCACGCGGTCGAAGTCCTCTTCGGTGACGTCCTCAAGCGCTTGGGGCATGTGGGTGATGCCTGCGTTGTTCACAAGGATGTCGAGATGGCCGAACGTGGCAAGCGCCGTGTCGGCCATGGCTTGCACCGACGCGCCGTTGGATACGTCGACCTGAACGGCCTGGCCGCCGATCTCATCCGCAATTGCCTTGGCACCGTCGCCATTGAGGTCGGCCACCAGAACCTGTGCGCCCTCGGCGGCAAAGGCGCGTGCGATGCCTGCACCGAAGCCGCTGGCGGCCCCGGTGACGATCGATGTCTTGCCGTCAAGCTGCATGGTGTCCTCCCTTTTTTGCGCATCTTTGCGGCCGTGCGCTCAAGGTGCAAGTGCGGATGGCTCAGGCGGTGGCCCGGCCCCCCGATTGGTCAAAGCAGAACCCGGTGGTAAAGCTCGCCTCCTCCGAGGCAAGCCAGCAGGCCATGGACGCGATTTCGTCCACCGTGCCGAAGCGGCCCATGGGGATCTTGGACTGCATGAAGTCGATATGCTCTTGCGTCATCTGGTCGAAGATGGCGGTGCGCACGGCGGCGGGTGCAATGGCGTTGCACGTCACGCCCGAGGTTGCGAGTTCCTTGCCCAGCGATTTGGTCAACCCGATCACGCCTGCTTTGGATGCGGAATAGGCGGGGGCGTTTGGATTGCCTTCCTTCCCGGCGATAGAGGCGATGTTGACGATCCGGCCCCACCCCGTGGCCCGCATGATGGGTGCTGCGGCGCGGTTGCAATAGAACACGGCGTTCAGGTTCAGGTCGTGCACCTTGAGCCAGTCATCAACCGGGTAGTCCCACGTGGTTGTATTCGGGCCGGTGATCCCTGCAGAGCATACCAGAATGTCGGGCGCAGCATCCGCCATGGCCCGACTGACGGCGTCCGCATCTGTCACGTCGATCTGGCGGCTGCCCATGTCGAGCGCCGCAAGCGCGTCTGCGTTGATGTCCCACACCTCGACACTGCCGCCTTCGGCCCTGATCCGTGCCGCAATGCCATAGCCGAGCCCGGTGGCACCGCCGGTGATGACCGCCTTGCGGCCCCTAAATCGATCTTCAAAGATCATGTTCTGTCCTTTTTCAGCGGAAGGCGGTGCACATGTCGCAGTTGCCCGTCGCCTCTGCTGGTGGATGTCTCGTGCTCGAAGCCAAGCCGTTCCCAAAAGACACGTGCACGGGGATTGGCGTCAAGCACAGCGATGCGCACACAGTCCGCGGCGTCTTGGCGGGCCTCTTCAATCACGTGTCGTGCCATGCGCTCGCCCAAGCCTGCGCCGCGCGCGGCGGGGTCCAGCAGCAGCAAGCCAAGGTACCAATCCTTTGGTCCGTAGTACCCCTTGAGACAGGTGGCCAGACCGTCGAGCGCACCGCCGGATTGCGCATGGCCCCAGCACCAGATGTGTTCTGGTGGGACCGATGGCGGCGCATCTGTCATCGTCTCTTTGACATACGCCATGTCGGGATCTTTGCCTGTTTCAAGCTGTATGTAGTCCTTTGCGCGCTCACACAGGTCCAGAACGCGCGGCCCATCATCCGGCCAGCGCAGCCGGGTGATCTCAGCCATGATGCGCGGCCACTGTCTTGAGTGTCGAAAAGCCGTAAAGCGCCTCGAACCCTTTTTCGCGGCCATGACCGGACTTGCCCACGCCGCCGAAGGGCAATTCGACCCCACCGCCCGCGCCGTAATTGTTGATGAAGACCTGACCGGCGTGCAGCGCTTTCGCCAGCCGCATTTGGCGCGCCCCATCCCGGGTCCAGACACTGGCAACAAGGCCGTAGTCCGTGCTGTTCGCAATCGTCAGAGCTTCATCCTCGGTGTCGAAAGGGATCAACACCTGCACGGGTCCAAAGATTTCATCGCGCGCCAGAGTGTGGTCTGCGGGTACGTTGTCGAACAGAGTTGGCAGGACGTAAGCGCCTGTGTCGGGCGTATTTTGCAAGGTGCCTTGTGCCGCGATGGTCAGGTCCGCGCCCTTGGCCAGGAACCCTTGGACGATGTCCTTTTGCCGGGTTGAGATCAACGGACCGACGCGTTGATCATCGAGGGCCGGTCCGACTGTCAGGTTGGCATAAGCCTCTGCCATACGGATGCGCACGACGTCATACACCCCACGCTGGACGAGTATACGTGACGATGCTGAACAGGTTTGCCCGGCGTTCTGTATTCCAGCGTTCACAAGAAACGGCAGCGCCGCGTCCAGATCGGCATCATCAAAAACCAGTTGCGGGGACTTGCCGCCCAGTTCCAATGTCACGGGCACTACATTGGCCCCGGCGGCCTGCTGGACCAGCGCCCCTGTGCCGACCGATCCGGTGAAACTGATGTGCTGCACGCCCGGGTGCCCGGCCAGCGCGGCCCCTGCCTCGGCCCCCAATCCGGGGACGACGTTCAATGCGCCATCGGGCAACCCCGCCTCTTGCGCAATATGGGCAAAGGCGAGGGCGGTCAGGCACGCCTCCTCTGCCGGTTTGAGGACACAGGCGTTGCCCATGGCAAGCGCGGCCCCGACACTGCGCCCGATGATCTGCATGGGGTAGTTCCATGGCACGATATGACCGGTCACCCCGTGGGGTTCGCGCAAGGTATAAACGGTGTATCCAGCCAGATAGGGGATCGTTTCGCCGGTGATCTTGTCTGCAGCGCCGCCATAAAACTCCATGTACCGCGCCAGCGCCGTGGCGTCGGCACGCGCCTGGGTTAAAGGTTTGCCCACATCAAGCGCTTCGAGAACGGCGAGGTCTTCGGCGCGCTCCATGACCTTGCGCCCGATCTCGGTCAGGATACGACCCCGCTCGGTCGCCGTCATCCGGCCCCATTCACCGGTCCGGGCAGCATGCGCGGCTTTTACCGCAGCATCTATGTCCTTGGCTTGGCCACGGGCGATCTGCGCCAGAGAGCTGCCATCTGACGGGTTGATCAGGGTCAGTGTGTCGTCAGATCGGGTCAGCGTTCCGCCGATCAGCATGTGCGACGGATCAAACCAGAGCGGTGGTGTCATCTAGTCCCCCTTGCCGGGTGGAAGCCCGAACATGGCGCGCCACTGTGCGGCTGTCATGTTGCGGTGGTAATCTTCGGCCATATCAGGATCGAGGGCCTCGACCAGCACGCGGTCTTCCAACCAGATCTCGACGCATTTAAACGGGCCGCGGTTGCAGACACGTGCGGTCCATCCATTTTGCGTGCCGATGTCCAGCAGCTCTTGCTGGGTCAGCGGTGATGTCAGACAGACATGGGATGCCTGCGATGCCGTGTCCTTCGGTCCTTGCACAAAGGCGATCTGATCCGGCCCGCGCTGCACCTGCGTTCCGAGGGGGTATACCTCGATCCCGATCCCGTCATCGGCATGGTCAAAGGCGACAAACGCCCCGGGGCAGGGTGGAAATGGCATCGCGGTTCCGGCCATGATCTGGGCCAATATGCCCGCAATATGTTGTGGGTTCTGGGCATCGATGGAGAGGTGAGCAAGGGTCATTATACTGCCTTGGGCAAAGTGGGGGCGGCGTCAATCAGTTGTCGTGTGTAGGGGTGTCGCGGTTGGGAAAAGACGGTCTCGGTCTCCCCTTCTTCGACGATCGAGCCCTGTCGCATGACCATTACCCGCTCGGTGATCGTGCGTACAACGCTTAGATCGTGGCTGATGAACAGGTAGGTCAGATCGTATTGGTGGCACAGGTCAGCGATGAGGTCGAGGATTTGCGCACGCACGGACACGTCCAGCGCACTGACCGCTTCGTCAAAGATTACCAGTTCGGGGCGGATGATCAGTGCCCGCGCGATGGCAAGTCGCTGGCGTTGCCCGCCCGAGAATTGGTGGGGGTATTTCCGGGCGTCATCTGGCGAAAGGCCCACCGTTGTCAGGGCGTCCGCAATGCGCGCGGCGCGGTCTTTTGGCGGTTCTTCAAGCAGGTGGAACGGCTCGGTGATCAGCCGGTCAACCCGGTGGCGCGGGTTGAAGCTCCCGTAGGGGTCCTGAAACACCACCTGCATCTTGCGTCGCACCGAGAGGTCAGGTTTTCCCGCGTTGAAGACCGGCATGCCGTCCAATGTGATCTGTCCGCCCTGCACAGGTTCGAGCCCGAGGATGGCGCGGGTCAGGGTAGATTTGCCGCATCCGGATTCCCCGACAAGCCCAACCCGTTCGCCACGTTTGATATCGAAGCTGACAGTGTCCACAGCCCGATGTGTCCCCGCGGGGACAAAGAGCGTTGTGCGGGGCAGCTTGTAGTCACGGACCACGTTTTGAACACGTAATAGCGGAGCCTGCTCCGCTGTCGTCGGTAGAGTGACGCGGTGGTCCGATGCCGCAAGCAAGGCCCGGGTGTAGGGGTGCTGAGGGATGGCAAGTAAGGCGGGCGTGTCGCCCGCCTCGACCACCTCTCCGTCCCGCATAACGACAATTCGGTCCGCCATTTCAGCGACCACGGCCAGATCGTGGGTGATCATCAAAAGACCCATGCCATCTTCGGCGGCAAGCCGTTTCAAAAGGGTCAGGATTTGTGCCTGCGTAGTGACATCCAATGCCGTGGTCGGCTCATCCGCAATCAGCAGCTTTGGTCCGCAGGCGATGGCGATGGCGATTACGACGCGCTGGCGCTGCCCGCCTGACAGCTCGTGCGGGTAACGCGACAGCGGGATGTTCTGTAGCCCCACACGGTCGAGAACCGCACGCGCCTGGGTCGAGGGATCAAGGTCAGGCCGGTGCAGGCGCACCGTCTCCGCCACCTGTGCCCCAATGGTCTGCACGGGGTTGAGGGCCGTCATCGGCTCCTGAAAGACCATGCCTGCAAGATCGCCCCGCAGCGTACAAAGCGCGGGCTCATCCAGCGCCAGCATGTCGTGACCGTCGAGGGTTATTTTCCCCGTCGCCTTTGACTGACCGGGAAGCAGCTGCATCACCGCCAGTGCCGTCATCGACTTGCCCGAGCCGCTTTCGCCAGTGACCGCCACGACCTCTCCCGGCGCGAGCGTCAGGGAGACGTCGCGCAAGATTGGCATGCCCGCGATGCTCAGGGACAGATTGGTGATGGTCAGCAGGCTCATACCCGCGACACCCGCAACCGGGGGTCAAGGGCGTCGCGCAAGCCATCGCCCAGCAGGTTCAGCCCGAGCACTGTCAGGATGATCGCGAAGCCCGGCATCAGCGCCATGTGGGGCGCAATGCTGACCAGCGTTTGCGCATCCGCCAGCATGCGGCCCCAACTCGGGGTCGGTGGCTGCGCACCAAGGCCGACATAGGACAAAGCGGCCTCCGCCAGAATACCAAGGCTGAACTGGATCGTGGCCTGCACAATCAGCAGGTTGGCGATGTTGGGCAGGATATGTTCGACGCTGATGCGGGCGGCCCCTTTGCCCGACACGCGGGCTGCAAGAATGAACTCGCGCGCCCAAAGCGGCAGCGCCCCGCCGCGAGTCACACGGGCGAACACGGGGATGTTGAAGATGCCGATGGCGATGATTGCGTTGACAGCACCCGCCCCGAAGACGGCGGTGATCAGGATGGCGATGACGAGGCTTGGGAAGGCAAAGATCAGGTCGTTGCCACGCATGATGACCTCGTCCACCCATCCACCCTGTCGCGCCGCCGCCCAGAGGCCGAGGGGCACGCCGAGCCCGATGCCGATGCCCACAGCCACGCAGGCCACAGCGATGGAGGTCCGCGCCCCCACCATGATCATCGAGAACATGTCGCGCCCGAAATGATCCGTGCCGAACCAGTGCGTGCCGTTTGGTATTTGCAGCTTTTCGGGAATGTTCATCGCGCCGTGATCGAAGGGCGTCCAGACGAACGACATCAACGCCGCAATCACCATCAAGGCCGACAGGGAACCACCAAGGATCAGCGTGCGGTTCATGTGCGTGCCCTCAGCCGTGGGTCGACGGCGGCATAGGCGAGGTCGACCAGAAAATTCACCAAGATCACGGCAAAGACCAGTAGCATCGTCACGCTTTCGACCACGATCAGATCGCGGGCAGAAATGCTTTGGAAGATCAGCCGCCCGAGGCCGGGCAGGTAGAACACCTGTTCGATGATAATGCCGCCCGCCAGCAGGAACGAGAATTGCAGGCCGAGGATGGTCAGTACCGGGATCATCGCGTTGCGCAGACCGTGGCGGCGCAGGGCGGCCCCCCGGCTGAGCCCCTTGGCCCGCGCCGTGCGCATGAAGTCCTCGTCCAGCACATCCAGAAGCGACGACCGCATGACCCGCGCGAGGATCGCGGCCTGGGGCAGGGCAAGGGCAATTGCGGGCAGAGTGAGGGACTTCATCGCGGCAAAAAACCCTTTGTCCCAGCCGGCAAAGCCACCCGCACTGAACCAGCGCAGGTTAATGGCAAAGATCAGCACCAGCATCATGGCAAACCAGAAATTCGGAATCGCGATGCCGATTTGGGTGGCGCCCATAACCCCGACATCCCCAGCCTTGCCCCTGCGGCTGGCCGCAAAGATGCCCGCCGGAAAGGCGATGAGGGTGGACAGCGTCAGGGCATAAAGCGCCAGCGGCAAGGACACCCAGAGCCGGTCCGCGATCATGTCCGTAACTTCCGTGCGATATTGGTACGAGGTGCCGAAATCGCCCTGCATCATACCGCCAACCCAAGACAGATACCGCTGCCATTTCGGCTGATCGAGACCCAATTCGGCACGCAGGGCCGCAAGTGTGTCCTCCTGCGCGTTGATCCCCAGCATGAAGGACGCGGGATCGCCCGGTGCCACTTCGATCACCGCAAAGATCAGCAGCGACGCGATGGCGAGGCTTATCGCCAAGGACAGAAGACGTTTGAGAGTGTAACGCAGCATATGCCTGTGACGTTAGGTGGGGGTGTCGGGACAGGCAAGCACGTCCGTCAGCGCGCCAAGATCGCGGGCCAACGTGGCCATGGCCATACCGCGGATCGTGGCGATGTAGCAGTCTTGCGACCAACCGCAGATTTGCGTCAGGTTTTCCCAATTGCGCACGGACAGGAGCGTCCACAATAGGTCCGTTGCCTGCTCCATGTCGGTGCCTTGGGGCAGGGTGCCATCCTCAGCGAGCGCTTGCACGGCGGCGGCGCACCCTCCGCGCATGTCCTGCATACGGGTATTCCAGGCGGCGGCCGCTTCGGCATCGGTGTCTGTCACGGCCATGATGGCGCGCGCCACGCCGTAGATCTTGGGGATGTAGTTGCCCCACGCCGTGACAAAGGCATCGAGCCGTTCCGCGCCGGACCGTGCCTCTCGACTGGGGGCGAGGGCGGCGTTCACGGCGTTTTGTTCGTCCTGATAGCGCGTGGCGGCAACCAGCAGATCGGTGCGGCTGGGGAAATGCAGATACACGGCTTGCCTGCTGATCCCTGTCGCCCGCGCGATGTCGGACATGGTCGGCAGCTTGGCGTGCGGTTTTTCCAGCAGCGTCAGAGTGGCGTGCAGAATTTTGGTCGGGGTGTCGATTGGATCACTTGACATAATGTCAAGAAGCACATACTTGACACTCTGTCAATTGACACAGTGTCAAGCAAATGATGGAGCCGAACATGAGCAAACGTATTTTCATCTGGGTGGCGCATCCCAAAGCCGGGTCGCTGAACGCCGCCCTTGCCGAACGCTATGCAACGGGTGCACGCACCAAGGGCGCAGAGGTGCGGATCATGCACCTCTCGGAGATGTCGACCGAGGTCGGCTATGACGAAGGCGCAGCACTGTCGCCGGATGTGCAGGCGTGGCAGGACAATATCCGCTGGGCCGATCACGTGATGATCGTGCACCCGTACTGGTGGGGGGCGATGCCCGCGCAGGCCAAGGCGGTGATGGATGCGGGTCTGCAATCCGGATTTGCCTACAAGTACCACGGGCGCGGCATCGGCTGGGACAAGCTGCTGCAGGGGCGCACAGGCGATGCGATCATCACGTCGGACACGCCGCCCATGCTGGACACCGTCCTGTACCGCAGTCCAGGCCGCCGGGTCATGCGCAATCAGGTGATGAAATTTGTAGGTGTGAAGCCGAAAAACGTGGTGCAGCTCGGGTCCGTGAAGCTCGCCAAGCCCGAAAAGATCGCAGGATGGCTGAAACGGGCAGAGCAGATGGGCGCTGCGGCGGCCTGACCCCTCGCCAGCGCGGGCGGGACGGTTATGTATGGCACATGACCCGCCCGTTTTTCATAGGCTCCGAGATCTATCGCGGCTCCTCCTACGGATCGTGGCACCCGTTGCGGGTGCCACGGGTCTCCACGGTGATCGACCTGAGCCGGGCGATGGGGTGGTTGCCGAACGACGTCTATGTGCCAAGCCCGCGCGCCAAGCCGCACGCGCTGACAATCTGGCATACACCGGAGTATCTGTCTGCCCTACACAATGCCGAGACCGCCCAAAGCGTGAGTGCCGAAGTGAAAGCGCGCCATGGCCTCGGCACACCCAACAACCCTGTGTTTGCAGAGATGTATCGCCGCCCCGCCACCGCAGCCGGTGGGTCGTTGCTGGCGGGTGAACTGTTACGGAACGGGGGTATCGTCTACCACCCCGCGGGCGGCACGCATCACGCGATGCCCGACCGCGCCGGGGGCTTCTGCTATCTCAACGATCCGGTATTGGCGATCCTCGCCCTGCAACGCAACGGCGCACAGCGTGTGGCCTATATCGACATTGACGCGCATCATCCCGACGGGGTCGAGGTCGCTTTTGCCGATGACTCCGATGTGCTTATGATCTCTGTGCACGAGGATGGATTGTGGCCCCGCACCGGCGGGCTTGGAGCCACGGACAGTTTGGTGAACGTGCCGGTGCCCCGAAACCTCAACGATGATGAGATGGCCCTGATCCGGGACGACGTGATCCTGCCCCGTGTTGTCGCCTTCAAACCCGATGCCATCGTCCTGCAATGTGGCGCGGACGGGGTCGAGGAAGACCCCCAAGCGCATCTGTCCCTGTCCAACAACGCGCATTGGGACATCGTGCGCGCTCTGATCGGCATGGCCCCGCGCCTTCTGGTGTTGGGCGGTGGCGGTTACAATCCGTGGTCTGTCGGACGTCTGTGGACAGGTGTTTGGGCGACGCTGAATGGGCACGACATCCCGGACCGGGTCAGCACCGAGGCTGAAGACGTACTGCGCGCCCTGCGCTTCGACGGAAACAGACGGGGCAAGAACCCACCCGAACACTGGTTCACCACACTACAAGACAAACCCCGTACCGGCCCCATCCGGGACGAGATACGGGATATCTTGAACCGTCTCTGATCCCCTTCATTTTGCCAGATAAACTCCGGGGGGAGGCGCAGCCGGGGGGCTGGCCCCCTTCCGCCCTATCCGCCGTAATCCGCGTCACTGACCTGTTCAAGCCACGTGGCCGCTGACCCATCAACTGCCTCTTGCATCGCAATATGGGTCATGGCCATGTGCGGCGCTGCCCCGTGCCAATGCTCCACGTCCGCAGGTATCCAAACCGTATCGCCGGGATGGATGGCCTTCGGCGCTTCGCCCCGCAGACAGATCAGCCCGGCCCCTTGGGTCACATGCAGCGTTTGGCCCAGAGGATGCGTGTGCCACGCGGTCCGTGCACCTGGCGCGAAATGTACCGTCAGGGCGTGCAGCCGCGCCGGGGCCTCGGCCGAAATGATCGGATCCTGCCAGACCTCGCCCGTGAAATAGTCCGGATTGGCGCGTTGGCTGGGGCGACTGCCCGCTTTGTGGATGATCATTCGGACCAGCTCACGCCCGTGAGGTCAGTCGCTTGGGTGGGTGCGTTGGTCCAAAGCCCCTGCACCTCGGCCTTGGCCACGGACAGCTGTGCCAGTTGGAACAGGTAGCCGTTGACCGCGTCGTTGGCGATCATCTCCTGCGCCTTCGCCATCAGGTTGGTGCGTGTGTCCGGGTCCGTGGTGCTGTTGAGCGTCGTGATCAGCTCCTGAAACGCGGGATTGTCGTATTGGAAGTAGTAGTCGGGGTTTGCATAGATGCCGATGTCCATCGGTTCGGTGTGGGACACGATGGTCAGGCCGAAATTCTTGCCCCGGAACACGGTTTCGAGCCATTGCGCCCATTCGACATTGATGATCTCGGCCTCAATCCCGACCTCGGCCAGTTGGGCGGCGATGATCTCGCCCCCGCGGCGGGCGTAGGACGGGGGCGGCAGGTGCAGTGTGGTGGGGAAGCCATTTTCCATGCCAGCTTCGGACAGCAGGGCGCGCGCCTTGTCCGGGTCGTAGGCAGAGCCGCCGGTGAAATCGACATAGGCCGGGTTGTGGGGCGCGAAATGTGTGCCGATGGGCGTGCCGTAGCCGAACATCGCGCCGTCGATGATCGCTTGGCGGTCGATGGCGTGGGCCACCGCTTGTCGGACGCGCAGATCGTCAAAGGGCGGTTGGGCATTGTTGGTGGACAGGATCGTCTCGCCCTCGGTCGAGCCGACGAGTACTTGAAAGCGTGGGTCCGCTTCGAATTGCGGCAGGTTTTCCGGGGCGGGGAAGCCCGAGAATACGTCCACATCCTCGGCCATCACGGCAGCAAAGGCGGCAGTGGGGTCAGAGATGAATTTGAATGTCGCTTGCGTCAAAGCGGGCGCGTCGCCCCAGTAGCCATCATATTGGCTGATCTGAATGCTGTCGCCTTGGGTCCAGCTGTCGAATTTGAACGGGCCAGTACCGATGGGCTGCTGCTTGATGTTCTCTATGCTCTCAGGGGCAACGATCACCGCATCGCCCCAGGCGAGGTTGAAGAGCAGGTTGCCGTTTGGCTCGCTCAGCGTCATGCGCACGGTCTGGGGGTCCACAACTTCGACGCCGCTGATCGCGGCATAGAGCGCTTTTTGTGCATTGGCGCTGTCTTCGGCCAGAATGCGATCAAAGGTGAACTTCACGTCTTCGGCGTCCATGGACGTGCCGTCGTGGAAGGTCACACCGTCGCGCAGGGTGAACGTGTAGGTCAGCCCGTCATCCGAAATTTCCCAGCTTGCTGCCAGCCCGGGCACAACCGATCCATCGCCCATGAAGCGCGTCAGACCCTCGAACACATTGGAATAAAGCACCGAGTCAATGGCGCCTGCCGCGGCCGAGGTTGGATCAAGATGCGGCGGTTCCAGCTGCAAGGCGACGGTGATGTCCGTCTTGGCCCACAGGCCTGTGGTGCTGAGCGCGAGTACGGCGCTGGTCATCGTCAGTCGGTTGAACATGGTCGTCTCCCCATCGGTGCGGTTTGTCACAGCTTTCCCGCAAACGTGACGTCGCGCAAGGGTGGCTTCGCTTTTGTCTGGTAGCGCAGTGGGCGCTTGCTTGTTATGCCTCGCCGCGAAACGATCAGCGAAAGGCTACGCCCATGAGCGCCACCGCCCGCAAATCCGCCCCGTTGCCCGATGATATCCGGGCCATGAAAGGCGGGACACCCATTGTCAGCCTCACCGCCTATACGACGCCCATGGCGCAGATGATGGACCGGCATTGCGACTTTGTTCTGGTGGGTGACAGCGTGGGCATGGTGCTGCATGGGCTGCCGTCGACCTTGGGCGTGACCATGGACATGATGATCATGCACGGGCGGGCCGTGGCGCGGGGACTGTCGAAGGCCATGATGGTGATCGACATGCCTTTCGGGTCTTACGAAGAAGGCCCCGAACAGGCGTTCCGCAACGCGGCCCGGCTGATGGCCAAGACAGGTGCCGGGGCAGTAAAGCTGGAAGGTGGTGTGAGCATGTCCGACACTATCGCATTCCTCGTGGCGCGGGGCATTCCGGTCATGGCGCATGTCGGCCTGACACCGCAATCCATCAACACGCTTGGGGGCTACAAGGTGCAGGGCCGGGGCGAGGCTGCGTCGAACCTGATCGCGGACGCGAAGGCAGTGGCGTCAGCGGGGGCCTTTGCCATTGTGCTTGAGAAGGTGCCCGAGACCCTCGCCAATGACATCACGCAATCCATTCGCATTCCGACCATCGGGATCGGGGCCTCGGCTGGTTGCGATGGTCAGATATTGGTCGTCGATGACATGTTGGGCCTGTTCACGGCGTTCAAGGCGAAGTTCGTGAAACGCTATGCCGAACTGGGCGCGGATGGCGAAGCCGCTATTGCAGCCTATGCCGAAGATGTCCGCGCGCGCCGGTTCCCGGGGCCGGAGCATGTGTTTGGCGACGAAGCCCCCGAGGCCCAAACATGACCGCACCGATTGTGCGAAACCTGGCTGACCTGCGCGAGATGACCCGGGTCTGGCAGCGGGCGGGTGAAACGATTGGCGTCGTGCCAACGATGGGCGCGCTGCATGACGGACATCTGAGCCTTGTCGCGCGGGCCAAGGAGATGAGCGCGCGTGTCATCGTGACCATTTTTGTAAACCCCAAGCAGTTCAACAACCCCGAGGATCTGGAGAACTATCCCCGCACAGAGCATGAGGATGCACGCAAACTGGAACGGTTTGATGTCGATGCGATCTATGTCCCTGATGGGCCGCAGATGTACCCGGATGGCTTTGCCACGAATATCAGTGTGGCGGGTCTTACAGACGTCCTGTGCGGGGCGCACCGGGCCGGACACTTTGACGGCGTGGCAACCGTGGTGACCAAACTGTTCACCCAGACGTCGGCCGATCTGGCGTTCTTTGGCGAGAAGGATTTTCAGCAATTGCAGGTGGTGCGGCGTCTGGCGCGCGACCTGGATCTGGGCGTTGAGGTCGTCGGCTGTCCGACGATCCGTGAAATTGACGGTTTGGCTATGTCCTCGCGCAACCTGCTGCTGTCTGATCAGGCGCGCAGCCGGGCGGCGGCACTGAATGAGGTTATGGAAGAGATGGCCGAGGCTTTGGGGCAGGGGGCAACGATTGGTGACCTGTTGCCCGAGGCAAAGACCCGCCTGACAGCGGCAGGGTTCAGCGACATTGATTATCTGGAAATGCGGACAAATGACACGCTGACGCAGGTGGAAAAAGCAACAAAACCCGCCCGCCTGTTTGCCGCCGCCTATATGGCGGGGGTGCGTCTGATCGACAACATCGACGTGCCGCTAGCGCGGTAGCAGCAGGGTTTCCAGCGCCTTGCCCATCACCTTGGCGCTGTCGAGCATATCGGTGATGCCCACCCATTCGTCGGGCTTGTGCGCCAGTTCCAATTCACCGGGACCATAGGCAATGCAATTGCGCAGCTTGCCGATACGGTCGATGTGCTTCTGATCATATGAGCCGGGGGAGGCGACATAGGTCGGCTCCACCCCCAACACGCTTTCAATGGCGGCGTGCACGGTTTCCACAACGGGCGCCGATCTGTCCGTCATCGACGGCAGCACCACATTCAACTCCCGCATTTCGTATTCAAACCGGTCGCGGGAGGCTTTGAGCCCTTCGAGCAGCTCAACCACTTCGCCGCGCACCTGCTCCACATTCTCTTCCACGAGAAACCGCCGGTCGATCACGATGCGGCAGCTGTCAGGCACGCAATGGGCGGGCAACCCATCGTAACCCTCGGCCTGTTCCGGCTGACCGCCGTGGATGGAGTTAATATTCATGGTGGATTGTCGCGCGCCGTCGGGCACCACGGGCATATCCGTATACCGCTTGGACATGGCCGGGTAGAGGTCGCTTTCGAACTTGTCCAGAACCGCCCCCATATGGCGCACGGCGCAATCGCCCAAGAAGGGCATGGAGCCGTGGGCAATCTCACCCTTCGTTTCGATCTCTGCCCACCAGCCGCCACGATGGCCAAGGCAAATGCGATCCTTGTTCAGGGGTTCGGGGATGATGACATGCTGGACGCGGTCCGGGTCAAAGAACCCCTGTTCCGCAAGGTAGGCCACACCGCCATACCCGCCTGACTCTTCATCTGCGGTGGCGCTGATCTCGATCGCGCCCATGAAGTCGGGGTGTTCTTCGATAAAGGCTTCGGCGGCGATGATTGACGCGGCCAGGCCCCCCTTCATGTCGCAGGCGCCGCGACCATAAACCTTGTCGTCTTCCACGTCGGCCCCGAACGGATCGCGGGTCCAGCCGTGGCCCACTTCGACCACATCGTGGTGGCTGTTGAAATGCACGCACTCGCCCGGGGATTTCCCCTCGCGCCGCGCCACGACGTTCCAGCGCGGGTAGGTGTCGCTGTCGCCCGGTGTGCCATGGGCGCGGACCATCTGGACGTCGAAGCCGTGCGCCTTCAGCCGGTCACCGACCAAAGCGCAGACATCATGATAGTGCCGCCCCGGCGGGTTCAGCGTCGGAATACGGATGAGGTTCTGGGTCAGCGCGATCAGCGCGTCGCGGTGGCCGTCAATGCAGGATCCAAGTGTCATGTGCGCAGTGTTGGCCCCTGCGCGTCCATTGGCAAGGGACGGCCTGCGTGATCCCGACCCTTCGGGAATGATTTTTTGAGCCAAAGAAGGTCTAGAGCTTACCAAGTGGGACCTTGAGCGCCATGTCGCCCGCATCATCACGGGGGATTTCGCCTGCGCGCATGTTCACCTGCAAGGCCGGTATGATCAGGCTGGGCATGGCAAGTTGCTTGTCGCGTTCGGTGCGGAATTTGATGAAATCCTCGCGCGTTTTGTCACCGCCAACGTGGATATTGTTCGCCCTCTCTTCGGCCACGGTGGTTTCCCATGCAATGGCCCGACCACCGGGGCCATAATCGTGGCAGATAAACAGGCGCATATCGTCGGGCAGGGACAGCACGCGCATGATGCTGTCATAAAGTTCGCCCGCATCACCGCCCGGAAAATCAGCGCGGGCCGACCCGCCATCGGGCATGAACAACGTATCGCCGACAAAGGCGGCATCACCCATTACATGCACCATGCAAGCCGGCGTGTGGCCGGGTGTGTGCATGGCAAAGCAGGTCATCCCGCCCACGTCGTAGGCATCCCCATCTTCGAACAACGCATCGAACTGCGAGCCATCGCGCTGAAATTCTGTCCCCTCGTTGAACACTTTGCCGAAGGTGTCCTGAACTTCCGTGATTTTGGCCCCGATACCGATCTTGCCGCCCAAAGCCTGCTGGATGTAAGGCGCGCCGGACAGATGATCGGCGTGGACATGGGTTTCGATGATCCAGTCCAGACGCAGGTCATGCGCACGGATGTGGGCGATCATCTTGTCAGCCCCGTCGAAGTTCAGCGCCCCAGCGGCATAGTCGATGTCCATCACGGCGTCGATCACGGCACAGGCCGGTCCATCCGGTTCCTGCACGACATAGGATATCGTGTTGGACCGTTCATCAAAGAATGGCGTGACGGCGGGATGGCAATTCATATCCGGGGTCATGTCTTGTCCTCCTTCTCGACCGGGCCGCCCTGCGCTTCCCAGGTTGAAAACCCTTCACGCAGGTGGGCCGCATCAAATCCCATATCCTGCAATGTGGCTACGGTCAGGGCCGACCGCCAGCCCGAGGCACAGTGAAACAGAAAGGTCTTGTCAGGCTGCCCAAACACTTCCTTGTAATAGGGACTGTCGGGATCGACCCAAAATTCGATCATACCGCGCGGGGCATGTACCGATCCGGGGATGTAGCCGCTGCGCTGCCGTTCGCGGACATCGCGAACGTCCACAATGACGACATCAGGATTCTCTACCATCTTGATTGCATCAGCCGTTTCGACTTCGCGAATGCGGGCGCGGGCATCAGCGACCATCTGGGCCGCAGTGGTTGTCAGTGCCATTGGTGTTTCCTTCCCTTTGGCAGAGTGTGCCAGCGGGTTTGGTTCACGACAAGACAGTGAATGTCATGCAGCCGAAACCATATGCGCACCCGGGTTCAAATATGGCCCACCCGGCGGTCCACGCCGTTTTCCGCCGGGGTATGGAGTTCCTGACTTGGTGGATTTGCAACTGCAGCATACTTTGTACGTACCAAGACAAGGACATCGCGGTATTTTCCGCGGTCCTGATATTTGAACGACCCATTTCAAGACTCTCGGGCCCGTTTTTGGGGCTCTGATTATACGCATTTTGACATCAAAATTTGTTTTCTCGCAGGAGATTAAAATGGAACGTCACGTTCACATGGCGCGGTTTGCCACCGCGCTGCCCATCCTTTTATTGCTTACCCAACGGGCCAGCGGACACGAAGCGTGGTTGCTGACGCCAACTGAAATAGAGGACCTGTCCAGCGCCGCAATTCCATCGCTGTTTCGCAGCCAAATATGGCTGGGGCTCGCTGCCGCGATTGCATTTGCGGTGACCCTCGTCGCACTGCGGCTTGAGCCATTTATCGCAATCGCCGAGAAACGGTTTATTGCACCTTTCTGGAAGAAGTACGGCGACATCGGTCCGCTTGTCCTTCGCCTTGGGTTGGCGACAATGCTGCTGCTTGGCGCGTCTGGTGGCTTGCCCCGCCACGGGACATCTGCATGGTCCGTATCCACGTTCCTTGTCCCCGATATGCAATTGGTCAATGTCACGGGTGCCGACACGCTGATCGTCGTGCAATTTGCACTTGGTGTGTTGCTTGTTGCTGGCCTGTTCACCCGCGCCTGCGGCATTGCCCTCGTGGCACTTTCATTGGTTGGGCCAGTGATCTTCGGACCTGTGTTCTGGTCCTACAGCCCACATTTCGCAGCGCCGGGTCTTATCCTGATCGCATTGGGCGCCGGCCGCTTTTCCTGTGATGCTGTTTTCAATCTCGATTCCGCGGACCGGCTTGTGGCCCCTTATCGTCAAATCCTGTGGCGCATGTCGCATATCCTGATCGGTGCCGGGTTGATCTATCTGGGGCTGGCGTTCAAGCTGATGCAACCGACCCTGCTGATCGCGATCCTTGAACATGGGGACATGCCGACATTCGGTGTTCCGATGCCGATCATCGCCTTGGTCATGACCGGGGTGGAGATCCTGTGCGGGGCGCTTTTGATCGCCGGACGTCTGGTGCGCCCTGTCGCGCTTGCGATCCTCGGTGCCATCACATTTCTGGCCATTGTTCTCGGAGAGACACCGCTGTTTCACGCCAATCTGTACGGTGCGCTGTTCTGCATTGTCCTTGCGGGTCGCTGCATTCCGATCGCGCACGGGGTCACGCGGTTCCAGTCGGTGAGGGCGGTCTGATGTTACGCAACCTACTGTCCAGAACAAGCATCGTTCCATGTTTCATAGCGCTCTTGCTCGGAACTCTCGTGGTCGCTGCACCCATCGTCAACGCAAAGGGAAGACCGCCACGCACGGTCTTCCTTATCCTGCCAGACGCCGTCACGCCGCCCACCGTCAACGTGCAGGCCGAAGCCATCGGGGGTGGCCACTACCACCTCTACCTCGAGACAGAGGCGTTCATGTTCACCGAGGTCTGTGTTGCCGAGGCGGAGGCTGTGCCCATCGGTCATGCGCATATCCACGTGAATGGAAAGAAAGTGGCGTCTGCGTTTTTCCCGGTCATCAACATTGGCCCACTGGACGCCGGCACGCATGTCATTGACGTTGTGTTGCGCGGGCAGGATCATCGGCCAATTGTCGGACGCGATGGCCTCGCGCAGGGGCTTGTTCACATCACGGTGCCGGTTGGGCCTGCATGAAAAACGCTACTGGCGAGTAGTCATCATACGCTCGCCAGTACATCAAAGTTTTCTGTATAATCATCGTTATGTGAAGTAAGCCTACACCTAGACCGCCTGCGTCGCGGCGACGGCGCGTTGCCAGCGGGCGTAGCCTGTCTCTCGATCTGCTTCCGACATTTTGGGATCAAACCGTGCTTCCCGCGCCCATGTTTCGGCAAAGCCATCCATATCCGGGTAGATACCTGCGCGCATCCCGGCAAGCCATGCGGCGCCAAGCGCCGTTGTCTCCACTCCGGCAGGCCGGTCGACAGGTGCGCCCAGCATGTCTGACAGGAACTGCATCGCCCAGTCATTCGCGCTGAGACCCCCGTCGACACGCAGAACCGCGTCACCTGCATCCGGCCAATCTGCACGCATCGCTTCCCACAAATCGCGGGTCTGAAATCCGATGCTTTCGAGGGCGGCGCGCGCCATGTCGGCTGGACCTGTGTTGCGCGTCAGCCCAAAGGTCGCCCCGCGGCAATCCGGGTTCCAGTACGGCGCGCCAAGGCCCGTGAATGCAGGCACCAAAGTCACCTCACCGCTGCCTTGCTCGGCCAACGCCTGCGTTTCACCCGCCGTCTTGATGACGCCCAGACCATCGCGCAGCCACTGAACAACAGCACCAGCAATGAAAATCGACCCCTCAAGGGCGTATGTCGGCTTTCCATCCAACTGGTAGGCCACGGTCGTCAACAATCGGTTGTTGGATGTGACCGGCGCGTCGCCCGTGTTGAGCAGCGCAAAACAACCCGTGCCATAGGTTGATTTCAGCATTCCGGGCTGGAAACAGGCCTGACCGATGGTGGCGGCCTGTTGGTCGCCAGCCACGCCATAGATCGGCGTGTCGCCGCCCAGACGGTCAGTCACCCCAAAGTCGGACGCGCAGTCCCGCACCTCGGGCAACATCTCCATCGGAATGTCGAGCATCTCGCACATCTCGGGGCTCCAGGCCCCTTTGTGGATGTCATAGAGCATGGTCCGCGCCGCATTTGTGGCGTCCGTCACATGGGACGCACGGTCGGTCATGTTCCAGATCAGGAAACTGTCGACCGTACCGAACAGCAGCTTGCCAGCGCGGGCGCGATCGCGAGACCCTTCGTGCTGGTCAAGAATCCACTTCACCTTGGTCGCGCTGAAGTAAGGATCAAGCAGCAAGCCGGTGATCGCCGTCACCTGATCCCCATGCCCTGCGGCCCGCAATTCTTCACACATCTGCGCGGTGCGGCGGTCCTGCCAGACAATCGCGTTGTGCAGCGGCTCACCCGTCTCCGCATCCCAGATCACGGTTGTTTCGCGCTGGTTCGTGATACCAATTGCGGCGATGTCACTGCCCCCAAGACCCGTCTTTTCCATCACGGCCTTGCAGGTGGATTTCACCGTATCCAGCAAGTCCTGCGGTTCATGTTCGACCCAACCGCTGTTCGGAAAATGCTGCGTGAACTCCTCTTGCGCGGAGGCGACGGGGCGCATGTCACCGTCAAAGATGATCGCACGCGAAGACGTGGTGCCCTGATCAATGGCAAGAATATGGGTCATGCGGCGTTTTCCTTCATCCAGTCGTCCACGGCGGTCCGCTCATCTTCGCTCAGGCGCAAACCCAGTTTGGTCCGCCGCCACAGCGCATCATCCCCGGCCACCGCATATTCGCGGGCCATCATCCATTTCAGTTCTGCGCCCGTCAATGTGGCCCCAAAGTCCGGGCCAAGGTCATCTGGGGACTTCGCATCGCCCAGCACATCCCACGCCTCCGTGCCGTACGCCCGGATCAGGCGGCCAGCCCATTTCTGGTCCAGAAATGGATAGTCCCCAGCCAGTTTCGCTGTCAGCGACCCAACCTCAGACACTTTGAAATCCCCACCGGGCAAGGGTACGCCTGCCGTCCACTTCTCACCCAATCCCATCTTGGCCAGCGCCTGTTCGGCCAGCTTGCGATAGGTGGTGATCTTGCCGCCAAAGACGCTCAGCACCGGCGGTCCGTTCTCGTCCAGCGCCAGTACGTAGTCGCGTGTCGCGGCCGTCGCCGAGGACGCCCCGTCGTCATAAAGCGGGCGCACCCCGGAATAGGTCCAGACCACATCGGCGGGCGTCACCGGCTTTTCGAAATACTCCGTTGCGAAGGCGCACAGATAGTCACGCTCTTCATCGGTGATGGCGGGCTTGGTGTCGGCGTCGGTATGCTCTGCATCTGTCGTACCGATCAGGGTAAAGTCCTGTTCATACGGAATGGCGAAGATGATCCGCCCGTCCGTGCCTTGGAAGAAGTAGCACTTGTCGTGGTCATAAAGCCGCTTGGTCACGATGTGCGAGCCGCGCACCAACCGGATATTGTGCTGCGTGTTCTGGCGCATCACGCCGGTCAGGATGTCTGCGACCCAAGGGCCACCGGCGTTAACCAACGCCTTGGCGCGAAACGTTCCCTTCTCGGTCTCGATCCGCCAGACGTCACCGTCGCGCGTCGCCTCTTTCACCGCGCAGCGGGTCAGGATCGTCGCGCCACGTTGTTCCGCATCCCGCGCGTTCAGCATGACTAGCCGCGAATCCTCGACCCAGGCGTCACTATATTCATAGGCCATCTTGAACCGGTCCTTGAGCGGCTTGCCCTCGGGCGCCGTCCTCAGGTCCAGCGTCTTGGTGCCGGGCAAGATCTCGCGTCCGCCCAGATTGTCGTACAGAAACAGACCCAAGCGTACGAGCCACGCTGGCCGCCGTCCCTTTTCGATCCACGGCATCGTCACCCGTAGCAACCGCGAGGTCGGCGTGTCACTGTCAAACCGCATGTCGGGGGCATACGGCAGGACAAAGCGCATGGGCCAGCTGATGTGCGGCATCGCCTTCAGCAGCACCTCGCGTTCCTTCAGCGCGGATTTCACCAGCCCGAACTCAAAGAATTCCAGATAGCGCAGCCCGCCATGAAACAGCTTGGTCGACGCGGAAGAGGTTGCCCCACCCAGATCCCCCGCCTCGGCCAGCGCCACGCTCAGGCCCCGGCCCGACGCATCACGGGCAATTCCGGCCCCGTTGATACCGCCGCCAATCACAAACAGATCATAGATTTTGTCGTCTGCCATGCCCGTGTCCTCCGGATGGATACCGGGGCAGTCATAAGACCATCGCAGGACGGCATCAATCGTTAGCGTTAACGATGCGGCGTGATGTCCTTGAGACCAAGCAGCACGGCCGCCCCGATCATAAGGCCCCCGCAGACCCGGTTGATCGCCGCCATCGACCGTTGCGCAAAGCGGGCGGCGACCCGATCACCGGCCCAGCCCCAGAGCAGCAGGGTGGTGCCATCGACGATCAAGTAGGTCGCCCCAAGGATCAGCAATTGCGGCAGGATCGGCGCGTCAATCGCGATGAACTGCGGAAACAGGGCAGCAAAGAACACCACGGCAAATGGGTTGGTCATCGACGTGACTAAGCCCAGCCGAAACAGGCGCGCCGGATGGGCGGCGGCGTCAGCTTGGCCCCTGCGCGCGCCGCCCTTTGACAGGATCATGCACAGCCCGATCCAGATCAGATAAGCAACGCCCAGCCATTTGATCAGGTCAAAGGCCGCCGCCGACGTCGCAATAACCGCCGCCAACCCAAAGGCGGCCGCCGTCATCTGGATCACATTGGCGCTCAGGTCGCCCGCAATCACCCACATGCTACGCCGCAGCCCGTGCTTCATGGAATTGGCGATGATCAAAAGCTGGCTGGTGTCCGGTGGCGTCGCAAAGAACACGGCCACGGCTGCCAGATACAGAAGGTACGTCTCGGCGCTCACACCCGCGCGGCCTGCGCCAGATCAGCGCCAAAGATCGTGTCGGCATGATCGGCCAGATAGATGCGCAACCACGGGGTGAAGCGGTCAGGGTGACGGCGCACCGTGGCCATCAAATCGTGATAGTCGACCCAGGCATAGGCCATCACCTCATCCGGGTTGGGCGTAAAATTCAACTCACCGCGCACGCGCCCCAGATAGACTTCGACCACTTCGTGTTCGATCAACCCATCACCCACATCGGCCCGGTATTCCAGGTGATGCCGGTGATCGAGCGGCACGCCGGTGATCCCAAGCTCCTCGTTCAGGCGACGCGCGGCACAGACCGACGGCGCCTCATCCCATTCGGGATGCGTGCAGCAGGTGTTCGCCCACAGGCCCGGCGTGTGATACTTGCCCATCGCCCGTTGCTGCAGCAGCACCTCTGTGCCGCGAATGACGAACACCGACACAGCCTTGTGCTTCAGCCCGCGCTGATGCGCTTCCAGTTTTTCAACCGGGGTCAACACGCCGTCGACCCAAGCCGGGATCATGATCGTCATACGTGGTTCGCTTTCACCAATCCTGTGAGGTGGGCCATGTTCTTGATGCCGATCTTGATGTGCGCCATCGGCCGCGCCTTGACCAGCTTCTTGTTCATATACGCCTCAAAGGTCAGACGCTGCACATCTATGTCGTGACAAAGTGACACAAACCGTTCGCGTCGGTCGTCACTGCGGTAGTATGCGTTCTGCATCGACGCCAGCACTCGAAACACCGTCTTGTGCTCGCGCATAAACAGCTTGCGGGCCAGCTTCAGGTCCTTCGCTCGGCCCGATGCCAACGTCGCGGCACATGCGGTTGCTGCCACACGGCCCCCGACCATCGCATAGTAGATGCCCTCACCCGAGGACGGTGCCACAACACCCGCCGCATCTCCGGCCAACACCACGTCCTTGCCATTGTCCCAGCGGTCCATCGGCTTCAGCGGAATGGGCGCGCCTTCCTTGCGCAGGGTTTCACAGTTTTCCAGACCCGACGCGGTACGCAACGCAGCCGTTGCCGCCTTCAGATCAACAGACGACTGTTCCGACCCCATTCCAACGCTTGTTGTGCCGCCATGCGGAAACACCCAACCGTAGAAATCAGGCGAAATCGCCCCGTCATAGATCACATCACAGCGCATCGGATCATAGGTTTCCGTCGCCTCGGGCGCCTTGATGATCTCGTGATAGGCAAAGACCAGCGGCACCTTGTCGGCACCCTCAACCTCAGCTTGCCCCACGCGTGACTTGGCACCGTCAGCACCAATCACCAGCTTGCAGGGCAGTTCCATCGTCTCTTGCGTGGCCTTGTCGCGGTAGATCACCACCGGGTGTCCATCCGTCCGTTCGATCCGCACAAACGTGCCGGTAAAGTATTCAGCCCCGGCATCGACGGCGCGCTGACGCAGGAACGGATCAAAATCCTTGCGGTCTACCATGCCGACATATCCGTTCTCGATCGGGATATCGACGCGGCGGCCCGTGGGGGAAATCATGCGGGCGGTTGTGACCTTGGTCAGCAACTGCTCTTCCCCGATGTGGAAATCCTGCATCAGGCGCGGTGGAATGGCCCCGCCGCAGGGTTTGATCCGCCCTTCGCGGTCGAGCAAGGCAACGGAGTGACCCGAGCGCACCAGATCTTCGGCTGCGGTGGCACCGGACGGTCCCCCGCCCACAACAACGACATCATACATCAGATCATTCCCCCGGAACCAAGGTTGCATCATGGGTGTCTGCGGCCTGCATCACGCGGGCCGCAACAATGGCGGCGCACAGGAACAGCGCCGCCTCAAACGTGAAAACGGTGCCGTAAGCGGCCGCGTCTGGCAGGATCAGGCG
Source organism: uncultured Tateyamaria sp. (assembly GCF_947503415.1). Classification (GTDB taxonomy): domain Bacteria; phylum Pseudomonadota; class Alphaproteobacteria; order Rhodobacterales; family Rhodobacteraceae; genus Tateyamaria. The sequence continues at coordinate 23,334 of NZ_CANNDS010000006.1, forward strand.
GGTCAGATCGAGCATCCCCGTGGCCACCAACCCGGCCAGCCCGGCAGCAATCGCCTGCGCGGCACCAAAGACGCCCATCCGGGTGCCCGTGCTGCGCGCATGTGCAGCGGCCAGTTGCATCATCGATCCGACGGCGCCCACGACAAACAGGCCGTTGCCAAGCCCAAGCACCACGGTCGAGGGCACCAGTGGCATCATCAGACCAAGACCCAGAAGGCCAAGCGCAGACAGGACACAGCCGGTGACAGCCCAGAACCGCAAGCTGCCGATCCGCAGATGCGACAGAACCCCGGCACCAATCATGCCCATCAAGGCTGCACCATCTTTGCCCCCAGACAGCTTGGTGCTGTCCTCGGGGCCAAGACCGTGGACGTGCCCGGCGAAGGGCTCAAAAATCAGTTCCGACAGGTAGAAGGCCAGAATGGAGAGAAATACGAAACCGGTGAACCGGCGCGCAATCGGGTCCGCCCATGTGCGGCGCAGGGCCTCGACCAAGGGCGTGTCGTCCGTCTCGACCTCAAACTCGGCATGGCTTTCCACGCCAACGGTCGCAACAATGCACAACAGGAATGCGATCACGCAGACGGCACCCACAACCCACACAAGCCGGTCCGGGCTATAAGGCTCCAGTGCGATGCCAGTCCCGACAGAGGCAAAGATCGCGCCCGCAATCAGCAGTAACCACGCCAACGTGGCCCCTGCCCCTTTGCGCGGCCCCGTCACACAAGCCAGCAGCGCAAGGAACGATGTACCCGCAGCACCTATGCCCAACCCGATGGCCGCATAGGACAAGACCCAAACACTCAAGGCCAACGTCACGGACGTCTCAACCAGCAAAATGCCCCAGGCCGCGCCCAGAACACCAAGGGCGACAACGGCAATCCCACCAAGAATGAAGGGCGTCCGCCCCCCCTTGGCATCCGACCGATGGCCCCAGACGGGCCGCGTCAGTTGCACACCATAGTGCAAGGCCACCAGCAATCCGGGCAACAGTGCGGGCAAGGCCAGCTCGACCGTCATCAGCCGGTTGAACAGGTTCACAGGCAGGGCCGCGAGGCCCCCAATGGCGGCATTCACCAGACACAAGCGCACCAACATGCCCCAGCCCGCAATCATGACAGCCCCCTGAGTGCAAAGGCGGCAATCATCATGCCGGAGACGTAAAGCAGCACGCCCGTGCCGTTGTACCAGGGCGCCTTGGCCTTGGGATCACGGAACATGATGGTCATGGCCCAGAACTGCACGAGCAAGACGAAGGCTACGCCTGCCGCATGAACGGGGCGGTCCCACAAGGCCAGCAACGCGACGACAACCACTTGCGGCACTGCCATCACCGCGCAAGCCACTTGGGCCGCGCGGCGCGGGCCAAGGGTCACGGGCAGAGAGTTCACACCCATCTGCCGGTCACCTTCCAATGCCTTGAAATCATTGAGGGTCATAATGCCATGCGCGCCCAAACCGTAAAGCAGGGCGACGATCAAAACCTCGCCGCGCGGCGCACCCGCGCTCAACACGGCAGCGCCCGTGATCCACGGCAATGTCTCGTAGCTCAGCCCCACCAACCCCGGGCCCCACCACCCCGACCGCTTCAAGCGCACAGGTTCGGCGGAATAGACCCACGCAGCCAGCACGCCCGCAATGGTCGCGGCAAAGCCCCACGGGCCAAGCTGCCAGCCGACGAACAGGGACAGGGCAGACATGGCCAAGGCAATCCACAAGCCCCATCGGCCGGGAATGCGGCCCGACGGGATCGGACGGTCAGGTTCGTTGATGGCATCCACATGGCGATCGCACCAATCGTTGGCGGCCTGGCTCATGCCGCACACAATGGGACCGGCCAGCAGAATACCCAACAGCACCAGATACCACTGGCCTACCGGTGAGGCGCCCGACGAAATCACACCGCACACATAGGCCCACATCGGTGGGAACCACGTGATCGGTTTGATCAGGCGAAGCGCCGCAGCAGGGTCTGGAAATCGACGCGCAGGTAAGGAAGGACTGACATCCATGTGTCAACTATGGCTGACACTTTGAGTCGGCGCAAGGTTGACAGTTGCTTAACCGTTCTTGCTCAGCAGCCCATACTTGCGCAGCTTCACATAAAGCGATTGGCGGGACAGGCCCAGCATCTCGGCCGCCGCGACGCGGTTGTTGCGGGTCAGGTTCACGGCCGTCTCGATACACATCTTTTCAACGACATCGGTGGTTTCGGCCACGATCTCTTTCAATGACGCCGACCCGACAAGATCCATCACGTTGCGCCCGGGTTCCGGCATGTTGCCGCCGGTATTGCCGCTTTCGGCTTTGCGCACGGCCTCCATCCGGCTGACATCACGAATGATCAGCGCAACGGCAGGGTTCTTGGCGTCTTCAAGGGCGGTGGCTGACACTTCGACCGGCACACGTGCGCCCAGATCATTCACGAGGCGGGTGGCGTACACCCGCATCTGCCCGCTACGGGCCGCATTTTCCAACAAGACACCCAAATCGATCTGACCGCGGGCCAGATACTCGGCAAGGGACTGACCCACCACGTCCGAAAGATGCGTGGTCCCGACCATATCCAGGAAGGCATCGTTGACAGACAGCGTCGTGCCGCGCGGGTCCATAAAGACGATCCCGTCGGTCGTGCCCCGAAACAGCGATGCCGCATGATTGGCGGCACTGTCCGTTTGACCTGCGATGGCATGTTCGCCCAGCAACCGGCACATCAGAACACGCTGACCGGCGGCCCGGAACAGCACGGGATGCAAATCAACGCTTTGCCGGGTGCGCGCCGTCCGCACAGAGATGGCTTGCCCATCATCGGTCAGCGTCGCGTTCATCAGGCTTTCGGTCAATTCGGCACCCGACCGGTCCGAGAACAGGCTGGCAAAGCTCGCGCCCATCAAGGCTTCGGGCTTCAGCCCCAGCAATTCGGCAGCTTGGCCGTTGGCATCTTCGATCCGCCCCGTCTGGACAGAGACAAAGACAACGGCGTCGTCCACGTTGGACATGACAACGCGGTACCGTGCATCGAATTCACGGCGGGCTTCATATCCCTGCTCAAGCGCAATCTGCGCCTGCACAAGCTGTTGCTGCGTTTCAGCGATGGGGCGCAGGTCACGGCCCAAAAGCAAAACGGCATTCTCTTGCCCAAAGCGGTGGAACGTATAGCGCACGGGATACTGCCAGACCGCATTGTCGGAATGGTTCAGCTCAAGCGGCTTTCTCGGGGGATGCCCGGACATATAGGCGTCATGAGCGTGCTGGAATTTCTCGATGCTCTCGTCAGTCAGAAACTCGACAACAGGGCGCCCTTCCCAATGATTGAGATTGCCAAAGCTGTCATCCTGCCGGTTCAGCAAAACGGACAGGATCGTACCCTCGGCAGAGACAACCAGCGCGATGTCAGAGGCCGCAGCAATAATGCTGCTCAAGAACTCCGGCGCTATGAGCGGGACAGAACCACTTGTCCAGAAACTGCTTCCATCTGTTGTCATCTAAGGCCCAACGCCTTTTTACGCTTCGTTGTGAAGCCGACAACATCCTTCGCTGTATTGGTCACCAGATCTACGCCTGCTTGTTCTCTTACGCCGTCAGTGATCCCTGAGAGGGCACCCCCGATCGCAAGAACGGGAACCTGATCACACATTTGTCTGATCTTTTTAACGGTTCCACATATGGTTTCAAGGCCTGCCGCTCGTGCACACGAGAACAGGATCATATCGGGGCGATCACATTCGACACGCCCCAAAAGCTGTTTGGATGTCTCATTGATCGACAGGCTCACGTCACATCCCAACCGACGCAGCTGTGCCGCAACGACGCTGGCACCCAGAAAATGCTGTTCGGCTTCGGGCACCACGACCAGCGCATGCAACACATTGCTCATGTCCACATGTTCGTGGGTCAGCCCATGCGCGGCCTCACCCAGCAGGGCCTGCAACCGCAAGGCCCCGATCGTGACACCGGCAAAGTCCAGATCCGACGTCATCCACATCTCACCCAGATGCTCAGCTGCCTTGGGAATATAGAGATCGATCAACGCGTCATTGGTCAGGCGGTACGCTGCAACTTCCTCCAGCACGAGGGCCGCGTCAAAGCTGACACGGGTTCCCACAGCGCGCACAAGGTAGTCGACGGCAATCTGCCGGGCACCGGATGGGCCGACAACCTGCCGGTCCTTCAAAATGGAAATCACCTCGGTCGCAAGCGACTCGTGATCCGCCATTCGCCCTGACGGGCGTCGGGATGTGCCAAATGGGTCGTCCTGCGTCATGGATTACCTCGATCCGTGCAAACGCATTGAACGGTTCTGGCGCGACAGAGCCGTGGAAGTGGCAAAAGTGTCTGCCCGAACACCCCTGATGTCAACTCACTTTGACATGTCACATACTGTAATGAACGGCTATTCGATCTGCGTCCGGAGCTTATCCTTCAAAAACAATCGATTGCCCGTACCGCCGGAAACAAAACGTCGCAGGATCAATGACTCGGCGTCCCGCAAAAAGTGTAACTTATAATTGACACTTTTCCCTCTCACCCGATACGCTGAACCGGTACCGCTACGGGAGAGGCGCACTCAAATGTCCATTCGGGCACCCTCACACACAACACGTGTCGGCCTCTATACTCCGGAGGAACGTGCGCGCCGTGATGCCACCATATGGACCCCTGTTCAGGGCGTTCTGGCACCGTTGCAATTTGTGGTATTTCTCGTCTCTCTTGCGTTGGTCATCCGGTATCTGTCGATAGGCGAAGGATACGCCGCAGCGGCATGGTCCATCGTAGCCAAGACCGGCGTGCTCTACATCATCATGATCACCGGTGCGATCTGGGAAAAAGTTGTTTTTGGTCAATATCTTCTGGCCCCCGCCTTCTTCTGGGAGGACGTGTTTTCCTTCCTCGTGATCGGGCTGCACACGGCCTATCTCTGGGCGCTGTTTTCCGGCGCACTCGCGCCCGTTCCGCTCATGTGGCTCGCCTTGGCCGCCTATGCCGCCTACGTGATCAACGCCACACAATTCGTGCTCAAATTGCGTGCCGCCCGACTGCAAGCCTCGACCCCGCAGGAGGCTCCGGCATGACCGAATTGCCCCGCCTTCCCGCCGCCGGTGGTTGCCGCGATACACCGATTCTCAAGCAGCGCGGCCAGCGCGAGGTGTTTTGCGGCCTGACGGGAATCATCTGGCTGCACCGCAAGATGCAGGATGCGTTCTTCCTCGTGATCGGCTCACGCACCTGCGCGCACCTGCTGCAATCCGCTGCGGGCGTGATGATCTTTGCCGAACCCCGCTTCGGCACTGCCATTCTCGAAGAAACAGATCTTGCCGGTCTGGCAGACGCACAGGACGAGCTGGACAAGGTCGTGGACGAGCTGCTGACGCGCCGCCCCGACATCAAACAACTCTTCCTCGTGGGCTCCTGCCCGTCCGAAGTGATCAAGCTGGACCTGTCCAAGGCCGCCGAACGCATGACCCAGCGCCACGCGCCATCCGTGCGGGTGCTGAACTTCTCCGGTTCGGGCATCGAAACCACATTCACCCAAGGCGAGGACGCCTGCCTTGCCTCCATGGTCCCGGTCCTGCCCGACACCAAGGAACGCCAACTTCTGCTCGTCGGCGCACTGCCGGATGTGGTCGAGGAGCAGGCCATCGGCCTGCTGGAAGCCATGGGCATCGGCCCGATCAAGGTCCTGCCCGCCCCGCGCGCAGATGACGACCTCGGTGTCGGCAAAGGCACCGTCTACGCGCTCACCCAACCTTTCCTCGGCGACACCCACGACGCGCTCACCCGCCGCGGCGCGCGTCATATCCCGGCACCCTTCCCCTTCGGCGAAGAGGGCACCACCGGGTGGCTCGCCGCCATTGCCACAGAATTTGGCGTGGCCCCGGACCTGTTCGAGAAAGTCACCGCCGCCCCCCGCGCCCGCGCCCGCAAGGCCATCGCTCAAGCGGCTGAGGCGTTAAATGGCAAATCCATCTTCTTCTTCCCCGACAGCCAGCTTGAAATTCCGCTGGCCCGCTTCCTGACGCGCGAATGCGGGATGGACGCGATCGAAGTCGGCGCGCCCTTCATTCACAAAGGCATTGTCGGTCCCGACCTCGACTTGCTGGCGACAGGGCCCACAATCTCCGAAGGCCAGGACGTCGACCTGCAACTGGACCGCGCCAAGGCCGCAAAACCCGACCTGACCGTCTGCGGCCTCGGCCTTGCCAACCCGCTTGAAGCCGAAGGGCTGGCCACGAAATGGGCCATCGAACTGGTCTTCACACCTGTCCATTTCTACGAACAGGCGGGCGATCTCGCCGGTCTCTTCTCCCGCCCCATCCGCCGCGCAAACCTCCTGAAACTGGAGGCTGCGGAATGAAAATCCCCTTCATCTTGCCAAGTAAACTCCGGGGTCTGGGGCAGAGCCCCAGCGGTCGACCATGAAGCTCACCGTCTGGACATATGAGGGCCCGCCCCATGTCGGCGCCATGCGCGTCGCCACCGGCATGACGGATTTGCACTATGTCCTGCATGCGCCCCAAGGGGACACTTACGCAGACCTGCTCTTCACAATGATCGAACGGCGTGACCACCGTCCGCCCGTCACCTACACAACATTCCAGGCCCGCGACCTGGGTGCGGACACCGCCAACCTGTTCAAACAGGCGGCCCAAGACGCCTATGACCGGTTCAAGCCGCAAGCGATCATCGTCGGTGCGTCCTGCACCGCCGAGCTGATCCAGGACGATCCCGGCGGCATGGCCGAAACCATGGGCCTGCCCGTCCCCACCATCCCGCTTGAACTGCCCAGCTACCAGCGCAAGGAAAACTTCGGCGCAGATGAGACGTTCTTCCAGATCGTCAAAACCCTCGCCAAGCCGATGGAGCGGACCAAGCAGATCACGGCCAACCTGATCGGTCCCACGGCGCTTGGCTTCCGTCACCGCGATGACATTCAGGAAGTCACGGCGCTCCTGTCGGACATGGGGATCAGCGTGAATGTCGTGGCGCCCATGACCTCATCGCCCGCCGACATCGCCCTCATGGGGGCCGCCCATTTTAACGTGCTGATGTATCCCGAAACCGCCGAGTCCGCAGCGCGCTGGATGGAGCGGGAACTTGGACAATCTTATACTAAGATTGTGCCCATCGGCGTCGGCGCGACCCGTGATTTCGTGAACGAAGTCGCCGAGATGACGGGCGTTGCGCCCTATCTCGACACCTCCCGCCTCCGCCTGCCTTGGTACTCCAAGTCGGTCGACAGCACCTATCTCACCGGCAAACGCGTCTTCCTCTTCGGTGACGGCACCCACGTATTGGCCGCCGCCCGCGTGGCCCAAGACGAGATGGGCTTCGAAGTGGTTGGCATGGGCTGCTACAACCGTGAAATGGCCCGTCCCGTCCGCGCCAAGGCCAAGGAGATGGGGATCGAGGCCACGATCACCGATGACTACCTCGAAGTCGAACGCACCATCGAGGCGCTGCAGCCTGAAATGATCCTCGGCACCCAGATGGAGCGCCATATCGGCAAGCGCCTGGGCATCCCCTGCGCCGTCATCTCTGCGCCCGTGCACGTGCAGGACTTCCCCGCCCGCTATTCCCCCCAGATGGGGATCGAGGGCGCCAACGTTATCTTCGACACATGGGTTCATCCGCTGGTCATGGGGCTGGAAGAGCATCTTTTGCACATGTTCCGCGAGGATTTCGAATTTCATGATGCGGCTGGGCCTTCGCATCATGGGGGGCATTCCCCCTTGGCTGACGCTGGGGGGCCAGCCCCCCAGACCCCCCGGGATATTTCCAGCCAAGAGAAGATGCAGGGGGTAGATGTGATCTGGTTGCCTGCTGCTGAGAAGGAATTGAAGAAGATCCCTTTCTTTGTACGCGGCAAGGCCCGCCGCAACACAGAAGTGTTCGCCACCGAGCGTGGCGTTGCCGAGATTTCGGTCGACACACTCTACGAAGCCAAGGCCCATTATGCGCGATGACAGTGGCATAAACGGGCGCATGCCCGGCTACCGCGTGGTCATCATCACGTTGGACAGCCATGCTGCTGGCCCCGCCCGACGCGCGATGGACGCATTGTCCAAAGACTACCCCGGCCTTGATCTGCAAATTCATGCCGCCGCCGAGTGGGGCGAGTCCCAAGCCGCGTTCGAGGCCGCGGAAGAGGCGGTGATGAACGGCGACATCATCATTTCGAACCTGCTGTTCCTCGAAGAACACGTGGCCCGCATTCTGCCCGCACTCAAAGCGCGCCGGGATCGCTGCGACGCCATGATCGGCGTTATCGCGGACGCTGAGGTGGTGAAACTGACCCGCATGGGTACGCTCGACATGCAGGCCCCGCCCTCGACTATGGGCAAGCTGATGAAGCGCTTGCGCGGGTCGTCCAAGCCCAAGACCGAAGACGGCGCAAAGAAGATGGCGATGCTGCGCCGTCTGCCCAAGATCCTGAAGTTCATCCCCGGCAAGGCGCAGGACCTGCGGGCGTGGTTCATGGTCATGCAGTACTGGCTGGGTGGCTCGGACGACAATGTCCGCGCGATGATTCAGTTCCTGCTGAACCGCTATGCCACCTCTGCCGATTGGGCGGAGCGGCCCGAGGCAGCGCTGCCCATCGACTATCCGGACACCGGACTTTACCATCCCGATCTGCCGCAGCGCATCACGACGCAAGCCGCCGACATCCCCGGTCCCAAAGGGGCCGAAATGACTGTGGGCATCGTCATGCTGCGTTCTTACGTGTTGGCGGGGGATACGGCCCATTACGACGGCGTCATTCGCGCGTTCGAAGCACGCGGCATGCGCGTTTTGCCCGCCTTTGCCGGAGGGCTTGATGCCCGCCCCGCCATCGACACCTATTTCAAGGGTCAGGTGGATACGCTGGTGTCTCTGACCGGGTTCAGCCTTGTTGGCGGCCCGGCGTACAATGACAACGAAGCGGCCATTGATGTTCTCGCTGACCTTGATGTCCCCTACCTCGCCGCGCATGCGCTTGAGTTCCAGACGCTGGGCCAATGGGCAAACAGTACGGGCGGTCTTGGCCCCATTGAGACAACGATGCTTGTGGCCCTGCCCGAGTTGGATGGCGCCGCCTGCCCCACCGTGTTTGGCGGGCGGCTTGGCACCAACGGATGCGATGGGTGCAATCACGGTTGTCAAGCGGGCGAACCCAAAGCCATGGTGCCCTGCCCCGAACGCATCGACAGCCTTGCCGAAAAGACCCTGCGCCTTGGCCGTCTGCGCCGGAAAGAGAACGCGCACAAGAAGATCGCCGTGGTTCTTTTTGGTTTCCCGCCCAATGCGGGGGCTGTCGGCACGGCCGCCTACCTTTCTGTTTTCGAAAGCCTTTTCAACACGTTGAAGGCGATGCACGCGCGCGGCTACACCGTCGACCTGCCCGACAGTGTCGACGCCCTGCGCGCGCAGATCCTGCATGGCAACGGCGCACAATACGGGCAAGAGGCCAACGTCGCTGCCCATGTGGATGCCGACACCATTGTCCGCACCTCACCGCATCTGGCCGAGGTCGAAGCCGTCTGGGGCCCTGCCCCCGGTCGTCTCCAATCGGACGGTCGTGGCGTGTTTGTACTGGGCAAGGAACTGGGCAACGTCTTTGTCGGCGTCCAACCCGCTTTCGGGTACGAGGGCGATCCGATGCGCCTGCTGTTTGAACGCGGCTTTGCCCCGACCCACGCCTTCACCACCTTTTATCTCTGGCTCCGCAACACCTACAGGGCCGATGCGGTGCTGCATTTCGGCATGCACGGCGCGCTCGAATTCATGCCGGGCAAACAGGCGGGCATGGGGGCGCAGGACTGGCCCGACCGGCTGATCGGCGAGATGCCGAACATCTACCTCTATGCTGCCAACAACCCGTCCGAGGCATCGCTGGCCAAGCGCCGCTCGAACGCCGTGACGATCACGCACCTGACGCCGCCCTTGGCGCAATCCGGTCTCTATAAAGGGCTGGCAGAGTTGAAAGACTCCCTCTGTCGCTGGCGCGAGATGCAAAGTGACGACCCATCCCGGGCCGAACTGGAAGAGCTGATCGCGGAACAAGCGAGCGCCGTGGACATGGGCGGCACTCCTGCCGAAGCGCTCTGGCTCAAGCTTTTGGAGACCGAAGACGCGCTGATTCCTGACGGGCTGCACATCGTCGGCCAACCGCTGAGTGATGCCGCGCGCGAAGAATACCTGAACCTTATGCCCCACGCTGACAACGACGCGCGGGAACGGGTCGATGCGCTCTTGCAAAGCGAAACAGAACTCAGCGCCCTGATGACTGCGCTCGATGCACGCTACATCAAGCCGGTGCCCGGCGGCGATCTCATCCGGTCCACCGATATCCTGCCCACGGGCCGCAACATCCACGCCTTTGATCCATTCCGCATGCCCACGGCCTTCGCCTGCCGCGACGGGATGAAACAGGCGCAACTGCTGCTCGACACGCACCCAACCCTGCCCCGCTCCATCGCGCTGGTATTATGGGGATCAGACAACATCAAATCCGATGGTGGCCCCATCGCCCAAGCCCTTGCGCTTATGGGCTGCACGCCGCGTTTCGACAGCTTTGGTCGTCTTGCCGGGGCTGACCTGATTCCACTGGCCGAACTTGGCCGCCCCCGCATCGACGTGATCATGACCCTCTCGGGCATCTTCCGTGACCTCCTGCCGCTACAAACCCGCATGTTGGCCGAAGCCGCCCTGAAATGCGCCGAAGCCGACGAGCCGCTGGAGCAAAACTACATCCGCGCCCACGCGCTGGCCTATGCAGAGGCTCAAGGTGTCGATCTGGCCACTGCAGCACTACGCGTATTTTCCAATGCCGAAGGGGCCTATGGATCGAACGTGAATCAGCTGGTCGACAGTTCCGCCTTCGGAGACGAGGACGAATTGGCCGACGCCTACGAGAACCGCAAAAGCTTTGCCTATGGCGTTGATGGCAAATCCGCCGCGAACCCCGCCCTGCTGCAAAAGGCGCTGGCGGATGTGGAAGTCGCCTATCAGAACCTTGAATCGGTCGAATTGGGCGTCACCACCGTCGACCACTATTTCGACACGCTGGGCGGCATCGCCCGTGCGGTCAAACGCGCCCGCGGGTCGGATGCGGCGGTCTATATCGGCGACCAGACGCGAGGCAATGCCAAGGTCCGCACGCTCAAGGATCAGGTGGCGCTGGAAACCCGCAGCCGCGCCCTGAACCCCAAATTCTTCGAAGGGCTGCTGAAACACGGCGCCGAAGGCGTGCGCCAGATCGAGGCGCATGTGACGAATACCGTCGGCTGGTCCGCGACCACGGGTCAGGTGGACGAATGGGTGTACCAGCGCATCTCGGAAACCTTCGTGCTGGACGAAGAGATGCGCAAACGCATCGCCGATCTGAACCCCACCGCGTCGTCGCGCATGGCCAACCGCCTGCTGGAAGCCTCAGACCGCGACTACTGGGCACCGGATACCGACACGCTGGCCGCGCTGCAGGATGCGGCCGATGCCCTTGAGGACAAGCTCGAAGGGATCGCAGCCGAATGATCCGTATCACCAACACATATCGCGGGAGCCTCCGGCGGGAGTTTTCTTGGCAAGATGAAGCAGGGGATTTTTCCCCGTTTGAAAGGAGGGGCGCATGAGCCCACTCGACAGAAACCCACCAGTTCTGCGCGGACAAGACGGCGAAGGATCGGTGCAGGTGCATCAGGACGCCGAGGCGCAGATCACCGGAGCCAAGGTCTTTTCCGTTTATGGCAAGGGCGGGATCGGCAAATCGACCACCTCGTCCAACCTGTCGGCGGCCTTTTCCAATCTGGGCAAGCGCGTGCTGCAGATCGGGTGCGATCCGAAGCATGACAGCACCTTTACCCTGACAGGCCATCTGCAACCGACCGTGATCGACATCTTGAAAGAGGTCGATTTTCATCCCGAGGAACTGCGCCCCGAGGACTTCGTGACCGAAGGCTACAACGGCGTGAAATGCGTCGAAGCGGGCGGACCCCCGGCAGGCACCGGCTGCGGTGGCTATGTCGTGGGCCAGACCGTCAAACTGCTCAAACAGCACCACCTGCTGGAAGAAACCGACGTCGTGATCTTTGACGTTTTGGGTGATGTGGTCTGCGGTGGCTTTGCAGCACCCCTGCAACATGCGGACCGGGCGCTGATCGTCACAGCGAACGACTTTGACAGCATCTATGCGATGAACCGCATCATTGCGGCGGTGCAGGCCAAGTCGAAGAATTACAAGGTCCGCCTTGCCGGTTGCGTCGCGAACCGGAGCCGCGAGACCAACGAGGTCGACCGCTACTGCGATACCGTGGGCTTCAACCGCATCGCGCACATGCCCGACGTGGACGCCATCCGCCGCTCGCGCCTGAAGAAAAAGACCCTGTTCGAGATGGACGACGAGGAAGACATCGTGCGCTGCCGCGCCGAATACATCCGCCTTGCCCAGACGCTTCTCGACGGAACCGAAGGGCTGGCCCCTGCCCCCATGGAAGATCGCGATATCTTTGAACTGCTGGGATTCGACTAATGGCAACGTGCCCGCATAATCTGTACCGGGTGCCGCTCTCGGCGTTTGCCACCAAACGCCTGCCGCGCACGCGTTGCTCGACAAGGGAGCAACGGTGATGCAATATGACCAAACCCGCGCCCGTGTCGAAACCTATTTCGACCGCACGGCGACCAAGACATGGGCGCGTCTGACCTCGGACGCGCCCGTGTCGCGCATTCGGGAAACCGTGCGCGCGGGTCGGGAGCGGATGCGCGATCTGATGCTGAGCCGCCTGCCTGACGACCTGCGCGGTGCGCGTATTCTGGACGCGGGCTGCGGCCCCGGCATGGCGACGATCGAGATGGCCAAACGCGGTGCCACCGTCGTGGCCGCCGACATCTCGCCCCAACTGATCGACATCGCGCAACTGCGGCTGCCGCATGATCTGCAAAAACAAGTGGCATTCCACGCGGGCGATATGCTCGACCCGAAACTCGGCACCTTCGATGCCGTTATCGCGATGGACAGCCTGATCTACTACACGGCTGCGGACATCGGCGACGCGCTCGCCAAACTCGAACCCCGCGTCAGCGGCCCCATCATCTTTACCGTGGCCCCGCGCACACCGGCCCTCATGGCGATGTGGTACGCGGGCAAGGCGTTCCCCCGCTCCGACCGCTCCCCGGTCATGATCCCGCACGCGCACGCGAAACTGGCCAAGGCCGCCAAGACCGCAGGCGTCCGCCGCATGCTGCGCCCGGTCGACCGCATCAACAGCGGCTTCTACATCTCCGAAGCGATGGAGTTGCGGCCATGAGTGCGCTCAAGCATCTCTCGCTCAAGGCCCTGCCTTTTGCTGATGCAGCGTCCGAAGACCTGCCAATGGGCCAGCTTCTGCGCCTGTCGCTGTTCCAGGTGTCGGTCGGCATGGCCTCGGTCATGCTGCTTGGCACCCTCAACCGCGTGATGATCGTGGAACTGTCAGTGCCCGCCATGATCGTCGCCGTGATGATCGCGCTGCCTGTCCTCTCGGCCCCGTTCCGCGCGCTTCTGGGCTTCCGGTCAGACACGTATCGGTCGGCCATCGGGTGGAAGCGCATCCCATACATCTGGTTCGGCGCATTGTGGCAGTTCGGCGGCCTCGCCATCATGCCCTTTGCCTTGCTCGTGCTCGGTGGCGACACGGTCCACGACATTCCTTTTGCTGGCGAAGTGCTGGCGGGGCTTGCCTTTCTCATGACGGGCCTCGGCATCCACATGACACAGACGGCGGGCCTGGCGCTTGCCAGCGACCGGGCCACCGACGAAACGCGCCCCCGCGTCGTGGCCATGCTTTATGTCATGTTCCTCGTCGGTATGGGCATCTCCGCCCTGATAATCGGTGGAATACTCAGCAATTACAGCAGCTTGACCCTGATCCGCGTGGTGCAGGGCTCCGCCGTTGTGGGCGCGGTCCTCACCTTCATTGCGCTCTGGAAACAGGAAAGCGTGACGCCCATGAGCCGCGCCGAACGCGAGGCCCCCCGCCCGCTCTTCCGCGATGCCTGGAACGATTACGCCGCAGGCGGCAAGGCCGGGCGGCTTTTGGCCTGCGTCTTTGTCGGCACCATGGCGTTCAACATGCAGGATGTGCTGCTCGAACCGTATGGCGGCGAAATCCTCGGGCTGTCTGTGTCGGCCACCACGATCCTCACCGCCCTCTGGGCCGCAGGGGCGCTTACGGGGTTCATCTGGGCCGGGCGGCGTCTGGCCAAGGGGTCGAACTCCTACCGCCTCGCAGGCGGGGGCATCCTTGCAGGCATCTGGGCCTTCTCCCTCGTGATTTTTGCCGCCCCCATGCAGGCCAACGTCCTCTTTTACGCAGGGGCCACGCTGATCGGCTTCGGCGGCGGCCTCTTTGCCGTATCAACGCTCACTGCCGCCATGGCCATGCCAGCCAAAGGGGTCGCCGGACGCGGCCTCGCCCTTGGCGCTTGGGGTGCCGCTCAGGCCACCGCCGCAGGAGTCGCCATCGCCCTTGGGGGCACGCTGCGCGACTGGATCGGCGGCATCGCCATGACCGGCGCCTGGGGAGACGGGCTTGCCAGTCCCGCCACCGGGTATTCCTTCGTTTATCATACCGAGATTGGCCTGCTCTTCGTCACTCTCATCATCCTGGGACCGCTTGTGCGCACTCCGGGTCCCCTTACCGAACGGAAGGACGTGACCCCACTGGGGCTTGCGGATTTCCCCACATGACCTTCTCCAGGAAAGGACATCTGTCATGACCGAAACATTCTTTGGCGAATTCGACCTCGCGTCGCTGTCGCTCTGGCTGTTCTACATCTTCTTCTTCGGGCTTATCATCTGGATCCAACGCGAGAATATGCGCGAGGGGTATCCGCTGGAAGATGACGAGGGCAACGCCTCGTCCAATCCCGGTGTATTCCCGCTGCCCGAGGACAAGACATTCGATCTGCCCCATGGCCGCGGCAAGGTCACAGTGCCGTCGGGCCAGACCCCGGAGCGCGCCGACATTCCGATGAAGCGCACAGGCCCCGGCAACGGCTACCCGCTGGAACCCACGGGCGATCCGATGCTGGACGGTGTTGGTCCGGCCTCTTGGGCCCCGCGCCGCGACGTGCCGGAACTGGATGGCCACGGCCACCCCAAGATCATCCCGATGTCCGCCAATGACAGCTTCCGTTTTGCCACGGGCCGCGACCCACGCGGGCTGCCCCTGATGTCCGGCGATGGCGAGGTTGTGGGCAAGGTCACCGACATGTGGATCGACGAGCCGGAGCAACTGGTCCGCTATCTCGAATACACGCTCGACGCCAAATGGGGCACGGGCAACCGCCTTGTGCCGCTGACACTCGCCCGGATCAAATCCGACCGGGTTGTGGTGCGCACGCTCTATGGCAAGCACTTCGCGACCGTGCCGCAGCACGCCAGCAGCACCCAGGTGACCATGCTCGAAGAAGAGAAGATCAGCGGTTACTACGGCGGCGGTGTTCTCTATGCCGACAGCAAGCGGCAAGAGCCGAAAATCTGATGGCTGACGCACGCGCCATATCCTGGCAAATCTCCGGCAAAGTCCGGAGCGTGGCGCGTGCGTTTCGCGACAAGGGACGCGCCCGACACTGGGTGGGCGCAGCCAACATGATTTCAGCGCGACCCACCGGCATCAAAGTGTCCCGTGGTTCGGAGCGAGACTCCACCAATGCGCCCTCCCGGGGGGAGGGTCGGGCGCGGCCCGGGGGTGAACCCCGGGCATACCAGCACCAATGCAGGTCCCCCAGAACAGACAAAGGGAACGTGCGCCATGTCCCATGATGATTTCGCAGTGGAGCCTGTCGAAGGGCTTCCCGAACGCCCCCCCGAGGGCGAACAGATCCTGTGGCAAGGCAGGCCTGATACTCTCGCCCTCGCCCGCGAGGCGCTGAACCTGAACTGGATCATCGGCTATTTCGTGTTGCTGGCCGGGTGGCGGTTCATCTCGGTCGTGGACCTGATGCCGCTGGGCCAGGCCATCGGGGCCACATTGCCCCTGCTGATCCTCGGCGCGGTTGTCTGCGGCATGCTCTACTTCATCGCGCTGATCCAGGCGCGGGCCACGATGTACACGATCACCACCTCCCGCATCGCCATGCGGATCGGGGCGGCGCTCACACTCACGGTCAACCTGCCCTACCGCGAACTGGGCAACGCGGCCCTTGACCTGCGCAAGGGCGGCACGGGTACCATCGCGCTCGACACCACGGGCAACACCAAACTCAGCTATCTCGTGCTCTGGCCCCATGCCCGGCCCTGGCGGTTCGGCAAAACGCAACCGGCCCTGCGCTGCATCCCCGACGCCGAAAACGTGGCCCGCATCCTCGCCGACGCGGCAGAGGCGCGGATCACCACACCGCAAATCACGCGCACCATGCCGCATGATGCGGTCGCGGCGGAGTAACGCAGATGTCTCACGCCGATAGCCCCCGCATCCACGCCAAGGAAGAAGAACTCGTCCCGCGCATCCTCATCCGCGCGGTCCTGGCCCTCCTGCTCATTATCCTGTCGCTGGTCACCATTGCCACACTCACGGACCGCCCGCTGGAAAGCACGCCCGCCGAAACGCCGATCGTGGCGGAACGGGCCATCTTTCTCAGCGGTGACGCCTCAGGAGCAGCCCTTGTTCTGGACGCCAACGGCACGGTCCTTGCGGACTTTCCAGCGGACAAGGGCGGCTTTGTCGCCGGCATCGAACGGGTGCTGGTCCGCGAACGCGCCAAATCCGGCGCCGACGCCTCTGCCCCCGTGCTGCTGCGGCTGCGCGAGGGGAACCGCCTGTCACTTTACGACCCCGAAACCGACTGGACCGCCGAGCTGATGGGCTTTGGCGCCGACAATCTCCGCACCTTCGCCAGGTTGCTGAGCAAACCCTGACCCAGAAAGGAAGCCACCTCATGGGACTACTGACAAAGGACGTTGAACGTGCCCCGTGCACGGTTGAAATCAGCCACAAATTCGAAAGCCTGCACGCCCACGTGCGGTTCAACAACGGCGCCGTGATCTATCCTGGCGACGAAGTGCAGGTGAAGGGCCCCGAAATCATGGCCCCCTTCGGCGAAATCGTCACCGAAGACCGCGAGGCGGTGATCTTCCGCGCCTCCGCACTCGAACGGCTCTGGACCCGGCTCACGGGTGATTTCGAAATCATGGAGCTGTGCGAATTTTCCTTCTCCGAGGAGGTCACGCTATGAACGTTCAAAACACCGACAAACACACCGCCGACGCCACATCGGTCGAAGAAGGTCTGGCCATCGCCCAGAAACAGGACGAACAATTCACGTCCGAATTCGCGACCGAAACGGCAATGCAGAACACCCTGCTGACCCCGCGCTTCTACACCACCGACTTTGACGAGCTGGACGCCATCGACGTCTCCTCCGTCCGCGCGGATTGGGACAAGCTGATCGACCAGATGGAAAGCGACCCGAACAAAGGGCATTTCAAGAAAAACGAAGACTGGGACACCGTCGATTGGGACGGGATGGAGCCGGAACTGAAAAAGGAATTCATCGACTTCCTGATCTCCTCCTGCACCGCCGAGTTTTCGGGCTGCGTGCTTTACAAGGAAATGAAACGGCGCGGCAACAACAAGGACATCACGCAACTGTTCCAACTCATGGCACGGGACGAAGCACGCCATGCGGGCTTCATCAACGACGCCCTGCGCGAGGCTGGCTTGCGCGTGAACCTCGGCTTCCTGACGCAGAAAAAGAAATACACCTACTTCCGGCCCAAGTTCATCTACTACGCCACGTATCTGTCGGAAAAGATCGGCTACGCCCGCTACATCACCATCTTCCGGCACCTGCAGGCGCATCCCGAACACCGCTTCCACCCGATCTTCAAGTGGTTCGAAGAATGGTGCAATGACGAGTTTTCGCATGGTGAGGCCTTTGCCCTCCTGATGAAAACGGACCCGAAACTGACGCGCGGCCTCAACGTGCTGTGGATCAAGTTCTTCCTGACGGCCGTCTACGGCACGATGTATGTGCGCGACCACCAGCGCCCGGCCTTCCACAAGGCCCTTGGCGTCGATCCCGACTGGTACGCGCACGAGGTGTTCACCAAGACCTCGGCCCTGTCGGAACAGATCTTCCCGATCACGCTGGATATCGACCACCCCCGCTGGCAGCGCGGCCTCGAACGGCTGCAACAGGCCAACGCGGATATGGCCGATGCAAAGGGTCTGAAAAAGCTGGGCGCACAGATCCGTGCGGCGGCAGCCTTCGTGTCGCTCTATACGATCCCGGCGAAAAAGCACGTGGTGCCCGCAAGCACTCGGTTGGAGCCTGCGTATTGAAGCACTCGGGCCGCATAACAGAGATTTTTCGGACGAAAAATCTTGGCCCGTTGCGGGCGGTTGCGCCATGACCCCATGGATCGCCGCCCTCATCGCGCTCTTCATCTGGTGGTTCTCCACCGGAACCATCCTGATGGCGGTCAAATACGCCGACCGCTCAGGGACAAGGGCGCGGCGCACAACCACATGGGCGGCCCTGCCGCTCATGGCCCTTGGCGCGTACGGCACCTGGTGGTCCATGACCCAAACCGACATCCTCGGCACCTACGTGGCCTTCCTGTCGGCGCTGGCCCTCTGGGGCTGGATCGAACTGGCGTTCCTCACGGGCATCATCACCGGCCCCAACCGTATGGCCCTGCCGCCCCATGTCCCCGCATGGGAACGGTTCATCCGCGCATGGGGCACGGTGGCGTATCACGAGATGCTGTTGACCGCGACGCTGATCATCCTCGGCCTCGCCCTCTGGCACGCGCCCAACCCGTTCGCGTTCTACACCTTCGCGGTGCTCTTCTTTGCGCGCATCTCGGCCAAGCTGAACCTCTTCTTCGGCGTGCCCCGCATCCATGTGGATTTTCTGCCCGAAGCCCTCGCCCACCTGCCCAGCCACTTCCGCACCGCAGGCATGAACTGGCTTTTCCCCATCTCGGTCACGGCGCTTACCTTCGCGGCGGCCTGCTGGCTCGAACGGCTCTATGCCGCAGACACCATGGGCGCAGTGACGGGCTTTGCCCTGCTGACCGCCCTCACGGCCCTTGCGGCCCTCGAACATTGGGTGATGGTCCTTCCCATCCCCGACGAACGGCTCTGGCGCTGGATGCTGCCTGCGCCCAAACCCACCAAAAACACGACACCACAAGGGGGACATCATGGACTTTGATGTACTGTTCCAAAGCCAAATCGACGCGCTGAAAGAGGAGGGGAACTACCGCATATTTGCGGAACTCGAACGCCAGGCCGGTGCCTTTCCCAAGGCCAAATGCCATGACGAAGACGCCCCCGATCAAGTGACAGTCTGGTGTTCGAACGACTATCTGGGCATGGGCCAGCACGAAAGCGTCATCCAGTCGATGAAGGACGCCGTGGACCTCTACGGCGTGGGCGCAGGCGGCACACGCAACATCTCGGGCACCAACCACGCCCACAAGCTGCTCGAGGCCGAGCTTGCCGACCTGCACGGCAAGGAAAGCGCGCTGCTGTTCACCTCCGGCTACGTCTCGAACTGGGCGGCCCTCGGCACCCTTGGCGCACGGCTGCCTGACGCGGTGATCCTCTCAGATGAGCTGAACCACGCCTCCATGATCGAAGGCATCCGCCACTCACGCGCATCCAAGGTGATCTGGAAACACAACGATCCCGAAGACCTCGATCGCAAACTGGCCGCCCTGCCCGCCAACGCGCCCAAGATCGTGGCGTTCGAATCCGTCTACTCCATGGATGGCGACATCGCACCAATCGCGGAAATCCTCGACGTCTGCGAAAAGCATGGCGCGATGAGCTATATCGACGAAGTGCACGCCGTCGGCATGTACGGACCCCGCGGTGGCGGCGTGGCCGAACGCGAAGGGCTGATGGACCGGATCACCCTGATTGAGGGGACACTCGGCAAGGCCTACGGCGTCGTCGGCGGCTACATCACCGGTTCCGAGGCGATGTGCGACTTCATCCGCTCCTTTTCAAGCGGGTTCATTTTCACCACCGCCCTGCCCCCGGCCGTGGCGGCAGCGGCCCGCACCTCCATCCGGCACCTCAAGCAATCCGATCAGGAACGCATCGAACAGCGCAAGCGCGTCGCCTACCTGCGCAAGCGGCTGGACCAGGAGGGGATCCCGCACATGGACAACCCCAGCCACATCATCCCCGTGATGATCAAGGACCCGGTCAAATGCCGCATGCTGTCGGATTACCTGATGCAGCAGTACGGGATCTACGTCCAACCCATCAACTATCCCACCGTGCCCAAAGGCACCGAACGGCTGCGGTTCACCCCCGGTCCACTGCACAGCACGGACGACATCGAACACCTCGTCATGGCGCTGAAAGACCTATGGAAACAGTGCGCTATTGCCCATGCGGTCGCCTGACGGGGAAATCCCGCGCAGAATTCCCCCCAATCCTTGGATCAAGTCAAAGTTACTGTTGACTTGACCGCCAAGCCGCTACGTTCTGACCCAAGAACTTCTGAAGGAGAGACATATGTTCCGCACCCTAGCCATCGCAGCCGCGACAGCCACACTGGCCGCACCTGTATTTGCAGACGGCCACGCTTCGGGCGATGCCGCCGAAGGTGAAAAAGCATTCCGCCAGTGCATTTCGTGCCACGTCGTCCAGAACGAAGCGGGCGACACATTGGCCGGGCGCAACGCCAAGACCGGCCCCAACCTCTACGGTATCGTCGGTGGTCAATTCGGCATGGTCGAAGATTTCCGCTATTCCGACATCAACCAGCTGGCCGCCAGCATGGAAGGGCTTGAGATCACGGAAGAGGTGTTCGTGGCCTACGTGCAGGACCCCACCGCCTACCTGCGTGAAGTCACCGGCGACAAGGGCCGCAGCAAAATGACCTACAAGGTCCGCAAGGAAGAGGATGCCGTGAACATCTACGCCTACCTTGCCTCCCTGCAGCCCGCGGACGAAGGCAGCTAAGCCGCCACCGCCTCAGATTTACGCAAAGGCCGTCGGTGATCCCGGCGGCCTTTCGCGTTTCCGGCAAAATGCCGCTGATGTGACAGACGCGCCGCTGATTGTGAGGTCAAAGGACTGGACGCACGCGCACGGGACTGCATCTCTACCGCCAATCTTGGACCCTAAAAACCGGACACTCCCGCCATGCCTCCCATGACCCGCCGCAGCGCCCTTGCCACTCTTTTGGCCAGTGTCGCCCTGCCATCGGTCGCACTGGCGCAAACAGCGGGCGAGCCGTTTTCCTTCGACACGCTCAAGGCGCGCATGCAGGCACGGGCCCAAGCGCCCGACACGCCCCCGCCACCGCTCGACAATTTCCTGCAAAATCTCACCTATGACGATTACCGCAACATCTATTTCCGGCCAGAGGCGGCGCGCTGGTCGGACACCCCCCTGCCCTTCCACGTGTCGTCCTTCCACCCCGGCTGGCTGTTCAAGGAACCGGTGCAGATCTTCGAGGTGACAGACGGCACAGCCCGCCCCCTCACCTTCACCACGGACGATTTCGAATACCGCAACGACGTGGGCACACGGGTGCCGGACCACGCCGAACTGTCCGGCATCGCGGGCCTCAAACTCACGTATCCGCTCAACGATCCCATGAAGTTCGACGAGGTGGTCACCTTCCTAGGCGCCAGCTACTTCCGGGCGCTGGGGCGCGGCAACAGCTACGGCCTCTCGGCCCGCGGCCTCGCCATCAACACTTGGCTTCAAGGCCCCGAAGAGTTCCCCCGCTTCTCCGCCTTCTGGCTCGAAAAACCCGCCGCGACGGACACGTCGCTGACCGTCTATGCCGCCCTCGACAGCGCGTCGCTCACGGGGGCCTACAAGTTCACGATCAGCCCGGGCGACGACACCACGATGGATGTCGAAGCAACGCTCTATTTCCGCGACAGCGTTCCGCAACTGGGCCTCGGCCCGCTCACCTCCATGTTCTACTTCGCCGAACATTCGGAACGGCATTTTGACGACTTCCGCCGCCAGGTGCACGACAGCGAAGCGCTCAAGATCATCCGCAAGGATGGCGAGGTCCTCCTCCGCCCCCTGAACAACCCACCACGGGTCAGCAGCTCTTACTTCAACGAACCCGACATGGCCCAATTCGGCCTCATCCAGCGGGACCGCACCTACGAAGATTACCAGGACGCAGGCGCTCGCTACCACGACCGACCCTCGGTGATGATCGAACCGCTCAACGACTGGGGCGCAGGCACGGTGCGCCTTGTGGAAATCCCCGCCGATCTGGAAATCGACGACAACATCGTCGCCTTCTGGGTGCCAGAAACGCCCCCACAAGCCGGAGAGACGCGCTCCTACGCTTGGCGGATGCACTGGGGCGACCTGCCCCCCTCAGGCGCGTTGGCATGGGTGCAAGGCACGCTCGCAGGCATTGGCGGCCCTTCGGGCGTCCCGCTGGACAATCCAAACCTGCGCAAGTTCGTGGTCGACTTCCAGGGCGGCCGCCTTGGCACCCTCGCGGAAGACGCAGACGTCACACCGGTCGTCACAGCCTCGGCCGGAGAGATCGCGGGCATCGTCCTGCACAAGGTCAAAGACGCGGCAGTCCCGACATGGCGGCTCTTCATCGACATCGACGGCGGCGACCACGACCTGATCGAACTCACCGCCCACATCGCGGACGACACGCAAAAACTGTCGGAAAACTGGCTCTTCCAATGGCTGCGCGATGACGCGCCCACCTAAGCGCTGCGCCATTGGTTTCTTCTGACTGAAAATACCACGGGGGAGGTGCGCAGCACCGGGGGCAGAGCCCCCACCCACCTCAAAAAGCTATGCGGCCTCAGCCGCATTGGCATCCGGGAAGATGACGACATTCCGATCCTCTGCGATCCGGGTACCAGCAGCCAACAAGCGCTCTCGCGCATCACAAGCGACATCCCAAGATGTGTTTGGATCCGAACAGGGCAGCGCAAACCACACATCCTTGCCGAACACATCCTGCCCGGCCACACGCACCTTGGCACTGTCACGGTCGCCCAGCTGGTCCTGATCCAACTCGTCCAGAATGCCCATGAACGCGTCGCGCAACAGACCCACATCGGCGTCATGGGCGCACTTCACCTTGATGATGCGCAGCATCTCCGGCTCTTTCATCGTCCAGTTCTCGAAGGCAGTCGACACGAACTCCTCCACCGGCACGACAAGCCGTGTGCCATCCCAGTCGCGCAACTGCACATAGGTGAAATTGATACGCTCCACATGGCACAGATAATCGTTGTACACGATCCGGTCCCCGATGCGGGCGGACTGGTTCAGGGCAATCTGCAACGACGCCATGATGTTGCCCAGCACCCGCCGCGCGGCAAACCCCAGAACAAGGGTCAAAGCCCCCGCCGTGCCCAGCAAGGTCAGGCCTAGGTTCTGAAAGATGTTGGTCTGCGACAGGAAGACACCGCCACCCACCAGAATGACAACCACCACAAAGGCACGGCGCGCAGCCGCCACGCGGGTCGCCGTCGTACGCATGTGCACGTCCTGCTGATTGGTCAGATCAACGTCATCGAACTGGGTCAGCCGGTCCAGCACGACCTCGACCGCGTTGATGATGAACCATAGGCCCGATGCCAACAGGCCAAGCCACGCCACCGGGGTCAGGATGGTGCTGATCTGGCCCGAAAAGACGAACACAGATGACCCGATCAAAAGCGCCAGACCGGTCGCAGCCCCCGTTGCCGCGGGCCCGCGCACGGACCGGACGATATCTTTGATGACCCGGCGCTCAACCCGGCCTGACACCCAGTTCAGGGTGACCCAGACCCATCGTCCGACCAGTAGGGCAAGCACCATCAGAATGGGCAGACCGATAATCTCCCACCACATGAAGCCCACTGCCGTCTTCTCGGTCAGTGCGGCAGGCAGATAGGCCTCGAACCCGTTGGGCCCGTACCGCTCGAACAGGGCCGGTATGTTGTCCACGGTCTGGCGGGAAAACACCCAGACAGGCTCACCCCCGTCCGGTTTCACGCGGGCCAGCCGGATCGCCGCCGGGCGCGCACCCAGATCAAGCGTCCATAGCAACAGCGATTTGCGCGGCTCGCCCGCCATCGCCTGATCCGAGGACGCCTGAGCATCAATTCCATCCGGTCGGTCCCGCACCAGATCCCAGTCAATCACCGCCTTGCGGCTGATCACCGTATCGAGCGCGCGCGCCAGTTCCGCGCCGCGCACCGCTTGTTCCTCTTCAGGGATGTTCGACAGGTCCAGCAGATGGGCCGCATACCCCCACGCATCACGCTCAGCAAAGAAAAGCAGGCTTTCGATGGCGGCGCGCGGGGTGTCTTGGGCGATGATGTCACCGGGCGCATCCAACCCGTCATTCAACCCTTCCACACAATACCAGCGCGTCGTTTCACACGCCTCGGTTTGCGCAAAGGCGACAGTCGCAAGGCTAGACAACATCACGAGGATGACGGAAATTCGTTTGATCATCAGGATGTAACGCGCGCCGGATGCATCCGGTTCCGCCCTACCCCAGCATCGGCAGGTCCGTCGGCTCCGGGTTGGCCCCGGCGGCCGTCAACATCCCGTGGATCTGCCCCCGGTGATGCGTCTGGTGATTGAACAGATGCGCAAAGCAAACGGTCGCAGGCTTTTCCACCCGCACGTCACCGCCAGCCGGGTACCACGCGATCACGCCGTCCAGATCAGCCTCCGACAAGCTGTTGGCCCAATCCAAGACGTCCCGGTCCCGCGCGGTGCGCATCGCCTTGAATGCCTCCCACTCACGCGGGGCGTCCAATGACACAGGCACGCTCAGCTCGGGCCGCGTATCCCCGTCAAAGCGCGCCAGCCACCAAGCATCATCCCAGAGCAAATGATTGAAAGTCCCCGCAATAGAGCCGAAAAACGCCCCTCGATCCAACCACCGGGCCTTGTCCGTCAACGTATCCGCCGCCGCCACAAATGACCCGTTCTGCCAGGCATTGTACCGCGCCATCAGCCGCAGATGATCCAGCATCGCACTCATGCGCCCATGCACCGTTGAATCAGGATCACCCAAAACACCATGATGCCCGACACCAGCCCCAGCCCGCTCCAAAACACCCAAGGGCGCAACACCACGCCCGGCACAGATCGGCCAATCATCACCCGCAATGTTTGCCCCACATCCAGCCCATGCCGCTGCTTGATCACCAGCCCCAACAGCACCGCCCCGATCCAGAACACCATCAACGGCCCCTGCCCCGTTACTTCCGCGCAGTCTCCAAAACTCATGTCACGATCCGCACTTCGCTCACCTCCCCGTCCACCTCCCGGCACGCCGCCAAAACCCGCCGCTCCAGATGCGTCTGTACATAGGCGCCGTGAAACCGTGACGGCGCGCGCAGGGTCAACCGCCCCCCTGCCCGCTCGACCCGCTCAAGGCCCGCAATCCACGACGCATAAAGCCCCGCATCCTCGCCATGCAAAATCGCCTGGGCCAAGGACCACTCCGTCCCCTTCGACACATCCGGCGCGGTGACAGACCCCTTCACCGGCAAAGGCACCACCTTCTGTGGCTCCTCGTCATTGGCCCCCATACGCAACTCGAAATCCGGCCCTACGGCAGCCCAATACGCCTCCGTATCCAGCAACACGCGCTCCAGGTCCAACCCATGCTCAGACACCCGCCCCCGCGCACCCTGCCGCTTCACCACCAACCACCCGCGCGCGCGCAGCAGCGCCATCTCCCGTTTCACCGTGCGCTCATCGACAGACCAAAGCCGCGCAATCTCGCGCTGACCCACGGCCAATTCATCCCGCGCCCAATTGTAGCGCGCCGTGATCAGCGTCATCAGCCGCAGCACCCGCCGCTGCTCATGCTTGCCCTGCGCCAACGCGTACGCACCCAAGGCCGTCAGAATATCGTATTTGCGCGCAGACGCGCCCCGGCCCACCGGCCTCAGCGTTTGCATCCCTGCCCTCATTTGTCTGAATGGTCCGGGCTGCCCCGAACATCACCTGCCAACGGTTGGGTTTCCCCGCGGTTCTGGCCGCTTTTCCGTCTCTGCCTCTGATTTGCGTCCCAAGTCCCGATTCTGTCAAGGGGGCATGTGGATAACCTGTCTGACCCAAACCCAAATCAAAAGAAAATCAAGGTTATACGGTATTGGGGGACATACTGACTGTCCCCTATTCCGAGCCTTTTGTCACCCATTCTGTTGTGGAGGACACAAAACTGTCCCCCCAAATCTGGGCAGTAAACATAGGGAACGGGCACAGCACAGAATCACAACGTTTCCCCCGGCCTGCCTGAGCCAAAGCGCAATCTGTCCCCGCGGGGACAACCATATTCCCCTTTTGCTTTTTCCGCAAAATCAGCGTAAATCTGGAAATGAGCAGAATTAGCGTCCCCGCGGGGACGAAAAACAACCTGTCCCCGCGGGGACAAACCAACAGGCAGCGCATGTTCACGCACACAGACCTCGCCCAACTTCAGGCGCAATCCCTCAAAATGCAGGGGTTCATCCGCCAGCAAACCTACTCGCCCGAGAGCGAAAAAACGCTTCGTCGCTTCTCAAGCTGGGAGGTGGCGGAACTCATCTTTAAAGCCAACCAATCCACCCTGCGCGGCCGACTCGCCGCCGACCCGTCCCTGCCCCAGGGCATCGTGGAAGAAGACGGCCGCCAACGCTGGTACACGCTGGATGAGATCAACGAACTGCGTCGCCGGATCAAGGTGAACCGCAAGTCGCTCATGCCCTACCGCCCGGCGAACAAGCGCGCCATCCGCGCCGCCATCGCCAACTTCAAAGGGGGGGCGGGCAAATCCACAACAGCGCTCCACTTCGCCCACGCCGCCGCTCTCGACGGCTACCGCGTGCTCTGCGTCGACTTCGACCCGCAGGCCACGCTCAGCCATTCCATGGGCTTGTCGGACGTGGCCGAAGAATACACTGTCTGGGGCATCATGGCGCGCGATCTGGGGCACGAGACTGACCGCATGAACTCCGCCCTGCGCGGTGCGGAATCCGGCACCGCCCTGCCCCACCGCAAACTGCCCGCAGCAATCACGGACATGGGCCTCAACGACCTGCGCGCGTCCGACTTCATCAAGCCCACGAACTGGCCCACAATCGACATCGTGCCCAGTTGCGCCAACGCCGCCTTCGTCGAGTTTGCCTCCGCCCAATATCGGCACATCAACCCCGAATGGTCGTTCTTTGCCGCCGTCTCGCGCTTCCTCGACCAGATCGCGCCCGACACCTACGACCTCATCCTTTTCGACTGCCCGCCCGCCATCGGCTACCAGTCCATGAACGCGGTCTTTGCCGCCGACGTGCTCTACATTCCCTCCGGCCCCGGCTATTGGGAATACGATTCAACCACGTCCTTTATCGGCCAGCTGTCCGAAGCACTCGAAGATCTGTCCCGCTTCAACGGCCTTGTCCCCGCGGGGACAATGACCTTGCCCAAGTCCTTCCTCGACCTCCGCTTCCTGCTCACGCGGTTCGAGCCGGGCAATGAACTGCACCGCGCGATGCAGGGCGCGTTCCAGAAAGTGTTCGGCGACCGCGTCTGCGAACACCCGATCGAAATGACCCGCGCGGTCGAGCAATCCGGGCGATTCCTGAGCAGTATCTACGAAATAGATTACCGGGACATGACCCGCGAAACCTGGCGCCGCGCGCGCGCCTCGTTCGACCGCGCTTACGAAGAATTCAAAACGAACCTGGGAACAGCCTGGGACCAACTGGAGGATGAGGCATGAGCAAACGCCGCGTATTCGACATCGACTTCGACCTGGACGCAGGCAGCGCGCCCGACGCAGATCAGACCCCTGCCCCGGAAACCCGCCGTGGGCCCATGGCCGCAGCCATTTCCGAGAACGCCGATGCGCTCACTGAACGTCACTCGGCAGAGGCTGAAATCCGCGCTGAAAATGACCGTCTCGCCCACGAATATGTGTCTCTAAAAAGGGATGGAGCCATCGTTGCCCGCGTTCCCCTCGGGGACGTGGCGATGCAGAAATTGACCCGCGACCGCAGCACAAACCGCGATCCGGACCTTGAAGAGCTCAAGACCTCGATCCGCGACCTTGGCCTGTCCAACCCGATCCAGGTCGAAGACACCGGCGACGGCTACGAATTGATCCAAGGTTTCCGCCGCCTCAGCGCGTACAAGTCCTTGTTCGAGGAGACCGGCGACGAAAAATACGCCACCATCCCCGCGGTGCTTGTCGCCAAGGGCGAAGCGCTCGAAAAGCTCTACCGCCGCATGGTCGACGAAAACATGGTCCGGCGGGATATTTCCTTTGCCGAAATGGGCCAGCTCGCCTCCAGCTATGCCCGCCAGATGGACCTCGAATTGAACGACGCGATCGCCGTTCTCTTTGCCTCTGCCGGACGGCAAAAGCGTCACTACATAGGCAGTTTTAGTCTCTTGATGGACAAATTGGGCCACCGCCTTCAATACCCCGAAGCGATCCCGCGCGCCCTCGGTCTCAAGCTGATCAAAGCGCTCGAAGAGCAGCCCCGCGCCGCGCAACACCTGACCGCCCTTCTGGACCACCAGAAACCCACGGATGCGGTCGCGGAACTCGCGGTCCTGAACAAGGTTGTCGCACCCAAGCCGGTGGGCGAACAGACCGCGCCGTCCACGTCCTCAAAGACCACCATCAAGTTGAACCGCAAGGCGGGTGCCGCGAAGGTCATCGGCTCAAAGGGCAAGATCGAATTGCAGATGAACCGCGACTTCGGGTCCATCGATCCGCGCAAGCTCGAAGCAGCGGTGCGCGCCCTTCTCGACCAGCTTGATCTGTGATCTGTCCCCGCGGGGACAATCGAAAAAGCCCGCCAACTTGGCGGGCTTTTTTTGTGGCGTTGTGCAGTGTCCCCGCGGGGACAGATTTCGCTAGCTCGAAGATTTTCGAATAATCTGACGGATCAGCGCGACGGTCTCAGCGGGCCGTTCTTCATGCGCCAAATGCCCCAGACCTGCGAGACGATGCACCGTCGCATTCGGCATTCGCGCGGCCGCCTTTTCCGAGACGTCGGGCGGGACAGTCGTGTCCCTTTCCCCGACCAGAAAGTGAACCTCTGACGGATGCGTCGGCAAGCGGGCCAAGAGCGGATCAAGCTTCCATTGCGCCATCATCAACAGCGTCCCGTCCACGTGGTTGCGATCCCCTACAAGCCGTCGGTACAGGGCCAGGCCCGGCGCATCCAGATCGGAGCCTGTCGAGCCGATCAATGCCTTGATCCGCTCAGGATTCGAAGACGCGCCCGAGAATAGCGACGCCGTGAATGGCACGGCTGCCAAAGCTTTCGCCATCACCGGGAACAGCAATCCCGCAAGCCCCTTGAACTGTGCCAAAGCAGCGTTGATTCCAATGACCAGCGGCGCTTGTCCCCGCGGGGACAGATCGCTTTCCGCCAGTCTCAGGGCGACGGCAGCCCCTGCAGAATGGCCGATGATTACAGCCGGTGCCCATCCTTCTTGGGCGCACAGGTGTGCGATGTCCTCTGCCATGGCGTCCAGTCCGCAGCGGTGACGTGCGCCAAGTTGCGTGAACCCTTGCCCCGGCAGGTCCAGCGCAACCACGTGATGATCCTCTGCGAGCGTCGGCATGAGGTCGCGGTACGAGTGTGTCGACCCCCCGGCCCCGTGCAGCATCAGAATGGTCTGTCCTGCGCCTTTTTCCTGAATATGCCAGCGGTGCACGGGCCCTTGTCCCCGCCGGGACAAATCGGAATTGGGCCACGTTTCGATCTGGGACCAGTCCATCCGTCAGCTGTCCAACGCGGCAGTCACGGCGCCGCTGAGCCTTTGGGCATCCGCACGCGGG
This sequence comes from uncultured Tateyamaria sp., assembly GCF_947503415.1. GTDB lineage: Bacteria > Pseudomonadota > Alphaproteobacteria > Rhodobacterales > Rhodobacteraceae > Tateyamaria. Next base: position 53,106 of record NZ_CANNDS010000006.1, read on the forward strand.
AGCGCGACGTAAGGCGCATCCAGAGTGCGGCTCAGGTCTTGCAATGTGGTCTGCGGGCGGTTCGACATGTCGATCACCAGTGCCGCCGTGCCTGTGGCGCGCAGGGCGCTTGCCATTGCCACGGAGTCTTCTGCGGCCTGGCCCCGATTTGCGCTGCCGTCGAGGGCCACGTTGGCGCGCCCATCCGTGACCAGAATGACCGTTGGGGTCAGGCCTTTGCCCTTTGTCTGTTGCGCGAGCAGGAGGGCGTGTTGCAGGCCCGAGGCGAGGGGCGTGCCGCCGCCGCCGGGGAGAGCTGACAGGCGGCGTTTGGTTTGCACGAGTGAGCGGGTCGGAGGCAGGAGGGTTTCTGCCTCGGCGCCGCGGAAAGAGATCAGGGCCACGTGGTCGCGGCTGGCATAGGCGTCGGCGAGCAGGAGTTCGATGGCGCCCTTGGCTTCGCCGAGGCGGGAAACGGCGGCGGAGCCTGATGCGTCGACAGTGAAAATCAACAGGCGATCGGATTGTTCGGCGTAGCGTTTCAGGCGGATGTCGGATGGACGGATGAGAAGGCCGCTGCGGTTCGGTTGTTGTTCGCGGCGCAAGGGTTGCCAGGGGGCTGCGGCGCGCAAGGTGGCGATCAGGTCGATCCGGGAGGTGCCGTCGAGCCGGCCGGGACGCGAGGGCAGGGGGCGGCCGCGGCGGTTGCTGGTGCGCTTTTGACCCGCGCCTGTCCCGCCGGATTTTCGGGTTGTCCCCGCGGGGACAAGTCCGTTCAGCAGGTCGGGGGGGAGCAGGGATTTGACGGCTTCGACAAGCATATCGGCGTCGGGGAATGCGTCGTTTTCGTCGTTGTCCCCGCGGGGACAGTCGTCGGACTGGGGTGGGGGAGGGGGGGTGTCTGCCTCTTCCAAATCCTCGGGAATGACAGTGGCGCGGTGGGGGTAGACGAGCGTCGCAGCGACTTCGAGGTCGGCGTCGGTGAGGTGGTTGCGACCCATGAGGTTTGCATGGGCGCGTGCGGTGCGGAGGGCGAGGGTCGGGGCGCGGAGGGATGTGATGCCGAAACGGGTTGCAAGCATGGTAAGTTGCAGGATGGCGTCAGCTGTTTTTACCTCTGACCCCGCGGGGACAGATTGGTTTGTCCCCGCGGGGACACACGGTTTTCGGCCCTCGGGTTCGATGTGGAAAGCGCAGCGATCAGCGAGGGGGTCGGGGGTGCGTTCGTCTGCCTCGATCCCTTCATCAAAGAGCAAAAAGCCCTGTGTTAGAGAATGATCTGCCAGTTGAGAGAGCTTGGCGGCGAGGGCCGGGGGGCAGCGTTCGGCCATGGGAATGAGGGTGATAGTGGGGCTGTAGAAAAATGATTTATTTTCAATGACTTGTGCGGATGCCAGGGTTGCGCTGAGGTCTATGCCGCCGAAGAGTTGTTCGTCGGATATGATGATAGGCAGTTTGCGGATGGGCAGGGCAGGGGTGAAGCCCGCCAGAAGCGCGTCACGGTCCGGACTTGCGCGCATGCGGATGACAGCACCGCCGAGACCCTGCGGGTCAAGCGCCAGCAATTTCAGGGCGAGGGTCGCGTTGTACCAGTTTTCTGCGGTCATGATTGAGCAGGGCGGGCGGACGACACGTCCGCCTTACGGATTAGCGGGTAAGGGGCGCCTCGCAGGCGCATCCTCCGTCGGGTGCAGTGGCGCGGTGGCGGGGTGAACGCCGCCTTACCGCTTGGGGCAATGACCGTTCCATAGGGCAGGCCACGTAAGGCGGACGTGTCGTCCGCCCCGCCCGTCATGCCAGCACGGCGTCGACCGTGCGGGTGACGCGGGTGGTGCTGCCAGCCTCGTCCAGCGGGTCGCGGCGCAGGCGGTGGCTAAGGGCGATGGGGGCGATACGTTTGAGGTGGTCGCGGGTGAGTGTCTTTTTCTTGTTGTAGGCGGCGAGGGCGCGGGCGGCGCGGAGGAGGGTGAGCTCGCCGCGCAGCCCATCGCTGCCAAGGGCGATGCAAAGCTCTGCGCAATCGTGCAGGATGGCGTCTGGCGTGTCGATCTGGGGCAATAGCTTGCGGGCGGCGAGGATCTTGCGGCGGATTTTGGCGTCTTCCTTAGAGTAGACCTCCATGAAGGCGTCGAAGTCCGACTCGAAGGCGTCGCGGCGTTTGATCACCTCGATCCGTTGGGCCACGTCGTTCGGGCTGCGCACTTCGACGGACAGGCCGAACCGGTCGAGGAGTTGCGGGCGCAATTCGCCCTCTTCGGGGTTGCCGGAGCCTACCAGCACGAAGCGGGCCGGGTGGCGGATGGAAAGCCCTTCGCGTTCGACGACGTTTTCGCCGGATTGGGCGACGTCGAGCAGCAGATCGACGATGTGGTCTTCGAGCAGGTTGACCTCGTCAATGTAGAGGTAGCCGCGGTTGGCGCGCGCCAGAAGGCCCGGTTCGAATGCTTTTTCGCCGCGTGTCAGGGCGCGTTCGATGTCGAGTGCGCCGACCACGCGGTCTTCGGTTGCGCCAAGCGGCAGGTCGATGACGGGGGTGGGCATGCGCCGCGTCTTTTTCGTCTCTACATTGGCCCATTCGGGGCAATTGTCGTGGGAGTCTGCGTTGATTGGGCACCCCTGCACGGCGGTGATGGGTGGCAGGAGGGCGGCCAGTGCGCGCACGGCGGTGGATTTGCCTGTGCCCCGGTCGCCAAAGACCAGAACGCCGCCGATGCCGGGGTCCACGGCTGTCAGGATCATGGCTTGTTTCATATCCTCCTGACCGACGATGGCGGAGAAGGGGAAAGGGGTTTTTGTCATTGCAGTCGTAGTCCTTCGAGCGGGCTGGTGCCGCCCCATGTGCCGCTGTCGCCCAGGATGGCGAAGCGGGCGTAGAGTTCCTCGCGGAACCAAGCGCCGTCGCGGACGGCCTTGATCGCGTCGGCGTGGGGGCCGTTTGTGCGGGCGAATTGGGCCATTTCGTTTGCACCCGGCCAAATGGAGAAGGTGACCTGCTGCAGCATGGGGACCTCTCCGATCCCGATCTTGAACAGGACGTTGGGGTCGCTGCCGATCATGGCGGAGATGTCGGGGACGCGGCCCCAGAATTTGGTCAGAATGCCGGGTTTGATTGTGGCGCGGGTGAGGGCGGCCAAAGGGCCGGATTTCGGCTCTGATACAGGGAAAAAGGGTGTTTTCCCGCTCCATGCCCCACGTGCTGAGGTGGGGGCGAGGAAGATCGTCCAATGTTCGGTCGCGCGGGTGCGGTAGCGCCCGAAAATGGGGGTGGACTCAATGCTTCTGCGCGCTGTTTCTTCGTCCGGCCATGTGCAAAGGACGGCGTAGACGGCCGTATTCGGGACCGGTGTGAACCCTTCGCCTGTGCCTGAGCCGCAGAGTTTCCAGAAGCCAAGGTCAGGCACGCGCGCCATGGCCAGACGGGCCGCGCCCATCATGGTCAGCGCCCATGCCCGGTCGCGCCACCGCGCAAAGCGGAAGAAGGATATCGTCGTGGTTTGGCTCATCTTTTCGCACTGGCAGCGTGCCTGCTGGCACCTCATTAGCCTGTGCGACAGAAAAGAAATTGTCAACTAAACTAGACACTCGTATTGTTTGCAGAAGATGACACGCCTTGATCCCATCGAATCGGAAACCCGCGTCGGAAACCGCGCCATTGTGATTGGTGCGGGTCTGGGTGGCTTGGCCGCTGCCATGCGGCTGGGGGCCAAGGGCTACAAGGTTACGGTCATTGACAAGCTGGACGTGCCGGGGGGCCGTGGATCGGCCATATGGCAGGACGGGCATCGGTTCGATCTGGGGCCGACGATTGTCACTGTGCCGCAGTTGTACAAGGAATTGTGGGCCGCTTGTGGTCGTCGGTTTGAAGACGATGTCGAGCTGAAGTCGCTTGATCCGTTCTATGAGATTCGCTGGCCTGATGGCACGAAGTTCGTGGCCCAGCATGATACGGACGCCATGCGCGCCGAGGTGGCCAGGATCGAGCCGCGTGATGTGGACGGGTTCGACAAGTTCCTGCAGGATTCGGCCAAACGCTATTGGTTCGGCTTTGAGGATCTGGGCCGTCGGTCCATGCACCAGTTGTGGGAGTTGGTGAAGGTGTTGCCCACCTTCGGGATGTTGCGCGCCGATCGGTCTGTCTATGCCCATGCCAAGCGGCGGTTCATCAGTGATAAATTGCGGATGGCGTTTTCGTTTCACCCCCTCTTCATCGGGGGCGATCCGATGCATGTGACCAGCATGTATATTCTGGTGAGCTATCTGGAGAAGGAATTTGGCGTGCATTACGCCATGGGTGGTCTGGCCGGGATGGCGCAGAAGATGGCGGCTGTGATCGAGGATCAGGGTGGCACGCTGTTGATGGATACCGTCGTTGACGAGATTGTCGTGGATCAGGGGCGTGTGCGTGGTGTGCGTCTTGAGTCCGGCCTGGAATTGGGGGCCGATGTTGTGGTGTCCAATGCCGATGCGGGCCACACCTATGATCGGTTGATGCGCCATGCCCCCAAGAAGCGGTGGACGCCGTCGAAGCTGAAGCGCACCCGATATTCGATGAGCCTGTTTGTCTGGTATTTTGGTACCAAGGGCACCCGTGGTGATTGGGCCGATGTGGGCCATCACACGATCCTGAATGGGCCACGCTATACCGGGTTGCTGCATGACATCTTCATGAAGGGCAAGCTGTCGGATGACATGAGCCTCTATGTCCACCGCCCGTCTGTGACTGACCCGAGTGTGGCGCCCGAGGGGGATGATACGTTCTATGTGCTGTCGCCTGTGCCCCATCTGGGTCATGGCGGGGTGGATTGGAAGACGGAGGCGGAAGCCTACAAGGCGAAGGTCTTGGCCGTGCTGGAAAAACAGCTTTTGCCGGGGTTAGGGTCGAAAATTTCGACCGAACAGGTGTTCACGCCCGAGACCTTCCGGGATCGGTATTTGTCTCCAAACGGGTCGGGCTTTTCGATTGAGCCGCGAATTTTGCAGTCGGCCTGGTTCCGTCCACACAACGTGAGTGAGGAGGCGGAGGGGTTGTATCTGGTGGGCGCTGGCACCCATCCCGGGGCCGGTGTGCCGGGGGTGATTTCAACGGCTGAGGTGTTGAGCCAACTTGTCCCGGATGCTGTGACATGAGGGGCGGTGCGCGCGAAGCGCACACCCTACGGAGGATGCTATGATCAATCCCGCCGATCTGGAGGCCTGCACAGAGGCGATCCGGCACGGGTCGCTGTCGTTTCATGCCGCGTCCAAGTTGCTGCCCAAGCGGGTGCGTGATCCGGCGCTGGCGCTGTATGCATTCTGCCGGTTGGCGGATGACGAGGTTGATCTGAAGGCCGAGAAGGCGGAGGCGGTGTTGCGCCTGCGGGACCGGTTGGATCTGGTTTACGAGGGCAAGCCTAAGGATGCAGCACCTGACCGGGCCTTCGCAGCCGTGGTGGAGCAGTTCGAGATGCCGCGTGCTTTGCCGGATGCACTGCTGGAGGGCCTTGCTTGGGATGCCGAAGGGCGCACCTATGAGACCCTGTCGGGGGTGAAGGATTATTCGGCGCGTGTGGCGTCTGCCGTGGGGGCGATGATGTGCGTCCTGATGGGCGTGCGGGATGCGGATGCGCTGGCGCGGGCCTGTGATCTGGGCGTGGCGATGCAGTTGACCAACATCGCCCGTGATGTGGGCGAGGATGCGCTGGAGGGGCGGCTTTATCTGCCGACCGAATGGCTGGACGAGGCGGGGATGATGCGGGAGGCATTCTTCGCCGATCCTCGCGCCACAAAGGCCGTGCGCGGCATGGTCAAGCGGTTGGTGATGGAGGCAAACAGGCTCTATTACCGCTCAGAAGCGGGTATTGCGGCGCTGCCACGGGGATGCCGACCGGGAATCTATGCGGCGCGGTATATCTATGCAGGCATCGGCGGGCGGCTGACGGGCATGGGCTATGACAGCATTTCGGCGCGGGCGCGGACGTCCAAGGCGCAAAAGCTGGGGTGGCTGACGCAATCGGTTGCGTTGAGCGGGACAAGCATGGTGATGCCGCAATCGGCGGTGCTGTACGCCAAGCCGTTGCCTGAGGTGCAATTCCTTGTGGATGCGGCGGCCAATGGCGCGCGTCCCAGCCGCAGTGACAGCCTGTTCGAGGCCCTCGCGGCGCTTGAAGCAAAACGGCAGGCGGATCGTGCGAGCTTGATCGGCGCGCGCGTCCGGGCTACCTGAGTTTCATGTTCTGGCTTTTATTCTGCGTTTTCTTTGCCGCCTGCCTTGGTGCGGGCGCAACCGGTGGGCTGTTCCCGCCAGGCCCTTGGTACCGGTCGCTGACCAAGCCAAGCTGGACGCCGCCCGACTGGGTGTTCCCCGTGACATGGACAGTGCTGTACGTCTGCATGGCCGTTGCCGGTGCCCGCGCGGCAATGGCCGAGGGCAACGGGTTCGCAATGGCATTCTGGGCCATGCAGATCGCGTTCAATGGGCTGTGGACGCCGGTGTTCTTTGGCCTGCGCAATATCCGCGTGGGCATGGCGATCATCGGCGTGCTGTGGATCACGGTGCTGAGCGCGATGCTGGCGCTGTGGCAGGTGGATACGCTGGCTGGGGTGCTGTTTGTGCCGTACCTGGTTTGGGTGACGATTGCGGCTGCCCTGAATGCGGAGGTGTGGCGGTTGAACCGGGATGAGGCGGCTAAGGGGTCCGTGCAGGCGGGGTGAGCACAGGCGGTGGTAAAAGACAGCTTTGCGACTGAATACCTGTTGTTTGCCTGTGCGCCGAATTGCGCGTTCGCCTCGTTAAGGAAATCTTGAATTTGCCGCGCAAGATGGGCATGTCTGGGACTGAGAGGTGACCAATGGCCAAGAGAGTTCAAAAATCTGCCGCCGCTTCTGCTCATACGCGTGTGCAAAGCAAACAAGCGACGAAGTCTGCTTCTGGCGTTGTTGTCACTCAGCGCAGTGCCAAAACCGGAAGGTTTGTTGAAGGTGTAAAGGCTATCTCGCGCCGGGATCGGGCGGGCCTGATCAAACTGGCTGACCGATAGTGGCAGATCACTTCCGTGTCACGTTTGAGGATGTGATGACGGCTCATGACAACGCATTGCAAAATGGCGGCGGTGTTCCTGGCATAAACAACGAAGACTTGATCCGCAGTGCGCTGGGACGGCCATATCACGAATACGCGGGACACGTTTTTTACCCCTCTGTTACAGACAAAGCCGGATGCCTTTTGCATGGTTTCCTGACTAATCATGGGTTCAAGGATGCGAATAAGCGCACGGCGTGGATCGTGTGCAACGCGTTTCTTTATACAGAGATCTACCTGCTGATCCTGCCAGAGGACTACCCCTGGTATGACAAGCTGGCACAGATGGTGCATGAGCATTGGGACGTGCAGCGCGTAATCTCGTGGGTGGAGCGTTATGCCAAGGGATACGAGAGCCACGAGGCCATGATGGACGACGTAGAAATCTTCTTTGGCTAGCGCGACTCTAACGGATTGACGGGTGATCGACGTCCAACATGCCGACCTGCCATTCAGGGAGGGACGGCCTTGTTGGGAAATGGTGTCTAGTCGAACGTCCATTTGCTGCGTCTTGGGACGCGGACGGCAAGCATGGGTTTGAGCAGTGGCGAGCGGAAGCGGTTGAGATCGAGGGCTTCGTGCACGCCGGTGGTCCGTTCACCGTTCAGCGTCGTTTCCACGGCAGATCGGGAGTAAAACGGCGCGTCGAGCATGTTTTGCACTTGCCGTGCCTTGGCCCCGGCGTCTGCGCGCGTTTCGCGTTTGACGGCCCAGAGGGAGCGGCGGATGGGCGCTTTGGGTGGCAGGGGGATGCTGCTGGCGTTGCCCGCTTCGTCGAATTGAAAGCCTGCGGCGAGTTCCGAGCCGTCGAGACGGGTGGCGTCGTAGAAGCAGGTAGCACCATCCCCTGTGGGGTAGCGACCCCAGGTCCAGTAGGAAAAATCTTCTTCCAATGCGCGGGTGCCGAAATTGGCGTCGAAGTAGCCTTCGCCCGCCCACTGCCAACCCGGGCGGTCGATGTCGACCTCGATGCGGCTGCGCGGGGCGAAGGGGCGCCAGATGTGGCTATCGTCGGGTGTGAGGGCCAGTTCGATATTTGTGAGGGCGGAGGGGATGACCCTGATTTGCCCGCGCATGCGAGAGATGAGGGGCGGGGAGGAGACCTCGTCAATGTCGATGACAAGCGTGTCGTCTTCCCAGCGCATCATGGAGGGGCCAACCTCGAGCCGGGACGCGGTCTGGCGCAGCGCTGACGTCCCCCGGTCTGTCATGGTGAACCGGCCGCCTTTGCCATAGGTGGCCACATTGATGCAGACGTGGTTTTGCGGGTTTTTGCGCCCCGACCAGCGGTACCACGGCGAAAACACGGACCCGATGAACCCGATCACTGACACGGCGCGGGTGCCGCAATCGCTCAGGCCGTCGACATACCACCACGCGTAGCCATTTGGCCCGACGTCGATGCCGAAGTTTGGTCGCTCAAGATCGCCTCGACCGCGTGCCGTGCGGAGAGGGTCGCCATCGGCACGCCCGCGCCCGGATGCGTTCCGCCCCCCGCCAGGTACAGGTTCGGGATCGGCGTTCGGGCTGTAGGTCTTTGCAGGGCGGCTGTCAGCCCGTGCGGTGTCTGCCCGTAAAGCGCGCCGAGACTTGCCGGAAACATCCGACCGAACGCTTGGGGCGTCGTTACTGTCGTCGTATCCGGGGTCGGGCTGAAACTCACCCCGTGCGCCGCCATCTGCTGCGTGATCTGATGAAGCCATGAAGAGAGGTCCTCTGGGGGTGCGTCTGCTGTTGCCGGTGCATTGGTGATAATCTCGAACCGTTCGAGTGCGGGTGGGGCCGTGCCCTGGCCGCGGTCGAGGGCGCAGATGTAGAAGCTTGGGGTTTCGGGCACACGCCCGGCCATGAGGTCGCGAAACTCCGATTGGGCATCTGCGGCGAAGAACACGTTGTGATGCGCGAGGTCGGGGCCCTGCGCTTTGGCGGCAAAGCTGAGCACCCGCGCCGAGAAGCTGCGTTTGGCGCGTCTCGTTTGCCGCGCGATGGGCCGGGTGGCCGCACCAAATTCACCCGTGGCCAGCGCCCGAGGGTCGCCTGCGTGCACCAGCACATCACAGGGCAGGCGGGTGCCGTCCCTCAATTCGATGCCCGTGGCGTGCCCGTTCCGGATCTCGATCTCTTCGACATGCGCGTTTGTGACGGTGTCCACGCCATGGCTGTCCAGCACATGCAACAGGGCTTGCGTCAGCTTGTGCATGCCGCCCTGAACCACCCAGACGCCGTTCGCTTCGGCCTGCCAGATCAGCGACAGGATGGCGGGGGCGTGGGTGGGGCTGCCGCCGACATAGGTGGCGTAGCGCCCGAAGAGTTGCTGCAGCCTTGGGTCCCTGAAGCTGCGTTTGAGCAGGGATTTCAGCGTGGAAAGCGGTGCCATGGCCGGAATCAGGTGCGGTTGTTTCAGCACGTGTTGCGTGAGTGCCAGCAAGCGCGGTTCGGGTGCTTGCATCATCGGCGCGTCGAACGCGGTAAACAGCTGGCGGGTGCGTTTGGTGAACTTGAGGAAGTCGGTGGCTGCCTCGTTCCCGCCGAAGGCCCGAAGCGCGCCCACATTGCTGTCTTCGTCTACGTAGAGACTGAGTTGGCTGCCGTCGGGCCAGAAATGGCGTGCCAGTTCGTTCTGTTTGATAAGCGTGACGTGGTCTTCGAGCCGTGTGCCCAGTTGTGCGAACAGGTCGTCAAAGACGTGCCGCATCGTCAGCACTGTGGGTCCTGCGTCGATGGGCCCTGCGTCGGACGGGATGGTGCGGATCTTGCCACCCACCTGCGCGTGCCGTTCCAGCAGCGTCACCGCATAGCCTGCCGCCCGCAGCCGGACCGCGCAGGCCAGACCGGCGATGCCCGCACCGATGATCACGGCGCGTTGCGGGGCAGGGGATGTGACGTGGGTCATGGCGGGAATATTGACTCGTGACAGTTGATGTGTCCAGTATGGTTTACACTTTGGTGTATGCCAAACGTGACAATTATCCCAAGGGGAGCGACGCGCATGGGCCTGAATACACGCATCGAAGCCGCGATTGCCGAGGCTGTGGCGGTTGGTCAGGGCGCGGGTCGGGCGACGCCGCCAAAGCTGGCAAGTGCCCTGCACTACGCGACCGCACCGGGTGGGGCACGCATACGGCCCACGATTCTGATGTCCGTTGCACTGGCCTGTGGCGATGACCGCCCGGCCGTGTCGAATGCGGCGGCGTCCGCGCTGGAGATGATACATTGCGCGTCACTGGTGCACGACGATCTGCCCTGTTTTGACGATGCGGATATGCGTCGCGGCAAACCTTCGGTGCACAAAGCCTATTCCGAACCGCTTGCCGTGCTGGCGGGCGACAGTCTGATTGTGCTGGCCTTCGAGACGCTGGCGCGCCAGTCGGGTCTTGCGCCCGAGCGGGTGGCGCAGTTGATCATCACGCTTGCGCAGCGCACGGGCATGCCCGGTGGCATCTGCGCGGGGCAGGGATGGGAGAGCGAGGATCAGGTTGATCTGTCTGCCTACCATCAGGCGAAGACGGGTGCCTTGTTCATTGCTGCCACGCAGATGGGTGCTGTGGCGGCGGGGCAGGATGCGGAGCCTTGGTTTGAACTGGGCGACCGGATTGGGGAAGCCTTTCAGGTGGCCGACGATCTGCGCGATGCGCTTTATGACGAGAGTACCTTGGGCAAGCCTGCGGGTCAGGATGATCTGCACGGACGGCCCAATGCGGTGACGCAACTGGGCGTGCAGGGCGCGATCAGCCGTCTCAAGGATATTCTGGGCGGTGCGATCGCGTCGATCCCAAGTTGCCCCGGCGAGGCGCAGTTGGCCGAGATGGTGCGGATGTACGCGGAGCGGTTGACGCCTGTTGTGTCCCCCTCCCGTGTGCCTGGCGAATGAGCGCAGAGGCGCATGATCTGCCTGGATGGCGTGGCAGTTGGTTGAACCGTCTGATCGCGCGGCCCGGGTTTCAAAGCTGGGCCAGCAAGTTTCCACTCACGCGATCACGGGCGCGGGCCGATGGGGCCGCGCTGTTCGATGTTGTGCAGGGGTTTGTCCAAAGTCAGGTGCTGATGGCGCTGGTCGAACTGGACCTGTTCCGGCGTCTGCGCGCGGGGCCGCAAAGTGCGGAGATGCTTGGGCGGGCCTGTGATGTGCCCGAGGATCGGATGCAGGTGTTGTTGCAGGCCGGGGCGGCCCTTGGATTGCTCAAGCGCAAGCGCGACCGGTTCAGCCTTGCCCGCAAGGGGGCGGCGCTGATGGGCGTGCCGGGGCTGGAGGCGATGATCCGGCATCACAAGGCATTCTATGAGGACCTGCGTGATCCGGTGGCGTTGCTGCGCAAACCGGACGAGACCAAGCTGAGCCAGTTCTGGCCCTATGTCTTTGGTGGCGATGTGGATGCGGGTGATGCCGCGATCTATTCCGACCTGATGGCACAGAGCCAGCGGTTGGTGGCCGAGGATACGTTGCGGGCCGTGTCGCTGAAAGGTGTGCAGCATCTGCTGGATATCGGTGGTGGCACCGGTGCCTTTCTGGAAGCGGCGGGCCACGCCAAACGCGCGATGGCCATGACCCTCTTTGATCTGCCGCCTGTCGTGCCCGATGCGCAGGCGCGGTTCGATGCGGCGGGTATGGCGGATCGGGTCAATATCGTGCCGGGATCGTTCCGCGAGGATGCGTTGCCCGAGGGCGCTGATGCGATTTCGCTGATCCGCGTTCTCTATGATCACTCCGACGACACCGTGCGCGCCCTGTTGGCAAAGGTGTATGACGCATTGCCCCCCGGCGGGCGGCTGATCGTGTCCGAGCCGATGGGCGGTGGCCCGCGGCCTGACAAGGCAGGCGATGTGTATTTCGCCTTCTACACGATGGCGATGCAGACAGGCCGGGCCCGATCTGCTGACGAGATCGGTGCGCTGTTGACCGAAGCGGGCTTTGCCGACGTGCGCAGCCCGGCACCGGCACGGGCCTATGTGACCCGCGTTTTGACGGCTGTGCGTCCAACCTGATTTACAGGAAAGTGTCTAATCTGATTGACACACTGAGTTGTCCACTTAGAATGACACCAAGCAACAAAGTGCTGCCCTGAGTCTCTATCTTCGAAACTTTGGCAATCGCGGCACAGGAACAAGGAGACGATCTTGGACACTTCCGCCGTCCTTCTCAAAGGTCCAAGGGATCTGGATGTGGACACGCTGGCGCTGACCGCGCCGGGGGCGGGTGATCTGGTTGTCGAAGTGACGCATTCGGGGATTTCGACCGGAACGGAAAAGCTGTTCTGGTCAGGCGAGATGCCCCCCTTTCCCGGCATGGGCTATCCTCTGGTCCCCGGCTATGAGGCTGCGGGCGAGGTCGTCGAGGCCGGAGTGCTGACGGGCTTCAAACCGGGCGACCGGGTGTTCGTGCCCGGATCGAATTGTTTCGAAGATGCGTATGGGTTGTTTGGCGGGGCCGCGAAAACGCTGGTCACCGACAGCGCCCGTGTGACGCGAATTGATCCGCAGCTGGGTGCCGAGGGTGCGCTGCTGGCTTTGGCCGCGACGGCCCGTCACGCGATGGCCGGGATGAACAAGGCTGTGCCGGACCTGATTGTGGGCCACGGTGTGCTGGGCCGCTTGCTGGCCCGGTTGACCATCGCCTCGGGTGCGCCTGCGCCGAAGGTGTGGGAGATTGACCCGGCCCGCCGGACCGGCGCGCAGGGCTATGAGGTTGTGCATCCGGATGATGACGCGCGTCGCGACTACCGGTCGATCTATGACGCGTCGGGTCGGGGTGATCTGCTGAACGATCTGGTGGGCCGTATCGCCAAGGGCGGCGAGGTTGTGCTGGCCGGGTTTTATTCCGCGCCCCTGTCCTTTGCCTTTCCACCTGCCTTCATGAAAGAGGCGCGTTTCCGCGTGGCCGCTGAATGGACCCGCGAGGATCTGGCCGCGACCCGTGCGCTGGTCGAATGCGGTGCGCTGCGGCTGGACGGGCTGATCACACATACACGGCCCGCGGCGGATGCGCGTGCGGCCTACGAACAGGCATTCACCGATGGGGCCTGCCTGAAAATGATTTTGGATTGGGAGCACTGAGCCATGAAAGATGAAGTTCCTAATCTCAAGGATTTTGACCAGCGCCTGAAGGACGAGGCCAACGAAGATCTGGCCGACGTGCTGCCGCAAGAGGCCACGAAGGACACGCAGATCATCGCGATCTACGGCAAGGGTGGCATCGGCAAGTCGTTCACGTTGGCCAACCTGAGCCACATGATGGCCGAGCAGGGCAAGCGTGTGTTGCTCATCGGCTGTGATCCGAAGTCGGACACCACCAGCCTGCTGTTTGGTGGCAAGGCGTGTCCCACCATCATCGAAACATCCACGAAGAAGAAGCTGGCCGGTGAAGAGGTCGCCATTGGCGACGTGTGCTTCAAGCGCGGCGGCGTGTTTGCAATGGAGCTTGGTGGCCCGGAAGTGGGTCGCGGCTGCGGTGGCCGGGGGATTATCCATGGCTTTGAACTCCTCGAAAAGCTTGGCTTCCACGATTGGGATTTCGACTATGTCCTCTTGGATTTTCTCGGAGATGTGGTCTGTGGCGGTTTCGGCCTGCCCATCGCGCGGGACATGGCTCAGAAAGTGATCCTGGTCGCGTCGAACGATTTGCAGTCGCTTTACGTGGCCAACAACGTGTGTTCCGCCGTTGAGTATTTCCGCAAGCTGGGTGGCAATGTCGGCGTGGCCGGATTGGTCATCAACAAGGATGACGGGTCGGGCGAGGCGCAGGCCTTTGCCGAAGCCGTGGACATTCCGGTGCTTGCGTCGATCCCGCAGGATGATGACCTGCGCAAGAAATCCGCCAACTATCAGATTGTCGGCACGGACGCGTCCCAATGGGGTGCCCTGTTTGCAGAGCTGGGCGAGAACGTCGCCGTGGCACCACCTGTGCGTCCGGCCCCTTTGAGCCAGGATGGGTTGCTGGAACTGTTTGACGGGTCCGAGACGGGTGCCGGTGTCACGTTGGAGCCTGCGACCGACATGGACATGCGCGGCAAGAACGCGGCACCGAAGGAATCGCTGGAGGTGGTCTATGACGACGCCTAAGCGCCTTTCCAGCGAAGAGTTGCGTGCGCTGAGCGAGAAGGTCGCCGTGCACAGTTCCGAGGCCGTTGCCCTGTCTCAGCAGACCCGCGCGCAGGCGGATGTGCTGCGCGCCCAATCTGCGGGTCGCGATGTGACATTGCCCCCGGCGGGTGACGACACGTGAGCACCAAGGTCACATACGACGCCGCCGATGAGGTGGAGGTGACCAAGGGCCACCCGCGCGAGGCCGAGTTGCCCAGCGTCGAGGCCCCTGTGGACGGTCTGGGATGTCATTCCGGGTCCGAGATGGAAAAGGCCGCGCGTATGGCCGGCAACTCCGAAATGCTCGACAAGTTTGCGGAAGATTACCCGCAAGGACCACATGACAAGCCGCAGAGCATGTGCCCGGCCTTTGGGTCGTTGCGTGTGGGTCTGCGGATGCGCCGGGTGGCGACTGTTCTTAGTGGCTCGGCCTGCTGTGTCTATGGGCTGACCTTTGTGAGCCACTTCTACGGGGCGCGGCGGTCGGTGGGCTATGTGCCCTTCAATTCCGAAACATTGGTGACGGGCAAGCTGTTCGAGGACATTCGCGAGTCTGTTCATGATCTGGCCGACCCTGACAAATACGACGCCATTGTGGTGACGAACCTGTGTGTGCCGACCGCGTCCGGCGTGCCGCTGCGGCTGCTGCCGGATGAGATCAATGGCGTGCGGATCGTGGGCATCGACGTGCCCGGGTTTGGTATTCCCACACATGCCGAGGCCAAGGATGTTCTGGCCGGAGCGATGCTGAAATACGCACGCGAAGAGGTCGAGGCCGGACCGGTTGCTGCCCCTGTGGGTGGCAAGTCGGATCGCCCGACCGTGGCGCTGCTGGGCGAGATGTTCCCGGCGGACCCGATGATGATCGGTCAGATGCTGGCGCCTTTGGGTCTGGCGGCAGGGCCCGTGGTGCCGTGCCGGGAATGGCGTGAATTGTATGCTGCTTTGGACAGTTCTGTCGTGGCGGCGGTGCATCCGTTTTACACTGCGGCCGTGCGCGAGTTTCAGGCGGCTGGTCGGCCCGTTGTCGGATCGGCCCCCGTGGGACGCGATGGCACGGCGGAGTGGCTGAAGAATATCGGCGCGGCCTTTGGGTGCAGCGCCGAGCAAGTGGCCGAGGCGCAGAACGCTGTCCTCCCGGCGATTTCTGGTGCCTTGGCTGCGACACAGATCAAGGGGACCATCACGCTGTCGGGCTATGAAGGGTCCGAGTTGCTGGTCGCCCGTCTGCTGATCGAAAGTGGGGCAGAGGTGCCGTATGTAGGCACCGCCTGTCCGCGCACGCCGTGGAATGCGGATGATCAGGCGTGGCTTGAGGCCAAGGGCGTGAAGGTAAAATTCCGCGCGTCGCTGGAAGATGATTGTGCCGCCATGGAAGCGGTGCAGCCCGATCTGGCCATTGGCACGACGCCCGTGGTGCAGAAGGCGAAAGAGCTGGGCATTCCCGGTCTCTACTTCACCAACCTGATTTCCGCGCGGCCCCTGATGGGTGTGGCGGGTGCCGGTTCGCTGGCCGAGGTCATCAATGCGGCCATCGCCAACAAGGGGCGCATGGAGCACATGAAGGCCTTCTTTGAAGGTGTTGGGACCGGTGACACGGCAGGCATCTGGGAAGGCGCGCCGAACCTGCGCCCCGATTTCCGGGCGCAGAATGCCAAGAAGCTTGAGCGTCAGGCCAAAGCTGCCAAAGCGGCGGAGATGATCTGATGTTTGTGCGTGTGACATATCATCGGAACGGGGGCCAGCCCCCACACCCCCGGGATATTTTTGGCCAAGAGAAGCTGGGGGTGTCCTTGTGCTGATCATGGATCATGACCGGGCAGGCGGGTATTGGGGCGCTGTTTATGCGTTCTGTGCCGTCAAAGGCCTGCAATGTGTGATTGATGGGCCTGTCGGGTGCGAGAACCTGCCGGTGACGTCCGTTTTGCATTACACCGATGCCCTGCCGCCGCATGAGTTGCCCATCGTGACGACCGGTTTGGGCGAAGAAGAGTTGGGACGCGATGGCACAGAGGGCGCGATGAAGCGCGCCTGGGGCACGCTTGATCCTGCGCTGCCTGCGGTTGTTGTGACCGGCTCCATTGCCGAGATGATCGGCGGGGGCGTGACCCCCCAAGGCACAAACATTCAGAGGTTCCTGCCGCGCACCATTGATGAGGATCAGTGGGAGGCGGCGGATCGGGCGATGACCTGGATCTTTACCGAGTTCGGTATGACCAAGGGTCGGATGCCGCCCGAGAAGAAACGCGAAGAGGGCAGCAAGCCTCGCGTCAATATCCTTGGTCCGATGTATGGCACGTTCAACATGCCATCCGATCTGGCCGAGATCCGCAGGCTGGTCGAAGGGATCGGCTGCGAGGTCAACATGGTGATGCCCCTGGGCGCGCATGTGGCCGAAATGAGAGATTTGGTAAATGCGGATGTGAACATCTGCATGTACCGCGAGTTCGGGCGCGGGTTGTGCGAGCTTCTTGCCAAGCCGTATCTACAAGCCCCGATAGGGGTCGAGAGTACCACCAAGTTCCTGCGCGCACTGGGGAGTTTGGTGGGCCTCGACCCCGAACCTTTTATCGAGCGCGAAAAGCATTCGACGCTCAAGCCTGTGTGGGACCTTTGGCGGTCCGTGACGCAGGATTTCTTTGCCACGGCGAGCTTTGCCGTTGTGGCCAACGAGACCTATGCCCGCGGCCTGCGTCTGTTTCTTGAGGATGACATGGGCCTGCCCTGCGCCTTCGCGACCGCACGGGTGGCAGGCAAGAAGACCAACAACGAGGAAGTGCGCGCCTGGATGGGCCAGAAGCGTCCCCTCGTTGTGTTCGGGTCCATCAATGAGAAGATGTATCTGGCGGAGTTGAAGGGCGGGCATGGCCCCAGCCCATCGTTTATCCCGGCGTCCTTCCCCGGTGCCGCCATTCGGCGGGCCACGGGGACCCCATTTATGGGATATGCGGGGGCCACCTACATCATTCAAGAGGTCTGTAACGGCCTTTTTGACGCCCTGTTTCACATTCTGCCTTTGGCCACCGATATGGATGCCGCCGAGGCAACACCGACGACCCTGCGCCGCGACTTCCCCTGGGATGCCGATGCGCAGGCCATGCTTGACCGTATTGTCGAGCAGCACCCCATCCTGACCCGGATTTCTGCGGCAAAAACCTTGCGCGATGCGGCTGAGCAAGCAGCCCTCGCACAAGGGGCAGACCGGGTTGTGATTGAAACCGTGCGCGCACTCGATCCGGCCTTGGCTGGATCGTCAGACAATGTTTCCGAGGGAGGAACACCATGACTGACATGACGTCGAACCTGGCCACCGAGGCCCCGAAGAAGCGTAACGGAGAGAAGACCGAGTTCATGGTCTATTTCGCGATCATCTTTGTGGCGACGCTGCCTCTGGCCTGCCTGACCTGGGCGCTGGCCGCGATCAAGTCGCGTTCGTTCACGGACAAGGGCCCGATGGCCCGGGCCTGGACCCAAGCGCGGATCATCACGCCGATGATCTTCAACGCTTGAGATCCAAGCAGACATATCTTTTGACGGGCCCGCTTTCGAGCGCGCTCGTGAGTTCTCTCGGCCTGTGTGCGCCTGCCGAGACCCAAGACTGTACGCTTGGCAACAGGTGGACAGAGCCCGGAGGGGGCGACCCCAAAGGACCCGGCCGCGGGGTGCGCGGCGTCAGCACTGAATTCCGGAGGAATTACTATGGCTGAAAACCTGTCTTTTACAGGTCTCACAGACGAGCAGGCGCAAGAGCTGCACGCTGTCTATATGAGCGGGCTCTGGCTTTTCACAGCCGTGGCTGTTGTCGCTCACTTGGCAACGTACATCTGGCGTCCCTGGTTCGCGAACGGTTGGTAGGGATATCACATGGCAAAGTTCTACAAGATCTGGCTCATTTTTGATCCCCGCCGCGTGTTTGTCGCACAAGGCGTCTTTCTGTTCCTGCTTGCGGCGATGATTCACCTCGTCCTGCTGAGCACGGAGCACTTCAACTGGTTCGAACTGGCCGGCCAAGCCGCACAGTAAGACCCGGTCCGAAGGGATCACAAAACAGCGCTGCGGGCGGGGCGACAGTGCGCCCCCGCCTGCCCGCAGCAAACGACTTTTGACACTATCAAGACGGCTGACGACCCCCGGGAGGGCCGCGCCGCCAAACGCGGAGAAGAGAAGATGGCGTTGCTATCCTTCGAACGAAAGTATCGCGTCCGCGGAGGGACGCTGATCGGCGGCGATCTGTTCGACTTCTGGGTGGGCCCGTTCTACGTGGGCTTTTTCGGGGTCACGACTGCCTTTTTCGCCCTTCTGGGCACAGTGCTGATTTTCTGGGGCGCGTCGCAACAGGGCACCTTCAATCCATGGCTGATCAACATTGCCCCGCCGGACCTGAGTTACGGTCTGGGCATGGCGCCCCTGCTGGAAGGCGGGCTGTGGCAGATCATCACGATCTGTGCCACCGGTGCCTTCATCAGCTGGGCCCTGCGTGAGGTTGAAATTTGCCGCAAGCTGGGCATGGGATATCACGTGCCCATCGGCTTTGGCTTTGCCATTCTGGCCTATGTCACGCTGGTCATCTTCCGCCCCTTCCTGATGGGCGCGTGGGGGCATGGTTTTCCATACGGGATCTTCAGCCACCTCGATTGGGTGAGCAACACCGGCTACGCGTACCTGCACTTCCACTACAACCCGGCGCACATGCTGGCCGTCACGTTGTTCTTTACGACGACGCTGGCGCTGGCGCTGCACGGCGCGCTGATCCTGTCGGCGGCCAATCCCGAAGAGGGCAGCGAGGCGCTGACACCTGATCACGAGGACACGTTCTTTCGCGACTTCATCGGGTATTCCATCGGCACGCTGGGCATTCACCGCTTGGGCTGGTTGCTGGCCATCAACGCGGTTTTCTTCTCTGCCGTCTGCATCATCATCTCCGGTCCCGTCTGGACATCCGGCTGGCCCGAATGGTGGAACTGGTGGCTGAACCTGCCGATCTGGGGCGCTGATCCGCTTCCCGTCTATCAATCCGGCTTTGGGGGGTAAGGGATATGTTTAACATCGAATACCAAAACATCTTTACCCAGGTTCAGGTTCAGGGAAATCCCGAATGGGGCATGGACGACAGCGGCGAGATGATGGCGGAGCGGGGCGGCAAGCCGTTCTTCTCCACCCTCGCGGGCTGGATCGGCAATGCGCAGATCGGACCGATCTACCTGGGCTGGACCGGCATGGTGTCGCTGGCGACGGGCCTGATCTGGTTCGTCATGGTCGGCATCAACATGCTGAGCCAAGTTGGCTTTTCCATCCCCGAGTTCATTCGGCAACTGTTCTGGCTGGCGCTTGAGCCGCCTTCACCGGAATACGGCCTGTCCATGCCACCGCTTGATGAGGGCGGGTGGTACATCATCGCCTCCTTCTTTCTGCTGGTGTCGGTGATGACGTGGCTGTTGCGGTCCTACCTGCTGGCGGCTGAGCACAAGATGGGCAAACACGTGTTCTGGGCCTTTGCCTCTGCCGTGTGGCTGTTCCTGGTGCTGGGTCTGTTCCGGCCCGTATTGATGGGATCATGGAGCGAGGCTGTGCCTTACGGTATCTTCCCCCACCTTGATTGGACCACCGCCTTCTCGATCCGCTACGGCAACCTTTATTACAACCCGTTCCACTGTCTTTCGATCGTGTTCCTGTATGGCTCTGTCCTGCTGTTCTGTATGCATGGCGGCACCATTCTGGCCGTGACCCGCTATGGCGGCGACCGCGAGTTGGAGCAGATCTATGACCGCGGCACGGCGACCGAACGGGCGGCCCTGTTCTGGCGCTGGACCATGGGATTCAACGCCACGATGGAGGGTATTCACCGATGGGCCTGGTGGTTTGCGGTGCTGACACCCATCACCGGCGGTATCGGCATCCTGCTGACCGGCACGGTGGTCGACAACTGGTTCATCTGGGCGCAGGAGCACAATTTCGCGCCGATGTATGACGGGGCCTATGGCTACGAAGATTACGGTTCTTACGAAGCCTTTATTGGACAGGAGAACTGAGATGCTTCCCAAGTGGTTCAATGAATGGAACAAGGCCAATCCGACAAATGTGTTCGGGCCGGCCATCGCCGTGGGCATTGTTGGCAGTGCCGTGTTTGTGGCCGCTCTGGTGGTGACATGGGGCAACCCGTATCAGACCGAGAGCATGCAGACCGGCCCGCGTGGCACGGGCATGTCGGTGCCGGAATACAACGTGTCCCGCACCGCCCCTGACCCCACGATCGAAGCCTACTACACCGAAGAGCCATACGTTCCCGAAGGGGGCGAGGAGCTTGCCAAGGACATTTACGAGAATGTTCAGGTGTTGGGTGAGTTGACGGATGACAACTTCAACCGTGTGATGCTGGCCATCACGCAGTGGGTGTCACCCGAGGAAGGCTGTGCCTATTGCCACGGAGATGGCGACATTTCGGAATACGGGTCGGATGATCTGTACACCAAGGTCGTCAGCCGTCGCATGATCCAGATGACGCAGAACATCAACGAGAACTGGTCGGGTCACGTGAACGCCGTGGCTGAGGTAGGGGTCAATTGCTATACCTGTCACCGCGGTCAGAACGTGCCCTCCGACATCTGGTTCAACGTCACGCCGGTCAACGAAAACGTTGGCGGCTGGGCAGCGGTGCAGAACCGGGCCACGGCAATGTCGGCGTCCACCTCGCTGCCTTCGTCGGCGTTGGAGGTCTACCTGACCGACTATGACAGCATGGTGAATGTCCACGATCTGGAAAGCCGTGTGGCCGGTGTGCCGGGTATCGACCCTGATGTGGCGACCATCCAGAAGACCGAGATGACCTATTCGCTGATGAATTACTTCTCGAACTCGCTGGGTGTGAACTGTGTGTTCTGTCACAACAGCCGCGCCTTTTATGACGCCGGGCAGTACACGCCGCAGTGGGGCATTGCCCAGCAAGGGCGTCAGATGGTCATCGAGATGAACCAGGAATACCTGATCCCGCTGAAGGACACGTATCCTGCGGAACGGCTTGGCCCGATCTATGCCGATGCGCCGAAAGCCGCGTGCCGGACCTGCCACAAGGGGTATCAACGTCCCCTTCAGGGCATGAACGTGGTCGCGGACTGGCCTGAACTCGCGTCGACCGAGGCGCCTGTTTACGAATGAAGTGGGGCGGGCGACACGCCCGCCTGACGCGCCGGACCAAGTCAGGCGGAGGTGTCCTCCGCCGCCCCCGGCGCCCCCAAGATGTGACGGATGTGGTTTGCCCGCTTTCGTGACGCCAGGCGCGGGTCATTGGCTTCCTTGACCCACGTACGGGATCAACCGGTCCCGGTTCCCTTCCTGTTGGCTACAGGAACCTGGCGTCGTGCTTGAACCCTCAGGCGCGACGCCTTTTTGCCTCACGGGTCTGCTTGGCAAGGCGGACGGGGCGACAGACAAAGGATGTGCGCAATGACCAAGACACCCCTGTTGGATAATGTTGCTGGCCCGGCCGATTTAAAACGGCTGAGTGATGACGAGCTGTCGCGTCTGGCTGTCGAGCTGCGCGGCGATGTGATTGATGCCGTGAGCCGCACGGGCGGGCATTTGGGATCGTCACTGGGTGTGGTCGAATTGACCGTTGGCATTCACGCCGTGTTCGACACCCCCCGCGACAAGGTGATCTGGGATGTGGGGCATCAGTGTTATCCGCACAAGATTTTGACGGGCCGCAGGCACCGCATGGGAACCTTGCGTCAGAAGGACGGGATCAGCGGGTTCACGAAACGGGCCGAGAGTGACTTTGATCCCTTTGGCGCCGCGCATTCCTCGACCTCGATCTCTGCCGCTTTGGGCTTCACCGTGGGCCGCGACATGGGCATGCCCACGGGTGACGCGGTGGCTGTGATTGGCGACGGGTCGATTTCGGCTGGCATGGCCTATGAGGCGCTGAACAATGCAGGCCACGAGGGCCGGCGGTTGTTCGTGATCCTGAATGACAACGAGATGTCGATTGCCCCGCCCACGGGCGCCATGAGCACCTATCTGTCGAACCTGTCGCGCAACTCTCCCTTCGCGCCGTTGCACGCCATTGCCGAAGGGATGGAGGCGGCCTTGCCCCGTCCCATGCGCGACGGAGCCCGCCGTGCGCGTGAGATGGTCACGGGGGTGGAAAGCCGGGGCACGTTCTTTGAAGAGTTGGGCTTTGATTATATCGGTCCCATCGATGGGCACGATATGGGTCAGGTGCTGAGCGTGTTGCGCGCCGCGCGCACGCGGGCCACAGGGCCGGTTCTGATCCACGCCTGCACGGTGAAGGGCAAGGGCTACGCTCCCGCCGAGGGGTCCGCGGACAAGTATCACGGCGTGTCCAAGTTCGATGTCGAAACGGGCGAGCAATCCAAGGGCAAGAGCAATGCGCCCGCCTATACCTCCGTCTTTGGCGAGACTTTGGCTGACTTGGCAGCCCGGGACCCCTCCATCGTGGCCATCACCGCCGCCATGCCTTCGGGCACCGGTGTGAACAAGATGGCGGACCGCTTTCCGGGGCGCGTGTTCGACGTGGGCATTGCCGAACAGCACGGTGTCACTTTTGCCGCCGGGATGGCGGCGAGCGGGTTGAAGCCCTTCTGCGCGATCTATTCGACCTTTCTGCAACGCGGCTATGACCAGGTGGTGCACGATGTGGTGCTGCAGGGCCTGCCCGTGCGCTTTGCCATTGATCGGGCGGGTCTGGTCGGAGCCGATGGGGCAACCCATGCGGGATCCTTTGACATCGGATACTTGGCGTCTTTGCCCGGTATCGTCGTGATGGCTGCCGCAGATGAGGCGGAGCTGGTGCACATGGTCACCACGGCTGCCGCCCATGACAGCGGGCCCATTGCGTTCCGCTATCCGCGCGGCAATGGGCGCGGCGTGGAGATGCCGGAACAGGGCGAGGTGCTGGAGATCGGCAAGGGTCGGATGATCCAGGATGGCTCGGACGTCGCACTTCTGTCGCTTGGCACCCATCTGGATGCCTGCGAACGCGCTGCCGCACGGTTGGAAGCCGATGGGCTGTCGGTGTCCATCGCAGATGCCCGCTTTGCCAAGCCGCTCGACATGGAGATGATCCGGACGCTGGCCATGCAACACAAGCTGCTGGTGACGGTGGAACAGGGCGCCATGGGTGGATTTGGTGCCATGGTGCTGCAAGCCATGGCGGCAGACGGTTTGCTCGATCAGGGCCTCAAGGTGCGCACGATGCACCTGCCGGACCGCTTCATTGATCAGGCGAGCCCCGATGAGATGTACGAGGACGCAGGGCTTACGGCTGCCGATATCGTGCACACAGTGCAGGACGCGCTTGGCTGCGTGGACACAAACGTGGTCGACTTGATCGCAGGCGAATAGCCCTTCTCTTGGCTATAAATATCCCGGGGAGCGCGAGGGGCTGGCCCCTCGTTCCCGCCCGTGATGTCAAGAAGTGCCGGTCAGTCTGGCGCGCGCAGTTGCGGCCTGCTCTGGCAATCCTGACTTTTCATACACATCCGCCAGCATCCTGTTCAGAGGCACGCCATCCGGATCAAAGGTTCGGCGCATCTCCAGAACCTGTTGCGCCTGAGATGTGCGGCCAGCGTGCATTAGGGCGTCGAGGTGGATTTGTTCAAAAAGGTCACGCTGCGCGTGGCTGCCGCCACATTCTGCAAGGCGGGGCAGGGCTTTGCCAAGGAAGCGGATGCAGTCGTCGTAGTCCTCTGCCGCGTGGGCCGCGATGCCGTGGGCGGCCCAAAGTGCGACGTCACGCCAGACCTGCCAGTCGTGTTTGCTCTCGTCCTCAGCCCGGGCTTCGATGGCTTTCAGCAGCGTTTCGCTTTCGGCACGGCCGGTGCGCCCAAGGGCGTAGAGGTATTGCAGGGTCAGGAACGGGCTGACCGTGTCGGCACCGCGTTTTGCGATGTGATCGGCCACATCGTGCCAGCGGTCGCCTACGTTGATCCCGGCAAATTCGATGCGGGCAAGCAGCGACACGGCACCAACCTGATCCTGTGAGTAATCCTTGGACAGGCCCCAGACATGGGTGTCGTAGGCCGCCAGCAGGTCGTCCGTGCGCCCGGCCGAGATGTAGAACAGCGCCAGATGCCACCAGTTGTGGGTGTGCATGAAGCTGTTGAGGTCGGCCCAGTGATGCGCCACGGATTCCAAAAACGCAGTGCCTTCGGCCACTTGCCCTCGTGTGAGGTAGATATGGGCCAGCGCGTGGTGCGCCCATGGTTCGCTTTCGTCGAGGCTGAGGGCGTGGCGCGCGGCGGCTTCGGCGTCGTCGAGCAGGTGGCATTCCTCGAACCCGAAGGCGAGCATGCCGTGGGCATAGGGAATGTCAGCGGCCCCGGGTTGCGCCTTTTGCGCGACGCGCAGCATGGCCGGGAAGTCGCCGGTATTGAAGGTGTGGTACTGGCCCAGTTTCAGCATGACCATGTCCCGCGGATAGGCGGTGACGGTCGCCTCGCACAGTTCGATCAGTTTGGGGATTTTGCCTGCCACGAACAGCTTGGCCGCTTCGACCGCCGCTTGTTCGCGGGGGGTCAAGCCGGTTGCGGCAAGGGCATTGTCCAGGAACGGTTGCGCCAGTTTCGGGGCGACCGGCGCTTCGAGCAGCATGTACAGCAGTGCGGCATAGGCGTTGGCGAGGCCGTTGCCGTGGTCCGCCTTGGCTGCTTTCAGCACGTTTGCAGCCTTGGGGTGAAAGCTGATGAACCCGTGCACGAAATCGTCGATGCCTTGACGGGTCGCGTCGGTGTCGCAGGTGATCGGCAGGCCGTACAGGTCTTGCATCTTCGTCCCCTTCAGATCGGGTGTTTGGCGGCGTAGGCGCGCAGCAGGTCGGCCACCTGACCGGGGGCGTCCCAGTGGATCGAATGCCCGGCCCCTTCGAGGATATGGTGCGGCAGGTGATTGAGCACCGCAAGAACATGATCGGGCGGCACAATCAGATCAAGCGCGCCGAGCAGCACTTGCGTCGGGCAGGATGGGCTGGCCAGATCGGTGCCGTCAAAGCCGCGCAGGGCCGTCAGTTGGTGTTCCATCGCATCCGCACTTTGAACATGGGGATAGGCCAGCCCGTCCGCCACGGCCTGATCCACTGCTGCCGGGTCCTGATAGACTCGCGGGTTGAACAGCCACGGAAAGAGCGCGCGCAGCCACGTGTCGGGTGCCGCATCGCTGCGCCGGATCGCAATCAGGTTGGCAAAAAGCGCGGTGTTGCGCGGCAGTCGTATCGGGGCGGACGCCGCAATATGTGTCGAGGCCATGCGCTCGGGCACCTTCTGCGCCATGTGCAGCGCAATGATCCCGCCCATCGAGTGCCCGATCGTGTGGAACCGGTCATGGCCCAGATGCGTCATCAACGCGACCGCATCCTTGCACATCAGGTTGATGGAGACCGGTGCGTCCCACGGCGTCGTCCGCCCGGTTGTGCGGTTGTCGGGTTGAATGCAGGTGAAATGGTCCTGCAGCAACGGGATCAGCGGGGTCCAGCTGGCATGGTCAGACATGAACCCTGCCAGCATCAGAAGCGGCGGGCCACTGCCGGTCACCTCGTAGTGAAGGGCGATGTCATCGCGCTCAAGTTTGGGCATTGAGCTGGCTCCAGGTTGGGAGAAGGTCGTCGGGGGCGGGTGTGGCGGCAAACACCCCACGGGCGATGGCGCGCGACAGGCACACCGCCGCTGCATGTCCGATAAGTGTCAGATCCTGCGGGCTCGTCAGGGGTTTGGCGCTGATGGAAACGCTGAACACCAGGTCGCCGTCGCCGGGGCTATGTGCCGGCACGCAGGCCCGCGCGATACCGTCATGGGCCGCAATCGCGACCCGCTGGCATTGCGCCTTGTCGAGCGTTGCGTCGGTGGCGACAATGGCGATGGTGGTGTTGGCCCGCTCAAGCATGGCCGTGAGCTTGCGGCTGTCGAGGCTGCGGCCGAGCCCTGTCGTCGGATCTGGACCAAGTCCACCAAATTCGCCATCCACCTCGAACGGGGCGGCCCAGAAATGCCGGTCGCCCGGTGTGGTCACGCTGCCCATCGGATTTGCGGCCACCAGCGCGCCCACGGTGATCCCGTTGCCCAAAGTGAGCGATGCCGTCCCCAGCCCGCCCTTCATCATCGCCGTCATTGCGCCAGTGCCTGCGCCGATGGTGCCGATGTCCGTATGATCGGTGGCAGCCTCGAATGCGGCGCGCCCAAGGGTTGGGTAGGGCGTGTCGGTCCAATCCTTGTTGCCGCCTGACAGCAGATCGAAGATGATCGCTCCCGGTACCAGCGGGATAATGGCGTTGCCCACCCGAAACCCGCGCCCCTGTGCGCGCAGTCCCGCCACGACGCCAGAGCAGGCATCAAGCCCGTAGGCACTGCCGCCTGCAAGCACCAGCGCATCAACCTGTGCCACCGATTTGTCGGGCGCCAGCAGCTCCGTCTCTCGTGTGCCGGGCGCGCCACCCTGCACCGAAACGGAGGCCGTGAAAGGTGTTTCGGCTGTCAGCACGGTCACGCCTGATTTCAGCGCGTTATCCTGCGCATGCCCGACCTTGAGCCCGTGGATATCCGTGATCGCGTTTTGCGGGCCTGGGGTCATTTTGATTTGGTGCCTCCGGCGGGAGTTTTGTTGGCAAGATGAAAGGGATCAGATGCGCGGTTTTGGGGCCGCGGTGGCGGGATCGCCCGTGTTGGGCACGCCCTTGGGTTCGATCAGCAGCACCTTGCATTCGTGTTCCGCGCGGGGGCGGTGGGTGATCCCTTTGGGAACGATGAACAACTCACCTGCTTTGACGGGGTGGCTTTGGTCTTGGATGTCCATCGTCATTTCGCCATCGAGCACGAGGAAGAAATCATCTGTGTCCTCGTGCAGATGGAAGGGAAATTCGCCTTGGAATTTGACCACCATCACGTCGTTGCCGTTGTAGTCGGCGACCACATGCGGGTCCCAGTGCGTGGTGAATTGCGCCAGTTTGGCGTTGAGGTTGATGGGTTTCATATACAGCGTCCTCCGTCGATTTCGAGGGCCACGCCGGTGATCATCGAGGCGGCATCAGAGCACAGGAATGTGGCCGCGGCCCCCATGTCTTGCGGGGTTGAGAAGCGGCCCAAGGGGATGGTCGAGAGGAACTTGGCGCGGGTCTCGGGGGTGTCTTCGCCCATGAAGCTTTTGAGCAGGGGCGTTTCGCCGGCAACCGGGTTGATCGCGTTCACGCGGATGCCATCGGGGGCCAGTTCGACTGCCATGGTCTTTGTGGCCGTGATCATCCAG
>NZ_CANNDS010000007.1 GCF_947503415.1 uncultured Tateyamaria sp.
ATCCACGGCGATATGGATCACGGTCACTGACATCTGGATTTCGAATTGGCTTTGCCAATCCGACCAACGCGGGGGCCAGCCCCCGCACCCCCGTGGTATTTTCAGTCAGAAGAAGCCAAAAGCCCCTGTTTGGGTCTATTCTGCGTTAAACACAAACAACGTCTCACCGTCGATTGTGTAGCCATCAATCAATGCCTGTGCCTGATCGGATGTCAGCCAGGCTTCCAGCTTTGCGGCAAGATCTGATTTGACGTGGCTGTGCCGTGCAGGGTTAACGGGCAGATAGGCATATTGATTGAACAGAACCGGATCACCGGCAAAGAGCAGCGCCAAGTCACCCTTGTTACCAAAGTTCAGCCAACTCGCGCGGTCGGCCAACACGTAAGCATTGAGACCGGACGCAGTGTTCAGTGCGGCCCCCATCCCTGCGCCAACGGCATTGTACCATGTCCCGAATGTATCCACGGTGATCTCGGCCTCAGACCAGAGACTGAGTTCCTTTTTGTGCGTCCCACTGTCGTCGCCGCGGCTTACGAAGGGTGCTTCGGATGTTGCAATGTTCTGTAGGGCTGTGGTCGCCGTCTCTGCAGTGCCAATCCGCGCCGGGTCGTTTGCGGGGCCGATGAAGACGAAATCGTTGTACATGATCTCGCGCCGGTGCGTGCCGTAACCTTCGGATACAAATGCCTCTTCTGCCGCGCGGGAGTGCACGAGGATCGCGTCGACGTCCCCTGCCAGTCCGAGCTTGAGCGCCTGCCCGGTGCCGACCACAAGCAACTGAACTTCAAGGTCCAGATCCTTTTCGATCTCGGGCAGCAATACGTCCGCCAGTCCTGAATTGTGAAAGGATGTGGTCACAGCCATCCGCATCTGGTCTGCTGCATGTGCGGCACCGCCTGCGACAAAAGCCAAAAGTGTGAGCGTAAGAGCCTGTTTCATTCCACAATATCTCCTTTCAGAAAGGCCCGCGCTTCGGGCGTCTGAGGCGCATCAAAGAAGGATTTGGCTGGCCCGGTTTCGTGAACCATCCCCCCAAGAATAAAGACTACATCATCTGCAATGCGCCGGGCTTGACCCATGTCATGTGTCGACAGGATCAACCGCGTGCCATCGGCCTTGGCCTGCAACAGGATGGCCTCGATCTCGCGCATGGCCCGGCCATCAAGCGACGCGGTGGGCTCGTCCAGAAACACAAGCGCCGGTTCCGTGATCAAGGCCCGCGCAATGGCCAGTTTCTGCTGTTCCCCTCCGGACAGAACCATCGCGCGGCGCGTCAGGTGGGGCTGCAATCCGACACGTTCCGCCCACTTGTGCGCCGCTGATTTTGCTGCCTTCCGCGCCACGCCGCGCAACCGCAACGGATAGGTCAGGTTCTCCTCCACTGTGCGCCGCAGAACAACGGGCCGTTGGAAAACAAAGGCCTGATGATGGCGCGCCTCATCCGTATCACAGGCCCATTTCACCGACCCTCCGGTAAGCCTTGCAGTGCCGTGCATCAGGCGCAGAAGTGTGGTCTTACCGGCCCCGTTCGGCCCCATCACAACGCACAACCCCTGTCCATCAAGATGCAGGTCAACGGGCCCGACCAGACGCTTGCCGCGCCGGGACGTTTCGGCCCGCGTGAGCGTCAGCGGGAACAATTCCATCACCATCGGCTGTCCCTTTCGGTCTGACCGATCCAATGGATCAGAAGGTTCACGCCAAGCGCCAGCGCGATGAGGATGAAGCCGAGGGCGAGGGCCAAGGCGAACTCGCCTTTGCCGGTTTCGAGTGCAATGGCTGTGGTCAGCACGCGCGTGGCATTGTCGATATTGCCGCCAACAATCATGATCGCGCCAACCTCTCCGATCCCGCGACCAAAACCCGCCAGAGCAGCCGTCAGAAGCGCCCGGCGCGCATCCCACAGGAGCGTGCGCATCTTTTGCATCTGCGTCACATTCATTGAGATCAGAAGGTCGTGGTATTCCGCCCAAAGCTCGCGCAGCGACTGGTGCGCGATGGAGGCGATGAGGGGCACGATGATGATCACCTGCGCGATGATCATGGCCGTGGGTGTGAACAGCAGACCCAAAGCGCCGAAGGGGCCGGAGCGCGACAGGAAGATGTACACAATGAGGCCGACGACGACCGGCGGCAAACCCATCAAAGCATTCAACATGGCAATGGTCGCACGACGCCAGCGGAAACGGCGGACAGCCAGAAGGGCTGCGAGGGGCAGGGCGATCAGACAGGCAATGATCAACGCCGTGAGGGTGACGCGGAGCGAGCGCAGCGCGATCTCTGCCAGTTCGGCATCGAACGTGACAACCAGCCAAAAGGCGTGGCGCAGACCCTCCCACAGATCGACGATGGCCGATCCTCCCGTTATTTGTTTTTCCTGAAATTGGACGGTTTTGCGGGGGGATACCAGCCCTGTTGTGACTTGGTGCCAGTCTGTCTCTGACGATGCGCCGTGCGGATGTTTATCGGGTCAGGTTGTCCGTTGAGAAAAAATTGCCCGCGGGCAATTTCCGCGGGCAGGAACGGAATTGCCCATGGGCAATTATGCGAAATCAAGTGTCGAATTCGGCTTTCAGATAGGCATCAAACGCGCCTGCAAGCTGCGCTTTGGTCATGCCTGCTTCGAACTCGATCTGCACTTTCCGGCCCTTCTGGACAACGGCGATCCCCTTGTCATGAATGCTGCGACGAAAGATCTGGCCTTCGGGTTGAGCCTTGGGCTGCACGGGTTTGCCCGCCCGCGTCAACCGTCGCATCACGGTCGCTGCATCGACAAAAGACCCACGCCCCGCCTTGGCCCGCGCCTGCTCTCGACAGATTGCATTGGCTTCTTCCAGCACGGCCCGGGATGTGTCGGCTTGCGACAAAAGCGGCTTCAACTCACGCGCGTTGCGCTCACGGATTTCGCGGATGTTGGGAAAGGCTTCGACAATCGCTTGCGGCAGTTTCGCCAGTTGCAAGTAACGCGACAGCCACGGCTGGCTGACCTCCAAACGCTCTGCCATCGCCTTTTGTTTGCCGCCATAGTAGCGCGCGACCGCATCCGCATAATCCAAAGCGCGCTCATAATCCGAGATATCCTCGCGGTCCCGGTTCTCGATATCCGCAAGCCTGAACGCTTCCTCGTCCGACATCTGCCGCGCTTCGACCAGGTATTTGAACTGGGTGTAGTTGTTGGCTCGCAGCCACGATACGGCGAAATGACGACGGGCGCCGCAGATCACTTCGAAGTCATAATCTTCGTCATCGACGGGCCGCACAATGGCCGGAAATTCCTGCTGCCCCTGACTGCGAATCCCATCGATCAGGTCGCGGCAATTGTCTTCGGTCAGCAGCGCATAGTCACGATTGTGCCGCTCCCACATGCGGCAGCGGGCGGGGTCGATCCAGCGCAGGGTCTTTTCTTCGACTTCTCCGGCCAAACGGTCACTTATTGCGGTGGTCCGTTTCAAAAACCGGGCACCGGCGCGGTCGGAGGCATCGGGTGCGGCCTCCAGATCGCTCAGAACATCGTCAAATATCGCGTCGTGTTTGCGGGTCATAGCAGTCCCTCCTTGCGTAAGCGCGCGTGATGGCTTGGCCATGTCTTGCGGATCAGCACTTCGATCTCGCGATTCACGGCATCCAGATAGGCGCGGCAGCGTTTGTGCGTCTCGGTCCGGGTGGCCGGGCCAGTCAGCTCGTACACGGTGGATAGGTTCGCCGCGGCATTGTCGATCTCGGCGCTGTCCTTGAGCACCGATTGCAACATGTCGAGGGGAAAGACCGCGTCCATCATTCGTTTGATCGCCATATGCGCCGATTTCGAGTCGTTCATTTTGGTGGCGAGGATCTTAACGAAAGCATAATCGCGCGTACCCCCGTGGCGGGCGAGCTCATTGAGCGTGGCACCCAGCATCTTCAAAAAGTGCGCAGTAGAGCCGAAATCAATGTTGTTGGGCGGGGCAGGGATCACCAACGCGTCCGCCGCGCGCAGCACCGAAAGGGACAACATCCCAAGGGCAGGGGGCGGGTCGAGCAGGATGACGTCGAAGCGGTCTTTTATGGTCTCCAACCCGATGCGAAGTCGATCGAGGACGAACACCTGTTCGCGCGCCATGCGGGCGGCAAATTCGTATTCGGCGTCATAGAGACCGAGGTTCGCGGGGATCAGCGCGATATTGGGCCAGTAGGTGGCGCGCAGGGCGTAGCTGAGGTCCTGTGGCCCGCCGTGACGGAAGAAGGGGTAAAGCGTATCTTCCTCCTCGTCGACATCCACGTCTGGGTTCAGGCCAAAGACGGACGTGGTGCTGGCCTGGCTGTCGCAATCCACGACGCAGACGCGGTAGCCTTGCAGGGCGAGATGTTGGGCAAAGTGGCAGACCATTGTGGATTTGCCGACGCCGCCTTTGAAGTTCTGGATGGCCAGAACCATCGCCGGATCGCTGTCGGCGCGGTGGGGCAGGGTGCCGAACACCTGCCGCATCCGGTTGACGTCTGCCAGTGAATAGCCAGTGCGTCGCCCTGTGTTAGGGTCTTTTTCCGGCATCGGCAGCCGCCCGTCCGCTTCGGCATCGCGGATCAGTTTGTCACTGCGGCCCACCATATCGGCGGCGCGCTTCACGTTAAAGCGCAGGTCGAGCGTCTTCTGAGCCCCGGGTGCATAGAGCCTGTCGCGCAGCCGGTCGATCACGGTCGAGGCGCGGGTGGCAAGCTTGTCCAGCTCCTCAAGGGAGACGGGGGGAAGGGCGGACTGCTCCATCATGGACCTCTTATGGGGGCTTTGCGCCGAATCATGACGGGTGCAGGCGTCCGCCTCAAGTGTAAACTTTCGAGGGGAGACACGAAAAAAGCGGAAATTTGAGGGTGTGTCGTCAATTGGCGGAAATTGGGTCGCCATTGCTGCCTGTCTGGAAGTCTAGCGCAGTTTGCATGCGACAGAACCCGTTTTGTATGGGCTGGGGTCAGTCGAGTGGTCGATTGCCATTAACACCTTAAAAAATCCAAACAAAAACACCCTCCTATTCCTATTTCATAGTGTTCTTTGTTCCCATGCGGCAAAGCACTGAATTTCATAGAGAAAGAGGTGGTTTGGCTTACATCTTGGGGCTGCTTCGCTTACGTCTCGGGACCGCTACGCCTACGTCCAGGGGCGGCTAAACTTACGTATCGGGTGGGCTTCAATCCTTACGTTTTGGGTGAGTCTCTGTCTCGACTCAGCCCTTTGATTTTTGGGTGTTATTCGAATCACTTGGACGACGCCCTGATTCCCTCCCGTTCCTTTAACCTTACAAATTGGGTGCCTCCGTTTTAGTAGACGCACAGGTCCCGCGCCGTTATTCTTACGTCACATTGCCCGTCAGAGGTAAGAGAAGAGCAGCATGGCAGATCGCCCAACCCAATCCTACCGGACCATTGACGCCCGGCCAAATGCGCAAAGCCTGGTGAAGCCGGGCGAGTTGGTGGATCTGGTCGAGGTTACACCGCTGACGCTGGCGGACCGGCGTATCTACAACCAATTACTGGAGAATGCGTGGGACGCGATTGAGAAGCCGGTCACGCATGTGATTTCCAAATCCGATTTGCGCGGGTCGCATAATTCCAATGACAGGGTGGGCGAGTCCGTTGAGCGGCTGATGTCGGCCATCGTCAAGGTGAAGGTCACGCATGAGGGTGAGGATGCCATCGAACGCGTGCAGCTTCTGGGCGGTAACATAGAGACGACGCGGCGAGACGGGGTGCTGGAATACGAGATCCCGCAGCGGCTGCGCAAGATCATCAAGGATTCGACCGTGTTTGCACGCCTGCAACGTGAGGTGATGTTTGCGCTGAGTTCAAAATATGCGCTGACCCTCTACGAGATGATTCAGAAGCGGGGGAACCTGCGCTATCGGTCGTCCGAAAAGTTTGCGCTGGACGATCTGCGCGGTGTGCTGGGGGTGCCCAAGGGCAAGCTGACATCTTGGTCGAACCTGAAGCTGCGGGCGATTGAACCGGCGGTGGCCGAGGTGAACATGCTGTCGGATTATGTGGTCGAGATCGAGCCGGTGAAGACGGGCCGCCGGGTGACGCATATCGAGTTGAAATGGTGGCGCAAGGACGGGGCAGGGACGGCGGAGACGGAGCGGGAGTTGTCATTCTCGAAGGTCGGGCGCAAGGCGCGGATGACGAACACCACCGAAGACCTCAAACCCCGGCCGGCGTGGTTGGAGGCCAGCGGCCCTGCGCTGCGTACCGAAACCTACGAGACCGCGCGGCTGCGTCATCCGGGCTATGACATTTACCACGTCGAAAAAGAGTGGCGCGCCTGGGCCGCGGGGAAAGAACCGCCGCGGGATGCGGACCGTGCTTATCTCGCTTTCTTTCGCAGCTTTGCGGAAAACAACCCGCTGCGCTAGCGTGGTCCCATGAACTCCGTCCGTTTCCGTCTGTTGATCCTGGCCCTTGCGCCGATGGTCGTGCTGATGCCGCTGCTGCTGTTTCTGGGCATGACGCGGTGGACGGCCGATTATGACGAGGTTCTGATTGCGAATGTGGAAAGCGATCTGCGGATCGCGGAGCAATACCTCTCGCGCCTGATGGTCGAAACGGGGGATGATTTGCAGGCCGTGGCCGGGTCGGTCGAATTTGCGCAGACGGCGCCTGCCGGGTTCGACGCGTTCTTTGAAGACAAGCGCGCCGCCCTCGAATTGGACTTCATGTACTACGTGCCGCGCGGTGCTGTAACGGACACGTGGCCTGTGATTCAGAGTGCAGCGGCGGGGCAGGGGAGGACGGAGATCGATATCTTCTCGGGCGACGCGCTTGCGGCGATATCGCCTGACCTTGCTGTGCGGGCGCTTCTGCCGCTGATCGAAACCGAAGCGGCGGTGCCCACGGATCGAGAGGTCGAGGATCGCGGCATGGTCATTCATTCGGCGATCCCCGTGACTTTGCCGGGCCGCGATGGGGTGCTGGTCGGGGGCATTCTGCTGAACCGCAATCTGGGCTTCATCGATACGATCAACGCGCTGGTCTATCAGGAGGGGGCTGCCGGCGGGTCACGGCAGGGGACGGCAACGCTTTTTCTGGAAGATGTGCGGGTGTCCACCAATGTGCGCCTGTTCGAAGATGTGCGCGCCCTTGGCACCCGTGTGTCGGCGGCGGTGCGCGGCAAGGTGCTGGGTGAGGGTCGGACGTGGCTCGACCGGGCCTTTGTGGTGAACGATTGGTACATCTCGGGTTATCTGCCGCTGACCGACAGCTTTGGGAAGTATGTCGGCATGCTTTATGTCGGCTTTCTGGAAGGGCCGTTTACGGTTGCCAAGCGCAACGCGTTCCTTGCCATCCTTGGGGCATTCCTTGCTGTGCTGCTGCTGTCTGCGCCGGTGTTCCTGCTTGTGGCCAAGGGCATCTTTTCCCCGCTTGAGCGGATGACCCACACCATGTTTCTGGTGCAGCGCGGCAATCTGTCGGCGCGCAACGGGGCCGAGGGGGGCACCGGTGAGATTGGCGAAGTGGCAGGGCACCTCGATGATCTGCTGGATCAGGTGCAGGAGCGGGATGAGGAACTGAATGTGCGCGTGGCGCAGCGCACCGCGGAACTGCAGCAGGCAAACGAAAAGCTGGAAGAGACGTTTCGGCAATTGGTGATGAGCGAAAAGCTCGCCTCTATCGGCGAAATTACGGCGGGTGTTGCGCATGAGATCAACAACCCTGTCGCCGTCATTCAGGGCAATATGGACGTGATCCGCGAGAGCCTTGGGGATCAGGGGGACGCGATCCAAACCGAGTTGGGACTGGTGGACCGCCAGATCGGGCGCATCCAGACCATCGTGGGCAAGCTCTTGCAGTTTGCCCGGCCCGGCGAATTTGCAGATCTCGAACGGACGGTGCCGCTGGGTCCGGTGATCACGGATTGTCTGGTGCTGGTGAACCATGTGGTGGCGCAGTCGGATATTCAGGTTGAAACGGAACTGGAGGCGCTGAACGAAGTGCGCATTGACCCCGGCGAGTTGCAGCAGGTGCTGATCAACCTGATCCTGAATGCGGTGCAGGCGATGGGACCGCGCGGCGTGCTGAAGCTGAAGACAGAAGATCTGGAGCGGGACGGGGTGCCGGGCGTGTGCGTCACCGTGCTGGACACAGGTCCGGGGATCGCACCGGATCGGATCGACGATGTATTTGCGCCGTTCTACACCACCAAACAGGCCGAGGGGACCGGGCTGGGCCTGTCGATCTCGCAAACCTTGATCCAGGGGGCAGGGGGGTTGATCCGCGCACGCAACCGCGCCGCAGATGGCGCGTGTTTCGAGATCTGGCTGCCCGCCGCCGAGCAGGAAGACCCGCCAGTATCGCGCACCGCCTGACCCGCGACTCAGCCACCAATTTCATCCGTGATTCTGGGTAGACGCCCAATACGTCACCGTTGGTTGACAATTTGTCACACGGGGCACCCCGCACGTGTTGTCCGCTAACAGTATGCAAACGGATACCGTTCTACCGTGAATGGAAAATGCTACGGTGCAGAAAAACATGGGAAAAATGAGACGAAAATAAAGTGATTTACAAAAATGCCCCAACGGAAGAACAAAAATTTACAAAAAAATCGAGCAAGACCAGCATCCAAAGCGTAATTTTACAAAACCGTGTATGGTCCTCCTCAACAGGCGAGTGATGCACGCCCCGGGTCAGCAAGCCGATGCAGAGCGGCACAGGACCCATACCGGAGGAGACACATGAATATTCAAAAGACGCCGAATTCGGCCACGTTCCCACCATCCGAAGAGACCAAAGCCCGCGCCCATCTGGACGCCGACGGCTATGCCAAGATGTATGCCGCGTCCGTGGCCGACCCCGAAGCGTTCTGGGGTGAACAGGGCAAGCGGCTGGACTGGATCAAGCCTTATACATCGGTCAAGAACACTTCGTTTGAACCGGGCAATATCGACATTCGCTGGTATGAAGATGGCACGCTGAACGTGGCGGCCAACTGCATCGACCGGCATCTTGAGACGCGCGGCGACCAGACGGCGATCATCTGGGAACCTGATGATACGTCCACGGATGCCCCCAAACACATTACGTATCGCGACCTCCATAGCTCTGTTTGCAAAATGGCAAACATCCTCGAAGAGTTGGGGGTTCGCAAAGGCGACCGGGTCGTCATTTACCTCCCCATGATCCCGGAAGCCGCTTATGCGATGCTGGCCTGTGCCCGCATCGGCGCCATCCATTCCATCGTCTTTGCCGGGTTCTCGCCCGATGCACTGGGCGCGCGGGTCAATGGGTGTGACGCCAAGGTGGTGATCACCGCCGACCACGCCCCTCGGGGCGGCCGTGCGACGCCGTTGAAGTCGAACACGGACGCGGCCCTGCTGCACTGCAAGGACAGCGTGAAATGTCTGGTGGTCAAGCGGACCGGAGGCCAGACAACCTGGACCGACCGCGACTATGACTACAACGAGATGGCGCTGGAAGCGTCGGACTATTCCGCGCCCGCAGAGATGAGCGCCGAAGATCCGCTGTTCATCCTTTATACTTCGGGCTCCACTGGTCAGCCCAAAGGTGTTGTGCACACGTCGGGTGGTTATCTGACCTACGCGGCGATGACCCATCAGTATGTATTCGACTATCACGAAGGTGATGTGTTCTGGTGTACGGCGGACGTCGGCTGGGTCACGGGCCACAGCTATATCGTCTATGGTCCGCTCGCCAATGGGGCGACGACCATCATGTTCGAAGGTGTGCCAACCTTCCCCGATGCGGGTCGCTTCTGGGACGTGTGCGAGCGCCACAAGGTCACGCAGTTCTACACCGCGCCCACGGCCATCCGCGCCTTGATGGGGGCCGGGAACGAGTGGGTCGAAAAGTACGACCTGTCGTCGCTGCGCCTGCTGGGCTCGGTGGGTGAGCCGATCAACCCGGAAGCGTGGACCTGGTATCACGAGGTTGTTGGCAAGGGGAATTGCCCCATCGTAGACACGTTCTGGCAGACCGAGACCGGCGGTCACATGCTGACCCCGCTGCCCGGTGCCACGGATCTGAAACCGGGATCGGCCCAACAGCCATTCTTTGGTGTGCAGCCTGTCGTTCTGGACCCACAAAGCGGGGTGGAGATTGAGGGCAATAGTGTCGAGGGTGTCTTGTGCATCGCGGACAGCTGGCCCGGTCAGATGCGCACCGTATGGGGCGACCATGAGCGGTTCGAGAAAACCTATTTCGGGGATTACAAAGGCTACTATTTCTCGGGCGATGGCTGCCGCCGCGATGACGATGGCGATTACTGGATCACGGGCCGCGTCGATGACGTGATCAACGTGTCAGGCCATCGGATGGGTACAGCCGAAGTGGAAAGCGCGCTGGTCGCCCATGCCAAGGTCGCGGAAAGCGCCGTCGTTGGATACCCGCACGAGGTGAAAGGGCAGGGCATCTATGCCTATGTCACTTTGATGAACGGCGAAGAGCCCAGCGATGAGCTGCGCAAAGAGCTGGAAGTGTGGGTCCGGACCGAGATTGGCCCGATTGCCAAGCCCGACCTGATCCAATGGGCCCCCGGCCTGCCTAAAACCCGTTCGGGCAAGATCATGCGCCGCATCCTTCGCAAAATTGCAGAAGACGATTTTGGCGCGCTGGGTGACACTTCGACCTTGGCCGATCCGTCCGTTGTGGACGACCTGATCGAGAACCGCATGAACCGGAGTGATGACTGATGGATGGAACACAAGTGACTGCCACAGCGCCCGTCTTTATCCTGCTTGGCCCTCCGGGGGCAGGCAAGGGCACACAGGCGCGGATGCTGGAAGAGGAACATGGGTTCATCCAGCTGTCCACCGGTGATCTGTTGCGCGCAGCGGTTGCCGCCGGAACAGAGGCCGGCAAAGCGGCCCAGGCCGTGATGGAAGCGGGCGGGCTGGTGAGTGATGACATTGTCATCGCCATCCTCAAGGACCGTCTGGCCGATGATGATTGTGCCCATGGTGTGATTCTGGACGGCTTTCCGCGGACGACAGGTCAGGCCGAAGCACTGGATGATCTGCTGGCAAGCAGTGGGCAGCACATCAATGCCGCCATCAGCCTTGAGGTGGATGACGCCGCGATGGTCGCCCGCATCTCTGGCCGTTTCACCTGTGGCGGGTGTGGCGAGGGGTATCACGATGTGCACAAACCCACCGCCGTTCTGGGCACCTGTGACAAGTGCGGCAGCAGCCATATGAAGCGCCGCGCCGATGACAATGCCGAAACGGTGGGCCAACGCCTGACCGAATATCACAAACAAACGGCACCGCTGATTGCCTACTACGATGGCAAGGGCGTGCTGCAATCTCTGGATGCGATGGGGTCGATCAATGTGATCGCCTCAGAGCTTTCGGGGATGGTGAAGGGTGCGACGGCCTGAGCGCCAGACGCCTTTAACAGACCCTGTGAAACGCGACTGTGTGTGTGGTCGCGCTCGTGCCGCGCGGCTTGCGTGGCACGGGATGGTCCCGGTGTGTCCGGGGCCGCGTAAAACCCCACCTTCGGGGCCTTGATCTGCGTCAACGCAAACGACCGCAAGGCCCCCCAGAGTGGGTGAAATTTACCAAAGGCCGGGGCCTTCACCCCGGCACCAAAACCCCCCGGGACCCCGCGCGGCCCCGCACTGAAACCAAAGGAGGAGCCGTAATGTCGGAGGATACGACAAACATCGCTCAAGTGTCCGAACAGGACAAAGGGTATTGGGCTGCCAATGTCCGCATGATCTTAATTTCGCTGGTGATCTGGGCCGTTGTGTCCTTTGGCTTTGGCATCATCCTGCGCCCGGCATTGAGCGGCATTGCCGTGGGCGGCACTGACCTGGGCTTCTGGTTTGCCCAGCAGGGATCGATCCTGGTCTTTCTGGCGCTGATCTTTTTCTACGCCTGGCGGATGAACAAGCTCGATAAGCAATTCGGCGTGGAAGAGGAATAGGAACGATGGACCAGTTTACCCTTAACCTGCTGTTTGTGGGCGCGTCCTTTGCGCTCTATATCGGCATCGCTGTCTGGGCCCGTGCGGGTTCGACAAGCGAGTTCTACGCCGCCGGTCGCGGCGTGCACCCTGTCACCAACGGGATGGCCACGGCAGCCGACTGGATGTCGGCGGCCTCGTTCATTTCGATGGCGGGTCTGATCGCCTTCACCGGCTACGACAACTCGTCCTTCCTGATGGGGTGGACAGGTGGCTATGTGCTGCTCGCGCTGCTGCTTGCCCCTTACCTGCGCAAGTTCGGCAAGTTCACAGTGTCTGAGTTCATCGGCGACCGCTTCTACTCCAAGACCGCGCGCCTTGTGGCTGTGATCTGTCTGCTGACGGCCTCCATCACTTACGTGATCGGTCAGATGCAGGGTGTTGGCATCGCCTTTGGTCGCTTTCTTGAGATCGACACGACATGGGGTCTGCTGATCGGGTCCTGCGTGGTGTTTGCCTATGCCGTGTTCGGGGGCATGAAGGGTGTGACCTATACCCAAGTGGCGCAGTACTGCGTTCTGATCACCGCCTACACGATCCCGGCGGTCTTCATCTCGTTGCAGCTGACGGGCAATCCGATCCCCGCACTTGGTCTGTTTGGGTCTGTTGAAAGTGGTGAGCCGCTTCTGGCCAAGCTCGACCAGATCGTCACTGACTTGGGCTTTGCCGAGTATACGGCAGCACATGGGTCGACCATCAACATGGTGCTCTTCACTCTGTCCCTGATGATCGGGACGGCGGGTCTGCCCCACGTCATCATGCGTTTCTTCACCGTGCCCCGCGTGTCTGATGCGCGCTGGTCCGCGGGTTGGACGTTGGTGTTCATTGCGCTGCTCTATCTGACCGCCCCTGCGGTGGGTGCCATGGCGCGCCTGAACATCTCTGAGCTGATGTGGCCCAATGGGACGGAAGCCGCTGCTGTTACTGTCGAGGCGATCGAAAACGATCCCGAATACGGCTGGATGGCGACGTGGCAGAAGACCGGTCTTCTGGATTGGGAAGACAAGAACGGCGACGGCCAGATCCAGTACTACAACGACGCGAATGCCGAGTTGCAGGAAAAAGCCGCGGCGAATGGCTGGGAAGGCAACGAGTTGACCAAGTTCAACCGTGACATCCTTGTGCTGGCGAACCCCGAGATCGCGTCCCTTCCGGGCTGGGTGATCGGCCTTGTGGCGGCGGGTGGCCTAGCGGCGGCTCTGTCCACGGCGGCGGGTCTGCTTCTGGCGATTTCGTCGGCGGTGTCCCACGACTTGCTGAAGGGTCAGCTGACCCCGAACATGTCCGAGAAATCCGAGCTGATGGCAGCCCGAATTTCGATGGCAGCAGCGATTGTGGTGGCTGTGATCCTGGGTCTGAACCCACCGGGCTTTGCGGCCCAGACGGTGGCGTTGGCCTTTGGTCTGGCGGCGGCTTCGATCTTCCCTGCGCTGATGATGGGCATCTTCTCGACCCGCATCAACAACGTGGGCGCTGTGGCGGGCATGCTGGCCGGTCTGGTCGTGACCTTGCTGTATATCTTCCTGCACAAGGGCTGGTTCTTTATCCCTGACACCAACCTGTTCACGGATGCAGACCCCTTGCTTGGGCCAATCAAGTCGACATCGTTCGGTGCGATCGGGGCCATGGTCAACTTCGGCACAGCCTATGTGGTGTCGGGCATGACCAAGGAAACCCCGCAAGAGATCAAGGACCTTGTGGAAAGCGTGCGCATCCCCCGTGGGGCGGGTGCCGCAGCGGCAGACCACTGATCTGTCCCTGAAAGACCGGTCTGCCCGCCTTGTGTGGGCAGACCATTTCTTTGTCTCTGAGGTTTCCGATGTCACCCACTGATCTGACCGTTTTGCCAGTGGGCCAGTTGATGACACGCGACCCTGTGACATGTTCGCCTGATACGCCCATTCAAAGCGCGGCTGAGCTGATGGCGGACCACCAGATTTCATCCATTTGTGTGGTTGATCCAGACGGCTTTCGCGGCCTCGTCACGGTGCGCGACATGAATGCCAAGGTGATCGCGCATGGCGTTGATCCGGCTGGGCCGGTGTCTGCCGTCATGACCGTTGATCGGACAACTTTGCCGCCGTCCGCCTTGGGTCTGGATGTGCTGCACATGATGATGGAACGTCGCATCGGCCATGTGCCGATTGTGGATGCAGGCCGATTGGTGGGCATCGTGACCCAGACCGATCTGACCCGGTTTCAGGCCCTGTCCTCGGCCGATCTGGTGCGCCGTGTGGTGGAGGCCAGCGACGTGCCAGCCATGGCGCGCGTGACGGCAGAGATACCGACGCTGTTGGCGCAATTGGTTGGAACGGGCACGCGGCACGAGGTGATCACACGGCTTATCACCGATATCGCCGACACCGTTACCCGCTGTTTGTTGAAGCGGGCGGAAGACGAGCTGGGCGCGCCGCCCGTGCCGTACCTCTGGTTGGCCTGCGGGTCGCAGGGGCGGCAGGAACAGACCGGTGTTTCGGATCAGGACAATTGCCTGATCCTGTCCGATGATGTGACGGATGCCGACATGCCGTACTTCGCCAAGCTGGCGCAGATCGTGAGCGATGGTCTGCATGCGTGCGGCTATGTTTATTGCCCCGGTGACATGATGGCGACAAACACCCGGTGGTGTCAGCCGCTGCGCGTGTGGCGCGGCTATTTCGACGGCTGGATTGCGAAGCCCAGCCCAGAGGCGCAGATGCTTGCGTCGGTCATGTTTGATCTGCGACCCATCGGCGGGGACGAGGACCTATTTGCCGATCTGCAGGCCGATACGCTGGCCAAGGCCGCCCGTAATTCGATCTTTGTGGCGCATATGACGGCCAATTCACTGAAGCACGCGCCGCCCCTTGGAGTGTTCAACCGCCTGCCGCGCGGACCGCTGGACATGAAGCACAACGGCGTTGTGCCTGTGGTCGATCTGGGGCGGTTATATGCGTTGCAGGGGCAGGTGTTGCCGGTCAACACGCGCGCCC
The DNA here is from genome assembly GCF_947503415.1 of uncultured Tateyamaria sp. Taxonomy (GTDB): domain Bacteria; phylum Pseudomonadota; class Alphaproteobacteria; order Rhodobacterales; family Rhodobacteraceae; genus Tateyamaria. The sequence continues at coordinate 14,919 of NZ_CANNDS010000007.1, forward strand.
GCATCGAAGCAGCGATTGCGACGGGGGCCTTGTCCAAGACGGGCGGGGCCGACCTGTTGGACGCTTATGACCTGATCGCAACCACACGGTTGCGGCACCAGGCCCGCCAGATACGGGTGGGGCAGGGGCCGGACAATGATTTGTTGCCTGCGACGCTTTCTGGGTTTGAGCGCAGCCATTTGCGCGATGCGTTTGTTGTCGTCAAAACCATGCAATCGGCCATAGGCTCGGGCAAGGGAGCATTGGGATAGGCCATGTTTGTTGAATTGATCGCGACCATCTTTGCCGGGATCGGCTGTGCTGGCATCGTCATGGTGTTGAACATGCTGACGGGCAAACGCTTGCCCAAGTGGCTGATGCCTGTTGCGGCAGGGGCGGGGATGATCGGCATGACCATCTCGAACGAATACACGTGGTTCGGGCGCACCGCCGAACGGCTGCCCGAGGGCGTTGTGATTGCGATGACCGTGGACGAGCAAAGCTGGCTGCGCCCGTGGACCCAGTTGCGTCCCTATACCAAGCGGTTTGTGGCGGTGGATGTCGCGACGCTGCGCCGGAACGACGCGCAGCCAGATCAGCGTTTGGTGGACCTGTATTTCTTCGGACGGTGGGCACCCGTGAACCAGTTGCCCATGCTGATGGACTGCGCCGGAGCGCGCTCTGCCGTACTGGTCGACGGGGCAGAGTTCGCCGCCGACGGCTCCATCAGCGATGCCGATTGGCAAAATGTGCCCAATGACGACCCCATTCTGACCATGGTGTGCGAGACCTGACATGTTGACCCATCTGCCCCTGCGCCTGCGCATTTTCCTGTTCTTCTGCCTTGTGGCGGCAGCTGGGGCGGCGCTGGCGGCGGGGGCGCTGTGGTTCGGGTGGTCGCGGGCAGAGACGGCATTGCCCGGCGGGCCTTTCATCACCGCTTTTGTCATGTTTGCGTTCCTCAATACAGGGCTGGCGCTGGTGGTCTGGCTGCTGTTTGACGAGAACGTTGCCAAGCCCATCAACGCCCTTGCTGCCGATCTGCGTTTGCGCGCGCATTCGGGCGTGGAAGCGGAATTGAACACCAATACCGCGCGCTATCTGGGCGACCTCGCCCACGCGGCACAGGCGGTGTCTACGACCCTCAGTTCTGGTGTTGTCGACGCAGCATCGGAGGTGGCCCGCAAGACGGCGCAGCTGCAATCCGAGGCGGAACGGCTGACCGCTCTTTTGACCGAGATTCCGGTGGCCACGATCATGGTGAACGATCACTTGTGCATTGTACTGTATGACGGGCAGGCGGCGCAGGTGTTGTCGGGGATTGCGCCGCCGAGGCTGAAAGCGCCGTTGATCGACTACTTCTATGCCGCTGATCTGGGCCGAGCAAAGTCAGAACTGAACAGGACTGGGGCCGAGGTGGCCTTTGAATTGCGCGACAAGAAAGCGGAGCAGGTATTTTCCGCCCGCCTCAAGCCCTTGGAAGATGCAGGCTTCATGCTGCTGATCGACATACCCGACGTTGATTTGATGCCCCATGAGCCGCGCCCGCTTGTCTACGATTTTGATTTGCTGAATGCAGGCGTAGTGACTGACCTGCATGCGACGCCACTGTCCGAACTGTGCTTCGTCGCGTTTGATTCCGAAACGACGGGCCTGTCGACCCAGACGGATGACGTTGTGCAATTGGGTGCGGTGCGGGTCCTGAACGGGCGTATCGTTGAGGGTGAAGTGATCAACACCTTTGTCGATCCGGGTCGCCCAATCCCTCCGGCGTCAACTGCGGTGCACCAAGTCAGTGACGACAACGTGAAAGGGGCCCCCGATTTTGGGACTGTTGCACAGGACCTGCATGGCTTTTGTCGTGACGCTGTTTTGGTGGCGCACAATGCACCCTTCGACATCGCCTTTCTGCGCCGGGTTGAAGGGCAAAACGATATCTCCTGGGATCATCCGGTTTTGGACACGGTCCTGTTGTCGGCCATCGTGTTCGGCACCACCGAGGAACACACGTTGGATGCGCTCTGTGATCGGTTGAGCATCACGATCCCACCCGCGTTGCGGCACACCGCGCTTGGTGATGCGCAGGTGACGGCACAGGCGCTTGTCAAACTGATCCCTCTGCTTGAGGGAAAAGGGCTGGGAACGCTTTCAGATGCGATTGCCGAGAGCAAAAAGCATGGCCGGCTGCTGCAAGACCTGAATTGACGCGCCTCTTGCGCCTTGTGGGTTCATCTCCATATACTACTGAGTAGCAATTGGAGTCGGTCATGTCTGTCAAAGCCTCTATTTCCATCACTGATCGGCAAGATGAGTTTGCCCGCCAACTGGTGGCAGACGGGCAGTATTCGAGCATCAGTGCCGTGGTGCAGCGCGGACTTGAGCTGGTTCGGTCCGAGGAGGAGCGGGAGGCGGCAGAGTTGGCCGCGTTGCAAGCGTTCTTTACCGAGCGCGCAAATGGACGCTTTGTTGCTGCGGATGAAGGTCGCCGCCGGACCGAAGACATGATTGCGGCCAAAGCGCGTGCCCAAGGGATATAATGTCTTCCGCAGCAGTGCTTGCGATGCGGATATCGAGGCGATTTTCGACCATCTGTTCCAATCCTATTGCGATCTTGGCGATCCCGTCGAGGATGCGCTGAACCGCGCTGCAGTACGGGTGCGAGGGATCGAGGATAGTTTGGCCGGTCTCGGAGAGGTTCCATTCCAAGGCACGCTTATGCCGCACATTTTGGACGGATTGCGCCACGTGACAAAGGACAATGCGGTTTTCTATTTCATAGCGGACGAGGCGCGGGCGGAACTGCGGGTTCTCGCCGTGTTTTTCCGCGGGCAGGATCACAAACGGCATATCCTGCGCCGGATTCTGGGTCGATGAGGAATGTACTTGTAATCTGTCTTATGTGAAAAATATTACTTTCGATAGCTGGCGAGACATTGGGACCTTCTGCACACGCTTCGTCACGCCCGCAAGGACAGGTAACGACGGATCGGCGCAACAGCGACCGACCAGTCGTTGGGAATACCTTTGCTCATTGAGCGCGGGCGTCCGGTTCATGTGCTTTGCGCATATCCTCACATGATGAAGTCTGCGGCCTCCATGTCCTGAAAGATGTCGTATCCGCCGCTGGTGTCGATTTCGGGGTGTTCGACTTGCCCTTGCAAGGCATTGCGTGATGCATCGGGCATCACACACGCCTCCGCCCAGTCAAGAAAGAAGCCGTCTTGCAAGGCGGTTTCCCCGGCCTCTACCGTCAACTTGGCGCTATTGAGGTTCCCTGCATTGCCGACGTATTGATTTCTCTGATTGGAGAACTCCAAATCGACATCTTCCTGGAAGAACCTGATGCGATACCCGTCCTGTGCCAGCACATCCTGGAAGTCATAGTTTCCGTCGGCATCGGTGCGCGTCACAGCAACCTTTTCCCCATCGCGCCTTAGCTGCACGCGATGATCGGACACGGCGCGATCACCCTCGTCGAATTTGTTGTTGCCATTCGTATCTATGAAAAAGCGCCCCTCAACCGTGCCGGTCTGGTCGGGGTCAGGACCCAACTCAAACGCACCCAGATCGGGGGCCGACCCGTTGAAGGATGTGCCCGCAGGCACACCGGCATCCACCAGATCACTGTCTTCGGCAAGGCGCAGGAAATCGGGGCTTGTCGGGTCGAGGCTCACAAAATCATCGGCGGTCACATCGACATCTGATGACCAGCTGTTGGCGGTGTCGACGACAGAGTCCCCGATCAACTGATTCACACCATTGTCGAAGCTCAGGTTGTTGCGCAGCTCATGCGTGCCGCTGGCAAAGTTGAAACCTGCATAGCCATTGTCATAGGCGGTGTTGTTGTAGACCTCAAAGCTGCCCGCGCTGTTGTTGTAGTCGAACCCGCGGGTGGTATTGCCCCAGGCAATGTTGTTGTGCAGCACGTGCTGTGTCTCTGTGACCGAGGATGCGTCGCCCCCGGACAGTTTAAACCCGTTTCCATTTCCTTCAAACAGCGGCCCGTGATCCCACCGGTCCACGCCATGGCCGAAGGCTTCGGAATTGCGAATGGTGACTGATCCGTCAAAATCCCACATGTCGATCCCGTCGTCGGAATTGTTGTACATGCGCACACCATCGACCACATTGCCTTCGCCGGACCCAAACTTGATCCCGATGCCGTCTGCGTCCTGACCGTTGTTGGCTGCATCGAAATTGTGGTGGAATTCGCCGCCCAGGATCAGGTTGTTCGAGTTGTCGCCGTAGAGCTGAAGCCCTGTGTTGTCGTTGTGGTGGATATTGAGGTCCTTGAACACGCTGCCCTCAACCGAGAACGCCAGATATCCGTTCCGAGGGCCGCCGGTGATTTCCAACCCTTCGACATGCCAGTAGTCGCCGGTCTGTGTGATCAGGATGCTGTTGGAATTGCGGTCGTCGTACTTGGTCCACGCGCTGCCATCCAGAATGGGCACCTCGTCCTCATAGGCCATCAGCCAGATCGGCGCATCCGCCGTCCCGCTTTTGCTGAGGGTTGTTGTCGTGTCCAGAGGCAGGTCGTAGGTGCCGCCTCGAAGATAGATCGTGTCGCCGGGGTTCACGAGCTCATGCGCGGCGGCAATGGTGGACAGCGGTTGATCCAGAGAGGTTCCGCTGTTCGTATCGGTTCCAGTCGGAGACACATAGTAGACTGCCATGTTCGGGTTCCTTGCATCGATGTGTTGGCTTTTGGGGTGGTCGTGCACCGGCCTGACACATCATGCATCAAGGGTGTCAGCGTAATCTTTCGATGCGCGCCGCAGGGGCGATAACCTGCTGATATATAGCAAGAAATCGCCAATATGATTGGACTGTATCAGGTTGCTTTACGCACGACGAAACGGTCCTCGGCGCGCGATGGCCGGGGACCGTGCTTGAATGGCCGCTGGATCGTTTCAGCGACCTTGAGTCTGGTGCCTGTCAGACAAACAGGTCCAGTAAATCCGCCGGCTCTGTGATCAGCTCGAACCGAACCGCGTCGGCAATGATGGTGCCGTCAGCCTCCTGCGCGCCGAAATCGACAAACAGCGTTTGGCCTGCGGTCACGTCCACAGTGCCAAGGGTGGTGTACTGATCCTCGGTCGCGTCCATGTTCAATCCTTCAAAGACAAACGCATCCTCCCCGGCCCCAAAGGTGATATCGACATCCGTTGCTTGGTTGCGCAGGGCCGTGCTGCCCTCGTCATTCAGATTGCGGATCGACACGGTGTATTGCCCTGTGGTCACGGCCTCTGCTTCATACCGGATCGACGCATCCGATCCTGCCGCGGCCCAAAGGAAATCAAGGCCAAGGAACCCGCCGATGCCCGCCGTGCTGGTAAAGTCGCCTGTGGTGGTCGCCGCGTCATTGTCCACAATGATCAACCGGTCCGCGATCAGCGACGCGTCATAGGCGCTGTAGGCGTCGATGCTGATCTCACCGATGCGCGTCTCACCGTCACGCGTTTCTTGCGCCAGATTGAACCCGGAAGCGGCAGTGGCCGATGTGGTGCCGGCCGCGAACAAGCTGGCATCTTCGGTGACATAGCGCGGGATTGAGCCGTCGAAGGGGCCATTGTGCCAAGCGCCCAAAACCTCGCTGACACCGCCGTTGATGGTCTTCAGAACGGTGCCTTCGTCTTCGGTCTTGATCCCGAGGGCGAGGAAGTTCGCGCCGTCGTTAACGATCTTGGCCTCGATCCCACGCTCGGCATTGTCGCCTTCAATGTTGATGTGGCGGCCATAGGCGTTCTGGTCATGCAGGTTGATCGGGCCCCCAACGAAATTGGCAAAAAATACATCGCCCTGATCTGTCTCTGCCACCGCGTCATAGCTGGCTGCCGATAGATCCCGCAGCACAAGGGTACGGTCGCTGTCATGCAGGAACTGCGTTTGAGATCCGGTGAATACAGCGCTGACGCCTTCGATGATCACGGTGTCGGCGGTGCCATCAACGATGCGGAACTGCGCGCCGCCCTCAAGGCGACCGGCATCCGATCCGATGATGCGTTCGACATTGCCCCGCACAAGGATCTCTTCTTCGAATTGCCAGCGCCCTTCGGCGGGCGGGATGTATATGGTTGTGGCCCCTGAATCGATGGCCGCCTGCAACGCGGCGGAGGCATCCTGCCCCTCCACCCCGCCGAAATCCAGAAGGCTGGCCCAGTTGGACAGATCAGGATCAAGCGGTGGTTCAGGCGTGTCCTCGAACTCCAACCCGATCCGTGTGTCCGGGCTTTCAAACAGGCTCGATGCGCCACCACGGCGCGGGCCGCTGATACCGATGCCGATATACTCGTCGACGACATCGCCATTCACATCGCCATTGCCCACATTCTGCAAGGTCTGCGCGTCGATGGCCTGTGCAAAGCCGTTGGTCTCGATATTCTCGGCATACAGAAACCGCGTGTTCAGGATGGCGGCCTGATCCCCCGCCTCGGCGGTGGAGGTGAACGTGCTGTCCACGATCACCGCACGAGATGAATTGTCGGCGTTGACGACACCAATGCCGGGCCCGGTATAGTCAATCTCGCGTCCAAAGAACGCGTCGGCCCGCCCGTTGTGAATGCCAACGTCCTGTCCAACCAGCGTGACGTTCTCAAGCGTGATGCTGTTGCCCTGATTGCGATTGTCGATGCCGATTTCGAACCCTTCGATGGTGACATCCTCGATCAGGGTGGGGCCGGTTTCGCCGTTGTTCACGTCAAGCCCAATGGCTCCGCCTTCGCCCGACCGGATGGTCACATCGCTGATGGTGGACTGGTTGTTGCCGTTGAAGGACAGGCCGGTGGCCGCCGTGTTGCCCGTGCCGATGTCAAAGGTCATGTCGAGCACACGGTTGTTGAAGCCCTGCGCCACACCTGCGCCGAAATCAAGGATCGCGCCCTGATGATCCAGCCCGTCCGCCAGTTTGAAGATTGTGCCATCCTCGCTTTCGCCCTGGATGGTGATGAAGTTGGGCACCGGCACGCCAACCCCGTTGGGCGGCATCAGCGTGTCCGAAATGTCATAAACGCCGTCCTCGAAATAGTAGGTCACACGGGTCTGGAAGGTGTCGAGCAACTCCTGAATGGCGGCGGTGTCGTCGATCCCATCGTCTGCAATGATCCCGAAGTCGGCGACGTTGATCACGCCGAAGTCCACCGGGAACGGATAATCCGAGGTCGCATCCCCTTCAAAAACAAAGTCTCCTGCATCCAGTTCATCGGCAGTTACGTTGCGCAGAAGAACCTCAGCCTCGTCCAGTGTCACGCGCACGCCGCGCCGCGTGTCGGTCAGGGTCAAGTCTTCGAAGTCGGCGCCAGTGCCCTCGAACATCACCAGATCGACACCCAGTTCGAAATCGCGCACGTCGCCCGATACCGGATCAGGGCCAAACACAAACAGGTCGGCACCGGCCCCGCCGTCCAACACGTTGCGCCCGGTGCCACCATCCAGCCGGTCATCGCCATCGCCGCCATCAAGGCGGTCGTTGCCTGCCCCACCGCTCAGGCTGTCATCGCCGCTGCCACCGCGCAACTGATCGCGCCCATCGCAACCGTTCAGACTGTCGTTGCCTCCGTCACCGCGCAGGTTGTCGCTGCCCGCGCCACCCTCAAGTATGTCATCACCCGACCCACCGTACTGTTTGTCATCGCCCGCACCCCCAACGAGCAGGTCATTGTCAGCCCCGCCGCGTTGCCTGTCGTTTCCGTCCCCTCCGGTCAGGATGTCATCACCTGCGTTGCCGTCCTGGTTTGTGCTGACCCTCAGACCACTGGCATCGAACGCGTCGTTTCCAACACCGCCCGTCGCCCACTCCACGCTGGTGTCGAACTGGTTGAGGACAATGCCGACCGTGCTTTTGACGATGACGCGATCCAACCCGTCTCCGCCATCAATCAGCGTATCCTCACTGTCCACGTAAAGGCTGTCGTCACCGGCCCCGCCCAGAAGGGCATCAGCCCCGTCATTTCCGAACAACCGGTCGTTGCCGTCGTCGCCTTGCAGTGTGTCATCACCGCCGCGCCCTTCGATCCGGTCATTGCCGCCATAGCCGCGCAAGATCTCATCCGTATCATCGCCCAGTATTCTATCGTTTCCGGGCATGGGATCTGTTGGCAAGGGGTCATTGTTCAGCGGTGTTTGGCTTGGCGTCGGTGTCGGCATGTATCTGTCCTTTTGTGCACTGCGTCAGACACTTGCCGTCCGACTCGGCGACATTAGGAGGTTCGTTTGCCAGTGGTTTTCACGTTTCGCATGAATGCGAAAAACCGCCGAAGGGAATGGGACGTATAGCTCGTTTCGATGCACAAAACCGGCGGCGAATTACAGAGTATTAAGGGCAAAAGCCCGCTGTGAAATGCGGGCGAAAATCTGCCAAATAGAACATGCCCGGGGTTCCATGCGCTGACGTATTGGCGGACATCAGCGTTTTCTGTGACGCCCTGAGGCGCCGACATGGAGGCCAACAGCCTTAAATTTGTTCATTGCAATCGGGCGCAGATGGCTTTGACAGGACCGCGAACTTCCTTCTGGCCTAGCCGTGTCATGGAATTCCGATCAATCGCGGGCCAGTGCTGGATGCCGATAGGCCTCCGGGTATGTCATTGGCTTGACCGGTCCAAGCGGCACGACATTGTTCCAGCTCCGCCCAAAATACCCCTGACGGCAATGGATCAATGACCCGCTGTCTGCCACGCCGTCCAGCCCATAGACCCGGCACAACCATCGCCACAGATGGGGATAGTCGAGAATGCGCCCCCCGTTCAGTTTCATCCGCACATAATACACGGGATCATGTCGGTAGAGTGTCGGGAACAAACGCAGGTCGGCTTCGGTGAAACGATCGCCGGTCAGAAAGGGCCGGCCATCGGCCAGTCGCTGCTCCAGCGTTGCAAGCGCGGAAAAGTAGTTGGCAAAGGCCGCGTCATAGACGCTTTGGTCGCTGGAAAACCCGGCCTTGTAGGACCCGTTGTTGATGTTCACGTAGATAAATTCGTTCAACTCATCGATGTCACGCCGCAAGTCCGCAGCGGTGTCGTCTGCTGGGTACATGTCCAGCAAAAGGTCCGGGGCCAGAGTGCTGCCAAGGGCGTTGGCATGCGCGCCCAGCATCCGCACAATCTCGGCGCTTTCGTTTGATACGATGCGCTTTGTCTTCTTGTCATACAGGATCGGCACCGACCGTTCCTCGGACCCTTCGGCAGCATAGAGGTCTTTGGCCAGACGATATCCGCTGCCGCTTGCCGTCTCTTCGGTGCATTCCGGCAACGGCGCACCAGTCAGCGGTGAAATGCGGTCGGGGGTGAAATGCCAGAAATTTGCCCCTGCCGGATCGGTGTCATCGGTCCGGTTCGGGAATGCCACGTCCATCGAGATCGAGGTCTGCAATCCAAGAATGCCCCGGGCCAACGTCACACGGTGGCACCAAGGGCAATTCAGTGCGACATGAAGGTGGTACCGACTCGGCTCTGCCGGGAAGTCCGGCGTGTCCCCGATCACATTACGAAACCGGCTGACACCGCGCACAAACTCACCCTTTTGACGACGCTGTGCCGCATTCGCCTGATCTTCCTGTGTCGAGGCATCGGTCTGATCGGTCACAAACTTCTCCTTGCGTCCTGATCAATCGCGTGTGCCGTGATGCAGGATAACCGCCGCGGTCAGCCCTCGTTCGTGGATCAGATGCGGCCCTCAAGTATTTTGACGTATCAAGGAGTACTTAGTAACCGTCCTGTCGGGGGCGACAAGTGCTTGAACGGCTGGAAGGGCGTGATGTGGACATACTGCCTATGTGTCTGCGGACTTGCGGCTTTCGTCTATCTCGGTCTGGCTGTTCCCGCCGGTAAACCAATCGCTCCGTGCGCGGTCTTGAAAGATGATCCAATTGTGTTCGGGATGACTGCCAAGCACGTCGTGGAAGACTTCTGCAATCCCTTCGGCAATGGCCTTTTTCTGTGCCTGCGTCCGGCCTTCGAACAATTCGATTTTCACGAGGGGCATGGCTTGTCCTTTTGCAGTGATCCTAGGGGTGGTTGGCGTCGTTGGCTTGTTTCGGAACGAGGGCCCGCACCAAGTCCTTCATATCAAGCACGCCGACATCCTCGCCTTCTTTCTGAACGCGGAACTTGATGGTCGTGTCGCCATGCGACATGGCGATCACTGACTCGAGCGTCGCCTGATGATCCACGGTCCCCTTGATCCTGTCATATCCTGCATCGGGCGGCGACATGACCGACCGGGCGCGCAAAACCCGCGCGCGGTTGATGTCGTTCACGAACTCTTCGATGTAGGCGTCGGCGGGATGTAGAAGAATGTGCTGGGGTTCGCCCTGTTGAACGACGGCCCCATCCTTCAGGATCACAAGATGATCTGCGAGCCGCAGTGCCTCGTCCAGATCATGGGTGATGAACACCACGGTCTTCCGCAGTTCCGCCTGAAGTTCCAAAAGCAGGCCCTGCATATCAGTGCGGATCAGGGGATCGAGCGCGGAAAAGGCTTCGTCCATCAACATGATGTCGGAATCCGATGTCAGCGCGCGCGCAATGCCGACCCTTTGCTGCATGCCGCCTGACAGCTGATACGGGTATTGGTCCTCGATCCCAGCCAACCCCACACGGTTGAGCCAATAGAGCGCCTTTTCAAGGCTTTCGGCCTTGTCATCACCGCGGGATATGGGCGCAAGCGCGGCATTCTGCAAAACGGTTCTGTGCGGCAGTAGCGCGAAGTTCTGAAACACCATCGACATTTTGGACTGACGCATCCGGCGTATGCCCGCTGCTTCCATTTTGGTGATGTCCTTGCCGTCGATGACAATGGACCCGGCCGTTGGTTCGATAAGGTAATTGATGTGGCGGATCAGCGTAGACTTTCCTGACCCCGACAAGCCCATGACGACGGTAATGTCGCCCTCGTTCATCTTTATGTTGATGTCCTGCAGCCCCAGAACATGCCCATGATCCGCCAAAAGCTGCGTTTTGCTTGCACCGGCATAGACATGTTCAAGTGCCGCCGCAGGCTTTGCGCCGAACACCTTGTACAGGCCCGAGACTTCGATCTTGGCGTTCTTGGACATGACAAGCCCCCTATTGCTGCGCGCGACCGGTGTTGATGCGGTCGAGGGCGGCTTTGCTCGTGCGATCCAGAATGACGGCCAACAGGACGATCCCAAGACCGGCGACCAGACCCACGCCCAGTTCCAGATTACGGATGCCACGCAGCACCAGAACACCAAGGCCCGGAGCGGAGACAAGCGATGCAATCACCACCATAGCCAGCGACATCATGATGGTCTGGTTCAGCCCGGCCATGATGTTCGGCAATGCAAGCGGCAATTGGATGCCGAACAGCTTTTGCTTGCTGCTTAGCCCGTAGGCGTCTGCGGCTTCGATCACACTGCGGTCCACGAGGCGGATGCCGAGATCCGTCAATCGGATGATCGGCACAATCGCATAGAGAATAATGGCGATCCCGTACAGTTTCGGCTCTGTGACGCTGAACAGGAAGATCAGGGGGATCAGGTAAACGAACGACGGCAATGTCTGCAGCAAGTCCAGAATCGGCAAGGATATCCGCTGCACGGCATCGCTTTTGGACATCAGGATTCCTATGGGGACACCCAGCAGCACACTGATGAACGTGCAGACAAACACGATGGACAGGGTTTGGATCGCCGGTTCGAGATGGTCGATGAAACCCAAAAAGAAAAAGGACAGGGCAACAAAGATTGTGACGCGCAGGGATCGGGACACCCAGTACGCGCACCCGATCAGCAGAGGCAGCAGCAGCCACCACGGCATGGCCGAAAACAGGGTCAACGATCCGTCCAACATCCAGCTCAGCGGTTGGGTCAACGGATCCAGAACGATCTTGAGCTCGTCTTTGACGTTCAGAAAGCCGTTTTCCAGCCCGGTGGTCAGATCGCGGGCCTGAGGGATCTTGGCGCAGGCATCGTGCAGGACATCCATGGATGGGAAAGGAAACGCCTCACCTTCGGTTTCCACGCCGGTGTTTCTGGCCGTCAATTGGTTCAGTGAGATCAGGCCGCCGCCTTCGTCTTCACCACACCAGCCACCAAGGCCCAAAGTCTCAACCAAGCGATCGTATACGGACACACCCAACCCTCCAGATCGTCGTCCGCGCAGCGCAAGTGCCGCGCGGAAGCGCTGTGTTGTTACTTCAGCAGTTCAGAAAGGTTTGCCTTGGCTTCGTCCGATAACCATTCTGCCCAGACGTCCTGGTAGTTGAGCAGGAAGTAAGCTGCTGTTTCATCCGCGGAGGCGTTGTTTTCTTCGCGCCATGCCAGCAGTTGACCCATTTGCGGGTTGGTAAAGGCGACGTTGCCCATCAACTCCGCAGCGGCGGGTTCGCGTTCCTTGAAAGCCGGCGTGATGATCGTCCAGACCTCATCGCGGGGATAGGGGGAGACAACCGGGTTCGCGCAGTCTTCCTCGATGTTGCATTCATGTCCGGCCTTGTCGAACGAGCCCATATCCACCATCACCATCGGATTTTTGCCCAACAAGGCGGTCGGGGCCCAGTAATATCCAAGCCACGGTTCCTCCTCGGCGTAAGCCGCGGCAAGGGAGCTCGACAATGCCTCGCCCGATCCGGGGTCAAATACATCAATCCCGGCCTCCTCAAGACCTGCAGCCTTGGCGATGTTGGCATTGATGTTCTTGCACACCCAGCCATCCGGGCAGGTGAACAGGCGGCCGTCAAAAAGGTCTGCGTTGGCGAGAATACCGTCGAGCGTGGCAAGTTCCGGGTTCTCATCCACCATGTATTGCGGCACCCACCACCCCTGTTGTCCGCCATCCGTCAGAACGATGCTATGGAACAGGGCCTTGCCTTCGTCCTGCAGCTTTTCGACCGCAGGCACACTGTTGCCCCAGATTTCAGTCACGATGTCGGGCGTGCCGTTTTCGGCCAGTGACACCATGGCGGTATTGGTGGCAGATGGCACGGCGGTCACGTTGCATCCCAGACCTTGCTCCATCAGGAACTTGGACACAGCCGTGACCACCTGAGATGACGCCCAGTCCATATCCGTGATCGTGACGTCGCCGCATTCTGCATGGGCTGCATTCACCGATAGGATCGTGGCCGTCATTGCCCCGGCAGCGGCGAGTGTGAATTTGTTCATGGCTTTCTCCCTGAAGGTTCTGTCGGTTTCCAGACGCGCGCTGTAAGCGCTTATATTTTCCGGCCTAGGCGGAGCCGGTTTTGGATGATCTTTGGCCGCTATGTTCCGGCTTTTCGTTGACATGCACGGTGCTGTTGCAGGCGTATCGACACCTTGGTTTTCGGGTGTTGCCCCCTGATTTGCTGGGCAGACACACGTTCGAGCAGCGGCACATCATATTTCCCAATTGTTAATGTTTTTTCTTATTGGTCAACTTATTTCTTGGTGATGGTCCATTTCGGGCCAATGGGAAGCGCATGGGTTGCCACAGTTCAGCGGTGTTCAAATGCCGAGCCGTGGAGCCAAATTTCTTTTCGTCGCACTTGCTTCATAAGAAAAATAGTTGACTGAAAGTCAAAAAATGTTGGAGACTTTGGAAGGGCTTTCAATTTGGATTCCGCCAAATGGATATAGGCGGCTTCCAGCGGACGCATGACTGCGCCCTATTGAACCAAGCCGGAGGTGTCATGAAAGATTACTTAAAACCAACAACTTGGAATGACCCGTCCGTCAAACTTTTCCCATATCAGGTCGCGTTCACCTGTCCGCCAAATGATTTTGATCCGTCGCCGTCGGATTTTCTGCGCATTTCTCCGCGTTCGGTTGGTGTGCATGCGCGCATGTTGTTCAATCGGGATTACGGCCATGAGCTGAGCCAGCGAAAGGCGATGTTCGGCCAGCTGGAAGAGTACGTGGAGTGTATGGCAAACACCGGTGCTGACGTTTGCGGGCAAATCGGATCGAACTGGGTGCATGCCAGCGGGCTGGGCGTGGACGGGGTGCGCCAGTATTGTGACGAGATCAGTGACCGCTACGAAACGCCGTTCCACATGGCCGGATATTGCATGGTCGAAGCGCTGCGCGACATGAATGTGGAAAAGGTTGCCCTGAACGCAAGTTATCACTGGCCTGAATGGTGGCAGGGCACGGTTGGGTTTTTGAAAGAGGCTGGTTTCGACGTTGTTTGGGCGGGAAATTTTGTCGATCAGGGCTGGTTCGATGTGCAGGATGATCTGAACGACTGTATCTGGTGTTTCGATGGTGAATTGGCGAAAAAGTCATTCGAATATGTGGCCGACAAGGCCCCAAATGCCGACGCCTACCTTGCAAATGGCCTGCCGAATTTTCGTCGGGCTTCGGATGGTCTTGCAGAGCGGCTTGTCGACCTTGAAGTCGGTCTGGAGCAGGCACTGGGCAAACCGATCGTCAGCCATGACAGCGCCCTATATTGGCGGATTTTCAAGACATTGGGCATTGGGCCAGCAACCGAACAAGGAGCCCTTTTGTCCAGTTTGAAAAGCTGACGTCACAGCGCCAGCCGGGTTCCCAACCCTTTATGGGCCGCTGCGGAAAGATATGCCTGTGCCAGCATGAGATCACAGGCTGCCACTCCGCGATGGCAAAACAGGACACGGTCTGAAGGCGAATGGCGACCCGTTGCCTTGCCGGCAATCACATCTCCGATCAAAGCAGAAAGTGTGGCCTCGCTGATTTCGCCGCTGGTTGTATGCGGCCCCAGCCCGCCGCGGCCATCCGGGACCCAACGATCCATTACCAACCGGTCAATATGGGCGGTGATCCCAACGGGCAGCGAACTGTAAGCGCCGAACACGATTAACAGGCAGCCCGGCGCCATCACGTCCGCCGGGAACAGAGCGCGGTTGTTCGGCAGGGCTGATCCGTCGATCATAATGTCTGCCCGGCTCATGCAGCTTTCCCAATCCGGCGTTGCGACAACAGGAACGCCGATGTCTTTTTGCAACTGCTCTGCCGCGGCCTGTGTGCGTGATGGATCACGACCGTGCAGTCGGATTTCGTCCAAGGGCAGCGCCGCCGCAATGTAGCGCGTCGACAGGACCGAGATACCACCGGTCCCGATGCACCCCAAAACCCGCGCTTCGGGGTGTGCAAGCCGCGTGGCACCGATTGCCGTCACCATGGCCGTGCGTTCCGACGTAATGCGGGACGCAGGCAACAGTCCGGTGGTTTGCCCGGTGTCCGTTTCGATCAAGGTCAACAGACCCGGGTTGGTTGCTAGCCCTTTCGCAGCATTGCCTGAAAAGCCCCCGACCGTTTTGACCAGCGCCAGGCGTTGTTCCGGAAGCGCGCCCCGGATCACCGCGATCAGATCATCGGCGCCGGGTGTCGGATTGAAAACAGAAGTTGGTTCTGCCAGCGCAGAGCCATCCGCCTGCGCGATCAGGCCTGCTTCTACGGCATTGCGGATAGCGTCGTTCGACAGTCCAATATCGCACAGATCAGCATCGGTCAGGATCGAGATCATGGTCCGGCATCCAACACAACTTTCAGCAGCATGTAGGACTTTTGCGTCTCCTCTACGGTTCGCCAAATCCCGGTCCAACCCATCGGTATGAAACCGGCTTGTCCCGGCCCGACGCGCACGACGGACCCATCCTCTTCTATCAGCTCGACAAGACCCCGGATCACCGTGAACATCTCGTGATGCGCGCGCGGACGCACGTCGAGTTCACCGGGTTGGCCCACCCATTGTCCACACATCAGAACACCACTGCCCAGATCAACACGGTTCCACAGCGTAGATGATCCATCGCCGGATCTGACAATTGCAGGATCAGGATGACGGGTTACACCGGTGGCATCATCTATATCGAGAAGGCTGGCGGGCATGGGAACACTCCTTGGTTCACGCGAATGGGTTCGGCACGACGGGCGCGGTGTTGAACCAGATGCTTTTGGTGGACATGAATTCTTCAATCGCTTTCATGCCGTTTTCGCGTCCGATGCCACTTTGCTTGACCCCTCCAAACGGTGACGTATAGCTGACCGCCCGGTAGGTGTTGACCCAGACAGTGCCCGCACGCAGACGGTCAGACAGGCGCACGGCACTCGACAGGTCCTGCGTCCAAAGCCCTGCGGCCAGACCGAAATCGGTGTCATTGGCGATCGCGATGGCGTCGTCCTCATCCTCGAAAGAGATGACCGACAGCACCGGCCCGAACACCTCTTCACGCGCAATGCGCATGGAATTGGTCACGCCTGTGAAAATGGTGGGTTGGACAAACAGGCCGTCCCCGCAAGAGGCCCCCTGCCCCGCCCCGCCGCCCAGCACACAGGTCGCCCCTTCGGATCTAGCGATCTCCATGTACTCCAGTATTTTGGCGTGTTGCGCCGCGGTCGCAACCGGAGCCACTTGGGTGGCCGGATCGAGCGGGTCGCCCATCTTCAGATTTTTGGACTTTTCAATCAGTCGTTCGACCAGATCGTCGTAGATGTTCCGGTGCACCAAAAGGCGCGACCCCGCGATACAGGTCTGACCCGTTGCGGCGAAAATCCCGGCCAGCACACCATTGGATGCGTTTTCCAAATCTGCATCCGGGAAGACGATGTTGGGTGACTTGCCGCCAAGCTCTAGCGCGACCTCATGAAAATGCTCCGTCGCCGCCCGATAGACTGCGCGCCCACCGGCCTCGCCGCCCGTAAAGGACACTTTGGCAATGCGTTTGTCTGTGACCAGCGCCTCACCGATTTCTTGCCCGTATCCGGTGACAACATTGACAACACCGGGTGGAAAACCGGCTTCGTCAAAAAGCTGCCCAAAGGCCAGAGACGAGGCTGAGGTGAACTCTGACGGTTTCAGAATGATCGTGTTCCCCGCCGCCAAAGCCGGGGCGAGTTTGTAGGCGGCCAGCAAAAGCGGAGAATTCCATGGTGTGATGCACACGATGACGCCCAAGGGGCCCGGCCGCGTGATGTTCAGCACCGCCTGGTTTTCATTGGGCAGCACAGCACCCTCAACCTTGTCCGCAAGACCTGCGAAATAGCGATACCAGTCCGGGATGCGCCGCATCTGGCCCAGCATTTCAGTGATCCGCTTTCCGTTGTCCATCACTTCAAGACGGGCAAATTCTTCGGCCTTGGCCTCGAACAGATCTGCGAGCCGATAGAGCAACTTGCCCCGGGCCGTTGGCGTCAACCCGGCCCAACGGGGATCTTCAAACGCAGCCACAGCGGCGGATACCGCCGTGTCGGCATCGGCGGCCGTGCCGCGCGGAATGCGGCACCACGTTTTTTGAGTGTAAGGAAAGGTGCTGTCGATCCATGCGCCGCCCTTGGGACTATGGGCCTCCGCATTGATCAGCATTGGGACATCTTGGATGGGGTCCATGGGTCAGGTCTCCGGTGCGAGTGCGGACAGCAGCGACGTCAGCTCGCCGGCGCTCTCAATTGCAAGTATTTGATCTGCGACGTCCCTTGCGCGATTTCCAAGTCGAGGGTGAGCCAAGCGCACGAACTTTTGCCGCAGTCGTGTTTCCTGTTCATCCAGATCGCTGGCGGGCGCGCTGACATCTAAACGCTGTTCATGCGTGGTGCCATCACGCAGGGTAATCCGGGTTGCTGCTTCCATTCTGTTGTCGGTGTGCAGTGGCGCGACATCGACTTTCTCACGCAAGGCACAAAGCACACCATCTGCTGCCAGCGCGTCTTTAAAGGTCGTGGGATCAGTAGTGTCCCGCCCGGCCAAGACCATGGCGACCAGGTGACGTACGGAGAATTTGACCTCTAATCCGGTTGTCGGCTCAACAATGTCACATACGCCTTCCAGTCCGGGTTTCAGTTGGATCAGCACCCGGTCGATGTCAGCTGTCCGGAGTTCGAATTTGCGGCGCAGTTGTGCAACCGCTTCAATTGCTGAATGGGTGTAGTAACAGGCCGCATGATACTTAAAGACGTTGCCTTCGATGCCAAAGGATGCGGACATGTCCGGCCTGATTGGAAGCGGGGCAAAATCCTCGGACAAGGCCGGACCAAACCCGACATCGTCACCAATGCCGTCGGCAGCAGCGGACATCCCCCGTGCTGCCCACCGCGCGGCCATCAGACCGCGTTCGGCGGCAAGTCCGGCATGCAGGGGCTTGGCCATTGTGCCGAACATGGCGCGCAGACCGGACGCTTGCGTTGCCGCCAGCGACAGGGCCCGTCCGGATGTATCCGCATCGGCGTTGATTACCCGACAGACCCCAGCCGCAGCAGCAACAGTCCCGATTGTAGCTGTTGCGTGAAACCCGCGCGCGTAATGCGCTTCGCCCATCATCTCGCCTAGCATGCAGGCCACTTCGGTGCCTGTGACAAACGCGTCGACAATGTCGGCGTCGGCGTGTTCCTGCGCTCCGGCCAATATGGCAGGGACGATCGCCACGCTGGGATGGCCGCGCATCCGCTTGTTGATGTCATCAAAGTCCAGAGCATGCGAGGATGCCCCGTTGATCCGTGCGGCCTGTGGTGCCGTAACACGCATTTCGTGACCAATGATCGGGTGGTGCCCGCGGCACCCGTCTGACTGTGCGTCTGCGATCAAATGCGCAACCAACGGCTCATCCGCGCCCGCCAAGGCGACCCCGGTCCAATCCAACAGTGCCTGCTGCGCGGCGCGCCGTGCGCGAGGTGACGGCGGATCATCCCGCCGCGCGATCCATCGCGCCAGTTCTGCTGTGACCGAATTCGCAATCATCAATAGGACTTTGGCAGCCCAAGCACGTGCTGCGCCACGAAACTCAGGATCAGGTTGGGTGAAATGGGTGCAATCCTACTCAGCCGCGCATCGCGCCACTTGCGTTCGATGTCATATTCGCGGGCAAAGGCAAAACCTCCGAACGTGGTGAAACACGCCTCTGCAGCTTTCCAGGCAGACTCGGCCGACAGCAGGCGCGCCATGTTGGCCTCCGCCCCGCACGGCAGTCCGGCTTCGAACATGGCCGTGGCCTTGCGCACCATCAGGTCGGCGGCCTCCAATTCAGCATGGGCCTGGGCCAGAGGGAACTGGATGCCCTGGTTCTGGCCGATGGGGCGGTTGAAGACGACCCGTTCACGGGCGTAGTCGCTTGCCTTGCCGATGAAGTAGCGCCCGTTGCCGATGCCTTCGGAGGCGGTCAGGCAGCGTTCGGCGTTCATGCCGTCAAGGATGTATCGAAAGCCCTTGCCCTCTTCCCCGATCAGTGCATCGGCGGGGATGGGCACGTTGTCAAAGAACACCTCGCAGGTGTTGTGGTTGATCATCGCGTCTATGGGCTTGATCGTGCAGCCGTTCTGCTTGGCCTCTTGCAGATCAATCAGGAAGGTCGAGATCCCGTGATGGCGCTTTTCGACTTTATCGAGCGGTGTGGTGCGCGCGATCAGCAGCATGAGGTCGGAATGCAGCGCGCGGCTGGTCCAGACCTTTTGTCCGTTGATGACATAGCCATCATTGGTACGGTCCGCCCGCGTCTTGATCTGCGTGGTGTCAGAGCCGGAGGTTGGTTCGGTGACGCCAAAGGCTTGCAAACGCAATTCACCGCTGGCGATCTTGGGCAGGAATTTCTGCTTCTGTTCCGGCGTGCCGTGGCGCAGGATCGTGCCCATCGTGTACATCTGCGCGTGCCCTGCTGCCGCAGAGCATCCCATGGCGTTGATCGTCTCTAGGATCACAGCACCGCCGCGCAGCGGCAGGCCCGCGCCGCCATATTCTTCGGGGATCAGTGCGGCCAGATATCCCGCTTCGGTCAGCGCGTCGATAAAGGCCGTGGGATAGCTGCCGTCGACCGGCTGGTCTTCGAGGTTTTGCCAGTATTCGCCGGGAAACCCCTCGCACAGCTTGGCGACCTGATCGCGGATATCGGCGTAGTCATTGCCGAGATCGACATTGATTTCTGAGGCGGGTGCGGAGGTCATGATATCGTCTTTCAGATTGCAGTTGCAGGGGTGAACCCTTTGGGCACACCAGCTTTGACAAAAGTGCCATGGGTCGGCTCATCGCCCAGATGGGAGGCCATGACAGCGCGCGCTTCCAGCAGCAGATCAAGGTTGATGCCCGTGCGCACGCCCATGGATTCCAGCATGAACACAAGGTCCTCGGTCACAACATTTCCCGTGGCGCCGGGGGCATAGGGACAGCCGCCCAAGCCCCCTTGCGCGCCGTCCAGCGTGGTGGCCCCCGCCTCGAACGCGGCAAAGCAATTGGCAAGGCCAAGCCCGCGTGTGTCGTGGAAATGCGCGCCGACGGGCAAGTCATCCGCCATATCGACGACGTGGCGATAGACCCGTTTGACTTGCGCTGGATTTCCATATCCCACCGTATCGGCAAGGCCGATCTTGTCCGCCCCCAGCGCCTTGAGCTGTTCGGCATAGTGGAACACATCGGCCTCGGGCACAGTGCCCTGTATCGTGCAGCCAAAGCAGGTCGCGAGCCCGCCTGAGACGCGGATGTGTTCGGCGCCAGGGGTGTCATTGCGTGCGGCCACAATACCGGCGAATTCTTCCAGCGATTGCTCGCGCGTCTTGCGTACATTGTTGAGGTTGTGCGGCTCCGACGCCGACATCACAAAGTTGATCTGATCGGCCCCGGCGGCGATGGCGTTTTGCGCGCCGCGCAGGTTTGGGACCAGCACGCTGATCGAAAAGCCGCCGATCTTTTTGGCTTCGGCTACCAACTCGGCCGTGTCCGCCAGTTGCGGCATCAGCTTGGGCGGCACGAAGCTGCCCACCTGAATTTGGGGCATGCCCGCTGCGGCCAGCGCCTTGATCCATGCGATCTTGGCCTGCGTCGGCATGATGATGTCGGTGGCTTGCAACCCGTCGCGGGGCCCGACCTCTTGCACGGTGATATCTCGGTCCGGTGTCATGCCGCTTCCATTTCATAGATGGCAGCAGGATCGCCCAAAGCGTCCAGATCAGGTGTGGTGCCGTGGCCGGGCGTGGAATGCGGGGACAGGAACCCGTTTTGGTTGCGCGGTGCGGTGCCGTTGCAGATGTCGATATCGACCAGATCTTCGACCGACCACGACGACAAACGATTTGCGGTGGGCGTGGAGCTGGCCAGATGCAACACCGCCATGTCTTCCAATCCACAGCCGCCAAGGCCCTCAATATGCATCTGCCAGCCGACACTGACACCAAAGTCTCGGATCTGTCTTGCGCGGGTCAGACCGCCTGCGCGTCCCGGTTTGACTTTGACACCCTGTGCCGCGCCCAAAGACCACGCCCGCAAATGATCGTCGAAGGTAAATAGGCATTCATCCAGCATGATGGGGTTGGCCACACGACCCGCCACCAACGCACATTCCGAGATGCCGTCGCAGGGCTGTTCGACCCAATGCGTGGTCTGCGTCGCATTCAACACCTGCATCGCTACGCCTGGCGTCCATCCCCGATTTGCATCCCACGTGATACACTCGCCCGCGGGCAAGGCTGCGTCCACGGCACGAATGCGTTCGATATCAAGGGCCGGGTTGAGATCACCAAGTTTGATGGAATGGGCGCGCACACCACGAGCACTGCAAATCTTCATTCTAGCGACCATGTCGTCGGGATCACCCGCAGACACGGAACCAGTCATTTCAACCGCGTCCGGCCCATCGCCGCCAAACAATTGCCATAACGGCAGGCCAGAAACTTTGCCCAAGATATCCCAACAAGCGATATCCAGCCCCGATTTCACATAAGGATGGCCGGGCAAGGCCGCATCCATCACCCGGTTGATATGCTCCAGCCCCAACGGGTTTTCACCGATTAGGTCCGGTGCCACTGTTTCCAGACCGGCCCGCACGCCTGGTCCATGCGCAGGCAGATAGCGCGACCCCCAAGGGCACGCCTCGCCCCAGCCGCTGACACCTTCATCGGTGTCGATGCGGATCAGGGTGCTGTCGATCGATGTCACCTTGAGCCGCCCGCCCCGCAGGAAATACGGGTCGGTCAGCGGGATTGGAACCGCCCAGCAGGTGATGCGCGTGATCTTCATGTCACTTGCCCTTAAATACCGGGGCGCGCTTCTCGTTGAACGCGTTGATCGCCTCGACCCGGTCTTCGGTGCCGACAAGGCGGTTGTAGGCCTCAAGTTCAAACTGAAAGCCGGTGTGCGGGTCCATGTTCTGCGCCACGGACATCGCCCGTTTGGCCCGCAGGGTCGACAGCGGCGCATTGGCGGCGATCTTGCGGGCTGTGGCGCGAGTCTCGTCCAACAGATCGGCGTAGGGCACAACTTTATTGACCAGCCCCCAATCCAGCGCGTCCTGGGCCGAGAACGGCTCGCCCGTCAGGATCAACTCCTTGGCGCGGCGTTCGCCCAAGGCGCGGGGCAGGTTCTGGGTTCCGGTGCAGCCCGGCATGATGCCCAGCTTGACCTCGGTCAGGGCAAAGCGGGCATGGTCAGCCGCATAGATGAAATCGCAGTTGAGCGCGGTCTCCAACCCGCCTGCATAGGCCACACCGTTCACAGCGGCGATCACGGGCACGGGGCAGTCGCGTAGGGCCATCATGTTCTGCTCGAAGACGGCGTGCTGCTTGTGCCAATCCGCTTCGGACATGGTCTTGCGCTCTTTCAGATCGCCCCCTGCACTAAACGCCTTGTCGCCGCGCGCCGTCAGGATCACGACACGGATGTCCTCCTGATCGACATAGAGCGACCGCATCACTTCCATCTGGTCCAGCGCCATCTGGGTGTTGCGCGCATTGCGCACTTCGGGCCGGTCGAACATCACCATCAACACATGATCATCGGTGCGCTCAACATGCAGGGTCTCGTAGTCCATACGCATGGGCGTCAGGCTCCTTTCAGCCGGGCGGTCTGTGCGCCGATGGCCGGGGGGGTGCTGCGCAGCGCCGGGCGCGCGCCGTCGAAACTGATGGGCAGACTGACCAGATCGGCGGCCCCGCCCTCGACCGATTGCATTATGCCAAGCGCCTTGGTTTGCGGGTCGTCCAACATCTCGGTGATCGTGCACACTTTGGCGCAGGGCACCCCGGCAGTGTTCAAAAGTGCGCCCCAATGATCGCGGGATTGGCGTGCAATCAGGGGCACCAAGATCGTGTTCAACGCGGCCAGATTGGCATAACGATTCTGGTTGGTGTCAAAACGCGCATCCTCCAACAGGTCAGGCTGCTCCAACGCCTCGCACAATTTTTCAAACAGCCGGTCATTGGGGGCCGAAATCACCAGATGCCCGTCATTGCATTCATAGGCCTGATAGGGCGCCATGCCGCGCGCGCCTGACCCGACCTTTTCTGGATTCTTGCCATCGACCTGCACCATCGCTGCCTGATTTGCGACCCAAGCCACCGCCGTTTCGTAAAGTGAGCCGTCCAGAACACAGCCCTGCCCTGTGGCCTGCCGCCGGTAAAGCGCAGCAAGAACACCAATGGCCCCCCACATGCCGGACCCCATATCCACGATGCTGACGCCCACGCGTACGGGCGGGCGGTCAGGCTCTCCGGTCACGGACATGATACCTGCGGCGGCCTGCATCAGTGGATCATAGCCCGGTTCCTGTGCCCGTGGCCCCTGCGCACCAAAGGCCCCAAGATTGAAATAGATCAGGCGCGGGTTCTCCAGCTGCAAGGCCACGCCGTCCAGCCCGAGTTCCGCGATCTTGCCAGGGCGCATGTTCTGGATCACCACGTCGGCCCGTTCTGCGCAAAACGCCTTGAGCCAATCGCGCTCAGCCGTGTTGCGTAGATCTACCACCACGCTTTCCTTGTTGGCGTTCAGCGCTTCGAAGAACGAGGATCGACCATCGGAAAACAGCCGCCCCCATTGCCGCGCGTCGTCACCGCGCGCACTTTCCACCTTGATCACACGCGCGCCCAGACAACCCAGAATCCACGACCCGTAAGGCGCCGCGACACTGGTGCCGATTTCGACAACGGTGATCCCGTACAAAGGGCGTGTGGCGTCGGTCATTCGGCGGCCCCGCGCAGTGGTTCCGCACCCCAGCCGCTCAGGTTTGGCGACAACTCCACATCTTCCCGCAGGAACGGCACCACGTCAGGGTCCCCGAGCCCCAGATCGCGGGCAAATTTGTGCCCCGCAAAAATGGCCGATGCGATGGTGGCGGGGGCCTGGCAATCACCGATTGCGACGATGCGTTGCGTGCTTTGGCCTGCGCTGAGCGATCGGAACAGCGTATCGTTTGGCGTCTGACCGGCGACCATGATCACGGCGTCACAGGCGATATCCCGTGCGTCGGTGCCAAAGACACCAACAGCGCTGACATAGCCTGCGCCCAAAGCCGTCACCGTCGTCAGTGGCACAATCTGCACCCCCAGTTCCGCCATGCGGCGCTGAATATGCGCAATCTCAAGTGACATTTGCGAGAAGCCCGCGAACTGCGCCGCAGGTGTCAGGATCGTGACCGTACAGCCCTGCTTGACCAGCGCCTCTGCCACGACCGAGCCCATATAGAAGTGATCGTCATCATAGATGACGATATGCCCCGAGACCTGAACACCGGCCATGATATCGTCCGGTGTCAACACATTGGCATCAGCCGTCGTCGCAACAGGCGTGCGCAGATGGCGGCCAACACCGTCGCGTCGCCAGCGCGATCCGGTGGCCACGGCGACAAGGCTGCATTCGGTCTCGGCCACCTCATCCTGGCCCATCTGACTGTCGAGGAACACGTCCACATTGGTCATCTTCTGGATCTGCTGGACCCGGTGATCGCGCACGCGAGCCCAGGCGCTTAGCCCCGGCAGGCGGCTTTCCAATGTCACACGTCCACCGAGTTCGGTGCGCGCCTCGGCCAACAGCACCTGATAGCCGCGCTGCCCCATGGCCCGCGCTGCCTCCAGCCCCGCTGGCCCCGCGCCCACGATCAGAACCGTATCGTCCGTGGATTTGTGCGCGATGTATTCGGGATGCCAACCGCGCCGCCATTCCTCGCTCATCGTGGGGTTTTGCGTGCAGCGGATCGGCGCGCCCAGATAGTTGTTGGTCACACACATGTTGCAGCCAATACACTCGCGTATGTCCTCAAGCGCGCCGGTACGGATTTTCTCGGGCAGGAACGGATCGGCGATGGACGGACGGGCAGCGCCAATCATATCCAGCACGCCCCGCCTGATCTGCCCCACCATCGTGTCGGGCGAGGTAAAACGGCCCACGCCCACAACGGGTTTGGTCGTCACCCGTTTGACGAAATCAACATAGGCTTCCTGCCGCCCCTCCTCGCCAAAGCGCGAGGTGATGGAATCCTGCGCCCAGCCGCTCACATTCACGTCCCAGATGTCGGGCAACTCGGCCAACATCTCGACCACCTCGCGCCCTTCGCCGTCCGCGCATATGCCCGCAGGTCCGATCAACTCATCGACGGAGAACCGAACGCCGACCGCGCAGCGATCCCCGATGGCCTCCTTCGCCACCTCGATCAACTCGCGCAGCAGACGCACCCGGTTTTCCAGCGATCCACCATATTCGTCGCCACGCGTGTTGTGCT
Source organism: uncultured Tateyamaria sp. (assembly GCF_947503415.1). Taxonomy (GTDB): domain Bacteria; phylum Pseudomonadota; class Alphaproteobacteria; order Rhodobacterales; family Rhodobacteraceae; genus Tateyamaria. The sequence continues at coordinate 40,284 of NZ_CANNDS010000007.1, forward strand.
TGCGCGAGATGAAGTGGAATGGCAGCGCCAGATCGTGCGCGGCGTAAATGTTCACGATATCAAACCCGGCCTTCACCGCGTTCAGCGCCGCCGCCCGCGTCCAGCGGTGCAACGCCTTGATATCGGCCTTGTCGATGGCGCGGGTGTGGGTGGGGAAATTGCCAAAGGCGGCCCCGCCCGATGGGGAAAAGGGCAATTCGCGGCTGATGATGTTTGGCGTGATATAGCCATTATGAGCCAGCATCAGCCCGGCCAGACTGCCATGTTCGTGAACCATGTCCGTCATGCGGGCCAGGATCGGGATGTCCTGTTCGTCCCAGAGCCGGACATTGCGCGTGTTGTCTGAGGTGTAGTGGAAATCGCACTGCTCGGCAAAGACGACACCCCAGCCGCCTTCCGCCTTGACCCCGCGCATCACGGCCATGGACGTGGGATAGGTGCGGCCCATACCGTTGCATTGCGGTGTCTGGTAAAATCGGTTGCGGCTGGTGACAGGCCCAATCTGAACCGGTTCAAACAGTATGTCGTAGCGGGGATCTCGCACCGCGCGCCTCCCATCGATTGATACTAGGTAAAATTTATTGAACTGGGGTCAATGTCAACGTAAAACGACAGGGAGTTCCACCGACTGCGACTCAAGGAAAGGCACCCCCTTGACCGACACCGCCCAGTACCCTCATCTTTTGTCGCCCTTGCAAGTCGGGTCGGTCACCTTGCGCAACCGGATCGTATCGACGGGACACGGCACGCGGCTGGCCTCGGGCCGGATCGCAAGCGAGGCACTCATTGCGTATCACGAGGCGCGGGCCAAAGGCGGTGCCGGGCTGATCATCACCGAAGCCGCGATGATCGACGAGGAAGGGGTCTATTCCGAAAGCCATCTGGTCGTGGACACCGACAAGGTGATCCCGTCGCTGGCACGTCTTGCGGATGCCGTGCACGCTCATGGGGCCAAGCTTTTTGGTCAGGTCTTTCATCTGGGGCTTGAACAGATGTCGGAACTGGACGGGCGCCGCGCGGCGGCACTTGGGCCATCTGGCGGCATGTCCGAACGCTATCACGTGTCGGGGCGCGTGATGCCCAAGGCTAAGATCAAGCAACTGATCCAGAAATTCGGCACTGCCGCGGCGCGCATGAGAACAGCAGGGTTCGACGGGATCGAAGTGGCCGCCAGCCACGGCTATCTGATTGCGCAATTCCTGTCGCCACAGATCAATCAACGCACCGACGAATACGGCGGCTCGGACGAAAACCGGCTGCGCTTCCTGCTTGAGGTGCTGGCCGAGATACGTGCGCAAGTCGGCCCCGACATGCCCATCGGCGTGCGGATATCCGGGGATGAACTGGCAAGTGATGGTCTGACGCCGGACGAGGTTTTGGGCGTGTGCGACAGGCTGGAGGCGCAGGGCGGTGTGGCCTATTTCAACGTCACGTCCGGCTCGTCCCGTCAGGCTGGTTCGGCGATCCATATCGTGCCGCCCATGAGCACGGATATGGCCCTGACCGCCGGATATGCCGCGGAGATCAAGAAACGGGTGTCCGCGCCCGTCATGGCAGTGGGTCGGATCAATCACGCTGGCACTGCCGAAGATGTGCTGTCCTCGGATCAGGCTGATTTCTGCGGGATGACACGGGCGCTGATCACGGACCCCGAGTTCCCCAACAAACTGATGGCCGGTCAGGCCAATGACGTCCGGGTGTGTATCGGATGCAACCAAGCCTGCATTGATCGCATGCACCGGGGCTATGGCGTGTCGTGCATTCAGCATCCTGAAACGGGTCGCGAATTGAAATTCGGCACCGTTACGACGGCCCCTCAGCCCAAGACCGTTCTGATCGCAGGGGGCGGTCCCGGTGGGCTCAAGGCGGCTGCGGCCGCGGCAGCGCGTGGGCACAAGGTTACATTATACGAAGCGTCAGGGCGGCTTGGTGGGCAGGCGCAGATCGCACAGCTGCTGCCCCGACGCGCAGAGTTCGGCGGCATCATCGGCAATCTGGAACGCGAAGCGCGCGCCGCCGGTGCCGACATCAAGCTGAACACAAAAGTCGACCGCGCCATGATCGAAGCGGCAAACCCGGACGCCGTCATCATTGCAACAGGCGCGAAGACATTCCGTCCCGAGCTGGACGGGATTGATGAGGCGCATGTCCTTGATGCGTGGGAGGTCCTGGAGAGCCGTGCCAACATAGGCGGGCGCGTCGTCATCGCGGACTGGCGCTGTGACTGGATCGGTCTGGGGTTAGCCGAAAAGCTGGCCAAGGACGGATGTTCGGTGCGCCTTGTCTCCACCGGTCATGTCGCGGGCGAGATGATCCCGAAATACATGCGCGACCTGTGGCTGGGCGAAATGCACAAGCTGGGTGTGGACCTGATCCCGATGGCCCGCCTGTTCGGAGTGGATGACGACAGCGTCTATTTCCAGCACATCGCAAGCCATGAACCCGTCATCTGTGAGGATGTCGATACCGTGGTTCTTGCCCAAGGGCATCGCCCGGTGACGCAGTTGGAAGAGAGCCTTTCGGACTGGACGGGCAAAGTACATGTGATTGGCGACGCCTTGGCTGCGCGCACCGCGGAAGAGGCGGTGCTGGAGGGATTGGAAGCCGGGGCCGCGCCCTGAGACAGGAAGAGGTAAGACGTTGGATGCTGCTTTGACCGATCTGAAGGCTCTGCGCCACGATGTTGAACGCGGCTGGGGTCTGCCAGTGACAAGCTACTCGGATCAGGACTGGCTGTGCCGCGAACGCGCCGCCATCTTTGACAAGTCTTGGTATTACATCGGTATGTCGCAAACGATCCCCGCGCCGGGCGATGTGATGCTGGGACATGCCGGACGCATCCCCGTCATCGTTTCGCGTGATCAATCCGGCACGCTGCACGCCATGGCCAACGTGTGCAGGCATCGCGGCCACCCCGTCTGCCTCAAACCGGGGCAGCATCGGGTGCTAAGCTGCCCCTATCACGGCTGGACATACGGGCTTGATGGCCGCCTGCGCGGCGCGCCGGGCAGCGAGGATGAGGCCGATTTCGACAAAGCCGAGTTTGGACTTAGGAAACTGAGCATCGACACGTGGGGGCCGATGATCTTTGTCTCTGCCGACCCGGACGCACGCCCCCTGATCGAACATTACCCCGCCTTCCCAGATGTCGCCGCGCAGCGCGATTTCAACTTGGATCCCGACGCCTACACATACCACCGCCGCTACCAAGCGACGGCCAAGGCGAATTGGAAGATCTGGTATGACAACAGCCTCGAATGCTTTCACTGCCCCCATGTGCACGGCAGTTCCTTCAACGATGCCTATGCCGTGGACGCCGCAGATTACGAGTGCCTGATCGAAGATCGTGTCGTCAGCTACCACTTCCCGCCGAAACCGCAGCGCAATGCCAACCAGCTGCAAGTCACATGGAACAAGCACCTGCATCTGTTCCCCGGCTTTTTCGTCACGCAGCAGGACGACATCATGCTGGTGCACCAGATGCGGGTAATCGACGCGGACACCACCCATGTCTACTGGGACATCCTTGCTGAAAAGGGTGCTGATCCCGCGCGGGTCAAGGCGTGGTGCAAGATCTGGGAAGATACGCTTGTGGAAGACAAGCTGGCCGTGGAAGCCGTTCATGCCAACGTAAACGCCCAAACCTTTACCGCCAATCGGTACATGAACAGCCGCGAACCGGTGCCACAGAACATCAACCGCTGGGTTCTGGATGCGCTTGGGGCACAGACGTCGTGACATGATCGGGCCGGTCTTTGCCATGTCGGACCGCTGCCAATCGCGCGGCTATGTGGCGGCCAATGGTATGCTTTTTGGCGTGGCCGCGTCCCGCGGATTTGACGACCTGGATCGACCCGGCGACATCACAGACCACGCATATGGCGCATTCGAACGCATGCAGACGGTGTTGCACGAGGCGTGGTTCGACCTCTGCGATGTCTGCGCCGTCACGGTCTACCTTGCCGACGTGCACCGCGACGCAAACACCTTCAACACCGTGTGGCAACGCGTCTTTGCAGGTCACGCACCGGCGCGCTGCTGTGTCGGTGCAGTGTTGCAGGGCGGCCTGCTGGTCGAGATGTCATTTACGGCCGTGCGCGCCTGACAGGGCAGATCGTGTACAAAGTCAATTATTGACAAGTAAGAAATTATTTTTATCAATAATCAAACGATACAGCCGGAGAGGTCTCATGTCGCATCCGTTTCCGCATAGCGTTCTCGACAACATTTCAAAGCCCATCGAAGAGGCCCGAGGTTTGCCGAACAACGCCTTCATCGACCCTGCCTTTTTGCAATTGGAGAACGAAACTCTGTTCCGGCGACACTGGGTTTTTGCAGGCAGACAAAGCGAGATACCAAACCCCGGTGACATCAAGATGGTCGACATTGCTGACCAGCCCCTTTTGCTGGTGCGGGGCAAGGACAATGCGGTGCGCGCCTTCTACAACGTCTGCCCGCACAGGGGTGCTCAGATCGTGACGGAGGATCGGACGGGCGCGCGGGTCATTGCCTGCAAATACCACGCGTGGACCTTCGAACTGGAGGGACCGCTGCGGGCCCGGGCGCATTTCAATGGCCCGAACAAACATGCCAAGGCGGATGCGAGTGACCCGAACTGTCCCAGCCTGTATCCGGTGGTCAGCGACACATGGTACGACGCCATCTTCGTCAACCTCGATGGGAATGCTGGCCCCCTGAAGGATCATCTGGACCCGGTGCTCCGCCAGGCCGAAGGGTTCGACATCAGCCAATTTCAGTATACCCGCACCGTCGAAGGGGAATTCGACTCCAACTGGAAACTCACGGTCGAGAACTGGTCTGACGTTTATCACGTCTTTGCCGTTCACCCGACATTGAACAAGATCATGGACGCCGACGCCCGCACCGGGATGGAGACGGACCGGAACCTGATCTACTGCCGCTGGGGCTATGACGCAGACACGTTGGCGCGCGAGGTTTTGCCCATCGCGCAAGGGCTGCAAGGGCAAGCGCGCAATACCTCGTTCATGGGGCACCTGTTTCCCGCCCTGTGCATCAGCTTTCATCCTGCGGCCTTCCTGTTGTGGGACTACAAGCCGCTGGCGCATGACCGGACCAAAGTGAAGCTGCACATTTACGCGGCGGGCGATGCCGCCACGAACCCGGCTGTTCAGAAACATCTGGATGACCGCGTTGAGTATTACACCGGCCTGAATGGCGAAGACGACGAAGTGTGCCGCCTGATGCAGCGCGGACGACGCGCCGACGGATATGATGGCGGGCGGTTTGCCCCCTACTGGGACAAGGGCACACTGCACCTTGCGCAACTTGTGCTGGACGCGGTGTCCTGACCGTTAGCGGGTTGTTGCGCGTCACCCATTTGTCGTAAACTCTGTCGGATGACAGACCGTTCCACAGATCCAGTTCCCGGTGCCTTGGCCGAACGCGAAGTGCTTTCCGTGCTGGAGCCGTCCACAGAACGCGGTGATGATGACAAAAGCCTGATCGGCAACGAAGTCCGGTTCTGGCGCAAGGAACGCAGCCTGACCGGATCGAAGCTTGCCAAGCTGTCGGACATCACGCCAGGCATGCTGACCAAGATTGAACAGGGCAAGGTTGCGCCATCCATCCAGACCTTGCTGTCGATTTCCAATGCTTTGAACGTCCCGATCTCGATGTTCTTTCATCGCATCGAGAAAAGCAGATACGTGTCTTTCGTGCCCGCGGACAAACGGATGCAGGTCGACAAGCGCGGCACGCGTGCGGGGCATCTGTATGAAATGCTGGGTCACAACACCGGCCAATCCATCGCGATAGAGCCATTTTTCGTCACCTATGATCAGGACTCAGAGCCGTTTTCCACATTTCAGGAAGAGGGCTACAAGTTCATCTACATGGTGTCGGGTCACATCGTTTACCGTCACGGGGCTCGGTATTTCCCGCTGCATGCGGGCGACTCGTTGATCTTTGACGCCATGGCCCCCCATGGCCCGGCCGAATTGAAGGAACTGCCGTCGACCCTTTTGTCGGTGGCCGTGTCGTCTCGGTACGACCCCGGGCTGCGCTAGCCCCTATCTGTAATTGACTTGCAGGAAATAAGATGTCGTATTTGTTAATATGGCATCTGTGACACTCCGTCCTTGATTGCCGTATCTCATTTGAGAAAGGCGTGACGATGTCCAACAGCCCGCCCATCGCAGGGATCATTACCCCGCCCGACTGGTATGATCCGACACCGGAGCGGTTTCGGGACTTGGCGACAACACCGGTCCGTGTGCAACAGACCCTGATGCCTGCGGTCAGCTTCGATTTCAGCCTCGACAGCATCGCCGCCAGCGAACCTGAGATGCAGGTTGCTGCCCGGTCCCTCGGGCGCACGGGCTGCAAGGCCATTGTTCTCAGCGGGACGCCCTTTACCTGGGCACATGATCCGACCGAAGCGGGCGCACGCGCCTTGCAGGCAAGGTTGTCGCGGGCTGCAGGCCACATTCCCTTTGTGTTTCCGGGCCTCGCCATTGTCGACGCCTGCCGGTCGCTGGGGATCAAGCGTCCTGCGTGCTGCACAACGTACTACCCCGCGGACTGGCGCGATGGCTGGGCGGGCTTTTTGCGCGATTGCGGGTTGGGCCCGAATGTTGTGCTGTCGATGGATCAGCTTGACATGGTGCCAACCATAAATGCGGTTTCTGAACAGGGTTGGACACTCTCCGCCGACGATATTGTCGCCTCGGCCCGTGCCGTTCGACGGGCCGATCCGGATGCAGACGGTATGCTGATCACCGGTGCGGGTGCCAGCACATACGGATTGATCAACGACATGGAACGGGAGTTCGGAATACCGGTGATCGGCGCGGATGGGGCCATTCTTTGGGGCCTCGCCCGGGCAATGGATATTGAGCTTGCCTACGGCTGCCTTGGACAAGTGACCAACGCGCCGATGCCCAGCCCGTCCGCGTGACATTGATCATGTCACGCCAGAAAAGGTGAACCTTCAGGAAGCGTAAGCAAAATGCCGACCGCCACAGGCGCTACGCAAAAGAAATATCAACAGACCCAAACGCGCCGAAATCTGCCGTGATATCGCTCCCAGAAGGGCATTCGACCGGCCGAATGAAACTGCCTGACAGGATGATCTGACCCGGTTCAATGCTTTGGCCGTAGCCCGCCATGCGGCGGGCGAGCCACACAACACTTTCCACCGGGTCGTTCAGCACACCCGCGCCCAGACCGGTTTCCTCGACCTCACCATTCTTCGACGTGATCGCCCCGACCCAGCGCAGGTCGAACGCATCCACTGCGTGCCTTTGCGGACCCAGCACAACGCCCGCATTGGCCGCGTTGTCGCTGATCGTGTCAAAGACGGTGCGCGTCTTGCCCGTCTCCGCATCCACCCGCGTAATCCGCGTGTCGAGGATTTCGATGGATGGGGCCACGTAATCCGTGGCCGCCAGCACGTCCGCGCGGGTCACCTCTGCACCTGCAAGAGGCGCTTTCATCACAAAGGCAATCTCCGCCTCGATCCGGGGTTGGATGAACCGACCGTTGGGCACCGCAGCGCCATGCTCGAACACCATGTCGTTAAACAAAATCCCGCTGTCGGGGATGTCGATGTTCAGCGCGTATTGCATCGCCTTGGACGTCAGTCCGATCTTCCAGCCCACGACGGACCGGCCCTGTTTCAGCTTGGCCTGGTAAATAGCGTTCTGGATGGCATAGGCGTCGTCCATCCCCATCTCCGGATGGCGTTTCGTGAGCAAGCCAATCTGCGTGCCTGACGCCTCGGCCTCCAGCAAATCGGCGGCGGCCTGTGCGTGATCTTCGGGGGTCATACCACCTCGTCCTCTACCGTATTGCGCAGGGTTCCAATGGTGTTCACCTCCACCTCGACCACGTCGCCGGGCTTCAGAAATTGCGGTGGGTCCAGCCGCGCACCGGACCCTGTGGGTGTGCCGGTGACGATGATGTCACCCGGCAGCAATTCCATGAAGGTCGAGATATATTCGATCTCCCGCCGGATCGGATGCATCATGCGAGACAGCACATCGTCCTGTCTCACCTCACCATTCACGCGGGTGATGATGCGGGCATCATCCAGCTGAGACGCATCCGTAAATGGCACCAGCCATGGGCCAAGGGCTGCGGAGCGATCCCAGTTCTTGCCTTGGGTGACGTTGAACTTCGCGTGCCGCACCCAGTCGCGAATGGTCCCTTCGTTGCAAATGGTCAGCGCCGCGATGTGGTCATAGGCATCGGCTTGCGCGATCCGACGACCCGCCTTGCCAATGACAATTGCCACCTCGCCTTCGTAATCCAGTTGGTGACTTTCCGGGGGGCGGATCAGTGGGCGATCATGCCCGGTGAACCCACTGGCAAAGCGCGGAAACAGCGACATGAACTTGGGCTGTTCGCTGCCGTCCTTGTACTCGGCATTGCGATCCGGGAAGTTCACGCCAACGCACAGGATACGTCGCGCACCCGGCAGGACCATGTCGTAGCTGACTTGCGCATGCGTCACAGATTGCCCGACGGCGGCTTGCACCAGTTGCTCCAAACCACCCGCCACAACCGCATCGAACAGCGTCGGCCACTGCGGAAATGCGTCGTTCAGGGCAATCATACCGGCATCGGTGACCGCGCCATAGAAGCTGTCGCCGCCAGCGGAGTAGCTTGCCAAACGCGCACTCATGGCGCGATGATCGGGGTGGCCTGCATGTCCGACTCCTGTGTTTCCACGCCTCCAAAGATCGTGCCATGTTCAAACCAGCTGCGCGGCGCGGGTGCGCCCCACAGCGTCTGGCGCTGCGGGTCCTTCAAGTCCCATTTGATCGGCTCAAGGTCCGGATCAACAGTCTGATAATCCGAACAATAAATCTCGATCCGGTGGCCGTCAGGGTCGAGGATATACAGGAAGAACGCGTTGGAAATCCCATGCCGGCCCGGCCCGCGTTCGATGTTGCTGACATACCCCGTGGTCGCCATCAGATCGAGCAGATCGATGATGTTCAACGGTGTCGGCACCCAAAACGCGACATGGTGCAATCGGGGGCCGGTTCCGTTGGTAAACGCCATGTCATGCACGCCGCCCTTGCGGTGCATCCACGCGGCCCAAAGCCGTTTACTCTCGTCATCCTCTGTATATTCGGTCACGCGAAAGCCCATGTCGGAATAGAATGCGACAGACGCGTCCACATCCGGGCTGAAACAGTTGAAGTGATCAATGCGCAGCGGCTTCACCCCGCGGTACAGCGCGTATTTCTGGTGGATGGGCGCAAGCCGATCCATCTTGTGATAAAATTCCAGCGGGATACCATGGTTGTCCGAGGTCAGCAGCGTGCGCCCCTGATACGGACGATCCACCCATTCGGTGGGGCGGCCCTTGCCTTGAAAAAACGCCTCTGCCCGGTCCAGATCATCTTCATCAAGGGTCTTGAATCCCATCACCTCGACCGTGCCCGGCTCATCGGATTTCTGCAGGATGATACAGTGGTGGCCACGTTCCTCCATCGCGCGCAGGTAGACGTGGCTGTCGTCTTCATCCGTGATTTGCAGGCCCAGCGTGTCACAGTAAAAGGCCTTGGACGCCGCCAAATCAGCGACGTTCAGGCAGACATGGCTCAGGCGGATGGTGTTGAAATCCGGGTAAAGGTTCGGTGCAGGCACAGGCATCAGAGCGCTCCCAATTTGGTGATCTTGTGCTGGCCGGTGGCAAAGCCGATATGCTTTTGCTCCATGTAAAACTCGAAGGACCAGTCGCCGCCGTCGCGTCCAATGCCGCTCGCTTTGACCCCGCCGAAGGGGGTGGGCAGGTGGCGCACATTCTCGGAATTCACCCAGATCATCCCCGCCTCCAGCTTGTCCGTAAAGCGCAGGGCGCGGGTCAGATCGTTGGTCCAGACATACCCTGTCAGACCGTAGGGCGTATCGTTGGCCATCTGCAACGCCTCCTCCTCGGAGCCGAAGGGGATTGAGGTCAGAACGGGGCCAAAGATTTCCTCCTGCGCGATGGTCATGTCATTGCTGGCATCGGTAAAGAGCGTGGGTTTGATGAAATATCCCTCATCGCCCATGGCCTCCCCACCTGCCGCGATGGTGGCACCATCCGTCCTCGCAATATCGAAATAACTGGTGACCTTGTTGAAATGCTCCTCGCTCACAAGTGGGCCAATCTCGGTCGCAGGGTCAAGCGGATGCCCGACCTTGATATTGTTGACCCGCGCCACCAGCTTGGCCTCGAATTCCGCCCGGATTGTGTCCTGTATCAACAGCCGGGACGAGGACGTGCAGCGTTCCCCGTTGATCGAATAGATCATGAAGATCACGGCATCGAGCGCGCGGTCCAGATCGGCATCGTCAAAGACAATGACCGGGTTCTTGCCACCCAGCTCCAGATGGTTCCGCTTGAGCGTATCGGCACCCTGTTTGGTGATCAGCGACCCCGTTCGGCTTTCGCCCACAAAGGCGATGGCGCGGATCTTGGGGTGTTCGCAGAGCGCCTTGCCCGCGTCCTCTCCAAACCCGTTCACGGTGTTCAGAACGCCCGGCGGCAGGCCCGCTTCCTCCGCAATCTCGACCAGCAGACGGGCTGTCAGGGGCGACGCCTCAGCCGGTTTGTGAACGACGGTGCAACCCGCGGCAAGCGCAGGCGCGATCTTCCAAGTGGACAGCATGAAGGGCGTATTCCACGGCGTGATCACGCCCACCGGGCCAATCGGCACACGGGTGGTGATGTTCATCAACGTGGGCGATTTCAGGTGCTGACCGTCCCTTGCCTGTACGACCTGATCTGCGAAATAGCGGAAATTCTCGGCTCCGCGCAACGCGGCCTTGGACATGAACTTGTAGGCCTGCCCCGTGTCCCAACACTCGCATAGTGCAATCTCTTCCGCCCGCGCCTCGATCCCTTCGGCTATGCGGATCAGGATCTTGCGCCGCTCGGTCGCTGGCAGGTCGCGCCAGTCTGCAAAGGCATCGTGGGCCGCCTTCGCTGCCGCATCAATATCCGCCGTCGTGCCGCGCGCAACATCGCAAATCACGCTCTTGTCGACCGGAGAGATCGTCTGGAACACGCCCCCCGCCCCGGCCTCATCCTCCCCTGCGATCCGGTTTTGGATGCCCGTGTTCTGGAACCGCTCAAGATAGCCGTTCAGTTTGGCGATGTTGTCGTCCAGCACGGACATGGCGCCTCCGATCATTTCATTAACATGTTAATTGTTGCGAAGTTAAGTAAATCTGTGTTGAACTGTCAAGACCGACCAACCCCGAGGCTGCATGACGAAAACGCTCCCCTCCACGTCCCGCTCCCTGCCCATCGCGCTGATCCGCGCGCGCGAAGGGGTGATGGCCCCAATCCGCGAAATGCTGGCCGAGACCGGGATCACGGAACAGCAATGGCGCGTACTGCGAGTACTGGCGGAGTTCGGCGTGATGGATGCCAAGACGCTCGCTGATCGGTCCAGCCTGCTGTTTCCCAGCCTGACCCGCATAGCGGCGACCTTGCGGGACAAAGGGTTGGTGACGCAAACCCGCGATGACAAGGACCGCCGCCGCCAGTTTATCCAGATCACGCAGGCCGGGCAAAAGATCATCGACGACCGCGCAGGTCAGGCGGCACAGATCGTGGCAGGGTTCAAATCCACGCTCGGCGCGCGGGAGTATGAAACATTGCTTGATCTGCTCGCCCGCCTTGATCCGGGGGCTGATGGCTAGCGTTTGACTGTACCGTCCGCACACCACGCATCGAAAATCTCCAACGCCTTATCGGCAAATTCCGGATCATTGATGTGACAGCCGATGCGGTGTTGCTGCACATGCGCGGGCAAAGCGCGCTCCAACGCGGCCAGAAACACAGCCAACCCTTCGGCATTGTGCAAATCCGCCCCGTCCCGGTCCCATTCGCCCAGACCATGCTCCGGCAGGATCATCGCAACCGGCCCGGTGGCCCCTGCCAATTGCCGGGCATGGGCGTGAGCCACCTTTTTGCGTTCGTCCATGTCCAGAACAACGGACGACAACAAGCGGTTGTGGGCGTGCTGCATGTGGTCCGCCCACTTGTCCGCAATCGGCTGCCAGCCCACCACATCGACCAGATCATAGCACCCCGGGGCCACAATCTGTGGCGTGCCACGCGCGCCCGCATTCGTCAGCCGATCCGCCCCGGCCGAGATGTTGGAACCGTGAATATGATTGCCCAGCTCTTGCGTGCAGAAGTCAAAGACGCAGGCAAAGGCCCCCTGCCCGGCAAGGCTTTCGAACGCGCGCCCCCCCATGCCCGTGGCATGGAACACAGCGACTTCAAAACCGCGCGCCTCAAGCGCAGGCTTTAACGGGACCACGTATTTCAGGGCCGACGTACCCAGTGACATCATCCCGATCAGTGGCTTGTCAGGGTCGGGCATCTGCACCGCCCGGGCGGCCCCCAGCACAGCCCCCGCGGCCTGAGACAGCGACGCCTTACATACCGCATTCAAGCCATACAGCCCGCCAGCCCACAGGATCATCTGCGCATCCGCAGGCAGCCGTTCGGCAGGAATAAGCGGGGAAAAGGAAACGGTGGATACAATGTATTTGGGCACCCCAAGCGGCAGGGCCGACGCAACATCAAGCGCCAGATCGGTGCCCATCGTGCCGCCCAGTACGATCATCCCGTCAAACGCTCCCTCCGCATAGAGGCGCGCAGCCAGCAGGCTCGCACCCTTCGCCATGATCTGCATTGCGTGGTTTTCGTCGCCACTGTCGATGGCAGCCTGAATGGAACTGCCACCCTCACCCGCAACATCATGCTTGGAATAATCGGTGGGCGCAGACGGGTCGCCCAGCACGGACACATCCATTGTGACAACCCGCCCGCCCTGATCCCGGATCACACCGGCAAGAAAGCTCAGCTCGTCATCCTTGGTGTCATAGGTGCCGATCACCAGAATGGTCTTGTCGGTCATGGGGCGCTCCTGACGTCTGCTGCGCGCCTATTCAGACCACACAGCCATCTTCCGGTCGATGGTTTTGCGCGACACACCCAGCCGGCGCGCCGCCTCGGCCCGGTTGCCATCGCATAGGTCAAGCATGCGCAGGATGTGACGCTGCACGACAAGATCAAGGTTCTCGATGGCCTGCGCGCCCGTGACACTACCGCCGCCCGAGAACTCTTCGGGGAAGGCCCCAAGAATGACCGACCGCTCAATCAGATTGCGCAACTCGCGCACATTGCCGGGCCAGTCGTAGCGGCGCAGTTTCAACAGCGTTTCCTCGTCCAACTCAAGCGAGGGCATGGCCAGCGAGGCCGAAAACTGCGCCATGAAATGCGCGGCCAGTTCGACAATATCCTCCATCCGGTCCTTGAGGGGCGGCATGTCGATCTTGACCACGTGAATACGGTGATACAGGTCCGCGCGGAAGCGACCAGCCGCCACCGACGCCTCGATGTCATCATTGGTTGCGAACAGGAATCGAACGTTCAGCGGGATCTCCCGTTCCGCCCCCACTGGTCGCACCTTCTTATCCTCCAGAACGCGCAACAGGGCGGCCTGAACCGTCTCAGGCATCTGCGCAATCTCATCAAGCAGCAGCGACCCCCCATCCGCCAACAGCAAAAGGCCGGGCTTCAGACGATCTTCGGCCTCGACCACGCCAAACAACTCTTCGGCAAAACGGTCGGGTTGGATTGTGGCGCAGTTCACGGGAACAAAGGGGGCGTCCGCCCGGTCGGACGCATCATGCAAATGCCGCGCAGCCATCTCCTTTCCTGTTCCACTGGCCCCGGTGAACAACACCGGCGTGGGCAAGGGGGCCAGACGCGCCAGCATCGCACGCACGTCTTCCATGGGTTCGGAATTGCCCAGCAGCTTGCCATGTCCGTTGCCCGACGACAGTTCGCGCCGCAGCAGCGTGTTGTCCCGTTGCAGGTACTTGCGATCCAGCGTGCGGGCCACAGCGCCCAAAATCTGGTTTGCGCGGAACGGTTTAAGCACAAAGTCACTGACCCCGGCGCGCAAGGCGGCAATGGCCGTTTCCAGATCTGCATAGGCGGTGATCAGGATCGCGTCGGCAAAGAACCCCTTGCGCTTCTGTTCGGTCAGCCAATCAAGGCCCGTGCCACCCGGCATCAAATTATCAAGGATCACCAAGTCGTATTGCGCCTCGTCCAGCGCCTTGGTCGCCTGCGCGGGCGAGCCGACGGCCTCGACCCGCTTGACCCGAGGTTCCAGCGTCTTGGTCAGAAAATGCCGCATGCCCGGCTCGTCATCGATCACAAGGATCGACGCCCCGGCAAGGGACTTGCCATAGATGTCGGGAGTCGAGCGCGGCGCGTTCATGGCTTCAGTCCAGCCTTACGGCGTCACCCGAATGCACGGCATCCGCAGAAAACCCCATCTCCTGCAGCACGAAATACGAGCCGACCGAGATTGCGATCATCGCGGCAAAGCCCATCATCATGGCTTTCATGTTCAGTCCTCCTTGGTTGCCGTGCGCAGAAACGCAATCAGATCAGCCCGGTCCTGCGGTTCGGCAATCACCTGCATCGGCATCTTAGAGCCGGGGATGTAATGGTCAGGCCCTTGGTCAAAGAGCGCATCAATGGTGGTGTCGTCCCACACAATGTCCGAACCATCAAGGATTGGCGAGTAGCGATAACCATCGACCACCCCTGCCCTGCGCCCGAACACATTGTGCAGCGTCGGCCCTGCCTTGCGCGACGGGCCGTTCTCAAGACTGTGGCAGATCGAGCATTTGCGCATGAACTGCCGCTCGCCATTGCTCATCGTCTCGGCATCGCGCAGGAAACTGCGCTGTTCCCCTCCGGCGGGATCGTACGTGTCAAGCAAGGCAACAGGCCAGGCATAGATCACGTCGTCGATCCCCCCGGCATGGATCACCGTGCCATCGTTTGAAAACGCCAGCGCCCAAACCGGCCCCTGTCGCATGGCGCGAAAGTCGCGCGTGATCTGCCACGTTTTTGTGTCGATCATCATGATGAAGCCCTGCCCATCCCCAACCGCGAGCTGTCCAGAGGGCGCGTGGTGGTCCATCGACAGGATCGGGCGACGATCAAGGGTCAAATCGACAAGCTCGTCTTCGCTTGTCAGATCGATGATCCGCGTTGCCCCATCCAAAGCGCCATAGGCAAGCCAGTCATCCGCAACAACAATCCGGTTAATGCCAAAGCCCTGATTGGCGATGATACGGGACCCGTCGCCTTCCCAAACCCGCACCGTTCCATCGGATGAGGCGGAATAAAGCGTGCCATCGGGCGAAAAAGCCACGTCTGTGACATTTGACCGGTGGCCCAGCAGGTCTCCGCCAATCTTAACCGACGGCGGGTCGTCATTGCTGTCCAGCGCGTCGAAAAAGCTCAAAAGGCGGATGGAACCATCCCAACTGGCGATGGCAACACGGCTCTGATCCGGTGAGATGGCGATGCCGCTGATCTTGCCTTTCATTTTGGTGAGTTCGTACGGCTCGGACTGCCCCGCGCGCCACATCAGCACCCGAAAGTCGTCCCCGCCGGAAAAGGCCACCGGCCCCGCCTGATAATTCAGGGCCGTCACCGCGGCGTCATGCCCCTCCAACCATTGCGGGCCGGGCCAGACCCCAACCGAATTGTCAAAGCTGGCCGAGGCAAGCGTCCCATCGGGCGACACATCAAGCGCCATGATCGGCCCACCATGTCCCTTGTAGGTGGTGAACTCCTGCGCGCCGGCGGGCAGCGCGAGGCACACAAGCAGGCTACTCAGCAGGCGTCGCATTTTTCGGGGCATCTTTGGGGGCCGCCTCGCCTTTCTTTTGCAACTCTTCCAGCCACAGCGAATGGTGCTGTTTGGCCCAGGCCTCGTCCACCTCGCCCGTGCCCATGGCGTCATACGCCCCTTCCATGCCGACCGACCCGATATAGATGTGCGCGATGATGATCGCCATCAGCACGAAGGCGACAATGGCGTGCCACGCTTGGGCGTACTGCATCTCTTCATGCGGGGCGAGGGCCGTGGGCAGCGGCCCATAGATCGGCAGACTTTCGATCCCTACGCTGCGCATCAGATCAAAGGTCTTCATGAACATCGGCAGCTCGAACGGGAACAGCAGCGACACCCCGGACAGGGAAATCGAGCCCCCCAGCAGGATCACGGACCAGAAGATGATTTTCTGGCCACCGTTGAACTTCTTGGCGGGGGGGTGCTTGGACCCGACAATGCCACCGGCCTGCGCAAACCACGTGATGTCGGTGCGGTTCGGGATGTTGTGCCAGACCCACATCACGAACACCGCAAACAGCGCCACGATAAAGGCCCACGCCACGTTGTTGTGGATGTATTTCGACGCCAGCAGCAGCGTGGCGTTGAAATCCTTTGAGATGTAGGGCGCGATGAACATGCGCCCGAACAGGGTCAGAAGGCCGGTGATGCCCAGCAGAATGAAGGATCCGGCCAGCAGCCAATGCGCCGCCCGCTCCATCGTCTTGAACCGGGTGACGGTGCGCCCGGTCTTTTCGTAATCCAGCTTGACCCGACCGCGCAGGACAAAGAACACAAGCAGCAGCGCAATGGTCCCCAGCAACAGATAGCCGCCGTATTTGGCGAGCGGACCCTCGCGGAACTCCAGCCACGCCATGCCGCCATCCTGCATCAGGACCGACGCAACCTCGCCCCCCGATGACACGGTGATGTCGGCAGACCCATAGCGCAACGCACGCCACAGATCGGGATCGGATGCACCACCAAGCGTGCCCAACTGCCCCGACAGATCGCGCGCGGCACTTGCAGCATCGCCTGTTCTGGGTGCGACCTCTTCGCCGCGTTGACGCGCCAGAATGTCCTCGAGCGTTTGCGCCCCGCCCGTGGCAGACCGATCTGTCACTGTCTCCTGTGCCGACACCATAGGCGCCGAGACGGGCAGCAGCCCAAGGCAAAGAACCAAAACCAGAAACGCTCTTAGCATGTCATGTCTCTCCGTTTGCCGCGGGCGGGTGCGGCGTTAGCTGTCGATACTGATCAACTCGATGGTGAAATTCAGGACTTCATTCGGACCGATGGATTGCCCGGCCCCTTGGGTCCCATAGGCGGCCTCGGACGGGATCCAGACCTCCCACGTGGCACCGGGCTTCATCAGTTGCAGCGCTTCCTGCCAGCCACGGATCACCCCATTGACCGGAAAGGACGCAGGCGTGCCACGGGCAATGGAACTGTCAAAGACAGTGCCCGTCAAAAGTCGACCTTCATAGTGCACGGTCACGGAGTCTGTCGCGGCGGGGCTCTCGCCTGACCCTTCTTCGATGACCTTGTACTGCAGGCCGCTTTCGGTGGTGATCACGCCATCCTCGTCGCGGTTGGCGTCAAGGAAGGTATTCCCCTCTGCCAGCGCTGTTTCTCCGCGGGCTTGCGCCTGCTCTTCAGCCTTGGCGCTCAGCGCGGCAAAGGCGGCTTGTATTTCAGCGTCATCCAATCGAGGTGCCGTCCCATCCAGCCGATCCTGAATGGCCAGCGCCAGCGCGTCGACATCAAAGTCGGGAATGCCTTGCGACGCCAGTTGCTGGCCGATCTGCAGGCCTATGCCATAGGCGACGCGCGCCTCGACGGTGTCAAGCGCAGGGGCGTCTTGCGCCATGGTCGGAGCTGCTGCGGACAGGGCCACGGTCAGAACCAGCGCGGAAGTGAAACGATGCATGGGAAGCCTTTCAAGAAACGGAAACATCATACGATCGTTGCTAGCGCCTCTGCGCGATGAACCCAAATAAACAGAAGCGGAGCGCGCGGAACTCCGCTGCGGGCCGTGTTTGGAAAAGGGGCGCCACGCGGCGCCCGATTTCATGACTGTGATCGCCCGGGCAGCCTTACCGCTGCCCGGGTTTGGGGGACTGTCGGCGCGTGGGTTGGGCACACTGGCCGACGATCCCTTTCGTTTAGCCGTCCTGACGGCCGTAGGCTGAACCCCAGCCCCACGCGCCCGAGCCGAAGCCACGGGCCACCACACGCTCGCGGTAGATGGCCGACACAACGTCGCCATCACCGGCCAGCAGCGCCTTGGTCGAACACATCTCGGCGCAGATGGGCAGCTTGCCCTCGGCGATCCGGTTGCGCCCGTACTTGGCGAACTCCGCGGTGGAGTGGGTTTCTTCGGGACCACCGGCGCAGAAGGTACATTTGTCCATCTTGCCGCGGGAGCCGAAGTTGCCGGCCTGCGGGAATTGCGGCGCGCCAAAGGGGCACGCGTAGAAGCAATATCCACACCCGATGCAGAGGTCCTTGGAGTGCAGAACCACTCCTTCCTCGTTCTGGTAAAAGCAGTCTACCGGGCAGACCGCCATACAAGGTGCATCGGAACAGTGCATGCAGGCCACGGAAATCGACCGTTCGCCGGGATCACCATCATTGATGGTCACCACGCGGCGGCGGTTGATGCCCCAGGGCACTTCATGCTCGTTCTTACACGCCGTGACGCAAGCGTTGCATTCAATGCAGCGCTCGGCGTCGCACAGGAACTTGGCTCTCGCCTGTCCTCCTAATGCCATGTCGTTTCCTCCTTACGCTGTCCAGATTTTGCAGAGAGTCGCTTTGGTCTCTTGCATCTGGGTTACTGAATCATAGCCATAGGTCTGGGCCGTGTTGGTGCTTTCACCCAACACATATGGATCGGCACCCTCGGGATATTTCGAGCGTTGATCCTCACCCTGGAAATGACCGCCAAAGTGGAAGGGCATAAAGGCCACGCCTTCGCCCACCCGGTTGGTGACCATCGCCATAACCTTGACCTTGCCGCCTTCGGGCCCTTCGACCCAGACTTGCGCGCCGTCCCGCACACCAAGATTGTTGGCGTCACGCGGGTTGATCTCGACAAACATGTCCTGCTGCAGCTCGGCCAGCCACGGGTTCGACCGGGTTTCGTCCCCGCCGCCCTCATATTCGACCAAACGGCCGGAGGTGAGGATGATCGGGTAGTCCTTCGAAAAGTCCTGCTTCTGGATCGATGCGTACATCGTCGGCAGGCGATAGAACTTCCGGTCTTCGTAGGTGGGGTAGTCGGCCACAAGGTCCCTGCGGTTCGTATACAGGGGCTCGCGGTGGACAGGCACCGGATCGGGGAAGGTCCAGACGACCGCGCGGGCCTTGGCGTTCCCGAAGGGCGCACAGCCATGCTTGATCGCGACCCGCTGGATACCGCCCGACAGGTCGGTCTTCCAGTTCACACCGGCGACCCTGTCGTCATAATCCGACGGGAACGGCGACATGCCCGCTTCTCCGACTTCCTTGAACCCTTCCAATGAAGCACCGCGCGCAATCCCGCGCCGCTCTTCTTCGGTCAGGTCGCTGTCCCAACCAAGATCCTTGAGCATCTGATACGTGAACTCAGGATAGCCATCCTGAATTTCCGACCCGACACTGTAGACCCCTTCGGCCAGCAGGTTGTCACCGTCCCGTTCCACACCAAAGCGCGCACGGAAGGTCAAACCCCCCTCAGCCACGGGCTTGGACATGTCATACAGGTTCGGCGTGCCCGGATGGTTCATCTCGGGCGTGCCCCAGCTGGGCCATGGCAGACCGTAATAATCGCCATCTGCGGGGCCACCAATGGCCTGCAGCGTGGTGCGATCAAACGTGTGCTGGTTCGCCATGTGCTTCTTGATCCGCTCAGGCGACTGACCGGTGTAGCCAACGGTCCACATGCCCTTGTTGATCTCGCGCAGCGTGTCCTCGACATCCGGCGTCAGGCCGTCTTCCTCCAACTTGATGTTGCGGAAGATACGGTCGTGGAAGCCGAACTTCTGAGCGAACAGGGCAATGATCTCTTCGTCCCGCTTGGATTCAAACAGGGGATCAATGACCTTCTCACGCCACTGGATCGACCGGTTCGACGCCGTGACAGAGCCGCGCGTTTCGAACTGGGTACAGGCCGGCAGCAGATACACACCGTCGGTGCGATCATGCAGCACTGCAGACACGGTCGGGAAGGGGTCGATGACAACCAGCATGTCCAGCTGTTCCATCGCCTTTTTCATCTCGACCATGCGGGTCTGCGAGTTGGGCGCGTGGCCCCACAGAACCATGGCACGCACCTTGCTGGGCTGATCCGTGTTCTCGGGATCTTCCAGCACACCATCGATCCAGCGCGACACCGGAATACCGGTGAGGTTCTGAAGCGACTTCTCTTTGCCGTCCGCACCGGTGACCTTGGCAAATTGCCCTGCCAGCCATTCGGAGTCTTCACCCCAGACACGGCCCCAGTGGCCCCATGCACCTGCCGACAGTCCGTAGTAGCCGGGCAGCGTGTGAGACAGAACACCAAGGTCCGTGGCACCCTGCACGTTGTCGTGGCCGCGGAAGATGTTGGTACCGCCACCGGACGTGCCCATGTTGCCCAGAGCAAGCTGGAGCACACAGTACGCGCGGGTGTTGTTGTTACCATTGGTGTGCTGCGTGCCACCCATGCACCAGATCACGGTGCCGGGGCGGTTGTTGGCCAGCGTCCGCGCCACGCGCTTCAGCTGAGATCCAGGTGCCCCGGTCACACGCTCGACTTCCTCGGGCGTCCACTTGGCCACTTCTTCCTTGATCTGGTCCATGCCCCAGACACGGGTGCGGATGAATTCCTGATCCTCCCACCCGTTATCGAAGATGTGCCAAAGGATACCCCAAACGAGCGCCACGTCCGAACCCGGACGGAAGCGCACATATTCATCCGCATGGGCTGCCGTGCGGGTAAAGCGCGGGTCACACACGATGACGGGGGCGTTGTTTTGCTCCTTTGCGCGCAGCAGGTGCAGCAGGGACACGGGGTGTGCCTCGGCCGGGTTGCCACCAATGATAAAGATCGCCTTGGAGTTATGGATGTCGTTGTAGCTGTTGGTCATGGCGCCGTAGCCCCATGTGTTCGCAACACCCGCAACAGTGGTCGAGTGACAGATCCGCGCCTGGTGATCCACATTGTTCGTGCCCCAGTAGGCGGCGAACTTGCGGAACAGGTAGGCCTGTTCGTTGTTGTGCTTGGCCGAACCGAGCCAGTACACGCTGTCCGGGCCGCTTTCCTCGCGGATGTTCATCATGCCGCCGCCGATCTCGTCGATCGCCTGCTCCCATGAGACGCGCTTCCACTCACCACCCTCTTTCTTCATCGGGTACTTGAGGCGGCGTTCGCCATGGGCGTGTTCGCGCACGGCAGCGCCTTTGGCACAGTGGGCACCAAGGTTGAACGGGCTGTCCCAGCCGGGCTCCTGACCCGTCCAGACACCGTCCTGCACCTCGGCCACGACCGTACAGCCGACCGAGCAGTGCGTGCACACCGTCTTTTTCAAATCCACTTTGCCCGCTGCGGCGGTCGCAGCATTGGCCTGGGTGACGGTTCCACCCGTGGCGGCAATGGCCGACAGGCCCCCGATCACCAGTCCCGATCCGCGCAGAAACGCGCGCCGGTCTACCGAAGCGTTTGCCGCTTCAGTCAGGATACTTGTCCGCTGGGGGCGTCGCGCAACCCCGTTGGTCTTTTTCCTAAGCATTGTTGCTTCCTCCCTTGCTTGCCATCGTTCCCGAACGGCTCGCTTGGTCTCTCACTTTGGCTTTCAGCAGTCGGGCGTCACGCAACCAGTCGCTGTTGGCCTGCCTCGTCCGGGCTTATTCCCGGGCGGTGCGGTCTCGCATGCGCTTTAGAATTTGGCGCTCTCAAAATACGCGCGCGTGTGCGCGGTATCCTGCATCTTCTCCGAGGTCAGGTCCGGCTCTGCCGCCTCGGCCTGCTGCGCACCGGTCGCAACCGCCACCGCCGCAATCGGCGCCGTGGTCCCGGCCAGCTTCAGAAAATCGCGGCGCGATGCACCGTCTTCTTTCCTGCTCATCGAAAGGTCTCCTTTCGCTGCTTAAGGCCGGGTTGCCCCGACCGATCTGACGCCGATCACTCGGCGCCGCTCATCCGGAAGGCTTCCGCCTCCACGGCCATGAAAATCTTCCCCACCGTTCCGACCGGGGAATAGAAGACAGATGTCTTCGCCTCCTCCAGATCGGTAAAGAAGTGCCCGGCCCAAGGGCCGATATGCTTGTTGAAGAACTGCTTTTGCTCGGTCACATCAGCAGGCGTGCCAAAACGGCCCACGATCATCGCCGCCATCATCTCCATCAGGCTGGCAATGCTGTCTTCGGGCTCAAACACCGTCTCGGACCGCTGCATACCCTTGGCCAGCATGTCCTGCCGCAACAACGCCAACGGTTTCTCATTCAAAAAGCCCGTCAGGTAGTAGCTGGCAAAGGGCAACAACTCGCCCCGGCCCAGACCGATGAACAGTTTGTTGAACTCAGACTCCGCCGCCTTGGGCTTCGTCACCTTCGCCAGCTTGGACAAGGTGCCAATGGCCTGACCCAGCTCCGTCTCGTCGCCACTCAAACCAGCGGTCTGCGCCAGCAGCATCTCATCCGGTGGACCAGCCAGCAGCGCACCAAGGAAGTTGTACAGATCGGCGCGGGCGCGATCCATGTCTGCGATTGAGGTGTCTTCAGCGGCTGTCACGGTCTTGTCTTCCATTATGCAGTATCAAATGCGAACCGCATCCGGCGCTGCGGCATCGCTACCGGCTCCGGCTCAGGCTCTGGCAAGGGAACGGGTTCAGCCTGCGCAATCAGCGGGGCCTCTTCCTCACTATCTTCGATCTCTTCGGCGGGGACCTCTTCGGCCTCGTCTTCCTCATCCTCAAGGAAGGCCGTCACCATCCCTTTGCCGACCTGATACACGGTCTGCATGTTCTCGATGACGGTCGCGGCGTCAGTATAATCCTCGCCGTAATCCACCAGCCCATCCAGATTGGCGAGCATCGGATTGAGCCGCCACAACCGTCGCAAGGCGCGGGTCTTGAGGCGTTGCGGCAGTTCTTCCTTCAGGAACGCCTGCACGGCCTCCGCGCTGTCCAGCGCCTCCGGCTCGGGCAGGTTCAGCTCCGCCAAAATCTCTTCATCCGGGCGTTCGGCCAGTTCGGCATCCTGTGCCTCGGCCACACGGGCCTCGAGCACTTCGGCTTCGGCCTCTACCCCGGCACGCCGCCGGGACCAGAAATCACGCCCGCTGTTCAATGCATCCGCCTCCGCTGCCGCGCGGGGGACGCGTAGATGTCCGCCGTCGTTTGAATGCGCGGATCGCCAATGCCGTCCTGCGTCAAGTCGATGCGCTTCTTGTCGCGCTTGCGCTTGATGAACACCTCGTCCTCGTGAAAGTCAGTGACAAAGCCCTGCACCCACGCCATCAACCCGGCGGGCATTGGGACTTTCTCGACAATCTCCTCGCCGCTGTCGGTGTAATCCTGCGCCTCGTAAGGCGACGCAGTCACCAGCAACACCTCAAGCGGTTGCTCACCGGGGCACTCGCGCATCACCACGTAGATCGCGGGCTCTGCGGCAGACAGGCCATGCAGATACGCCTCCGTCTCTGCCCCATGCAGATCCAGCGGCAGGGTTGCTGCGTGGTATTCGATCGCCTCGCCCTCGCGGCGTAACTCCTGCCAATCGGCAGGGCCAGCACCCGGCAACACGGCGACAGCTTTCCAGGAATAGGACGCCCACCGAGTCACACCCGGCAGCCGTCGCAAAACGACGCCCAAAGGCATGGTCTGATACTGGTCGGGGTTTCGGATCACCCAATGTCCTCCCTGTCTCGTTATAAAACTGCCAAAATTTTCATCCTCAAAGCGGCTTGTCGGGGAATTGTCCGTTTCCCCTGACGCAAAGGCAGTTTGGCCAGCCTGTCCGGCGGCGCATGGCGTTCAGGGCCAAAATGTCCATCACGACTGTTTCACTCGGGAATACCGTCGCATACCAAGAACCGAATCACCGGACGTCGGATTGGGCGCCGGACGGGGCCGACCTGACCGGAAAACGGTTTGTGAAGCACAACGAATCATGTCTAGGCTGAGGCAACTACACGGGCGAACAGCGGTCAAAACCGACCTCTGTCATGGGGGAGTTGAGCGTGGTCAAATCATTGATAACGTGTGATTGTTTGGGCACCCAGACCATAGATACCGAAGGGCTGTCACAGGCCACCGGACTTGACGTCCGTCCCCCCTGCTCTGCCCTCTGCACCACCCAATTGGCGCAAGCCGAAGCCGCCCTTGCCGACCCCGACGCCGTTTTTTGCTGCACCCAGGAATCGCGGGTGTTCGAGGAGTTGGCAGAGGGTCTGGACCGCCCCGCCCCACCCACTCTGGACCTGCGCGACCGCGCCGGGTGGAGCGACGATGCCGCCCCGAAACTGCCCAAAATGTCCGCATTGATCGCCGATGCGATGCTGCCCGCAGCACCGGAAAAGACGTTGGATGTCATCAGCGAAGGGCTGTGCCTGATCCTTGGCCCCGCCGCTGTCGCACTTGATGCAGCCGAACAGCTCAAGGACCATCTGGGCATCACCGTGCTGCTGTCTGACGCTGCCGATATCCCCGACACCCGCGCCTATGACGTTGTCGTGGGCAAGCTGCGCCGCGCCTCCGGGGCCTTTGCCCAGTTCGAGGTGGTCATCGACGCCCTGCAACAAATTGAACCCGGCGGGCGCGGGGCCTTCACCCTCACTGACCCGCAGGACGGCGCGCGGTCGCAATGCGATGTCATCCTTGATCTGCGCGGTGACACACCCCTGTTCCCGGCGCATGAAAAGCGCGACGGCTACCTGCGCGCCGACCCGACCCACGCGCCCGGTGTTGCCGCCGCGATCCTCGCCGCGTCGCACATGACCGGCACGTTCGAAAAGACGCTGTACGTCAAAACTGCCCCCCTGCTCTGTGCCCATTCCCGCGCTGAACAGACGGGGTGCACCAACTGCCTCGACCTCTGCCCGACAGGTGCCATCACTTCCGCCGGCGACCATGTCGAGATTGACCCGATGATCTGCGCGGGCTGCGGCGCATGTTCTGCCGCCTGCCCGTCCGGAGCCATCACCTACGACGCGCCGCCCGTGGACCTGACGATGCGTCGCGTGCAGACGATGGCCAAAGCCTACCTTGACGCAGGCGGCACCGCTCCGCGCCTTCTGGTCCACGACAGCCATGGGGCCGAGATGGTCCGCCTGTCCGCCCGGCACGGGCGCGGCCTGCCGGCTGACGTGATCCCGCTGGAGATGTCGGCCATTGGTGCGTTTGGTCACGCCGAAGCCGTTGCTGCCCTTGCCGCAGGCTTTGCAAACGTTACTCTTCTGCCCGGCCCCACCGCCGATGTCCCAGCGTTAGAGACGCAAATCGCGCTCACCACCGCCATCGCGGGCCAAGGCAAGGCGACGCTCCTCGACACGCCGGACCCGGATGCGATGAGCGACGCGCTGTACGGGACCGAGGCCCCTGCCCCCGTCGCACAACCCGTCCGCCCCATGGGCACACGGCGGCAAATCACACGGCAGGCGGCCCGCGCCTTGCACCCCGACACCGACCAGATCGCACTGCCAGAGGGCGCACCCTACGGCGCGGTGCTGGTGGACACAGACGCCTGCACGCTCTGCCTGTCCTGCGTGTCGCTCTGCCCGTCGGGCGCCTTGGGCGACAACTCCGACAAGCCGCAATTGAGGTTCCAGGAGGACGCTTGCCTGCAATGCGGCCTGTGCGCCAATATCTGCCCCGAGGATGCAATCACCTACGCGCCACGCCTCGACCTGACGGACGCCGCCCTCACCCAAACCATCCTGAATGAGGAAGAACCCTTCCCCTGCATCGAATGCGGATCGCTCTTTGGCTCCAAGTCGGCAATCGACCGGATCACCGACAAGCTCAAGGACCACGCCATGTTCGCGGGCGACAAGCTGCGGATGATCCAGATGTGCGACAATTGCCGGGTCACTGCGCAGTTCCATGCGGACGACAATCCGTTTCAGGGCGGCGAAAAACCCCGCGTGCGCACCACCGATGATTACCTGTCAAAGCGGCGCGATCACTGATGTTCCAGCGGTTTGCCCAGATCGGCGGGATCCAGAATTGCGACGTAAGCCAGGATCGCCTCAAGGTCATCGAGCGTCAGTTCGATGGGCGCAATGGGCGACGGTCGGTCAATCGGGAACGGATCGGTCACACCCTCAAGCTGGGTGAAGGCCGCGTGCGGTTTCAGCACATAGAAGCCCGCAAACCGCGCCTGCCAATCCTCAAATCCGCGCATGACGAAAAAGCTGGGGGTGGAGCCAATGCCGAAACTGTCCTTGCCCCGCTCGGTCACGTGACAGCGCCCGCATTTGGCCCAGGACACCCCCTGCCCCGCGATGGCATCACCGCTGATCTCGACCTTGGCAACGGCCACCTTCTGCACCTTCGGTTCTGTGAACAGCGCCTCACCATCGGGCGCAAAACTCTGCACCGTGCGGCGGCCCACATCCGACGTCAGCCAGTCTGCAAACCGCTGCGCACCCTTGGTGTCGCCACGGACATCCAGGTGCCACGTCTGACCCAGACCGGAAAACAACGCGCGGCCGTCAGGTCCCAACACCAGCTCCGCACCGGCCGGATCATCGACAATTTCGACCCTAACTTGGGTTTTCAGCGAAAAGCGCGGCGCGATATGCTTGATCAGCCCACTTTCGATCAAGGCAGGCGGGGCATAGAATACCACCCGCTTGTCATCGGCCATTGCCAAACCCGGCAACAAGGCCAAGATCAATACAAGGATACGCATGGCCCGACCGTAAAACGCGCCCATGCGATCCGTCAACGATAGGGAGGGGAAAGCCCAATGAGCGACGATTTCAACATGTCCATGCGCAAGTTCCTGAAGCAGGTCGGCGTGACCTCGCAACAGGCGATCGAAGAGGCGATGCGCGGCGCCAACACCGGCGGCAAGACCTTTGCAGTCAAGGCGCTGATCACCATCGAAGAGCTCGACATGACCCACGAGGTCACGGGCGAGATCAAAGGACAGGACTAAGGCGTGAGCACAGGCAGGGAACAGGTTCTCGATGTCCTGAAAGGGATCGAGGCACCGGGCGGCGATATCGTGTCCTCAGGCGTGATGCGGGCATTGAACGTGGACGGCGGCACGGTCCGCTTCGTGATGGAGATCAACCCGGCACAGGCCGCAGACTATGAGGCCGTCAAGACCGCCGCCGAGGCCGCGGTGGGTGCTTTGGACGGGATCGAATCCGTGTCCATCATTCTGACGGGCCACACAGACAAGGCCCCGCCGCCGGATCTGAAACCGCAGCGCGCAGCAGAGCCCAAGGGGCCGCAAAAGGTCCCGGGCATTGACCGTATTCTGGCCATCGCGTCCGGCAAGGGCGGCGTGGGCAAATCCACCGTTTCGGCCAACCTCGCCTGCGCTTTGGCCCAACAGGGGCGGCGCGTCGGCCTGTTGGACGCGGACGTCTACGGCCCGTCACAGCCCCGCATGTTGGGGGTGTCTGGTCGTCCCGCGTCGCCCGATGGAAAGACAATCCTGCCGATGCGGAACCACGGTGTGACCATGATGTCCATCGGTCTGATGATGAACGACGATCAGGCCGTCGTCTGGCGTGGGCCGATGCTGATGGGGGCCTTGCAGCAGATGATGACGCAAGTGCAGTGGGGTGCGCTGGATGTGCTGATTGTCGATCTGCCCCCCGGCACCGGCGATGTGCAGATGACATTGGCGCAGAAATTCGCGGTGGACGGTGCAATTGTAGTCTCTACACCGCAGGATGTCGCCCTATTGGACGCGCGCAAAGGTGTGGACATGTTCCAGCAACTGCACGTGCCCATCGTCGGCATGATCGAGAATATGAGCACGCATATCTGTTCGAACTGCGGGCACGAAGAGCACGTGTTTGGCCACGGTGGCGTGAAGGCCGAAGCCGAGAAACTGGGCGTGCCTCTGTTGGCCGAAGTGCCGTTGGATTTGCAAATCCGTCTCGCGTCAGATGGCGGTGCCCCGATCACCGTGAGCCAGCCAGACAGCCCACAGGCCAAGGCGTTTCAAGACGTGGCCGCCGGCCTTGTCAAAGCGGGCGTCGCATGAGCGACGTTACCGAGGTCACGTTCCCCCCGCTGATGTGGGGCGAGGAAGCGCCGGACAGCGCCTTTGACCACGCCGTGATGCGGGCGACCTTGGGCTGTGATGCGGGCCTCATCTCTTACAAATTGGGTGCGGCGGATATGGAGGCGGCATTGGTCTTTGCCCCCGAAGTGCCGCTGTCCAAGGCCATGAGTATGCTGCCCCTGTGCGGTGTCGGGTTCCAGAACGCCCTGGGCGCGCTCGCCCCGCCAGAGGTGGCTGTACATCTGGACTGGTGGGGCGGCATCCGTGTGAACGGCGCGCGCTGTGGCGGGTTTCAGGTCATGGCATCGGATACGGACCCAAAGGCCGTGCCGGACTGGCTGGTGGTTGGGTTCACCCTGCCGCTGGTACCACCATCAGATGACATGGGACTGACCCCTGATGAAACCGCGTTGTTCGCCGAAGGCTGCGCAGACGTGACGCCCCCGACCCTGCTGGAAGCATGGGCGCGTCATACGCTGAATTGGCTGAACCGATGGGAAGACGATGGTGCGGCGTCCCTGCATTCCGAATGGCGTGCGCTGGCACATGGCATTGGTGAAGAGGTTGAAAACCAGTCCCTAACAGGTACGTTTTTGGGTGTGGATGAAGATTTTGGCATGCTCTTGCGCGACGATGACACGACCCACCTGATCCCGCTTACATCTTTGCTGGAGGCACAGACATGAAACTCGCCCGCGCGATCCATTTCGATGAAAGCGACATGAACGTGTTCGCCTCCCCTGCCCGTACGGGTGAATGGTGCATCTCGGGCGGGTTCGAGTTTTCGAACTGGGGCGAAGGCGATTTGACGGGCAAGGCGCGGCAGGCTTTTGCAAACGGCTGGTTCGGGTTGGAAACCGGGGGGCGCGTGACATTTGTCGCCGTCACGCAGTTGGAAGCATCTGAGCTAGAGACACTGACCGGCCTTCTGGCGCGGCATTTCGTGACCTATTACGGCGCCCCCTCTTCCGAAGCGGCCCGGCCTGTTGCAGCCGAGGAATTGGCGCAGATGATCGAACTGTGTGAGGACCATGATCCCAATACACTGCTGACCGTATCGCGTGAATTGACCGAGGCCGGCGTGCGCGAAGCCTACCGATCCATTGCGCCACAGGATGCCGGGCTGGATCAGTTCGCGATCCACGGCGATATGGATCACGGTCACTGACATCTGGATTTCGAATTGGCTTTGCCAATCCGACCAACGCGGGGGCC
>NZ_CANNDS010000008.1 GCF_947503415.1 uncultured Tateyamaria sp.
CGGCGACGTGGCCGTGCTGCGCTCGGACAGCGACCTGTCGGGCTTTGGTACGGATGACATTCTGTTCGGGTGAACGGCCACATATACGACACTCAAAAGGCGCCCGTCGGGGCGCCTTTTTCATTGCGGGGACGCGGTGTCAGATGATGTCGATGTCATCCCCAAGACCAACCGTGCTCATCATGCCTTCAAGCAGGACCGACTGACCGGCGCCAAAGCTCAGCAGAACCCCCTGCCCCGTCACCTCGCCCGCCGCGGCCACCTGCGCCGCATCCAGGCCACCCACAAGGCCCGAGGCCAGTTCCAGCGTATCCACGCCCAGCTCGAAATCGGTGATCACCTCGGTCGAGATCACCGTGCCAAACACAAACGTATCGGCACCCGCGCCGCCCGTCACCGTGTCCCGGCCCAGATCTCCGCCCTGATCGGTGTCCACGAAGCGGTCATCGCCCGCCCCCAGATCCACGCTGTCCTGACCGTTGCCACCAAAGACAAGATCGGCACCGCCGCCCCCGAAGATGCTGTCATTGCCGTTGCCGCCATAGAATGCATCATCGCCGCCGCCACCATTGATCGTGTCGAACCCGTTGCCCGCAAACACCGTATCCCGGCCCGCATCGCCACCCTGCGTGTTGTCGTTGAACACGTCGGCACCCTGGTTGAGGAACACCTCGTCCCGGCCATTGCCGCCAAAGACGGTGTCATCGCCGGCGCCCGCCCGGATCGTGTCGGCCTGGTTGCCGCCAAAGATCAGATCAAAGCCCAGCCCGCCGAAAATGAGGTCGAACCCGTCCCCGCCCGCAAACTCGTCCGCGCCCGCACCGCCGTTGATGGTGTCGTCGCCCAGACCGCCATTGACGGTATCGCGGCCCGCATCACCGCCCTGATCGTTGTCGTTGAAGACGTCATTGCCCTGGTTCAGGGTCACATTGTCCCGCCCATTGCCACCGTCAACCGTGTCGTTGCCGTCACCGCCTATGATCGTGTCGCCCTGATTGCCCCCGAAGATACTGTCATTGCCAGCGCCGCCCTCGATCAGGTCGAACCCGTCATTGCCGAGAAGGGTGTCGTTGCCGCCAAGACCCCTGATTGTGTCATTGCCCGCAAGCGCGTCGATCTCTTCCGGATCGTCGGTGCCCAAAGAAAGATCATCACCCGTCGTGATCGACACTCCGGACGATTTAACGGTAAAAGTGGTTCCGACAGTTGTAATTTCTCTGACCAAGACCAGATTTGACGTCGCACTCAGAACTGGGGCGGAATAACGAGACCCCGCTGCATGAAATTCAATTCTACCATTGGATATCTCGAAGTCGGCATAATCTGCCGAAGAACCATTTATCTTAATCATATCCCCTGCATTAAGCTCTGTGAACGTTGTCCAATCTAAAGCTGAAAGAGAGCTGAGAACGAATACATCATTGCCTTGTCCCCCCGATAACGTTGCAGCGCCAACGCCTCCGATGAGAGTATCGTCGCCTGTACCGCCTATAAGAAAATCGTCACCCTCAAATCCTAAAATACGGTCGTCTCCGCCTGCGCCATTCAAGGTGTCATCGCTGTGAAACCCTTCCAGAAACTCACCGGCTTCGGTGCCAACCTGGTCCACTTCAGCAGCATTAAGAAGTGTGAATAGGTCGCCGCCGCTAATCACAGAATAAAAATCTGGAAAGGTGAATCGATTGATAACCGTACTGGGGCCGGGCTGTGCGCCGCTCAGTCCCGCCTGCCAATCCAGAATTAGCGCGTCGTGCGACAAGGTGATGTCGGTGCTGTCGCCGGTCGCAGACAGAAGGGTGATCTGTCGCACCGGGCTTTGCTGAAAACTCACATCGTCCTGCCGTTCCACCTCAACGATCATCGTCGTGGTTCGCAGATCTGGGTGCGCGCTATTACTTAGGCTGACCACCACCGTGGATGAGCCATCTTGCGGTTCAACAACACTGCTACCATTGAACGCACGCATGAGGACTTGGAATATGCTTTCGCCTTCAATTGGGTGATAGTTTCCGCGAATAGTAAACATTTCTTCTCACTCATCATAAAGGCGCAGAACACATCTGTGCATTGCGTTCGATAGAAATTCAAGCGCTTCTATTCTTCTTCGAAGCGCTCAATTTTTATGAGTTGCTTGTTTCTCGCGGTTTCGACAAGCAGCGCCGTTGCACCTAAAGCGGCGCTTTCACAAATACCGGAGTTTCTGCGCCTTTTTCCAGAAATACCGCTGCCGTATCCAGGGCTTCGCGAATTGTGACGTCCATATCCAGATATCGGTATGTCCCCAGACGTCCCACGAATGTCACGCCACTTTCGGCTTCGGCCTTGGCGACGTAATCGGCCAAAAGCGCTTTTTCGTCCACCTGCCGGATCGGGTAATAGGGGATGTCGTCCGGTTCGGCCAAGCGGGAGAACTCGCGATAGAGCACCGAGCCGTCGTGGCTTTCCCAAGGGGAGAAATGCTTGTGTTCGGTGATGCGGGTGTGGGGCACGGTCTCTTCCCCGTAATTCATCACCGCGCAGCCCTGGTAATCGCCGTCATAGGTGAAGCGTTCGAAGTCGAGCGTGCGGTAGCCCAGACGTCCCAGATCGTAGTCGAACCAGCCATCGAGCGGGCCGGCATAGAACACGTGGTCATAATCTGCGGCCTGATCGCGGGTGAAGGTCGTGTTCAGGTGCACCGTGATGGCCTCGTGATCGAGGATGCGTTCGACCATGGCCGTATACCCGTTTTCCGGCATGCCCTGGAACTGGTGGAAGAAGTAGTTGTCGTCGTAGTTGAAGCGCACCGGCAGGCGTTTGAGGATCGAGGCGGGCAGGGCCGACGGCTGCATGCCCCATTGCTTGATCGTGTAGCCCTTGAAGAACGCCTCGTAGAGGTCGGGGCCGACAAAGCGCAGCGCCTGTTCCTCGAAGGTTTGCGGGTCTTCGATGCTGGTGTCGGCCTGATCCTCGATAAAGCTCCTGGCCTCGTCCGGGCGCAGGGTCTTGCCGTAGAACTGGTTGATCGTGTGCAGGTTGATGGGCAGGGAAAACACCTGCCCCTTGGAGGTGGTTTTCACCCGGTTCTTGTAGGGCAGGAAGGTCTCGAAGCTGTTCACATAGTTCCACACCTCTTCGTCGTCGGTATGAAAGATGTGGGGGCCATAGACATGCACCATGACCCCGGTGTCGGCATCGCGCGTGGTGTGACAGTTTCCGGCAACGTGATCGCGGGATTCCACAATGGTGATCTGGTGGCCGGCTTCTGCCAATGTGCGCCCGATGACAGCGCCGGAGAGGCCCGCGCCGACAAGAAGAATGTGCATCCGAAAACTCCTTAGATTTCGCTTGTGTTTGGCAGGTCCACCAGACAGCGGCAACGGAAATATCCGGCGCATCCCGTGGTATGGGCGCGGTTTCCCGCCGCAAACATGATGACGCCCCATGTCACATTGTGGGCCGTCTTAAAATTGACCAAGTTTTGCATATGATGCCGAGAAGTTTGATCTGTCTGGGGATTTTCGTTGCCATGATCGGTGGTGAGAGCACAAGTGCGCGCAGCGTGGACCGGCCTGCCGTGCGCGTCCAATGCGTGTCGGTCAACGGGTCTGACCGGGATATGCGCCCGTTGTGCCAGCAGATGGTGCAATCGCTGGCGCAGATCATCCCGCAGGCCGCCTTTCGGCAGGTGAGCCAGGCGCAGTGGCGCCCCCACGGCTCAAGAGATATCTCTGTCCGGCTGGAGATGTCCGCAGAGTCCGGCAAGCTCCTGTGGCAAATGGGCCCCATGGGCGAATTGCACACTGGGCCGGACCACCCATTCCATGCCAATAGCTCGGCGCGCGCGTCGGATCTTCGTCAGTTTACCGATGATCTGGTCGCGTCGACGCAGCCGATGTTGGCCGCCACCGCATTGAAGTAACGAGGACAGTTTTATGTGCACAGTTTGTATGATGACGCAGACGTTTGATCCGCTGCGTCACGACCCGGATCAGCCGATCTTTGCGGATGTCGACGAAACGACGGATGCCGCCGAAAATACATCGACCACATATTCGATGTCGGTGGGCGACACGTTCAACGGCACGATTTCGTCGTCCTCGGACGAAGACTGGATCAGGGTCGAGCTGACGGCGGGTGAAGCCTATGAAATCAGGCATAACGGCGTCTCGCTCAGGGATCCGCTGGTCCGGCTCTATGATGCGTCGGGCACGGAAATCACGTCGGATGATGACAGCGGTGGAAATCTGAACTCCCTGCTGGTTTACACACCCACCTCGTCGGGCACCTACTATATTTCAGCCGATGCCTATGGCTTCAACACCGGCACATACGAGCTGTCACTTTCTGAAAACATCCCGACACCGCCGCCCGGCACGCTCGGCACGCTGGACGAGTTGGCGACCTTCCTTCAGGAGGGGACACAAGGGTTCAGCCGGTCCTACAACACCAACCAGTCCAACCAGATCACGGTCAACCTGTCCGGTCTGACCGCTGATGGCCAGCAACTGGCCCGCTGGGCGATGGAGGCCTGGGAGATGGTGGCCGATCTCGACTTTGTCGAGGTCAGTTCGGGCGAGATGATCACTGTCGATGACGAGGATGACGGGGCCTTTGCCTACTATCCCAATGCCGGCTCGACCGATGATGGGGTCGAGTTGAATGTGTCCCGGCAATGGCTGGTCAACTCCGGCACCACGATCGACAGCTATTCCTTCCAGACCTATGTGCACGAGTTCGGCCACGCGCTGGGGCTGCGTCACCAGGGCAATTACGACGCCTCGCAAGGGCCCGTCACCTATAATGACGACGCCTATTTCACCAATGACAGCTGGCAGATGACAGTGATGTCCTATTTCAGCCAGACCGAGAACACCTCGACCGATGCGTCCTATGCCTATCTCAGCGGGGCGATGATGGCCGACATCGTCGCGATTCAGGATTATTACGGCGCGCCGGGCGCCAGCACCGCGACCACGGGCAATACGGTCTATGGGCAGGGCTCCAATCTGGGCAACTACCTGGACGAGGTGTTCGACTGGTTCGCCAACGGCACGACAAGCGATGACATCGAAGGCAACCTGATGGCGTTTACGGTCTATGACCGGGGCGGCTATGACACGTTCAATTTCGGGTTCCTGACGGATGACGCGCGCCTTGATATGCGCGACGCGCAGTTTTCGGATTTCGGGTCCTATGTCGGGATCCTGGGCATCGCGCGGGACACGGTGATCGAAAACGCGATTGTGGGCAGTGGCGATGACACCGTCACCGGCAATGCCGTTGCCAATACGCTGACCACCAATGGGGGCGATGACAGTGTTTCGGCGAATGCGGGCAATGATACTGTCTATGCCGGGGCAGGTGATGACACCGTCTATGCCGGTGAGGGCGACGACATGGTCTGGGGCGGGGACGGGCAGGACCTGATCTACCTCAACCAGGGCAATGACGTGTTCAACGACAACGGCCAGGGCGGCGATGCAGGCCGCGATACCGTGTTCACGGGGCTGGGTGACGACACGATCGAGGGCGGCAATGGCGATGACGAGTTCCATGGCCAGCAGGGCAATGACGTGATCAACGCGCGGCTGGGCAATGACGATGTCTTTGGCGGCGGCGGCAGCGACACGATCAGCACCGGCGAAGGCAACGATACCGTGGCAGGTGGCAACGGGCGTGATCTGGTGTTCCTGAACCAGGGCGACGACGTGTTCAACGACAACAGCCAGGGCGGCGAGTTGGGCCGCGACACGGTGTTCGGCGGCAGCGGCAACGACACCATCAACGGCGGCAGCGGCAGTGATCTGTTCAACGGCGGGGATGGCGACGACGTGATCGCTGGCGGCGACGGGTTCGACACGATCTATGGCGGCGACGGGAACGATGTGATCACCGGCGGCAACGGTCAGGACCGCATCTATATGGGTGCGGGCGATGACCGCTATGTGGATACGGGTCAGGCGGGCGATCTGGGCCGCGACGGCATCAACGGCGGTGAGGGCGCGGATACATTCGTGTTCGGTGCGGTCATTTCCGAGGACACGATCTTTGATTTCGAGCTGGGCGTGGACACGCTGGAACTGGCGTCGGAGCTTGTGGGAGGCCTGAGTGCCGCACAGGTGGCCGCAGCCGCGTCCGCCGTTGGCGCAGGTGTGTTGCTGAGCTTCGGTGCAAGCCAATCCATCCTGCTTGAGGGGCTGCTGAGCACGACCGGGCTGGAGGATGATATCAGCATCGTCTAGGGCCACGCCCCCGGGGGGCGCCGATCGCGCGCCCGGGCGCTTGTGCACGTTGCACGTATTGGTAAGAGAGGGGGGACGATAGGTTCGCGACCTCGGAGGTTTCTCATGTCCAAACGCACCCTGTTTCTGCACATCGGTGCACAGCGCACGGCAACCACATCCATCCAATCCTTCATGCACGCAAATATCGATGCGTTGATGCCCCTGGGCATTTTCTACCCGCTCCGGGTGGCGCGCCATATCGAGGTGATGGATCAGATGATGCCGCGCCATCCCGATGGGCGGCCCCGGCCCGGGGTCCCGGCCCGTGCGCCCTCCGATGTGGCCGCCGAGATCACGCGTCTGGCAGACAAGAAGCAGCACCCGCTGGACCGTGTCGTGCTGAGCGACGAAGGGCTGTCGCTGCGCCGGGATCTCAAGGCGCTGGTGCCGCTGAACGATCATTTCGACGTCAAGGTGATCTTCTTCCTGCGCCGTCAGGATCTGTGGCTTGAAAGCTGGTATTTCCAGAACATCAAATGGCAGTGGAACCGGGCGCTGGCGCATCTGACCTTCAACCAGTTCCTTGCCGGGATGGAGCAGTTCCACTGGATCGACTACGACCGGCATGTGACCATGCTGGAAAACTGTTTCGGCGCGGAAAACGTGCATCTGGCCGTGTTCGAGCCGGGGCAGATGCCGGACGGGCCCGTGGTGGAGTTCTGCCGTCTGATCGGTCTGAACGATCTGACGGGGCTGGCCCAGCCAAGTCATGAGAATGCCAGTCTGTCCCCGACGATGGTGGAATTTCTGCGTCATCTGCCATTGGATCAGGCCAATGACGGGGTGCGCGACAGCATCCTCGCGGCGTGCCGTCATGTCGACAGCGTGGTTCTGGGCAATGATCAGCGCAGCAGCGAACGCATCCTGGGCCTTCAGGATCGCCAGAAACTGCTCAATCTGTTCGAAGCGTCCAACCGCCGGTTGGCGCGGCGCTATTTCAACCGCGATGCCCTGTTTCAGGAGCCGTTGCCCGGCGCGGATGTTCCATTGGCAAAGCTGCGCCTGCCCGACAACAGCGCAGAGCTGATGGGGCAGCTTGTCGGCCCCCTGTTCGAACAGCTGATCGCAACGCAGACCCTGCAGCGGCCTGCGGGCAAGTAGCTCCGTTACTCCGCGGCCTTGGTCAGGCGGTTGCCGTCGTCGGATGTCTCCGAGGCCGGGACCGGACCGGCGGCCTTGATGTCGGTGTTGGCCGGGACAGTGTCCGCGCCTGCGCCATCCAGCTTCAGCGCGCCCTGCCAGAAGCCGGTGCCCGTCAGTTCGGGATAGGCTTTCTGCCAACGGTCCTTGAGGCTGTCATAGTCTTTCCAGAACTGGCGCATCAAACGGTAGGTTTTCAGGCTTTCGCTCAGCGCGCGCCACTTGGAATGGGTCACCGTATAGGCCTGGCCGTTGGCCTCGTTGCGATAGGTGATCTGGGCGGCCCCCCAGATCTCGCGCGGGTTCCAGCGCTTCTCTGCGGGCACGGTGACCCTGTTGCCGAAGCGGCTGAAGAAGGGCAGCAGGTGCCCGTTCAGGGTGATCTTCATCAGGCCCCGCTGCCAGCTTCGATGCGGGTTGAGCCACCGCCGCTCGGCCGGGGGTTCGGGCATGGCCTGCCAGGCCTCGATCTTGCGCAGGGCACCGATCTGGCCGCGCCGGGCCGCCATGTCGGCGTTTTCGGCAAAGAATTCGGGGCCGCGCATGACGTCTTCGAGGGCCAGGTTGATGGCGGCCATCGTCTCGTAATGGTGCGGGATCAGCGTGCGCGCCCAGAACCACAGCGCAATGCGCGCAGTGCCCCGCTTGCCGATGTCCATCGACGGCAGGCTGAGGTGGTGCGCCAGATGGCTGCGCAGGTCCAGATACCAGGTCAGGGGGCTGTCTTTTTCGGTAAAGCTTTCCTGAAACGACACCACGCCGGGCAGGGTCACGATGTTGAAATCATGCGCCAGGCTAAAGCTCACATCGTCGCCCCGCACGAAGAACGGGAAGGGCATGTGTTTCACTTCGTCCACGGGGAAGGCGAAATACCACCAGCCGCCATAGAAGTTGTGCGGATTGCGCGGGGTCGAGGCAAATTCCATGTCAAAGACCTGGGCCTGGTCCCGCAGGTCCGTGCCCCCGTATAGCGGTTTGCAGGCCCCATCGAAGGTGGCCCCGTTTTCCCACAGCGCCCAGGCATGGCGGGTCGAGATCATGGCCCCCGCCACGGCGGTGCCGGGGTCGCGCGCATAGGCCAGAAAGGTCCATGTCCGTTCAAAGGCATCCATGGGCGTGGCGGCGTCATCATCCGTGAACAGACAGTGGCTGTGCCCGCGTTCCCTGGCAGCCAGCAGCCCGCGCGAGAACCCGCCTGCACCGCCGAGGTTTTCGTTGTCGATGGCGGTCACATGGCTGTCGCTTTGAATGCCGGCGCTGCGCCCGTTGTCCACCACGATCATGTGCAGGTGGTTGCGCAATTTGGACTTGGCCATGAAGGCGCGGAACCGCTCCACGGTTTCGGCCACCGCGTCTTCGCGCCGAAATGTCGTGACGGCCAGCGCCAGGTCCGGTGTGCGGCGCGGGGCCTGGGTCGTGTCCCAGGCGGCCCAGTTCAACAGCCCGTCGCTCAAGGTTTTCACCTCGAAGAACAGGATCCCCTGCTCGGGCGCGTAGGGTGTCAGGTCCATTTCGAACCGCTGCGCCCGATCCGGCGACAGATCGACCACTTCGTTGACCAGCCGCCCCCAGGACCGGTCCGGAAAGGCGAGGAAAACGGTCAGCTCGACCGTGCCCCGTCCCGCCAGTTGCAGACCGATCGTTTTCAGGCCGCAATGGGTGTACCATTTGCCGACGTTGAACAGGTTGAAATAGGTGTTGAACTGCAGGTGCGCCCCTTTGGAGAAATGTATCTTCTGCGCTTGCAGGGAGACACCCGAGGGCCCGTGTGCACGAAAGTAGAGATCCTGTTCCGAACACAGGGCGGGCTCTGGCCAGGACAGCGGCTGCAGAAGCTGGCTGTTGGGCAGAGCGGGTTCGGCGGGCTGTTGTGCATACGATCCGCCGGATGGCGCAGTGTGCGCGGCCCGTGGTCCGGCGACAGGCCCGCGCTTTGGGGCAGGGCTTCCTGCCGGGCGAATGCGTTTCTTGGATTTGGGCGCCAGACGGGATGCTTTAAAGGTCATTGCTGTTCACAATCCAGATTTTAGAAAGCAATTGAGAGGTGAGGTCCACGATCTCTTCTTCGGTGATCCGGCCCAGGTTGCCCTGGGCTGGATGGTCGGGGCGTTCGGGAAAGAACGGCCCCTCGAGATCGGGAAAGAAGGTCTGTTTGAGCCAGGAATTCGCAGGTTCGAAATGGCGTATGATATGACGTGCGGTGCCGGCCGCCATGACGGGGCGCGGATGTGTCGGCATCTGGCTGATATACGGGGTCAAGAGCGTACGCTGCGGATTGGGCTGGCCGTCCTTCATGAAGGCGATGTTGGGGTGCAGCCGTCGTAGCAGTTCCAGCATGGGGGCGGAAAGACCGCGGTTGTCGTCCCGGGACGGCTCGAACCCATCGAGGTTGGGGTCCCATGTATTCAGCACGATGCCCAGGAAATCAGCAAGAATGTCACCGTTGATGAAATCGACAGACGAGAAGCGGCGTACGATCATGTTGTCCGCGCCCCAGACCTTGACCCATTTCGACAGCTCGCGGCGGTAGTAGAGATAGGGTGTCGGACTGTCAGGACCCATGCAGACATCCACGAAATCCCGGAACAGGTCATTGCTGAAGCCCCGGCGCATATACTCCCCATACATCGACAGGATCGCATCATCCTGCCGACGCACGTAGATCACGATCTTGATGTCGTCGAAATGCTGCTCCAGAAGCTGCTTGAGGCGCGCGATCTCTTCGGGGTGGTACATGTTCCCGGTCAGGTTTTCCGAGGACATGATCATGGTGTCGATGCTGTCGTCCAGCTGACCCTTGTGCCACTCGATCCGGTCCGACACCCTTTGGCGGAACTCTGCCAGCTCTTCCATCGAATGCAGCCCGTAATCGCGCGCAAAGTCGTGCACTGCGTTTGCGCAGGCAAAGAACAAGGTGATGTGGTTGGCGTCAGGTGACAGGACCTTGCCATAAGCCAGCCCATGTTCCGCCAGCCACTCCGGATTGTTTTCCAGACTGTTCTGTATAAGCGTCGATGCGGTCTTGGGCGTCCCGATGTGCAGAATGAGTTTCACTTTCCGCCTCTTGGTTTTGATCACGTCACATGCGGGATATCGCAGGTTGACCTGAAACCACCACCGCTAAAATTCACGGGACCGCCGCCATGTGGGTGCAGTGTTGGATTCGTGGGCAGACCCGGCCGATCATGAGCATGGAAGCGCTGCTTGTCTCACCTTTCGGGTGCGCCCATCCCGCGCCGGTTCCGCCACGTCCCTGTTGTACTTGGTCAGCGTGTCGTCCCTTGGTCGCGCGTCTTTTCCGAGACCCTGGAAAAGCGGGCGCGGCACGGGGTCGTAAACGCTTAGAGATTAAGTCAAATGTGACGTCAAACTGCCGTTTTATTCCGGAGTTTTTACACGCCCCAGACATAAATTAGTCACGTTTTTCCCCGACAAAAACGCTCTTGAAGCACGAGTTTTGAAAAGCGGGACATAGGCGGGTTTATGACGGAAACGGTGGTCGTATCTGACAACAGCAGTATCTGGATTGGCATTGATGGGTGGTACGCCCACAACAGCGCGTGGAACCGCCGCGATCTGGAAAACGGGACGGATTTCACGCAAAGCATAACCGTGCCCGGCGTTATGTCAGTCACGGAGGCGACAGTTGATGGCTCCACCATCGACTGGGATTGGCCGGAAGAGGCCAATGACGCCTTTGTCTATGGCTATCCCACGCTGGTCATCGGCCAGGTGCCCTATAACCCGCTGCCCACCACTTTTGACCATTTCCCGATCCAGGTGGACGACATTGTCGACCTGACGCTTGATTTCGACATGGACTGGACGCCGCAGGGACCCGATGACGATTTCAACGTCTCGGTGTCGATGTGGCTGACCAGTGATCCCGACGGGGGCGCAGGCGCCATCGAGGAAGAGATCATGATCTGGTTGCGCAACAGCGACCACACCCCGGCGGGCGACTTCACCGGCATTCAGGTCGAGGACAACCTTGGCACTTACGAGCTGTGGGCCCAACCCGACCAGACGGACGCGTCGGGCCAGACGGACAATGTATGGGACTTCTATATCCCGACCTATTGGACCCAGTCGCTGACGGAGGGCACGCTGGATCTGGATGACATCCTTCAGGTGATGATCGACAACGGTCTGATCTCCGGTGATCGCTGGCTGCACTCGGTCGAGCTGGGCCCTGAAATCGTGCATGGCGCAGGCAGCCTGACCATCAACGAGATCGATCTCAACCTTGTTGAGGTCGAGGGTCTGGGCGAGGAAATGAACGGCGATGGCGGCGACAACGCCCTCAATGGCCGGCACGGCAACGACACCATCATCGGTCTGGACGGCAATGACAGCCTGACCGGCATGAGCGGCGATGACAGCATTTCCGGCGGGGCAGGTCAGGACACCCTGCGCGGCGGCTGGGGCGATGACACGCTGGATGCCGGGGCGGACAACCAGCGCGATCTGATCGATCCGGGCCGGGGCAACAACCACGTGATCATGTCCGGCACGGACGGGGCGTGGGACAACCTGTTCTTCACCGATATCGGCCAGACCACGGTCACCGGCACCGGCACCGGCGATGACCGGATCGGCCACCACATGACCTTTACCGACCAGCGCGTCGGCATCACTCTGGATCTGACCACCGGCTTTGCGACCAGCAGCCTGCTCAGCGTCGATTTCTCGGCCGCGGGTGTGTTCAATGTGATCGCGGCCACCGGTTTTGACGACATCCTGACGGGCGGCAACACGGCCTTTGACAGCTGGGAACAGTTCACCGGCTATGCGGGCAACGACGCCTTTGACGGCGGCACCGGCACGGATGCGGTCAGCTTCGTGGCCGAAGAGACGCAAGGCTACTGGGACGTGGCCAACAACCAGCTGTATCTCGGCACGCAGGGCGCAGTCGTGGATCTGGCCCTTGGCACCGGCACGGACCTTTATGGCGACGCCGATACATTTGCCAATATCGAAGTGCTGCTGGGCTCGGGCTTTGGCGACAGCTTTACCGGCGGGGCCGAGGACAACTACTTTGTCGGCTACGACGGCAATGACACGCTGATCGGCGGCGAGGGCGGGGATTCCTTCCTTGGTGGCCGCGACAGCGACAGCATCGACGGCGGGCTGGGGATCGATACGATCAACTTCCAGTTCGAGATCAACAATCTGGGCGGCACGCAAGCCGTCAACGTCAACCTGGACACAGGTGTTGTCATCGACACGTTTGGCAACACAGACACGGTGCTGGGTGTCGAGGATATCGTTGGCACGCATATGAACGACACCATCATCGGCGGTGCTGCGGGCGAATTCCTGTTCGGTCGGCAGGGCGATGACACGCTGGCCGGTGGCGCGGGCGACGATTCCGTCGCGGGCGGCGAGGGCACGGACAGCCTGCGGGGCGGGGCTGGCAATGACAGCCTGACCGGCGGGGCCGAAAACGACACGGTCGAAGGCGGCGAGGGCGACGACCTTGTCAACGGCGACGCGGGCAATGATCTGGCAATCGGCCAGGGCGGCAATGACACCGTCTTTGGCGGTGAGGGTCTGGACACCCTGTTCGGCGGCGGCGGTGCGGATTCACTGTTCGGCGGCACAGAGGATGACACCCTGTTCGGTGTGGATGGGGACGACAACCTGCAAGGCGAACAGGGCAATGACGCAGCCTATGGCGGTGCGGGCAATGACGCGCTTTATGGTCACGAGGGCAACGACACGCTGCAGGGCGGCAATGGCCAGGATTCCGTCTATGGCGGTCTTGGCAACGACCTTATTCAGGATACGGGTGAGGATGGTCCGGCCGGGTCCGACCTTCTGGTCGGCAACGAGGGTGAAGACACCATCTTTGGCTGGGGCGGTGATGACACCGTGTCCGGGGGCGCTGATGCGGACCTTGCCTATGGCGGTCGCGGCAATGACACCCTGTATGGCGGAAGCGGCAATGACACCCTGTCCGGTGGGGTCGGCAATGACAGCATGTTCGGCGGGGATGACGACGACACGCTGTATGGCGCAGCTGGTGACGACAACGTCCAGGGCAATGGCGGCAATGACGAGATCTATGCCGGGGCGGGCAGCGATTCCGTCTACGGTCACGAAGGGTTCGACACGTTGCAGGCCGGCAATGGCCGGGATTCCGTTTATGCCGGGGGCGATGCCGACATCATCTATGACACCGAAGAGGGCGGAGATGCAGGCGCGGACCTGTTTGTCGGCGGCGGTGGCGATGACAGCATCTATGCCTGGGGCGGTCACGATGAAATCGCGGGCGGGGCCGGCAACGACCTGGCCTTTGGCGGCGTCGACAATGACACGCTCTATGGCGATGACGGCGACGATACGCTGTCGGGCAACCAGGGCGATGACCACCTGCATGGTGGCGCAGGCCGGGACACCCTGTACGGGGGCCTTGGCAATGACGAGTTCTTTGACGTGGCCGAAACCGGCCCCGA
The DNA here is from genome assembly GCF_947503415.1 of uncultured Tateyamaria sp. Lineage (GTDB taxonomy): Bacteria > Pseudomonadota > Alphaproteobacteria > Rhodobacterales > Rhodobacteraceae > Tateyamaria. Next base: position 13,865 of record NZ_CANNDS010000008.1, read on the forward strand.
GGGCAACGACCAGTTCTTTGCGGGACAAGGCGATGACACCGTGCGCGGTGGCGGCGGCAACGACACCGCCTGGGGCGGCGACGGCAACGACCTGCTCTTTGGGGGTGTCGGCAATGACCGCGTGATCGGCAACCAGGGCGATGACACCCTGGCCGGAAACGAGGGCGCGGACGAAGTCTTTGGCGGGTATGGCAATGACCTTATCCTCGACGAAACCGTCGAAAGCGGCGCGGGTGACGACACCCTGCGCGGTGACTGGGGTGACGATTCCATCTATGGCGGTTTCGGCAATGACCTGGCCATTGGCGGTGAGGGCGCGGACCTGATCTATGGCGGCGCAGGCAATGACACGCTGATCGGCAACCAGGGCAATGACACCCTGTCGGGCAACACGGGCATGGACCTGGTCTTTGGCGGCTTGGGCGACGACATGATCTTTGATGCGGCCGAGGATGTCAGCGACATCCTGCATGGTGAAGCGGGCAACGACACCATTGTGGCATCGGGCGGCGACGACACGCTCTATGGTGGCGATGGCAGTGACGAACTGACCGGCGGCGAAGGTGACGATGTGATCTATGCCGGGGGCCAGGCCGACGTGGCCTATGGCGGCGCGGGCAACGACACGCTCTATGGCGGCGGCGGGCTTGATACGTTGTACGGTGGCAATGGCGACGATGTCTTTGTCGACACGGACCAGAACGATGCCTTTGGCGCGGATGCGTTTTACGGCGGGGCCGGCAATGATGATCTGCAAGGCGCGGGGGGCAATGACACCCTGTCCGGCGGTGACGACAATGACACGCTGACCGGCGGTGTCGGCGATGATGTCCTGTCTGGTGATGACGGGCAGGATCTCCTGAACGGCGGCGACGGCAATGACAGCCTGTTCGGCAACCTTGGCGACGACACGTTGGAGGGCGGCGCCGGGGCGGACAGTCTCTTTGGGGGCGGTGGCAATGACATCCTCACCAGCGGCGATGCCACGGACCTGACCACGAACGAGCTGCATGGCGCTGCGGGCAATGACACGCTGATCGGCGGCGGCGGCGATGACAGCCTCTTTGGCGGCGATGGCGATGACGTGTTCAACGGCGGTCTGGGTGATGACTTCATGCGCGGCGATGCCGGCATCGACACCTTCATCTTCGACGACACCAGCGGCAACGATACGGTTGGCGCCTTTGACACCAGCGGCGATCTGCTCGACTTCTCGGGCCTGACCGAGGTCACGGGATACCTGCAGGGCTTCAGCCTGTTCCAGGTCGGCGGCAACGTGGAAGCCCGGATCTTCGGCGATGACGACGTCGTGGATCAGGTGGTCACGCTGAACTTCACCTTCCGGGGCGACTTCTCGGCGGATGACTTCATCTTCTGAGCGGATGCCTGATGTTTGACCCCTGTCCTGTGGCGGCCCTTGGTGCGCCACAGGGCGCACGGCACCCCGTGGCTGTCAGCTGTCGAATATGCCGAGATCCAGAAGATCCATCTGGGCATCTTTCTGGATCAGCGACCGATCCTGCGCATACAGCGTCTTGAACCTTTCCTGCCGCTGCGCGCCAAAAGGGGCAAACCCGGGATTGTCAGCCGACTTCGGAAATTCGCGGATCATCTGACCCACATCCTGCCGCACCACGGGCCGGGTTTGAGACAACGCCTTGAGGCGGTTGATTGCCTTTTGGGAAAACCCGGGCCGTTCCCGGCTGTTGTCGATGTGCAGGGCCGGGACGGGGACACCTGTCAGGGCGGACAGAAACGCGCGTTCGTGTCCGCGCAGCTCCTCTGCCAGATAGACGACCAGGGGCACGCCCGGATACATGCGCGCCAACCGCACCAGCATCGGATGCCACAGCAGGCCTTTGGGCACATGTTCCATGAACTCGAGGAAAGGGCGAAAGGGTGTGGATTTCAGGGTCTCGCAATAGAGCGAGGGCAAATAGCCATCCAGACGCCGGATGCCGAACAGGATCAGATCGGGCGTGTAGTCCAGGTGGTCCACCACCGCGCCGACGCGCTCTTCCAATTGAGGATAAAGACCGACATCGGCGGATACGGCGTTCTGAACCAGCCCGGGAATATTCTCGTCAAACAGGATCGTCTTGCTGGATCCGATGGGGAACTCGGATGCGGGGGCCGGGGCCTCTTCGAAATTGTCGAACAGCAAGGGACGGGTGTATTTGTCGCGAAACGTGTCGAGATTCATATAGGCGACACCCGCCTGCGCCAGCGCATCGGCAGACGCGTCCAGAATACCCTGCAGGAATGTCGTGCCGGTCTTGTGTGCCCCAAGCCAAAGGACACGCCGGGCCGCCGAGAGTTGATCGTACATAGTGTGGTTCTTGATCCTCAACGACAGTTGCTCCGGGGTTGTTTGAGCACATGATCCGTCCCACGGTGCGTTCACGCAGTGATAGCAATACCGAGCATGGGCCGCCAATAGGTTCTTTGGTTTGGCCATCCCGAAGACATATTGGCTTGGGGTGCGGCCCTCCGCGCACAGGCGTGCTACAGGATTGCTTTCAACACATGCGGGTGCTAGGGATGCACCTGCTTTTCTGTTTGAACCCACTGAATTATATGGGAAAATAATATCATGGAGGCTGACAAACGCCGATTGATACTGCACGCAGGCATGCACAAGACGGGCAGCACATCCATTCAGCATTGGCTGCGCAACACGGCGTTCGAGGATGCGCATTACTTCAAATGGCGTCAAAGCAACCACAGCAATCTTTTTGTCTTGTTGTTTGAAGACAACCCGCACGAGTATCTTGGCCTCAAGAGAAGCGGCCTGACCCAAGAAAGCGCGGAAGAGCTGCGCGTTGAACAACGCAAACGCATGATCCAGCAAATCAATAACAACGACAAAAGCACATTTGTATTTTCAGCAGAACGAATTTCATCAGCACCGCGATCCGCGGTTCAAAGAATGAACACGTTTTTTTCTGAGTATTTCAACGACATACAAGTCTATGCCTATGTGCGCCGACCTGCTGGCTTCATGACCAGCATGTTTCAGCAGCATCTCAAGACAGGTTCAGTGCAATTGAACACCAAACAGCTCTGGCCTGACTACAAAGGTCGATTTGCCCGGCTGGACGAGATTTTTGGACAGGATAGCGTCCGTCTTCGTCTGTATGATGATCTGCAAGCCCGGAATACGGATGCTGTTACAGATTTCGGCAACTGGATTGGGTTACCACCTTCAATCGACACTGAGGTACGCCGCAATCAGTCCATGCGCTCGTCAGCTGTCGCGCTGCTCTATCTTTATCGCAAATATGCCGCTGAAATGCTCACCGAGAAGCAGCGGAAAGATCGCGACAAATTCGTTGTCCATAATCTTTGGCAAATCGAAGGCCAGCCTTTCTCTTTCAAACCGGTCACAGGCGATCTTCTGAAGGATCAAAAGCTACAGGACGATATGGGCTGGATGGCAAATCGACTGAACATAGACATAAACGATTTGGATCAGGACATAGGCGCGCGCGTCGTTTTTTCATGCGAAGATGATTTGGTGCGTGAAGCGATCCAATCCAGTCATCTCATGTTTCCGCAGGGATCAACACCGCAGCTTGACCCAGACACGACCGGAGCGCGGGAAGAGGCAATTCGCCGTGTCGCTCAGTTTTCAGAACTGGGGCAATAAGGCCTTGTTGATGTAACGCCTCTTTTCAACTCAATTTCAGCAGCAATTGCGGTTGTGTGCCAAGCGTCAACGACTCCGACGCGACGCCCGGTGCGTTGTCAAAGGCCTGCAGGAACAGGCCCGGGTCCATCTGGCGATAAGACGCCCTGACGCGGGACAGGAATTCCTGCCGCAACCCAGGGTCCATCCGGCCATTGATCCACTTGAGCAGCTCCAGCTTGAACTGCAGAAAGTAATGATAGTAGCGACGGGTCATGATTTCGTCGTTCAGGATCATCCTTTCGACGTCGCCCAATGCCTCGAACGCGTCAAAGCGGCGGGCGTCGAAGACGTTGGTGATCTGCTCACGCTGCGCGAACACGCGGTGCTTGATCAGGGTCTCGTTGTAGAGACAGATTTTGGACGCATGCAGATAGATGTGCCAATGGGCATAGATGTCATTGTTCACGGACGTCTTGGAAAAGAACAGGCCCGTGCGTTCGATGAAGTCACGACGCACGATCTTGTTCCAGGGGTAGTTCACCGTCAGCAGAATGCGTGGATTGGCCCGGACCGGCACGTCCTTGACCTCCCGCTTCTTGGTGACGATGGCATCCCAGATGCTGAGATCCTTGGACAGCATGCCTGTGACGTGGCCACTTTCAGATGTCATGTAGCCGTATTTGAAGGCCAGGACATCACACCCGTGCTCGTCCATCAAGTGAACGGCTTTTTCCAGGCCCCCGTCGGAAAGCACGTCATCGGCATCCAGGAAATAGATGTATTCCCCGCGCGCATGTTTCATTCCGATATTGCGCGCAACACCGGCCCCGCCGTTTTCCGGGCATGAAATGACTTTAACGCGGCTGTCGGTTTTCGCGTAGTCCTGGCAGATCGCCAGGGTATCGTCGGAAGAGGCGTCATCCACGATAATGGTTTCTGTTTCGACATTTGCCTTGCTCACGGTCGAGAGCGTTTGCAGAATATAGTCTTCAACATTGTAAGACGGTATGACGATGCTCAGCTTTACCATTGGATAATCCCCCAGCGTTTCTAAAAAACGGTGATTTCGTCAATTAGAATGTCTTGACTAAGGTTCTGGTATTGCAGGATCAAAAGGGGATTGAACAATGAGCTGTCGGACATGATGTCACGAAAGTCGGCCTGGGATATGTCGCACACCCCGTTTGCGCCCTCGTTCAGAACGATTGACCTCATGTTGTGGTTTTCAAAGGTTCCATCCGGCCGGTGCAGCCGCACCAGAGCAGATATTATGGTCCGGGCACTGACCGCCGCAGAGATGCGGTAGGCGCAGAAATTCCGCTCTTGCAGCAGTGCGGGGTTCAGGGACACGACCGAGGAAAACCAGCGGAATTTCGAGTCCTTTTTCTGCGTGATATGCAGCTTGCCGTCCTGCGTGCCGATCTCGCAGCGATGTGCGTAGTCTTCGTTCGCGTCGAATTTGAAGTTCGGGGCCGTCTCTTCGGAAAAGGCAAACGTCACCCCATCCGGCATGGGGTCGTGCGCCGCGTTCCAGTGCATGTGATACTGCGCAGGCTGGACGTCGCCCAGTGCAGCTTCATTTTCGAATTCATCTCCGACCATGTGTTCGCCCTTGCCGCGTTCTGTCTATTGTTCGTTGGATGTGTAGAGAAGGGTGGCGCGTATCAGCCTGTCCAGGGTCAGAAGCTTGGCGTTCATGTCCGAACGAAGCTTTTTGACCTCTGCCTCCAGCTTGGCGACCTTTGAGTGCGTGTCGCGCAACCGTTCCCATGACATTGTGTTTTGCTGTGGGCCCGACAGCAGGATCTGGATGAACTGGCCCAGGTCCTGAAACTTGGCGGCCGTCACGAGGCTCCAGCCATAGGTGCCCACGTTGTTCCGCGCCAGGGCCGAGAAGATCGCCTGTTCGCTGTGGTTGCTCATGACATCCACGACCTCGTTGTAAAGGTCCATCCAGAGCGCGCGCGTGATCTTCTTGGAGGTCCACTCGATCTGGGACACGATCCATGTGATCAGGTCGGTCTCGAATTCTTCGTATGTGTCTTGGGCACGCAGCCAGGCCAGCGTGGATTCGTAATGCCGGTAGAAGAACAACAGCTCCCGGCCGTTTGACGCCATGGTCTGCCCGGGCCGATTGACCCGGTGATAGCACATGATCTTGTCCAGAATGGCGATCCGCGACGCCTTGATCGTGGTGAACCAGTGCAGCGGGTTGTCTTCAAAGAAGAAATCCCCCTCCGGAAAGCGCAGCTGATGCGCGTGGATAAAGCTCGCGCGGTAGAGCTTGCGCCAGGGCACCGGCGTGAAGCGCAGGATATGGCGCCGGATCACATCGGGGTTTTCATTGTCCCGGAATTGCTGGTTCAGCAGATCCCATCTGTTGGCATCCGCCGGGTCGATAATGGTCTGGTTCGCCTCGTCGAAATTCTTGTAGTTGACCATGACCGTGTCGGCGTCATCGCGTTCGGCGATCTCCAACATCTTTTCGAGCATATCCGGCTCGTACCAGTCATCCCCGTCCGCAAAGGCAATGTAGTCGCCGGTGCATTGATCCAGCCCCATATTCGCCGGGATGCCGACGCCGCCCGGCGTGTTCTGGGTAAACGAGATGATCCGGGCGTCCGGGACATCCCCAAGCAGGGCCTGCGCGATGCTGAGCGTCTCGTCGGTCGAGGCATCGTCGACAAGGATGATCTCAAGCGGTTGGTGGGTCTGGTTGAGGATGGACGCAATACACTGTTCGATATACGGACCGACATTATAAGTCGTTATAATGACAGATATTTTTTTGTTCATTGTATATCGCACGCGGGGTCAAATGCGTGAATCCTATAGGGCTTTGGCGCATCGTTAACGTATCGTTTCTGAGAGGTCGAGTGTCTTTCACAGTGTGAGCGGCTATACTTCGCGCACGTCACGAACCCGATGAAAAACCAACCAAAAAGGCGTCGGAACAGCCTTGTTGTGATTGATGTGCCCCGGGGCTCAGGCGTTCTTCTTCATCAGCTCTCTGAGCAGGACCGAAACCCGGCTTAGCGTGTGCACGTCCGCCTCTTCCGGCTGGGTGTCGAAATCGCCCGCAGGGCGGGCTGCCTGGCTGACTGGATACGGGTTCTTTTGCTGACCCCAGAATGTCTTGGCCAGCCATGTGTTTTGCGGCGCGAACCGCTCGCGCAGCATCTGGCGCGATGCCAGCGACAGCACCCCGCTGCGTGTGGTCTGGAATTTCTCCTTGTGGTCCTGCACCACTTTCACCAGATCAACGACGAACCCATGATGGCCCTGTTCCTTGGTTAGGTACGGGTTGGACAGCCGCAGATATTCCAGGGCGTCCGGCGGCAGGGACACCTTCTGCAGAATGTCCACGCTCGGGCTTTGCAACCCGGGGGGGACCTGAAGCTCGAGCGCTTTGAAAAACGCGCCGAACAGCTCGCCCGTGCGGGTGGCCTCTTCGAAGCTGTGCACGGTCACGGCAGGGCGCCCAAAGACATCGATCCACTTTTCCAGCATGGGTCTGTTGGCCAGAAAGAACGGGTTCTCCTCGGCCAGGTACTGCGTCAGGGTCCGGGTCTCGCGGGTCGAGAAATCCTTGACGAACTGGTTGTAAAAGCTCTGCACAAAGGTGTCGGGACTGCGCACGAAGCAGACGACCCGGACATCGAAATGCGCCTTGAGATCCGCAAGGCGTTTCGGGGGGATCGAAAAGGCGAACTCTTCTGCGCTGACAATGGCGATCTCGGCTTTGCTGGTGCGAAACTCGTCCATCATCCCGCGCCATTCGGGGATCGCGTCCAGGGCGGCCCCTTTGAAATCCGCGTGACGCAACTGCCAGCACAGCTTGAAATGTGCGTTGTGAATGCGCCCGGATTTTGGATACAGGATCCCCGCCTTCAAAAGACGGTCCGCATTCCGCGCAAGGACGTTCTGGATGTAGGTTGTGCCCGTTTTATGTGTGCCGATGTGCAGCACGAGTGTCTTGCGTTGTGTCATTCTGTGTCCAGCCGTTGCCCCACCGCCTTGCGCCTTCGAAACAAACACCACATTGGGCGCCCGCACTACCGTGAATTACGTGTTGGAAACCGCCTGCATCATCCGGATCATTTCAGGCTGCCAGCGCCAGTCTTCCTGTCGCATCATGCCGTGGGTGACCGGATCGTGCTGCATGTCATGGGCCCGGCGCTCCACCAGAAAGTCGAACCCGTCGATCCCCACGGCGCGCAGCCTGTCCGGGGCAATCACGGTGCCATAGGTCTTCTGCAGGACCGCAACAAATTCGACCGCCGCCTCGACATAGATCGGTTTGAGGTCGTCCCGCAGCCCGGCATAGGACCATTGCATCGTGTTCAGCAGCGACTGGATGACCATGTCGATGTTCGACCAGCTTTCATCGAGGGACCGCAGCAGAATGGTGCGGAACATGTTGAAGCTGTAGAAATGCCGCTCGTCGCCTTGCTTGATGTCCTGCGCGGGGTGCTGACGGTAGTGATAGCTGTGGCCGCGCACATGGGCGAGGGAGCCACAATATTGCGCCACCAGCATCTGAAAGATCTGGTCGTCGAACGCGCGCACATGTTCGGGAAAGTAGATGTTCTTGCGGTCCAGAAAATCGCGCCGATGCACCCGGCGCCAGATCGTGGGCTGCCCCACGGCGATGGCCTCGCCCGAAATCCACATGTAATCATGCGCGCCCAGCCCGTGGTTTCCGGGCGTGTCATAGATATCGGCCTCGTAGCTGGGGTCGCGCCGCTCGGTCCCGTCCGCGTCGACATGCAGGAACTCGAACTCGCCCTCGACCACAAAGGCCCCGGTATAGCGCGCCGTCTCAAGCAGGGCCGTGAACAGGCCCGGGTCCACACGGTCATCGGCATCGATAAAGGCGATATGCGTGGCATCCGACTGGGCCCGCCCGTAATTGCGGGCCGATGCGCAGCCGCCATTGGGCTTGCGCACAAGGCGCACGCGGGCATCGTTGCGATACTGCCCGGCCACCAGATCACCGCAGCCATCGGTCGATCCGTCATCGACGACAATCACCCGGATATCGTCGTTGCCATCGGCCAGAACGCTGTCGATGCAGTCGGTGATGTAGTCCTTGGTGTTATACATCGCGACAACGACATCCAGCCGGGCCTTGCGGGTGGCAAAGTTGTCCTCGTAATCCCGGCGCAGCGCGTGCGCCCCATAGCGCAGGTAATATTCCCGCGCCCCGGCCCCTTCTGCGGGGGTGAACAGGGTCGAGGGGACGTAATCGTAAAGCTGCCCCAGCATGAACCCGACAGGGCAGTCCCGCATCCGCTCCGCAATGGCCGTGACACTGCCCACAACATCCAGCTTGAGCAAGTCAGGGGCCAGCGCAGACAGGGCCGAGACCGGCAGGCAGGGCACCCTCAGCGCGTCCTCCTGATCGGTGTCGGCGGGCAGGGGGGCCAGACGCCGCCCCAGCGCGGTCAGTTGCTGGAAGGGCTGCGGCTGCATGTGATCGGCAAGGGCCGCCGCCCACGCCGCCAACCCGTCGGGGTCGGGGGGCGCAATGTCGGTGTCGGGCATATCAGGATGAAACCCGGCCGTCACACAGATCACATTGCTCAGGGCGTTGGCGGTCGCATTGGCGCGGATCCGCTCTGCGGCGTCGGGGTCCGGCTCAAGGCACAGGACCTGCCAGTCGGGAAAGGCCGCCGCAAAGGCAATGGCAAACCAGCCGTCCCCGGCGCCCACATCCACGCACAGCCCGGCCTTGGGGATCACCCGCGACGCCAGAAAAAACTCATAATCCGAGGTCAGCATCTCCATCTGGCGCGCCGCTTCAGGCGCGTCATCCGCATGGGTCAGCGTGACCGTCGTGCCAAAGACCTGATACGTGGTCTGCGCGGTCACAGGCTCAGAAACAGCTACGGGAGCGGCCTTTGGGGCCTCTTTCTTGGGGGCGGGTGTCGTATCGGTCTCGGACATGCTCACCTCACACGCTCTCTGGCATAGTGCATCAACCCGTCGCGTTCGCCCCGCGGGTCCGGGGTTGACGGATCAATGACCAGATACAGACGGTTCACGGATTTCAGGCTTTGCCCCAGGGCCACCTTGTAGGCGGGTTTGTGATAGGTGGGGATGGTGTCTTCGCACCAGCGCAACAGGCGCAGCGCCCCGATGGACAGCGCCCCCCTGATCCGCGGATGGGCGAAATCGGGATGCCGTTCAAACAGCTGAAACGCCACGCGGGCGGTGCCGATGATGTCGAACCGGCTCAGCCCGTTCGACGCGGTCAGCTGGGGCCGCAACTGGCGCTGAAAATAGGTAAAGCTGCGCGACGGCAAGATCTCCACCGATCGGGCATGGGCGATGGCGGCGCTGTGAAACAGGATGTCTTCAAAGAAGTGGTCATTGGGAAAGCGCAGGGCACCGCGTTCGATCAGGGCGCGGGCAATGAACTTGTTGGCCGATTGCGGCTCGCAACTCATGGCCCAGGCCTTGCGGTCTGCCAGGGTCATCTCGCCCTTGGCCGCGGCGGCCTCGTACCCGTCCATGGCGCTTTCATCCAGAAACGGGGCCAGCGGGCTGCGCTCTCCGGAGAACACGCCGCGCACGATGATCAGCTCGGGCGCGCTTGCCTCAATGGCCGCCGCGACATCGGCCAGCGCCCAGGGCGCACGCACATCGTCGGCATCCAGAAAGCAGATGTAATCCCCCGTGGCATGATGCAGCGCCCGGTTCCGAGCCGAGGACAGCCCGTCATTGGATTGTTCCAGCAACATGATCCGCGGATCATCAAAGCCCGCCAGCACCGCCTTTGTCTCGGGGCCGGACCCGTCATCGACCAACAGCAGCTCGAAATCGGTATGGGTCTGATGCAGCAGCGAATTGACAGATTGAACAAGAATGTCCCTGTCGTCGAAAGTGGTCATGATGCATGAAAATTTCATGGGGATCCTTGCACATACGACACGTCAGCGCGTTCCGGCAGCGGACAGGTCAAACAGGGTCAGACTGTGCTCATCGCTGGACAGGAACAGCTGCAGATCGACGCGCTCGATATTGGCCATCCGGTTCGGGGACAGCTCAAACACGCAGCCGGACGTGGTTTTTTCAGACGTCACGGCCAGCGGCGTGGTGGCAAACAGATCGTGAAACTTGTCGGAGGTGAACAGGCGCACGGCAGGCACGATTTCAACAGGGATGTTCGAAGACGCGGTGGCCTGCACATAGATACGGCGGCAGTCGCGCCACCCATCGCCCTTCAACGTGACCGAGATTTCGGCCCATTCATAAGGCCCGTTCGTTTCCCTGGTCTCAAGATGCAGCGCCCCGTCTGTCCTGAAAGACAGAACCCCGCTGACATCGCCGATGCCGACACGCAGCCCCGGTGTAATGACAGCCACGGATTCGGTGCTGCCATCGGCGTCCAGATCATTCAGGGACATCACATAATTGGGGTGCACACCACACCTTTCGATGGCTTGTGAAAGCAGCGCAATACACCGGCCCATGGCATGTGCCAAGTCGTCAGATCATCCTGCAGCGGGACCATGGCTGCAGGTGGTCGTCACAAGGGGCACGAAGACCCGGACAGGCGCCGTGGCCTGTCCGGGTCGGGTTCACGCCCCAAGGGCAGCTGCCGTCAGGCCGCTTGGTGTTCTGCCAGCCGTGCGCGGATCGCCGGCGGCACCAGACGTGCAGCCGAAACGCGGGGCAGGTTCATCTCCGGGATGGTCCGCACGTCGCCATAGAGCTCAACAAATTCCGCGTAGTTGTGGAAGTTGCTGCGGCCCAGATAGTCGATATAGGTCTCGGTGGCGGTGCCTTCGGCCAGGATCAGGTCGTGGTTTTCTGTTTCCACGTGATAGACCGTGTAGCTGCCGTCGAATTCCGACAGGGGCACCCAGGTGATTGTGCTGTCGTTGACCAGGGCGCTGGCGTTGATCAGCATGCCGTCAATATGCAGCGCATGGTCGCCGGTCAGGGTCAGATCCCGCTTGGGCAGACCATTGCCCAGTGCACCGGCCTGAACACGGACAGGCATCAGACGCTCTGGCGGCTGGAAGGCGCAGACCACTTTCTGCCAACCGACCCAGCGCACGGGAACGGTGGTGCCGTCTGCGGTCAGGACTTCGTCACCGATGGCCAGCTCTTCAACCGCTTTTTCACCATCCGGTGTCGCGATGCGGGTGCCGGTCAGGAAGCATTCAGTCAGATGCGACGCCTGGGCAAAATTCAGATTGCCTGGAAGAGTGTCCGAGTCGAAACCCGCAGGCGTCACGACATAGACTTCACCATTGTTGATCGTCGCACCGCTGTTGTCGGCTGAAAAGATCGGATATTCGGTGCCGTTGATGTTGAGTGTCCCGACAAAGGTGCCCTGACCATCGGAAAACAGGTTGCCATCATTGTCAAACACGGCTTCGCCGACGCTGAACGTTGTGTCGACGGCATTGTCCGAGATGGCTTCTCCCGGATCAACATCCGCACCAAATAGCACCCCATCGAAGTAAAGATGCGCTGTGCCCTCATATGTGGCCATGTCGTATTCCTTTCAAATGCCGGACACCGGCTTGGGTAAGGTAAATTTGCCATTAATGTTTAGGGTATTGCCCTTGTGCTGTCGAGCGTATTTGAGTTGTCCCGCAGGCCAAGACACGGCAATACCTCTCTTTTTCGCAACACTGCATGGGCAGTTTTGGCAAACATATGCCGATTGGAACACAGAATGACATTCGACCCGATGACCGCAGCCCCCCAGGATTTCGATGCTTATGTCGGTGACAGGTTCGAGGTTCGGGCTGAAACAGGGCCGGTGACGCTCATGCTGGACAACGTCAAGATATTCGAAGGCTCGACCATACGCGACAATATCGTCGTGATCGACGATGCCGAAATTCCCCCGCGCAAGGCGTTTGCCCTGACATTCGAGGGCCCGGTGCAGCCCGTGCTGGCCAGCACGGTTTACGCCATGACGCATCCGGCACTTGGGGACATGGATTTGTTCCTGTCCCCGTTCCGGCAAGACAGGGACTGCATGCTTTACGAGGCCGTGTTCAACTAGGGTCGGGACCCTGCGCCGCACAGGCGCCGTGACGCCTCAAACCTCGCGTGGGCCGGTGTGCGGGCGCCATTCCAGTGCCAGATGCTGGCCCTGATCATCCGTCTGCGTGAACCCGTGACGCAGGTAAAGCCGCAGCGCCGGGTTGGTCTTTTCGACCATCAACCGCACGGGCACCTTGCCCCCATGGGCTTCGTTCAAAAGGCTGCGCAGGATGTCGGTGCCAATGCCGCGGCCCTGATAGCCGGGCGCCAGCGTCAGCTCGATGATCCGCAGGTTGTCGTCCTGACGGTCCACATAAAGCCGTCCGATATCCACCCCGTCCAAAGTGATGATCCGGCGGATCGCATTGGGATAGACCCGTTGGTAATGCAGGTCCTGCGCCTCGAACTGGCCTTTGAGAAAATCCGCCTTTTCATCGTCCTTCCAGACGGTCAGCTGAAATTCCCAGTCCCGGGTGCTGGCATAGAGCGCCTCCAGAAACGCACGGTCCGCGTCGTGGATGATACGAAAAGACACCTGTCCGCGGCCGTCGCGCATGGCGGGCTCCCTGAGTGTTGGCATAAAAAACGCCCCGCCGAAAAAGAGGCGAGGCGTTTCAAAAAGCAAGGCTGATCAGTTCAGCACGATCTCGATCACGTTGGATCCGTCCCGGCGCGGAACCGGCCCGGCCATGACATCTGCGCGGCCAAGACCCGTCGCCCCAACCCGGTACAGCCTGTGTCCGGCTTCGGCGAGGGGGGCAATGTCGGGGCCGTCAAAAACCGCGACAACCCCTTCGGTCCGGGGCAGGTGGGCCGGGCGATCCGCGCCGCTGTCCACGGCCGAGACCTCGATCAGACGCATCACCGTGCTGTGGCCATCCTCGTCCTGAAATCGGAACCGCTGACCGACATGGGCCGACAGTTCGGCAGCCCCCGAGGTGATCCAGTTGAACGGACCCACGGGGGTGACAGCCTCGACGGCGGCAGGGGTGGCTGCGACCGCGGGCATTGCGGCCATGGCGGCCCCGGCGGCGTTCATCGCCACGAAGCCGCGTCTGCTGATGCAGTTCTTGGTGCTCATGAGGGCACTCCTTTCTGTGGACGCCCCCTTGTCCTTGAACAAAGGGCCGCCTGTTCACGGGATCAGCTGCGCGACGGGAAGATGCCGACCAGTGCGATCTGGTAGTTCAGAACAAGGAAGGGCTGCATGTTGTCGACCGCCTGTCCGCCCCCGGTGTTGGACACAGCGATCGCATCCGACGACAGGGTCCGATCGGGAACAGGGCTTGGCGCCGCATAGAACTGGCCCGAGCCCAGCATGTTGTCGGTCGCGTTGCTTTGATCGGCCGGTGTGATTTCTGCACGCAGGCTGGCGGTGTGGCTGTGCGCCGGCATGTTTGCCACAGTCATCGTTGTGGTTTCTGCCCCGCCAGCCTGGCCAATTTGCCTCGGCGTCAATCCGGGACCATTGCCCATGCCGACGGCCACGCGCCCGGACAGGTTCGGCAGGCCGAATGTGGTGCGCCCGTCCCCGCCAAAGTTGGTTCCCAGCAGCGAAAACAGCGCCGTGTTTTGCGAGATTGGGAGCAACTGGCCCTGACACAAGGCAAAGCCACGCGCTGCAAAGTTGTAACCTACAAGATAGATCTGTCCGATAAACGGTTCTGACATGGGGGGTTCCTTTTTCGTCCTTCAGGAATGACTTTTCGAAATTGTACGAAGCTCAAACAAAATACGCTTTTTCCGGAGAACACGGCGGCTGAACCGCGGGTGGAGTCCGGATACAAGATTCAACTTGGCGGCGATATCTTGCCCGGTCAAGCGCTAATGGTTTTGACCCACCGCAGTCAGTTATGTGCCGTATGGGCCAGCGTCTGAAGTGCAGAAACCACGCGCCCCGTCGTGCGGAAAGTGCCTGTGTGCCAGTAGCTTGCAGTGGTTTTGTAGGGCAGCTTCACATGGGGCAGCGTATGGAGAAACATGTGGGATTGCGGCAGCATGGTCGTGTCGCGGCGTGCATCCTGCGGATGTGCCAGCATGTGCCAGGCCACGGCGCGTGTCAGCAGCCCCGGACCCGTCTTTGACCATGTGCTGTCATTGTCCCGTCCGATCAGGGCCGCCTTTGCCATGGTGATGGCCTGACCGATGGCGGGATGTCCGGGCGGCGCGCAGATCAGGTTGTTGGCCAATGCGCCAAAGGGTTCGCGGAACACGATCAACCCCGGCCCCTTGGCGACAATATCATCGGGATGGCCGGTCAGCATGTCATCGGCATCCGCATAGATGCCGCCCTGCCGGTAGAGCACGCACAGGCGCAGGAAATCGCTTTCCTCGGCGACGTGGCGGGCCACCTCGAAGGCGCGCGCATGTGCGGCGTCATAGGCCTCGGTCAGCCACGCGATGGCGCGCGCCCTGTCAAAGCGCTCATAGCGCCAGCCCGGCGCATCCGCCCAGGTTTGCATGACCCCGTGGATTGCATCGGGCACCTTGGCGGTGTTCCAGTACTGAAAGATATGCCGGGGCGTGAAATGCGGCGCGGTATGTTCGCCGGACCCGGCTGCTTGCGTGTCCCACATGTTCAGGACGTCGTTGGCCGCCTGAAAATTGCTGGCGGCAAGGTCGGGGCCGGGATGCGGCTCTGCCTGATGTTGCAGGGATATCCGGTACAGGCGCAGCTCATTGAGCCGCGCGCCAAAAAGTGTCGTGCCGAAATGCGCGCGCTTCCTGCTGGCGTGGCGTGGATTGGTCTGGATGGCCGTGGCGGTGCGTTCTGCATCCTCCAACCGGTTCAGGACACAGAACAGCTGCAGCAGCGTCGTGTCATCGGGCGGCCTTTGACCGGCTGCGATCCCGGCCTCGATCAGCGTCACCACCTCTTCCGGCCGCCCCAGGGCCAAAAGCAGTTTCATGCGCAGGTCCTCAAGCGCCTGCACATTCTTTGCCCCGCGGTGACTGTCGAGCCATGCCAGCCCCGCATCCGGAAGACCGGCCTGGATAAAGGACTGTGTCAGCGTGGTCAGAACCGGAAGCGCATTTGGCCAGCGCCGGGCACTCAGGCGCAGATAGCGGATCGCCAATTGCTTGCGCCCGTTGTCGATCAGAAGCTGTGCCAGATCCGCCGCTGCACGGGGGCTGCGCTGGCCTGTGCGGATCTCCAGCGTCCGCTCCAGTGCGGCCTGCGGCCCCTTTCGCATCCGCGCGGCCATGATCCGAAAGGGGGGCTGCAGGGCCGGGGCCATACGGGCGCACAAGGCGTCCTCGGTGCGCTCGGCCAGCGCTTCGTTCTCGGCCACATGGGCGATGCGCAGCACCACCTTGGCCAGGGGCATGTCGATCAGCGACCGGGTCTCGACATGCGCGATGGCCGCAGACATCAGGTCCGGCTGATCCGACGTTTCCGCCACTTTGATGAACTGTCTCAGCTGTGCGTTGTTCAATGTGCCCAACCGGTCCGCAAGCCACGCCGAGACGACGGCCGCCTCGGCCATCCTGCCCGCCCTGAGATAGAGGCTGAGCAGTGCCAGCGCGCGATCAGCCGTCATGACCGGTCTTCTTGAACACGTTCTGCTGCATCAGGGGATCCTGCTCCAGCAGCGCAATGGCAGTGTCGATGTCCCCAAGGGCCTCGGCGATTTTGGCGCGCTCGCGCCGGGCCGGCCAGTTGGCGGCCTCAACGGACAGGACCTGCGCATAAAGCGCATCCGCCGTCTCCAGGTCGCCAAGGGTGCGATGCAGGTTTGCCAGTGCAAGCGTGGTGGGGATGTGGTCCGGCTCCGCCTCCTGCAGCACCCCGAGGATGTCCAGCGCCTCCTGCGGGCGGCCCACGGCCTGCAGCACATGGGCCTGCCTGCGCCGCAAAAGGGGGCTGCGGGGGCCATGGGTCCGCCCCGCCTCGCACAGATCAAGGGCCGCGTCATGGTCGCCGCGCGCAAGGGCGGCATCGATCTGTCCCACCAGCGCGCCTTCATGTCCGGGCTCAAGCTCAAGGAGCTTGGCATAAAGCGCATCCGCCGCCTCCAGATCGCCAAGGGCGCGCTGCAGGTTTGCCAGCGTCAGAAGGATCGGGACGCGCTTGGGATGCGCCGCGTGCAGGGCCTCAAGGATATCCAGCGCCTCCTGACGGCGGCCCACGGCCTGCAACACATGGGCCTGCCTGCGCCGCAACAGGATGCTTCTGGGGCGCAGGACCTGCCCCGCCTCGCACATCTCAAGGGCCGCATCATGGTCGCCGCGCGCAAGGGCGATGTCGATCTGCCCCACCAGCCCGCCCTCATGGCCGGGCTCAAGATCAAGGATCTGCGCATAAAGCGCCTCCGCCGCCTCCAGATCGCCAAAGGCGCGCCGCAGGTTTGCCAGCGGCAGAAGGGTCGGCACGTGGGTCGGGTGTGCCTCGTGCAGCACCACAAGCATGTCCAGCGCCTCCGCACGGCGGTCCAGCGCCTGCAGCACATGCGCCTTCTTGCCCTGCAACAGGGCACTTTTGGGCCGCAGGCCAAGGGCCGCATCACACAGCCCAAGGGCGGCCTCATGGTCGCCGCGCGCAATCTCGGCATCGATCTGGCCGGCCAGCGCCTCTTCGTGCTTGGGGGCGACGGTCAGCACCTGCGCATAAAGCGTGCCGGCCATGTCCAGATCGCCAAGGGCGCGCGCCGCCGTGCCAAGCGCCATGCGCACCGGCACCGACCTTGCATCGGTGGCCGAGGCGGCAGGCAGCGCGTTCAGCACCTGCCAAAGGGCGCTGCGGGTGTCCGCATATGTGGCTGATCCGGGGGTGTTCATGCAGATCCTCGCTGAAAATCAGGGGCAGGCCGCTGTCCTGCGCCGATCCCGTCCGTGGCCAGCATCTGAAACAGGGGGGCCGGGCCGCCCCGAGTGTTAATCCATCGACGCGGTGCTTTCCATCCCGGACACCTTTGCCCGGCCCGCCCGACCCAAAGCGTCATAATGTGGATTATGTGAAATATATTCCCATGACCTGTTGCCATGACCGTCAACGCTACTTCTCGTAAGCGCCTGTCCGGTGCCAGGTCCATGCATCCTCGATCATCTGGCGCATGTTGGAGCGATCCGGCGACCAGCCCAACGACTGCGCGGCGCGGGACGAGCCCGACACCAGCTTGGTGGCGTCTCCGGCCCGCCGCGGGCCATGGGTATGGGGCACGTCCTTGTTGGTCACCGCACTTGAGGCATCGATGACCTCGCGCACCGAAAACCCGTCTCCGGTGCCCAGATTGAACACCTCGCTGCCCTTGCCGTCTTGCAGCCACTTCAGACCCAGCACATGGGCGTCTACCAGATCGCACACATGGACATAGTCGCGAATGCAGGTGCCATCGGGCGTGTCATAGTCGGTGCCGTGGATGGTCAGGGCATCGCGGGTGCCGTCGATGGCCTCCAGCATGACCGGGATCAGATGGGTCTCGGGGCGGTGATGTTCACCCACCTCGCCTTCGGGATCAGCCCCCGCCACGTTGAAATAGCGAAAGATCACGTGGTTGAGGCCATAGGCCGCCTCAAAGTCGCGCAGGATGTTTTCGACCGCGCGCTTGGAGGCGCCATAGGCGTTCAGCGGCTCTTGCGGGGTCTGTTCGTCCAGCACGACATTGTCATGCTCGCCATAGGTGGCGCAGGTCGATGAAAAGACGAAGTTCATGCAGCCCGCCGCCACCGCCGCTTCGATCAGGGTCAGCGAGCCGCCCACATTGTTGCGCCAGTAAAGCCCCGGTTCGGACATCGCCTCTCCGACCTGGCTGAGGGCTGCAAAATGCATGACAGCCACCGGCTTCCAGGTGGCAAACACCGCGTCCAGCCGGGCCCGGTCCGACAGGTCGCCCTGTTCGAAGGGGCCGAACTTGACGGCATCCTGCCAGCCCGTGACGAGGTTGTCGTATGTGACAGGCACATAGCCTGCCGCCTTGAGCGCCTTGCAGGCGTGGCTGCCGATATAGCCCGCCCCCCCGGTCACCAGAACATGTGTCAAAGGGCCTTACTCCGCCGCGTTTCGGTAGGCCAGCATGCTTTCCAGATACTCATGCAGCTCATCACGCAATTCAGCGCGCGCCAGACCAAAGGCCACGGTGGCTTGCAGGAACCCGGACTTGGACCCGCAATCAAAGCGCTGCCCCTGAAAGCGGTAGCCATAGACGCCGGCCCTGTCCTCGCCAATCTCTGCGGCGATGGCATCGGTCAGCTGGATTTCACCGCCCGCCCCCGATTTCAGCTTGTTGAGGGTGCGCAGCACGCTTGGGTTCAGGATGTACCGGCCAATGACGGCAAGGTTCGATGGGGCGTCTTCCTGCGCAGGCTTTTCCACCATGCCCTTGACCGACGCGACAGCGCCCATGTCCTGATCAATGTCCAGAATGCCATAGCTCGAGGTCTGGTCGGGGCGCACCTCCATGGCGGCCACCATGTTGCCCCCGGTCTCGGCATAGGCGTCGACCATCTGCCCAAGGCAGGGTCGTTCCGCCGCGATCACATCGTCGGGCAGGATGACGGCAAAGGGTTCATTGCCGATCAGGCGGCGCGCGCACCAGACCGCGTGGCCCAGGCCAAGGGCCTTGTGCTGGCGCATATAGGCAACCTCGCCCGAGTCCATATTGGTGTTCTTGAGGATCTCCAGAAGCGCGTCCTTGCCCTTCTTGCGCAGCTCGTTTTCCAACTGCGGGGCATGGTCGAAATAGTCCTCCAGCGCACCCTTGCCGCGCGAGGTGACAAAGATGAATTCCTTGATCCCCGCCGCGCGGGCTTCGTCCACCGCGTATTGGATCAAGGGCTTGTCCACCAAGGTCATAATCTCCTTGGGAACGGATTTTGTAGCAGGCAGAAAGCGGGTGCCAAGGCCCGCCACTGGGAAGATGGCTTTGGTAACTTTACGGTTCATGGCAGCCTCAACAATAACCAGAAATACGGCCAATGCCTCTCATATGCACCTATGGATATCAACCCACGATGACGGCGGCGCGGCGCATCTCTGCCTATGAAACAGGCGCTGCCCAAAATTTGGATTTCCAGCCCTGAAAGCCCGCGGACCACGTCCCGACCCGCCCCCGCCCCGCCCCGTCGACAGGCGCTCACGCGCCGTCCTTGCGCGTCAATCGGGCCCGGGCAGCGGGGACGCGTATTCAAATGCCTCATAATCGGGGGCGAAAATCTCGGCACAGTGGCGGCGGGCGGCGGGCGAACAAAACACCGATATATCCATATCCGCCTGAGGGTTTTTCCGATATTCCGCCCCCCGTGGCGCAGCACCCAGCTGCGCTGACAGCGCTTTGAAATAGGCGGGCACATCCTCCATCCGACCGATCAGCGTGGGGCGGTAGACCTCGGGCTTGATAAAGGCCGTCTGCGGGCGCCAATGCCCGTTCAGCCTGTCCACGCCACTGGCGTCCATCTGCCAGGCAAGGAAGGCCAGAAACCGCTCAAACCCCTGCACCGTGTCGGTGTGTCGGTCCCAGTCAAAGCCCACGGCCGCATCCATCTCGAACCGCTCGCGGGCAAACCAGCGCGCCTTGAGGTGGTGCGACTTGCAGATGTACCGAAAGCCCGAGATCGCCCGCTCAAGCGGGTCGCGCACAACGCAGATGCGCTGCTCCAGTTGCGGCAGCGCCAGAAGATCCGGCATCGACAGCCCCTGATGCAGGGCCCGGCCAAAGATGCCGTGTTCGGGCAGCGTATGGATCGCGGCATCCGGGTTGATGTCGTGCAGCGGCGTCAGGTCCGCGGTCAGGGGATGGCCAAACTCCGCCTCGTAAAGCGCATGCAGCGTCGAGGTGGACGCGCTTTTGCCGACCGAGATGAAGCTCCAGCGCAGCGAGGGGGGCAGGATGATCTGAAACAGGAACTGCCCTGCCGCATCCTTGTCGGGGAACGCCTCCGGAGAGGCCCGCTGCGTGGCCTTGACCGCCTTCTTGCGCCGCCCCGCACCTGCGGGTTTGAAAGGGCGAAAGGGGGGCTTTGGCATCCGGGGCGACCTCACTTGGCTCGAAAGGTCAATTTACCCCAAACAGATCCCGCGTGAACACCTTGTCTTCGACATCGGCCAGTTCCGGCGTCCTGCGGTTGGCCACGATGACGTCGGCCTGCTGTTTGAACGTCTCGAGATCATGCAGCACCTCCGATCCAAAGAAATCCGCGTCCTCAAGGGCGGGCTCATAGACGATGACATCGACACCCTTGGCCTTGATCCGCTTCATGATGCCCTGGACCGAGCTTTGGCGGAAATTGTCCGAGTCCGATTTCATCACCAGACGGTGGATGCCCACCACCTTGGGCGCGCGGGCGAGGATCTGTTCGGCCACGAAATCCTTGCGGGTGCGGTTGGCGTCGACAATCGCGCGGATCATGTTTTGCGGCACGTTGGCATAGTTCGCCAGCAACTGCTTGCTGTCCTTGGGCAAGCAATAGCCGCCATAGCCGAAGGACGGGTTGTTGTAGTGATCACCCACGCGCGGATCCAGACACACCCCGTCGATGATCTGGCGCGACTTGAGACCATTGGCCAGCGCGTAGCTGTCAAGCTCGTTGAAATAGGCCACGCGCATGGCCAGGAACGTGTTGGCAAACAGCTTGATCGCTTCGGCCTCGGACGCGTCGGTGAACAGCATCGGCACATCCTCGTCCTCGGCCCCCTGCGCCAGCAGCTCGGCAAACCGGCGCCCCCGCGCGCTGTCCTCGCCCACCACGATGCGCGACGGGTGCAGGTTGTCGTAAAGCGCCTGCCCCTCGCGCAGGAACTCGGGGCTGAAGATCACCTGATCCGTGTTCAGCTCTGCACTGATGCGATCCGTGAAGCCCACCGGGATGGTCGACTTGACCACGATGGTGGCCTGCGGATTGACCGCAATGGTCTGGGAGATCACCGCCTCGACGCTTGAAGTGTCAAAGAAGTTGGTGGTCGGATCGTAATTGGTGGGGGTGGCGACAATCACGAACTCCGCATCGCGGTAGGCCGCCGCGCCGTCCAGCGTCGCGGTCAGGTCCAGCGGCTTTTCCGCCAGAAACTGCTCCAGCTCCGGGTCGATGATCGGGCATTTGCGGTTCTTCAAAAGGTCCACCCGCTCCGGGTCCAGATCCACGGCCACCACGCTGTTGTGCTGCGACAGCAAGACCGCGTTTGACAGGCCGACATAGCCAATACCGGCAACTGCAATTTTCGTCATGACGGCCCGTCTCCAATTGAACACCTGTTGCCCGCTGCATAGCTCAGCGC
This sequence comes from uncultured Tateyamaria sp., assembly GCF_947503415.1. Taxonomy (GTDB): domain Bacteria; phylum Pseudomonadota; class Alphaproteobacteria; order Rhodobacterales; family Rhodobacteraceae; genus Tateyamaria. Next base: position 35,719 of record NZ_CANNDS010000008.1, read on the forward strand.
CGCCGGGTGGGCCATAGGTTTCCAGATGCAGCAAAATGGCGCCCCCTCACGGGGCATCACAACAGACGCGATTGCGGGTGACACTCCGGGTGCGGGGCGCTAGAGCTTGCGCTCAGCCGTCACTTGCTCCGTATCAGAGACCTTCCCCTGCCCCCCCTATTGTCCACACCCCGCCGCATCCTGGTGACCGGCACCGCCGGATTCATCGGCTTTCACCTGGCCAGACTGCTTCTGGCCGAGGGCCATGTCGTGCACGGCTTTGACGGCATGACCGATTACTATGACGTGTCCCTGAAACGGGCCCGCCACGCCGCCTTGCTGCAAAACCAGCATTTCGCCGTGACCGAAGGCCTGCTCGAAGACCAGCCGCTGCTGGACCGGACCGCAGACGCGTTCCAGCCCGACATCATCGTGCATCTGGCCGGACAGGCCGGGGTGCGCCACAGCCTTGAGGCACCCCGCGCCTATATCGACAGCAATGTCATGGGCAGCTTCAACGTGATCGAGGCCGCCCGGCGGCACGGCGTGGCCCACCTGCTCATTGCGTCCTCGTCCTCGGTCTACGGGGCCAACACATCCATGCCCTTTGCCGAGGTCGACAAGGCCGACACCCAGCTGACGATCTACGGGGCCACCAAGAAGGCGGGCGAAAGCATGGCCCACGCCTATGCCCACCTGCACGACCTGCCCACGACCATGTTCCGGTTTTTCACCGTTTACGGGCCATGGGGGCGGCCCGATCTGGCGTTTTTCAAATTCGCCGACGCGATCCTCGATGGGCGGCCCATCGACATCTACAACCACGGCCAGATGTATCGCGACTTTACCTATGTGGACGATCTGGTGCGGGGCATCCGGCTCCTGATCGACGCGGTGCCGCAGCGCCCCGACAGCCCGGAAGATATCGCGGCAGGAGACTCGCTCAGCCCCGTGGCCCCCTACCGCATCGTCAATATCGGCAACTCGACCAAGGTCCGGCTTCTGGATTTCATCGACGCGCTCGAAACCAGCCTGGGCCAAAAGGCGGTGCGCAATTACATGGGCATGCAGCCCGGCGATCTGGAAGCGACATGGGCCAATGCGGACCTGTTGCGCCAATTGACCGGGTATCAACCCCAGACCGACGTGCAGACCGGCATCGATGCCTTCGTGCGCTGGTTCAGAGACTATTACGACAAATAGAGACGGCGACGCCCCGTCTTGCGCGCACTGACCGGACCGGGATCAGAAACGGCTGTGCGGACGGAGCGGTTATTCGTTATTGTCACCTGTCCGCTTCGGAGCTCCGCCAGTGATGCGCTTAACGAGTGAAACAGGCAAAACAATTATTGCGATGGAGACGACAAGGATCGCCCCAAACACATGATGCAACTTGTTGCCAGCTCTCCAAAACCCATGGGCTAGTGCCGAAACAGCTATCAAGAAGCTCGCCATCAGATTTCGCACGAATTCAGTCCTGTATACGCTTAGGCACTTTGACAATACCTCAGCAATCAAATCTGCACAAAAGGCTCCTAGCTGACATTCACCTCCTGGCACTGCGCGATGCCGATACTGCGCGTCCTGGCCCGGAGCCAAGCGCGCAGCGCGCCGGGCCGCGCCCGACCTCCCCCCGGGAGGGCGCATGACACCGTTGGCGCGCAGAACGACCGTCGCAGGCAAATACGAACCATAAATCACACCGCTCGACGTGCGGACGCCCGCCCGAGGTCGGGCACGGCCCTCTGTCTGTCTGGGATTCGATGACCACGCAGGGCTCAATCCAGCCAGTCCCCCAAAAGCACCTCGGCACGTCCCGAAGGTCAATCTGGCCTCGACCCATCGGCACAACGCCCTGATCCCGTCAGTCGAACATCACGTAAATCGTGCCCACCAGTTTCGACGCACCTTGCGTGCCCGAACAGACCAGCGACAGCGCCGTGCCCGCAGGGATGACACGCGGGGCGGCCGAGAAATCGGCCACAGCCGTTTCGACATCCCCCGATCCGGAATAGTTCAGCGACACCCGGAACGCGGGATCGGTCACGTCGTCCAGCGCCAGATCAAAACTTGTCAGCCCGCCCGATCCGCTGCGGATGGACAGGGTCGTGGCCACGACGCGCGCGTCGAACGGCACAACCGGGCCCGCCGTATCCGTGGCCCCATTTCCAAAGGACATGTTCATGCCGGCCGACACAGTGCTGTTGCGCTCTGCCACAAAGGCCACGACCTGACCGCCCATCGGCCCCGCCGCGGATCCCGTGCCCGCGATCCCGTTGGGAAAGCGCACCGCCCCGCTGGCCGCATCGACCACAAGGCCGTCATGGAAGGTGGTGCCATCCGCCGACACCTTGACCGAGAAATCATCATTGCCCGCACAACCCATTTCGGCCCGGCCCGACCAGTTGGTCTGAAACAGCAGGGAATTGGTGTCGGATATCCCGGCCTTGTTGACCTTGAGCTGATGGCCACCCCCCGCATGGGTCAGCAGCGACGCATCCGACGACACGGCAAAGCGGTTGAGGTCATCCGCAGCCGTGCCGATGCCCAGCTCCGCAAAGCTGCCAACCGCGGATTGCCAGTCGCCCCCGCGGTGGACCAGCAGGGCAGTTGTCTCGATATCCCAGGCCAGCCAGCCCTCTTGCGGCGCGATGAAGTGCCAATAGGTCCCGACCCATTGCGCCAGCATGCCGGCCTGACCGGCCCAGTCCCCCGTCGGGGCAGGCCCCAGCGCATAGATCTCTCCCTCGGCGGGCAGGGCGGGTGGGGTTGCAGCGCCATGTGCGCTCACCACCAGCTGCGTGATGCCATCCAGCAGAACAAGCGCTTCGTTGTGGGTGACATGCTTTTGCGCCTGCGAGGGCATAATCACAGGCAGGCCCAGGCGGGCGGTCGTGTCGGGCATGGGGAAAGGTCCTTGCGTGAGGATCGGATCGACACGTGTTTTATGAACAGAGCGTTAACGACCGCTCAGCAAAGCGCGCGGTGGGTTAACGGATGGTTCAGCTTTGGGGTGGGCAAGGAAGAGGGACACGGCCCCCACGGCAGCCGTGCCGCGTCAGACCGCGGTCTGGCCCCTCTCCGCAGATTTAAATCGCCTTGACCCCGTGCACACAGGCGGCGCGCCATGTCTCGGGCGCGAACCACAGGTCTCGGAATACCTGAGACGTCGAAAATCACGTCACGCGTTGAACTCCACGAGTCAGGCCGCAGGTGCTTCAGGTCCTGTCAAAAGCCCCATGGCTGTCCATCCTGTGCACCCACACCTCCGCCTCCGCGTCATGGGCGGCCCGTGTTCCGTCCGTGACGGCGCCCAGCCTTCTTGCCACAGCCTGTGACCGCGTATTGTCGATGTCTATATAGCTGTAGAGCCGCTCCAGCCCCAGATCCTCAGAGGCCCATGTCTTGACGGCCATCGCGGCTTCCGTGGCAAAGCCCTGTCCCTCCGCGCCTTCAAACAGATGCCATGCCAGCTCTGTGTCCGGCCACCCCGCATGCTTGATCAAACCCACCCGGCCGATCGCATCCCCCGTCCGCTGGTCCACAACCATAAAGAAGCCGAAGCCGTGCCAGTGCCAGTGGCCAATGCCGCTCAGAAACCCGAACCAGGCCTGCTCCGCCGAGATCGTCTCGCCCTGCGCTTTCATCGACGGGGCACTGGTCATGAAACGGGTGAAGGCGGGTAAATCCTCCCGCTCGGGTCCCCGCAAAACCAACCGCCCGGTCGTCAGCCTGGGCGCGGTTGAGAGATTTTGCATGCGCCGCCTTTCCATTCGCCCCCTCGGGGTTCAGCCCGGGTCGGCATCCCCTGAACATCGCGCTCAAACTCACCGCTTCGCAGCCACCCCCGCCTGCGACTTGACCCAGCCCAGGAACGCGCGGTCCGGATCGCTCAGGCGCGGACGACCACTGTCGATCCAGAACCCCTGCCAGGCCGCCTCCAGCGCATAGACATCCGCCCCCGGTGCCAGCGCGCGGGCCGCCTCAAGGACCTCCGTGCCCAGCACAGGCCCCTCGCCCACCGCCAGCACCTGTGCCTCCCGGCGCACCAGCACCAGATCGCCCGGCAATTCACTCAGCGTATAATCGGGCAAAAGATCATCCTGCATCATCCGCCGCACGGCGGCCCGGAACACGCGCAGGGGGGCCGCCGATCCGGCCTTCTTGTGCAGGGTCGTCACGCTCACCCGCCATTCAGGCTGCCGCCCGCAATGCTTGCGCGCCAATTCATAGATCCGCCGCTCCAGCGGTTTGCGCAGGGCAAAGTATTCACGGTTCAGCGTCAGCACCGATTTCGACTGCACGGCGCGGAATATCCACTCGCTCAAGGTGACCATGACGCTGACCATGCGCCCGCCCCTGCCCCCGGCTGCGGGCGCCTTGCGCACGATCTCCCAGCTTTCGATCAGGCCGAAGCCTTGGGTGACCTCGACGCCGCCCGTGCTCAGATTGGTGGTGATGCGGGTGCCCGCCAACCGCTCGAACGCATCGCGCAGCCGCCCGTAGCCGTCGCCCGACGTGTCGCGCCGCGTGGCCACCAGCAGGTCATGCGCCTTGATCTGCAAGGTGCGCGAAATGGTGCGGCCCGCATTCAGCGCCGCCATCAACTGGCTGATGCAATAGATCAGGATGTCCTTGTCATGGATCGTCGCGCGGCCCCGCACGCTTGGGGTCACATCCACCTGCACGTCATTGTGGGTATAGGACAGGATGCGCCGGTCAGGCCGCGTGCTCAGCGAAAAGATCGGATGCTCCATCGTGCCCAGATCATCCTTGGGACTGGCATCGAAAATATCGCACACGAAAAATGCGCTGCCGCCCCTCTTTGCGATTGCCTCTGACATGGCTGCCCTGCCCGTGTTGCCGGCGCTGTGATCCAGCGCCCGAATCTGCCCCCTGTTCTTCGGGGTTTCAGTGACGCTGACCCTAAAGTTATCCACAGGATGCGTCCAGCACCGCTTCGGCGGATCAGAGTCGCTTCAGCGGGGGTTCAGAGTCAGTCTTTCGGGGGATCAGAGTCACTGCATCCCAAAATCCATGGATCAATCCCTTGATTCAAAGGCAAAATCACACACGCACCAGATCCCGTAACGAATAAATAACAACAAACTAACTGAAAAAAGCGATCAGCACGGTTGCCAGCGCCCTCATATGCTTAGAAAAATAGGGGAAACAGACATCTCTGTTGCACGATTTGTTCCATGTTGCGCTTTTTGTGGTATAAGGGCCAAAACAAGGAACATGAGCAGAGATGACCGGACGCACCCCAAGCGACCCGCCCCCCTATTTCAACATTGATCCGGACACGGCGGCAAGCCATCTGGGCACGCCCAGCACAACAGATGCGTTTGGCGCATTGGCCAAGGCCTGTGCCGCAGGGCGCAGCGATCTGGCCAGCCGGGGTCTGCAGGAAAACGGGCAACGACAGCTGCGCCTGTTCTCCACCTGGGAGATCACCAAATACCTCATCCCCATCGCCACCGGCCATTTCCGCCGCGTGCTGCGCCAGAACCCCGACCTGCCCCAGGGCACGTCCGAGACCGAAGGCGGCGCCAAGTGGTTCACCCTCGACGAGGTGCTGCGCCTGCGCGCCCATTTCGGACAGGAAGGGTCAAAGGCCAAGGAATACCTGCCCTACCGCCCCGAAGGACAGCCCGCGAAAATCACCGCCGTCGCCAACTTCAAGGGCGGCGTGGGCAAGACCTCGATGGCGGCCCATCTGGCCATGTCGGCGGCCCTTGATGGCTACAAGGTGCTGGTGGTCGATCTGGACAGCCAAGGCTCCATGACCTCGATCTTTGGCGGGCAGGTGGCGGATGAATGGCAAACCGTCTTTCCCCTGATGGCCCGGCACTACGCCCAGCATCTGCGCGGCGAAAACCAGCGCCGCATCGACCGGAACGAAGCCCCCCTGCCCCTCGACGACACGCTGACCGAGGCGCTGAAGACCAACGCCGCCGATCTGGTCCAGAACACCCACTGGCCCAATATCGACCTGATCGGCGCGCAGCTGAACCTCTACTGGGCCGAATTCCAGATCCCCGTCTGGCGCATGCAGGCGCGGGGCTGGAAGCTGTGGGACGCGCTCACCGACAGCTTTGAACAGGACGGGCTGCTGGACCAATACGATGTCATCCTGCTCGATACGCCCCCGGCCCTTGGATACCTGACGATCAACGGGCTGGCGGCGGCCGACATCCTGCTGGTGCCCATGGGGGCGTCTTTCCTCGAATTTGACAGCACGGGCCGCTTCTTTGACATGCTGCACGCCACGTTTGGGTCCATCGAAGAGGCCGAGAATATGGCCGCCCGCGCCCTGGGCCGGGACGAGATGGCGTTCCAGTGGGATGCGGTCCGCGCCGTCGTCACCCGCTATGACGGGGCGCAACAGGCCGAACTTGCGGCTCTAATGCAGGCTTATTTGGGTGAAACGCTGTCTCCGCACCGGCAAGGGTTTACCGCGCTGATCGGTCAGGCCGGTGAAAAGGTCCAAGGCATTTACGAGGCCGATTACCGCGACTTCAACCGCGAAACCTATGCGCGTGGGCGCGAAACCTTTGACGCCACCTATGCCGCGTTCAAGCAATTGCTGATCGGCAGCTGGCGGCGCGACGCACAAGAGGACGCGGCATGACCCGCGCCCCCGGAAAGGGAGGACCAACATGGCCAAACGCAAACGCCTGACGCCCGCCAATCCCGCCTTCATGGGCCAGCCCACCACGCCCGGTTCTGCGGGGCAGCCCACCACGCCCGGTTCTGCGGGCGATACCCCCCTGCCCGGCTCCGGCCTGCGTCCACCCATTGCCGACGTGGCCTCTGATGCCGCCGCCACTTCCGCCCTGCGCGACGTGAGTGCGGCCATGACAGAGGCGCGCGAAACGGGGCGCATGGTGGCCCAGATCCCGCTGGATCAGATCAAGCTCGACTATCTGGTGCGCGACCGCGTCGCCGCCGACGATGCCGAGATGGACGCTCTTGTCACCTCGATCCGTGACCGCGGCCAGCAGACCCCGATCGAAGTGGTGGAACTGGCCCCCGGCGCTTACGGGCTGATCTCGGGCTGGCGGCGCTGTCAGGCCCTGCAACGCATCGCCAGCGACAGTGCCGACCCCGTGCAGGCACTGGCGCTCCTGCGGCGGCCAGAGACGGCTTCGGACGCCTATCTCGCCATGGTCGAGGAAAACGAGATCCGCGTGGGCCTGAGCTACTTTGAACGGGCGCGCATCGTGGTCAAAGCCGTGGAACAGGGCGTGTTCGAGGATCAGAAACAGGCGCTGCGCGGCCTCTTTGGCACCGCCTCGCGCGCCAAACGGTCCAAGATCGGCTCCTTTGTCGACATCGTGCAGGCGCTGGATGAGGTGCTGGCCCATCCCCACCGCATTGGCGAACGGCAGGGCCTCATGCTGGCCAAGCGGCTTGAGGATGAACCGACCTTTCCCCGCACCCTGATCCGGCTTCTGTCCATACAACCCGACCGATCCGCCGAGACGGAACAGGCGTTGCTGTCAGACCTTCTGGCCAAGGGCCCGAAGTCTCTGGAACCCGCGGAAACAGTCCCTAAAAAGGCAAAAACGGCCCAGATGACCGAACGCGAGTTGCGCCCCGGCGTAAAGGTCAGCGTCGACCGCGTCAGCGGGTCCATCCAGATCTCGGGCCATGCCGTGACGCCGGATTTGCGCGACCGCCTGTTCGAATGGCTGGAACGCGAAAGCTGATCAAAAGGGGCGAATGTTTCGCGCGCGAAACATTTGGCTCAGCGCAGCAGGTCCAGCAGATATTGCCCATAAGATGTCTTGGCCAATGTCTTGGCACGGTCCTGCAGCTCCGCATCACTGATCCACCCCTTGGACCACGCGATCTCTTCGGGGCTGCCCACCTGCAGGCCCTGCCGCTCCGACAGGGTTCGCACGAAGTTGCCCGCATCCAGCAGGCTCGCATGGGTGCCGGTGTCCAGCCACGCATAGCCCCGCCCCATCTGCTGCACATGCAGTTGCTTGTCGTCCAGATAGCTTTCCAAAAGCGCCGTGATCTCCAGCTCGCCCCGCTCTGACGGGGTGACGGCACGGGCGCGCTGGGGTGCTGTGCCATCCAGGAAATACAGCCCCGTCACCGCATAGTTCGACGGCGGCACCTCGGGTTTTTCGATGATCTGGCGCACCGTGCCATCGGTGTCAAAATCCACCACACCATAGCGTTCCGGATCGCCCACCCGGTAGGCAAAGACAGTGCCGCCGGTGTCCAGATCATCCGCTGCCGCCAGCTGTTCCGGCAGGCCATGACCGAAAAAGATGTTGTCCCCCAGCACCATGGCCGAAGGCGCGCCGTCCAGAAATTCCTCGGCCAGGATATAGGCTTGGGCAAGCCCATCCGGGCTGGGCTGCACGATGTAGGTGAACGACAGCCCCCATTGGCTGCCATCCCCCAAAGCCCGCTGGAACTGGGCCTGATCTTCGGGGGTGGTGATGATCGCGATCTCGCGCAGACCCGCCAGCATGAGGGCCGACAGCGGGTAATAGATCATCGGCTTGTCATAGATCGGCACCAGCTGTTTCGACAGGCCAATGGTGATGGGATAGAGGCGCGTGCCCGACCCCCCGGCCAGAATGATGCCTTTGCGTGCGGTCATGGCAGAAGCTCCTTGATCACTTGGGCCAGATCGTCCCGCCAGTCAGGCGGGGTGATGCCAAAGTCTTGGGTCAATGTGGTGCAGTCCAGTTCGGAATTCAGCGGGCGTTTGGCCGGGGTCGGATAGTCTTTGGTGGCGATCTCGGTCACCTCGACCGACCGTCCGGCCAGCGCAAATGTTTCGCGCGCGAAACGCGCCCATGTGGTGGTGGGCTGGCCCGCGTAATGCCACGTGCCGCTGAAGTTTCCGTCATCCTGCATGGCCTTTGCCATGGTCAAAAGTGCGGCGGCGATGCCCCGTGCAGGGGTTGGCCCACCGCGCTGATCGCCCACGATGCTCAGGGCGCTGCGGGTTTCGGACAGGCGCAGCATGGTCTTGACGAAATTCGCCCCATCCGCGGAAAACACCCACGCCGTGCGCAGGATGGCGTGCTGCCCCCCTGCGGCGCGCACCGCCTCTTCCCCGGCCAGCTTGGTGCGGCCATAGGCGTTCTGCGGGGCCACCGGCGCGTCGGGGCTCCAGGCCCCCTGCCCGTCCCCGTCAAAGACGTAATCGGTCGAGATATGCAGGAACGGAATGCCCAGATCAGCGCACGTCCGGGCCATGGCACCGGGGGCGTCGGCATTGATCTGATGGGCCAGCGCCTCTTCCTCTTCGGCGCGGTCCACGGCCGTGTAGGCGGCAGCGTTGATGACGGCCCGAGGGGCATGCTGGCGGATCTGGTCGGCGCAGGCGTCGGGGTCGGTCAGGTCGGCCACGTCCCGGCCAAGGGCGGTCACGGGGGCCGCCCGCACAAGGGCGCGCGCCACCTGCCCTGTCTGGCCAAAGACCAGCACTGTCATGTGCCGGTTCCCAACCGGTCACCCACCCCGTCGCGGGCTTGCAGTGCCTGCCACCAGGCGGTGTTGTCCAGATACCAGCGCACGGTGAGCTCCAGCCCCTCGTCCAGCGTGACAGAGGGGCGCCAGCCCAGTTCCTCGCGCAGGCGGGTGGGGTCAATGGCATAGCGCGCATCATGGCCGGGCCGGTCGGTGACAAAGGTGATCAGATCGGCATAGGGCGCGCCGTCCGCGCGGGGCTGCAACCGGTCCAGAATGGCGCACAAGCTGCGCACCAGTTCCAGATTGCTGCGCTCGTTCTCGCCCCCGATATTGTAGCTGCGCCCCACCTGCCCCTTTTGCAGCACCAGCAAAAGCGCGTCGGCGTGATCCTCGACAAAAAGCCAGTCGCGCACGTTCGACCCGTCGCCATAGATGGGCAACGGCTTGCCCGCCAGCGCGTTCAGGATCACTACCGGGATCAGCTTTTCGGGGAAATGATAGGGGCCGTAATTGTTCGAACAATTGGTCAGCACCACGGGCAGGCCATAGGTCTCGTGCCAGGCGCGGACCAGATGGTCGCTGGCGGCCTTGGACGCGGAATAGGGACTGCGCGGATCATACGGCGTGTCTTCGGTGAACAGCCCCGTCTCGCCGAGGCTGCCAAATACCTCATCGGTGGAGATATGATGGAAGCGGAACGTGCCGGGGCGCCCCTGGGCCTGCCACTGGCTTCGGGCGGCTTCCAGCAATGTGTAGGTGCCGGTGATATTCGTCTCTATAAAGGCCGCAGGGCCATCAATGGACCGGTCCACATGGGATTCCGCGGCCAGATGCATGATGGCATCGGGGGCATGGGCGGCCAGCACACGGTCAAGGGCGGCCCGGTCGCGAATGTCGACCTGTTCGAAATGATAGGCGGGGTGATCCGAAACGTCGGCCACATTGTCGAGGCAGGCCGCATAGGTCAGCGCATCAAGGTTGATCACCTCATGACCCGCTGCAATGGCCTGACGCACAACGGCCGATCCAATGAAGCCGGCGCCACCCGTGATAAGAAGTTTCATTTTGTGTCCAATACTTTGAGCCTGTGATTATCAATCTGTGCAGATCGGGTAAATGGGGTCCAGACCGGCACATGCAGACCGGACGGATTGGGGGCTTTACTTCCATGCTGTCATGGCGGTGTAGTCTGGCCCTGAAACCGGGCGGTGCGGCGCGCCCGAAGACTGCCAATCAGAGAGAGTGCCACAGTGATCAAATGTATTATGGAAGATGGCCGGGTCCGGTATTTTGCACTGCATGTCGTGCAGGGGATCGACATCGTCGACAATGACGAAATGGTTCTGATGTACCGGCGCCCGAACGGGCAAATGGCCAGCCCCCGCATTCGCGACTTCATGATCCTGGAGGCCGGGACATGGGTCACGGCACTGACGTCAGAACGGCGTGTCGAAGGCGGATAAGGGCGGGGCCGCTGCGTCCTTGTCGCTGAGCAGGGGGGCGGCCCCCTCAAGGCCCCAGTCAATGCCGCAGCTGTCCCAGTGCACGGCCCCGTCGGCAGCGGGCGCATAGCCGTGCGAGCATTTGTAGATCACCTCGGTCTCGGGTTCGCGGGTGACAAAGCCGTGCAGGAACCCTTCGGGGATCAGCAATTGCCGCCCGTTGTCAAAGCTGAGGTCGACACCGACCCACTGGCCATAGGTGGAAGAGCCGCGGCGGATGTCGACGGCCACGTCAAAAAGCCTGCCGCGCCCGCAGCGCACCAGCTTGGCCTGGGCATGGGGCGGGGCCTGAAAATGCAGACCGCGCAGCGTGCCGGGCGTCAGGGACATCGAATGGTTGTCCTGCACGAAATCATAGTTCAGCCCGGCCTGTGCCATCCGGTCCCGGTTCCAGCTTTCGCTGAAAAACCCGCGCCCGTCCTGATGGCGCGCAGGGGTCAGGATGACGACACCTTCAAGCGCTGTCTGTTCGATTTGCATGGACCCTGTGCCCTTTCCGTTTTCCCCCTACAGGACATGGCATGATCGTGCCCGTTGGAAAAGGGGGGCGGGTTTGACAAGCGTGCGGGACTGTGGCCTTTGCTGGGACCGTATGACGGGAATGGAGAGCGGTGTGACCGAGCAGGACACCGACGGGCGTCGGTTGGTGGCAGTTGTGGTCACGCATGACCGGCTGGCGCAATTGCAGGTGACCCTGTCGCGGTTGCTGCAAAGCCCCAAGGGCCAGCTGCAGGGTGTTGTGGTGGTCGACAACCAGTCCAGTGACGGCACGGCGGACTGGCTGGCCGCGCAGGCCGATCCGCGTCTGACCGTGCATCGCAGCGTCACCAACCGGGGCGGGGCAGGCGGGTTCGAAGCGGGCATGCGCCTTGCCATGGACCGGTTCGACCCCGATTGGCTGGTTGTGATGGATGATGATGCGCGCCCGCAGCCAGAGGCGCTGGCCGCCTTTCACGCCCTTGATCTTGATGCCTGCGAGGCGGTCTCTGCCGCCGTGTATTTCCCCACCGGCCAGATCTGCGACATGAACCGCCCCTCGCGGAACCCGTTCTGGCATGGGCAGGAGTTTTTGCGCACGCTGCGCCATGGGCGGGGCGGATTTCACCTTGGCCCGGCGCATTACGAGGCGGGGCAGGGCCTTGAGGTCGATGTCACCTCTTTCGTGGGCTTCTTCATTTCGCGCCGTGGGGTGGAGCTGGCCGGATACCCGGACCCGTCCCTGTTTCTATATGCCGATGACGGGCTGTATACGCTGCGTCTGCGGCAGGCGGGGGGGCGCATCCTGTTTCAGCCCAAGGTGCGGTTCGAGCATGATTGTTCCACCTTTGGCGCCCGTCAGCGGGGCCGCTTTCAGCCCCTGTGGAAGGTCTATTACTACCACCGCAACCTGTTGATGCTGTACCGGTTGGCGGCGGGGTGGCTGTTTGTGCCGGTGCTTTTGATCATCGTGCCCAAGTGGTTGCTGAAGGCGCGTGCCCATGACGGGGAGCGGGCCCGCTTCATGGGGCTGATGCTGCGCGCCGTGCGCGACGGCATCCTGGCCCGGACAGGGGTGGAGCATGCGGTTGTCCGCCGTTGGGCAGGGTCTTCAAATGTTTCGCGCGCGAAACATTAGAGTCTGTTCCTAGCTTTCCAGAATGGTCCGGTGGTGCCGGTGCAGCAGCAGCATGCCGATGGCCGCGGTCCCCAGACTGCTGGCCAGCACAAAGGGAAGCGAGACGTAATCCGGCACATATGTCGGATATATCCCGGACCGCATGATCCCGGAGATATGGATCAGGGGATTGTACCACAGCACGGCCTGCACAGTGCGGGGCAGGTCTTCGAGGATGTAGAAGATGGCCGATGCCAGAAACAGGGGCCGGGTCACGATGGACCAGATCAGGTCCCATGTCGGATACAGCCCCGACAGGGCGCAATTCATCACCCCGACCCCAAATCCAAACAGCACCGCCAGCCCGAGGCTGAGAAGGACCGGCCCGATATCGATCGTGGTCCGTGTCTGCAGCAGGGAAAAGATGATGAACAGGATGATGATGCTGACCATGATGCTTGTCAGCGCATTGAGAATGAGCCGCGCCAGCACCGCATCGATCCATGTAACGGCCGGATAGAACAGCAGGGGTCTGGAAAACTGGATCCCCCGCGAGACCGTGAGCGAAATCTGCTGGTACATGTTGAAGGTCAGGTAGCCCGAGGCATAGAACAGGATGAAATTGTTGCCCAAGGACGGGGCACGCACCAGCAGGGAAAAGCCGAAGGACAGCAGCAGGATCGCGCCCAGCGGTTCGACAACCGCCCAGACATAGCCCCCCGGCGACCGGCCGTAACGCGTGGACATTTCCCGCAATATCAAGGCGGTAATCGTCCGCAGGCTGCCAAATGACCGGCGGCTCCGGGTGGCATCCGGGCGCTGAGAGGCAGGAGGTGGCGCGTAATCAACGGTCATCCGAAATGTTATTGCCTTGCTGGAAGTTGGTCTGGATCTTGAGTAAGAAAGGCCGAAAGGCTTTTCAAGCATCCAGTTGCGGGGCACGGGACCATGAGCGGGTCGGACAAGGTGGTTGATATGCCTGCAGGGCAGGACGCCGACCGGGCAGGGCGGAAGCCCCGGACATTCCGGCTCGGAGGGGGCGACCCGGATATTCCAATGGACCATGATCCTTCTTCACACCCGGCCTCTCCTGCGTCGCAGGGAATGGGTGCACGGGGTGCGGGGCCGCAGGGTCCCGGACCAAGGCCGGGCGCACCACAGCAGACCGAAACGGTCTTCCGGCCCGGAGAGATGCAGTCCGATGTGATGCCGCGCCGGGTGATCGACCAGTCCGTGCGGGAGCAGTCCAATGCAGGGGTCGCCCCGCCCGCCCATCTGCGGCGCCACCACTGGGGCGTGTTCTTTGCGATGATGCTTGTGGTCATCCTGCCGCTTCTGGGCACGGTCGGCTATCTGTTCGGCGTGGCCAAGGACCAGTACGGCTCTGTCACGGCCTTTACCGTGCGCCAGGACGAGGGCGGCAGCGCCAGCGACCTGCTGGGCGGGCTGGACCTGTTTGCCGGGGCGGGGGGCTCGTCCGACACCGATATCCTGTTTGAATACATCCAGAGCCAGGAACTGGTGGAGATCATCGACGCGCGGCTGGATCTGCGCAGCCATTACGAACAGCATTGGGATGTCGACAAGGTCTTTTCCCTGTGGCCGGAGGCCTCCATCGAGGATCTGGTCTGGTTCTGGAGCCGTGTGGTCCGCATTTCCTATGATCAGGCGGCGGGGCTGATGGAGATTGAGGTGCGCGCGTTCGATCCCGACTATGCGCAGGCCGTTGCGACGGAAATCGTGACCGAGAGCGAACGCATGATCAACGAGCTGTCCGCGACGGCGCGTGATGATGCGACCCGCTATGCGCAGGATGATCTGGACGAGGCGCTGGAGCGGCTCAAGACCGCGCGCGAGGCCCTGACCGCGTTTCGCACCCGGTCCCAGATTGTCGACCCGGAGGCCGATATCCAGGGCCGCATGGGCGTGATGAACAACCTGCAACAGCAACTGGCCGAGGCGCTGATCGAAGCGGACCTGCTGGCGCAGACCAGCAATGCGAACGACCCGCGCACCGCGCAGGCGCGCCGCCGCATCGAGGTGATCCGGGCCCGGATTGCCAGCGAGCGGCAGGCCTTTGCCCAGGGTGACGATGATGTCGGTGCGCTGGTGGGCGATTACCCGTCGCTGATCTCCGAATTCGAGCGGCTGACCGTGGATCGCGAATATGCCGAAGAGACCTATCGCGCGGCGCTGACCGCGCTGGATGTGGCGCGGGCCAACGGGATCCGGCGCAGCCGCTATCTGGCCACCTATATCGAGCCGACGGGGGCGGGCAGTTCGGAATATCCGCAGCGCTATATCCTGTCGGCCCTTGCGGGGCTGTTCCTGCTGCTGACATGGGCGATCCTGGCGTTGATCTACTACAGCCTGCGCGACCGGCGCTAGGACCCGGCCCTGTGATCCGTTTCGAGAACCTGACCAAGAGCTTCCGGGTGGATGGGGAACGCCGGGTGGTGATCGACAACCTGTCGCTGGAGCTGCCCACCGGCAAGTCCATTGCCCTGCTGGGCCGCAACGGGGCGGGCAAATCGACCCTGCTCAAGCTGATTGCAGGCACGATGCTGCCCGATTCCGGCCAGATCGTGTCGGATGGGACGATTTCCTGGCCCGTGGGCTTTGCCGGATCGTTTCACCCGGATCTGACCGGGGCCCAGAACGTGCGCTTCATTGCCCGGATCTATGGCGTGGACACCGAAAGCCTGATCGCCTTTGTCGAGGATTTCGCCGAGATCGGGCGCCATTTCCACATGCCGGTGCGCAGCTATTCGTCGGGCATGCGGTCGCGGCTGGCCTTTGGCGCGTCGATGGGGATCCGGTTCGACACCTATCTTGTCGACGAGGTCACAGCCGTCGGCGACCAGCAGTTCCGCCGCAAGAGCAAGGCTGTCTTCGGCGCGCGGATGCAGACCTCAAGCGCCATATTGGTGACCCACAACATGCCCGAAGTGCGCGAGTTCTGCGATGTGGGTCTGGTGCTGGATGACGGGGCCATCACCTATTTCGAGGATCTGGGTGCGGCCATTGCCTATCACAAGGAACTGATGGACTAGCCCTGTCGTCCGGGCCTGCGATCTGGGCCTGCGATCTGTCCCTGCGCCGCTGCTAAAATTTTCCACGAAGTGTTGGTTTAGTTCTTCATCTGGCCCCAAAGCCGACCGCCGTTTGCCGTGCCGCCCCCCCATCTTCCGCTTGAGTAACGAGTGGGGTTGTAATGGTTGCGTTGAGGGTAACCGGTTCTGTGGGCCAAGGGCTTGGACCGCTGGCGACGGGCGTTGATCACCTTGAGGTGATGGCAACGGCCGTGGGGCCGGCGGTTGTTGCATTGTCTGCAGCAGGCGGTGGTCTGGTGACGCTGACCTTTGGCGGGGCCGGTCAGGCTCAGATCGCGGATACACAGTCTCTAACACAGGCCTTTTGGGATCAATCGAACGGCAACCTGTCCCTGATCGACACCGGCGACACCGTCTTTGTCGCGGTGGGCAGCGAAGGCAACAACCGGCTTCTGGGCTTTGAGGTGGACGGGGCCAGCATCGGCCCTGCCGCAGCCCTTGAGGGCAATGGTCTCAGCGCGTCGCAGGATGCGGTGTATCAGGTCAGCGGCAATGGCTACCTGTTTTCGGCCGGAACCGACGGCACCCTGCGCTGTTTCCGGGCCGGGGACGAGAGCACCTTCAACGCAGGGCAGGTGACGCGGGACGAGGGCGATACCTTTCACGCCACACCCGGCGCCGTCGCGGCGCTGTCCTTCGGGGGCCACGATTTCCTGATCACGGCCTGTCTGGAAGACACCGGCATTTCCGTGTTCAAGGTCGACCCCAATTCGGGCCATGTGGCGCATGCCGGTGCCATCAGCACCGAAATGGGTCTGGGCCTGTTCGAGACGGCCGTCGACATGGAGACAGCCGTTGTGGGCGGGCAGGGCTTTGTTCTGGTCGTGACCCGGTCTGAGACCAGCGAAAGTGCCGCCCTGAGCGTCATTGCGGTGGATACGGACGGCCAGCCCCGGGTGACGGATCATATTCTGGACAACCAGCTCAGCCGGTTCGGATCGGCCACGGAGCTGGAAGTGGTCCACCATGACGGCTGGACCTATGTGCTGGCCTCTGGCGGCGATGATGGCATCAGCCTGTTTGCCCTTGGCCCGTTGGGACGGCTTGTGCATCTGGATACGCTGGAAAGCACCACGGGCGCGATGCTGGACAGCGTGTCGGGCATGGCTGCGGCCATTGCGCAGGATGGCAACCTGCAGGTCCTGCTGGCGCAGCACACCGCAACGGGCTTTGCCCAGCTTGAGGTCGATCTGGCCGGGCAGGGCGAGGTGCGTGTCGGCACGGGGGGCACCCTGTCGGGCACGGACCGCGATGACATGCTGGTGGGCTCTGCCGGGGCCGACGTGATCGAGGGCGGTGCGGGCAATGACATCCTCGAGGACGGGGCCGGGCAGGATGTGCTGCGCGGCGGCGCCGGGGCCAACACCTATGTGCTGGTGGGCGATGGCCAGCATGATGTGATCGACGGGTTTCGCGCAGGCGTGGACCGGATTGATCTGTCGGATGTCTCCTTTCTCTACAGCACGGATCAGATCGCATATTCCAGCCGGGCCTGGGGCGCGGTGATCACCTATCGCGGTGAAACGCTTGAGCTGCGCAGTGCCGATGGCGGCATGGTGTCGGAATGGCAGGTCATGGCCGCCATCGACTGGACCATCGACCGGCCCCTGCTGGTCTTGTCGGAGGCCGACCCGGACCCCGAACCCGAGCCTGAGCCCGAACCCCGGACGGAAGGCACCAATGGGGCCGACACGCTGGTGGGCGGTGCCGGCAATGACACGCTTCAGGCGTTTTCGGGCAACGACGTTCTGGACGCGGGGGCTGGCAACGACCTGATCGAGGGCGGAACGGGCAATGACACGATTTACGCAGGCACCGGGGCGGACACGGTGGTGGGCGACAGCGGCCGCAATCTGGTGTTCCTCGGCGCGGGCGCTGATCGCTTCGAAGGAGGCTCGGAAGCAGGCTCTAATCAGTCCGATACGATCTTTGGCGGGGACGGGGACGACACCCTGAGCAGCATTGCAGGCGGGGATGAGATGCACGGCGAGGCTGGCAATGATCTGCTTTATGGCAGCCTGGATGCTGACACGCTGTTTGGGGGCATAAATTTCGACACCATCCATGCCGGGGCCGGGAATGATGCCGCCTGGGGCGGGGACGGTCAGGACCTGATCTACCTCAACCAGGGCGATGACGTGTTCTTTGACAACGGTCAGGGGGGCGATCTGGGCCGGGACACGGTGTTCGGGGGCCTGGGCAATGACACCATCGAAGGCGGCAATGGCGACGACGAGTTCCACGGCCAGCGCGGCAATGACGTGATCAACGCACGGCTCGGCAATGACAATGTCTTTGGCGGCGGCGGCAGCGACACGATCAGCGCAGGTGACGGCAATGATGTCGTCTATGGCGGCAACGGGCGCGATCTGGTGTTTCTGAACGAGGGCGATGACGTGTTCTTTGACAACGGTCAGGGGGGCGAACTGGGCCGCGACACGGTGTTCGGAGGCCTGGGCAATGACACCATCGAGGGCGGCAATGGCGATGACGCATTTCACGGCGGCACGGGCAATGACGTGATCAACGCACGGCTCGGCAATGACAACATCTTTGGCGGCGACGGGTTCGACACGATCTTTGGCGGGGACGGGGATGACCTGATCTTTGGCGGCAACGGTCAGGACCGCATCTATATGGGCATGGGCAACGACCGCTATGTGGATACGGGGCAGGCCGGTGATCTGGGCCGGGACGGCATCAATGGCGGTGGGGGCGCGGACACATTTGTCTTCGGTGCGGTCATTTCCGAGGACACGATCTTTGATTTCGAAGTGGGCGTGGACACGCTGGAACTGGCGTCGGAGCTTGTGGGAGGGCGGACGGCCCAGCAGGTCGTGGACCAGATGTTCGAGCTGGGCGACGGGTACGCCTATTTCCGGGCCGGGGAAGGGCAGGGGATCTATCTCGACACTCTGTCGAACCTTGATGGCCTCGCCGGATCAATCGAGATCTTCTAGGCAGCGCGCAGTCTGAACCCCATGAAAAGGGGGCAGACTCACCGGGCCCGTATTGGGGGGTGCACGGAAGTTCTTTCTTGATTTACAAATGCTTCATGACAAGCAATCCCAGTACCGTATTCGAGCCGACCGAAGTAGGCGGCACCATTTCCACCATCAACAACGAAGCCGACATCGTCGTTCTGGCCAACGGCGATACGATTGTCGTCTGGACAGCGCGCCTTGCGGGGCGTGACTTTGTTTACATGCAGCGCTTTGATACCGAGGGCGTTGCGATTGGCAGCGCCGAAGAGCTTGGCGCTGGCGGGCAGGCCCAGATCGAACGGCTGGCCGATGGTGGGTTTGCGGTTGCATGGAACACCGGGTTCAACCTTGTCGGTCGGCGCTTTGACGCGGCAGGCACGGATATCACCGGCAGCATCGAAATCTTTCAGCCCCCGGACATTGACCTGCCACCCCCCGATCCGGGTGTACAGAGACTGTATATCGGCTTTACCGGGACGCTCGAGCAATTCGGCACCGAGATCTTTGGCGAGTATCTGATCGGTGAGGACAACCTGCCGGCATTCTCCAACAACACCGCCTATGAAGGGTTCGCGCTGAGCGCCCTGACGGGGGGTGGGTTTGTCCTGACGGGGAGTTTCTACCGGGGGCCGGATTCCGGTTTTGACATGTTCGCCATGGTCTATAGCGCGACGCCCGGAGAGTTGGTGCCCATTGCGGTGCGCTTGCCGGACGAGCTGCATCCGCTGGCCTCGGATCAGGACGAACAGCAACGTGCCCTTGCAACCGAGGCGCTGGCCGATGGCGGGTTTGTCCTGCTGTGGCGCAATGACGATGTCACCACCGGCGCACCGTCCGAGCTGCGTCTGCAGCGATTTGATGCCACCGGCGTGGCGCAGGGTGGCCCGCAGACCGTGGCCACCAATCCCGAGGGGATCTTTGACCCGGTGGTCACGCTTCTTGCGGATGGCGGATTTGTCGTGGGCTGGAGCGGGGCGGCCAATGATGCCGCCACGGGCGATTTCAGCAATGTGACGCTGCGCATCTACAATGCCGACGGCACGCCGCGCACGACAGAGTTCGTCGCCCATCCCTTGCCCGGTACGCATCTCAACCCGGCGGTGGTGGCCCTGGACGGGGGCGGGTTCATCGTCACGTGGAGCCAGTTCTTTGCCTCCACCGGGGAGTGGGAGGTGTTTGGCCGCGGCTACAACGCGGATGGAACGGTGATCCCGGCCCTGCAAAGCACCGGGATTTTTCCGCTGGGGCTGTCGCTGGGCCAAAGCTATGTGGATGCCGCCGTGGCTGTCACTGCGGACAACGAATTGCGGGTTGTCTGGACGGAGCAGGCGCTGTCGGTGCTGGGCAGCGAATCCATTTTCAACAATGTCGAGTTGATCGGGTTCGAGGCTCTGGTGGCCGCGCCCACCGGGCCGACCACGGGCGATGACCTGTTGATGGGCACGCCGGATGGCGACACGATTGATGGCCTTGCGGGCAACGACACGCTGAGCGGTGGCACCGGCAACGACGTGCTGTCTGGCGGTGCTGGCAATGACAGTATCTTCGGGGGCGATCAGGCCGACACGATCAGTGGCGGTGACGGCAACGACACGGTTGACGGCGGCAATGGGCGGGACAATGTGACCCT
>NZ_CANNDS010000009.1 GCF_947503415.1 uncultured Tateyamaria sp.
ACGCCCGGGGCGTGGGCCCCGGGCGCTTGGTCTTGGAGGCTTATTCCATCAAGCCCAGTTCTTTGTAGGCTTTGGCCGCCCCGGGGTGCAGGGGTGCGGACAGGCCGTCCTGCACCATTTCAGCCGGGTCGAGGTTGGCAAAGGCCGGGTGCAGGCCGCGGAAGTCGTCGATGTTTTCCATGACGGCCTTGGCCACCACATACACCGTTTCTTCGGGCACGCTGGCCGATGTCACGAAGGTCGCACCGACGCCGAAGGTGGTCGTGTCACCGTCTGTGCCCTTGTACATGCCGCCCGGGATGGTCGCCACGCGGTAGAACGGGTTGTCTGCGACCAGCTTGTCGATGGCCTCGCCCGTTACGGACACAAGTTGCGCGTCACAGGTTGTGGTCGCTTCCTTGATCGCCGCCGCCGGGTGACCGATGGTGTAGATCATCGCGTCGATGTTGCCGTCGCACAGCTGCTTGGCCATCTCGGAGCCCTTGTATTCGGTCGCCAGAGCAAGATCGCCCATGCCGATCCCGAAGGCGTCCATGACCACTTCCATGGTGGCGCGCTGACCGGAGCCGGGGTTGCCGACGTTCACGCGCTTGCCTTTGAGGTCTTCAAAGCCCGAAATGCCGCTGTCGCCCCGCACGATCAGGGTGAAGGGTTCGGGGTGCACCGACATCACGGCGCGGATGTCCGGAAATGCTGCGTCCCCTTCGAACTTCGATGTACCGTTATAGGCGTGGTACTGCCAGTCGGATTGGGCCACGCCGAACTCAAGCTCACCGCCCTTGATCGTGTTGATGTTGTAGACCGACCCACCGGTCGATTCCACGGCGCAGCGGATGCCGTGTTCCTTGCGGGACTTGTTCACCAGACGGCAGATCGCGCCGCCCGTTGGATAATAGACGCCCGTGACGCCCCCGGTGCCGATCGAGATGAATTCCTGTGCTGTTGCAATGGGCGCTGTCATCAGCGCGCCTGCCACAACGGCGGCACCCAATTTGAGTTTCGCAAACATGACAAATGTCTCCCTTTGTTATGTGTCATTCGGCCCGGTATGTTCCGGACGCGTGGTTTGGTTTCTCTACCCTGCGGAAAGCTGCGGGAAGGTCAACCTTTGCGCGCATGTTTGGGCCATTCCCAAGAGGGCTTTTCAGCGTGTGCGTTTGCGGACATCTTTATGTGACCTGACCAAGGACCAGTCCCATGAGCCATGTGTATCCGCGCAATTCGAAATCGCCGCCGCCGATGGTGTCGCACGGGCAGGGGCCGTACCTGACGGATGTGGATGGCACGTCTTATCTGAATTGCGGCGATGCGGCGGTGTCCTGTCTGGGCCATGGCGATCCCCATGTGACCGCCGCCATCAAGGATCAGCTGGACAAGGTGGCCTTTGCCCATACCGGCTATTTCACGTCCCAACCGGCAGAGCGGTTGGCGGACAAGTTGGTGTCGGTGGCCCCGGGCGGGTTGGAGCGTGTCTATTTCGTATCCGGCGGGTCCGAGGCGATGGAGGCGGCGCTGAAGCTGGCCCGGCAGTACTGTATCGAGATCGGCCAGCCTGAACGTCACCACGTGATTGCGCGGCGCCAAAGCTATCACGGCAACACGCTGGGCGCGCTGGCCACTGGCGGGAATGCCGCGAGGCGTGCGCCGTTTTCACCGCTGCTGATGGATGTGAGCCACGTGTCGCCCTGCTATGCCTATCGGGGCCGAGAGGCGGGGGAGACGGAAGCCCAATATGTCGACCGTCTGATCGCGGAGCTGGAGGCGGAGATTGAGGCGCTGGGGCCAGAGACTGTCATGGCCTTTGTGGCCGAACCTGTGGTCGGCGCGACCTTGGGGGCGGTGCCGCCTGTGGGCGCCTATTTCGAACGGGTGCGCGCATTGTGTGATGCGCATGGCATTCTGTTGATCTTTGACGAGGTGATGTGCGGGATGGGGCGCACGGGCACCCTGTTTGCATGTGAACAATACGGTGTGGCCCCGGATATCTGCGCCATCGCCAAGGGGTTGGGGGCCGGGTATCAACCCATCGGCGCAATGCTGTGCAGTGCCGCCATCCACGACACCATTCGCGACGGCTCGGGCTTTTTTCAGCATGGGCATACCTATCTGGGGCATCCGGTGGCGTGTGCTGCGGCGCTGGCCGTGTTGGAACGGTTGCTGGATGACAATGTGCTGGCCCGCGTGCGCCCCTTGGGCGAAGCGCTGCATGACGCGCTGACAGAGCGGTTCGGCCAGCACGCTCATGTGGGTGACATACGGGGCGTGGGTCTGTTCCGGGCCATCGAGTTTGTGAAAGACCGTGAGACGAAAGCGCCGTTTGATCCTGCCGACAAGGTGCATGCAAGGTTCAAGGCGGCGGCGTTCGAGGCGGGGCTGATCTGCTATCCGATGGGGGGCACGTTGGATGGCACGCGCGGCGATCATGTGCTGCTGGCACCGCCCTTTGTGCTTGAGGACAGTCACGTGCAGGAACTGGTCGACACGTTAGAACATGCGATGCGGGTGACGTTTGATTAGAGGCCGCGTTTGACGATCTTGTAATGATCATTATGTGAAATTGTTCACCTTCACGACAATACACCTGCGCCGTGCAGTGCCATCACGGCCTCTTTGTAGAACTCTTGTGGCAAGGGGCGCCCCAGCGGTGCCTCTTTCATCAGGCGCATGGCAAGCTCCGGTTCGGAATAGAATGGCACCCGTGCAAGGTTGGCGATGGTCAATTTGACCTCCAGCCCCGAGGGCTGCACCTTGGCCACTGTCACCGGAGCCTGATTTTCGGTCGGCACATAGCGGATGCCGACAGCCACGCTTTGCCCGACAATCACGACGCTGGCCTTTTGAATGCCCAGAGGTGTGGTTTCGCGCGCCATTTCGTTCTGGATCCGTTTGCGGGCGCGGCGGATTTCGGGGCTGCCGAACATGTCCTTTTGTTCCTGTTTCATCTCGGAATGGGTCATTTTCAGATCGCGTTGGTGAATCCAGCGCTGGATCAGGATGTCGGGCAGCGCAAAGATGATGGCGATCAGGATCAGCCCGAAAAACAGGATGAACACGATCCAGAACCCGACGGACAGCAGGTCCTCAAGTCCCATCCGCGCCGCTTCGAGAAAGCTGCGCATGCCGATGCGGAACACCACATAAAGGAACGCCAGCGTGATCGCGGCCTTGAGCAGGCTTTTTGCCAGTTCGATCATGCCACGCACGCCGAAGATACGCTTGAGCCCCTGAATAGGGTCTATATTGCTGAGCTTGGGGGACAGCGGGTACGTCGAAAAGATGAAGCTGCCGCGCAGCGCGATGGCTGCGATCAGAAGCACCAGCGATGTGATCCCCGACAGGGCCAGCACCACTTCGATGGCTTTGCTCAACCCCCCTTCGAGCAGCGACGTGACCTGTTGATTGGTGGCGGTGCCCATGGCGGCAAGGCTCGCCTCGATCTGGCCGCGCAGGAAGGCCACGAGGCCGCCGAAGGACAGGAACAGGAACACGCAGCCGGTGGCGAGGCTGAGCGCCACGAACATGTCGACGAAATGTGCCACTTGCCCGCGTTTGGTCGCTTCGCGCATCTTGCGGGCGGAGGGCTGGATGGTCTTTTCTTCGCTGTCGCTCATCGCGGGGCCACCGCGCGCAGGAAGTCGAGGGCGACCGCATCGGTGGGCAGTGCCGCCATCATCAGCTTCATCATCGGGTCCCAAAACGCGACCAGCATGATGCAGAAGAGGATGTTCTTGACCATGGGCAGCATGCTGGAGAACGACAGCCGCCCCAGCATGCGCGAAATGCCGGACACGGCCAGATCGGACAACAGGAACGTCAGCACAAACGGGCCCGCCAACGCGACCGCAAAGAACAAGAGCCGCGTCAGCAGTGCGGCGATTTCATCAAGCGCCCCGCCATCCCAGACCGGGCGCATCGCGGGCATCGGCCAGATCAGGTAGCTGTCATAGATCGCCTGACACAGCAGGTGCAGCCCGCCCGCGCTGACATACAGCACAATCCCCACAAAGGTCAGAAGCTGTCCGCTGGCCGACACCTGCCCGCGCATGACGGGGTCCTGAATGCCCGCGTCCCCGATAGATCGCTGCGCATCCACGATGTCGCCCACGGCCTGAAACGCCCAGAAGGGCAGCGCGATGAACAGGCCAATGACCAGACCCACCAGCACTTCCTTGGCGATGACCAGCCAAAGCGAGATGGCCTCCATATCCGCGAGATCACCGATGACGGCGCTGGAGGTGGCAAAGATGGGCAGGGCAAATCCGATGGCGAGGCTGCCCTGCACCAACGGCCCCATCTCGGCCCGGCGAAAGACGGGGACGATGGCGACCACGCCGATCATCCGCGCCGCTGCCAGCGCCAGTTCGATGATCCAGCGCTTGAGCACCTGCATGGTCGGGAACAGGTCCGACGCATATTCCGGTGCCAGCTCCATCAGCGTCCGACGCTTTGAAATCCGACAAAGACCTTTTCGGTGTAGCGGACCAAAGGCGCGGTGAAGCTGCTGGCCATAATGGCAATGACCCCGACCACGGCCAGCAGTTTGAGTGTCTGGGGCAGTGTCTGTTCCTGAATTTGGGTGGCGGCTTGCAACAGCGACACGACAAAGCCCACGCCGCTGGCCGCCAGCAGGATGGGCACGACGATGGCGACGAAGATCAGCAGCGCCTCCATGATCAGGGTGGTTGCTCCGTAGTCCATGGCGTGCCCTCCTTAGGCGGCGTAGGTGAGGATCAGCCCCTCGACCAGCTTGTTCCAGCCATCCACCGTGACGAACAGAAACAGCTTCATCGGGGTGGAGATGATGTTGGGGGCGACCTGGCTCATGCCCATGGCCATCAGGATGGTGGTCACGACCAGATCGATGATGATGAATGGCAGATAAAGCAGCAGCCCGATCTCGAACGCGCGTTGCAATTCGGATACCAGAAAGGACGGGATCAGGATGCTCATGTCGGCTGCGCCGAATTGTTGGTCCGTCGTGTCCTGCCACAGGTCCTGTGCGGCCAGCATGAAGAACTCGCGACTTTCCATCAGGGTGAAGCGGGCCAGAAATTCGCGCGTGGGCTCGATCCCGCGTTGCAGGGCCGCGATCCATTCGGAAAACTGCTCGAACTCGGCCCCGTCCAGAAACACGGCCGCATAGGTTGCTTCGGCGATGGGGGCGGCGACAAAGGCGGTCAGGGCAAGGGCGATGCCGTAAAGCACAAGGTTCGGCGGCGTCTGCTGAATGCCCACCGCGTTGCGCACGATGAACAGCACCACGGCGATCTTCAGGAACGAGGTTGTGGTGACGATGAAGAACGTGAACAGCCCCAGACTGAGGCTGATCATCATGATCGGCAGCAGGTTGCCGTTCGATTCAAACATCGTCGTCGATGAGGCGATCCACCTGCACCGCAAGGCTCGCCCCCACCGTTGCCAGATGGCCGATGGCATAGGGCAATCCGTTCGCCTTGATCGTGACAGGGCAATCCCGCACGGCATCATCCATCAGGAACACCGTCCCGTTGGCCGTTTCGCACAGCTGGCCCAACTCGACCGTCTGGTGCCCGACCTCGAAGGTCAGTTTTATGGGCAGGTCTTCCAGAACACCGTCCGGGCCGACCCCTTTCATCATCTGTTCGGTCATCTCGCTCTCCATCTCTGTGACCGTCGCGCGGTTGCCGGTCAGGACCACCGCAGCCAGTGGTCTGCGACCAACCAGCACAACGCCTGTTTGTTGACCAAGGTGCAGACCGTAGGGGACAACCGCGCCGCCGCCTTCGATCTGGGTCAGTTCGGTCTGGCTGACATTCAGGTGCCCAAGGCTGATGCACACCGGCACGCGGATGTGCAGCGCCCGGCGCGACAGGGTTTTGGCCCGTGCAGGCGGGAACAGGGCCTGCATCAGCCGCTGCGCGAACCCGAGCGCGTTGGGATGTTTGGCGGCCCGCGCCCTGAGCGACAGCTGCGCCGCCTCTGATCTGAGCGCAAAGCCCTGGTCCCAGCAGGGCACATCCGGTGATGTCGGGCCGTCGTTCAGGGACAGGGTCACGTCCTGTCCCACCCTCAGCCCCAATGCCGCGAGGCCCGGTTCGGCCAGCAGGCTCAGAAGGATTTGCGCCAGTCCGGCGTCGGGCCTGTCGCCTTCAAGCCGGGGGAACAGGCGGCACAAGAGCTGCCACAGGTCTTCGGGTACGACATCCAGCCAAAGGGACGTACCCGCCAGCTCCAGGCTGATGGTCCACACGCGCACGGCCGCCGGGCTGGGGATCATGCAGATGTCAAAGGGTTTGCCGCCAAGCGCGATCCGCGCGGGATGGCAGGGGCGCAGCAGCGCATTCCACGCCGGTGCCGCTTCGCGCCGGGCCATGAACGTGGGCAACCCGTCGGGGGCAAGGCGCAAGCTACGCAGATGTTCCGTCATTGCCCTGCCCCCCCGTCGCTTGACCCGCGGCGCGACGTGCACAGGTCGTCCTGTTCGTCCTCTGTGCGGATGCCTTGCCGGTGTTCGGCGCTTTGGCGGACCTGGGTCATCAGGTCATCCCATGCGTCATCCTTGGAGTGTTCGCGCGCCAGCGCTCGGGCCTGTTTCGCCCGCGTCCTGTCGGCCCGTTCGACCCGGTCCCACCGTTCAAGGTGCTTGCGATCAGCCTCGGCCAGCGCATCGGCTTGCGCGTCGAGATTGGTCAATAGCGCGGTCAGGGCCTGACCATCTGCGCCCGTCTCGACCAGTTTGCCATAGGTTTCGCGTTCGGCTGCGGCCTTGGACGCCCGGCGGATCGTCAGAAGGTTGCTGCTGATGTCGTGCGCGCGCTTGGCGTCATTATGCGCCCGTTGCGCGTCGGCCAGCGCCCGTTCGGAGCGGCGGCGCCGGATCTCGCGCAAGTGGGCCAATTGGGTCAGGGTATCGGTCATTGCACCAGCGCCTCCAACCCGTTCAGCACCGCGCGCAGGTCTGCGGTTTCGTGCATGTCCTGCCTTAGAAACGCGTTGATGGCGGGGCGCAATTGCAGGGCCGCATCCGCGTCCGTATCGCTGCCTTCGGCATATTCGCCGACCTGCACGAGAAACGAGATTTCCTTGTATTTGGCGATGTGCCGCGCCACCTGCCGCGCGGCGGCGCAATGCGGTTCGGTGGCGACCTTGTCCATGAGGCGGCTTTTGCTGGTGAGCGGATCAATCGCCGGATAGTGCCGTTCGGCGGCCAGTGCCTGCGACAGGTGAATGTGCCCGTCGACAATGCTGCGCACCTCTTCGGCAAGGGGATCATTGTCGCCATCGCCCTCGACCAGAACGGTGTAAAATGCCGTGATAGAGCCTGTTTCCGAATTCCCTGCCCGTTCCAGCAGAGCAGGCAGGCGCGAAAAGACGGACACCGGAAAGCCGCGTCGCGCGGGCAACTCGCCTGCCGCCAGCGCGAGGTCGCGTTGGGCGCGGGCATAGCGGGTCAGGCTGTCGACCAGCAACAGGACCGACTTGCCCTGATCGCGGAAATACTCGGCCACCCGCGTCGCGGCAAAGGCTGCTTCGGCCCGTTCGATGGCAGGCCGGTCAGAGGTGGAGACCACCAGAACCGACTTGGCCAATCCGGTGGGTCCCAATGTGTCCTCGACAAATTCGCGCACTTCACGGCCACGTTCGCCAATCATCGCGATCACGCAGACATCGGCCTCACACCCGTTTGCGAGGGCGGCCAGCAAGGTGGATTTCCCGCCGCCCGCTTCGCCAAAGATGCCCATGCGCTGGCCCCGCCCGCAGGTCAGCAAACCATCGATGACACGCAGTCCGGTGCGGAACATCATGCGGACGGGCGGGCGGCGCATGGCGGCCGGTGGGTCCTGATGCAAGGGAACGGAGATTGCGGGACCGGCCACCGGGCCCTGACCGTCAATCGGGCGTGCAGCGGCATCGACAACGCGGCCCAGCAGCCCCTCGGACAGATCAATCCGGCGCTCGCCCCCTCGGGAAATGACCTCTGAGGACAGGGGCAGATGTTGCAGGCTGCCCAGCGGGATCAGCACGGCCTTGCGGTTCTGAAAGCCCACCACTTCGGCCTCGATCTCGACCGCCATGTCCGGCGAGCGGACCGTGCAGATGTCACCGATGCGCGCGGTTTGCAGGTCCGCGCGGATCACGGCGGCGTTGGCATCCACGATGCTGCCCGCCGCCTCGTAGACGGGCAGGTCGAGCAGGCTGTCCAGCGCTTTGCGGGTCATGTGCCCTGCCCCAATGCTGTGTCGAGCGCGCCGATGACCCGCTCCAGAGACCGTTCAAGGGACAGATCGATCTGGCCCATATTGGTTTTCAGGACCGCATGGCCCGCGCGCACCGTGGGATCGGCAGTCAGCGTCAGCCCAGCCACGGGCGAGCCTGCGTCAAGCGCGCGCAAGGCTTCTATTTCCGCCGGATTGACGGTCAGACTGAAGAACTGCGCACCCTCAAAGCTTTTCTGGACACGGCGCAGCGCCGCCTCCACCCGGGTGCCGGGGTCCATGTCGTCAATGATCTGGCGCAGCACCGTTTCGGCCATGTCGCGGGCCATGGTGGTGCGGGCCTGCGCCTCGTCCTGGGCGGCGGTGCGCAGCTGTGCGACGACACCCTGCGCGGTGTCCAGACCGTCCGCCAGACCCGAGGCAAAGCCATCTTCGCGCGCCTTGCGAAAGGTGGCCCGCGCAATGGCGCGCCAGCGCTCGGCCTCGGCCAGGATCGCTTCGCTGCGGTCGGTGGCCACACCAATTTCGGCCAGCGCCGCCTTGCCGTAAATGCCGGGGCGCAGGGGCATCACCGCCATTTCCTGCGTCAGGGAAAATCCGCGTTCCTGTGCCTCACCCATCGGACCCAAGCCCCTGTGCAACAAAGGAAAAAGCGTTTGTCAGGCGGTCCGGGTCCTGCGCGTTTTCTGCTGCGTTCATCAGCGCCACTTCGGCATCGGTCAGAAACACCCGCAGGACGGGCCCCTGCCCCGCTTCACGTCGCAACCACTGGCCGTGGCAGGTCTGCACGAGCGTCTCGAACCCGTCAGCCGTGCCGGGCAAACGCCACGGGCTGTCCGGGGCATCGGCCATCAGCAGGGCGGCGGCGTAATTCTCGGCCCCAAGCACGGACTGGATGTCGCGCACCTGACGGGCACCGATGGCTGAGCCGACCTCCCGCCCCAGCAAATGCAGCACGGCGCGGGTTGCCATGCGGCGACGCCCGGTCCGGCTGGCCTGCACATAGGTCAGAAAGGCGCGGGATGCGGGGGCCGAAACGTCGGGTGCCAGGCCAAGCGCGTCGGCGACACGTTGGACAAGTGCGGCCTGCGTCGCCGGGGCGGACCGGAGCGTGTCGGCCAGCCAGTGCGGCACAATAGTGCCCAAGGTTCGCTGTTGGACGTCCTGTGCGATCTGCAAAAGATCATGGGACAGCGACAAGGTGGCGGGGGTGTCTGCAAGCTCTGACATGCCCTACTCCGCCGGTTCGATGGCAAAGGTTTCGACCTGCGCAGGGGGCTTGCGCCGACGGAACAGCCAGACGCCAAGAAGCGTGGCAAGAAGCACCACCAGACCAACACAAGCGCCAGCAATCAGAACGAGGGGCGACGCAAAGCCCAGCGTCGCGACGTCAGGCGTCGGTATCAGGCGCGGCAGCGGACGGTGTTCGGGCACGGGCAACAGCACGACAGACACGTTTTCATAAGCGAGCTCTTCGATGCTGTTGGCGACAAGGGACTTGATCTGTGGCACCAGATTGGCGGGCTCCAGCCACCCGGCATGGCGGATGAAGACCGAAGCCGACGATGGCGTCGTGTCCCGCGACAGCGGTTTGGTCGTGGGCAGAACGACATGGGTGCGGGCCGATATCACACCGTCGATCTGGGTGATGGTGCGCGACAGTTCCTCGCTCATGGCATAGACGAAGCGGGCGCGCTCCTCCATTTCGGAGACGACAAAGCCGTTGCCCTGAAACACGTCGCCCAGATTGACGAAGTCGCGACGCGGCAGCCCCTGGGCCTGCAACACGTCCACGGCCTGCGCGAATTGCGCATCCTCGATCCGCACGGTGATCTGACCGGGCTGCACTTCGGTGCGTTGGGCATCCAGACCGGACTGGATCAGCACGGACAGGATTTCGTTGGCGTCGCGTTCGGACAGGCCGGTATAGAGGTCCGTCTTGCAGGCGGTCAGACCAACGGCCAGCACAAGGGGCAGCGCCACGCGGCTGCGGATCGTTCGAATTGTGTGCTGTGCCATCTCAATTGCCCGACATCAGCTTGTTCATCGAACTGGTCATCGATGTGCCGGTCTTGGCCACGATCTCGACCTCGACCGCGTGGCTGAAGGCGCCACTGAGGTTGCGCACCGACTCGCGCACCGTGTTGGAAAGCGTCTCTCCCTCGCTTTCCAACACGGCCGCGCCGTCTGTTCCCACCGTTTCCGGTGACAACATGCGCACACCCGGCTCGGCAGCGGGCTCAAATGCTTCGGTGCCTGCGACGGGGCGGGAGGTGATCGAATCCAGCCGCTCCATCAGCGCCGCTTTGGGCGATGGTTCGGTGTAGTCGGCTTGCTGGACTTCCAGAGCTTGCAGATCGGCCTCTTGCGCTTGCAAGGACGGCGATTGCCCCTCTGGTTGAACAGCGTCAATGGCGGCTGTCGTGGTGTCACCCATCTGGTGTTCCTTCCGTGTAACCCATCACGAATATCTCGACCGTCCGGGTCACAGCTTACGACAACCTTACCGAGGCACCCGGCGTCCGGGCTTGGGAAGGCGGTGAACAGATTCCCGCTCATTCACGGCATGGTTGTTGCCCGAATCGCGAATCGTTGGCATCGATATGGGGTGCGCCGGTCTTCTTTCTCTCCCCCGGATTCGCACGTCCAAAATTGCCAGAACAGCGTGCGCTGTTCGACAGGGAGGGGTGCATCATGAAGGTTCTGATCGTCGATGACGATGCGGCACTAAGCAGTTCATTAGACAAGGTTTTACGCGTCCAGGGCTATGTGACCGACAAGGTTTTCAACCTCGAGGAAGCCTATGCGGCGACGGATGTTTATGCCTATGATGCGGTGCTGCTGGATCGGCATTTGCCGGACGGGGATGGCCTTGAATTGCTGCGCCAGATGCGCGAATCGGCTGACCCGACGCCCGTGCTTTTGATGTCTGCCGCGCGGCCCAAAACCGATGACCGGATCTTTGGTTTGCGGTCGGGGGCTGACGACTATCTGTCAAAGCCGATGTCGCTGGACGAGCTGTCGATGCGGTTGAAATGTATCCTGCGCCGGCCCCGAAAATTGCAGACCAACATGGTCGAGATCGGGAACCTCGCCTTTGATCTGGACCAGCGACAGGCCATGGTCGATGGCCTGCATCTGCCGCTGGCCGCGCGCGAGTTGAGCGTGCTGGAATGTCTGGTGCGCGCTGCCAACCGCGTCGTGCGCCGCCAGCATATCGAGGAAAGCGCCTATGGCTTTGATGATGCGGCCTCGGCCAATGCGATCGACGTGTCGATGCACCGGCTGCGCAGCCAGTTGAAGAAGGCGGGCAGCACCGGTCAGGTGCACACGTTGCGCGGCATCGGCTACATCCTCAGCGCGGGACAGGCCTGATCATGCTGCCGGAAATTGCCATGATCTCGGCCGAGGCGGGCTGCACGTGGGAAGCGCTGGTCGCGCATCAGCTGCGCGCGCCCTTGGCTGCGCTGACCCAAAAGCTGACGCCGGGACAGACCATCGCGACCGAAGACGTGACACCGGATGTGCGCCGCATGTTGCGGCTGATCGATCAGCTTCAGGTCAGCGGGTCATGTACCTCTGATGCGGCGGCCTCGCCAGAGCCGTTCAACCTGCGCACCCTGACCCGCAACGCAGCGGCGATGCTGACCCCGCTGGCCTTGGCACGCGGGCAATCGCTGCAATTGAGGGACGTCGCATCGCATGACAGGCTGGCACTGGGCAAGGCGACCCTTGTGTCCGAAGCCATTGCCAACCTGATCGGCAATGCCATCAAATACGCGCCCAGAAACAGCCGCATTGATCTGGTGACGATGGGGGGTGGCGACATTTACGTGCTGGACCGCGGCACAGGTTTGTCGGGCAAGGATGCGACACGGGTGTTCAACCCATTTGTGCGCGGGCGGAACGCGGCAGATGACGAAGGATCGGGGCTTGGCCTTTACCTCGTCAAACGGATTGCCGATCTGAGCCATGGGACGGTTGGCTACATGTCCAGAAAAGGTGGCGGGGCCGTGTTTCGACTGCACCTGCCGCTTGCGTGACCGGGGCCTATTCGGCGGGGTCGAGGCCGTAAGCCTCCAGCACAGCGGCCATGGCTGCGTCCACCCCATCGAACCCTGCGTTGACCAGCCCCGAATTGGGCTGCCCTTCGGCCCCGTCCACGATCAGGGACCACACGCCCTGCCAAGCGACCGAGGCGTTGTCCGTCTGCTCCTCAAGCGCACCAAACAGGCGCACGGCATCTTCGGCGATCCCGTCCGGCACACCCAAATTCCGGAAGCTTTCCGCCGTGACCTCTGCGGGCCGTTCATCGCGGACAAGGATCTGTATCTGATCGGCCAGGGCTGCACTGCCGCGTTCGTCCAAGGTGGCTTCGACCAGATCGCGTGCGTCCCCGGCATCCCGTCCTGACGCTTCATAGATCTGCACCAGCGTATCCGTCAGATCAGCATTGTCCGCCCCGCCGGAGCCGCGCACCAGATCGGTTTCGGCCCGAGCACCGCCAACATCGACAGAGGCCTCTTTCTCGGCCTGCACGTCCTTGATTGCATTGATGAATGCGTCGTCCGGGTCCTCGTCTTCGACAGACAAGGACCTGCCAAACGAGGCACCATCGGTTTGTTTTGGAATACGTACCATGGACAGAAAACACGCCGACAGAAGATCACCCACCCGTTCACCATGAAGCGCCGGGTGCCGTCCGTCCAGTGTTCCTTTGTGCTGTTATTTGTCTGGGTCGGAAAGGTCCGCACCGTTGGTGAACGTGATATTTGCGTCCTCATCCAATGCAAAATTCGCCCCGGCCGCCGGATCGAGCGTGAAGGTCTGGTTCGTGTTGAACTGCACGTTGCCGTCGCTGATGCCAAGGGTCTCGTCCGGTGTGTCATCCGCCCCGAACAGACGTTCCAACACGTTGGAGTCGAGCGCAAGGTTCAGCAGACCGGGGACCTGATTGGGCAAGATGCCGCCTTCGGTCCCGGCCAGAACAAGGCTTTTGATCGCGGTCTCGATCGTGTCGGTGTTGCCATCTGCGGCAACGGCCGCGATGCCTTTCAGGATCGGATCAGCCTCGGTCCCGAGAACCCCGCTGGCGCGCAAGACGTTGACGCCGTTCAGCACGATCTCGTCCACCTCTTTCCAGTCCTGTTCGATCCCCTTGCTGACGCCCAGCAACACCGCGTTGAACTCGGGCCCAAGCAGGTTTGTGTTGGCAAGCACCTGCGTTGCTGCCTGGATCTGGCCTTCGGTTGTGCCCAACAGGTCGGGATCAGCCTTGAACGCGGCATAGCTTTGCGCGCCCTGCGACACGATGCGGGCGATGTCATCGGCCTCAAAATCACCCGCGATCAGTTCGGCCACGGCGGCAATCGCTGACACTGCGATGGACCCGTAGAGCGGCGCGTTGTTGACCACGGGTTTCTTGGCGTCCGTGTCCAGTCCGCCAAATGCGCTCAGGCCCTCGGCAAAAAGGTCGGTGTTCTCGGATGAGAACGAAATGTCCTCAAGCGCCTTGGACGGTGTCGTGAAAATGGTCGCATCCTCGAAACTGTCGAAATCAAAGGTCGTCTCTGCATCGAATGTCGGCAGCGTGACATCGGCAAAGTCGAACTCTGGCGTGTCGAAGGAAAAGTCAGAGGCCAGTGAAAAGTCGACATCGGTATCAAACGACACCGAGTCGTCAATGCTGAAGGAGCTGTCCGCGAAGTCGAAACTGGACGTGTCTCCGTTGAAGTCAAAGGATGTGTTGAAGTCTGAACCTGACATGGTCGTGTCTCCTTTTGTTGAAGGCATCCTGCGATCCCAGACTTTCGACCACCTTACAGCGATCACGGAATGTCGGGCCGAGGGTCGTAAGGCTCAGGACAGTTAGCCGCGCGATTGTCGGGGGCAGACACGAGGGAACATGCCATGAGCACAGCAGAGTTTTCGCACGACACCGCGACGCTTGGCGGGCGGCTCACGGTCGAGCCGGACAAGAAAGCGCCCGTCTTCCCGAACGACAAGACCACCGGCGGGGTGAGTGTCAGGGCAACCCTTGGCACCGACCTTGGTGCGACCACTGTCCCGTCATCCCAATTCGAAACGCTGGTGCAGGACGGCACGGGGCTTTCGAACGTGAGCCTGCCCCGCGACGATGATCCGCTGGCAGTGCTGGACGGATCGTTCGGTGATGTGTCGATCCAGGGCACGATCAGCCAGCAAGGCTCCAAGTCGTTCGAGGTGGGGGTCGACGCTGTCGCCTATGACCGGGGCGACGCAACGGACAACGAAACATTTGACCTGACGATCAGTGACGACGCCGCGCCATTCGCAATCAATGGCGTCAGCGGTGTGTTGACGGTCGATCCCCTCTTGCTTGATGCCGAATACAATCCCAACGCGGGCCGTGTGATCGCGGATGCAGTTGGTGAAATCCCCTTTGATCTGGACAATGCGATCCGGCTGAGCATTTTTGAACGGGCGGGCATCTCGCCGGACCTTGCCGTGAATGCAAGCGATGCCACTGGTTTCGTGATCACCGGCTGACGCCCCACGCCACCTTCCAATCCGCCACGCTTCCCCATTCCGCTCCTCTTTGGCGTCGGCCCGTGCCGACCTTTCGGTCAGTTGCTTCATGCAAATTGGGCTTGCAGGACGGTCGCCTGCAAGCCCACTGTTTCTCCGCATCCAAGGGAGGATGGATGCCGGATTGCAATTATCTCAGGTCTTTGGGATCGGGCAAATCACCGCTGGCCACGTTTGTTTGAAGTGCTGCTGGCGATTGAACGACAATGCTTTCGTTACCGTTCACGTCGCCGGAAGGGGCGATGTAGATCGGCATGTTAAGCTGCTGGCTTTTCGGCAATTCGGTCACTGTAAAGGAATCCGATCCAGTGCCGGTCCGGCCAAACCCCGAAACTGTGGGGATGTTGTCTGCGATTTTCTTGACCCAATCTGGCACAATGCCTGAACCATCGTCTTTTTTGCTTTCGGTGCTGTCGCCGTCACCGCCCTGCGGTTTCAGATCAATGTTGTAGCTTTGCCCATCTGTCCTGTCGGTCGAGATTGTACCGTTCTGACCGATAAAGGGCACGGACACCTGCAGCTTCACACCGCTGTCCTTGCGTACCCCACCGGCCGAGTTCGACCCGTTGGACACCTCCGATACCGCGACGTCCACATTCACCGGCACACTCACATTTGAATCCGCCGCCGTAATCCAGGCTTTCTGCTCGATCACGTTGGTTTCACGGGTGTTGCTGCGGGTGGTGCCTGTCACGTTCATATGGCCCAGCAAAACCTCGTCGCCGCCCGTTTCCGGCTTGGCATAGATCGGCACGCGGACATTGAAGGTCTGTTCAACCTCGGGCAATTCGTTGGGCGCTTCGATGAATTTTGTGGGCGGTTCGAGGGTGACCGTTTCGGTTGACCCGTCTGTGCGCGTGATGTCGGGCGTGCTGTCGGAATAGACCTGGATGGGGCGCTTTTCCTCGGTCTTCAGGGGTGTCCCGTCAAGAAAGCGCGGGTTCTCCAGCTTGATCTTGAAGCCGCCATTGTCCGAGTCGTGCTTGTTGAAATAGACCTGAGCGAGGCCGGTTCGCCCGTCTGACGTGCGGAATTTGACGGTTTCACCGACGGCAAACTTTTCGGCCTGGGTCTGGTTGACACCCTGGATCGAAATGATGGCCTGTGTATCCGGATCGGGGATGACCGAAGGTGTTGAACCGTCATTGATCGACCCATCGCGGATGCGTTCCGGGTCATCCGGCACTTCGCCAAGAGATCCGGAAGTGGAGTTGTTGAGTGCAGCCGTCCCGTCAAGCGTGTTGAGCACGAAGCCTTCGGGAAGCTGCTGCGAAAACTCGCCGGCGGCCACGGACTTGACGGTGTATCCCGCCAACGCCTTTTCCGCGCCTGCGACCGAGTTCTCGGCGCTGATGATGCGGTTGGCGGCTGTGACAACGGATGCGGGCAGGTTGGCGGCGTTGTTGTCCTTGACCAGGGCGATGGCCTGCTCCGGTGTCAGCGTCTCGATCGTGTCGATCAGCAGACGTTCCTTTGTCAGGCTATCGCGTGCGTTCTCCAGCCCTTCCTGTTCTCCCAGGATAGTTTCGCGTTCGGTCTCAAGCACGACCAGCTCGTTTTCGGCGACCTTGAGGTCTTCGATGGCAGTGTTCAGATCATCGGTGCGATCAACATATCCATCCAGAGACAGGCCACCTTCCTCAAGAACGGTGGTGCTGTCGATGCGGTCCACCAGCTTTTGATTGTCGATGACCCGTTGGTTTGCGGACTCGACGTTTTGCTTCTGGTTCTGGATCCGCCGATCAAGCCCCGCGACACGGCTGTCCAATCCGTTGATCTGGACACCCAGCGAACTGATCTCGCGATCCAGCCGGCCAGCGTCACCCGTCAGGCGGCGTTTTTCTTCCGTGATGATGGACGGCAAGGCATCCTTTGCATCCTCAAGGTTATCTTTCGCAGCCACCAGATCGTTCTCTGCCCCGACGTTGACGACGCGGTACAGGGGGTCTCCGACTTCGACAGTGTCCCCTTCTTTCGCGATCGGAATGATTTCTTCACCGCGCTGCAATGTGGGGTGTGTAAAGAAGCGGCGGAACGCGCCGCCATTGTCTTCGACCCCCGTCAGGCCATACACGCCCGCGTCAAGCTCTTCTGGGTTGGGGGGCAGATCGCCCGCTTCGTAAAACAAGCCGGTCGCGTTGGCGGAGGGCACAAGCCCGTCAAAGAATGATGTGGTCTGTGCGTTGACCTCCTTGCCGCCAAGAAACCCAAGCGGGTTGAAGGCTACCAGCTCGCCTTCGGGCCGGTCATTCAACCCTAATGCCCCCAGCTCAGCGTCAAAGGATGAGCTTTCGCCAGACGTGAGGTCTGTTGTGTCCCACGTCGGCAAATTGTTCGTGTCGTTCGTTGTGACGTTGTCGTTCATGGCTTGGTCCTCTGTTGCTGTTACGCAAAAGTCTAAGGGCCCAACCTTTTGACCAGCTTACAAAGACGGGTCTGTGTGCAAGGTATTTCCGGCGTCTGACATTGACCGAACTGCACAAGCGCACGCCGCTTGGCGCGACGGGGGCGGTGCAATGAGAAGATGTCCCGGCCGCGTTGCCTCAGGTGCCCGAATTGATGCCCGCCATGCGTGACAGCGACCGGTTGATGATGATCACCCGGCTCAGCGCCACCTGCCCCGCCTGATCCAGGATGATCAGCTTGGTGCGGCCCGGTGCCTTGCCGAACACAAAGATGGAGCTGTCGCTGACGATCTGCACATCGGCCACAGCCGGGTTCGCGACCAGAACGGATGTGGGGGTAAAGTCGATATACATCATCTGCCCGTCGCTTTCGATCATAGAGACAAAATCGGGGTTTTCGGCACCCAAGGGCAGCGGGGCCGCTATGAGGCAGGACAATACGGCACCAAATGCCGCGCGGGTCAGGGGGGTGGGTTTCATGTCATTCTCTCCATTAAACGACAGACTGCGGAACAGGGGCGGGCGTGACCGGATCGGCCTTGCCGTGACTGCTTTGGGTCAGCGCAATGGATTTCTTGCGGGCGTTGTAGCGCAGCGTGTTGGTGGGCACGATCGTGAAGTCGTCGCTCACCTCCTGAAACGACATAACTGCAAGGTCCATCGCGTTGCGGTTCAAAAAGGTCTTCAGATGCCGGCGGATATCCATGGAGGACATCAGCACCGGCTGCCGGCGCGAGTTCTCAAGGTTGTCCATCTGCTTGCGCAGGGCCGTGACAAGGCTGGCCGACATGTTTTCGTTCAGCACAAGGAATGACCCCATCGCCGTCTCACGGATATTTTCGCGCAAGGACTCCTCGGTGTCGCGTTCCAGCACGATGGCGGGCAGCACACGGCGGGCATTGGCAAAGCGTTCGCAGATCTGCTGGCGCAGGGCCACGCGGCAATATTCGACCAGCGCCAGCGGGTTGTCCTCCTTGCCGGTCCACGCCACCAGCGTCTCAAGAATGGTGCGCATGTTGTCGAGGGACACGCGTTCATCCAGCAGGCGGCGGAACACTTCGGTGACGGTCTGGATGGGAATGCCGCGCAGCACTTCGCCCACCAGCATGGGCGAACGTTCCTCGACCAGCGTCAGGATTTCCTTGGTCTCCTGAATGCCGACACAGCGGCCATAATTGCGCACAAGCGCGTCGCCCAGATCCTCGATCACCACGGCCAGCGGGCTCAGCACGGTCAGGCCGGTGTCGCGCACCGCGTTTTCATGGCTGCGCTCGACGGCCAGTCGGGTCTTCCAGGGGGATGCACGCGTGACGTCAAAGGGGATCTCGTGAATGCGCAGCGCTTCCTCGCCGTGGTTCACGAACACCGCACCGATATTGACGGACGCCCAAAGATAGGTCGCATGGTCAATGACCAGCTTGTAGGTCGACGGCTCGGCGCGCGTGTCTTCGCGCACGGCGATGGAACAACAGGTCAGGCCCGTCTCCTGCCGCACGCGCGCTGAAATCTCGGCCACGATGCGCCGTTGCTCGTCCGGGGAAAAGGCTTTGGTCAGGTCCGCCGCCATCTCGAACACCACATGGGACAGGGCCGCATCGCCAATGGGCGATCCGGGATCGACAACGGGATCACCGACCGCCCCCACCGTATCCGGGGCCAAGTCCAGCGCCGCCTCGGCGGCCTCTTCCTCGGCCTCCCTTCCCTGCCGCAGCGCCACGAAATAGGCCAGCACGACAAAGCTGGCGGAAATGCTCAGCAGGATGGTGGTGGGAAAGCCGGGCAGCACACCCATGACAAAGACGGCGAAGGCGGCCAGCGAAATGGCACGCGGGTCCGACAGGATCTGCGCGCTGATATCGGCCCCCACATTGCGCTGCTTGTCGGACTTCACGCGGGTGACGATGACGGCGGCCGTGATCGACATCAAAAGCGCCGGGATCTGTGTGATCAGCGCGTCGCCCACCGTCAACAAGGTGTATTTCAACAGCGCATCGCCAAAGCTCAGGTCGAACTGCGCCATCCCGATCATCAGGCCACCGACCATGTTGATGACGATGATGATCAGACCGGCAATGGCGTCGCCCTTGACGAATTTCATGGCCCCGTCCATCGACCCGTAGAACTGGCTTTCCCGTTCCAGGGTCAGACGTTTTGCGCGGGCCTGATCGTTGTCGATGTCGCCATTGCGCAGCTCGGCATCGATGGCCATCTGCTTGCCCGGCAACGCATCCAGCGTGAAGCGCGCGCCCACTTCTGCAATCCGTTCGGCACCTTTCGATACCACGATGAACTGCACGATGGTGATGATCAGGAACACAACCAGACCCACAATCACATTGCCCGCCACAACGATGCTGCCAAAAGTGTCGACGATGGCACCCGCATTGCCTTCGGCCAGGATCAGGCGCGTCGTCGTCACCGACAGGGAAAGCCGGAACACGGTTGAAATCAGGATGATCCCCGGCAAGGAGGACAGCGACAGCGGGCTGGTCACATAGATACCCGTCATCAGCAGCAGGATTGCCACGCCAAAGTTCAACCCGATCAGCCCATCGACCAGCAAGGTCGGCATGGGCAGGATCATCAGCAGAACAACCAGAAACAGCAGCAGCCCCACCGACACATCCGCAGAGCGGGGCAAACGGGCCAGCAGCGACATCATTGGATCACATCCTCGACCGACAGGCCGGACACTTTGCACAAGGACAAAAGCTGGGCCCACACCTCGCGCGCGGCGCGGGCTTCTGACCGGCGGCGCAGCAGCGTGGATTGCACCGACAGGGCAAAGGCCAGCTCGGTCGCGTCGTATTCATGCTCCAGCAGCGTGTCGATGTCGTCCAGAACGTGGTTGTAGTCCCCGATCTGCATGCGCGCCTTGAGGATCAGGCGGGTCAGGCGCACGGGGCGGGGGTCAAGGCCCGTGGCGGCAAGGCTGGCCAGCGCAAGGGCGCGCTTGGGGCGGTCCACATCATAATAGACCTCGGCCAGCAGGGTCAGAAGGGCGCGTTGTGCTTCGCTCAGGCCGCTCATCCTTTCAAAAACCCGTTCAGGAAGGATTCGAGATGCGCCAGCTTGCGCAACTCTCCGGCCACGACCCAGCGGCCATAACGGTCCGCGCGCGAGGGGTTGGGCAGCGCATCAATGGTGGCGATGACGCCATCAAGGGCCACACGCATCTCTGAAATGGCAAATTGCGCATCATCGCGCGGTTCGGCGGCCATCAGCTTGGCGGCCAGCAAGGCCAGATTGGCGTTGCCACCGGGCAGCGCGGTCAGACCGGGGGTCAGGTTCGGCTTGGGGGTCTCGTCAATATCGCGGGCAATGGGCGCGCGGCCGACCTCGAAGAAATCCGCTTCGCTGACGCGGTCGATGGGGCGATCCGTGGCGGACCGATCCGTTGATAAGCGTTGCGCATCGCGGCTATTTGGATTGACCCGAACCATCCTGAACCCCCTGTGTCTGCTCAGTTGAGCCGCGCAGCCTTACGACAACCTTGCGAGTGCCGTTCAGGAATGTGACAGCGCCCGGCGCGATGTCCGTCACGCGCCACGTTTTGCCGACAGAGGATCCGGCGATATGCTTGCGCCCCGCGATGACGACAAAGGGCGTGTCGGTGACCCAAACAGAGTCTATTACAGGGGGTTTGGGCACATCCGTACGGTCGGAGTAGAACACAAGGCCACTGGTGCTCAGCACGGCCCCGGTGAAGGCGGTGTCAAGTTCATTGCGGAAACGGGTCCACGCGCCCTTGCGCTTTTGGGGCAGCCGCCCGCTCAGCGCGATGGAGCCGCCGGTTTCGCGCAATGTCACATCCTCGAACCCCGCGCCGTCCAGCCGCGCGCGCAGAACCTCCACGCCGATGCGGGCCCCGGCATTGGGCACCACGCGGTCCACGGGCGCAGGCTCGGCCCGGATCACGGGCGCAGGTGCAGGCCCGGTGCGGGTCGCAGCCCACACATCCTCGATGGTGTAGATTTGAGAGGCCAGAAGCAGCAGCGCCGGGACCAGCACAAAGGCGGTCAGAACAGCGGCGCGGGTGCGGCCTGAAAACATACGTGGCGGTGGGCGGTCAGGTGCTGCAATGCGCAGCCTCACATCGCCCAGAAGTATCTCGTTCTGACCATACACACCGGTGCCATAGCCGGGTTCGATCACACCCTGATCCACAAGGGTCACGGGGCTTTCAACGGCCACGATCCGCAACCCCTCGGGGCCCAGATCAAGGCGGGCATGGGATTTGGCGATGCCGGGATCGGTCAGGACAATATCCGTGTCGACCGAATTGCCAAGGCTGTGGCGGCCGGGGTCCAGAACCAGTTCGGCCC
This sequence comes from uncultured Tateyamaria sp., assembly GCF_947503415.1. Lineage (GTDB taxonomy): Bacteria > Pseudomonadota > Alphaproteobacteria > Rhodobacterales > Rhodobacteraceae > Tateyamaria. The sequence continues at coordinate 21,493 of NZ_CANNDS010000009.1, forward strand.
CCGCATGACGCCCGGTTTCGACGCGTAGCGTGACATGGGTGTCCTTGTCTTTGCGACGATGTCGGGCCACGGCCAATCCTCCGAATTGTGCAGAACAGAAAAGCGCGATGCCGGAACCCACCGGCATCGCGTCTGCCAAGACCGATTACTTCGGGTTGACGTCTTTTTTGGCCGCGTTGAGGATCGTGCCCAACTCGGTCGTGAGGGTCCGCAGATAGATGTTGCGTTCCGTCGCGAGGTTGAAGGCTTCGATCATCTTCTGAACGGCGGCATCAAAGTCGCCGGATCCGACACCGGCCGTGCCGCTGTCACCGACGGCAGACCCGGTGGTGTTCGGGACTTCGTCTGCTGCGGCTTGATCGCCAAGTTGTGGGACATCAGTTGCTGACATAGTTTCTCTCCATCGTTGAGGTTGGTGGTTTCGTGTTCAACGACGGCCGACTATTCGTCGCCCGCCATCAGGTTGGTCAGTTGGATAAGGGCCTGCGCGATTGCGTCGACTGCCGCACTCGGATCGCTCAGTTCGCCGCTCATGCCGACTATGTCGGCGTAAAGCGCGTCGACTGATGCGCGCAGTTGCTGGTACTCGGCAAAGCTGGTGCCCTGCCCGCCATCGCTGGTCTCGCGGCTGGTCTCGATGGACTGGGACACCAGATCGAGAACCTGGTTGAGCAGCCCCGACGACCCGCTTTGCCGCGTGATGTCCTCGAGGATATCAAGCTCGGCCAGGAACCGCGTCATCTCTTCGGACAGGACCAGATCGGTGTCGCCGTCGCTGTTGTCGGGGGGCGTGGTGTCCGGCTCCTCGTCGGGCGTCTCGACCACGGGTGGCTCATCTGGGCTTGGGGCCGGGGCCACTTGCTGCACTTCGGAATTGTAGCCCTGCACCTCGAGGATCGAGAAGTCGGACGTGTCGGACGCGTTTTCGGTTGTGAAGGTCAGCTTGTCGAACGCGGCATCCACGGCAAAGGTCTGTACGCCGTCATTGTCGCCACGGACCTCCTTCTCCCAGACCATCACGCCATCTTTGTAGGCACGCACGGTTGCGGTTTCCTGCACGCCGTCGCTGTCAGCCTCCAGATTGGCCAACGTCACGACACCGTTCTCATAGCTCTCGCCAGAGTCGAAGGTCACAACGGCGGTGTTGTCGATCTCGCCCGTGTCGGTAAAGCCGATGCCCCAGTTGTCGGGCGTGTCTTCACCGCGGCCGATGGTCAGACCACGGTCATCTTCCGTGGACAGCGCACCCATCAACTTGTCGCGGCTAAAGAACTCGCCCACGGACACCATTTCGGTTTCTGGATCAGGGGCCTGACCCGGCGCCAACACGCGACCCTCATAGCGGCCTGTCTGGATATAGTGCTGCGCGGCCGCTGCCAGATCGTCGCCAAAGGCCTCTTGCAGGTCCGCGTTCGCGGCGAGGTAATCCGAGGCCGAAAAGGTGATCAAACGCCCTTCGTCTTCACCGGCGGCACCATAGTGGATTTCGGCCTGCCCCGCGTCAGTGCCATAGGCGTCCATCAGATCCGGATGGCTGGCGATGTATTCAAGGGCCTGCACATTGGTCCAGTTCTGATCGGGCACGCCCACATCATCGGGGGACAAAACGCGGTCTTCATTGCGTCCGGTCTCGATGTAGTGTCGCGCGGCGGCACCCACATCACCGCCAAAGGCGGCCTGCAGATCGGGGTTCGCCGCCAGATAGTCGGCAGCCGAGAATGTGATGCGGCGACCTTCGTCATTGCCGGTCGCGTTGTAGTGCACCTCGGCCTGCCCGACATCGGTGCCATAGGCATCCATCAGGTCAGGATGGCTGGCGATGTATTCCAGCGACTGCAGGTTGTCCCACGTGGCGTTCGGAATGCCCGCGTCAGGCACGGTGCCAATGTCAGGCGATGGGGCCGGGGCGGGTACCGGATCAGGGACAGGCGCCGGTTGACCGACGGCCACGTCCTGCTCAAGCAGCGCCATGGCCTGATCGAACAGCGCGGTCTTGACGTCAAAGCTGTCTGCTGCAATGGCATCACGCAACAGGGCCTGGGCCCGGTCAATCAGGCTGTCGCCCACAGGTGACTGTTCCGGCATCTCGACGGTTGGGGGCGTCGTCACCTCGGGCGTCGTGCCGGGGGCGGTTGTGTCGCCCGTGGTGTCGCGCATTCTGAGGTTGCTGTTGGTGATCTGGCTGCCATTGGCAAACAGACCGGTGTCGAGGCTCCATTGAATGCCGAACAGGTCAGTCATCTGGCCAAGGGACACGTTGTGGCCATCCTCCACATCACCCAGTATCTTGCCAATAACTTCCTGTGCCTCGGCGACGACATTGCGGCCGTTCACATTGATCTGACCGGGGTTCGAGGACCCGACAGTCGAACTCATGGTCAACTCTGTGACCAGCAGCTTCAGCTCCTTGAGCTTGTTGTAGGCCGCCGAATCCACGCGCACGACACCTCCGTCGGCAGTGGCAGCTGTTTCGATCTGTTCGATCAGCGTACCGATCTGCTGGGCCGTGGACTTGCCAAAGATATATTGCCTGTCCTGATTGCTTTCCGGGACCCAGCCGACGGTATTCGCGTCGCCCGTATTGATGCCGATATCTGTCATGTGATCTCTCCTATCATCTGTCTGCGGCGGTAATTCAGCTGCCAATTTCGTCGAGGTATTCGTCCATCTCCTGTTGAAAATCCTTGATGTCGCCCAGCATGGTCATGCCCAGATTCAGGGCCATCATGCCGACCGCTTTCTGGGAATCCGGGTCGAGGTCATCGTAGGAAATGCCAGTTGTTTCGGTGTCATTGGTGACGTCCATCTCATCCATCTGCCGGCTCCAGTGTTTCGGTGGTCGAGGCATCAGCGACCGACCCGCTGGCGATCGCGCCAAAGGAGGGCAGCTGGGCGGCGGTGTCGGGATTGGCCTGTGCGACCACACCGCGGAAGCTTTCGTATTGCGCTTCGGTCAGCGTGCCGTCTTCGATCATCTGCTGGATGGCGCTGAAGTCCATCGCGGCGGGATCACCGCCTGCGGCAACCAGCATCTCAAGCAGGGTGCCAATGGCCCGGCTGTCGGGGTCAAGACCGGCCAGCGGGTCGTCCACACCATCCGTTGCGGTCGACGCATCGACCGATGACGCGCTGTTATCTCCATCCGTGCTGCCGCCGGACGTGCCCGTATCAGTCGAAGCCGTGGTGGCCGGGACAAAGTCGGTGGGGTCCTGCCCGGTGATCTCTGCCGCACTGGGCAGATCAAGCGGGCGATCCGACATCGATTGCAACGTATCAAGGAAGGTCTGCACCAGAACCGGGTCTTCGCCTGCGAACTGGGAGAAGTCGTAAGTCTCGGCGAACTCCTTGCCGTCGAACTGATCGCCCTTGGCGGCCATCTCTTCCTTTGCGGCGTCGATGAAGTCCGAAATCCACTCGGCCACGGTTTCGACACCGGGGGGCAGCTCCGACGCATCGCCCACACCGCCCACGGCGTCCTTGCCATCGACGACCAAGTCGCCATTGGCATCACCGGGCATCGGCTCGAACTCAAAAGGTGCGAAGTCGCGGGTGAACTGGTCGAACTGTTCACGCAGCTCGGACGTGTCGACGCCGTTGCGCTCCGCCTCGCGGATCGCCCCCATGAACTCACCGCGCATCTCGAAAAACTCGCCGCGCTCCTCTTCAAACGCATCCTGCGCCTCGCCCCGGCTTTCACGGGCATCGCTGCGGACCTCGCGGGCGTCGCGGTACATGTCGGCTGCGGCCTGAACATCATCGATGGACGCATCGCCGTTGCGGTACGCATCAACGGTCTCGCGGTACCGGCCCCGTGTATCCTGCACATCATCGCGGGCTTCCTGGTATTCCTCGCGGGCCTCCTGCAACTCACCGCGCGCTTCGCCGGCTTCGTTGTATTCCATCACCAGCTCGCTGAAGTCGGAATTGAGGTCTGACTTGATCTGATCCTGATCCGTCAGCTGCCCCGCGACCTCGGCATCGGCCAGCTCCTGGGGTGTGGTGCCGGGCGCAAACCGTTCCGACGCCGCAGTCAGAGCCGCATCCATGCTTTTGAACGCGGCATCAATTGCTTCAAGTCCATCAGCCATGATCATTCTCCATCTTGTGTATTTCTGTCCGGCGCATTGATTCTCCGGAGATTGCACAGACAGCGTCGGCCACTTGCCTTTCGGCTATCTGACGACACGCGCGCTCAGCCATTTTCCCCGTCCGTCTCAACAGGTTTCTCTGTCTGGGCGGTGCCCTCGTCGGGGATGGGGGGTGCCACAACGGGCGCGGGTGCCGGGTCTTTCTTGGGCACGATGCCGTTCCAGATCTGGGTGCTGCCGCCGCGCATCACCGCGATGCGGCGCTTTTGGGGGCGGGCCACGTCCACGGTGCGCTTGGCCAGCATGGCGTAGGAATTGCGCACCAGTTCCAGATAGCGGGGCGGGCCAGACACCAGCCCCATGCCGGTCTTGACATCCAGAAAGATGGGAAACCGGGCATCGTAAAAGCCCAATTGCTGCATCGAGGATTGCAAGGCGTCGGGCGACACCTGTGCCGTGTCGATGACAAAAGATCTGACATCGGACGACTTGGTGACATGCACGCCATTGCCATCATCGAACCACACAAGGCCCGCCTCCGCCGCGATGCGGGTCAGCAGGTCCTTGGCGCTGAAGCGGCCAGTGACATTGCGCACCCTGCCCTTCAGCGTGTCATCATACATAACCGGAATGCCGTAAGCAGCGCTGACATTGGCCAGCACACCTTTGATGGGTTGATCATAGATCGCGACCCAGATGTCCTCGGCCTGAGCCGTGCCCGCGCTCAACAACAATGCAGCCACCGCGGCCCGCAGATCAGGACCCATCTCTGGGCCCCTTCTGTTTCGCGGCTTCGGCCTTGCGTCGGCGGGCCTGCCGGGCCTGCAGCTTCAAACGCTTCTGGCGGGCGATCTCGGCGGGGCGGCGCCCGTCCTCCAGCTCTGACAGATCAAAGGCCGGGTCCTGCCGCTCGTTCTGAACGGCGTCGGCGGGCCGAATGCTTGCAGGAATGTCTGACGACATGATGCTGTGTCCTTGCCAATGCGGACACCGGGAATGGGGCCGCGACAGGAACCAGTGTTCGGGGGCGACCTTTCGGGAACCTGACGACCGGGCTCAGATCAGCCGCAACTCGACCTGCACGGCCAGCGGCAAGGGTGCGCCCGACACCGCACAACGGCCCGTCACGGACTTGACCGTGTAGGTGGCGACGATCTGCGCATCCTCATCGCGCACCACATCAAGGCCCCCTGCCCCGCGTGCCAGATCACAGGCACGCACCAGATCCCGCGCCTGCGGGGTCGCCGCCTGCAACCGGTTCTGCGCGTCGATCTCTATGCCCAGACGGTGCAGCGCATCCTCGGCCTCGTCATTGATGGACAGGACAACACCGGGACCAGTGGCCAGAAACCGGGCCTTGTCGGGAAAGATGGCAAAGGTGCCGTCAAACTGGCTCAGGGCAATATCAAGCTGGCGTTCCTGGGATTGGGCAAGGGACAACAGCACCTCGTCCAGCAACGTGCCAAACCGCTCCTCGACCGCGTCGATGCGGCCCGCGCGCACCTGCGCCACGATCCCGACACCGCCGCCCATGGGGGGCGCGATGGACTGACGCTGGCGCAACACGCCCGCATGCACACTGCGCCCGTCCTCAAGACCGGGCACGGCGGCCGCCTCCGTCGCAAAGGCAGGGGACATGCGGCCAAACACCTGCGTGTCGCTGACCTGATTGTCATGAAACCACCGCAGCAACAGCACGCTGGACACATCCGGCCAGGTGCGAAACCCGTTCCACACTTCAAGCAGAAAGGCCGATGCGTCGGCGATGCGCCCGTTTCCGTGTCCGGTCATCCCGACCTAACGCGAGAACGCGCGCAACAGGCGGGGCAAATCGGCCTGCGCCTGCACCGACAGCTTTTCGCCCAATGCACGCTGATGCGCGCGCAAGGTGGATGCACTCAGGCCGGTGCGCAGCATGATCTCGGGGATCGTCAGACCACCGGCCAACAGACCCGCCAAGCGAACCTCGGCCCCGGTCAGACCAAACATCCGCGACAAGGCATCGACATCGGCGGTGCCCACATCGGCCAGATCACGCAGCAACAGCACGGGCATCCGCTGCGGGCGCAGATCGTCGGTCTCAAAGGTCAGTTGCACCAGGGCCACGCGCACACGCTCCCGGCCAAAGGCGTCCCGCAGAATAACACTTTTGGGGGTGGCGATGCCCTCGTCACGATGCAAAAGCGCCAGAACGGCCTGCAGGTGACGGTCGCTGATCGGATCGCGGGCACATAACTGGCCCGACCGGATCACAAGGGTCTGGGTATCAGCGACTATGGCCGACGCGGTTGCGTTCATCTCGGTTACGGCTCCGCAGTCGTCAAAGGCCACAACGCCCACATTTTCATTCAGATACACAGAATCGTCCTGCCAACCATTTACAACGCCCGGCGTCAGCCCAAAGGCCTCGCGCAGGGTCACGCTTTCACTGACACGGCGGTAGTTATCAATCTGCGCATGCACGGCGGGGGTCAGATCGCGCAGGGACATGCACACGTAATTCGCCAGCAACCGACCACCGGGCAATTCACTGCGAAACACCATGAACTCGTCCGATCCCATATGCGGGCGCAAGAACTCGTTCAGGATAAAGCTTTGGGCGCGGTCCTGACGGGAATAGAGATGATCCACAGACAGCCACTTCGCCGCCGGAGAACACATGACCCGCGCCGGGCGATCATCCCGAAGGCGCACCTCCGCGTCGGCAATGTAATCCAACGCCTCGTTCTTGTTGGTGCGCTCGGCCTTTTGACCGGGCAGGTTCAGAAACCGCGTATGGGTCAGACGCTGCGCACTGGCATCCATCGTGTGCACGGCCATCTTGTCGTTCAGACGGTGCCTGAGGGCGTCATGCAGACGGGCCTCGGCTTGGGCAAGTGCGGGCAGCGCATGCACTTCGATTGTTTCAAACCTGATCTGGGGCGCACGCAGCTGGTCTGTCATCAAGGCTCTCACTCTTCTTGTGGGAACGGTAAAAACACAACCTGACCGATAATCCTGCATTCCCAAAATCCGCCGTTTGCAGGAATTTGAAATACAGGCGGCAACTTGCCGAAGCGCTTTGGATGATTATGGGTATTTAACATAATACCGGATTTGTGCTGGGGCACAGCTCCGCCGAATGCGAAAGACTTGCCACAAGCTGGACAGTGCATCCAAACGCTCACGGAGCTCTGAACGGCGCGGGATGGCGCAACTATGGAGAGAAGTTACGCCATCCCGTCCCGGCCTTCGCTTCGGGTTACACAGGAGGGCCGGAACTGGCATCGACCCGGGTCAGGGCATCACATCGACACAGCACGGCATGGGCGGTGCTGGTCCGTCCCTGCCGTCGATGTGGGTCATGTGCTGCCATGTGCCTCGGGTCGCCTTACACAAATTCCGCGTACTGACCCCGGACTAGGCCCGCTGCCTTACGCCAGACTTACCGCGGCGCAGAAATCGGACGTAAGGTGCTCGAAAGGACCAGCTTGCACGCTCTGCCCTGACCCTGCTTCAGGGCCAGTTGCATGAGAGCGAGGCCGACCATGTCCACAGATGTTGCACTCCCCCCCGACCCCGGACTGAGCGAGATTGACTCGCTCGAATACATCGCAAGTTTCGAAGACCTGGCAAACAGCTTCGGCGGGAATGTGGCGGCTGGCAACGCGCACTACCAGAACGAAGGGCACACCGAAGGGCGCGACATCACCTTCTCCGCCGAGGCGTATCTGGCCGCCAATCCCGACCTGCAGGAAGAGCTTGGGACCGACGTGATGGCCGCTGCCCTGCACTACATCAACATCGGCCGCTTCGAAGGACGGCCCCTGACCGTGGGGGCCGCAGCCTCCACGCCGCACCAAACCACATCAGGTGCCCAAGTGACCCTGAACGGCGAAGCGGTGACAAAGGTCAGCAGCGCCACCGAAGGCGCCATTTCCCTGCTCAACGAATGGGTCGTCGCCGGGCTGATCACCGAAGAACAAGAAGCGGAATATGCCGCCAACGAGGTGCTGCTGACAGCCCTGCAAAAGATGGTCGATGCCGGGGGCGGTGTGGTCGAGTTTTCAAGCCAGGGCAAACTTGCCCTCGAAGAGCTTCTGGCCCAGACCGAGGACCAGATCGTCGACACGCTGGCCCGTGGGTTCACCCTCGAAACCGGACCAGCCGCCGACCAGCTTGCGGCCCTGCATCTGCTATCCTTCGGCCACAGCACCGGCTTTTACGAGCTGTTGATGAACTGGACGCTCAAGCACCAGGACAAACTGACCCTCGAATTCGATTACTACGACGGCAAGGGCGAGTTTTTCTTTGAGGTGGACGGCAGCAAGGACGACGCCGATGGCAACGCGTTTCTTGATTGGATGGAAACCAAGCTGAAGCACGGCGACGCCCACAAATACGTCGAACTTGAGTACTTCCGCGACGGTCGCGACCACGCCAAGGGCACCGGGCACACGTCCAGAAAAGGGCGCAGTCGCAAGAAGGTCCGGTCGTCGGAAAGCATGACCATCACCTTCGAAACCATGTCCCGCGTGCTCAGGGACCACGACGCTCAGGACCGTGTCAACGTGCTGGGTCGGGTCTTTGGCTGGGACGAAAAACACCCGGCCCGCGGCATGCATGTGGGTGGCATGAACCGCTTTGATATCGACGACAACAGCCGCAAGGATCCGGGTGGCTACGGTGGCGCCATGTTCCGCGAAGCAATGGACCTGATGCACCCCGAATTTACCACAGGCAGCGACGTATTCGTGGTCAATGCAGATCATGCAAGCGTCGTGGATGATACGGAAATCAGCGACACCAACGTCATTGTGGTGGGCGGCGACAGCGCCGCTGTCCAGACCCGGTCCGGCGACACCACGGTCGCCTTGTCCGACACCAACAACACCGACATTTCCACCGGTGCCGGCGGCTCCGTCATCACCGCGAACGGCACCGACGGGCTGACCATCACGGACACGGATGACCAGTCCAGCAACTCGGTCGATGTGCAGGGTCAAAAGAACAGCATCATCGCCTTCAGCGGCGAGAACGCCAATGCCCACATCATCACCGACGAAGGGATCAACGCGATCATCGTGGGCAACGGCACGCTGATGAACCTCAATGCCGAAACCGATGGCGAAACGTTCTTTGGATTGCAGGCGGGTGCGGCCCTGCTCAACGGCAATATCGAAGACCACAACGAGCTGGAATTCAACGCCCAAGCCGGCAGTCTGGTGGACGGTTTCCACCTGCATGCAGGCGATGATGACGACACGCTGATCTTCAACGGGCAGGTCACCAACAGCGTTATCCGGGCAGGGGACGATGACGACACACTTGTCTTCAACGGCCAGAATGTCGGCAACATCGTCCGCACCGGCGATGGCAATGACTATGTGGATATCGGCCCTGAATTCCGGGGCAATTTCGGCCTCGAAGACAGCGCCTCGTCGTGGATGTGGATGAACGGAGACGAGATTTTCGAGAACGACACGGTCGTTCTGCGTCACCCCAGTATGCTCGAGGGGATGCAGTCCGAAGGCTGGCAATTGATCGACGATGACAAGCTGGTCGCCTACGACACCGATGGCAGCATTCTGGCGCAGATCAACCTGACCGGGGACGCCGAAAACATCGAAGGCATCTTTGCTTCGGACGGTCAGGGCGGGTTCACCGCGCTGCAACAGATCCCGCCCGAAGTGCGCGTGAAACTGTCGTGGCTGGGCACGCTCTCGACCGTGCTGATGGCCGTGGGTGCGGTGTTCCCACCGGCGGCGATTGCCGGGGCCGCAGCACGCTTTGCCTATGACGTCGCCAACGACAATGTGTCCTTCACCAACGCGCTGATGACCGGGGCCGCCGTGGCCTCGGCTGGCAGCGCGGGCGGGGCCGGACAGGCGCTTGCGCCCAAATGGGTGGCCCCTGCCCTTCAGGGTGGCGCTGCCGCCATCAATGGCGACTGGGAGAACTTCGCCCAGAACGTGGTGCTGACCGCAGCGGGCGCGCAGGCCGAAGGGCTCTTTGGCCTTGATGGGTTGCCGATCGAATTTGCCAAGCTGTCCAACACCGTCGAGGCGGGGATCATGGTGGTCGACGGGATCGAAAGCGGCTCTGCCTTCGAGGTGGCCGAAGGGGTCTTCCTGCTCGGGGCGTCTGTCAGCGATCAGGGCACAACCCAACTGCTTCTGGGCGGTGCAGACGCCACGAAGATCGGCGAAGCGATCGAGTCCGGCGACCTTGGTCCGCTGCTGGGCGTTGGCCTGAGCTTCCTGCAATCCCAAGGGTTCTTTGGCGAGCAGACGCCGCCCGCCACCATCGGGGATGTCACGTATGAGCTGGCAGATGTGGGCTGAGATGACCGCTTTGGACCGGCACGGGCGCCATCGCGACCACGCCGCAACAGCGCGAGGCGAATATGGGTTCACCCGAGGGTCAGGTGTAGGGTCCCCTCCCCCTTACCGCCGCGACCTTTTGGTTGGGCGCAAGCAGTCGGTTCGGGCTGTTTGCGCCCTTTTTGGTTCTGAGAGACGTGTGCGCCCTGCCCTGCCCCGTCTCAGAGAATCGGTGGTGATTCTGAGTGGTTCGGACGTCCTGCTGGGGGTATTTCGAGGGCGCATCGATACGCGTTGCCCTCGACGATCTGGGCTATGTGAGTTTCGAGGACCGGGATGGCTGGAAGGTTGGGTTTTGTGCGTGTCGCGCTTTGACAGAACGGTGTCGCAAAGGTTTTTGACAGCCGTGCAAATCTGGATAAACGTTTAGTTACAGTATGTTGCGTGATTTTCAGTGAAACTGGGTGCTGACGAACGCTCACCCGTCATGCTGGTGTGTTCCCAGATGTTGTAGCCTGAAACGGCCAGTCTGCTGCCTCTAGTGGTCTTGCAGACCGATGCCATGCTGAGACCTGCCGCAAAGAAAATCGTTGTGGATAAGTCACTTCCGGGGTAGTCACAGTTTAAAGATAGAAACCGCGTTAAAAGCGGTAATAGGCGAGGCGACACAATGCGAGAAGCACCGTTTGGCGGTGACGCGGGGCAGATGTCCTTTGACGAGATCATTCTCCGACAGGGAGAGCTGATTTCCGACAGGCTCAACATCTTGCGTCAGGAACAGTATCCCCCGAATGCCCAAAAGGGTCTACGGCAATTTTCGCTGGCCGAGGTTGCGTATTACCTGGGCGTCACGCAATCGACGATCAAGAAGCTGCATCTGGAAGGGAAGGGGCCTGCGCCCGAAACCTCTGCCTCTGGCCGCCGGTCCTATTCAGCGGAACAGATGCTGGAACTGCGCGCCTATCTGGATGCGCATGGCCGTCCGGGCAAACGGCAGTATCTGCCGCACCGGACGGACGGTGAGGACCTGCATGTCATCTCGGTCGTGAACTTCAAGGGCGGTTCGGGCAAGACAACGACGGCGGCGCATCTGGCGCAGCACCTCGCCCTCAAGGGGCATCGTGTGCTGGCCGTGGATCTTGACCCGCAGGCGTCGCTGACCGCGCTGCACGGCATTCAGCCCGAGTTAGACTCTGTTTTGTCGCTGTACGAGACGTTGCGCTATGATGATGAGCGCCAGCCAATCAGCGCGGTGATCCGGCCCACGAACTTTCCCAATCTCGATATCGTGCCCGCAAGCCTGGACCTGCAGGAATACGAGTATGACACGCCCGTGGCGCTGACCAGCAGTGACCCGTCCGAAGGGCGCGCGTTCTTCACCCGGATTTCCAAGGCATTGGAAGAGGTCGAGGATCAGTACGATATCGTGGTGATCGATTGCCCGCCGCAGCTTGGGTATCTGACGTTGACGGCGCTCACGGCCTCCACATCCGTTCTGATCACGGTGCATCCGCAAATGCTGGACGTGATGTCGATGAGCCAGTTTCTGTTGATGCTGGGTGGCATCCTGCAAACCATCCGCGAGGCGGGGGCCGAGATGCGGCTGCAATGGTTCCGCTATCTGGTGACGCGGTTTGAACCCACGGACGGGCCGCAAAAGCAGATGGTCGGGTTCTTGCAGGCGATGTTTCCGAACCAGATGCTGGAAGCGCAGATGGTGAAGTCCACCGCCATTTCGGATGCGGGGATCACGAAACAGACCCTGTACGAGGTGGAACGGTCCCAGTTTGTCCGGTCCACCTATGACCGGGCGATCACGTCGCTGAACGCCGTGAACGATGAGATTACCGGCCTTGTGCACGAAGCGTGGGGGCGGGACAGCGCATGAGTATGACAGCCGTGCAGGCGCGGGTTTGACCGCAAGAAAGAGGAGGGCGACATGGCACGAAAAGACCTGTTGAAATCCGTGATCGGACAACCGGCGGACACGCCTGCGGGCAGTGGGCGATCCAGCTATGCGATGCGGGGTGCGTCGAAGTCGATGAAAGTGTCCATCGACAGTCTGGCCGAGAATTCCAAGCGCTTGCTGGAAGGCGAAACCATTGTCGAATTAGACCCTAACTTGGTCGATGCGTCATTTGTCAGTGATCGTCTGAGCGGCGATGACGAGGCGTTTGAGGAGTTGAAGGCGTCGATTGCGGCGAGTGGTCAGGACACGCCTGTGCTGTTGCGTCCGCACCCGGATGAGCCGGGCCGCTATATGGTTGTCTTTGGGCATCGCCGGGTGCGCGTGGCCCATGCCCTCGGGCGTCCTGTCCGTGCCGTCGTCAAGGAGATGGACGATGTGGCCCACGTGCTGGCGCAGGGGCAGGAGAACACCGCCCGCGCCGATCTGTCCTTTATCGAAAAGGCGCAGTTCGCCAAGAACCTGGTCGATCACGGGCAGGACAAGGAGGTTGTGCAGCAGGCGCTGACCGTTGATGCGTCCTTGCTGTCGCGGCTGCTGTCGGTGTCGCAAACGGTGCCGGAGCTGGTCATCGATGCCATTGGCCCGGCCAAGCAGGTGGGCCGTGACCGGTGGGAAGAGTTCAAGAAGATGATGGCGGACGAGGCCAATCAGGGCATTGCGTACCGCGTGATCAAGACCGAGGCCTTTGCCAGGGCCAACAGCGATGCACGGTTCGAGCTGCTGCACAGCCAGGTGTTGAAGGCGGGGACATTGCCCAAGCGCAGTGCGGCGCGGGGCACGATGCCCAAGCGCACGTGGACTGCGGGGCAGGGCCGTATCAAGGGTGTGGTGGGCCGGTCTGGCCGTGCCTACAGCATCTCGCTCACATCCAAGGATTCCGCAGCGTTCGGGGAGTTTCTATCCGACAACCTCGACCGGCTTTACGCGGATTTTCTGTCTCGATCGAAGGAGAGATAGACGACATGACCTGAGGCAAAAGAAAAGCCCCCAAGCCGATCCGGCCCGAGAGCTTATCCGTAGATTAGACACCTTTTGGATACCGCCCTCGCGAATCACTGTCAACGAAAAGACGTCGTTTTGGCGAACGGAGCCCTTTTGCCTCTCATAACCACGGAGGTGAAATACAGGCATGACACAGAGCGGTTGGCGCAAGCCGACGCCGGCGCTTGGGCACGCGGATCAGCTGGCCCGAGACGGCGAACAGAATTCTAGTGCCCGGACACAGTGCAGTGTCGCGGTGAAGCGGGTGGGTGTGCATATTGGTCTGAAAGCGGCTGATTTGCTTTTGTTAGACACGCTTGTGGCCTTTACCCAGCCGCAGGACTGGGAGGCGGGCAGGCGGCCCATCGTGTGGGCGTCGAATGCGTTTTTGATGGAGCGGACGGGGTTTTCCCTGTCGACCCTCAAACGTCACGCGCGGCGGTTGGTCGAGGTGGGTGTGGTGACTTTTCGCGACAGTCCCAATGGCAAGCGTTGGGGGCGTCGGGATGCGGACGGTGTGATTGTGGAGGCCTACGGCTTTGATCTGGCGCCGTTGAGTGCGCGTGTGTCCGAATTCGAGGCGCTGGCTGCGGCCTTGGCCGAGGAGCGGGCCTTGTGTCAGCGTTTGAAGCGCCAGATCACCATTGCCCGCCGCAGCATTCGTGCGCGCCTTGAGGCGGTGCAGGAGGGCAGGGGGCTGTCTGGGCTTTGGGATGCGTTCGAGGCGCTCTTGGCCCGTCTTCCGGGTCCGCGTACGGGATCTGAGGTGCTGGAGGCGCTGGCATTGCGGTTCAGGGCACTGCTGGCGCGTGTGGAAAAGATGTGCATCGAGAACATCAAGACTGAGAATATGGCCCCCAGGGAGGTCAATTCTGACCCCCACATACCAATTACAAAACAACTTCATTCTGTAACCTGTAATTCCTCTGAAAATGAGGAAGCCGGGACCGTGGCGCCGGATCAGGAGCGGGTGGTGCCTGTGGATGGCGCGAAAACAGGCTCTAACAAGGGTGGAGTGAGTGTTGATCTGCCGGTGATCCTGCAGGCCTGTCCCGAATTTGCCACTTGGGGGCGGAACCTCGGCGGGTATATCCGCGATTGGCATGATTTTGTGCGCGTGGCGGGTGAATTGAGACCGATGATTGGTGTTTCGGAACCGGCATGGGCCTTGGCGCAGGCGCAAATGGGCAGGCCCGCGGCGGCGGCGGCATTGGCGCTTGTGTTCGAGAAGGTGCATACCGGCGAGGTGACGTCACCGGGTGGGTATCTGCGCGGGATGGCCGAGAAAGCCGGGGCAGGGGAGTTGCATCTGGAGCGGAGTTTCTTTGGTCGGTTGAGTGAGATGGCGGCATGATTGGCTGCCATAGACCTTGCAAATCTTCCATGGGGTGGAATAAATGCAAGGTATGATTAGCCGAACCCATCTTGCCAAACTTGAACGCGCGCTGGACAGCCAAGCGGGTGTTGTCCTGCTGGGGCCGCGTCAGGTGGGCAAGACCACGCTGGCCCAGGACATCGCAGAGACGCGGGAGGCTGTCTATCTGGATATGGAGCGGGCGGCGGATCGGCAGATCCTCGAAGAGCCGGACCTGTATCTGGATGAACAGGTGGGCAAACTGGTCGTCATTGACGAGGTGCAGCTGATGCCGGGCCTGTTTGGCGCGTTGCGTGGACAGATCGACCGGCGGCGCAGGGCGGGGCACCGGACGGGGCAATTCCTGCTGCTGGGATCGGCGTCCAACACGCTGTTGCAACAAAGCGCGGAGTCGCTGGCCGGGCGGGTCAGCTACCATGAATTGACGCCATTTACGCTGGATGAGGTGGGGCAGGGCGCGCTGGCGCGGCTGTGGCTGCGGGGCGGATTTCCGGACAGTTTTCTGAGCAATTCGGACCGGGACAGCCTGACCTGGCGCGAGGATTTCATCCGCACCTATCTGGAGCGGGACATTCCGGCCCTTGGCCTGCGCATTCCGGCAGAGACGTTGCGCCGGTTCTGGACGATGCTCGCGCACGAGCAGGGCGGGCTAATCAATGCAGCCAAGATTGCCGCTGGACTGGGTGTCTCGGGCCAAAGCGTGGCGCGGTATCTGGATGTGCTGGTGGATCTGATGCTGGTGCGGCGTCTGCCCCCCTGGCACGCCAATGCGGGCAAGCGGCTGGTGAAATCGCCCAAGGTCTACATCCGCGATGCGGGTCTGACACACGCGCTTTTGGGGCTTGAGACGCAAGAGGCGCTGTTGGGACACCCGGTGGTTGGCGGGTCGTGGGAAGGGTTCTGCATCGAGAACCTGATTGCCGCTGCCCCGCGTGGGACAGAGGCCAGTTTTTACCGGTCCTCAGCCGGGGCGGAGATTGATCTGATCCTGAAATTGCCCGATCAGCGCCTGTGGGCGGTTGAGGTCAAGCGCACCACGTCGCCCAAGGTCAGCCGGGGCTTTCACATCGCATCGGACGAGTTGGACGTGGCCGAACGGCTGCTGGTCTATGCCGCCGAGCGTGAGGTGCCGGGGCAGGGCGGGTTGCGTGCCATGCCCTTGTCCGCCGCCATTGACCGGTTACGCACCCTGTAAGCGACTGTTACCGAACGACAAACACGGATTGTGTGGCGTGACGGGCCACGCGCGCCGCGTTGGGGCCGATCAGGTAGTCTTTCAGTTCCGGGCTGTGCGCGCCGACGATGATCGCGTCGATCTCAAGCGCATTGGCGGCGCGGATGATCTGATCATAAACGGTGCCTTCGGCGATGTGCGCCTTGTAGGTGACATCATCCGGGATCGTTGCCTTGGCCCATGCGGACAGGGCGGCCTCTGCCGCTGCGAGCGCCTGTTTGACGTGATCGGGACCAAGCGACGCGCTGACAATCGCCATGCCGTTGTCGGGCACCACGTTCAGCAGGTGGAGCGTGGCCCCTTCGGCGCGTGCCATGGATATCGCGGCTTGCGCGCTGCGGACGGCCCCTTCGGATGCGTTCACATCGACGGCGAGAAGCAATGTGTTGAACATGTGATCTCTCCCTAGAATGCAGGTTGCGTGGCGCGGCGGCGCTGGATCAGGACAAGCCCGCCCAGAAGCAGCAGGGCGGGGATGAAGAAAAGCTCTTTGGGCATCCGCTCGTTTTCGATCTGCACTTGCGTGATCTGGACGGGCGTGTCGCCGTAGAAGTCGTATTCGTTCCCGAGGCTTTCGAAGAACGGCGTGCCGGGGAAGGGTTCGTCCATGGCCAGAACGTCGCCGTCGGGCAGCACGGTCAGCCCCTGGGCATCAAGCGCCCCTTCGGCATCGCCGCTGATCGCCGGGAGCGTGATGGTCGTGGGTCGTATGCGCCCGGTGTCAAAGTCTGGCCCTTCGATCACCACACGCAATTCGCGGTCGGTGTCTGCGCTGGCCATCAGTTCGATGGCGGCGGGGCCAGAGGCGGATTGGTATTTCTCGCTGACTTGGTCCAGCAGGAAGTCCGGCCTGAAGAGCATGAAGGCGATGCCCAGCAAGGCGACCGTTTCCCATGTGCGGGATTTGGCGATGAAATATCCTTGGGTTGCGGCCGCGAAGAGGAGCATCGCAATTAGGGAGATGAAGAAGACGAGGATCGCCTTGGCAAAGCCTACGTCGATCAACAGCAGGTCGGTGTTGAAGATGAACAGGAAGGGCAGGAGGGCCGTGCGGATATCGTAGGCGAAGCCTTGGACACCGGTCTTGATCGGGTCACCGCGTGATATGGCCGCCGCCGCATAGGCCGCGAGCCCCACGGGCGGCGTATCATCAGCTAAGATACCGAAGTAAAACACAAAAAGGTGCACCGCGATCAGCGGGAAGATGTAGCCCGCCTGTGCGCCGACCGTCAGGATCACCGGTGCCATGAGCGAGGACACAACGATGTAATTGGCCGTTGTGGGCAGGCCCATGCCAAGGATCAGCGACATGATCGCGACGAGGATCAGGAGGATCCAGATGTTGCCGCCTGCGATGACCTCGACCACCTGACCGATGACCTGATGCGCGCCGGTGAGGCTGATGGTGCCGACGATCACGCCAGCGGCCCCGGTGGCGACGCCAATGCCGATCATGTTGCGTGCGCCAAGGATCAGACCGTCGATGAAATCGCGCCAGCCTTGGATGGTGGAACTGCCGAAGCCTTCACCCCGGAACATCGCCTTGAGCGGGCGATGGGTGAGGGCGACCACGATCATGAAGATGGTGGCCCAGAAGGCCGAGAGCGACGGCGACAGTCGGTCAAGGCTGTCTGTGCGGACCATGAGGTTCCACACGAGGATGAAGATCGGCAGGGCGAAATAAGCCCCGCCCAGCAGGGTCGGGGTGAGGCGTGGCGCCTCGAGCGGGCCGTCGGGGTCGTCCATCGCCACATCCGGGTAGCGGGAGGCGAAATAGACCAGAACGAGGTAGAGCAGTGCCACAATCACGACCGCGCCATACACGCTTTCGGTCATGAAATTGTCGAGTACGCTGCGCAGGCCGATCATCACGAAGGTGCAGGCCCCGAGGAAAATGAAGCCCGACAGGAACAGGATCAGGATCAGGACGGGGCCGATATGGCGGCCCGCCTTTTTCAGGCCCTGCATCTGCATTTTCAGTGCTTCGAGGTGCACGATATAGAGCAGCGCGATGTAGCTGATCACGGCAGGCAGGAAGGCGTGTTTGACCACGTCGATATAGGGAATGTTGACATATTCGACCATGAGGAAGGCCGCGGCCCCCATCACGGGCGGAGTGAGCTGGCCGTTGGTGGAGGACGCCACCTCGACCGCGCCGGCCTTTTCTGCGGGGAAGCCGATGCGCTTCATCAGGGGGATGGTGAATGTGCCCGTGGTCACGGTGTTGGAGATCGACGAGCCCGAGATCATGCCGGTGAGCATGGATGACAGGACGGACGCCTTGGCCGGGCCGCCGCGCAGGGCCCCCAGAAGGGCGATGGCGACCTTGATGAACCACGACCCGCCGCCTGCGCGGTCGAGCAGGGCGCCGAAGAGCACAAACAGGAAGATCATGGAGGTGGAGACGCCCAGGGCGACGCCGAACACGCCTTCGGTCTGCATCCAGTAGTGGCCCAAGGCTTTGGACAGGGACGCGCCGCCGTAGTTCGTGATTTCGCGCGCCCATTCGGAGTATCCGCCGAAGAAGGCGAAGGCGACGAACGAGGTGGCGATGATGACCAGTGGCAGGCCCAGCGAGCGGTAGACCGCGATCAGCAAGACCACCATGCCGATGGAGGACATGACGATGTCAGATGTACTCCACAGCCCCGGACGGTCCGCGATCTGGAAGCGGAAGACCACGAGGTAGAGACAGGAGCCGACGCCCAGCAGGATCAGTACCCAATCGTACATCGGGATGCGGTCCTTGGGGGAGGTCTTGAACAGGGGAAAAGCGAGCGTTGCCAGCATGATGGCAAAGGCGAGGTGGACGAAACGGGCTTGGGCCACGATGTTGGCGAAGATGCCCATTCCGGTGGCCTGCGCCACGATGCCCGGCACTTTGGAGGCGATGTAAAGCTGGAACAGGGACCATGCGATGCAGGTGCCGATGATCAGCTTGGCCTGCCATGCGGCAGAGGGGTTGCGCGCGCCGGTATCGGCCTCGGCCACCAGATCGTCAGCGGTCTGGTCCACGGTGGCTTTTTGGTCTGTCATCTTGTCCCTCCGGCGCGGGCTTTTGGTGCCCGTCTGCTGGTTCAAATAGATAAATCAAAAACGCCCGGGGCGTGGGCCCCGGGCGCTTGGTCTTGGAGGCTTATTCCATCAAGCCCAGTTCTTTGTAGGCTTTGGCC
>NZ_CANNDS010000010.1 GCF_947503415.1 uncultured Tateyamaria sp.
GATCTCGTTCTCGGTGCTGGGCGAGGCGCTGTTGCGCGCGTGGCTGCCCGATGCGGAATGGCGTTATATCGTCGAGAATATGGGATACACATTTGGCTTCATGCTGGTGATCCTTGGCCGCATGCAGCTGTTCACCGAAAACACGATCACCACGGTCGCCCCCGTTCTGGTCAGCGGCAAGCCCGGCAATTTCATGCGGATGATCGAATTGTGGGCGATTGTGCTGGGGGCCAATGTGATCGGCGCGTTCATCGTGGCGGGCTTTCTGGCCTATGCTCCGGTCCTTGCCCCCGACATTGCTAGCGCCTTTGCCGAGCTCAGCCGCCATGCAACCGGAATGCCGGCGATGGAAGGAATGATGCGCGGCATTCCGGCAGGCGTGCTGATCGCCGCCCTTGTGTGGATGCTGCCCACAGCCAAGGGCAACGAAGTGCTGCTGATCTTCCTGTTCACATGGTTGATTGCCTTGGGTGACTTTACCCACATCGTCGCGGGGTCGGTCGAGATGGCCTATCTGCTGGTGCAGGGCGAGCTGGGCCTGATCCAGGCGGTGTTCAGCTTCTTCCTGCCCGTACTGGCGGGCAACGTGATCGGCGGGACCGTCATCTTTACGCTGTTGGCATGGGCACAGATTCAGCCCGAGGTGGAGCCGAAGTAAGCGCCATCCATCCACAAAAAAACCCACAAAAAAACGCCGCAGCCTTGAACAGGCTGCGGCGTTTTTTGTTTGGATGATCACCTGATCAGTGGTCGGGCGCGTCCTTGGCCAGTGTGGACTTGGGCGCATCGTCATTGTGCATGCGCTGTTTGACTTGTCGGCGGCTGGTGATTGCGAATGCAATGACAGCGGCGGCCGTCACGCCAAACAGGATCGCGAGAAAGGGAATGTCCATGTGATGTGCCCTTATTCAGTTGCGACAGCAGGCGTCGCCACGTCTGGCGCGTCATTGTCGGGTGCGATGGGTGCCAGCATGATGAAGGCGAGGATGGCGACAACGACAAGGCCCATGCCGATCAGGGCAGGGCGGTGATTTTTGGATTGCCGTTCAAGGTTTGTATCGGGTGCAGACATCTGCGGTCTCCTTTGTAATGGCGTCTCACAGCATCAACGCGCCAGAGGCGTATCTGTTCCGACAGGGGGTTATGTCCGACAGGATGTGGAACCATACCTCGCGTGGCTGAGTTCCAGCTGAGGTGGCCGCGCACACTGAACGCGCCGTCCTCTACATCAACGTGTTCACGTGCCGTGGGCCTGTTTCATTCCCTGACCCAAGCCGGAGCATGCCATGGCCGACCGTAACCTGACCGAAGGACCTGTCTGGAAGGCGCTGACCGTCGTGTCCGGTCCCATGATGTTCGGTATTCTCGCCGTGCTGAGCGTGGGTCTGGCAGATGCGTATTTTCTGGGTCAGCTGGGGTCCGCCCCCCTGGCAGCCGTCGGATTTGTGTATCCGGTAACAGCCGCCATCACCTCGCTTGCCATCGGCCTGTCGGCAGGGGCGAATGCTGTCATTTCGCAGGCCCTCGGACGCGATGAGGATCAGGTCAAGCTGCAACGCATGGCCTTGCATGCAACGGCCCTTGGCATCGCGTTGGCCGTGGTGGGCGCCATCATCTTTGCCCTGACCGCCGAAGGGTTGTTCAGCGTGATGGGTGCGGGGGAGAATGCGTTGACAGAGGCGATGAAATACGCGCCGATCTGGGCGATGTCCTTTCCGTTCCTTGTGGGCTTCATGGTTCTGAATGCCGTGTTCCGTGCCCATGGGGATGGGGCCGCGTCTGCTGCAATCATGATCCTGTCGGCGATCTTTGCCATCGGCCTGAACCCCGTGTTGATCTTTGGCTGGGGCCCGATCGGAGAGATGGGGACCGCAGGTGCCGCCCTTGCCACGTTGATCGGGCGCGTCGTGGGCGTCGGGGCGGCAGCGATATACGCCGTGCGGCGTGGGTATCTGTCGCTGTGCGCGAACCCGTTCACCGACCTTGGCGCATCTGTTCGGGACATCGTGACCGTGGGTGCACCGGCCGCGTTTTCCAATGCGATCAACCCGGCCGGGATGGCATTGGTCACCGCAGCCGTGGCCACATTGGGAGAGGCGGCCGTCGCGGGCTTCGGTGCTGCGACGCGCGTGCAATCCGTGGCCCTTGTGCCCCTGTTGGCGCTATCCGCGGGCATTGGCCCCGTCGTGGGCCAGAACTGGGGGGCGGACATGCAGGACCGCGCGCGGGGTGCAGTGGCTGCGGCGTGGATCATCTGCCTGGGCTATGGTCTGGCCGCCGGTGCCGTCCTTGCGATCTGGGCGGAACCCATGGCCACCTTCTTTGCATCCGAAGGCTCCGAAGCCGTGGGCTTTGCCACTGATTACCTGCGCGTGGTCGGATGGAGCCTGTTTGGCTACGGCATGTTGGTGACGGCCAATGCGGCGATGAATGCGCGGTCCAAGCCGCTTTATTCCATGGGGTTGAGCCTGGGGCGCATCACGGCGATCTACGTGCCCGGCGCGTGGCTTGGCGTGTCGCTGTTCGGATACGCTGGCATCCTTGGGGCAGCAGTGGCTGCCAATGTGCTGGTCGTGGCCGCAGGGCTCTGGTGCCTGGGCCGGACTGGTTTGGCACCCATCGACCGCAAGCTGCAAGTCGCACCGGCCTGAGCCGTTATTCCAGAAAGCGCAGCAATGCGGCTTCGTTCTGGTGCAGCTCCGACGGGCCATCATCGCTGAGTTGTTGTGCTTCTGCTGCGCCCGTCTCTGTCAGCGCGATCACGTCCGGATGGATGTAGCTGGTGCGCGCAATCGCGGGCGTGTTGTGCAGACGATCCGAGGCCGCCGTCGTCATATCGATGATCTGGACATCCGGCCCCTTGTCGCGCGCTGCACTGAAGGCGGCGAGGGTGCCGATCCACGTGCGCAACGTCTTGGGCGTCATGTCCGTGTCGGTGATCTGTGACAGGGCGTCCTGCAAATGCTCTGCCCTCAAGGGAACAAAGCTGCCATCCGCTGCTTGGTAGTCAAACAGGCGCGGGCCGGGCAGGTCGGCGGACTTGTGCAAAACGCGCGCCAACCGCGCGCCCGTCAGATGCTTTTCGACCTTCTTGCCCCCTTTGGCAGTGTATCGCAGGACGATATTTGCGCCGTCAGCATCAAGATGCTGTTCCTCAAGCGTCAAGGCGCCGAACGTGCCATTGGCTGCCGTGTAGGCAAGGTTGCCGGGCCGCAGGGCACCTCGGTCGATCAGCGCCAGCGCTGCTGCAATGGCCGTGTGTTGCGCGCCCGGCTCCCCCTTCAGGTTCTGGGTGATCCAGCGGCGCAGGCGGGGCAGGGCGGTGCCGATCTGCGCCAACGTGTCGAACTTGGTGAGGTCGCGCATGGCCGTCCAATCAGGGTGATAGCGGTACTGCTTGCGCCCCTGATCATCGCGGCCCGTGGCAAGCAGATGCGCATTGGGGATCGGGGCCATCCACACATCCCTGTAGGCAGGCGGCACGGCAAGAGAGGCCAACCTGTCCCGTTCCCCCCTGTCCGCGATACGGGTTCCGTCAGCCGTAAAGTACGAAAACCCGCGCCCATGCGGTCGGCGCGCGATGCCCGGATTGCTGTCGGGGTAATAGACAAGTGCCAAACTGCGCGTCCTGCTGCTGTGACTGAGATGCAGGTCAAACGCTTTGATCGCAGGTCTGGTTCCGCCTCTATGGGTGTAGTCCGGATTGCGCAGAGGTGATGCTGATGAGGGCTGCGGGCCAGTCTCACATCCGCTCAAGGCGGCTGTCATCATCAATGACGCGCAGCGATGCGGTGTCATCTGACCAGCGCCACAGCACGAGGTTCAGATTTTGGGGTCCCATTCCACGCGCATAGCTGCGGACCAGCACGCCGGCATAGCCTTGATCGCCAAGGGTCTGTGCAAAGGCGTGCGTGCGCACCGGTTGTTCTGCCAGCATCGTCGACCGCCAGCCCGGATCGGCAAGGTCACTGTGCGACACCCCGAATTCCGTCAGCGCTTGCGTGTCGCGGGTGTCAAAGACCGGGCCAATGTCGGCCTGATAGGCGACCAGCACCGTGGGCTGCAGATCACCGACCTGATTGGCCTCGCGCAGCGCAGTTGCGGGGCTGAGCGCGGTGTAGAGGGCGGGCATTCCCACCGGATTGAACCGACCGCCATAGCGTTCTGCGCCACGTCCGGACAGCGGGTCACGGGCGTATACGGGGTTGAGGGCCCGGTAGAGCAGGCCGCGAAACCGCTGATCTTTCAGGGGCATCAGGCGTAAACGCCAGCGTCCACGGCATCAATATATTCCATGACCTGCTGCGCCTTGCCATCCCTGACCAGCTGCATGGCCGTGCGCCCGTCGAAGCCTGACAACGGCTCGGACCGGAACCACGCATAGGCGATCAGGTCAGAGCCAAAGCGCGGTTGCACCTTGTTCAGAACCTCGACCAATTCGCGCAGACGTTTTTGCGTCTTGGCCGAAGTGATGCGTGTGCGCCGCTGGACGGCATCCTTGCTGAGCCCAACGGTCTGCCCGACCTCTTCCGACGAGGTGCGCAACGCGGCTGCGATTGTCCGCGGCTCGAACAGACCGTTTTCGGAAAACTTGGCGAGTTGCATATGCCTTACCTTCAGCTATTTTCACGCAATATAGCGTTATATGGACTGATATTCAAGAGCACTGCACAACCGTTGACCTGATTTAACCCGGCCATGTCGGGAACAAAGCGCGCGGTCCTTCGTTGGCTCTTCGATTGGACACAGCGCCAGATGCTCACTTTTTAAAAGGAGATCACCGAAATGACCGACCGTTCGCGCACACTCGACGCCGAGACGATCAAATCGAAAGCCGCCGAGGCCGGACAGCAAGCCGCTGACTCGTTGAAGTCCGCCGCTGAACAGCAAGTGGGGGATGCCACCGACACGGCTGCCGCGCGTGTGGAAAACGTGGCCCAGGCGACATCGGCTGCCCGCAGCGAATTGCCAGCGGACAGCCCGGTTGACCCCCTTCTTGGGCAAGCCGTCGATGCATTGGGCCAAGTGGCCGAGCATCTGCGCCATGCCGATATTCAAAGCCTGACCCGTGACGTGGGCGACTACGCCAAGCGTCATCCGGTTCTGGCCCTTGGTGGTGCGGCCCTTGTGGGCTTTGCAGCGGCCCGGTTCCTGAAAGCGGGCACACCCCCGGACCGCAAGGCACTGGCCGGTGACCCATGGGCAGGCCACGAGGAGCGGTCGTAATGCAGAGCCAACCGACACCTTTGGCGCATCTTGGCACGGCCACAGCGCATTTGCGCGGCCTGCTGGCCAGCGAATGGCGCCTCGCCCGGATCGAGATTTCGCGCAACCTGAAGGCGGCGCGCACCGGGATCATTCTGGCAGCGATTGGGATCGGCGGCGCTTTGTGCGCCATGTTCGCGCTGACGGGCGCCTTGTTTCTTGGCCTTGGTGCCCTTGGACTGGACCCGTGGATTGCGGCGCTTGCAACAGCCGCGGCCCTGGGGGTGATTGCCACGCTCTGCCTGTGGATCGGTCTGACCAGATTGTCGCCCGAGGCCATCGCCCCGACAGAAACAGTGGCCCATGCCGCAGAAACACTTCGGTTAGTGACGGAGAACACCAATGTCTCATGATGCAAAACAGATTGAAAAAGCCAATGCCGACGCCCACCGCGAAGGTCTGGCCGACGCGCTGAGCGCGCTTCTGAGCACCCGCCTGCCCGATCATCTGGGGCGTGCAGCCACCGGGCAGCTGTCCGACACGGCCCGCATGGTCGTCGACAAGGGCATGAGCGGCGTGCGCGCCAATCCGGCGGGCGTTGCCCTGATCGGAACGGGTCTGGCCATGTTGTTCATGGCCCGCAACCAGCCGCAGTCACAGACTGAGGCGCGACCCACAGCGGCCACCCCCCTCTCGGGCGAAGCGGATGAGCGCATTGCCAAGGCCGATGAGCGGATCAAGCAACAGGCCCGCATTCAGGCAGACAAGGTCGATGTGGGACCGGGCCGTGCGCAGGCATTGCGGATGAAACTGGACGCAGGCCTCGACAAGTTGGGACCGGATGCGCGCGCCCGTGTGCGTGCTGCCCGACTGAAAGCTGTGTCCGCGCAGGAAGGGTTGGAACGCCACGCGGCCCGCTGGACTGAAACCGCACGGGCCACCCATGAAGACAGACCGTGGATGACCGTTCTGGCAATGGCCGGTATCGGGGCCGTCGTGGGCGCGTTGCTGCCGGGGACCCGCCGCGAATCCGAGCTGATGGGCGCCAAGCGCGACCAGCTGATGCGCGAGGCCGAACGGGCGCTGCGGGACGAAATCTCTGCCCTTGAGACGCGCGGCAAAGCGGCCGTCAACCAAGGCATGAGCGCTGTGCGCGACGAATTGGACGCAGCGGTCAACACCGACGGCGCACGCGCAACCGGATGATTGGCAGGGCCTCGCTTCGGTTGGGATCACAACAGGTGCAGGCCATTTGCGTGGCTTGCATCGCCATTATTCTGGTGATCGGCGGACTGAAGTGGGGCCAGCCTATCATTGCGCCCGTCCTTCTTGGCGTGACCCTTGCCGTGGTGATCGGCCCCGCAGCCCGCGCGATGGAGCGTTTGGGCTGCCCGCGCGTTGTAGGCGCGTTGTTCGGCCTTGTTGTTGCGGTGATTGCCATCGCGGCTGTCGCCTTGTGGGCTGGGCCGATCCTTGTGGATCTGTTGAACGCACTGCCACGGCTGTCAGATGCGGTAAGGGACTGGATTGCGGATCTGACGATTGCCTTGCGCGGGTTGGAAGACCTCGAAGGGCAAATTGCCGAAAGTGGCGAAGAGGCGGTGGAGCAGGCGATGCCAAGCGTGATCGACGCGCTGTGGCTTGCACCGAACATGATGGCCCAAGCGCTGATCACAATTGGCACGCTGTTTTTCTTTCTGCTGACGCGCGATGAGATTTATCAATGGGCCGGGCGCGGATTTGCGGACCGTCTGGCGACGGCTGACCGCGCCGTGTCGCACTATTTCATCACAATCGGGATCGTAAACGCCTGCCTTGGAGTGGCCGTTGCCGTTGTGCTGTCCCTTCTGGGCATTCCGGATCCGATGATCTGGGGGGCAGCCGCGTTCCTGTTGAACTTCGTTCTGTACCTGGGC
Organism: uncultured Tateyamaria sp.; assembly: GCF_947503415.1. Classification (GTDB taxonomy): domain Bacteria; phylum Pseudomonadota; class Alphaproteobacteria; order Rhodobacterales; family Rhodobacteraceae; genus Tateyamaria. Next base: position 7,122 of record NZ_CANNDS010000010.1, read on the forward strand.
CCCGCCATCATGGTTCTGTCGCTTCTTGTTGCAGGCAGCATGCAGTTTTCGGGGCTCATGATCCTGGCAGCACCCGCCGCCTACATGTGCCTGAACATGATCGAAGCGCAGTTCGTCACACCATCTTTTGTCGGCCAACGCTTTGCGCTGAACCCGCTTGCCGTGTTTCTGGCCATTGTGTTTGGCCTGTGGCTGTGGGGGCCCGTGGGCGGTATCCTTGCCCTTCCCGTGCTGGTCTGGGCCGTTGTCCTGAGCAAGGCGTGCATGATGTCCGAGGAGGGCAGCGCACCATCGGCCACCGTCAAACCAGTCAAAGCCGCCTGAGCGGCGTCTGAAACTAGCCCATCACCCCCGTGATCAGGAAGAAGATCAACGCCGACAAGGTGGCCGCCGCCGGCACCGTGATCACCCATGCCGCAATGATTGTCATGAAATGCGACCGGCGCACCAGTTTGCGGCGGCGCCGTTCCTCCGGTGCATAGCTGATGCGATTTGGCATTTGCAGCCGAGCATTGCGGATGCGGCGCTCTGCGTCCCACTCCCGGAAAAATCCGACGCCAAAGACACCACCCACAGCAATGTGGGTCGAGCTGACAGGCAACCCGAGCCAGCTGGCGACAATGACGGTGATGGCTGCCGACAACGCCACACAATAGGCGCGCATCGGGTTCAGCTTGGTGATCTGGCCGCCCACCATGCGGATCAGCTTGGGGCCGAACAGGAACAGGCCGAACGAGATGCCGAACGCGCCAATCACCATGACCCAGAACGGGATGCTGACCGCATCGGTGAAACTGCCCGATTGTGAGGCCTGCACGATGGCCGCAAGCGGGCCAACGGCGTTCGCCACATCATTGGCCCCATGCGCAAAGCTGAGCAGGGCGGCAGACACCACGAGGGGGATGCCGAACAACACCTTCAGCGACTTGTTGCGGTTCTCCAGCCCTTTGGACTGTTTGGCAATCGCCGGGATCATCACGAGCCAGACAATTGCCCCGATCGCAGCCCCGATCATCAGGGCGGTGGGCAGATCGATCTTGATGATCTTCTTGAGCCCCTTGAGGGCCAGGTAAGACGCAAAGGCCCCGGCCATGATGCCCACAAGGATCGGCACCCACGTGCGGGCGGCGGCGATCTTGTCCTCGCGGTAGATGATGCGCGACTTGATCAGCCACAGGAACCCGGCAGCGATGAGGCCCCCCAGAACCGGAGAGATCACCCAGCTGGCGGCAATCGCGCTCATGGTCGACCAGTTGACGGCCGCGAACCCTGCCGCTGCAATGCCTGCCCCCATCACGCCACCTACAACGGAATGCGTTGTCGACACGGGTGCGCCAACCCAGGTTGCCAGATTGACCCATAATGCCGCAGACAGAAGCGCCGCCATCATCGCCCAGATAAAGACAGAGGCCGTGCGCATGCTTTCGGGGTCGATGATGCCCTTGGCAATGGTCGATACCACGTCACCCCCGGCGATCAGCGCGCCGGCGCTTTCGAACACCACTGCGATGGCGATGGCACCGCCCATGGTCAACGCGTTGGCGCCCACCGCCGGACCCATGTTGTTGGCCACGTCATTGGCGCCGATATTCAGCGCCATGTAGGCCCCGAGGCAGGCCGCCACCACAACGATGAACGTGTTGTTGGCCTGCCCAAAAAACAGCAAGGCGGCAATACCCGCCAACGCGACAAACACCAACGAAATGCCCGGTCCAACCATGGGTCGCGCCAGATAACCGGTCGCCGTTTCGAGGTTGGAAAACCGCGCAAGGTCGCGATCCAAAGTATCAAGATGGCGTGGATCGCCCTGTTGGTCTGTCATGTCTGTCGCCCCCCGAATTTGGAAGCGTCTGTAACGCTGTCTCGATCCATAAATCAATCACGCAATGCGGTGCGGCGCAGATTGTGTTTTGGCATGGTGCAGGCCGTGCCGAATGTGCCGATGTTTCCCATCGCAAAACCGGTGCCCTGGCCGCCTTGCGCTGTCCGGGATCAGTGCCCGTTTGACGTCGTCTTGTATTCTCCCTCCGCGGGTGTATCGTTGTGGAGTTGTTACAAAGATGCGCGATCGTCGCGTCATGCAACGCGCACCATTCCGGTGCCAGGGAGGAACCATGAAAAAGACACTGCTCGGCGTTCTCGCCGCATCCACCGCTTTGCTGTCACCACTGGCCGCGTCCGCTGAAACCGAAGTGCAATTCTGGCACGCGTTCACGGGTCGCCTGGGCGAGTTGGTCAAGGCGCAGGTAGAAGAATTCAACGCAAGCCAGGACGAATACACCGTCGTCGAAAGCCACAAAGGCAACTATTCCGAGACGTTAAATGCCGGTATCGCCGCGTTCCGCGCGGGCGAACAGCCGCATATCCTGATGGTGTTCGAAGTGGGCACCGCAACCATGATGGCCGCCGGTGGCGCGATCAAGCCCGTGCACGAAGTCATGGCCGAAAGCGGCGCGGCCTTTGATCCCGACGCCTATATCGGTGCCGTCAAAGGGTACTACACCTCGACCGATGGTCAGATGCTGTCGCTGCCCTTCAATTCGTCGACGCCCGTTCTGTGGGTGAACCGCGACGCGATGGAAGCGGCTGGCGTTGATCCCGACACGGACCTGTCCACATGGCAGAACGTGGGCGAGACGCTGGATGCGCTGAAAGCGGGCGGTGAGGAATGTGGCCTTGTCACGGCATGGCAAAGCTGGATCCACCTCGAAAACTTCTCGGCCTACCATGACGTGCCGTTTGCGAGCCAGGACAACGGCTTTGCCGGTCTGGATACCGAGTTGATGCTGAACGGCCCCGCACAGGTGGCACACCTGACTGCCATGGGTGAGTGGGCCGCGGACGGCAAGTTCATCTATACCGGTCGCCGCAACGAAGGTGGTGCAAACTTCCGCGCGGGTGAGTGCGCGCTCTTTACCGAAAGCTCTGCCGGGTATGCGGGCATCAGCTCGGAAGCGGAGTTCGACTTCGACGTGCGCCCGCTGCCCTATTGGGATGGTGTCGGCAACAGCCCGCAAAACACCATCATCGGTGGCGCTTCGCTGTGGGTCATGGAAGGGCACGAGGCCGAGGAATACAAGGGCGTGGGTGAGTTCCTGAGCTTCCTGTCCACCTCGGACGTGCAGGCATCGTGGCACCAGAACACCGGCTATCTGCCCATCACGGCAGAGGCGGGCGTCGCCACGCGCGAGGCGGGTTTCTATGAACAGAACCCCGGCACGGACATCGCTGTGATCCAGATGACGGCCAAGGAACCGACGGCGAATTCCAAAGGTCTGCGCCTTGGATCCTTCGACCAGATCCGCGGTATCATCGATGAAGAGCTGGAAGCCATCTGGGCGGGCGACAAGTCCGCGCAAGAGGCGATGGACAGCGCCAAGGAACGCGGCGACGCGCTTCTGCGCCGGTTCGAGACAGCCAACAAGTAAGCAAACGCACAAGGGCAGGCCCCATCCGGGCCTGCCTGTTTCGAGACAAAGGGGGGCACCGGCTTGGAAAAACGCGTCACGTTTCGCGGATGGCTTTTGCCCGCCTTGCTCATTGCGCCGCAGGTCCTGATCTCGGCTGTATTTTTCTTTTACCCGGCGGGGCAGGCGATCTGGCAATCGCTGTTCATCCCTGACCCGTTTGGCCTGTCCTCGCAATTCGTGGGCTTGGGCAACTTCGAGTTTCTGCTGGGCGACAAATTCTACCGCACGTCCTTTGTGACGACGGCGGTGTTTTCGATCCTTGTGACCCTTTGTTCGATGATCCCCGCGCTGTTCCTTGCCGTGATCGCGGATCGGTTGATCAAGGGATCGGGCGTCTACCGGACACTTCTGATCTGGCCCTATGCCGTGGCCCCTGCGGTCGCAGGCGTGCTGTGGCTCTTCATGTTCAACACGCGCGTGGGCGTGGTGTCGTGGTATCTGGGCAATCTCGGCTATGATTGGAACCACGTGCTGAACGGAGGCGAGGCGATGGGCCTTGTGGTCGTGGCCTCCGCCTGGGGTCGCATCAGCTACAACTTCCTGTTCTTCTTTGCCGCCCTTCAAGCCGTGCCGCGGTCCGTGATCGAAGCCGCAGCTATCGACGGCGCGCGCTTCTGGAAACGGTTCTGGACCATCGTGCTGCCGCTTTTGTCGCCCACCACCTTCTTCCTGCTGGTCGTGAATGTGGTCTATTCGTTCTTTGAAACCTTCGGCGTGATCCACACGATCACTGCTGGCGGGCCACAGCAATCGACGACGATCCTTGTCTACAAGGTGTTCTCGGACGGGTTTGTGGGTCAGGACCTTGGGTCGTCTTCGGCCCAATCGGTCATCCTTTTGATCGTGGTCGGCCTGCTGACCATCATCCAGTTCAAGTTCATCGAAAAGCGGGTGCACTACTGATGGCGAACGAAGTGCATGGCATGGTGGAAAAGCGCGGCTCGGGCCTGTGGCTGACGCATGTGTTCATGATCCTTGGTGTGCTGGTGATCTTCTTTCCGATCTGGCTGGCCTTCGTCGCCTCGACCGTGAGCCAGCCCGAGATCGTGCGCCCGCCCATGCCGCTGCTGCCCGGCGATCGGTTCTGGGAAAACTACTCGGCGGCGCTGTTTTCGGGCGTGAATGTGCCGGTGTCGACGATGCTGGTGAACAGCCTCGTGATGGCCATCGGCATCGCGGTGGGCAAGATCATCATCTCGCTGCTCTCGGCCTTTGCCATCGTCTATTTCCGCTTTCCGGGGCGCAATATCTTCTTCTGGATGATCTTTCTGACGCTGATGCTGCCGGTTGAGGTGCGGATCGTGCCGACCTACGAAGTGGTCGCGGGTTTTGGCATGCTCAACAGCTATAGCGGGCTGATCTTTCCGCTGATCGCGTCGGCCACGGCCACGTTCCTATTCCGCCAGTTCTTCCTCACCATCCCGGATGAGCTGGCCGAGGCGGCGCGTGTCGATGGCGCCAGCCCCATGCGGTTCTTCTGGGATATCGTGGTGCCGATGAGCCGGACAAACGTGGCAGCCCTGTTCGTGATCCTGTTCATCTATGGCTGGAACCAGTACCTGTGGCCGCTTTTGATCACGACAGATCCCGAAATGAACACCATCGTCATGGGCATCAAACAGATGTTCCCGTCAGGCGATGATGTGGCCGATTGGCCGGTTATCATGGCCACTTCGATCCTTGCGATGATCCCGCCGGTGATTGTCGTGGTCGGCATGCAACGGCTGTTTATCCGCGGCCTTGTGGACAGCGAGAAATAGAATATGGCGACAGTCACCCTGAACGACGTCAAGAAAAGCTTTGGCCCCACGGACGTGATCCACGGGATCAGCACCGACATCGCGGATGGCGAATTTATCGTCATCGTGGGCCCGTCGGGCTGCGGGAAGTCGACGCTGCTGCGCATGGTGGCGGGACTGGAAACGGTGTCGTCGGGGGACGTGATGATTGGTGGCACCCGCGCCAATGACCTCGAACCGATGGATCGCGACATCGCGATGGTGTTCCAGAACTACGCCCTCTATCCCCACATGTCGGTGCGCCAGAACATGGGCTACGGCCTGAAGATCGCCAAGCTGCCCAAGGAACAGATCGAGGCGAAGGTGGTCGAGGCCGCCAAGCTTTTGCAGCTGGAGGCGTTGCTGGATCGCAAGCCCAAGCAGCTGTCGGGCGGCCAACGCCAGCGCGTTGCCATGGGCCGTGCGATTGTCCGCGAACCTGCCGTGTTCCTGTTTGACGAGCCACTGTCGAACCTTGATGCCAAGCTGCGCGTGCAGATGCGGCTCGAGATCAAGGAACTGCAATCGAAGCTGGGCATCACCTCGCTCTATGTGACCCACGATCAGGTCGAAGCAATGACCATGGCCGACCGGATGATCGTAATGAATGGCGGCATTGCGGAACAGATCGGCACGCCGCTTGAAGTGTACGAAACCCCGCGCACGCTCTTTGCGGCGCAGTTCATCGGCAGCCCGGCGATGAACGTTGTCGATGCGCAAGTGGTCGAGGGCAAAGTGCTGTTGGGCGGCACCCCTGTGGCTGATGCCGTCGGTGAAAACGGGCCGGTCAAGCTGGGCGTCCGGCCCGAGCATTTGACACAAGACGCCGATGGACCGCTTGAGGTCACGGTGCAAGTGACCGAACCGCTGGGGGCCAACACGCTGTTTCACGGCAAGCTCGCAGGGGCCACTGGCGACTTTACAGCCAGCCTGCCGGGCGTACACACGCTGCAAGGACAGGGCAGCCAGATGCGGTTTTCCATTCAGCCCGGCCAGGCGCATCTTTTTGATGCGGACACCGGTCTACGCCGGCAGGCAAAGCCTGCACTGGCCGCGGTCTGACGGCAGCTGTCGGTTGGATGGTCTGACGTCTAGGCGCGCACTTCCATGCGGTAGCGGCCGGGCGTTGTGCCCACATGCTTCTTGAACTGGGTCGTGAAGTGGGCCTGGCTTGCAAACCCGAACATATAAGCGATGTCGGCAAGGGACAGGTCCGGATCGGACAGCATGCGCTTGCTTTCCGTGATACGCCGGTTCGTGATGTATTGATGCGGCGTCACATGGGTCGCCGAAAAGAACGCGCGCGTGAAATGGTGCACCGAATAGCACGCGACATTGGCAAGATCCTTGAGCGAGATGGGCTGCCCCAGATTTGCATCAACGAAGTCGGTCACGCGGGTCAGCCGGGCCTCATCCAGCTTGGGCGTCTGTCGGCCTGAACGGGGGGCGTCCACCTCTTCGACAAGGCGGGTCAGCGTGCCAAGCATCGTCAGAAACAGCCCGTCGACTTTCAACTGCGCCCCGGCTCCGCCCCGGGTCATTTCAAGCCAGATCAGCTCCAGCGTCCGGGCCAGCCCCGTGTCGAACAGATCGCGGCCATAGAGGCTTCTGAACGGATCGGCGTCAGCCGCACTCTGATCGGCATTGAGCAGGCGAGACACGCGCGCCCGTGGTACCGACAGCATCAACAGCTCGTGGTCCCCTTCGCTGCACCACTCCGCCGTGGCATCCGGCGGCGCGATATAGAGGCTGCCTGCGCGGCCCGACAGACGCGTGCGCCCGTCGCCGTAATCGACACTGGAATGGGACAGCGATCCACCCGTGACCAGTCTGAAAACAACATCCGGATTGGCCGGGATCGTCTTTTCGTGCCCGGCCTGACGCACCCGCATTGCGGTCTGGTCATGGGTGCCCGTCTCGTGCGTTTCCTGGACGAACTGCGGATACAGCTTGTCGAACGCGTCTGCAAAGCTGGCAAACTGGCCGGGTCGGGTATCGTGAGCGCACGCAAGGTCCATAATGTCCCGCCAGTTCAAGTTTATCCAAATGCGCTGCAATCGCAGCACGTCGAGCATGGGACGATACCGTTCACAACTGGGTGTGATCTGTAAAGGGATTGACCCCGCGGCACGTGCAAAAGCGCGATATTGTGTAATTATCACCGTCCAAAATGGTAGTATGGCAGGCAGATACTGATTGAAGATGGCCGGGAAGGCACGCCACGCGCGCGCCCGTAACACCGCAACAGGGCCGAATTCAGCGGCTTCGATTCCAAGGTCTCAAGGACGTTGTCAATGTGTTTGAAGCCCTTGGTTGGACACAGCCCTTACCGTCGCGCGGCCACCGCGCGGACACTACGAATGAGAAGTTCAGAACATGAATGATACGCGGCCCACAGGGCAAGTCACCGGGCTTTTTACCGGAAAGGTGGCCACGCCATGGAAAGATCGCGCGCCTTCGGCGATTGCGAAAACCGCAGCGCACGGGCCGCTGCACATCACCGCACACGGGCTGGAGGGAGATGAACAGGCCGACCTGTCCGTGCATGGCGGTCCGGATCAGGCCGTGCATCACTATGCGGTCGAACATTTCGACGTCTGGGCTTCAAAATTCCCGGAAGACGCCGACAAATTCGCGCCCGGCTGTTTCGGAGAGAACGTCTCGTCCACCGGCCTGACAGAGCAGAATCTGTGCATCGGCGATGTGTTGAGGATCGGAACCGCGCTGCTTCAGGTCACGCAAGGAAGACAGCCCTGTTGGAAGCTGGACGCGCATATGCAGCGGACCGACATGGCCTATCAGTTCCGCAAGACGGGCAGGACAGGGTGGTACTACCGCGTCCTTGAACCCGGTGTGGTGGATGTGGGCGCAGCCATCGAATTGCAGGATCGTCCCTGTCAGGACTGGTCCATCGCAGATGTAACGCACGCCCGCTTTACGCCAAATCTGGACGTGTCGCTGGCTGGCACGCTTGCCACGCTTGAACCGCTCTCTGCCGTGTGGCGGGACATTTTCCTGAAACGCGCGGATGGGTGAACTGGCGCCACGAACGCACCAATAATACGAGTTATGTAATACTTAGTGCCGGAATATTACCGTGGTGTGTCAGGTATCTCGGCATGGTTTTCCGGTGCGTTCAACGTCGCCCACGTCTCGTCCCGAATGGGTTTGGGCGGGGTATCGCACGCGCGGCGGTGGATATTCACCTTGGCCACGAAATGCGCGGATATGGGTGCGGTCACGAACAGGAAGGCCATGATCAGCAACTCGTGGATCGAGGTTTCGCCCAGCGTTACCGAATGGATGATGGACGCCAACAGCAGCATGCCAATGCCAACTGTCCCCACCTTTGTCGGCGCATGCAGGCGCGTCATGGAGTCGTTGAAACGGACCAGCCCAATGGCCCCGACCGTCACAAATCCCGTCCCGATCAACAGGCACAGCGCGGTTGCGATATCTCCGATCTCGTTCATTCGATGATGTCCCCCCGCAGAACGAAGCGCGCCAGCGCGACGGTTGATACAAAGCCCAGCATGGCAATCAGCAGCGAGACCTCGAAGTAGATCTGCACGCCCTGATAGATGCCCAGCAACACGACGACACCCAGCGCATTGATCACCATCGTGTCCAGCGCCAGAATACGGTCCCCCGCGGTCGGGCCGATGACCAGCCGGATCATCGACAGGATCTGTCCCGCCACCAGCGCGACAAAGGTGATCGCCATGGCGATATCCAGAAATCCCGATGCAAAGCTCATGTGAAAATCTCCAACAGGCGGCCTTCATAGCGGGTCTTGATCTCGTCCCGGACGCCGTCGGGATCGTCCGTGTGCAGGACGTGCACCAACAGGCTATGACCCTCGGTCGACAGATCCGCAGACACCGTGCCGGGGGTCAGCGTGATAGTGCCCGCCAGAACGGTGATCGCCTCGGGCTGCGTCAACTCAAGCGGCACGACAATCCATGCGGGCTTCAGCTTGGAATTCGGCACCGTCAGCACGATCCAGGCCACCTCGACATTGGCGACGAGGATGTCCCAGATCACGATAAGCCCATAGCTGAACATCCTGCCCAACCGAATGCTGCTGGGCCGGTCCGGCCACCACACGGCGGTCATTGCCGGAATGATGATGCCCAGGATCAGGCCGAACACGACCATGCCCGCCGTCACCTCGTTTTGCAAAAGCACCCAGACAATCGCCAACAGCACCGTCAGAAGCGGATGCGGAAACAGGCGTTGAAGGAAACCGGTCATGTCAGTGATCCTCCTTCTTGGTCGGTGTGCTCAGTTTCCCGGGCGTTTCAACCACCGTCGCGATATAGGCGTCCGGAGCAAACAGCGTCGCCGCCATCCGCGTGGTATAGCCGTGGACCTGTCCCGCAAACACCGTATGGGCCACCAGAAGTGTGACCAAACCACCCGCAGCCACCGAGGACAGGATGCTTGGCCCCGTGCCCGGCACGGCATCGGCCGGTGCCTCGATGCTATGCGCTTTCCAGAAGACCACGCTGCCCGCACGGGCGAACCCCAGAATGCTGATCAGGCTCGAAATCAGGACAATCGCCCAGATCCACGCCACCTGATCCGACGCAAAGCCCGCATCAAGCACCAGAAGTTTGCCCAGAAAGCCCGACAGCGGCGGCAGGCCCGCCATGGCAATCGCACCCATAAAGAACATGCCCGACACCAGCACCGTGCCCGCCATCGGTGCCTGCGCCGTCAGGTCCACGGACCCGCGCGCATTCCGCACCATGTCGGCAATCAGGAACAACAGCGCCCCCGCCAGTGTCGAGTGGATGATGTAATAAAGCGCCGCCGCAATGCTTTCCGGCGTGAACAGCGCAATCGACACCATGACCATGCCCATCGACCCGATAACGGAGAACGCGACCAAACGATCAAGCTTTTTCGCGGCCAACACGCCCACCATGCCGATGGCAAGGGACACAAGGGCGGCCGGCAGCAGCCATTGACCATGCAGGCCCGCTGTCGCCTCAAGCTCTGGCGGGAAGACCATCGTGTAGACGCGGATGATGGCGTATGCGCCGATCTTGGTCATGATGGCAAACAGGGCTGCGACCGGCCCCGGCGCTTCGGCATAGCTGGACGGCAGCCAGAAGTGCAGCGGCACAAGGGCGGCCTTGATGGCAAAGACCAGCAGCAGCAGGACAGCGGCAAGCCGGATGCCCACCGTTTCCTCCGGGCTGATCTGCGTCACACGCTGCGCGAGGTCGGCCATGTTGAGCGTGCCGGTCTCGGCATAGATGGCACCCAGCGCGAACAGGAACAGGGTCGAGCCGATCAGGTTGAAGAGCACATATTGCACGCCTGCCTGTAGCCGCGCGTTGCCGCCCGAGTGGATCATCAAACCGTAGGACGCGATCAGCAGCACTTCGAAGAAAACGAAGAGGTTGAAGAGGTCGCCCGTCAGGAACGCGCCCAGAATGCCCATGAGCTGAAACTGGAACAGCGGGTGGAAGTGCTTGCCCATGTTGTCGCAGCCCGACCCAATGGCATAGAGCAGCACAAAAAGCGACAGGACCGCCGTCAGCAACACCATCATGGTCGAGAGCTGATCCCCCACCAGAACGATGCCAAAGGGCGCGGCCCAGTCGCCAAGCTGATAGAGCAGAACCGTGCCATCCGACACGTGCCACGCCAACGCGGCCGCAATCACCACCTGAGCGACCACACCGGCCAGCGAAAACGCCCGCTGGATCGTGATGTGGTATCGCGCGGCCAGTACGATGAAAGGGGCCAAGAGCGCAGGCAGGATGATGGGGGCAATGAGCCAATGGGTCATGGCTGATCCTCCACCGGGGTACTGTCGTGATCGTGCGGGCCGTCATCGACGTGATCGTCATCCGACCCAAGGAAAGCACCCAGACCGATCATCACAACAACCGCCGTCATCCCGAACGAAATCACGATGGCCGTCAGCACCAGCGCCTGCGGCAGCGGGTCGGCATAGGCATCCATGCCGTCGCGCAACACCGGTGGCGCGCCCACAACAAGGCGACCGGAGGTGAACAGGAACACGTTCACCGCATAGGTCAGCAGCGAAATGCCAAGGATCACCGGGAACGTACGCAGACGCAGCAGAAGGTAGATGCCACCGGCGGTCATGACCCCGATGACGCAAGCCACAAGCAATTCCATTATGCGGCCCCCCCTGCTTCGTTTGCGGCGGCATCCCGTGACGGATCAATGTCCATCGGATGCTCGCTTTCGTCGTAATGCGCCCGCCGCGCAAGGCGCGAGAAGCTTTCAAGTGACAGCATCACTGCGCCCACAACCGCCAGGAACACACCCAGATCGAACAGGGCGGCAGTTGCCAGTTCAAACTCGTTGAAGGGTGGGATGCGCACATAGGTGAAGTCGGACGTCAGGAACGGTTTGCTGACAAACCACGACCCGATGCCGGTCAGGCCCGCGATCAGAACCCCTGCCCCGATCACCCCATGATAGGGATAGCGCAGCCTTGCGGATGTCCAGGCAAAGCCGCTCGCCATGTACTGCATCACCACGCCAATCGACACGACAAGGCCCGAGATAAAGCCACCGCCCGGTTCATTGTGGCCGCGCAGGAAGATGTAGAACCCAACCAGCAGCACAACGGGCAACAGAACACGCGTCAGTACGACCATCATCATCGGGTGCACGTCGCCGGCCCGCGCCTGATCCAGCTTGCGGTTCAGCAGACGCGCCCGCACGGGGCCATCCAGCAACGTCTCGGTCAGGGCATAGATCAGCAGGGCCGCGATGCCGAGCACGATAATCTCGCCATAGGTGTCAAAGCCCCGGAAATCGACAAGGATCACGTTGACCACATTGGTGCCCCCGCCCCCCTTGTACGAATTGGCGAGGTGGAACTCAGAGATCGGGGCCACCACCGCGTCGCGCAGCATATAGTGGTAGGCCATGGCAAAGGCCGCCAGCCCGCCCACAATGGCCACACCCCCATCGCGCACACGGCGCAGCAGGGTGCTTTCCACCGGGGTGCGTTTCGGCAGGAAGTTCAGGGCCAGCAGCAGCAGGATGATCGTCACCACCTCGACCGTGAACTGCGTCATGGCAAGGTCAGGCGCGCTGAGCAGCACAAAGCCGATGGACACCATCAGGCCCACGATCCCGATCAGGATCAACGACAACAGGCGATTGCGGTGCATCAGAACAAGGCCCGCAACAGCCGTCACCAGCATCAGGCCCGTCGCCACGTGCACGGGCCCCACGGCCTGCAATTCGCGCGTTGGCGGCGCGATGGTGCCGGTTGTCCACGCATAGCCGCCCGCGACGATGATCGTTGCAACACCGATCAGCGCATACCGCGAAAACGCGCCATTGTGCAGGCCAAGGATGACCCAGCGGGCCACACCTGCGGCACTTTCGATCAACCCTTCGAAGATCACCTTCGCCTCGGGACGCGGGGTGTTGTCCCACGCCGCCAAAAGCGGCTTGAACAGCAAGAGCACCAGCAGACCACCGACGACAGCGGCCATCGACATGAACAGCGCAGGCACCAGACCGTGCCAGATCTTGAAATAGGCTTTGGGCACCTCGCCCGCCTCACCCAGCACCGATGCCGTGATCAGCTTTACAAACGGTTCCGCCACGAACGGGGCCACACCAATCACGATCACAGGAACGATCAGCAACGCAGGCGGCAGCCACAGCCCGGTGGGCGGATCATGCGGCTTGGCCGGATAGTCGTCGCGCACGGGGCCAAGAAAGACGTGACCGATCAGACGGAAGCAATAGGCGGCAGAGAAAAGCGATCCGACAGTGGCAAGGATCGGCACAAGGTTGGGAATGCCGAAAAGGGTCGTGTGCGTCGCCTCTTCCAGCATCATTTCCTTGGACAGGAAGCCGTTCAGGAACGGAATACCCGCCATCGACAGCGCGGCCAGCGTCGCAATGACAAAGGTGATGGGCATCAGCTTGCGCAGGCCCCCCAACCGCCGGATGTCGCGGGTATGCGCCTCGTGATCAATGATCCCGGCGGACATGAACAGCGCCGCCTTGAACGTCGCGTGGTTCAGAATGTGAAAGATCGCGGCCATGGCACCAAAGGGCGTGCCCGTGCCCAAAAGCATCGTGATCAGGCCCAGATGGCTGACGGTCGAAAAGGCCAGCAGCGCCTTGAGGTCGTGTTTGAACAGCGCAATGACCGCGGCCAGCACCATCGTGATCAGACCGGCGGTGGTGACAATCACGAACCACTCGGGCGTGCCCGCCAGCACAGGCCACATGCGGGCCATCAGGAAAATGCCCGCCTTCACCATCGTGGCGGAGTGCAGGTAGGCCGACACAGGCGTGGGGGCCGCCATCGCGTGCGGCAGCCAGAAATGGAACGGGAACTGCGCCGACTTGGTGAAACAGCCCAGCAGGATCAGGATCAGCGCAGGCAGGTACAGCGGGCTTTCCTGGATCAATTCACGGTTCTGCAGAATGACGCTCAGATCATAGCTGCCCGCGATCTGGCCAAGGATCAGCATACCCCCGACCATGGCAAGGCCACCCATGCCGGTCACGGTCAACGCCATCCGCGCGCCCTGCCGCCCCTCGGGCAGATGTTTCCAGAACCCGATCAGCAGGAAGGATGACAGCGACGTAAGCTCCCAGAAAATCAACAAAAGCAGGATGTTGTCGGACAGCACGATGCCGACCATCGCGCCCTGAAACAGCAGCAGATAGGTGAAAAACTCACCCATATGATCATCACGGCTGAGGTAGTGCCTTGCATAGGCGATGATCAGCAGGCCAATGCCAAGGATCAGCAGTGCAAAGAAAAAGCCAAGCCCATCCAGCATCAAGGTCAGGTTCAACCCAAGCTCGGGCATCCAGATGATCCGGGCGGTCAGAACCTCACCGGCCAGAACGGACGGCAGATTTGTCAGCAAGCCCAGAAAGGCCGCCAGCGATACGGTGAATGTCACCCCCGCACATGCGGCACGACCCGCCGTGTACATGAGCCCCGGTAAAAGCGCGCCAAGAAATGGTAAGGCAACGATAATAAATAGGGACACGCGAACTCCTTAACGTGACGTGGCTCAATGGCATGTCTGTCTATGAAACACCAAGAACGCAACGCGAATGGGCATGCGTTTTGTGACACATACAGACCTCGTCATAAGTTGTTTCGAAAGGCCGGGAGTCAAGGGCAGGAGGGCCAATACCGTACCCGGTTGCGTGCGATTTCTACAATGCGGGCACAGCGCATACGTTCAGCCGCCCTTTGCCGGGCGGACAAACGAAAACCGCCGCGCGCTCTGTGTCAGAGCGGCGCGGCGGCTTGTTCGGTCTGATGCCTGATCAGACTTTATCGAGAATACGGTCCACGGCGGCGCGGGCCTCGTCCTTGGTCTTGCCAAGTTTCTGTTGCATCACGCCTTCCAGCTGGTTGCGGTCGCCCTTGGCCTGCTCGATCTCGTCGTCGGTCAGATCACCATAGGCCTCTTGAAGGTGGCCTTTGATCTCGGTCCATTTGCCGATCATACGGTCTTTGTCCATGACAGGTCTCCTTTCCAATGTGGTCTGGTGAACCAACGTGCAGGACCGCCCAAGGTTCCAAAAAGATGCGGGTCGGGCTCAGACCATATCGTCCGTGACAAGGGGCAACGGCTGCGCCTCGGCGCTGTGGGTCTGCAGATCGTGCGACACCAGAAATCCCGTCCGCTTTTCGGGGTGACACTTGTCATTGCGCGCGATTTCAGCCTGCCAGATCGGCTGCATCTGCTGCGGGTCGGTCCATTCTCCGGACAACTGCGTCCGCCACCAATGCTGGTGAACAGCGTCGCGCAGGATGGCGATGCGGGCGGGGTCGGTGATGGCAACACCGGCTTCGGTGTCCCAACGCAACGACCGCCCGTTCAGATTGGCAGACCCGACCATCGCAAAATCGGTGTCCTGCACCAGCACCTTGTTGTGCACGTAGATGATGGGCGACCCGGCACGGGTGCCGGGCGTGTCGCGGGCGGCCATGACGGGGCGCACAGGCGTAGCAATGGTCGCACGCTTGCCGAACCCGTCGCGAATAAGGCCAAGCGCGTCTTTCTCAAGCGCGAGGCCATAGCGGGTTTCCAGACCCAACTCATCGGGCGCATCAAAGGCGGCTTCCTCGGGCGCGGCGGGCAGGATCATGATCAGGGACAGGTCCGGCCGGTCAGTGGCCGCCCGTGCCAACGCATCCGCAATGACACGCGACCGGATGAACTGCGTTTCGATATAGATCAGGTGCCGTGCCGCAGTGATCGCCTTCAGATGCGCCTCTTCCAGTTCGGACACCAGCGTGCGGGGCGACAGAAAGGGCAGCTTGAACCGCCGGTCAGCAGACAGGGTGCGCCGCAAATGCGTGACCTCAGCCGGTGGCTGGCGCCCATGCACGACATCATCGAAACACTGCAAATGCTGCTTGGCCTCGGCCACGACAGGATCGTTGCGCACGATCACCTGCACATCCGACCACGTCTCGTGGGCGGGTCGGTCGTGGTCCGGCGTGTCAAAGCGGCGGTCGTTCAGGTCCAGTCCACCGATATACAATGTATCATCGTCGATCACGGCAAGCTTCTGGTGGTGGGTAACAGTGTGCAGGCCCGGTATGCCCTGATCCACGCCCGGCGCTTCGGCGCGGGCCGCGTTCTTCAAGGCCGCGCGCTGCGCCTTGGCCCGGCGCAGGCTGACAGGCAGAAAGGCAAGCCACGGCACCATCCCCGGCGTTGCCGGATGCAAGGCCGGACGCACATGCACCCGATCCTGCGGCACATCAGCCGCCTCGACCAACGCGGCGCCCTGCTTGACCGTGGCCCAGGCCAATTGGTGCAGTTCGGTGGCATAGATCGGATCGAAATCACTGATCGTCAGATCCAGCGTCACACCCCGGCGCAACACATGGACCAGCAGGTCGAACCACGTCTCGCCTATGGCGCGGGCGTCATCACTGACCAGACGTGTACGCATGTCGAAAATGCGGAATCCGCCCGTAATGGACGTGCGTGCATCCAGCACCGCCTTTTCGAACGCGGCAAAAGCCTCGTTCGCGGCGACGAAAACTTCGAAATCAGGCGGCGACGCTGGCATCGGTCTCGCTTTTTGCGGGGGCGGCTGTAAATCCCTGCACCTTGAACCGCAGGACATGGACGAACGTGCCGTTGGTGTCATCGACGTCGACATCGCCTTCCAACTGGCGGCAGAAGGCGGTCATCAGCTTGGTTCCAAGACCAGTGCTTTCTACTTCATCCTCGGTGCTTTCCACCAGCGGCGTACCGGTCGAATTCTCGATCTTCAGGGACACGTCCCCTGCCCCGTCATGGGTCAACGTGATCTTGATATAGGGCGCGTCGGAACCGTTGCGGCCCACATACTTGACGGCATTGGTCAGCGCCTCGGCAGCCCACATGGACAAGGGGACGGCCTGATCCGGGTAAAGCATCACGGACGCCAGGTCAGTTTCAATGGTCAGATCGCGACTGGGCAACATGGCGGAAAACTCCGACACCACAGCGCCGACCAGATCATGCGCATCTACTTGCGAGGTTTCGGGCTGCGTATACAGCGACCGGTGCAACGTCGCGAGGCCACGCACCCGGCGCTGCAAGCCGCTCAGCACTTCGCGTGCCTCGGCAGTGCGGGCACTGCGGGCTTGCAGGTTCATGATCGACGCGATCATTTGCAGGTTGTTCTTCACCCGGTGATGCACTTCGCGCAGCAGAACCTCCTTGTCGTGCAGATCGGTCATCTGCCGCGCCTCGGCTTCTGTGATCAGCAGCGCCATGCGGTTGAAGGCGCGTTCGGCGTCTTTGAACTCGTTTGGCGCGTCCTCAAGGGTCAGGCCCTGCATAGTGCGCTCCCCCAACGCAAACTGGCGCATGGCCGATCGCAATTCGCGCAGGTGACGCAGCACCAGCCGGTTGAGGCCCAGATACGCAACCAGCATGCTTGCAACCCACATGATCACGGCAAACAGCATCGGGGTCATGACACGCACCCACGACCCATCGTCGATCAGAGTCGCGCGGGGCCAACTGCCGACGACAACATAACTGTCCGCGGCTGTCGACGCGACAGAGAACAGGCGCGTCTGACCGTTTGTGTCCTTGGCGGCAAAGGTGGTGCCAGCGCGCCCGACCATCTCGAGCGGGTCAATGTCGGCGGGCATGAATTGGGCAGCCCCGGTATCAGGGGCGTCGATGTCGAACACCTCGCCTGATGTGCTGATCGCGCCCAGGACAAAGCCCCGGTCGACAGCCGACGCCTGCGCCTTGGACTTGACCGTTGCCTCCGGGATCGACAGCGACACGAAACCAAGCAGCGTGTCCGCGTCGAAGACGGGCACGCTCACCACGACAACGGCCTCTCCGCTGACGGCGCCGTCGCTGTTGACTTCCACATACACGTCGGCCCGGTCGATGGCGTCCTGCAGCGTCTCGTAATCGGAAAAGTCGATGGTCAGGTCGCCTGCGCTGCTGCACTCCATCATGCCATTGACAGGAATGTATCCGGCAAAGGCGTATCCGGGGTTCCGCTCAAGAAAGCCAGCCATGGATGTGCGACACGTGTCGAGGTCGGAAAACCGGGCCATTACGGCCAATCCCAGACCGGCGCCAATGGCCTGCTGCACAAGCTCGCGCTGCCGCACGGCGGCGGCAGCGGTCATGTCCAGCATCACCTGGCGGCTGAACTCCCGGGTTTCCTCGACGACGCGAAATGTCTGCCAAAGGGCGATCAATCCCAGGGGAAACAGCGCCAGAAGCATCAACAGGACAAGTCGCGTCCGAAGCCCGCCAAAGGACGGCAGGCGCATTAGGCGATGCTCTGGTTCATGGTTACGATGCCTTGCGTCACCACTTCGGTCACTTCCATTGGCTCTTCGTCAGACATGCCCATCAATTCGACCAGACGGGCGCGGCCCCGGTTCACGCGGCTTTTGATTGTGCCGACGGCAACACCGCAGGTTTCAGCAGCTTCTTCGTAGGAAAAGCCGCCCGCACCGACCAGAACCAACGCCTCGCGTTGCTCTTCCGGCAGCACACCAAAGGCCGTGTTGAAGTCGCGCATCTGCAAGCGGCCATCGTGATCGGGTTTCTGCGCCAGACCGGCAGACAGTTCGCCCTCGGTGTCCTCGACCTCGCGTTTCCGCTTGCGGTGATGGGAATAATAGGTGTTGCGCAAGATCGTGAACAGCCACGCACGCATGTTCGTGCCGGGTTGAAAGCTGTCGATATTGCTCCATGCCTTGACCAACGCATCCTGCACCATGTCATCGGCCAAAGCCGGGTTGCGGGTCAGGCTCATTGCGAAGGCGCGCATTGATCCCAGATGCTCGACAAGCTCGTCCCTGGGATCAGCGTTCATCTGTTTTGTCCTTCCCCTTGGTTGTCGCATCCTGCGATCGCAACTGGTCCAAAAGGTCGGTGAAGCGCGTGGGCAATTCCTGATTGGCCACATCTTCGTAGGCGCGTTTGAGATTCTGATCGATCTCCCGCTCCACTCTTGATGTTTGATCCCGTCGGCTCATTTATCCACCTGCTACTGTAAAATCTGCATGCACTATGGAACCTAATGCACGGCAAACGCATTTGTTCCATCAGATAGGTGAAAAAAACGGGAGTGACAGGAAATGTCGCAAACAGCCGAAACGACGCTGGCAGACAAGATCGGACCGAACCTGCCATATTTGCGTCGCTATGCGCGGGCGCTCACAGGGAGCAGGGATCGCGGGGATGCATACGCGGTCACGACACTCGAAGCGATTTTGGCCGAACCAGACCAGTTCTCGAACAGTGCCACACCGAAGGTCGCGCTGTTCACCGTGTTCCATTCCATATGGGCCACAAGCGGTGCACAATTTTCGTCCGACGAAGACGGTGCCGCCGCCGAAGCGCAGCGTCATTTGTCCAAACTGACCGACGACACCCGCGAAGTGCTGTTGCTGCGCACACTCGAAGAATTCAGCGCCGCTGATGTTGCCCAGATCATGAACAAGAGCAGCGAAGAGGTCGATCAGCTGTTGCAGATTGCCTATGATGAGATGGCCAAATCCGTCAGCGGTGCCGTCATGATCATCGAGGATGAGGCGATCATCGCCATCGATCTTGAGAACATCGCCGCCGACATGGGTCATCGCATCACAGGCGTTGCCCGGACCGAGGACGCCGCCGTGTCGCTGTTCAACGATGAACGCCCCGACTTGATCCTGTCCGACATTCAACTGGCGGATGGCTCAAGCGGCATCGACGCAGTCAACCGCATCACCGAAAAGGCGGGCGACATCCCGGTGATCTTCATCACCGCCTATCCGGAACGTCTGCTGACCGGCGAAGGGCCCGAGCCTGCCTTCCTGATCTCGAAACCTTATACCGAAGAGCAGGTCCGGTCCGCCATCAGCCAGGCCATGTTCTTTGCATCGTCAGCCATTTTGAAGGCCTGACCAGAAAAAGCCCCCGCGACCATACGGCTGCGGGGGTTACTCGGTACCAAGTCAATCGTTAATTGTCAGCTGGCCTTGACCAGCGCGCGCAACATCCACGCGGCTTTCTCGTGGAATGCGCTGCGGGCCGTTGCCATATCCTCCGTCACCGGATCCTTACGGCCTTCGACCAGTTCGATCAGGGCATGGAAGCGATGCGCCAGACGCTCGTGATCGCGCGCCAGATCGGAAATCATCACTTCGGTTGTCAGCTCGTCCGTTCTGTCTTCGATGGTCGAGCGGCCCACGATGTCAGCCATCGATGATGGTGCCAGTTGACCCAATGCACGGATGCGCTCGGCCAGGTCATCGGCGGCCTTGAACATGTCTTCGTAATGCTCTTCGGTCAGGTTGTGGACCGAGTAAAACAGCGGCCCTTCCACGTTCCAGTGATAGGCGTGGGATTTGAACACCAGCCGGTAGGTATCGGCCAGCACATCCGCAATACCTTCGGCAATTGCGGACGTGTCGCGTACGCCTGTCGATACCTTGTCTTCGGTCGGAACAACGTTCAGTGCGTTTGACATAAGAGTGTCTCCTTTCTGTCGTTTCCAGTTGAAGAGACAACGTGTCAGGCGGCCCTTGGGTTCCCGGATTTCTCGGATTGGCGGCCCGGCATTTGCCCCGCCAGCGCGTAATCCACCGGCACGGTCAGCAGTGTCGGGCCTTCGGCGCCATGCGATGCGTGCAGCAGATCCGGCAGGTCGCCCAAGCCCTGCACAGCGGCATGGGTCCAGCCGAATGCGGTCGCCAACCTGTCCCAGTCGGGGTTGCCAAAGGGGAAGTTCGGCCCTGCCTCGCCCTGATGCTCGTCGATCAGACCCAGGCCACCATCGACCCAAACCATCACGGTCAGGCGCAGGCCAAGTCGGGTGATCGTCTCCATCTCCTGCACGTTCATCATGACGTCACCATCGCCACAGATGGCCAGCACGCGGCCCTTGTCCTGCAACCGCGCCGCTGCCAGTGCGCCCGGCAGGGCCAGCCCCATCCCGGCAAGGCCGTTCGGCACGATCAGCTGACCGGCGCGCTTTGGCTGCACATGGCGGGCGACCCACAGCTTGTGCATGCCCACGCCGGACAGCAGCGTGTCTTCCGGACGCAGCGCCTTGGTGATGACGCAGCAGATGTCGTTGGGGGCAATCGGGCCGGTGGCACTGTCGGTCAGGGTGCGCTCAAGCGTGCGTGTCATCCCTTCGCGCGCCGCCGTGAAGGCCGGTCCGTCCGTCCACGTGGCCCCGTTCAGCCGGTCAGTCACGTCCGATAGCGCGTGGCCAATATCACCCACCGCCTCGGCGGCGATCACAAGGCCCGTGTCCGCCCGAGGTGCGTCCGTGTCGATCACGCAGACAGGTGCGGTGCCGCCGGTAAGCAGCGACAGGGGTGGGTATTCCACCGCGTCAAACCCGACCAGCAGCACGCAGTCCGCAGCCTGCAAGGCCAGGTCGACCCAGTCCTCTTCGCTTTGCCCGACGGTGAACAGCGTGTTGGGATGCTCCGCTGGCAGGATGCCTTTGGCCATGAACGTGGTTGCAACGGGAATGCCCGTGGTTTCTGCAAAGTGGCGCACGCTTTGGGATGCGGCATTGCGCACCACCCCTGCCCCTGCAATCAGGACGGGACGTTTGGCCTGCGACAGTTGGTCCGCGATGGCCTGCAAGTCGTCCTGGCCCGCATGGGACTGTGGTTGCGGGCGCACGGGCAGCACCGTGGCGTCAGTTTCTTCTGCGGCGACGTCTTCGGGCAGGCACAGGTGGACGGCGCCGGGCCGCCCCGCCATGGACAGACGCATGGCCTCGGCAAAGCTCGCCGGGATATCACCCGGCATCAGCAGCGTGCGGCTCATCTTGGTCACGGGGGCAAACAGCGCCTCAAGGTCGATCATCTGGTGGCTGAGACGGCCCATGCGGTCGCGTCCCCCCTGCCCCGTAATGGCGATCAGCGGCACGTGGTCCAGCTGCGCATCCGCCACGCCGGTCACAAGGTTCGTGGCCCCCGGCCCCAGCGTGGACAGGCACACGCCCGGCTGTCCGGTCAACCGCCCATGCACCGATGCCATGAACGCGGCCCCCTGTTCGTTGCGGCACAGGACAAAGTCGATGTCAGAGGCGGTCAGCGCCTCCATCAGGTCCGTTGTCTCTTCGCCCGGGACACCGAAAACAGTGTCTATTCCGGCCTCAACCATACAATCCACTAGGCACTGCGCTCCGGTTTTGGTCTTGGATGTAGTCATCTTACAGAACTCCCTGTGCGGTGATGGCGCGGGCAAGGCGGCGGTACCCGGCAATGTTTGCGCCGCGCGCGTAGTCAACGATGCCATCCCCCTGCCCTTCGGCGGCCACACGGTCGTGAATGTCTGACATGAGCGTTTTCAATGCGTCGTCCACCTCTTCGGCGGACATGAAGCGGCGGTGGCTCATCTGGCTCATCTCAAGCCCGCTCACGGCGACCCCGCCCGCATTGGCCGCCTTGCCGGGGGCGTATTGCACCCCACCCTTGCGCAACACACGAAGCGCGTCGGCGGTCACAGGCATGTTTGCCCCTTCAGCCAGCATGGCATAGCCGCCATCAACAATGGCTTGGGCGGCCTTTTCCCCGATCTCGTTCTGGGTCGCACAGGGCAAGGCGATGTCGGCCTCTTGGGTCCAGGGCTGCCCCCCCTCGCGGAAGGACGCTGCAAAACGGGCGGGTGGATTGGACAGATCGTCGCCCGCAGCCTTGCGGTCCTCGACCCATGTGATCTCTTCCGCGGTCAGGCCGTCGGGCGCGTACAGCGTGCCGCAGGTGTCTGACAGCGTGATCACCTTGGCCCCCGCCTGCAGGGCCTTGCGCGCGGCATGGCTGGCCACGTTGCCCTTGCCAGAGACTGCTACGCGGTGCCCCTCGATATCCTTGCCCTGCCGCGCCAGCATCGCCTGCACGAAATAGATCAGGCCAAAACCCGTCGCCTCGACCCGCATCTCGGACCCGCCATAGGACAGACCCTTGCCGGTCAGCGCACCGCCATAGATGCCTGCGCGATCGCTCCACGCGCCAAACAGATAACCGATCTCTCGTGGACCTACGTTGATATCGCCTGCAGGCACATCCAGATCAGGCCCGATATGCGGCGCGAGCTTGGCCATGAAAGCCTGACAGAAGCGCATGATCTCAGTATCGGACCGGCCGGTGGGGTCAAAGTCCGATCCCCCCTTGGCCCCACCCAGCGGCAGGCCGGTCAGTGCATTCTTGAAACACTGCTCAAAGGCGAGAAAGCGCAGGTCATCAAGCGTGACGCCCGGATGAAACCGCAACCCGCCCTTGTATGGGCCGATGGCGTTGGAGGCCTGCACCCGCCAGCCGCGATTGACGTGCACCTCGCCCGCATCATTCATCCATGTGACACCAAAGCTGATGACGCGATCCGGCTCTGCCAATCTGCGCAACACCTTTGCGGCGGCCCAGGCCGGGTCGTTCTTTTCGACGGTCAGAACGTCTTGCGCCACTTCGCGCACGGCCTGCTGGAAATTGGGCATCTCGGCGTCAGACTGTGACAGGTCATTCATGAAAATTTCGGTCAGTGCGGCGGCGCGGTCCATGTCAGGTCCTTCTGGTCTGGAATCGAAAAAGGCTGGAGCCCGATCTCAGGGGCTCCAGCCTTGGGTCATCACGAGATGTGATCAGGATCGTCCACGCAAGACACGTGCGACGATGGTGATAATGAACAGGATCAGGAACAGGACAAAGAGGACCT
Organism: uncultured Tateyamaria sp.; assembly: GCF_947503415.1. GTDB lineage: Bacteria > Pseudomonadota > Alphaproteobacteria > Rhodobacterales > Rhodobacteraceae > Tateyamaria. Next base: position 30,567 of record NZ_CANNDS010000010.1, read on the forward strand.
GCGCAATCCCTGCGGATGCCGAGGCGATTCCGCCAAATCCGAAGACAGCGGCAATCAGTGCAACGGCCAAGAACAAAATCGACCATTGTAACATGGCGTTTCCTTTCGGTTGCTTCGAGGCCCCAACGCGGCTGGCTGGCAAAACGTTCCGGGCATGGCATCGGGAACCATTCGGATCAGCCGGCGTTGGTGAGGAAATGGAAGCAAAAGGAAATATGTTATGTCGAACACACAGACACCAACATCGGATCCCGCCAAGAACGGCTTCGACAGCACGCTGTCCCGCGCGCAGGAGACGGCTTCTGACCTTGCTGACAAAGCCCGCGAGCAGACCGAACTGATGCACGAAACTGTCAAAACCGCCGCCAACGAAGGCGCCCGTCAGGTTCAGGACACCGCACACATGTTGCAAGAGCAGGCCAGCGCAGCCAGCGTTCAGGCCGCAGATGCCGTGCGCCGCAACCCCGGCCTCGCAATTGCAGGCGCAGTTGGTGTTGGGGTTCTTCTGGGTCTGGCCATGTCGCGCCGGAGTTAGGTGGTCACAAGTCCAAGGCTTACAAGGGCCTGATCGATATCAGAGCTGATGTAGGGACGGGACAGCATAACAATCTTCCCTTTTTGCACGGTGGCCCGCGCGCCATTCACGATAATGACAGGACATCCTTCGTCCACGCATGTTCGGATGATGCCTGCAACTTCGGGATTTGCATGCGCGACCGTCACCACCACCAGCGAAAACGGCGTCGCCCGATCCATCAGCACCGCGATCGCTTCACGCGCACTGCTTGTCACAACAGGCTCGCCCCAACCGGAGACCCTCAAATGCTCGGAGATGTCCATCACCTCGACCATTTCATCGCCGACGATCAGCGCTGTTTTATCTGTCAGATCGCGAGGCGTCATAGGTTCTCCTTTGGGCGCACCCGCCTTTCTGCCACACTCAGAGCATTCGCGAATTAATCTACGACATAGTTGCAGGAAAAAATGTCTACCAATTGTTCAAACTGCCCGCTGCGCAAGCTCGACGCCTTTTTGGATATGTCGGGTGCCGAAGTCGCCTTTATGGAAAGGTTCAAGACCGGAGAGTTGGAAGCGCAGCCCGGTACGGAAATCATGGCCCAAGGCCAATCCTCGACGCATTTGTTTACATGTCTCAAGGGGATGGGCCTACGCTACAAGACACTGGAAGACGGACGGCGTCAGGTCGTTGGCTTCGTTTTGCCCGGCGACTTCATCGGCCTTCAGGCCGGCGTGATGTCCGAGATGGAGCACTCGGTCGAAGCATCGACTCCGATGCGTCTGTGCACGTTCAACCGGTCGGATTTGTGGACACTGTTCACCTCGCATCCGTCGCGCGCCTACGATCTTACCCGCATTGCCGCGTTGGAAGAGGTGTTTTTGGGCGAAGCACTTGCCGTCGTGGGCCAGCTTGATGCCATTGCCAAACTGTCTTGGGCGCTGCACCGCTTCTATGTCCGGCTGGCATCCGTGAACATGAATGACGAAAACCATGTGCGCCTGCCCTACCGCCAACAGGATCTTGCCGATGCGTTGGGCCTTTCTCTGGTGCACACCAACAAGACACTGGCCCGTCTGCGCGAAGACCAGATTGCGACATGGTCCGACGATCAGCTGACAATCCACAATATGGAGCGTTTGTCGAAGCTTGCGCGTGTGGACAGCCAAGGAATTGCCAAGCGTCCACTGATCTAAGTCGCTGTTATTAAACATACTTTCGATTTGTCAGCTGACAATTGCCTGCCTCTGAGCGTTTCTATGATCGACAGGAGCATATTTGGGGCTTTTGTCAGCTGTCGAAAGTAGGGCGCAGGCGCGTCGACCTTGCTCAACACCTCCAGAACATAGAGGATCGCGATGGATGTGCCCAGCGGTCCCTGCCTTTCATAGGCCGCATTCATATCATTGCTGCCAATCCCCATCATGGGTGCAATAACGGACGCAGACCGCGTGACATCAGACCATGATCGTAATGCATCCGGGAAAAGGGTGCTTCTTTCATTGCACAGTATATCCAACTCTTGGGCCGTCAGATCGTTGGGACGCTCAGCTTCCCCTTTAATATTTCTTTCTTGAGGTTCTATGTGCCGCTCATTTTGACTGTCGCTGGCGCTCATTTTTTTTGATCCGCGAACGGCTGACAATCGGGTGTGCAACGCAGCGATCCACTCTCTGAGATCAATGAGGGACAGTTTGCGACGGATGGCGCGCGCAAGGTCGGCCAGAAACGTGGCGTGTGTTGCGGAATCGGTCTGGCGCAAGTCTTCGCGCAGTGACAGCAATCGCGTGCGTTCTGCGGCTAGTGTTTCCGCGGCCTCTTGCCGGGCTTTGGCCGCGCTGTAGATGGCAGCAGTTCGGGCGATGAGCGGGCCAAGGTCCAAGCCATACGCCACCTCGTTTTCCCCCCTGCCCCGTCTGAACCGTTTGCCATTGCTGCTGGCCCGCCGCGCAAGCAGTCCGGCTGAAATCAACGTGTTCACGTGGCGGCGCAATGTGCTGTCGGGCATTCCGCCCAGTCGCTCACACAGTGTCTGGTTCGATGGGTACACAATCAGAGTGTCCGCCGTGACGGGCCAGAACCGCTGCTGGTGAAAGCTGATCAAGGCCCGCAGCACACCGATCTGCCGGTGCCCGATGCCGAACTCTGGCGCGGCATGGGTCAGCGCATCCAGCAGCTGCCATTTGTCAACAGTTGCAGGTCCCGAAGACGCACGCGTCCCGGCCTGCCCGAACGATGGTTGGGCATGAATGGTCATGTCATAATGACGAGAGACAACAGTTTTCTGTCCCCGGACCGGCAGTCGGAGTTGACAGGATTGGGTGCTGCGGGCTACTTCAAAGGTGCAAGCTTATGAAGGGCCTTCCGAGACACCGTTTCGGGGGGCTTTTCTTTTTCTGCGGGTCTGCTCGTTCTCTCCTTTTGCTGCTCTTATTGCTCCTCATCTTCCGACCGGCTGGCGGACCAGCGATCGTGAAGCTCTGCGATCAGGGTATCGGCCTGGGCATCGAGCCACTGGGCGAACCCGTCCTTGTCCGAAATGTTCAACGTCACACCCTTGCGACTGGGGCGAATGTCGCCCAGCACGGTGCCGCCCGAATTGCGCAATGCGCGGGGGGGCTGCTTGTCAGCCGTCGCCTTGGCGCTTGGGGCCTTGGCGCGGGCAAAGATCGCCTCGAACCGGTTGTCCGACGTCATGGTGCTGGCGTCCGGCGTATCAAGGAAGGCAAAGGCGCGGTTGCGCGCGCCCTTGGCGTCGAACAGCTTGACCAGCGCCAACCAGCGGTCGCGCCCAATGCTCGGCGCGGGGCCGATCTTGCGCAGGACATCCAGTGGCACCGCCTGCCCCACCTTGAGCATCCGGCTTACCATGGGTTGGTCGATCGACAGCGCCGCCGCGATGGTGTCGCGGTCATAGCCTTCAGCCTCAAGCTGCGCGGCGAAACTGGCCTTTTCGACAAAGCTCAGATCCCGCCGTGCCGTGTTTTCCTGACCCTGCGCCATGATCAGCTCGTCATCGGAAAGCTGACGCACCATCGCCTTGACCGGCTGGCCCAGTTCCTTGAGCGCGCGCAGACGGCGGCGGCCATAGACAATCTCGAACCGGCCACGCTTGGTCGCATGCGGGCGCAACAGCACCGGCACTTGCTGGCCATAGGTTTTCAGGCTGTCCATGAGCGCGGTGTGATCCGCATGGTCATGCCCCAACCGATCCTCGACACCGGCGTCGTCGATCTGGGTGGCGTCAATCTCTTGCACCGCGTTTTCCTGCAGCTTCGACAGCGAGGATTGCAGCGCACCCACGGCACCGCGCGGGGCAGGGGCCTTGGGGCGTTTCGTGTCACCCGTGGTTGGGGGCAGGGCGGTGCTCAATACGTTTTTGCGGACCATTTTATCGTCTCCATGCGTGATGAAGCAGCTGCTCTATTTCATCATTCACAGCATTCAGTGACTCGAGCGCACGGTCATAGGTTTGCCGGTTGAATTGCGCCCGCTCGACCTCGTAAATCGTCTGTTGCGTCAGCCCAGCATCCGAGATGGCTGTGGATTTCAGCATCGGGGCCACCATGACCTCATCTGCAAAGAGGGTGCGCAGGAATGACACCACCTGTTGCTGTGGTCCATCATTGGGCTCGTATCGATTGATGAGAAAGCGCATGAAGTCGAACTCCATCGGCGCACCGGCCTCGGCCACAACGTCCAGCAAATCCGCGCTCATTTGCAGGAACTGCGCCATCGACGCGACATCGAGCATGTTGGGCACAATGGTGATCATGACAGAGGTGGAAGCACAGAGTGCCGCCATCGTCAGATAGCCAAGCTGCGGCGGGCAATCGAACAGCACCACGTCGTACTGGTCCTCAACCTCGCTCAGGGCGGCGGCCATGCGGGCATAGAAGGGGGGTTGCACATTGTCGAGCAGGGCGCGCGGCGTCTCGTGTTCGAATTCCTGCAGCATCAGCCCGGCGGGGGCCAGGTCGATGCCCGGAAAAAACGTGGTCTGAATGACGGCTGACAAGGGCAGGGGGTCATCGTATCGGATCGCGTCGTACAGCGTCCCCTGTTCCAGAAAATCATACTCGGGCCGGTAGCCAAAAAGCACTGTTAGAGACGCTTGAGGGTCCACATCCACGCACAACACGCGGTAGCCCTTGAGGGCAAGCCGCTGCGCCGTGTGGATCGTGCTGGTGGTCTTGCCCGACCCGCCCTTGAAGTTAAGGAACGACAGCGCTTGCAGCTTTTCGCCTTCGCGGCGGCCGGGCAGATACGCGCCCACCTTGCCGGCATCGAGGATCTGTCGCAATTCCATCAGATCGGCCGCTGCATATTGCCGCCTGCCGCCCCCGGTCATCTCGACCTCGGGTGCCTTGCCATCAAAGTGCAGTTTGCGCAGAAAGCTGGTGGAGATGCCCAGCAACTCAGCCGCTTCACCGGCCGAAAAGCGACGCAATTCCTTGCGCGCATCGGGCGCGAAGGACGCCAGCATATGCGCATCCAGTGCCGCCCCAAGGGTATCGGCCCGCGCGCGCACGCGTTGATTGATCAATAGGGGCTCTGCCACGTCCGCCTCTGGGTCTCGTTGTAACGCTTTGTTTCGCCAAAGCACTGTTTAGCGTTACTTAATCCAAACGAAACGGGCTTGTCCACAATTCTGCGCTTGTGCTGTATCAGTTGGCTACCGCTAAATGTTGTGGCAAGGTCGCGACGGGACCCTTTAAGACCGATAAGCCTTTGAAAAATAACGATCAGTCAGCGGACGCCCTTCATAGGTCGAAATCGCTTATTAGACTCTGGTTTTTGGCCGATACAGCGCCTGGATGATCACTAAGCCCCGAATCGGGCAAGAAAAAAGGCCCGCCGCGAGGGAAGCGACGGGCCTGCTGGCGCGCGAGACTGGCATGTGACACGCGTCAGAATGTGGATTGGGTCAGACGGCGGCGCGGGCGCCTCCACGTGGTCCAGCGATCAGCCATACGATAAAGCCGATCAACGGCAGGATCAGCACGAACAGAATCCACAACACCTTGCTGCCGGTGCTGGCACCCGAGCCGACAATCGACACGATGGCCCAGATGTTCAGAATGAGAAGGATAAGACCGCCAAGGCCTGCAACTTCGATACCCATGAGAGTGTCTCCTTGTTTACGTGTTATGCGGCGTCGAGTTCTGAGCCGCTTTTGAGAACGCGATCGCCGTCATCCTGTTCGATCAGGTAAGCGGGATCGTCGTCAGTGGCATTGCGGGTGACATCGGTGCCCTTGATCGTTTTGGTCACCTTGTCGGTGTAAATCTGCTTGATCGTGCCGCTCGCGGTGCCGGATCCCCAGCTCCATTCCACACTATCGCCGGTTTGGTAGCTCATGCCGCACTCCTTTGATTGCGCAGGGCGTCGATCAGTTCGTCCTTGGTCATGTCCGACCGACCCTCGACCTCAAGTTCTTGCGCCCGGTCATAGAGCGCGTCTTTGGTCCACTCTTCGTAAGGGCTGGCCTTGCCGCCCTTTGTCGAGGGGTCCATGTCATCGTTGGCCTGCGCATTGGCAATGCGGGCGGCGGACTGCTTGGAATACCCATCTTCGCGCAACGCGTCGTAGGTGTCCTCGTCCTTGATGCTGGTCCGGTCGGCGGCCATCGAACTCTCCGTCGTCTAATTACGGTCTGTTAACGTGTCACCGGATCAATGGTTCCAGCGTCAGTGGGAAAAGCAGCCCTCCAACGCGCTTACGTCATCTGCCGCCACCACAAACAGCACATGCATGCCTGGCGTCAGAGTGGCGTCGGGGGTGGGAAGCTGTTCATCGTCGCCGTCGATCACCGCCACCGCACGGGCGCTGTCGGGGATGGCGATATCGTTCAGCGTTTGGTTGGTCATCGCCTCCGGCACTTCCACGCGTTTGAGGCGCAAAGCGCCGGACAGGTTCAGCTCTTCTGTCACTTCGGTGTCTTCTTCCAATGCGCGGCACAGCGACCGCGCAACCGTCGCATGGGGCGTGATCGTATCGTCGAGGCCCAGCTCTGCACACACCTCCAGCAATTCGGGCGAGATGATCTGCGGGATCACGCGGCTATACCCAACCGAGCGGGCCACAAGCGCCGTGAGAATGTTGTCGTCGGAGGCGTTGGTCAGTGCAATCAGCACGTCCTTGTCGCTGCCATACGCCTCTCGCAACAGCGAGGGTGACGATCCGTCCCCTTCGATCATGCCGCAATCCAACTGCTCGCTCAGCCGTTCCAGCTTGGCCCGGTCCTGATCGATCAGAACGACCTCGTGTCCCTTGTCGATCATCTGTTCCGCCGTGGCGACGCCGAATTTGGAGCCGCCGACAATCACGATCCGCATGGATTATCCTTTCGTGGACAGGCGGCCCATCCACGTTCCCGGCAGGAACAGGACAATGACCGCGATGAATTCAAGCCGCCCCAGCCACATGGCAAAGGCCAGCACAAGCTGGGCGCTGTCGGGCAGGTCAGGGCCGATCACACCCGTCGACAGGCCCACCGTGGACAGCGCAGAAACAGTGTCGAACAAGGCGGGAAGGGCGGGAAATCCAAGGGACAGCAGGATCATCCAGACCGCCCCGACGCTGAGGATGTAGAGGATGATCAAGCCCAGGAGGGCCACCAGAAACGTGTCCTTGATCGTAGCACCCTGGTAGCGCAGCGGGCTGATCGCGCGCTCGGGCAGGCGGGGCAGGGTCAGGGCGTGGCGCGTGGCACGGGCGGTGATGCCCAGACGCGACAGCTTGAGCCCCCCGGCGGTAGAGCCGCGGTCCCCGCCCACCACCATCGCAAGGATAAACACGGCCAGCAGGGCAGTGGTCACAGGCATGGACCCGGTTGCATAACCCGCTGTTGTCAGGGCGCTGATCAGGTTCAGCAGGGTGGGCACGTAGGTGTCGGTTGTGTCCGTCACGGCCATCACGGCGGCCAGTGCGACCGCGCACGCCAGCGTCGCAAGACCGACCCGGCGCACGGACTCCGACCGCCAGATCGGCGTGCCGTTGCGCCGTAGGGTTTGTGTGAAGGCCAGCAGCGACACGGCCCCGGCGAGGCAGGCCAGAATCACGACACCCTGTGCAAAGGGGGTGTAGCTGCCCAGACTGTCCGAGCGTGGCGCAAACCCGCCCGTCGAAATCGCGGACAGGGCAAGGACAAAACCCTCCGGCCCGTCCTGCACTGCCAGCGCAATGGCGAGCGCGAACCCAATCGTCAGCAGTGCATAGGCCCCCAGCAACTCGCGGGCCTGACTGCGCGCGGACTGGATGCGATTGCGATCATCAATTCCGGCCTTTCCGATGGTGCGCGCGGCGGGACCGGGGCCAAGCACAAGGGCCAGCACGGCCGTGGCCATCGCCAGCCCGCCGCACCACTGCATCCACGACCGCAGTACATGCGCGGCAAAGGGCCAACTGTCGGGATCGGGTGCCACGGACAGGCCAGTGGTTGTGATCGCGCTCATCCCCTCGAACAGGGCGCTGGCGGGACCGAGGCCCAGCACCATGAATGCCGGGATCGACAACAGTGCCGCCAGCAGAAACAGCAATGCTATGGAGGCCATCGCCTCCACCCCGCGCAAATCGTCGGGCAGGGGCTGGCGCCATGTGGAAAGCCAGACGATGAGGCCCAGCAGGATAGGGGCGCACAGGGCAAGGGCCAGATCCATCTGCCCTTCTGCCAGCGCCCAGATCAGCGGGGGGCCGAACAGCAGCGCGGCCAGCGCGCCATGTTTCGCCATGACGAGCGCCAGTGCACCGGGTCGGGCGCGCTGCATCAGGGTATCGGCACCATTGCCGGCGCTTTGCATCCGCGCGGCGGCCTATTCTGCGGCGTCTGACACGGCGCGTACAGGCAGGGGCCCATTCACCGTGAGAGTGCGGTAGGGGAAGGGAATTTCGATCTCCGCATCGTCGAGCGCGCGTTTGATCGCGGCCACAACCTTGTCCCGGCTGGCGCGAATGTCGACCGGGGCGGACCCGGTCCACCACGTCACTTCAAAGTCGATGGAGCTTGCGCCGAAGGACTTTGCAAAGACCTGAATGTCGCGCACGTCATCGCGGACCATGTCGACGTCGCGCACAGCATCGGCGATGACGCCGCGGGCATTGTCGACATCTTCGCCATAGGCCACGCCCACCATGATCGCGGTGCGCCGAAACGCCTTGTCGGTGCGCACGGTGACTGCGTTGTGGAACAGCTGGGCGTTGGGAACGACCACAAGCTGACCATCGGTTTGCCGGATGTGCGTGTCGCGGATAGTGATCGCCTCGACCTGCCCTTCGGCCCCGTCGCATTCCACGTGATCGTCGATCTGGAACGGTTCACGCAGCAGGATCAGGATGCCCGCAAGGAAGTTCTCGAACGTGTCCTTGAAGGCAAACCCGATGGCGACGGACCCAAGGCCAAGCGTCGTCAGCGCCCGTCCGGGCGTGATGGTCGGAAAGACGATGGTCAGCGCGATCAGCGACCCGGTCAGCCACAGGGCGGTGCCCACAAGCAGGCGCAAAACGTCAATGAGGTTGCGGCGCAGATAGGTCTTGTGGCCGATCCGGCGGATCAGCGATTTCAGACCCCATGACACAAACCATGTGACCAGCAGGACCAAGATGGCGAACCCGACGCGGGGCAGGGCGGCGATCCCCGCCTCGACCCAACCGGACAGTTGCGAGACAAGCGGGCCGGTGATCGTGTCGGGGGTGATCTGTTCAAGCATTTCCATGATTACCGAACCCCGCGACCGCCGTGATGGTTCCAACGCCCAAGGGAACTATCGCGCAGGTCGCGCGTTTGACACGGAACATGTAATAGCCGGAGACATATATGTCTGTCCCTACCACCGACCTGCACAAAGACGACCTGATCGATCACGAGAAGGAGAATGAGGCGGTCGAGGATGTGGCGGTGCTCTCGCCCAAGCTGATCTTTGAATCCATTCGCCGCAATGGCGAGGAAGAATTGCTGCGCCCCAACCGGGCGCTTTTGTTCTCTGGCATCGCTGCGGGCATCCTGATCTCGTTCTCGGTGCTGGGCGAGGCGCTGTTGCGCGCGTGGCTGCCCGATGCGGAATGGCGTTATATCGTCGAGA
>NZ_CANNDS010000011.1 GCF_947503415.1 uncultured Tateyamaria sp.
CTCTGTGTGGGCCAACTTCATTCTCCTTGCTTTCCAGCAAGATAGGGGATTTGTCGCAACCCAGTTTAGAATGTGCCTGATGGCTAATGTAAGGCATATAATCTGTATTATGTAATACTGTGACTGATCTGAATTTGAGTAAACATACTGTGGATCAACATAGTATCCAGCTAACTTCGTCTAACCTAACGCATACCCCGCACCACGTACTGTCCTCACCGGATCGGTCCCGCCGAACTGTGTAAGTGCTTTGCGGAGCCGCCCAATGTGAACGTCAACCGTTCGCGTATCCACGTAGATATCGCGGCCCCAAACCCGATCCAGAAGCTGTTCGCGGCTCCAGACACGACCAGGCTTTTCCATGAACGTACTAAGCAAGCGGAACTCGGTTGGCCCAAGCTTCACCTCATCTGCGCCGCGCGTGACCTTGTGGCTCTCGGCATCAAGGACAATATCGTCGAACTCTAGCCGCTCGCCAACGGTCGATGGACGAACGCGGCGCAACTGGCTGCGCACACGCGCCATCAGCTCAATCACGGAATATGGTTTTACGACATAATCATCCGCGCCAGTTTCTAACCCGCGTACCTTGTCGACTTCCTCTGACCGTGCGGACAGCATAATCACAGGGATATTGCGTGTCTCTGGTTTGATCTTGAGCCTGCGACACACCTCGATGCCGCTGAGATGCGGCATCATCCAATCCAGGACGATGATATCTGGCCGATCTTCGTCAACAAGCAACAGCGCTTCATCACCGTTTTGGGCGCGGCTGACGGCAAAGCCCTCGGCCTCAAGGTTATAGGCCAGAACCTCGCGTTGTGCGGGTTCGTCTTCGACCACCAGAACACGGGGTTGATCGGCGGACATGTCCGTACTCCCCTAGACCTGAACCGATGTTTTGTCGGCCTTTGGGCGCATCTCGTCCGGTGTCGACCCCGTCACCAGATAAACCACCTGTTCAGCGATGGATGTCACATGATCGCCCATCCGTTCGATGTTCTTGGCAATGAAATGAAGGTGCATACACGCGGTAATGTTCCGCGGGTCTTCCATCATGAAGGTCAGAAATTCGCGGAACAAGGCGTTGTACATCTGGTCTACTTCCGAGTCGCGATCAATCACGTCCTGCGCCAATTCAGCATCCCGCGCCACATAGGCATCAAGCGCGTCTTTCAGCATCCGTTCCACTTCTTTTGCCATCCGACGCAATGCCCCTGCACTGTCGTTGACCGGTGCCATCTGGGAGAGAACGCTGGTGCGTTTGGCAAGGTTTTTCGCATAGTCCCCAATACGTTCCAGGTTGGCGCTCACCTTGATCACGGATAGAACCAGCCGCAAATCAATGGCCGTTGGTGCGCGCAGAGCGATGACGCGCGCTGCTTCCTCGTTGATCAACTCTTCGAGCTCATCAATGGCCTTGTCACCCTTGCGAACCTTCTCGGCTCGTTCTTCATCGCGGGTCTCAAGGCTGATGGCCGCCTCCAGGATCGCGTTTTCGACGAGCCCACCCATCTTCATGATCTGGGCCTGGATCGCCTCAAGGTCCCGGTCGAAGGCCGATGCGATGTGTTGGTCTTGCATGGTTCTGCTCCTTAGCCGATGCGGCCCGTGATGTAGCTTTCGGTGCGTGGATCGACGGGATTGGTAAAGATCTGGCCCGTTTCACCGTATTCCACGAGGTTGCCGAGGTGGAAAAACGCCGTTTTCTGGCTGACCCGCGCGGCCTGCTGCATGGAGTGCGTGACGATGACAACGGAGTAGCTTTGGCGCAGCTCGTCGATCAGTTCTTCGACCTGCGCCGTGGCGATGGGGTCCAGCGCCGAGCACGGTTCGTCCATCAACAGCACTTCGGGTTCCGTGGCCACCGCGCGCGCAATACAAAGACGTTGTTGCTGACCACCCGACAGGCCGGTGCCGGGCGCATCCAATCGGTCCTTCACCTCGTCCCAGATGGCGCCGCGCCGTAAAGAATTTTCCACGATTTCATCCAGTTCTGCCTTGTTCTTGGCAAGACCGTGGATGCGTGGGCCATAGGCGACGTTGTCATAGATCGACTTCGGAAACGGGTTGGGCTTTTGAAACACCATGCCCACCTTGGCGCGCAACTGCACCGGATCGACGCGGGGATCGTAAATGTCCTCGCCGTCGATATGAATATCTCCGGTCACACGGCACACATCAATTGTGTCGTTCATCCGATTGATACAACGTAGAAAAGTGGACTTCCCACAGCCAGACGGTCCGATGAACGCCGTCACCGTCTTGTCGTCAATCTGAACATCCACATCCTTGATGGCGTGATTGTCGCCATAAAAGACCTGCACACCCTTGGCCGCGATCTTGACGTCGTTTGTGTCCACGTCTCTCTCCAAACTTCTCATGTCGTTCATCGGCCTACCCCTACCAGCGGCGCTCGAACCGCCGCCGCAGGATCACGGCGATGGTGTTCATGGTAATCAGGAACAGCAGCAAAACGATGATGCCGCCCCATGCTTTCTCGGTAAAGACTGCATCGGAGCGTGCAGCCCAGTTGTAGATCTGCGCCGGCACGGCCGAGTTTGGTTCAAAGAACCCTTCGACGAAAGTCTCTGGATAGCGCGCCACAAATCCGACCATGCCGATCAACAGCAAGGGTGCGGTTTCGCCCAAGGCCTGTGCCAGACCAATGATCGTTCCCGTCAAAATACCGGGTGCCGCCAGTGGCAACACATGGTGGAAGACCGCCTGCATTTTCGAGGCCCCTACCCCAAGGGCCGCATCCCGTATCGACGGTGGCACGGCTTTGAGCGATGCGCGCGTCGAGATGATGATGGTTGGCAGTGTCATCAGCGTCAGCACCAGACCACCAACCAGCGGGGCTGATTGCGGTAGGTGCGCGAACTGGATGAATACCGCCAGACCAAGGATACCGAATACGATGGACGGCACGGCAGCCAGGTTCGCGATGTTGACCTCGATGAAGTCAGTAAAACGGTTTTTCGGCGCAAACTCTTCAAGATAGATCGATGCAGCAACCCCGATGGGCAGGCTGAGGACCAGCACCACCAGCATCATGAAGAACGACCCCAGCACCGACGCTCCGATCCCTGCCCCGCCGGGATTGTCCACGCCTGTGTCCACGCCTGTGATGAAGTTCCAGTTGAACACCTGTTTGACCAATCCGGCCTCGCGCATGGCGTCGATCAGGTCGAAATCCTCGGGCATGAAGAAGCGATTGCCCGCTTGCAAATCATCGCGGGTGAACGTGCCTTTCAGGTAGCGATCCACGCGCGAGGCGGCCGCCAATTCGAATGCTATGGGCGCGCCCAGATCGTCCTCATTCTCGCGGTAATACGTGCGCAATTCACCGCCGACCTTGCCCAGCAGACGCTCCACCGCTTTCTTGTCGAATTCGATCTCCACACCTTCGGCGTCCATGGTGCTGGACAGCGATGTGATGAAGTACTCAGTGTAGACGCCAGTTTTCAGCAGTGCCTTTTCGGCTTCGTCATATTCCTCTTGAGTGAGGGTAAACGGCACCTCGACCACCGCCTGCTTGAAGGCAGGCAAGCCAGCACTCAGGATCGCGGTCAGCAGTGCCAACAGGAAGAACAGACCGGTTCCAATTGCCGCAACGCCGTACATGCGAAACCGGCGTTCAGAGGCGTTGCGCTTTTTCGTGCGCGCATCCTCGTGCGTCAGTGACTTGGCCGGGCGGGACGCGTCGGGGGAATTTAGGCTTGCGTCGGTCATCACTCATATTGCTCCCGATATTTGCGCACGATGTAGAGGGCAAAGACATTGAGCCCGAGGGTCATGACGAACAGCGTCATGCCAAGGGCAAAGGCCACCAGCGCCTCGGGCGAGGCGAAGTCGCTGTCGCCGGTCAATTGGCTGACGATCTTGGCGGTCACGGTGGTCATGGCCTCAAACGGGTTCATGCTGAGCCGTGCTGCCGCCCCTGCCCCCAGCACGACGATCATCGTCTCACCAATCGCACGGCTGGCAGCCAGCAGGATCGCACCAACGATGCCGGGCAAGGCTGCAGGCAGCACAACCTGTTTGATCGTCTCTGATTTCGTGGCGCCCAATCCATAGGACCCATCGCGCATCGCCTGCGGCACTGCGTTGATGATGTCGTCGCTCAGTGAACTGACAAAGGGGATCAACATGATGCCCATGGCAAGGCCGGCGGTCATCACGGCACGCTGGCCCTGCATCCAGCCCAAACCATCGTCGCCAAACACGGTGAGCAGGATCGGCCCAATGGTCAGCAGCGCAAAGAGGCCGTACACGATGGTCGGGATACCGGCGAGGATTTCAAGCAGCGGCTTTGCAATACTGCGCACGCGCGGGGTTGCGTATTCCGACAGGTAGATCGCGGCGAAAAGGCCGATGGGTACCGCCACCAGCAACGCCACCAGCGAGATGTAGATCGTGCCCCACAGAAGCGGCAGAATGCCGAGGCTGGATGCGCCACCGCGTCCCGAAAAGCTGGGTGCCCATTCCAGCAGGAAGAAGAAGTCGGCCGCCGGATACAGGCGGAAAAACTCGACCGTGTTGAAGATCAGCGACAGCACGATGCCTATGGTTGTCAGGATCGCCACAGATGCGGCGGCAATCAGCAAGGCCAATATGCCTTGCTCCACAGTGTTTCGCGCACGAAACGCCTTGGCGCTTTCCAACACGCCCCATGCAGCCCCAGAAATGGCCACCAACAGCACGGCGATGGTCATTAACAGGTTCGACGTTTGCGCCATCGCGCTATAGCTTTGGGCGGCCCCCAGCACGGGCTGCGTGATCTGGCTGGTGACCACTTGGCCTGCATCCTTGAGGCTCTGGGTGATCGCCTCCAAATCCGCGTTTGCGGCTTGTGCGGTCGTCGGGTCCAAGGCACCGACGCGCAGCGCGTTGTCGATCCCCGCTGCTGTTCGGCGGACTTCTGACATCACCAGCCCGATATTCGCCCCTTCGGCAATCTCGGTTTCGGGGATCATCTGAGCGATGCGGTTGTCGATGAACAGCGGCTGTGCCAGCAGCCAAAGCACCATCACGCCAAGCGCCGGCACAACCGACTTCATCAAGGCGTTGGCGCCGTAATAGACTGGCAGCGAATGCAGGTTGCGGATGTTGCCATCGGCGCTGGCCATGGCGCGCCCGCGCCCCATGACAAACCCGGCAGCCGAAATCGCCACCACGATCAGCGTGAGCCAGAGTACAGGCATATGTCCCCCAAAGTCCCGAACCGCGTTGCCCGCGGGTTTGCATGCAGAAACTGGGCGACGCTGTGAGGCCGCCCAGTTGTGTGTCTTGGTCGTTGCTGACCCATGTTCGGATTACGAATTGCCGCCCATCGTTTGTTCGTCAGCGATCATCTGCTGCGTCTCGGCCAACTCCGGATCAGACACCAGACCATAGGCCGCCAACGGACCATCGGGCCCCGCAACGGGATCTGCGACAAAGAACTGCGCGAATTCCTTCAGGCCCGGCACCACGCCGATATGCGCCTTCTTGATGTAGAAATAGAGCGGGCGCGACACCGGATAGTCTCCGGCGGCGATGGTTTCGGTTGTCGGCTCAACACCCGACATGGTCGCCACTTTCAGCTTGTCGGTGTTGTTTTCGTAGAAGGCCAGACCGAACACCCCGACCGCATTTGCATTTGCATCGATGGAGGCCAGCGTTTCGGTGTAATCCCCGTCGATATCGACGGACCGTCCGTCGGTGCGCACACTCAGGCACGCATCTTCGGCATCGTCTTCGGACATGCCACCGGAGATCATCGCCTCCATCGCGCCCGTGGCTTCGCAACCTGCCGCGATCACCTGCTCTTCGAACACTTCACGCGTGCCGTGCTTGGTGCCGGGGATGAAGGCCAGGATATCTGCCGCCGGCAGATCGGCATTGAAGTCTGACCACTGCGTGTGTGGGTTATCGACCAAAGCGCCATCGACCATCACCTTGGGTGCCAAAGCGTTGAAGATGTCGGATGGGGTAAAGGCGGTGTAGGCCGGGCCACTGATCTGGCTGGCAAAGACAATGCCATCATAGCCGATGCGCACTTCGATGATGTCCGTCACACCGTTTGCGGCACAGGCAGAAATCTCCTTGTCCCGGATCGCACGTGACGCGTTGGCGATATCCGTATGTTCGGTCCCCACGCCCTGACAAAACCGCTTGAGGCCCGCCGAAGAGCCACCCGATTCCACAACCGGCGTCGGGAAGTCAAAATTTTCACCAAAGGCTTCGGCCACGATGGACGCGTATGGCAGCACGGTGGACGACCCGGCAATCTGAACCTGATCCCGCGCTACGGCGGTTGTAGCAGCCATGGCGGACAAGGTCAGCGCCGATGCGGTGAGTTTCACAAAGGACATGAATGTCTCCTGTTGAGCAATCTGATCGGGTCCCCTCATGGGAACCGTGCCACTCATCTATCGGCGGCTCACAATGCTTTTGTGACAGTTGCGTAACAGTTTTATGACAGGGGCCGATTTGCCCTTACGTCAGCCGGTATTTTCAAGCGTCGGCAGGATGACGGTGAAGGTCGCGCCCTTACCCAGCGTGCTTTCCACGCGCAGACGCCCCCGGTGCCGGTTCACGATATGCTTGACGATCGCAAGGCCAAGACCGGTGCCGCCAAGGGCGCGGCTGCGGTGATCATCGGCGCGGTAGAACCTTTCGGTGATGCGCGGCAGATGTACGGGGTCAATACCGGGGCCATAGTCCACGATCTCCACCCGCACGCCAGCCGCCCGCAAAGCAGGTTCGCGCGCAAGGGTCGACACGCGCACGGTCACGCGTCCCCCGCTGCCACCATATTTGATCGCGTTCTCGATCAGATTGGTGAAGACCTGCTTCAATTGATCCGCATCGGCAGCGACATGTACGATGTCCTGACCGAACTCCTGCTCAATCGTCACATCCGCGTCCGCAGCAAGGGATCGCAAGGTGCGCAAAGTTGATGCGAGCACATCTGTCAGCACCACGTCATCCGTAGGCCGCACGCGCTCATCCCCCTCGACCCGGTTGAGGGACATGAGGTCCCCGACAAGCCGGTTCATCCGCTCCGCCTCGTCCTGCATGATGTTCAGGAACCGGTCGGCTGCGGCGGGATCATTGCGGGCAGGCCCGCGCAAGGTCTCGATGAATCCCATCAGCGCCGTCAGTGGCGTGCGCAATTCGTGGCTGACATTGGCGACAAAATCGCGCCGCATCTGGCTGGTTTGCTCCACATGGGTGACATCCTCGAACGCCAGCACAACGGCACCCCTATGCCCGATGCCTTGCGCAGCCCGCACACTGACCCGAAACGTCGTGTCCTGCGCCCCGTCATTTCCAAGGTACTGCGTGGTGCGGGTCTCACTGTCGCGCAAGGTCGCCTCGATGGCATCCAGCAGCGCAGGCTGACGCAACATCGTGACATGATTGCGACCGACAACGTGCTGCCCGATCAGCGCCAGTGCTTCGGGGTTCGCCGCGATGATCCGCTCGGTCTGATCAATGACCAGCGTCGGCAAAGGGAAAGCGGCAAGCAATGCGTCCAGAACGTCGTTGCCCATCGCCCTGCCCCGTTACGCTACTGCCGCCTGCACCGCTTGGGTGAACACGGCGCACAATGCGTCTGGGTCCTCAAGACCGACCGAGATGCGGAAGAACCCTTCCGACATGCCCAATTCGGCGCGCTTTTCTTCGGTCAACGCGCGATGGGACGACGATGCCGGGTGCGAGATGGTGGTGCCCACGTCGCCCAAGGTCGGGGCAAAGCTCAACCCCTCGGCCCCACGCGCAAAGGCGTTTGCGGCCTCACGCGCGCCGTCAATCTCAAAGCTGACCATATTGCAATATTGACCCTTCAGCAGTGCCTCGGCCCGCTCGTGGTCAGGATGATCGTGGCGCGCGGGGTAGATCACACGCTTGACGCCCGGCAACGCAGCCAAGTGTTCCGCCAGAACTGCCGCTGTGGCCTGCGCCCGATCATAGCGCAGGTCGAAACTCAGCAATCCGCGCTCGGCCAACCAGCAATCAAACGGGCTTGGCGTCATGCCTGCGGTCACGGTGAAGACGCGCAAGCGGTCGTTGATCGCCTTATCTTTCGCTGCGACATAGCCCAGCATGACGTCCGAATGGCCCGACAGCAGCTTGGTCAGGGAATGGATCACGATGTCCGCGCCATGATCGAACGCCTTGAACGCACGCGGTGTGGTGAACGTGTTGTCGATGACCAGCAGAATACCTGCCTCTCGCGCGAGCGCTGACAGGCCCAGAACATCAGCAACGCGCAAGGTAGGGTTGGACACGACCTCGACCAAAATCAACTTGGTGTCGGGACGCAAAGCCGCCCGCACCGCGTCTACATCGCCGGGATCGACCATAGACGTCTCAATGCCGAGGCGTGGCAGGTCTTCTGACATCATGCGCAGCGACCGCCCGTAAAGCTGGTTGCCGCCAATGACGTGATCGCCCGCCTTGAGCAGCCCAAGCAAGACGGCAGACACCGCCCCCATGCCCGATGACGTCAGCACACCCATGTGCGGTGCGCCTTCCATTCGGTCGATGGCCTGCGCCACGACGTCCGCGTTCGGGTGCCCCTCGCGGCTGTAGGTGTAGCCCTGCAGGTCGCCGTCATATTGCGCGTCCAGCATGTCGGGCGTGTCGGAGGCATAGACAACCGATGGGCTGAGTGGTGTCACAACAGGGCGCGACGCGCTGTCGGGCAGCGGTGTGGGACGCACAAGCGAGCCCTTGGAGTTCGAGATCATTCCAGAAATTCCGTGTGGTAGGTTTGTGAGCTGTAGGTGATGTCGACGCTTAACCAGCAGGGGCGTGGCAATCGCGCTGCGATAAGGTCGACAAGGTCCTTTTGCAGGGCCGCTGTGAACGCGGCATTGCGGTGCGGTTTGGCAAGCAAAGCAACAGATGCCTTCAGATGTGTATGGTGAAAGACCGGCGCGGGGTATGCGCGCCCCTTGGTCACACCTGCGCCGTCATCATGACGCAGAATGCAGGCTTCGACCTCGGACAGGATTGCTTTGGCGTCAATGTCCAGATCGCTTGAATAGCTGAGTTCGCAATGCGGCATCAGCCGGCGACCTCGACCATCGTATCGCGGAAGCGGCGCATGTTTTCTTGATAGTGCAGACCCGAGGCGCGCAGGCTCTGGATGGCCTGTTCGTCCAATTCGCGGACAACCTTGCCCGGCACGCCCATCACCAGTGATCCGTCGGGGATCTCTTTGCCTTCGGTAATCAACGCCCCTGCCCCAATCAGACAGTTCTTGCCAATCTTGGCCCCGTTCAACACGGTAGCGCCCATCCCGATAAGGCTGTTGTCGCCAATGGTGCAGCCATGCAGCATGACTTTGTGCCCGATGGTGCAGCCTGCCCCGATGGTCAACGGAAAACCGAGATCGATATGCATGACGCAGTTTTCCTGCACATTTGACCCGGCCCCGATACGAATATCTTCGTGGTCAGCGCGAATGGTGCAGCCGAACCAGACACTTGCGCCTGCCTCAAGGATCACCTTTCCAATCAGGTTGGCATCGGGTGCCACCCACGTGTCATCGGCAATCTGCGGGCGTGCGTCGCCCAATGCGTAAAGGGTCATGGCAGCTCCTCGAACTCGGTTTGCAGGGCGCGCACGTGATCGGTCAGTTGCGGCTGTTGCAACCGACGCAATCGTGTCGCGGTGAGGATGGTTTTCAACTGTTCCTCGGTCTCGTCCAGATCATCATTGACCAGAACATAGTCGTACCCGCCCCAGTGGCTGATCTCGTCCCAGCTTTTTTGCATGCGGCGGGCGATGGTGTCCGCATCATCCTGCGCGCGGGTTTCCAGACGGCGGCGCAACTCGGCAATGGATGGCGGAAGAATGAAAATGGACAGCGTGTGTTGGCCAAGAACAGAGTTGGTGATCTGTTGTGCCCCCTGCCAATCAATGTCGAACAGCACATCGCAGCCACGGTTGATCGCCTCTTCGACGGGTCCCTTGGGCGAGCCATAGAAGTTGCCGAAAACATGCGCGTGCTCCAGCATTTCACCTTCGGTAACAAGACCTTTGAACTCACTCTCGGTGATAAAGCGGTAGTGTTCTCCATCCACCTCGCCCGGGCGCGGCTCACGCGTGGTGGCGGATACGGAAAAACACAAGTTCGGGTCCCAGTCCCGCAAGCGGCGGGCCAGAGTGCTCTTGCCAGCACCGGAAGGCGAACTGAGGATGATGAGAAGGCCGCGTCGGTTCTTGGGCTCGGTCATAGTCTTATTCCACGTTCTGCACTTGCTCGCGCATCTGATCGATCAGCGCCTTGAGAGCCAGCCCCACCGCCGTCAGTTCCGAGTTCTGCGCTTTTGAGCACAGGGTGTTGGCCTCCCGGTTGAACTCCTGCATCAGGAAGTCGAGCTTGCGCCCCACCGAACCACCGTCGCTCAGGAGGGTGCGCGCTGCACCCACATGTGTGTGAAGACGATCAATCTCTTCGGTGACGTCCGCCTTGACCGCCAGCAATGCCAGCTCCTGCGCCACCCGGTCCGGATCAGCGCCGTCCGTGTTGTCCAGCACCCGCGCGAGGTTGCGTTTCAAGGATGAGGCCACGTCGTCCTTGCGCGCTTCGGCCAAAGCTGCCGCTTGCGTGGTCAGGGTTTCGACTTCGACCAGTTGCGCCAACAGCACATCGCGCAGGGCCGCCCCTTCGCGCGCACGCATCGCGTCAAATGCATCAAGCAATCCGGGGACCTCGGCAAGCAGTGCCGCGCGCAATGGTGCCGGATCGTCTTGCGCCGGGCCGCTGTCCATCACGCCCCGCATCGTCGCGATATCCGTTGCACGAGACGGAGCGAGCGACAGACCTTGCTCCATCGCCTCAGCCTCAATCGCCAAAAGGTTCTGAACCAAGGCGCGCATCGTGTCTTCGTTCAGCGACAACCCGGACGCCGCGTCCTCTCGCGTGATCCGCAGTGACAAGGTCACGTTCCCGCGTTTCGCGTGTTTGGTGACAACCGGGCGCAGCGCCGCCTCGAGCCCGTCGATCCAGTCTGGCACGCGCAGTCTTACATCCAGACCCTTGCCATTCACGCTGCGAATGTCCCACGCCCAACGAAAAGGGTCTAACGCACCGGTTGCCGCAGCAAACCCGGTCATGGATCGCAGGGCGGGTTCTTTGGAAGTGTCTGTCATACCAATGCGTTTAGGGCGAACTGCACAGCGGAGCAAGCCACAGCACCTGTCCCCGCGGGGACACCTCCATGATTAACCATTTGTTAGCTTTTGCCGCGCAGCACCCGTCGATTTTGATATGTTTTGTTGCAATCACGGTGCAATCGGTCTCAAGGACCCAGTGGAAGTATGTACAGATGGACAAATCAGACCTTAACCCGCACAATGTTCACGCAATGACAGAATTTCGCGCAGAGATCGGTTTTTCAGCTATTTCCCAGGTCGAGGCCTATTGGGAAGGCTTGCGCGGTGCGCGCATGACCCCGAAGCGGTCCGAGATTGACCCGCGCGGGATCGAGTCGGCATTGGAATACACATTCGTTCTTGAACGGATTGCGCCCGGAATGGCAAGGATCCGCATTGCCGGCAGCCACTTGGGCAATTTGATGGGCATGGAGGTGCGCGGAATGCCGCTGACATCGCTGATCACACCGCCGTGCCGTCGCCAGATTTCGGATGCGATCGAGGACGTTTGCCAACGGCCCGCTATTTGCGAACTGCGCATGAGCGCCGAGATGACAATGTCCAAACCGCAAATGGATGCGCGTTTGCTCATGTTGCCGCTCAAGAGCGATCTTGGGGATGTCAGCCGCATTTTAGGATGTTTTGTGGCTCAAGGCGACGTTGGGCGCACGCCGCGCCGCTTCAACGTTGTCGGTGCGCGCATTCGGCCCATTACAGCGCCATCCACAGCCCCTGCCCCGATCAAGCCCGCCGTCCAACCGGAAGTGCAGCGCGCGCGGGTCGATGGGTTTGCGGAAAGCCAGAAAAGCTTTGAAAGCACGACACCTCGGTCGGACGTGCCATATCTGCGCCTCGTGAAGCCTGACGACTGATATGTTGTGAATTCTCAAAAGAAACGGCGCCGAACTTTCGTTCGGCGCCGTTTTTCTTTTTCACATTGGAGTTCAGCCAGCTGCGCGCTGATTTGCACGTGTGGTCCGCAGTTGCGAAAGCTCTTCCGCCACGAGGAATGCCAGCTCCAGCGATTGCGATGCGTTCAGGCGAGGATCGCAAGCGGTGTGATAACGGTCGCTCAGGTCCTCTTCGGTGACCGCACGCACACCGCCGGTGCATTCGGTCACGTCCTGCCCTGTCATCTCGAAATGCACACCGCCCGGGACGGTGCCCTCGGCTGCATGCACACCAAAGAACTCACGTACTTCGCGCAAGACCGAGTCGAACGGCCGCGTCTTGTAGCCAGTTGAGGACTTGATGGTGTTGCCGTGCATCGCGTCACAGACCCAGACCACGTTGGCCCCTTCTTCCTGGACCGTCTTGATCAGGCGCGGCAGGTGTTCTCCGACAGAACCGGCCCCGAACCGCGCGATCAGGGTCAGGCGACCCGCTTCGTTTTCGGGGTTCAGCTTGGACATCAGGACCTTGAGATCGTCCGTGGTCATGCTGGGACCGCATTTCAGACCAATGGGGTTCTGAACGCCGCGTGCATAGTCCACGTGCGCGCCGTCGGGCTGACGGGTGCGGTCGCCAATCCAGATCATGTGACCGGAGCCTGCCAACCACTTGCCGGTGGTCGAGTCGATGCGTGTCAGCGCCTCTTCGTACTCCAGCAGCAACGATTCGTGGCTGGTGTAGAACTCGACAGACGAAAACTCGTGGGTGGTGTCGGCGTCGATGCCAGCGGCTGCCATGAAATCGATTGTGTCCTGAATGCGGGCCGCGATCTCGCGATACTTCTCGGCCCCCTGCCCGTCGGCAAAGCCCAAGGTCCACGAATGCACCATGTTCATATCGGCAAAGCCACCGGTCGAAAACGCGCGCAGCAGGTTCAGCGTGGCCGCCGCCTGCGTGTAGGCCTGCAGCATCTTCTGCGGGTTCGGGATGCGGGATTCAGGTGTGAAGTCCAGCTCATTGATGATGTCACCGCGGTAGCTGGGCAGTTCCACGCCATCGACGACTTCAGTGGGTGCGGACCGCGGCTTGGCGAACTGACCGGCCATACGGCCCAGCTTGATCACCGGCACCTTCGCGCCATAGGTCAGGACCATCGCCATTTGCAGCATGACCTTGAACGTGTCGCGAATGCCATCCGCGCTGAATTGGTCGAACGCCTCGGCGCAGTCGCCGCCCTGCAACAGGAACGCGTCTCCACGGGATGCATCGGCGAGATGTGCTTTTAGCCGCCGCGCCTCGCCTGCAAACACCAAAGGCGGATATTTTGAAAGCTGCGCCTCAACCGCGTTCAGTGCCGCAGTATCGGTATAATCGGGCATCTGAATCCGGGGCTTGGCGCGCCAGTCAGATTTTGTCCAATCGCTCATCTTGTCTCTCCGCATAAGCTGTTAGCGGTCACGTGACCGGGGCCCTCTATACAAAAGCTATTGCTGGGACACCATATCACAAATGCGAAGTCTTGACGTGGCGTTTGCGCCGTGATCAGGCTGACAAAACCCCCGGGTCACATCACGCCCGGCCATACGATCAGGACGCCTGCCGCGATGTCGATTTCACGCTCGGCCACCCAGACCCGCCAAGAGGTCGATAAACCCAAGCGCTTCGTGTTTGTCCTGCTCGACAATTTCACCTTGCTTTGCTTTTCCGCGGCCCTTGAAAGCCTGCGCATCGCCAACCGTATGGCGGGGCGCGAATTGTATGCGTGGAAGATCATCGGCGAAGGCGGGGACGCGGCCTATTGCTCGGCTGGCACGGGTTTCAAGCTGGACGGTGATCTGGATGAGTTGACCCGCGACGATGTGGTCATGGTGTGCGGCGGCATTGATGTGCAGGCCGCCACGACCAAGCGCCTGCTGGGATGGCTGCGCCGCGAGGCCCGCAAGGGTGTGCCGATGGCGGGCCTGTGTACCGCCGCCTATTCGCTGGCCAAGGCCGGGTTGCTGGATGGCAAGAAGGCGACCATTCACTGGGAAAATCAAGACAGCTTTGCCGAGGAGTTTCAGGAGGTCGAGCTGACCAAGTCCGTCTTTGTGGTGGATGAAAAACGGCTGACCACGGCAGGTGGCACGTCGTCCATCGATCTGATGCTGAAGCTGATTGCCGATGATCATGGGGAAGAGTTGGCAAATTCCGTGGCTGATCAGCTGATCTATTCGTCCATCCGCACCGATCAGGACACGCAGCGCCTGTCTGTCCCGACCCGCATCGGTGTGCGGCATCCGAAGCTGAGCCAGGTCATCCAGATCATGGAACAGAATATCGAAGAGCCGATCAGCCCGTCCATCTTGGCCAAGGATGTGGGCATGTCCACGCGGCAACTGGAGCGGCTCTTCAGACGATATTTGAACCGTTCTCCAAAGCGTTACTACATGGAGTTAAGGTTGCAAAAGGCGCGCAACCTGCTGATGCAGACGGATATGAGCGTGATCAACGTGGCGCTGGCCTGTGGCTTTGCCTCGCCCTCGCATTTCTCAAAATGCTACCGCGCGCATTACGATACGACCCCGTATCGCGAACGCGGCACACACGCGGCACGCCTTTCGATCTGATCGCCATACTGCTGCCGCGCAAAAACCATGTCTGTGCCTCGAACGTCCCGTATGACACCGGGCCATGTCCTTGTTCGGTCCTGATACTCCACGCCACATGCGGCTCTTCGAACTGATGCGTCAGGAGCGAATGGCCAAGCGCGCGCGGAATACAGCGCCAGACGCAACCGATGTGTCCGTGAGCTTGTTCAAGAGCCGTGCCTTGGCGTCGCTGCAAAAGCGTGGGTGAATGGCGGGCAGCGAGACAAGCGAGCTGTACAGATGTCGCCAACTCGACTTCAGCGATAGCGAATGATCGCACTGCGCCAAATCGGGTCGCCTATGATCAGTCTATCTCGCCCTTGAACCCGGTTGCGACAACGAACTTTTCTGAACTGTCCGCACGGGATGCGGGTGGTTTGATATTTGCGACCTTCGCGAACCGCTTCTTGAGAAGTTGTTGCAAGCTGCCTTCTGCGCCGCCGGCCAGTACTTTGGCGACGAACGTTCCACCATCATCCAGAACGTCGAACGCGAAATAGGCCGCCGCCTCGCACAGCGCGATGATCCGAAGGTGGTCCGTCTGCTTGTGACCGGAGGACGACGCCGCCATGTCCGACATCACCACGTCAGCCTTGCCGCCCAGCCAGTCTTTCACTTTCAGATCGGCGTCATCTTCCATGAAGTCGAGTTGATACAGCTCGCACCCCGCAATCGGTTCCATTTCTTGAAGGTCAATGCCCAGTATCGTGCCGACCGCCTTGCCGGATTTTTCGCCCAGGGCGTTCACACGCTTGACGGCAACCTGGCACCACCCGCCTGGAGCTGCGCCCAGATCGACGACGCGCGCGCCGGGCACAAGGAAGCGGTACTTGTCGTCCAATTCCATGATCTTGAATGCCGCACGACCACGATAGCCTTCGGCCTGCGCCCGCTTGACGTATGGATCGTTCAACTGCCGCTGCAACCACCGGGTGGAAGACAGCTTGCGTCCGCGCGCGGTCTTGACCTTGACCTTCAGGTCACGCTGGCCACGTCCGGATGTGTTCTTTCCACTGGGGGTCTTGGCCACGTTGGCACCTTCCGAGTTGATCGCGCCCTTGCGCCTGGCGGTCTTTAGCAGAGACGCCCGATATAGGTCCATCCATACAGATTTGCATGGCCCACCTGCTTATTTCGTCAATTTGCACCTGCGACGTCGGGGCGTAGATCGCCGGTCGACCTCAACAACACAGAAGGTGCGTTCCCGTGGCGACCAAATTCTCCCCCATGCCAGTGCCCGAACAGCTGTCGTCGGCATGGCTTTTCTTTTTGCTCACAACCCTGTTTCGCGACATCCACAACTTTGTGCGCCCCGGATTTATCGACCAAGCCTTGAGCGGCCTCGTAAACGGTTTCACCGTCACGGATGAATTGCTGTTGATCGGTGGACTTGTGGTGACGCTGCCCATCGCCCTGATCTGGCTGTCGCGCATGCTGCCGAAACGGATTAATCAATGGGCCAACGGCCTTGTTGCCCTTATGAACATCGGATTTGTTGTGACCACGCCGCACAGCGCCGTGGACGAAATCTACTTCGCGGTCCTGCACATGCTGGCGCTTTTGTTCATCCTTTGGAGCGCCGTGCGCTGGCAAACCGTGCCTCAGACCAGTTGATCGTCCAGTACGCCGTCCGCACTCATCTGCGCGTATAGCAACCCCTCGCGCAGCCCGCGGTCGGCCACGGACAGCCGGTTTGTCGGCCAGCACCGCATGAGAGCTTGCAAAATGGCCGCCCCCGACATGATCAGCGCGTGCCGGTCCGATCCAATGCGTGGATCGGCGCGCCGCCCGCCCGGGCCCATGGCCAGATAGGATCGGATGACCGTGTCAATCTGG
Organism: uncultured Tateyamaria sp.; assembly: GCF_947503415.1. Classification (GTDB taxonomy): domain Bacteria; phylum Pseudomonadota; class Alphaproteobacteria; order Rhodobacterales; family Rhodobacteraceae; genus Tateyamaria. Next base: position 16,518 of record NZ_CANNDS010000011.1, read on the forward strand.
GTCGAGGTCATACGCAATCCGTCCACCTTGGTTCGATCATAGCGCTTGAGGCCCAGATGCGAGGCGGCGACCGTCGTCACCGTGCCCGAGGTGCCGATGATCTGAAATCGCTCCGTCGGTTCAGTGGCGTGGTAGGGCGAAAAATCAGCGAGGTTCTCTTCGAAAAACCAGCTCATCAAGGCAAAACGGGCTGCATCGTCGTCTACATCGTTGAATTGCTCGCGCAAGGTCGCCACGCCCAAGGGCACACTGATCCAATCGACAACGCGGGCTTCGGGTATGTCCGTCACGGCCTGCTTGAACCCTGAATGCAGGCGCATGATGGCTTGCGGGCGGTCTTCGCGCGGGACTTTTGCAAGGTCGATCCACACCAGCTCGGTCGAGCCACCGCCGATGTCCACGACCAACAGGTTCTCGGTCTTGGGACTGACCAGCGGCGCGCACGAAATAACCGCAAGGCGCGCTTCTTCTTCGGGTTCGATGATGTCGAGGCGCAGCCCGGTTTCCCGCTGTACCCGTTGGACAAAATCCTTCGCATTCAGTGCGCGGCGACAGGCTTCGGTGGCCACGAGGCGCATGCGCTTGACCTTGTGGCGCTTCAGCTTTTGCTGACAGATCCGCATGGCCTGCACGGTCCGGGTCATGGACCCACGCGACAGCTTGCCGGACTTCTCGAGGCCAAGGCCCAACTGCACGGATTTGGAAAAACTGTCCACAACATGAAAGCCCGCGCCTCGCGGCTCGGCTATAAGCATGCGACAAGAGTTCGTACCCAGATCAAGCGCGGCGTAAAGCTCGGGCGATCCAGGGGCACGCGGCACGGGCATAGCCCCCGCCTGGGGGCTCTTGGTCTTTGTCGCGCCCGCACCTCGGGGACGCTGTGGCGCCATCTTTTGCGCCTTTCATAACGGGTTAGCTCGACGATATGTCCTGTGACGTGATCACGCAAGTGGCTTGATCACCGCCGTTTAGGCAACCGCAGGGACTTGCCCAGTTTCGAATGGATTGTCGAAATACCGGGCAAGATGCGCATATTCATCTTCCAGCAAGACCTTGAGCACGCGTTGCGTCTGAACGGACAAATCGTCCAGGCGCAAACGCCTGTCGCTTGAATTGAAATGCGGAATGGTCACGTCCCGTCCTGTGTGATCGCTCAGTGCCGCACCAAGCTCTGCCATCTCGTCCGTGCGGAACACGCGGGTGTAGGTGCTCCAATCCGTGCCGGTGAACAAGGCCACCGGCAACGTGTGGTGCTTTATGTCGGATGACGTGGCGATGTACGCGCTGAGGTTCTGAAAAAAGTAATCCGGATCGGGTTCGGTGGGCAGGTGCATCCGGCCCCGCCGGATCTTGCGGCTATGGCTCAGGATACCCAGCCCCTCGACGCGGTTGGTGTACACCGCAAGCAACCGTTTGAGGGGGTCGCGGACAACCGTGAACTTGAAGTGATTTTCAAGATGATCCCAGCGATGCCTGCGAAAACGCCGTGTTGGATAGATTGCGTGGACCTGCTTTTGACCAAGCTGTTCTGCAACCTTCTCGCTTTGCAATGGATCCAGCGCAGCCAGTGCTGCCTTGACCGACGAACACGCCGCCTTTGGCACAGCCATATAGGCCAGCCGATGAGAATCGACCCGAATTACCATATTTTCCTGCCCGACATTTTTTGTCTTGTTGTCTGCATCTTACTCGAACGCTGGCCCCGCCAAACAGTCGAGTTCGGGAAAGTGCGCGGCTGTTGCAAATCCGACTCAATGCGGTACGCGTCGCAAGCGCCGCGTCCTTTGTCGAAAACAAGCCTTAGTGCCCCTATATCGTCGCGTATTGAGAGCGAACGAAACGCGGAGGAATCACATGCCTGACGTCACTATCGTTTACTGGCGGGACATCCCGGCACAGGTGATCGTGGGCAAGGGCCGTCGTGGCTCCAAACGGCAACTGGAAGAACGGTTTGAGCAGGCTATCGACCGTGCCGCGATGAAGGTGAACGCCAAGGATGCCGATGCCTATCTTGCTGAATGGCGCAAGGCGGCCCCCTACCCTGTTGAAGGTGATCCGGCCGAAGTGGCCGAAGCCGAAGCGGTTCGGCTTGAAACTGAATACGACGCCGCGCGTATCAAAGCGCTGATTGAGAACGAGGGATGGGCGTAAGTCGCCCCAGCATCTGGGAGGTGCCGCAATGGCATTGCTGAACTTCAAACGTGACGATGGCCCCGTGGCCGGTACCCTCTCGCCCGAGGTTGAGGCGTTTCTGCAGGGCTATTCCATCGAGGTGATGCCGCGCACCGCCCAGAAGGTCGATGACTTTCGTGCCATTCTGCCTGCAGGCACCCGCGTCTATATTGCTCATATCGAAGGCACGCCGATCGAAGACATGGTCGCCACTGCCAAGCGCCTGAACGCCGAAGGCTTCCCGGTCATGCCGCACTTCCCGGCGCGCATCATCAAGGATCAGGCCACACTAGCGGATTGGATCGCCCGGTATCAAGGCGAAGCGAATGTGGATCAGGCGTTGTTGCTGGCCGGTGGTGTGGACAAGCCGCATGGCGACTACCACAGTTCCATGCAGCTGATGGAAAGCGGGGCTTTCGACAAAGCGGGCTTCAAGCGCTTGCACGTGGCGGGTCACCCCGAAGGCAACAAGGATATCGATCCGGATGGCAGCATGAAAGCCGTTGATGAAGCCCTTGTTTGGAAACAAAAATTCTCTGAACGGACAGATGCTGATATGGCGCTGGCCACGCAGTTCGCGTTCGAAGCGGGTCCGATCATCGAATGGGCCAATGGCCTCAAGGCGGCGGGGATCGACTTGCCCGTCCATATCGGTATCGCGGGCCCTGCCAAGCTCCAGACGATGATCAAGTTTGCCATTGCCTGCGGTGTCGGACCGTCTCTGCGGGTTCTGCAACGCCGGGCGAAGGACGTGACCAAACTGTTGCTTCCATTTGAGCCAACAGATGTCGTGTCCGAGCTGGCAGCGCACAAAGCCGCCAACCCGGATTTCAACATCGCGCAGGTGCACTTCTTTCCCCTTGGCGGGATCAAGACAAACGCAAACTGGGCCATTGAAAACGGCGGCGCGTCGGCAATTCCGGCGGCGGCAGTCTAAGCCCGCTCATAAACGTCCTGAAAAGGTTTCAACCCTCTCCCTCTCGCGCTGATTGGTTCAGCGCGGTAGGTGTCTCAACCAATCCGCAAGACGTCGTTTTGACCTGCGCAGATGCGCTGAAATCAGATCAACACTCTGCACAACCACATGCACAAAGGCAGCATTCATGACCCGCACCGTCGTCGAATCCAAAACAAAGACCGCACTTATCGGCTTTGACCAACCCTTTTGCGTGATCGGCGAACGGATCAATCCCACGGGCCGCAAGGTTCTGAACGAAGAGCTTGAGCGTGGCGATTTCTCCCGCGTCGAAGCGGACGCCATCGCTCAGGTCGCGGCCGGAGCAACTGTGCTCGACATCAACTCTGGCGCCGTGTTTTCCAACAAGATGGCCGAAGATCCCCGCTATGCCGACAACAACTTTGTCGAGCCCGAGCTGATGCGCCAACTGGTTGAACGCGTGCAGGCCGTGACCGATTGCCCTTTGTGCATCGACAGTTCTGTGCCCGGCGCTTTGGAAAATGGCTTGGCCGCCGCCGAAGGGCGGCCCCTCCTGAACTCCGTCACCGGCGAAGAAGAACGGCTGGAACTGGTGCTGCCACTGGTCAAGAAATACAACGTGCCTGTTGTCGCCATCTCAAACGATGACACCGGCATCTCCGAAGACCCCGACGTGCGTTTCGCTGTCGCCAAGAAGATCGTCGAACGTGCGGCTGACTTCGGCATTCCCGCGCATGATATCGTTGTCGATCCCTTGGTCATGCCAATTGGTGCAATGGGAACGGCAGGGTTGCAGGTATTCACACTTGTCCGGCGCCTGCGCGAGGAATTGGGTGTAAACACGACATGCGGCGCGTCGAACATCTCCTTCGGGTTGCCCAACCGCCACGGTATCAACAACGCGTTTTTGCCGATGGCCATGGGGGCCGGCATGACGTCGGCCATCATGAACCCCGTCGCCCTGCCCGTCGGACCCACTAAGATTGCCGAAAAACGGGCAGAGATTGAAGCCGCTGGCATCGTATTGCCTGCTGACATGAGTGACGAAGCATTTGTGCAGATGTTCGGTATGGGGTCGACCAAGCCGCGCGCGGGCAAGGAGATGGAAGCCATTCGTGCGGCGAACTTTCTGACCAATAACGATGAAGGCGGCGGCGCGTGGATCAAGTTCAATCGCGTGCCACCAAAAGCAGGTGAAGAAGGCCGTGGACGTGGTGGCCGCGCGGGGGGGCGTCGCCGCCGGGGGTGACACTCAGCTTTTGCCAAGGTCTCAAGCCGCCCTGTGTCAGGGCGGCTTTTTTCATGCGCGACATCGCGGTGACGGCAAAGGCACGCAAACAGTAACTCCGTCTTAACAGACCGTCCGCTACATCATTCTCGTGTTTGTAGTCAGGAGGGATCGGATGAGCCGTCGAAAAGGCACCGGTTGTTGTGTGTGTCATGGGTGAGGTGATTGCCCTGCCGCGCCGCTTGGATGCGGCGACTGCCCCTGCTCTTGCCGCTGACCTGCTGGATTACGTCCAACTCAGTGACCTGTATCTGGATGCACGTGACACAACCCATGTCGGTGCAATGGGTGCACAGGTCTTGTTGAGCGCGAAGCGCACGATGGAAACGAGCGCCCGAACGTTCAAGCTTTTGAATCTCAGCGATCGAGCACGATCGCAATTGTCCAATATGGGACTTGTCGAATTGTTGCCGCCGGAGGAAGACACATGAGCCTCGAAATTCTTGCCGTTGATGACAGCCGCACGATGCGCGACATGATACGCCTTGCTCTTGAACCCGTGGGTTTCACCGTTCACACGGCTGACGACGGCGTGCATGGCACCGAGGTGTTGGAAGCGATCAATCCCGATGTCATCATCACCGACATCAACATGCCGCGCATGGATGGCTTCGGCTTTATTGACGCAATCCGAGATCGTGGGCAGCACAAAACCACACCTATCCTTGTTCTGACCACCGAAGCTGCGCCAGAGATGAAAATGCGCGCGCGCAGTGCTGGCGCGACCGGCTGGATTGTGAAGCCGTTTGATCCGGCAAAACTGGTCAAGGCACTGCAAATGGTTGCCGGATAGGTCGGGGAATGAGCAATCCGGACCCAATGGCGGAAATTCGCGCCTCGTTCTTCGTAGAATGCGAGGAATTGCTCGAAGCCCTGCAAGATGGGCTTCAGACGCTGGAAAGCGGATCGCATGACGATGAAACAATCCACATCGTCTTTCGGGCCGTGCATTCCATCAAGGGTGGCGCAGGCGCATTCGGGCTCGATGACCTTGTCCAGTTCTCTCATCACTACGAAACCGTTCTCGATCAGGTGCGTGATGGCCGTCTGGCGGTGACGCCAAACCTGCTGAGGCTGTTTTTCCGCGCCGCAGACCAATTGTCAGACATCGTTCGCGCCTGCAGAGATGATGCAGAAGCACCAACTGACACGGGCGACGCCATTTTGGCGGAACTGGACGCTCATCTTGATGATAAAGTCGAGGAAGACGTTGACGAAGAAATCTCGTTTACACCGACACCGCTCAGTCTCGACCTTGATGCGGATATTGAAGAACCATCATCCGCGGGCACGACCTATACCATCTCCTTCACCCCAGAGCCGGAGTTATATGAGACCGGCAATGACGTCCCTCACATCTTTGGGGCGTTGGCCGAATTGGGGGCGCTCGATGTTACCTGTGACACGTCGCGGCTGCCCGAACTCAAACAATTGGCACCAGAGGCAAATTACTTCAGTTGGTCACTGCACCTGACCACAGATGTAGATCATGCCGAGGTCGCATCTGTATTCGAGTTTGTCGAAGGGCTGTGTGATCTCGAAATCTCTTGTGATCGCGATGCTCTGCCCCGCGCAGCAGCCCAGCCAACATTACGCGAGACATCCGAAGAGGCGACGACAAACGGTTCAAGTGGCACCAACGATCAGACCACCAAGTCCTCCGCTCAGAAAACGGTCGTCCGCGTGGATATCGACCGGATCGAACGGCTCGTAAACCTTGTCGGAGAATTGGTGATCAATCAGGCAATGCTCGCTCAAAGTCTCCAAAGCGCAGGTCTGTCTCCCCATTCCGACGCGATGAACGGGCTGGACGAATTTCAGCGTCTGACCCGGGACATTCAGGACAGCGTGATGATGATCCGGGCCCAACCGGTCAAATCTCTATTTCAGCGCATGTCACGCATCGTGCGCGAAACATCCGCGTCGGTCGGCAAGGACGTTCGGCTGATCGCAGATGGCGAAACAACGGAAGTGGACAAGACCGTCATTGAGCGCCTTGCAGATCCTCTCACCCATATGATCCGGAACGCCGTTGATCATGGGCTGGAAGAAACACAGACCCGTTTGGCGAACGGCAAGCCAGCTCAGGGACAGGTCCGGTTGAGTGCGGCACATCGCTCAGGTCGTGTGGTGATCGAAGTGTCAGATGATGGCGGTGGCATCGATCACGATAAGGTATTGCAGATTGCTGTCGACAAGGGATTGGTGCCCTCTGACAGTGGCTTGTCGGACGCTGAAATCGACAACCTCCTCTTTTTGCCGGGCTTTTCCACTGCTTCAAATGTATCGGACCTTTCGGGGCGTGGTGTCGGAATGGACGTGGTGCGCACAGCAATCCAATCCTTGGGCGGTCGGATCACCACCAGTTCAGAGCCCGGGCGCGGCACAACGTTCAGCATCTCGCTGCCCCTGACGCTGGCCGTTCTGGACGGCATGGTCGTCGAAGTCTCCGGGGAAACTCTGGTGCTGCCTTTGAATGTGGTCTCGGAAACGCTGACCTTGTCCGACACGACTGTCGAATGCCTTCAACCCGGACACTCTGTTGTACGTGTCCGCGATGGCTTCGTTCCATTGTTCGACCTTGGTGCAGCCCTGGGGTATCGCCCGCCATGCGATACCTATGTGGATCGGGTGGCGCTCTTGCTGGCGCTGGAGGACGATACCCGCGTGGCCTTGGTCGTAGACGAAATCCAAGATCAGCGGCAGGTGGTCATTAAAGGGCTGGATGACAGTTACTACCGTGCACCCGGCATCGCGGCCGCGACCATTCTGGGGGACGGTCAGATTGCGCTGATCCTGGATCCATCCGATATCGTCGCCCACGCACCCAAACAGCGCGCACGCGCGATCACCCCGCAAAGCTTGGAGGCTTGACCATGAGTGAAACAGAAACGGCTCAGCCAATGGAACTGCTTACGTTCAAGCTGGGCGAACAAGAATACTCGCTGGATATTATGAGCGTTCGGGAAATTCGCAGTTGGACCCGTGCGACCCCGATGCCACTCGCCCCCAGCTATATGCGCGGTGTGATCAATTTGCGTGGCACCGTACTGCCGGTGATGGACCTTGCTGAACGCCTCGGTCTGCCCAAATGCGCTCACAGCGACCGAAACGTCATCATTGTGGTGAAACACGATGGATATATGACAGGGCTTTTGGTGGATGCGGTTTCCGACATTGTCGCGCTCAATCAAGAAGACCTGCAACAACCGCCGGAAACAGCAATGCAAGACGGTCCAAGCGTCATCAAATCGTTGACGCTCATCGAGGACCGGATGATCCGTGTATTGGAATTGTCGCAGATCGTCATTCAAGCGGAAAGCGACGCCGCTTGATGCGCCAACCTATCGGTCAACCCACAATGGATGATCAGGTCTTTGAGGCGCTTGCGGCTCTGGCCCACCGCGAGAGCGGTATCAAACTCGCGCGCGAAAAGAAGTTGATGGTTCAGTCCCGGCTGCGTCACCGTTTACGCGCGCTCAACTTGGATGCTTTTTCGGACTACTCGGATCACGTACTTTCCGATCACGGCGCGAACGAACGACGGTTCATGATTTCGGCGTTGACGACAAATGTGTCCCACTTCTTTCGCGAGGCGCAACATTTCGATCTGATGAGCGACCGCCTGATGCCGGAATTCAAGCGGCGCGCGGCTCAGGGAGAGCGCATTCGTATCTGGTCTGCCGGGTGTTCAAACGGCCAGGAAGCCTACTCAATAGCAATGCATCTTCTCAGTCAGGAACCGACTCTCGCGACTGCGGATCTGCGCATCCTAGGGACGGATATTGATCCGCGCGTTATCGAATTTGCCCGCGTCGGAAAGTACAGTTCAGCGCAGCTCAAAGGTGTTTCGCCAGAAAACATTGAACAGTTTACCAGCGACAATGAAGGCGACGAAAACCTTCGCACGATCAACGAAGGCCTCAAGGCGATGGTTTCTTTTCAGGAACTCAATCTCCTTTCGGATTGGCCCATGCGCTTTCCCTTCGACGCTATTTTTTGTCGCAACGTTGTCATCTACTTTGACCAGCCAACCCAAGAACGACTTTGGCCACGTTTCAGTAGTGCGCTCGCGCGGGGCGGCTTGTTTTTTCTGGGACACTCGGAACGCATTCTTGCCCCATCGAAATATGACCTAAAGTCGGTTGGACCGACGGCATACCTCAACCGCGCGCACTCTTTCAAAACATAGCAGTAGGAGACCAAAATGGCCCTGCGGGATCAGATCAGAATTATGGTTGTTGATGACATGTCAACCAGTCGAGGATTGATTGTCCAATCACTCGAAGCATTGGGAGTACGCCACATTACGACGGCTGCGGATGGAGCCACTGCTTTGACGTTGCTTGCAAAAAACCCGGCTCACCTTGTGATTTCCGACTATAACATGCCGAATATGGATGGTTTGAAGTTGCTGCATTCACTGCGCAGCCATGCCAAGACCAAGGGTGTCGGGTTTATTCTTATCACTGGGCGTTCCGAACAACAGATCGTCGACTACGGTCGTAAGCTGGGTATGAACAATTACCTGAAAAAGCCTTTCGAGAGCGTCCAGTTGCGCAAGTGTATTGAAACGGTGGTCGGTCCACTTTGATGAATGACGGCAACTCGCCAGATCTCGCGACACGCACCGCTCTAGCGCGTATGTCAGGCATCCTTGATACCATGGCAAATGACATGGCAACGGTTTCGAAAGTGGTTTCGGATCTGACATCAGATACTGCTTTGTCAATGAGTGCGGAACAGATTTCGCATCTTCAACGCATCGATCATATCTGCCAGTCGCTGCAAGACTTGTCCGTCGTCTCTCGGTCGCTTGCGATCGGGCAAACTGCGCAGACTGATACCATCGGACAGTTACAACTGGCCGAAACCCGGGCGATCCTCACGTCGGCTCACACAGAGAGAGATCGGCCAACATCTGGTACAGTCGATCTTTTCTAAACAACCTGTCTATCCAGAAACTTAAAACAGCTCCAGACCATTGCCGTTGGGTGATGGGGCAGACACACCCACGTCCCGAACATGTACGTCCGTAATTTTCTGCATGGCACGGCCAGTCACCGGCCAAAACCGCAGGTTCCTGGCATGCTGTCCTCCAAGTGATTGGGTCACAAGCGGTATCCCCTCTTGGGCAAGAAACGTCAGCGTAAAAGCTGTGTTCTGTGCGCCAATGTCGGAGAAGCCGGAAATCATGTGTGCTCCTCCAAATGCCTTTGCTTGCAACCGATTGCGCACTGCACCCAACTTAACAAGATCGTTGATCAAGACTTCCATGGCGTTGATGCCTGAAAGGGCTGTTTGTGTATCCCCCTCACCTGTCATGGCAAGCAGCATATGGTTCATACCTCCAACCCGGGCCTCCGGATCCCACAGACAACATGCGACGCAAGACCCAAGCAGTGTCGAAATCACGACATCCGGTGAGGATCCGGTCGCATGTTCCCCTTGGGTGATGTGAATGTAGCGGTCCACTAAGCCGTCTGCCCATCTTGTATCAGCAGGTCTGACAGGCGCGTGCCGATGTTCTCCACATCGCATTCCTCTTCAACCGCATCCATGGCCAGTGCCGCGGCGGGCATACCGTAGACGGCACATGAGCGCTCGGATTGGGCCAATGTCCGAGCGCCATTTCTGCGCAGCATAAGCATGCCCTTCGCTCCATCATTCCCAATGCCAGTCAACAGGGCCGCTCCGACTTGGGCACCCCAAGGCGCCGCAGAACCAAACAAAACATCCACAGACGGACAAAACCTGTCTTCACGTCCGCGCGGGAAGGACCGCACATGCCAAGCGCCACTGTGCCAATTCAGAGTTGTTTGCATGTCAATTGCCGGCGCAATGCGAATGTCGCCCGCCTCCAACCGATCATCAGGTTCAGCAAAGTCCACGCTCTGCGGCAGTTGCCGATCCAATCGTTCGATGAAACGGTCGAGAAACCCGTTGGGCATGTGCTGCGCGACGACAACAGGCGGGCCATGCACCGGCAATTGCGGCAGGATTGTCTCCAGCGCCGTCACCCCTCCTGTGGATGCCCCGAACAAGATCACCTTGTCGGTCGCATGCCATCTTGGCTGATCATCTGACCCATCCTGCCGCGCGGCAGCGACGATGCTGTCGCACAGCTTTGCAAGAGCTTCGGGTGTCGGAATTGTCGGTTTCTGCACGCAAGCTGCGGCGCCCAAGGCACGTGCGCGCTTGGCCTGTTCGCCGTTTTTGCGCAAGGCGCCCGACAACATCACAACCGGCATCGGTCGCAGCCGCATGAGGTGAGACAGGAATTCAATCCCATCCATCTCGGGCATTTCGACGTCCAGGGTCAGCACATCTGGATTGGTTTCCTTGATGATCCTGCGCGCCTCCTGAGCGGAGGCGGCCGTGCCCACCAGTTCAAGCCGTGGATCTGCAGCAATCATGCTGCCCAGCCAACGGCGCATCGTTTTGGAATCGTCCACGACGACAACACGGTGAGCTGCAAACGCCCTGGTTCTTGAACGCCGAATACCCAAAGGATCAGCTTACACCTACGGTGCAAGCACACCCAAATTCAAAGGGTCCTTGTCCCCTCATGTTGACCGAGCCACCAAACGCAATTGCCACGACTCGCACCGTACGCGCGCAGCAATGAATGTGGTGTTAAGGGGCGCGCGACAATCAACGCCTCCCCCCTCGCATCAGCTGGCGACGGCCTTCATGAACCGGTCCTTGATCACGACCGGATCCATGGTGATCACA
>NZ_CANNDS010000012.1 GCF_947503415.1 uncultured Tateyamaria sp.
TCACCGCCCTGATCGTTGTCGTTGAACACGTCATTGCCCTGGTTCAGGGTCACATTGTCCCGCCCATTGCCGCCGTCCACCGTGTCCCCACCAGCCCCGGCCGAGATCGTATCGCCCTGGTCACCGCCAAAGATCTGGTCAAACCCGGAACCGCCGGACAGCACGTCATTGCCGTCGTTGCCTTCGAGGCGCACGTTGTCCGTCCGGTTCACGGCCGACAGGGTGTCGTCGAAAATGGAGCCCTGCACCATGTCGATGCGGATCAGCGTGTCGGTGTCGCCAAAGGTGTCAGTGGCCGTGCCGACGGCTGTCCCCTGATTGCCCGTGCCCATGTTGACGGTGACACCGCTGGATCCGCCTTCGAAATGTTCGTTGTTGTAGCCGACCTGCGCATCGCCGCCGCCGCCATCGATGGTGTCGTTGCCTGCATTGCCTTCGAACCCTTCCCAGCGGCTTTCGGCAGCGCCCGTGATCCGGTCGGAATCCTGCGAGCCCTGGAAGTAGTGGATGAAGGTGAAGGTGTCATTCACCCGCCCGTCGCCCGAGACCACGGTGCCGGTGCCGTCCTGACCCGAGGTGATGGTCACGCCCCCCACGCGTCCGACATCGGAATAGCTGATGTCGGCGCCTTCACCTGTGGCCCAATGCTCGGCATGGCCCAGGATGGTGTCCTGGCCAAGGCCCGCGCGGATGAAATCGCCAAAGCCCTGTGTGGAAGCGAAGCCGCCCGAAGCGTCGATCAGGTCGTTGCCGTCCCCGCCGATCAGGTCATCGCGCCCACCGCCGCCGCGCAGCGTGTCGTTGCCGTCCCCGCCATCGAGCCGGTCGTCGCCAGCCGCGCCAAACAGGCTGTCATTGCCGCCGCGCCCTTCGAGGCGCTCCTCTGCCGTGGAGCCGATCAGCGTGTCATTGCCCAGGCGCGATCCGCGCACGTATTCGATCGAGATCAGCGTGTCGGTAAAGGCATTGCCGTCCCATATTCCGGTCGCCGTTTGCGTCGCGAGGTTCACATTTACCACATCCACGCCCGAACGGTCGTAGCGTACCCGGTCGAACCCGCCGCCGCCGTTGACGGTGTCATTGCCCTGTTCGGTGATGAAGCTTTCATCACGGTCCGAGCCGAGGATGCTGTCATTGTTGTCGCTGGCCCGGATCTCGAGCCGCCCATCCCCGCTCAGGACATTGATCGTATCCTGGCCCCCGAAGCCGTCATTGCTGACAAAGCCGGTGTTCAGGTTGACGTTGATACCGGAGGTCGGTGCATCGCTTGAGCCGAAGTTGAAGCTGATCCGCCCGCCGCCATTTGCGATGTTGATGTTATATGTGTCGTTGCCCTCGTTGCCGCGCAGGTTGAACCAGCTGTTTTCACTGCTGGAATTGGTGACATTGAAGACATCGTTGGCCTCCCCGCCTTCAAGGGCCAGCCCAAAGGCTTCCATGATCGCGCGGACATCGACCAGGGTGTCGGAGAACCCGGTGCCGGTGATGGTGCCGGTGTTCGCGGCTGCGTTGACGTTGAAGGTGACGGCGCCGTCCACGAAGTCTTCGTAATCGAGCCACTGGAACGAGGTGGACGTGCTGTTCGAGAAATCGATGGTGTCGTTGCCGACCGTGCCTTCGATATCGCCGCCATTGTCGTTGCCGTTGTCCCCGCCCGTGACGATGCTGTCATTGCCAAGGCCGCCAAAGATCTGGTCGTAGAATTCGGACCCGAGAACCGTAACCGGCTGCGTGATCAGGTCGCTGAAATCCGGGTCCAGCAGCTCGAACATGTTCAGACCGGTCGCTGCATTGCTGGCGTCAAAGGTGATTGGCCCCCCGGAATTGAGCAGGTTCGCAATGGGCACCAGATTGTCGGCGGCCAGCGCATCCAGGGCCTGCGAAAGGGCCACGAAGCCAAGGTTCAGCCCGGTGACTGTCCCTTCGAGCACCGAGTTCCCGGCGCTCGACATCGACAGGCTGGTGACGGTGCCCCCACTGGGCTCTTCGTCACCGGGGGCGCCCGAAAAGGTCAATCCTGTCCCGGAAATCGTGGTCGTGATCCCTGTGAACGGGTTGTTGACGACAACGGTCGTTGCCGATGTTGAAACGATATCGACCTCGATCTCATCACTATTGGAAAGAAACGCGTCTCCGAAATAATCGGAGTTGGTGCCGAGCAATGTGAATGTCGTCATTTGGTGGTGTCCCCTGTTAGGCCGTTCAAGCCGCTACCCGATATGGCTTGATGAAAAGTTATTCACGCCGGTGTCCATGCTGCGGCGTATGTGTATGGGCGCACCTTAGGGTCGTTTCCGAATTTCAGGCAAGTCTGAGGTCGCCCCAAAGGCACGCTGTCATGGCGTGGGCGCAGCTCTTATCAGAGGTGATCCAAAAGGTGTAATGCCGTAGGCGGAAGCCTGTAAATGGCAGGCGGTCTGT
>NZ_CANNDS010000013.1 GCF_947503415.1 uncultured Tateyamaria sp.
TTGCCGCTGTCGCATTTCACCACCATCACCGTCATCTTGCGCGCGGCAATCGCCTTTTCCAGCGCGGGGCCCGTGTCGACGCCCTGCACTTCGACCACGTTCTCGCACCCCGCCGCGCGCGCCATGCCCGCAAGCGAGGTCTTCTTGCCCGTGTAGGTCGGCTGGTCCCCGGTCGAGCCGTACGAGCCATTGTCGATGATCATCAGGATGTAGTTGTCGGCCACGTTGTTGGCGATGGTCGGCAGCGTGCACAGGTTCGTCAGAACCGACCCGTCCCCGTCGATCGAGATCACGGTCTTGTCCTGCGCCAGCGCAAGGCCAAGGCCAATGGACGACGACAGGCCCATGGTGCCCAGCATGTAGAAGTTGGTGGGTTGGTCGTCGATGGCGTGCAGCTCCTGGCTGGGAATGCCGATGTTACAGACAACCAGTTGGTCACGCAGGATCGGAGCGATGTCTTTCAGGATTTCAGAACGGATCATTGGTCGCCGTAGCCTCCCCAGAAGTTGGCGTCCGTCAGGATCGCCACGGGTTTCGAGCACATGAAGGTATATTTCAGGATCATATCCAGCTCTTCCACGTCCGACTGCTTGTGGAAGTGGTAGGTGGGGATGTTCATCTGCGCCAGCAGCGCCTTGGTGTGCACGGCCATTTCAACCTGGCAGGCGACAGGCTCGCGCAGCTCACCGCGGTAGCTGATCAGCATCGGCAGCGGCATGCGGTAGTACTGGATCAGCGTGGCCAGCGTGTTGATGGTCACCCCGATGGCGGTGTTCTGCATGATGATGGCGGGGCGTTTGCCTCCCATCCAGGCCCCGGCACACAGGCCCATCCCCTCGTCTTCCTTGTTCGAGGGGATGTGGAAGATCTTGTCATGCCGGTCGATCTCGTCAATGACGCCCGCCAGCTGCTTGCACGGAACCGTCGTCACAAACGAAATGTCGTTCGCAACCAAATCATCCGTTATCTTCTTGTCGATGTTCAT
>NZ_CANNDS010000014.1 GCF_947503415.1 uncultured Tateyamaria sp.
CCGTCGCCTCCGTCGCCGTCGACATCCTCGGCGACACCCTCAACGAAGCACTCGAGACATTCTCGCTCGTCATGAGCTCTATCCCAACCTTTATTGCCTCGGAAGACAGCACGGGCACAGCTACAATCCAGGACCGCCCGCCACAGGACCCGATTATTGGAACTGCAAACGACGACAATCTTGTCGGCACCGACTTTTCAGAACTGATCAACGGGCTGGCAGGGGCCGACACCATTTCGGCAGGTAACGGCAATGACAATATTGCTGGCGGCGGCGGTGCCGACGAGGTTGACGCAGGCGCAGGCAACGACACCGTGGACGGGGGCAATGGTCGCGATTTGGCAGTTCTGGGCGACGGCAATGATGTGTTCAACGACAACGATCAGGGCGGTGAACTTGGTGCTGATACGGTACTTGGTGGGCTTGGCAATGATACCATCAATGGTGGCGCTGGCGCCGACGAGTTCCGCGGTGGCACCGGCAACGACGTGCTGTCTGGCGGCGCTGGCAATGACAGCATCTTCGGGGGTGATCAGGCCGACACGATCAGTGGCGGTGACGGCAACGACACGGTTGACGGCGGCAATGGGCGGGACAATGTGACCCTGAACCAGGGCAATGACGTGTTCAACGACAACGATCAGGGCGGTGACGCGGGCCGCGATACCGTCAATGGCGGCTTGGGCGACGACACTATCAACGGCGGTGCGGGCGCGGACGAGTTTGCGGGCGGGGACGGGTTCGACCTCATTTTCGGC
>NZ_CANNDS010000015.1 GCF_947503415.1 uncultured Tateyamaria sp.
CCGTTCACCCGAACAGAATGTCATCCGTACCAAAGCCCGACAGGTCGCTGTCCGAGCGCAGCACGGCCACGTCGCCGCCGCCGATGGACACCGTGACCTCGTTGGCGCCGCCATCGTAGCTGACCGTCGCCGACCCGACACCGGACAGCTGGAACACATCCGTGCCCAGCTCGAAATCCGTCACCAGGTCCGTGCCGGACGCCGCATCCACCGCCAGGAACACAAACGTATCGCCGCCGCCGCCGCCCGTCAGCGTGTCGCTGCCCGCGCCGCCCGATATCAGGTCATTGCCCAGGCCCCCGAAGATGCTGTCATTGCCGTTGCCGCCATAGAATGCATCATCGCCGCCGCCACCATTGATCGTGTCGAACC
>NZ_CANNDS010000016.1 GCF_947503415.1 uncultured Tateyamaria sp.
TTGTCGTTGAACAGGTCATTGCCGTCGCCCAGCACCACGTCATCGCGGCCATTGCCGCCAAAGACGGTGTCATCGCCAGCGCCCGCCCGGATCGTATCGGCCTGGTTGCCGCCAAAGATCAGATCAAAGCCCAGCCCGCCAAAGATCAGGTCGAACCCGTCGCCGCCCGCGAACTCGTCCGCGCCCGCGCCGCCGTTGATGGTGTCGTCGCCCAAGCCGCCATCGACCGTGTCCCGGCCCGCATCGCCGCCCTGATCGTTGTCGTTGAAGACGTCATTGCCCTGGTTCAGGGTCACATTGTCCCGCCCATTGCCGCCGTCAACCGTGTCGTTGCCGTCACCGCCACT
>NZ_CANNDS010000017.1 GCF_947503415.1 uncultured Tateyamaria sp.
AGGACCTGGAATATGGCGAGAAAACTGAAAATCACGGAAAATGAGAAATACACACTTTAGGACGTGAAATATGGCGAGGAAAACTGAAAAAGGTGGAAAATTTAGAAATGTCCACTGTAGGACGTGGAATATGGCAAGAAAACTGAAAATCATGGAAAATGAGAAACATCCACTTGACGACTTGAAAAATGACGAAATCACTAAAAAACGTGAAAAATGAGAAATGCACACTGAAGGACCTGGAATATGGCGAGAAAACTGAAAATCACGGAAAATGAGAAATACACACTTTAGGACGTGAAATATGGCGA
>NZ_CANNDS010000018.1 GCF_947503415.1 uncultured Tateyamaria sp.
GCGGGCAGTGACCAGTTCGCGGGCGGCGACGGGTTCGACCTGATCAATGGCGGGGGCGGGTTCGACCTGATCTTTGCCGGGAACCAGGCCGACACGGTGAACGCGGGCAATGGCAATGACACCGTCTTTGGCGGCAATGGCCGGGACGAGGTGTTCCTCAACCAGGGTGCCGACGTGTTCAACGACAACACGCAGGGTGGCGA